>JAIVJV010000012.1 GCA_020199835.1 Acidobacteriota bacterium | reverse complement strand
GAGCTGGGTTTAGAACGTCGCGAGACAGTTCGGTCCCTATCTGGTGTGGGCGGAGCAGGTTTGAGGGAATCTGTCCTTAGTACGAGAGGACCGGGATGGATCCACCTCTAGTGTACGAGTTATGGCGCCAGCCGTAGCGCTCGGTAGCTAAGTGGAGCATGGATAAACGCTGAATGCATCTAAGCGTGAAGCCAGACCCAAGATTAGACCTGCCAGTGAGACTCCTTGTAGACCACGAGGTAATAGGGTGGATATGTAAGCGCAGTAATGCGTTCAGTTGACCACTACTAATCAGTCCCATGGCTTGACCATAAAATTTACTCAAGCAACAAGCACTTCGCGCTTGCGCGTGAAGCTTGCCTGGACTAAGCAGTCGCTATTCGATTTCTTTGACATCTGAGATCTTGCGTTCACCTCTTTCGGCGCTCGCAAATCTCGAATCACTTTTCCGGTGATTTTGTCGGCAGGGTCACACCCGTTCCCATCCCGAACACGGAAGTTAAGCCTGCTGGAGCCGATGGTACTGCGCGGGAAACTGCGTGGGAGAGTAGGAAGTCGCCGGGATTAATTAAAGGCCCGCGAGAGCATTAGTTCTCGCGGGCCTTTTGTCTGTTCGCGACAAGTTGGACTCGGAGATTGCCTCTTCAGCTAATCTTCAGGCCCTTATACGGGAAAAGAGTGGCTGTGTGCTCAACTTTCCCACTGTTTTCTAGATAACGGCGAAACCAACATTTTGCAAGTACTCAAAAGTAGGGTTGTAGAAGTCAGGGTTACGCGTTGGATCGTTCTTGTCGCCTGGGGGGATCACCACCACCATACCTTGTCGTGCGCGCGTCAGGAGAACGCGGTAGGCGTTCTTCAAATACAGTTGTCGATGCGGCAGATTGATGTGCATCCACCGCGAGCCATGGAATTTCCAGTGTTGCCAACCTTTAGTCGAGTAGCGGAAATCAGCGTCCCAAGTTACGCACACCCAATCCAACTCTAAACCTTGAACAGAGAACTCTGTCCCGACGTCTTCCAGGTAATAAGATGAACGAACATCGTGCTTGTCATTTAAAAACCAGTCGACAGGATTAATTGGCGTTTTCACGTCGATCGCGTGCGGCTTCAATCGCTCGGCTTGTGAGGAAACTACAATTCCGTAACGCTCAGTCCCACGTGCTTGGCTCATTAGCCACTCTTTAGCCTTGGCTAGCTCACGGGTGACGACAATTGGGTACTTGTCGTTAAGCTCAGACAATGTCTTTTGTGCACCCTCGGTATCAAGATCGAGGATCTGTTTCACCAGTTGTGAAACGTTCTCTGCGCGAAAGGATCGCATCGAGACGGCAAGGTGGAGGTTCTCATTGATAGTCACGTGAGAATGCGAACTTAGATCCTGCAACACTTTGCCTGCTCCGTATTCGGCGTCGGTAAGACGGGATGAGATGAAGATCCGCCAATCGGGGTACGATCGGTTCAGGGCCTCAATCCACTCGCCGATTCCTGCTTCGCCCGTATTGATCTCCTGCCCACCGCCAACCAAACAAACGATGACTGCCCAATCGGGATGACGATTGAGGCATGAGATCAAAAACTCAGGCTCGGAAATGTTAAAGTTCGGTACATTTTTCTTTCGTAACATGAAGCTGGACGTCTGTTGAAGATTCCATGCTCGTTGAGCTTCGTCAAAGAGTGCGACGTGTTCGATTGGTGGACGGCCTTGATCGACCAAACATTCATCACGGAAGTGATGCACGTTTTGGATGAACGAACGGACGCGGCTGCGCGCTTCTCCCTTTTTCACTGTTACTCCGCGAGTTTTCTCGTTTTCAATATTGTCTCGCGCAAGCGCCTCACGAAGAATTGCCACAAGTGGACCGTTGCCGGAAAGAAAGACGCTGTGTAATCCATCGTTTTTATTCTGATGTTTCGTTGCAGTGTTAAGGCCAACCAACGTTTTACCAGCGCCGGGCACTCCGGTAACGAAGCAGATTGATTTGAAGTTGCCGTCGCGTGACTCCCTTATGACGTCATCAATCGATTCTGTAGTCAGGCCGATGTCGGGCTTGTCCGCTTCATGACGTGTGATGTCATCAACAGTGTGGCCTTTGTAGAGAGCCAGCGCGGCTTCAATAATTGTCGGTGTTGGGCAATACCGACCTAATTCCCACACGTCTGCATTGATATGAGGTTCATCAGCGCCGAAGCGCAAGACTTCATTCAACACGGTACCCAACAACGGAACAGTGCTGCGGATTGGCGAAAGGAGTTTGTCCCCCTTCGGAGTGGTGCAAATTATCGGGTGGGTATGACGCGACGCCGTCGCAACGAGTACTGGTGCGATGAAGCAGTTGTAACTCGACTCATGAAAATGTTTGAGGTCAAGACAGTAGTCGGTAACTTGATCGAGTGCGGACGAGGTGAAGTGCGTTTCTCCCACTTTAAACTCCAGCACGAAAATCACGGGCCCAATCAGAAGCACTACATCAATACGTTTGCCCATGCGAGGAATCGCGTACTCGAAATAGATCTGACCGGACCGGTTTACGAGGATCCGTTTCAAAATGTTGATTTGTTCAAGCCAGGCGTTAAGTTGTGTCTGCTCGATGATTCGCGCGTGCGCTCGCGTAAGCTCTCCCAGCATTTCGTTGGGGCTTGTCTGAAGGAAGTTTCTAATTGAGGACGAGTAGTATGCTCGGCGCATTCGATGGCCTACCGAGGACGCGGGAGTTCGTTAGAACGTCTAGATGATAAGCGGATCGCGTTAATCGATCCAGTTCTTTTGGTCTGTATAACGCATGCCTAAATTGAGGGCCCGCGAGAGCATTTAGTTCTCGCGGGCCTCTGCGTTCTTTGATTTTGGTTCTCGGGTTCGGCTGTCTTTAGGTTTAGCGGTTGCGGTTGTTGCTGTTGCCGTTCGCATTGCGATTGCGGTTGGCATTGGCGTTCGCGTTGGCGTTGCGGTTCGCGTTGCCATTCACCGAACGAACACCTGAGGTGTTCTCGTTTCCGTTGTCGTTCGTCACCACGCCTGTGTTCGCAGGAACACTACTTCGGTTGGCGTTCGCTGGAATGTTAGCGTTTGTCTCGACTGCGCCTTGTCGCGCCGGACTGCCGGCGGCATTCGCATTATTCGCGTTTGCGCCAGCATTGGTATTGTCACGGGCGCCACAGCCACTGAGAGCTGTGGCGCCCACGAGCACCAATGCAAGCGCGAGGTTGCGTTGCATCATTCTTGTCCCCCTGTCATTGACCGGCCACACTTAGCGGTAGATCGATTCGCCGCGATTCTGACGCCAGTTGTTCTCGAAATAATCCGCGTCGTCGTCACTACGCGGCTGCACTCCCATCACGATGCCACCTTCGCGAATGCCCTCTTCATAACGCTTTGCGTGTTCTTCAGGGATTCCATGACCAACGAGTGCGCCAATCAAACCACCGGTTAACGCGCCGGCGCCGCCGCCAGCTAACGCGGCCGCGATCGGCCCTGCGATGAGCAAACCGAGTCCGGGTAACGCTAGAGTCGTGCCGATGGCTGCGATCGCGCCTAGAGTTGCGCCAACACCGCCGCCAATCGCGGCGCCTTTGCCCGCACCTTCCCACGCCTTTGTGCCAAATTCTGTGTCCTCGTCATCGGAAAAGTATTTCTTTCGCGTGTCATCCGACATCATTAGATTGACGTCGTCTTTACCGTATCCACGTTCCGATAACGTTCCGTACGCGCGTTCCGCACTTTCGCGATCTCTGAATAAACCTGTCACCATGCGATTCGATCGCTGCCGGGCGGTTCCCATTGCAGCATCATCATCAACACGGTCTTTGTCATAGTCTGCCATGTTATTCCTCCTTGGAATTCAGGACGCCCAAAGGCGGACTGATACCGTACTAAATTTATCGTCAAGGGAGTCATGGCAAAGACCGTTCCGCAGAGGCTCGTTATTTCGGCTGAGCTGCTTTCGTTGTAGTATTCGCGGGTGAAATTCCGCCACGCACCTGGTTTTCTTTTAACGATCCTCGCGCTGACAGCGTATGTTTATCCGCATGAACAGTCACCGGAGAACCAGGATGTCGTTAATCAGGCGCGAAACGCCTACTACAGTCTGGCAAGAAAAGGGTTCAAGGGATTCACAGCGACGATCGAGCCGAACTGGGAAGTGATACTCGCGCAGACGGCAACGCCGGCAAACCTGAAAATCTTTCGCGCGGTGCAGTTCTCGATGGTCGTTGATGCAAACGGCGCGGTTACAGTCACTCACGAAGTCGGCGCTGACGCAGCCAAACCCGATCTACAACCGACGGTTAACCGGATTCACTACGACATTCAGCGACTGGTAACCGGCTTCTTCAACACCTGGCGGATCTTTGCCGTCAACTCACCGTTTCCCGAGACAGCAAGCAACGTCACAGTCGAAAACGCGGGGAAACAATATCGTGTCTCCTACCAGACGCAATCCGGCGACGTGACGATGGCGATGAACAGTGATTTGTTGCTGACCGAATGGAACCTTTCGGCGCCAACAGTGAAGCGCACCGTGAAGCCGAAGTTTCAGAAAACAGTCGATGGTCTTCTGCTAACCGGCTACCACGGAGTTTTCGAACCGACAGGCCCCGGCATAAAGACGACGTTAGACTTCCAAATCGAGTATCAGGACGTCAGCGGAATGAAACTCCCCCGCAAGCTTCGGTTCAATGGAATGCATGGCAGCGAACCCGTCGAAGCGGAACTCGTGTTCACCATCAAGGACCAATTAAAGTAGCGCGATGCCCGAAGGTCCGGAAGTACGAAAGTACGCCGACGCACTCGATGAAGTGTTAAGCGGGCGCCTTATCCTCTCACTCGAAGCACGGACCAAAGACGCGCGTCGCTGGCTCGAGCAGAACGAAAAACAGATCGTCGGACGGCGCGTCGAGCGCGTAATCTCACACGGCAAACATCTCATCGGTTACATCGCGAACGCTTTTTTCTTTCACTCGCACCTGATGATGTGGGGGCGTTGGCAGACGTTCACGATGTCGACACAGAGCAAACACAAGTCAAACGCGCCGTGGCTGCCTGAGAAGGATCGGCGTGAGCGCGCGCGGATCGTTGTCAAAAACGGCGCAGCAATTCTGCTTTCCGCGCCGATCTTCAACGTGGGCCACGGAAATCCTTACGAGCTAATCGGAATCCTGGCGACGCTTGGCCCAGACGCCTTGCCTTATCGCGGCCGTTTCAATGCGCGAGAGTTTCAGCGGCGCTTATTCTTGCCGGAACACCAGGGTGAAACGATTGGCGCGGCGTTATTGAATCAACAAATCGTTGCTGGTCTCGGCAACTACCTGCGAGCCGAAATCCTGTTCGCTTGTAAACTGAATCCGTGGTTGACCATTTCAGATCTTACAATGCGAAACCTAAGCTGCCTGACGCGAACCATTCCACGGTTAGCCGCCGCCGCTTACAAACGCGGCGCCACCGCAACTGAGTCAGACCGCGAACGAATGGCGTCTGATCCCGCACTCGTCTATCAACCCGGCCGCGAGTACGGCACGCGACACCTCGTTTTCCGTCGCACGAACCTGCCCTGTTTGCGTTGCGGAGAAAAGATTCGTCAACTCCGCCAAAGGACTATTCAAAGAGATGATGAGGAGGACGAACGGACGCGCATAGTCTACTTTTGCGCGAAGTGTCAGGACGTTAATCCAGACTGACGAAAAACATCTACGAGCTGCGCATTTACTTGTTGGCAGCCTGCAATCGTTTGCGCTGCATATTGTTTCGATAACTGTCTTCGAGATATTCCGCACCGTCAGCAGTGAGAGCCATGCGTGCATCATCCATGATGATGAGCTTCTTCTGTGAAAGGAACCAGATAGTGAACTCGAGATGCTCGCGCGGGCGACCGAGCATCCGCTCGAGGTCGCGCATGTAAATGCCCGGGTGCTGCGGGTCGAGACGCTTTTGAGTGTACAAGGCTTCCAACACCGTGAGCCGCACAACCTGCTCCAACTCAAAATTGTTCTCTGACTCGGCGCCCTCGGCGACAATCCGCCAGCGTTCCTTGCGTCGCTTTTCGTTTATTGCGTCGTAGCGCGCGCGTTTTTCCGGGTTGGAAAGTACCTGATAGGCGTCGGTGATTTCGCGAAAACGAGCTTCGTTACCGGTCTCCCGATTGTCAGGATGGTAACGCTGCGCAAATATTCGGTAGACCCTGTTGATAGTCTCTGGCTCAGCGGTATCACTCACCTGCAGCACTTCATAATAATCGGCGTCGTCACTCGACATTTAGCTGTTACCTTTCTTCGATCGCGGCGTGAGTATCCGACCCGGGTGCAGGTTTGGGAAACTGCTGGGCAATCATATCGCAGCAATTGGGCGAAGTGTCGATTTACTTTTTTCGTGAGTTTTCTTTAACGGGATTTTGTTGTTTACTGTGGAAAGATGAAAGTTCCGCGGTGGATAAAACGACTCGGCTTCTGGGGATTTCTCTTCTTCCTGGTTAAGGGATTGCTCTGGTTGATAGTGCCCGCGCTGCTCGCTTTTTGGGCAAGCTCGTAATCGCCCGCCCTTTCAAACGCGTGTCTCTGAACCGCTCGTCAGCTTAGTCAACAACTCCAACAAATGGTCGTAATCAACCGGTTTCACCAGGTGTCCGTTGAAGCCGGCTTCGCGCGACTTGCGCCGATCGTCTGCCTGGCCCAGCGTTTCTTTCAGGGACCAGCCGGTTAACGACTCGGCCACTTCGTTGACGTATGTGACGCAACCTTTGATGTCAGTCGTGATTAACTTCACGGTACTGAACGAACCGCGTCTCGATTCTATCGTTGGAGTTGCACGTGGTTCAACAAAGATATTTGATTTCGTTGAAAACGTAACTAACTTTTCTGTCGTAACATGTCTCTATACAAACGTACGATGTCGAATTGAACCCGGAGCCGTCCATGACACCGCTTGAATTGCCCGACGAACTGCTCGTGATCGAGGCAATTCTGGGCAATCTGGAGGCTTTCGAACAGCTCGTCGTGCGCTATCGGCCCGCGGTTGTCAGGTTGGCGCGCACGATTGTTGGGAGTGAGTACGCAGAGGACGTCGCGCAGGAATCGTTACTGCTCGCATTCAAGGCGTTGCCGAGCATTGAAGAGCCGCGGAAGTTTGCGCCGTGGCTGTCGGCGATAACGCGTCATCGAGCGTTGCGGTTCAGTAAGAACGAAACGGCGCATGCTAACAAGCGAGTGCCGCTGGACGATGCGTTGCTGGAAAAGATCGAAGCGCTGGCGAAACCATCCGCGTACAAACCGCTCACTGATCAAGCGCTCGCGAACAAGGAAAGAGACGAGGCGATGCTCAAAGCGGTCGATAGTCTTCCGGATGATTACGCGATGCCGTTGAAGTTGCACTTTCTCGACGACATGCCGTTGAAACGAATCAGCGCGTTCACGGGTGTGCCGTTGTCGACGGTGAAATGGAGAATCCATCACGGCAAAAAACTGTTGCGAGCGAAACTCGAAAATACGAATTAGTAAGGAGAAGTAAATGAAACAGGAAATAGTGAAATTGCTCAACGTGCTGCGTCTGACCGCACGCGCCGCTCGTTACGCCGAGTGGACCAGGTCCGTCACGGATGCAAGCCAATTCTGCATCCAGCAATACAACCGCATCCTCGCCCGGCTCGGTGAACTCGAGCCGGCAATCAAACCTTTGTTCCCACCGCTGCAGGAAACCGCTTCATCCGAGGTGCTCCGCATGGCTGTGCGCGAATTGATCGCGTATTTCGAAGTGGATGAGCCGCGGGTGTCTTCAGTTTCTGCGATACAGCCAATTATGCCTTTGGTTTGTGGTCCACGTCGTAGGCGTGGGCGCTGGATGCCGATGGCGATGAAATGCGACTAATTCGAGGCGAGGAGTAGCTATGGAACGAGAGAAAGAGCTGGCTAAATTGATCAACGTGCTGCGACGCACGGCTCGCATGGCGATCCAGGCGGAGTGGACCGGCGGTAAAGAAGACGCGGCTTCGTTTTGCGTCGATCAGTACAACCGCGTGCTCGCACGACTCAAGGAAATCGATCCCGGAATGAGTGTGATCTTCGAACCGCTGCCCGCGGGCAGCTCGTTCTCGGTGGTCGCCGTAGCTTCGCGCCAGCTCGGCGCGTACTACGAAGACGAGGTGGGCCAGGGGAGAGAGTCTCGTCAGGGCGGCTACGGATATGCGTTCGACCCGCGGAAGTTCAGAGAGTTTTGGGAGAGATCGGGCCGCGAGTTTGAAGACATTGGCGAGTATATCCGTGAGAGTATCGACGAGTGGTTGCGGCACAAGAAATCGGCAACGCACGGAGAAAAGTCAACGCACGAAGAAAAAGGCCCGAGCGAAGGCGCGAAGCAGACGTAAAGACTTTTAGAAGTTACAAGGGCTATTCAGTGGCGGTGACTTCGGCTGCACAGTGTCGCGAAAACCGATTGAGTCTTTGCGGAACGCAGCAACTGCTTCGTTCACCTGTTCGGGCGTGAGCGCAGCGCCCGCTTGAAAGAACACCCAATCGATGTCTTCCTGATACTGGCGCCGTCCCGGTTCTTTCGTCATTCCGTCGCGAATGAACCAGAGATTGAAGTTGATCGACATCGTATCTTCGGGATAGTAGTTCCCACCGTGCTCGGCAAATAATTTGCCGTCGAGGAAATAACGAACCTTCTGGTCCAACACCTGCGTGACGAGGGTGTGCCATCCGCCCTGGTTGCCGTTTGTTGTTTGGAAAATGTTGTCTTTTTTCCAATTCGGTTCTGGGCTGAAGGTTTCCCACGTGGTGGCGTAGAGTGTTGGCCCATCGATGCCCCAGCCGCCGTTTGCCAAATACTCAAAATCCAACTCGCTGTAATCGGGATCCATCGGCGCTTTCAGAGGGCTGATGGTGTAGAAGCTTTGGACGACCTGATCACCGTCCGGACCGGATACTGGACCATCAGTAAAACGCACGCGAGCCGCGTAAGTGCCTTCGAGAAACTTGCGCTGGTGACAGATCTGCGTTTGGGTGGTGTTGGCAGCGGTGCCGTCCGTCGTAGACGTCATGCGCAGGATGCGGTTGCCGCGCTCCGTGGGATGCTTCAGTAGCGTCACGCCTTGTTCCAGCCACTTTGCACCAGGGACGCCGGGCCAGCCGGGTTCAGTGCGAACGATCCAACCATTCTTTTTCAGGGATTGCTGAGTGGTGTAGCTGAAGTCGTCGAAGAGTACTTGTTTTGGTTGCGGCGTCGCGGTGTTCGGCAGTAGCAGGAGAGCGGCAACGAAGGCTATCGCTAAAGTTTTCATGGTTGTTCCTGATGTGGTGTTGCTAACCGTGCGAGCGTAAAATTGGCGCGCGCAATATTCCCGGCGAATGGAGATTACAAAAAATGTCGGATGAGAAACAAACGGAACTCGATTCGGCGCCCACACAACAACTGCCCACGCTGGGTGCGCCTGCCGAGGAAGACAGTCCAAAGTTTGCAGCTGAGCAGAAACGCGTCGAGGAGATGATTGCCGCGGACGCGCCGCTGCGCGATGTCCTTTCGGAGCTGGTGTTGATGATTGAGGCGCAGTCGCCGGAAATGCTCTGTTCGATCCTGCTGCTGAGTGATGACGGCAATCACGTGCGACACGCAGTTGCGCCGAGTCTGCCCGAGAGTTACACCAAGGTCATCGACGGTAGCCCCATTGGACCGAAACACGGTTCATGCGGGACGGCGATGTTTCGCGGTAAGCCGGTGATTGTCACTGATATTGCTACCGATCCACTCTGGGACGAGTATCGCAATCTTGCGCGGGCGATTGATGTTGCTGCTTGTTGGTCCACGCCGATTCTGTCGAGCAAAGGGAAGGTGCTTGGTTCGTTTGCGATGTATTACCGCGAGCCGCGCGGCCCGAGGCCCGAGGAACAGCACCTGACGGATGTGGCAACGAAGCTGGCGTCTCGCGCCATCGAGCACGCCTTCGCCCGTGAACGCGCCGCCGGCCGCGTGCAGGGTTGAACCTTCGGCATGACCGCTTCGCCACCTGGACGAAGTCGGTGTCTCCGTGCTGAGTAACGTACACTACGATTGTGTTTGATTCTTAAGTGCTTGTGCTTCCTGAATCGCCTCGAGTTCCGGCAGGGCAATCAAATCTTTTGGCCGACCAGCCGCTCGCTTCGCAGCGATCAACTTACCAATGTCTATGACCGAAAAGTGATAACCAAACAGTTCAACTGTCAATGAGTCAGCAAGTACGTCTTCATAGTTTCCGACGCCGCGAACTTCGCCGAGAAGATCAAGGTCTCCAATGTCGGTTACAAAGGTAAAGTTTAGACCTCGTTTCAGGGTTTCCGCATCGAGAATAAAACGTAAGTGTTCAGGAACGTTTCGGAGTCGAGCGTGAACCGATTGCAACGCGGTAGCTAACTTCTGAAGGTTTGGTGCCTCTCGCGAGTAACAAACATCCAGATCGTTTGTGAGCATTGTGGAACCGTGAATGGCCGCCGCTACACCACCTACGATTACACACTTAATGTCGTATTCGCCTAAAAGCCGGAGTGGTGCCTCAATGATGTTGCTTAGCATTGGGCTCGGTTGGACCGATCACTCGAACTGAAGCTTTGAGCTTCGCGACGCCCTCAATAAAGCTGTCCAGTTTACGGATGCGTTCCTCTGGAGTGAGTCGAAGGTTTTCGAGTGTAAGTGTGAGATCTGTGCCGAACTCAGCAGCGCGTGCAGCCGCCGAACCCGCAGGCGGATTGAGAAAATAACTTTCAAGCTCCGTGGCCATGATGTCTCAGTATACCAGTTTACCCCCTACTGATTTGTGTAATCGCGGGCGGCGGCGTTCTGCATTGCGGCTTCCTTGAGTTTTGGGTTCTCCGCCCACTCTTTCGCTGAAACGAACGACGCCTTGTCATACACGAGCACGATCGTTCCCAGCGGCAGCAACCGGCTCACCTCACGCGCGGCGAACATCGGTATGCGGATGCAGCCATGACTCGCCGGTCGAGTCGGAACGCTCTCGTAGCCGTGAATTGCGACTCCGCCGCTGATGTAGTTTGCGTAGTAAACCGATCCGGGCGCGCCGTCTTCCCAACCAAACGTCTTGTCGTAAACAACGAACCGGCCCCGGGGTGTGTAGGCGATGCTGGTCTGGCCGTCGCTGATAAATGCCTTTCCGCTGCCGGTTGAGACGGGAAGAACCCTGACGTCACCGTGCTGGTCGATGAGTAGCAACACCTGCCGTTCGACATCGACCTCGACGTGCTCGTAACCGGCATCCCTGGCCTTCGGTGATTCACCATTGCGAATGGCTTCGAGCTCAGTACGCGTCAGCCGCCCATCAACGGTCCGTCCTTCCCATTTCTGAAACGCGATCAACGCCGACTGCGACGCAGTATCAAGAACGCCATCAACCTGCCCAGTCCAATATCCCAACTCTCTCAGCCGACGCTCCGCCACCCTAATCTCCGCACGTGTCAGCGCCGCGTGCCGATTCGCGCGCCGCTGCGCATGGCCAACCGAGAAGGTGGCAAACAGCAGCAGGCATATCGTCAGCAGGATCTTCAATGAGAGCGCCTCTAACTTCGCGGATTTTAACACGTAACATCATTGTAGAATGTCAGGGATGCAGTGCCCCCGGTGTCACAGCGAACGGCTTCAGCGCGATTATGACGATGCGGTCTTCTTTTTGCGCGTGGTGGGGATGCATAAGCTCCTCTGTAACAATTGCGGATTCGTCTTCAAAGGCTTCGATCCGCAAGGGAAGTTTCAGCGCGAACCCGCGGAATCAGCCAAACGGAAGACCGTCAATGGGGTTCCGAACCGCAGACGTGGCCCGCGTTTCAACGCGCATCTCCCTGCGAATATCTCGCTAATCGAAGGCGACACGCAGGTCGGCAAAGCCGCTTATTCCCAGCCTTCCCGCGGCCATTGCGAAGCCATCAGCAAATACGGAATGCTGTTATCGCTCGTCGGCACGCGCTTCGCCGACACCGAACTGTCCCGCGCCGGCAGGCTGCTGCTCGTCGGCATAGATCTGCCGAACGGTCTTGTTGAAGCCGTCGTGACGATCGTTACGCACGAGCGCGTCGGGGAAGAGCGGCGCAGGCGATGGCAACTCGGCGTCGAGACCCGCCAGATGTCTGACGAACACAGCGAAGTGCTCGCGGAATACCTCGAACGACGCCGAATCGGCGCGTGACGTCAGCCCGAGACCGTGAAAATCTGACACAGATCCACACGGGAATCGCCCGAACACCGATCAAAATTGTCTTTTCCCCCGGTGTCGCGCAAAATGCCTGTATGTCACCGGTTCTCAAAGCCCGAGCCCTGTTAGTCCTCGCGCTTGCTCTCGTCAGTCTCCAATGCAACGGCGGCGCGGGCGCTAATCTGCCGGCAAACACCGCAAACACAGCCGCAAACGCGGCGCCGGCACATTACGGGTACGAGGTCGTCAACATCTGGCCGCACGACTCCGGCGCTTTTACCCAGGGACTGATCTTCTTCGACGGCAAACTCTACGAAAGCACCGGCCAGGAAGGCCGCTCGAGTCTGCGACTGGTCGAGCCGCAAACCGGCAAAGTCTTAAAGAAAGTCGACGTGCCCGAACCTTTTTTCGCGGAAGGCATTACGCTTCTCAACGGCAAAATCTACCAACTGACCTGGCAACACGGCATCGGCTTTATTTACGACCCCCAAAAAATGGAACAGATCGGCAGGTTTGATTACACCGGCGAAGGGTGGGGCCTCACCAGCGACGGTCGCTCGCTCATCATCAGCGACGGCAGTAATCGCCTCAAATTTATCGATCCAGACAGCTTTCGCGTCACAAAAACCATCGCAGTACTCGACGGAAATAGACCGGTTAACGAGCTGAACGAACTCGAGTACGTCAACGGCGAGATCTACGCCAACATCTGGCACGACCAGCGTATAGTGACCATCGATGCCCAAACCGGCCGTGTGACCGGCTGGATCGATTTGACGGGTTTGCTGCCGCCCGGCGACGTGGACGATCCGGAAGCCGTGCTGAACGGCATCGCTTACGATCAGACCGCGAAACGGCTTTTCGTCACCGGTAAGCTTTGGCCGCGTCTCTTTGAGATCCAGATCAAGCCGAAGTCGTAAGCAATAGAACGCAAATGAAATTTCTGAGTTACTTTCGAGCCTTCTCCTACGCCATGATCGGCGTTGCCATGCTGGCGCTCGTGTTGGCGGGAGGGCTCGACATCGGCCTCGCGCTCGCGTTTCTCGCCGTGATGATCGTGAGCTGGAAACTGGAGGGCACGCGCTGGCAACTGCCCGAGCGTTACGGCCTCGCGATCGTCCTGCTTTCGATCCCGCTTTTTTATCTCGACTGGCATTACCAAAAAACGCTGGGCGAACCCGTCGAACGTCTCGGCGTAACGGCTCTCGCGCATCTGATCGTTTTCCTGTCGGCAGTGAAGTTGTTGCAGATCAAAAAGGATCGCGACTGGGTCTTTCTCTACCTGATCTCATTCTTCGAAGTGCTCCTCGCGGCAGGATTGAGTTTCAGTCCGGTTTTTCTCGGCACCTTAACGCTGTACCTGTTGTGCGGGCTCTCGGCCGTCACCGCATTCGAAATCCAAAAGGCGCGCCGCTCGCTGCGTCACACTGAAACGCGCTTGCTGGTTCCACCCGATTCGCGCGTCTTCAAAAAAGATCGACGCTCGTGGCGCACCACTGAAGCCGCGCGCCTGCCGGCGGTCGCACTCGCATTGCTCGTTTTGATCTTCGTGTTCGCGCTGCCGTTGTTCCTGATCGCACCGCGTTCCGGGGCTGCGGCTCTGACGCGCAGCGGCGGCGGACTCACAAATTTCATCGGCTTCTCGGAAAACGTAACGCTCGGTCAGATCGGCACACTCAAACAGGACGACGGCCTCGTCATGCGCGTGCGCATCGACAGTGCTGAACCTGCGCGCGGGTTGCGCTGGCGCGGCGTGGCCCTCGACGAGTTCACCGGCATCTCGTGGAAGAAATCGGCGGACGCGCGCCGTCCCGAACCAGTCGTCGAACGCGCAGGTTTCTTTCAGTTGGGCACGACCGAGTCGCTGCACAAGCTGACGACTCAAACATTTTTTCTCGAACCGCTCGAGTCACCCGTGCTCTTTGCCGCGCCTCGCGCGGTGGCGGTGCAAGGTGATCTGCCGTTCGTTCGCGTTGACGGCGAAGGTTCGATCCAATCGCGGCGACATGACTTCGAACGAATCATGTACAAGGCGATCTCCGATACGCACGAGCCGGCAGCCGACGAACTGCGTCGCGACATGCGGCCCTACTCGCCAGCGTTTGATCGTTACCTGCAACTGCCTGAAACACTCGATCCCCGCATCGTCGCGCTCACGCGCACAATGATTCTCGAAGCCCAGGCGCGCACTCGTTACGAGGCTGCGAAAGCTATCGAGTGGCAACTGCAAAGAGACTACGGATATTCCCTGGACATGAAAGCCAGTGGTCCAGATCCGTTGTCTGACTTTTTATTCAACATCAAAGCGGGCCACTGTGAATACTTCGCGACGGCGATGGTCGTACTGTTGCGAACGCATGGCATTGCCGCACGCGTCGTGAACGGCTTCTTACCGGGTGAATACAACGAAACCGCGGGCGCGTACACGGTTCGCCAAAGCGATGCGCACTCGTGGGTCGAGGTCTATTTTCCGGAAACTCGGTCGTGGGTCACGTTCGATCCAACGCCTTCGGCCGGACGCGTGGTTCCACAGCACACCGGTCTCAAAGCGCAGTTGCAAGAATACGCCGAGGCGCTGGAGCTGTTGTGGTTTCAATACGTCGTTGGTTACGACAAACAGGAGCAACGCTCACTTGCGACGTCGCTACACAACCAGGTCTCCGATTACGGCCGCACGGGTTCGCGATTGTTGGCGACAATCAAAGGTTTACTGACAACGAACGTCGTCGCGTTCTTGATCGCAGCGATCGTGTTGCTGATCGGCGTCACGGTTCTGCTGTTTGGCAAACGAATCTGGGAATTCATTCAAGGTCGTGGCTCGGGGCGTTCGCTTGAAGAGAGCCGCACCTACTCAAACGTTCAGTTTTACAAGAAATTATTGCAGGTAATGGAGCAGCGCGGCGTCGCGCGCGATAAGCATCAAACGCCACTCGAGTTTGCGGGCCGGTTGAAATCAAGCGATGCGCTCGTCATCACGCGCGCGTACAACCGTGTGAGATACGGTGGGGAGCGCCTCTCTGCGTCAGAGCAGCGAGAGGTCGAGCGCGCGTTGTTGACTCTAGAACAAGAATGAAAAAAGTTGGCTTTGTAAGTCTGGGGTGTCCCAAAAACCTCGTCGATAGCGAAGTGATGATGGGCCACCTGAAACAGAATGGCTACGAGATCACGTCTGACGCGGCCGACGCGGAAACCGTCGTCGTCAACACTTGCGGATTTATCGATTCAGCAAAGAAAGAATCGATCGATGCGATTCTCGAAGCGGCGCGTCTAAAAACCGAAGGCCACGCGAAACGACTCATCGTTGCCGGCTGTCTGGTCGAGCGTTATCGCGACGAACTGAAAGCAGAAATGCCGGAAGTCGATGCGTTCATCGGCACCAACCAGATCAACGACATCCTGACCGTTTGCGACCCCAAAACGAATACACGGAGTCTGCCGGTGGTCCAGCTCGGCAATCAAAGCGCGACCTACCTTTACGACGAATCGACCCCACGCGTACTCGCGACGCCTTCGCATTACGCGTTTGTGAAGATCGCTGAAGGCTGCGATCGCCCCTGTGCCTTCTGTTTCATTCCGCAGATGCGCGGGCACTTCCGCAGCCGCCGTTTCGGTTCGATCGTCGCCGAAGCACATCAACTCGCCGAAGAAGGCGTTAAAGAGATCATCCTTGTGGCCCAGGACTCTTCGCGTTACGGTGAAGATCTCGGCAAGCACGACGCGCTCGCGCGATTGCTGCGCGAACTCGCGCACGTTGACGGCATCGAGTGGGTGCGCGTGATGTACACCTATCCGACGCACATCAGCGACGCGTTTCTCGACGCTATAGCGGAAGAGCCGCGCGCGGTGAAATATCTCGACATGCCGTTGCAACACGCGTCGCAGAACGTTTTGAAACTCATGAAACGCGGCGGCAATCGCAAGAGTCTCGAACGTTTGATCGAACGCGTGCGACAGCGCGTTCCCGGCATCGCGGTGCGAACGACGTTCATTTCGGGCTTTCCGGGTGAAACGGAAGAAGACTTCAAGGAGCTGCTCGGGTTCATCAAGACAGTGGAGTTCGATCGCGTTGGAGTGTTTACCTATTCGGACGAGGAAGGCACACAGGCGTTTGATCTGGCGAACAAAGTTCCCGGCCGGACTGCGGGCCGCCGTCGCACGGCGCTGATGAAAGAGCAGGCGCGGATTTCACGCCGGCGCAACAAACAGCGTGTCGGCGAAACCGTGCGCGTGTTGTTTGAAGGCGAGTCGAAAGAGAGTGAGCTGTTGTGGCAGGCAAGAATGGAAACGCAGGCGCCGGACATTGATGGTTGCGTGCTGATCAACGACGTGCCCGATGGTGTGCTGCCTGCGCCCGGAGATTTCGTGAACGTCGAGATCACTGAGGCGCATGAGTACGATCTGATTGGAAGGATTTCAGCCTGACCTTGTCACTGAAAGAATCCAGCGACGAGTTGAATTCAACAGTAGCGGTACCTGCCGCTGCGATTCCGGCGCCGAAACACACGCGCAGCGGTCTCGATTATCTAGCGCTCGCGATTTCGACATGGGGCGTTGGTTATCTGCCGTTGATGCCGGGCACGTTTGGATCGCTCGTCGGCGTTGGCATTTTTCTTTTGCTTGGATCTTTGCCGCTGCAAGCGGTCGCACTTGTGGTCCTCACGTGGTCCGGTATTTGGGCGGCGACGCGAACTGAACGGATTCTGCGGGTGAAAGATCCGGGGAAAGTGGTGGTTGATGAGGTCGCAGGGCAGATGATCGCGTTGCTGCCGTTGAGCTTGTTTGCGACCGCGTTACCGAAGTTGGGGATCATGGTTTCGTTTACTCTTTTTCGTCTATTTGACATCTTCAAACCTTACCCTGCGCGACGGTTTGAAAAGTTACGCAGCGGTTTGGGCATAATGGCTGACGACCTCATGGCCGGGGTTTATGCGGCCGTGGGTACGTCGCTGGTAATGTTTATTTGGAGGTAAAGAGTGGACACGATCAAAAAGAGACAAGAAGACGCGACGAGTAAAGAAACTCTGAACGATCTCGAAGACGAGACGTCTTTGGACACAGATGATACGGATGACAGTGATGGTCCAAGTCCGGATGGCGCCTTTGATGATGAAGAGGATCTGAAGGACGCGGATCCAATCTAGCCTTCCGGCGTTTCGCGATCTCCACGGCCCAGCCAGCCACGTCTCCAGAAAAAGATCAGCATTCCCACGGCTACCACAAACATCACGCCTAACGTGCCGTAGTATCCGTAACGCGAACGCAGCTCAGGCATGTTGTCGAAGTTCATGCCGTAAACGCCGGCGATGAACGTCAACGGAAGCATGATCGCCGAGAAGATCGTCAACACTTTCATGATCTCGTTCATCCGGTTCGAGACCACCGACAGATAAGCTTCCAGAGATCCGCTGATCAGGTCGCGATAACTCTCAGACAAATCCACCACGCGCACGAGATGATCGTAAACATCTCGATAAAACGGCCGCATCTCATCCGGTATCAAGTCAAACTCACCACGGCTCATCCGCAGCAGGATGTCCATCTGCTTGGTTGAAATCCGGCGCAGCCGCAGCACGCTGCGTTTGAGATCCATGATCTGGGCGAGGATCGCATTATTGGGCTGCTTGAGCGTGAAGATCTCGTGTTCCAACTGGTCGATCCGGTCGTCAAAGTCGTCCAGCACTGGAGAGTAGTAATCAACCACCTGGTCCAGTATCTGGTGCAGCAAAAATGCTGGGCCACGCTGACAGGCGATCGGACTCGTGCGCAGCAGTTGCCTGACGTTATGAATACTCCGAAACGAAGCGTGGTGATAAGTGATCACGTAGTTGCTGCCGAGAAAGCCGTCCAGTTCGATTGTGTTGAAACGATCGGGGCTCGTGTCGCTGGTCACGCCGTGGACGATGAAATAGATATAACCGGGAAACTCCTCGACCTTCGGATAGTGTCGATTCTCACGGCAGTCTTCGACAGTTAACGGATGGAAATTGAAGACGTCGAGCAGCACTTGTTCGTCGGCCTCAGTCGGCGACTCCATGTCGACCCAGATGACGGCTGACTGGTCCTGCAAAAGCTCCGGGAGTTGTTCGACCGGCACGCCTTCCGTGATCTTACGTTCACTGCTCCGGTAGACAAGAATCTCCATCAGTTATCTCCTCCAAGCGGTATCTGTTACCATACGGCCTTTTTACTGGCAAGCAAATTAGATCTTCGCGAGTGTGTGAAAGCAGCAAACGATGTCCATGAAGATTTTTGTAGCTGACGATGTGAGCGACAGTGGTTTGGAGCCGTTGCGCGCGGCGGGTTTTACCGTTGAAAAGCAGACTGGTCTAACTGGACCGGCGTTGGTCGAGGCGCTACAGAACTCCGAAGGTTTAATAGTTCGTAGTGAAACCAAGGTGACGGCAGATCTGTTGGCCAGTGCGAATAGTTTGCGCGTAATAGGTCGCGCGGGCGTCGGCGTGGACAACATCGACGTTGCGGCGGCGACGATTCGCGGCATCGTGGTCATGAACGCGCCGGATGGCAACACAATCACCACGGCCGAACACACGATCGCTTTACTCATCTCCCTCGCGCGCTCGATTCCGCAAGCCAATAGCAGTTTGAAAGCGGGCCGCTGGGAACGAAAGAAATTCATCGGCGTCGAGCTTCAGGGCAAAACGCTCGGGATCGTCGGGTTGGGCCGTATTGGACGTGTCGTGGCCTCGCGTGCGCGCGCGATGGGCATGCTGATCGTTGCCTACGATCCTTTCATCGCGCCGGAACAGGCCCGGGATCTGGAGATCGAGCTGGCGCCGTTGAATGAGGTCTATGCACGCGCCGATTTTCTCACGGTGCACACGCCTCTGACCGCCGAAACGCGTGGCCTGATCGATCGCGAAGTGTTTGCGAAGATGAAAAAGGGCGCCCGGATCATTAACTGCGCGCGCGGCGGGCTGGTCGATGAAGCTGCGTTATGTGAAGCGATCGGCAACGGAACGATCGCGGGCGCGGCGTTCGATGTGTTCTCGGAAGAACCCCCCGCACCCGATAATCCGTTGCTGAACCTGGACCAGGTAATCGTTACGCCGCATCTCGGCGCCTCGACTACGGAAGCGCAGGAGGGAGTCGCGTTCACAGTCGCCGAGCAGATGCGTGACTTTTTACTAACGGGTGCATTGCGCGGCGCGGTCAACGTGCCCGCGGTCGGTATGAAAGAGTTGAGTCTGCTTCAGCCGTACGTTCTGCTGGCTGAAAGTCTCGGACGTTTTCAGGCGCAACTCGTCGATAAACCTGTGAGCGAAGTACGCCTCGAGTTTGCGGGTGAGATCGTTGAAGTCGATGCGACACCGGTAACGCGCGCGTTCCTCGCGGGACTTCTGCGCGACGTCAGTGCGCGTGTGAACGTCGTGAATGCGTTTCTGATCGCTGAAGAGCGCGGGATCAAAGTAACGACGACTTACGTCCGCACGAGTGGCGACATGGCGCCGGCGATTCGCACCGAAATCTCCGCGGAACAATCAACGCGCAGTTTGGCCGGTACGCTCTTCGGCTACGGTCAACAGCGACGCGAAGGCCGCATCACCGAAATCGACGGTTTCTATCTCGAAGCCACGCCACAGGGTCACATGCTGGTGATGCGCAATCGTGACGTGCCGGGCGTGATCGGACAAGTGGGCACCATCCTCGGCGAACGCGGCGTGAACATCAGCCGCTTCCACCTCGGCCGTCGTGAACGCGGCGGCGAAGCGATGGCGCTGATAGAAGTTGATGCGCCGGTGACCAAAGAGACGCTACAATCGTTGCGCGAATTGGCGCAGGTAATCTCAGCCCAACCGATCGATCTCTCCTGACTCTGCTCGGAAGGAGCGACCATGACTGTTTCTTCACGTGCCCTCGTCGAGTTGGTACTCCTCGGCCCAACCAATGACCGCAGGCAATTACAAGATTCTCCCGTGCTCGGAGACGTTTGGATCGCTTACGCGATGAAGCCGGCGGACGCAATCGATCTGTTGATCACTCCACACAAATCGCAAGCTGCCGGTCCGGTAGCGGTCAGGATCTCCAAGCGACTCAATGCGCTCGGCTTGAAGCGTGGTCCAAAACAGGATTCACAGATCGCTTATCTGCAAGGACTGGTAGCCGCCCGGCTCTTCTTCGAAGAACTGATGCGCGTGATCGTGCCGATGACGTACTGGTGGCACGACCGCAAACAGAAGAATGATCTAACAAAGTACAAGGGTGATTCGCAGCTCGACGAGATGATTCAGGCAGTCATCAATTGGACGCGGGCGGAAAGCGAAGACGAACAAATACAAGCAGCGAACGCCTTCGCTGCTTTCAACTCACTCGATCGCTACGTCAGTCTCGCGGCGATTATTCTTTGGGCAGCGACGGAAGGGAAGAAGAAGACGGTAGTTGGCGCCGCTGACGCTCTCGCGAAAGTCAAATCGGCGGCTCCCATCGTGAAGCGGCTCGGCGAAGTCTTTGGCAAGCTTCTCGAGACACCTGATCCCGAACCGGCGCAGATCTGGCAGGTCTCTTTGAATCGCAAGGCGATGCCGGCGTTGAGTCGCTCGGTCCCGTCGGTAAAAGGCGACGCCGCGCGGATGTTATTCAAGGTGCGCTGCGAAAGTATCACCTGGGCCGTGCTTGATTCCGGCATCGACGGTAACCACCCGGCATTTAGCGTCGCGAAAGACGAGAATGACCCGAAACCAGAACCCGCGAGTCGCATCAAGAAGGCCTTCGACTTCAGCAACATTCGCCAGATTGTTAGTCTCGACAATCTCGACACCGACACTCCAGGATTCAAAGCGAGACTCAAAGACTTGCGCGCAGGCCGTGAAAAAGAACTCAGTGCGAAAAAGGCTACCGACATTTTGAAAGCGCTTGCCGAAGACGCCGAGAACGACCGCCCGATTCACTGGGAACTCGTAGAAAACTTCATCGCTATCGATCCAAAGAAACCGCCCGCCAGCACTCACGGCACCCACGTCGCGGGCATCATCGGCGCGGCTGCGCATGGCGATTCGCGGTTTGCGGACGGAATGTGTCCGGACATCAACTTCTACGATTTTCGCGTGCTGGGAAAGACGTTGCAGGACACGGAGTTTGCGATCATCGCGGCGCTTCAGTATTTGCGGTACCTGAACGAGCGTCACACGCACATGAGCGTTCACGGCGCGAACCTCAGCTTGTCCATTCCGCACGACGTCCGCAACTTTGCGTGCGGCCGCACGCCGATTTGCAACGAATGTGAGCGGCTGGTTGAAAGTGGCGTGGTCGTCGTGGCCGCAGCGGGTAATCTTGGCTATCAGCGTTTCGAAACAAAAGATGGTTCTTTCGAAGGTTACACCGCATTCAGTGTTACCGATCCGGGCAACGCTGATGGCGTGATTACCGTCGGCGCAACACATCGTTATCGGCCACACACCTATGGTGTGAGTTTCTTTTCGAGTCGTGGTCCAACCGGAGACGGCCGTTTGAAGCCCGATCTCGTAGCGCCGGGCGAACGCATTGAGTCGTGTTTGCCTTTGTCATCCGGCGCCTGGGGCGAGCTCGACGGCACAAGCATGGCCGCGCCGCATGTGAGTGGCGCAGCGGCGATGCTGATGGCGCGTTATGACGAGTTGATTGGCGCGCCCAAGCGAATTAAACGGATTTTGACTGAAAGTGCGACCGATCTGGGGAGGGAGCGAAGTTTTCAGGGACACGGAATGCTTGACGTGTTACGTGCATTTCAAAGTATCTAAGGAGGATCCTCATGTTCTTCAGTCTCGACGTTCGACGCGCCCGCAAAGGCGATTGCCTCGTTCTTCACTACGGTTCAAAAACGACTCCCGGACTCGGATTAATCGACGGTGGACCAGCGCAAGTCTATGGACCACACCTCAAGCCGCGTCTCGAACAGATCCGCAAGCTGCGCAAGCTCGGTGCCGACGAGCCTTTGCCGGTCGATTTTTTGATGGTCAGTCACATCGACGATGATCACATCAACGGCATACTCGAATTGACAAAAGAGTTGCTCGAAGCAAAAGCGGCGAAGAAGCCGCTGCCATTAAAGATCAAAAGCGTTTGGCACAACACGTTTGACGACATCATTGGCAATGACCCGAAAGAACTGACTGCGGCGGTGACGGCGCAGTTTGGTACGGCGTCGCTCAGCGGCGAGCCGGACACGGAGGGGCTCGATCCCGACGTCGCGAGAGTTCTCGCCAGTGTCGGACAGGGTTTTCGCTTGCGCGACGATCTCAGAGGACTGAAGCTGCGCATCAATCCGGAGTTCGAAGGCAAGCTGGTGATCGCGAGGAAAAAAGCTAAGACGATCGGTATGGGCAAAGGTTTGAAGTTTACCGTGGTTGGCCCAATGCACGACGAGATCGCGAAGCTGCAAAAAGACCACGCCGCGTTTCTGAAGAAGAAAGAGAAGGAGAAGGGGACCGCCGGATTATTAGCGGCGTTTACGGATAGTTCCGTCGCGAATCTCTCAAGTGTGGTCGTGCTCGCGGAGGTGGGAAAGAGGCGCATGTTGCTGACCGGCGACGCGCGTGGCGACAAGCTGTTGGCAGGCCTGGAACTCGTCGGCTTGTTGAAGAAAGACGGGAAGAGCACGATGCACGTCGATGTCTTCAAAGGGCCGCATCACGGTAGTGATCGGAACGCGGATCCGATTCTGTTTCGACGCGTAACCGCGGACCATTACGTATTTTCCGGCAACGGAGAGCACGGCAATCCCGAACGGGAGACGCTTCAGATGTTGTTCGACGAGCGCGGCGATGAGGATGATTTCACCATCCATCTGACTTACCCGATTGACGAGATCGACGTCGGACGGAAAGCGGATTGGGCGATAGAACAGGCAAAAGAGAAGGCCAGAAAAAAGAAGAATCCAAAGGTGAAGGTGCGTGCCAATTGGTCAGCGAAGAAAAACAGCCTCGCCGCGTTCTTCGACGCCCACAAAAAATTCGCCGAGAAGGTCGTGATCGTCGATGAGAACGAACCTCACCTAATCGACCTGCTTGACAAGGTGTAGTTCAAATAAAAGGGCACAGTTCTGAACTGCACCTAAACCAATCCCGCGGTTCACAATTCTTAACAAAATTTTACCTGCGCTTAACACCGCGCTGCGGTGTCGCGGCGTATTATCGGCGGCCTCGGGACATAGGGGGTTTGCGCAACAAAAGGTGGCGCGCTATCGTAACCAGAGCCAAACCTTATAACTTCAGTGTTCACCGAGTAAGACGCCGGATGAGCCAAGGAACAATTTGTATGAAACGCGAGCAGAGGTTGTCTTATCGTCTGGGAGTCGCCCTTTTAATTACAGGATTTTTGTCGTCCCTCGCCGGCTGTGTAAACAAAGCTCAGCAAAATTTTGACCGGCCCCCGGCGCCGGTAAAAGTCAGCGCGGCAGTGACACAGGACGTTGCAAACTATCTCGACGCCCTCGGCAAGATCGTCGCGCGCGAAACGGTAGCGATTCAGCCCCAGGTGTCGGGCCGAATCATGAAGATTCACTTTACTGACGGCTCGAACGTCAGGCGGGGTCAATTGCTGTTTACGATCGACCCGCGGCCGTTTGAAGCAAATCTCAAACAGGCGCAGGCGAATCTCGCACGCGATGCCGCATTGAAGAAACAGGCCGAAGCGAATCTCGCTCGCGAAGTCGCGCGCGAGAAGTGGGGACTGACCCAGGTCGAACGCTATCGAACGCTCGTGGAGCAGGGCGTCGTGGCAAACGAGCAGTACCAACAACTACGTGCCGACTACGACACGCTGAAAGCAAACAGTGAAGCAGCGCGCGCGGCGGTGCGCAGCGCCGACGAGACGCTTAGAGTCGACAGCGCCGCGATCGAAACGGCGAAGGTTCAACTCAGTTACTGTTACATTCACTCGCCCATCGACGGCCGCGCGGGACAGCGACTAGTCGACATAGGCAACGTGGTTAATCCGGGTGGATCAGGCGGTAGTGAAGCGACGGGTTCAATCCCGAATAATACCTTGTTGGTGATCGAACGGTTGAATCCCATTTACGCCGATTTCACGATCTCGCAAAACAATTTAACTGCGGTGCAACAGCAGATGCGCGCCGGCACGCTCAAAGCGGAAGTGCGCTTGCCCGACGCACCGGATGATGGCGTTTTCGGCCAGCTCACATTTGTCGATAACGCAGTGCAGAACGAGACAGGCCAGGTCACTCTGCGGGCGACGCTTCCCAACCCCGATCAACGATTCTGGCCCGGCCGCTTCGTGAACGTACGTCTGGTTTTGAGTACGGCGCAAAGCGCGGTGCTCGTGCCGGTAACAGCGCCGCAGATGTCGGCCACCGGGTCTTACGTTTACGTGGTCAAGTCTGACTCGACCGCCGAACAGCGCCAGGTCTCGTTGGGTCAACGCCAGGGCGATCTGATCGTCGTCGAGAAAGGCGTTCAAGCCGGCGAGAACATCGTTACTGACGGGCAATTGGGAGTCACTCCAGGCGGCAAGGTGGCAGTCGAACAACCGCGCGAAGCGACCAGCCCCGCAACCGCAGGAAACGGATCGAAGTCATGAATTTGTCAGAGCCATTCATTCGACGGCCCGTAATGACCGCCGTACTGACGCTGTCAGTAATCCTGTTTGGAGTAATGAGTTACTTCCAACTGCCGGTCAATGATCTGCCCGCGGTTGATTATCCGGTGATCCAGGTGGTGGTCGGTTATCCGGGCGCGAGTCCGGACACGATCGCAAACAACATCGCTACACCGCTGGAACGCCAGTTCATGCAGATCAACGGACTGGAAGTCGTCACGTCACAGAGCACGCAGGGCGTCGCCACATTTACGCTTCAGTTTTCACTCGACAAGAACATCGACGCCGCTGCGACCGACGTACAGACCGCGATTTCGCAAGCGACCGGCAGTCTTCCATCCGATCTGCCTTCGCCGCCGACGTACTCGAAAACGAACCCGAACGATCAGCCGATCATGTACATCGCGATGACCAGCGATTCGGTCACGCCCGGGCAGTTGTACGACTACGCCAGCACCAACGTGGGCCAACGTCTCAGCATTCTGCCGGGTGTTTCGCAGGTGAACGTTTTCGGCACCAAGTCGGCGATTCGCATCAAGGCCAATCCCGCTGCGATGTGGGCGCGCAATATTTCGATTGACGACCTGAATAACGCGATTAGAAACGGCACGAGCTACACAGGCGCCGGCCAGTTAGATGGTTCGACCGGCACCGCGATACTCCGGCCACAGGGCCAGCTCGAAACCGCGGAACAGTATGCGAACCTGATCGTCGGGGGCAGTAACGGCGCCCCAATCTACCTGCGCGACGTCGCCACGGTGAAAGATTCGGTGCAGGACGAACGCGTTAACATGCGCTTCTGGGTGCGTGGTTATCCGGTTCCCTCGGCGACCGTGATCGTTGCGGTTAACCGCCGCGCCGGCGCGAATGCGGTTGAAGTGTCGAAGTCCATCTACGACGTGATGCCGCAGGTCCAACAGGAACTTCCCGGTTCGATCCGCATTACGCCGATTTATGATCGTTCGCAGAGCATCGTTCACTCGGTTGCTGACGTGCAGGTGACGCTGATCATCGCGTTCGTGCTCGTCGTGATCGTGATCTTCGCTTTTCTCGGTCGTGTAACAGACACGCTGATTCCCGTAGTCGCGTTGCCGTTGTCGTTGCTGATCACGTTTATCGCGATGCGCGGTCTTGGTTACAGTCTCGACAACCTCTCGTTGATGGCTTTGACCCTCGCGATCGGATTCCTCGTGGACGACGCGATCGTCTTTTTGGAAAACACGGTGCGCCGCATGGAGCGCGGCGAACAACCATTTGAAGCGTCCATCAACAGCGCGAAAGAGATCAGCTTCACGATCATGTCGATGACGATCTCGCTCGCGGCGGTGTTTATCCCGCTCCTCTTCATGAGCGGACTCGTCGGAAGAATCTTTCGCGAGTTTGCCGTCACAATCTGTATCGCGATTCTGGCCTCAGGACTGGTGTCACTGACGCTCACGCCGTTGATGTGCGCGCGAATGCTTAGTCCGCGTGGTCACGGTTCGAAAAAGACGTGGATGGAACGCGTCATTGGGGGCATCGAGAAACGAGTCCTGAGTCTTTACGGTGGTTCGCTCTGGTGGTTTTTGCGTCATCGCTGGATCTCGGCAGTTATCTGGATCGTGTGTCTCGCGGGCACGATCTGGCTCTTCATGCTGGTTCCCAAAACGTTTCTGCCGCCGGGCGACAGTGGCGTGATCTTCGGTGCGTTTATCGCGCGAGAAGGTTCTTCGCCAAAGCAGATGCGCGAGTATCAGGATCGAGTTGACGAGATGTTGCACAACGATCCAAATGTGGTGACGGATTTCACCATGACTGGCGCGACTGGTTTTCTGGCTTCAAACCAGGGCATCACGTTCACGTTCATCGGTCCGCCGGACAATCGCAAACCAATCGATGAAGTCACGGCCGAGATGATGGGCAAGCTGAACACGATACCTGGCCTGATGACGTTCCTGCGGCCGTTCCCGGTGCTCGAGATCAGCACGGGTGTTACGAACCAGAACCAGGGGCAATATGCCTTCACGGTCTCCGGCGCGAATCCGGGCGAGGTATACGACACGGGCCAGAAGTTGATGGCCAAAATGATGGAGTACCCGGGGTTCCTCAGTGTTTCGTCGGATTACTACAGCAACACGCCCAATCTGAATATCGATATCCGTCGCGATGAGGCGAAGACTTACGGCGTTTCGGAAGCTCGAATCCTCTCGCTGCTGCGCACTGCGTATTCACAGAACTATACCTATCTGATTAAGAAACCGGAGGATCAGTATCAGGTCATTCTGGAGATGGACGATTCGGTTCGAGAGAAGCCGGAAGACTTGGCGTTGCTCTATATCAAATCTGACGACGGCCGCAATCTCGTGCCCCTGCGTGAGCTCGTCTCGTGGAAATCCACGCTTGGACCGCAAGTGGTGAATCACTTGAACCAGTTCACCAGCATGAGTCTCTTTTTCAACCTGAAACCTGGAGAACCGCTCGGTAATGCTACCAATTTCATTACTGAAGCAGCGGCGCAGATCGTGCCGCAGGGAGTGCGCGCGGAGTTGCAGGGTGAAGCGCAAACCTTTAGCCGAACGGTTACCAGTCTGACGGTCCTGATGGGTCTGGCGGTGTTCGTCATGTACGTGATTCTCGCAATTCTGTACGAGAGTTACGTCCATCCGTTGACCGTGCTCTCGACGTTGCCGACTGCGTTGGTTGGCGGGTTGTTGACGCTGATTGTGTTCGGTCAGGAAGCGTCGCTATATGCGTTCGTCGGCATGTTCATGTTGATGGGCATCGTTAAGAAGAACGGCATCATGATCGTCGACTTCGCGCGCCATCGCGTCGAAGCGGGTGAGCCGGCGGACGTGGCGATTCACGACGCGAGCATGGATCGTTTCCGTCCGATTCTGATGACGACGCTGGCGGCGGTATTTGGCGCGGTGCCGATCGCGTTGGGTTACGGCGCGGATGGTTCGTCGCGGCAACCGTTGGGACTCGTCGTAGTGGGTGGTTTGATCGTGTCGCAGTTCATCACGCTCTACATCACGCCGGTGATTTATTTATATCTCGAGCAGTTTCAGGAAAAGGTTTTGGACCGCACGTCGTTCTTCCGTGCGCGTCGTCCGCACAAACCCGTGCTGGCTGAGGGTGAAGCAGGGGACTGAACGGTTAGTGTGAACCGTTGAAACTCCACCACGGATGTGCTGGTGAAATTCGACCGGTGTTTGACTGCTCGCTTTGCCCGCTGACGCGTTCGTAAAAGTCGATCAACAGCGGTAACACGGCTTGGGGCGTGAACAGTTCCTCGTATCGCTTCCGAGCCGCGACGCCCATCGCCTGACGAAGCTTTACATCCGTGGTGAGTTTAGCCAGAGCGTCGCTCAAACTCCGCGGATCGCTCGGCGGCACGAGAACTCCGACCTCACTGCTAACCAGATCAGGAATCCCGCCCACACGCGTCGCAACAATCGGTTTGTGATGGGCCATCGCCTCGATGATCGCGTTTGGCGTGCCTTCAGTGAGTGACGGCAACACGAAAACGTCGAGGTCTCCCATGAACTGGCTTCTCTCCGCAACGCGGTTGTAGATCCCGAAAAAGCGGCATTTGTTTTCGAGACCATAATGCCGCAGCGTATCTACGATCTCCTGCCGCTGCGATCCGTCGCCGGCGATGCGCAACTCGATATTTGGTTCGATCGCATGAAGCAGACGAAAAGCCTCGACGAGTTGCAGTGGCCCTTTCAGATATTCGAGCCGACCCGCAAAGCCGAAACGCACCGGCTGGTGCGCCGATCGTGCCTGCTGCACACCGTTTCTTACGTCGTGCGACATGAGGGGGAGCACGCTGGGAAACTCTACTTGCGGCAACGCTCGATGGGTTTCGTGCGCCAGCAGCGGCGACAGCACCGCAACTCTCGCGCACAGCGGCAACACCCAGGTGAATCGTTCATAAACTCGCTCGAAACCAGGCGGATGAAACGGAAGTCCCACCTCCTGGTAAACGACGGGCACGCCAACGCGGTGCGCTGCGCGAATAAACATCATCGCTCCCTGATCCGGTGTCAACACATGGACCACATCGGGCCGCTCGCGTACCAAGTACGCGCAGCACGCGTCACGATAACGGTCCATCACATTGAACATCAGTTCTCTGGATTTCAGGATCAGTTGACTCGCCGGTTTGAAAGCGCGCATTACACGGATCGCGACTTTGCGCGCGGTCGCCATCGACGAGCTGAAGGTCGGTGAAGCGAGCGCAGTCAACGGCACGTTTGCTTCGCGAAGACGCACCGCGAGGATGTCGTCGGCAGCGGGAGGATGCACGAGCAATAGCGCGGTTGAGTGTCCCGCGCGTTGCAGTTCGAGCGCGTACATCACCGCGACCTCGTCGGCTCCGCTAATTGGTCCGGCAAAGCCCGTCTTGCAGAAAAGAATTTTCATTTCACAACAATTGACAAGCTGTGTAGCGTAGAGGTTATCAAATTACTGTAAAATTGTGGTCCTGTTTGTTGGGCCGGGTGCGGTCGTGATATGGTTTCGCCTCACTTTCAAACTGGAGGAAATCAAAATGCGTTTAGGCGTTGCGACGGTGGTCCTGTCCGCTTTGGTTCTGCTCACGGCTTGCGGAAACCCCGCTAGCAATAAGAGTCAGGCCGTGACGGGGGAAGCGGCCTCGGTAACACCACAGGCCGTCGGCGGACAGAAGTATTCAATCACACCTGAAAATTCAAAAATCGAATGGGTAGGTTCGAAAGTAACAGGCAGCCACAACGGAGCGTTTGAAAAGTTTTCGGGCCAGGTGGACTATACGGGCAATCCGGAAACGAGCCGCGTGCAGATTACAATCGATACCAATTCACTCACCTCTGACGATCCGAAATTAACCGAACACCTGAAGACGGCCGACTTCTTCGACGTCGCGAAGTTTCCGCAAGCGACCTTTGTTTCAACAGCCATCAGACCCGGCGGAGACAAGGGCGCGTCGCACACCGTCACCGGCAACCTGACAATGCACGGCCAGACGAAAGCCGTGACGTTTCCCGCGACGATTGCTGCCACGGCCGACGCGATTACTGTCGATAGCAGCTTCTCGATTAATCGGAAAGACTTCGGCATCACCTACGCCGGCGCCGCTAACAATTTGATCCGCGACGACGTCGTGCTGACGTTGAAGATCCGCGCTACGAAAGCTTAGCTAGTCGCAAATAGACGAAGGCACGAAGCAGGATGATCCCAGCTTCGTGCCTCTTTTTTAGTGCCGCCAGACTTGAGCTCCGTCATGACTGAAGACCTGTCGCGCCATCATCGTCCTGTCAGTGACCTGTTTCCGAAGTTAAACGATCGGTCGGCTTATGAGCTGACCGCGGATCAGATCGAGTTTTACAACGAGCACGGTTACGTGGCAGGCATCAAAATGTTAACGGACGAGCAGCTCGATGCGTTAGGCGAGGAAGTGGCCGCGCTCGCCGATCCCGCGCATCCTGGTCACGAGCTGTTCTACGAGGTTCACGCGAACGAATCGTCGGATCCGCGGCAAATTCTGTTTCACGCGCTCGGCGCATGGCGTATCAAGCAGGGTCTCCACGATCTGTTATGGCATCCGGCGTTTGTCGTTCCGGCAGCGCAGTTGCTTGGTGGTCCAGTGCGCTTTTGGCACGATCAAATCTTCTACAAGCCTGCGCGTCATGGCGGCGTCGTGATCTGGCACCAGGATTATTCGTATTGGACCAGGACCACGCCGATGGCTCACATCTCGTGCTGGATCGGTCTCGATGACTCGACGCGTGAGAACGGCTGCGTGCATTACGTGCCGGGAAGTCATCGCTGGCAACTGTTGCCGCGGTTAAGCTTTGCGAATGATATGGACGCCGTGCTTGATTCACTGACGCCCGCGCAACGTGCGGAGTTCAAGCCAGTAGCGATTGAATTGAAGGCCGGCGAGTGTTCGTTTCATCACCCGCTGATGGTCCATGGTTCGTATGCAAACACAACCGGCAGACCGCGACGCGCCGTGGTGCTGAATGCTTTTCGTGATGGTGTCACGTCTGCGTCGGATCTGCCGTTGCTTGAAGGTGTGCCGCCGATTCCTGTGGGTCAGAAAATCGACGGCCAGTTCTTTCCGTTGGTAAGTTGATTCGTTTGATTTCTTAGATTCTTTTCCTCTTAGCGTCCCGCTTTCGGGCGCTTCGGATTAGTGCCGGCGGTTCCGTGGGTCGCCTCGTCCTCGTCACTACCAATGTTCTGCTTCGCGTTCGTCGCCTGCAGCACCTCGGATCGCTTATCCAACGTCGTTTCGGCGCCCGGACGCGGACTCTGCTTCTTACCCTCACCTGTCGGCGGCTGGTTCAGCTTGTCACGATTCTTGTTTGTCATCGATCGTTTCCTCCGTCAGGTCTGACTGATCTTTCGCCTGATTTCGCGGCAGGGCGCCAACCGTTCGCGGGTTTTCGCGCTCGTGCATTTGCTTGTTCTTCTTCTCGGTTCGTTGATGATCTTTCTTTGCTCGCTCTTTGTCCGACATTGTTCACACTCCTCGTTTTTAAACCTGTGTCGTCAGCGCCTTTGTACGCGGCACTGCATCACTCTGTTCGTACACCACTGCACTTTCGTCCGAGATTCGATAGCGCAACAACGCGCCCACGCCACCGACCTGTTCCAGCCGCGTGTCGTCTTCGATAAACGTGACGCGCGCTGACGAAAGCAGATTCGCGCGCCGGACCAGTTCGTCGGCGACGATTCGTTGATCCAGCTCGGCGGGCAGCTCACCGTCGGTCTGATAAAGCTCCAACACCTTCTTGACTTCCTCCTCGTCGTAGAGAAGCTTCTCGGCAGAATTGACGATCAGCATCTCTTCCACCTGGCCGTTCGAAAGCGCGGCCAGTGTTTCCGGCACACCTGCAACACCGAGATTGTCGCCGCGATATTCGCTCAACAGACGTTCGACTTTCTCCATATCAGTCAACGAATCGTGAGCGCGAAACGCTTTCAGCGACTCTTCAAACAACTCGTGCTCGGGCGTGTCGATACCGAGACTCAGCGCGTCGATCACCTTCTCTTCAAGCGCCTTTGGCAGTTGCTCGCGGAGGAGGGGAATCACGGCCGTTTCATCACCAGCAAGGATGATGTGTTCGATATTTTCGCCTTTCACGGTGCGTTCCAGCATCTCGACGACTTCTTTGGCGTGATGCAGGTGATAATTATCCACGTGCCGCTGGTAACGCGCTTGCGACCAACCGCCGACGCTCGTTTTTTTCGTCTTCACGTTTTCGACCGTGTGTTCTTGGACCGTATGGCCCGCGGCAAACACGAAGAGATGCGCGCGATTGGTGTCAGCGAGCACGACTGCGTAACGCCGGTACTTATCCACCAAGCGCGCCAGCGGATACACGTGTGGACGGTCAGACACGAACAAGCGGTTCCGTTCAAACGGCGCCTCAAATTCGCCGATCTCCAAGAAATCTTTGGCGCCCGAACACGCAAAGATCGCGACGCCGTTCGTGGTTGTCTTGATGCCCTCCTCGAGGTAGCGCACGATGCGCACGAAGTCTGCTTCAAAACTCTCGCGTTCCGGCGTGTTGTTGTCGTATGTCTTGGCGCGCTCGTTCAGTTGCTTGCGCACGAACGGCAGCAGATTGCGTTTGCCGTTCTGATCGACCTGCGCATCCAGGTACAGACTGATCATTGGCGCCGACGTAGATTCGAATTGTAAAAGCTTTTCGAGTAGTCGTTCGGGTTTGGTGTATTCGGTAGTTTCGTTTGTATTTTCTGTAGTTGCATCTGTCATAGCGTTTCCTCGTTCGCGGCGTGTACGCACACGCATGTACTCGTACCATACGTCGAGTCGAGCCTCCTGTTTAATTACAGGGCAAAACTCGCCCAGAAGTGGAAATCCTCAGTTCGTGGAATGTACGCCGCAACCGCGATGCCAGCGCACGTGCCGCGCGGAGCACGAGTTGCCTTGGTGTCTAATTGCCATGAACTCAAAAAACACTACAAACATTCTCGGATTAGCAGCAGTGGCGGCGGGTGCATGTGTGGCCGGATCGCTTTTGCGGCGGAGTTTTGGATACGACTTCAAAGACAAAGTGGTGCTGATCACGGGCGGCTCGCGCGGGCTTGGTTTGGTAATGGCGCGCGAGTTTGCCACTGAAGGTGCGCGGCTGGCGATTTGTGCGCGCGATGAAGACGAACTTGCGCGCGCGCGAATGGACCTGGAGAGTCGTGGCGCCAAGGTGATGACTCACCAGTGCGACGTGACGAGCCGGTCGGAAGTCACCGAGCTATTAGCGGCGGTTCACGATCGCTTTGGCGGTGTCGACGTTTTAGTCAACAACGCCGGCATCATCCAGATGGGCCCGCTCGAAGTGATGACGCACGCGGATTTCGAGAACGCGATGAACACGCATTTCTGGGGTCCGCTGAACGTTATGATGGCCGTGTTACCGCGCATGCGTGCGAAGAAGAGCGGCCGGATCGTGAACATATCTTCAATTGGGGGAAAGGTGAGTGTGCCGCACCTCGTGCCGTATTGCGCGAGCAAGTTTGCGTTGACGGGATTGTCGCGAGGCATGCGGACCGAGTTGCTCAAGGACGGAATTTCGGTGACGACGGTTTGTCCCGGGTTGATGCGCACCGGCAGTCCGCGCAATGCGGGTTTCAAGGGTAAGCATCGTTACGAGTATGCCTGGTTTAGTATCAGCGATGCCTCACCAATAGTATCGGTGAGTGCGGAGCGAGCGGCGCGACAGATTGTGAGTGCGTGTCGCAGTGGTCGTGCGGAGTTGGTGATTTCCGTGCCGGCGAAAGTCGCGGTGTTGTTTGATACCCTCTTCCCGGAACTGACGTCAGACGCGTTTGGGTTAGCGAACAGGTTGTTGCTGCCGGAGCCGGGCGGCATCGGCACGCGCGAGGCGAAAGGGAAGGAGAGCAGTTCCGCCTGGTCGCCTTCTGTGTTGACGACGCTCAACGAACGCGCCGCCGTGCGCAATAACGAACTGCAGGCCCACGAATCACACCCATGAGCAACGCCGAAGGCGTTTACTAATTTCAGCCCAGGGTTGCTTCAACCCTGGTAACGCGAGTCCCTTAAAAATGAACTCTGTAGAGTTCGCCAACTCTTTCAGCGTTGGGTGGCTTAGAGCACCGTTTCCCCAGGGTTGCAGCAACCCTGGGCTAGAATTTGCGAACTCCTTCGGAGTTCAACGTCCGAACGAAGACGGTGCGTTCAGCAATTTATGTTAGATAGTTCGGGTCCGTAGCGGACGTCGCTGCCGACGAGTAGAGATACGCGTTCAGGTCATCTGCGACGTCGAATTGGGCGTTCGGGCGGTCGTAGGACATGACGATGTTCAGACGAGCTGTTTGACCACGCACCGGCCGCACGCTGTGAAGACAACGGTTGCCCTGCATGATCAGTAATCGTCCCACACGCGGGCGGACCAACAATTGATTCGCTACGAGCGAGCGCACGACTCGATGTTGCAGCACGCGGTCCAGTTTTTGTTGCAGCGTTGAATAACTCGTCCGCGCGAGGGGCAAACGATAATCCGGGTAACACTCAGTTTCACCACCCTCGATCTCGTTCAAGTAAAGAATCGCAGTGACAGCGTTACGATCGTAATGGTAACGATACGAGCCGCCGGGCCGGGTGATATTGACGTTACACGCAACCTTGCGATCCACCAGTGGTTCGACTCTTCCAGGCCATAACTTTTTCACCAGACGCGTCGTTCGTTCGTAGACGTGCACCACTTCGGGCAAGCTCTCAGCAATCTGTTCTCCGTCGATTACAGCGTACCGCAACGGCAACTCTCCGCTGGCCCGCTCGATCACGGGCAGTTCGTGTTCGCGACCATAGTCGCTGATCTGAGACACGAGCGCAGCACACTCCTCGGGCGTCGCGAAGTTTTCCAGGACCATGCAGCTACCGATGATCGTCTCGTCTGAAGTCACAATGCGCTTCTAAGCAAGCGTCACGCCAGCAGTGCGAACAGTGATGTTGTGTTCGCGACCGTACAAAAAGGACCGACACAAAGGCACACCGGCAAGAGTGTCGACGAAGTCCTCGCGGAGCAGGATCAGAAGTAACCTGCTGAGCCAACCCTTTCAGGGTTTAATGTTACTTCCTGCTTTAACCCAGGGTAGCCGCAAGCGGCAACCCTGATGGGCTGGAATTTGCCAACCCTTCGGCGTAGGTGAACTACGCGGCGACCCTGGGTACATCAGGAAAAAAGCGTTCAACCCTGAAAGGGTTGGCCTTATCGACGACTACGCGGCTTCGCGGCGTTTGCGACGGTCCACGATCGGCCGCTGCTTGCGAATGTCAAAACGCGCGCCCGAGGGCAGTACGTGCAACGCCAGATCGTGCAACTCCAGCGGCTCGCCGTGTTTTAGCTCGTTCAGGTTCGTGTGCGTCATCGGACCACCGTCCACGATGATCACCGAACCGCTTCCCAAAACGCGAAACTCCGCTCCGTTCACCAGAATGGCCGTGTCTTCGTCAATCCCGATGCCGATGTCCTGCGGGTAATGTGCTACGGCGGTCATCAAACGACCACAGCGCCCGCGCTGTGAGAAATGCGTGTCGATGATCGCGCTCTTGATGAAATCGAGTCCTGGTCCAATCTCGACATTCCCAAAGCGTGGACTCTCTTCCGGCTTACCCGAGATCAGCATCGACGTAGACATCATCGCCGCGCCCGCGCTTGTGCCTGCAATCACACAACCACCGCCGTAACGCTCCTGAATCAAATCCAGCATCTCCGTTCCGCCGAGCAGCGCCGGCACGTCCAATTGATTGCCGCCGGTGAAAAAAATGCCGGTGGCTTTCTCGATCAGGCTCAAGCCTCTTTTGGATAAGGTGTCTTCACGCGAGGAAATGTCAAACGCCTTCACGTAGCGCGCACCCAACCTTCTAAAAACTCTTCGATAATCCTTGATGGTTTCGTCGACCTCATTGGTCGCGATCGTCATGATCAACAGCTCGGCCTGCCCATTTCCAGAGAGCTCGACAAACTTCTTCAGGATCTCACATTTGTTTTCTCGATCTTCAGCACCACCGATCGCAAGTAGTCTTTTCGCGGCCACTCAGTTCAACCCTCCTGTTTCTACTCCTGCGTCCATGTTCAATCACGATAACCATGCTTCAGCTTCATAGTGACGGATGAGCGCTCGAACGACGCGCCTGCGCGAACTGCAATGCAGGCCTGCGTCCCTTGCCGTCTGCATACCTGTTAACCCGGCGAGGTTTGGTTTCAACGTTCAGAGCGCTGAGCGACTGAACCGGTTGCGCCGCATATTTTTCAAGTACACGCCGCAACGGCTCGAGCTTCTCGTAAAAGACCACTACCACCTCACCGTGCTGCATCGTCTTCACCGCCTGATGCAGCGCTTCATTCTCGTCGAGCACGATCTGGCAGTCTGTCTGCGGCGCCTCGGCGAGCACGGCGTCGCGAAGAAGTTGAGCCACCGAGCCGGTATCGCGGCCGCGAAGATCGTGATCTTCGCGAATGATCACCCGGTGAAAACCGCGCGCCGCCACACGTCCCGCGTGCTCGATCAACTTGTCATCGCGATCACCGGGCACGGTGATAACGCCCGTTACGCGCCGGTCTTCCCACTTGCTCGCCATGCGACAGATCGCTTCAAACGCATTTGCGTTGTGACCGTAATCAACGATCACGTGTCCGCCGTTGAGCTTATATAGATTCACACGGCCGGGGTTATTCGAATAACTCGTAAACTTTTTCAAGCTGCTGGCGATGACGTCGCGGGGCACGTTCTGCGCGCGACACGCAGCCACGGCCGCCAGTATGTTGGCGACCTGAAACTCGGCGAGCCCATTCATCGTTGCTGGCACTGACGAGACATCGACGATTTTATGACTCTCGTTTTTTGTGGTTTCAACCAGCCAGCCGTCATGCAACAGAAACGCAGTGCCGCCCTGATTCAGGTGCTCGTGAACAACCGGATTGTCGTCGTTCAACGAGAAGTAAACGATCTGCTTCTTGCGTTTTGTGACCGCTTTCTGCCGGCCGATTGCGACAACGAGCTCGGCGTCAGCATTCAACACGAGGGCGCCGCCTTCGCAAACGCGTTCAGCTACAAGCGACTTGATGTAAACAACATCATCGATGCTCTTGATGCCGTCCTGGCCGAGGTGATCTTCGCCGATATTTGTGATCACGCCCACGTCAGACCAGTCGTAACCAAGTCCTCTCCGGACGATTCCACCGCGCGCTGTTTCGAGCACAGCGACGTCCACCACCGGATCTGACAACACGGTCTGTGCTGATGCCGGACCCGTCGTATCGCCTTCGACGATGCGTGTGTCGTTGATGTAAATGCCATCAGTCGTAGTCACGCCGACAGTCTTCCCGAAGCTTTGTAATATGTGGCCGACCATGCGCGTAACGGTCGTTTTGCCATTGGTGCCCGTGATGCTGATGATGGGTATTCGCCCCGTCTCGCCCTGTGGATACAGCATGTCAACGATCGCTCCGCCGACGTCGCGCGGCTTTCCTTCACTCGGAAAGCAGTGCATGCGCAAGCCGGGGCCGGCATTCAACTCGAGAATGCCGCCGTTCTTCATCGGTCGCGAAATATCATCCGCGATGAGGTCAACGCCGCAGATGTCGAGTCCCGCCAGGCGAGCAGCGCGCTCACACATGAGCTTGATCCAAGGATGAACGTCGTCGGTGACATCACGCGCAGTCGCGCCGGCCGAGAGATTCACGCGTTCCGACAAAGTCACTTCTTCGTTTCGGGCCGGAACAGATTTCGTCGTCAGGCCGACGCGTTTCAGGTGTTGAATGACTGAATGATCGACTTTGATCTTCGTCAGCGGCTTTTCGTGTCCTTCGCCACGCAGCGGATTGTTATCTTCGAGGTCAATCAGCTCTTTGATCGTGCGCGAACCGTCCCCGATCACTTTGCAGGGCGTGCGCTCGCTGGCAGCGATCATCTTGTTGTCGACTACCAGCAGACGGTAGTTACGACCCGTGATCAGTCTCTCAACCAGGACCGACGGCGAGAATGAGCCCGCTTCGTTGTAAGCGTGTTGCATCTCCTGGTCAGTCTCGACGCCGATGCAAACACCATTGCCTTGCCGTCCTCTCAACGGCTTTACGACGAGCGGAGCGCCGAGTTCGTGCAGCGCCGCAATGGCTTCCGCAGCCGATCTCACGACCCTGCCTTCCGGGACGGGAATACCCGCACGGCTCAGCAATGTTTTTGTGTATTCCTTGTCCTGCACCAGTTCGACTGCCGTCGCGCTCGTGCGATCGGTCATCGCGGCTTGAATGTAGTGACGGTTTTTCCCGTAACCCAACTGCACGAGACTCTCGTCGCCCTCGCGTCGCCACGGAATGTTTCGTCGTTCCGCGGCTTCGACAATCGCGCGCGTGCTCGGACCAAGTTCAGTGCGTGCGGCGATCTGTTTTGCTTCCCAAATCTCTTTTCCGACGGGAAATGCTTCCGCGTTGAGGACAGCCGTAACCAGACGCACCGCAACTTCCAACAAGTAGCGCGACGCCTGCTCCGCCTTGTACTCGATCGCCACGTTGTAAATGCGCGGCTCACCCGAGTGTCGCGTCTTGCCATGATTCGCGCCTGCCTCGGCTAACGTTGCCAACTCGATTGCGACGTGTTCAACGACGTGACCGAAGTAAGTTCCTTCTTCGAGTCTCTGCACGAAGCCGCCGCGCCGGCCGAGACTGCACTGGTGATCGTTCAATCCCGGTAAGCAACCAAGTAGTCGATCGTTAAAGCCTTTGAACTCACGAGTCTCTTTACCGTCGAGATCGCCGAGATCCAATCGCATCAGGAGAACAGGCCGATGACTATAGACATTAGGTCCCGCCAGAGTTCGGATAGATAAAATTTGCATGACCGTGCGCTAAGCGAGTTGTGTGCCTTGCGTACATCAAATGATGGGGGATTTGAGTTGCAGAGCTTACGCGTAGAACGTAAAAACCGTCGTACGCTATCGTACATATCTGCTGTGTTCTCATGTACTTAGACCGACCAAGAGGTAATTTCGGCGTGTATGAAAAACAGCCGTGAGAGCTACCTCGTTGACCGGAAAGATCCGGTGCACAACATGGCACCTGACTTGCTCAAATTCTACCAACACTTATGAAGACACCAATCACCAGCCGCCAACCAACAGACGCTGATCGACTTGCCGTAAGGCATCGACCAGCGGGCCAACCCGTAATGCATCAGGACTGGGGCAAGCTGTTGTTCATGCACTGGCGTGTGCATCCGAATCTCGTTCGCCACCTCGTGCCCGACGCGCTCGATTTGGATCTTTACGGCGACTCGGCGTGGATCGGAATCACTCCGTTTACGATGTGGGACATTCGCGCTTTTCCGCCGTACGCTCCAAATCTTCCCGGGCTGGATTCAATGCACGAGTTGAACTGCCGTACTTACGTGCACTACCGGGGCATTCCCGGCGTGTGGTTCTTTTCGCTCGACGTGAACAGTCTCGTGGCAGCGACAACGGCGCGCGCGTTTTTCCATCTGCCGTATCATCACGCGGAGATCGAGTTTAGTGGGAAGCGAAGTTTTAAATATCGCGCGTCGCGATCGTCTGGAGGGAATGCTGAGTTTCGCGCGGCCTGGACCGTGGGTGACGAGTTGCCGAAGGCGCAACCGGGTACGCGCGAGTTCTTTCTCACTGAGCGCTATTGTTTGTATGCGGAAAGCGACGGCGACATTTATCGCGCGCGCATCTATCACGAACCGTGGCCGTTGCGTGAGGCGACGCTGAAGAGTGTTGAGACGAATCTGTTTGAGGTGAACCGGCTGCCTGTACCAAAGACCAAGCCGATCGTGCACTACGCGGAAGAAGTGAACGTAGACATCTGGTACCTCGAGCCCGTCGAGGACGATTAACCAACTTACTTCGGCTTCAGCATGTCGCGGTGGATGCGCGCGAACTCTTCGGCTGGAACTTTCGGCCGGCGATCGTAAGTCAGCAGTCCGTTGATCTCCTGCTCGATGTCAGTAAGTTGCGTGTAACAAAATCCGGCGACAAACGGTAACGAGGCGATGCCTTTCATCAGGTCGCGATACTTTTCCACCAACTCCTCCGGCCGTTCAAACGAATCGTAAAACCGGTAAAGCACGTCTCGATGCTCGGCTGGAATGTCCGGTGGAATAGCTAAGAATCCGCCGACTTCGGAAAGCACGATCGGTTGCCCGCGATATTTTGAACCACGCGCAAACAGCGGCTTTTCGCCAATCCACACTGTCGCCGGCAGTCCTTCACCCGCCAGCGTTTTTTCGTAGCGCTTCACGAGCACTTCCGACGATGGTGAGTAGTCGTGGATCGCACAGACGTCCGCGATGTCCGTATGTTCCCAACCGTCGTTGTCGATCACCGGACGCGTCGCATCCATGCGTCGCGTAGTGCGCACCATGCGTTCGATGAAGGCGTACTGACCAGCGTGCTTTTGCGCGAGTTGGGGAAAGCCCATACTCTCGTTCACGGGAACCCACGCTATGATGCATGGGTGGTTGTAGTCGCGTCGGACCGCGCGCTGCCACTCAGCGGACAATTTCTCCTCGGCTTCCAGCGACCACTCGCGCCCGTTTGGCATCTCTTCCCAAACCATCACGCCCAGACGATCGCACCAGTAAAGCCACCGCGGGTCCTCGATCTTCTGGTGTTTGCGAATACCGTTAAAGCCAAAGGCTTTGGCCCAACCGATATCGGTTTGCAGCGCCTCGTCTGACGGCGCGGTGAGATAACTCTGCGGCCAGTACCCCTGGTCAAGAATCATCTGGAGATAAACACTGGAACCGTTCAGCATGAACTTGCCGTCGCGCAGTTCGATGCCCCGCAAACCGAAGTACGATTTAACTTCGTCGCGCAATCTCGTCTCTTCATAGAGGCGGACCGTGAGATCGTACAGATGTGGCGACTCCGGTGACCAAAGTTTTGCATACGGGATCGTGAGAATGAGATGCCCGGTCGCGACCGCCGTGCGCGTTTCCATGCGCGTAACCACGCGATCTTGATCGGTGACTTCAACTTCGATGCGCCACGCTGCTGAAGGCGCGTGCAGGTAAACGAACAGCTCGACGAGATTGCGGTGCGCGTGGGTGACGATGCGCAATTCTTCAATGCGCAGCGAAGGCACCGGCTCGAGCCAGACGGTCTGCCAGATGCCCGTGGTGCAGTAGTAATCGATCTCGTGAGGTATTCCGCTCGCGGATTGCTTTCCTCGCGGTTGTCCCGGATCCTGCTTGTCTTCGACGCGAAGTGTCAGGCGGTTGACACCCTTCTTTATGTAAGGCTTGATGTCGAACTGAAACGGCACGTGCCCGCCCTGGTTATGTCCGACCTCGAAGCCGTTCACCCAAACGGTGGACGAGTAATCGACCGCGCCGAAGTTGAGCAGAATGTCGCCTCTCCAGTCGGCGGGGATCTCAAAACTGCGCGCGTACCAGACGTATTCGTGAACGGATTTATCGCCAATGCCGGACAGGTCGGCCTGGTAACCAAACGGAACGATGATCCGTCCAGGCAACTTGCGGCCGTCCTGCCAGCCGAGTTGCAGGCCCTCATTCGCATCGTCGAATGCAAATTCCCACTCGCCGTTGAGATTGAGCCATCGGTCGCGAACAAATTGGGGACGGGGATACTCGGGGCGGGGAATCGCTGTGTCTTCGGCCATAGGTGGGCTACAAGGTTACAAGAGATTCTTAAAACGCACAGTGTCGCAGTGGTGCTTGTTTTCGTTCGTAAAAGTAATGCTCCAAACCTTGTTCCAGCGAGGGCATCAACGTGCCTCGCTCGCTCGTTAGTGCACTGAACCGCGGCCGCTGCGCCGCGAGACTCAGTGAAGCATTGGGACGGCCACGCACGAATGCGCGTTTGCTGCCACCCATTTCCGCCACCAGCGCGGCAAACTCGGCCCACGTGGCCGCGCCGCCATTCGCCAGATGCCAAACGCCATGTTCGCCATCAATCAACAGATCGAGGGCCGAGTTGACCAAATGCGGAACGTACGTCGGCGAGATCGTTACGTCGTCGGCGGCGACGAAGTGGTTACCCCTCTCCAGCGTGCGCAACACCGCGTGCACAAAGTTAAACTCGTCCCACGGCCCAAAGAAAGCACTGGTGCGAATGATCAACGCGTCCGGATAATACTTGAGGACTTCCTCTTCCGCGCGAAATTTGCTCAAGCCGTAAACGTTGAGCGGCGAACCGTGATCGCGTTCGATGTAGGCTTCGTTCTTGTTGCCATCGAAGATCAAGTCTGAAGAGAACGTCACCAACGGGATCTCGCGTGTGGCACAGATCGCGGCGAGATTCGCCGGTCCGGAAACGTTCTCGCGCATACAGCGATCGACGTCCTGCTCGGCGTCGTCAACGCGCACGTAACCGGCTGCGTTGATGATGGCCCACGGCTCGAAACGTTCGACCGCGGCTTTGACTGAGTCAGCCTCGGCGATGTCGAGTTCGCGGCGCGGCAACAGGTAGTAAGAGAGCCCGCGTTGTTCGCAGCTGCGCGCGAAGGCTTTGCCGAGTGTTCCGGTTGCACCGGTGATCAGCAAGGCGCGGCCGAGCGCGCCGCTCGAGCTCGTGTGTCGCACGCTTGCGGTGATCTCGTGCGAATCATCGTTAACGCCGCGCGCATGTAAGCGGTCAAACCGCCGCCACCAGCCGGTGCTGTCCAGGACCGGATGATCGTAGTCCTCGCGGCTCGCAAGTGTTTTCATCATCTTCGCGAGCGCCGTCGGCCGCGGCACAGTGCTGCGCAGGTCGAAAATACCCGATTCGTAAAAACCGTAGTCTCTCGTCAGCAAACTGTTCCAGTCAAACGAGCCGAACGCGGACCATGCGGTCACGCCGCGAATGTCTACGCCTTCGCGTGCCAACGACTGCGCGGCGTCCCAAATCTCCTTGAACCAACGGAGTTGCTCGTCGCGCGTGCAGGCGAGATGCGCTTCGGTGATCGCGAGCGGGCGCCGGTAACGTTTCCAAACCTCTTTGAACAACGCTTTCGGACTGAGCATGCCGGCCGGACAAGCACGCACTGCTTCAACGTCGGCGTAGGTTTGCTGTCCGTTGCCGCCATGACATGAAACCGGATATTTCGCGACCCGATGGTCCAGGAATCGTTGACTCGTGACGTAATGATTCAATCCGAGAATGTCGGGCGGGCACGGATTGTTATGAAACCATTCCAGCTCGGCTTTGTTGATGCGAACGTGCCGGAGGTACTGCCACATGCGCTTACGACGATCCAACTTGCCGCTCAATAAATCGAAAGTCAGCCAACGACGTTCGTTTTCAAACTCCGCCTGATACGCGAGCGGCCGCGTGCTGTAGGTCTTGCCGAGATCTTCGGTTTGAATCAGGCGCGCTGTCGGATTTACTTTGCGGATTTCGCGCATTGCGAGCACTGTCGCCCGGCACTGGCCCAGCAACGCTTTCGCAAAGAGTTGCGCGTCTTGTTTGTGTGGATACCAGAGACCGTAAAGGCAACTGAAACGCGCGGTCGTCAACGGTTCGTTTACCGGCGTGTAGGCTTCGACCCATGGAAAACGCTGGGCCACCGCAGCGGCGAATTGCGCGAGTTTTTCCGGAAACTCAGGATCGAGCAGACTCGTGTAAGGTGGTCCACTCCCGTGATGCACGAGGCCAACGATGGGTTTGATATCGAGGCGGCGCAGGTAGTTGAGACGTTCATCGGCCCAACGCCAATCGAGTTCGTCGAGGCCGCGTGGAGCAGTACGCTCCCACAGCACTGGATAACGAACACTCCTGATCCCTAACGAAGCGAGGCGGTCCAGATCACTAAGCCGTAACGCATGCCCGCTGCGTTCTATTTGATCAGAATAATTGTTTCCGACCCGATTAACTGTAGCTTCCACGCCGGCCCATAGAGCCGGCGCTGGTTTAGCTTGCACCGCAGAATCCCTCATCTCCCCCATCAAAGACCCTGATCATCACTGCCTTCCAGCTACTACGTCTGCGTTATGGGCTGACGCTGTGTAGTAGGTTGGCTGGCCGGCGAGGGCAGATGATGAGCCTTGCCGTTGCCATTGCCACTGCGAGTTAGACCACTGACCATCACGAGCGCGTCCTTGCGCTTCACACTGTGCATCTTCGAGTAAACAGTCAAAGCCTGCGCTACGATCTGGTCCATGTTGTAATACTTGTACGTTGCGAGCCGGCCGACAAAATGCACGCCGGGTGTCGAGTCAGCCAAAGCTTTGTAATTCGCGTAAATCGTCGCGTTCTCTTTGCGCGGCACCGGATAATACGGATCGCCCTCGCTTTGCGGAAACTCGTACACTATGCTCGTCTTCGAGTGTTCCTGGCCCGTCAGATACTTGAACTCCGTTACGCGCGTGTACAGGTGCTCGTTCGGATAATTGATCACCGGAGCTGATTGATACACTCCGACGTTGTGTGTCTCGTGTTTGAACTCCAGCGAACGATACGGCAACTTTCCGTAACGATAATCGAAATAGGCGTCGACCGGACCGGTGTAAACCATCTCCCGAAACGGAATATCTTTTTCAACTTCTCGATAATCACAATTCAGTAATACTTTGATATTCGGGTGGTCCAGCATGTTTTCAAACATGCGCGTGTAGCCGTGCAACGGCATCGCCTGGTAAGTATCCGTAAAGTAACGATCGTCGCGGTTGGTCCGGGTCGGAATGCGTGAAGTCACGCTTGAATCGAGCTCCGACGGATCGAGTCCCCACTGTTTACGCGTATAGTTTCGAAAAAACTTTTCGTACAACTCGCGTCCGACCTGGCTCACGACTACATCTTCCGAAGTCTTGATCCGCTCTTTCGGCTCGGCGACTTTTTTGTAGAACTCTTCAACTTCAAACGACGTGAGACTCAGGCCGTAAAGCGTATTGATCGTATCCAGGTTGATCGGAATAGGAACAATCTGACCATCGACACTCGCGCGCACTCGATGTTGATATGAGCGCCATTCGGTAAATCTTGATAAGTACTCAAAAACCTCGCGGGAATTGGTATGAAAGATGTGCGGTCCATACTTGTGAACCAGGATGCCTGCTTCGTTGTAATTATCGTAAGCGTTGCCGCCGATGTGCGGACGCTTATCGCAAAGCAGAACTTTTTTGTTAGACCCTCGAGCTAACCGTTCGGCGAGCACGCTGCCCGCGAAACCGGCGCCTACAATCAGATAATCAAACACGGTCACATTCCCCCTTGCTTCCTGAGATTCGTTTTACGCAGCAACGTTCCGGTGCGCATGACCCGCTTTCGCGACCATCGCCGCACGTGTTTTCTTCGCCAGCACGTCGTCAATCAGCCGCGACATACGCGCCCACGTTTCATCCCACGACATCGTCGCGAGAAACTCGTCGACGGTTCCCAACCACTTTTCGCGAGTCGCCTCCGCTCCAAGCAGTTCTTCGGCTGCCGCGATAAACTCCTGCGCATTATTCGCGATGCGAACGAATCCCTTCTCGCCGTAAGGGTGGATGACGTCGCGAATCGGCGTCGACACAACAGGCTTGCCGGCCGCCAGATACTCGGGTGTTTTCGTCGGGCTAATGAACCGTGTTGATTCGTTTTGCGCGAACAATAGCAGCGCGACGTCCCAGCCGGCGATGTACTCCGGTAACTCCTGGTAACTCTTGCCGCCCAGGTAGTGAATGTTTTCCCGCCGCGGCAAACTTTCGGGATCGATCTTCACGACCGGACCGATGATCACGAACTGCCAGTCCGGACGTTGTCGCGAGACTTCGTCGAGCAGCGCGATGTCAAAACGTTCATCGACCACGCCAAAGAAGCCGAGGCGCGGATGCGGAATGTTTTGTTGATCCGCTGGTTCGGTACAGCAGGTTCGCGCTTGCATAAAATGTTGCCGATCGATGCTGCTGGGAAACGCGAACACTGAATGATGTTGATCGCGTTTCGCCTCGTAGAGACTCTGCCCGCCGGTGAACACGAGGTCGGCGAGCTGAAACAGCTCTCGTTCGCGATGAGTCAAAGATTCAGGAGCGCCCTTGAACGCGGAAAGTTCGTCCATGCAGTCGTAAACAACGGCCATCGGTCGTAGCTGACGCGTAAAGTCAAGCGCCATCGGGGTGTAATACCACGCACAATATTGATGAATGTTATTTTCCATTAATAGGCGGTTCACCATTTCATGAAGTACGGCCGTCTTGGCGACCTCACTCTGGAGTCCGTCCGGTAAATGCGGTACCACAACTTTAAGATTTGTTTCGCGCTCGCTTACTTCGAGGCGCATCGAGCCGTTGTCGTAGACCGGTTCTTCTATGAAGAAGACACGGCGATCGCGCGCGCTGCGTTTAAGCAAATGCTGCGGACGTTGATAAACGAAATCCCAACGCAAGTGTGAGAACACAAGCAGGTCGGGTTTTGCCATCGGAAACGATTCGAACGAGCGAAGAGCGTTTTCCGATGTGCCGTTTGTGGCGTTTGGGGTGTAGTTATCAGCGTACACGAATATTCTCCTGCTTAGCAGTGGTTTCCGTTTTAACTGTCGGAGATACCTTCCGTAATTGGGAGCTATCTCTCGTCCCTACGGAAGAGGATGCAGCCGGAATCGAGTGCTCTAAAATGCGATTCGGCGAGATGCGGTCTCTGCGACTTTAGACGATGTGCATAATCGTAACAAAACATGTCGTAATTGTCGCCAGATCGTCATTTTAGATTTCTCTGTAAACACCTGCGCGCTTTGTTTTCATACAACGACCGAAGCGCGCTCGTTTAATTTCCGTCCGAAAACAATAAGCAGAATGGTCGCATCCACTCGGAAGCAAATCCGATGCCCGAACGTTCTTCTACTTAGCTGACTGACGAGCATCTACTTATGCATACTTATGCAGTTGGTGGAGCGAGTTGAAGCAGCGCATCGAGTTGATCGCCGGGAACCGTTTCCACTGGTTCCAGTCCCTGCCGAAAGATGCGTGCGCCGGAAGATCCCTTCAATATCGTGACGCCGTCCTGAATGCGAAGCATTGCTCCTTCTCGAATCGCCGCTACGGGTGTGCTGTTCTCTTCGAGAAATTGAAGCAGACGTTGTTCGCGTGTCTCACCCATGTGCGTAGAGTTCGGATCAGCATCGAGGTAGTGAGGATTGATCTGGAACCAGACTAGATTGAGTGCGTCGAACGATGGCGGCTCGACAATCGGCATGTCATTCGTGGTTTTGATCGTCGGCCCCGCGACATTTGAACCGGCGCTTGAACCGATGTAAGGCATTCCATCCGTAATCCGCCGGCGAATCGAATCGATCAGATTGTGATCGTAAAGAGCTTTCAACAGGCGGAAGGTATTCCCGCCGCCGATGAAGATCGCCTCCGCGTATTTCACAACTTGCGCGGGATTCGTTGCGGTGTGAATTGACGCCAACTCGTAGCCCATCTTCGCGAAACGTTGTTGCGCTGACGCGGTATACGTCTCGTGATCGCGAAGTGCGAACGGCACGAACAACACGCGCTTCACGTCGCCCAGAAAATCGCGAATCTCTGTCTCCGCGTGATCGAGATAACCGCTGCCGTGAACTGTTGAACTGCTAATGAGTAATAGCTGCATAGATCACTCCTCTGTTTGTACGTCTGCGTACCTACGCTGCTGCATTGTGAATGATCGCATGTATTGAAACCAACCGAGCGCGTTCGGAAAGTTAATGGACTTGGCGGGCGGCATCCGAGTTGCTCGATTAATTGCGAATTAGTGTAGGGGGTTAGCCATGGAAAGTAAGGCAAAAGCGTTTGGTCACGCAATTCATCCGATCATGATCGTGTTTCCGCTCGGTTTGTTATCGACGGCAGCGATCTTCGATGTGCTGTATCTGATCACGGTCAACACGACGTTTTCGATTGTGTCGTTCTGGATGATCGTGGCCGGTTTGATCGGCGGACTGGTCGCCGCGCTGTTCGGCTTCATCGACTTTCTCGGCATCCCGAGCGGCACGCGCGCCAAACGGATCGGAATTTATCACGCGGTGGTTAATGTCATCGCGATGATTCTCTTTGCCATGAGTGTGCTGTTGCGATGGGACAGACCGGACGCGCCTGAGACGCTGGCGTTCGTCTGCTCATTCGCCGGCTTTCTGATTTCCCAGCTTGGCGGCTGGTTTGGCGGTGAGTTGGTTGAACGACTCGGCGTGGGTGTTTCGCCGGAGGCAAATCTCAACGCGCCAAATTCGCTCACGCACGGAAAGGTTTTTGAAATGGACGTTCGTCAACAGGACTTGCGCTCGACCGCGCAGGGCAGGTGACACGCAAGAGATTCTTAATGGAGGAGTTTGAAATAAATGGCTAAAGCGAAAACTGGTCACGAGTCAAAGACAACGACTAATCACGAAGAGATCCAGAAATGGGTTGAAGAACGCGGCGGACGGCCGGCGATAGTTAAGCGAACTGAAAAAGGTGGTTCGGCGCTATTGCGAATTGACTATCCGGGATTCTCGGGCGACGACACCCTCGAGGAAATCGAGTGGGATGAGTTCTTCGAGATCTTTGACGAGAACAACCTGGCGTTTCTTTACCAGCAGGAGACCGCGGACGGCGGTCAAAGCCGGTTCTCGAAGTTCGTCGATCGCAAATCGACGGGTCACTAAAACGTCACTGTTCGTGTGGGCGGTATTGGGAAAACAGTTAATCGCGAGTAGTGAACTTCGTCGAAGTTAATTACCCCGATGCACGAATCTTTCTCACACTATTCGCCGCGGCAACTGTTGCGCTACCGCGCGGCTTCGATCGCGGGCGCACTGCTGGCGATGGCGATCGCCAGTGCCGCCTTGCTCGGTTGGATTCTCGACGTCGATTTTCTCAAACGCATTCACCCCAATCTGGTTACCATGAAGGCAAACACCGCGGTTTGCCTCATGCTGATCTCTGCTTCGTTATTGCTGTTGCGTGATCGAAGAGCGCCTGTCTGGCAGCGCCGCGTGGGACACGTCTTCGCCGCGGTCGTTGCGACCATCGGCATACTTACGCTCAGCGAACACGTGATAGGCTGGAATCTCGGCATTGACCAGTTGTTGTTTTATGAATCGAGATTAGAAGCGGGTTTGTCATTTCCCGGTCGAATGGGAGTGGCGGCGTCGCTCAACTTCTTCTTTCTCGGGCTGGCCCTGCTGTTTTTCGATGCGCGCTCGCGGCGGTGGTTTCGAATCTCAAACATCTCGGTGCTGATGACCGTCGTAGTGACGGTGCTCGTCTTTCTTTACTACTTCTACGGCATCGACGAAGTTGATCCGGTCGCCTACTACTTCACCATTGCGTTACATACTGTCGTCGCCTTTCTCAGTCTTTGCGCGGCGATTCTGTTTGCCCGACCCGAGCGTGGGCTCGTCGCGATTCTACTCGGGAAGAGCCCCGGCAGCGTGGTCGCGCGACGCATGTGGCCCGCGTTGCTCATAGTAGTCCTGCTGGGTTGGTTGCGAGTGGCAGGCCGCGACCTGGGTTGGTTTGGCGCGGGCTTCGGCACCGCCATGTTTGTCCTGACGATCCTCCTGCTCCTCGTGTTTCTGATCTGGTGGACGGCCGTATCGCTCGATCGCACCGATCGCGAACGGCGCATCGCGGAAAAGCGGCTCGACGTGCTCGTACGAGTCAGTGAGTTGATTCGTACGCTGCACGATCCTAATGAACTTTCGTATGCGGTGGCGAAAACCGTGGGCGTTGAGCTCGATTTGCGTCGCTGCTTGTTCAACGAATTAGACATCGAGCAGGACCGCGAAATCGTTTCTCGCGATTACTGCGATCGGGCTGAGTCGGTTGCGGGTGTGCATCGCATTTCCGACTACAGCAGTGTTACGTCCGAGCTGATGAAACGCGGTGAAACGGTGGTCAACTTCGACTCGAAGACCGATCCGCGCACGGCTGCGGATTACCACAAAACTTACGAATTAACCGGGGAACGCGCGTACGTCGCAGTACCGCTGATGCGCGACGACCGATGTGTGGCTTCGCTGTGGGCCAGTGACGACGAGCCACGCGGATGGACGAAGGAAGAAGTTTCGCTGCTGCAAACCGTTGCCGAGCGTAGTTGGATCGCGATTGAAAAACTCCGGGCCGAAAACGAGCGTGAACGACTGCTGCAAAGCGAACAGGAAGCACGCGACGTTGCCGAAAAAGCGAATCAGCTCAAGGACGAGTTTCTAGCGACGCTCTCCCACGAGTTGCGCAATCCGTTGAACGTGATTCTCGGTTACTCGGAAGTGTTGTTGCGCATGCCGGAGGTCGAACGGTCAGCGCAACTGCAGCGAATCTCTGAAGCGCTGCGGCGAAACGCGCAGTCGCAATCGCAGTTGATTAACGACTTGCTCGATCTGTCACGGCTTCAGCGCGGCAAGATCTCGCTGAACAATGAAACGGTTTCGCTCGCGGTGATCATCGATAACGCGGTGGAAACGGTACGTGCTGAAGCCTCGGCGAAGAGCATCGATATTCATTTGCAACTGAGCGATCAGTTTTTGCTGGTCGATGGCGATCGCTTGCGCTTGCAGCAGATTGCCTGGAACCTGCTGAACAACGCGGTGAAGTTCACGCCTGCGGGCGGTCAGATAAATATCAGTCTGAATCGCGACGAGAAGGACGCGGTACTTGTGGTTGAAGATACCGGACAGGGAATTGATCCGAGTTTTCTGCCGCACGTGTTCGAGATGTTTCGCCAGGCTGATGCGAGTAACAGCCGGCGCCACGGCGGGATGGGCATCGGTCTCGCGCTCGTGCAACAGCTCGCCCGGCTGCATGGCGGATCGGTTTCGGCCCAATCTGAAGGAACGAACAAAGGATCGCGCTTCATCGTTCGGTTGCCGCTGACGAGTGAAGACAGTCAGGCATCGTCGTCCCTTAACGCTGCTGCGCCTCTGAAACTCCGCGCCCTTGCTCAGACTGATTTCCTGATTGTTGACGATTCGGAAGACACAATCGCGATGTTGGACCAGTTGTTGAAGATTGGCGGCGCGAACGTGACGAGCGCGACCAACGGCGCTGACGCATTGCGCATCGCGAGTGAGCGTGAGTTTGACGTGATCTTGTCAGATATTTCGATGCCGGAGATGGACGGCTTCGAGTTTTTGCAGCGGCTGCGGCAGATCGATGGCCGGCAAGACGTTCCGGTGGTTGCGATCACGGGCTTTGGCCGCACGGACGACGTGGAACGCGCCCGCGCCGCCGGCTTTTACTCCCATCTCACTAAACCTCTAAACCTCGAAGCCCTCGCGGACGTGCTCGGCCAGTTGGCCCAGGGAAACCACGCGCATCAATCATCCAGCCGCGCGCCGCGGAATAATGGCTCACCCGCGAGCGAGGTGTAGAAGCCGAAGGCGGCGAGCGCCCGACAAAAGAACTGGCACAGGACGCAATCATCACCCTCATCCTGACGAAAGAAAATGGAGCTTGGGCCATAGTCGCGTTTCAGAACACAGGAATAACTCCGCCACAGTAGTTATGAGTCTTGAGGGTTTGCAGTTGTCCCTGTTCTGAAACGATAATCGCCCGCAACATGGAAACACTGCGAACCCTTTACGACGAGATCGAACCATACGAGAGCGGACATATTCGTGTGTCGGATGTTCACGAGCTTTATTACGAACAATGCGGGACGCCGAACGGCAAGTCCGTCGTGTTTCTGCACGGCGGTCCAGGCGCGGGACTCGTGCCCGACTACCGTCGCTTCTTTGATCCAAACGCGTATCGCATCATTCTTTTCGAACAACGCGGCGCGGGACGTAGCCGGCCACACGCATCACTTGAAGACAACACGACGTGGCATCTCGTCGAGGACACGGAAAAGATCCGCGAACAGTTTGGGATCGAACAGTGGCTCGTGTTTGGTGGTTCGTGGGGCAGCACGCTCGCGCTCTCGTACGCCGAGTCGCATCCCGAAAGAGTTCGTGGGCTGGTGCTGCGTGGAATCTTTCTTTGCCGGCCGCATGAGATTCGCTGGTTTTATGAAGTCAGCCAGGGCGCGAGCGCGATTTTTCCTGACAAGTGGGAAGAGTACGTGAAGATCATTCCCGAGTCGGAACGCGGTGACATGATCAATGCTTACTACCGTCGATTGACGAGCGACGACGAGTTGGTGCGACTGGAAGCGGCACGCGCGTGGTCGGTCTGGGAAGCGAGCGCGTTGAAGCTACTTCCGGATCAGAAAATGATCGACGACTTCAGTGAACCCGAAAAGGCGCTTGCGCTTGCACGCATCGAGTGTCACTACTTCGTCAACAACTGTTTTTTCGAGACCGATAACTATTTGATTGAAAACGTCGACCGCATTCGCGACATTCCGGGAGTGATCGTGCACGGACGTTACGACATCGTCTGCCCGTTCATGAGCGCGTGGGATCTGCATCGGGCGTGGCCGGAGGCGGAGTTGAACGTGATTGCGAACGCCGGTCACGCCGCGACGGAACCCGGCATCGCCGACGCGCTCATCCGCGCCACCGACCGCTTCCGCTAAAAATTTAGTGGCACAAATTGCTTCGGTTTTACGCTTTTCAGATGAGAGCAGTCGTAAGACAGCTCGACAGTTCTGGAAAGCTGAAGGAGAACCGGACAATGGGCCGCAAAAGATGGATTGCAGAACTCACCCTGGTGGTTGTCGCGCTGGCCGGAGTAATTCTCTCAATCGGTTATACCACGCGAAAAAACACGCCAACTGAACCCGCTCGCAGTTTTAACTTCAATCCGACCGTCGCACGTCTCGAGCGCGGACGCTACATCGTCGAAGGCCCGGCTCACTGTTTCCAGTGTCACTCGGAAGTTGATTGGCAAAACCCGGGCGCGCAGCCCAAGACCGGGAAAAAAGCCGCGGGCACGGTGTTTATCGAAGACGGAATGGATTGGCTGGTCGCGCCGAACATCACTCCCGATCGCGAAACCGGCGCGGGCACATGGACGGACGACCAATTTGCTCGCGCGATTCGCGAAGGCATTGGTCACGACGGGCGGCGCCTATTTCCGGTGATGCCCTACATGAACTTCCGCGAAATGTCTGACGAAGATCTCGCGTCAGTAGTCGTTTACTTGCGCTCCCTGAATCCGGTACGCAATCAGTTACCGAAATCGATCATTCCCGAACCGGCAAAGGCACACGTGCCGCCGCCTCAACCGCTCACTGCGTCGGTGCCTGGTCCAGACATGACAGATCCTGTTGCGCGTGGCAAATACCTTGTGACGTTGGGTAATTGTATGTCGTGTCACACGCCCATGAACCAGCAAGGACCGATGAAGCAACTCGCGCTTGCGGGCGGCATGGTGTTCAAAGGACCGTGGGGCGATGTGACGAGCGCCAACATCACGCCGGACGCTTCCGGCATCTCTTATTACAACGAGGCTATGTTCGTGAACACGCTGCGCACGGGACAAGTCGGCGCGCGCAAACTCAACTCAATCATGCCGTGGGGCTACTTCCGCAACATGACTGACGAAGACCTTAAATCGATCTATGCGTACTTGCGAACGGTAACGCCCGTACAGCATCGGGTAGACAACACGGAAGTGCCAACCTTCTGTGAAGTGTGCCGCAGCCATCACGGTTACGGAGATAAGAACCATTCCGAGTGATACAATTCCGGAAAAATTTTCCGGAGGCGGTCAGGAATGGAGAAAGTCACCGCTCTTAATATCAATGGAAAAAAGGTTTCCGTTAACGCTCATCCGCAGATCGAGATCGTGCTCGTCGATCGCAAGGATCTGCCGTCTGCCGGCGCCGGCGAAACGCCGATCGTCGGACTAGCGCCCGCAGTCAGCAACGCCATTTTTGCCGCCACCGGCAAGAGGTTGCGTTCATTGCCTTTAGTTCCTAAAGGTCTTCAATCCTAATCTCCAAAACAGGGCTTTTCCGCACTCCCGACTGTGGTCGGTACGGTGCGGATCTGTGGTCTGTAACGGTAGTTTCGCTTACTTCATCGCATAGGATCTGCGCGTTTTAGATGGGCCAGTTGGGCCGAACGTTTAGTCGCCTAAGGGCGGAGGATTCTATGCAAGTCAATATTCGCAACCTGTGTTTTGCTTTGCTCGCGGTAGTCGTCGCGTTCACGTCCGTGCCTGCACAGGAGCAGGCGCAGGCGCCGGAGGAGAAGACACTCGCGCCGTACTTCCTCGTGAAGGGTGATCCATCTGTCGATCAGCTGCCGCTCAAAGACACACGGGTCGAGGTTTCAGTTTCAGGCGTGATCGCCGACGTTAAAGTCCGGCAGATCTATCGCAACGAAGGTGCGCGACCGATCAACGCTACATACGTCTTTCCTGCCTCCACGCGCGCTGCCGTCTACGCGATGCGTATGCAACTCGGCAACGACATCATCGTTGCGAAGATCAAAGAACGCGAACAAGCAAAGCAGGAGTTTGAGAAGGCGAAGGAAGAAGGCAAGAGCGCTTCGCTGTTGGAGCAGGAACGGCCAAACGTCTTCTCGATGAGCCTGGCTAACATCATGCCGCAGGAGCAGGTGGAGATTGAGTTGCGCTACACCGAGCTTCTCGTTCCCACCGACAACATTTACGAGTTTATGTTTCCGACCGTTGTTGGACCACGTTATGCTTCGGCGCAGGACGCGAAGAAGGAAAACAACGGATTCGTTCAGACTCCGTTTCTACCGCAGGGTAAACAGCCGCCCAGCGAGCTTCATATCACGACGCGCATCGCAGCCGGTCTGCCGATCTACGACGTTTCGTCGCCGTCGCATCAGGTCTTTCCGCAGTGGCAGGGCAATGTTGCGCAGCTAACGCTCGACGACACGAATCCATTCCAGGGCAATCGCGACTTCATCGTTCGCTATCGTCTCGCCGGTGAACAGATCAACTCGGGCCTGCTGCTGTTCCAGGGCACGGATGAGAACTTCTTTCTCTACATGGCCCAGCCGCCGCAGCGCGTCGCTGACGCAGCGATTCCGCCGCGCGAATACATCTTCGTCGTTGACGTCTCCGGTTCGATGAACGGCTTTCCGCTCGAGATCTCGAAGCGATTGCTCAGGGATCTGATCGGAAAGTTACAACCGACTGACTTGTTCAACGTGGTGCTGTTCGCCGGCGACTCGACCACGCTCGCGCCCCAATCGATGCCGGCGACGCCGGACAATGTTGCCAGGTCGATCGCGTTTCTGGACCAGCAGCGCGGCGCCGGGGGCACCGAGCTACTCGCTGCGCTTCAGCAAGCGATGAGTCTGCCGCGCCAGGAAGGAATCTCGCGCAGCGTGCTGTTGATTACCGATGGTTACGTTGCGGGCGAAGAGGGCGTGTTTGAGCACATCCGTTCCAACCTGAACAAGTGTAACGTGTTCGCCTTTGGCATCGGCACGTCAGTGAACCGGTATCTCATCGAAGGTGTGGCTAAGGCCGGCATGGCTGAGCCGTTTGTCGTCACTGAAGAAAGCGAAGCGGCGGGTGTGGCGGCGAAGTTTCGCGAATACGTGCAGTCACCGGTGCTGACTGACATCCAGGTGCGCGCGCTCGGCTTCGACGCGTACGACGTCAACCCGGTGAAGTTTCCGGACCTGATGGCCCAGCGTCCGATCATTCTCTTCGGCAAGTGGCGTGGACCGGCGAGCGGAACGATTGAACTCACCGGCAAGACGGGCCAGGGTCTTTTCACGTCACGCCTCGACGTGGCCCAGAGCCAGCCGGATCAGGCGAATAGCGCGCTGCGTTATCTGTGGGCGCGCACGCGTATAGCCGAGCTTTCCGACTACGCCGCTTCGCAAGCAGACGATGCGAATGCGAAGGAGGTCACCGCGCTCGGGTTGAAGTACAACTTGTTGACGCGCTACACGTCGTTTATCGCGGTGCGTGAAGTGGTCACGAATCCGACCGGCTCAGCCGAGGACGTGCAGCAAGCGTCACCGCTGCCGTTGCGTGTCAGCGATATGGCTGTTGGCGGCGGCACACAAGTCGGCGCCGAACCGGAGTTGATCTGGTTGATTGTGAGCGTGTTGTTGATGTTCACGACGGCGTTGATCATCAAGGGAAGGCGGCGCCTCATATGAAGTTCGGTATGAACTTCGGTATGAAGCAGAAACTGATCTGGGGCGCACAGTTGCTGTTGGTGGCGCTGTGCGCTCTGGCGCTCAAGTTTTATTACTCGACGGCCACACCGGACGACTTGCGCTGGATACTCGCGCCGACGACTTTGTTGGTGGAGTTGTTGAGTGGTGAGAGGTTTGAGTTTGAGTCGTACGCGGGCTACATGAGCAGCGATCGCAGGTTTGTGATCGCTGTTCCGTGTGCGGGAGTCAACTTTTTGATCGCGGCGTTTTTGATGCTTGCGCTGCGGCGTTTGTGGCGTGAACGGTTTCGCAGCGCGGGTTGGACCATGATTCCGTTGACGGCGGTATTGGCTTACGTTGCGACACTGGTTGCGAACACCGCGCGCATCTGGCTGGCACTCGAAATGCGCGCGCGATCGGTAGAGGTCAGCGGCTTGACGAACAACCAACTGCACCGGATCGAGGGCATCGTGGTTTATTTCGGGTTTCTGTTGTCGTTGTTTCTGTTGGTGGAACGGTTTGAATCGGCAAGACCGCTGCATCTTGCACGCCTACCGGTGTTTCCTGTGCTCATTTATTACGCGGTGACGTTGGGCATTCCGCTCGCGAACGGTTCGTTCCGGCAGGGAAGCGCGTTTTGGGAACACTCAATTTTTGTGCTCGTGCTGCCGGTATTAATCGTGGCGCCACCCGCCGCCTGGTACGCGTGGCGCCGCGTCAGTCATAACCGCCGTTTACTGGCCCGATAATTTTGCGGTCAGGTTGATTTGGGTGCCGGCGAGTGCTTTTGAGACCGGACAATTCTGCTTCGCGTCGTTGGCGTACTGCTGAAACTTTGCGTCGTCGATGCCGGGAATCTCGGCTTCGGTATTAAGATCGATCTGCGTGATCGAAAATCCCTCACCGACTTTTTCGAGTTTCACGCGTGCTTCAGTATGAATTCCCGCCGGCATGATGCCTGCGCGAGATAGCGCCGCTGTCAACGCCATCGTGAAACAACCCGCGTGCGCTGCGCCGATCAACTCCTCCGGATTCGTGGCCGACTGGCCTTCCTCAAAACGCGATTTGAAAGAATAAGGACCAGAAAACGCGCCGCTCCCCACCTTTAAGGTTCCAGCGCCCTCCGCCAGATTTCCTTTCCATTCTGCTTCTGCTGTCCGTGTTGGCATATACGTCCTTTCATTGTGCTGAAGTTCGTGCGCGTATCATAGAATCATGCCTGAGGAGAACCAAATGGCAGCAACCTTAAAAACGGATGTTCTGATCGTTGGCGCCGGTCCAACCGGGCTGGCGCTGGCTATTCAACTAATCAGGTACGGGATCGACTTTGTGATCGTCGATAAGAAAGAGGGCACTACGCCTTACTCGAAAGCGATCGGTGTCCAGGCTCGTACCCTGGAGATCTATCAACAGATCGATCTGGCGGATCGGTTGATCGACATGGGCTTGCCGGCGCAAGGAGTTCGGCTTTTGGAAGGCGGCGAGCAACGAGCTGAAGTCTCCTTAGCAAATCTCGGGCAGGGCAAGAGTCCTTATCCTTTCTTATTAATCGTCGAACAGGGCCAGCACGAGCGTCTGCTTTATGAGTTCATCAAGTCGCACGGACAGGACGTGCGCTGGCAAACAACTTTCGGAGGCTTTTCGCAAAACGACGCGGCGGTAGCGGGCACTATCGTCAACGTGAACGGCGAAGAGCAGCGAATCGAAGCTAAATATCTTGTCGCTTGCGACGGACCAAAGAGCGGGATTCGCCACCATCTGGGGCTGACCTTTGAAGGCAGCACGTTGGAACGTTTGTTTTACGTTGCTGATGTGCAGATAAAGTGGGCGTTTCCACACGACATGCTGACTGCTTGTCTCGCGAAGGATCAGTCAACCGCCTTCTTTCCGATGCCGGGCGAAGATCGTTATCGCATTGTCGGCGTGTTTCCCGAAGACACCGAAAAGAAAGAAGGCGAGATCCCTTACGAAGAAATCAAGCGTCAGATTCTCGGGGATTCGCAGGTCGATCTAGACATCTACCAGGTCAACTGGTTTTCCACTTACAAGGTCCACTCGCGCCGCGTCAACAAGTTTAGCGAGGGCCGGTGTTTTCTCGCGGGTGATGCCGCGCACATTCATTCTCCGGCGGGGGCGCAGGGAATGAACACGGGAATTCAGGATGGTTACAACCTCGCGTGGAAGCTCGCCCTCGTGTTGCGTGGCGAAGCTGATCCACGACTTCTCGAAACTTACAACGAAGAGCGCGTGGAAATAGCGAAGCGGCTTTTAGAGACCACGGATCGAATGTTTGATCTGCTGGTGAATCCCGCGTGGTTGCTGTCGTTTATAAGACGAAACATTTTCCCGCACGTCGCGAACTTCCTCGTCGGTCTGGATTCCGTGAACCAGTTTATCTTTCCACTGATTTCGCAGACCGGCATCACTTATCGCGATCGCTCGTTGAGCAAAAACGGAGACACGGAATTTGAAGTCAAAGCGGGCGATCGAATGCCTTATTTACTGGTTGATGGCAAGGGCGTTTACGACTGGTTACACGCGCCGAAGTTTCATTTGGTCACTTTCTCGAATGAAGCGGAACCGGATCAGGCCACGAGCGCGGGCGTTGAAAGTGAGTTCGGCGGCTTAATAGATCAACAGGCCTTTCCAATCAACGAACAGGTGAGCGAAATCTTCGGGATGGACAAACCGTTCCACATCCTGCTGCGGCCGGACAACTACATCGGCTTCGTTTCTGCTGAGGCTCCGCTTCCTGAACTACAAAGTTATTTCAGGAGGTTTGCATAACGCGCTGAACTCGCGGTGGTTCTTCACCCAACCACTCCGGATGCGCAGCCGTGCCGTCGTAAACGGAAGTCGTTTTGAACAGTTCGTATTCTCCACGTGACGCCGCCTGGGCGGTTCGTGCGAGTAATGCGCTGACTTCCTCGCTCGACATTGGCTTAAACGTGCGGGCGGCGTTCAACGCCTGCTCCAGGTTTTCCATACTTTCGCAGCCCGTAATCACGGTCGAAACCGGCAAGTTCATGGCGTACTGCAAACACTCCGTCGCATTAACAGTCTTTGATTCGAGGATCGTGCCATTCGCCAACGTCTTCATCGCCAGCACGCCGATGTTTTGTTTGACGAGCTCCGGCAGCACGAGCTTTTCGAAACTCCGGTAATGCGCGTCCATCACGTTGAGCGGCATCTGCACCGTGTCAAACTCGAAACCGTACTCGCGCGCGACTTCCAGCATGTAAAGATGAATGCGTGGATCTTTATGACCGGTGAAACCGATGAACCGAATCTTTCCGGCGTCGCGTGCTTCGACCAAAGCGGCGTTTGCGCCTTCGTCGTCGAAGATGCGATGCGGATCTTCGTAACGAATGATTTCGTGATGTTGGACCAGATCGATGTAGTCGGTTTGCATTCTTTTTAACGACTCATCCAACTGCGCCCTCGCATCTTTCTTCGTGCGGCCATCGATCTTCGTCATCAGAAAAGCGCGTTCACGATATCCGTCGCGCAGCGCTTTGCCCATGCGGATCTCACTCTTACCTTCGTTGTAATCCCAGCAGTTGTCCATGAAGTTGATGCCGTTGTCGATCGCGGTGCGAATGATGCGCGTCGCCAGCTCGTCCTCGAGGTAATTGAAGCCCAGGTGCCATCCGCCAAGACCGATGAGCGAGACCTGTACGCCGGTGCGGCCGAGCGTCCGCATCGGCATTTCCGAGTTTGAGTTTGTCATCTGTTTTCTCCGCCTGTGGCCTCAAGCGTAGCACAAGTAAAAAAAACAAGAAGCCGGCCCCCCAGCGAACCGGGTGGGCCTTGCATAAGGGATGTCGTTAGGAAGTTAAGGGGAACAACTTTATTATGCTGTTGTGAAAGTGAAGGAGGTCGTCAAGCTTCTTGAGCAGAATGGATGGTACCTGGCGAGAACGAAGGGTAGTCATCGTCAGTTTAAGCATCGTGAGAAGCGCGAAGCAGTGACCGTAGCAGGAAAGGAAAGCCTTGACGTTCCGCGCGGCACTCTTAATAGTATTCTGAAGCAGGCCGGGTTGAAACAACGAGAGGACTAAGATGAGATACGCCGTTATTGTCGAAGAAGGCGAGAGCAGCTTTGGAGCGCATGTCCCGGACCTGCCTGGCTGTGTGGCGGTTGCCGACACCAAGGAAGAGGTTCTGGACCTTATTCAAGAAGCGATTGAGTTCCATCTGGAAGGACTCCGTGAAGATGGTCAACCGATTCCGAGACCTGCTTCGAGTGTCGAGTATGTAGACGTGCAGACCGCCTGATAACTACTTGTTCACGACGAGACCGCTGCGAATCGGTCTACGCGTGGTCCAACAAAGCCGAAAATTCGCGTGAGTCACTAACCACCCGGAGCGGAAAACATGAGTGAGCGCAAATATCGTCACAGCGGTTATATGGATAACGACCGCGAGCCGCAGCGACGCGAACCGCAGAGGCCCAGGCCGCAGTCGAAGCCGCAGGATCGCGAAGGGCCGCGCTCGCCGCGGATGATGGCTTTCGGTGAGGCGGTGAAGTGCGCGATGTGCGGGGCTAAGGCGCCGTCGAGCATTACCGCTGAGAGCACTTGCGAGAAGTGTAAAGCGGAGCTTCATACTTGCCGGCAGTGTACCTACTTTGATCCGAGCGCCCGCTTCGAATGTAGTAGTAAGACAATCACGGCGCGTATCGTTAATAAAAACGCGCGTAACGCGTGCGAACTCTTCGCCATGCGCACCGTGGTCGAGCGTCAAACTTCCTCCGGCGGCCCCACCAACGCCCGTCAAGCGTTCGCGAATCTATTCAAGAAGTGAAGCGTGCGTGTGGGTTGCCAGATAGAAGGACAAACGCGATAACTCGGCTGCTAAAAATCGGGAAAGTGTCGGTCGTGCAACTCCTGACGGTATTGTTGGTTGCCGTGATGTGTTTCGTTGAAGGGATGGCGCAGCAGGGTAGCGGTGTGCAGAAGCTCGAGCGCGATGAGCGTTACCTGTTTTATATCAGTGGCTACATCGTCACAGCTGAGAACACTCGTCCAACGAGTCCCAAGTTTGGAGTGTACGAGTATAAAAAGATCCTGGAGGCGTTCGAGCAGCGTGGCTTTATCGTGATTAGCGAAGCGCGAACGCAGAGTCAGGAAATTGAACCCTACGCCAAGAAGGTCGCCGCGCATGTGCGACAACTGCTGGAAGCAGGAGTTCCGCCGCAGAACATCACAATCGTCGGCGCGTCGCAAGGCGCGTGGATGGCGATGCTCGTTTCCACGTACGTCGCGAATCGTGACCTCAACTTTGTTTTTCTCGGCGCTTGCGCTGCTGAAGACGGTCTTTTGAACCTGGTCGACTTATACGGCAATGTTTTGTTTATCTCAGAACGCACGGACAAGCGCGGTTCATGCGAGAGGTTTCGTGAGGACGCGAAAGGCGTAGGCAATTACAAAAACCTCGAACTCAACACCGGTCAAAAGCACGGATTCCTGTACCGGCCGCTCAACGAGTGGGTTGAATCCGTGGTTCAGTGGGCGCATGCGAACCACTCCGCCGGACGGTAAGTCGTTAAGGTGCGCTGGAGGTCGCGACACTCCTGGTAGCAACCGGCGCTGTTTTCAGGAACGTGCGGCAAAGGATCAGGAGCGCGAGTCCGCGCGCTTCGGGCGACGCGATTTCGTTGAGAACCGATAAGACTTCTTCAAATTGATCCGGCGGAAAAACGGCGACTGCCGATTGCAAACTGAATCCCGCTGTTTTGCCGGTGAAGTCGCTAATCGGTGTGATGCCGCTGATGCGTTTGAGTGAGGGCGCCTGGTCCCGGTCGAACGCGCCCTCGGTCTCGCTCACGGAGGAGACCGGAGTCTTTCGTATTAACTTCACCGCGACCATTAACCACTCAAGCGAAGCCTGCGTATCGAAACGGCCGTAAGTCGAAACCATCCCGAGCGCAATACGCGCCAAACTCTCATGCGGCTCAATTCGCTTAACCAAAACTCCCGCTTCACGCAGCCACTCCCCCGCGCGAGCGTTATCTTTATCCTTCACCAACCGCTGCGCACCAACTACGAAACAAACTGCTCGTTGGGCCAGGTCATCGTTCTTCAAGTTGAGCCGCTGCGCTTCTTCGAGATCACCGGAACCAATCAGGTGCAGCACCGCACGATACATGAGCCAACTGCGCACACCACCACGCAAATTCTTGTCTTCAATCTTTCCGGCGAGGCTTAAACCGCGCTCATAACGCTCAACCGCTGTCGCCACCGCAGCCGTCGCATAACCAACATCGCGCGTAAGCACGTCACGACCCTTCGACGCTGTCTCTTCAAGCAGATCCACACGGCGCTCAGCAAAACTCTCTTTACTCTCTCCCGGCCGTGTTTCAGGTATATCTGGAGGCCTTTGCACCGGCGCGATCGAAAACTGCGCTTCAGCATCGAGCTGCTGTGCGCGTGCGCGCAACAGCGCGGCCTTTTCCGGCCACTGTGGCGTCACCTCGCGCAACAACATGCCGATCGCACTCACTAACGACCTAGCGGCAAGCTGCGCATGCGCGCCTTGCGGCAGAGGCGTGCTGAGCAACAGATCGGATCCAACCTCAAGAAACTCACGCGCCATCGCCGGATTCAAACGGCCCGCGGGCGTAGACACGCGCGTTCCGCCGAGAGCGAGTTGCACCTGATTGCGATTGTCCGAAGTGTTGGCTGCAAAAACTCGCCCGGGTGTGTAGAGATAAGCGTAAAGCGTGAGCAACTCGTTCGGACCGCTCATTCCCGCCGTTTTCAAACGTGCGACGGCGGCGCGAAAAACACTCTCCGACAACGCTGCATCTTTCTCTTGCAGACGAAGCAGCACGGTTTGCAAGTTAAACGAAATCCCGTCGCGCAAACTCTCGATGAGCAACTCTGCCGCGCCCTTTGGATTATCCGGCAGGATCTGGTTCGCCATCTGAAGCAGCACAGCACTGCGGGCGCTGCGATCGTCAAACGTGCCGCGATCGGTCTTTTCAGCAGACTTACTCTCTTCCACCATCTCGTCGAGCCACGTCGCGGCGAGCTCCGGAGCACGTTTCCGCGCGATGATTAACACGTCACGTCGCACGGCGTTGCGCACGGACGGATTCACAACACTCGAACGTTCCCGCTTCGGCTCTTCGACCTGTGCGGCCGCGTTCCACGCACCTTTCAGATACTCTCGCGCGTTGTCACGGTTCTGGTCCCAGATGAGATCCGCAATCTGCGCGAGAGTGCGTGCCGCTACCTGCTTGTCGTCCCATTTCTTCGCATCGTGAGCCGTGGAGTCGAGTAGTTCGATGATTCGTTTCAACAACTGTTGCTGCTGATCCCGCACGCCGTCTTGTCCATAAGCGCGCGGAGAAGTTGCAGTGGGCCAAAGGACCACCAAGGCAATGGCGATCGCGAAAAATCTGTAACGCGTGAAGTTTCTCATTGCAGACTGTCGAGCCAGTTCACAAAAGACGTTTTGCCCTGGTCGGTCTGAACCGCACCAATCCAACCCTTCTTAATGATTCCGTCTTCGAGATACACCTTCACCGGAACGCGATTGATGCCCATCGAGAAGACGAAAGAATCGTTCTGATCATAGAAAACTTTGAACGGAAACTTCTGCGCGGCAGCTTCCGCAGACTCCGGGCGTGGCCCGAACGGAACGATCCCATAGAACGCCACGTCTTTGCGTCGATCTAAAACGGTTTGCAGAAACTTGCTCTCGGTTTCACACGCGTCGCAGTCCATCGTCACAAATACCACGACGACTTTTCCGCGCTTCAGAATTTGGTCGTCAGCCTTGCTGCCACTCGCGTCGATAAGTTGTGCTTGCGGGAACGGTTTGTTGATCAGCGACTTCGGCGGCTCCGGCGCGGTCGCTTCAATCGTTTCCGCTTTCGATTCGGCACGCGAGCGTTGAATCCGGTTGTAGAAAAAGAAGAAGCCGGAACAAAACACGGCCATGAGAAATAATAAGACAGCGGCGATTGGAATCCATCGCTTTGCCATAACAAACTTCTACTTCCACCGCGTAACAACCTGGCTGCGGGGTGTTTGCGAGCCGTTAAGAGTACCGTTCGGATTCACGCCGAAGTTCAAATAGATCGTTTTGCGAGCTACCACCTGGTTTGGATGGTCAGGACTTGTGTCAAACGGGTCCGTGACAAAAATCCCCGAATCCGTGACCGTCGTATTTAATTGCGCGTCGAAGATCTTCACCGTGTAACTCGTCATCACCACGGCAAATTTCGTCCGTAGCGCATCGGGAACTTTTTGCTTAAACGCCAGTCGTGTCAACGTAATCGTTCGATCATCCAACGTACCGATACGCCTGCTCTTCCGATGTCCCTCGGCGATCAGGATTGTGCGGGGAAAGAAGTCCGCCGACGGACCGGAACCACCGCGCGGCAGGCGTCGGATCGACGTCCAGTAGCTCTCTTCGGGAATGAAATAAAGCTGGTATGAAAGCTCCCAATAGCTCCGCTTGTTGTTTGCGCCGGGAAGCTTCACTAAAGTCGCTATGAAGTCGAGCTTATCAGCGTAAAGCTGCGGCGCATGGACGTTGTTTTCACGCGTCCGAAACCCGGTCTGAGCTGTTGGCGGCTCAAGTGCGGAAGAAAGGGCCAGGGACAACTGCAACAAGGCTATCGCAAGAAAGTGACTCATCATTTGCTCTTAAGCATCTTCAAGGGTTAGTCAGCGACGCTGCGAACAACGTCGCTGACGTATTTGCGGGTCTAACACACGGGGTCACGCTCAGCTAACTCGAAGCCCGCCTCCACCAGGACTTTATCGCAGTCCGCGCCGAAATTGAGATTCGTACAGGTGCAACGGTAGTAGCACCAACCCGCACAGTGATCTATAAGTCGACAATCGTAGTCTCCATAGACAGTACCGCCCGCTTGTATCTTCGCGCACTGTGCTTGCGCAGCGGCATAGGAAAGACCGAGTGTGAGAATCGTAGCAAGGGACATCAAGAGAAACCGCGGTTTGAGACTTTTCATAACCTACCTCCTGAGGACGAAGCCAACTGCTGTAGATGCAGTTGTTCTGTTATCCGATTGCCCAGCTTGAGTGGGAGTAAGACTCTCCGTCGTGGGTCGAACGGCGCTGAAAATCGATCGGTGATTAAGGGAGGATTACGCAACGGCAATATAGCCCCGTGGGTTTGGAGTGTCAAGAATTTGATTGTTCACCGAACAAAGTTTGCGCTAGACTTGCCCGGCCGTTCAAAAACGCAATCCACGAGAACCCGCAAGAGGAAGGTCCGACATGGCAGTAACCGCATCGCGGATTGAACCCGTTGCCGACCACAGCGTCTACGACAAGCTCAACCACGTCTGGCACAAACGCGCGCTCAACTCCTTTATGTTCATTGTGCTGGCGCACTGGGCCGAGCATCTCGCGCAGGCTTACCAGATTCATGTGATGGGTTGGCCGCGGCCGCAAGCCGGCGGTTTTATGGGTGTGTATTTCCCGTGGCTGGTGAGTTCGGAAGTGCTCCACTACGGCTACGCGATCGTGATGCTCATTGGTCTCTGGATACTGAGAAAAGGATTTACTGGAACGTCGCGCAAGTGGTGGATGATCGCGCTCGTCATTCAGTTCTGGCACCACATCGAACACGCGGTTTTACAATGGCAGGCGATCACGGGTCACTACTGGTTTGGATCGCCGGTACCGGTCAGTTTTGTGCAACTGTTGCTGCCGGCGTTTCGCCCGGAGTTACATCTCTTCTACAACGCGATCGTATTCATTCCGATGCTGGTTGCGATGTACTACCACCTGTTTCCGCCTAAGGGAGAAGAGACTGCGGTGTGTGGTTGCTCGCTGCGTCGTGAGCCGCTGCGGGCTGCGGCGGCGTAGTGTGTACTGTCGCCTGTGCTGTCAAAACGGAATCTGCTGATCGCTTTGGTTGTTTGGCTCGCGCTCGCACAGGGTTGCACGCAGCGAAACGAGCCGTCATCGAACCTCACGCTCGCCTACGAAGTTTCTCCGCTGCCGGCGCGTGTCGGCCCAACGACGATCACTCTCAAGCTGACGGATGCTTCGGGAAATGTGGTAACCGGGGCTGGCATCACGTTGGAGGGAAACATGTCGCACCCAGGCATGGCGCCGGTGTTTGCGGACGCGCGAGAAACAGAACCCGGGCGTTACCAGTCGGTGATCGATCTGTCGATGGCGGGAGATTGGTACGTGCTGGCGCGCGTGAGTTTGCCGGATGGCCGCAAGTTAGACCAGCAGTTTGAAATCAAGGGCGTAAAGGCGCCGTGAGAGTATCAGTTCGAGTAGTTTCACTCCTGTGTTGCAATTGGATCTGAAAACCAATAAAGCGGCTTCAATAGATCTGCTGCGACTGCCTTTGCTCGGCGGCTTGCTCAAATGGCGGCACGCGCGCACGCTGCTTCAGATCCCTTTGTTTGTCATCGCCGTCGCGATGATTCTTCACGGGCTATTCGGTCCGGTGCTGGCTCCCAGGAATCTTGCTACAACACTGACCTGGATCCACTTTCGCGGCGCCCTCGTAATGGTGCTGCTGTTTGCGGGAAACTTCTTTTGCCTCACGTGCCCGTTCATGCTGTTACGAAATCTCACTCGCAAGTTTGTTCATCCGGTACGAAACTGGCCGCGCCGCCTGCGAAACAAGTGGTTCTCGATCAGCTTGTTTGTCGTCGTGCTTTTTGTTTACGAATGGTTCGATCTCTGGGCGTCGCCGTGGTGGACCGCGTGGCTGATCGTCATGTTCTTTGCGGGCGCGTTGGTGATCGACTCGATCTTCAAACACGCGACGTTCTGCAAGTTCGTTTGTCCAATCGGGCAGTTCAATTTTGTCGCCGCCACTGTGTCGCCGTTCGAAGTGGCGGTACGTGACCACGATGTGTGTACTCAATGCCGGACGAAAGATTGCATTCGTGGCGCTCGCGCGCCGGAAGCGCCCCTCGTCGTGATTCAACGCGGCTGCGAGCTCGCATTGTTTCAACCGCGCAAGGTCGGAAATCTCGATTGCACTTTCTGTCTCGACTGTGTTCAGGCTTGTCCATACGACAATGTGGGCATCATGAGCCGGCTTCCGGCTGAAGAACTCGTGCGCGATCCGCTGCGCTCAGGTGTGGGAGTTTTGTCGAGGCGCAAGGATCTTTCCGCGCTCGTAGTCGTGTTTGCTTTTGGCGCTTTGCTGAACGCCTTTGCGATGGTCAGTCCGGTTTACGTCCTCGAGCAGCGGCTCGCAAATCTGTTTGCCGTCACCACTGAACTGCCGGTTTTGGCGTTTATCTTCGCATTGTTTCTGATCGCTGAACCGGTGCTGTTGCTCGGCATCGCGGCGTGGATAACTCGATCTGTGTCAAGTAAACAACGCTCGCTTGTTTCGACCGCAGCGCGTTATGCATACGCGCTTGTCCCACTCGGCTTCGGCATCTGGTTGGCCCACTACAGTTTTCACTTTCTGACCGGCGTTTTCACTTTCATTCCGGTGACGCAGGCTGCCGTGGCGGAACTCGGCTCGGCGATTGTCGGCCAGCCGCGATGGGGCTTGACCGGCATGGCGCCAAACGTCGTGCAACTGTTTGAATTTGGCTTTATCGCGCTTGGACTACTCGGATCGCTATTGGTAAGTTACTCCATCGCCGCGACCGAAGAGTTGGTCCATCCCGTGCGCGTCTTTGTTCCGTGGGCTGCCTTGTCGCTACTGCTGGCGGCGGCCGCGTTTTGGGTGTTGTTGCAGCCGATGGAGATGCGCGGCGTGGTGCTCGGCAGCGGTTGAGACTACTCGATGATGAGGTTACGTCACGCTAGCTTGATTCACACGCTATTGGTAGTACTTATCTTCGTCAGCACCACGCGCGCTCACGAAGGCCCGCCTTATCCGTTGTTTGTAGATCAATTCGTCGGCAGCTACAGCGTTTCTGTGTGGACCGATCCGGATGTGGGCGACGCGCTGTTCTATGTGATTCTGAGCGAACAGCACCAGCCGCTTCCGCTGGACTTGCGTGTTCAGATCGGTGTACAGCCCGTCAGCGGCCGTTTGCCCGAAGCGTTCTACCCGGCTGAACGGGAAAACTTGCCGAAGCAGGTCCAATATAAGGCGCAGGTACACTTCGACGCCGCGGAGCATTGGCGCGTGCGAGTGCGCCTGGAGAGCGCGTCCGGAAATGCTGAAACGACGGCGACGGTAGCAGCCACTCCGCCGGGCTATGGTCGTTGGGATCTGTTGGTGTATTTAGTGCCGTTTCTTGCAGTCGGTATTGTGTGGGGCGTGGCCATGGTGCGCAGGTTCAGACAGCGAACTGGAGATAAACATGCCTAACATTTTGACTCGATTGTCGGAGTGGACCAACGCCAGACGCAAACTCGTCTGGCTCATGCTGTTCGTGCTGGTCGTTGCAGTCGTGGCGATTGTGTTGACGCCGGTTTTCCTGATCATGCCCTTCAAGGCACAAACGCCGCGGATCATGGAAGTCTCGTACCTGATGCGACGTTGGTCGCCGCTACTTACCATTATCGCTTCGCTGCTGATTCTCACGTTGACGATCGGCTTGTGGATGGCAGGCCGCTGGTGGAGCCGTATCGTCCTCGCGATTCTGTTGCTGCCGGTGCTCGGCGCCGCGTGGCTCGCACGGCAGAACCATTTCGAGTGGATGTTCAATCCGCTACCGAATGCCGCGTACGCAAAAGCTGCCGAGGTTACGTTTGTCAACAATGACGATCGCGTCATGGCGGTCAGGATTGGCGGTGAGTCTGTGGCTTATCCGATACGGTTGATGGGTTATCACCATCTGGTAGGAGACACGGTTGGCGGCGTGCCGATCGTGGCCACTTATTGAACGCTCTGTCACACCGGTCTGGTGTGGGAGACGACGGTAGATGGACGCGTACTGCACTTTCGGTTGGCAGGCATCAACAACCAGAATTTCATCATGCGTGATGATGAGACTGGAACGTGGTGGCAACAAGTCACCGGCCTGGCGCTCCATGGTCCATTAAAGGGCCGGCAGCTCAAGGCTGTGTTTCACGACGAGCTTTCATTCGCGATCTGGAAACGCGAACAGCCACAAGGGCGAGTGCTGAAGCCTGACGAACGCATTGCTGCGCAGAATAAATATGAGGCCGCGGATTGGGAAATGCGCGTGGGACGAATGCGCGTGGTTGAGGGCGCAGACGTCGATAAACGGCTCGCGCCGCGAACGCTGGTGCTGGGTGTTGAGGTCGGCGAAAAGTCGAAGGCGTATCCGTTGGACGCGTTGCAGAAGCAGAGCCCGATCGTGGATATGGTTGGTTCGGTCCCGGTGATGTTGGTGTCGGGTGAGGACCGTCGTTCGGTGCGTGCGTTTGAGCGTACGGTTGATGGCCGCAAGTTGGAGTTTTTTCAGAAAACAGAGAACGCGTCAGCGAGCGGCGGACTACAACTGATCGATGCGGAAACGGGTAGCACCTGGAACTTTGAAGGCAAAGCCATTGCCGGCCCGCTCGCCGGACGCGAACTCAAAAAGCTCTTCGTTTTAGAAGACTACTGGTTCGACTGGCGGATCTATCACCCCGACACGAGTATCTACGACATCGGTCCGCAGTAAGATCCGCCGCGACGAACGTTACTGCCGGATAGTAATGGCCCCGTCTCCTTTGAGAATCGTGGCAAACTCGTAACTGCGCAGGGGTTGCACTCTACAACTCTTCAACTCACCGGGAATCAAACTCGGCGACGGTATTCCCACGTCGTCTTTGCGTTCCGCATCGGTGGCCCACCAACTCATGAACGCGCCCCGGTCGCCCTTAACTTCCGCATCTTCAGGTATCCATCCACCCGGTTCTGGCGTGCAAAAAGACCACACAAACTTGTCGGGCACTTCAATCCCGTCGTTGTCCTCGACCACTAATTGCACAAACTTACCGATATAACTTTGATAACTTGAGTCGCGCACGATACCGTTAATAACTGCGCGGTTCTTCTCGACAGTCATCGTTTCGAACTCTGCTTTCATAAAGAACGCAACCGACTCCTCGCGCGGTAAGTCATGAGTGCCGTCAACGTCCTGCGAAATGATCTTCGCCTCGTCGTTGAAAACCATGTATCCCTGGGCTGCGCCGCGTTCACTGGCGACGGCCTCGAACTCGAGATACTTCGTTAACCTGTCGTCCATAACGAATTTATATTGGCCGCTGGCGACCTGAGCGGACACGAGCGAAGTTGGTGCGAGAAGTACGAAACACAATATGAGCAGCGAAAAACACAGTCTCGACAGCATGAGAGGGACTCCTTTATCAAAATTTACCCGGGGTAGTTGATCCCTGCGGGGCAAGGGACGATGCGAGAGGCGGGGTTTATACCACAAGTGGTGAACTCTTGCCAACAACAATGAGAAGTTGAACAATCTTTTCGTCACGAAATCTTAATTTGACAATTCGGCCCATTCGCTTGGCGTAGGCGATCGTTGTGACCTCGATTTTGACAACGATGGAGTTGCTGACGGACAGGATGCGTGTCCGCTGGATCCGAATTGCCATTGACCGGCATCGTTAGCGGTAAAACGAGAGGCGTCGCCGTCTGCCGCCGCGACGCCTCTTTGCTGTGATGCACCCTCGGTTGATCTAACTACTTGGGAAGCTCTGGTGAATCTGAGCGATAGAAGTAGTACTCGGCAGTGTACGGAACTTCTCTCAGTTCATTCAGCGCGCCCGCTTCGCTCGGCGCCAAGCCGCCGGTCGTGTTGGTGCGTTGAATATACGTGACCTTCGTGAAGATACCGTTGCCGCTGGCCTCAACCTTCTTGAGCAGCAACCACGCGACCGCCGTGGGATCCGGATTGCAACCGGTGCCGAGCACGCGCTCCGCTTTCACTTTGCTGCCGCTCTTGCTTTCCCAATGTGGCCCAACGTAGTGAGTGCCGACTTCGCCGAAGTAGTTCGGCTCTGCATACAACGACGCCAGCGGTCCGAACAAATCCCACTTGAAGCCATTGTATTTGTAGATCTGCACGCCTTTCGCGTACACGTGAAACGCCAGCTTGTGTCCCTCGGGAGCGTTGATGCTTTCGCAGCCGGCCGGCAACTCAGGACCATTCTCGTTATCGAACATTATTGCTGCCGAAGCCGGTTTGAGGCCGAAACCAACGACGGCGATTATCACAAGAACTCGGATGATGTTCTTGACTGGGGTGTAGTACATGATCTTCTCCTTAAGTATGAATCAGTTGAATTGTTAGTTTTTGCCGATTCGCACGGGCACGATCATCGGCACACTTTCACGGTAACGTTTGTATTCGTTGCCGTAGGCGTCGATTAAATCCTTCTCTTCGAGCTGTATGGCCACGAAGATGTAGGCCGTCGTCGCCATCGCAAAAACCAGGTGCGCGATCGTCATGGTTGGCGTGGCCCAGAATGCGAAGAGCCAGCCGAGGTACAGCGGGTGCCGGACGTGCCGGTACAAACTCGGAGTGCGGAAAGGCATCGGCGTGTATTCCTTGCCACCCAGATAAAGATAGACCTGCCGCAGACCGAAGAGATCGAAGTGATTGATTAGAAACGTACTGATCAGGACTATCAGAAATCCCATCCCGAACAGTCCATACAGCACGGCGCGCAGCACGGGTTGGTCCACGTTCCAAACAACTCCGCCGATGGGCTGCCACAGCTCAAACAAAAGCATGAGCGCGAGCGACGACAACAGAACGTACGTGCTGCGCTCCGCCGGCTCCGGGATGATGCGCGTCCACATGCGTTTGAACCATGGTCGCGCCATCACGCTGTGCTGCACGGCAAACACGGTGAGCAGTGCTGCGTCGATGAGCAACGCTTCGCCGAGTGGAACAGTCCGGCCTGAGTCGATTGACTTCGGCACCGCGAAGTTTCCGAGAAAACCGATTGCGTAAAGATAGGTGCCGAAAAAGAACAGGTAACACAAAACGCCATACAGAAACGTTGCGACTCTGCCAAACATAAAAGCTCCTTTCAGCTCCAACCTGATTTCCTGCTCGGTGTGCGACTCTGAATTCGCGAGGCGTCCGCGTGATGAATGGGAATAAATCTTCGTCATATGAACTCCCGCCGGTTTATTAAACGCGGCCTCGCTGCTTTCAGAGAACCAAGCACATCGACTGTGGAAGTTGCTGAACTTTCGGGCGTATTACTGGCGATTTTTAAATTTTTTCGGCGGCCCTTTTCGGGATTGTTTTGCGCGTTAGTTCTTGAGCCTGTCTATCGAAAGGGACGTTTTAATGCCAAGCACGTTCCGCGCAGCACTGACTTTTCTGGTCCTGAATTTGAGTTTTATCACTCCGGCGTTTGCGCAATCGCATTCACTGGCTTCGACGCCGATGCGTGCTGCGGCCACGGATGAAGAGAGCGTGCGCACGTTGACTGCGGAGTACGGTCGCGCACTCGCCGCAGGCGATCTCGACGCGGTGCGGAAGTTCTGGAATCCGGAATCACCCAATCTCGCTGCCCAGTTACACACTTACAAGAACGTCTTCGTACAAGCACGTCTCGAGCTGACCAGGGCAGAGGTGACAACGCTCGAGATCCACGGTGACAAGGCAGTTTCCCAATTAACGGTTGAAGAGCGTCGTTTCGACAAAAAGACAGGCGCAGTTCTGTTGACGTTCGATCCGTTTCACGGCGCGTGCCGTTCGTTGGAGTGGGTCAAGACAAACTCGGGCTGGCAAATACAGAAAGAATTTCTGGTTCAGGATGAACTCGCCGTGAGACTCGCGGCCGCGCGTTCCGATCAGGAACGCGACGCGATCCTGGAACGCGAAAATCCTTTCGTTAACAACACGCTGCTCGGCGCGTTGGGAACGAAAGCGCTTCGTTCGCAAACACGCACGGACTACGAGACCGCGTTGCGCTACGCGAACTTGCAGCGAATCGTTGCCGAGCGGATCGGTGATCCGATCGGAGTTGCCGGATCGTGGTTGAACACTGCAGTCGTCAGAAACGGCCAGGACCAACACGAGTCAGGTTTAGTCGCCGCCCAGAAGGCGCTGGCGTTGTATGAGTCTCTCGGATCGAAGCGCGGCATGGCACTCGCGCACGAAAGTCTCAGCAACCTCTATCGCGCGCTCGGAGATCACCGCCGCGCTTTCGACAGCGCGCAGATCTCCCTTCGTATCTGCCAGGAAGAGAACCACCGCAAAGGAATAATGCTGGCGTTATCGGAGCTCGCGATCATTTACGGACAGCAAAATAATCGCCGCCAGGCGTTGGCCCACCTGGAACGGGCTTACGCAATCGCGCAGGAACTCAACGACTCGCTAATGCTCGCGACGCTGCGCCACGACATGGCGTTGCAATACAAATTCTTCGGCGATCACCAGCGCGCACTCGATATCTACCAGCAGTTGCTGAAGCAGATCGAGACTTACGGTGACAAAGGCGGCGCCGCGATGGTCCGCGATCAGATCGGCAGAATCTTCAGCGAACAAGGTCGCTACGAAGAAGCATTGGCTTATCACCGCGCAGCCTTCGCCGGACTCGAAGCCGCCAACAAGAAGCACGCGACGGTCCTCTCACTCAACAACATCGCCGCTATTCATCTACTTCAGAAAAACTACCCCGAAGCCCTCGCGGTGTCGCAGCAGGCAGTTCCGCTCGCGCGTGACTCGCAACGGAAAGTTGACGTGTGTGTGGCGCTCACGAATCTCGGTTACGCGCAGTTCGGTCTGAATCGGCTCGCGGACGCGGAGCAGTCATTTAACGAAGCAGTCTCGCTCGTGGAAACGCTACGTGCGCAGGCCGCCGGCAGCATCGAGGAGCGCCAACGTTATTTCGAAGGCGGGCTGCGGGCGCATCAGGGTTTGCTCAGTGTCCTTGTAAAGGCGAACCAACCGCAGGAAGCACTCAACTTCGCCGAACGGGCGAAAGCTCGTGCACTTCTCGACATGCTGCAGCAGGGACGAGTCAGCGTTCAGAAGACGATGACGGCCAAAGAGCAGGAAGAAGAAGCGCGGTTCAAGTCGGAACTGACGCAGCTCAACAGACAACTCGCGCGCCTCACGCAGTCTGACAAGCAAGCCGCTAATGTCGCTGAAGTGCAGACCCGACTCGAGAAAACCCGCCTCGATTATCAGGCGTTTCAGAACGCGCTCTACGCGGCCCACCCGGAACTGAAGACACATCGCGGCGAAGCCTCGATCATCAACCAGCAGGAGCTCGCCCAATTATTGCCGAATGCATCGTCGGTGTTGCTCGAGTACGTCGTCACTGACGAGCAAACGTTTCTCTTTGCGATCACAAAGCCGGCGGAAACCGCCGCCGCTCAAATCCAGGTCCACTCGCTCGCAATCAACCAAGCTGAACTCGTCAAGCAGATTGAGTCATTCCGGCAACAACTCGCGACACGCGATCTCGGTTTTCGCGTGTCCGCGTCGAAACTCTACGATTTGTTGCTCAAGCCAGCCGACGCTCAGCTTCGCAGCAAGACAAACGTGGTGATCGCGCCTGACAGCAACCTCTGGGACTTGCCATTCCAGGCGCTCGTGAACAACGGCGGACGTTTCGTCATCGAAGACGCGTCGATCACTTACGCGCCGTCGTTAACCGTACTCCGCGAGATGACGAAGCGGCGCATGAGCCAGACCACGAGTCGCACGCCAGCGACGTTGTTGGCGTTTGGCAATCCGATCGGCCGCGAAAACGCAAATCATTCCGGACCAGCGTTGCGCGACAGCAATCTCGATCCACTGCCCGAGGCCGGCGAGGAAGTTAAGACTCTCGCGCGTTTGTATGGCGCTGTGCGCAGCAAGGTCTATGTCGGCGCCGAAGCGCGCGAAGATCGCGTCAAGGGTGAAGCCGCACAAGCCGGCATTCTTCACTTCACGACACACGGCACGCTCAACAACGCCTCCCCCATGTATTCGTACCTGACGCTCGCCGAAGGTGGACCAAACGACGACGGTTTACTGGAAGCGTGGGAGTTGATGCAACTGGATTTGAAAGCGGAACTCGCGGTCTTATCAGCGTGTGAAACCGCGCGCGGCCGCATCGGCGCGGGCGAAGGCGTGATCGGTTTTTCCTGGGCCATGTTTATCGCGGGCGTTCCGTCCATCGTAGTTAGTCAATGGAAAGTTGAATCTGCGGGCACTCGCGATCTGATGGTCAACTTCCATCGCTCGCTCATCTCACCGGCTGGACCAAAGCAAACCAAAGCAACGAAGAGCGACGCGCTGCGGCAAGCGGCGTTGAAGCTGATGCGAAATCCACAAACCAGTCATCCATTCTATTGGGCGGGATTCGTGCTGGTTGGTGAAGGCGGATAAGAATGAGGCGCGCACTCCGCTCAGGCCGTGCGCGCATCGTGTGCAATCCGCAACTCCCAGTACCGCGGCATTGTTACTGCCGCCGTAATGACTGAATCTGGCGGAGCAGATTGCGCGCGAGATCGGAGTTGGGGTTTGCTCGTTGCAACAGACGAAACTCCTGTTCGGCTTCGCGTAACAATCCGGCATCTGCGTAAAGCAAACCGAGTGGGAGATGTGATGACGAATGAGCGCGGCGCGCTTTTGTTATCTCGTTAGCCTTCGCTTGATCGAGAACGCGAAACTTTGCTTGTGGCGCGGGCGGGCGTGGCGCCGTGACTTCTTCGCCGGTTTTGATTGCTTTTACTTGCCACGAGTAGACGTTGCCGCGTGGCAGTGTCGTGGTCCATGTGAGAGTTGTGAGTTGCGGACTCGTCGCGACGGGGGTGAACTTCTCGTCGTAGACCTCGACGACGTAAGCAGTTGCGCCTTCAGCAGGCGACCAGCGAAACGTTGGGCGATTCGTAAGCAGCACGTTGCCGAGTGGTTCGAGCACGGAAAATTCGCGTTGCTCGTTATCCGAACCCATGAGCGAACTCGGCGCGCGCGTTAGTCCCTGGAGTTGCGCAGACTTCTCAATCCGTCCGGTGCTGAGCGTACGCCTGACGAGGTTTTGGTAAGCGGAGGGGAGATCGTCTGCGCCTGAGAGTTTGCCTTCCTGATCGAGCGCTAACACACGGGAACCATCGTTGAGTTGCGCGACTAACGGTGATGATGGTGGAGCCGGCGGTGGTTGCGTCGTTGTCGGGTCAGGTTGTAACGCAGTGGGTTGCGGCGATGGCGTTGGCGCGGTTGCGATCTGTGGTTCGCGTTCCGGCGGTGTGCGCCAGACGAGCCAGCCGATGAAGGCGAGCATGAGTATCGCGAGTGCAGCGCCGCCAAATGCGGGCACTGGAGAAACGCTAAACGGCGCGGCGAGTGCCCGCAACGTTTTACGCCACCAACCTTCCGTGGTCTTAGCCGGCGAGGGAACAGCTGCGACGCTTGAAGGTTCGTACGCGTGATCGAGCGATGGCGCGATTTCGTTTCGGAACGCGCGTAGATCTTCGACGATGAGTACGCACTCTTCGCAATGCGTCAGATGATCGTCAGCGAACCGCAATTCGTCACCTGCGAGGCTGTGATCGACGTAACCTGCGGCCTGGTCCATCGCCAGGTGTTGCATTTCCAGCACAATGTCTTCTTCGTCGAAGACTTGCGCGCGCAGATCGAAGAACGCAGCATCGCCGTTTGCCGCCCGCTCGACTCGCTGCCGGCAAACGCCGCAATCGCGGAAGTGATCGGTTACTGCCAGCAGTTCCGCCGCGGGTAACGTGCGCCGGCAATAGTCCTCAACCTGTTTTTGACTCAGATGCTCCACGGTTTTTCTCTGGTCCGCCAACCGGGGTCCCGGTGGGGGCTACTTCAAGAAGTTGGCGAAAATTGTCGCGTATTACCACTGCCGCTAAATAAATCCTTTCAGCCGCCTGGTTAAGCGTTCGCGCCCCGATTTGCGCGCGTTGATGACCTGTTGTCGCGTAATTCCCAGCAATTCAGCGATCTTTGCATCTTCAATCGGCAGTTCGTTCCACAACTCCGCGAAACTTTCGGCGCTCATCTCGACTGCGTTTGCGAGTTCGCGAAGAGTCGCGATTCCGGTTGCGGGGAAGAGGGTGATAGAGCCGAAACCGGTCGCGTCTTTCAGGTTCAACAACAACGCCGCACGCTGATTGCGCGGAAGCTGTTGCAACTCCTCCCACAACCTTTGCAGAAACATCCGCTTCTCGATGCGCCACGCTGGATCGCGCTCGGCTGTGTCTGCCATGCGAGCAAACGCGTCCTTGTCTTCGGCGATTGATTCGAGTGGTTGATCGCTAACGCCCGCGAGCGACGCGACGACGGTCACGAGTTCGTCGAACGCGACTGGACCACGCGCGTGATTGAATATCGCGGCGACCGTGTCGGCGAGATCCTGCGCTTTCGCAGTTTTGGGAGGAGTAATCTGTGTTGACGAAATATTTATGTCCGTGGCGCGGTGAGTTGGCAGTGTCTGCCACGCTGCGAAACCTGCGACAAGATCTCCGTCAGCGTTCTGCCACAAGGCGAAACTACGTTGCCGCGAAACGAGATAGTGCAAACGGTTCTTCAGCGCATGTCTTTCCGGGAACTGTCGTCGCAACCAGCGCGCGCACGTGCGATGCGCGATGATTGCGGCCATGCCACGCAGGTCCGCGATTGGATGGCCGTCAGGCAGTTTGCGAAACTTCTGCAACAGCGCGAGTAGTTGCAGGATTACTTCCTGGTAGATGTCGTCGGACTCAGCGCGTTGAGTTGCGCGATAAGAGCTAAGACGCAGTTTGAAACGAATGACGCCTTTGATAACCGGCTCGGCGTGGACGTTTATGAGTTGCAGCAAAAGCTCGTCGGCCCGTTCCTCGTTGGTCTCCAGTAAGAGAGGTTCGAGTAGGGCGTCGATCTTTACCGGCGACTCTTTCATTAGGGTTGTTGTGTAGGCGCAGCGAGCTTATCTCAGTTTTGGAGTTCAGACCACTCGTGAAGCTGAGTCGGTTGTCCGGGACAGGTTTGAAATGCGGGAGGCGTTGACTAATTCGACCCCAGGGTTGCACGACCCTGGGTTCGAACCAGCGAAGAAAGAGCAACGCTTGAAAGCGTTTATTTCGGATCGACTGGCAGGCCGGCGTTGACCCACGCTTCGAATCCGCCGTAGAGCGGATGCACGTTTTTCCAACCGGCTTCAGCGAGTTCCTGCGCCACCCGGGCGCTGGATCCTTCGTGCGGTCACGTGCAGTACGTTATGACCGTGCGGTCTTTTGGGATTTCGTCGAGATGTTGGGCGAGTTCATTGCCGGCTACGCGAATGGCGTTGGGCAGTTTCGTGTTTGACTCTCCCCACGCCGTTGGATTCCGTGTATCGACAAATGTGAACTGTTCTCCTCGCTCAAGTCGCTCTCTTACTTCATCGGTCGTGATTCTGGTTGCTTCCATGGTCACCTCCTTGTTGCCGTCTGATCTCAACAGAATGGTTTGTGCTTTTTCATGTCGTTTTGTGGCAAAGTGATGGCTACTCAGTAGGTGTGGACTCTTTACCAGACGATGCGGAGTGAGCCTGGGATGATGCGAAACGTCGCCGGTGTGTGGCCGCGCACGTCGCCGTCAACCTCAATCGGCAGCGGCGGCGCCCCGTCCACTGTTTCAACCCGCACCTGGGCGCCACTCAACATGACGATTCGCTCATTGTTGACGTGTTTACCGGTATAAATGTGCGAGAAATGACGTAGCACTTGCAGCCGCGAAAGATTGCACACCGCCAGCGCGTCAAGTTTGCCGTCGTCGATGCGAGCACCGGGCGCCACTTTCATCCCGCCACCAACGAAGATGCCGTTTGCCACCACGATCAGACTCGTCTGACACACCGCTGAATGCCCGTCCGCGATGAGCTGCACGGCGTGATTGCGCCACGCGCGTAACGCGTGAACACCCTCGATTCCAAAACGCACTTCACCCGGCAGACGGCGTTTCACTCTACCTTGCCGGCTTACGCGCGCGGCCACGTCTGCGCTGACTCCGATCGTTGCCGCGTTGAGACAGAGGAAGTGTTTGGGTGTGCCGGTTACTTCGGCGTAAATCGTGTCTACCACGCGAGTCGTATCATGCGTGGACCGCTTGCAGTGATAGACCAGTCTTTGGATCCAGCTATCGAGCGGAGCGCGGCCACCCGTCAGACCGCGAGCAAAATCGTTGCCGGTTCCACCAGGTAAAATCGCGAGTGCAGACGTTGGATTGACGGGCAGAGGCGGAATAGCGCTGTGCTCGTTTGGCTTCTGAAAAAAACCGCGCACGGTTTCGCTGATAGTTCCGTCTCCACCGACGACGGCGATGGTCTGATAACCTGCGTTGAGGGCGTCGCGTGTTAGTGTCTCTCCCTGACCTCGTGTGGTTGTTTGTTCGACATCGCAGTGAATGTCATTTATAGCGAGCGCGTCCTTGATTCGAATCCACGCGCTGCGCGCGCGGCCCGAGGTCGGGTTGATGAGGACGAGTGTTCGATCAGACATCTCGGACGTTCAGCAAATTAGTTTACTTCCAGTACAGTTTGTTATATCACGTCACGTTGTGAAGCGACTCCTCGTCATCCTCGTCGTCCTGGACCTTCAGCAGTAACGCGCAAAAAAATCTGCTTTTGGTTCAGGGAATATCTTCGCAAGTTCAGCAACTTCCTCTGTCGATATCCCAGTTTGTCGCCACGACGAGGAAGTAATGAAACTTAATCTACTTTTATCAACACGCCGCGCAGTTTCCGAAGCACTAATCATCGCGTTCATAACTCTTCTTGGTTTGCCGTCCGCAGTGTCGGCCACGTCCCCGGGTAACGTCTCGCCTCGAACCGAGGGCGGCAGCGCCGTGGGCGTGGTCCATGCACCGCTGGCCGGGTTGATCGAGGTCAACACGACCGGCGACGCTGATAACCTCGATCCAAATTCAGGTTGCGACACCGACGCCGCCACTCCCGGTGAACAGTGCAGTTTGCGCGCGGCAATTCAGCGTGCCAACGCACTCGCCGGCGACGATGAAATCACCATCAACATCCCGACTACTCAACCCAACTGCGATCCGACGGGTCCGCATTGCCGGATTAACCTGACGAAAGCGTTACCTGATCTGAGCGCCAACATCCGTATCATCAGCCCGGGCATAGACCGCACAACCGTGCGACGTAACAGCGTTGATAACTTTCGAATTTTCCGCGTGACGTCGTCCGCTGATGTCACTCTGTCAGGTTTGCGAGTTGTTAACGGACGACCGGCGGGAATCACCGCCGGCGGCGGTCTCTCACACGAAGGCAGTGGAATCGTCAACGTAGTCGACAGCATATTCACCGACAACTTTGGCGGAACGATCGTCGCATCGGGCGGCGCCATCGCAAATTCCAGCAACGGTACACTCAACATCATCAACTCTTCCTTCGCCGACAACCATGCGACCGCAACCGGCGGCGCAATCAATAACGGTGGCTCCGGCACGCTCAACATTATCGGCAGCGTAATCGTTCACAACGACGTCACTGTGCCGGGCGCGGCTAACTCGAACGGCAGTGGCGGCGGCGTCTCTAACACAAACGACGGCACAGTGAACATCACGAACAGCGTTATCAACGAAAACGTGTTGAAGGGTGGTGATTTAGGCACTAGCACTTTGCGAGGCGGTGGTGTCGCGAACAACGGCAACGGAACCGTGAACATCACCAGCAGCGTGTTGTTCGACAATTTCACGTTGGGCGCGGGTGGCGGTGTCTCCAATCCGTCAGGCGCGTTGAACGTTGATAACAGCACGATCACGCGAAATCGCGGTAATGGTGGCGGCATTTTTGGCCAGGCGACCGTTAGAAGTTCAGTCATTGCTAAAAACAACCTCGGTCCATTCGCGGGTTCCGATGTTTCAGGCACTTTCACTTCACTCGGTTTCAACCTCGTCGGTGTCGCGGACGGCAGCACCGGCTTTACCGCGCCAACTGACTTGAAAGGCGCGATTGCTACGCCACTTGATCCGCAATTTGATCCCAACGGAGTGCAGGTTTCATTTCCTGCAATCGCGATCACGGTTCCCGGCGTGCCGCTTTGTGGCAGCCCGCTGATCGATAAGGGAATGAACAATGGTTCGCTCACGGACCTGCGCGGTACCGGATTCCCGCGCACCGTCGACGATCCTGATGTGCCGAATGCAGCCGACGGTACAGACATCGGCGCGCTGGAACGTGAAACGGCATGTCTCGATCTCGCATTCACAGTCAACAATACCAGTGACGTCACCGATGCGAGTCCGGGCGATGGCAACTGCGACAGCGACGTGGTTGCGTCTGGATCGCAGTGTTCGTTGCGAGCTGCTATGGCGGAGTCGAATGCTATCGGTGGTAACTACACGATCAATTTTGCGATTCCGACAAACGACCCAGGCTATGATCCATCCACTAGCAGGCACACGATCAACTTAACCGGCGCGCTGCCTGAGATGAACAACAGTAACCTGACGATCAATGGACCAGGCAAAGACAAGTTGACCGTGCGTCGCGCCAGCGGCGGCTTCTATCGCATTTTTACTTTCAACGGCGCCGACCGCATCGCAACGATCTCAGGTCTGACCATCAGCAATGCTTTCAACAGTGCGGGAGATGGTGGCGCGCTTTCGTTCGGAGGCAAGACTCTCACTATCAATAGCTGCGTCTTCAGCAACAACATCACTTCCGGTTCAGGCGGCGCACTCTTCGTGTTCGCTACGCTGAACGTCCACGACAGTACTTTCAACGACAACTTCTCGAGCGCCGCCGGCGGCGGTTTCGGTGGTGGCGGAGCTATTTTCGCGCGAGGCGGGCTGAACGTCACCAACAGCACCTTCAACAGCAATGTCGCTAATGCAGTTGGCGGCGGAATCAATACCGATAGTGGCAGCGCAACCGCTGACTCGAACATCACGAACAGCACGTTCAACAGTAACGGCGCGGACGCGGGCGGTGGGGTCGCTTCCGGCAGCTTCAGCTTCCCGCTGCGGATCGTGAAGTCAACCTTCACCAACAACAGCAGCACGATTATCAATTCAAAGGGCGGTGGGATTTACCACTTCTTTGGCAAGTTGGAAGTCATCGGCTCGACGCTTAGTGGTAACGAAGGTTACGGGCTTGCGATGGCCGGTAATAGCTCAATCTCAACGAACATCGTTGACAGCACGATAAGCAACAATACCTTTGGCGGAATCGAAACAGAGTTTACGAATGTGTCTACGGGCAAGCTGAACGTTACCAATAGTACGATCAGCGGCAACAAGGGCAATGGCGGGATCTTCATCTCGAGGATCGCTCTGAACGTTTCCAACAGCACGATCACAGGAAACGAAAGCGCTGGAATCAGAAACACGTTTACGACAGATTCCGGCGTCTGGACCGTCAAGAGCAGCATCATTGCCGGCAACACCGGGTTCACTGATGTCTCTGGAACGTATACGTCGGGTGGTTTCAACCTGATCGGCAATCCGTTCAATAGCACCGGGTTTACTAATGGCGTAAACAACGATCAGGTCGGTGCCAATGGTGCTCCGCTCGATCCGAGACTCGATCCGTTGGGTCTGAAGGACAATGGCGGGACAACGCCCACGATTGCGTTGCAAGCGGATAGTCCCGCGATCGACAAAGGCAGCTCAGACGCACTGAGCGGCAGCCTCCAGAACGATCAGCGTCAGGTCTTCGCGCGCACGTTTGATGACACAGCGATCGCAGACGCGGGCGATGGAACTGATGTTGGTGCGTTTGAGCGGCAACCTGGTGGTCCAACGCCAACGCCGACTCCAACACCGACGCCGAGTCCGTCGCCATCGCCCTCACCATCACCGAATCCGTCACCGTCGCCAAGCCCGTCGCCGTCACCGACGCCCGTTCCGACTGAGCCACGGCTGGTCATCACGATCACGTCGCTCGTGCGGAGCAATTGCGGTTCGATCGCAGTTGGTGTGACGGTGCAAAACACCGGCGGTACGACAGCGAACAATGTTCGACTGACAACGGGCACGCTCGCTCCACCGACCACGAACGGAACGCCCTTGCCGCAGAGTTTGGGCAATCTTGGGCCAGGACAGTGGGCCACGAGAGTTATTACGTTCTCGGGCGCGAACAACTCCGCGGGGCAGAAGCGAACACTGACCTTTGCCGGCACCTACAACGGCGGAACATTCACCGACAAGTGGAAAGTAACGTTGCCGTAGGAGCGCGCATGGCGCCTGGTCCTCTGTACTTCGAAACAGAAACCAGGCGCCTACTGCGGTGCGCGTTCCGTTACAGACGGCCAAATGTTAGGGAAACGCGACTGCGATTTAGATATCAAATCGTCGCGGTACTTGGCCCAAAGAGTCTTGTCCGAAACGTTTTGCCCTCCCCGACCATTAGAGTCAAGGATGTAAACCTCATCCGAGACCGCACCGCACCAGTGCGTCAAAGCCTACAAGTACGCTTTCGACGCTTCAATGCACACCGTGGGCGGATTATGTCTCGGCGAGACTATTGTTAGAGGAGAGACTCTGATGCATACCATACAGCCCGGTTTCTTTAGGGTAACTGACGGAGAGGTCATCACATTCGATATACGTTCGACCGGCGCTCCAACTCTGTTTGGAGTGAACTTCTCGATATTCGGTACCGGCTCCCCTATTCCGGAAGGTCAGCTGCTACACGTGACCATGGACAAGAGCCGGGCGACTGGCAGTTCGAACATCTCAAACGCAAGGTCAACCACCCTCACACTGCTGTTCAGCTTCAGTAGTAATAACGGCGGCCGGTACGACTGGACAGTGACCGGAAGCGAAGGTGGTACGTTCGACGACTTTGCAAGGCAGGCCGGCAGCGGACCGGAATCGGTTACCTACACCTTTCATATCGTCTAGCAGCGCGACACCAAGGAGAATCAACATGCGCACCTTCACAGCGGTAATTATTTTGATTGCAACACTATTTGCAGCTGCGCCCATCGCCCGCGCCCAATCGGCCTCTCCCGATACTGAGAGAATCCACAAGCTCAGAGAAGAGATCCAGAAGAGAGGAAGTGCTGAAGTTCCGGCCGATCTTGTGGAATTAAATCGAAGTAAGTTGCTTGAGCGCCGTTCCGAGCTTCGCACATTATTGATGAACGAGATCGCGAAGCTACAGAAGCACCAGGCGGACCTTGGAACGTTCGCCACGCCAGAGGAGACCCAAAAGATAAACGATCTGCTCCAGGCCAACACCGCTGAGCTGGCTCGACTCGGAGCTGCCATGCAAAAGGATTTGGCTGCTGCGGCAACGGCGAGTAGTGGTCCGGCTTCACCAACTGCGGTTTCGAATGCTTCTACATCGATTACTGCAACTGGTCCAAATCCAGCGTCGGTGGCTTCGACCAACCCGTCTAGTCCGACGGGGAATGGAACGAGCGCGCCGGCTAATAGTGCTTCGATCGATTCGTCCAACGTCGCTGCCGGCACCTTCGGTAGTTCGCCTGCGGCGACGATGAATTCTGCCCTCCCGATCACACCGAATCCACCGCAGGGTGACGAAGCCGTTGATTGTGCGGAAGTCGCAGCGGGGTCTAAGGCGTTCTCCGAAGTTGATCGAATAGTGTGTGGTCTTGTGCGCGATGTGCAAGAGCGAGCGACTAATGATCTTCGGCTTGGCAGTACTGATCGATTCAGAATACTAAGAGTCTTGATTGCGAAAAAAATGACCCCGAAGTTTCTGGTTGAAGCGAGCGAAGTCCGTATGGACAAGCAACTTGGAGCGTCATCACTGAGCGGCGTTAGCCCATCACTCGTCACGCATGGAGGAGTGCCATTCATTCTCGGCTTTGCCGTCGAGAACGGAGGATTGACGCAAAGTACTAACGACACGGCCATCACGTTTCGGGGAAACCCAGTCGGACTGATCAATGCTTTTAAGACGAAGGGTTTCGTAGAAATGGTGAAAGAAAGCGAGAGCGATCCGCTGCTGCGTTTTCTTAAAAAGACTTCTTTCGCTTTCACCTTCAACACCGACCGGGGACGTGAACCCAATGTGTTTACGGGATCGTCTCAGCAGTTGTCGTCGGTCTCAGCTCGCATCGAGTTGATCAATCGGCGAGTGCCAAGGTTGTACATCAAAGATTGGGAGAACTTTCTCGGTACTGAGGCGCAGCGGCTTGCGAACGTCATAGACGCCACTGCGACCAGGCTTGTGAATGCCTCAGGCGAATGGGTCGATCCCGTACTGCAGAGTTGGATGGTTCGAACGCAAGCAGCTTTGACTACGGCCTCTGATGCGGAGGTGAGCGGTGTGCTTCAAGCCGCCTTAAACGACTTACCGGTGGACGATCTGTTACCGGACACGGTCGGGGCTCTTGCGGCCATTGAGAACGCATTAGATACATATCAAAGTGGCCGAGACCGCATCGTCGACCGGATCAATAACGGCACCGTCCTTACTTTTGAGTACTTGAATAAGCGTGAGGTAAATGAACCTGACACTTCCAACTTCATGATAATCGCTGAAAAAGGAACCGCAGGTGGAAAAGTAAATTTCACTTTCAATGGGTCACTCACACTCTTCAACAACATGACGTCGCTGCGAAACTTTGTAGCTGCGAACCCAACTCTTCCACCACCACGCAGAGTACGCGATTTTCAATTCGCGGGTGGATTCGACATTCCGATGGGTGATGTTCAAAAATTTGGACAATTTGTATTGTTCGCTAGTGGAAAATACGAGCGACTGCTCGAGAACGCCACCGACGACCTTGGGGTGGTATTGCCGAACACGACAGGCGATATTGCTCACTTGCAATTGGGGTTGAAGATCCCCGTCGCGAAGACCGGCTTCAAGATCCCGGTTTCGATAACGTTCGCGAATCGCACCGAGTTGATCAAGGAAAGAACCGTCCGAGGGAACTTCGGCTTCTCGCTCGACCTGGATACTCTCTTCTCAAGGGTTAATCCTTTCTAGGTTGCACCCGGCCAGAGAATACAAATTAACGTTCTCAGGTTTGCGCCGGCACCGCCATTCGTTGAAGCTGACGGAAAACCGGAGTAGCATCCCGAAGCCTGATCACTTCACGCCGTCCAGGCCTACAATGGCGCCGTAGTAGGCGCCGTAGTAATGGACGGATGAGGAGCCAGTGATGAGATTCGGATGGTTCTAAGAAACATCGTCAACACTATGCGTAATTTGGCGTGTTTGTTCGCGGCTGTCGTGCTGGCCGCCTCGGCAACGCTGACACAACAGTCACCGGCCGCTCGCTACCAAACACCTCCCGCACGCGACGACGCCTGGCAAACCGCGAATGCCGATTCCCTTGGCGTTGATTCAGTGCGACTCGCTGCGTTAACCCAATCGATTCGCAGTTGGCCCGAGCTGGGCGTTCACGCAATTCTTATTGAGCGCAACGGTCGATTGATTTACGAAGAATACTTCGATGGATTCGACGAGCGTTGGGGACAGCCGCTCGGTCGAGTCACTATGACGGCAGATTCGAAACACGATCTCCGATCGATTACGAAAAGCGTTGTCAGCGCACTTGTCGGAATCGCACATGGCGAAGGCAAGATTCAGTCGTTGGACCAGCCCCTTACCAGGTGGTTTCCTGAGTACGCTGACCTCGACACGCTGGAGCGTCGCCGCGTCACCCTTCGACATGCATTGTCGATGACGTCCGGCTTCGACTGGAACGAAGACGTATCTTACAACGATCCACGCAACGATGAGATCCGCATGACACGCGACTCGCAGCCACTGCGATATGCGTTGGCCCGTCCATTCGTCGTGGAGCCAGGATCTGATTTCAAGTACAACGGCGGACTTACTCAGGTGTTGGCTGCGGTGCTCGAGCGCGCAAGCAAGATGTCGCTTGAGGACTATGCGCGAACGAAATTGTTTGAGCCGCTGGGTATCACGGACGTCGAATGGGTTGGAAGTCTTGCCGGGATGCCGGCGGCGGCGTCGGGTCTTCGGATGCGCGCGCGCGATCTCGCGAAGTTCGGATCGTTGTACCTGAATGGCGGAAAGTGGAAAGGCAAACAGGTTATCCCTGCGGACTGGGTTGATCTCTCGACGCGTAGACACTTCAAATTTCGTTCACAACCAGGACCGAATAGCAGCGGCCAATTTGGCTATGGATTTTTCTGGTGGTACTCGTGTTATCCGTCGACCGCAGGTCTGGTCGAGGCACGTACAGCGGTTGGTAATGGTCAGCAGCGGATCTTCGTGCTGCCGACACTCAACACCGTGGTCACAATCTTTGGTGGTCGTTATAACGACTTCACAACGGGCAATACACTGGGCCGTAGAATCCTGCTCGATCACGTGATACCGGCGGTCAAAACCGGTGTCCAAACCGGCTGCCCGGGAGCGTAAATTTGTGCGGCCGAACGAAAATTCGTTTGCGCACAATTTTGCTTGGCTGAAATTCGCAATCGAGTCTAAACTCCCGCCATGTTAAACGACGTCTCCTACGCGTTCCGCACGCTCCGCAAGAGTCCTATTTTCACCATCACCGTCGTCGTCACGATCGCGCTCGCGATCGGCGCCAGCACTGCCATCTTCAGTGTCACTAACGGCGTGCTGCTGCGACAACTTCCTTACAAGGATCCGGAGCAGCTGGTCCTGGTGCGCGGCGATTTGCAGAAACGGAATGTCAAAGACTTTCCGCTTTCGAATGTTGATTTTCTCGACCTGCGCAACGGCGCGAAAAACACGTTCGAAGATATGGCTGCGGTGAATACGTTTCGTTTCACGCTGCCGAGTTCGGACGGTACGCCTGAGCGCATCCGCGCGGCTGCGGTATCGACGAACTTCTTCCGCATGATGGGAGGTTCGATCGCTGCCGGCCGAGACTTCGAAGACTCTGACGGAACGCCTCCGCCGGCTCCGCCCGCGCCAGCGGCGGGTAATGCGCCTCCTGCTAACGCTCCTCCACCGTTGCCGAACATGGTTATCCTCAGCCACGACTACTTCCAACAGCGCTTCGGAGGCGATCGATCGATGATTGGCAAAACTCTGCCAGTGGCGGCTCAGTTTGGACCAGCGCCGATCATCGTGGGCGTGCTTGCTCCCGGTTTTGAATTGCTGTTTCCACCTAAGGCAGATATGGAACAGTTTCCGAGTGTCTGGATTGCGGCGCGGATTCCTTACGATGTAGCTAATCGCAACAACGTGCAGTGGCGTGTGATTGGGCGTCTGAAATCCGGCGCCGATATCGGGCAAGCGCAGGCGGAAGCGGAAACGATCGCGCAGAAGATTCGCGAGGAAAACACGATTGCGAAAACAGCGGGGCAGTTTTTCCAACTCGTGCCGATGAAGCAGCACCTTGTTGACGAAGTGCGACCGGCGATTCTCGCGCTTATGGGCGCGGTAATTTTCCTGCTGTTGATTGCGTGTGCGAACGTTGCGAATTTGATGCTCGTGAGGGCTGCGTCACGTGAACGAGAGCTCGCGGTTCGTGCAGCGCTCGGTGCAGGTTCGTGGCAGTTGATTCGACAAACACTCGCCGAAGCCGTCGTAATCGCCGCGCTTGGAACTGCTGTCGGGGTGGGGCTTGCGTATTTAGGCATTCGCCAACTGCTGGCGATCGCGCCTGAGAATCTGCCGCGTTTGAACGCGATTGGGATTGATGGGCAGGCGCTTGGGTTTTCAATTTTGGCAGGACTTTTGTCGGCCGCGTTCTTTGGCGTGATTCCGGCGCTGCGCACAGCGAAACCGAATCTCATGGAAACGTTGCGCGCGAGTGGACGAACGGGTGCACTCGGTGCTGCGGGATTGCGTAATGCTGTTGTCGTTGTGGAAGTCGCGCTTGCGTTCGTGCTGCTCGTTGGTTCGGGGTTGATGTTTCGCACGTTCATGAACATTCAGCGCGTGGACATGGGATTTGACCCGCGCGGGTTACTGACGTTTCAACTGCTCGGCAACATCGGCAACTCACCTGAGGAAGCGGGTAACTTCAAGCGTCAGCTTCGCGATCAACTCGACGCGATCCCGGGTGTGAACAGTGTGACGGCTTCGTTTCCGTTGCCGCTTGCGGGCGGGTTTAGTCCGGTGCGTTGGGGCGGAGCCGAAGCGCAATCGGACCCGAGCAAGTTTCAAGCTGCCGACCTGCAGATCGTTCTGCCGGGGTATTTTGAAGCGATGGGCACGAGGCTGCTGGCTGGGCGGACGTTTACGCAAGAGGACAATACGCCTGACCGAAACCTGCTGATAGTTGATTCAGCGCTGGCGGCAAAAGCGTTTCCAAACGAGTCGGCGGTCGGAAAGCGAATCCTGTTTCGCGTTCGCACGCCGGAGGCGCAGTGGGGAGAGATCATCGGCGTGGTGGCCCATCAACGTAACACGTCGCTGGTTGAACCGGGACGCGAACAGCTTTATGTCACGGATGGCTACGTGAACAATCAGGCTGCGTCGTGGTGGGCGTTGCGAACGGATGGAGATCCTTCTGCTATCGCCGGGGCCGTCCGCGAAGTTGTTCGCCAGCAGGGCAAGGACACGTTTATCAATCAGCTTCAGCCGATGGACACGCTCGTTACCGCAGCTCAAGCGCAAACACGCTTCTCGCTCTTGCTGATCGGAGTCTTCTCGACGATTGCCGCGCTGCTTGCTGGTGTTGGTTTATACGGTGTCCTTGCCACCTCAGTCCGCCAGCGAACCGCGGAGATTGGCGTGCGCATGGCGCTTGGCGCCGCGCCGTCGCGAATCTTCCGTTTGATGGTTGGGAAGGGAATTTATCTCAGTGCTATCGGTATCGCGATCGGCCTGTTTGGCGCGTTTCTGTTGACACGGGTGCTGGCCAGTATGTTGGTCGAAGTGAAACCAACGGACCCGGTCACATTCGCCGCCGTCGCCGCGCTGTTTATGGTCATCGCCATCGTGGCCTCCTGGCTCCCCGCGCGCCGCGCGTCGGGTTTGGATCCGACGACGGCGCTCCGGCAGGAGTAGTGTGAGAAAGGCTTGTCGGACTCACAAAACATTTATTGGCTTTTTAGCGCAGCGGCACAATCAGTTGCTGCTCTTATTGCGTTTCTTCTGGCCGCGTATGCGTTGGTCCAAAGCATAATGGATATCGCGGCGCAGTCAGATGAGACTCTTCTCGAGATCAATGAATCATTAAAAGATCGTTACCATAAACAGCTGTCATGGCTAGTTAGCATCACCGCCGCAGCAATCATTTCATCGCTGTCCGTAGTTTTTTTTCAACTCTTTTAATTCCCCCTGGGTCACTGTCTTAGCAATAATTGCGGCGGCGCTAGTCGTCGCAGCAATTGTTGGGAGTGTAATTTTTGTTATAGCGATTGTTGACCCAAAGAAATATCGGAAAGCAGCCCGGCGATTAGTTGAGGAGGTGAAAGCCCCTCGCGAGCCTCCGTCGACGACGAGGAGTGACTTTTTCGTTAAGTTTATCGAGCTGGAACGCTTAATTCGCGAAGTGTGGCACTGGTCGGGCTCAGAGAGATTGTCTCAGCGAAGGGGGCCGCCAACATTCCGAGAAATGGTAGAAGCGCTCAGCCTGGGCGAGGTTTTACACCGTAATCTGCACAAACGGTTGTTAGACCTGAGTCGCTATAGAAATCTGGTTTTCCATGGTGAGCTCACGCAGGTTAGTTCTGAAATCGTGTCGGAGCTCGATAGGACAATTGAGGATATCCGTCTCATCCACGATCAAATGGCAAACAAGTCCCCAGAGCGTTCTGATAAAGAAGACAAGTGACTCTGATTGCGGTGCGGATAGCAAGCTACTGACGATGGCGCTGCCGCTGGAGTATGTGTCTTGCCCTCTCGCATCTCTGCGGTTCCGGATGCCTCACGATCGAGACCGCAGAGACGCAAAGGGACGCTGAGAGTTCCAGAAGTCATTCAAGCTGCACGTGCTCGATAGTCATTTCGCCCGCCTCAACTCGGCGAACCACTTCAGCAAGTTTTGGATCCTTTATTTCCAATGCGTATTGGATCAAGGTTCGGGTCTGTCTTGGTATTGAACTGTTGGTGATGAGTAATCGAGCACGTCGTTTAAGGGAAGCGTCGATGTGAGGTGTTTCTTCGCGCGTTGTTGCGCTACTATCGGTAGCCATGATCTTCATCCTTTCGTAAGAAGGTTGAGGTTCAAGGGTCGGCTTCGTGTTGGTCGCACAAGTCGGCCCGCTTGTTTTTAGTGGGTCAGACCACTCTAACGCTTAGATTTTCGGTTGTCACCAGTGTTTATTGGTCCATGCGCTTGCCTCACACGTTATAATCGCGGCCGAAGCGACTTTCTTCGTCAACCATGCCCAGGAAACAGCGGATCATCATCATTGCTGGACCAAATGGCGCCGGCAAGACCACGTTTGCTCGTGAGTACTTACTAAAGGAAGCGCACTGTCCTGACTTTGTTAATGTAGATCTCATCGCGGCCGGCTTGTCGCCGTTCGACCCGGACCGTGCGGCAATTCAAGCTGGTCGTATTATGCTGGGTGAGATTCAGCGGCGCGTTCGAAAGCGTGAGAGCTTTGCGTTTGAGACCACGTTGAGCGGCCATGGTTACGCACGAATGATTCCCGCATGGCGGACTGATGGCTACCGCGTAAGACTTGTATTTCTTAGCTTGCCAGATGTTGAAATGGCTCTTTCGAGAGTAAAGATAAGAGTTGCTCAGGGTGGTCACAACGTGAGTAACACTGTGATCCGGCGCCGGTTTGAATCAGGCTTATGTAACTTTCAAGACGTGTATATGCACTTGGTAGACAAATGGGAGTGGTACGATAATTCTGGCAACACGCCGCAGTTGCTGTCAGAGGCAGGTACTTGGAGGTAAGAGATGGGTGGTCGAGCACGTTCAATTTCACCAGAAGCGAGAGATACGCTGCGCGCGTTACGGCGCGCCGGAAAACGCGCCCTCGAACTCGGCCTGCAAACCGGAACGCCTGTATATGTGTGGAAGGACGGTAAAATCGTCGACCTTACGAAAGAGCAAAGGCCAGCAAAGAAATCGAAGTCAAAGCGCGCGTCAAAATAGATGTGACGCACCTACACCATCCAGCCTTCGAGAATGCGCGCATGTTGTAATTTTCGGCATGTCCGAGGATTCGCGCCGCAAACACATCACAGTTACGGTCATCGCGACGGCTTGCCGGACCCCCAGACAACGACTGGGCCATGAGTTCTGCTGAAGAGCGGGTTGAAGCCGTTTTGGACGATAACCCAACTTTGTTTGGCTTGAAACAACCCTTCAGCAAGTGAACCCAGAGTTCAAAGAACTGTTACTCGCCTACAACGCGCACAACGTCGAATACCTGACAGTGGGTGCCCATGCTTTAGCAGCGCATGGGCATGTGCGTGCTACCAAAGACCTCGATCTTTGGGGTGCGACCTGAAAAGTCCAACGCTCCAAAGGTAATGCAAGCGGTGTCAGACCTTGGGGGCCCCTTTGAATGATGTAACGGCCGATGATTTGAGTAGAAAGAGACGATCTTCCGATCGGGCTGCCGCCATTACGTGTAGACATAATAACCGACATTGACGGCGTTGAGTTGGGGAAGCGTGGCCCGACTTGTCTAGAGACGTCGTTCGGCGTTGTACCTGCCTATGTAAATTTCTCGTCGGCACCTGATTACGAATAAGAAAACCGCAGCGCAACTACAAGACCTTGCGGACGTACAGCAGTTGGAGGCCAGCAAAGATCGCTTTTAGCTCTGACTGTAGTGGTTCGACTAAGCTCCCGGCGGCTTAACAAGTATCAATGATTCCGCATCGACGCCGTCACCCACGAACAACTCAGGTGTGTCTTCTTCTCTGATATTCTCTAACATCAAGGCAGCTTTCGCTTGATCAAACGCTTGCTTCACTGAGAGGCCAAATCCGATCGCTGAGTAAAATTGCCCAGCGAAAATCCGCGCCGCAGTATCACCTATGGTTGTCTTCATTCCGATTGCGGCAGGCACATGCTTAACAACGGCTTCAGCCTGATTACGTGAATAGCAAGTATTAAAAAACACTAGCTGAATGACACCGGAAACCGCCGCCATTGTTTGAACAATAGCTTCTTTACTGACCAACTTAGTCTGGCCTTCGTTGTCCTGAAAAACGATTTCATCCTCGTCGGAACCGTGCCCGCTGAAGTGAACGACAGGCGGTTGGAGTTCATTCAACGCGTGAAGCACGTCAAGCGGTCTCACCGCCCATCGTGATTCTAGCTTGACTGAATCCCGGTGCCGCGATTTCGTTATCATCTCGTTGATGGCGCGTACTTCTTCGTCAAGCCGTAGTTGTGGCTGGTCCAGAGGGTTCGCTGCCATAAAAAGAACCTTTATCTCTTCCGGTAGTTGGGATAGCCTGTCTATTGCCGATAGTGTTGTCCTGTGAAGCACCTCATGATGGGACAGAGTGTTATCGATGCTCTGCATTCGATATTCACGCTCGCGCTCACGCCTTTGCTCCTCGCGCCGTCGTGCTTCTGCTTTGCGTTTTTCATCGTTAGCGCGTCTTTCCTCTTCTCGTCGGCGACTATCTGACTCACGCTTCTCTTCGTTGGCTGCGTTCTTTTGCGCCTCCGTAAGCCGCTGATACTCCTGCGCAAGCTTCTGCTCAATGGAGGCGACCTTTTGCTGTGCAGCAACCGCCTGTTCTGAGTATCGTTGCGCCTCGCGCATGTAAGAATTCACAGATGAAACGGAGGCAGCTCGTGCGGCTTTGTTCGCAGCGTCATTGCTGCGCTTCTGAAAATCGTGTACTCGCGCTGTTTCCTGAGCTTTTTGCGTCTGAAGCTTTGCAATCTCTTGCTGATGCGATTGCGCCTTTTGTTTATACCAAATGCTGTTCATACGACGATTTCCTCACAAGGCGTGGCAATCCGTGCAAGCGCGATGCGTACAGCTTCTTCGACGAGCAGCAAACAGCATAGCTAATCCGTGATGCAAGCCCAAACAGCTTCACCGCCAGTTCTTCACGCGCGACCACTCGGTTTGCAGGTTCCATTTCAAACCACGGCACAGGAGAACCGGGAGGTTTTCGTAGCGATACGCGTAGGGGTTGTTGAGGGTGGCGGCGACCGTTACCGATTCGAAGTGCTCGCGTGCGTCGCTTTCCTCGTCACCGAGCACAATGACGATATCGCCGGTGTAGTTCCGCGGGCCCCAGAGATAATAGTTTTGATGTCCGCTGATGGCCTTCGGCAATCCATACTTCGGCCCGAAGAAATCAACCGCCGCCGCTTGACCATAATTATTCGCAAAGATCGCGGTGCGCTGCTGCTCTTCAGGCGTGAGCGAGTGATAGACGCGCGCAACGGCCTCAACCATGCCCGGCCAGGGAAATTCATCCGCGTAATACTGCGGCAAACTCTCTCCGACAAAACTCTGCTCGGTCTTCGGCACCTCAAAAGGCAAGTGCGACTGGTAGCGAATAAACGTTTCAATCGGCAGCACCGGTAAAACCAGCGGCAGCAATGGTCCAACCCCCAGAACTAACCAAACCAAAGATGCGGCCATGAGAACGGTTTGGAGTCTTCGACGTGCCAGGCTCACACTCGTGTCCGCTGAAGCAACGCTCGTACGCGTTGAACTCACGCTCGTACGCGCTAAACGCGCAAATAATCGTTCTGCTGCAACTCCACCCGCGGCCAACACGACAACATAAGCTGGCGCCGCGTAATAATCTTTCCCGTGCGTGATCATGAAGCAGGCGAGCGCGATCACAAACGTCCATCCAAGCGCACGATAAACGCGCGCGTCACGCGCAAAGAGGAGAAAGAGCAGCCCGCCAAACCAGAACGGAAAACTGACGGGATTCATCATCAGCACCTGCTGCAAAAGATATTTGCCGGGTGGAAGCACCACGTCTTTCCCCGTCGCACGCACGTTTCGCATCAGCTCGAGAAACGGCCAGTCGTGCTGAACGTTCCAAATTAAGTTGGGCAGAAATATTAGGAAAGCGATCGCGCCGCCGGCGAGAATCCACGGTGTGAACAAGACCGTGCGTTGGCGCGTCAACAGCACGCCCACGATCAACGCTGTGACAAAAACAACGATCGAGTATTTGTTAAGCAGACCAACGCCCGCAATGGCACCAAACACCAACCATAGTTTCGGATTCTGCGTTTTGATGAGACGCAAAACTGCATACGCCAGACCACCCCACAGCAACGGTTCAAAACAGTTCATCGCAAACTGATGATCGATAACCCACCAAACGCCGGGCGTTGCTGCAAGCGCCGCCGCAAGAACTGTCCCAAAGCGGCCGGCGCCGAGTTCACGCGCAAACGCCGCAGTTAAGACAATGCGTCCTGCCCCAGCCAGTGCGGGCCAAAAGAGTAAAGCAGGAAGTAAAGTGCCGAGAGTGTGTCGCGCAACCCAGCCCAGCCAGGCGATCAACGGCGGCTGATCGACATAACCAAAGGCGAGGTGTTCGGAACAGGCGAGATAGTAGAGAGCGTCGCGAAAGTAACCGTATCGTGTCGAGGTCGCGAGATGTAGTGCGAAGTAAACGAGAGCAATGATGTAAACCCCCGGCCACAACGACACGGGCCGCGAGGTGGAGGTCATATTAGACAAGGTACGTGCATTTCTAGTTTGTCCGAACTGGGAAGGATTAATCGACGTCGACGAAGCCAAGCTGGTCTTCTTTGCGGGCAGTTCCGGTCAACCGACTTCGTTGCTATCAACCGCGCGCTGGCCATGCGGAGCAAGCGCGCGGAAGATCAAACCTATCCCTCCCGCCAGAAGCACAAGCATGATGATGGTATTGAACAGACTCGTTCGCTGAAAATAGAACTGAAGATTCATCAGTATCCCGGCAAATATCACCACGACCCCAACTAACAAAAGTAACCAACCGATGATCGATTTGCCGTTGAAGAACAAGATACCGATACCGAATATCAGCGGCACCAGCGAGAGCCCGAAACTGTTGTAGCCCCAGATAGACCATGATCCACCGAAGACCACAACCTGATTGACAATCAGATACGCGCCGGCAACGGCCATTATGAGACCAAGGATGAACTCGCCAATTCCGCCCGGCGTGCCGCCGGCGCCTCGAACTCTCGACTCGTTATTCATCATGTTATTTAGCGTTCGCACCGAACGAGTACAACGCATTGCGAGTACGGATGTAGAGATTACCACCGGCGATCGCGGGTGTGGCCCAAACCTCTTCATCCAGATCGTTGGTGGCGAGTATCTCCCATTGCCCGTCAGCTTTGAGCACCGTCACTTTGCCGCTCGCACTCACGAGAAAAATCTTGCCATCCGCGGCAACCGGCGACGCGTAGTAATCCTCGAGCGCCTCCGGCGTGCGGCCTTGCTTCAATACTTGTCCACTCGCCGGATCGAGACTCGAAACGATCCCACCTTCTTTCATCAGATACATCACACCACGATAAATCAACGGCGACGGTATGCTTGGATAAGACTTCTTGACGTTCCAAACGACGTTGGAAGAGGAAACGTCGCCCTTGCCCGACAACCGAATCGCGGTTACACCGTGGCCCCCTACAGATGAATTGCGGACGAAGTCGAATTCCGCGCGGTCCATGATCCCGTCGTTGTTCGAGTCTACCCAACCAAAGTGATCGTAAGCCTCGGCGTTAGCTTTCGCTTCCTCACGCTGGAGCCGCCCGTCCTTATTACTATCCGCTTTCAGAACCTCGTCAAAGGGCGGCAAAAACGGTTCATCACCACCATCGGCGGTCACGTACACCATGTCTGTTCCAAGCACCGGCACACCTTTCGGATACGAGCCGATTTTAGTCACCCACCACAACCGCTCTCCCTTATCGAGCGAATACGCGTCGACCGTGTGTGAACCAAGAACGATTACTTGCGCCGGTCCATTGTTCGGTTTGTAAATTGCCGGCGTAGAGTATGCTTCATAGTTCGAACGGTTTTGTTTCCAGAGCACTTTGCCATCGCGCGCATCCACGGCAACGATGAAAGAATTGTCTCGCTGATCACACACCATCACGAGTGTGTTACCCGTAAGCACAGGCGATCCACCCATCCCGTAGAAACTGTTGAAAGGCCCGAGCGGCACGCGCCAACGCTCTTTGCCGCCTGGTCCATAGGAGATCAATCCCAGTTCACCAAAAAACACGTACACGTTTTTCCCATCGCTAACCGGACTCGGCGAAGCCGCATCATTCGCGCGGTAAATCGGCATGTGACGCGCGCGTACAGCCTCACGGCGCCACAATAGTTTTCCTGTTTTTCGATCGAGTGCGAGTGTGATCAGTTTGTCGCCTTCGCTGGCGGTGAGAAACACGCGGTCGGCAGTAACGACCGGCGACGATCGCGCGAAGGGCACGGGCGTTTTCCAGACGAGATTCTTCGTCGAGCTGAACTCCGCCGGCAGCGCAAAGCCATCGGCGACGCCGGTACCGTTAGGTCCACGGAATTGCAGCCATTCGTTATCAGATGTTGTTGCTTTTGGTTGAGCGGCGGCTGACGACGCGGCGAGGGCGAGCAGCGCAATCGCCATGAAGAGCAGTGGGAGAAGTTTTTTTGTTTTCATGGATCTGCGTCGTGCTTTGGAAGCGGCACGTCCTTTCTGGGCGAGTAACTGGCTGGTGATTGTCGCTGAGTTGTCCCCTGTAGGCAACCGAAATTCGACATGCGGCCCGGCATGCGCTTCGTGTAAATTGAAGCGCATGAACGTTCACCGAATCCTGGTAACACTTCTGCTTGTTGCGTGCTGTGCAGCGACGAGCCTGGCCCAGACGACGAAACGAGAACTCACGATTGAGTGGATCTTTGGACCCGAAGGCCGAGCGGTGGCGAGCGTTCCGACTACCGCGTGGCTTGATGATGGAACTCTCGTACTCCTCGACAATCGTCGCCCGGCCGCCGAGCGAACGTTTGAAAGATTGAATCCGGCGACCGGCCAACGACAGCCGCTCGTTGACGCAGCTCGCGCGCTCGCGGATCTCAAACGTGCCGCTGACGGAATAAACGCGAACACTTTGTCGTGGCCACTCGCTTTCGATGGTCCAGGCAGCCAGGCGCTATACATTTTCAAAGGTGACGTTTTCGTTCTCCAGTTCAACAACGCGCAGTTTCGACGGCTGACCACCACACCCGCAGAAGAAACATCCGCAACCTTCTCGCCAAACGGCCGCCGCGTCGCTTACGTGCGAAGCAACAATCTCTACTTCTTCGATCTCGACACGGATCGTGAAACTCAAATCACCCGCGACGGCTCGGAAACGCTACTGAACGGAACACTGTCGTGGGTCTACTGGGAAGAAGTTTTCGGGCGGCGCGACATCGGTTATTGGTGGGCGCCGGATTCTCAAGCGATCGCGTATCTTCAATCTGACGAATCAGAAGTGGACCTCACGTACTTCGTCGATTTTGTTCCTTTCTCGCCGCGCGTGATCAAACAGCGCTATGCGCGCGCCGGCCGCGCCAATCCGCGCGTGCGACTCGGCATAACCGAACTCGGAAGCGACGGCAGGACCTGGATCAACCTGAAGGACAAACCATTCGAATACATCGTTCGCGCGAAGTGGTTGCCGGATGGCCGCCGCTTGAGCGTGTCGACCATGCCGCGCGTGCAGACCGATCTGACTCTGTACTTTGTCGATCGCAAAACCGGGAGCGCTACACGTGTGCTTACAGAGACCGATCCCGGTTGGGTGAACATGACCGACGACCTGTACTTCTTCAACGACGGTCAGCACTTCCTTTGGCCATCGGAACGAGATGGCTACATGCATCTCTACCGCTACCGGATGGATGGCAAACTCGAGAACCAGGTTACGAAAGGACCATGGGCGCTGGCGAGTTCGGGCGGGTTACCGTTCTGGGTGCGTCAAGCACTCGTGGGCGTTGATGAAAAGAATAACTGGATCTATTTCACTGCGCTGGAACAGTCGTCGATAGAAAGACATCTGTACCGCGTGCGGCCGGATGGCTCCGGCTTCCTGCGTATTTCCAAAGATCGTGGTACACACCGCGTTTCGATGCCGCCCGACGCTCGATATTTCCTCGACCGATACTCAGACGTTCGTACGCTTCCGTCGCTGCAGCTGCATGCGAGCGATGGCTCACTCGTGCGCGCGATCGCTGATGCACGCCCACAGTTGCTTGCGCCGTACGACGTTCAGCTTCCCGAGTTGTCCACGATTCCCGCGGACGATGGTTTCCAGATGCCTGCCGCGATCCTGAAGCCGAAAGACTTTCGCTCCGATCGAAAATATCCGGTCGTGATGTTCGTCTACGGCGGCGTATCAGCACCGCAGGTGTCGAATGCCTGGCAGGGGGACATTTTGTGGAACCAGATGTTACTCAACGCGGGCTATGTCGTCGCGAAGGTTGATAATCGTGCAGCAACCGGCGTCAGCAAGACGTTGGAAAACACAGTTCTCAAGCGTCTCGGCGAAGCAGAAACACCTGACCTTGTGGCAGCGGCGCGCTGGTTGAAAAAGCAGAGTTGGGTTGATCCGGCGCGCGTCGGGGTGTGGGGCTGGAGCTACGGCGGTTATATGACACTCAACTTGATGACGCGCTCGCAGGAGTTCAAAGCGGGGATTTCGGTCGCGCCGGTTGTGGATTGGCGTTACTACGACACGAAGTGGACCGAAGGCGCAATGCGTACGCCGCAGGAGAATGCGGCTGGGTATGAGAGTTCGTCCGTAATCCCACTAGCAAAACAATTGCACGGGCGTCTCTTGATCGTTTACGGCACGTACGACGACAACGTGCATCCATACAACGAGCTGGCTTTCATCGACGCGTTGATTGCTGCCGGAAAGAAGTTTGACATGATGGCCTATCCGATGCGCATGCATGGCATTTCGGATGAGGCCGCCACGCTCCATCTATATCGCCTGATGCTCGATTTCTGGAAAGCTAATCTTTGATCGTCATTCGTCGCGAAGAGCAACCAGCGGATCGACCTTCGTCGCGCGCCGCGCGGGAACGAAACACGCGAGTACAGCGACCGCGAGCGCGCCGGTCGAGACGATCGCAAATGTGAACGCATCTGTCGGTCCTATCCCAACCAGCATCGACGCCATCACGTTCGTCAACGCGATTGCAGTCACGAGACCGATGATTGTGCCAATCATTGCGAGTTTCATTCCGTCGCTTACGATGAGCAGAAGAACGTTACGGCGTTGCGCGCCGAGCGCCATGCGAATGCCGATCCGCCGACGCTGGCCGATACGTTCTCGTTGGTTCGCAACACAAAAGTCAGACCAGTTAATTTTTCTGGCGACGCAGGCGTGTAGAACAAAGGACCGTCAAGTGTGCCAACGTGCCTGCTGCTTATGTCGGCGGTGACACCGATAACTTCGTGTGATGTGCCGGCGTTGTCTTTAAAGCGCATCCCGATCGGATCGGAGCCCGGCCAAAAACGATTCGCCATTGCCTGAGTGATCACTGCGGGTGATTGTCCGCTGCGAGCATCTTCTTCAGTGAACTGCCGGCCGCGCCGGAGCGGAATCCCGAGCGTTTGAAAATATTCAGCAGAAACTACATTCGCGCCGACGTTCACTGCGGCTTGACCGCCATCGATGGTAATCGTCGTCTCAAGCACACCCGAGAATGGCGGGATTTGCGCCAGACTCACTGATTTGATTACCGGCAAAGCTTCCAGGCGTTCAGCGAGTTGCGCGTAAAGCGTCGTCGCGCGCGCCTGGTCGTAGCCTTGTGTCGTCAGGTCCAGCGATAAGACCGCGAGGTTCTTTTGATCGAATCCGAGGTCCGTCGATTGCGCCTGTTGTAAACCGCGGACCAGCAAGCCCGCGCCGATCAGAAGCACGAGCGAAACGGCAACCTGGCCGATCACCAGCAGATTGCGCAAGCGCGGCCGCGAGATGCGCGCTCCGCCTTTTTTCGCCTTCAGAGCTGTGGTGAGATTTGGCTTTGTAAACTCGATTGCCGGCGCGAGGCCAAACACCACGCCCGTGATCAGGGAAATCAAAAACATGTACGCGAAAACAGTTGCGTTCGGCTGGAAGTCGATATCAAGACCGACTTCAGGAATCGCTGAGAACAAGATCGGTGGCAAAAGAACTGCGAGCATTAATCCCGCAAGACCGCCGAGGATGGCGAGTACCAGACTTTCCGTCAGCAGGAGTCTGATCAACCGCCAACGGCTCGCTCCGAGGGCGAGTCGAACGGCGATCTCTTTTCGTCGCGCCGCGGCGCGTGCGAGCATCAGGTTCGAAACGTTCGCGCACGCGATCAGTAGCACTAAACCAACCGCAGCCATCAAGAGAATTGCGACCGGCGTTCCTTCATCGCGAACTTCGGGAGAATTTAAATATGAGCCGGGCATCACATCGACAGTTGTTTTGCGCCCGGGATACTCGTGGTCCATCTGGCCCGCAACGAGTTGCATCTCCGCCTGCACCTGGTTCAACGAGACGCCGTCTGTCAGACGTCCAACCACACTCAGCCAGCTAACGTTCGGGACTTCCAGAATTTTGTTCTCGGGCGCCAGGGCGGGCTGCATCGTTACCGGAATCCAGACGTCGGGAACCGTCATCTCGGCGCCGCGAAAATCAGGCGCGGCCACTCCGATGACAGTGAAACGCTGGCGATTCAGCGTGATCGGAGTACCGATTACGGTTTGATCGGAGCCGAACCGTCGCTGCCAGAAGCTGTGACTAAGCACGGCCACAGGACTCGACAGCGGCGCCTGGCGGAATTCGTTATCGAAAAAAGTGCGGCCGAGAGCGCTTCCGCCTCCCAGAAGCGAGAAGTAGTTGTCGCTGACCATGAGCCCGTTAACTCTTTCAACGTTACTGCCGCCGAGATACAGCTTTACATCCGATGACGCAGCCAACCTTGAAAGACTCGCGACGCGATCTCGATAGTTCAGGTATTCAGGATAAGAAAGCAGCGCCACGTTACCTTGAACCTGCCGTGAGAACTCACCTTCCAGAATTTGATAGACGTTTACGACGCGATCCGGGTCCTTCACCGGCAACGGGCGATACGCAAGCGAATACAGCAGCGTGAAGACGCTCGTGTTAATGCCGATACCGAGCGCGAGCGTCAACAGCGCGGCCGCAGTGAAAGTGCGATGCTTGATTAAGGAACGCAGTGAATAACGCAGGTCATGAAAAATACTGGTAAGCATTTCGAAAATACCGACTCCACAAGTAATAACGGCGCTAACCTCAGGAAGGCCGTATATATACTAGAAAGGCTTTCGGAAAGTTCGGAGTTCTTGAAATAGAAAAAGGGGCGGTCATAAATGCCGCCCCTAAAGTTTGTCGCGCGGATTAGCCAGTCATCCTACCAGCGCCAGGAGACGCTATAGGCTTCTGCTAACTGATCCAGGTTTGCCCTCAACGCTGACCATTCGTTTTGCGCTCGCTCGCTCAGGCCGCGGCGACGCATGAAGGCGTCGATACGAGCCGCGCGGTCGAGTACCGCCTGCACGTCGGCCGCCACTGACTTCCGATCATCGAAACGATCGTGAAGCTGTTTCACTTGCTGGTCGAACTCTTTGATGAAAGCGTTGATGTCGTCTTCGCGGTCCGTGTCGTTCAGACGGCTCCGGTCGAGCGCGCTATCCAGACTGCCGCGAAACTTGCCCGACTGCTCTTCAATGCGATGGAGTATGCGCTCGACTTCCTTATCGCTTAACCGGTAAGGCAGGCCCGCGGTTCCAGCAACCACTGCGACCGGAGTTCCGGTAACTACGGTTGATTGCGTGAGTACTGCCACGCCCTCCCAGCGCCACGCGACGTTGTAGGCTTGCGCCAGATCGTCCAGGCTCGCTCGCAGGGTGGACCAATCATTCTGGGCACGCTCGTTCAGACGCTGGCGATGCACGAACTGATCGATAGCTGCGGCACTGTTAAGCACCGCTTCAACGTCTGCCGCCACCGACTTGTTATCATCAAAACGGTCGTGAAGCCGTTTGGTCTGTTCCTCGAAATTCTTCATAAACGCGTTGATGTCGTCTTCGCGATTCGTGCCATTCAAGCGACTCCGATCGAGCGAAGCGTCCAGACTCTTGCGGAAATTGTTCGTTTGATTCTCGACTCGACGAAGAATTCGCTCTACCTCTTTATCGTTTAATCGATATGGCTGCCCGACCACCTGTGCCTGTGCCGGCGCGGCAACAGCCAAACAGGCGGTTACAAAAAGAAGTGCTAACAAGCTCATTTTCATTATCATTTTAGTGTTCCCCCCACACCACCTAGAGCAAACACCGTACCGGGTAATGTTGCGATTTTGCGGCAGTTCCGCGCTGAAGCAGTGACCAGTTTTCGTTCAACGCGTCCTTTTTCTTTTCCAATACGAGTCGGTGTATTCTCCTAGGCAATCCATGAAACGAGGCGAATACACCATCAGCACGGATCGTTCGCGCCTGAACATCGATCTCGTCCACGACTTCATCAGCAACCACTCTTATTGGGGGAAGGGTCGCGCCCGCGAGGTTGTGCAACGCTCGATCGATAACTCGCTGCCGTTTGGAATTTACCACGGTGACGAGCAGGTGGGGTTCGCTCGAATCGTGACCGACTATGCGACGTTCGCGTGGGTGGCTGACGTTTTCGTAGTGCCGGAACACCGCGGTCGCGGATTATCGAAGTGGCTGATGGAGGTCATGCTCGCACACCCTCAGTTACAGGGATTTCGTCGCTGGGTGCTGTCGACCAAAGACGCACAGGGGTTGTACGAGCAGTTTGGTTTCATCCCATTGCATCGGCCTGAACGTTGGATGGAACGGCCCGATGCCAACATGAAAGAGTCTCCGGATTATTGGCAATGAATCCTGGTAGCGAACAAGTCAACGAAGCCCGCGAGTTGTTGCGGCGCTTTCTGCGCCCGACGCGGTTAGTGGCGGCGGAGCGTTTGGCGAGTGATTCCGGTACTCAGATTTATCTAAAACTCGAGACGGAACTGCCGACTCGATCGTTCAAGCCGCGCGGTGCGCTGTACGCGCTCATGAAGAATCTTCAACAGCGGTCGATCAAAGGTGTCTGCGCTGCGAGCACCGGCAATCATGGCGCTGCCGTCGCTTACGCGGCACGCCTCGCGAACCTTCCCGCAACGATCTTCCTGCCGCAAGCTCCGAACCCGATCAAACGCGCACGAATTGTCGCGCTCGGCGCCACCGTCGAAGAGGTTGAGTGGAAACCTGAATCCCTCGGCAATGCGGCCGCCTCGTACGCAGCAGAACACAACTACTATTTTCTGAATGACGCAAGTGATGAGCTGGTCCCAGTCGGTACTGCGACCATAGCCGCTGAGATCCTGGACGAATTGCCGGCTCCGGATGTGATGATTGTGCCAATGGGCGACACTGCGTTGATTCGCGGCCTGGCAGCAGAAGCAAAGCGCCGCCGCCCCGCGGTCAGAATCGTTGGCGTGCAATCCACGCAGGCGCCTTCGTATGTTCGATCATGGCAGGAGAATCGTGTAGTCACCACGGAGACATGCGACACGATTGCGGATGGGTTAGCGACGTGTGTTCCACTCGAGCCGAATGTGCGTGCGATACGTGAGTTGGTTGACGAAGTAGTTTTGGTATCGGAAGACGAACTGCTTACAGCCATACGGACGCTGTTGTTCGACGAGCATCTGATTGCAGAACCGGCTGGAGCAGCGGCGACGGCAGCGTATCTTCAGAACCCCACGGCATACGCGGGTAAGAGTGTCGTACTCCTGGTGACCGGATCAAACATCGCGCAGGATGTTCTTCGCCGCGCAGCAGCGTCATAGCGATCCGATTTTCGTGCGCGCGGAATGATCCGTTTGACCGATCTCGGCAACGAGTATATAGTCACGGCGCTTCAACATCTCGCTAAGGAGCGCGTCTCCCATGGCCACAAAATCTCGCAAACAGAGTCCCTCGAAATCATCCAAAAAATCAACTAAAAAGACCGCCGCAGGTACTGCCCAGGTTCAACTCGATGCCGCAATGGTGCATGAGTTCGAACAGCATCTTCGCGAAGGTCTCGTTGCGTCCGGAGCGGTGATGCTGTCAACTGCGTCGCCCAGGCTGCAAACGCTCAAAGGCGGCGCGAAGGTCGAAGTCGATTCAGAGTCCGCCGCACGTCTCGGTGAAATTTTGCGCAACGGTCTTGTCGCCTCCGGCGCCGTCATGTTGAGCGAGCTTCCGCAAATGGAACAAGCCGCTCCCGCTGGTGGTGGTGGCAGCAAATCAAAATCGAAGTCGAAATCGAAATCCAAGAGCAAGCGCTACGGCTCGGCGTCCAAAAAGAGATAACGAGTGTCGCAACATTTTCGGCTCAGCTCGAGTCTTCGAGCGGAGTGTCTGGACGTTACGCTCGATCGCGCCCGGTCACTGGCTCAAGGTCTGGGGATTTCCCGCGTCACTGACATCACGCGCCTGGATTGTATCGGTGTGCCCGTGTTCGCGAGCATTCGGCCCGATGCTCAGCCGGGCTCGTTGTGCGTGAATGCGGGCAAGGGAATCACTGTTGCTGAAGCGCGTGTCGGCGCTTACATGGAAGCGATCGAATACGCGTTCGCCGAATACAATCGCGCGTCGTTGAAGATCGTGAAGGCGCGCGCGAGAGAGGTCTACGAAGGTAAACGCCGTTCCGATGCAATCCTCGATTTCTGTCCTGTGATGCACGCAGAAATCGATTTGGAAGAACCGCTGCCGTGTGTTGAAGCGAAGGACGTTTCTTCCGGGCGGAAGTATCTGGTTCCGGCCGAACTCGTGTTTTTGCCGTATCCATCGCAGTTAGGCGGCCGCACTTACTTCGGCGCGAACTCAAACGGCCTGTGTTCAGGCAATTCGATTCTGGAAGCGACGGTTCACGGGCTCGCGGAGGTGATCGAGCGCGACATCTGTTCGTTCCAATCGATCAACGATACTTCCGAACTCGTAGCCAGTCGTTCTCTTCCAGCTTCCATTAGAAAAATCGAATCGAGTCTCGCCGCTGCGGGCATGAATCTGTATGTGCGTTACGTGGAGAACATTTTCGGAATTCCATACTTCATGGCGGTGGCTGCCGAATCCAAAACCATCAATCCAATCTATGTAAGCGTGGGTTACGGATGTCATCCTTTGAAGGAGATCGCGTTGACGCGCGCTGTATGTGAAGCGCTGCAAAGCCGTTTGTCGTTTATTCATGGGGGCCGCGACGACCTCGTGAATCGATACAACCGGTTCAAACGAGCATCGAGCAAAGCGCGCGCACGTTATGCCGATAATTTACTATCGCAGGTTTCACGCAACGGCTCGCTGCTTCGGTTCAGTCGAGTTCCCGATCACGCTCGGAAGGTGACTGAGCTTTCGTCTGCCCTTGACGTGTTGATGGACACCCTCGCGCGAAACGGCTTCAAACACGTTTTGAGAGTGGTCTACACACCGCCGCATCTGCCGTTACAAGTGCTGCGCGTGATCGTGCCCCGTCTCGAATGCTTTACTGAAACGACTGCGCGCGTCGGTGTCCGGCTGAGAGATTATGTCAAAGCTCAACTCTAGCTGTTGGATGTTCGTTGGTCCAACGCTGAATGGCGCCGCTTCGATCGCGAAAGAAAACGGCGTCAGGCTGTTGCCGCCGGTGAAGCGAGGCGACGTTGTTCGGCTTGTTTCAACGCGACGTCCCGGTGTGATGGCGATTGTTGATGGTCAATTTCACCAATGTCTTTCCGTCGGTCACGCCGAGATCCGGTTCGCGATCGCAAAGGGCTGGCAGGTTTGGGGTCTTTCATCAATGGGCGCGATCCGCGCTTGCGAAATGGGACACATGGGAATGCATGGGTTTGGTGACGTGTACGAGTGGTTCTGTCGTGATGACGATTTTCGTGACGATGAAGTCGCACTCACACATGGCCCCACTGCACCATACAGTGCGCTGAGCGAGCCTTTGATTCACATCCGGGTCTGGTTTGGGGAACTGGTGAAGAAGGGTCTCTTGAGCGTGACTCAGGAAAAGCGCTTAATCAAGGAATTGATGTCGATGTGGTTTGGCGACCGAACCTTGTCACGCGTACGGGCGATGGTGCTGGCGACGATTCCTCATCACGCTCCAGAGGTAAACGAGACGCTCGCCGTATTCGACCGCTTCCGTTTGAAGTCGCATGACTTGTCTGATTTCCTTCGCGAGCGACCGTGGATTGGTTAATGAAGAAAGGGCGTCACCGCGATTCCCAAACGCTGTGACGCCCTGACTCTAACGCTTTGTAATGCAGTACTCAGTCGCGCGCTTTGAGTGTTCTTCGAACTGCTCCGACCACCCCAAGGAGACCGGTCCCCAACAACAACATGCTGGCGGGTTCAGGAATCTCGGTGGTAGGCACGCCTACGTCGCTGCCTTGACTACCGCCGGCGAGCGGCACATTCTGAAATCTCACAAAGATCGCGTTGCAAATCTGTGCCTCGGTAAAGCCTGCGAAAGCTGCACCGCTCACAGTAAACGAGGCGCTCTCACCTGGTAATAACCCGTCATTCACTGACCCGCCGTTGAAATTACTTCCCGTGATGAACCCGAAGTCGAGCACCACGGAATTGAACCCGTGCGGGACATTGCCCAGGTCTGCATCGCTGAACGTAAAATTCGATGAAAGACTCGGCGCCTGCGATCCCGTGAACCCGTTAAGACCGGAAGCACTGGCGTTACCGAGAGGTGGCAAGTCAAACCCGATCCCAGTGATCGTTGATGTCGAACCGGGCTGCGTGATCGCGGACGTGTTTGTAATGGTGAACGTGAAGGTGTTGGTTTGAGAGTTGAACTCACACACCACGGTGGCTGTGGAGAACCCGCCTGAGTCAACACCGGAGATGGTAATGGTATCCGCCTTAACTGTTACCGCACTTAACAGAAAAAGAGCGAAAAAAGAGAATACAGCTCTTTGAACGAGCTTGAACTGGGTCATAGGAACCACCTTTTGCTGACAGAACTTTGGTGTGAACTTATATCCGCGTAACGGCGCGCGGTCAAGGCAGCTTCCTGCCAAATGTAGTGGCAGTTGTATGGAATTTTACGAGTCGGAACGAAGGCTGCCTATCTGCCTTGTCGCTGCTTGCGCCCACGCATAGCGGCTCCTACGGCAGCCAGGCCAGTTCCAAGTAACAGCATGGTGGCCGGTTCCGGGTTTTCCGTGACGGTGGGTTGCGCTCCCTTAACGAGACCAAACCTTACGCCGGGCCGCACCGCGGCAACGCTAAACCCTGAATGCTTTCCGTGATTGGTTCGAACGCCAGCGAAAAGCGCAGAATGTTCCTCCGCACGGCTAACATCAGGAAGATGCAAACTCATGTTTTCTATCGCGTTGAGGCTTCGGAGGATCTCGATGTTGTGGACCGGATCGGCACTGACAGTCGAAGCAGCAAACGCGAATGACGATACAAGTCCAAGAGCGATGGCAACTGCGCGTAGTTTAGGCATGTTGGCCTCCATTGAGAGATATTCGCTTGCCGCACGATTTGAGAGAAAGGAACGCCTTTGTACCACAGTTCGCGCCTGGCCGCAAGCTCGGACTTCAGTTCTCAAGGGGATCCTGCCCGCTTGCGCCGTACGGCACAGGCTCTCAAAGTTCTTTGTCGCCCTTTACGAAATCTTTATGACTTTTGTGCGATCCTACGCTCGTGTTACCGGCGAAGGCAGACGAACCACAACTAGCAGATATCCACAACACATCAGCAGGAATCCCACACATTGCGCGACCCGCTCCGCGAGGACGTTACCTCTTCGTACTCTCACTAGCCGCGCTTGGGATCGTCTACGGCGACATCGGGACGAGCCCGCTCTATGCCCTCCGTGAATGTTTTCATGGGCCACACGCGATCGCTCCCTTGCCTGCAAACATACTTGGCGTATTGTCGTTAATCTTCTGGTCGCTGGTGATCGTGATCTCGATCAAATATCTCGTGTTTGTGCTGCGTGCTGACAATCACGGCGAAGGAGGAATTCTCTCGCTTACAGCGTTGGCAACTCCGATAAAACCCTCCGGCCGATCCGAGCACACGTTCTTAATCATGTTAGGTATCTTCGGCGCGGCGCTTCTTTACGGCGACGGCATAATTACGCCAGCAATCTCTGTGCTTAGCGCAATGGAAGGTATAACTGTCGCCACGCCAGTCTTAACCCCCTTCGTGGTTCCGTTTACGATTGCGATTATCGTCGGGCTCTTTTTATTTCAGAGTCGAGGAACGGCGAAAGTTGGAAAGATATTTGGTCCGGTAATGCTGGTGTGGTTTGCGGTTTTGGCAGTACTTGGTATTGCTCAGATTGTCCGTCACCCGTCTGTGTTGGTTGCAGTCAATCCCGTCTACGCATTGGATTTCTTTATTCAAAACGGCTGGCATGGATTTCTTATTTTAGGTGCAGTCTTTCTGGTCGTTACGGGTGGTGAGGCACTTTATGCCGACATGGGCCACTTCGGCACCCGCCCTATCAGGCTGGTCTGGTTCACCGTGGTCCTGCCCGCGTTGCTGCTTAACTATTTTGGGCAGGGGGCATTGCTGCTCGAAGATTCTGACGCCGCTAACAATCCTTTTTATCGTCTCGCACCGGGCTGGGCCTTGTATCCGATGATTGTGCTCGCGACGTCTGCTGCGGTCATCGCATCGCAGGCCGTTATCTCCGGAGCGTTCTCTCTGACGATGCAGGCGGTCCAATTGGGGTTCAGCCCACGGCTCAAGATCAATCACACATCAACGAGAGAGTACGGCCAGATATATATCCCGGCGGTGAACTGGGCATTGATGCTCGGTTGCATTGCGATCGTGCTTGGCTTTCGCACGTCAAGCAATCTGGCGGCAGCTTACGGCGTCGCAGTTACCTCAACGATGGTGATTACCACAATTTTGTTCTATGTCGTTGCACGCGGTATGTGGGGCTGGAGTGTGATAGCGACACTGCCGCTGGCTCTCTTTTTCCTGATTATTGATGTGGCATTTTTTGGCGCAAACATTATCAAGGTTGCTGACGGAGGCTGGTTTCCACTGTTACTCGCCTGGGCCATTTTCACTCTAATGACCACTTGGAAAACCGGACGCCGCATTCTGAATGAGCGGATTCAATCGGAATCACGTCCGCTCGAAGAATTTCTCCAGGCGATTGAGCGGCATCCACCACGCCGGGTGCCGGGCACAGCGGTCTTCATGAATGGCAATGCATCGAGAACGCCGCCCGCGCTGCTTCATAATCTCGCACACAATAAAGTACTGCACAAACGCGTGCTCTTTCTGACCGTGAAGACAAAACTCGTCCCGTTCGTTCCAGTGGAAGAACGTGTTGAAACGGAACAACTTGGTAACGGCTTTTATCGATTGAAGGTTTATTACGGTTTTCTGGAAGACCCCGATATTCCGAAGGTTTTTGAACGGATGCGCGCCGCCGGTTTTACTTACGATCACACTGATACAACCTACTTTCTCGGACGCGAGACGATTATTGCCGCAAAACGGTCCGGCATGTCGGCATGGCGTGAGAAGTTGTTCTCAATCATTGCGCACAATGCGACCAGTGCGACAGCCTATTTTTGTCTGCCCCCGGATCGCGTGGTTGAGATGGGCGAACAAATAGAGATTTAGTTACTACGGTCTACAATAGGACCGTGGCCGAAAACGTATTGAACTCAAGATGGGGCTATGTTGGCGCTGTGGCAGGTACCGCTATAACGACGGCCGTGCTAGCTCCGTTCCAACAGCAAGTGAATGCGACGACGGTGGCGCTCACGTTTCTGTTCGTCGTGCTCATAATCGCGCTGTTCTGGGGCAGCAGGCCCGCGCTACTCGCCTCCGTACTGGGAATGTTTTGTTTTAACTTTTTCTTTCTTCCGCCTCTCTACACCCTGACAATCGCGCATGCAGAGAATTGGGTTGCGTTAATTGTTTTCTTTACCACTGCGTTAGCGGTCGGGCAGCTCTCTGCCCGCGCGAAAGAACGTGCGGAAGAAGCAGAGAGCAGGAAGCGGGAAGTCGAGAGTTTATATACACAGTTGCAAGCAGCGTTTGAACGTGAAAGCGAAGCCGAAGCCATCAAGCGAAGCGAACGATTGAAGTCGGCGCTGCTTGATGCAGTCACGCACGATCTGCGGACACCTCTTACATCCATTAAAGCTTCAATCACCACTCTGATCGATGAAGCTCGTGGTCAGACGGACGAAAATCAACCGGTGATTCTCGATCAGGATTCTCGCTTCGAAATGCTTGAAGTGATCGATCAGGAAAGTGATCGACTTAATCGTTTCATCGGCGATTTGATCGACCTCGCGCGCATCGAGGCGGGTGAACTGCGCCTCCGCAGGCGTTGGGGCGCAGTTGATGAAATCGTTTCAACCGCTCTCACGCGCGCGAAGCCTTTGACCGCGAATCATCATGTGGAGATTATGACGGAAAAAGAGTTGCCGGTGGCGCGAGTTGACGCGAATGCCGTGAGCGAAGTGGTTTATACACTCGTCGATAATGCCGCGAAATACTCTCCGCCCGGTACAACGATCACGATCGATGCGCGCCGTGGTGAGGGCGACCTCATCATCATGGCCGTTGAGGATGAGGGGCGTGGTATTGTCCCGGCAATGCGCGAGCGAGTATTTGATAAGTTTTTCCGCGCAACGCGCAATGGGGATATCAGTACGCAACCCTCGGGAACCGGCATGGGACTCGCAATCGCGAAAGGAATTGTGGAAGCGCACGAAGGCAGAATCTGGATCGAACCCGGACGAGAAGGCGAAGGAACACGCGTGGTCTTCACGTTGCCGATCGGCGACCAGGACGTTTCTGAGCAGTCATGAATGAGCGACCGCGCATTTTGGTGGTAGATGACGAGCCGCAACTCATGCGTGTGCTGCGCATGGGGTTGAAGTCGCGCGGCTATGACGTGCGCTCCGCAGCCGATGGCCTACGCGGGTTCGAAACATTTATGGATTGGAAGCCGGATTTAGTGATTACGGATCTGGCGATGCCGGAGATGGATGGTTTGGAGTTGTGCCGGCGGGTGCGTGCAATTTCACCGGTGCCAATCATCGTGTTGTCGGCGAAAGGTGAAGAGGAGACGAAGGTCGAAGCGCTGGATATAGGGGCGGATGATTACGTCACGAAGCCGTTCGGAATTGACGAGTTGCTCGCCCGGGTGCGGGCTTCCTTGCGGCGTGCCGCGACTGCGCTGGCACCCGAAGCTGAATCGCCTGTTTTGAACGCTGGTGACTTTCGGATTGATCTTGAAACGCGGCAGGTGAGTGTTGGCGGTCGCGAGGTTCATCTAACGCCGAAAGAGTTCGACCTGTTGGTCTATTTCATTAAGCACTCCGGAAAAGTTCTTACGCATCGCACGTTGCTGGCGGCTGTTTGGGGCGGCAACTACGTCGAGCAGAACGAATATTTGCGCGTGTTTGTTGGCAATCTCCGCAAAAAACTCGAACCCGACCCCGCGCACCCGCGCTACATCCTCACCGACCCCTGGATTGGTTATCGCTTTAACGCCACCGAGTGATTGGGCCGAATCTTTTTACGAACTTTTTATTCACTTTTTACGCGTCCTTTATGCCGGTCCGCGTACTCTAATTTAGTTGATAACTTGTCGCCGAAGCTGCTCACCGTCGCTAACGCACGAGAGGGCGGCGCGGGGGAACCAAACGTTTCGCGCGAGCGAAACAGGGGCGAATCGTGACGCACGCAACATAGCGTGATCTTACGTAGGACACTTCCTGTTCCGAGCCCGTCAGCTAACCTCGTAGGTAATAGAGGAGGACACAAATGTACGCCTTAATGTCCCCGCGCGAAGCGTGTGCTTCGCGCCTCTTTCTTTTTCGCCTAAAACACACTGGCAGCTCGACCCAACGAGCCGCCAGCATCTTTGCTAAAGACTTTCAGCTGTTGGCTTCGCTCTATCTGGCCCAGTTCATCGTCTGGCGTGAGCTCCGGCGTGGTGGTGGAAAACGAGTTGTTTAGTCTATGAAAGCGTTTTCTAATTGGCAGAGCTCGTAGCCACAATCGGCTAAGCTCTCGGGAATGGCAACGGCGTTTACGCGTCGGGTTTGTTGAGGCCGCTGACGGTTGCCAACTAGCAACTATGGGGTCACTCTCGAAACTGTGTTGCTGCCTCCGTTTGCAACCCAGATATTAAAACCATCAAAGGTTAAACTGGAAGGAGTCTTACCAACCGCAAAGGTATTTACTACTTTTCCTTCGCGCGGATCTATCTGCGTTATGCTGCCGGTGGCGTGGTTTGTTACCCAAATCTGCTTGTTCACAAACGCGATTCCCGCGGGACCATCGGCAACGGAAATGGTAGCGACAGTGCTGCCGTCGCTTCCTCGCAGTTTGGTAACGCTCTTGCTATAGAAGTTCGTAACCCAGATGTTCTCGCCATCGAGGGCAATACCAGTTGGATCTTTGCCTGCATTAAATGTTCCGAGCTTGATTCCATCTTTCGCCCGGAGTTTTGTGACATTATTGCTGTTGTTGTTAGCTACCCATATGTTTGAGCCGTCGAACGCGAGGCCCATCGGCCGCTGGCCCACTATGTACGTGCAACTGGCGCCGTCGCTCGGCCGGAGTTTAGTTACAGTTCCATCGCCCCCGTTGGCGATCCATATGTGACTGCCATCGAAAGCGAGTCCTTCAGGTGCCTTGCCTACTCGAATTGTATCTAGCAAGGTCCCATCGCGTGCTAGAAACTTCATTACGTTGTCGCTGAACTTGTTTGCGACCCAAATATTTTCGCCGTCGTAGGCGAGGGCGACGGGCCGGGTACCTGTCGGAAACGTACCCAAATTAAACCCGTCTCTCGCGCTCAGCCTCATTACGTTGTCGCTAAACTGGTTTGCCACCCAAATGTCAGTGCCGTCAAAGAGGATTGCTTCCGGACTTCTGCCGGCACTGAAACTGATGACCTGAGCCGGTGTAGCGACAGGTTTGTCTTGCAGCGACTTAGATAAGGAAACGCCTTGTCCCGTCATCGTAATGGTTACAAGCAGCAGGAGAAAGGACAGTTTCTTATCTACAATCACAGTAGTCGCTTTCATACTCACCTTTATGATCTAAACACTCTCGCTGAGTGTTCCTTAAGTGCTGGTGCTCTTAGCCTGCGGTTTTTTCCGCTCGTCCATCCAGAGAATTGACTTGACCATCCATTCGGGATTGCCTTTGCCTGGGAACATGGCCCACCACTGGCGACGTTCGTTGCCGTATTTCACCATTCCGATGTGGTTGTCAAGGTCCTTGTCCAGCTTGGGATTTCCATCGGAAAAGCCAAGCGTGCGGCGAAGGGTCTCGATCTCGTGGGGGTGACCGGTCAAGAAAGTCCAGCCCGGTTTGACTTTATGCATGTGCGCGTAGTGCTGCAATTTCTCTGGCGTGTCTTCTTTCGGCTTCAGAGTAATCGAGTACATGAAGATATCTTTACCGATTCTGTCGGCAAGAATTTCCTGTACTCTTCTCAGCTTCCTGGTGACCGGCACGCAGATTCCGTCACACTTCGCGTACATGAAGTTGATGACGACAATCTTATCTTTGATCAGATCGTCATAGAAACGCACCTTATTACCCTCGTGCGTCACTAACTCAAAGTTCGGGAAATACTTCTCCCTCAGCGCATCTCTCGATGATTGACCGACATCGGACGCTCGGCCCACCAACTCACTCGCAAACGGGGCGACCGCCAAGCCTGCCAGGATGTTTCTTCGTTTCATACTCATCTCCTTATTCAAATCTCAGGTTTGTGGGTGGAAGGCTAATCGCTAGCCTTCCAGGTCGCTCACTGAGTTAGCGGTGTCCGCAGTCGTCGCCGCCGGTGCGTGTGTCCGGATCGATGTCGAAGCGCAACATCATCGCGTGGTCTTCGTGAATCGTGTTGTGACAGTGCATTGGATAGCGTCCCACGAAGTCGCGGAAACGGAAGAACAGCCGGACCTTGTCGCCTTCACCCAACCTCACCACGTCCTTACGGCCTCGCTCGATCGCTGGGGGCAGACCGCGATTGCGCTCGATAATCTGATGTTCTTTCGAAGTGGATGTGAATTGGATGTTGCCAGTCACGACCACCTTCGAGCTCCCAGATTTCGGCCGTATTGCGTTTAACTTTGAAGCGAACATCGTCGCAGTCGAACACCTGGTCATTGATGACCCACTGCCCGTTCTCCCTGTCGAAGTTGAAGCAGCGCTCAACATTCGTACTCTGCCTTGTCGGCACTGCATAAAAATACGGTTGCCCACCAAGTGCCTGGCTAGTTTTCGTCGCAGGGTTAACGCTTTGATCGTTTACGGTTCCAGCGACAACCTTGAATTTCATCACCTTGTTGCCCTGACCGGCGCTGAAAAGCGAATCATCGGGGCCGGCACCGTTTGTCTGTCGCAATCGGTTCTCAAGGTAAATCTCCGTTCCCTCTGGGAATTGTGAGAAGTCAACGATCACATCCATACGCTCAGCCACGGCTATAAGCGTGCTAGTCACCTGAATCGGATTCGGTAGCAAATTGCCGTCATTGGCAATGTGCCAGAACGGAATCGTCGCGTTGTTGCTGACCCTGGTCAGGAAGAACTGATAGAAACGTGACGGGCCACCGTTCAACCAGCGGAAACGGTAGCGGCGTCGCTTGACCTCAAAGAAAGGCTGAATACGACCATTGACGAAGAATTTGTCGCCAAGGATACCGTCACGGTTCGCCAAATCGAAGATTAATATCTCGTCATCGTTGAAGTTCTTATCGTTGAACATCATCGGGACATCGAACTCTGGGAACGAGGGAAGGCGGAAGCCAGTTGTTTCGTCGCCAGTGTCAAATTCGTTGAAGAGTAAATAGAAGCCGGCCAGCCCCTTGTAGGCGTTCTGCGCAGTAAAGTCTACGCGATGATCGTGATACCAAAGCGTGCTCATCGACTCTCTTATGTCGCCGTTGGGTTGATGATCAAAAGAGAATCCGGCGAGGACGTTGGGATAATGCTGGTCATAGTATTGCTCTTGCTCAAAGAAGTCGCACGGAAATCCATCGCTTTCCGAGGGTGTGTGACCATTGTGCAAGTGAGTAGAAACGGATTGTTTACCGAAGCCGCCATTATCATCAGGCAGGTCGTTGAAGTTTCGAACGAGGATCGGTTCGCCGTACCGGGCAACATAAGTCTGACCAGGGACCGTGCCGTTGAAGGTCCATAGCCTCTGCGCCGGGAAGTCAGGATGCACCACGATATCCTCGGCCCTCTGATGGACCTCATAGAGTTTTCGCGGAGCAAAGCGGTTCGTAGTTGTGTTAAGGATCGGGTCTACCAGAGACTGATGTGCGCGAGTCCGTCCTTCAAACTCGATGCCCGTAGCTGGATTAATTGCTCTATTTGGAGCCGCGGTTGGCGCGGGTCCGCTGAGCGCTGACACGGGCTGTGCAATAGGTGGGATGAAGAGCGGGTTGCACGAAAGGAGCTGTGGGAGGGCTCGCCATCATTCCCGTTGGGACGCCAGCGCTATTAAGGGCGCGAGCACTCAGGCCCATCTTAGGAATGAGCAGCCCTGCGCTGGTGAGCAGACCCATTTTCATCAACTCACGCCGGTTCATACCTGACGCAATTATCTCGCGCCGGTTCTTCGCAGCGACTTCCTGTTCTCTTTCTCGTGATCTATTCCTTTTTGAGATGTTCGCCATTGGGATCTCTCCTATAGGTTACTTGGCAGAGCGAATAGCCAAGCGGGTAGATTGTTATTGAATGATTCCCGTTGAGGAGTCGTAAACCGTGTGAAATGAAACCGACGGAATGTTCTACTTGCCGCAGGCGGACGCAAGGCAACAAACAGCGGAGACTTGCGCAAGGATCAGGCTAAATGCTTGAAGGAAAGCTTCTATACTGGATCTGGGCACTACCTCGGTTACAGTGTGGCACTCTGCCACCCGGCAGTCTTCCAGATCAACCCATTTTCATTGGCCGTTCTTGCTGTTTGTTAGCGCGTTTTGCTGAGCGGGCGATTCTTCTTGTGAGATCCTTCACTAGAAGTTGCTTAGACATGTTTCGATACTCGGTGGGCGTTACACCATAGGTATCTTAACGTCACGTGCGAAGTGGCCCAGGGCGCCGCGGCCAACATAACGCATAATGTCTCTAATGGTCAGGAAGCTAGACTGAAGTAGCTGTCTGGCTCTTTCCATTTTCAGGGCATTTGAGCTTTACTGCGGCAGGCCGACGCGACGCATCAGATCAACCACCCGCGCGTCGGATCGTAGGCCGTCAAACGGCTTATCGATCTTGAGATAAACGAGATACGGATCGTGAGAGCGAAACGCCTTTTCGAGCCAGCTTATGGCTTGTCCCTTATCCCCGAGCCGCGCGTAAACACTCGCAATGGCGTAATCAAGTAGCGCGCCTTTTTCACTGTCGGCCTTCAAAAACTCGAGCTGCTTTTTCCAATAACCATCAGCACCGCCGTTCGTGTAAGCCTGTTGCAGCGCATCGACACGCTCAGTACCCCGACCGGCGACGGAGTCGGCAGTACGAAAGGCCGCAATCGCCTCGTTGTACATGCCTTTTTCGATGTAGACATTCCCCAGAAAACGGTGCGCACGACTGAAGTTCTTGTCCATCTCGATGGTCTTGCGCAGCTGATCGATCGCGAGGTCGTATTGGCCCGCCTTGGTGTAAGTGTCGCCGGCGACCGCGTTGATGATCAAAGAGAGTGGATCCAGAGTCTGCGCTCGATTTATTTCGGCTATGGCTTCGTCATGCCGGCCCATCGCTGAGAGAAACTGCGCGTACCAATGATGAGCCGTGGCGTAGTTTGGATTTAGCGTCAGCGCTCGCGTGAGCTCCTTCTCGGCGCCGGCGAAGTCCCACTCGAAATCCGACTTGATGCCGCCCAACGAGGTGTGCGCCTCAGCGAGAGTGTCGTCTATTTCCAACGCCTTGGTTGCAGCGGCCTTGGCTTTGATGTACGCCTCTTGTGTTGAAACGTCAGAATAGTTTGGAATGACGATGTAGCAGTCAGCCAGGCCGACATAAGCGAGGGCGTAACTCGGATCTTTGGTAATCGCCTGATTGAAATACTCGATGGCTCGTGTGATGTCCTCGCCGGTTCGCTTGTTCCAGTAGTATCGACCCTTGAGATAGTCCTGATACGCTTCTGTGTTTTCGGTGTAGTGTCTCGTCACCCGTCTTTGTTCCTCGTTAGTGAGGCGGGAGCGAAGCTGTTCAGAGATCTCGCGCGAGATCTCTGATTGAATGGCGAGAATGTCTGACGGTCTTCGATCGTACTGCCCACCCCAAAGCCGGCGATTGTTTCCGGCGTCCACCAGTTCCGCGCTAATGATCAATCGATCGCCGCGTTGCGTTATGCGGCCTGTTAACAACGCGCGAACACCGAGTTCCTTTCCGACGGTTTGCGGATCGGGATTACGTCCTTTGTAGCGAAACACGGAACTGTGCGCGATAACCGACAGGTTTGGCAGTTGCGAAATACTGTCAGTAAGACTCTCGGTTATGCCGTCTGAGAGATACTCCATGTTCGGATCGCCATCTACATTTACAAACGGCAACACCGCGATGGAGTCGATCGTGTTTTCACTCGACCGCGAGAAATAAAACCAGGCTCCGCTAAGCACGAGCACCAGGATTGCGGCGACCGCAACGAGCGCGGCTTTGTTGACCTGGCGAATACCCGCCACGATGTGACCAGCGCTTGATAATTCCTGGGTGGGATAAACTGTTCCCTCGATCGGTGTCGTTACCGGCGACGCAGTCTCGCGGGTTGTTGATCGCTCGGCGTGCGCCAGACGTGGCGGAGGCGCCGCCGCCGTGCCGCTCCGGTTTCGTTCCTGACTCACTTCCAGGTCCCAACGCAGACCCTCCAGGTCGACCGCCAGATCTTTAATCGACTGATAACGTTTCTCGCGGTCTTTCATCAGAGTCTTTCTGATGATTCTGACGAGTTCGTGGGGAATATCGGGAGCAGATTCCGTCAACAGGGGCGGTTCGCGATCCAGTATCGACACGAGGACATCGCTGGTTGTCGGGCCGGTGAAAGGCGTTTGGTGCGCAATCATCTCGTAGAGGACAACGCCCGTGCTCCAGATATCGGTACGCGCGTCGACGGGAAGACCTCGCGCCTGTTCAGGCGACATGTAGCGCATCGTGCCGAGGATTACGTTCGGTTCGGTGTGCAGAAATTGTGTTGAGGCATCGGGATCTGAGATCTCTGGTTCAAGAAATTCTTCAGTCAGTTTAGCCAGACCGAAATCGAGTACCTTCACGATCGAGTCCCGCCGGCGCAGCATGATGTTTTCCGGCTTGATGTCGCGGTGAACGACGCCGGCTTCGTGGGCCGCGGCGAGAGCTTCAGCAATTTGAATGACGATGCGCAGCGTTTCGTTTAGCTGGAGCGGGGTGCGCGTGTATTCCCGCAGAGTGACGCCGTCGACAAACTCGGTGGCGATGAAGTGAATCGGTCCTTCCTGACCGATTTCATAGATCGTCAACAGGTTTGGATGATTGAGGCTGGAGGTGGTTTTCGCTTCCTGGATGAAGCGGCGCATGCGGCGGGCGTCGGCCGCGAGTGCCTCAGGGAGAACTTTCAGCGCTACGGATCGTTCGAGTCGCGGGTCGTGAGCTAAATAGACTTCGCCCATACCACCCGCACCAAGTTGGGAGCGAATTTGATAGGGGCCGAGATTTGAACCTGTGGTAAGCGTCGGGTCCGCCTTCTAAAACCTCGCTCAGTCTACGACAAGCTATGCGTAATTTACGAGGTTTTAGTCGTGCGAACAATCACGAGCGGCGGCGGGTCAGGCAGCGACAAGCACCTGGTCCAGATACGAGAACGCGGGAGAGTAATTAAAGCTGCGGTCAATATTGAAAACAGTGTCGAGCCGGGTGATTTCGAATATGCGGTGCAAAGGTCGATTCACGTTCCTCAGCTCGAAGTGAACCCCTTTTGCCAGGGCCTGCTCTCGCAGTTGCAGCAACACGCCAAGCCCGTGAGCGTCCACAACCGATACGTTTGCCAGGTCGAGGATGATTTCGCTCACGCCGGACGCTAACTGCATGGCGCGGCGCAGGATTTCCGTGTTGCCAGTGACGATGTGTCCTTCCAGGGAAAGAACCTCAACGGCGTCCAATCTTTTGGCATGTACCTTCAACATGATGACCCTCGATTCGATTTCAGTAAGACGCTGCGCGGCGCGCGGCTACGATAATTCCACCTTGTTAACGCTAAAGTTCCATTTTGGTTAACGGGACGTCGCCAGGTTTTTTGGCGTCTTGCTGAGATAACACCGCCAATCGCGGGTTTGAAACCAACTTTTTTAGAACAAACGGAGGTTGACGCCTATGTTGGGCGTGACCGGGCGTAAGAGGCCCTCGTGATCGACTTTCACATCATTGACGTCGTAGCTGACGGCGTGGCTTTTCATCTGGCTCGCCGGGAAGGGAACGAGCAGATCCTTCAAATCGGCGGCCCGGGAGTTTTCGTCGAGCCACAGAGCGTAAGACTCGGGATTGAGTATGACAGGCATACGGTGATGCATCGTTGCCAGCAGTTCATTCGCGGTGGTCGTGAGGATCGCGCAGGAGGTAATCGTACGGCCGTTGTGTCGCCATTGGTCCCAAATTCCCGCGAAGGCAAACGGACGGCTGTCTTCCATCTGAAAATAGTAGGGCTGAGATATTTTTCCGAACCGCTCCCACTCGTAAAAACCGTCGGCGAGGATCAGGCAGCGCCGCTTTTGAAATGAATCGTTAAAGCTCGGCTTTTCCTCAACTGTCTCGACGCGCGCGTTTATGATGCCCTTCGCTTCTTTGCTCCACGAAGGAATCAGGCCCCACGTCATGAAGCCCGCTTCCCGGCCTGAGCCGCGTTCGACCACGGTCAAAATGTCCTGACTGGGCGCGATGTTGTACCGGGGAATCCAGGCTTCGGGATCATACTGAGCAATATAATCGAACTTGATTCCTTCGGGTGTTTTGAGAGTGAATCGCCCACACATGCTTTTAGTTAGTCCCTGTTAAAAGATATACTGCTCACTCCGATTCCCCAATCTGCAAAGCCTGGAAAATGGACAGAAAGTTTGACTTAAAGGTAATCGTCCTCACAGTGGTGTTGACGATTGGCGTAATCGCGTTGTGGGAAGTCGCCCTACGGCCCGTCTATTTTGCCTGGGTTGACGCATGGTTTCCCGGCGACGCGAATGTCGAAACGCGCTGGAATATCAAACAGCGGTTCGAACACTTTTTTATTTCTTTCACGGTTGATGTGCTGGTGGTGACGATGCTGCTGCGCCTGGTCCACCGGCAACAACGTCAGCTCATAACGAGTGAAGTGCGTTACCGCGCGCTGTTTGAACAGGCAAAGGACGGCATCGCCCTGGTCCACCTGCCTGACTACCGCATGGTCGAAGTTAATAAGCAGGCTTGTCAACTTCTCGGGGTCCGGCAGCAGGACTGCCTCGGCCGCGACATTCGCGAGCTTTTGCGGACAAGTGCTCCCAACGCAGAAACGGAGCTCATGATGTCGTCCAACGGTCAGTCGGCGGGTGAAACCGAACTGCTGATCCAAACTCCGGAAAACCAGAGTTTGCCGGTATCGGTCGCGTTTGCTCCGATATCGGCTGGTGGCGAGGAGATGATGATCATGTCGCTCCGCGATCTTTCGGGGCGTAAGAAGCTTGAAGCCGAGCGGGAAGAAATGCAGCGCCAGTTATACCAATCATCAAAGCTGGCTTCTATCGGCGAACTCTCCGCGGGCGTGGCCCATGAGATTAACAATCCGCTGAACGGAGTAATTAATTTTGCTCAACTACTGAAAGATGAAGAGACTCCGCGTTCGGAGTTCGAGCAGCAGATGATCGACGGCATCATTGACGAAGGCGAACGCATCGCTCGAATCGTACGCGGCCTGCTGGCTTTTGCACGCACCGACACCCACGAACTCACGCAGGTACATTTCGCAGAGTCGATCAAAACCTCGATTGCTCTTTTCGGGCGGCAGTTTGAAAAGGACGGGATTACTGTAGAGATCGATCTGGAAACAGATCTGCCGCTCGTGCAAGCGGACGGTTCACGCCTCAGACAGGTCGTGGTGAACATGATCAGTAACGCGCATCACGCCCTTAAAACCAAGCGGGCGGAGTCCAGCGAACAGAAGTTGTTCAAAATCACCGCGCGTCGTGCGGGTCAGCATGGTGAAATCGTTCGCGTGGAGTTTTATGACAACGGTGTCGGAATCAAACAAGAAGACCTGGGTAGAGTATTCGATCCGTTCTTCACGACCCGCCGCGACGGGGGCGGCACCGGCTTGGGCCTGAGTGTCAGCTTCGGCATCGTTCGGGATTTTGGCGGAAAGATTACTGTCGAAAGCGAGGAAGGAAAATTCACGCGATTCATCATTGAACTTGCCGCGGTTGAAGCTTCCAAAGCTCAATACGCTTAACTCAATACGCTTAACTTGACTATGCCTAACGTTCTACTGGTCGACGATGAGGCCAGTCTTCGCCTAACGATGGGAGAGTTCTTGAAGCGGGCCGGGTACTCCGTGTTCACCGCCGCGGATTACGATACCGCCGTGGTCTATAAGCCTGAGGACCTGGACGTTGCCGTGATCGACATCAACCTGCCTGGTAAGAGTGGCGTCCAGTTACTACAGAACCTATATAACGCCGACACTTATCTCCCCGTAATCATGATCACCGGCGAACCGAACATCTCGGTTATGCCCGAGATCGTGCGCGCCGGCGCTTATGACTTTATCGCTAAACCGATCGTCAAAGACGTGCTGCTCAAAGCGGTTGCGCGCGCAGCCGAGAAGAAGCGGTTAACTGATGAGAAACGCAGGCTCGAGCAGGAGATCAAACTCTACGCTGAAGAACTCGAGGCGCGCGTAGCCGAGCGCACGGCCGAACTGGTTGAAACTCACAAGCGGCTGGTGGCGCAGGAGCGAATCGCCGCCCTCGGACGCGCTGCCGCGCAGGTTGCACACGAAGTGAAGAATCCGCTCGCTGGATTAATGCTTTACTCGCTCCACCTCAAAAGCAAGTCGGACAATTTTTCCGAAAGCCAAGCTTATCTCCTCGGTAAGATCGTCGACACCATCAATCATCTCAACAATCGCGTCGAGCAGATTCTCGACTTCGCTCGCCCAGTCAATCTCAACCTGGAAGCGGGAAATCTAAACGAGATTGTTAATGATATCCTGGAGCTACTTCGCCCGCAGTTAAGGGCAAAGCAAGTTGAAGTGCGTCTGTCGATGGACCACCGGGCAGCTTACGCCCTGCTGGACGAGTCATCCATTCGCGGGGCTTTGATGAATCTCATACTCAACGCCATCGAAGCCACGCCGGAGCGCGGCGTAGTAAGCATCGCCAGCGATCGCACCGACGGATCTGTTCGACTGAAAATCACGGACACCGGGCCGGGTATCGACGACGAAAACGCGAAAAAGATCTTCGAGCCTTTCTACACAACAAAGGTGGGGGGACTCGGCCTCGGTATGCCCTACGCTAAAAGAATTATCGAACAGCACGGCGGTACGATTTCGCTAAACAACCGGCCCGGTGAGGGAACCACGGTTAGCGTTGTGGTGCCGGCTGCGCAGAAAGAGGCGGCCCATGCCTCGTAACCGGATCTTGGTGATTGACGACGAGCCGAGTGTGACGGATGCGCTCTCGTTCGTCTTGACTGACTTGGGCCATGTCGTAGACACCGCCAAAAGCGGCGGCGAAGCAAAGGAGTTATTGAAAGGTTTACCTTACGATCTCGTCTTCACGGATCTGCGGCTGCCTGATAGCAGCGGCATCGACTTACTGGCTCACATCAAAAGCGACACGCCGAACACGGAAGTCGTTGTAATGACGGCCCACGGCTCGCTCGACATCGCTATCGAAGCCATCAAGCGCGGCGCTTTCTACTACATCGAAAAGCCTTTCAGGCCCGCTCAGGTGACGACGCTGGTTGAACGCGCGTTGCAATTCGAGGCCATCAAGCGGGAGAACCGCAGCCTGAAGAGCGCGTTGGGAGATGGTGAAGATTTCGGGATTATCGGCGGTGATCCGAAGATGCGACAAATTCACGCGGTCATTCGCACTGCGGCGCCGTCTGATGCCTCGGTATTAATCGAAGGTGAATCGGGCACGGGCAAAGAGTTGATTGCCGCCGCCTTTCACTTTCAGAGCCCGCGCGCGGAACTTCCTCTTACGCGCATCAACTGCGCGGCGATTCCGCAGGAACTCATCGAATCCGAGTTGTTCGGATACAAAAAAGGAGCATTCACGGGCGCAGATCGTGACAAGCGCGGTTTGATCGAAGCCACTGCGGGCGGCACGTTGTTGTTGGACGAGATCGCTGAGATGCCGACGCATCTGCAAACGAAATTGCTGCGCGTGCTTCAGGAGCGCAAACTGCGTCGACTCGGCGACGAGCAGGAAATCAGCGTCGATTTCCGTCTCATCTCGTCAACCAATCGCGATACGGCAGAGATGATTCGTGAAGGCACGTTGCGCAAGGATCTCTACTTTCGCATTAGCACGATCAAGGTCAAACCACCACCGTTACGTGAACGACCGGACGACGTGCCGCTGCTTGCCAACCGTTTCCTCGAGCATTACGCAGATAAGTACAAGAAGCGAATCCGCGAGATTTCGACTCCGGCGTTTGCCTTGCTGATGCGTTACGACTGGCCCGGGAACGTACGCGAACTCGAAAGCGTCATCGAGCACGCCGTGCTGTTTGCGACTGGAGATAAATTGACGCCGGAAGATTTTCCGGAACAGCTTCACGCGGCCGAGACTGGCGAGTTTCGTTGCGTTATTCCACCGTATTTCACGATGGAAGAGATCGAGCGCGAAGCGATCGCGCAAACGCTCGAACGAACCGAAGGAAACGTAAAAAGGACCGCCGAGATTCTTAAGTACCATCGGCCGAGGCTGTATCGGAAGATGAAGAGCTTTGGCTTGCGCGGCGGCGCCGACGATTCCTAGACTATGTTCCGTGGTGGAACATTCTGACCTCACAGCAACCCAACCTGGAACACCTTTAATCCACCGATAACGCAGATCGGTTTTGTAACGGTGTAATCCGTGGAGACCTGCCTCGAAGGGCACAACGTTTGCTCAACTCAGCACCCACAGATGAACTTTCGATGAAGCCTCGCCACCCGTTTCGCTAGGTCCGCGCGGTCCAAAAACTCAAATACACCAAGCTTCCATTTTGTTGAAGTCTGTGCTGACAAGCCTGCACTTCAACCGATTAAATGAGGAAAACTATGACTATTAGAAAAGTCTTGCGTCAGTGGCGGTCGCTCTGCTGCGCAGGCGTTGTAGCGCTGATCGCGACGTCGAGCGCGCATGCTCAAACATCACCCCCGACGACATGCGAGCGGACGGTTAAGGCTGACGTGGTCGCATTGGACCAGGCCTTAATTTATAACCGGCTCGGCGCAATCAACCCGGCCGGTATGATCTATGCACTGAAGCGCGATGTGGTCGCGATCGACCAGAGCAAGGGGTTAGTTGCCGGCAACGTTCAACTGCGGCCCGGTAAACGCCCACGCCCGATCGCATTGCGCATGAACGTTGGCGACTGTTTACAAGTCAATTTTACAAACCTGTTAGCACCCGATCCGGCGGACGTTAATTCATTCGCTGCGAATAACGCTCCTGCTACACGCACGGCGTCCGCCCACATCATGGGTCTGCAACTCGTCGGCTCGATTCTCTCTGACGGTTCGAACGTCGGGCAGAACCAGAGCAGCCTCGTTGCTCCGGGCTCATCAATCACCTACACCTATATCGGCCAGCGCGAAGGTAGTCACCTTCTTTATTCAACCGCCGCAACGACAGGCGGTGAAGGTGATGGCGGCTCGCTGGCGATGGGACTCTTCGGTTCCGTCAACGTTCAGGCTAAAACGGCCGAGTGGTATCGCTCGCAGTTAACTGCCGAGGAGTTGGCGCTCGCTACGGCGAAAAATGAGGATGGTACGCCGAAGAACACGCCGGCGGGACAGCCGATTCTCAACTACGACGCTGTGTATCCGGCTGGACATCCACGCGCCGGTCAACCGATCCTGAAGATGCTCGATGCTAACAACAACATCGTGCACACGGATCTGAACGCTGTTATCACTGGTCCAAACAAAGGCCGTTTTCCCGCGGGAACATACCGTCCTAACCCGGTGGAACCTGATCGCGATCAGCCGTTCCGCGAGTTTACCGTCGTCTATCACGACGAGATCAAAGCAATCCAGGCATTCCCGCAGTTTGAAGATCCTGTTCTTTCGCACACGCTTTACAGCGTCAAAGACGGCTTCGCTATCAACTACGGTACGGGCGGCATCGGCGCGGAAATTCTCGCGAACCGTCTCGGTGTCGGTCCGATGGCCAACTGCACTGAGTGTAAGTACGAAGACTTTTTCCTGACGGCGTGGGCCGTAGGCGACCCGGCGCAGATCGTGGACGTCCCGGCCAATACGACCGACGGCAGCGGCAATCTGCTCAAAGGCGCGAAGGCGACGAAGGTTCTCTTCCCGGATGATCCGTCGAACGTGCATCACAGCTATCTCAACGACCACGTCAAAATGCGCGTGGTCCATGCAGGTCCGAAAGAGCACCACATCCACCACTTGCACGCGCATCAGTGGTTGAATACACCTGACAGCGACAACTCCAGCTATCTCGATAGCCAGGCCATGGGGCCCGGTTACTCGTTTACTACCGAGATTGCGCACGGCGGCTCGGGCAATCGGAACAAGACGCCGGGCGACTCGATCTTCCACTGCCACTTCTATCCGCACTTCGCGCAAGGCATGTGGGAAATGTGGCGCACGCACGACGTTTTCGAAGAAGGCACACAGCTCGATGGCGACGGTCGTCCCGTCGATGGTGCGCGTGCTCTGCCTGACGGTGAGATCGCTAAAGGTACTCCGATTCCCGCGCTCGTGCCGCTTCCGACGATCGCGATGCCCCCGATGCCAACCGCGGAGTTCAAAGGCTTTCCATTCTACATTCCCGGCGTCGCCGGACACCGTCCGCCGCACCCGCCGCTCGACACGATTGACGATGGTGGTCTACCGCGTCACATCATCGTTGATGGTGAGGCCGAAAGCGTCGAGACGCGTCTCGATTTCAGTAAGGAGATCCTCGTGGCGGAAGCGAAGGCACTTCCCGAAACGGGAACACCCGAAGAGATCGCGGCGATGAACTTCCACGCGCAAAAGCAGGTCTCGAGCTTCCGTCCCGACGGCACGCCCGCCGGCTTCACGCTAAACGGTCTGCCACCGAAACCGGGCGCGCCATTCGCCGATCCGTGTCGGGATGACGCCGGTAACGCGATCGGCCGTCCGCGTTTATACAAAGGCGCCGCGATTCAGCTTGATCTCAAGTTGAACAAGGCTGGCTGGCACTTCCCGCAGTCGCGCATCCTCGCGCTGTGGGGCGACGTCGCTCCGACTCTCGCGGGCACGCGTCCACCGGAGCCACTCTTCTTCCGCGCCAACACTAACGACTGTATTACGTTCCAGCACACAAACCTGACACCGCACGTCTACGAGCTCGACGACTTCCAGGTGCGCACGCCCACCGATCTCATGGGGCAGCACATCCACCTCGTGAAGTTTGACGTGACTTCTTCAGACGGCGCGGGTAATGGTTTCAACTACGAAGACGGCACGTTCGCTCCGGGCGAAGTCCTCGAGCGTATTCATGCCATCAACGCCGCCGGCGGTTTGCAGGCCTTCAACAGCACGTCAAAGACTCATTTGGAAGCCAAGCCGCATCCGTTCTTCGGAACGCTCGGCGCACAAACAACCGTGCAGCGCTGGTTCGCTGACCCGACCTTGAACCTGGCCGGCAAGGACCGCACGCTCGGCACCGTCTTCACGCACGATCACTTTGGACCTTCTACACACCAGCAGGCTGGTATGTACGGCGGTCTTGTGACGGAGCCCGAAAACTCCATCTGGAAACATAACGAAACCGGCCAGGTGCTCGGTGGACGGTTCGATGGTGGTCCAACGACGTGGCAGGCGATTATTCAAACCCAGAACACAGCGGACAGTTATCGCGAGTTTCTGATCGAGTTCGCCGACTATACGCTCGCTTACAAAGCGGGTGGCGGCGTCAACAACGCAGGCCATCCGATTCCGGATCCGGCGAATGCTATCAACCCGCCGGCGAGAGAAGAGGCTAATCTGCCGATCAACCTCAAGAAGGCTGATGAGTGTCCGGGTGGTGTACCGCTTCCGTGTCCGGAAGCAGTTTCCGCTGCCGATCCCGGCACGATGACGGTTAACTACCGCAACGAGCCTGTCGCTCTGCGTGTGCAGGATCCTTCAAACAATCAGCAGGCTGCGGGTGACGCAGGTGATCTGTCGAACGTCTATCGTTCAGACATCACACGCGCCAATCCGGACTTGAACGTTCAACCCGGTTTCTATCCGGCGTTGACGGGTGGTCTGCAAGGTGGCGATCCGTTCACTCCGTTGATGCGCGCCTATGAAGCTGACAAGGTGCAAGTCCGCATTCTCATCGGTGCTCACGAGGAAAGTCACAACTTCAACATCCACGGCCAGAAATGGCTTTACGAGCGCAGCGATCCGAACTCGGGTTGGCGCAATTCGCAATCGATGGGCATCTCCGAGCACTTCGAGTTTGAGCTGCCCAGTATCACTGTGGTCAAAGGAGACACACCGTTTGCAGACTATCTGTATCAGCCGGGTGGCTCGGTTGATAACCAGTGGAACGGCACATGGGGACTCTTGCGCGCTTACAACGGCGGTCTTGGTCTCCAACCAGATCTCGTTCCACTACCGAATAACTCGGACGGCAAAGCGACATCTCCGGTGAACGGCAACGACTTCAGCGCCGCGTGCCCGAAGACTGCGCCGAGCCGCAAGCTTGCAGTAACAGCCGTCGCCGCCAAAGATGTATTGCCAGGCGGAACGCTCGTTTACAACAATCGCACGAACCAGGGTGGAATCCTGCACGACCCGACTGCGATTCTCTACGTTCGCAGCACGGATATCGACGCGAAGACTGGCAAGCTCAAGTCCAACGTCCCGGTCGAACCGCTCGTATTGCGAGCCAACGCCGGCGACTGCGTTGAGCTCTCGTTGGAGAACAAGCTGCCTGCGGATCTTCTGGACCTCGCCGGCTGGAACACCGTGCCGATGATCATCGAAGGATTCAACGCGAACCAGGTGAAGCCTTCGAATCAAGTTGGTCTTCACCCGCAGCTCGTGGAGTATGACGTGTTGACGAGCGACGGCGCGAACGTCGGCTTCAACGTGCAAAATAATATCGATCCGGTCACCGGCCAGCCGACGAAACAGACGGCAGCACCGGGACAGGTCGTGAAATACAAGTGGTACGCGGGCGACGTTCGTATGAACGGTTCAACGCGTGTTGCCACCCCGATCGAGTTTGGCGCGACCAATCTGATCTCGTCAGATCCGATCAAGCACTCGAACAAGGGCGCTATCGCTTCGCTCATCATCGAGCCGCAGGGTGCGACCTGGATCGAAGACACTAACTCGCGCGCGCAAGCAACCGTCACCAAGACAGACGGCACTTCGTTCCGCGAATTTGTGCTCCAGTTCCAGACCGACATCAACTTGCGTCGTGGCGCCTTGCAGGGTGATGCCGCGGCAGTACCGAACGTGGCCCGTGAAGAGGATCCGGAAGACTCCGGTCAGAAGGCCCTCAACTACCGCACCGAGCCGATGTGGAAACGATTGGGCTACGAGCCTGATCTTCCGCTCGAAGACACCCGCGCATTTGACTACACCAACTCGCTGTCGAACGCGCAGGTTAACGGCGACCCTGTGACTCCTGTGTTCACGGCCAAGGCCGGAACGCCGGTTCGTTTCCGCGTGCTCAATTCAAATGGTCACGCGCGCAACAATGTGTTCCAGGTTCACGGGCACATCTGGCAGCAGGAGCCATACATCAACAACTCGACCCAGATTGGCAACAATCCACTTTCTGAGTGGAAGGGAGCCCAGCAGGGTCACGGCGCGTCGAATCACATGGATGCTGTCCCTGTGAACGGCGCCGGTGGTCCACGCCGTGTGACTGGCGATTATCTCTACCGGACGCAGTCGTCCTTCCAGTTCGATAACGGACTGTGGGGCATCTTCCGCGTTACGCCGTAACAACAGTAAAACCGTTACACACAACACGGGTGAAGCCGATCATTCTGTTTCACCCGTGTTCTTCTGTGTTCCACCACGGAACACACTCTTTTCGCGAGATCACGTATTTCCGGAGCAAACAGTAGAGGCACGGTCATTGCTAAAAGAGAAGTACCCGATTAACTCAAACTCAACAAAAGGAAACTATGAAATCAATGATGAAGAAAACCTCGTTCGCCGCTATCTTATTTGCACTCGCTATGTTCGTGGCCGCTCCGCTGGCCCACGCAACCACCGTTACTGAAGTTCAGGCGATGATCGCGTCTTTGAGAGCGAAGACCGAAACCGTTGCCATCAGCGGCAAACAAGCCGACAAAGAACGTCTGGCCTTGCTTAATAAAATCAACGAAGCCAGCCTCAAGCTGGACCAGGCGAAGTTCTGCGACTCGATCGCGAAGCTCAACGACTTCAAAGCCAGTGTTAACCATCTTATTACCGTCGGCAGAATCAACCAGGATCCCGCGGCCGGTACGACCGGGCAGGAACTTCTGAACGACGCCGACGCGATCATTGCGGCCCTTAACCAGCTGCAAACGCAGAGCACCGGCGCTGCCTGCGCTTTCTAAACAGTCCTAAATCGCGAACGCGGCTCGATAGTTTTACCTCGTACGTCCTATGGACGGAGTCGAGCCGCGTTCGTTCTGGACCAGTTTCGTAAGCCTCGTACTCACAAACCAAACTCCTCGTTTTTCGAAAGAGCAAAAAAATGAAACCGACAGCGGACTCGATCTCTCGCGAGTTGAACCAGACGTATCAAACCACCGATCTGACGCTAACCAGCTTTCTGCGCTGCCGCGGCTTTCAGATCGAAAGTATCAAGCAGAACAACGGGCGCACGCTGTTCATGTTTCAGGAGTCGCCGGAACTGCGCAAAGCGATGCTCGATTTCGCTAACGACGCTGCCGTTGCTGTTCGATCATTCTGCAGCACGATGCGCGACTTGAAGGCGATTACGCGCGTGTTGATATTTTTCTTTGCCGCGCTGGCGTGTGTAAACCCTGTTTTGGCCCAGCACAAAGCTGGTCCACAGAAGATTGAGCGCGAAGGCGTTGAGATTGAGTTCACCATCGAACCGATCGAACAAGCGGGCAAGATCTCCGAGTTGATGGAGGCAAAGGAAGCTGTCGTTCGTTTCAAGATTCACGACAAGGCCACGAAGACGCCGCTTTCCGGAGTAAAACCCGCCGTCTGGTTGACCCAAAGCGGTGAGAGCGGAACCGATGAGAAGCAGTGCAAGGAAAAGATCCAGTCGTTTCTCCAGGGCAGTCTTCGCTCACGTCCTGATGTAGATCTAAATGCCTACTACGTGCTGGCACTCAATAACGAAGCCAATATCACGGTGATCGATCCGTTGCTTGGTTTTGGCTCGAGCAAGCTACTGACGCTCGTGATGCTCAAGAGCCCGGGTCAGGACTGGGTTCAGAAGACTCGCGACGAAAAGCTGTTCGTCAGTATGCCGCTTGCCAATCAGATTGCCGTCGTCGATACGAGCACATGGAAAGTCGTCGCCAATATCGATACCGGCGTGAAGCCGACGCGCGTTCGCTTGCAACCCGACGGGAAATACCTTTGGGTCGGCAACGACGCAGCGGCGCCTGACAAACCGAGCGGTGTCACCGTGATTGATACCACCACGTTGAAGGTAGTGGCCCAATTGCCAACCGGAAATGGACATCATGAGATCGGCTTCAGCAGTGACAATCAGTTTGCGTTTGTCACCAACGAGCAGGACGGCACACTCTCAGTCATCGACATTCAGAAATTGGCGAAGCTCAAAGACCTGAAGACGGGCTCCGTCACATCCATCGCTTTCTCGACGCTCGGCAACGCGATTTATCTCGTCAACGAAGCCGAAGGCAGCATCACTGTCGTCAATCCGCGCAACCACCAAATCGTGTCGCGACTGCAAGCGAAGCCGGGCGTTAAAGATTTACGTTTTGCTCCCGGCGGCCGTTGGGGCTTTATGGCAAACCCGAAGGAGAACGCGGTCTACGTGTTCGACGCTTCGACGAACCGTTTTGCGCACACGATCAGCGTGGAGAAAGGCCCTGACCAGGTCGCGTTCACTGACACGTTTGCCTACGTTCGCTCAGCCGGTTCGACTGAAGTCAGCATGATCCGGCTCGCGACTCTGACTGGACAACCGGACATTACGAAATTCCCCAGTGGACAGAACGCGCCGGAACAAGCGTCGATCGAGGCGAGTCTCGCCGACCTCATCGTGCCTGCGCCGGAAGGAAATTCCGTACTCGTCGCGAACCCTGCTGATGGCATCATCTATTACTACTCGGAAGGCATGGCCGCTCCGATGGGTAGTTTTCAAAACTATCGTCGCAAACCTCGCGCCGTGACCGTGGTCGATCGATCGCTGCGCGAAACCACTTCGGGCGTTTATTCCACCACGACGAAATTGCCAAAGAGCGGCGTTTACGATGTTGCCTTCCTGCTCGACTCGCCGCGAGTAACGCACTGCTTCAGTGCCGAAGCTAAGCCGAATCCGGACATTCCGCGCGAAAAGAAGATCGCGCTGCGAATCGAATACTTGAACAAGGACCAGCAACTCCGCGTGGCGGAAAATTTCAAGCTCCGCTTCAAGCTCGTTGACACCACCACGTTGCGCGCGAAGAGCGATGTAAAGGACGTGCGTGTGCTGACCATGTTGTCGTCAGGAACGTGGCAGAAACGAGATTTCGCTCGCTCAGTAGGCGACGGCGTTTATGAACTCGACGTAAAAGTTCCGCAAGGGGGTGTGTATTTCATCTTCGTGGGCAGCAACTCGCAGGGAGTGAGTTTCAGGCAACTGCCTTCGCTGACGTTGCAGACCGCGTCAACCACGGCCACCAACACGCCCGCAAAGGAAGGACAGAAGGAAGGACAGAAAAAGGAAGGACAGAAATGAGTATGCGTCATCACCTGATTATTGGTTCGTTGTTTATTTGCCTTTTTATGTTTTTCCCCGCTCACGCACAAAAGGGGTCGCCGCGCAACATCACCAAACGTTCGCAAGTGACCTATTCGTGCCCGATGCACCCTGAGGTTACAGCGAAGTCAAAGGGCAAGAAGTGTCCGAAGTGCGGCATGGCTCTGCGCCGAGCAGAAAAGAAAGCAGACCAGAAGGACGCGACTGCTGTTGCTCCCGACACGTCACAAGACGTGACGACGGTGACTTCCAAAATGAATATCCCCGACGTCGAGCTGTTGGACCAGAACGGAAAGAAAATTCATTTCTACACGGATCTGATCAAAGGCCAGACAGTCGTTATCAATTTCATCTTTACCACTTGCACAACGATCTGTCCGCCACTCGGCGCAACGTTTGCACGCGTGCAAAAGGAACTCGGCAACAAAGTTGGCCGAGACGTTCGCTTCATTTCCATCAGCGTCGATCCGGTAACCGATACTCCCGAGCGGCTTAAAGCGTGGGGAGCGAAATTTCGCGCCGGTGACGGTTGGACCTTGGTCACGGGGAATAAGCCGGAGATCGATGAGCTCCTGCGTGCGTTGGGCGCGTCTAACGCACGCCGCGAAGATCATTCGCCCACCGTACTCATCGGCAATGACGCGCAGGGCAACTGGACACGTACTTACGGCCTGGCGAATACCAGCACCCTGGTCCAAATCATCAACGACACCATAGCCCAGAAACCCGCTGCTTCAGCCGTTTCAAAAACCGCGGAAGGGCCGTCGCAGGCACAGAAGTACTTTACGGACGTCGAGCTGATCAACCAGGACGGCAAGACAGTGCGGTTTTATTCAGACATACTCAAAGGCAAGACAGTTGTTGTCAACGCCTTCTTCACCACCTGCACGTCGGTATGCCCGCCGATGAACCGCAACATGGAAAAGATTCAGGAGGCTCTGGGTGACCGCGTCGGCCGCGACGTGTTTCTTGTTTCGATGACGGTCGATCCGGAGACTGATACTCCCGCACGCATGAAAGAGTACGCGCAGAAGTTTCACGCGGGCCCGGGTTGGATTTTTCTGACCGGAAAGAAAGAAAACCTCGATCTCGCACTCTACAAACTCGGCCAGTACGTTGAACGGAAAGACGATCACAAAACGATTTTCATCATCGGCAACGAACCGACAGGGTTGTGGAAGAAAGCATTCGGGATCGCGAACGTAGCTGAACTCGTTCAGGTCGTCGAAAGCGTCGTTAACGATAAAGGCGACGCGGTGAAGTCGAAATGAAGATCCGAGTTTTTCTATTAATCGGTGTTCTGTTTTTTAGTTCGGCGGCCTATGCGCAACTGACTGACAGCGAACGACGCGGCAAAGCTTTATACCTGCGAGGCGAGAGTCCGTCAGGAAAAGAGATCACGGCGATGCTCGGCGACATCGACGTGCCAGGATCAACCTTGAACTGCGCCGGCTGTCACGGCCTTCGCGGTGAAGGCAAAACGGAAGGCGGTGTAACTGCGGGAAACCTGACCTGGTCCAATCTCGTGCGGCCTTATGGTCACACGCATCCATCGGGACGGAAGCACAGTGCGTTCAATGAAAAGCTGTTTACTCGCGCACTCGTCCAGGGCATCGACCCAACGGGAAATCAGTTAGCCGTGGCGATGCCGCGCTACGAAATGTCGCCGCAAGATATTTCGGATCTCATTGCTTATCTCAAACGCATTGAAATGGACCGTGATCCGGGTCTGACGGAAACAAGCATCAAGATCGCCACCATTCTTCCGAAAGACGGCCCGCTCGCGGAGATCGGCGCGGCGATGAAGGATGTGCTGACTGCCTATTTCGCGAACGTCAACGATCAGGGTGGAATCTACAATCGCCGCATCGATCTGGCGACGATCGATGCAGGCGCTAACGCCGCTGCGAGCGCCGCTAATACGAAGAAGGCTGTCGAAAACGACGACCTTTTCGCCATCGTCGGCGGGCTTAGCGCCGGCGCAGATAAAGAGCTTGCCGTAGTCACGCGTGAAACCGAAATCCCTTACATGGGACCGGCGACGCTGCTTACGCAAGCCAGTGCGCAAACCAATCGCAATCTCTTTTACTTGTTGCCGGGCGCAAGTCAGCAAGCGCGTTCGCTGGTCAACTTCGCAGCTAACAAATCGGAGTTGATAAACTCGCGGCTGGCAATCGTCCACTCTGAAAACGAACTCGCTCTCGCGGCTGCCGCAGCCATCGAGGATCAGGCGCGTCAGAAGGGCTGGACCTCGGTCGTTAAGAAAGCTGTGTCGAGTGAGCGGTTCGATGTGGCTGGGACCGCAGGCGTCTCGCCTGCAGCCGCTCTGGTTCGAGATCTAAAAGCGGAAGGCGCGCAAACCGTGTTCTTTCTCAGTTCGAGCGAAGAGACTGCGTTCATCACCGCGGCTGCGGCTGCGAACTGGACGCCGCACGTTTTTCTGCTTGGCTCATTGGCGAGCCGAGATCTCCTGAAGACGCTTCCGTTGAGTTTCAAGGATCGCGTCTTCCTCGCCTTTCCGACCGTCCCAAATGATGTCGGACCTGCGGGCATCGCCGAATTACGCGCACTCGAGGAGAAGTACAAGTTTGCGCCGCGGCACATCGCTTCACAGTTGAGCGCTTTCGCGGCCGCGAAGATCTTCACCGAGGCACTAAAGCGTGCCGGAAGAGATTTAACTCGCGAGAAACTGATCACCGCGCTTGAGGGACTCTACGAGTATGACACCGGCGTGACCCCGAGCATAACCTTTGGACCAAACCGTCGCGTAGGCGCTATGGGCGCTTACGTTCTCTCGATCGATCCGGCAAAGAAAGAGTTCGTCTCGAGCGGCTGGGTCAACAACTAACTGGAGCTTTATGAAAAAACTTTTATTTGTCGTTCTCTTTGTGTTTGCGGTAAGTGCGCCGTCGGCTGCACAAACCGTCGATTGCGGCTGCGAGGATAAGCCGTTACCGGAAATCCTCGGCGTAGTAAATGGAGTGAAGATCACGAAGCAGGATCTGAGCCCGGAAACACGCGCCCGCGTCGAGCAGTTGCAGCGCCAGGTTATCGAGGCTCGCGAAAGAGAACTCGATCTGCAAATCGATTCGCTGCTGCTTGAAAGTGAAGCGAAGAAGCGTGGCGTCAGTGCTTCTCAAGTTATCAAAGACGAAGTTATCGCCAAGGTTCAGGCGCCGACCGAAGCCGAGGCGCAGGCCTTTTACGATAAGAACAAGGCTAATTTTCAGACCGCGTTCAAGGATGAGAAGAACAACATCCTCGAATATCTCAGTTACCAACGTCAGCAGGAGTTGGCGCAAAAGTTTGCCGAGCGGCTGCGGGCTGCGGCACAGGTAAAAGTAATCGCCAAACCGGCGGCGCCACCTTCGTCCAGCGCAGATCGCGCACGCGTACTGGCGGTCGTCAACAACAAGAACATCACGGTGGGTGATATCGAAAACAGTCTTCGCCCCTTGATTTTCAACGTGCAGGAACAGATCTACTCACTTCGCAAGCAGGACCTTGAGCTGAAGATCAACGACACGCTGCTCGGGCAGGAAGCACAAAAGAAAGCTGTTACCATGCGCTCGCTGCTCGATACTGAAGTTACCGCAAAAGTACCGGGTGTGAGCGAAGCCGAGGCGCAGACGTTTTTCGATCAAAACAAAGATCGGATCAGCGGAGACTTCGCACAGACCAAAGCTCAAATCATTCAGTACCTGCAAGAGCGCAAGGAGAGTGACGCGACTCGTGCCTATGCCGCTCAGTTGCGACGCGCGGCGACGGTCCAGACAAATCTGACTGCTCCTGAGTCGCCTTCATTCGAAATTGCCACTGACGATCAACCGGTGAAGGGAACAGCGAACGCCTCAATCACGATCGTTGCGTTTACGGATTTTGAATGTCCGAGTTGCGCACGGCAACATCCGGTGCTCGAGCGGATCGTGAGCGAGTTTGGCGATCGGGTGCGGCTGGTCGTGCGCGACTTCCCGCTTACTCAACATGCGAACGCACGCAAAGCTGCCGAAGCTGCCGAGGCTGCGCGCGAGCAAGGGAAGTACTGGGAATACGCGGGCGTGCTGTTCCGTAACCAGTCTGCGCTCGGCATCGACAAGCTCAGGCAGTACGCAACCGATCTGGGTCTTGACCGCGCACGCTTTGACGCTTCGCTCGACAGCGGCAAATTCGCTGAGAAGGTCCAGCGCGACGTGATTGAGGGGCGTAAGCTCGGCGTCAACGGCACACCGACGATCTACATCAACGGTAGGCGCGTTTCCGACCATTCGTATGAGAACGTGAAGTCAGTGATCGAGGCGACGCTGAAGCAGCCAACGCAACGCGCAAGCAACGGGAAATAAACTTACCGCGTTCGCAGTACGATTATCGATACCGAGTGCTTCGGCAAAGTGACGACAAAACTACGAGCGCTCGGTATCGTCCTCGTTTGAATCGAGACCGCAGCAGGTTGTGAAAAATCATTAGCGGCACTAAATGAGGGTGCAGTTACGGTCTTTACCTCCGCTCGCGCGGCGGGAACTGCGCCGGCGATAGTGATCGTTGTGACTAATGAACTAGTACGATTCGTGTTGACCGCTTTCACGAAGATCGTTTTGCCATCCGCGGTCCGGCTGGCAGTCGCGTCAAGGTAAGGAATGTTCGTTCCTTCGCGAGACGTATTAAAGGTTGGACTGTTGACTGTCGCTGCCAGAAGCTGATCACCGCGATGCTGGCTGTAAAGGTGGTTCACCAGATAGATCGGCGCAACGAAAACGCTATTCCGGCCGGCCTGGATGATACCGCCGGGCCAGCCGTTAACGAGATCGGAAACCGCGCTCATCTCGACGATCTCACCCGAACGCTCAAACACGTTCATCAGCCGCGCGCCGTAGAGTGCCGACTCCATCGAATACTGCCGCTCGCTCGGAAGATCGAGTCCCCATTCATTGATCGCGAGCTTAACCCGATCCGCAAACCCGAACTCACGTAACAGCTGTTGCACCTGGCTGTAGAAACGTTCGAAAAACAACGGCCGCGCCATCAGGTTCAACGGATCGCCTTGCGCCTCGCGCCGGCCGTAGTAGTGATGTATCGCGAGGTAATCAATGTTACGCCCGGCTTCGCGCAGCACGGTCCGGTTCCAGTTCATGTCGTTGTCGCCCACGGCGATCAGCTTGATCGACGGATCGACCGCACGCATCGCCTGCGCATACCGGTTGTAGTTACGCGCGTATGTGTCGGCGTTTGAGTGACCACGCACCCAGTTGCCCCAAATTTCATTTCCGACTTCCCAAAACTTGACGCCGAACGGAGCCGGGTGACCATTGGCTGCACGCATCGCGCCGTATTTCGAACTTGCCGGTCCGTTGCAGTACTCGACCCATGCTGCCGCCTCTGCCACGGTCGCTCCGCGTCCCTCGACGTTGACTGTAATCGAAGGCTCAGCGCCAACCGCGCGCGAGAACATGACAAACTCGTCAGTGCCAAAGTCGCTCGGCTCTGGTTCGTTTTTCCATGAGAGGTTGGACCAGGTGAAACGTTCGTCACGCGGGCCAATGCCCCAGAGCCAGCGGTAGTCCTGGGCCACATTGCCACCAGGCCAGCGAATGAAGGCAGGCTTTAGAAGTCTGATCTTTTCGAATACGTCGCGACGAGCACCGCCGGCCACGACATCCGCGGGCATCAACGAGACTTGATCGATCCAAACCGTGCCTCGTCCGGGAAAAAGGATCGCGAACCGCGCCATTGGATCGTTGCGCGTTGGCCGCAGTGAGAACTCGTATTTGCGCCAATCACCTCTGCCGATCCGCTCAACATTCGCGGCAGCGTAGACCTGACCCGCGTCAGCGTCGGATTCCAACGCCACAACGACGTGGCCGGCGTAATCGTTGGTGTGGAGCCAGAAGTAACCGCGATACTCGAGACCGGCTCTTACTGGGACGCGCGGCTGATAGACTCCGTGACGTTCAATGACGCCCTCGCCCGCCTCGACGCGCAGCGAGTGTTCCTTTACATCGTTATCGAGCTTGATCTTTCGCTGTTGCGGGTAAGCGAACTGATCGTCCCATTGAAAAGTAAGTGCGTAGTCGTCGTTTCGATCGTCCGGATAACGCTCCCAACTGCGCGAGAGACCCATGACGTTTGCCGGTTCTTCAAAACTGCGGTTGCGAAGCAGTTCGGCGTGCAGTCCTCCTTTGATGCCCTCGTACATGAACTCCAGAAACTGGCCGTAGAGCAGGGGACTGATGCGGTTTTCAACTCGGCGAGCATCGATCGAAATCGAGGCCTCTTGGGTAGCTTGCGCCGCTACGAGGTGAGGCTGCGCAACAACGACAACCAGGAGAGAATAAACGATTAAGAGACGTCTTAGCTGCAACGTTTACTTCGCCGCTGCTCGTGCTTTCGTCTTGCCGGTCATCCGTTTGATGAACTCGACTTCTTCCGGAATGTAAGGCCGGCCATCGGTGCGAAACACTTCGTGAAACCAGACCGACGGTTCGCGACCGACATAAGGGTTTTGCCACGAATCCCACGGCAGATGAGTCTGTGTCTTACCCTGGACCAGTCCCCAGTTGATCATGCCGACGTTGTGCGCCTTGCCGACGAGGAGGCTGCCCATAAAGAAGCTGCCGTTGCCGCGCGCCATGTATTCGGTGCAGATCATCGGACGGTTATAACGCTTGAGCCAGTTAATTCGTTTCTCCAATTCAGTCGGCGAGTCGTAGTTATGAAACGTGATGACGTCTGAGAGTTCGATCTGAAGACGATCCATCTCCGTCATCTTTTCAGGCGTGGACCAATCGCCCTTCCACACGCCGCACGTCAGCGGCTGTTCGGGCTTCGCTTCACGCGCCCAGCCGAACGCCTGACGGAGCAGCGGCAACACAAGCTCCACCTTGTTCTTCGGTTCGAGTTCGTTGTAGCTGCCGGGATTCAGGTTGTCGGGCTCGTTCCAGATGTCCCACGCGAGGATCCGTTGGTCCCGCGCGAACGCCCCGACAACGCCTTTCACATACGCTTCGAGACGCGGATACTCCGCGGGGTTTTGCAGCGCCGTGCGACTTGGACTCTGGACCCAACCCGAGTTGTGTACGCCGGGGCGCGGCGCTCGCTGTTTGCCGGGCTTGGGGTCCGGATCCCAAACCGAGTCGAAAAGTACGAAGATTGGTTTGATCCTGTGTCTGGCGGCGATCGTCAGAAACTGATCGAGGCGCCGTTTGAAACCTTCCGCGTCCTGCCAGAGCAGGTCGTGGAGGTAAACGCGCATGGTGTTCATCCCGAGATTCGCCGCCCAACCAAGTTCGAGATCGATTCTTTTCGGATCGAACGAGTCTGCCTGCCACATCTCGAGTTGGTTGATCGCGCTGGCAGGATTGTAGTTGCTGCCGACGAGCCACGGTTGTCTTGCGTACCAATCGCGGGCTTTCTGTTCGGACCAACGCTCGGTCTGAGCCGCCAGCGCGGTGGCAGCAAGCAGTAGCCAAAGGGGGATTACTTGAACCAGTCTTCGCAAGGACAACATTCTCTCACCTCAAGTAGCCACAGATGACACAGATAAAAACGCGGACTAAAACCGTGTTATCCGTGGTTCAGAATCTGACGTTAGCGAGCCGGCGGACAATCTCACGGCTTTCATTTCTGGCCTTCTGCTTCTCGCTTAACTCTTTAAAGATAGCAAGCTCGCGATTAGCGTCCTCGGTTCGCTTCAATTTCACATAAACCCGGCTGAGTTGATAATGAGCTTCGAGTAACTCAGGTTGTAAAGACACAGCGCGTTCGAGCAGCGGCGCCGCTTCGCTGTGGCGATTTGTGCGAACGTAATGCCTGCCCCACGCGAGATAAGCGCCGGCTAGATTCGGATCGAGCTCGGTTGCGCGTTTGAGATATCGTTCGGCGCGAGTTGTATCGGCGTTCGCTGTTTTAAGCATCGTATCTGCCGCGAGGTAGTACAACGCGCCGAGTTTCGCACTCAACGCGATGGCCTGTTCATAGAAATCGATCGCTTTGCCGTATGCGCCTCGCTCCGCGTAAGTCACGCCGAGATACGCAATCGCGGGTACCAATTTTGCGTCCACGGCGAGTGAGCGCTTGAAAGAGTTTTCCGCCTCGACGTTCTGACCATGCGTGAGCTGAGCAATTCCGAGCGCTAACCACAAGCGTGCGGAATTTGGAAACTGCTTCAGCGCTTCCTGCAAACGAAGAATGCCGGCACCTGGCGCGTGTGAGTCGGTGAGCAGCAGACCATACCTGAAGTGGTACATCTCGTTCTGAGGATCGCGCAGCACCGCGAGCCGCATTGCGGGAATCGCGTTTTCATAGTGACCATCCGCTTGATAGACTTCCGCCAAAGCTGCGTAAATCTTTGCGTCGTCTAATCCGCTCGCCACCGCACTTTCGAGAGTGCGTCCGGCAGAGCGAAGATCCCCTTTTTCCATCAACACCTGGCCCAGCTTCAGGGTAGTAATAACAAGCGCGTGAGAAACTGCGGGGTCGGAAGTGTTCTTAGCAACACGCTCCAGCAGACTTCGAGCCATTTGCAGATCATCAGGCTGACCGCTTTTGAAATAAATCTGTGCGAGATTCGTTAATGCGCTCGGTTGATCCGGATTCAGTTTGAGCGACGCTTCGAATTGGGTGCGTGCTTCCGCCGTTCGACCGAGACGCATCAGAATCGCGCCATAGTTATTTTTGGCTGACGGATCTGTTGGAGCGAGTGAAGCGGCAGCCGCGAAGTGCCGTTCTGCCGCTTTCAAGTTATTCGCCTCCGCGGCGATCATTCCGCGACGCGTGTGCGTGTCTACACTCTCTTGTCCAACCGCGCACGTCGCAGTTAGCGCAATCAGCAAGACAATCCGTGTGATCTGCGGGCAACTCATCTCTAAAACAGCAGCCGTAAGCGGATCTGTATTCGACGAGGATTGTTTGCGCCAATACTTTGGAAACCGAAGTTTGCAGCGTCACGCAAGTCCGTCGTGGGGAAGAAGTAGTACGAGCGATTGAACAAGTTGAACGCCTCGGCGCCCAACTCAAACGCCACTGTTTCAGTTATGCGTGTCTTCTTGAGAAGGCTTACGTCTTCGCTAAAGAAAGGCTGCGAATGCACGTTACTCAGCGCCGGTGCAAGCGTGCCGAAGAACCGCGAAGGATCGTTGTAGTAGGCGGCGTAAGCAGCGGATCCGACGGGTGCGCCACTCGGATTGTTGTTAAAGCCTGAGCCAAACTGCGGCGGCGGCGTGAACGCCCCTGCATTGATGAATTGCCGGCCAAAACGATCGTTGATGAACGCGCCCTCGCTCTCGAACGGTTGACCCGTCGGGTTCAACCTGAGGTTTCCGAGATATCCCGTCAGTTGCAGGAAGTCAGTGAAGAGGGGATCCGACGTAAAGAAACTCAGCGGCACGCCTGACTGATAACGATTGATACCGTTGACCTGCCAGCCGCCAACGAGCTTATCAACGAACCCGCCGCTGTTCAGGTAACGTTTGCCTTTTCCGAAAGGTAACTCGACGAGGTAATTGATCACGAGCACGTGTGGCGCGCTGTTGGGAGAGACAGATCGGAACGACTCGCGATTGAAGGGGTTTTGCAGCACGCCGCCGAGTGGTGAGCCACCGAATAGATCTTCAGAAGCGTCAGTGATGAGTTTCGCAAACGTGTAAGACGCTCCCGCTTGTATGCCGCGTGAAAAGCGCCGTTCGAGTTTCGCCTGCAGCGCGTTGTAATCACTCGTACCCTGGCTCTCGAGAATATTGTTGATGCGGTTGTATTGCGGAAACGGTTTCAACGCTTGCGCAACGTTGCCATTGAAGCCGGGGAAGACCGCGGTCGTTGATGCAGGTAATGGCGCTCCGACACTCTGCGCAAACGACACGATCGCCGGATCGGCAAGCGCGTCTGCAAGCGACATGTTGAGCACCGGGAATCCTAGCCTTAGCGCGTTGAACGGCAGTGCATTCAAACGCTGGAAATTAGATCGCAGTCGGGTGGCGTGGTGACCGATATATCCGATCGAAGCCACGAAGTTAAAAGGTAACTCACGCTGTATGTCGAGACTGTATTGCAGCGTGCGTCCGGTCTTGAAATCCGGATCGAAGAACTGCACGTCGGAGCCGATGAACTGACTGTCGGGAGCGATCGGCGGAATCGACGGATACGTCGACAAGAAGAATTGCGCGTTGCGGCCATTCGGTGTGCGCGGCCCTGAGCCGGTGTTGTAACCAATCAGTCCTGTTTGCAGTTCGTTCTGGCCTTCGAATCCGTAAATGATCGGCGAATAGTAGAGACCGATACCGCCGCGAATCACTGTTTTATCGTTCCACGCGTAAGCTGCGCCGACTCGCGGACCAAGGTTGGAGTAGTCAGTCTTCGTGAGTGCACGCTCTGCGGCCTGCACACCGCCTTGACCTGCGGCGCCGGCAATCGCGCCGAGCCGGCCGACCTCGGGATTGGGAGCAGTTGGATCAAAGCCGCGATAGAAGTTGCGTGCTTCGTATCGTTGGCCCGGCACGTCGTAACGAATGCCGAGATTGAGCGTCAGACGAGGAGTAACCTTGATATCGTCTTGCGCAAAATAGCCGTGCGTCAATTGTCTAAACTGCGGATCGATCGAGTTGTTTGAGTTGAAAGAGAACTCGGTCGCGCCGGTTATCAAACTGGCGATGGGCCACCCGCCATCGGGATCGAAATCAGCCGCGGTTTGGTCGTGCCGGAAATTGAATGAGCCGCCCGGGTCGATTCTTTGCCTGAAATTGAATTGCGATGTGCGTACGTCCGCGCCGAATTTGAACGAGTGTTTCCCTTTGATCCACGTAACCGAGTCCGAGACGTGCCACGCTGTATCGAAGATGTGATCGGTAAAGAAACTGGAACCGATATCCTGGTAAGCGCGCGGATCTGACGAACTTTCCGGGAAGCCATACCCGGGAAAACCGAGTCGCGGAAATGCACTGTTCTGCGTTGCATTAATCGGAAAACCGAGTGATGACGTGTCGAACGGATCGGTCGTATTGCGATTCGCGACATCGTAACGTGTGAATCCGACATTGAGGTGATTCAAGAGCGTCGGGCCAAACGTGTAGTCGTCTTGAACGCGAACCAGGATCGATTTGAAGAGTTGGTTGAAAGCTCCCTGCGACGTGAACGGCAAAGGAAAGCGCGGAACCGGATCGCCGGCAATGCGATCGTTCTTGCGGTGTGAGAAGCTGCCGGAAAGCCGGTGATTGTCAGACGCGACGAAGTCGAGCTTGGTCGTGTACTGATTCATGTTTGTCGGCCGGAGCCCGGTTGATAGGTAGTTACGGAAAACTGTCGAACCATTCGGGCCGGTTGTGTTCGGCGCCGGGAAAAACTGGAGTGAGTTGATGCCGACCGGATCGATTCGCGCGCCGCCCAGGTATAAATCGAGACGATTACCCGGAATCGCAGTGCGGGTTCCCGCAGGCTGTCGCGGATCGTAAATTTGTATTCCGTGTCCGAAGAAATTGAGGATGTACGGATCGGTCAGCAGTTCGGAGAAGTCTCCCTGCCGCATTCGCAGTGTGGGAACGGTAATGATGTTGTTTGAGCCTTCGGTAAACCGATAGCCTTCGTAGTTGAAGAAGAAAAAGGCGCGATTGCGGAGCGTGTGAATTATCGGTCCACCTTCACCGAAGTGTGGGAAGGTGATTGGACCGCCGATGTTGAAACCGAAGTCATTTTGATTATCGCGCGCGCGATCGATTCTTTGGGCGTTGCTGCGAAACGTGTTCGCGTTCAGTTTCTCGTTGCGGATGAGATCGTAGATCTCGCCGTGATATTCGTTCCCGCCACTCTTTTGCGTGAAGTTGATGACACCGCCCGATGAGTTGCCAAACTCCGCCGAATAAGTGCTTGTAGAAATTGTAAATTCCTGAAACGCATTTGGTCCCGGAGCGACTTCGGAGAAGAACGTGCCGTTTTGCGTGCGTCGCGTAGTTGCGCCATCGATAAGAATTTCCGTCCCGAGTGCCTGTCCGCCGCTAACGCGAAAACGAGTTGTGTCGGTACCTTGCGCGCCGCTACCTTGCGTCACGTTGCTGTCAAGATAAATAAAGGACAAGGGTGTACGTCCGGAAAACTCCGAACTGACAAGCAGTGGCAACTCCCGCACCTGCCGTTCACTCACATTCGTCTGCCGCACAGGCGTTTCGGTTTGGAGGACGGGCGCTTCATTGTTGGTAATCGTGACGACAGTGCTGATCTCGCCGATCTCGAGCTTGAAATCGAGTGTGCGGCTAACCTGAACGCCAACGACGATGTTTTCCGCGGACGTGGTTTTGAAGCCTGGCGCTTCCGCAGTCACTTTATAAGGGTCGGCTTTGAGTTCGGGAATCGTGTAGTTCCCGTCGTCTGAAGTGGTGACCTCGCGAGTTTCGGCTGTGTTGACATTGGTGGCGGTGACTTTGGCATTTGCGACAGCGGCACCGTTTGGATCTGTGACGCGGCCGGTTAGAGTGCCACGATCAGTTTGGGCGACTGCGGAAGTGACGCAAATCAGAAAGAACGTGAACAGTGCGAGTGTTGATTTTCGAGATAGCATGATTCCCCCTCGGCTCGGGCTACGAAGACAGTAATGACAATTCAGGTTTTGAACGAACCACCGGGTCCTCTAAGAACCGTCAGTGTCTCGTCCTCAGGGACGAAGTTATACAGAAGAAGCTCGGTTCGGACTGGGGGATTTCGTTATCGGGCTACAACGGTTGGTGCTGATATAGCAAGGGCATTTCGCGTTGTCAATGAATTTGTGTGGCGTGTGTTGGCGAGGAGGGAAGCGGGTGGCAGGTAACGGTTGGAGCGCGGAACGAGTTGTTCCGCGCTCCAGAATATTTCTACACAGTTGGGTTTGGTCGGCCGGGTTGTGACTGACCGGGCCGCGATTGACCCTGCTGCGACTGACCCTGCTGTGACTGACCCTGCTGTGACTGACCCTGCTGCGACTGACCCTGCTGCGACTGACCCTGCTGCGACTGACCCGCCGCTTGTGACTGTCCTTGTGGTGTATGTCCGTGTTGCGGCTGACCGTGTTGTGATTGGCCTTGTTGCGACTGGCCTTGTTTGAACTGCTGGCTCTGTTGGGACTGCTGGCCAGGTTGCGACTGACCCGCTCCCTGTCCACCGCCACCCTCGCCTTGAGTGGCGCTCTTGACTTTATCCATCGCGTCGCGTGCGACTTGTTGCGCCTTGTCAACTAACCTCTCGCTGGCTTCACCCATATATTCCTGTTCCACGCGCGTGGTGGGCAGCGCCAGGCCAACCGCTGCGCCAACAGCAATTGCCGTTGCGCCAACCGCAAGCGGATTCTCGTGAAGCATGCGTTGGAAACCACGTCCCGCCCACATCGCTCCTTCTTTCGCTTGATGGCCCAAGTGCGAAACGCGTTCCGCAGTTCCATGAGCAAAGTCGTTCGCGGTCTCCTTCATTTGCCCCAAAGTCGACCGGTTCGACATACCATACTGGCGCGACATTCCCGCGTATTCACCTGAACGGTCTCCGTACTGGCGTCCCATGCCCCGGTATTGAGGCGTGCTCATGCCATAGCCCGGCTCGAAATCCGGTTCATACGTCCGCGACCTCATCGTGGGATCATCCGCATTGCGAACGCGATTGACGATGAACATACCTAAACCCAACCCAATCAAAGCCAAGGGAATCGGATTCCGCCGAACAGTGTTGGTCACCGCCGATCCTGTTTCCTTCAGCTTTTCACCTGCGCGACCCATGACTTCCATCGCAGGTTCCGTGACGTTGCTGATCGTATCGTTTACTCTTTCCATCACTTTTTCGACCTTTCCGATTGTAGCCTCGCGAACTGTCTCTTTAACCTGATCCATGACATGTTCCGGGCTCAGTCTTTCCTGAATCTCATTGAGCGTCTGGCCCAAGTCGGCGCGCGTGTCTTTGATGTCGGCCTTGATGCGTTCCGCCTCGCTGTCGTAATCCGAAACGGTGTCCGCGACCATTGCTTGGTCCTCAACACGCGGCCGCGTAGTGCGGTCTTCGTACCAACTTTCGTCGTTTAACTGATCTGGTCTTTGATCCATTGGGCGTCCTCCTTTACTGACTCGACAGTTGCTTCCGGCTTCAGCTCCACTTTCTTAAGCGCGGTGATCGCCTTGCTGATCATCAACCAGGCAACACAGACGACTATCAGCCCGACCACCAGTGCGGCAAGCCAGTCAGGCATGACGCGGCTGAGTAGCATGATCACCGCGGCGCCGATCGCCAGCACTCCGGCATATGCGACTGCGCCACCGATAACCAGTGAGCCGACATTCTTTCCGATCTTGCTTGCCTTGTCCGTTAATTCGACTCTCGCCAGCGCAACTTCGTTTCTCACGAGGTTGCTGGTTTCGGTCACAAGGTCCGAGAACAGTTCACTGAGTGGACGTTCTTCAATGCGTCGTACTTCATTCATGCGCTGCACAGTGCACCTCCTTCAATCACATTCCGGCCGACGTAGTTGTTGGTACGTGAATCGGCTGGTGTGTGGGTGGCGGCGGCAATGCGCGGCCGAAATCTGTGTCGGATCGGGTAGCGGCGCCCGACATCGAACTCTTCAGAAAGCGCGCTCCTGCCAGTCCGAGCAGGAATGCTCCGCCCAGAACCAAGGCCGGTTGGCGGCGTGCGAACCTTTCGACTCCGTGGACGAGTTCGCGCGTATCGGTCTCGCGTAAATAGTTGGTGAATCGCTCGAGGCCGTCGGCCGCTTTCTTTCCATATTCCGCGGCGTACTGTACGAGCGGGCCTTGCTGCTGATCACCGAGTCCCTGGCCAAACTGTCGCACAGCGCCGACGACTTTTTCGAGTTCATTGGCGGCCTCGTCTTTTCGGCGATCTATTTTTGAGCCGGCTTGCTGCTGCACTTGATCGACAACGTTGCTCGTTGTTTCTTTTGCATGTTGAAGAAGATTGTCAGCAGTGCCGGATGGTGTACGTTGGTCGGTCTTGCGTGGCATTTCTTTACCCCCTGGTGTAGTCGTAGCGTTTCGAAACGTCGGTTTCGACGGAAGGGGGTACATGCAATAACCACGCCTCGCCCTTGTCAGTGTCGCGAGTGTCGCGAGATGATCTTCACGTCGCGGGCGAGACACACATCTGTAAACGCGCAGGCACGCCTTTGAAAATCTTGTGTGTGGGGTTTTTAAGGCCTTTCATCATTACGCACATCTAGACAACAAAGTGTGCGAAACCCTATTCTGTCGTGGCGCGGAACTCCTGATACAAAATGACAGATAGTGATCTGCAGTTGGTATTGGACTGCCGGGGCGGTGACCAGCTTGCGTGGCAGAAGCTGGTCCAGCGTTATCAACGTCTTATCTACACGATTCCGCTACGCGCCGGACTCGATCAAGCTCAAGCCGCCGAGATCTTTCAGGACGTATTCACCACTCTTTTTCAAAAACTGAACGACATCGAAGAACCGGAAAAGTTGCAGGCCTGGTTGGTTACGACTGCGCGAAGGAAGACGTGGCGAACGATCTCCAAAGCCGAACGGGAGCGAGTAGTAGCTGTAAGTGCCGGTCAAACGATTCATGACGTCGAACCGGTGGTGCGAGATGAAAGGCCGCTGCCCGACGAGCAGTTGTTGCTGCTCGAAGAGCAACATCGGATCCGACTCGCGGTTTCGTCACTAGACGACCGTTGTCGAACTCTGGTGCACATGCTCTTTTATAGCTCCGAACCACGCTCATATCAGGAGATCGCCGCTGCTCTGGAAATTCCCGAAGGAAGCGTTGGCCCGACACGAGCGCGTTGCCTCCGGAAATTGCTCCGTATATTGCAGAAATAAGGCGTATGTATTTTCTCGAAGTCACGAGGCTCTGTTACGGCGCGAGCTCAGCGAGAACTGGATATGACTAACTCACCACATATTTCCCTGGAAAGCCTCGCGGACATCGCCGAAGAGCGCGCGTCGTTAGAAACGCTGCCAGACGCGGAATCTCACCTCGCGGTATGTGAGACGTGCAACGCGACTTTGCAAAATCTGCGGCGGCTGCTCTTCCTGATGAAGAATGACACGACGGAAGACGTTCCGCGTGATGTGCTGATGTCTGCTTTAAATATCTTCAGCCCAGCGACGCCGGCGCGGTTGCCGCGTATCATCGCGGTGCTGACGTTTGATAGCCGTTCCGCCGGTCCGGCTTTCGGAATGCGCTCGATTCGTACGGCGTCGCGGCAATTGCTTTATAGGGCGCAAGAAACGGCTCTGGATTTACGCGTTACAGTTGAGAATGAGGAGTGCCGTCTCGCTGGACAGGTCATCAGAGACAACTGCCCCGGCGCGCAAATTGAGCTCTCAGGCGCCACTGGGACAGTGACCACCGAGCTGAATGAACTTTGCGAGTTTTCGTTTCCAGCGATACCGTTAGGAATGTATTCGCTTCGAGTAAGAATGCCGGATGTTGAAATCGAGATCCCGGAGCTCGAGCTCAAGGATTAGGCCTGGCAATGCAGCATGCAGAACTTGCGTCGCTACTCGTTAATTCCAACGATATCAATCGCGAAGCATTGCTGTGGGAAAATTCGACCCTTATCGATGTTGAGCTTGCCTACTGTTTAAAGGACATCTGTCTCGAAGGCTGGAGTACCAGTCCGGCACAAGCCCTCGGCGCCGCTGCCGCACTGCAAGTCCTCGCGGAAATCCGACCCACCGCTGAAATCGCCGCGTTGAGCGCCTGGGCTGGCGGGCTCAAAGCTCTTATCGCCGGCGAAATGCAATTCGCGATAACCCAACTGGAAGAATCGGAGCACCGGTTTCTCAGTTTAGGAAAGATTCATACTGCCGCTGCTACGCAAGTCAGCAAACTGATCGCCCTGTCGATGCTCGGCCGTTACGATGAAGCGGTTGATTGTGGCCTCCGGGCACGCGATGTCTTTCTCGCGTACAACGATCTTCACGCCGCTGGGAAGATCGAACACAACATCGGCAACCTGTATTTTCGGCGCGATCGATACCACGATGCCGAGGCATTCCAGACTGCGGCTCGCGAACGCTTTACCTTGCTCAATGATCAGAAGCAGCTCGCGACCGTGAACAACTGCCTCGCAAACACTCACGCGCAACTGCACAAGTTCAAATCCGCGGAAGAAATTTTCCAGGAAGCGCTCAAACAAGCAGAAGCATCGCAACATCATGTGACTCTTGCAGGAATCGAAGGAAACATCGGACTGTTCGCCCTGCTGCAAGGCCGCTACGATCGCGCTCTGGACTATCTCGAACGATCGCGTCAGCGCTACACGGCACTCGGCCTCACGATTCAGGCAGTACTCGCGGAACACGAGATCGGCGACGCTTATCTCGAACTCAATCTCGCGGCAGAGGCACTCGAAATCTATCAGCACGTCGTGTCCATATTTGCCGAGCACGGCATGCGCGCCGAACAAGCCCGGGCCCAGGCTTATGGTGGCCGTGCGCTCATCCTATTGGGGAAAATCGAAGAGGCGCAGCGCTGGCTCGAACAAGCAGAGCGACTGTACGCGAGGGAGAAAAATGTCGTAGGCGCGGCCCTGGTTGAGTTGACCCATGCCCAGTTGCTTTATCGCGAAGGCAAGTTCAAAGGCGCCCGAATGATTGTGAGTAAGGCTGAGGCTGCGTTGTTGATGTCCGGGAGCTGGCAGCGATTACTGCTTGCGCGTTGGTTGCGCGGTGAAGCAGATCGCGTTCTTGGTGATCCTGGACCAGCGCGTGATACGCTCGAGCGAACACTTCAGGCAGCGGAAGACCACGGCCAACCCCAGATAGCCGAGCGTTGCTTAAGTTCACTCGGGGCGCTCGCCATGGATCAGAGGGATTTTCAGCTTGCTGAGTTGTATTTCAAGCGTGCGATTCAGATCACCGAAGAGTTACGCGCGCCTATACCCGGCGAAGAGTTTCGCACCGCGTTCTTTTCGAATCGAATTTCTCCCTATCATAAGTTGGCCCAACTCTGTTTCGCCGTCGGTGATGCGAGAGTGTCTGAAGCACTGAATTTTGTGGAACGCGCTAAATCGCGCGCGCTCGCGGATGCTTTGGCCGGCCGGATCGTGCTAGCGACTGCGGCACGGGACGATTTCGAAGTACATCTTCAACGCCAGGCTGAGAAACTGCGAGAAGAGCTGAACTACCTGTACAACCAGATGCACCGTTCTGTTCGCGGCACGGTCGAGGTTCAGGATCAGAACTCCCAATTAGAGCGCGAACTCCTCAAACGCGAACGGCGGCTACAGGAAATCACACGTCAACTTCAGCATCGCGGCACACATGCCGACGTCGCAGATCACGAACAAGATCTCTTCTCGATCGCTCGGCTTCAAACTGCACTCGGCGCCGAACGCGCCCTCGTTGAATACACGACGATAGACGATCGACTCGTCGCGTTTGTGGTTACTGATGAGCGCGTTGAAGTCGTGCGAGAGCTTGGAACTGAAGCCGAAATCGTGGCGGAGATTGAGCGCTGTCGTTTTCAGATCGACACGTTGCGTTACGGATCTACTGAGGTTAGAGATCATCTACCCGCGCTCACGGAACGGACGCGCCAGCACTTACGCTCGCTTTACGATCGACTGCTGCGAACAGTGGAACCGGGAATCGGGGAGCGTCACCTCGTGATCGTCCCGCACGGAGCGCTGCACTATTTACCGTTCCAGGCATTACACGATGGTGCGACTTATTTAATCGAGCGCAGGGAAGTTTCGTTCGCGCCCAGTGCGGCGGTTTTGCTGCAGTGTCTAGATCGGCCGAGACACGATTTGAAAACCGCGCTGTCCCTGGGTTTGGCCGACGAGCAGATGCCGCGCGTGCATGAGGAACTCGACGTACTCGATAACATATTCACCAGGGTCAAGCGCTTTTCCAATGAAGCGGCTACTACTGACGCATTGATCCAAAACTCGACGGCCGTGGACGTCCTCCATCTTGCTTGTCACGCTCAGTTTCGTTCGGACAATCCGCTCTTTTCCTCACTCAAGTTAGCAAATGGCTGGTTTACCGCACGTGATGCATACGGGTTGAAACTGAATTGCGCGCTCGTGACGCTAAGCGCTTGTGAAACCGGCATGAATGCGGTTGCGCCGGGCGACGAGCTGATGGGTCTCACACGCGGCTTTCTTTCCGCCGGATCACCAAGCGTAATGATGAGTCTTTGGACGATCGACGATGAGGCGACAACGGAGTTGATGTCGTCGTTTTATCGAGAACTTGTCAGGACGAAGTCCTGCGCGGCAGCGCTACGCGCGGCGCAGATCAGGTTGTTAAACGAGCGACCCCACCCGTTTTTCTGGTCACCTTTCGTGCTCGTTGGCCGTTGGTGAAAACGTTCCGAAAATTGGTTGGCAACCGAACAGATTTTCGTTATGTTGTCTCCCGCTCCCCGAGATTCCTGGTTGTAAAGCGAGGCCTCCCGTGCGTCGAACTCCGGCGATGTTGTCCTGTCTGCTTGTCGTGCTCCTGCTCCTGTTTTCAGGCGTGCGTAACGGCGAGGTCGTGAATGCAACGGACGGGGGTGAAGAGTTTGTCGCAGACGAAGTCATCGTCAAGCTGAGAACGACGCAGGACCTCGCGTCGATTGCTGCCGAGTATTCACTCGATCCGCTTCCCCTCGATCAATTTGGCAGCCGCCCGATCTTCAGACTGCGCATTACCGATAACGCGCGCGTTGAAGACCGTGTCAGAGAGTTGGATAGCGATTCTCGCGTCGCGCTTGTCGAACCCAATTACATTACTAAACCGCCCGTTGGCGGCGGTAACACGTGGAGCGTTGGCAACACCTGGAGCGTCGGTGGCGACCACGGAACGTTCGTATCGCAATGGGCGCCGGAAAAGATTCACTTGCCGCTCGCGCATCAGGTGAATAGAGGGACTGGGCCAAATGGTCCAATCAAAGTCGCGGTGCTCGATACCGGTGTGGATGCCACACATCCGGCTCTCGCCGGACATCTATTGCCGGGTTGGGATTTTGTCGACAACGACAACGATCCGAGTGAAGTCGGAGATCAGCAAACCGGACCATACGGACACGGCACGCATGTCGCGGGGCTCATTGCCCTCGTTGCGCCGGAGGCGAAAATCATTCCGCTCAGGGTTTTGGATCGCCACGGCGTGGGGAACGTCTGGGTGTTGGCGGAAGCTCTTGTTTATGCCGTCGATCCCGATGGTAATCCAGCCACCGCAGACGGCGCGGATGTAATCAACCTCAGTCTGTCTACGTTGAGAGAAACCCAGTTGATAGGCACCCTTCTGGAGAAGGCGTGTGGCAGCGGGTCCAGCGACTCACAGGATTTTCCGGTGTCGACGAACCCCTATCTCGTCGTTGTGGCCGCTGCCGGCAACGGAGGCGATGACACCAGACAGTATCCGGCGGCGGAAAACGTCGATGGCCTGATTGCCGTTGCCGCTTCGGCCATCAATGACACGTTGGCATCTTTCTCGAGCCGCGGATCGTGGGTTCACGTTGCGGCGCCGGGGCAGGGGATTTTGAGCACGGTTCCGAACGGTCAATACGGCACGTGGAGTGGGACATCGATGGCGGCGCCGCTGGTTGCGGGCGAAGCCGCATTGGCCCGTGCAAGATTCCCCCTCCTTTTAAATAAGGACCTCGCTCGCCACGTGATTCGCATGGCCGAAAGTATCGACGGGGACGTACCTTTCCGTGCCGACGCCGGTATCGCACTCACCAGCGACCCCGACGGCAATCCAGCACCTTTGCCGAGCCCGACGCCGTCTTCGACTCCCACACCGTCACCGACTCCGACACCTACGCCGACTCCGACGCCTCTGCCTAGTCCGACTCCGTCACCGAGTGCGACGCCTACGCCCGCGCCCATCAAACCGGGCAGGCGCGGCCACCCGTCTTGATTTGTTTGTTACAAACAAATTATTTCTGCTGAATACTGGATGGCTTAGGTATTTTTCCGTCGTCTGCCCGCACTGTCTCTCTGATCAAAATCTCTTTGTGTACTGGTGGCGATTAAGCTAACTGTGGCTGAGTCGTCACTGGGCGGCGTGGGTGCTGGGCCCGCGCCGCGTTTTTGTGTGAAGTCTCAGATGTCCTGATGAAACACTGTTGCAGGCAGTGTGGCTACTCCGGTTGCGGCCCCGTTCCTCTCCGATAATATTGCGAACAAGAGACTTTCCGAGCACGTTGAATCTCGCATCAAAGGGCGTTGCAGCCATGCTTACGTTACTCAAACTGGAACTCGAGAAGCTGTTTCGCGCGCGGAGCTTTTATCTTTCGTTCCTCGTGCTCATCGCGTTTGTGGCGCTGATGCTTTGGGGGTTCTATACCTATGCCGCGCGCAAAACGGGTGGTGAGGCTGTGGAGCAGTTCAAATATACGTATGAATCGAAGCAATACTTCAACGGCCTGACTTTCGCGCTCTACTCGCTGCTGTTTTCGTTTACGTTGTTGCTCCCGATATTCGTGTCGATGAGCGCGGGGTCGCAGATTGCCGGCGAAGCGCGCGGCGGCACGCTGCGGATGATCTGTACGCGCCCGATCTCTCGCGCGTCACTCGTGCTTTCGAAGTTTCTGGTGACCGCACTGCACGCCGCGCTGCTATTGTCGTTCTTTATCGGCTTGAATCTTATCGTCGGCCTGATTTTCGTCGGCTGGGGCAACCTCGAACTCTATCCCGGTCCGTTGAATCTTGTTGACGCGCCAGGAAAGATCATGCGTGATGACGCGCTCATGCGTTTTGGTTACTCCGTCTTGTCAGGTACCTGGGCGTTGCTCGTTATAGCCGCGCTTGCGCTGCTTTGTTCAGTTGTCTTCGACTCACCGGCACAAGCAATCGTGATGACGATTGCGGCCTACCTGACTCTCTACATAGTTGGACGAGTAGAGTTTTTCGAGCATTTGCGGCCTTACTTTTTTACTACTGACATGGACTTCTGGCGCGACGTATTCAAGCCGGAGATTCCGTGGCGAAACCTATGGCATTACGCCTGTACCTGCGGCGCGTATACGACGGGTTTATTGCTGGCGACTGTGGTGATTTTCGAGCGAAAGGATATCGTTACCTGAGATGTGGGTGAAACTGATCCTGCTGCTGTTGTTTTGCCTGATGATTGTGGGCGCGGTCCACTTCGCGCAGCCGTCTGAATCCAGCGACAACCGCGCGTCATCGGCGAGCGTTGTTAATTCACTGCGTCTGCTCACCTGGAACATCGGTTACGCCGAACTCGAAGACGACACACGCGCGCACGACAAGGATTTGCCGGCCGTTGCGGAAGTAATCTTGCGCCACGATCCCGATGCAGTTGCGCTTCAGGAACTGACGGGCAAGGCGCAGTTGAACGTTTTGCTCGGTTTGTTACATGGCAAGTATCGTGGCGCGGTTGCGCAGCAAGGAAGAAGCGATCGTTTCGAGGCCGTACTCGTTAAGGATTCGCGAGCGGCATTCATTCCCGTGCCGGTTGGTGCTCAGTACGCCCTTGCCGCTTCATTTCGGCCGCGCGGGAACTCACCGGAAGTGCTCGTTTTGAGCGCTCACGCTGATGCGTTCAATGCTGCACGGCGAAGGACCTACACCGAAGCCCTAATGGATTGGGTTGAACGGCGACGACAATCGTCTGCGGTGTTCATCGCGGGTGATTTCAACTTCGAGCTCAAAGCCGCCAACGAGACAAATCTTTATACCGACAACTTGAAACACGACAGCGAATCGTACAGCCATATCCTGCGCCGGTTTCGCGACCTGGGACGCGATGCTGGCGACACTGCCATCAACGATCGCCGCATTGATTACATATTTGGGCCACCTGAACTCGAACAGATTGGACGAGTCGAAGTCTTGCGTAACGCCGCGGTCGGACGTATGGACCACTGGCCGTTGTTAGTCGAAGTAGGACTTCATAATTAATGTCCGACGTCGCTCTACAAACTGAAGACCTGACGAAGCGTTTTGGCCGCCGCATGGCCGTCGATCGACTCACGATTCGCGTCGACCGCGGTGACATCTACGGTTTTCTTGGTCCAAACGGTGCGGGGAAGTCAACGACGTTGCGAATGCTCCTGGGCTTAGTGAGACCGACCTCAGGGTTGATCAAATTTCCGGTGCAAAATTCGAGTTGGGAATATCTGCGCGCACGTTCGCGCGTCGGTGCGATCATCGAGACGCCGGCGTTCTACGAGAACCTCTCCGCGCGCAGGAATTTGCAGCTACTTGCGTCGTTATCGGGTGGCGTCTCAAAGAAGCGCGTGGAAGAGGTGCTCGAAATCGTCAACTTGCGTGAGCGCGCCGGAGATCCGGTGAAGGTTTATTCCTACGGCATGCGGCAACGCCTCGGAATTGCTCAAGCCCTTTTGCCAACGCCGCAACTCATCATTCTCGACGAACCTACCAACGGTCTCGATCCGCAGGGAATACACGAAACGCGAAAGCTGATTCGACGTTTGCGACACGAATTTAAGTTGACGGTGTTGCTTTCGAGTCATCTGCTGACGGAGATCGAACAACTCTGCAATCGTGTGGGAATCATTCACGAAGGCCGCCTGCTTTACGAAGGTGGACCAGAGGCGCTGACAGCGTCGACGAACCTGCACAAAGTGCGCGTTGACAATTTAGCGGGAGCGTTTGAGTTACTGAGCAAAGAACACGGTTTGTCAGTTAGCCAGAATGGCGCTTCGTTTTTGCGGATTGACGCGGATGCGGAAGCGCTGGCTCGAGCAAACGCGTTGTTAGTCGGCAACGGCATCAAGGTGTATGAATTAAGCCCGGCCCAGGAAAGTCTGGAAGAAGCATTCCTTCGTTTGACCTCGCGGAATGAGCTAAACTAACCCGGCTCGCAAGTTAGCTCGCAGAAACTACGACAGAAATGCAAACCGTTCCCGCGCAAGAAGTGCATATTGCTGCGCCGTCTGTGGTCTCCAACGCCGGCGCGAAAGCGAATCTGTGGCAACGGGTGTGTGCGGCGCTGTTCGAACCCGTCGATATCTCGTTCCTGGTTTTCTTCCGCATCGTGTTCGGCGGCATTCTGCTGTGGGAAGTTTATCGCTACTTCAGTTACGGCTGGATCACGCGTTACTTCGTTGAGCCTGTACTCACCTTTACTTACTACGGTTTCAGTTGGGTGAAGCCCTGGCCGGGTTCGGGGATGTACATTCACTTTGTCGTACTCGGCGTAGCGGCGGCGTGTGTGATGCTGGGACTGTTTTATCGCATCGCCGCACCGGTCTTTTTTCTCGCCTTCACATACTTTTTTCTGCTGGAACAGACTCGTTATCTGAACCACTTCTATCTGGTCTGTCTGATCAGTTTTCTCATGTGTTTCCTCCCCGCAGAACGCGCTTTTTCCATCGACGCGTTGCTGCGTCGCAAGATCCGTTCGGACGTGGTTCCCGCGTGGACGTTGTGGCTGCTGCGGGCACAAATCGGCATACCATATTTTTACGGCGGAATTGCCAAACTCAACAGCGATTGGATTTTTGGCGGAGAGCCGATGCGCATTTGGTTACGTCCGTTGACCACAATGCCAGGACTCGGTCATGTATTTGGGGCTGAATGGGTAGTCTACAGTTTTGCGATCGGCGGGTTGCTGCTCGACCTGCTGGTGGTCCCGCTGCTCCTCTGGAGACGCACGCGTCCTTTCGCATTTGCAGCGGCAGTTGTTTTCAATCTCCTCAACGCGGTGATATTTGAGATCGGCATCTTTCCGTGGTTGATGCTGGGCGCGCTGTTGATTTTCTTTCCGCCCGATCTCGCGCGACGTTTTGCTCGAGGGTTTATGTCGCCCGGCGAGGAGTATCTCGACGCGCAGCCGTCACAAGCCTCCGCAAGACCTAAGACGATTACGAAAAGAATCAGTGGTGTGGACTTAACGCGCTCGCAGAAACGAGTTGCTGGATTGTTGGCCGCCTACCTTGTTGTGCAGCTTCTTGTCCCGCTTCGTCATTACCTCTATTCGGGAAACGTAAGTTGGACCGAAGAAGGACACAATTTTGCGTGGCACATGAAATTAAGAACAAAGGAGGGCACGGCGGTCTTTAATGTCACACATCCGGCAAGTGGAAAAACATGGACCATCAAGGCTGAAGATTATCTGAAATCTCATCAGATCAAAATGACGACGAAGCCGGACCTGCTCGTGCAATTCGCTCATTACCTGGCTGAAGAGAAGAGGCGTGAAGGTTACGATAATGTCGAAGTGCGGGCTCACGCCATGGTTTCGCTTAACGGCCGCGAACGGCAGTTGTTAGTCGATACCAACGTGGATCTGGCGAAGGAAAAAGTGAGTTTGTTACCCGCACGCTGGATACTTCCGCTTACGACCCCGCTCGCATCGCGTTAAGATTGCAACTGTTACGCCGACGCGGCGTGAAGTGGTTATCGGAGGTCGCGACTATGAAACTAGCGCTATTACTATTTTCGGTCCTGAGTCTCTCACTGTGGTTTGGGACGCAAGGGACGGCTCCGGTTGAATGTCGCGGCAAATCGCTCCCGATCACGTTCTACGAAGTTGGTCTTAAACTGACTGGGCCCTCTATCCCCCTGCGCTTCGGCGGAACCAGAGCGTTCCCATCCTTTGGGTTTAAGACTGACAAGGCGCTTCGCCTCGTTATTAAGAATCAAGACCAATACAACGAGTTCTGGAAACAGCTCACCGCTCCAATCGCGCCAGGCAATTGGATCCCGCCACGACCGGAGATCGATTTTTCGAAAGAGATGTTAATCGTGTCGGCAAATGGCCAACGTCCTTCATCAGGTTTTTGGACCATTATCGACGGTGCTTGTGAGGGCGACGGTCGGGTTGAGATCTTCATTACCAATGTCGAAGACACCGGGTGTGGGGGAAACTTGGGGGTCCTGACCTATCCCGCTGATGCTGTTCGAATACCTCGATCTGATTTGCCCGTTGTGTTTCGCGAACGTGAAATCAGTTGTAAAGACTGGTACGAGAAATACCTCCGTTACAACTAAACCAGGGTGCAAACGCAGTAAGCCGTCTACGGTCGTTTTCTTATTTTGATATTTCCCGATCGTTCGCCTGGAACCACTTCCCACCCGTGTGCCGGTTCCAGGGACCAACCATCTCCTTTCAATGGCCGCGCCGCCAGGTCGGATGGCGCCGGCACACGAGCGCTCACTAGGCGCCCGGTGGCGTCGCGTTCAATCCAGGCTCCATTGCTCACCGTGAGGACGCCCCATGCATCCACGAGCCGCAGTGTTGGATATACGGTATTGTCTGCGTCGATCCCGATTACATTATTAGGGTCGTAGCTGTAGCGCACGTCCGGAGATAAGAAAATCAGCAAGACTGGTCCGTCAATAAACTTCTTTCTTGCTTCGGCAATCTGCTCATTCCTTCTGCGTTCCTGCTCAGTCTCAACCGTAACGATCTCTTCACCTTCGTAACGCGATATCGCAGCGCGTGCAGCTGCTTCCGATACGCGAACCGTAATCCCGTAGCGCTGTTGCAGCAGTGCTCCGAGATCGGCAGCTTGCTTCAAGCTGGCGCGCCACGGTTTCGCGCTCGAATCAAGTAAAGCGCCATACGCGGGGCCTGAAATGTATGCAAAGGAACGGGCGAACGTAGGATTGTTGCGCGCTTGGCGCAGAATAAAATTTGCGCGCAAAACGGTTTCATTCAGATCCGCCGAACTTAGTTTCACGCCCGTGTACTCGGCCAATCCTTCGTTGAGTTCCAGCGCGTTTTCATTCTTGGCAGAGTCTGGAAAGAGTGAGCGACGATAATTACGAAAGAGCAGCGCGTCGGCGAGGGCAACTTTTTGCGCCGAGCCCGTCTGCCGTAATGCGCGTTCCAGTGCGCGCCACTCCATTTGTATCGAGATCCGGCCATTGAGCGTGTCGAGATGCGCATTCACTGCATCACGCGCGGGTAGTCCGAGTTTCTCTTGCAGCCGGTGGAAAGACTCATGGAGTAACAAGCGTTCGCGAGCCTGACGGAATTGAGAGACCGGCCAGAGAACCATCGTCCAATGGACACCTGCCCAATGGAATGCGGTATTCGCGGGACTGATTTCGCTCGGAAGCGTTCCCACGAACACACCGTCCTGCGGCGTCAGCTTGTTTTCGAGATCTGCCTGGTTGGCCACGACGTTACGACTGCGCGGGTCGACAAACATCATGGCCCCATACAAAGGCAGGCCCCAGGTCTTGCCGCCGTCACGATCGGAAGTTTGCTTGAGCTCGCTGAAATATTCTCGCGCGAGTTCGGTGTTGATGCTGCTGCTTGACTGAGCCGTGGCGTGGTTGATGAACGTGAGCAAGCTCACTACGGCGAAGAGAATTTGCTTCGTATTCATTCGTGTTCCTTCTTGGCCAACTCTTGCGCGTTATGAATTGAGGGCAACGGAGTTTAACTTCACTCAGCACACAGGAGAAACAGATCATCATGTCCGCAGGAAGTTTTGGTAGATTGCTGGTCGCAGCGATCGTTCTGAGCACATTGGCAGCCGTGCCAGCCTGACCCCGGCGACATCTCACGGCGCAACCTTACATTCGGGGGGATCGGCCGAACTCTCCCCCGTGGCTCCGTTTACTTTTATTAAAGAAGAATCGACCGGCGAATCACCGAAGTTTGAGGTGACTGACGCTCGCGGTGAGACGTGGGTTGTTAAGGTCGGGCCGGAAGCACAGGCTGAAATTGTAGCCACTCGCCTCGTGTGGTCAGTTGGCTATTTCGCGGATGAGGCTTACTACGTCGATCGCGCCGAGATCAAGAATCTTCCAAAGCTGTCGCGCGGACAGGAGTACATCGAGAATCGCTCCGTGGTTCGTGGCGCCAGGTTCGAACCGAAACGTAAAAACATTTCGCGTGGCGAAAATTGGGATTGGGAAGTGAACCCGTTCGTTAACACACGCGAGCTTGATGGCTTGAAGGTGCTCATGGTGTTGCTGGCGAATTACGACACGAGTATTCGCAACAACCGCGTGCTCTCAACCACGAACTCCGAAACGGGTGAGTTGGAAGCGCAGTATGTAGCTACGGATATCGGCGCCACGCTCGGCAAAGTCGGCGGGCTCGGTGGCAAGCGTTCGAAAAACACGCTGGCTGACTTCCGTTCGAGTAAGTTTGTGCTGGGTGTGGAAAACGGAATGGTAAAATTCGACTACGACACCACTCCGAAGAAGATGGGCGTGTTCGCCTCGATCTTCAAGCCGAGTTATCGGAGCAGCCAGGAGCGAAAGGAACGTGTGATGCAGAACATCTCAGTTGAGAACGCGAGATGGATCGGATCACTGCTGGCGCAGCTCAGTGACGAACAGCTTCGCGACGCGTTTCGCGCTGCTAACTACGATGAGCAAACAATGAACGGTTTCGTAGCGGTAATTCGCGATCGCGTGAATCAACTGAACAGGTTGAGCGAATCGGTTGCAACTTCGAAACGATAAAATTGGGCGGGACGATATGAGTAGCATTCGACAACGGTTTCACAGCGCGAGGGGGCTGGCAGCGGCAGGGGTCTTGCTGATGCTGGCCCTTACGGGCGTTTTCACCTCGGCGCAAAAAGTCGGCACTGCGCCGCTGCCGATCAAGAACTTCGGCAAAGTTAACGACAACTACTTTCGCGGATCGCAGCCAACGCAGTCTCAAATGGCGGCGTTGAAAGCGATGGGCGTGAAGACAATCATTGACTTGCGACGGGATTACGTACCGGCGGAGCGTCAGTGGGCTGATAGCTTAGGATTGAACTACTTCAACCTGCCGCTTTTACCGGGCAGGGCGGCTACGAAGGACCAGACTGAATACTTCCTGCGGCTGGTGAACGATCCGGCCAATGGTCCGGTTTACGTTCATTGCAAAGGTGGGCGTCATCGCACGGGCGCGATGACGGCGGTTTACCGCATCACGCACGACGGCTGGACCGCGGAACAAGCGTTTGAGGAGATGCTGAAGTACGACTTTGATGATGGGTTCTTTGGCGGACCCGGCGCGCAGAAGAAGTTTGTGTTTAAGTTTTACGAGCAGTGGAAGACGGCGGAGGGTCAATCTTTAAGGTCTTCTTCAAAGTAGAGTTGTGGGTTCGGTCCGCAGTTGTCACTAGCGCCAAAAATCTTCGACATCGATTCTTATCCGTGTGATTAATTGGCTAGCTTCAGAACTTTTCCTTTTTCTTTGTCTTCTCAGACTTTTGTCTTGCTAGCGCCCTCTGCAAACAGGTCTCTGCCACGGCAAGTGTTGTTAGAGCGCGAATAGGTTTGTCTGCAAAGTTACTGGCCTGATAAAAGGCATCGTCATAATTAACTTTCGCAAACTCTCGAAAAGCATTCTCGGGGTTGAAACCCGGTGTCTGGAATCCAGTGTAAAAGCCAAATGTCTTCCCCTCGACCCTGATCTGGACATACTGGTTGGAAAAATCGGGGGCCTCAAGTCGATTAATACATTTAACAGCGTCGCTAAGAAGGCCTATCGCTCGATTCACATCAATTTTGATGTAAAGATAAGCCAACCCAAGCAACGCGCGTGCTGTAACGACTGTACTTGGCGCCCTGGTTACTATGTCTGCCACCTCCTCGAGTATTTCCCTTGCCTGCGCCTGATCGTTACTTTGCTTAATCGATTCTTCAGCGATGTTCGAATACAGATAAGCCCGACGGTCCAACTCGGGTACTTTGGATGCCAACCTTCTCGCGTCATCGAGCCTCTTGTCTTTGATGGCCGCTTGTGCGCGAGAAAAAAAGAGCCACCCGAGCAGTTTGTTGCGAACATCTGAATCCGAAATCCTTTCGGCAACCTGGATTACGCGATCGAGTTCCTCTGCGGCACTGCCGAGTACTGCGAACGCTAACATCTGATCGCGCTTGTCAGCATCTTGTTGCTTCCCGGCCGCTTCAACCTGGTCATCGAATGACCGAGGGGGCTGATTGCGACCCTTGAATAACTGATCAACGCGGCGTTGAGAGTCTTGAGAAAGCAACGAAAACATACCCCGTTTGGCTTGTTCAACTGGGCCGTCAAAATCTGGGAGTGATTGGTGGATCTGATCTTGCAAGCGGGTTAAGGCCAACGCGATCTGACTAGCTTCAGAAACCGGATCTCGGCCGTGTTCAGCGGCAGGTGCTTCTACAGGTGCCTCTAATAAGGACCGCGCTCTATTCAAAAGGATTTGAACGAACTGCCGTTGCAGAGTTCGATTCGGAGTGAAACCAGAGGGGACGCGGTAGATCGTATACGCAGGCATCTCTCCAGCGTCACGAGTTTTTCCGAAGGGGTATCCTGACAAATAGAGAAACCCATTCATGGAATTATCGGCGTAGGCAGCGAGCGCTTGCAGATAAAACGCATCGGCTGCCTGCGGGTTGACTTCCGCCAGCTTGTACAAAAAGATCGTCAAAAATAATGTGGGTGGATACTTGAGGCTAGCGGTTGCGAAGTTGAGAGCTGAAGTAAGATTGGTGGACACGAGAGAGGAGCCAGCGGTCAGCAACTTCTGAGCAGTCTCAGATGTTCTCTGAGCGGTCCCCGATGTTCGCTGATTCTCAGTAATGGACGCGCCTTCAGTTTCCTTTGTCTCCCCCTGAAGTATTTGGTTTGTCAGTTTTTTAGCCCACGCTGGATCACGTTTGGCGATAGCGCCGATGATTTGTGTAACGGTGATCAGGCGTTTCGACCGCCAATCGACCTTCTCTGGACGGCTTTTCGTTGGCCTCTTTGAAATTCTGACTCGCCAACTCCACGGCTTCGGTGAAAACGGATCGGGCCCGATTTTCTTCTAAGATCCAGAGCAGATCAGCTGCTCGAATCAAGACAGTGATGCGTTGTGGAGTACTGTCGAAGGTCTTTGTGAACTCGATCTGCTGACGAATTGTGTCTATTGAAGTGTTTCCGCTGCAGAGGGATGAATTTTCCGTCCTCGGTAATCCGGATTGAGCAGACGTGATATTTACAACAGATGCTCCAATGAGGATCAAAACAACGAAGAGGATATGATGCATGTCTACTCCCAATAACGTGAGTGATGCGATGAAGCGGTCTCTCGATCTCGCCTATGTGCCTCAACAACCAGAGTCATCCGGACTATATCGCAAAATACGCATTGAGATAACTAATCCGAGCCTGAAGCGAAGCAAATTACGGCTGTTTTATCGAAAGACCTATTATTTCAAACCATCTTAATTCTGGCAGTGCTTGATCATTTCTCGCCGGATTTGCTAGTTTCGGTTTGGGTCAAACGCACGCCTCGGCCACCCTGATCTAAATCTCACTATCCTTTACGAGGAATTTCAAATGCCACAACTCGCGAAGCTCCTGCTGTTAACGCTGCTCCTTGCTTTACTTTCGTCCGGATCTCTCGCTCAAAAGTCCGGACGCAAAACGCGCAAGCCGTCGCCGCCGATCATCTGCGACATTGACGCTGTGCCGAAAGGCAAGGTCGTCGTTGGGTACAAGCGGAATTCGGCGTGCAAAGCCGAGACTGAGTTGGTAGTGAAGCGGCCCGAAAACGGCGACATCATCTGCGCCGGTTCACCTCTACCACCGCAGTTTTCGATTGCCACGGAAGCGCAGGGAGGTTTTGGTCGGAACTTGCCGCGACGGCGCGTTTCTCATTGTGGGCGCCAGTCCCGGTGCGGGCCCCGGTCCGAATGCGGGCGCGAATCGCACTGCGGCCGCTGAACGCCGCGCAGCGCCTGAACCGCGTGGTGCGCCTGAAAGCCGCGCAGCGCACTCCGTTTCCGACGACGCTATTGGCCGTGCGTTCGCGAATCGAGCAAGCGGCACACAAGTCAACGGCGAGGGCGCGGTGGTCCGCCTGCTGCCGGACGATCTAAACGGGTCACGACACCAACGCTTCATTATTCAACTCGCGTCAGGACAGACACTCCTCATTAGCCACAACATCGACATCGCCCCACGCATCGACGCACTCGAGGTCGGCGACAGCGTTCGTTTCAGTGGCGAGTATGAGTGGAACGAAAAAGGCGGCGTGGTCCATTGGACGCACCGTGACCCACGAGGCAGGCACGCGGCAGGGTGGGTCGTCCACAATGGCAAGACGTATCAGGATTGATGTGCGTTGTTTTCAGTCAGGAACGGTATTATGCAGTTTCGAACGTCGATGGCATGAGGCCAATATCATCAAGCGATTTTGTCGCAAATAGAAACAAGCTTGAATATCTTCGGGTTTTAATCGTTGATATTCGTCTAGAATTTCTTCGGTCGTTGCTTGCTCCATGCGCGAGCAAATTAAGAACATATTCGACGGTTAGACGAGTGCCTTGATAACAGGCTTTCCCGCCATGACGTTAGGATTCAGAGTGATTCGTTCGAGTAAAGTCTTTATCCTTCGTGTTCGCTTCTTCTGCCGCTGGTCCAACATTTACGTCCCACTCTAAAAATACTCATTCGCGGGAAGAGGGGCATTCTCGACCACGACTTAGCGAGGCTTTACGGTGTCACCACTAGAGCTCTCAACCAAGCCGTCCAGCGAAATCTTGACAGGTTTCCCGAAGATTTCATGTTTCAGCTCACCGACGCCGAAACTGAGGAGTGCCAACACCTCAAACGTTCAAGATCACAAATTGTGATCTTGAACAAAGGCCGAGCAACGAATATCAAGTACCAACCTTTCGCCTTCACTGAGCATGGAATCTTGATGCTTTCAAGTGTGCTAAAGTCGCAGCGCGCGGTCCAGGTAAACATTCAGATCATGCGCACCTTCGTCAGACTGCGCGAGATGCTTGCCTCGAACGATAAACTGACCGAGCGATTGAACGAGCTGGAACAAAAGTATGACAAGAGATTCAAGGACGTTTTCAGCGCCATTCATCAATTGATGGAGCCACCGGCAGGCAAGAGAAAGCCGATTGGATTTCGCACCAGAGCGGGTAAGAATTGAGCGTCGCAGGTTGCGCACGATCGCCGCCTTGAATCCGACGAGACTTTCGGTAAGGTCGTTCTCACGCTTTAATGAGCGAACTTGCGAAGCCGTTAGCACTCGTCATTGTTGAGGGACGTTTTCGGAAGGCCCAGGTGGTACCGAATACTCCGATCGCTTTCCCGCCCAGAGCCAGGCCACTCCGCTAATAATCCCCAGCACAACTCCGTATCCCAAAGAACTGTAATCGTGCCAACTTATTTTCAAGCCTGCGGTCGCTATTAACATCGCCAGAGCAGCTAATTTGTAATATCGGTTGCTGACAGTGATCAGAGTATGTGTCAGCAATATAGCGTGCCCGGACGCTGGGATGGATGAACCAAAAAATCGCGCAATCGCAATTGAGAATACGGCAAGATCGAGCAGCACCCGTAGGATCTGCAATCTTCTGTATTCGTCTGTGCGAAAGAATAGCCAGAAGAAGCCGAGGATGAATAACGGGCCGTTGTACAGCAGTGAAAACAGTTCCTTAGACATTTCGATCTTTGTGAACTCAGCGAACTGCAACCTTAACAAAAGTACGACCGTTACCATATGATGAGCGCACTTGAATGATGGATTCTGCGGCTGCTCCCCCGATCGAAACCTGCCCGAATTGCAGCACCTCGCTGCTCGGAAGCCACTGTCACGAGTGTGGTCAAAAGAAGATCGATGCAAACGAGTATTCGCTAAAGCGATTCGCCGGACGCGCGATCAACGACTTTACCGATCTCGAATCAAACAAGGTGTTTCGAACGCTCTGGGCGCTGATTCTGCGACCGGGACTGCTCGCGGTCGAGTATCTCGCCGGCCGCAGAGGCACATACCTTGGTCCCTTGAAACTCTACCTTACTTTCAGCGCACTATATTTTCTGTTTGCTTGGACCGTCCTGTCAGAAGTTCGCGGCGGCACAGCACAACGAATCGCACGGCATCCGGCGACCGTGAGCATGGCAAAGCAGAGAGGCGTGGATCCAAACACCTTTGCGGACAAGATTCAACAGAAGGCTGAGAAATACGCGAGCGGGCTAAGGGTCTTCAGTGTGCTCGTTTCAGGAACGTTTCTCGCGGCGCTCTATTTTAGAATGAGGAAGTATTACGTCGAACACCTGGTGTTTTCGTTGTATTACTACTCGTTTGATTTCTTTTTCAAAAGCCTGTTTGCGTTGCTGTTTCTGGTGAGTGCGGCTATTGGCTTGAAGCTGCCTTCGGTCGTGCTAAACCTCTTCTATCCGATGGCGTTGATTTATTTGGTTTTCGCGTTGCGGCGCGTGTATCAGCAGAAGTGGGCCATGACGATGTTGAAGGCGGTGGTGCTCTTCGCGTGCGAGACGTTGCTGTTCGTGGCAGTGAACATCGGCGGGTTCATGATTGCATACACCTTTGTGTGATCTCAGCAAGTAAATTCTTTGAACTCTTCATCATCGTTAAGAGAGGTTTTCGGGAAGGTCCGCTAACTCAGCACGTAACGCTGCCACGTGGATGAAAGCATTCCAGGTGCTAACGAAGAACCAGTAAGTGAACGCCCCCGCCGGTAAAGGCTTTGGAAGTTTATTTGCGAAAACTTCCAGGTCAGTTGAACCACCATCTACTAACGAGGTTGCATCGTGGGATATATTTGGCGGCCCGGGAGGTTCAATGACGAAGTAGATCAGGTCAGAAATTAATAAAGTGCAGCGTCGATACTGCTCGGGATCCGTATCCTCCGCATCCGAGACCCAAATCTCCATGTCAATCTCAGCAGTCCGTTGCTCATAATCCAGGCGCACGCTGAAAATCTTGGAGTCATGGAAGCCGTTTGGAAGTGATTGCGCGATGTCTTCTATCGTCATGAGCTGGCGGCTATGGACGGCTAATTTTAAGGTCACAAATTGTGATCTTTAGACAAAAGATTCCATGCCATCATCGCTGCCGCGGCGGTGTTAATCAAGGGAACCACTCTCGTTGGTGAACCAAACCAGATTTAAGTACGCTAAGACTCCGGAGGACCGCGACCATGCAAACGTTCCTACAGGACTTGAAATACGCGCTGCGTATGCTGAAAAAGAATCCAGCCTTCACCGCCGTTGCGATTCTGACGCTCGCGGTGGGCATCGGCGCCAATTCGGCGATCTTCAGCGTCGTTAACTCCGTCCTGTTACGCCCGTTGCCTTACCGGGAACCCGGTCAACTCGTCCGCGTCTATAGCGAGTTTCCCACGATGAAGCTCCAGAAGTTCTGGCTCTCGGCTCCCGAACTGCTCGACATTCAGCGTGAGGCAAAATCCTGGGAAACAATCGGCGCCTGGGCGCCCGGCGGTCAGAACGTCGGGACTGAGAGTGAGCCGCTTCGAGTTACTTCTGCCGCTATCACACGCAGCTTGATCGACGTGCTCGGAGTGCAACCCCAATTGGGTCGCAACTTCACAGAAGAGGAAGATCGCAATGGCGGACCGAGAGTCGCGATCATTTCGCACGGCCTCTGGCAAAAAGGCTTCGGCGGCGCGAGCGACATTATCGGCAAACAGATTCAGGTCAACTCCGCCACAACCACCGTTGTTGGTGTGATGCCGGCCAACTTTGGATTCCCTCCCGGAAGCAACGATCAAGTCGAGCTGCTCGTGCCTTTCCAATTCGATCCCGCTAACCCCGGTAATCGTGGCGGCCACTTCCTGTCAGTGATCGGCAGGTTGAAACCAGGCGTAACTACCGCGCAGGCGCAGAGCGAAATGACGAGCCTGATGGCCGGGTGGAAGAGTGAAGGTCGTGCGCAGCATTTACTCAACCCGCAAAACCACCCGGTGATAATGCTGGGCCTTCATGAAGACGTGGTCGGCTCAGCTCGTAAAGCCGTGTGGCTGCTGATGGCGGCGGTGGGTTTTGTTCTGCTGATCGCGTGTGTGAACGTTGCGAACCTGTTGCTCGCGCGCGCAGAAGCACGTCATCGTGAGTTTGCAGTTCGCCTCGCACTCGGAGCCGGTTTGAAACGAATGGTGCGGCAATTTGTGGCCGAAGGTTTCCTGCTGGTGTTGATTGCTTCAATCCTTGGGGTAGCGCTTGCATTCGTCGGGTTGAAGATCCTCTTACTGTTTGCGCCTGATAGCGTGCCGCGCACGGAGGAGATCGGCGTTGGTTTACCCGTACTCGCGTTTACCATCGTCGTAGCAGTCATTGCTGTCTTTATCTTTGGTCTTGCGCCACTCGCGCAAGTCAGTGAACGAAACCTCGCTAACTGGATCCGCGCAGCAGGGCAGCGGGCGATTCGAGGAGGAGGGCAGGCGCTGCGCAAAGGTCTCGTAGTAACAGAGATTGCGCTCGCAGTGGTCCTCGTCATCGGCTCCGGCCTGATGATTCGCGCCTTCTGGAAGTTGCAACAAGTCAACACTGGCTTTGATCCGTCAGGTGTTGTCAGTTTCAGCCTGAATCTTCCCACCGTTAAATACAACAACCCCCAACGCCAGCAGTTTGCAGACGCGCTCGAGCAGAAACTCAGCTCCATTCCCGGTGTGGCCGGTGTCTCACTCGCAAGTGGACTACCTCCGTTACGCCGCATCAATGCGAACGACACCGAGGTCGAGGGCTACCAGCAAACACCGGATAGTCCGGCACAGAACGTCGACTACTGGAATGTCGTTGGTAACAACTACTTTCGCACGATGAAGATCCGGTTGCTGGAAGGGCGCACCTTTGAGCCGCAGGACGACAATCCGGACGCGATGCGAGTTGTAGTCGTAAATCAGGCGCTTGCGAAACGGTTTTGGACTGAAAGTCCGATTGGCCGTCGTGTGAATCCGGGGTTTGCCAATCCCAAGGTCTGGTTCACGATCGTTGGCGTGGTTGAAGACACGAAGAACGCCGGGATGGATAAGCCCGCTGGTCCTGAACTTTATTTTCAGGTACGACAAGTGAATCAGTTTATCGGGGCAAACGTGAATTTCGTCGTCCGCTCGGCGGGTGGTTCCGCGCCGCTGGAAAGCTCGATACGCAATGCGGTTCGTGAATTGGATTCGACGCTACCGGTCTACAATCTCTCGCCCATGGAGGAAGTGGTGTCGAAGTCGATGGTCCAACCGCGCTTTCTCGCGCTACTGCTCGCGACTTTCTCCGGCATCGCGTTGTTCCTGGCGGCGATTGGTATTTACGGCGTAATGGCTTACTCGGTGGCCCAACGCACGCAAGAGATCGGAGTGCGAATGGCGCTGGGCGCGCGGCCCCGTCACGTGTTGCGACTCGTCTTCGGGCAGGGCCTCGGTATGTTGCTCATCGGCACGGTGATCGGTCTGGCAGGCGCATTTGCGTTGACGCGATTAATGCGCACGCTGCTGTTCGAAGTTACGGCGACCGACCCGCTGACGTATGTGAGTGTGATAGGGCTGCTGGCTGTGGTTGCGTTGCTGGCGTGCTACATCCCGGCCCGTCGCGCAGCAAAGGTTGATCCATTGGTCGCTCTGAGATATGAATAGGGGGCGTGAAACTCACCACCCGACAAAAACTCGGGCTTGTGACGCTTCTGCTGTTCACAAGCCCAGGCTTAGCTCAGTCATTCTTTAACCCTTCGTTTGTTGCAGTAGCACAAGAGCGCTCAATCACGGTGCGAGGCCGAGTTGTCGACGCGAACAGCGGCGAACCCATGGCTAACGTTCGGGTCGGGGCTAAACTCACGGACAAGTCGACGATTACAGACGCCAATGGTGCTTTCACTCTCGAATTACCACCCGGCCCGCAAGAACTCTACATATCGACAGTTACTTATGGTCTCGTAAAGAAGACGATCAATGTCGCGGCGGGAATGAGCGGTGATATTCAAATCGCCTTAAACGAAGATGCTGCCGCATTAACCGAACAGGTCACGATTGCTTCTGATCCGTTCGAAAGCACCCGCACGACTTCGACGTTTGAGCAAACCCTTAACAAGCGTGAGCTTCAAGCGACGTCGAGCATTCTCTTGAGTGATCCAATTCGTGCGGCACAAACCTTACCGGGGGTTGCTAGTAACGACGACTTTCGCAGCGAGTTTTCCGTTCGCGGCGCCGGCTTCGATCGTGTGGGTGTGTGGCTTGATGGTGTGCTCACGGACAATTTCGTGCACACAGTTGCGGGTGGTTATCCCGATACCGGTTCGCTGTCGGTAATAAACTCTGATGCAGTTAATTCAGTGTCGTTGCTGAGCGGCGGTAGTCCTGCGAGCTTCGGTAATCGAACTGCCGCGGTTTTGGACCTCGATTCCCGGGACGGAAATCGAGTGAAGCCGTCAGGGCGAATAGCGGCGGCACTGAGCGGCGTTTCCGCGATGATCGATGGTCCTATCTCAGGAGGGAAAGGTTCGTACCTGGTAGCTGCGCGAAAGAGTTATGTCGGTTATCTGGTTCGCCGCATTAATGATGAGAACCAGTTTACTAACAACCCGCCGATTCTCGGCTTTGCTGATGTCCAGGGGAAACTACTCTACGACTTCTCACCACGGAATCAGGTCGGTGTTTCCGCTATCTTCGGCAGCTTTGATTACGATCGCAATCGCGATCGCGAACTCCTGTTTGAGAATGCGGTTTTCCGCGGCGAGTCGCGCAACCTTCTCTTGAATGCGCACTGGAGCTTTACGCCGAACCCGCGGGTCTTCTGGCAAACGCGCTTCTTTGCACTAAAGACGAGCTTCAATAATGTGAATCGTGACGAACTCATTCTCAATGACGGCGATCGATCTCAGCTTGGTGTCCGCTCAGATGTGAGTTTTCAGTTGCCTCATTCGAATCGCCTCGAAGCGGGTCTTTACGTTAGATCACTACATGCCAATAGCCTGAGCCAGCGCGTCGCATTCGGGAATGTTCCCTTTGACTTCGGGAGCTTTGACGAAAACGGAACTGAGCAGGCCTGGTACGCTCAGGATACCTGGAGAAATGAACGCTTGCGTCTTCAGTTCACTGGCGGACTGCGGGTGGAACATAGCGGGATAACGTCACAAACGTTGAACTCGCCACGAGCGTCGCTAACCTGGTCCATCAATGATCGCTGGCGAGTGCATGCGATGGCGGGTCGCTATTACCAGTTCCCGGATTTTGAACTAGTCTTTGGCCGGCTTGGGTCGAGGAGTTTACGCGCCCAGGGAGCCACGAATGTGAGTGGCGGTATCGAAGCGTTGGTTGGCGATCGCGTGCGTTTGAGTTTTGAGGTATTCGATCGCGAGGACGCGAATCTCTTTTTCACTCTTTCTGAGCCGCGGTTGGATGGAGGTCAGGTTTCTTTTGCTGAGTTTCCTTTCAGAAATGCTTTAGATGGCCATGCGCGTGGATTTGAATTGAGCTTGCAACGACGCAGTGCAAACAAGCTTGCGGGTTGGATCTCCTATTCGTACTTGCGAACCAAACTTACTGACTCGCAAACCGGTTTGTCGTTTGTTGGTGATACCGAGCAACGGCATCTACTTAACACTCACGCCAGTTATCGCTTTACTGATACGTGGAATCTCAGTGGTGTTTTTCGTTTTGGCACTGGGCCACCAATACCCGGGTTCTTCAGGCAAGTTGGCGACAACTTATTCTTGTCCGACAGGCGCAACGAAGTACGTGTGCCTGACTACGCACGGTTGGACGTTCGGGTCAGTAAAGCGTTTCTCTTCAAGCGGTGGAAACTAACAGCTACGGCCGAAGTGTTGAATCTGCTGAACCGCAATAACGTGCGGTATGCAGGCTTTGACGGATTCGACCCGAGTACTGGTCGTGTATTCGGCCAACTCGATCGTGTACTGCCCCTGTTGCCATCTGCCGGTGTGGTGATCGAGTTCTAGTTTCAAAATTCGTGTACCGCTGATGAGGCGGATCGTGTCAGTTTCCTGGCTTGTGTTCTTTAAATGACGTCGAGATCGCTTGGGCCGCCTGGTCCAGCCACGCGTTCAACTCCTGTTGCGAGTGCCATTTGCCCTTCAGCATAACGCCGGCGCGGTTCTCGGTGGCGGAGATGTTATCGAGTGGATTGGCGTTTAGCAGTATGAGATCGGCGCGCTTTCCTTTCTCGATCGTGCCCACCTTGTCGATGGTCCCAAGGAACATTGAGGGGTTCCTGGTTGCCGCCTCGAGCACTGCGTAATTGGAAAGGCCGGCGTCTTTCAATGCCTTCAGTTCGTGATGCATGCCGAAGCCGTAGAGCCATAGGAACTCGGGTGTATCTGATCCCGTCATGATGCGGCCTCCGGCGTCGTAAATTGCCTTGATTAACTTCTCACGCAGTTGGATCCAACGCGCGCGCTGGTCCAGCGGCACGGTGTTGATGAAGCGATTCTTTTTGTAGAAGTCCAGCCATTGCTGTTGCACCTTCGCAGGGTAGAAGCGGAAATCCGGCTGCTTGCGAATCTCTTCTTCGGTACGCAGTCGCCCGAAGCTGTTTTTCATGAAATGGTGCGTGGGATTGACGTAAGGGTTCGCTGCGACCGTTCTGCGCGCGACCTCGGGAATCTTGCTTTCGTCGATGTATTCGAAGCTCTTCCAGTTCTCCGGATTGTAAATGTAAAGGTCCGACACGCTGCCTTTCATCGGAGCGTCGTCACGAAGCAGTAGTTCCATGTAACCGTCGAGGTGCTCGATCTGCTGTTTCGCTTTCCACGCGCGTTCGACGCCGACGAAGCGGCTATCAGCGTGACCGACAACTCGAATGTTCTGCTTCGCGGCTTCGTCTACTGCTGCTTCGTAGACTTCCGCCTTGATGAATGTCGTGATTTTGATGAAGTCGTAACCGGCGGCTTTCGATTTACGCACGCCCTCGCGTGCTTCTTCAGGCGTGTTAACGACGAAGTTGTTTCCTTGTTCGCGGCCCGTCAGGTGTGGGCTCGCGACGAAGATGGTCGGGGCTTCTATTTCGCCTTTCGCGGAGCGACTGCGTAACGCGAGCAGCTCGGGTGTGCCGATCATAAAGCGGACGGTTGTGACGCCGTTCGCGACCATCACACGAAGCTCAGCTGGACCGATCGAATCGGGAAACTCATCGCTGTCTGAAAGCAGGTGAGTGTGCATGTCCACAAGGCCCGGGATTAAGTATTTTCCGGCGCCGTCGATACGCACTGCGTCCTTCGGCAGCTTCACTTTCTTCGCGTCGCCGATCTCGGCGATGAGACCGTTCTTAATCACGACGGTCTGGTTCGCCAGTACTCGTTCGCGATCCATCGGGATCACGTTAACGTTGGTGAAGGCAACAGTTTGGGCTGAAGCGGACGATGCAAGCACCGCGAAAGTAAACATCAAAGCGAAAAGTCTCTTCATCTTTAGCCTTTCCTGCGTTGCGTAAATTGCAGCCTAAAGCCGAGCGCCGCGTTACTTTTATATATAAATTATCGGCCCGGGAATAAAAAGGCCTCGGTTGTATATTAGTCTCCTGAACGTTGCCACATTAGCACCTTACGGCCGGCACGATGTTCAAACCTAGTCGACAAATGGATCGAGAGAGCGAATGGGCAGCGTTCGAGGCTGAGGCGCTGCCTCACCTTTCCGCGCTTTTCCGCCTCGCGATGTGGCTGGTGAGAGATCGAGCTGAGGCGGAAGATTTGGTGCAGGATACCTTTACGCAAGCACTCCAGTCGTTTCACCGGTACGACAAAGGAACTAACTGTCGCGCGTGGCTGATCCGTGTCATGTTCCACACCAACAGCAACCGGCGCCGTGCAAAGGCCCGTCTCCAGTTAATCAACGAAACAGACGTACGTATCGCCGAAACGGTTGCGTTCGAACCGCCCACGCCAGAGGGGCTAACCGAGGAAGAAGTTCTCAACGCACTACGCAGTCTACCACCGCAATTCGGCGAAGTGGTTCTGCTCGCAGACATTGAAGACATGGCGTACAAAGAGATTGCCACGACGCTGGACGTGCCCATCGGTACCGTGATGTCGCGGCTACATCGCGGACGGAAACTGATGCGTGCCGCACTGGCAAGCTACGCCAACTCGCGTGGCATCGGCGGACACAAGACCGATGAGGCTTCCGCGTCGTCTGTGCGCAAGTAGGAGGGCAGTCGGATGCAATGCCGAGATTTCCGTGAGGTAGCGGATTCATATCTCAGCGACGAGCTGTTGGTGGAAACCAACCATGACATGATCGCGCATCTCGAAGCCTGCTCCGAGTGCCGGCGTGAACTGGCGGCCCGCCGCGAACTACGCACTACTTTGCGTGCCGCCTTCACCAAAGCGGAGGAACTACAAATTCAGGATCAGTTTGCCGAATGTGTTCGCAGCCGGCTGCGCGACACCGTACCAACTCACGCGCCTTCGCTGATACCGCGCAATCGCACGTGGGTGGCAATTGCGGCGTGTCTGGTTGTTGCTGCAGGGTTAGGGCTGACCGTTTGGAAGCGACAGCGGGCGCACATCGCCGCAGGGGAACGTCACGAAACAAACGTTACCCAGGCGAAGTCTACGGATGAAAATCAGCCGCATCCGTCTCCTGCGGCTATCAACGCGGACATTGTGCTTGCCAGAATGTCTGAACTTGCAGCCGGTGATCATCGCGATTGCGCGATCGGTCACCGTCTGCCGGACAGGCCGATCGATTTGGCGGAGGGCGCACGTAAGTACGACCGCGCATATCTGAATTTGGCGCAGACGGTGATGTCACATCGAGATGAAGTCGCCGAGGGAATTGAACTGGTAATGGCGCACGCCTGTCTGTTCAAAGGGCAGTGGTTCGGCCACATCGTTGTGAGGCATCGCGGCCGTCTCGTTTCTCTTCTAGTGACCAGACTGGACAATGCGAACGAAATCGCGCCGTCCAAGGAAAACGCGCCGAAGGAACCCAAAGCGCAAGTCATCGCCTGTTCGACGGTTGGAGGTTACCAGATCTCTTGTTTTCGGACTGTGCGTCATGCCGTCTTTGTAGTATCGGATTTAGAGGAAGGACAGAATCTCACCTTGGCACGTGAACTCTCACCGGCTGTCTACGAACACATCACGCGCGCTGAGGACAATACTGATTTAAGGGGTTGAATGATGCAGGAAAGGATTACCTGGCCCTCGCCGCCGGCGCGCGCAGAAGCTCGCACAAGATCGTTTTTTATGTTGTTGGACGGAACAGCGGATGCGGCGTTCGCAGTAAACACCACCGGACGCATAAGTGCCTGGAACACAGCCGCCGCCGAACTGTTCGGGCGGAGCGAAGCCGAAGCGATGAGCGTGCGCTGTCATGAACTTTTTCAGTGTTCTGATGAGAATACGATAATTTGTTCCGAACACTGCATCATCGAGCGTGCCGCGCAAGATAATCGTCCGCTGGCAAATTTCGATTTGCGAGTGCAAACAAAAACGGGCAGGCTCTGGTGTAACCTGTCTACGTTGATCGCGACCGACCCGGCATCAGGGGCGCGTCATGCAATACACATCGTGCGTCCAATTGAGTTGCGGAAGCGGCTGGAACAAGCAATGAGCGAATTCGTTCGGACGCAATCGCAGAACGCGCAGAACGGGAAGGGAATAATTCCCCTTGCGGCCAAACGCAGTAACGTTCCCCTCACTTCTCGTGAAATCGACGTTCTAAACAGGTTGTCAAAAGGCTACAGCACAAGAGCAATTGCTAATGAACTCAACATTAGCTCTGCTACGGTCAAAAACCACATCAAACACATCCTCACAAAACTTGACGCTCACACTCGGCTCGAGGCGATCAGGCATGCTGAAAGTGCCGGTGTGATTTAAGCGCGAAGAGGCAGTAGAAGCGCAATGATTTTAGAAGAGTTAATTAACGCTTCTGACGGCCTGCGTGTGCCCCGCCACGGAATAAAAAATCCAGACGCTGACATTGTAGGTTGCGGGCTTTGAAAAGGGGGAACAGTCATGAAAATTACGAAGGAGTATTATTTTCAGCAGGTTTTCAATTCGGGCATAACGAAAATTCACAAGAGCATCGCCGTGGTGCTCACGCTACCTTTGGTTGCGGTCTCAATGTTCGCCGCCCCCGCCCGTGCACCAGGAATTACGCTCGTTTATACAACTGCGGAAACCAGCACCTCCGCAGCTGTGGTCTGGAACACGAACACCGCCGCTGATTCGCTTTTACAGTACGGTACCAGCAATCCAGTGCTCGCCTCTGCTCCGCAAGTGTACGTGGGAACCCAGACCACCTATCACGAAATTCCACTCAGCGCACTTACGCCAGGAACTCGTTACTTTTATAAGGTGACGAGTTGCAGCAGGAAGGGATGCGCCACTGCCACGGGCAGTTTCGAAACGTTCCCAAGCTGTCCGGACGTTGTCTCTCCTGTTTCCGGCAGTTGGCAAAAGGTCAGCAGTCCAAATGTTGGCGGTGCAACTTCTGTCAACAACCAGCTCCTCGGTGTAGCCGCAATATCTGAAAATAACGTCTGGGCAGTCGGCTGGGCGCAGGATCCAAATGGTCCTCCGTATACCAAACGTACCTTAATTCAGCATTTCAATGGCAACGTCTGGTCCATTGTGCCAAGTCCGAACAGAAACAATGATGTCGTAAGTGAACTGCATTCCGTCTCTGCAACATCCGCGAACGATGTTTGGGCCGTCGGATTTTCTCACAACGGGAACGCCCCAAGTCGAACTTTGATCGAGCACTGGAACGGGACGCAGTGGAGCATCGTTCCGAGCCCGAGCCCGGATTCTCAACTCAACGAATTGCGAGCGGTGGTGGCGCTTTCAGCCAATGACGTTTGGGCGGTCGGGCACCGCGGGGGCACTAGAAAAGAAACACCATTAGAGACGCTCATTCTGCATTGGGATGGCGGCAGTTGGCGCCAGGTGGCAAGTCCTAATATTCCAGGTGGCGCTAATCAGCTCTCCGGCATCACCGCAATATCAGCTAACAACATCTGGGCGGTGGGCAGTGTTGGCGGAGCGCCGCTTGCGATGCGGTGGGACGGAAACGAATGGAGTGTAGTCCCCACGCAAGTTGGCGGGGGCTTGAGCACTGAAAGACTTACGGCAGTTTCCGCGTCTGCCCCTAATGACGTATGGGCAGTGGGTCAGGGCACGGGCCTTTTCACGAACCAGACGTTCGCCACTATTCGGCATTGGGATGGTTTCCACTGGACTCAAAAGGTTTGCTATGCCGCTAGTGCTTCCAGTCCGCCTGAGGGCTATGAAGGAGGCGGACCTGATGCTTATTTCACTGGAATCGTTGCTGCGGCAAGTAATGACGTCTGGGCTGTTGGTGCGCGTGGCTCTGGTCCAATGATTCTGCACTGGGACGGCCGGGCCTGGACCACTATTACGCATCCTCGTGCTTTTCCCAACGCCGCGGTTTTGCGAGGAGTAGCAGTTTCGAGTAGAGGCAGCGCCTGGAGTGTGGGGCTCGAGATAGAATTTCACTCCTCAGGATCGGTGACGCCACAACGTACATTGATCAATAAATACGCTCCATAGCTAATGTAGCGAATTTCGTCTGAAAGAAGGGCGGCCCTCTTAGTGGGACCGCCCTTGAACAAAGAGCCAGGGAGCTTGAGTCGCGCTAGCTGGCAGCGCAAGGTGCGAGCGCTGTATCGTCTACAAACTGTGAATCCAGGTTCTGGTTGGTAATGGTTGCAGTTGTGCCGTCGAATTTCGTGATGTTCATCGTGAATGGTTCGGTGTACGACTTGGCCCGATCCCTCAAGACGCTGAGCGCAACCTCTTCGCCCAACAGCACTCCCCAATGATTGGAACTGCGGAAGTGGATGCCGGCGTGGACGCCGTGACCGAAGCAGACGTTGAACGCCACCTTGCTCAGTTCTCCATTGATGTCTATCTGATCTCGATCCGCCCCTGTGTACGGCACTAGCGAAAGGCCGTCGGGGGTGGGTTGGACCAGGTCGCGCCCCTGCGCTTGAAGTAGCGGACGGAGCTTCTGCCTGCCATCAAAGAAGAACTTTATTGCAGTCGCGCACGCGCCGGCGACCGTTGCATGGCCGCCCGTGTAGCATGGGTGCGTCGGCGAACCTTCAGGATATGCCTGCGGCAAAAAGTGCGTGCCATGCTTCGCGAGGATCTTGGGCAGCACCGCTGAACTCAGAACGTCATTGTGCAACTCCGCAGCGGCGAGCGGTTTCGGTGTGCTGTTGATGCGCCGCGCCTCAACTAACGCACCGTATTCCTCGGGCCGCAACCGCAAGTCAACGATCCACTTCCGGCACCAGGAGGCTTTGAGTGCGCGCGTAGCCATTTCCGCGAGCGTCCCCGCAGCGTCTGGTCCACCAAGAGTACCGAACGGCTTTTGAGTGTTCGAGCCGATATAGGGATTACCAGGAGTCAGCGGTGCGTTTAATGCCGCAAGGACCAAAAACGCAACGAAGTATCCTTGATAGAGCACGTCCACGCGGGTGTAGGCATTGAGGTCACGACCATTTCGAATAAAACGCCGTGTCGGGTCCGGGATTGGTGTACCCGAGAATCCTCCGTTTTGTACGTTCTGATAGCTGGAGAAGTCCGTGAGGAAATCCTGGTTGGGTGCGAAGGTGTTGTGTTTCTGGTCGAGTGGCTGCGAACCAAAAGATGTCGGCTGGAGCATGAACTGCGAGATATATGGTCCCTTGACATTGCCGTCACCCGCAAATACCTGTGCACGGAACAGATTCTGTGCTGTGACCGGGCGTGGCCACTGGTTGCCTCCCCCGCCTTGAATGAAGGATCGGGAATTCAAGTCGGCCACTGCCTCCGCCACCAGCGGATTAGTTCCGTATTCCGTAAATGGCACGTCGCGCAGCAGAGCCGCCCAGTAATGCTCGACCTGTTCGGTTGCCGTCTGCGCGCTACGAACAGTCGGAGATGGGGGTGGAATAGTGAAAGCATGTGAGTCGAGACCCTCGAGGTCCAATGCAAAAGATCCTGCGGGTCCATTCAACCGTGAATTTGGCCCACCGCCGGGACTGCCAACGATTACTCCCTGGAGAGCCTGAAAATGGTTCTGAGTATCAGTCTCAAGGGCATTGATTAAACTCTGGTACGACGCCTTGTTCGGCACGCCAAGAGCGTCGTGGGCCAAGGCTTTGCTGTGGAGAGCACTGAAGTCATTGTATCTGAGCCGATCGCCATTGTCGGGGAGTTCGCCAACGTTAATCTTGTTGGCGATGGCGGTGTTTCTGCGATAGAGGAAGCTGTCGTTTACGCGCTTGTTTGGTTCGTAGTTGATGGTCGAGGCCTCGGCGGTCGAGCCTGGGCCGCCGAACAGGGGTTTAAGCGGAATGGTCGCCGTTAGGGCCGCGACGGTTGCGGCTCCCTTTACAAAGTTTCTTCTGCTTACTCTCGATTTCTCAGTTTTGGTGGTGGTGGGATCATTCTTTGATTTGTCCATGGATTTGCTCCGTTACGTTTCCGAACAATTAAGGGTGGGCAAGTGCGTCTGATCTGTTTGCGCGCGTCGAGAACATCACAACGACGTGGGGACCGTCAGAAGCAAATGCAGGCTTAATCTAGACAGACGAAGAGGCACGAATCAGAACGGCGATCGGTGCCCTTCTGAGCTCGAAACGAGTGACGTCAACTCCCGGGGGAAGGAGAAGGCCTTTGGAAGACTGATGCTGTTACTAGCGATTCATTCGCATGTCGGGAATGCGCGGGAGGAGTTCCACCTAATCGCTGGGCGAGTGGAATGACTTGCCAGAATCGATGTCTAAATTCCCAAAGATGCTCGGGGCATCGCAGGTATTAGGCAACGTTCTGATCTTTTTTTGCGAGGTTCAAACGCTGTCGGGAGCCGCGACATATTGCTACCAATGTCGGTGATCGTCAATGCTCCAGTTGGTTCATTTTTAGTAACCCATGTGAGTCATTTGATCGGCGGCGAGTGCTGACGAATCACTGAATGCCGGAAGAGTTGGTGACGTCTTCACTAACTGTTCAGGTTTTAGTTCCAGGTCAGTGGTCCATCCTGAGTGCGCATGGCATCGCGATCAGCTTCGCTGGCGTTGCCGTCAATAAGGCGTTGCAGTGCGGTTTTGAGTTCGTTTGGACCAGACGTCATTTCAACATAAGAGTCGCTGTTGCGAGGAACCGATAGAAGCAACTATTACTTGTGTGTCAGTGAGCTCGTGAAATGCTAATTGATTTCAAAAGAAACGCACAAGCGAAAATCTGTGTGCTATATAGTGCAGAACAACCCACCCAAAAAACGAAGCGGGCCGACATTGTGGTCTGAACACAACGTCGACCCTTGACCATCAACCTTCCAGTGAAAGGATGACAATCATGGCTAATGATAGTAGCGCAACCGTGCGCGAAACTCCTCACGGTAACCAAACGTCAAGAACAAACACTATCGTCAATGCTCTTAAACAAAGAGCGCAGGCAGTCTTAAACGACAGATCAATCGATCCGGAGAGTCGCGCGATTATTCGTTACGCGTTGGAGACGAACGATCCGTGGCTTGCGGAACTCGTTCGCCGCGCAGATGCGGGCGAAACCGTCGTTGATGAGGCGGGCTTCTTGAACATATCCAGTACTTGACGGCGAGCTGTTGGTAGGCAACACCTCATGTTCTAAATCGTTTTCAGCGGCCGGTTCCTACCACCGGCTGCTCATCCTAAATACAATGCGCCCCCTGAACCTCACGAAAGGAACTCACATTGAGCAACACAGATTTCATCCCCAGCGAGAGAATTGAAAAAGCTATTTACCTGATTCGCGGCGAAAAGGTGATGCTGGATCGTGACCTCGCCGACCTTTACCAGGTGCAGACGAAAGCGCTTAATCAAGCCGTCCGCCGCAACTCCGACCGATTCCCCACTGACTTCATGTTCCAACTTTCCGAAAAAGAAGCCGCCGATCTGAACCGGTCACAGTTTGTGACCGGTTCAGAGAAGCATCGGGATCCTCGTTTTCGGCCCTATGCCTTCACCGAACAGGGCGTTGCTATGCTCTCGAGCGTGTTAAGAAGCAAGCGGGCGATAATCGTCAACATCGAGATCATGCGCGCTTTTGTGAAGCTGCGACAGATGCTCGCGTCAAACGCCGAACTTTCCCGTCGATTGGACAAGCTGGAAAGCAAGTACGATAAACAGTTCAGAGTTGTCTTTGACGCAATTCGACAATTGATGGCAACGCCGGGTCGAAATCGCAAACAGATAGGTTTCCGTTTGCGTTCAGCGAAGAAGTGATAACCTCCGAGCCGATCGCTTTGACGGTCGATAGAGCGGGAGTCACCACCGCGCGTTGCGATGCTTTACCACCTAAGTGACTCAGTGTCTGTGCGGTCACACGGGTGCGGGTGCGGTATTGGCGCATAGACATTCCGAGCACTTCATTCAGATTCTTCTGCGCTTCAGCTCGGTCCCAGACAACGCGCGCGTTTGTGCAATACCCGTTAGCTCGTCATACATTCCCTTGTCCTGCCATAAGTGTCCGCCAGTGCCTGGCGTGCACAGGCACGCGTTCTGAGGATGTCTTACGCAGGTAGAGATGGGCCGGGGTGACCGGCCCATCCGCAAGTGAAGCCTATTCAGGATCGTTTGGATTGTTGAACAGAGCTCCCAGCCTGATGCTGCCTTTGCCGATCTGAGGGAAGTTCGGCGCCGTCGGGTCGCCCGGGTCGAGGTTCGACGCGGTGTCGTCCGGCGGGAAGATAATGAGCGAGTTGAGGAAGTTGAGCACGTGATCCTCGTTCGCGTCCGTTAAGTTGACGAAGTTGTTGCGCGCCGTCAACGCCTCGCCGCCGTGTCGCTTGATCACCTCACGCAGGTTGACGCTGCGCCCGTCGTGTCCATACGGTGCCGTCGTGCCCACGCCCCAGAGTGGCGTCGTCAGAAACTCCTTTTGGAAGGTCCCGTTGAAGTTCCGCTCCCAGAAGTTCGGGCCGAGGTCATGGCGCTTGAAGTCGGTGAAGATGTTTTTGACAAGGAAGGGCTGCAACGCCGCTCGCTTCAAAGTCGGCAGCGTGGAGCTGTCCCTGGTTTCAACGAACAGCGGAGTGGCCGTCGCGAACAGGTCGTTGAAAATCCCGCGCTCAATGTCGAACACCGTCTCAACGTCCGCCACGCGCCGGTCACGATTGATTTGCAGGTCCGGGATGTGACACTGCGCACACCCGATCTGCATGAAGATCGATCGTCCGGTGTCGACCGAAGGCGTCCGCCGGTAGGTTCCGGCTTTGAAGTAGTTGAGCAGGTAGAACTCCATGAAGTCCACGATGCTGAGAGGGATCTCGTTGACCACCCCGTCTCCGTCACCGTCTGTCGTGGCGTCCTGCTCGAAGGCGACCTCGATTTGGTCGATCCGGCCGTCGAGCACCATGCCCGAAGGCGTCACGACGCGCTGGCCCGACTGCGCCCGCGCCAGATCGGGATCGATGGGCTGCAGGCCCATCTCAGCCTGGAAGGCGCCGACGAGAAATTCGCGCATCGAGATTGTGCCGCCTTGCAGGAAGAACGGGCGCACGCGCAGGTCCGTATTGACCCCGTCAACCTCCGACGTGATCAGCCTGAGACGACAGAAGGAGTCGGCGTCGACGATAATCTTGCCGAAGTTTATCCCCTTGCTGTTGAGCTCCCTGATCTGATCGCGACACGTGGCACGAGCGTCGTTAATGGCGTCGGTGCGGATGGCGCGCAGGTCGGTCGTGATCTCATCGGCGAGCATCTCTTTCAGACCGAGGCCGAAGAGGTGTGGGGCGTCGCGGCTATCGGGACGAGTGACAACGTCGCCGCCGGAGCCGGCGGAGCCGCGCGGGCGTCCGTGGCAGGCGGCACAACTGTCGGCCAACCCGGCGCCGAGAGCGAGGTCTTCGTTGATGTTACCAAGGCCGTCCTGGAAGAGCGGTCCCTGGCCCTGCGACCTCACAAACTTGCGTTGGAAAACCTGCCGCCCACGCCGGATGGCGCGGAACGGGTCACGGTTAATGATGAAGAGTGAAGAGCCGGCGGTGTTGATGGTGCCGCGCCCGGCGCCGACCTGCTCTGGAAACGATTTGTTAATGCCTTCGCCGGCAACGTTGGGCGTTCTCGTTTTGTCGGGTAATTGTGCCAGCGTGGTGGCGGTCATGAGGGTAGCCACGACAGCGAGCATCGCGGCTAGTATCACGGGTAGTTGAGACCTTCGTCTTTTGATCATCTCAAAGTCTCCTTCAGGATCGTGGGTAACGGGTTCTGGCCGGTACCTGCAAAATGGACCTCTTGCCCGAGCGGGTACCAAGACGCGATGGGAAGAAGACGGAGTCGAGACCTGACGGAGAAGTCTGTCTCGTACGGCGAGGCTAACGTCCTTCCGGGAGCGCTTGAGCCCAAAGTCGGGCTTCTAAGAAATCGAATGAGATAGACAAGTTTTCTGAAAAGCAGAAGCTTGTCGACATGTGGTTGCGCCGACAAATGGGGTGAGTTCGTCTTGTTGCGAACGCTGCTTGATCCCTTTTGCGCGAGAACCGTTTGACGGAAGCTAAGAGGCTCTAGTCGTACGTTCCGACCAGAACGATTAGCATCTCCCACAAAGAGGTGAACCTCAGAAGACCTGAGTCACGGGAGACAGTGAGCGAGGTTCTTTCAGTGTCGACAATAGAGTCCAGACTACAGCCGAACTGAAAAGTTTTTCTGGGTCGCGGGAGTAACTAATTTCTGGGACGGGAGTAAAAACGAAGTGCGGGAACTCTAGAAGAGATGCGTTTAGGTGTCAACGAAATAAACGGCTATTTATTAGCGATTCTTGCTGTGGAAACAACGGCTACTCAAGCTCACTCCAACCCGACGCGACGAACCAGATCAGTAAAACGCGGATCAGCCCGAACAGGATCAAGGATCGGAAAGACTTCAACGTACGCCATGAAGTTCGAGCGTTCCTGATATGCCTTCTCGAGCCACACAAACGTCTGGTCCCTGTCACCGAGACCAATGTAAACGTTTACCAGCGCTGCGGGTGTAACGTAGCGGCTCTTATTCAGTTCGAGCAACTCCTTCAGAATTTTCCTCGCTTCAGATTCGTTTCCAGCCAGACCGTAAACCAGCCCGAGAATTCCGAGTGCACCAGGAGTTCTTTGCGATAATTCGACAGCTTTTTCAGCGGCCGCAACCGCTTCAGCAAACTGCTTGTTTGCAGCATACGTATGGCTCAGAAACCAGTACGCCTGATAGTGGTTCGGATCCATCGAGATTACACTGCGAAGCTGCTCGATCGCTTCGTTGTAGCGACGCGCATTCTCAAGAAGGAAACCTCGGTTGGCGCTGATGGAAAGAGAAAAGGGATCCAACTCACGCGCGCGATTCGAAGCCGCGATCGCCTCATCAACGCGTCCGCGCGACATCAGATAGCTCGCATAGAAGTTATGCGCGTTAGCATAGTTCGGATTGAGTTCGATGGCGCGTTTGAAATCAGTTTCCGCTGCCGCCCACTGCCAGTTGTAATGGTTCGCATAGCCCAACGCGCTATATGCTTCAGCCGCTGCCGCATCGAGTTCGAGAGCCTTTGTGGCCGCCTCTACCGCGCGTTGTCGAGCCTCGATCGGACGTAAGGCGCCAAACTGGACCGCGCCAAGCGCGTTGTAACAATCAGCCAGGCCCACGTAACCCGCGGCGTAGCTCGGGTCTTCATTGATCGCACTCTGCAAATGCTCGATGGCTTTGTTGAGATTCTCTTCCGTGCGTTTGTTCCAATAGAGATACCGGCCTTGCAAGTAATGGTCAAAGGCCTTCGGCGCGATGGGACGAGTCGAAGTCAGGCGCGCCTGTTCCGCGGGACTCATTTGAATCTGCACTTCGCGGGCGATGGACTGGGCGATTTCACTTTGCAGGTCCAGAACATCACGGATATTGCGCTTGTAGTCTCGCCCCCACAAGTGCCGGTCAGTCGCAGCGTGAATCAACTGCGCGCGAATCAGTATCTGATCGCCCGAGCGCTGCACTGTCCCTTCAACCACCGCGTCGACCTTGATCTCACGGGCGATCTCCGGCAGCGATTTTTTTGTTCCTTTGTAGTGCATTGACGATGTGCGAGAGATTACGTGTAGCCCACGGATGTTTGCGAGGTCGCCGATGAGGGCGTCAGTGATACCGTCGGCAAAATACTCTTCGGCTGGATTTCCGGAGAGATTTTCCAGCGGCAAAACCATTATCGAGGAGATGGCGAGCTTCGGCCGACTCTCCCGCGTGTATAACGCATAGGCTAGTGCAACAACGACTAACGGAACGATAGCCAGCGACAAATAACGAAACGCTCGCCCCGCCGGCGCCCGCCGGGAGACCTCCAACGCGCCAACATTCTCCGCTGCGTTTCGCTCGACCGCGCTTTTAGCCGTTTGCGTGGGATTTTCGCTGCGCTTCGTAACCTCCGCCACGAAGCGATAACCCACACCCGGTATTGTCGCGATGTACTGACTCTTCTTACGAGTGTCCCCCAGAGACTTTCGCAACGTCGTAATGTTCTGATTCAGGTTGTTCTCCTCAACCGTGATGCCGGGCCACACCTTCTCGAACAACTCATCCTTTTCAATCGTCCGTCCGGCGTCTTCAACCAGTACCAGCAGCAGATCAAACGCTTTCGGCGTGAGCCGTACCGGCTCGCCGTCGCGCCACAAACGACGTTTCAGCGGGTCGAGGTGAAACGGACCAAACTCGTAAACCTGCGTATTTTGCTGGGACATTCGGCTTTCAGAAACTCTTTCAGAAAAAATCAGTGAGTTTCTAAGTACTTCCGGTGCGCTCCGGCTTAGTTTCCCCCGCGTTTAGCGAGTGAGCTTTCGAAGGCTTGAAACGCGCAAGACGCGCTCATTCTAACGCTGGATATTTGACTGCACCAATGCAGCACCGAAAGGGAAACGAAAATGAAATTGCTGAAAGTCTTTCTTCTATTAATCATCCTCGGCTGCACTCAAACACACGTTTGGGCGCTCAACAATCAACCTGCCCTTGCGGAAGACGTGGTTCTCCAGTGGAACCGTGTGTTGATGGAGACCATTCTCACTCCGGGGCAGCACCCGGGAACGATCATGCCGGTGCGTAGCTACGCGATCATGCATGCCGCGATGTTTGACGCGGTGAACTCTGTCGACGGGAGCCACACTCCTTATTTGACCGAGGTGCCCGGATCCGAAAACGCTTCAGTCGAAGCCGCCGCCGCCCAGGCCGCGCACGATGTCCTGGTTGGACTGTATCCGACACGCGCGGCAGTGTTCGACGCGGAGTTGATCGCATCATTGCAAGGCATAGTTGATTATCGTGCACAGCAGGGAATCAGGGTTGGCAGGATCGTTGCCGAACGGATGCTGGCCGCCCGCGCAAGTGACGGTTGGACTGTACCGCCCCCGCCTTACGTGCTGCCGGCAACGCCGGGCAACTGGCAACCAACTCCACCTGCGAATGCCGCGGCGACATTCACGCACTATCCCTCTGTTTCACCGTTTGCAATCAGTTCCGCGACGCAGTTTGCACCGAATCCGCCGCCGGCGCTTACAAGCGCGCAGTACGCCGCCGACTTGAACGAAGTCAAGGAGTTGGGTGCGCTGAACAGCACGACGCGAACCCCGGATCAAACGCTGGTCGCCCGACTCTGGGCCAACATCGGTACGCCGACCAACTTTCTGCTGGTTTGGAACAACGTCGCGCGCACTGTGTCAGCGGCCCGCAACTTAACGACCGTTGAAAAAGCGCGATTGTTTGCACTGACCAACATAGCGCTTCACGACGCTCTGCAAACCACATTCGCCAGCAAGTTTGAACATGGGATGTGGCGACCGGTAACGGCTATTCGTCGTGCGGATGAAGACGGCAACGCAAACACGACTCCGGATCCGGAGTGGTTGGCGCTAATTCCAAATCCGCCATATCCATCATATGCAGGAAACATGGCCGGCATCGGGACTTCGCAAGCGACGATACTGGCGCTGTTTTTCGGACGCGATGATATTCGGTTTGAACACACCTGGGCGGGCGCAGGCGGTGCAACGCGCTCTTACACCGGTTTCAGTAACATGGCGGATGAAGCAGCGCGCTCTCGTGTGTATGGTGGAATTCACTTCACGTTCGATAACGCCGCGGGGCAATCCGTCGGGCGCAACGTCGCGAACTACATCTTCGCGAATGTTATGCGTCCGCGGCAGTGCGTGCGATAGTTATGCTTCGAAAGCACGAGGCCACCTTCGCAGGTGGCCTCAGCTTTGTATTTCTGATCAAGGCTGATGGTAACTGACTACCTGGACCACCGCGCCGGAAGGTTCGTTACGAAATACCAGTACTACTTCTTCATGCGCCCGCACGGGAAGAAAGTTGATAGTCGTAGCCGTAATCTCCTCTTGTCCGTGATTATTCAGCTTTCCTTCGACCCTCACTTCTCCGACAGCCAAACCCCCAGTATTAGTGATCGTCACCGGCAGATGAAAGAGCCCCGTTTCGTTGCGCACCACACCTCGCTGGATGTTGAACTGCGCCGGCCCCGTCGGCTGATAAATCCATAACCAAATAATTGCCCCAACAAATGCCAATAGGATCATGAGCGAAACGCCGAGCGAGAGCCATTCGGCAGTCGACTCCGGCGCCGCAGAGATTTTCTTTCCAGCCTTGGTCATAACGCCAACCTTCCCGCGGCTCCACCAACACTGGCAGGTAACCCGAGGACGACGACATAGCTGGCCCATAGGTCAGGCGAGTCGGTCAGACTGATCTGTTGGTACAACCAAAGCATGCCTCCAGCCATGACGAGCGAGATCATGTAAGAGATCGTTGTCTCTACCAGCGGAGCATTGAAACCGCCCAGATGTTCTTTACGCGCCTCCGTGGCGACGAAGTTTGAAGCGAACACGATTATGTAAGAGATAACGAGCGAGCCGGCAACAATGCCGAGCACGTGGGGGTAACCGAGGCGGTGGGCGATGAGTGGTATCTCGTCCGTGGGTGCGAGCGTCAAGGCGATGACCGTGGCTCCAAGCGCGGTCGCGCCCGCGCGGACGAGGACACGTTCGCGCATATCACTTTTTCCGGTTGGTTTAGCGCTTTGGTCGTCGCCGCCTTTGTCGTGTCCGTCCTCTTTCTCACCAAGCAGGAAATCTGCAAGGCCGACACCGAGGCTGAATGGCAGGCCCTCCATGCAAAGACGGCCGATGGTGGCGTGGAGTCCCGCATCGATTTCGAGATAACCAATCAAGAAGAGTCCGACAGCGGCGGCTATGAGTCCTGTAGCGAGAGCTTCGGTCGCCTCGATCAAAACGCGGCCCCAGGGAACGCTTTTCCCGGAGCGCGTCGTCGCTGCTCTTTCCAGGACCACAAGTGCGATGAACGTGAGCGCGAGTGCAGCGAGCATTCGCGGCGGCCCCGCGGTGTTTCCGCGCCACCAGATTTCCATCGTGTAGAGAAATGGCATGCCGAACAGAAAGGCCCCACCCAACTCGTGTATTAGATGGCGCAGTTCCGTTCTGAAAGGAGAATGTTGCTTGGTCTTCAATGTCAATTCTGACTCTTCCTGAGCCAAAACATCTCTCGCATCGAGTAGGTTGACCGCGACCTGTCCGTCGTATCTACGTAACGCGGAGAGATAAAAGACGTACGCGGCTCAAAACCTAACCGACTCTGTTCGAGCCCCTTTAACTGTCCGCCTGCAACCTGTGTCTTGTAAGTTTTGATCGGTTGGCCGTTTGCTTTGACTACCAATGCGATTTCGCCGTTCAACTTGGTAAGGTCCGCCAGTGTGAGCCAGCGGTTCTTCGGCAGCGTCGGCATGTACAATTCGCGCCGCTCGTAGAAATACCAATCAACCGTGTCAGGAACAACCGGCCCTCGGCTGGCGGCGATCTCCTTCCCGTTAGCCAGCACATGGACCGTCACTTTTGGTCGCAGCATTCCCGCCGGCAGTTCCACCGTGCTCATCCACCAGTTGAACTGCAAATGAGCGTTTGGATCGTCTGTCAGAACAGAAAGAAAGGCCAGGTCACGCCATGGACCTTCGCGCACAAATGTCTTGCCTGGCTTGAAGGGGTCGCTGCTGACTTGTTCCTTTAGTGTGAACGGCAACCTGGTAATGGTGTCGTTGCCAATCTTCACCGCCATCACGAAGTCGCCGCTTTGTCCGACTCGCACCGTACCCGGGTTGCCGGCCGCCGGACGAAACAGTGCGAACGATGGAAAGTGTTCGAGACGTTCGATCCGGAGCGGCACCTCGGCAACAACCTCACCGCCTGGCTTTGTGATCATAAATGTCGCCGGCTCATTACCCGTAGGTGGAAAAACAACCTCCAGTCCTTCTACCAGAAAACCTCCAGTCGCTTCGTAGAAGCGCATAGTCATCAGCGACTCGTGTTCAATGGCCGGCGGGTAGGTTTGACCGAAGGCGATCCGCATGCATGTAAGCAACAGTAAAACTACGACGAACAAGTTTCTTGCTGGTCTGATCGTGTTTCGCATTCAAAGCACCTCATCGTGGTTTTGGTCGTCGACATATAGAGCCTTGGCTCATTGTAGTATTGCGAACATGCGATAGGTAAGAGCTTTTAAGTACGCTAAAGTAAGAACGTTATGGTTGTGGAATCAGCGACTAAAGGACGGCCGCCGCGATGAATCTGGAAATAGACGTCAAGAACCTTGAGTTTGAGATCGCGCCAACTAAGAACCATCCGATGAAGGTTGAATACTTATCGGGGAGTCGAGAGGTCTTGATTCGCGCCAGCTTACCGAAGCAGGAATCAGTCAGTATCGATACTGAGGATGATGTCATCGTTGTCAGTTTTAAGAAACTTGACTTGCGTCTTTCTGAAGACGCAGTTCGCCAACTGTTTGAAGCTTTGCCTCCTGAAATGCTGAGCCGGTTGTAGCTAGGTCACCACGAACTGTTTGTAATGTTCAAATCGTGCAAGTATGTGGTTGACGTAATTCACTGGTTCCAGACCGCGGCAAAAGCCGAACTTCACAACGTCGTCGCTTGAGTACTGCTGCGTCGATTTCTGCAGTAACCAGTATGCTACGTCTTCCCAAACCTCCGGGTTGCCTCCATACTTCTCGGTCAACCGCTGTGCGTCCTCAACATGTCCCACCCCCGCGTTGTATGAGGCCAGGATGAATTTCAGGCGCTCGTTCTCATCTTCGATTCGCTTCCCCCAGTATTGCTGTAACCATTTCAGAAACTTGATCGCACCCTGTACGTTGTCTGCGGGATCAAGCACATTTGTGACTCCAAACTCCTTTGCGGTTCTCGGCATCAGTTGCAACAGCCCGGTCGCCCCGGCCCAGGACCTCGCCGCAGGCTTAAAGCGGGATTCTTGAAACGCCTGCGATGCCAGCAGTCGCCAGTCCCAATTCAGCTCGACGGCATACTGTTTGAGGAGCGGGTCATACTCGCTCAGCTTTCCCGTCGTGGAAGTTAGGTATTCACTCGTCACTCGTTCGAGGTATCGCCGGCGATCGACAAAATATTTTTGATAAAGACTGTTGAGTAGCGGCGTCTTTCTCTTTTCTGCGATCCAGCTATTAAGTGTCGCCAACAACTCGGGTGAGTTCTTTCTCACAGCCCACGCCACTTTCTGCGCGTGACCCAAAATTGGCCGTACCTTCAAATTCTTGAATTCAGCTTCTTTCAACTCGGCAAGGTTGTTCTGCATTACAGTGAATTGAACTTCACCGCGAGCCACCTTCTGGGCCAACGCTTCGTCCGGGATTTCACCGCCCACTTCCACGACGTAAATTTCTCCCGAGATCTCGTCCGCTAACTCGATCAGCGTTCGCCGAAAAGGAGATTGCTCGGGGAGATCAACTCTCCGTCCCGCCAGCTGCGCCGGCTTGGTTATCAGCCTCGCCTGGATATCAACCTCCGGTACCGGATCCGCTGGTCCAGGCTTCATCGCCTGCTCAGTCCCTTTACCTGCTTCGGACGGTGGTTCGTCCTGTTGGACCAAAACTGGATCGGTGTGGTAAAGCGCGTCTGTGAACGTCGCCTTTGCTTGATTGTCAGGGTTCGGGATCAACCGTGCGGCGGCGATATCGCCTTCACCCTCGTTGAGTGCGGGTATGAGACTCTTCGGATCTGTTACTACGACGATCTTGAGAGCGACTCCCAAATCTTTCGCAAAAGCAGCAAGCAACTCGTATTCGTAGCCGAGCGGTTCTCCCTGGTAAATAAAATAGGTGGTGGAATTGTAAGGAGCGACTACAGTGATTGAGCCGCGTTCGCGAATCTGAGCCAGATCGCGGGCGATTGGCTCCACGAGCGGAACATTTGTGCGTCGGTCGATGTAATCAACGGCCTCGAGAGATGCAGGCTTACGCCCGCACGAGGTAATTGAAACAATAACGAGAAGAATGAAAATGAAAAGTACCGCGCCAGGTCCCAATCGCATTCGACAGTGTCACCGTTGAGAGATAGAAAAGCGCGCCGGGCTGAAAAATAGCTCTCTGATCAGAAAACTCCAGAACAAACAGGGGTGTTTGTAAGTGAAAGCAGTTGAGAAGTCGTGTAGAAACCTTGATTTTACATTGCCGAAGCGGTCTCCTTGTTGGGCCAATATGAGGTCGCCCGTTCCTGGGGGATGGAGTCAGATACATCCTCCCACACCCCGTTATTGAACTTCTGATACTTCTGGAACTTGCATGGAATACCCTTCGCTTTGAGTGGGTCGCGCCCGTCCATCACTTGGAAGTGAAGGTGCGGGAGGGTCGAATTGCCTGAGTTTCCAACTTCGCCAAGGGGTTCTCCCATACTTACTGATTGGCCCACATGCACCCGGATGCTACCGCTCCGCAGGTGCGCCAGCAGAGCGACGCCGGGCCGACCTTCGAGCATGACGTAGTTGCCCGTGAGTGGCCCCTGTAATCGTTAGGCGAAGCGTCGCGGGCGAAAAAGGAGGTCCTGACCAGGTCCCACATGAAGTTGAGGCGCTTCCGATCCGGCCAGCCGTCTCCTGTCGCGACCACCTCTCCTGCGAACGGTGCCAGGACCATCTGGCCCCAAGCGTAACAATCTTCAACTTGGACCCAGCGCGAAGAGGTGACGGAGGATCGACCTTCGATATGCCTTTTGGCAGCGTCCGAGCAGGCGTGCAAAATCGAAGGCATATCGCTGGCCGAAGTGGTCGGTCCCATGGCTCGGCACACGTTCCGCCGGCGTGTGGAGGGCAACCCACTCCCCCCTGAGCGGGAAAGTAACAGTTACGGCATGCCTGAGCTCTATCCCGGTCATTATTTTCGCCGTTCACTTTAAACGGTGAAGATGCAGTGAACAGCTTTGCCGGTTGCGAAGAAACCATGCGCTTGGTGTCACTCGGTATGTTTTAATGTATGGTCGAGCGGGTTACACGACAGAAATCGGAACCTATATGGACTGGATAACAGAACTTTTTCATAGCCTCAAGGAATACCTGAATCCGAAGATCATAATTGAGACGCTGCTTGCCAAGGGCGGCGTTTTTGTTTATGTCGGATTAGTTTTCATAGTCTTTGCCGAGACTGGGCTGGCTGTCGGTTTCTTTTTGCCGGGCGATTCGCTTTTGGTGGTTGCCGGCCTTTTTGCTGCGACCGGAAAGCTAAACGTGGCGGTGCTACTGTCATCGTTATTCGTTGCCGCCGTAGTAGGTGACGCGGTCGGTTACTACACGGGTCTCACCATGGGACCAAAGCTTTTCAGACGGCAGAAGTCGATGCTCTTTCGCCCCAGCCACTTGCAAAGGGCACACGAGTTTTATGAGAAGTACGGCGGCAAGACCATCATCATTGCGCGTTTTGTTCCAATTGTTCGGACGTTCGCCCCGATTGTCGCGGGTGCGGCTCAGATGCCGTACCGAAAATTTGTTGTGTTCAATGTAGTGGGAGGTTTTCTCTGGGTCTTCAGCATGGTTCTGGCGGGTTATTATCTCGGCACGTTGTTGCGGGAAAAGCTCGGGATCAATCTGGATGAGCACATCGAGTGGGTAGTAATCATCGTAGTCCTCCTATCGCTAACCCCACCAATCTATGAATACTTAAAATCCCGCCTGGAGAAGAGAAGATCAGCGATCGAAGATCAGAGGTCCGGCCCTACAGCCATTGAAAATGATCCTTCCTAAACCACCGAGTATCTCTACGCCGGATAGTTATACGGAGCTTGCAGGCCTAACGGAATTCCGAGCGCCCAGTAGACTATTAGCATAATGGTCCAAATCACAAGGAATGTCAGCGAAAACGGCAACATCAACGATACCAATGTGCCGATGCCCGCCTTCTTCACATACCGCTGTGCAAACACTACGACAAGCGGAAAGTAAGGCATCAGCGGTGTGATGATGTTGGTGGTTGAGTCTCCAATGCGGTAAGCCGCTTGTGTCAATTCGGGTGAGTGGCCCAACTGCATCAGCATGGGAACAAAGATCGGCGCCAGCAACGCCCACTTCGCGGAAGCAGACCCGATCAACAAATTTACGAGGGCAGTGATGATGATGATGCCGATTATCGTTATCTGCCCGGGCAAGGCCAGCGCTTTTAGCAGTCCTGCACCCTTCAATGCCAGCAGTGCGCCGATGTTTGATTGGCCGAACGCGGCGATAAACAGCGCGGCAAAGAACGCAAGCACGATGTAGTATCCCATCGTACTCATCGACTTGCTCATGCCTTTGATTATGTCGCGGTGACTCTCAATCGTTCCCGCGAGGTAACCGTAGACAATTGCAGGGAGCAAAAAAATCAGGAAGATCAGAGGTACGATAGCCTGCATAAGTGGCGCGTTCGCGGCAGTCAATTGCGGCGACGTTACTTCTGCATTGGCAAGGATTGTCTGGCCATGCGCCACGAACTGCTCGTCACCCAGACGGCCCTTCAGTGCGTCCTGGAAAGGTTTCTGACCAGCAAACTGTTGCCGCATAGGTTCGGCTTTTTTCACGACGTCTTCGGGAACTCCGGCACTTCTCAACCTTTCGATCGATTGTGGCGTCAGGCTGTAACCTGCCGGCGAACGCATTGGTGAATTCTGTGGTATCGAAACAGCCGCCAGTATTGCAAGGCAGGCTAGTAGTGCAATTAATGCGCCAATCAATCCGCGGCGCTCGTTGGCGCCGAGTTGTTCCATCTTCGGCATGTCGGCGACGTCACCATCGATCTCAACGTTTCGCAAACGCGGTTCAATGACACGATCAGTCAGAAACCAACCGACAGCGATAATCAACATGCTGGACGCCGCGGTGAAGAACCAGTTGCAGAGCGGGTTAACTGCCCGATTCGGATCCACAATTCCCGCAGCGGCCTGGGTTAATCCGGCAAGCAGTGGATCGAGACTCGACGGAACAAAGTTAGCGCTGAAGCCGCCGGAGACTCCGGCGAATGCTGCTGCGATGCCCGCGAGTGGATGCCGTCCAGCGGTATAAAAGATGACTCCACCCAGCGGAATCACGAGAACATAACCTGCGTCAGCAGCGGTGTGGCTGATTATGGCTACCAGGATCAGCATTGGTGTCAACAGCTTCACGGAAGTAAAACTCAAGAGGCCTTTTAATGAAGCGTTGATGAATCCGACATGTTCAGCAACCCCGACGCCGAGCAGTGCCACAAGCACCACACCTAACGGATGGAAACTGGTGAACGTGGTGACCATGTTCGAAAGAAATGCCGCGATCGCAGTGCCGGTAAGCTGATTATTAATCTTGATGGGCTGACCATTTCGCGGATCGATCTCGTTAAATGAGACGGGTGCGAGTAAGGCTGAGAGAATCCAGACCGCCACGAGCAGTATCAAGAATAGTGCGGCTGGATCGGGCAGTTTGTTTCCCAATCGCTCGATCGTATTAAGCGCACGATCGATCCAACGCGTGCTTTCAACATTAGCTGCCGGTCTCTCTTTAGTCATCGGTAGTAGCCTCCGTGAAATGGAGTTCTAAACAGTAAGTTTTAAAGAGAAGATTTCGGCGTGTATCGTGCAGGTGTTTGGGGATTTCGTCAACCAATGGACCAGATCTCGCAAAGATGTGATTGGTGAGCGAACCAGTACCTGCCGAACCGGCTGAGATTTGATCCGCAATTTGTAAAGGAGTGCAAACGAACTACGTCACAACTCGGGCTGGCGGTCTTGGCGGCACGGTCGCGTCTTTGCTATTGGGTTCCTGGTGCTATGGCTGGCGCAGCTCGTCTTCAGGAAGCGCACAAGTACCCGGCCGTATTCCTACCTGAAGAAGAAATACGGCGGGCGGCATTTACGAATTCGAACGCGTACCTCTACCTGCGATTGCGACGTTTTCGAACCACACCTAACACACCTGCAACGCCGCTGGTCAACAACAGCAAAGTGGCCGGCTCAGGTATAGCCTGAAGCTGTCCGCGAATCTCTCCAGCTGGAAACTGCGCGGTGTGAATATTGAAGTACGCCTGACCGTTAAGCAGACCGGCGATGAAGGCCGCTCGCGCGCTCGCCACTGTTCCGCCATTTGCGGCGATAAAGGCCGGGTTGAATGACGACGCAAGGTTTAGATCAAACGTCTGTACAAAGGTACCGGTAGTCACGCCCACTGGAAAACCTGGAAACGACGGAACCGTCGTCGCCGGGATGGCAATTCCACCTGGCCCTGCGCAGCAATGAATGTGAGCGACAGTTGTGGGACTCACCAGTCCGGCGAAGGCAACGTTGACCGTCATCAAATTGGTAACGGTGTCGATAGTGACTAATGCGCTACCAATGCCTGGCGAACCAGTCGGCGGTACTTCCTGAGCGCCGGTCAGTGTTGTGGTGAATATGAGCTGATCTGCTTTCGCCACTCCCACGAACATAAACAAAGCGAAAAGCAGTGCGACGAGATTCAACGATTTCCTCATGGATCCCCCTTTGGTGGTACGAGCTTCCTCTGATATTTGTGAACGCAAACGTTTGCCAACTCAAAATTGATGGCAAAAACAAAACCGCTTCAGCACAGTGCAAGTGTCTGTGACAAGTCGGTGAATGCCCCGCGCGTGATCACGGAACGGGCTCATCACGTTCACTCGGTATACGCGAACACAACGTACCCAGCGAAGTGCGCCCTTATTTGTTACTGCATTCCGGGGGAAAGTTTCGAGATGTGGCCGGGGCAGCTACTCGGTGCGGTAGTTTATAGATCAACCAGCACCCGTTGTTTGTACGGTAACGCACATAAGGTTACGTTGGGCATTTCAGTTTTGTTTGACAGGCGTAACGATTCTTATCGGCGGCGAAGTTGACGCCAGCATCGAGCAAGCCGCAGCTCGCACCAGAGACCCAGAGGCGAACGGGGCAGGTGAAAAGCTTCTCGATGAAAGGGCGAGGGTACGCTCGGCAGGAGCTCAGCCACCATAGGCTCCTGAAGCAGTTGTCGAACATGAGCCGTCTCGAATGCCACCTCCACAAATCTCTTGCTATAGACCACAAACAAGCGGAGAGCAATTACGAGCATGACTCACTTCGGCAAGCAAGTGATAAACTCGTCGCGGTCGGGAACGCGGGATCTATTGTCCGCTCGTTTTCAAAACTTCAGGTTGTGAACTGAACGGTCGAGCCGCAGTAAGAGTGTTTCGGCCTAGCCGTCCCACCTATATAGCAGTTGCCAACTATGTAAAGAGGACCTGCGTTGCAAATCATCAGAAAAATATTTGCCGTCAGTTATTCAGCAATTATTGTTCTGTTCATCTGCTGCGGCCTCGCTTTGGTCTTCTTTGCAGCACTGGAGCTTTGGCATGGACTCAACCCTGGCGAGGCAATGCCGCTGAGAAGCCGGTTCAACTTTATCGTTGAGGCTATCGGGTTATTAACCATCGCGGTCGTGGCTCTGGAACTCGGGCAAACGATCCTGGAAGAGGAAGTGCAGCGGAAAGTTCAGGTGAGCGCACCCACTCGCGTCCGGCGATTCTTGTCGCGGTTTATGGTAGTTGTCGTCGTGGCGCTTTCAATAGAATGTTTAGTGACTGTCTTCGCGCTAGCTCATGAGGATCCCGCCCGACTGCCGCAGGCCGCGGCCATCGGAATCGCGGCGGGCGTGCTGCTGGCAGCCTGGGGCATATTTATCAAAATGAACAAGAGCGCCGAGGAGTTAGAGCCGGAGGCAATGGCGGAGGCTAAGAGCGAGGATCGCAATATGAAAGAGTAAATGGCTGCGTGATTCGTGTACCGCTTCAAGGTCTTTGGTAGCCACGCACTCGCGCTTTAAGTTGAGCTGTCCGGGGGTCTTGTTCAAACGTTACCCACCCTTCGCGAGTCGCATGGCGCGGCAAAAGAGGGACATCGAATTCCCCTTGCGCTCTCACTTCACCGCCGCTCTCCATAACCACCTCGATGCGCACGCCCTCGGCTGTTTCATCGCCGTGATTAATTACAGTGACGGGCACAATGAAATTGAATTGACGTTGTTCCGGAGTTCCCAGGCGAACCTCGAGGCTAGGTGGTTCGTGGCCCATCGAGGCGCCGGCGTATATGAGATAACCGAGCGTTGAGGAAACCAGGATAAGCCCGAGGGCAAAGACAATCCACTCAAACCAATTCTTTTGTAGGTTATTCATTGCAGCAATAGCCTTCCAGCGGAGGCGCCGAGTGTCGCGGCTAATCCAAGTGCCACGGTCTGAGCCAGCGCGGTGAACATTGTCACGCCGTCAAACCGACCGAAGAACCAGAGAATCAATGCCGAAGAGGTTAACGCAATCGCGTAAGTAACCACAGTGCCTAGCAGAATAAGTGTTGGATGGTCCGCGCGAACAAAATCGCGCGCGCCTTTGAAATCGCTGTAATGCAGAATCAGAAAGGCAATCAAAAGCGAAAACACTGCAACCCCTATTAGTTTCAACCAGGACGTCTGAATTCCAATGATGACGATTTCTTCAGTGGGCGCGAGGTTCGCCGCAAAGAGCACGGCGCCACAGAAGGCAAAAACAATCTGGGCACCGAAATGAATTCCGTCCTTTTCCGAATCCCGTCCCATTCCTTCGTCCTTCCCACCAGCGCCAAGCTGCGCCGTGCCGACAGAAACACCGATTGCTACAGTCATGGCTTCCACCACGATGACTCCGGCAATCTCATTGATTGGCATCTCGAAGGTAATACGCCCCAAAAGAAAGAGAACTAGGGCTGCCAGTAAAAGACCGATGCCCATTTCTTCGACGGAGTCGATTGCGACTCCCGTCATGTTCGCATCGTGCCTTAAACCCGCATATCGATTGTAGCCAAGTAACAAAAGGAACGTTGTCAATACATAGGCCAGCAGCCGGTAAGGATGAGTGTTAAGTCCCGCCCACCACACTTCCATGGTGTACAGCAGAGGAAGGCTGAACATCAGGCCACCTGCCACACCGCGTCCGTATTCCTGCAGTGATTCAGTGATCGAGCGCGCTTTCATTTTTGTGGACTTGCGAGGCGACATAAACAGAAGCTGTGACGTGAGCCGACGAAAGGCACCGCGCGTCCCGACTTGGTTCCAACAGCGGGCGGGCTGCGTGGGATTCTCTCAGGTCGTGGGATGGATTCGCGTCGTTCACGTATAAGGTGCTAATTTCACTTTATCACCGAACCCACACTCATCACATTGCACAAAGAGAAATAAGCTACCCAACACAAGCGATTTGTATACGGGAAATTTGCCCTAGCGGCGGCGTCAAGTGGAGAGCCTTTCTCTCGCCCTCTGGTTCCTGGGAAATCCCCAAAACCCTATTGAAAACTTTCTGAGACTCTCTTTTCGTCAGGATTCATCTGATGCGTCAGAGCGCTACTGCGAGCAAGTCAATAACTAGAGCAATTAGATTGGGCTGCTGGTGCCGAGGGCGAAAGTCGAACCCGCACGTCCTTTCAGACAACGGACGTTATGTCAGCATCGCGGAGATCGCAGAACGGGCCTAAATAGAAGTCACTGCCTCATCGCGCGCATTACCCAGAGCTGGTGTGGAGGATGGGCGTCGGCTGACACGATTAGCTACTCTGTCCCCGGCCCACAAGGTTTGCGACTACAAGCACAAATTCGGCAGGCTCCACTGGCTTTGATAGATGTACTTGATAGCCACCTGTTAACGCACGGACTCGATCTTCGGCTTTAGCATACGCCGTTAGCGCGAGGGCGGGAATCCTCGCCGTGTGGTCGACGGATTCCATCTCCCTAACGTTCTTGATCAATTCGTAACCGTCCTGTTCCGGCATCCCGAGGTCGCTGACCAGCACATCCGGTTTTCGTCGCTCAATCTCCTGGATAGCTTCTGCAGCAGAGGCGGCTGTGATCACGTCCGCCTGGCACTCGGACAGTACCGCCTTCAACATCTGACGAGTATCAGAGTCGTCATCAACCACGAGCACGCGCACACCGTCGAGTGTGGGCCCGCAGTCGATGCTTAGCCCATCCGTGACTCTCGCTCTTGTCAGTGTTAGGTCGCCGGCAGCGGTCGTATTGCCAGGCGCACTATTGATGCTAAGAACAGGCAATCGCAGTTTAAAGATCGCGCCGTGTCCTGGCCCATCGCTATGCGCGTTAACTGTGCCGCCGTGCAACTCAACCAGTTGGCGAACAATAGCCAGGCCGAGGCCAAGGCCGCTATGCAGTCTGGTTGTTTTGCCGTCGCCCTGACGAAATCGATCAAAAACGTAGGGCAAAAACTCGCTGCTTATCCCTTCACCTGAATCGGCAACAGAAACCTCAACCTCAGAATTTACACGCTGCAGCGCGACTTCAATGCGGCCATTCTTTGGTGTGAACTTAACGGCGTTAGAAAGCAAGTTCCACACTACCTGCTGAAGACGATTTGCATCGCCGAGCACTGGCCCGGCCTGGGTGTCAAACCTCGTCTCAATTTCGATGTTTTTAGCGTCCGCGACCGGGCGAACAGTGTTCACAGCGTCGCTGACGACGTGAGCTAATTCGATTGGGCGTCGATCCAGGGTTAGTTTGCCAGTAATGATACGCGAGACGTCGAGGAGATCGTCAATCAGTTTGGTTTGGAGAGTGGCATTTCGCTCAATCGCTTCCAAAGCGCGCGCAACACTCTCGTCATCCAGCTTTCCGGTGCGCAGCATGCGCGACCAACCTACCACTGCGGTCAGTGGCGTACGTAGTTCATGGGAAGCCGTGGCGAGAAACTCATCTTTAAGCCGGTTTGCTTGTTCGGCTTCTTTTTGCGCCGTTTGAGCGGCCGCGAGCAGCCGCTCCCGCTCTAATTCCATCCGCTTGCGTTCAGAAATGTCGCGAAAAATTATGACGGCTCCAAGCACTTCACCTTTTTCACTTCGGATCGGGGCGGCGCTGTCGTCAATGGGCCATTCCGTGCCGTCTTTCGCAATTAGGATGGTGTGGTTTGCCAACCCAACGATGATGCCCGCGTTCAACGCTCGCTGCGCAGGATTCTCGACGGGCTCGCGGCTCTGTTCGGTAACGATTTGGAAGATCTCTGTTAGAGAGCGTCCTAACGCCTCGCTCTCGGCCCAACCGGTGAGGGATTCGGCCACTCGGTTCATGAATGTGACGCGACCTTCGACGTCGGTGCTGATAACCCCGTCACCGATACTAGAGAGAGTGACCCGTAACCAGTCAGTCTGTTTGCGCAACGCCTCTTCGGCTCTTCGCCGCGCAATGTAAATGCTCTGGGCATTCTGTTGAGCAACGGAACGAAGTAGTTGCTCCTCATCATCTTTTGTCGGCATTAACGGTCTCCGAGCAACTGGGATGCCATGGCCGTTCCAACCACCCGCGCTCGAATCTTTTCAAACGCTGTATCGCGAGTCGTCGACGTGTCATCGGAAAATGGCGAGAAGCCGCAATCGTCCGTAGTGCCCAGTTGTGCTATCGGAATGTACTCGGCCGCCTCAAGCACGCGCTCGCAAACCTCTTCCGGCGTCTCAATCCGTGGATCGATAGGCGCGATGACTCCGACGAATACGCGTTGATTCGCCTTCAGGTGAGCACGAATGATCTTCAAGACCTCGATACGATCCTTTTCGCCTGCCAATGCAATGTAGAAGTTTCCGGCCATTAACTCAAACAGGTGCGGTAAGAGGTCTGCATAGTCCACCTCTGCGCTATGAGTTGAGTCACGATCGCCACCCGGACAAGTATGCACCCCGATTCGCATTCGCTCTTCTTCGTTGAACCGGGATAAGGCCAGGTTGTTGAGATCGATAAAGCTATGAAGCAGAGTCCCTGACGGATCAATTTTGATTGCAAGTCGTCCTTCTGTGAAGTCGATCTGCACCTTGTGCGCGCCGTTCCGCAGACAAGCACGAACCTCGGATTCATGCTCGCGCAGTAAGTCGTCGATGAACTGCTCGCGTGTATAACCGGGGATCTCCTCGGGTGGGTACATGAGACTAAGAGCAGAAGGCGAAATGACTGCCTGTTTAACCGGCACATGAGCGTAGCGCAGGGCTACGTCAAGGTAGCTGTCAGCCCTTCGCTTGTAACGGAATGGTCCAGCGGTCAGCCGGAGCATGCGCCGCGTATGCCCCGCGGTAAAAGGAATTTTGAAGCCGTCAGGAGATGTGTTCTCCAGACCATGCACGCAGTAAGTCCAGAAGTTGTGATACTTCCTCTGCTCCCCATCGGTCACCACCGGCGACCCGGTGGCCTCAAACCGCTCGATGGTGTCGCGAATAGCCGCCTCGTAGAGCGGATTCAAGGCCGGGTCCGTTCCATCTCGATCTCCGATCGCCGCGAGAAGTGAAAGCGGTCGGGGAATACTTCCGATTGGCTCAGTTGGAATTTTCATCGGTACGACTACCTGATCTTGATTCTTAGACTCGGGCTGGTTTGAAGGAAGCCGACTAAGGGTTCGGCACTCGCCGTTAATTCTTAATACGTCATTTTCTAATTGGCCTCAATCTTACATGAAACGCGTTACCTGCGATAGCGTCTGCTGAATGTCCCCACGTTGGAGTTGCGGGTTCGAATCCCGTCCTCGCACCCGACTCTTTGAGAAAAACCCATCGCGTCTCCTGGGCCACTCAATGGCAAACGTCACGAGAGTCTATGCTCGTGCCCCACGGACCGTGTCAGAAAAGCTGTTGAGAAGTCTCGCGCAGTAACGCGCATGTATGAAATTCGTGGAACAATGAAAGCAGCTGTAACAGAAAGGTTGAGCGTGGTGCCGAGGGCGGGAGTCGAGACTGCCCCCAAGTTTGTCGCTCTCGTTCCCAACCGAATAAAAAAGGGCATCACCGCTACCTCACGAGTTTAAGTGATGCCCCCGACCACACCTCTGGGCGATGCGTGGGACTGCTCAAAGCTCTATCACGCCACAGATTGGCAATGGACGGGTTATATCTGCTGGCGAACAGGCATCGCAATACTCAAACCATGCAAGATTTTGTAAATGCGGTAGAGAGACACACTCCTACTTAGTCCTACTTAGGACGCGGTTGTATATCCCTGAACGCAGTAACCGATGGTCTAACGAATCAGAGTAATGATCGTCAGGATGATCGTCATTGTGAGACTGGACGTTGACGTTGTTGTTTGACTCGGCGGCGATACCGCGCCGGAAGACCACAGGAACTTTTCTTGCAAGAGCGTGAGTGAGTGCGTAAGATTTGCGGCGCAGTCTGTCCAGAAAACTAAGTTCTCACATGACTTTACGACCCTCACTCTTACGGGAGTTAGTCAATCCAAGCCTCAGTGTGGGAGGCCGTGCGGAGCTATGCTGTGAGCTGGCGAGGGAGTTTGAGAACCGGGGCGACTACGCAGAAGCATGTGAGGTGCTATCGGCTTTTTGGTCGTACGGTGAACGTCCCAAACTTGAAGGTGTAGGCCAAGCCGTCGCCGCCGAACTACTCTTGAGGGCGGGTACATGCTAAACACAAGGCACAAAGACTTGCTCAAGTACCGCACTCCCGTGCGCCGTCGTCCACGAAACGGATAATTTCAAACGGCGAGATACTACCCAATGCTTGCATTGCTAGAATTTTGGGACTTAGTTTGGATCTCGATAATCGTCATGGCCTTCGCCGGCGGAACGGCGGCGTACTCCATGTTCAAACCTTCGGACAGAGTCCGCCTGCGTCGCTTGGAATCTAAAGTCGATTTGTTGCTCAAGAACCTCAACCTTGAGTATCAAACGCGCACTCCAAGCGGATTGTCCGAGGAAGTGATGGCTTTGGCCGACGACCCGGAGACGAAGCTCCGAGCTATCCAGCTATACCGAGAACAGAACGGGGCTACGTTTACAGAGGCTAAGACAACCATCGAGGATTATATTGCCGGGCGTGACTGAGAGGTCCTACTGCTAGTGTTTAAGGTTACAAGAGGCTACAAAAATGTTCCGCCTTCTGGTGGCAGAAACAAATGCCTGATGAGTCCCAAGAGGATGATCTATTGCTCCAGCTAATAGGGGAGCGATTTACAGATTATTACGAGGTGAAGCAATGGCTGGAGGAGAACAAGATTCCATATGAGAAGTAGTTTGATCCGTGGGCGTGAGGGTCAGAAACCCACAGCCCGCTCGCCCTCACTTACTTTCTCCATATCATCCGGGCCAAGTGCCCAACCGCGATCATCAAGCCTGTCCCAAGCGGGATAATGCGTGTCGCCGCGATAGTTGGGATCGGTGAGAAAGTGATAAACCTCTTTGCAGCCGTTGCAGCCGTTCAAATTATAGTCCGTTAGTCCCGATGAGTATGCCAAAGGTGGCAGGTGGCTGGTAGTAATTCCGTGTTTGCTCCAAGCTTCACAGGAGTGTCCGTCTGGATTCCCGTTAGAAGAAGATAGGTTTCAGTGCCTTTGCTTATGACAGCCATTGTTCGGCGATAGTTGATTAAAAGTTGGCACACCATAGGCACCCAACGGAGAAAACGGCGTGTTTAAAGATGATCGATGAGTGCCTGTAAACTATTGATCCTGTTGTGGTGCCGAGGGCGGGAGTCGAACCCGCACGTCCTTGCGGACAACGGATTTTAAGTTCCTTGACGACACTTCACCACCTTCTACTAAATGATACCAGTCAGTATTACTCGACGTTTCAGCCGTCAAAACGTTCTCTCTCCTAGTTTGCCAACTCATCGATCAGTTTGAGCACATTTTCCGCCGATTCGAATCCGTAAGCGGGTCGATGAGCATTCTTCAAACCGTTGACGACGTATAACGACGGAATGTGGTAACCCGTTCGTGGTCCATCTCCGGTGAAGACCTGCAGGATTGGCGTGAGTTGTTCCTTGTTTCCGGTTACAAACGTCCAACCGTCTTTCGCTTTAAACTTCTCGCCCCACGCTTTTAACCTTTCCGGCGAGTCCGTTTCCGGGTCAGTGCTGACTGAAATTAAAAATACTTCTTTATTCAGGCGTTCACCCAACGCAGTTTGTAACCTGGAAAAGTTAGTCGCCAGCAGAGGGCACATCGATTTGCAAGTCGTAAACACAAAATTAATTACTACGATCTTGCCTTTAACGAGATCCGTGTAGAACTTTTGTTTCCGCCCTTCCTGGTCCAACACCTCCACATCTGGAATCGTTAGCGTTGGTATCGGTAGCGGTTTGATCTCCTTATTTTTCGGCGCTGGTGAGCTGGTGTGACCATGACGATGCTGTTCAGACTGTTGGGCCTCCACGGGCGCCACCATCACTAAAATGAGCCCGCCCAGGGCCAAGAGAGATTTGAGCTTTGTGATACTCATTTTCATCCCTCCTATTGGATCTGCACAATCTTGGCTACAGACGGAACGCCCGCGCTGTTGATGATGAACAGCATGTAATGCCCCGGAGGACACACGTTGGGATCGGTGGGTGAATTGACACGCAAGCCGGATCCGACACGCGAAAAAGTAAGCTGGTTAAAACGCTGATTCATGTTAACCGAGTGCGTTACCGACGACAGACGCACCATGGTCACCTTGGCGATACTGAAGGAACTGGGTGTGCCTACGAAAAACTGTGGCCCATAGCTGATCGTCGCTGGTGCGCTGGTGATCCTCGGTCGCGACGCCGGCGTACCATCAGGATTGAAGAGATATCGAGGACTGAAAATCTCTTGCTGAGTTTGGGTCAGAGTCGGGTCGCAGCCCGGAGTGGCAGATTCAAAGGTCGTACCTCCGACAAGCACCCTGCCATCAATGAGCAGGACTGCAACTGAGTGGTACAGCCGTCTTATGCTCATGCTGGCCATCGTGGTCCAAGTGCCCTTATCCGGGTCCCACAACTCGGCGGGATAGACTACATTCTTGGCGCAGGTATTATTAAACCCTTCACCATCTGTTCCACCTGTTGCCAACACTTGTCCATTTGCGAGGATGGTGAGATTGTGATGCCGCCGGGCATACTCCATTGGTTCGGTTGTAGCCGTCCAGTCACCGATCTCGTTCTTCAGATTGATGGTCTCCGAAGTATTTGTCGGCCCCGGGTACTGACCTCCGCCGGTTATCAGCACCTCATCAGGCCTGTACATCACGGCAGCGCCAAAGTCGCGATTCGGTATCGCCGCACCATTAAAGTGGGGCTTTACAGTCGTACCCCATGCACCGGTTCCGGCTGTATCTAACCAACGTGACGGGGATAACGGTCCCGCGCGAAAAACGCGACCGTCCGACCCCAGGTAAAGCCACGGATAAAGAGCCAGTTCGTTTGCCGGTTCCGGCGCTGTGGAAAGAGTCCGCAGTGATGTACCCGCACTGTTTATCACCTCCGGAATTGTGTTAAAGACCGTTCCGCAGGGTGAGCCGGGGGTCGGGCAATAGATGCCCGATACAATCCCAGTCTCGCCGTTGCCGAGTGTCACTGTCGTTGGGTACCAGCGTCCATTCGTCATGGTTGGACCACTCGTGGCGGGCGGAGGTGACGAAGATGAGGGACTCAGGTTGAAGATCGTCGTCAAAGGGGTGCCGAAGATCGTGGGCGAGATTCCACCAGCGACAAACAAACGCCCATCAGGCAAGTGGGAGTGGCCACTGCAAAACAATTCGACGGTGCTGTAAGGAATTGCCTCCTTGTTGTTTCCGGCCACATCCGGATCACAAAGACCGTTGCTGATCACGCAATTCCAGAGATGACTATCAGTGACAGGAGGAGTGTTCCCCGTCCAATACAAAACTTTTCCGTTTGGCAATACGGCTGCGTGCGACATTGAGGCAGCGGCGGTGAAGCTCAATTCCCATTGCCCCACGTCGTAAGGATTCGGCGCCTGAGCACGATGCGAGCTGGGGCGGTTAGTAGCGTTCGTGAGAGAAACCATCACAACTGCGATGATGAGTAAATAAGGTACACGTCTACTTAAGCTGTAGAGGCGAGCAACGCGAGTCATTGAGATAGCCTTTCTTTGGAGCAGTCGATCGCGCCGGGAGCAACTAACTGACAAGACAATTGAAACACCTGCGAGGTGGGCGTGGATTATACGGGTGGCCAAGCTGCGTCAACAAGGTTTTCAGCAACTTGAGGAGTTCTATTGCGACTAAAAAGGGGTGATACGAACCTCCTTTTAAACTGACGCTGGCTGCGGTTGACGTAGCAAAAACCAAAGCACACCCAGGATCTGCCTCAGTACGTCCCAACTTAATTCCTTCCGCTTCGCATAATCTGGAAATCCAATGCCAAATCACATATGCTCAGACTGCGAGAGAGTCATGCTCACTTTAAGAAAACATTCCGGACACTGGTCACACTTGTTAGCCGCTGTAGTGGGAAGCCTGTTGTTCTTCCTGGCACAGACAGCGACCGTAGTCGCTCAAGAGGCGCCGCCAGCGAATTTAAAAATTGCCTTTATCGGCGACCAAGGATTGGGTCCGAATGCGGTTGCCGTGTTGAATTTGATCAAACGAGAAAGCGCCCATGCGGTCATGCACTCCGGAGACCTCGATTACATAGACGATCCTGCCGCGTGGGAAGCACAAATCAACAGTGTTCTTGGAGCCAATTTCCCATATTTCGTCTCCATCGGAAATCACGATGAATTAGCGTGGAGCAGGCCTAACGGCTATCAGCAATTTCTGGAAAGCAGGTTTAATCGGCTGGGAATAAGCTGGAGCGGAAGATTAGGGGTGCGATCGTCGTTCCACTATAAAGGCATTTTCTTTGTATTAACCGCCCCCGGAATAACCAGCGGCTTTGATGAGGGCCACAGCGACTTATACATCAGAGATCAGTTGGTGGCTGACAACTCTGTCTGGAGCATTTGTAGTTGGCACAAAAACATGCGCGCGATGCAGATAGGCGGCAAGACAGACGAGACGGGATGGGGTGTGTACGAAGCAGCGAGAAACGGTGGGGCGATTATCGCCACTGCGCATGAACACTCTTATAGCCGCACTCATCTGCTGAGCAGTATGTCGACTCAAACTATCGCGAGCACTTCCAACACTCTGCACTTAACCGAAGGTAACACCTTCGCGTTCGTCTCTGGTCTTGCCGGGCGTACCATTCGAGCTCAGTCCCTCACCGGCAATTGGTGGGCGAGTGCCTACGCTTCGACCTGTTTGCAGGGAGATCCAATTTGCCAACCGAACGCCAGCTCCGGCGCTCTGTTCGGTGTTTTCAACGTGGACGGTCAGCCGAACAAGGCACTCTTCTACTTCAAAGATATCAACGGCCGCGTAGTGGATCAGTTTGTAGTAGTCAGCGATGTCGAAACGTTCCCAAAGCTGCTGATCGAGGAAGTGACCGGCAGCGCAATTGTCCTTGACTCAGTAACTTGGTTAAGAGAGCCTTTTCCGGTAGTGACGGCCAATAACTTCAGTTTGGATGCCCGTACCCGCGTCGTGCTCTTTGCGACGCACGTAAACCTGACGCTTGGCGAAGATACTTCGGTCATCACAGCCCAAGCCGAAGACTCTCAAAACAGAGTCTTCCCGTTAACGGTTGAGTTCGTTAGGAAAGTACCGCGTTTCGATTGGCTGACACAGCTGATCGTCAAATTGCCTGACGAGTTAATAAACGTCGGGGAAGTGCAGGTCAGCATAACGGTGCGAGGTAAGAGTAGCAACAAAGTGCCTTTTCGCGTGAGACCATCTACAAGTAGTGGACTTGGAAGGTAAACACCTAGCGGCTGCTGCCGAGGGGATAGAGGAATGATGCGGCGCTTTGATACTCATTCTCATGTCCCGCCTGACATGCAGCAGCAAGCGGCTGAGCGCATCGAAAGTTTGCTCTTTAAGACCGGATCTTAAAGTTTGGCACACTATAGGCACACAAGACGCCGAAACGGGCAGTTAGTGATCGTTCACTAGCTGCCCGTAACTGATTCTGTTGTGGTGCCGAGGGCGGGAGTCGAACCCGCACGTCCTTGCGGACAACGGATTTTAAGTCCGCAGCGTCTGCCATTCCGCCACCCCGGCATGTTGTCCGTAACTCCAATTCTAGCAAGTCTTTGCTCTTTGCCGTTAGTTGAGATCCGCCTATCCTCAATCGTCAGATGCGTGGAAGATGCGGGGATCGTTTAGCCGGTCTTTCGTCCAAATTCGACTACCTGACCGATTGGTTTCGTTAGTTTCTCAACCGCTGCTTCCAGGACTGATTGCGTGGAGCGCGCATAGACCTTCGTTACTCCCGGTTTTGAGTGCCCAAGAAGATCCTGAATGTCGTACTCGTGAACTCCATGTGCTCGCAGTCTGGTTGCAAAGGTTCGTCTCAAATCGTGCCAAATAGTCCCGCCCGGTTTAACCGCTCCGAACGTAACTCCGGCTAGGTCACATGCGTCCTCGAACCCCTTGTCGATCCAGTACACGTTGACTCCGTTCGTGTCCTTGTCAAAGACGAAGGCGTCCGCTGAACGGTCATCGGCGACCCGCGATAGGATTGCCCGCGCAATGCTATTCATGGGTATCAATCGGTACTTTCCTCGCTTCCCGGAAACCACGATCAGCCAGTTCGAAGGGATCTCTACGTTCCCACCGTGAATCGGAAAGAATATTGGATGCGAAGTGAAGTTTAAATGGCCCACCTTCAGCTTTAGCAGTTCCACGTTCTTCCTTAGTCCCGTATGCAGTGAAACCTCAAACGGGGCTCTGATGTAGTCCAGATCACCTACCATGACTTGGAGCATTCGGTCCTGCTCGTCGGTTGTTAAGTAGCGTTCCCGCTCCTTCTCGGGCTCGTCGTCGATGAGCGCACACGGATTGTCAGTCATTATTTCTTCTTGAATCGCGTGTGAGCAAACCGCCGATAAAAGGTAAACATAGCGGTTCACTGTTGATCCAGATCGCAGTGAACCACGTGATGTCTCACTGGACTTCAACGAAGATTTGAAGCGTTTGACGTCCTGTGGTGTGATGTCTGGCAGTATCTGATCGCCAAAGAAATCAGTGACCAGCTTTCCGCGAGACACTGCATCACGATAAGCCGAACCTTTTAATGTCGGGAGATACGTCTGTTCAAAAAAATCTGCCAGCTTGACCGCCCTTCCATTTCCGTATCTACGGTTGTAGATATCTTCGCGTAATTTTATTTCGGCCCGTTCTGCCTGAGCTTGTGTGTGCGCCTCTGGCACCGCTTGATACACGCGACGCCCTCTCAGGATGAACTCGACCGTCCAATGAGCTTGCTTCCAGTGTGAATGCTGGGCCGTGATCCTTTTTCCGTTCCAGCGTTTAAAAACTGGCACTGTGCCTCCTTTCGGTGACGCAGCAGCCGTCAAAAGTGACGAGATAATACTCGACGACGATGCCGTCACGCTATTTTGAAACTTCGCTTTCCGGCTTGTGCTCGCCGCCTTTCAGCTTCTTGTCTGGCCCATTGATCAACTTCATCACGATTAAACCTGAGAAGGTCGCCCATGTAAGCGTGAGGTAATGGGAACTGGTCAGCCGGGCGCTTGGCCCATTTGAGTATTCCGGCAGTAGTTGGCTCATTTTTGTCGTTGTAGAGCTGCCAATACTCTGCAAGCTGAGTTGCGCTCATCCACTCCCGGAGCGGCGTGAGTGTAGTGGCTACTGGCGGCTGCTGCGTTGGAAGCAGGGTCAACAGCTCATCTCTTGCTCGCTCAAAAATACGAGCCACTTGGGTGATCAATTCGTCTGTCATGTTTGAGAACTCGGCGAATTTAATTCGGGGGGAAGGCCCGACTCTAGCTTGCGCGTGGTGTTTTCATAAGGTTTCTATCTCTCGGCTGCGTGGCGAGATATGCGCTCGTAAGGCGCGGATTGCGTTGGTATGGGGACTGTAGATCGCGCTCCAAGGGCCAAAGCGCCGTGCGCCGTTACGAGTTCTTATTTATTTCGGTCGAAACAGAATCTACTAATGGAGAGGTTCACTTGGGGTCTTCTTAGATCTTTTATGTCTTGAACTATAGGAGTGGGGTTAGTTAGAAGTTGGTAGATCTCTCACTGCCTGAGCTAGCCAACGCCAATAGGTGCCGATTTCTTCTTTCAAGTGAGGACGGACGTAAGGCCATGTCATAAGAATGCTGGCGGCCAAACGTTCGGCGAGAACCGCGGCTAGAAGGAAATGTGGTAAGAGATCATTTTGGTCGTAGGGCTTTAGTTCTGCTTGAGGAACAGATGACAATCTCAAGCTGACGCAGGAACTAGAGGGTGGGACCATGCCTATGATGTTATTGTCGTGCGCAGTATTGAATACTTCGCACTTGACTGCCAGGGTATGCCACGATTCGTTTAAAGAAAGGGTTTCCGCCTTTATTGTCTTGAGCGCACTGGCCAAGCTAATGTTTCGGTCGGAGGCCACTCGCGCGACAAATAGATTTCGAGCGAGGTGCTCCGTTTCACGAATATCGTCCTTGGGCCAGAGACGAGTGCGCTCTGCCTCGAGGGCCTCGAAAAAAGAGGTTTCGTCGTGGTGGTCGTTCGTTCGTGCCTGAAATAGTAACGGGTAGGCCTTTTCGTAGATTACATCCTCGCGGCCTTCACCGAATTCCTGAAGCACCAGATTTCCGTTGTCATCTAATTCGAAATGGATCAAAAGATCCTTGGTTTCAAACAACTCTGCGTCGGTAGCGTCTGCGACTTCGTCAAGGACCGACACTGCGTCCTCGGGGTCACGGGCACTGACAATTGAGAGGTCTCCATTTTGCCATCGGCAGATAAAAACTTTCATTTTGAATATCCTTTCTGGAACAGTTTGGGATGCGCCACCTGTCTATTGCAGTGAAGAGCTGGGCGGCTGCTCGTGATGTCACGTATGCATCCCTAGTGCCATGTTTTAGCGATTGTTTTTGTGAAGAAGTACATGGTCGAGGCTGCCAAGGTGTCGTAAAAAGGATCAGGTGGGTTGGAAGGGGTGACGCGTGGTGCGTCAGTAGAAAGCGAGAGGCCGGCGTGGTTCTCTGGGCTTCGATCGTCTCTCCCTATGGTCACAATTTTCGAGACTCGAGTAAGGTGGTGAGATCGTATGAACCGATTTGTAATTGGCAGGCGCGTGGCGACAGATAAACAGTTAGTCTTTTTTTGAGGAAAGAGTGCCTTATCAGTCTCAAGTGGTTGACTATCAAAGGAAGCCATCGAAACCGATAGGCTGATCGGGGAGTTACAACGAGTTGGGACATCAAGTGGTGAGTGAAGATCATTAGGGAAATTGGTTGATAAATGGTCAGGTTTGGCGTTTCAAGGTCTTTGATTTTTCAAGCGGCTCCATTGCGTGGTAAGGATTTTCTCAGGATGTCGAGGTAAGGCAGCTTGACCAGGATGATCAAGATTTGGCTACGAAGCATCAGCGCCATGCCGCAAAGTGGTAAGAAGATTCTCCCCACCCAAGTATGCCTTGTCCGCCGACACCTCTGACATTTTGAATCCACTCTCGGCAGTATGATTTACCAATGACTTAAAGTAGTGATAGTCATTCGCGTAACCATCGCTGATTTCGACAGAAGTGATGACGTTCGTCTTAACGCCGCATATCAAGTGAACCTTGAGCCACATTCGTTGATCTTCTTCCTTGCCATACTTTACATCCAGCCAGCGTATGAACTGTCCGGTGCTGAAACCGGATGAGTCAACCGCGAAGTCCGATTCAATTGACTTGAGCGGCAGGCTACTCGCCCTGATCAGTTGGTAGAGATATGGTGTTAACGCTTCCGCTTCCAGGTAACGGAAGACGGAATTGTAGTGCGGCAGTTTCGATAAATAGCGCCGAGCCTTTGCCTCTCGGAGATCAGTCATGAATCGCCGTCCCGACACGGTGGAGTAAACCTTGAAGGTAGCGGAGAAAATGATGTCAGCGAGCGAAAGGCGCGGCCTACCAAAGACTTGCTGAGGCTCCGGTACGCTCCGGCAGAGTTCATAGAGCAGCGCCTGTAGTTCTGATTTCTCGTGGGTTTGAGCTGCGTTGTAGGCGGGCCAGTTTTGAGAATAGGTTTTGCGGGTGACCTTAACGGTTTCTGTGACAAGTGTCTGACCGTCAGCGGTGCTTTCGCGCTCAATCGTGTATTCAACTGCGAAGATATGCTTACACTTCTGGTTTCGAATTTCATAATCTGGACAAGTGCAATGCGGGTTTTCATCGTCGAGAGCAACCGTGTACTTTTCCTGCTTATTGCTCTGCGATGGAACGTACCAGGTATTGCCGTTGCTGCGGACTAGCTTCGATTTGGCCGCTATTTCAAGGCCTTTGATTTCACGCGGCTCCATCATGTGTTTGCCTTTCTGCGCGAAGATGCTGCGTTCCCTCAATAACCCACCGCCTCGAATTTTTTTAAGAGAGTTAACGGAATAAGTTCTTCAGTTGCGGGTAGTGGAGTACGCGACAGCCGCGTAAGAGCTGACGGGAACTAACCACGAATTCTGAGGTCAAATAAGTGAGCAACTTCTCAATGCAGTGCATGCCGAAGTGGTGATCAATCCGGGTGACTAGGCATGTAGCAAAACGTATAGGTAGGAGGATAACTGCACGGTGGCTCATAGTGAGGCAGTATGCCGCAACCGAAACGTGCGCCCAGGTCCATAATCAACTGCCGACGCCGTCTCGTGAAGAGTTATCTGTCAAATTTTTGCCAGATCGCAAAAAGACCTTTATTTTCGCACTTTTCGAGAATGTTTTTTTCAAAAGACCTATTGCGTCTTGTGAATAGCGGGTTTAATCTCGCGGCGTTTCGTTTTCTCGCCCGCCTCCCAAGGGCATTCGCTGAACACACTTTTATTACGTCGCCGCGCCTGCGTGCGCACGGCAAAAGATGTTTGCAGCCTAGCTTAACGGAACCTTAGAACACCGAAAGCAATTGCAAGAGACTCAAGGTGATCTCAGTAACTAAGGATTCCGATTCAAGAAGGCTCTGTGTCCCGCCAGTCGAAATGTCATCTGGCGCGGTCGCTATCGCTGATGCCGGAGGCGGCGGCGGGGGTGGAACCGCATCTGTGTGTATATGTCCGGCTACCGCTGGCAGAGACAGTACAAAAAGCAGTGTGGTTGCTGCGCAGACTTGTTGGAGTTTTTTCATAAATGTTTCTCCTGTAAAGGCAGGGCTAATGGTTGTAAGGAACAGCGAAAGACCATCGCATAACTGGGCCGTCCGCAGTTGATTCTTGAGGGCAGCATCTTAACATCGCGGCGGCGAGTATTGGGCGCTTCCTCGCGCATATCTCTTGGGTCAGACAGAAGGGCAAATCTCACAAATGAACTCCACCAAAGATCTCCTTCACCAAATCCTCGATCCAAATATCTCGATCGACGAGCGGGCGCTATTGCGCTGCCGATTAGCCAAACAATTTGAGGAAGTGGGGAACTACGAAGCGGCGCGGGATGCGATGGGTGATTTGTGGTCTGGCATTGGCGCAGATCCGAAAATAGATGGGCTTGACCAGCAGGTAACGGCAGAAGTTTTACTGCGTACTGGCACGCTAACCGGCTGGATTGGCAGCACCAAGCAAATCGAAAGCGCACAGGAAACCGCGAAAAATCTTCTTAGCCAGAGCATAGCCCTGTTTGAATCACTGGATGACCGCAAGAAAGTTGCTGAAGCACAGACAGAGATTGCCGTTTGTTATAAACGGGAGGGTGCGCTGGATGAGGCCCGAGTCTTGTTCGCGGAAGCCCTGACGCGGCTCGATGACGGCGATGCTGATTTAAAAGCCGTCACGCTATTGCGAAGTGCAGTTCTCGAGCAAATGGCGAACCGATTAAATGATGCTTTGCACATTCTGACAACGGCAGCACCGCTGTTTGAGCCAAGCAGTAATCATACACTGAAAGGAAGGTTTCATAACGAATTTGCTGTAGTGCTTGAAGATCTCGGGGCGATTGAGAATCGCTCCGATTACGTGGATCGCGCCTTGATTGAATATGCAGCGGCTAGTTTTCACTTTGAGCAGGCGGGTCACGCCCGCTATCAAGCATGTGTTGAAAACAACTTGGGATTCTTGTTTGGAACAATTCGCAAGTTTGTTGAATCGCACGAACATCTTGATCGGGCGCAGGCCCTGTTCACGCACCTTAACGATAACGTCCATCTGGCCCAAGTTGAGGAAACGAGAGCACGAGTGATGCTCGCGGAAGGAGCAGTGGCGAAGGCGGAAAAGATCGCGAAATCGGCAGTGCGAATGCTGGAAAAAGGAGGCGAGCAATCGCTACTTGCCGAAGCTCTAACGACGCACGGAATCGCACTGGCCCGACTCGGTAATCAAACGCAAGCTCGTGCAGTGTTCGAACGCGCAATAGCGATTGCGGAGCAGGCAGGCGACCTGGAAAGCGCAGGCCTCGCAGCGTTAACACTGTTCGAGCAGTTAGCCGATCAACTCTCTGACGACGACATATGTGAGATTCTGGAACGAGCTCACGAGCTTTTGAAAAATACTAGGAATGCGGCTACTCGCAATCGCCTGACAGAATCCACTTACCAGGCACTCTCTCTAATTCATACGTTCCGACCCAACTGGGACACGTTCTCGCTAGAACAAACATTACATCGGCACCAAGCGCGCTACATTCGAATGGCGCTCCAAGATGCTGGCGGCGTGATCTCTCAAGCGGCGCGTTTGCTGGGGCTACGCGGTCACACAAACCTTCTGTACATGCTGAAGACTCACAAGAATGTTCGGAGTATCGTGGCGAGGACCACACCAGCCGGACCAGAGGCTGAGCTTGACAAAGCCGCTACTCGCGCTCCAGTCGAAGTAGAAACGCAAAAGACCGGGACTATCAGAATTCTTCACGTCGAGGACGATCCAACTGTTGGAGAGTTGGTGCAGGAGATGGCACAGGGCGAAGGGTGGCAACTGAAGCAGTATGTAGAAGGTAACGCAGCATTGGAAGAACTTGCCAGCGATGCAGATTACGACCTGCTGGTAGTGGACTATGAATTACCTGGGGTAAATGGGCTGGAATTGATAAGGCATGTCCGGAGTATGTTTCATCGCCGCTATCTACCGATTGTGATGATGTCTGGTAGGCTCGAAGAAGCTACGGCCCGTGAGGCTGGCGCGGACGCTTTTCTGCGCAAGCCGCAAGACATTGGATCGCTGATAGAGACTATCAATCGTCTACTCGATCCTGATGCGACTTGAAAACCTCGCGGTGGGAGATCCGCCTTGGTGGGGGCGTTGCATCTTCCATAGGCAGAGCTATTCGCGACGTTGGGCGCGAAGGTGGTTCGCGAATGGCTCTGCCGGGGGAACTAACACAGTTTGGAGATCCCCTCGCAAAGGGAGATCCACCTTGGACAAAGCGGGCGTAGTCTTTCTTGGGCCGAGCCACTCGCGATGTGGGGGAGCGTAGGTCGGCGGCGACGCGATCGCGAGTGGCTCGGCAGGGGTTATAGCCACGTCATAGCCCGCGCACGTGGTGAGAGAGGGCCGACAGGAATCCCATGGCTGGCGGCCTATCTTAGAGACATTGAATCTGGAAGATACGAGGCGGTGACAAACGAAGCGTCTTTCAGAGCAGAGCCACTCGTGCAGGTGGGTAGCGGGTGGCTCTGGTAAAGAGCTCGCCATGGTTAATGAGAGGGCGTGGCGAGAGGGCCGACTGAATCGCCCAGACTGTCGGCCCATGGATCCGGAAGCTTTACTGCGTCAATGCGTGAAGGCAACGATTCGTTATGGAGGCGCAACATAGCGAACACAAGGTGAGGTCTCGCCTCGCTCTACGACAAACAACTCAGTCCTCAAAGGTGGTGCAAACATGCCTCAGCCTATCTTTACTAGCTGCCTCGGTCTTCAAAGCTCATCAAGTTTCAGAAACGTAATGCTCATTCGCGTGAGTTTGCTCTTGTATCGACGTTAGCAGTTCAGTTGGTCTGCGTCGGTGGCAGTCTAAGCGAACAACTGTCGCGCCGGATCTAGCGTCGTGTGTGGACTGCCGTTAATGGCCCACCTGTGGGCCTGTCCCTAACCTGAATAACCAAAGGAACGGTTTCCGATGTCGAAAAAGAAAGCGCGAGCTAAAAACGATCGTGTTATTGCGAGACGCAGATCCAGAAACAAATTGTTTCGCGGTGCTTTAGCCGGTCTTGCGCTCACGGTTTGTTGTGCCGGCATTGTGGGATCATGGAGCGCCCCGGTAAACAATAACAATCCGCACGCGTTGTTAGCCCCTGCTCCACCGCCTTCGCCGCTTCCGCTGGCGAAGGAATACATCTACGCAGGAAGCAAACTGATCGCGACCGAAGAGCCCAACCTGCCGCCAACGGTGAGCATTACGAGCCCTGCAAGTAACGCCGTTTTTACCGCGCCTGCCAGCATCACGATTGACGCCACAGCCAATGATGCAGATGGCAGCATCAGCAAGGTGGAGTTCTATCAGGGCAGTATGCTGCTCAACACCGACACCAGCCCCCCGTTTAGCTACACCTGGCCCAGTGTTGGGGCCGGTACTTACTCGCTGACAGCCAAAGCCACAGACAACAACAATGCGGTTATGACTTCAACCCCCATCACCGTGACTTCCAATGCGCTGCCTACGGTGAGCATCACAAGCCCGACGAATAATGCCATCTTCACTGCCCCTGCCAGCATCACGATTGACGCCACTGCCAATGATGCAGAGGGCAGTATCAGCAAGGTGGAGTTCTATCAGGGCAGTACGCTGCTCAACACCGACACCAGCCCGCCGTTTAGCTACACCTGGCCCAGTGTTGGCGCCGGTACTTACTCGCTGACAGCCAAAGCCACAGACAACAACAATGCGGTTACGGCCTCGGCCCCCATCACCGTGACTTCCAATGCGCTGCCTACGGTGAGCATCACGAGTCCTTCCAATAACGCCGCGTTTACGGCGCCGGCTAATATCACCATCAATGCCACTGCCAATGATGCAGACGGCAGTATAAGCAAGGTGGAGTTCTATCAGGGCAGTACGCTGCTCAACACCGACACTAGCCCGCCGTTTAGCTACACCTGGCCCAGTGTTGGCGCCGGTACTTACTCGCTGACAGCCAAAGCCACTGACAATCGCAATGCGGTTACGGCCTCGGCCCCCATTAACGTTATCTCCAATGCGTTGCCCACCGTGAGCATCACCAGTCCTTCCAATAACTCCACGTTTACGGCGCCGGCTAATATCACCATCAATGCCACTGCCAATGATGCAGACGGCAGCATCAGCAAGGTGGAGTTCTATCAGGGCGGTACGCTCCTTAATACCGACACTAGTCCGCCGTTTAGCTACACCTGGCCCAGTGTTGGTAACGGTAGTTACTCGCTGACGGCCGTAGCCACTGACAATCGCAACGCAATTACCAGCTCGAGCCCAATTTCCATTACTGTCGGCACTAACGCTCCGCCAACCGTGAGCATCACGAGTCCGTTGAATAACGCGACTTTTACAGCGCCTGCCAGTATCACGATCGACGCTACTGCCAGCGATGCTGACGGCAGCATCACCAAGGTGGAGTTCTATCAGGGCACTACGCTGCTCAGCACCGACACTGCGCCGCCCTTTACTTACACCTGGCCCAGCGTTGCTTTCGGCACCTACTCGCTGACAGCCAAGGCTACTGACAACAACAATGCGGTTACGGCCTCGGCCCCCGTCAACGTCATCTCCAATGCGTTGCCCACCGTGAGCATCACCAGTCCAACGAACAATGCCATGTTCACTGCGCAAAGCAACATTACGATTGAAGCCAGCGCCAGTGATGTGGACGGCAGCATCAGCGGTGTCGAGTTCTATCAAGGTGCGACGCTGCTCGGCACCGACATCAGCCCGCCATTTAGCTACACCTGGAACGCGGTGGCTGCTGGTTCCTATCTCCTGACCGCAAGGGCCACGGATAACAGGGGCGCAATCACAGCCTCGGTTGTCGTGCCGTTGACTACACCCACTTTCTATGACGATTTCAACGACAATTCGCTGGACTCAGGTAAGTGGCACATCGGCGAGGCGGCTTCCCCGGCGGTGGTGAGCGAACAGAATCAGCAGCTCCGCATCACTTTGCCGGCAAGTACAGCCACCTACAACGGCATCGGCTCCAATGCCCTCTACGACATGCGTGGTGGCACGGTCCAGGTGGAGTTGGTCCAGTCAGTGAGCCAGGCGGGCTGGGTAGAGAATTTTCTGTACCTCGAGTCCGATGCGCAGAACTATTTTATGATTCAAACCGGTGGCGGCAGTCTCCTGATGCGGGCGCGAACTAATGGCAGCAACGACCAGTTAGTGATTCCTTATGATGCGGCGGCCCACCGTTACTGGCGTATTCGCCACAATCTGAATACGAACAGTGTCAGTTTCGAGACCAGCCCTGACGGCGCCATTTGGACCTCGCGAAAGACGGTCACGGCTGGATTCTCGCTGACGGCAATCAGACTTGTCTTACTGGCGGGCGCGTGGGGCACAGGGAACGCTGCGCCTGGCGCAGCGATCTACAACGATTTTCAGTACATTCCCGATCCCTCGCTGCCCGGCACGCCTGCCGCGATTCTGAGCGATGACTTCAACGATAATTTTGTAGACACGTCGAAGTGGAATCCCGACAACCTGTTTAGCGGCTTCACCAACCTGAATGTGCCCCTCAGTGAGACGGCCCAACGTCTCGAGATTGGACCATTGCTGCAAAACGTCAATGGCTCGAGTTATCGCGGCGTCCGGTCAGTGAATGCCTACAACTTTGCGGGCGCCTACACTTACGTGGAGTTGGTCCAGGCACCCTCTGCGGCAACTTCCGCCGACGCCATGTTCACCATCGGCAAGGACGTGGACTACTACTACCGGATTTATGTCAACGCCGGGAATCTGATCGGACAGCGCAAGATCGGCGGCGTAAAGACCACGCTGTTCACCATTCCCTACGATCCCGTCAATCACAGATTTTGGCGCATCCGTCATGACTCGGTAACCGGCGGCGTGACCCTCGATACAGCCACTGGCAACGGAGGCGCACCGGGACCGTGGGTACAGCGTTACAGCGAAATCTGGAACGCATCAGTATCGCTGGGAGCAATTATCTTCGAAGTCAAAGGTGGAACGTGGCAGATAGAGGCAAATGCGCCCGGCAAGGTCATCTTCGACAACTTCCGCGCTGCGGTTAATGGTTCCTGAATCGAATGGTTGGTGATGGGCCGCACACAGCGTTGCTTGTTGAACTGAACGGTCTTTGATGCGCGTAACGTTTGTTGAGTCTGAACAATATTTCTCAGTTGAGGTAATCATCATGCAGGAAGAAACACTTCGCTCCAAAGTTGTGAACGGAACCCAGAGCCTTGCGACCCTTGCGGTAATGGCAGCAACGATCCTTTCGTTTTCAGTACTGGCCAGTGCTCAGGAACGTGGGTTTCAACCTGGCGGATCGTACGCGCTTTCAGACATCGAAGCGATCAACGCGTCGAATGGAAACATGATGATGCAGATCCCTTTAGCATCCCTGCCTCCAGGCCGTGGTGGCGTGCCGGGTCCTCAATTGAAATTGGTATACAACAGCAAGCTTTATGAAACTCACACTGAAGATATTCCGGACCCGGGCACTGGGCAGATTGTTACGCAGATCTTCCTGAATCCGAGCGTCGAAGGTGGCTGGCAGTATAGTACGGGATTCGGGTATTCCCTCAACCTCATCAGTCGCATGAATCTCGAGGGGCAGTATCCATGCGTTTGCGGTTTTGATTATCAGAAGAACGCTTACATCTGGAAACTGATGGTCATATTTCCTGATGGTGGAGAGCATGAATTTCGTCCGTTCGGTTATACAGATCGTTATACCGATGGCTATTACGATATCGACCCGCATGGAACGCAGAATTTCGCAGGTTGCACCTCAGTGTCTGGAAGTACCTCATGCAATTTCACTACATCTCAAGCGACGACAAGCGGCATGACCTATTACAGCACTGATGGAACGTTCATGCGCCTGTTTGTGCCTTTCACGAATGATTGGTCGACCAACTGGACGCTCAGCTTTCCTGATGGCAGAAGATTAGTTAGCACGCCTGGCAATCAGACAATGTTCGATCGGAATAACAACATTATCCCGATTGGGTTGCAGGATGCGTTGGGCCGCCAGATCACGATTACGCATAACGCCGCGACTAACGAGGATCACATCGTCACAACCGGTGCAAATAATCAGCCGCTCGAATGGATTGTTAAATGGAAGACGATTTACGTCTCGAGGCCATATACGGCCACCACGGCCAGCAATAGTCGTGAAAGAGGGAATACTTATACGCAAGTTCTCACGAATGAAGCCGTAGTCGTTGAACGCATAACGCTTCCAGCGCAGGCGGGCGGACTAACATATGTGTTTGGCTACAGTGCTTCCGATACAGATCCGTATCCTGGGTATTCGCCTGGTTGGGGCGAACTTAACTCGATCACGTTGCCCAGCGGAGCACGCGCTGATTACAAGTGGGCCTTCGATGGCGATGTGAACAATTTCTTCGGCCGGCCACCGAATTGGGATTGGGTCCTGAACAATCATCCGGTGCAAAAAGATGTGAGTTACCTGCGAGAATACGACGGAACGTCAACACCGACTACAGAAACCTGGACCTACAGTGGTTCGTTTCGCACTAGCTCGATCTTCAGTGTAATCGCGCCCGATGGCGGCGTTACTAAAACTTATTCGTTTGCACCTACCACAAATAATCCCTTCGTCGGTTACGCCTTCAAGACTGAATATCCTGACGGCAGCGTGGCGGAGCGTGTTTGGAAACAGAATCGGCCTCAGGGTATTCCAATAACTCCCAAGGCAGTGAACCCTTACGTCCAGAGGGAGTTTCATACAATAAGGGATTCGGCCGGAGTTCTGACAAAGACTGCAATCAAGGAGTACAACTACGACAAGAATGGAAATGTCACCAGAATCGACGAATATGATTGGGTGGATTACAACAGTTTGGTTCGCGACAGTGAGGGCAATCTCATTACTCCGGCAAACGCGGTTCTAAAGAAGCGAACGACAACTACCTATTACAACTCCACGCCTGACGCTACGGACTCGACGAGTTTCAGTGGCAACGTTTATTACGCATCGAGTGCGCCGCAACTGCTTACTGCCGTCAAAGCAACTGAGATCAGCGCCGGCGTGGCCGCCCTTGCTCGCTCCGAATTCTTTTATGACAATCCACTTACGACGGCGAACCTGACGCAAGAGAAGGGTTGGGATTCTTCGAAAGGTGGCTACAGCAATCCGCTAACCAGCTCTAACTCTATCTCCGTTGCCACGCAATATAACTCCTTTGGCAGTCCCACACTGATAACTGATGCCAGAGGCGCGCAAACGCGCTTGACCTATGGTCCGATTTCCGGCTTCGCGGATCTCTATCCGACACAAACAGAAACGGCCTACGGGACCTCAGTCAATCGGACTGAGACGCGCCAATACGATTTTAACACCGCCCTGGTCACGTCGATGACTGACGTGGACAATAACGTATCGGCCATAACCTCGTACGATGATTTGGGCCGGCCTGTCCTGGCTCGCGCCGCCGCTGGTCTTCCAGAGGAAACACAAAGTTTCACCCAGTATTTCGATTCTGAACGGCGCGTGGTCGTGCGGTCTGATCTGGATACAACCGGCGACCTGAAGCTGGCGACCATTCAACACTACGATCAGCTCGGACGCATCCGATTGACGCGAAGGCTCGAAAACTTTTCAGCCGCGGCTTTAGCAGATGAGACGGCTGGTATTAAAGTGCAAACGCGCTATTTGATTAATAACCCTTGTCAACCTACCAACACTTCTCAATGTCTCACTGACAATAAGGCAGTGCTTGCAAGCTACGTGCTGACGTCGGACCCGTATCGTTCGGCAACATCTAATGCTGCTGCTGGAGAGTCAACCATGGGTTGGAGCAGAACAAAGTCGGATAATGCCGGCAGGCAGATCGAAGTGCGAACTTTCGCAGGCAGTACACTGCCGACTCCATGGGGAGGAAACTCATCGAGCACAGGCGCCGTCGCGACAACTTACGATGGCATCTTCACCACCGTTACGGATCAAGCGGGCAAAGTTCGGCGCAGCAAAGTCGATGGGCTCGGTCGTTTGATAAGAGTTGATGAGCCATCCGATGCGGCGGATACGCTTGGCAGTAAGGACTCGCCGACTCAGGATTCGAGATATGAATACGATGCGTTGGGGAATCTTACTCTTGTAACGCAGGGCACACAGATCCGCAGCTTTAGTTATTCAAGCCTTGGGAAATTGATGAGCGCCAGCAATCCCGAGAGCGGCGTAATCAATTATGAATATGACGCGAACGGAAATCTGACGAAGAAAATTGATCCGCGCCTGGTCCCAAACACGTCAACTCGCCGCATGGTAACCTACGCCTACGATTTTCTTGGCCGCATTACAACGCGCACATACAACGACGGCACTCCGAACGTCAGCTACACCTATGACGCAGCCAGTGTGGCTTTTTCGAAAGGGCGGCTCACCGGCGTTACTTCCGCTGTTTCCGCTTATTCGTACGGCGAGTATGATCCATTAGGCCGTGTGAAGACAGCAACGCAGACCACTGATGGCCAGGCGTACACTATGACTTACGAGTACAACAAGGCGGGCGCAATCACTTCTCAAACCTATCCGTCGGGCCGAATCGTCAGTACGAACTACGACGGCGCTGGACGCATTGCCGGTGTGAAGAACAATGCAATCTATTACGCGGGTGCCGCTTCGAGTGATGCGATAAATCGTATCCAGTATTCAGTCTACGGAGCAATGCAGGCAATGAAGCTCGGCAATGGGTTGTGGGAACACACCAATTTCAACTCGCGTTCGCAACCGACGCAGATCGGGCTCGGTACGTCACCTACAGATTCCAGCAAATTGAAAATTGATTATGCGTACGGTGTATTGGTGAATGGAGTTCTTGACTCGACAAAAAATAACGGCAACATTCAGAGCGAAGCGGTTACTTTGCCTGGTCTGGTTCTGACTCAGAATTATACTTACGATGAATTAAATCGCCTCAAGTCGGCGCAAGAGATGAATGGCACTACGCCGGTGTGGAAGCAAACGTTCAGCTACGATCGGTTTGGCAATCGCCGGTTCGACTCAGCGAATACCACCTTGCCGCAGATTACGCCGCAGAATGAAGCGAGCACGAATCCGCCCATCAGTTCTGGCGACAATCGCATCACGGCGACTGGTTATCGTTATGATCTCGCCGGCAATCTGGAGTGCGATACCACTCATCCATGCGATTCGACTTCGCCTTTCTCCGCCTATTACGAATACGATGGCGAGAATCGTCTTAAGACGGCTAATGGAGGCGCTTCCAGTGGCGGTGCTGCTTACATTTATGATGGAGACGGACGACGCGTTAAGAAAATTGTCGGTGGGCCAGCAACGGTCACGACAATATTTGTTTACGACGTGACCGGACAGTTGATTGCCGAGTACAGCGATCGGCAATCATGGACGAGTGGCACCAGTTATTTGACGGCAGACCATCTAGGAACGCCACGCGTGATCACAAGAGCAAACAGGAGTGTCAGCGGCCGACATGATTATCAGCCATTTGGTGAAGAGATCTCGGTGGACTATGGCGGGCGGGCAGGCATTGAGGGCTATCCTGGAAGTGATAGTCTTCGACAACAGTTCACGTCGAAAGAGCGGGATATTGAAACCGGGCTTGATTTTTTGGAAGCTCGATACTATTCCTCGATACAAGGTCGATTTACCAGGCCAGATCCTTATAGCATCATCTTGGAAACGCAAGCCACAGCTGAAACAAATCAGTACAAGGCGGCTGCTCAAATGCGAGATTACTTGAGCCGACCCCAAAAATGGAATCGTTATGCGTACGTGATCAACAACCCCTTAAAATACATTGATCCCACAGGCGAAGAGCTTTGGTTAACAGGATCTGAGGAGCAAAGAGAGAAGGCTAAGGAGAGGATTAAGGCGCTCGTAGGAAAAGATGCCGCAAAGTATCTGAAATTCGAAGAGTGGTACGACAAGGGTGTACTTGTTACGAAGGTCAAATATTCGAGCCAAGCTTTTGCGAAGTATGAGCCGGGTGTGACAACACGGCTTGCTGACATCATCGACAGCAAGGAAGTGCTTGAATATCGCATCGCATCAGCATTCCGCGATAAGAGCGGCGTGCACTCGACGGTAGACTTTGGAGGTGCGGCGACGGTCGGTAAAGAAGAAAGCCTAAATGGGCACACCCAAATCTTCGTTCATCCGAATGGTTCAAACATTGTCCAAGGTATTCTGGGCGTGCCTTCCATCTTGGCGGGTAGTCGCAGCAGTGACGGCAAGCCTTTGGATTTCTTCGATGACATCGTGGATTTCCATGAAGTTGGCCATGCTTATGCCAACATGATCGATAAGGTCTCCGTTAACTCGGATCAGAGTATTAAGAGATCGCTGGATTTCGAGAATGTTATCCGCGAGCGCAGAGGACTCCCAAATCGGAGGAAGATACATTGAAGCTGAGTCCAGGAAAGTCACGTTGGTTTTTTCTCATTGCTCTGCTTAGCTCAGTAGCGCTAATCTCTGCCGTGCTTGCGTGTAAGGCGACAACTTGGGAGTTGGTTACTACGGATGAGCATCCACACAGCCAGGCATTTGTTGCTGTGCAGTTTTCGGGTCTAAATCACGGATGGGGACTTACCCCAACCGCACTTTTTGAAACAAACGACGGTGGAAGAAGCTGGACTTCTCTGACTAAAAACGCAGAGGGAAACATAACGTTTTTCTCAGTTGAGTTCGTAGATAACACAACTGGGTTCATTGTTGGTTCCCAACAGCAAAGTGGTAATGCTCGCTCACCAATAGTTTTGCGCACCGATGACTTGGGGAAGAACTGGCGGGAATCGATAATTAAGTCAGTACCCACAACTACCGATCAACCACGTTTACTGCACTCGGTAAGCTTCTGTGATCGTCAAGTGGGCTGGGCTGCGGGATCTGACTTAGTCCTCAAATCCATTGATAGCGGACAGACTTGGGAAAGGTTTTTAAGCGATAGTGACGAAAACTTATTCAGCGTCGCATGTCTTTCCCGCGAGCGCGCAGTGGTAGTAGGGCAGAATGGCCTTATCCTAGTCACCACGGATGGCGGCAAGTCTTGGACGCGTCAGGCCAGCGGGACATCGGCCAACCTTGTGCGTGTGCGGGCCTTTGACGACGATATTTGGATAGTGGGGGGAATCGATGGAAAGTCTATTCTTCTTCACAGTCATCGTCTCAGTGGGAATTGGGAATCTCAACGTCTCGAGGTATCCGAGACTCTGTTTGATATATACATCAGCAATACGCGCGGATGGGCTGTTGGAAGTAACGGTCTAATTCTACACACGATCGATGGTTGGCGAACTTGGGAGCGACAAGAGAGCCCCACCAAAAACAACCTGTTTTCGCTGTTTTTCCTCTCCCCGAACCGCGGTTGGGCAAGCGGAGACCATAAGACCATACTTCGCCAATAACGCGTCAGCCGCTTCTGATGCCCGTTGAATCGGACTCGCTGACCGTTAACTTCCAAGCCGGCGGTCGTGTTTTTTACTCAGCTTGCTGAATGCAGGTGACAGCTAAAGACTGAATTGCCAGCGCTACGTTTGAGGAAGAGACAAAGATGACCAACAAAGCCTGCAATGGTAGCCGACGTCAAGCACACGATAGCGCGCGCCTAGGGTCACTTTAGGCGCACTGTTTCATAACCGGAGTTTTCGATTTTCAAGAGTCGGAGAAAACGTGAAAACAAAACAGCAAATTTTAATGGCCCAACCATTCGATACGTCACGTTCGGAAAAGATGGAAAAGATTTACTGTTGAACACAGAAGATGTTTGTAGGGTTTAGGGTATAACCGAGCGCCCGGAAGGAACAGACTTGGGTCTAAAGGATATGGACTTAGCCAGCGCGGGAGTTTATGCAATGAAGTACGACAACATTAAATTTTTTGAGTGGTTGGAAGAAAGAATTTGCTGGATACAACCTCGAAGTTCGTCTTAGCCTAAATAGGTGAAAGAAAAATGTTTCACCGGCATGGAATGCGAATCGTCCCCGCTTTCCTGATTAATGAGAGTGGACCATCGCTCCGCTTAAATGCAACGGAAGGAGCTTCGTGGCATCCTATGATGGGAAGGTAGCAGCAGATCTGATCTTGGCTTTCCCCTTCGATACTAAATTTGAAACAAGAGTCTTGGATGGTTTCCTGATCGCAACAAGCCTTTCGGCAATACTTTATCCTCGCTGAATACCAATCCAATCAGTCAAATTGATTTTTGGGGCAGAAATGCAGTTTGCCTCAAAGTTCCCTCATAATCCGACTTTTGAGGCAAAGCCCCCCGGGTTTGGCGGACTACCTTGAAGATTGCTTCATTGCAGACAGGGCATACTATCCAGAATCGGTTTTTGCGTACATCTTCGTAGTCTACTTGCTCAGCACTGATCAGTTCTCCGAGAAGTAATGATTTTCCGTATTTCATGGACTTGCTACTGAATCAGTAAGAAGGTGTGACTATCCTCTGAGGCGTCTATTCGTAGTTGGGCCTCGCCGCAGCCGACTAACTCAAGTGGTAGTTTAATCGTAATTTGTTGAACAACTGGAAAGGATGGAAGCGCAGTTGCGAAATCCTGACTAAGAATGGACTGTGAACCAGACTGGCACGTGACTCGGATTATGAATGAACCATTGTTAACGAGGTTCTTGGCGCCGGATGCGAAGATAAGGATGCGCCGTTGATCGTTAGCAGGAAGCGGAGTATTCGTTGGAAGCGCAATAAGAGAATCGGCGTCAAGCATGAGGAGCAATCCGTTTGCTGTTCCATTGATAGACCAGAAAGCAGGCGCCGCTTGGCGTACGCTACTCGTGGTGGTCCACGTGGTGGATGGCGTCTGTTGGGTAAGGGTGAACGGTACTTGGTTTCCTATCGGAGCATTATCAGGAATTATAAAGTCAATGGCGTATGAGGGTGGGTTTGAAGTCTCGATCCGCTTTACTGACACCAACGGGGCCGAGAGCGTCGCAATTTGTACTCTGAAGCCTGCGAGAGACTCGGGCCAAGTGCCGTTGGCATTTGGTTGTGCGTAAGTGTCGACTATTGATGATGAGGGTATTTGGACAATTATTCGACCTAGAGATCCTTGGGCAAGGATCGGTTTTGTTGGAGCATCGTCTGCCTTTGCGGGCAGGCTTTGAATTTGGAGAGTTGGCCTTGGGGTGGGGGTCGGTGAAGGTGTGGGTGTTGGTGTGGGTGTCGGAGTAGGAGCGGCAGTGAACGTTCCGGTGATCGAGGCGGTGTTGTTTGACGAATCGGGATCGGTAGTTGAACTCGTAACCACGGTTGTAGTGGTCAAGAGTCCCTGCGCATTGATGTTGTTGGCCGTGACTGAAAAGCTGGCGGATTCTTCGTAGGCAAGTTGGTTGATTGATAGCCGCACGGTGTTGTTGGTGATTTGAGTTGTTCCGAGAGTGGAAGCTGTGGAAGTCGCAGAGAGTCCGGATGGAAGAGTTAAAGTGGTTTCCAAGTCTTGCGCCAGCCCAGGTCCAAGATTGACTATCGTGAAGCCGAATGTGGTGTTTGAACCGGTTGGTAGTTGAGCGGGTGAAATGGTGTCCGCGAGGATCGCGAGATTCGCATTCTGTTCCAGCATTTGTCCTGTATTCGTATCGATCCATAGAGGCAAGCTTAGTTTCGTGATTGGCGTTGCATCGCGCATCAGTTGGGCGCGTATGCTAAATGGGTTATTCGTATCTGGAACTGGGATGGTGAGCGTAAGTTGAGACTGCATAGATGAGTCTGCGCTAAAGGCGTTGGGACTTATCCAGAAGCGAACGGCGTTAGGGCTGGATGTGTAGGCGCGGGTGGTATCGATCGAAGCTGCGAGTTGAAATGTATCTGGTGAGGTTCCTGGGGTCACCTTTACTCGAACGGGCGAAGTTGCAGTTCCGGCATTTTCTATTGTCAATGTGTAGTCGGAGCTTGTTGAGCTAGAGCTTTGAATGCTTAAAGCCCACAAACCTGACCGCGGAAGCGTCAATATTTGAGCACCTCCGCCTGCCACTGAAAATGACTGTGTGCGGCCGATCAAATCGACGGGCTGTAGTTGGATGAAACCTACGAAGCTGTTGGGGCTTTGCAAATTAAATCGAAGGCGACGCGGTAGAGTGTCCGTGGTGTTAATAATGAGCGTGTCAATGTCCGAGACGGTTGCTCGGCCCTGTATCTTGGCGGGAATTGATATGACTGGAGCTGATTGTGTCGTTGACGGAAAATCGTTTTGCTCCTTTACCAGGAGATCGTCGATCAGGCCGTTGCCGTCATCGTCGATTAGGTTGGGGGTCTCGATTGCTGTAGGTTTGATTTGAGGATTTGAATCGTCGGAGTCTCCGTTGATAGGGCTAAATCCATCCGCGTCTGCGTCTACACAAAATGCGTTGGCCGATGCAAACCGTTGATTTATTCTGCTGCGAGCTTGGGAGCTGGCAGACCAGTGCCAAATGTCGATTTCACAGAGAATGTTTTGCTGAGCGCCTTCCGCCAACGATTCTACTAAGAGATCGTTCCTTGCGTCTGGGGTTTGCGGGTTCGTGGGATTAGGACCAGTGGCGGGGTGTGTGGCAGCGTAATCTCGGAGATAGCGAAAGGCTCGTAGGGTCGCCTCAGAGCCATGTAGTTTGGTGTATCGGAGCAGTAAGCCTGCCCACGCATTGTTTGCTGAGATGTTTGGGCAAACATTTCCATTCCTCACGCATTCGGACCACGTAGCACCTGTTGTATCCCAGTCTAATGTGTATTCAGTGATTTTCTTTTGGAGTAATGAATCTGGATCTGACTGGAGTGTGCCGGCGCGCGAGTAAAATTGAATGAATGGAATTAGAAAAGAGGTCCATGCGTGGCTTGAATCCGGGTATCCTAGACTCAGGTAGAGAATCCAAAGATCGAAGTTGTGACTGAGTTCGTGTAGGAGAACGGGACTTGGAATGTCGTTGCTTAAGTTCTGGATAGTCGAGCCCAGTTCGCTTTCAGATATTTCGACGCCTTTGAAATTTGAACCTGCATGACCGGCAAGGTTGCCGGTGGGTATTACGGCAATTGTTAGTAGGCCGTCTCCTTGTGGCTCGCCAGCGGTGATTTGCTGAAGATACGTGTAGGTAAGATCAGTGAGTTCGATTAAGTGGCGTAGTTGGCTATTTGTGAGAGCTTGGGGTTGGGTCCAGGAGTCTGGAAGAGCAAAGCGGACGTTAAATCCATCATAGGCAGTGAGGTTGAATGTGGTGCCTGCGAATGAAGTGTATTTGAATGGGTAGCCTTTAAGAGGTGGCTGGTCCGGCGGTAACAGCAGTGTGGGCGCTAGATGCGGTCGGTTGGCGGCTTCGATTTTTAGATCGAGTGCCGTTGACGGGATCACGATCTGAAGTGTAAGGAAAATCGTGCAGAGTAGAGCTGCAAGAGCCCGAATAAAATTAGGCATGAAACTCCTTTGCGATCCTGCCGGGATCATCGCGCTCGTTTGTGTCAAGGCTTACTGACAGCGTTAGTTCGGGTTGATGTCTTTAAGCGTGGAGAGCATAGCTGACGCTTTGCTCCCCGCTCACCTACCTCTTGTAGTCAGAATCGACTCGGCCCACTGGCTCGACCGCCGACGGGTGAGTGTTCGGCAGGAACCGGGCGGGGACGCGCGTTCGGTCGACGAAGATTGATTTCAGATGACCGTAGGTTACTGATCAGAGTAACGAGTGATGTTCGACTGTAGCCAAGGCGTAATGCAGCGAGTCTTTTATTACCTTCTAAGCTTGTTGTCTGGAGAATGACAGCAAGTTGGACACGGCGTATGAAAGCGTTCAGGTTCTCGTTGGCTTTTATCCTGAAGATAGCAGGTGGCAGCGGTATAGGGACACCGAATGTATTTTGAGTTCGTTTGTCAGGTGCAGGTTGATTGATGCCGGTAGTTTTCTGTGCGCGAGCATGAAGGTCATGTAAAGCCGTTCGAGTGTAACCGAGTCGGCGCGCAACCAGCGGGTAGTTGTCGCAAATGGAAACTGCTTCTTCAATGGCGGCCAATTGGACCCGTGCTATGAATGAGCGCAGACATTCATTATCGGCGATCGCGTAGGGTTTTATTCGAGGCTCAAGGTCTAAGTCATTGAGGAGATTTGCGGGCGGGGCTGATGATGGTGTGACGGTAAAGAAATTATCCAAGTTGCACCGAAAGGCGTCGCATATCGGTTGAAGTATTCTTGAATCGAAAGTTCTAGGTTGTTTTTCGAGAAGATTGTGAACGGTTCGCGTTTTTATCTTATAACCTGTTCGACGGTGAATGATGTCAGCGATCACTTGTGCATTCTTGAGGCGGTTAGTGGTGAGTGTCAAACCGCAATTCCTCGTGAGCCATTGTTTGAGCTTCCAGGTTAGAGGCATAGTTTTCTCAACTCGGGAATTCACGCATGGTCCTAAGAGGTTCAACTCCATTTATAGTTCTTCTGCGGCTGGTTCTTAGCGTTTAAGCAAAGTCTGATTCGAGCAAGGCTGTTCGAGTTAGCGGGTTGTGGCCGCCGAGCCAGAGGTACGCATTCTGAGTGCCAAGGGGTTGTACGCTGAGCCTCTTGGAAACTGGGTATTTTTCAATTTATTAGGAGGCTGAAAGAGAGTGGGGTGTCGGAAAAATGGTCAGTCGATTTGGAGGGGGTGAAGCCGTCTCGGTCAGGCGACTGCCAGGCTGAGATCCAGTTAAGGCGGCTAATTGCGAATTCGTAAGGAATGAAACGGGAACCTCAAGAAAGGCTTTATGGATGAAAGGAAATTTCGCTCCAAAACCGGCCCACTTCTTCGCGTGGTTCATTCGTTAGAGTTTCATACCATTCGGAGATTGTCTTTGTTTGCATTCTGACGTTTTGTTGAGCGGCCTCGTCAATTCCTTTTGGTCCTTCCCAAAAAAGAATTCTTGTTGTGTAAGTGAGTTTGTGTTCAATGGAGTCTTTGAACCGTCGCGCGATAAGTCGTGCGAGTTGTCGGCAGACGGACGGGTTGATTCTGTGGTCAGCGTCAAAAGCGATCAGGGCGTTGTAGGCTCGCGCGGCTTGGATGAGTTGATCATGGGAGCAGCTTACGCCGCTTGTAGCAATGACGCGGGCTTTCGGTCGGTGGTGAACGAAGGTTTCTCCTTTTAGGGCTCCTTCTGTTAAGACGATTGTTGCGCCGGCGGAAAACGTCGGGGAAAAAGTAAAGTGTATAGGTGTTCCAGAACTCGTACCATAGCGTTCTGAGGGTGATGCAAGCCAGCGATACTTCTTTTCACCCTCGGCAATGTCGTCTTGGTGCAATCGTATTTGACACGCTTGTATGAGGCCGTGTGCATTTTTGTATGGGATTACGAGGATGGGCATCCTGTAGTTGTGTAGTTTCCAAACGTGAACTTGTCCAGATGGTTCCTGCCAGAAACCGGGAATGCCGATTACGCCGGCGCCGTAAAGTTTGGCATAGTCCGGAAAGCTGCGACTGACAAAACTGTTGAGCGCTCTGGCAAGAGTTGCACGCCCATCATGTGTTTTCGGCAAGGCTCCGAAGGTTACAGCATGTTGATGAGTGAGACCCCGCGCGTACAGACCTGATGGACCAGTGACTAATTCGGTTCGGTATTTTGCGGCTGGCGAGAGACGGATCAATTCTGTGAAGACCGCATGGCGGATTTCGAGCGGGGCGATCGGTATTGATGGTGGAGAGGGTGTAGGAGAGGCAGTTAGAAGTGGGATGGTTGTAGGGATTTCGGTGTGAATGTGTATGTTGCCGCCATTTTGGGAGATACCTCGCGCTCCTTGACTTACACGCATGCAAATGGAGGTACGCTGATCTCGCGAAAAACCACACCATGTACTTTGTTTGCAAATTCTGCAGGGGCGTTTCTTACTAACCCGATCAAATCCGCTCGAAACCAAAGGAGTCGCTTGGCGTGCGGTTGAGTCTTGGGATTGCTTTGTTGTACGTGTGGGAGGCATTCGTTTGAGTGTTTCGCTTAATTGCTATCAGCTACATCTTCGTCTTTTATGGCTCGTCAAGAGCACTTGGACCAGCCGCACGGACAGACATCGCAATTTGAGGCACGCGTTAATGGACCATGACACTCAGGGCAACTGCGTGGGGATGAGTGGGAAGGCGTAGTACGTTGATCTTGGGGACCGTTTGCGCGAGCTGAGTCAGGCTTGCCGGTAAGTCGGCGTTCCATGATCAAGAGACATTCGGCTACTGCTTGCTCTGGAGAAGTGAGGAGTCGTTCGTTGAACCACACGGCATGAGTGCCAGTTGTGGTGTCGAGCATGTGTGCCACTTCTCTAACATGGAATCCGCCGCGAAGCATTTTTGATGCAAGCTTGCCAACCACGGAAGAAACAGGCCCGGTAAGAAAGATTTCCTGAATTGTTGTGCCATTATGGTTGACGGTGACGTAGAGTTTCTGGCCGTCAAAAATGATTTGCCATGTTGAGCCTGCAAGCTCTTTTGGCCGATCCTCGCGACCGGGAGTTTCGAACATCAGCGGCCCCGGTTCAGATAGATCGCTAACTGAAGGTGCAACGTTCAAGTCGTCCTTGTTTATTGCCGTGAGCACTTGCTGGTTACGCGATCCGTCGCGGTAATAACTCACTGCTTTGCAGCGGAGCTTGCGGGCAAGCAAGTAAAGAGCGTTTACAGATTCAACCGTATCATCATGTGCGCCGTTGCAAGTTTTGGAAACAGAGTTGTCGACGTTACGTTGGGTAGCGGCTAATACCTGGACGTGTTGTTCGGACGTGATATCCATAGCTGAGATGAAGTACGGTGGGAGCTCGTTAAGGTGCTCTCCCACGTATTTTGCAGCGCGTGCGATGGATGCTTCATCTGTTTGATCAACCTGTAAGCCGAGTGCTGCGGCTGCAAGCGGATGAACATAGGTTCGCGTTCCCAGGCTGTCGTTGCGCACGTAGGCCCAGGAAAAATTCGGTTCGATTCCGCTCGAGGTTTCTGCAACAAGGGAGATCGTGCCTGTCGGGGCGCAGGTTGTTGTTTCGTAGTTGCGTGGGGTCAACCGCGTGAGCGGCGGTATTTTGATAGTGTCGTAAATAAATTCTTCGTAAGCAGATCGGTTCGCTTCAAATTCCGGAAAAGATCCTTTCTCCTCGCCGAGTTGCAGACTTCGATTCCAGGCTTCGTAGCGCACAAAGGTCATTACTTCTTCCATGAAGGCGCAGGACTCGGGAGAGCCGTAGCTGATCTTGAGTTTGAGGCAGAGGTCGGCGAAGCCCATTATGCCGAGTCCGACTGGCCGTGTGCGTTTTACTGTTTGTTCGATCGCTGGATAGGGCCAAGTGCATGTGTCAATAACATTGTCGAGGAATTGGATGCTGAAATGTACAACGTGCCGCAGACGGTTCCAGTCGATGTTATGTGCTTCGCGATGATCAGGAAGATGGAATTTGCTGACGTCGATCGATCCGAGATTGCAGGAATTATCGGAATGTAAGAATTGTTCACCACAGGGATTGCAGGAGTTGATTGGTCCCATGGACGCCATCAGGCGATTGTGGCGGTTAACTTCGTCAATGAAAGCTATTCCCGGCTCTGCGTATTTGTGAGCGCTGGCGACAATTCGATTCCAGATATCAGGAGCGTAGATCATACCAGGGCCGGGAGGCTCTATTTTCTGATAAGTGGTTAGGTCGGTTGCTAAGAAAGCTTCGCGATCGCAAAAAGTCAGAGGTTCGAGGTGAGTGCCAATCGGGTGTTCGTCGTGTCGGACGTAGATTGCGTAACTTGAGTCGCTAACAGGATCATAGATAGGTGAGGTCCACGGCTGGTTATTAAATTTGAGCTGAAACCATTCTTTGTTGTCTACGGCTAACAAAAACTCGTCGGTGACGTTGACGGAAATATTGAAATTGGCAAGTGAATGTTGGTCGTTCTTCGCGTGAATGAAGCGGAGAATATCCGGATGCGTGACCCGCATCATGCCCATGTTGGCTCCCCGTCGAACGCCGCCTTGCTTTACGACCTCGGTGACTTGATTGACGATGTTCATAAAAGAAACTGGACCGGAAGCCGTGCCGTGGCGGAAGCTGACACTTGCGCCTGTCGGTCGAAGGGATTCGTAGGACATTCCGGTTCCGCCGCCTGTCTGATGTATCAGGGCAGTGAGCTTGGCATGGTCCATGATTCCGGCGAGTGAATCGGAACAGTGAGAACAAAACAGGCGGCGAGTTGTGCGGAATCGCGGCCAGCATTCACGAGGCAAGGCGTGTTGGGGATGAACTCCCGTTTGAGCATGATCTCAGTCATAGCTCTTTTGAATTGGCTGCGTTTGGTTTCCTCAAGCTCTGCTTTGGCGACGTGATCAACGACGCGCTGGACAATGTTCTGCCACTCTTCAATAGGAACACCTTGCTGGTTTTTAACGGAGTAGCGTTTGCGAGCTACCTTTTGGGCGTTAAGCCCAAGCGGAAGGTAGTCTGTTAAGTTTGGTGGCAGAGATGTTTCAGTTAAGGTTGGCATGACTGATCAAAAACTATCGCTAAACGGCTGATACTCTGGTGGGAGAGTTTTGGCCGACTGGTGAGCTGGCGCTAACCGCCTTTTTTCTGTCTAAGTCGTGATCGATTATGCTTATTGATCCATTGCAGCCTGGGTAATCCTCGCAGCCGAAAAACTGTTGCTGGTCTGATCTTCGTTCACGGAGGATTAAAGGCTTGCGACAGTTTGGACAAGCCGGACGTTGGTGAGCGAGAACTGTTGCTTCTCCCGCTGTTTGTCGTAATCGACGTCTCCATTTTTTACCAGTCATTTTTAGATCACCAGACCACTTCCTTATTAGTTTGCTTTCGTCAGGGTTGCGGTGATCATAGATTGCGATGTTAATGATGTGGTGATCGACGTTTGGGTAAATGTGTGCGCTGAGATTGGTCTTTTCGACACGATAAATCCAATGGTAGCCATGTTGAGTGTCGCGGTATCTTCGGTAGTTCCGCGGAAGGTTGTATTCAATAATGCGAAACACCGAGGGCAGCGGCTCGTACGGTAAGATTGATTGTGCAGTCGGTGCGCTGCGTAGTGTTGGCTCTAAAGCTACCATGGGATTTCCTCTCAGCTTATTATTAGTAACGTTGGCGCATTCCTTCCTCAACGCGGCGGTCCATGTCTCTGGCAACACCGGTAATGATGGTTGACAGCTCACGAAGGCGAGCGGCTTCCAAGTTCCCCTCTTTGATTTGTCCTGCGGCAATGGTTGTGCTCGTGAATTGAGCCTGGTTCGCTTGAAGTTCCAACCCATAGGCTTGGTCCACACCAGCCTTTGCTATAGCAGCACCACGATTAGCTCCACCTGCTGCGGTGCCTGCTCCCGCGTCAATGGCGGAAATATTGCTCGCGAGTTGGGCCTCGGTGGCAACCTTCATATCGTCGCGATAGGTGAGCTGACTATTCTTAACTGTCCCGGCCGTCGCGGTCTCGTTCTGGATCGTATTCTCGGTAAATGTATTGTTGGCGAGATTGTTCGCTCGGTTACGGCGAGTGATACCGACATCGCTGAAGACCGAGCTAATGGCGGGTCCGCCATAAGGAACGCCGCCGAATGCCGATCCTTTGTTTTGAATGTGACTTGAGCTGGCGTCCCCGGCAATACGGATCGACTCAGCGCTTTGTGAGTATTGACTTTGGGCGTTGGCTTGATTCATTCGAGCCGACACTTGCCTATTACTATCATTTACCTGGGCGACGGTGGCGGCGATCGTGAAGTTGGCGCTTGATTGCGCCATTCCTCGCGCCGTCTGTGCGCCGCCTTGTATGGCATGAAGCGTTGAAATCCTGTTTCCTTCGATGCTGGCGTGTCCTGAGATCTGACGTGCATTGGCTCCCAGGTTGGCGGCGTCGAGCGATCCTTTCGCGCGAGTCAGTTCTGCTTGATAGCCTGCTTGGGTTTGGGTGTTTTCTGCTTGGCGTTGTAACGAAGCGCCCGCTTTCAGTCCGGTGAACTCAATAGCGGAGCCGACGATCGCCGCCATCCAACCGGAAGCGGTGCTGGAGACTGCTTCAAAAACTTGTCCAGTGGCGATGCGATAGGCCAGATACGGTGAGAGCCAAAGCATCAAACCGGCGATGATCATGGTTACGAGTGTGAGGATGATTACGAAAGTGGGATCGTAAGGGTTGGTTTTAATGATTTGTGCTGTTCGTTCATCAATCACATACGGAGCCGCGTGATCGTAAAGTGACAGGCCAAAACTACCGACTGTATAGGCTACAAAGATTAGCGTGTCTCTTACTACTGGAAAGATGAGAGTAAAGACGATGGCGCCCCAAAGGAAGGGATATGCGATTCGTTCTGACAGTTTTTTATCGACGGCTACGGCGACGATGAACGGAACGGCGAGCCGAAGGGCAATCATTACGAAGCCGCTCAGGAGGAGGAGAAATATTTCTCCGGCTTGAAGAATGCCGCGCGAAAGATTAAGGCCAAAAAAGAGTTTTGGCATGGGCCACGATGTAAGGTCAGTGGCGCTTTCGATGGCTTTGAGTCCGTTAATTTGTCCATCACCAGATTCATGATCGGTGAGTATGCCAACCCAACCGAATTCTCCTTCTTCGATATAAGCAGGTTGAATAAAAACATTTTGCTCGTCCTTGACGATGAAGTGTCCTTGTACAAATGCGTAATATTGGTCGTTGAACGCGGTGCGCTTTTCCTGAATCAACGGTTCGATCGGAATCGTGAGTGTGCGTCCAATCTTATAGAGACTGGAGATTATGTATGGAGCTACGGCAAACAGGGCCATACAGATGATGGCGCGGGCAAACCAATAATAGAGTTCAGTTGAGGCGCCGTCGTTTTCACGGATCACACGAATAAAGGAGAAAAGAAGAATAATGCTCGCGAGAATCATTGCCAGAAAGTTGAATTTTTCCATCAGCGGACGTTCAACCTGCCGGCGGATATAAGGGACAAGCTCGCGAACGAGATCCATCAGCTTTTGCATTTGTGCGCTAGGTAGTCCAGCGTCTGATGGTGGAGTGAACGGGGATGGTGTTGGTGAGGGGCCGCCGGTTTGGGCAATAGTTGAAGGGGTGAGGATAAGGAACAGAATGAGAAGGAAAAAGCCAGCGAGGAAATGTCGTCGCCGCGCTAGTGTGCTGACGGTGATTGTGTTGACCACGCGGGCTAACAGTCGCGGATTGCGTTGAGCAAGAATTGTAGCGGTTGTACTCACAGCCATCTTCCATTCCGTCGAAAGTTCAGTTGCTGCCGTCTGCGGGGTCATCGTCAATGCCCTCGTCTGGCTCGAATGTTTTGTCTATTTGCTCGAGGATGTCCTTGCGTACGGGTATCGTTGATTCCCAAGCTTTATTTGTTTGATGGACTTGCTGTCCGTAGGTTCCGCGAATGTCAAGTTGAATGCCGTACTGTTTCGTTTTCTCGGCCAGCTTTGCGGTTAGGTCATTTATTTGCGCCTTGATCTGTTCGATCTGAAGCTTGGTGTTCGATATCTGAGTTTGGATCAAGGCAGCGGAGTGACGTTCCTCCTCGGGTTTGGTCATCTCTGCGGTAAGCATGTCCTCATACTGTTTGAGAACTGCTTGTGCTTCCGCGAGTCGGATATAAGCATTTCGTAGTTCGTAACGCAGGCGTTCGAACTCGTTGTCCATGTTTGCAAGCCGTTCCAAGTTTGCGAGTGTGTTTTGAGAGCTACGGCCGATCGAGTTGCGGAGGTATTCTTCAAGGTCCTGAAGATCTTGTTGAGGATTGAAGATGCCGGCCTTCAGTCTTGAGTCGAGTTGCTGAATAGCGCGAATGCGGCACTCGACCATGTTTTCGATTTGTCGTTTGAGGAGATAGATGTGGCGAACTGTTTGACCGATTTGCGCGACGGAGGCAATCAGCTTCTTATTACGCGCGAGTTGCTGATCGACTAACGTGAGGATGCCGCCAAGACTGGTGACTTGCTTCACGGCCTTGTCGTACATGGCGGTGTAGTGTTGGATGGTTTGCATCCAGTGGTCCATTTCGCGGGCCATCTCTTCGATTTGGGCGGCATAGCTGGTTGGATCGAAAACGGTCCATTGGGCTTGTGCTGGTTGCGTCGGGGTGATGATGATGCCGAGTAGGAGACCGATTAGCAGTTGTTTGATCAATGATAGTTTTCGCATTTGATTACCTTTCGTTACGCGACTCGTGCTTCAAGCAGTTCTGATTCATCAATCTCAGTAAGACCGTGGGCTGTGAGACCACGCGGGTAGCGTTCTGCCAGCCAGGCAATAACTATTGCCATGGGCCAGGTCGGTTTAAGGGTTTGGACGCGAGCGCGAGCATTGCGTTCGTCGGGATTAGTGGTAAATGTCCAGAGTTCGCTTGGGGAGAGATCGATTTGAAGCATTTCAACAATCTTGTCTTGACCGGAACCAAAAACGCCGAGGAACTGTGCGTGTTCGCCAGGGACGTTCTTGATTCCTTCAATGCAGGCTTGTGCTGCCGGAGATAATCCGGTGTCTTCGATCAGTCGTTTGTAGTCTCCGACCTGCTTCCCGATAAGTTTGACGCCGGCAGTTTTCGCGAGTGCAATTCCAATTGGGTTGGGAACATCGCGGCTGCCGGTGAAGTCTTCGTAGGCGTGGGAAGCGAGGAGTGTAACTGCGTTTTCTTTGCCGCCGGTTCGGGCGGCGCGCTCAATAACGTTGAGAATTAGTGGGTAGTGTTTGACCACCTCCCACATCTCGTCAAAGGCAAGCAATACTGGGGAGCGGGTGCCGTCAGCGTTCAAGCGGCCAAGAGAACGCATTACGTGCGCGGCAATGCGAAAGGCCATCGATTGGCGCACTCGCTCAGGCAGATTTTGGAGGGAGTCGATTTCGTAAACGTCGAGCTGTGATTCGGTTAAAAAGTCTGAATGGGTTTGAGCGTCGATCCAGCGATCGTCTCTGAAGGACTCAAGAGAAATACGCAATAGCTCGGCACGTTCTTTTGCGATCTTCTCGGCGAAGGGGGCGACTTTGAGAAGGTCGAGCAAGTGTGAGAGGCGTGGCTCGTGTTTGGGACGTCCGGGACGATTGCGTGGAACTTGGTTCTTATAAACCTCATCAACCAGTAACATCAGTATGTCTTCCGCGATCGTATCGTTGGCACGAGCGAGGTGCATAAGATCAGCGACCACAAATGCTTTTTGTAAGTCATCAGGCATTTCGCCGCGTTCGAGACCGGGGTAGTCCCACGTATTGATGGTGCGAGTTCCCTGGTCGAAGCGAAGGTAGCGGCCATGAAGCACGTCAACGAGGGGGGCAAGAGACTTTCCATAGTCGACGGCGCGTACGCGCACGTGAGCTTTTGTTGCCAGGATGTCGTTGATGATCCGGCACATCAAGACAGACTTTCCGGCGCGTGGCTGAGCTATCAGCAGTACCAACGGGCTGGTGACGAGACTGCGATCGTAAAGATTGAAGCCTGTGAGATGGCCGGTTGGAGTGGAACAAATTGTGTGCGGATGAGGACTACCAGGCCATGCCGATTCAGTAGGCGTCAATGGAGCGAGAGAGTCGGTCGTTTCCAGAATCTCGCGGCCTGTTTCCTGGTTGTTGAGCTCGCCGACAAGACTTCGGTTATATACGGCGCGGAGGGCTACCGGTTCTTCACGATTCGCTTCGGCGCCGGGAATGCGGCGAATGGCAGTAACGAGCTGCTCACAGTAGCGATCAAGATTGCGCAATGAAGTATGTAGCTGTTCTTTGTTGGTTGCGGCCTCGCTGAAAATGACGGCGTAGAAGCGTGCCTTAACAAGAGCCTCGGTGTCGCCAGTGATTTCTTCACGAACGGTGGAGAGTTGGCCCATTGCCTTGCGGCCTTCGAAAGTACCATGGCGGCTGGTGCCTCTGTTTGCGCGACTAACTTGCCGGATGCGTTTGTCAAGTTTTTTACGGACTTTGTCCTGATCGAGATGGACGTACTCGGTGATGACGTTATGGCGAAAATTAAGTTCAGGGTTAGTTGTCAGAACGCGCATACAGTCGGCAAAGATGTTTGGTTGTGGAGGGACAAACATCGAAACAACTGCGGCAGGATAGCTGCCGTGCATTACGAAATGACCATCACCCGCAATGGTTTCGCCGCAAAGGTAATCGCGAATGTCACAGCCGGGAATGTCGGGGAGGGTAGGCGCGCTATTGGAGTTTTGGCGATGGCCCAGGTAGATGGCTTGCCAAAGTTCCTGACGAGTAAACGGCTTCAATCGCATGGGACTTTGGTGTTCGATTAAACGAAAAGTTTTTTCGGCTTCGTCAATTGCTTGTTGTTCGTCGCTGTCGATGCGGCGCGTGACGGTGTCGTTGCTAGTCTCGCGTAGAGTTGTGAGTAGGGCGCCGATGAATCCTAGTTTTCCGCGCAAAGCCAGCTCACGTTTTAAGGTGGGAAAGAAACGTGCCAAGCCTTGTTGATTTTGATCGTTGAAGTGTTTGACTGGAACGCGGACCCAGGCTGACAACGTGTGTTGCTTGAAAGCTGCGCCAACTGCTGCATCGTGGTAGAAGCTGATTCCCATGGTGTGTAGGAGTCCTGCGAGAGGGGCGACATCGGTTTTGTCTTGTGAACGGATGTGCCGTTGGATTACGAGACCGGGATCGGGATTTACAGAGAGCCGAAACTGGATGATGGTGTTTGACGGTTTTCGAGCTGCTAAGAGTCGGGCCAGTTCGTTGATCCGTCTTTCCATGAGGTCTTCTTCACTGAAGACAGTGTTGTTTAGAGCAACGTGATATGCCTTCGTAAAACTGCCATCCGTATGGCGGAGTAGATTTCCGGAGATATCCAGAATGGATGAGTCGCGTCGTCTGCCAGCCGGGCGATCAAGGAGGCGAATTCGAGCCTGGTCGTGTTTGATTTGTGCGGCGTTTTCACAGCCATTGTTGGCGAGATCCCGTTTGGCTCGGCGACTGAGTGGGACAAGTCTTAGTCCAACAGTGATGCCGATGGCGGAAAGGACGATGGCGATAGCTAAAATGGCGATGGTTGCGGTATCCACGAACGTTCGATCTCCACAAATTAAAGTTAATTATCATTAAGGAGCCAGGGACGCTGTTTCTTGTCTGTGGGCAGCGCGTGACGTTGCCGGGATGTCTTGAAGAGGGCGGCAAGCTGATGTTGTAACCAGAATGGGCGCCGTCCAATACGTACAAAGTTGAAGAAAGCCACTGAAGCCACAAGCGAAATGGGGCATACCCAGATCTCCAAGGGAAAGCGCATAACGCGGAGGTTGAGCATGAAGGGAATGCTGTAGCCAAGAAGCGCGATAAAGATCACAAACTTCCAATCGGTATCTCTGACGCCAAAGCGCATGACAGGAAGATAGATTTGTGAACGAATGGGTCTGGCGCGCATTGCTGTCTGCTCCTGCTTCACGGTTCGTGCGCGTTTCGACCGGACCAGCCTGATGCAAACTGGGGTGTATCTGTCGAGCTGGCCCGGTTGTTGTTCGTAAACATCAGTTACCGAGGTCGGTATCGAGGTTCACGGCATTGCCTTGCGAGAATGAATACGCGAGGCTGGCGACTGCGCCGAAAGCGAAACAGAACACGCCGCCGAGTGCCTGTTTGGTCCAGTTCTTTTCAGTCATATAATTGACGGCTGCCCACATAAGGCCACCGATGCCGAGCAGGAACAGAAGGTTTCGTCCCCACTTGATCACTTCTCTGACTCCATTACCGAGGGTTTGGTCGTCGCCACCAAAGATGCTGCCACCGGAAGGTCCCTGGGCCATGACGCTGACGGACATGATGCCGATCAATAGGACCGGGGTGAGTGCGTTTAAGATTGCACTTGCTTGAAACAGTCGTTGACTGGCTCGGGCGGTGCGCGAGTTGGTTAGAAGTTGCTCATCGATTTGAACGGCATTCGTTTGATTGCGAAGCCAACTGCGATATCCGCGAATGAGATTGCGTTTACTGAGTTGAGTTGTCATTGTGATCCTTGCCTTTGGTTAGGCGATGGCTCACAATGTCTTTACCGGAGATCAGCGTGAGCAAATCGCGTTTGATTTTCAATGACCCTGTCAGTTGTTAGCAGCAACTGCCAGGGTTTAACTTTTGTGACCTATTCACTCGTTATCACCTACGTTGGGTGGTCCTTCCTTAAAGTCACTTCTCATTTTCATTCTGTTTGGCTCGAAGCGTGGTGTCGCGTCGTGCGACAGGCACTTCATGGGGCCTGACGCGTTTGGCTACTACAAAGGCTGTGCCAAATCGGGATTTGAAGGTTATTCGTAGTAGTTGATTCGGCATCGAGGTTGCAGAGGGATAGCCTGGAGGCTCGGTAATTCAATGAAAATGAGAAGACATCTTCCCTTGAACATAACTGTATTGGCGTTAGCGGCGTTGTTATGGCAGACCGAAGCGCGGGCTCGAGACCAGCAATCTCGGCATGGTCGAAGCAACGATGTTCGTAAATGGCGTTCAAAGCGTCATTTTGATGTTCGTGTTTCCGAACATTGGCGGTTGGCGAGGTCTCGGCTAAGAGACCGAGCGCGAATTTATGAGCCATTGATTAGAGCAGCGGCGCACAAGCATGGAGTAGATCCTCGCGTGTTATGGACCATTGCATTCTTAGAGACGAGATTTCGTCCGGAGTTGGTGTCGCCGATGAAGGCCCGAGGGTTGATGCAGTTTATGCCGGAAACAGCGCGCCGATTTAATTTGTCTAATCCGCATGATGCGGCCGCAGCAATAGATGCGGCGGCAAGATATGTAAACGTGTTGACGACGCGGTTTGACGGGAAACTGGAGTTGGTGCTGGCTGGCTACAATGCGGGCGAAGGTGCTGTTAAGGCGTATCGTGATGGGCGTTCCCTTCGTACTTCAAAAGGAAAAGTGATCAATCCCCGAAGGATTAAGACCAACGGCGTTCCGCCGTATCGCGAAACGATCTCATATGTGAAGAGAGGTCTACTCGTCTTTAACAGGGTAACGACAGCGGCTGTTTTTAGTCCGGAGCTGATAGCGACAGCGCGTCCATTGCGAGTGGCGTCGCTGACAGTTTCGTTGACGGACCAGGTTCTGATCGATCGTGAATTAAAAGGGTTGGGTGCGACGCCTGCCACGGTACTCTACTCAGAGGTAAAGCAAGGTGCAATTGCGGATGGTCCCGGTAAGGGAATGTCAGTAGCCAGTGGTAAGGAGCGCGATGCGACGGATTTCGAGACTGTGTTTTTTGACGTGCATTCGGGTGCTCGTTATGTGGTAAGCAGGGGTGAAATTATTAAGCCATTGCAAAGTTTAGAAACAAGCGAGGCGGCTGGAAATGGAGGAGAGTCAGGACATGTTTCGAAGTCTTATTACTTTGGGGCAGGTGGGAATTAGATTGTTGAATTACCTGACCTGTATCCGTTTCAAAACGAAGCCTGCGTCTCGCTTTGGGATGTGGGATGTCGCGCACGCGAAAGAAAGGCGGCGGGCGGCGCGGGCTTATGCGTCGAGCCAGCCGGTGCGGGCAAGACAGTTGCAATTCTCGCCTTCGTTCGTGCGACAACACTTCGGTGGGGTTGGCACGCGCTTGTTGTCGAACCTACGAAGGGGTTAGTAAGCCAAGCGAAAAAGCGAACATGGCCGGCGTCGATCTTGTGATTTCGACGCCGGCCTCTTTGCATTAGAAGCGGCTTGCCAAGCTCTGCGGAATCATACAAGAGGATTTTCACCAATTCTCATAATCTACAAATGAGAGTTCGGTCGGGGATCTAGACACTTGTTCGTGTTTCCCAACAGTGATTTTGCCACAATGTTCGGATTGGCGGACATGGGCACCTGGTCTAGGACCAAATAGCGAGAATGAAGCCTATGGCACGGTTTTTGAAGTGAGATGGGCCAACTGCTTGTGACTCTCCGGCCAAAAAAGATCCGGTGATGCGAGAAGATCGAACGCTATGAACAGACTTAATGAAAACCAGGATGAAATTCCAACCGAGCTAAGTGAGTTGTTATCGGAATTGCAAGCTGACCGCGGGGTGCAGCTAAGTCTTGAAGTTCCGCAGATTCGACAACGATGTTATAGCGAACAGGGTGGACCTCAGAAAGACCAACAGGGTGAGATGCGAATTCCTGCTTTGAAAGTTGAGCGAGGAAGAGTAACAGGCAGTCCGGCAGTGGTTTATCGAGACGCTGCGGACGTGCGCACAATTCTTAGTCTGACGTGGTCCATGATGATCCTGGCGTTGCTTCTAGTCGCTAGTGGTGTTGGCAATATCTATCAATACTTGCGTCGGCCGGATCGCATTGTCGTTGATGGTGGTACGGGCCGAGTGCTTTCGATAAATAACCGGAATTACGGCAGTGAAGAAGGGATTGAGTTCGGGCCAGACAGGTTAACCCAGCAGGACAAGATCTATATCACTAAGGAATTTGTGAAAGCGGTCTACCAGGTAGATCCGGCTACGCGGCCACGTGACATTGAGCGGGCCTTAACCATGATGGTGCCTGATTCGGCGGTACGGTTTTCGCGCTGGATGAAGGAAAAGGGAGTATTGGATCAGCAAAGGGCAGAAAGTTGGCAAACGATCTGGAGTCCGATGGATGTATCGGTGGATAAGAATGATGGTTATACCGTCAACGTCATCGGCAAACAGGATATTACGAAAGTGGTTAATGGGACCACGGTCACTGATGCCAGACAGTTGCGTTTAACTATCAAGCTGGTAGCTGACAACAAGGGTCGAGCGGATCGAAACCTGCGATCGGGATTTCTGATTTCATCACTTGACTATCAAGAGTTGAATGAGCCGGTGAGTCGAGGCGCTGGCGTGGGGAATGGGGGAAATCGATCAATTACGCCGGTTACAGCCCTGCAGGAGAGTCAATAAGCGGAGATTACTTCGAGTGAAAAGAATGGAGTCGTTATGTTGAAACTATTCAGCGTTGTGCTGGTTTTGATTGTGATGGCGGGAACGATGATGGGTCAAGAAAGACGACGACCATCTCGACGCCAACCGGAGAAAGCGGTCGCAACAACGCCAGTTTCGAATACGCCGGCGGCGAAGCCGTCTCCTTCGCCATCTCCCTCCCCGCCGGCAATGGTGCCTGTGGCGTTGGTAAACCCCACGCAGCCTGAGTACCTGTCTGGCGAAGCGAACGTCACAGTCAAAGGCAATCAGAATCCTACGATCCGTTTAGGACTTGCACAGAACGGGGTCAACCTTATCGAGTTTCCGGCGGCGGATTCTTTTTTCATGGTCCACCCCGGTAATTCAGAGTTGGTCTCCTTCGACGAAGAGACTGCAAAGTTAAGCAAACGGACACTCGTATTCCGTCCTGGAGCAGCGTTTGTGGCCGCCGGTTCAATCTCTAAAGGTCCTTCGGTCTCAATCAGCGTTCAAATGCAGTCGGGCATGGTGGTGACGTTTTTGATCTATCCGGTAAGAGAACTATCACAGAACGCTCATCGCTGCGTGGTGATGTATAACCGCGATGAAGTAGTGGCCGCGAGAAAAGCGGCAGGGCTTGCGGTGAACCTCGATGGTCGCGATCCGGCGCCGAAGGCAAACGGTTCAATTAGATTGGATAGTGCTGAGGAAGAAAGTAGTGGGCCAATTGTTCCAAAAGTATCGAGATTGATCGCGGACGTCGACAGCAGGCGCGCGGATGAACGCGTGCGTAACGGGAAGGGTTCCAGTAAGAGACCTAACTTGTCTGAGGTCGCAAATAATGCGTTGAGGGAAATCATTCGAAATCCGAGCCGCATGGGAGCATTTTCAAAGTCGAGTTATGGATTAGGATTGGCTGTTGCTCCTGTTGTGGACTTGGATGTCCAGGCTCGCATGGTTGTGATTGCGGTTCGCAACGATAGTCAGGGCGTGTTGCGGATCATGTCTGGAAACCCTGAGCTATATGTTCAGACCTTCGACGATAACGGCAAGACGTTGCAATTGGAACAGGTACAGCGGTTGTACATGGAAAGCACATCGTTGGAAGGTCGATTGAGCAAAGGAGAGATCGCTTACTACGCGATTGTCTACCAGGCGCCGGTGCTAGGCGCCATGCAACGATTGCGCGTGTCAGTAAGCCAGATGGAAGCGGCGGACCAACCCGCTACGGCTGCTGTGGGAACGACCATGCGCCGGTAATAGTTTTCAGAAACGCTTGCGGATGTTTGGAGGCTAGAAGTAAGGGAAAGCCAACTCAAAGTCAGTAAAGGAATGTGAAATGAGTGCTCAAGGTAATCCAAGTGGTAATGAGTTTCGTGGCGACCAGCGCGTGGTTATCGAAGAAACCGAGGAACAAGTAGATCCTAAAGCCGAGTTTGTTTCAGATGAACGTCGAGCGGAGCTTATCGATGAAGGGGACATCGTTGCTGAGGTTGAACGAGAACGTGGAGAAAACCAGAGTAAGGGGCGAGGGCGAAAAGCCGTAGCGGGCGTCGTGTTTTTGGTTGTAATCGCGGCGGGCGCGATTGGTGCCTGGTACGTGATTGGACGCGACGGAAAGCGGCAAGCGAGAGTTCCGGTGAATCGGTCTTCTAAAGCTTCAGCGGTCGAAAGCGAAGAGGCGTTGACGAAGCAGGCTATTGAACTGACGAATAGCGCAGGTCCAGGAATTACGTTGAGTGATGGTTCAGTAATTAGGCCAAGTATGCCGTCGCCTATGGCTGCTCCTAATTCTGATTCGAACGTTCCGGTTACGCAGCTCCCAATGAGTAACGGGGAGTTGTCCAGTACGGTTAACTCGGGCAAGCCGCCGAATGCAAAGGAAACAGAGGAAAAACGTGAGGAAGATCAAGGAACAGTAAGTTCGGGAGCCAACGGTCGGAACCACGAGCGATCAGTGAGGATTAGTCAGGACCTCAAAGCGCAGGATCTCAAAGCGCAGCATCCGAATCGTACTGGCGATCGTGAAGCAAGCGTGGCGGAAGTAGGTAAGGATGCTGGCGGCGTAGCAATGCCAACGTTCGGAAGCATGTTGCCGGTAAGAACTTTAGGTGTTCTCTACACCTTAAGATCCGGAGGACTGGCTCGGTTTGAGTTAACGAGTGACGTCAAAGGTAAGGGATGGGCCATGCCTCGCGGCACTGTGCTGGTAGGGGCTTTGCGCGATGCCAAGTTCGATCGTGCGTTTGTTTCGTTAGTTGGTTTCATTGATACAGAATCCGGCCGCTTTGTAAAAATCAGCGGCGACCTGCTTGGGTCGGATGGCGGGGCCGGCATCCGTGGCAAGCGCAGAAAAATGTCGAGCGGTTGGTCACGTGCGCTCTCGAAACTAGGTGAGGCCGGCTTGAGCATTGCCAGCTCGTTTGCAGGATCTGTTGGCCGTCGGCCAATTGTGGTTAACGATGCGTTTGGCAGTTATGGGGGTCGACTTACGAGCGAACTGGATGGTGTTCTGGTTGGAGGCGATCGTAATAGCTTTGTCGAAGTCGCTGCGGGTAGTTCGGGATACATGATGATTACCGAGTTGCCTGATTCTGTTGAAGGTGTTGACGCTTTGTCGAGACTGAGTGGACAGGATGTGGAGGAACGTTCAAGCGTTGATCAACCACGCAAGACGACAGGCATTTCTGAGCGCGAGTTGGCTGAATTGATCCAATCAGGAGACCGAGAACAGATCAGGGAGGCCTTGCCGCGCATGACGCCTCAAATGCGTCGAATTGCGGAAGCCGTAATCGATGGAGATCGAGTTGCACGGTGAAGGTATGAATCCGACTGTTTCGAACAAGCCGAGCATCAACCCTCGCCGCGTTGTGAATGACGGAGGTGCTGCGGCATTAGCGAACTTATTGGCGGCGACCGGATACATGGTGCAGGAAAGAGTGTTGAGCGATCTAGTGCAGGCTATAAAGAGTGGAGCCCCACATTTGATTGAAGGAGAGCGAGGCTCCGGAAAAACGGCCCTGGCCGAGGCGTTGGCTGAGGCATGTAATCTTCCGATTTTTTATTTGCAAGGCATGGAGGGTTTGGAGTTGGAAGACGTGCTCTATAGCTGGGACCGAGAAGGACAGAGCCAATTTGTTCGTCAGGCGATCGCCTCAGGGATGAAATTGGCGGACGCCCGCGCGCAACAGTGGGGTTCCGACTACTTACTCTTTGGGGAAGCTTTGGGCGCGTTTGAATATGCGGCTCGGACTGGCAAGGTCCCAATTCTAATTGTTGATGAAGTCGACAAGCTGCAGGACAGAATTGAGGACATGCTGTTGCAGTTGTTTGGACGAGGGTATGCGCACGTTCCTCGATATGGGGACGTAGGTGAGAAAGATCCGGCGTGTTGGCCCATTGTAGTTTTGCTATCGAACGACATTAGGCATGACTTATCGGCGCCGATGCGTTCGCGTTGTGTTTACACCTGGATGGACATGCCTTCCGCCAGAGAAGAAGTGGCAATTCTGTGCGCACGAGTGCCAGACGCTTCGGGGGCCGCGGTTCGTTGGGTTGCAAAGTTGTTGGATTGCATTCGTGCAATTCCGGGCGTGCAAGACAAGCCTGCTTTGCGAGAGGGTATTGCGTTGCTGAACGCGTTCATGCGTGATGGAGTCAGGATTGTAGATGAAGGGGTGTTGACTTCATATCTATGTCTGTTTGCGAAGCGGAGGGGCGATCGATCGTATCTACAGCAATCAATGGCGAGAATTGAACTGGCGGTCAATGATCCACATGAAGAGATCGACGGATGGGTTGACCAGGTGTTGAGTGAAAGCAAGCGATTCGTGATCGCTGCGTAGAACTATGGCTAATGCAAAAGCACATAAGTCGATTGGCAAGGTTTTAGGGTCTTCGCCGCTGACTGTGGTTTTAACTGTGGCGGTCCTGGTGGTGTTTGTTATGTCGTTTGCGGGTTACGTCAAGCGTGGCGGCTTTTGGACACCGGAGGTTGAAGCGCGAGTGTTCAATGAGGGTGGGCGGGATCGGAACCAAGCGAGTGGCGTGAGTGGAAACCGAAGAAGATTCGCATTTCAGGGAGAGGTTTATAACCAAGCCGAACAAGTGAAAGAAAGCGCAGCTCTAACGCTTGGAGTGACATTGTTGGCGAGTGAGCGGGCCCGTGAACAGAGACCATATCAAACGGTTGAGTCGTTGATTGCCGGTGTTGCGGAGCACGGTTTGTTGCCGCCGGGAATGGCGCTGGATCGTAGAGCTTCCGTGGTCTCCACACATGGGAATTATTTCATACGGTATCGAGAACAGCCGCTTGCGGTGGAAGTGCTTTCTATTAGCAAGGGCGCTAGTGACGGAGTGGCGATCTTAGTGAGGTTGCCGGATGACGAGTTTTCCGAGAATGCCTTGACTTACTACATGATTTCAAAGGCTGGGTTGCAGGTGCCTGGCGGGTTTGCGCCTGTGGCCCAATTGATTAGTAGTGGCTGGCGTCCTGAGACGTTCAAGGCTGCGGAGTTGTCTCAGGTTGAAAAGGAACAAGATCGTCAGTGGTTAGCGGCGCGTGCTGCGAATGGAAAATAAAAGAGAGTATCAATGTCATTCGTTAAGCAAGTAGAAGGATTTGACGCCAGGTACGGTATTCCACGTCCTGCAGAAATGCAGGCGATGCCGGCGTATCAAGCCTTCTTACGCTTGATGGCGGCTGGCGTAATGATGCTGGTGCTCATTGGTTGCGGAGCATTATCTGCATATCTGATCTGGTTGTCCGCAGGCTACCTGGAAGTGAGTACAGGCGTGAGACTCTACTTCATTATTGCAATGCTCGCGTGTCTGCTTGTCGGTTGTACTGAGGCGCTTCAGGAGGTCTTGCCATACTACCGCATTCAACAAAGGCTCACATTCGGTACGGCGCGTTGGGCTGATGAAAGCTATTTAAAGAGAACAGGCCTAGCCTTAGAGCTCTCCGAGATTGGAGGGCTGCCGCGCGGATCGTTGCGAGTGGGTCAGTTGAAGCGAGGGCACACCTTAGTGCTACCTGAGGTTGAATGGCTTCGCCATATAGCGATATTTGGTCCGCCAGGATCGGGTAAGTCAAAGACATTTTTGATGAACATGCTGCGAGATATTGCGGCTGGCGGATCGGCGATAGTGCTTGATCCAAAGGGTGAGTTATTCGAACAAACGGCTGGCTCATTTCGACAAGTGTTCAGGCTGGATTTGGTAAATCCTGCTCGTTCTGATCGCTGGAACTTTTTGCCGAAATGCAAAGATCGTCCGGAGTTTGCGGGTCAGATGGCCGGCACAATGATTGGCTTGGAAGGAACAAAACATAACATTGCAGATCCCTTTTGGCAGGAATCAGAGCTGTTGTTATTGAAGGCGGTGCTTTTGCACTTGCCGGACATTGTCGCTGAGCCTACGCCTCCAATGATCTATGAATATTTGGCATTGAGGAAATTGGAGGCTATTGAGACAGAAATGCTTGACTCGAAGAACAAGCATGTAAAGCTTGCCTGGGGTGCATTCCAGAAGGCGCCGCCCCAGACTCAGGGTAGTGTGATTACTGGTTTGATGAACAAGCTGGGTACGTTTCGTGAGGAGAACGCGCAAAAGGTGTGTGCGCCAATCACGGCAAGCGACCGTAGCGCGGGTGTGCGGCAGATTGAGTTTGGCAGATTGAGGGAGTATGGAACGGTTATTTACATAGTAGTGGCTGAAGGTGATGCGACTCGGTATAAGAATCTGCTGGCTACTTTTATTGGCCAGGCTGTAAATGAATTACGCATTGAAAATCATGCTGAAGAGCTTGCGCCCGTTGGTTTTGTACTGGATGAAGCGGCCAACGTTCCTTTGGTTGGCTTGAAAGAGATAGCTGGTGTGGGCCGGGGCCGGAAGATTGGATTGATTCTTGGCTATCAAAATCTGCCGCAGGTGCATGATCAATACGGTCAAGAGGGTGGTAATGCGATTCTCGGTTCTATCGGTACGATGATCTTCCTGCCTGGATTGGATGATGTAACAACGCAGTTTGCGTCTCGTCGGATAGGCCAGACTACCGTGTGGAGTCACACGAGCGTTGATGGAAAAGGTAAAAAATTGGATAACGAGCGGCAGTCGGAAACAGGCCGAGCACTAATGGATCCGACAGAAGTTCGTCAGATGGTAAAGCATCAACAATGCGTTGTCGTTATTGACACATCCCCGCCCATCAAGTCTGCCTATCCTCCTTACGCAGTGTTAAAGCAACGGGCCATTGCCATTGAGTATGGTGAGCCGAAGTTGGTGAGCCTGGAGGACGCCGAAGCGGAGTATCAGAAACTTATTAAGGCTTCGGCTGAGGTAAGGGCGGAAGCGAGAGAAGACACACCGCATCATGGAGAGGCTGAGGTAATAGGTTCGCCTGCGGAAAGTAGTCCGATCGCGCGAGAGACAATAGACGGAGGAATGGATTATCAGTCTGATGAATTGATACCAAAAGGTAATGAGAGTGGGTCTGGAGAACCGGCAGCGAAGGAGTCCGGCGCCCGAGGAATGCAGAAGAAAAAGAATCGTCCTCCCGACATTGAGATCAGGCAATACACATTCTTTTCTGACCAGGGTGTGCAGAGCAAGTTGTTGGACAAAGCAAAAGAAGAGTTAGAAAAGAACAGGCCGAGAGTAATGGCTCACACGAACGACGGAACGACCCTAGAGGGGGACCAAGTGCCTGGAGTTTTCAACAGCGCGGCCGTAACGGCACACCACGATAGTTTGAGATAACAAATGTTTGAAGGGGCAAGAAAACAAAAATTCAAGTTGACGTTCGTTATCCTTGGCGTCACGGTTATCGTGCTGGTGATTAGTTTTGCCTACGGCACGTGGGCGAGGACGGAACGCGAAAAGGAACAGGTGCCAAGGCTAGGGATTGACGATATGGTGAAAGACCTGCGGGACTTTCGGCGCAAAACGGGTCAGTTTCCGAATGACTTCATGGAGCTTGAAGAGCGCGGGATATGGAAACATAAGACAATACCGGATTTTGGGCCAAGCAAGCGCACCAGGACGCACCTAAATTACTATTATGTTTACGGCAAGTCAGATCCTTCGACCTGCACCATTTGGGCGATACCATCAGGGCCAAAACGGGAAGAAGCTTCCACACTGTTTCTAGTGGTAAGGCCTGACGGTATTCAGAGATGGAAAGGGCCAGCATTAACGAAAACAGATATTGACAGAATAGATACCAGCCCTACGGCAGGCTTGCTGAATATGCTCGGCATGACTGAACAGGGGAATTCTGGTCAGCGACACGATAAGAGGTAGGCGGGATCTTTGATTTTCAAGTGATCAAAAAGGGATCAGAATCTGCGCATTAGGGTGGCAGTTTGTTCTTTTGCCCGCGTCATAAGTAGTGGGAGGGAACAAGCGGCGTGAGTGCGCATCTGTCGATACTACAGATAGTACGGTTTTGTGCGAAAGAGGATTGGGCCTTTCCAGTTTGTAGATTTGCGTAACTGAATCAGTCTGATTTGTGTAGACGTCTTGTGTCGCCGTCAAATCGCACTCGGCTTTCGCGATATTCCTTCTAGCATTAACTTTCCTGTGGTATTCTCCCTTTTCGCTTTCGGCCCATCCTCTCCGAAGGAGCACTAATCTATGAAACCGCAGCGGCTATTCCTCGTGCTGGCCCTAGTGGTCCTGCTTGTCCTCGGAGTCGTCATCATTTACAAGAAGTACTCGCGCACTAATGGTCCAACAACGCAGCGAGTAGTCATTGCCCAAGCTGGCGACTTTTTCCTTTATGCCCCGCTGTATGTTGCTCTAGATGCCGGGTTTTTCAAGGAGGAAGGATTGGACGTCTCGATTGTGACCACGGGCGGCGATGATAAGACTTGGGCCGCTGTGATTAGCAACAGTGCTCAGTTCGGAGTGGCCGATCCGACTTTCGTAGTTGCCTCAAGTGAGCGCGGGCAACCAGGAAAGGTCGTAGCGAGCATTGTCAACGGCGTGCCATTTTGGGGCGTGACTTGGAGAACAGACCTAAAACCGATAAGTAGCGGAGCAGACTTGAAAAATCTGAAAGTTGCGACATTTCAGGCTCCTTCGACTGCTTATGTTCTTCAAGAGAAGATGTTCAAGGATGCAGGGTTACCCGCGAATATTTCCCAAGGATCGTTCGGATCACTCCTTACTATGGTTCGAGCTAATCGAGCTGACATTGCTCTCGAATTGGAACCAAACGTGTCGCAAGCAGTGAACGATGGCGCGAAAGTTTTGTACTCCATGAAAGATGTTTACGGCGACTTTGCGATTACAGGCCTAACCGCGACGCCGAAATTCATCGAGGCTAATCCAACCGTCGTGGCCGAAGTCACATGTGCCTTACAAAAAGCAATGAACCTGATTCGCCAAGACCAGAACCGAGTATTGTCGATACTCCTGAAGCGCTTTTCGGATACGGAACCTCAAGTCGCGAGAGAAGCTCTCCGGCGCGTTACAAACGATGGAATAATTCCTGCGTCAGTGGTTACATCTGAAGCAGCCTGGCAAAAGGCCGTCGCCGTACGTCTCAGCGCAGGCGATTTCTCAAACCCTGGTACTTTTTCCACGTTTGTTGACAACAACTATGCGGAAAGAGCTGTCAGTACCTGCAAATCTAACTGATTCTAAGAAAACGGGAGCTCATACGTGACCAACGTGACCATCATCGAGATGGAGCATCACTTTTTGTACCTGCCGGTCTATTTCGCGCGCTCAAAGAACTTTTTTGGTCATATTGGCGCTGAATACTCAACAAAGATAGTACAAGCAGCGGCGGGTACAGACTTGGATGCATTCCAGCGCTTGGCTCGTGGTGAAGCCGAGTTGGCGATTTGCGACCCATGCGCGCTGATTTATGCCTCACAAATAGGTTTCGTACCAGTGGTGCTTGCTGCTGTTGTTGCGCGAGGCGCGTTCTGGGCGATAAACACCAACTCTCCTGAAGTTACTGAATTGGACCATTTAGCTTTGTTCGAACACATCATCTCTTTCCACCCAGGCACAACCTCTCACGGAATAGCCACACGCATTCGCCGCTCCGCAAAAGGTAAGGTACCCACGATCGAGTCCGTCCGGCCCCTTCAGGAGCTTACAAAGCTCGAAGATCTCATACGTGATAAGAAAAGTGTGGTGGCTTTATCGCCCGATGTTCTTCGGATAGAGAGATCCATGGAAGCTAACCTTGACTGGAAGGTAAAACTTGCGTTGGCAGATACGGTCGAATATGCACATGTACTAGTTACAGCCATCGTCGGCCGACCGGACTTTGTGGGTTCGCATCCAAACTTTATTAACGGTTTCTTAAAGGCACTACAACGCTCTCTCATTCACGCTCGCGTTGAAGATCCGGAGCTTCTCGCTTACGCATCGGATTCATTTAACCAACCGGCGGCTGTTGTCAAGAAAGCGGTCTCACGGGCGAACGCGGCTCAGGTGTGGGCATCCGATATCACTGTGAGTGAAGATTTATGGCTCAATGCGGTACAAGCGCATTACGACAGCCTTGGCCAACCGTTTGAGGGAGATACGAAACGCGGTGCGCAAAGAATCTTCGCTGAGTCGTTCAAGCCGAGTGTAGATCGTGCCCAAAAAGCCGCCATCGAACTTCTCGCGGACAAAAAGGATCCATTAAAAAGTTCGTTGCGACTAAAGCACGCCGCCCTTGCAGCAGTTGGTGCGGCCACGGGCGTGTGCGGTCTTTTAGCGTGGCAATCGCACCCGACTGCGCAACTGCCATTTGCAGTGGGCGTTGTCTACCTTCCACTCCTCGCGGATTTCAGAGGCCGGAAACATTTGATTGGCTGGAACGCGTTGTTGCTAGTCCTATTCCTGTCGGTATGGTTTGTGCACTATTTTTTGCACAGGGCTTCGGAGGAGGCGTACATCGGAACACTTTTCGCATTAGTGCTCTTCTTTGCGGAGGCCAATTTTAGCATTATTCGGAAAAAGCACGGTTAACATAAACGAATGTCTACTCCAGACATCATAGTGAACCGCGTGTCGAAACGGTTTGGCGAGCTGGAGGTCTTGCGAGAGATATCTTTCGAAGTGCCTCCACGCGGCTTCACATGCATTGTCGGGCCGAGCGGGTGTGGTAAGAGCACACTCTTGCGCATGATCCTCGGGCTTGAGATTCCAACATCTGGCGAAATCAAAATTGGCGAAAAAGTGCGCACGAAAGGAATCGCTTATATCCCTCAGAAAAGTCTGCTGCTGCCGTGGCGCACTGCATTACAAAATATATGTCTTGGCCTCGAGGCCAAAGATGGCTCACGAATAACCAAAGCAAGTCTCGACTATCTTTTGGCGTTGATGGGGAAATACGGTTTGCACGGTTTTGAGAACGCATATCCAAATGAACTGTCAGGAGGTATGGAGCAGCGAGTCTCTATACTTCGTGCCTTCGCAAGAAACCCAAGATTGCTCGTTTGTGACGAGCCGTTCTCGTCTGTCGATTTTGTAACTAGACTGAAGCTCAATTCGGAGTTCCGAGATCTTTGTGCCAGTTCCGAAACAACCGTTGTGTTCGTGACTCATAACATCGAGGAAGCCTTATTCTTCGCTGACGACTTATTTGTATTAAGTGGTAGGCCCGGTCGCATCGTTAGAAAGCACAATCCACATTTCACCATAGGTGGTCATGATCCTGTTGAGGTAAGAAAGGATCCCGAGTTCAACCGCCTGTTCGGTGAAGTCTGGACCGAACTTGAGAGTACGCATGCCGGAACCTAAAAGAGTGAGAATTGCTAGGTGGGCAATCCTCCTGATCATCTTAGTTTCTTGGGAGCTAATAGGAACTTTCGATACCTCCTTTAACTTCCTTCTTGGCACACCTTCTCAAATCATCGTCGAGCTGTCGACGCTCGTAAGGTCCGGCGAATTTTTCCATGACGCTTACATCACAGGTGCTGAAGCCTTGGGCGGTTTGGTTCTGGGTACAGTAGTTGGAACCTTGGCCGGTTTGACGGTTTGGCTTTCGAATTCCGTGGCGGCTGCAACCAGGCCCTTTGTTTTCGCTCTTAGCAGTTTCCCTGTGTTCGCAATTGCTCCTCTGATGATCGTCTGGTTCGGCGTAGGAATCGAAATGAAGATTGCCTTCGCAACCTTGGCCACTGTATTCGTTGCTTTTAACCAAGCGTATAGTGGCGCGCACATGGTTTCCAAGGACTACCTGGAAGTGATGCGTGGATTTGGGGCTTCACGCTGGCTGCAGTTCCGAAAGATTGTTGTTCCTTCATCGCTCGATTGGGTACTTGCCGCTCTGCGAGTGAATACAGGTCTTTCCCTTCTAGGAGCTTTTATTGGTGAATTCGTTGCGGCCGATAGTGGACTGGGCCACGTAATTATGGCAGCTGCCAGTTTGTACAAAGTGCCTAAGGCTCTTGCGGCGGCATTCGGTATAGTTCTTCTAGCGGCGTGCTTTAACTGGCTGGCAGGATTAATTGAGAAGCACCGTGGAGTTCTTATTCAGTACATAAGTGTGCCCAAGGCCATCCGCAAGTACAAATAGGCGTCCCTTAAGAATTCAACCCCAGTTTAATCTCTTCTCCAGTCGGCCGCTCTTCTCCGTTTCTTTCTTCGCCAACAGTGCTCAAAGATCCCTGATCGAACCTTTGCTCAGCACTCGCTTCTCCATTGGTGTGCCTTACCAGGCGTTCGCATTCCTCGCGAGACAGAGTGTCGCGAGTGCTACCTTGGCGTACCGCTTCAACGGCCATCTGCTTATCAACGTTTCTGTCCAGTGCAGCTCGGAGTTGGTCGGCCGAATTAGTGAAAATAATTGCCTCCTTCTCTGGCGCGAGAAATTGCTACATGGCCCATGCGCTGATAAGCAAAAGATCGGATTCGTTGGTATCGGCGTTGACAAGTACGCGATCCACGGTACCATTGTTTTTTGGGGGAATTAAGACGGCAATATCCTCCACCTTACAGTTTTAACTCTTGGCGGTGTTGTGTATCCGAAAGTGAGATCCGTAACTCGCGCTAACTAATCGATGTCTGGGCGAATTGGGTGTTACTGCTTAAAGTTGATTGATAATGCTGTCCTACATAAGGTATTCTAAGCCCGCGCAAATACTATACGTTGTACCGCTGACCGCTACATGCCCCCAAGAAATCAACGCAGATTACCAGAAGTGGTGGTTCGTCCAGAGATAATTTCGTTTTCTGGCCACGAGACGTTTGTATTTCGTTATGGCTGGATGAAAAAGGCCGTTGACGCTACTCAAGGAGAGAACGGGAATTCGCGAATTTTTACGGAAGACAATGCTATTGCGGATTTCGGTGTGGGTCGGAACATGGTCCGTTCGATCCGGCATTGGGGACTTGCGACGGGTGTGATTGAGGAGGAACTTGGCAGTCGCGGATCTGCGGTTCATCCAACGGAACTTGGAAATCTAATCTTTGGATTTGGCGGACAAGACCAATTTCTTGAGGACCCAAATACGTTGTGGGTATTACATTGGAGGATTATTACGAACCCACAGAGATGTACTACTTGGCAATGGGCATTCAATTCGATTCCCTCTAATGAATTCACGTCTGATCAACTTGTGCGGTTGATTCAGGAAGAAATTGGCAGGCGAAATGCAAAAGTTCCTAGCAGTAATACTCTAAAGAGAGATGTCGAAGTATTCATACGCACCTACACTCCGGCACGAACAACTAAGGGTGCCGTAATTGAGGATTCGCTCGATTGTCCATTGGTTGAATTGCAGTTGATCGAGGAATTGGCAGATCCGGGTGTGTTTCAGATCAAGAGAGGCCCGAAGAGCTCGTTAAGCGATTTAGTCTTTGTTTATGCTCTCGTGGACTTTTGGGATAGAACTTCGCCTCAGCAAGAAACCATTGCGTTCACCGATATTGCCTATGGCAAAAACAGTCCTGCTATAGCCTTCAAGTTAGATGAAAACAGTTTGGCCGAACGATTAGAACGGCTGGAATCAGTTACTGCAGGAGATCTACTTTACACGGAAACTGCTGGCTTAAAGCAAGTCTATCGAAAACGTTCTCAACCAAAGATGGAATACCTAAAAGCGCATTATGACATTGGAGCGGCAGTAGCGATAGGAGCTTAGAAGTGCAACTGAGCGAACTTATTACGGTTGCCCCGCGTTATACCCGCGCAATCAGTCTCGAGCGTGATGCGACAACTCCCGGTGCCATCGAAGGGTACACTGTTACGATCACCGCCGAAGAATTTCTGAATCGGCTTGTTCAGTCATTTTCTGCACCGACTGGACATCGAGCATGGACGTTGACTGGACCTTATGGATCTGGCAAATCTGCATTTGCTTTGTACCTCGCAAATCTGTTTGGACCATCTGTTGGACAAGGAACTAAGATTGCCCGGACGATTCTTAAGCGTCAGAAGCCGCAATTAAACCAGCTACTATTCGGCGTAGGAGCAAAAGCCCATGTCGGGAGACAGGGTTTCTGCTCGATTCTTATCAGCGGCTCTCCCGAACCATTGTTAGGGGCGCTGCTGCGTGCGTGCTGTCGTGACTTGAGACCATTCTACGCAACATCTGGTCGACCGTTAGCCGCACTGAAGGAATTGGAAGCTTACAGGGACATTTATGAAAAAGACCGACAGGCTGTTTCGGCGTCCGAGATCGTAAGCGCTTTGATCCGCGTCATACGGCATCTCCAGGAATCCGGTCGAGCTCGAGGCGTCCTCTTAATTATCGATGAATTGGGAAAGTTCCTGGAGTACGCCGCGCGTGATCCGGAGAACGGAGACATTTTTGTTCTCCAGCAACTCGCTGAAGCTACGGCTAAATTTGAGGCTAGTAGTTTCGTATTGGTGACCATTCTCCATCAATCTTTCGATAAGTATGCGGCTGACCTGCGACCAACAGTTCGTGATGAATGGTCCAAAGTTCAGGGACGTTTTGAAGATGCAGCTTTTCAAGAACCGCCCGAGCAACTGCTCAATTTGATAGCCTCGGCTATTCAGCATTCCGATAATAAGTGGATCGTCGTGATGAAATCGAAGGCAAGGAAACACGCGGAAGAGGCTATAGCTCTGAAGCTCTTGCCACGTGGGATGTCAAAACAGGAGTTTATTGACGCGGTTGCGAATTGCGCGCCTTTGCATCCAGTTGCGGTGCTAACGCTGATTCGGTTGTGTCGCAAGTTTGGTCAGAATCAGCGATCACTATTTTCTTTTTTGACCTCGCGGGAACCGCATGGATTTGCCAATTTTCTCCAGCAGGAAATTGAAGAAGGAACTGGTCCATGGTTTACGTTGACGGACCTATATGATTATGTCGCAGAGTTCCTTGGCCAAGGCCTTGGTGTGGGCGAAGGAGCGACTCGGTGGGCTGAAGTTCAGAGTGCTCTCGAAAGAGCAGCAGAGATGCGTCCGCAAGAGATCCGATTTATAAAATCAATTGGTCTGCTCTCCGCGGTTGGAAGTTATGGCGAACTTAAGCCAAGCGTTGGCGTGTTGCAGTTCTCGCTTTCTCAATCAGGCGCTGAGTTTAAGAAGACACAAAATACACTTCTACAGCATTCAATTATCGTTGAACGTAAACACAGCGCCACTCTCGCTCTGTGGGAGGGAAGCGATATTGATCTAAATGAGAGAGTGAAAGAAGCCGGTCGCCGGGTCGCTGAGGGTGTCAGCATTTCTCAAAGAGTCAATCAACTCTGGTCGCCGCGACCGCTCGTTGCAAAGCGGCATTCATTTGAGACCGGAACATTAAGATATTTCTCCGTGCGCTTTACTGATGTTGAAAGTTTTTCTAAATCGCTAAATGTGCCGAATGACGCCGATGGTCTAATTTTATATTGCCTGCCTCGAAATAATCATGAGTTTCAGAACCTGGTTGAGATAGCCCAAAGTTCCGGAGTGAGAGAACAGCTCGAGGTAGTCATTGCGATTCCTCGTGATGCGAGTGGCTTACGTGAAGCTGTAAGAGAATTAGAACTGCTGCAATGGGTGCAGAACAACACTCCAGCATTGCAGGGCGACGCAGTTGCGCGCCGTGAGCTTCGCGCTCGGTTGACGGAAGCGAGTACGCGAGTTGGAACCCAGGTTCAATTATTATTTGGGGCTAACGCGCACAGTGCGCGTAACACGCTTTGGTTTCACCACGGAATCAGACAGGAACTGTCCACTGCGCGCGGGCTTGCAAATTTTCTTTCTCACGTTTGCGACCAGGTGTATTCCGCCACTCCTATTCTGCGTAACGAATTGGTGAACCGCCGGCAGCTTTCTTCATCCGCTGCCGCGGCGAGAGGAAATCTGATTGATGCAATGATAAGGAGTGCGGCCGAGGCGCGGTTAGGAATCATTGGGACGCCGCCAGAGATCGCGATCTATGCTTCAGTTCTGGAGCGGACAAGAATTCATCGTCTGGAAGGGGATACGTGGTGTTTTAAGAAGCCATTGCGAGATCAGGGCTTGGTCCAAGTGTGGCAGGCAATGAGGGATTTCTTCAAGGGATGTGAATTGCAGCGGCGTTCTGTTAAAGATTTGTTTGAGGAACTACGACGTCCTCCGTATGGGCTAAAAATGGGAGTTATCCCAATCCTGTTTTGTGCCGCAGCTCTGGCATACGACACAGAGATTGCGTTCTATGAAAACGGCGCGTTTGTACCAGAGGTCGGAGCTGAATGTTACGATCGTTTGATTCGGTCGCCTGAAAAGTTCGAGTTGCGAAGGTTTCGCGTTCAAGGGGTCAGACGCGATGTCTTCAGGCTCATGGCACAATTGTTTGGTAAAGAGTCGAATGGCACTTCAGAAAATCTGGTCACGATAGTCAAGCCTCTGTACCGGTTCTTCACGCGGTTACCGCAATACACGAAACAGACGAAGAATATTTCCCCTACAGCCATCGCGATCAAAGAGGCGCTTTTTTCGTCAAAAGATCCGGATGTCCTGCTTTTTCAGCAACTACCTCACGCGTGTGGCGTGCAGCCTTTTTCGACGAAGAAGGCAGTCGTGCCAGACCATCTCAATAGTTTCTTCACTGCGCTCAAGGGCGCTTTGCGGGAATTGCAGAGAGTCTACGACGATCTGTTGGTTGAATTGGAAGAAACTCTATTCAAGGCCTTTGGGTTTTCGGATGGAACCAACCGTGAGAGACTTGCGACAAGAGCGAGCGAGCTTTCAGTGTTTTGCGTTGATCCAAGATTGAAAGCATTCACCCATCAGATTCAAGAGAGTGACACTGAAGAGTCAGCATGGATAGAGAGTATCGCGACAATTGTTGTCGGGAAGGAGCCCCGTTTGTGGAACGATGCTGATCGAGTTCGCTATGACGTTGGCGTCACCGATTTGGCACGCTCGTTTCGGCATCTGGAGGTTGTGGTATTCGAAGAAGTTCGTCGATTGGAACAAGGCCGGAAGCCTGACCACATCTTGAGAATTAGCGTGGGTGATCGGTATACGAAAGACTTGGAAGCGGTTGTGGTAGTTGAACCCCAGGATAGCTCCACATTTGCGACAGCAGTGATTCAGATTGACGAGTTGCTAGAGCGGCTTGAGCTTGCCTCAAATCCAGAGCTTGCTTTGGCGGCGCTTTCGTCGATCTCGCAGAAGTACTTGTCGGAACTGCTGGATTCGAAACAGGCCGGTATGGAGCGAATTGGCACTTTACTGACAAACATAAGCAAGAAATGATAAGCAAACAGCGGCATGTACTTGGTCTTTCGGGAGGAAAGGACAGTTCCGCGCTCGCGATCTATATGAGAGATCGCGTGCCTGAGATGGAGTATTTCTTCTGCGATACCCAAAAGGAACTTCCCGAGACATATGAATACTTGGACACACTTCAGGCCTATCTGGGAAAGCCAATTACTCGATTGAACGCCGAACGCGGATTTGATCACTGGCTAGAGATGTATGGCGGCTACTTGCCTTCTTCTCAGATGCGATGGTGTACCAGGATGTTAAAGATTAAGCCATTCGAGGAATTCGTCGGTGAAGATCCCGTTTTCAGCTACATTGGAATCCGAGCGGACGAGGATCGTGAAGGTTACATTTCTCATAAGCCAAATATTACTCCGGTGTATCCCTTCAAAGAGGATGGGATTCGAGAAGCGGATGTTTTTGAGTTGCTACGTGTGGCCGGAGTAGGCTTGCCAAAATACTACGAATGGCGGACTAGATCTGGTTGTTATTTTTGTTTTTTCCAGCGGAAAAGTGAATGGGTTGGTCTAAAAGATCGTCACCCGGATTTGTTTGAGAGGGCCAAGCAATACGAAAAGAATGACGACGAACGGAATGTGCGATTCACTTGGAGCCAGGGGGAAAGTCTCGAAGAATTGGCACGACCTGAACGCGTTGCAGATATCAAACGCAAGCAAGAACTGGCAATGCGCAAGAAGAGCACTGCTAATCCCGGACAGAAGTTGTATCAAATTTTTAATGAAACATTAGCTGATGAAGATGATTCGGAACCTTGTTTAGTTTGTCATTTGTGACAATCCTGAATGTAGAGAGTTTTACCATAGCAGCTTGACAGTTCCCATGGGCGTGGCGATCACAACGTTCAATTGGGGTCTCAAGCTTTGTCCTCCACACTCCAGTTTGTGCCTTAATTCCAGTCCGAAGTTGAGATATGGCAGGGACCGATTTTGCTGTTCAGAAAGCGGCGATTGCTGGACGTTTTGAGCGCGAGAGTAAGTATAACCTTGAGTGGTTCCCGGAATATGTAGATGAGTTCCCAAACGCGCTGGCACCCGTTCCGCAACCCTTCGTTTGGGATAGCTGCAAGTTCATCGCGGCAGCAAAATCCATGGTTCCGGCGAAATTCGGCGTGTATTGCTTTGCCATTGACTTGGGAGATCCTTTTCCGGACAAAATTCATTTGCCGCTGTATATCGGAAAGGCGAGTGATCAATATCTATCCGAAAGGTTCGAGGATTATCTGAGTGAAAGGAAAGACTACCGGGGACGCGAAAAGATAGTCGTTATGCTGAACAAGTATCAGAATCGACTAAGATTTTGGTGGGCCGCGATGCCCGAGGTTTATGTTGATGTGGTGGAAAAGCATTTAATCATGTGCTGCAAGCCGCCTTGCAATACTCGGCCGTATGACCGGGAGAAGTTTTGGGCCAAAGCCTTTGACTAAGAAGGAGAGAACACGATGCCTGACTATGTGCCTGCGCTAAGAGCGCAGATGGGAGACTGGACCTACTACGTTACGGTCATGAAGCTTGGGAAGGTAGCGCGCGAATGCCGATTAGCTGAAGAGATACAGACTCATGCTGATTTAGACAACCTAATTCAACGTGCGATCGAAGATCGTGTGAATAAGGAGATGGTCCCGTATCTTTTGAAGGAAAAACAGCGATTTTACGGAGCGCTTGTTGTTGCAGTCTACGGTGGGGACCCTGAGTTCTCGCCAGTTAAAGTTGAAGAACATGATTTAATCGACGACACCAACAGGTCATCCTACGGCTTCGGTTTACTTCGATTTGATGGGAGCCAGGTTTATTACGCTTTGGATGGTCAGCATCGACTTAAATCTATTCAAGAAGCAATTCGGCTAGATGCGGATTTAGCGAAGGAAGAAATCGCCGTAATCATACTAAAACACGAAGAGACAAAGACGGGAATGCAGCGAACTCGTCGACTGTTCTCGACACTGAATCGGCGGGCAAAGCCGACGACAAAAGGCATGAACATAGCAATTGACGAAGATGATAGTGTTGCCATTGTTACGCGCCGGTTGGTCAAGGAACACAAGTATCTACAGAAGCTTGTCTTGGCGAATGTTGAGTCGATCAATTCCAAGCAGCTCAATCCGAGTAAGAAAAATGATCCTTACATTACGACCCTCGCCGCGCTTTATGAGACGAATGAGATTTTATTGGGCGGATATGACGGCGGGTTGCAAATCGATCAGGACTTCAAACAGTTCCGAAGGTCATACCAAGATCTCGATAAGTATTACAACTTCCTCGAAAAGATTTGGAATCGATTATTCGATAAATGTCCGGGATTTGAAGTTGTTTTACAAGGGAAGAAATCTCCGGGGGATTTGCGTAAGAAAATGGATAAGGATGGACCTGTTCTGGACGATGATGGCAAACCTGTTCCAGGTGGAAGCGTTTTCGCTCGGCCGATGGGCCAGTTTGTTATTGCCGAACTGTTACGTTCCGTAGCCATGAATGGAAGATCAATTGAAGATGCGATCGATGCAATCATGTCTGAAGTGTCGATGGATATCGATGACGATCCTTGGGTAAATGTAATATGGAATCCTGAAACTCGAAACATTCAAGGAGGCAAGAAAGAGCGCGGGTTATTGGTTTCTCTGCTTAGCTTCTCGTTAAGTTTGAAAGGGGCACCAAAGATTCGAGAGTTGAACAAACTGTATCGTGACATAAGCGGAAACAAACGGGCGACGGCACTACCTTTAATTGATTGGTCAGGTAACGTTCCCGACGAAGCGGCACCTAGCGAAACTACATGATTGATTGAGGGGCGCTTGGGTCGCGCGAGGCGTCCAACCATCTACCAGGGAGGCAGAGTGGTTGAGATTAATGCGCTAGAAATAGTGAACAACTTTAAGCTCACCATTTTCGTTCCTCGGTAGCGTCTCTAGCCCAGAGACCGCGCCGAAATCGGATAGAAGAATCGATGTAAAAAATGCGCGAGCAATAAGATCACCGCGAACAAAGGGACAGAAGCTTGATGAAGTTTTAACGACGTAGCGGACGAAGACGATTCTGCGAACTTTGCATGATTGTACTTAAATAGCTGTTCGTTTCGCTTACCACAGGCGGGAAGTATCTCCCGCCTGTGTCGCGATTGTTGATAACACTGTTACGCGGATCGGACAAAACGCCACGTCGTCGAATGGCCGCCGGCCCGAGAGCACGGAGGGAACTTTTCGCCTTCTGAGAGCGGTATGGTGTTATCGCTGTGACTGTCGCATCTGTAAATGCCGCTCTTTTTGCACTTGTCACCGGTGTTACCGTCATACTGACTTGCCATTATCCGAAGAATCCTTTCTACCGCATGCAACTTTTGGTATTGCCGCGGTTCAAAGCGGGAACGGATCAATCGCCGGACTGAGCAGTTCAGCCGCGAACCTAATGTTTCTCAACGAGCTTTAATTCAACGTTGATCGGGCGCGGATGCCCAGAAGCGATCGGCTTTCAATCTCACCCGACGGGTCATTTGAGAGACTGCCGCAGCAGATACGCCGGATTTGATAGCGATTTCGGCTTGATTAAACCCGAGAGCAAAAGCTGCAACGAGCAGCCGTTCTTGGGAAGTCAGAATTTGTCGCAGAAATTGTTTTGCGCAGAGATTGCGCTCAAGATTGGTCATGGGTTCCCTTCCTGTTTTCCTTGCTCGCCCAGGGCTGAACAAGGCAGTAAAGTTCACGTTACGTTTTCCGTTCGACCCGTTGTGGGCGAACGGTGAAAATCAACTATGCGTTTTGTACCATAGACTCCTTCGAAACTTAACACGCGGCCTTCGAAGATTTTTCAAACGCCGCCTATCTGCAATTTCTAAGACAGCGACTTCGCCAACGCAAAGCGGCGTCGATTGCTGCTGCACAGTACGGGCACTGAACCTGTTGGCAATCCGGTCGGTTCGGATGATTGAGGTTCATGAGAACGCCATCGTCACGCAATGCATGCCCAGTAACAACATTCGCGAAAGAAAGCTTCTTTTGGATTGGGACAACATTGGACGACAAAAATACGTCAGTAGCGGCAATTTCTCCTGCGTAGCCAATCTCTCGCGCACGTCCATCGACCCGCCCGTGTTGAAGCGGTCATGCTGCATTCCCGTCGATCCGCTGAATCATGTTGTACAAAAAGAGTCCCCACTGTGTGCGAAGGTCACCGTACTGACTGTCAGGATCTGGATGCATACTCTCGGCCTTAGCATAGGCCATGATGAGCAAGTCCAGACCCACCTGGACCGTTCGGGCTATTGCGGTCAACTCTTCTTCGGTGACTTTTGTCGCCTTTGATCCATTCTCAATGTTATGTGACTGCATCCCCGCGGCTTTCAGTACGGGGGCATAGATCCGGGTAAAAAACGGATGACGCTTATTCAACTTAACGATCGTATTCTGACCCAGATGTTCAATTTCAATGAATTCCTTGCCAGGCCACTGAGTATCAACAATAGAGAATGGCAAAGTGCGAATACGCTCTTTGATAGCGACCGCCGAAGGTGTAGGGGCGTTTTCGTCGGCTGCCGCAGCTTTAACAGCAGCCGCAACAACCTCGTCGATTACGCTTTCTCGTTGTTCGGGCGTGGTTGCTTGTCCAGAGCGAGCCTTGGGTGATACCTCCTCAACCTCAGTGGTAATCTTCTCAGCAGAATCGTGAATTCCTTGCTGAGTATGTCGTTTGTTCTCCTCCTCCGTGTACGTATTCTTAATCCGTTTGCGTGCGTTGTTGACGGTTGCGTCTAGGAACTCCTTAAGCCTTGCGCGTAGTCCCTCCACTGGCTCAGCGCCTTTCTTGACGTTTCGTACTCGAAAACATTCATCGAGTTCAGGCTCGAACATGATCTCAATACCATGCCACCGATCAATGTCTTGAACAGCACTGGGATAAAACTTAGGAAGAATGCCGTAGAAAATTTCTCTCTTGGCGCGCAAGATCGAGATTCCTTCGTTCTTGTGAATCTTGCGTTCGCGTGTCTGTGAGTTGGTCGGATTCCCCCAGCCGCGCAACAGGCGCCATTCCTTAGGAAGGAGTGTCATTCGAACTCGCACAATAGAAGTGCGGCTTGGATCCGAAGGAATGGTCCACTCGAACTTGTCATCAATTAGGATTTCAGCCTTTGGGTCATCTTGAAATCGAGGTATGGTCATCAGATAAAGCGGATCGTGAGGTTCAACAGGCTTGCCGTCCAATTCAATGCGGAGGCCACCGTCAAGAAAGTAGCGGTAAGTCCGAGCAATCCACTCGACCAGGTCAGATCGAACTTCATTTAAGTCGTGAACAGTACCATCATCACCTTGGACCAGGCGATCGCACTTGGACCAAACCACAAGTGTACCGCTACCATTCGACATGAGATCTGAAAATTCCTTTGGAATATCTCTCGCCTCCGGTTTTGGCATCGCTGTTTGCTTCCCGGTTGCGATGTCTTCAAGGTCGATATATGTGTATAGATAGGAACCTTGATTTGTGGCGCGTGTGTAAATTCCAAGGTGCTGCGCTTGACTGATTCCGGCAAGCGTTGCACCAACACCGAATCTTCCCATTCCGCTCCTGTTGTTGTAACGAGTGGAATAGCCCAGCACCAAAGCGTTTTGTAAGGTCTTTTCATCCATTCCATCGCCATCATCTGCAAAGGCAATCTGATTGACAATTGGGGTGCTCTTTTGTCTTTTACCGACCCTACGTTCACCCTCTAACAATCTGATTCTGATGTTGTGTGCATTGGCCTGAATGGAATTGTCAATTGGTTCGCCAACGGCAGCAGGAGTGTCAAAGTTGGATGCGCGAAGTGACAGGAGTGCTGTGTCGACTTTTATGAGTGGTACCTGTTCAGCAGAAGCTTTTGCCATTGTTGTCTCCTTTGAAGTAGCGTCGGTGATTTGTGGACCGTCGAATTCGGTTGGCTCTTCGACTAAAGCCGTGTGGTCACTTTGGGTTGGGGCTTCGACTAAAGCCGTGTCGTCACTTTGGCAACTGAGAATTGAAATCACCGCGGATTGAGTGTTCGCAATGCTTTGTTCAGCTTGCTTCATGAATCTATGTCTCCTTTACGTCTTATGAGATATTGGAGACAGGAAAGAGCGACGAGTTTGTTTTGAACACACTCAGCCGAATCTGTTTCAGCGTCGTCCTCCGTCCCCGAATTAGGTAAGGTGATCTTTGTCAGACGATCCCCTTCGCATCGGATTCGGTTAAGGCCTAAAAGCTGAATTGCTTATATTTGAATAAGCAAACAGTCTGTGACGCGAAACTGTGAATTGTGTAGCGTAGGAAACGCGCTTGTGATTCGTCATTGGTCCTTCCTGTTCTCCCTACTCGCCCATGGCTGAGTAGAGCAGTCTGGCTAATTCCGACAGTATTGGCCGGGTAAAAGCAGATTGTCGATGTCCTTATACCATATTCGTGTACAGAAAGTTAACGAATTATAGTTGTTTCGACCACGATGGAAGTCATGGCTATCAGCCTGCATACTTGCTCAATCTGGTGCTGCTTATGTCATCCCCCGAAGGTATACCGGACGTGAATAAGATCGGCGGAATGAGTCAATAGCACTGCTGGCGATCATCAACGAGCATAAATTACATCACGGTGATAACGTAGAAGTTCCCGGTCTATAGTGTGACTTGAGCGCACGACAATTGAGGCACCACCTGGAATAAGTTTTAAGTCGTCTGTGAGTGAGACACCGCCAAGATCAAAAAGCACGTGGTGATTCGGACAAAGGCATAGTAGGTTCGTCGAGTAGTCAGGTCCATTATGCGGCAACCCCAAGGGCTTTATGTGAGCTGCCTCGGCATAAGCTTCTTTTCCCACCGTCAAACGCGTCTGGCAAATTTGGCACGAGTAGTCATAGAGACGCTTGATTGAAATCGCTGCTGAGGAGTCCCTCAGAATGCGATTTAACGTGCTCTGTTTGCGAATGGTCGCTGTATACTCGGACGGTATAGATGGGATTAGCGCGGCGAGTTCGAGCTTCGTTGCCGCCGAAAAATATGTATTGACTAACACCTCGCGAAGTGTCAGCCGAGACTCTGCTATCTGAAACAGATGAACGAGCTCCTTGCCAAGCCGCGCACCGCGAACACACTGCTTCAGGTGGTCCAAATTCAGTCTGACCCAATCCGGCCTAGTCTTAAGTAACTCATTCTTGCCTTGTCGAGGAACCAATTCCCAGAACTCCTGACGTTCATTCTTCAGTGCGAAAAATGGATGAACAATGTCGTCGACATAAGTTCTACCTGTGACGGACACCCAATAACTAGCGAATCGCTCCTCTAAAACCGAACTGATCTCGATCAAAGAGGATGTGATTTCACCACGCGCAAACAAATCGATTACGCTGAGAAGCAGTAATGGTTTATGGGGAGCTGCGAAGGCAGTCTTTTCCGCCCACACGCCGGGTGATCGTTCGCGTCTGAGGTGAGCAAAGGCTTCAGAATATTTCAGTAAGTTCTTCATTTCGACTTTTCATAATGTAATCGTCCGCGACAATTGGCACGTTTCATCTTTAGGGCAGTTCAAAATGTGATTGGCAACATCGTTCATGGCCAATTCGGCACACACCAAATGGCGCGCGGGAATCGAGAATCTCAGAGTGCGGGTTGTTGAGCGAGACGCGATCGTTAATGCCTGATGTGGCGACAATATGGAAGAATATACACGATGAGTATCGCTGTCCAGAGACACAAAACAGCTATCAAGCGCAACCAATTGTCTCGACCGCTGCAATTGAGTGTCGAGCAAGGAATAGTTACTGAGCATACGACGGTTCTCGACTATGGGTGTGGTCGGGGTGACGATGTGCGCCTTCTCAATCAGAAGGGGATTTCGGCCACAGGGTGGGATCCGATTCACCGTCCAGGGAAGACGCGAACACCGGCTGACGTTGTCAACTTGGGATATGTTGTCAATGTAATCGAACAAGCTCAGGAGCGTGTGAGAGCTTTAAGAGACGCATGGGCGCTCACTCAAAAAGTGCTGATTGTTTCGGCGCGGCTTTCAATTCAAGCGAACCATCAACTCCGCTCGACTCCATACGCTGATGGTTGTCTTACTGCTCGCGGTACGTTTCAGAAGTATTACGATCAAGTGGAGCTGCGCGACTGGGTTAATTCAACTCTACAGGTAGAGAGTATTGCCGCGGGGCCTGGCATCTTCTTCGTATTCAAAGATACTGAACTTCACCAATCTTTTCAGGCTCAACGTTTCAGAAGGCGGGCCATCGTTCCAACCGGCAGGTTTAGCAATCGAATCTTCGACGAAAACCGGACCCTGCTAGAGGCGCTCGCTGGCTTTATAACAATACGGGGCAGAATCCCTGATCGTTCTGAGTTTGATTCGGCAGATTCTTTAATTGAAAGGGTGGGCAGTTTACAACGAGCATTCCGGATAATTCAGCGAGTTACCGGTTCCGAGCAGTGGGAAAGAATTCAAGCAGAAAAGTCAGAGGACCTTTTAGTGTACCTGGCTTTAAGCCGCTTTGGCAGTCGTCCAATATTCTCCGACTTACCAAGAGACCTTCAGTTGGATATCCGTTTGTTTTTTGGGAGTTATCGTCGTGCTTGTGATCTAGCAGACGATCTCTTGTTTTCGGCAGGTCGCACTGAGGTTATAAGCAAGGCCTGTCAAGCGTCGCCAGTGGGTAAGCTCTTGGCGGATGCTTTGTATGTACATTCAAGTGCGCTTCCTCTTTTGCCTTCGGTGTTACGGGTTTATGAAGGCTGTGCTCGCGCTTATGTCGGCACAGTAGAGAATGCAAACGTGATTAAGCTCAAGATCGGCAAGCCGCAAATCTCTTATCTTTATTATCCAGACTTTGAGAAACACCCACATCCTGCGCTCGCGGGTTCGCTAGTGGTTCCTTTGAATACATTTCGGATCAAGTATCGTGAATACTCTGACTCGTCGAACCCTTTCATCCTTCACCGAAAGGAAACTCTGATAGCTAGAGACCACCCACTTCGTGACCGATTTGAGCGACTTACCAAACAAGAGGAACGTGCAGGGCTATACGAGGAGTCCGCGGTAATCGGAACAAAGGAAGGTTGGGAGTCACAGCTAAAAATGAAAGGTGTTAGTTATTCAGGGCACCGGCTGATTAAATGCGGTTCGGCTCGATAGTTTGCATTCCCTTCCCGTGCCGGTCTTGGGTCGGACATTGTAAGTTGTCATCAAGGTCTGCGCCGCACTGACAGCGTAACAGGCAATCATGTAAAGTACGCTCGCCGGTCAATGAGACACGTTCGTTGGTTTCATCATCGATCCAGTAGTTATCAGGATCGCAAGGATCCGGCGAACCGTTCCATTCTTTCTGCTGTGAGTTCTTCATTATTAAACCACTCCTCTGGTTATCATTTTCGGTGCTTTGCAAAACACCATCTGCAAACCGTCTTGTTTTGCTGGTGAGTGTCGTCACATTCGCAGGCATTAAGTGATAGGGTTTACCATCCCCATCGGTGACGGGTACGGCCTGGCGAATGACAAACTGAGTCGTGCCGAATGTGACTGTAACGTCGCGCAGTGAGCGACGGGAGCAGAGCCATTCGAGACAAAAGGTATGATCATCAAATACTGAAATAAAGGTTTCGTCTGAGGCCAAGTAGGCATAAAGATACGCTTTACCTGTTGAGAATACTTTGACTTTTATTGAGGTTACATTTCGGGCATGACGTAAGCGCCAGCCGGTGTCCTTGACTCCGCGCCTGACGCCTTTTGCACTTTTTACTGTTGGCATACGCTTTTCACTTTCTGATCGTGTTAGTTAGTATCGAGCCATGTTCGTCGTCTGACGCTCTCAGGGATTAACAAGGTAATTCGGATCGCCGGTGATCGCGTCCAACCAGTCCCTGACGTATCCTGCGCCTTTCACGCCCTTACGCCTCACTTCGCGGACGCGCACTTGTGTAATCTGCATCGACTTCGCGAGACCCGCTATCGTCTGTCCGTGTTGGCGCATGAGTCGGGTTATCTGTTTGCCTGTTAGTTCGTGCATTTCGCCTCCCTAGTTTTTGTCGAGCCAACGCATTTGCTCCCCTATTGCCAGGTGGTGGAGCGGGTTTGTGTAAGTGATGGATTGTCGATCGAGCTCATGCTGGATATAGCGGCGATAGAGTTCAGGCATGATGAGAAAGGCGTGAGAGCCTTTTGCAACATGATTAGTTAGGTAAGCACTGATTGCTAAGTAGGCCCATGACTCTCGTTCGCGGGAGCCTCGCCGGTCCTTTAGGGAATAGTTGTACGGTGCGATGGTCTGTTCAGGCGTTACCAGACCATGCAAGGCAGAGATAACAAACCATTCGTAACCATGCCGTTCGGCCCAGGTAACGGCCTTCTTGAAAAGAGTTCCGGTGTAGAGTTCGCGTGCGGTGGCTCGTTGGTTGAGTTTTGATTTCGAGCAACTAATCAGAACAAAAGTACGGGTGCCTTGGTTGATTGAGGTTTGCGGATTCTGTTTTGGCGAAGCGATTGTGTGTTGATGTTGGTCCACCAGAAACGATCGGGACGGATCGCGCCAATGAAGGGGAAAGGCAGTTGGGTGTCCACAGCTCACAATTCTTTTTTAGCTGACAAGTAAAGAGCATAGTCGTCGTCAGTCAGGATTTCGGTTTGTTCCTCAGTATCTTTCCACGTTGCCAAAAGCTGTTCTTCTGAGAGCCAGACGACTATCTGTTTTGTGAGGGTGACAACCTTCCAGCACAGATTGTTAGTGGTAGTGAAGATCTCCTGCCCGCGTCGCATTGCGGAGTCTTTTTCAGGACGGTACTCGATAAGGGTATCGGTGTCAGTATCGGGATCGATACCATCTTGCGTGTTGACGTCGGACTTGATAATAAGCCACTCGATTTTGTAACGCGTGGCGCCAAGGTGTCCTGTGCCGCCGCCAACGATCCGTACTTTCATCGGTTTATTTGTTTTGCACCTGGTTGTTCTTTATTTGAAGCAGGGAGCGCAATGGTAACGCCGACAGTCGTTTGGTAGTCGACGCGTTCGCCGGGTTGTGGAGTCTGGGAGTCGATAATGCCGGAATCTAGTGGTGTGTCATAGCGACGGGCCAGTACGCGAAGATTGAGATGAACCGCTCGCAAGTTTGTCTCGGCGTCCGCGTGGGTGAGACCGATCACTCTTGGCACAGTAGTTTGTGGTGGGCGAGAAAGGCGCTCGCGATGGACTGAGACAGCAAGTAGTGAGAGTGCGATACCTGGTATGAGGATGAACACAATAAGCGCGATTGTCGCGAGCGTGGCTATAAGAGCGCGTTGTTTTCCGCGTATCGAGTAACCGATAAGAAGGCCGAGTATGAATCGCATAGTGTTAACGCCCTTGATGGGTATTAGAAATAAATTCAAGCGATTGGCTATCCGCTCTTATTTAAGCTGGCCGGGCCGAACACTGGGAGGGAGATCACAGGACAAGCACGGCTGCCAGATCCTCTACGCTGCCGCCGAGTTCTGCCGCGTTAGTACCAAGAGAGGCACCGCCGGCGCTGGTCGACTGGGCAATCTCTTGTGTCTTTGCCACGTCGTTTGCGGAAGGCTGGCGGCCGGATTGGTCAGTCAACTTGGTCGAAATATTTGGCTGTTTCTGACGCTCGAGTTGGTCACGCCGTCGTTCCTGTTCGCTTTGGTCAAGGGAAGCGTGAGCTGCGTGGTCGTGAGAACCAGTAGGGGCCGCGACGACAAGTTCATTACAAGTTTGCTGGTTTAAGTGTGACGTGACCTCGTATTGATGTGTGAGTTGATGATTGAGGGCATGTTCAGAGTTGGCGCGTTCAATACCGTTTGCGAGTGAGTTAAAGAGGTTGTTTGCGATAGCGGTTACTTCCTGCGCACTCTCTCTGTTCGTGATCAAAGTAATGCCTTTATCGTGGGCGGTATTGATCATTATCTCGGCAAATTGATTAGCGTGTTCGTTCGTACGGGTTGGATCAAGTAGTGCAGGTAGTCCTTCATTGCGAACCGTGTCTTTTAAGTAATCATTGATCTGGACGGCGGCCGGCCGGGAGATTTCCTTGAACGTTGCGAACTGTGATTGGATCGAAAGTTCGGTGCGCGCCAGATCGAGTTGAGCGGATTTGTCATCAACAGCTTTTAGCGCAGATTGAAATTGTTCTCTGCTGTTATCAAGGTTCCCGCGCAATTCAACATAGCGATCGAGGGTTGGTCCGTGCAGTTCTGCGATGGCGGTCTGCTCAACTGCTGTCCGAGCTTCCGCTGTTGTGGCGATAGGCTGAATGCGTAGTTGTTGTGCTCGTTCCAATGCGTCTTCGTTTGCTTCAAGAACAACGTTCGCGGTGACGGAATCAAGCTGTTGCGTTTCTGCTTGGCTAACGAGAGTGGCTTGATCGAGCTCGGCATGCTCAAGTGTTTCAATGACCTGACGGGCGGCTTCGCTGCGTTCCGGTTGGTTCGTATCGGTAGCGAGTGTGTTCAGGGTTTGCCGGAACTGTTCATCATAGGCCAGGACGGCGCGTTGTTCTCTGACCGGAGCTTCTGCGATTGCGATCTGCTCGGCCACAAAATTGTTGAGCGCGGTTTGGGCTTTATCTATTTGAAGTTCGATTGTTTGGGCGACGGCAACGCGATCCATCACGTCGTTAGCGAGCGTTAATAATGGTTCGGGTACTTGTCGACCTTCTGAGTCGTCACGAAGTTCGTACGGCTCGAGGGATTGCCAGGCTGGCTCGCGTGCTTGTTCAAATGCCAGGTTGCGGACGTCCTGAGGGATGAGATCGTTCACAGTCAGGGTAGCTATCTGCTCGGGTGGTAGCTCAGGGAGAGATCTTTGTTGGACCATCGACTGAGCTGTTTCTCCGAGCGCCGTGCGAGTGATCTGTTCGCGGGCCAGGGTGTAACGATCAACAGTAGTTAGACCGTTGCCGACTGCGGGCGATTGGATAGCGGGCGTCTCGTGGGTGTTCAGTGATTGTTGGTTGCGGTCCAGTTCTGGGAAGGCGCTTAGGTACTCGGCGCGAGTGTTAGCGGCATACTCCCTTAGGTGCATCGCGCGTTCGCGATCAGCCGGGGTGAGAGTCTGTTGAATAACACTGTACTCAGCGGAATTAGCTTTGATTAGTGCGGACGTTTGTAGTTTAGGATCAAGGGCTATCTTTACGAGTTCGCGGGTAGTTTCTTGTTGCTCCGGATTCCGAAAGGGACTATCGGTGGATTGAGCCAATTGCGTGAAAGTTCGTTCAACTTTATTGACGCAGGCAGCGATGTGCGTGTTGACCGCCTGAAACGCGGTGCGGGCTCGTTCTTGTAACGAGGCGATGTGCTGAATAGCTTGGCTTAGTTCCTGTGCCTGGTAGAGTGTTGAGGCAGGCGCGTCAAGAATTAGACTCGCGTCCTTGATTACAACTCTTTCCATTTCGTGCCAAGTCTGGGCCTGGGCTTCCTGACGGAGTTCCGAGAGCTCGGTGGCAGGTAAGCGAGTAGCTGGTACAGCATTGTCCGATTGGTTTTGGGTGTAGTCAACGATCGCGGTGACTGAATTCGGAGCGAGGGTGTACGAGGTTGGTAGCTGAAGCTCAACTTCTCTTATATCTGGCGCGGAGGTCGCATTTTTAACTTCGCCGGCAACAGTGATCATGTCGCCCATCGCTTGACGGCGCTCGTCCGGGCAGGATTTCAGATATTCAGCTACTTGCTCTTGTCGATTCTGATCGAAGTTATTTACGACATAGCTAATGGAATGTACTTCGAGGTCTGTTAGTTCCGGAACAATTGTGGAGCGATTCAGATTATTTGCGATATTAACGTCGGTGGTGGTGACGATTTTTTGTGCTTCGAGCCAATCAGCGCGTCCGTAGTACTCGCGATAGAGAGCGGTCTTTGAGGCTTCTGATATTCGATTTGGCGCAGCGGTTGTTCTGACGGGCTCAGGAGTAACTTGCGTTGCGTGCTCTTTTGCGTTGAGGAGTGCGTATCGTTGAGTAATTGCGTGTCGGTGAAGGTAGTCTCTTTCATATTGAGGTAGCCGAGCATGGGCCTTATGTAAATCGAAGGTGTTTTTAGTAAGGAGCTGATCGGCAGGGGTTCTGAGGCTCCTGTAAAAGTGGTTCACTGCGGCAACAGTTTGACGAGACTCAAGGTTAGCGAGCAATTTTGCGAGGGTTGGTGAAGGTGTAAGTTTGCCTTCGGCTAGCAGCTTGACCCGTTCTTCCTTTTCCTTTCCAAAGACAGCCATTGAGTGAAGGATGCTGCGCATTTCAGCGCGATCAGTTTTCGAGGCGGTGGGCGAGGGTGTGGTAGAAAGAAATAATGCGCGCATTTCCATGACAGTGAGAGGTTTACAAACGGGAGGAGCAACGTTTGCAGGATCGGCGCGATGTGCGACAAGCTGTTGGTGAAATTCATAGTTTTCAAGTTTGATTTGCGAGCTGGTTTGTATCATCTCTTCCGGAGTCTTGGCCGTGGCGAGCCTTTGTGAATAATCCCGGAAGGTTGAGTTATCAGAAAGCTGTTGCGTGGTATGGTCCTTTAGTCGAAAATCAATGTACTCAGAGATAAATCGGTTTACGTCCGCACGTTCGCGTGAGTAGCCGGTGAGAGGGTGCTGGCTATAGAGACTGGACCAGGTTGTAGTCTCAAGGCGACATTGCTGCGCGGTTGTAATTAGAACGTGGTGTTCACGAGGATTATCTATGGCTATGCGTATATCTGAATTGCTTGCAAGCGAGACGTAAGTTGGGGAAGGGCCGAGCTCTGTTGTTATTAATGGCTCGTTGTTAATACCAAAGCGGATGCGAGTTGTGTCTATTTGTGCAGAGGCTCTTTCGATGCCTTGTAGAGTGGTGCTAAGAGCTTCGCGAGCTTCGCCGGCGCCTGAAATGTTTTGCCCGCAGAGGTGAGTGCATACTTCGCGATAACTCGCTAAGTGAGCGTCATTGGTTGCTTGGTCGCGCTTAATCTGAGGGCTTATCAGAAGCTGGTTCAAGTTTAGTCTGGCGTCGCGTTCGGCGTTGTGGTTTGCCTGTGCGATCTTCGCATACGCCGAATGTGCTACCGGCTCACCTGTGAGTTCGGGGTAATTGGAAGTTTGATAATTTAAGGCTAGATACTCATCGGCGGCCCGATCATGCTCTTCCTGGTCAAATTCTTCGTATTCGTAAGCGTCTAAGAGAAATTCGTTGTAGCTCTCCTCTATAGCGGTAACAGTCGCATCGCTCAGGATGAAAGGTTCTCTGGTTTGTGTCAGTTCGGGTTGTTGGAACTGACCAATCTGCGTATTTTCCCAGGCCAGCCAGTCTTCGTACCAGATTTGAGTGTTCGTTGGTCCTTGGAGTTCATCTTTGAGGCTTTGCCCTATTTCGTGGTAAAGGTTGAGTAATTGTTGCTCATCAGGATCGCGCTGTTGTGAAAAGTTGTCGATAAATGTCTGAGCTTCCTTTGGGCTTGGAAATCCATTGTCCGGGCCCAGAGTGGAGGGCAATCCTAAAAAAGGCTCAAGAGGGTAAAATCTGCCATCATATTCTTCAATGCCGCTCAGCAAAGGCAGATCAAGTCCGCCAGGCGATTGCGCTTGGTACCATAGATACTCCAGATTCACGTCTCGGCTAATGAACTTGTTTTCCAGCGGTAGGATCTGATCCAATAACTCATTCGACGAGAGTATCGGTGTTTGGCCCTGAACTTCGCTCCGTGCGGATCTAGAGGAGTTGGCGTCAAGATTATTGAGACGGCCGAAGAAGCCATTATTCTCACGAACCAACCATTCTCGCTCAACGACCGAATTCTCACGGCACCGTGTAAGCAGGGCTTCCCTGCGTTGTTGAAACTCAGGTGTTGCGCGTACGGACTGTGCGTACTTGACGGCTTCTGCGGCGAGATCGCGCGAGGTCTGCTCTGCGGCTGCATAATTCTGAAGAAGTGTCTCGCAAGTCTGTTTACTAGAGGCGAGGCGCGATTGGATTTGATCCAGAGCACGAGCTTGTTCTGGTGGGGTTGGATTTAGTCCGGCAATGATTGCGTTTAGTTGTTGACCGGCTCGCTCGAGATTGTTGATCTTGGTGATCTCGGCTCGGGTGGGAGCTTTCTCGCCGGGATGTAATTGTAGCCATGCGATCCGCTCTTCCTTTTGTGAGGTAACAATGCGTCGATACTCACCTTTTTCCAGTTTTCCCTGTGAGCGCAGCCAGTCTGCATTGACTCGATAGTTCGCTTTTGCGAACTGGATAGCCTCGCGGCTGAAGCCTTTAGTTGCTTCAACGTATTCGGCTCGGACCAGGATGCGAAGCGAAGAAACGGCGTTGAGTTGATCCACGCGGGATGTAGATTCAACGGTGAGAGGATCATGACCGGCACGTGCGAAGGTGTTGCTTACGCGCGCCGTAAGATCGAGTTGTTCACGTTCTCGATTGCTTTCGTAAAGCGGAGTGAGTATTTCTGTTTTGCTGGCGCCGCGTTCGAGTTGCGTATCAACTATCGGCAATACGCGGTCAAGCAGGTCGGATCGAGTTTCGGAGCGCAGGGTGTCGGGGAGCTGTGGGGGCAAAGCTGATAAATTGATTCGATCATAGGAAGCGTCGAGGGTAATGCTAGTGCTGTTCTCGCGTTCTGCTCCTAAGTGGTCACCTCCGTGTGTGGCGTACTCCAATGAATCGCCGATCGCCGCTTCGAACATTTCTGCATAGATCTGGTTTTCATCTTCGATAGAGTTTTCGAAAGTGAAGCCGGCAAGTTCGCCAAGAGTGGCTAGGCCATGCGTGCTTGAATTCAGGTGATCGATGTAGCTTGATGCTTCTGGCTCGAGTTGGATTTCGCGGAGATCGCTTTTCAGCGTTGGAAGCAGGCTAGCTTCGAGTTCGGCGCGATTTTCTTCTGCAAAGGCAAGAGTGTATTCATGTACTTCTTCCGGAGTGGGGTCTGGTAAAGGTTCGGGCAACGGTTGCGCCCACTCGGCGGTCTCTGCGAGTACCTGGTCAATGACCTGGGCTTTTTGTTCGTTGTCGCGGTAAGCACCTGATTTGTCCTGGCGGATTTCAGTATAGATATGATTGAAAACGGTGAGTCGCCCGTCGGACTCCATCCACTGTCCGCAGGCTTTGTCAGCTATTTCAAAAAGTAACTTCCCTTTTTCTTCTGCTAATTTTGGATCATCGATAAAGCTACGAACAAAACTGATGGCGTGAGCCTCGGTTCCGATCGTGACTTTGGTTTCATCTCGCGGTCGGGAATCGGGGTCCCTGGGTATTGAGAGCACGTTCTCGGTGAGGGTTGCACCGCGTTCGTATGCTTCGCGGGCGAATTGGTCCAAGTCATTAAGGCGACTTGCATGTTCCGCTCTGGTGATTCCCTCCGGAAGAACATATATGGAGGCAATGTCGTCGGCGATAGAGTCGATTGCGAGAACTTCAGCTTGGGCCTGTTCGGCGCGAGCTGATAACGCAAGTATTTGCTCAGGACTTGAAGGATTTAGTTGCAGTTCTTCCCGTTCGAGAGGTTGGTTCGGATGTCGCTCGTTATGGATGAGTAGTTCGATCGTAGCTTTGGTAACGTCGCCGTGGCAGAGTTCAGGAGCACAACTGCACGCGAGTTTGATTTTTTCGCCGGCTGCGACGCGGTCTTTAAGTTCAGTGATGAGAGTGAAAGCTGGACCTTTAGCGTTGGCGATCTGGTCGGCGAGCCAATCGTTAAAACGGCTGACAGCCTCTTGGCGGGTTTCTACTTTATAGGCGGCGGCGGTGCCGTTTCGGTCGGACCACTGGTTGCCGAGTGGGGTTCCTCGACCGATATAGATGAAGGAATTGCCTCGCGGCCCGGAGTAGGTATTGCGATTCACTACCTCAACGTTTTCGAGTTCCGGTGCTGCGGATAGTCTGAGTCTGGCCCGAAGGGCTTTCATGGAATTAGCTTCTCCGACAGAACAATTGTTCAGGCTGCGTGGGGCAATACAGTTAGGCCCCCAAGGCAGTGCGGTAGGAGTTAGCAATCAGTGTGCTCAAATTGAATTTAGGAATTTGTGGGTTTTCCTAAGCGATCTGAAGGTGGAGCAGAGAGCAGTTAATCGAGTGTTCGTGTATTCGAAGGTGTTTTGAGGGTCATTGTTGGAATATCCGAACATTGGGGGTCAATGGAGCAAGTCTTCAATGTGGCTAGCTTCCCTGGCGGTTTCGGCAATCGAGGGCTGAGGGCCTGTTGGTTGTCGGTCTGGTTTCGGTGACTGGGTGTGGGATGACGGATGGTTTGGCTCAGGCAGGTGGAAGGCGTCGTTCCTGTTCGGCTGATGATTTGGAGAAGCGCCGTGCTCGGTGGTTCGTTGTCGCTCAGCGCCACGGAGTGGTTCAGCACGGGTAACGTTTGTGAGCGGCGGTTCGGGCACCGTGGGCGTCTGTTTGGAATGGGAGTGGGCTGCAAGATCGGCTCGATGCACGAGCGTTTCAACTCGCAATCGTTCCAGCGGATCAGGGTGGCGAGCTGCATAGAGTTCAAGTTGGATAACTTGTTTGGGAGTAAAGGCCGGTTCCGGGGTAGGTTGGTGGAAACTACGAAGCTGTTCGCGGTGGAAATCGGCCATGTCTTTGGTGAGTTCGTGGCACTGCGTGGCTCGGGTTACCTCATCTTTAAGTCGTCCATGTTCAGCATTAATAGCTTTGGTGGTTTCAGTTCGCTGGTGCGCTTGTTCTTTTGATTCGGTGATGCGTTCGGTGATGAGTTGCGCGAGCCGGATAAGGGGGTGGCGTGGGCGACGAAAATCAAAGAGGCGTGCGGTCTGTTCTTGGCCGTTGAGATCTCTGATGGCGACGGAAGTAAATTGTTTATGTTCCTCGAATGAATTGAGTTTTTGGGTGGCTTGTTGGAGGGCAATATCGCTGAGCGCTTCACGGCCGATTGCGCGTGCGGCGGTGGTGCTAAGCGGAGGTCTTTTGTCTTCGGCCAGGCGTTCTTCGTGACGTGCTTCGAGCAGCAAAGCATGTTTCAACATGGCTGGATCCGAAAGCAGATTCGCATGTTCGATCAGTTGGGATATTTCGGCGCGGGAGAGGATTTTTTCATGGCGTTCGCCATTGCGTTGGATGAGGCGGTCATGTTCTTTCAGATGAATTTCGGAGAAGACGGCGGTCATGCGTCCGGCATCCGAAACGGCAGTAGTTAATTCCTGTCTGCGGTTCTCTATTTTCTCTACGACAAGTTGCCGGATGGTTTTCAATTCCGTGACCTGGGCCGCGGCTTCCCGGCGCGCAGAGGGGCTGAGGTGAAGGGTCGTTATTTTAAGCGGCGAGCCGAAAAGTCGGGAGCGATTTTCCTGGTCGCTGATATGGCGGTCGAGTTCGACGAGTGAATATTTTTTGTCATTGATTTGCCATCGGGTTTGGTGGCGAGTGCGTTCGAATTGGTGAGCACGTTCCTGGCGCGCAGCCTGTTCCGATCGGACTACAAGTAGCTGCCCGTCGAGGCGAGCAACCTCTTTGTCGGTGCGAGTGTTTTCGGAGCGTTCGCCGGCGAGACTTTCGCGAATAGTTTCGAGCGTTTGGACGCGAGCAGGATTGTGGTTTGCAACAGCCTGGTCCTGAAGTTTATTAAGCTCGCTATGTCTTAAGAGCGGGACGGGTAGTGGCGCTTGTTGTGCCTGATAGCGTAATTGGATCTGCTGAACGTGGGGCCGATATTGGGCGTGTTCTTTTTGGGCGGCGGTCAACTGTCCTTCAAGTTTGTGAATGGTTTTGGAAACGATGATTTGATGATCGCCGATACCTTTTGCGTGGCGTTCAATTTCACAATCGTAGCGGGTTTGTCGCAGTTGCTGGCGGCCGTCGGTATCAAGATCGCTATTAAGATCCTGCGCCTTTCGAACGGCGACACTGGCATAGGCATCAGCGCGGCGGCGAATGTCGAATTCTGAAATTTGTCGCGTGTATCCGTGAGTGTCGTCGAAGACGCGAAAGCGGCGTTTGTCTCCGTGCGCGCGGGTACTATTGAGATCCGATTGGAGGCGATCAACCTCCGCGCGAGCAACCATTGATCGTCCGAGGATAAAGCGCTCTCGCCACAGCGATTCTGAAACGTGGGTTGGCTTTTGCAATTCATCCGGTGCTTGAGTTTTTTCCGTGGCTCGAGAGTGCTGTTGGTCCCCGGAGTGACTGACTAATGTGGCGGTCGGATCTTGCTGATTATCGTGCTCGATAGAATGCTGTTCGTGAATGCGATCAGCATCGTGGGTTGGAGCAACTAATGGAACTGTTGCGGGGGTGATCTCGACGGTTTGGGACTCTGAAGTAAGGTGAGTCTCGTTCGATTGATTGTGAGGGTGATTGGGACGTTGGTCAGCGGGTTCCTGGACTAATTCTGTGGTGCTGGGGTCTGACGCGATCGTGAGTTGATGATCATGATCGGCGTGAGGCGGAAGTGGTCGTGTAGGTTCTTCATGGGCGGGGTTCTCTCTGCTGGATTCGGCATGATCTTGGCTCGCGAGTTCTTGCACTCGCTGTGCAACCAATTCTCGCTGTCTTTCGATTCCACTACTGACCGCATCAGCGATCTTTCCTTGTAGCAATTCTTTCTCGCCTGACTCTGCTTTTTCGCGATGCTGTAATAGTGTGCGCCGTACGTGCTTGATGCGACCACGCCTTCCAGTGAGACTGCCTAAGCCGTCCCGGCAGATCGCCAAATGGGCATGAGGAATGTCGGTATTCAGGTGAATGCCGGCGATCCAATAGAGCTCGACAAAGTTGACTTCCTTTTCGATTACCCTGGCCGCTTCGCGAATGATTTCTTTGAAGGCGTTATAGCGTTCTTCCCTGGTTTCGCCGAGGTCTTCATATTGTCCCTTCTCGGGGGAGATAACCATGTGGATAACGTCTTCTTTTTGCGCCTGAGTGTCGGTGGGAATTTGGAGGATGCGATTGGCTTCGTGATAGGTAAGCTTGTCTTCGGAATATGAGAAGAGTGGGCGTGGTTCGTTTGCGCCGAGTCCTTCTTTTTCGGGGTTCCTTTTTGACTCGGCAATATAGCGGGTAACGCCAGCGGCGCCGGTGGCTGAAGTTGGTTTGATACTGACTACAACGTTGCCCATTTAGTGCGGTGCACAGGTTCAGAATTTAGTTACAACAGGGATGCCAGCAGAGTGTGAGAGCGGTTACTCGGGAGGCGTCCAAAGGATCGGTTTGAATGGTACCGGGTAACCAAGTTCGAGAGTCATTTGCTTGAGCCACTCCAGTGCATCTAAGCGAGCTTCGTCTCGGCGGGTTGTGGCTTCCTTCTCGTAGTTGGTTTTGAATTCCGTCATGAGATATCGCTCAGCTATGTAGCGACTGAAGTAGAGGACCGCCCAGGTGTTGATGAAGATCTGTCCGGAGAGCATGTAGTGAGTGACGGCAAAGGCTTTCAATGCGGATAACTGTTCGTGCATGAGAGCGAATTGTGAGGTCAAGCTTTGGATAGGAAAGGCTCTCGAATCGGAATGAGAAATGGAGGCAGGATTACTGTCCGCCTCGGGGGACTTTTGGGAGTCAGAAGGTGGGGTAACTTGCGAAAGGATTCGAGCCAGAATCTCATTCACTGGACGCAACTGATCGGCGAGGATTTGTTCATTAACTTGGCGCGCCGGGGCTGCGAGTTCATTCGCATCTGGGAGTTGCCGCGAGAGTCGAAATGTCACTGCCCAGTCGTGGACGATCTCGCGCAAAAGCTCGGCTGGATTGTCATCTCTTCGGGCAGCAATTTCATGGAAAAGTTTATCGTCGGCAAGCCAAAGGTGTGTAGCTACGGTTCGCTTAGCCTGCTTCTTGCGGTGAGTGTTGGTTGGCTTTGAGCCTGTCCGTTTGGGGGATGGTTGGGGGGATGATTTTGACGGCATTTGTTTGAGCTCCTAACTCGGTAATGTTCGGTCTCTTTTTAGAAACCGGGCGAGTTACAGCGCAAGTGTTGTTCCTCAAAGGGGATACAGAATGAGTAATTAAGCGATGGACCAGAAAGTTACGAGCTAAACAATTGAAAAGAAATGGTCTAAGGGTCAAATGTACGCGGAAATAAAAGTTACAGCGTAAACTGTTGTATTCAAAAGGTTTGGCGGTAAGGGCTTTACGCAGCGCAAAAAGTTACAAAAGTTTATGTGTAAACACGGCAAAGACGAAGGTTATGGCCACAGACCAAGGAGGAAGTGCAGAATCTTGTCAGCACAAAAATAAGACGTTTATTAGTATTCCCTGAGACTGTGTATTGAGTGAATGTTGAGGAGGGTGATGGAGGACTAGATAAAGGTCGTCGATGGTGAATGGGTGAAGCCAGAACCGACAGTGGTCACGCGAGGGGTGTCGCAAAAAACGCCAGTGGAGGGTGCAAGCGTGGGGCGAGAGATGGGCCAATAAAGGTATCTTAGGCGAGTACTCTGGCACCTAATAGATGGAGCCTTGTAAGTCTATCGCTGTTCCGAAAACGTCGTGCATTAAGACGTGCTCCAAACTGAGCGGTGAGTCTCAGTTTCTGGGAATAAGCAAGCCTGTATCGGAAGCCCGTTACCCAGCCAGCAAACTGAGAATAAGCATCAACATGTGCATCGGTATGACATGCGAGAGATCGTAGCGTAGAGTCAGCCTGAATCTGTGTCCAAAGGTCCGCAATAGGGAGAGTATTGGAATGATTCCTGGCAATTGTATCACTCACCAAAAGCACCGTTTGTCGAGCCTCAAAAGCTAATGAACGAGCGATCTCAGAGCGGGTTATGTTGCAGGCATGAAAGTCTTCCTGGCGATTGGTTCCGTTACTGGTAAATGGACCCATGACAAACCTCCGAAAGTGCTTCGGGTGAAATAGGGAAAAGCAATTCAGTGCGGTCTATCTAAAACCTACGTTGGAGGCAGCGAACGCAGCGAGTAGGGTGGGCCAAGGAATGACCAAAAAGGATGGCATGGAGTTTGTAATGGTGCAGTGAAGCGCAGGAAAGGAGCGCCCCTGACAAGATGCCAAAACAACCAAAGCCGACAAAGCCAAAAGTGGATTTGCGGGAGGATGCATTAAAGGAAATAACCGTGAGCATCCGAACATCAGTTTATGAATCTATCTTGCAATACGCCGCATTCCACAAAGAGACCATGGGATCCAAACCGAGTGAAAGTAAGGTTGTGGACCGTGGGATGGAGGAATTCTTTGCGAGTGACGATGCATTTGAGACCTATCGAAAGAAGAGTACGAAAAAAGAAGAGGAAGTAAGGCAGCCATTAGACGTAGGTGAAGGCGGGAAAGGGGGTGGTCCCAGTAACACAGGCCGTCTCCAGCCGGGTCGGGGAACGAGCCTGTAAGGCGAGGGCAACCGATTGAAACGAGAGTGCCGCCGCGGGTGTTGTATTCCGGCGGCGCTTTCGTTTGCATCATGGTGTTTGTGCGCTCAAGGTGAGACTGAAAAAGTCGTCGTGGTGGGCAATGAAAAGGAATAGAAGTCGGGCGTTTGATAAAAGCTATTATGACCGGGAGCGCCGATTGAGGCGCTGGTTTGGGGGAGGTCATAATAATCTTTTATCAGATGCCCGTCCTTGTTGAGGCGCACGGCTTTGGAAGCGCCTCGACCCACTTGTTCGAGGGCAGTCGCAGACGCGTTTCCTGCGGCGTCCGAGAACTTACACGGTTGATGAATGGGAACGTGGTGGGGCAGTGATTCGGGATGTTAATTGGTGGGGTTGGAAGAGCTCGAGATGGAGGGCTTGGTAGTAAATCAGGGGCGTGGAGTCTGACGGGGCCAAAGCCTTCCGTGTTTCAGAAGACAATGGAGTTCGGCATACATTGGTCGAAGGCTATCGATGCCCTTGTGAACGCATTGGCGGATGACATCTGCTTGGCAAAAAGGAAAGCTTCCTTTGAAGGGATCTTCGTAGTCATCGAACTGCGCGGCGATCGCTATTAGGCTCTTGTTCGAGAGGAGATATTTGTGCCATAGGGCGATATAAAACTGGATGCCGAAGTCGTCTAACGTGAAGCTGTTTCCATCGACATTGGTTACGCAGGGGAGACGGTAAGGACCGATTTGCCAGTTCGTTTGTTTAAGACCGGACTTCTTAAAATGCTTTGCTTGTTGCCAGTCTCTTGGGAGGATTTCTCCGTTAAAAACCTTAGCGCGTTGATAATGGTTTTCGATGGATTGTGTTTGTCGGAAAGCGTCAACAAAACAGCAGAAGGGACTGAATCGGCGGTCTCCGCGTGAGTGGCATTGAAGGATTGTTTTTCCGTCCGGCGTTCTGCTAAATGATGCTTCAATAACAATTCGTCGGCTAGTCATTTCTGTCTCCACTTTAGAAGTAAAAAAAAGTAAAAAGACCAATCTTGCAGTCGCAAAAATACTGAGTTCAACGCTGCCGCAAGGTGTCGAGTTTGGTGGCTTTCGAGCAGAAGCCGGCTGCGTTAAGCAGCGGTCTAAAGTGACGGAACGGTTGGTGAGAAAAGGGGCTGTTTTCCAGAGAAGTAGTGTTTGCTTTGAGGAGAGCTAGGCCATGTGGCCCGAACTGAATGTGATGTGAGTTAAGGTACTTCCGTTGGCGGGGTTCGCGTGATGGGTTAGACGCAGATGAAGTCGACTTTCTGAGGAGCCGTTTCGCGAAATTGGGGTGCACCCCTTTCGTGAGACAAAAAGTTAAGACACTGCCTCGGCCCGTCGAAAAGAGTTGTTGCTTTCGACTGGGCCATTATTAACAATCAGCCCGGTTGGTGAAGCGGAGGCGAGCTCTGCTGGAGAGCAACTCGCCAAGGAATAACCAACCGGAAACTCATCAAGACGATGAGCGAGGGCGCGGCCGCAGGGTTGCGCCCTCCGCCTTTTGCGCTCATCGGATTGATAGATTTCCTTATCCCTCAAAAACTCCCCTGGTCTACATCGGGCGCGGTCGCGAAAATCGATTGTAGGTCAATTACGCGCGCCGTTTTTGGTCCACCCGGTGCAAATCAACTTTCCCGTCATGCCTGGCCCACCACGAGCTCTGCCGGCAACAGCAGTTGTTGTCGCTCGAACTCAGCTGGCGGCAAATAGCCCAACGCGGAGTGCAGGCGTTTTTCGTTATAGACGCTCTCGATGAACTTGCCAAGGCGGCGCCGAGTATCGGCGAAGTCAAGATACTCGGTACGATAAACCTCCTCGTACTTCAGCGTCTTGATGAACGATTCCGCCTGGGCGTTGTCGTAGGGGTTGCCGCGCCGGCTCATGCTGATCAAAATGTCATGCTCAGTGAGCAGGTCGACGTAATCCTTAGACGCATATTGCACCCCGCGATCCGAGTGATGCACCAGTCCTGGCGCCACTCGCCCGCGCCCGAGCGCCATCTGCAAGGCTGCGAGTGCCAACTTTGCCTCGAGCGTGCGGCCCAACGCCCAACCAATCACCCGGCGTGAAAACGCATCCAGAATCACTGCCAAGTACACGAACTCCAGCAGCAGTCGAATGTAGGTAATATCGGCCACCCAGAGCTGATTCAAGCCGCTCGGCTTCAGCTCGCGTGCCAGGTTCGGATAAATCCGCAGTGCGTGGTCCGAGTCGGTGGTGCGCACAAACGCTCGCTTCCGCAGACACAGCAGATTATCCGCCCGCATCAACCGCAGCACCCGTTTGTGATTTACCTCCCAGCCCGCGCGCTGCAATGCCGCCGTGATCCGCCGATAACCGTAGGCTGGCATCTGCAGCGCCTGCTGCTGAAGCGCGTCTCGCAACTTCATCTCCTGCGCCTGCTCTGCGACCGGCTTGATGAACCGATAGTAGCTGGCGCGACTGACCGCAACCGCACGGCACAATCTGGTTATAGGCTTTTCTTCTTCGCTGATCTTCTGATAGACGGTGCGCCGCCATTGACGGCCACCTGTTGCTCCTCGAAACTCCGCAACAGTTTTTTTAAGAAATCATTCTCCATCGTCAACTGGCCGATCTTCCGCTCCAGCTCAGCCTCACGGCTCTCAGCTAAGACACGGCGGCCCTGACCGGAAAACGCTTTCGTAGGTTGTTCTCTGAATTCGCGACGCCAACGATGCAGCGTGTGGGCACTTACTTCCAACTGCCGCGCCACTAAACCCAGCGGCTTGCCCGCATCGAGTTCCTTAATCGCTGCCAGTTTGAACTCCCGGGTGAACACCCGTCGAGACTTGACCATAAAATCCTCCTTTGCCAGTGTAGCAAGTGAAAATTTTGTGGCTTAACTCACTGTCTCATTTTTGGGGTTCACTCCAAATACTTCCGCAGCTCGGCGAAAGTTAGCGCTTGTGAGAATCGTTATGTCCGAGGCTGTTCCCCTCGTGCAAGCGACCTCGTTAAGGTCGCAGTGTTCTCGGTCCATATCCGCGAAAGGGAGCAAGGCTGAACGTAGTTGTTCTATATGTGGACTGTCCTTCGTCGTAAGATCTTCGACGACTCTTTGAGTTCGGCTTACGTGACCGCCGGTGCAGTTGAAAAGGAATACAAGCCGTGTCTTTGGTTGGCTTGGAACGATGTATCCGGGAAGGAAACCGGGGAGAGTTTTGAGTCCCTCAAGAGTGTCTTGAGCGTCTTCGAATGACTCATAGGATTGGGTGGTTTCTACCAACATTTTCGCCTCCATTAAATGATGAAGATATAAGGTGCCGTTAAGCTGCTGCCTGTGTTGCAAACGCGCAACCTGCGAGGTCACAGGTGTTAGTTGGATGATGAATGCGTGTGCGATTCGACTCTGTGAGAATTGCGAGTTGAACAGTGCAGTTCTGAGGGGTTTGGAGTGCAAATCGGCCGGTGATCTGGACGTGCTCTTTTGGTGACGGGAAGGGTCCGTTCGGACGGCATATCAGTGTGCCGGTCTGGTCTTCAATCAGGAAGTAGCGAAAGGGTTCTGTGTAGGTCGCGCGTACGACGCCGGCGATAGTGATTTCCGTATCCTGATGGGTCTGTTGGTTACGATCGAGTTCAATGATACGCATGATTTCTGTCCTCGCTTTACGGTGATGGAAGACTCGTGAGGTTTAGGAAATGCGTTTAGCAAACGGGGTGCCTGGTTCTCAGAAGACTAGGGTGCCGGTGGCATCCATTCGTTGGTGTAACGGCATGCGGTGAGATTGACCGTAGGCGCGGGCGATCGTAGCTAGATTGTGATCGTTGTCTAAGGATTCGTGATACGCATCCCAGGTGGTGGCGTAGAGTACCTCTTCGTGTTCTGAGACTGAGCATGCTTCGTCGTATAAGGCTTTAAATCGGTTAGCAGTTCCTTCCGGGAGATTGAGTTGTATCTCGAGGTATTCGAGCGAGCGAAGGAGGTCGTCGCTTGCGAAAATTTGGAATAGTTCGGTGCTGTTTGCTATGAACCAGGCGTAGCCTGCATCCTCGGATGGGTTGGTGGTTGATTGTTGGATAGCACTCGCGGTTAAAGCGGACATGGTTCACCTCCAGAGACAGGAAATATCAGTTTTTGCAGTCGAGCAATATCCTGTTCTGAGGTAGAAAAAGGCTGGCGTTGGCAGATGTGATAGTTGGGTAAGCGGAGGGGGTTTTTAAGCTTTGAGGGACGAACGATCAAGAAAATTGGGCCATGCGTTTATTGTTTCCATTCGTGCCCGCGCGTATAAAAGGCAGTTCTGCGTCCCGCCCGAACTACCGTTCCACATAGCCAAAAGAATCGAGTTGTTTCGGCCTGGTCCATACTGAAGTGCCACATCGATCATGCGTTCATTCCGAATCTGCATCTTGTACGAGGAGTAGGGGCCGGGGGAACAAACTATCACGTTAGCTGCTTGGCGAAGGTACTCGTGGTAGGTGCGTTGTGCGGATGCGGGCCACTTGGATTCCTGACCATGGAAGGGTATGCAAGCGACGTATGGAAGACCCAGATGCAGACACGCTTCGACAATTGCTGTATCCCATCCCAGGGCCATTCCGGACACTGCGCCTCGTGGATTCAGGGCGGTTAACCAATCAATAGCAATTTGTTTGAGAAGGAGTTGGGCCGTGTTGGTGAATCCGCCGCATTTATCTGGACGATGACCGGTGGCAACGACAATGCGATTTTGGAAATTGGTCGTAACCCGATGGGGAGTCTTGATGGCGTCGAGAATCATTGTCATGCCTCGAAAGAAGAAATGGTCAAATCAGTTGTTTGCAATCAAGACTGAATGCTAGCTGAGGTCGTAGACAGTTACTTGGAGTCCGTAGTTGCATAGCTCGGATTCGATGATTTCAGCGATTAGTTCCCATTGACCACCTGCCAAGCGGGCTCCCATGCGGGGCATGTGAATGGAGGCGTTGTAGGTGAGGGCAAGATCTCGAACAGTCGCCAATCCTTTCCGAATGGCGTCGTAGCGAATTGGAGGGGTAGTTTGGTTTCGGTTCGCGATGCCGGCCTGGCCAACTATGTTGGCTACGCAAAGACCTGTCGCAACTTTCACGAATTGAACATTGCCAAGCGCAAAAGGAAGCCGCCCGTTGCCTGCGGCCCAGCGACGATAGGCTCGTTCTGGCTCGGACCAACGGCTGGAAAGGGCTTTGACAAAGCCTGCGTTCCAGAAACCGCGATCGTTACAGCAATGGGTGATGATTCGGTTTCCCGCTCCGATCGGTTTGGTTGCGTCGCCTTTGATGTAATTGAGTGGCATAGATCGGTCTCCTGATTTTGATCAGGATTATGCAGTCGGCTTGAATGCGGGTTGTGCGCAGGGCGGAAGCGACAGGCGAGTTGGTGGAGGTGGGTAGCTTTTGATGGCGTATGTTAGTCAACGTTCGTGAATACGTGGGCGAACGTGTGGGATTTTGTCGATGTCAGGTAAGCCGTTTGGAAATAATTTAGGTTGGTCTAATACGAGTTGTTCTCGTTCTTCTTGGGAGAGACGAGAGATGTAGTCAGCTTGGCTTTCACGGCAATCAGCAATGCGGGTTTCCAGGTCCTCAATCGTCGCTTGTGAAGTAAGGATGAAGCCGCGGAGTTGCGAGATTGTGGTTCCGTCGGGCCGGCGCGCTGTGTAATCGAGTTTGGGCATATTCGTAGATTGTTACGTTGCAGCAGGTTTTACTTTCATGTGAAAGGCGCTGCGTTAGCAGCGGTCGTTGATAGTCCGCAGCGTCACTAGGCGAGATGAATATTTTAGTGAGGAAGTTGGTTTCCCTGGGCTACTAGCCCATGTGGGCTGAATGATGCTGCGCGTCGTTCGAGGACGGCTTTCTTTCATGGGGTCATTCTCGGTTGTGCAAGACCAGCTTGCATCATAGTCAACTCCAAGTCTGCTTCCCGCTCCGTAGCAAAGTAACCGCTGTCGCGTGAACCTGGCTCCGTAAAACCAGCCGGATCATTGTATTCAGTACCGACGTACCATCCTGCTGCAGAACGCATGACCTTGAGTTCGGAGTAGCTACCTTTGTCGACTTCTTCAATGTAATCTGCGCTGGTAACCCATTGGCGATTTCATGTTGCTTTCTCCTGACCGAAAATTTAAGGAAAATAAGCCACGTAGCCGCATTAGATAATTGCCAGGATTGTGGGGTCGTAGCTGGTGAGTTGGGCGCTGTAGCGTCGTAAGAGAGCTCTGCCGGTTGCTATATCTCGCTCAGTGAGAGAACTCTTCGCGGCGAGCTCGTGTCCGAGATCAGCGTCGTATTTATTGAAGCCAACAGAGTCCCGTTTCCGGGCGCCATCGCAAGCATTTGCGAGATAGCGAAGTCCTTTGATTACGGCGACGCGCAATGCGGGCGTGACATGGTTATTTAGACGTTCTATGGCTTCCGTGAGGATGAGGGCTCTTACTTTGCCGATTTCGGCAGTGGTGCGCGCAATAGTGTCGGCGGCTTCTTGCTCGGGATCGCCGTTGTGTCCCTTAATCCATACGTAGGTGATCTCGTGTTGTTGAGCAGCGGCGTCGAGTCTGGCCCAACAATCGAGATTTGATTTGCGCCTGAACTTGCCATTCATCGTTTCGACGACGTAGCGTGAATCCGATCGGAGAATTATTTGGCAAGGTTCTGTAAGGGCCGCGAGTCCACAAGCGGCCGAGAGGATTTCGGCTCTTTGATTGGTGCTCTGCCCAATGTATTCGGCGACGGCTCGCCGGTGGCCTTGGTAGTTGAGGATGCCGGCGGCAGCGGCGCGTGATTGGGTTTGACCGTTGCCGAGGCAAGCGCCGTCGACGGTTATTGTGACGAGTTTTTTCATGGCCTTTGGGGTAAGGGTTGGGGGCCTCGCGGCGGTAGTGCCTGCGCGCCCCCGCGCCTCCATCAGCGACAAAAACAGATCTTTCCTAACCGAGCTACCCGGTCCGCGATCGGTTTCAGTCTTCTTTGGTGTATGCGAGTAATCGAGTAGGCGGGAAGCAGGTGGTGCTCCTGGATTCGGCGCACGCGATTATTCATCGGGGATATGACGGCTGGGCGATCCGTTTGACGGGACCGCCCAACACGTATTTGTGGACCACTGACTTCGAACGTGGCTTCAAGCTCTAGTCAATGGTTTGGCGAAAACGGGTGGCACCTAAAAAGGAATGTCCGGGTCCGAAAGGTCGGGATTCGTTTCGCCCGTCGTTTGCGCAGTCGCTTCGGCATCACCCGCCTGGCTTGCACGGTTGCGCTTGCCGAGGAACTTGACGCCCTCGCCACTGGTGTTGAGGTTGAGCGTCAGGTGCTTCTCGCCGTCGCGGCCATCCCACATCTCGGCCTTGAGACGGCCCTCGACGTAGGCCTGATCGCCCTTCTGGAGGTGCTGGCTGACTGCTTCTGCGGAGTTGCCGAAGACGTTAACCTTGAACCAGATTTGCTCTTCGGTTCGGTTTTCTTTGGGGCCGCGGCGCTCGTTCGCGCAGATTGAGAAAGAAGCCACCGGTGTTCCGTTTGACAAGTACCGGAGTTCGGGGTCTTGGCCGAGATTTCCAGCAACGATGGTTTTGGTAAATGACATGATCGAGTTCTCCTTTGAGAGTATCTTTAGCTTGTTGAATTGAACGAACTTGATGAGTCAGCCACCGTGCTTGGTGAACTGACTGTGACGTTTCCTGCGGTCAGCCCTAATTTCCTATTTGTGGGGTTGGAAGATTGGCTGAGTGGACGCGAGCATGAATTGCAACAGGCTCATTGCGGTGTTGGTTGTGTGGACTGTCTTTCGGTTGATCCAGTCCGGTTGATTCCTTCAATTGTTCCCAGATAAGGGCGGCATCCGAAGCAGTGAGTAAGTGGATCATGTTGTGAGGTATATTTGGTTGTCCCGTCTTCCGGTTCACGTAAGATGCAAAGCGGAAGTACAGTTTCTTCTTTTGACTGGCGTTGCGAATCCTTCTCCTAAGACCATTAACAATCCGTTGATAAACGTCTGCACGTTCTTGGCGAAAGAATGTCCGTACGCGCTCTTGTTCTTGCGGGGGCAGAGTGTGAAGCTTAATGGCCAGTTGACGGAGATCTGGCACGGCGATTTCCTTCGCCATGGCAATGACTGGAAGTGCCGGCATGAAAGTCCGAAGTTGGCCGTCACGTTCGTGTGTGACTCGCGCTGGGTGTGATTCAAGGTTGGCGCGTTTGCACTCGTACAACGTGTTCAGGGCCGTGAACATTTTTACGTTGATGGCTTTTCTCAAACGCGCTTGGTACGCTTCTTTGATTGCTTCAATCAGGACACGAAGATCCGAAGCGTTGACGATCTGATTGTGGAATGTACGAAATGCCTTTGAACGGTTTATGCTGCGCAGAATAAAGTCGCGTTGCATGTTTCCGAGCAGTGTATCTAGCACTTCGCGGACGTACTGCCGTTCCTCACGATTTGGGTAAACAGAAATTGTATAGGTGTACTCAAAGAGTGAGTTGCGTGTGCGTACTGACTTGCTTGGGTGGCACGTACCGTCGGGGTATTGGCGTGTTGGCGCTTGCTTTATCTTAATCGCTCTTACGGTGCGTGAGACTCGTTCTGCCTTGTCGGTGGGGTCTCCGTAGATTCGATTGAGACTTAGCTCGATGAAGCGTTCGATTGTATCTAGGTCTTCGCCGTCGCAGAATAGGGTGCGAAGGTCCGCAGCGATCGGTCTTGCGTCGTTAGGAAGGTATTCTTCTGTGACGTCTTCCTCAAGCGTTCCATCAACGACAAATCGTTCTCCATCGCTCATGTGCAAGGAAACTACTCCACCTTCACTATATTGCTCAGTTACTCGTTCGTGAGCGTCTTGGAGCAAGTCGAGTTTTTCGTCTGAGTACTGTCCGGAATCTGCCAAGCTGGTGAGATGGGATTGAAATTGCGCTTCTTCGTCGTAGACGATTCCGGAGGAATGGGCTCGTGGGAGTTTGCTGCAAATTGACTTCAATTCGGAGGCGAATAGTGATAATGGATCCTGAAGGAACATTACCTCCTGATATCGTTGTTCAAAGAGCTCGCGTCGTTCGGCTGGAGAAAGTTTTTCTTCTCGAGGCAAACGGTCGAAGATTGTGGGTTCTTCGAAAAGGCGTTCTTCGTTTGTGGCGGTGATGGCGGTAAGTTCTCTTGCTAACGAGGCGAGTTCGGTGAGTACCTCTTGAATGATGGTCGTCTTGAATTCGGCTGTTGTCTGGGCGTCGGCAGACGGAGTCTTGCGTAGCCGTTGTGCGTAGCGGGTGTTGATTTGGTCGTAAGCCCAGGAGGCCCAGATTTGGAATGAGCGAGGATTTGGCTCGACGCCGGCAGATACCGCCTGCGTGATGACGCGAACGAATTCTATCGCGTCATCCATGGTGCCGAGCTTTTTCAGGGCGTACGGTATGGAGAGGATCTTGTGTTGTTGCTCGGTTTCATCTGACGATCCGAGGTCGATTTCAACGCGACCTAGCACACGGCTGCCGATCAGTTGGGTTGACTCGAGATCAATGCGAGTGGCGTTGCCGGTGAAGAATTTGCGGTTGTTCTTGTGGTCGTTTATGGAGCGGTTGGCAAACTGCTCAAAGTGAGTATTGAGGTCGTAGTTAGGATTCCCTGTATCTGCTGGATGGAAGAGGAGATAAAGTGAATGTGGTGCGAAGCGCTTTAGAAATTGTGTTTGCACGGTTGCCTCCGGATGCAAAGCCAAACGATCGAAAGTGGTAAATCAATCGTTTGCAGTCCTAACTAAAATCCAGCTTTGATTTTGGTGTTGGCTGTTAGCGTTTTTGAGAAGCTGTGAGAGGCAGCAGGACCATCGATCGAGAGTTGTTTGCAAACAGGCCGCGAAGCCGAAGGCGAGGCGGTCTGAGGATCAGAAAGATTCGTATGGTTGGCTGTATTTTTTTGGAGGCGAGGTTTACCAGCCTGGTTCGTCGCGCGAACGCGCTTTGAGTGTCATGGTTTGGTCTTAATTAGGAAATCCAGACCATGGAGAAGAGTACGCCGAGAAAAAACGATTGAAATCTCGATCCCTGTCGGAAAGACAAACCTCAAAGGCAAGGCGGTTATAATTCAAATCGACAACGAACTAACTTCGTGTGGCAACACACTCGAGCCTTCCTACGCAATAAGTGACACAGATGTATTTTACTGATTTGTAAGTTGCCAAGTTCCCGACAACGAAGAGTGAGCACCATCTTTCGAGTGATTTTCCTGCGGAAGATGACGACGACGCTTTGGGAAAGGCGCAGTATTCTTCGCACCTCCGAACCCCAACCGACCTCTAATGAAATGAATATCGCCCTTCATTCAGTAGACGTGCCAGCTTGTATCCATTCGAGAGGAGGCAGGCACACCACTAATTCTGCGTTGTACCGCGATTTTTGGTAAGCCTTCTTTACCCATTTCCCAATCTCACGGTCGTGGGAAGGATTCAGTTAAGCGCAAGCGTTAGGGCAAGTGTAAATTTCGTTTGACTTAAAGATTTTATTTCCCGCGCCATTGGCCCTGTTCGTCGAAGCAGGGTGAGGCCTGTACTCCAGAGGCATTCCAAACGCGATTGAAGACCGGCCGCATCAGGCGGTCGATGTCCTCATCAAAACTCTGCATAAGGGCTACGGGCACGAGCAAGTTGTCTCGGTCAAACGGAACCATTTCGTAATCGTAGTTGCCACGATCAATACCCATGTAATAGCCTTCACCCGCAAGAGACTGAGCATAATATACAAGGGCGGTTCAACGGTCATCTTTTGCAGGAAAGGCAAGGACGCAGTTACGAATTTTCTTAACTCATCCTCAAAGGCAATACTCACAACAATGAGCCGGTCGTTGTGCTTCCTAAAAAGCGACGTATTAACGGCCTCTATGCATCCGTTGTGGAATATCTGTACGTATGAACTCGTTGTTCCGTCAGACGAGCTCGCACTTATAAGACCGTCGAAGTTGTACCGAAGAGCGTCCCACCCGTGCGCGTGAATGGGCCGCAGGCTTTGGTCTTCACGTTTGAGAATCGATAAATCCACCTCAATGGATTGGTCTAATGCTCTCTTTGGTACGAGGTGCAACACAACACGGGGCTCCTGGTCCATGACCATCGGAACGGTGCCTTCGAGAATCGTGGCTATCCGTTCGGAGCGAAATCTCTTAAGCTCGTCTGCAAAATCGATTGGTCTTGTGATGACAAACAAAGCGGGCAAGTCCTCCTTCGGTCAATGGAGAAAAGTTTTCCTGGTGCTGCGAACTTTTTTGTCGAGTCCCGTTATTAAACCACCACTCGTTTAAGCTCGTTGAGGAACGAGACTACAAACCCGCCATTGATATCTCGCTGATCCAGATGATGCTTCCTCCAAAGGTCAAAGATCTTTTGCTCTAGTGTGTTTGGTGGGCGCCCTCCACCGGGTAGTGAACAGGTGGGAGTAGCGAGCGTCATATGAACTGGACCCTCGTTTATCTTAACAACCACGCAGACAGTATGACCGTCGCGCCTGAGACCGTTGATCTGCTGATTGATCCAGCTTGGATCGGCGTTCTCCAAATCTCGCTCCAATGCTCCTATTTTGATTGTTATCATTTCCTGACTCCTTCTACGCACCCGTCAGTTGTCGCCGCCGTGCCACTTGCGCCGCAAGTGTACTTAGTATACACTTCAGATAACATGGCCACAAGCGATCTTAAGCCCCCAGAGCTCAAAGGATTGCAATTCATCCGTAATTTTGTTCTTTACCGTGGAAAGAGTCCGTCACTGCGGGCGATTGCCGAGCATATGGGCTTCAAATCCCCACGCTCGTCGTCCCTTCTAATAAACCGGCTCCTCAAGAAGGGATATCTCGATCGCTCTCCAATGGGCAATCTGCGACTACTAAAGGACGCAGAGTTGCCGGTTCGCAGCGAACAGACGGTTGAGTTGCCTTTGGTGGGTACTGTTCCGTGCGGGTTACCGCTCCTCGCTGAAGAAAACACTGAAGCCTGGATTCCAGTCTCACAGCGACTGGCCAAGCCTGGTGCGCAATACTTTCTCCTGCGTGCGGTCGGAGACTCTATGGACCAGCGGGGCATACATGAAGGAGACCTGCTATTGGTTCGACAACAACCGGTTGCCGAGAATGGGGATCGAGTGGTTGCGCTTCTTGGCGAGGAGGCAATGGTGAAAGAATTTCAGCGCAAGAGCGGTAAAGTGATGCTCATGCCTCGGTCAAGTAATCCCGTTCACAAGCCAATCATTCTAGACAGCGATTTTATGATTCAAGGCGTGGTTGTCGATACGCTTCCGAATCCTATCGAATAAAGGAGACACGATGCCTAACTATCACGTTACAAACCCCAAAGGTTCGGACCAATGGAGAGTTGTTAAGGAAGGTGCCGAGCGCGCTTCGGCAACTGCTAACACGCAGCGAGAGGCGGAGAGAATCGCAAAAGAGCTCGCTGCAAATGCCGGAGGCGGTGAAGTCCGGATTCACAAGCCGCACGGAGGACCCATTCGGGACAGCGACACCGTCGCGCCAGCGAACGATCCTAACCCACCCAAAGATACTAGACACTGATTTATGGATACCGATCCTCTTAAAAAACCAAAAGCTACTATAGGTGACATCGCTCACACGGCTGCGAAGGCTGGGCTCTCAGCCATTCCGCTTGTGGGTAGTCCGGCCGCAGAAATTTTCGCCGCAATCATTACCCCTCCTCTGACGAAGAGGCGTGACGAATGGGTTGAATCCATAGTCGATGGTTTAAAAGCCTTGGAAGACAAGGTTGAAGGATTCAAGATCGAAGAGCTCTCTGAGAACGAGGTATTTATCACGACAACCATGCACGCAACGCAGGCGGCTATTCGCAATCATCAGCAAGAGAAACTGGAAGCGTTGCGCAATGCCGTGCTGAACTCAGCGCAGAGAAACGCGCCGGATGAAGACATACAGCTCATGTTTCTCAATCTTATTGATACGTTCACGCCTTGGCATCTGAGGATCTTAAAATTCTTTGATGATCCAGTAGCTTGGGCACAGAAAAACGGCGTTCCGTATCCTAGTTGGGCCATGGGAAGTCCGGCAACGGTTTTAGAACATGCATTTCCGGAACTCGCCGGTCGCCGTGAATTCTACGATTTACTGGTTAAGGATTTGTTTGACAATGGCTTGTTCAACACGCAATCAATGCACGTCACGATGAGTGTCCAAGGTATGCTTGCCTCTCGCACCACAAATCTTGGCAAGAGCTTTATTGAATTCATAACCTCTCCACTGAGTGCGCGCAGTGACTAAATCCAATTACTAAATGAAGAGACCTCGCAAACCTACCAAAAAGAAGCCTGCATCGACAAAACTGGAACCTTACTACGATAGCAAAAACGAATTTTTGGTCTACGAAGTGGACCGGAAAAGCCGGAAGACTATTTATTATCTTCGCGGTGATCAGGCTAAACAAATTCCTCAGATTGAACTCGATGGGTTCCTTGGCATTCCCGTCGGATTATATCTGAGGGGAAGTGGCTTCGGATTTGGTAAGAAGGGCACCTTTTTGCTTTCAATGTTGCGGCAGAATATTGATAGCAGTAAAGCTTTTCAATTAATCATCAAGAAGGATGCGCCCAAATCCACCTGGAAAGAATTAAGGAAACAAGTATCGGTAATGTTGCCGTTCACAGAGGCAAAAAAGCTTCTGAAAACCCTCTCTATAGCCAACGAGAAGCACAATGATGAACTTCGAGAGATTGTCGGTTCGTTCTTAACATCCGCCTTCCCAAAAAGAATTGCTTTGTCACAGGCTGATTTCGATAAGTATCAACCGGGCGAGCTAGCTCAAATTCTGCAAAGGCCGAACGTGAAAAACGCCCTCAATCGAGAGGACTTTGAGGCGGTATTTAAGTTTTTGCCAGAGCTTCTAACAGCCGATTTGAAAGGCAAGAAGGGCGCACTAAAAGAATATCGAATAAAAGTATTAGAGGAAGCTCGAAAGGTCACGGACCGAATTTACATTAACGACGTGATATCCGAATTTGAAGCTCACCTTTCAAAAAAGGATCTCGCGGAAGAGAAGTGGCAGGTGTTTCTTGGTGAAAAAGTTTTTCCTTATCTTACGACGTACGTCACCAAAATCGACAAAGAAATAATCGATGTAGAAGGGAAGAAGCCGGACTTCGTTTTGGTGGACATCTACAACTTTGTAGATGTGTTTGAGATAAAGAAACACTCGACAAAGATACTCGTTTCAGATGAGAGTCGTGAGAACTATTACTGGAGCAGCGAGATTTCGCCGGCTATCTCGCAGTGTGAAAACTACACCGATGAGCTAGTCCTCAATTCTAAGGAGTACGCTGAGAAAATTCGTCGGCGCTACAAAGTACCTATTAGGGTTATCCGACCAAAAGGATTCATCATTGCTGGTACGAGAAAGCAACTGGAAACCGAAAAGAAGCAAGAGGACTATCGAAGGTTAAGCCGCTCGCTGAAAAATACTGAGTTCATTCTTTATGATGAGCTTCTGGACAATTTGAAAAATATTCATAAGAAACTTGTCGGCTAAAGAGCTTGCGAACACTTATTTGTCGATATTCAATGTCGATTGGAAGCTAATTGATAAAATAAACTCTTATGAACGGTAGAGATCCACATCAAGCCTTAAAGAGTGAAATTTTGGGCCAAGCGCGATCCGGAGGTGCTAGTTTGATCTTGGCCAAACTTCAATGGGGCAAGGACGATATCGGCTATAGCTTACATGTGGCGCCAAATTCGTATAGCTTGTCAGGAGGCTATCAAGTAACAGATTTTTTGAGTCATTTAGGCTTTCAACGAAGTGGGTGTTCTTTTATTGACAGTCGGCAATGCTATGTCCGATGGATGACCGCGAACTTTGACGTAAACGCTTTCGCAAGCCTCTTTGATCAAGCCTTTCGTAACCTATCAGAAGCACAAAAAGATTTAGGAAGGTGTGGTTTCTTTTTTGACCAGCCAGAAGGCTTGGGTTACTTCCTTGGTGGACAGTCTGGCGATAGGCGGCCCGACTTCCAGATGCGTGGCGATGGTCATACTGCTATGTCAGTAGAGACCATGAAACAAAGCGAAGATGAGGTTTTTCAGTTTAAATTTTCTTGGCTTGTGTCTGACCGTGGTAAGGGATGGGTCATACATTATAGGCCCAAACATCCGCCCTTATCCTCTGAACTTCAGAGCGTATTCCAGTTTCTTGGGATAAAGAGTTTTGGGCAATGCCCAGAATATGATTTTGAGACCTGCCATTGGTACTCCATAGCTTTTGCTTCAAGAGGAGATGGTCCTTTTGATGGCAATGCTGACGTTGCTCATAGCTGGTTTGATGCTCATGCCAAACATTTTTCACTCGGTGTCCAAAAATTGTTAACCGCAAATGCTGAAATTGAAAAGGCGGGTTTTAGCTTCCTGCCATTTCAAAAACCAACTATTCGATTGAATGCAGATATCGAGAAAAGAACTACACGACCAAAAAGAGCTACTGCATCTGTAGACCCAACCAGTTTCGATGTCGCGATTTCATTTGCAGGAACTGAACGAAAACAAGCAGAAAGGTTAGCAATCATTTTACAAGACGCAGGATTCTCAGTGTTCTACGATGAGTTTTTTCCAGAGTACCTTTGGGGTAAAAATCTGGTCGATACCTTTGATGAGATTTTCAGAAAACGTGCTCGCTATTGCGTGATCTTTGTCTCCAAAGAATATAAGGAGCGAGTTTGGACCAATCACGAAAGACAGAGTGCGCAGGCACGCGCTCTAAATGAGAAAGGTAAAGAATATATCTTACCGATCAAAGTTGACGACACTGAACTTGACGGTATGCCTCCTACCATTGGCTACGTGCCTCTCAAGAAAGGCATCGAAACAATTGGCGAACTATTAATCAAAAAGCTTAATAAATAGGTGACTTGGCAGCTCTAATACAACCGAAGTCTGGCAAGGCAACTGTAGGAAATATGAAAAAAGAAGACTGGTATAAGGTTTATTCCAAGGCTCACAACAATGCTGTGGATCTGTTATCAGATGCGGAACTCTTGGATCAAATGAACAAATTTGCGAGAGCATACTTTCTGGCTTTTACGGGTCTAGAAGAAATAGCAAAATCACAATTAGCTGCGGACGTGTATACGGGATTTTTGAGTGAACAGGAATTCTGGGATTGCTTTAAGAGTCATAAGAAAAAGATTAACCGACTCGCGTGGGCCTCTGAAGACGCAAGACATTACCTCGATTCAAATACCGAGGAGTATGTAGAAGTTAGCCATCCGCAAGAAATCACCAGAATGAATAGCCTTTATGTTGATATAAGCTCGGGCAAAGTCATCACTCCAAATGAAAGAGTGACTAGCAAGGACAGTTCAAGCATTATCCACACTTTGAGAGTGGCTATTGATCGAATAAGTGACGTAGAACAAAGGCAGGGACGAATTGGGACTAAGGGGTTCATGAAATGATACCAGGCCTTTTAAACTCGGCATCATTGGAGAATGCGATGCTTCAACGTTTAAAGCGTTTCGGGTACTCAACTGCTGGCAGGCTATCGTTGATAACGCTGAAACCGTTGTTTACGCAGGCGCAGAGAACAAAACATTTGACTCAGAAGGAAATGAAATTTTCGAGGCGAATCCTCAGCAAGGCCTCATGATCATCGACCGGAAGGAAACGCATGATTTCCCGGCGCCTCGCGCCGTTGGGGAGAGTTCAATTCTCGCACTTGGTTTAGGTGTCAGGCGTAGGTTTGTCAGATTCTAATACAACCAGACCAGCGAAGATCCAATATCCCTGCAAAACTCTCTCAACCGGAAAAGGCTTGAGCTGCTTCCAGGCTAGCTGATCCATATAGTCAAATTCTCCGGTCGCCAGGCAAAGAACAGAGTCGCCAACGCACCAGTAGCGGACTATTGGGGGTAAGTCTGACTCAACGAACGTGTAACCGAGGGCCTCAAGTTGAGAGCGGCTCATTTTCAGAACGGTACAGCCGCGATTTTCAGTTGGCAAGGCGGCTGTTTAGATGAACACGAGAGTACCGTTAAATTGGGCTAACAGGCGGCTATTAAGTTGTTCGGCGATTGCTTCTTGCTTACTTGCTTCTTCGTACTGATTGTCGGCTCTTGCTTTGGCTGCTGCGCCCTTCACTTGCAGGTACTCGCTCAGGAGTTGAATGCTGTCGGCAGTTTTCAGGAAGTTGTCGGCTTGGGTATCTTCAATGTTGATTATTACTCTGGCGTGGATGGCGGGTTCTTGGGTTGTTATTGTGACTGTCGAGTCTGTAGCTGCTGTGGTGTCTGAAATGGGTTCCATTATGAGAGTGAGATGTTTGAATCCGTTTCGTACGGGGCAGAGTTCGAGGGTGTGTTCATGTGATTCGATGATGGTCCAGTGATAGTTATTCAGGCAATGCAATTTTGATTCTGCAAACTCGATCGCTTCCGTGGTGGACCATTCGACGGCTACACAGACTTCGAGTTTAGTTAAGTCGTAGTGGGTAATAATGGGTCCGTTGGGAGAGACGGACGATACAGCGACTTTCATGGATAACGACTTCAGTTTGGTTTGTTGCGATCCTCGGCGCGGTCTGGGCCATGCTTGGATGCGTTGTGATGTCTATGTTGCCGCGAGCTTTCCAGTTGTGCAAGAGAAATGTTGAGGGATGTTAGTAGCAAGTTGACCTAGCAAGATTCCCTGCGGACTGATTGGCTTAAATCTTGTCCAAGTATTAACGCGAGACGTTTGGTGAGTTGGGATCGTTGCGCCACACGAGTATGAGGTTTTGGTTTGGGCGGTGCTTAGAGCAATCTTGAGTTTGATTAAGAGAAAGAGAAGCCTAGTTGTGAGGGGGTTGACGATCGCGGTAGAGATTGCGCACCAATCGCGCTGTGAAAGTGGCTTTGGACGTTGCCGAGAGTTCGGGTAGCTTCGATAATTTTTTGAAAGAGCGAAACGATTACACCTTGGCCGATTACTTCCCCGGACAGGGTTTTGGAAGTGTCGGATAACTGATAGCTATCGGGTATCCGGTGTAGCTTGCGAATCTCGTTCAAGGTAAGCCAGCGCCAGCAATTCTCACGGGTTGTGCTTTCAACTACGGCGCCTGTGCCTTGCCCTGCCATGTATCTTTTACTGATACATGGAACGGATGTGCTTTCGTCTGAGAGTTGCGCGGACGCAAAGCCATTTCCCTTGGCGATCTGCGTGTTCCAATGATTAACGAGCCACGGTTTGGTGTCTGGGGTGAAGTACTGATCTTGCAGTGTTGATTCGTCGTCTCGAATGTGGGCGAAGGTGTGGGTTGCTCGCGATGGTTGGGGCCATTGGAAGTTTGATCCGGAATGCGCCACGATCACGGAGCGACGACGACCTGTAATTTCTCCAAAGTCCCTCGGATCGAGCACTCGTGCTTCGACGGTGTAGCCGGCGCGTTTTAAAAAGTGTTGCATCATGTAGCCTGCGCCGCTGGTGAGATAGCCAGGCGCTTGCTCGATGACTACGGTTGCAGCGTTTAGCTTGTGGATAAGGAGAGCGGCCCAGATGGTGAGGTCAGAGAGGGGATGCGCTTCCGCTGGTAGAGAGCGATCGCGTTTCGCTCCGTCTTTGGTGGTTCTTGCAGTGGAATAGGGCTCGCAGGGAATGCCTAAAGTTAAAAGTTCAACTGGGGGAAGTTGGTCAAGCGGTGTGTTTTCGACGCTGAGATTGAACATTTGAGCGTCGTGGTTTTTTTCGTAGATATCGGCGTACTGTGGGTTTACTTCTATTGCGAAGGCTGGTTGATAACCTGCTAGCCGAGCTGCTTCACTTAATAAGCCGCCTCCGGAAAAAATGCTTCCTTCTTTTCCGTTTCGGCATCGGGTTGCCCGTAAGCTGTCGGTGTGCGAGGGGGTTAGAGTAATTTCGCCGACAGCAATGTGAACTTGGAGCGTAGTGATTGGACCAAACGCTTCGGTGAGAGCGGCGCTGTTGAGATCAAGTACCGGTATCTGGCCCTGGCGTTTGCTTGAAACCACTCGAGGACCGTCTTTCGCAAGGCGGATTACTACCTGTGCTTTTGTAAATTCAACTTCGATACGGTTGGTGGGTCCGAAGCCAGCGTCTAATAGGTATCGTCCTTCGAGCCAGACGCGCGGAGCGTCTTTGTGACGACCGATTGTGGTCGTTGATATTCGCGGGAAAGTGGTCATGGCTAACCGTGGGCCGTCGCTGTACGTCGGGGCTTTATGCGGCGATGTCGCTGCCGAGTGTTACTTGCATGTTGCCGGCGATTGAAAATCGTTGGCCTCTCATGGCTTGAAGTTTTGCTGCTTCGGCTGTGACGTAGTGAGCCACGTCGCCTTTGCAGTCGGGTTCCAATGTGAGGATGAGTGTTGCGTAATTGAGGTATCCGAGGCGTTTGTAGTCGCGGGTCGTTGGGTCCTCTCGGGTCTTGTCAGCGTAAACGATTCCAGTTGGAAAGCAATACTGACCGACAATTTCGTTCATTTCCATTAGGGCTCGTAGCATCGCGGATTTTGTTTTCGGCTGTTTGATTCCGAGTGCTTTGAAGAGGGCGGTGGTTACTTTTCCGCCCCAGTTCGTTTTGGCGATGCTTAGAGCCAGCTGTGGGTTATCGAGATAACGTTTGAGCCAGTTATCGAAGATGCGCTCAAGATCTGCGCGGGCAGCGGAGGGATCTTGGTGCTCAGGAGTCTTGTGCTCTGTTGGGTGAAGTACGCTGTAGGCGTCAAGAAGTTGTGCGGGTGTGACGGTTTTCATGGTTACGCGGAGGAGATGCGTTTTGGCGAGAGGGTTAATCCTCCAGCCAGAAGTCAATTGCAATCGCCTGACAAAGGCGGTGGAAGTATCTAATGAGTCGCATGTCTGATTCTGTTGTCCGCTTCGTTATTCGGACGAGCGTTTAAGTGGGGCAGAAACGCAGTCTGCCCCAAAAGTCGCCCAATAATCCGACTTTTGAGGCAAAGCCGGGTCTAGGTTATAGGCATTAGTCTGTTTTAGACTGTGAACGTTTTGTGCAGAGTCGGCTTTGGTTTTGCGTCGGGATTGGAATCAGTTGCTTGTGTTCAGGGGTTCGCTGGTAGGATTGATATAGGATTAAAGCAATGCAGAGAAACGTCGAATGAGCCAAGAGTCTTGCTGGATTAGAGGTTCGAGGATGTCTTGTTCTCCGGTGAATAGCACAGTTGTGTTCACAGGCATTCCATCGCTTTTCAAAAAAGATACTAGGGCGTAGAAGTCTGAGAGGAGTGGTCGCCGACGTGAACCTGTGGATAGGTTGTGAACGTCGGCCAAAACGATCATGCGGATGTTACGAGCGGAACGTTGGGTTACGAACCGGTGCAGTTTTCGTGATCGCTCTTCTTTGTTGATTGAAGGTTGGCCCATCGTCTCTAACAGGCCATCACAAATAAGAGTGACTACTTTGCCTTTGACTGCAACCCCGAATGGAATTTGGTAAAGGAGTACGTTTGTGGCATGGCGGGTTGTAAATTCTTTAAGCGCTGCGAGGTCGGCCGGGTTGCTGTAATGATATCGAAGGGCGGGTTCCCCTGGGCCGGCGCCGTGAGTATCACTAAGTGCGTCCTCGAGTTGGGTAAGTAGTTCGCTGCTGTGGGTTGTCATGGATTATGGACCTGGTGCGTTTAGAGTTTACTGGTTGTGTGCCTGTTTTTGGAACCACGCTAAGATGTGAACCCTTCTGGGGTACTTCAACTTCAAAATATTTATCGGTCTTGGTCAGTATGTTGACCTAGCCGCCGATTTATTCCGGAACTACGAAAGTGAAATGCCGCACCCCGAGATCCTCAAGAAATTGTTTACCTGGATACGGCTCTGAGTTTGTCTCTTTGGACAAAAAGCTTTTTACAGTCAAGGCTCAACTGGACAGCAAGGGCCAATGATAATAACACGACGAGGACAAAGGCTGTTCCCACCGCATCATATTTTGCAAGAGTTTCCCTGATTCCAAGTGTCGTATAGCTCCGCCATGATTTGGAGCATTGTTTCTTGGACGGTTCGGGTCTGACTGGCTCATGGAAGGTAGGGCGCTACGTGGCTCGCGGATGATGTTTGCTATAGGACCTGCGTAAGTACTTTTCGCTGATATGCGTGTAAATAGCAGTGGTTGAGATATCGGCGTGGCCTAGTAAAGCCTGTACGTGTTTGAGTTCAGCGCCATGTTGAAGAAGATGAGTAGCAAATGTATGCCTTAGTGTGTGCGGTGAAATAGGGTCGATTGTTGCTGCTGCTCCGTATCGCGAAATTAAGGTCCAGAGAAATTGTCGCGTGAGGGGCTTTTGGTTATGGAGAAATAAATGGGAATTAGGAGTCTTGAGAGCGAAGGGTTTTGCTGCAACATAGTTTTCAATTGCAAATGCTGCACTTCTACCGAATGGGATGGTTCGCTCTTTTCTGCCTTTGCCGACACAAGTGAGTAGGCCGTTACGAAGATCGATATGTTTGTGCAGCAACGACAATACTTCGGTTACGCGTAAACCGGCCGCGTACATGAGTTCGAGGATCGCGCGGTCTCTGAGTCCTTCCGCGCTGGAGACGTCAGGGATTCCAAAGAGTGCGTGAATCTGCGTTTCGGTGAGGAAGTTTGGGAGGTAGGAAACTGGTGGTGGAGTGTTGAGATCGTCTGTTGGCGGATTGTCTATGTAGTCGTCAAGGACTAAAAATGCGTAAAAACCTCGAATGGTGCTTGCAACTCTACGAATCGTAGCTGGAGATAAGCGTTCCCGGTTTAGCTGCGCGATGAATTGTCTGAGTTCGCGGGCTCGTAGCTGTTCTATTGGCTTATGTGCTTGGTGGGCGAAATGAGTTAGTCGCGCGAGGTCATTAGCATAGTTAGCTATGGTGTTTTGAGAAAGCCCTTTTTCGATGGCGAGATAGCTCAGAAAGAGCTTGGTGAGTGGAGGGCCATTGCGTCGCATCATGCTAGTAGAGTTGGTTGATGGTGATCTCAGTTATAGGCGAATGAGCAACGCTGATGGTTCGAATAAGCGATTGACGTTGTTCTAAAGCTGGGTGGCGTGTGCGATCCGTGTTGTGTCCTCTGCCGTGGGCGATCATGCGTTCGAGGATTACGGCGTACTGTTGGGATGGCATACGCAAGTAATTCATCGAAGCGGTTGCGACTGCATCATAGAAAAGCTCATACGCTCTGAGTGTCTGAGAGTCTTCGTTTTTCCAAGCTGTTATAAATCCTTCCCTTTGAATACCTCTGGCGAGTTCGTGTGCGACGAGTCCGTTCAATTGGGCGTTATCAGGTGTATCTCGCTTCAATACTTCGAGGAGTCCTGTTGAAACTCCCAAATAGGATTCGGCAATCGTCTGCATATTTGGATAGTTGTCCAAGTAGATAAAGAACTGAATCGAGGTTTCTCTACCAAATAGTCTTAGGACCGGAGTTGCCTGTTGTTGGAGGCGCTCGCACGTCGTTCGATCCTGAACGATATGGAGTTGAGCCAGCCACGTTGCGCGGGCAAAACTATTATCAGTTGGTTGGTGACGGGTTGTTGAGGATAGCCTTGAGCGAAGCCATGCGGGAAATGCTGAATCGTTCAATTTCGCGAAATGCTCGATGACCTGTTGGGTGTCGGTCGGGTTGACTGGCGTGGCTTGAGTAGCGGTAATCGGTGATTTGTGGTGTGGCTTATTTTGAGCTTTGGTAGATAACGGTAAGAGGGCGGTCAGGGCGATCAGAACTATTGTGATCGCAAAGGGGGTGAAGAATCTGTATGAGGTAAGCATAAGCTAACTCCGATGCGGTTTTTGAATTGCTGCTTCGTAGGGTACTGGCCGTTTCTTTTTTATAACGTCTGAAGTGTTTACCTACTGAGGAAGCGGGCAAGACGACGTGCCTTATTCCGTCATTCCCAATGATCTCCAACAATCTGTGATCGTCCGGCTTGGGCGAATAACTGGCCAATGGGAGTCAGTGCTGACGCGAAGACGGCTCCCACGACTAGCTCCGGTGCGTCGGCCCATTTGGCTTTGTCCCAGTAGATGATTTCATTTCGTCAGCATCACAGATGCGGATGTATCCGCCGTGCTTATGTCCTCACCTGGTCCGCATCGTAGCGAGCCTCCGTTGGGTAGCAGGATGACAATCTCCAAAGATGTATCAAGCATGCGGTTACTCCTAAATGTGTGAGGCGAGTTGTGCAACCGGGGAGTTGGGCTCTTCGGCTCTTCGGTGGAAAGCGATGTGGCAGGGGTTGATAAAGCTGGTCTTAGAGCATGTAAGGCGCGAGAAATGGTCTTACGTCTTCGAGTTGTGGTAGGCACAGGGCACAGACGTTTCCCTGGGTAAGGACGGCGCGCGCGGGATAGGGAGTGCGGGAAATATGTTTTGTAGGAGTTAACGTTGAAATTGATCTCGGGTGGCGGGGAACCTGTAGAGTGTGCCGCATTGAGAGCAATTTACGTGGACGGAAGTCATGCTGGTTGGATCTTCGTCGGAGGATTCGAGGCGCGCCACAGAAAGTTGGACCACATCGTGGTCGCGGCGAACATGTTCTTCAGCGATTCGGATGTCATCGTCGGTGTGGTGGGGTTCGCGAATCAAGGTGAAGTGAGCGCCGTTGATACTTACAAGCTCGTAGTCGAAGACGACGCCGTTTTTTGTGACGTCGCCGGCAGCAGCGCAGCGGTCGCGTTCAGTGATTGTGTAGGTGGTCATTGGGTTCAAGTTCTTCACTCATGATGCGTCGATCGTTCCGCGGTGGTATCCGCTTTGTTTTTGGGATTTGGGTGGTGGCCGCCAAGCAGGGCGGTTACGAGCAACCGGGAGAGGTGGGAAGGCTCTTAATTTTCATTTGACGGGTGACGCACCAGGGTGCAGCAAGGCCACGCGGCCTGAGAGTTCAAGGGGGACCCTATGCAGCGTGCTGGTCGAAGTAAGTTTTGAGTGAGGGGTTTCGAGAGAAGCGTAATGCCGCACCTTGCAGATAGGTTAGTGATCTTTCATTGATTATCCAGCGCCGTCCGAGATGTTCCGCCACCTGGGCCGTTACGCCGCTGCCGGCGAATGGATCCCAAACTATGTGATTCTCTTCGGTAAGAAGGCGAATCATGATGTCAGGTAGGGCTGTGGGAAAGCGAGCTGGGTGAATGGGGAGATTGTTTTGACGACAGCGCCTCGTGTATTCGTCGTTGGATTCGGTGTTTGAGGCGATCAGAAGATTATGAGGAATGCTGCCGCCATTGTTTGTGCTAAACGCATTTTGCTTGAATGTAAATCCGGATGGTCTTGCTTGCTCGGTTGGTTCGCCGCCTTGGGCGAGGCGATGGAGCATGCTCTGGGAATATGGTCGGAGGATGTGTCGATTGTTTGCGGTCGCTATCGCTGGGTTCTTTGTGAGCCAGTAGATTTGTTCAATTGATGGAGTGACGCGGATACGCCTTACACATACCCACTCAGCCGGTGAAGGAAGCTTGGAAGGATTTTCCCAATAGAATTTTTGTGCGAGTGAATATCCGAGGTTGTCGCAAAGATTTATTAAGAGACGTTCTTGGTAGAGAGAAAGAGATGGAGAGCCGGGATTGAAAACATCCGCAAGGTTGATTACTAAGGAGCCGGTGTCGGCGAGCTTCTGTTTCCATGAGGCGGCGAGTTCACTGAGCCATTCAACGTATGCTCGAGGGTGTCTATTGCCGTAAGCCTTTTGTGTAATAAGTGGGTAAGGCGGTGACGTCAGAATAAGATTGATGGAACTGTCTTGGATGAATTGCACGGCCGTCTCTGCCTCGGCTAAAAGTGCTGTGCCGAGATCGGTACTAAAGACGGTAATAATAATTCCTGGTTTACAGTTGCGGAGTCCTTCCTTTCCCGCGAGGGTTAATTCCCAGAGGTTTCGGCGCCAGCGCTCTGGGCTGTTGTCGATAAATCCTTGTTCAACCGCGTGTTGGCGGGTGTTTCGGACACGTCTCTCCCAGACATTGATTTCGCCGGCTCTTCCTGCAAGCGCGCGGAGTTCGCGCAACCACTGCGGTAATTGTATTTTGGTGGCAAGTGCGTCATAGACTTCATTTGGTTTTGCTTGGCCGCCTGCCTGGTGAATAGTTTCAAGTAGTGGGAGAAGGAGCTGTCCTTGTGTGGGAAGATTCGTGCATTGAGATTTGGAGCACAGGTCTGTTTGTAGCTCTTCTTCGCTCGGACTGTACTTGCGGTGAGGAACCGTGTTCATACGAGCCGCACCTGCTCAGTCAAATGTATTTGTACCATCAGCGAATTCAGCCATTGCACCGTCCATATCGTCGCCGAGGATGTCATATACCACACGAGCATTTGCTGCTACAGCTGATGATGAATTGGTAGTGTGGTTCATGCCGATTGCCTTGCATCCACGTTGGCGATAGTCGGCAGCGACAGCTCGGTAAGTGGATTGGATTTCCTTAGCGTATGAGTGAAGTTCGTCATTATCGACTGGTTCAGCACAGATTGGGCATAAGATGTCCATTGTTTTACTCCGTGTGGTCGCTATGATAATTCGAGTTGTAATGGCCGCTTCTTATTGATCGGATTGATTGGCACCGAGGATACGCCCGAGGGACCAGGCTTTTGTTGTTTTGACGACAGCCAGCGGCAACCCTGATTTAATGAGAGTCAGAGCCGGTTGCATGAGCATGCGTTGCTGGACAACATCAGGAGCGAGTTGTTGTCGTTGGAATAGATACATCCAGCACTGTGAGTAAATCCCATTCGTTCGATGATCAAGCATAATCGCTCGCAAGCCAGATGCTGAACGCCGGTCCACTTCTTCCCCTAAGAGATGAACATCAGCAAAGGCACAAGCAAATGGAGCGACCGCATGTATGGAGCAACGGTCGTTATGGTCCAGGAATCGACAGCCGCCCTCTTTGCGTCGAGCGGGAACCAAAGTCGGTATCCTAAACGTCTCCCCAGTATTCAGCCCGACGATTGGACCAGGAGAAGCCAGTAGATAATCCCTGGCTAGATCGAAAATATTTTCCACGCTCAGATGGTCCGCGAGTCGAGACAGGTCATCGGGGATTAAATAGCCAGGAACAAAGTAGCAGTTGAGAACGTCTTCATCGCAGGAACAAGCCGTCCGCGTGAAGCCAAACTCGATGCGTTGCAGCAGCGAATTATTGATCATTCCGTTTCGTCCTTTTCCGAGATAGAAGCCCCCTGCCCACGGTCATCCACTCGATAAGCGCGAGCCGGGGGAGTCTGCTTATCCTGCCCATACAAACAAAGCGAGTAATTACTTGCCTGGAGCAGCATGCGCCCGGACCTACCGCGGGATCGCAAACAGTCTTTAACCTGGTGTCGTCTTTTGTAGTGCCATCAGGTTCGGTGCCGAAGGTCAGGCGCTAAGAGCGATCTCGTGAGTTTTCTAAAGCCGTTGCGATTTTTAGTTCCAGCGGCTGCTAAGGGTTTCTTTAGGCGGCGGCGCGGTGCCAGGCAGCGACACTCTCATCGCTCTTGGTTTGGCGGCGGTAGTCAGCCCAGGGAACGATTCGGTATAGACCGCGGTTGGTCCAGCGCTGAAAGCATTTGAGATCGGCACGCGGTGATTCGCCAGGTTTATGGAAGACCATCGCGTAGGGTTCTATGTCTCGCTCGACCATTCGATTGAATCGATACCAGATGCGGTCCCACGTTTCGTGTTTGTCGAAACCGATCAGCATGTAAGCCCGAACGTGTGATGATGGAATACCGGCTTTTTCGAGTTTATTAATTCCTGTAAAGAACACCTGCTCGTCTTTTAGCATGTCCCAGGCGCAATAAATCACTCTGCGATTGAAGGCTGTATTTCGGTATTGGATTGATGCGAGAGCCTCTGCGGTCTCGGTGGTAATCATGCGGACGTTAATTCCTTGAGAGAGGCAAACGTGAAAATTTCCGTCGATTATTTCGCGGATGTGATCGCGCCATGATTCGTGTCCGAAAAAGTCGTTATCGAGTAGGTGTAGTTTTCGAGGATATGGTGCGCCGCGCCAGATATTGTTGATCGAGTTTAAGAAGTAAGGCTTGCCTTCTTTTTGCGGGACTACACAGAATTTGCAGCTCAGGCGGCAGCCGCGTTTCGTGAAACCAATAGATTCTGTGAAATCCGGATAGTCGTGATAATCGTAGAATTCGTAATCCTTGCCAATGAGTGATTCCACAGTCAGTCGGTTGGCGGTTCCGGTGCCGCCAAAGATGACGTTCGGCCAGTCGCTTCTAATTTGGGGAAAGAACTTGTTGCTGTCGCTGAAGATCGCGGAAGCAAAGACTGTATCGTAGGCCGAGTCAAATAAATCGCGTCGGCGTCGCCTGATTAGCGTGACTCTGTGACCTTGCGACCGGTGCCAGTGCGCCAGTTTCATCAGGGCAAGGTTTGGAAGCTTTCCATCTACTTGGATAAGAAGTACGTGCATATTCCACCATTGCGTGATGATGTGCGAGCAGTGGTTCAGTCGGAGGAGGTTTTCTCCCAGCCGATGAGCGAAGCCGGTTCTTTAGTTCATCGGGCGGCTGCTGGCCGCGTTTTGTTGAGTTGGAAAGGTGAACGTCAATGGAGCCATTCTTGCTCCGCGATGATGACGGCATTGGTTGAGAGGGTGTTCAGAGTGGCGTTAGTGCTTCCTGGCGGGAGTGATTGGCCGCGAGCAATGAGTTTGAGAAGTTGTGAGGTGAGGTCGGCGGTGGTGAGGACAAAGCGCTCGTTTTCGTCGGTTGCGCTCCAATTTGTGTAAAGGGGCATTACGTTAGCATGTATGAGCTTGATAGGCGTAATTGCAGTGACGGAGTAGTCTTCGGGCAGTACTAAAAAATCGTTTGCTGCGGGCAGTTCCTTGAGTGCATACGCCGGAACGATAAGAGCATCGCGCTCAAAGCTTGAAATACGGAAAGTGGTGCAGGAGTTAGTGGCGCGAAGAGTAATGTCATTCATTAGCGCCAGTAGTTCCAGGGCTCGTTCCTGTGACAGGTCAACGATCGCAATTATTTCCTGCGGCTTGGATGTAGCAGGAGGTATCTGCGTGGTGGATAGAGCAATGTGCATCTTCGGTTGGATCGTGGTCTCAAGTGTTTAAGAGAGAGAGAGCTTCTCACCCTCGTTCATTCTTTGATTGCAGAGTCCGGGTTATAGCTTGCCGAGTGACGATGCGGGCTAACAAATTCGAGTCGGGTGAATCTGTATTAGCGAGTGTCGTTTCGACGAACTGATAGAGATCCGCAAGCAAAGCATCCGTGGTCGTGAGGTTCAGAGTGGTTAGCTCGCCTAGTAACCGTACTGGAAAGGTGTCGCTCAACAGTGCAAAGAGACGGTCGCGAAATGCGATGGCCGTTGATCCGAAAGTGCATCAATTGAACTCAGCATCTGAGTCCAGGTGAGTCGAACCTGCACAGGGTTGAGCGCATCCAAAAGTGCCCGACAACGTGACTCTAGAAACCACTATTGTGTCGTCGGTTGGGTTGTTGATCTCATGGTTGTAGACATTTCGTTTATCTCGGAAATCGTTTTTCACAGTGTTCATTAATCGTGTTCGACGAAACATCGAAAATGTATTTGCCGTTGTACCAACGTTTGCGCTGTTGTGGTCCAAGCACGTGTTCAATCCACAGCTGGTCATGTATTCGAGCGATAAGATTTGCTTGATGGTACAGGTTAAGCATGTCGCAACTGGGATTTGTGCTTGGGTAAATAGCTTCGACTTTCATGAGACTCCATTCTGTTGAACGGATTGGACCACTTGGGGTATTGGTGCGACGGTGGGAGCCTTAGCGAGTGTGAAAGACTCCAAGCATAACGGTGGTTTCCTCGATGCCTGAGTGGTCTGGTAAGCAGACTGGTCCAGTGCCTTAGCCAGGCGGCTGGGTTTGTCTGCTGGAGGTTCCGGAGCGCCATGCGTGATAAGAATGTGTGCGGCATATCGCCAGCCGCGTTCGCGGATTCGGATTTTTGAGGCGGCACGATCGCTGAATACCGTTCCGTCGGGGAGCAGTTTAAGGGTGCGAGGGGTTGTTCGTTTTAAGTAGACAGCATTTGAAGCCTGGTAGAAGTTGCCGATGTGCCCGAGAAAAATTGGCTGGTCATTGTCGAGACTCGTGCGGGGAGTGTCGTCAGAGAAGGCGACGATGCCTTTGATACCCTCGCGTTTCAAGAGTTCGCGACAGCGTGCAAAAAACCAAGATTCTGCATTTGATGGCACATTATCGAGAAGAACGAATCGGCCCAATTCAACGCTTTCAAGAGGGTCGCACGTGAAGATGTTTGTCAAAACTTTCTGTGACATGGGTACGGAAAATATGGCGACACCAACTAATTGATCCTCGGGAAACAGTGCGTACCGTTTGAAGAGACCGTAACGATAGCGGCACGCTACATAGGTGCCCGAGTAATGATGTCGTTTCACGAACGCTTTGGCCTGTGTGACTGTGATGGGCGCAATCTCGTATTCGTGGGTTGATATGACCTCATCAGGTGGCCGGTAGATGCCACGGTGATCGCGCCAGCGTTGGCAAGCGAAGGGAAAGGGAGTTTGTTGGGGTGAGTGCTTCATTGGGATTTGCGGGGGTAGCGGTCAGTTAACGAGCGCGCCAAGTGTTTCGAGACAGCGGGCTGTTATCCATGTGGCGACTGGTGGGGTTACGGCATTTCCAAGTCCCGCGGTCATTTGGGTCTTGTTTCCCAAAAGAATGTAATCATCCTCGAAGGCCATCGCCCACCTTAATTCGGGGTCTGGTTCGAGCATACGGAAATGACTCTTCATCAAGTCGTCGTCGGTGATTTGATCCAGTGGAATTTCAGGTGACGATTCGACGTCATACCGCAGTTGAGACATGAGGGTTGCAAGCCTCTTTGTGACTGCGAGGGGATCAGCGCGGAATTCTTCAATTAAAGGCAGTGTCAGGAGGCCGTGAGTGTCACGCGATGTAACTGTGTTAAAGGGATCTGTGGTGGCGTGCCATGCGGTGTCAGATGCACCACCATTCAATTTCGCGAAGAATGCGGGTGAAATGAGACGGCCTGCTCCGCCGTTGGCTCTGACGGTGTAGGCAGGTTCAGTTACGGTGTGAACGGATTCGTTTTCCTGACCGTTGAGCAATAGTGGTGTCGAAACCAAACCGTGATGCGAGCCGCCGGCAGTGACGGTATGAGTTGCCTCAGTCACCGGGTGTTGACCGGCTTGAATAGAGCCACCTCCTCGCATTTCCACAAGTGTAGGTACGGACGCGAAGCCGAAGGCTTGAGTGGTGTGTTGTGTGTAGAGTTGTTCTGTGACGTGTCGCGCTCTGGTATAGCCGGAAGCTTCATACGTGTTCCCTGCGGCTGGGAGGACTACTGATGATAGTGTTAAATCGCTCTGTTGAGTTGTGACTGTGGGAAGCTGTTCATGTGCGCTGGAGGGTTTGCTGTCGAAGCGTTGGGGAACAACTGCGGTTGCCAGAGCTTGGGTGGGAGTGGTCGTCAAGGCGCCGAATGGTCGGGCTGGCGACAGCGCTCGGTACTTGGCTTCGTTTGGAGCGCCATTGTTTTTGATGATGGCGCTGACCAATGCCTTATCTTGCTGAGTCGTTTGGGCAGTAAATGGTTGTGCGACTGATCGATCTGTTCCCCAGACACGTTTGGTAGGAATAATAAAGGGGGGAGTTCTACCAAATTTGGCGAACGCTCGGCGTATGCGGTCTACGGTGGCTGTTGCCAGTTGTGGCATTCCAAGTTCGGCACGCTCACCTAATGTTGGACCGAGATTGGACCAGTTGATAGCCGTATAAGCTGGGAATGCAGCCGGTTCTACCTGACTGTGACAGTCTGGGCAGCAGTAGACGTATTGGCGTTTGTACTTGCCCCATTTCGGTAGCGGCCATGCTTTGGTTGGTTTCTTCCAGGTTTGAACGGCGTAGACATGGCGGCCGTTGCAGCGATGGCTGGTGCAATACGCGAGCGGCCGATAGTCGAGGTTGGGCCGAGCGTTACCTCGTTTCCAGGCGACGATGTACACACGATCACGACTCTGCGGGCAGGGCGGGAAAAATTGGCTGTTTAGGAAAACGCACTCGATCTCGTAGCCGATGTTTGCGAGTGTGCGTTTCCACCAGGCGAAGGTTGAACCGTCGCGGCCGGGTCCCCAGTGGGTGACTTCGACTACGTTTTCTACTACCAGGATTTCTGGTTTGTGCCTGTCAGCGTAGCGGAGTACGCATGACATTGTTACTCGGCTGCGTTCGCTATTGGCGTAAGCCGCCTCGTCGAATTCGTCCTGCTCGAAGAGAGTTGATTGGCGGCCTCGTTGATATATCTTTTTAGCGTTTGCTGGAGAGTGATGTTGACACCCTGGTGAGAACCAGGCATATCGAGCAGCGGGCAAATCGGCTGGGTCCATGTAGTCTGCACTATCGGGATCGACTAGATCGGCACGATAGTGAGTAACGTCTGGGAAATTTTTTTGGTGGCACGCAATGGCGAGAGAGCTATGATTCGCTGCGGCCTTGAGGTCGGCACCAGCAGCTCTAATGCCCTGGGCTGAACCGCCAAATCCGCAATAGAAATCGATGGCGTCAACGGTGGCGCCGCGTGAGCGTTTCAAAATGGCAGTCATTGTGAGTAATAGTCGTCGTTGTACTCAGCTAAGTATCTTTGCGCGTATTCATCACCATCGGCTGCCGCTTTGCGTATCGCGCAAAGACAAGCGGCAAACATCTTTTCTCCCCAATCACAAAGCCAATAGCAGATAGGACAGCGATAATGACGCTCACGTTTTGGTTGGCTCATTAGGCTGAATCGTTTTTGGTGAATCGAGTGTGACCGGTTTCTCGGTGCTTAAAGATCAAGCGACTGCCGTCCGCCTGTATTTAGTTTGGCCGCTAGGCGAAAGCCGGGCGGTCACGAACGAGCTTGGAAAGTTGTGAGAAGGTGAAAATTTTTGGGAGAGAGGTTGTGAGCGGCGTGTTACTTGAGCCTCACGGCGTTTGAGTTGTCTACGATTTCGGTATGTGTGGTTTCGTTGTACAGGTTATGAGGTTCTGGTATCTCGCGATCGGAATCCGATGCAAAGATCGATCCGTACTGGCCGAAATCGTCGCATGAGGCTGTGACTAGTTGGTGCTTTGAAGGAAGTGTTGTTGTGTCGTACATGGCGTTACCGGATAGTGGATCTCTGTGTTGTGGGAATGTTGAATGGAGGCCAGCGTTTTGAATCGAAGGGATTACCGAGAAAGATGCGTAGAGCCTGAGATTGGCGGTGCTGTTCCTCGTCAACCAGTTGGGAGATTAGAGTCGAGTCAGTGTCGTTACTTAGTTGTTCGTAATAGAGTGCTTTTGTCGCATAGCGAGCTGAAGCCTCCGCGGCTTGCAGCGGATGTAAGATCTCTGAAGGGCAGCAGGCCATAGACGCAGTTGCGGCTGCGTGTAATAGAGCTCCGCCGAAAAATGTTGCTCGAGAAATAGCTCGGTCGTCGTCGTCTTTTGATTGCTCTGTCGACAGGAGTGGGGAGTTGTTATACGTGTTTGCGAGGTCAAGGGTAGCGTTGTGAGCAGATAGATGAGAATCGAGTAACTGTTGGCTCGTGGTTGCGTTGCTAGCGAACAGTTCGGCAGCGCGAATTGCTTCACGGCTTCTTGGATCTTGAAGCAAGTGGTTCACTCTGCGCGCGCATGAGCCCGCGAATAAATAGAGCTGTGGCGCGTGATGGTTGGAGTTCTGGAAGAGCCGCGATTCTAAAAGCATCGTAAGCATGATGTCAGCGGAGGATGCTGATTGCCAGATCTCTGCGGTAATGATTTGAGCTTCGTGAAAAGTTTCGATCGAGATCGAGTGTGCTATGTGCATAATCTTCGATATGGCGATGAAAGAATGTGTAGGATTGGGAGCAATGTGATCAGCCTACAGGTAACGATTGTTGATTGGGGTTTGTATTAGAGGGTGTCTTTCGTTTGGTTCGGCGGTGAATTCCGTTCTGAAGGTTTGTCCTTAGTGAAGTCAGTGATGTTCGGCCGTAACCGAGTCGGAGGGCTGCGTCTTGCGTATTGCCCATTGCAATTACAGTCGAGTCGATCGCGAGTAGCTGAATCCGAGCAATGAAAGCATGAAGGTCTTCACCTGGGTTAATGATTCGGGCGGCGTTAGGGAGAAGAAGCGATCCGGATTCGATGGCTTTTTGAGGCAATTGGGACAATACGCTTTCTTGTGTAATCGGTTCATCGTTGTTAATGCGCGTGGCTAAACGAGAGATGATGTTTTGAAGCTCTCTGATGTTTCCGGGCCAGTCGTAGAGAGTCAAAGCTTGAAGAGCAAGGGACTCGATTTGATATGGGCTACTGCGTCCGTTAAGTTGTTGTTCGATGGATAGGCGGTGGTGGACCAGCGTAGGGATATCTGAATCACGTTCTCTTAATGGTGGAATTGAAATTTCGAGGACGGCGATACGGTAGTAGAGATCCTCGCGGAACGTGCCGGCGTGAATCATTGTTCGAATGTTGCGCGACGAGGCAGTGATTACGCGGACGTCGCATGGGACATCCTTCGTACTGCCGAGTCGCCGTATTCGTTTTCCTTCGATCGCGGTGAGTAGCTTTGCTTGAAGCTCTGGCTTCATTTCTCCGATTTCGTCGAGGAAGAGGGTTCCGCCATCGGCGATTTCAAACAAACCTTTCTTGGTTCCCGCGGCGCCGGTGAAGGCGCCTTTTTCGTATCCGAAGAGTTCGCTTTCGAGTAGTGCTTCGGGCAAGGCGGCGCAGTTGATATCCACAAAGGGTTTGTTGGACCTCAGGCTTTGTTCGTGGACCATTAGTGCAGCTGTAGTCTTACCTGTGCCGGATTCGCCTTTGATGAGAACACTATGATCCGACCGCGCTGCGCGGGTTATTTCGATTGAGAGTTCGCGCATTCGTGGGCTGTCACCGATCATTCGTGAAGTAGGCGCGTTCGGGGATGCTACGGGCTGGGAAATCCAGTCTTGAAATGTAGCCGTCGCAGAGGTGACAAGTGATTGCAGAAGTGAGTTGAGGTTGGGCGGAATGCTGATGCCGACTATGGTTAGATTCGTCTTTTGCAGTTGAGCTTTGAATTCACGCCGGATTCCAGAAGCGTTCTCGTTGAGGGTTACTTCTGAAGTTTCGCTGTCTCGAACGAGGGTGATGCGTTCGATTGGGACGTCGAGTGAATCGAAGAGCGATGTAATAGTTAGGAAAGCATCGTCGATGGTCTTGCACTCTTGGAGGTTTTGACAGAATTCCTTAATTAGCTCGTCCTCGGGCTTTTCGTGTGCGGTTATTTTCGCGGTGGCGGGGTTCATAGCGCTTCCCTTTAGTTGTCTGATTTCCAATGGTTTTCTCAATCAGGAATAGTTGCGTCTATTAGGCGGCGGTTGCGAATTTAATTAGGTCGTCGTCCATTCCATAAAGTGCCTTGTTTACGGAGATAGCCACAACGCCCTCTTCAATTCGTGTCGCTTCCTCTGTTGCGTCTCGAAGTAATAGGTAAGCTATCCGGGTTCCTTCGCGACGGAGCAGTTCATCATCGTAGGTAAAGGGCAATCCTTTCTCTCCCGATTCACGTTGAGTGCGGAAACCCTCGATCCGAAGTTGTATGGCTTCCTGGCGCTTTTGGTCTCGTTGTTTGGTGTCGAGTTCGATTAGGTTGTTTTCGATTTGGAATCGGAGTATTTCGTACTTGAGCATCATGCGAACAACTTTTGCAGTGACTTCCTCGTGAGCATTCTTTGCTGCAAAAAGGATTAAGGGTGACGATGCAGAATGTTGACCTGGGGTATTCATTATGTTTTTGCTCCGTGTCAATTGTTAGGTGCCAAATTTTGCGCCGCGCGAGCCGTGAGCGGCGGGGAGGTAGTTACAAGGATTGTGCCGCGGAGCGCTCTACTGGAGTTGAAAGCCAGGGTATGGTGGCTTAGACAAGCATAAAAGCTGGACGAAAAATAAATTTGGGTCCAAAGATGTAAGCGAGATAGAGACCGATGATTTGGAGAAAAACGACAGGATCTTTTCGAATCGAAAGGATTGCGGACAAAAGAAGGGGGTAAAAACCGGCCAGACTCAGAACGTTGAGGGAGCTCTAAAATGCTCGGTTACGCGGTTAGGCGGAAGCGCTTTGTTTTGGGCCGTCATGGATTAGGGTTCCAATTAGGTGAACGCCATTGGTGGTTGAGAAAGGAAGCGTGCTTGTGTTGTGTCGTCGCAGGCGGCGGCTGAATGAGTGACCCGGCGATAGGGTTGTTGTGACGGATCGGATCAGGAGGAACCGAGCGAAATGTTTGAAAATTCAGGCGATAGATGCGGAACGCCAAGATTTTGGCGGCGACAGAAAATTGGCGGCCGGATTTCTTGCGCTGTTTTGGGGACAGGGACGGCGTGAAAGTTGAGCAGTTAGAACAACCAGCCTGGTTCGGGAGGTTTGTTGGGTTGTGTAGCTGCGTTGATGACCAGGAGAGCAACGTCTACATTCGTCCCTTGTTCACTGAATGAGCCAGATGGCAGGTCTTCCCAGTAGTCAGCCAGGGGCTTTAATTGTTCGCGTTGACGGTGTCCGTTCGCGCAGAGGGCAACCAGCCTTCCACCAGGCTTGAGGAAACCGATGGCGTGCGTGATGTGTTTGATGTCCCCGGCGTTGACGAAGGGCGGGTTCATAATTATGCGGTCAAACTTGCCGAGGTTTCCATTACACTCAAGGAAGTCGGCGCATACTACCTTGACGCAGATAGGCTTGCGATCCGTGCCGTTGTTTCCGGTTTCCCATCGGGTGCGCAATTGGTCTGCAAGCGCAGCGTTTATTTCGACAGCGGTGATCCAGCATGAGAGGTCAGCGAGCGGATTTATCAGGGCGCCCGTTCCCGCTTGCGGCTCCAATATGTCGTTGCCTGGCTGCGGGTCTAGAAGTTTGACCATGTAAGCGGCTTTGTCTGATGAGGTGGCAAAGAGTTGAGACGCGATAACTACCTTAACGCCGGCGTGCAGAGTTTGGCGCATTGCCTCGAACGGTTCTGCCTGTGGGTTTGACTGTGGCGTTGAGGAAATCGGTGCAGATGTTACGCGCTCAGTAGGCAGGTCGGGCTTCACTGCGCCGGCTGCTGACAGGGGCGGAGGGTCTTTACGTTTCTCGTCAGTGATGAAGACTTGCTGGATCGCAGGCGTGGCATACATTGTGTAGAAGTACCGAACTCGGTGAGGGGCGATCGTTGCGGTTGCTTCAAGCTCGCGTGTGCCTTTGCCGTCTGGATAACGGCGCTTCCATTCGGCTTTCGTAATCTCTTTGAAACCTTCGCTTGGGTAGTTACACAAAGGGGCGAGCGTAGTTGCTTTCTTAAGCTGTAGCCTGTCATCGTCTGTTGGAGGTCGGTAGTCCTTGATGGTCTCGATGCTTTTAATGCGAACGTACTTAGCGTTCGTCGTAACGCTACAGATCGCACCGTTGGATTTGTTAACTCGGAGGACAGTTACCCACTGGTCGCCAGTGAGAATCATCCCGCCAGGCTGTATGTCAAACTTCTCTGCTGCGAGTCCGCCCTGATCTTCGATCATGGAACGTTCATAGATCAGACGGTTGTCGTAGTGCTCGATCCACCTAAGACAGTGATCGACCGTTCGGTTGTGTGCTTTCAGCGCAATCTGCTGCGCTTGTTCAGGAGTGATGATCGCGTGTTCGGTATCGTCTCCCAAGGCAGACCAAAGGCCCATCGATCCTTCGTATTGGCTCGCTGGTGGATTGCGTGGAAAGTCGGCAAGCGGATAACAGCGGTGGGTATTGAGTCGTTCGAAGTTAGCAATGGCTCGCGCACGTTCATGTGTTAAGGGGTTGCCGTCATTGTGCCAGGCGGTAAGAAGTCGTTCGGAGTCCCCTTTTGTTCGCTCCTGCTTGCGCTTGTCGGCTTCGATGGTTTTGATGCGACGCGCTCGTACGGCCGGCAGTTCGTTGTACTTCGCGTGACGTAGCGCTCCTTTCGCGCGCATGGTCCAGTATTGCGATGTTTGCCATAGGCTGATCGCTTTTCTCATGCCTTCTTCGATTCGCTCGGCATCACGGCGAGCACGGCGTTCACTGTGATGACCTACGATGATCGGTTGACCGAGCGGGATATGGTCATAGATTCTCTCGACGGCGTCGTGTGCGCGATTGGCCTCGTCAAATCGTTTGTGACTGTAGTCGTTGAAGCGATCGGCGCGCATTTCGGCGCGGTCCACCAAGCTCGTATCTTCGTCTCCGATTTCTCCGCAGAGTTCAATTAGGAGATCCTCGCGGTGGGGCGTCCACATTGGGGCGACAAAGAGTTCTTGTTTTGGAGCCCAAATGAAACCGGCGCGTCGGACACGCTGGTACAGATCTTTTGGCAAGCGGAAGTTTGGATAGATTCGGAGCTTGTTGTCTTCGGGCGAGTAGGTCGCTGTGCCGATAAACTCGTTGTCGCTCATACATGCTTCCGGTGGATGGTTTTGACCAACGCAGTGGTGTCTCGGTTGTAGACTCGGGCGACGGTCCAAACGGGATAACGCCGGAGGTGCGCTTCAGCCTCACGAATTGCTGCTGAGCGCTTATTTGATTGAGGATGAAAGCCAGACGAAGACTCGCGGTTTTCAAGTGCGACGTAGAAGCGTGCGCGGCTTACACGCAGGCAAGTTTCAATGAGACCCTGCAGAAATGGATCGTTCATGAGTGGTGTTGTGGTGCGTAGGCGGTTAGTTTGCTGGCATCAATGACCATAGAGCCCGCACGCCAGGTGTCTCTTCCTAATTGTTCTTTGCGTGTTTGACAGTACCAGTAGACGTGCGAGCCGTAGTCAAGGTGGATGTGTGCTTGGGCGGGTTCTTCACACATTCCTGGAGCTTGTGATGCTAACCAAGCGGTGACTGTGGCAGCGAGGAATCACGATCGAATGGAGGATCTTCATGTTGTGGCATGGGATCGTCTGGCCAATCGAGTGCCCATTGTTTTCGATGTTCTTCGTCGGCGTAATACTTGAGATAAATCAGATTATCTTCGTCGCTGCCACTACCCGTGAGATCGATCATGTAAGCGTAGCTGGGATTCTCAGGGAATAAGACCGCCTCTTCACGCAGTCCGTCGTGATAGAGATATTCGTAGAGTGCTCGATCGCTCAGATGATTTGTGTGGAGAAGATAGGCTCCGACTGTTGCCATTCGCTGGATGACGTCTTGCAACTTGGCAGTCAGGCTGGTGTCGTCGAGCTGGTCAGGAGCGGGGATTTCTAATCCGGCATTTTCAAGCAGACGCAAGAGGCTGATGGGTTCAGCGGTTTCGTACTCCAATACGTGACGGAGGAATTCTTCTTCCATATCAGCCGGCATGGATTCGAGTGTTGTTGTGGAGCCGCCAAGTTTCTCTAGTTCCTGGCGGAGTTTTGCAATGCGTGTTTCCTGGTCCGGGTCTTCGAACGTCATTCGTGAGTCTCCTTAGGTGAAAGTGTATTTTGAGCGAACGTGTGATCTGAGGAATTGCTGGAGTTGGTTTCCGCCTGTTTGTTTTCGGGGCTAAGACCGCGAGCCAATCGTGATCCTGTCACCTCTTGCAGCAGCCTTCCGGCCCCGAAATGTTTAGGCGGCGGCGATCTGATCAAATCCCGGTCTCATAAAGTCCCGCGCTTGGGGAAAGCTCTCTTCCAGCTTAGTACGTAAACTGTCGAGCTGAAGAATGAGCGGTACAATCGATTCTGCACGGTCCGATAATGAAAGCTGCATAAGACGCCAGGCCGCGATTGAACGATCGATCCCGATCAGGGCCACCTTTGCAGATCCATCGGAATCCTTCGGGAAATCCGCTATTTCGGGATCTTCGATCTCTTCCTTGCGACCGGAAAGCGCGCGCATTGTCTTCACAGCGATTTGATACTGATACCACTGAATCACTTCGCGCGCGTCCTCGAATGGCTGCGGGTTCTGGCGATCGACTTCAGTAGGACGTTCAGCGGAAGTTAGAGTGATTTCGGAGTTGTGATCGAGTTCTCGAAACCACTCGCTTGCAGTGTTTGCATATTGCTTGCCAGCTTTTGTTAGTGGATGGTTGTCGACGTGACGACTTCGACGTCGAACTGAGTTTTGCTGGAGGGATGTGTCGAGGTCCAGAGTCTGTTTGGCCCATTCCGGAATCAGTTGCCGCACCTCGGCGAGTGTTTCGCTAAGGGTTTGCCAGAATGCTGCGTTGCGACTGTCATCGTTTTGGGTATCGTTGTTGTCTGTTGCCTCGCTCTCGGTTGCGTAGACTAAGCAGCGCGAGGTTAAGGGACAGCGTTCGCACCAACGATCGCAATAGTTGTAAATACCTGGGATTAGGTCAGGGTTATTCGCGAGTTCAGTAAGGTTTTTGCGCATCGATGTTTCTCCTAGCGTGGTGTTGATAATTAGCTAAAACAGCATGGGAGTGCTCACGTGAGTAGCTGCGGCAGGCGGCATGATGGTTTCGTCGTTTGAGAGGTCTGGGTCGGACTGTGTTGCTGGCAGTGGATCGTCGCTGGAGAGTTGTGAAGCCGGCGGGTGTGGGTTCTCCGTTGATGGTTTGCCGAGGACGATTTCCTGGGCTTTGCGTGTGAGAGCTTCCAAACCTTTGACGATGTCTCCCTGTTGCATTGAAAGGAGTGTTGCGTACATTCCGACTTTCTCTTTTACGTGCTTGTATTGGAGGAGTCGATTGGAGATGGTTTCAGACCTGACCGAGCCGGGTTCGGCTTGAGCGAAGCGATCCAGATCGGAAGCCATAGATTTGAGTTCATCCAGAAAACCGTAATGAATGGCAAGGGCGACGTCAGCCTTTGCGACTTCGCTGTTGATGACTGGGATAGCAAGAAGGTAAGGCTTTTCGGAGGATGTTGTGGGAAGAGAGGCAATCAGTTGTTTAGCAAGCTCAATCTGGTGGCGCTCTGCGTGTGGGACAAAATAGACACCTCCTTCTTTGCGGAGACTGACAGCGTTCATACTCGTCACGATGGCATGGACCATCTTAGACAAATCGTCAGTAAAGAAGAGGCGCCGGAATTCGTTGTAGTAAGGGATGATTTCTCGTGTGACTTGGCTGCTTTCATTCTGGGCACTGATAACGCCATCAGCGTCGGTAGTGCAGACGATCTCGCCAGTCTTCTTGTGCAAGAGGATGCGGAGTTGTGTGCCGTAGGACAATCCTAATTTGTTGAAGTCGACATTTTCGGAGACGATGCCGAAGACCAGGTGTTCAGCGCCTGCTTTATTAATCACTCGGATTAGTGTGGTTTCTTTTTGGTTCTCGTCTTCTCCATCGGAAGCGGCGGTTACGACAGGTTGAGGAATTCCGGTTTGCTGTTGAGTTCGTTCGGCTATCCATGCTTCAAGGGCACGACGCAATGCTTTGCGGGGAGTTGGTAGAGCAGGCAGATGGTTGCTGAAACCGGCGTGGTCGAGGGCTAATTTCAAGTCGGATTCTTGAACACGGATGTTCATGAGTCTCCAGTTAACTACATAACCAAGGAAGTCAGGGCCGGTTTGGTTTTCAATTGTGGAGAGTGTGATTGTTGGTGTATCGGTTGGTTTGCTCATTGCGTTGCCTTATTTAGATACTGAAAATTGTTTGAAGGATGGGATCGTCGTTTTTAAGCATGTCCAGTGGAAGCATGGCGTCAGTGATAGAAGCTAGTACTGAAGCTCCTTCATCAGTTCCAATCAGTATTCCGAAAGCTCGCATCGCACGGGCCGCTTTTGTTTGGAGCCAGTTTGTTTTTACCGTTGGGGAAATTGACGCGAGTCCATCGGTAACGCAGATGACGTCGGCTTTGTCGAATGCGGATTGATCGATTAGTTCAAGCGCCTTCTCCATCCATGGTTCGAAGGCAGTACTGCCGTCATAAAAGAACTCCGCGATCTGTAGAGCTTCTTCGGGTGAAGCCTGGCCTTTGCTGAAGAACTGAGTTTTTATCTGATTGCGTGAAGCGAAGTGAATGATGGCGATGTCGCGTTTTTGCAGCCGCGCGATGGCCATTAGCGCGAGGGCGATCCCTTTGGACCAGACTTCTTTTGTTGTAGTTTCTTGCGGAGCTGCGGGTTCATTCATCGATGCTGACTCGTCAATCGCAAGAATGATGGGTCCACGGCCCTGAGGTTCGTGGTGAATGAGTTCATACTGCGTTAGTCGCTTTTCAATAAATTTGAGAACGAAGAGGTCTTCGAGTTCGGGATCGGCCAGCAGACAGAGTTCGGAGGGAAGCATCCGCGCCACGTTGTTGCCGATTTCAATGGAGGCTATTTCGTCGGGTGGGTGCTTGACCTTAGCTTTTTGAACAGCGAGGGCTATTCGCGTGAGGCGACCGCAGAGTTCAGCGATCTGTTTGAGTTTGTCGGATGCACGGACCTTTTGAGCGAGATCAAGTTTTTCTTTGGTTGAGTGTCCATTTTTAGCAAGTCCGAATCCTCCTTGATCGTAGCCGCCTGAATAAGCCTTGATAGCTTCATTCGTCGAGTCGATTTCTTGTTCGGCCTGAGACAGACCCTGACGGGCCGCTTGACGAATGGCAGCTTCCGCTTGTTCTATCTCGCCGTTGACTTCCTCATTTAATTCTTCGAGCTGCGTTTGTGTTTGTTGTGCCTCAAGTCGAGCTTGTTGCGCGCGTTCGAAAAGGTCGTTCGCCTTCCTTCCTGTCGCTTGTTGAGCTAGGTCGTCGAGTGATTCAGCTTGCGAGAAAAGCTGTGCCATTTGAGATTCAAGACCATTAAGGTCATTAAGTTTCTCAATGGTGCTTTGGTCCAGAGCACTGATGGCGTTTTCGGCCACACTCATAGTGGCTATAGAGCTCATCATCAGGTCGTCAGCAGTACCAGCTTCCCGTACTTGTTTCCACTCGATGGTATTCATCACCTGCTCGAGGATTTGCTTGTTTATTTCGTAGGCATGTTTCAGTGGGGCGGGAGGGGCGATCATCGGAGCGCGTTTATGGAAACTCCAGAAGAGATCGCGCATTAGGGCGGAGCCAGTGGAAAGTGTGCTTCCAGACTGGTCGATCGTGTGTTTGAAATTAGGGTAATCGGAAAGGGCTTGGTCGAAAGAATCCAAATCGAAGCTATCGTGATTCAGGCAGGCCACACCGCTGGTATCGGCGGCGAAGAATCGGGATTCGCGTTCTTCCGGAATGATTGGAAGAGCTGTTGTAGTTTCCAGGGCGGGCTCTACAAGCTCTATGGTTGATTGATTATTCATTGGAATTGTCGGAGTTAACCGAGAATGACTTTGCAGACTTCCTGCTGTTTGGTTGTTACTTCTTCAACAACTCTGTCTATGCGCGCTGTGGGACGGCCTTGTGCATCAGCCTGTTGTCTGAGGCGATCGAGTTTCTCGAGGACGTCTTTGATCTTGACGTTGGTTTCGACGGCTGAATTCATCTGTTCAGTTTTGTTGCTCGCATTGCTCTGTGCTTCGGTGAATGCTGAGAACGCAGACTCAACTTGATCAGAAAGCTCAACGGCTTTTGCGTTGAGAGGATTTGCAAGGCGTGCAGCCATTCGGCCGATTTCCGATCGCTGTTCCGGGGCAGACCATAATGCTTCTTTGAGGATCATCAGATCGTCCTCTTCCACGGCGGCGCGGCCTTCAAGAACAGCTTGACCCTGAAGTAGTGTGGTGGCCCACTGCCAGCGTCGATCACTTACGATGATGCCTTTCCTCTGTAGGTCTTTTCGTAAGGTTTCAATAGCCCCGTAAGTGCCCGAGGGAATGGAGACTTGGCGCACAGTGTTCTGGATGGCAAGTAGTTCTGCTTTTGTGAGCGTTGTGGTGAGGATGGGAGCGACTGCGGTGCGGATGAGACGGGCAAAACCGGATTCGGTTGTGTAGTCGACCATTACCCGCAGAACAAGCCTATCCCACATGGCATTAAGATCTTCGCCCTGGGGCATTTCGTTGGAAGCGGCAAAGAGTGAAATGAGGGGAACGGGGAGACGATCAATTCCATTATCGAATTCACGTTCATTCATGATCGTGAGCAGTGTATTCAATATGGCCGAAGAGCCTTTGAAGACTTCATCCAGAAAAGCAAGTTCTGCTTCCGGGAGCATGTTGGTAACCACGCGTTTGAACTGGTCGTTTTTCAGTGCAGCAATCGAGACAGGTCCAAAGAGTTCTTCGGGTTGAGTGGTTTTAGTGATGAGTCGGACGAAGGTTTTCAGTCCGTTGCCGTTCTGGCCAATCGTGGCGATGCGCCTGGCGAGTTTGGTGACGAGCCATGATTTGCCGGTACCTGGAGGGCCGAGGAATACGCCGTGCTGGCGTGTAATCAAGGCAATGAGGATAGCGCGAATGGCATCAGAGCGTTCGATCATCTCGATGTTTAGTTCGCCTTCTATGCGCTTGAGTGTGTCAACTGCTTGCTGTGAGTTGATTGCTTGATCGACTGCTGGTTGCGTTTCGATTGCTTCTAGTAGGTTGGTCGTTTCAGGCATGGTTAACCCTTATCTGCACGTTGTGTTGTCTTACACGCGCGTAACGCTCCGCTCCATTTCCAGTTGTTGTTGGAGGCGTTATGAAGAAGTGAAAACGATTGGATACAGTGGTTACTCGATTGCTTGCGGTGCGGTGGCGCTCGATATGGCTACAGAGAGCACGGTCTTGTTAACTACTTTGAGTTCAGTAGTGACGCAGGATTGTTCATCGAAGTCAGGGCGGAATCGGAGAAACGAGGCTTGGGTTAATTGACCGCAAGTTGGACCGATCGCAGGCGGTGCTGAAAGATAAAGATACTTGACGCTTGCGACAATTGGTTGCTGGCGAAGATTTGCTTCTTTGATTTCCTGATGGGTCGAGTCGTTCGGGATAGTTACAGATCCGAGGCTGGTCAGTGTGCCGTCGTGGTACGCAAAGCATTCGGCGCTGCGCTTAGAGTTGGCAACGACTAAGACTTCGGTCGTTTCGTAGAGTTTATACTTGAAACTTACGTCCGATTCGCGGTGCTTGAAAACGACGCCCTCGCCGGCGTTTGCTTTGATCGTTTCGTAAAGAGCCGTCTTGTCGCTTTGCGTCTTGGCGGTGTAAACGAATTTCAGTGAGGCGGATCGCTTCGTTGTGAATGCAGTAAGATTTTCAGTTAGTACCTGTTCAAGCTTTTCTTTGACTGCAATGCGGAGATGTTGTGGAAGAGTCATTAACGAAGTTCCGTTCTTCTCCCAAACGGTGAAAATATGAAGTGTGGAATTGAGGTACTCACCGGCGAGGCCGAGGGTTTCACAGCAGGCCAAGGTGGCGAGTTGGCGAATGGCGGTTGCAAGTGTTGGTGATACGGGAATGCCATTGCCACGCTTGTTTGAAGCAGTCACGCGGTTGTGGCGATACAAAATTGCCATGAATTCCCCATCACACTTTTGCTCGACGACGTAGTCATCATTCTTTAACAGTCTTAGTGCCTCGTCTTCTGAGACCTTTTTTGGATGATTGGCAACGAAGCCCGTAGATTCGTGGTTTGTCGTTGGCGAGGATGGTTGTGGCGTTGGTGGTGTAGCTGCTCCATTCCTGGATACTACGACGTAGGGCGTTTTGCGGTGATTGACTTTGTTATGTTCAAGTTCAGCGAAAAGTCTTTGCGCTTCTGTGAGAGAAACTGGCGAATCGTTCTGTTTGCGAGCTGTCAAAGTTCCGCCACGTTTTCCGTTGTATCCGGTGACGTCGAACTGATTAGGGCCAACTTCTTCGATTTGAATGTTATAGACCTTGTCTGAGCGGCCGCCGTCGGTATAGTGGAGCGAAACTGATTTGACAATAGTGCCCATTGCTTAGTGTGAAACCTCTCCGCAAAGCGGTTTGTAGTCTGAGAACGTGATAATCAGTTCACCGCTCTAGTTTTTGTGCGTGAGTTGCAGAAGGGGGCGGGGAGAAGAGGAAGTCTGCCTGGAATGCGAAGTATGTTAAGGATGAAGTTCTGGTTGTGGTTCACGCTCGAACAAAGCGAAGTCGAAGCCTAATTGGACCAGGCGATCGAGGTTAATGGGAGCTGGGGTTACGTCAGGAGTGGCGATGATTATATCGTTTGAGGATGTGGTTGATGGGATTACCAATGTTGCTATTGAATGGGTTAATTGCGGAATAGTCTTTCGTGGATCGCTTGGAGCAATTATCAGGTTGGGCTCGCGTCCGGTGAAAGGATTCCTATTATTAGGTTGGATAGCATAAACTGGTTGCGGCTGTTGCGGTAAAGTGTTCAGGGGCGCTGCTGCTAATTCCTCTTCTGTCAGATTGGTAAACCTCACTACTGATTCGACGTTAATTCCCTTGCTTTGGAGTTCAATGGCGAGTTGCTCGTAGTAATGCCGCATTTGTCTGTATTCTGCCAGGTGCTTCCATGGTTGACTCACTTCGTTTTGGAGGTCTGTGATCTTCTTGTTGAGGCGTGCTTGTGCGGATGTCGCGTCGTCGAGATATTGATCAATCGAACGGAGTTGGTGATCGATAGATTGAATTATGCCCACGTCGGTGTCGGTGATGGTTGCTGTGTAAGGACGGACTCCGTTGGGACGCGTTAAGTTTTCTGGGACGAGATGTATCTCGATGTAATCAGCAAACAGTGGACTGGTTTGGAAAATGTTGGAATTAATGTGAAGGAATAGATTAAAGCCTCGATAGTTGCCAACATGAATGTGGGGGCCTGATTTCGCTTTAGTAAGGGCGCTGGAGGCAAGAGAACTTAGGTGGCGTAAGATTCCGCCCGCTTGTTGGCGCTTGTCAACAAGAGCGAGGCTTTTATCAGCAAGGGTCTTCTTAAGCCGGATTGCAAACCTGTCGTCCAGTAAGGGCGGCTGACGCAAAGTGAGGGCGTGTTTGTGCCAGTCAATTTCTGTTTGGTAGATATTGACCTGGTTAGGAAGGTAGCTCAATTCATGGCGCATCGATGCCCGATTGTTGTAGTAAGCGGCGCGAAGTCTTTCCAGTTTGATAAGGTTGAGCTCAAGCTGGACGCGTTGCATCACCTGTGGGTTTCCCGAAGCGATCGCTTTTACCTGCGCGGTGGTTAGAACCATTTCGCCGATATCTTCAGCGGTGCGTTGTGTGATTTCTCCAGAGAGGATTTGATGGATAAACCTGGCCTTTGATTCGAGTATTTGCCAGGTGTAACAGTCCATCGATCCTTTAGTTACATATAGGAAAATTAAGACTGCACCAAAGATATTGCCCTGCCGAAGTATCCTACCTTCACGTTGTTCGACGTCTCGCGGGCGCCAGGGAGCGTCGATATGATGGAGAGCGATCAACCTTTCCTGGGCGTTCATTGCTACACCCATTTTTGATGTTGAGCCGAGCAGTATGCGGACTTTTCCCGCGTTAACCGCTTCAATGAGACGCGCTTTTTTAGTTTGAGTATCAGCGGAGTGAACGAATTGTATCTCGTCTGCCGGAATGCCTTTGCGAATCAACTTGGTTTTAATTTCATGGTAAAGGCTCTGACGGAGAAAGCGTTCTGTAGGTGTTTCTTCAGTGCTTTCAAGTTCGCCCGCGATGTCTGGTAGAAGGTATTGTGAATTCGACTTTGGTACAGATAGATCTAGGAAGAGTAGTTGTGCGCCGGCGTTGGTGTGGGTTCGCTGCCAAACGGCATGGACGTTGTTCGCGACATGGTTGATCTTGCTGTCGGGATCTTCCGGCAGATCGGGGCGAACAAGCCGGATATCAAGCGCGGCCTTTCGCCCATCGCTCGTGACCATCAGCATATTGTCCTGGTTGGGTTTTACTCTACAGGTTTTGATTGCCTCTGCACGGTCGGCCAGCGTTTGCGTGAATTCCTGTTGAGCGGGACTTGGTTCAATTTCTTCGATGATAGACGAACCGCCGATTAGGGCAGGCGTCGGCAGGTTGAGATCCTTCTTGGTTTTGATATCGAGTACTTGCTGGAGTTGTCGGGACAGTTCGGGAACGTTAACAAACTTTGCGAAGCGAGAGTGTTGACGCCAGCCGGAGCCATCGACTTTAAGTTCCAGTTCAGTGACGGTGTCGCCGAACATTTGCGCCCAGGCGTCGAAGTGGCTGAGACCAAGGTGTTCAAGTAACTCAGGTTGGAGGTAGCGTTGGAGCGTGTAGATTTCTGCGACTGTGTTTGAAATGGCTGTTGCGGTCAACGCGATGACCCTACCACCATGCTCGCGTAGATATTGAATCTTCACGTGCATGTCGAAGGCTTGTTGCGAGTGGCTGTTGGAAAGTCCGGCGATGCGTGTCATCTTGGTGGCAAAGCTGAGATTCTTAAACGCATCGAACTCGTCTACGATCAGTGCATCGACTCCCAATTCCTCCCAGGTGATGGTTCGTTGGTCGTCGCGTCGAATGGACCCATCATCTTCCTTGAGTTGGGCCTCAAGTGTTTTTGCTTGCCTTTCGAGTTGTTTGATTGATCGGCGGCTGGCGAGGTCGTTTTCTTTCTCGAGATCGAGAATGGAGGAACGCAGCGTGTCAAGCTCGCGCTGAACAAACCGGCGCAGTGTGGCTGGCATTAAGGGGAGTAGTTTGAAGCTGGAGTGAGGAACGATGATCAAGTCCCAGTCGCCAGTTGCGATGCGGGAGAGAGTTTCGCCACGACGCTCTTTAGTGAAGTCGGTAGCGTCAGTGCTAAGCAGGCGGATGGTGGGATAGAGAGTCTGTGCCTGTGTGACCCAGGTTGATATTGCGATCGAAGGAACAGTGACGAGCGGTTTGTTGGCAAGGCCAAGGCGACGTAATTCCATCGCTGAGGCGATGCCGATATACGTTTTGCCGGAACCTACTGGATGATTAGGGAGTAAGCCAGTTTTGGTTTGCAGAGCGCGCCAGACGGAGTCTTTTTGATGCGGCTTAAGGGTTTCGCTGGTGGCGCTGCCAGGTAACGTAAGATGTGAGCCATCGAACTGTCGTGCTCGGTAGACATTGAAGTTGTGGTTGTAAAGCTCGCAGAGTTGTTGTTCACGGTCTGGATCATCCCAAACCCATTCCATGAAATGATCTTTGATCTCGGTTAGCTTGGCTTGAGCAGCGGCTGTTTCGACCAGGTTGAGGACACGTACCTTGTCTTTTCCTTTCCCCTTTTCGTCATAAACGGCAGTGCGGCGAAGATTGAGAGCGTCTTCGAGTAGTTCGATGGCGTGTGCGCGACGTGTGCCCCAACGTTGAGTAGCTTCAAAGGTTGTCGCGGCGGTGGATGATGCGCGCGGCACAATCCAACGAGCGAGAGGGGCGTTGTAAGTGATCTGTCCGTTGTAGTCAGGGACAAGAGCATTAGCAAAGGCAGTAATAATCTCCTCAGGGACCCAGCCTGCGCCAAGTCGCGCAATGATCTCACCGGCTGCGAGCGGGCGTGGTTGGACGGCCTTGAGGGCATCGACATTGTGTTGGAAAGTCGGATCGATAGCTGCAGCGGCTTCGGCCTCGAGTAGTTTGGTACGGACGTCGCCGGAAAGGTACTCGTCTGCCGTCACCCAGTTGCAGCCGGGCGTTTGAAATATGATGCCCGTCAAGCTTGTGATCACATCGGCTCTTGGCGTGCGTGAGAGTGTTGCTATGAAGTCAAGATCGACCGAGCCATGCTCGTTAAGGCAGTGAAGGAGCGCTTCATGTGGGTTGCCAGCCTGCGTTGCCGGCCGATGGGTGTTGATGGTCCTTGCATGAAAGAGTTTCGCTTTTGTGAATCCACCCGTTGGAGTCTTTTCTTCAAGAGCTCTAAGAAAACTGACAAACGGATTGTCGCAGCGAAAGAGCTTTTGGTTTTGTTTCGAGTTTATGTATCCAAAGCGTGAAGTGAAGTTATCGTATCGCGAATTTAGCGTGGCCTGTGCTGATTCGATTTCTGAGTCGTTGCTGTCTAGAAGTTGAAGATTGAGAAGCGTCTTTGCGGCAGCATATATGTCTACAAGTGCAGTCGCGCGAGCTCCTTGTGTTTGGTTGGCATGAAACGAGGAGGTTGCAGGCTTGAGTTCTGATTTGGCGTCCTGTTGGATGACTTGCTCTGAAACGACTTTGGGTCCATGAGACGTTTGAGAATGAATCGCAGGGAGAAGTAGGTTTTGCGGAAGTGTTGTGCGAACGGCGTTGAGTATCTCTTGTCTTATATCGGCGCTGTTGGGAGTAACGATCAGTTGCTCGCTTCCACCGTACATGCTCGGAGCAATCATCGGTGTACCTAATATGCGGGATGGATCGTCGATGAAGGTGCGGTTGATAGTTGTTGTGGAGGTCCCCCCTTTGCGAAGCAGGAATGAAGCTTCTTCAGAGTGAATCCATGGCTCGCGATCGGGTGCCGTCTCGTCTGGGTTGACGCGTTTGCGAAGCAGGACCAGATCTGTGATTACTTGTGTGCCGGCGTTGTGTTTGAAAACATCGTTGGGAAGTCGAAGCGCGGTTAAGAGTTCAGCGTGTTTTGATAGATATCGGCGGACGCGGTCGTCTTTCTTGTCTAGTGTTCCGGTGCTGGTGAGGAAAGCAACAATCGCTCCAGGTTTCGCGAGGGCAACCGCTTTGACAAAGAAGTAGTCGTGTATTTGTTGCTTTAGATATTTCTCGCTAATGGAACTGTCGGCGATTGGATAATCACCAAAAGGAACATTGCCGATAACAAGGTCAAAGAAGTCCTTTGGTAACTTGACATCTTCGAAGGGCTGTTCGTGGCGTTGGATGGTTGGGTAGAGAAGTCCGGTGATAGAAGCCGAAACGTGATCTATTTCAACAGCAACGCAATTTGCCTTCTCGCGAAGGTGAGTGGGCATCGCGCCAATAAAATGACCAATACCGGCGGCAGGATCGAGAACACGAAATGAGGACAATGTACTGAGGCCCAGGTAGTCGAGGGCGTCGTAGACCGCGGCAATGATAGGTAAGGGAGTAAAGAAGGCGCTTAGACTTGAACTGCGAAGCTGGCTGATCTCGTCTTCGTTGAGTAAAGCTTCGATCTCTTTTGTGGGTTCTCCGAGTTCCGCTTTTGGGAAGGCCTGATTGATGAGTTCGGAGGATCCCCAGCCAACGTAACGGGAGAGAATTGTCTGCTCCGCAGTTGTTGGGGTTCCTCCTTGATCTTTCAGCGTGCGAAGAAGCTTGAGGGCTTGAAGATTTTGCTTATAGCGGACCGCTGCGCTGCCGAGGTTGTTCAGCACGTCCGTGGAGGCGAATTGGAAATCAGTCATTTGATTGTGGAGGTACTTAGGCGCACAGCTCTGTTGAACGGCGATCTGCAAGCAGCACCGTTACTGGGGGCGCATCTCCCTTCGGAGGGAATGTTCCATTGTTTGTTTCAGCCCAGGTCAGGCCGTTTTCTTTTTCTTTTTAGAAGCGACGGCTGGAGGCGAGACTAAGGTTAGTGTCGGAGCGGAGGGTTCTGACGGCAGCGTCTCATTGGCTTTGGGCTTTGGCCGGGCGTTCAGGCTTGCTTGAAGAGCGGACATGATGTCGATTACGGGAGCAGCGGCAGTCTTGGCGGCCTTGACTTCGACGGTTCCGCCAGCAGCCTTTGTTTCGAGCAGTTGCTTTAAGGCGCTGTGAAAGTGATCGATCGTGTCGATCTCGGCAAAGCTGGTGAGCATGTTATTCACGAGGTTTTCGGCTAGGTCTAGTTCAGTGGTGTTGGGTGGTGTCAATTTGTTGGAGGATATGCCAGGCACTGACTCGATCACTCGAACTTCGTGGCGGTAGTGAAGCTTTTGCAAAATTAGACCATCTCCCTCCGGCGAAATCGCGATGAGTTCTTCCCGTTCACGGAGGATGACTTTTCCGATAGCGATCCGTTCCGTGCGTTTCATGACTTCTCGGAGCAGCGTGTAGGCTTTGGTGGCGGCGGCGCCGTCCGGGGCAGCGAAGTAGGAGGCATCGAAATAGGTTGTCGGAATGTCTGCCGGTTTCAGGAAGCCGATGATTTCAATTGATTGGTTGGATTCGGGAGTAATACTTGCGATCTCTTCGGGTGAGACAACGACGTACTGCTCAGGGGCGTGCTGATAACCTTTGACAATCTGGTCACTCGACACTACCAAATTACATTTCTTGCAGCGTTTTTCGTAACCGATTGGACCAAAGTCGTCGCCGTGTAACTGATTGAATTGAATTTTCTCGCTAGTCTCGATTGCGTTGTAGACTTTGACGGGTATCGAAACTAAGAGAAAGCTGATAGCGCCTTTCCAGATACTACGCATACTTGCGGCTCCTTGAGGTCAGTGGATATTGGTCAGACTGCGATTGGGCTAACCGCCTTATATCTAAGCTGTGAGAGCAAGCAGCTGTTGGGTTGAAGATCGTCACGGATGGAGATCATTCGGGGCTGGCAGAGTTTGTGTGAGGGGTAGGCATGGGCATAGCGCACATCGACTATCATGCCTTCCTTAAGAATTGGATTGAAAAGGCGGTTTCGGATCTTGACAGTGCCTACGTCAATTAGTTGGTTGCGATCGTCGTAGGCTGCCAGGTCGACGGAGTCTTTTTCATTTCGCTTTACAATAATAAAGGAACTGACGAGCGTAAATTTGTATTTGAACTGGCGAGGATCTCTATCAATTCGGTAAGGGCTTGGAATGTGTTTGAATACTATGCCCTCAAGATTGAGTTCGTTTATTCGCTTAAGCAGTGCGATCTTGGTTGTCTCTTCCACCTCGGTACGTGCTGGATGTATTAAGGAAGTCTGTGCGGCGTTTAGTGTCTTGGTTAGTTGTTGAATTCGGTCGATGAATCGAGTGGGCCGAAGATTTATCCCGTCGATTTCAAGTAAGTCAAAAGCATAAAGGTTGTTAGTTTCGCGTATCCATTCGCTATCCATCACGAGGGGAGCTATTGGTGAAAACAGTTTTGCTTCGGTGACGATGTTCTTTGAGATGTCGCATTGGAGTCCATCGCGGTTGTATGCGGTAACGGATGTTCGATCGATGTGAAGTATGATCCTCTTGCCGTCGAATTTTTGTTGGACTGCATAGGTGGGATCTAATAGACGAGCCACAGCATCGTTCCCGTCCTCAATGGAAGTTAAGAGTTGACAGGCTGGTTTGGTTGTCATCGGGTCTGTGGACTTAAATCTGTAAAGAGCATCGGGGGTTTGTGACCGAGTATGAGGCGTTCATTTGTAACGATACTCTTGAGAATCATCTGACCGGCTGTAGTTGCGCTTAACTGAGAATGAGGATGAGTCTCGCGGATTCTTTGTAGAGCGGAATTAAGCGTCGATCCTTCAGTACAAACATCATCCAACAGTAGAATGTGTGGATATCGTCTGATGCTTGCGTCAACGTGCAGGAGCTGACGATATTGGTGCTCGAATTGAGACTGCGTTAAGCCCGCGGATAGAAACTGTCGTTTCGAGATTGGGCCACTTAGGGAGAGCACATCGGCAACTGTTAGTCGCAGCAAAGCGGCAAGTGCTTGAGCAAGTATTCGTGTGCGATTTAACTGACCTGTTTCTTGCTTGTCGGGAGATAGGGGAATCGGGACGATACAATCAAAGTGCAGGGTTCCGTGTTGCCTTAAAACCTCGTACATGACTAACGCTAAAGGGGAATGCTAATGAGGAGTGACCAGTTTTGAACCGATAGAATAATTGCGAGCCTCGGTGAATAGCTGCCGAGAGCTGATTGTGACGCCAGTAACATCTTGGTGGAATGACCCATAAGCCAGGCGAAAAATTGTTAAAGCAGCGCGATAAACGAGCGGGCCAAGCGCAATGGTTAGTTCCAATCCTGGGGATGGTCTGCCAGGCAGTACAACGATCGATGCTTTTCGTTGCTTTGCTTCGGCTCGGCGAAGCACTGCGTCCGCAGGAGAACGAGTTGTACATGATTCGCCACGGTCGTTACGCGGTCGGCTGGGTTTAAGGATTGGTCGTCATGGTATTGGGACGGTGGTTCGCTGCAACCGTTCTAAACAGGTCTTGTGACCGAAGACTGTTGTTCGACAGCGGTGATAGGTCCATCCGCAACCGTGTCGATCATCGAACCAACGACTTTCGGTTTGCATGAAAACTTCGCTGGCGTGTTCATGGCAGACTTCGCATAAGCCGTACTTAGCAGAGTTGTCACAGGTGGTCTCAAGACGATACTTACAGTGGCCGGCCAGAGGACGTGGACCAATGAAGTCCATTTCCGGCTGTAGTTGCGCCCTCATGTTCGACACTTAGCGTGGGCAGTGTTCGACCTGCTTACCCCTCTATTAATAAAGGATTGGATTGGCCGTTAAATCCGCATGGGCATGACGACGTTAGCGATCTCAATCGTGCTGGGAATGGTGGGTATGATCATGACCTGCGAGTTTGCATCTTTAAATGTCATCGTGGCTTGGTCAGCATTAATCGACGCGAGTGCCTCAAGGACGAAAGTTCCATTAAATCCGATGGAGAGTGCGACGTCGTCGGACGGAGTGGTGGTATCTCCTTGCAAGTTGATTGGAAGATCCTCGACAGCTTGGCCGCCTTCAGAGTTGGTTGCGATGATCGTCAGGGTACCGTTGTTTTTAACGTCGAGGCGTACGGAGTGACTTCGTTCGTCAGCCATGAGTGAAACGCGCCTGAGCGTGTCACGAAAGAGCGCAACGTCAGCAGTGAATGAACGCGTGTTGTCTTTGGGGAACACCATCTTATAGTCGGGGAACTGTCCGTAGAGTAGTCTTGCCGTTAGTACGCTGGAGCCGACGTTGAAGTGAGCATGGTTTTCGTCGGCAGCAAAAGTAACAGGTCCATCATGCGCAGCGCAGAGTCTGCCAAGCGCCGCAAGAGCTTTTTCGGGTATGAGGACTTCGATTGGATTTTGGGCAGTTGTCGTCTTGTCTTCCGATTTGGCAAGCCTATGGCCATCGGTGGTGACCATTCGGAGACTTTGCTGATCAATCTCAACTTTTGCTCCGGAGAGGGTATAGCGAGACGCTTCGTCAGTGATAGCAAAAATTGTAGAAGTGATCATGCTCGCGACGGTGCTGGCCGGAATTTGAATGGCACCTTCGCAAGGTTTCGGAAGTTCAGGGAAAGATTCGAACTCTGGGGCTACCAATTTGAAGGATGCTCGCTCGCACGTGACTTGCGCCCCTCCCTGTTCGAGAGCCTGGAACGTGATGTCAGCAATCTTAGGTAGGGTCTTTGTTATATCAAGCAGCTTTTTTAGCGGAACTAGGATGGAGCCGGGCTCGGTTATGTCGGCTTCGGCTTGGCACGTGAGAGTTACATCGAGGTCAGTTGCCGTGAGCTTGATCGTGTTAGGTGCTTGGCTCACGATACTCAGATTATGTAAGACAGGGATAGACGTGCGGCGATCCTCAATACCGCTCATAAGAGCGAGTTGGCCTAGTAATGTCTGAACCTTGATTTTGAAGCGCATCCCTTTTGTTGCACGTTTTGCCATATCATTTCTCATTTCGTGAATAGCGTGTTGAATTACTCCGTTAACTCTCCGCTTGTTTATTTGGTCTATGACAATAGGTTCGTGCGATGGGGCATCGCAATTTGTTACGTCCGGCAGGGTTGAGACCAGGTATGAAGCGGAGGTTCTATCAGGGCACTGTAGCAAGGCGCGACAGGGGGCAGTAATTGGGTGTGGTTAAATCCTTCAGTCAGTCGTTTCTGAGTGGCCCAGATCTGGCTTAATAACGCAAAAACAAGCCCATTTTTATCTAGGAGGCCTGTGGTGCTCGCGGCACAAGCGATGCAAGGTTGATGTGTAGTCGCGGCCGGCCTGAGCCCTTGAGGCCATCTGCGTGTCCATCCAGCTTCGACCGGAGACTTCAGTAAGTAACGTTTTCATCATTTGTTTTCTTCGCTATTAAGTTCAAACCTATGTCTACGCAGCAATCGCAGTTTTTTAAGGTGTCGTCAGGTTCACGATGGTTGGCGAATCAGGCAGCCAACTCTGCCAGCATGATCGAAAAAATGATTCGTGAGGAACTGCGGCGGGGTGATTTTTCAAACATGCACGAACGCGTCGCGCGCGTTGAGGAATTAGTGAATGAACACGACTTGGAAACTGCACGAGGAAGAGATCTGTTGCTACTTGCTGCGCTCTTGCTCGAGGGTGGTGGAGAGACGCGCGCAGCGTATCGGATAGCCGGAAAATTGCTGGCCGACAAGGAACGACTGGAGCGCTCGTTTCTCGCTTCGCTGAGGCGGTTCAGAGCTCGCTTGGCTTTAAACCGTGGCGATACTAAAGAGGCACGTGCTGAGGTAACACTGACGGAACGTGTCGTAATGGAGACGGCTCGGGGCCTGGGAGAGATAACGGAGACGATAGATCATGAGGATCTTTCGAACGTAACGGCTGCCACCTGGTTACTGTCGGCAGAAGTCTCGTTGGCGGAGCAACAAGTGGACCAAGCGTTACAGGATCTGGCTAACGCGCGGAGTTGTATGACGTCGAGTGGATGTCGGACATCTGATGAGAGTGCTGTGTTTGAACTATTGTCGGCGTTGGCGTGTGTATCTCTTAATGACGTTGGGGGAGCTGCCGCTCTGGCTCATCTTTACAACTCTCACGTCATCATGCGCAGTGAATCATCGGTCGAAGCGCTAACGAGTGCGAGAATCGCCGCAGCGGCGGGTGATATGACGCGCACGAGCGGTATAAGTGAGACGGAAGCTCTACGTTGGCGAGGATATGGGCCAGCGCCAGACGTTGTGCAGCGTTACTTGAGAGAAGGTGGTTCAGTTTCCGCGACACCAATGACGGGAGACAAACTGCCGTTGCCTCACGAGCTGATTGCTGCTCTCGATCAGAGTTTAGTTGATGTGAGCGTTAAGGCCGTTGTGGTCCAGCACTCTACAGAGGTATCGAGTGCAGATCCTCTGCCGATGTCTTTTCTGTTCGAATATTTCAGTCTAGAAGAAGTTACGGGAATGTTTGACTACAACCTCAAGACTGGTCACCTCACGGTTGATTGGAGTCGTTGTGATGCGTTGTTACTGAGGGAGGCGATTGATGTTGGAGCGATCACGGAGTTTGCAATGCGTTGTAAGCGAGGGACGATTTATCTGAATGATGGGTCGTACGTGGATGCGGTATTAGATTCAAGTGAAGATGTATTACGAAATATGTCTGCTACTGATGTGATCTTTGAGTTGTTCCGAATCAGTACCGCTGGTTTACCTGGTGCCGGCGCCCGTCAGTTTCAAGGTGGTCCGGAAGCAATGCGGGTTCCTGAGGTAATCAACCTGAGGCCGAATCGATTCAACCTCGATCTGACAAAGCGACTTGACCATATGCGCTGTGGAAAGAGCGACGTTGATGTGGACACGGATGAGTTCGATTTTGATGCTGCTTTTGCTAGTTGGGAATCATTGGCCCCATCTGCACAGAAAGTTGTTGACGAAAGAGCGGACGATCGAGACGAGGTGACAGTGTCGGTTGGAGGAGCGTTGTCTACACTCTTGCCGGTGTTGTCATGTGAAGACGTGGTTTCGCTTGAATTGTCAGTGATTGAGTGTCTGGCGTCGATAGGTGTGGGTGAGTCGAGGATCGAGATTGTTTCGAGTGAGTCGGGTGAGATTCTTCGTGAGTGTGGTTTGAGTTCAAAGCTTTGCGATATCTGGGGAACGTATTCTGTGGGCCGGTTAAGTTTGGTGCTAGGGCTCGCGAAAAAAACGAGTGTGGATAGCCCTGAGACTTTGGAAGTGATCATGAAAGCGGCAGCTCAAAGATTGAAAACGCTGCCGGGAAGTAAACTTACTCGTCAGGTCGATGTATCGGGTTTCATAGCAGAAGACCCCGCGATGCAGAGCGTATTAAGTCAGCTTCGTGAGATAGCTCCGTTGGATGGTTGCGGGAGTGCGCAGAAGATGACGCATGTGATCTTATTAGGCGAGCGCGGGACGGGAAAGGAGTTATTGGCGCGTTTGATTCACGAATGGTCTCGACGAAGTGGTGAGACATTCCAGGTTGTGAATCTTGGTGCTATCGCTCATCAATTGGCTCCGGCTGAAATCTTTGGTTCAAAGAAAGGATCGTTTACAGGATCGGTTGGAGATCGCATTGGCTACATTCAGAAAGCTGAAGGTGGAACATTGTTTCTGGATGAACTGGATGAGGCCAGTGACACTACGCAGGCATTATTAAAGCGAGTGGTGCAGTTTAGTACTTACAACGTAGTAGGTTGCCCTGATGAGAGTTTGTGCAACGTTCGGTTTGTTGGTGCGACTAATCGTGGTTTGGATGAAGACGGTTGTATCAAACCAGATTTGAAAGACCGATTCTGGATAGTGCGGATTCCACCATTGAGAGAGCGCAGAGCCGATATCCCCGCGTTGGCGCAGTATTTTGCAAGTCGGCACAATTATAGAGTGCCAGAGCCTGTATTGGCGTACTTAACTGATCTGCAATGGCCAGGCAACGTGAGGCAATTGGAAACAGTGGTAGAGCGTGTATGTGCGGTTGTGAAATCAGCAGACGAAGTGAATCTTGCCGCCTTTGAACACGCGGTGCGAGAGAGCGGTGCCAATCCTGTTGTTTTTGACTGTGGGAATGAATTCTCACCGCTCGGTGTAGGTGAGACTCTAAAGGATCGGCAAGATGCGCAGGACCGATGGCATATCAGTTATGCGTTAAGGCTTACGAACTGGCACAAGACAGAGGCCGCACAGTTGTTGGGCATGAGGCGGCAAACAATGCATCAGAGAATGAAAGCTCTTGGTATGATCGACAAGCCGCCCGCTACCTGAGGCGACTTAGTTCCTTATTTATTGCAAGCAGGCGACAATGACTACGTTCTGCCCGGGGAATTCTCTCAGAACTGCGATAAGTTATGATCTTCCGCTCCCAAGCCCGATAGCGAGCTGGCAGGCAGACCAACTGGCCTAAAAAGGGGGATAATATAGTTGACTGGCCGGAGTGAGAGCGAGAGCACACACACCTCCTTAAGAAGTTCTTAGTTCGGAGATTCGATTACTGGCGACTGTTGCTCGTTCATAAATGCTTCGAGTACTCATCGACAAAGACCAGAGCCAACCGATGACTCAATCAGTAGCCAGAACATTCCGTCTCCGTCTTTTTGAAGTGTCGCGTTCTTCGTGATCTTTACGTTCCTCATACTTCAATTCTGCCTGTGTCCCAGCCACAAGTCACGATCATCGTCTACGAAGTTTTCCAAAGGCAAGCCAGTGAGTTTCGCGTACCGGATTAAAACGGTTACAGGTAACTCCCCTGTTTCGCTCTCATAGCTGGTAATCTCCGCACCGTCTCTCGCTTTCACCTGCGGCGCAAACTCATCTGGCGATAACCTCGAGTGCTCGCGGATCGCCTTTAGTTTGTCGCCTAAACGTTTCGGAAAGTCTGTGGACATTGCCGCACCTCAAAATAAATCTCGTTTTCGATCTCACACGAACCGCATTTTCAGCGACATTGATTATAGAGAGTTGTTGTTTAGCCCAGAAAGCCTCGTGCGGCTCAGAGCATGAGGCGCGCCGGGGATGCTGTCGGGGTGAGGTCGGCAGCGTCCTCGGTTATGCCTCAAGTTTAAGTAAAGGGCCAAACTATGACCGATTCAAAACCACCTTTAGTGCAAGGTCAGCGCGTATGGTGCCCACGTTGTAAGGAGTACGTAAAGATCGTTCGCGTCGCTGGCGCGGCAAAGATCGTAGACGTAGATCGCCGCACGGTTTACAACTACATCGATAAGGGCAAGGTGCAGACGTTCAAGATCGCGGGCAGCACTTTGCGCGTCTGTAGCCACTGTTTACTTAGACCGCAATGATATGGGCCACGCGCGGAGCAGACTGAAACGATTGGGACAGAAGTTATTGCGGATTCGTACGTTGGGCCTGTCTCAAAGCGGCATGGTTCAGCGGTTGGGGATGGAAATGTCTTACCGGAATATTTCGAAGTACGAACGGGATAAGAGCCCACCACCGCTCAACGTGCTATTAGCCTATGCTCGCCTTGCTAAGGTCTCACTCGCGCCGATCATTGATGATGATCTAGATCTCGTATTCAAGGTCGTGTTTCAAGGTTAGTTCCGCAAGCCGCAACAGCGTCTACTTGTGGTTGGCGGCTAATGCGTTCCACTAAGCAAAGTCACTGGTTTGTTCGTTTTTTTAACAGGTCCCGGTTTCAGGTGTGCTGGTGAGGTCGTAAAGTAGCAAACTTCATTGCCAAGCCGTGTGCGAAATGTGTCTATTTTTATATCATCATCTACAAGAGATTCCATGTGTACCTGTCCTAATCGGCCATAGGCTAATAATACAAAGAGATTTGGTTCACGCTGCCCACTCTCGTACTCCGAAATGCGGCCTGGGTGCAGTTGCAACTGCCGACCGGAGTGGCAACCGATTTCGAATTGAAGCTTGTCTGCCATGTCAGGTTGGCCGAAATTCAAAAACGTCCTAATCGCAAGAAGTTTTTCGGGCAATAGGTGTGGTCGAGGACGAGGATTACCCATTTGAGTTTCTGTCACGCACTGAGCGGAATTAAGTTGTTCTTTGTAACGGGCGAAATTGAAAGTGCCGCATTTTGATGCGAAGCAGCCGGTTGCCTGAACACTTCTCACTCCCGTGCGCGTGTGTGTCGCGTTCGGCTTTTACGCTTGCCGAAAGGCAGTTCCGTAACCGGGATGTTGTCATCTGCTAAATCATTAATTAAAACTCCAGAGACTTCTGAGTAACGAAGAAGTGTAAGTAAGCTAGGATGCCTTGTTCCATGCTCATATTCGCTGATGCGCGCTGTGATGTCGTCGATGTTCAGAAGCGTGAGCATCTGGGATTGACTTTTGTCCAGGTGTTTACGAATCGCCTGTAACTTAGCAGGCATTAGTCGTGGCATTTGGCGTCGATGACCCACGGTATATCCTTAGCTCAGCGGGAGTATTCACAAGGCTAATTTCCAGTGTCGTCAATTATCTGTATTTGACCCGAGTGTAAAGGACATTGCTCTTCGTGGAGCAGAGGATGAGAACCTCTGTAGTTGAGTCCGATCACGTCGGCATCTTCAGCTTGTGGCCCACCCAGCTGATCGTGTAGAAGTGACTTACATGTGCAGAGGGGAGCCTCGGTGATTACTCTTTCAACTAAGGAGTCAAACTCGGGATCATCGGCATATTTATTTGCGACTTTAACGAGTAAATCATAAAGCGGGTTATCGTCAAGACCCCTCTTTTTCCATTCTATGACGATTGAGTCCAGTACTTTTCCCAAAGTGTCCTCTCGTCTTTAGTAACCCCCGTTGCACGAATCAGAGTGACAGGCTTGTTGCGTGTCGCCCAATTAGACCAAAAGTTTTGGTGCGAAGTTTGTTGTGCAATAATTGTCGCTTGAACATGACCCATTTCAAGGCGAAGACCTCAGGGAGATCGATTATTGTGAGACAGGACCCTTTTCCGGATTTAGTATCGCTTGGGCAATGGCAATGGTCGCCACCGCTCTTGGTCCTTCGGCCTGGAATCCTCTGGTGAAAATGTGTTTCGGTTTCATAGTGCTATTTAGTGAGTTTAGGGACTCGCTTCTTTTGTCCAGTGTGTTTACGCTCAACAGCGAGCTTCTCAAGCTGCAGAAGCTGTTCATAATCGAATGTCCCAAGCTGGCTTAGACTGATTTTATCGTCGACAAGTGATTCCATGGGTACTCGTGCTAACCTGCTATAGCCGAGCACGACTTCCAAGGGCGGCGTGCGCTTTCCGTTCTCGTACTCTGAAACACGAGGACGAGCTGCTTGAGATAGGTGAAGCGCCTCTTTGATCTGACTTTGGGTTAGGTTTAAATATTCTCTAATAAGGACAAGTTTTTGAGGCAGAAGTTTTGGTCGAGGACGAGGATTACCCATTGGGCTTTGAACCTTCAAATGCGAGGCGTTGTGTGTCGGAGCCACAACGCCTCCTCCCACATTGTTTCGGGTCTCGATGTGGGATTCAATAAAGGGGGCCGACATGTCTGGACTCATGTCAGCGCTCTCGCCATAACCCTCATGACGAGCCCTTTAGGAGAGTCACGTGTGTCCCACCTACACAAGTGACGCTCACCCCGAGAAATGCGGTAGATCCTCGCAGTTCCTCGGTGCCGCAAATTCTTGTAGACGCGACAGCCATGGGAGATCGGTCAGCTCCCGTCTAACGGGGGAGGACTTGAGCATGATCCGCGTAAAGCCACTCGCAAACCGCGCGTCGCGGCGCCCCCTGCGAGTGGCTTTCGACTTGTGGAGAATCGCGTCTTCTGCGAGACGGACCTTCCACATGCGAGGCCCCCCCTTGAACAGTGGTTGTCAAAAGCGGAATCCGAGTTCGCGGAGCGCTGCTGGGCGGAGAGCGCTCCGCGAACTCGCCCGTGGCCCCCTCACCAAGGCCACTATCTAGATACCGGGATTTCAGCTTCAGATTCAGAGAACCACTCGCGAACAGCGCCTCCCGATTGGTACTGTCCCACGAATCGCGAGTGGCTCTCCCCTGCTGGCCGATCCCTTGCACCTTGAGGATCACGGCCACGTGAAAGTTTCACGCAATGCGTTTGAAGGTGATTCCCCCCGCAGAGCCATTCGCGTTCACGTTTGCGCCGCCACGCGAATGGCTCTACTGGTGGAAGATCGCGTCCCCCTCACCAAGGACGGAGCTTCCACTTTGCGAGGTTCTCAAAATAGTTAGCATTTCGTAACGAAAGCTGAGTAGCGGAAGCATCCCGTTGCCCGCTGCTCCCGCATACTCTTTGGCCCCCTCACCCCAAGGCCACAATCGCGTATCGCAGAGTCCGCGGAGAGCGCTCTGGGCGGTGACGCCTCCGCGAACTCGGTGACCCCCTTCACAGGGCCACTATTTGAGGGTTCGAGAACCCTCATCTTCAAATGTCAAAGGACCAAGAATTTTGCAGAACCACTCGCGACCCACCTGCACAAGTGGTTCTGCTCCTGGGAAGATGTAGGTTTGTCACCGCCTCCATCTTCCAGTTTGTTTTGTCAAATTGTGCCAAGAGCTGTCAGTCCATTTGGCTACGATTCCTCGCCGAGCCACTCGGACCGCGCCGCTCGCGCTCCCACATCACGAGTGGCTCCCCTTAGAGAACGCTGCCCAGTTCGCGGCCCCTTGCGAGGGCGAGGATCAAGTTTCAAAAATGACTTTCAATTTATTGCTGGCGTTCGCCGAGCAATCTACTGATACTTTCAGCAAGTGATCCAATATCTTGCGGCTTCCGCAAGAAAACATCCGCTCCAGCTTCTCGCGCCTCTGCCTCAACAGGACTGGCCGAAAGCACGGCGACTGGTGTGCGAGAGCGATGGACCAGTTTGCGTGCGTGCCGGACAAGCTCTAAACCGTCGATGCCTGGAAGGTCATAATCGAAGAGCAAGAAATCGTAATGGACTCCGCCAGAGATATGTTCGATGGCGGCGTTGCCATCATCGCAAGTCTGAACCTGCCAGCCTTGTTCTTCAAACATCTCTTTCGCTACCGCAGCAATCGTCTTGTCATCTTCAATATGAAGAATCCTTATGCTTGGCGCCACATCTAAATCGATGGAACTGTGGACGGTATCGTGATCGCTAGTAACCGTCTTCAGATGGTCCATGGTAGAACTTGAAAGAATGAACGCTCCTTATCGACATGAGAATTGAGTCACTCGCATGAGTAGCGAAAGGTTGAATACGAGAGGCGGGATTATAGGCAGCTATGACAGATGGTCAAGCTAAACTTGTCCACGTTGAGAAGAGTGCGGAAAGCTATCTGTATGGAACGGAAGTAAATGATTGTAGTTGCAAGAAACGATGTATGTTATTTCATATAGCAGCAAACGTTGCGGCGTAGCAGCGTGTGGCTCACGGATGGACTCTGCGAAGACGCGTCGGTCGGAGTTCGCAGGTGGGAGCAAAGCAATTGAAGTGAGGCATAATTCCGCACAGCGGGTGTCAAGGTTTATGCGTTGTCACAATCGCGGAGATTAGGGTAGGATTGAATGCCCTTACTCAGCGCAAATTGCGACCTTTAGCGCACCGCACCAGCGCCACCAAGGGCAAATAATTGTAGCCCAGAGTGATTTAGAAGATTGTGAGCAGGAGCTCCACGAGTAATGTGGTGGCGTCCGGCCACACAATCTGAATTTCTTGATTCGATGTTGGCTGTGTGAGACCGTCGCTTGTTGCCGCGGTTGTTAACGCAGATGGTGTCGGAGTCGGGGCAGGATCGCTTTTACCCGGACCCTGAATATCTCCTCCCAACGCGAGCACTGAGCTAGAGATCACCACTATGGTTGCAAAGAGAAAGCATCGAAGTCTGTTCATTGTTTTTAGATCCTTTTGATGTGGAAGCAGTCTGGTTATCAGACCGCGAAATTGTTGAGCGTAAAAATCATAACATCAATAGTCGCAGACGCGACTAATTAGCAACGAACGCATGGAACTGGCTAACAAAGCTAAAGAAACGCGTCAGGCGCGGGACTGGCAGGCCAGACGAGCGTGTAAAGACTCCCATAGGCTCGAACGAGCTGGTGATTATGAGGGTGCTCGTTTCGCATTACGCGTACTGTGGTCTGGAAGGATCGGGGACCGTCCGAGGTTGGCTCAGCTTCCGGTGGATACGCAGGCAGAGGTGTTATG
>JAIVJV010000016.1 GCA_020199835.1 Acidobacteriota bacterium | reverse complement strand
CGCTTTCAAGATCGCGATGATCTGATGTTCGCTGAATTTGCTCCGCTTCATTCAGGCCTCCTGGCGTCATAGTCGCCCGGAAACCTCTACTTTTCAATGGTCGCTTTTTGAGGGGTACTTACAGCGGCATGCTTCGAGTTTTTCAAAAAGTCGTTCGCCGCTTCCACTAATATGATCCGTGAAGCGCACGTGACCCGACAACCTCTCTATGATTATTTTTCTTCCCCTTGTCGTCGTTCTCGTAACGACCATTGCCAAAAAGAGGGCCTCCCCAAAAGACCAGCAAGAAAAGCCATTGAGAACTTGATAAGTCGCCGGGATGTAGGAAAGCCATGTGAGAATCTCCGCTGAGCCTGGAGTTTTAATGCGCGGGTGCTATGTTAATGACGATCTGCTCATACGTCCAGTTTTAATCAGAACAACTTTTCGGGCTGATTCGACGTTTTGCTATGCAGCTTCACTCATAAGCTCGGGCGTGATGTTCAGCTCATACGAACGTAGCGAGGTTGACGCGTCAAGTCACCAATCGCGCCTGAGTCTGAGCCCGCTAGAAAACCCTCCACAATCAAGTTAAGGTTTATCTAGATGACAATTGAATTAATGCTCCCAACGCCCAGAATTGCGCCGTTCTCTGCGCCGGATTGGATATTTGAAGTGAAGTGGGATGGATATAGAGCTCTATGCTTGATTGAAAAAGAAATTTGTTCGGTTCATGTCTCGCAATAAGAAAGAATTAACTGCACGGTTTCCTGAACTCTCAACTATTCATCAAGCAATCAAAGTAAAATCAGCGATCCTCGATGGTGAGATAGTTGGCACCAAGGGTCTCGAGAGGGAGATCCCGCAACTGGAGAAGCGGGTAAATCACATTCTGACGAAGCAGGTGTTCGGCCTCGGCGCTGATCGCCCCGTACTCGCACACTATTCGCACACCAAAACGAAAAGGGCAGCGCTTCATCGTAGAAGTAGCTGCCCTAAACGATTGATTACGGTGGTGAGCCGAGCAGGACTCGAACCTGCGACCCACTGGTTAAAAGCCAGTTGCTCTACCGACTGAGCTATCGGCCCATCTACATGCGGAGAGCACGCTTTGGCGTGCTCTTTTCAATTGCAAAACCTCGACGCGCATTCTACCGAACCACGTCTCACTTGTCCAAAGGCACTCGTTGATCCCTTGTAGTACAGACCAGGCAAAAAGATCTGCTAAGGTGTGGGTCGTGATGGAGGCCGAGATTATTCAGGCGGTGCTGATTGAGGGCGCGATCGGTGGCGCGGTGCTGTCGGCGATTGCGTTTCTGCTGTCTCGGTTTATTAAGGACATCGTCGGCAGGACGTTGCTGGTAACGGCGCTGTTTGCGGCTGCCGGTGCCTACTTTGGCTTCGCGTTTAATGAGCAGACACCACGCGTCTGGCTTCTGATCGAGTTCCTTCAGGTAATCGCGTATGGAACGCTGGGATTGTACGGCTGGCGTGGGTCGCCGTTCTGGCTCGCTCTCGGGTGGTTATTACATCCGCTATGGGATTTCGGTTTGCACTATGTTGGCCCAGGCAGCAGCTTCACTCCACTGTCTTACGCGACGTTGTGCATCAGCTTCGACTGGGTCGTCGCCGCCTACATCTTCATCGCGTATCGCTGGCTTCATTTAGCCAGCCGCCAAGCGCCGAGTCGCGCACGATGATCGTCTGCGAACGCTCGGGACCAGTCGAGACCAGTCCAATCTCCACACCAATCTGCGACGACAGAAACTCAACGTAGTCGCGCGCCTTGGGCGGCAGCGAATTCAGCTCCGTCATTCCCAACGTGGAACTCTGCCAACCGGGCAGCGTCGCGTAGATCGGTTCGATGCGTCGCAAATCCTGCGACACCGCCGGCAGCGATTCACACACACGGCCGTTGAGTTTGTAACCCGTGCACACCTTGATCTCGTCAAGCGTGTCGAGCACGTCGAGTTTTGTTAACGCGACCGAAGTGAAGCCGTTGATCTCCGCCGCATAACGCGTCGCGAACGCGTCGAACCAACCGCAACGACGCGGACGGCCGGTCGACGCGCCATACTCTCGGCCACGTTCGCGAATCATCTGGCCCAACTCCGCTTCGCCCTCGAGCATTTCGGTTGGAAACGGACCTTCACCGACGCGCGTCGTGTAAGTGCGCACGATGCCGAGCACGCCGCTCAAGCGATGCGGCGCAAGGCCGGTGCCGATAATCGCGCCACCCGCGACCGTCGTTGAAGAAGTCACGAACGGATAGGTGCCGTGATCGACGTCGAGCAGCGTTGCCTGCGCGCCTTCGAGCAGAATCGAGCGGCCTTCGCTCGCGGCGATGTTTAGATAATGCGTGGTGTCAGCGATGAATGGTCCAAGACGTTCGGTGAGCACCGACATCTCCTGGAAGATCTCGTCAGCGTTGAGCGGGTCGCCGCCGTACGCTTCGATGATGCGATTGGCGTCTTCCAGGTTACGTTCGATACGCGACCGCAGCACGTCCGGCACGAGGGCGTCGGCGGTGCGGATACCGCGGCGTCCCGCTTTGTCTTCGTATGCCGGGCCGATGCCGCGCAGAGTGGTGCCGACTTTTTCGTTGCCGAGCCGTTCTTCGCTGGTGTGGTCCAACGCGCGATGGTAAGGAAGGATCAGGTGCGCGCGCGAGCTGATCTTGACGCGTTCGGGCGAGACTTCGATGCCTTGTTGGGTGAGGCGATCGGCCTCGACGAAGAAGGCTTTGGGATCGATAACCATGCCGTTGCCGAGTACGCACGTCTTGCCGCGATGCACGATGCCGGAGGGCAGCAGGTGTAACACGAATGATTGGTCGCCGACCTGGACCGAGTGGCCCGCGTTGTGACCGCCCTGGTAACGCGTAACGATATCGAATTGCTCGGCGAGCAGATCGACGATCTTGCCTTTGCCTTCATCGCCCCATTGGGCGCCTATAACTGCGACAACTTTTGCCATGGGTAGCGAACGCTTTCAGCGTTGCAGTGCTTCGTTAAACGTGTTCCCGGGGTTGAAGCAACCCTGGGCTGGAATTAGTAAACGCCGTTGGCGTTGTAAGAGCCATCAGAGTTCGCGAGCCATCAGAGTTCGCACTTCACAGCTTCGCAAGCTCCTGATACAGCTCAAGGTATTTTTTCGCAGCGGCTGCCCAGGAATTGTCGACCGTCATTCCGTTGCGTTGGATCTTTGGCCAATCGTCAGGCCGCGCATAAAAGTAAAGGGCTTCGCGTAATTTTTCAAGTAAAGCACCCGCCTCGTACGGTCCAAACTTGAACCCCGTCCCAGTACCGGTGCGCGGATCAAACTGTTGGACCGTGTCGTCCAACCCGCCCGTGGCCCGCACAACGGGAACCGTGCCGTACCGCATGCTGTACATCTGGTTCAGACCACACGGCTCATAACGCGACGGCATCAGAAACATATCCGCGCCCGCCTCGATCTGATGGGCCAGCGGCTCACCCGCGTAACCTTTATAAATCCCCACCTGCTGCGGCGCGACATCATGCAAGCGCTGTAAGAAATCCTCGTACTCCTTCGCGCCCGCGCCAAGCGCAATGAAAAACGCGCCGGTCCGCAAAATCGGCTCGGCGACAAGCTGAATCAGGTCATAACCCTTTTGCCCAACAAGCCGCGAGATAATCGCGAGAATCGGCCGATCCGACTCCTCAGGCAAACTAAAACGCCGCAACAGATCGATCTTGCATTCGCGTTTACCCGACAGGTCATCGGCAGAAAAGTTTGCCGCGATGTGCGGATCCGTTTCCGGGTTCCATATCTCGTAATCGACGCCATTGGTGATTCCTATCAACCGATTACTTCGCGCCCGCAACAACCAATCAAGCCCGTGGCCTTGTTGCGGCGTTTGAATCTCCCGCGCATAACGCGGACTCACAGTCGAAAGCGCATCGGCAGCAATCATTCCCGCTTTCAACGCGGACGCTGTGCGTTCGAGCATAAAGTCGTCGCGCTCGGGCGCGTCCCCAAATCCGAGCCACCAGAGATCGCCGGCATCAAACAGTCCCTGGTACCCGACGTTATGCAACGAAAAAAGCGTTTTCGTGTTTTGAAAGAACGAATCGTAACGACGCCGCGCACGCAACTCAGCAACTGCAAATCCGCAGGGCCAATCGTTGCCATGGACCACATCAGGCTGCCAGTCGAGATGCTTCGTCAACGCGAGCGCCGCACGCGAAAAGAACGCGAAGCGAATGTGATCGTCCTGGCAGCCGTAGATGTTCGGACGTGCAAAGAACTCCGGCGCGTGGACAAAGTAAGCAGGAGCTCCGGCCGCATCGCTGCACAGGAATCGCACCGCGTGCACTCGGCCGCGCCATTCTACCGAAACGTTTTCAATGATCTTGTCATTCAACAGCCGCCGGTCGATCTGATCGTAAAGCGGCAGGATCAGCCGTGCGTCGGTTTCGTGTTCGCCGAGAGCTTTAGGCAACGCACCCGAAACGTCAGCCAGCCCGCCCGTCTTGACAAAAGGCACAGCTTCAGAAGTCAGAATCGCGATGCGCATCTTGGAACGTAAGAAACCAAGGATGGAGGCACAAAGAGAGGGATGAACACGGAGTCATGTCCATCCCTCTAATCTGTGGCTTAGGTCTGCATGGACGCGAGAAACTCGGCGTTCGACTTCGTCTTTTCCAATCGCTCGAGCACGACTTCCATCTGCTCGACGGGCGAGAGCGGATTCAACACGCGTCTCATCACCCAAATGCGATTGAGATCTTCTTTGCTGATGAGCAACTCTTCTTTGCGCGTTCCCGAACGCTGCAGATCGATTGCCGGGAACAGTCGCTTGTCGCTCAAGCGGCGGTCGAGATGGATTTCCGAGTTACCGGTTCCTTTGAACTCTTCGAAGATCACATCATCCATGCGCGAACCCGTATCGATCAACGCAGTGGCGATGATGGTCAGCGAGCCACCCTCTTCGATGTTGCGCGCCGCGCCGAAAAAGCGCTTCGGACGCTGCAAGGCATTCGAATCGATACCGCCCGAGAGGATCTTGCCGCTCGGCGGAACGACCGCGTTGTGCGCGCGCGCGAGACGCGTAATCGAGTCGAGCAGAATGACGACGTCGCGTTTGTGTTCGACGAGTCGCTTTGCTTTCTCGATCACCATGTCCGCGACCTGCACGTGACGTGTCGGCGGTTCGTCGAACGTTGACGAAATGACTTCGCCATTCACCGAACGCTGCATATCGGTGACTTCCTCAGGCCGCTCATCGATCAGCAGCACAATCAGCGTCGTTTCCGGATGATTCTGCGTGACGGAGTTGGCGATCGTCTGCAACAGCATCGTTTTACCGGTGCGTGGCGGCGCGACGATTAAACCGCGCTGTCCTTTTCCGAGCGGCGTCACCAGGTCGATAACGCGCGCAGAGAGGTTGTCGGCCTGCACCTCCATCCTCAATTGCTCTTCCGGATACAGCGGCGTCAGATTGTCGAAGAAGACTTTCTCCCGCGCCTGATCGGGTGACTCGAAGTTGATCGCCTCGACCTTGATTAACGCAAAATAACGTTCGCCTTCTTTGGGCGGACGGATCTGGCCGCTGACGGTGTCGCCGGTGCGGAGATCGAATTTGCGAATCTGCGACGGCGAGACGTAGATGTCGTCCGGACCCGGCAGATAGTTGTACTCGGGCGCGCGAAGAAAGCCGAAGCCGTCCGGCAGCGTTTCGAGCACCCCCTCGGAAAAGATCAGACCGCTTTTCTCGGTCTGCGCGGCCAGCACTTTGAAGATGAGCTCCTGCTTACGCATGCCCGTAGCGCCGGGCACGTCCATGCCCTTGGCGATCTGCGTCAGCTTGGAGATGGACATCTCCTTGAGGTCGGCAAGATTATGAAAACCTTCGTTCTTGCCGCCGTCCCGGCTTTCCCTTGTTTCTCGTTCGGGAGCTTCGGCAGTTGCTACAGTAGTGTCGCCGCCGTCATCTCCATTAGCTTCGTTGTTCGCGCTCGAAGCGCGTGAACGTGTTCGTTGTGACATTTCAGTTTTTCTCGGCAAAGTATTTCTCTAGCTCTCTAGCTCAGTCTTTTGTTAGCGATTATCAACTAGTGGGATTATGAACAATGTGCGGTCAAGCGACAGACGTGGGACTATTCCCACTTCATTTCGCGGGGCGACAAATATTCCTCTCAAACGGTGTCGTGCACTGTACCTCAACTTTCCGCGTGCGGCAAATTCAATAACGTTTTTGATGCCACCTGCTCTAAGCGCGTGGCCCAAAAACTCAAATTGAGCAAAGGGGGCTGATGAGATTCGGATTGCCGACTTTCGTTTCAGGATACAAGCTTACTGTTGAAAAGCGCAAACGAGAATTTGTTCTCTGTTACAACGAGATGTCAATTTAACTCTCGGTCTCCAACCTGCTGCCGCTGTTGGATTGCGCTCTCGATTGCGCGCCAAAGCTCGTTGCGACCGCGGCCGCTTTTGGCCGAGTAGGCCATTACGCTGTCGTCATCGAGCACGCGTGCGATGTGCTCCAAATTCTTCTTCAACTCGTTGTTCGAAAGCTTATCGGATTTTGTGGCAACAATTAAACGCGGCTTTTCATATTCCTTAAGCCACTCGTGAAGCTGCAAATCCTGTTTTGTGGGTTCGTGGCGCGAATCTACGAGCTGAATTGATAGCACAAGCTGGCTACGCTTGGCAAGAAAAGTAGTGGCCATCTCCCCCCACGTCGATTTTATGTTTCCCGGTACGCGAGCGTACCCGAACCCGGGAAAGTCCACAAAACGAAACCGATCGTTGATAGTGAAGAAGTTCAGCGACTGCGTTCGGCCGGGAGTCGAAGAGGTGCGCGCGAGGCCGTGAACCGACAGCAGGGAATTGATCAGGCTTGATTTACCGACGTTGGAGCGGCCGAGAAAGGCGATTTCGGGTTTGGGGTCTCGCGGCCAGTCAGCTTCCTGGAAGGCGCTTTTTAGAAACTCCGCTTTGTAGGGGCCACGGATTTTCACTGATAAACGCGAATTCGGTCAGTGTTCATCTTTGAAAATCCGTGGTTTTTTGAATTAGCTGCTCGCCGCGGCGGTCTGGGCGGCGTTCTTCTGTTTCCAGATTTCAATGAGCTTGGCCATTCGTTCTCTGATGGCGGCGAGGCGCTGCTCGTAATCAGGAATCGCCTTCACCGTTTTCTCCAAATGCCCCAAAAATTGCGGCGAACCCATTTGCTCGCGCAACATCGGGATGAACGGCTCCATCTTCGCGTAAACAAAGATGTGCTCGCCGTTGGCATCGTTGAACATATCCGCGTCGATCGCACCGTTGTTAACGAGCGAGCACGCCATGTCCCAGTAGGAAATAACCATGCGATACAAACCGCTTTTTTCGCTGGTTAGGACTTCCATGAAGTCCTGGGGACTCTGGGGATTAAAAGTAAAGAACCAGTTGCGCGCTTCGCGCATGGTTTTCTCACGCCGGAGATCGTAGAGCTTCAAGATCAGATCGGCATCCTTATATTTGCTCATAGTTATTCTCCTGTTGTTTTAAGGACAGATAAAAAGTTTAGCGATTAGCTTGTTTGAATGCCTTGCGAAGGCTGCTCGGTTGTCCACAACGGCGGCGCCTCGGTAGCGGCTGCGTCGGTTGGGCACGCCTCCTCGAGCGCCAGCGACAACACTTCGTCGATCGTCTCTACGAGATTGACGTTGAGTGCGTTGCGAACTTCTTCCGGTATCTCGCTGAGATCCTTTTCGTTGTCCTTCGGCAGGATAATTGTATCGATGCCGAACCGATGAGCAGCCAGGAGCTTTTCTTTCACGCCGCCAATCGGCAACACTTTTCCGCGCAGCGTGATCTCGCCCGTCATCGCGACGTTCTTCTTCACCGGAGCCCGCGCAAGCGCGGAAGCCATTGACGTCGCCATCGTGATACCGGCTGATGGTCCATCCTTGGGAATGGCGCCTTCCGGAATGTGAATGTGCAGATCGCGTTTGCGAATAAAGTCGACACTCATGCCCAGTCGTTCGGCGCGAGCGCGAATGCAAGTCAGTGCGGCCTGGGCCGACTCCTGCATCACGTCGCCGAGTTTGCCCGTGAGCGTAACGCCGCCACGTCCTTTAACGAGCGTCGCTTCGATCTGAAGTACCTCGCCGCCGATTTCCGTCCATGCGAGTCCGGTAGCGAGACCGATCTCGCTGTGAGCGGCAATGGCTTGTTGGCGAAACTTGATTGGACCGAGCATTTCGCGAACTCGCGCCTCGTCGATCGGAGTTGTCGCTCGATCACCGAGATTCTCAGAAACAAACTTGCGTGCCAGCTTGCGGCAGCACGAACCGAGCTCGCGTTCGAGATTACGCACCCCGGCTTCCCGGGTGTAGTGACGAATGACTTCCAGAATTCCTTCGTCAGTAAAATTGAGCTGTTCGGGTTTCAGCCCGTTACCTTCAGCCTGTTTCGGCACAAGGTGACGCTTTGCGATCTCGAGTTTTTCACGTTCGGTGTAACCCGAAAGACGCAGGATCTCGAGACGATCCTGCAACGCGGGCGGAATCGTGTGCAGCACGTTCGCGGTCGCGATGAAGAACACTTTCGAAAGATCGTATTCGACGTCGAGATAGTGATCCTGGAACGTATGGTTCTGTTCGGGATCGAGCACTTCGAGCAGCGCCGCACTTGGATCGCCGCGGAAGTCCGCGCCGAGCTTGTCGACTTCGTCGAGCAGGATCACGGGATTCACGGTCGCGGCCTTCTTCATCATCTGGATGATCTGGCCGGGCAGTGCGCCGATGTATGTGCGCCGGTGACCACGAATCTCAGCTTCGTCACGAACGCCGCCGAGCGACAGTCGTACAAACTTGCGGCCGGTCGCGCGCGCGATCGATTTACCGAGACTCGTCTTGCCCACTCCCGGAGGACCGACAAAACAGAGAATCGAGCCGCGCGGATTTTTCACTAACTGGCGCACCGCGAGGTATTCAAGGATGCGCTCTTTGATCTTTTCGAGTCCGAAGTGATCTTCGTTGAGCACTTCTTCAGCCTTCACGAGATCCTTGATCTCTTTGGATTTCTGTTTCCAGGGCACACTGACCAGCCAATCGATGTAGGTGCGGGAAACGGTACCTTCGGCTGACATCGGCGGCATGGCTTCGAGGCGGTGCAGTTCCTGCATCGCTTTCTCTTTGGCCTCGTCGGTCATGCCGGCTTCTTCGATCTTCTTCTTCAGCTCTTCGAGTTCGGCCTTTTCGTCTTTGCGGCCGAGTTCTTTGTGAATCGCTTTGATCTGCTCGTTGAGGTAGTACTCCTTCTGAGCTTTCTCCATCTGCCGCTTCACACGCGTTTGAATCGTGCGATCGAGTTGACGTTTCTCGATCTCAGTTTCCAGCAGCTCGATCAAACGCTGGAGACGCGCTTGCGTGGAGAAGATCTCGAGCAGTCCTTGTTTGTCCTCAACTGAAATTCTTAGTTGCGACGCGAGCGCGTCAGCTAGATGCGAAGGTTCCTGGTTGCGCAGCGCAGTCTGCAACGCATCGGTTTGCGTGTCAGGCGCAAGGCGCAGGTGCTGCTCGACGAGTTGCCCGACTTTCTGAATGAGCGCGTCGAGACGTGTGCCTTCTTCGTTCACGACCGGAGCACGACGAACGAGCGCCGTGAAAGCCCCGTCGCTGTTTTCGACGCGCACAGTGGTGGCGCGTTCGCGGCCCTCGACCACGACCTTGATCTGTCCATTCTCCTGTTTTTGCGACTGAAGAATGCGGCCGAGCGTGCCGACACCGTAGATCTGCTGCGGCGAAGGCTCGTCCACCGTTGCGTCGTGCTGAGTGGCCAAAAAGATTGTGCGATCCCCTCCGAGTGCCTGTTCCAGGGCTCGGACAGAACCGGGACGACCGATTTTGAATGCGACTTTAGTAAAAGGAAATATGACGACGTCGCGGATCGGCACCATTGGGTACCACGCTACGTCCGCGGGGGTTCTGTCTGAGTATTCTTCCATGGTTTGAACTACTTTCCCTGGGGGACTTTTGTCGTTAAAAGAGGCCTAATTGTAATCCATTTCCTAAAGGCACGCTACTTTCGTGCATTTTCGATTGCCAAATGCCGATTGTAGATTGGAAGAGCTATTGTCGAGGTGAGAGAGTACGCCAAAATCGGCAATCGGCAACTGAAAATCGACAATGATTAGGCTGCGGCGCCGTCAATTCCGGTGAGTCCTTCACCCGGAACAGCGCGGCGGCGCTCGACCATCTCGCTCGTGATGACAAACTCCTTAACACGTTTCTGCGAGGGTAGGGTGTACATGGAGTCAAGTAACAGTTCTTCCAGGATCATCATCAGCCCGCGAGCGCCGACTTTCCTCTCAACCGCCTGTCGGGCGACAGCCTTGAGAGCATCCTCGGTGAATTTCAACTTGACGTTATCGAAATCGAACTTCTTCTGATACTGCCTGACTAAAGCGTTCTTCGGTTCGGTCAGGATCTTGATCAGCGCGCCTTCGTCGAGTTCGTGGAGCACGCCACATACGGGCAAGCGTCCAACAAACTCCGGAATGAGTCCGAAGCGAATGAGATCTTCCGGCTGCACTTGCGAGAGGGCGTCGGCCTGGCGGTGAGCCCCGCTCTTCACATCAGCGTGAAATCCGAGGGACTTGTTCCGCAATCTTCTTTCGATCACTTTTTCGAGACCAACGAAAGCGCCGCCGCACAGGAACAGGATGTTGGTTGTGTCAACCGGGAAGAACTCCTGGTGCGGATGCTTGCGTCCGCCTTGCGGTGGCACGTTGGCGACGGTGCCTTCAAGGATCTTCAGCAACGCCTGCTGCACGCCTTCGCCGGAGACGTCGCGCGTGATCGATGGGTTCTCGTCTTTGCGGCAGATCTTGTCGACCTCGTCGATGTAGATGATGCCTTGTTGCGCGCGTTCGACGTCGCCGTTCGCGGCTTGAAGAAGTTTGAGAATGATGTTTTCGACGTCTTCACCGACGTAGCCGGCTTCGGTAAGCGTGGTGGCGTCAACGATCGTGAACGGAACGCTCAGCATGCGTGCGAGCGTTTGCGCGAGCAAGGTCTTACCGGTCCCCGTCGGGCCAATCAGCAGGATGTTTGCTTTTTGGATCTCGACGTCGGAACGACGGCGGCCGAGCTCGATGCGTTTGTAGTGTTGATAGACGGCGACCGCCAGACGCTTCTTCGTTTCGTCCTGGCCGATTACGTATTCGTCTAAGAAGTTTTTGATCTCGCTGGGCTTCGGCAGCGGCGGGCGAGTGGCTACGGATTCAGCCTGCTGATCATCGGTAATGATCTCGTTGCAGATATCAATGCACTCGTTGCAGATGTAAACAGTCGGACCGGCAATGAGCTTTTTAACCTCATTCTGTGATTTACCGCAGAATGAGCAGCGCAAAGTATCATCGGTTCGTCTCACCATGTCTAACTAGTGGAAGCTCCTTTGGGGAATGCCCGGTGTTTATTCCGGAATGTCCGGTGTTTATTCCCGGTGCGCGATGACCTCGTCTATTAAACCATATTCCTTCGCCTGCATGGCAGACATAATTTTATCGCGCTCAACATCGCGTTCGACCGCTTCGTACGTTTGACCGGTATGCTTGGCGATGATTTGGGACGTGAGTTCGCGCATGCGCAGGATCTCTTCGGCTTGAATGCGAATGTCCGTCGCCTGGCCTTGCGATCCGCCTGATGGTTGGTGAATGAGGATACGGGAATTGGGAAGAGCGAAACGTTTTCCTTTAGCACCGGCTGCTAACAGCAGCGCTCCCATCGAAGCACATTGGCCCACGCAGATCGTAGTCACGTCGGGCCTGATAAATTGCATCGTGTCGTAGATCGCCATTCCCGCGGTGATGGAACCACCGGGAGAATTGATATAAAGGTTGATGTCCTTTTCAGGATCTTCGGCTTCAAGAAACAGCAGTTGGGCTACGATTAGGTTGGCAATCTGATCGTCGATCGGGGTACCCAGGAAAATAATATTGTCTTTCAACAGTCGTGAGAAGATATCGAAGGCGCGTTCGCCTCGCGAAGTTTGCTCAACGACCATGGGGACTAAAGCCATAAAATTCTGACCTCTCAGAAGCGCCACAGATTACCCAGATGTTTGTGCGCTGCTTGCTTCTTCATCTGTGTCATTCGTGGTTTCAGTCCACTCAGCTTCGGTGATGTTTGCGTTTTCAAGTAGAAGTTCAAGCGCTTTACGAGTGCGCAATCTGTGCGCGATGCTACGTTCGCCCCCATTCTTTGTCAAGGCAGCACGTACTTGTTCTTTTGATTGTTGTGAGGCAGTTGCGATCGCTTCGATCTCTGCTTCCACTTCTTCGTCCGAGACCGTGATATTTTCGGCTTGCGCGATATGTTCCAACAGCATTGTCGCGCGCACATCGTTCTCTGCCTGCTCCTTCAACTCTTCGCGCGCGCCTTCCCAGTTCATGTCCGGATTACGAGGATCGACACCGCGTCCCATCATCTCGCGCACGACAGCTTGCAGTCGTTGATTAGTCTGTTGCTCGACAAAACTCTGTGGCACTTCGAATGGATGCGCAGCGATCAGTTGGCGAATCAACTCGTCACGCACGTGGCGCTCGGCGTCGCTCTTTAAGCGCATGTCGAGGTCTTCGCGAATCCTTGATTTCAGAGTCGCGACGTCGTCTACGCCGAAACCGAGACTCTTCACCCACTCGTCGTCAACTTCCGGAAGTTCTTTGCGACGCACCGCAGTGACTTCTACTTCGTATTCGACTTTGTGGCCGGCGAGAGGTTGGGAAGAGAAGTCTGCGGGGTAATCGACGACGAAACTTTTCTTGTCTTCGGGTCGAGTGCCGAGGAGGTTGTCAGTGAACTCCTGTTGCACGCCTGGGCCACCGAGTACGACTTCAACGTCTTCGACGTGGATCTCTTCGTGTTCGTCGTCGTCCGGCTGTTCAGCTTTTGAAGCAGTTTCATCTGTGGCGGCAGTGTCAGTTTTCGGCTCGGTGTCTGCTTCGGCAGAAGCCTCGCTTTCCGAAGGAGTATCGGCAAACTTGCCACGCGCGTTGAGGGTAACGGTGTCGCCGAGTTCGGCGCCGCGATCTTCTACCGGTTGAAGTGCAGCAGAAGCATGGCGCAGGTTATCGATCGCCTTGTCGACGTCTGCGTCGGTTACAGGACGAACGAGTCGCTTAGCTTCGAGACCTTTATAGTTCTCAAGCTTGATCTCGGGCAGCACTTCGACACCGACCTTCACAGTAATCGGAGCTTCGCCGAAATTGTCGAGCGCTTCGCTGTTGTCCAGTTCGACGTTTGGTTCGCCAATGGCTGCGAGCGAGTGTTCGTCGATGGCGTTGTTGACTGCTTCAGGCAGGAGTTCGCGCAGCACCTCGGTGCGAATCTCGTTTTTGTAGCGTGTGCGGATGACAGAGCGTGGCGCGTGTCCGGGACGAAATCCCGGAACCTTTGCCTGCTTGCTGTACTCGTCGCTGATGCGGTCGTAAGTGCTGCGGATGAGCGACGGCTCGATCTCGATCTTGATCTCCTTGCGAGTTGGGGAGACGTCTGTCAGTTCAGTTTTCATCTTCGTTGTTCTTTTGTGTGTGCGGTTCTTTGTACTTAGTGCTTAGTACTTTGTTCTTCGCGCGGGTGCCGACAAAGAACAAAGTACAAAGAACTAAGCTGTAACGTTAGAGCACTAACCTCTACTCTTGGTGCGAAAGGGGGGACTCGAACCCCCACACCTTTCGGTACCAGATCCTAAGTCTGGCGCGTCTGCCAATTCCGCCACTTTCGCAAATCAAAGCGGTAACGGTTTTAATCTAGTGTATTGCTTCAAGTCTATCGCGTCTCGAACTTTACCATAGCACCTTAAAAACTCAGAATTCTCCGACATCTTGTTGTAACTGTAACCTCTCTTAAAACACCACCATTGAAAACTAGAGGTTTCCGGGGCGACTATGACGCCAGGAGGCTTCGATGCGGAAGAGCAAATTACCGAACATCGCGATCTTGAAAGCGGTGGAAGCTGGACGCACGGTGAAGGACGTTGTGCGAGCACGAGATCAGCGACGCGACTTATTAACAGTGGAACTCGAAGTACGGCGACATGGAAGCCGCAGACATTCGCTGGTTGCGTGAGATCGAGGATAAGAACCGGCGCTTAAGCAGATGTATGCGGATCTATCGCTGGAGAATCGCGCACTGAAAGATGTGATCGCAAAAAACTTTGCAGCCAGCCGTGAAACGTGAGCTGGTGGCAGCAATGCAAACAGAACATGGGTTGAGCGAACGTCGCGCTTGTGCTGCGGTCGGCCTACAACGCACGGTCTATCACTACGAGCCGCGAACCAATGTCGATGGACCCCTTCGGAAACTGCTGCTGGGGTTGGCTTGGCGACGACCGGAACAAGGATTCGGGAAGTTGTTCCGGCGCCTGCGTCGCGTGGGCCATGACTGGAATCACAAACGGTCTATCGTGTTTATTGCAGTCTGAAAGTGAACAAAAGACGAAAAGGCAAAAGGCGGTTGCCGACAAGATGTCCTTCACCTCTCGTGGTGCCTGAAGCAATGAACGAGCGTTGGTCCGCAGACTTTATGAGCGATGCTTTATGGTGCAGTCGACACTTGACAGCATCCTCTCAAAATGAGAGGATGCCGCATGCCCGTTGACGGATTTGAGAGTTAACGTAATTGCGCATCATCAGCAAGAGACGCTTACGCGAGTTTTGGCAAAAGAACCCCGACGCCGAAACCTCACTGAGGTTTTGGCACAGTGTTAGCAAACGGGTTATTTGGCGGAACCCGGCGGAAATGAAGCGAGACTTCGCCTTTGCTGATTTGGTAGGCAATTGCACTGTTTTCGACATCAAAGGCAATTATTACCGACTGATAGTTAAAATCGAATATGCCAAGCAAACGATCTACATCAAACACGTTCTCTCCCATAAGGAATACGACAAGGAGAAGTGGAAAGAGGGTTGCGGCAAAAAAGGCGATTGATCGTCGAAAGTATGGAAAGTTGCTGGCTCGAACTCTGCCGGCCGTCATCGAGACTGAGGCTGAGAACGAACATTTTTTGGCTGAAATCGAAAAATTAATTGATAAGGAAGAGCGCTCGCCCGAAGAGGATAAACTTCTCGACTTGATGACAACTCTTGTTGAGAATTTTGAAGCGAAGAATTATCCAATTCCCGACGCGCCTCCACATGAGGCCCTACGAGAGTTAATGCGCTCACGTGGACTTAAGCAACGCGATCTGTTGGGCATCTTCGGCTCTGATGGCATAGCCTCCGAAGTGGTTAACGGTAAGCGTAACATCAGCAGGGCGCACGCTAAGTCCCTTGCTGAGTTTTTTCGTGTTCCTGTTGAGTTGTTTATCTAGGGAGCAGTTTAAAGACGTCAAAGTGTGCGAAAGCATCAAACGTCGTGACACACAGAGTCCCTTCCGCTAGTTAGGAGAACTTCAACATGAAGACGATCTACATCATCGCGCTCCTACTCGCTCTCGTATCCGGCCTGACGGCACAAGACCAGCAGCCGCAGACCGATAAGGACAAGCAGCCGCAGACCACAAAGCCGGAGTTCATCGAAACTGGTAACTACACCGAATGGCGACACGGGCCGGACGGGTTTTCCGCGAGGACAGGTGTGACTGCCCCTGACGGAAGTAGTCTGACGATCTACGACTATGGTTATTGGTCGGGAAACGGGATCAAGGAACTCCTGCAGAATTGCACCAAAGATGCTTTCAACGTGATCGAAGACGCAAAGCTGCCGAGCACAAAGGGAAGAGCTGCAGGCCGTAGGACGTTGGCGTTATTCCGCGACAGTGAACGCCGCGAGAGTGCCGTCCTGTGCCGGTCAACGGGTAAGCGTAAGTTAACCATGATTCACGGAACGACCGTTGAAAATGTACTAGGTTTGGAGCGAACCTCTTTTCCGAAATAACAAGGCGAACGGGCGGTAAGGAGATTGCGAGTTCACGTAAAAACTGTGGGTGGGGTTTAAGGCGCGCTCTTCTGTTCTGCGACTAACATTCCCTGTGCGGTAAGCAAAGCACGCAGTTCAATCAGTGATTGATCTTCGGCCGCAGATTCCCGCGGTGCAAGAGAGAGAAAAAACTTCGTCCCGGAAGGAAACTGAGTGATTTTCTGTTTCAGAGTATTCATTGAACGAAACTCGTATTGGGCCAATTGCGCATAGAACCCGGTTGGTGACGATCCATGATTGTCAACAAAAATGGTTATTGCCTCCTGCTCCCAGTTCTTAAGATACGAGTCGAGTTGTTGTTGGATACGTTTGACCTTCGTCATTTGTGCAAGCCGTTGCAGTTTGGTTTTGTCTGCTAACCACGACTTGCCTGTCGCCAGGGCTTGCGTCAGGTTATGACCCAAACCAAGCTCATAGACTTTCTCATCCCCAGGACTGGCCAACATCAACTCCGGTTGCGGCTCGCGCCCTACCCACTTTGCGTTCCAACTTGTATAGCGTCGCCACAAAGCTGATTCCGCAGCAGGAGAACCAAAGTTTCCGAGCATCGTGGCAGCAGTCATAGCGACTTGGGGATCAGGATCATCGAGACTGTGAATGCCGATCTCTTCCAGTACCGGATCGTAATGAATCTCAGCGACCGACTGAAGCAACCCATGATTACATGCTGTGAACTCATGGCCTCGAGCCGCGAGTGCTCGCTCGATTCGCGGGCGGGCAATTGCCGGGTTAACCCGCAAAAGGTATGCGAGCGTTGGATTCTGGATCGCGCACGCCCACTTGCCGATCTTCGCATCGAGCTTTTCGACAACCTGCGGAAGAATCGCAGCGGTCGCGTAACGAGCGATGAGCGCAGCAAGATGTGCCGACCCATCCAGATCCTCGCTCGCGGCGAAATGTTCAGCCAGGATGAAGTCGACCTCAGGCAGTGTTTCGTCTGGCAAGATGCCTAGCACCCGTGCGTCAAACCGCGGCCGCGGTCGCGAGATTTCATTAATAATGGCAGGTCGCGCTCCCGCCGGATCCAATTCATACCAGCGTCTCAATGCAACGGCGCTCAGTTGCCGTGAGTTGGAGGCGTTCGACTCCGTCATTTGGGGAAAATCCTGGTACCGCTGGGCGTAACGCTTCAAGATTGGGAGCATGGCGGCGTCTCCGATCTTGTCCCAGCGATAGGTAAGTAACGAGTTTTGTTCGTTCAACGGCAACTGATCAAACACCGAGACCAATTGGCTGACCATCTTTTTCGTGGTTTCCTTCGGCAGCGCTTCCGAATTCCAACTCTCATTCACGGCAGTGCTCAGGCTGATTGATAACGCCTTCCCGCGCTTGGTGCTCAATGCTGCGATGAGTTGTTCGACTGCGCGTTGTTGACCTTCGCGCCAATTCACGTTCGCAGCCGCAGGATCAGAGTTAACCATGCGGAGCGTATACAGGAAGTTGCCGTTAATCGGCTGGTCGGGATTAGCCAACGCCTCTTCCAACGCGCTGCGAGCGGCCTCGCGTTCTGGCGTTGATATAAGTCCAAGCGAGCAAATGTAGTCGAGTTCACCGGAATCGTCGCCACGCATGCGCTTCGCCATCTCTCGAGCGGCATCGGCAGTTCCGAGAAAGCGAAGCGTCTCCATGGCCTGCCGGCGCGCTTTTGCGTACTGCTCCATCTCTTCCGGTTTACGTGGAGCCGGCTTATCCAGATTCGACACTGCGTCACGAAAGACCCGGTTCTGCCAGAGGGGATCCGCCGCTACGATCTTCAGTGTGATCTCGTTTGAACGCGCTGGGACCGGGGAAACTCCGAATGCATTTGAAGGATCACGTACGGAAGCTCTATCGCTGAGAATGCTGAGACGGTACTCACCCGGGTGAGTGAACCGCACCCACTCATTGAGGTTTAGTTTGATTGTCCATGGCTGCTCGCTCAGAAACTGGAAGGTGGTGAGACCGCCCATGCCTCCCGTATGGCCAGGCAGTGGATCGACAGCACCCTCAGCGGGCGAGACGACGAAGCGCTCAAAATTCATGCGGCCGCTGCGGTCGTATTGGGCCATGTTAATTCGATAACGGTCCTTGACCGTGCTGCTAAAGCTGAGTTGCAAGGGAATGGTCTCACCGATGCGGAACTCGCGCTGATTACTGGCGAGCGAGACCTTGAAGACGATTTTGGGATCGGCTGGAGGCGCAGACTGAGCGTAAACAGTGGCGACGGCTGCGCTGAGGAGCAAGAGAAGCGTTAGCGGATGCGTCCTTCTGGCCATGCAGAATCATCAAGTAGCAACTAGCGACAAACGGTCGGAACCGGGCAATTCCTGAAAGAGTGCTGCTCAGAAAAACTAATTGGGTGAACTGCGCATCCAGTTGGTGCCATCCGCAAAGTTAACAGACCAAACAACCAGTTGGAAATTCTTCAACTCACTAACTGGTTTACCACCTGATTGCTTTACCACACCGCCTCCCAGAAAACCGATTTGGGTTTGACGAGGCCGGAACGGCTCAACGAACTCGGTTGTAACGCCCGAGCCATAGATTAGTTCGTCGTATGTTCGTACACCGTGAATTTCGTACTTGGTGATCAGTTTACTACTCAGATTCTCCACGAGGAACTGCACACTTGCTGACTGACGATTCACACAAGCAGTATCTGAAACGGTTACGCGTAATGGCCCTACAGGGTGGGACTCCACTGACACCAACCCTTCACGACATGGTGGCCCTGACAAGAATCTGAACGGTCTGGCAGGCTGAGAGTCGGTAAGAAACCAGACTGACGATGTAGACACGCCGATAAGAAATGTTAGCAGCGCCGAAAACATTTGAATGGCGACCTTTCTGATGTCAGGCGCTCCTTTCATTTCTTATTTTTGTCGTCCCAGTTTTTTGGCTCCCAAAGCTCGACCTTATTTCCATCAGGATCGATGATCCAAAGAAATGCGCCGTTCTCGGCATACTCTGGTCCTTGATGGATCGAAACTCCTCCGGTGTTTAGTTGCGCGATCATCTCATCCATGTTGTCGATCCGATAGTTGATCATGAAGGACGATTCACTCGGACTGAACCACTTTGTGGTCGGCTCAGCGACGTGCCATACCGTAAGACCCTTATCTTCTGCATTATCCTCGGTCCACCTGAGGATGCCTCCTCCCCACTCTTCAACCTCAAGACCGAGATGCTTTCTGTACCATTCGCGTAGAGCTTTATTGTCGGTTTTTGCTTTAAAGAATACGCCGCCGATCCCTGTTATCTTCGCCATAGTCGTCTGATATCCCCTTTCAATTTCCTTTACGGGAGGTCTAGTGCCGTCATGTTATACATCGGGTAATTGAGGCGGCGCAGTTGGGAACGCACTAAGTCACGCGGTAATCGACTTTGGGTTTGCCGAGGAAATCTTTGCCAGTGTGTTTAGTGACAAGACCTAACCGCTCCAGCTCGTAATACGCACGCTGGATCTCGCCTGTATCTACCGAGAGTTGTCGCGCGAGCGCCGAGGGTGAGGGAAGCGACTCGCCGGACGTGACCGTCTTGTCGCGAATGTGCGTTTCGATCTGTTCGCGTACCTGTAGATAAACGGGAGTCGTTCGATCTTTAAGTTCGATCTTCATCGTCAAAGTGTTCGGGTGACTTTCGATAACGAACGCGGCGCGTCGGGGTTAAGACCTTTCGCATCCGCCAACAACGCCGCGAAGAGCTGGCCCGGCACGATGTAAGGAATCGGGGCGACAAACTCATCGATCTCACGCGACATCACGATCGATCTGGTGCACATACGCGCGGCGTCCAGATCGCTCGTGATCGCCAGCGTGTCTGCATGCAACTCGCGCAGACGTTCAATCAGGTTCTTCACTCCAGGCAACATCACACCCGGCGGCGCAAAAAGAATGACAGGAAAATGCCGTTCGACCATCGCCAGTGGTCCATGCAGAAAGTCCGCCGACGAAAAACGCTCCGCGACGACGTAACACGTCTCCATCAACTTTAACGCCATCTCATACGCGTTTGCGTAAGCTAAGCCGCGACCAACGACGACGCAGTTCTCCATGAACACGTAGCGCTGCACGAGTTCCATAATCGCGGACTTCTGCTCCAGCGCACCCGCCACAAACTGCGGAATCGGTTCATACGAAAATGGCGGCGCCTTGTCTGCCAACTCAGCGGCGAGCATATAAAAGAGGAGCATCTGCCCGGTGAACGTCTTTGTCGCAGCGACCGAGCGCTCTGTGCCGCCGTGCGTGAGCAGGGTCTCATCGACGAGTTTGGTCATCGACGAGTTTGGCTCGTTTGTGATGCCGACTGTGTAAGCGCCACCCTGCCGCGCGTTGTCGAGCACGCGATTGATGTCCTCGCCTTCGCCCGATTGCGACACGCCCACAACGAGCGCATGGTCCAACTTCAGACGCGCGCCATAGATCGTGTGCACCGACGGAGCCGACAGGGAAACGGGAATACCCGTTGTGATCTCGAGCAGGTAGCGGCCAAACAACGCGGCGTTGTCAGAACTGCCGCGAGCGACGAGGACGATTAGTTTGATGTCACGAGCTTTGAGCAGTGTGCCGAGTTTTGCGATCTTGCCACGCTCGTTTGTAATAGTGCGTTCGAGCGCCGCGGGCTGCTCCGCGATCTCTGCGAGCATTAAGGACATTGGTTTTGGCGTGTTGGTCGGCCCTCTGTGTTAAAGTCCTCCGAAAACAAAAACTACGAGGACACAGAGCTTGCGGACTACTCTAACACGAACTCTCGTTTTTGGGCTGATCGTACTCGGTACTACTACTGTTGCGCACGCGCAAAGTAGGACCATAAACATTCAAGTCCTTCCCCAACCGCGGCAACTGACGGCGACGGGCCAGGTGTTTTCGCTGCGCGGCGCGCACGTTGAACTTGCTGATTCACGATCGCAAGAGGATCGCTTTGCGGCGGAGGATTTTATAAGCGACGTAAAGGAGGTGGGGATTAATTTAAAGGTTAGAGGTGGGCGAGATCGCAAAGCGATTTTAATTGGGCGGATTGGTTTGAGTGCGATTCAGTCTGCGCTAAAGCGAGAGAAGGTTGAGGCGCCCGCGAATCTCAATGGAGAAGGTTACGTGCTGCACGCCAGTCCAAACGGCGTGATCGTTGCCGGGGCATCAGCCGCGGGCGTCTTCTACGGTTTGCAAACTCTCAAACAACTCGTGCGTGGTGAAGCGAGAGACGCGTTCATCCAGGGTGTGCACGTAGTCGATTGGCCCGCTATGCGCTGGCGCGGCGTGTCGGACGATATCAGCCGTGGTCCAGTGCCGACCGTCGCTTACATCAAACGTCAGCTACGCACCTTCGCGGCTTACAAACTCAACCTGCATTCGTTCTACATGGAGCACGCGTTCTCCAGCAACGCGCATCCGTTGATTGGACCAGAAGGCGGTTCGCTGACGCCGGCCGAGATTCGCGAACTCGTCGCGTACGCGAAGTCGTATCACATCGAACTCGTGCCCGAGCAACAGACGTTCGGCCATCTGCACAAAGCGCTCAAAATCGAGAAGTACAATCCGCTCGCCGAAACGCCGTACGGCGACGTGCTCTCGCCGCAACAGGAAGGCACGTACAAGCTGATCGCCGACTGGTATCGCGAGCTGAACGATCTGTTTCCCAGCCAGTTCTTCCATATCGGCGCGGACGAAACGTTTGAGTTGGGCCAGGGACAAAGCCGCGAAGCCGCGCGCGCCCGCGGCGTCGGCGCGGTTTATTTCGAACACCTCAACCGCGTGCGCGAGTTGCTCAAGCCTTACAATCGCAAACTGATCTTTTGGGGCGACATCGCGCTCAACCATCCGGAGTTGATCGGCAGCATCCCGAAAGATCTGCTCGTCGCGAACTGGGACTACTCGCCGCGAGACAATTACGCGTCGCGCATCGATCCGTTCAAGAATGCCGGACTACAACAGTTTGTTTGTCCCGGCGTGTGGGGCTGGAACCAGATCTTTCCCAACGTCGACGCGTCGTCGAAAAACATCATCAACTTCGTGCGCGACGGTCAAACCGCCGGCGCGCTCGGTATGATCAACACGACCTGGGATGACGATGGCGAGACGCTTTTCGAAATGGGTTGGTACGGGATCGTCCTCGGCGCTGCTGCGAGTTGGCAGTCAGGAGTTGTGGACCAACGCAGATTTGATGAGGCTTTTGATTGGGCGTTCTTTCGCGCTGACGGCGCTGAGTTTGTGAATGCCATACATGCGCTCGGCCGCGTCAACACGGTGTTAGACATTCGTACAAGTAACGATCACTTCTGGAGAAATCCGTTTACGACTCCTTTCCAGAACGAAGCGCGCGCGAATGCGGAGAAGAATCGGCAGATGCGTTTGCAGGTTGAGACCGCGCTTGAGAGTCTGTTGCGCAATCGCGAGCGCGCGCGCCGCAATGCGACGATGATTCCCGCGTTGATTCTCGCTGCACAGCGTTTCGATCATCTCGGACGGCGAGCACAGACAGTGGAAAAACTCAGTCGTGAATATTGGGAGGCGTATCTGAATCTCGGCGATCGCGTCCGGGTGCGGCGACTGCGTCGCTACGCAAGTCCGATTTACAACCAGTTGCGCGAAATGGCGGAAGAGTTGTCAGTGTTGCGCGTAGGCTATCGTGAGCAGTGGCTGGCGGAGAATCGGCCATATTGGCTCGATAGCGTGCTTGCGCGTTATGACGTTGCGATTGCGGAGTGGTTGGAGAAGAGTCGTGCGCTCGGTGAAGTGTTGCGAAACTACGAGACTACTTCGACACTGCCGAACCCGGAGGCGTTTGGGTTAGGACCACGGATTCAACCGTAAAAACTCGATCATGTCCCCCACCGCTTCAAACCGACTCGTTTCGCTCGACGTCTTTCGTGGTCTGACGATCGCCGGCATGGTGCTCGTCAACAATCCCGGCACGTGGTCCAGCATCTACTGGCCGTTACAACACGCCGAATGGCACGGCTGGACGCCCACGGATCTCGTGTTTCCGTTTTTTCTGTTTATCGTCGGTGTCGCAATTCCGCTCGCGTTTGCGCGGCGTGTTGAAGAACGTGCGGTGCCGCGCTCGCTCTACCTGAAGGTGTTTAAACGTGCGGCAATCATCTTTGGTCTCGGATTGTTTCTCAACCTGTTTCCGCGTTTTGACTTCGCCACCGTTCGCATTCCGGGTGTGCTGCAACGCATCGCGATCTGTTACCTGATCGCTTCGTTGATTTTCCTGACAACGAAGGTGCGGACGCAGTTTGTGATTGCGGTAGTGTTATTGCTCCTCTACTGGCTCGTGATGACGCACATCGCCGCACCGGGATTCGCCGCGGGCGATCTAAGTAAAGAGGGAAGTCTCGCGTCGTACATCGACCGCGTGCTCCTTGGACCACACATCTGGCGGCAGGGAAGGGTTTACGATCCGGAAGGTCTGCTCAGCACCATTCCCGCAGTCGCGACTACGCTGTTTGGCGTGTTGACTGGTCACTGGCTGCGCAGCGAACGCACCCGTTGGGACAAAGTTACCGGAATGTTTGTCGCGGGCGCCGTGGCGGTCGTGCTGGGCTGGGCGTGGAACTCTTTCTTTCCGATCAACAAGGCGCTGTGGACCAGTTCGTACGCGCTGTTTACGGCCGGCCTCGCGCTGCAACTGCTCGCGTTGTGCTACTGGATAATCGACATTCACGGCTATCGTCGCTGGGCGTGGCCGTTTGAAGTCTTCGGCGTCAACGCGCTCGCGCTGTTTGTCGGGTCGGGATTGATGGTGAAGTTGATGGGCCTGATCCGTATTCCGCGCGGCGACGGCACGCAAATCTCCTCGCAGGGTTGGATCTTCCGCAACCTGTTTCTTTCCTGGGCCACACCGATAAACGCGTCGCTGTTCTACGCGATCGCGTTCATCCTGTTATGGCTGTTGCTGATGTGGCTGCTTTACCGAAAACGGATCTACATCAAGGTGTAGCCGCAGGCTTCTTGTAGCCCGGACCGCGCAGGACGCGGCCGGCGAGCGCGGGTGTTCGTTGGGCTTTGTCGACGCTGAGCCCGCCGTTAATCAGCACGTACTCAATCCCCACCGGATACTGATTCGGCGATTCGAAAGTCGCGCGGTCAATGACCGTACGCGGGTTGAAGATCGTGATGTCGGCAAACATTCCTTCACGCAACAGGCCGCGATCAGTGAGGCCCACACGCGCTGCCGGGGCGCCCGTCATTTTGTTAATCGCACTTTCGAGCGACAGCAGGCGTTCATCACGCACGTAACGTCCGAGTATGCGCGGATACGTGCCCCATCCACGCGGGTGTGATTTCGAGCCGGCCAATGGTCCATCCGTCGCGCTCGCGCCACTATCCGTGCAGAAGCTAACAAACGGCGCTTGCATCGCCGCGCGCATGTCGGCCTCACTCATCATGAAATAGATCGCTCCGGTTTGACCTTCATCGGCCAAAATCAGATCGAACAACGCGTCGAGTGGATCTTTCTTTTGCAGCACCGCGATCTCGGAGATGCGTTTGCCTTGCAGCGGTTCCAGCTCGCGATTAGCAACCGAACTGACGAGCACGCCCTCTGGTCCACCACTGCCGAGATAGATGTTCTCCCAATCCATCGTCTCGGCGGAGATCTCTTTCTTCAAACGTTGGCGAAGCGAAGGGTCGCGTAAACGGCTGAGCATCTTGTCAGTGCCGCCTTCAAGCGCCCAAGGCGGCAGAGATGCGCTGAGTGCCGTGCTGCCCGCAATGTACGGGTAAATGTCAGCGGTGACATCGATGCCGCTCGCGCGCGCCCGTTTGATGCGCTCGAGAACGCGCGGCATGCGACCCCAGTTTTCTTGTAGGCCGTTTTCAGGTGCCAGATTTCAATCTTGATTTTAGCCTTCGTCGCAATCTCGAAGACTTCGTTCCTCCTGCTCCTTGATCTGCCGTTCGTTGATCGGCGCGATCGACTCGCCTTCGCCGGTGACCTCCGTGGTCACACCTTGCATAACTTTGCTCATGGCGCGCGGATCGATCAGCAGATAACCTTCAAACTGGCCCAGCAGGTCGATAAAACCGGGCGCGACCACGAGTCCCTGCGCGTCGATGACACGCGCGGCCGTCTCGCGCGAGAGATCGCCGATACGCACGATGCGATCGCCTTTGATGGCGAGATCCGCGTTGTAAGCCGGGCGGCCGGAGCCATCGACGATGCTTCCGTTTTTGATCAGCACGTCGAACCGTGGCGTCTGCGACTCATCGGAAACGGAAACTAAGCTACCCAGTAGCAGCGAAAGCAGAGCAAGAATCGAACGGGACGTCATGTGGCAGGTATCTCCTTCGGATGCCGTCTCCTTAATATAGCAGCGGAAATCAGTGTCATCACCAGGCCGACGGGCAGCGGTTCACTAATAAAAATGACTGCCGGACCGAGCAACGGATTATCCAATAGCCCCTTCATCTCTCTCACTTTCTCGCGTTCTTGCGCGAGCTGTTCGGCGGTCGCACCGGCTGCGCGCGCTTTCTCAACCAGGTAGTTCCCGTATTGTTCGGGGAAGTCCGACAGGACCGTGTAATAGAGGACTTGCCAACTCACGACGTAGAAGACACATGTGATCAGCGTGATGAGAATGCCGACTGTGAACGCGCGGCCGAAACTAATCGCACCATTGCCTATGTTGTCGCGATACGACTTGATACCAAAGAAGACGAGCAGGAACGCCACCAGCATTGACGTGTAGCCGACTATAACTGCACGGTCGAAACCGATCCGGTCGGCGAACAAAGTCGTTACACCCATCAATACCGTTACGATCACCCCGGAGATAATGCCGAACGTCAAAACTGTTTTCTTCACGCTAAGAACCTCCTCAAAGCTGCAATTGAATTAAGAACGTGCGGCGTAAACTAGCGTGGCGGGCGTAAGTCGTCGTCATACTTTCGGATGATTTTAAGGGATCGAGCCCATACTTTCGGATGATTTAGGGAAGGAGACCGATTTCTTTGCCGATTTGCACGGCTTGGGTGCGACGTTTCGCACTGAGCTTGTCGAACAGGCGGCTGGAGTGAGTCTTGACAGTGTTCTCGCTGACGAAGAGCTTTCCGGCGATCTCGCGGTTGCTCAGGCCCTGCGCGATCAGTTCGAGGATCTCGAGTTCACGTTTGGTGATGCCGAGCTGGCGCAGTTGTTCTTCGTTGACCGCGAACGGTTCAGGAGCCGTTGGCACCCGCACTTCCTTCACGACCACTTCCTTTCGGGTGAGTTTTAACCCGAGCCAGATACCGAGCGCGGCAAAAAGTAACGCGATCAGTGCGCCGTAGATCTCGAACGAGTGTTCGACAACCAGAAAGCGAAACTCGATCAGTTTCAGAATGACAATCAGCGCGCCGCCGGTGAGACCGTAGATCAATCCGTGTAAAAGTGTCTGCCGTTTCATAACTCCTAATAAATTAGTCGACAGATTCTAATCGCGTTTCTATACTCCTAAAAACTTAGGAGGCAATATGGCGCGCCCGAAAGCAGAGAACCTGACGCCGCTCGAACTCGAAATCATGCACGTGCTCTGGGAAACAGGCCCGGCGAACGTTCAGACCGTCCAGCAAAAACTCAAACGCGACCTCGCCTACACCACCGTTCAAACCATGCTCAACATTCTCGAACGAAAAGGGAAGGCGAAACGCACGCTGAAAAATCGCGCCTACTTTTATAAACCAGCCGTGAGCCGGAAGCAGGTGGTCGGCAAACACGTCAGCGACGTCGTCGATCGTCTCTTCGGCGGCTCGGCGGAGAGTTTGGTCATGAGTCTCGTCGAAACAAAGCATCTCACGCCGGAAAAACTCGCGCGCCTGCAAGAACTGCTGGAGCAACATCAGGAGAAGTCCGATGACAACAAGTAGCCAATTCGTGCTGACCTTTTTGTTAAATGCCGTCTGGCAGATCGCGTTGATCGCAGCCCTTGCGAGTTTTGGCGCGTGGATATTGCGCCACTCGACGCGTTATCAACATTGGCTCTGGGTCGCTGCGCTTTGTTTGAGCTTGCTGGTACCTGCAATCACAGCTTTTCGCTCGTTGCCCGCAGGTTCCGGCGCCGCAGCTCCAACGACTTTCCAACGCGAGTTAACCAATCCAATCCTTTCGGATCTGGATCTGCCGTTCCAATCCCCCTCCACCGCTGTTTCAACCTGGTCGTTCCAGCTTAGTTCGACACTCGTTGTAACGCTACTCGTAGTTTACTTTGCCTTTCTACTTTACAGCAGTTTCAGACTGTTACGAGCGTGGTTTACTACACAAGAAGTTCGCGAGTCAGCCGTCGACTTGGGCGCGAATCAGACCGTAGACGCAATAACTCGTGACTGCGCAAAGCGATTAAATTTAAATCCATCAGGCGTAGTGGTTTGTAGTTCTGCGACAATACCAGTGCCGGTCACGATCGGCCTGTTTGATCCAGTCATCCTTTTGCCGGAGGCGCTGCTTCGGGACGGCAACACCGATCTACTTACTTCCGCCATCGGTCATGAGTTCATTCATGTAGCACGTCGCGACTACGTGCTCAACTTCATTTACGAACTGCTCTATTTACCCTTCTCGTTTCATCCGGCCGCGGCCTTGTTGCGCCGCCGAATCAAACAGACGCGCGAACTCTGCTGTGATGAGCTGGTGGCGGAGCGAATCTTGAACGCGCAGGTTTACGCCCGCTCTCTCGTCGCCCTCGCCAGCTCAGCACCACCTCTGCGTAGGCTCTCAGTTACTACAACCGTAGGCATCGCTGATGCCGACATTCTGGAGGCCCGAATCATGTCATTGTTGAATAAACCCAAATTGAACCGACGTTGGAAGAAGTTAATGCTGGTAGTCGTATCGCTATTGTTGCTGGTTCCGTCGCTCGCGGCCGCAGCTTTTGCCATGCGCTTTGAACTCGCTCCCGCACCGCAGGATCCGGCGCAGCAAGAGAAAGAGTTGATAGAAAAAGCGAGAGTTGATGAGGAGATCAGCAGGGCGCGCGGCAATGATCTTCAGCTCAAAGAAAGAACGCTCGATCCACGTGTCCGGGCGGAGATACAACGCAAACGGGAAGTGGAAATGGAGATGAGCGCGATCCGGCAAGCGGCGCTCGTGCGCCTGGCTCGCATCACAATGGACCAGGCGATTCAGATTGCTACCAGCCATACGCCGGGTAAGGTCCTGCTTTGTAGTCTGGAGGCCGACAAGTGGGAAGAGCCGGGCAAGTTGGCGAAAGACGGCACGGTCTTTTACCAGGTGATCGTAGGGGACGAGTCGGGCGGACCGGCCACGCACACCCTTATAAACGCTATTGACGGCACGATCATCACGAGCAGCAAAGAACTCCCGCGCCGAATGCGCAGCCCCTCGAATTAGTCCTGGCAGTTGAATCCGGACCGCGCGTATCACTGTGGTTAACCACAGCGATACGTGCGGTCCTTTGTTATTTACACGCCTCAACGCTTCCCTGTAGACTGACTTGCCAGCTTGATCCTCTCGTCTTTAGGAGATTGACAAAATGCTTTTCCCCCGCAAGGCCCAGACCGTCGCCTTTCTGCTGTCACTTTCATTCGTAATCGGAACCAGCGCCCAGACCAGTAAAAACAAACCAGCAACACCGGCCCAATCGCCCGAAGCAGCCAAACAAAAATCCGACTATTCGCAAGAAGCTGTCGTCATCGAACAGTTGAAGACGATCTATCGCTTCGAGCGCGACGGCACCGGTCAGCGTGAGGCCGTTTTGCGCGCGAAGATCCAGAGCGATGCCGGCGTCGAACGTTTTGGGCAACTCGTTCTCGGTTACAGCTCGGCAAATGAAAAGCTGGATATGGATTATGTGCGCGTGCACAAGGCGGATGGAACTGTCGTGAACGCCACCACCAGCGACATACAGGACCTGACGGCGCCGATCGCGCGTGAAGCGCCGATCTACACCGACGCGAGACAGAAGCACATCACGGTTCCGGGGCTGCGTCCGGGCGATACGCTCGAGTACCGAATGGTTTGGACCATTCACAGCGCGTTGGCTCGCGACCAGTTCTGGGTCGAGCACGATTTCATCAAACGAGGAATGATCGTGCTTAACGACGAGGTGACCGTAAACATTCCCGCCGCTAGCAAGGTCAAGTTGAAAACCGAACCCGGTTTTGAGCCCATCATTAAAGAGCAGGACGGCCGGCGCCTCTATTCGTGGAAACACGCCAACCTGAAGTCTGAGACAGAGCGCGAAGAGGAAGACGAAAAAGCGAGGGAAAACAAGAGCGACGACGAAGAGGAAGAGGAAAAGGAAGAGCCGGACGAAATCCGTCCCGACGTGCAACTCACAACTTTCCAGAGTTGGGACGAAGTCGGGCAGTGGTACGCCGAACTGCAACGCGAGCGTGTCGTGCCTGACGAGAGAATCAAGGTCAAAGCTGAAGAGCTGATCAAAGGACGCGCGACGGAAAAAGAGAAGGCGCAGGTGTTGTACGAGTACGTTGCGAAGAACTTCCGTTACGTGAGTTTGTCGCTGGGCCAGGGTCGTTACCAGCCACACGCGGCCACCGACGTGATGGTCAACCAGTACGGCGACTGCAAAGACAAGCACACACTCCTTGCTTCAATGCTCGCCGCGACGGGTTTGCGCGCGTATCCGGTGTTGATGAACTCGGCGCGCAAGATCGACGTCGATATGCCGTCGCCGGGCCAGTTTGATCACGTGATCAGCGCGATTCAAGTGGGCAATGAAACGCTGTGGGCGGACACCACGTCGGAGATCGCGCCGGTGGGATTGTTGTCGCCGCGTCTGCGTAACAAGAAAGCGTTGATGATCCCGACGAGTGGACCAGCTCGTTTGGAAACGACGCCCGCGGAGCCGCCGTTCGTTTCTTCGGAGATGGTGACGGTGGTGGGAACGGTTGACGATCTCGGCAAGATCACTGCGCATGCAAAGCTGGTGTTGCGTGGTGACGCCGAGATGTTTATGCGCTACATGTTTCGCCGTACGTCGAAGGCCAACTGGAAAGGCCTCGGCCTTTATCTCGGCATGGCCAGCGGTGTTCGCGGCGAGGTGACTGAGATTAAAGCGTCCGATCCGGCGGATTTGACGAAGCCGTTTGAGATTGAGTTTGACGTCAAACGCAACGACTTTCTCGACTGGTCGAGCAAGAAGTTGAAACTCGAACTTCCGTTTCCGCCGTTTAGTCTGCGGCAGTTTGGCGGCCGCAAATCGACGAGCAAAAAACCGCTCGAGCTTGGACCACCGATCGACGTAGCGTATTCGTTGAAGCTCACGCTCCCTGCGAAGTACCAGACGCGCTTGCCGTTGCCGCTGAAAGTGTCGCGCGATTACGGCGAGTACGCGGCCGATTACAAACTCGAAGGACCGACGTTGATCGGACAGCGAACGTTGCGTTTGAAGCAGCGCGAATTGCCTGCGGAACGTTTGCAGGATTACCAGGCGTTCGCCGCTGCCGCGCGTTCCGATGCCGCGCAAACGCTCGCGCTCGAAACGAATGTGGCGGGCACGCCGGCGATTCCGGATTCAGTCAAGACAGAGGACTTGATTCAGGCCGCGCAGGCTGCTTCGAGTAACCGGAATTTCGCGGTGGCGGAGCAACTGCTGCTGCGCGTGCTCGAAAGAGAACCGAAGCACAAGACCATTCGACGCAATTTGGGTTACGTGCTCGCGGAGCAGCGCAAGTTTGCGGATGCGGCCGAAGTGTTGAAAGAGCAAACGAAGATCAATCCGTTCGAAGATTACGCTTACACGTTGCTCGGCCGTGTTTACTGGCAACAGCAGGATTACGCGAATGCCGAAGCTGCGTTTCGCAAGCAGATTGAAGTGACGCCGTTGGACCAGTGGGCGCACGCGTACCTCGGGCAGATGCTGGTTGAGGCGCGCAAGTATAAAGAGGCGGTGCCGGAACTGGAGCGGGCGATCTCGCTCACGCCTGAGCGTGAGATGCTGCACGTCAGTCTCGGAAGGGCGTATCTGAATCTCGGCGAGGACGAGAAGTCGATCAAGTCGTTCGAAGAGGCGCTGAAACTCGAACGTAGTCCGCTCGTGTTGAATGACATTGCGTATTACCTCGCGGACAAAGGCATGCAGCTCGACAAGGCGTTGCAGTATGCGGAGTCGGCGGTGGCGTCGGTCGCGAACAGTTTGCGCAACGTTGAAGCGAGCAATCTGAAGATTGAAGACTTGCGACAGGTTGCGTCGCTGGCAGCCTATTGGGACACGCTCGGTTGGGTTTATTTTCAACGAGGTGATTTAGATGCGGCCGAGAAGTACATCAAGGCGGCGTGGGTATTGCAGCAACACAGTGAAGTGGGCCATCACGTTGGCGCAGTCGCGGAGAAACGTGGGAACAAGATGGACGCGATACGGTTATATGCGCAGGGCGCGGTGGCGGATCGCATGAGGCCTGAGGCGCGTGAGAGTCTGTTGAAGTTGACGCCGGCGGACACGGTCGAGAAGTTGTTGCAGGCGGCGAAGGGTGAGTTGAAGACGTATAACAATTTCGAGTTCGGGCGGCTCGTGCCGAATCTGAAAGCGCCAATTGAAGCGGAGTTTTATTTAGTGTTTGCGCCGGATGGAGCGCGCAACGGACAGGTGGCGGAGGTGCGGTTTATTAAAGGCGCGGAGGAGTTGAAGCCGTTTGCGACGCAGCTGAAGACGTCGAAGTATCCGTTGGTGTTTCCGGATGGTGCGCCGACGAAGATCGTGCGGCGCGGGACACTGTGGTGTGTCGCCGCGCCTGGCGTGTGCACGTTCACGATGGTCAGCCCGGATATGATCACATCCGTGGATTAGTTTTGAATTAAGCGGCCTTGGCGTCGCGACGGGGTTGTTTGCCGAGTGCGATCATCAGTTGAGCGAAGCCGCCGAGGTCTAACGATTGTGGCCCATCCGAAAGTGCGCGTTCGGGGCACGGATGTACCTCGATCAACAATCCGTCTGCGCCCACGGCCGCTGCTGCTTTCGACATCGGCGTGATCAAACTTCGCAGCCCCGTGCCATGCGATGGATCCGCGAGAACCGGCAAATGCGAAAGCTCCTTAACCAGGGCCACGGCCGCGAGGTCCAAAGTGTTGCGTGTCGCCGTCTCGAAAGTCTTTATCCCGCGCTCGCACAAAATCACGTTCGCATTACCACCCGATAACAGATACTCCGCCGCCAGTAACCACTCCTTCACCGTCGCCGATGGCCCACGCTTCAACAGGATCGGCTTCGACACCGGCGCGAGCTTCCGCAATAACGAAAAGTTTTGCATGTTACGCGCGCCCACCTGTAAAACGTCGGCATACTCCGCCACGATCTCCACGTCCGTTTCACTCATCACTTCCGTAACGATTGGCAAACCCGTCTCGCGGCTCGCGTGTTTCAAAAACCGCAACGCCTCAACGCCCAAACCCTGAAAGTCGTACGGCGACGTGCGCGGCTTATACGCTCCACCACGCAACATGTCAGCGCCGGCGGCTTTCACCGCGTGCGCGGTTTCCATCAACTGGTCTTCCGACTCGACCGAGCACGGACCGGCAATGACGACGAGTTCATCACCACCGACTTTCACTCCACGCACATCAACAATGGTGCGCGCCTGGCGCAACTGCCTGCTGACGAGCTTAAACGGATGTGCGATCTGAATGACGTCGGCGACCCCCGGCGCCGCACGCAGGGCTTCGATTTCCGAACGCCGGTTGCTGTTGCCGACTGCGCCGATAACGGTGCGTTCCTCGCCATAAATCACGTGCTCCTGAAAACCGCACTCTCGAATGCGTTCGATAACGTGATTGATTTCGTCGGGGGTTGCGGTGCTGGCCATGTTAACGATCATGATTCTTTGCCTTTCAAGGAGAGTAAAACAAAACGCGTAAAGTTTTCGGGTTGATCCTGGATGGATTCGCGAATGATTGACGCACCGTAGATTTCGGCGGCGCGTCGTCCGGCGATCGCGGCGCGCGTCGGGTCGCCGCTGTGCATGATCTCAGCGACACTGCCGGCAGTGTCGTCTGCAGTGATTGGTTTGAGCCGGGGATGCTCTGCGAAAAAACGTTGGCACTGGGCGAGTGCAACGGCGTGCGATTGCACCGATTCGAGATCGGTTAACGTTGCATCAGGGCAGCCGATGAGGTGCTGTTCGATCTGAAGCTCGACTTCGTCCAGCCTCTGGAGTGAACTCTGCCGCAACAATTCGACTGACGCCTCCACTGGCCCCGCGATCGTGTTCGACATGGGCGCAAGGACAAAATCCGCGTCGCCGTTATCGATACTGCGGTAGAGCGCTGCGAAAGTCCTTTGCGGCACGAGCTCGATCTCATGACCCAGCAGCTTCAGCGCAGCTTCTTCGCTGAATGCGCCGCGCTGGCCCTGAAACGCCACCCGTATTTTGCGTGCGACTGAGGTCACGAGACTTTTGTACTCCTCACGAAATCGGTGCGTTGAGCGATGTTGGTTTGCGCAACGTTTGTCTGGATTCTTCGCGATTCGCCAATGATGCGGCGGAAGAGTTTGTAAACGGCGCGGTGGTCCAGGGGGCCGGTGTTGATGTCCTGCAAGCGACGCAGGACGTAGCGCTCGCGGTCGGGATCGCAAAACGGCAGGCGTGCTGATCGTTTTAACGCGCCGACTTTCAGTGCAAGACGCGCTCGCATGTTGAGAAGCCGCAGAATTTCGGCGTCGATCTCGTCGATCTCGCTACGCCAATGTTCGATTTCCATCATGGCTGCTCCGTATTTGAACAACAAAAAACCAGCCGCGACTTTTTCAGGATCGCGGCTGGCCTCGCTTGAAGGTGTTGTGCTTGCTTTTAGGTCCTCAGCACATCTTTCTCGCAATTCGCCGGCCCGCTCTCCCCGTAAAAGAAGGAGCGGAACGTAAAGGCGAAGTAGAAAAATGTGCGAGCGTTACGCATGACGAGGGCTACTATAGGCGCTCCTTAAAAACGGTGTCAAGAATTTTGTGCTGCTGGTGGTGCCGGCGTCGAGAATTGGTGCTGGTGTTTGCGGGAGTTCCGCCGGCGAGAGGCCATTTGGCTTTTTCGTTTCTTAAATAAGGAACCCTTAGGCCTCACGACGGAATCAGCAACAACTTCCCGGTCGTCTTTCTTCCCTCAAGATCGCGATGCGCTTGCGCTGCTTCCGCAAGCTGATACGTTTTGTGAATGCGCAGCTTCAATTCTCCAGCGGCGATCCATCGCAACACATCCTTCGCCCGCCACTCGAGCTCTTCGCGCGTCGCCGTGTAATGCGCCAGCGTCGGCCGTGTCACAAACAGCGATCCCTTCTGCGACAACCTGATCAGATCAAACGGCGGCACCGCGCCACTCGATCCACCAAACAGCACGAGATATCCACGCGGCACGAGCACGTTGAGACCTTTTTCAAACGTCGCTTTGCCGACGCCATCATAAATAACGTTGACGCCCTTGCCATCTGTTAACCGGCGCGTCTCCATTTCAAAATCTGCCTCGGTATAGACGATGCACTCATCCGCGCCCGCGTCCCGCGCGAGTTGCGCCTTGTCTCGTGTGCCGGCCGTGCCGATCACGCGTGCGCCGATGTTCTTCGCCATTTGGACCAGCAACAACCCGACGCCACCTGCCGCAGCGTGTATCAACGCCGTCTCACCTGCTTGCAGTTTGTAAGTACTGTGCACGAGATAGTGCGCAGTCATGCCTTGCAGCATCGCCGCCGCCGCTTGTTCGAAACTCAAGTCATCCGGAATCTTCACCAGCCGCGCCGCAGGCACTGCCGCATACTCTGCATAGCTTCCGAGCGCGCCTGAGTACGCAACGCGATCTCCAACTTGTACTTCCGTAACATCGCTGCCGATTTCGGTGACAACACCTGCTGCTTCCTGACCGTTCACAAAAGGCGGTTGTGCTGGATAACGGCCTTCGCGAAAGTACACGTCGATGAAGTTCACACCCGCGGCTTTGATTTGCACGACGGCTTCATTTGCTTTCGGTTTTGGCGCCGGCAGTTCGACTTGAACGAGCACCTCGGGTCCGCCCGTTTGAGAAACTTGAATGGCTTTCATTGTGAGTAGATTGTGCCACAGATCGATTACACCGTAACGGTGGTTGCGTCGTAGTCGAACACTGTCTGCACTACTCGTTGCAGTACGGATTCGGGAGCGAGCGAAAGGAAAATTTTTTTAATTCCTCGAGCCAATTGGTTTTGCCACTGGCCGACGTTTCCGTAAAAGCGTGAGTATTTTGTGATGGCTGCCGTGCGACTTTGCCGGCAGCTCTCGTATTTTCGTAACGCCTCTTCGCTTGGCCCGTATTTCTCAAAGCACCTCGCCAGGACCATCGCATCTTCCATTGCCAGACAACCGCCCTGGCCGAGATTTGGCGTGGTTGGATGAATCGCATCGCCGAGCAGCGTTACTCGTGTGTCACCCCAGATTGAACTTGCGTCGCGATCGAACGCGGGAGTCGTGAGGATGCGGTTCGACGCCGTGGCTTCAATCAGGCGCACGGCGGGTTTGTACCAACTGTGGAACAAGCGCAACAGTTCGCTTTGCGTGTCGTGAGACGAATGCTGTTCTGTGGTGGCGTTTGCGGTGGCCCACCAGCCGACGCGGCCATTGCCGACAGGTCCGATGCCGAAGCGTTGGCCGCGGCCGTGGATCTCGATCGCGGTGTTTGAAGAAACAGAACCGGGTGCGGCAGATGCGATACCGCGCCAAACCGTGTAACCACGATAGCTCGGCGGACCATCCCCGAGTAACTGTGATCGCACGTCTGAGTGAATCCCATCCGCGCCCATCAAAAAATCTGCTTCGATCTCTTCGTTGTTTGTAAAGCGAACGATGACTTTATCTTTACACACGTCGTACGCCGCCAAACTGTAACCGAGTTTGATCCAACTGGGCGGAAGTGCGTGCCGCAACGTAGATTGCAAATCGGCGCGATGCAGCGCCACAGACCGCGGGATTGAAACGCGATTGATCAAAAAGCCGCGCCGATCCAGCCAGCGGATCTCATCCATCTCGCCGGCGTGTTGGTGAATGGCCTCGGCAAGTCCGAGCCGCTCGAGGACGCGCAACGCGTTAGGCCAGACGGCAATCGCCGCGCCGACATCCAGCAGCATCGGCGCCTGTTCGTAAACTTCCGCTTCGAATCCGAACTCTTTGAGAGCCAGCGCGGTAGTTAGACCACCAATACCGCCGCCAACGATGGCGATGCGCATCGGTTCATATTAACCCCACACCAACCTACGAACATAAACGCAGATCGCCCACGCAGAACGGCGCAGGATGTGGCAGACCGTTGCGGATCTGTTCCGGTGTGAATCGTCGCGTTGGCACAAGGTCGTAGGGGCCGGCGCGACGGGGCGCTTAAATGCCCGCGCAGTGCGCCACTGCCTGACAGGCGGTAAATCCGTGTTCCAAACCCTCTACATTGTCCAGCCGGCAGCTACTCGAATAACCTTGTGTCCTTCACTACTCAGCCTATCAGCCAGGTGGCTCCCTACGAAACCAGTAGCGCCAGTGATTGCGACTCTCATTTCTTTTGTTCCTCATCTTCATCATCCGGCAGCGCCTCGCGGATCTCAGCGACCAGCCGCAGCGCCTGCTTGCGCAGCGGCCGCATGAATGGGTTGCTAGCGAGATGAATCAGTTTGTCGAGCAGGTCGACGGTGTGATCGATCAAGCGATACGTGCGGCGATGATTTGGCGACGGGTCGTGAATCCAGAACAACACGACGCCCATCTGATAAAGCCACAGCAGGTAAGGCAGCTCCGCTTGCAGATCTTTCGGAATGCGCGCCTTCGTTCCTTCAACCACTTTCGCAAAGAGCGCGATGCTTTGATCGCGAACCGGATCGGATTCGTCTGAAAAAGGATTCAACGGACTCTGCGGATGCGCCGCCGTCTTGAAGAGCACGCCCGCAAACTGGTGATACGGCTTCATTACGTCAATTCTCAGCCGCATCACCGCTTGCAGGCGTGCTTTCAAAGTCTCTTTCTTTTCCAAAGCCGGCAGCGAGGCCGCGAGGTGCTCGTCGTGCAAACGCTGATAGAAGGCCTGGATCAGATACTCCTTCGAGCGAAAGTAGTAATAGGTGTTTCCGAGTGCGACGCCTGCCTTTTCAGCAATTGCGCGCATCGTCGTTTCCTCGTAACCACGCTCGCGAAATATCTCGAGGGCTGTTTCCAGGATCAGGGCTTTCGTCTGATCGCCCTTCAACGTTTTCGTTGCTTTCTTTTTGCGCATCGCGGCCACCGGCTTCACCGATTCAACCCAGCCAGACGCGTGATCTGGTATCGGTTCTGCGAAATGGCTGACACCACGCGTTTGGTCGTCGGCAGCAATTCAGGAGACGCCAGCCGGTAGGACCATTCGCGATAACGAGTCAGGGCCCAGAGCACCATCAACCACGCCTTCGGACCGAAATACACGGCGCCATCGTCACTCACGACAGTCAGGTCTTTCTTCGTCAAATCGTGGTTGAGTTGGGGAAAACGCTTGCGCGCTTCCTCCGACGCGCACGGCACGAAAGTCATCTCAATCAGTTTCGGCTGCTCCGCGAGCCATTCGTGCGAGCGGCGACACAAGCCACAATCCGGGTCGTAAAGCACGTTTAGAGTAAGCATGGCCTCAGGCCGCCTCCTGCTCGACGGCAGTGAACGAGTCCGGTCCGACCGGCGGATGATCCTGTCGTTTGTTCGTGCGCTTGCGCATGCGACTGAAAACGAAGAGGTTAAAGAAGTGCATGCCGCCGAGCACGATCAGCACCATGCCGATTTTAACGGAGAGGGCTTCGATACCTTCCTGCGTGTTGTTGATGGCGTAGCCGAGCTTGAGCGCCATGCTGACGTAACCAAGGTTAATCAGGTAGAACCCGACCACGAGCAGGTGATTGACGGAATCGGCAAGGGCATCGTTGCCGTGGAACACGTCGACGAGGAAGATGCGGCCGTTTTTGTGTAGCGTGTGGGCGACCCAGATTGTCAGGGCGATACTAATCGCCAGGTAAACCGCATAGGTGGTTACTACGATTGTCATGGTCAGCCTCCTCTAGCTAAATTTGAACACGTTCAACTAACCGCAGCCTACGCCTGTTTGGGAGGGGTGTCAAGAAGTTTTTGAACGAGTTCAAAATATTGCCGATTGCCAATTGCGGATTGCCGATTGAAGGCGGGCTGGTGAGTTCACGTCTTCAAATTGGCAATCGGCAATCGGCAATCGGCAATGGGTGTGTTATTGTGCCCCTGCGGAAAAGTCTCAGTTCACTTCCAAGGAGAACCTGATTGGCAGCAGAAGATCTTATTCCGGCGGAGGGCACGATTATCGATAAGCAGCCCAACGCCTTCTTCAAAGTGCGTCTCGACAACAGCGAACACGTCGTGCTCGCCGCTATTTCCGGCAAGATGCGCAAAAATCGCATCCGCATCCTCGTGGGCGATCGCGTAGCCGTTGAGATGTCGCCCTACGATCTGTCCCGCGGCAGAATTACTTATCGATACAAATAGGACCTCTTAGTCAAAAGAGAGCCCTCCTTTAGCGCGTATTTTCGTGACGGTACGACGCGCGCGTGGTAGTATGCCTTTGTTATGCATGCCGATGTCGTTCTCATACGGCTTCTAATCCCGGCATTTCTGATATCAGCGGGATACATCCTTAAACCGATATCCAACGATGCGTGGATTTCGGCGGGTGCAGGTCTGTTGATCGCGATCTGCATCATCGTTTTTGAACTGCGCATACGACGCGCCACGCTCAAAACGCTGATTGGCGCCGCCGTCGGTTCGATTCTCGGCATACTCGGCGCTTACCTGATCGGCTCGCTGATCAGCCGGCAGGAATCGATCGACCCCGAAGACAAAACCTTTCTTACGTTAGCGCTGACGTTCTTTATGGCGTACGTGGGCCTGATGGTCGGCGCAGCCAAAGGCGATTACCTGGATCTCTCCGCACTCGGCGGCATCTTCAGCGACAAGGTCGCGCGGCGCGACTTAAAAATTCTCGACACCTCAGTGATCATCGACGGGCGTATTGCCGACGTTGCCGAAACCGGGTTTTTAAGCGGCACTTTGATCATTCCGCAGTTCATCCTGCGCGAACTGCAACAAGTCGCCGATTCGCCCGATTCGTCCAAGCGCCAGCGTGGCCGCCGCGGCCTCGACATGCTCAACCGTTTGCAGAACAACAGTTCGCTCGACATTCAGATCGTGGAAACCGATTTTCCTTCGGTTCGCGAAGTCGATCTGAAACTCATCGAACTCGGCAAACAGCTCGACGCGGTGATCGTCACCAACGATTTCAATTTGAATAAAGTCTCCCAGTTGCGCGGAGTCAGCGTGCTCAACATCAACGAGTTAGCCAACGCGCTCAAGCCGGTCGTGCTGCCGGGCGAGGCAATGCGCGTCTTCATCCTGAAAGAAGGCAAGGAATACAACCAGGGTGTCGCCTACCTTGATGATGGCACGATGGTCGTCGTTGACAACGCGCGCCGGCTCATCGGCAAAAACGCCGACATCGCCGTGACCAGCGTGTTGCAGACAACCGCCGGCAAGATGATCTTTGGACGCCTCTGGGAAGAAGCAGAAAACGGCCACAGCGACATTCACCGCACCAACGGCGGCTCGCGGCGGCAAATGCGAGAGTCGCGAAGCGGCCCGCATCCGGTTCGCATCACGGACAGCGAACCGATAACCGAGAGCTGACGCCGCCGTTTCCATCTTTCCCATCCGTCTCCATGAACATCGCGATCATTGCCGCCGCCGGAACCGGGTCCCGGATGGCGAGCGATCGGCCAAAACAGTTTCTCCAGCTTGCAGGAAGTCCAATAATCTTTCACACTCTGAAGCCTTTCGAGTTGTGCGAAAGCGTTCACGAAGTGATCGTAGTGCTGCCGGCGGACGAGTCTGCGGCGTTTCTCGCCCTCGCGAGTAAACAGGGATTGCGGAAACTCGCGCGCGTCGTTCCCGGCGGTTCGACGCGAGCCGATTCGGTCAAGCGCGGGTTGTTGTCGATCAGGCCAGCGACCGCTGAGATCGTTGCGGTGCACGACGGTGTGCGTCCGTTTGTAACCGTTGAAGAGATCGACAACACTATCGCCGCGGCTCAACGCGATGGCGCTGCGATACTCGCGACACCCGCGACGGACACGATCAAACTGGTCAAAGGCGATGCTGTTGTAAAGACTTTGGAACGCCGCAATCTGCGGCAGGCACTCACACCGCAGTGTTTTCGTTACGAGTTGTTGCGCAAAGCGTACGAGCAAGCGGACGTGAACGATCCGTCTTTGACAGACGAAAGTGCCCTGGTCGAGCGTCTCGGACACAAGGTTACGATTGTGGAAGGAAGCGCGAGAAATATTAAGATTACAACGCCCCGCGACCTGCTTATCGCCGAGACATTTTTAAAGGACTAATGCTACGCATCGGGATCGGCAACGACACGCATCGGTTGGTTGAGGGGCGGCCGCTTGTGCTCGGTGGCGTGCAGATCAGCTCCGACCGCGGCGCTGAGGGACACTCCGATGCGGATGCTTTGGCCCACGCGATAGCCGACGCGATTCTCGGCGCCTTGTGCGAAGGTGATATTGGCGTTCACTTTCCGGATAACGATCCGCACTGGGGCGGCGCCGACAGTTTGGAACTGCTCTCGCGCGTGATGTGGCTCGCCCGCGAACGCAATTTGCACGTCGTGAACGTCGATTCGACGATCCTGCTCGAAAGGCCCAAGCTTCGGCCTTACGTCGATGCGATGCGCGAGAACATCGCGGACGTGCTGGGAATTGACGTGGGTTGTGTCAGTGTGAAAGCCAAGACTGGTGAAGGACTCGACGCGGTCGGCCAGGGGCTCGCAGTAACTGCTCAGGCCGCTGTGCTTATGCAAAGCAACTAAGGAAGCAGCTTGAGACCACAGGACGTCATACGAAAAAAGCGGGACGGGCGGAGTCTATCGCGTGAAGAGATCGATTTCTTCGTTGGTGGAGTCACAAACGGCCGCATCGCCGATTACCAGGTCAGCGCGCTGCTCATGGCGATCTACCTGAACGGCATGGACCAGTACGAGCAGCAGATCCTCACGGAAGCGATGCTCAGGTCCGGAAACATCCTCGACTTTTCCGACATTCCGAAACCAAAAGCAGACAAGCATTCGACCGGCGGCGTCGGCGATAAAACGTCGATCATCATCGCGCCGCTCGTTGCTGCGTGTGGCGTGTGCGTGCCGATGATCTCCGGCCGCGGTCTGGGCCACACGGGCGGCACGCTCGACAAGCTCGAATCGATTCCGGGATACAACGTTAACCTGAGTGCGACTGAGTTCAAGCAGGTGTTGCAGGACGTCGGTTATGCGATGGCCGGACAGACTGCGGAACTCGCACCGGCGGACAAGAAGATGTACGCGCTGCGCGACGCGACGTCGACTGTCGAAGCGATCCCGTTGATCGTCGCGTCGATCATCTCTAAAAAAGGCGCGGCCGGCCTCGATGCGATGATCATCGACGTGAAGGTTGGAAACGGTGCGTTTATGCGGGAAGAGTCGCGAGCAAAAGATTTGGCCCACGCGCTTGTGAGCACTGGAAACTCGTGCGGCATCAAGACGCGCGCCTTGTTGACGGACATGAACCAGCCGCTTGGTTCAGCGGTGGGGAACTCCCTGGAAGTTAAAGAGTGCGTCGAGATCCTCCGCGGCGAAGCGAGTGAGGGCGCCACACCCGTAACTGAGTTGTCCCTGGAGCTTTCCGCCCACATGCTCGTGTTGGCGAACGTTGATGACACGATCGAAGCTGCACGCGCGCGTCTGCGTGGCGTGTTGCGGTCGGGCGGAGCGCTCGAGTGTCTGAGGCGCAACATCGTGGCCCAGGGCGGTGAACCACGCGTTTGCGATGACCCGGGCAGCTTTCTGCCTTTGGTACGCGAAAGCGTTAAGGTAGAATCCCCGCGCTCTGGCTACATCATCAGCGTCGATACCACGGAAATCGGTTTCGCGATCGCGGCAATCGGCGGCGGCCGCGTGCGCATCGAAGACACGATCGATCCCACGGTTGGATTTATCTCTGAACGGAAGTTAGGCGATCAGGTGCAGGGCGGGAAAACACTCGGCGTGGTCTACTGTGCGGATGAGGGCGCGGCGAAAGAAGCCGCTGAACGAATCCGCGCTGCGTATCAAATCAGCGACGAACCGCCGGCACAGGTCGAGCAATTAGTGAAGGAAATCGTTAACGAATGAAGTACAAAGTTTTCGTTCTGATTGCGTTGCTGGGGTTCATGGCGTTTGCGCTGTCTGGTTGTGGCCGTTCAGCGGCGGCGGAAGATCCGTCGAAGATTCGCGTCGGCATCGTTTTCGACATCGGCGGGAAAGACGATCGCTCGTTCAATGCAGCCGCGTGGGAGGGCGTGCAGCGCGCTGCGAAAGAACTGCCGATCATCTTGCGCGACATTGAACCGGGCACACCGAACGCGATCGAACCGGCAATGCGCGCGTTTGCGGAGCGAAACTTCGATTTGATTATCGGCGTCGGTTTTGCGCAAGCGCCGATCATGGAACAGGTCGCGAAGGACTATCCGAACATTCAGTTTGCCATCATCGACGGTGTCAGCCAGTTGCCGAACGTTGCGTCGCTGGTTTTCAAGGAGCATGAAGGTTCGTATCTCGTCGGCATTCTGGCCGCGAAAGCATCGCGCACCGGAACCATCGGTTTCCTCGGCGGCATGGACATCGGACTGATTCATCGTTTTGCTAAAGGCTACGAAGAAGGCGCGAAGTCGGTGAATCCGAATATCCGCGTGATCGAAAATTACGTCGGCGTGACTGACTCCGCCTGGAACAACCCCGGAAAAGGGAAAGAGCTTTCGTTGGCCCAAATCGGCAAAGGCGCTGATGTGATCTTTACGGCGGCTGGTAACTCTGGTCTTGGCGCGTTTGACGCGGTGGAGCAGCAGGGCAAACAGAATGGACGCGCCACACATTTCGTCATCGGCGTCGATTCAAACCAGAACATGGTGAAGCCTGGCTTTGTTCTCACCAGCATGGTCAAGCGCGTCGATAACGCCGTTTACGATATTGTGCACCAGGTAGTCAACAAACGCTTTTCACCCGGCCTGCACGTCTTCGGTCTGGACAAAGACGGCGTGGGCTACGCAATGGACGACTTCAACAAAGACCTGGTCCCGCCTGAAGCAATTCAGGAAGCGGAAGCCGCGAAGGCGAAGATCATCGGTGGCGAAATCAAGGTGACGGACGCGATGGGTAGCTAAGTCTCGGCCTCAATGCTCGAACTCAGAGAGATAACAAAACGCTTCGGCGATGTGCTGGCAAACGATCATGTCAACATCGTCGTTAAGCCCGGAACGATCCATGCCATCGTAGGTGAGAACGGCGCCGGCAAATCGACGGCGATGCGTATCGCTTACGGTTTCTACACCGCTGACAGCGGCGAGATCCTCGTCGATGGGCAAGTGCGCGAGATCAGATCGCCGCACGACGCGATCGCGCTCGGCATCGGCATGGTCCACCAGCACTTCATGCTGGTCGAGACGATGACCGTCGCGGAAAACATCGTGCTCGGCGCTGAGCCCGGTTCTTCGTTCGCACTCGATCTCAAAAGTGCCGCGGCGCAGATCAGGCAACTTTCCGAAGAGTTCAAACTCGCCGTTAATCCTAACGAACCAGTCGAACATCTCTCCGTCGGTCAACAGCAACGCGTCGAACTACTAAAGGCGCTTTATCGCCATGCGAAACTCCTGATTCTCGACGAACCGACGGCGGTGTTGACGCCGCTCGAAGTCGAAGAGTTCTTCGGCATCCTGCGTCGCATGCGTGCACAGGGCAAAACCGTAATCATCATCACGCACAAACTCTCCGAAGTGCTCGCAATCTCCGACGAAGTGACTGTGATGCGCGACGGCAAAGTAGTCGGCGGCGTGCAGACCAAAGACACAAACGCCGCCGAGCTCGCGCGAATGATGGTTGGCCGCGAAGTGTTGCTGCGCGTTGAAAAACCCGATGCTGACGTGGGCCGCGCGGCGCTGGAAGTCCGCAATCTGTCTGTAACTACCGCGACCGGCGCAAAGCGGGTCGATAACATCTCGTTTCAGGTGCGCACCGGAGAGATCGTCGGTATCGCAGGCGTTGAAGGAAACGGCCAAACCGAACTGATCGAAGCACTCGCAGGACTGGTCGAACCGGCGCAGATCACGGGCGAGATCATCATCGATGGAAAGAACATCAACGCCGTAAGCGCGCGTGCACGGCGCGAACTCGGCATCTCGCATATTCCGGAGGACCGTCATCGTCGCGGACTGCTACTCGATTTCAACCTCGCGGAAAATTCGATTCTCGGAGTGCACTACCGGCCGCCTATCACCAGGCTCGCCGGGAACGTGTTTCTCGACGACGGCGCGATTCGACGCCGAGCGACCGAGATCATCGAGGCCTTCGACGTGCGCCCGCGCAACGCCGCGCTGCCGGCGCGTTCGCTCTCCGGCGGCAACCAGCAGAAACTGATCATCGGGCGCGAGTATCACGTCAATCCGAAAGTGCTACTCGTGTCGCAGCCGACGCGTGGCGTGGACATCGGCGCGATTGAGTTCATTCACCGGCAGCTGGTGAAGTTGCGCGATCAGGGCTGCGCGATCCTGCTGGTTTCGGCGGAGTTGGAAGAGGTAACGAGTCTGTCCGATCGTTTGTTGGTTGTTCACGACGGGAAGATTGCCGGCGAAGTCGATCCCAAGGTGGCGACGTTAGAAGAAATTGGATTGTTAATGACGAGAGGTCATTAAACACGGATGAAGACACTCGCGCGTGAACTTCTTTTCCCGCTTATCGCCGTAATCGCGGCGTTTGTTGTCGGCGGCATTCTCATTCTGCTGGTCGGCGACAATCCGATTGACGCTTACCGGCTGTTGCTCGGCAGCGCGCTCTCCTGGCCCGATGGCATTGGTTACACACTTTTTCACGCTACGCCGCTGATATTCACCGGACTCGCGGTGCTCGTTGGCTTTCGTTGTGGTCTATTTAACATCGGCGTCGAAGGACAACTCTACATCGCTGCGTTTGCGACCGCGTGGGTAGGGATCGAGCTTGCGAATCGTTCGTCGTGGTTTCTGATCCCGCTTTGTTTCGCCGCTGCAATTCTCGCAGGCGCGTTGTGGGCCGCGATTCCCGGCGTGTTGAAAGCACGCTTTGGTTCGCATGAAGTCATCAACACGATCATGTTGAACTTCATCGCCGTCTCGCTAGTCAGTTATTTCACTCAGTATTACTACAAAGTTCCCGGCGATCCGATTTTACAAACAGCGATGATCGGCGAGAACGCGCACATTCCGCGGCTGGGAAGCTTCATTCCGGGGTTGCCCGAACGTATTCCGCTCAACGTCGCTTTTTTGCTCGCGCTGCTCTGTTGTGTGCTGGTCTATCTGTTTCTCTGGCGCACGAAGTGGGGCTACGAGATCCGGGCGACCGGAAGCAATCCTTCCGCGGCTGAGTACGGCGGGATTTCGATTCGCAAACAGATCGTCGTGGCGATGGCCGTTTCGGGCGCGCTCGCCGGCATGGTGGGAATCAACGAAGTACTCGGTTATCGCTATCGTTACTATGACGGTTTTTCCGACAACTACGGTTTTACCGGCATCGCCGTCGCGCTGCTCGGCCGCAATCACCCGCTGGGCGTGATCTTCGCGGCGTTGCTTTTTGCGATGTTGCAGCACGGCGGAATCTACGTCGACGGCTTTTCCGAAAACGTGACTAAAGACATCGTGCAGGTGTTGCAGGGAATTATCATTCTGTTTGTCGCAGCGGAATCATTCTTTAAGTGGTTGGTCGGCAGGGCCAGACCCCAAGCAAACCAATTGCCGCGCGTGAGGGCCGTAACCCAATGAGAGACGTCTTCACCCTTTCTTTGATTGCCTCGACGATCCGTCTGGCCACGCCACTCGTGCTGGCGGCCCTCGGCGGACTTTTCTCGGAACGCTCGGGCGTCATCAACATCGCGCTCGAAGGAAAGATGCTCGCCGGCGCGTTCACTGCCGCCGCTGTTACTTACGCCGCCGACACGAAGCTTGGCATGGGCAACGCCAGTCCGTGGGTCGGGCTGCTCGGAGGACTCGTCGCGGGACTCTTCATCGCTTTTATCTACGCGGTGAGTTGTATCAGGTTCAAAGCCGATCAGGTGGTGAGTGGCGCCGCGATCAATATCTTGATGCTCGGCATTCCCGGGTTTCTCAGCGGCGCGTTTTTTCTTTCGTCAGGATCGACTCCGCAACTTCCCAAGGACCATCTGCTGCCACAGTCACCGGTAGTGATCGCGATTACGATTCTCATTTTGGTAGCCCTCATCTGGTACGTCTTGTATAAGACTCCCTTCGGCTTGCGACTCCGATCCGTCGGCGAGAAGCCGGAAGCTGCTGACGCCGCGGGTGTGAGTGTCAGCAAGCTTCGATACTCGGGCGTATTACTCGCCGGAATGCTGGCCGGAATCGGCGGCGCTTATCTTTCGATTGGTCAGTCGTCACTCTTCACGCGAAACATGACGGCGGGCCGCGGGTTCATCGCGCTTGCGGCGTTGATCTTCGGCAAGTGGCGACCGGTGCAGACGTTGCTGGCGTGCCTGTTGTTCGGGTTCACAGAAGCGGTTTCGATTCAGATGCAGGGCGCGGTAAAGTTACCGTCCGGCGAAGATATTCCGGTGCAATTCATCAACATGGTGCCGTACGTCTTGACGATAGTGGTGCTCGCGGGCTTTATTGGATCGTCCCGACCACCGCGCGCGTTGGGTGTACCTTATCAGAAAGAGAAGTAGTCATGGTCATGGCTGAGGGAGCAGGCACGGGTCTTTACGAACGAGTCGAACATGCGGCGCGTGTGATTCGCGCGCGAACGAAATTAGAGCCGCGCATCGCCCTCGTGTTGGGTAGCGGGCTGGGAGGTTTTGCGGACGACTTCGAAGACGCAGTTGGCATTCCTTACGAAGAGATTCCGGGGTTTATGCGTTCGACTGCCGAGGGCCACGCCGGACGTTTGGTGATTGGTAAAGTTAACAGTGTTCCCGTCGCCGCGATGCAGGGGCGAGTGCATTACTACGAAGGTTACTCGCTCGAAGAAGTCACGTTTCCGATCCGCACTTTCAAACTCCTCGGTGTGAAAACGTTGATCCTGACGAATGCTTCCGGCGGCATCAACGTGCAACTCAACCAGGGCGCATTGATGGTGATCAGCGATCATCTGAACCTGATGGGCGACAATCCGCTGCGCGGTCGAAACGATGAACGTTTTGGACCGCGGTTTCCTGACATGACCGCGGTTTATTCGCGCGACTTGCAGGAACTGGTGGTCGAAGAAGCAAACGCGATTGGCGTGGAAGTGCGGCGCGGGATATACGGGGCGCTGTCTGGCCCGAGTTATGAAACGCCGGCGGAGATTCACCTGTTGCGAAACCTCGGCGCTGATGCAGTGGGGATGAGTACGGTTCCGGAAGCGATTGTGGCCCGCCACATGGGCGTGGAAGTGCTCGGCATCTCGTGCATTACAAACATGGCCGCGGGCATCAGTGACGAGCCGATCAATCATGAAGAAGTGATGGCCACGGGTGATCGCGTGCGCGACACGTTTGCGCAGTTGTTGCGGGGTGTGGTGAGTCGGGTTCATAGTCGCGTCGTATAGGTGAATCGTGAGTTTAATCATCGGCATTTCCGGGGGAACGGGATCGGGGAAAACAACGGTTGCGAATCGCATACTCGAATCTGTCAGCGCCGACGAAGTAGTTTTCATTCAGCAGGACTCCTACTACCGCAACATCAACGACCTTCCGCTCGACTACCGCAACATCGCGAATTTCGATCATCCTGACGCGCTCGACAACGATCTGCTAGTGAACCACGTGCGCCGGTTGAAGGCCGGCGAGGCAGTGGAGTTGCCGGTTTATGATTTCAAGACGAGCACGCGGATGAACGATACGCGGCACGTCGAATCCAAGCCGATCGTGATCGTTGAAGGTATCTTGATCTTTGCCGATCCGCGTTTGCTCGAGCAGATGGATATCAAAGTGTTTGTAGACACGCCCGACGATGTTCGTTTCATCAGACGTTTGCGTCGCGACCTCGCCGAACGCGGTCGCACAGTGGAGTCAGTCATCGAGCAATACATCGCCACGGTCAGACCGATGCACATGCAATTTGTCGAACCGTCGAAACGTCACGCCGACGTAATCATCCCTGAAGGCGGCCATAACCTGGTGAGTATTGATTTGCTCAGCGGAAAAATTCGCGAGAGGCTGGCCAGCGCTTTAACGACAGTTGGAGGTCAGCTTTGAGCGAAGATTTACAGTCGCTGATCGAAACAGCGAAGGAGGCGCGGTTGCATTCGGTCGCGCCGTTTTCAGATTTCAAGGTTGGGGCAGCCGTTAAAACGGAAAGCGGAAAAATTTACACGGGTTGCAATGTGGAAAGCGCGAGCTATGGTTTGACTGTTTGCGCTGAACGCGTCGCGATCTGGAAAGCGTTGTCGGAAGGCGAACGACAGTTTACTGAGCTCGCAGTCGTTGCTGATACTGAGACGTTGACGCCGCCGTGTGGAACGTGCCGGCAGATCATTTGGGAGTTTGCGCGCGGCGCGACGATCGTCTTTGCGAATCTCAAGGGACAGAGCGAGGTCTTTCATATCGCCGAATTGTTGCCGCGCGCGTTTGATGCGCGCTTTTTGAAGGGAAAGAAAGTCACCGACTAGTTATGCGAAAACGCCTGCTTATCGTAGCCACGTTGATAGCCATGATTGCCAACCCACTTCCAGATGTTGATGCACAGAGTCGCAGGTTACGCGGGGAGGCCGTTGATCTACTCGTACTCGGCGGAACCATTGTAACGATGGACCAGACGCGCCGCGTTATCGAGGATGGCGGTATCGCGGTTTTGAACGGGCGCATTGTGGCGATTGGACCACGCGCGGAGATCGAGGGTGCTTACAGTGCACGGCAGCGTGTAGACAGCAGGGGCAAAGTTCTGACGCCGGGGTTGATCAATGGACACACGCACATTCCCATGGTGCTGTTTCGTGGGCTTGCCGACGATCTCGATCTGCAAGAGTGGCTGACGAAGTACATCTTTCCGGCGGAAGCGAAGAACGTTACGGAACAGTTTGTTCGGGTGGGCGCGCGGCTCGGTCTCGCAGAGATGATTCGCGGCGGTACGACCACGTACTGCGACATGTACTACTTCGAAGACGCCATCGCCGATGAAACCGCGAAAGCCGGCGTTCGTGGCGTGCTTGGTGAAACGGTTATCGACTTTCCTGTCGCAGACAACAAGACCTACGCGGAAGGCCTGGCGTATGTAGAGCGTTTTGTCGCTAAGTGGAAGGGACACGAACTGATTACTCCGGCGATTGCGCCGCACGCGCCGTACACCGTTTCGGAAGAACACCTGAAGGCCGCGCGAGCGTTTTCCGACCGCTCGGGCGCGCCGATTGTCATTCACATCTCCGAAACAAAACGTGAAGTCGATGACATGGTCAAAGCGAAGGGCGCGAGTCCCGTTGCGTACCTCGATCGAATCGGGTTTTTGAACGAACGGGTGATTGCCGCGCACTTGGTTTGGCCGCAGGGAAATGACATTGCGATCTTGCAGAAGCGCGGCGTCGGCGTCGTGCACAACCCACAGTCGAACATGAAGCTCGCTGCGGGCGTGGCGCCTGTGCCGAAGATGTTGAAGGATGGCGTGTTGCTCGGTTTGGGCACGGACGGAGCCGCGTCGAATAACGACCTCAACATGTGGGAAGAGATGGATACGGTCGCGAAGTTGCACAAGGTTTTCACGGGCGATCCGAAGGTGATTTCCGCGCAGCAGGCGTTTGAGTTCGCCACAATTCGCGGTGCGCAGGCGTTGCATTTGGAGAAGGAGATCGGGTCCCTGGAAGTCGGAAAACGCGCCGACCTGCTGGTCATCAACCGCGACACTCTGAACCAGATTCCGGCTTACAACATCTACTCGGACCTCGTTTACGCGACGAAAGCCGCGGACGTCGAGACGGTAATCATCAACGGCCGCATCGTCATGCGCGAGCGCCGCCTCCTGACCCTCGACGAAGCGGCCGTCAAAACCGAAGCCCGCGCCTTCCGCGACAAAATCATCAAGAGCATCGGCACCTCCGGCACCCCCTGACGAAGCGTTTCGAAACGCTCTTGCCTGATTTGCCCTATCCGGCCATAATAAGGTCGACGAATGAGAATAACCGAAGGCGAGCATGAGGCTCGCTTTTGTGTTTCAGGGAGTCTGAAAAATTTGACATCTTTTTACCCAAATCGCCCCTATATCCATGCATTCCTCCCGACAATTCTCCTCCTGATAACGCCCGTTTTCGCGGTGGCGCAGTCGACTGGCTCCGGCTCGGAATCGGCCGCGAGCGCCGCAACAACAGCGGCCAACTCTTCGCTCAGTCGAATGGAACGCGCACGCGCACTCGCCGCGGTACACCAGTTACAAGCCGCTGCGACCGAACTCGAAAACGTGCGCGCCTCGGTTCAGGACGTCGCGCTCCGCAACGTCGCAACCTTGATGCTCCTGAGCATCTATCTCGAAGACGGCAACTATGGCCGCGCACAATCGTTACTCGAGGAAGCATTTCAAACGCGCGCCGCACAAAGAGACGAATCCATCCGCACTTACTTCGCTGCCGCCGGTCAAACGATGAACGGCATCCGCTCGCATCTCGCGCGTTATCGCAGTTTTGGCCTTAATCCGAGTGACCCGACGCTTCCGCCCGAGGCCGCGACGGATCTGGAACGCATCCGCGGTGTGCTCGAACGCGTGGTCGCCCAGGCTAACGAAATCTCCCGAGAACCACGGCGCACGTATGACGCCCTCGCGTTGCTCGAGGACGTTCTCAGTTTGCGTCTCCTGCTCGCGCGCAACGCCGAGGATCGCGCGAAGTGGCAGACAGAGTTTTTTCTGGCCAGAGAGAAGATGGCCTCGACACAAATTCAGGTCGCATCACTCGGCCGTTCGCCGGCTCTGGACGCGTTAACCTCCAGAATCCCCAATCCGTTTACCCCAGCAAAGCCACCCGAAGCAGCCGCGACACCAGGCGACGCGACAGCGACGCCGCCGACAGCACCCACACCACAACCGTCACCGGCCGCCAGTGAGCCGCAACTAATCAGCACCGGTTCACTCAGTGGGCGCGAAACCAAACGCGTCACGCCGACCTATCCGCCGAACGCAAAGTCTCGCAGCGTCACCGGCACGGTCCGCGTGTTTGCGATTGTTGACGAGAACGGCAAGATCTGGATTACCAACTCCGAAGGCCCGATGCTGCTGCGGCAAGCGGCAGAGGAGGCGGCCCGCGCCTGGACGTTCCCACCGTCAACGATGAGCGGCAAACCCGCCAGATTCGCCGGTTACATCGATTTCGAGTTCAAACTTTAACCCGTGAAACAGGGCTTTCGGCCTCGCACTCATAAGCCAGAGGCTAATCTTGACTTAAAAGTAAGGATTAGCTTAAGATGCCCGCGGTTAACAGTTTAGATGAAGATCTCGGCTCAGGAAGAATACGGTTTACGCTGTCTGCTTCAGCTCGCACGCGCGGAGACGCTGGGTGAGTCGCTAACGCTTTCACAACTTGCGCGTCTCGAAGGAATCTCGACCGCAAATGCGGGAAAACTGATGTGGATCCTGAGCAAAGCCGGCCTGGTCCAGTCGACACGCGGCACCAAAGGCGGCTACGCGCTCGCGAGACCCGCGTCGCAGATCCATTTGAACCAGGTCATCAGAGTTTTGGAAGGTGAACCGGCCGAGTCGCATTGCAAGAGTTACGCGGGAGTGCTGGACGCATGCGTGCACACCGGGGATTGCGGCATTCGCCCGGTAATCGTCGAGTTGCACCAGATGGTCGACAACGCACTCGCGGACATCACGCTCTCGCAACTGTTAGGCACGGAAGCAAACGTCGACGCGGTGTTGCATCAGATTCAGGGGGCAAAACCGAAAGACAATCGAGTTTAGAAAGAACACGATGAGTACAGCAGAACTTTTAAGTACGCAGGAATATAAATACGGGTTTGTCACAGACATCGAGTCGGACATGATTCCGCGCGGTCTGACGGAAGACACGATTCGTCTGATCGTCGAGAAGAAGAACGAACCCGAATGGATGCTCGAGTTCCGCCTCAAAGCTTTCCGTCACTGGTTAACGATGACGGAACCAAAGCATTGGCCCAACATCACGTATCCCGACATCGATTACCAGAACATCATTTATTACAGCGCGCCGAAACAGAAGGCGACGAAGGCGAGTCTTGATGAAGTCGATCCCGAGCTGTTGCGAACGTTTGAAAAGCTCGGCATTCCGCTAACAGAACAGAAGCAGTTGGCGGGCGTCGCGGTTGATGCGGTGTTCGACTCCGTTTCCGTAGCCACGACTTACAAGGAAAAACTGAAGAAGCACGGCGTGATCTTCTGTTCGTTCACCGAAGCGATCAGAGACTATCCCGAGCTCGTCAAAAAGTATCTCGGCTCGGTAGTGCCAACCAACGACAACTTTTTCGCGGCGTTGAATAGCGCGGTCTTCTCGGACGGAAGTTTCTGCTTCATTCCGAAAGGCGTGCGCTGCCCGATGGAACTCTCGACGTACTTCCGCATCAACAACTCAGAGTCAGGCCAGTTTGAACGCACGCTGATCGTGGCTGAAGAGGGTTCGTACGTTTCGTATCTCGAGGGCTGCACGGCGCCGAAATTCGATCGCAACCAGCTGCACGCGGCGGTGGTTGAGCTGGTAGCGCTCGACGATGCGCAGATCAAGTACTCGACCGTGCAGAACTGGTACGCCGGTGACGAGCAGGGCGTCGGCGGGATCTACAACTTCGTAACGAAGCGCGGCAAGTGCGCGGGCAAGAACTCGAAGATCTCATGGACGCAAGTTGAAACCGGCTCGGCGATAACGTGGAAGTATCCGTCGTGCATTCTGCAGGGTGACAACTCGATTGGCGAGTTCTACTCAGTCGCGTTGACCAATCACGCGCAACAGGCGGACACCGGCACGAAGATGATCCACCTCGGCAAGAACACGCGTTCGACGATCATCTCCAAAGGCATTGCGGCCGGAAGGTCAAACAACAGTTATCGCGGGCTGGTGAAGGTGATGCCGAAGGCCGAAGGCGCGCGCAACTACACGCAGTGTGATTCGATGCTGATCGGTTCGAGCTGCGGCGCGAACACGTTTCCGTATATCGAAGTGATGAACCACAGTTCCAGCGTCGAGCACGAAGCGTCAACATCGAAGATAAGCGAAGAGCAGCTTTTCTATTTGCAACAGCGTGGTATCTCGCAGGAAGACGCGGTGTCGCTGATCATCAACGGATTCTGTAAAGACGTGTTTCTGCAATTGCCAATGGAGTTTGCGGTCGAAGCGACGCGGCTGTTGGGACTGAAACTGGAAGGTAGTGTGGGATAAGGAATGTTAGAGATCAGAAATTTGCACGCGGCAATTAATGGTAACGAGATCCTCAAAGGCATCAATCTGACGGTCAAGAAGGGCGAGATTCACGCCATCATGGGCCCGAACGGGTCGGGCAAATCAACGCTCGCGAAAGTGTTGGCAGGCCATCCGCAATACGAAGTCACGGCGGGTGAAGTGATCTACGAAGGCAAGAACCTGCTTGAGCTGGCGCCTGATGAACGTGCGCGCGAAGGCGTGTTCATGGCGTTTCAATATCCGATTGAGATTCCCGGAGTTTCCAACGCGCAGTTTCTGCGACTCGCGTATAACGAGAAACGCAAGCATCTCGGCGAAGAGGAACTCGACCCACTCGAGTTCAAAGATCTGCTGAAAGAGCGCGCGAAGGTGGTTGAAATGGACGCGAGCTTCATGACGCGTTCGGTCAACGAAGGTTTCTCTGGTGGTGAGAAGAAGCGTAACGAGATCCTGCAAATGGCAGTGCTCGAGCCGAAGCTTGCGGTGCTCGACGAAACTGATTCGGGCCTGGATATCGATGCGTTGCGCGTGGTCGCAGGCGGTGTGAACCAACTGTTGACGCCCGACAATGCGATCATCGTCGTGACTCACTACCAGCGGCTTTTGAACTACATCGTTCCCGATTACGTGCATGTACTTGCCGGTGGCCGTATCGCACGCGAAGGTGGGAAGGAATTGGCGCTGGAGCTGGAGTCGAAAGGCTACGACTGGATCACCAATCCGAACGTGGCCGGCTCGGCAAACCTCAACGCGGCGAGTTAGCAATGGTCACGGAAATCGCAAAAACAGAAAATAATTATCAAGCTGCGTTTCGTGCGGTGCGGGCGTCGAGTCCGACAGTTCCGTGGTTGGAGCTCGTGCGCGGCAGCGCGATGGAACGGTTTGAGCAGCTCGGCTTTCCGGCTGTTCATAACGAGGAATGGAAGTACACGAATCTGGCGCCGCTCGCGAAGCAGGAATTTGTGCCTGCAACGCGGCCGGCCGGTGTGGTAATCGATGCTGAGCGCTTTGTGTTTCCAGAGACTGCTACTGCGCATCTCGTCGTAGTCAATGGTTTCTTCTCGGAAGAGCTTTCCGTTAAAACAGGCCTGGAGAACGTTATCGCGATCGATCTGCTGAGCGCGGTTGCCGATGCGCGCTACAACAAAGTCGCGCGTTCGTATCTCGCTCGTAATGCCGGTTATCACAACAATGGGCTGTCGGCGTTGAATACAGCGTTTCTCCAGTCGGGAGTCTTTCTCTGGATTCCCAGGAATGTGAAGGTTGAAACGCCCATCCAGGTCACGTTTTTGGCGGATGCAGGGCGCGCTGATTCGGCCGCTTTTCCACGACTGCTCGTCGTCGCCGAGGAGAATAGTTCCGCGACGTTGATTGAAAACTTCGTCTCAACTCACGATCAGCAATATTTCACGAACGCAGTCGCCGAGATCGTGATCAAAGACGGCGCGCGGCTCGAACACTACCGCATGCAGCGCGAAAGCAGTAAGGCTTTCCACACGTCGATCACTTCAGCGGAACTCGGACGCAACAGCAGTTACGACACAACCTCCATCAATCTCGGCGGGCGGTTGTCGCGTCACGACATTTCGGTCGTGCTGGACCATGAAGGCGCGGAGTGCTGGGTGGACGGCTTGTATCTCGCCGGTTCGGATCAGCACACCGACACGCATTCGGTGATCGATCACCAGCAACCGCATTGCAACAGCCATCAGTTGTACAAAGGAATTCTCGATGGCAACGCGCGTGCGGTCTTCAACGGCAAGATCTTCGTTCGCGAAGGCGCGCAGAAGACCGATGCGATGCAGACCAACAAGAACCTGCTGTTGTCGCCGCAAGCACGTGTCGATACGAAACCGCAGTTGGAGATTTACGCTGACGACGTGAAGTGCGCGCACGGCGCCGCTGTCGGGCAGCTCGATCAGGAAGAGTTGTTCTACTTGCAGGCGCGCGGGATCAATCCGGAGCTGGGCCGCAGTCTGCTGACCTATGGATTTGCCGAAGAGGTAATCGAAAAGATCAAGATCGATTCGATTCGGGCGCAGTTGGACGAGGTCGTGCTGCGCCAACTGAACACGCAACTGGAGTAGTAATGGTACAGACTGTGGATTCAATCGCAGCCGTCTCGGATAGTTGGGACGTAGCGCGTGTACGCGCTGATTTTCCGGTGTTGCACCAGACTGTTAACGGCAAGCCGCTCGTCTATCTCGATAACGCTGCTTCGTCGCAGGTGCCGCAGGTCGTCATCGATCGCGGCAGTATCTATCTCGAACAGGAACATTCGAATATTCATCGCGGCGTGCACTACCTGAGCCAGCGTGCGACGACGGCTTATGAAGGCGCGCGCGAAAAGGTGAAGCGGTTCATCAATGCGCGCGAGGCACGCGAGTGCATCTTCGTACGTGGCGCCACCGAAGGCATTAACCTCGTGATGTACGGTTACGGGCGGAAATTCATCGGCGAGGGCGACGAAATCATCATCTCGGCGATGGAGCATCACGCCAACATCGTTCCGTGGCAGATGCTTTGTCAGGAAAAGCGTGCACGGCTGCGCGTTATTCCGATGAACGACGCGGGTGAGTTGCTGCTCGACGAGTTTGACGGGCTCCTGAACGAACGAACGAAACTCGTTGGTGTGGTCCACGTTTCGAACGCACTCGGGACGATCAATCCCGTCAAAGAGATGATTGCGCAGGCGCACAAGTATGGTGTGCCGGTGCTCGTTGACGGCGCGCAGGCCGCGCCGCACATGCCCGTAGACGTGCAGGATCTCGACTGCGACTTTTTCGTCTTTTCCGGGCATAAGATGTACGCGCCAACGGGAAGCGGCATCGTTTACGGAAAAGCAGAGTTGCTGGAGAAGATGGATCCGTTTCAAGGCGGCGGCGACATGATCAAGACCGTCACGTTTGAAAAAACGATTTACGCTGATTTGCCGAACAGATTAGAAGCTGGCACGCCGGCGATTGCGTCGCAAATCGGCTTGGGCGCCGCGATCGATTATCTGAATGCGATTGGCCGCGAGCAGGCGGCGGCGCATGAAGCTGAGTTGCTGCGTTATGCGACTGAGCGGATTTCGGCGATTGAAGGCGTGCGGATCGTCGGCACGGCGAAGAACAAGGCGAGTGTGTTGTCGTTTGTGATCGATGACATTCATCCGCACGACATTGGGACGATTCTCGACCAGGAGGGAATCGCCGTGCGTGCCGGTCATCATTGCGCGCAACCCGTGATGCAGCGATTCAACGTGCCTGCCACCGCGCGCGCGTCGTTTGCTTTTTACAATACGAAGGAAGAGATCGAGGTGTTGGCGCGCACGATCGAACGAGTGATCGAGATCTTCAGTTAAGTGGTCCAATGTCAGAACTAAGCGAACTCTATCAGCAGGTAATCCTCGACCATAACAAGAAGCCGCGAAACTTTCGTAAGCTCGAGAGTGCGAATCATTTTGCCGAAGGTTACAACCCTCTCTGCGGCGATCACTTAACCGTGTACCTGGATTTGGAAGAGGGAGCGGTGAAGGAGATTGCGTTTGAGGGTTCCGGCTGCGCGATCTCGAAGGCCGCGGCGAGCATGATGACGCAGGCCGTGAAGGGCAAGAGCAGGGAACAGGCTGAGGAGTTGTTTACCGAGTTTCATTCAATGGTCACCGGGGAACTCGATGAAGAGACGCAAGAGAACAGTTTGGGTAATTTGAAGATCTTCGCGGGAGTGCGTGAGTTTCCGGTTCGTGTGAAATGCGCGACGCTTCCCTGGCACACCCTCCAAGCCGCTCTAAACAACGAAGAGCGCGCCTCCACGGAGTAGGCACTCCACAGAACTGCAACTCCACGGAACCACTCCACCGTCTATAACTCCGAAGGAGTTCGTAAGTTCGAGCGCAACGGTTCATACCTGGGTATGGCAAGACTCTCGAACATCAACTCCGAAGGAGTTCGCAAATTCCACCCGGGGTTTATACCCTGGGGGAAAACGTTCCCCCGACGATTAAAACTCCGAAGGAGTTGGCCAACTCTTTCAGAGTTGATATTCGAGAGTCTTGCTATACCCAGGGTATGAACCCTGATGTTATGAAGCAGCGCCTCCGTTCGTGAGTGCTAGACTCACGACAGCTCTGACCATGAGACTGAAAGGAGGCGCTGTGCAGAAAATATATATCGGCGTTGACTTTCATGCACGAC
>JAIVJV010000011.1 GCA_020199835.1 Acidobacteriota bacterium | reverse complement strand
GGTGATGCCGGGCGACAACGTGCAGATGTCGATCGAGCTGATTGCGCCCATCGCCATGGAGAAGGGGTTGCGCTTCGCCATTCGTGAAGGCGGCCGCACGGTCGGAGCCGGCACCGTTTCGGACGTTATTGAATAGGACTCAAAGAGATGCCACGCGACAATATTGTGCTTCAGTGTACCGACTGTAAGAGTCGCAACTACGTTACGACCAAGAACAAGAAGACAACGCCTGACCGGTTGGAGTTCAGCAAATTCTGCCGTCGTTGCCGCAAGCACACTGGTCACAAGGAAACAAAGTGATCCCTGCGTCTTCACGACGAAGGGGTATAGTGTCAACGGTTAGCACGTCGGTCTCCAAAACCGAAAGTCCGGGTTCGAATCCTGGTACCCCTGCCATTGAAGACGACGGCGTCGTCAGCGGCGAAAGAGTTTCAAAGAATTATGGCTGAAACAGACAATCCAGATGCCCGCCTGGTGCCGCCCCGCACGGCGCGCTTTGGTGAAGGGCCCGAAGGTAAAGCGGCGCGACGCGAGCACGGGCAATCTGTCTTTGGTCGCATGGGCCAGTATTTGCACGACGTGCGCGCTGAGATGAAACGTGTTTCGTGGCCGACCGCGAGTCACGTGCAGAGCACGACGATCATCACCGTCATTGCAGTGATTTTCTTCGCCATTTACCTTTTCGTCGTGGATCAAGCGTTCTCGAAACTGATTGTCGGGGTGGAATGGCTGCTTCTGAAGATCGCAGGGTTTTTAGGCCTCGCCTGAGGAAAAGAGTTTTCAATGTTGCAGTGGTTCATTCTCCATACGTACTCGGGACATGAGAAAAAGGTGCGCGATAGTTTGAAGGCGCGTATCCGGGACACCGATCTGGAAAACGAGATCACGGAAGTGCTGGTGCCGACGGAAACCGTCGTCGAGATGCGCGGCAACAAGCGTATCGAGTCTTCGCGCATGTTCTACCCGGGTTACGTCCTCGTGCAGATCGATTGCGACGACCGCGGCCACATTCCCGATAACGTGTTTCACATGATCAAGTCGACGCCCAAGGTGACGGGTTTCGTCGGCGGTCATAACCCGACGCCGTTGACGCCGCAGGAAGTCGATCAGATCGTCAACCAGCAGGCAGAGGCCGCGGAGAAGCCAAAGCCGAAGTTTTCTTATGCGGCCGGCGAGACTGTACGCATCAAGTCGGGGCCGTTCCAGAGTTTTACCGGCAAGGTTGAAGAGGTAAATGAAGATAAGTCGACGTTGAAGGTGACTGTGACGATCTTCGGCCGTTCGACGCCGGTGGAACTGAATTTCCTCGATGTTGAGAAAGTAACGTTTGCGGAAGAAGAATAAAGATGGCGAAGAAGATAACCGGTTATATCAAATTGCAGGTTCCCGCGGGTAAAGCGAACCCGGCGCCGCCAATCGGACCAGCGTTGGGTCAGCACGGCGTGAACATCATGGAGTTTTGCAAGGCGTTCAACGCCAAGACCGCGCAGATGGATCCCGATCTGAAAATACCGGTCGTGATCACGGTTTTTGCGGATCGCTCATTCACGTTCGAAACCAAGACTCCGCCCGCAGCCGACCTGCTGAAGAAAGCGGCCGGCATCTCAGCTGGATCCGGCAAGCCGAATCGCGAGAAAGTCGGCACGATCTCGCGCGCGAAGGTCGAAGAGATCGCGAAGACCAAACTTCCTGACTTGAACACCACGAGTCTTGAGTCCGCCATCAGGACTATTGAGGGCACGGCGAGGCAAATGGGCCTTACCGTCGAGTAGCCAGGAAATTAAGAGGGAGGGATTTCGGATCCCGCTTGCACCTCGGAGTTAGTAAATGAAGAAACACGGAAAGAAGTTCCGCGCCGCTCTGGAGAAAATCGAAGAGGGACGCAAATACGACCTCCAATCGGGCATCGATAAAGTCAAAGAGATCGCCTTCGCCAAGTTTGATGAAACAGTTGAATTGACCGTGTGGCTCGGCGTCGATCCGCGCAAAGCGGATCAGCTCGTACGCGGCACGCTCGTGTTGCCGCACGGCATCGGCAAGTCGAAGACGGTGCTCGTCATCGCGCAAGGCGACAAGCTGCGCGAGGCCGAAGAGTCCGGAGCTGATTTTGTCGGCGGCGAAGATATGGTCACCAGGATCAAAGGCGGGTGGACGGATTTTGACGCCGTCATCGCCACGCCCGACATGATGCGGCTCGTCGGCGCGCTCGGAAAGGTGCTCGGCCCGCGCGGACTGATGCCAAACCCGAAGACCGGTACCGTTACTTTTGACGTCGCGAACGCGATCAGAGAAACGAAAGCCGGTAAGGTCGAATATCGCGTAGACAAGACAGGGGTTATTCACGTCGGCGTCGGCAAGGTATCGTTTGAGTCCGACAAGCTGCGCGAGAACGCGAAAGCATTGCTCGATGCCGTGGTGAAAGCTAAGCCAGCAACGGCGAAGGGCAAGTACGTCAAGAAAGTTAATCTTGCTGCGACGATGAGTCCCGGCGTGCTGCTGGATGAGACGGCGTTTGCCAAGTGATTGAGGCAAGGCTCGGGAGGAACTGAAACCATATGAAGACCAGAGAACAGAAACAGAAAGATCTCGACGCTCTCGCCGAGCAGTTCAAGAACGCCAAGGCCGCGATGCTGGTTGGCTTTCAGAAAATGTCGGTGGCGAAAGACCAGGAGCTCCGCAACCAATTGCGTGAAGCCGGTGTTTCGTACGAGGTGGTGAAGAACACGCTGGCGCGGATTGCCTCGCAGGGCACGGAGCTCGAGCAGGCAGCGGAACATTTCAAGGGCGTCACAGCAGTGGCGCTGAGTAATGGCGACCCGGTAGGTCTCTCCAAGGCGATTTCGAAGTTTTCGAAAGCGAACCCGGACACTTTTACTTTCAAGGTTGGTATTGTCGAAGGCAAGGTGGTGGAGCTGAAGGATGTAGAAGCCATCGCCAGTTTGCCTTCGCGAGAAGAGTTGATTTCGAAGATATTGTTTTTAATCAACTGTCAGGCGCAGCGTCTGGTGACGGTAATTTCCGCCGTGCCGCGTAACCTGGCAGTCGTTGTCAAACAGATCGGCGAGCAGAAGACCGCTTAGGATTTTTGAGGAAGGATAGAAAGGTAATCATGGCAGCAACACGCGAAGACGTAATTGAGTTTCTGAAGGGGATGACGCTTCTGGAAGCCTCGCAGCTCGTGAAAGAGCTGGAGGAGACCTTTGGCGTTTCAGCAGCGGCGGCGACAGCGGCCGCGGCTCCGGCAGCTGCGGGCGGCGGTGGTGAAGCGGCAGCGGCGGCGGAAGAGAAGACGGAATTTGACGTCGTTCTGCAGGCTATCGGTGGCAACAAGATCAACGTGATCAAGGTCGTGCGTGAGGTGACGGCGCTCGGTTTGAAGGAAGCGAAGGATCTTGTCGAGGCCGCTCCGAAGGCTGTGAAGGAAGGCGTCTCGAAGGAAGAAGCTGAGACGATCAAGCAAAAGTTAAGCGACGCAGGCGCAACCGTGGAAGTTAAGTAAACACGGCTATCGGCGGATACTGTGGTTCGGCTTGACACAGGAACTGTTAGTGGCTAAGTTAAGGGAGTATTGAGGCGCTGGCGTTACTCCCAAAAAATTTGACGGAAGTTAAGCCGCTTTTGCAAAACAAGCGGTCAGGGCATTGTGCGCTCTGACCGCAGTTTTGGCGTCTCCAGGGGTTTTGGCAAACGGAATTTGGCTATTCATAAGGAATCTCACATGTCTGCAAATCTGCTCCAAACAATTAATACGGGATTAGGAAAACGAACCAGTCAGGCGCCGGAACGCGTGGACTTTTCCAAGATCGCGACTGCTGTCCGCATCCCTAATCTCATCGAGATTCAACGTGAGTCGTACAACCGCTTCTTGCAGATGGATCTGCTGCCGGAAGAACGCGAGGCGACGGGCCTTCAGGCAGTCTTTCAGTCAGTCTTTCCGATCTCTGATTTTCGCGGCACCGCCACCCTCGACTTCGTCGAGTATCAGATCGGCAACTGGCAGTGTAAGTGCGGCCGTCTCGAAGGACTCAACTACCTGCGGTCGAACTGTAAAAACTGCGGCGCGACAATAAAGGTTAACCCGCTGGCGGCGGGAGACACTCTCTGCCACCGTTGCGGCACCTTCAACTTCGTGCGCCCGACGCTGTGCGAAAACTGCGGCGAGCCCGTCGGACTCAAGCATAAACACGATCAGCAGGAGTGTCAGGAACGCGGCATGAGCTACAGCGTTCCGCTCAAGGTCAAGATCCGGCTCACTGTCTACGACAAGGATCCGGACACCGAAGTGCTCTCGATTCGCGACATCAAAGAGGAAGAGGTCTTCTTCGGCGAGATCCCGCTGATGACCGACAACGGCACGTTCATCATCAACGGTACCGAGCGCGTCATCGTTTCGCAGTTGCACCGCAGCCCAGGCGTCTTCTTCAAGCGCGGCGCGATTTACATCGCGAAGATCATTCCGTATCGCGGTTCGTGGGTCGAGTTTGAATACGACCAGAAGAACCTGCTTTACGTTCGCGTCGGCAAGCGCAAGTTCCTGGCGTCGATCTTCCTGCGCGCACTTGGTCTCTGGTTCAACCGGGAAAACAGGCTCAAGGATTCTCGCACTGATTCGCAACTCGAAGATGCGGTGAAGAACGCCTCGTTCACAGACGAGGACATGATCCGCGCAGTCTACATCACCGACGAGATCCGGATGGAAGACGGCCGGATGTTGATGCAGGTGCCGGAGAACAAGGTTACAAATCTCGTCGGCATGAAAGTCGACTTTGATATCAAAGGCCGCGGACCCGATCCGATCGTTCGCAGCGGCAAGAAAGTTACTGCCTCAGCGCTTGAAGCGATTCGCAAGGCCAACATCGGCGAGGTCGAGATCGAGTCGTCGCAGCTCGAAGGCGCGTTCACGGTTTCCGACATCGTCAATACCGAAAGCGGCGAGATCATTCTCGAAGCGAACAACGAGATCACGCCCGCTAAGCTTCAGGAGATCGTCGAAGGCGGCATCAACGGCTTCGCCGTGTTCTTCCCAGAGCGCGACGACGTTGGGCCAGTGCTCTCGTTGACGCTGAAGAAAGACGTCATCACCAAACCCGTAGACGCGCTGCTGGAAATCTATCGCAAGATGCGCCCGGGCGATCCGCCGACCGTGCAGACCGCCTTTCGACTGCTCGAGGCGATGTTTTTCGATCCGCGGAAGTTTGACTTTTCGCGTGTCGGCCGTCTGAAGTTCAATATCAAGATGGGCAAGGGCGAGCGGGACCGTATTGACGATCCTTTGCTCTCGGCCGAGGACTTTTATGAAGTGGTGACTTACGTGCTGAAGATGCGTAAGAACCCTTCGGAGTACCAGGCAGACGACATCGATCACCTCGGTAATCGACGCGTGCGCGCGGTTGGTGAGTTGCTGGAAAACCAATTCCGCATCGGCCTCGAGCGCATGGAGCGTGCGATTAAGGAAAAGATGTCGATTCACCAGGAAATGCAGACGACGATGCCGCGCGACCTGATCAACGCCAAGCCCGTAACGGCTGCGGTGCGTGAGTTCTTTGGGTCGAGCCAGTTGTCGCAGTTCATGGACCAGACGAATCCGCTCTCGGAGATCACGCACAAGCGTCGCCTTTCCGCACTCGGACCGGGCGGTCTGTCACGTGAGCGCGCGGGATTCGAAGTCCGCGACGTTCACCCGACACATTATGGACGCATTTGTCCGATTGAGACTCCTGAAGGTCCGAACATCGGTTTGATCTCGAGTCTTTCGTGCTTCGCGCGCATCAACGAGTTTGGCTTTATCGAAGCGCCATATCGGAAGGTGAGCGATGGCCGCGTCGTAGAGTACGTGCGTGTCATCAATGGCGGCGACACGAAGCTCAAACCAGGCGATCACGTGCCTTTCGACGACGTGGAGAAAGCAAACAAGAAGCTCGGCGCGGATGCGCGCAGAGCGGAGTTTGAGCCGTGGCCGTTCTACCTGACGGCGTGGGAAGAAGACAAGCACGTCGTCGGTCAGGCCAACATCGAACTCGATGAAGCCGGCAACATCATCAACGAACGCAACGCCGCGCGAAAAGCGGGTGAGTTCATTCTCGCTTTGCGCAAAGACATCGAGTATGTCGACGTTTCACCGAAACAGCTCGTCTCCGTTGCCGCGTCGCTGATTCCGTTTCTCGAAAACGACGACGCGAACCGCGCGTTGATGGGTTCCAACATGCAACGCCAGTCAGTGCCGCTGCTGCGTGCGGAAGCACCGTACATCGGCACCGGCATGGAAAAGGTCACTGCTCGCGACTCCGGTGCGGTCGTCGTTGCCAAGCGCGACGGCGTCGTGGACTACGTCGATTCCGAACGCATCATCGTCAAAGCCGATCACAACGTTGACGGCACGATTTCGCGCGAGGTGACGGCGGACATCTACACGTTGATTAAGTTCAAGCGTTCCAACCAGAACACCTGTATCAATCAACGTCCGATCGTTCACGTCGGTGAGCGCGTGGAGAAGGGGCAGGTCATCGCTGATGGTCCGTGTACCGACCGCGGCGAGCTCGCGCTTGGACGTAACGTCCTCGTCGCGTTCATGCCGTGGCGCGGTTACAACTTCGAAGACGCGATCCTCGTTTCCGAGCGGCTCGTGAAAGAGGACTACTACACCTCGATTCACATCGAAGAGCTCGAAATCGAAGCGCGCGACACGAAGCTAGGACCGGAAGAGATCACGCGCGACATTCCGAACGTCGGCGAGAACATGCTTCGCGACCTCGACGAGAGCGGCATCATCCGCATCGGCGCGCAGGTCAAACCGGGCTCGATCCTCGTCGGCAAAGTCACGCCGAAAGGCGAGACGCAGTTGACGGCGGAAGAGAAACTGCTCCGCGCGATCTTCGGGGAGAAGGCCGGCGACGTGAAGGATGCTTCGCTTGTCAGCCCGCCGGGAATCGACGGCACCGTCGTTGACGTGCAGGTCTTCACCCGCAAGGGACAGGAAAAGGACCAGCGTTCACTGTCGATCGAACAGGAAGAGGAAGATCGTCTGCGGCGCGACCTTGAAGACGAAATCCGCATCCTGCGCGAACAGCGCGACGAGCGAATTTACGAACTCCTCGAAGGGCGCAAGCTTTCAGCCGATCTGACCGTCAATCGCGAAGTCGTGATTGAGAAAAACATTCCGATCACGCGCGAGATGCTGCGGGCGGTCGAGCCGAAGGCGCTGCGTAAAGTGCAGCTCGCTTCGTCGCGTCTCGACATCGGCGCGGAGATCAAGGAGTACGAAGATCGTACTGAACGCCAGATCAAGATCCTTTCCGACATCTATGAAGAGAAGATTGCCAAGCTGCGTCAGGGCGACGAGCTTTCACCGGGCGTGATCAAGATGGTGAAAGTCTTCATCGCGATGAAGCGCAAACTGTCGGTTGGCGACAAGATGGCCGGACGTCACGGTAACAAGGGCGTCATCGCGAGGATTCTGCCGGAAGAAGACATGCCGTATCTGCCGGACGGAACTCCGGTCGAGATCGTGCTCAATCCGCTCGGCGTGCCGTCTCGTATGAACGTCGGTCAAATTCTTGAGACGCACCTCGGCTGGGCCGCGCGCGTTTTAGGTCTGCACTTCGCGACGCCGGTATTCGACGGCGCGACGGAAAGCGAGATTAAGAAGAAACTGCAAGCGTCGGGCGCTCGTGCCGCGGAGCTCGGCTTGCCCGAGATCGTGAACGAGTCAGGCAAAGCAGTGCTTTACGACGGGCTCAGCGGCGACCCGTTCGAGCAAAAAGTAACTGTCGGTTACATCTACATGCTGAAGCTGTCGCACCTCGTGGACGACAAGATCCACGCTCGCTCGATTGGACCATACAGCTTGATCACGCAGCAGCCGCTCGGCGGTAAGGCGCAGTTTGGTGGTCAGCGTTTCGGGGAAATGGAGGTGTGGGCGCTCGAAGCTTACGGCGCGGCGCACATTCTTCAGGAACTGCTGACGGCCAAGTCTGACGACGTGGCCGGACGTTCGAAGATTTACGAGGCGATTGTGAAGGGCGAGGCAGACTTCGATCCGGGTCTACCGGAATCGTTCAACGTGCTCGTGCGTGAACTACAGTCGCTTTGTCTCGACGTGGAGCTGATTAACAAGAAGGCCGCTGGCGACGGCGCGGCGGAAGCTGGCGTCGGCGAGGCCATCGTGACCAGCGCGGTAGAGGCCTAACGTATTCTTTGCCACGGATGACACGGACAACACGGATCAGTGTTAATCCGTGTGAGTCCGTGGCTGAATCAAACGGAGAAATCAAAGTGTTCAGATTTCAACAAGAAAAGACGCAACTGGCTCCTGATTTTGAAGCTATTCGTATCTCACTTGCGTCACCGGAAAAGATCCGGCAATGGTCGCACGGTGAGGTGACCAAGCCTGAAACAATCAACTACCGAACGTTCAAACCCGAGCGCGACGGACTTTTCTGCGCGCGCATCTTCGGCCCGGTGGCGGATTGGGAGTGCCTCTGCGGTAAGTACAAACGCATGAAGCACCGCGGAGTGATCTGCGACAAATGCGGCGTCGAAGTAACCCAGGCAAAGGTGCGCCGCGAGCGTTTGGGCCATATTGATCTGGCCAGCCCGTGTTCGCACGTCTGGTTCTTCAAAGGTCTGCCCAGCCGCATCGGTCACCTGCTCGACATCCCGCTGCGCGAACTCGAAAAGGTTCTCTACTTCGAGTCGTACATCGTGATCGATCCGGGTGACGCGCCGGGACTCAAAGAGCGCGAACTCCTGAGCGACGAGCGCTATCGCGAACTCGTGCGGGACTATCCCGCGCAGTTTGTCGCGAAGATGGGCGCTGAAGCGATCAAGGAACTGCTCGCGATGGTTAACGTCGAAGAACTCGCCGTCGATCTGCGCAAGCGGATGAAGGAAGAGACTTCGCAACAGAAGAAGCTGAAATATTCGAAGCGACTGAAAGTTGCGACCAGTTTTTTAAAATCCGGTAATCGTCCTGACTGGATGATTCTCGATGTGATTCCGGTAATTCCACCGGAGTTGCGCCCGCTCGTGCCACTCGATGGTGGACGCTTCGCGACTTCTGACCTGAACGATCTCTATCGACGCGTCATCAATCGCAACAACCGTCTGAAGAAACTGATGGAGTTGCGTGCGCCGGAAGTCATCGTCCGCAACGAAAAGCGCATGCTTCAGGAAGCGGTCGATGCGTTGTTTGACAACGGCCGTCGTGGACGCGTATTGCGCGGCGTCAACAATCGCCCGCTCAAATCGCTGAGTGGAACGTTGAAAGGAAAACAGGGACGTTTCCGCCAAAACCTTCTGGGCAAACGCGTTGACTACTCAGGGCGATCAGTTATCGTGGTCGGCCCCGAACTGAAACTCCATCAGTGCGGTCTGCCGAAGAAGATGGCGCTCGAGTTGTTCAAGCCGTTCATCTACAACCAACTCGAGAAGCAGGGACACGCCGCCACGATCAAACAGGCGCGCGAGATGGTGGAACGCCAGGAACCCGTAGTTTGGGACATCCTTGAAGAAGTGATTCGCGAGCATCCGGTGCTCCTGAATCGCGCTCCGACGCTGCACCGGCTCGGCATCCAGGCGTTTGAGCCAGTGCTTGTCGAAGGCAAAGCGATCAAGATCCACCCGCTCGTCTGCACCGCGTTCAACGCCGACTTCGACGGCGACCAGATGGCGGTACACATTCCGCTCAGCCCGGAAGCGCAGATCGAAGCGGCGGTGTTGATGCTTTCGAGCAACAACATTCTCAGCCCGGCCAGCGGTCAACCGATCGCCGTGCCGTCGCAGGACATCGTTCTCGGTATTTACTACCTGACCCGAGATCGTCCGGGCGCGAAGGGCGAAGGCCGCGTGTTTGCCTCGCTTGAAGAAGTGCTGCTCGCACTCGACGCGGGTGAAGTCACTACGCAGACGCCGATCAAACTCCGCATTCAGGGCGACCTGATCGATCTCGTTCAGGAGCACGATCCGCAGGATATTCTGCGCGCCGTCGTGCAGGACGACGTGCGCCGCGTGATCAATACGACCGTCGGCCGCGTCATTTTCAACGATTCGATTCCCGCGGGACTGCCGTTTATCAACGGCACGTTGAAGAAGAAGGGTCTTCAGTCGTTGGTCAACTACTCGCACATTCGTCTCGGTCACGAGATGACAGTGAAGATGCTCGACGATCTGAAGACGCTCGGATTCTTGTACGCGACCAAGGCGGGTATCTCGATCGGTATCGACGATCTCGTAACTCCACCCTCGAAGAAGGGACTTGTTGACAAGGCTGATAAGGACGTTATCGCCGTCGAGCAGCAGTATCAGGACGGCGTTATTACTAACGGCGAACGCTACAACAAGGTAATCGCGATCTGGTCCGAAGTGACTGATAAAGTCGCCAAGGAGATGTTCAAGGCGATGGACGATCGCGAGCGCTCCAGTGGCGAGCTGAATCCGATCCTCGTCATGAGCGATTCGGGGGCTCGTGGTAGCGCCCAGCAGATTCGTCAGCTCGCGGGTATGCGTGGTCTGATGGCTCGTCCGTCGGGCGAAATCATCGAAACTCCAATTCAGGCAAACTTCCGCGAGGGCTTGAACGTGTTGCAGTACTTCATCTCGACACACGGCGCTCGCAAAGGTCTGGCTGACACGGCGCTGAAAACCGCCGACTCGGGTTATTTGACCCGGCGACTGGTTGACGTGGCCCAGGACGTGATCATCAGTGAGGACGATTGCGGTACTCTTCGCGGTATTCCCGCGAGCGCCATCATCGAAGGCGGTGAGGAAATCGAGTCGTTGCGCGACCGCATTGTGGGTCGCACCGCACTCGAGGAGGTCGTCGATCCTATCGAAGGCAACCCCATCGTCGAGGCCAATCACGAGATCGATGAAGACCTTTCTTCCGAGATTCAACGGTCAGGCGTTCAGCGCGTCCGAATCCGTTCGGTGTTGACCTGCGAATCGCGTCGTGGCTGCTGCATCAAGTGCTATGGGCGAAACCTGGCGACTGGACGACCGGTAGAAATTGGCGAAGCGGTTGGCGTAATCGCCGCGCAGTCGATCGGTGAACCGGGCACGCAGTTGACGATGCGCACGTTCCACATCGGCGGCACGGCGCGTCTGGAAGAGTCGTCGAAACACGAAGCTCGTCAGGACGGCACAATCAAGTACCTCGATCTGCAAACGGTCAAGAGCCGCAAGGGCGAACGAATCGCCATGAACCGCAACGGTTCGTTGATCATCATCGACGACCGCGGCCGTGAAGCGGCGCGTTACCAGATCGTTTACGGCGCACACATCCTCGTCGAGGACGGCAGCCGCGTGACGCAGGACCAACTGCTCGCCACGTGGGACCCGTTCACGTTCGCGATCCTGACCGAAGTCGCTGGACACGTTAAGTTCCAGGACTTGAAGGAAGGCGTGACGTTTGACGAAGAAGTGGACGAAGTGACCGGCCAGTCGCGCATGGTCGTGAAAGACTCGCCCGACGAAAAGAAACAGCCGCGTCTGGAAATCCGCAGCGGCAGCAACAAGGTGCTGAAGACTTACCAGATGCCGGTGCGGGCGAACCTGATGGTGACCGACGGCGAGGAAGTCGAGCCCGGCGACATCATCGCGAAGATCCCGCGCGAAACAACCAAGACCAAGGACATCACCGGCGGTTTGCCGCGTGTCGTCGAGCTGTTCGAAGCACGCCGACCGGCGGAGACCGCAGTCATGTCGGAGATCGACGGAACCGTTACGCTCGGTGCGATCTCGAAGGGCAAACGCAAACTGATCATTACCGGCGACGACGGTGAAGAGCGCGAGTACGATATTCCGCGTGGCACACACATCAACGTGCAGGACGGAGATCGTGTTCGAGCCGGCGAGGCGTTGATGGATGGCCCGCTCAATCCGCACGACATCTTGCGTGTGTTGGGTATGAGCCGGTTGCAGGAATACCTCGTGAACGAAATTCAGGAGGTCTACCGCCTGCAGGGTGTGAACATCAACGACAAGCACATCGAAGTGATCGTCCGGCAGATGTTGCGTTGGGTGAAAATCAAGGAAGTCGGCGACACCGAGTTTCTGCTCGAAGAGCAGGTCGATCGTTTCCGCTTCCAGGACGAGAACGAGCGCGTGAGACAGGATGATGGCGAGGTCGCACAGGCCGAACCGCTGTTGCTGGGTATCACGAAGGCTTCGCTCTCGACCGACTCGTTCATCTCGGCGGCATCGTTCCAGGAGACCACGCGTGTGTTGACCGAAGCGGCGATTTCCGGCCGCGTCGATTACCTGCGCGGGTTGAAAGAGAACGTGATCATGGGTCGATTGATTCCGGCCGGAACCGGCATGGAATACTATCGGAACGTCGATATCGAACGCGACGACTCAATCGATCAGGCCCGCGAGCGTGACCTTGACGAGTTCCCGGACATCGTCGGCGGCCACGACATCGTGTTGCCGTCCCGCGAGCCGTTAGTAGTGCCGGCGGCAGCGGGTGCGGACGGCGACGGCGCCATTCCTCCACCCGACGAGGAATAGGCCTGCCGCTTTTAGTACCTACGGACCCAGGGTCGCCCTTTGCGGCGGCCCTGGTTTTTTGTGTTCGGTTTGATTTTCTATTCGTTCGCAGTGCTTGCAGATTGTCTTGCTCGGTGGCACCGTCTCTATCAGTTGTAAATTGCCGGGGAGTTTCGCCCCAATCGGCAGGCGGCTAACCCGCAGGCCGCACAAAGTGTGATTGCCGCCCGGCGTCACAAGGTGATAAATCTGGTTGACGAGTTTCGTTGCGAACACGTGTGTATTTGCCAGCAACCTGAGTGCCGCCCACACAATCCCAATGAACCTAAAACAAATCAAGAATCTTTCGGGCGCGCGCAAGACTGCGATGCCCGAGTTTGTTTCACCACAACTCGCCACTCTCGTGCGCGAAGCACCCAAGGGCAAAGAGTGGCTGCACGAGTTGAAATTCGACGGTTATCGGTTGTTATGTTTTTTAGAACGCGGGCATGTTCGGTTATGGACCAGAAACCAGAAAGACTGGACGGACAAGTTTCCGGATGTTGTTAAAGCTTTACAGACTCTGCGCGTGCAGAGTGCGATTCTGGACGCGGAGGTCGTGGCGGTCGACGCGTCGGGCCGCAGCAGTTTTCAAATGCTGCAACAGTCGATCAAGAAAACCGCCGGCCGGAATTTAGTGCTACAGGTTTTCGATCTCATGTACATCAACGGCTACAGCATCGTGCGGGTGCCGCTCGTTGACCGCAAGCAAGTGCTGGCGGAACTGATGGATACGGTCAGCGGCAATCGCATGTTGCGCTACAGCGATCACGTCGAGGGCAACGGGCCGAAGTTTTTGAAACAGGCGTGTGACTACGGCATCGAGGGGATTGTTTCGAAGCTCGCCGACTCGGCTTACGAATCCACGCGCAGCCGGAATTGGATGAAAATAAAGTGCCTGCGGCGGCAGGAGTTTGTGATCGCGGGTTACACGCCGTCTGAGAAAGGTATTCCGTTTAGTTCGCTGATCCTGGGTGTGTACGACAAGGGCAAACTGATTTATGCCGGTCGAGCGGGCACGGGGTTCAGCACCAAGCAGCGAGTCGAGTTCAAAAAGATGCTCGACAGAGTCGCGCGGCCGACGCGGCCGTTCGAGGTGATCCCGAAAGATCCGGGTTTGCGGCGGGCTGTTTGGGCCGAACCAAAGTTTGTGGGGGAAGTCGCGTTTGCGGAGTGGACGAACGAAGGTGTGATTCGCCATCCGTCGTTTCAGGGGTTACGCGAGGACAAGAGCCCCACGGAAGTCATCCGCGAAACCCCTGCTTAAATCCGTGTAAGAAACAAGTATCGTTTCTCAGACCCTGGAATCAGGAAGCGTTCTGCGTTAAGCAACTGCTCCCCACCAAACAGAAGCAGCGTAGAGCCTTTGGGTGCCCACTTAAGGAGAACAGGGATTTTACGGATAAACTGATCCAGCGCTCGAGAAGTTACAAACTCCACCTGCGGCGCTTCAATGTCCTCAAACCGCCGCGCGATAATCGTCGCCGTTCGGCCAACGGCACTGATCGCCTCGCGCAAAAACACCGCTTTCTTCCGCGACGCCTCGATAAGCGTCACTTCCAAATCCGGCCGCACAATCAAACACGGCACGAGCGGCAGCCCCGCGCCGGAGCCGATGTCTGCTATCTTTGCTCCGTGAGGCAGGTGTTTTAACAGCACGAGCGATTCGAGCACGTGCCGCGTCGCAAACTCCTCCGGCGAACACGGCGCCACGAGATGGAGACGATCGTTCCAGCGAGTGAGTAAACTGTAGTACGTTCGCAGCCGCTCCACGTCGTCCGGCGTCAGCTCGACCTCGAACGCGTGCGTGTTCGACAGTAAAGTTTTCTCGAAGCGTTGTAGTTCGGCCTGCATGATCAAACTGATACAGAAGCATAGACCATGACTGACGATTTTGTTGAGCAGCATAAGCTGCTGGCGCGCCTCGTGCCGCAAATCATCAATGATTACGCGGCGGCGCTCGACTCGCGGCGCGTGACTCCGCCAAGCACTCCCGCGGAACTCGAAAAACTGTTTGACGAGCCGCTGCCGGAAAACGGCGTGGCCATTGAAGAGATTCTGCGCCGTTTTCGCGAAGACATCGAGCCGAACGCGATGGGCGTGCCGAGTCCGAAATATTTTGGACAATTTAATCCGACGCCGTTGCCGATCGGCGTTTGGGCTGATGCGTTGAGTTCGCTCTTGAATCAGAACGCGGGCGCGTGGCGCAATGGCCCGACGTCGGCAATGATCGAAGCGCGTGTAATTCGCTGGTTGTGCGATCTGCTCGAGTATGGTTCCCGGAGTTTTGGTACGTTGGCGAGTGGCGGGTCAGAGGCGAACTTGATCGCGTTGAAATGCGCACGCGACAACGCGGTGGCGACGATCAAAGATCGCGGTCTGCGATCCGCGGCCGGCGATCTGGTTGTCTACGCTTCGGAGCAGTGTCATTACTCGATCGACAAGAGCGTCGATCTGCTCGGCCTTGGCCGCGAGAGTTTGCGCAAGATTCCCACGGACGAACGGTTTCATATCCGGGTTGACGCACTCGCGGAACAGATCGCGAGCGATCGCGGCGCGGGACGCATACCGTGTTGCATCGTGGGGGTCGCCGGCACGACGTCAACGGGCGTGATCGATCCGCTCGAGGATCTTGCGGCGATTGCGCGCGAGTATCAGTGCTGGTATCACATCGATGCGGCGTACGGCGGTTCACTCGCCTTCTCATCGCAGCACAAGGAGAAATTGCGCGGCATCGCCCTCGCTGATTCGATCACGTTCGATCCGCATAAGTGGATGTTTGTGCCGTTTTCATGTGGCGCGACTCTCGTGCGCGACGGCGGGCGCGTGCTGCGCGACTCGTTTGACATGAGTCCTGAGTATTTGAGCGAGGATCGCGGCGGCGCGGACGTCGAGTTTGATTTCTTTCGTTACGGTCAGATGGGCACGCGTCGTTTCAACTCGCTGAAGCTTTGGATGGCATTCAAGTTCATGGGCGTCCGCGGGTATGCGCAGGCAGTCGAACGCCAGATCGAGCTCACAAACTACCTTGCGTCGCAACTGGACCAAATGCCTGGTTTCAAGCGCGTGGGCCAGGTCGAGACCGCCGTCTGTTGTTTCCACTACCTGCCTGACTCTGTTTCGCGTCTCGACGGTATCGAACAGGATCGCGTGCAGCAGCGACTACAACAAACAATCGAACGCAGCGGTGAGGCGTGGCTCACAACAACCGTCCTTCATGGCCGCCGCGCGATGCGTGTCAATATCAACAGTTTTCTAACCGAGCAGCGCCACGTCGACGTTCTGCTGAACGCGCTGCGACAGGCAGCTTTCACGCTATGAAACTTTTAAATCCGCTTTTTTTATTGCTTTTGATCTGTGTTCCCTCCGCGGCCCAAAAGTCGCTACCCGCGATCAAGTCTCAAGCCGACTTCAACGCGCTCTCAGTCACGTACGACCCCAACACCCCTTACGCCCTCCCACACCTCATGTTCGTCATCGATGGCAAAGACAACAACAAGATCTATTACGTCAACAAAAAGCGCTTCAGCTTCCACAAAGACTTCGTCAACGGCACCTACCTCTCACTAGAACGCGGCCGCGAGTTCTTCGTCAACAACTACCTCAATCCAAACCGCCGCTTCATTCTCGGCACGATCGCGTATCAAACTCCCCTGCGCCGCTGGACGTTCGAGTTCTGGGAAGGTGATCTGATCCCGGCGGACCAGATCCAGCTCACTTACGAAATCATCAACAAAACATTCTTTACGCCTGTCGCCTTCAAACCAAACTCGTTACGTCAGGACGAAGCCTCGCAGTCGCTCACCGGCATTCAACGCGTTCTTCAGAGCGATATTGCGAAGGAACAGGAATACCAGGCGCTAAATATTGCGAAGGGCCTCGGCCGCATCCACATCATCAACAAGCTCGACGATCACGTGGAAATCGGCTTTAACGAGATTTTGGTTTTAGATGAGGTTCCGGTGCAGCTTCCGCCCGTCGCCGGCATCATCACTTCGCAACCATCGACGCCGCTCTCCCACATCAACCTGCTCGCGAAAGGCTGGGGCATTCCCAACGCCTACATCAAGAACGCGAAAGAGTTGTTCAAGCAATACGACGGCTGGTGGGTTTCCTTTGAAACGCTGCGCGAGAAGTACACGATCAAACGCGCAGACATGGACCAGTTGCGCGAATACCAGCGTCGCCAGGCGGAACGTCAGGACGTGATGAAGCCGCGCTTCAATCTCGCGGAGACGCGTCTGCTCGACCTGGCGCAGCAGCGCGCACGATCGAGTCTGGCCTTGGGCGGCAAGTCAGCGAATCTCGGCGAAGTGATGTTCGCGCGGTTGCCGGGTATCGTTGTGCCGAACGGTTTCACAATTCCGTTTTACTACTACGACGAGTTCGTCAAACGAAACAACCTCGACGACACGATCTTCGGTCTGCTGAACGATCAGAAGTTTGTTCATGATCCGGCGTACCGGCGCCAGCAGCTCATGTTGCTGCGACAGAAGATCGAGAACGCGGAGTTTGCTCCGGAACTGCGCGCGAAAGTTTTGCAAAAAGTCGCGCAGGAATATTCGGGCAAGGGGTTGTTTGTTCGCAGCTCATCAAACTCCGAAGACTTGCCGAATTTCAGCGGCGCCGGACTCTACACAACCGTGCCGAACGTTCGTGGCGAGCGTGAGCTGATCGACGCGATCAAAAAAGTGTGGGCGTCGCTATGGAACTTCGAAGCATACGAAGCGCGCGAACGCGCAAACGTGGACCATTCAAAGATCTTCATGGCGGTGCTGTTGCAGGAGGGAATCAACTCCGAGAGTTCCGGCGTGATGATCACGACCGATCCCTATGACACGGAAAACCGCGGCGCGTTTTACATCAGCGCGAAACGCGGACTGGGAATCAAGGTTGTCGAAGGCCAACGAATCGCGGAGCAGATCATTTTCCGGCCGCGCACGAACGCGATTCAGATACTGACTCGTTCCGCGGAAGATAGTCTGTTGACTTTTGACGAAAAGGGCGGCGTGAAGGAGGTGCCGATCACGGGCGATCGTGTGGTTTTGACTGACGACGTGATTCGCCGCCTCGTGCGTGCCGCGAGCTCAATCAAGCGCGTCTTCGGCAGCCGCGACCAGGACATCGAGTGGGCCTACATGAAAGGCCAGATTTACATCGTCCAGTCGCGACCTTTTATTCCTGGTACCTGAAATTTGCCGGCGAGGCAGAGCCGTCGCCTCACATCCGGAGGCAAAGCCTTACAGGAACGCGGTTGCAAAATTTGACAACTGCCCCACCGCTCAGGTATAAGGCCCGGGCAATGTTTTGCACCGATCGCGGCCATCATGGATATTGGCATCACCACCACCGCGGTGGCGGGCTGGCGATCGTGTTGCACGCGCTGACGAACAGAAACTAACAAGCGCGAAAACGATTCCCAAACCCGCTGCCGAGACCAACCCGGCGGCGGGTTTTCTTTTGCACACATGATTTCGAGAATCCCAGCGGGAATGCGTTACTACATCGGCGCGGAGGCTCGCCTCCGGCGCAAGATCGAAGACACTGCGATGGCCGTGTTTACCGAGTGGTCATACGAGGAAGTCATCACGCCTTCCGTCGATTACTACGATCTGTTTGAACAGGGTATGGGCCAGGCGGAAGCGCAACGCGGCTTTCGTTTTACCGACAACGACGGCCGTTTGCTCGCGCTCCGTCCGGACGTCACCAGTTCCGTCGCACGCATGGCAGCTACGCTTTTGTCGGAGCGCGCGCGGCCGCTGCGGTTTTGTTATGCAGCGCCGGTGTTTCGGCAACAACCGCAGTCGCACGCCGAATGGCGGCGCGAAAACACGCAACTCGGTTGTGAATTGATCGGTACCAATGGTCACGCGTCAGATCTGGAAGTGCTGCGACTCGCCGCCGAGATCTTGTCGCGTCTCGATCTGCAAGCGAGCTACGTCATCACAATAAACAACGTCGAGATCTTCAATGGCGTAGCCGCGCAGTTGGATTTAGCGCCGGCAGCACGCGAGCAACTACGACGGCTGATCGACACTCGCGAAAGCGCGGAGCTCCAACGATTCTTCAACGGTTTTTCTAACACGGAAGGACGCGCGTTTTTACAAACGACGCAACTGACCGGGAAATGCGAAGTGTTACGCGCGGCGCGCGACGTGATTGCGAACCCGCGCTCCGTGGCCGCGCTCGATTCACTGGAAGAACTCTGGACGGACATCGAATCACTCGGGCTTGCCGATCGTTTCGAGATCGATCTCAGCGACGTTTCGAGTCTCGATTACTACACCGGTTTGAGTCTCAAAGTTTTCGTACACGGCGCCGGCACGAGCGTTGGGCGCGGCGGCCGTTACGATGGACTGACGGGAAACTTCGGCCGCGCGGAACCGGCGGTGGGTTTTGTGCTCAATCTCGATGCGCTCACGGAAGTGCTATCGCGAAGACTCACGAACGTCACATGATCACGATCGCGATCGCCAAAGGCAGAATGCAGGACGATGCGCTGGCGCTGCTGGCGCGCGCCGGCGTGCGGCTCGATGACGATGCGCGCAACTCGCGGCGGCTCGCACTCACCGACGACTCGGGTCGATATCAGTTCATCTTCGTGAAGCCCGCGGACGTGCCCGTTTACGTCGAGCATGGCATTGCTGATTGCGGCGTGGTAGGACGCGACGTGTTGCTCGAGTCGCAAGCGGATCTATTGTTGCCGCTGGATTTAGGAATCGCGCGTTGTCGCATGGTTGTGGCCGCGGCGGATGCGGAGATCATGACGCGGAGCCTCGGGATGTTGCGGGTAGCGACGAAATATTCTCACATCGCGGCGGCACACTTCGGCTCGCGCGGGATTCCGGTCGAGATCATTCAGCTTTCCGGTTCGGTGGAGCTTGCGCCCGCGTTGGGGCTCGCGGATTTGATCGTCGATCTGGTGGAAACCGGAAGGACGTTGCGCGAGAACGGGTTGACGGTTGTTGAAGAGATTGCGGAATCGACCGGACGGCTGGTGCTCAATCGCGCGAGTTATCAACTGAAGTCGGACTCGATTACGGAGCTGGTGAAGGGGCTGGAAGCGGTTGTGAATGCGCAGGTGAACGCGGCCGGGGGTGGAGACGAATGAGCGCGATTCGCATTATTGGCCGGAGGAGAGTCGTTGACTTTTTGGCGCGACTGTTGGCCCGTTCGGTGGCGTTCGATTCGAATCTGCTCGCACAGGTCGGTGCGATTATTGAAGACGTGCGCCAGCGCGGTGACGAGGCGCTGATCGATTACACGCGACAGTTTGATGGCGTCGAACTTTCGGAGTTGCGAATTAGCGAAGAGTCCTTGCGTCGTTCGGCCGCGAAGGCTGATAGCAAGGTCCTTGAAGCACTCCGGTTGGCGATCAAAAACGTGAGGACCTTTCACGAGCGGCAAGTCGAACGATCGTGGGAGATCTGTTCCGGCGACGGCGTGCGGTTGGGCCAACGCATTACACCGCTGGAGCGCGTCGGATTGTACGTTCCGGGGGGAACGGCAGCGTATCCGTCGTCGATCGTGATGAACGTGGTACCGGCCCAGGTGGCGCAGGTCGAACGCATCGTCGTGGCGACGCCGCCACGCACGCTTGCGGAAAATCCGGCTGTGGCAGCGGCGTTGCTGGAGTTGAATGTCCGTGAGATCTATGCGGTCGGCGGAGCACAGGGGATCGCGGCGCTCGCGTTTGGCACGGACACGATTCCGCGAGTTGATAAGATAACGGGGCCGGGAAATAAGTATGTTGCGGCCGCCAAAAAACTGTTATTCGGCGTCGTCGGGATCGACGCTGTCGCCGGGCCGAGCGAGATCGTAATCGTCGCCGACGAGACTGCGCGAGCGGATTTTGTTGCCGCGGATTTGCTGGCGCAGGCGGAGCATGGCGAGGACGCCTCCGCGGTTTTAATCACTACCCAACCGGCCTTGGCGGAGCAGGTTTCTGAAGAACTCATGCGGCAATTGGAGTCGCTGCCACGCCGTGAAATCGCCTGGTCGTCACTTGAAAACTACGGCGCGATCGTGCTGGTCGACGATGTCGATGAGGCTTGTGAGATCGTGAACGAGATCGCGCCCGAGCACGTCGAGATCGTGACGAGTGATGACGATGCGGTGGCCGCAAAGATCAAACATGCGGGCGCGATCTTCTTCGGGTCGTACTCGCCGGAAGCGGCCGGCGATTATCTGGCTGGTCCAAACCACGTGTTGCCGACCGGACGCACTGCGCGTTTTTCCTCTGCGTTGGGCGTTTATGATTTTGTGAAGCGAACAAGTTTGTTGCGCTACTCTTCGAGCGCTTTTCAAGGTGTTTCGGAGAGCATCGCGGTGCTGGCTGAATGCGAAGGGCTCGGGGCGCACGCGCGTTCGGCAACCATTCGAAACGAAAAATGACGCAGCCACTCGACATCATTAAACCTGCCGTTCGTGCGCTCCGCGCGTACACGTTGTCACCGCATCGCGCGTCGGTGAAGTTGAATCAGAATGAGAATCCGTGGGACGCGCCGGCGGAGATTAAAGAGGACGTGTTGCGGCGGTTTGCGGCGCGCCAGTGGTCGCGTTATCCGGATTTTGTCCCGGCGAGTTTGAATGAGCAGCTAGCGAAGTTTGCCGGTTGGAAAGCGGATGGAGTGATTGTGGGAAATGGATCGAACGAGTTGATCCAGGCGTTATTGATGGTTGCGGTTGGACCGGGCAAGCGAGTGCTGATCTCGGAGCCGACGTTCGCGTTGTATAGACAAGTGGCGACGGTGCTTAGTGGTGAGGTTGTGAGTGTGTTGTTGACGTTGCAGTTGACGTATGACGTTGACGCGCTGCTAAGCATCGTCAAAGAGCAGCAGCCGGACGTTACGATCATCTGTTCGCCCAACAATCCAACCGGCTGTGTCATCGACACGGCGGATCTGCGCAAATTGTTATCGGCGTCGCGTGGCTTAGTTGTGATCGACGAGGCTTATCACGAATTTTCCGGCCAATCCGTGGTCCCTTTGCTGGCGGAACACGAGAACCTGATCGTTCTGCGCACGTTTTCGAAAGCGATGGCGTTTGCTGCGTTGCGTATCGGGTATTTGCTGGGCGCGCCTGAGTTGGTCGTTGAGATCCGCAAGGCTGTGTTGCCGTACAATCTCAATGCTTTCTCCCAGATCGCGGCGGAAGTTGCGATCGAGAAATATCCGGCTCTGCTTGGTCCAACGGTGAAGGCCATCGTTAGTGAACGGGAGCGTCTTTATAGTGAGTTGGCAAAAATCCGTGGGTTACATGCGCTTAAATCCCACGCCAACTTTATGATCGTAAAGCGAGACACAGATTCAAAGCAGATTTTTGAGGAGTTGTTGAAGCGAGACATACTTGTGAGGGATGTCAGCGGATATCCGATGCTGGCTGAGTATTTTCGATTCAATGTCGGCACCCCGGAAGAGAACGAGCGATTGTTGAGTGCGCTGCATGAAATCCACGGTAAATAGTAACGGGCGGTTGGCGGACGTGCGTCGCAAGACGAAAGAAACGGACGTGCGCGTCAAGCTCGATCTCGACGGCAGTGGCAAGTCGAAGATCGCAATCGGGCTGCCGTTTCTTGAACACATGCTGGAGCTGTTTGCGAAGCACGGGCTGTTTGATTTGCAGGTCACATGTGACGGGGATTTGCAAATCGACGATCATCATTCCGTCGAAGACATCGCGATCACGTTGGGCCAGGCGTTGTCTGAGGCGCTCGCCGATAAAGCCGGGATCAATCGTTACGGCGAAGCGATCGTGCCGATGGATGAAGCGTTGTGCCGCGCCGTGATCGATCTGTCCGGGCGTTTTTATCTCGTGTACGAGGTGACGGCGAAGCGAAAGATGATCGGTAACTTTTCGGTGGAGCTGGCGGAGCATTTCTGGCGTTCGTTTGCGGAGACGGCGAAGTTTAATCTGCATATCGATTGTTTGCGTGGAAGGAATACGCATCACATTTTGGAAGGAACGTTTAAGGCGACCGCGCGCGCGTTGCGGCAGGCGGTGGAGAGGAATAATCGGGTCACCGGTGTGTTGAGTACGAAGGGATCGCTGTGAGTCAAATTGCAATCATCGACTATGGCGTTGGGAATCTGCGTTCTGTGGAGAAAGCTTTTGCGGCTACGGGTTGCGAGGCTGTTGTCAGTGGCGATGAACGTGTGTTGCGTGAGGCGCAGCGGTTGGTGCTGCCTGGTGTGGGTGCGTTTGGCGCGTGTATGAAGGCGCTCAGCGAACGCCGTTTTGATCGACTCGTGCGTGAAAGAGTTAAGGATGGTACGCCGTTGCTGGGTGTTTGCGTTGGCATGCAGTTGCTGTTTGAAGAGTCTGACGAGTTTGGTTCGACCCCGGGACTCGGGTTATTGCGAGGGCGTGTGAAAAGGTTCAACGGTGAGCTGGTAGTGCCGCACGTTGGTTGGAATCGTGTTTACCAACGCGGACCACACGAGTTATTTGCGGATGTGGGTGACGAGTCGTTCTTCTATTTTGTCCACTCGTACTACTGCGAGCCCGAAGACGAATCCGTTGCCGCGGGCGAGACCGACTACGGCGTCAGGTATGCTTCCGTTGTCGCGCACAAAAATATCTGCGGCGTGCAGTTTCACCCGGAGAAGAGCCAGGCCGCAGGACTGCGCCTTCTCAGAAACTTCGCCCGGCTTAACTAGCGATGCTCGCGAAACGAATCATTCCCTGTCTTGACGTCGATAACGGGCGCGTAGTGAAAGGCATTCGCTTCGTTTCGCTCGTTGATGCCGGCGATCCGGTCGAGCAGGGAAAGCGTTACGATGCCGAAGGCGCTGACGAACTCACGTTTCTCGACATCACTGCTTCGTCGGACAAACGCGACATCGTCACGGATCTCGTGCGGCGGGTGGCGGATGAAGTCTTCATTCCGTTTACTGTCGGCGGCGGTTTGCGAACGGTTGAAGACATTCGCGCGATTTTGCGCGCAGGCGCCGACAAGATCACGCTGAACACCGCGGCGCTCGAGCAGCCGGAGTTGATCAGCGCTTGTGCGGAAACGTTTGGCAGCCAGTGTGTGGTTGTGGCCATCGACGCTCGCGGCCGCAATGCAGACGATGTGACACGGGGTTGGGAAGTTTACACGCACGGCGGCCGGCGCAACGTGGGCATCGACGCGCTTGAATGGACCATCCGCGCGCAGCAGTTAGGCGCGGGCGAGATTTTGTTGACGAGCATGGATTGCGACGGCACGCGAAACGGTTACGATATCGAGCTTACGCGAGCGGTTTCGAGTGCGGTGCGCATTCCGGTGATCGCGTCCGGCGGGGCAGGCCGCTTGGAACACTTCTACGAAGCGCTGACGGACGGCGGTGCGAGCGCGGTGCTGGCGGCGTCGCTGTTTCACTTCGGTGAGTTTTCGATCGCGGAGGTGAAGGAGTATTTGCGGGGCCGTGGGGTTACAGTGCGATGAACAGTGCGATGAGCTTCGACATCGACAAAGTAAAGTTTGACGACCGCGGACTCGTGCCGGCGATTGTGCAGGACGCGCGCACGCGCGAGGTGTTGACCCTCGCGTACATGAACCGGCAGAGTCTCGCTCGCACGATCGAAACCGGTCAGACGTGGTTCTGGGCGCGCTCGCGCAACACGCTTTGGCACAAGGGCGAGACGTCGGGAAACACGCAGGATGTGGTCGGCCTGGCGCACGATTGCGACAATGACGCGATTGTGGTTTTGGTTAAGCCCGCGGGGCCGGCGTGTCACACGGGCGCTCGTTCGTGCTTCGATCTGCAAGACACGGTTTTAGAGGGATCGCTTAGCCAACTTTACGACTTGATTCAGCGCCGCGAACGTGACCGGCCGGAAGGTTCGTACACCACTTATCTCTTTGAACAAGGCGTCGATAAGATACTGAAGAAAGTCGGTGAGGAATCCGCGGAAACGATCATCGCCGCGAAGAACGACGACCGTAAGCTGTTTGCGGGTGAAGTCGCGGATCTTATCTATCACCTGTTGGTGTTGCTGGTGGCGCGTGGTGTGAGTCTCGACGAAGTGCGCGACGAGTTGGCCCAACGACGAAAGTGCGGAGGCGCGAGTGACGGCAAGTAAAAAAGAACTGAACGAGCTGCTGGAATTCGCGGTCGCACTCGCGCGCGGCGCTGGTGACTTATCGTTGAACTACTTCCGCAAACAGCCGGAGACCACTACAAAGTCAGACGGCAGTTACGTCACGGTTGCAGATCGCGAGGCGGAAGCGTATCTGCGGCGGCAGATCGCGGAACGTTTTCCGGATGACGGTGTCCTGGGTGAAGAGGAAGGCGAACATAAAGGACGCTCGGGCCGCCGCTGGATCGTGGATCCGATCGATGGCACGTTTGCCTTTGTACACGGCGTGCCGTTTTACGGCGTGTTGATAGCGCTCGAAATGGAAGGCGAGTCGAGCGTCGGCGTGGTTAATATTCCGGCGTTAAATGAGGTGGTTGCGGCGGCGAAAGGTTGTGGCTGTTTCTTGAACGGCGTGCCCGCGCGTGTTTCGACCATTGACCGTCTCGAAAAGGCATTGTTGTTGTCTACTGATTTTAACGCTTGCGCTCGTTACGGATTCGGGCGTGCGGTGGAGTTGCTGCAACAGCGCGCAAAGTCGAGTCGCACCTGGGGTGATTGTTACGGTTACGTCCTCGTGGCGACGGGCCGCGCGGATGTAATGCTCGATCCGGTGATGAACTTGTGGGACTGTGCTCCGTTGTTGCCGATCATGGAGGAGGCCGGCGGCACGTTTACCGACTGGCGTGGCGTGAAGACGATCAGCGGCGGCAACTCGATCGCGACGAATGGAGCGTTGTTCGCTGAAGTTATGGCGGTGGTGGAAAACAAAGATGCAGATTATTCCGGCGATTGATTTGAAGAACGGGCGCTGCGTGCGTTTGACGCAGGGACGCAAGGCTGACGTTACCGTGTACGACGAGAATCCGGTTGCGGTCGCGCAGAGTTTTGCGGACGCGGGCGCGGAGATGATTCACGTGGTGGATCTCGACGGCGCGTTTCAGGGTGGTGAATCGCGCAATCGCACGGTGCTCGCGAAGATCGTTGAAGCGGTGGAGGTGCCGATCGAGTTTGGTGGCGGCATTCGTTCGCGTGAAGAGGTGCAGCACCTGTTAGAGCTCGGCACTGCGCGCGTGGTCTTAGGGACGGTCGCGGCTGAATCGCCCGCGCATTTGCGTGGATTTGTGGATCGGTTCGGATCGAAGGTATGTGTGGGGATTGATGCGCGCGATGGTCACGTCATGACGCGTGGTTGGGAAACGGCGACGCGTGTGATGGCCGTCGAGCTTGCGCGCGTCGTGGCTGGTTGTGGTGTCGAGCGCATCGTTTACACGGATATCGCTCGCGATGGAATGCTCACTGGTCCAAACGTTGAGCAGACACTCGCGGTAGTGCGTGCGGCGAACGTGCATGTGACGGCTTCTGGTGGTGTTTCGAGTCTCGACGATATCAAGCGCTTGCGCGATTTGAATGAGCCGCTGCTCGACAGTGTTATCGTGGGCAAAGCTTTGTACGAAGGAAAATTCAAACTGGAAGAGGCGGTACGGATCGCAAACTCACAATGAGTCAAACAATTTTTGCTGATGGAGTTTTGCACGGGCACGTCGCGTTTGTGACGGGTGGCGGAACGGGGATCACTGGCGGCATCGCGCGGGCGTTTGCCGAGGCGGGCGCGAGTGTGGCGCTCGCGAGCCGGAAGATGGAACACCTGCAGCGGGCGGCGGATGCGATTAACGCGAATGGGGGCAAGGCGATTCCGGTCGCTGCTGACGTGCGGCAGCCGGACCAGGTTGAAAGCGCAATAGCGCAGACGATTGAAGCGTTTGGGAAGATTGACATCGTTGTGAATGGCGCTGCCGGGAATTTTCTTTGCGCGGCGGAGGAGTTGTCGCCGAATGGTTTCGGCACGGTGGTCGATATCGACTTGAAAGGAACGTTCAACGTTTGTCGCGCGGCGTTTGCGCAACTCAAGGAGCATCGCGGGCAGATTTTGAACATCAGTGCGACGCTGCATTATCTCGGCACGCCGATGCAGCTTCACGTTTCGGCGGCGAAGGCTGGGGTGGATGCGTTGACGCGGAATCTCGCTGTCGAGTGGGGACGGTATGGGATTCGCGTCAATGCGATCGCGCCTGGTCCAATCGAAGATACGGAAGGGATGCAACGGCTTGTGCCTGAGCCATTGAAAGAGAAACTGAAAAAGCTTGTGCCGATTGGGCGGTTTGGGCGCATCGCCGATATCGAAAAGGCGGCGCTGTTTATTTGTTCGGATGCGGCGAGTTTCATTAATGGTGTCATTTTAGTTGTGGATGGCGGCCACTGGCTCTCCACGAACCGCCCGTTGTAACTCACACGTTACGCGGATCAAAAACATGCTCGATCTGCAACCCTCATCTTTCGAGGCGTTTGAACGCGAGGCACGACAGGGGAATGTGGTGCCCGTGGTGCGATCCGTGCTCGCCGATCTTCACACGCCGGTCGGTGCATTCATGCGTATCGCCGGCAACTCGCGTTACTCGTTTCTGCTGGAATCCGTCGAAGGCGGCGAACGCATCGCGCGTTATTCATTCCTCGGAGCGGATCCGGAGATGGTCGTCCGCGGCCAGGGATTTCAAACATTCATCGAACGCAACGGCGAGACCGAATCAATTCCCGTCGTCGCTACCGAATGGGTCCGCGATTACTTTCGCAACCGTTCACTCGCACGCCGCCCGGGACTCGTTCCGTTCGCCGGCGGCGCGGTTGGTTACGTCTGCTACGACGCGGCCCAATGGTTTGAACCCGCGCTTCGCACCGACGAAACACAGCCACTCAATGGCCCAACCGACGCTCTGTGGATGTTCTACCGCACGGTGATCGCTTTCGATCGCGTCAAACAACGGCTGGAGATCGTCTCGATCGTGCTCACAGAAGAGGCGCAAGGCAGCCACCAACGACTGCGCCAACTCTACGACGAAGCAGTCGCGCGGACGCTCGAAGTGGAAAAAACGATCTTCGAGGGCGACACGCCGCCAACACGGCCGCCAATCCGCAGCGACAACTCCAAAAATCTTTCGCTGCAATCAAACTGGACCAGACGCGCTTTCGAAGACGGCGTTCGGCGCGTCAAGGAGTACATCGCCGCGGGTGATTGTTACCAGGTCGTTCTGTCGCAAAGGTTCTCCGCAAAATTCAGTGGCGAAGCGTTGCAGATCTATCGTGCGCTGCGCGCGATCAATCCTTCGCCTTACATGTTCTTCCTGCGCGCCGGCGATGAAACTGTGATCGGCGCTTCACCGGAGATGCTCGTACGCTGTCACGGCCAGCGTCTTGACTATCGTCCGATCGCCGGCACGCGCAAACGCGGTGCGACCGAGACCGAAGACTTGATGCTGAGCGAGGATCTGAAGACAGACGAGAAGGAAGTCGCGGAACACATGATGCTCGTGGATCTCGGCCGCAACGATCTCGGACGTGTTTCCGACTACGGCTCAGTGAAAGTCGAAAACCTGATGACGGTCGAGCGTTATTCTCACGTGCAGCATCTCGAGACGAGTTTGCGTTCGCGTCTGCGCGACGGTTTGGATCGCTTCGACGCGCTCGCGTCGTGCTTTCCGGCCGGCACCGTCTCGGGCGCGCCGAAGATTCGCGCGATGGAGATCATTCGCGAGCTCGAACCCGATCGACGCGGCATTTATGCCGGCTCGGTTTTGTATTTTGATTACGCCGACAACCTCGACTCGTGCATCGCGATCCGTACGATCGTGCTGCGCGACGGCGAAGCGTCGGTCCAGGCGGGCGCCGGCATCGTCGCCGATTCCGTTCCCGAGCATGAGTATGCAGAAACTGTGAACAAGGCGCGCGCGATGTTTCGCGCGATAGAGATGGCGGAGAGAGGGTTGTGAAGTACCTAATTTGTGTTTCTTTTATCTGGCTTTTGTCCGTGGCTCAAGACCTCCCAAAAAAGGTCAACACCCGGACTACGTCGGCACCGACCGAAACGGCCGACCCATTCGACGGCGCATCACTTGAAAAACTCGCCAGCCAGTGCGTCACACTCGAAACAGAAATCGGCGCGATCGAAATGGCCATGATGCCCAACGTCGCCCCTGAAGCCGTACGCAACTTTCTCAACCTCGTAGCCACGGGCTCACTCGACACCACCACGTTTAGCCGCGTCGTGAAAAACTTCGTGGTCCAGGGCGGTAATCTTCAGACGAGCGAGAAGTGGAACGCTGAACTCGCAAAACGAATGACCCGCAAATTGCCTGACGAAATCGGACTCGTCAAACACGTGCGTGGCATCGTTTCAATGGCCCGCACCAATGAACCATACAGCGCCACCACACATTTCTTCATCCTCGTTAACGAAGCGCCGCATCTCAACAGCAAGTTTTCGGCGTTCGGCCAGGTCACGAAAGGAATGGAAGTGGTTGACGCGATCAACCAGGCACCGGTCGTGGGCGACAAACCGGACAAACCCGTAAAGATCAATCGTGCGGTTGTAGCGCCATGCCCAAAGTAATTTTCTATTTCCTGAGCGTCGCCGTTTTGCTCGCTTTCGCGGGCTGCGGGGAAAGCGATTCGCGGAAACCCAGACCGGAAGCGGCGCAGCAGTTACTCAAACTGCGCGGTTACGAGTTTGATGAAAAGAGTTTCTTCGCGGCGGCGCAGGCGCGCGACCTGCAGGCGATCAACATGTTCTTCGAGGCGGGCATCAATCCCAACGCGCAGAACAACGACGGCCGCACGGTTTTGATCTCGGCGGCGGCGCGCGGCGATCTTGAACTCGTCAACGTGTTGTTGGCTCGCGGCGTCGATCCAAACGTGAAAGACAACCGTGGCTACACCGCATTGAGTCATGCGCTCGAAGCAATGTACGAAGAAGTCGTCGATGCTCTGTTGAATCATCCGCAGCTCGATCCCAACAACAAAGGATTGAACGGCCGGCCCGCGTTGATGGCCTTCGTGTGGCGCGACAACAAAGAGCGTGTCGAAAAGCTGCTGGCGCGTGGCGCTGATGTGACCGCGCAGGACAATGACGGCGACACCGCGTTGCACGGCGCGGCGAACACAGGCAACGTCGAGATCATTCGTCTGTTGCTGGACAAAGGAGCGAATCCGAACGTGAAAAACCGCGTGGGCGGAACGCCGTTGATGTGGGCAGCGGTTTATGGCCACGATGAGGCGGTGCGGCTTTTGTTGAGTCGCGGCGCGGACGCGTCGTTGAAAGACAACGACGGCATCACCGCGGCGGAGTGGGCCGTGCGAAACAATCGCGAGAAGGTGGTCCAGGTGTTAAAAGGAAAGCGCTGATGCTGCTGGTTATCGACAACTACGATTCGTTCACTTACAACCTCGTGCAGTACCTCGGCGAGTTGGGCGAGACGGTTGAAGTGCGGCGCAATGATCGCGTCACGGTGCAGCAGATCGTATCCGAGTTGCGTCCCGAACGAATCGTTATTTCACCTGGACCAGGCACGCCGGACACCGCGGGCGTCTCGTTGGAAGTGATTGAGCGCCTGGCAGGCAAAGTTCCGTTACTTGGCGTTTGTCTCGGTCATCAGGCGATTGGGCAGGCTTTTGGCGGTCGTGTAATCCGCGCGCCCGAGTTGATGCACGGCAAGTCGTCGGAGGTTATTCACGACGGCAAAACGATCTTCGCGGGACTGACGGATCGTTTTCAGGCGGGACGTTATCATTCGCTGATTGTTGAGAAGGAGTCGTTGCCGTCGTCGCTGGAGATCTCGGCGCACACCGCGGACGACGTCATCATGGGTTTGCGCCATCGCGAACTGAGAGTTGAAGGCGTGCAGTTTCATCCCGAATCGATCCTGACTTCCGAAGGCAAACAATTGCTCGCTAACTTTTTGAAGTTGTAGACCTCACGTCACATGGCCCAAGGCTTAACACCATTCATCGCTCGTCTCGTTCGTCGCGAGGATCTGAGTCGCGACGAAGCGGAGCAACTGCTCGAGTCGCTGCTTGACGCCGAAGCGACGGACGCGCAGATCGCCGCAACGCTGGTTGCCCTGGCGGCGAAGGGCGAGACGGTCGAGGAGCTGACGGGAATGGCGAGCGGCCTTCGCGCACGTGCCGTTCGCGTCAATGCGAGGCATTCGTGTTTCATCGACACTGCGGGAACTGGATCGAGTCGAGCGAAGACGTTCAACATCTCAACTGCCGCGGCCTTCGTGATCGCAGGCGCCGGGTTGCCGGTGGCGAAACATGGCAATCGCGCTGCAAGTAGCAAATCGGGTAGCGCGGATCTGCTGACGGCCTTAGGCGTCAATGTTTCGGCAATCCCGTTAGTTTCGGAAAACTCGCTCAACGAGATCGGTATCTGTTTCATGTTCGCACCGCTTTATCACGGCGCGACCGCCCGCGTGGCAGGCATTCGACGACAGCTCGGCATTCACACGACTTTCAATTTGCTGGGGCCGTTGAGTAATCCGGCCGGCGCGCCGCGGCAGATCATCGGCGTGTTTCGTCGCGATCTCGCGGAACGATTGGCGCGTGTGCTGGCGGCGCTCGGAACTGAACACGCTTGGGTGGTCCACGGTGAAGACGGTCTCGATGAGATCACGCTCGCGGGCAAGACTCACGTTGCCGAAGCGCGCGATGGTGAAGTGAGAACGTTTGAGATCGCGCCGCACGATTTTGGTTTGGAGGTTCGCGATCTGGATCACTTGCGCGGCGGCGACACGGAAGCGAATGCCGTGATCGTGCGTGCGGTCCTGGAAGGAAAACGCGATGATGAAGCGCGCGCGCTCGTCGTTATGACTGCGGGCGCGGCGTTGCTGCTTGGTGGTGTTGTTGCGGATTTACGCGAGGGGGCGACGCGTGCAGCGGAAGCGATTGACAGTGGCGCGGCGCTGGCGAAGTTGGAAAGTTTGATCGAGGCTACGAACTGACTCGTTCTATGGACATACTCTCGCAAATCATCGCGAAGAAGCGGGAACGAGTCGCTGAGGCGAAGCGAGTCGAGCCATTGGAGCAGTTACGGCAAGAGGCTGTTGATACGATTTCGCTCTCGCGGCCGCACGCGTTTCGGAGCGCGCTGGAAAACGATGGCATCAATATCATCGCTGAGTTCAAACGACGTTCGCCGTCCAAAGGTGTGATCCGCGAGGATGCGGACCTGGCGTCAATTGTACGGAGCTATCAGGCAGGCCGCGCCGCTGCGCTTTCGATTCTGACGGAAGAAGACTACTTTGACGGTTCGTTGGCGGATTTGCGTACCGCTAAGCGTTCTGTAGATCTGCCGGTGTTGCGCAAGGATTTTGTGTTTGACGAGTACCAGGTCTACGAGTCTGCGGTGGCGCGCGCAGACGCGGTTTTGTTGATTGTCGCGGCGTTGGATGATCGGCAGCTCGAGTCGTTGCGCCGTGTGGCAGAAGACGAGTTAAGAATGGATGCGCTAGTAGAAGTGCATAACGAAAAAGAAATGGATCGGGCTGCGGGATCGGGAGCGACACTGATCGGTGTAAACAATCGAAACTTGCGCACGTTTGAAGTGTCGCTCGAGACGTCGTTGAAACTCGCGCCGCTCGCGCCACCTCGTGCGTTGTTGGTTAGTGAAAGTGGACTACGCGAGAGCGCCGATTTGCGACGGTTAAGGGAACAGGGATTTAACGGATTTTTAATCGGTGAGTCGTTGATGCGCGCGCGTGATCCGGAGGCCGCGCTTCGGCATTTAAGATCATGACCTTGGTGAAGGTGTGCGGTATCACAAACCCAAACGACGCGCACGCTGCGGTTGAAGCGGGCGCGGATGCGTTGGGTTTTAATTTCTACCGGCCGAGTCCGCGTTACATAACCCCGCACGACGCGCGTGCGATCATTGATCAGCTTCCCGCGTCGGTTTTGAAAGTAGGCGTGTTTGTTAACGAAGATCTTTACTCGGTGGGTCGAATTGTCGACGAAGCCGGACTTTCCGCGGTACAGCTACACGGTGATGAGTCGCCCGAGTACTGCCGAGAAATGGAGGGAAACTACGTTATCAAAGCGTTCGGCGCCGCAAATAATTTAAATTTCAACGCGTATGAAGTCGACGCGATCATGCTCGACTCCAAAGACGATCTATTGCACGGCGGCACGGGCCGCGTGTTCGACTGGTCCATCGCGCAACGCGCAACCTCGTCAGTTCCGAAACTCTTTCTCGCTGGCGGTCTTTCGCCCGAAAACGTCGCTGAAGCCATCACGCGGGTTCGTCCGTACGCTGTCGACGCATGCAGTTCTTTGGAAATCAGACTCGGAAAAAAGAACCATGAACGTGTTCGGGCCTTTGTAAATGCGGTGCGCAGCGTGCAGTCTTGACGCTGCCCCACAGTCGCGGAGTATTCTAAGTCTTGCCCCAAAATCTAAAATCAGAACATCCTCCCCGAACAAACTTATTCGATGCGTTGGCCCCTCCAGGTCTGACTATGAGTGCGCGCGCAGAAAAACGAAACTCGGCAAAAACAAATGAACGGGCGCGCGGGCGCGTGCTGCTGATCACTGACGACAGCCAGACGCCGTTTGTGGAAGCAATTACCGCGCGTGGTATGACTGTCGTGGGCGTCGCAAACGGCGCCGCGGCAATGGTTTCACTGCAACGATCGCGACCGCATCTGGTCGTGGCGAATCCAGCGGCCCGTAATTTGAGAATCAGGGAACTCGCGCGGATGTTGGCCCAGTCTGACGACGGCATTCCGCTCGTGCTTGCCGGGTCGCAGCCGGCCACAGTCGAGATTCGGCATGCTGCGTTGCTCGAAGGCGCGTTTGATTATTTTGAGTTGCCGCTGGAGTTTGATCTGCTAATCGAGAGAACGCAGCAGCTCGTCGCACTCAGACAAAAGATCGATCAGTTGAAATCCGATGCAGATCTCGATGCGTTGACTGGTCTCGCGAATCGTCGCCGTTTTCGCGTTGCGCTTGCGCGCGAAGTGGAACGCTGGCGGCGTTATCGCATGCCGTGCTCGTTACTCATGTTGGACATCGATCATCTGAAACGGATCAACGACCAGTTTGGTCATCCCGCCGGTGACGCTGTGATACGTCAGATCGCGCAAACGTTGAAAGAGGTTTCGCGAGATAACGACACGGCGGCGCGTCTCGGTGGCGAGGAGTTTGCGCTGCTGCTCGCGGGTGTCGATGTACAAAAGGCCGCGGTTGCGGCTGAACGTTTGCGAGCGGTGCTCAGCTCGCGACGTGTCGATGAGGTTGGAACGGTGACGGTGAGCATCGGAGTGGCGAGTTGTCCCGAGAGCGCCACTTCCGAGCGGACGTTGTACTCCGCGAGCGATCGTGCGTTGTACGTTTCGAAGAACTCCGGTCGCGATCGCGTATCCATCGCGCCACCACTTCAGGAAAAGCTACCGGGCGTGTGATGCAACCTGATTCACTCGGTCATTGGGGCAAGTACGGCGGACGCTTCGTTCCGGAAACGTTGATGGCGCCGCTCGAGGAGTTGACCGAGGCGTATTTGACCAGCCGCGACGATCAGGCTTTTCAATCAGAACTACAATATTTACTTCAGCACTACGCGGGCCGGCCCACGCCCTTGTTTCATGCGGCGCGACTCACTGAACACTGCGGCGGCGCGAAGATCTACCTCAAGCGCGAGGACCTGCTGCACACCGGCGCGCACAAAATCAATAACACGCTCGGCCAGGTGTTGCTCGCGCGTCGCATGAACAAGCGTCGCATCGTTGCCGAAACGGGCGCGGGGCAGCACGGCGTTGCGAGCGCGACTGTGTGCGCGTTGTTTGGTCTCGACTGTGTGGTCTACATGGGCGCGGAAGACATGCGGCGGCAGGCGTTGAACGTGTTTCGCATGCAGTTGCTGGGCGCGGAAGTGCGCGAAGTAAACGCCGGATCGCGCACGTTGAAAGATGCGATCAACGAGGCGCTGCGTGATTGGGTCACGAACGTGGCGGATACTTACTACCTGCTCGGCAGCGCGCTTGGACCACACCCTTATCCCCTCATGGTTCGCGACTTTCAAAGCGTCATCGGACAGGAAGCGCGCGCACAGATTCTCGAACAGGAGGGACGCCTGCCCGATGTGCTCGTCGCGTGCGTCGGTGGTGGTTCCAATTCGATCGGCTTGTTTCATCCGTTTCTAGGGGATGATGGGGTGCGAATGATCGGCGTGGAAGCGGGCGGCAGTGGCAACGAGTTGGGCCAGCACGCGGCGCGGTTCAATACTGCGGGCGGCGGTCGTCCCGGTGTGTTGCAGGGTACGATGAGTTACGTGTTGCAGGACGATCATGGGCAGGTGGCTGCGACGCATTCCGTTTCCGCCGGCCTGGACTATCCTTCCATTGGCCCGGAGCATGCTTATCTGCACGACGCGGGCCGCGTTGAGTACGGTTCCGTTTCTGACGCTGAGGCGCTCCAAGCGTTTCGATCGTTATCGCAGCTTGAAGGCATCATTCCGGCGCTGGAGTCGGCGCATGCAGTGGCGCATGGCGCGAAGGTGGCGCGCGCGTTGGGCCGTGATCAGATCGTGGTGGTGAATTTATCCGGGCGCGGCGATAAAGACATAAACTCCGTGCGCGAACAGTTGGAGTCGTAACGCTTGGGACGGATCGACAAAGCTTTCAGTGAGCTGAGGCGGGAAGGGAAGAAAGGTTTTATTCCGTTCATCACGGCGGGAGATCCCGACCTCGAAACAACCGGTGAACTACTGATCGAACTGTCTGGTTCAACGGTTATTGAACTGGGTGTGCCGTTTAGCGATCCCATGGCGGACGGGCCGGTGATACAGCGTTCATCGGAGAGGGCCCTCAAAAACGACGTGAGCCTCAGACAGATCATTGAGCTCGTAAGAACCGTCAGAAAAAACATCGAAACACCGATAATTCTTTTCAGCTACTTCAACCCGTTCTTACAGTTTGGCTTAAAGCGTCTCGCGGCAGAAGCGAAAGCCGCGGGTGTTGACGGCGTATTGGTGACAGACTTGAGTCCGGAAGAAGCGGGCGAGTTTGACACTGAGTTGCGCGCGAACGAGTTGGACATGATCTTTCTCGTCGCGCCGACTTCCACGGATGAACGCTTGAAACTCGTTGCTGATCGCGCGCGTGGATTCATCTACGCCGTTTCGCGCGCCGGTGTCACGGGCGTTCGCACGAGCGTCAGCGACGAAGCAGAAAAGCTCGTCAGCCGCATGCGGAACTTTTCCTCTTTACCCATTGCCGTCGGTTTTGGAATCTCCAACGCCGAGCAAGTCAAAGACGTGCACCGTTACGCTGACGCAGTCGTAATTGGTTCGGCCATTGTTGCCGAAATAGAGCGACTGCAAGGAGCGACCCCGAACATCGGAAAGTTTGTGAAAAACCTGCTCGACTAAAACAACGCGCCTGGAGTATTCTTGCGCGAACTCGACGTGAACGCGTTTGAAAAACGTCGCAGAGAGGGCTGCGAACGGCGCGCGGGAAGTCAATTTTTCCGAAACCTCACCCTCTGGAAAATAGTTGTGTTGCAAGCGTGAAACACTGTTCCATTCTCGCTCTCCTTGTGCTATGCTCACCGCTCAACTGGCGAGCTTTTGGCCGATACGATTGCGAGAAGAGGAGCGGAAGAAAGAGATGTATGCCATGGCTGATGACCGGATGACTGGAGAACGCGGCAGGGCAGTTGAGGCCGCTTTGGCGAATATTGAAAAGAAGTTTGGCAAAGGCTCGATCATGCGCCTGGGTGAGCGCGAAGTGTCGGACATACCGGCAATTTCCACTACTTCACTTAGTCTGGATGCCGCGGTTGGTGTCGGCGGCGTGCCGCGCGGCCGTATCGTGGAAATCTATGGACCAGAGAGTTCGGGTAAAACGACGCTCGCGCTGCACATCGTTGCTGAGGCGCAGAAAGCCGGCGGTGTTGCTGCATATATCGACGCCGAACACGCGATGGATGCCGAATACGCGAAGAAGCTGGGCGTTGATATAGACCAGTTGCTGATTTCGCAACCTGACTCCGGGGAGCAAGCGCTCGAAATTGCCGAGGCGCTGGTCCGTTCCAATGGAGTTGACGTGATCGTGGTTGACTCAGTCGCAGCACTCGTGCCGCGCGCCGAGCTCGACGGCGAGATGGGCGACTCGTTGCCCGGTTTGCAGGCGCGTTTGATGTCGCAGGCGTTGCGCAAACTCACGGCGATTGTGGCGCAGTCCAACACGTGTTTTATCTTCATCAACCAGATCCGCGAAAAGATCGGGGTCATGTTTGGCAATCCCGAGACGACCACCGGCGGCCGCGCGCTCAAGTTTTACTCTTCTTTGCGACTGGATATTCGTCGCATTGGCGCCATCAAGGATGGCGACCGCGTGGTTGGCAACCGGACGAAGGTGAAGGTCGCAAAGAACAAAGTGGCGCCGCCATTCCGCGAGGCTGAGTTTGACATCATGTATGGCGAGGGCATTTCACGCGAGGGCGATCTGCTCGATCTCGCCGTGGTTCAACGCGTCGTGGAAAAGAGTGGCGCCTGGTTTTCGATGAAGGGCGAACGGCTCGGCCAGGGCCGCGAGAACGCCAAACAGGCGCTCAGAGACAATCCGGACGTACTGAAACGAATCGAAAAAGAAGTGAAAGTGAAGTTGGGACTTCCGGTCCGCGAAGAGCCCGAACCGTCAAACGCCAAAGCAGCGTCGAAATAAAGTTCCGGCAAAACAATTGAGCGCTCGGCGAGGATCATTTATGCTCGCCGAGCGTTCTCTTTGTGGTCTATGTCCTCGATCCTGATAAAAAACGGCACGCTCGTCACGATGGACTCTGCGAACCCAATCGTTCGTGGAGACTTGTTGATCTCTGGTTCGCGTATCGCCGAACTCGGGAATACTTCTCAAAGTGCGGACGTTGTGATCGACGCGAGCGAGTGCGCGGTTATCCCCGGGTTCGTTCAAACGCACATTCATCTTTGCCAAACGCTCTTTCGCGGCGCTGCTGATGACCTCGCGCTGATTGACTGGTTGAAGCAACGCGTGTGGCCCATGGAAGCGGCTCACTCGCCTGCTTCGCTGCGCGCGTCGGCGCGTTTGGGTATCGCCGAGTTGATCAAAGGCGGTACGACGTGCGCGTTGACGATGGAAACCGTGAACCACACGAGCGAGGTGTTCCGAGTTGTCGAGGAGACTGGTTTTCGCGCGACGGTTGGCAAGTGCATGATGGACAAAGGCGCGGAAGTGCCGCAGGCGTTGCAGGAACAGACCGCGCAATCGATCGAGGAATCGCTCGCGCTGTTGGACCAGTGGCACGGCACAGCGGATGGTCGGATCAGGTATTGTTTCGCGCCGCGGTTTGCGATTAGTTGCACGCGCGAGTTGCTCGAACGGGTGGGCGAGTTGGCGCGCGAGCGTGGCGTGATGATCCATACCCACGCTTCGGAAAACAGGACCGAGTGCGCATTGGTCGAAGAGGAGACTGGGTTACGTAATATCAATTATCTCGATAGTCTTGGTGTCTCGGGCCGGCATGTGGCGTTGGCCCACTGCATTCACCTCAGCAACGACGAAATCAGGATCTTGAAACGCACCGGGACACATGTGGTCCACTGCCCATCGTCGAACCTTAAACTCGGTTCCGGCATAGCACCTGTCACGAAATTGTTGGAAGAAGGGATCTCAGTTTCGCTCGGAGCGGATGGCGCGCCATGTAACAACCGGCTCGACATGTTTACCGAGATGAGGACCGCGGCGTTGCTCCAGAAGGCGCTGCATGGACCAGAGGTTTTGGCTGCTGAGCGGGTGCTGCGAATGGCCACCATTGACGGCGCTCGGGCTTTGGGCCTCGAAGCTGAGGTCGGGAGTTTGGAGGTCGGGAAGCGCGCGGACGTGGCGGTAGTCATGTTGGACCGACTCCACCTGGCGCCCGAGGCCGATGTGGTTTCGTCGCTGGTCTATGCGGCAACGGCCAGCGACGTGCAGAGTGTAATTATTGATGGACGGGAAGTTATGCGCGACCGGACGCTGCTGACGTTAGACGAGACGGAAGTAATTGCGGAAGCCAATGGTCAGTCGGAGTTGTTGATGGGCCGGACTGGTTTAACAGCGGATTAACGCAGGAACGCTTTAAAAGAGCTGTGCCAGCTCGGAGGTAGCGACTGCGGGGGGCGCGATCGGCGGCCGAGCTGGCACTGGCGGGCACTATCAATTTTGAATTGGATGGCGTCTGTTAGACTCGCTGACGTTTGGGCATCAGCTCCACCCGCAACGTTCCGAATTATACACGGCTCAAGGAATCAGTCAACGACTTTTTGTGACGAATCCGACAAAAACCTGAAAGCCGCGAGTATTCGACTTCCTGACGCCGCAACTCGCCGTCCTGGCTGTCGGCTTCCCGGCTCAAGATTGTGTTACATTCCGCTTGAAGCCGCGCGAAGTTGACAGCGATTTAGCTCCGTTCCTATACTACGCGGTCTTTTTCACCACCTGGCCAGGTAGCTCAGTTGGTAGAGCGCGGCCCTGAAAAGGCCGGCGTCGGCGGTTCGATTCCGTCCCTGGCCACCATTTCTTTCAACAACTTAGCGACAGCCCCAACCCCTCAAGATTCACTTACTTGCACCCGTAATGGTTTAAATCGCTTCACCGTGCTAAACCATTTCTCGCGTATTTGGGATACTGAGATTGCCGCGGCCACACGCGGCTCAGATTGCGCAGTTAAAGCAATTGCTCGCTCGGCATTGTTAAGTGCCGCCTACCAGCACGGAAAAACTTCAACGCAGAAGCTGATCCTGGCCCACCATTCCTCTCAACAACCTAGCGATCATCCAAATACCCAGTTTCCACGCGGGGCGTCGAATCGGTCGCGTTTTGCGCGTCCGTGGTTTGCCAAATTCACCTCGCATCCCTCGGTATGGTCAAGCTGGACGACGCGAAAAAATGACTCTCGGGATCTGCAATATTGTTGCTTCAAAGATCGAGCTCGAAACGAAACGAGAAGAAACTTCATAACCGATAGCGGTGTTTTTATCCGTTGCTGTGAGTATCGGCATACTCACCAGTGTGATCGCAGGCCAGCCTATCGGCTGGGTTTGTCCGGGTTTCTTTGACCTTGTTCGCCGTGCCGGTCATTGCTTCTTGTAAGGACACCTGCAATACGAACCCAGTGTGACGGTAGGCACGGATCTCCAGTATTTGTGCCGAGACGAAGATGACAAATAACCTCGTCTAGTCGGGATCTACCGTGGCCACCTTAAGTACGGTGGTCCTCAGGGAATCATGAGTACCGTCATTACCAAAGAAAAAATAACCATCAAACGAAAGGACTCCCACCATGAGCTTTCTCCAAGTTGCCAGTTGGAATATCGAACATCTCTCCGGCCAACCACGGGCCACGCGCCGGCAAACAGTGTATGCGCTGGCTGACCACATCGAAATGGCCGGCCTCGACCTCCTTGCGCTCCAGGAGGTATACCTCACACCTGAAGATGAAGAAGTCCGACTGTTTGAAAACCAGCCGGTGATCGCCAGCCGGGCCCATTCAGCCCTGCGAAACTCAGATGTCGACGCTGTGTGCTACCTTCTGGAGGAGCACAGCGATGCGCCGTGGAAGTATGTGATTCTCCCTAATCGCGCGTCGGACGACCGCTCACAATTATGCGCCGTGATGTGGGACACGACGCGGCTCACCTTAGACATCATTCGCGCACTCGATGTTTTACATTCCGTGGATGGATACTCGTTATGGGATCGCCGACCTCATCTGCTCTCGTTCCAGTCGTCGATTGCCGTATACAGGCGCAACGAGGCTGGTGAATGGCAGAGGGTACTTGAAAATCGGGGACTCTCCATCGTTCCGCTGCACATGAAGTCCAACTATGGTGGGGTGACACAGAACCGTCAGGTGAGGGCGAGGGAGGCCGAGACTCTTTGTGACGCGCTCCAGGCTATTAATGGAAGCTTCGATCCGAGCCTGATCATGCTTGGTGATACCAACATTCTGCGCAATGACGAACCAGCTCTGGAAACATTTGTGAATCGAGGTTATATCGACCTCAACAATAACGATGCCACAACGTACTGGAGCAGGGATTTTGGTGAGTCACCTTTTGATCGTATTTTCATCCCGGCCAACAGGCGAGAGTTTCGGTATAGCCGGCAATATGTCCTCCGTTCGTCAGACCTGGAGCTACATGACCGGTTCCTTTCTGATCACTATATGATCAAGATGAGTGTTAAAGACTATGTCGACGACGCCGATCCTCGATGAACTGTCTTGAATGGACGCATACAACAGGCAGCAGCGGACGGCGCTACGCGCCGCCGCTGATGCTTAGCGTTAGACATTTACGCGGTGCAGCGAAGCCCGACGTCCGGGACTAGATCAGGCGGCCCAGAGTCGTGCGGGTCATAGCAGAGGCACCGGAGGGAAGAATCGTCCCAAGTACCCGAACAATCGCGTACCATCGGCGGTTGTCCTCACCACTCTCCGTTGACCGCTCCAACAAGCGCACTGTAGAGTTTCCGCAATTCTCAATAAGGAGCCGCAGATATGTTGCGAACGCTACTCTGTGTTGTTGTTTGCCTGGTTGTCTTCAGTACCGCGAAAGCTGAGTCAATCACCCTGACTGGCGGGCATTTTTTAACGTCCAACGGTATTTTAGGCATCAATGCTTTCGCGCCAGGCTTTCTGATACAAGCCGCTGCCGGAGATACCACCATTGACTATACATTTGCGACCTGCACGCCTGCTCCATGTGCGCCCGGATCGACTCTGAACGTTGGGGGAACTTTGGATGCGTCACTCTTCAATTCCGGATTTCCGCAAATAACAACCGGACTGATCTTCAATAATGGAACAGGTTCCGCTCATTTGTTCTTTGAGGGTACGCTGACCTTCACGGGTTCCATTGTGTTGCCGGCCGGCTTCCTCAATGGCCAGGAGGTTTTCATTCCCTTTACAATGCAGGGTCAAGTGACAGGGTTTATTCCTTGCGAGATACCGTCCACAACTGGCGAGAAGTGCGATCAGGTTGTTGACATAACATTGAGCGGTTCAGGAATCGCGCGTGCCACGCTCCCGCAAAATGGAACGCAAGCGGTTCTGTACACGTTCACCGAACCCGTTCCAGAGCCTGCCACGTTAGGACTACTTGGAATCGGGTTGTTAGCGGCGTCGGCGTTGAGAAAACGGACGCGTCATAAGTGACGCGTTCGGTTTCTCCGCGGTCACCATTCGGTCCCACCGCTTAGCACTCCTGTAACAAAATCAAACCTCAACCGTTTTCTACACGAGGTGATCTGCGTATGAAAGAGTTAATGACACTGTTGGTACTGGTCTGTAGTTTTTCGGTCAACGCGTTCGTTACAAAAGGCCAGTCCCCAAGACAGTTGACAGCGAAATTTGATGAGCTCATCTCGTCTCAGTTCAAAGGTCAGGAACCCGGCGGCGTGGTGCTGATTACGCAGAATGGCAAGATCATTTACAGAAAAGCGTTTGGCCTGGCAAACGTAGAATTGGAAGTGCCAATGAAGGACGAGATCGTCTTCAACATCGCTTCGATTACCAAGCAGTTTACTGCTGTTGCCATTCTCCAACTGGTCGAGCAAGGGAAGCTGTCGTTACGTGACCACGTCACAAAATATCTTCCGGATTACCCTGCCGGCGCACAAATCACGATCGAGAACTTATTGACGCATACTGCCGGAGTACCGGGTCCGGCGCCCGAAGCCATGGCCAAGCTTCAAGCGAGAAGAGATCTTGTGAGTTTGCCGGAAATCATTGCTACTTTTGAGAACAGACCACTCGACTTTGCTCCCGGAACCAAATGGAGTTACAGCAACAACGGGTACATGTTGTTGGGCGCGATTATTGAAAAAGTTTCAGGCAGTTCTTATTCGGACTACCTGGAAAAGAATATCTTCAAGCCGGCGGGAATGACGCAGACGCATTTCGGCGATGATTATGTACTCATCAAAAACCGCGCTGCGAGTTATGTCTATTCCAGAAGCGAATCACGATTCTTAAACGCCAGGAATGAAAAAATCGAATTGGCGTATTCGGCCGGCGCAATTCAATCGACCGCGGAAGATCTGTTCAAATGGAATGAAGCGATCAGGTCGCACAAGTTGATAAAAAAAGAATCGTTGGAGAAGGCTCAAACAGAATACAAACTGCCAGGCGGTAAGGGGACGAACTACGGGTATGGCTGGTTTATCGGAAACATACAGGGTAGTCCGATAGTGGAGCACGGAGGCAACATGGGCGGATTCATGTCCCACTCGATCTATCTTCCGCAGGAAGACGTTTTCGCTGTCGTGCTTTACAACTTTCGCACGGCTACTCACCTCCCCGAGTTTCTCGCGGGAGATTTAGCGGCTTTGACGATCCACAAACCGTTCAACATCAGGGAAATCGCCGTTGCTGACAACGTGTTGAAGACATACGTCGGCGTTTATGAAGACGAAGGTGTGGAGCGTTTGATTACCGTGGAAGGCGGCAAACTGTATTACCAAAGAACCGGGGCAAACAAATTGAGTATGAAGCCTTACGCAGCCGATAAATTCTTTTTTGAGAACACGGCAGTCATCGGCGAATTCAAACGAGACGCGAAGAACAACATCATCAGTTTAGAGGTGTCGAATAAGCGCGGCATTAGTAGCAGTGTTCTGAGGAGAACGGATAAACCGGTTCCCGTCTCTGCCACGCCACCAAAGACTAACCCCTAGGAATACCAGACCGCTACTGACCGCTTAATCCTTCACCGGGAAAACATCAGGCATCAAACTTGCACACTCAAACACCACTGCAAATCGACGCCCGAGCTGATTCATTTGAGTCCGGCCGGACAAGGGGGATAAATGGAAAACAATACATTGCTCGCTAACGTGCCTGTCGATCTAATGTACCAGGCGTTGGAAACAGAAAAAGGCGGCGTGCAGATATACACGACCGCCCTACGTCTCGCTATTAATAGCGACTTGAGGGAAGAGTGGAACAAGTACCTGGAGCAGACGAAGAACCACGTGCAAGTACTTTCGAACATTCTTACGGCCCTCGGCCTGGAGCCAAATGCTGAAACGCCGGGTCGCAAAGTCGTCCGCTATATCGGTACTTCCCTCGTAAAGGCAATGGAACTGGCTTCCAGGTGCGCTGATCCTCAAGCCGCGCAAATCGTGGCTGCGGAGTGTGTCACACTGGCTGAAACTAAAGACCATCTCAATTGGGAGTTGCTTGGAGAGTTGGCGAAGAATACGACATCCGAGGAATCGGCACTGTTAATGCCCGCGTATGAGCAAGTCGAACAAGAGGAAGATGAGCATCTTTATCACACGGCCGGTTGGACACGTGAATTATGGATCGCGGCGTTACGAATGCCTGCCGTGCTGCCTCCGCCAGAGGAAACACAGCAAGTTGAGAACGCAATCGAAGCTGCCCAAGCCAAAAAGTCCAGAACCTCGAATGCAAAAGTAACTGCGAACGCGAAAGCTAAGAAGGCGAGCGCAAGATCGTAACGGAAGGAAAACAATGAGCAAGGGTAAGACTGACGAACGAATCGCCGGCAACAACGCAAAAAACAGACAACAAATTTCGAATTCGCCGCCCAACAGTGGCTACGGTGAGAACAACCAAAAGCTTGACGATCTTGCGAAAAATATCGAGGACGCTGGCGGCGAATTTCTCACCACGAATCAAGGCGTTCGCGTAAACGATAATCAGAACTCACTCAAAGCCGGTGATCGTGGTCCAACACTGTTAGAGGATTTCATTCTTCGCGAAAAGATCACGCACTTTGATCACGAACGCATTCCCGAACGCGTTGTGCATGCACGCGGCTCAGCGGCGCATGGCTATTTTCAGGTTTATGAATCGATGGCCCAGTACACGAAGGCGGATTTCCTTCAAGACCCATCGGTCAAGACTCCTGTTTTCGTTCGCTTCTCTACAGTCGCAGGATCTCGAGGCTCAACCGATCTTGCGCGCGACGTACGTGGGTTCGCGGTGAAGTTCTACACGCAAGAAGGAAACTACGATCTAGTTGGCAATAACATTCCCGTCTTTTTTATACAGGACGCGATCAAGTTTCCTGATCTCATCCATGCAGTAAAGCCCGAACCACACAACGAAGTACCCCAGGCCGCGTCGGCCCACGATACCTTCTGGGACTTCATCTCGTTAATGCCTGAATCAATGCACATGATTATGTGGGTGATGTCAGATCGGGCCATCCCCAGGAGCCTGCGAATGATGGAAGGTTTCGGCGTTCATACTTTCCGGTTCATTAACGATAAGGGAAAGGCGCGTTTCGTGAAGTTCCATTGGAAGCCCCTGCTCGGTTTGCACGCGGTACTTTGGGATGAAGCGCAAAAGATTTCGGGAAAGGATCCTGACTTTCACCGGCGCGACCTGTGGGAAGCGATTGAGAATGGCGATTATCCGGAATGGGAGCTGGGCGTTCAGATCGTGGAGGAGAAAGATGAATTCAGTTTTGATTTTGACCTGCTCGATCCTACGAAGATCATTCCGGAAGAGATCGTCCCCGTGCGTCGTATCGGCAGGATGACTCTGAATCGCAATCCTGACAACTTCTTTGCGGAAACTGAGCAGGTGGCCTTTCACACCGGCAACGTCGTGCCGGGAATTGATTTTACGAACGACCCACTGCTCCAGGGCCGTCTCTTCTCATACCTCGACACACAGTTGATTCGTTTGGGCGGACCAAACTTTCATGAAATCCCGATCAACCGGCCCATTGCTCCGCTGCACAACAACCAGCGCGATGGGTACATGCGACAAACCGTCAATCGGGGGCAGACAAGTTATGAACCCAACAGCCTCCGAGGTGGCTGTCCGTTCCAGGCTGGAACGGACATGAGCGGCTTCGCGAGTCATGCGGAAAGGATCGATGCCAGGAAAATTCGCGAACGCAGTCCCAGCTTTCACGATCACTTTAGTCAGGCGACCCTTTTCTTCAAAAGCCAGTCTGAAATCGAACAAAATCACATCATCAAGGCTTTACGCTTCGAGTTGGGCAAAGTAGAGACAATTCCGATTAGAGAGCGAATGTTATTTTTGTTGGCCCAGGTAGACAAACAGCTTGCTAGCAAAGTAGCCGAAGGACTCGGTGCCGCAATTCCCGCCAAGCTGGAGAAGCCGGTAAATATGAGCGTTCCCGGCGATGTTGATCCAAAGAAGGTCCAGCCGAAGCGCGTAGCTCAGGACATGGAAGTCTCTCCAGCGTTGAGAATGATCGACAATCCTAATTTTCCGAATGAGACCATCAAGACCCGCAAAATTGCTTTTCTTGTATCGGATGGATTTGATGACGCTGCTCTCCTGGATATGAAGCAGACCTTAATGACTGCTGGTGCCCTGGTCATGACTGTCGCACCGCGGCTCGGAGTTTTGACAGGAGCTAACGGTACGGTGGTCAAGGCAGATTTCAGCTTTCTTACTGGCTCGTCAGTTTTGTTCGACGCTTTCTATGTTCCTGACGGAGAAGCCAGCGTGGCATCACTCAAAGGCGAACCTGAGGCCGCTAGCTTTTTGAACGAGGCTTACAAGCACTGCAAGACGATCGCTGCCAGCGGAGCCGGCATTGAACTCCTGGCGTCTGCGGGCATTGTCACTGCTGCTGATGAGATTTCTCGAACAGACAAGCTTGAATTTCGACCGGGACTTGTCGCCAGTCGTGAGAGTTACGCTCAAAGCCTTGGGGATCAATTTGTTAGATCGATCGCCCGACATCGTCATTGGGAGCGCGAACCTGCTTCGTGAAGGAAAACAGTCATCGATTAGTGTGGAGCTGCAATGAGCCAGGTTGGCGTTATCACACTACTTCTTCTCCTCTCGTCAAGGTGCGGGGTTTGGAGGGAATAACATTTGTACGACTGCATCGTTGTCGGCGCCGGACCAGCAGGTCTTTCCGCGTCACTATTTCTCGCTCGCTACCGTCGCCGCACACTGACCTTTCACCATAATAGTCCGCGTAATGAATATGCCCACGGAGTTCATGGTTTCCTCGGTCATCACGGAATCTCCCCTGCTGAACTCCTGGCACGCGGACGCGATGAAGTCATAGATCATGGCGGGCTGATCATCGAAAGTTGCGTCACCGGAATTGAGCGACTCTCCGACGATCATTTCCGTGTCCATGCGGGTGACGGAAATCAAGATCTCCGCACATTCGATGCTCAACGTGTCTTACTGGCAACCGGACTGCGCGATGTGATGCCCGACTGCCCGGGCTTTCGCGACTTCTACGGTGTCACCGTCCATCACTGCCCGGACTGCGATGGTTACGAATGCATCGATAAGCGAATCGCGGTGCTTGGCAATGGCACGAAAACAGTTGGGTTCACATTAGGTTTGCTCACCTGGACCAACGCGATAACCCTAATCCCAGAGGATAAGGACGCTTTGAGTAAAGACGATCGTGCCAAACTGGCCGCTTTCGATATTACCGTGCGAGATCAAAGCATTAAGGCACTCGAGGGAGACTTGCAGTCGAAGCGTTTACGACGAGTATTATTCAGTGAGGGCGACGCGTTGGAGTGCGACGCACTTTTCTTTAATCTCGGGACTGAACCCGCAAGCAATCTTCACGAGATGCTGGGATGCAAGCTCGATGAAAGCTGCGGTTTAGTATGGGTTGATCGAACGCGACAAACCAGTGTTGGGGGTGTCTACGCCGCCGGGGACCTCACGCCAAACTCGCAGTTGGCCATTGTTGCTGCAGCCGAAGGCGCAATGGCGGCGATTCATATTCACAATTCGTTAATCCCTGGTACCAGGCGACCATAAGCAGATGTACGACGTTCTTTGGTCGTGAATGGATCGGTGGCGACCCTGGGCGACTGGTTCGATCCACGCCGTCTGAAAGATGATTATGTGCCAACTGGATTCAAAGGAGCGGGTGTGACCTCTCAAGCGGTGAAAGGGCATCGTTTTGGTCTTGGTTTGTCAGCGGCTGAACGTCAAGCGCTGATCTCTTTCCTCAAACGTTGTGAGATGCACGCGGACCGACGCATGGACCAAGCTGCAGGAGCTTTGCTAAATGCCTGCCACGCGTTGCAGTAGATGGTCCCACTGCGTGGCGATTCGATCCCAGCTATACGCGGCTTGGGTGGCGTTGGCGTAAGTTTTTTGCGCTTGTTCCCGGCGAAATTCTTTGCTGGAATATAGCTTCTCGAGTATCGACGCAATATCATCCGCGTCCACAAACTTTCGCAGCATGCCCAGCCCGACGTGTTCTCCTTCAGTGCGAATCGGGAGAACTGTGTCCACGGTGGTCCAAAGCTCTTCGCACGCCGAGTGCGCAGGCACGATCTGTGGCGCGCCAGTCGCCGCATGCTCGAAACTTATCAAACCCCAACCTTCGCCGCTTGATGTGTTAATGCCAACATCAGTCGCGTTGTAAATCAGATTGAGATCCTCGTCGTTGACCGCCGGATGATCCTCTAACCAGCCGTCGGTTGAGATCAATCGATCGGCAATACCGGCTCGTTGTGCCAGTCCTCTGATATCAGGACCATCAAACGTGGCGCCGGTGTGCAGGTAGAGCCTGACGTCCGGCGGCTTATTCCTTGCGAACCGCGCAAAACCTTCGATCGTGAGATCGAGTCGTTTGCGCGCGTCGTGCTTTGCCGCGTTCAGCACAATGAAGCCGCTCGCCTCGCGCTCACCGAACAGCCGGCGCTTGGCTGCTGAGCGATCGATGAGGTCGTCGGGCTGCAGCGGGAAGAACATTTCAGTGTCAACCCCGTGCGGAACGATCTCAACTGATTTTGTGAGGCAATGAGAACCCAGCGGTTCGTCTTCATGTTGAATCTTGTCCAGTTCGCGCTTTCCGAATTGAGTGTAAGCGACAACTTGGTCGAAAACTCCCAGTAACGAATAGACCTCAGGTCGAGTAAGCTCGCCATCAACCGGACAGTAAGCCATCAATGCCGGACGGTTGGACCTCGATTGCAGTCGATACGCATGGACACAGCAAAACCACAGATCGTTCAACACTAAAACGATCTGCGGCTTCAGTTGATCGAGCAACTGGCCCAGGCGTTCCAAACCATTCGGGTCGCGATTGTCAGGATTGCCATAGATCGACCAGCGTCCATCTACATTCTCTGATCGATGATTCGTGGCAAAGTGGTGAAAGTCGTACTTGTGTGACAAGCGTTGAATAACGCTGTCGAGGACACGTGAAAAACCCGTGGCTGCTGCGCCATGGCCCACCGCCAATACTCTCGGCTTTGAATCACTCATAATGTGCATCGTGGTTGAAGGGAGAAGCCATCGCCGCTAAAGGTCAACTGCACTCTTCGGCGGCGATGGCCGCTATTTCAAATCAATTAGCGAGGCCTGTAATTAACGAGCTTGGCCGATGTGAAGCATCAGTTGCTCGTCTGACGGTCCTTTGACCTGATAGAGATCGACAATCAAGCTGGCCATTGGAGCGGGTTTGTCGAGCCAGGGCTCGTTGGATTGCCAATTACCGGTCCCCGTATCACAGCTTCCGGCTCGCTGAAACGCTTCGTGCCCTTTGCCCTTGCCTTGTCCGGGAATCCCGACGAAGACGTAGTTCGAGTGGCACAACGCGCAGCAGGAATAGATAGCTTTGTTCGACGCTTTCGTGTCGAGCCATTGCGCGAGTTTGTAGCCGGCGCCGCAATTCTCGAGAAACTGGACAAAAGGCGCCGTCGGCGCATTCTGAGCGACATTCGAGAACGACGTGAAAGCGATGATGAAGTTTGGATTGTTGTAGGGCTGGATGTCCGCGAGCATTCTCTCGTACAGGCTCTCGTAGCTCCAGTAAGTCGTGGTCGAGTATGACCGCGCAAACGCCTGTTTCAGATCCGCACGCGAAATCGCCGCAATCTGATATCCGAAAGTCGGTGTATCGCCCGGCGGTGGCGGCAGGACGGGAGTGCCATTGAACGCGATGACGCAGCTCCCGGTTTTTGATTCGAGAAACAGTTTGTGAAGGAGATACGCATTGATCGCCTCCTGGACGGCCGCTGCTTTCGTTGCTGAAAAAATCTCTGAGATGGACCGTAGATCGAAGTCGATGACGGCCGGCTTGTCTTCAGCACTCTTCAACCACGCGCTGTACAGGGTTTCATGATTTGTGCCGAAGCCCGGCATCAGCACGTTCAACATGTCATTCGAACCGCCAACAGCGTCCACTTTGACTTCGCGACGTGAAGCCCATTCTTCTCCGACCGAGTTCCACGTCGCTTTTGACTCAGCCGAAGCCGAGAAGATCGCCTTGTATTCGAGCTTCAGTTTGGCCTCGGCGTCGACGCTCGAATACTTGTATTCCTTCTTGATCTGTGACGAGTAATACAACCTTGAACCGACGACGACGCGCGGCATGTAGTAGATGCCGTACTTGTCGAAGAAGCGAAAGAAAAGCATTCGGTTGCTGTCGGTGAACTTGTCCGGAACGTTCTGGTAATCAGGATCAGCCTTCACCCAGTCAGCGAGCGCATTCTCGGATCGGTCTTTCAAGTCGAGAGCGTACTGCTGGCTGAAGCTCTCCACGATTCCAAATTGATAACTGACGTCAGACTTGTTTGTCATCGAGTAAGAGGCCTCGAACTGACCGCTGAAAAACCCGTACTTCGCGCTCACTTTGAGATTTGCCGAGAAGTGATCTTCGATCTTTTTACGGCTGTCGACGTAAGTCGAGTTGCCGTAGTTGTGTCTCTTGTTATCAACGTTGACGTTCTGAGGAACGAGGTAGTCGTTGTAAGTTTGTTTGCCGTCGTAGACCATGTTGAATAGGGGCCTCGTTTTCGAGCTGTCGCTGTAGCGACCGAAAACGTCGAAGCCATATCCAAGGCTCGACGCGCCCGGAATGTAAACAGTTGCCATGTCGTTAATCCTTTCTGAGGTTTGACTGATTTTAACTAGCGGGGATCATCTGTTTGAGGCAGTGGAGTTGGAACGATCCTGCCGGCAGAACAGAAGACTGCCGTCTCACGATGCAAGAAAATTCTGTGAAAACGTGCGTGAGAGTTCAGTTACTCTTCCGGGTATTAACGCGAGAACGGAACGGAAAAACCACCATGCCTGGTAGGTTTAATGGAGTGTTAAGGCTAGCGCTGCCAGTAACTCTTTATTCTCTCCGCCAGGAACGGAAACGGAACATAGTCGGCGCTACGGCCAGCGCGGCGTAGTTCACCGACCATGCGCATCGCTCCGTCGGCGTTGCGCGTGTGTACGAGGATCGTTGAGGCGCGTTGCAGCTCGGGGTTCGCGCAGAGCCATGCCGCGATCGCGTAACCCGTACGCTCGTCGTCAGTTGACTCGGCGTGGTAGTGTTCGGGATGGAGATCGTGGTCGAGAAAGATCGCGTCGTAAGAGCTCGCGCTCAACAGCCGCTGTGCTTCCGGCACGTTGGCGGCGATGTCGACGTAGTCTCCCTTGAACCGATGTGTAAACCAGCGATGGCGTCGTACGTCGTCGTCAAGCAGAAACACGCGGATCGGATGGCGTTCAGCTCGGACGCTGGTCAGGCCGAGCTTTCTGAGTAACGACTGCAACAAATTCATATAAGTTGGGAGAAGCTCCTCTTAAAACTTAGTAGTGTTGCTGTCTCACAGGCATTATAGGGTATCATCCGGAAACAAAAGGTAAACCTTTTCTGCGGATGATCGACGAAAGCCAACTCCCTAAAAAAGACAGTCCCGAAGTTTGCGAAGAATGCTTTGGCACCGGGACCAAGCTCGACCCGGTGAAAGGAGCGATTCCTTGTCCTTGTCGCAGACGCGATCGCTCTCGCAAGTTGATCGCCGCGGCGCGTATCCCGCGTCGTTACGAGAAGTGTTCCTTCGCGAACTTCCACTGCAATCCGGGCACGTCGCAGGACCACGCGCTGAATCACGCACACAAACTTGCCAACGAATACCCGGCGGTTGATCGCGGACTGCTGTTCATCGGTCCCGCCGGGGTCGGCAAGACGCATCTCGCCGTCTCGATCATCCGCGATCTGGTCGAAAAGGGCTTTGCCGGCGTGTTCTACGAATTTGGCTCGCTGCTCAAACAAATTCAGGACTCGTACAATCCGATTTCCAAGTCGTCTGAGTTCAAGGTACTCGCGCCCGTGTATCAAGCTGACGTGCTCGTGCTCGACGAACTCGGCGCCACCGTGCCCACTGAGTGGGTGCGCGATACGATGTACCAGATCATCAACAAACGTTACAACGACAACAAGCTCACTATCTTTACTACAAACTATTCCGATAAAACCAACGAACTCGAGGAACGAATCACCTATCGCTTGCGCAGCCGCCTTTATGAAATGTGTACCAACGTGGTGATTGACGGAGAGGATTACCGGAGACGACGTAGACCGGACTTTCAATAGATGCCCAGACGCACCGACATTCACAAGATTCTCATCATCGGCTCCGGCCCGATCGTGATTGGCCAGGCCTGTGAGTTTGATTATTCCGGCACCCAGGCCTGCAAGGCGTTGCGGCAGGAGGGTTACGAGATCGTGCTGGTTAACTCCAACCCAGCCACGATCATGACCGATCCGGAAACCGCGGACATCACTTACATCGAACCACTGACAGTCGCATCCCTCACAGAGATCATTCGGCGCGAACGCCCCGATGCCTTGTTGCCGACAGTTGGCGGACAAACGGCGCTCAATCTCGCAATTGCACTTGACGACACCGGCGTACTCGAAGAGTTTGACGTCGAGATGATCGGCGCCAATCGCGATGCGATCAACGTTGCCGAGAATCGTCTGTTGTTCAAGCAGGCAATGGACGAAGAAGGACTGCAAATGCCGCGCGGCGGATTTGCGAAATCGTGGGATGAAGCGCGCGAGATCGTCGCGTCGACCAACTATCCCGCGATCATTCGTCCCTCGTTTACGCTCGGCGGCACAGGCGGCGGCACTGCTTACAACCCCGAAGAGTTTGAAGAGATCGTCCGCGGCGGTCTCTCTGCTTCGCCGATTCACGAGGTCTTGATTGAAGAGTCGATCCTCGGTTGGAAGGAATTTGAACTCGAGGTGATGCGCGACCTTGCGGATAACGTCGTGATCATCTGTTCGATCGAGAACTTCGATCCGATGGGCGTACACACGGGCGACTCGATCACCGTGGCGCCCGCGCAAACGTTGACTGATCGCGAGTATCAGTTGATGCGCGACATGGCGATTCGCATCATTCGTAGGGTCGGTGTCGAGACTGGCGGGTCAAACATTCAGTTTGGCGTGAATCCTGACAATGGCGAGATTCGCATCATCGAGATGAACCCGCGCGTTTCGCGTTCGTCGGCGCTCGCTTCGAAAGCAACGGGGTTTCCGATCGCGAAGATCGCCGCGAAACTCGCGGTTGGTTACACGCTCGACGAGATACCCAACGACATCACGCGCAAGACGCCCGCGTCGTTTGAACCCACAATCGATTACGTGGTTGCGAAGATTCCGAAGTGGGACTTCGAAAAATTTCGCGAAGCGGAAGACGTGCTGGGCACGCAGATGAAATCCGTCGGCGAAGTAATGGCCATTGGTCGCACGTTCAAGGAAGCGCTCTTCAAGGGACTGCGTTCCCTCGAAGCCGTAAAGCCGTTGCGACTCGAAGACATCTCCGATGACGAACTGCAACGCAAACTCGCGCGGCCCAACTCCCAAAGGTTTTCCTACATCACCTATGCGCTCCAGCACGGTTGGCCGATTTCGGAGATTTACCGTCTCTCGCGGATCGACCCATGGTTTCTCAGTCAGTTGCAAGAGGTGATGGAGATCCAGCGCGAGATCGAAGGCGCAGAGCTCGCCCAGATCCCCGCGGAAGAATTGCGCGCATTCAAGGAAGTGGCGCTGTCAGATCGGCGACTCGCGTATCTTACGGGACGTTCTGAAGAAGAGGTGCGGGAACGTCGCAAACAGTTGGGAATCGTGCCCGTTTACAAACGCGTCGACACGTGCGGCGCTGAGTTTGAATCGCACACACCCTACCTCTACTCAACTTACGAAACGGAAGACGAGTCTGCGCCGACGGATCGCCGCAAGATCATGATCCTCGGTTCCGGTCCAAATCGCATCGGGCAGGGAATCGAGTTTGACTACTGCTGTTGTCACGCGTCGTTCGCACTGCACGAAGCAGGCTTCGAGACGATCATGGTCAACTGCAATCCGGAAACCGTCTCGACCGACTACGACACGTCGGACCGTCTCTACTTCGAGCCGCTAACGTTCGAAGACGTCATGAACATCGTGGATGTCGAAAAACCGGAAGGCGTCATCGTTCAGTTTGGCGGACAGACTCCGTTGAACCTCGCGATGCGTTTGCACAAAGCAGGCGTGCGCATCATCGGAACGTCGCCCGATTCGATCGATCTCGCCGAAGATCGCAAGCGGTTTGGATCGTTGCTCAAGGAACTCGGCATTCCACAGCCGGAACATGGCATGGCCGCTTCGGTCGAAGAAGCACGCGAGGTCGCCGGCCGCATCGGTTACCCGGTGCTCGTGCGTCCGAGTTACGTGTTGGGCGGACGCGCGATGGCAATCGTTTACGATCAGGAGCAGTTAGAAAAATACGTGCTCACGGCCGTCGGCTTCACACCCGATCGCCCCGTGCTGATCGACAGGTTTCTAGAACAAGCAGCCGAGTTTGACGTTGATGCGCTCGCGGACGAAACAGCGTGTGTGATTGCGGGCATCCAGGAGCACATCGAGGAAGCGGGGATTCACTCCGGCGACTCGTCATGCGTGCTGCCGCCGCTGCGAATCGATCCCGAGCACCTCGAAACAATGCGCCACTACACGAAGAAACTGGCGCGCGCGTTGTCGGTGCGCGGATTGATGAACATTCAATACGCGATCAAGGACCATCGCGTTTACGTTCTCGAAGTGAACCCGCGTGCTTCGCGCACGGTGCCATTCGTTTCCAAGGCGACAGGCGTTCCGATCGCGCGTATCGCGGCCCTCGTAATGGCCGGACAGCAACTGAAAGATTTCAACTTGCCGGAAGAACTGACGGTGCAGCGATTCTTTATCAAGTCGCCGGTGTTTCCGTTTGCGAAGTTTCCGGGAGTGGATCCGATTCTGAGTCCGGAGATGCACTCGACCGGCGAGGTGATGGGCATCGGCGACACGTTCGGCGAAGCTTACGCAAAGGCGATGATGGGCGCGGGCGTGAGTTTGCCGTCAACGGGCAAAGCGTTCATGAGCGTCAACGATGCAGACAAGGGAACCGCGGTGTTGCTCGCGCGCAAGTTGACTCGTCTTGGTTTCGAGTTGGTTGCGACGCTCGGAACGGCGGCGCGGTTACGCGAAGTCGGGTTGACGGTCGAGAGTGTTTTCAAAGTCAACGAAGGCCGTCCGAACATCGCCGACCACATCAAAAGCGGCGAGATATCGCTGGTCATCAACACTCCGCTCGGACGTGTCTCGCGTTTTGACGAACAAGCTATTCGGCGCGCGGCGTTGCAATACAACGTGCCGTGCGTGACGACGATGACGGGTGCGCAAGCCCTCGTTGAAGCGATTGCCGCGAGCGCCGCGGGCAACGCTCCGAACGTGCATTCGCTTCAGCAACTGCATGCGATGGGTGAAACCTGGGACCGCAGGCGTCTCGCCTGCCAAGCCACGATAGCGCCCTGAGCGTTTTCCTGCAGGCGAAACGCCTGCGGTCCCAGCAGAACGAGGGGGGAACTGCCGTGCAGATCAATTCCGAGGAAACAATTCGCCGCATACTGCAAGAGTGTCACACGATCGCCGTGGTTGGTCTTTCGTCCGATACGTGGCGGCCGTCGAACAGCGTTTCTGCTTACATGCGCCGCGTCGGTTATCGAGTGATTCCCGTCAACCCGAACGAGACGGAGGTCTTTGGCGAAAAGGCTTATCCGGATCTGGCGTCTGTGCCCCGGCCGGTTGAGTTGGTCGACGTGTTTCGCCGTTCGGACGAGGCGGGCAAAGCGGTCGATGAAGCTATCGCGGTCGGCGCGAAAGCGGTCTGGTTGCAGGAAGGCGTGATCGATCGAGCCGCCGCGCAACGCGCGCTCGATGCCGGACTGCTGGTCGTAATGGATCGCTGCTGGTTGAAAGAGCACATCAGACACGGCAAGCGTTGATATGAAGACTCCGATTCGCGCCGCAGTGATTACCGTCAGTGATGCGTGTTCGCGTGGCGAGCGGGATGATGACTCGGGCGCGGCGCTGTTAGAGTTGTTGAGCGAGTTAGGTGCGGAGGTTGTCGAAACACGGATTCTTTCCGACGACCTTGAGCCGCTGGTTCAAACGCTCGAAGCGATCGCAAAACGTAGCGATGTTAATTTGATTATCACAACCGGCGGGACTGGACTTGGACCACGAGACAACACGCCCGAAGCGACTCGCCGGGTGATCGAACGCGAAGCGCCCGGAATTGCTGAAGCGATTCGTGCTGAGTCGTTGAAAGTGACGCCGATGGCGATGATCTCGCGTGGCGTTGCCGGAGTTGCCTCCGGTACTCTGATTATCAACCTGCCAGGTTCGCCGAAAGCCGTGCGCGAGAGCTTCGGTGTCATCAAACCTGTGTTAGCGCACTCGGTGAATCTTCTCGCCGGCCACACTCGCCACTGAATCCGTAGATCGTTTCGCACTACGCAACCGATCGATAATCACTCCTTCGCGCAAAGACCACTCGCAAACGCGTAACGACGCGATCGCGAGCGCGTTCATCGTTTCTTCCAACACGAAGCCGCCGGCGACGATGATGTCGGCGCGTTGCGGTGCAAAGTGCATGATGGTGCTGCGCTCGGCCATCGTGAGCGAGGCGAGCTTTGCGTTCAGACGTTTGAGTTCGGGAAGAGCGATGGTCGTGGTGCCGTTGAACGCGGCGGCGATTGTTACAGCAGTGCCGGACGTCGCGGTGGTGTAGTCCCAACCTTGTTGGAGGAGAGCGCCGGCGATGGATTGGAGGGAACTGCGGATTTCAGATCGTAGTTGGTCCAACTCGTCAGGCGCGGGCGGATCGGAGCGGATAAAGCGATCGGTCAACCCAACCGCGCCAAGTTTTACCGAAACGAGTTTTAGTGGTTCGCCGTCGCGGAAGATCGAGATCTCGGTAGAGCCGCCGCCGATGTCGATGTTCAGACTCGTCAGTCCTTTGTCGGTGCACCCCTGCGAAGCGGCGAGCCCGACCAGTCGCGCTTCCTCGATGCCGGACAGCACCTCGACGCGCAGACCGGTTTCGTGTTCCACGGCGCGAATGAACTCTTGCGCATTGTTTGCTTCACGCACAGAAGCGGTTGCGATCGCGGCGATCGTTTCCGCGCCGTGAGTTTCCGCAACCGCACGAAAACGCTTGAGACAATCTATCGCCCGGCGCTTCGCAACCTCGCCGATGTGACGATTGACGAGCGTCTCCTGGCCCAACCTGACGACTTCGCGTTCACTCGCGAGCACCGCAAACGAATTCCCGGCAGCAGCTTCAACGACGACGAGTTTGATGGAATTGGAACCGATGTCTATCGAAGCGAGCTTCAAGGAAGTACCTTTTTGTTCAGATCCACGAGGTTGGTTGGTGTGGTTGGAGTCGGTTTGCCTATGCGCGGTTCGATCATGCTCACGTTGTCTTCAGCCATCGGGCCCGGCTCTTCGAGCACTTTCAAAACACCCTTGCGCAGATCGGCGGCGACTGTGCGAACGGAACGCGAAGCATTCAGCACCTGAAAGCCGTATTCGCCCGTCAGGCGATCGAAAACTTTCAGCATTCGCCTTTGATATTCGATAAAACTGTCGTAGAGATCTTCTCCGAGATTCAGGTCCATTCCTGACTCCCAGTAATCGAAACCGCGTCCCGAAGTAAGGAGCCGCTGGACGAGCTGTTGCGTGTTGGTGATGCGCAGGTAAAAGACTGCATCGGGCACGAGCGCCATGCCGTAAATGGAACGAATCCATGCGGGATCGATACCGCGCACTTCCGCGCGCGCGATGGCCGAATAAATGTAACGATCCGTCAGCACAACGAAACCGGCGCGCAAGGCGGGCAACATCTCGTTTTCGAGTCGATCGATAAAGTCGGTGGCGTAGAACAGTTGCATCGTGAGCCGGCCGAGTGTGGTTCCGGTCTTCGCATCTTTTAACCCTCGGCCCGCGAGAATCGAACGCGTCATGCCGGTATCCAGCACCGCATGTCCGCGCGACTCGAGCCACGTACGTAAACCGGCGATGTGCGTTGATCGTCCGACACCGTCGGCGCCTTCGATGACGATCAGTTTGCCGGCGTACTCTTCATGTTCCACGCCGGGCAAGGGCGTTCCATAAAACTGCATCGTTAATGTGACCTGGTGCGATTCTTGCGATTTAGATGTGGTCCAATCAACATGCGCATCTCTCGTTGTTGGCGTTCAATTGAGCGGCTCGCGTCGATCACTGTCAAGCCAAACTCGGAAACCATGCGATCGTACTCTTCCAGAATCTTTCCCTGGAAAATCGTAAAACTCTCTTCGGGATCGTCGGACCATGCCTGGTCTAGCCCGGCTTCGTAGTATTTTAGACTCGGTCTGCCGGAGACGATGCGATCGATCGCGACGTTGAGCGGCGCTCGGAAAAAGAAAGCCATCGTTGGCTGAATCGCGAAGGAGTAAACGTCGCGTATCCAACGGCGATCGCAACCTCGCGCGACGTCACGCGCAAACGCGGTGTAGATATAACGATCGGCGAGCACGATCGCGCCCGCTTTGAGAGGCGGTATGATGTCGCGCTCGGTGCGGTCGGCAAAATCGGTCGCGTGCAGGAGCGAGAACGTGGCCGGCGTGAGCAGGTGACGTTTCTTGGCGCGTTTTGTCGTATCCTTGACTATCGGCGACGAGTTCCACTCGGAGAAGAAAACCGGGTACCCTTCGGCTTTGAGCCACTGGTAAAGCAACGCGAGTTGCGTGGACTTACCGCTGCCGTCGGTGCCTTCGACGACGAAGAGTTTGCCCGGAAATTGGTGCTGACCATACGAAATCATCGGCGCCTGAGACTATGTGATCCTTGTCACAGTAATGTAAAGGCTTAAACTCTCTGAATTGCCACTATGCGCACCTTGTACCTCTTACGACATGCCAAATCAAGTTGGAAAGACGCGACTTTGCCCGACTTTGAGCGTCCGTTGAAGGGACGCGGCAGGGATGCGGCCCAGCAAATAGGTCGCTTTCTGGTCTCAAAAAAAGTCGCCGTGGGCGCGCTGATCAGTTCGCCTTCCGTACGCACGCGGCAGACGATTGGCATCGTTCTAAGCCACGTTGAACTTGGCGTCGAGCCGCAATTCGACCAGCGTATTTACGAAGCGAGCTTATCGGCGTTGGTTCAGGTCCTTAGTGAAATTCCGGACGACACCAAAGCCGCGATGCTGGTCGGTCACAATCCGGGAATGGAAGAAATGGTCGCGTTTCTCACGCGCGAGTCGCGTCACATGCCAACTTGCGCGCTGGCGAAGATCAGTATCGCTGGTTCGAGCTGGAAAGAAGCGCAACGAGGAGCGGGAAAGTTGGAGTGGTTCGTCACGCCGAAGGATCTCGAAGACCTTTGATGCGCGCCGCTTACTGCCTGTGCTCCATCCGGTGTTCCGCGTCCGTGTTCAGCGATCACCAATACTGTTTCTCCAACCGTGAGACACGAGCCGTAAGAGAGTGCGCCGGATTACATCCCTGGATCATCGGCCGACGGTCCATAGATTGAGGGCACCTTTCCGCCCATGGGGCGGAGATACGCACTCAACTGCCCACGATGATGTATCGCATCAAACATGAAGTCCCAAAGAAACTCCATCATTGGTTTTTCCATTACGACGTGTCCCTGATAAAGAAACTGCGCGTTCCTCTCCTGGGATGCTTCATCGAGTGCAGCGACCTTTTCGAGTAATTCGGTCGACCACTTCTCATACATCGCGATCATCTCATCAAGACCCGGTGGCGTGAGATTTTCCCACTCGGCTTTTCCAGTATTAACAACGTCAATTAACGCCTTCATTTCATACGTCAGGGTCCAAACGAGTTGCTGGGCCGACGGCGAACGATCGTGCGGTTTGTAGGTAAGCTCTTTGGGCAACGCGTTGAGTACTTTTAGAAAGACCGGCAACTCTGCCTTTGCACGTTTTAAATAGAACTCCCGAAGCGTCATCTTGATTCCTCCTGAATTCACGTTAACCCACGAATGCGTACTGCGCTCTAACAATTCATCAACAGCCGCGCTTGTGCAAATGAGGTTCGCCATTGTAATGGACAGCGTAAGATTCCGTTAGTCGCTGGTCGAGCTCGAAAGAAGCGCAAAAGCGGGCCGGGAGGTTGGAGTGGTTCGTAACGCGAAAGATCCGGCAGATCGTGACGTCATTTAATAGGGGCAAGAGCGGCTATTCTTGGGGAATCCGCCCTTGCCCTTAGAGCCACGGCAGACAAGCCCTTACCGCAAGCGTGCGGGCAAAGCGGCAAGCGTTTGTCGGGCCGTGAGCCCTATTCGTTGGAAACGATTAATGGATCTAATTTTGGGGAAAGTGCCGAGCGGGAGAGAATAGACCGCGACGCATTATGCAGTCACACGAATCACTCGGTCAAACACCGCGGACAACGGAGCGTTAAACGATCGATCCTGAAGCGCGTAAACTTCTCCCCTGAGTTATTGAACCCGATGAATGTTAAGGACATAAAACTGCTGGCCCGGGTTGTACAACAGTTGCCACGACAGTTTCTTTCCTTTTGCGATCCTCGTGAGAATTTCAGTCAATGCATCTCGAGCGTTTTGCGAGCTGATTCCCTCGTCATCCTTGTAGTTGATTAACGTCCCAACAGGCCCTGATCCGATGACGATTCGCTTTTTTGCGTTGGCACTTACAGCGTCTCCCCACGCTTCTAACAACTGCATGCCGCTTCGCTCTTGCGCGGCCAACTGAACAGGCGTATCCAGGATTGGGCGGACTGGCATCGTTTCACCAGTCAAACCTTTTACTGATCGGGGAATAACGTGAATTATTCCGTTTGTCTCTTCGGTGCGAAATGCTGCTGACGGAGTCACGTGCTCACCCTCAATCAGGAGATATACCAACACAAGTTCAATTGGATCATTTCGACTGTACTCAAAACTGAGTTCACCGCCTCGGGGAACAATGACTCTCGGTGCTTTGCCCGGAGCATATTCGTGCAAATCTCGACGAACAGATTCAGTCACGTCAAGTGTGTCGTCCGGATGTACTAACGGAGCGTCTTCGTAAGTGATAACTCGACTAAATCGAGTTTCCAACGTCCTTATCGCGCTCGCTACAGGACGGCCATCCTTAACGAAGATTCGATCTTTTTGCGGTTGTTCCACTGCGGATACCGGTTGCGAGATCAACCTTTGGAGACCCCAACCTGAAGCAATAGCCGCTGAGCTAATGAGGACCGCAAAGATCCAGAGAGTACGTTTTCCGTGGCGGGACACGAGGTTTACCTCACTGTTGAGAGTCGGTCCACACTCTACGCCTCCGGGACTGGAAAACGCAAGCTGGGCTAAGCATCCGCTTCGCCAGAGAAAACGGGTTTAACGGTTCCGTGTATATCTCCCTAAAAACTCACCTTTTCATAGTTAATCTGCAACGCTGCCCCCTTCGGCTCCCTTATGTCTCTATCGTACGACTCAACATCGAGCTGGTTAAGTAAACCAGGGGGACAAACATGGAAGACAACTTGGACGAGACCTCTCAGCCCGAACTGTCGGCTGATGAGGAGGCGCTTGTGAAGGAGATGCCGGCGTTGACTGACGTCGGTCAGGCCCGTCGCACATTTCTCGGGCAGTCGCTCACCAGTGGCGTCGGATTATTTGCCTTGATGCTGCTCGAAAAGGAGCAGGCCTTAGCCGCACTGTCTGCTCCTGCCGATGCAGTATTCGCACCGGCAGCCGCGCCTGAGAACACAATCAGGATTGCCATGAAGGTGAACGGCGCGGCGAAAACGCTGGAGCTGGATTCGCGCGTGGTGCTGCTCGACGCGTTGCGTGAGAGGCTCGAATTAACCGGCACGAAGAAGGGCTGCGACCAGGGCCAGTGCGGGGCTTGCACTGTACTCGTCGATGGCCGGCGGGTGCTGTCGTGTCTGACGCTCGCCGCAACACTCGAGGGACGCGAGGTCACAACCATCGAAGGACTCGCGCGCGGCGAACAGCTTCACCCGATGCAAGCTGCCTTCATCAAGTACGACGGTTTTCAGTGCGGGTACTGCACGCCGGGCCAGATATGCTCCGCGGTCGGGCTGCTCGAAGAGGCGCGTCGTGGCGAGGCGAGTCACGTCACCGAAAACGTAACTGTGAACACGACAAGCCTGACGGACGAGGAGATACGCGAACGCATGAGCGGCAACATCTGTCGCTGCGGCGCTTATCCGGGCATCGTCGCGGCCATCAAAGAGGTCCATTCAGGCAAAGAGACGGCACGTACATGGCGCTTCGTGAATGATGATGAGCTCGCGCGCGTTCGAAAGGAGTGGCAAACCGATGAGACCGTTTAAGTACACGCGAGTGAGCGATGCAAACGCGGCCGCACGCGCTGTGACGGCAAATCCTAATGCGGAGTTCCTGGCGGGTGGGACCAACATCCTCGATTTGATGAAAGAGGACGTCGAGCGTCCGAACGAACTCGTTGATCTGACGCGCCTGAACCTCGCCGACATCAAAGCTGGTCCAAACGGCGGCGTCACGATCGGCGCGCTGGCGAAGAACACAGACACAGCAAACCACCCGCTCATACGCAAGAGCTATCCGCTGTTGACGCAAGCCATCCTGGCAGGCGCCTCAGGGCAGCTTCGCAACATGGCAACTAACGGCGGCAACCTGATGCAGCGCACACGATGTCAGTATTTCTACGACACGGCGATGCCGTGCAATAAGCGCGAGCCGGGGACGGGCTGTGGCGCGCGCGAAGGTCTGAATCGCATTCATGCGATCTTCGGGTGGAGTGAGAAGTGTGTGGCCACATATCCTGGCGACATGGCCAATGCGCTTTACGCTCTGGAAGCTCAAGTGAGAGTCAGAAATGCATCGGGGCGCGAGCGGTCCATTCCCATCGTCGACTTTCACCGCCTGCCGGGGGACACGCCGGAGAAAGACAATAACCTCGAACGTGGCGAACTCATTGTGGCCATCGATCTTCCGAAGTCGAATTTCGCAAACAATTACTACTACCTGAAAGTCAGAGACCGAGCGAGTTACGCCTTCGCTCTGGTGGCGGTGGCTGCAGCGCTCGACATGGACGGCGGCAGAATCAGGCAGGCACGCGTGGTAATGGGAAGTGTGGCCCACAAACCGTGGCGGAGCCGGGAGGCCGAAGCGGCGCTTTCCGGAAAACCAGCGTCGGAGCAAACCTTCCGCAGTGCGTCCGAGGCGGCGCTCGCCGGCGCCAAACCGCTCGCGCACAACGCCTACAAGATCGAGCTCGGTAAACGCGCTGTGGTGCGCGCGCTGATGCGCGCCGCTCGGCTCATATAACAGGGGACAATATGGCGAGATATATTGGAAAAGAGATCAACCGCGTAGACGGTGTGGCAAAGGTGACGGGTAGGGCCAAGTACGCCGCCGAGTTTCGCGCGCCGAACCTCGCGTATGGCTTCATCGTGCTGGGGACGGTCGCGAAAGGCACGATTAAGTCGATAGACACACGCGACGCGGAAGCGGCCGCCGGTGTTATCCGAATCTTCACGCACCTGAACGCGCCGAAGCTTGGACCAAAAGCCTCGCACGAGCAGGCGCCGCCGCGCGCGACAGAAGAACAGGACAAGTCGTTTCGCGCGCTTCAGTCAGACAGGATTTTCTTCAACATGCAGCCGGTGGCGCTGGTTGTCGCCGAGACTTACGAGCAAGCACGTTACGCAGCACGACTCGTCAAGGTCTCATACAACGCCGAGAAACACACGACCGACACGGAGGCCGTGCGTGATCGCGGGCGCTTCCCGTCGCAAGGGCCGCCTCCGAAGCCGCGTGGCAATCCCGAAGAAGCGATGAAGATTGCGCCGGTGAAGATCGAAGCTGAGTACCGCATTCCCATCGAGCACCACAACCCGATGGAACCGCACGCCGCAGTCGCCGTCTGGCAGGGCGACCGGCTCACGATGTTCGACAAATCACAGGAAGTCTACAACGTGCGCAAGCACCTCGCGTCGTCTTTCAATATCCCGGAAGCGAACGTGCAGGTCATCTCGCCATACGTCGGCGGCGCCTTCGGATCGTCACTGCGGCCCAACTATTACCCGGCGCTGACGGCGATGGCCGCGCGCGAGGTCCGCCGCCCGGTCAAGATCGTCTACACGCGGACGCAGATGTTTACCGGTCATGGCCACCGTCCATACACCATTCAGAAGGTAGCGCTCGGCGCGGAGCGTAGCGGCAAGCTCACGGCTATGGTCCATGAGGCCCTGCACAACACTTCGACTTTCGAGGAGTTCTCGGATAACACGACCGGATTCACTCGTCAGGTTTACGCCTGCCCGAATCTGTACGCGCCGCAGAGGATCACGAACACGGACCTGAGCACCCCAACGTGGATGCGCGCGCCCGGCGCCGTTAGCGGCATGTTCGCGCTCGAGTCCGCAATGGACGAGCTGGCCTACGCGCTCAAGATCGATCCACTGGAGCTTCGCCTCATCAATTACGCCGAGAAAGACCCGGAAAGCGGTAAGCCGTTCTCGAGTAAGGCGCTGCGAGAGTGCTACCGGCTTGGAGCGGAGAAGTTTGGTTGGAAGGATCGAAAGTTCGAGCCGCGCTCAATGCGGGATGGACGTCTGTTGGTGGGTTGGGGAACGGCGACCGGTATTTGGGGCGCGTTCCAGATGCCCGCTACCGCTCGTATCACTTTCAAAGCGAACGGGACGGCGCACGTCGCCAGCGCAACGAGCGACATCGGTCCCGGCACTTACACTGTCATCACCATAATCGCCGCCGAGTACCTGGGCCTCAAGCCCGAGCAGGTGGAGTTTGAGCTTGGTGACTCAAACTTCCCGCGCGCTCCGGCCCAGGGTGGCTCATGGACCACCGCGAGTGTTGGTTCGGCTGTTCACGGCGCGGCCCTCGCCATCACTGCACGCCTCCTTGAGTTTGCGAATCGGGACGCTAACTCACCGTTGAGGGGCGCGGCAGCCGCTGACGTAGAGATGCTCGACGGCCGGTTGCAGCTTAAAAATGACACAGCGCGCTTCGTCAACACTGCCGAACTTATGAAACGTAATGGCCTCGGCGAGATTACAGAAACGTTTGAAGCGAAACCATCGCAGGAGCGTCGTAACTACGCGACGCTCGCTCACGGCGCGCAGTTCATTGAGGTGAAGGTGGATCCGGATATAGGTCAGGTTCGAGTCACGCGCGCGATCGAAGTGACGGCGTGCGGCCGTATCATCAACCCGAAGGCCTCGCACAGCCAGGAGATCGGTGGAGTGGTCTGGGGCATCGGCATGGCTCTTCAGGAGGCTACTGAAATCGACCACCGTTTTGGTCGCATCATGAACCCAAACCTTCAGCACTATCACGTGCCGGTCCACGCTGACGTTCACATGATTGAGACCATATTCGTCGAGGAGGATGACACCGTCGTCAATCCGCTTGGCGTCAAGGGCATGGGCGAATTGGGTATGGTCGGCATCCCGGCGGCAATTGCCAATGCCGTCTTTCACGCGACTGGCAAACGGATCAGGGATCTTCCGATAACGCCGGACAAGTTGCTGTAAGGAGGGCACGAACTGTGAACGAAGTGCGAGCATTAGTTGAAGCGTTTGACGACGCGAACATGAACGGTCAACGCTGCGCTTTGGCGACTGTCGTGAATGTTGAAGGGTCTTCGTACCGGCGCCCAGGTGCACGGATGCTCGTCTGCGAAAACGGCGCGAGTACCGGCACGATTAGCGCCGGGTGCCTGGAAGCGGACGTTGTGGAACACGCTAAGCGCGTCATTAGAACGGGCGCAGCGAAGATCGTTGGATACAACACCGCCGCGACGAGTGACGAGATGGTTTGGGGGTTGGGGCTCGGCTGCAACGGGATAGTGCACGTGTTGGTGGAGCCTCTCGCAACTGATTCGTCCTACCTCCACGCGTTGAGGCGTTCGTGCGAGACGAATGCTGCTCCGGTGATCGTTGCAACCGTGTGTCGACACACGCCGTCGCGATTGACGCCGGCTGACAGCCAAATCAAAACGGGCGCACGAATAGTAATCGACGAGGACCGAAACCTTCGTAGCGAGGGGTTGAGTGGGCCGTGGGCCGCAGTACTCGAATCGCAAGTGCGAACACTGTCGAGGGCAGCGGTTGATTCCGGTGCACGCACATTGGACGTCGGTGGCGGCACGATAACAGTATTCATTGAAACTCTCATCGCACCAGTCCCGCTCGTCATTTTCGGAGCAGGGCCTGACGCGCTGCCGATTGTCGAACTCGCGCGGAGCATCGGCTGGCAGACTGAGGTTGTTGACCCACAGGCGCGACCGATGACACTTACCCGGTTTGCTATCGCCGACCACATCACACTCTCGCGGCCCGAAGATGTTCCGGCGCGCGTTACGATCACGCCGCGCACACTCACGCTTTTGATGACGCACAATTATTCGCACGACCTCGCATTGCTCAAGTTTCTTTTGGACACGCAAGCGTGCTACATCGGCGTCATGGGTCCGCGCAATCGGACCGAACGGATGCTTGGCGAACTGACAGCGAATGAAGAGATCTTGCGATTCGAGGAGACAGACGTGTCGCGCCTTTATTCGCCGGTTGGTCTGGACATCGGAGCAAATACGCCTGCCGAAGTTGCGCTGTCAATCGTCGCTGAGATGCGCGCGGTACTGGAAGGGAGAGGCGGTGGCATGCTGCGCGAGCGCCGCGGTTCAATTCACGGCCGCACCGCTTACGAAGACCGCGCGGCTAGAACGGACCATCAGGTTCTGACTCTGGCAGTCGCTTGATAGAGCGCAAACGCGAACGCGTTTCACGATGATCGAACGTAATGCGACGAATGTAGGTTCGGTGATCCTCGCGGCCGGGTCGTCCTCGCGCATGGGACGTCCCAAACAGACGCTTGAATTTCAAGGCATGAGTCTGCTCAGGCGCGCAACGTTAGCCGCGCTCGACGCGAGATGTCGTCCCGTCGTGGTGGTGACGGGCGCACATGCAGAACTGTCACGTCGTGAGTTGGACCAGCTTGATGTGCACGAGGCGTTCAATCCTGATTGGGAGACTGGGATCGGATCGTCAGTGCGGGCGGGCATTGAACGTCTTCTCAGCATCGACGCGGATGTAGCCGGAGCCGTACTGTTGTTGTGCGACCAACCTCATGTCACTTCAGACGTTGTCTCCAGCTTGCTCGCAGCCCACCACACCACGGCGAAACCAGTCATAGCCTCGGCTTACGGTGAAAGCTTTGGCGTGCCGGCTCTTTTTAGTCGAACACTGTTTACAGAGCTGACGCAGTTGACAGGTTCGTCCGGCGCGAAGGAGATCATTAAGAGACACGCTGCCGAGGCGCACTTCTTACCGTTCCCGGATGGTGAGGTGGACGTGGACACTCCGGATGATTTTTCGTGCTTAACGGTGAAGTAAGTTTTCTAGGCTTGAACGACCCGATCAATTTACGTGGGCGTTGAAACTGGAGGGCCGGGGCGCGCCCTGAATGCTCACCGGAAGTTGTGGAGCGCAACAGATCTTTACCAGCCGCTGGCGATCGCGCTGCATCTCGGGATCGTTGGCTAACCACGAGATCACATCTTTCAAGATTCGCTGTGCATCAGGATCGGCTGGTTCAACGATTCGATAATGTATCCATTGCCCCTCGCGCCGGGCGCCCACAATGTCGGCGCGCCGCAGATAAGCCAAATGCCTGCTGATCTTGGGTTGATTCGTCTTGAGGATCTCCACGAAGAAGCACACACACACCTCGTCTGAGCCCATTAAGTGAAGCAGGCGCAGCCGGGTACGATCCGCAAGTGCGCGAAAGAATAATTCCATATCAAACGTTTTTGACTTGCCGTTCATAACAGCCCATAGCTTACCACAAAAGAAATTTCGTAAATACGTCTTGACATATATGTTCGCCTGAGCGATACTCCGGGACGTATTCGCGTAGGCGCATATATTTTATGGTTCACCAAAGGAGTAACACGATGGCTAGCGAGAAAGTGCAAGCGTTGAAGGCGCATCTTGCGCTAAACGTACACAATGTTGAGCGAAGTATTGAGTTTTACAAGAAACTGCTGGGGATCGAGCCGAGCAAGGTCCGAACGGGATACGCCAAGTTCGACGTACAGAATCCACCGCTGAATCTGACGCTCAACGAACACAATTTTAAGGAGCCGGGAGCGCTGTCCCACCTCGGTATTCAAGTACCAACTACCGACGACGTTCTGGCGACGCGCGAAAAGTGGGTTGAAGCGGGCCTGTTGACGCGCGATGAGATGCAAACCAGCTGCTGCTATGCCCTGCAAGACAAGACCTGGGTGAGAGACCCTGACGGCAATGAATGGGAAGTATTCGTTGTTCTCGAAGACAATCTCGCCGAGACAGCGCCTTGTGAATGCGGCACGAAAGTCGAAGAAACAGCGGCGACTCAGACCGCGAGTGCATGCTGCACAGCGGCCCCGGTAGGAGTTACGCGTGAACAATCCGTTGCTGAAGCGAGCTGTTGCTGAATCAGTCGGAACCGCTATGTTGCTCGCCGCGGTCGTTGGCTCAGGAATCATGGGTGAACGACTCGCGGCCGGTAACACTGCGATTGCTCTACTCGCAAACACGATTGCTACCGGAGCGGCGTTGGTCGCTCTTATTCTGACGTTTGGTCCAATTTCCGGAGCGCACTTCAATCCGGCGGTTACGCTCACCGACGCGTGGCAGCGCGGGCTCGCGTGGCGCGACGTTCCTGTTTACATCTTTGCACAGGTGAGTGGAGCGTTTGCTGGGGTTGCAATTGCGCACTTGATGTTTGGACTTCCATTATTCTTCGCATCACGCCACGTTCGCTCGGGCGGTGCTCAGGCGTTCAGTGAGTTCGTGGCAACGTTTGGATTGTTGGCAGTGATTTGGGGCTGCGTTCGTCTTCGCTCGTCCGCCGTACCATTTGCTGTTGCGGCGTATATCACAGCGGCGTATTGGTTCACGGCGTCCACGTCGTTTGCGAACCCGGCTGTAACGCTGGCGCGATCTGCAAGCGATACATTCGCCGGCATTAGACCAGTTGATGCGCCTGCCTTCATCGTGGCCCAACTCGCCGGCGCCTTCGCGGCGACGGCGTTGCTCGCCTGGCTGGCTCCCTCAGTCCAGAAGGATGCCGATTCAGTAATAGTGCCGCACGAAAGGAAGTAGACATGACGAACCGTAAGCGCGTTTTGATTTTGTGCACCGGCAACTCCGCCAGGAGCCAAATGGCTGAAGGCTTGCTGCGTCATCTTGCGGACGACCGTTTCGAAGTGGCGAGTGCGGGAGTCTCGCCCACTCAGGTCCGGCCGGAAGCAATCGCGGTGATGAGCGAGAGCGGCATTGACATCTCGCAGCACCGGTCGAAATCAGTAGATGAATTCGTTGGGCAAGAGTTCGACTACGTGATCACAGTTTGTGACAACGCGAATGAACAGTGTCCGCTTTTTCCGAGCAACACCAGGCGAATTCATTGGAGCTTTGATGACCCCGCAGCAGCCGAAGGCGACGAGCAGGCGCGGCTTACCGTTTTTCGGAGAGTTCGAGATGAAATCCATCAACGGTTACGCCTCTTCGTGGTTAGCGATCGCTGACGAAGTCTCCGTAAGCGGATCGTTTTTGTGACTGCAAGTGATTTATTAGCATCTGGTAGAAACACTTCAAGCACACGCCAGTGGTGTCTTCGTTGATGTCGCGAATCTTCGCTCCGCACCAGTTGCACTCCATGGCGTAAGCGTCATCTCTTTCTTCTGGTCTCTCGTTCATCTTTCCCTCCTTTCTAAAACGGGTATCACTTTGCCTGTTCGAAGTTAAATAGCGGTTAAGTCCGTCGAAATTCCATGGACCTTGAGATGCAGCAATCTCAACAGCCGTTTCGTTCGCCTGGGATTCAATGAGGAAAACGGTCCCGCTGCGAAGCGGCGACGCTACTGGTTGATCTGGATGCGGCAGTTGTGGGCGGTTTGAGCTGAACTCACCTGTCGTGCGGTGCTGCGGGGCGAAACCTGCTTTCGGAACGCGTGGCCCGAGTCTCGGAACGCGTGGCCCGAGCCTCTTCGGACATTTTTTGCAGCGTGGAATGAACACGCAGAATGACGTCTTTCAATTCAAAGAGTTCCTGTGGAGTTTTATTTTCCGCCAGAATTGCGGCAGCAATCTCGCTGCTGAGTTCGTTAGAGATAGCCATAGGTCTAAGTTCGTTCGAAGAGTGCGTATCCTAAAACGCCGCTGTTACGCTCATGTTAATTTGATGTTAACTGCCGTTTTAAGAGCGCGCCTCTACCTGGCCTCATCGATTAACAATTATTTAAGGCGATATTCACTGGTCTTTAACCTCCTGTCAGTAGCGTGTCACTTCGATAACCAATAAGTTTCGAAGCGCTGGAAAGCTCACCCGCGCCAACTGATCGACAGGAGAACCAGTATGCATCTAAACGCCTTCGTGCGCCCCCGTTTGTTTTTCTCGTTGTGCTTCGTCCTTTCACTATTGCTTTGGTTGCCATCAGCCGCACCGGCCCAAACCGGTACGGTGGGAAGCTTGACGGGCGTAGTCAAGGATCCGCAGGGAGCGAATCTCCCCGGCGTTAGCGTCGGGGTGAAGAACATCAATACCGGCGCGACCCGCACCACTGTCTCCAACGAAGAAGGCCATTGGACCTTGCCTGGCTTGCCGATTGGCGCCTACGAGGTCTCCTACGAGATCACCGGTTTCAAAAAATTACTGAGAGACAGAGTAGAGGTCGAAGCGAGCGTTCCTCGAACGCTTGAAGACAAGCTCGAGGTCGGTGATATCGGCGCTGTCATCAATATCATGGAAGGCGCAGCCCTCATCACTCCGGAAACCTCGGCCGTCTCGCGACAGCTCTCCGCGGAACAATTGGTCGAAGTACCAACTTCAACGCGCAGCTTCACCCAACTGTTATCCACCGAAGCCGGCGTCAATACCGAACTATCACCGGTGTTGACCAACGGCAACGGCAACCAGTCGCCATCGGTTAACGGTACTCGGACCACGAGCACGAGCCTGTTCTTTAATGGCGTGGACGCGACCAACATTACGACCAACGAAGGTTCGCTGAATGACAACATCGCACCGGCACCCGAGACACTGCAGGAAGTAAAGTTGCAAACGAGTCTTTACGACGCTTCTACCGGCCGCTCAGGCGGCGGTAATTTCCAGCTTGTTACCAAAACCGGCGCCAATCGGTTTAGCGGCAACGTTTACTACTACCTGCAAAACGAGAAGCTGAACGCAAACGATTTCATCTTCAACAAGGAAGGGATCGACCGGCCCAAGGCGCGCCGAAACGAAGGTGGCTTTACGCTCGGTGGTCCAATAGTGAAGGATCGTTTCTTCTTCTTCGGCGGCTACCAGTACACAAACGCCATAACCGGGTTCGTTCCGACGGCACGCAGCATATCGGTGACGCCGTTGGCTTTAAGTCTGCTTGGTTCGGATCGTTCGGCCGCAGCGATCGCCAACGCTTTCAACCAGGTGCGATCCGTATGTAATGTCACGCCTTTGCCTGCGGGCTGTCTCACCGCGGCTGACATTTCTCCAGTGGCCGTGAACCTGCTTAACCTGAGAAATCCCGCGACTGGTAATTTCGTTTTTGCGCCGCCACGGACGAACAACGTCATCGGCGTGGACCGGTCCAATAGAACAAGTGCGGGTGCGATTACCACGCGTGCCTTTCAGTTCGGTGCGGCTCCGGTTACCAATCGCGCGCTTTTTGAAGACAATCCACTCGTACAAGAGTTGAACGTTCGTCCTTCCGAGTTTGAACAGCATCAGTTCACCACGCGTCTCGACGGCCGGGTGACAAAGAGCAATACGCTGACGGGAACATTCTTCTTCAGTAACTTCCCGGCCCTGGATTCGTTTCCCGATCCGTCGAGCTTGATCTCGCCGTTTGTGCTCCGCCGGGCAGATCGTAATCGCACGCTCGCTATCTCGGACCAGCATATCTTCAGCCCCACATTGATTAATGAAGTGGTGTTCGGATACTTTTCCCTGAACAACACTCGCCAGTTGGATGAGCCGTTTCTGTCGGCAGATATGACCAGTGCGGCCATCGGTATTAACAATCCAGCGCTGCTGTTTGATGACAGTCCCGGCACGCGCCGCCTGGGCCACTTCATCGGCCGGCCCGGGACGAACCTTACGCAGTTCTCTTTTGGTGGACCAAACGATTCGTTCAACCAACGAAAGCAACAGACGTACAGCATCGGCGACAACATCACGTGGATCCGAGGCAACCACACACTTCGCTTCGGTGGCGACGTCAAGCGGCATCAGTATGATTCGAGTTTGCCGGAAGAGCAGGCTACCGAGTTTGAGAAGTTTGACAGTATTACTCAGTTACTCACCGGCAATGCCACAGAAGCCGACACTCAGTTTGGCATTACGAAAAAGAGTTTCCGCTTCCGTGACTACAGCGGTTATATCGCTGATGATTGGAAGGTTTCCAGGAAGTTGACGTTGAATGTCGGTTTGCGCTACGAGCTGTTCATGTGGCCCACGGAAAGTCAGGGCCGCATCGGCAACTTTGATTTCGAGAGCTTTGACCCGTGCTTCTCGCAAACCGGCGGCTCGTTGTCGGTCTGCGATAACCCTTCGCCGGGTTTTATAGTGCCATCGAATGTTCAGTCGACCGGCCTCGCGAACGTGGACGGCGCGGTTGCTGCGACCGCGCGCGCGGATAACGACCATACACTGCGTGGTCAGGATTTAAACAACTTCGCTCCGCGTATCGGGTTGGCCTACTCGCCTACTGACAGGTTGGTCGTTCGTGGCGGCTATGGCCTCTTCTACGATCGTCCGTCCGCGGCGTTCATCAACACGATTTTCAGCAACTATCCGTTCCTCCGCGAAATTGAGATTACGGTTCCGTCCGGAAATGTACCGATCGCGGATGCCTTCTCGCAGCAGCCAACTTCGCTGCCGCTGAGTTCGTGGCTGCCGTTTCGCATCATGCGTGGCGCAGGTACGGGTGGTACGTATGTGATTCGTGACAACACGGGTGTAACGCGAGATGCGCGTCTGAATTCGACGCCTCCAGGAAACATCGCTGAGACGTTTGAGTTTCGCGCGATCGACCGTGATCTGCGAACGCCGTATGTTCAGCAGTTCAATATCGGCGCTCAGTATGAACTTGCCAGGAACCTGATGTTCGAAGCGCGCTACGTTCACACGCGGGGATCGAACCTGCTTCAAGCGCTGGCATTCAACCAGGGTTTTGATTTGAACGATGTTGCCACGCCGGATCACATCTTCGAACGTTTTAACCAGGCCTATGTCGCCGCTGGTTCGCCGAATGGTCCATTGAACGCAGGTTCCACGGCAAGAGAGCGTGGACTTGGTAAAGCTTTTGGTTTTGCGAATCCTTTCCGCGTCGGTGGAGCCGCGACCTGCTCGGGCGGAGTGCTTGGTGGAGTTGCCGGAGCGCCACTCGACCTCAACCTGGCTAACGCGTTAACGTGCTCCGGAAGCACGCTCGGTGGAGGCCAGGTTATCAACTTTGAAGCGCGGGTTCCGGTCCTTGGCTTTAACGTTCCCGAGGCTTTGATCCTTCGCTCAAATGGTGAGTCAACCTATCACGGAGCGCAGTTTGGGCTGACTCATCGTCTATCGCGCGGTCTGACTTTCAATGCGTCGTACACATGGTCCAAGTCGATCGATACAAGCTCATCGGATCCGGGCAGCACTGCTGGTTCGGGAAAACCAGACGTTCCAAACACGGGCTTCGTGGTCCAGGGTGATCTCCGTAACCTGGAAGCGAATCGCGCGGTTTCCGACTTTGACCGCACGCACCGTTTCAGTCTGAGCTTTGTTTACGACGTCCCGAGTTTTGGCTCGAACCGAAGACTCTTCAAGGGTTGGCAGCTATCGGGATTTTTCCAGGCGCAGACCGGAACCCCCTACAGCATTTTCTCGCCAGAGCCTGAAGTGCAGACGGCCGCGCAATACGCCGATCTGGTGCGTGGTTCGGGTGGTCTTTTCCGGTTGGGATTCGGCAGGCCGTCACTTTGCGGAACGCTAGACGAGTTGCGTCGGACGGGCTCGGATATCACGGACGAGGCGTTCAATCGCGAAGTTCTTTGCACGTCCTTTGGACAAAACGGCACCCTGGGGCGAAATGTTCTTCGCGCACCGGCGCAGTCGCGCTTTGACTTCGGCATCGTCAAAACCACAAAGCTGACTGAAACGGCAGCGTTCGAATTCGGTTGGGACATATTCAATGTCTTCAATCGAGCAAACTTTGCGGCTCCTGACTTTGAGCTGGGCAGTCCTGACTTCGGTACCATCACCAGCACCGTCGGTGGCCCTCGAGTGATGCAGTTCAGGGCCAAGTTCAAGTTCTAGTTAAAGTAACTTTCAAGACGGCTGCCTGCTGTTGCAGGTTGCTGGTTCGATTCGCGTCAACTTTGCAGGAGGTAAATCGATGATGTCAGCAGAGGAGATGTCCGTCACAGGTATTCAAGGAGGAAATCATTTGCCGGAGGACATCTTCGACGATGGATATCTGCGAGTGGAGCACAAGAACTATTACGCCGCGTGCGGCGGCCAGGCGATCAAGCTGCCGCGCACGGAGTTCCTGATCTTCTCGCGGCTCGTGCGAACTCCGGATCGAATCGTCACGGCCGAGGATCTTTGGACCTCCGTCTGGGGCAGCAACAAGCCGCTCAATACAGAAAGCCTACACGTTTACATCTACCGTTTGCGTGCGAAGCTCTCGGATTTTGGGCTGCACATCGAGACGATGGTCAACGTAGGTTACCGGTTGCTGACCTCCAAAACCCGGTAAAATCCGTGGTCCCCACCTCTGTGTTAACTGAGAGTTCAGATGCAGTTCAGTTGGATGTAACACCGGCTCCCTAGATTGGCCCTTTACTAATCGCTCGCGAAAGCCCGACAAGCACAGGAGATCTTAAATGTCTGTTTCCCATCCCGGCCTGCGCCAGAGAAGTCTACAATTGCTTGCTACGTTTTGCGCACTCGCGATTCTCGTTGCGTCCGCGGCTTGTAATTCGGGCGGTGGCCCAGGCGGCGGCGGCAATGTGAGTCTGCAAGGCGCGGGCGCGACGTTCCCGAACCCGCTTTATCAAAAATGGTTAAGTGAGTACGGCAAGCTGCACGGAAACGTCAGAATCGATTACCAGTCGATCGGCTCGGGCGGCGGCATCAAGCAGCTCAAGGATCAGACGGTAGACTTCGGCGCCTCAGACTCGCCGATGAAGGATGAAGATCTCAAGTCCGCGCCCGGCGAGATACTGCACGTGCCAACTGTGCTGGGCGCGGTCGTGATTACTTACAACCTCAGCGGCGTCAACCAGCCACTGCGTTTTTCGTCCGAGGTGGTCGCCGACATTTTTCTCGGAAAAATAACCAAGTGGAACGACCCGAGGATCGCCGCCGACAATCCGGGCGTCACGTTACCGGCAAACGACATCACCGTGGTCCATCGCTCGGACGGCAGTGGAACGTCGGCCGTGTTCACTGACTATCTTTCAAAAGTCAGCGCGGAGTGGAAAGAGAAAGTCGGATCGGGTACGTCACCGAGTTGGCCCGTCGGCCTCGGCGGTAAAGGGAACGAAGGCGTCACGGGTCAGGTCAAGAACACGCCGAACACGATCGGCTACGTCGAATTGGCGTACGCCGTGCAAAACAAGTTGCCCGTGGCCCATATCAAGAACGGCGGCGGCAGTTTCGTCGAGCCTTCGATTGACTCGGTAACAGCAGCAGCGGCAGCTTCCGCCGCGAGCATGCCTGAAGATCTGCGCGTGTCTATAACGAACGCGACCGGCGCCCAGGCTTATCCCATCGCGAGTTACACCTACATTCTCGTGTACAAGGACCAAAAGGATCCGGTGAAGGGAAAGGCCCTCGTTGATTTTCTGTGGTGGGGAATACACGACGGCGAACGCTTCGCGAAAGACCTGCTGTACGCGCCATTGCCCGCCGACGTCGTGAAGCGCGCGGAAGCAAAGATCAATTCGATTACTGCCGGAGGCGCCTCCCTCAGGCAGTAACGTTTGCTGGGACCGCAGGTGTCTCGCCTGCCGGGGAACGAATCAGGCCATGCCGTTAGAACTGCAGGCGAGACGCCTGCGGTCCCAGGGTCCTAGGGTGTTGATACATGAGCGCGGTACCCGAAAACGAGGGAATGAATTTCGTTGGACAGGGTTCGACCTGGCGGCGTGTGCTTTCGCCGACAGGGAACACGGGCGACGCAGTTTTTCGTGTGCTCATGTTTGGTGTCGCGCTGTTGATGGTTGCAATCGTCGTCTCGATGGTTGTGGCGCTGACTGTCGATTCGATGCCGTCGATTCGCCAGTTTGGATTCAACTTTTTGAAGAGCCAGCGCTGGGATCCCATCAAGGGTGAGTTCGGCGCGTTGCCGTTCATTTACGGCACTGTGGCTTCATCGCTCATCGCGCTTTTGATCAGCGTTCCATTTTCATTGGGTATTGCGATCTTCCTGGTTGAGCAGGCGCCGCACTACATCGCGCGGCCGGTCGGGTTTCTAGTCGAGTTGCTCGCGGCGATTCCTTCAGTGGTCTACGGCCTTTGGGGAATCTTCGTGCTGGCTCCGTTTCTCAGAAACTACATCGAACCGGCACTCGCGAGCGCGTTTGGATGGTTACCGCTCTTCCAGGGATCGATCACTGGTATTGGCTTGCTCACGGGAGGAATCATTTTGGCCATCATGGTCACGCCAATCATCTCGGCAGTCGTGCGCGACGTGCTTACGGCGGTCCCGGGTTCGCAGCGTGAAGCCGCGCTCGCGCTTGGCGCTACCAAGTGGGAGATGATTCGCGTGGTGTTGGTGAATGGCGCTCCGGGAATCGCGGGCGCTGTGATTCTCGGTCTCGGTCGCGCACTCGGCGAAACGATGGCGGTTACGATGGTGATCGGCAACCGCGCGCAGATCAGTCTCTCGCTCTTTGATCCGTCGTACACGATTGCGTCGGCGATTGCGAACGAGTTCACGGAGGCGACCGGCGATCTCTACTTGAGTGCGTTGGTCGAACTAGGACTGATCTTGTTTCTGGTGACTTTTGTCGTTAACGGCATCGCGCGCGTGTTGGTGTGGAATGTGACGCGAAAGACCGGTGGAGTCGGCAGGGCTGCTTGATGAATCACAGCGATCGCATTCGTCGAATGAACAGCGCGGTCATGACTGGCCTGACGGCGTTGTGCACGCTGCTGGCGGTCGGAGCGCTGCTGATCATCCTGTCGTACATCGCGTGGCAGGGCATCGGCTCACTCAGCTTTCAGTTTTTGACTGATAGCCCACGGCCCGTTGGCGAAGGCGGCGGCATTGGCAACGCGATCCTTGGTTCGCTCGTACTGCTTCTGCTTTCGTCAGTGATCGGTTTACCACTCGGGATCTGCGTCGGAGTTTATCTCTCGGAAGTGGGTCGCGGGCGGGTGGGCAACGTGGTGCGATTTATCGTCGACACGTTGACGGGTATTCCCTCGATCGTTACGGGAGTTTTTGTTTACGCGGTTCTGGTGTTGCCGATGAGGCACTTCTCCGCGTTCGCGGGTGGCGTTGCGCTCGCCCTGATCATGGTGCCGATCGTCGCGCGCACGACGGAAGAGATGTTGAAACTGGTGCCGCACAGTTTGCGCGAAGGCGCCTTGGCGTTGGGCGCGCCGCAATGGCGCGTGACGTTGGGCGTGGTGATTCCGGCAGCGGCGCCGGGAATCGCGACCGGGGCGATGCTCGCGATCGCGCGTGTCTCGGGTGAAACAGCGCCACTGCTGTTCACCGCGTTTGGCAGCCGGTTCTTTCCGACCTCGCTGAACGAACCGATCGCGTCGCTCACCGTGCAGATCTACAACTACGCGATCTCGCCGTACGACGAGTGGCACGCGCAGGCGTGGGCCGCGACACTGGTGCTGATGACATTGGTTCTGGGGATAAACATCATGGTCCGTTTTTTGACGAGGAAGAAGTTTTAGTTTATGCCGGTTCAAACTGAACCTCCAAAAATTGAAGTTGGCTCCAGGCGCGGCAGCGCTCCCGCGTCAGGGACGAGTAGTTCCACAAAGGTCGCAGTGCGCGATCTCAACTTCTTCTACGGTCGCGTGCAGGCGCTGCACAACATCTCGATTGAGATTCCGGAACGCATCGTAATGGCGTTCATCGGTCCATCGGGTTGCGGCAAGTCGACTTTCCTGCGCACGCTCAACCGGATGAACGACGTAATTCCCGGCACACGCGTCGCCGGACAGGTTTTGATCGACGACCAAGACATTTATGCGCCTGGCGCGGACGTGGTCGAATTGCGACGGCGAGTTGGAATGGTGTTTCAAAAGTCGAATCCGTTTCCGAAGTCGATCTTTGACAATGTCGCTTACGGCTTGCGGATCAATCGTGTGACGAGCAGTGGTTCGGAACTCGCGGGCCGCGTGGAAGAAGCGCTCAAAGATGCGGCGCTGTGGAATGAAGTCAAAGACCGCCTCAAGACTTCGGCACTGAGTCTTTCGGGTGGACAACAACAACGGTTGTGCATCGCGCGGGCGCTCGCGATTCGTCCCGAAGTGCTGTTGATGGACGAACCGGCATCAGCGCTCGATCCGATCGCGACTTCGAAAATCGAAGAGTTGATCTTCGACTTGAAGAAGCAGTACACGATCGTGATTGTCACGCACAACATGCAACAGGCAGCACGTGTTTCCGACACGACCGCGTTCTTCCTGCTGGGCAAGTTGATCGAAGTCAATGCGACTGAGAAGATGTTCACAGCCCCGAATGAAAAGTTGACCGAGGATTACATCACGGGAAGGTTTGGGTAAGTAGCAGTTTATGGATCTACATCGTCATCTCGACGACGAACTGAGCTCCTTGCGCGACCGCGTGTTGCTGCTCGGCGGCGAAGCGGAGCAGGCTCTCGAACGCGCGATGTACGCGCTGAGCAAACGTGACAGCGAAGTTGCGCGCCAGGTACTCGATCACGACGATGAAGTCGATCATCTCGAAGTGGAGATTGATCGCCAGTGCATCGACATCATCGCCTTGCGCCAGCCGGCCGCGCGCGATCTTCGTTTTGTCATCTCGGTGGCGAAAATGGCGCCGGTGCTAGAACGCATTGCCGACCACGCGTGCAACATCGCGCGTGCAGCCATCGATCTAAACAACGAACCGGAGCTCCAGTCAGTGCCCGATCTCAGCCGCATGGCCAAACATGCGTTGAATATGTTGCGCGGCGCGCTCGATGCGTTTACGTCGGGCGACGCAGTGATGGCCCGCGAGATCATCAAGAGCGACAGCGAGATCAACGACCTCTACAATCACACGTTTCATCGGTTGATCGAATTGATGGTGACTGAACCTGCCACCGCGACGCGCGACGCTCGGTTGTTGTTCGTTGCCAAGCACCTCGAACGCATCGGCGATTACGTTACCGACATTTGCGAACTAACCGTCTACATGGCGGAAGCGGCGTTTATCAAACACAACAAATAATCATGACCCGCCCCATCCTCATCATCGAAGATGACGCCGACATCTCCGAGAGCTTGAAGTACAACTTCGAACGCGAAGGTCTGCCGGCCGTCACCGCGCCCACGGGAGAAGCCGGACTCGCGGCCGCTTTGAATGAACGCGAATCACCGCGACTCATAATTCTGGATTTGATGTTGCCGGGGATGAGTGGCATCGAACTGTGTCGCCGTTTGCGACGCGAGCCGGCGACGCGTCGTACGCCGATCATCATGTTGACGGCGAAGACTTCGGAATCAGATCGCGTCTCGGGTCTCGATCTCGGCGCCGACGACTACATCACGAAGCCTTTCTCGGTGCGTGAACTGCTAGCGCGCGTGCGCGCGGTGATGCGACGCGCTGACGAGACGATGGGCAAGACTTACGAAGACGACCATCTGACCATCGACTTCGACGACATCCGCGTGCTTTGCGACGGCGCGAAAGTGAAACTGACCAACAAGGAGTTCACGCTGTTGTCAGTGCTCGCGCGCAGCGCCGATCGAGTGGTGACGCGGCAGCAGTTGCTGGATAGTGTTTGGGGTTACAGTTACTATGGCGATGCGCGCACGCTCGACGTGCACATTCGCCGTCTGCGGCAGAAACTCGACAAGTGTGGCGACTGCATCGAAACCGTAGTCGGAGTGGGGTATCGGTTCGTCGGTTGTAGGTGATTTTGTGTTCAGGCGACTAATAGCAGCATTCGCAAAACACGAAAACCCGCAAGTGCGGGACACGGAAACAGGCGATAAAACGGATGATATCTTCGCCGCGGGCACACTCTTCGAAGCGACGCTCGCCGGGATGCGCGAAGGCCTCCTCGTAGTCAACAAGGACATGCGCGTCGTCGCTTCGAATGCCGCCGCCCACAAACTCTTCAGCGCCTCAATCGCGAGGCTCAAAGCGCAACGTCTCACCGAACTGACACGGAACCCAGCGATCTACAACGCGTTTCTCGACGGCCTGAAAGGTAACGAAGTCGGCGGCGTCAAAGTGGAAACACATGGACCAGACCGGCAGGTTTTCGATCTGCGCGTCGTGCCGATCGGCAATGTAAACGGTCGTGGCGCCGATGGTGCGCTCGGAGTCTTTTTCGACATTACTCGCACCGAACGCCTCGAACTCGTGCGTCAGGAATTTCTCTCAAACGTTTCACACGAACTGCGCACGCCGCTCACGGCGATCCTCGCGTTTGTTGAGACGCTCGAAAGCGGCGCGACGGAAGATCCGGAGAGCTGCCAGCGCTTTCTTTCGATCATTCGCAAAAACGCCTCACGCATGCACGGTCTCATCGATGACATTCTCGAGTTGACGGCCATCGAAGGCGGTAACGTCCAGTTGCGAGTTGCGCCGGTCGAGCTTCATTCAGTGGTTGACGACGTGGGCGCTTCACTCACGAGGCAAGCCGAGGCGCACGGGGTAACGCTTGAAAACCAGGTCATGCCCGGCGCGATGGTCTACGCCGATTCACGCCGGCTCGAACAGATGCTCACCAACCTCATCGACAACGGCATCAAGTTCAGCCGTCAGAACGGCACCGTCACGATCAGTCACGAATCAGGAACACGCGATCGCATCCTTGTCACCGACGATGGCGACGGCATTCCGGCGCAACACCTGGAACGTCTGTTCGAACGCTTCTATCGTGTGGATCGGGCGCGTTCGCGGGAGATGGGCGGCACCGGTTTGGGCTTGGCGATAGTCAAGCACCTTGCTCTCCTGCACGGCGGGGAGGTCACCGTCCAGTCTGAACTCGGGAAAGGCAGTATGTTTACCATCCACCTGCCCACAACCCCTGCTATTTCACCAGATAAAACCTGAAAAACACTGTTGTCAATGCTCGCTGGCTTTGTCATAATAGTCGCCGAGTTTTGCCCTCGTTCTCTTCCCCGACGGCCCCAGGAGGTCCTCAAAAGTTGTTTTCGACCGAACGATTAGCAGTCTGGGGAGATCACAATGCGAATTAAACGAGTTGCTAGATCCGTGTCAGCGTTTTTGACTCAGCTTGGTGCTGCGGTGGTTAAAACCGTAGTCACGAGCGTCGCCCTTGGGTTCGTGGTGGTCGCAGTAATGCAGTACATGGGCGTGCCCGTGCCAAGCGCGCACGAGCTACTGGGTGGGGTTAAAAAGTTGGCGGCGGCTCTGTCTTAAGAGGAAATAATTGAGCACAGAACTTGGCTGGGCCTACGATGTGCTGGGAGTAAAACCCGGCGTTTCCGATGGTGAATTGAAAACAGCACATCGGGACCTGGCCAAAGTCTGGCATCCCGATCGGTTCCTGCACGATCCACGTTTGCAGGACAAAGCACAGGAGAAGTTGAAGGAGATCAACGAAGCTTACGAGCAGTTGATCTCACGTCACAAGCGCCGCGTTCCTCCACCTCCACCACGGCCCACGTCACATCGCGCGCAAACAGTTCCACTTGAAGTTGTTGTTCCGCAACGTCGCGGCGGGAGTTGGCATTGGTATGTTGCAGCCGCGCTGGCGGTATTCGCTGTCGTCTTCGCTCTCACTACGCAAAAGCTCGTGCGCGATCGTGAGCGCGCATTGCAAACGACCGAGGTCGAGGAGTCGGTCGTGGAACCCGCCGCTGACACTCGTCAGGAGCCAACGCACACTGTTCGTAACCGAACTGAGAACGATTCAGCCCCCGCTACTGAAGCAGTCAGTGAGACTTCTGCTCCTGCGAATGAGAGCACTCCCGCGGTTCCGACGGTTACCGTTGTGATCGATCCCGGCAACGGTTTACTCGCCACACCGTCGTGCCCAGTGAAATCGCGCATGACTTATCCGAGCGGCAGTGAGCCGCGTGGTCATTGCAACATCACGCACATCGTCAAGCCTGAGAAAGAGTTCGGCATCAAAGGTTTCGCCAAGCGCATCCTCTAACTCCGCGCGCTTCATTAAAAGTTAAATACCACCTGTTGCTGCACGCGATACGTCGTCGGCGCGAAATCGCCGAGCGGTACGAAGAAGTTTGGATACTGCCCGCTGCGACTCAGTGATCGCTGCATGAAGAACAGGCTCTGAAATATCACCTTCCGCGTGATTCCGTACTCGAACCGGAAGTGGTTCGTGCGAATGTTGACGCCGGTGTTCGTGCCGAGGTCGTCGTCTGTCACCTGCGAGATCATCGAGTTTGCGCCTTTGATCGCAAAGACGTAAAGGAACGCCGTGTCACCGCGTTTGGTGATCCTTCCAACTTGAAGCGCTGCGAGCATCGCGTCGCGTTCGTTCAAGCCGGTAGCGACGTTACGCGCCATTTGAACGTTGAACGAAATCGGGAACGCGTGGTCACCGCGCGTGAAGCCCGTGTGGTTGAGACGATAGGTGAGTCGCGCCACCTGGAATCCTGGCGCGGTGTAGATTGCGCCGCCCGGAGTCGTCGTCGCGTTACCGGTTCCGGGCAGTGGACCAGAAAGCGCAAGGCCGATACCCGGTTGGACCAGCAGCACGAGACCTTCCTGGGTTGACGCCAACTGGATCTGATTTGGGTGGTTGTAGATCTGAATGTCGGCGCCTGCCTGGCTGCTCCATTTCTTGTTGAACGCCTGGTTCACCAAAAAGCCCTGGTGGAAGAGGGTCGCTGATCGACCAGCGGTGCCGACGATTTCACCGGCACGTGCGAGTGGACTGTTTGGCTGGATCACCGCGACGTTCGGGGTTGAAAGAATGTATTGCCCGGCGCGGAACTCGATGCTGCTCACGCGCGCGCTGTTGGGTTTCAGCGAATGTGTGTAGCGCTCGTTGAAGCCGTTGAAGCGAAGGTCGTCGTCAAACAAGAAGCGGGAGTTATCTGCGAAGACGTTTTGAACGCGTCCGCCCTGAAGCTGAATCGATTTCGTCGGGCGATACTCGACCCACGCTTCGCTCAACATGAACGGCGCGCGCACGCCCAAAGACGTGAAGTCCTGGTTGGTGGAAAGGTGGTTGTTTGCCGGGCCGGTGGCGAGTTGGCCGTGGAAACTCAGGTTGGGATGAATGTCGGTGTCGAAGTTCAGGCGCAGGCGGTAACGTCCGCGTGCGTTTTGAACGTGATCGAGTGGTGGATCTGGTGGTTCGGTGGCGGAGCGGAACGTGCCGTCGAAGCGCAGACGGAAGTCGCCGCTGAATCGAACAGGGCCGATCCGCAGGGTTTGGCCTTCGAGCTTCGCGACTCGCTGTTCGACAGTTGGAGTTTGGGGTGCGGGTTCCGTTTCTGCGACGGTGTTCGGTGTGGGAGTTTCAGCGGCCGCAGATTTGACGGATAAAGGAACGGATAATTTCTCGAGGAGCGCCTGAATGGCTGACTGCTGTTGCTCGATCGTTTTTTGTAACTGGTCGAGTTTCGCGTTTTGGCGTTCGAGTTCTGCTTCGAGAAGCCGGACGCGTTCGGCGACTTCGTCCGGGCTCTTGACGTCCGTTTTTACCAACTCCTGGGCGTGTGCCGAAGATAGAGTAAAAAATAAAACCACAAACCAAAAAGAGAGCTTCATGGCCTTGTTCCTCGAAAAAGTTTCTTATCGAAAATTGGGTTTGAACCGCGCGACGTCGTAGCTTATGCCTACCGACTTAAATCCGCCTTGCTGTGAAGTTACATTCATATGAATAGAAAGTCTCGTTGACAAGGATCTTGGGCGGCGCTTACTATTTTGACGTTCTTAACGTCTCAGGCTCTTCCCTCTGTTAGAATCTCGACCGGAATGATGCTTCTTCAGGCGGTAACGACCACAACAGCGCCGACTGTCGGCAGCCCGATTACAGCTTACTGGCCGGTCATGATCTTTTTCGGTGTAGCTGTGATCTTTCCTGTGCTGCCGATCATCCTCGGGCGTTTCCTGCGGCCCATCAACTATCACAAGGGCAAGATGCGCCCTTACGAGTGCGGCATCGACCCGACGACCGAAGCGCACGAGCGATTCACCGTGCGCTACTACATCGTCGCTATGCTCTTTCTGATTTTCGACGTCGAAACGATCTTCCTGCTGCCGTGGGCCATTATCTTCATGGGCGAGGACTTCTCCTTTACGACGTTTGCCCTGATTGAAATGTTTGTCTTCATCGGGATTCTGGTGGTCGGTTACTACTACGCCTGGCGCAAGGGCGCACTCGAATGGGCTTAATCTATGGCTGAACACGAAGAAGGGTTTGTTCTCACGAGAGTCGATTCGATCATGAACTCGATTCGACGATCCGTCGGCGCGAGGACGGTCGACATTGCTGCGCCCGTAGTTAACTGGGCGCGCAAGTCGGCGTTGTGGCCGATGACGTTTGGTCTCGCGTGTTGCGCCATTGAGATGATCGCCGCGGGCGCCGGCCGTTTTGATATCGATCGCTTCGGAGCCGGAGTGTTTCGCCCGAGTCCGCGGCAGAGTGACTTGATCATCATTGCGGGCACGGTGACCTTAAAGATGGGACCGGTCGTGCGCCGCGTTTACGATCAGATGCCCGAACCGAAGTGGGCCATCGCCATGGGCGCGTGCGCTTCGACGGGTGGTCCATTCGACTCTTACTCGACTATGCAAGGCGTGGATCGTTGCATTCCAGTGGATGTTTACATTCCCGGTTGTCCGCCGCGGCCGGAAGCTTTGTTCTATGGCCTAATGCGTTTGCAGGACATCATCATGCGCGAGGCGCCGTCGGCGTACATCTTTGAAAGCGACGGATCAGTGCACCGGCAGCGAAGATTCGAGGACGACGACCTCCCGCTCGACAGGGCGACTCAGGTCGCGGACACTGCATTGACGGGAAACGTTTCTTAACTGCGGACTTGGAGACAATTATGAAGAAGTATCAGTTTTCCTTGATGGCTCTCGTAACGATCGCGGCGCTCCTGGGTAGTTCAGTTTGCGTTAGTGCGCAAACAAGACCCACCGCCAAGAGACGTACCACAACGCGGAGAGTCGTGCCGCTGGTCCCGGTTGGCACTGATCTTAAGGTCCGAATCAACGACACGCTCTCAACTAAAGACTCGCGCATCGGCGATCGTTTCACCGCGACCGTGATCGATCCCAGCCGCTTCGATGAAGCCAGAATCACCGGTCACATCAGTTCGATTAACAAGTCGGGCAAGATCAAGGGCCGAACGAGCATGAATCTCGCTTTTGACTCCATCGAATTGCGCGACGGGCGACGCGGTGTGTTGCACGGCTATGTGACGCGCGTTTATGGCGACGATTCCGGACGTGCTGACGACGAAGGCGGCGTCGAATCCGGCAGCCGGACTAATCAGACCGTCAAGCGTGCGGGCATCGGCGCCACGGTCGGCGCTATCGTCGGTGGCATTGCGGGCGGCGGCAAAGGCGCGGCGATCGGTTTGATCGTTGGCGGCGCGGGCGGCGCCGGCTCCCTCGCGATCAAAGGCAGCAAGGAACTGAAGATCGAATCCGGAACGGAGATGCTCGTCCACGTGACGCGCTAGTTACAACAACTAGAGACACTTACTGCAGGGGGGAAACGGAATTCATCCGTTTTCCCCTTTTTTTGTGGAAGAAAGCCAACTGCCGCCACGTCTAAGTCTCGACGGGTGAACTCATGGAGCAGCGCGCGGTGATGGTTCAGCAGCCTATCGACGGAAACGTAATCGAAGCCTGCCAGCAGGGCGACCGCGACGCTTTTCAGCTCCTGTTTGAAACCTACAAAGACAAGGTTTTCTCCATTGCCGTCTATTCCGTCGGCGGCGATCGTGCGCTCGCCGACGACGTCACCCAACAGATCTTTCTGAAGCTGTTCACGGCCATTCGCGACTTTCGCGGCGACTCCCAATTCACCACCTGGCTTTATCGACTCGTGGTGAATGCGTGCATCGACGAGCGGCGCCGGCGCAAACGATGGTTGCCGTGGGGAGAGATCGTGGCCATGAAACACACGGGAGACCGAAAACCGCAGGAGAAACAATTTGCGCGGGTCGAAGTCGCCGAAGCGGTTCGTGAAGCAATTGCCGAATTGAAGCCGAAGTTTCGTTTGCCGATTTTGTTGAAGTACATTGAGGGTTTGTCTTACGAAGAGATCGCGAGCGTGATGAATTGTTCGAAAGGCACGGTTGCCTCTCGACTAAATCGCGGGCACAGCCAGTTAGCGAAGCGGCTTGCGCACTTGAACAATGCATCGACGTGGAACGACTAGTTAGTTTGAGTTTTACCGGAGTGTTAGATGTTTTCGAAGCACGTAACAAAGGACATTTCAGCTTACTGTCACGGTGAGTTGTCGCCGGAAGCGGCGCGGCAGTTTGCGGAGCACATCATTGCGTGTGCGAAGTGTCGCGGGGAGTTTGAAGAGATCAAGCAGGGGATTAAGTTCGCGGAGCAGTTGCCGCAACTCGAAGCGCCGGAGTCTTTGTGGAAGGGAATTGAAGCGCGTTTGGGTGAAGAGCGACGGGTCGACGTAAGCAGAAGAGCGTGGCGACCGCGGCTAGTCGCAGTCGCAGTGGCGCTGGTTGTCGTAGCGGGTTTGGGTTTGTGGCGCCTTTGGGAAAAAACATCTCAAAACCATTTGTCGAACCAATTCGCACAACAGTGGTGGCAGGTGCAACGACTCGATGGCGCCCCGCGGATTGGCAGTCAACAAATCGGAACGACCGGCCGGCTAGGTATTGGTGAATGGTTGGAAACGGACGGCAGTTCGCGCGCGCAGATTGCCGTGAGTTCGATCGGGACGGTTGATATCGACGAAAACACGCGCGTGCGATTGTTGGAAACCGCTCCGACGGAGCATCGGCTCGAACTCGAGCGGGGCAAGATGAGTGCGATGATCTGGGCGCCGCCGCGGCTGTTCTTCGTTGACACGCCATCGGCCGTTGCGGCTGATCTCGGTTGTGCCTACACGCTTGAAGTTGACGATCATGGCGCCGGGCGTCTGCGTGTCACTTCGGGTTGGGTGGCGTTGCAGTTAAAAGAACGTGAATCGATCGTGCCGGCGGGCGCTGCGTGCGAAACGCGACCCGGAGTTGGACCAGGCACGCCGTACTTTGAAGACGCCTCGAAGTCATTCCAATCCGCCCTGAAAGAGATCGACCTCCAACAGAACTCCGCCGCTGGAAAGCAGGCCTTGAACGCGCTTTTGAACGAAGCACGTTGGCGCGACACGTTGACGTTGTGGCACCTGTTAGCGCGCGTGCCCCACGACGATCGCGCGCTCGTCTACGACAAGCTCGCCGGTTTCGTCGCGCCTCCGCCCGATGTGACACGTGAAGGTGTTCTGCAACTCAATAACTTCATGCTCGCGCGGTGGAAGTCTGTGCTGGAAGCGCATTGGAACCCGATCGGAATCGGAGACAAGAAGGGGTTGCTGAAGAAGTCTCTCGTGCCTCTGAAGAAGCCCTACGTCCCTGAGAGATGACGCGTGTCGTTGACGTTCAACACGCGCACGAAGCCGTCGTCGCGCAGTTCGATCCTCGTAACGCCGCAATTCGCACTCGAGATCCACACCGGCTTCAACTCCGGCGCGTCGAGTGCGCCCATTAAATGCAACGCCAGAATGCAGATCGTTCCGGTGTGACTGAAGACTGCGATCTTTCCGCCCTGGTTTTCCGCGATGATCTCATCGAGTTTTTGTACCGCGCGATCGAGTAGTTGCCGATAACTCTCGCCTCCGGTTAACACGTGTTCGAAATCACGTTGCAGCAAGGCCGCGTACTGTTCCGGATGTTGTTGCGCGGCGGCTTCGAACGTCAGTCCTTCCATCACGCCGACGCTGCGTTCGCGAAAAGCCGTGGTGGCATTGACCGTGAGTCCGGTTAGATTGGCGAGTGGTTGCGCGGTTTCAACTGCGCGCGTGAGATCGCTCGAGTAGATGGCGGTTAACTCTTCAGACTGGAGCGCGCGTGCAGTGGCTTGTGCCTGCCGGCGTCCGCGCGGTGACAGGGGCGTGGCCGTGTGACCGCCGAAGAGGCGTGCGGCGTTTCCTTCTGATTGGCCGTGGCGAATGAGAAGGACGTGAGTCGTCGAGTGGGGCATTCGTTTGAGCTTGGTGCTTTGTACGTCGCACTTTGTAGTTAGGTGCTTCGTCCTTAGCACTGGTACTTGTACTTAGCACTTAGTCAGTTGGGCTTACCGGACGAGCCGCAGCAGCGAACAAGTGCTAAGAACAAAGTACAAAGAACAAAGTCTAAGTACAAAGTAAACAAACAAAGTACGACTATCTAAGCCGCGACGGCTTCTGCCTTCAACTTCTCCGCTTGATAGTGGGCGACGAGGGCGTCGATGAAAGGATCGAGGTTGCCTTCCATGACCAGATCAAGTTGATGAATCGTCAGGCCGATGCGGTGATCGGAGACCCGGTTTTCCTTGAAGTTGTACGTGCGAATTTTCTCGGAGCGATCGCCGGAACCGACCATCGAGCGGCGTTCGCTGGCTTGCGCTTCGTGTTGCTTCTGTTCTTCGAGTTCCTGAAGACGCGCGCGCAGCACGCGCATCGCTTTTTCGCGATTCTTAATCTGCGACTTCTCGTCCTGCATGGAAACAACGACGCCTGTCGGCAAGTGCGTGAGTCGCACCGCGGAGTACGTCGTGTTGACTGACTGTCCACCTGGACCAGACGAGCAGAACGTATCGATACGCAAATCCTTCGGGTCGATCTTCACATCGACCTCTTCGGCTTCAGGCAGCACCGCAACGGTAATTGCTGAAGTATGGATTCTTCCGCTTGCCTCGGTTTGCGGCACGCGCTGAACGCGATGCACGCCCGACTCGTGTTTGAGTTTCGAGTAAACCTTGTTGCCTTCGATCAGCACGATCCCTTCTTTAAGACCGCCGATGCCTGACTCAGAAGCTTCGAGAACTTCGAAACGCCAGCGCTGTTTTTCCGCATACCGCGAGTACATGCGCACCATCTCGGCGGCAAACAACGTCGCTTCATCGCCGCCGGTGCCGGCGCGGATTTCCAGAATCACGTTCTTCTCGTCGTTAGGATCGCTCGGAACAAGCAGCAGCTTGAGTTGCTGGTCCGTCTCTTCGAGTTGCGCTTGCAGGGTTTCGAGTTCGAGCCGCGCCATCTCGCGCATCTCTTCATCGTCAGACGTATCGTATAACTCGCGCGCGCCGGCGAGTTCCGCTTTCAACCCTTTCCACGCCTGGTACTTCTTAACAACTTCTTCGAGGTTGCGATGCTGTTTCGCGGCCTTGCCGTAAGCCGAAGGATTGGAAATCAGCTCCGGCGACGACAACTCCTGCGTCAACTCTTCGTAACGGCTAACAATCTGATCGAGTTTTTCTAACATGAAAACCTCACGATAAGGGCGCCGGCAATGGTTCGCCTGGCTGCAACTCCAATTTGGGCTCCAGTTTGAGCGACTCCTTCAAAGCTTCGATCGCTACTTCGAGCTGCTGATCGTCGGGCTCCTGCGTGGTGATGTTTTGCAGCCACACACCGGGACGCGTCATCATTTTGAAGATCCAACTGCTTTCTTTCTTTGCCGACAAGCGAATGATCTCGTACGAAATGCCCGCGACTACCGGCATCAGCGCGAGGCGAATGAGAAAGTTCAGCACCAACGAGTCAAACTTAATCACTGAGAACAGAACGATTGCAACGATCATGACGACCATCAGAAAGCTGGTGCCGCAACGCGGATGCTGTCGTGGCTGCGGCCGCGCGTTCTCGACTGTGAGCGGCAATCCGGCTTCCCAGGTAAATACTGTCTTGTGTTCCGCGCCGTGATACTCGAAGACGCGCCTGATGTCCTTCAACAGCGAGAAGGTGACGATCATGATCAGGAAAAACGTCATGCGAATAAGGCCGTCGATCAGGTTGAACGCGACTGAAGGCCGCACCGGATGAAGATACCAGCGCACATTGGACCACGCGTTCTCATACCACGGAACCGGCGCTGCTTCCGTAACGGTGGGAGAACCATCCGCGGCCGGAACAGGCGCTGTGCTTGAAACTGCTTGCGGTGCGGCGGCCCAACCGGCTGCGATAAACAACGCGTTCGTCAACAACAACGGCGCGGCAACGAAGAGCAGGATGTTAAAGATCAACGCGAAGACGATCGATCCCGCAGCCGCCGCGGTCGTCCCTTTCTTGAGTTCGTCACGCGAGCGTTTCTGCGTCGGCACGGGAATCAGACCGGGCACGGCGCCAGTCAATCCCGCGAAGTCGCCTTCGCCTTCGATCACTGCGGGCGAGAGCGCTACTTTCACGTTTTCCGTCCTGGCGTCTTCGATCTCTACAAAGGCTTCGTTGGCGGAGTAGTTGAGCGCCTTGATCCCGAGGCCCATCGATTGAACGAGAACCGCGCCGCCGCGCAGCACCGGCAGCTTTAGTATCGGATACTTGTCGCTCCATTTCGGCAGACGCGCGGCAGTGTTGACAATCGTGCCGTCAGGCTTGCGCACGGCGATCGCGTAGGCGTTTGGCGTGCGCATCATGACACCTTCGATAACGGCCTGGCCGCCGACGATGAGATCTCGTTCTGGTGTACTCATAATTTTAGGATACGAAAAGGCCGGCTATGGTTGGGAAGGTCGCTCGTGCTTTATCTGCACGACGAGGAGCGACCGACCAATCACGCCGGCGTTCGAATGTGGTTGCTAATGTTGGTTGCGTAAACCCATCAATCAGGGGTTATTTCGCAGCGGCAGTTTCTTCTGCCGGTTTCTTGCCGTAGCGTTTGTTGAAGCGATCCACGCGTCCCGCGGTGTCGACGAGTTTCTGCTTGCCGGTAAAGAATGGGTGGCAAGCGGAACAGATTTCGACGTGCAGGTCGCCTTTTTTAGTGGAGCGCGTTTTAAAAGTCTCTCCGCAAGCACAGCTAACGGTGATTTCTACGTATTCCGGGTGAATTCCAGGTTTCATTACTCTTTTACTCTTCGATCGACTCTTTAGGCAACCGCAGGGGCTGCGTTTTCAAACAAGACATGATAGGTGCCGGTGGTTAGACACGTCAAGCCGAGCGTTAGTTGCGTTTTCGAGCCTGTTTGGAAAAGGTGTTTCTCTCCCAAAACGTGCCATCAGTGTACCCCTGAATAGTGCGGTCCTCAGCCGCCAGGTCGAGGCGCTTTTGAGCATAGCAGCAAAAAATCTCCTCCAACTCGACGCCGAGGTGGTGGCGTCCGAGTTTTTTGGCGACGACCGTCGTAGTGCCGGAGCCGTTAAAGGGATCGAAAACGAGGTCGCCCGGGCGAGAGCTGGCGAGAATGATTTTCGCCAGCAGTTTCTCGGGTTTCTGCGTGGGATGGTCGGTGTTCTCGGGCATTGACCAGTAGGGAACCGTCAGATCCGTCCACAGATTTGACGGATGCGTGAGCCGAAAACGCCCGTCCTCGGTGTCTTCCCAGTCCTTGGGCGCGCCGTTCGGATCCGTATAAGGCGCGATCACCTGTCGTTTGAGCCTCACAGCCTCGACGTCGAAGTGGTAATCGTCAGAAACCGTAAAAAACCAGATGTCCTCGGAGCACTTTTTCCAGTTTGACTTTGCGCCGCGGCCTTTCTCTCGTTCCCACGTGATTCGATTGCGCGGAATGAAGTACTTCTCACCGACGCAATGAATCGCGCCCGATGATTCCCAGTCGCCGCAGATGTAAACAGAAGCGGTGGGTTTCAATAGCCGCACGGTTTGCGAGAGCCACGAATCCAGCCAGTCGGCGTATTGATCAACGGTAGTTTTCCTGAAGCGCCGATCGTTGAACGTCTTCGTGAGGTTGTAAGGTGGATCCGCAAACATCAGATCGACGAAACCACTCGGCAGATGAGCCAGCGCGGTAAAAACGTCCTGACAGAAAATTCGATCGCAAACTTCGTCTGCGGTAACGGCTGAACTGATGCTCGAGAGTGCTTTTTGGGAGTGTGCCAACTCCTCTTCGGAGAGCGTCAACGTTCTGTTGGCGGGTGCGCGAGTCAAGGTGGACGGAATTTACACTACTTCTGCTATAATCCGTTTCCGAATTTCAAGTCTTCTCTTAATAGCAGTAAAAATGCATCCCAACGCATTGTTTTATTCTGCTAATCGAAGTGTAGGTATAGCCGAGCACTAGGCATCTATGTCAGAAGACACGAAGCAGCCTGGTTCCGAAGAACCTATGCGGCCGGACGGGTCGCCAGCCGACTCGTCCGGGACGCCCTCACCTTCTGCGATTCCACCCGCAGGCGAACTGGCAGGCGCCGACGCCGAAAAGGCCGCGATGGTCGAGCAGGCTAAATCGCGTGTCGCGGCCGTGAAGGAGTCGCTCGCAGCGGACAAACCTGCGACACCCGCCGGAGCGCCGGGCGCGCCGAGCGCACCGAAACCTCCAGTCAAGAAGAAAGAAGAAGGACCGAAGCCCACGGATGCGAGCAATCATCCGCTCGTCCAGAAACTGAAAGCGCAGTTTGGCGCGGGCGTTGGCGAAGCGCTTGAGTTTGTTGGTCAACTCTCGGTGCGAGTCGATCGTGAAGGAATCGTGGAGGTCTGTGAGTTTCTCAAGCGAGATGGAGAGTCGCGCTTCGATTACCTTTCTGATTTGACCTGTGTTCACTATCCCGAGCGTGGCGCGGGACCATTCGAAGTCGTCTACAACTTGTTTTCGATCGACTTGAATCAGCGGGTCCGTTTGAAAGTCGACACTGATGAAAACGTCGGTGTCGCGAGTGTCACCGGTGTTTGGCCGGCAGCGAATTGGCTTGAACGCGAGGTCTACGATCTGTTTGGCATTCCGTTCACTGGTCATCCGGACTTGCGCCGGTTGTTGTTGCCGACTGACTGGGATGGACATCCGATGCGCAAGGATTATCCGCTGGAGTTTATTGAAAACGCGTGGACCGCAAAGCACTTGCCGGAGATGAACGAAGTGCACATGGAGCAGTTGCAACAGCGACGCGCGTACGGGTTGGAGATCTTGTCGGTGCCGCAGGAGAAATTGATGCGCGACATCTTTCGCGGCGGTAAAGAAGTAATGCCGAAAGACAAATGACGCCTAAAGAGATCGCCGCTCATTACGAGGCAAAGGTTTTCGATTCGCCCGACGCGGCCGAGAGCGCGGGGTTCGTTTTGACGGAGTCGGCGCAACCGCGAAATGTTTGGAATAAAGCGAGTGCGGCGAGTGCGATCGTGTTGAAGCTCGTGCAGCAAAAGTCGCGCGGTGATGCTGAGGAGATCGGACTCGTGATTGAGCCGTGGCGTGTGACGGGATGTTATAAGGCCGCGGATAATACGAATTAATGCATCAGGTAGAAATCGCAACAACGCAAGAGACCCTGCTCGACAGCCCGGAGATGGTGCTGAACATGGGTCCGCAACACCCGTCAACGCACGGCGTGTTGCGCGTGGTCCTGAGACTCGACGGCGAAACCGTTATCGATCTCGACTGCGACATCGGGTACCTGCATCGCGGCATGGAGAAGATTGCCGAAAACCGCATGTACACGATGATCGCGCCTTACTGGGATCGTCTCGATTACATCGCTGCGGTTTCCAACGGTCTCGTATGGGTTGAAACCGTCGAGCAGATGATGGGACTCGCCGTCCCGCCGCGAGCCCACTACCTGCGCACCATCCTGACCGAGTTCAACCGCATCGCGTCGCACCTGCTCTGGCTCGCCACGCACGCGCTGGACATCGGGGCGATAACCGTGTTGCTTTGGGCGCTGCGCGAACGCGAAGAGATTTTGAAGATCTTCGAACGTCAGTTTGGCGCGCGTTTGACGTGTCACGCGTGGCGCGTCGGCGGCATGCCAAACGACGCGTACGACGACTTTGAAAAAGACGTACGCCAGTTTGCGAACAACTTTCCCAAACGGCTTGACGAATACGAGACGGTGCTTTCGGAAAATCGCATCTGGCTAAGTCGCACGGTCGGTATTGGCGTCATTTCCGCCGCAGATGCGATTGCCATCGGCTTGTCGGGGCCGTCGCTGCGCGGTTCGGGTGTTCCGTGGGACGTGCGAAAGTCGCGGCCGTACGCGGCGTATGCCGACGTGGATTTCGACGTTCCACTCGGCGAAAACGGCGATACGTATGATCGATATTTAGTTCGACTCGAAGAGATGCGACAGTCGCGTCGCATCATTTTGCAGGCGCTTGAAAACCTTCCTGACGGTCCGGTAAATGCGAAATTGCCGAAAGTGGTCAAACCACCTGTAGGCGATTATTACCACTCGATCGAAGGACCGAAAGGTGAAATCGGTTGTTATTTAGTTTCAGACGGCACAGCGCAGCCTTATCGCGTCAGAGTCAGACCGCCGTCATTCATCAATTTGCAGGCGCTCAAACAGATGTGCGTTGGTCACCTGGTGGCCGACGTCGTAGCAATCATTGGCACGCTCGATATTGTGTTAGGAGAGATCGATCGCTGATTCATGCTGCTTCTTGGTCCGGTAAACGTCCTTAACGATCTTTTGCTGAGATTCTTCAGCCAGGAAACGATCAACTTTTTCATCTGGCCGCTGATTCAGATCGGCCTGGTCGTTACTCTGGTCGCGCTCTGGGTGGCGTACGCGACGTATCTCGAGCGAAAGATTTCCGCCTTCATGCAGGCGCGTCTTGGGCCGATGCGCGTTGGGCCATGGGGACTGTTGCAACCCATCGCCGACGGTCTCAAGCTGCTGACTAAAGAAGACTTTATTCCCGAGAAAGCTGATCGCTGGATCTTCTTTTTCGCGCCATACATCGCCGTGGCATCGGCCTTTATAGTTTTTTCCGTGGTTCCGTTTGGACCGGACTGGGCGGTGATCGCCGACGTCAATATCGGTCTGTTGCTGGTGCTGGCGGTTTCGAGCGTGGGCGTGCTGGCCTTAATTCTTGCCGGCTGGTCGTCTAATTCGAAATACGCGCTGCTCGGTGGTTTGCGTTCGAGCGCGCAGATGGTCTCGTACGAAGTTGCGATGGGACTCTCGCTGATCGGCGCGTTGATGTTTGCGCGCACGTTGTCGCTTTCGGGCATTGTCGGCGCGCAAGGGTCGGATTCGATTTGGTTCATCCTGTATCAACCCGCGGGTTTTATGCTGTTTCTGATCAGCGGCATCGCCGAGAACAATCGCGCGCCGTTTGATCTGCCGGAAGCGGAGTCAGAACTCGTCGCGGGTTTCCACACCGAATACTCCGGCATGCGCTGGTCGTTGTTTTTCATGGCCGAATACGCGGCGATGGTGGTTGTTTCCGCCGTGGCGGCGACCGTGTATCTGGGCGGCTGGTACTTTCCGTTTGTCTACCGGCTGGAGACGGCCGGGTATCACAACCTGTACGTGATCGTCAGCCTGCTGGTGTTTTTGGTTAAGGTTTCAATTATTCTTTACATCTATTTCTGGTTGCGTTGGACCTTGCCGCGTTTCCGTTACGACCAGTTGATGGACATCGGCTGGAAGTGGTTGATTCCGTCCGCGCTGATCAACATCGCATTGTCGGCAATTGCGATTTTCCTGGTGCAGGCGCTGAACGGTTACCGCGGAATGAGAACGATCGAATCGCTCGATCGCGGCTTGAACCTGACGGCGACCGGCAAAGGGATAATGATCGTGATTGGCTTCGCGGGCGTGTTTATCATCGCAGCGCTGCTTGCCCGCATCAACTGGCGTTCGCGCGACTTCAATTTGAAGACCCAGCGGCGCAATATCAGGTTAGTGAATTTGCCAAAAGGCAAACCGGCAGTTTCCGTAAGTGAGGTGTAGTTCCAATGCCGTTAGTGAAAACTCCAAAACCGACGTGGTCCCAAAAGCTGAAACGATTCTTCATGATCGATCTGATCAAAGGACTCGGGCTCACGTTGAAATACAACATCGGCGCGATCACGGATAAAGACTCGGTCGCAGGCAAGGGAATCTACACCGAGCAGTATCCTAAAGTGCGTCCGGACGTCGCGCCGCGTTTTCATGGCGCGCCGCGTTTGAACATGGATCCGGAAACGCACGACACGCTTTGCATTGCTTGTAATCTTTGCGCGATTGCCTGTCCCGAAGATTGCATCGACGTGATTGCAATGGACGTCGAGATCATCGTCGCCGGCAAACCGCGCCGCAAGAAAGTGCTCGACGAGTTTATCTTTGACACTTCGCGTTGCATGTTCTGCGCGTTGTGTCAGGAAGCATGCCCGACGGCTTGTCTGGAGCTGACGCAGGAGTTCGAGCTGGCGACGTATTCGCGCGCCGGCTTCGTCTGGAATCGCGAGATGCTCGAGCAGGGCCGGGAAACCGTGAAGTACACAAGCTAGGGCATTGGCGATTGCCGATTTCCGATTGCCAATTTGGCATCAAGCTGGGCGTTCATTGGAGACCTCACGTCATGGACGCGGACGAGTTGAAGAAGCGGACCAAGCTGTTCGCTCTGCGAATTTTAAAGTTGGTTGACGCTTTACCAAAGAGTACTCAAGGAAGAGCTATAGCTGGTCAACTGGTCAGGGCGGGAACCTCAGTGGGGTTAAACTATCGAGCGGCGTGTAGAGGTAGATCGAGAGCGGAGTTCGTTGCAAAGCTTGGAGTAGTTGAAGAAGAAGCGGACGAAAGCGCTTTCTGGCTAGAGCTGATAATCGAAGGTTCACTACTAAGGCCCACGCTTGTTCAGCCGTTGCTGGACGAGGCTAACGAATTAACTCGGATCATGGCGAGCTCACGCATCACAGCCCGCTCTAACTTAGGAAACGGATAAATGAAACGCAATCGGCAATTGGCAATTGGCAATCGACAATGATTCTCTCCGGCTACGAAGCGCTCTTCTTCTGGATCTTCGCGCTGGCGGCGATCTTTGCCGCGCTGCTGACGGTGATGGCGCGCAATGCCGTGCATAGTGCGCTGTTTCTGATCTCGTCGCTCGTCTCCGTCGCGGCGCTGTTTGTGCTCGCGGGCGCGGAGTTCATCGCCGGCGTGCAGATACTCGTTTACGTCGGCGGCGTGATGGTCCTGTTTCTGTTTGTAATCATGCTCGTCAACGTCGGCGCTGAGGAACACGGCCGGGAGGAGATCTTCAACAACCGGCGGCAAGTGACGGCGAGTTTGATCTTCTGCTTTCTGCTTGTCGCGGGCGTGTTGTATGCAGTCAACGAAGGCTATCGCGGTTTGCAGAAATCGCGTCCGATACCGGAAAACGCCCTTGGCGCCGGGACGCGCCCAACCGAAACTGGTCCACCGGGTGCGACCGGCACGAGCATGATAACCAAAGACACGGAAGCCGTTGGTAACAGTCTCTATCGTTATGCCTCGTTGCCGTTTGAGATCGCGAGTGTGCTGTTGCTGGTGGCCATCATCGGTTCGGTAATGCTCGCGCGCACGCTCAAGCAGGAAGCGTCGGCTGACGACGTCGACCCCGAGCTCTTGCAGGAAGAGATCGCGCGCGATTCCGAGCTAGCGAAGTTGGAACCACAGTCAGAATAAAACATGCTCAACTCTTTCATTCCGATTCTGGCGTTCTTGTTTCAGGAAGTCGTCGGGAACGATCGCCTCGCGCAAATGAAGCACGCAGCGACGCACCCGGACCTGTCGAAGTTTCTGGTCATCGGCGCGCTGTTGTTCATCATCGGTGTAGCCGGCGTGTTAACGCGCCGCAACATCATCGTGATCTTCATGTCGATCGAGCTGATACTCAACGCCGCGAATCTCAACTTCGTCGCGTTCTCGCGCTACTTGCAGGAGACCGGCAGCGTCAATGCGCTGGCCGGACAGATCTTCACCGTCTTTGTGATCGTCGTGGCCGCGGCAGAAGCCGCGATTGGTCTCGGAATCGTCATCGCGCTTTATCGCAATAAAGAAACCATCTGGGTAGACGAAATCGATCTGCTGAAGTGGTGAAATGTACAAATACATCTGGTTAGTTCCCCTGCTACCACTGCTCGGCGCCGCTATCAACGGCCTCCTCGGCCGCAAGCTGCGCTTTTCCGAGACGGTGATTGGCGGCATCGCGGTGGGATCCGTTGCGCTGGCGTTTCTGATCAGCGTCGTCGCCGTCTATTCATATGGATTTGGTAGCCACGCGCAGTGGCCGAATCCTTACCTCACCAGTCAGGACGGTTTTAGTTTCAACTGGATTCCCGGCGGCGCGGTGAGCATCAACCAGGGACTTCACGAACGCAGCGCCGTCGAAGCGCAAAAACAAGCGGCGGAACGGTTTGCGGCAATGACGCCGGAAGAACGCGCTCAGTATCAAGGGGTGTTTGTTGCCGGCAACACAAGCCCGCGCTACGCCTTGCTCAACATCGAGTGGAGCTATCAGTTAGATCCGCTGTCGTCGATTTTTATGCTGGTCGTCACCGGCGTCGGCTTGTGCATCTTCATCTTCGCCACCGGTTACATGCACGGCGAGACCGGCTTCTATCGCTTCTTCGCTTACATGGGTTTGTTCATGTTTGCGATGCTCGTGCTTGTGATGGGCTCAAACTTTCTGATGATGTTTGTCGGTTGGGAAGGTGTGGGTCTCTGCTCGTACTTGCTCATCGGCTACTACTTTGATCGCCAGGAAGCCGCGAACGCTTCACGCAAAGCGTTCATCACCAACCGCGTCGGCGACTTTGGTTTTGCGCTCGCGATCTTCGGCATCATCGCCGTCTTCGGCAGCGCGCAGTACACGGAAGTGTTCGACCAGGCTCGGGCGTTTCCCCGCGAACCACTCGGTCAATGGGGCGTGCTCTCATGGATTGCTTTGGGGCTGTTCATCGGCGCGTGTGGTAAATCCGCGCAACTCCCGCTGCACGTCTGGCTACCGGACGCGATGGCTGGTCCAACTCCAGTGTCCGCACTGATTCACGCCGCGACGATGGTCACTGCCGGTCTCTACATGGTGACCCGTACCAACGTCATTTTCCAGCACTCGCAAACGATGCTGCTGGTCGTTGCGCTCGTCGGCGCCGCGACCGCAATCTTTGCGGCGACGATCGGTATCACCCAAAACGATATAAAAAAGGTTCTCGCTTACTCGACTGTCTCCCAACTCGGTTTCATGTTCATGGCCTGCGGCGTGGGCGCGTTTGTCATCGCCATCTTCCACGTTATGACGCACGCGTTCTTCAAAGCGCTCATGTTCCTCGGCGCGGGCAGCGTGATTCACGGCATGCACCACGAACAGGACATGCGCCGCATGGGCGGTTTGAAGAAGTACATGCCGTACACGTACTGGACGTTTTTCGCGGGCTGGCTCGCGATCTGCGGCATCATTCCGTTCAGTGGTTTCTGGTCCAAGGACGAGATTCTTTGGAACGCGGCTTCGACGACGCAGATTCCACTCGGCTGGCTCATTTGGCTGGTCGGAACGATTGCCGCGATCTGCACCGCGTTTTACATGACGCGGCTGATGGCGATGACGTTCTGGGGCCGCGAGAGATTTCTCGAAGCACATGCGGGTGGCGAAGCGGATGAAGCGCACGCTTCGGCTTATGACAAAGGTCTCGCGCCGCACGATGCCGTGCATCCGGCAGCCGGAGATCGTCCGCGGCACCAACCGGGCGAACATGTTGGACCAGTGCATGAAGATGTTGCTCATCACGTCACGACGCATGGACATGCTGACGAAGACCATGGGCATCACCACGGCGCGCACATCCCACATGAGTCGCCCCCGTCGATGTGGGTACCGCTGGTTGTGCTTGCAATACTCGCAACGATCGGTGGTTTCGTTGGCGTTGGTCCGGCGTTCAATTTCATTACCGGTGCGGAGCATCCCGGCGGCAGGCTGAACATCGTCAACTGGCTGAATCCGATCATCTGGGATCCAGCTACTGGAGATTTTAAGCACGCTGAGGGTGGCCACGGAGAAGCGGCTGAAAGCCATGAATCCGCTCCCGTAGCAGCCAGTGAACACGGATCTGCGCCGATTAGTCACGGATTTAACCTGGCTCACGCAGTCGATAACGTGGTCCATAGTCACCTGCTGACGGAGTGGATCTTCATCATCATCTCGCTAATCGCCGCGGGTATTGGAATCTTGCTCGGCTTCTTGTTCTACGTCTGGCGACCCGCGTTGCCGAATATTTGGGCGCAGCGACTACGGCCGCTTTACCACGCGAGTTACAACAAGTACTGGGTTGACGAGTTTTACGGTTGGGCCATCACTCGGCGCACGATGGATGCCGCGCGCGCTGTCTTTACGTTTGATTTCAAAATCGTTGATGGCATTGTCAACGGTCTGGCGACGGTGAGTCGAGGTTTCAGTCGCGTGGTTGGTGGCGTGGACAAATATTTCGTCGACGGACTCGTCAACACGATCGGCGCGTTCATCGTGCGTCTGATGTCGCCGTTGTTGCGCGCCGCGCAAACCGGTTTGACGCAAAACTATGCGCTCGTGATGGTTCTGGGACTGATGATTGCCGTAGCTGCCTTCTTCGCGCGCGACATTGCAACCGCGCTGCGAAACATGTTCGCGGCGATCATGTGATCACAAACATTATGGATAACTACATTCTTTCTTTCATCACCTGGCTGCCGGCCCTCGGCGCCATCCTCATCCTGGCGCTCATGAAGAAAGATCAGTCGAGCCTGATCAAGAGATTTGCGACCGTGTGGTTCGGTCTCGACTTCCTGCTGTCGTTGTGGCTGTTGAGATACAACCGCGGCATGGGCGGCATGCAGTTTCTGGAAGACTACCAGTGGATCCCGATCATCGGCGCGCGCTACCAGATGGGCGTCGATGGCGTCGCGGTGCTGCTGATCGTCTTGACGACGCTGCTCGGGTGGATCGCATCGCTGTCGTCGTGGGAATACATCCAGAAACGCGAGAAAGAATATTACGTTCTGTTGCTGTTGTTGCAGACGGCCGTGATCGGCGTGTTTAGTTCAATGGACCTCTTCCTGTTTTACCTCTTCTTCGAGGTGTCGCTGGTGCCGATGTACTTCCTGATCGGCATCTGGGGTGGTGAGAATCGTTTGTACGCGGCGATCAAGTTCTTTCTGTACACGCTCGTCGGGTCGGTGGTGATGTTGCTGGGTGTGTTGAAGATGTACTTCCTCACACAGGACACAGCGTTGACGAGCCAGATCACGCAGGAGACTGTCAGGTTGCTCGCCGGCAACGATGCTGCCGTACAGATGGTCACGAACTCCTTGCAGACCGCGGTCGGAAACGGCACCGGCACTTTCAATATTCTTTACATGCAGGCGCTCGGCTCAGTGCTGCCGATGGGCACGCTTCAGATTCTTCTGTTCGTCGCCTTCGCGCTCGGCTTTGCGATCAAGGTGCCGATGTTTCCGTTTCACACGTGGCTGCCCGACGCGCACGTCGAAGCGCCAACCGCGGGCTCGGTCATTCTCGCGGGCATCCTGCTGAAACTCGGAACTTACGGTTTTTTTCGTTTCAACCTGCCGATGTTTCCCGCCGCGTCGCGAGATCAAAGCACCTGGGTCACGAGCTTCGGCACGTTTGGCGTACGCAGCGTGGTCGTCTTCCTCGCCATCGTCAGCATCATTTACGGCGCGCTCGCGGCGATGTATTTCGTAGTGAAAAAAGACGGCGACGTGAAGAAGCTCGTCGCTTACTCGTCTGTGTCGTCGATGGGCATGGTGATGCTCGGACTCTTTGCACTCAATCCAAACGGCGTCAACGGCGGCGTGATGCAGATGATCAATCACGGCATCTACTCCGGCGCGCTCTTCCTGCTCGTCGGCATCATTTACGAACGCCGTCACACGCGTAACGTCGCGGAGTTTGGCGGCCTGTCGCACGTGATGCCGGGTTACGCGGCGCTCTTTCTCGGCATGGTTATGACCGCGATCGGTCTGCCTCTGCTCGCGGTGTTCATCTCGGAGTTCCTGGCGCTGCGAGGCTCGTTTGAAGCCAATCCGTACTGGGCCGCCTGGGCCGCGCTCGGCATCATTCTCAACGCCGGTTACTTCCTGTGGCTCTATCAGCGGATGTTCTTCGGCAACATCGATAACCCGAAGAACGAAACGCTGCGCGATATGAACGTCCGCGAGTGGGTCTACATGGTGCCGCTCATGATTCTCTCGCTGTGGATCGGCGTCTACCCGAAGCCGTTTCTTGAGTACATTCACCAACCGGTGAACGCGATTGTGAAGCAGGTCAGGCCGGACTACGTGATTCCCGGAACCGCGGCGCCGGCACAAACAGAACGCGCGGAGAGATAACGAAGACATGTTTCTCTTGCAAGCCAACACCACGTCTCTCCTCAATGTTTCGGACCTGCAACTGATCATTCCTGAGTTGATCCTGACGGTGTGCGCGTGTGCGGCGCTCGTCATGGAAGTAATACTTCCGTACCGCAAGAGCAAACTCACCGCTTACTTCGCGCTCACGGCGATCGGGCTCGCTTTTGTTTCACTCGTGGTGCAGTGGTGGTTCATTCGTCATTTGCTGCCGTTCGACGGTTTCTACGGCATGGTCCGCATCGACGGTTTCGCGCTCCTATTTAAGGCGATCTTTCTCGTCTCAGCCGGACTCGCGATCGGTATTGCAACGCGCTATCTCGACATCGAAGGCGAACAACACGGCGAATACTACGCGCTCGTGCTCTTCGCGACTGTCGGCATGATGTTTCTCGCCTGCGGTTACGATCTCATCACGCTCTACATCAGTCTCGAGCTGATGGCGATCACGTTCTACGTGCTCGTCGCGTTCACCAAGCGCGAAAAGCGTTCGAACGAAGCAGCGATGAAATACTTTTTGCTGGGCGCGTTTTCGTCGGGCGTGCTGCTGTACGGCATGTCGTTGCTTTACGGCCTCGCCGGTTCGACCAACATCGGCGAGATTGGCGCCGAACTCGGACGGCTTGGTCCCGTGGTGCAGAACGCGATTGATTCGGCGCGTCAAGGCGGCATTCCGGACGACATCGCGAAACTGCGTCCGATGATGCTGTTGGGCATGATCGCGCTGGGCGCGGGACTGTTCTTCAAGGTTGCGGCAGTGCCGTTTCACATGTGGGCGCCGGATGTTTACGAAGGCGCGCCGACGTCAGTTACTGCGTTTCTTTCAACCGGATCGAAAGCCGCCAGCTTTGCGTTGTTCGCGCGAATCTTCACCGAAGCTCTTGGCGGAATGAGCGCTGACTGGGCGCCGTTGCTCGGACTCGTCGCTGCGATCACGATCATGGTCGGCAACTGGGCGGCAGTTAACCAGGAAAACTCCAAACGTCTGCTCGCGTATTCTTCAATCTCCAACGCCGGTTATTTATTGCTCGCGCTCGTCGCCAACAATCTCTACGGCTACATCGGATTGATCGTTTACCTGTTCGTCTACACGCTCATGAACATGGGCGCGTTTGGCATCATCATCAGCCTGCGCCGCCACGGCATTATCGGCGACAACGTTGACGATCTCACCGGACTCGGTCAGAAAGCGCCGGGGCTCGCCGCGATGATGACGATCTTTATGTTGTCACTCGGCGGTCTGCCGTTCACTGGCGGCTTTATCGGCAAGTGGTTCCTCTTCGGTGGTCTGATTCAACGCGGCACTGGGCCGGAAGGAAAGAGCTGGTACATCTGGCTCGCCATTTGGGCCATCCTCAACACCGTCGTTTCTTTCTACTACTACTTCCGCTTCATCAAGGTTATGTATCTCGGCGATCGCCTTGCCGACAACCGCCCGCTCGCGCTTTCACCGGCGCTGCAAACTGCGCTGATCGTATCGGTGATCGGCGTAGTCATCATCGGCATCTTCCCGCATCCCTTGATCAAGCTGTCGCAGGATTTGATCGTCGGCTGGCGGCAGTTGTTTTAGTAGTGTACGTCTACTATTTCGTCGCCGCTGTCGCTGTCTGGATTGGTATCAAGTCGCTGCGGGGTGGGCTGCGTTTTTCGGCTTACGTTGAGCAGGAGACGAGTCGTGCGGTGCCGGAGTTTTATCCTTTTGTATCGGTGATCGCGCCAACACGTGGCCTTGAAAGTGGGTTTGTCGAAAACGTTGGTCCGTTACTCACTCAGAACTACCCCGAATACGAAGTTCTCTTTGTTTTTGACAACCGGCAAGATCCATCTCTTGCACTGGTCCAACAGTTAAATGCGCGAACGGTGATCAGTGGCCCTGCAACCGGCACCGGGCAGAAGGTTCACAACTTGATCGTGGCCGTGGGCCAGGTTGATCCGCGTTGCGAAGTGATCGTCTTTGTCGATACTGACGCACGACCACAAACGGATTGGTTACGCAAGCTCGTCGCGCCGCTTGCTGATGAAAAGCTAGGAGCTTCCACGGGCTATCGCTGGTTCGTGCCGGAAAGGGGTGGCGTGGCTTCGCGACTGCGCGGCGTCTGGAATGCATCGATCGCATCTGCGCTCGGCGCGGAGGCAACGAAAAACTTCTGTTGGGGTGGTTCGACAGCGATTCGCCGTTCAACGTTTGAAGAGTTGAAGGTGGCGGACCACTGGCGCGGCACAGTTTCCGACGACTTCACCATCACCCGGGTGTTGAAAGAGGCCAAATTGCCGATTCATTTCACGCCGCACTGTCTCGTGCCTTCGGTTGGCGACTGCGGGTGGGATGAACTCGTAGAGTTCACGACGCGCCAGATCAAGATCACACGCGTTTACGCGTCGCATCTGTGGCTCCCGCTGCTGCTCGGATCGGCGCTGTTTGCGATCGCGTTTTTCGGGGGGATTGTGTTGTTGCTGGTGCGTTTGTGGCGAGGCCAGTCGTTCGCAGTGTTGTTGAGTGTGCTGGTGCTGATCTTCGCACTCGGCGCCGCAAAAAGCTTTATTCGCTGGCGCGCAGTTAACCTCCCGCTGGCTAATTACCGCGCCGCACTGCGCCGCGATCTGGCCGCTCACATCTTCCTGTGGCCCTTTGCTTCGCTCCTTTTTCTATACAACGCGATCGTGGCGGCATTCTCACGCCGCATAACGTGGCGCGGCATTACCTATAATTTGCTATCACCTAACGAAGCTGTCATTATCTCTCGCGACTCGTAATGACCAGCAAAGCGGTCCAATTCGTACAACTGTTGCGTTCGTCGAAGCGCGAGAAACGTCTCGGAACAGTGATCCTGTTTGTGACGTCGCGTTGCAATGCTTTCTGCCAAACGTGTTTCTATCACGAAGAGTTGAACCAACCCGGCGACCTGACATTCGCGCAGCTCGAAAAAATTTCGCTGACGATGCCGCAGATCACGGACCTGTGGCTGTCAGGCGGCGAGCCCACGCTGCGGCGTGACATCTCAGACGTCATCGATCTTTTCGTCACGAACAACGGCGTCAAGCGGATCATCATTCCCACGAACGCGCTGATCAAATCGCGCGTTTTCGAGATCGTAGATCGTGCTTTGGCGAAGCATCCGTTAGACCTCTACCTGAACATCGCGCTCGACGGCTACGGCGAAACACATGATCGCATTCGCGGCGTGCCCGGCAACTGGACCAAGGCTCTCGACTGCATCGAATCTCTCCATCCTTTAAAAGACAAGTACACGGATCGCTTTCGTTTGAACGTGAACACCGTCGTCTGCGCAGAGAATTACACCGAGATCGACCAGCTCGCCGAGTTCATGTGGCAGAACTATCGACTCGATGGCCAATACTTCAACATCATCCGCGGCGAAACACTCGTCGGCGATCAGATCAAGCAAGTGCCGCCCGAAATCCTGCCGGCGATGTACGCGAAAGTCGCAAACCTGACGAAGCGTTACGGTGATCGCATGTTCGCCGATGACGACGCGAGCAAACGTTTCGTCAAAAACGTCGCGTACGTCGGCACGATCACCACGCACTATCGCACCCAGCACGCCAACTTCGCGCAACCCACCGCCTGGCCGTTTCCCTGCACAGCGGGTGAAACAACGGCCGTTATCGATTACAACGGTGACGTGCGCGCGTGCGAGCTGCGCGAGAAGTTTGCCACGCTCGCTGATTTCGATTACGACTTTGGCGCGTTATGGTCCACGCAGTCCCGCACAGACGAGTTGACAGAGATCGACGGCGGCAAATCGTGCTGGTGCACGCACGTCTGTTTTATTCACGACTCAATGCGTCATTCGCGTCGCGCACTGCTCTACGAAGTGCCGAAAAACTTTCTGACGCGCGAGACCTGGTGACACGATGGCGCAGTCATCAAACGAGGACGAAAATCGGAAGAGCGGCTTTGCCTATGCCGCCGCGCTCACGCTCTTCGCCTCCGTGGTGTCGTTTTGCGGGCTTGGTTACCTGCTCGATCGTTGGTTCGGCACGCAGCCGTGGCTACTCGTGGGCGGAATCGTGCTCGGCTCGGCGGTCGGGCTATATGAGTTTGTCCGTTTGAGTTCAAAGACGTATTAAATTAAAATCGGCGGCACCGTACATGGTCGATCCTGCGAATAATGCTATCAATCTGAGGATTTTCCGGACGATGGCGATTGCCACCGGGCTGAGTGTGGCTGCGTCTGCGTTGTTTAGTCCGTGGCGAGTCACCACCGGTTTGCTGCTCGGCGGATTACTGGCCCTGTTCAGTTATCACTGGCTGAAAAACTCGGCCGCCGCGGCCATCCAGCTTTCGGCCCACGGCGGCGCGGCGCAATTCAGACTCGCGCAGTTTGTGCTTCGTTACGTGGTGATCGCGGGAGTCGTTTTCGCGACTCACACGCTGGACCTCGTTTCACTGCCGGCGGTGCTTGCCGGTTTATGCAGCTTTGTTGTCGCCATGATGGTCGAAGCTTTAAGAGAGTTCTATTTCGCAATTATCGAGCGAGAGGAAATTAGTTGATGTTCTGGTTGGACGAAGCCGCTCCCGAAGCGGCACAGCACGCGGAAGAAGCCGAACACCATACACCCATCATCGTGGAGCTTGTGAACCACTGGTTCGGCGAATCCGCATACGCATTTCAACTCAAGCATACCAAGCCGAAGTGGGATTGGCTTCTCGGTAAGTTCGGTTCGAGTGCCGAGTCGGCTTTCGGTCCTTACACCCCGGAGAACGCGATCCCGTGGTACACCGTGATGTTCTTCATCGCCTGCATCCTGAGTGTGGTGATCATCTGGATCTTCAAGGGCAAGTTATCGGAGTCGGAACCGGGGGGCGCACAACAAACGCTGGAGGTCAGCGTGCTTGCGGTGCGCAACATGATCCAGGACATCATTGGGCCACACGGTTTGCAATACTTCCCGGTAGTGATGACGTTTGCGGTGCTGATCCTTGTTTGCAACCTGATGGGACTCTTTCCGTTGTTTATGAGTCCGACGGCGGCGACCAGCGTCACGTTCGCGCTCGGCTTGAGCTCGTTTCTTTACTACAACTACATCGGCATTAAAGAGAACGGAATCGGCGGTCATCTCAAACACCTTATGGGTCCGGTCTGGTGGATCGCGCCGCTCATCTTTCCGATCGAAGTGATCAGTAATCTGATCCGTCCGTTTTCACTCGGCATCCGTCTCTTCGGTAACCTGTTCGCTGACGAGAAGGTGATGCTGACGGTCTCGTCGCTGGCGCCGCCGTACACGTGGTTCGCGCCGATTGCGCTGATGCCTTTGAGCGTGTTCGTGGCTTTGATTCAAACGTTTGTTTTTATATTGCTCTCGCAGTTGTACATCAGTGAGGTCTCGCATCCGCCGCATGAGCATCATGCCGCGCCCGGCGAGGAGCACTACCACGGCGACGAGATGGTTGCGCCCGTCTTAACTTAATACCGGCTTTATCAATGCACGGTGAGCGGTGTAGTCAATGCGTCTGCACACGTTGCCGGGTAAGTGAAGGTTGCATTACGGGGTTAGAGCAGTACCCGTACATTCATAGCAAGTCCGTGTCTGTTTCGCTGGAGCGCCGTTGTAAGAGGGGCGGTGAATACCGGATGCAGGCGCAATAATAACGTCGGGTTCTGCTCGCGAATGCAATCAGGTGTTAAATCGGAGAAACAAGGATGAGCAAATTCAGAATGTTGCTGTTCGCGGTGGTTGGCATTCTCATGAGCGCCATGACCGTATTTGCGCAAGCCGAAGCAGCCACGGGCGCCGCTGACAATGCTAGTTCGGTCAGCAAGTATCGCGCACTCGCGGCGGGCATCGGTTTCGGCATCGCCGTCATTGGCGGCGCACTCGGACAGTCGCGCATCGGCGCGGCGGCGTGCGAAGGCGCAGCTCGGAACCCCGGCGCTGCCGGTCGTATCCAGACGATGATGATTCTGGGCCTGGCGCTGATCGAATCGCTGGTGCTGTTTGCGCTGCTGGTAGTTTTCGCGGTCGTCAAACCCAGCTAGTCATATCTACATCGAAGACGTTCACAGGGGCGGCTCTCAGTGGCCGCCCCTATAATTATGTACGCGAGTTGTTATGGGGCTTTCGAAGTTTGGCCCGGTTTCGGAGTTTTATACAGTAGTGTGATAGTCTGGCGCTACCCCCTCGCCACAGCATGACCACGAGGCGCAACCGCAGATGAAAACATGCCCGCAGTGCGGAATCGAATATCCTGACACCAATACACTTTGCCCGGCGGACGGCGTTGCGCTCGAAACCACTGAAGACTCACTGCTCGGTTCCACTCTCGCCGGAAAATATCGCATCGATGAACGCCTGAACGAAGGCGGCATGGGCACGGTCTATCGCGCGACTCACGTGTTGATGGAAAAGACAGTGGCCATCAAAGTGCTACGTCCGTCTCTTGCCGCGGACGAAAAGATCGTGGCGCGTTTCTCGCGGGAAGCACGCGCGGCGTCGCGTATCTCGCACCCGAACGCGTTGAGCGTCACTGATTTTGGCGAAGACGAGAACGGCATCGTGTTTCTCGTGATGGAGTTTTTGAGTGGCCGCACGTTGAAGCAGGTGATTCGCGATGATGGGCCACTGCCGTTGTTGCGAGTCGTGGGGATCATTCGTCAGGTTGGAGACGCGCTTCATGCAGCTCATCAACAGGGCGTCATTCATCGCGATCTGAAAAGCGATAACATCATGCTCGTCGACACGACGGCGGGCGATCACGCGAAGGTGCTGGACTTCGGCATCGCCAAGATCAACGAGCTGGACGGAAAACGCGACGCGGGACTTACGGCGCCGAATCTCGTGATTGGCACGCCGCAGTACATGTCGCCCGAGCAGTGTTCACAGGAAGGCGAGATCGACGCGCGTTCAGACATCTATTCGCTCGGCGTGATCCTGTACGAGATGTTAGTTGGTCACGTGCCGTTCACTGCTGATTCGCCGACGATGGTGATGATGAAGCACTTGCAGGAACCGGTGCCGTCGGTGCTGGACGAGCGCAGCGACGTACCGCCGACGGTCGCCAGAGTGATTACGCGCGCGATGGCGAAGCTCCCGGGAAACCGTTACCAGACGGTCGCGGAATTGGTCGAAGACCTGACGATCGCGTCGGGACTCGCGACCTTCGCGCCGGTGCCTGCGCAGATGGCGAGCCGCGCGCCCACGCAGCGTGCCAGTGACGAACCGGATGAAGTCACTATGGTGCGAACAAGACAGGAACCGCCACCGCCGGCTGCTACTCCACGGCGCGTCCCGGTTACGGTTCCGGTCTCCGGGCCGACAACACCGCCACCGGTCGCGGCCGCTTCGAGTTTCCATCCGATGAAGGTGCTCATTCCGTCCGTGGTCGGGTTGCTCGTCGTGTTTGCCGTGATTTACGCGTTGAAGAGCAATTCCGCCGTTGCTGACCCGAATGCGAACCAAACGCAGCAGAACACACTTGCGGCAGATCCAAACAGTCAGCCCGTGCAACCCGGAGCTACGCCGACCGGCAAAGGTGAGGAAGGGATTCCCGCAGGCGGAACGGTGGCTCGTCCTGCAAACGTGAATGCGAGTCCCAATGCGAACGCCGAAGTGCCGGCCGATCCTCTCGAAGACGTGAGTCCCACGCCGAACGCGAATACGAACGAGAACAGCAACAGCAACACTAACGAAAACACGAATCGTAAAGCACCGCCGTTGCCCGAGCCGACGCGCAGCATACCGCAAGGTGTGCCTTCACCCGCGCCGACGAAGACGCCCGAGAAACCGCCGCCGCCGCTACCGACACCTACAGTCCCGCCGCAGTTTTGATTAGCTGAGTTAAAGCGGCTTCGTCTTCGATCAAGATCTCGATCTCGAAGACGTGCCAGGGAAGTGAGAAGTGGAGTGAGCGGAGCTTCACGGCGTCTTTTGCCGTGGTGATCAGGCTTGTAGCCCCAGCGCGTGTTGCGGCGCGGATCAGTTCGTCAACATCGTTCTGAGTATAGGCGTGATGATCTGTGAACGACTTTTCGAACACGACTTCGTGATCTGACTCTTTTAGCTGTCTGAAAAATGAGGTTGCGTTGCCGACTGCGCAGAACGCTGCGACTGGGCCAGAAGGAAGAAGGCTGCGGACCGGTTTCATGGTCGAATGAAACAGGGGAAGGCCGCGGATCAAAGCATGGATCTCGGCGTGCAGTGCTTCCAGGTTCTCGGCTTGATCGCAGCGTGTCAGCACCACACAGTCCGCGCGGCTGAGGTTTGAAACGGGTTCACGCAAGCGGCCGTAAGGCAGAAGCTGGCCGCCGCCCCACGGATTCGTTGCGTCGATCGTCACGATGTTGAGATCGCGCGCGAGACGCAGGTGTTGAAAGCCGTCGTCGAGGACGAAGCAGTCAGCGCCCAGAGTTTCGATCGCGAAGCGGCCGGCACTGATGCGATCGGCGTTGCAGATCACCGCGGCTGAGCCGAGTAGTTTTGTGGCGAGCAAAAAAGGTTCGTCGCCGGCTTCCGCGGGTGTGGCGAGTATTGTTTTTCCGTCTGAGACGACGACTTGCCGTTGCGGATTCTCGCGTCCGTAACCACGCGTCAGGATGCACGCGTTTTTGCCGGCGCCGGCAACGTTTCTGGCGACCCACTCGACGAGGGGCGTCTTTCCGGTTCCACCCGCTGTAATGTTGCCGACGCTAATCACCGGCCGATCGAGTTTTGTCGTGTGAAAAGTGCCGCGCTGATAAAGTGCGAGCCGCGTGCGCGTGACCGCGCCGTACAACGCACTCAGCGGTGGCAGGACGAGTGACTTCATGGTTCTAGGTGGCGTTGGCCGGCAGTAGTGAATCCGAAGGCGGGCTCGCGGCCACCGGCGCGGCAAAGAGCGGCGCGATCAGTTTCATCGTTCTCTCTGTAGCGCCCTGGTTTGCGGCGACGATCTGTTTCGCGCGGCTGCCCAACTCGTTACGCCATTCGGCATCAACGAGCAGCCGCCGCAGCGCTTCGGCCAATGCAACCACGGCTGCTTCGCCTTCGAGTGGCCCCAGTTGCACGATTGCCTTCGCTTCGGTGAGCAGGTCGACGATCGCGTGGAAGTTGTGTGTGTGCGCGCCGGTGACTACGGCCACGCCGTGCGCCGCGGGTTCGAGCACGTTGTGTCCGCCACGATCGACGATGCTGCCGCCGACGAAAACGATAGTCGCGTGCGAGTACACCGAAGTTAACTCACCGATCGTGTCGAGCAAAATCACGGCGGCGCTGGCATCTTCCGGCGCGGGCGCACTTGTGCGTCGCGTCCAACTCAACCCCGAAGCCTGAATTAACTGCGCGACTTCAATGAAACGTTCGGGATGTCGCGGAGCTATCATTAATCGCGTACTCGGCTGCGACTCTTGCAACTTCTTGAAACTCTCGAGCACGATCTTTTCTTCCGGCGCGTGAGTACTGGCCGCGAGTACAAGCGGGACGTTCGCTTGTAGCCCAAATCGCGTTTTGACATCGGTCTTTTGATCCGCGGTCCCAGCCTCAAACTTTAAGTTCCCAACGCTGAAAACTCGCTCGGTGGCCATCCCCAGCTCACGAATCCTCTCTGCATCCCTGTCAGACTGCATCACCGCGATCGTCAAACACTCCAACACCCGCCGCAAAAAAAACCTGATCTGCAAATAGCGGACAAACGACTTACGCGAAATCCTCCCATTAACCAGCGCCACCGGAATGTCCCGGCTCTTACACTCCCGCAAAAAGTTCGGCCATAACTCCGTTTCCATCACCAGCACCGCCGCCGGATTGATAGCTCTCAAAGCACGTCTCACAGACCAACGCCAGTCAAACGGAAAATAGAACACGCTCAACGCCTGCGCGCGAAACAGATCGCGCGCGAGTTTCTGTCCCGTCAACGTGACAGTCGAAACGACCAGCGCGTGTTGCGGTAATTCTTTGCGAATCCGCTCGACGAGCGGCCGCGCCGCCTGCGCCTCGCCAACCGAAACGCAGTGCAACCAGACAACGGGTTGATTATTTAGCCTGGGTAGAAAACCAAGGCGCTCGCGCACACCTGCTACGTACTTGCGGTGCACGAGCGCCTGAAACAGGAAGTAAGGTGAGAGCAGCAGCAGACCTGTGGATAGAAGGAGGCTGTAAGCCAGGTACATTATTTCGCCCGCTCGATGTAACGCCCTTCCGTCGGATCCACTCTGATCCGATCCCCTTCGTTGATGAATGGAGGCACTGTAATCGTCACGCCGTTTTCGAGGGTCGCAGGCTTGTTGACGTTGGAAACCGTAGCGCTCTTCAACGTCGGCTCGGTTCGGACCACGGTCAGCTCCATTGATGGTGGCAGATCGATGCCGATGGGCGCGCCTTCATAAAACTCCGCTTGAAGTTTCAGTCCTGGCGTCAGCCACGGCGTCGCATCCCCGAGATCATCTTCGCTCAAAGCGATCTGCTCGTAGTTCTCTGTGTTCATGAAGTGGTGGTGCGAGCCGTCGGAATAAAGATACTCCATCTCGTGCTGTTCGAGATTCGCGCGATCGACAGTGTCCTGGGAGCGGAAACGATGTTCAAAAGAAGAGCCAGTACGAATGTTTCGCAGCTTGGTCTGCACCATCGCGCGCAGGTTGCCGGGCGTGTGGTGGCGGAAGTCGACGACCTTGCAGGGTTGGCCCTCGAAAACGATCACCATGCCGCGTCGTATCTGGGTTGCGGGAATAGCCATATAACTGAAGTCTCCATGTGAAAATAAGAGGTTTGAACAAAACGCGTAGTCTACCGAGGCATTTGCGGCTTTGTCTAGGGCCTAAACTTCAACCTATAACTAAGAAGGGCGATCCTCTGAATCCATGTCCAGAGTGACCGCCCTCTTTGAGGAGCCCACCTACCTCGATTGTATTCACTTTTACCTACCGCGATAGTTCCACAATTTCAGGCGGCGCGTGCTCGCGGCACTCTGCGGAGACGGGCCAGGCGGTCGAGCCACTTCTGTGCCTGCTCGTAATATGGGAAGCGTCGCTCATCGAGACGAAACGCACTCGTGTGGTAATAGCGCCGGCCTTTGATCAAACGCGCCGGATGTTTGATGTGGAGCATCTCGTGATAAAGGATGTACTCCACGAACCACTCGGGCACGTCCTGTGAATCGAGTGTCTTACTGATCGTGATGCTGTCGTAGATGTGATCGTGATGACCCAGAATGCTTCTCGTGCGTCGTTGCGACCATGTGATGGTCGGCTTCGGAATCTGTCCGTCGAAGTAACGACGATTCAATTTCGTGAACATCCGGTCGAGATCGTAAACCTCGCCCTGGGCCGTAGAGATCATCTTGCGTCCGCGGCCGCGTCGCGCGAGATCAGACGAACGCATCACGGTAGGAGTCAAAGAGTAATCACGATAAACCCGGTCGTGAATTGTTGGCACTTTCTTGCCGAGCAGTCGCGCTACGAGAATCCACGCGAGGGCGCGGATCGCTTCCGGTGGCGCGTCTTTGCAGATGTCAGAGAGACGCACGTAAACGCGTCCCGAGCGCAAGCGGATCGTGTGTCGCAGTCCAGCGTAGGGATAAAAACGCACTTCGATCACCGGCACACCGCGGTTGCCGCCCATGTGACGAAACGCATCTGCAAAATATTTACTTACTTCATTCATGTGAGTAATGCGCGACCGAAGGAGGTTCAATCTTAAGGAGGGGCAGCCAAAACCGTCAACCCGCGGCGGCCAGGGAGCTAAAAGCCTCGGTGATACAACAACTTACATGCAATCTGTGCAATCTGTGGACAAAACCTTTATACTGCAAAACGTCGAAGATATGCCCCGTAGAGCCTCAAATCTACAACCCAGCGAGAAAGGCGTTTTGGACTCCCGCGCGGAGATCCTTCTGGCTGCGTTGATCAAGGAACACCTCGTGACCGGTGAAGCCGTGGGATCGCGTGTGCTGTCCGATCGGTTCGCTCACGGCTACGGTTGGAGCCCCGCGACGATTCGAAACGTGATGGCGGAACTTGAAGAGGCGGGGTTAGTCGATCAACCGCACACGTCCGCCGGCCGCGTGCCGACCGACAAAGGCTACCGTTACTACGTTGACAACATGTTGGGCGAGGCGCGCCTGTCGCGGAGCGATCTAAAGGCGATCGATCACCTGTTCTCGGCCAGTGGTTTTGACCCCGCTTCGTCGCCGGACCGGTTGATGGAAACGGCTTCGCACGTGCTCTCGGCGCTCTCGCAGAACGTCGGCATCGTGATTTCACCGTCGCTGGCCGAGAATCGCCTGAAGCACATCGAGTTCGTGCAACTGCCCGACAAACGCATCCTCGTCGTGCTCGTCTCGACCGCCAGCATGATCCACAATAAGGTCATCCGGATGTCCGAGGAGTTCAATCAGGACGAGCTCGACCGCACCGCGCGTTATTTGAACACGGAGTTTGGCGGCAAGAGCCTGTTGAGCATACGCGCCGAGATCGTCGAGTTGATGAAAGAGGAGAAAGCGCTGTACGACCGGCTGCTGCAAAACGCGGTGTTGCTGTGCGAGCGCAGTCTTGAGGGCGAGGACACGAGCGCGGGCGAAGTTTACGTTGACGGCGCTTCAAACATTCTGACCAAGCCGGATTTTGACGACGTAGAACGCATGCGCGATCTGTTCCGCATGTTTGAAGAGAAGTCGCGGCTGATCAAAATTCTCAACGAGTGTGTGCACGATCATCCGTACCCGGGCGACGTTCACGTGGTCATCGGGCGCGAGCACCCGACCGACTCGATGCGCAATTGCACGCTGATCACGGCGCCGTACCAGATCGGACAGAACGGAGGCGTCGGCACTCTCGGCGTCGTTGGGCCGATGAGAATTGAATATGCGCGGATAATGGCTATGGTAAACTACATGGCGCGTTTGATAGAGCATCGTCTCGGCGAACAAGCCGCCCCGTAATCGTTGAGGTCCAATCCTTCCTAATGACGTCAGACAGGAAAGACAAGCACTTCCGCATCCCGATCAAATTTATGGACGCCGATCCCGAGAGCGAAAACGAAGTTCTTTCAGCCGATAACGGCGAAGAAATCCCGCTTGATGAGCTCGCGGCCGAAATAGACGAGCCGGAAAGCGAAAGGGTCGGTGGGCCTGCCACCGCCGAGTTGATTGCGACCCGATCCGAGTTGAAGCGCGTGGAGGGAGAGAACGCGGAGTTGAAGAGCCTACTCGCCCGCCGCCAGGCAGACTTTGAAAATTACCGCAAGCGCGTCGATCGCGAGCGGAACGAAACCTACAACCGCGTGGTCGCCGACATCGCGACGAAGTTGCTGCCGGTTTCCGACAATCTCAAACGCGCGCTCGAAGCAGAGGCTTCCGTCGAAGCGGCCGAGTCTGATGAGTTTCGTCACTTCCTGAGTGGCGTCGATCTCATCTGGAAACAGCTCAACGGCCTGCTGGACACGCTCGGCGTGAAGCAAATTCCCGCGGTAGGTGAACCTTTTGATCCTCACGTTCATGAAGCAGTGATCACAGAAGCTACCGACGAGTACGAACCCGACACTGTCATACAGGAGATTGTTGCCGGCTACCGCCTTGGCGATAAGCTGATTCGTCCCGCCCTGGTGAAAGTTGCAACACGAAAGTAGCCTCTTGCAGCACGTTGAATAACCACCTGGAACCGGAGATCGATGGGAAAAGCGATTGGCATTGATTTAGGCACGACCAACTGCTGTGTCGCCGTGCTTGAAGGCGGCGCCGTGCAGATTGTCCCCAATAAAGAAGGTGGCCGCACGACGCCCAGTGTCGTTGGTTTCACTGAAAAAGGTGAACGTCTCGTCGGCCAGATCGCGAAACGTCAGGCTGTCACCAACGCCGCGAATACGGTCTACGCCGTCAAACGGCTCATCGGCCGCAAGTTTCAATCGCGGGAAGTGCAACGCACGCGCGAGACTTCCGCGTTTGAAATCGTCGATTCGTCAAACGGCGACGCGCGCGTGCAGGTGCAAGGCCGCAGCTACAGTCCGCCGGAGTTGTCGGGGATCGTGCTGCAACGTTTGAAAGCCGCTGCCGAGGAATTTCTCGGCGAAGCGGTGACCGAGGCGATCATCACCGTTCCCGCTTACTTCGACGACACGCAACGGCAGGCGACGAAAGACGCGGGCAAGATCGCCGGGCTGAAAGTCGAACGCATCATCAACGAGCCTACGGCTGCCGCACTCGCGTACGGTCTGGGCAAGTCAGGCTCGGAACGCTTTGCGGTTTACGACCTGGGCGGCGGCACGTTTGATATCTCGATCCTGGAGATGAACGATGGCGTGTTCGAAGTGTTATCCACCTCGGGAAACACGTTTCTCGGTGGCGAAGACTTCGACGAACGGATCATGAGCTGGATGGCGGGACAGTTTCTCGCCGACACCGGCATCGATCTGCGGCAAGACCGTTTAGCGTTGCAGCGATTGAAAGAAGTCGCGGAACGCGCGAAGTGCGATCTGTCGTCAGCGACGGAAACAGCCATCAACCTCCCGTTCATCGCGGCTGACGCTTCCGGGCCGAAACATCTCAACAAGACACTGACGCGCGACCAGCTTGAATCGCTTGTCAGCGATCTCGTGGAACAGACTGTCGAGCCATGCTTGACCGCGCTGAAAGACGCCGAACTGCAAGCGTCAGACATTCAGAAAGTGATTTTGGTCGGCGGTCAAACCCGTTCTCCGATCGTTGAGCGCACGGTGGAAAAGATCTTTGGGCGCAAGCCCTCGGCGGAGATCAATCCGGACGAAGTGGTGGCCATGGGCGCCGCGATTCAGGGCGGTGTCTTGAGTGGCGACGTGAAGGACATCGTGCTGCTAGACGTTCTGCCTTTGAGTCTAGGCCTGGAGACGCGTGGCGGGTTGTTCACGAAGATTATTGAGCGCAATGCAACCATCCCGTTGCGCGAGAGCCGCACGTTTACAACGGTTATCGATAACCAGTCGTCGGTGGAGATTCACGTGCTGCAGGGCGAACGCGAGGTTGCGAAAGCCAATCGTTCGTTGGGCAAATTTGAGCTGGTTGGGATTCCGCCGAACCCGCGCGGCGTGCCGCAGATTGAAGTTTCGTTTGAAGTCGACGCGAACGGAATCGTGTCCGTGTCCGCGCAGGACAAGACAACCGGAAGCGAGCAGCAGATGCGCATCACGCCGACCTCCGGCCTGGCTCCGGAGGAGATCGACCGGTTAATCCGCGAAGCAGATGACTTTGCCGACACCGATCGCAACGTTAAAGAAGTCCTGTTACTGAAGCACAAACTGGATTCGCTGCTGCGGAACACCAGGCGGTCGTTTACGAAATTCGGCGGGATGTTGACCGCAGAGCAGCAGGAGGTTGCCGAACGTGTTTTCGGCGCAGCCGAAGCCGCGGTAAAGTCGGAAGAAATTGGCGAGATGAGAAAGGTTCTGACGAGCCTGGAAGGCGTGGCCGGACAACTCACGTCCGCGATGCTGAGTGCAGCGCCTGACACGACGACCAGGAGCGAAGTTTAGTTAGAGATAGATCGAATGAGTAGCAAACGTGATTATTACGAAGTCCTCTCCGTGAGTCGTACTGCGACTGATCAAGAGATCAAGAGCGCGTATCGACGGCTCGCAGTGAAGTATCACCCCGACAAAAATCCCAACGATGCCACGGCGGAAGAGAAGTTCAAGGAAGCCGCCGAGGCGTACAGCGTGTTGTCTGATGCCGAACAGCGGCGGCGTTACGATCGGTTCGGCCATGCAGGAGTTTCGAGCAGCGCCGGCGCGGGAAACTGGGGCGCGCCCGGTTTCGGTGGGATCGAAGACATACTCGGCGACCTGTTTGGCTTTGGCGACGTGTTTGGCGGCGCGCGCGGTGGTCGAGGGCGTTCGACCGCGCAACGCGGCGCCGATCTTCGTTACGATCTGGAGATTTCGCTCGAAGAAGCCGCGAAAGGAATGACGGCGCAACTGCGTATTCCGCGTCTCGAAACCTGCGACACGTGTAAAGGCGCCGGCACTAAAGCGGGAACGCAACCGGAAAGTTGTTCGACTTGCAGTGGCACGGGCCAGGTTCGTTACCAGCAGGGCTTCTTCTCGGTGGCGCGAACGTGTCACGTCTGTCGCGGCGCGGGCAGGACAATCAAGGATCCCTGCGAGACGTGTCATGGCGCGGGACGCGTCGAACGCGAGAAGCAGTTGGAAGTAAAAATTCCGGCAGGTGTCGAAACCGGCTCCAGATTACGCGTTTCAGGTGAAGGGGAGTCGGGCGTGCAGGGGGGTGTGTCCGGCGATCTTTACGTGGTTATCCACGTTGCCGCGCATGAGCAGTTTGAGCGACAAGGTAGCAATCTTTACGAAGCAGTGCCCATAACGTTTGCGCAGGCGGCGCTGGGTGCGGAAATCATGGTGAAGACGCTCGATGCCGATGAAAAACTCAAGATTCCGATGGGCACCCAAACCGGTACGGTTTTTCGCCTCCGGGGGAAAGGCATGCCTGCGCTCGGCGGACGCGGTCGAGGGGATCTCTTTGTTTCAGTGACCGTGATGACCCCGACCTCCCTGACCCGAGAACAACGAAAGCTGCTCGAACAACTGGCCGACGTTGAAAATAAAGACCTGGAAGATAAAGGACTCGTCGATAAAGTCCGCGACATCTTTGGCTGACGCGGAATGGAAGGATTTTATGATCTCCGCCTCCCGACACATTCGCACCGTTCTCTCACTGTGCGCGTTTTTGCTCGTGTTGTCTGTTACCGCCAGCGCACAGGATTTCCTCGAGCCCTGGAAAAACTTTAATTTCCGCCGCAACGCGATCAAGCAAGCGCAGATTCAGAAACTCGAGTTGTATGAGCTGAAACTCGTGCGCGGCTTGATCTTTGGCCGCCACGGACGCGTGTTCAAGGACATGGAGATCAAGCTGTTTCTCGAAGAGCAGCCGTGGTACAAGCCGAACCCCGAGTTTGCGAACTCGATGCTGAACGACACGGAGCGTCGCAACCTCGATCTCATTCGTATAGCCGAGGCAGCCAAACACGAAACGATTCAGCCGGGCGACATGCGTTACTGGCGCGACCGCGCGATTCCCGCCCGCAAACTCGGCAAGCATAGTGGCGCGGAGTGGAAGGTATTAACCGCGGAGATCGAAGCGATTCATGGCAAGCGTTTCGATGATGAGCCGTGGTTGCAGAAGTATTTTGAAGAACGTTACTGGTACATCCCAAGTGACAAGTACGATCCTAAAAAGCTCACCGCCATCGAGCGCAAGAATCTGGAGATCCTGAGCGGCGCGCAGAAGAAACAGCGTAACGTCGCGCTGCTGCCGGGCGACCTGGAGTTCTTCGAGAATCGCACCATCTCGGAGCAGATGCTGCAAGGTCTAAGTCTTCATGAGTTGCGATTGCTGAGAAACGAGATCTACGCGCGGCACGGCCGCATCTTCCGCACGGCATGGCTCGGACAGTACTTCTACGCGCAACCGTGGTACACGCCGGACGAAGAATTCAACGACGAACAGCTTTCCGCCACCGATAAGCTCAACGTCGAAACGATCGTGAAGTATGAGAACCAGATTCACGAGGAGCTGAGCACGAAGCCGATCGCGCGTGCGCTTTTGGAAGGATTGTTTCTCGAAGATGCGAGCCAGATGCGGCAGGAGATCTACGCGCGTCACGGCAAAGTGTTTAAAGAGCCGTGGCTGCAGAAGTATTTTTCCAGTTTCGACTGGTACAAGCCGGACCCGAACTTTACGGAAGCGGCGCTAACGGAGGTGGAGAAGAAAAACATTGCCACCATTGCCGCGTACGAAAAGCGTGCCGTCACTGCGATGAGCACGATAGAGGGTTGATAAGGCCCACACTAGACGCCGCGTGACGGTGTCACACCACAGATAAACACAGACAACAGGAACACGGACAGCTTTTGCTGGTCCGTGTTTTCTGTGTTCTTCCGTGGCTAAAGTCGATATCTCACGCCTGCGCGTTTAGCAGCTTCCTCTGCGAGATCCATGTTTTGCAGGCGCAGCGTAACGTCGGCGTTGAGGTCGAGAGCGTCGTGTTGGCCCGCTTCCAGTTTTACGGTTCCGGCGGCGGCGATCATCGCAGCGTTGTCCGTCGAAAGGTGCGGTGACGGGAAGTAAACCGGCAGACCCAGCCGGCCAGCCGTCTCCTTCGCGACTTCGCGCAACTTCCCGTTGCAAGCAACACCACCCGCAATGATCAACGTCTTCGGATAATTCTCCTCTGCGACACGTGCCATCGTCTTCACCAACGACTGCACCACCGTGTGTTGAAAACTGGCGGCGAGATCCTTGATCGCCTGCGACGGCTCGCCGCCATTTTCAACCGGCGTGACTCCGCTCTCGCGAACGTATTTCGTGACCGCAGTCTTCAACCCGCTGAAACTGAAATCCGGCAAACCGTCGCCCATGCGCGGCAACGAGAATGGCACCGCGTGTGGGTTACCTTCGCGCGCGAGACGTTCGATGATTGGCCCACCCGGATACCCGAGTCCCAGCAACTTCGCGACCTTGTCAAACGCTTCACCGGCCGCGTCGTCGCGCGTGCGTGAGAGCACTTTGTACTTTCCCGGTTCCGGAATGAAGAAGATGTTTGTGTGTCCGCCAGAGACGATGAGTGCTTCTGCCGGATATTCAATCGGCGGATTTTCGAACGCCACCGAGTAGATGTGGCCCTCAATGTGATTCACGCCGACGAAAGGTTTCTTCAACGCGTAGGCCATCGCTTTCGCGTAAGACACGCCGACGAGCAAGGAGCCGACCAGTCCTGGTCCGACTGTGACCGCAATGCCGTCAACATCGCGGGTGGTCACTCCCGCGCGCTCGAACGCCTCGTTGACAACCGGAACGATCTTGTCGAGATGTTCGCGCGAGGCGAGCTCCGGCACCACACCGCCAAAGCGCTTGTGAATAGGGACTTGCGAAGAGATCACAGACGACAGGATCTCGCGGCCGTCGCGCACAAGCGCAGCGGCGGTTTCGTCGCAGGAAGTTTCGATACCGAGTACTAACATTCGAGGGATTCTAACAAACGTAGAAGCTCAACGAGGAATCGCCTTGCTTGAGTACACGCGTGCGGCGGAGGTTGCCAATCGTTTCGGGCAGTTCGGTTTTGTGGTGATGCTCCGCCACGAGCAATCCGCCAGGCTCTAGAATCTTTCCCGAGCCAAGTAACTCCAAAATGCGTAAATAATCGGTCTTGTAAGGCGGATCGAAGAACGCGAGGTCCAATTTATCCGCGTCCCACTGTCTCACGAACTCGCTCACCTCTGAACAATAAATGTCCCTCTGCTCCTCAGGCACCCGACACAACTCGAGGTTTGATTCGATCAACTGGCAACTCCGTCGCGAGCGATCGACAAACGTCGCGTGCGCCGCGCCGCGCGAGAGGGCTTCAATGCCGACAGCGCCCGAACCCGCGCACAGATCGAGAAACCGCGCGTCCGGAACACGCCCGGCGATAACGTTGAAGAGCGTTTCGCGCAGTCGATCCGAAGTGGGCCGCACCTGCATCGATGGCGGACTCTTCAGGTTCCGTCCTTTAAAAGCTCCCGCAATTACCCTCATGATCCCTTACCCAACTGCCGCCAAACCGAACCGTGAGTCTTTCATAATCGTTGCGACGAGTTTAGCTGTCGCAGGGGATTTCTCCTTCGTTAAATAAAATTCGGCTTCGCGTTGTGCGCGTTCCAACAGTGGGCGGTCACGCACGATATTTCCAACCTTAAACTCCGGCACACCCGACTGCCTCGTGCCAAGCACTTCACCCGGCCCGCGCAACTCGAGATCTTTCTCTGCAATCACAAAACCGTCGGTTGTTTTCGCCATGATCCCGAGACGCTCTTCCGCGATCGCCGTCTTTTTGTCACTCGTCAACAAAACACAGTAACTCTTTTTCGCGCCGCGCCCGACCCGGCCGCGCAACTGATGGAGTTGCGACAGCCCGAATCGTTCCGCATGCTCGACGATCATCACCGACGCGTTCGGCACGTCGACGCCGACTTCAATCACCGTCGTGGAAACGAGGATCTTGATCTCGCCCGCGACGAACGCGCTCATCACCGTCTCCTTCTCCACTGGTTTCATCTTGCCGTGCAGCAAGCCGATCGGGAGTTTCGGAAAGACCACGTCGCGCAGATACTCGTAACGGCGCGTCGCGTCTTTTAGATCCATCTTCTCTGACTCTTCAACCAGCGGATAGACCACGTACACCTGATGCCCGGCTTTCACTTCGCGCGCGATCAAACGCTTCACTTCCTGTCGTTGATCTTCGCCCGCAACGATCGTTTCGATCGGCGTGCGACCCGGCGGTAAGTTGTCGATCACCGAAACGTCGAGATCGCCGTAAACCGTCATCGCGAGTGAGCGTGGAATGGGCGTCGCGGTCATCACGAGCACGTCGGGATTGAAGCCGCGGGCGCGCAGTTCAGCGCGTTGCATGACGCCAAAACGGTGCTGTTCGTCGATGACGACGAGACCGAGGTTTGCAAACGCGACGCCTTCCTGAACGAGCGCGTGCGTGCCGATGCACGCCTGGATCTCACCCGCTTTGAGCGCGGCGCGGAGTTGTTTCTTTTCGGCGGCGCGAAGTGAACCGGTCAGTAATTCAACTCGATATGGCGACTGCCTCAACAAGCGTTTGATGTTGCGCGCGTGCTGTTCGGCGAGGATCTCGGTGGGCGCCATCAACGCCGTTTGCAGATCGTTTTCCATCGCCGCGAGCATGGCGATGACGGCGACGATCGTTTTGCCGCTGCCCACGTCGCCCTGGAGCAGACGATTCATCGGCGCGGCCGATTTCAGATCGTTGAAGATCTCGCGCGTGACTTTTACCTGGGCTTCCGTCAACTTGAACGGCAACACCGCGGCGATATGTTTGTAGACCGTTTTATCGATCTTTAGCGGAGCGCTTTTCACTTCCTTTGTGCGCCGGCCACGCTTGAGGCCGATCGCGAACGTGATCCAGAAGAAGTCTTCGAAGATTATTCGCTGGTGCGCGGAACTGCGGGCGAGTTCGTAATCTTCCATCGACGCATCAGGTGGAGGGAAGTGAATCTCGTTCAGCGCGCGCGCGCGGCTGACGAGGCGAACGCGTTGCAATAGATCCGCGGGAAGTGTTTCTCCGATCGTCTGTGCGTCCATGCCCGCGAGGACGGCGTGAACGATCTCGCGGACGCGTTTCGAGTTGAATAGACCAAGCTTGCGATACACCGGAACGCGACGGCCGACGTGAATCGCAGCGAGAGCCGGGTCGGGCACGTTTTCTTCTGACTGTTCGAGATCGATTTCGGGTTCGCCGGTTAACGTTGGTTGTTCGGGTGAGGGAAGGATTTCGAGTTCGTCGGCGGGCCGGTGTAACTGGAGTTTGTACGTGCCCTTCGCTGCATTCCATTCCCAACGTCCGAAAGTTATGAAACGGGTTCCGGGCACGAGCTTGTTTTTGTAGTACGTGACGATCTCGTAAGCACGGTGGCCCGAGACGAACCACCAGACGACCACTTCGCGGCCGCTGCGAGTAGCGTCGTATGCAGTGACCTCGAAGATGAAGAGACGCGAGCGGCCGTAACCTTTTCGGACCTGGTAACCATGGGCGCGTTGCACGAGTAACTCGAGCGAAGCTTCCAATCCATCGGAAAGATCGCTGATTGCGGCCGGGTGAGATCGATCTTCGTAACGCATCGGCAAATAGTCGAGCAGATCTTCCACGGTGACTTCGGCGGCGGTGCGTTTGTTTGCGTGGGGAGCGAGGGCCACCGCGAGTCTGTGTGCGAGCTGATCTCCCAGGCGTGCGATGCGAAAGTTGTGAAGCTCCTCAATTCGAGTGTTGAGGGAGACGGCGCTGGGCATCGGCGGGATCATAGCATAGCGAACCATCGGATATACTTGGGCAACAGGGGGCGATATGAGTAACGAGAGGGTGTCCGAGCTTACGCGTGATGGGTTGAAGGACCTGCGGCATGGGTTGTTGAGATTGCACAAGTTGCTGCTCGATCTGGAACGGCGCGACTACGAGCGTACGCGCGGGCGTATTGCGAATAGTTATGAGTTTTTGCAGTTGGTGCTGAAGGACCCGTGGTTCGATTGGCTGCACCGTTTGTCGGAGCTGATCGTGCAGATCGACGAGTCGTTGGACACGCGAGACACCGAGACGCCGCCGACGGAAGAGGATGCGAAGGCGTTGATCGAGCGCGCGAAGAACCTGCTTGCGCCGTCCGAGTCAGGCACGCAGTTTCAGAAAAACTATTTTCTCGCGCTACAGCAATCTCCCGACGTGGTGTTGCTGCACTCTGAAGTGATGAGGTTATTGGGCCGTTAGACGTTACGCGTCTCGAAGCGCTTAAGCACAAAGCTTGGCCAAGCATTTACACGGAGAAAACGGACAAAAGTTTTCAATGATTCGCCTAGTCCGTGTTCCTCCGTGTGAGTCTGTGGCTAGTACTAAGTACAAAGTCTCCCTAGTTCGCGCAATACTTCTCAAACGCCTGCGTGAGTTCGCCGGCGATCTGGTTTGCGTCGCGGCCTTCGATCTGGCGGCGCTCCAGCATGTAAACCAGCTCGCCGTCTTTCAAAAGCGCGATCGATGGCGATGATGGTCCATAACCCGTGAAGTAACTGCGCGCGCGTTCCGTTGCTTCGATATCGGCGCCGGCAAAAACAGTCGCCACTTTATCGGGCTTCACCTCGTGTTGCAGCGCCATTGCCACTCCGGGGCGCGCCTTGCCCGCGGCGCAACCGCAGATCGAATTAACAACCACCATCAACGTGCCCTGGCTGTTCTTAATGGTCTCGTCAACTGCCTCGGCAGTCCTCAACTCTTCCACGCCGAGCCGCGTCAAATCCTCGCGCATCGGCCGAATCATGATTTCAGGATAAGGCATCGCAAAAAGTCTCCTTCGTGTAATTAACGTTCACGATGTTAACACACGAGTGACGCGGATGTGGCGGGGGGAGTCGCCGTCGCCGGAGATTTCGATGTGCCAGACGTTGCCGGGAAGGGGATAGGAGCCCATGCGCTCCGCCCACTCGATTACGATCACGGCGCGCTCGTCGGATAACAGTTCGTCGAGGTCTACGGCGTGTGCCGCGCTGGCGCCTTCGTCGAGTCGATACAGATCGATGTGATAGAGACGCAAGCGGCCGTTATAAGGATTTACAAGCGTGAACGACGGGCTTGTTACTTCGTCTTCTGCCACACCTAAGGCCACGCAGATTCCTTTGACGTAGAGCGTCTTGCCCGCGCCGAGTGGTCCACTCAGCAACAAGATCTCGCCGCCTTCGAGCCGTGCTCCGAGTTGATGACCGTGGTTGAAAGTCTGTTCCGGAGACGAACTGACGAACTCGCCGCTGGGTAGGCCCGACTCGCTGTTCTGAATTTGCGCGCTGGTATCGTTCATGGCGGCGTTACGGCTGTTCTCCCTGCGGATCGAGTAGTTGCACGGCTTGGCTGAAATGCTCGCGGATGTCTGACGCGACCATCGTGCGCATGCCTAGTTCGCGTGCCGCGAGATCGCCGGCGAGACCACCGACGTAAAGCGCAGCGATCGTTGCTGCGAGCGGATCGGTGTCGTCTTTTAATGTCGCGTAAGCCTGCGCCAGGAAGCCGGAGATGAGACCCGTAAGCGTGTCGCCGGAACCCGCGGTGCCGAGTCCCGCGTTGCCGGTCGGATTGATGAACACGCGTCCGTCTGGCGCTGCGACGAGCGGCCGCGAACCTTTCAGCACGAGAATCACTTTGTGCGTCGTAGCAAACCGGCGCGCGGTTTCTACCCGGTCTGCGAGCGCTGCTTTGTCTTCCGTGCCGAGCAGTCGCAACATCTCGCCGGGGTGCGGAGTCAGGATCAGCGGCTGCGCTTCCGAGCCGTTCAGTTCGTTGGGCCACGGCGCGAGACAGTTCAGACCATCGGCGTCGATGACACAGGGACGCGTGCGACGCTCTACGATCTGGCGCACAAACCTTCGCGGACGCTCGTCGTCTGAGGTGAGTCCTGGCCCAATCGCTATGACAGTCGCTTTCGAAGCGAGACTCAAAAAGTGCTCGACAGCCTCGTCACTTATCGCGCCGCGATCGGTTTCGGCGAGTTCGGTAGTCATCACTTCCGGCATCGCACGGGTCGCGACGAGCGCTTGTGCGGAGCTCGGCGTGGCGACAGTGACGAGTCCCGCGCCGCTACGCATGGCCGCGTCGCCGCACAGCGCCGCAGCGCCCGAGTAACCACGCGAGCCAGCCGCAATCAACACGTGTCCGTGACTGTTCTTGTACGAATCGGGCTTGTAGCGCGTGCTCACCAGCCAGCTTTGCACGTCTTCGGCTTCGGTTAGAAACAACCACGGTTTCATCGCTGCGATCAGCGAGGCAGGCGAACCGATGTCTGCGACTATCAGTTCGCCGTTATGCTCACACGCCGGCGGCAGAACGTTGGCGGGCTTGGCCGCCGTAAACGTGACGGTCAGGTCAGCACAGACTGCTGGTCCAATCAGATCCGATTTGTCGGCGTTGAGTCCGGAAGGGACGTCAATCGAGAGAATCAGTGGTTTCGCGCCGCCGGCACGTTCGCGTGCTTGTTTGAGCAACGAGAGATGTTCGATGACCTTGAGAAAGACGCCTTCGAGCGGGCGCGTCAGACCGGTGCCGAAAAGCGCATCGACGATCACGTCATAGGTGCGGCGTGGCTTGGCGATCTGTTCCCACGCGTGAACGCCTTCGCACTCGATGAACGTGAGCGGCGCGGGAGCTTCGGCTGAGCCCGCTGCAAAGCTCGCCAGGTGGCGTACGGATTCGAAGTTGGTGTGGGCGTCGCCGGCTGTTTCCGCGAATTTGCCAAATAGGACGACGTCGCATTGGACGCCGGCGCGGCAGAGGCCGCGCGCGAGGGCCGCGCCATCGCCGCCGTTGTTGCCTTTGCCGCAGAGGACAAGGCCGCGCTTGTTTGACAGGTCGCCGTTGAAACGGCCGCGAATCGCGTCGAGACAGGCCGCGCTGGCCGATTCCATCAGCAGCAGTGAGGTGGTGTGGTAGTTTTCGACGGTGAGACGATCGATCTCACGCATTTGCTGAGCGAAGATTACCGGTTGCACGCCCGGAATGATAACAGTTTAAAGGTGGTGATCCGTGGGGGAATTTACGCAAAAACGGCGGCCCGGGAGCCGCCCCCGCCTGCCTGCCCGCTGCACCAACTGTCCGTTTTCCAGGATACTTAAGGTAAATACCTAATCACCGGCGGACTCCAGATAAATCTAAAAAAAAATTTCTGGAACAGGCCGAACACCTGTTCCAGAACCCTTGTCACCCTTGCTCGAAAGCTAGATCGTGATCGCGGCGCGAACGTTCTTAAGCTGGATGCCGAGACCATTATCAGTTGCCGGGGAGAGTCCCGCGTCCATCAGGTACATCAGCTTTTCGCAAACTTCCCGCGAGCCAGTGCCCACCACCTGACCGTTTTTATCCTGGAGTACATAGATTCGACCGGTGGAATCGAGCGGAAGAATCATTGGCATCGTGTACATGGGGGTCAACTCCTCAGTCTTATTTATTCGAGCGATTTTTCAAGCGACGACGAAGCGCGCCAGCCGTTCCCACCAAACCACTACCCAACAGCAGCAAGCTCGCTGGTTCCGGAACTTCAGTCTGCGGTGGACTGGCAAACCCGCCGAGACGCCACTGGTTGATATCGGCAAACGTGGTATTGCCAAGGGCCTGGATCGTCACGCTGTTGATGACGGCGCCTTCGAAAGCTTCAATACCAAAGAAGTTCTGGCCGTTGGCGTCTACAGTGAAGACCTGGTTAAAGACCTGGCCTCCGAGCAGCGTGTAGTTGACGGTGAACTGCACCTGATTCGGTGGGGTCAGACCGTTGGTTACGTCGATGTTGAGAATCAACTTCTGGAACGTGGCGCCGTTTTCGAGTTGAACCGTGGTATTCGTAAAGGGCGTATTGCCTGTGCCGCCGACGAGGACTGCCTGGCCGCCGCTGACGCCGAGATTGCCGCTGCCGGAAGTGGAAGTGAAATCGACTATAAAACCTGCGCCCGAGCCGTTGAAGTCACCCTGGACCACGAGGCCTGAATGAGTCAGTGCGGGATTATTGAATAAGACGTTATCGGTACCCTGGTTTCCGGGGTTTCCGGTCGTAATGACGATCGGGTCAGCCCAGACGGTTGCTGATGCCATCATCATGACGACGAGCGCCGCTGATAATGTGAGCAATCGCTGGAGGTTGAAAATCGGGGGCATTGGGGGCTCCTTGTCCGTAGTTTCCTAAGCTGTAGGAGAAACAGGGTTAATTCGAGGGAGTTTCCAGGTTACAGCTTATTTGCCACGCATTTTGAGGACCCTAAATATGCGGCCGAGGATGGCACGGGCCTGGTTGAGGCCGAGGAGATAGCCGACGGCAAAATACGTCGTGCCGTAACCACCCAACACAACGATCGCCAAGGGGACCGGATGCCAACCCATGACCAGCAACTTCAATCCCCATCCCACGGCCACGCCCGCCGATGCCGCCGCAAACAACTTCGCGGTGTACGAAAACGCCAACCCCGTTCGTCCAATACGCGCGTTGAGACTCCGCCGCAACAACACATACTCAACCCAGCCCGCAATACTCGACGAGACCATCAACCCCGCCACGCCCAATCGCTGGTCCACACCCAACCACCGTGGCAGATGAATCGAAAACACGTAACCCACCGCCGTCGTCAGTCCCACACGCACCACTGCAAAAATGAGCGGCGTCCGCGTGTCGCGCAACGCGTAATACGTCGACGAATAAAGCCGTCCAAGCGTCGAAGCCAACAGCCCAATCGAAGCACCCGCCAGAATGATCCAAACGTAAATTGAATCGTCGCGCGTAAACTTACCCGTTTGATACAACACCGCCGCGATCACATCACCAAGCGCCAGAAACGCCATCGCTGAAGGCACGATAAAGAAACTGATACGCTGTAACCCCTGGTCCAAACGATGCCGTAACGTCTCCGCTACCACTTCCGTCGCCCCCAGCGACTTCGACATCGCCGGCAACTCCGCCGCCGACACGGACATACCAAACAAACTCACCGGCAGCGTGTAAAGACTCTGCGCGTAGTTGAGCGCCACCACTGCGCCCTCACCCAAAAAGCTCGCCAGAAAGGCATCGACAAACGCGCTGATCTGCACAACGCCGCGACTGATGAACACAGGAAAGAAACTTCGCAACACCTGCCGCACGTGTTCACTCGCCAACTCGAGCGCCGGACGAACACTCTCGAGCAGCCGCAACACGGCCGGTAACTGCACGCCGAACTGCAACGCGCTACCAACCACCGAGCCCCACGCGGTTGCCTCCGCGAGTTGCGCCAGGTCGAGCCGGTTACCATAAAAGACAAGCGCGAAGATGATCGCCGCATTCCACGCGACCGGCGCCGTGTAAGAAATGAAGAACCGGTGATGACTGTTGAGAACACCCAAACACCACGCGGAGAGCACGAGTAGACCAGCACCGGGAAAGAAGATCCTGACAAGGGTGATCGTGAGGTCGCGTCGTTCTTCTTCAAAACCCGCGGCGATCGCGGTAACAATGTACGGCGTGGCGAGCACGCCTATAAGCACGATGATCGACGTTACGAGCGCGAGAATGCAGAAGATCGCGTTTGCGACTCGTCCCGCCTGTTCGTCATCTTTCTGCGCGAGCAGCTTCGCGTAAACGGGAATGAACGACGCCGAAAGCGCGCCTTCGCCGAAGACGTTTTGCAGGAAATTTGGAATACGAAACGCGGCGCTGAACGCATCGCCTTCGCCGGAACTGCCGAAGTAGTGCGCAAAGATTCGTTGGCGAATCAGACCGACGATGCGGCTGATCAGAATACCCGCGCCTACGAAGAAAGCTGAGCGGCCGGTGCTCGTATCCGGTTTCGCTTGGGACGGCGGTACTGGAGGTGCAGGAGGTGCTGGAGTTTGCGGAGCTGCTGCTGGAGTGCCGGCGCCGACTTGTTCGAAACTCTCGCCCGCCACGGCGCCGGCAGGTTGTTCGAGGTTAACGTCGTCCTTCATCTGGCGTCAGAGAGTATATTCCTTCATCTTGTTCAGCAGCGTTTTATAACTGACGCCCAGGTCTTCAGCGGTCTTGCTCTTGTTGCCCGCGTTTGCTTCGAGTGCGCTCTCAATCTTGCGGCGTTCGGCAACGCGCACCACGCGGTGAGCGACGTCTGAAAGCGTTCCGGAAAGATCCAGCTCCGCGAACGCATCAGGTTCCGGAGCCGCATTCAGGCCGAGGTCCGCGGGCTCGAGTGTCATCGTGTCGGAGAGTATGCAGGCGCGTTCGATGGCGTTTTCGAGTTCGCGCACGTTGCCGGGCCAGCGATGACCTTTCAACGCGGCGATCGCTTCGTCGCTGAGTTGTGCTTCACGGCCGCGGAGTTCGCGTCCGATTTCGGCGGCAAAGTGGCGCGCGAGTAACGTCACGTCTTCGTCGCGATCACGAAGTGGCGGAATCTCGATCGGAAACACTGCGAGACGGAAGAAAAGATCACCACGAAACTGTCCGTTTTCGACTGCCGACTTTAAATCTTTGTTGGTTGCGGCGACGACGCGCACGTCCACCGCGACCGGCGCGCGGCCACCGATGCGATCTATCATCTTCTCTTCGATTGCGCGCAGCAGCTTGCCTTGAACACCGAGTGGCAGTTCGCCGATCTCGTCTAAAAAGACGGTGCCGCCGGCGGCGAGTTCAAACTTGCCTTGCCGTCGATCGGCCGCGCCGGTGAACGCGCCGCGTTCGTGGCCGAAGAGTTCGTTTTCGATCAGGGTTTCCGGAATAGCCGCGCAGTTGATTGCGACGAACGGTTTGTCGCGACGCATGGAAAGATGATGTACCGCGCGCGCGAAGAGTTCTTTGCCGGTGCCGGATTCGCCGAGCAGCAGGACGGTCGCTTCGGTTTGGGCCACGCGTTGGGTTTCGGCGACTGTGCGTTTGACGACTTCGGATTCGCCGATGATGCGCGGAAAGCCGTAGCGGCGCGACCACTCCTCGCGCAACAGAACGTTTTCGGTTCGGAGGCGCGCCTGTTCGAGTGCGCGATCGACGAGCAGGAGCAGGTGATTCGAATCGACGGGCTTTTGGAGAAAGTCGTGCGCGCCGTCTTTCATGGCCTGGACCGCTTCGTCGATCGAACCGAAGGCGGTCATGACGATGACGGGAACGTCGGCGTCGGCGCTGCGGGCGGAACGCAGGACGTCGAGGCCGGAGCCGTTTGGCATGCGCAGATCGGTGAGTACGAGACGGTGGCGCGAGCTAGCGATTTCGTTGAGTGCGGCGCGGGCGTCGACAGCTTCTGCGACAGTGTAACCGGCGTTCTCGAGAGTTAAGCGGAGCACGCGGCGAAGGCTGTCTTTGTCTTCGACAAGTAGGATATCGGCCATCCGGGAACAGTATCCCGCAAAGGCGCGAGGACGGGAAGGGTTTTGTTAGCGCGGATAAATAAAGGATAAAACGGCTAATACTCGCGGACGTCGCGGACGATGTCGCCGAGTACGTCTTTCGATGTTTGCACCCAGTTTGAGTCGTATTTGAAGTTTGCGGTACCACCGCCGCCGATGTTGACTACGGGAGCGAGAAACGGGTGCGGATCTCCGTTTTCACTCGACGGCCACGAGCGCGCGAATCTCGCCACGTAAATAGATCCGAGAATCGTGCCGTTGCCGCCTCCGTCACGAATTACCTGGCCGTCGCCAAGGACGAGAATAGTGCCGTTAAAGACCGCATTCCCGTTTAGTATGAGATCGCCTGTTACTATCAACAAACCGGCGCCGCCGTCCAGCGTCACATCGCCGTTTACAAACGTATACGCTGGCGAAGAGGTGGAACCCGCCATTCCCGATAAGCTGGTGTAGTAACGGCCCATGCTGCGCGCAACGATCTGCATGTAGTTCAAAAACTCGCGTGCAGCGTCTGCGGTTTGCAGCCATGAAGGCAAATCGGCGATATCAACCTGATGAGTCTTAACTTCGTCGACTGTTGATCCTTTGGTAATAGCGAGGTTGGCGACGGCCAGATCTCCCAGGCTGGTCACGCCAAACGTAGGAAGATTTGGTTTGACGGCCGCATTATCGTGACCTGAGTAAAGCTTCGCCGCGCTGGTACCGATATCAAACGACATGCTCGCAAGTAATCCATCGTCAGAACTTCGGGCCAGGAGCATCGCATCGGGTTCGAAATCAAAGCTCACTTTCTGAACAACCATCTCCATGCGCTTGACGGAGCCTTTTGGCCCATATCCCGTCGACTGCACTTGAAGACGTGTAGGTCTGTAGGCGGCATCGGCGTTTCGAAGAGCGCCGGTCGGATCGTCAGGGTCCATCACTACAACAGAGTATGAGTAATTGGCGCCAGATGGTCTAACGCGCCAGACATTCTGGTCGTAATTGAGCCAGGCGGAAAGGCGCGCGACAGCAGCCGTGTCGCTGGCGTGGTTTGATGTGGTGCGCTTGACCGCGTTAAGAAAGCTCATACGGGTCGTACCGGCGATTCCGTTTGGCTGAACGTGACCGCGAATTACGTTTAGCGCTGCTTCCAATCCTGTCTCGGCGCCGTAGTACGCCTGTATCTCCGCGGTCGCGTCGATCGAGGTGACAGCGGACATACTGGTCGTCAAGATAACGGTGCCGGCGACGGCCAGCAGCAGCGTTGCGATCAGAATACTGATCACCAGTGCCGCCCCTTTTTCGCCACGTCGATCGTAAACTTTCTGCATCGCTCTTAAACCTCGCTCTTTGACTAATAAGTAATCTGACTTGCGTTACGCAAAACTACTTCCGACTGGAGATCGATTCTCGTTTCGGGTTGATAACCCGGTGATTCCGGCGCGCCTTCGGCCGGAAGTATGACGCCGACCGTAAGACGCACTCGCCAGGCACTGACAAGAGCGATCGGATTTGTTGCGTAATCGACGATTTCATTTCCCGCGCTGTCAAAATACTGTAGTGAAAAACCGTCGAGGCGATTGGCCAACACGGTCGTGGCCTCACGCTGGCCGATGGTCTTCGCGATGTAGGCATCGTAGCGCACGAGATAATGTCGATTGGCCGCGTCGTCGTTGTACATCATGTACTTGATGTCTTCGTCACGATCGAGAATGCCCTGGCTGCCGGAAACTGGCTGGTGGGCGCTGTCGCGCATGTACGCATTTAGGTTCGCGCGAAATCGAATCGCATTGGCTCCTGTGTCGCCTGGTACGATCCCGTTGTCGGGCAGCCCGAACCCCGAGTTGGCGATCTCTCGTGTCACGATGTTGAGCGCGCGGTGCGCGTCTGCGATCGCGTCTGAGCGCGTGTCTTCACGGGCCCGCATGCGAAATGATTGCGCCACGAGCGACGATGCGATGGTCGCGATAACGATCGTGACGGTCATCGCGATCACCAGTTCGATTAGTGAAAAGCCGCTTTCCGAATCTCGTTTTTTGTTCACGACGTTGACCTCTTACGAACCAACGATGTAGGGACCAAAAGCAAATGTAGAACGTTGCACGCTGATTTTTACTGTTTGCAGCGCCCACGGATCGCTGCTCAGCAGAGGCGTCACTTCGATCGTGATTGTTTTCAGAGATGAAGTCGTGTTGGTGATCGTCGTTTTGACGGTGTAGGTGCGGCCCGCGCTGGTGACTGTGTTCGTTGAAGTGCCCGCCGTTAGCGCTGGATCGATAAACGTCCGGCTGCGGAATCGTTCCATCTGCTGTTGCGCCACGGCAATTGAGGCAGCGCGATCGCGTGAACCGGTGTTGTTCTCGATCGCAAAGGCAAACACGGCGCAGATTCCGAGACCGCCAATCATCATGACCAGCAGCGCGCACGCGGTCTCCATCAAGGTGAAGCCTTGTTCTTGCCGTTGGTTGCTGTCTGCTTTGCTCCGTTGCTTCATGCTCTTCTCCTCGAACTGATCCGTCAGTTCGTAATCGTGACGCCCACGTTTTGCGAGCCGCATGGCGTCGTGAACACGAGCGTGAAATTGCCGCGCGTGTTATTCAATGAATTGACAGCGAAATTGTTGCCCGAACCCTTCGTCACCTGGAGATTGTTGGGCCCACTCGAGAACGTAACTGACCCACTCGGATTTACCGTGAAACTGACGGTGCCGCTACCCTGTTTCGAGAATGAGAACGGGCTCGGACTCGTCGTGACCTGGACCGTACAGGGCGTTGGCGCCGGCGTCGGAGTTGGACTGGCGCCTGGTGACACCGAGGGACTCGCGCTCGGCGAGGGCGTTGGCGAAGCGTCGGGAGACGGACTCTGGCTTGGCGTCGGCGACGGAGAAGCGCCAGGCGACGGGCTCGCGTCCGGCGTTGCCGACGGACTGGCTTCAGGTGAGGGTGTCGGCGACGGGTGCGGGTTGTTATTACCGTTTATCGTCGAACCACCGTCTATATCCGTCAATCCGTCATCGTTCACATTCACATTCGGCACGTCGTCGAGGTAGACGTCGCTATCGATCGTCACGTCACCGGAACGAGTTACGTCGACGACTCGTTGGTCGCTCTCGTCGTCGCCCCACTGCATCGCGATCGAGATTTTGATGTCCGTGTCGGGTAGATCGACGAGGCGTCCGCGCCAGTCAAACGCGAGCGCAATCGGATCGGTTGCGAACTCGACGCCCGAATCGAGCGTGATGATTCTGGTCTCGACAACTCCATCGCCGTCGAAGTCCATTTTCACGCGATACCTCGTCTTGTCGAGCACTTGGATTCCGGCCATCTCTGCTCCGCTCATGGGGTGGCGCTTAACCGAATCGACGCGAGCTTTTTCAACATAGCTCGCCAGCAGGCGGGAGGAGTTTGTCAGACGGATGCGCTGCTTCGCCGCAGCGATTCCGAAGAAGGCCACCGCCGACACGACGCTGACCACGCCGAGCACAACGAGTATCTGTAGCATCGAAAAACCAGCTTGCGCTTTCGGCCTCCGGCAATGGTCGATTCGGGTGTGGGCGGTCATCACTCCTCCGGTTGGGAACTGAAATTCGGCAGAACTTCCCGCAGCCCTTGAGCAACGACCATGCCGCCGCGGATCACGAGCAAAACGGGGGGTTCTATCAGGTCGTGAAAGCGGACTGGGGTTTAGGTGTTACTTATGGTGACGTCGAGTGGAAGTCCGGTTCCCAAAATTTTCTGCGGAACTTTACACCCTTTGAATCTTTACTTCGGGAGGAAGCAGTGAAGGGATTTAGCGGATTTAAGAAAAGGTTTTACGGCTCCTAAAGAAATCGTCCGCTGCGTTTGCGGTGCCGCACGCCGCAAATGCAAATGGACGACAAAGCGCCCCGGTAACGTTCAGATTGCCGGGGCGCAAAATTGTTTCAGAGAACTTATTGCTGAGATTTGGATGGTGGCTCAAACTCCTCGCCGTCCGCAACCACGCTTTCCGTCTGGGCGAGCCGCATCGTCAACAGCGAAGGTTTGTAGTCGAAAGCCTTTGGTCCACCGCGCGAGTTTTGCACCAGCATCACGAGGTAATCCTGGTTCTCGCGAAAACGCGAGACGCTGCCACGCTGGTTCATGATTACAAACAGCAGTGTTTCGCCGGTCGCCGCTCTCATCTGGCCCACAAGCGAACTCGCGCCGCCGTCAGTTCTGAGCAACGTACCCGTCTTCGCGATCACGCTGCCGCGCCACGCCATTCCGGTGAAGCGATCTTCGAGTGTGCCGGGATCGATACCCGCAACCGGCATGATTGCCGACGGGGTCAGCTTGTTTTTCTTCAGCTCCGCCAAAAGCGCGCGATAGACCTTCATCATCACGCGCGGCGAGATTCGATTGACGCCGAGTCCACTCAAGGTCGCGATCTTCAAATCCTCCGGCATCAATTGGAGCGAGGCGATCAACTGCTGCCGCACTGACTCCGGACCGCCGAGCGTTTCGCCGATGCGGTCGGCCATGAAGTTATTCGAATAACACAGCAGCACCTTGAGAATATCGACGAGCCGGCTCGACTTCTGCGTAAACAGTAGTTTCGCTCCTGCGGCGACCGGCGCTACATCGACACCTCCCAGCACCGCGACACTGTGCACTTTTTCCAGACTTGCGCGATCGTTCAGCATCGCGCGTTCGTAGTTCCATGCCATTACGGCGGCGGGGCGACGCAGCGTTGAATCAAGCGTATCGTAGAGTTGTTCGCCGGATCGTTTGGCGGAGGCACTGAAGTTCATCGTGAACCCCGGCGCGACAAACAGATCACCGGTTATTTGCTTGATGCCGAGCGTGTTCAACTGGCGCGCGAGCAGAATCGCATGTTCGTAGTGAAACGAGGGATCGCGTCCGGAGAGATAGAGATTTCCGTTGACTACTCCGGTTGCTTTGTCCAACTGTCCGTCGGTCCAGACGGCAGTCGCGAAGCGATGGTCCGGGCCCAGGGTTTTCAGCGCGACGAGCGCGGTGGCAAGTTTCAGTGTCGACGCGGGATTGAACTGATCGTTCTCCGCCTGTGACGAAATGAGCTTCCCGTCGAGCGTTTCGATGAGCACGCCTTGCACGCCGTAGAGCGGGCGCGTGGTTTCAGTAGCGGGCGTCGGCGACGCTGATGGTTCAGGCGAAGGTTGCGGCAGTTGCTGTGCGTCAGCGTACAGACAGACGCTGAGCAGCAACGTCAGTGTGCCAAAGAGGGGTCTCAATCGGGTCGTCATTCTCGTATGGTGTCTCCGTGTTCTAAACCACGAGACAGAGTAAACTTATAGCACGAATGAGATGATGGTTGAGACGGATAAGTTCGTTGACAAGATTTCCAAGCGGCTCATAGAATCGGCTCGTTGACAAACTACAGTGCCACGCAATCAAGAATCCGTCACAGTTGAACGAGTGGTTGCCACTCACCGGGCGCGACGCAAAGAGATTCGCAAGCGGCTCGGCGAGTTTGAAGAAGTTTGGCGCAAAGGATCTGACGCGCGGCTGTGGGAGGAACTCGCGTACTGTATCTTCACTGCCGGCGCTTCAGCGCGCATGGGCCTGGATTCAGTTGATGCCGTGAGACCGCTGCTGCTCGAGGGCGAAGCTGAAGCGATGACTGCGGCACTCAGGCAAGCGGGCGCGCATCGTTTTCCAAACGCCCGGCCGCAGTACATCGTGACGACGCGAGATTACTTCCGCGCAAGCTTCGACATGGCGCTGCGGAAACGTTTACGGAGCTTTCGTGATCCTTTTGAACGCCGCGACTGGCTGGCCCAGGAAAAGCAAGTCAAAGGCCTGGGGTATAAAGAAGCCAGTCATTTTTTGCGGAACATCGGCGTCAAAGGCCACGCTATTCTCGATAAGCACGTGATGCGATGTCTCGCGGAAATAGGAGTGGTTGATTCCGCCAAGCCGCCGCAGACACGTAAGACGTATCTCGAGTTGGAGCAGGAACTGATTCGCTTCGCGAAAGATATTCGAGTGGATTTCAACGAACTTGATTTAGTGCTGTGGTCAATGAAAACGGGCGAAATCCTGAAGTAGGTGAACATCATGCAGTGTAGCAACAAGCCGTATTTGCTTCGAAGGGCGGCCTGCGGTGTGGCCGCTTTCGTGTTTTGCCTGGTCTTCGCCGGACTCGCGCCAGACGGTCACGCTTTCAACTCCGACAAGAAGGCGTACAGCAAAGGTTACCGCGCTGTTCGCAAAGGGGAGTATCCGCAAGCCGAAAAGATCTTTCGCGAACTGCTTGAGAAAGACGCGCACGACAAAGAAGCGCGACTCGGTTTGAGCTTTACACAACTCAAACAGAGAAATCTGCAAGGCGCCTACGACAACGCCGCGCGCGTCATCATGCTGGATCCGCTGTCTGCGCGTGGTCATGCGTTGCTGGGCACGGCGATTCTCAGCGCAGGTGAGTTTCGCTTGTCCGTCGAGGAGTTTCGCACTGCACTCGCACTCAATCCGAATGAAGCATTGGCCGTCGCCGGGCTCGCGATGGTCGATTTTTATGAGAACCGTTTGAATCTGGCCATCAACGGACTGCGACGCGCGGCCAGCATGGATCCCGAGGAGCCCGATTACGTTTTCAGTCTCGGACAAGCAGCCGCGCGAAGTGAGAAGTACAGAGAAGCCGCTGACGCTTACGAGCGATTCCTGATCATTGCGCCGAAGACTGACACTGACCGCCGCGAACGCATTTTGGGTCTCATCGCGTTTCTGCGTTACCTCGGCAAGCAGGGGTCGCTTTACGTTACAGCGGGCGGCGATCGCACGACGATTTCATTTGAAGCCACTGACAACCGGCCGATCCTGCAAGTTCGTGTGAACGGCGGGCGAGAGTTGCTCAAATTTGTGCTCGACACCGGCTCGGGAATGTCTGTGATCTCTGAAGAGACTGCGAAACGTTTGAACATCAGGCCGGTCGCGCGCGGTGGTCTGGCACGCGCGGTTGGCGGTGGTGGAAAGTTTGAGATTGTTTACGGCTATCTCAGTTCGATCGAGATGGGCGACGTCAGAGTGGAAAGCGTTCCGATATACATCCGGAAGTTTTTTGACACGCACATTCCGGTCGATGGCTATCTCGGTTTGTCTGTAGTGGCGAAGTATCTGACGTCACTCGATTACGGCACGCGCCGCATGTCGCTCGTGCGGCAGAATCAGACCAACAATATCGAGCCCTGGACCGTTCGCCGGCCCGAAGGATTGCTGTCACTGGCGCCGGTTGCGCCTGACGATAAGGATACGGTTGAAGTGCCTCTGCGCACGACGTCGAGTGGATTTTTGAGCGGCGAAGTCACGCTTGATGGTTTTGAAAAAGGGTTGAACTTCATCGTCGATACGGCTGCGAGTATCACCGTCGTTTCTGAAAAACTTTCGCAGGAAGAACAGCTTCTCGCGTTGTTGCAACCGTCGACGATGCGTGTGTTTGGCGCTGCCGGCGTGACTGACGATGTGAAGCTTTTACAGTTGCCCCGTTTGAGTTTGGGGCCGAGTAAACTTGAAAAGATCAACGCAGCCGTGCTTGATATGGAACCAGTGAACGAAACCGCGGGGTTCACGCAGAGCGGCATTCTCGGCGGAAACTTTTTGCGGCACTTTCGAATTTATTTTGACTTTGCGCGCGGCTCGATGCGGCTTGAGCCGTTGAACCGAAGGCCGAACAGCGTAGAGAATATCAACCAGGAAGCAAGAACAGGTCAATGAAGCAGGCTCTTTATCTGGAAACATCCGTCATCGGCGCGTATCTCGACAACGGCGAACCGTTTCGCCGCGACTTGACGATCCGTTGGTGGGAACACGAGATGCCCGACTACCGCACGGTGATCTCACCCTTGGTGACGTCGGAGCTCGCGCGCGTGAAGGAGCCGCATCGCACTTCTTATCTTAAACTGATTCGCGATCTCGAGCAGGTTGATCTGACAGAGGAAGCGGCGATACTCGCAGAAGGGTATATCGCGCGCGGCATTTTTCATCGCAAATACATTGCCGATGCACTGCACGTTGCGATTGCGTCGTGTCACAAGATCGATTATTTGGTAACGTGGAACTTCGGACACCTGGCAAACGTGCGGCGACAAGCCAGGATCAGATTGTTCAATACAGCGGCGGGTTTTTATGTTCCAATGATCGTCACGCCGGAGTTTTTAGTTTCTGAAGCTACTGAAAGGGTTAGTTAAGCTTTGAGCTTAGTTCGTTGTACAAAGCGCTAAGATCAAAGCATCAGAGCAAAACCGATGTATCGTCGCCCAAAGTTTCTGGAAGTGCTGCACACGATTCGCGAAGAGATGTCGCGTGAAGCTGATTACGACGTTGACCTCTTTGCGGAGATGGTCCGATCGGGCGTGCGGCCGCTGCATGGTCCACAACGCGTGATCCGCGGCTTTAGAACTCGCGCGCCGCGCGCTGAAAGCAGCAACGGCAACACCGCGAAACATAGACAGCGCAAGCGCAGCGCGCAATAATAGGTTCCACCGAATACTACTGGTCACTATGAACCCTACTTTCGAAACGATTGGTCTGGAGGTTTCAAGCGAGAAGGCTTTCAATTATCTTGCCGAACGAGCCGGCGATCAGGGCGAGGCATCTCAACTGACCCGCCGTGGCGCCGTGCTGCACGGCCGTTGCTGGAAACTCGGTGAAGGTCTTGAAGTCTGGACCGTTCTTTACGAATCGGGCAGTGACGTGTTCTACGCTGATTGCCGTCCCGGCTTTCGCGCTCGCTACACCCAAACCATCGCGCCGTGGGCGTTGACCGAATACGACGAAGAAGGTGAGGCGGTCATTCACGGTTATCGCGAAGGCACCGATTGCGAAGTTTTGTTTGAGTTGCAGAACCTGACGGAAGTAGGACCAGGCGGATTCGGCGCACAGGAACTACACATCGGTCTCTGCGGTCTCGCGTATCGCGCGCGCGTGCGCCGCGGCAAAGTGAAAACCCTCTGGACGCCGCTCGAGAAGGCCGCGCCCGCTCGCGCCGCACACGAAAACGACTGGAGCTTGTGCGGCCGCATCATCGCTTTCAAACCGTTGAGAAATCCGCTTTCCGGCGGTGAACTGTTCTGGATTCACCTCGACCTCGAACGTATCAAGCTCGAAGTGCTCGTCAACCGGCGAGCGCTGCGCGGTCAACTGGCGGTAGGCGCTTTTCTGGAAGCCGAAGTTTGGCTGCAAGGACACGTGCTTGACGAACATGCGTTGCGCTCGCGTTACGAAGGCGTGGACCACTCGTACGACCACGCCAGTTTCTGGTCGGCACTCAGAAAAAAGAATTAGCGCCCGATACTTTCCCCGAACTGGATGAAACGAGTTCTTGCCGCTGTTTTTATAATCCTCACACTGCTCCTCGGCGCGTATCTCTTCAATCAATACTGGACGCATCGCTTTGACGCGCTGATTGCTCGTCAGGCGGCAATTTATCGCGTAGATCCGGACCTCGTGTGGAGCATCATTTATGAAGAGACTTATTTCAGTCCGTGGAAAAACGGCGCTGACGGCGAGATCGGTCTGATGCAAGTCACGCCGACCGTTGGCCGTGAGTGGGCTACCGCGACAGGCATGTCCGATCTTCAACGGCAGATGGCGGCCGACCCGCAGAGTCTGTTGCGCGATCCGGAACGCAACATTCAGATCGGTTGCTGGTACCTGGAGAAGATCTACAAGCAGTTTCAGGACGTGCCGGATGCAGAGACGCGCATGGTTGCAGGTTACAATGCCGGGCCGAGCCGCGCCGCTGAATGGAGTCGAGTTGCGCAAGGCGCGCCGCCGCAGAGTGGCGCGGAGTTCATCAGGCGCATCGACATTCCTTCGACTCGAGCGTACGTGATCTCGATCATGGACCGTTATCGCCAACTCAAGAACGCGAACAGATGATCACGATCTATTCCGCGCGTTGGGTGCTGCCGGTTTCGTCAGCGCCGATCGATCACGGCGCAGTTGCCGTCGATGGGCCACTGATCGCAGGCGTCGGCAGCGCAGCGGAGATTGCGGCACGATTTCCTGACGCGCGCGTCGAAAACTTTGGTTCTTCCGCCATTCTTCCCGGCCTCGTTAACGCACACACACACCTTGAACTCACCGCCCTGCGTGGTTATCTCGAAAACGAAGAGAGCGATTTTTTTGCCTGGCTCAGGAAGTTGACGCTCGCGCGACTCGAACGCATGACGGCGAATGACATTCGCGACTCTGCCACCTGGGGCGCGTGTGAAGCGGTGCGCGCGGGGATTACGTGTGTTGGCGATGCGAGCGATTCAGCGATGCTGAGCATGCGCGCGTTGCAGGAAGTTGGTTTGCGCGGTGTAGTGTTTCAGGAGTCGTTTGGACCGGACGCGCGTTTGGCTCGCGAGAATTTCGAGAAGTTGCAAACGAAGGTTGCGGAGTTGCGCGAGATCGAAACGGAGTTGGTGCGTGTTGGTGTGTCGCCGCACGCGCCGTACACGGTTAGTGGACCGCAGCTTGAGTTGATTGCGGACTTCGCGCAGATGGAACGATTGCCGTTGATGATGCATGCGGCGGAGTCACAGGCCGAAGAAGAGTTTTTACGCGAGGGGAGGGGACTGTTTGCTGACGGTTTGGCAAAGCGAGAAATTGAGTGGACGCCGCCGCGGATGTCAACCATCCAATACCTCCACCGAGTCGGAATACTTGATTGCCAACCGCTGCTGGCTCACTGCATTAGAGTAGACGAAAAAGACATCGAGACTTTGCGAGAAACGGGCAGCAAGGTTGCGCATTGTCCGAAGTCGAATGCGAAGTTGGGGCACGGGCGTGCGCCGTTAGGTGAGTTTCTCGCAAATGGAATCACTGTTGGACTCGGAAGCGATTCGGTCGCGAGCAACAACACTTGTGATCTAGTCGAAGAAGCCCGATTTGCTTGTTTATTTGCCCGGAATTTAAGCTTTTCCCCATCGGCCTCACAAATGGTGACTGCCGCAACAGCGGGTGGTGCCCATTGCCTCGGTTTTGAAAGGGAAATTGGGGTTCTTAGCGAAGGTTCTCAAGCCGATCTGGTTGTGGTGAGACTGGATGGCGCGCACCAGGTGCCGGTTTACGATCCGCTGACGGCGCTGCTGTTTTCATCGTCGGGCCGCGACGTGGTCCTAACTATAATCGCTGGCCGCGAAGTATATCGCGACCAGCGAGTCATAGGTGTCGATGAAGATCGACTACGAGCGCGTCTCAACGAGATCGCGCAGAAGTTAAGCTAACCCAAACTTTGAACTGCGTCCCAGCTAAACTGACGCGGCGATCGCCTGGTCGAAAATATCAAGCGCTACGTCAACGTTCTCTTTCGTCAACACCAACGGCGGCGACCACCGAATCGTCTGCGTTCCTGCGCCGAGGATGATCAGTCCGCGCTCGAAACACGCCACCTCGATCCTGTCACGTAACTCCGGCGCCGGCTTCAACGAAGTCTTGTTCTCGACAAACTCAACGCCGAGCATCAAACCCATACCGCGCACATCGCCGATGCACTCATACTTCTGCTTGAGCCGCTCGAGCCCGGCTTTCAAATAGGCTCCGACTTCCGCCGAGTTCTGTATCAGACCACCTTCGAGCAACTCAATCGTCTTCAACGCTGACGCGATGCAGATTGGATTGCCGCCAAACGTCGACGCGTGTGCGCCGGGCTTCCAATCCATCAGATCAGCACGCGCGACGCACGCGCCAAGCGGTAGACCCGAAGCAATGCCCTTCGCGATGCAGACGATGTCGGCCTTCACACCATAGTGGTCCAGAGCGAACATCTTGCCGGTGCGTCCCATGCCTGACTGCACTTCGTCGACGATCAACAGAATGCCGTGACGATCGCAGATCTCTCGCAGTCCCTCGAGGAAGTTCTGCGGGGCCGGCACGTATCCGCCTTCGCCTTGCACCGCTTCGACAACGATGCCGGCGACTTCTTCGGGTGGCGTTGTTGTTTTGAACAAACGTTCTTCGATCCAGTTTAGCGCGCCCTCGCCGGCGCCGCCGTCGCCGCAGTCTGCAGGATTGAATGGATTGCGAAAGTCGTTCGGATACGGCACATGGACCACGTCGAGCGCTTGACGTTTGAAACCTTTGCGTTGCGCGGCCCTCGATGAAGTCAATGAGAGCGAGCCCATGGTGCGTCCGTGAAAACTATTGAAGAAGCCAATGAACTTTTCACGGCCGGTGGCGTGCATCGCGAGTTTCAACGCGGTCTCGACTGCTTCGGTGCCGCTGTTGGCGAAGTGCGTTCGTGTGGGTGATTGCACGGGCACGATCGCGTCGAGTTTTTCCGCGAGCTGCGGCATGTGACGGTAATAGTAGTCGGTGCCGCAGATGTGAATCAGTTCCGCGGCCTGTTCTTGAATGGCTTGGACCACTTCCGGATGGCAATGGCCCGTTGAGCAGACGGCGACGCCGGCGTTGCAGTCCAAGAATATGTTGCCGTCAACGTCTTCAACCCAAACGCCACGCGCGCGTTCGGCAACGAGTGTGAATGAAGGGCGTGGATACGCCGGGTTCACAAATTGGGCATCTGCTTCAATGATTTTCTTGCCCTTTGGTCCGGGCAGTTCAGTCTTGATCTCGGGTCTGCGGGCGGGTGCGATTACGCCGGTGGACATGTTCGTTTCTCCTTGTCAAAGAGGGACTATTGCGGGTCGAAAACTCTTGCGGCTTGAGAACTATGGCGCTCGAAAACCGTGGTTTTCAGACGTTAAAGCGTGCGGAGTTATGAACACGGTACGGCTAGTCGGCGAAGAGGTTCGCGCGAGACTCAAGCGGACGGTAGTGCAACGGTTGGGGATTAATCACGACGCGATTCTAGCAGCCGCCGTTTGCCTCCGACAAGCTGGGTTGTTAAAGTACTCGACCAAACCAGACCCTGCCTGTTGGAGATAAGGAAATATGAAAACTACTGCTCGTGAACGTGCCGCCCGTGTGAGATACCTGTCTGCTTTTGCGCTCTTCGCGCTCTTGCTTTCGCTCGCTGCGGTTGCGCCATTTGTGTCGCACGCGACGCGCGCGCACGACGAAACGAAGAAAGATCCGAAAAGCAAGATCGTTTATCCGGAAACGAAGAAGGTCGACGTCGTCGAAGACTACTTCGGCACCAAGGTCGCCGATCCGTATCGCTGGCTCGAAGACGAGACTTCCGCTGAGACGAAAGCGTGGATCGAAGAACAGAACCGCGTGACCTTCGGCTATCTCGATAAGATTCCGTATCGCGAAAAACTGAAAGCGCGGCTCACGCAACTTTTCAATTATCCACGTATCTCGGCGCCGTTTCGCCGCGGTGATACTTACTTCTTCACCAAGAACGACGGCCTGCAAAACCAGAGCGTCTACTACATTCAACAAGGCGTGAACGGCACTCCCGAGGTCTTTCTGGATCCAAACAAATTCTCGGCCGACGGCACCGCCGTCCTGAGCGCGTTCTCGCTTTCGAAGGACGGCAAGTATCTCGCTTACGGCATCTCGCAAGGCGGGTCTGACTGGGTCGCGATGAGCGTGATGGAAGTCGCCACGCGCAAGAAGCTGAATGACGAACTCATGTGGATGAAGGCTTCGGGCGTGTCGTGGCACGGCGATGGTTTCTATTACAGCCGTTATCCCGCGCCGGAAAAAGGCCGCGAGCTCTCGTCGAAGAACGAGTTTCAGACCGTTTACTTCCACAAGGTCGCCACGCAGCAGTCCGAGGACGTGCTCGTTTACGAAGACAAGCAAAACCCGCAGCGCTTCCAGAACGTCGGCACCACCGAAGATGAACGGTTTGCGATCCTGAGCATCTCTGAACGCGGCAAGGGCAAAAAAGGAAACGCGATCTTTTACAAAGATCTGTCGAAGCCGGATTCGAAGTTCGCGCCGATCGTCGGCGAGATTGGTAACGACAACTTTGGCGTCATTGATAACGTTGACGACAAGTTGTTGATTCGCACCGATCGCAATGCGCCTAACGGCCGTGTCGTACTGGTCGATCCACAAAATCCCGACGAGAAAAACTGGAAAGACGTATTGCCCGAAAGAACTGAGCCGCTGCAGAGCACCGGCAGCGCGGGCGGCAAACTCTTCGCCTCCTGGCGCAAGGACGTAGCGACCCGCGCGTACGTGTTTAGTCTCGATGGCAAACTCGAAAACGAGATCGTACTGCCGGGCCTCGGCACTGCCGGCGGCTTTGGTGGTCTGAACGATGACAAGCACGTGTTCTATAGCTTCACTTCGTTCAACTTCCCGCCGACGATTTACAAGTACGACATCGCCACGAAGAAATCGACAGTGTTTCGCACCGTGGATATCCCCGGTTTCAAACCGGAGAACTACGAAACCAAGCAGGTTTTTTACAACAGCAAAGACGGCACGCGCGTGCCGATGTTTCTCGTTTACAAGAAAGGCCTCAAGCTCGACGGTAACAATCCGACGCTGCTCTACGGCTACGGCGGTTTCAATTCCGTGACTGCGCCGAGCTTCAGTTCGCTCCGTTTGGCGTTGCTCGAACAAGGCGTCGTTTATGCTTCGGCGAATATCCGCGGCGGCGGTGAGTACGGCGAGAAGTGGCACGAAGCCGGCACGAAGCTGAAAAAGCAGAACGTGTTTGACGACTTCATCGCGGGGGCTGAATGGCTAATCGCGAACAAATACACGTCGTCGAACAAGCTCGCGATTCAGGGTGGATCAAACGGCGGTCTGCTCGTCGGCGTAGTTTCTAATCAACGTCCGGAACTGTTTCGCGCCGTGATTGAACAGGCGGGCGTGATGGATATGCTGCGCTTCCAGAAGTTCACGATCGGTTGGAACTGGATCGCGGACTACGGTTCGAGTGAAGCCAGCGAAGCGGAGTTCAAAGCGTTGTATGCGTACTCCCCGATCCACAACGTGAAACCGGGAGTGAAGTATCCGGCGACGTTGATCACGACCGCGGATCACGACGATCGCGTCGTGCCCGCGCACAACTACAAGTACGCCGCGGTGTTGCAAGCGGCGCAGGGTGGCGACAATCCGATCCTTATCAGGATCGACACGAAGTCGGCTCACGGCGCGAGCAGCACGACGAAAGCAATCGAGCAGACGCGCGATATTTACGCGTTTCTGTTTGAGAACCTGGGCGTCGAATACAAGTAAGCTGGTAAATCAGTAGCGCAACGGAAGGTGGATCTCGATTACGAGTCCACCTTCTCGCGTGTTTATTTGAATTTACGGATCGGGTGCGCTTCCGTGTTGAAGATGATGTTGCGGAAGTCGAGTGTATCGGGAGGCGCAAACAGCAGGTAGAAATACTTGAACGTCTCCGCAAAAAGAAAACTCTGCATCGAGTCTGACTTTTCTTTTGTCATGACGTTCTTCAACGCCGCGTAAGCCACGTCTGTGCGGCAGTACTGCACGAACTGTTTCCACAGCAGTTCACCCGTTTGAAGGTGGCGCGAGTCTTTTGTGAATTGATAGAGATAGTACGTTGCCTCCACGATCTCCGGCCGCAGCGGATAACCCGGCGACGTGATCTTTCGCGCCCGATAATCAAACTGCTCCGGCTCGATTCCCGCGACCGCCCACATCGCGTACGAAGACGTCTGCAACCGTTGCGCGCGTTTCAGATCACCGGATAACGCCAGCACTGCGGGAAAAAACGCATCGAGTGCGCCGTAAGTCGTGGCGCGGCGTGCGCCGGTGTTCATGTCGGCGTGACCGTACCAGAGTTCATTTAAGACGGCCGAGTCCACGGGACGCCCGCTCATCGTGCGCTTCACTTCGTCCGCCAGATACTTGTTAATCGCAACGATGCTCGCGTCCCACATGCGCTTGCAATCCGCGTCGCCAAACAACAGCCAGCACTTCAAAAGATACTCGTAGTAACTATCGATCGCGCCGCTGATGTGACTGTCCGTCTTGGTCCATTGGCCTGTTTCCACGTTGATCCATTCGCCGACTAGCCCGATCTTCGAACGCCGGTTGTACGTTTCCACCAGGGCGCGCTTCGCCTTGTCGTAGAAAACAGGTTTGCCGGTGAACTTGCTCAGCGTACCAAACTCGACCAGCAGCGTTCCCGTCTCGGCGGGATTGCTGATCGGATCGCGCGTCTTACCAATTTTCAGGTTGACGTAGCGGTAAGGCATGCCCGTCGGCGAATTGAAGACCGGTAACAACCGATTGCCGAGATCTTCGGCGAGCGTCAGAAAACGTTTGTCGTTCGTGAGTTGATAATTGGTGAGCAGCCCGCCGAGCAGGCGGATCGTAATCTCGAAGTTCTGGACGTCAATGTCTTTATCAAACGACAGGTTTTCGAGAATGTATTGCTTCGTCGCGTTTGCTTCGTCCGTCAAACCCATGATGATCATCGTGTCGAGCGCATCGACGGGTGTCATCAAGAGCGTTTGGCCATACCAATCGTGGTGAGTTTTCGAGAGCGGCTTTAGATCGTCGTGGCCCCACGCGTATTTCTTGTAGCCGTTCCAGGCGTGCAGAAACTCCGCTTTGACTTCAGCCGCGAGTTTTTTGCGGTTTACTTCTTGAGCGGAGCAAGTACCACAAATGATACAGATCGCAAAAAACAATCCGTACAATCTGTGTAACGTTTTACTTACGTTTCCAGCGAACGCCATCTTTGGTGTCTTCAAGAATGATGCCGCGCTCCGCGAGTTCGCGACGGATCTCGTCCGCGCGTCCAAAGTCCCGGCGGCGGCGCGCTTCCTGTCGGTCGTCTAGCATTGCCTGCACTTCGCTGTCGAGCATCTCGCGTTGGCTCTTGCCGAAGATATTCAACACGGTGTCGATGCGATCGATGACTTCGAGTAACTCGCGCTGGTTTTCGACTTTGACTTGTTTACGTGCGAGCGCCGTATTTACCTCGCGCGAGAGATTATGGACCACGGCGAGCGCGACTGAAGTATTTAGATCATCGTCCATCGCCGCTTCAAACTCGCTCAAAGCACGTTGCGCCGCTTCATGCAGCGCGTCGTTTGATCCAGGTTCTGTCTTCGCTTCACTCAAACGCGCGCGAAAGTCACGCAACCCCGCCACCGTCTTTTCCGCGCCCGCAAGCGCGTCAAACGTGAAGTTAAGCTGTTTGTTGTAAGGCACACTCAACAGAAAGTAACGGATCGCAGCCGGCGAAAAACCCTTCGCAGCAATATCGCGAAACGTGTAGTAGTTGCCCTTCGACTTTGACATCGTTTCGCCTTCGACTTTGAGGTGTTCGAAGTGAATCCAGTAACGCACAAACTGTTTTCCGGTCGCACCCTCGCTCTGCGCGATTTCGTTTTCGTGATGCGGAAAGACAAGATCGATACCACCCGCGTGAATGTCGAAACTCTCGCCGAGATACTTCATCGACATCGCGGAGCACTCGATATGCCAGCCCGGACGACCCCGCCCGATTTCCGTGTCCCACGCTGGTTCGGTTTCGCTCGCAGGCTCCTTCCACAACGCGAAGTCGCGCGCGTCTTCCTTTTCGTACTTGTCCGTATCGACTCTTTCACTTGCGCCTGCAATGTTGCCGGCGAAGTTGATCTTGGAGAGCTTGCCGTATTCCGGGAACGAAGCGATGCGGTAGTAGATCGAACCGTCGGATCGATAAGCGTGGTTCGTTACCAATAACTTTTCGATGAGCGAGACCATCTCCGGAATGTGACGCGTTGCGCGCGGGATGATGTCCGGACGCTCGCAACCGAGCGCGTCAGCGTCTTCCCACAGCGCGTCGATGTACTTCGCGGTGTAGTCGTCGATGCCCAGTCCAGCTTCCTGTGACTTCGCGATGATGCGGTCTTCGACGTCCGTGATGTTCATCACGTGCGTGACTTTGTAGCCTTTGAACTTGAGGTAGCGGCGGACGATGTCGGCAGCGACGGCGCTGCGAAAGTTGCCGATGTGGCCGTAGTCCCAGACGGTTGGACCACAGTAGTAGAAACGCACCTCGCCTTCATTGAGGGGGCGGAACTCTTCAATACGGCCCGAGAGGGTGTTGCGAAATTTCAGCATGGGTTGTTGAGGATAAACTTCTTCTAAAAATGTTTCCAGCCGCCGGGGTTTAGCTCCCAGATTCGGGAGCCTTCAGAAATGCGAACGCCGTCGGTGTGAAGCAGCACTTCCCCAATCCGCGTAATCTGTGTGCCGTCGACGCGGCGCGGCAGGCGGGTAACATTCTCGGGGCGGACCGTAAACAGCAGCTCAAAATCTTCCCCGCCGTGCAACGCGAGTTGCAACGGGTCGAGTGCGCGGCGGCCGCACAATTCAACGACCTGCTGGTCAATCGGCAGCAACGATGACTCGATCAACGCACCGACGCCACTCGCCGTGCACAAGTGATTCAAGTCTGACGAAAGCCCGTCGCTAACGTCGATCATCGCAGTCGCGAGACGTTCTTCGCCGAGCACCATCCCCCAACCGACACGCGGTTCCGGCCGAAGTTGGCGCAACAGTACGTGATCGATTTTTTGCGAGTCGTCGTCGTCGAGTTTCTGTTCCGCGAGATGCGCGCCGCGTTCGATGAGTCGCAGGCCAGCGGCAGCGCCGCCGAGCGACCCCGTCACGAAGATCTGATCGCCCGGCACAGCGGCGCAACGCTTCACCGCCTGACCGATATTACATTCGCCAACTACAATTGAATCGATGACGATCTGTTCCGTTGTGCGCGACGTGTCGCCGCCGATCAAGCGCACGTCATAACGGCTCGCGATGCCGGCGTGCCCTTCGTAAAACTGGTCCACAAACCCAGTCTGCCAAACATCGTCCGGCACGCCGATCGAAACCAGCGACCAGCGCGGTCTCGCGCCCATCGCGGCGATATCGGAGAGTGAAACTGCGAGTGCTTTATGGCCCAACAGCAACGGCGGCGCTGTCGTGCGGCGAAAGTCGATGTCTTCGACCAGCAGATCAGTGGTGATTACCGTCTCTTTTTCCGCGGTGCTCGAAAAGATCGCCGCATCGTCACCGATCTCCGCACCGAATCGTTGGCGCAGTGAATCGATGAATTGAAACTCGCTCCGAGTCATCCGTTAGAGGTTGCGGCGAAGCGAATCAAGCCCGGCTTCTATGGTTTCGATTGAAGTAGAAAAAGAGAAACGCAGATGACTCTCGCCGTCCACGCCAAAAACGATTCCGGGAACGGTCGCGACCTGCGCGCGGTTCAGAAATATGTCGGCTGCTTCGCGGCTGTAGGGATGGATCAGTCGTACATCCGGAAAGGCGTAAAAGGCGCCCGCCGGCGAGGCGCAAGTGAGCCCGATCTCATTAAGCCCGGACAAGAGGAGATCTCGACGCACGCGATATTCATCTCTTGCCTTGTCCAGTAACGACTGGTCCAGGTTCAACGCTGCGACACCGGCCCACTGCGTCGGCGTCGAGACGCCGTTAGATGAATAGAGCGTCGCTTTTTTCAAACCCGTCATCCACGGTTCGCTTGCGACTGCGTAACCGAGTCGCCAACCCGTCATCGCGTACGACTTGGAAAACGTGAAGCAGGTGATCGTGCGTTCGACCATACCGTCGAGTGACGCGATCGAAAAATGCTCGCCGTCGTAGACGAGATCTTCGTAAGCTTCGTCTGCGATCACGATGAGATCGCGTTCCTGCACAAACGCGGCGACGGCCTTCGCTTCGTCAGTAGTCAACACGACGCCGTTCGGATTCTGTGGCGTGTTGTAATAGATCGCTTTCGTGCGGGGAGTTGCATAGCGCGCGAGTGTTTGTGCCAGCCCAACTTCGCGTGCTTCGTCGGTTGGGACCAACACGCTGCGTCCCTGGCAGTGGGCCACGAGATCTTTGATCGGCGTCCAGTAAGGCGAGAACAGCAGCACTTCATCGCCCGGATTGACGACCGATTGAAACGCGCCAAACAGCGCCTGCATGCCGCCGTTAACGACGATGACGTCTTTCGCTTCCGCGGGTATTCGATTTCGCGTGCGGAGTTTTTCGGCAATGGCTTCGCGCAGTTCCGGAATACCGGAGGAGGGAGCGTAGCGCGTCTTGTTTTCCGCGAGTGCTCGCGTCATGGCTTCCTTGATCGGTTCAGGCGTCGGCATGAACGGCTCGCCGCCTTCAAACTGGTAGACAGTTTCGCCCTGCGCCCGCAGTTCCATGATGCGGTTGCGAAGCTTGACGATATCTGAAAAACCGACGTCTGTGAGTCGCGAAGCCAGGCGCAAAACCGTTGGCGAGGTTGTCACTATTTTGGAAACGTTCCTTCCAGAGTTGTGGTTGGGACTGGGGATTATAGCTTGCGCGGCAAAATGAGTCCAAGTGCAGATTATATACTTGACAAAAGGGCACTATGGACTCACTATCGCGCTATAAGCCGCGACCCTCATTCAGTCTAACGGGTTTCCAGTCGAATCAGAAGCGGCTTGGAAAGAGGAAGCGTGTGACTTTAATTGCTGCGTTTCGTTGCTATGACGCCATTGTTATCTGTGCCGATTCGCAAGAGACTCTGACTGTTCCCACCCCCGAGGGCTACTATGCGGACTACCGTTGCAGTGTTGACAAGATTCGGCCACAGCTCGCCGGTGAATACGAGTTCGTAATAGGCGGCTCCGGTGACGGGCCATTGGTTGACGGGTTCACCGATCGGCTAACGGACGAAATAACATCTTGGCAGGGTAAGCATGATAGCGCGACGGTCAAGTCCAAGATTCGCGAACTTTTGTTGGACTTTCATCGCAACGAAGTCGCTGTCTCTCCCGCATACGACAAAAGCACCGCATTTATCCTTTGCGTCAAGCACGCGAGTGGCGAGAGCGACCCGCTGCTATATGAATTGCGCGGCTCAACAATCAAGCCCGTGAGCGGCTATTCGATGATCGGTTGGGACGAGGCTATTTACAGACACGAGGTTGAGCGACTGTATCAAGAGGGGTGGGTTAGGAATCGTTCTATCAATTTGGGGATTCACTTATTCTTGCTGGCAAAGAAAACAAGCAACGTGATCGGTGGCGATACTCAAATCATGATCGCGAGTAATCGCGGTATCCAGCCGCTAGAACGCGACACTATTCAAGAGCTTGAAAGCCGCGTTACAAATTTCAATGAGCGGCTATCGGAATTGATACTGATGTGCCCGGATTTATCCATTCATAACGACGAGTTCAGGGGCTATTTACAAAACTTGATTGATTACGTGCTTGAGTGGCGAGAGAACTACATTCAACAATCGGCTCAGGCGGCAATGCGGCGCACCTTCAACGATGCGAATTACACACCCGCCCCGTTCCAGATCGTGCCGCTTGGCCTTTATGTGGACATAGACGAAGAAGCGGGCGCGGTTCGCTTGTTTGGCTTGTCACGCACAAGTCCAGACACTAAAGCCCAGCCCGATTCTGAAACATCAGAGGAGGAACCGTGATCTCATAATGCTTTTGCTGGAATGTCTGTAGATCGAGATCATCATCAGCAATATATACAAGCGGGATACCGGCGAGACGGGCGTAGCGCAGTAGCAATATGAGGTCGGGTGTTCGTTTCCTATGTTCAAATTCAGAGACGCGAGTCGGCCCATAGCTATTTGGAGGGTTTACGTTTGCAGTCGCGGTGCGCACTTGAAAATTCCTCTCTGTCAATTAACTCAATCTGCGCCTTGAGACATTCGCGGTACTGCGCAAAGATGCCGAGGAGTAGATCGATTTTGTCGATGCTGTCTACGCGCGCTTCAGCGTTGCCTAGAAAGAACTCCAGACGTACGGTGCGGTGGCAATCCGCAATTAATATGATGTTCGTGCCATGTATAACCTTGCCGTTGTGCGTGGAGTCGATTTCGGCAAGAATGTATGAGGTATGGCCCGTTCTTTCAGGGTTTAGAAACTCGCGTCTACGAAAGGCTTTTGCCATGTTAGCAACCTCGGAGAACATGATTACGTGAAGATCGCCCGGTTCATCTGGGCGAAACGAACAACTAAAGCAACTCCCTACAGCATACGGCTAATTAGCCGTCTAAGCAAGTCTGTCCCAGAGGTGAAGTCGTAGTGGGCAGACAAAGACGGCCACAGCCGAGGCTATTGGCAAAGAAGCTGAAAGAGGTACGGCTTGCGTACGGCTGGACTCAACAACAAATGGCGGCAGGGCTAGGCAAGGTTCCGTCTGCGCCGGATAGCGCAATGATCTCTCGATACGAAAGAGGTGAGCGCGAACCGAGTCTGTTTGTGTTGCTCGCGTACGGTCAAGTGAGCGGGTTAGTGGTGGACGTGTTCATTGATGATCGGATCACGCTTGAGAACTTTCGAAAGATGCTGAAATGAAAGATCCTGGTTGACGGGTAAAGGTGAAGCTGCGGGTTAGTTGACGGGTGGCGATCCTCTCCACGGCCAGCGGCTGATCCGCCTTAGATTTTTAACGTTGTAGTAAGTGAGCCAAAGGTTAAATGCTAGGACAACGAAAACAAGACGTGGTGATGCGGGCAAGTGAATGATGAAAATGTACACGGAAGAAGCGAGACCCCAAATCGAACCGCATAAGTACAGCGTGAACAGAACCGTCTTGAGCCAGTTTACAGGTTTCTTCGGTGTAGCTTTTTCTGTAGGCTTTGCTTGTGCTAATGCGATCTGGATCTGCTTTTGGTTGCTCCGAAATTGGACCACTATACCGATAATCGCAATGATACTTTGCACGACGATTCCGGCGATCGCGATCCAAATTTCCAGCTTCATCATGCAACGGATTTTAGTTTCGGATCGGACGTGAGTTTTTCAAACGTGAGCGGATCGGCCGTCACCATGTGGCGCAACGTATCGATCCAAAGGTCTGAACGCTTGCGACGATCAAAGCGGAATGACATTTCATCGAGATAGGCTTGCAAGTGTTTGGCTGAGATGCTGTGCCACGTTCCAACAATGCCGCGCTTGAGAAGTGAGAACGCAGACTCGACAGTGTTTGTATGAACGTCGCCTTGAACGTAAACGCGCGAACTGTGATTGATGGTCTTATGTCGCGTAACGGGCATGTTGACCGCAACCGCGCCCTGATACGCTGGCAGTTCATCCGTCAAGAATACCTCTACGTCTTTACTCACGTTCTCTCGGATGTACTTAGCCAGTGTTCCAGAGCGAACGTCGCTCGCGTGAAACAATCGCAACGAGCCGCCACGTTGACGGATGCCGATCACAATCTCTTTGTCCTTGCTCGCGTGTTCGTGCTTGTACATATTCCGGCGCTTGCCGCCGACATAGGTTTCATCCATTTCAACCTTGCCGTCCAGCATCGGAGCATCGACAATCTTCATAGCTGCGCGAATACGATGGCAGAGATACCACGCGGTCTTGTAAGAGATTCCGAGCATCCGCTTAATTTGATTCGCGCTCATTCCTTTGCGCGATTCACAGAGCAAGTACACGCACGTAAACCACGTAAGAAGCGGCAAGTGGGAATCGTGAAAGATCGTGTTGGACGTGACGGTAAACTGATAATCACACTCTTTGCAGTAGAGAAGATCTTTGTCCGTGTTAAGCTGAACTACACCGCCCTTGCAACGCGGGCATTGCGGGCCTTCGGGCCACCGCAGCCGCTTTAGCAGTTCGCGGCATTTTGCATCGCTTGAGAACATCGTATGAACGTCAATAAGAGTCATAAGAAAGCTCCGGCAAAAACCTCACGTAGAACGCGAGCGCTGCGACCCGCAAAGGCGATTGAGAGCGTCCCAACCGACCAACTCATAAAATCCATCGAACGGGATATACAGGACGTGATCGATAAGGCCGAGTCAGAGGAAAAACCTAAGAAAGATCAATAGCGCCAACTGAGTCATGATTCTACCCTCCGAATCATACTTTTGTCAAGTATATAATCATCGTCCAAGTTGAGACGATACTTTTAAGAAAATGTTTTAAGTGACGCGAGCTAAATGTAAGCGTTGACACGATGTAAGTATTGACATGCCAAACTTCACGCGGGTAACATGTCGCTCGACGCGCACGGCTGCTGGCAGACTTGCCCGTAGACTTCCAACTTTCGCAACGCCCGATACGAGCCAGCTCAGCAACTCCATTTTGAGATTTTTACCGCATGAGTCGTCCTGGTGTAGCTATACCCGAAAAGCTTTTCTTTAAGATTGGCGAGGTTTGTGAGCTTGCCGGTGTGCAGGCGCACGTACTGCGATATTGGGAATCGGAGTTTCCGATGCTCGCGCCGCAGAAGAACCGAGCGGGGCAACGAGTGTATCGCAAGCGCGACGTGGAAATGGCGCTGCGGATCAAAGAGTTGCTTTACGAGGATCAATACACGATCGCCGGCGCGAAGAAGCGGCTGACGAATGAGTTGCGCGGCGGTGGGAAGTTGAAGGTTGGTGGGGAAGACGATGGGCAGGTTGCGAATGACGGCGCAGTTGCAAACTCGCCCGTTGCGAACGACGGGTTGAGTGCAAACGGCTCGCCGGGTGCGAACGGTTCGGCGGCGCAATCAGAGAGCTTCGCGCCGCCCGCTGCCTACAGATCGAGTGTCACGCCATTAGCAGCCGAAGAGAGACAGGCGTTGAAGCAATTCGCCGCAGAGCTGCGCGACTTACTTTCACTCCTAGAGCAGGAAACGCAGAACCGCACTAAGTGAGTAGCGGCGCGTGAGTAGCGTCGCGTGAGTAGCTTCCGCAGTTTGACAATTCTTCTTTGGCACGATAGTTAAGTCAGTGCAAACGGGACGTGGCGCAGCCTGGTAGCGCGCACGCTTGGGGTGCGTGAGGTCGCTGGTTCGAATCCAGTCGTCCCGACCATTTTTATTCAAACAACAAACGGCTGCCGACCTCGGTAGCCGTTCCCTTTTATAGTCGCATCAACGATGTCGATTCGCCGTGCCGTCAGATATTTGCACCCGGAGCGTTGTATTGAACGAGGCGCTCAGAGCAGAACTCATCGCGATGGATGAACACGACCAGGCTGTGCGTGCGGAGTTGGCGGCCGACGGGTCGTTGTTCGAGGGATATCATCCGCGTATGGCGGCCGTTCACGACGCTAATGCCGCCCGGTTACGTGAGATCATCCGCGAGCACGGTTGGCCCACCACGTCGCTCGTGGGCCATGATGGCGCGGTGGCCGCACATCGCATCGCGCAGCATTCAATCAATCACCCTGACTTGATGCGCGCGTGTCGCAATCTGATCAAGGCCGCAGGCGATCGCGGCGAAGTGCCTCGCGAGCAGTTCGCGTACATCGACGATCGGATTCGCGTCTTCGAAGATCTACCCCAGCTTTATGGCACACAATGGCGCGACAGCGTAAACGGTACTGAGCCTTATCCGGTCGACGACTGGAACCTCGTGAATCAAAGACGACAAGCTCTCGGTTTGCGCCCGTTTGACGAGATGAGACCGGAATCCGGTGAACGCTTAACACCGGAGGCAGTAGACCGAAAGCGGGCGGAGGAACTAGCGTGGCGCCGAAGAGTGGGTTGGATTCAATAACCCGCGCCACCCAAAATAAGGGAGAGCGCTTTGTTGAAAGCAGAAGTTGCGGCGATCGTGAAGGCGAGTGAGGGCCCTCTTAACCATCGAAAAAGTTTCCCGCCTCGCTATCGGCGAGAGTCTCGTCATCTACTGCTTCGGTAATCACGATCGGCGACGTCAGTGTCTTGTGAACCGGACACTTATGGGCGATCTCCTGCAGGCGCGTGCGCTGTTCTTCCGTTAATGGGCCGGTGAAACTGACGATGCGCTCGATGCGGTGAATATAACCGTCGATCTGCTCACATTCTTTGCAGTCTTTCGAGTGCATGCGATTTTGTCGTAGACGCACGGTCACGCTCTCGACTGGCCACTGCTTTCGACGCGCGTAAAGCATTACCGTCATCGAGATACAACTACCCAGCGCGGCGAGTAACAACGTATAAGGATCGGGACCAGCGTCTTCGCCGCCGGCAGACACGGGTTCATCCGTAATGAACGAGTGGCCCGCGCCGTAACGCACTTCATTTCGCAAGTTGTCTTTGGATGTAACAATCACTTCGCTCATGTTTGTGCTCCGTTCAATTGCGGCTTATCGTACCGCTTTGCGCCTTCGAGGGAAAAACTCTAAACTCGTGCGCCGTTCGCAATTCACTAAACAGGTCTAAGTGTCGCATGAAGATTCACGAATATCAGGGAAAAGAACTTCTAAGAAAATACGGCGTGCCCGTGCCGCGCGGCATTGTCGCACGCTCGCCCGAAGAGGCGTATCAAGCGGCGAAAGAACTCGGCAGTGAGATCGTGGTTGTGAAAGCGCAGATTCACGCCGGTGGCCGCGGTAAAGGCGGCGGCGTGAAACTCGCTCGCAGCGCTGATGAAGCACGCGAGCTCGCGCGTCAAATGCTCGGCATGAAACTCGTTACGCATCAGACCGGACCTGAAGGCCGCGAAGTCCGGGTGCTGTTGATCGAGGAAGGTTTGCCGATCGACAAGGAGTTCTATCTGGGGATTGTGTTGGACCGCACGACCGGGCGGCAGGTGTTTATGGCTTCGCAGGCTGGTGGTATGGACATCGAAGAAGTCGCCGCGAAGACTCCGGAAAAGATTCTTAAAGAGACGATCGATCCGGCCGTAGGTTTTCAACCGTTTCAAGCACGCAAACTCGCATTCGGTCTGGGATTGCCTGGTCCACTCGTCAATCAGGCGGTGAAGTTCATGCAGTCGCTCTACGCGGCTTACGAGCAGATGGACGCGTCGCTGATGGAGATCAATCCATTCCTGTTGACGAAAGACAACCGTTTGATTGCGCTGGATGCGAAGGTCAACTTCGACGACAACGCGCTGTTTCGTCACAAGGATTTTCTCGGCCTGCGCGACCTCAATGAAGAAGAGCCGCTGGAGATCGAAGCGTCTAAGTTTGATCTCAACTACATCAAGCTCGACGGCAACATTGCGTGTATGGTGAACGGCGCCGGTCTCGCAATGGCCACTATGGACATCATCAAACTCGCCGGTGGTGAACCCGCGAATTTTCTCGACGTCGGTGGTGGCGCTTCGCAGGAGCGCGTCGAAGCTGCGTTTCGGATTTTGTTAGCGGACGAGAACGTGCGCGCGGTTTTGATCAACATCTTCGGCGGGATCGTGCGTTGCGACATGGTGGCGCGTGGTGTCGTGGAAGCCGCGCGAAACTTGCAGATCAAAGTGCCGGTCGTGGTACGGCTTGAAGGCACCAACGTGGAAGAAGGTCAACGTGTGATTCGCGAGTCAGGCATGAATTTCACCGTGGCTGATGGCATGAAAGACGCGGCGGAGAAGGTCGTCGGTCTCGCTGCGTAAATGGGTACATCAACTTTGTCTGGGAAGCGTCTGCAGCGGACGTTTTTAGGGGAAAAACATTTCCGCAGATTGACGTCCACGCCGAAGGCGTTAGCAAATTGCAGCCCAGGGTTTCCTACCCTGGGATCTCGATCACTAGCAGTTGGGAACTCTGAAAGAGTTCGCTATACCTAAAGGAGCGTAAGTTGGCCAGCATTTCATTTTGGGGTGGTGTGGGAACGGTCACGGGCTCGAAGTATTTGATTGACGCAGACAAGACGCGCGTGCTCGTTGATTGCGGTTTGTTTCAGGGCTTGAAAGAGCTGCGTGAACGCAACTGGCAAGATCCGCCGTTCGATCCGCGCGCGTTGAACGCCGTTCTGATCACGCACGCGCACATCGATCACACGGGCTACCTGCCGCGACTCGTGAAGCAGGGCTTTCATGGACCCGTCTACTGTTCGCGCGGTACGGCTGATCTCTTGAAGATCATGTTGCCCGATTCCGGCCGGTTGCAGGAAGAAGATGCTGACTACCGCAATCGTCATCAACTCACCCGGCACAACCCCGCGCTTCCGCTTTACACCGAGAAAGATGCATACGCGTCGTTGGAGTTGATGCGTCCAGTCGCAAACGACGGCGAACCGGTTGAAATCGGCAGTGGCGTTCGTATCGCTTTCAAAACCGCAGGTCATATTCTTGGATCGAGCATGGTGCTCATTGAGATTGACGGCGCGGGAGCGGACGGCAGCGGGCGGCGGGTGCTCTTTTCCGGCGACCTCGGTCACTACGATCAACCGATCATTCGCGATCCGGTGGCGCCGCCGCCGTGTGATTATCTGGTAGTCGAGTCAACCTATGGCGATCGGCTGCACGATCCGGAAGATCCGAAGGTCGCTCTCGCGCGAATCATCAACGATGCGGCGCAGCGGCGAGCGCCGGTGCTTATTCCAGCGTTTGCTGTTGGACGCACGCAGGAGATCGTTTACCTGATTCGCGAACTGGAAGACGAGAAGGCGATTCCCGTGCTGCCGGTGAGTGTTGATTCACCGATGGCTGCCGCGGCAACTGCTGCCTACGCGAATCGCAAGGAAGAGCACGACGAAGAATATGCGAGCATTTTGAACCAGAAGCGTCATCCACTGCGCACCCACTCGATGATCACAGCATCATCGCGCGAGGAGTCGAAGAAACTCAACAACGCAACTGGCGCGCGGGTGATCATTAGCGCGTCGGGAATGATGACTGGCGGACGCGTGTTGCATCACGCGTTGCGCATGGTTCCGGATCCCGAGGCGACGATCGTTTTTGTGGGTTTTCAGGCAGCGGGCACGATCGGTCGCCGCATACTGGACGGCGAAGCTGAAGTTAAGATCATGAAGCAGTGGGTGCCGGTGCGTTGCCGGGTGGCGAAGATCGGCGGCTTCTCCGCGCACGCGGACTGGAAAGAGGTTTTGCGTTGGTTGGAAGGAATGCAGACTGGCGTGCCGAGTCGCACCTTCTTAACGCACGGCGAACCGGAAGCGGCAACCGCGATGGGCGGCCACATCAAAGAGCGTTTCGGCTGGAACGTCCACGTCCCGCAGTATGGTGAGCGCTTCGAGCTGGTGTAGGTTAAACTTAGCTGTTGCTGCGATGAAATCTTCATCTACAGATAAGCTGCGCGAGTGGGTGCGAAATTGGGAAGTGGTCGGAGCGCGACTTGAACATCTCCGACGAGACGATATCCGCAACGCAAACACGCCAGATTCAATCCGACAATTTGATCTCGCATTCAAGGCTGCAATCCGCAACACTCCTCACCGGCAAACGTCCGGCTTAGTTGAGTTCCAAAGACTGCTGCGCAAGCTGCCACAAGAATGATCGACCTGATCACCGAGGCGCATAGATTTCAAGCTTTATGTCTCAGCTTGAAGTGGGAGTTCTGTTTTATCGGCGGCTTAGCGGTGCAGCATTGGGGCGAGCCACGCCTTACCCGCGATGTAGATGTCAGCGTTCTCACTGGTTTTGGACCTGAGGAGCAGTTCATTTCCACTATTCTGGACACATATCAACCGAGGCTTCCCGATGCGAAGGAATTTGCGGAAAACCATCGGGTGTTACTCGTTCAAACACCCACTGGTGTCGATTTCGACATTTCGCTTGCTGCTCTTCCGTTCGAAGCAGAGATGATCCGCCGTAGTCGATTGGTGGAATATCTGCCTGGTATTGAATTGCGCATCTGCTCGGGAGAGGATCTTATTGTCCTGAAGTCCTTTGCGAACCGCCCGCAAGATTGGCAAGACGTAAACTCGATTATTGAGAGGCAGGGAAAAGACAATCTACACTGGGAATACATCGTCACGAGTCTTTCACCATTGGTCGAAGTGAAAGAAGACCCGCAAATTCTTCAGAAATTGAACAACCTACGCGATACAGCCCGTGAGTAGTCTTAGTTGTAATAATACCGGCGTTAAATGGACTCTTGCTTTTGTCCCGTTTGTTGTCACTGTTATACTGCCGCCTTTTGTATCAGCCCTAAACTAAGGAGCATTTATCGTTGAGTGTTCTTGTTGATAAGTCTACCCGTCTGATCGTGCAGGGGATTACGGGCAAAGAGGGGACGTTTCATACCAAACAGATGGTGGAGTATGGAACGAACATTGTCGGTGGCGTGACGCCCGGAAAGGGCGGCACGACGCACGAGGGGATTCCGGTTTTTAATTCCGTCGTTGATGCGGTGAAAGAAGCCGGCGCGAACGCGTCCGTGATCTATGTGCCGCCGTCATTCGCTGCCGACGCGGTTATGGAAGCTGCCGACGCCGGCATTCCCGTCGTCGTTTGCATCACCGAAGGCATCCCCACGCTCGATATGGTCAAAGTCAAAGAGTATCTGAGCGACAAACAAACCCGCCTGATTGGTCCAAACTGTCCCGGCATCATCTCGCCCGGCAAATGCAAGATCGGAATCATGCCCGGTCACATTCACAAAGAAGGAAACATCGGTGTCGTCTCGCGCTCCGGAACGTTGACCTACGAAGCCGTGGGCCAGCTAACCGCACTCGGCCTGGGCCAATCATCAGCAATCGGCATCGGCGGCGATCCGATCGTCGGCACCACGCACGTCGATGCGTTGCGCTTGTTCCAGGACGATCCGGAAACGGTCGGCATCGTCATGATCGGCGAGATCGGCGGCACTGCGGAAGAAGACGCGGCTGCGTTTGCCAGGGAGCACGTCACCAAACCGATCGTCGCGTTCATCGCCGGTCAAACCGCGCCGCCGGGCCGTCGCATGGGCCATGCAGGTGCGATCATCGCGGGCGGCAAGGGAACTGCGGCGGAGAAGATGAAAGCCCTGGACGAGGCCGGCATTCACGTCGTTAAGTCGCCGGCCGACATCGGAAAAGCAATGAAGGAAGCCGTACAAAATAAATGACGAACTTAACTTTCGGAATCATCAAACCCGACGCAGTGCGCGCGGGCCACACAGGATCGATCATTCAACGGATTCTTGATGGCGGTTTCAAAATCCGTGGCTTAAAACTCATTCACATCACGCGCCGCGAGGCTGAAGGCTTTTACGAAGTGCATCGCGAGCGCCCGTTCTTCAGTGGACTCACTGAATTCATGTCGAGTGGTCCATGCGTCGTCATGGCCCTCGAAAAAGAAGGCGCCGTTAAAGCGTGGCGCGATCTGATGGGCGCCACCGATCCGGCGAAAGCCGACGCCGGCACGCTGCGAAAAGAGTTTGGCGGTTCCGTCGGCGAGAACGCCGTGCACGGCTCCGACTCAGACGAAAACGCCGCAATCGAAATCGGTTACTTCTTCAGTCGCCTGGAACTGGTCTGACCCGCAGATGAAGTATTGTCCGCAGTGTAACCGGCAGTACAACGAGGTTTGGCTCACTTTCTGTTCGGACGATGGTTCGCTCCTGATCGAGGAATTGTCTCCACCAGTTGACCCGAACTGGGATCCAAAGATCCGCGACCCGAAAGTCACGACCGCCTCCGAACAGGAAACCCAGTGGCTGCCGCGTGACCCACCGATGCCTCCGGCGTGGGTTGCGCCCGATGAACGTCCGCCAATGTCACCGATGTCGCCGGGATGGCAACCGCCGCCACCACCAGCGCGGCCGGTACATCAACAAAGTCAAACACTGGCCGTCGCTTCGATGATTATCGGCATTCTCGGCCTTGTTTTAGGTTGTTTGGGGCCGATACCAGGCGTATTGGCTGTAATACTCGGCTGGATGGCGTTGTCGCAGATCAAAAAGAACCCTTACACGACGAGCGGAAAATCAATGGCGATCATTGGCGTAGTGACCGGAAGTTTGACGATTCTCTTGTACGGGCTGTTGTTCCTTTGGCTTCTGCTGGTCGGAGCCTTTGGGGGTTTTTGACACAGGCATTACACTGAGCACATGTCAATTATTTCTGACGTTATCGAGTCGACCAAAGCCATCATCCAGGGAATGGGCGTGACCTTGTCTTACATTCCCAAGCGCAAGTGGACGGTGGAATATCCCGACGAGCCGGTCACCATGCAGCCGCGCTATCGCGGCATGCACCTGTTGCACGTTGACGAACTCGGCCGGGAAAAGTGCGTCGCCTGTTATCTCTGCGCGGCCGCGTGTCCTTCCGAATGCATTTACATCGTCGCGGCTGACGATCCCCGTCCGCCCGAAGAACGAATCGGCATCGATGAACGTTACGCCGAGGTCTACAACATCGATTACGGCCGTTGCATCTTTTGCGGTTATTGCGTCGAAGCGTGTCCGAAGGACGCGATCACGCACGGCTACAACTTCGAACTTTCCGTTTACAATCGCGCGGATCTCCTCAAGACTAAAGACGATCTGCTGATCACGAAGCAACTGCAATCGAAGAACTACCGCGTTGCGCTCTCGCACGAAGATGTGGATTCGGAATACAAGGAAGTCTAGTCATTTTCGATTGCCGATTTTCGATTGCCGATTTGACCGACTATCCGCGTTCAAAGGGACGATCAAGTAGCTGGCCAATCGGCAATCGAAAATCAAAAATCGGCAATGGCTAATGTCTTTCCGTGAGCTTCATAAACGATGGGAGTTTGATCTCAAATCGAGTCCGGAGAGACTTTGGCCTTTTATTGCTGATACTAACCGTTTCAATCGCGACACCGGCGTCCCCGAGATCGAAGTCGACACCGCCCAAACGCGGCTCCGCAACGCGCGCCGCAAAGTGAAGCTCTCAATTTACGGCCTGCCCGTCGAATGGGAAGAACAACCTTTCGAGTGGGTCAGGCCTTCTCGTTTCGGCATCGAACGCGTTTACAACAAAGGACCACTCGCGCGCCTGCGCGTGCTGGCCGAGTTAACGCCAAAGGCCGACGGCGGTACGCACCTCATTTACGAGCTTTGGTCCACGCCGCGAAACCTGCCAGGTGCGATCGCGATCTCATTGCAACTGAATCTCATCATCGCTCGTCGTTTTCGTGGCGCGATTCAAAATTACGACAAGGCCGCTGTCGACGGACTGGTCCAGGCGACCAGCCTGCCGAGCACTTCGCAGTCCGTATTCGATCTCGCGCGACTCACTTCGCTAAAACAAAAACTGGTAGCAGATCTGGACCAGGCGCAGTTGCCGTCGGAAAAACGAGCTCTTGCCGATCGACTCGCAGAGTTTCTGGAACGCGCCGACGATCTCGCGGTTAAGCGCATCCGTCCTTATAAGCTCGCTGACGACTGGAACGAATCGCGCCGCGACGTGCTGGAAATCTGTCTGCGCGCGACGCGCGTCGGCTGGCTCGACTTTCAGTGGGACTTGCTCTGTCCGTTATGTCGTGGTCCACAGGAGTCCGGCCGCTCGTTGAGAGACATTCACACGGACGTTCACTGCGCCGGTTGCAATATCGATTTCCAGGTGAACTTCGATCGCTACGTGGAACTCACGTTTCGTCCGAACCCGGCGGTGCGGCGTGTTGGCGTGCAAGCGTATTGCATCGGCAGTCCGGAGTGGACGCCGCACATCGTGGCCCAGCAACTGCTCCCGCCCGGTGAAGCACGCGTGCTGAACTTGCCGCTCGAACGTGGCAGTTATCGCTTGCGCGCACTCGAGCTGCCGGGTTCGCAGGACGTGTCCGTGACAAACGACGGGGCTACCTCCGCGCGAATCACGCTCTCCACACACGACTGGACCACGGACACGCTGCGGGTAGCAGAGAAGTTCTCGCTCGACGTGCGAAACGAAACGAGCGCCGAACAGTTGCTGATGCTCGAACGCATGGCGTGGAACGATCAAGCCACGACGGCAGCGGAGGTTACTGCCTTGCAGATGTTTCGCGATCTGTTTGCCGCGGAAGCATTGCGGCCTGGCGAACAGATCTCGGTCGGCACGTTGACCGTGCTCTTCACCGATCTGCGCGACTCAACGAAGCTCTATCGCGAGATCGGGGACGCCACTGCGTTCGGCCGCGTCATGAACCACTTCGACGTGCTGCGGAAATCCATCGCCGCACACGATGGCGCGGTGGTGAAAACAATCGGCGACGCCGTGATGGCTGTTTTTCGTTGCGCTGTTGACGGCCTGGAAGCGATGCTCGAAGCGCAACGCGCGCTCGCTGAACCCACGGACGGCAGCACGCCCTTGCAGTTGAAAGCCGGCCTGCATACTGGTCCATGCATCGCCGTAACTCTCAACGATCGACTCGATTATTTCGGTTCGACAGTGAACATGGCCGCACGTCTCGAAGGTCTTTCGTCGGGGCACGACGTGATAATCTCCGGCTCGGTTTACGAAGACATGAGAGTGCGTGAGCTACTCGCGGAGAAGCGTTTGTCAGCCGTGGAGTTTGATATGTCGTTGAAAGGTTTTGATAATCAGCGATTCGAGTTGTGGCGAATCAGTGAAACGCAATGAGCGCTATTTTAGCCGCCCAGGAAGTCTTCAAAATTTACCAGATGGGCACCAACAGTGTGACGGCCCTCGATAATGTCTCGCTCGAAATCGGGGAGCGCGAGTTCGTTGCGATCCAGGGAACGTCGGGTTCGGGGAAATCTACTTTACTCAACATGCTTGGCGGACTCGATCACCCGACAAAGGGCGAAGTCCATTTCGCGTCGAAGCCGCTCGGTCCGTTTACGAAGAAAGAGATGGCGCGCTACCGGCGTTTTTCCGTCGGCATGATCTTTCAAAACTTCAATCTTATTCCGACGATGAGCGCGCGCGAGAACGTCGCGCTCGCCCTCGCGTTTGGCGGCTTGCGCGGCCAACAAAGACGCGCGCGTTCGAGTGAGTTGCTGGCGAGAGTCGGACTCGGCGATCGCTTGGAACACAAGCCCTCGGAGTTGTCCGGCGGCGAACAGCAGCGCGTCGCAATCGCGCGCGCACTGGCAAACAATCCCAAGGTGCTGCTCGCCGACGAGCCGACCGGAAATCTCGATTCGACGCGTGCGCATGAGCTGCTCGGCCTCTTGCGCGAGATGGTGAATCAGGATGGCTTGACCATTCTGATGGTCACGCACGATCACGAACTTGCGAACAGCTTCGCCGACCGCATCGTGTTTATGAAAGATGGAAAAGTTGTGTTGTGAGCTTTGAAACTGGGACCGCAGGCGTCTCGCCTGCAACTCAGGCAGGCGAGACGCCTGCGGTCCCAGGTGACCCCATAATGGAGGATCGCATGTCTAACCCCGCCAGCCAAATGACGCTTGAAGCGCTTCGATCCGTGCCGCTCTTCGCTTCACTCGACGACGATGCGGCGAGAGATCTGCGCAATCTGCTTTCCGAAAAAACCGTCCCGCAGAACACACGACTGTTTCGCCAAGGCGATACCGGCGACGCGATGTACCTGATCGAAAGCGGGCGCGTGCGAATCAGCATTCACGACGACGACAAGCAGGAACTGACCCTCGCGGAGTTGGCCCAGGGCGACTTTTTCGGTGAGATGTCGATCATTGACGGGCGGCAGCGTTCCGCTGACGCAAAAGTGATCGAAGACTCGCGCCTCGCAGTTCTGTCGCGCGATGCATTTCTCTCTTTCGTCAGAACCAAACCGGACGTGGCGCTGGAGATGTTGAGTGCGTTGACCGATCGTTTGCGGCGCACGGACGAACTGTTGCGGTCGCGTGTTTCGCGCAACGCGAACGAAGAAGAAAAAGCACGTCTGACGCTGGCTGATCGTGCGGCTGACCTGATCGCGGAGTTTGGCGGCAGTTGGAAGTTCATCATCACCTCGTTTGTGGCGATCATTTTCTGGATCGTGCTTAACTCCTGGATATTGATCCGTGGCTTTGATCCCGCGCCCTATGCGATGTTGAATCTCACGCTCGCCGTGATCGCAGGCATGCAAGCGCCGATCATCATGATGTCGCAGAACCGGCAGGGCGAAAAAGATCGGTTGCGCGCGGATCTCGATTACCAGGTGAACTTGAAAAACGAGTTGTCGCTGGCCGAAGTGTTGCGGCGTTTGGATGTGCTGGAGAGCGAGCGTTTGCCGAAACTGTTTGAGGAGATGAGAACCCAAACCAAATGATCAAAGCCATCTTTTTCGATTTCAACGGCGTCATCATCGACGACGAAACGATTCAAATGAAGGCTTACACGGACGTGTTGCGTCCGCACGATATTGAAGTGACGGAAGAGTTGTACTTCAGCGCGCTGGGAAATGACGATCGGACGTTTGTGCGATCGATGTTTGCAAAGGCCGGCAAACCGCTTACTGACGTGATGCTCGAGTCGGTGCAGGACGCGAAGACAGCCATACACCGCGAAATGATCAAAGACGAACTGCCGTTGTTTCCCGGTGTACTTACGTTCTTGAAAGCGACGTCGCGGCAATTTTCAATCGGTCTGGTGAGTATGGCGAACAAAGCCGAAGTCGGTTATGTGTTTGAGCGCGCTAATCTCGGGCCGCTTTTTTCTGTCGTCGTCACTGCGGAGGACACTTCCGTTTGCAAGCCCGCGCCGGATTGTTATGTCTGCGGTTTAGCGAAATTGAATGAGAAGCGACAGCGTGAACGATTGCTGCCGCTGCTGGCATCGGAATGTTTGGCAATTGAAGATTCGCCGCCGGGAATCGAATCGGCGCGTGGCGCCGGAATGCGAACGCTCGGCGTCACCAACACGGTTACTGAAGCAGAGCTTCGCGCGGTGGGCGCCGACGTTGTCACGGGTAGTTTGGCGGACTGGACCGTGGACGCCGTCCATCTCGTTTATAACCAACACTGAGCCGCCACTCATTATGAGTTTTCTCGACATACTCCATCTCGCGCTCAGAAATCTGCGGCAGGCAAAACTGCGTGCGACCTTGACGACGATGGGAGTGATTGTCGGCGTGGCAGTGATCGTCACAATGGTTTCGTTTGGACTTGGTTTGCAGGGCAACATGCTTGAGCGTTTCAAGGCGCTCGACTTCTTTAACGAGATCCAGGTATACGGCCGCGGGCTTAGCAATCTTGCCGGACTCGACCGTCCGGCGCGGCGGGATGATGGCCGTCGCGAGCCCAGCGCCCGTGGCAACCGTACACCGACACGCATTCTCGACGAGGCAGGCATCAAAGAGATTGCGGCGATTAACGGCGTCGCCTATGTCGAGCCGAGCGTGAACTTCACGGTTTACGTGCGTTCAAATGACAAACTTCTGAGTCAGTTTGTTGGCGGCGCGAACATTCCAAACGCCTCAACTCGTTTTCAAAACTTTGCGGCAGGAAGGATGATTTCGTCGCCGACCGCTGACGAGGCCGTTGTGTCTGAGCGGTTCGTTCGCGATTACGGCTACGACAAACCCGCGGATGCAATCGGCAAGACGATTGAGTTGCTGGCGCCGGCGTCGGATAAGTCGAATGATGCGCAGAAGGAGCAAGAAGAGGAGACACCAAACTTTTTCGGTATTCCCCTCGACGATCCGGGAATAGACGAGTCTGCGCCCGACGTTGAGACGCGATCATTTCGCATCGCCGGTGTGTTGGCCGCGGAAGTGAGAGAGGGCGCGGGCCAGGGTGGGATGCGCGGCATGATGCCGAGCGCCGGAATCTACATTCCTTTACCGACGGCGCATGATTGGGCCACTCGGCATCGTGGTCCCATGAGCCAGGTTGCGTTGGCCCTGGCGCGCCGCGGTGGAAATCTTGGCGAGGGTCAGTCGGAAGGTTACGAGCTTGCGGTCGTGCGCGTCGCGGATCCCGTGCACCTCGCTGAAGTACGTCAGAAACTTAGCGATCTGGGTTTTGGCAGTTTCTCGATCGTCGACGAGTTGGACGAGATCCGCACGGTGTTTTTGATCATCGATTCAGTGTTGGGACTGCTTGGCGGGATCTCGCTGCTGGTGGCGTCGTTTGGCATTGCGAACACGATGATCATGTCTATTCTCGAACGCACGCGCGAGATCGGGATTATGAAAGCGATCGGCGCGGAGGATCGCGAGATCAAGTTGATCTTCTTTGTCGAAGCGGCCGTGATTGGTGTGACTGGAGGTGTGGTTGGTGTACTGGTGGCGTGGGGAATCTCCGCACTCGCGAACCGTTTGGCGTATCGTTTTGTACTCAAACCGCAAGGCGCGTCGTTTATCGACTTCTTCGATCTCCCGCTTTATCTAACCGTGGGCGCAATCCTCTTCGCGCTGCTCATTTCTATCGCCGCGGCCCTCTATCCCGCCTCGCGCGCCGCCCGCATCGATCCGGTACGGGCGCTCCGGCACGACTAAAATTTATCCCGCCAGCGCGGTGCCGCAGCGATTACAAAAGCGTGCGGAGATGTCTTTTTGGGCGACGCCGCACGAAGGGCAATTGCGGCCCACCCGCAAATTCGCGCCGCACGAGGAACAGAAGTCAGAACCCGCGACGTTCGCCGCGCCGCAGGTGCCGCAGCGTCCCGGCAATGGCGGTACGTAGCCGCCCGCTTTGCGCGCGATGTGATCTTCGATTATCTTCCACGCGTCTTCTGTAAGCTTGTATTGCCAGTATGCGCCGAGCGCGGCCAACGCCAGCAGCGGGGCGAAGACGATCGCGCCGACGGCAGCGACTGCGGCTTTGTCAAACCACTTCTGCATTCCGATCTCGACACGCGTGCCGCCGGGCTCTGGCGTCATCTTGATCGTCAGTGCCGAAGACAAGCCGGTCAGGTCGCGTAACGTGTTTGACTTGCGCGCCTGCACCATACTGGTTGATGAGACCTGGAACGTCTGCACTTCATATTCGCTGTCAAAAAGAGTTCGCAGTTCGGTAGTTAGTTGAGGAACATCGGCCTCTACGTTGGGATAATAACGACTGTCCATTAATCACCGGCTTCCTTTCGATGCAGACTGGATCGCATTGTACTATGAGAACCTTCCTGAGCCTTCTACTCCAATTACTAATACTTGCATCACCCGCTTTCGCCCAAACAACAGCGGTCGACGGTTTCACTGCGCGGCGCGCGGTGGACCAGCGCAAGTGGGAAGAACAGTTTCGCGCGGTCCCGGCCCCAAAATCCGCGCGTGAACACTTGCGCGTGCTCACACTCGAGCCGCACATGGCGGGGACGAAAGAAGATTACGACACCGCCATTTACGTGCGCGATCAGTTGCGCAGTTACGGCATCGCCGCCGATCTCAGAGAGTACAAGGTATGGCTCAACTATCCGAACACGCCGACCGTGCTCGAGCTAATCACTACAAAGCGGCAGAAGCTGAGCACTTTCGAAACCGTTGTGTCCGGCGATCCAACGTCCTCGCATCCGAAGATCACGCCGTTGTTCAACGGCTACAGCGCGAGCGGCGACGTCACCGCGCCGGTGGTCTATGCGAACTATGGTTTGCCAAACGATTACGACGACCTGAAGAAAGCGGGCGTGGAGGTTAAGGGCAAGATCGTGATCGTGCGCTACGGCAACTCGTTTCGCGGCGTGAAAGCAAAGGTGGCCCAGGACCACGGCGCGGTTGGTTGCATCATTTATTCCGATCCTGCTGACGATGGTTACATGCAGGGCGATGTTTATCCGAAAGGACCATGGCGTCCGGGAGCCTCCGGACAACGCGGCTCCGTACAGTACCTTTTCGATTATCCGGGTGATCCGCTAACTCCGGGGCGTCCGGCGATCGACGGCGTGCCGCGTTTGAAACCGGAAGAAGCTACCGACCTGACACGCATTCCGGTCCAGCCGATCGCTTATGACGTTGCGCGATCGATCCTCGCGCCGTTAAAAGGACCGGTGCGGCCGCGCGGGTTTCAGGGCGGACTGCCGTTCGCGTATCACGTCGGTGGAACGAACGATGTGAAGGTTCGTCTCAAGACGGATATGGATTACAAGCTGCGCCCGATCTGGAACGTGATTGCGCGGATCGATGGCACGGATCTCAAGGACCGATGGGTGGTGTTGGGGAATCATCGCGACGCTTGGGTGTTTGGCGCCGTCGATCCGAATAGCGGCACGTCGGCGATGTTGGAAGTGGGCCGCGGGTTGGGCGAGTTGTTGAAGCGTGGTTGGAAGCCGCGTCGAACGATTGTGTTCTGCAGTTGGGACGCCGAAGAGTATGGCCTGATCGGATCGGTCGAATGGGTTGAAGAATTGGCCGGCGAACTGAAGGAGAAAGCCGTTGCTTACCTGAATCTCGACGCGGCGGTTGCGGGCAACCAGTTTGGCGCGTCATCAGTGCCGTCGTTGTGGAAACTGATGCGTGCGGTCACGCGAGAGGTTAAGGATCCGAAAACCGGGAAGAGTGTCTATCAATCGTGGCAGGATCGCGCGCGCGAGCAGCGTTCGGAAGAAGAGCGGGCTACAGCTGGAGAAGCGCGGATTGGAGCACTCGGTTCGGGTTCAGATTACACGCCGTTTCTACAGCATCTCGGAATAGCTTCGACTGACATGAGTTTTGGCGGCGACTACGGCGTTTACCATTCGGCGTACGACTCGTTTTACTGGATGGACCGCTTTGGCGATCCCGGTTTCTTTTATCACGTGGCGGCGGCGCAGATCTGGGGCACGCTCACATTGCGTTTAGCTGATGCTGACGGGCTTTCGTTTGACTACACGGACTATGCGAATGAGATTCGTGCGTTCTTTCGTGAGACCGTAAGGATTGCGGGGCATCGCAATCTGGCGACTTCGTTCGATGAAAAAGCGATGAACGAAGCAATTGACGATTTTGCGAAGGAAGCCGAGCGCATCGAGAAGGCGCGGCAGGATGCGGTTAAGTCGTCGGAGCGAGAGAAGCTGGCGCGGATTAATGATGCGTTGATGAAAGCGGAGCGGCAGTTTATCGATGAGCGCGGGTTACGAGGGCGCGCGTGGTACAAGCATCAGATCTACGCACCGGGATTTTATACCGGTTATGCAGCGCAGCCGTTGACGGATTTTCGTCAGGCGCTCGATGACCGTAATGCGGCGAACGCGAAGGAATCGCTGGAGAGAATTGTTGAAGCCGTGAAGCGCGCTACGCGAACATTAAAGGCCGGCCACGAGTAAACACAAATTACTTGTTGTTGTTCTTTGCTTTCGCTTTCTTCTCGACCTCAGCGGGCAATTTAGAAACGGCTTCAAGGATTGATTTAGCGTCTTCGTTGAGCAGTTCAAAACTCGCGATCTCCGCGTCGGTCTTCGCTTCAGTGCTCAACGGCTTGAGCTGCTCCATGATCGAGTTCACTGCTGAGCCAAGCTTCCGTAGTGACTTTGCGATCAGCGGATTGCGTTCGTCGCGCGCGCTGACGTCGTCGATGTTCGTTATCGCCTCGTCGAGAATGCGCGCTATATCCGACACGAGTTCCGCACGCGAACCGGTCGGGAGTTCACCCCACTTCTCCGAGTCTTTCTTCAACTGCTTTGCATTCGCCGGATTCGAGGCCGCTGCCCCACCTTTCAGCACCAGCAAACGTCTATCGGCAGCTTTGATGAAGACGTCGATACGCTTGTCGAGGATTTGAGCTTCCTTGATCAGGTCAACTTCCTGCGGCGTGAGATGATCGCGCTGCTGTGCGGTTGCACTCTGCGCAAACAACATCAGGCCAAGAAACAGAGGAACAAACAATAGGCGGCGGGTGATCATGTTGATTACTCGTTAGTTAGTCTCGGGCGTTGGACTGTCGTTTGGTTTCTCTTGCGGTTTTTCTTCCGCCTTTTCCTTTTGCGGCTCCCGCACGACTGTGTGACCGTAGAACGAGTTCAACGCTTCGGTTCGTCCTGCGCGCGCGAAATCCTCCACCTTCTTGATCCACACTGCAAATTCGAGCGGCGTGATGCGTCGCATCGCGGTCAGGCGTGGACCGTCGGCGCGAAGCGCGAGTTCCAGTCGTTTATAAAGGTCGCGAGTTTTGTTGCTGTCGCGTTTGAGTGCGGCGAGCTCTTCGAGAGCGTTTTCGATCAGCGCGTGATACATGCCGACTTCAGCGGACGCGTCGTCGTAGTTTCCCTCGTTGGTGAGTTGTTCGGCGCGAGTCAGATGCACGCCCCCGAGCTCGATCGTCGTGCGAAGTTTTTGCTTGGTGTCCTTTGCCTGATCGAGTTTTGCTTTGTCTTCCTGGGTGATCAGTTTCAACGGTGGAGGCGCGGTCAGTGGTGTCGGTGATGGTTGCGCCGCGCTTTGCCCATGCACGGACGGAAGACAAACAAACGCCAGCAGCAACACCGTGGCCGACAATATAAACCCGCGCTGTAGTTGCAAAGACGTCAAGCGATCCGTTTCAGGGCTTCTTCTTTTTGCCCTCTCCTAATTCGATTTGCCGCCGCAAAGTAGGCAAACGTAGTTTGACTTTATCGATCTCGAGTTGATTTGCTCTGGCGTCCGCAGCCGCCAGAAACTTTTCGTACGCTGCGAGTGCTTCGGGGTATTCTCCAAGATAATCATGTGCGGTGGCAATGAAATAATAGGCCACGACAGCTTCCGGTTTCGCTGCCAGAATCCACGTATACTCGGGCAGCGCTTCGCTATAGCGTTTTGACCCGTACAACGCGGTCGCGAGATTCGCGCGCGCCGCGTAGTTGTCGGGATTCCTGTTCACCACTTGCCGCAGGATCGCCACCGCGTCGGCAAAACGGCGCGCCTGGACCAACGCCGCGGCATAACCGAGCGCGTATTCCGCCGAGTCGGGTTTTATCTGTGCTGCCTGGCGAAAGTATTCTAGCGACCGCGCGGGATCGTCGGTACGGTACGAGGCACCGAGACGCGCGAGCAGCATGGCGTTGCGCGGATTCATTTTGAGTAACTTTTCCAGTGCCTTGCGCGAGATCTCCGGGTCCGAACTGTTTGCCGCCTCGATCTCTTCGGGAGTGCCGATCACGCCATCACTGTTGGCTCGCGGCTGAACTTCAATACCTGCCGTTTTTGCGACGGCCGCAGCCTCGTCCGGTTTACCTGCTTTTTGCAACGTGTTGAAGAGACGCGTCGCAATCACTTTGTCGCCAGGTTTGAGTTTCTCTGCTGCTTTAAGATCCGCCATGGCTGCGTCGAACTGTTTGTCGTCGCTCAGGAGTTCGGCACGTTCGAGCAATGCTGCAACGTTCTGCGATTCGTCTGCGAGCACGCGATCGAGTGTTGTTTTCGCGCCGGCCTTGTCGCCGCTCGCTTTTTGCGCGAGTGCAAGCGCCACCCAGGCGGATGCGGGCGCGTCGGGAATCGCAGTCGCGAGTTTGGCAAGATCCAGGGCTTCCGTCGCGTCGCCCGCGCGCAAACGAATATCGGCGAGCAAACGCAACGCAAGTCCGTCCTGTTTGTCGATCGCGAGCGCCTGGCGGAATTGTTGTTCGGCTTCGGGGTCGCGTTCGCGACGCATCAGCAGTGCGCCGAGTGCGGAGTAGGGAAGTGACCAGTTTTTCTTGAGCGAGATCGCGGCGCGAAAGGCGGCTTCTGCTTCGGGAAGTTTACCGAGTGATGCGAGTGCGTTGCCGCGCTGAAATTGGGCTTCGGGAAACTCGGGCCGCACCTTGAGTGCTTGTTCGTAAAAGCCGAGGGCTCGTTCAAACTCGCCTCGCGCGTGCGCGCCCTGTCCGCGTTCAAACAGTCTGACCGGATCGGTGGCGTCGTCGCCGAATGCTTCTTCTGTTTGGGCACCGGCCGACGCAGCGCTACCCAAAACAAGCAGCAGGATGCAGCTCGCCGTCAGGAGGAATTTGTTCCAGCATGAAACGCGCATTGAGAACGGGTCCGGGGAGGTATGTGATACTAGCATTTCCGTCCAACGACCAAAAGGCACCAACGCCAAAGACCTTAGCAAGTTCAAAAGGCACCAACGCCGAAGGCGTTAGCGAATTTCAGCCCAGGGTTGCTGCAACCCTGGGACAGAACATCTCGCCGATGAGCAACGCTGAAAGCGTTTGCAAACGACGACACTACTGATGTTTGCGTGCCGTTCGCGCATGAGCTAACATGCGGCACTCAATGCAAAACCTCCAGCACACACAGACAGAGAGCTACGAGTGTGCGACTCGCGAAGATGAAAGTGCAACGCTGAAGGAGCAACAGTTGCGCGAGACCTTTCGCGCTGTCGGTTCAGTCATCGTGGCCTATTCCGGCGGTGTTGACAGCAGCTACGTTGCGTACATCGCCAATGCGGAACTAGGACCACGGGCGATTTGCATCACCGGACACTCTGCCAGTTTGCCTTCGTATCAGCAGGCGGAAATAGATCGCGTTGTTGCTCAGTTCGGTTTTCATCACGAGATCATTCAGACAGAAGAGTTGGAAAATCCGAGTTACCGCGCGAACGACGGGAACCGCTGCTACTTCTGTAAAGACGAGTTGTACACCAAGCTCGAAGCAATTGCTGCGAGTCGCGGGCTCGAGTGCATCGTTGATGGTTCAACCACGGATGACCTTGGCGATTATCGTCCCGGTCGCAAAGCCGCGTCGCAACACGCGGTGCGCAGTCCGTTAATCGAGGTCGGGTTGAGCAAGATCGAGGTACGCGAGTTGAGTCGCCGTGCCGGGTTGCCGACGTGGGACAAGCCGGCGAGTCCATGTCTGTCGTCGCGTATCGCGTACGGCACCACCGTGACGATCGAGAGACTGAGCAAGGTCGACCGTGGCGAAGAGATCTTGAGAGAGTTTGGCTTCAAAGAGTTCAGAGTGCGGCACCACGACACGCTGGTCCGGCTGGAGATTGCTCCAGCCGAGTTGGACCGCGTGTTGGACAGGGAAGTGTTTGAGCAACTGGCAAAGCGTTTTCGCGAACTGGGGTTCAAGTATGTGACGTTGGACCTTGAAGGGTTCCGCAGTGGCTCGATGAACGAAGTGCTGCCGATCAGGATAAAGCGGTCGTAACAATTTTCAGCGCGTAAGTTGAGAGGACTTATGGTCAGCATGTACAGCACAAGCTACGTCGATGATATTCGCCAGATAAAAGAAGAGAACCCGTTTGAATCAATGATGTCGCGCTTCGATCGCGCCGCGCATTTGTTGGCGCTGGATCCCGATCTTTACGCAGTGTTGAGAGTTCCCAACCGCGAGTTGAAGGTCTACATTCCGACCCGCATGGACTCCGGACGTATCCAGGTGTTCGAGGGCTATCGCGTGCAGCACAATTTCGCGCGCGGGCCGGCAAAGGGCGGCATCCGTTACTCGCCGGACGTGTCGCTGGACGAAGTGCGCGCGCTCGCCGCGTGGATGACATGGAAGTGCGCGGTCGTCAACGTGCCGTTTGGCGGCGCGAAAGGCGGCATTATTTGCGACCCGCAGGTGATGTCGAACGGCGAGCTGGAGCGCATGACGCGCCGTTATGCGGCCGAGTTGCTGGATTTTATCGGCCCGGAGAAGGACGTGCCGGCGCCGGACATGAACACGAACGAGCAGACCATGGCGTGGATCATGGACACCTACTCAATGCACGCGCGGCACACCGTCACTGCAGTCGTGACGGGCAAACCAATCGATCTCGGTGGCTCGTCCGGCCGGCGTGAGGCGACGGGCCGTGGCATCCTGTTCGTGATCAACGAGGCGATCAAGCGATTCAAGATGACGCCGGCCGAGACGCGCGTGGTCGTGCAGGGCTCGGGTAACGTCGGCGGCATCGGCGCGGAGCTGTTACATCAGGCAGGTTATAAGGTTGTAGCGATATCGGACATCCACGGCGGGATTTACAATCCGCACGGCATCGACATTCCGGATGCGTTGCGTTACCTGCGCACGACGCGATCGTTCGAGGACTACGAAGGTGTGGAGTTTGTCAACAACCAGGAGTTGCTGGAACTCGATTGCGACGTGCTGGTTCCGGCGGCTACGGAGAACCAAATCACCTCGCAGAACGCGGACAAGCTGAAGTGCAAGGTGCTGGCTGAAGGAGCGAATGGTCCCACCACGGCCTCAGCAGATGAAATACTTCACAATAAAGGCGTCTTCGTGATTCCGGATATTCTTGCCAACGCCGGTGGTGTGACAGTCTCGTACTTCGAGTGGGTCCAGGACCGCATGGGATACTTCTGGCGCGAGGACGTGGTGAACGAAAGATTGCAGGACAAGATGGTCGCGAGCTTCAACGATCTGTGTCGTTATGCCGACTCACACTCGGTCGATACCAGGACCGCGGCGTACATGTTAGCGATAGACCGCGTGGCCTATGACACACGTATGAGAGGCTTCTACGCGTGACCGAAAAAACATAAACGAATCCTGCTAAATAGTGAAAAAGGCTTGATTTCCAATTTTAGTTAGAGTATGGTCTGGCAGGATTTACGACCCGGCCCAGCGTTAAGAATTCTCAATATTTGCGCGACAGGTTTGGGGACGGAATCATTGACAAGGGGCGTTCATTTTCTATAAGAAGTGAACCAGTAAGTAGCACTCGGGTATAGCGTATTCGTGAAGATGGAGTACTGCGAGAAAGGCCGAAGTATTCTGTTTACATCGCAGTCCGAGCGTCGCCGCTGGACCTAGTGGTCCAAGCGGTTCAGTGGTTTGACAGTGTAGTTGGGGCCTCCGGGGCGACAAGGTGTTATCGTACTTGTTCGGTACGGCGGCACTATTACATCGAATTCTTTATTACTCATTTCGCAGGAGGAATGCGATGAGACTCGCAAACAGAGCGCTCTTAGCTGCGCTCGTATCGTTGGTGCTGTGTGCCGCAGTATCAGCACAGACTATCAGGTCGGAGAGAGACCCGCGCAATCAGTCTCCAGCAGTAGGTACCGGTGGTCCAGAAGGTGGACCAACCGGGCTTTTTACTATTTACGACGGTTCAACGCTCCGTCGCGGCGAGTTCACGTTCAGCATTGCCTATAGCAATTATGATCGTGATCCAGGTAATGTCGATATCGCTGACATTCCGCTGAGCTTCAACGTTGGCCTCAATGACCATATCGAGGTTTTCTTCAAGACTAACGGCTATCGCGGAATCAAAGTTAACAACCCGTCGAATCTTTCCGGCTTCTATCTGCCCAACTCGCAGTTGTTCTGTGGCAGCCCGGTGTTGTGCAGTCCCGGGGCTATCGTGCTTGCGCCTTCAGGGCCGAACGTCGGCACGCTCGCGGGCACGGCTGTGTTCCGTCCGCAGGGGAACCAGCCCTTCGTGCAGTTCCCGTTCGTCGGGGGCTCCGCTGGAACGTTTGGTCAGGGCCCGGGGCAGATCGGACAGCAGTTTGGTTTTCCGGGTTTCAATGCGCTGCTTGGACCACCGGTCGTGCAGCCCAACAGCGGAACGTTTGGTTCGGCTGACAACTTCCCGGGCATCGGTTCACCCGTAGGCAGCATTCTGCCGGGCATCGTGCTGGCGACAACCGTGCTGCCGCAGACCGTGTTAACGCTTCCGATCAGGGTGCCGATTACGTTTACTACCGCACCGACGTACCTGGCCGACGCGCCGTTCGTCAATCGCCTGTACGGCGAGAGCAGTCTTACCAACTTCGTTGTTGGTGCAAAGATTCGCTTCACCGGTCCGAACAATCCGCTGGGTGTGGGATTGATTCCGTTCTATCGCTGGTATCCGGACAAAGCTGACGAGTTCTCCGGCTTCAACCAGATGCAGCGCGGCGCCGGTCCGGGTGGCGATCTCGGTGACTTCGGTCTTATCGGCTTCGTCGATGGCCGTTTGCACCGGCACGTGAACGTCTCCGCCAACGGTGGCTACATCCTGAACAGTAATCCGAAAGGTCTGGGCGGCGACTTCGTGTTGTTGGATCGCCCGGATGAGTTAATCGCCGGCGTCGGTTTCGACTTCCCGGTCAACGAACACTTCCAACCGATTATTGAAGTTCGTTCCACTCAGTACGTGGGTGGCCGAACGCCAAACGCGTTCAATAACAATCCCGTTGATTTCCTCGGCGGTGTAAAGATTTATCCGCGTCGCTGGTTCGGTTTCGGTCTGGCTTACCGCCGGCACCTGAATCCGCAGGACATGGATCACTTCAATCCGACTGACTTCAACGTGGATATTCAGCAGATCACTAACGTCGTGGTTCGGAATCGTCCGCCAGGTGGCCAGACGCTCGTAGTAGTTCCCGGCACAACGCGCGCCGTCACCACACAGGGCTTCCCAACCGGTTTCCTCTTCTCGGAAGAGCACAATGGCTTCATCGGCCAGTTCTGGATCGGCAGACGCAATGCCAGAACTCCACCGGCGCCGCCTAACCAAGCGCCGACGGTGACTGCAACAACTTCAATCAGCTCGTTGCTGCGGCCGTGCCCGCCAGGAACCAGCTCAACGACCTGTACGCCGACCGGCAATGAAGTTACGTTGACGGCAGATGCGCGTGACCCGGATAACGATCAGTTGCTCTACACCTGGTCGGTAACCGGTGGCCGCCTGACCGGCGAAGGCCGTTCGGTGACCTGGGACCTGAGTGGTGTTGCCAATGGAACCTACACGGCTACCGTTGAAGTAGACGATGGTAACCTGCACAAAGTCAGTGGCTCCGCGACCGTAACGGTAGCCGACTGCACGGGCTGCGTGGCGCCGCCGCCGCCGTGCCCGGTTGTTTCGGTGAGCTGCCCGAGCGATGTTGGTCCGAATGAACCCATCACGTTCACGGCTAGCGTTAGGGAGGGTCCGCCGGGAGCAACGTGGACTTACAACTGGTCAGTTTCCGCTGGCACGATCAGCAGTGGTCAGGGCACTTCGACGATCACGGTTGATACGGCTAATCTCGCCGGCCAGAGCGTGACCGCGACCGTCAGCATTGGTGGCGCGGATCCGAGCTGCACCGGCACCACAGCGTCCTGCACCACGAGTGTCAGAACGCCGCCACAGCAGGCTCGCAAGTTTGACGAGTACGGCAACATCAGATTCAACGATGAGAAGGCCAGACTCGACAACTTCGCTATCCAGCTGCAAAACGAACCGACCGCCACAGGCACGATTATCGTTTACGGTAGCTGTGTCGGTGAGGGTCAACAGCGTGGAGACCGCGCGAAAGACTATCTCGTCAATACGCGTGGTATCGAAGCTGGCCGCATCACGGTCCTCGATGGTGGTTGCCGTTCAGAACTGACAGTTCAGCTCTGGATCGTGCCGTCAGGTGCAGCAGCGCCCACGGTCGATACTACCGGCGCCGTTGAGCCATGTCCGGAATGCAGGCGACGTCCTGCTCCGCGACGGCGGCGAGGCGATGAGGAGTAAAATAACCAGTTGGATTGGCTAAACGCTGACCAACTCTAAACCGTAACGGGCGATGTTCTTAGGAGAACATCGCCCGTTCGTTCTTCGCACCACGTTCTTACCCCGCCCAAAGTGCAACTGACCTTCGTCAGTGCGGCATCCTAGCGTCACCCCCAGCTTTTCAGACACAAAGTAATGAAACTGTAATAAACTAGCGTCAAGGTGAGCGACGGCGCTCCGAACGACGAAAACCCTGGATGAGATTAACGATGAAATTAATTGCTGTGCGGCTCCCCCTGGTCATTGCCTTCTTTGCGCTGTTTTGCTTCGGTCTTGCTCTCAACGTGGGCGTAGTCCGCGCGGATGGCGACGCGGCGGATCCCGCGCTCTATTCAAACGATTGGCGCACCACCGGACCTCCGGGAGGCGACGTGCGCGCCCTCGTAGTCGATCCTTCAAATCCAGATCGTTTTTACTTCGGTACTCTCGACGGCCAGATCTACACATCCAGCGACGCCGGCCGCCAATGGCGACTGCTCTACAACTTCGGCAAACCCAGAATTTTTCTCGATAACATCATTGTGGATCCACGCAATCCACGCGTGATCTACGTCGGGGGACACCGGCACGATCAGCCGGGAGGATTTTTCAAAACAGTTGATGGCGGCGTTACGTGGAAAGAAAGCGCGGAGCTGAAGAACGAGGCGCTTCATTCGCTCGCTCAGTCCGAATCGAATCCCAACACGCTCATCGCCGGCACGTACAACACCATCTATCGCTCCGACGATGCAGGTGAGACGTGGAAGCAACTTCCAACAAGCAAAGTGCCCGGCTTACACCACGTCGAGTCGCTCGCAATCGACCCGCGCACCACTGACACGATCTACGCGGGTACCTTTTGGCTGCCGTACAAATCGAGTGATGGCGGTGAGACATGGAAGTCGATCAGAAACGGAATGATCGACGACTCTGATGTTTTCGCGATCGACATCGATCCGCGGGATCCCAATCACGTTATTGCGTCAGCGTGCAGCGGTATTTACGAAAGCAAGAACGGTGGTGAGAGTTGGCGCAAGGTGCAGGGGATTCCCTCGCAGTCGCGCCGCACTCGCGCGATCCTGCAGCATCCGTCGGTGCCCGACATGGTGTTCGCCGGCACCACTGAGGGTTTCTGGCGGTCCGACAAAGGCGGTGATGCCGACTCGTGGATGGTCACCACTTCGCGCCAACTCGAGATCAACTCGATAGCCGTGCATCCGTCGCGTCCGGACATGATCTACATCGGAACCAATAACTACGGCATTATGGTTTCCAACGATGGGGGCAAGTCGTTCACGCCAACCAACGGCGGCTTCAGCGGGCGCTTCGCGTACGCGATTCTGTCTGATCGAGAAACTCCCAATCGTGTCTATGCGTCAACGATCAACACCGCGACCGGCGGCGGCTTCCTCTTTGTCAGTAACGACAACGGCGAATCGTGGCGGCCGTCGATGCGCAACATGCCTTCACGTTTGATCACGTATGCGATCGTGCAGGACACGCGCGATGCGAACCTGCTTTATCTCGGCACTAACCTCGGCGTCTATCGGTCGCTGGATCGCGGTGCAACGTGGGCGCCTGTGTGGTCTCCAACCACAACCGAAAAGAAGAAAGCGCCGGCGAAGAAAACCAGCAAACCGGCCACCACCGCGCGCGGTCGCAGTCGCCCGGTTGCTAACGAGGTTGTGCTGCAGGCGCAGCAAGCGTTAGTCAGTGCTGGGTATCACCTCGGTGAACCCGACGGCAAAGCTGGTCCATCCACAACCATCGCGGTCAAAAGGTTTCAGACCGATCGACACCTGCCGGCCACCGGCAAGCTCGACGCGATTACGCTTGGCGCTCTCGGTATCAGCGCGGGAACTGGTCCAGCGGCGTCTGACCCGTCAAATCTGATTCTCGCGGACGCGGTAAATACGTTGGTCCATACGTTCGACGTGGACGCGCAGCAACCCGGATATCTTGCGGCAACCAACAGCGGTCTTTATCGCAGTCTCGATCCAAGCAAAGGCTGGCAGAAGCTTTCATACGGCAGCTTCGATCCGCGAACCACCTGTATTTCCACGAACCTGAAAGAGCCGGAAACAATCTACGTCGGAACGCCCAGTTCCGGCTTACTCGTGTCGCGTGACAGCGGCCGCACGTGGCGCCAGGTTGAGGGAATCCCGCAGGACATGCCGGTAAACACGGTGGTGCAGGATCCACAGCGACCTGATCGCATTTACGTCGGCACGAAACAAACGGTCTTCATCTCACACGACGGTGGGAAATCGTGGACCCGTCGCGGCGGAAATCTTCCGTTCGGCGATTTCACGAGCATCCTCGTCAACCCGCGCAACGGCGACGAGATCTTCGTAGGCAATGCTTACCAGATCAGCGACGTCGGCGGCGGTGTCTATCGCAGCACAAATGGTGGCGACACCTGGGCGCGCATCGATCCGAAAGACCGGCGTTTGCCAAGCCAACGGATCTGGGCACTCGCGTTTGACGCGCACGATTCAAACGTGCTGTTTGTCGGCTCGCACTCCGCTGGAGTGTATGTCGTGCCGCGAAACTCCGACGCGATCTCGGCGGCACAGTAAAACAAATTTCCTTCTTGCACGGACTTGCGCGCTGTTGCCTTGACATGCGCTCGCGCAGCCGTGTACATTGCCGCCCTACCCGGAAATCGGCGGCGGGTGTTTGTCGGACCAAGCGGGGTGACTAAACGGCAGGGCGGTAATCGAAACTAATTAGCTCGACATTTCCAAATCCAAACGGCTCGCTTCCTCGCCAGCTTCAACTCCCGACAAAGCCAAAGGTCAACAAACTGACAGCCGCCGTGCACTGTCTGCCAGTCAGCGAAGACCTGCGCTGATTGTTGCGGTACAGTGAGCGCGATAAGATCGTCACACGCGCGGGAAATCTACCGGGAACTACAGGAGTGTGCATGTCCAGTGAACAACCGAAGCTGAATAACAGCGAGGGCGATAACCAAACAACTTCCGGCAACGCCGAAACTCAACCGCAGCGAACCACGATGGCTTCTCAATCCGGAACCGCAACTCAAACAGACGTCGACGACGAGTCACGTTCAACCGGCGACGTCGATTTCGGACAACTTCTCGATCAGTTCGAACAGGAACAAGCGACCCTCGAAGAAGGCGAAGTCGTGCGCGGCACGGTCGTCGGTCTCAGCGAACGCGGTGTCGTGATCGATTTCGGCTACAAGTCGGAAGGCATCGTTAACCCGGCGGAGTTTACCGAGAACGGCCAACTCACCGTCAAAGCCGGCGATGAAGTGGAAGTGCTGGTCAAGAGCATGGAAACCGCCGACGGGCTCCCGGTCCTGTCGCGCGCTGACGCTGTGCGCATGAAAGCGTGGGACGACCTGGAGAAGGCGTACCGCGAAGGCTTGAGTGTTAAAGGCCGTGTCGTCGATCGCATCAAGGGTGGTCTGCGCGTCGACATCGACGGCATTGCCGCGTTCCTGCCCGGTTCCCAAGTAGACGTGCGCCCCGTAAGAAATCTCGATAGCCTGCGCAACCAGACAATTGAAGCGAGAGTTATAAAGCTGAACCGCAAACGTTCGAACGTGGTCCTGTCGCGCAAGGCCGTGATCGAACAGGAGAACACTGGCCGCAAGGATCAAACGCTCCTGCAGATCGAAGAGGACATTGTTGTCGAGGGTCAGATCAAGAATCTCACCGACTACGGCGCATTCGTCGATCTCGGCGGTGTCGATGGCTTGCTGCACGTGACGGACATGTCGTGGGGCCGGCTCCAGAATCCAAATGAGTTGTTCAAAGTAGGCGACACGATTCAGGTCAAGGTGTTGAAGTTTGATCGCGAACGCGAGCGCGTCTCCCTGGGTTACAAACAACTGCTGCCGGATCCGTGGTCGAGCGTGGAAGAGCGCTTCCCCATCGGCGCGCGAATGAACGGACGAGTCGCGAGCGTGGCCGATTACGGCGCTTTCGTAGAGCTCGAGCCCGGCGTTGAAGGACTGGTCCACGTTTCCGAAATGAGCTGGTCCAAGCGCGTGAAACATCCGAGCAAGGTCGTCAATCCCGGCGACCTGGTCGAAGTCGAGGTCCTGAGCGTCGATCCTAAAGCACGTCGCATCAGTCTCGGCATGAAGCAGGTTCAGGAAAACCCATGGCAGACGCTGCACGAGCGTTATCACGTGGGTACGCGCGTCCACGGGCGCGTCAGAAACCTGACCGACTTCGGCGCGTTTATCGAGATCGAGGACGGAGTCGACGGGCTGGTTCACGTTTCAGACATCTCCTGGTCACGCCGCATCAAGCACCCGAGCGAAGTGCTGAAGAAAGGACAGGAGATCGACGCCGTCATCACCAGTATCGACAGCGAGAACCGTCGCTTGTCGTTGTCCATTAAAGATCTGGAGCCAAATGCCTGGGAGAAGTTCACCAACGAACATAAACCGGGTGACGTCGTTCGCGGCAAGGTCGCACGTTTTGCAAACTTCGGCGCCTTCGTCGAACTCGACGACAATCTGGAAGGTCTTTGCCACATTTCCGAGCTTTCTGAGGAGCGCGTAGTGAAACCCGAAGACGTGGTCCAACTCGGACAGGATCTCGATTTCAAAATCCTGCGCATCGATCCGGACACCAAAAAGATTGGGCTTTCGGCGCGCGCAGTGGGCAAGGATGAACCGATCGTCGACACGAAGATCTATTCCTCGGAGGCCGGCGGTGGCATGGCGTCGCTCGGCGAGCTGGCCGACTTTGGTCTGAGCAAAGCAGAGACTGGCGACGAGTAGTTCTGGCCCACCCATCACAATCCGCGTATTCCTGGACAGTCTTGCCCGACTCGTTCTTTTTCTGATAGTGTACGGTTAACGTAACCTCGCTATTATCAAGACGTTAATTAAAAACTCGATTTTAGAACTACCGAGGTGAGGCATGACTAAAGCAGAACTCGTCGAAGACGTAGCGCGAGCGGCAGAACTGACCAAGAAGGACGCGGAACGCTTAGTCGAAATCGTGTTTGAAAGCATCATTGAGACCTTGAACCAGGGCGAGAAGATCGAGTTGCGTGGCTTTGGCAGCTTTCGCGTGCGTGAGCGCGGCGCGCGCCGCGGGCGAAACCCCAAGACCGGCGATCCGGTCAGCATCCCCGCGAAACGTGTTCCTTACTTCAAACCCGGCAAAGAACTGAAAGAACTCATCAACGACGACAACGCAGCCGCTCAGGCTTCACAGGCAAGCTCCTCACGAAACCTCACGGACGAGACTCGCCAGCCCCCTATCCTTTAGTTCAACCAGCGAGGAATATCGGATTGCAGAGATTGTGGAGTCCCTGGCGTGCCAGTTACATAGCGTCAGGAGTCGATTCACAAGCAGAGGCTTGTGTCTTCTGTCGCATCGCGGCCAAGCCGGACGACGACGAGACTAACTTCGTTCTTCACCGCGGCGAGCATGCGTTTGTGGTGCTCAATCTCTATCCGTACATCACGGGCCACTTGATGGTTGTGCCTTACCTGCACACGAGCGAGTTTGATTCCATCGCGAAAGAGATTTCGGACGAGATGATGGACCTTGCGAAGCGAGCGCAAGCGGCGCTACGTAACGTTTATTCGCCGTCAGGCTTCAACATGGGCATGAATCTCGGCTCCGCCGCCGGCGCGGGCATTGCAGATCACCTGCACATCCACATGCTGCCGCGCTGGTCGGGCGATACGAACTTCATGACTACAGTTGGAGAGTCGCGCGTGATTCCGGAAGCGCTGGAAGAGACTTACGGCAAACTGCGGGATCGTTTCTGAATGGTTGCTTTTAACGTTTGCCGACTTTGCGCGGCAGCGCCTCATCCTCGACTTCACCACCACGACTAATCGGAACTTCGGATGGCTTGCTGTAGCTGACGCCCCGTTCTTCGCTGTCGATCTCGGCTGCGGGCAACGGGCCAGTGATTGCCGGCGGATTGAATCCCGGGTAATCGATACGCGCGTGGTAGATCGCGGTGAGCGCGCTGATCGTCGCTTCGCGAATGGTCGTTAACTCCTGCAACGTCAAGTCACACTCGTCGAGCTGCCCGTCGCTGATGATCGCATCGACGATCTTCACAACGATCGCGCGGATGTTTTCCGGATCGGGACGCGCCAGCGATCTCGCGGCGGCTTCGCACGAGTCTGCCAACATCATGATCGCCGCCTCCTTAAACTGCGGCTTCGGTCCGGGATAACGGAAGTCGCTCTCGTCGATTGTTTCGTTTGGTTTTGCCTGTGCTTGTGCTTTGCGCAGGAAGTAGTGAAGTGTTCTCGTGCCGTGATGCTGCGGAATGAAGTCGGCGATCTTCCGAGGCAGGCCGATCTCCTTCGCCAGACGGGAGCCGTATGTCACGTGGCTGGTGATGATCTTGGCGCTTTGATAAGGCCGCAGACGATCGTGTGGATTGTCTCCTTGCTGGTTCTCGACGAAGTACTCTGGCGCGGCAAGTTTGCCAATGTCGTGATACAGCGCACCGATACGCGCGAGCAGCGGGTTTGCGCCGACCGCACGGCACGCGTCTTCCGCGAGTTGGCCTACCGCGTGCGAGTGTTGATTCGTGCCGGGAGCACGTAAAGCGAGTTGACCAAGCACCGGCAGATCCGCATTCGAAAGCTCGAGCAACTTGACGTCAGTCAGGATGCCGAACAGCGACTCATTGATCGGCAATCCACCAGCCGCAAAGACCGCCGTGAGCAGACCGCCGGCCATTCCACAGCCAACGGCCATCAGAAACGTTCTGAGCGTCAACGGCTGTCCGGAATAAGCGATCAGTGCGACCGCCATGACCACGTTAACTCCACCGACGAGCAGGCCCGCAAGGGTCACTGACTGGCGTTCGCGATAACGCCCGATGCCATAGATTGCCGCGGAACACGAAACCATCGCGAACAGCGCCTTCTGCATTCCGCCGGGCGCGAGCATGCCGGCAAACAGGGCGGTGATCATCCCCGCCAGAAAAGCGAGTTGCGTGTCTACCAGCATCGCGACCAGCAGCGCAGCGGCGGCGAAGGGAATCGCGAAGTTCCAGATAAGCGGATCGTTGAACGGCGCCTGGAATCTCGACGCGACGCTGTCGCCAAACATGAACCCGACTTTCATCAACGCGGTTTGCACCAGGATGGCGGAACCTACGAGCGCAAACGCTTTTTGCTTGCTGATGCTGAGCGCGCTTTCGCGGCGGTGTTCGGCAAACTTCCAGGCCGCCCAGTAGACGGCGCTTACCACGACGAGCAGACCGAGGATGCTAAGCCAACCACGACTGCCCTGACTGACACTCTTGATCGCGTTGATCTGCGACACGATCGTCGGCGTGATTGTGTCGCCCTCACGCGCCACCACCTGGTTGCGCTTCAACGTGATGACGACGGGTTTTACCTGGCTTGCTTCCGTTTCGCGGGCCGTTGCGGTCGCGGTTTGATCGAGCGCTACGTTCGGGCGAATTAGCGGCGTCAGTGCTGTAGTCAACGCGCTCTTCTGTTCGGGTGACCAGTCTCGCAGGTTGAGAATTCTGAACCCGAGATCCTGGCGCGCGCGAGACAGCGACACCATGCGCGTTCGCGGTGCCGGCACGATCAGTTGCGATGCCGGACTGCGCACGTCCACCAGGACGATCTCCTGGTTCAACCGCTCTGCATCGGCGTCGTCGTAAATGTACCCACTCGCGATTTCGCGAAGTATTGAAGCCAGGCGGTCGAGATCTGCTTCGGTGAAGATGTTCCTGTTAGGCGCGATCTGTTTTTGCAGTGATTCCCAATCGGTGCGAAAACTCTGCACCGATGTTTCCGCGCGGGTGGAGTCGAAATTAAACGTCGGCCGCGTTGCTTCACGCGCTGCTGTTCTTCTGCGTTCGGTTTCAGCTTCATCGAGCGCGGTGATGTCCGCGGGCGCGACGATATCACGCGCGAGCACTTCGCCTTCTTTGTAAATTTGATTGAAACTCGAGGAGTAGTCGGTGACTAGCAGTAGCGTGGTGAGCGTGACGAGGAGAGCGCAGCCGATGAGGAACCGCGTTCGTGGTTGAAAAACCATGAACGGACGAATCACATAGGCTAGTAGCTTGTCACGAGCTTGGCTAAATGGAGTTTTGAATCGTGGACGAAGTCCCATTATGCGATGCGCGACAACGCGGCGCTCAGGTTTCGCGCCAGCACTGCGCCGGCCTCTTCGAGTAGCCCGCCGAGGCTGTCGGGGTTAACTGCCGAGATCACTACGATGCTGCTGTTATCGAGTAGTTGCCGCGCCTGGCGCACTGCCGCTTCCACTGCTTCCGGTTCGAGCAGATCAGCCTTATTAAGCGCAAGAATGGCCGGAATATCCGCGAGCTTCAACTCTGACAATATTCTTTTGACTGACTGAACCTGCTGCTCCCAGCGCGGATGGGAAATATCGACAGCGTGAATGAGCAAACTGCTGTCGCTGATCTCTTCCAACGTCGCGCGAAAAGCGGAAAGCAAGTCAGGCGGCAGAGCGCGAATAAAACCGACAGTGTCGTTGATGATAACTTCCTGTTCGCGTGGCAAACGCAGCCGCCGCGAAGTCGGATCGAGCGTGGCGAACATGCGTTGCTCGGCGTGTACTTCACTTTTCGTCAGCGCATTCAACAGCGTCGATTTGCCGGCGTTTGTGTAACCGACGATCGAGATCACCGGCAACCGCTGACGCGTACGGCCTTTGCGGCGTTCCTGGCGTCGTTGTCGTTGCGACTCGATCTCTTTCTCGAGACGATTGATGCGATCGCGAACGCGGCGGCGATCAGTTTCGAGTTTTGTTTCACCAGGACCACGGCCGCCGATACCGCCTGCAAGTCGTGAAAACGCAGAATCCTGACCCGCGATCAAACGTGGCAGCAGGTATTTCAACTGCGCGAGTTCGACCTGGATTTTGCCCTCTTTCGATTGGGCGCGTTGCGCGAAGATGTCAAGTATCAGTTGGGCACGATCGATCACTTTCAGATCGGTGGCTTCAGATAACGCTCTGACTTGTGCGGGCGAGAGTTCGCGATCGAAGACGAGCATGTCGGCGCCTAGTTGTAGCGCCCGAATAATCAGTTCGTCGAGTTTGCCGCGGCCAAGCACTGTGCGCGGGTCGATCGCGCCGCGGCGTTGAATGATTCGATCCTGGACCATCACTCCGGCTGACGTAGCGAGCTCCGCGAGTTCGGCCATCGACTCTTCAGCATCGGCGAGCGATCCAGTGGCCACGCCGACGAGGATCGTTCGATCGCGCACTTCCGCACGCCATGCGGTGCGGCGGTTGCGCGCCATCTCTTCTTCGAGTGAATCGATGAGCGCAAGGAAGTCGAGATCCAGTTGCGAAGGGACGCGCGGATCGAGGAACGAATAAAGATCCGGCGTGCTCGTGCTTTCGAGGTCACCGGCATGAAGCGGAAGCAGGTGTGCCGCGCGCACGAGTCCGGGCAGACCGGTTTCGGCTTCGACGTCGATAGCCGCCATCAGATCGAGTCGCAGCAGCGCGAGGTCAGTCAGGTCGTCTTGCGTAAGTGGTTCGCCGCGCAGGTGCGTGTGAACGCAGCGCAATCCGCGAAACCGTCCGGAAGCGACGCGGACGCGTTTGAAGTCAGGCAACTCGATACCGCGATTGTCCCCGACCATCACGTATTGCACGTGACCTTTGCGATCGATCAGCGCGCCGATTTGTCTGCGTGTTTCGTGAGACAACTCGCTCACCTGGCGGGCAAATTCGGGAGTGACTATCTGGCGAGGAGGTATGCGCCTACTGTACAGCTTTTCGATGCGCCGGATCTGATTCGGTTTTAACCCAAGCGTGTTGCCGAGAACGCTAGTGATGGCTCTAGTTCCTTCCTATTCCGGGCGCGAATTATACCATAGGCAGCAATTAGACAACGATCTAGTGGCATCGTATGATGAACGGCTTTTATGGCCACTCCTGCGAAAATCACGGGGTTAGATCCGGTCTACGCGATTGCCGGAGGCGAGGTGATCATCGATTGCACCGGCTTCGATGCCCGAGATCCGAAAGAATGCGAGGTGCTGGTCGGTGATATGCCTGCGCAAATCGTCGCGCTTGGACCACGGCGCGTGCTTGCACTTGTTCCCGAAACGAAAGGCGGCCAGCTTGACGTCAGGTTACAAAGCGGCGACGCAGTTAGCGAACCGGTTAGACTGACCCTCGCACGTAAACTCGCCGGCGATCTGCATCCGGTGGCGAACCCGGCGTTTGATCCCGATGACGGCGCGCTCTTTGTCACGCGCTCGGGATCGCGCGGTGAGGAACTGCCGGTCACGCTTTTTCGCATAGACACCAGCGGCGAAGTCACCGAGTACTCCGGCGACATTCCGAATCCCACTGGCATTGCCTTCAATGCGGAAGGCGAGATGTTCGTCACCAGCCGGCTCGAAGGCGTGGTCTACAAGATCACTCCGTTCAAGGAAGCAGTCGCGTTCGCACGAAATCTTGGTGTCGCCAGCGGCATTGCGTTCGATCGTAAGGGGGTGATGTACGTTGGCGATCGCACTGGCGCGATTTACAAAGTGAACGGCATTGGTGAGGAACGTGCGTGGGCGCAAATCGAGCCATCCGTGTCGGCGTTTCATCTCGCGTTTGGTCCTGATGAGGCGCTTTATGTGACTGGTCCAACCGTCACGAGCTCCGACTGCATCTGGCGGATCGATCCTGACGGACAGATCGATGTGTTCTTTAAGGGCCTCGGACGGCCGCAAGGGCTTGCTTTCGACACCGACGGAAATTTGTACGTGGCGGCATCGTTGCGCGGGCGGCGCGGCATCGTGCGGATTTCACCGAACGGGCTCGATGCGAAAGTCGTAGTTGCCGGTGTGAACCTGATCGGATTGGCGTTTAGCTCGGCAGGGGAAATGGCGGTCGTTTCGATCGACTCGGTGTATAGCCTGCCGATGCAGATCAAGGGCACGCTTTTGACGGGTTAAGTAGAGAGTGCTAAGTTGAACAAATTATTAAACCTGCGAGTTTGAGAATGCGAGCGCACGCTTGAATCCAGAAGAACTGATTCCCCGACTTATCATTTACATGGTCGTGCTGCTGCTTGCGATTTCAGCACACGAAGCGGCACACGCCTGGATGTCCTGGAAGTTCGGCGACGATACGGCCCGGCTATTGGGACGCGTCACGCTGAACCCCGTTGCACATACGGACCCGATCGGCACGCTGCTCATTCCGATCGTCGGTTTTATCGTTTCGGCGATGGGCGGCAGTTTCTTTCTGATCGGTTGGGGCAAGCCGACACCGGTCAATCCGCTTCGTTGGCGGAACAAAGATCTCGCCAACGTGATGGTCTCGATCGCGGGGATTTTGGCAAACATCTTAATCGCGACCATCGCGTTCATCATTCTCAAAGTCCTGTTCCGGACGGGCATCTATTGGACCATGTCCGACAGTTTGCAGGAGCCGGTGGGACTGTTTCTCGAGTATCTGCTGATCATGAACATCTCATTGGCGGTGTTCAATCTGCTTCCGTTTCCACCGCTCGACGGCAGCAAAGTTCTGGAAACGTTTTTGCCGGAAAGCATGCAGCCGATTCTGGCGACACTCGAGCAATACGGCTACATCATTCTGATGGTGCTGATGTACATGGGTTTCTTCGGCGCGATTATCGGGCCGATCGTAAGGCTCGTCGTTTCTCTCTTGTAATCGACGCATGACTAAACGAATCTTCAGCGGCGCGCAACCCACCGGCAACGTTCACCTCGGAAACTATCTCGGCGCGCTCAAGAACTGGGTGGCATTGCAGCACGAGTACGAGAGTTTCTTCTGCATAGTTAACCTGCATGCGATCACTGTTACTCACGATCCAAAGCTGTTAACTGAAAGCACGAGAAACCTGACGCGGATCTATCTCGCGGTCGGAATCGATCCGCAAGTCTCGACTGTGTTCATTCAGTCAGACGTGCCGGAGCATGCGGAGTTAACGTGGGTTTTGAACTGCGTCGTTCGCATCTCCGAGCTCGAGCGCATGACGCAGTACAAAGACAAGGCCAAGAAGCAACAACAGGAAAACGTCACTGCCGGACTGCTCGATTACCCGGTTTTGATGGCGGCGGACATTCTGCTTTACCAGACTGATCTGGTGCCCGTCGGTCACGATCAGAAACAACATCTGGAGCTGACTCGCGACCTCGCGATCCGTTTCAACCGCGATTATGGCGAGACGTTTCGCGTGCCCGACGCTTACATTCCGAAAGTCGGCGCGAAGATCATGTCGCTGTCGAATCCGTTGAAGAAGATGTCGAAGTCTGACGACGACGCGAACAGCCGCATCATGCTGATGGATGATTCTGACACGGTGGTACGGAAGTTCAAACGCGCGGTGACTGATTCGGGTACTGAGATTCGGTTTGATGAGTCGCGTCCGGCGATCAACAACCTGCTCGAGGTTTACCATTTGATTACGGGTAAGAGTGCGGCGGAGGTCGAGGACCATTTCGCTGGTAAAGGGTACGCGCAGTTGAAGGGGGATCTAGCCGAAGCGACGATTGAGTTCCTGAAACCCTTTCAACAACGGGTGCGAGAGATTAGTGATGACGAGCTCGATCAAATTCTGGAACGCGGCCGCGAGAAGGCTAGCCGGATCGCGCGCGCGACATTGCAACAGGTTTTCGAACGCACCGGACTGACAGGATCTCTCAAGCGTTAATACGAATGGACGAAAACACGCCTGAAGCCGTAGTTGAAGCACGCGATGACGCGACGACGCTGAACGTCGAGGGCGCAGCGAGGCCGGAAGTATCCGCCGCTGCCCCGCTGAACGTCGCAGGTGCGGTGCCGCATATCGTTTCTGACGACGTTACGGACGATTTAAAGATCCTGCTTGGCGAGTTTGAAGGTCCACTCGATTTGCTCCTGCACCTGATTCGTCAGGAGCACGTCAGCATCTACGACATTCCGATCGCGCGAATCACCGATGAATATCTTCGTTACCTGCGCGTGATGCAGGAACTCGACATCGCGGTCGCGGGAGATTTTCTCGTGATGGCCGCGACGTTGATCGAGTTGAAGACGAAGATGCTGCTGCCGCGCGATCCGCAAGCGGCGGCGGAGGAGGAAGAAGATCCGCGCAGCGACCTTGTGAACCAACTGCTCGAATATCAGAAGTACAAAGCCGCGGCGGAGATGTTGTGGACGCGCGCGACCGTCGAGCGGGCCGTGTTCAAGCGCGCCGAGTTGGAAACTGACAAGAACAATCCCGAAGTCGCAGTCGGCGTTTTCGATCTGCTCAAAGTTTTCCAGGACATTCTCACGCGGCACAAAGAAGAGAAGTTGCTGGAGATCGAGCGGGAAGAGATCACGATGGCGGAGATGCTGGAACGTTTACGCAACATGGTCATGTCAGCGGGCGAACTGAACCTGCGCGTTTTTTTTGAACGCGCCAGATCGCGCCGCGAGCTTGTGCTGGCGTTTTTGTCGGTGCTGGAGTTAGTCAGGACCACGGAGGTGAGGTTGTTCCAAAGCGAAACCTTCGGCGATATCGTAGCCCGCGCGGCAGCCTAACTGATGGAAAACAATCACACAACTCAGGAGACTATCGCAGACACCGCGGATGCGATGGATGCAGAGACCGTCGATGCGCCAGGTGGATCGGTGGATGAAGCGGCGACGAACGTTGAGAGCTCAGCCGGTTCAGAGCAGCCGGTCGATGAAGCGGCTCTGAACGAAGAAGCGAGCCGCGAACTGGAAGCGCTGCTAGCTGAAGAGGAGTCGGCGGCTGCCATGGACGCAGAGGTTCCCGATGATGGACCTATAGCGTCACCGCAGAGCGACACGGAAAGATCCGCGATCATCGAGGCTTTGATCTTTGTCTCCGAAGAGCCGCTCAGTGCGAAAATTCTCGCTGACGTGTTGAAGCTGGACAAAGCGGTTGTCGAAGAGTCACTCTCGAGACTAGCCGAGGAGTTCAACGCGCGCCAGAGCGGGTTACAACTGCGCGAAGTCGCCGGCGGCTGGCAGTTCGCCACGCGTCCCGAGTTTCACGAGCACGTGCGCGCGTTTCTAAAAACAAGACCGAGCGCGAAACTATCGATCGCGTCGCTCGAAACACTGGCCGTTATCGCTTACCGGCAACCGATCACCGTTCCCGAGATCCTCGAAATCCGCGGCGTCCAGTCACCCTCGGCAATCAAAACCCTGCTCGATAAAAAATTGATCGTCGCCAAGGGACGAAAAGAGACGGTGGGGCGTCCAATGATGTACGGAACATCGAAGGAATTTCTGCTGCAATTCGGCCTGAAGGATCTAACGGAGTTGCCAAGCGTCGAAGACTTTCACGATCTTAGCGGCGGAGCTTAATGACTTGTGGAACAACGACTGCAAAAACTCATTGCTACGGCAGGCATCGCCTCGCGCAGGCACGCCGAAGAACTGATCGTCGCCGGCCGGGTGACGGTGAACGGACAAGTCGTCAAAGAGCTTGGCACGAAAGCTGACCCCGAACGCGATCACATCAAAGTAAACGGCAAGCTCATCAACCCTCAACTCAAAGCACGCGACAAGGTTTACGTTCTACTTAACAAGCCACGCGGTTATCTCTCGAGTGTTTCGGATCCGGAAGGACGCCCGCTGGTTACGGAACTCTTGCCGCCAAACCTCGGACGCCTGCATCCGGTCGGCCGGCTCGACTTCAACACCGAAGGTCTGCTGCTGCTCACTAACGACGGTGATTTCACCAACTACGTAACCGCCGCGCGCAATCGCGTCGAGAAGGTCTACGAAGTTAAAGTCAAAGGCGTGCCGCCTGACGGCGCGATCCAAAGATTGAAAAGAGGAGTGGTGCTGGAAGACGGCACGCGCACCGCGCCCGCGCAAATCACGAAGCTGAGCGAGACGAAGACAAACGCGTGGTACGAGGTGTCGCTGCACCAGGGCCGCAACCAACAGATCCGGCGCATGTTTGAGTTGATAGGTCATTCTGTGTTGAAGTTGCGGAGGGTGCGGATCGGGTTTTTGACGGACGAGGGCTTGAAGCCGGCCCATTATCGTCTGCTGTCGCCCGCGGAAGCGGCGCGGTTGATGAAGTCGCAGAACAGGGGAAAACGGACCTAAACGATATGCATTTTGAATTAACCGAAGAACAACGACAGGTGAAGTTCAGTGTCCGCGAGTTCGCGGCGTCGGAGATCGCGCCTCACGTGTTGGAGTGGGACGAGGAGCAGCACTTTCCGATCGAGTTGATGCCGAAACTGGCCGAACTCGGATTGCTCGGCGTGATCTTTCCCGAGGAGTACGGCGGCGCGGGAATGGGTTACGTCGAATACGCGACCATCATCGAAGAACTTTCGCGTGTGGATGGATCGGTCGGAATTTCAGTCGCTGCGCACAATTCGCTGTGCTCGAATCACATTTATAAATACGGCACTGAAGAGCAACGCAAAAAGTACCTCGTGCCACTCGCGAGCGGTGAACACCTGGGCGCGTGGGGCCTGACGGAACCGAGCGCCGGTTCCGACGCGTCAGGGACGAAATCAAACGCAGTGCATTCGGACGGTGGATGGATCGTCAACGGCTCAAAGAACTTTATCACGCACGCGATTCACGGTGACACGTGCGTAGCGATGGCTGTGACCGACAAAGCAAAACGCAGCAAAGGCATCTCGGCGTTCATTTTCGAAAAAGGCATGAAGGGTTTTTCGCCGTCGAAGAAAGAGAACAAACTCGGCTTGCGCGCGTCGGAAACAGCAAGCGTCGTTTTTGAAGACTGCTTTGTGCCTGACAATCAACTGCTCGGCGAAGAAGGACATGGATTCGTCAACGCGATGGAAGTACTCGATGGCGGACGCATCTCGATCGCCGCGCTCGCGGTCGGCATCGCGCAGGGTGCGTTCGAATCCGCAGTGCGCTACTCGCAGGAGCGGCAGCAGTTTGGCAAACCGATTTCGGAGTTTCAGGCGATTCAATTCAAACTCGCCGACATGGCTACGCAGATCGACGCTGCGCGCTTGCTGATGTACCGAGCCGCGTGGCTCAAGGACGAGGGAAAGAAGACAACGAAAGAATCCTCGATGGCGAAATTGTATGCCTCGGAGATCAGCGTCAAAGTTTGTGAAGAGGCGATTCAGATCCACGGCGGTTACGGTTATACGAAAGACTATCCGCCCGAGAAATACTGGCGCGACTCGAAACTTTGCACCATCGGTGAAGGCACGTCGGAGATTCAAAGGATCATCATCGCTCGCGAGGTGTTGCGGCAAGTCTGATTCAGGTGATGGCAACTAACAGCCTTACCCAGCGCGTCAGTAGTGGTGAACCGGCAGCAGTCGCGCGTGCGATTTCGAAGATCGAAGACGGCGCGAGCGACGCCGCGGCGTTGATGAAGGAGATCTACGGCCTCTCGCGCGGCGCTTTAATAATCGGCATCACGGGCGCGCCGGGCGCGGGCAAGTCGTCGCTGGTTGATAAGCTGGCGCTGCTTTATCGCGAGCGCGGCGAACGCGTCGGCATCGTCGCCGTCGATCCTTCCAGCCCGTTTTCCGGCGGCGCGATTCTCGGCGATAGGATCCGCATGCAGACGTTGGGATTGGACGAAGGCGTCTTCATTCGTTCGATGGCCACCCGCGGCAATCTCGGTGGACTCGCACGCGCGACTGTGGACGCAGTGGCGATCCTCGACGCCGCTGGCTACGCGAAAGTGATCGTCGAAACAGTCGGTGTTGGACAGGACGAGGTCGAGATCGTCAAGGCGGCGGACGTCTCGGTCGTGGTGCTGGTGCCCGGAATGGGCGACGACATCCAGGCGATTAAAGCCGGAATCATGGAAATCGGGGACATTTTCGTGATTAACAAAGCCGATCGCGATGGTGTTTACGCCACCGAGAAGGAGTTGGAAGCGCTGTTGTCGCTGACCTCGCGGAGTGACGCGTGGGACCCGCCGATTGTGAAGACTGTGGCCACGGAAAATCAGGGCCTCACAGCCCTCGCAGACGCGATCGACAAATTTCGGCAAACGCAGTTGAGCGCGCCGGCCAGTAGCGAACGACGCCGTGCGATCGCCCGCTGGCGGATTGTTGAATTGTTGCGCGAGCGACTCCTGGCGCGAGTTTTGGCATCAGATGCCTCGGTTGCTATGCTTGAACGGCTCGCGGATGAAGTTGCAACCCGGCGTCGAGACCCTTATTCTGCGGTTGAGGAGTTAATTAAAAGCTAGTAGATGAAGGTTGATCACATCGGTATTGCCACGCCCACGATCGACGAAGGTCTGGCGATTTGGCGCGATGCGTTGGGGCTCGAACCTCACGCGACGGAAGAGGTGACGGAGCAAGGCGTCAGAGTTTGCATGTTGCCGGTTGGGGACACGCACGTGGAGTTGCTCGAACCGTTGAGCGCCGAGTCGGCGGTCGGTAAGTTTCTGGCCAAACGTGGCCCGGGCATTCATCACATCGCAATTGAAGTTCGCGACATCAAAGCGTCGCTGGCGGAGTTAAAGCAGAAAGGCGCACGGCTCATCGACGAAACACCACGCGTAGGCGCGCGTGGCTGTCTGGTCGCTTTTATTCATCCGTCGTCAACGAATGGCGTGCTGCTCGAACTGGTGCAGCATCAATAGTTTTTTAGGAAAGGATATAGTTTTGAACTCAACAAGAAAGGCTCTCATTGCAGCCGCTGTCGCACTCATTTTTTGCGCGGGTTTGATCTTCTGGCAGGTTAAGGCACGAAAGGTCGGCCCGGTCGAGTTAACCTCTGAAGACATGGCTGTGATCGCCGAAGAGCAGCCGGTGCAGATTCGCGCGCGCCTCGCCGCCGACGAAGCTGCCCGCAAGGACTTCGCACAGGAATTGCGTCGCTGGCTGGCGCTGGCCGAAGAAGCGCAGACGCACGGCATAGACAAAGCGCCCGACATGAAACGGCAGCTCGAGCTGCAACGCGCCAGCATTATCGCTACTTACTATTTCGAACAGCAGGGCGAGAACGGGCCAAACGTCACCGACGACGAAGTCAACCAGTTCTTCAAAGACGCAACCTACGAGCAGAAGTTTCAGCAGCTCATCGCCGACATAAAGGCCAAGGATCCGCAGTTTGCTGCGCAGCAGATTCCGCAAGAGGAGCTCGACCAGTTCAAGCAGCGAGTCGGCCGGGTGTACCTCGGCGAGAAACGAGGCACCGAGCAGGGCCTGGACAAGAAACCACAAGTCCGGTTGCAGGTGCTCTTACAAAACGCTCGTCTGCTCGCTCAAAAGTACGCGATGGACAATCTGAAGAAGAAGATGGAAGCGACTGACGAGGAAGTCACCGCGTATCTTGCGAGCCATCCTGAAATGGATACCGACAAGAAGCAACGCGTGCAGGCCGAGGAAGTTTTAAAACGGCTGCGTGGCGGCGAAGACTTCGCGAAACTGGCTCAGGAGTTTTCGACCGACGGCAGCAAAGACAAAGGCGGTGACCTCGGTTGGTTTGGCCGTGGCCAGATGGTAGCTGAATTTGAGAAGGCTGCGTTTGCGTTGAAGCCAGGTGAGATCAGCGATGTGGTGCAGTCTCCGTTCGGTTTCCACATCATCAAGGTTGAAGATCGAAAGACCGAAACCAAAGACGGCAAGACCGAAGAGACGGTGCACGCACGGCACATTCTGTTCAGCGAGCCGAGCGCCAATCCGTTTGGTGGTCCACCACAGACCGGACGCGCGAAGGCCAAGAGCGCTGTCGAACAGGAAAAGGCAAAGAAGATTCTCGACGACATCGTCGCTCGTTCGCACGTGAAGGTCGCCGACAGCTACACGGTGAAAGCACCTGAGCAGCAGCCGATGCAGGGCCTGCCTCCGGGCTTTGGCGCCCCGGGCGGCCAGCAGCCGCAGCAAGCACCGCCGGCGCAAGAGCAACCGAAGCAGCAACCGAAGTCGACGCCCGCGAATCCGCACTAAAGTGGGCACGAGATCTGCGGACGTCCCTCAATGAACCATGCAGATAGGCGACTACACGGTTCATGTGATTCAGGATGCTCAATTCCGACTTGATGGAGGGGCCATGTTTGGCGTGGTCCCTCGCAAGCTCTGGTCGCAGGTGTGCCCGCCGGACGACGAGAATCGCATCCGCATGAACATGAACTGTGTGCTTGTCGACACCGGCGCGGAGAAGGTCCTGATCGAAACCGGCATCGGCGACAAGTGGCCGGATAAACACGCCCGCATGTACGGCATCGATCGTGTGCGGCCGCTGGCGGAAACGCTGTTTATGCAAACGGGTGTTTCGGCTGACGAGGTGTCGATCGTCATCAACACTCACCTGCACTTCGATCACGCAGGTGGAAACACGAAGCTCAGTCAGTTAGGCAACGCTGTAGCGGCATTTCCCAACGCTCGTTACCTCGTGTCGCGTGCCGAGTTGGACCATGCGGAACATCCGACCGAGCGCGATCGCGCGAGTTATCTGCCGGACAACTGGCGGCCGCTCCTTGAAACGGGCCAGCTCGAACCGCAAGAAGCGAATTACGAAGTCCTGCCGGGTCTGACGATGGAAACTATCGCCGGGCACAATCGCTCGATGCAGTGTTGGCGCCTACAACGCGATGGCCGGACGATGTTCGGCTTTGCCGATCTAGTGCCGACGCGAGCGCATCTGCGTTTGCCGTGGATCATGGGCTACGATCTTTATCCCGTGGAAACGCTCGCCGCGAAGAAGCGGCTGTTACCCGAGGCGGCACAGAATAATTGGCTCTGTCTGTTCTACCACGACGCGGATGAGCCGGTTTGTCGATTGACGGAAGGCGAGAAGGAGTTCGTTCCTGTTCCTTATCGCGCAGAGGACGAGGAGCTTCAATGAGCGATCTACCGAGGGTGCGCTTTGGCATCATTGGCGGCAGCGGTTTGTACCAGATGCCGGAGTTCACAGCGGTTGAAGAAGTCAAAGTAGACACGCCGTTCGGTGATCCGTCCGATTCGTTTGCGGTGGGAACTCTCGAAGGCGAACGCGTAGCGTTTCTGCCGCGTCATGGCCGCGGACATCGATTCACGCCCACTGAAGTTCCGTTTCGCGCGAACATCTATGCGATGAAGTTGCTGGGCGTCGAGAGGATCTTGTCGGCGTCGGCGGTGGGATCGTTGCAGGAGAAATACGCGCCGCTCGACATGGTGATTCCGGATCAGTTTTTTGATCGCACGCGAGCGCGCGTTCGTGAGTCTACGTTTTTCGGTGACGGCATCGTCGCGCACGTGTCGTTTGCACATCCGGTTTGTTCTGACCTGGGCGACGTGTTGGAGCAAGCATGCAGCGTCGCTGACGTGAAGACGCATCGCGGCGGCACATACTTGTGCATGGAGGGACCGGCGTTTTCGAGTGTCGCCGAGTCGAATGTCTATCGCTCGTGGGGCATGGACATCATCGGCATGACGAACTTGCAGGAGGCGAAACTCGCGCGGGAAGCCGAAATCTGTTACGCAACGCTCGCGCTCGTGACTGATTACGACTGCTGGCATCAGGGGCACGACGCTGTGAGCGTCGAAACCGTAATTGAATATTTGAACAAGAACGTCCGCAACGCGCAGATTATTCTGCGTGAGTCGATCAAGCGGCTGAAGGACAGCGAGCGCAAGTGCAAATGTGGCTCGGCTTTGCAGCACGCGATCTTCACGGCGCCAAATCTTTGGCCCGAAGCGACAACAAAAAAGCTGGAAGCAATCATCAGAAAGTATCAGGGGTGACGTTTGAACTTTGTGCTTTGACGTTTGAACTTTGTACAAGCACAAAGATCAAAGTTCCAAGCTCAAAGTTCCAAGCTCTTTTGAGGTGAGTTATGCCCAAGGTAATAAAAGCTAGTTTAATATTGACACTCGTGGTCGTGGCGGCGTTGTTTGTTTCCGCGCCGGGTGCGCGGGCGCAGGGCGTTCGCACGGGTCCCGATCCATCGACGCTGCGCGATCCCGATCTCGAAAGAGACTCGCAGCACAATCTTGACGTTGCGCGTAACTACTTCAAGTTGAAGAAGGCCTACGTGGCAGCGCTCAAACGTTGTGAAGAGATCATCGCCGGCAATCCGACCTTCGCGAAGATTGAAGAAGTGCTCCTGATGGCGGGCCAGAGCAGTTTGTGGCTGGCTGAAAAGAAAGGGAAGCAGAGCCCTGATCTTTACGTGACTTTCGACGGTGGTCAGAAGCGTACGTTGACGGCGGAACAGTTTCGCGAGATGGGCCGCGATTATCTGACGAAGCTCGTTAACGATTATCCAAGCAGTCCTTATGCAAAACAGGCGCGCGAAGAATTGCGCGCACTCGAGGCCAAACCCTAATGTCCCTTTTGGTTGTTGGTTCCGTAGCCTACGACGCAGTTGAAACTCCTTTTGGGAAGTGCGAGAAGATGCTTGGTGGCTCTGCCTCGCACTTTTCTATTGCAGCCAGCTTCTTTACGAACGTCAGCATCGTCGGTGTGGTCGGTGGTGATTTTACTGACTACGACATCTTCGAGGAGCGTCGGGTCAACATAAACGATCTCGAACGCATCGAGGACGGCAAAACTTTTCGCTGGGGTGGGCGTTACGATTATGACCTGAACGTCGCCCACACGCTCTTTACCGACCTCAACGTGTTCGCTGACTTTCAGCCAAAACTTTCGGAAGAGTCAAAACGTTCGCGCCTCTTGTTTCTCGGCAATATTCAACCTGACTTGCAGCGCGGCGTGCGCGAACAAATGCCTGACGCGGAGCTCGTCGCGCTCGATACGATGAACTTGTGGATCGAGCACACGAAGGACTCGCTGCTGCGCACGATCAGCGTCGTGGACGTGGTGATCATCAATGACGCTGAGGCGCGCCAGCTCACCGGCATCCCGAATCTCATCACAGCTGCGCGAACCATTCTGAGTTGGGGACCAAAAGCGCTGATCATCAAACGCGGCGAGTACGGTGCGGCGTTGTTTACCGCCGACAGTTATTTCGCCATTCCGGCGTATCCGCTGGAGTCGGTTTTTGATCCGACCGGCGCGGGCGACACGTTTGCCGGTGGTTTCATGGGTTATCTCGCGAGCCAGGAGCGTCTCGATGAAGACGCGATGCGGCGGGCGATGATCTTTGGGTCAGTAATGGCGTCGTTCAACGTTGAAGAGTTTGGCACGGCCCGCGTGCGCCGTCTCACGCACGAGGAAATCAACGATCGTTTTCGCGCCTTCAAACGAATGACACATTTTGATGAGATACCGTTTGAGGCGAAAGCCTAAGCTTTGCCGTAGCGGAGCTGGCAAAGCGAAACACAAAGCTGAGAGGGGGGTTCGCTCGAATGTTTTGCCCCACGTGTGAATCGGAATACGAAGCAGGGATTACGCGCTGTCCTGATGATGAATCGCCGCTGGTCGAACGTTTGACGCCGGAGAACACCCTGCACGACAGCAGCGAGGCGCGTTTCGTGTCTTTGATTAAACTCGGCTCGCCGGCTGAAGCCGAGATGGTCAATGACATCCTCGCGCAAAACGACGTCAGGTCGGTCGTGAAATCCGGCGGCGCCGACGCATTTTCACCGTTGTTATCGGCAACCGACCAGGGCGCGGAGATCTTCGTTGACGAGCGAGACGCAGACCGCGCAACGGAACTCTACAACGCGTTTTTTGGCGGCGACGCCACGCCGCTCACCGGTGGACCAGTTGACGAAGATGAAGAGCTGTAATGGCGGACGACGATCCAATCGTAGTTTTTCTGACGGCCGCTAGTGGCGAAGAAGCAACGCGCCTCGCTGATCTCCTCGTCGGCGCACACCTCGCCGCGTGCGTGCAGATTCTGCCTGAGATGGAGTCGGTATATCGCTGGCAGGGCCAAATCGAACGCCAGTCGGAAAACCTCTTAATAGTCAAAACAACGGCCGGAAAATTTGCGGAGCTCGAAACAGAAGTGCGGGCTTTACACAGCTATGAAACGCCTGAGATCGTTGCCGTCCCGATTGTCGCCGGTTCTCAACCCTACCTCAATTGGCTCAGTGAGAGTGTGAAACCTCAACTGGGAATGCGAATGTCGCCGGAAACGAATTTGTCTAATTCGTCGAGTGAGTCTTGAGCGCGATTTACGATCGTGAGCACTTCCTGCGGCGTGTCCACCACCTGAAACATAGCGAGATCGTTTTCGCCGATTTTTCCATCTGTTAGCACGACCTGCTGCAACCATTCAAGCAAACCGCTCCAGTAACTACTGCCGACCAGTATCACCGGAAAGTTGCGGATCTTCTTCGTCTGGATCAACGTGAGCGCCTCGAAGAGTTCGTCAAAAGTGCCGAACCCGCCGGGAAAGATGATGAAACCGAGGCTGTACTTCACGAACATCATCTTGCGCACGAAGAAGTATTTGAATTTCAGACTGCGCGTTTGATAGGCGTTGGGTCGTTGTTCGAAAGGCAGTTCGATGTTGCAGCCGATGGAAAGACCGCCGGCTTCGAACGCGCCGCGATTAGCGGCTTCCATGATTCCCGGTCCACCACCGGTGATCACGGTAAAACCCTCCGCGGCGAGGAGCGCCGCTGTTTCCTGTGCAGCGACGTAATCCGGGGCGCCGGGTTTGGAACGCGCCGAGCCAAAGATGGAGACGCCGCGAGTGAGTGTCGCAAGCTCATCGAAACCTTCGACAAACTCGCCCATGATCCGAAACACCCGCCATGTATCCGTGTGCGTAAACTCGTCCGGACGCGGGCTCTCGAGCAGCTGCTCGTCCTGCGTCGAGCCGGGGAGCGCGCGGCCCATCTCCACGTCGTTTTGGTCTTCGTCGATGTTCGCCAATCAGATACCCATGATGTTGTAACCACAGTCCACGTAAATAACTTCGCCCGTGATGCCCGACGCCATCGGGCTACAGAGAAAGACCGCGGTGTTTCCGACCTCGCGCGCTTCGACGTTGCGCCCGAGTGGCGCACGTTCGGCGTGATGTTTCAACATGGTGCTGAAGTCGGCGACGCCCCGTGCGGAGAGTGTTTGAATTGGACCAGCGCTGATGGCATTGATGCGAATGTTGCGTGACCCGAGATCCTTGGCGAGATAACGCGTGCTTGCTTCGAGCGCGGCCTTCGCGACACCCATCACGTTGTAACCAGACACGACTTTTTCCGCGCCGTAGTAAGACATCGTGACGATGCTGCCGCCTTCGGTCATCAGCGGCGCCGCGGCGCGTGAGAGTTGGGCCAGCGAATAAGCGCTGATCTCGAGCGCAGTCAGAAACGCTTCACGACTCGTGTCGAGATACTCGCCGCCGAGTGCTTCGCGCGGCGCGTAAGCGATGCTGTGAATTAAAAAGTCGAGCCGGCCAAACTCTTCGCCGGCACGGCGAAACGCTTCGTCAACTTCTTCCTGTTTTGTCACGTCGCACGAAAGCAGCAAGGAACCGGGCATTGCGTCGTTCGTCAAACCCTCGACGTTTTCTTTGAGACGATCGCCTTGATACGTGAAAGCCAGTCGCGCGCCGGCGTCGTGCAGTGCCTGGGCGGTGGCCCAGGCGATCGAGCGCTTGTTGGCCACGCCGAAAATGATGCCATTTTTGTTTTGCAGCATGAAATGTTTGCTGACAGCTTATGCTGCCGCGCTTTCAGGTGAAGTCATGAGAGCTTTGTATTCGCCGCTTTCGACCCACTGCAAGATCTCCGAGACGCGCCACACCGGAAACGGATGGCTCAAGCCGGAAGTGATCACGTCGGCCCAGAAGCGATCGAGCGCCTTCTCGTCGTAGTTCTTCTGAAAGTCGCGAGCTTGCGCGAGAAACTGATCGTAATCAACGCGGGAAGCGAAGGTGCCGCCGCTGAGTTTCATCATCGTGCGGCCGATCACGTTGGCATTCTGAGTGACCAGCAAGGCCGCTCGATCGCAAGAGAGTTCGGCCTTTCGTGCCCACGCGAGCAGTGCCGCGCGCATGCTCATGGTCAGGACTTCTTTGATGATGAACGCCAAGGGCGAAGCGAGCACCGCAGTCTTCGCGAGAAATTCGATCAAACGTGCGGCGGTTAGATAAAGGACGTGTTCGGCGTGAATGTGTCCGACTTCGTGGGCGACCACTGCCAGCACTTCGTCATCACTCAAACGCTCGATTAGTTGCGAGTAGAGAACGATCACGGGACGTTCGACACCGCCGGTGAACGCATTGACGACGGGGTTCTGTTGCACGAACAGTTCCGGCATGTCCACGCCCAACGTCGTGCACGCGATCTGCAACTTCGCGTAAAGGTCCGGACACTGTGTCGGCGTGACCTTCACCGCGCTGGCGGTGAAGATGACGCGGATGGCTGATTCGCCGGTTACCGCGAGCAGTTTCTTGAGCGCGGTATCGATTCCCGGAATCGCCCGCAACGCGGCGAGCGCGCGGGCGTCGGCGGGATGGATGTATTGCTCCTTGTCGAGCCGCGCGAATTTTTTGTGTGGCTCGTCGGAAAGCGGCAAACGGCAGCGGCCGCAGCGGGCGTCGCTTGAATCGATACGGATTTGATTCCGTTGGCCGCAGTAACGGCAGCGAATTGAGTTCTCGTTGTCAGCCATGTTGGTGCTCATAATATCAGTGTTTGAAATGCCTCACACCTGTAAAGACCATTGCGAGCCCGTGCTCGTTCGCGGCGGCGATGACTTCTTTATCGCGCATCGAGCCGCCGGGTTGAATGACGGCCGTGATGCCGTGACGCGCAGCTTCGTCCAAGCCGTCGCGAAACGGAAAGAACGCGTCTGAAGCGAGTACGGATCTGGCGACGGGAAGTTGCGCGCGCATCGCTCCGATTTTGACGGAATCGACGCGTGACATCTGTCCGGCGCCGACGCCCACGGTTTGATCGGTACGCGCGTAGACGATCGCGTTTGACTTCGTGTGCTTGCAGACGGTCCAGGCGAAGAGCAGCGCACGGATCTCTTCGTCAGTTGGTTGTCGTTCGGTAACGATCTTTAGATCATGTTTGCTCAACTCGTGAACATCGGCGGACTGGACCAGCATGCCGCCGGAGATTTGTCGAAACTGGAGTTCTTCGGCGCGTGCGACTGAGCTCATGCGGATCACGCGCAGGTTCTTTTTCGTTTGCAGGAGTTCGAGCGCGGCCGCGTCGTAATCGGGTGCGATCACGACTTCGGTGAAGATCTTCGTGACTTCCTGCGCGGCTGCTTCGTCCACACGTGTGTTGAAAGCAACGATGCCACCGAAGGCTGAGACGGGATCCGTTGCCAGGGCCTTGACGTAGGCATCCGCCGACGTCTGTCCAAGCCCAACGCCCGCCGGGTTTGTGTGTTTGATGATGGCGCAAGCGGTGTCGCGAAAGTCGCAGACGAGTTGCCAGGCGGCATCGGCATCAACGTAGTTGTTGAACGACATCTCCTTGCCGGAGAGGATCGTGGCATTGGCGAGTCCACCGCCGTTTTGGGTTTGCCCCATTTGGCTTTGATAGAGCGAAGCGACCTGGTGTGGGTTCTCACCGTAGCGCAAATCCGCGAGCTTCGTGAGCGACAAAGTCATGCGCGCGGGCATGAGCGTTGAGCCCGCCAGGTACGAGCTGACAACAGCGTCGTATTGCGCTGTGTGCTGAAAGGCCTCTGCCGCGAGACGTTGTAGGACGGGGATTGAGATGGCGCCGCCGTGTTGCTGTAGCTCCTGAATTACAAGCGGATATTGCGCGGGATCGACGACCACGGCGACGGCGTCGGAATTTTTTGCTGCGGAACGGATCATCGCTGGACCACCGATGTCGATCTGTTCGATCGCTTCCTCGCGCGTGACTCCCTGGCGGTTGATCGTTTCCGCAAAGGGATAAAGATTCACCACCACCATATCGATCGGTTCAATGCCGTGCTGGTTCATCGCCGCCACGTGCTCCGGGTTGTCACGCAAACCAAGCAGCGCGCCGTGAACGCGCGGATGCAGCGTCTTCACGCGGCCATCCATCATTTCCGGAAACCCGGTGACGTCAGAAATGTCTCGTACCTCGATAGCAGCTTCGCGCAGCGCTTTTGCAGTGCCGCCGGTGCTGATGATCTCGACGTTGAAATGTTTGAGTTCGCGAGCGAAGTCGATGATCCCAGTCTTGTCGGAAACACTTATAAGGGCTCGTTTGATGGCGTTCATTTGGGTGGTTGGTTGAACATAAACTTATGCGAACGTGAGAACCCGAACGGGCCTACCGAATACTCGACGCCTTCCGGTTTCAAACTCAGGGAGAAAACGTGCTTGCGATTGTCCCGTGCCGATTCGGCTATATAGAAACCCAGAAGATACTGACTTTTCAAATCGTCTTCGATGGCTTGAAAAATTTTAGTTAAATCGTTCGAGCGCGGCTCGAGGGGCGACTTCTCGTTCCCGACGAGGAAATACTTCCCCCCAGTCTTCTCCGCGAGTTCACGAAACCCTTTGCTCGGACGGCGCACGGCGAGACGGCCGTCGCGTGGTTCAAAGAGTGGCAGGTGAATCACGTAGAACGACACGCGTTCCTTGATCGCGGTATTGATAGCGCTATCCGCCGAGGTCCGGCTCTGATTGTCGAGGCCGTCGCTGATGAGTATTACGATGCGTCGCTCGGAGCGCACACGAGGAAGGGAGTCAAACGCCGCAACCGATTTGGCCGCTGCGTCAAAGATTGCGGTTCGCTGGTCGCGGCCGGCTGAGAACCTGAAACCAGCCTGTGCCGCTTCAACGTCTCTGGTAAACGGTGTCGCCAGTGAACTCGTATCCGCGAAGCGCAGCACTGCGATGCTCGAGCGATCGCTGAAGCGCGAAAAGAGCGAGAGCGCTGCGTCGCGTTGCTGTGAAATGATTTCGCGCAGACTGCCTGATTGATCGAGTGCGAAGAGAAGCGCGACGCGGTCCGTGCCGGCCTGGAAAAAGATTCCAGTTGTAACCTTGTCCTGATCTTTCAGCGTCAGGTCGTTCTCAGTCAGACCGGCAACCGGCTGGCCTTTTTTGTCTCGAATGCGGATGGGGAAAAGAAGGAGTTCGGTGTTGACGCGAAGGACTTCGTCCTCATCAACGGTTTCCTGCGCAAATGCGTTTATTGCCTGGTAGCCGAGGAGGAAAAAGGCTACCAGACAAGCAAGGACAACACGTAACAACATCAACCTTTCGGCTAAACGTAAAAACGACCGAAGAGGAGGATGCTGAGAAGCACGATGATCGTTATGACGATGATCTTGACCAGACTCACGGCTTAATCCTCGGGTTTTTGGGCCAAGAGCGGAAATTTCTGAGCAAAGCAAGCGGTAATTCTAGGTGGCCTGCTTCGCCGTGTCAAAGCGCACTGTTGGGCAATACGTTCCGGTAGTTTCGTCAGTTCACAGAAATTCGTTCTAAAAGAAGCGCAACGTGTACGTCACGCGAAATCCGCGACCCATCTCCGGCGCAAACTGCTTGATGAAGGACAGGTGATTCCGATACAGCGTGTCGCCCATGTTGAAGAAGTTAAACGCGATAATATGCGCGCGATGCTGTCCCGCGATTAAATACGAGCCGGAAAGATTGGCGACAGCGTAACCCGCGGTAGGCGTCTCTGTCGGGAAAAGCCGATCCTGACGATTGGCCATCACGATCTCGGGATTTAGCAGCAGACTTTTGAAGCGCAACTCGAGTCCGGCGCGCACGCGCAACGGCGGAATGCGCGGCAACGGGGTATTTGTTTCGGTGAGTTCCGCGTTCACGTGATCGAGGCCGAGATTGAGCCATACCGCTGGATGAAACTGCGTTTCGAAGCGGGCTTCGGTGCCTGCGTAACGAGTGCCGCCCTGGTCGTAGTTGGCGACGATGAGACCGTCTTCGACGTCGCCCGTGGGCGCGAGGAATACAAAGTCTTTGATGCGGTAATAAAAGCCGTTTGCTTCAAAGCGCAGGCGCCTCGACGAGTGACGCACACCGAAGTCGAGGCCGTTGCCGCGTTCGCGCACGAGGTTTGGATCGCCGATTTCAAACGCGAGATTGCCTGGATGCGGGCCGAAGTTATAAAGCTCTTCGAGCGATGGTGCGCGATACGAGTGGGAGTAATTGGCGACGAGCGCGCCACCGTTCCACGTGTTCACGCGAATGCCGGCCGCGCCTGAGAAGCCAGTGAAATTTCGATCGGGGAGTAGGCCGCGCGCCTCAGTCGCTTCCGGACGATAACGATTAGTTTCGAGTCGTGCGCCAAACTGCAAAGCGACTTTTTCGAAGTCGAGGTTCTGAAGTCCAAATACGGCGAAAGTCTTATGTTTCGTCGGCGGCGCGAGCGCTTCTTCGCCCGCAGCAGAGAAGTCGCGATGCGAGCCCCAAAAACCGAAGCGGCCGGAAAGATGTCCGATCTTTCGCTGGTCGAAGATTCCCTGGTAGGTGGTCGTGTTGTTTTTGAACTGTGTGCCGAGTTCACCCGTTAGCGACTCGATTTCCGCGTGCGTGTAGTTGTTGTACTGAACGGAGAACGTGCCGGCCTGGACGAATGATGGATTCTCGCGAAAGCCGCCGCGAAGTTCGACGCTGTGACGCCGCGGATTCAACTCGACGATTTCCGGATCGGGTTCATTCGGATCGAACGGAATGCCGTACCGGCGCTTGTTGAAATTGTAGTTGAAACTAAAGAACGCTTTCTCGGGATAGAAGCCGAAGCCCGCCGCCGAGCTTATTTCGCGCGAAAACGAGTTCTGCACTTTGCCGATGGGTGTGTCGTAGTCGCCAGATCTTTGCCCGCCGGCGTTGCCCCACACGAGCCAGCGTTGGGTGCCAAATTCGAAGCCAGCGCTGCCGCCCGCCTGCGCGCTGTTCGTGCTGCCGAGACCTGTTATGTAACCGTTGGCGCCGTGATGTGGCGAGTCGTGCCCTGAGATCGTGTTTACGACGCCGCCGATCGCGTTGCTGCCGTAAAGCAGAGTCGCCGGACCTTTGACGATTTCCACTCTTTCAACAGTCAGCACATCCACGGGTTCGGCATGATCGCCTGATTCAAAACCGAGTCCGCCAACGCGATTACCGTCTTGCAGGACAAGCACGCGATCTCCATCAAAACCGCGAATGACGGGTCTTGCCGTGCCGGGTCCGAAACTGCGCTTGGCAACGCCGAGTTCGCCATCGAGTGCTTCGCCGAGCGAAACGGGACTTTTTTTCGCCAGCTCGACTGAACCCAGCACGTCGACGGATTGAATTGAACTGCTGAGCGATTGTTCCGTGCCCGTTGCGGTCACGGTCACTTGCTCGCGTATGCCCGCGAGGTCGATCCGAAAATCGAGCGTAGCCTCCGCGCCCGCAGTCACGTCGATCGATTTCACGGAATCGGGAATTCGATCGAGATGCGCGACCACGTCGTATCTGCCCGGAGGAACATCGGTGAATTGGTATTTACCGGCTTCGTCAGTGTCGACGCTGCGTTTGAGTTGCAGGATAGTGATCAGAACGTGATGAACAGGTTTGCCGGTCTCGCCGAGTGTTACGGTGCCGCGGAGCGTTGCGTTCGCTTGGCCTAATACGGGCAAACCGCTAAACACCAGTACGATGAATGCGAAAAGAAAACGTTGAATTATCATTAGTTTATCTCCCGAGATCCAATTAAGGCTTAGCTCAAGTCACGTCCCGCCGCGCGTTTGCGGCAGGCGAAGTGAATAAGCACGAGTGACGAATTGGTTTAGGAGATAAACGGTGGCGCTCGTCCAGAGACTGGGCCAACGTTCTGTGACAGGAGATCTCGCGGAACGACGATCTCCACGCGCTGTGGCGCCTGAGTCGGCGGATCGAGCAATCGCAGCGCGATCAGCGTGGTGCTGAGGTTCTGGTGCAACTGGCAGATAAGACAGTCGCTGCACCCGCTCCTGCTGTTGGTGAGGTTCTTTGTTTGTTCGTTATCGACGTGCGAAGCGGCGTCCGGTGCTGACGATAGGATGCGGCCGTGCCGGTGCGCGGCTTCGACGGTTGTGCCGTAGAAAATAAGGGCGACCAGCAGCAGGCTGAGCCAACGCGAGAAGTTTGCGCTCTGGTGTTTCATTCGAGCGAACATGCTGGTCCGTAACGGTTGTGCTAGATTCTGGGGCGGAGGAATTGTACTGAGAGGCGTCTGCAAAAGGCAATTCTGCGTCGTAGTTTTCGCGCTTTGGTGCGGTGTGTTTGGTGTCGGCTCCGCGGCGGCGAAACCAGCAGTGAAGATCACCGTTTCGTCGCCGGGTGAGGTGGGGATACGGATTGAGTCGTTGCCGGCGGGTAACGAGTGGTCGTTTCGGAACGCATATGCTGGAGTGCTTGGACTCGCGGACCGCGTCGAGCAGTTTCGCGCGTTAGGCCCCGGCGGCGTGGATCTGGGCGCGAAAAAGATCGTGACGGGAGAGTTTCGAGTCGGCGCGAGCGCCGAAACGATCGATTACGTCGTGAAGTTGCCGCTGCCGAATGCCGGCGATGTGGCGCACGTGAGTTGGATTACGCGCGACTTGGGCTTTCTGATGCTGGCGGATTTACTGCCGCACCAACTCACGGATGTTCTGGTGGAGTTCTCGCTATCCGGCGGTTGGGGAGTTGCGTCAACAATCGAAGTTGACGAGAGATCGGGCGGTCCAATCAAGTATCGCGTCGTTGCACCGGAGAACGCGATCTTCCTTCTCGCAACAAGCCTGGGACGTGCATCGAAGACCGTTGATGGAGTGGTGATCGAAACTCTGATCACTGGCGCGTGGCCGTTTGACCAGGGGATGGTCATGAAAGTCGCGGCGAAAGTGTTGGAGGAGTATCTCGAGCTGACCGGCTTCAAATTAAAGTCGAAAAGCACGGTGATGATTGCTCCTTTGCCCGTGGCGACGGGCTCGGTGAAGTGGCGTGCTGAAACGCGCGGGTCAACCGTAGTTCTGTTGATGGATCCGCACGCGAAGATCGCGAACTGGCGCGGTCAACTCGGAATCATTTTTACGCACGAGCTGTTGCACCTTTGGGTGCCAAATGCGCTGTGGCTGCAAGGTGACTACGACTGGTTCTTCGAAGGCTTCACGCTTTACACGGCGCTTGTGACCGCGCTGGAGTTGAAGTTCATCGATCGAAACGAATATTTAGCGACACTCGGGCGTGTTTACAATGCGTATCTTTCGCGACGCGACGAGCTTTCGTTAATCGATGCTTCCGAACGTCGCTGGACCACGGGCAACTCGGTCGTTTACGACAAAGGAGTATTGGTGGCGTTCCTGTACGACCTGGCGATCAGGAAAGACTCAAGCGGGAAAATGTGGTTGGGGAGTGTTTACAAGAGACTGTTCGCGCGGCCGGCGACTCAGCCCGCGAATGGAAATGAAGTTATAATCCAGTTGCTGAGCTCGACTCCGGGCGGAGCGGATCTCGCGAAGAGTTACATTCAGGGGCAACGGGAGCTTGATCTCAAAGCGCTCTTTGCCGACCAAAAGCAGCTACTGAAATCGCTTTACTACCGATAGATTGATGCACATAAAAGCAATTAAGACCTGCGTCGTTTTCGTTCTTCCACTACTCCTGCTCGGGTGTCGAACCCTCGCGTCGGAGAGCAGCACCGGGGTCATCGTTGCGCGTCGCGCTCAAATACGTAGTTCGACAGCCGTCGTCGCTGCCGATCTGCTGCAAGTGAATCGCGGCGACAGCGTCGAGATACTCGAGTCGACCGATGTTGCCGACCCAAGTGACAACACGAGAAAAGAGCGCTGGCTGCGCGTCAAAGCGCGCGACGAAGACGCGACTGAGGGTTGGATAGAAGCACGCAACGTGATGCCGGAGGACGTGCTCGAGGAGTCGCGAAAAATTGCCGAGCAGGATAAGGATATTCCCGCGCAGGCCAGTGGTCAGCTACGCGCCAGCTCGAACCTGCGACTAACGCCGGATCGCAGTGACAACGAAAACATCATGATGCGGCTCGACAGTGGTTCGAGTTTCGAGATCGTGGGTTGGAAGCGTGTTCCGAAACCGAAGTCGTCGGAGTCGATCGAGAGTGACGTGGCGCCGAAGGCAGGCAGCGCGCAGCAGGGTTCCACGAGAAGCGCACGGCAGGCCGATGAGCCGGCGGAAGAAGAGCAAGCGAACGAGCTCTGGTATAGAGTAAGACTGCCGCCAAATGCATCGCCCGCGCCGGCAGGTTGGATTTACGGCAAGCAGGTCGAGCTGTCGGTGCCGAGCGATATCATCTTTTATCGCGGTGGCCGCGAGTTTGTTGCGTGGCAGCGGCTGGACGGTGACACGAAGGATAACAACGCTGCCGACAAAGATGGCGCGCGGGACGGAAAGCCGGGAAGCTGGATGATCCTCGAGAAGAGCATTTCAAACCGGCAGCAGGGAGTTGACGAACCGGATTTCGATCGCATTTACGTGCTGGGTTACGACAAACGAAACCAGGAACACTACACCGCGTATCGCAGTCCTGATTTGCGCGGCTATTTGCCGGCGCGGATTGAAGGAAACGGCGATAACAAATCGTTCACCATCCGTTTGCAGGAACAAGAGGGCGGAGAAGTGAAAGAGGTGCGTTTTACCGTTTACAAAGACGCGCGTGGAGTTTTGAAGATCACCCCTCCGAATCTCGGAACGGGCGGCAGGCGCCGCAGATAAATACATGGACCGGCCACTCGTCATCGGTATCGGCGGCTACACTTCCGACGTTGGAAAGACGACGTTGATGTGCGAGCTGCTGGCTGCGTTTCCGGGTTGGGAAGCAATCAAGACAACTCGCGGGCACTATCGATCGTGCGGGAAAGATCCGCACGCGTGTTGTGTGAGTCATCTGTTGGCGGCCGAGCCGGTAGTGCGTTCGGGACGTGAAGCTACGTACGAACCGGCAAAAGATACGGGACGTTACTGGGACGCGGGCGCGTCAAACGTTCACTGGCTGATTGCGACCGACGATCAGGTTGGATCAGGTATTCGGGAAGCGCTGTCGCGTGTGAAAGCTGAAGGCGTGTTTGTCGAAGGCAACAGTTTTACGAATTTTGGGGACGTGGATTTTTTTGTGATGGTTCGGCGCGGCGGAGATGTGACAAAGATCAAGAAGTCTGCGAAGCAGGTGCTGGATCGGGCGGACGCCATTTACCAATCAGGCGAGCACCCGCAGGATTTGATGAAACTGATCGAGCGTATCCGGTGTCTAGGTAATTGCCGGGAAACGAAAGGCGCAGGCAATGCAGTCGCTTGAAGAGATATTGATCGAGTGTGAGCGGCTGCACGGCCACATGTGCGCGGGACAGTTGCTTGGCGCGCGAATGGCGCTACTCGGTTGCCGGTTGGCCGGCCTCGAGGATCCACGCGGTAAGGATCGTAAGAAAACGATCGTCTGGGTGGAGATCGATCGATGCATGACTGATGCGGTCAGTGCCGCGACGGGTGTGCGTTTGGGAAAACGATCTTTGAAGTATGTTGATTACGGCAAGGTAGCGGCAACGTTTCTGAATACGGAAACGAACAAAGCGGTGCGTGTCGTTGCGCGCGAGAGTTCGCGCGCGTTAGCTGATGAAAGATTCGCGTCGATCGCGAATAAAAAGCAGCGTCAATTTAAAGCGTATTCGGAGGCAACGGATGAAGAATTATTTGCTTCTGAGATGGTCGCTCTAGAGCTCGATGAAATGGATGCTCCGGGCACTCCTCGTTCACGAGTGATTTGTGTTGTTTGTAAAGAAGGTGTGAACGATGGGCGCGAGGTGATGCGGCCGGATGGCAGCGTTGTTTGTCGCGGATGTGAGCGCGGAACGTACTATAAAAATTTAGACAACCCGCGAGCATAAAACGCATCTAAGCCCCTGCCTCCGAAAAAGGGGGACCTCACGAGCCAATGAAAAATAATCATTGAGCAAGAGAAGTGAGGTATTGACAATGAGGTTTTTGTCCCTATAATGCCCCTTCCTCTTAACGAGGGAGCGGCCAGTAGGACAAATTAATCAGGCTCGCTTGACAGACTTGGGGACGTTGGTTAATATCCCCGTTTGCTTGGGGCGAGTTTGAATCGTCTGTAAGGCAATCCAAATAACAATTTGGAATCGATGTTTGAAAACTAGATAGAGCGTGTCCGTTTCAAGACCTTTGAGAGTCAAAACGCGAGCGATAAAGTTCGCGTCTAAAACTCGCAAGAGTCATTATCGAAACTGAACGAAAGAACCAGTAACAGATAATGTTCCAGAGAACAAACTTATAACGAGAGTTTGATCCTGGCTCAGAATCAACGCTGGCGGCGTGCCTCAGACATGCAAGTCGAACGCGAAAGTCCCCTTCGGGGGACGAGTAGAGTGGCGCACGGGTGAGTAACACGTAGGTA
>JAIVJV010000010.1 GCA_020199835.1 Acidobacteriota bacterium | reverse complement strand
GTGCATGAAAGTCAACGCCGATATATATTTTCTGCACAGCGCCTCCTTTCAGTCTCATGGTCAGAGCTGTCGTGAGTCTAGCACTCACGAACGGAGGCGCTGCTTCATAACATCAGGGTTGTTTCAACCCTGGGTATATCCGCCGTGCGTCGTTGCAACGCCGAAGGTGTTGGCTACCGCTAGTGCAGGCTGACCGAAGTTTTCACTCTGACCTGTCGAATTGAAACAGCGCGAATACATGGTGCGAGTTTCCGAACGAAACGGCGCGGCACACGAGTTGTGATTAGGCATAGCGCGGCGCAGAAGCCACAGGCTTCGCGGGCTCTCCGCACGGAGCCCGTAGCCGCAAAGTTTTTTGAAATCTCACCCAGCACGGCAGTCCGGTTTGCGATGCGGAGTGCCACTTGCCCAATTTGCCGGGGACGGAGTTGAGTTGCTCCCAACTCTGTCTCCGGCATGCTCGCGTGAGACCGATTGCTCTTAGTCCAAACGAACCCCGTCGCGTTTCAGGAGAATAAATGGAGTTACCCCCCCGGTTTCAAACCAGCCACGAAATGGTGGTGCAAAATTCTCTTCGCGACGGCCTGGCCCAGTGGTGGATTACAAATCAACTGTGGGTCTTGTGGTCCTTGTTGCTCGTCCCGCTCGTACTCGAACTCGCCTTCGGCACATTTCCTTTTCTCTATCTCGTTCTCGTTCCAATTTCCATACTCGGCACTTACCTGATCTATCGCAGCGCTAAAGCACGTCTGCAAACAAAGACGGACGAGCTCGAAGCGCTGGGCCAACTGCATCTCGCGACCGCCGAGGCATTGGCCACGGCCATCGACGCGAAGGATCAAACAACCCACTGTCACTTGCGTCGCGTACAGATCTACGCGGCCGGCATGGGCGAAGTCTTCGGCCTCTCTCGAAACGAGATCGAAGCGCTCAAAGCCGGCGCGCTACTCCATGATGTAGGCAAACTCGCCGTTCCATCCCACATCTTGAACAAGCCCGGTCCGTTGACGCCGGCTGAGTTTGAGAAGATGAAGATCCATACGGTGGTCGGCGCGCAGATCCTTGCGCGCGTGAACTTCCCTTATCCCGTCATTCCGATCATTCGTCATCACCACGAGCAGTGGGACGGTCGTGGGTATCCCGACAAACTGCGTGGCGAACAGATCCCGATTACCGCGCGCATTATCTCCGTCGTCGATTGTTTTGATTCGTTGCGCGAAGACCGTCCATTTCGCCGGAGCATGACGCTCAGCGAAGCGACCGCATTCCTGTTGCGTGGCTCGGGAATTCACTTCGACCCCGTCGTGGTCGAAGAGTTCATCAAAAATCTGCCACGCTTCGAAGCCCGAATCGAAGCGCTTGGTTTGAAACACCAATCCGCAAGCCATTCGCCTGAACCGATTCAGTTGAACGACGTCGACCTGGGGCAAACCCGGGAACGCGGTTCTTACATTGCTTACGATCAGATCAAGAAAGCTCATCGCGAGGTTTACGCGCTGTATGAGATCGCGCGGACCTTCGGCACGTCACTGGACGTCGAACACACACTTGAGATCCTCGTAGATAAAGTCGGCCACGTCGTGCCGTTTGATACCTGCGTGGTCTACATCTACGACGAAAAGAAGGGTTACGCCTCGGCGCGTCACGTCGTTGGCAAGTACGCGCAAAAACTCTCGTCACGATGCATCGCGTTAGGAGAAGGTGTCACGGGTTTCGCGTTGGCGAATCGGAGCGCGGTGAACCAGCTTCATCCCAGTCTTGATTTCACGGACATCAATCCCGAAGCCGGCATCAAGTATCGTTCGATGGCGTCGTTGCCACTGTTCAAGGACGATACTTTACTCGGCGCGCTCTCCGTGTATTCCTCCGAGCTCGAACAGTACACAGACGATCACATGCGATTGCTGGAGACGGTGACACGTCTCGCTTCGGACGCGCTCGGTAACGCGATGCAGCACGCGTTAGCGGAGTCGAATGCATTAACCGATTCACTTACCGGGCTGCCAAACGCGCGTTATCTCGCGTTGCGCTTTGACGAAGAAGCGGCTCGTGCGCGGCGTACTGATCGCGCGTTTCAAGTGATGATGTTCGACCTGGATGAGTTCAAGAGCGTCAACGATACGTTTGGTCACAAGGCGGGCGACAAAATGCTCCGTGAAGTGGCCCACATCATCGAAGCTCAGCTACGCGAATACGATTTTCTCGCACGTTACGGCGGCGACGAGTTTGTGGCGATCGTGCAGGAAGTGGTCGGCTCCCAAGTCGATGAACTGTGCCTGCGCATCGAAAACGCCGTCTCCAAGTTCACCCTGATGACTGGCCGGAACCGCTACGCGCGCGTCGGCATCAGCATCGGCACCGCGATCTTCGGCATCGACGGCGAAACACTGGACCAACTTGTAGTTGCCGCCGACGAGAAAATGTATCGCATGAAGTCTGACCACAAATTAGAACGCACCGTCGCCTAAAACCTTGAGCCACAGTTTCAAACTGTGTAATCTGTGGCTTAGGAATGGTTGCGCCCACCGAAAACCAGAACGCCACCCTATTAATAGTTGACGATGATCACGCCGCACGCGAACGTCTGCGCGAGATCTTCGAGACGGCGAAATACCGTGTCGTCACGGCAAGCGAAGCCGCGTCGGCGCTACGTGTGTTGAAGGGTGTTCGTTGCGACCTGGTCGCGCTCGATCTCGAGATGCCCGGCGTTGACGGGCTCGCGCTCTGCAAGCTTCTCCGGGCTCAGCCAACGACCAGCAAGTTGCCCATCATCGCGCTCTCCGAAAGCGACGATGAAGCGCGCAAGGTGCAGGCCTTCACCGCCGGCGCCGACGACTACATCACGAAACCTTCCACCCCCGGCGAACTGCTGTCGCGCGTCAGTCTGCACGTCCGCACGTCGCAACGAGAGTGGGCGCTCATCGGCAGCAACCGCGAGCTGCGATTTTTGTCAGACGTGGGTCGCGGACTCCTGCGCGCGCTTGAACCCGAACAACTCGTGCGACGCGTCGCCGGCGCGACTTATGACGCGCTCGACGCTGCGCTTTGCGCCGCGCTCGTGACGGTCGGCCATGAAAACAATGCGGTGTGCGTTTTCGATCGCGAGGGAGGTGCTGACGATCACACGTTGCTCAACGAGGACGCGCTACAGAAGTGGCTTCGTTCGGCTGAGTCAGCGAGTTCATTGTTGATCGCCCAAAAGTCGGACTTTCTACTACGCGACGACATTCACAGCGTGGAGTACGTTTCACCGTTTCGTTTCGCCGGCCGCGTGAAGGGCGCACTGATCGTCGCTTTCGACCTGCGTGAACAGTGTGGCGAGACAGAGCGGCGCTTGATCGACGCGGCCGCACAACAGACTTCGCTCGCGGCGCACATCTGTTCGTTGTACCAGGCGGCGCGCGAGCAGTCGGTGAGTCTCGCGCGAGAAGTCGAACGGCGCACTGCGGAAAGCGAAGCGCAAAAACGGTTCATCGAAGCAATCGTCGATAGTCTGCCGCTGTCTCTTTACGCGATCGATCGACAGTATCGCGTAGCTGCATGGAACCGCAACCGCGAACTGGGCGAGCTCGGTATTCCACGCGGCTCCGTTCTCGGGAAAAACGTTTTCGACGTACTCACGCGCCAGCCGCGCGATATGCTGGAGCAGGAGTTTGCCCGGGTGTTCGAGAGCGGCGAGATTGAACGTATCGAACAGGAGACGCCGAGTCCGAAAGGCGACCTGCGTCACTGGGTGATCAGCAAGATCCCCATGTGGGCTGACGACACGGGCGAGGTCAGTCACGTGATCACAGTGGGGGAGGATGTTACAGAACGTGTCGAAGCGAATCGTGCGGTTGCGCGAGCTGAGAAGCTGGCCGCGGTGGGTCGTCTCGCCGCCGGTGTGGTCCATGAGATCAACAATCCACTCGCGACCATCTCGGCGTGCGCTGAATCGCTCGAAGCTCGCTTGAACGAAGGCGCGTTTGATAGTTCACCGGAGCGCGACGACCTGCGCGAATATCTCGGGTTGATCAGGAGCGAGGCGTTTCGTTGCAAGAGCATCACGATGGGTTTGTTGGACTTCAGTCGCACGCGCGCGTCGCAACACGTCACCATCGATCTCGCGGATGTGATTCGCTCTGCCGCACGGTTGCTCTCGCATCAAAAGCGAAGTCCGGAAGTTCAATTCGCCTTCGAAATCGCAGTGGATCTTCATCCAGTCAGCGGCGATCCCGGCCAACTGCAACAGGCTGTCATTGCGCTCGCGGCCAACGCCTTTGATGCGATGGGCGACAGCGGTACGTTGACGATTGTGGCCCATAACAGCGACGAGAAAGTCGTGGTTGAGGTTAGCGATACAGGCGTCGGAATACCGCCGGAAAACCTTGCGAAGATATTCGAGCCGTTCTTCACCACGAAGGAAATCGGCCGCGGAACTGGTCTCGGACTGGCCGTGTGTTATGGTATCTTAACCGAGCACGGCGGCACCCTCGACGTGCAGTCAACATTGGGAACAGGCACCACGTTCACCATTACTCTTCCCGCAATAAAGCAAGACGAGGAATCGACGCGTTGAGTGAGCAACAGCAAGCACGAATTTTGATCGCGGAAGACGAAGCCAACCTTCGGCTGGTGCTGCAAAAGGAGTTGGAACGTTTGGGTTATCGCGTACAGGCCGCGCCCGATGGCGAAGCTGCGTTGCGCAAGTTGGAAGAGAGCAACGTTGACGTGCTCTTGTGTGACATCAACATGCCGCGTATCGACGGCATGGAGCTGTTGCGTCGCGTGCATCAACGGCCCAACCCGCCCGAAGTGATCATGTTGACGGGCCAGGCGACGGTTGAGACTGCGGTCGAAGCAATGAAGCTCGGCGCGTACGATTACCTCACGAAGCCTTACAGCATCACCGAACTCGACGTGCGTGTGAAGCAAGCGGCCGACAAGCGTCGGCTGCGCGTTGATAACACGCGTTTGCGCGAACAACTCGCGCGACGATCGGCGTTACCCGAGATCGTTTCCGTTTCCGAAGCGATGAAGGAAGCGATTCGCTTGATCGAACGCGTTGCGCCTTCGGAAGCGTCGGTGCTGATCACCGGCGAGTCAGGCACCGGTAAAGAGCTTGTGGCCCATGCGATTCACCGGCTCTCGAATCGTTCGGACGCGTCGTTTGTCGATCTGAACTGCGCGGCGTTTCAGGAGTCGTTGCTCGAGTCGGAGTTGTTTGGTTACGAAGCGGGCGCGTTTTCAGGTGCGAAGGGTCGAAAACTCGGTCTAATCGAGTTGGCTGACGGCGGCACGCTGTTTCTCGACGAAGTGACGGAGTTGCCGGCGCAGTTGCAGGCGAAACTGTTGCGCGCGATCGAGACGCGCACGTTCTTCAGAGTCGGCGGTGTGCGCAAAGTGGAAGTGAACGTGCGAATCGTCGCGGCGACCAATCGCAATCTCGATACCGTCGTGAACGATGGCGTTTTCAGGTCTGACTTGTTGTATCGCATCAACGGTTTTCAGATCAGTCTCGCGCCGTTGCGCGAACGGCCGGAAGACATCGAGCCATTGACGCGCTACTTGCTCAAACAGATTGCGGGCACGCATCCGCCCGAGCTGACTGAAGACGCGTTTATGGCGTTGCGTACTTATCACTGGCCGGGAAACGTGAGGCAGTTGAAAAACTGTTTGGAACGCGCGGTAATTCTTTCGAACAACGGTCGGATCACGCTATCTGAGTTGCCGCCTGAAGTCACGCGGCCCGCCGCAATGGTCCAGGCGCCGGCGGCTGGAGTGCCGGCAGTCGCAGTCAATGGTGGTGGCGAAATTCCCGCGGCTCCGCTCGGGGCAGCTCCGCCAACCTCGGGATCGTTACGGGAAGTGGAGAGGCAGCAGATTCTCGCGGCACTCGAAAAAACCGGTTGGCATCGTGGCAAGACCGCCGAGATCCTCGGTATCTCACCTTCAACTCTCTATCGCCGCTTGCGCGATTACGATCTCGAGCGTAGACGTTAATTTCCCTTTAACTTCTTCCGGTCGATCTTGCCGCGGTCGTTTTTTGGCAGTGACGACACAAACTCTACCCACCGTGGATATTTGTAAACCGCGATCCGGCTCTTCACAAACTGCTTGATCTCGTCGCTGAGTTGCTCGGACCCGTCAAATCCTTCACGCAGCACCACAAACGCTTTCGGTTTCACCAATCCGTCAGACTCGTTGCCCACGACGGCGCATTCGAGAATCGCTTCATGCTGTAACAAACAATTCTCGATCTCCGCAGGCGCTACGAACACGCCGGAGACCTTCAACATGTCGTCGGTGCGGCCGTGATACCAGTAGTAACCGTCAGCATCGACGTGAAACTGATCGCCGCTGGTGCACCAGTCGCCGGCAAACGTCTCCTTCGATTTTTCGTGCGCATTCCAGTAGCAGAGCGCGGCGGAGTCGCCTTTGATCTTCAACGTGCCCACCTCGCCGGTGGGGACTTCCTTTGCATCGGCGTCCACGATCTTTGCTTCGTAACCCTCGACGAGGCGGCCGAGACTGCCGGGCTTGATGTCGCCCGGACGATTGGTAATGTAGATATGAAACATCTCCGCAGAACCGATACCGTCGCAGATGTCTACGCCGTACGCGTTCATCCAGCGTTCGTAGAGTTCGATTGGCAACGCCTCGCCCGCTGAATAACAGAAGCGTAGACTCGCGAGATCATCCGGTGAAGCGCCGGGAACGTTGAGCATCGAATTGATCATCGTCGGCACCGTCGTGAGGATTGTTGGACGATAACGTTTGATGACTTCGAACATCTTTTCCGCAGTCGAGCGTTCTGAGAAGAGTGCCGTCGCGCCACCGACCGCGAACGGGAACAGAAGATTGGTGCCCGTCGCGTAACCGAAAAACAATTTCGGAACGGAAACCGTGAGGTCGTCTGCGTTGACGCCCATTGTCGCTTTCGCGAACACTTCCGTGTTGTACGGAAGGTCGTGTTGCAGATGAACCGCGCCTTTGGGATGACCCGTCGACCCCGACGTAAACAACCAAATGGCTATATCATCCCGGCGCGTATCGGCGGGCGTACATTCATCCAAAGCGGTCTCGATCGCTTTCTGAAAATTCAGCGTCGCCGCTTGCGGAACAATCCCATCCCCTTCCTCTTCTCCTACAACAAGAACACCCCTGAGATATCTTGAACGTTGTGCTACTTCGGAGAATGTTTTAAACATGGATTGATGGACCACCGCCACACGCGCGCGTGTGTACTCCAAATAGTATTCGTAGTCAGAGGCGGGCAGGAGCGGATTAACCATCGTAATAACTGCACCGATACGCGCCGCCCCAAACCACGTCCACACAAACTCCGGACAATCCGGCAAAACGATCAATACGCGATCTTCAATGTCCGCGCCGACTTCACGCAACGCATTACCCGCGCGATTCGACAACCGCGCGGTTTCGCCGTACGTCCACGTGCGATCCTCAAAATAGAGACAGACTTTGTTCTCACGCCCTTCCTCCAGATTGTGATAGAGGAAGTAATCAGCCATGTTGAAGCGTTCTGGAAACACAACCGTCATGAATTCTTCAGCCCATCGGATTGAAAAAACTTCTCCAGGAATTTTGCAAGCGCCGCTTCGTCTTCCGGGCTGCTCGAATTGAACTTCAGCGCAAACCCGATGTCCGACGCCGCGTCCACAACCTCGGCCCAAAAATTAACTGTTTGCGTTTCGGTGAGTTGGATTTCCAACCGGACGAGTTCCTTAACGTTAACTTTGCCACCTGTCAGCACAAAACAACCGCTGCGGCTTAAATCCGTGACGGTGGCGTTCTCGCGCGAAACCACTCCTTCCCAACGTACCGGAAGATTCACTCTGACGCGTGGCGAAGACCTTCGTTCACTCATACTCTACTTATGCGCAAACGGGCAGCCGCCACTGCCGTGCTGCATGTCGAGATACGTTCGCGCTTCCCAGAGTTCGGGAAAGAATTTCTTGTCGAGCGTTGTTTTCAGGTAGCCAATGCCTTCCGAACCGCCGGTGCCACGTTTCGCGCCGACCATCCGCTCGACCATCTTGATGTGGTGCGAGCGCCAGAGGGAGAAATACTCGTCGTGCTCCATCAGCGCTTCACTTAACTGAAACTCTTCGTAACGACTTTCAAAGTGCGTCAGGATTTCCAGTATTGCTTGCGCGGGTTGGCTCACATCGAAACCACGCTGCTCCAAAGCCCGGTAAAACGCCTCGGCAAGCGACGGTTGGTCCGTGCGACACTGAAGCCGCTTGAACGCAAACTCATCACTCTGAAACTCGCGCAGGATCCGTTCGTCTTTCAACCCGGAGGAAAACTCGATCTCGCGAAACTGCATCGACTGAAACCCACTAGCCGGATTGAGTTGGTCCCGAAACGCCAGGAAACTGATCGGCGTCATACTCTCGAGAATATGAATCTGGTTTACGAGCAGTTTTTCAATGTCAACGATTCGTTCCACCGCACGCGTGGCGGCCGGCAAACGATCCTGCCCGAGAAACTGAATCGCGGCGTCGAGTTCGTGCAGGATCTGTTTGAACCAGAGCTCGTACGCCTGGTGAACCGTGATGAACAGCAACTCGTCATGATGCGCCGGATCCGAAAGGCAGTCCTGCAAATTGATCAGGTCCTGCACGCGCAGATACTTGTTGTACGAAAGTGGCGATTGGTCGCCGTAGTTTTTGGACATTAAAAGCTGCCTTTAGAAGATTGCGCCGGCCGTTACGTGCTCGCGATACGCGTCTGAATCCGCGATCTTCTTCATCTCTGCAATCACGAGTTCCAGCTCCTCGTCAGTCGTGTAGAAGTGCGGCGAGATGCGAACTCCGGCGCCGGGACGGTAGTCGACAATGAACTCGCGGCGAATCAGTTCCTTGGTAATGGCTGCGGCGTGCTCGTGGGCCACCGTGACGGTGCCGGCGCGCCGTTCGGGATCGCGGGGGCTGGTTACTGTGAAACCCGCTTCTTCAGCGAGGTCGATTAGATAACTCGTTTGCCGGACGCTTTTCTCGCGGATGTTTTCAACGCCGATCGCGTTGATGATCTTGTAGCCTGATTGCGCCGCGTAAAGCGCGGGAATCGCGGGTGAACCGTGCAGAAAGCGCGTGATGTTTGGCGCGTACCGAAGAGAAGTGTCGAAAGAAAACGGCGCCTCATGGGCCATCCAACCAGTCGTCTTGGGTTCGAGTTTGGTTTGCAGATCGGGACGGACGTACAAGTAGCCTGCGCCTGGTCCACCACAAAGCCACTTTACTGAACCGCCGGTGGCAAAATCCGCGTCGAGTTCTTTTACACTGAACGGAACCGTGCCCGCGGACTGATACGTGTCCAGCACCACCATCGCGCCGACTTCATGCGCGCGTTCGATAATCGCGCGTGCGTCCTGCAAGAACGCGCTCTTGAAAAGCACGTGCGAGAACGGAACGAGCAACGTTGTCTCGTCGATCGCCGCCAGCATTCGTTCGAGTGGCACAGTGATGCCATCATCAGATTTAACGGTTTCGATGCGCAGCTTGCCGTCGCGAGCATGCGCTTCGTAGACGTACATCACCGAAGGGAAGTTGAGTTCCGAATAAACGACTTTGTTGCGTTGCGGTGTTGGTTCGAAACACGACAGGATTAACGACTGGCAAACGGAAACGTTCTGATGCATCACGACCGTTCCTGGATCAGCGCCGATGATGCGCGCCACGTCGTTGCCGACGGTCACGGGCATTTCCCACCAACCTTCGGCCCACGCGCGCACGCCGCGAGTGGCCCACAGATCGGCGTACTCATGAAGCCGGTCGTAGGTGCCGCGCGGCATCGCGCCGAGACTGTGCGAGATCAGGTAAACTGTCTTTTCAAGAATCGGAAACTCGTTGCGCCACTTCAGTAACTCGTCAGACAAGAAAGAAACCTCCTGAGGTAAATGTACCAGAATGTTGTAAGCTCTGGCTAAGATGTGGAAGTTCGCGCACCCGATCAAACACAGGATAGAAGAAACGCGCTGGCCGACGGCGGATGAAGCGGCGCGTTCGCTGCTGTTCAGTCCGGTTCGTATCGGTCGGCTCGAGGCGCGTAGTCGCACGTGGGTGCCCGCGATGGTGCCGTGGCGTGCGACCGCGGACGGCTTCGTTACTCAGCAAAATCTCGATTGGTATCGGCGATTTGCCGAAGGGCGGCCGGGAGTTCTGGTGGTGGAAGCGACGGGCGTGCGCGACATTCCGAGTGGTCCACTTTTGCGCATCGGTGACGATCGTTTTATTCCGGGTTTGCGGAAGCTGGTGGAAACGGTGAAGGAAGCGAGCGGTGGAGAGACGCTGCTGTTCATTCAGATCATCGACTTTCTCGCGGTAAAGCGCCGGCCGGAAAAGACGAAGTACTTGCAACGGTTTTTGCAAGTCAGCGAGCGCCACCGCCGGGCCGTGACGCAAATCACAGGTGAACACAGATGGTTGACGGCTAACGATGCGGAGGTTCGAAGTTTTTTGGAGAGTGCAAACGATGAGCTGTTGGAGAGAATTCTTTCTGAACCGGAACTCGCAGCCCTGAACTTTGGTTATCGTGAGCGTGTTACGGATACACAGTTACAGCACATTAAGCGTTTACCCCAAGAGTTGCCGGACATCTTCGCTGCGGCGGCAAATCGCGCGCGCGAAGCGGGCTTCGACGGGGTTGAGCTTCACTATGCGCACGCTTACACGATGGCCGGCTTTTTGAGCCGGCAGAACAATCGTGATGATGGTTACGGGGGCTCGCCCGACAATCGCGTTCGTTTGCCGCTGGAAGTGTTTCGCGCGGTGAGAGACCGCGTGGGTGAAGATTACGTTGTCGGCGTGCGCTTTCTCGCCGACGAAGTGATCGCCGGCGGCAGCCGCGTCGAAGACGCGATCTATTACGCGAAGGAGTTTGCGCGCGCGGGTTTTAATTTTCTCTCGCTGTCGAAGGGCGGCAAGTTTGAAGACGCGCAACAACCGAAGGTGGGCCAGGCCGTTTATCCGTACACGGGGCAGAGTGGCTACGAGTGCATGCCTACGGTTCTGTCTGACGAAGTTGGTCCATTCGGACGCAGCGTGCCGCTCGTTGCGGCGATCAAAAGAGCCGTGAACGCCGCGGATGTTCAAACGCCGATCGTCGCGACGGGCGGCATCTCGACGTTTGAGCAGGCGGAAGAGATCCTGCGCCTGCGTCACGCGGACATCGTTGGCATGGCGCGTCAGGCGCTCGCGGATCCCGACTGGTGCGTGAAAGTGCTGCTTGGGCGTGGTGACGAGGTACGGCGCTGCACGTACACAAACTACTGCGAAGCGTTGGACCAGGCCCACCGCCCCGTGACGTGCAAGTTGTGGGATCGTTTGGACCTGGATGAACCGGGAATTGCGACAGTTGATGAGGGACGGCGCAGGTTAGAGCCGCCCGCGTGGCGCTGATTCCTCGTAATGGCGGATAAACTCCGGGTCGCGTTTTTTGAGATCCTGGTAGGTAACTTTTCCACTGCGCGTCATGACGCTGAAAGCCAGTTCCATCGGGCTTGCGTGCATGTACTGCTTCACGTTCTCGAACCACACCATGCTCTCGAACGCCGCTGCCTGATACTCCTCGATCACCGGCCGGCGTGTTTCGGCAAAATGCGACAACGCGCTTTGCACGTCGCTTGTTTGACGAAATGAGTCTGCAAGAGCAATCGCGTCTTCCATCGCGAGCTTCGTGCCCGAGCCGATTGAAAAATGCGCCGTGTGCAACGCGTCGCCGAGCAACACAACGTTGTCGAAGGACCAGTTCTCGTTCTTCACGAGCAGGAACTGGATCCATTTCGAGTTGTTAGACAGTAGCTCATGTCCTTGTAAATCGGTGGCAAACACTTCCCCGACGTACGAGCGCGTGTCGTCGTCGACCATGCGCTCGAAACCGGCTTTTTTCCACGTCTGCGGATCGCATTCGACAATGAACGTGCTGGTCTGTTTGTTGAACTTGTACGAATGCGCGGCAAACGTGCCGGCCGCATTCTCGCGAAAGGTCAGCGTCAAACCGTGAAAGAGTTGGTTGGTGCCATACCAGATGTATCGGTGCGCGCGCAGATCGAGTTGAGGTTTGAGCTGCTCGAGATACTCGAGACGTACAATACTGTTCACTCCATCGGCGGCTACCAGCAGATCGCAATCTCTCCGCAGGGCATCAACGTCGTGAACCTCATTGCGAAAACTCAGCTCAATGCCGAGTTGTTCGGCGCGACGTTGCAGAATCTTCAACAATTGGAGTCGAGCGATACCGGAGAAGCTGTTGCCGTGAATCGAGATCTTTTCGTCTCGATGGACCACATCAACGTTGTCCCACGCCTCAAACTGCTTCGTGATCTCCGCGTGCGATTCTTCATCGGCGGCGCGCAGGTTCGCAAGCGTCTTACCGGAAAACACCACGCCCCAACCGAACGTATCGTCTGGTCCATTCCGCTCGTAGATACGAATCCGCCTTGCGGGATCCGCCTTCTTCATGAGAATGGCGAAATACAATCCCGCCGGCCCGCCTCCGATGATCTTGATCTTCATGACTCCGAAGTTTGGACGTCCTCGATAGCCCGACTCAAAAGATCGTTGACGCCAAGTCTCTCAGCCCACGCGCGCAAGTACGGTACGTCCAAACTGTCGCGCTGTACCGCCATAACACCTAAAACGTCGCGCCACTGCGTACTCGAGGTCTCGTTCCCTGCACTATACCAGCGAAGCTTAGCGAGAACCGTGTCCTCAGCAGTAGCAACGTAAACCGTGTCGTCTCGTTCAGGCGACACTTCTCGAAGCTGCCGACGATCTAGTTGTGTGAACGAAAACTCATCGTGCGGAATAAAAATGTCCACCTTGAAAACAGAGTCGAAATGGATGGCGTTGAACGATCGTCGTTGAGTCACGGCGTTGCGCATCGTAAGTTCGTCTACGTAGAAGGCGTCTGCCAAAGCTCCGTGCAATGGTCCAATGTGCTCACCTTTGATCTCGGCGAGGATATCTATGTCGGCTGTTGCTCGATATAGTCCATACATAGAGCTAGCAAACGAACCCACCAGGACATAGCGGATACGTAGTTCCCCTAAAGCCTGTGTCACTAACGACAACACGGAGATTGGCAGAACCATCCTCAGTAACCTTCCGCTTTGGGGTCAAAGCCATAGACGCGAATGATTTCTGTGCGAGGTAAAACACGTGCGATGAATCGCCGCCTAATCTCTGTTTCGTTTGCGTGAGGAAATTGATGACGTAAGTCGGCAACGACTAGATCGCGCATCGTGTCGGTGAGAGCAAAAGCCAGCGAAAGTCTTTGCGAGGGCGTGAGTCGGCGCATTAACTCAATTTGCGTCCGTTGTGCGTCCGGCGTTGTATCTGGTGAGAACCCTTTCATCTGTCGAGCCCCCGGATTTCCTTCATTAGTTGACCTGCGATCACAAGCTTTTGGATTTCGGAGGTGCCTTCGTAGATGCGGAGAGCGCGGACGTCGCGATAGAGACGCTCGACTACGCTGCCACGTACGAGGCCGGCGCCACCGTGAATCTGCACCGCGCTGTCGATGATTCGTCCTGCAGCTTCAGTCGCGAAAAGTTTTGCTTCACTCGCTTCTCGCGTTAGTCGTCCTTCGCTTGTGTCTCGTGCGTAGGCGGCGCGATAGACCAAGAGGCGCGCGGCGTCCAGCTCCGTCACCATATCGGCGAGTTTTTCCTGAACTAACTGATGCTCAGCGAGCAAACGTCCGAATTGTTTACGCGTCGAAGCGTAACTGAGCGCTTCATCGAGTGCGCGGCGCGCCATGCCGCACGCGGCAGCGCCGACACTCGCGCGGAACGTATCGAGCGTTTCCATCGCCATACGAAAGCCGTCGCCTTCGTTTCCGACCATGTCTTCCGCAGGCACGCGGCACTCGTTAAAAGCGATCTCGCCAATCGGATGAGGCGCGATTAACGAAGTGCGTTCAACCACACTGAAGCCCTGCATCTTCGAGCTGACGACGAAAGCCGAAAGCGTTGCGCGGCCATCTTCGCGCGTGCCTGTGCGCGCAAATACAGTGTAGAAATCAGCAATTCCGGCGTTGGAGATAAAACGTTTGCGCCCGTCGATGACATAGGTTTCACCGTCGCGACGCGCTGTAGTCTTGATGGCCGCGACGTCTGATCCAGCATCTGGTTCAGTCAACGCAAACGCGGCGATCGCTTTGCCGTTCGCCGCGCGCGCAAGCCAAAACTCGCGCACGTGATCCGGCGCCGCACGCGCGATCGCGAACGTTCCGAGTCCCTGCATGACAAACGCCAGATCCGCGAGCGACGAAGAATACGACAGCTCTTCGCGAACCAAACAAAGCGCGCGTGTGTCCAGTTTCGACGCCGCCACCGCGTAGTTCAACAAACCAGCGCCGGCCAGCACCTTCACGAAATGCCGCGCGAGTCCTTCAACGTCTTCTTCAACGCCGGCGTGCGGTTCGATCTCACGTGCCGCAAACTGGGCCACACTCTGCGCGAGATTTCGATGTTCAGGAGTAAAGAACGGAAGTTCGATCATTTGAATTTCGCCGCGCGCTTCGCGACAAACGCTTCGTAAGCTTCACGATAATCGGGATGCTGCATACAAATGGCCTGCGCCTGCGCTTCGCTTTCGAGCGCCGTTGCGAGATCCATGTGCAACTCGCGATTAAGCATCTCCTTCGTCTTGCCGAGCGCGAACGCAGGGCCGCGAGCGAGTCGTTCGGCGAAGTCGCGCGTAGCCGAGACCAACTGTTCCGCCGGCACGACGCGATTGTAAAGTCCGTATCGCTCCGCTTCGGCGGCGCTAACGAAATCGCCGGTGTAAAGCATTTCCGTCGCCTTCGACAACCCGACAACGCGCGGGAGTAAATACGACGCGAGCATGTCAGTGCCCGCGAGCCCGACCTTTACAAACAGAAACGCGATGCGCGCGTCTTCACTCGCGATTCGGAGATCCGCTGCGAGCGCGATGCAAGCACCCGCGCCGGCAGTCGTACCGTTCAAACTCGCAATTACAGGTTTAGGTAGCGCGCGAATGTTTTGTATCAGCTCGCACGTCATCCGCGTGAATTCGAGCAAGCCTTCCATGTCGCGGTTGAACAATTCGCCAATGATGTCGTGTACGTCGCCGCCCGAACAGAACGCTTTGCCTGCGCCCGTCATGATCACGACGCGAACGTTTCGCTCGTCGCGCAATGCCGCGAACAGATCCGTGAGCTCGCGATAAACTTCAAACGTCAGTGCATTCAAACGTTCGGGACGATTCAGCGTGATCGTTGCAATGCCTTGCTCGTCTTGTTCGTAGAGAAACGACGTCGGTGGTTTCATGCGGGTATCAACGCGATCCCTTCGATCTCGACTTGTGCTTCGTCGTCCAAAAGTCCGGAAACCTCTACGAGCGCCATCGCGGGAAAGTGTTTGCCAAGATGCTTTCGATAGCGTTCGCCGACCTCGCGCGTGCGTGCGCGATACTCGCCTTTGTTCGTCACGTAAATGACGAGGCGAGCGATGTGTTCCGGTTGACCGTTCGCCGCTTTGACGACGGTGACGACGTTTGCGAGCGCGCGATCAAACTGCTCGACGAAGTCGTGGCTGACGATTTTTTGCTTTTCGTTCCAGGCGATTTGGCCGGCGATGAACAACAGCTTGCCGCCGGCGTCGGCGAGCAGACCGTTTGCGTAACCGCTCGGCGCTCCGAGTGATTCGGGGTTAACTAACGTGAAAGGCATGAGGAGAGATTAATTGTTGGCCGGGCTTAACGCAACGCCTTGAAGCAACGGCATCAAGCGAGTTGCCTCACAGCAATTTGTCGAGGCGCGAAGCGAGCTGGCCGGCGAGGTTGCCCTGTGGGTCGAGGCCGCCGATCGGCGCGCCGGAAATGTTGCCCTGCTTGTCGAGAATCACCAATGACGGCAACTGATCGATGCCAAACTTCTTCGACACGACGCCGTTTGGATCGCGCAGCACGGTCACTTTCAATCCGTACTTCTGCGCGAACGCGCGAAGCTGTTCGTCGCTGGCGAAGTTCTTCGATTTCGGATCGTCTGACTCAGTGCTGACCCAGTAGACCACTACGTGGCGGTCGGCGTATTCGTCAGCGAGTTTTCTCACGCCCTGGAGTTGTGTTTTCGACAGCGGCAGCCATGAAGCACCAAACGCGAGTACGACGACTTCGCCGCGCAGGCTGTTTGTGGTAACGGTTTGGCCATCAACCGAACGCAGGGAAAAATCGACTGCGCCGCGATCCTGTGCGAACACAACGGAGCTTGCGACGAGCGCAAACATCAACCCGGCCACGACTCGCTTTCGAATGTTCAGAACCATCTTGTCTCCTTCGCCGAAACGCCTGCTCGGGCGTTCGACTTGGTGCGTTAGATGAGCCCGCGACGCCTTTAGTTGGGTCTAGTCGCGGGGCGGCGGCGGTGGGGCGACACCAAACACTTCGGTGTACAGGGCCACGTAATCATCCCACGTATCCATGTCCCGGGCAATGAAAGGCGAGTTGACGGGGAGGCGTTTTACTTCGTTCGGATGGGCGGTGAAGAGGCTTTTTAAGCCGAGGTTTGGGTCGAGGTTTTGTAATTCCTGGCGAAAGCTGAGATCCACTAAAACCGGGTGTCCGCCGCGATCTTGCCAGGTGGGGATGACTAACCGGGAACCGTTTTGCCACTCTGAAATCAGCGTAGAGACTATTGTGGAAGGAACGGCGGGATGATCAGCGAGCGCTATCAAAATAGCCTTTGCCGTAGGAACTTTTTGGAGGCCGGCGGTGATCGACGCAATCATCTGGCTTTCGGGATCGGAATTTAAAGCAACTTGGACGGACAGATTACCGAGCCGATTTACCACGTCTTGAGAGCGGTGACCGAGGACGACGACGATAGAGTCCGTCGACACGCCGCCACTATGCAAGTAGTCGATGCAGGATTCGATGACGGTATGGTTGCCAAAGGGAAGTAGCGGTTTGAACGCGCCCATCCGTTTGGACTGTCCGGCGGCCAGGAGTACTGCGGCTACATCGGACACGACGGGTTACGTTTGCAGTTCACGCAGGGCGCGCAGGGTGTATTGCCGGGCCATCTGCTTGCGCCACTGGTAAACAAAATCCGTGTTGTCCAGCGGCCGCGCCTTGACGTATGCGGCTTCGGCAGCAGCGGCGATCTGTTCATCGATTAACGGACCGCCAATCAAAACACACGCAGCTTCCTTGATCTCAACCGGAGCGGGCGCGATGCCACCGAGCACGACCTTCGCATTGCGTACCAATCCCTGGTCCAGACTGACGAACGCGGCGACTCCGAGCACCGGAAAATCAAAGGCGCCGCGCCGCCGCAGTTTTTGATATGACGCGCGCCAGCCGTTCGTCGGCGGGAGTTGAATATCGACGAGCAGTTCATCAGGACGTTTGTGCAGGTAGTCGATGCCGTCGTCGTTGTAAAAACCGGCTGCATCGATAATTCGGTCGCCGAGCGTTGACGCGAGCCTGAACTTCGCGCCGATTGCCACCATCACCGGCACCAAATCCGAAGACTGCACGGCCCAACACTTCGAACTACCCGGCGCAACCCAGCAAACGTCTCCATCTTTCTTGAGACAGAAATTGATCGCGCGCCGCCACTCGTAATTCTGATCGTAATAGTTGCAGCGCGTATCGAGCAGCAGGTTCCCGCCAATCGTGCCCATGTTTCTGAGAATCGGTGTAGAGATCGTGCGCGCTGCTTTCGCAATGACGGGATAATCACGATTGACGATCGGATGCTCGCAGATGTCGGTAAGCGTGACGGAAGCGCCGATGCGCAAGCCACTTGCGCCGTCGCCCGTGATCTGATTCAACTCCGCGAGACGCATCACCGAGATCACGGTCTTCGGCATTTGCTGCCGGCGCTTCATATTTGGATACAGATCGGTGCCGCCCGCAACGAACTGTCCTGCCGGCCCAGCCGCGGCCATGATCTTCACCGCCTCCGCGATAGTTTGCGGAGTGTGATATTCAAATTTGGGCAACCGCATCATGATCTTTTACTCACTGTTCACGAATGCACTGCGACGCGTGGCATCTCGGTTCCGTCGCCGCCTTCCGCGGGTGTCAGGACGCGCAGCGGTTCGGGCCATTCGACCGCCGGCACGTTGGTGGGACCGTAACGCGGATTGCGGCCGCGCCCCTTGTCTTTCAACGCGCGCATGACTTTCTCGGGCGTGATTGGAACTTCATCGATCCGCACCCCGACCGCATTGTAAACGGCATTCGCCACCGCCGGCGGAACAGGCAACAACGGTCCTTGTCCGACTTCCTTCGCGCCGTACGGACCATTCGGATCGGGATCTTCGATCAGGTACGTCTTAACGTCGCACATCTCCATCGTCGTCGGACTCTTGTATTCCAACAACGACGGAAACTTGTGCACGACGTTGCGATTCGTCCGGTACGTCATCTCTTCCATCAGGATCTCGCCGAGCGCCATGTAAACACTGCCTTCGACCTGGCCCATCACGAGAACGGGATTGATCGAACGGCCTATGTCGTGCGCGATCCAGACGCGTTCAACGACGACAATACCCGTGTCGGGATTCACATCGACTTCCGCAACCGCGGCAGAGTAACTGTAAGCCGGCGATGGTCCAACACCCGAACCTTTGAACTTACCGGGCGAATGCGGCGGCGTATACGATCCGACGGTGCCGATCGTGCCAAACTTCGACTCCGCCAACACGACAGCTTCGGCAAACGAAACACCAACCTCAGGATTCTCGACGTCAAACACGCGCCGCTCCGCGAGCGACAGGTTCTCAATCGGCACTCCGAGCTTTTCCGCAACCGCCATCACCAGCAACTCACGCGCACGCTCGGCCGCCTGGATCGCGGCGTTACCGGTCATCAACGTAACGCGACTCGAATAACTGCCGAGATCGACCGGCGTCAGATCCGTGTCTGCGGTTACAACGCGAATGTCGAACGGATCGATCCCGAGGATCTCCGCGACGATGTAAGCGAGAATCGAATCCGAGCCCTGCCCGATGTCGGTCGAACCACACATGACGCAAACACCACCCTGGCGGTCGAGGCGAAGCTGCACGGCGGACTGCGGCATGTTGTTCCAATAGATCGGCAACCCTGCGCCGCAAATGTAAGAGCTGCAAGCGATGCCGATGCCTTTGCCATACGGCAGTTTGCGAGTCGTTGGATCCCAACCCGAAAAGCGATTCTTCCAGTCGGAACCCTCGACGACCTTGTCGATGCACGCGCCCAAACCCATGCTGCCGATGCGCAGGTAGTTCGCCGTGACCGTATTTGGCGGGACGAGATGCCGGCGGCGAATCTCAACCGGATCGATACGCAACTGTTCGGCGATCTTGTCGAGCTGAACTTCGAGCGCATAGCGCGGCTGCGGCGTGCCGTGACCGCGTTTTGGACCACACGGCGGCTTGTTGGTGAACGCACGCAAGCCCTGAAACTTGTAGCGCGGCACGTTGTACGTCACGGTTTGCAATGCGCCGGTGTAGAAAGTGCTTGCCACGCCGTAACTGCCGTACGCGCCGCCATCGAGAAACGACTGAAAGTGCATCGCCGTGATCGCGCCGTCGTTCTTCACGCCGGTTTTGACTTTCATCAACACGGGATGGCGTCCGCGATGGCAGTAGAAAACTTCCTCGCGCGTGAGCGTGATCTTCACCGGACGTCCGGTGATCATCGAGAGCTTGCAAACAGCGACTTCGTGGTTGAACGGATCGCTTTTGCCGCCGAAGCCGCCGCCGTTTGGCGTGGCGATCACACGGATGTGGGCGGCCGGCAGCTCGAAGACTTTCGCGAGCGCGCGATGAACGTAGTGCGGCGTTTGTGTCGAGCTCCAGAGCGTCAGCTTTTGATCGGCGTCGAAGTGCGCCACCGCCGCGTGCTGTTCCATCGGCAGGTGCGTATTGCCTTCGTAAAAAAAGACGTCTTCCCGCACGAGGTCGGCTTCCGCGAAACCTTCATCGAGGTTGCCAAACTCCAGCGAGACTTTCTTATGGACGTTGCCGCTGTCGCCGTAGTCGTGAATGCGCGGCTCGTCAATCATTACCGCTTCTTCGATGTTGGTGATCGAGTTGAGTGGCTCGTATTCGACCTCGATCAGGTTCATCGCATCAAACGCAGTGTCTTCATCGATTGCCGCGACGGCCGCGACCGGATCCCCGACGAAACGAACCTTGTCGATGCAGAGCGCGTGCTCGTCCTGGCTTACGGGCAGGATGCCGTACGGGATCGTCAGGTCTTTTCCGGTGATGACAGCAAAAACGCCGGGCAGGGCCAGCGCTTTCGAAGCATCGATGCTTTTGATCAACGCATGCGGCACATGCGAGCGCAGTAGCTTGCAGAACAACATGCGCGGCAGCACGATGTCGTCGGCAAACTTCGTCTGGCCGACACACTTTGCCCTCGCGTCAACCTTACGAAAGGGCTTTCCTACAACGTTAAGATTTTTAGCCACAGATGACCTAGGTTAGTCGAGTCCGTAAACACTTTCGCGTGGCAATTCATAAGCGTCGCCACGCATGCGCGCCGCGGCGAGTTCAACTGCCTCATAGATCTTGATGTACCCTGTGCAGCGGCACAAGTTTCCCGACAACGCTTCCTGAATCTCAGGGCGCGACGGATTCGGCGTCTTCTCCAACAACTCTTCCGCAACCAACAGAAAACCGGGCGAACAATAACCACACTGCGCCGCTCCGAGATCGGCAAACGTCTGCTGCAACGGATGCAACTCCGCGCCGTTCGCCATGCCCTCGATCGTCTTTACTTCATGACCGGCAGCATCGAGTCCGAGCATCAGACACGACAAAATCGATCGCCCGTCGACGAGCACCGCGCACGTGCCACACTCACCAAGCTCGCAACCATGCTTCGTGCCGGTGAGATTCAGGTCCTCACGCAACACTTCCAGCAGCGTCTTGTGCGGCGCAAATGCTACTTCTGTGTCTTCGCCGTTAAGACGGAAGCGAATCTGTCTCTTGTTGTTCATCAGGAATTTACTGCGGTGCGGGTTCCTTCTTCTTAACCTTATTCAATATGGTGTTGTCGATCAACCGCGTCTTGCCGATGTAAGCGGCGACCGCGAGCAATGTTGGACGTTCATCGATTCGCTCCAGCGGATCGAGCGTCTCTGCGTCAGCGATAGCCACGTAATCCAGACGCGCGCGCGGTTCGGATTCGATCGTGGAACGAACAATATCCGCGAGTCTGCTCGCACTGCGCTCACCGTCTTTGTACGCGCTTTTCGCCTGGACCAGCGCGCGGTGAATCACTGCGGCAGAAGCTTGTTCGTCCGCGTTCAAATAAAGATTGCGTGACGATATAGCGAGGCCCGTATCTTCGCGCACGATCGGGAGGATCACGATCTCCGTGTCAAACGCGAGATCCTTGACGAGCCGTCGAATCACGAGCGCCTGCTGCGCGTCTTTCTGACCAAAGAAAGCAAAGTCGGGTCGCACGGTGTTCAGCAAAATCGTCACGACCGTCGCCACGCCGCGAAAGTGCCCGGGCCGCGACGCGCCTTCGAGCTGTTCCGAAAGTCCCTCAACGTTGACGTAAGTGGAGAACCCTTTCGGATACATTTCTTCAACCGTCGGTGCAAAGATGTAATCGACGTTGTAGTCGGTCAGCAGCGCGGTGTCTTTCGTCAGATCGCGCGGATAATGTTCGAAGTCTTCACCTGGACCAAACTGAGTCGGGTTGACGAATACCGAAACCACGACCACGTCGCACATTCGTCTCGCTTCACGAACGAGACTCAAGTGGCCTTCATGCAGCGCACCCATCGTCGGAACGAGACCAACAGTGCGATCCTGTTCACGGCGGATTTTGCGCGCGACGGAACTCATGCGCTGACGACGGTTGATGATCTCCATAGAGTTTGAGGGTGGGCTTAGGACTTCTCGGCCTTTGAGTCTCTCGTGGGGTTTTCGATGTCGAGTGCTGCCGCGGTCTCCGCCGGCAAAGCATACGATTCCGCGTCTGAAGGATAAGTACCATTTCTCACGTCGTCCGCATACCTGCTGACGGCATCGGTGATCACTTCACGCAGGTTCGCGTAGGGGCGAACGAAGCGCGCCTGCTTGCTGAAAGAGAGACCAAGCATGTCGTGCAGGACCAGCACCTGGATGTCGCAATGTGAACCGGCGCCGATACCGATCGTTGGAATACTGATGCTCTCGGTGATCAGCTTCGCGATCTCCCGCGGCACGACTTCAAGCACGACGGCAAACGCGCCCGCGTCTTCCAATGCCTTCGCGTCGTCGATCAACTGTTGCGCGGCGAGCGGCGTCTTGCCCTGAACGCGATAGGCGCCGAGTTGATTGATCGATTGCGGCGTGAGGCCGATATGGCCCATTACGCTGATCTCTTCGTCCACGAGGCGCTTCACTAACGGCACTCGCTTGTGACCGCCTTCCAGCTTGATTGCTTCAGCGCCGCCTTCTTTCACCAGCCGCAACGCGTTCTTAACAGCGTCGTCCACGCCCGTGTGAAACGTTCCGTACGGCATATCGGCGACGAGCAACGCGCGTTGCACGGCTCGGCGCACGGCTTTCAGATGGATCAGAATCTCATCGAGCGTCACCGGCACGGTATTGCCGTAACCCAGCACCACGTTTCCGAGGCTGTCGCCAACGAGAACGACGTCGATGCCGGCCTCGTCAACGAGACGCGCGGTCGGATAATCGTAAGCTGTTAAGCAAACCAGGCGTTCACCTCGTTGTTTACTGGATTTCAACGAGGGGGCGCTGACCTTTTCCGGACGTTCGGGCGTTAGGTATGGCATGTTTAAGTGCGGGCATTATACCGGGAAACTACGAAACGGGAAAAGGCACGTCTCAAGGCTGCCAGCGAAGTACTTTTGCTTTGTCATCCGTGTGCGCGAGGAGTTCGCGAACTTCTTTTTTTAAGACGGGGTGCACGAGATTTGGGACGAGTTCGTTGAGCGGAACGAGCACAAAACGGCGCAGGTGCAGGCGTGGATGGGGCAAAGTTAAAAACTGCGTGTTGAATTGTTCGTCCTTGACGAGCAGCAGGTCGAGGTCGATGGTGCGGGGCCCCATCGGCACCTCGCGAGTCCGTCCGAGAGCGTACTCAATGCGCAAAAGGCAGGCGAGCAGTTGTTCGGGCGAAGGGAGTGTCGAACCGCGAAGCTCGGCGACCATGTTGAGAAACGCGGGTTGGTTCTCGTTTTCCACCGGCGCGGTTTCGTAGAGGTTCGAGAGACGAGTCACGTCCAGGCCGGCGTCGAGCATGCCGCGGACGGCGAGCAGCAGGTAACCGGCGCGATCGCCGAGGTTGGAGCCGAGGCCGACGTAAGCGTTCTGAGTCATGTTTGACAAATAAGCTACCACGGATTTCCATATAGACCCTGATCGATGTCGCAACTTCTCACTCTTATCTGGCTCAAGTGGCGCTTGCTGCGCAACTCGCTTCGTTCGTCAAAAGCCGTCGTCAACAAGGTCGCTTCCGTTTTGGGAATGTTGCTGGCGTTTGTGTTCTCGTTAGTCGTGTCGCTCGTGCTGTGTCTTGTTGCCTACGTCATCAGCCAACCGGACGCGTTGGCGGAGTTTCTGCGTCGCGCGTCAAGGCAGGACATTCCCGTGGCCGCGACGGCTGAGTTCATCTTCTTCTCCATCTTCGGCTTTCTCTATCTCATGTGGGCCACGTTGCCGTTGAGCATCGGCGGCGGCAAGCAGTTCGACGCCGGCAAATTGCTGATGTATCCGATCACCTTGCGCAAGTTGTTTGCGGTGGATTTCGTCAGCGAGCTCACAACGTTGCACTCGGTCATTGCGTTACCAGCGATAGTCGCCGTCGCCATCGGAACCGGCTTGGGCACAGGCAAGCTCGGTATCGCGTTGCTAGCCGCTGTGCCGGTGGCTTTGTTTGGAGTCGCGCTGTCGAAATGGCTTTCGACGATCATGGGATCTTTGTTGCGACGCAGACGCGCCCGCGCCGAGACCGTGGTCGCGTTAATCGGCGCAGTCGCCGGTCTTGGCGGTGCGATGGCGGGACAACTCGCGCCCCTCCTGTTTCGTCACGCCGAGTCGCTTCGTTCGTTACGCTGGACACCGCCTGGCGCCGCGGCGGTGTTGTTTATGTCGGTTGGACCGACTCAGAAACTTGCTTACGGGCTCGCATTCTTAACGCTCTTCGTTTACTCGGTTGCTTTGATCGGCGGCACATACTTGATCGCGCGTCGCGCGGCGTTGGGAATCGAAGGACGCCGCAAACGTAAGGCGGAAGCAGCAGCGCGCCTGGAGCCGGCGTATACCGGTTGGAAGTTGCCGTTGTTGCCCGAAGATCTTTCCGCCGTCATTGAGAAAGAATGGCGCTACGCATCGCGCAACGCGCAGATGAGAATGATGGCTCTCGCGCCGTTGCTGCTGATCATTATTCGTGTGATCAATTCGCAACGAATGGAGTCGAGCCTCGCGCGTGGTCCAAGCGCCGCCGGCGAGTTTATGACGTACGGCTCGGGACTGCTCGCGACGGGAGGCGTGCTCTACGTCTTTCTCGTCCTCGCCGGATCTTCATGCAACGCGTTTGCATTCGAAGAAGGCGGCATGCGAACACTGATTCTATCTCCCATCGACCGGCGCAAGATTTTATTGGGCAAAAACATCGCTACTACCACGCTCGCCGTCGTCTTCGCTGCTATCCTGCTGATTTTCAACACCATTGTCTTTCGCGATCTGACGCTCGGCGACCTGCTGTTTATCGCGCTGAGCTTCGTCGTCTTCGCTACACTCATGTCAGCGATCGGCAACTGGCTGTCGATTCGGTTTCCCAAACGCATGAGCTTCGGCAAGCGAATGAACGTTTCCGGCGTCGCCGGGCTGATGCTTATTCCGATGATCGTCGTGCTTGGCATTGGTCCAGTGCTCGCCACGCTCGTTGGCTACCTCACGCGCAACCTGCTGATTCAATACCTCACGCTCGCACTCGTGGCGCTGGTCTCGGTGGGGATCTACGTACTCGTGCTTGGTTTTCACGGCCGAAGTCTGGCGCAACGCGAGACCGATATCCTCGAAGCGGTCCGAGAGCCAACCGACGAATAGTTGTGTTACACTCGCCCCCACGTAATAAACGCGAATAAACGCGTGAGAAACGACGTACGAAATCCAGTGGCGTCCCATGGACGTCCGGGCGGGTTAGAGCCCCGTCAATACACAAATGGCTCGCAGAAGATTTCGCAGCAACCAGCGTCACGAACCCACCACGGAGCGTTCCTTTCAGGAATACATCCTTTCCACTCCCGCGCCACAAACATCGAGAACTGAACTGCTCCGCCTGATTCGCGGCGGCGAAGACACGTTTCTCGAACTCAAAGTAAAACTCTCAAACACGGAAAAGATCGCGCAGGAGATCGTCGCGCTCGCCAACACCGGCGGCGGCGTGATCGTGTTTGGGGTCAACGATCAACTGCGAGTGGAAGGCGTTGACGATCCGGAAAGAGTGCAGGAAGACCTCGTCAGAATTTGTCGTGAGGAGATTCATCCGCCGCTTGTGCCGTTTATCGATCGCATCGCGCTCGATAACGGCCGGCGCATCGTGGCGCTCGACATCGAAAGCAAACGGCGGCCCTATCGGACCAGGGACGGACGTTTTTACTTGCGCATCGGCGCGGAAAAACGCGAAGCGTCGCGTGAAGAGATCTCGACGTTGCTCGATGAAGCACGGCCGCTTAGGTACGAAAGCGTACCCGCTCTCGGCGCGACGATCGCGGACATCGACGAGGCCCATCTCTGGACTTACCTGCGCGCGTTTGAAGGCGGCGCGTTTGAGGAATCTGCCGTCGTTGATTATCCGACCACCGAAGTGCTTGAACGGGATCTGTTGCTGGCTACATCGGATGGTCACGAAGTCGTCCCGACTGTCGCTGGCCTGTTGTTATTTGGCCGTGACGAACGCGTCGCAGAGTTGTTGCCACGCGCGGCAGTGACAGCGACGCGGTTTTCAGGTGACTCACCGCAGTCGCCGGTCGTCGAGCGCGTGAAGATCGCAGGCAATCTGCTGAACGTTTACGAAGCCGTAAACCGTTTTCTCGAACGGTATTGCGACTTGCGCGATTCGCGACCGCGCGTTGCGGTTGAAAGCGGAGACGACGAATCGCCGGTGCCGGCGCGTGCCAACTATCATCGCGGCGTCGTGGCAGAAGCAATCACAAACATGTTGGGCCACCGGGATCTCGCGTTGAGAGATCTCCCGAGCCGGCTGCACGTTTTCGATCATTCGCTCGAGTTTGTGAACGCGCGACGCAGTGTGGGTTTTTCTCCCGTGGCCCACAAAGCGATTCGTTACGGCATGCCGCAACGATTGAATCCGCAGCTAGCAGCAGTGCTGACCAATGCTGCGTATGGTCTACCGTTGAGTTTGCGCGGTCTGCCGTCGATGCTGCGCGAGGCTAAGCGGTTCGCAAATCGAAAGGCGGAAATCGTCGCTTTCAACGACGAGTTCCGCCTGAGAATCTACGGCTTTTAGCCGCGGCGTTATTTCGAGTCCGGCTTTGATTCGGGCTTGGGCGAGATGTATGACTGCCGCGCCTGGATCACGTATTCCTTGTCGTCGTAAGTGCCATCGCCGTCCACGTCGACACTCACTTTCAACTTGTGCTCCTTGCCGTCGCGCACTTCGCCTGGATTGAAACCAAGACTGTACTGGCTGCGAAGCAATGCGTTGATATTGTTCAGCACTTTCGGTAGCTCACCTTCGAAGGTCACCGGAAAATAAGCGCCACCGGTTTCTTTCGCGAAGGTTTGCAGCGTGTTGTCAGCCTGCAACCAGCTCATACGGCCCGGCATTCCCAACAGACTGTCAGTCGCGGGTAGTTGATCGCCGTACATCTTCTTGAACAAGTTGGCGGTGCCGATGATGTAAACAGGCACACCGGAAGTTTTCAGCACCTTGCGAGCATCGCCGTAGTTGATCTTGCTGAACGTGTCGATGCCGGATGCGATCAGAACCACTGCACGGCGCCGTCCCTGAACCGAGATCATGCCGGCGTAATCAGACTTGTCTGATTTGTTGTCGTCGAGCACAACCGAGTCGCCGCGGCCACCGATCAGCACAAACTTCAACGCATCGAACAGGTTCGTTTCGCGAAATGCCGGTGAGTTTCTCAGCAACAAATTGACTACGGCACTCAGGCGTCCGGGATCGTTGGTGAAGTCGGTCAAGGGCGTTGGCCGTATATCAAAGGCGACAACGGAAGCGTAATCGTCTGGCGGTTTGATGAACTGCGAAAGGAACATCGCTGCCGGCCGGATCACTTCGTACGTGCCCGGCTCGTAACCACGGTTGCCGTAAAGACCAAACATTTCCGACCACTTGCTGTATTCAAGTACGAGCGCGACGGTGATCGGCGCTTCGGGCGTGCCGAAGTTCGTGATCTCCTGCTGCGCGCCGTCGGAGTAGATGGCGAAGTTTGGTTTCTTCAGACCGGTAACGATCTGGCCGCTCTTTTTGTGATAAACGACGACGTCAATGTTGACGAGGTTAACGGTCGTCGTGACTTTCTCGATGTCCTGCGGCTTGGTGGGAATGATGTCCTGCGGGACTGGCTCCTGCTCGCCCGGTTTCGTCTCCCCCGGACGCTTATTTTTCTTCTCGTTTGAGGTGGGCGGCTGGCGGCGCGACTGCGAAAAACCCGGAATTGTGAGCCCGAGCACCAGCAAAGCTGCAAGAGCGAGCGCAAAAAACACGTAGATTCGGTTGAATTTCATAGTTTGACTCCGAGGACTAATCGGTCTGATGCGCCGGTTGTAATCGGAGTTTACCACTAACGGCCGATTGCTTCAGCCTCGATCACGATGTCGTAGCTGCCGGTGTTATCCGCCAAATCGCCCTCATTCACGCCGAGAAACAGCACGCCATCGCGTTGCGCAACAAACTCGCGGCGCGGTCCGATCAGGATGAAATCGTCATTGTCATCGCCAATCACTGCGATTAGAGCGCCCGTGGCTTCAGTGCGCATCAACTTGTCCTGGTCCGAGATGCCCGTCAGGCCGCCCGGTGTCGAGAAGCGACCACGCCCGAGCGAAACGCGACCTGACGCGCTGATACGCAGGCGCTGACCTTTTCGCACGACGAGCCCGCTGTTTGTCCAGCCATTGTTTGCGTTATCCGCTCGCACGCCGACCTTGAGCGTAAAGAATGTTGGTGGAGCCGACGACGTCAATGGCGGATCGATTGATCGTGTATTCGAACCGATGTTGTTGTCAGGCTGATTGTTTGTATTGTTGGGCCGCATCGCGGGAGGGTTGTTCTGGGCCGTCGTATCCTCGGTGTTCGGGCCGCTGCTCGTCGTGGCATCAAACTCGATCGACTCGACGTCTTCAACGTACACGGTAGTCTGCCCGCGCCGGCCTCTGGCGTTGCCGCCGATCAGGATCGTGAACTGCTGGTCCTTGAATCCGATCACCTGGCCGCGGATGACGCTGCCGTCTTTGAGACGAATGGTGTCAGCGAGTAACGGTGCGGCAGTTGATAACAGCAGCGTTAGCGCGAGCAGCAGTCGAAATGTTTTTCTCATGATACTTCTCCTTGAGGGCATTCCGTTGTGGGAGGTTTAGCAAGAGTCGGAGGCTTTTGCAAGCCGGAGAGAAAGCCGTTGGTCCCGGTGTCGGATGCCGTTCACCGCCGAAACGTTGGTAGAATCACCGCGCCCAATCTGACACTCACGAGGGATCCACCATGGATGAAAATCGGATTACTCAACTCCTGAAAGACTATAAAAGGAAGCACCTGGCCGGGAAACGGGCGTTAATCATTGCCGTCGTCGCGGCGATCGTGATTAGCGAAGCTCTGCTCGTTGGCGCAATAAACGGAACCAGCGAGCGTATCAATCTCGCAGCATCTCTATTCACCGCGGACGCGCTTCTGCTCGCGGCGTGGCAATGGTTGGCCCAGCGCCGGGAGACCACACTCGAATCCTACTTTACACGGCTGGACGTGCCCAATAACCGCCGCCTTAGTTATTACGAACAACTGGTCAGTTACAGCGCTGAGGTTAGTAATAAAGCGTTAGTCGAGGTCCTGCAACAGTTCTACGTCTTCTATATCTACGCCGAGATTGACAATCTCCTGTACGCTATGACGAAATACGTGAACGAAGGCAGTAGCCGGGATCTCGCCGACCGGGCTGCCAAGACTTTCGTCAGCCGCTGTGAGCAATCGCAGGACTTTCGGCGTCTGGTATGTGTAACCGTTCAGCGTTCGGGTTACCCACAAGCGTTCGAGACGCTGGTCCTACAACTCGTCGCGTGCCGGCGTGAGGCTGCGGATGACGCCGGTGACCAGCTACCTCATCCTATGCAATACAACGAACTCGACATCCTCCGTCAGCTCCAAGACCTCAAGAAATGATCACACTCGGAATTAATGCTCCGCCCAGAGGCTGGCACGATACTGCTGCTTGCCTGGTAGTTGACGGCGAACTCGTGGCCTTCGGTGAAGAAGAACGATTCTCACGTTGCAAACATGCGATCCATCAAACGCCACGCAACGCAATCTCGTTCTGTCTAGAGAAAGCGTCACTCGCGATCGAAGACGTTGACGTAATCGCCGTCGGTTGGGATGTCCCGAAAGTCGTCGGGCAGGACAACCGCAATCACGACTGGCTCAATCCTCGGAACTACATCGAGTACTTACTCGGCGCGCCGCCGCCTTCGGACGCGAAACCGGAGCTCGTGCTCGTGCCTCATCATCTGGCTCACGCGTCTTGTGCTTTTTACGCGTCTCCATTTTCTCAGGCCGCGGTGCTGGTCGTAGATGGCATCGGTGAAGATTGTGCTGTTTCGATGTATTCCGCGTCCATAAGCGACGGACTGAAAGAAGGGCCAACCTGGCCCGCCTCGCATTCGCTTGGTTTGTTGTACGACGGCGCTTGTCAGAGTGTGGGCTTTTCATTTCTGGAAGCAGGAAAGCTGATGGGGTTGGCCGCGTTTGGACGAGCAAAAGCGATTGAGCCCTGGCCGTTGGTTGAGCTGCAATCCAGCGATTACGTCCTTGCGCTCACGACAACACCGAAGGACACGCATACACACATCGTCGAGCGCTGGCTCCGGACTTTCCGAAGTCTGCAAGGCGGCAGCCAGATCACCATCGACAAGTTCTCGCTTCACCGCGACGAGCTTGCGGTGAGGACCGCGTGGTCCGCACAACACTGTGTTGAAGAGGTGGTCCAATGGCTCGCGGCGTACTGTCGTGGAGCCACGGGGCTGACCGAGTTATGCCTGGCCGGAGGAGTGGCGCTGAACTGCTCGGCAAACGGGTTGATTCCGGATCCGGTTTACATTCCACCCATAGCTCACGACAGTGGCACGGCTCTCGGTGCGGCTTGGTATGTGAGCCCACCTGACGGAGAGCGCAGGCCCTTGAATCCGTTTGCAGGACTGCACGCGGGTGACGTAGCCGAAACGGACTTTTTACTTTCAGTTGGGTCCCGGCAACTTTTCGATGCAGACACAGTGATTGAATGGCTGCTGAAAGGAAAAATCGGAGGAATAGTTGAAGGCCGTGCTGAGATCGGGCCGCGAGCGCTGGGCCATCGGTCGATAGTAGCGCTGCCAAGACCCGCAACTCAACGCGATCGTGTAAACGCCCTGAAGCATCGCGAGCCGTGGCGGCCCTTTGCTCCGGTCGGACTAAGCGAGTGCAACGGAAAGCTGTGGCCCGCGCGTTCGTATCTCTTCCAATACATGATTGGCGCCACTCGCGTAATCGATACCCATGCAGACACGATTACGGCCACGACTCACGTCGACGGCACCGCCCGCCCCCAGATCGTCGATGCGGATCATGGCCTCGTAGCGCAACTTCTCTGCCGAATGCGAGCGGGTGGAGTCCCGCCCGTGTTGTTGAATACCTCTTTCAATGGACCAGGCAGCCCAATCGTCAACACGGCTCACGATGCTGTCGAAACGGCATTGTTGCTGGGCCTCGATTTCCTGGTCATTGAGAAACACATGATGAGGTTGCATTGAGCACACCTCTCACAGCGGAGAAAAAACAACTGGTTGGCGGCGGCGAATCGTGCGCGGGCGAGATTCGCCGCCGTGGTTACCCTGAGTCTCGAACCGAGATATTTCAGTTTTGCCGCAGAGGCAACATCGGGATCGGAATGTTGTACGTAGTTGCGCCTACTCCTACACCGCCCTCACACGAGTTTGGCGGCACGGTGCAAACACGTCGCGACGAGGGACATTCCGCGGCCCAGAACATGTACCCGAGCATTCCGCTGGTTGTTCCGGCGCCGTTAGGTACCACCGATTGAACGTAGTTTCCAGTGGAACTAATAAGCGAGCTGCCGAAGCTGGTGCATTCAGGCGCGGCTCTCGAGCCGGTGACGATGTAAAGCGCTCCCGTAAACTTCGCCGGTGCGAGCGGCAGGATCGGTGGATCAAACTGCTGTTTGCCGTCGATGTGTTCCTGCCAGTTGGTCTGCGCATCCGCCGCGCTGTTGAACTGTCTGCTGGTGACCATCGCATTGGCGTAGTCCAACACAGGCGTCGTTGTGTTGAGCCAATCAGCAGTTGCTTTGCGTGTTAGCGGAATCAACCAGCGGTCACCCGCGGCGAGATCGATCGTCAGTCGCGCCGCGTGATTGCTTCCCGAGGCGTCGTAAGGATGGACCGAACGATACGCGTTGATGAATGCTTGTAACCCGGTGAGATTCGGGTTCATGTTTTCCTCGTAGTCGATCTCAATACCCACGCCCAAACGCGTTGCGGCCTCGGCTGCGTTCAACCCAAGCTGCGTCGCATTTGTTGCGAGCGCCTGGTTCCACGCGTCGGTGTAAGTGATGCCTCCGATAGACAACTGAACGCGAACGCCTCGGCTCTTGAAGTAATCGACCACTGCCTGGTTCATTCCGATCGGTATGCCTTGTGAAGTGCCGGCGTCATTGGTTTTGTTCAGCAAGCGCAACGGGTGAACAAAACTGAGAACGACGAGATTCACCGACGGCCGGCCATCGCCGCGATTGATCAGCCAGCGGTTGCGCGTGTCGAAGTCGGTCATGTGACGAACGCCGGCCCAGGTACAGAAGTCATTACCGCAATGCCATGCTCCGTAAACTGATATGGGCGTCAAAAGTGGCGGCGGCGCCGGCGTGTTCGGCTTTGCCATGGGTTTCGTAGCAAAGCCGCCGAACAGTGCGGCGAGAATGAGTAAACTCAGCACGAGTATCTGTTTTCGCATCCCAGTTCTCCTCCGTTGTAGTTAGACATAACGAGCCGTTGTGGGGGCAAACCACAAAACGGGCGGCTCAGATTCTGGGCTGGTACCTGCGGTATTACTTGCCGTGAGTGGAAGTGATTCGCGCGCAAGTCTACCGTATTCACGTTTGCAAGTACATTTTTTGGAGAACAGATACTTCGTGTTTCAGTGCCGCGAAAAGCGACGGCGATAGATTCCCTGGCGCGGCGCAGTTCCGGATGCGGTGTTCACCGCTGGATTTAAGTAATAAGAGTTAGTACCGCCAGGGTAGGCGATTCGTCCCGTCGGACTTGAAGAGTTCAAGATACTGCTCATGTCGGCCACGGTTTGCGGCAGGGACCTGTAAGAACCGTGAACGTTTGTGATCATGCCGAGGTTCACCGTTACCTGCGAACAATCTATGCCGATCACCGAGTTCGTAATCGCACTCGCCGACGGATAGGCGAATGGTCCAATCAAACCGAGACGCGAAGCATAGATCGGATTGTGGTAAGCAAAGAAGTCGTAGTCTGAGTAATTGAGATCGGCGTCAGCACCCGAGTAATAGACCGAGACCTGCTTGCAGATGTCAGTTATGCCGTAGCCAAACTGCCCCGACTCGAAGACCGCCGCGGATATATCCGCTGCCAGCATCATCGCGTTGTTGATGCTGCCCGAAGCCACGCCCGCCTGTTTCAGACCCAACATGCCCATCAGCAGCATGTAGTTGCCTTCGGAATGGCTGATGATGCTGAGATTGATGGGCTTGTTGTTGACCTGGATTGCGAGCAGGTTTTGGATCACAGTAATGAAGCTCTTGACGCTGCCGTTGATATTGTCGCGAATCGTGCCGGACGTATTCACTGCCGGCCAGTTGATCTGCGTCGTTGCGTAATAGCTTGCGAGTGCTGACACTGCGGTACCGTAGCTGGGCCAATCGAAAGCTATCAGCAAACCGCCGAATCCGCCGGGACTGGCAAGCGTGGAGCCGAACGCTGCGGATTCAACGATAGCATCGTCGAACGTGTTTCCCAGGCCGTGGATATAGACGACGAGATTGGCATTCCCGTTGGCATCCACAGTGCTTGCGAGGTCCGTCTCGAGATCACTCAAGAAAGCAGTCCAGGGTACGGTCGAGTAGTCGTCGATGGTTTGATCGTAAGGAGTACTCGAGAGGTAGTAAGACAAGGGGCCTGGGATGACATACGTCGAAGAGTCAACCCAGATAGTAGTCGGATCGTTGCGGTTAGTGATGAAGTAGCTGTTATTGAATGTCGGAGTCGTCACGGTGTTTTCTCCTGAGGTTTTTTGATCGTTTGAACAGTTAAAGGGTAGACGCACGGATTCATACCGTTTGCTCTATTAACGCGAGAACGGTTTCAAAAAACCACCATGGCTCGTTCAAACGGTCCACGAATTGCTAAGTTGATGAACGTATGCGCACGATATTAATTGTTGAAGACTATGACGACGTTCGCGGCATGCTGAAGCTTCTGCTCGAGTCGGAGAAATTTCAGGTACTGGAAGCGGGAAGCGGCTCTGAGGCTTTGGAAATCATTAAAAAGCGGCGTCCCGACGCGATTCTGATGGATCTGGCTCTCCCCGGGTTCGACGGGTTTGAAACCATCCGCCGCATACGGGCTTTTGACGGGTTTCGGAACATTCCGATCATCGTTCTAACCGCATACACGGCAGCGTCCACTTACGAAACTGCACTCAGCGCGGGCAGTAACTATTTCATGGCCAAGCCGATTGATTTTGATGATTTATTGACTCTTCTGAACCGAGTCTTCTTAGACGGGAATACCAGAACCTCGCGGCACACGAGCGCGGCCAGCCAACGAGCCCTGGTCAATCCCAGACCGCTGCCGCCACGGCGAGAGGCGCGAACTGAGTTGTAACGCTTAATAGCCGGGTTGCGGAAGCTCTAAAGTAAATGTGGAACCCTCGCCGACGTGGCTTTCGACAGCCACTGTTCCACCATGAAGTTCGACGATCTGCTTAACTATCGCTAGGCCCAATCCGACGCCGCGCTTGTCCGGTTGCTGATCTGTTTCCAGTTTATCGAAAATCTTGTCCAGCCGGTCAGCGTCTATGCCGGTGCCGGTATCGCGAACCCAACATTGCACGATGCCGCGCTCACCTGGGAGTTGCGCCCCGACGATAACTTTTCCATTAGGCGTGAATTTGATCGCGTTGGAGATCAGGTTTTGGAATACCTGCCCCAACAGCCGCGCATCGGCAAAGATGGTCATGTCAGGTGGAACATCATTTACCAGAGTCGTGTTCGCGTCGTTCGCAATCGGATACAGGTCCTGATTAACGCTCTCTACCAGAGACCATAAATCAAACTCACGCTTCTCCGCTTTTGGAGAATCGCCGAGTTGTAAGTTTCCTTCTTCCTGAAGCACGCGCTTAATTAAAGCGTCCAACCTGCGGATGTTTCGGCGTAGCATTGGTAAGGCCAATGCAAACGACTCGGTCTTCGATTCTTCCGGCAGTGAACGTTCGAGCATTGTAGTTGCGAGGGAGACCGCTTGCAGAGGAGTGCGCAAATCATGAATGACAAAGCTCAAATGCTCCTCACGTCGTTTCTGAAGCTCTACAGTCATGTGAGTCGCATAAGCTTTTATCGCCTGGGCCACCGCCTTATCAAAAACGGTGTTCACGATAGAGGCAGTGTTGGTTGTAACGGAAAGATGGTACTTCTCGGCGAGACGGTAGATACACGTTCGCAGAATACCGTACTCAGCGACGACTTCCGTAATGTCGAATCCCACTCTCCAGCGCTGAACACCGTGCTCGGCGGGACTCACGATGCCGTAGGGTATCGATCGATGAGATCTCAGATTCGTGCTTAGTTCTGTAAGCAGTTCCGGGATGTGGTCCGTGATCGTCGGCGCATCAAGCTGTTCGGCGCCGGGAAGGAACGCGACTTCGCGGTCCCAGTCGGACAACAGTTCGGTTCGATGGTTCTCGATCAAGTCGCCTAAATCAACGAGGGTAGCTATTTGCATTTTCAGGGGCTTTCGGATGTCCGCCAGTTAACCTGTCTGATCTGTTATTGGGGAAAAAGGTACCAGCATTCAGACTTGTAGAACACTCTCGTGTGCAAGTCAACCGGCGCGCGCGTTTTAGGCGTTGAGCGAGTGTTGACCGGGGTGTTAATCCTTCCCCCTTCCGCACGTTTACCTGTTTACAGCTGCATTGATCATAGGATCAGCTAATACTTCCACCGCATCTACCCAAGGAGTTCTCGGGCTATGACTAGAAGACGTCCCACACTTTTGAAGATCCGATCTTTACTTTGCGCCCTTTCGTGCGTTTTCCTGCTCAGCGCGACAGCGCTGGCGCAAAACGGTTTGCCGCCGCTGATTGACCGTGAAATATTGTTCGGCAACCCGGAAATCGCCAGGGCGACGATTTCTCCAGACGGCAAGTTCATCGCGTTCCTAAAGCCACATGAGGACACACTGAACATTTGGGTCAAACGTGCGGACGAGCCATTTGCCAGCGCCCGTTTGTTGACCAACGAACCAAAACGCCCGATCAGAAACTTCTTTTGGAGTCGTGACGGCAAGTTTATCTTGTTCGTTAACGATCAAGGCGGCAATGAGAATTTCAACTTGTACGCTGTCAATCCCAACGAGCAACCGCCCAGCGGCGCCGAAGTGCCTGTCGCGCGGAACCTGACCAATTCGGAGAAAGTCAGAACAGTTGGTTGCAACGTGCCACGCACCGAGCCGGACGCCGTTTACGTCGGCATGAATGACCGCGACCCGGCCTGGCACGATCTTTATAAACTCAAAATCTCGACGGGCGAGCGCACTCTCGTGCGGCAAAACACGGAACGGCTGACGAACTGGCTCTTCGACAATAAAGATCAGTTGGGTCTGGCCACGCGATCAACGAAGAGCGGAGATAAGGAAGTTCTTCGAGTCGACGCCGACGGCAAGTTCACGAAAGTCTATTCGTGCAACCTCTTTGAGATTTGCAGCCCGATTCACTTCCACAGAGACAATCGCCGCGTCTATATGATTTCCAACAAAGGCGCAAGCGTGGACCTGACGAGGCTTGTCTTATTCGATCCCGAAACAGGCAAAGAGGAACCCATCGAATCCGATCCGCTGAGCCGTGTGGACCTCGATGGCGCACTCTTTTCTGACGTGACTGACGAGCTGCTCTACACCATTTACGTTGACGACCGGCAGCGCTTCTATTTCAAGGACCGGACACTCGCGGAAGATTACAAGTTTTTGCAGAAGAAGTTGCCGAACAAGGAAATCAGTTTTGACAGTTCCACCAAAGATGAAATGACCTGGCTCACTTTGACCGTAAGTCGAAGAAACTGGCGTTGCAATACCGGATACGCGAAAAGTTGCCGCGCCAAGCTCTCGCGGAAGTTAAACCGATTCGTTACAAGTCGTCCGACGGGCTGGAGATTCCTGCGTACCTGACGCTGCCGAGAGGTGTGGCGCCGAAGAACCTTCCCACCATAATCCTTCCACACGGTGGACCATGGGCGCGCGACGGTTGGGGGTACGACTCCATGGCACAGTTCTTAACGAACCGCGGCTATGCCGTGCTCAGTCCGAACTTTCGTGGTTCGACGGGATATGGCAAGAAGTTTGTGGACGGTGGGAACCTGCAATGGGGCGACAAGATGCAGGACGATCTAACCTGGGGCGCGAAGTATCTGATTAGTCAGGGCATAAGTGATCCCAAACGCATCGGCATCATGGGCGCGTCTTACGGTGGTTACGCGACATTGGCTGGCTTGACCTCTACGCCGGACCTCTACGCGGTGGGAGTGGCAATTGTGGCTCCGTCCAACCTGATTACACTGCTCGATGCTATTCCAGCTTACTGGGAGTCAGAGCGCATCAGGTTCTACAAGCGAATGGGCGACCCGACGACAGCGGAAGGGAGAGCGCAGCTTATGCGGCAGTCGCCCCTGACGCACGCCGACAAGATCAAGACCCCGCTGCTGGTCGTGCAGGGAGCGAATGATCCTCGCGTGAACAAACGCGAAGCCGATCAGATCGTCGTCGCGTTGCGAGACAGAGGATTCCCGGTTGAGTACATAGTCGCACCGGACGAGGGCCACGGCTTCGCGCGGCCGGTGAACCGTATGGCGATGTTGGTATTAGCGGAGAAGTTTTTGGCTAAATACCTTGGCGGGCGTTATCAGGAATCCCACACGCCTGAAGTAGCGAAACGCTTGCAGGAGATAACGGTTGATCCGAAGAGCGTCAAACTGGCGAACCCCAGCGACAAATAGCGGCTCTGTAGTTCACGGGTTGAAGGGTACACAAAACGGGCGACTCAGCTTGAGTCGCCCGTAATGTTTGAAATCTATTTTGGCTGCGAGGCAGGGACTCGAAACCCGCTGGTGACCTTAGGTTGGTGGCACTGTTTTTGCTGGTCCAAATAGATCGATAAAGAGGGGGCTTAACGGATGAATAAAAGAAAGAACGTCAGTGTCAACCCGCAAACGTCCGCCGCCGGTGCTGGTCGGGAAGCTGCCGATCACCACATCGCGAAAAACGTTGAAACGATCCTTGGGTTGGAGCAAGCTGCAAAGATGAACCGTACTACGTCCGAACTCATCGCCAATGCAGTAGCTCGTTTCTGCGGCAGCATAACCTTCGTGTGGGTGAATGCTGCCTGGTTTGGGTTGTGGATTTTCATTAATACGGTGCCGGGTATCAAACACGTCGATCCTTTTCCGTTTACTCTTTTGACGCTTATGGTTTCACTTGAGGCAATCTTTTTATCGACGTTCATCCTCACCAGCCAAAATCTTGAAACCAAACTTTCTGAACGTCGAAATCATCTGGATCTGCAGATTAACTTGCTTACCGAACAAGAGAATACGCAAATGCTCGCCATACTGGACGCCATTGCCAAGAAAGTCGGAGCCGATCTAAGTAACGTTCCGCAGGTAAAGGTCCTGCGTGAGGATACTCAACCGGAAACACTGGCCCAACATATCGCTGACATGGAAGAAAAAATGGTTACGGCTTCTGAACGATCGGAAAATCCCGCCGACGGTCGTCCTCAAAATGGAAAGTAAAAAAAGTTCGGCTGGCACACTTAGTTACACTTACGGGCGGCTCAGATTTTGAGCCGCCCGTAAGTGTTTGATTCTATTTGGCTGGGAGGCAGGGACTCGAACCCCGATAGCCAGATCCAGAGTCTGGAGTCCTACCATTGGACGACCTCCCAGCAGGAGTTGTCGAATTTACGAAGCACGACGACGCTTGTCAACTGGCCCGACCAAACTTGCTGCACGCGTGTTCTGATGCGGCAACAAGAACGTTTCGGCGTCAGAAGCCCGGTTGAAGCGAGAAGCTGGTCGGAAGCCTGATTAAGCGTCGTTCACGTGTGGCAGCTTGAACTTGCCCGCCGCGGCGAGCGCTTTCGCCTCAGCAGGGAGAAGTTCCCAGTGCCACGATTCCCGCGAGACCGTTCGCACAAAACCGAACCGCGGTCCATTTCGCTTCAACCACTCGTAAACCTTGTCAGATCCGTCAAACACGTTGTGCCGCGTGTTCAGATCAAACGCTTGCCCGTGCTGGTGATTTGAGAACCCTGGTCGCGCCGCGTTATTCCCCTGGCCGATGTCAAACAGGTGACGCAGTTGCGCTTGCCGCGCAAAAGTGCGAAACGCGCTATTAATCGAAATCTGAATGTTGTCCTGCTCGGCTGCGTCTTTCATTTCCAGGTAAGCTTCGACACTATCGAGCGTGATCTGCTCCATCTCCGCGCCGAAGCCGATGATATTCACCAGCAGCTTTGGTCCAATGTACTCACCTTCGCGCCAGCACGCATTCGGTCCTTTCTTGTCAGTCCACGTCGGTGCGAAAAACAGATCGGAACACCCGTCGCCAAGATTGGAAGCTTTGGTCCAACCGATCTCCTCGCCAACCTCCATCGCATTCTGCGCGATGGTCATTTGACTGCACTTCACAAACCTACCGTCGGAAGAAGTTTCGGTCACCGCAACAAATGAACGGATCGGGATCGTCGTTCCCCGCGAGGTAAAGTTCGGCGCGCCATCACGAATCAACGCGTCTGCGTCGATGCAAGTCTTGTTACGTCCCAAGGGTTCCAACTGCCATACCCCGGGCGACAGCCCAGCAGTTTCGTTCTTGAACCCGCCCTCCAGATTCGTTGCCGCGGTCCAGCCAAAAACTTGATCCGCGCCATTTCCGGACGCGAGTACATACGTGTGCCGGCCAGGATCAGTCTTAACATCCAGCACGTTGACTTCCGTGCGTTGCGGAATCGTTTTGACATCTCCGACGTTCTTGCCTTCAGGAATAACGTCGCCCACTTTGTATCTTTGCTCTTCCAACTGCTCGTTGCGAATGATTGCTTTGCTCGATTCAATTACAAACGTCTTTCCCGGATAACTTCTGAAATTCATGCTATAGATTCCTCCTGCTTATATGGCCGAAAGCCGCCGGACGTTTCGCTCTCGGCTGGACCGCGAGAAAAACTAATACTTGAACTCGCGTGCGCTACGAGGCACAATGGCAGCGTTTTTACGTACGAGCGGCATTCCTGAAGAAAAACAAAGACAACTGCTTTTACTTCTTTTCAGCTTCCGAATTTTTGCGGAGAGTCGATGACTGAAAACCAGAACGGATCTTCAAATTCACCCAGTCCGGCAGAGGACGAGGTTGCCAAGTATCGTCTCAAACTCGAGGAGAACGCCAACCTCGTAGCCCGCATCCGTCATGAAATCAACAATCCACTCACGGGCGTACTGGGCCAGGCCCAACTCCTCTTGCGCGAAGAGTTGAGCGAGCGCGCACGCAAACGAGTGCAAACGATTGAAGATCTCGCGCTCCGGTTGCGCGACGTGGTGGCCCAACTGCGCGAAGTTCAACGCCCGAGCAGCGACAACGAAGGCGCGGAACCAAACGGATCTAACCCGCCAATCGTGTGACGGTTTTTCAGCAGTAAATTTTTTGTCGTCGTCAGCGCCGCAATCTAGCCCTTGAGCTCGACGCGCTTCTCTTCATCAGTGTAGACCTTGATCTGTGTTCCGGGAGCGATCTTCGCATTCTTGCCCTTCTTCAAAAAACCTAAAGGACCAAACAGCACCACTAATGCAACCGTAGTTCCGGTTTTGTCGTCACCCTCTTTTCCTTTTGACGAGCGAAGCTTGAGTCTTTGATTGTCGACGGTCATCGTCGACTCCACGCGAATACCGAGGCTGCCGCCTCTTCCCATCATTCCCGCTTTTTTCGCGCTGGCCACAATGCCCTTGACCACAGAGTCTTTCGCGATGACGATCGCACCGTCAATTTTTACATCTTCCGCAACTTTGAACGTGAGCGGATCTCCTTCTGACGCCGTTTTGCTGGTTATCTCCTCCGTGGTGACTACCGTGAACTCGGTGCCGTCGGGAATGACTTTTACATTCGCCGTCGTCGTCGTGTGAGCAGGATCCTGGCTTTTAGCCAGCGCGGCCAGGGAAATGATGGGACTGATACTCACCAGAAGTAGCAGCGCAATGAAAGTGTGAAACGGCCTGGACCAGGCGTTTAGAGTACGTCTCGGCATGGGGGATTCTCCTATGAGAGTGGGTTGAGAGCCTACCGCTACGGAAATCGAAGTAGCGGCCGTGGGAGAGAGGACAGTCGTGATTAAATCAGTACCGACTCTTCTTCCGTCGGTTCGACCAGATACGGACTGGCGTGCACCAGCGTTTCTTGATCCTCGGCGAGCACGGCCTGAATGACCGGCAGGCTCAAGGAGTGTTTAGTGGTGGTTAAAGGAACCGGTTTGCCGGCGGCGTAGACTTTGTGACGGCCGTGCTCTTCGTACCACTCCGCGAGGTTTGCCGTCTTGTGCATGTTCTCGATGATCTGACGCCAGCCCACGCCGGTGTTGTAAGCGCAGAAAGATATCTCGCCTTCCTGCGTGCCGTAAGGAATGACGCACATTTCCGTGCGCCGGAAGTCGTAGTTGAACAGATCCTGAAACCACATGCCTTCGACGCAGAGCACGCGCCAGTTGTCGTTAGCGTTGCTGCCGTTGGGCTGCGCTTTCATGCGATCGTTGCGGTCAGAGTTGGAGTTCGCGGATGACGGCTTGAAGAGATTAATGATCTGCGAGATCGGAAAACCTTCGGGCGCGCGTTCAGCGTGGAAGTTGCGCATGATCGCCATGCCGAGCTGAGCGTAGGAAAGTTTGCGGCCACGCGCGGTGTCAGTGATCACCGCTACGTCACGCATGAATTGCTCGTAGTCGAAAAACTCAAACAGCGACTTGAACTCGCCGGTCTGTTTGTTCACGACCAGCAACGTGAAGATGCCGCAGTTTGGATGGCAATTGCACGAGGACCAACCCCACGGCGCATCCGCGCCCTGCAACATATCCATCACGCTTGTGAATGCCGAATATGACGACAGCGGGAACCAGTCGCGCAACGGTTGGATACGTTCGCCGAGCTGATTCTTCAGATCGTGCGTCATGCCGGCGAGCGTGTAGCGCCACTTCTTGCGCAGCTCGTCAGTAATATCTTCGTCGCGGCCGGTGAACGAGACCGGCTGAAATGCGATCGTCTGTACCTTGTCGATATTCTTCGCCGCAAACTCTACGATCTGACCGATTCCGTCGTTGTTAATGCTGTTGACGATCGTTACGACGAGCGTGACTTTGATACCAACACTCGCGAGGTTCTCAATCGCGCGCAATTTCACATCAAACAAGTTGCCAACGCCGCGATGCTTGTTCTTCTCTTCGCTGACGCCGTCAAACTGTAAATACACACCGTGCTGGCCCGCAGCCTTCGCCGCTTTGCAAAACTCGATGTCTTCAGCGAAGCGAATGCCGTTGGTCGCGGCCAGAATGCGATAGAAACCGATCTTCCTCGCGTAAGCAACTGCGTCGAGATAGTAAGGCGAGAGCGTCGGCTCACCACCGGAGAAGAGAATGATGACCTGGCGTTTTGGTTTGAACGAGACAGCGCGATCGAGGATCGCTTTCGTATCTTCAAACGTCGGCTCGTGTACGTAGCCAACCTGGTTCGCATCCATGAAGCACGGATTGCACATCATGTTGCAACGGTTCGTCAGGTCGACGGTCAAAACCGCGCCGCGTCCAAACTTGATATTCGAAGTACCGTGACGATGAACGTCTTTATCTTCGGCCGCGCGAAAGTCGCGGCCAAAGAAGAGCGACTCGATGCGCTCGAGAAAAGCGGGATCGGTTGACATGACGTCTTCAAACTCGCCGTGCTTCGGGCAAGTCTTGCGCATGACAACGCGGCCATTGTCTTCAACGATCTGTGCTTTGATTTCACCGGGATGCTCGTACATCAGCGTGTCGAGCGAAACCTCACCGGTGATGACGGCATTGCGGACTTCTTTTACACAACTCGGACAAAGACTATCTGTCTCGCGTGGGAAGCCCAGCGGGGGAGCGGTGCGTTCGTAGGATTTGAGCAGTGGACCAGGAGCCCAGTTGGGCCGGATAGCTTCACCTTCGGGAAGTCGTTGGTTGACACTCTGGAATGCTTTCCACGCAATGTCTGAAAGACCGGAGATCAGCCGCGAGCTTTTCACTCCGGCCAGTTTGCTTTTGTCGGATTCCCCCCGACGAAACTGGTCACTAAACAACGGCTTATCGTCTCCCTATCCACTGAAGTCACACTATACCCGTAGACCGTCGAGCATGATAAACAGGATTTGCAGGATCCACAAGACACGATTATTCTCAAAACCCTGCACATGCATATTCATTCAACCGCGATAATAGAAGACAACGTGGAAATCGGCCCCGATTGCGAGATTGGCGCGTATGCGGTTGTTAAGCGTTTTACGCGGTTAGGCGCGCGTAATCGTATTTACGAGCATGCCGTGGTTGGCGGCGAACCGCAGGACGTTAAGTTCAATGGCGAACAGAGTTTACTCGAGATCGGCGACGACAACTTGATTCGAGAGTTTTGTACGCTGCACCGTGCGAGTGGCGCCGGTGAGACGACGCGGATCGGCTCGCGAAACTTCTTCATGGTCGGCGTACACGTCGCGCACAACTGTACGATTGGCGACGATAATATCTTTGCTAACGAAGTGGCCCTCGCGGGCCATATCACGGTTGAGGACCACGTGTTTCTGTCCAACAACGTCGGTGCGCACCAGTTTGTGCGGTTCGGACGGTATGCGATGGTTGGCGGGAAGTCGAAGATCGTGCAGGATGTGGTGCCGTTCTTTATTACTGATGGAAATCCGCCGCGCGTGCGCGGGTTGAACACGGTGGGGTTGACGCGTGCGGGGTTTTCGGAAGCAGCGAAGCGGGCGTTGAAGAATGCGTATCGCACGTTGTTCAGATCGGGGACACCGCTGGCGGAGACGCTCAGGGAATTAGAACAGGTTCATGACGAGAACGTTGCGCACCTTATCAGTTTTATTCGTGGTTCAAAACGTGGGTTTATAAGAGCATGAAAGCGTACGAGCTTGCCGAGATTGTAGCTGGTCGCGTTGTTGGCGATCATGAAACACAGATTGTGCGGATCGCCGAACTGGATCAGGCACGCGAGGGTGAGGTTGCGTACGTTGATAATGAAAAGTTCTTTGATAAGGCGGTAGAGAGTAAAGCGAGCTGTTTGATTGTGCCGCCGGGCGTGAGTGAAAAATTTCAGGACAGAACATTGATCGAGGTTCATAATCCGAAACTTGCGTTTGCGTTGATTGGCGCTGCGCTTCACCCGCCAGTTCGTCGCGAACCACAGATTCATTCAACCGCAGTCCTTGCCGCGAACGCCGACGTCGCGCTCACAGCTTTCATTGGTCCACACGTTCAGATCGGCGAGAACGCGCACGTCGGCGCGTACACGCGTATCGAAGCGGGCGTGGTCGTCGGCGCGAACGTCAAGATCGGTGACGATTGCGTGCTGCACCCAAACGTCGTGCTTTACGACGGCGTGTCGCTCGGCAATCGCGTGATCCTCCACGCCGCGGTATGCATTGGCGCCGATGGTTTTGGTTACGTGCGGCACGATCACGGTTATCAGAAGTTTCCGCAGATCGGCACTGTGGTGATCGAAGACGACGTGGAACTCGGCGCGCACACGTGCGTCGATCGCGCCGCTCTCGGCCGCACGCACATTGGACGCGGCACGAAGCTCGACAACATGGTCCACGTTGGTCACAACTGCGACATCGGCGAGCGCGTCGTCATTGCCGCGCAAACGGGAATCAGCGGCAGTGTGGTGATCGAAGACGACGCGGTGATCGGCGGACAGGTCGGGTTTGGAGATCACACGCGCGTGCAGAAGGGCGCCGTGATTGGCTCGAAGGCAGGTGTCCTGCCCGGCAAGATCGTGCGGCCCGGTATTTGGTGGGGCATACCCGTGCAGCCGCTGGACCAGTACAAACGCCAGAACGCGTACTTGAGCCGTTTGCCTGAGCGCATCAAAAGGCTTGAACAGCAGCTCGCTGATTTAAAAAATCGCTGATCAACTCCGCCGCTCGTTCCGAAGCACCGCCCTCGCCTAACCTCTGCGCGACCTCGGCGAGTTGTTGGCGCGCGATTCTGTTCGCAGCGGGATCGAGCAGCTTCAGAAGTTCTCGCGTCAGGGTTTCAGCAGTGAGATCGTTCTGCATTAACTCTCGTGCGATCTCTTTGCCTGCGACAAGATTCACCAGCCCGTAGTGTGAGACAGTGATCAGACGGCCCAGCGTGTGCCAGTTCACGGCCGACTCCTTGTAGACCACGACCATTGGAGTTTCGAGCAGTGCTGCTTCGAGCGTGGCGGTGCCACTCGCGACCGCAGCGGCGTCGGACGCGGCGAGTGCTTCGGGAGTTTCGCCCGGCACGAGTTTAATCGAGGCCACTGTAATTGAAGCCGCGCCGTTTTGTTGCGTCACGATCTGTTTCGTCTCTTCTATCGTTCGGCTGGGCGCGACTACTACGACACACTGAATCTCTGGACGAACCGCGTTGAGCTTTGCAACAGCGCCGAGCATCGGCGGCAGTATGCGTTGCAACTCCTTGCGGCGGCTGCCGGGAAGCAGTGAGACGATTGGTTGCGACGGATTCAGATCGTGGCGCCGGCAAAACTCCTCGCGTCCGAAGCGCGCGCGTACTTCCCCCGCGAGCGGATGTCCGACAAATTGAACGTGGTCCACACCGCGCGCTTTGAACCACTCGGCTTCGAACGGAAGTATCGACAACAGCAGATCGATGTCGCGTTGGATCGTGCTGATGCGGCGTGGCCGCCACGCCCATAACTGCGGACTGATGTAGTAAATGATCTTCAGGCCACGTCGATGAAGCGCAGTGGCGAGTCGCAGGTTGAACTCGGGCCAATCGACGAGCACGACGGCGTCTGGCGATCGTGCGAACGCTGCTTGTTTGAGTGTGCGAAAGGCATGGAGAAATTTCGGCAGCGCGCGCGCGACTTCGAGAATGCCCATGATCGCGAGTTCGTCGGAGTTGACGATTGTCTCCACACCTTCGGCGCGCATCAGCGGACCGGTCGCCCCAAAACAATCGAACTCGACGCGGAGTGACTTTTTTCTCAACGCATTAACGAGCGCCGCAGCGTGAGCATCTCCCGACGGCTCACCGGCAACGATCATCAACTGAAAGCGCTTTGGCACGGCGCGGAATGATAACAAAACATCAATTCGCGCGTCGTTTGGCATTCGTGTTAGCATCTCGCGCTCGACTAACAACCGCGTTCCGGAGGGCTCCGCTCGCTTTTGCGTCTCTTGCTGGCAAACCTGATTCTTGTCTTGGCCTGCCAGTTTGTACTTGCGCAGCAAACTAATCCGGTCGATCGAAAAGTAACCAATCCTCTCACCGACACGCCGAACGTAAATCCGCTTACAATCGATCAACCCGTGCCGCGACGACCAGCACCCGCGCAAGGCGCTGTACCTGGCATCGAGACAGACAAAATCTCCATCGACGCGACCAAACAGGAGGGCTCCGGACCCGAAAACGCGCGTATCGTGGTTTACGAAGGAAACGTCGACGCCCGCATCGGTACGTACCGCTTGCAAGCGGACAAGATGACGGTTTACGAAGCCCAAAACAGAGTCGTCGCTGAAGGCAGCGTCGTATTCGATCAGGCCGACCAGCAACGCATCACCGGTTCGCGCGCGGAGTGGAACTACCGCACGAAGACCGGTTACTTCGTAAACTCCACCGGCTTCACCAACCAGACACAGGACGGCACGCGTATTTACTTCACCGCCGACCGCGTCGAGAAGATCAGTCTCGACACGATTGTCGCTTCCAACGTGCAAGTGACGGCGTGTGACGAAGACGTGCCCAAGTGGAGCTTTCACGCGAGCAAAGCGACGATCAAAACCGGCGATCGCGTGCGCATTTATGCGCCCAAGTTGCGGTTGAAAGATGTTCCTGTTTTCTATCTGCCTTACGCATCGGTGTCGCTCAAGCCACGCGATCGCGCGTCGGGATTTTTGACGCCGACGTTCGGTGGCTCAGGCGCGAAAGGCGTGCGACTTTCAACGGCGTACTACCAAACGCTCGGCCGCTCAGCCGACCTCACTTTTCGCAACGACGTTTACACGCAGCGCGGGCTTGGCTTCGGCGCCGATCTGCGAACGCGCGCCAACTCACGCTCTTATCTGAACCTCGGCTTTTACGCCGTGAAAGATCGCATCTTTGGTCCAGCGGCAGATGAAGCGCATCCGGACCAGGGAGGATCGAGTTTTTACGCTGAGGGCGTGCATTACTTCAAAAACGGGTTCATCGCCGCGTCGGACGTGAACATCACGTCAAACCTCGCGTTTCGTCAGGTGTTCTCCGACAACATTCAGCAGGCGATCTCGCCGGAAGAGACTTCGCAGGTCTTTATTAACAAGGACCACGACGAGTACAGCTTCAACTTTCTCGCGCGCACTCAAGTGACGTCACTGACCAACGCGCGTATTCGCATTCGCCAGTTGCCGAGCGTCAGCATCGACAAACGCCCGACCATTCTGAACTTCCTCAAGGACCTGCCGGTTTACTTTTCTTTCAGCGGCAGCGCTGACGGTGTGAGCCGCAAGGAAACGGTGGAAGATCTGACGCTGTTTACAAACGAGGTCGGCGGTAACCCGATCCTCTCGCCGTCGATCGTCCAGCGACTCGATCTGCATCCACGTTTCGAGTTGCCGCTAAATTTTGCCGGTTGGACCATGACTGCTTCCGGCGCGGGCCGCGTGACTTTTTATTCCAACTCGCTCGAACCCGCGACGCGTGACGTGCTGAGCCGAAACATCACGCGCTCGTACGGCGAGTTTGAATTCGATGTTCGCCCGCCGGCGTTCGCGAAAGATTTTCGCCGTGGCGACGGCAGCTTTTTCTTTCGTCACGTGATCGAGCCTTACGCCGTCTATCGCAAGGTTACCGGCGTTAACAACTTCGATCGCATCATTCGTTTCGACTACACCGACATCGTTGCCGACACGAACGAAATCGAGTTTGGCATCGCGAACCGTTTCTTCACGCGCCGCTCCACGGAAAACGTGAGCGACGCGCCGGTGCGAGAAGTTCCAGGACGCGAGCGGCCGTTGCTTTCGAGTCAACCTTACGAAGCGTTGACGATCACGATCCGCGGCAAATACTTCTTTGATCCCTCTTTCGGCGGCGCGCTCATTCCCGGCCGCCGCAACCAGTTCTACCCGATTAACACGATCTCCGGTTTTGTCTACGGCGGCGTGCCGCGCCGTTTCTCGCCCATCAATGTAGACGCGCGCTATCGACCGCGACGCCATCTCTTCGTTGACGTGCGCAGCGATCTCGACACACGCGGCGGCGGCATGCGGTCGCTCTCAACTACCTTTGGCCTCACGCGCTCGTTGATTGAGGTCTTCCAGAGTTTCTACTACACGCGCGCGATCGAGCTGGTGCCGAGTCTTGCTAGATTTGCCGACGCACGCGGTCTCGAGGCGGGCACTTTGCGTGGCTCGCAGTGGAGCCCGGCGGTGTTTTTGGGCAACCGCAATCAAGGTCTGTTTGGCGGCGCCTCGTTCTTCTTCGATTTCCAAAAGCGGCCCGGCCGCGGTGACAATTCGCTCATCAGTTCCACGCTGACGCTGGGGAATAGTTGGGACTGTTGCGCAGTAACGGGGCAGTTTTCGACCTTCAACGTGGGCCTGCGCAAAGAGAACCGAGTGGTGTTCAGTTTTCGTCTGAACGGCATCGGCAGCTTCGGCACCGAACAGATCGGACAGCGCTTCCGGTAAACACCCGCCATCTATCTAGACGGCTCACGGCTGCAAAAGTTATTATGCTTGGCGGTCGCCCCCTATGAGACCTCGATCGGGCCAAAATCGGGCCTTTTCGATAAAGTCGTATTGTCCCAGGCATCCTCAATACACTTTGAAGCACCTGAACGGCTTGCGCTTCGAAGACGGTTCCTCCCGATTTGACACACATTCAAGGAAATGAAGTTGAAGTTACTGATTTTCGCTGCCGCTGCGCGTCACTCCCTAACGGTCAAATCAGTTATGGGACCTACGGCCCATCGGGCGCTAGCCTTCCTTTTGATGGCGCTGCTGATCCTGCCATCGGTGGGCATCACCGCTTCCGCCACTGCTCCGCCGTCAGATCCGATACCACAAAACGACTACTTCCTGCTTTACCAGGATGAAAACGGCGACGTCGCCTGTCGCGAAGCGAATGCGCACGAAATCGGTGACTTGCAAAGGATTGCGCCAAAGAATCTCCGGCAGATCAACCATACTGAAGACAAGGCGACAGGCCTGGCGGCGGCTGCAGATCAAGCGACCGTTGGCGATAACGCGGTCGATCACCTGACGATCATTTTGTTAGCGACACCGGCTCTCGATGCGAATGCTCCTGCCAAAGCGGCCTTCATCAGAGCAGCCGCAGCATGGGAAAACCTCATCACCTCGCCAGTGACGATTTATCTTGAAGTTGATTACGGGCCCACGAACTTCGGTACAGCGTGGCCGAGTGGGGTTCTGGGATCCACCAGCTCTCCGAGTCTCGGTAGCGTCAACTATTCCGTTGTCAGACAAAACCTGATCAATGGCGCAAACACTCCAGCAAAACTGAGTGTCTACAACGCGCTACCGGCATCGAGCGTGCCGACGGATCTGGGTAACGCCACTTCGGTGTCGGTTTCGAGCTCGATTGCCCGGGCGATCGGGTTGCTGAATCCTGTGGCGCAGCAGACGGACAATAAAGCGCGCATTGGTTTCAATTCCGAGATCGTGACCTACGATTTCGATCACACCAATGGAATCTCAGGCACCGATTTTGAATCCGTAGCCACTCACGAGATCGGGCATGCTCTCGGTTTTACCTCGCGTTCAGGATCGGGTTCGTCAACGCCTGCAATGTGGGATCTTTACCGCTTTCGTTCAGGCATGACGACGGCTACGTTCACCAGCGCGCAACGCATCATGACGGTGGGGGGACCGACCGCCAATTCGCAATACTATTTTGTACCCGGACAAAGTCAGTTGGGGCTTTCAGATGGCGGACCCAGTGGCAGTAAGGACGACAACGCTGACGGCAATCAGTCGAGCCATTGGCGGCATTTCCCATTAAATGGCGGAGTTGTTATCGGGATCATGGATCCTCGCATTCCGGGCGGCGTAAGAAGGCAGATTACAGCCGCGGACATCAACGCGCTCAACATCTTCGGCTTCAACTCGAACCCGGTTTCTTCCGCACCGGCGCCTCCGAATAACAATTTTGCCGCGGCCCAGGCGCTTCCCGGTTGTTCGGGTACCGTAAACGGCACCACGGTCGGGGCGACCAGAGAGAGTGGCGAGCCAAACCACTTCCCACCGAACGGTGGCGGCACACATTCGGTTTGGTATCAGTGGCAGGCGCCCGTCACCACGAGCGTTGAATTCAACACTGCGGGAAGTCCGGTCGACACGGTGCTCGCCGTCTATACGGGCTCGGCTGTGGGCTCACTGACAGTCGCCGCTTCTCAGAGCGATGACGTCAGCGGTACCGATAGGACCAGTAAAGTTACCTTCACTGCCAGTGCGGGCGTAACCTACAGAATTGCTGTGGACGTTTTTGACAACGGCAGTTTCGGCGGTAGTCCCGGCGGCGATGTTGGACCAATCACTCTTAACTGGAGTGCAACGACTTGCAATCCGGTCGTGCCTATGCAACTCCTGCTCGATCAATCCGGACCCGCAGCGGATCAAGCAGTGGCGCTGGATTCGATCTTGATGGTGCGCGATCCGTTCCTCGTGCTTAACAGCGCCAACACTCTGAACAGCGGATCGGATCGGAATACCAGACTAGTCATCTACGTCGCAGACTTGCAGCTCCCGGCAGGAGCCGCGGCGTCGGCGGTGACGATAAATCTGGTTGACAGCAATAATCAGACGCATAATGTGTTAGCCCAGGACCATCGTGCGATGGTTAATCAGCCGCTGACTCAAATCACTTTTCGCTTGCCGGACAACCTACCCGCAGGCACTTGCAGGATCAAAGTGATGACTCAGAATCAGGTGAGCAATACAGCGACGTTCAGGATCCGAACGAACTAACACGAAGGAAAGCACCTCAATGCCGAAATGCCCCCCCACAATACTCGAACCGCGCTTTAAGGCCGTAAGCGTAATCCTTCTGTGCTTCCTCATAATCGGCGTTGCAAGCATGCTTTTCCCTGTGCGCTCACGCGCAAAGTTGCAGTCGCGGTCCAAGCCCAAGCAAGCGTCGTTTGTACCGGGAGAGGTGCTCGTTCGCTATCGGAGCGAAGCGGTAGCGAGACGCAGAACGGGCCCGACGACCGTCGCGACGCGTGACGGTGAGCAGTTGCCCACACGGGTCGAGCGCTTCGACGGTTCAGACCTCGTCCAAGGCCTGCGACTGGCGCGCGTGGACGCTCGCGAGACGATGAGAGCGATTATCGCTTTCCGCAATCAGCCTGACGTTCTTTACGCTGAACCCAACTACATTCTCAGTGCCGACATCACCGTTCCGAACGATACCCTCTTCAACAGTCCCGGTCTTTACGGGTTGGGCAAGATCGGCGCGCCGCAAGCCTGGGACACAACCAAAGGCAGCAGCAGTGTTGTAGTCGGCGTCGTCGATCAGGGCATCGACGTCAGTCATCTTGATCTGCAACCAAATATCTGGACCAACCCGATGCCGGGTTCAATACCGGGCATCAGCGGAGACCTGCACGGGTACAACTTCGTCAACAATAGCGGGACCCTTTTTAGCGGTGATGATGGCGAGAGTCACGCCACCCACGTTGCGGGCACCATCGGCGCCGCGGGCAATAACAGCAAAGGCATCGCCGGCGTCAACTGGACCGTTAGTTTGATGTCGCTGAAATTTCTGGATGAGTTTGGCTTGGGCCGAACTTCCGATGTGATCCGGGCCTGCGACTACGCCAAAAAAATGCGCGACCTTTGGGTGAGCAGCGGCCAGACGAAGGGCGCAAACATTCGTGTGCTCAATGCGAGCTTTGGCAATAGCGAGTTTGCGCAGGCTTTTCTCGACGCCATCAATCAGCTCGACTCATCCGGCATACTCATGGTAGCTGCGGCGGGAAACGTCGATGACGGGAGCCGTGTACCAAATAACGAATTGGTCCCGCACTTCCCGGCGAGCTTCAATGCTCCTAACGTCGTTTCAGTAGCCGCCACCACGCAATCCGACTCGCTGGCTTCCTTTTCCCATTTCGGTGCGACGACCGTCGATCTCGGTGCGCCCGGGCTGCAAATTTTAAGTACCACTCCGCCTTGCTCGTCACCGGACCCGGACATTTGCGATCCGTCGTTCACGGACCCAAACGGCGATACCTACTCATCGTTCAACGGTACTTCCATGGCGGTGCCTCACGTTTCAGGCGCCGCGGCCCTGCTGTGGGCGCAGAATTCGAGTTTGACTGTTCAGCAGGTGAAAAATCTGTTGTTGTTCAATGGCGACGTGGTGGGCTCGCTCAATGGCAAGACGCTGACCGGCAGGCGGTTAAACGTAGCCAAGAGTCTTCAGGCCCTGGCGACTGGAGATAGTGTTGCGCCGGGCTCGGTCACCAACTTTCAGGTCAATTTCCAAAACGGGCGGCTGTTTGACCTCACCTGGAATGCCTCTGGTGACGATGGGCCAACAGGACAGGCGGCCTTGTATGAACTCTCGTTTACCGATAGCACGAGCGGTAAAGTGTTCCCGCTGAGAGGTGGCGTTCCGGGCGTTTCGGGCGCGGCCCAAACTGCGCAGGTGACGATACCCTTGCGGCATACCGCCGGCACGATCAATCTGCGTTCGATCGACGAACTCGGAAACGCCGGTCCGTCCGCCACCGTGAACGTCACCATACCTGAGCTGGTGGGCGACCCGTATACGACATCGCTGGGAAGCCCCGCCGCCCTAACGACCGGCGGTCAACGACTAACGATGAACGCCGACGATGCTTACACCGACTTTGTCTTCCCGACGGGATTTGTCGTTCCATTTTTCGGGACCGGGTTTACCAGCGTAATTATCTCGAGTAACGGTGCTCTCTACTTTTCGCCTCCGCCGGTGCGGGGCAATGGAGATGCTGACGACGTTCCTCCGTCACCCGGCGCCCTCGGTGGTTTTGCGATGATTGCCGGTCTCTGGGAAGACCTGGATCTGCGGCTATCCAGCTCGTCCACTGCCGGTGTGTATGTCACTCCGCCCGATCAGCAGAACCCGAACCGCATCATCTTCCGTTGGCAGGGAATCCCCTGTAACACTGACGAAAACACGGGTGTTTGCTTAGGCGGCGGGCCGGTAAATTTTGAGATCGAATTGCGGCGCGACGGAGTTATCAAAACTCGGTACGGGGCCGGCAATACAAATCTGTTGCCTACCGTAGGAATAGGTGGCGGGGATCAAGAGGGATACGTGATCACCAGTCACACGTCTGAGGAGACGCGTATCAGTTTGACCAATGCGCAGGAAGTGACGTTTACGCCGCGATCAGCCGGACCGACTCCTTCGCCAACAACTACTCCGACGCCGTCGCCGTCCCCGACACCAACCCCGTCGCCGATGCATTTGTTGTTGGAAGAGACACCACTGGCCGTTAATCTGGCGGCCGCAATGGATGCCATGATGCATGTGCGCGATCCGTTCCCGGTGGTCAACACCAACAATCTGCTGCGGTCGAGTAGCGACCCCAACACACGAGTCGTCATTCTCGTGTCAGGGCTGGTACTATTACCCGGCGAGCAACCATCGGCGGTCGTGGTTACTCTGCTCGACAACAATGGTCAGGTTTTCAGTGTACCGGCCGAAGACGTGCGACCGATGCCGGGTCTTGGATTTACCCAGGTGATTTTCCGTCTACCGACTAATCTGGCGGTGGGGAACTGTGCGGTCAACGTGACTGCGCACAGCGTGGTGAGTAATACCGCCACAATTCGAATAAGAAACTAGAACAGCCGGTATTGGCAAGGCAAAACCGTTGACACAGTTCCTGACGCAAAGTATATTTCGAGGTGAGTGCGCACGCGCCCCAAGCCTCAGGTCCCAGAAACCAAGCAAGCAACTTAATGTTCCGGAGTAGCAATATGAAGAAGTTCGCAACTGCACTGCTTTTGACAGTGCTTATCGCCAGCGCCGGTTTCGCCCAATCTCCCCCGACACTGAGGATTGTTACCGAATCGCCTGGTCTGCCGTCTGATCTGTTTTATGGCGACATTAAGGTCAAGCCGCTCAGACTCCGACCGGGCACCAATCAGGTCATCACGATTGCTGACTACGATTTCTTTATCCAGCAGCAGTACATCGACTTTTTGCGCCGCTTTCCGGAACCAGAAGGTTTGGATTTCTACGTGAACATCCTGAATGGCTGCGCAACCACCGATGTCGAGTGCATCAAGTTCACGCGAGGCGCACTGTCGGCAAACTTCTTCCGCTCACCTGAGTTTCAGCGGAAGGGTTCTTACGTGATGTATCTGTACATGGTGTCGTTGGGACAAAGGCCGGCAACTCCGACGGAAGTGAATGACCCGACGAAGATCGACCGGCCGCATTACGCGGAGTTCATGGCCGACCTCCAGACCATCTCGGTGTCGAACGACGATCCGGTGCTGACGGAACAGAAGAAGGTGGCGCTTACCAATGCCTGGATGCAGCGAGCCGAAATCAAGGCCAAGTACGATGCGTTGTCAAACTCGGCATTCGTGCAAGCTCTGCTGAATACCGCGGGTGTTACAAATCCGAACCAGGCGCAGTTGGTGAACGAGTTGAACGCCGGCACGAAGACGCGCGCTCAGGTGTTACGTACCATCGTCGAGAGTCCACAGGTAGACGAGAAGTTTTACAAGCAAGCATTCGTCACTATGGAATACTTCGGCTATCTGCGGCGTGATCCAGAAGTTTGCGTTGGCAGTCCCAATCCGGCTCAGTGTGGATATATCTTCCATAACGAACGGTTCAAACTGACTGCCGATAAGGACTTTCTCGAGAACACGATCGTTCGTGGCTTCATCGAGTCGCCTGAGTATACCAACCGGTTCTGAGAACCATCAGACACAGTTCCGAAAATGACGCGAGGTTGGCCGTCTAACGACGACCAACCTCGATTTCTTTTGGACCATTTCCGCTTTTCAGTCGATGCGCATTGGACTCGATGGTCTTTCCCTGACGCAGCAAAAAACCGGCGTAGGGCATTACACGTTTGAATTGGCGCATGCGCTCGCGTCGATAGCTCCCGCGGAAGAGTTTCAACTCGTCGTCCCGCCCTTCGCTGCGGCAAAGCTACAAATCCCTCGCACGCGAACAATGCCTGCAAACCTGCAAGCGCCGCACGCACGCGTGACCGCATTCAGTGGCCGCGACTGGTGGGCATTCGGCCTCCCGCGATATTGCAAGCGGGCGTCCCTCGACCTCTTTCACGGAACCAACTTTACCGTTCCATTCTGGGGCAAGTGTCCGTCCGTGGTCACCATTCACGATTTGTCTTTGCTGCTGTTCCCCGAGACGCACGAGGAGCATCTGGTACGACGCGCCCGCCGTAACCTGCCGCTGATGGCGCGCAGGGCTGCGGCGGTGATTACTCCTTCCGAAGCCGTGAAACGCGAAGTGTCTGAAAACTTGAAAATCGCGGCGGAGCGAGTGGTAGCGATTCCCGAGGCTGCGCGTGCTTACTTCCGGCGTGTTTCAGCGCCCGACACTGTGGCTATACGTCAACGGTTCGCTCTCGACGATGAGTTCATACTATTCGTCGGCACGATCGAACCGCGAAAAAATCTCCTCAATCTACTTCGCGCGGTGAACGAGTTGTACACCACGACGTCGTTGCGTCCTCAACTCGTCATCGCGGGAAGTGAAGGTTGGCTGACCGGAGACTTGAAATCCTATTTGGCTAGTATCCAAATGAGAGAGCGGGTCGTGTTCACCGGCTACCTGGCTGACGAGGATCTGCGTGCTCTTTACTCGGCGTGCCAGGTTTTTGTTTACCCGTCGCTGTACGAGGGTTTCGGTTTGCCTTTACTGGAGGCGATGGCGTGTGGCGCGCCCGTGGTAACGAGCAACGCGCCGAGCATGGTTGAAACAGCCGGCACGGCGGCACGGCTGATTTCACCCACAAACTTTAGCGAGCTCGCCGAGGGAATTGCCTGTTTGCTTCAGGACTCCGACGAGCGGCAGCACCGTTCCGCGGCCGGTATGGAACGTGCGAAAAAGTTTTCGTGGGAAAAAACGGCGTCCGCCACGTTGGAGCTTTACCGTGAGGTAGTCAGTCGAAGACAAAGTAGAAGCGCTTAGTCATATACGCTCTTTGTCGCTCTAATCGCAACCGCCACGCATCGGCATCAATTACGAAGTGAGACATCGTCGCCCCGAGCACGGCGCCAAAGAGAAAATCTGCCGCTCGAGCGTAAGGCCAGGCGTTCTTCACAAACGCGATCTCTCTCAGGTCGCCGACCCGCCAGAACGCAAATCCCGCGATTAGCACAAAAACGAGAAACGTCGCGAAGCTCTTGTACGGAAAGGCTCGGGTCGGCGCTGCAGTAGGAGCCGTGCTCGAAACCACCATCATGAAGATGATGTACTGGAGGCCGTGCGCGATCGCATAACTGAGAAAGGCGATGTTGTTATTGGTCGAGACAAAAACCGGCAGAAAAAAGAGGACAGCAGTGAAGAAGAAGAGGGTTTTGAAAAGCGTCGTATCCTTGAAACCCCTGGCATAGACCACCACGCTGAAGATGAGCAAGCCGGCAAAACCGAGTAAGCCGAACCGGTAAAGATAATCGAAGGTAGAGTGCAGGTAAGCGGGCGCGACGGCAGTGCCGAGAATCTTGAACGTGCCGAGAATGGCCAGCAGCGTGCCGGCTTCGATCGCGAGTCTCTCCTCTTTGCGGGGTGGCCGCGATGTTTCCGATATCGACGCGAAGGCGTAGATGCCGACGTTTTGCCGCCCGTAATGAAACGCTTGCCAGGACCAGTAAGCGAGCAACACAAACGCTTGCGTAGTGAAGTCCAGAAAAGCAAAAACGAGACCCGTGATGATCGTCAGCAGTATCGGGACGTATATGTACCGCCCGCGATGCTGTTGAATTATCGGCGCGAACTCTTTGTCCGAATAGAAGAACAAGGTGGCTGGCACATGCGCTGTGCCCAGGAACAGGAAAACTGTCTTGATCCCTGCGAGACTTCCGCCGCTGGCATCGGCGGTGCGAGCTAACAGGATAAAGAACACCATTGGGAGCCAGGTGCAGACCAGCAACGACAGCAGGAACCAACGCCTGAGTAGTGCGTTTCTTCCGATGCTTCGGGCCTCGAGTGCTACCCTGAGCGGGTTAGACGACAACTGCTCCATGTTCACCTTCAGCTCTCGCGTAGCTCTTATGCGCTCCCAGCCGGCGGACGCGCGCACTTGCGTTGAGGTTGGTAACACCTTCCACTGTTACGGGACTCATCACCCGAAAGAAGAGCGCGCCGTCGATCCAGTCAAAACTGATTCCGTCCGCGCTGTGAATGGCAAACGTTAACGAGTAGGTATCCGGCGCGAGCCAGCAGTGGAAGACAAAACTTACTTCGAAAACGTCACCCGCTGCTGCCTCGCCGAAGTCCAGTTGTTGCAGTTCAGTGTTCGTGCCGTAGATATGAATGCCGTGGCGATTTCGAATCAGAAAGCCACAGACGGGCACTTCCGCCGGAGCATGAAACAAGACGCGAACACGGATTTCGACTTCTTCGCCCGTCTCCACAAATTCGATAGGTTGTTGCGAGGCATTGCGCAACGACACCGCCATTATCTCTGCTCTCCCATCGCCATGCCGGAACGTGTAAGAGAGCTTTGGCGTGATTTCTACTTCGTCCTCGTCTGTTATTGCCGGAGCGGTTGGTTGGCTCAGGTCGTATGCCGTCTCGCGGGCCATGATCAGTTTTTGATACCGGTTCAGAACGTCGGCAGGTTTTCCTAACGCCTCCACCTGCCCGGCATGCAGAAGCATTGCGCGCGAGCATAACGCACGGATCGCATGCGGATCGTGCGAGACGAGCAGGATTGTCATGCCACTCTCCTGCATCTCGCGTATGCGCCGCATGCATCGATGTTGAAAGATGGCGTCGCCGACAGCGAGTGCTTCATCGACGATCAGAATTTGCGGCATCACGCTAATCGCCGCCGCAAAGGCCAACCGAACGTACATTCCGGTCGAGTAGGTCTTGACCGGCTGATTAATGAACTCACCAATCTCGGCAAAGCGTTCGATTTCGGGCAGCATCGCGGCTGTCTCCGCTTGTGAGAAGCCCATCAGCGTAGCGTTCATGAAAACGTTTTCGACGCCGGTAAATTCCGGGTTGAAACCCGCACCGAGCTCCAGCAGGGCCGAGAGGCGGCCGTCGTGTGACGTCGTTCCGTGAGTTGGCTCGAGAGTGCCGGCGATGATTTGCAGCAGCGTAGACTTGCCACAACCGTTCGGACCAACAATGCCGAACGTGGTCCCCTTCTCGACTTCGAAACTTACGTCGCGCAGTGCCCAGAATTCGCGGTGCTTAGCCCACCGGCCGCGCGTCAGCATCTCCTTCAACCGATCAGAAGCGTGATCGTAGATGCGAAATTGCTTCGAAACTCCTTCTACTCTGACGGCAGTTTCCATGGGCTCGTATCATATGAAGAGGAACAAGGTCTGTGCAATGCGCGTCTTCAGCGGTTAAGGCGACAGCAGTTTTGCGATAGAATCCGGCAACAAATGCCAGAGACAAACAGCCTCGATATCGACCGCATTATGTATGAGATCCGTGACGCCGTAGCCCGGCAGCACGGCGACACTCACGGGAACGGTTCGGCTGCCAACGTTCCGGCTGCCAACGTTTCATGGAGCGCCGGTCAACCGGTCCAGAATGGTGATGCACTGCGTCTGCAACCCGCGTTTCAACCGAAACTCGACAAGCATTATCACGTCAACGATCTGTTGCGCTTTCATGGTTTCGACTTCCTGCGCAATTCATACGTGGCGCTGCTCTTGCGCGAACCGGATGAAATCGGCGTGGCCCAGCATCTCGACGGACTCGCGAGTGGACGATTCAATAAACTCGACATCCTGGCCAGTTTGCATTCTTCTTCGGAAGGACAACGCAACAACGTCCGCTTGGATGGCCTATCTCTGCCGCTGTTCATCAGGCGCGTTGGTCGAGTTCCGTTGATCGGGTACTTCGTTCGATTGTTCACCGCAATCGCTCGATTGCCTTTGCTGGTCCAGCATCAAAACCGCTTTGAGTTTTATCTGTGGTCCCAGCTGGATCGAGTAGTTGATTATCAAAACCAGAGTAAGCGGGAAGCTAACGATGCACGGGCGCAAATCTCCGCCCAAATACTGGAAGCCCTGCAACGAACAACGGAGCAGCAGCAGGCGCTTGAATCTGCTTTGCGACAGTACGAAGCGTTAAGCGCGCAACAGACAGAACTCCGAAACGTCCTCGGTGCGCGAATGGCTGAAGTGCGCGACGATCTCGAGTCCACGAAAAAACTCGCTGAACAGATCGCTTCTCGTAATGCTCAGCTCGTTGAGCAACTGACGCTGCTTCAAAATCACGCCGTAGAACAGAAACAGAACATCGAGAACCTCAGCGATAGCCACCAGGTGCTCCGCAACGAACTTACAACGCAGCAAAGCGCGCTCAAGGCGCAGCAAAGAAGCGTCGCTACGTTGCTCGAAGCGGTGAAGCAAAACGGCGCCCAACCCTCATTTGCCAACGTGGCAGCGGAAGAGGATGAGCACCTGCTTGATAATCTATACGCTTCGTTTGAAGATCGATTTCGCGGTGAACGTGAAGAGGTCCAGCAGCGCCTCGAAGTTTATCTTCCGTTTTTGGCTGCTGCGCAGGTTACAAACGGCGTTCTGGACGTTGGATCCGGACGCGGCGAATGGTTGCGTCTGTTGCGCGCCACCGGCATTGAATGTCACGGCGTAGATCGTAACCGTGTGTTTGTCGAAGAATGTCGCCGCGCCGGTTTCGAGGTTGTCGAAGCGGATGCTTTGGCCCATCTGCGAAGCCTGCCGTCAGAAAGCCTGAATGTGGTTACCAGCTTCCATCTCGTCGAACATCTGCGTTTCGAAGTACTGATGCAGTTAATCGACGAGATTGACCGCACACTGAAGCCCGGCGGCCTGGTAATACTCGAAACGCCGAACCCGGAAAATTTTATGGTCGGTAGTTACGCTTTCTACACTGATCCTACCCACCGCAATCCGATTCCCAGTCAGACGCTGCAATTTCTGTTGGAGTCGCGGGGCTTCACCGACGCCAGGGTATTGAAACTGCGGCCGTGGGACGCCGCCAGGATCGAAGGCGACAGCGAGCTGATAAAACGTTTCAACGAGTACTTCTACAGTGCTCCTGACTACGGAATAATCGCGACAAAACCGGCGACGCCTTAAGCTGCTCCGCTTCCAAAATGTTCAACGGAAAGATCGGAATCATTACTCCCTGGTTTGGCCGCTTTGCCGGCGGCGCTGAGCTGCTTGCGCGGAACATGGCGCGCGAGTTGAACAAACGCGGCGTTCAGACGATCGTATTTACCACCTGCTCGCTCTCGCCCTACGACAGTTGGTGGGAGGACCATTACGAGCCCGGTGTTTACGACGTCGAAGGGATCGAAACACACCGTTTCGCCACCGGTAAGATCCGCGCGCCGTACGATTCGGTCATCAAGAAACTGACACGCGGGAGAGAGTTATCGATTCAGGAGCAGCAGGACTTTTTCGATTACGGCATCAACAGCGAGGCTCTGGTCCAGGCGTTACGTCCTTTTTTGACGCGGCAGTATCAACTGCTCGCGTTGCCGTATTTTCATGGACTCACGCATTCGGTTGTAAACCCATATCCAAATGAGATCTCCCTCGTACCCTGTTTTCACGATGAGCCGCAGTTCTACTGGAAAGCAACCGAGCGTTTGCTCGAAAACTCGAAACTGCTCTTCTTCAATTCTCGCGAGGAAAAGGAACTGACCGTCCGGCAGTATGGCCGCCGCGTCGGCCGGCGGGTCGTCGAAGGAGTCGTAGCCGGTGTTGGTGTCGAACTGGCTGCGAATGACGCACAGGTGATGGAGAAGCCCGCCGATGTACCTGAAAGTTATTTCATCTACGCCGGGCGCAAGGAGCGCGGCAAAAACGTGCATCTGTTGTGCGAATGGTTCGCCGAGTACACACGTAGATTTCGGCGTGGCACGAAACTGGTGTTTATTGGCGGTGGCGACCAATCGTTGCTGCCGCGAGATGAACATTACGTTGACCTTGGTTTCGTCTCCGACGCGAGAAAGTTGCAGCTCATAAGACACTCGAAAGCCATCATCAACCTGTCCGACAATGAAAGCTTTTCGATTGTCATCATGGAAGGATGGCTGTGTGGCGTCCCCTGTGTCGTCTCCGCGAACTGCGCTGTTACGAGAAGTCACGTAAGAAGATCCAACGGCGGCCTTTTTGTTTCCAGCAGCGATGAGTTCTGCCTGGCGTTGAAATATCTTGAAGATCAAGAGCACAGCCGCACCGAGCTCGCGGCCAACGGCCATCGCTACGTGTCGCGCGAGTTTTCCTTTGATGTCGTGCTGTCAAAGTACCTCGACGAACTTGTCACTGCTCGTGCCGAAGTTGACAGCGCCCGTCCGAGTCTTGCAGCCTTCACGTCTCAATGAACGTACTCATCGACGGACAAACCCTGCTCACTGCCGAGATCAATCGCGGAATCGGCAAATACTTTATAAAAACGCTGGAGCAGGTGCTGCGTTACGATTTCGTCTCCGACTTCTATCTGGCTGCGCCTGGCGGTCCACACCTGAACGTATTATCGCCGTGGGCTCGCTCGAAATTGCAGGTGCTCACTAACGAGAGCTACGGTAATCGCGCCGGTGACGATTGGTCCAATCACGAACAACGCTATTCCGACGCTCTTAACAATGACCTCGAACGCTTGAAAATCGACGTTTACTGGTCGCCCAATGCCTTGATGGACCAGGTCGTGCTTCCCCACCGGTCTGGGAGCAAATGTAAATACGTCGTGACCATGTTCGATCTGATACCGGCCGTGATGGAAAACGAATATGCGAAACAGTGGCCGGCGGGTATGCTTTCGTCTTACCGGAACAAGTTGCAGCGTTTGGTGACTGATTTCGATCTTTTCCTGCATATTTCACATCACACGAAGTCGGATACCCTGAGGCTGCTGGACGTGAAAGCGAAACGCCACGTCGTAACGCAACTGGGAGTTGATCCGGCGTTTCGTCCCTATCCTTTTCCTCATGCTGCCGAGACCACTGATTACGTGCTCTATCCGGGCGGCTTCGATCCACGGAAGAACATGGAGCGGGCGGTCGAGAGTTTTGCCGCTTTGCAGCGACGATATGGCGATGACCCAAAGATCGCAGCCACGCAGTTGTGCATCGTCTGTCATTCCGACAAAGTGAGCGAGGCTCGCCTGCTTAATCACGCAAAAAAACTCGGGCTCGAAGGCAAGGTTTTCCTGCTTGGCTTTGTAGACGATCAGAAACTGATCGAACTCTATCAAAAGGCCCGCTGTTTGTTTTTCCCCTCACTGTATGAGGGGTTCGGACTGCCGGTCCTGGAAGGTCTCGCTTGTGGCCTGCCCGTCGCGGCGTCAAACACTTCGTCGGTTCCGGAGGTCGGTGGTCAATTCGCGATCTATTTCGATCCGTATAACGTCGAGGAAATGGCTGAGAGTCTTTACCACGCCCTGAACTCGCCGATGGACGATGAATGGAAGTTGCGCCGGTACGAATATGCCAGTGGCTTTAGCTGGAAGAAAACCGGCCTCACGACGATTGACGCTTTTAGCGCGGCGGTGCGTTGTTCGCAGGACGAAGGCCACTCGAAGAAAAAAGGCCACGAGGAAGTGGTTGCGAGCGAGACGTCGTCCCCGGCCGACTTCATCGACGTTCGCCAGCGCATGCGCGAGTTGTCCGTCGAAGAGTTATGCGAAACCGCTGAGACGTTCTTCGCCCGGCTCGACAATTGGGATTACCTGCACGCCAAACCTTTCGCGTCCGTGAATGAAATGCCCGATCTGCTGGTCAACTTTGCTCACGTCGTGCAAGGCTTGAACCTGCTTCCGGACATGACGATTATGGATTTCGGCGCTGGTTCATGCTGGACTTCCCGTTTTCTTAGCCAGTTAGGATTGCATGTCGTTGCCGTCGATGTTTCCGCTACGGCACTGAAGATTGGCGAGGAACTCTACCGGCGTCATCCGATTATCGGTAACCAGCCGGAACCCCGGTTTTTGCACTTCGACGGCCACGCGTTGGTTTTGCCTGACGAATCAGTTGATCGCATCAGTTGTTGGGACGCGTTCCATCATGTTCCTAATCCGGCGCAGGTGCTGAAAGAAATGGCGCGAGTTCTCAAAACGGGTGGCATTGCCGGTTTTTCAGAACCAGGTCCGGAACATTCCCGAACTCCGCAGTCGCAATACGAGATGCGCACCAACAAACTAATCGAGAACGATGTTGATTTGGATGAGATCTGGTCCGCAGCGCAGGAGGCGGGATTTACCGATATCAAGGTAGCGATCTTCCATCCTAAGCCGTTGCTGCGATCGCTGGATGAATTCGGAGATTACCTGAGCGGTGTCGATACGGGCGAAGCGCTGGTTGCCGACACGCGGAGCGAAATGCAGCATCGCCGGGTTTTCTTTTTATTCAAAGGCGAAGCGCAACTTCCGTTAGATAGCCGCCAGCGCACGGGATTGCGCGCAGAGTTGGAGATCGAGCTGAGCGCGACACAGGTAAAAGCCGGTAGCTTCGCAGAGTTGCACGTCATTGTCAGAAATGTGGGGACGGCCACGTGGTTGCCGAGTTCAGCGCGCGTCGGAGCCGTTCGGTTCGGCGTGCATCTATTTGACGAAGCCGGCACGCTTCTGGACCTGGATTATTTTCGTAAAGAACTGCCACAGCCGGAAGGCCGCAATATTACGCCGGGTGAATCGCTTGAACTCCTCGCGAAAGTACCGGCGCCTCCGCCGGGTGTTTACACGTTACAGTGCGATCTCGTTAGCGAAGCGGTCTGTTGGTTTGAACACAACGGCTCACCGACTGTGCGATTGCAAATCGAGGTTGTTTGATCGCGGTGTCGAATCATCTCCAAAAAATAGCGTGGCTTTCGCCGCTCCCTCCGCAAAAAAGCGGAGTTGCCAATTACAGTTACTGGTTATTGAAAGAGCTCAGACATCACCTGGCGGTCGACCTGTATTACAACGAACAGGCGCCGGTTGAAGAATTACAAAGAGAGTTTGAAACCTATCCCATTGCCGAGTTCCCCCGGCAACGCGATCGGTACGATGAGGTGGTCTATCATCTGGGAAATCATAGCGGCTTCCATCGGACCATATACCAGCTTGCCTGGCGTTTTCCCGCAACGATCGTTTTGCACGACTACAATCTGAGTGCTTTCATGCACGACGCCTTTTATCGACAACCGGACGGAGATCTGTATCAACAAGCCCTGACCGGTCCGAACGGCGAACCAGCTCGTACGGGGTTGCACGCGCTGCTGCCTAAACTCGGCCGCAACATCGGCGCGATTCCCATGTGTCACGCGGTGGTTAATCGCAGCCGGAAGGTTATCGTTCATCACCGCTGGGTGATGCACCAGTTTCCGAAAGCGGATCACGTAAGAGTGATTCCACACTTCGCCAGGATTACTCACCGGCCGAGCAGCGAGGAAATAACTAACTTCAAAAAGAGATTCTCGATCAAAGAGAATCAATTTGTGCTCTCGTGCCTCGGATTCACCAACCGCAACAAGTTGCCCTCGTTGCAGGTGGAAGTCGTTAAACGTCTATTGGACCACGGTTACCCGGTGCATCTGGTATTTGCAGGGGAAACCGCGCCCGACGTGAAGCGACTCGAAACCGAAGTGCAGACAGGTGAGAATCGTGAAAACATCACCTTCACCGGGTATCTTGATGAAACTGACTACTATTGTGCGCTCTTCGCCTCAGACGTGCTGATTAACCTGCGAAATCCGTCGATGGGCGAAGCCTCCGGAACATTGATGCAGGCGCTGGCGGCGGCCAAGCCCACCATCATTAGCGATGTGAACCAGTACAAAGAATTTCCGGATCAGGTTTGTTGGAAGGTAACGCACGACGAGCACGAAGCAGATTTGCTTTACGAGTATCTCGTTGCGCTGCTTACAAACAAGCGATTGAGAGCAGCGATTTCCGCCGCCTCGCTTGACTACGCGCAGGAAGTATTTTCGTTCAGCAGGATCGTGCCTCAGTGGATTGACGCTCTGACCAGCGCCAGGTCTGACGCGACCATCTCTTTGATCAATTCGCTGAAAGTGTAGGTCGGTTCCCACTCCAGCACGCGTCGCGCCTTTGACGCATCGCCGATCAGTTGGTCGACTTCCGCGGGCCGGTAATATCGCTCGTCGATCTTCACAAACTCGCGGTAATCGAGATCCACTTCCGCAAACGCCAGCTCACACAGTTCGCGAACGCTGTGCGTCTCGCCGGTGGCGATCACGAAGTCGTCCGGCTCGCGCTGCTGCAAGATCGTGTGCATCGCGCGCACGTAATCGCGGGCGTGTCCCCAATCGCGTCGCGCGTCGAGATTGCCGATTCTCAGCTCCGACGCGAGCCCGAGCTTGATCCGAGCCACCGTTGTTGTCGTTTTGCGTGTCACGAACTCCAGTCCGCGGCGCGGGCTTTCGTGGTTGAACAGGATCCCGCTGAGACAGTAAAGGCCGTAAGCGTCGCGGTAATTTCTGGTAAGGTGAAAACCGGCGAGTTTGCTAATTCCATAAGGACTGCGCGGTTGAAACGGTGTTGTCTCCTTTTGTGGGACTTCCGTCGCATTACCAAACATCTCGCTCGACCCGGCAAAATAAAATCGGCAGCTCGGGCGCACCTCGCGCAACGCGGCGAGCACGTAATGCGTCCCATTGATGTTCATGTTCATCGTCGAGAAGCCGTCGGCGAAGCTTTCCGCGACAAAACTCTGGGCCGCCAGGTGATAACACTCGTCAAATTCGTATTTGCTCAGAACGTGAAAGATGCTGGCGTAACTCTCGAGACTCGCCGGATGCAGCGTAACTCGGTCAAGAATGTGGGCGATCCGGCTAAACCTTGATTCAGGTGCTTCGAGCGCCACTCGCCGCACGAGCCCATGGACCTCGTAGCCGAGCCCGAGAAGGTAATCGGCCAGATAACTGCCGTCCTGGCCGGTAATACCCGTAATTAATGCGCGTCTGGTCACGATGCTGATTTGACCACAGATTCCGCGGATTGCACAGATGCTTGCGATAGCGGAGTGGTTCTGCTTAGAATGGCCGTTCTTCAGCTCCCCGAGGGCATCTAATCTGCTTTTTTCTACGACTTTATCGCGGAGGAATTTGTGAAGCAATTTTTTGGCTTTTTGTGCGCCATCAGCGTGTCTGTACTCCTGGGTGGCTCACTTTCATCGGTAGCTGCGCAGACCTCCAGTCCAACCCCCGATCCATTCGTAGCCCAGTTAACGAACATTCCGAACACTGCGTTTGGCACGAGCATCGGCGACATGACTGCTAACGGAAGGTTCGTGGTTTTTGTGTCAAACGCCGACGTTTCCACGGAACGGACTGACACCAGAAACAACCGCGACGGCAACCGCGAAATCTTTCTGATCGATTACGCACAGCGGCGTATTTTCCAAATTACAAACACGAGAAACGTCGCGAATCCAGCTCCGAGCCCTACGCCGACACCGACACCGAGCCCAACTCCGTCCCCGACTGCGAGTCCCACACCTACACCTACTCCGACTCCCTTACCGGCGGATCCGACACTCGTGAAGATCGAAATCGCTAACCGCGGACCGATGATGTCGCTGGCGCCGCAGTTGGTCGGCGGGCAACGCGTCTACACGATCGTTTTCAGTTCAAACGCTCCGAACCCGGCAAATTTCGACGGCAGCGAAGGCACTCTCGCGCAGGACGCTAATTCGGAGATCTGGATCTATCGATTTTCCGCGAGTGACGTGGACCTGACTCTGGGCGCCGATCTCCCGCTTCAGGATCTGGGCACCACGGGAACGTTTACGCAGGTCACGAACACACCTGCGAGCCGTTTGCCGACGCCGGGCGCCGCGGCCACGAACACCACGGCGGGCAAGGCTCCGTTCTTCGCCGACGACAATCGAGAAGCGACGATCAGCGACGACGGCGGCATTCTAGCTTTTATCTCGACGCGCAATCTTGTACCAGGTGTTGGCAATGCGGACGGCAATCCCGAGCTCTTCTTTTTCAACATCGGCGCGACGACATTTGCCCAGGCTACGAACACGCAGGACGCAACACCGGGCATTGGTTTTATCTTTAATAGTAACCCGTCGTTATCAAGCGACGGTTCGCTAGTCGCGTTCATTTCCAGCGGTAATCTCGCCGGGAACAACGCCGACACCAATGCCGAAGTCTTTCTTGCCAACTTCAGTGGTTCCGCTGTCAGTAATGTCCGCCAGGTTACGCGAACAGTGAATGGGAACGTCGGCAATGTAAACGTCCTGACTCCGGGACGACGATTGAGCCGCAATGGCGCGTTCATCGCTTTCGAATCCCGCGCAACCGATCCGAAGTCGAATACTGCTCCGGCGAACCAGATCCTCGGTCTGTTTGTTTACACGGTTGCGTCCGACACGTTTGTTGAAGTCGGGCCGCGACCGACGACGTTCACCGACATCATTCATTTCCCGACGTTCACCGATTACGACGCGTCGCTCCAGCCGTCGAGTCTCGTCTTCGCTTCCGCTCTGAACTTCCGGCCCAACGGAACTTTCCCGCCGGAGGCGCAGGACAGCGAAGGATTAAACGTACGAAGGTCCGCGCAGTTGTTCCTGACGGCGATTCCCGCCGGAACAACGCAGAGTTTTATTCGACTGTCGAACACGCCGGCGGTCAACACGTTTGGCGGCACTTTCCCGGTTGTCAGTGAAACGCGCAAGCGCATCGCGTTTAGTCAGGGCGGTGTCGAGTTTGGCGGCGGTAACGGCGACTTCTCAATCGAGATCTTTTACTTGCTGACGCCGCAAGTGACGGCACAGTCCGCAGCCGCGCTCTCGTTCTTCACGGGCGCGAGCAACATGCCGGTCGCGGCCGCAACGCCTGCTCCGACGCCGGGTGCGAGTCCAACACCGACTCCGACGCCGGCACCGAGTCCCGTTCCCGGCGCGCCGTTTGGTTTGGCGCCCGGTGAGTTAACGATCGTGCGTTCGACCGTGCCGCTGGCGCCTTCGACCGCCACCGCGGGCGCTGCCACCACCTGTTGTTCCGAAACGAGGCGCGCTCCCGCGTTGCCAATCGAGCTCAACGGCGTCTCTGTTGCCGTTAACGGCGCTGCCGCCGGACTCTACTTCGTCAGCAACGCCGACAGGCAGATTAACTTCGTGATGCCCATCGGTTTGACTCCGGGGACTTTGGGCAATGTCGTCGTCAACGTACTCGACGCGGCCGCCGGTACGGACACGCTTCTGCGCGGGTTCGTTCAACTCATCGCGGCACAGCCTGACATCTTCACTACAACAGGAGACGCGGGTGGACGAGCGGCAGCAAGAAATGCCGTTACGGGCACGGGGGAACCATTTAGCGTCACGACCAACGGCGCGCCCACAGTCATCCAGCTCAGCGTCACGGGCGTGCGTTTGGCAGCGACTGCAGAAATCACGGTTACGGTAGGCACTACCGCAATTTCCGGCGCTGCTATAACTGCTGTCGGGCCAAATCCCGAAATGCCCGGGTTTGACATCATCAACTTCACGCTTCCGGCTTCATTGGCCGGGGCGGGAGATGTGCCGATTCAGGTGCAGTTCCAGCGCGCCGGCTTAACGACTGTGAGCCGGCCGGCGGCGACCGCGCCTAGAATCACAATCAACTAAACCGCGCTCCTGGACCGATGCCAGGACACGGATTTTACAGATCGCTGGGGAGCAAAAGGTGATACCATGCGCCGGTTGGCCGGCTCCCCAGCCCACCAACTCCCATACGCTTTACTGAGATCTGGTCCTCGCCAGGAAGCTCTTGATGCAATACAAAGCCGCCATCGTAGCGAGTGTCGTCCTGTTTTTGGCTCTCGGCGCCGGAGAGCGGCTCGAAACGCGCGATTCTTCCGAACTCGATCCTGCTCCGCAGACAGTGCGGCGCATCCGTTGGCCCAAACGGACCATCGAGATCGCTTTTTCCAACTCGTTACTCTCTCCCGGCGCGAACATCAAACCTGACAGCGACGTCGTCGGCGCCGCCCGCCGCGCGCTCGCGCGTTGGTCCAGTCTGGCCAACATAAATTTCGTCGTCACCTGGACCGCGGCGACCTCGGTTAGCCCCGCGGAGGCGGGCGACGGCGTGAGCTTGTTAACGATTGCGGTAACTCCGGACAACGAACAGTTCAACTCTGATTCAACTACCGGGCGCACGCGCGTCTTCTACAACTCTGAAACCGGCACGATCGTTGAGGCTGATGTCAGCATCAATCCGCGGCCGCGCGCCGACGACGGCACAGCCTTACAGTTTTCCACCGACGGCACACCCGGTACGTACGATCTCGAAGCTACGTTCACTCACGAGATCGGCCACTTGCTGGGGCTGAATCATTCCTCGGTGCTCGCGTCCACGATGCAGAGCCGCCAGGCGTTCAACGGCACTTTCGGTCTGCCGGCTTTAACCGAACGGACGCTGAGCGAAGACGACCGGCAAAAGATTCGCGGCTTGTATGGACCAGGGCAAAAGCTCGGTCGCATCGAGGGACGTCTCGTTGACAACCGCACGCCGGGCGCGTTCACGCCTCTGAGTGGTGTGAACGTCTGGGCCGAGAACGCGATGACCGGGCGCGTGATGGCCAGCGACATTACCGCGGAAGACGGCAGCTACGAACTCGACGGGCTCGCTGTGGGCCAGTATCGCGTGATGGTTTCGTCTGCATCCGGCGATCAGGTCGCGGCGCAAACGAAGTTTCGCAGTTTCGAGTTGTCTAACCAGGTCGCGGTGAAAGCAAACGCGGTCACGGCGCTCAACCACAACATGGTTCCGGCGCAAGCTGCGTCGCTCAACCCGCGAATGATCGGTCTCAACGCCGAACTCTCGACGGTGGCGTTGCCGCTCGAACCCGGCAAACGTGTGAAGGTTTATGTCGCAGGAGAAGGCGTGGACCAGGTGCCGGGCACGAGCATCCTCGTGAACTCGCCGTTCTTCACCGTCGATCCCGCAACGCTCGCGCGCGAACAACTGCCGACGCCGTTTCCGGTGATCAGTGTTGAGTTGCAAGTAGCGCCCAACGCGCCGTTTGGTGATTACACCATCCGCTTGCAGTCAAACTCCGGTGAAACCGCTTTCGTGCCGGGCGCGATCACGATCGATCCGGCTGCGGCCGCAGCGTTGACCAATGCGGTTGACGATCTTCGTTTCTTCGTCAACCAGCATTATCTGGATCTTGCGGGACGCGAACCCGATCAGTTGACGATGGAAAAACTGCTCATGCAGCTTGCGCAGTGTGGCAACAAGGCCGACTGCTTGCGCGCGCGTCGAGTGGACGTTTCCGCGGCGCTCTTCCTCGAAAACGATCTCTCAGCGAACAGTGTTTTTCTGAACGGACTTTACACGGCTGCTTTTGGACGGCGTCCGAAGTTTGCTGAGTTTGAGAGCGATCGCGCTGCGTTGATGAGTCACAGTGCGGAAGTCGAACGCAGCCGCATGGCGTTTCTGCTTGCGTTTGTGCAACGAGCCGAGTTCAAACGCCGCTACCCGGCGACGATGAAGCCCGCGGAGATTGTCGATGCGGTTCTGTTGTCGGTGATGCAGAACGCGAATGTGGATCTTTCAAGTGAACGAAGTAACTTGATCGCTTTGGTTGATGACGCGTCTGCTGGTCGTGCCGCGGTGCTGGCGAAAGTGATTGGTCAGCCGACGCTGATCGACGCGCAGTACAACCAATCGCTGCTCCTGTCCCATTATTTTGCCTACCTGCGCCGCGATCCGGATGAAAGCGGTTATGCCACGTGGCTGAACTTCATCAAGAACAAACCGTTGCGCGACACCGACACGGCGCGCTCCGTGACCTGCGGTTTTGTTAATTCATCCGAGTACCAGGGCCGCTTCGGGCTGTTGACCACTCACGACCCACGCGAATGCAACTAGAGCGCCGCGGGATGCTATAGTTGCTCGCTGAAGTTCAATCCAACGAAAAGTCGCGAGCCGGTTTGAAGGAAAAATTACTCCAGTATCTCGTGTGTCCCGCGTGCGCTCGTTCTCTGGAGCTATTTGTCGAGAGCGCCGAACAACAGGAAATTATGGAAGGCGCTTTGCGTTGTCACAGTTGCGCTTCCTCGTTTCCAATTCGTGCCGGCATTCCGCGTTTCGCTAATTTGACCGAGGTCGAAAGCGACAAACGCGCGACGGCTGCGGGCTTCGGTTGGCAGTGGCAACACTTCACGCAGGAAGACTCGCGCTACGCTGATCAGTTTCTTGGTTGGATCGCCCCGGTTACGCCCGAGTTTTTTCGCGACAAAGTCGTACTCGAGGGTGGTTGCGGAAAGGGACGTCACACGCAGCTTGCAGCCCGTTGGGGCGCGCGGGATGTTATCGGGATCGATCTCAGCGTGGCGGTCGAGACTGCGTTTGCCGCGACACGGTCGTTGCCAAACGCGCACATCATTCAAGCCGATATTTATCGACTGCCGCTGGCGCGAAAGTTTGACTACGCGTTCTCTGTCGGCGTGCTGCATCATTTGCCCGATCCGCGCGCCGGGTTTCTGTCGCTGGCGTCGAAAGTGAAATCGGGTGGGAGCTTGTCCGCGTGGATCTATGGCGCTGAAAACAACGAGTGGATCACGCGTTTTGTGAACCCCGTGCGTGAACGAATCACCTCGCGGATCGATCAGCGCGCGTTGCTTCACTTGTCGAAGATTCCTGCGGCGTGTTTGTTTGTTGCGACGAAGATTGTGTATGGACCATTGAATCGCAACGGCTCTTCAGTGGCGAAACGTCTTTTTTACAATGACTATCTGAAAGCGATCGCTCCGTTTGGCTGGCGCGAGCAGCACACGATCGTCTTCGATCATCTCGTGGCGCCGACCGCGTTCTATATTTCACGCGTGGAGTTTGAAGACTGGTGGCGCGAAGCCGGCGCGCACGACGTTACGATTGGTTGGCATAACAAGAACAGTTGGCGCGGCACCGGAGTCATACCGTAAGGATGTCATTAACTGCGCAAGCCGCTCATCGACGCATCTGGCAACCGCTCTGGGAACTACCCGGACGCGCCGATCTGATCTTTTCGTTCGCGCGCAGAGATCTGTTGAGTCGTTACAAAGGCTCGGCGCTCGGTCTCGCGTGGGCGGTGCTGACTCCGATCGTGATGATCGCGATCTTTACATTTATCTTCGCCGGGATCTTCGGCGCTCGTTTCGGCGCGGGCCACTCGCATTGGGACTACGCGCTTTATCTGTTTTGCGGTTTGCTGCCGTGGACCATGTTTCAGGAATCCGTTCAGCAGTCGTCGAACACGATCGTCACCCATGCGAACCTGGTGAAGCGAGTCGTCTTTCCACTCGAAACGCTGCCGGCGGCGCAAGTGTTCGCTGCTCTGGGTAATCAACTCTTCGCGACGATCGCGCTGTTGCTTGCGATCCTCGCGGTGCAGCAGAACTTGCAACTCACAGCCGTCTGGCTACCGCTGCTGCTGATTCCCCAACTACTCTTTGCACTCGGCGCGGCGTGGTTGATCGCGTCGCTCGGAGTTTTCCTGCGCGACATCGCGCAGGGAATCACGTTGCTGTTAATGGCGTGGATGTACCTCACGCCGATTATTTATCCCGAATCGATCGTCCCCGAACGCTTTCGCTGGTTCATCGAAATCAACCCGTTTACGTCGCTCGTGCGGAGTTACCGGCACGTGTTTCTCGACGGGCTCGCGCCTGACTGGCGTGGTCTTTTATACTTTAGTGCCGTCGCTGTCGTGGTCTTCGTTTTCGGTTACTGGTGGTTCGCGCGTACGCGCAAAAATTTCGCGGATGTAATCTAAATATGCGTACCTTCTTCTACCTCCTTGTCGTCGTGTTCGTTTCCGCTTCTGTTTGTCTCGCGCAACGAAATCCAACTATGCCGTCCCAAATGAGCGACTCTGAGCGCGAGACGCTTTACGCGCGCTACCTGGAGAACAAGAAAGTTCCGGTTGCGGAGCGACAGAAGATTGCGTATGAAGCCGCGCGTGATTACGTGAAGCGTTATAGCGGCGAGCAGGATTCGCATCTCGCGGAAATGCGTCGGTTCGTCAATGAGTACGAACGCGTGCTGGCGAATTTTGAGTTGCACCAGGCGTTTACGGCGCGCAAGTATGCGAAGGTTTTTGAGATCGGGCGGGCGGCGCTGAAGAAAGACGCAGAGAATTTTTACGCGCTCGGCACGTTGGCGCAAGTGGGTTACGCGCAGGCGCAAGCTGGTGATGCGAGTTTGAATGAGGAGACGATCGACTACCTGAGGCGGGCGGTGGCGTTGACGGAGGCCGAGAAGTTTTCGAACGCAGATCCGTTTGCGAGTGTGGCGGACGCACGTGGGTTTTTGAACTTTGCGTTGGGTTGGTTCTTGCGTGCGCAGGCGCCGGTTGATGCGGCGGCAGCGTTGGTGCGCGCAGTGAAGTCGGACACTCGCCATAAAGATGATCCGTTGACGTATAACTTGTTGGGGATCGCGATTCTCAAGGGCGAGTACGCACAGGTGTCGACGGAGTACAACGAAAAGTTTGGGGCTAAGCCGGGTTCTCCCGAACAGCAGGCGATGTTGCAGCGAGTCGTGAAGGTGGGCGAGCGGGCGGTGGACGCGTACGCGCGCGCGGTGGCGCTCAGCACGAAGCCGGAGCAGCAGGAAGCGCGCGCGAAGATGATGGTGCAGTTAACACAGCTCTACAAAAGTTTTCACAACGGCTCCGACGCGGGTTTGAACGAATTTATCGCGAGCGTCCTCACGAAGCCTTTGCCGGAGTAACGGCGAACGCGCGCAACAACTTAACTCACTAGTACAAATTTCGATTTCCACTCGCTCGACGGCTGACTGCGCCGCGACCGATGAACACGTCGTCACGACCACGGAACAGGCCAAGGCTAAAATTAGTCCTAAGTGTCTGGCTGGATCCACGATGAATTACCCGTGGGCACAGGATACACCTGTTCTGGACAATCTGTGGATGGTATGATCTCCCGGCATGACTTACCTGAGATTTGCAATAGCCGTTTTGTTTGTGGTTTTCGCGCTCGCCCCCGCGACCGTCGCGCAGGAGTGGACGCAGTGGCGCGGGCCGGGGCGCGATGGATTCGTGCCGCAGAAAAATGCACCGAGCGCGTGGCCGGAAAAACTCGACCGCGCGTGGCGTGTTGAAATCGGTGAAGGTTACTCGTCACCCGTCGTTGCCGGCGGCCGCGCGTTCGTTCACGGACGCCGCGATCCGGAAGAGATTGTCGCCGCTGTCAATCTCGCCGACGGCAAAGTCATCTGGGAACATAAGTACCAGGCCGCGTTCAAGAAAAACCAGTACGCGGTTGCGATGGCGAAGGGACCAAACTCCACGCCGCTCGTCATCGGCAATCGCCTGTTTACTCTCGGTGTGACCGGCGTGCTCAACGCGTGGGACACCACAAGCGGGAAGCTCCTGTGGACCAGAGACTTCTCGCCCTCAATCGACACGAGCAAACTCTTCTGCGGCACGGCCGCGTCACCGCTCTCGGTAAATGGACGGGTGGTGGTCCAGGTCGGCAGCGATATTCACGGCGGAAAAATTCTGGGACTCGATCCCGCAACAGGCGCAACGCAATGGGAATGGACCGGCCTTGGTCCCGGCTACGCTTCGCCGGTCGTGATCGAAGTCGCACGCCAGCCGCAGATCGTCACCATGACTGAAGGCTCGATCCTCGGCATCGACGCAAAGAACGGCAAAGAACTCTGGTCAGCGCCGTTTCCGGACGAGTGGCACGAAAACATCGCCACACCGCTCTGGACCGGCACGCACCTGATCGTCTCCGGTACGCGACAAGGCACGCACGCTTACACGCTCGCGCAGCAAAACGGGAAGTGGCAAGCGACGCAGGCGTGGAAGAACCCGGACGTGGCGATGTACATGAGTTCGCCGGTGTTCGGCGACGGCTTGATCTATGCTCATTCGTCCAAGAAGAAGGGCCAGTTTGTAGCGCTGGATGCGAAGACCGGCGCGGTTCGTTGGACCACTGAAGGACGCGAAGGAGAGCACGCTTCACTATTACTAACACCGCGGCACGTCGTCATTCTCACTAACGGTGCGGACTTAATTGTGGCGAAACGCGATACACCGGCGTTCACGGTCGAACGCCGTTACGAAGTCGCCGAGAAGTCCACGTGGTCCATGCCCGTGTTGTTAGGTTCCAATATCCTCGTGCGCGACGCGACAGGATTGATGTTGCTCACCAGCAAGTAATAACTAATCTGCGTAATCTGCTCAATTCAATTTGGAGAAGGAATCCCCGATTCTGTTAAAGCGCCTACTCGACGCCAGCGTCGATGGCCTCTTCGCGTTTGATCGCGATTGCCGCATCGTCGCATGGAACCGAGCGATGCAGCAGATCTCCGGCCTGAGCGCTGAAGAAGTGTTGGGGAAAAAGGCGGACGAAATCTTTCCTTTTCTCAACGAAACCGGCGGCGAACGCTGTTTGTCAAAGGCGCTGGCCGGTGCGGAATCGGTTTCCGAGACTCATCCTTACGGACCATCAGGCACGGGCGTCTTCGAGAGTCGCTACGCGGCGCTGCTGGATGAAGAGAACAACATCTTCGGCGGCATCGCGGTTGTCAGCGACATCACCGCACGCCGGCAAGCGGAAAACGCAGCGAACACTGCGTATCGCCAGTTATCGTTTCACGTAGAGAGTTCGCCACTCGCAGTCATCGAGTGGGACAGTGATTTTCGCGTGTCGCGTTGGTCAGAATCCGCGGAGCGTTTGTTTGGCTGGAAAGCCGAGGAAGTGATCGGCAAACACGTCAACCAGTGGCAGTTTGTGTTTGCCGATGACGTTGACGCGGTGGCCCTCGTCACGAATCGTCAGCGCGAAGGCGTTGAAGTTCAAGGCGTGCAACGCAATCGCAATTACACGCGTGACGGCTCAGTGCTCTACTGCGAGTGGTACAACTCGGTGCTGCGAGACGATCGCGGCAAACTCGTGTCGGTGCTGTCGCTCGTGCTGGACGTTACCGCGCGCAAAGAAGCGGAAGAGGAACGCGCGGCATTACTCATTCGCGAACGCGACGCACGACAGCACGCGGAAGAAGCCGATCGTTTGAAAGACGAATTTCTCGCCACGCTGTCTCACGAACTACGCACGCCGTTGACGTCGATTCTCGGTTGGGCGTCGATGATTCGCAACGGCGAAGTTGAAGGAGCAAGCGCGGCCGGAGCCATCGAAACGATCGAGCGCAACGCGCGTGCGCAAGCGCGTCTGATAGACGACTTGCTCGACGTTTCGCGGATCATCACGGGAAACCTCCGTCTCGATCTGCATCCACTAAATCTCGCGCCGATCGTCGAAGCGGCGATCGATGCACTGCGGCCGACGGCGGACGTGAAAGGGATTCAACTTCGCGTCGAGACGTTGAGCGGCGATTGTCTGGTGAAGGGCGATCCGAATCGTTTGCGCCAGGTGATCTGGAACCTGCTCTCAAATGCGATCAAGTTTACACAACGGGGCGGACTGGTAACGATCACGCTGAAGTGCGCCGCCGGCGGGAACGCGCGTTTGACTGTCGCCGATACTGGCGACGGTATCGCGGCGGAGTTTTTACCGTACGTGTTCGATCGTTTCCGGCAAGCGGAAGGTTCGATCTCACGAAAGCAAGGCGGGTTGGGATTGGGATTAGCCGTCGTGCGACATCTGGTCGAACTGCACGGCGGCAGCATTCGCGCGGAGAGTGGCGGCCTCGGCCATGGCTCGCTTTTCACAGTTGACCTGCCGCTCGCGGAAGAACGACGCGATCCAGCGCGCGCTGAAGAGAGAAGACGCGAAGTCGAACGGCGTCGCAGCCGCCGCGGCTCGATCCGGCTCGATGGCGTGCACGTGTTGCTCGTCGAAGACGACGAGGATTCACGCAAGCTTCTCGACACGATGTTGAAGCGTTACGGCGCGCGTGTGACGGCAACCAAATCCGCTGCCGAAGCCTTCACAGCAGTTGCGGGCGACACTCCGGATCTGTTGATTAGCGACATCGGCATGCCCGACGAAGATGGTTATGAGTTCATTCGCAAGCTGCGTGCTTTGCCGCCAGACAAAGGTGGGCGCACGCCCGCGATTGCGCTCACGGGATACGCGTCACGGAAGGATCGCGAACGCGCGCTCGAGGCGGGTTACCAGCAGCACATTGCGAAGCCCATCGAACAGACTGACATGATTGCCGCGATCGCGGCGCTGATTGGAAGAGGTGACTAGGCCACAGATGAACACGAAAAAAGTTTCTAGACGTGGGATTGCGGTTGTTCCAGTATTTTTGCTGTTAGTAGTTCCTCTGTTTGCGCAACAAACAGACCTGCTGACCGTCGATTCGATTTTTACATTCCGCAGTCGCTCGCTTGGCCCGGCGTGGTGGCAGCAAGACGGCAGCGGCTATCTCGCACTCGAGCCGTCACCGACAAAGCGCGACTTCGTCGATATCGTTCGTTACGACGCAGCCAACGGCCAGCGATCAGTCAAAGTCTCCGCCGAAAAGCTGACACCCTCCGGCGCCAATGCGCCGTTGCTGGTTGAAGAGTTCGCCCTGACGGGCGACGAACAGAAGTTGCTCATCTTCACCAACTCGCAACGTCTGTGGCGCAGCAACACGCGCGGTGATTATTGGATGCTCGATTTCCAAACCGGAACACTCCGAAAACTCGGTGGCTCTGACGCGAAGCCGTCAACCCTGATGTTTGCAAAGTTTTCTCCCGACGGTCAGCGCGTCGGATACGTCCGCGAAAACAACGTCTACGTCGAACACCTTTTCGGCGATAACAAGATCACAAAACTCACCACCGACGGCTCGCGCTACCTCGTCAACGGCACCTTCGATTGGGTTTACGAAGAAGAACTGTTTTGCCGCGACGGCTTTCGCTGGAGTCCCGACAGCAAGCACATCGCCTACTGGCAACTCAATTCAGAAGGCGTGAAGGAGATGCGGCTCATCGATAACACCAGCAGTCTTTATCCGGTGATCACCGCCTTCCCTTATCCGAAGGCGGGCGAGACAAACTCTGCCGCACGCGTCGGCGTTATCGACGCGAATGGTGGTCCAACTCGTTGGTTCGAAGTTCCCGGGGACCCGCGAAACAACTATCTGCCACGTATGGAGTGGGCCGGCGCTGATGAGGTCGTGATTCAACAACTCAATCGCCGCCAGGACACAAACATCGTCATGCTGGGCGACGTTCGTACCGGCAAAACGCGTCCGATACTCACGGAAAAAGACGAAGCGTGGGTCGACGTCGCGTGGGGTGACATCGATTGGGACCGAACCGGCATCGCGCGCGGAGACGTGGAGTGGGTTGAGAACGGCAAACGTTTTCTCTGGGCCAGCGAACGCGATGGCTGGCGTCACATTTATTCCGTTTCGCGTGATGGCCGCGACGTGAAACTGATAACGCCCGGCAATTACGACGTGATCACCGTCGAGCGCGTGGACGCGAAAAACGGCTACGTCTATTTTCTCGCCTCGCCGGACAATGCCACGCGACGTTACCTGTATCGCGTGCGTGTTGACGGCAGTGGAAAAGAAGAACGCTTAACACCCGCCAGTTCGCCCGGCGTGCACAGTTACAACGTTTCGCCGCGCGGCGACTTCGCGATCCACGTTTATTCGACCTTCAACACCGTTCCGACTACCGAGATGGTGCGGCTGCCGCAACACGAAGTGGCGCGCACGCTGATAGACAATCGCGCCGTGCAGGAACGTTTGTCGAAACTGAAGCCAACCGCGACAGAGTTTTTCAAAGTTGACATCGGCGGCGGCGTGCAACTCGACGGCTGGATGATCAAGCCGCAGGATTTCGATAGGCAGAACAAGTATCCGGTGCTGTTTCATGTGTACGGCGAGCCGTGGGGGCAGACCGTGCTCGATCGTTGGGGCGGCCGCGATCGGATGTGGCATACGATGCTGGCCCAACAGGGTTACCTCGTAATGAGCGTCGATAACCGCGGCACACCTGCGCCGCGTGGCCGCGCGTGGCGCAAGATCATTTATCGCAAGATGGGCATCGTTAACTCGGGCGATCAGGCAGCGGCCGCGCGCGCGATTGCGAAGTGGGCGTTTGTCGATCCGGCTCGCATCGGCATCTGGGGTTGGAGTGGCGGCGGTTCTTCGACTCTGAACGCGCTGTTTCGGTATCCGGAGGTTTACAAGACCGGCGTGTCGGTCGCGCCGGTGCCCGATCTTCGTTACTACGACACGATCTACCAGGAACGTTACGGTGGGCTGCCGCAGGACCATCCCGATGAGTGGACACAGAGTTCACCGATCACCTTCGCGAAGCAGTTGCAGGGCAATCTGCTGCTCATTCACGGCACCGGCGACGACAACGTGCACTACCAGGGCACGGAAGCGCTGATAAATGCGATGATTGCGGCAAACAAGCAGTTTTCGATGATGTCGTATCCGAATCGTTCACACGGGATCTTCGAAGGACCCGGCACGCAGCGGCATCTGTTTGGTCTGATGACGAAGTACATCACGGAACGACTGTAAGCCACGGACGACACAGATTTTTTGTCAAAGTCTGTGTCGTCTGTGTTAATCTGTGGTTCGGGTTGACGGCCAACCCTTCTTGCCTACTCACCTTCTCTCGGACAATCCATCATGACCTTCGACAGCTTTGAGAGCCGCCTGGACGGAGCACTGCGACGTTTCACCGATACTAACCTGATCGGCGTTTTGTTCACCGATCTCGCAGGCAAAATCATCAGCGCGGACGAGAGTTTTCTTGGCCTGCTCGGCTACACGAGCGAAAGTCTGCCCGCGACTCTAAGCGAACTCACGTCGGCGGAACATCACCGTCTCGACGAAGAAGCGTTCGAGAAAGTGATGGCTTTCGGAGTTTGTGCGCCGTTTGAGAAAGATTTGATCCGTCACGATCGCACCACGGTTTCAGTGTTGTTTGGCGCGGCTTTGCACGACGAAGAGATCGCGTGCTTTGTCATCGATCTCTCGCACAACAAGCAGACGCAGGAGAAGTTGAATCATCTCGCGTATCACGACGCGTTGACCGATCTGCCAAACCAGGTGCTGTTCAAGGACCGACTCAAACAGGCGATCGCTTACTCAAGTCGCAGCGATCAAATGCACGCTGTGCTGTTGCTGAATCTCGATCGATTCAAAACGATCAATGATTCGCTCGGCTACACGGCCGGTGATCGACTCTTGCAATCAGTGGCCCAACGACTAACGAGTTGCGTTCGCGAGAGCGACACGGTGGCGCGTTTCGGCAGCGACGAGTTTGCGATCCTTCTGACGCAGATTTCGCGCCCGCAGGATGCGGCTAACGCGGCTCGCGCGATCAAGGAAGTTCTCGATCAGGCGTTTATTTTTGACGAGCAGGAAGTATTCATGTCGACGAGCATCGGCATTAGTGTTTATCCGCACGATGATCGCGACACCGCGGGTTTGTTGAAGAGCGCGAGCACTGCGCTCGATCGTGCGAAAGTGGCAGGCGGAAACAACTACCAGTTTTACACGGCGGGCGGCACGACGCGCGCGTTGAAACAGCTCGTGCTTGAAAGCAATTTGCGCGGCGCGCTCGAGCGGTCGGAGTTCGTCGTTCACTACCAGCCGCAGGTTGCGCTGCCTGATTTTCATCTCGTCGGCATGGAAGCGTTGGTGCGCTGGCGGCACCCGAGTCTCGGAATGCTGCCTCCGAGTGAGTTTGTGCCGCTCGCTGAAGACAGTGGTTTGATCATCGCGCTTGGTGACTGGGTGATGCGCAATGCGTGTTTGCAAAACAAGGCGTGGCAGGACAAGGGACTCGCGCCGATGGTTTTGTCGGTGAACTTTTCCGCGCGACAGTTTCAGCAGCCGGCATTCATCTCAACAGTCGCGGAGGTTTTGAAAGAGACGAACCTCGATCCGCGCTGGTTGGAACTCGAGTTGACCGAGAGCTCGATCATGAAAGAACCCGAGCAGGCGATCGAGAAGTTACACGAGTTGAAGTTGATGGGGATCAGGGTAGCGATCGATGACTTTGGCACTGGTTATTCGTCGCTGAATTATCTGAAGCGTTTTCCTATCGACACATTGAAGATCGACAAGACGTTTGTCGCTGACGTTTGCAAAGATCCGCACGACACGGCGATCGTGCGAGCGATTATTACGTTAGGGCATGCGCTGGATTTGACGGTGATTGCCGAGGGAGTTGAGACGCACGAGCAGCTTCAGTATTTAACTTCGCTCGGTTGTGATGTGGTTCAGGGATTTTTATTTAGCAAATCGTTATCGGCGCCGGTGTTTGAAGAGTTGTTGTGCGAACAGAGGCGTGCCGCTGCTTTATCGACGAGCCATGATACCGCGCCGTTGGTCGGTGAGATCGCCTGAGCCGGATATAGATCCGGGTTTTTATTTGGAGAATTTACTTCCCTCAAAACCGCTGCCTTGGACGTCCCGGTGACTAAGAAGACCACCGAGTTCGCGTTGTTCAGCACTGGCAACGTCAACGTGATCCTGTAGGCGTTCAACTTCTCAACCCACGGCGCGACAACCAAACGTTCAGTTTCTTTCAACGCAGGTGAGTGTGGAAAGAGCGAGGCTGTGTGCCCGTCCTCGCCGAGGCCGAGAAAGATCAGATCCAAGTCGGGGGTCTCTTCAAACATGTCCCCCAAAAAATGTTCGTATTCTTCAGCCGCCTGGTCTGCTGGTTTCTCGCCGGAGATGCGAGCGACCGTCGTCCTCGGCGCGTGTGCGAACATCGCTTCGTGCGCCATGCGATAGTTACTATCCGGATGATCGGGCGGAACATTGCGTTCGTCCGTAAACAAGAAGAAAGTCTTCTTCCACGCGATCTGATCTCGAAACGGTTCCTTCGGGTCCGCCAGCAATGCGTACAGTAGTTTCGGCGTTGAGCCTCCCGATAGTGCGACAGCGAAGCCGTTGTTTCGCGCCACGGCATCTCGACACAGCTCCACGAAATGCTGCGCCGCAGCGCGCGCTACCTCCTCCGGACTTTCAAAAACTTTGAGTTCCATAACCTTACCTAAATGCGACGATTCTTAGCGGCCCACCGCTGCCGCCCTTGATCTTCATCGGCAACGCAATCACCGAAAACCCTTTCACCGGCAACTGGTCCAAATTTGCTACGTTCTCAAACGCGGGAATGTTTTTCTCCATCAGAATGCGATGACTCTCGAACAGCGTTGATTGGCCGTAGTCAATGCTCGCTGTGTCCAGCCCGATCGCTTTGATCGATCGATTCTGAACTAACCAGCGCGCCGCTGCGGGATCGAGTCCCGGAAAATGAAGCTTGGCGACTGCCTCCGCTCCGCGTTCGTCCGTGCCGAGATATGACTTGCGATCGGGATAACGTTTACCAAAGCCCGTGTGCAGAAAGACAATCACGTCGCGCGGGATTCTTCCATTTCGTCTCTCCCAGTTTTGAAGGTCTGCTACCGTGACCTGGTAATCGCGATTCGCGGCGCACTGTCTGGTCACGTCGATCACAATCCCGCTGCCCATCAGTTGTTTCAAAGGAATCTGGTCCACCGTGTGACGTCCTTGCGCGAAGTGAACAGGCGCATCGAGATGAGTGCCGCCATGTTCCGCCGCGGAGTACTTGTAAGCCGAGTAGAAATAGCCTTTGTCGGTCATCCCTTCGAAATCGGTGCTGAGCTTGAAACCTTCGGCCGTGGGCCAATAAACGGTCGTCGCGTCAAACGCATGCGATAGATCGACTATTTCACCCCCGAGCCGCACATTAGATCTTTGCGCCATCACCGGCACTGCTAAAACAAAGAATAAAAGCAGACTCAGGTGTCTCATCTGGAGGGCTCCTTACGCTTTCGGTAGAATCGACGCACAGATTAACCCGGATCGGAGTTGCTAATGCAAATTGGAATGATTGGATTGGGACGCATGGGCGCAAACATGGTGAAGCGCCTTTTGCGCGCGAAGCATCAGTGTGTTGTTTACGATCGAAATCCCGCGGCCGTGCAGGGGCTTGTAACCGAAGGCGCTGTCGGTTCTGAGTCGTTGAAAGATTTTGTCGCGAAACTGGAGCAGCCGCGCGCGATCTGGTTGATGATCCCCGCAGCGCTCGTCGATGCGACGCTCGCGGACCTCGAGAAGCTCGTTGGTGTAGACGACATCATCATCGATGGTGGTAACTCGTATTACGTTGACGACATTCGCCGTGCGCGTGAACTGAAGGTCAAAGGTATTCATTACGTCGACGTTGGGACGAGTGGCGGCGTGTGGGGACTCGAACGCGGCTACTGCCAGATGATTGGCGGTGAGAAGGACGTCGTCACACACCTCGATCCGATCTTCAAAGCGCTCGCTCCCGGAAGCGGCAGCATCGAGCCCACACCAGGACGCGATCCGAACGCCGGCACCGCGTCTGAAGGTTACTTGTATTGCGGTCAGGCCGGCGCCGGTCACTTCGTGAAGATGGTTCATAACGGCATCGAGTATGGCTTGATGGCCGCGTATGCTGAAGGACTCAACATCCTGCATCACGCTAACGAAGGCAGCACCGAGCGAACCGCCGACGCTGAAACTTCGCCGCTGCGTAATCCCGAACACTATCGTTACGATTTCAACATCGCTGACATCACGGAGCTATGGCGACGCGGTAGTGTGATCGCGTCGTGGCTGCTCGACCTGACGGCGATCTCGTTTGCCGAGCATCCGACGCTCGAAGGCTACTCGGGTCGGGTGTCGGATTCAGGCGAAGGACGTTGGACCATCAACGCCGCGGTCGAGGAGGGTGTGCCGGCACCGGTGTTGAGCGCGGCGCTGTTTCAACGCTTTGATTCGCGAGGAGAAGCGGAGTTTGCGAACAAGGTGCTCTCGGCGATGCGGTTTCAGTTTGGCGGACACGTCGAACGTGGTACGAAGTAGGAAATCATCATGTCAACGATACTGGTAGAACCAAATCCGACGCGGATGGAAGCGCCGGCGCTGCCGCAGGCGGAGCCGTGTGTGATGGTGATCTTCGGCGCCACCGGAGATCTCACGCGGCGCAAGTTGATGCCCGCGTTGTGGAATTTGAAAGGCGAAGGCTGTCTCGAGGGCCTGCGGATTCTCGGCGTTGGTCGAACGCACATGACTGACGACGAGTTTCGCACGATGATGCACGACGCGCTGGCTGAGTCAGAACGTTTCGATGAAGAGGAGTGGCGCAAGGCAGCGGAGCGGATTTTCTACATTTGGGGAGAGCTCACCGAAGAGAGTACTTATCAGCACACCGCGCAGCGTTTGCAAGAGATGGCGAAGGACGGCGCAAGTAGTAATCACTTGTTTTATATGGCGACGCCGCCGTCGCTTGCGTCAGCAATCGTCGACGGGCTCGGCAAGGCGAAGCTATCCCAGGCAGACGAGCATGGTTGGAGCCGGCTCGTGGTGGAGAAACCATTTGGTAGCGATCTTGAATCAGCGCGAGAGCTGAACGCGAAGATCGCGGAGGTGTTTTCCGAGAACCAGGTGTTTCGCATCGATCATTACCTCGGTAAAGATACGGTGCAGAACATACTCGTTTTTCGTTTCGGCAATTCGATGTTTGAGCCGATCTGGAATCGCAACTACGTTGATTATGTCGAGATCACTGCGGCGGAAATGGCGGGCGTCGGCAGTCGCGCTGGTTATTACGAAGAGTCGGGTGCGTTGCGCGACATGGTTGCGAATCATTTGCTGCAACTGCTCACGCTGACGGCGATGGAACCGCCGGTTGCGTTCGATGCCGATTCGGTTCGCGAGGAGAAGGTCCAGGTGTTGCGATCGATTCGCCGGTTGAAGCCGGAAGAGGTCGCTGAGCGCACCGTGCGCGCGCGGTATGGACCGGGTGAGATCAATGGCGAGCGTGTGAAGGGTTATCGCGAGGAGCAGGGCGTTAAGGAAGGTTCGCAGACGGAAACGTATGTGGCGGTCGAGTTTCGGGTTTCAAACTGGCGCTGGTCGGATGTGCCGTTTTATGTGCGCACCGGAAAGCACCTCGGTCGCAACCTGACGGAGATCGCCGTTCACTTGAAACGCACGCCGCAGGCGCTCTTCGCACGCACGCCGGCTGATATGATCGAGCCGAACGTGATTGTGTTGGAGATACAACCGAACGAAGGCATCGCAGTCAATTTCGTCACGAAACGGCCGGGGTTTGAAATGCAAACCACGACCGTGCACATGGACTTTTGTTATCAGCGAGCGTTTGGTGTTGAGCCACCGGCGGCGTATGAAACGTTGTTGCTTGATGTGATGAGTGGCGACGCGACGCTGTTCACGCGTGGCGATGAAGTTGAAGCGCAGTGGCGTTTGATAACGCCGATCATAGAGGCGTGGGCCAGTCAGAAGAAACCTGAACTCGCGGAATACCCGGCCGGCGCCGACGGCCCACCCGAAGCCGATGACCTCCTCGCGCGCAACGGCCACCAGTGGCGACGCCTGCACGAAAGTAGGGGCGGCTGCGAGTAAGTCGGCTCCGCCACGGATGTGACGGCAAATCCGTTAGGATTTGTGGCAGAGGTTGCCGACGATCTGGGCCAGCTCAACCCGGTCGACTGGTTTTGCGAGGTGGAATTGATAACCTTCGGACAGCGCACGGATACGATCTTCGGTTCGCGCGTAGGCGGTGAGCGCGAGCGCGGGTGTTTGTCCACCCCGATCGCTCGGCAGCGCGCGCACTTTCCTGATCAAACTGTAACCATCCTCTATCGGCATCCCGATGTCGGCGATCAGCACGTCCGGGTTCCACGTCTGCATTGACTCGAGCGCTTCACGCGTCGAGGCAACCGCCAGCACTTGCGCGCCCGAACGCTCCAGCATCGTCGTGACCAACGTGCGCGCATCAAACTCATCATCAACCACCAACACGCGCAACCCGCGCAATGTCTGGTTCCGATCGCGCGACTCAACCACGCCCACAGCCTGCCGTTCCAACCGCGGCTCAGCCTGCTGCTCAGGCGCCAGCATCGACCGAAAGCGAACTGTGAAGATCGATCCCTGATCCTTACCCGCGCTCTCCGCATAAACGGTGCCGCCGTGCAGCTCAATCAGATGTCGTACGATCGCCAGCCCGAGTCCGAGTCCACCGTAATGCCTGGTCGTCGAGCCATCCGCCTGGCGAAAACGCTCAAACACGTGCGGCAAAAAATCAGGTTTGATCCCCACGCCGGTGTCAGTCACAACGATCTCGACGTGCGAGTTGATTCGTTGCAGCTTCACCTGGACCAACCCGCCGTTGCGCGTGAACTTAACGCCGTTCGACAACAGATTCCAAACGATCTGCTGAAGCCGTTCGCGGTCGCCGAAGATTGGACCGGCATCGGGTTCCAGCAACACTTGCAACCTGACGCCTTTCGCTTCAGCAGTCGGACGAATACTTTCCACCGCGGCCTGAATCACCGACTCCAGTTCACAACCAGCAAACTCAAGCCGCAGCTTCCCGGTGATGATGCGCGACACTTCGAGCAGGTCATTGATCAGTTCGCACTGCGAGTTTGCGTTGCGGGCAATCGTTTCGATCGCCTGCCGGCGTTTGTCCGGCGCGACTTCATCATGCAAGAGCAGATCCGACCAACCCATGATCGCGGTCAGCGGCGTGCGCAGTTCGTGCGACAACGTCGAAAGAAACTCATCCTTCACGCGATTCGCCGCTTCCGCTTCCAGTCGCGCTTCTTTTTCACGTTGCAACGCCATGCGGCGTTCGGTAGCGTCATGGGCCATACCCCGCACGATCGGCTTCTCGACGCCTTCGGTGCGCAGCGTGTTGTAATATTCCCAAAGCCTGATCTCACCGGTCGCGGTACGCACTTTCATCACGCCGCCCGCAGAGCCTTCCGTCTTGACCGTGCGCAAATATTCATCGAACTTGTCGCGATACTCCGGCAACAGCCCGTCGCGAATATTCATGCCGATCAGCGACTCCTGCGGATAGCCGAGCATGCGCGCCGCCCACGGATTTACCGACAGCACTTTGCCTTCAAGATCGTGCGTGCAGATCAGTTCGTGACTGTTATCGACAAGATCACGGTAACGGTCTTCGCTGATGCGCAACGCCGTTTCTGCTCGCATCCGTTCAGTGATGTCGTTAGCGAGCACAAACTCCGCCGGTCGACCGGCAAAGTTCAAACGATTGGCGGTAACTTCGACGTTGATGATCAAGCCGTCCTTCTTGCGATGACGCCATTGACCGGCGTGATCGACCTCGTCCGTCCGTTGCGCGAGATGATCGGCAAGCAACTGCACATCTTCCTGCGGACGAATATCCATGATCGTCATCGAGAGAAACTCGGCGCGCGAGTAACCATAGCGACGAATCGCAGCGTCGTTCACCGCGAGAAAGCGCAATGTCTCAACATCGTAAACCCACATCGACTGCGGATTTGATTCAAACAGCAGCCGGTACTGCGCCTCTGACTTGCGCAGTGCTTCCTCGATACGCGTCGCGAGTGTCACGTCGAGCACAAGCGAGAGCACCGAGATTAATTTTCCGCTTGGGCTGTACAGCGCGGAGTTGTACCACTCGCAATGAAGAATGTTGCCGAGCTTCGTGTAGTTGCGATTTCTCGAAATCCCGTGTTGCTCGCGACCCTCGTTCTGGCGTTCGCCAACCTGGTTCACGGCCTCCACGTCTTCGGGAACAACGAACTGCCAGTCGTTGAAGCGCTTCCCGATAACCTCATCGGCCGTCCAACCAAAAAGCCGTTGCGCCGCGGGCGACCACCGCAACACGCGAAACTGGTGATCCCACTCGATCACTGCGAGCGGCGTGTTCTCCACGTGAAAGGCGAGTCGTTTGTGATCGTCGGAAGCTTCGGCGAGTTTGCGATCCGTGATGTCGCGAATGATCGCGACGCCGCCGATCACGTCTCCTTTTTCATCGTGCCGCGGTGAGTAGTAGCCCTCAAAGAAACCGCGTTTGTCCGTCTGCGCGAAGGTGAACGGCCGGTTCTCGGCGACCGCGCTGCGGCCCGCGAGCGCTTCACTGTAGAACTTGTCTTCGCCCGTCTCGATGAGGCAAGGAAAGATTTCCAACGCGCATTTGCCGAGCACGTGCTCGCGCTTCACACCCGACATGCGTTCCATCGCGCGATTCCAGGTCGTGTATCGGTACTCGCGGTCGAACGCGATGATGCCATCTACGTTGGCTTCGAGCAGACATTTAAGGAAAAGGTCTCGTTCCTGAGGTTCGCTGGACATCGTTGTTCGCGATCTTGGCTTATTTCTAAATTAGCGTTACTTTACCACGCAAAATCAATCCCGGTTTCTGAAAGTGAGGGATAGCCCATGTTCCATGCTAGAACACTCGCCCTTTTTGCGCTCATCGTTCTCAACGCTCAGGCGGCGGTGGCGCAGCAGCCGGGCCGCCCTTCTCCAACCAGGCAGTACACGATCGAGCAGTTTATGAACACCACCCGGATCGGCGGCAGCTCATTCTCACCGGATGAGAAGTCGATCCTGTTTCACAGTAACAAGACAGGAATTTTCAACGTCTATTCGGTCGCCGTGACTGGCGGCGAGGCTGCGCCACTGACGAAGTCGACGAAAGAGAGCACGTATGCGGTTTTCGTACTTTCCAAACGACGCGCGCATTCTTTACACGTACGATCGCGGTGGCAACGAAAACAACCATCTCTATGTACGTGAGCTTGACGGCACTGAACGCGACCTCCCGCCGGGCGACAAAACGAAGGCCAGCTTCCTTGGCTGGAGTCACGATCGAAAGTCGTTCTTTTTCTCGACTAACGAACGGGATCAGCGTTTCTTCGACGTTTTCGAGATGCCTATTGACACTTTCAAACCGTCGCTAATTTACAAGGACGAGACGGGTCTCGATTTTGCCGACATTTCCAACGATGAGAAATACATCGCTTTTCAGAAGACAGTCTCGCGACTGGAAAGACGGAGGTAGTGCAGAAAGCGCCGTGGGATGTTTCTTACACCTACTTCTCGCGAAATGGCAAGTTCCGCGGCACGGCTATCAACGAAGACGCGCGCACGAAGATCAAGATTTACGAACAGGCTACCGGCAAACTCGTTGACCTGCCGAAGCTGCCGAACGCCGATATCACCGGCGTGAACATCTCGCCGAGTGAAAAGTTGATGGCGTTTTATCTCAATGGCGATCGGAGTCCGAGCAATCTTTACGTTTACGAGTTCGCAACGAAGAAAGCGACGAAGCTGACTAATAGTTTGAACCCCGAGATCAATCCTGACGATCTCGTTGACTCGCAGGTGATTCGCTACAAGTCGTTTGACGGTGTCGAGGTCCCGTCGATTCTTTACAAACCAAAACAGGCGAGCGCGCAGAACAAAGTGCCGGCGTTGTTGCTGATTCACGGTGGACCGGGTGGACAGACACGCGTCGGGTACAGTCCGGTGACGCAGTATCTCGTAAATCATGGTTACGCGATTCTCGGCGTCAACAATCGCGGCTCGAGTGGTTACGGCAAGACGTTTTTCGCGGCCGACGATGGGAAACACGGGCGCGAGCCGTTATGGGATTGTGTTGAAGCGAAGAAGTATCTCGCGTCGCTCGGTTACGTTGACGAAAAGAAGATCGGGATCATGGGCGGTTCGTACGGCGGTTACATGGTGCTGGCCGCGTTGGCGTTCAAGCCGGAAGAGTTTGCCGTTGGCGTTGACCTGTTTGGCGTTTCCAATTGGGTGCGCACGCTGCAATCGATCCCGCCGTATTGGGAGTCGTTCCGCAAATCGCTCTACAAAGAGATCGGCGACCCGAGCAAAGACCTGGAAAATCTGCGCGCGGTATCGCCGCTGTTTCACGCGGACAAGATCGTTAAGCCGTTGATCGTGTTGCAGGGTGCGAACGATCCGCGCGTGATCAAGCCCGAGTCAGATGAAATTGTCGAGAACATCAAGAAGCGCAACGGCGTTGTCGAGTACGTTTTGTTTGACAACGAAGGCCACGGATTTACGAAAAAGGCAAACGAGATCCGTGCGTACAAAGCGGTACTCGACTTTCTCGACCGTTACCTGAAAGGCTCCGAATCTACGGAGTAGTTATTGAATTTCCGGGAAGTCAAGGGAAAGCAGGTAGACGACACTTGCTTTCCCCTCGGCTCCTTTCGCCACCAGACGATAACCACCGCTCGCTGAACTAACATTCCAAATGGCCTGCGACTTCGTCAGCGTAGTCGCTTTTGCCGGATCGCCGAGCTTCGCAAACAACACCTCACGCCCCGGCCGAACAAACGCACTGACCCATACAACTTTTCCAGCCTTATTCGTCTTAAACGCTACCGTCGCGTAGTCCGTCTCATTCAACGTCCACGCTTCTTTGCGTCCGCCGTCACGTGTATCGCGACCACCGCCCGTGCCGATCTGCGAGAGCCTGGATCGAACCTCATCAATGCTGGTCCCGATACCAATGCCGTCGAGCGTTTCGACGACCACGGGTGATGTCGTCTTCTGCACGGCAGCGGGCGGTGTCGTCTTTTGCGCGAATGCGTTTGTCGCTAACAGCAACAACGTCAGCACTGCAACATTAAGAGTTCTCATCACGGTTCCTCCTTTATCGATGGAACTGAATGTTGCCTTGCGTGAGCACGCCCTCACGCATTGAGTTCGCGGCGCCGGTGATGATGATCTTGAAACGATCATTCGTCCCCGGCTCGCCATTGTCTTCGACTTCAACGGTGAACATCACCTTCTGACCGTTGATGGTCGCCTCCCCGGTGAAACTAACCTTATTACTGGCGAGCCGCGTAAACCCGGTAATCTTGTCTGACGCGAACTCGATCGGTTGTTCCTTGTCCGTGTATTTCAAACGGCCGCTCGGCAGATCGTCGGCGTTGATCTCGAAGCTCACGGTCTTGCCAAAGATCTTCCCGCTGCCCGTTACTCTGAACGCGTGGCCGTGGTTAATGCCGCCGCCACCACCGCCACCGCCCGTACTTCCGGAGCAGCGTTCGATCGTGAACAGCGTTCCTCCACGCGTCACATCAGTCTTCGCATTCTGACCACTCGTAAACGTTTGGCCTCGCAGCCCGGTGAAGATTGAACCCAGCCCGATGGCCGGACCTTTCGTTACGAACGGATTCAGTTTGCTCGCTGAGACTTTGATCGTGATCGTCTTGTTGAGCATGTCGAACGAACCCGAATCCGCAGTACCGCGCGTCGTGTAAGCCAGCGTGCCGTCTGACAGTCGTTGCACGGTGCCAAACGTAAACTGATTCGCTGACAGAAAGGGTTCGGTCGTAATTGTCAGCGGCGTTTGCGCGCGCACGAAGAACTGATCGCCGCGATCGGAAAGTCCAAAGCTGTAATCGCCAGTCGGACTCAAACGCGAATCAGGCGCGTTCGCCGCGAAGCTCATACGCCAGTTCGAGCCCGGCGGAACCAGCACCAGATCCGACACCTTCATCGTCGCCACGATCACTGGTCCACTTGTATTCGTCTCGCACGAATACTTGATCGAAAGGATGTCGAGTGGATCGTTGAGTGGTAACACGCCGAGTAAGCCAACCTGCACGTCCTGCGCAAAGTCGGTAACCTGCGGGCTATCAGCGGGCAGGGCCGCTTTGGGTGGCAGGCTGGCTCCCTCGTTCGGCGGGGGAATATTCGTCGTCCCTTCGTTGTTGATACTTGCGCCACTGATCTGCCGCGTGACGTAAGTGTGGCCGTCAAAGTCGTTGTGATCGTCGGTGTAGCTGATCACCGCAGCGCCGGTTGGATCAAACGACACCTGGAAGTAATCGATCAGATTGCGGTTCGCTGTGCCGAGCGTGCCGCCGGTTGAAATGTTGCTCGCGTGAATGAAGTGATCACTGGCGGTGACCTGGCGGAACGTCGGCACTGCTTCGTCGGCGTTGAAACTCTGCGCGTAGAAGACCTGCCAGTTAGCGTCGTCGTTGTTCACGGCGCCCGCCGTGCCATACCAAACGACTCCGACAGAACCGGGCGTTGGACCGGTATCGAGCCACGGGAAGAGCGCGGTGCGAGTGTTTAGTCCATCGCTGACTCGAACGCGATCGCTCCACGTTCTACCGCCGTCGAGCGAATGACGCATGAAGATCTTGAAGCCGTTCGAATAGACCACGTACGCAGTGCCGACATCTTCCTGCGTGTTGGTTGCCGGATTGAGCCACTTGCGCCCATCGTCTGCAACTTTCACCACGAAGAAGATGTTGGCCGCGTTTTCGTTTGTTTCTGCGACCTGCGTGCACGTGTATGCAGATGGTGCGGTGTTCGGCGCGGATGGTCTGCCGACGCAAACCTGGCCCGTGCTGCCGCTGACGTAAACGGCGCCCGATGCCTGGTGCACGTCGAGATAACCGACTTGTCCGATGGCGCCGACAACAGTTGCCGGTCCATAAGTGAAACCACCGTCGTCGGATCGTTGGACCATCGCGATCGTGGGCGCGATGGTGCGATAGAGCAGGTAGACGGTGTTGTTGCCGTGAAACTCGAGCCACTGGCGATCGTCAACCGGCACGCCGCCGGTTACATTGCCGGCCGGGTTGAGTTGAAACGTTTGGCCACGATCCGTTGATTTCCCGGTGGAGATGTTTGCGGCTACGAGACTTGAGTACGCCAACACCGGCGGCGCTGCGGGATCGTTGGTGTCGAAACCGACAGCGAGATCGACGTCACCACCGCCATCAGCGCCGAGTGCGGTTGCGTTTTGTTGAGTGAACGAGTCGGGCTGGCCGCGATAGATCGGATTGCGCATGAAGGGGTCATAAGTCGGACTATTCGGTCGCAGATCGAAGTACCAGAGATCCACGCCGGCCGGCACGCCGCGAATCGCGGAAGTGTAGTGATTGCCAAACTTGTCGGTGCGATTGCTGGGTTCGCCGTCGCGTCGCGCCACGGGCGCTTTGACGGTCACGTTCGGGCTGAAAGTGATGCCGTCTTTGACGTAGTTTGCTGCGCGTGCCGGAGGCGCTGGTCCAACGCTCGCGGTGCCGGTGAACGGATCGCCGGGTGAAACCGAGAAGATCACGAGCCGCACTAGATATGTGCCGGTGCCGGTTGAACTCGGATCGATACTGCCGGCTTCCTGCGTGCTCGGCGCGCCGTTACCGTCCTGCGAGACAACAGGGCCTTCGCATGGGCCGGTGGCAGGGCAGTTTTCACCTTTGTGAATGTAGAGATCGTAATCGTTCGCCGGGTTCAGCCAGTTAATCGTGACGTTGACGACTTTGCCGGACCAATCGTCTTCGGTTCCGGTTAGCGTCAATTTGAAGGTGTCGCAGTTGGTGCCTTCGACGCAGGTGGTCTCGTTGGCGCAGGCGCCGCCGGTGAGCGGCCCTTGCCAGACGACGTTTGGACCGGTAGGGCTAATCGCCCCACTGGGAGGGTTGGAAGCTTCTGTTGAACGTGTGAATGTAAAAAAGCAAACCGTAGCGAACAGTAACAGAACGAACGTAAGCTTCTCGACGACAGATCGAGTTTGGCGCCGGGTATTCATCTTCCAACCTCCAACAACCAACTGGTACTGCGGTAGGGGACTTTCAGCGGCGGGGAAGCTTCAGGTAGTACGGAGGATGAGCGTTATTTACTACTAGCGCGGTTCGTGTAGGTTGCAAAACGATGGCGTGTTTCGAACAAAGCGATGATGTTGTGGGACGCGGTCTTAGTTTTAGTTGTTGACTAAAGTGGAGAGGCGGGTCGCTTCGGTGGTGAAGCGCGGGGTTTGGCATTCCGCCACGAGGGATTGATATTCAGTCAACTTCTCGCGGGCTTCGTCTCGTTTGTTTTGCGCGAGGAGCACTTCGATATAGAGCGGTCCGAGCCACAGCCGGCTCACGCGTGACTCACTCGGCGCGATCAAGTCTTCCGCCTGTCGGCAAACATCCGCCGCCTGGTCCAACGCGCCTTCATACATGCCACTCAGCGCGCGCTTGAAATGCACATCAGCGAGGGCGCGCAACGCTTCAAAATGCGTGTAGAGGAGCCCGATCGCCGTCGCTCGCTCAACATTCGCGGTCGCAATTTCCAGAGCCTTATCAAACTGTCCCAACTTCGCCTGCGCGATCGCAAGGTTGGTATTTAACAACGACAGCGCACGCTTCTCACCAATCGATTCGGCGAGCTCGATACCTCGCTGAATCTCTTGAATCGCACGTTCCGTTTCGCCCAGGTGGAAGTGAGCTGAACTTTGGTATAAGTGCACCCACACGCGGCGTTCGCGTGAATGTAGTTTCTCGGCAATCTCGATCTCGCGTTCTCCAAATTTGAGACTCCCCTCGTAATCGCCGCGATGTACCGCGTCTTCGCCGAGAAACTCATTCCCTGACGCTTGCGCAAACAGCACGTTGTGCTTCACCCCGAAAGCGATCGCGTGTCGGGCCCAAACATCCGCGTCTTCGAACAGTCCCAGGTGTTGATGCACGCCCGCGAGATACGCATAGATCTGCGCGATTATCGGCGCCGCAAACGTGCTGATACTCTCGCTCTCCGCCGTCTCCGCGACGAGGTCTGCCGCACCGAGCAACAACTCGCGCGCCTTCGCGTGACGTCCCGCAAGATGATGAAAGCGAGCTTCGGTCGAGAGTGCGTTTGCCGTTTCAAGTGGACTCGTCTCTGGATCGAGCACTTCGAGCGCCTGGCGAACATACTCAATCCCGCGCGGATCGCCGGTCGTCACGAGCGACGCCGCGGCCTGGCATTGCAAACGCACGCGTGTGGCTGGATCTTCCGCGTATTGCAACGCGCGCTCGAAGTGTTCGCCGGCAAGCACCGTCTCGCCGTGCATCATGTAGACCTTGCCGATCGCTTCTTCCTGCGCCAACTGTTCAGCGACGGATCCCATCGCCTCGGCACAATTAAGCGCGCGACTGTACGCCGCGATCGCTTCGTCAAAAGCAAACACACGCTCTGCTTCGGCGGCAGCTTGTTTGGCATACTTCAACCCGCGCTCGTGATCTCCGGCCTGGATGTAATGATGGGCCAACTTCTCAACCGCGCAAGGCGCCGTAGCACAACGTCGCTCGAGTCCTTCCGCAACATGACGATGCAAACGCCGTCGCCGGATCGGATTCAACTCCTCATACAAAACCTCGCGAATCTTGTCGTGCGTGAAACTGAACGAATCGCCCGAGCCGGCGGAGATCAGTTGCGCTCCCGACGCCTCATCAAGCGCATCAAGCAACGCGTCTTCGTTCTGTTCGGCCGCCGACGATAGTTCCTCAAACGTAAACACCTTCCCGAGAATCGCGCAGACCCGCAGCACTTCGTTCGTGTCCGAACTGACGCGGTTCAGACGATGACCAATCGCTTCTTTGACACTCTGCGGAATCACCAACTCGTCGACGCCGCAACGCCGCCAGCGCCCGCTCTCGCGACGCACGGAACCTCTCTCAATCAGCGCCTTTAACACCTCTTCGACGAAAAACGGATTACCTTCAGTCTCACGATGAACAGCAAGCGCAAACTCACCGCTCACCTGTTCGCCGAGAAGCGCGCCGAGTTGATCGCCCGTTTCGTTTTGATCGAAACGACGTAGCACGATGCGCGTGATCAATCGTTCACGATTCCAGTCGACGAGTGCTTTCGCGAGCGGATGCGTGCGATCGAGTTCCGTTTCGCGATACGAGCCGACGATCAGCACGCGCTCGGTGCGCAATTGCCGCAGGAGATGTCCGAGCAGCCAAAGCGTGCCGTGATCGGCCCAATGCAGATCGTCAGCGTAGAACATGAGTGACTGGCGTTGTGCGATGTTCGCAAACACCTTTGCCACCGCGTCAAAGAACAGCAGCCGTTCTTCGTGTGGCGCGAGCTGGTCGCGTTCGGGAAATGGACCAAGACGCGTAACGAGTTCGGGCCCGAGTTTCGCAATCTGCGGAGCGGCATCACCGAGGAGTTCGCGAAGTTTGTCATCGTCTTTCTCTTCACGCGTCCACCGTCGAAAAGCTTCGACAAACGGCAGGTACGGCGTGGTCGCTTCGTACTCGTAACAACCACCGGTCAACACGAGTGCGCCATCAACGGCGGCCTGAATCGTGAGTTCGCGGGCGAGACGCGTCTTGCCCGCGCCGGGTTCACCGCTGAGCAGCACGGCGTGTCCGCGGCCTTCACGCGCACGCTGCCAGAGTTCGCGAGCTTCGTTGAGTTCGGTGGCGCGTCCGATCAGGCGGCCACGCGAGAGTGCTTCGAGTATCGCGACTGCGACGTGAGTTTCGCCGGAAGGCGTGTCACCGTCGCCGTCGGTCAACGATGCGAGCAACGCCGCACGCGTTTCCGTGGCCGAAGCGAATCGTTGCGCCGGATCTTTCGCGAGCAAACGAATGATGATTGCTTCCAGCCGTCGTGGAAGATCGGGACGAAGCACGCGCGGCGGCACAACCGGCGCGTGCACGTGTTGCGAAACGATCGTCAACGGATCGTCGCCGGTGAAAGGGACGCGTCCGGTGGTTAACTCGTAAAGCAGCACGCCGAGCGCGTAGAGATCCGCGCGGCCATCGACCGTTTGGCCCAACGCCTATTCCGGCGCCATGTAAGCAGCAGTTCCGACGATCACGCCGGCGCGAGAGATGCGCGCGCCGTATGCCGGCAGGGCAAGTCCGAGATCCGCGAGCTTCACGTTCGTTGAATAGCTCGTATCGGAGAGCAAAACATTGTCCGGCTTGAGATCGCGATGAACGATCTGGTTGATGTGCGCGTGTTCGAGTGCCGCGCAGATCTGCGTCGCGATGTCCACGACGCGCGCGAGATCCGTCGGACGCGCTTGCGAAAGACGTGGACCAGGAACGAGTTCCATCACCAAAAACGGTTGTCCACTTTCTTCACCAACGTCGTGAATGGTGACGATGTGCGGATGATTGAGCGCTGCGGCGGCGCGTGCTTCGCGAATCAAACGGTTGCGTGCGTCTGACGTCTGGCTGGTCGCGGAAAGAACCTTGACGGCGACTTCGCGTTCGAGTTCGAGATCCGTTGCCCGATAGACCGTGCCCATGCCGCCGCGGCCGAGTTCGCTGTCGAGTCGATAACGATTGCGTAAGATCGTGCCGAGCGCGGGTCCGCTGAGGCGTAGTTCGTCAGGGAGAATTTGTGTTTGCTGCGAATCAGGCACGAAGGGTCTCAGGGTTCAAAGGTGTAAGTAATTGTCCCTTCTGTTTCGCGGCTGCGCAACTTCTCCGGCGCAAAGGTGGATTTCATTGCGGCTTCGCTGGCGGCGCCGCGCAGCAGCCAGTCGCCGCCGGAGGCGGTCGCGGATTTCACTTGTCCACCCCGGTCGATGGTGACGCGTACAACGACGGTGCCGGGAATGGCTTCCTGTCCGTTGAGCGGGCATTCGGCCGTTGGCAGCGACACGATTTTTCCTTCGAGTTCGCGACCGACAACTGGAGTTCCTTTTTGTACTGCGGTGGGTGTTGCCGGCGAGCTGGCGGCTTGCCGTTCAGCGCCGCTTGAGTTGTAGAAGAATGCGGTGATAACGGAGCCAACGACGAGCGAACCGGTTAGCGTGATGACGATGATCATCCAGAACATCGCTGGTGATGCTTTTGCCGGCTCGGAGATGACGGGTGGTTGGTCCGCGTCAACGAGCGCCACGAAGTGATGAGCGCAGTAGGCGACGAGTTCGCTGTTGTATATGGCGCCGCACTTCGGGCAAAGCTTGCGACCGGATCGCGGGCGCGCCGGTTCGTCGGCTGGTTGTGGTAGCCGTGTGGCTGTCGCGGCGGTCACCGGTGTTAACTGCACGACTGGCGGTTCGGTCGCCGCTGTGTGCGTCGCCGGTGGTCCAGTCACTGGTGGATCGGTTACACGTGGCGCGGTAAAGGATCGCGCAGGTGTTCGTTCGGCCTCACGCCTCGTCTGGGCGACTGGCGGTTCCGTCACCGGTGGATCGGTTACTCGTGGTGCAATAAAAGATTGCGCACGTGTTCGTTCGCTCTCACGCATGGTTTGCGCGACTGGCGGTTCTGTCACCGGTGGCTGGATTGTTGGTGGTTCGGTTACCGGTGGTTCCGCCGGGATCTCCGGTTGCGGTTGCGGTGGAATCGGTGAAACTGGTTTCGGTAGTTCCGGCGGTGTGCCAGGTAAGTCGGGCGTTGGTAGTTCGGGTACGTCAGGACCGGGTTTCGGTATTTCCGGTTGTGGCGTCGGTAGGTCCGGTATCTCTGGCGCCGGCCCTGGTAGGTCCGGGATTTCCGGCGGCGGCTCCGGTTGCCGCATGAAGATGTTTTGACTTTCCTCGACGTCGCGTTGCGAACGTTCCGTAATCTGCTGCGACTGTTCCTCCATGCGCTGCTTCAGTCCCGCGAGCCAGCGTTGACTCTTTTCTGCCTGCGAGACTGATCTGTGGTTATCGGTGTCACGTTCGCGTGGCGCTGCATCTCTGACGGGCGCGGTGGGGCGCGTCTCAACACGGGTTTCGGTTTGCACTGGCGTTCTCGTTTCCGCGCGCGCTTCGATCCCAGATCGGCGGCGTGGTTTGTTTGTGAGCATTTCGAGGGCTTCGGTCGCGCCTCGTCGATGTGCCCAATCGACGGCGTTGAGTCCGAGGTTATCGCGCAACTGGGGATCGGCGCCCGCTTCCAGCAAAAGCGGAATGATATGCGTGTGACCGAAGATGGTGGCGAGGATTAAAGGCGTTTGCCCGCCGCCGGTTCGTTCGTTCACGTCGGCTCCGTTGGCGAGAACGGTACTGACAGCGCCTGCATCGCCGGACGTAACCGCTTGCGTTAACTGCACAGACCTCAAGGCAAAAGTCCCTTCGGATAGAGCGGGGGCTCTTGGGTAGTTTACGGGCGATTGTCCGAAAGGTAAAAGAGGTTTTCGCGCTTGGCTTACTTCGTAGGTTTAGTGGTTAGGACCTAAGCGACCCAACGACTGCGTCGCTGGTATTTCCGCGGATAAAAACAAAAAACCAATTACTGGTTGCCGATCGCTTTGACGCGGTTGTGTTTGAGGAGGGTGACGATGCCGTTGCGGCGATACCACACGCCGTCGCGTGTGCGCCAGACTTCGTCAGCATCGATCCTCCCGCCGCTCGACAACAGGATCACGGGTTTGCCGCCGAGTTTCTTTCCGATTCCTGGGCCACTGGTCGAAACAGGCGCTGCTGTTGTGCGCGAGTGCGAGGTTGCGATGTTTTCGCGAGCTTCTTTTGGGGTTGCTGAAGGAGATGGCGAGGGCGACGGCGTTTCGAGCGGCGCGGGTGAGACAGCCGCCGGTTGCGACACTGTGAGGTCTTCTCGGGAGAGTGCGCTGGCGACGGGAATTGGCTCGATCGTGTTGGGAGTACTCGAACTACGACTGGAGTAACCAAACACTCCGAGTACGCCCAGCAGCAGTCCTAAGGCCGTGACGACGACCTTCGTTTTGCGACGGCGTGTTGCGGGCGTATCCGTGGAATTCGTGGCGCTCTTTGGTTCGCGCTTTTTAGACGTGCGCTTCGATTTCTTTGCAGTTGCACTTGCGGCCGGAGCGGCACCTTGCGTAGCCGCGTCGATCTCCGCGTCATCAACTACGACGAGCGATGTGTCGTCGAAATCGCAGCGACTATCCGTTTCAGGATAGATGAAGAGGCACTGGGGGCAACGTTTCATAAGTGTGTAGCGGTTTCACAACCGCACCGATCAATACTTCAGAACTTGAACGGTTTCTTCAGTATGCGACCCGTCTTCTTGAGGAGAGAACCTACCTTCGAATCGTCTTTCTTCACTTCTTCGGCAGGTTTGCGTTCAGTCGTTTTACTACTTGCTTTCTTTGCGGGCGCAGGCGCCGTCGTCGGCGCTTTATTCGGTTCCGGCTTGGCCTCTTCCTTTGCTGGTTCACTGACTCCCGAGGCAGCGCCATCGTTTTCCGCAGCCGGTGGCGGAACTGTTTGATTCGCATCGCGCGGCGACGGCAGTTCTGACGCAGGCACGGCCATGGATGTCCCGCTAACAGCAGCCGGCGCAGACGCACTGCGTTGCGTCGATACAAAATAGACGAGCGAAAAGACGGTCGCGATAATCAGCGCGGCCATCGCCGGAAATGTGCGGTGTCGCCAGGGAGCCTTGGGCGCCGTCGCCATGAGCGGTGCGTCAACAGGCGCGAGCGCATGAAGGCTGGGTAGTGTTCGCTCGTCGAGAACGAGCAGAACTCCGTCCATATCGCACAGAGACTGGTCGTCTTCGTAAATAAACTCACACTGCGGACACCGTTTCATGGCGACTCTCCTGGAAGTCGGGCGGTAGTGTTGCCTTGGGGCCTGCGGAGATAGATCTGCGTGAGTGTTCCGCAGGCCTCAAGAGTACACCTTACGGGGCGGGAAAAACAATAACTATGTTAAACGCCAGCGGGCAAGCCGTTTTCCAGCTAGGAAACACCGAAGGTGTTAACTAATTTCAGCCCATCAGGGTTGGCCACAACCCTGGGTTTGCCAGAGGTAACGGATAATCAACGCTGGAAGCGTTGGCCTATAGATACCGTTCTTTCAGCACGTTCACGTGGTGGGCGGCGTGGCCGGCGATGATGTACGCCAGCGCGTTCACAGTAAACGGGTTATCGCTCGCGACGCCCGTCATGAACCACGCCTCGCGCGGCAGGTTGCGGAAGAACGAAAGCGTGCCGAGTCGCACCGTCCGAAATTCTTCCACGTGATCGGCCCACGGCGTGTCGTTGGCGCCAGCGCCCTCAACCGCGATGTTCTGATCGAAACTCGGCAACGAGTCCTTAAAACCACGCGCAAACCACAGCGCCCGGCCCAGAAAGATCCGTTCGCCGTCGTTAACGTGGTTCCAAAGCTCTCGAATGGACCACTTGTCCGGTCCGTACCGATGCAGCGACTGCTCTTCAGAAATGCGCTCCAAAAACGGCATCGTGTCCGCGAGCTGGTCCTTCAGCAGCGAAACAATGTCGTCAGTGCGCGCGAGATCGATGTAGGGAAAATAGTAAATTGCGGCTTCGTTTGTTTGGGGAAATGTCATGGTTCGGATCTTATCAACCGATTATCAGAGGTACAAAATACGCAGACTCCCATCAACCACCAGAACAGCATCGCGACTTCGCTGTCGCCGTAGTTGTAGTTCACAAGTGAACTCGCGAGAAAACCGCTGAGCCCACCCAACCCGCCAAGCAGGACGCCGTAAACATGCGTATCGCTGAGATCCGTGGCCTGTCTCACACTCGTCGAGATGTGCGTCCAGAAGAGAATCATCATCGACAACCAAAGCAGGAGCATCGGCAAGCCCCGATCGAACGCGAGTTGCAGCGGCGTCGAGTGCAGATGAAGCATGTCCTTGCCGGGAAAGCCCCACTCATTCCAGTGCCGTTTCATCGCGTCCATTCCGTGTCCAAACACCGGATGCACCGGTATTCGCGACATGCCCACGCGCGCGACTTCGAAACGCAGCCGCGAGCTCGGATCGTTCAGCGATAGCGCATCACGCGCACGCGTTTGCCAAACCACGACAGCGCCGAAAGCGAGCACAAAGAAGAGCGCGAACGTGAAAACCACTTTATATGCGCCGCGCAGCGATCGCCACGCGATCACGCAGGCGCCGATCACAAACGCGACGATCACTGTGCGCATCGCCGTGAACACTAAACCCAAGGTCAAAACCGCCGCCGCGGCCAGCGCAATTCGGAAATACTTGTTAGGGCCGTGGTTTCTCAGGTGGGCGAACGCGAGACCAAGTGCGAGCAGCGCGATGATCTGAAGCACTTCGGAAAACGTTTCGTAGTGACGCGTCCAGCCCGACGCCCGGAAACGATGATTACGTTCGCTGCCTGTCACGCCGGCAGGCGAGATCGCCTGTTGCTGAGCCGAAGTCAACACGAATCCCGGACGTTCAACGTGTTCACCCTGCGAAATCATACTGACCGTCAGCGGCACACCAACCGGAGCGTTTTTCAACGCCTCGTCGATTTCACCAACCGAATAAACCCTCTGCCCGCCAACACGCCAAATCGTGTCGCCGCGCAAAACACCAATTTGCTGAAACGGACTGCCCGGCGCGATCGATTCGATCACCACGCCACGCCCGCGCAACAGGTCAAACGCGCTGTAAGCAGCCCCCACACACCCCGACAAAATCAATAACCCCACGAGCAACAGCGCCGTGCGCCGTGTCAGCACCGCGCGCGTCAAATAAAGTACGAACACAGTCCATACCGACGCCAGTTTTGCGAGGCTGATATCCGGCTCTTCCGAAAGAGCCGACGAGAGCGCAGTCCACAGCAGCGACAGCACAATGACCAGGTCGAATTTCGACCGGCCGAACGAGGGACGGAGGCCAAAACTGCGCGTCGCCGCCGTGCGAATCGCCCAACCGATACCACTTACCGCGACTCCGATAACGCTGCCGGCTACGGAGTGAGGCGCAAACGCCACGTAAATAACCAGCCCGGCGATCGCGATTCGCTGCCCTAAATTTTCAGTAAATAGCTGCGTTGACACCCTTTATTTACGCATGTTAGCGTATCTCGCGGCTGTTTGCCGGAGTTGGAAAGTGGAGTTTTAGACAAGCGCTTATCTGAATGGCTTTGTCCCGCTGCCCGCTGCTACGTTAAAGCCGCCGATGCGTATTAACGATATCTAAGATCCCTAATGGCTTTCGACAAAGCGAAGGTTCTAAAAGCCGCTGAGAAATCTCTGTCTCAGGGGAAGATCAGTGCGGCAATCAAGGAGTATCGGCAGATCGTCGATAACGACGCTGACGATCTCACCACCTTGAACATGCTGGGCGATCTGTACGTTCGCTCCGGCAAAAACGAGGAAGCGGTTTCCTGCTTCGAGCGCATCGCCGAACACTACAGCGCACAGCAATTCAACCTTAAAGCCATCGCGATGTACAAAAAGATCGAGCGTATTCGTACGCGCGATCCCATCATCGCTTACAAACTAGCCGAACTCTACGCCACTCAGGGACTCGTTCACGACGCACGCGCGCAGTATCTCGTGGTCGCCGACGCTTACACGCGTTCCGGCGATAACAAAAAGACTCTCGACGTACTGCACAAGATCGCCGATCTCGATCCGAATAACACCGACATCCGTCTGAAACTCGCCGACGGTTACGTGAAAGAGAATATGCGTCGCGAAGCTGCCGACGCATACATACAGGCGGCCAATCGACTTCATCAAACCGGCGCACAGGAAAAAGCACTCGACGCTTACTCGAAAGCGCTGCAGCTCGTACGCGACGATCGCGAAGCGCTGCGCGGCATGCTCGAAGCGCACATCGCGCGCGGCACCGCTGACGAAGCTGCTGAAGTGCTCGAACGCGCCGTCGAAGGTAAAGAAGACGATCCGGAACTCGTGTCGATGCTGGCGCGCGCGCACCTGGAAGCAGAAGATCCGCAGGGCGCGGAACGCGCCACGTCATTGTTGATGGCCCAGGACAGCGGAAAGTACACCGAGTTTCTGCCGGTCACGCGTCTGTATCTCAAGCTCGGCGAAGTTGATGAAACGATCCGCATTCTTTCGACGATCATCGAGCGTATGCTCGCGGGACGTGAGGAGCGAGAGCTGCTCGAGATTGTCAACCAGGTGCTCGATCGCAATCCCGATCATGTCGCTGCGTTGCGTATGCTGGTGCGGATTCACTGGTGGCAACGCGACATGGACGCACTGCGTTCGTCTCTCGAGCGGTTGGCGGAATCGGCTGAAGCGTCGGAGCTCATTGACGAAGAACGTTACGCTTTAACACAACTCGTGCGGCTCGCGCCCGATGAGCAACGTTACCTCGATCGTCTCAATCTGCTCGGCGGCTTGCAGGACGACTCGCCTGAGGATTTCCCGGCGCACGCGGAAGATGAAACAGCGGGCGGTGTGCCGCAGTTTGAAACGTTCGCCGTGGTGCAGGACGAGATCGAGCAGCCGGAGGCGATCTCTTACGAGTTTGAAACTAACGCCGCGGACCCGTTTGAAACTAATGCCGCAGAGGTATTTGAAACTAACGCCGCAGACGCGTTTGAAACCAATGCCCCGTCCAGTGGTAACTTTTCCGATCCGACCGCTTCGTTTGCCGATCTGAACGAGGACGCGTCGCAAGGCGCGACCCCTGTTGTCGCCACCGAAACGTCGTCTGATGACGGGTCGCGCATGGAAACCATAATGCGCCAGGAATTGGAAAGCGTCGATTTCTACATCGCGCAAGGTTATTCCGATATAGCGGTCGATACGCTCGAAATGCTCGAACGGCAATTCGGATCGCACCCGGACATCCAGGCGCGACGCGACAAACTCCCGGCGGCGGGTGCACAGCCGGTAGCTGAAGCGCCTGCCGTGTTTGAGTTCGGCGGTGTTGAAGAAGTTCCGGTCACGCGCGTCGACGAGGGGATCGCTTTTAATGAAGAGGCTGCTTATGCTGCCTTGGCGGGTGAAACGAGTGAGGTGCGCGAGCAGCCGCCGGTTGCGCCCGTGACGCCAGTTGCGGCACCGATCGCGGCGCGAGTTGCGAGTGGTATCGATGCTGGTCTCGCTGAGTTGTTTGAAGAGTTCCGCGTAGCTGAAGAAGGCGACGATGTTCGCGAAGACTACGAGACGCATTACAATATGGGCACCGCGTATAAGGAAATGGACCTGATCGACGAAGCGATTCAGGAGTTCCAGACGGCGGCGGGTTTGGTGAAACCTGGTGATGGCACGTCACGTTTCCTGCAATGCTGCAATTTACTGGGCCACTGTTTCGTGCAGAAAGGCATGCCTGAGGCGGCGGTTATCTGGTTTAAGAAAGGTTTGTCCGCGCCTGGTCACAGTGAAGACGAGTATCAAGCGTTGCGCTACGAACTCGGTGCGGCGTACGAACAACTCGGTGATCTCAAACAGGCGCGTGAGTTTTACACGGAAGTTTACGGCGTTGACGTTTCGTATCGCGAGGTGGCGGACAAGCTGAGCCAGTTGAAAGGGAAGTAGGCCACGGATAAAAAGATCTGTGTAATCTGTGGCGAGTAGTCAAAATGTCGGCGAAGCTTAGCGTAATCTTCTACATCATCCTCTGCATCGAGATCGGCATCTTCCTGACGGTGTTGCCGTGGTGGCCGCAGGGAATGTGGGGGCTCAGCGACTGGGGCAACAACTACTTCCTGTTATATGCTGCGCGCGCGACGGGCATTCAGGGTTTGCAATCCGTTGTTGCTTCCGGTTGGGTACGTGGCGCCGTTAGCGGCGTCGGACTGCTCAACCTCGGCATCGCGGTCTGGGAAATCTTTCACTTCAAACAGACCGTCACCGCATTGCAGGCCCAGACCGCGCCGCGTCCCAAAGTCACGAGCAATGCCGCTGAACCTTCCACGCCCAGCCTGGTACGCGATCACGAACTGCGTGACGACCAGCAAAACAACTCCTGACGACCTCAAGTTCATATTCATCCTTCACCTCGTCGAAACCGCCGTATTCGTGGGACTCCCGCTGTTTCAGATTCGCGAGAAAAACCTGCCCGTTCGAGTCCTTTACGAACTCGTTTATCGAGCTGCGGAGATCACGCGGGGCACGGCCACTCGTCTCCTGGTTAACGACCGTTTTGACGTGGCGCGCGCGGCGGGCGCGGACGGCGTGCATCTAACAGCGTCTTCAATGCCGCCGCGAGTCGTGCGCGAGACGTGTGGTGAAGATTTTGTAATCGGAGTTTCAACGCACTCACTTGAAAGCGCGCGTGCGGCGCGCCATGGCGGCGCGGACTTCGTCGTGTTTGGTCCAGTGTTTGAAACTGAATCAAAACGCGCGTATGGACCACCGCAAGGTTTAGAGAAACTGCGCGAAGTGGCGACTGCGTTGGAGGGTTTTCCCGTACTGGCGATCGGCGGCATCACAATCGATAATGCCGAAAGCTGTTTTGCAGTAGGAGCGAGTGGTGTTGCAGGAATCAGTTGGTTTAATCGCCCCGATTGATCAGCGTAGTCCGGTCGTGCTCACGATCGCGGGGATCGATCCGTCCGGTGGCGCGGGCATCGTTGCGGATATCAAAACGATCGCTGCGTTCGGATGTTTTCCGGCGGCGGCGATCACGTCGATCACGTTTCAAAACGCGCAGCGCGTGTTTGGAGCGGAGCATCAGGGCGCGGCGACGCTGCGCGCGCAGGTGGAGCCGATCGTGCAGGACGCGACTGTGGCTGCGGCGAAGACGGGCATGTTGCCGACGGCGGAGATCGTTGCTGAAGTGGTGCGCCTGTTTCGGGAAGAGAACTTGCCGGCGCCCGTTGTGGATCCAGTGATGATCTCGACGTCAGGACACGATCTGATCGGTGACGCAGCTTTTCACATCTTGAAAACTGAGTTGTTGCGTGTGGCGCGTGTCGTGACGCCGAACATTCCCGAGGCGGAACGTCTCGCGGGCTTTTCGATAAAAAGCGAAGCGGACATGCGTCGCGCGGCTGAAGCCATCAGATCTCTTGGCGCGCCCGCAGTGTTAATCAAAGGCGGACACAGATTGACGCCGCAAGCGGACGCAGTAGACATTTTGCTCGACGACCAGGGCGTGATTACCGAGTTCCGTTCGGAGTATATCGAGGTAGGAGAGGTGCACGGCTCCGGTTGCACACTATCTGCTGCAATCGCCGCGAACCTCGCCAACGGCCTCTCACTGGAAGCGGCCGTTGGCGCTGGCAAACGGTACTTGACTCAACAAATTCAAAACCTTATTCGACCGTGACCTTCTCCATCCGGATCTCTTCAACCGGCTTGTCATTCCGATCTGTCTGCGACGTCGCGATCGCGTTCACCACGTCTTGGCCTTCTGTTACGCGCCCGAAGATTGTGTAACTCGGCGGCAGCGGGTAATCGACGTGCATGATGAAGAACTGCGATCCATTCGTGTTTGGACCAGCATTCGCCATCGCCACCGTGCCGGCTTTGTAACCTCTCCGATAAACCTCCGACTGCGGATCGATCTCGTCGTTGAAACGTCCGCCCTCCGCGGATTGTCCGCCGCGGCCGGTGCCGGTCGGATCGCCGCCCTGGATCATGAAGCCCTTGATCACGCGGTGGAAAATGACGCCGTTATAGTAATTTTTCTCGGCTAACTTGATGAAATTTTCCGTCGTCTTCGGTGCGTCCGATTCCAACAACTCGACGCGAATGGTGCCCTTGTTCGTCTCAATCACTGCCGTTCGATTTGCCATGTTCTCTCCTGTCTTCGTTAAAGAATAAATTTTTCGATTGCCAACGCCACGCCGTCTTCACTGTTGGACGCAGTGGGATGCAAGCCGGGAATCTCGCGCAACGATAGCGGCGCGTTTGCCATCACGACGCCGGTGCCGGCGAAGAGCAGCATCTCGAGATCGTTGTAGTTGTCTCCAACCGCCATGATCTCCTCGGCTCCGACGCCGATCTCAGCCGCTGCCGCAGCCACGCCCGCGCCTTTCGAAGCTGCTGGATTCACGACGTCGACCAGCGTGAAATCCTGTTCGAGATACTTCGTGCTGAGGACTTTCACGTTGGAACCCAACTCGGAATTGAGCAGCTCCGCGAGTTGGTCCATCGCCTCACAACGTCCCGAAAACGCGAGATGGATAGGTTCATGATCGAGGTAGTTTTCCAGCGAGTCAACCTGTCGCACCGCGTTTCGTCCTTCTTCGTCGCCGTGGAGCCGCTTAGCCCAGGCGATGTAACGATGCACGGCGATGTTGTCACCGCTGAGATGATCGTAAATGAGCACACCTAAGCCTTCGTGATCGTCGCTCACCAAGACGTCGGCGCCCGCGTCGCGGCCCACGCGTAACGTTTCGCGCGCGGCTGCGAGTGGCAAAGGCAACACCGCTACGGTCTCCAGCGTTTGTGCGTGTTTCGTTAGGGCTCCGTTATGTGAGATCAACGGAATGTCGAGCCCGAGTTTGAGCGCGACCGGACGTGAGTCGCGAAAGCGACGGCCGGTGACGAGTGCGACCCGAACACCTTTTGCCCGCGCTTTTTCGATCGCGTTTAGATTGCGTTCGGAAATTTGCCCGTGTGAATCGAGGAGCGTGCCGTCAAGATCGAGAGCCAACAAACTGATTGCCATAAAGACCGACAAAGTAGCAATTCAGGGATAGCAGATCAAACCCCCTGTGATATGATGCGCGCCCCAATCAAGAAAAACTCAAACTTTGGAGGTAAAAGGGATGCGAAGACTAGTAGTGTCTATTGCAGTAATCGCTTTGGTGTCGGCCTCGTCTATTGTTTTTGCTCAGGGCTTTAAGAAGATCAGCGAATTTTTAACCGGCTATGAGGAAGTTCCCTCCGTCTCGACCACTGGAAATGGCGAGTTCAACGCCCGAATCAGCAACGATGGCTCACGCATCGATTGGGAATTGAGCTATGCGGAACTCGAAGGCGCTATTCAGCAGGCACACATCCACTTCGGACAAAAGGGTGTGAATGGCGGCATCAGCGTTTTCCTTTGCACGAATCTTGGAAATGGTCCTGCGGGAACTCAACCCTGTCCACCCCCACCGGCCACCATATCAGGCACGATCCTGGCTGCCGACGTGAGTCCGAACATTCCGGCGACTGCCGCCGCGCGCACGCAGGGAATCAACACCGGCGAGATCGACGAGCTGATTAGGGCGATGCGAGCCGGCGCCACTTACGTGAACGTTCACAGCACCCTTTGGCCCGGTGGCGAGATCCGTAGCCAGATCAACGGCAACAACCGCCACAACCACTAAAGCATTCCGATAGAGTTTTGCTCCGAGTGCAAGGGGTTTACTGCGCCTGCCCTGACCCCTTGCACATTCTCTAATCCTGCCTATCCTTAAAATCCATGAACATTACTCATCTTGAGTGCGGCCTGTGCGGGCTGCGGCACGAGGCACGTCGGTTGCTCAATCTTTGCCGCGAATGCGGTAAACCGCTGCTCGTTCGGTACGATCTGGATCGTGCGGCGCAGACGTTAACTAGGGAATCCTTAGCAGCGCGGCGTGCCGATCTGTGGCGGTATCGCGAGGTGCTGCCGGTTGAAAACGACGAAAATATTGTTTCGCTGGGGGAAGGTTGGACGCCGCTGCTGCACGCTGCAAACTTAAGCGAGCGAGTCGGCCTCAAGGAACTTTACATTAAAGATGAGTCGCAGAATCCGACGCAGAGTTTTAAGGCCCGCGGCATGGCGGCGGCAGTTTCGATGGCCAAGGAACTCGGCGCTACAAAACTCGCAGTGCCCTCCGCCGGAAACGCGGCGGGCGCCCTCGCTGCCTACGCCGCTCGCGCCGGACTCGAGTGCTTCATCTTTATGCCTCGAGACACGCCGCGAGCCAACGTAGTCGAGTGTGAACTTACGGGCGCGCACGTCACGCTCATGGACGGGCTCATCACTGACTGCGGCGCGGAGGTCGGGCGGCGAAAAGAAGCAGAAGGCTGGTTTGACGTTTCGACGTTGAAAGAACCGTATCGCGTTGAAGGCAAGAAGACCCTGGGTTACGAACTGGCGGAACAGCTTAACTGGGAATTGCCGGACGTGATCATCTATCCAACCGGCGGCGGCACCGGACTCATCGGAATGTGGAAAGCGTTTGATGAGATGGAGCAGATGGGTTGGATCGGCACGAAGCGGCCGCGCATGGTGACGGTGCAAGCGGCGGGTTGTGCGCCGATCGTGCGCGCGTTTGAACAAGGGAAGCGCTTCGCTGACGAGTTTCCCAACGCTGCGACAACTGCGTCGGGTTTGCGAGTACCCAAAGCGGTCGGCGATTTTCTGATCCTTGACGCGCTGCGAAACTCCGGCGGAACAGCAATCGCAGTCACCGACCAGGAATTGATCGATGCGACCGGTGAGATTGGTTCTCTTGAAGGAGTTTTTTGCGCGCCTGAAGGCGCTGCGTGTTTGCCTGCATTGAGGAAGTTGATTGACGCGGGCCAGGTCAGTACAAGCGATCGAGTCGTGTTATTCAACACCGGCTCGGGCGTGAAGTACATGGAGTCTTTTTCCTCCGTTTAATCCGTGGAGAATTGAAGTGAAGTATTTAGGAGTTCTTGTTTTACTGTTTACCGCCGCAGTCTCTACCGCGGCACAGTCCGCCTGGCTCACTGAAGCCGAGCAAGCTCGCTTTGAAGAGCTGCGCCGCAGCGGTCTGGATGCGCTCTACAACATCGACTACGACAAAGCGAATCGCGACTTTAAAGAGATCGTGCGCCTCTACCCGAATCACCCCGGCGGTTACCAGTTGCTGGCAGCGCGACTCTGGATCAAAACGCTTTACGAGTCGCGGCGCTTGCAGTCGTCCCTTTACAGTTCGGAGGGTTTTTATTCAAGTGGGGACGACAAAGTCGATCCCAAGATAGTGACAGAGTTTCGCAATCTCACGCGTGAAGCCAAACGGCTCGCCGAAGCGAAACTGAAGCAAGAGCCGAAGAACGTCGAAGCTCTCGATTTCCTCGCGAACACCGAAGGTTTGAAAGCGTCGTTTGAAGAGGCAGTTGAACGGCGGCACTTCGCGGCGCTGCGCGACGGCAACGACGCCGTGAATCACCATCGCGAAGTGTTGAAACTTGATCCGAAATATATCGACGCGCAGATTACGATCGGGCTTTATGAATACGTCGTTGGCGCGTTGCCGTTGCCGATCAAGATCCTCGCGGGCGCGACCGGTTATCGCGGTTCGAAGAAACGTGGTTTGAAGATGCTCGAGCAGGTGGCCCAGGAAGGCCGCTGGGCGCAGGACGACGCTAAGTCAGTGCTGATTCTGCTCTACAGGCGCGAGAAACGATTCGCTGACGTGGTGAAGTTGACGCGAGAGTTGAGCGCGAAGTATCCGCGCAACTATTTGTTGCGACTCGAAACGGGTGACGCGCTCGTGTCACTCGCGGCGCAGAAGCGTAAAGAGAAAGACGTTGCCGGAGCGACGCAAGCGGAGAAAGAAGCGTTTGCGACTTTCGACGAGATTCTTCGCGATCGAAATGTGCGCGAGAGTGCGGGCCGGGCGCTCGATTTGATTCACTTCAAATACGGCGAAGCGTTGCTGACCGCGGGGTTGAATGAACGTGCGGCAAAGGAGTTTCTCGCGACGACGAAAGTTGAGCGCGCAGAACCGGGGCTCGTGACGATGGCCCATCTCTACGCTGCGCGTGCTTACGACGTCGCGGGCAAACGTGACGATGCGTTGGCGCAGTACAAACAGGTGCTTTCACGTCCGAACATTTATGACGCGCACGAGGAAGCAAAACGTGGAATGAAGCAAGCGTTCAAGGCGGAAGCCGTCGTGCGTGCACCGGACGTGAGCAGCAATTGATTCGAAGTTAGAAGACAAGTTCAGCGCGTCGTGGACGCGGGCGGGGAGAAATTTTGTGGTTAAAACTAATGGCAATGGTCGTTCAAGTGAGACGCGTCCGCGGCGCCTCTTGTTGTGTCTCGACGGCGTTCCTCACAAGCTGATCGAAGCCGCCCGTCATCGCGGTCTGTTTGACGCATTTGGACCACCGGCGCGACTGCTCTCGCCGTTTCCCACGATGACCAACGTTGCGCTCTCGGCGATGCTTGGTGCCACGCCGCCGGCGGGCTACGAGAGTCTCTACTTCGATCGCGCGGCGGGTGAGTTGCGCGGCGGGATCAAGAAGTACATCGGTCGCCGCACGCCGGACAAGATTCCGTCGTCGTACATGGACGATCTCGATTACCAGGAACCGCTGCCCTTTGAGTTTTTGATCTACGTCGCGCCGGAGAGGGTGTGGCGCACGGACATGCAGAAGTTCCGCGAGGGCTTTCGCAGCGCGCCGCAAACGCGTGATTACTTCGCGTTTCTGAAAGCGACTGACGGTTTGCTGCATAGCCAGGGGCCGGCACGACTCAACGTTGCGTTGGAATCGCTCGATAAGATTCTGAAAGAGATTCAGAGTTATTGCGGCGCTGAAACGGAAATCGTGATGTTTTCCGATCACGGGATGAACCTTGAAGAGAACCGGCGCGTGGCGCTCGCCTCGACGCTGCGGCGTCGCGGATTTCAAGTTGTGATTCCGGCGTTTGGGTTGTGTAGTTATGTGGCGCTTTATTGTCGTGACGAGCAGCGCATTCCGGACGTCGCCATGGCGAGTGTGGAAATCGAGGGTGTCGACCTCGCAGTATACAAAGACCGTGGTGCGGCCGTGATTGAGAGCGATCGCGGACAGGCGCGCATCGAGGCCGACGAAGAAGGTCTAAAGTATGTAGTTGGGTCGGGAGATCCGCTTGCGTTAGGCCGTTTTGACCACGAATCTAAGACGGATAAAGGCTGGTTCGAGCAAACAGCGAATCATCAATACCCCGACGCCGTCCCAAACATTTACAAATCACTTTTCACCCCACGCGTGCAGCACACGGCTGACGTCCTCATCAGTCTCAAAGACGGTTACTACTACGGCTGGTCGCCGTTTGGTCGTTTCGTAAAGCTGTTAGCAACGCACGGCAACGCGTTGCAATCCAGCTCGAATGCTTTTCTCATGAGCACCCACCGCGAGTTTCCGGCGTACGTGCGCGCCGACGATGCGAAGGCGTTGTTGCGAGGTTAGCGTGAAGGCGAAGGGCAGTTAGGCGATATTTGTGGGCGAGCGCGTTTTAGCGGAAAGTCAATGATGCTCCGTTCGCCGTCGACCACCGTAATGCGTCTGCGGTTGGCGGATTTGAATCCTTGCGCGTTTACGCTGACGTCATACGTTCCCGGCGAGAGACACGCCGTGTACTGCCCCTCCTGATCGCTTTCGACGTTGGTGCTCTTATGTCGGTTTACAACCAAAGTCGTACGTCAGGGATGCGCCCCTTGCCAGTCATACGTCTGCTGCGGGTAATGAATGCCCTCTGCGCGAAGCAATGTCATGCTTATTTCGGCAACGAATCCACATCCTCCTTCTCAAGTGCGTCTTGAAGCTCTTCGTGTAGAATATCCGCACTTCTAACCTCATTTGCCCAAGCAGGATGTGCCGTTACCTGTTCTTTCGCTTCTGCCAAGGATAAACTGTAAATCTCTTTCAGCACTTTCATTGATTCAACAATCGTAATTCCTTCATGACGGAGATAAAGAATAAGGTCTTCGCGACTGGCGCCTTTGCTTACTCTTCGTCGGCATTCTTCCAACAAATTTTCGTAATCACTCCTCATTAGTGCTCTTCTCTCGCACAGGGTCCTTATTGCAGTCTGATCGTAACGTTTACCTCGTGTCCGGGACTCCTAGAAGTGCTTGTCAGCGCACGCTTCCCAATGATCTGAAGCTCGCTGAAACCGAGTGCTCTTGCTTCGTCCTTAAGTTGCGACGTAGCAGCCAAAATTTCACGCGTCAGGCCAGTTAAAGGCTCACTCCCTCGTCCATAGATTGCAATATCCTTCAGCACGAGTTTATCACCTTGAACCACAACTTCAGCGAGGATATCGACTGGGCCTTTCGACGTTTGTAGAGTACGTTGAAAAAGTTGTCCTGTAACTGGGCGTGCAACTGCAGCAACGGTTCCTGATCCTCCGCGCTTGAATGCCGAAGTAATTAATCGTCCGAGTACACCCTTACTAGCTTGAGCAGCGCCGCGAACGATTCGCAAACCACCACCCGCAGGTGGTTCAAAGCTGAACCTTTCAAGTTCTCTCTGCAGCATTTGTTTGACGTGTGCTTCTCGATCTAAAGCCGGAGATTGGTCCCCCCCAAAATCCCAGTATCCACCTATAGGATTACCTTCGACAACTATCCAAGTTGCGCCAAGGTCTTTATCGTATTCACCATCTACATCACCCACCCAATGTTGCTCGCCATCGATCTCTTCCCAACGCGCTTGGCCAGTTGGATCGCTGAATCTCAAAGGATTGTTTCGAACATATGAGTACAGATTCCATGATTGGGGATCTCCTTGTTCGCTATCCATGAATGGTTCATCACAAGATGCGAATCGGCCCATGATTGAGGAGTAATATCTCGACCCAAAGTAATCCAGTCCGGTCTCAAGGTCTCGTTCTTTTGAGGTGAACTGCTGCCGCACGCCATCGCGTCCTGCGTAACCTTGCGGCGCGCTGCGACCGCCGGTGGGGGCGAAGAGTTCTTCGCCGAAGGGGAGGTAGTCGTGGCGCGTCATGTTTGCGAGCGCGCCGGTTTGGTCCAAGACCATGCGTGGGGTCCCGAGGTGATCGGTCACGAGCCAGTGGACGCCACCAGAACTTCCCGTCTCCGCTGGCGCGTAGACTTCGACTTCCGTGAACACGCTGTAGCCGTAAGGCCCGGCGTTGGTGAGCACACGGATCTTGCTCGTCGTGATGGGCGAGAAGGCGACCTTTTTCCAAACCTTGTTATTGCCCGTAATACTGCCACCCGGCACAGTCACCCAGTTGCTGCCATCCCAGTACTGCACGTCGAAGCCACTCATGCCATAAAGCGTGAAAGTCGTCGACTCCGTAGGCTCGATTGGGCTGGTCCAATTGTCCTGCAGCGAGAAGACGTCGACTTCATTGACTGTCTTGTTCGATCCAAAGTCGAGCTGCAGCCAGTCGGGGAAAGTGTTCGCGGGCGGCGCATCCTGCCAGTTGCCGCCGTTACCGGCGTTCAGGCCTTTGCGGTCGCCGTTGATCACGCAATCGGCGGCATGCGTGGAAGCATAGATGGAGGAAGCGGTGGCTGTGGCTCCCATGGCCAAATTATAACGTGGCGGCGGTGATGGCCCAGTCCACGCTTCCAGTTCCGTCAAACGGCTGAGACCATCAGGCGCAGCATTGCTCAGGACGCGAATCTTCGTCGTAGTTAGGGGAGAGAAGCTGAACTTCCGCCAGATTTTATTGTTGCCAGTCACACTGCCGCCGCTGACCGTGACCCACGCGCTACCATTCCAGTACTGCACGTCGTAGCCGCTTAGACCATAGCTGGAGAAGGTCATCGTTTCGGTCGGCTCAACCGGCGTGTTGTAATTGTCCTGCAGCGTGACCACGTCGATCTCGGTGATGGTCTTGCTGCCGTTGAACTGGACTTCGAGCCAAGCGGGAAAACCTGCCGCAGCCGTTGACCAGGCGCCGTCCTGCCAGACGAACAGGCCTTTGCGGTCGCCGTTGATCATGCCGCTGGGCCCCCAACCAGAATAGGAAGACGAAGCAGTCGCCGTCGCACCGTTGGAGGCGAGCGCCACATTCATCGGTGGAGTGGAAGCCGGTTCGGCCGTCACGAGTAACTGACCGTTGCGATAGCCGTACTCCTTCTGAGGATTACTCGCAGCGCCGCTCGCAGGATATTCAGCCAGCAACTCACCACCAAAGCCATAGACCTGCCACGTCTCAACACCATTGACGGTGCGCTTGATGCGCTGACCGGAAGCGTCGTAAGCATAGAGTTGCGGCTGGTTGTTGCTGCCCCAGGCTGAAGTGATTTTGTTCTCGGCGTCGTAGGTGCGATTACCGGCGCCCGTGTAGGTGATGCTCCTGACGCCGCCTTCAACCGTAATGCGTTTGCGTTTGGGGATTGAATCCTTGCGCGTTTACGCTCAAGTCATACGTTGCCGGCAAGAGACATGTGGTGTACGGCCATCCTGATCGCTTTCGACGTTTTGTGGTGTTTTTGGTTTCCTTGTTGAAGAAATAGATCCGCGCCATCGGAATCATCCAGCCTTCGGGCGTCGTCAGCCGGCCTTCGATTCCACCGCATCTTGCGTGAGCCATCACGAACACCGCGTGCAACTGCCACTCCGGACGCGCACAGCAAGCCACCAGAAGACTGACAATTATCACCGTAAGCGTCTCATCCTGTGTCTCTTCTTACCAGCTATGGCGCACCGCGCAGTTTCTTCAGAAGCCACCGAATAAATGGCATAACCTCGCTACGCCAATCTCAAAAAACGAGGAGTTCTCTACCCCTGAGCCAGCTTTATTTTTTCCGCCAGTGCTATCACTTCTCTCTTAATAGTACCTTCAAAACTAGCTTCCCAAAGTGCGTCGATCAGCACTTCGCCTTCTGGGTGTGACTCAATTTTACTCAGGTCTATAGCCCCACATTCGCCCAAAACAAAGAATGCCCATTTTCTCAGCTCATCTTTCTTCCGTGACGTATATCGAATGATACCCAGAGCTAGATCGAAAGCCGTCGGCGTGACTGCAACATCAAAGTTGCCGCTTTCGAGCTTGTAAGAGCCATCCTCACGGCTAATCTCGATACCAATTTGGGTTAGCGTGCTAAGTGCCAGCTCACCCCTGATTACGCCGAGTGTTATCGCTGCAATATCGGGCTTTTCTTTCATTGTTCTCTCATAGCTTGGGGTCATAGTGAACTAACCTACCAAGAGCATCATAAGCCTTCTGCACTACCGTCTTCGTGCCATCGCTCGTTATGACACTTTCGATTACTTGATGACCATTGTACCCGACCCGTTTTGCCCGAACATAGATTGTGCCGGCTTCCTGTACAACCTCGATGGTATCCCTCGCTGTTGCTCTTGCGATGGCTTTGTTTGCAGCAGCTTTCGCAGCCGGAGAAGCAACGAGACTGTCTACTGCGGCGCGAGCTGCTGCTTTGGTTGTAAACCCTACCGCCGCAGCCATCCCCCCTCGTAAACCCAATGTTGCTCCTCCCACTACTCCAAGGCTAGTTCCTCCACTTATTATCGCGACATTAATATGAAACCCGGTTTCTACCACCTGTTGAACCGGCCTGAGTCGATCTACTAGTCCGGCGCCGTTGTTACTGCCAAAAATAACGGCGTTAGCTTGATCAGACAGATCATCAAACGCAGTGCGCTGATAGGTGGCGGTCGCCACGAGCTCGCCGTCTACCTCGTTGTAGATGGTGCCGTTCTTAAACACTGAGCCTAGCTCTGTAGCGTCAGCTTTGATTTGATTGAACTGTTCGTCGGTGACTTCCTGACAGCCGCCATTCTGGTAGCAGATCTTGAAGGTTCTTCCGTCTGGATCTGAATACAATGTGGGATTGTTTCGGGCGTAGGCATACCCGTTCCAACTCTGAGGATCACTCTCATCAGCTCCGGCATTTTCAGGATCAACACTCGTGAACCGACCTTGTGATGATGAGTAGTATCGCGCAAGGAAGAAATCCAAACCCGTCTCAATATCCCGTTCTTTGCGGGTGAACTGCTGGCGAACGCCATCAGCGCCTGCATAACCCTGCGGCCCGCTGCGGCCGCCGGTCGGCGCGAAGAGTTCTTCGCCGAAGGGAAGGTAGTCGTGGCGCGTCATGTTGGCGAGCGCGCCGGTTTGGTCCAAGACCATGCGTGGGGTGCCGAGGTGATCGGTCACGAGCCAGCGGACGCCACTAGAACTTCCCGTCTCCGCTGGCGCGTAGACTTCGATTTCCGTGAACACGCTGTAGCCGTAAGGCCCGGCGTTGGTGGGCACACGGATCTTGCTCGTCGTGATGGGCGAGAAGGTGACCTTTTTCCAAACCTTGTTATTGCCCGTAATACTGCCGCCCGGCACAGTCACCCAGTTGCTGCCATCCCAGTACTGCACGTCGAAGCCACTCATGCCATAAAGCGTGAAAGTCGTCGACTCCGTGGGCTCGATTGGGCTGGTCCAATTGTCCTGCAGCGAGAAGACATCGACTTCATTGATTGTCTTGTTCGTGCCGAAGTCGAGCTGCAGCCAGTCAGGGAAAGTGTTCGCGGGCGGCGCATCCTGCCAGTTGCCGCCGTTACCGGCGTTCAGGCCTTTGCGGTCGCCGTTGATCACGCAATCGGCGGCATGCGTGGAAGCATAAACGGAGGAAGCGGTGGCTGTGGCTCCCATCGCCAGATTATGACGTGGCGCCGGTGATGGTCCAGTCCACGCTTCCAGTTCCGTCAAACGGCTGAGGCCATCAGGCGAGGCATTGCTCAGCACGCGAATCTTCGTCGTAGTTACGGGAGAGAAGGTGAACTTCCACCAGATTTTATTGTTGCCAGTCACATTGCCGCCGCTGACCGTGACCCACGCGCTGCCATTCCAGTACTGCACGTCGTAGCCGCTTAGACCATAGCTGGAGAACGTCATCGTTTCGGTCGGCTCAAGCGGCGCGTTGTAATTGTCCTGCAGCGTGACCACGTCAATCTCGCTGATGGTCTTGCTGCCGTTGAACTGGACTTCGAGCCAGGCGGGAAAACCTGCCGCAGCCGTTGACCAGGCGCCGTGCTGCCAGACGAACAGGCCTTTGCGGTCGCCGTTGATCACGCCGCTGGGCCCCCAGCCAGAAAAGGAAGATGAAGCAGTCGCCGTCGCACCGTTGGAGGCGAGCGCCACATTCAACGGTGGAGTGGAGGCCGGTTCGGCCGTCACGAGTAACTGACCGTTGCGATAGCCATATTCCTTTTGCGGATTCGCTGCGGCGCCACTCGCGGGATATTCAGCCAGCAGTTCGCCACCAAAGCCATAGACCTGCCACGTCTCAACACCATTGACCGTGCGCTTGGTGCGCTGACCGGAAGCGTCGTAAGCGTAGAGTTGCGGCTGGTTGATGCCGCCCCATGCCGACGTGATCTTGTTCTCGGCGTCGTACGTGCGATTACCCGCGCCCGTGTAAGTGTCATGCGTGAGATTGCCGGCTGCGTCATACTGCATCCGCCGCTGATTCATTGGCAGTGGTAAGTCGCCTGGAGCATACAGTTGATTGGAAGCGTCCACGTCGAAGCTTTTGTTGTTGATGCCAGTGCCGTAGGTTTTGGGCAGATTATCCTGAAGGTTGATGGTTGTATCAATAGTCCGATTGCCCCAGCGATCGTAACTAAACCATTGCCGCCACTGGTTCGTACCGCTAACCGCCTCTCGCGCGGATAGCAGCCGGTTCAGACTGTCATATTCGTAAAACTGCGATTTGATGTCCGCGCTGGGAATCTGAATGTCTTGCTGTCTTAAATTGCCGTTGTTGTCGGGCATGCTTGAGCCGGAGCAGATTCCGATGCATTGACTGCTGTAGCTGTTGATGATCGCGCCGCGGTTTGCGTCGTAGTCAGTTGGACCAGTGTAGCTCGTGCTGGCGCGGATCTCGGCCAGTTGGCCACGGCTGTTGTAGAAGAGTTTGTTAAAGACGGGCGTGGCAGTGCCAAACTGTTCCTTCACCAAACCACCCGTGGGCGAATAGATAACACCGCTCGCGTAGGTACGAGTGAGACCGTCACCGAGATTGCCACTGAGACTCGTCAGACGACCAGCCTGATCGTACAGATTAGAAACGGTGCGGCCTGACGGGTAGGTGAGTGTGTTGAGTGCGCCTGATAAGTTGTACGCAGCGCTCATCTCGTATTCCACGGAACCCGTCTGCTGGATCTTCAGAGTTGCACGGCCGAGCACATCATAAGCGTAGTAATCGCCGTTGCTGCCGGTTCCGTAAGTCTGGGCGACGAGCCGCCCGACTGCGGAGCCGCGCGTGTAAGTCGGCGCACTCCCAGGCAGTGTCTGTGTGTCGTAATAGAACTTCGCTTCGTTCGTAGCGCCAACGCCGGAGGGTAGCGAAGGACTGTTGTGTGTGATGTCGGTGATGGAACTCGAGCCGTTGTACCAGCGACGCGTGATGCGATTGAGCGCGTCGTATTCAAAGTGCGTCGAAACTTTCCTGTTCGCATTGACTAGATCGGTGCGGGCGTCCGTTTTTTCTACGAGATTGCTGTTATCGTCGTATTGATAACTGATGGTCCCACTCTCGGGATTTGTCGCCGTGCGTAAACGCGAAAGCGAATCGTAAGTGAAGGTGCGCGTTTGCGGACCTTGCGTCACAGTCGTGAGGTTGCCGAAGACGTCATAGCCATAACTGGTTGGCTGCGCGGGATTCGTGGTTGAGCCGAGACTGCCCGTATTGTCCGGTTCGTCAACCCGGCGTAAACGACCGAGTGCATCGACCATGCTGCGTCGCACTTTGCCCGCCTGGTCGGTAACCACGGTGAAGTTTGCGTTGTAACTCGTCGTCACAGCACCGGTGAAGACTCCCGACGTGCCGCTCCACGCCGGCTGCGAAGCGCCACCGAACGTCGCCACTTCGCTAACGCGACCGGCGTTGTCCCTCGTAACGCGCGTCCAGCTATCGGTGGTTGACGCCGTGCTTCGTCTCGCGCTGGAGTTCAACGTCACCCGGCCCATGTCGAGATATTTATTGACCGCCGAGATCGTGTAGTTGGTTCCATCCTCCGTCTGTTCGCTCAACACCGGACGGCCCAACTGATCCGTGGTCGTTCTGGTCTTCAAAAGCTTGTCGTTTTCGGCGTTAAGATCGGCCTCAACAATCACCTGCCGTGCAGAATCTAAATACTTCGTCGTGATGCGCCGCTTATGGGGCGTGCCGTTGATGTTGATCTCAGGCGAGATCGTCACCCCCGGACGGCCAAACGGATCTACGGCGCCGAGCAACTGGTTAGTGTAACTGATTGCTGTGACCTGGTCGTTCGCGTCAGTCTGGCTGGTGACTAACCCCGTGTCGTAGTCGTATGCGGTCGACGTAGTTTGTGTGCCGGTGTCGTTCTGTGGATCAACGACCACCCGATTCGGCAGCGCATGTGTCGTATCGTCATAAAAGAACTGCGTCACCTTACCGCGACCGTCAGTCGAGGTAATCACATTCCCGTAAAGATCGTACGTGCTGCTGGAACTGATCCACTTCGAATCGAGGTCCACCCACACTTCCTTCTTCGTCAGGTTTCCGCCCGTCGGCGCGACGTTATAAGCCTGTCCGTCATAACTGAATCTCACAATGCTTGTCCCAAGCGTTGTTTCTTTGGGAGCGTTCAGAATTAGTGGCGTGCCGGTGGCGAGTGAACGCTTGGCGTAGACATTCGTGGAGGTCGAACCCGTCGCCTGGTTGTAATGAGAATTATTGCTGACACGCAGCACCGTGGCACTGCCAGGAACACTCGTTGGCACACCCTGCGCATCTCTTGAAACAAGTGCCGGATCGAACCAATCGTATTCAGTAACCTGCGTGAGGTTTCCGTTGTAATCGTATTGAAACGCCTTCGCCGACATCTTGAGCGGATTGTTACTCGCGTTGAGTAACGTGGTGTATTCGTAATCGACGACGGGATTGAAACTGATCACACCGCCTGGTCCGATGTTGTCGCCTCCAGAAAACGGGAGACTTATCCAGTGTCTCTCCGTCATCAGAAATGGACGCGTATTGCGGTAAGCGAGACCTGCTTTATCCGTGGCGCAGCCGGGCACGCCAAACGTGGCGCAATATCGTGCTTCAGTGAAGTTGCTGCCGTCCGGACTGTTAACAGTACTGCCGGTTTCGCCGATGGCGTAGGTCCACGTATCTACCACGCCGTCGTGGTAGAGCTTCTTCTCGGCGATACCCTGGTTGGCGAGATCGTCGGTGGACATCAGCGCATGGTTGGCGTTCAGTTCGTACTTGTAATCGGTATAGGCGGCGTTTTGAACATCACCCGGCGGCACGATCACACGGCTGAGCTCTCCCCAGCCAATCGACGCTGCACGCGTATAGTTTTCATAATTATTGCAACTCCAGTTCACCTCCGAAGTCGTGTTCTCCGCGGTATCTGAGTTATAGCCAAAGACGAATTTGCGCTGCTGCTGTCCGGGTTCTGTTTGCGGAAAGACGATATCGCGAACGACTTGCAGTTCGGTGTACAACCACGCTGTCCTTTGACAGATGGTTTCACCGACAGGATCGAAATCGTTGACCGTATGGGTCTTGCCCTGAACGACGGTCGTTCCCATGTTCACGTCGATGTAGTGCTGCGTACCGCCGACGGTCGGATACCAGACGCGATAACGGCCCTGGTTGCTGTTGGCTGACGGGTCGTATACGACGCGAATCTCTCGACCGGTCTGCTCGTCCTGATAGTGCGCTCCGTTCCCGTCAGTGAAAATCTTTATTTTGTTTCCATTCGTGTCCTGAACGCGTTGTACGCCGTCACTTGTCTGAATGACGCGCGTGCCGTCCGGCATGGAGATGGTCCAATCCACATTGCTGCTAATTTTTGCGTACAAGTGACTGCCGTCGAGCGAGTAGTAGCGCATCGCACTGCCGCTCGGAAGCACGTTGTAGTAACCGCGAAGAAAATCCTGACTTCCCGAATAGGCGGACGAAGGGAAATCTAAAGGTCGCAACTCGTGTTCTGAACCATCCGGCGACACCAAAATTACCTTCCACCACTGATGGTTATTCAACAAATTGATCTCCCCTTGCGTGAGACCGCTGGAGGTCGTGTATTGCACGCGATAAAAATCGTCAATGGCGTTGCGGAAAACGAGCGAATACTGGCCTGCGATGGTCCAGCCCCCACTCGCACTTGGAGCATCGACCACGTAGGGCAGCCACACTGTACCGAGCGGTTCTTCCTGCACCCGCAGCACGTCCCAAATCTTGCTGTTGTAGTGGGCGCTGACCGTCCATGAGAGCTTGCCACCGGCAATCGGCGGCAAGGCCGCAAGTGGGATAGAAAGGTTCACGTTCCCGTTTTGCAGGTTGACGTTTTCTATGTCCGAGGCCAGGTAGTTGCGGTTCAGCGTCGCGCCACGCTCGGCACGCGCCGCTTCCTGAGCAAACGTAGCGCAGCAAACAACAAACAGAACTACAGCAACGGAAAATGGTCGAGTTAATGATCGGCAACCTGGGCGTCGAGTCATGATGTTGCTCCTGGGCATTCTCGAAACTATTGATTGTGGGAAACGTTCGTAACTTGGTATTCCATGACAGTTTCACCGCCGCTCGACCACGTGATGTGTGACGGTGTGCGCTCGCCTTCAGCTTCGCGCCAGGCGAGAAAGTCGGCCGTGATCTCCTGTCCGTACAACTGGTATTCGATACGGTCAGGCAAGCCGCTCTGAACGTTGATGTAGTAGATCCGCCAGCTGCTCAGTGGCCGCAGGTTCTCGTCGGTCTGCGGTTCATCGACGCGTACCAGGTTCCACAACGCACCCGAGTAGCCATCGCTTGCGTCAGTGGGCCGGACATTGCGCGCCACGGTGAAGTAACTTGCGCCACGTAGTTGGGCGAGCACGAACTGATCCGGACTGTCGAGCAGTAGCCGTTCCACGAGCAACCGTTCGATATCCGTCACGACGCCGGAACGCGCTTTAATGCCGTCGTTGTCGGTCCACGTCAGACCACGACCACCCAAAGCAAGCTCCACATCCTCTCCGGATTCCGTTTGCCGGCGAACGAGAGTCAGCGGTTGTTGATTTCCGGCAAGGGTCAGACTTCCGACAGTAGTGGTTATGGCGCGGCTGGAGCGATCGAATCTCTTTCCGAGCAGGCGGCTAACACGAAGTGCCTCAGGTTGCAGAAAGAGATTTCGCGGGCCTCTCCTTACTCGCTGTTGCGCTGTCACTTGCGTGTTGTGCAAGGATGATTCAGGCGCCGCACGCGTGATGAGAAATGCGTTCACGGCACACGCCGCTATTACGATCAGCGCTGCTCCTAACAAAACAGCCGTGACCTTGCGAGACATACTTGCCTCCTTCCGAACACACTTGTGCGTATCCACCAAAGCTATAAGCCAAGTGTTTGTGTTGTGGGTTAATGCGGCCTGCGAATTACGCGAGATCTGGGCTCAACATAGTCCGGGCTCGGTGGGCTGAACCGAAGTGGACTCTACCAGCAGCCGCTCATTGTATAAACGAACTTGAAACAACGCATCGTCTGGAACTAGATTGCCCTTTGCTCGATCGTTGATAAGAAGTGTGCGACCCGATTGAGGCATCGCAACGGACGAGTCGGGGGGAGTGTGCGCGGCACTCTACTCTCCGAATCGTTCCAGTGTCAATACAATTTATTCGCTGCAACTCCATGCCACGTTATTTAGACCGCGTGAGAGGTTGGAAGTTCCTCGACCAGCTTGAACTCCGCAACCAAACCACGTACAAGACACGATATGTCATCGGTTCCCGGTACGCCTTTGATTCCAGCTACAGCTTCGATTCCTGCTACTCCGGCGGTCGAGACGTTTTCACTCGTCAAGCAATTCGGCGAGTTTGTGGCCGTCGATCACATAGATCTGAAAGTGAGTCGCGGCAGCTTCTTTGGTTTTCTTGGCCCGAACGGCGCCGGCAAATCCACCACCATTAAGATGCTCACAGGATTGCTCGCGCCGACTAGCGGGGAGTTGCGCGTGCTGGATTTTGACATTGCCGAGCAGCCGATGGAAGTAAAACGTCGCATCGGCGTCGTCCCCGAAGACCTCAACCTCTTCGAACGTCTCACCGGCGCGGAAATGCTTTCGTTCACCGGCCGCATGTACGGCCTGCACCGCGACGAGATCGCACAACGCTCGAAAGAACTGCTCGAGCTGATGGAACTCTCCGCTGAACCGAAGAAGTTGATCATCGAATACTCACACGGCATGAAGAAGAAACTCTCGCTCGCCTGCGCGTTGATTCATCGTCCCGAAATCCTCTTTCTGGACGAGCCGTTCGAAGGGGTAGACGCGATTGCCTCGCGCACGCTGAAGGATTTGTTGTCGCGACTTACGACGCGTGGTCTGACCGTGTTCTTAACTTCGCACGTGCTGGAAATCGTCGAACGTCTTTGCAGCGACATCGCCATTATCGCGCAGGGAAGGCTACTCGCCTCCGGTTCGCTCAACGAACTGCGCAAGGGCATTCAGGTGGAAGGCGATGGCCAAGGCCCGGTGTCGCTCGAGGAGTACTTCATACACGTCGTCGGCGGCACGCGCAGCGCGGGGGAAGAAGAGGTGTTGCAATGGCTGACGTAGGCACTTTGTACTTAGTACTTTGTACTTCGTTCCGTTGTGCCGAATGCGTGAACTCCTGGTAGGACAGCGTGGAATGCGTAATAAGCCCAAAGCCCAAAGTACTAAGCCCTAACCACTTACAGAAAACTCTTGGCCGCAACGCCTCGGCTCGGCTAGAATCGTTTCCGGCAGGTCTCCTTACCCGCCTTAGTCTTCGACCTACCAGCCCAGAAGCTCCAGTGTTCCCAACTCGTTAGTCGCCCTCGACGAGGTTCCCGGTTATGGATTCGAATGTCGGTTTGGCCATCCAGTGCGTTGGCATCCTCCTGATTACCCTCCTGTCGCTTTTCATTCAGTCGTCCATCAAGACTCCGTCTCTGAAATACTGGACCGCGTCGTGGGCCAGTCTGGCAGCGGCTCTCATCAGCCTCTTTATCGGCTTTCATTTCCAGCCTAATCCGAAGCTGTTCTACTCGCTCTATTTCTTCGGCGAATACCTGTTCGGACTGCTGTTCATCGCGGGCTGTTTGAGCCAGGTGTCAGGCACGCGATTCACCAGACGCTATCTTTATTTGCTCATCCCGGCACTCGTCGTCGCACTCGTGTTGCCGCACGTGTCGCGCGATTTCAATGATCTGTTCATGTTTCACGCCATCATCGTTGCGGCGTTGTTCATGATTGCGTTTTTCACGCTGCGGCGAGGCTTCAAGTCTGACGAGCCGAGCGCCGGTCTCCGCGTGATGTCCGCTGCGTTGCTGCTTTTGTCGATCGGTTTCGTGCACTACGTTCCGGTATTCGGGACGCGCAAAGGTCTATGGGGATTGGCAGTCCCGTCGAGTTATTTGCACTACACGTCGGTGTTCGATCTCTTGTTCGAGACGCTACTCGCCTTCGGCACGGTTATGGTATTGATGGAGAGCGTGCGCGGCGAAGTGCAACTCGCAAACCGCAAGTTGATAGAGGCGCGCGATCAACTCGAGTTGCTGGTGCAGATGGATCCGCTAACGGAAGCACTCAACCGGCACGCCTTTCATTCGCTGTTGCGCAGGCCGGAAAACGGGCAGGAGTCAAAAACTTCGGGCAGCGTGGCGGTGATCGACATCGATAATCTCAAACCGATCAACGACACGTTTGGTCACACCGTCGGCGACAAAGCGATCCGCGCTGTCGCGCGTGCGATGCGTTCGCTCGTGCGCGCCGACGACATGTTGTTTCGCTGGGGCGGCGATGAGTTTCTCGTGTTGATGTTCAACCTGCCGGAGTCTGAAGCGCAGCGACGCATGGAGAAGTTAAACGCGTTGTTGGAAGAGAATTGCCGCCGTTGGACCAGTGTGCCGATTACTGTGACGGTCTCGTTTGGAGTGGCGGGATTCAGCTCGCTGACTGATCTCGGCGGCGCGATCGAGACCGCCGACAAAGCAATGTATGCCCAGCGACATCAGGCACGCGGCATCGGGTTGCGCTTTGGAGTGAGAAGTTAGAGTTCCGAGAGTAAGCAGGACACAAATAAACGTAATCTAAAACGGATCTCAGGGTGCTTCGACGATCAGTTCGCGGCCGAACGTGAAGTTGGGACGTTTACGTCCTTTCATGTACTTCGCCGCGGTTTGTGAAAGCGAAGTAATCAAGATGGGGAGCGCTATGGTTGCATCGCAGGGAACGGACGCAGTGTGAGCGCCGCGCGCGAGTTTGCCGTAAATCAATCCCTCGTCAAACGAAACGGCGTTCGAGCGGCCGCCGGGATGCGCGGACTCGGTCGAGATCTGAATCGCGTACTTGTGCCCGTGATGATGCTCTTTCTGTAAAAACGAAGACGTCGTGGCTTGTTGAATGAAGCTCTTGGTGGTGCCGCCACCGAGGTTAATGATCCCGGAAACGCGCGCTTGGGCCATCACGTTCATCATGTCCAGCACATCCTGCACGACGTCGAACATGAAGTTGTTTTTCTTCTCGAAACGAGCACCCGCGATGCCGACCGACAAGCCGCTATCAGCAATCGCGGGACAGAAAACGGGAACGCGCGCTTTGTAAGCAGACGTCAACACGCCGTCTTCGGAAGCGATCTCGGCGAGCTCGCGGCCGAGCAGGTGCAAGAACTCGCGCGGTGAAAAAGCGCGTGTTTGATCGAGTTGGTTGGTAAAACCTCCAATCCATTCCTTAGCTTCGCGATACTCTTCGTCACTCGCCAGCAGATCCCACATGCGGCTGATCTGCGCCGATTCCAACTCCGCATCGGTCATGGTTGGATGGGCCTGAAAGTGATAACGCCCGAGCGTTTCGTGCAGATCGTGAAACAACATCGCACCGGACAAAACCAGCACGTCAACGAAACGATTCTTGATCACGTAGGCCAGCAGCCGTCGCATGCCGGCGGGAATGAGGGCGCCTGACGCTGCAACGATGATCGTCGTATTGTCGCCGAGCATGTCGAGCCAGATGCGGTGGGCCTCGGCGAGTTGGCGGCCGCCAAAACCCGTGCCTTCCATCTTTTCGAGGAGTCCGGCTACTGAACGATCGCGGTCTACCTGGACTGGACGTGTGGGTGTGGTCAAGTACTTCGATGCTTTCGGTTTTCGTTGAGTGACCATGCAGGTTGTAAACCTCTCGAAGCTAAGGCTTTTTTAATTTGTACTACATAGATCTTTAATAATCCGTTTTTCTTCTCGACCGCGTTTTGACGCCATTGACCGCGAGATACGTGTAAGCGTCGTAACGAGATTCGTAAAACTGGGCCAACTCGGCGGCTTCGTGCTCCGTTAGCTCGCCCTCTTTCACGCGGCGATTGATTAGACGGCGAAAGCCGTCATGCAGCAGGCTGCGCTCATAACGCGCCCGCTCGGCGGCGGCCCCAACCGTGGTCCCCTTGATGACTTTCTTGATGAGAAAACCTTCCTCGTCGATGTGAATGTGTGCTTCGTGCGGCGCGCCGAAGAGGTTGTGGTTGTTGCCCATCGCTTCCTGATAAGCGCCCACGAGCATGAACGCGATGTAATACGGTTCGTCCGGATTCAGGGTGTGCAATTCGAGCACCTGTTTCACGTCGTGCAGATCGACGAACTTGTCAACGATGCCATCAGAGTCGCAGGTGATGTCGCAAAGCGTCGTGTACTCCGTCGGCGTTTTGTTCAGATGATGAATCGGAACGATTGGAAACAGTTGCTCCAGCGCCCAGTGGTCCGGCACCGAGCGAAACACCGAGAAGTTTGTCAGGTACTTGGCGCACAAGAGTCGCCGCAGGTCGCCAAACTCCTCGGAAACGTACTTCGCCTGTTGCGCATACTTGTCAGCGCGTTCGCACACGTCCCAGAAGAGCACTTCACCCTTGGCGCGATCCTCGAGCGAGATCAGTCCGAGATTGAAGAGGGTAAAGAGTTCTTCACGATGTTCGAGCGCATCGTGGTAATACTCGCGATACGTCTTGACGGTGATCGACTCGCGCAGATCGCCGAGCTCGATCACGACCTGCGGATCGTCTTCGCCGATCTCGATCGGCGTGATGTCCTCGACGACGGTTTCGATCTCATCAAGCACGTTCGTCACGAGAATTGCGTGATACGCGGCGAGAAAACGGCCCGACTCCTGGATGATCGTCGGATGCGGCACGTTCTCGTCGTCGCAGACCTGCTTGATCGTGTAGATAACGTCGTTGGCAAACTCCTGCGCGGTGTAGTTTGCTGAGGAATCGAAAGCGGTTTTCGAACCGTCGTAATCGACGGCCATGCCGCCGCCCACATCGAGCAGTTCGATCGGCACCTTCATCTGAAACACCTTCGCGTAAACGCGCGCGGCTTCTTTCATCGCGTTCTTAATGCGCTTGATGTCGGTGAGCTGCGAGCCGATGTGGAAATGGAGCAGCTTGAGCATGTCCACGCGGCCGGCTTCTTCAAGCCGCCGGATCACTTCCAGCAACTCGGTGGTAGTCAAACCAAACTTCGCCGCTTCGCCGCCGGATTTTTCCCAACGTCCGGAGCCTTTGGAGTAGAGCTTGACGCGCATGCCGACCATTGGCAACGGCCCCTCTCCGCGTTCGGCGACGTTGAGCACGTGATCGAGTTCGTTCAGTTTTTCGATCACGATCACGACTTTCTTGCCGACTCTTGCTCCGGCGAAAGCGAGCTCAATGAACTCCTCGTCTTTGAACCCATTCAGTACCAGCAAGCTGTCGGCGGGCTGTTCGAGCGCGAGCGCGGCGTAGAGTTCGGCCTTCGAACCGGCTTCGAGTCCGAAATCGTAACGTGAACCCTCGCGCAAGTATTCTTCGACGACCGAGCGTTGCTGATTTACCTTCATCGGGTAAACGCACATGTGCGCGCCCTGGTATTCAAACTCGCGGATTGAGCGGCTGAACGCGCGTTGAAGTTTTCTTACCTGAGCGGCTACGAGTTGCGGAAAACGCAGTAGCACGGGCGCGGTGATTCCGCGCTTGGCGAGGTCGTCGATAATCTCTTTAAGGTCCGCCGAGCGGGGATCACCTTCGACGGGTCTGACGATGAGATTTCCCTTCCGGTTTACATCAAAGTAGCCAGCGGACCAGTTTTCGATTCCATAAGTTTCGAGCGTATGCTCGATTGCCGTGGTCAATTGGCGGTCTCCTGCCTTCGAACTATGAATTGGATGATATGAATAACGTCAGAAACACAGATGTACATTTTCCGATTCGAGTTGCGGAGTTGTGTTTGGGTGGAACGCTTTAGTCGCGCAATGTAACAGAAAATGGCAGCGTCGGTCTATAACTTTTCCAAAATGTTGGAAGTTTGTGACGGGGAATTACCCTTGACATCAAACTGTGGCTGCTTATAATGGCAGTTTTTTACGCGCGGTCGGTCACGATGCTCAGCCCGCATTTCGCTGACGCTTTCCCACATACTTCGCACCAAACAAAACGCCGGGGCGAAGAGCACCCCCAACACTCCCCAACACACTTCAGGAGATCACATGAACCCTAAGACTGTCTTGAAATATGCTGACGACCAGGGCGCTAAGTTCGTCTCTGTTCGTTTCACGGATCTACCCGGCTCGTGGCAACACCTTACGTTTCCCATCGGCGAACTGGGCGAAGAGCAGTTCGAAGATGGCTTTGGTTTCGATGCTTCTTCAATTCGTGGCTGGGCAGCGATTCACGAGTCAGACATGCTGCTCGTTCCGGACGCCACTCGCTTCTGGATGGATCCGTTTTCGGAACAGCCGACACTCTGTCTCATCGGCAGCGCTGTCGATCCGATAACGAAAGAAGGCTATGCCTTCGATCCGCGCTCGGTCGCGCAACGCGCTGAGAGTTATCTAAAATTTACGGGCCTCGCGGACACCGCTTTCTTTGGTCCCGAAGCCGAGTTTTTCGTCTTCGATTCCGTCAAATTTCATAACGAGCAACACTCCGCTGCTTACACCATCGACTCCGATGAAGCACACTGGAATAGCGGCCGCGACGCTAACGAGTTCACCGGTTCTAATCTCGGTTATCGCATCCGTCCGAAAGAAGGTTATGTGCCGGTCTCCCCGACCGACTCGCTCGGCGATTTGCGTTCGGAGATCTCGCTGACACTGGAACGGTGTGGCGTTCATGTCGAATGTCATCACCATGAAGTCGCGACGGCAGGCCAGTGCGAAATCGACTTCCGCTATTCGACGTTGTTGGGGACAGCAGATAATTTACAAATATTCAAATACGTAGTTCGCAATACTGCGCACGAATACGGTAAGTCAGCGACCTTCATGCCGAAGCCTCTTTTCGGCGATAACGGTTCCGGAATGCACGTTCACCAGTCGTTGTGGAAGGGTGAGAAACCGCTCTTCGCCGGCGACGGTTATGCCGGACTTTCGGAAATGGCCCGGTTCTACATCGGCGGCTTGCTGAAGCACGCGGCTGCGATCGTGGCATTTGCAGCGCCGACCACGAACAGTTACAAGCGACTGGTGCCAGGTTTTGAAGCGCCGGTGAACCTCGCGTACTCCGCGCGCAATCGTTCGGCAGCGATTCGTATTCCGATGTTCTCGACGAATCCGAAACTGAAGCGGTTGGAGTTTCGTCCGCCCGACCCATCGTGCAACGCGTATCTCGCGTTCGGGGCGATGCTGCTGGCCGGTCTTGACGGTGTGCAGAACCGGATCGATCCCGGTGACCCGCTCGAGAAGGACATCTACGATCTCTCGCCGGAAGAGTTGAAAGACGTGCCGACGCTGCCGGGCTCGCTCGATGATTCGCTGAAGGCGCTCGAAGCCGATCACGATTTTCTGTTGAAAGGTGACGTGTTCAGTCCGCAGTTGATCGAACGCTGGATCAGTTACAAGCGAGATCGCGAGATCACTCCGTTGCGCATGCGCCCGCATCCGCTGGAGTTTTCGTTGTACTATGACATTTAGTGATTGATTTTCTTCTCCGTGATCTCCCGGATCAAAACGGCGCGCGGCTGTTTCTCGAACGACTCTCCAACGAGCAGCCGCGCGCTTACCGCAGCCTGACAGCGAAAAACGCGCTGTTGGCGGACGTGTTGGCGCTGGCCGCCTGGAGTCCGCTTCTCGCCACCACTCTCGAACAAAATCCGGAATACTTTTCGTGGCTTGCGCGCGAGCGCGCTGATCCGCGCGTGCGCTCACTTGATGAGTTGAAAGAGTCGCTCGCCCGGTTTGCGTTAACGAACTCTTCGCTAAATCCGCAGGTGTTGCTCGCGCGCTTTCGCAGACGCGAGTTGCTGCGCACGTATCTTCACGACATTCGCCGTTCGCATACGTTGGTTGAGACGATGGAAGAGTTGTCGAACCTGGCAGATGCGATTCTGGCTTACGCGCTGAGTCTGGCGCGGCAGGATCTTGACAACCGTTACGGTTTGCCGGAGCACGCTGACGAACGTGGGCGCGTCGCGACGGCGGAGTATTGCGTGATGGCGCTGGGCAAGCTCGGTTCGATGGAACTGAACTACGCCTCGGACATCGATCTCGTGTTTCTCTACTCGGACGACGGCACGACGTCCGGCATTGGTCAACGTGGTGAAGTCAGTAATCGCGAGTATTTCGTCAAGCTGTCGGAAACGATCGCTCGCATCGTGGGCCAATCAGGTGGTGAAGGCGCAGCATATCGCGTTGACTTGAGACTTCGTCCGCACGGGCGCGATGGCGCGCTCGCGTGTTCGTTGCAGGAAGCGACGCGTTACTACATGAGTTCCGCCCAGGATTGGGAGCGGCAGGCGTTGATTCGTTCGCGTGCGGCGGCGGGTTCGCCGGAGTTGTTCGCGCAGTTTAAGGAAGCGGTGACGCCACATGTTTTTCGTCCGGATGTTTCGGTGAGTCTCGCGCTTGAAAGCGTGCGGTTGGCGAAACAGAAAATCGATCGGCAGACGGAGAAGAAGAGTGGTTTCAATGTGAAGCTGGGACGCGGCGGGATTCGCGAGATCGAGTTCATTGCACAGGCGCTGCAACTGGCGCATGGCGGGCGTGATGATTGGTTACGCGTGCCTCACACGCTCGTGAGTCTTGGACGTTTGGCGGATCGGGAGTTCATCACGCAGCAGGAACGCAGTGAGTTGTCGGATGCTTACGATTTTCTGCGGACGCTGGAGCATCGGTTGCAGATGGAGCATGGGTTGCAGACGCACACCGTGCCGGAATCAGATCAAACCAGAACTCTGATTGCGGCTCGAATTGGTTTTTCAAATCCGCAAGAATTTATCTCCACTTTGACGATGCACACGCGCCACGTTCGACGTGTCTATGATCGTTTGTTCTCTGATCTGGAACAGGGCACTCGAGAGGCCCCTGTCAAAACCGAGAGCCACGACAAAGACCTAACGTTGGCTATGAGTTCCGCGCGCGTTTTTGCCGCGCACATGAACCAGCCTCTAAACGCCCAGTCGTTGTTGTCGTACGCGGCTGAGTCTTTGAACCCGCACCGTGCGTTGGTCCAGGCTACGCGCATTGCCGCTTCACTCGAGAAAACTGATCGCCAGCTGGCGCTGTCGCAAACGAACCTGCGCACTCTTCTGCGTGTTTGTGGTTCGTCAGATTCGTTCGCCGAGATGATTGCCGCGAATCCGGCGCTGATCGGTTCGCTTGGTGCTTCGGCGTCGACAGCGTTGCGGCGTGACTACCGTGCGATTCTGCGCACCGCGATCGATGCCGAACAAAATTTTCCGGCGGAGCTCGCGGCGCTGCGGCTTAAGTGGGCCGAACTGATTGCCGAGATCGGCGCGCTCGACATAACTGGAGAGCTTTCGATCTTCGACACGAATCGTTTGCAAACAGAGTTGGCGGTGGCGAGTTTGAACGTGTCGTATTTGATTGCGCGGCGTGAGATGGCGCGACGTTACGGATCGTTCAGTGGTGGACCACGGATCGCGTTTTATGGTTTGGGCCGACTTGGGAGTGGCGGTGTCGATTACGGATCGGATCTGGACGTTTTGTTCACTTACGACTCGCTGGTGCCGTCGCCGATCAAGGTGTTGACGCAGGATGAGACTTACTCGCGTCTCGTCGAGCTGATGATCGCGGCGCTTTCGAGTATTACGCGTGAGGGATACTTGTATCGTGTCGATTTGCGTTTGCGTCCTCACGGTAAGAATGGACCGCTCGTAACGAGTGCGGATGGTTTTCTTGATTATTTGAAAGAGGAGAGTGCGCCGTGGGAGTGGCTCGCGTATGTGAAGTTGCGCGCGGTCGGTGGCGACCTTGAGCTCGGCAAGATGATCGAGACCCACGCGCGGCACCGGATTCACGAGAATGCGTTGCGCTTCGATCAGAAGGAGTTGAAGCTCGAGACGCGTCGCGTGCGCGACCGGTTGGAGAAAGAGAAGGGCAGCCGCACGCGTGTCCGGCGTGAGGGCGCCTCTGGAGTGGGTCTTAGTCAGGGGCAGCGTGGAGGCGTTGATATTAAATATGGACCAGGTGGGATGTTGGATGTTTATTTCGTGACGCGTTACTTGCAGCTGCGCGATGAAGTGCTCGACAGCGGAGAGGATCGTTCCACCGCGTTCACGTTGGAACGTCTTCGCGAGGAAGGCTCGCTGAGCGAAGACGACTTCTCGACCTTGAGCACGGGCTACAGTCTTCTGCGTTCAATCGATCATAACTTGCGGTTGATCGTGGGACGTTCGACGCGTTTGCCGGATCCGAATCACGTCACGGCTGCGGACGTCGCGGCCAGAATGGGTTTCACATCCGTTGCGGAACTCCATCAGACACTCCTCGAACAAATGGACGGCATCCGCGACGCCTACAACCGCCTTCTCGGCTGAACGTGGGATTTTTATTGTGGGAGCGCCCGGCAGAAAACATTACGCGTTTGTTGCGGTCTCCGTCGATTCGAACCAGCACCGCGTGCACCACCGGTGCCTTGCCTGTCGCTCCTCAATCGAATAACTCGCCGACAGTGGCAATCTCTTAATCACCTCGCGCTGTTCGTCGCTGAGTTCAGACCATGATTTCATCCCGCGTTTATCGCATCGCGGACATGTCTGTGGGGCACGCATATTAAATAATTCTTTCCCGGCACACTTAGATATTTACTACTGAATACTCCTCGTGTAACTTACCAATGGTGCCGCAGAAAACCAAACTGCCGCCCTCGCGCATCAACATGTCGGGATGAACGGTTAACGGAGAAAAAATGTTTCGTATCAAAGCCTCCTACGCGGACCAACTAGAACTGCGGACTACGCTCGAACGCGCCCGCGAATTTTTCGGCGAACTGCGCAATTTCGCCGACCTGATGCCCGGCATCGAGGGCATACGCAAAGAAGCGGGCGGCATCATGCGTTGGATGGTGAAGGCGGAAGTGCCAATCATCGGCGCCGTGGAAGCCACTTTCACTGTCGAGAAGACTGAAGACTCGCCGGAACGTCTCGAGTGGTCCCCGGCGCGTTCCGAAATGAAGAACTACCTTCGCTATGCCGCGGCGTTTGAAGAACGCGGTCACAAGGTTCTCATCAGGATCGTTCAGCACGTCGAACTCCGTCGCCAGCACGCGAAAGATCTACATCGCCTGGCGATTCTCGTCGGCGAGAGCGCGATCAGCAACGAAATGCAAAAACGCGTGCGCGAGATGATCAAAACGTTTCTCGAACGCGCACGCGTAAAACTCGAAGCGGAAGAACCATTCGAACCGGAAGCTATGCTCGACTCTCCGGCTTAGTCCTGGGACCGCAGGCGTCTCGCCTGCAACTCACAGCAGCGTCCGTTCGGTACCTTGCAGGCGAGACGCCTGCGGTCCCAGGGTTGGAGCTACTTGTTTTAGTTAGTTTTCCTTTCGCCTTCCATAACTAATCAGATTAGCGAAGAACCGGTAACCACCCGGTAACCCGGCGCGCAGTTGCCGGTACCACACAAAACTCGTGTAGATGTAATTCCCTCGGCCGTAAGGCGCAACGAGCAATCCACCACGCAGCATCGGCTCGCCTCGATCACTCGTCCCCAACACCGCCGCGTAACGCTGATCCCACTCGCGCGGGAAGTAGAGCCCGCGTTCCTGAATCCAGTTCGCAAAATCAGCCTGCGTGATCCGGTTCGGGAAACGCAGCAGCGGATGCCCCGGTTGCAATAAGGTTACCGGCGCATCTTCCTGTGTCACTCGGTCATCATCCACGATGATCGGATACGGCCCGAGTTGCGGGCGATTCCGCTGCTCGTTCGGGTTCCACTCGTTGGTCCGGTGATAAAACACGAGCATCGTCCCACCGTCTTCCACAAACTTCAGCAGTCGCGGATTCAACGCAATCAACTCCTGATGCGCCTCGTAACCGCGATTGTCGATGATGATCGTGTGAAACGCTGACAGATCAGCTTTCGCGACATCGTCAACCGTCAACTGCTTCGCATCGACCGCCAGCGAACTCAACGCGCGTTCAAGCGTTTTGTCGTAACTCGGAATGTAACCAACCTTGCGTCCTGCCACCACGATCGCGTTCGCATAGACCAGCGGCACCACGCGTTTCGCAATCGGCTCTTTCGGATCGCGCAGATCGACAATGACGTCGACACTCGTGTTTTGCATCAAGCCCGTCAGAGCAAGACTGCGCACGGTTAGATTCGTGGTTTCGATCTGGTTCGGTTGCAGATCGATCTCCCGTCCCGTTTCCAGGCTCGGACCACGTACGCGCAACACTCCACGAAACGGATTCGCCAGATGATTCTGTAGTCGAACTTTAAATTCGAGCGGCTTCTGCGACGTGGCGGGCGTCGTGACGTACGGCGCGGGCTCAACCTCGACAATCTCGATCGCGGGCGCCACATTGTGCCGAATCTCTGTTCCCACAACGAAATTCACGCCCTCGATCGACAGTTGAGCCTCGGCAGCGAGCGGTTCACCAAACAAACGTCCGTCATAAAGATGTTCCGACGAAGGCACGGTGAAGCTCATCGTCTTCGGCGTGGTCACTTCGATCTGCGCCGCCGTTTCCGTTCCGGGCAACATCTTGTCAGCCACGCTCGGACGCGCTTCGAGACCAAGCCCGCGAAACGTCAGCTGCTTAATCTGGACCTCGCCGACACCGTTGTTGCTGAGCGACGCCGTGATTGTGGCCTTCTCGCCCGGCACGAGCGCGGTACCCGCAGGATTGATGTTTACCGACACGCCAGTCGCGACCGCCAGAGCTTTGTCCAGTCGAGACGACATCAGTTTGAACCGTTGCGGATCGAGCGCCGCGATTTCCGGCGTCGCCGTGAACGCGCCACGACGGCGCGCGTTAGCCAGCGCCACCAAGACTTCGAGACGTCGATCGCTAAACTCCGTGAGCGGCTTACTCTCGATCGTCGGCGCGAGCAAACGCGAAGTGATCTGCTCGGGCAACTGCAAACCATCGATCGGCGTTCTCGCCTCCGCCGGAAGCGCGGGCGCGTTCGCGGCCTGCTTCACGAGCGCATAACGACTGATGCGACCACCACTAGCAGGAATTGTCTTCGGCCACGGGCCTTGCGACGCATGTTTTTGCAGTCCCGCCAACGCCTGTTGTGCGTAGGTCGTGCCGCGCACCGGATCCTTTTCGTTCGGATCGATCGTGAAACCCTGAGCGGCATCGGCGCTGCGCGAACGTACGAACAGCCGCTGCACTTGCCATGCGCCGACTTCAGTCAGTTGTTCGGAAAACTGTTTCGGATCCGCGGCTGCGTCGAACGCCTGAAGCACGATGCGCCCGGTGGCCTGGTGATGACCGTGACCGCTGGTCGTGTCGTGATTGGTAATGATCACATCGGGCCGCATGCGGCGAATGTGCAGCACCATGCGTCGCAGCGTTTCGCGTTCACCCCACGCGCGAAACGTTTCTTCGGCAGATTTCGAAAAACCAAAATCGCGAAAGCCAAGGAAGTAAGGTTCCGAACCTTGGACTTCCGCCGCGGCCATCGTCTCGCGCGCGCGAATCACACCGAGTTCTTCGTAGAGTTCGGGACCGACCGCGTTCTGTCCGCCTTCACCGAACGTGGAAAACAGCGTCACGGTGTGAACGCCGTACTTGCGGCGCAGCACCGTCAAACTGCTGCCGTCTTCATCGTCGGGATGCGCCGCGACACACATCACGGTCCAGGGATTCGTGAGATCCAGCAGCGCCTGATGCAGTGCCGCGTTGTCCGTCTCCGACTGCACCGGCAGCACAAACCACAGCACCAACGCCGCTAAAGCTACCCGTCTAAAAACCCTCATCTCTTCCTTTCGAGTTTTCCTGCCACCGCCATGCTCAACGAAATAATCACGATCAAAACCACGCCGTATGCCGCCGCCGCACCGACATTGAAGTCTCTCAACTCAGATGCGATTGCAATCGAGATCGGACGATTCACCGGAACAAAGACCAGCACGGAAGCGACATATTCGCCCAACGCAATCACAAACGCCAGCAGAGTCCCGGCCACCGCTCCCGGCCACACGAGCGGCAACGTGACGCGCGCAAATCTCTGCCACGCGCGCGCGCCCAGCGACCCGGCGGCCTCGGGCAACGCCGGATCAACCTGTTCCATGCTCGCCTGCAACGCCCGCACAACGAGGGGCATGAATCGCAAAAAATAAACGACCGGCAAGATCCAGAACGTGCCCACCAGCACGAACGAACCAAGCAACAAACTCGGCTGCCCATAAGCCTCCGCCACGGATACCGCTACGACGGTTCCCGGCAGCGCCCACGGAACCAGGATTAGGAGGGAAAGTAACCGCCTCCCCGTCTGGCCGAGAAACGCTGGCTTGCCGCGTTTTGTTTTCACGAGCAACGTCACGACGCAGAAACTCCAGAGCAACGCCGCGATCGCCGCGACCGCCGACATCGAGAAACTGTTGAAGAAAACTTCCGAGGCGAAAGGATCGCTAAAGATTCGTTGGTAATTCTCGAGTGTGTACGCGGCAGGGAGTGTTTGCGTCGTCCACGATCCTTCCTGCGCGAAACTCACCAGAAACAACGTCGCCACCGGCAGCACAAGAACGATCGCGAAGATCACCGCTGCCGTCGCCGCCAGCACACGGGCTTTGCCGCTGGCGATCGTCACGCGACGCCGCGGCGCGCCTTTCATCGTTGCCGCTGCAAACTTTCGTGTGCCTTCGTAACGCTGAAACGCAATCAACGCCGCGAGCGAGATCACGGCGAGGATTACCGTTTCGGTGACCGCCATAGTCGTGTCGCCACGTTGGCGTGCGGTGTAGATTTCGAGCGTCAACACGCGCACATTGCCGCCGAATAACAACGGCGCGCTGAACGAAGCCATCGAAGTCATGAACGTCAGCAGCGCGGCCGCGATCAGCGATGGCGTGAGTTGCGGCGCGAGCACGCGCGTAAAAACAAACACACGCGAGCCTCCCAAACTGCGCGCTGCTTCCGCGAGACTCGCGTCGATTCTCCGGAGTCCCGCGCCGGTGAAGACGTAGAAAAACGGATACATCGTGTACGTGTGAAACAGCAGTAATGCAGGCCAGCCGGTGAGCCGCCACGGCGGGTTTTCGAGTCCGAGCAGGTTTTGGATGCTGTGCGCCAGGATGCCGGTCTCGCCGGCGAGAAAGATGAACGCGACTGTGCCGACGAGTGGCGGCAGCACGAGCGGCAGACCGGCGATCGCCGCGAATAAACGTCTGCCGGGAAAGGTGAATCGTTCGAATAGAAACGCGAGTGGCACGCCAACAAGCGCGCACAACACAACCGTCGCGATCGACAATCCCAGGCTGCTGACGATCGCTTCGATCACCACGCTCTGGCCGAGGATTTCGCGATAGTTCGCGAGTGTCCACGATCCTGCTCTTTCGAACGAACTGAGTACAACCGCTGTGTTTGGGTAAATCACGCCGTAGACAAGAACCACGATGGCTACGACGAACAGGGCGAGTCGATCGGCTTTCATCCCTGTCTCAACAGCCTTAGCCTGTCGGGATCGAGAATCACAGTGCACTCCTGATTGATTTGCAAACCGTCCGGTTGGACCACCAGCGCCTCGAGCAAGAGTCCATTCGCGTCAACGCGAACCGTCGATGTCGCTCCGGCAAACACGATCTCCCGAATGAGACCACGCAACGCATTAGGCGCGGCTCCATCGGTCGAAGTCAGCCGCACGTGCTCCGGACGGATCGCGATCACCACCGGCTTGTTCAACGGCGCAAGCTCATTACGTTCTGCCGGCACGAGCAGTGTATGCCCACCATCAAGCGTTTTGAACTCACCCTCACTCGTCTTGCTCGAACTCAAACGCATCGCCTGAATCAAATTATTCCTTCCGAGAAAACGCGCGACCGCAATGTCCGCCGGCTGTTCATAAAGCTCGCGCGGCTTGCCGGTCTGCATCAGTTTTCCACCAACCATCACCGCGATGCGATCGCAAAGGGCAAACGCTTCTTCCTGATCGTGCGTGACGTAAACCGCCGTCAACCCGAGGCGTGTCACGAGTTCGCGCAACTCGCTGCGCGTCGCTTCGCGCAACGAGACATCGAGATTCGAAAGCGGTTCGTCAAACAGCAGCAACGCCGGTTCGATCGCGATCGCGCGCGCGATCGCCACGCGTTGTTGTTGGCCGCCTGAGAGTTCGTCAATGGCGCGCTTTTCGTAACCGGGAAGTTGGACCAACTCCAGCGCGCTCTGCACGCGTTGACTTATTTCGTCCTTGGCCGCGTGGCGTGCGCGCAGGCCAAACGCGACGTTCTCAAAAACGTTTAGATGAGGAAAGAGGGCGTAGTTTTGAAAGACCATGCCAAAGCCGCGGCGCTCAGGCGGGAGGTTCGTGATGTCCGCGTCTTGAAAACGGATCGAGCCCGCGTCGGGCTTTTCGAGTCCGGCGATCATTCGCAGCGTGGTCGTCTTGCCGCAACCGGATGGACCAAGCAAACCAAAGAACTCGCCTCGTTCGACTTCGAGCGACACGCCGGCAACGGCTTTTGTCGGACCAAAGTTACGAGAGATGTTTTGCAGAGAAAGGAACGGCATTATTTATTGCGGCCACGGATCTCCGTGTCCCAAAATCTTAACCACTCGGAGCCCTGTTTTCGCAACAGATCCCAATCGAGCGGCATGCGCTGAAACGGTTCGTTCATCCACGCCGGCAACTGCGTGCGATCGAGATCCGTTCGCACTGGAATCCGGTAATACTTCTGCGCCGCGTACGCGAGGCTCTCCGGTGTAGTTACAAACTCGTAAAAACGTTTCGCCTCTTCTTCGTTAGGCGCGCCGCGAATGATCGCGATGCCGTCGATGATCACCGGGGTGCCGCTTGCCGGTATCGTGTAGCCGACGGGCAAGTTTTTCTGTTCTTTGTAGAGCCTGACGTCGGGCATGTCCCACATGGTTACGAGCCCTTCGCGTCGCGCGAGTTTCTGCATCAGCAGCGTGCCGTCGGCGGTGTATTCGTGAACATTGGCGTCGAGTTTGCGAAGCCAGTCGTAACCGCCATCGGTCGAGCCCGTGTTTTTGTAGAAGCGCCAGATCATCGCGCCGAAGATCGCGCGCATCGTGTCAGACGGGTTCGGGTTGCGAATCAAAACCTTGTCGCGCCACTTCGGATCGATCACGTCGTCCCAATCGCGCGGCGCCTCGAGGGTGCTCACTGCGTCGCTGTTGTACGCGATGACTTGCGGTGTTTCGTAAGTGCCGTACCAGTGATCGTTTTGATCGCGTGAGGACGTGGGAACGTTGTTGGCCCAGCTTGGACGATACGGAGCCAATAGATTGTCGTCAGCCGCCGTTTGAAAACTGGTGTGCGACGCGCCCCACCAGATATCCGCCTGCGGCCGGTTTCGTTCGACGGTCACGCGTTCGAGAACCTGGCGCGAGCCCATGTCGAGAAACTGAACGTTAGCGTCCGGGTAGCGTTCCTTGTAGCGCCCGATGAAGTCTTTGAGCAGGTCCTGTCCGTGCGGCGTGTAGATCAGCAAACGGCGGCCGCCGTTGGCGCCTGGCCGGCAGGAAAATAAAATTGTAGAAACGAGAATCGCAAGAACAAACAGAACGAACTTTAAGCGCATCGAAGCCATGCTAGCACAGTAGCCAAATTGGCCGCTTCCGTGGTTTGATTGAAAACGATATGAGCACTGTCAAACGTAGAATACTCAGGGCTGGTGGTTGGGGAATCGCCAAACGACTGATCAAGCCCATTCCCATCATCGGATCGCTCTTCGCGGTCGGCCTGGCTGGTTATGAAATCAGAAGGAAAGGCCTGCTGCCGGGGGCGGTGCACGTCGGGCTTGACGTGACGCCGGTCGTGGGCACAGCCAAAAACGTGCTTGAAATCTTCACGGGCGACCTCATTCCCGACAAGCCACCAAAAAAGCAACCACTGATTACACCAATTAAGCGGAGACCGGCGGACGTTCAGTGAATGGCTGAACTTTTAAAAATCCGTGGCTCAACTTCAGTAGAGTTGGTTCGGACCAGTATGGTCCAAGTAGCTGAAAGCCGATCGGCAAGCGCTCGGATGAGAGTCCGCAGGGCACGCTGAGACCGGGAATGCCGGCAAGGTTTGCCGTCACGGTGTAGATGTCGTTGAGATACATCGCGAGCGGATCGTCCACTTTCTCGCCGAGTGCGAACGCGGGTGTCGGAGTTGTCGGTGTGATGATGGCGTCGCAATTCTTAAAGGCGTTGAGAAAGTCGTTCTTGATCAGCGTGCGGACCTGTTGGGCTTTCCGGTAGTAAGCGTCGTAATAACCGGCCGAGAGCACGTAGGTACCGAGCATGATGCGCCGTTTTACTTCCGGTCCAAATCCCTCTTCGCGTGTTTTACGATACATCTGCCGCAGTTCCGGCGTCTCTTCGGCGCGAAAACCGTAACGCACGCCGTCGAAACGCGCGAGATTCGAAGACGCTTCGGCGGTGGCGATGATGTAGTAAACAGCGATCGCGTAACCTGCGTTTGGCAGTTCGACCTCGACGATCTCCGCGCCGAGTTCGCGATACACATCGACAACATCTTTCACGGCTCGGCCCACTTCTTCGTCCAAACCCTTGCCAAACAATGACGCCGGAAATCCGATGCGCACGCCTTTCAGATTGCCGTCGAGCGTTGCTGCGTAATCAGGCACTGGAACGTCGGCGGTAGTTGAATCGCGCGGATCGGGTCCCGCGATCACTCCGAGCACACGCGCGACATCCTTCACTTCGCGCGCGAAGATTCCGATCTGGTCCAACGAAGACGCAAACGCGACGAGGCCGTAGCGTGAGTTGCGTCCGTAAGTTGGCTTCAAACCGAGCACGCCGCAGAGCGCTGCCGGTTGCCGCACTGATCCGCCCGTGTCTGAACCCAGCGCGACCGGCACGATCCCTGCCGCGACCGCTGCTGCCGAACCACCTGACGAGCCACCCGGCACACGCGTCGTCTCCCACGGATTTCTGACTGGACCAAATGCGGAGTTTTCGTTTGACGAGCCCATCGCAAACTCATCGCAGTTTGTCTTGCCGATGATGACCGCGCCCGCGTTAACGAGACGTTCGATGACGGTTGCGTTGTAAGGTGGATGATAGTCGCCGAGAATGTGCGACCCACAGGAAGCTTGCATACCGCGCACACAGATATTGTCCTTGACGGCAACGGGCACACCCGCGAGCACACGCTGATCCCGGTTCTTCTCCGTCTCCTCCGCTCGCTTCACTGCGCCCTCGCGATCGATCTGGAGAAACGCATTCAGCGACTCATTGAGCCTCTCCGCAGCCGTAACCGCAAACTCTACAGTTTGACGCGACATGGCTACAGCACCCCCCTACAGCACTTTCGGGACGCGGAAGTGGCCGCTGGCGGGATCGGGCGCTTCGGCGAGGGCTTCTTTTTGGCCGAGGGACCCGGCGATTTCGTCCGCACGTGAGGAATCGGTCTTCCCGCCTTCGGGAGTTAGACCACCAATGGCAGGTTCAACGTTCGCCGTGTCGAGCTCGTTGAGCTGTTCGACGTAATTGACGATCTCGGTGATTTGTGAACCAAAGGTCTTCAGCTCTGCTTCGCCCAGTTCGAGGTGCGCGAGCTGCGCTACCTTTGCAATGTCGATTTCGTTTATCGGCATAGATTAGGGTCAACGATGAATTGAAGTTCGCCAACAATCGGCTGGCCGAGTAGTGAGTTCACTCGATAAAGCATCTGTCCTCGCATCGAGTTCAACTGCTTCTGCCAGATCGGATCGGCCACGGCGATTTTCAGAGTTCGATCCTGCAAACCCAGCGGCACCGCGTGGTCCCGCAGACCCTCGCCGGCGGTATGTCTCCACGCCGCAATCGCCGCAGCTTCGGCTACTTCGGGCGCGTTGCCGGAAGCGCGCAGCACCGCGGGTAAAGATTTAATCAATCCTTCCATTGCCAACGCCGATTGAAACACGCAAACTGTCCGCTCGCAACTTAGCCAAAGTTATGAACGGGTCAACGAACCAGCACCTTCGCGAAAAACTCGTGCTCGCATCGAGCAGTCCGCGACGAAAAGAACTTCTCGACGCCGCCGGATGGCCCTACGAAGCGATCGTCGCCGGAATTGACGAGTCGCTCAAGCCAAACGAAGAACCCGCTGCTTACGTGCAACGACTCGCACGTTCGAAAGCCGAAGCCGTCGCGGCGCGCCTGCAATCTGGTCTCGTGCTGGGGGCCGATACGACCGTCGTAGTCGAAAACGAGATTTTGGGCCAGCCGAATGACGATGCTGACGCGCGCCGGATGTTGAACCTGTTGAAGGGCAAGTGGCACGAGGTGTTGACCGGCGTCGCCGCCGTTCGAGTTGGAGGTGTAACAATTGTCAATTACGAAACCACGCGCGTGCGCTTTGCGGAGATGACGAGGGAAGAGATCGATTGGTACATCGCAACCGGCGAAGCACGCGGCAAAGCCGGCGCTTACGGTATTCAAGGCGCGGCCGGACTTTTCATCGAAGAGATCCACGGCGACTATTTTAATATCGTGGGTTTGCCGATCAGGCTGGTTTACGAACTCACCGCGAAGGTTTGAATTGAGGTTTAGAACAACACCGATCCGCCGTCGATGTTGATCCCCTGACCGTTGATGCCACGGCCTTCCTCAGACGCAAGTAACAACGCAAGCGCTGCCACTTCCTCCGCCGTCACGAGCCGATTTTGCGGACTCATCCTCTTCAACGCCTCGAGTGCCTCTTCCGCTGAACGACCTGTTTTCGCCGTTATCTGTTGAACTCCGCGCGAGACCATTTCGGTGTCAACATAACCCGGACAAATCGCATTCACGGTTACGCCACTCGTTGCGACTTCCAGCGCAACCGAACGTGTCAGACCAAGCACGCCGTGTTTTGAAGCGGCGTAAGCCGAGATGTACGGCGCACCCGCTTTAGCGGCGATCGAAGCGATGTTGATGATGCGTCCCCACCCGCGTTCCAACATCGCCGGCAGCGCCGCGCGTGTGCAGTAAAACGTGCCGGTGAGATTGATCGCGAGATGACGATGCCAGAGTTCGTCGGTCGTGTTTGGGAGCGTGGCGCTTTCGGCGATGCCGGCGTTGTTGACCAGAATATCCGGTTTTAACGCCGCGAACATCTGTGCGACGTTCGCAGAATTCGAGACGTCGCAGACGAGTGCGAGTGCGTCATCACCGATCTCGCCGGCCACGGTCTCGACTTGCTCACGCGTCCGTGCAGCAACCGCGACACGTGCTCCGTGTTGCGCGAACGTTAGAGCGATGGCGCGGCCGATGCCGCGGCCACCACCCGTAATCAGCGCAGTTTTTCCAGTTAACATCGATCCGCTTAGGTCGCAGGCGAGCGCGTGGGTTGCGGTGTCTCAGGCTTGACGATCGGCTCCACCGCATTCGAACGATAACCGCAGTCTTCGTTCGCGCAATAACGGAACGTGCCCTGCTTCTTCGTGGTCTTTTCGAGCAGGAACGGCGCGTTACATTGCGGGCACGTTTCGAGCACCGGCTTGTCCCAGTAAACAATGTTGCAGTTTGGATATTCCGAACAGCCGTAGAAAGCTTTGCCGCGCTTCGATTTCTTCACCACGATCTCACCCTTGCAGCCCGGACGAGAACACGACACGCCAACCGTCTCCTGCTTGATGTATTTGCACTTCGGATAGTTCGAACACGAGATGAATTCGCCGAAACGTCCGAAACGTCTGACTAAGTGCGCGCCGTCAACCGGACACTTCTCGTCGAGCGGCACCGGCGGCGGCGCCGCGACTCCCGTCTTACCGATCTTGCGGATGTTGCGACACTCGGGATAACCCGTGCAGCCGAGAAATGGACCAAAACGTCCGCGCTTCAACTGCATGGGCTTGCCGCAAAGCTCGCACACTTCCGGCTCTGTTTCCTCGGCCGTGCCTGCGCCATCGTTGGCCGCTGCCGCGCCGTCTGCTCCGGCCGTTGCCGGCGGCTCAGCATCGCGGGTAGCTTCGCAGCTGAGACACTTGAGATATGGACCAAAGCGGCCCCACTTCTGCACCATACCCGGCGTGCTGCACTTCAAGCACACCTCGTCGGTCGGCACGTTCTTCTCTTTGATGTCTTTGATGTAATGCTGAAACTCTTTCAGGTCGCCTTCAAACTTCGTGTAAAACTCCCGCAGCGCCTTGGTCCACTCGAGCTTGCCATCTTCGATCTCGTCGAGCTCTTCTTCCATGCGCGCGGTGTACGTTTCGTTGAAGAGATCGTCAAAGCCGCCTTCGATCAACAGATCGTTGACGGTCTTCCCGAGCGCCGTTGGATGGAAACGGCTCTGGATCTTCTCGACGTACTCGCGTTCCTGAATCGTCGACATAATCGCGGCGTAAGTCGACGGCCGGCCGATGCCTTTTTCTTCGAGCGCTTTGACGAGCGTCGCTTCCGTGTAACGCGGCGGCGGCTCCGTGAAATGCTGCTCGGGCGTGACGGAGTTAAGCTTCAACGTCTCGCCCTTTTCGACGAGCGGCAGGCGGCGTTCGGCTTCGTCGTCGTCTTCAGGCTTCTCGTCGCGGCCTTCCTGGTAGATCTTCAAAAAGCCGTCGAACTTCTGCACCGAACCCGTCGCGCGAAAGATAAAACGCCCCGCCTGAATGTCGATCGTAGTCTGATCGAAGATTGCGGCCGTCATTTGCGAGGCGACGAAGCGTTGCCAGATCAAGCGATACAATTTCAGCTCGTCAGGCTTGAGAAACTTCGCGAGCGAATCAGGCGTGTGCGCCACTTCCGTCGGACGAATCGCTTCGTGCGCGTCCTGCGCGTCTTTCTTGGAACGATAGTGCACGGCTTTTTCCGGCAGGTAGTTTGCGCCGTACTGTTGATTGATGAAGTCGCGCACTTCGCCGAGCGCCGCATCCGAAACGCGCGTCGAGTCGGTACGCATGTACGTGATGAGACCTACCGAACCTTCATCGCCGAGTTCCACGCCTTCGTAAAGCTTCTGCGCGACCATCATCGTCTTCTTGACCGCGAAGCCGAGTTTGCGCGAAGCCTCTTGCTGGAGTTTTGAAGTGATGAACGGCGGAACCGGATTTCGTTTGCGTTCCTTGGTCGTGACGTCGGAAACGACAAACGACTGCTGCTGCGCTTCGGAAACAAACCCTTCCGCCTGCGCCTGGTCCTGGATCAGGATCTCGTTCTTTTTCAGATCCTGGTCGAAGCCACTCGTCTTGACTGTTTGCTCGCCGACTTTGAATAACCGTGCGTCAAACGCGGGCGGCAGTTTCGCGCTGAGGTTCGCGCCTATGGTCCAGTATTCAGTTTTGACGAACTGCTCGATCTCACGCTCGCGCTCGACAACCATGCGCAGCGCCACTGACTGCACACGTCCCGCACTCAAGCGGCCACCGATCGTGCGGCACAGCAAGGGCGAAACTTTGTAACCCACCAAACGATCGAGCACGCGACGCGCTTGCTGCGCTTCGACAAGGTTTCCATCGATCTGCCGCGGATCTTCGAACGCAGCATTAACCGCACGCTTCGTGATCTCGTTGAACATGACACGAAACGTCGGCTTTGGCGGACGCTTGGGGACGATCTCCTCCGCAAGGTGCTGGCAGATCGCTTCGCCTTCACGATCAGGGTCAGCCGCGAGGTAGATCGCGTCGGCCTCTTTCGCTGCCTTCTTCAATTCCGCGACGATCTTCTTGTTGTTGCGTTTCTTTGAATCGGGAATGAGCTCGTAGGTAGGTTCGAAATTGTGTTCGACGTCTACGCCCAGTCCTTTAGAAGGCAGATCCTTGATGTGGCCGATCGAGGCTTTGACCAGATAGTCTTTTCCTAAATACTTGTTGATTGTTTTCGCCTTTGCAGGCGACTCTACGATTACTAAATTTTTCGCCATCTATAGTTTTCTCACAAAACATCTGCCGGGCAGCGCGCGAACGATCTCTCTCATCTCCAGCGCCAGCAATGCCGCGGTCAATTCCGGGATTGGCAGTTTGCTCTTGTCCACCAGCCAATCAACGTGCGCCGGACTGTCCGGACTCAACAAACGAAACACCGATGCCTCCGTTTGCGATAATCCTTCGGGCACCAAAACCAGCCTGTCCGCCAGCGACTGCTGTGCGCGCTTTTCCGAAACCGGCGGCGGCAATAACTTCGCCGCAAGTTGGGGCGGCATCTCCGTGGCGATGTCCTGCCACTGCTGAACCAGCTTCGCGCCGGCGCCTTTAATCAGGTAGTTGGTGCCGAACGAATTTCGCGAAGTGATATTTCCGGGCACTGCGAACACTTCCCGGTTTTGTTCCATTGCCAACCGCGCAGTTATCAAAGAACCCGAATTTTCAGCCGCTTCCACAACTACGACGCCCAAACTCAGCCCGCTAATGATGCGGTTGCGGTACGGAAAGTTTTCCGAAACCGGCGGGGTGCCCAGCGGGAACTGGCTCACGAGCGCGCCGCCCTGCGCCATGATTTCTTCAGCTAACTTCTTGTGATCGCGGGGGTAAAGCTCGTCGATCCCGGTGCCCAAAACCGCCACCGTGCGGCCGCCCGCTTCCAATGCACCCCTGTGCGCCGCGGCGTCGATTCCCCGCGCAAAGCCCGAAACAACGGTCATGCCGCGCTGTGCCAGGTCGCGCGCCAGCATCAGCGCCGCGTTCTGACCGTAGGTCGAACACCTACGTGACCCTACCACGCCGATGCAGGGCTGATCCAGACATTCTGACCACGCGCCTTTTACATATAGAACAATAGGCGGGTCGTAAATCTCACGTAACGATGAGGGATAAACGCCGTCGTCAAGCAGAAGAACGTCGCCGCCGAGCTTTCGGACTGCCGCGATCTCGGCCTCCGCGGTGAACCGCAACTTTCGGCCAATGATGGTGTCGATTGCCTCGGGCGCCAGACGCAACTGTTCGAGTTCCGTGCGGGTGGCGCTGAAAACAGCCTCGGCCGAACCGAAGCGCTCCAGAAGTTTGGCAGCGGCGCGAGGTCCGATGCCGGGAGTCATGTTGAGCTCAACCCAATCTCTAATCATGTGAGGATTTCCTTTTTCTGAGCTGCGTTGCAAGTCTTTCTCAATGTAAAGAACTGTCTCGCGGGACTTTAACTGGCGGAGGCGTGTAGGAATCGAACCTACCTGAGCCCGCTCTCGCGATCTCACTAACGGTTTTGAAGACCGCGCCGTTCACCAGAACAGATTCGCCTCCCGCGAGGCCACAAACCTACGCGCCCTCCGCCGAGACTGTCAAGCTTCGGGTCGCTTTTGACTTTTGGCGGCCCCACTACTAGAATCCGAACGAACGTTCGAACCGACTGTCTCGACAAATGCTTATATGATCAACTTTCAAACCGCGCCCGAGCGCTATCAACACTGGAAACTTGAGGTCAATGGACCCGTTGCCACCCTTTCAATGGACGTCCAGGAAGACCAGACGCTCGCCGAAGGCTACAAGCTCAAACTCAACTCTTACGACCTCGGCGTCGATATCGAACTCGCCGACGCCGTTCAGCGATTGCGGTTCGAACATCCGGATGTCGCGGTTGTAGTCATCACGAGTCTGAAGCCGCGGATCTTCTGCGCTGGCGCGAACATTTACATGCTCGGGTCGTCGTCCCATGCGTTTAAGGTCAACTTCTGCAAGTTTACGAACGAGACGCGCTGCGCGATTGAAGACGACTCAAGGCATTCCGGGCGGCGTTATATCGCGGCGTTGAATGGAACCGCGTCGGGCGGTGGTTACGAGCTCGCGATTGCGTGCGATGAGATCTATCTGGTTGATGATGGTAACTCGGCGGTTTCGCTGCCGGAGGTGCCGTTACTTGGCGTCCTGCCGGGGACTGGTGGATTAACGCGCCTCGTTGACAAGCGAAAAGTGCGCCGCGATCGCGCGGACGTGTTTTCAACGTTGGCTGAAGGTTTGAAAGGAAAGCGTGCTCAGGAGTGGGGATTGATCGATGGGTACTTTCCTACGAGTAAGTTTGCCGGGGGGATTGACTCGAGAGTAGCGCAACTCGTTTCAGCACAAAGTGCGAACCCATCCGGTATAAAACTCAACCCGCTCGAAATCGAATCTACTTCTGGTTCACGCCACTACAAATATATCCGTGTAACGCTACACCGCGAGCAGCGCTACGCAGACCTAACCATGCTCGGTCCGGACGGCCCGCAACCAACAACCGTCGAACAAGTCCAGGAACTCGGCGACGCCTACTGGCCACTGCAAGCGTATCGCGAACTCGACGACGCGCTCCTTCATCTTCGGGTTAATGAACCGGAAATCGGCCTCGTCTGTCTGCGCACCGAGGGCCGCGTCGAATCCGTGTTATCTGTGGACCAGTTCCTCGCAGCCAACCGCGATCACTGGCTCGAGCGCGAGATCATCGTGCACATGGCGCGCGTACTGCGCCGTCTCGATCTCACCGCAAAAAGTTTCTTCGCCATCGTCGAACCGAACTCCTGCTTCGCCGGAAACCTGCTCGAACTGTTGCTCGCCTCCGACCGCAGTTACATGTTGATGGACGATCAAAACTCGGTCGCCGTTTCGGATTTGAACACGGGAGCACTGCCGATGAGCAACGGGCTGACGCGGCTCCAGTCGCGTTTCCTCGCTGAGCCCGACAAAACGGACGAGGTATTTCAGAAGCAACGTTTCAACACAGAAGAAGCGGAGGAGATAGGACTGATCACCTTCGCACCGGACGATCTCGACTGGGAAGACGAAATCCGCGTCGCGATCGAGGAGCGCACCTCGCTCTCGCCCGACGCACTAACGGGCATGGAAGCGTCGCTGCGTTTCGCGGGACCCGAAACGCTCGACACAAAAATCTACGGCCGTCTGACCGCGTGGCAGAACTGGATCTTCCAGCGTCCCAACGCAGTTGGACCAGAAGGCGCCCTAACAAACTACGGGAAGCCGACGCAAGCGCACTTTGACTACAAAAGAACTTAAGGACTATGAATCTTTACGACCGCATTCCTAACAACGTAAATCTCTCGGAAGACAAAAAGCTTCAGCGAGCGCTCGAAAAGTGGCTGCCAAACTATCTCGACTGGTGGCGCGAGATGGGCCCCGATGGTTTTCAGGAAAAAGACGTTTGGCTGCGCACCGCCATTGACGTCGGCTCGGAAGGCTGGGCGCATTTCGATTACGTGAAAATGCCGGAGTATCGCTGGGGCATCTTTCTCGAACCGCCGAAGGCGGATGCCATCGTCGGTTTTGGCGATAACTACGGGCGTCCCGCGTACCAGGAAGTCCCCGGCGAGTTTCGCAATTCACTGCGACGCATCATCGTCACGCAGGGCGACACGGAACCCGCGTCGGTCGAGCAACAGCGACAACTCGGCAAAACGTGCCCTTCGCTTTACGACCTGCGCAACCTGTTTCAGGTGAACGTCGAGGAAGGCCGGCATCTCTGGGCCATGGTCTATCTGCTCCACGGTTATTTCGGACGCGACGGCCGCGACGAAGCCGACGCGCTGCTCGAACGCCGCAGCGGCAATCCCGACAAGCCGCGCATTCTCGAAGCGTTCAATCAACCTTGTGACGACTGGTTGAATTTCTTCGCGTTCACGATGTTTACGGATCGCGACGGCAAGTATCAGTTGTCCGCGCTCGCCGAATCTGGCTTTGAACCACTCGCGCGCACGTGTCAGTTCATGCTGACGGAAGAAGCGCACCACATGTTTGTCGGTGATACCGGTCTCGGCCGCGTCGTGCGTCGCACGGCGCAGTTGATGAAAGAAGGCGACGTGCGCTCGCTCGGCGGCATTCCGCTCGACATCGTTCAGCGATACATCAATTTCTGGTTCAGCTACTCGCTGGATCTCTTCGGCGGCGAGATCAGTTCCAACTCCGCGGATTTCTTTGCTGCGGGATTGAAAGGACGATACCAGGAGGCGAAGCAGTACACGGAACACACGGCGGCGAATGAAATCTTCACGATGCAGGTGGTTGAAGACAATCAACTGAAAGCCCGCGAAGTGCCGATGCGAAATGCTTTGAACGAAGTGTTGCGCGGCGAGTATGTAAAAGACTGCGAGAAAGGCCTCGCGCGCTGGAACAAGGTGCTCGCTGACGAAGGTGTAAACGATCGTTTGTATCTGCCAGATCCGAAGTTCCACCGGCACGTCGGGGAGTACGCGGGTCACACTTTTGATATCCACGGCAACCTGATCTCGCGCGAAGAGTTTGACAAACGCAAAGCGGAGTGGCTGCCGTCGATGGAAGACCGCGAGTACGTGCGCAGCCTGATGCATCCGGTAACCGAGATCGGAAAGATCGCGAACTGGATCGCGCCACCGGCTGCGGGAATCAAAGGCAAACCGTTTGATTTTGAATATGTGAGGCTCTGAAGTTTGCAAGCTTCTCGTCACGATCAAAAGCTGGAGTTCATTCTGCGCACGGCGGCGCGCATCTTCGCCGAGAAGAGTTATCACTCGACGTCGATGCGCGACATCTCTCGCGCGACCAACGTGAGTCTCGCGGGTTTGTATCACTACTGCCGCTCGAAAGAAGAGCTGCTGTTTTTGATCCAGGACAACTGCTTCGGCCGTGTACTCGAACGTCTCGAGCAGCAACTGGGTGAAGTCAAAGATCCGGTTGCGAAGCTACGTCTGTTCATCGAGAACCACCTATCGTTTTTCGCGGCGAACATGGCCGAGATGAAAGTGTTGTCGCACGAGTCTGAATCGCTGCGTGGCGATCTGCACGTGCACGTCTCGACGCGCAAAGACAGCTACACGAAACTTGCGCGCAAGATTCTTCAGGAAGTGCAGGACTCGCGCGAACACCAACAGCCGGTTGATTTGACTGTCGCCACTTACGCGCTGTTTGGGATGATGAACTGGATCTATAACTGGTACGATCCGCAGGGTAAGCTCAAGGTTCACGACCTGGCCCAACACCTGACGCAACTGTTTCTCGGTGGTTTCGCCCCGGGCTTGCTGGTTGAGCCGGCCGGTTCGACGATGCTGGCGCAACAGGTTGAAAATTTAAGCATTTGGCGAGGCACTACAACTTGAACTTTTATACTCACGAAACCTACGGCGAGCGAGTAGCAGGCGTTTATGACGACTGGTACGCGGAGCACAATCCGCAAATGATCGACACGCTCGCCGGGTTCGGAGGTGATGGCCGCGCGCTCGAGCTCGGCATCGGCACTGGCCGGATCGCTTTGCCGCTGACGGCTAAGGGTGTTGAGGTTCATGGAATCGATGCGGCTGAATCGATGATCTCGCAGTTGCGCGCGAAACCAGGCGGCGAGAAGATCACGATCACGACGGGCAATTTCGCCGAAGTTCCGGTGGAGGGAACGTTCGCGCTCGTCTACATCGTTTTCAACACGTTCTTCGCCCTCTCGTCGCAGGAAGAACAGGTGCAGTGTTTCCGCAACGTCGCGGCGCATCTCGACGCCGGTGGTTGTTTTGTTCTTGAGGCCTTTGTTCCGGATCTGAACCGATTTACCGGCGGACAGGTAAACTGGGCGACGAAAGTCACCGCGGATGAAGTCCAATTAGACGTCGGCCAGCACGACGCGGCAACGCAGCGCGTCGTCAGTCAGAAGGTAGTCATCACGGACGGAAACGTGCGGCTGTATCCGGTTCAGATTCGCTATTGCTGGCCCTCGGAGCTGGATCTGATGGCCCAAATCGCTGCTCTGCGCTTGCGCGAGCGTTGGTCCAACTGGAAGCGCGAGCCGTTCACCTCGGAAAGCGGACAACACATCTCGATTTATGAACGAAGCTAATTCAAAACTCGACTACGAAGTTAAAGACGGAATCGCGTTCGTCACGCTCAACGATCCACCCGCGAACACTTACAGCTACGAGATGATGCAGCAGCTCGACCGCGCGATTCTCGAAGCGCGCATGGACGACGCGGTGCAGGTGATCGTGATCACGGGCAAGGGCGGGAAGTTCTTCTGCGCCGGCGCGGACATCCGCATGCTCGCGGACGTGACGCCGTCGTTCAAATATTACTTTTGTCTGCACGCGAACGAGACCTTGTCGCGTTTGGAACAGACGCCGAAGCTCGTGATCGCTGCAATCAACGGACATTGCGTCGGCGGTGGGTTGGAAGTCGCCATGGCGGCGGACATTCGGATCGCGCGCAAGGGCTCAGGGAAGTTAGGACTGCCGGAAGTTTCGCTTGGTGTGTTGCCGGGAACTGGCGGCACGCAACGACTCGTGCGGATCGTTGGTAAGTCGAAGGCAATTGAGTTGATGGCGACGGGGCAGTTGTTCGACTTCGAGCGTGGTGTCGAACTCGGGATCGTGAACCAGGTTTTTGAAGCTGAAACGGCGGAGCAGTTTGCGCAGATGGTGCATGAGTACGCCGTGCAGTTTACGACGCCGAACAAGGCCGCACATGCGGTGGGCAGAATCAAACGTGCAGTGCAAACGGGCGCCGAGATTCCGTTTGAATCAGCGCTCGCGCTCGAACGCGAGTTGCAGCAGCAACTGTTTCAGTCCGAAGACGCGAAGGAAGGCCTTCAAGCCTACGTCGAAAAGCGCAAACCACAGTTCAAAGGCGGCTAGAAAATCCGGTTTTTTATCGGCTTTAAATCCCTATCCAAAATGACCTACGAACACATTTTACTCACGACGACTGATGGCATCCTGACGATTACTCTGAATCGTCCCGATAAGCTCAACGCGTTCATCGGACACATGCGCCGCGATCTCGCCGAAGCACTCGAGCACGCAGGCAGCGATCGCAGCATCAGGGTCGTGATCATCACCGGCGCCGGACGCGCGTTTTGCGCCGGCGGCGACGTCGCGTTCATGGCCGAGCTGATGCAGCGTCACAACTCCGAAGAGTTTGCCCGCATTCTCGGCGCGGGCCGTCGCGTCATCCTCGCGATTCGCCAGATGACAAAACCCGTGATCGCCGCCGTGAATGGTCCAGCATCCGGCGCAGGCGCGAATCTCGCGTTCGCCTGCGATCTGCGCATCGCCTCAACCAGCGCCACGTTCAGCCAATCATTTTTGAAAGTCGGACTGCATCCGGATTGGGGCGGCACGTTCTTCCTGCCGCGACTCGTAACGCCAAACAAAGCCTGCGAGCTGTTCTTTCTCGGTGATTCGATCGACGCCGCCGAAGCCGAGCGTTTGAACATCGTGAATTGCGTAGTCGCCCCCGAAGATCTCGAAGTTGCAACGATGCAACTTGCGGAACGTTTGCGCGCCGCGCCGCCAGTCGCGCTCGCCGCGGCGAAGCAGGCGATTTATGCGAGCGATGCGGCGGATCTCGAAGAGATGTTGCGTTACGAAACCGAGGCGCAGTTGCGTTGTTTCGATTCGGACGACGGCCACGAAGGCGTGCGCGCGTTTTTGGAGAAACGCGAACCACACTTCACCGGGCGTTGAACGGGAACGGCACGACTTGCAACCTTCCACCCGCGGGGGCAGTATTAGCAGGTCAATCCAGTCTTAACCGGCGGCAAACGCCGCGGCGACACCAACAATTCGAGGAGACCCACCATGACTGTTCGGCGCTATGCAGCCATAGTGCTGCTGCTTGTTCTTGCCATTTCGCCCGCACTCCTGCTGGCTCAAACGCCCGCGCAGACCCCGGCGCCGGATCCAAACGATCCCATTACGCGCATCAAGGATGAAGGCATGAAACGCTCGCAGGTCATGCAGACCTTGAGCTACCTGAGCGACGTGATTGGTCCACGCCTGACCAACTCGCCCGGCATGAAGCGCGCAAACGAGTGGACGCGTGATCAGTTAACCAAGTGGGGCTTGCAGAATGCACACCTTGAAGCGTGGGGACCATTCGGTCGCGGCTGGTCCCTCCAGCGTTTCTCGGCGCAGGTAACTTCGCCGGTGGCGATTCCGTTAATCGCTTATCCAAAAGCGTGGTCGCCGAGTCTTGCCGCTCCACTCACTGCGGACGTGGTTTATGTTGAAGCGCGCACCGAAGCCGACCTCGAAAAATACAAAGGCCAACTCAAAGGCAAGATCGTGTTGACGGCGCCGACACGCGAAGTCCCCGCGCACTTCGACTCGCAAGGCACGCGCCTGACCGAAAAAGATCTCCTCGCGCTCGCCGACGCGCCCGAGCCTCGTCCAGCCGGTGGTGGCCGCAGCGGCAACGCGTTCCGCACCGCGCAACTGTTTACGAATGCGAAGATGCGGTTTTTCGATCAGGAAGGCGCGGCAGTGTTGGTGGACCCCAGTCGTGGTGACGGCGGCACGATCTTCGTGCAGTCAGCCGCAGCCGTGCCACCGGCCCCGGCTCCAAACGCCACTACGCAACCACGCGGCACTCCGTCGTATGACAAAAACGCCAAAGTCATCCCGCAACTCGTGCTCGCGATCGAACACTACAACCGCATCGTGCGCATGTCGCAGGCGGGCGAACCAGTGAAAATGACCGTAGATCTCGCGGTGCAGTTCCAGGACGCGGACCTGATGGGCTACAACACGATTGCTGAGATCCCCGGGACCGATCTTAAAGACGAGATCGTGATGCTTGGTGGTCACATGGACTCGTGGCATTCCGGCACCGGCGCAACCGACAACGCTGCTGGTGTCGCAGTCGCTATGGAAGCCGTGCGCATCATCCAGGCACTCGGCCTCAAACCACGTCGCACCATTCGGGTCGCTTTGTGGAGTGGTGAAGAGCAGGGACTACTCGGCTCGCGCGCGTACGTTGCGCAGCACTTCGGCAGTATGCAAACGCAACCACAAACCACTTCGGCTGTGCCGGCGACGGGTGGCCCGGGAACGAATGCGATGGGCGGCGGCGCTGGAAATGGAAACGGCAACGGCGCGGCGGCGCAGGCTGGGCCAAGGCTCGTGAAGAAAGCGGATTACGACAAGTTGAGCGCATATTTCAATCTCGACAACGGCACCGGCAAAATTCGCGGCGTTTACCTGCAAGGCAACGAAGGCGTCCGTCCAATCTTCCGCCAATGGCTCGGGCCGTTCAGAGAAATGGGCGCGTCCACGTTGACGATCGCAAACACCGGCGGCACGGACCACCTCGCGTTTGACGCCATTGGTTTACCGGGATTTCAGTTCATTCAGGACGAGATCGAATACGACACGCGCACGCATCACTCGAATCAGGACGTGTTCGATCGCATTCAGGCTGAAGATATGAAGCAGTCCGCGACGATCATGGCGGCGTTTGTGTACCAAACGGCGGTGCGTGATGAGAAACTGCCGCGCAAACCCGCGCCGGGTGCACGGTAGAAGGAGTTTCAGCCTGGGACCGCAGGCGTCTCGCCTGCGACGTACCTATCGAGCGCTTTCGCGAGTTGCAGGCGAGACGGCTGCGGTCCGGTAAAAACGCTACTTGGTCGCCGTAACTTACTCGCGGTTGAGTTTTATCGAATGGCCGTCGTGCATCAATATGAGCGCGACGGCCTTTTCATTTTCAATTTCGAATCTCACCGAAGCTCCATCCATGCAGACGGGTTTGAAAGTAACCTGGTCCAACGGCCAGAGGCTCATCGTCTCCTGCCCCACGGGCGTCCCAAAGAGCCGCCCGTATTTCACGCTGATCTCTGCGCCGATGCCGTGTTCACCTTTGTACGAACCGGCGTAAGACTCGAGTGTGGCGAGATCTATTTGCGGCGGTGGCTTCGCGCCCGCAGCGGCGAGCATCGTGATGACTTCGTCGTTCCTCTTTTCCGTGGCCGACGCAAAGGCGAACGCGACGTTAAGCGTGTCAGGCTTCACTTTTCCGCTACCGAGCGCACGTCGCACGCGTTCGGGATCGCCTTCATAAACGCCGCCCATCAACATCGCAAACACGCTCTCCTCGCCGAACGTGATCCAGAAGCGATTGACGTCGCGAATGATCAGCTCGCGCATGCCGTAGAACGTGTCGTGTGGACCTTCGACAACGTCCACGCGCTGTTTCAAGCTTTCGTGAAGCTCGTCGATGTCATCGGTGTAAACGTAAAGATCGACTTCGCGACGACGTTTGTCGCTCCTTTCGCCACCGGTATTGAACATCACTTCGGTATCGCCAAAGGACATGATCGCGAAACTGAAGTTCTCCCCGGTGTCGTCGCCGTATGTTGCTCCCGTCGTGAAGCCGATGCTCTCGTACCAGGCGACGGTCGCGCGCACGTCGGGGACGTGAATCATTGGAACGACTTTCTTGTTCATCACTGATGCCTCTCGTTGGTAAGCGATTGTGCTAGAATCCGCCGCCGATGCCAACATCCCGCCTGTTATCACTCGACGTGTTTCGGGGCATTACTATCGCCGGCATGGTGCTCGTCAACAATCCCGGATCGTGGGAACACATCTACTGGCCGCTCCAACACGCACAGTGGCATGGTTGGACACCGACCGATCTCGTCTTCCCCTTCTTCCTATTCATCGTGGGCGTAGCGGTCACGCTGTCACTCGGTAATCGTGTCGAGATCAGCGGCAGCAAGCGCGATTTGTATTTAAAGATCATCAAACGGACGCTGATCATCTTCGCCATCGGTCTGTTTCTTAACGCGTTTCCTTATTTTTCATTGCCGGAACTGCGCATTCCCGGCGTGTTGCAGCGCATCGCGGTTTGTTACTTCTTCGCGTCGATCATTTTTCTCAACACACGCGCGCGCACTCAGATCCTGATCGCGATCGCTCTGTTGTTGTTCTACTGGATCCTCGTGACGTTCGTCCCCGCCCCGGGATTTGCCGCAGGTGACCTGTCCAAAGAAGGAAGCCTGCCGTCGTTTGTCGATCGCGTCGTGCTGGGCAAACACGTGTGGGCACAGGCAAAGGTCTACGATCCCGAAGGTTTGCTGAGCACGATTCCCGCAATCGTGACCACGCTGATCGGCGTGCTCACCGGACATTGGTTGCGCACGGAAAAGACGCGCATGGAGAAGGTCGCCGGCATGTTTGTCGTGGGCGCGGTGCTGCTCGCGATCGGTTGGGGTTGGAACGCTTTCTTCCCGATCAACAAAGCTCTGTGGACCAGTTCGTACGTGCTTTTTACCGGCGGCCTCGCGTTGCAGTTTCTCGCCTTCTGTTATTGGCTGATCGACATCAAGGGCTACAGCCGTTGGGCCAGGCCGTTTGAGATCTTCGGCATGAACGCGATCGCGCTTTACGTCGGCGCGGGACTGATGGCTGCATTGTTCGGCGTGATTAGAGTCGGCGGCCAGCCACTCGGCGGATGGATTTACGAGCACCTGTTCACGTCGTGGGCGTCGCCGGTGAACGCTTCACTCGCGTTTGCAATCAGCTTCGTGCTCGTGTGGTTATTCTTTATGTGGCTTCTTTATCGCCGCCGGATTTTCCTCAAGATCTAACGGGCGGATAGTAGTGTTGTTTGTAGACCGGATACGCTTCGGTCCGCAGATGGTTCAGCATCATGTGGCCGCGACGCGTCGCGCGTTCATGACGCAGCGCAGAGATGTCGATGGGCGCGACTACAATCCGTTCGCCTGGTCCAGGTGACGCTTCCGCCAATAAACGCCCATCAAAATCCACGACCTGACTGCCGCCGGGCCACGAATACGGCGGATAGTGTTTCAAACTCGCGCCTTGGTTCGCTGCCACAACGTACGCGATATTCTCGAGCGCGCGGCAGCGATTAACCACGGTCCACCAGGCCATCGGTTCGGTCGCTCCCCAGGGATCCATGTAGGCCGAAACACGAATCAGAACCTCCGCGCCGTTAGCGGTTAACTGTCTCATCGCTTCGGGAAACAACCAGTCGTAACAGATCGCACAACCGAGCTTGCCGATCGGCGTGTCAGCCACCGGAAAGAGCGGCTCGTCGTAATCCCGCAGATCGTGTGGACTCGTGTGCACCTCGAACGGCAGCCACGTGTTGACCTTGCGATACTTGTAGAGCACGCCTTCTGGCCCAATCAAGCAAGTGGTGTTGAAGACGTGGCCCGGCCACTTTGCATCCACCTCCAGCATCGACCCGCTTTGAATGTAGATGTCGTGCTCTTTAGCTTTCTGGTGCAGCCGTTCGGTGTGTTCGTTGGGAATAGAGATCGCGAGCTTGTCGATCAATTCGGCAGCGGTGACGAAGACCGGCGCTGAGTGGGCGAACTCGGGAAAGACGACGAGCCGCACCGGCAGAAACGGCGCTGCGCCGCCAACGGCGGAATCGATCATCGCGAGAATGCGATCGGTGTTCGCGCGCATGCCGCGACGATCGATCGGGTTCGGATTGTCTGTTTGGCACGCAGCGACTGAATATCTGATGTGGTCCATAACTTAATATAACTTCGCAACCGGCGACGTTACGACGCGCGTGTTGTAAGTCTCCAAATACTTCTGGTGCCTCGGCGTTAGCGGGTAACGCTCCGGCGACGCGTACGGATATTTGCTCATGCCGTGAAACGGCAATGGTCCAACCTCATCGGGACTCGCCGAGTTGAGGTCCATCTCTTTGCTGAAGCCGTCGGCGTAGAGCAGAAACGTGCGTTTCCATCGACGCGGCAGTGGCGGCAGCTTGTTCGCGTCAAACGACAGGACGATCTCGTCGCCCGGCCGCGAGACCACAAAGATGTCGTCGGTGGCTGACAAGAGTTCACGTACGTCGCCCTCGCGGGTGTAACGACCCGTCATGACTTTCCACGGCGACGTGAAAGAGACGCGATAGTAGTCGTACTGCATTGGTTCCCGGTTATCCGGTGAATACTCGTGCGAGAAACCACGCCAGCGCAGGTCGGCGACGGTGGCCGTCAATTTCGTCAGTTGCTCCGGAAAACTGAGTGGCGAAATGTCTACGAGGATCTGGTCCCAGTAGATGCGCATGTTGGTCACGATGCGCACTTCGCGGTTCGCGCTCAAAAATTTATCGGTGAGATCCGCAACGACGGTTTGCGGCCGGCCGACGGGAATGCCGATGTTTTCGATCACGGTCTGCCACTCGCCTTGCTTGTTTTTTACTTGCAACGCGGGCGGTGATAGCGCTTTGCCGCTTTGCGACGCGGCGAGGTTGTCGCTGGACCACGCGTAATCCGTCCAACCCGTCAACAACAAACGCGTGCGTTCGCCCTGCGGCAACTTCATAGTCAGCGTGTGTTCATCAGCAAAACCACGGATCTTGTGGACCGCGAAGTCGTCCGGGTATTCGCGGTCCAGCCGTGAAATCCTTTTCAACACGTCGTGACCATGGTCGTCGTACGCCTCAAGTGGCGGCCATGCATCGGCGGTGGTGTAGAGTTTGAAGCTTGGCGCCGGAACGGTGAGTCCCTCGTTTGGATAAACCTCCATTTCCTCCGGATGCGCGACGGCAACGAGGGCCAACTCATCGAAAAAGATCGCTTCCTCAAGCTCGTTCGTTACGCGAAGCTCGTAACGCCCGTTGCGTTCTTGCAAGAGATCACCGGGAATGCGTACGTACTCGTTCGGATCGGGCTTGTTGTAAACGCCGGGGGCATCGAGATGGCCCATCTCGCCGCCGCCCATGAAGTCGGTGACAAAGACGAAGCGGTTGCCGTTCCAGACGTAGAGGTAGGGACACGATGATGGTTTGCGATCGAGTTCGGTGAGCGAGAGTGTTTTGCCTGCAGCGATCTCGGTTTCGGCCTGAACGATTCCAGCAGGCCACAATACGCGCACCGCATCGACGGCTGCGCGTTTGCCGAGACCGAAAACCACGTCGCTCGGCGCGGGCGCGGGAAACGCTGAATAGGTTTCGAGTTTCTGCGCGAGACTGCCGGCGCGAATCTCGACTTTCGCTCCGATGCTGCTGCGATTGCTGACGCGCGCCGCGAGTCCGATACGCAACGAACGATTCGCGTTGCCGCCGTCGTTGCGTGCGACACGCAAGCCACGCCCCGGCGTACCGAAGATGAGATCGGTGTCGCCATCGTTATCGATGTCGGCGGAAACGAGCACACGTGCCCGCGCGGTGGTGGCGAGTTCGGGGGCGGCTTTGCTGGTTACGTTGACCCACGTGTCGCCGGTGTTGCGTGTGATGCGCAGCTTTCCGTCCCTGGTGACCGAGATCAGATCTAAAAGCCCGTCGTTGTCGTAGTCAGTGAATTGCGAAGCGTCGCTGTCACCAGGCGCTTGCGTGATTTGGAAATGTTCTTTGCCGTCGCTGAATGCGAGTTCGCCGCCGCTGAAGTAAAAGTCTGTGAAGCCGTCTTTGTTAACGTCGCCTGCTGCGATGGTCGATGAACCTTTGACGCCGCCGAGACCGACTTCCTGGGCGACGTCGCGGAACGTGCCGTCGCGCAGGTTGCGCCACAAAGAGATCTTGTCGGTTGAAGCGACGAGCAGATCGATGTCGCGACGGTTATCGAAGTCCGTGGGGACGACAGCGAGTCCAACGATCTTCTGCGACAGTTTTGCCGTGTCCGTTACATCAGAAAACGTCTTGTCTCCGTTGTTCCGCAAGAGGACGGCCCCAGGAATGAAGATGTCCAGATCTCCATCGTGGTCAACGTCGACAAAAGCGGCGGCTTGCCCCGGCGTTGGGCCAACCATAACTTTCGAACCAGAAGTAACGTCCGAAAAACTACCGTTTCCGTCGTTGTGATAAAGCGCGCTACCACTCGAACGAACAATAAAGAGATCGGGTTTGCCGTCGTTATCGTAATCGCCGGCGACAGCAGCCGTTGCGATGCCGGTTGAGGTTTTCGAAAGAGAGCCGGATGTAGCGCTAACGTCAACGAATTTGCCACCGTCGTTGCGCGTGAGGCGTTGTTTACCGCCTGCGAGTTCGAGCAGATCGAGATCGCCGTCAATGTCATAATCAAAAAGCACGGCGGCACCGGCGCTCTGTTCGGGAGATAGATCCGCAGGCGCCCAATCGCCCGCCGATAACACGCTCGCCGTCGTGTCTACGAAAACAACGTCCGGCGTCCGCTTGTCAACAAGATCAGGTTCAGCTCCTGTTGACGCAACCGCTTCAGCGTATCGACCCTGTTCGAGATAGTTTGTGCCCAAAGTCGTGCCGCTGCCGCGTTGACGTAACTCCTGAAACTGTGCGATCACTTTCTGCCCTTCGTCACGCTGGCCACCGCGAAGCAAAGCGGTGCCGAGATTGTAAAGGGCGGTCGCGTTGTAAGGTTCAGCGGCTACGGCCACACGCAACACTGCGATCGCCTCGACGTACTTGCGTTGCTGCGCGTAAAGTTGGCCCAGGTTCACGTTCGCGCCAACGTCATTTGGATCGAGACGCAGTACTTTTTGAAAGTACGTAATGGCTTCTTCCGGACGGTTTTGCGATTTCGCCGCGAGGCCGAGAACGTAAGGCGGTTGCGGCGCGGAAGGGGCGGCCGTCGCTGCCGCTTGCAACTCGCGTTGTGCTGCGGGGAGCTCAGGCAGGTTGAAGAGGGCGATGCCGAGATTGATGCGCGCGAGAGCGAGATCGGGCGCGAGCTGTAACGCTCGTTTGAACGCGTCCGCTGCCTCTTTATGTTTGAACTGTTCCAGGAGCGCGACGCCCAGATTATTCGCGCGATAAGCGTCTTCACGCGCGTTCGGCTTCGCCGCCGCGTTTTGACGATGGGCGGACGTTGGCCTTATTAATGACGCGACAGTAAGAAAGCAGATCAGGAAGCCCAGCAGTAGAACGCCAGTTTTGAACTTCTGCATAAGTGCCTCGAATATAAATGCGAACTCTTCAAAGTCAACCGCAGACTGCCCGTATTTTAATCCTGCTTGCAGTCGCCGTCGCAGTCGCACTCGCCCTTGCCTGCCGCCAATCGCCGCCGCAGCCGGCGCGTTCATCCCCCGAATACAACGAGCTCGTACGCACGTTCTACATCGGACTCGCCGCGCTTCAGGTCGGTCACGACGTGCAGGCTGACGCGAAGCTCGCGCAGTTTACACAACTCGCTCCCGCCGAGCCCGCGGGGTGGGCTAACTGGGGTTTGCTCGCGTTGCGGCAGCAGAATTTCGACACGGCCGCTGAACGCCTCGAACGCGCGCGTTCACTCGCGGATGACAACGGCGACATTTATTACCTCGTCGGTTTGCTCGAAAGCAGCCGCGGAAAATCCGCTGAAGCGATCACGGCGTTGCGCAAAGCGATCGAGTTGAATCCGAAAAATCTGGTGGCGACATACAAGCTTGCGGAGGAAGTCGAACGCGAAGGCAATCAGAGGGAGTTTCAGCGGCTGGTCCAACAGATTCTTACGACCGAGCCGAACAATCTCGCGGCGTTGATTGAACTGACCCGCGTAGCGGCGAAGCGTGGCGATGTAGAAACATTGGAAGCATCGGTGGAGAAGATCGCCGCGCGTTCAGCGTTGTGGCCGCCGGAAGTGCAGCAACAGGTCACGGCTCTGCAACAGGCAACAAACAGCGGCGACCTGAATGGGGCCGCCACGCGCACGACGTTTTTGCGCAACGTGCTCGTGCGTGTCCCCGAGTATCAACGCGCCCTCGCGGCAATCAAGCCGCCACCTGGCGAGGAAGCGGTGCCGTTCACGCAGTTTCTAAAAATGGAAACGCCGGTTTTCAGAACCGCGCCCGCTGACACGGCGTTGCAGTTCAAAGCTGAGCCGCTGAGTGGGACCACCGATGGAACGAATTGGGTCGGAGCATTTTCTTTAAATGGTGAAGGCCCACCCATCGTCGCAACCGCTACCGGGTCTGAACTGCGACTCTCTGAGAAGGTGGTTCTTCCGTTTCCGGGAGTAGCGGAAGGGCGTTTTGGCGTTTTGCCGATCGACTTCAACTACGACTTCAAAACCGATCTGGTGCTCGCGGGCGGTAAGGGTGTGCGGCTTTTCAAGCAGGAAAGCGCGGAGAAGTTCACGGACGTGACGGCGGCGACGAAGCTACCTGCCGAGATCCTGAACGGAAACTACACCGGCGCGTGGGCCGCGGACATCGAAGCAGACGGCGATCTCGATATCGTTCTCGGGGGATCGCATAAAGTCTTGCGTAACAACAGCGATGGCACATTTGTCGAAATCCGTCCGTTTTCCGACATATCCGTGGTAGACGATTTTGTATGGGGCGATATCGACGCCGACGGCGACCCCGAAGCCGCACTGATCGACGCGTCCGGGATGCTCCACGTCTTCGCGAACGAACGTCAAGGGCACTTCATCCGGTGGTTGCTCCCAGCCGGCTTTATGAACGTCGCGGGTCTCGCGATTGCTGAGCTCAACAACGACAGTGTGCTGGATCTCGTCGTCGCGTCAAATACCGGCGTCATTACGCGTCTGTCGGACAAAGATCACGGCACGAACTGGGAGAAAGCTGAGCTTGCGAAGGCGGCGGATGTTGGCGGACCACCGCGGTTGTGGGCCGCGGACCTGGATAACAATGGCGGGCTCGATCTCGTGTGGGGATCGAATGTTTTGTTGAGTGATGAGAACGGGAAGTTCACACCTATAAAGACAGGGTTAGAGCAGCAACGGCTGGAAGGCGTCGCTGATGTGAATGGTGATGGGCGTCTCGACCTGCTGGCAGTTTCGACCGAAGGAAAGGCAATACGCGCGATAAACAGCGGATCCAAAAACTACCATTGGCAAGTGGTTCGTCCGCGCGCCGTCCAGGCGACCGGCGATCAACGCATCAACTCATTTGGCATTGGCGGAGAGATGGAGATCCGGGCCGGTCTGCTCGTGCAGAAGCAACCGATCACCGCGCCGGTCGTGCATTTTGGCCTGGGCGATCAAACAACCACGGACGTGATTCGCGTCACCTGGCCCAACGGTTCCGTCCGTGCCGACTTTGAAATCAAGGCGGATCAGACTGTCGTCACAGAGCAACGTCTCAAAGGCTCGTGTCCGTTTCTTTTCGCATGGAACGGCAAGCAGATGGAGTTTGTAAAAGATTCCGTGCCGTGGGGTTCGGCGATCGGGCTGCGCATCAACACGCTCGGTACCGCGCGCGTCGAAGCGACCGAGGAGTGGTACAAGATCAGCCGCAATCAACTCGTGCCGCGTAATGGTTATTACGATCTACGCATCACCGCCGAGCTTTGGGAAACTTACTACTACGATCAGCTCAGCCTGATGGTCGTCGATCATCCTGCTGACACTGAAATCTTTGTTGACGAGCGCTTCGTGATACCAGCTGCGAAACTCGCCATCACCACTGTCTCAACACCGCGACCAGTTGCCTCAGCCATCGACGACAACGGACAGGACGTCACGAGCGAAGTGAAGAGTCTCGACGGAAACTATCTTGACACCTTCGGCCGCGGGAACTACCAGGGCGTCACACGCGATCACTACGTCGAAGTCGATCTCGGCAACGATGTGCCAACCAGGGGTCCGCTTTGGTTAATCGCCCACGGCTGGATGCACCCGACTGATTCTTCGATCAACGTCGCGATCAGCCAGGGTCAACAAGAACAGGCGAAGGCTTTGAGTCTGGAAGTTCCGGACGGGCGCGGCGGTTGGGAAGTTGCCAAACCAAATCTCGGGTTCCCCGCCGGACGCAAAAAGATCTGTTTGTTTGATCTCGCGAACGTGTTCAAACCGGGCACGCCGCGCAAAGTTCGTCTGCGCACAAATCTCGAAATTTACTGGGATCTCCTCGAGTGGGCGACCGCTGCGCCAGCCGCCGCGCCGAAAATCACGCATTTAAATCCGGAGCTGGCGGATCTTCACTATCGTGGTTATTCTGTCATCAATCAGGCGAACGCTTCGTCTCCTGAAATACCAGACTACAACCGCCTTTCGGGCTCGAAACAGATCTGGCGTGATTTGATTGGCTATTACACGCGATTTGGCGACGTGCGCGAGTTGCTGCTGCGCGCCGACGATCGCTACGTGATCATGAATGCCGGTGATGAGATGTCGTTCCGCTTTGCCGCGCCCGCGGCGCCGCCGGCTGGCTGGGTGCGCGACTACGTTATCGTTGGCGACGGTTGGATCAAGGACGGAGATTACAATTCCACGTTTGGGAAAACCGTTTTGCCGTTGCCGTATCATGCCAAAAATTTGTACGACACGCCGCCGAGCCGGCTGGAAGACGAATGGGTGTATCGTCGATTTCCGGACGACTGGCAGAAATATCACACGCGCTACGTGACAGCGGATGGTTTTCAGAACGCAATGAGGTCGAAGCACTACAGATGAAAGATCGTCCTACCGCAAGAATTGTGCTCACGGTCATCTTCTTCTCGCTGCTCGCAGCACCACTCGTGCTGAAACGCTTTAGCACGAGCGGCGAGACGGCAAACGCGTCAATCGGCGCGAGTGCAGCGCTCAGTCGCTACGGGTTTCATCTCTCCGAAGCGGCTAAATCCGCGGGAGTCGAGTTCGTCCACCAGGCTCCGAAACTCGATGCCAAACTCGAGCACATCATGCCGCAAGTCGCGTCAATGGGCGCCGGCGTATCGATCGCCGATTTCGATCGCGACGGTTGGGCTGACATCTACGTCACCAACAGCGGCGAGGGAAGTAAAAACGCGCTCTACCGCAACCTCAAAGATGGATCGTTCCAGGATGTGGCGGCCGAGACGGGGATTGCCGACCTGAATCAGCCCGGAACCGGCGTTTCGATGGGCGCAGTCTGGGGTGACTACGACAACGACGGTTACGAAGATCTTTTCGTTTACAAGTGGGGCCGGCCCGAACTCTTCCACAATGACGCGGGCAAGCGCTTCACGCGCGTAACCGATCAGGCAAAACTGCCGGCGTGGGTCAACGCCAACACGGCGTTGTGGTTCGACTACGATCGTGACGGCCGTCTGGATCTTTTTCTGGGCGGCTACTACGCCGAAGACGTCAATCTCTGGCAATTAAAAACGACGAAGATGATGCCGGAGAGTTTTGAATACGCGCGCAACGGCGGCCGCAAGTATCTCTTCCACAACCTCGGAGACGGAAACTTTGAAGAGGTAAGTCAGAAGCTCGGCATCGATACGCGTCGCTGGGCGCTCGCGGTCGCGGCCGCGGATCTGCGCGGCACCGGTTATCCCGATCTTTTCATCGCGAACGACTACGGCATCTCCGAACTCTTCTTCAACGACGGCAAGCGCTTTCGTGAAGTCGGCAAACAGACCGGCGTCGGTTTTTCTCCGAAGAGCGGCATGAACGCCTCCATGGCAGACGTGCTTAACCACGGCAAGTACGCGATCTACGTCTCAAACATTTCCGAAGAAGGCGTGCTGATCCAGGGCAACAATCTTTGGGTGCCACGCGAAGGCACGAGGGGCGACTCGTTGCAGTTTGATAATCTCGCGCGCGCGATGAACGTCGAGATGGGCGGCTGGAGCTTTGGCGCGCAGTTCGGCGATCTCAACAACGACGGAACGCTCGATCTGTATCTCGTCAACGGTTACATTTCCGCCGATCGAAACACGAACTACTGGTACGACTTTTCAAAGATCGCCGGCGGCAACTCCACGATCATTTCCGACGCGGCGCATTGGCCGTCGATGGACGGACGCAGTCTGTCGGGTTATCAGCAGAAGCGGGTTTGGTTGAACGACGGCGCCGGAAGGTTTGTGAACGTGGCGCAGGCGGTCGGCGTCGGTGACGTTTACGACGGTCGCGCGGTGGCGATGGTGGATCTGTGGAATCGCGGTGTGCTGGACGTTGTTGTCGCGAATCAGAGAGGGCCGTTGTTGATCTATAAAAACACGGTCGCGCCGGAGAACAAGTGGATCGGTTTCGAGCTCGAAGGTGCCAACAGCAATCGCAGCGCCATTGGTGCTGAGGTGCGTGTATTTTGGGACGGCAAGCAACAGGTGCAACAGATCACCGGCGGCGGGGGGTTCTGTTCGCAGAACCAACGGCGATTACATTTTGGCCTCGGAAAAAATCCCTCTCTCCAAAAAGTTGAGATTAGATGGCCGTCGGGAAAAATCCAGAGTCTCGACAAGCCTTCAGTCGGACAGGTTTACAAGATCAAAGAAGCCGCATGAAGATCCGTTTCGACAACCGCTACGTCGCGCCACTCTTCATCACGTGCATTTTGCTCGTAGGCCATCTGTTCTACGGCTTTCTCGAGAGCTACGAACGAACCGCGCTTGCGATCGGCGCCGCGATCGTTACCGAGATCGTGTTGGGCCGAATCTTTTTCGGCAAGTGGTTGAACCTCGCGAGCGCTTACATCACCGGCATCAGCGTCGGGATTCTGATTCGTTCGCCTGCGTTCTGGCCGTATGCGTTGTGCAGCGTGGTGTCGGTCATGTCGAAGTACGTGCTGCGCGCGAAAGATCGGCATCTGTGGAACCCGTCGAACTTCGGCATCTGCGCGTTGCTGTTACTCGCGCCGGAGACGGTCGCGGTTTTGAGTGTGCAATGGGGTAACTTCATCTGGCCGATGCTGGTGATCTGGATACTCGGTTCGATCATCATCTGGCGGGCGAAGCGTTTTCACATCAGTTTCACTTACGTGGTGTCGTTCTTTCTGTTTGCTTTTATGCGCAGTTGGATTACCGGGCATCCCTGGCGTGCGGAAGTGGCGCCGATCACCGGGCCGATGTATCAACTGTTTGTGTTCTTCATGGTTACTGATCCGAAGACGACGGTTAGATCGAAAACGTGGCAGTGTGTGGTTGTTTTCTTCGTTGCGTTTGTGGAGATGCTGTTGCGACTAAACCAGGTAATTTACGCGCCGTTGTACGCGTTGTTCGTTGTTGGACCAACGGCGATGTTGATTGAAAACTGGTTGGAATCCCGGCGTCCGGTTACTGCTCAAGAGTCCCCCGCTGCATGAGAGTCTTATCCGCGTTTATCGGTTTTTGTTTTCTGCTTTTATTCGCTGCCTGTCGGCCGTCCGCCACCACAACTCCACAACCCCAGCAGGTCGCTGAAGTCGCAACACCATCTCCCACGCCAAGCCCGACACCACCACGCCCTTCCGGCGCGGTCGAGTTCACCGACATCACCGCTGAAGCCGGCATTCGTTTCAAACACCACAGCGGCGCCTTCGGTAAAAAGTACCTCCCGGAAACCATCGGCTCGGGCTGCGCGTTTCTCGATTACGACAACGACGGCTGGCAGGACATCCTGCTCGTCAACTCGATGGACTGGCCCGAAAACAAAAAACGCCGCTCGTACTCCGCGCTCTACCACAACAACAAAGACGGCACGTTTACTGACGTCACCGCGCAATCCGGACTCGGTCTTGAGATGTACGGCATCGGCGCCGCTGTCGCTGATTACGACAACGACGGCAACGTTGACATCTACATCACAAACGTCGGTCAGAATCGTCTCTTTCGAAATCTCGGCGGCGGGAAGTTTGTTGACGTGACCGCGCGCGCAGGTGTCGGCGATCCTGGTTTTTCAACTGCCGCCGCGTGGTTCGATTACGACAACGACGGCAGACTCGATCTCTTCGTCGGTAATTACGTCGAGTGGAGCCCGGAAACCGATCAGAACTGCACGCTCGACGGGAAGAACAAGTCGTACTGCACGCCGCAAACCTACAAAGGCCAAAGCCCGACGCTCTATCACAATCGCGGTAATGGAACTTTCGAAAACGTCACCGAGCGCGCCGGCATGAACGAGCCCGCGGGCAAGACGCTCGGCGTGGCGTTGCTCGATTATGACAGCGACGGCTGGATGGATCTCTTCGTCGCCAACGACACAGAGCCGAACAAGCTTTATCGCAACAATCGCAACGGAACGTTTACCGATAACGCCGTGATCGCCGGTGTCGCGTTCAGTGAAGCGGGCACCGCGCGCGCGGGCATGGGCGTTGACGCCGCTGATTACGACGGCTCGGGGCGGCAGAGCGTCGTCATCGGCAACTTCACAAACGAAAGCATCGCGCTCTATCACAATGACGGCACAGGTTTGTTCACCAACGACGCACCTGCGTCAGGCATCGGCAAAATGTCGGCGCAGTCGCTGACGTTCGCGTGCTTCTTTTTCGACTACAACCTCGACGGGCTAGTCGATATCTTCGCGGCGAACGGACACGTTTCGGATGACATCAGCGTGGTCCAGCCAACGGTGAAGTACGCGCAGCCGCCGCATCTCTTTCACAACAGGGGCAGGAAGAAGTTTGAAGAAGTGACGGCGAAACTCGGCCGCGCGCTAAACCGCGCGATCGTAGGCCGCGGCGCGGCGTACGGCGATATGGATAACGATGGCGATCTCGATCTGCTGCTCACGACCAACAACGGTCCCGCGCGTTTGCTGCGCAACGACAACGCGAATCAAAACGATCTGCTGCGGGTGCGAACGGTTGGCGCGAGAGCAAACCGCGACGGTGTCGGCGCGAAAGTCGTTGTGAAGACTTCGAAGGGTCGATCGATCTTCGCGATGGTGCGGACGGGTTCGAGTTACTGTTCGCAGTCGGAGATGCCGTTGACGTTTGGCTTGGGTAAACCCGAAGAAGGCGTGACGCTGAGTTTGGAGATTACCTGGCCGGGCGGGCAGAAAGATCGGATCGCGGATCTAAAGCCGAACCAGTCGATCACGGTGCAGGAAGGTAAAGGCGTGGTCGCGTCTGAACCGATCGTGTTTGTGAGAACGCCGCCGCCGGCACCAACCCCAACGCCCACACCCGCCGCAAAGTCGTAATTTATTTGTGGTCCTTTTCCAGTCTTGTGGCTTGCTTCTTCAGATGCCCGCTTAGTTGAATCACGCTTTCCAGATCGCGCCTCGCATTTGTGAGTTGCTGGGCGTCCACCGTGTTCGGCTTTTCAATCATCGGGTTGGTAACAAAACCACGGATCTGTTTGCACATCCTAATCAGCGCATCTTTCATCTGCGCTTCGTTCAGCTCTTCTGATTTTTCAACGACGGCAGTTTCGGTTGGCAGTTGATGCAACCCAAGCGTTGACTGAAGACGGCTCGCGCGCTTTTGAATCTCAGCAGCCGCGTCGGAAACGAAGTGATAGTCGATCGGTTTAGTGCCGGCGAGAAACCGTGCAATCTCGTTGTGTCGAACGAGGATGCCATCGAAGTCTTCGGCCGTTTGCTTGAGCAGCGCGTCGATTTGGCGCTGGTCCATGGGACCATTCGGCTGCTTGCCGAAGTTTCGCAGCTGCCACTCGCGACGGCTCTCCTGCTGCTGGCGCGCGCGAACGGCATTCGTCTTATCAATCGACGGCGGTCCGCCGGTCGGAGGACGTTGCGCAAAAACCGGGGCAGTGACCAATAACAGGAGGGGGATCGCGACTAACGAGTATCTGCTCGCATTACTCATGGCAAGCCTCCCGAATTTTTGCGGTGTAGTATAGCTCAGTTAATCAGGGATGACACAACTAAACAGATGAATTATGCTCTCGGTCTGTCAGATGCGACGAATAGATCTCAAGAAGGCGAATGTAGCACGGTCCAACACGATTCGGGACATCAATCGCCAGATTGTTTTGAACTACGTGCGGGAACGCGGGCCTATCTCGCGCGCCGAAATTGCTCACGAAACGGCGCTCCAGCGTTCGACAGTTTCGTTGATCGTCGAAGAACTGCGCGTCGATGGCCTGATCGAGGAGGTCAGCGGCGAGTCTACCGGTGGACGTCCGCCGATTCTGCTTTCGTTGCGAACCGCCGACGCGGTGGCGATCGGCGTTGACGTCGGGACTAACCGAACGATTGTCGCTACGAGCGATCTTGCCGGCCGCGTTTTGCAGGAAGAGAGTTTTGAAACTGATCCTGACGCCGAAGAGACCACCAGACAGATCATCGAACGAGCCCGCAAACTAATCCGCAGAAACAACGAAACGATCGAAGGCATCGGGGTTAGCCTGCCGGGACTTGTTCATCCTGACGGCTCGGAACTGTTTGTGCCGACGTTTAACTGGCGCGATCTGCCGCTATCGAAAGAGTTGAACGAAGCAACCGGATTGCCCGTCACGATGGATAACGACGCGAATGCTGCGGCACTTGCTGAACTGTGGTTTGGCCGGCCCGAGATTCGCGAGGTCCGCGACTTTATTCTCGTGCTGGTTGAAGACGGCGTTGGTACGGGCATCGTTTTTGATGGTCAGGTTTATCGTGGTGAGAATGGCGCGGCGGGTGAGTTTGGTCACATGACGATCGGGCAGGGAGCGCCGGTGGCGTGTGCGTCGGGGAGTCGTGAGTGTTGGGAAGCGTTTGCGTCCGAGCGTTCTGCGTTGGCGCGTTATAAAAATCTGACGCGCGGATTGAATGGAAATGCGGATGTTACGTTCAGCACCTTGATCGACTCCGCCTTGCGCGGCGAAGGCCCGGCGCGGCAGGCGTTGAAAGCGACAGCAAATTATCTCGGCATCGGCATCGCGAACCTGATCCGCGGGCTCGCACCGGAAGCGGTGATCGTTGGCGGTCCAATTGTGCGTGCGTGGCCGGTGATCGCCGACGACATCAAGACGACGGTGGAAACCACGATCTGCCGTGGCTTACCTTCGACGCACATCATGGCCTCAACGCTGGGCCCCGAGCCGACTTTGATGGGCGCATTGAGCCTGGTTTTGGCCAGCAAGTTCGCCTCAGTCTCCGTCACCTGAGAGCCTATTTGTTTGTTGGCGGTGCGAACAAAGTAGGTTTTATCTAAAAATACCTTGACAAGCTGCGGCAGAAGTATTAAATACTTTTGCCAGCCTCTACAACAAAGTAAGCACTCAAGCATAAGCAGTACTTAGAGAAGTAGTACCGGTATTCGAAAAGTTCAATTCGTAGACAGCAGTTCCCGAGGAGGTGCGTATGTCGAGAAGGTTCGGATTGCAGGCTGTGTTACTCCTGCTGAGTATTGGTTTGCTTGTCGGCGTACACGCCCAATCGAGCACTGCCGGTAACATCACCGGCACGGTGAGAGATCCGCAGGGCGCTGCGGTGCCCAAAGCTGAGATCACGCTCATCGAAGAGAAGACCGGCGCGACACGTACCGTCACCACAAACGATGACGGTTTCTACAACGTGCCGAGTCTTATCCCCGGCGTTTACACCATCAGCACAGCGCCCGCCGGTTTCAAGAAGACCATAGTCCCCAGCGTTGAGCTCCACGTCAACGAAAACAAAACCGTCAACATTGATCTTCAAGTCGGACAAGTGACTGAGACGGTCACGATCACCAGCGACACTCAGACAGTTGAAACCCGCAGCGGTGAAGTCAGCAGTCTGATCACCGAGAAGCAGGTGACGGAGTTGCCGTTGAACGGTCGCAACTACGCACAGCTTGCTCTGATGGTGCCTGGTGTTTCTCCGGTAACGCAGTCAGGCGCGGGCGGCGCATTCGCCACGCGCGGCACGGGTCTTAACTCCGGCGTTGACATGTCAGTCAACGGCAACCAGTCAAACGCGAACCTGTGGACCGTGGACGGCGTCAACAACATGGACGTGGGGTCGAACCGCACGTTGCTTGTGTTTCCATCAGTCGATTCGATTCAGGAATTTCGTGTTGAGCGGAATAGCTTCAGCGCGGAGTTGGGACAGGCGCAGGGCGCAGTCGTCAACCTGATTACCAAAGGCGGGTCGAACGATTTCCACGGCACGTTTTTCGAGTTCTTCCGCCACGACTCGCTGAACGCGAACAACTTCTTCATCAATCGCGCCGGCGGAAAGAAGGGGAAGCTGAAGTACAATAACTTCGGCGGCAACTTCAGTGGTCCAATCATCAAGAACCGTGTGTTCTTCTTCTGGTCGGAAGAGTGGCGTCGTGAGCGGCGCGGAGTCGTGCTGTCATCGAGAGTCCCCACGGCGGCGGAGAAGGCCGGTGATTTCAGTGGTCCGCTTACCGGGCCGTTGCCGCACGTTCCGGGTGGAGTATGCAATCCGCCTGTCAACACGTCCGGCTGCTTCCCGAATAATCGTATTCCTACAAACCTGCTCAGTCCCGCGGGGCTCGCGTTAGTGAAGCTCTATCCGGATCCGACTGGACCCGGGGTCGGCGATTGGGCGACGACGCAGCTTCAGCCGATCGACACTCGTCAGGATCTTATTCGCGGCGATGTCACCATCACTGACAAAATGAACTTGATGGTGCGCTACATCAACGAGAAGTGGACACACCTGGCAGCGTCTAACAACTTCTGGGGAGATTCCCCGTACCCGACGCTTTCATCTGACTGGGCGCAGCCGAGCCACAGTTTCGCGGTCAAGCTGTCAAACACGTTATCGTCGCGCGCGGTGAACGAATTCCAGTTCTCCATCGCCGGCAACGACATCATCATCACGACTAATCCGGCGACGGAAGCGCTGCAACAGGAGATCGCTTCGAAGTTCCCAACGGTGTTTCCGCACGACAACCCGGTCGGCGGCACGGCGCCATCATTGTTCTGGGGCGCCGGCGGCTACGCGAATATTTGGCACCAGGCGCCATGGGCCAACCGCCAGGATCTTTACATCTGGAAAGACGACTTCTCGTTAATCGCCGGATCGCACGATCTGAAGTTTGGTGCTCTATTCAGCCACAACTTCAAGGATGAACCGGGTGTCGGCGCCGGTGGTGGTAACCAGCAACTAACTATTCAGGGCTGCGGTGAACAGACAGGACACTGCATTGCTGACCTGCTGCTGCGTGACACGGTGCTTCTCAACTACACCGAAATCGCCAACACTGAGGTCGCGGAAGGCCGTTGGCGCGACTACGAGTTTTACGTGAACGATACGTGGAAAGTGCATCCGCGAGTAACGTTGACACTGGGTCTCCGGTACTCGATGTTTCCGCCAGCCTGGGAAGCCGACAACCGCATTTCGAATTTCTTGCCGGAACTCTACAACGGCGTTGATTTCAACACCGGTCTGGTGACGGCAGAAGAAGCGATCCAGATGGGCATCGGCCGCGCCACGATCCGCACTTACAAGCAAGGTTGGCAACCGCGCGTTGGTCTTGCGTGGGACGTCTGGGGCACCGGTAAAACTGCCGTGAGAACCGGCTTTGGCCGTTACATGAGCCGCTCAAACGTCATTGAAGACTTGCTGCGCCTGACTGGTAATCCGCCCTGGACCACGACCGTGAGTGCAGGCTCGGGTTGGAACGGCGCCGGCACCACGCTGGCAAACTGTCCGACCTGCCGCAGTCTGGACACGATCAATCCGGGATTGCTTAACAACGTCGCCGGCGTTAATCCGAACGCGGGCTTCAGCGCGGTCGATCCAAACTTCAGGCCACCTGAGAGCTATCAGTGGAACCTGACGATTTCACACGAGCTGTTCAGCGACACAGTTTTTGAAGCCTCGTACATCGGTAACCACGGTCTGCATATCTGGCGCCGTAACGTAAACCGCAACGATATTCCGCTCGGACCCTGCCGCGGCAGTGCGTGCGACGGCAGCAACGATCCGGCGAGACTGCAAATCGCCCGCGCCGGATTGAACGTTCCGAGTCCAACAACAGGACAGCTGCAGAACCAGGGAACATTGATTGCCGACAACCGCGTGCTTAGAGGTATAGGCAACATCACCACTGACGAATCCACCGGTAACTCGACCTACAACGCGATGCAGTTGTGGCTAAACCGCCGTTTCAGCAACCGGCTCGCATTTCAGGTTGCGTACACGTGGGGTCACGCTATCTCTGACGTAGCGCTAACGTCGTTTACTAACTCCACGAGTGATCCGTTTAATTTCAAGGCCGACAGGGGCGACGCGGATCTCGACCGGCGGCAGACGTTCGTCAGTAATCTCGTTTACGTCTTGCCCTCCGCAAGACGCTGGGGCCGGGCTGCGGATCTCGCTCTCGGCGATTGGCAGTTGAACCTGATCGCTTCGTACTTCGGCGCTACACCGATCGAAATCACGACGGGCGCGAACACGATCGGAACAGCATCGGCCGTCGGACAACGTCCGAACTATACGGGTGCACCGATCTATCTGAATACGAGCGATGCGACGCAGTTCCTGAACCCGGCGGCATTCGCAAGACCGGCGCCCGGGCAGATGGGAACGCTCGGCAGAGGGTCCGTGCGTGGCAAGCCGATCACGACCGTCGATTTCTCGATGGCGAAGAACTGGAGATTTAACGAGCGGTATGGCATTCAGTTCCGTACTGAGTTCTTCAACCTTTTCAACCACACAAACTTTGTGGGCTACAATCTCGACCTTTCGCAGCCGAGCGCGTTTGGTCTCCTGACCGCGACGCAGTCGCCGCGTGAGGTTCAACTCGGTATCAAGTTTACCTTCTGATATACTGCCGGCAGACTAAATAAGGACGAAGCGCTGAGTGATCCCCCTCAGCTCTTCGTCCGAGTTTTTTTCGAGTTCTACTTGGGTCAGGGGTTACGATGTACCTTCGCTCGGCCTTTCTCCCTCTATTCATTTCCGTTTTTATTTTTCAGGCCCAGGGGGATGTGTTTCGCCGTCACTATGAGGCGGCGCAGAACTATCAACTCGCGGGCAACTTCGCTGCGGCCGAAGCGGAGTTGAAGATCGTACTCGCGGAATCCTATCTGCGACTGGGCCGCGCCTACTCGGCCCAGGCGAAATATCAAGTCGCTGCGGACGTACTCAAGACTGCCACTTCAATTCGACCGGGCTCTACCGAAGGACTGGTCGATCTCTCCATCGGGTATTTCCACATAGGCGAATTTCCGAAAGCGATCGAGCCCTTGCAACGCGCGATTGCTGCTAATGCGCGCGACGCGGCTGCGCACCACATGCTCGGCAAGACGTATTTCATGATGGGCGAGTTTGAAAAGGCAGTTGAAGAACTGAAAACCGCGTTGACGTTATCGCCGAACGACTACGACGCCGAGTACACGTTGGGCCTCGCTTATTTGAAGCGAAAAGACATGGTCCAGGCGAAGGAGTTGTACGAGCGCATGGTCCAACGCATCGGCAATCGTCCGGCGTTGCGCGTGCTCATCGGCCGCGCGTATCGTGAAACGGGATTTTTGCCGGACTCGATTGAAGAGTTCAAGGCCGCGATCGCTCTCGATCCTCGTTTTCCACGCGTCCACTACTATCTCGGTCTGACGTATCTCTACAAAGACGGCGCTGCGAAAATTCCGGACGCGATGGAAGAATTCAAGATCGAGCTCGCTGCGAATCCTGATGAGTACTTCGCCAACTTCTATCTCGGCATTCTCTACATCATGGATCGCAAGTTTGACGAGGCGATCGCGTTGCTTGAAAAAGCGACCCGCAAGCAGCCGAATAATCCCGATCCGTATTTTCATCTCGGTCAGGCGTACCAGGGCGCGGGCAAACACCAGCAGGCGGTTGAGGTGCTGCGGAAGACGATTGCTTTGAATCCTTCGCTCGATCACAACGATTACCAGGTCACGACGGCGCATTACCGCCTCGGCCAATCGCTGATCAAAGTGGGCCGCACTGCCGAGGGCGAGAAAGAGCTGCAACGGTCCGCGGAGTTGAAGTCCAAAGGCTTCAAGATGGACGAGAAGAAAGTCGGCGCGTTTCTGAGCGGCAACAGTGCGCCCGCCAGGGAAGGCAATTTGGTCAAAGCGGAAGGCGTTGTCGCCGAACCACTCGCGCTCGACCCGAAGACGATCGAAAAACTGAAGCTCGAAGAAACGATTTTTACGAAGTTCGCGGCCGCGGCGCACAACAGCATCGGCTTGCTGCGCGCGCAGCAGGAGGACTTTCGTGAGGCCGCCGCACAATTTGCCCAAGCCGCGAAGTTGAATCCCGCGCAGCAGGGACTCAACTACAATCTCGGGCTCGCGAATTACAAATCGGAAAACTACAAAGACGCGGTGCCCGCACTCGAGAACGAACTCAAAGTCGATCCAAATAACATCGCAATCAAGCAGTTGTTGGGCCTGAGTTATTTCATGATTGAGAACTACGCCAAAGCAGCGCCGTTCCTCGAGCAGGTCGTCGCGGTGAAGACGCAGGATGCGGCGCTCTATTATCCGTATGCGCTCTCGCTGTTGAAGGACGGCAAGATGGAAGCCGCGACGAAGGCGATCGAGCAGATGGTGTTGATGGGTGGAAACAGTCCGCAGTTGCATATTCTGTTGAGCCAGGCGAATTACGAACGTGGCGACGTTGCGAAAGCGCTCGAAGAATTGCGTGCGGCGGTCGCGCTTGATCCCAAAGTGCCTCTGGCCCACTTTTACACTGGCTTGATTCACTTGAAAGATGGAAAACACGATCTGGCGGCGCGCGAGTTTGAAAGCGAGCTGGCGTTGAATTTGAAGGACGTGACGGCGAAGTATCACCTCGGGTTCGTGTTGTTAGCCCAACAGCAGACCGAGCGCGGCATCAAGTTGATGCGCGAAGTAATTCGCGAGCGGCCTGAATCCGCTGATGCTTACTACGAACTCGGCAAAGCTTTGTTACAGCAGGGCGACGTTACGGGTAGCGTCGAAAACCTCGAGGCCTCGGCGCGTCTGAAGCCAAACCAGGCGCATGTGCATTATCAGCTAGGCCGCGCGTACATGGCCGCCGGGCGCAAGAAGGAAGGCGAGAGCCAGCTCGAAATCTCGCGTGAGTTGAAGGAGAAGGCACGGGCCAAAGCTAACTGATGATTCGTCTGGCGCTGACACTTCTCCTGGTGCTTTCGTTTGCATTTCTCGCCGCCATGGCCCAAACGGTCCAACAGCGGCAGATCCAGAAGGAGACTAAGAAGGAGGTCGTGGTAGAAGACAAGAAGGAGGTCGTGAAACAGGTCGTCAAGGAATCTGTGTCGGTCCGATTTACAGACATTACGGCATCCGCGGGGATCACGTTCACCCACGTCGCGTCGCCGGAGAAGAAATACATCGTTGAGTCGATGAGTGGCGGCGCGGCATTTTTCGATTACGACAACGACGGTGATCTCGACATCTATCTCGTCAACTCGCTGACAGTCGATCTGGTGAAGTCGAAAGGCAGGACGAAGAGCGATCTTTATCGTAACGACGGGAACGGAAAGTTTACCGAAGTGGCGGCTAAGGCGGGCGTCAGCGACATCGGTTGGGGCATGGGCGTCGCTGTCGGCGATTACAACAACGACGGCTTTGAAGATCTTTACGTCACCTGTCTCGGCCCGGACCGCCTGTTAAAAAACAACGGCAACGGCACGTTCAGCGACGTTACGGACAAAGCCGGCGTCAGCGATCGACGTTGGTCCACCGGCGCTTCCTTTGTCGATTACGATCGCGACGGCGACCTCGATCTATTCGTCGCGAACTACGTCGATTTCGACATCAACAATCTCCCTGAGTTTGGCCAGGGAAAGACGTGCCAGTACAAATCGATACCGGTGCAGTGTGGTCCACGCGGACTGAAAGGCGCCGGCGATTCGCTATTTCGCAACAACGCCGATGGCACGTTTACTGATGTCTCGAAACAGGCGGGCGTCGCAGACGCGGATGGTTTCTACGGTCTGGGCGTTCTCACCAGTGATTTCGACGACGATGGCCTGATCGATATTTTCGTGGCCAACGACTCCACGCCGAACTTTCATTATCGCAACAACGGTGACGGCACGTTCAAGGAGGTCGGGTTTACCGCGGGCACGGCGGTGAATGAGAACGGCAGCGAGCAAGGCAGCATGGGAGTGACTGCCGCCGATTACGATCACGACGGCAGGTTCGATATTTTCATCACGAATTTTGCTGACGAGTACAACACGCTCTATCACAACGACGCGCCAAACTCTTTTACGGATCTCTCATACGCAGCGAAGGTCGCGGCGGTGAGTTTGCCGCACGTTGGTTGGGGCACGAAGTTTTTCGACTATGACAACGACGGGTGGGTCGATATCTTCGTCGCGAACGGACACGTTTATCCGCAGCTTCCAAGTTATCGGCAACCGCGTTTGTTGCACCGAAACAATCGCGACGGCACGTTTACTGAAGTCTCCGCGGAGTTTGGCGCGATACTGACGGAGAACCGCGCGAGCCGCGGAGTTGCGTTTGGCGACATCGACAACGATGGCGACGTCGATCTGCTGGTCGCGGATCTCGATGGACCGCCGCAGCTATTACGGAACGAAAACGGAAACGCGAATAATTCGATTCTCATCAAGACGATTGGCGTGAAGAGCAATCGCAGCGGCATCGGCGCGCGCGTGAAAGTCGTGTCGGGCGATCTGACGCAGGTGGACGAGGTGCGAAGCGGAGACAGTTACATTTCGCAGAGCGACATGCGACTGCACTTCGGTCTCGAGAAGCGAACGAAAGTTGATTTGATCGAGGTGCGTTGGCCCAGCGGCGCCGTTGACAAGATCACCGGCATCGGCGCAAACCGCATGATCGTTATTAAAGAAGGTCAGGGCAAAGTAGACGAGAAGGAGTTTTCCAAACCAAGCTCGTGAAATTGGTTCTAAAAATCCGTTTTAAATTCCTGGCCCTCTTGGCCGTGGCCGTGGTCGTCTCCCAGTCTGTTTACGCACAAGCCGACATCAAACATCTCGAACAAGTCGCGACCCTCATCCGCGAAAACAAAACCACCCAGGCCGAACGCGAACTAGCAACCTTCCTGCGCTCGAACCCAAACCACCCACTCGCCCTAAACCTCCTCGGCACGATTCGCGCAAAACAAAACCGCCTCGCCGAAGCCGAAACCTTATTCGTCAAAGCAGTGGACCAGCAACCACGCTACTCCGGCGCGCGCATGAACCTCGCGTTCCTGTACCTGCAAAAACGCGAGCCCGCCAAAGCCGTGGTCCAACTGAAAGAAGTTCTTACGTTAGAACCAACCAACACCGAAGTCATGGTCGTGTTGGGCGACGCACATCTCGCCACCGGCGCGCTCGAAGAAGCCGAACGACAATATCTCGACGCACTCGAAGGACGGCTCGATAACGCGGCCGCCCTTCTCGGACTCGCGCAGATCTCGCGCGCAAAGGGCGAGATCAAGGAAACGACACTTTACCTGACGCGCGTCGGTACGCTCGCCGCGGATTCAAAGTCACCCGAGTTTCTTTACAAGTTCGCCGCCGTTGCGCTGCAAGCCGGGATGAGCGACGCAGCGAAAGCAGCATTGGAAAACGCGCTCAAGTTGCGCCCGAACGAACCCGCATACCTGCTCGCACTAGGCATCGCGTGGCTGCGCAAAGGCGATTTGTTTGAAGCCGAAAAAGTCTTTCGTCATCTGATTAGGTTGCAACCCGCGAGCGAGCCCGCGCAGGTCCACCTCGGTTACGTGTTGTTGAATCAGAAGAAGTATGACGAAGCGCGGCTATGGCTGGAGAAGAGCGCGCGTTCGGCGTCGCCAATGCCGGAAGTGTTCTATTACCTCGGCCTCGTGGCGCAGGAACAGAACGACGACGCGAAAGCCATCCTCCTGTTTGAAAAAGCGGTGCAGAAACTGCCGAACTACGCGCACGCGCGCATCGCGCTCGGTTCGAGCTACATAAAACTGCGCAACTATCCGCGGGCGAAAGAGGAACTCGAAACCGCAGTCAAACTCGATCCGGAAGAACCGAAAGCGCACTATAATCTCGCGCTTTTGTACGCGCGTTTGAAAGACACTGCGCGCGCGCAGGAGGAGATGCGCATCGTCGAAAAACTCAAAGCCAAAGGCGCTGGCAGCGATGGCGTAGTTGTGTTACCAGCCACCCCAAATCCCCATTAATCATGAAATCCGTGGTCTTCGTACTTGCACTGCTTCTCTCTGTGGTCTTTGAAGAGGTTCCGCCACAGACCAGCAAGATCACCTGGGTTCACAACAACGCCCAATCCGCTGATCGCCAGTTGCCGGAAACCGTCGGCGCCGGGTGCGCATTTCTCGACTACGACAATGACGGTTGGATGGACATCTACTTCGTCAACAGTGGTCCATCCGATTTCTTCACGCCGGCCACGCCGTTGAAAAATGCACTCTATCGCAATAACGGGAACGGAACCTTCACCGACGTCACTCATAAAGCCGGGGTCGCGGGCGGCAAGTTTGGCATGGGCGTGGCCGCGGCGGATTTCGACGCCGACGGTTTTGTCGATCTCTATATCACCAACTACGGCTCGAACATTCTTTATCGTAACAACGGCAACGGCACGTTCACCGACGTGACTGACAAAGCGGGCGTCGCGTCGCCCGGTTGGTCCACCTGCGCAACGTGGTTCGATTTCGACAACGACGGCAGGCTGGATCTGTTTGTGTCCAGCTTTGTTTTTTACGACAAGTCGCAGAACCCGCTCTGCACTGACGCGACTTTGAAACGCCGTTATTACTGTGTGCCGCGGCTCTTCAAACCAACGCCGTCGCGCCTGTTTCGCAACACCGGCAACGGCACGTTCCAGGACGTTAGCCGCGACTCGGGCATCGCTGCTCATCCAGGCAAATCATTCGGCGCGGTTGCGACCGACGTGAACAACGATGGCCTGATGGATCTGTTCGTCGCCAACGACACGATGCCCAACTTTCTTTTCGTCAACAAAGGCGGCGGCAAGTTTGAAGAGATTGGTCTCGCCGCCGGTGTCGCGTACGGTGAAGCGGGCCGGCCGCGTTCCGGAATGGGTGTTGACGCCGCCGATTACGACGGTGATGGTTGGCAGGATCTTTTTGTCGCGAACATCGATCACGAGTTTTTCAGTCTTTATCACAACGACAAGGAACTCATCTTCACGGATCAGCCGGGTGAGATCGCGCCCGCGACACAACTGCTGAGCGGATGGGGTTTGAAGTTTTTCGACTACGATAACGATGGCGATCCCGATCTGTTTCTCGTCAACGGGCATCCGGATGACATGATCGAATCGCGCATTCCGCGCGTCAGGCACAAGGAACCGTTGCTGCTGTTCGAAAACACTGGCCGCGGTTTCAAAGACGTCAGCGCTAACTCGGGCGCGGTGTTTGGCAAGATGTTTTCCGGGCGCGGTATGGCGGTGGGCGATTTCGACAACGACGGCGACGCCGACGTGCTTACCTCGAACAACGGTGAGCCGCCGTTGCTGCTGCGAAACCATGGCGGCAACAAAAACAACTGGGTTGGATTGAATCTCGTTGCGACAAAAAGTAATTCCGCGGCGGTGGGCGCGGTGATCACTTGGCAGGTGGGCGCGGTGAAACGGACTCGCTTGCGTACGGGCGGCGGCAGTTATCTATCTTCACACGATCCGCGCGAGATCCTCGGTGTTGGCGCTGCCGCTAAAATCGATTCGATCGAGATTCGTTGGCCCAGTGGAGCCACCGATCGAATCACCAACCTACCGTTGAATAAATACATAAAGGTCGTGGAAGGTGCGGGGCAGAGTAAGTCTTAAAATCGGTGTTCTCGGTGTGCTGCTCGTCCTTTGCGGTCTGATCGTCGCGCGCGCCCAGCAGGACAACTTCTTTTCCGAATGGCGGCCCAACGCAAACACGCGCGGCATCCGTTACGTCGGCAACAACGCGTGTATCGAGTGTCACAAGGAGCAGGCGCAGCAGTTACACACGCCGATGGCCCAGGCGCTGGAAGTCGCGCCTGATTGCCGCATCGTTACCGCTAAAGGCAAGCTGACGTTTCGCAACGGTCCTTACACCTACACGATCGCCCGCGAAGGAAACGCGGTCCTCTATAGTATTGCCGACGGCAGAAGCAGCATTACCAAACCGATTCTGTACTGCTTCGGGCAAGGCCACGTCGGACAGACGTTTCTCTTTCGTCATAACGATGTGCTTTACGAGACGCGTGTGAGTTATTTCGAAAAGCTGCGCGGTCTGGATTTCACGATCGGACATCGTCCTGCGATACCGGCGTCGCTTGAAGACGCGCTGGGACGCGCGATCGCAGGCGATGAACCGCAACAGTGCTTTGGTTGCCACACGACGGGCGCAGTGCAGGGGTTGGAGTTGAAGTTGGATCAGTTGAGTCCCGGCGTTGGCTGTGAAGCGTGTCATGGCCCAGGTGAAAAGCACCTGGCGGCGATGAAGGCGAAGAACCTCGACGAGCCGCAGATCTTCAATCCGGGCGGCTTGGGCGGGCACGAGTTGTCGCAGTCGTTCTGCGGCACGTGTCACACGAGTTTTGAACAGGCGATGTTGTTGCCTGGGCAATCAGGCATTAACAATATCCGTTTTCAGCCGTACCGGATGTTCAATAGCCGTGGTCACAACACGAACGATTCGCGTGTGAGTTGTTTGGCGTGTCACAACCCGCACGAGCAGTTGCAGAAGGATACGGCTTACTACGACCAAAAGTGTCTCGCGTGTCATCTCACGACCGCGAAAGAGAAGAAGACCGAGCGCCGCAGGGCGGATGCTTGCCCGGTGAGTACGTCGAAATGCGCGACCTGCCACATGCCAAAGATCGAACTTCAAGGCATGCACGCATCGTTCACCGATCACTGGATCCGCATCACCAAACCGAACGAACCCGTCCCGCGGTAAACATTTCCCCCCTGGGACCGCAGGCGTCTCGCCTGCATTACTGCCGATCAATCTTGCTGAGAGCCAGGCAGGCGAGACGCCTGCGGTCCCAGGGTTAGCGGTAGACTTTGATCCAGTGGTTGCGCACTTTTGGTGTGATGCGAACGCGATCGTGGCTGGAGAAGATCACGTTTGAGTTCTGGTTCGGCAGGTGACAATCCACGCACTTCCCGACGAGCGCGCGCCCGCGCTTCGGAAACAGCCCGCAACTCTGCACCTTGTGACACTGCAAACACTTCTCCGAAAAGTAACTTGCGTCGCGTTGCGGCTGATGCACGTCATGACACGTCGAGCACGTCATGTCCGACTCTTTGAAACACTTGCTTCGTTCGAGCAACGCCAGTTGATTGCCGTGCACGTCGAGCGGTTCGTCAGGTTTGGGTTGCTCGAGTTGAATGTGCTCCGCAAGCACGTTGCCGACGTTGAATGAGAACGGACGCGTCTTCGCCACGCCAACCCCGCCGTGACACAGGCCACACAGATCTATCTGCCGCTCGCGCGGCAACTTCGCCGGATTGACGATCGCCTGCTGCTCCGGTTTCGCGTTCGGATCGGAGTTGAGCGCGATGTGTTGCGCGCCTGGTCCATGACAGCGTTCACACGAGACACCGAGCACGAAATTCGCGCGCCCGTAACGATTCGCGACGTTCGTGTCAGGTTGAAAAGACGACGCGTGACATTCAAGGCAACGCGGCAACACGGGACGGCTGAAATCGAGGGTGCGATCGCCGTAGCCGGGACTGTTGACCCACCTTCCGAGCGCGGTCCAATACGAGACCGGTAGTTGGAACAGGCGATCGTTCTCGCCCCAGTAAAGATACGTTTGGCCTTTGCGGCCGGAGCCGATGACGAGATCGAAGCGTTGTGAGATCGAGACTGTGTCGGGTGGCGTACCGAGCACGCCTGTTTGGAAGAAGCCGTCGGGTTTGGCTTCTAGTTTATAGAAAAGTTCGGGTTCTGAGGTTTTGAGAATGTCGTTGAAGCGGCCGAGGATCGACTGGCGCGTGGCGAGTCGGGAAGTTAAATGATGGGCGGTCGTGAAGTAGGAGTTGTAGGTTTTGTGGCAAGACAGACACTGATCGTCGCGCGCCCTTGCTGTAACGCAAAAGGCAACACAGAGTAAAAGAAAAAGACAGATTCTACTTACCAGTCGCAAGGATCAATTTTCTGACACTCGGTATTACCACAAACTCCAGCGCGCCATACGGCTTCGACGCCTCGTCCATCTTCAACTCGCTGGCTTTGCGCCACTCGGGCGTCGAGGGCACGCCGAGCTTCAAATAAGTCAACGCCTCCATCCCCGTCTCGCCCAGCACCGAAAGATTGTTCGCCAACGGCTTCACTTCTTTCAACGCCGGCGAACGATCGATCAGTGGTTCGAGCGCGGCGCCCGCCGTCTGCCAGTCCGCCAACATTTGCCCCAACTCCGAACGGTAAAGTTGAAAGCGCGGTGCGTCGGCGAGAAACGCATCGACCATGAACGCAAACCTCCGCGCCGCTTCGCTGTCGGGCAGGGTTGCATCGACTACTCCCGTCAACGGGCTCAGCATCGTCTGCGGTCGTTGCTGATAGCGCCGGTACTCCTTTACCGGTTCGATAACCGAAACGAGCGTGCGTAGTGGTCCAATATCGTCAGTGCGTACCAGTCGGCGTAGCATCATGTCCTGGTTCTTCTTGTGGGCAAGCCCCAACTCTTCCAACTGCAAACTGATCACCGCGAGCCGGCGATACATATCGTTAACATCTGTAACGTGACGTGGCGACCAGAGTCTCTCCGCGATCGCCGCCGTGCGCGGCCAGATACGCGAATCGATCGTCTCGTGCGTCACCCACTCGGCCCACATCGTTGCTTCACCACCAAGCACGTGCTTCGCTTGTTCCGGCGTCAACGTACTGTCTGCCGGAAGCGGATCGGCAGCGTAGTGTTGCGAAGCCGGAAAGATGAGATCAATGTAGTAACCGTTGGAAAGTATTCCGTCGTAACCTTTCCGTGCGGCCTCAGCAAGCGCCGCGGTGCCGCGCCACGAATGAATCGCGACGTCTTTCGGCAACTCCGGCTGCAGGATCTCATCCCAGCCGATCATCTTCTTGCCGTTCTTCTGCAGAATCTTCAGCAGCCGCGTGTTGAAGTAAGCCTGCAACGCGTGGTTGTCTTTGATTCCTTTCCCCTTCATGTACGCCTGGATCGCGGGATTGCGGTCCCATTGTTTGCCTTCATTTTCGTCGCCGCCGATGTGCATGTACGCATCGGGAAAGAGGGCCGCCATCTCGCTGAGGAAGACGTCGAGAAACTTGTAAACCTCTTCGCGGGTCGGATCCAGTGCGGGTTCGAAGATGCCGGGGCGTCGCTCAATCGTGTATGGACCAGGCGCGCTGCCGAGTTCGGGATGACCAACGAGCCAGCTCGTGGCGTGTCCCGGAATATCAAACTCCGGCATGACGCGAATGCCGCGATCGCGCGCGTACGCGATCACGTCCTTGATCTGTTCCTGCGTGTAGTAATTGCCGTCCGAACCGAGCTGGTGCAGCTTCGGAAACTTTTTGCTCTCAACGCGGAAGCCCTGGTCTTCGGTCAGGTGCCAGTGCAGGACGTTCAACTTCACCGCGGCCATCGCGTCTAGATTTCGCTTGAGCACTTCCACGGGCTCGAAGTGACGCGCGACGTCGATCAGCAAACCGCGCCAGGGAAAGCGTGGCTGGTCCTGAATTTTTACGCCCGGCAGAAAAAAACCACGGCGATCGCTGTTGAGAAGTTGCAGCACAGTCTCGAGTCCGCGGATCGCGCCGACGACGGTCGGCGCGCTTAACAACGCCTGCCGATCGGTGATGTCGATCCGGTAACTCTCGTTTTCGTTCAGTACCGGTACGTCTTTGCCAAGACCGGGACCTTCGCAATGCACGATCAACGTGGTCAGTTGATCGTCAACCGCAAGGCCGGGTGCGAAGGAATACACGGTCCGGCCTTCGAGACGTTTGACGAAACGCGCAACTGCCGCTTGCAGGCGCGCGTCGGAGTGGCCGCGAATCGCGACCTTGAACGACTCGTCGATCGCGAGACGATCCTTATTGACGGTGATTGACGCCGGTAAAGGCATCAGGTCCTGGGCCCAGGAAAGCGGGGCAGAAATCATTACAAGCAGTATTGAAAGAACAAAATTTGTTTTCATCTAAGTGTGAACCTTTGCGAAAGGCCACCGATCTTCACTTCAAACTCTCCGGGCTCGATCGTGGCCTTGTTATCGGCGGCGATGAACGACAGATCGTCGCGCCTGATTTTGAAAGTCAACGTGCGGCTCTGGTTCGGTTCGAGATTGACCTTCGCGAATCGTCTCAGCCGGCGATTTGGTGGGGAGATGGACGCGACCAGATCGCTGACGTACACGAGCACTGCTTCCTTGCCGGCGCGCGCTCCGGTGTTCGTGACGGTTACAGACACGCCGAGTTCGTCGTTGCCTGAGATGGTCTGTTTGTCCAGACGAAGATCTTTGTAAGCGAACGTGGTGTAACTCAATCCGTCGCCAAAGGCGAACTGAGGCCGGAAAGCCATGTTGCCAAACGCAGTATCTTCCGTTTCAAAAGGCTTGTGATCGTAGTTGATGAGACCGTTTGGCGTGCGCGGATAAGTGAACGGAAGCTTGCCGCTCGGATTGACGTCGCCAAACAACACGTCGGCGATCGCGGTGCCGCCTTCGTTACTCGGATTATAGGCCATCACGATCCCGGGGATGCGATCCGCGATGCGATTGATGATTCGCGGGCGGCCTTCTACGAGCACCAGCACGACCGGTTTGCCGGTCGCGATAATGGCGTCAGCGAGTTTGAGTTGCGGTTCGCCGATCGTCAGGTCGGTAATGTTTCCCGGCGTTTCGCAATACGAACCTTCGCCAAGAGCCAGCACCACGACGTCGGCCGAACGCGCCGCTTGCACAGCCGCCGGAATGTCGACCTCTTCTTCGAGGCTTGTCGGATTGTTGTTCGAAGTCGAACCGGCTTGGCGAAAGATCTTCGTGCCGGGAACATAAGTCACGTTGCCCGCCCCGAGCTTTCTTTCGATTGCACGGCGAACGGTGTCGCGATCTTTCGGGTAGAGGGACTCTTCCGATCCTTGCCACACGTACGTCCAACCATTGTTGAGCGAAATCAAAGAGTCGGCGGTTGGTCCAGTGACGAGCACTTTCGAGTTCTTTGAGAGCGGCAGGATATTGTTTGTGTTCTTCAGAAGGGTGATCGACTCGCGCGCCGCTTCCAGACTAACCTGCCGTGATTCGGGACGCGCGAAGTTTGTTTTCAACGCCGCACTTGGTCCAGGGTTTTCAAACAGACCCAACTCATACTTCACACGCAAGATGCGCCGCACCGCTTCATCGATACGCGACTGCGGCACCGAACCTTCTTTCACTAGCGCTACCAGGTGATCCGCGAAACTGTAATCGCTCGGCACCATGCTCATGTCGATGCCGGCCATCACAGCGAGGCGCGTCGCTTCCTTTTCAGTCGGCGCGATGCGCCAGATCGTGACGAGCTTCTTGATGTCTTCCCAGTCGGAGACAACGAAACCGTTGAAGCCGAGTTCGTCTCGCAGGATGCCGTGGAGCAAATGACGATTGATGTGACCGGGCACGCCGTTAATCTCGCCGGAGTTGATCATGATCGTGCGTGCGCCGGCTTTGACCGACGCAGTAAACGGCGGCAGGAAATACTCGCGTAAATAGTTTTCGGGAATCCACGCGGGCGTGCGATCTCTTCCGGTGAGTGGAAAGCTGTAGCCCATGTAGTGCTTCAAACTCGACGCCACCGCGGTTTGCGAAGCGGGATCTGAACCTTCGAGTCCGCGCACAAACGCAACACCCATCACCGAAGCAACGTAAGGATCCTCGCCGAAGGTTTCCCAGAAACGCGGCCAGAGCGGATTGCGGCCGAGATCGAGCACAGGGGAAAAACTCCAGGGGATTCCCGCCGCCCGTGTTTCCGCGGCAGTAATCTCAGCGGCGCGTTTCATCAGCTCGGGATTGAACGTTGCGGCCATACCGATCTCTTGCGGAAACAGCGTCGCACCGAGGACGTAGTTCGCGCCGTGTATCGAGTCGATGCCGTAGATCACGGGAATGCCGAGACGCGTCTTCTTCGCGGCGTCCTGGATCTGGCCGATGATTTCGTGCCAGCGATCGATAGACAGTGCTTGATCGGCGACGTTGAGAATCGAGCCGACGCCGTACTTCGCGATGGCCTTATCCAGTTTTGCGGGATCGATCTTGATGTTCTGATCGGCGCCGCTGGCGATCATGCCGATCGCGAGCTGCGTCATCTGCCCCACTTTTTCTTCAAGCGTCATCCGCTTCAGCAGTGCTTCGATCTTCTGCGAGTGATCCCGCAGCGTCGGGGCCGGGCTGGTGCGACGGAAAAACTCGTCGCTATCGATGACGTTAGGTTGTGTCTGGGCCAACACGGGTTGAAGCACGAAACACAGTGAAAGACTGACTGCCGCCACGGCACGGGCGAAGGTTCTCATCTATTTGCTGTCCTCAGGCAGGAATTTAGGAACGCCGCTATTCTAGAGAAATTGCAGGCAGACGGGAACTGGAATTTGCGTAACTTGGCCGGCCGGCGTCAGCCGTCCGCTTTGGGAGTCGATACGAAATGTGACCACGTTGTCGCTGCGTTGATTGGCGACGAGCAGAAATCGGCCTGACGGGTCGATCGTGAAGTTGCGCGGCCAGTTACCGCCGGTCGAAACGTGTTCGACGAGCGTGAGCCGCCCACTGCGCGGATCGATCCCGAAAACCACGATGCTGTTATGACCGCGATTCGATCCGTAAAGAAATCTGCCCGAGCGCGACACGTGAACGTCCGCGCAATAGCTTGTGCCGGAAAAGTCGCGCGGCAACGTGGAGATGCTTTCAAACGCGGTGAGCGTTCCTTTTGCCGGGTCGTATTTGAACGTGGTTAACGATGAGTCGAGCTCGTTGATCACGTAGAGATATTTGCCGTTTGGATGCAGCGTCAGATGGCGTGGTCCGGCGCCCTGATGCAGCGCCGCGAAAGGTTGTTTCGCGGGTTCGAGTTTGCCGGCGGCTGCGTTGAAACGGTAGATCATGACCTTGTCGCTACCGAGATCGGCGGCGAACGCGTGACGGTTGGAACGATCGAGCTTGATGCAATGAGCGTGTGGTCCTTTTTGTTGTTCGCGAGGACCCGAGCCTTCGTGTTGTTTGACATCACTCGCCGGACCAAGGCTGCCGTCATGCTGAATCGGCAGCACCGCGACGTTTCCGCCGGTGTAGTTCGCCAGCAACAAACTCTTGCCGCGATCGTCAACGACGAGATGACAGGGATCGGCGCCTTGAGAAGGTTGCTGGTTGAGAAACTCGAGCGCAAACGTCTGGCGATTGATCCTGAACGCGCTCACCGCGCCCGTCGATGTTTCGTTGACGGCGTACAGAAAACGTTTGCGCGGATCGATTGCCAGGAAAGACGGATTCTCAGACTTCGCCGATCCAACTCGCCTCAGCTCGCCACTGAGCTGGTCCATCCGGTACACGTAAATACCTTCGCTTGTACTCGACGTGTACGTGCCGACAAAAAGCGTCAATTCCGTTAGCGACAAGTTACGTGTGCTTGCGATCCCGATACTACTTAGTTGCAAAAACCGGCGGCGCGAAAAGTTGTCTGTTGTCACTCGGGGCTCCTTGGCCCTAGTGTACACGAATTTAAAAGGGGAGAGCCCCGGCATTGCTACCGGGGCTTCAGAGGGGTGGTCTATCGGGTCGAGTTCAGTCGTAGCAGGGTACTTAAATTTCGTTATCTTCCGCCGCGATCGATCAGCACGTGTACCTGCGGTGCTACTGCCAGTGCTTTCGCCAGCGCGCGTTCCTGACTGGTCACGTTGATCTCACGTCCGGTGTTCGTTCCGGCAACCCAGAATTCCGACAGGAAGTAAAGGTCTTCGTACTTGCGGAATACAAACTTCGCATCGTCCTGATTTTCATTGGCCTGCACAGGTCGCGTCAGGAGCATGGCCTTCTCGCCGCTGTCCTTGTTTTGGATGACCCACACCGCGTCTGTATCTTTCCGGTTGCGTCGAATCAAATACTTGCCGGCGGGCAAAGCTTTGTCACCAACGGTGAAATTGAATGGAATGTTCACCAGCGTCTGCCGGTCGCTCTGTGCGAATACCATCGATGACGATAGGGTAACAACTATGACGAGTGCGGTTAACGCGATTACTCTTTCAATGTGTTTCATGATGCTCTCCTCTCCACACCTACTAACGCGCAGAAAAAGTGAAAAGGAGGCCACTTTGACTTACCTGGCGATCAACTTCCCGAGCTCGCGCCAGGTGATCAACTTGATCTGGTTCTCCTGGAGCAACTTACGAAACGCGTCGCTGGTGAAGAAATCGAAGTCACGTTGGCGCCACGCCGCGCCCCAGTCCGGATGATCGAAGGTTGCGCCGCGCATCTCGCCGTCGTCGTAGGCAAGGTGAATGACGATCTCCGTCACGCCGGGTTGCAGTTTACGGATCGCGTCAGTGTAGAACTTCGCCCAGTCCTGTGGTGCGACGCGCTGGTTGATGTCGAGTATGCGATCGATGAAGACATCGTTAGGCGTGAGTGACGCTTGCAGCACCTCGATGCGCGGACCCCAGTCCTTCGCCACTCTCACCGGCAGCTTGTATTCGCGCGCGACCCGCAGGAAGACGTCGAAGAGTTCTTTGGTCTGGTAGAGCGTGCCCATGTGGGAATCGAGGTGCGTGGGCACTATGCCGAGCGCTTTCGCCCGTTCGATTTGGGCGCGTATCTCGAGTTCGACTTCTTTTGGATCAGCCTTTTGCGCCGCTTCGCTCTCCGTCAGACGAAAGTAACCGTCCTTATCTAAGAGCGACGTGACGCGATCCTTTGGCATGACCGGTCCCCAGCGGAAGTGCGTCCATTCGCTGGTTAAGGTCAAATGCAGACCGAGATCAGCTTGTGGATTCGCGCGAGCGTACGCCGCGATCTCCGGGAGCCACGGGCAGGGGACCATGATGCTGCCGGAGTTGACCAGGCCGGTTTCGAAAGCTTTCAGGGTCGCGGCGTTGACTGAGTGGGCCATGCCGAGATCGTCTGCATGGACAATCAGGAGTTTGGCGTCACGCGGGTAGCCGAGCCGTTCGGCGAGGGTCCGATCCTGCGCTTGAACGCTGGCGACGACCGAGAGAAACGCCGAGAGGGAAAAAATTTTTAATAAGAGGCAGAAAATTTTGGAAAAGTGTTTCATAAGCGCGGATTTTACACTGTCTAAGACTTATGTCGTGGGGTACAATTAAGTCCGTTTTCCAATTTGATGAAGCCCCTGAAAATCGGCATCACCGGAGTCCGCGGAATTGTAGGCGAGACCTTCACGCCCGAACTGGCCGTGGAGTTTGCCCAGGCTTTCGGCACCTATCTCGACGCCGGCCGCATTCTCGTCTGTCGCGACACGCGCTCTTCCGGACCGATGATTCGCTCCGCGGTGCTGGCGGGATTGCTGGCGGCAGGTTGTGAAATCGTCGATCTCGGCATCTGTCCCACGCCGAGCATGCAACTCGCCGTGAAGTGGCTCGAAGCAGACGGCGGGATCGCGATCACGGCGGGACACAATCCGTGGCAATGGAACGCGCTGAAGTTTGTTCGCGGCGACGGTCTTTATCTCAATGCGACGCAGGCTGAGGAACTGCTCGACATTTTTCACCAGGGCGAGTTTCTGAAAGCAGACTGGAAAGCGATCAAGCAGTCAATCGTCTACGCCGATCCAATTGGCAAACACATTGAAACGTTGGAGCGCGCGTTTGCGGTTGATGCAATTCGCAAGCGCCGGCTGGTGGTCGCAGTCGACTGTTGCAACGGCGCGTGTTCGTTGTTGAGTCCGCGCTGGTTGGAAGTGCTCGGTTGTGAAGTGCTTGCGCTCAACAACGATCCAACGGCGCCGTTTCCGCACGCGCCCGAACCGAAACCAACGACGATGGCCCAACTCTGTGCGCTCGTCAAAGCCGGCCGCGCTGATATTGGGTTTGCGCACGACGCCGACGGCGAGCGTTTGGGAATCGTGACGGATCTCGGTGAACCGCTTTCCGAAGAGATGACGCTCGCGCTTGCGACAGAGATCCGCTTGCGCAAGCAAACCGGCACAGTCGTGACAAACGTTTCGACGACACAGGCGATCGAGTGCATTGCGTCGAATCACGGTGGGAACGTGGTGCGCACGCCTGTCGGACAGGCTTTTATCTCGGAAGGTTTGTTGGAGTACAACGGCGTGCTTGGCGGTGAAGGGAGCGGTGGCATTAGTGTTCCCGAAGTTAATTTGACGCATGACAGCGCGGCCGCGATCGGGTTAATTCTCGAACACCTGGCCCAGACTACGGAGCGGGTTTCAGACATGGTCCAACACCTGCCGCGGCTTGCGACGTTGAAGCACGATCTGCCGATCGAACCGCATCGTTTGTATTCCGTGTTGCAGGAGTTCCGCGCGGCTGTCGAACAGCAGGGACTGACGTTCGACTCGATCGACGGAATCAAAGTGACGCTGCCGGACGGTTGGGTGCACGTGCGAGCGTCGAACACGCAGTCGATCATTCGCCTCATAGTGGAAGCGAAGGAGAAGACCAAAGCGGCGGAGCTGCTCGATTGGGCACGCGATCGGATCAAGAAGTAGGCCGGCCGGCAAGGCAGAGCCATGCCGCACATCCGGCGGCGAAGCCGGGGCGTAGCGTGTTAGTGCAACGGAGAGTGTTACTGCAGACATAAAGTAAGCATGCGGGCGATACCAACTTTAAAAATCAGCATCTCGGGCGTGCGTGGCGTGATCGGACAATCGTTGACGCCGCGCCTGCTGACGCGTTTCGCGCAGGCGTTCGGCACGCACACCGGATCGGGAACGATCGTTGTTGGCCGCGATCCGCGAACGTCCGGCGAGATGGTCAAGCACGCAGTGATCGCCGGGATTCTCTCGAGCGGCGGGCGCGTGTTGGACATCGGCGTTTGTCCGGTACCGACGGTGCAGTTGCAGGTGCGCCGGCGCAAAGCGCAGGGCGGAATCGCGATCACGGCGAGTCACAACCCGGCGGAGTGGAACGCGTTGAAGTTTATCGGCTCGAACGGGCTCTTTCTCGATGCGGGACAAGCGCGTGAGCTGCTCGATATTTATCACCAGGGCGAGTACACCAAGGTAAGCGGCGACGAGATCAGAACGGTTGAAGAAGTCGAAGGCGCGACCGACGCACACATCAAAGCCATCATCGACGTACTCGGTCCATTACCGTCGAACAAGCGAAAACTCCGCGTCGTGCTCGACTCGTGCAACGGCGCCGGATCCATTGTTGGTCCAAAACTGCTCGAAGCCTTGGGCGCGGAAGTGATCCCGATCAACGTCTCCCCTGACGGCTCGTTTCCGCGCCCGGCCGAGCCATTGCCCGAGAACCTCGGCGACCTTTGCGATGCGGTTAAAAAGCATCAGGCGGATATCGGTTTTGCGCAGGACATGGACGCGGATCGACTCGCGATCGTGTCGGAGCTGGGAACACCCATCGGAGAAGATTACACCCTCGTCCTCGCGGCGCTTTACGTGCTCGGACGTGAACCCGGACCCGTCGTCGCGAATCTGGCGACGACATCCGCGCTGGAAGACGTCGCGAAGAAGTTTGATTGCCCGCTGTTCCTGACGAAGATCGGCGAGGTCAACGTCACGGACAAGATGCAGCAACAGAAGGCGTCGATTGGCGGCGAAGGAAACGGCGGCGTGATCTATCCGCGCATCAATTTTGCGCGCGACAGTCTGGTCGGCATGGCGCTCGTGCTTCACCTGCTCGCTGAATCCGGTCAAACTGTGACACGGTTGCTCGATCAGTTCCCACGGTACAGTGTCGTTAAAGAAAAGATGATCTGTCCTTCGCAGAAGATCGCCGCGGTGTTGAAGATGCTGCGGCAGGAGTACGGTAACTTTCCCCTCGACACGCGCGACGGTGTGAAAGTCACGTTGCCGGAGGGTTGGTTTTTGGTGCGTGGCTCCAACACTGAACCGATCATTCGCGTCGTGGCCGAGTCGAGGAGTGAGAGTCAGGCACGTGAGATCGTCACCCGGATCTACGACCGCGTAGCAAGCTGCATAAATTAACTACAAGTTTGAAAGGATAACGATGACCCCTGCTTTATCCCGTTCCCTCCTTGTGTTCGTCTTTTCTCTGCTCTGCTTGCAGCCGGCGTTGGCCCAACAAGCGGCGCGCGCGACGCTCACCGGAATCGTCAGCGATCCTCATGGAGCGGCCGTTGTAGGGGCGAAGATCACTGCGACGCTGGATGGCGCCGGAATACGACGCGAGACTTCAACCAACGATGAAGGGCTTTATGTTCTCACGGATCTCGTGCCCGGCGAGTACGAACTGCGAGTCGACGCGGCGGGCTTCATGTCTAAGGTCAGCAAAGTTCCCATCTCGTTAAAAGTTGGCCAGTCAGTCACGCTTGATGCGCGTTTGGAGATCGGACTCACCGAGCAGACGGTTGTCGATCTCGTCGGCGAGGCGGCGCTGATTGACAACACCGCTTCGGTCGTTCAGGGCGTGATTGAGTCTCGCGAGGTTCAGAGCTTGCCGCTCAACGGGCGTAACTTTCTCGAGCTCGCGCTGCTGGTTCCCGGCAATTCGCCCGCGCCGAACTTTGATCCCACCAAAACGAACGCGCTTGTTATCTCCTCGGCCGGACAACTCGGACGCGGCGGTAACGTCACGATCGACGGCGCTGACAACAACGACGACGTTGTCGGTGGTCCCGTGCAGAACATTTCGCAGGAAGCGATTCTGGAGTTTCAGATGGCGACCAATCGTTTCTCGGCGCAGTTGGGCCGCTCGGGATCTTCGGTCATAAACGTTGTGACGAAGCAGGGGTCAAACGAACTGCACGGCTCGGGATCGATCTATTTTCGAGATCGCAAGTTGCAGGCGTTGCCCGCAACGTTCGATCGCAGTTTCGGGCAGGACCCGCCGTTCGATCGGCAGCAGTACGCGTTTACTCTCGGCGGTCCAATCAAGAAGGACAACGCGTTCTTCTTCGGTTCGTTTGAATATCGCAACCAGGACGGAGTCGTGCTGGTAGGCGAAAGAAACCTCGCCACACGTACCATCACGCGCGGTTTTGCGGCGGCGCCGTTGGACGACTTCCTTACTACCGAACGTCTCGACTTAACTCCGACTAACGTTGATCGGTTCGGCTTTCGTTATTCGTATCAGCGCGAGAACGGCATCGCGGCGAGCACGCTCGTGCGGGCAATCGGCTCGGCGTCGCAAAGGCAATCGAGTCTGAACAAAACTAATTCGTTTCTCGCGAACTACTCGCGCATCGTGTCGCCGTATGACGTGAACAACTTCAATTTCAGCTTCAGCACTTTTATCAACGACACGTTGCCGGTCGCGGCGGGGCCGCAGTTGACGTTTCCGAGTCTTCAGGACGGCGCGTCGTTTCGCGTGCCGCAACAGACGAAGCAGCGGCGGTTTCAGTTCAGCGATACCTACACGATGGTGCGCGGCAATCACACGATCTATTTAGGCGGCGAGGTTCAGCGCGTCGAGTCGGCTCTCGATTTGAAGGTGTTTCAGCAGGGGCGGATCGAATTCATGGAAGACTTTGCGGACTTTGACCGCACGCGGGACGAACGCATTGATGATGAAGACCTGCTGTTTGCCGTGACGCTTCGCAGCGGCGTGCCCGATCGCCCGTTGGTGCTGCCTGATACGGATAACACGTATGTCGCAGGATTCGTGCAGGACGATTGGCGCGTGCATCCGCAATTCACTTTGAATCTCGGCTTGCGCTACGAACTCGATACCGACGTAAAGAACGTCAGTCGCGTTGACGAATTGAATCCTTTGATTCTGCCGTTTCTGCGCGATGGAAGAACGAGAGACAAAAACAACTTTGCACCGCGCGTAGGCTTTAACTTTTCGACCAACGACGCGAAGACGAGCATTCGCGGCGGCTATGGCATTTACTACGATCGCGTGACGCTGGAAATCCAGACGCTCGAGCGCGGACTCGATGGGCGAGCTTTGCCGGTTGAGGTGCGCGCCGGCAACCTGCTGTTCCTCGTGACGGTACCCGGTGCGCCTCCGTTCTGGGGCGGATATCTGCCGGGAGCGCCAACGGTCTCAAATCCGTTTACGGGTTTTGTGCTTCCCGGCGCCGGCGCGGGCGGCATTAACATCATCGACAACGATCTACAAAACCCGATGGTCCATCAGGTGAACTTCGGCGTGCAGCAGGAGCTTGGCGGTGACTTCGTCGTGCGGGCCGATTATCTGCGTAATCAGGGCACGCATTTCATCATCGGCCGCGTGATTGGCACTGTACCGTTGAATCCCGTTGTCGGCGGGCCGGACATTGTGAAGAACCTCGAATCGAGTGTGCGCACGAAATACGACGGACTGCTGTTGAGTCTCGAGAAACGCTTTTCGAAGCGTTACCAGTTGCGGGCGGCGTATACGTTGTCGCGCGCGTATAACTTCGCGAATGACGATCAGATCCCGTTTTCAAACGGGCCGATTGATTCAAGCAATCTGCAGTTGGAATATGGACCAACGCCGAACGATCAGCGACATCGGTTCAGTTTTGCCGGAGTGTTTCAACTGCCGAAGGGTTTTCGCGTATCGCCGATACTGACGCTCGCTTCGAGTGTGCCAATGGATATTTTGCTGCCGGATGGAGGCTCGCGTGTTTGCGAGTTGCCGCGAAATGCGGGTGCGCGGCAGTTTCATACGGGCGCGGAGTTGAACGCAGTGTTGACGCAGATCAATGCGGCGGGTGGGTCGCGCTGTCCGAACACAGATCCGAGTACGGGTTTTAAGCCTCGTGTGTTGTTGCCGCTCGTGCGTGACGATCTGAAGTTTGGGGATAATTTTTCGTCGCTTGATTTGCGCGTGTCGAAGGTTTTCAAAGTGGGTGAGCGGTTCACGATCGAGCCGATCGCGGAAGTGTTCAATCTGTTCAATGTGACGAACGTGCTCGGGTTTTCGAATGTGAATTATTCGGGGTTCAGGAACGTGTTGGTGCCTGACAGTAACGATCCGAGCAATCCGGGATTTTTGCGTTCGTCGAGTTTTGGAGAACCCGTGAGCACGGCCGGCGGCGTCTTCGGCTCCGGCGGCCCCCGCGCTTTCCAGTTCGCCGCCCGCGTGACGTTCTAGATGTGTGCCTGAGCTGAAGAGACAAATCGGGTTGCGAACGGCGGCCGCGCTGGTTGTTGGCGAGGTGATCGCGGTTGGGATTTTTCTGACGCCCGCGGGTATGGCCAAACAACTCGGCTCGCCGATGTGGCTGCTCATCGTCTGGCTTGCGATGGGCGCGATGGCTTTGTGTGGCGCGCTCTGTTACGGCGAGCTCGCTGCGCGTTATCCCGAAGCCGGCGGCGGCTACGTTTACTTGCGCGAGGGTTTTGGTCCAGCGGTCGCCTTCATGTACGGCTGGATGGCGTTTCTCGTGATGGACCCCGGACTGACGGCGGCGCTCGCCGTCGGACTCGCGACCTACGCCGGTTACATCGTCAATCTCACACCCTGGGGGACCAAACTCCTCGCCATCGCCACAATCGTCGCAATTGCACTCGTCAACATTCGCGGCGTGCGGCTCGGTGCGTGGTTCGTCCGCGCGCTGATGTTTCTCAAACTCGGTCTGCTCGCGTTTGTCATTCTGTGGGGCATCGTGTTTCAGCTCGGCGACTGGTCCAACTTCACGCCGTTCGTGGCGCGACATCCAAACTCGCCACCACTCCTCGGCGCGCTCGCGGGTGGTTTGGTCGGCGCGTTCTTTTCATTCGCCGGTTGGTGGGATTTAGGCAGACTCGCCGGTGAAGTAAAAGATCCCGCGCGAGCGTTGCCAAAAGCGCTCACGCTCGGCGTGATCGTGGTGACCATCGTTTACATTCTCACGAGCCTCGTTTTTGTTTATCTTGTTCCACTGGATCAGGTCACGACGGGTGAAACGTTCGCGGCGCAAGCGGGCGAGGTGTTGTTTGGCCGCGCGGGCGGACTGGTTTTCTCGTCGATCGTGGTCGTGGCGGTGTTGGGCAGTCTCGCGGCAGTCGTGATGTCGGCGCCGCGCGTTTATTTCGCGATGGCGCGTGATGGACTGTTCATCCCGGCAGTCGCGGCGATTCATCCGCGCTTCGAAACGCCCGCGTTTGCGATCGCGTTGCAAGCGTCGCTGGCGTCAGTGCTCGTGTTGGTCGGTACGTTCAACGACATCATTTCCTACTTCGTGTTTGTGGTGATAGTGTTCGTCGCGTTGACTGTCGTTGCGCTGTTCAGATTACGCCGCCGCTCGGCTGCCAACGCCGGTTACTTAACACCCGGTTATCCCGTGACGCCGATCGTCTTTCTCGCGTTGATTGTTTTGTTGCTGGTGCTCCTCGGCGGGAACAATCCGAAGCAGGCGTTTCTCGGCGTCGCAGTGGTTTCGTTAGGACTGCCATTTTATTTTTTAGTGTTTCGTACCAGAGGAAAAGCAACTTATGACGTGGATTAAAACTGTCGCCGTTACCGAAGACGACGAGGTTCGCAAGGCGGTTGAATCGCAGCGCGAACTCTATCCAATCGAATACGCCACGCCGGTCCACCCGACGCCTGACGGCGAAACGGCGGGCATCGTTGCGTCGCACAGCCTTATCCCGAAGGCGCTCTTTCACGCGTTTGCGACGTTCGGCTCGTTGATGTCGCCTGATCTGCCTTTGACGCGACGCCAGCACGAGATGATCACGACAGTCGTGTCAGTGACGAACCGGTGCCATTATTGAATCGAATCACACGCAGAGTTTCTGCGTCGAGTGACATTGGATCAGGAACTGGTGGCGGCGCTGGAAGAAGACTACACCTCCGCGCCCATCACAGAGCAGGAGAGAGTCATGCTCGATTACGTCGTGCAGATCACGCGTGACGCGACGCGCATTTCGCCACGCGATCACGATCGTCTCCGCGCAGTTGGTTTTGACGACAAAGGCATCCTCCAGATCACGTTGATCGCTTCATGGTTCAACTACATCAATCGTGTGGCCGACGCACTCGGTGTCGGCAGAGGGTAAGACAATGAAGTACGTTGCAATTCTTCTGCTCGCGATCCTGATTTGCTCAGTTGCCACCGCGCAGCAGCAAACAAGCGACGAGGTGGTACGAGTTAAAGCGAATCTCGTCAACATCGACGTGATCGTGAAAGATAAGAAGGGGAAGTACATCCCTGACTTGAAAGCAGAGGATTTCACGATTGTCGAGAATGGAGTGGCGCAGAAGATCGAGTTTTTCGACGCGCCCCTGTCGCGAACGGAAACAAAGAGCCCGGCCGCGGCAGCGCCCGAAACGACAACCAGCACGCCGCCCGCAGCCGCGCGCAACTACGTTGCCCTCGTGCTTGACTCGCAAACCACCGACATCACGAATCTCAAACAGGTTCGCGAAGGCACGCTGAAATACGTGCGCGATCAGATCACGGAAAACGACACGGTCGCACTGCTCGCAGTCACTAATGGTTTGCAACTGCTGCAACCATTTACGCAGGACAAGTCGAAATTGATCGCGGCGCTCGAGAACACCGCAGTCAATTCCACCTCGAAAGGTTTCGAACAGAAAGACCTTGCTGAGAACATCAGTTCGCACCAGGCACAGTTAGCGGCGGCGACTTCGGGAGGCGTGATCACGTCAACCGCCGGTGGATCCGACGCCGCGCGAATCATGATCATGCAAGTCATGTTGGCGCAGTTTGTGAAGTTGCGCACGGCACTTGGGTTACAACAGTCGCGACCGATTCTCGCGGCGCTCGCAGCAATCGCCGAAGGCCTCAGAACGATTCCGGGCAAGAAAACAGTCGTGCTGTTCTCGCAAGGTTTCGTCACGCCCGCGGTGCTCGACTGGCAGGTGCAAAGCACGATCGACATCGCGAACCGCGCGAACGTTGCGATCTACATCATCGATTCCGCCGGTCTGCGTGCAGGCGCGCCCGCGTCCGGTTCACTCGTTCCTTCGACCCCGCTTGCCGGCATCTCCGGCATTGTGAACCAGGAGCAAAGAATCCGTGCCGTTGGTGGCGAGACCGTGTTCGATAACGTTCGACAGGAAGGACAAAGCCGCGAGTACGACATTCTTTATCGCATCTCGGGCGACACCGGCGGCAGATTTCTCAAAGGCAACAACGATATCGGCCAGGGGCTCGAACGAATCAACGAGGAGATTCACGCGCGTTACACGCTCGCTTATCGCAGCACCAATCAGAATTTCGACGGCACGTTTCGCAAAGTGAAGATCGAAGTGAAGCGGCCTGACGCGCAGATCGTTTCGCGCTCGGGCTATTACGCGATTCCGCCGGAAGAGATCGTGCCGTTGTCGCCGGCTGACAAGAAGCTCTTGAGTGGTTTTGCGGCGGCGCAAGCGAATCCGGAGTTGCCGGTGTTTGTTTCGTTGAGCCAGTTTCGTGCGCGCGAAGGTTTGTTTACGGTGCCACTCGCGATTGAGTTGCCGCCGGCGGCGGTGAAGTTTGAACGCAAGGGCGACAAGCGCGCGATGCAGTTGGATGTGCTTGGTGTGTTGAAAACGACGACCGACAAGATTCTTTCGCGGCTCGGAGGGACCTTCGACGTAAACCTTACCGACGCTGATTACCAGTCGATCGTCAATAACAACATTTTCTATCGACAGGACATGGTACTCGCGCCGGGTGAGTACACGCTCGATTTGATTGTGAGAGATCGCCAGTCGGGTAAGACGAGCGCGAAGCGGGAGCAGTTTGTGGTGCCTGAACCGGATGCGGAGTTTGCGGTGACGCCGGTGGTGCTGAGTCGTTTTGTTGAGCAGGCGCGTTTGCCGCTGCTCGCGGGTGATGAGCCGGCGGACGTGTTTACGCACGAGCGTTCGCAGATTCGTCCGTCGCCGGGCAGGCAATTTCAGGCGACGGATAATCTGATCATGTTTCTGTCGGTTTACAATGCGGCGAACAGTCCTGACACGAATAAACCGCTGGTGCGGATCACGGTGCGTTTGTTGAAAGACGGGCAGCCGGCGACGAAGTTTTTTGATTTCGTGTTGAGTGAGGTGCAGAACCAACCGGTGCCGCATTTGACGTTGGCGGAATACATTCGTTTGGCGGGATTGGCGCCGGGAAATTACGTTGCGGCGATCGAGGTCAAGGACATGGTGACACGCAAGTCCATGAAGCAGGACGCACCGTTTACGATCGTTCCCTGATGCTGATATCCGAACTCGACACGCCGGCTCTGGTGGTTGACCTTGATGTGATGGAGCGGAACCTGTCGCAGATGGCGGAGTATTGCCGCCGTCACCACCTGCGTCTGCGGCCGCACACGAAGACGCACAAGATTCCCGAACTCGCCAAAAAACAGATCGCCAGCGGCGCTCTGGGCATCACGGTCGCCAAGCTGGGTGAAGCCGAAGTGATGCTCAAGGCGGGCCTGAACGATCTGCTGATCGCTTATCCGATTGTTGGACCAGCAAAAACGAAACGCCTCGCGGACCTTGCGATACGTGCCGCGGTTACGGTGGCAGTCGATTCCGAAGAAGCAGCTCGCGGAATCTCAGCGGCGATGGCCAAACGCGGCTCCGAGGTGGGCGTTCTCATCGAGCTGGATGTTGGGTTTGGACGTTGTGGCGTCGCGACGGAAAACGACGCGTTGGCATTGGCCCAAAAGATTTCGTCACTGCCAGGGCTGCAGTTCAAAGGTTTGATGTTTTTCCCGGGACACTTTGGCGTGTCGCCGGATGAGCGCGCCGTGTTACGGAAACAGGTTAATGACTTTCTGGACCGCTGTTACGAAGCGTTTGCGCGTGCCGGACTACCTTTTGCGATCGTCAGTGGCGGCTCAACGCCGAGCCGTTACGAAAGCGAGTTCTTTCACGGCGTGAACGAAGTACGGCCCGGAACGTACATCTTCAACGATCGCAGCACCGTCGGTGTCTCCGCGGCGACGATCGAGGATTGTGCGTTGTCGGTGCTTGTCACCGTCGTGAGCACGAGCGTCTCGGGACGCGCCGTCATCGACGGCGGCTCAAAAACTTTCTCGTCAGATACCTACCACGCGGAACACGGCCGCGGCTTCGGCCTCATTAAAGACGATCCGGCAACGGAGATAGAACGCCTCTCCGAAGAACACGGTCATCTCAATGTGACCCAATCCGATCGAAGATATAGCGTCGGCGAGCGGCTCATGATTATCCCGAATCACGTTTGCACGACGGTAAACATGCACGACGAGATCTATGGCGTTCGTGGTGAACAAGTCGAAACGGTATGGCAGGTTGCAGGCCGAGGAAAGGTGCGCTGAGAATGAATGCTCCGCGTCGTTCACTCGTTCTCGTGGTCGTTTTGCGACCGCCAGCAAACATTTATCCTGGAGGACCTTATTCGTGCACCTTTTTAAGCCACGGTTGTGTGTGCTGCTGTTATTAGTCTTCTTTGCCAACTCAATAACCTCGGCACAGCAAAGTGGACCGCCGCTTTTAGCCTACAACGATCTGCTTGCGCTTTATGAAAACGACGTTCCGCCCGCGGAGCTTGCAACTCGCCTCGATCGGTTACTAACCACTCCGTTTGTCAATAACTCTATCGGCGTTCGTGGGCCAAAAGCCGGTGCGCGAAACGATTTCGGCAAACGTTTCATTCGCGTCGCTACCTGGAACATCGCACGCGGCGTCGAGTTTGAAGCGATCAAAGCCGCGCTCTCCAGCGATCAACGGTTCTTCCGGCGTTTGCCGGTTGCGGAGCGTAGCTCGAAATTCAACCTCAACGAGATCCTTGAACAAGCAGCGATGTTGAGCCGCGCTGACGTCGTCGTGCTGAACGAAGCTGACTGGGGATTGAAACGCACCGATTACCGCAACGTCGTGCGCGATCTCGCGAGCGCATTGCAGATGAACTACGCGTTCGGTGTCGAGTTTGTGGAAGTCGATCCATTGAGTCTGGGAACGGAGACTCTTGAAGGCGAAAGTAGCGCCGACAAATCCGAGATGGTCCAAAACCTCGCGGTGGATAAATCACGCACGCTGGGTTTGCACGGCACAGCGATTCTGAGCCGGTTTCCAGTGCGCAACGTCAGGCTCGTGCCGTTCAAAACCCAGGGGCACGATTGGTATGAAGATGAGAAGAAAGGTGTGTCCACACTCGAAAAATCAAAACGCAAAGGCGCCGGCATCGTCTTTGGCGAGAAGATCGCGCGCGAAGTGCGGCGCGGCGGCCGCATGATGTTGCTGGCCGATATCGAAGAGCGCAGCATTCCGGGCGGTGTGATGACGGTCGTCGCCACGCATCTCGAAGCAAAAGCAAAACCGGCGGAGCGTTTGAAACAACTCGAAGAGCTGCTCGCGCAAATCCAACCGCTGACAAACCCCGTCGTTCTCGCGGGTGACATGAATACTTCCGGCAGTGATGCGACGCCGACTTCATTTCAACGCGAGGTAAAGAAACGACTCGGCAGCAGTAAATTCTGGGTCACGCAAGGGATCAAGTATGCAACGGGCGTCGGTCTCCTTTACGACATCACTGTCGGCGCTGTGAAGATGCAGCGCACGAGAAAAGATCCGACAGTGAAGAGCGTCAGGTTTGTATCTGAGAATTCGGAAGAGAAGTTTTTCAGCACGTTGAAAGACTTTCGCTTTACGGATGGAGGAGCGTTTGATTTTCGCGGCGCGAAACAGTATTCGATCGGCGCGAGCGGCGAGACTCTTTCCGACTCGAACGAACGAGCGTCGAAGGGATTTGTCAGCACGATGGAACTCAGCGGAAAGATCAGTGTGGCGTTGAAGCTCGATTGGATCTTTGTAAAACCCGTCGGGCTTACGGATCCAAACGATCGCGATCAACCATTTCACTTTGCGCCGCAGTTTGGCCGCACGCTCAAGACGTTGAACTACGCGCTGAAGGATCGGATTTCAGATCATAATCCGTTGATCGTCGATCTACCGCTCAACAACTAGCACTCAGCGGTGACCGGCTGCGCTCGCGCGCTTCATTTCATTCTCATCGGGGCTCTTCTCGCCGCGTTCCTTCGCTTCGGGCGCGCCTTGTTCGGCGGCGGCGTTTTCGATCTCGGAATTGATCTCACCGCCAATCAGGACCGCGATCCCGGTGAAGTAAAGCCACAGCATGAGAATGATTACCGCGCCAAGCGATCCGTACGTCTTGTTGTAGCTGTCGAAGAACTGCAGATACATACGAAAGCCCAACGAGGCAAGCACCCACAATGCGACGCCGATTGCCGCGCCGGGTGTGAGCCAGCTCCACGCCTGTTCACGAAGGTCGGGAGCGAAGTAGTAGATCAACGCAAACGCAAGGATCATGACGGCAAGCACGACCGGCCACTGAATGATCTTCCACGCAGTCGCAAATGCTGAGCTGTAGCCGAGATAACCGCCGAGACTCTCACCGATGTGACCACCCGCCACAACCAACAGCAACGCTGAAATAATCAACACGGAGAGCGCGATTGTCAGCGCGATTGCGACGAGTCGCGCCTTCCACCACGGGCGGCCCTCCTCCACGTCGTAAGCGATGTTGAGCGATTCCGTGATCGCGCTCATGCCGTTTGACGCTGCCCAGAGTGCGGCCAAAAGTCCGAACGAGATCTTGCCGCCGCCGCTGCCGCTGGAGACTTCGATCATCGTGGCTTCGATCAGTTGAAACGCAGATGGCGGCACGATGCGCCCGAGATAGCTGAAGAGTTGTTGGCGTGTTCCGGTGCCCTGGCCGATGACGAGGCCGATGATCGAAGTTAAAAGGATCAGGAGGGGGAAGAGTGCGAGCAAAAAGTAGTAGGACAGTTCGGCCGCACGGCCGAAGACACGGTCGTCGCTACTTTCTTTCCAGACTCGTTTGGCTAACTCGAGCCAACTGATGTTGCGGAGCGCCCAAAGCGATTTCATGGCAGTTTGCTCCTTTCGTCGTATGTTTTCGAGTCGCCAGTCTGCCAACGCGCGTATCGTGCAATGGCGATGCCACCTGCGCGTGTTTATCCGCGTCTGCCGTGTTCAAACACAGACCGGTCCTGCGTGTGAAGGTATAACTCTTGGCTGCGGCGCTTGCGGTGCTCGTGCCCTTGCCGTTGCCGCTGATCATCGTTCCCGTGACGGCTGCGATTTTTGCGCTGCAGGTCTGGGGCTTACGACGCTTGCGATCTTTGCCGCGACTGCCGGGCTCGTCGTGACGTGGTTTATGTAGCCGGCCGGTGAAATAAAAAAGAAGGTGAGCCGGATTGACGACTCACCTTCCTCGGTAGTTTTAATTGTGGTTATCGGCTACCGCCGCGGCCGCCACCGCCACCTTGCTGACCGCCGCCGCCGCCCTGGCCGCCCTTCTGGCCGCCGCCGCCGCCTTGCTGGCCGCCGCCGCCTTGCTGGCCGCCACCGCCACCTTGCTGGCCGCCACCTTGCTTACCGCCGCCGCCGCCTTGGCCACCCTTCTGGCCGCCGCCACCTTGCTGGCCGCCGCCACCTTGGTTTTCCTTTGCCATCGTATGCCCTCCTTGTAGATGTACTGAGCGTGACCTGTATCCAAAGAGTCGGTCCATCTAAGTAGGTTGAACTCTTTCGAGACAAGATCGTTCGATGGTCTACCTGTGGGGCAAGCTCAATGCCAAACAAGTTAGCCAACTCCTTTGGAGTTGTTGTTTCAGAGAAACTGTTCCCCCAGGGTATGAACCCTGGGCTGAAATTAGTTAACGCCGTTGGCGTTAGTTCTTCGACCCCCCGGTATGAACCCTGGGCTCGAATTAGTCAACGCCGTTTGCGTTACTTCTTTCGACGAGCGCTTCTTAGTAGATCCTTTTTTAGTAGATCCCTTTTTCGTTGAACGCTTCTTTGTAGATCGCTTCTTGGTTGAGCCCTTCTTTGATCCTTTTTTCGAACCCTTCTTTGAGCCTTTCTTCGCCGGAACCTTTCCGCCTTCTCTGCGAGCTTCGGCGAGCCCGATCGCGATCGCCTGCTTCTTGCTCGTCACTTTCTTGCCGGAACGTCCGCTCTTCAGCGTGCCGCGCTTTCGCTCGCGCATGGCTTCTTCAACTTTTTCTCCGGCCTTTTTCCCGTATCTTGGCATCTCTTAGGACTCCTTGGTCCAGGATCTTTTACAATCCATATGCCGCTCGCGCACGTGCTCCGACATAAGATCCGTAACTGTCCGCGGCTTTCTTGAGCAAACGTTTGTGCGACTGGTTCAACTCCTGCGAAGAGGTCACGCGAATCAGCACGGATGCAGGGTCAGCCGTAGCGGTCCAGGTTCCGATGATTCGGCCGTTGACGGACGATGGTTGGACCATAAGATCTGGCGTCTTATTCATATCGCAGAGCGACAATCGGATCGACTCGCGTAGCACGGCGTGATGGCAAATAACCCGCCAGCATCGCCACGCCGAATAACAACAACGCCGCAGCGATCAGCGAAACCGGATCCGTCGGACTCAAGTCGAACAGGAAGGTCGCAGCCAAACGCGTCACCGCAAAGATCAGCGGCAAACCAACTGCCATGCCTATCAGCACCAGCCACAAGGCTTCTCGGAGTATCAACCAGAACACGTCGCCTCGCTGCGCTCCGAGCGCCATCCTGATTCCAAGCTCGGTCGTGCGGCTGGCAACTCCGTACGAGAGAATGCCATACAGTCCAATGCAGGCAAGCAGCAACGCCAGCAGACCAAAGAAACCGGAAAGCGTCGCCATCAACCGCTCGCGCAAAATCGTCGCGTCGATCAGCGGCTTCAACCAGTCAAACTTCACCGTGATCGCGGGATTGATCTCGTTGAGCACGCGCTTCACGGCCGCGACGGTTTCAGCTTGCGGCAGACGCGACCGAATCATGATCTGCGCGCCCGCGCCCGTTCCTTCATCCTGGGCCGCGGCGTAATAAACGATGGGCTGAAACTCTTCGCGCAAATCTTCATACTTCGTGTCGCCAACGAGACCGACAATATCGTAGGGCGTGTCAGGCGAGCCGGGCGACGCTTCAATCCAGAGCCGCCGGCCAACCGGATTGGCGCCGTCGAGAAACTTGCGCGCGAACGCCTGGTTCACAATCGCCACGTCCGGCGCGCCGGCGCGATCGCGCGCGTCGAAATCACGTCCCGAAAGCGACGGCACTTCCAGCATCTTGAAATAGCCTGGCCCAACGCGACTGAGATTCGTATGCTTTGGTTGGCGTGTGCCCGTTCCATCGATCCACGCCGTGCCACCACCCCAATCGCGAAGTGGAACGATGTGCGTGATGGCCGCCGATTCAACTCCCGGGATCGAACGAACACGATCCATCAACTCATCTTTGAAACCCGGCACACGCTCGGCTGGAAGATTCAGACGCTGAAACATCGCGGTCGCAGTGACCACATCGTCCTGCCGAAAACCGACGTGAAGCGTGAGTATGTTTCCCAAACTTCGCGAGAACAACAACGCGCCGGCAACGAGCACGAGCGAAAGCGCAACCTGGGCCACGGCGAGCGCGCGCCGCAAAGTGAATCGCTCGCGACCTGCTGTCATCCCGCGTCCCGCAGCTTTGATCATTGCGCCCGCTTTTCTTCGGGTGACGCGAATGGCGGGCGTCAAACCAAACAAAACACAGGTGACGACCGCGAGTCCGGCAGTGAAGCCAAGTACACGCCAGTCGGGAGCGAGGTCGATAAATACCGGGTCACTGGCGGTGCTGAGAAATGCGACCATTGCGCGACTCAGCGCCTGCGCCAACGCCGCGCCTAATGCGGCTCCAATAAATGCGAGCAACAGACTCTCAACCAACAACTGGCGAATGAGTCGCGCGCGTGATGCGCCGAGCGTTTGCCACACGGCGATCTCACGCTCACGTGCGCTTGCACGCGCCAACAACAAGTTCGCCAGATTCGCGCACGCAATCAGCAGCACGAGCCCGGCAATCGCCAACAGCAACCAAAGCGATTGCTCGTATTTTTCACGCAACGCCGACACACCCGCGCCCGCTGGGAACGCAACCAGCTTCGATTGCAGATAGTCGTTGACACTCGGCTGCGGATAATCCGGAGGCAGCGCTGCTTGGAAGAGCTCGGACGAGATCGTTTGGACATGAGCGGTCGCCTGGTCCAGCGACCAACCCGGCTTGAGACGGCCGTTCACCGTCAACCACCACATGATTCCGGAGAACATCCGGTTGTTTCCCCGCACGATCGAAGCTGCGCAAATCGGCAGCGCGAGATCAAAAGACTTTCCCACTTCCATGCCGAAGAAGTTCTGCGGTGTCACACCGACAATCTCGAACGAATGATCCGCAAGCGTGAGTGAACGCCCGACGACGCTCCCGTCGCCGCCATATTCCCGTTGCCAGAATTGATGACTGACGATAACGCCCGGCGCCGCGCAACCGCGCTGATCGTCTGCGGAATTGAAGACGCGGCCGCGAGCGGCATTCACGCCCAGCGTGTTGAAAAAATCACCGCTGACGTAAAGCATGCGCGCCGGCCGCACTTCTCCGCCGGGCGCGAGGTTCCCAGTGTCTGTGCCCCAGGCGAAGATGCCCGAGAACGCTTGTTGCCGATCGCGAATCTGTTCCCAAATCGAAAAGGTAACGGACCGCTCGCGCCAGATTCCGCCGCGCGCGCCTTTCATGTCGGCGAGGCGCACCTCGACTAATTCCTGCGGCGCTTTGACGGGCAACGTGCGCAGTCGCACCGCGTCGAGTAACTGAAAGATCGCTGTGTTCGCGCCGATGCCGAGTGCGAGCGAGAGGATCGCGACCGCCGTGAAGCCCTTGTGCTTGAGTAACATTCGCACGCCGAAGCGCAGATCCTGAATCATCGCGTCCTCCCATCTTCTCGGCTGTAGCCACAACGCATCGACGAATGCGCCCGAACTGTGCCAAAGCAAGTCGAGCTTTGTGCGCCAGTTGAGCTGATCCCATTTCGCGAGGAGCGTTTCGCGATAGCGCAGCTCCGACTCCCACTCCTGCCGCCAGTCGGCGCGCAAGCGTCGCGGCACGATCACGCCGATGAGCGTGATCAACCAAAGCCACGGACCTCTTCGTTTTGCGTTAATCATGGCTTGGTTAAAGAATTTCCACTCCGCGAACTCAACCTTTCTGCGGCGCCGGTTTGCCCGTTGCGAGTGGTTCGATTTGCGCGAGCAGCCGGAAACGTTCCCGTGCTTCTTTCAAAGCGGTCTGTCCCGTCTTGGTGACTTCGTAATACTTGCGCGGTGGACGCTGTTCGGCCTGGGCGATACTCGGGCGTTCCCACTTCGACACGACGAGGCCCGCGTCTTCGAGCCGGCGCAGTGCGGGATAGACAGTGCCGCTCGCGAGGCCGGTGACAGTCATGACGTCGAAGCCGTAGAGATAGCCGTGGTCGATCACCTGGAGGATCAGCGCCATCGTGTAAGAAAGATAACCTTTACCCATAATAGATATCAGCATATATCAATATCTACATAGGGTCGTCAAGTGGAGATTTGCAACTGCGTGGGTGAAACCTAGCCGCGGCAACGAACGAGATTCCAGGTGATGGTAACCGTTCGCTCGCCGCCTTTGTTGGTGGGGATAGTGACCGTATTGGTCCCGCTGATCTCATCGGGCTGGGCCGGATCGATCGTTCCTTTGCCGTCGACCGACGGGCCTTCAGGTGAGAGCTTGTGGTTTTTTTCCGGGGTGCTCTGGTTGAGATTCTTGTTGTACGGATTGTTGCACGTGCCTTTGACGTCGCTCGTGACTGTGTACGTGCCAGAGCCGTTGACGATGGTCGTCGGAGCTGAAACGCTATACTGCCTGGTCCGCGGGTTGAGACTGATGCTGAAACCGGTCGTGTGGACCGTGTCTTTGCCGTGCAGTTCCTGGAGCTGTCTGGACGTTCTGTAGCACACGCCCTTGCCCGTGCTGGTGCGATCTTTAACGAGGCTCGCGTGCGCCTCAACACGCGCCATCGGCGCGCCGTTGCTGTCTTTCTTGCCGTCGAGCGTGGCCCGCGCTTCATAATAATAGTCGTCGTTCCACGTCTGTTTGACGACCATGCTCTCCGCGGAGCCTTTTTCCTTGAGCGTCGTGGTATAGGTGATCGAGCCTTGCCATTGGCCCGTGCACGGCTCCCAGTCTTTGACTGGAAAATAGAACGGTTGCGAAGCGTACCAGTTAGAGCGATACAGTGTTTCCGTCACTGTGCCGACGCCACCGCCAACGGGATCTCCGGTCAGGAACGAAAACGCGTTGCCAACAATGTCCATGATGGTGGAGATACCTTGCTGCGTATCCTTGATGCGCATGGGCTTAAGTTGAACGTCGACTCGCACGCCGGCCGCTTTGTACGAATCGAACAGTTTTCGCCGCGAGAGATCCTGTTCCTGCGGCACTCCGACAACGTAGATCTGCGACTCACCCTTATCGTTGGTGTACTGTTTGTTGGGCGACCGGTCCGCGCCTGGCAGAGCGTCAAAAAATGCGATCCCATCGCCGTAACCGAAGCCATCGCCAAACAGATCCTGAACCTGGCCAATCCATCCGCGGCTGTCGCCGCCACGAACGAATATCCACTCCACTTTCACGCCCGACAATGGACCATTCTCGGGCAAATCCACGTCGAGGCCCGCGAGATTGAGAAAAGGCCGGAGACAATTAATCTTTTGCCAGTTGCCGGAATCCATCTTTAGCGTCGCGGATAACGTGCGCCGCTCGCCCGGCTTCGTATCTTTGGTCCGCACCAACTCATCGGCGTCCATGGTGATCTCGACCTGGAGCGCGGCATAACTGACAATGAATTTAAAAACGGTCAGCACTATGTTTGCGATTCCGGCGACTTTCCCATACGTCGCAACTCTCCCACCCACGCGGCTGGCGAGAAATCCAAACAGAGTCGTCGAGGCGAGTGCGTTCGGATCCAGAATGAGATCGCCCACTTCGCTGCCGCCGCAGGACGATTGCGCGCTTTGCATCTCGCCGTGCGCTTTGAAATTGGCGTGAGCAAAGCGCACTGGTCGCTCGAGTTGTGCTTGCTCAGGTTTTTCTAATACCGCGAGATCGCCAGCGAGACGATTGAGAATCAAAGCGACCTGGATCGCGTCAAGACGAGTCTTGGTAGGATCAACATTGCTGGTCAGGTCGAACGGAACATCGGCGTTGCGGCCCAGCTCGACGATGAACCGGCCCCAGAATCGCACGGCGGGATGATTGCTCTTCGCGGCGGTGCGAATGCCTTCGAGTATACCTGTGTCCAATGGAAGATCTTTAAACGCCGGCACGCTGCGCGTGAACGCGGAGGCGAGATGTGAAAGCATCACGCCGTAAGCGTCGCCGTAGAGTTTAGCCGTCGCGGCAAGCTGGCTCGCTTCGAAGATCATTCCCTGGCCGCGTTCTGTAGTTTGTAATACGCTGCCATCGCGGTCCCGCACCCCGTAACCGGCCGCGAGAATTGCGGCGTACAGCGCGGCCGTTGATGATTCGTCGCCTTTGCTCACGGCGATCGCGAGCGTCTCTGCTTGTCGATCGACGTTTCCTGGCGGCAGTCGCATCGGTTCCGGTAACTTGCCGGTGGTGAACGCGTGGGCCATCAACAAGCTTTTCGGTGAGCTCTTCAGCTTGACACGCGGCCGCGTCTGGCCTGTGGCAGGTCGCTGGCCCATAACCAGACCACAGATGATCACGGAAAGCACTAACCCAATCGCCATGAGGCGTGATAGTCGATAGGACATGTTAGTTCTGCGCTACGGCTGTTTTGATCGTTTTGGACGCGTTTTGGACAAGCGGTCCAACCACGTCCTCGCCATCGCGACTCGCTTTGGCTTTTTCCGTGTTGGACAAGGATTGTTTGCCCTGGATCAGTGGCTCGAGTTTGTAGGCGAGTGTTACTTCGTCCTTAGCCTTGATCGCCGCCCCAGTTGCGGAGCCGACCGGTATGCCCGTGGCTGCTCCGGCGATGTTGCCAATGGCGCGGCCAAACATCGAACCGCCGCCTTTCTTAACCGTCAGCGAACTCGACAGAATGTAGTTACACTCCGCCTGCCGCGCTTCGTTCAGGGCCGAAGACGCCGAACGCGCGCTCAACAGGACCACCTCGACGTTTGCATCTTTCAAGTGATTCGCGAAACCGTTGCGCAAGGCTTCGGCCGCACTCGCGGCATCACCGGAATTCAACTGAACGCTTGGCTGAAGCAAGCCGACGCGAATCACGCCGGGTTTCTTTGGATTAGCAACGCCAGCCGCGTTTGCGGTATTCGCCGCCGGCGATGAGGAACCCGTGTTTGAACTTCCACCCGCGGTGTTCGACGGCGCACTCGATCCCGCATAGGTCGAAGAAGCGCCCATGCCGTACAGCTCCTGCATGTCCTTCGCGAGTGTGTAACCGGCGGGCACATCGAACAACGCCGCATCGAGTGGCGCGCGTGAGAGTTCGAGAACTTCCTGCGTCATCGAATTCGTGCGACCATCGGGTTGATAGATCGTCGTGGTCACGAGCAACGGAAAACCGAGTTTCGCAGTGCCGATCGTTTTCGTGCGCACTTCATCCTGGCAACCCGGACGCTGCGGCCGAACCGGCATTGGATCAGGTTTCTGCTTTTCGCCCGGACACTCGAAGGCATACTGAAAATCGATGTACCAACCGTCAGTCTCGATCTTCTGATCTTTGTCGCACGCGTCGGGACTCGCCTTTTTCACGATCGACGTTTTTATGTGGCGCGCATTGAAGCCAAACATTTCCTTGCGCTCGCCGGTATCCGTGATGGTGTGGACGACGTCGACAACTCCGCCGCGGCGTTGAGCCGGCGTCTGTGCTGGTTTCGTCGCGGTGGGCGCGGCTCCGCCGCCGTCACCCTCGGCAGCGTTCGTGCCCGGAGCGTTAGTCGGGTTCACCATGTAGCTCTTCGTCTTTTCGTTGACGGTGATGGTGCGCTTCAGATCGCATTGCAGGATGCTGGTGAAGCCGGCGCCGCCGCCCGCCATCTCGTTGCGCATCCGCGCTCCTTTTATGTAGAGCGTCGTTTCCGTGCCGGGCGTGCTGCCCATGCTCATCCGTTGGCGAATTTTGACGTCCGCCGTAGCGGCGGTTTTCTTCGGTGTTTGCCCGTTGAGTGTTACGAATGCGACCGAAATGAGTACGAACAAAGCGATAACGATTTTCATGATTGTCCTCCGCTTAGTAACGCAAAAACGCGAAACCGATCGGCTCAATTTTTGCGCCCGGGCGGGATGAAGGCTAGAATTTCACCTTCTCCCACAATGCAATGGCTTACCCGCAACAAGGTGTAACGGAACTCCTGCTGGCCTGGGGCGACGGCGACAAGTCGGCGCTGGACGAACTCATGCCGGTCGTGTACGAGGAACTGCGCCGGCTCGCGCAACATTATCTAAGCCACGAACGAGCCGAGCACACGTTGCAGACCACCGCACTCGTCCACGAGGCTTACCTTCGGCTGGTCGATCAGAAGAGTGTTAACTGGCAGAATCGGGCGCAGTTTCTTGGCATCGCTGCACAGATGATGCGCCGCATTCTGATCAATCATGCGACGAATCGAAACGCGCTGAAGCGACAGGGTTATGCAAACAGAGTCTCCCTCGATGAGGCGGTGAGCTTCTTCGAACAACGCGAGATCGACCTGATTGCTTTGAACGAAGCGTTGGAAGCGCTGGCTGTGCTTGATGCCGAACAAGCGCGGATTGTAGAGCTGAGGTTCTTCGGCGGCCTCACTATCGACGAGGTCGCGGAAGTTGCCGGCATCTCTCCGGCAACGACCAAGCGCGAATGGGATTCGGCGAAGTTGTGGTTGCGCCGCCGCCTGAGCGCGGGGAAAACATGAGCATCACTCCCGAACGCTGGCAACAGGTTAAGCACATACTCGCCCAGGCGTTGGACATTGACACCGGCCAGCGGCAGGAGTTTGTGGACAGTGCTTGCGGCAGCGATGCAGGCCTGCGCGCGGAAGTACAGTCGTTTCTGGTTCATCAGGTCGAAACGAAGACCGACCTGATCGAGCAGTGCGCTGACGATGCCGCTCGCCTGCGAATGCTTGGTCCAACCACGGTTAAACCCGGAACGCGCATCGGCGCCTATCGAGTCTTGCGCGAGATCGGACGCGGCGGCATGGGCGCGGTGTTTCTGGCCGCCCGTGATGACGAACAATACCAGCAGCACGTCGCCATCAAACTGATCAAGCCCGGCATCGCCGATGATCTCATGCGCCGTCGCTTTCGCAACGAAATGCAGATCCTGGCGGAACTAAACCATCCGAACGTCGCGCGGTTGTTTGACGCCGGCCAAACCGAGGACGACTTGCCGTACCTCGTGATGGAGTACGTCGAAGGCCAACCAATCGACGTTTATTGCGAAGAACGACAACTCTCGATCGAGCAACGGCTGCGATTGTTTTGTACCGTCTCTTCGGCAGTGCAGTATGCGCATCAACATCTGATCATTCATCGCGACATCAAACCGGGCAATATCCTCGTGACCAGCGACGGTGTGCCAAAGCTGGTTGATTTCGGCGTCGCCAAACTCCTCGACACGAGCAGGACTTCAGACGTAACCGCGACTGCGATGCAATTTATGACGCCGCAGTATGCCAGTCCGGAGCAGGTGCTCGGCGGGTCGGTCACAACGGCAACCGACGTCTACTCGCTCGGCGTAGTGCTTTATGCCTTGCTCAGCGGCCGCTTGCCGTACCGGCTGAAGACTCGTCTGCCCCACGAAATAACCAAAGCGATCTGCGAGCAGGAGCCGCAACGACCGAGCGCTGCCGAACCACGAAAGCGGTTGCACAGCGACCTCGACAACATCGTGCTGATGGCGATGCGCAAAGAACCCGAGCGCCGCTACGCGACCGCGGAGCAACTTGCGGACGACATTCGCCGTCATCTCGACGGCTTGCCGGTGCGTGCGCGCAAGGACACGTTTACCTATCGCACGGGCAAGTTTGTGAGGCGGCAGAAGGTCGCAGTCACGGCCGCGCTACTCATCGCGCTCACGTTGATCGCCGGCATCATCGCAACTGCATGGAACAACAGGGTCGCACGAGCGGAGCGCGCGCGTGCCGAGCGGCGGTTTGGCGAAGTCCGGCAGTTGGCCAACTCATTTGTGTTTGAAGTGCACGACTCGATTGAGAAATTACCGGGTTCTACGCCTGCTCGTTCGTTGATCGTGCAGCGAGGTTTGAAGTATCTCGACAGTCTAGCCCAGGATGCTACGGGCGATCGAGAACTGCAACGGGAGCTTGCGGGGGCTTATGAAAAACTGGGGGCGGTGCAGTACACGCCTTCGGTCGCGCATCTCGGCGATCTGCCGGGTGCGATAGAGAGTCATCGCAAAGCTGCCGCGCTGCGCGAAGCGCTCGTTACCGCTGAGCCGAACAATGCGAACTATCGCCGCGAGCTGCTCGACAGCTATTGGTTCCTCGCCACTCTCATCGGCGCGCAGGGCGACTTGCCGCGCGAGTTGGAAATGATTCGCCAACAACTGCGCGCTCGCCATGATTTAGCAATTTCCGAGAAGACGGATTTCCTCGACCGGTATAATCTCGCCGCAACTTACAACTACCTCGGCGCAATATCGCTGGCTATGGGCGACGTAAAAGGCGCGCTCGCGAGTCAGCAACAGGCATTGCAGCTACGCGAAGAACTAGCGAAGTTGGATCCAAATCGTGCTCGCGCGCAGCGCGCGCTCAGTATTTCCTACGAACATTTTGGCGTCGCGACCGACCGCGCCGGCGACGTTGAGGCCGCGCTCAATCTCCAACTTCGCGGGTTAAAAACCAGAGAAGCGCTCGTCGCAGCCGATCCCCTCAATATCGATCTGCGCTTAATGCTCGTCGAGAGTCATCGTTACACGGCCGACGTGCTTTTTAAGATGGGCGAAAAGCAACAGGCGGCCGAGCACTATCGCAAGCAACTGGCGCTGAACGAGGAGTTGCTGGCAGCGGATCCGCTGAACGCGCAGTTCAGAAGAAATCATTCGGTAGCGTTGATCAAAGCAGGTGATGTTGAAGCGCAGGCCGGTCGCGCGGCGCAGGCTTTGGAGCGTTATGAACAAGCACTGCGCATTCGTGAGCAATTGAGCGCCACGGCGCCGACGGACACGTCGATCCGTCGCGATCTTGCAGAGGCTTGGCTCAAGATCGGAAACGCGCTCAGGTCGAGCGGCCGCGAGGCCGAGGCAGTGGAAAACTACCGCAAGAGTGCGGCGACGCTCCAGGAACTCTCGGCGAAGATTCCATCACACGCGGAAATCCGTGAAATGCTGGCCGAGGCCAATAAAAAATTGTCGCGCTAGTGTCGATTTCGGCTCTTCCGGATCGACTTATAAATGGATAGAGGCTATGTTTCTATGCAACCTTTCGGCCCCAATCGCGTACTGGCTTCAAACCGTTTTACAACCCGACCGGTAGTTCATAAAAGGTGAACTGCGTATGAAGTATGCAAAGCTGATCTTTAAGAACATCCTGCGCAACAAACGACGAACCCTGCTGACGATTTCCAGCCTGGTTGTTTCGCTGTTCCTGATCATAAGTCTGGCGACGATCCTGACGGAGTTTGACCGCGGCACCGACGAAGCGAGCCCGTTGCGGCTGATCTCGCGTCATGCCGTGTCACTCGGTTTCGTCATTCCGATGGCACACCTGCAAAAGATAAAGACCGTGCCGGGAGTGAAGGATGCGATGCCGTTCAGTTGGTTCGGCGGCATCTACAAAGACGAGCGAAACTTTTTTGCCAACTTCGCGGTGGACGCGCGCAAGCTGCGCGAGGTGGTGCCCGAGGTCAAGATGTCGGATGCGGACTGGCAGTCGTTTATCAACGATCGGCAGGGCGCGATTGTCGGCCAGAAGCTCGTAACGCTTTACGGTTTTACACCCGGACAGCGCGTCACGTTAAAGAGCCCGATCTACAACCAGAGCGTTGAGTTCATCATTCGTGGCGTTTACACCGGCTCTGATGAGAAGACGCTTTACTTTCATTACGACTACCTGAACGAGCTGCTGCCCGCGTGGGCCAAAGACCAGGTCAGCACGTTCAGCATCATGGCGAACAGCGCGGAAGACGTACCGCGCGTAGGCCAGGCCATTGACTCGATCTTCGCCAACAGTGACGCGCCGACCAAGACCGAGAGCGAGCGTGAGTTTGCCTTGAGTTTTCAAACGATGATGGGCGGCGTCAAACAGTTTCTCTACGGCATCATGGCTGCGATCACATTCTCCTTATTGCTCGTGATGGGCAACACAATGGCGATGAATGTGCGCGAACGGACGAAGGAAGTCGGCACGTTGAAAGCCATCGGATTTCAGCGCGGCACGATCGCGGCGCTATTTCTCGGTGAGGCTTTGATGGTCGCGTGCATCGGCGCGGGAATTGGCATCGCCGCGGCGGCGGCAGTTTTCAACGCGGTGGATCTGAGTATTTACATTCCGAATTTCATCTCATTTGTTCCCACGGGCGAGACGCTGGTGGCGGCTTTTGTCTTGTCGCTGTTCGTGGGAGTCGTCAGTGTGATCTACTCGGCTTACCGGGTTTCCGGACTGACAGTCGCGGAAGCGTTGCGGAGCACTGAATAAGATGGCACTACCACTCAAGTACAACATTCGAAACATCGTGGTGCGCAAGGGCAGCACGCTCGCAACGGCCTTCACGATCGGTTTGACCGTTGCCGTTTACCTCATGGTGATGGCGCTCGCGCGCGGTATCGATCTGACGCTTTCAAGCAGTGGCGACCCGTTGAACATGATCGTTCTGCGCGAAGGCAGTACGGCGGAGTTGAACAGCTCGGTAACGCGCGAGAACTTCAACGACCTGATGTATCTCGATGGCGTCGAGCGCGAAGGTGACAAGCCGCTCGCCACTGCTGAGCTCATCACGTTGATCTACAAACCGCGCAAGGGAATGAGCCAGGGATCAAACGTGACGGTGCGTGGCGTTGGTTCAATGTCGTTCAAGTTGCGCTCGGGATTTCAAACCGTCGCGGGAAGACTGTTTCAGCCGGGTATGACGGAAGCGGTTGTTTCCAAAAGGATTGCCGAACGCTTTCAGGGACTCGACATCGGCGATCGGTTTCGCATTCAAACCACCGACTACACGGTTGTTGGTCTGTTCGATTCCGCGGGCAAGGCGTTTGAGTCAGAGATCTGGGTCGATAGCAACTCGCTCCAGAGTACTACCAAACGCGATGGGTACTCGTCAGTGCTGATGCGCGTTAAGGATCAGAACGCTCTGACTGCTTTGAGCAAGCGCATCACTGACGATCCGAAACTGCACCTGAAAGCCGTGTCCGAGCGCGTGTTTTACGAAGATCAGCAAGGCACTGCTTCCGGCGCGTTAAAAGCACTCGCTGTTTTCATCTCTTTCATCATGGCCGTTGGCGCGGGCTTCGCGGGTATGAACACGATGTACGCAGCGGTCGCGCGACGCACGAAAGAGATCGGCACCTTGCGCGTTCTGGGTTTTAGTCGATTCAGTATTCTCGCATCGTTTCTGTTGGAGTCGGTGGCGATCGCGTTGATCGGAGCGGTGATCGGTATATTGCTAGCGCTGCCGTTGAACTTCATTTCCACCGGAACTTCAAACTGGGTGACGTTCAGCGAGATCGCGTTCAACTTCCGCGTGACTGCGGACCTGATGCTCTTCGCGTTGCTTTTTGGCGGCATCATCGGACTGGTCGGATCGCTGTTGCCGTCGATTCGGGCGTCGCGCTTCAAGATCGTCGATGCTTTGCGCGCGTGAGTCTAAACACAACATGGTAACGAGTACGAAGTCAAAAGAGGATCAAGAGGATCTCAATAAACGGCTGCGAAGCCTCAAGATCGATCGTGGACCAGCGCCGTCGCCGGTCCCGAACAATCGATCGCCGAAGCTCTTGCTGATTGGAATTGCGGCGGTGCTGGCGTTGCTCGCGCTGGGCTACGTGTTTTTGTTTTCGGGCACGAAAACAATCTCGGCCGCACCGGTTCGCGTTGAGACTGGCGCCGCTTCGGCGGGTGAAAGCGTGCTGACAGCGTCCGGTTACGTGGTGGCCCATCACAAGATCGCGGTGGGCGCGAAGGTCATGGGCCGTGTGGCGTGGATTGGCGTCGAGAAGGGCGACCGCGTGCAGGAAGGACAAGTGCTTGTTCGGCTCGAAGACAGCGAGTTTCGCGCGCAAGTAAACCAGGCGAAGGCGAATCTCGCTGCAGCGCAGGCGCAGCTGGATCGTTTGCGTACCGGTTCGCGGCCGGAAGAGAAGTTGAAAGACAAGGCAGCGGTGTTTCAAGCGGAAGCGAATTTACGGAACGCGGAGGCTGAGTTTCAGCGAAGTGAGACGCTGTATAAAGCGGGTGTCGCTTCAAAGGCGGAGTATGACCGCGCGTTGGCCGCGCGCGATTCAGCGATAGCGATGGTTCAGGCGGCGCGGCAGTCGAGTCAGATGACTGACATTGGACCACGCAAGGAAGACATTCGCGCTGCTGAAGCGGAAGTGCAGCAAATGCGGGCGGCGCTGGATTACGCGAACACTCAACTTGCCGCGACGGAGATAAGAGCGCCCGTAACCGGGACGGTGCTCGAGCGGATCGTTGAGCGTGGTGAGATGGTTAGTCCGTCCGCGTTTGGTGGTTCAGGCGCGCGCACATCGGTTGTCGACCTCGCTGACCTGACGGATTTGCAGGTTGAACTCGACATCAGCCAGACGGATTTCGCGCGGCTGAAACCGCAGCAACGGGCAGAGATCATTCCCGATGCGTATCCGAATCTGCGGTTCACGGGTTTCATCGAAGAGATCGCGCCGGAAGCGAACCGCGCGAAGTCGACGGTGCAGGTGAAGGTCAAGGTCGACAACCCGACCGAGCAGTTGCGGCCGGAGATGAATGCGCGTGTGAACTTTCTGGCGGATAAAGTCGCCACGACTGAAAATCAATCGATAGGACGGGTGCTGGTACCGAAGAATGCGGTGGTGAAGCAGGACAACGCCTCGTTTGTTTTCGTAGTGAAGGGAACGAAGGTTGAGCAACGAACGATTCGCACCGGGGAAGAAAGCGCCGACGCTTACGTCGTGCTTGAAGGGTTGAGTGGCAACGAGTCAGTCGCGATCAGCGGTGTGGATAAACTGCGCGATGGCGATAGCGTGAAAGTTCAATAAAAATATCGAGGACCAAATATATGTCTGAACCGATAGTGCGAGTTCGCAACGTGACCAAGCGTTTTGTTCGTGACGGGTTTGAAGTCATTGCGCTGGATCAGGTTGATCTCGAGTTGTACGAAGGCGATTTCCTCGCGTTGATGGGACCGAGCGGCTCGGGGAAATCGACGCTGTTGAATCTGCTCGCGGGAATCGATCGGGTCACTGAAGGCGAAGTTGAAGTGATGGGAACGCAGTTGACGAGGATGAGTGAGAGTCAACTCGCGACGTGGCGCAATGCGCACATCGGTTACATTTTTCAGACGTTTAATCTGGTGCCGGTGTTGACGGCGTTTGAAAACGTGGAGTTGCCGTTGTTGTTGACGAAGTTGTCGAAGGCTGAGCGCAGGCGAAACGTGGAAACGGCGCTCGACCTCGTGGGGTTAAGCGACCGCATGCATCACCAGCCGAAGCAATTGTCGGGTGGACAGGAGCAGCGCGTGGCGATCGCGCGCGCGATCGTCACGGACCCGGATTTGATTCTGGCTGACGAGCCGACGGGCAACCTCGACGCGCGATCGGGTGAAGAGATCATGCAAATCCTTTCGACTCTCAACCACGAGTTAAATAAAACGATCATGCTGGTGACGCACGACCCACACGCGGCGAGCTTCGCCGCCGAGCAGCGGCATCTGGAGAAGGGCGTGTTGACGGAAGTGAAAGAGTTTGCGGCGCGGCAACACGTGACCGTGTGAGTCGTTGTAATTACCTCTCCCCTAATTTTTTCAAGAGGTGAACTCATGCAGGATAGGAGTCGCGGTATCGACCTGCGGTGGCAGGTTTTCGTTTTGGTGTGTGTGATGGGGTTGGGGCTGGTGATCGTGTTCAAGAGTTCTGCTGCGGCGACGGCAACGACTGCGGCGCCTGCCAGCGCTGCGGAGCCGCAACAGGAAGTGATCCGGTTGGAAACTCGCATCAACCAGTTGGAACAGCGCTTATACGGGATCGAGACGAGTCTCCGCACAATCGAACAGCAGTCGCGACTGGGAGCGACGTCGCGCGGTGGCGGCGTAACTGCGCAGGACGTGGCGTTGTTGCAATCGCAAATCCAGGCGCTGCAACTTCGTTTGGCAGAGGACGAGTGCGGCCTCGCTCGACTCGACGAACGAACGTTATCGCCCGCGATGCGCAACGCGCGAAGACAGTCTGCGGGACGCACCGATCCTTGTCGCACAAACGTCGAGTCGCCACTACGGCTGCCAGAGACCCGGTAATAATTGATGCGTAAGAATCCGCTGCTCATCTGGTTACACTAGCGAACGATAGTGATCAAGGGCTTGTTGCCGGTGACACCGCGCAGCGTGAGGCTGATGCGGAAGTCGCCTTCTGAGTCGATCGCGTCAGGCAGGCGCACGACGATCTGCGAGAGCCAGTCGAAGTTTGGCACCTTCCGCACGTCTTCAACCACCAGCGGATAGATGCGGTTCTGGTTGTCTTCCAGTTGGACCACGACCGCCGACGCGTTGTCGCCAGGTAGTAGATCGACTCCCGTCGCAAAGAACATGATTCGCGTGCGACCATCCGCACTGAAATTCTGCAGGCTTCCGAGCGAGAACGGATCGCGCAACAGCCAAACGGAGTCTACGGCCGCAGCCCGCGGCGTGTTCTGCTCCGTCACGATCAGCGGCTTGTCGTCGTCCAGAATCGAAATCGTCGTGATGAACGGACTTCCTTCAACCGCGCCGCTCGATGCCGAACTCAAACTCAACTTAATACTTTCGAGCCCCTCAACCAGCCCGTCATCAACTATCGAAACCGAAACGAACTTGAGCGTCTCGCCCGGTGCAAACTGAAGCGACCCTGAAGCGTTTGCGAAATCGAGAGGCGCCTGGGCAGACCCGTTGCTGGTGGTGTAGTTAATCGTAACGGTGTTCGTTAGATTACCGCTGCGAGTCACACCGACCAGTACGTTCCCGGCATTCTCATTGACGATATAACTCGTCGCGTTGAACTGAACACTCATCGCTGACAGCGACGAAAGGAACTGCCCCCTGATCTCTCCCACCGGAAAGTTCGAACTATGAACGTTGACATAGAGCAACCCATTCCTCAGATCCTGCACCTGCGACGCTGTTAACGTCACGGCGACATCATTGAGTTGGCCCAACGGCAGCGGCACGATCGGCAACGCGCTAACACCCGGCGGCGCTGAACCATGAATGTGCGCGTCAGTCTGTGCACTTGAAAGACCGTTGAAGACGAGCGACAGCCGCGCACTCTTTTCATCAGGGCTGAGCAGCAGCGCCGCGCGGCCGGAAGCGGACGAACTGTTCGGCGGCGTTTCCTGCGCACCATTCAACGTCGCCGTATACAACAGGCCCGGTTTCGACTTGATCTCGTAGATCGCGCCGTTCGAGAGCGACACGACAAACAGGTTTCCGTTTGGTCCGGTCTGAATGTCGGTGGTCACGCCGAAATCCTTACCGATCACGAGGCTCTCGCTTTCAGTCTGGTCAAACTTGTCGATATTGTCGGCAACGCGATCCGCAAGCCGCGGATCGGCAAACGAAAAGTGTTGCCGGTCCGCGGTTAACTTGAAACGAAACAGAAACCCGTTGAGCAGCGTCGTGCGCGATGCGCCGACAAACAGATCGCCTTCAAACTGCGGCCCCAAACCTCGACCCTTCACGAAACCGATAGGCGACGGCGCAACGGCGTACTTCCAACTAAACTCCGGATCGATGTATTGCGCGCCCGGAAGCATGAACATCCTCGCGATCGCTTGCTGCGGCGTCGTCGCGATGTTGGACGGCGGCCAGCGAAGCTGTTGCAGGTTTCCAATACCGTAAGTCATCTCGATCGATCGAAACTCATCGACACGACTGACGGGTCCCATCGTCTGTATCCAGCCGCCGTTGAAGCCCGGCGTCACGCGATTGATCTCATCAAACGCATCGTCGCCGTTCTCCTGCGTCCACAACGTACCGCTCAGCGGATCGAAATCCATTCCAAAGCTGTTGCGGATGCCGTAGGCAAAGACTTTTTTGACGTTCGCAGCGGCTTCGCCGGTCAGGTTGTGCGCGACATTGAAGAACGGATTATCCACCGGCGTGGAACCGTCGTCGTTGAGTCGCAGGATGACTCCGGTGAGGTGTGCGTCGTCGGGCGCTGGTCCACCAAACTGATCGTCGGGAACCGGACCACCGCTCGTGATGTTCTGGAGGAAACCACGCCGGCCGTTATCGCCGAAGATGATGTAAACCTTGCCGTCAGGTCCGAAACGCACCACGCCGCCGTTGTGATTACCGCGCGACGGTTGACCGGCATCCTGTTGCAACGCCCGAAGTCGGACGAGATTACGATCAAAGGCGAGCGTCGAGCCGTTCCACACCCAGCGATCGACACGATTCCCAAGCAACGGAATCTGATCGGTGTTTGCGGTGTCGGCGCCGGTGCTGCTCTCGGTCCAAAAGAGGTAAACAAAACCATTCTGCGCGAAACGCGGATGCAGCGCGATACCCAGCAGGCCCCGCTCGGAAGCATTGTTGACCGGCAGATCGAGCGCCGTGCTGTGCAACACGCCGTTGACGATGCGCTTCACCTTGCCCGTCGCTCTTTCAAGAACGAAAAAATCGTTCGCTCCAAGAAAAGCAATGCCGATCGGTTGATCGAATCCTGCGACGACGGTGCTGACGGTCAGGTTATCATCCAGGATTGTCGGAGTTGCCGCCGCCGGTTGAATGACGGTCGTGGTGCTGGCCGTGTTGTTACTCGGATCAAAGTCGCTTTCGTTTGCACTCACTGTCGCGGAGTTAACGATCTGGCTCGCATTCGCTGGCGTGACCACGATGGTAACGATCGCGCTATTGCCAACCGCCAGATTGCCGAGATTGCAATCCACTGGACCACTGCCGTTGCAACTGCCCTGCGTTGCGGTCACGGAAAGAAACGCCACGCCCGCGGGCAGCGTGTCGATGATTCTCACATGCGTTGCGTTTCCGGGTCCGTTGTTGGTGGCGCTGAGACGATACGAAAGAGTAGCGCCGGCCTGCGCCGGATTTGGTGACGCCGTTTTGGTCAACGCGAGATCAGCGCTCAACGAACTGACGACGTTTACGTTGGCGCTTACAGTGTGAAGCGTCGTACCAGATTGCGCGTTGATCGCGAAGGAATGATTGCCGAGCGGAGTGTTCGCGCTCGTGTTCAAAGTGAGCGTCGCCGTTTTTGAGTTCGCGTCAGTGATGTTGATGGATGCCGGATTGAAGACTGCCGCCACTCCAGCCGGCAGCGCGCTGGTGCTGAGGCTCACTTGCCCACTGAAACCAGCAAGCGGAGTAACGGTTACGGTGTAGGGGGCGCTCGCACCTGGCACAACGCTATGGGATGCCGGGTTCACGCTGAGCGCGAAATCCGGAGTCGTCGAAGCGGGCGCTGACGCCACAAACGTCTTGTAGACGTAATCGCCGGACGTGTTGCCGTCGTTGTTGGCCTGATTGCCGGCGGCGTAGAACGTGACTGGACCAACATCGGTTGCGGGCGCGGTCCAGTTGAAAGTCCAACTCGCGCCGTTCTGCTGTCCGATGAAAGTTCCCGCGGCGGTGTGCTCGATATACTGGCGCGCCGAGTTTGGACCAGCGTTATTCAACAGCTGCGTGAGTCCATCAGGGTTTTGCAGTTCGCCGGCTTTTTCGTCTGAGGCGTTATCGAGCACAGTGAGTTCGAAGCCCCAACGCAGCCGCGTCGGATCGGCGTTCGTGTGCGTGACGGTAATCGGATAGGTCTGGCCGGGAACGTAAGTTTGCGGCGCGTTGATCGAGATCTTGCCGGTGCCGGCGTCGGGAGGGACATGACACTCAGCGCACGCTTCCGGCTCTTCCTGCGGCGCACCGGTGTAACCCGCGGGTGGTCCAGCCGAGAACGCATGAACACGACGCGTTCCCGAATCGTGCGTTAACAGAAACCCAACGAACGCGGCGAGCAGAGCCGGTAATACGATGAGGCGGAGCCGTTCGAGCATTTTTACTTACGCAAGGAATCCCAGGTTCGCAGAAGGGAAACGGCCGATTAACGGAAACACCGCCGTTAAGTCTGCCGTTGACAAGCCGTACCACGTTGCGAGCGTGCCCGCATACTGTTCGACTGACGAAGTCGGAATCCAACGGCCGCGAGGGTTCGAGCCGCCGTCAGTGTCGTCCGGTCCACCGAGTCGCAAAACCGGATACGCTCCGTAAAGCGTGCGGCCCAACACTGAACCGCCAACGATCAACTGGTGATTACCCCACGCGTGATCCGTGCCAACGGTGGTGAGACCGCTGCCCGCCGGTTGGAAGGTTCGCCCGAAGTCAGACATCGTAAAGGCCGTGACTTTATCCTGCATACCGAGCTCAACGGTCGCCGCGTAAAAAGCACTGATCGCCTGGCTGACCTGCGTGAGCAGATTTCCCTGTCCATTGACCTCCGCCGAATGCGTGTCGAAGCCCCCGATCTGCGTGAAGAAGATCTGGCGCTTCATGTTTATGCCGGCAGTTGGATCGGTGGACGCTTTGATCAGCAATGCCACTTGTTTCAGTTGCCGGCCGAGCGACGTATTCGGAAATACGGTCGCAAGCGTCGGATTCACGCTGCTCAACGCGATATCGGTTTGAATCGAGCTCGAGCGCGTGTCGCTCGCGGCTTTGACGAGTTTGAAATCGTTATCGAGCGTGCGCAGCGCGTTGAAAGACGCGAGACGCGACGCCTGTTCGCTCGACGTGCCGGACATGTTCAGTTGGAGCACGTTCGCGAGCGTCGTGTTCGAATCGGCGACGGCGAGTTGGCGTGTGTCAACACCGCTGAGAAACAGATTGATGCCGGCGATCGAGATGTTGCTTGGAAACGTTGCTGAGCCGTTCAGCGATTGCGTTCTGTCTGCGACGCGGCCGCCCCAACCTGTTTGACTCACCGTGTTCGCGACCGCGGTTTGAAACAATCCAACCTGATCTGAATGCGAGAAGAGTTGGAGCGGCTTCTTACCCGTGCCGTTTTGATAGGTGGTTCTCGTGAGCGGTTCGACGAGTGGACCATTGTTGCAGAGCACCGCGAGTTTCCCCTGGTTGAAGAGGTTCTGCATCTCGGGCATGTTCGGGTGAAAACCGTAAGACCCACCGCTTGCCGGCGATACCGGCAACAAGCTCGCTTGCGCGATCGCGAGACCTGAAGCGGCGCGCACGTTCGAATAGCCTTCAACGGGACTGCCGGCTGGTCCATTGTATTGGTCCAGCGAAACGAACATGTTGTTCCCGTCGTTGCCGCCGTTCAGGAAAATGCAAACGAGCGCTTTGTAATCGGTCGCGCCCTGCGGCGTGAGCGCGTGGACCACGCCGAAGGTATCGATACTGGAAGCCAGCGCCATGCTGCCGAGGGCGCAGGCGCTGGAACGTAGGAAGTCTCTGCGGTTGATAGCCATGATCGTTATCTCTGAATGTCGTACTGGGAAGAAGTTGCTACGAGATACACAGCGGTGCGCGCGCGTTTCTGGTTGCGCGTCGTGATGGTCGCGTCGTTAATCGTGTTTAGGGTGTTAATGATCGACGTGCGCATTTGTGGATTCATCGTGCCGTGCAGCAGCAATGCATCGAGCGCGTTGACGACGTCCACCGGGTTTCCGGCGAGCGCTTCGAGATTCGCGAAATCGATCGAAGTGCCGCGTGGTCGATCGGGATTCGCGGGCGTGGGCGAAGCGTTGGCGCTGACGCCGTTGAAGACCAGCGTGTTGATGTTGTTGGCGCGGCGCAGCGTGGTCGTAGTCGAAAGAATGCCGAAGGCCGGTCCAAGTATTTTCGTGCCGGGCACTTCGTAACTCGGCTGGTAGTAACTAAACACCGTCGTCGGCTGGTATATCGGTTGGTCCAGGCTGCCGGTAAAGTCCGTGCTCGATCGGTTACCAAGAGTGCCGTCGCTCGTCGTCGTTTTGTCGAACGACTTCGGATTAAACGCGCGCAAAAAGCCGGTGATGTACTGCGCGGGCTCACGCAGCTTGCCGTAGTTTGGGTCGGTCTTCACGTCGCCGCGTGCTTCCGGATCGAGCAGGATGGCCTGCACCACGAGCCTGAGATTGCCGCGAACGTTCGTGCATCCCTGCGGATACAGCCCGCTGCAATCATTGTTGAAGACTCTCGCTACACGCTCGACGTAAGCAGGACTCGGATTACTCGTCACCAAGTGCTGAATCAGTTGCTTGCTGATGAATGGTCCAACGTTCGGATGATTCGCCAGATGCGTCATCACGGCGTTCATGTCTGACTGGGCGCACACGATGTTTGCGGTACCGTTGGGACTCGAACATGCCGGAATGCTGAAGCCGTTCAGGAGTGTCTTGGAGCCGGCGTCGTGATTCTGACCACCGCGAGGGACCATCGGATCCCGGAAGTTTGTGATACCCGCGCCGATGGCCGTCGCAAAGTTCCAACCCGTAAACACGCGCGTAAACTCGTTCACGTCGTTTTGCGAGTAGGTTGGGATGGTGTTGCCTTGTGAGTCGTGCTGTGGCGTGCCGTCGAGGTTGAGCACGTCCGTTCCGATCGAGAAGAGTTGCAGGATTTCACGCGCGAAGTTTTCGTTCGGGTTGGTTCTCGTGCTGAGACGCATGTCGAGATACTCGCCCATCGCCGATGTCAGCGTGATCTCGTTTAGCAGCGTCCGGTAGTTACCGAGCGCATTTCGATCGAGCGCCTGGAGATATGGAGTCATCCAGCTCGGCCGGCTGACTTCGCTGTTCGCCGAGACGACCAGGATCTGGTGCAGCGCAAACGCGACGCGCTGGCGTAACTGATCGTTGCCGTAAAGTGCATTCGTAAAGAAAGTGCGATGTATCGGATACATCGAATAGTTATCGCGAACGCAAACGGCCTGGTTGTAGTTGGGATCTGCCGGATTACTCACCGGACATTGCTGCGACGAATCGTCGAGGGGAAACGCCAGATCGGGATAGTTTGAGCCTTTGGCCGGATTGGTTGTGGGGAGATTGAACTGCTCGTTGAGGTAGGCCATAAAGCCCATCGCTTTCACGCGTGCGATTTCCGCGGGTGTTGGTCCCCAACTCGCCTGTTCGAGAAAACGCACTGTATCGGCTTCGGTCGCTGGACCAGTGAAAGGATCGGGAACGAGTGGCAGATCCGCGGCGGGTGGCGTGACGGGAGCCGGTGTCGCGACTGCGCCGGGATCGTCTGCTGGTCCACCGCCCGTGTGACCGATCGCGACGCGCACACGATTGCTCGACATGCCGTGCAAATTTAGTCGCAACAAAACATCGCCGACGGCAGTGAGGTCGTCGGAAAGTCTGACGATGATCATCGTGATACCGGGAAAGTTTGGCACACGGCCCACGTATTCAACCCGCAGTGGATAGATTTTTCCGGTGCCGTCCTGCACGTCAGAGGTGAAAGCGTTTGCGCCTTCACCGGGCAGAAGCTCGAGATCCGTCGCAAAGATGCAGATGCGTGTGCGCGGGTCGGCGCCAAACGCAGGAACAGTGGCCGTTAACGCGAACGGTTCAGCTTTCATCGTCACCGATTCAAAGGCGACGGCGCGCGTGTTTGTTGTCTGGCTGATCAGGACAGGTTTTTTGTTGGTCGCTGCGTCCGCGGTGGCCAAGCTGCTGCCGCTGAGAACGCAAAGTAGTAGAGCAATGCCGATGACTGCGCAGCGGGGGAAGCTGGTTTTCATGCAGATGGGCTCCGTCGCGAATTCCGAAATCAGGTGAGGTCGTGTACGTCGAGTGGGGCAGCCTTGGTTAGTACAAGGTCGAGTCAATATACCACGGATTTCAACACGAAAAACGGAGAACTTTTTCACAGACACAGAACGGATTCACGCTACATCTACACATTGGAGTAATGGCCGCTACGCTTAAAGACTACTACGATGTGCTGAGCGTTAAACGGGACGCGCCGGACGAGGAAATCAAGAAGGCTTACCGCGCAAACTCGCGCGCAAGTTTCACCCCGATTTGAATCCCGGACAAAGCGGTCCAGCGAATCGAACAACTGAATGGCGAACTAGCGGAAATACGCGTGATTGAGAAGTAAAGGGAGAACAATGACGAGGACAAGATTGATCGCGACGGCCGTCTTGCTGGCGGTGTTTGTAGTGGGTTGCAGACGCGGAAGTAACGAAAGCTTTCAACTGACGCCCGGTTCTCAGCCGGCCAGCGGCGCCAACTCAGCTTCGACGGGTGCTCCGAGCGGCGGCACCACGATGGGAACAATTTCCTACGCTGACGTGGTAAGCAAAGCGGCGCCGGCAGTCGTGACGATTCATTCCCAACGGCGCGTGCGCCAGCCGCAGCAGTTTCCGTTCATGAACGACCCCTTCTTTCGCCAGTTCTTCGGCGATCGGCAAACGCAGCCGCCGCCCGAGCAACAACGCCAGGGACTCGGTTCGGGCGTGATCATCGATACGAATGGTTACATCATCACAAACCATCACGTGATCGACGGCGCCGAACAGATCAAAGTAGACCTTTACGATAATCGCTCGCTTGACGCGAAACTCGTGGGCGCGGATCCACCAAGCGATCTCGCGGTGCTGAAAGTCGACGCCAGCAATTTACCGATGCTGACTTTGGGCGACTCAGACAGAATGCGCGTCGGCGACGTGGTGTTGGCGATCGGCAATCCGCTTGGCGTTGGTCAAACCGTTACGATGGGAATCATCAGCGCCAAGGGGCGGCAGACCGGTTTGAGTAACGGCAGCTTCGAAGATTTTTTGCAGACAGACGCGCCGATCAATCGCGGTAACTCCGGCGGTGCTTTGGTCAGCACTAACAGCGAACTGATCGGTATCAATTCACAGATTCTTTCACCGTCCGGCGGCAGCATCGGGTTGGGTTTCGCGGTGCCGTCGAACATGGCGCGCACGGTGGTGGAGCAGTTGATCAATAACGGCCGCGTGCGTCGCGGTCAACTCGGAGTCACAGTGCTCAGGATTCCATCGGAGGAAGCGACGAGGTTGGGTGTCACGCAGGGACCAGGTGTGGTCGTGTTTCAAGTGCAAGAGGGAAGTGGCGCGGATCGTGCGGGTCTCAAAAGGGGCGACGTCATCACCGCGCTGAACGGCACGGCGATCAGCGAGCCGAACACGTTTCGGAATCAGATCGCCAGGACGCCGCCGGGAAGCGAGGTGACGCTCACGATCAAGCGCAACGGACAAGAGCAGCAAGTGCGCGCCAGATTAGGAGAGTTTACGCCGCAACCCGAAGAGTCGCGCTAATAGGCTTTGCCCTAGAGTCGGCTTTGCCGCCGGATGTGCGGCGAGGCTGTGCCTTGCCGGGCGTCGTAACGCTCAACCGTGACGGGAGTGCCGTTGAATGCGGCGGTGCCGCACAGCGCGTCGATGGCTTGATTGTCGGTGAGATCGTTGATGCTTGCGCCGGCGTGTTGTTCGGCCACTGAGAGCTGATTGCCTTCGCGATCGTGGCCCCAACCGTGCGGGATGCTCACCACGCCGGGCATCATCTCGTTACTGATTTGCACCGGAACCACGATCTCTCCGATTTTGGATCGCACGAGCACGTTTTCACCCGCCGTCAGATCGCGCTGCGCGGCGTCAGCCGGATGCATGAGGATCGTGCATGGAGGCTTCGCGGGATTGCCTTTAACCAATCTCTCGGTGTTGTGCATCCAAGAATTGTTACTGCGCAACTGCCGGCGCCCAATCAAACTCAAGTGACCATTCAGATGCGCATCCACGTTGAGCAGTCTGTCTTTCACGCGCTTGATGTCTTTCACCATCGGTTCGGGCGCTAGCGCGATACGTTTGTCGGCAGTGCGCAGCCGGCCGGGCAGGCACGGTTGTAATGGACCAAGATCGATTCCATGCACCGCCTCGCGAACCTTTCGCAACGAGAGTTTATGTGGTCCAAGACGCAAACCGAGATCGAGTATTCTCTCGGGCGGCAAAAGTCGCTTCATGAACTGTCGCTTCAGCGATCCGCGCAAACCGTCGTTTTCGATGCGCGTTTGCAACTCCAGCAGGATCTCCCAGTCGTCCTTCGTCTCGCCTTGCGGTTGAAACAACGCGGGTGAAAACTTCGCCGTGTTGCGAACGGCGAGGATGTTGAAGGCGATATCGTAGTGGTTACGTTCGAGCGGCGAAGTCGGCGGCAGGATGATGTGCGCGTGACGGGTCGTTTCGTTCACGTAGAAATCGAGCGAAACCATGAACTCGAGACTCGCAAGCGCCTGGTCCAACTCGCGACCGTTCGGCGTCGATAGCACGGGATTGCCCGCGCACGTCACGAGCGCTTTGATCTGCCCCGGTCCTTCGGTCAAGATTTCTTCGGCGAGCGCCGCGACCGGCAATTCACCCGAAAACTCAGGCAATTTCCTTACGCGGCTGTGCCAACGCGCAAAGCTTCCGTGTGGCGCTATCGATTGCGGCAGCGCGAGCGGATCAAACGCGGGTAACGTGAACATCGCGCCGCCCGGCCGATCGAAATTACCGGTGACGATATTCAGCACGTTGATCAACCATTGGCACAGCCCGCCGAACTCCTGCGTGCTGACTCCGATACGTCCGTAGCAAACGGCCGATTCAGCCGCCGCAAACTCTTGCGCCAACCGCCGTATCTCGATTGCGTCGATTCCCGTGATCGGCGCCACGCTCTCCGGCGTGAATTGAGCGGCAATGCCCTCGATCGTTTCCACACCCGAGGTCAACGAAGCCAAGTCGGCCACACGCGTCAGCCCTTCAGCAAACACGACGTGCAACAACGCAAGCAGCAACAGCACATCGGTTCCCGGTCGAATGAACAGATGGCGATCGGCGACGCGCGCTGTTTCGTTGTAGCGTGGATCGATGAGTATCACTCTGCCGCCACGCCGGCGCACCGCTTCTAACCTGCGGCCCATGCCCGGAGCAGTCATGAGACTGCCATTTGAAACAATCGGATTCGCGCCGAGAGCAAGAAAGTACTGCGTGCGGTCGATGTCCGGAACAGGTATCAGCAGTTGGTGACCGAACATCAAGTAACCGGCGAAGTGATGCGCGAGCTGGTCCACCGACGTTGCCGAGTAACGATTGCGCGTACGCAGGCTGCGAATGAATGGCGGCAGGAACAACAGTGCGCCGTAGTTGTGCACGGTAGGATTACCGAGATAAGTGGCGACTGAGTTTTTACCGTACTGCGTCTTGATCCGCTTCAAGTTTTTCGCGACCTCGCCGAACGCCTCGTCCCAACTGAGACGCTGCCACCCTTTTGCGGTGCGGCGCACCGGATACTTCAACCGGTCCGGATCGGAGTGAATGTCTTGCAGCGCGACCGCCTTGGGACAGATGTAACCACGGCTAAACGGATCGTCTTTGTCGCCGCGGATGTCCAGCTTTCCGTCATTGCGGCCAGAGATCTCGATGCCGCAGATTGCTTCGCAGAGGTTGCAACTGCGGTAGTGCGGTGGCGGGTTGTAATGCTCAGGTCCCATAACGCGCGCAGGAATGGCTTCGGTCCTGCGGAATCTTAACAGCCTTGCGGCCAGGACCGAAGACCATCGCGCGTCAGTGAACCACGACCAACTCTGTGTCTGGGCGGAGTTAAGTTGTCTGCCGGATGCGCCTGAGGGTAGAATCCTGAAAACTCAGAGGTAAAATTCCACACTCTTAGAAAAGATCATGAAGACGAAAACTGTCAAAAGCGCCGATCCAGTCGGCGAGTTCTATACTAATCACCCTTACCCGCCGCCAATCGACAACCTGGATCGCGCGCGCGACATGTGGCAGGACGAGCAGGTCCATCGGGCGGAGTTTCATCTGTTCTGGCCGCACAAGGAATACCGTGCTGACCTTGAGGTGCTCGTAGCCGGCTGCGGCACGTGGCAGTCGGCAAAGTTCGCCGTGTGTCATCCGAATGCGCGTGTGTCGGCCATCGATATCAGCACGACCAGTATCGAACACACCGGGGCGCTGAAGCAGAAGTACGACCTGACAAATCTCGAAGTGCGGCAAGTGCCGATCGAGAACGTCGCCGAGTTGGACCAACGGTTCGATCTGATCGTCTCAACCGGCGTGTTGCATCACCTCGAAGATCCTGATGAAGGTTTGCGTTCGTTGCGCTCGGTGTTGAAGCCCGATGGCGCGATGTACCTGATGCTGTACGCGCCGTACGGCCGCGCGGGCGTTTACATGCTCCAGGACTATTGTCGCAGGTTGGGTATCGGTACTTCTGAGCGGGACATTAACGAGCTCGGCGCGGTGTTGAAGGTGTTGCCGCAACATCACCCGCTCGTGTCGATGCTGCGCGGCGCGAGAGAAGCGCTTGACGCCGACGCGCTTGTGGACGCGTTGCTGAACCCGCGCGATCGCACGTACTCAGTACCGGAGCTCTTCGATTTTCTCGAACGTAATGATTTGTCGTTTACACGCTGGTACTGGCAGGCGCCTTACTCGCCGAGCTGCGGTTCGATCACGGAGACGCCACACTTCGAACGATTGATGGCGCTTCCCGAACGCGAGCAGTACGCGGAGATGGAACTGTTACGCGGGTTGATTTCCAATCACGATTTCGTGGCCCAACAGAATGATGGTAACGCCGACGGGCGCGTTCGCTTCGACGACGAACGCCATTTACGTTACGTGCCGATTCGCCGGCCCTGGACCATCTGCGTCGAGGAACGGCTGCCTCCGGGCGCGGCGGGCGTGTTGTTGAACCAGACACACCTGTTTCCCGATCTGTACTTGATGATCGATGTAGAGGAGAGGCAGTTTTTCGACGCCATCGACGGCCACCGCAGCATTGCCGAGATTGCTGCGGTCAACGAAAAAGCAGATTGGAAAGTACGCAGCTTTTTCGAGAAACTCTGGTGGTACGATCAGGTCGTCTTTGATACGTCGAAAGCCTGATGAAATCCAAATCAAACGGAGACGTGTTTGTTGCCCTCCTGCGTGGAGTCAACGTAGGGGGCAACAACATGATCAGCATGAAGTCTCTTAAAGAGAGCTTCGAAAAGCTGGGGTTCACGCACGTTACTACCTACATCAACAGCGGCAACATAGTTTTCAAAACCACGGAAACCGACCCGCGCAAGCTCGAAAAGAAGATCGAGCAGATGCTCGAGCGTGATTATGAGCTCACGTCGAAAGTCGTGGTGCGGAGTTTGGCGGAGATGGAAAGTCTCGTGGAGAACTTGCCGAAGAATTGGGGCGCAAACAAAGATTGGCGCTACAACGTGGTTTTCCTGCGTCACACGATCGATTCGGAACAGATCCTCCACGAACTCGAGGTCAGGGAAGACCTCGAAGAAGTTTTCTATCGTCCGGGCACGCTCTTGTGGTCGTCGCTGATGAGCGCACTGAAGGGCACCGAGGGACTGAAATTCTCGAGCCGCAAGATGGGCCAGGAGATTACTGTCAGAAACACCAACACCACGCGCAAACTCTGCGACCTGATGAAGCAGGCGGCAGAGGCTGATGAAGATCCCGTTCCCGCCAAAAAATCAAAAAATTAGACTCGCGCCCGCGCGCGCGGTTCGTCCCGGCGTGCGAAAGCCACTCTCAAAGTACTCGCGATTAAAAACATTATCCACGTAGCCGAAGAACCGTAGTTGTCTTCGTTCGCCGCTCAGCGGCAGCGAATAACTCGCTCCGACGTCTACCTTTGCGTAGCCCTTGAAGCGATAACCACGGCTAATAAATGACGTCGTATCAAAGACTGCGCCGAGATAATCGCTCGAAGCAGAGAAATCGAAGTTGAGCAGCAGCCGGCGACCGATGGTTTGCGTTGCGACGATTGAGAACTGGTGGTCGGGAATTACGAGGGAACGAATCGTGCCGGGCACTTGCGGCGTGCGTTGTTGTGCTTTCGTGAAAGTGTAAGCAGCCGTCAGGTTCAACGTTCTGACCGGAGTTGCACGGAGTTCGACTTCCGCGCCGCGCGCGATACCGCCGTTGGTGTTGAGATAACCACCGAAGCGGCCGAATGGATCGGTGGTGAAGTCAATCAAACCCGTGAAGTCGAAGATGATGATCTTGCGTAACTCGGTGTAGAAGTACGTCGCCGATACTCGCACGCGATTTTCGTAAAGCGACTGATCGATGCCCGCGTCAAAGGCGAGGGAACGTTCGGGCTCGAGGCGTGGATCGCCAAATACTGAGTATCCGAAGAAGCTATCGAATGCTGTTCCGAAACGTTCGAAGAGTGAAGGTGCGCGATAACCATTGCCCACGTGTCCGCGCAGCTTCGTTCCGGAAGAGCGAAACGTGTAAGCGATTGAACCGTCGCCGGTGTAAGCCGCTGGTGGTGATTGAAACGTGATGCCGGTGTAGGGCGCCGAAGCCGCGGGCGTGAAGACCGGTTGTTGCAAACGGAAGAATTGCGCGCGAAACGCGCCGGAGATCTGTAAACGATCGTCGATCAGACGCAATTGGTCCTGCACAAAGAGCGCGTGACTTCTTTGCGCTACGTCAACGTCAGAATTGTCGGCGGGATTAACCTGAAACGACGGGTTGTTGAAACTCTCGCTCTCAAACTCGTAACCGCCGGTGAGTAAGTTGACGCCTGCTGTCTGCACGTCAACGCGCGCGTTGAGCGTGTGGACGCGCGCGTCGAAATCCGATTGCGTCGTGCCGCCAAAAGGCTGAAAACCGATACCGCGTGGTCCATTGATGGTGCTGCGGTTTGTCAGGAGACCCTGATAACTGATCGTGTAACCGAAAGTTTCTGACGGACGTTGCGTGAAGATAACGGCGCCATCGAAGAAACTGCCTTTGCGTAAAGCGTCGGGATCGTTAGTGTCAGGTACAAACGTCGCGGCGCCAATGTTCAGGTCCGACGCCGGCACACCTGCTTCGAAGCGACGCTGTTCCGCGAGTGAGAGCGGAATCGCTTCGATGATGCCGCTCGGAGGCAGCGAGCCGATGCCTTGCGGATTGTTGTTCAACTGCAACCGCGACTTCGCGGTGTAAATGCGTCCGGTGAGTGTGGCCGTAGGAGCGAGACGAAACAGAATACGTCCCTGGCCGCTCGTGTTACGGGTGTCGTCCTCATCATCCACCCCGCGAGTGACATTGAGAAAAGAGAAGCCGCCACTGTAAACAACGCGATTATTGCTGAGGCCGCCCGCGAGTTGCGCGCGCGTGCGAAACAGTCCGAGACCCCCTCCTTCGCCGAGTATGCTGCCGTGAATTGGACCACCGCCTTCGTTGGTGACGATATTGATCACCCCACCGACTGCGTTTGAGCCGTACAAAGACGAACCCGAACCACGCAGCACTTCCAGCCGGCTGACGTCCGTAACGATCAGATCTTCCAGGAAACCGGAAGCGTCGCCCTGTGTCGCGGCTGCGTCACGAAAACGAATGCCGTCGATCAACACGGCCGTGTCTTCGCTTGGCAGCCCGCGTGTTTTGATCGAGGTGAACGAACCTGGACCACCGAGTTGCTGCACGCGCAAACCGGGCACGACGCGCAATGCTTCGGGAATTTGTATCTCGCCGCGTTCTTCGATTTCCTGCATGTCGACGACCGTGAGCGCTTTCGAAACTTCGTCGACTGTTTGCGGCGTGTCGGAAGCGGTGACCACGACTGAGCTGCGTAGGCCTGACAGTTGCAGTTCGATGTCGTGCCTCGTCGTTTGACCGCGCGCAACAGTGATCGATTGTGCAGTCGCCAAAGCAAATCCGCTGGCCTGAGCTTCGACGAGATACTCGCCGGGTGCGAGGTGTTTGAAGTTATAGGCGCCGCTCGAATCGGCAGTCGTGATCAGGCTGAAGGTGCGATCGCGACCATAGAGTGTCACGGTTGCGTCGGGCACGTTGGCGCCCCGGGGATCTTTGACGTGTCCGCTAATGCTCGTGTTGTTGGTCTGGGCTTGAACTGTGATAACGAGAGCAACGCTAACGAATATCGAAACGAGAACGCCGCGCGCAAGTTTTTTCATGATGAACATCTCCTCCTCTTCCCGTCGGAAGACAGCGAAAACAAAAACGCCCTCGATCTCCGTTGGAAGATCGAGGGCGTCTAATCTCGAATGTTTTTAGTAGGTAGTTGCGGCCGCGAGTTGCGAGCGTGTACTGACCTGCTCTGACGCCACTTGCTCTTTCCCGGAGCTTACGTGGTCGCTTTAATCAGTAGCAGGCAAGGTTTCCTGACTCCCGGCTCAGACGCATCGCTTCACGGCCTTCCCAATCTCATTGTGAGAATCTCTTTCGCGAGAAATCTCTTGGTGAGTTCAGTGACCATTGGTTTGGAAGCTATGCAATCGCCGGTACACAGTGGCGGGAACCGTCTGGGCATTTCACCCAACTTCCCTTGTCGCCCTCATGGGCACCTGCAACGGTTCAACTCGACGTCACCGTGAAACGCGATCGACGTCAAGTTGAAGTAGCGATTAACTGGTCGTGCAAAGAACTTGTGTTTAGTGCGGCGCCTATTTATCACACTCACGACCAGGAAACAAGCGAGCATTGTTCGCGACGGTTGGCGTGCGGGAACAGCGCCCGTTTTTCGCAACGGCTCTGCCGCCGGATGTGCGAGGCTACGCCTCGCCGTTCGCTGGAACTAAAAGAATGGGCTATGCCCCTGGTTCGGGCTCAGCCCTAAGGCCATAGGCCATACGAGGGGGCTTAGCCCCTCCGTTTCTCCCCTGCGTCCGGCGAGGCGTAGCCTCGCACATCCAGTGGCAGAGCCGTACTGCACTTACCGTGTTGACGTGCTGCACTTACTCTGCTTTGAAGATGCGGAAGAGGTAGTAGTAAGACGGGAACAGCAGAATTGCGCCGGCGGCGAGTGCGGCGAGCAGGAGTTGCAGGGTGATCTGTGGCGCGGCCGCGGAGGTGATCGTGATGTTTGGTTCGACCAGGTGTGGGAATTGTGCGAACGCCCAGCCCAGCAAAATCAACGTCACCTGCGCTGCCGCGCAAACACGCGCGACTCGATAGCGTCTGGTCCAAAGTGTACCGAACGCACCCGTCGCAAAGATCGCGGTAAAGGAATGCAGCCCCAGCGCCCACCACGTGCGACTGATTCCCGCACGAACGGTTGGCGCTCCTGTTTTCGCCAAAACAAAAACCGTGAGCGCCAAGAACCCAACCACCACAGCCGCCACCAACGCGCGCAGACGAAAATCTTCCTGCAACTCTCCTCCATCCGCTTCCACCATCACCCGCGGCTTACCTTCACTCATCACTGGCTGTTCCGCTTCCACCGTCACCCGTCGCCTACCTTCATTCCTCACTCGCTGTTCCGCTTCCACAGTCAAATAAACCGCGGCAAGAAACGCAAACAACGCAAGCGCGAAGAAACCGACCGCGAGCGGAAACGGCGCGAGCCATGAACTGAAGAAACCACTCGTCACAAAACCGTTCTCGACGCGAATCGTGCCTGACGCGATCGCGCCGAGCGTGGTACCCAAAAGTATCGGCGTGATAATGCTCGCGATCGAAAACACAAGACTCCAGCGCCGTTGAACATCGTCGCGCTGCACGTCATAAGTGCGAAACGTAAAAGCAGTGCCGCGTAACACGATACCGATCAGCAACAGCGTGATCGGAATGTGCAACGCAGTCGCAATTGCCGCAAACGCAGGCGGAAACGCAGTGAACAGAATGACGATGACGAGTATCAGCCAAACGTGATTTGCTTCCCACACGGGACTGATCGCTTCAGCGATGAGTGCGCGTTGTTCGCGCGCACGCCGCCCGAAAGCAAACAGATCCCAAACGCCGCCGCCGTAATCCGCGCCGCCCAACAACGCGTAAAGCACGAGCGACGCGACCATCACGCCGGCGATGATCGTCTCAAGCGGCAACTCGCGTCTCCTGCGCGTGTGGCTCAGGTTCTTTCGGACTCGCCGCGACCTGCCGCAGCAACAACCAAACGGTGACCACAGCCAGAAAGATGTAAAGCACGGTGAACGTGATGAACGGCACGACAAGTCCGGGCATCGGCGTGACTGCTTCACTGGTTCGCATCACACCGTAAATGATCCACGGCTGTCGTCCGACTTCCGTAACCACCCAACCCGTTTCGATCGCGATGAAGCCGAGCGGCGCCGCTGCGATCAGCGTGCGCAGGAACCATTTTGAATCGAGCCAGCTGTTGTTTCGTCGTCCGCGTAGCCAACGCCACGCCGCCCAAAGCGCGACGAGCATCATCACCACGCCACACGCGACCATGATCTGAAACGCCACGTGCACGATCGCCACCGGTGGGCGCACATCCGCCGGAAAATCATTCAGGCCTTTCACTTCCGCGTGCGGATCGCCGTAAGCCAAAATGCTTAACGCATACGGAACCTCAATCGCATAACGCGTCACACCGGCGGATTCATCCGGCACGCCACCGATACGAAACGGCGCACCTTTTTCTGTTTGAAACTGGCCCTCGAACGCGGCGAGCTTTACGGGTTGAGTTTTCGCAACCGTCTTGGCGAGCAAATCGCCACTCAGCGGTTGCAGGATCGCACTCACGCCACCAACCAGGAGCGCGATCGCGAGCGCCGCCCGGTGAAAACGGTTATTCGCGTCACGCCTCAGCATGAAAGCGTGGATTCCAGCGACCACGAATCCCGTTGCAGCATACGCGGCGAGTGTCATGTGAAGAGTTTGCGGAAACGCGGCCGGGTTGAGCATCGCACGGATCGGATCGATATCAACCAGTTGACCATTCTCGAGACGAAAGCCGGTGGGCGCGTTCATCCACGCATTCGCGATTACGACAAAAATGCCGGAGAGCGCGCCGCTGACGGCCACCATCGCGCCGGCAAAGAGATGAGCGCGCGGAGGCACCCGTTTCCACCCGTAAAGATAAATCCCCAGGAATATCGCCTCGGTGAAGAAGGCGAAACCTTCGAGCGAGAACGGCATGCCGATGATCGATCCGGCATAACCCATGAACCCGGGCCATAAGAGTCCGAGTTCAAACGAAAGCACCGTTCCCGAAACAGCACCGACCGCAAACAAGATCGCCGTGCCTTTCGCCCAACGTTGGGCGAGAGTCAGATAAACATCATCTTTCGTCCGCAGCCACTTCCACTCGGCGACAATCATCAACAACGGCATCGCGATTCCGATAGCCGCAAAGATGATGTGAAAGGCCAGCGACATCGCCATCTGCGACCGCGCGGCGAGCAGATCGTCCATACGTATGCACAAGCATTACAAATTTATGAGCGATTAACAAAAGGTACCCACCTGCCCAAGAAAATTGGGAGGAAGCTGCCATGCGAACGGCAGAATCCTGTGGCGACACGAGTCGCGCGCTTCGGTAACCTTCTCCAACGCAGAATCGCCCAGACGACACTGCTGAACAAGGGGAATCATGCGCTACCCGACAAAGCGCTTTAGCGAGCGTTTACTCCCGAAGTCCTCAAATGGCGCCCAGGATGGTCAGGTCTTCTACCATCCCGAGCTGGACGTATTGCGCTTTCTAGCGTTCCTCGCGGTTTTCTTTCATCACGCACTTCCTCGCGAAGCCGCGCTTTACATCAAACACGGCGTTCCGCCTGCGGCAACACAGTTCATACTGGCTGCGAAAGAAGCCGGTGCTTACGGCGTCGACCTGTTCTTCGTTTTGAGTGCGTACCTGATCACCGAGCTGCTGATTCGCGAACATGCGCAGCGAGGATCGTTCAGCATTTCAGCGTTCTATGTACGGCGGGCGTTACGTATCTGGCCGCTCTACTTCGCGTTTCTGGCGGTAACGATCTTCGTGGTTCCCACAATCCTGCCCGCCGATCAATTCGGAACGATTTACATCGTTTCGTTTCTGCTGTTCTTCGGAAACTGGGTGTCGGCCGCGAACGGTTTGCCTTTTTCGGTCGCAAGTCCGTTGTGGAGCATATCCGTCGAGGAACAGTTTTACCTTATGTGGCCGCCGCTACTGCGACTTGTCGGAATGAACCGCATCAAGCACCTGGCGATCGGTATGTTGGTCGTAGCGGTGTCCACTCGAGTCGTGATGGCAGCGTACGCCATCGAACATCCGGCTGTGTGGTGCAACACTGTTGCGCGGCTTGATTCGATCGCGTTGGGCGCGATACTCGCGGTTGGACTTCGCGGGCGCGCTTCGCAAATGAAGAATGTTTTTCGTGTGTTGCTGGGTGGCGCGGGAGTGGCGACGTTTCTGCTGGTCGCGAAGTTTCTGCACCAGGACGGACCGACGAGTGTAATTACGTACACCGCAACAGCGCTGGCGAGCGTGATGGTGCTGCTGGCGGTCCTTCACACTGATGCGAAATTCCTGCGGCGGCCGGCGTTCTCGTGGTTGGTGTACCTCGGCCGCATTTCTTATGGTCTATACGTAGTTCATCTGCTCGCACTCGCGCTTGTGCCCCAGATCTTAATCGTCAATTTCGGAATTCCCGTGGGTGTTCCAATGCGCGTGTTGCTCTCCTTTGCGCTGACTGTCCTACTCGCCGCCGCTTCGTACAGGTGGCTGGAACAACCTTTCCTGCGGTTGAAAGAGCGGTTCGGCAGGATCCCCACAAGCGAACAGCGCCCGCGCTGGCGGCCTTGGCAGACTGCTCCCTGGGTGGTCGCGCTCGGCAAATATCTCCTGCGTTACGGAACCAGCAGAGCTAACTGAAATTTTTGCGTTGTAGGCCGCTGCCTATAAACCCGTCGCGCGCTCCATCTTCTCGGGGTATCTTGCTCCCTCAATCGAGATATTCGAGGCGGCGCTCTCGATTTCGCCCAGATCCTCCGACGTTAGTTCAATTGAAACCGCGCCGATGTTCTCCTCGAGACGATGCAGCTTCGTCGTGCCGGGAATCGGAACGATCCACGGCTTTTGGGCCAATAGCCACGCCAACGCAATTTGAGCCGGTGTCGCGTTCCTGCGCTCCGCGATCTGACGCAGCAGGTCAACCAGCGTCTGATTCGTTTTGCGCGCCTCAGGCGTGAAGCGCGGAACGATGTTGCGGAAGTCTTCTTTTTCGAACGTTGTGTTCTCGTCGATCTTTCCCGTAAGGAAGCCGCGGCCTAAAGGACTAAACGGAACAAAGCCGATTCCGAGTTCTTCACATGTCGGCAAGACTTCCTCTTCCGGCTTTCTCCACCAAAGCGAGTACTCATTTTGCAGCGCCGCGACCGGCTGCACCGCGTGCGCGCGCCGCAACGTTTGCATGCCTGCTTCGGAAAGACCAAAGTGTTTCACTTTTCCTTGCTGGATCAGCTCTTTCACCGCGCCCGCGACGTCTTCGATCGGAACATGCGGATCAACACGATGCTGGTAGAACAGTTCGATGCGATCCGTCCTCAATCGTTTGAGCGAAGCGTCGGCAACTTCCCTGATGTGCTCAGGCCGGCTATCAACGCCGGTCTGTTGTCCAGTCTCGGAAATCTTGAACCCGAACTTCGTCGCGATAACCACTTGATCACGAACCGGCGCCAGCGCTGCGCCAACCACATCCTCGTTGGTGAATGGACCATAGACTTCCGCTGTGTCAAAAAACGTGACGCCGCGTTCGACAGCCGCTCGAATCAACGCGATCGCCTCCCGCTTGCTCAACGGTTTGCCATAAGCAGCGCTCAGGCCCATGCAGCCAAGCCCAAGCGCTGAAACTTCCAACCCACTTCTTCCAAGCTTTCGTTTCTGCATTGCTTTCCTTTGTTTACCCCGGCGTTACTGAGACTTCAGTGAAGCCATGTCGATCGAGAAGCGGTATTTCACGTCAGAGTTACTCAAACGGTCGTAGGCTTCGTTGATCTTCTGAATGGGAATGACTTCGACGTCCGCGGTGATGTCGTGTTCACCGCAGAAATCCAGCATCTCCTGTGTTTCGCGCAAGCCGCCGATAGGAGAACCGGACAAACTGCGCCGCCCACCGATCAGCGAGAACGCCTTAACATTCAGTCCTTCCGGCGGCGCGCCGACGAGCGTGATGTTGCCGTCACGCGCGAGCAGGTCGAGATAACTGTTGATGTCGTGCTGCGCGGAAACAGTATCGAGAATGAAATCGAAAGTTTCGGCGTGCTTCGCCATCTCATCGGCGTTGCGCGACACGACGACTTCATGAGCGCCGAGACGCAGCGCGTCTTCTGTCTTGTTTGGTGAAGTCGTGAAGACGACCACGTGTGCACCGAGCGCATTTGCGATCTTCACACCCATGTGGCCCAATCCACCGAGACCGACAACGCCGACTTTCTTGCCTTTCGTTACGCCCCAGTGACGAAGCGGCGAATAGGTCGTGATGCCGGCGCAGAGCAGCGGCGCGGCAGCCGCCAGATCGAAATTCTCCGGAACGCGCAGCACGAATCGTTCGTCAACGACGACGCTTTCCGAATAGCCACCGTAAGTCACACTGCCGGAATGTCTGTCCGGCGAGTTGTACGTCAGGATCCTGTTTGGACAGAACTGCTCCAGGTCTGCTTCACACTCGTGACAGGTACCGTCCGAATCAACGAGGCAACCAACGCCAACGAGATCGCCGGGTTTGAACTTCTTGACGGTTGAACCAACATTCGTGACACGACCGACGATCTCGTGGCCCGGCACGATCGGATAGATCGTCGGCATGAACTCGTTCCACTCGTCGCGCACTGCGTGCAGATCCGAGTGGCAGATACCGCAGAAAAGAATCTCGATCTGAACGTCGCGTTCGGTCGGCTCGCGACGAGAAATGGATGTGGCAGCCAGCGGCGCAGTCGCACCGGCCGCAGAGTAAGCTTGCGCTTGGTACATAAAAACCCCCTTTTATTGAATGCGTGTGGTTGTGATGTTAACAAAAAATTCATTGATCTTCTTTGGGGAGGCATGTCTATTATTCCGGCGGCGTTTGCCCCGCTCGCCTAACGACCTCTTTCTAAGAACGTTGATACACATGAAAAACTTCCCCCTATATCTCCTGGTGGCGATCTTTACTCTGTTCGCGACCACGGCGTCTGCCCAGGTTGCTCCTGAACAAGCACGCAATTTTCAAATCGACTCGACGCACACAGGCTCATCGTCCGAAGCCCTGGTGCCGCCGCTCAAACAGCGTTGGGTGCGCATTTCGGACAAAGCATTTCCTATCCGCTCATCGCGGACGGAAAGGTTTTTGTCACTGTCACGAATCCATCTGGCGGAACGACGCTCCACGCGCTCGACTCAGCGAGCGGAGCGACAATCTGGTCTTTTGCATTCGGCGGATCTTTTCCCTGGTCTGCGGCGTGTTACGAAAATGGCCGCGTGTTTGCAGTGAACGGCAGCGGGTTGTTACGCGCGTTCGATGGCGCGACGGGTGCAGTGCTCTGGAGTCTCCAACTTTCAAATCAGTTTTTATTCTCTGCGCCGCCAACGGTTCGTGAAGGCATCATTTATACGAGTGGAGCTGGATCGGGTGGAACTCTCTACGCGGTTAACGCAAATACCGGTACGTTGATCTGGACAAGGTCGGTGATGAACGGCGACCGAAGCTCTCCGGGGGCCTGCACACGATCGACTACTGGAGCATCGACCACGTCTACGTTGAGGCAACGCGCACGCTCGTGGTAAAGATCGATACTGACGCTCCGCTTGTTACGGCGGCAGCCAATCCATCGACTGCTCCGAAGGGTCCGAAGCCGGTTAATGTCACGATCTCTGGAAGTGTGACCGACGCTGTGAGTGCAATCAGCAGCAGCTTCAACGTAATTGATGAATATGGCACGATGCAGCCGAGTGGGCCAGTTGCCGTGCAACCAAACGGGAGCTACTCGTTCACACTCGCGCTGCCCGCAAACAGGCCCGGTAATGACAGAGACGGTCACCTGTACACGATCGTCGTGCGCGCCGTCGATCAAGCGGGAAATTCAGCAACAGCAACAGCGACGTTGAGAATCAATTAAGGAGAGGTTCTCGACAGGGCTTCCGTGCGACGGTTTACCTCTTCCCAGTTCACGTTTTGCAGAAACGCGTCAACGTATTTTGCGGCGGCGGCGCCGTAGTCCAGGTGGTAAGAGTGTTCGTACATGTCGAGCACCAGCAGCGGCCGGCTCAGGGGAGCGTTGTGCATGTGGTCCCAGGCCCAGTAATTATGAAATTCACCGGTGTGCGCGTTTTGCGCGAAGATCACCCAGCCTGAGCCCCCGCTGAGAGCATTCGCCGTTTTCTTAAATTCGTCTTCCCACTGCTCATAACTGCCGAACCACTGTTTAATGACATCCAGCACCTTGCCGGCAGGTTTCGGATCGCCTCCGAGATTTGCGAAGTACAGTTCGTGTAACACGAGGGAACCACTGCGAACCAACTCTTCACGTTTGAGATCGCCATACATATACGCCGGCAAATCTTTTTCTTTCAGCATGGCAGCCAGACGTTGTTCGACGGCGTTGAGCGCCTTAACAGCACCGCCGTAATTGTTCTCCCAGTGAGAACGAATCAATTTTTCAGATAGTCCTTTGAGCTTGGTCGGATCGAAGGGCAACGGGCGAGGTTGATGTTGGCCGCGAAATGCGCGCGCAGGCATTGCATCAGCTGTGGAGCCCTGGTTTGCAGTTACCCTTTCAGTCGAAGCGGCCACTAATCCCAAACCCGCAGCACCCGTCGCAATTATTGATATGGCATCTCTTCTTGATATGTCTTTCATCACGGTACTCCTTGCATCAATTTCACATCAGCGTCCACGCGAGACCGATAACTCCACCTGCGAGCACCACCCACAGCACGTCTGCTTTGAAGCGGTAGAGCGCGACGAAGGAACCGATCCCCATCAGCAGTGAAAACCAATCTGGCGCTTGAGCCAAGCCGCGCGGCCAGATCACTGCCGCGCCAAATACGATCGCGAGGTTCAGCACGACTCCCACCACCGCTGCCGTGACGCCGGTCAGCGCGCCTGTCAGGTTTTTATTCCCGCGCAGCACTTCGATGTAAGGTGCGCCAAGAAAAATAAAGAGAAAGCACGGCAGAAACGTCGCGTAGGTAGTCACGAGCGCTCCCAGCACTGCACTTGTTGTCTGGTAGAGCCCTTGCGGGTTGTTCCACCCGGCCATAAATCCGACGAACTGTAGGACCATGATAAGCGGCCCCGGCGTCGTCTCGGCGAGCGCCAGGCCGTCAATAGCCTGCGTATGCGTGATCCAGCCGTAAGACCCCGCGGCGGCTTGTGTGACGTACGCCAGCACAGCGTAGGCGCCACCGAAGGTGACGAGTGCAGCCTGTGTGAAGAATCGGTACTCCTGCGCGTGAAGACTCCCCCAGCCGCGCCACGCGACCAGTGCGGCCAACGGCAGCAGCCATAACATGAAACCGAGCGCGAGAATTTTCAGTGCGCGGGCGCGAGATGGAAGCGTGTGCGGCGGAAGCGCTGCGTCGTCGTCGATCACAAGCGGAACCAGCCCAGAGTCGCCTTCTGTTTTAATGTCTGCTTCTTTCGTTGCCGGTTTTGGCGCGAAGGTCCGTGGCCAGAACCGCGCGCCCGCAAGTCCCACCAGCGCCGCGATCACAACGATGAGTGGAAAGGGAACGCGCAAGAAATAGATAGCGATGAAGGCCGCGGCGGCGATGAGAAAGTGCGCACGTCTTTTTAATGCCCTACCACCGATCTTCAACACGGCTTCAACTACGATCGCGACAACAACCGGCTTGAAGCCGGTAAGCACTCCGGCGACCGCAGGCAAGTTGCCATACGCCGCGTAGATGTATGAGAGCACAAGCAGAATGAAGATCGAGGGGATGACGAAGAAAGCGCCCGCCACTATACCTCCCCAAGTCCGGTGCAACAGCCAACCGATGTAAATCGCAAGCTGCTGCGCTTCGGGGCCGGGGAGCAACATGCAGTAATTGAGAGCATGCAGGAATCTCTCCTCACTGATCCATCGCCGCCGGTCAACCAATTCGCGGTGCATGATCGCAATCTGCCCTGCCGGTCCGCCAAACGATATAAACCCTAACTTTACCCAGAAGCGGAACGCCTCGGCGAAAGCAACGCTTCGTCGAGCAGTCTCCGAGTCGCTTGCTGGTGTCTGAACCTCGTCGTCTGCCTGCCACAGAGCCAACTTCTTTATGCTTCCTTTTGCGTTAACCCGCGTACTTCTCTTCGACTGTTATTGCGAATACAAACGTGCCGATCAATCCGAGGACGCCGGCGACAATAAACGGCACCTCCGGAGCAATACCCCAAAGCAGTCCACCAACAAGCGCGGCGGGAGTGATGGACAGACTGCGCACGAGGTAATAAAGGCCGACTGAACGCGCGCGCACATTATCTTGTGCGAGGTCGACGATCAGCGCCTTGCGTGCAGGTTCGCCGATTTCACGCAGACCACCTATCACGAATGCGAGAATGATCAACGCGAAGCTCGATGCGGTAATAATCGCAAGCGGAAACAACGCGAAGCTCAAAAACGTTGCGATGACAAACGGCTTTCGACCCACTCGATCGGCGATCTTGCCCGCTGGAATATAGACTAGGATTGAAGTGATCATTTGAATTGCGACAAGTGTGCCGTACTGCTTAATGGTCAGACCCTGCACATTCGTGATGTAAAGGATCGTGATCACGCCGGTCATGCCTTCACATGTTCGAATGATCACATCTGAAACGAGTAGCCGCTTAAGCGCCGCATGAAAAGTCTGCCACACGCCAACGATGCTCGTTGCGTGCAAAGCATTGGCCGTGAGGTTAATCCGAGACACGAGTACCACCGTCACGAAAGCGAGTACCAGCGTCACTAGCAGTCCAACGTGAATGCCTGTAATGACACCGAACGAGGCGATCAGGAAACTACCGCCGATCGGCGCAATCACAATCGGCACACGCTTTAAAATCGATTGCAGCGTGAAACCCATTGCCCGTCGTTCTCTTGGCAACGAATCTCCGATGATGGCAAAGATCGCGGGCGATGCCATGCTTTGCCACGCCATTGCTAACGCAAGACCCACGAAGAGAAACGGCCAGGAAGGACTGAGCAAATACACGAGGTATCCTGCTGAAGCAAGTAACACAAAGATCAGGAATGCCCGCCGGCGACCGAGACGATCTGCAATCCAGCCCCCTGGATATTGGTAAACGGCATCAAAGAAGTCCTTTGCAGTTCCGAACAATCCAATCACTGGCGTACTAGCACCGAGCGCTTCGAGGTACTTCGGCAAGAACTTCTTCCACAATTCTTCACCGAGGCCAAGGATGAAAACTGCGGCTGAGGCGATAGAGACGTTGCGTTCGAGACTCAGGTAGTCGACAACCTTACCGCGCAACGTGGATGCCTGCTCGATAGTCGCTGTTTCGTTCATTATCAGCGGATCATTTCTTTCCGACATGTTTCGAGAGCGTACCTTTTTACCTTGTGCCTCTTTTCTGCAAAAACGTCGACCGAGTTCTTGATAGCCACCGCGCCTCGCTTTTGCAGCTTACGCCAGATGTGTACCCGCAAGCACGGATCCACGATGCGGTGATGCGCCGGTTGACACTACGTGGCAGAATGCTTCTTTCGGAGCACTTATGGCGAAACCGGTATTGCTGGCGGTCGACGACGATCGCGAGGTGTTGCGCGCCGTCGAGCGCGACCTGCGGCGGAAGTATGGCAGCGACTATCGCGTGTTGCGCGCGGGCTCGGGTCCCGAGGCGCTCGATATCGTTCGTGAACTGAAAATCAGAAACAATTCCATCGCACTATTTTTGATTGATCAAAGAATGCCTGGAATGTCCGGCGTGAAGTTTCTGGCCGAGGCGGTCAAACTATTTCCCGATGCCAAGCGTGTGTTGTTAACTGCATATGCGGACACTGATGCAGCAATCGCTGCTATCAACGAAGCCGGCATCAATTATTACCTGCTCAAACCCTGGGACCCACCTGAAGAAAATCTGTATCCCGTCGTTAACGAACTGCTCGAGGATTGGAGTGCTGCGTTCCCGCCGCAGTTTGAAGGGATTCGCGTATTGGGAAACCGGTGGTCGCCGGTCTCGCATAACATCAAAGACTTTCTGGCGCGCAATCACGTTCCGTACCAGTGGCTCGACATAGAAACGGCCGCCTCTGATTCCGAAGTTCGCGACCTCGTCGCGTTGTTGGAAGAGGAGGAGACGCGCAGCTTGCCGATCGTGATTCTTCCGAACGGTGTGCGTTTGCGACAGCCGTCACTGGCGGAACTCGCCGAACACGCAGGATTCAAAACGCGGGCTACGGAAGCGTTCTACGATCTTGCGATTGTCGGTGGTGGTCCAGCCGGACTCGCGGCGGCTGTTTATGGCGCGAGCGAAGGTCTGCGAACGGTGATGATCGAACGGGAAGCCCCGGGTGGTCAGGCGGGCATGTCCAGTCGCATTGAAAACTATCTCGGTTTTCCGAGTGGACTCACCGGCGCCGACCTCGCCCGTCGGGCCGTGGTCCAGGCGCGACGATTCGGTGTGGAGATCATTTCCGCTGAGGCTACTGCCGTGCGAGTCGATGGTCCATATCGCCTGCTAAAACTCGCGAACGGCGCGGAAGTGAGTTGCCATGCGTTGCTGGTTGCGACCGGCGTGCAGTGGCGCAGACTGGAAGCGCCGGGAGTTGAACGTCTGACTGGCGCGGGCATTTATTACGGCGCAGCGATGACGGAAGCAATGTCCACCAGGGGCGAAGATGTTTATGTTGTCGGCGGCGCAAACAGTGCAGGACAGGCGGCGATGCACTTTTCTCGATTCGCGCGGCGAGTGGTCATGCTCGTGCGTGGCTCATCGCTGGCGTCTTCTATGTCGCAATACTTAATCAATCAACTCAAAGCGACGCCAAACGTGCAGATCGAGTACAACACGAGCGTGGTAGAGGTCCACGGCGCAGATCGGCTCGAAGCGGTTTCGATTCAGTGTCTGGAGACGAATGAGATCAACAAGGTACCAGCCAACTCTCTGTTCATCATGATCGGCGCCGCGCCCAATACGGATTGGCTTGCCGGTATCGTGGAACGCGACGAACGCGGTTTTATCTATTCCGGCCCACAGCTCACACGCGATGGCAAACGGCCCAACGGCTGGAAACTCGATCGCGATCCGGGGCTGTTGGAAACAAACGTGCCCGGAATCTTTGTCGTGGGTGACGTTCGGCACGGTTCGATCAAGCGCGTGGCATCGGGCGTGGGCGAGGGATCGGTCGCAATCTCGTTCGTGCATCAATATCTAAGCAAGGTCGTGTAACGCATGGAAGAAACAGTCTCGGGCAGCATTGAAACGATCGTTCCCGCGAGCTCTTCACCCGCGGACAAAGTCGAAGCGCTTCGGCGTGTCCATGTGTTTGCCGATCTGCCGGACGATCAGTTGCAGTGGTTCGTCGATCACGCTGAAGAGTACCGTTATGTAACGGGAGACGTCTTGTTTCGCAAAGGCGATAAGCCTGAGTTCATGGTGATTTATCTGGAAGGTGAGGTCCATGCGTATTGGGACGAGAGCGATCACGACCAGGTTTACATCGGTCGGGCCGGCGACCAGTCAACTGAAGTAAGTGGCATGCTTCCGTTTTCGCGCATGACTCAATTTCAGGTAACCGGACGCGCAGTGACGGACGTACGTCTGTTGCGGTTTCCCGTAAGTTTGTTTCCCGAGCTGATGCACCGCATGCCCGTTTTGGTCCAACGTCTCGTCGGGATCATGAGCGATCGCGTGCGTGAAGCAACCACTCTCGATCAACAGCAGGACAAACTGATGGCGCTCGGCAAACTGTCCGCGGGGCTTGCGCACGAGCTTAACAACCCCGCCGCGGGCGCAACGCGCGCCGCCAACGATTTGATCGAAACTTTGAAGCAGCTTCGCGTCGCTGACATGCGACTCTGTGCTCACGATCTGACTGCCAAGCAACAGGCGGCTATTGATGAGTTCGAAAGCAGAGCAATTGATGGCACGGCGACGGCCGAGCAGTTGAACTCGCTCGATCAGAGCGATCGGGAAGATGAAGTCTCCCAGTGGCTCGAGTCACAGGGCATCCAGGAGCCGTGGAAACTTTCGGCCAATCTCGTCGAGGCGGGAATAGATTCCGCCGCCCTGGTCCAACTGCTGGGTGATATACCGCCGGCCACGCTCGTCGATGTGCTTTCCCGAGTCAATTGCCAACTGGCGGCGGCGAAGCTCGCCAGTGAAATCAGGACGAGCACGGCCCGCATCTCCGAATTGGTTAAAGCGATCAAGGAATATAGCTACATGGACCAGGCGTCGGTCCAGGAAGTAGACATTCACAAGGCGCTGGAGAACACGCTGCTCATACTGAAATACAAGTTGAGAAAAAAGAACATCACCGTTACGCGCGACTATGCCGAGTCGCTGCCCCTGATCAAAGCCTACGGTAGTGAGCTCAACCAGGTGTGGACCAACCTGATCGTCAATGCTGTGGATGCGATGAGCGAAGGCGGAAAGTTGAAGGTACGCACGAAGCGCGAACCTACCGATGTCATGGTTGAGATTCGCGATAACGGTGTGGGAATACCTGCGTCTGCGCGATCGCGTATTTTCGAGCCATTCTTCACCACGAAGACGGTTGGCGAAGGAACCGGACTAGGCCTGGACACCGTGGCTCGTATCGTCCGAAAACACCGCGGCAACGTTCGTTTCGAATCAAGGCCGGGTGACACTTGTTTCCAGGTTCGGCTGCCGCTTGGGAGTTGATCCACCGCCAGACCTATATTTTCATACGTAAGTTCCATATAATCCGATTCCCGCCTGTTTCAATAGCAAGTAAACGCGCAAACGTCCGAAAGGAGACGAGCCTCATGTTTTCAGCATTGGCATTAAGAATCGCGTTCCGACCTTTACTGATTGCGTTCTCCTGTTTGTGTCTGATCGGATCTGCTTCGGCACAACGGATGACGCTGGAGTCCGATACTGCTGATATGGGTACCGGAGGCAGGTACATTATTCAGGGCACCCTTTTGTTCCCCTCAGGTCAGCGGGTCGATCGGCCGATGAAGGTTCGTCTGTACACCGCCACGCGTGGTGAAGTTTCGACCATGACGGATACGAATGGTCGGTTTTTGTTTCGCCGGCTCTCGCCCGGAAACTATACGATCATCATCGAGGGTGATAAGGATTACGAGAACGTAAACGAGCAAACGAACATCATTCAAGCCGGTCGCAATGCGGCTACAAGTTCAACCGAGGAGATCATCCCGGTACAGATCAGATTGAAGTACAAGGCGAGTGACTCGGTTAAGCCGGAAGTCGTGCATGCGGACCTCGCGAACGTTCCGAAACCGGCGTTGGACCTTTACAACACCGCGCTTAAACTCGCTCAGGACGGAAAGAACAAGGCCGCGATCGAAAGGCTCAACCAGGCGATTACGGCTCACCCGAATTTCATGCTCGCGTTCAACGAGCTTGGAGTGCAGTATCAAAAGGTGGGCGAGCTGGAGAAAGCCAACGAAGCGCTGCAATCCGCGTTGAAGATTTCGCCAACTTCCTTCGCGCCGCTGGTTAATCACGGGATCGTGCTGGTTCGTTTGAAGAAGTACGCAGAGGCTGAAGTGCATTTGCGCGCGGCGCTGAAAGAGAACGATCAGTCGGCAATCGCTCATTTCTACCTTGGGCGCGCCCTCGCGTATCTCGGCGCCTTCGATGACGCGGAAAAAGAATTGAACGCGGCGATTACTCTGGGCGGCGAACAAATGAAAGAAGCGCATCGGTACCTGGGAGCGATCTATCATGCGCGCGGCGATACCGCCCGGGCCATCGCGCAATTGGAAACTTATCTGAAAGTTGCGCCGAAGGCTGAAGATGCTGACGCGGTGCGTCAACTGATTCGTCAACTAAAGGAAAAGAAATAGCATTTCACCATTCATGGGTTTAGTGCTCGCGCTTCATCACGTCAACATTACAGTTCCGCCTGATGCCGAAGCGGAAGCGAAAAACTTCTACGGGAATGTGCTGGGGCTGGAACAGCTTTCAAAACCGAGCGGCACGCGACCAAGTGGCGCGTGGTATCAAATCGGCGCCAGCCAACTGCATCTCTCAGTTGAAAGAGAGGGACGCCGCGCGCTCAGCACTGGTCACGTATGCTTCACCGTTTCTGATTTAAGTGCGGCGGAAAACAGGTTTCGGGAAGCGGGGGTCGAGATTATTCCCGACCCGCGTCCAATCGAGGGAACGTCGCGATTTTACGTGCGCGATCCCGGCGGCAACATGCTCGAGATTGTACAATGCGTTTCGTGACCTACCCGCTTCAGATAACCGCCACTTGCGCCGTGCGTTCGAGCGTCGGGTAATCCGTGTAACCGTTCTCGCCGGGTGTGTAGAAGGTTGCGCGATCGGGTTCGTTCAGTTCGGCGCCCCGCCTGAAACGCTCCGGAAGATCCGGATTCGCGAGGAACGTCGTTCCGTATACGATCGCATCTGCTCCGCCCTGGGCTAGAAGATTCGCGCCGCTGTCGAGAGTGAAGCCGCCGTTGGCGAAATAAAGACCCTTGTAATGCGGGCGCAATTTCGCGTGCCAGCCGGCCGTCGTACCGTCCGTGACGTGAACGTAAGCCAGGTTCTTGTCGTTCAGACGTTCGAGAATGTACGGATAGACCTCGCCCGCGTCGAGCTCCTCGATGTCGTTGAACGGTATCTGCGGGGAAAACTTCACACTGACGCGCTCTGCGCCAATTGCGTCGATCATCGCGTCCAGCACTTCGAAGAGGAACCTCGTGCGGTTCTCAATCGAGCCGCCGTATTCGTCCGTACGGAAGTTGACGTTAGTCGTCAGGAACTGTTGGACCAGGTAACCGCTCGCCGCGTGCAGCTCCACGCCGTCGAACCCGGCAGCGATTGCATTCCTCGTTGCCGTGGCAAAGTCTTTGACCGTCTGCGCAATCTCTTCTTTCGTGATCTCGCGCGGTGTGACGAACGGCTTCATCCCTTCATCCGTGTAGTTGCTCCCGTTCGCACGAATTGCACTCGGCGCGACGGGCTGCGTGTTGCTCGGCAGAAAGTCAGGCAGGGCAATGCGGCCGGTGTGAAAGATCTGCATAAAGATCTTGCCGCCACGAGCGTGCACGGCCTGCGTCACCGGACGCCAACTTTCGATTTGCTCGGGCGTGTAAATGCCGGGCGTGCGGACGTAACCCTTCGCCAGCGGCGACACGTTTGTGGCCTCGGTGATGATCAGGCCCGCGGACGCGCGTTGCCGGTAATACTCTGCGACGTAAGCCGGTTGCACGCCGTCGTCGCTCGCGCGGCTACGTGTCATCGGAGCCATGATGATACGGTTGTCGAGTTCCATTTGTCCGACCCTCAATGAGTCAAGTAACTTAGTCATGAGTTTCTCCTTAATAACAATCCTTTTCTGGAATAGCCGTTCCAAAAAACATCAAAAAAATTAATCGAGCACGGAGAGCGTTACCCTGACGACGTCTTCCAGCACCTTGCGATCCGGAGTTGCCTTGGCCATCAGCGTTAGCCCCTGAAAACTGTTGTAGAGAAAACGCGCCATAGCGCGCGGCTCGCGCACTCCCTTCAACTCGCCCGATTTCTTTCCGCGTAGTAGCGCGCCGTGAAAAGCGTCTTCGATCGCAGCCATGTTGTGGCGCGTCTTCTCAGCGGTCGCCGCACAACGTCCTGCCAACTCCGACATTGCGTTGTTCATCAAGCAGCCGCGGTGCTGCTGATCGCAAAGAGATCCTTCGACCACGCCGTTGAATAAGTCTTTGAACGCCTTCTTCACGGGTCCCGGTCTTTGCAGCAACTCGAAAAGTTTGCGGGATTCCACCTGCTCATAGCGGTCGAGTGCCTGCAGGTAAAGCGAATGCTTGTCGCCAAAGGTGTCGTAGAGACTCTGGCGGTTGATGCCCATGTGCTCGACGAGATCCTGAACGGACGCGGCCTCGAAGCCACGGGCCCAGAAGACCTCCATCGCTTTATGAAGGGCCTCGTCTCGATCGAACTCTTTATGGCGCGCCATTTTCGAACCTCTACTGTCCGGAGCCTTTATATTCTTTCTGGAACGCTTAGTCAAGAATTGGATTACTGTAAATTACTTGGAAGAAAACGAGGCTGTTTCCCGTCCAACACTTGAATGGAGGTAGTGGTGAAACACTCGATCGCTTGTCGTTCAACCCTGGTTGTACTAATAACCGTCTTATCCGTGGTCTTTACCTCGTGCCAGCCCGGGAACGCCACCAATACCCAGGCGCAACAAACGCTATTCGCGCCCGCAGCGGGTTCGCCGATCTCCGTGCCGGGCGGCGCGGGCAATATCGTCATTGGCGACGTGAACAATGATAAAAAGCCGGACCTCGTAGTGGCGGGTGCAAACAACCGCAGCATCACCGTTTTGTTGGGCCGCGGCGGCGGACAGTTTGCCGCTACGGCTAACGCGACGACGGTGCCGCATCCTCCTCACGAGATCGCACTGGGAGATGTAAACCTTGATGGCAAGCTCGACCTCGCTGTTGGGACTCACGATAGTTACGGCATCTTGCTGCTCTTCGGAGACGGCAATGGAGGATTCAGTCCAGCTCCAAACTCGACAATCGTGATGCGTGACGGCGATTATCCGCACACACACGGCGTCGTTCTCGCGGACATGAACCGTGACAACAAGATGGATCTCGTCACTGTCAACAGCACGGACAACGACGTGTCCGTAGCTTTTGGCGATGGACGTGGAGGCTTCACTCGTTTGCCACGCTCACCATTCCCCGTTGGTCCAAGTCCATATCCGTTTGCGGTCGGCGACGTCAACGGCGATGGGCAGCTCGATATCGTTGCGACTGCCACGGCCACCGGTCCATTGAGAGCTCAACAACTGCCGCAGAGCCGGGCGCTGACTCTGCTCCTGGCCGATGGAAAGGGAGCTTATACCTCCACGCAGTTGCCGTTGCGCACGGGTGAACCGTGGTTCGCGGCCATCAGCGACTTCAACGGCGATCGTAAACCCGACGTCGTGGCGACTCATCACGATATGAATAAGCTCACCGTACTGCTTGGCAACGGCCGTGGCGGGTTTGTTGAAGCGTTAGGCTCACCATTCGACTTCGGTGGGAACGTCTTTCATGCACGCGTCGCGGATGTTAATCGCGATGGCAAGAGTGACGTGATTGCTGCCGCAGGCGACAGTGTGCGCGTGATGCTAGGCGACGGGCAGGGCGGGTTTACGACAGGCCCATCAACGCGAAGTGGTCCAGGCACCTGGCGACTAGATCTCGGTGACCTTAACGGAGATGGAAAGCTCGATGTAGTGACGAGCAATATGGAAGCCGACTCTGTGACGGTCTTGCTCGCAAAATAAACAGCGTAGCTGAAGAAATAACTGCTTCAGCTACGCCTTAGGACATGCGCGACTATAAATCCAGGTCGCTCAGTTCTTGCTGCTCTCGCTCCGTTTCTCCACTCGTCCACCGAGGTGCTTGCCGAGAAACTCCTCCATCGCACGGTAAAACTCGAAGCGGTTTTCCTCGTTCGCGAAGCCGTGTCCTTCGTTGGACTTCACGATGTAAGGCACTTCGATGCCGCGTTTCTTCAGCGCTTCCACCATCTGATCCGACTCGGCTTTGTTCACGCGCGGATCGTTTGCTCCCTGCGCGATCAAAAGCGGCACTTTGATCTTATCGGTATGGAAAACCGGTGACGCCGCGGTCAGCAAATCTTTATCTTTCTCGGGGTGCCCGATCATCTCGTAGAGCATCTCGAGATATGGTTTCCAATAAGGCGGAATGGCCTTGATGAACGTGAACAGGTTTGAAACGCCCACGTAGTCAACACCGGCTGCGTAAAGATCCGGCGTGTAAACCAGCCCCGCGAGCGTGGCATAACCGCCGTAGCTGCCGCCGTAAATGCCGATGCGTTTCGGATCGGCGATGCCTTGCTTGATCAGCCATTGGACACCGTCAGTGATGTCGTCCTGCATGGTCTTGCCCCACTGTTTGAAGCTGGCCTCCCAAAACTTGCGTCCATATCCGGTGGAGCCGCGGAAGTTAACCTGCAACACCGCATAACCGCGGTTTGCCAGGAACTGCACTTCCGGATTGAAGCCCCACTGGTCGCGATACCATGGACCACCGTGCGGATTCACGACCACCGGAAGATTGCGAGCCGGCACGCCTTTGGGAAGCGTCAGGTATCCATGGATGGTCAAACCGTCGCGGCTTTGATACTTGATCGGTTTCATTGAAACCAGATCCTGCTCGTTCAGCCATGGGCTGACGTCCGCGAGCTTTCGAAAATCTTTCGACTTCAGATCGTAGAAGTAGTAAGCGCCGAGCGAGCGGTCGGTGAACGTTCGCACTAAACACTTGTCTTCTTCAAGATTGCAGCCTGCCAGACGCACTTCATAACCCGGCAAGCGACCCTCGAGATCTTTTTGTAGATCCGCGCGCTGCTTGTCGATGAACTGGTAGCGTGTTTTGTCTGTGATGTAAGAGACGCCGGTGATCACGCGGCGCTTGCGAGAGCTGAGCAGATTGTTCACGTCGACTTCGGGATGCTCGAAGATCTTCTCGATCTCTTTCTTGTTTTCGACGTCGTATTTGACCACAGCCGTCTTGTCACGCCCCACGTTGCTCGCTACGTACAGGTGGTTGTTATCGGGAGTGAAGAGCAACGGCGCGATGGTTTCTCTGAAGCTGGTAGTTACAAGCGGCGCGAATTTTTCCGCTTCAGTGTTGCGGAACATGAGAGTGCTGTTGACGCCGTCCGTTGTTACAGCAATGCGGAGTTTTCCATCCCAATCGGTCGCCCAACCCGTGTAGTTGCCGGGGTTCTCCGCGATCATGTTCATCTCGCCTGTGTTGACGTTGATGCGATAGACGTCAGAGACGCGCGGATCACGTTTGTTGAGTCCAACAAGGATTTCGTTCTCGTTTCGTTCGAGGCGGTCGATGATTTGGGCGCGAACCTTCTCAAACGGAGTCAGGTCCTTCTGATTCGAGCCGTCGATCCCGACTGCGTAAAGCCGGAAGTTTTCATCGCCACCGGTGTCCTGGATATAGACGATGCGATTGTTGCCCTTCCACGCGTAGCCGGAGATGTCGCGCTGTTTGGCGCTGGTGACGCGAACGGCATTGCCGGTTCCGATCTTCTCGACGAAGATGTTGAGGCGGCTCTCCCACGGCTGCATAAACGCGAGGTACTCGCCGTTCGGCGAAAGCGCATACGCAACCTTGGTGGGATTTCGGAAGAAATCCTTCAGCGGAATAAGCGGCGCAAGTCCTGCCTTTACGTCAACTTTCTTTTGCGCCAGAGCCGAGACGGGGAAAGCAATCAGAAGTTGCAGCAGCAGTACTAAAGCTTTGAGTTTCATTTACTACCCTCCAGGTGTTGAAGAAAATAGCCGGCGGTTTAGGTTGTAGTACGATGATAACTCGTAATGGGTTGCTGATGCAGCCCCAACCTCGACATCAACGAACACTAGCGGTCTGAGTCGCTTGCGCAATCTGGAACTTCCAGTTTTCGATCGGAGTGCCTTTTGTTTGCAGGTTCGACGTCAGGTAATAGAGCCGCTGCGTCGCCGGCGCGTTCGGCGCCTGGGTAAAACGATCGTTCAGGAAGTACGGCGGTATCGACTGGTAATAGATCGTCGCCGTCATGGTCACGTTTTTGCCGGTGAACGCGCTCAACGGGATCTCATACCTCACGACACTCGTTCCACTTCCGTCCGCGTAAGCCGGATCGCCATCAACCTTGACCGGAAAAGTCTCGTGCAGGTAATCCGCGGGAATGTAAGGCGTCTTGTCAGGGTTGAGCGGGCCGGTGCGGCTCCAGCCAAACGGCAGCAGACGGTTGTCTTTTAACTGATAATCGCGGCGAAGAAAACTCGTGGTCATCGCGCACTGAATATTCAGGTTCAACTCTTCATAGATCTGAACCTGATCTTGCCGTGTGATGGCCGTGCCGGTGTTCTTTTGCGTATCCCAAAAATAGTGTGGTTGGTAATGTTGTGGGCTTATACTGGGAACGGTTTTATTGCATGCGGCCGGATAACCGAGCGTCGCGGGCTTGGTGCCGTCAGTGTAGACGTCAAACAATTCTGACGGCAGTCGTTCAGTGCTGGTGCCTTTCAAAATGACGCCGAGCTCATTCGTACAACCGGAACACCAGGCAATCTTGCCGCTATCGTTATCGGTTACACGTAACTCTAAAAACGCGCGGCGAAACCCAACGCCACTCGGGAAACGATGGCCGGTCTTGTTTGTAACCTTCACGTCAGCGATCAGCTTTTCGTTGCTGATTGTCGGCTCAGATACCGAGACATCGGCAGTCGAGTTCTGTGCTTGTTGCACGAACGCGTCGATCGCTGTCGTTAAATCATCCAGACCTGACATGTAATCGTTTTGCCGGACGCCGAGAATGACGTTGGCAAGAATGTTCGTTCCGTTCGATTTGTAAGGCGACATAAACTGCCGAAACATTTCGAGCAACGTGACGTTCAGTCCCTGAAATTGATGACGAGCAAAGCCTTTGTCGCGGAAGCGAACCAGAATCTTCTCATCCGGTAAACGGTTGCCCGTTTGCGGGTATTGAGTGTCTTCGATGAACGCGATCGGCTGTTGGATGACGGGAATATTGAGTGTGCCTTTGGAGTTGCTGTACTTCGTAGGCATGTGGCAGTTCTGGCACGTTTGCGCTTTTGAATTTGTGCCCACCTCGTTCTGATAACCGCTGTTGAGCCATTCGAGATAAGTCACCTGCTCGAGGTGCGGTTTGTTGGGATCCGCATCGGGATTGTCCATCAACGGCAGGTTGATCGTGTGGCAGTTGCCGCACATACGCGAGCTCTTGATGTACGCATTGTGTTTCGGCTTGATTGCGAGAGCGTTGTTCATCGGATCGGTGACGATCTCTTTATCTTCGAAAGGACCATAAAGTTCTTCGGGATTGCCAGTCGTGAAGTTGCCGGTGATCTTCGTCTTGAGGAAGTCGCTGAATGAACCTTTGTCTTCAACGATTCGATGACAGGCCATACAGCTAACGCCATCGCGGGCTAAGGCGCCATAGATGTACGAGTCTTTCTTAGTTGAAGGATCTGTGTCGTAAGTCGCGTAGACGAGGGCGGGATCGAAGTCGCCTTTGCCGGGCCCACCGTGATCGTCGTCGAGACGGCGTTTGCCCATCACGCCGTGGCATTTGAAGCACGTGTTGTTAATCGTCTTGATATTTTCCGCGACCTTCGCCGGATCGTTTTTAAAGAACTCCTTTACGAAGGCGATCTCGCTGTCGAGTTGTGCATAAAAGACCGGATCGCGGCCGGCCAGACCCATTGGCGACCAACGCCACTCGCCGTACGGTGAAACGTTCATCACCGGCGTTGAACCATCGGGTTGTTTCGCGCCGGAATACATCATCACGTTGCCGTACGCGCCCGCGCTGTGACAGCCCATGCACTGATCGGAAGTCAGAAACTGATTGCTTCCTTTAGTCGTCGGGTAAACATGATCGTAGGTCTCTCCCGGAAACTTCAGCACCTTGTCCAGCGGTACGGGAGCGATCGACTTGTAGAAGGCGGCGAATTTCGGATCGACAGTCGCGGATTGCAGACTCGCAATTTGCCGGTAAACCGTTTGTTCCTGCACGTCGCTGGCATCTGTATTGTGGCCAGCGGTAGGAACGTCGCGATCGCTTGTTGCGGCATCGCTACACGGTTGTGCCGGAGCTGACGAGTGCCCCGATACGGCATTCGACGCCCACGACAGATCGACGAAGTACGAATCGGGATCGCCGGGAAAGCCTTTGATGTTCTTTGAATAAGTGAACGTGTGTTCTCTCTCGGCCGATGCGTGGCACCGCACGCAGTAGAGCCCGAATCCTGCATACGGATAGGCAAACGGAGGTTTGTTATTGTCAACACATTGAGCATCCCAGATTTCCGCCCAGTACCAACCGTCCTGCGAGCCCTTGCTGTCTTTGATCATGATGGTCCAGCCGTTGACTGCTTTCGGTGGCGCGAACTGGTATCTCGCGGCAGGGGGCGAATACTGTTCCTTCACGATCATTGCGCCGTCCGGAATCACTTTGCTTCGGTCGCTGAGCCAATTAATGACGACAGGGGAGTAATAGATTTTTACGGTCGGATGAACACCGTAGCTGGTGTTGTTGACAAATGGACCAGTGTCGCGCAGCTTCTTGTCTTCGCACCAGTTCAGTGTCTTATATTTTCTGCTGCTGAGAAATGTTTTGAGTTGCGCCTGAAACTCAGAAAGCCGCGCCGGGCGAAATGTACTCGGCAGCGGCAAGCCGCTTTCCTGCCCGTTTTCGCAAGGCGAAGCCAGCGCAGACGTTTGAGCGGAAAGGATGGTCAAACAGAAAACCAGAACAAGACCCGCGGGGCGGAGTCGCATGTTTAGCTCCTTCAGGTGTGCTTTTGGTGCACGCGTGATTCAATGGAAATCGGGAATCGTTAGAGAGGACAACCCTTGGCAACAGCTACGCGAAGTTGTAGCAGAGTGGGTCGTGCGCGTGCAATGAGAATTTTACAGGTATGCTCCGTGATCACGTTCGGCGGCGGCGAACGTCACTTGGCAGACCTGTCTCACGCGTTGGTAGATCTCGGACACGAGGTTTACGCAGCGTCAGTTCCCGGATCTCCGTTGTGGGCTGAATTGTCGTTCTTGCCTGAAGGACGGCACTTCGCGCTGAGTCCGCGCCACTACCTGAAGAACCTGAGAGGACTTGCGAAGTTTGTGCGTGCGAACGGGATCGAGATCGTTCACGCGCATGCGGCGAGGGATTATCACCTTGCAGCGCTTGCTGTGAAACTCGCGTCACGCGGGCGGCTCGTGCTTACGCGTCACACGCTTTTCCCGCTAAAAGGAATTAACAAACCGCTACTGAGTGGCGCCGGTCGTGTGATCGCAGTGTCGCAGGCTGTGGCAGAAAGTCTGCGGCAAAACGGCGTAATCGAGTCTTCAAAGATAACGGTGGTCCATAACGGGATTGATACCGAGCGTTTCGATCGGTCGCGTGCGGGCGCACGCGACGGCGATGCTCCCGTGCTCGTTGGAACGGTGGGCCACCTCTCGCCGATAAAAGGTCACGATGTTTTTGTGCGCGCGGCGGCGCTGATCGCCGCACACCGCCGTGGTGTGCACTTTGTGGTAATTGGTGAGGACAAGTCTCCGGAGATGGACCATCGACGATCCCTCGAAAGTCTCATCGCCGAACTCCGTCTTCACGACGCGGTCTCAATTTCGGGTTGGCGCGACGACATGCCCGCGGCACTGTCGTCGCTAACCTTGTTCGTATCCGCGGCACGGTCGGAGCCATTCGGTCTCGCGATTGTGGAGGCAATGGCGGCCGGGCTGCCAATCGTTGCGACGGCATCCGAAGGTGGCCAGGAGATCATCGAGGACGGAGTCACCGGCAGACTTGTACCCGTGGACGATCCAGAAGCGTTGGCCCAGGCAGTCGAAGAGCTGCTCGACGATCCGCTTGAGCGTGCACGCCTCGGTCGCAACGCGTCACTTGCGGCGCGGGAGCGCTTTTCACTAAAGCGAATGGTGACGGATACCGAGCAGGTTTACCGCGAAGTAGTCGCAAGTTGAAACTTCAAATCATCTTAGCGGCACCTGAAAAACCTCATCCATGTACCGCTTCGCTGCGGCTGACGCTTCCTCTGGACCACTGCCGTTCTGCCGCGCGCTCAGGTACGAAGCATACCAGTCCCACCAGTGATGTTCCCCGTGCGTCTTCTCATAAGCGCCGTGGTGTTCCTCCGTCTCGTGAAGCAGTTCTGCAAGTGCTCCGACATCCGCGGCTTGTGCTCCAGCAGGTTTCCACTCGCGTCCGGGAAGCCGCATCGTGATCTCCTGGAGCAACCAACTGTTCCCGTCCGGATCCTCAAACGACGCGAACGAGAAATACGAACGACCTTCAGGATCGCGGCCGGGGAGGCGAGAATTTGGCACCGTGTCGTTCAAGGGCCCGGCGGCATAATGGAACACCTCGCTCACGTCAACGCCACGGGCGTGCAAGTCGGCGCGCGCGGCGTCGATATCGTGGACTGCGAGAAGCAGCGTGCCCGAGCCAGGCTTTCCTGATTTCGTTCCCTTACCGAAGATGATAGAGGTTTGCGAATTGTGCGGCGTGATCTGCACGCCGCGGAAGTCGCCGTTCGCGATATCAATGTCCTCGCGCCAGCCGAGCTTCTGATAGAACGACTTCGCGCGGTCCACGTCGGAGACGCTAAGCACCGCCACTTCGAGTTTCATGTCAATGGTTGGTTCTGTCGTCATCGTCTTCGTCCTTTTCTGTCGTTATTACGGTGCGTAACGGGTGAAAACGAGGTCGCGATCTTTCACCGCCAGATGGCAGGCAAAACACGTGTTGAGCACGGCGTCATCGGCAGCTTTGCCGTCGTTGAAATGAGCAAATCCCCAGCCGCCGGTCGAGGCGTATTTCTTCGAGTCTTTTACCATAAACTGAACGCCGTTTTTCGGTGCTCCGGCGACGAACGATTGAGCACGACCAAAGGTTTTGTTGTTTTCCTCCGACACGTCGTGACTCCACGCAAGCCGCGCGATGATCGTGCCGTCCGGGAAGGGAAGCGTCGCTTCGCGATAGGCCTTGATGGCAGCGTCGTTGCCGAGAATGGCGCGAATGTCCTTCAGATCGCCTTCTTCGCGTGCAACGGAGACCAACCGCCAGTCGCGGTAACCCGCTGGAATTGTTTTCACGAAAACCGGTGCGGCGTTTTGGGACGCGTTTTGATCAGCGCGCCGGGATGCGGGCGCCGCAAAAGCGATAATGCTCGCCAGTGTTGCAAGAGCAAACAAGAGAGTCATGCGTTTCATAAGGGTGCCTTCCTTCATCGATCAATCAGCATCATTCCGCCCGTCGCGGAAGATGGACCACCCTACTGGAAAATGTAAACGGAGGGGATGGAAAACGGACTGTGCCGTCGATATCCACAGTCATTCCGAAACCGGGGATCGGTTCTGAGAGCTTCACCTGGGTGGCGAATCGTTCATCCGCAAACGCGAGGGCCGTAGGATGGTTGAGAAACAGGTTTACAGAGAGAACGACGGCAGAGAGAATCGCTAGGGGTTCACGTCTCATAAAATCTCCTCGGCTGGGATTATTAGAAATGCCGACGTCGAGGTAGGCAAGCTGGAAAACTGATCACGACTATACAGAGCGCGCCGTAGGTCGTCAAAAAATTTTGTGTTTTTACCATCGCCAGTTTTATACTTACGTCGTCCAGCCGCTTTGCAATACAAAACATCTCGGAGGCAACATCATGAGCCAGTCGAGACCCACGGTCCTTCAGCGCTTTAACCGTAAGCATTGCTGCACGATTATTTCCTTGCCACTCATCCTGCTCGCCGTCGCAGAGGTTGCCCAATCACAGTCGCGCTTGCCAGGTCCCGCCGCTCGCGACGGTAGTAGGGCCGCGGACGATTACGATCGCACGATCAATCGCATGAGGAACGATGCGAAGGCGGCCAGGGAACGAAGGCGAAATCTCTTTCCGCAAATTAACGACGACTTTCAACGCATACAGGTGATCCACAATGAGATCGTCCGCATGCTTCAGCCGGACAAGACTCTTGATTACGATCGCCTCGCCGATCTGACGGATGACATGAAGAAACGAAGCTCTCGATTGCGGGAAAATCTTTCACTTCCTGAACCCGAGAAGACTGAAGTGAAGACTACTCACGCGGAAACGATCGACGAAAGTCACATCAAGCAAAATATCGTAGCCCTGCACGACCTGGTGGTGAGCTTTGTGGCAAATCCGCTCTTCAAGAATCTCGGCGTAGTTGATGCAAAGGTGATTGATGCCGCCGCCGAGAATCTCGAGAAGATCGTGGATTGCAGTGAGGAGATCAAGCGCGAAGCCAAGCTATTGGGCAGGTCTGCAAAGAAGTGAGTCTCACTAACTTCGTGGACATAAAAGAGGGGCGGGCCTAAGAAGGTCCCGCCCCTAACAGTGTCCAGCTTTTAATCCTCAGAACGAATACCGCAGTTGGATTCGTCCCGACCGGGAAGTGCGGAGTACGTTGTTTGGTCCTCCGTTGAGTTCCGGTTGGTTGAAGAAGGTGTTGAAAACATCGCCATCGCTCAGACCACCCACCGTAAGTGCGTCCCACGTAAAGATCGGACGGTTGAATACGTTGAAGAAGTCCACGCGAATTTCAAACTTGTCACCTTCCCATGGAGTGAACGGCATTCCGATCGCTTTGGTAAGACTGAGATCCAGCCTGTTCCAGCTCGGAGCACGAAGCGTATTGCGTCCCACGATTCCTGTGCGAATGTCGGGATCGACTACAAAACGTGCATCGTTGAGCCCGATCGGAGTGACGAAATCGTTCCGGCAATATCCGGTCGGTGAAGCAACATCGCATAGCGCGTTGGCGATCGCGACCGAGTTAGCCGGAGCATTTGAATTGCTGATTGCGGGGCGATCGTTAAAAGCCACGCCATCGCCGTTAATGTCAAAGCCATTCAAGTAAGCCGTTTCGACAGCTCCTGATTGAAGGCGCCAGATTCCCGAAAGAGTAAAACCACTCGTGATGCCTCTGATGATGCGATTATCCGAAGCTGTCGGAATATCGTAGAGGAACGAGAAGGATGCTGCGTGCGGCACATCGTAGCTGGCCACACTGCGGTCAATTCGCCGTCCACCCAGATTACCCAACAGGTCAGAGGCACGGCTGCTTCCACCCGAGGTCACGAAGACTTCGCTATTGACGTTGTCGATCGCTTTCGAGAAGGTGTACGCAAGACGGAATAGTACGCGGTCTGCGAAACCTCTTTCGAGTCGCGTCTGCAACGAATGGTAATTCGAATCGCCACCATTGGTACGCGGCTGAACCGGACCAAAACCCGAATTTACGCGCGGAGCACCGGCTGCCAGGATGTTACGCGGATTCAATTCTTCATTGATGAAGAGGTGAATACCACGCGATCCTACGTAAGCAACGTCCGCGACCATCCGCCAGGGAAGTTGTCGTTGAATACCGAAATTCCAAACGTAGGTCTTCGGGTTGTGCAGGTTCGGCAACACTGTCGATTGAGTCGCCAACGGATTCGGATCAGCTGCTTCGTCCGGAAGCGTGTTGGAGGCGTTCGCAAAACCACGCGGGCCTGGTGCGTCCGATCCAAACGTCGTGACGCCGACCGCGTTAGGCGACGAAGCCACTGTGTTACTAAGTATGTTGTTGAAGAAGACGTCGTAATTCACAGCGAAGCCGCCCCGGATTACAGTTACATCTTCGCCAAACATCCGCTTCCAGAACTTCGGCGTGTAAGCAAAGCTGAAGCGCGGAGCAAAGTTGTTCGTGTCTCGTTTCACTTCGCAACGAGTCGGGAACGGCACGTCGAAACCACAGAACGCCGGGAAGTGCGCTGCGTTTTGCGCCACACCGTAAAGCTCGTAACGCAAGCCGAGGTTGAACGTCAGATTGGGACGAGCACGCCAGTTGTCGTTGACGAAGTATGACTGGTTGAACACGTTGGGGTAATCAACGTTCGCGCCAAATACTTTCGCGGCAAACCCGCCTGAATTGCCCGAGAAGTTGTCAACGAAGTTTCCGAAAGCCGGAAAGAGAACGTTGCCTTCCTCGTCAACAGCATCGGTGAACGTTAAAGTTCCGCGGGTGTTGATGGGTACGAACTGCTTCGCACGTTGGAGCATCATGTCGAACCCGGCGCGAATGGTGTGATTACCCATTGTGTGCGAGATCGTGTCCTGAAGCTGCCAGTTATTGAAGATTCGACCCTGCGGGAAAGTGGGATCAGGACCAATGCCGGTTACGTTCGAAGCCGTTCCGCCGAAAAGAAACTGCGCGGGCGCCGTCAGTAGTTCGGGATTGCGATAGTTGAACAGCACATTGAACCGGCCATAACCAAACCGAAGTTCGTTGGTTGTGTTCGGCGAGAACGTGCGCGTCCAGTTGATGTAGGCATTCTGAATCAAGCTGGGCACGTCAACTTCCGTTCCCGGAAATTGCAGCGATGAGAACTGCGGGACCTGGTTCGAGAAGATTTGATCATCAGCCAGGTAACGAACGGAGACGGCGTCCTTCGAGCTCGCGGTCCAATCTACGCGGAAGAGATACTGCGTATCATCCACGGGTTGGGCGCTGGTTCGAGTCGCGGTGCCGAACGGAATCGATCCGCGACCGCCGCCGAGAGGCACATTGAAGACGCCCGTTGTGCCGCGGAGGTCACCGATTGAAGCGAGATAACGATCGAGATTCGGACTCGCGCCTGCCGGGAAGAGCGCGCGCAGTTGCGCCACACCTTCGGCGGTCGGGACAGCGGGTGAAGACGTCACGCCGCCGGCTCGGAACGGAGACCACTGAATCGTGCCAAAGAAGAACAGCTTGTTCTTGATGATTGGACCACCAACCGAGAAGCCATAGTCGTTCTGGATAGTGACCGGTTTCTTGGTCAAACCGAGGCCGGCCTTCTCAAATGGTGAAAGTGCGGCGAGCTTGCTCGGAGTAATAACGTCGTATATCGAGCCGTGAAAGTCGTTGGTTCCACTGCGCGTTATAACGTTCACCACAGCGCCACCCGCTCGGCCATACTCAGCCGAGTAGTCGCTCTGCAGCACAGTCACTTCGTTATAGCCGTCGCGCAAAACCGGTTGATAAAACTGGCCGGTGATCGAGTTGTCGTTGTTATCCAGTCCGTCGATCAACTGGTTGTTAGCACGAGCGCGCAGCCCGTTGACGGAGAACTCTGTTCCTTGAACAAAGCCGCCGGCCAATGGACCAGGATCGGTAACACCGGGAAGCGTGAACACGAGATTCACGGGGTTCAAACCCTGAACCGGCATCTCGGTAATCTCACGCGTGCCGATCGTGTTTACGCGCGCGCCGTCCTGCGTTTGAAGTTCAACTGTAGTTCCCGAGGTTACGGTTACGACCTCGGTCGGATTTCCCACTTCCAACGGAATTGAAGCTTCAGCAGTCTGGGCTGCTGCGACTACGACTTCGCGAGTCGCGGTCTTGAATCCCGTTGCAGTGACTTCGAGTTTGTAGGTTCCGGGATCGACGGCGTCGAAACGATAGCTGCCATCTTCTTGCGCAGTCGTTTCGCGTGAGACTCCCGTAGCCGTGTGGGTGATTTTGATCGTGGCAGCCGCGACGGCGGCGCCGTTAGGGTCGGCGATTGTCCCGACCACAAAGCCCTTACTGGTTTGGCCCATTGCGGTGGGCGCCAGTGCGAGCAGAATCAGCATTGTCAAAGCGCTAAAGTATTTCAGTTTTGCCATCTGTTTTCCTCCGAAATTTCGGACTTGCTCTGGAGTTTGGCTTTTGTCCTTACCAAGAATGACCTGGTGTGGAAATCGGTGGGCAACTAACGAGCCAATGTTGAGACGCAGCGATCGAGAACGATGAAGAGAAGAGTTTCTACGCCTTTGGATCAACGCGATCCAAATCTCTCAATTTTTTCCAAAATTGAAGATGAGTTAAGGACCATGAAGAGGATCTGAAAGTTTGAAGAGTCGTTGTAAAGCAGTAGACGCGTTTTCGGATTCGGTTCCAAAATTGCGAAGTTATGCTAACGTGAAAATCAGCATGAGCTTTCAATCGAGTGGCCTTGATCCGATCCTCTGCCCGCATCTGTTGCGCAGAGTTGATGACAAACTAATCGAGCTTTTACTTTCGTTGTCCGCGAGCGAGTGGGAGGTGCAAACCGTTGCGCCTCAGTGGAAGGTTCGCGATGTCGCGGCGCACCTGCTCGACACGGTGCTGCGCAAATTGTCGGTAGCGCGGGACGCGTGGTACGTCGAAACGGACAAGATCAAATCGCCACCGGATGTAGTCACGTTGGTCAATCGTCTGAACGAAGAGGGCGTGACAGTTTATCGGCGTCTTAGTCCGCCCGTCCTCATCGATCTAATGAAAATTGCGTGTGAGCAAAGCGCGAAGTTTCACGAATCGCTCGACCCGTTTGCTCCGGCTGCGTTTGGTGTGAGTTGGGCGGGAGAAGCGGTCTCTCTTAACTGGTTTGACACCGCTCGCGAGTTGACGGAGCGCTGGCATCATCAACAGCAAATTAGAGTTGCCGTAAATCGCCCCGGGATCATGACCCCGGAACTCTATCATCCGGTCCTCGACTGCTTTCTCCGCGGCTTGCCTCACCTTTATCGGGAAACGGACGCACCTGCCGGCACTGTATTGCTGGTAGTGATCACGGGCGAATCCGGTGGGCAGTGGCTCTTGTCGAGAGCGAGTGGCAGCTGGGAACTGGTAAAGGAATCAGGAACAGAGCCGGCGGCGCGAGTGACGATACCGCAGGAAATCGCGTGGCGTGTTTTTACGAAAGGAATCGATCGCGATTTAGCGAGAGCACAAATTGAGATTCAAGGCGATCTGCGTCTGGGCAACCACGTTCTCGAACTAACTGCCGTTGTCGCGTAACTATTCGACGTAGTGTTCCCTCAATTGAACCTTGAGCGCCTGAGGAACGGAGCGCCAACGGGCAAGGCACAATTCGTGCGAACTCCAGTGGGAAACATCGACCCGCATAACGTGCCACCTGGCAAGGCGCTCTTCGTAGTGCCAGCGGTATATCGGACCACGGCTACGCTGGCTATAGAAAACATTATCTTCAATCGAAGCTTTGTCCGGCCGGATAAATATGCGCAGTCCGTTCATAACCCTCGTTCATTTGCCGTCACTGACTCCGACCGTCTTCAATTACCTTCGCGTTAACGCGTTTAACTGGAGTAGCACGCATTGCGGCGTGGTGCTCACGGTATTTCACAACGCCGTTTCGTAATAACTTGAGGATCGATTTACGGTTTTGAACGATCAAACTCAGCCATGCTCTTTTCGTCATCTGTGGAACGTAGATGCCGCGAAAGAAAAGTCTCATCAGGAAGTGCATGGCGCCCACATTGAGATTTTGCTCTGTGAGCATGTCAGTAACATGCTTGTTGCGCTGCGGGCTGTACGTTTTTCGCCACGCCGTGTCGAGCTCCTGCTGCGCCTCGGCGATCGTTATCTTTAAAGGCACGTGCGACATTTTGTACTGAGCAAAATTTAACCAGTGCTTCGGCCTGGTCAAACGTCCCTCAGTCTTCAATCTTTCATACAGCGGAGTGCCGGGTAAGGGAGTGAGCGGGCTGAAAACCGGCAATCCCGGCGGCCATCTCTCTATGTGTTCCAGCATACGATCAGCCACACCTGGAGTGTCGTTGTCGAGCCCAAGGATAAAAGAAGTGATCGCATAGATGTTGCGCTGGGCGAGCCGATTAAGGACCGCTTCGTATTCTTCGGGCTTGCTGAAGCTTTTGTTTACATCCGAAAGATTAACAGCGTCGAGAGATTCCATTCCGATAAAAATCCATTTGCCGCCTGAGGCGGCAATCAGATCTACGAGCTCTTCATCGCGCAAAAGATTCGCGCTGATTTGCGCGGTCCAGGGTAATTGCGCCTCGGCCGCAATGATGTCACGCAGTAACGACTTGGTCCGTTTTATATTGATGGCGAAGTTATCGTCGATGAAGAAAACGGATATTTGTCCGCGCTCGCTGCGAGCGCGACGTTTCAACATCAGGAGTTCGTTAACGACGCTTTCGTTGGTTCTAAAGCGGATCGAGTCGCCAAAGAAACCGGTCACCGTGCAAAACTCGCAACCGTAAGGACACCCGCGACCCGACTCAATCGGCATCATGTTCAGGTATTTCCATCCTGAACCCTGTTTCTCTGTGAAACGCCGAAACATGCGGGGAATCAAATTAAACTGGTCAAGGTCGATGGTATCCCACGGGATTACCGGGTAGGCCTTTAGGGAGGGCTTTCGTTCTTTACCGGATTCGTCGACCGGTTCGTAAATCTCCTTCAACTTGCCTTCAGCAGCATCAGCAACGATTCTGGGCCAGGTCTCATCGGCTTCGCCGAGCGCTACTGCGTCAGCGTGCCGCAGCCCGCCGTCACGCCCCAACGCTTCGTCAGGTAATTCAGTAACGTGTGGACCACCCATGACTACGGGTATGCCGGCCGCGCGTAGGGCGTCGGCAAAGGAGTAAGCACGAGCAATCATTCGCGTCATTGCTCCGATACCTACGAGGCCAATCTTTTCTTGCCGCGCAAACCGCACGAGCTGTTGCTCGTTCATCGGCTTGGCGTTGCCATCGATCAGCAACACTTCATGCTCAGGAGGAGTGAGTGACTTGAGAAGAAACATCCACAAGTGCGGCATGAAGTTCCGCGTCACTCCGTTATCTGGGTTGTAAAGTAAAATTCTCATGCGTGTGGTTCCCCGAACAGTCTGATTGGTATAACGCGGAAAGGCAAGTGCTTCAGCTCAGGCCTTCCGGGCCTTTTTCGAAGCTTGACGCCGTGGGGGAGTGATATCGCTTGTAAGGACCAAAACATCACCGGGCTGGCATCTCAGGGCGCGGCAGATTTTCTCCAGCGTCTCAAAATTTATCCCAGCTGCCCTACCCTTTTTTAGCCGCCACAGAGTTGTATGACTGACACCTGTCTCCTTGGCAAGCCAGTAGAAGGTGCGCTTCTCCTTAGTCAAAACTCTCTCGAATTTAGGAACGATCATAAAAACGGAGGTCATATTTACCACATCCAAGATATATTGTCGATTCGAAATATATTCTGTACTTGTAATATACACACCGCTGATGCTTGCAACTGCCGTTACTCATAAGGCATCATAGGCTCGGTTAATCCTTCTCTCGCGCATCAACGGTGATGCGCCCCGCGCATAAATCGATCAGCGCTGGCGTTTGGAAGTTCGAGAGTGGGCTTGTTTCACACTTCGAAGCCGCTCTTTTTGAGCATCCGAACCTGGTCCTTCGACCGCTACCGTTTCGCCGAAGCCCATCCGATTCGCAGCTTCTTTTCATTCCCAAAAAGGGGAAAGGTATTCTCTATGTCAACGAAACTTTATGTTGGAAACCTCGCCTTCCAAACCACCAGTCAGGACCTCGAGCAGTTGTTTGGGCAAGCTGGAACGGTTCAATCTGCGAGTGTCGTGGAAGACCGCGATACGGGACGCTCGAGAGGCTTTGCCTTCGTCGAAATGTCCAGTCAGGATGAAGCGACTTCGGCGATTGAGCAATTCAATGGCAAGGAAATCGACGGTCGCTTCCTGAAGGTCAATGAAGCCAAACCACGCGAAGATCGTGGCGGCGGACGTGGCTTTAGTAACAATGGCGGTGGACGCAGGTCCGAGAATCGCTGGTAAACAACCAGCGCTCAACGCCTGCGCGGGTCTCCGTTATGGTCTCAATCCATCACGGAGATGCGCACTGCTATCAATTAAGAACCTGGTAAATTGTTAAATGACTTCAGAAGAACGTAGCGAAAACACGCGCGTGAGGCTCCAAACGGATTGGACCAAAGGTAACTGGGGCACTGGGATATTCCTCGTGTGCGCCCATCTCGCTGCAATCGCGGCGCTCTTTTTCTGGAGCTGGCCCGCCGTCATAACCGCCATTGTCTTGTATTGGGTTGGCGGCAGTCTGGGTATCGGTATGGGCTATCACCGGTTGCTGACCCACCGCGGTTACAAGGTCCCGAAAATCGTCGAATACTTTCTGGTGACTTGCGGCACGATGGCTCTCGAAGGTGGTCCAATCCAATGGGTGGTAACGCACCGCATACATCATGCGCACACAGATCGTCCAGGCGATCCGCATACGCCGCGCGATGGAGGTTGGTGGGCTCACATCGGTTGGATACTCTGGGGCACGGCCCAAAATCACACACCGGCTACTATTGCTCACTACGCGCCTGATGTAATGAACGACCCCTACTATCGCTGGCTTAGCCGCCGCTACTACGTTCCTTTGTTAGTGGTAGGAGTGCTGCTCTTTATCTTTGGCGGATGGAGCGTGTTGCTGTGGGGAGTTTTCCTCCGGCTGACGCTGGCGCTGCATTCCACCTGGCTCGTTAACTCGGCCACGCATCTGTGGGGAAGAACAAGGTTCGAAACCGGTGACGATTCGCGCAATAGTTGGTGGGTGGCTCTGCTGACATTCGGCGAAGGATGGCACAACAACCATCACGCTTATCCAACCTCCGCGCAGCACGGTCTTCGTTGGTACGAGATTGATTTGAACTGGTTAGGAATCAGGGCCTTGCAATTTCTCGGATTGGCCCACGGCGTAAAGCGCGTTCGTTTCAATCGCGTCTCTTCTGCCTGGCAACCGGTCGCCGCCCGGGTGAAGTCTGAACATCGTTAAGCGACAACGCCACCTAAAAATGATACAAATACTGTGGACGATATCTAAAAGGCAGGAGAAATCATGGACGAGAAGTTAGCTTTGAAAATCGGCGACCGTGTCGACCAGATGTGCGTCACCTGTAACGAGGAGCGCGGCCACATCGTGGTTTCCATCAGCAAGACAGGAAAGATCACACGCGTTAGTTGTCCCATGTGCGCGTCACGTGTAGTGTACCGGGCCGGCACAACGCGTCGCGCTACCGGCGAGCTCGGCGCACCGTATGATCGGGCTCGAACCTATCGTAAGGGACAGACGCTGGTGCATCCCACGTTTGGTGAAGGCGAGGTAACTGCGATCATAGAACCACAGAAAATGGATGTGTTATTCGCGGATCGCATACGCCGGCTCATTCATGCTCATTCCATTTAGTTGATCACGCTGAGCTGCCGGCCATACGCGTGGTCAACTTTCGAAAGTGGTACCCCATGGCCGCCAATACCAACGACTCGGGAAGCCTGTCGTGATGCTTCACGAGAGCTCGGGTAAAGAATCTCCAGAACTCTTTGCGTTCACCGTCAACTATTCCAAGCTTTAGCATCACACGGGCGAACGACGCGACAGCGCTAACAACATCATAGTGGGGATGTGCGTAAGGGCGGGCTGTTCCTTTGATCGAGTCAAGCACGCGCTGATAGTACTCACGTGGCGCGTAAATCGTCTGCATGATCGATTGATAGCCTTTAATCAGCACCGCCGGATCCATTCGAGGCTTGAAATTCAACGAGCAGTTCGTATTGTCTCCTGTAGCGTCTCCCAATAGCCGACCCTCTCGCGCCAGCCGTCTCCACAATTGGGTGTCAGGAAGCGCGCCTAGCAGGCCGACCATCGCCAGCGGGATCGCGCTCTTTCGGATGAAGTCGATCTGTCGCTCAAAAACATCCTCGGGATCGTTGTCGAAGCCGACGATAAAACCGGCCATCACCTCCATACCATAGCTCTGAATCTTCTTCACTGAGGCGAGCAAGTTACCGCGGTTTTGTGGCTTCTGAGCTTCTTTCAAACTCTCTTCTACTGGAGTTTCGATGCCCAGGAATACGCGTGCAAAGCCGGCTTCCCGCATAGCTTCGAGCAGTGGTTCATCGTCCGCGAGATTCACGCTTGATTCAGTCAGGAGCGAGAAAGGATAACCATTTCGTTTCTGCCACTCTGCGAGCGCGGGTAGTAGTAACCTGACATTCTTTTTGTTCCCGATAAAGTTATCGTCCACGATAAAGACGGTTCCGCGCCAATTGAGCTCGCGCAGTGCATCAAACTCAGCCAGCATTTGTTGAATGCTCTTGGTCCGTGGCACGCGCCCGTAGATTTCAATAATGTCGCAAAACTCGCAGGAGAACGGACACCCGCGTGAATACTGCACGCTCATAGAGCTATAGCGCTTCAAATTCGCGAGGTGAAAGTGGGCGACAGGAGTCGCCGCAAGCGCTGGACGTTCGACCACTTCGTAGCGGCGTTTTGGAACTCCGGCCTCCAGGTCTTTAACGAATTGCGGCAACGTCGCCTCCGCCTCTCCGAGAAAGATGTGATCCGCATCAGGCAGATCCTCCATCGACGTGGTGACGTACGGACCGCCCAGCACTACGCGTTTCCCCTGCGACTTGCAGCGTTTTATGACTTGCTTCAGAGAATCCTTCTGCACCAGCATCGCCGTGGCGAATACCATGTCGGCCCATTCGATGTCCGCGGTCTTTAGCGACTCCACATTTAGATCGATCAGTCGGCGCTCCCAGGTGGGCGGTAGTAACGCAGAAACAGTCATTAACCCGAGTGGTGGAAATGCACATCGCTTACCTTCGAAGGGCAACGCGTGTCGAAAACTCCAATAGGTATCGGGAAACTCTGGATTGATTAACAAAACTTTCATGACACACGCTCCGTTCCGTCACTTTAGTGGTCCATGTTTCGGGGCAACGATTAACTGTGAACCGCCGGCAGTTTGTGCACCCATACGGCGCAGCCAGCGGAAATGAGACGACAGTCCCGCACGAAAAGAAGTGTGCTCACCATATCTCACACCAAAATCTCGACAGGTTTGTTCGACAAGGTTTGAGATGGCAGGGTAATGGACGTGACAAACGCGAGGGAAAAGGTGGTGTTCGATCTGAAAATTTAATCCACCAAGCAGCCAACTCTCGACTTTACTACGTCGCGCGAAATTTACAGTGGTTTCTACTTGATGGACTGCCCAGGCATTTTCCATCGAGTCGGAGTGCTCTTGCGGCATGGGGAACTCGGCCTCTTCGACGCAATGAGCAAGTTGAAACACAACGCTGACAACCACGCCCGCAAGTCCGACTGTTAACACGTAGAACAGGACCACTGTCCAGAGCGGATGGACCAGAAGCGGCAATACAAAGGCTAATGTCAGGAACAGCGCTTTACCGCCAACAAAACCGGCGAGTTCCCACCCTTTCGGCCGGGGCATTCGCGCGGATCCGATTCGGCCCGCAATAACGTCGCGAAAATCGTCGTACAGATGCCACTTGATGACGTTCAATCCGTAGAGTGGCCATAAATAGAAGTGCTGCCAGCGGTGAACGCCAAATCTCTTTTGATGTGGCGTTAGCCGGCCGAAAACAGAAATATCAATATCGGCATCATGGCCGGTGATGTTTACGTAGGTGTGATGTACGACTACGTGTTTCCAGTGCCATACGTAAGAACTGGCGCCAATCAGATCCATCGTCATAGCCGCCAACCGGTTGATCCAGGCACGGTTTGAATAAGAATGATGACTGCCGTCGTGTTCAATATTGAAACCGATTGCTGCCATTGCCAGGCCAAGCAGGACGGCCAGAGGCAAAGCTTGCCACCAGGATCCCGCCACGAATACTAGCAATGAATAGAACCCGCCAAACGCAGTCAGAATAATTGCCGTTTTCAAATACATCGCGGGACAGTCACGTGGACTGCGATCTGAACTGCGAAAATAGTCGTCGACTCTTCGTCTTAACTCTTTATAGAAAGCATTGTCTCTTTTGAAGGTTAATCGGCCTTGATTGCGAATATGATCAACTGACATTCTTTGAAAACTCCTGAACTGCTTGCCGAGGAACTTTGTTGGCCCGACGACTCCATGTTACGCATTGTGACGTGGCAACTTCTTGTCAAAAGTGAGTTCACGGTTGAAATGACAAAAAGATTACAAGCAGTAAAGACGTTTGTGCGGAAAGAGTACAAAAAGGAAGGGCTGAGACGGGCAAAGAATCGATGGGTGTCGCGCTCTTACTTGATGAACCAGAGCTCTTGCGAGCACGCTGACAGTTATCGGCGACCAAATCGGTCGGTGATGTACGATGAGGAGAAGCGAAAGAGTGTCTGAAAGTCTGAACCGCGGAGAAACTAATCAACACGGCCGTGACGTTCAGACACCCTTAAGCTGCTGCGTGATACTCAGTAATCGATGTTGCCGACCATAGTGAGCTCGAACGCGCCAGTGCCCAGGTTGATAACCACCACGGCGTTCGCGCTGCCAGACGCCCCGACGAACCGGCCTGTACCGCCGACGAAGCGGAAGACAGGTCTATCAATAGCCGTGGGACCGTCCGATGGATCTACTACGCCGCTAAACTCGATTACAAGCGTATCACCGTTCGCGGCGGTGATTGTTCCTGAACCACTGGACAGTAGCCGACGCGGGTGATCGGGGTCATTGGCGGACGTGTAATTGACTCTCCCGATGGTGGTGCACAAACCGAGATGGGTCGCATTGGCGGTCGAGGTCACGTCACCGCCGATCACGTTGCCAGCTTCATCTTTGATAAAGGTCGCGACTCCCGCGCCATTAAAAGCAAAGGGGCGGTCGACGGCCTTTACGGGAAGACTCCCCAGCAGTAGGACGGCGATTACGGCGATAACGGTTGAGTTGAGAATGCGTTTCATGAGAGTTCTCCTTTAAGTTAGTAAGGTTGCTTCCGTGCCGGATGGACTCATTGCTGTGGTTGGCACCCGGCAATATAATTCGCGACGTTTTCGAACTGCCTTTGAGGCTGTCCTTTCACCCTCGCTAACGCGCCGGAAGGCTCTCGGAAGTTTTTGAGTTTTTCTTAGAACTGGGTTGAAAAAACTCTTATTGAAACCTTAGAAAATTCTTAGAGCACCTATGTCCTCGCAAGAGAATCATTTGTATGAGTTCGGGCCATACGTGATGGACCGACGCAGCAGGATTCTCCTCAAGGACGGCGGGACAGTTCGTCTCACTCCGAAGGCTTTCGATACCCTTCTCGTCCTCGTACAGCACGCGCCGCAGGTTGTTGCAAAGGAACAACTGCTAAGAGAGGTGTGGCCCGATATCTTCGTCGAAGAAGGCAGCCTGTCGCACAACATACATGGCTTGCGGAAGGTGTTAGGCGACGATTCTTCCGATCCGCGCTACATCGAGACCATTCCGAAACGCGGTTACCGGTTCGTCGCGCCCGTGAAAGTATCTCGGGCAGATACCGACGAGAGCGACCTCAGTGACAACGTGGATCTCGAGGAGGCTTTGATTGCCGAGGCCCCCGTTGTGGAAAAACCCACGCTCGCGCCAGTCGTAACGAATCGGAATACGAAGCGAAGGATGTGGGCAGGAGTCGCTGCTGTCGCGCTGGTTGGTTCAGCGATCGCAGGTTTTATCTTGATCAAACGCAGGCCCCAGTTGATGTCGCCTGCGCCGCCTGTCACGCGCGCGAAGACGACGCTTGTGAGGCTCACCAACAACACCGCAATGGATGTCAGGCCCGTCTGGTCACCTGATGGGAGGAGGATAGCCTTCGCAAGCAATGGCGACGGTAAGAACGAAATTTATGTGATGGATGTAGACGGCGCGAACGTCAAGCGACTCACCAACAACCTGGCCGACGATGTAAACGCGAGCTGGTCCCCGGACGGCGGCAGAATCCTCTTCGATAGTGAGCGCGACGGTAACAAAGAGGTCTATGTAATGGATGCCGCTGGCGGCAACCAGCTCCGCCTCACGCGGAACAACGCGGTGGATACCACCGCCGCCTGGTCACCTGACGGGAGCCTTATTGCCTTCGCGAGCAATCGAGCCACAGGCCCTGCGTACAACCCGTACAACCTGGACATCTACGTGATGAATGCGGACGGATCGAACGTCAGGAGAATAGTAGATGACCCCGAGTATGACGTGGGCCCGCAGTGGTCGCCCGACGGCCGCAAGATTGTGTTTATGACGGGAAGAAACCGTAACTTCGATGTGTACGAAATGAATGCCGATGGAACAGGGCAGAGGAACCTTACTGCCGATCACGACAAATCAGATGGCGCTCCGGTCTGGTCCATCGATGGGCACAACATCGCGTTCTCGAGGAAAATCGAAGGCAAGGATCAAATTTTCGTCATGGACTCGGCCGGGGAGAATCTCAAGCGTGTGACACACAATTCGGCAAATAATGCTTCGCCCAGTTGGTCGCCCGATGGCTCGAAGCTCATCTTCAACACGGACCGGGATGGCAACTGGGAGATTTACATGATCAGCGTTGACGGTGAACTGGCCCAGCTCACCGACGATGCGGCAGACGACCTCGCGCGCGACTGGTCTCCTGATGGAACCAGGATCGCCTTTTCGAGTAACCGCAACGGCAAACAGCACATTTATGTGATGAACGCCGACGGAAGCTCGCTCGCACAGATCACAAACTCTCCGGCCGAAGATACGGAACCGGCCTGGGCGTCCGACGGCAAACGAATAGCGTTTACAAGTCTGAGAGACGGAAACAAAGACGTTTATGTGATTGACGCCGATGGGAGCAATCCAAGGAGGTTGACTGATCATCCAGGCGTAGACAGTTCGCCGCGATGGTCCGTTGATGGCAAGATCGTCTTTACCAGCAATCGAGATGGTCAGCCGGACATATATGTCATGGACCACGCGGGCCAGGGTGTTCGAAGGCTGACAACGATAGGCGCGGCGGGTCACGCGGCGTGGGCTCCGGACGGCCGGAAAGTCGCGTTCGTTAGTCGCAGCCGTGAAATTATCGGCAGCCACTATTGGCTACAGGTATACGTAATGATGCCGATGGTAGTAACCTCAAGATGATTACGCGTAGCCCGAACTCGACCTTCGTACCGAAGTGGTCGGCTGACGGCGCGACGATAACGTTTGTTATCGAATATGACGGACTGAGGGCGAATATCTTTGTGATGCCTGCGGAAGGAGGAAATCTCAAGCGCCTTACAGCCGGCCCGAAGTTCGATGGACGCCCGGCATACTCGCCCGACGGAACGAAGCTGGCGTTTGAGAGTAACCGCGACGGCAACTTTGAAATTTACGTGATGAGCCTTCGTTAACTAACCGCGCGTCTACAGCATAAATAAACACTCCGTACAGCCCGGTACCTGCACGGGTTCTGCGGCACTGGAGTTGCCGATTCGAAGCCGGTCCGAATTCCTCAACCGGAGTGAACGCCGTGAAAAGTCTTCTCATTGCATTGTTTGCGATTTGTCTTTGCCAGCTTGCGGTCCAGGCGCAGACAGCACCGCAAGAATCCGAAGCCACAAAAGTTATCCAGACGTCAGAACAATCTACCGAGCCTTCTAACGTCGCCGCAAAAGAGAAGCGCAAGGTGAAGGTTCCCGCCGGCACACCTTTGGAGATCGAAGCGGTACACACTGTGCGCTCCGTTGATGTGCGTCCCAACGAATACTTGAGCTTCCGTGTACTGGTCCCGATTACGATCGGGGACGTGACCGTTATTGAAAAGGATGCCCTGGTGACGGGCCGAGTTGTTGAAGCGAAACGCGGCGGCCGGTGGGGCAAAGCGGGAAAACTCTCATGGATAATGACCGACGTGGTTGCGGTCGACCTTTCGCGTGTTCCTGTGCAGACAAGTCAGGACTCTCCGGACAATCGCAATCGCATCCGGGGCATCAGCCATGGTGGCGAAGTGGCCGCACGTGCGATCGTGTTGGGCGCGCTGTTTCCACCGGGCGCGGTAATCGGGGTTGTTGGCGGCGCCTTCAAACGAGGAGGCGATGCCATTTTGCCTGTAGGCAAGCGCTTTATGGTTTATGTACAGAAGGACGCTGAGGTCATGGTCCAGACTGCGCGCTAGTGCCACTTCGCTATCGAAGCTGCTCGACGCACAAATCCTGTAGGGCGAGTCAGGCCCCCAACCGCGCTATTTAAGCGGAATGTCGCTCCGTTAAGCGCTTCAGAACTTCATGGCAAAGTTCGTGCCTGCGGTGTCTTGCTCATCGTCGACGGTAAAAGTAGCCGCCGCCACCGAAGAGCAGGAGTAGTACGACGATAAGAATTATCAATGTGGTATTACTCATGGTCGCTAGAGATTACCACCGTTCGACACAGCCGTCGATGCGTACACGACGTTCTAGAGATTGCCGCACAAGTTGCGAGCGCACTTGACGCAGCACCCGCCGGGCATCATCCATCGTGATATCAAACGCGAAAACATAATGGTTCGACCCGACGGAACGTGAAGTTTTGGTTGTGCTTCTACTTGAAGAACTTCGCGGCCATACGTTGAAGATCGTCCATGGAGCTGCCGTCCTTGTTTTGGTCTAACATGGAACTAAGCACACTCATCGCGTTTGGCGCGGTTGCCTGTGCTTCTTGCTGTTGACCGTTCAAAAAGTTGGAAAGACCCGAAGGATCAAGTCCATTTTCCTGTTGTGCTTTTCCCAGCGATCCCATGACGAGGGGCGCTAAGGTCTCGAGCAATCCTCCGGCAGAACTTTGGTCCATTCCCGTTGCCTGCGCCAGATTGTTTTCCACCACAGGCCGCTGGTTCCCGAAGACGTGCCCGAGAATTCCTGCGCCATTTGCGCTTTGCGGATTTCCGAGATAACCCATGAGGTTGTCCAGGACGCTGCCATCATGGTCGGTGGCGATAGCTTGATGCAGGTTCTGAGCCTCTTGCGGTTGTGACGCGTTGCGTGCCAAGGCCGTCAGGATTAAAGGCACGGCCATTTGGATAGCCGTGTTAGCCGTCGTTTCACTGATACCAAATCGCTGCGCGATCGTGCGCGATGCGCTTCCACCCAACTGCTGCGTAATGATCTGTGTGATTGCGTTCATCTGTGTTGCTCCTTACGTGTTTGACGGTGCGATTATTACTAAACACCTGTTTCAGAGTTCTTACGTTGATGGTGTTTTTCTTCTCCGGACGCGCCAAACGATAGCCGTTAAAGTCAACACGCCTATTCCTGCACCAATCAAAGCGTACGAAATTCGCTGTCCGCGTTCGGCTCTTTGAGGCGTTTCGCCGAATGGACCGTCAACGGTGGACGGATTTCCAGATGAGGCTATGTTTCCTGTGACGGTTGCAAGTGTTGTTGTTCTTCCGTCCGTCGATAGCTTCCGCACACGCGTGCCAATCGGCGTGTGCGTTGGTGTGTGTCCGTACTCCAATATGTAAAGCTCGCCGTTACTGATTGCAACGCCAGTCGGAAACCACGGTTCTTCGGCACGTATCACAGTGGTGATTTGATTGGGCTGAGTAATCTTCAGCACGCGCCGATTTCCATAATCAGCGACAAAGGCATTCCCCTGTGCATCAACCGAGATGCCGAATAACGAAGTGGCGCCGGCCGGCTGTCCCGAAGGTTTCTCCACCACCAGATTGCGAGCTAATGAAATCAACGTACCGGTCGTCGTTATCTTGCTGACATTCGCGCCATGAACAAAATACAACGCGCCGTCGCTACTCAAGGCAATCCCGCCGGCGCTGTACGGCACAGTCTGACGGTACTCACGTGCGGCATTACTGCTGCCGGCTAATGCGCTGACGCTGCCGTTCGGAGTTCTTTTCAAGACCAGCAGTTCGCGGTCCGGATAATTTGTGACGTGATACATATTCCCGTCGCGGTCACGCCAAATACTTGTCCCGTTCGGCGGGTTCTCAGTAGGAGACAGAAGGTATGAGAAGCTTCCTGCCGGCGTCATCTTCCACATCGCACTGAAAAAGCGTCGTGTCGCCGGTTCGTATGAATTGTCTGCGCCGTAGAGATTTCCGGCTTGGTCTATGTTCAAGTCATGCGTGTGCCTATCGCCTTCTGCTCTGAACACCGACAGCTTGCGGTGAGCGTCAATCTTCCAGATGGTTTTCAAGTCACTGAAATAGACTTGCCCCTGAGGATCAACAGCAATACCCCACGCCGGATGCGCGTGCACCCGAGCAGAAAATAGCGCAGTCACTGCTACGAAGGAGAAGACGCTGGCGATAAAAGAGCGCGTCATGTTGTGAGCCAGAACTGGGCAGGTGCCTGAGTCCGGGTGAACACGCCCGGAAAAGGAGTTTTTGCACGACCCTCTATCAGAACATCATCACGACGAGTGCTTCGGCGTTTTTCCGGCACTTAACGACCGAGATAGAATTTAATTCCCGTTTGTATCAGCCTCGGGCTGCTCGGCAATATGCCTCGTGAGCGATCCACGATATACGTTCGATCGAACAGATTTTTTATTGTAATGAAGAACGTTGACCGGAGCGCTTCGGCCCTGTAGTTAAAGGTCGCATTCCAGACTGTATAGCTGGGGATAGCACCACGCTGGCCGTTTGCCGTCGGGTTAACTGTGTTCAAATCATCCCCAAACTGGCGACCAACATAGACGCCTTCGAGAAAAGTGTTCACACCCTTGGGGTGAGAGTACCCCAAACTTAAATTTAAGAGCTGCTCAGGGGCATACGGCAGACGGTTCCCACTAATGCTGACGGTACTAAAGCCACTCACATTGCTGAAGCGTGTACCACTGAACCTGGCGACTGGTAAATAGGTGAACGCCGTTCTCAAATAGAAGTTATGAGACGAACTGAGAATCGCGCCAGAGTCCACCCGTCCGGTGACTTCGATTCCCTGATGAAGTGTTTCACCACCATTGGTAAACGCCGAGCCAACGCCGCCCGCAAGACTCGCCGGAACTATTTGGTTGTCATAATCCATCCGAAACAGGGTCGCGTCTAACTGAATACCTTTTGCAGGCACACTGCGCATTCCCACTTCATAATTCCAGCTCAGTTCTGAATCCAGATCCACACTGCCGCCGGTCGCATTGTTAATAATGTCCTCAGTACGTGGAGGCGCGAATCCTCTATGCACACCGGCGAATACTGTGAACCTGCTTGTTGGGTGGTAAGAGATTCCGATGCCGGGCACGACTTGGGTCAACTGGGTGCGACCAGTTACACCGAGGCCGCCATTTGCCAGGCGATTCGTGCGTTGAAACTTGATGTGTTCGACCCGAATACCGGGAGTGATGGTCCAGTCGCGAAGGAGAAAGCGGTTTTGCAAGAAAACCGAATAGGCCGAATTCTTCCGTTCGTTGTTTTCGACGACGATGCCACTTCTTGCGTTTGGCGTGTCCCCATTTTGCTGCTGCCGATCCTGCGTTTCGAAGTGAATGCGTCCGCCGAAGTCAGCTTCGTTACTAACACCCAGGAAAGCAAAATTCGCGCGAAGGCGCGACTCTACTCCTCGCACATAGTATTTGCGGAGTCGTCCTTGATTGCCGCACGTGGTGTGGAGATCGGCCATGCTCCGGCAATCCGGATCGCCACCGGCCAGCGTGCTGAGTCGGTTGGGGCGTTCACCTGAGTTGCTGGATTGTCTCCACCAGTCGCGGTAGAAGATCGATCCGTAAACATTCGTCGTGAGTGTAACGTCATTATTAGGAACGTAGGCGTGTGTAACAGACCCGCCAAATCGATCACCATCGAAGAAATCATTCCTGAAAATGCTCTGGCGGGGATTGGCCTGATACTCTGCTTCGGTAAGACCGGAGTAAGTGATATTAGAACGTTCTCCGTAGTAGTTAGCCTTGAAAGTCAGCGCATGCTTCATGCCGAATGCAGACACAGATTTGAAATTCAGATCGTTCAGACCCGATCGCTGATCCTGTCGCGCCAGCTCGCCTTGTTTGCGCGTGTAATCAAAGAGCAGACCCGTATTTCTCCAGGTTCCGCCATAGTTGATATGACCGTTGAAGTAATCGCGGTTTCCGCCCATGAGAGTTAAAAAACCGGACGGGCTAACCGGCGGAGGCGGCGTTAGGTAATTGATGACGCCACCGACCGTTGTTGGACCATAAAGAATCTGTCCTGATCCCTTCACTATTTCAACACTCTCAAACCGCTCAACAGGTGGATGATAGTACGAGGAGTTATCGCCGTAAGGTGCGTAAGTCAGAGGCAGACCATCCTCAAGCAGGAGCACTTTTGTAGAGCGCGTTGGATTGAGCCCGCGGATACCAATGTTAGGACGAAGACCAAAACCCTCTTCATCACGAACGTTCAGACCCGCGACCTTGCGCAATGCCTCAGAAGAGCTGAGCAGACGGCTGGACTCCAGCGTGCTGTTATCTATTATGTCGACGGATCCTGGAGTCCGTTCTACCTTTTCAGCGTTTATTAACAAGTGGTTGGAAGTGACGACGACCGTTTCAGCGAGCGAATAGGGCTGCAGCGTCAGATCCACAACAGCAATTTCCCCAGACTTGAACGAGACACTTTGATTCGCAACTGAAAAACCTCTGGCAACGGCTCTCAATTCGTACTCACCCGGAAGCAGTCCGTCAAAGTGATACGCACCATCCGTATTGGTCACAACGGTGGTTTCCTTGTTTGCGCCTTTCGTCCGCAATGTCACCTCCGATCCTGTGATCGTTGCCTTATGCTGATCCAGAACCCGTCCAGTGACGGATGCTTGAGTGGATTGGGCCATTACCGGTAGCCACGCTGATAACACGACTATTGTTAATGCCGGAAAGTAGGCGAAGAGCAGGCGCATAGACGATTAGTCCCTTCGAGCACGTCGATTGAGATAAATAGCTAGATGAAAATGGTTTTCAATTTCAAACGTGAGAGGGGACTATATTCCTTGCGCAATCCGGGTGTCAAGCATCACCTAACTATCTCTTGACTCTGTATTCGACTACAGAGTTTATAATGTCATTGCTGGGGAGGACAACTAACGATGAGAGAGATGATGGCGCCCCAATCGAAGCGGCGCGGACACAGTGAAGGTTTTACTACATTAAGAATTGGTGAAGTAGCAAAACTGACGGGCATCGGTATTGAGGCGCTTAGATTTTATGAGCGCAGCGGATTGCTTGGCCAGCCAGGTCGCACGGAGAGCGGGTATCGCATGTACGACGCGGCAGTCCTTCAACGGCTCGATTTTATCAAGCGAGCGCAAGTTCTCGGTTTCTCACTCGATGAAATCAAACGCATCATCGCAGATAAACAAGCCGGCAAGAGTCCATGTCGCGAGGTGCGCGAAATTGTGCGCCAACGCCTCGAAGAACTGGATGAGCGAATGAAAGAGATGCGTCGGTACCGCAGAGAGCTGGGAACGGCGCTGGCAAAGTGGGAGGAGACCGGCGAACTGGATGGACAGGTTTGCGGGCTGATTGAGGGAACAGAAATCGGGCACTCAGATCCGACTCCCCGCGGACTTAGCAAAAAAGGAAAGAGGAAATAACGGTTGGCCCACCGCCGATAGGCCAGGAGAACATGAGCAATGAAACCGATAAGAATAATAGACAGCAGTTTCGATAAATCAACGTCTCGAGACCACGCCGGCGACGCCGTCGTTGATCCCGTGTGCGGCATGAACGTGAAGCCAAACGAAGCCGCCGGTTCGTCCGAATACAACGACAAAACGTTCTACTTCTGCAGCCCGCACTGTCTTAAAAAGTTTAGCGAAGAGCCAGCGCGATTCCTCAGTCATGGCAGTGAAGAAAAAACAAGCCACCTCCGCGAAGCTAAGCTGGAACCAAAAACGCCTGCAACATCTGAGTTCACCTGTCCCATGCATCCGGAGGTGCGACAGAACAAGCCCGGTTCCTGTCCGAAATGTGGAATGGCTCTGGAGCCGCTGACAGTAACCGCGCCAACGGAGAAGATCGAATACACGTGCCCGATGCATCCGCAGATCATCCGTGATGCGCCGGGCTTCTGCCCGATCTGTGGAATGGCGCTCGAGCCGCGCACTGTCACACTGGAAGAAGAGAATGCAGAGCTGACCGAGATGAAGCGGCGCTTCTGGGTTAGTGTCGTTCTCACGATTCCGGTGTTTGCAATGGGTATGAGCGATCTCATACCCGGGGCGCCATTGCAGCGCCTCGTATCACCCGCGGCACTGACGTGGATCCAACTTGTTTTGGCTTCACCAGTAGTGCTCTGGGGTGGTTGGCCGTTCTTTGTCCGTGGCTGGTACTCATTAGTAAACCGAAGCCTGAATATGTTCACGTTGATTGCTCTCGGCGTGGGTGTCGCTTACGGATACAGCCTGGTCGCCACGATCTTCCCTGACATCTTCCCTCATTCTTTTCGCGGCCACGGCGGTTCGGTTCCGGTTTATTTCGAAGCCGCTGCTGTAATCACTACGCTCGTGTTGCTCGGTCAAGTTTTGGAGCTGAAAGCTCGTAGTCAGACGAGCGCGGCAATCAAGGCCTTGCTGGGCTTGGCTCCAAAAACTGCGCGGAGGATTGCGCCTGACGGAAACGAGCTGGATGTGCCGCTGGACCAGGTGCAGGTCGGTGATCTGTTACGCGCGCGTCCAGGCGAGAAGATTCCGGTCGATGGCATAGTTGAGGAGGGAACAAGTGCTGTCGACGAATCGATGATTAGCGGTGAGCCGATTCCTGTTGAAAAGCATCCTGGCGATCGCGTGATCGGTGCAACGGTTAACGGCACGGGAAGTCTGATTATCAGGGCTGAGCGCGTCGGATCTGAGACGCTGCTCTCACAGATTGTGCAGCTGGTCGCGGACGCGCAACGCAGCCGTGCTCCGATTCAGAAACTGGCTGATCGCGTGTCGGCGTATTTTGTGCCCGCCGTAATCCTGGTGGCCATAGGAACATTCATCGTATGGGCGACAGTCGGACCAGAACCACAATTGACCTACGCCCTCATAAATGCTGTTGCCGTGCTCATTATTGCGTGTCCCTGTGCTCTTGGTCTCGCAACTCCGATGTCAATCATGGTAGCGATGGGCAAGGGAGCTCAGGTCGGTGTCCTATTCAAAGATGCAGAAGCTATCGAAGTGCTGCGGGACGTAGACACGCTCGTAATGGATAAGACGGGAACACTGACGGAAGGCAAACCGAAACTCGTCACGGTTGCTCCGGCCGCTGGGGTAAATGAACGCGAGTTATTGCGCTTCGCGGCCAGTCTCGAAAAAGGCAGTGAACATCCGTTAGCGACTGCCATCGTTTCGGGTGCTCGGGAGCGGGGCGTAGAAGTTGTGAACGCAAACTCGTTCGATTCGATAACGGGCAAAGGAGTAAAAGGTCAGGTTGAGAAGCACGCAGTAGCTTTGGGAAATCGGACACTGATTGATGATCTTGGCATCGAAGTTGGTGAGCTGGGCCAACTTGCAGAGAAGTTTCGCGCCGACGGTCAAACCGTCATGTTTGTCGCTATTGATGGCAAAGCCGCGGGACTGTTAGGCGTTGCTGATCCGATAAAGGAGAGTACGCCCGAAGCGATCAAGCAATTACATAAGGACGGCATCCGAATCGTGATGCTCACTGGCGATAGTCGCACAACAGCTACCGCAGTAGCTTCAAAGTTGAACATCGACGAGGTTGTCGCCGAAGTGCTTCCGAATCAGAAAGCTGAAATCGTTAAGCGTTTCCAGGTGGAGGGTCATAGGGTAGCTATGGCAGGCGATGGCATCAACGATGCACCGGCGCTGGCCCAGGCTGACGTTGGGATTGCCATGGGAACAGGAACAGACGTGGCGATCGCGAGCGCCGGCGTTACGCTGGTTAGAGGTGACCTGCGAGGAATTGTTAGAGCACGGCGGTTAAGCCGGGCAACAATGGGCAACATCAAACAGAACCTCTTCTTTGCGTTCATCTATAACGTGCTGGGTGTACCCGTTGCAGCTGGGGTTTTGTATCCATTCTTTGGCCTGTTATTAAGCCCGATGATCGCCGCGGCAGCGATGAGTTTTAGCTCCGTGTCCGTCATAGGGAATGCGCTGCGGCTGCGACGTGTGTCACTTTAATGGACCAATGCCCGGCGCCCCCCTTATCCGTTCGGCGGCATGCCTGGCACCCACGTGCTCCACAACTCCCACGTTACCATGAAGGCATCGCTTTCTGTGGCGATATCAAAACGCCAGCCCATCGGTTCATTGCCAAAGATGGCGAACAAAAATTCCACACTCGACGCCGGCAAAATTATCGACTGCTTGGTTTGTCTCGCCTGATCTGTGATTCGAATGGTTGTCCCTAACACGTTCGTGTTACGAATTTTGAACCACATGCCCTGACCACCCTGGACCGTCAGCGTCGAGTTACTGCTCCAAATACCCGACGTCAGCATCCGGTAGTTCGACGGGTTGCTGGGCGCTTCCATCGCCAGTGGGCGGCCAACGTAATGCGAAAAACTTTGCGCTAACGGATTGTTCATCCACAGCGGCAGGCTCGGAAGATGAGCGACGTAGATCGGTGCTCCGACGGCCGTTTCCCGCATCGCCAACTCGGCCTGTTTCTGCTCAAATTGAGCGAAGGTCTCGGTGTACTGCGAACCGCGGTTGGTGGGAGTGAACGCCGTCATGCCCTGTTCCCAAGGATCGTTGATATGCAGTATGGTCCCGTCCGGAGTGCCGTCGCCATGAATTCCCGTGACCACCCGAATGTGCGGACCAGGCTCTGCACTGGCAATCCATAGTGGTCCGTAGCTGCGCAATAAATTCACGAACGCCTCGATCATGTAGGATTTAGGCAGTTCAGCGACTAAACCCCAGGTGCTCATGACTCTAGTGTCCTCAGGATCCAACCCGGTCTGGTATTGTGCCCAGTAGCCCGTGGCGCGCGCGATTTCCGAAGGGTTGATGCTCATGCGGTCACGCCAGCCAACGATCATAGCGAACCCCGCGGCCCAACAGGAGAAACCTGTTTGCTGCGGCACCAGCTCCACGTTGTACCGAACATCAAACGACTGGCTCAGCGCCAACGCCTGGCGATGCGCGGCCAGTGCCCCGGAGTAATCGAACGCCACGCTGGGCGCGGAAAAGGAAGTGGACAATGAACTTGCCCGCGCGGCTGAAGCGCGTGTCGTGCGACCTCCGAACGATTGCGCCCGCACTTCGGCGCGCGCATCAGCGGACCAATGGACCACCTGAATGCGCATGTAGCCCGATTGAATTACTTCCTCCTGGTACTTCGGTATAAACACCGCGATCGATTCTCGATACGTGCGTCCGCCATTTGGGTCAACAATAGTAAAAAAAGTGTTATCCGCCGTGCCGTCACCTGATATGGCCGTGATTACCCGCGCATGGATGGCCCAACCCTTACCCGGTAATTCATCGGTCGTGACCCACACCGGTCCGTAGTTGCGCAGCAGTTGTTCCCATCCCTCGACCGAATAACTTCGCGGTGGTTCAGCCACAAATCCGGCGGCAGTCATGAACTCCGCTGTGGCCTCAGCAGGCAACCCAGTATTGGCGCGATACATATCCAGCCATCTTTGCCCCAGGGCAGCGAGCGAAGTCTCGATGTCCAAAGATTGCTGCCGGCGCCATGACCACATCATCGTAAAGACGGTGGCCCAACACGCCATGGAGTGTGGTTGGGCCAGCGGGCTGAAGAGTCCCGGAACCGTATAATCGACCGCTCCGAACGCATGCGCTTTGCTGGCAGCGCGCGCCGGCCACCTGCTGACCAAGGCACTCAATCCTTTCGCTACCGCCGGCGCAGGCGAAAGCGACGGAGCCGGCGGCGGTGGCATGGTGGCGACCCGCGTCAGCACGCCTTGCGGTTTGCGCGCAACCGGCGGACGCCTGCCGTTCCGGTGTGTGGCTTTCGTTTTGTGAGAGCGAGTGATGGTGGATTCAAGATCGACGAGGCGGTTTGTCATGATTGCATCCTCTCAGTTGTAACTGGGCTGGCAGGGGTCGGAGTTGCTGTGGGCGCGTCTTCTTTGTTAGGGCATGGCTGCGCAGCACCAGTGATTTCAGCCAAATCCTCTACGAGATCAAAGTCATCCAGCGAGAGAGCTTGCACTGGAGTACGAGGGGCGGGCGACGATAAAGCGGCGGACGTTTGCGCCGCAGGCTTCGGCGCGAGGGCAAGTTCCTCGTCAAAACGATCAAAGCGCGCGGAGATATCCATCGCGCCGAGATCGAAGCTATTTGCATAGTTCATCGCCAGGCCCATTTGATTGAACACTTCGTGTTGGTCTTGCTTCGGCGTCGCGGGTTGCGGAGTAGCGACCGGCGTTGCAGGTGTTGCCGTTGGTCCGGTTGTCGCATTGCGCAAGGCGTCGTCCCATTGTTGATTCTCGGGTGTGCCCGCCGGCGCTGGCGTACCCAGCATCGCACTAACGTCACGCTCGAAGTTCGCGGCTACGGCTTCCTGATCGGTAGTAAGCGAAGTCCGCCGGGGAGCCTCGCTGCGCTCTGGCACTGCGGGAAGTGCGCTCGGAGAAATCGCGTGCGGTTCAGTGCAAGGTGTAACTCCCGGACGTGGAACTGTAGGCAATGCGGGAGCGGAGATCGCGCCCGGTGTCGTGCCTCCGTTAAATTGGGGTGTGGACGTGGGCAGCCGTGGAGCCGTTATCGTTGACATGTCTTCAAACGACTCCACGTTGTAGCGTCCACCGAACTCGCTCGCCGCCAGCTGCCGCGGCAGCACACGTGGCTGCGACATCGGAGCGGCGGACACCGGCACCGCGCCATGATCATGGCGCTGAACCGCCGCCGCTGTTGGACCAGTATCCCGCGGTCGTAGCAAGCGCTCTTCGAGCTGGATCAAGCCGCGTGATGGTTTGCCGACGGCGCGACCCCGCACGATTGCGATTTGATCTTCCATGTCTTTGGGCAAACGAGCAGGGGGCAAAGCCGCGGGCCGCGTGTTGCCGGCTGGCGCGGAAGCGCCTTCAAACCGCATCACGGTTAACCTGCGGGCCTTGGCCCGTGATTTACCCGGCGATTTAAGGGCCCGTTCCAATGCGTGTAACCGGGATGACCGTGCGCTCATGGTTGGTTGATCTCCATGTTCACTACCGCATAAGGATCGAGTGCGATCGACAATCGGTTAGCGCCAGGCTTGAGGTAATGCTGTGGCGCCTTGAGGCGCAATGTGTCGTGCGTCGCCGCAACGACCTGCACCGATTCGCCATTGAGCAGCGCAATCGGAAAGCGAGTGTCATCATTGCCGGGCAGCACGAAATTGTGCCCGCGCAACGTCAGGTCGAGCCCCTCTGCACCAGTCAGTCCCTGCGCGGCCGACAACTGGGGCGCGAACTTGCGCCGCTTCGCCTTGTTAATCATGTTGGCGAGGTCGCTATAATCGAGTTTCTTCTTGCCTTGCGTTTTGTTCTCCACAACTCTCTCGACATTAACGTTGCGCTGGTCCATCCTCTCCAAATCACGAGTAGAATGCACTCCGACCTTACGCAACGAATCCTTCACCTCGTCGTCCATACCTTCCAGGTTGTCGATACTGATGTCATCGCGCGACAGCGGCTCATTCCCGGACTCTCGAATCTGGCGATCGGTAATGGATCCAAGCTGAAACGAGATGCGCGAGCCACCCTGATCGCCCGGCTTCGCCATCTGGAATTTGAGTTTGCCGTTTTCATAAGTGGGAAACAGGTGCAGGTCGAACCCCACGTCTTTAACGGCGTACGTCATTTTCCGTGTCAGACCTTTCATTGCGAGCGTGTCCTGAGCCTTATCGAGTTCCAGAATGAGCGAATCGATAAAGTTCTCAAGGTTCCACGGGTTCGAGATTGCGTTCGCCATTGTTTACCGTCACTCTGAGTCGTACTCGATGCAAAACCGGCATTACCGACGTTTCAATTATCTGGGTGGGTGGCGACGCATCGAGCTGCCACGCACCCGACTCCTCCAACAAATCCAGTTCAATCGGCAGGTCGAGTCTGATCTCACTGATCCAAATCGTTTCCTCTCCTGCAAAATCCGGATCGCCACTCGCCGCGCCCGCCAGTTCAGCGAGGAATTCAGCGAGCGCCGGAAGACGATCCAGGGGACTGATCTCGTACGGCGCAAGTTCATTCATCTCAATGCGTCGCCCTGCCATTGCGCGTTGCACCCGGCGACCTCTTCGGCACGACATCACGAATCTCTTCCAGGTCCACGGGAAACAACGTCACCTTTTCATCAAACTCGATCTCCATTCCCTCGAGTTTCGGAACGGCATCGGTCTCTTGCGCCCAGCCAAGCTGTTTTCGTTTCGGGTTCATGCGCCTTTTACTCCTACGAAGTGCATCATCACGGGCATCGGAAAACGCACCCGTGTTTCGTTCAGCGTGCGTACATTGCCGTTCTCGTCTACGTCTTCAGCTCGAGTCAACACGAGCGTCTGGATCTTGAACTCGGGATACACCCACAACGCGCCGCTTTCGCCGCGCCGGCCTTTCAACTTGCCGCTGAATTGAGCAGCCTGATTAAAACGCTCGACAAAGTCGTTGCCGCATAGCGCTTCAATTTCAGCGTCACTGAGTGGCGTGGATTCGGGCGTGAGGCGCGTGAGCAAATGGTTCAACACGTACGGGCTGTACTCCATTCCCGTCTTGAGTTTGCCGCCGAGTTTGCCGTTGTCCGATTTGACATGCGTATCGAGCCGCGCGTTGTTGGTGCGTTTTGGATTAAGGACGAGATAGTAACGGCAGTCGAGACGGGCAGCGTGCGCACCCGTGCTGAACTCACCCTGCCAGACTTTGTGCCACAGGTCGCGGTATTGCTCGAAGTCCGAAGTCGCAACCTGCTCGCCGCCTTCTTCCACCCGATCAAACGAATACTCGCCGATCAGCGTGATGCGCTGTTGCATCGAGGTGCCGACTTGCTGCTTCTTCTTGTTCTTCCAGAGTAGCGTCACCATCACGATGTAATCCTGATTCGGCTCAAGGCGCGCAGTCATTGCTTCATCAATGCGCGGCACGAGAGGAATTGGACCGCTGGACAGTTCGCCGACGTCCTCGCTGTCCTCGACCAGCACCGCCAGGGTGTCCGGATGCTTGATCTGCAACACCAGCCGGGCGGCGGAAATCGTCTTCGGCGTGATCACACTCAGGGGAAATTGCAGCGCTCGGTCCCTGCGATACAACACGCGCGAGCGGCCGAACAGCATCTGGCTCTGCGCGTCGTCAAAACTCAGTTTCACACTCGCAACGCGACGGTAGTTCAAGCGCTGCGCTGCCGCGACGCCCTGACTCATGCTCATCAACAACTGGTGGAGCGCGGGATCATCAACACCGGGATTAAGTTGACGCAGATGCGCACGTTCTTGTTCAGTGGCCTGCATACCGATTCGCGCAAAATCCATCAAACCGTTCATGATCTGGCCGGTAGCGCGTTGCGGCGCGTCGAGGACGGTTTGAATGGTTTGCGGAGACAATACTTGTTGCAATACAGGCATCAACGCCGGCAGGGCAGCGAGGAGAGCAGGCGCAATCATTGCCTGGCTGTAGTCTTGTGCCTGCGCGTATTGCACGACGCGCGGATTGCGCCGTGCGCGCTTTCTCGCCGAGTGTGAAAAGGAATACCTGGAAGGCGCCTGTCGCGCGACACGCGCGCCGAGCGAACCGAAGGCCAGCGAATGCGCAGTGGCCGTTGTCGGGGTTGCGGCGGGGGTCGCGGGTGTCGCGGGAGCAACAGCGCCACCAATGCTGCGCACCAACTGTTGGATCAATTGAGTGAGCTGCGTATTAGCGGGAGTGCCACTCGCGCCGCCGGTCGCGCCTGCGGCGCCGCCACCCGATGCACCCGGCAACAAGCCGCCGATGAATTGACCAATCGCCGGAGCGGCGCTGGTTAACACATTGCCAATGACCGGCGCGAGAGTCGGCATGAGCGAAGAAAGCAGTCCGCCAAGAAACATTCCCTGGCTCAGGTTGCGTTCGCGCCAGCGTAAAGGCGCCGCGTCCACGGGCTGTATCCGCGCGGGCGTGGATGAATACGTTTGTGCTAAAGCCACTGTGAAGCCTCCATCCGCCTTACTTAGTGCGCCGGCCACCCGCCGTGGTCTCGTAGCGCTCCGTCCGATTGCGAATAGCGCGGGCAGGGTGTCCATGTCGGGCAACCGTTCCACGTTACCCCGCGCTTTGGTCCAATCCATCTCGACTATTGGCGAGATGGCCGGGCCTGCACCGCCCTCGGTCCGAAAACTTATCAACTGCACGAACCGATCTTCTTTCGACATCAGTTCGGACGGGATTTCCAGGACCCCGCGGCCACGTGCGCTCTCACGCAATGGACCGAACATGCGCGAACGCTGTTTGACGTTGGCCAGCCGCGCTATGCCGTTGGTGTTGATCCGCCCTTGATCTCCAAGTTGCCATACGTAGTAGTGATTGTGGCCAATGTCAAAGCGCAGCCTTGACGCGGATACGTCGTCCTCCAGCGTTTCAGCCCAAAGCAGCGCGAGTGCCATCGAGTTTCATCAGCGCGGAGCAGTCACGCCAGCAGGCGCGGTTGGAACGGCCGGCGCTGCTCCTGGAGCCATGGCGGGCGCGGCTCCCGGTGCTGCTGCTGTCGGTGCAGGACCACCGGCACCACCGAGTGGTCCATACATCGCCGCAAAATTATCAAGTTTGAAATAATCGGATTTGAACGTGATGTCCACGGAGCCTGTGATCTTTGCGGCTAATTCCGTGCTCGCGACGCTCTTGGCCGACGAGACGCTCAACTTCGTTTTCCGCTCGCTGCTGGTCCCGCCACCGGACGGGCCGCCTATGATCGAGCCAAGAAACCCGCCGCTGGCGGTGATGCTCCTGCTCCTGGCAACCTGTTCTGAGAGTGCCGCCTTGTCTCCCTTCTGGATTTGCTCCTTCGCTTTAATGTCGAATAACACCGAGGCTTTGACGTTTCCTCTTTCCACGACGAGCCGCGTGATGCCCATCAGAATGGTTTCGCGCAACATCGCTCGTTGTTCGCGTGCCATCTGTAATGTCGCATCCATGATGCGCGACTTGATGCGCGAATCCTCGGTATCGACGGCATTGCCTTCCTTGTCCGTGAGGACGACTTTCTTATTGCCCTCCTCGTCGGATTCATTCTCGCTGAACGACAGGCCAAACTCGTCACTACTGTTATCGGCCAAATAGCCAAACGCAGCTTCGGGCTTGATCTTGCTCATGAACGCAGTCAGGGATTGCGTTGCTGCCTTCAACAGTTTTTGGTACGCCTCCATCTGATCGAGAGTGACTTTCAGGTTGGCATCGAACACGCCTTTCAATAGATCTTTTACGAACCCTGGAAAATCGACTTCATCAACAAAGCCACCGGCCAACTCGCCCGCCTGATCGATGCGTTGGTTGAGGTGTCGCTGGTCATTGATCATCTCACCCGCATTCTTGGGGTCCGCGAATGCCCGTGCCGTGGTCCGTGGTTGGCTCAGCCGATTGACATGGCGATGGTAAACATCGCGATAGAGCGCACGTTGATCGTCGGTGCCTAGTTGCCGAAAAGTCGGCAGGTTCATTAACTCGTCGCGCGCGTAGCTGCGGGCCAGGTCCTTCATTGCTTGCGATTCGCTCATCGGTGAACTCCCGTGTTAATTGATTTTCTACTCGGGCTGGTTACGAGAGAGGAGCCTAGAACTCATCCAACTCCTCATCCTCCTCATCAAATTCGGTGCTCTCTTCCCCGTCTTCTTCTTCCATCGATGACATGTCGCCGCCGACTGTCGAATAATTCAGGATGTATGACTCGGCCGCATCCAGGAAACGAGCGAACTCTTCCTGCCTCACGCCCCCCTCGGTGAAGTCGGCGACAAAACGGAAGATGGTGTTTCCATCGACTGCGAGCGAGCGCAGCGCTGCGATATTTGGGCTCCCGCCAAACTCCTGCTTCGACATCTTCTCAATGACAGTCCAAAGACTCTTGCGCCGGTTGCCGCCGAAATACGCCAGGACGTCCGGATCGCGCAGCAGTTCGACACATTCCTGAAGTTGCGCATAAAGCTCGCGCGCCTGGATGTGGGCCATGCCGGTGCAGTACTCGGTGAGGTTGTATTGCAAGTCACGCACAGCCTGGAAAATGCGCGCGCGTGAGACAGGAGAACTTTCGCTGGATCCTAAATTCACCCGTTCCGTCTTGTCGATGTAGTCGGCGACCTCGGCCATCAGGTTGTGCCACAGGTTCGGACATTCCTCGTTCGCGACCATGCGATCGAGGACGTCGGTTTCACCCTTGTTCAGCACTCGGCGGTAAACCATGCCGCGCTCTTCGGATGACATGCGCTGATCGCGCAGCTTCCAGTAACGGTACATGCGTGAAACGACATCGCCTTCGACCACGTCGATCGAACCACTGGCCCAGTTCAATACCAACGCGTCCACGAGACGGAACACGCCCATGTGTTCGCCGAGCTCGTAGATGTAATCGATCGCGCCGGCGGCCAGAATATTGTCGCGGACAACACCCTGCTGCTCGACGTCGTCGAACAGATCCACACTGAAGTCCCAGCCCGCTGCAATCGCACCGCCGCCAGGTTGGTGCGCGGCGTCGATTGGATCGTCACGACCGGCCTTGCGAGTGATGGCGTTTTCGTATGCCAACGCAAACAGCTCGTCGTACTCCCGCTCGAGCACTGCATCGATGCTTTCGAATTCAGCGCCGCGTTCGCGAAGGTAATCCACCATCGCCGCGCGCACCTCGGGGGTGAAGCGGTCTTCAGCGATCCCCGAGTTTTGGATGTACATGTCCACGAACACCGGCAACTGTGCTTGCTCATTGACCCGGTCGATGATGTGGAGTACGGCGGGTTCGAGACCGCCCGGGGCCAGGGATACAGTGCGTGAGTTTCCATTAATCATGGTCATTCTCCCATTAGATCGCGGCGCGGACTTGCTGCGATACGATTTCGCGAAGCGTGTTGCTCGGGTTGATACGGTTGCGCTTCATCACCGAGTTGACGATCAGATTGACGAAGACATCGAGTGGACCACCTTTAGAATCCAGCTCGAGCAGGATTTTTTCCGCGACGCCGAGATCGTCTTTGATGAACTCTTCCAGCTCGTCGCCTCGATCCTGAAATAACTTTGCCAATATGAACTCGTAGGTCGTCGCGAGTACCCAGCGCCGGCCATCGGTGATCCGGCGGGCGTTGAGCCGATCAGTGACTCTCTTCACTTCGCTGGCGATACCTCTCCTGGTAATAAACCCGCGCACGTACTTTTCAAGGTTTTGCGGCGGTCCCGCTTCAGCCGATCCGTCCAAGGGCGACTTGTGGACCAACTTTGCGCGAAGGTCCTCCAACGCGTTCTTCGCAATCGGATCAAGTTTCGCGCGTGGCGGTGAGATTTTAAGCACGTCCGTTTCGACGCCCTTGCGTTGACTGTCAATGATCTTCCGCCAGCCAACCTTAAGTTTCTCGTCATCAAAATCGATCAAATCGGCAGGAAGCACCGTTGTTCGTGAAGGAGTTTCCCTGCCGCTTGTTCCTACACGGCTAGTTCCCACATTTGGTGGAAGCACATCTGTCAGCAGATCGGTGTAGCGATTCTTTTTATTAGACGGGCCTGAGTTCGGCCTTTTAGTGGTAGCCATGGGACGTTCTCCTTGACGAGTTGAGCTTGTAATCCAGGTAACGCAGACCATCAGCGACATTGAGCCGGCCATATCCCGCTTTACGGTCCTTGAAATTGCGATCCACTTTGTCGGCTGTGTGTTTGAGCACGTGCTTAACTTGAGAATCTTTGAGGTCGTGGCCTTGTGACCGCGCAAAGGATTTCATCAACGCAACGGCGCCGGTAACGAACGGCGCGGCGTGAGAAGTCCCCGTGGAAAACGCATAGCCGTCTTCGATGGAAGTGCTGTACACGTCCACACCCGGGGCGATGAAGGACACCTGATCGCCGAACGTCGAGAACTCCGCGACGTTACCCTCGTCATCGGCCGCGCCGACTGCGATCACACTCGGAAATGCGCCCGGGTAGTACAACTCCTGCCGTCCGTCATTTCCCGACGCCGCGACCACCGTCACGCCCTTACGCTGCGCGTACTCGATAACTTCTTTATGCGGGAGTCCACCGCCAGTGTGGCGTACACCCAGCGACATGTTGATCACGTCCGCACCGTTATCGATGGCCCACTTAACGCCGTTGTTAATATTCTCGACGGAACCGGCGCCGACTTTGCGGCCGTCCTTGTTCATCGCCGCCAGCACGCGCACCGGCAGAACGCGGCAGCGCGGTGCAACACCGCGCGGCATGTTCTTTCCTTTTCCCGTGATGATGCCCGCGACATGGGTGCCGTGACCGACTTCGTCTTCCGGGATGGCATCGGCGCCGAGGTAATCGCCGATGAATTCGGTTGCGCCGTCCAGTATGTCGACGAAGTCGTAGCCGGGGAGCAGTGCATTTTTATATTCGGGATGATCGCAATCCACGCCTGTATCGAGGATCGCCACCGTGATGGCCTCATCGCCCTCGCTGAACGCATGTGCCTCGTCCAGAAAGATCGCGTCGCGTGACGCGCGATTGGTGCGCACGCTCAGCGATTCCGCATACGGCGGTTGCAAATCCATCTCGGCGATAGCGCCTACGTGAACGCGTTCCACCTCCGGGAGCACGCGGATAGATTGAATGAGCTCCGTTGGAATGCTGACATCCGATTGGAGCACCAGTCGGTACACGCGATCGAAGCCGGTTGCAATTTCCTGCGGCGACCAAACCGATCCAGCCGGCCTGTACTCATGGGTTGCCGTGAAGGCAAGGTTATGTCTTGCAAACAGTGCATCGACTGCTGGGAAAAATTGCGCGCTGCGCAAGTGCGCTTGCGTGATCGCATCAACCCAATAAGGCAGCGCGACGCGTTGCAACGGGGTCCGCAACGTTAATGTGATGTGGGGTTTCATATCACTTGATTTCACATCACGAGCAAGCGCAGTACCAGTACACGCGCATGGACCAAGTTGGAGAATTTGTGAACAAAACGTTCGATAGGCTTGAGCGGAACAAACGGCAGTTGAAGTAGAGTGGGTCAAGCAAGACCCGGTTTAGCACCTTCAAAGCGCTTGCCCTGTTCGGAACGTCCCCGATGTGACGAGAGCAGGGGTTGTTAATACGTGGGTTGAAATTTACCCACCGACGTGATCGGATCGCCGCGCGGAGATTCCACTGTTTGCACGTGAGTAGGTCTTCGTACCGTCCGACTGGATGTTGCACTGCAACGTTCTTCGTTGCACGAGCAGGCGGACCGCGGTTTTAACGTGACTGCTGTGAACATTGCGCATTGCTCCTGATAACCACCAACTCTGAATCCCGGCGAGCGTATCAGCCGCCATTGGATTGCGAGCCAGATATTCAGCGATCTGGAGAACAAGACGTTCAATCTGTATTCGGTTTTCGTTGTTCACGTCGATTGGTGCTGAATGGAGGCAGCACAAAACGTACCAAGACCGAAATCACCTATTGCGATTCGGATTCGGGAGGGGAGTGGGTCATTCTTCACCCACTTTGATTTACTTGAACTGCTCGCGGCTGATTTGGTGTTTCTTGAGGAGCTTGCCAAACGCGCGCCGCTCTTTTTCCGCGATGCGCGCAGCAGCACTGACATTCCCATGAGCAATTTGCAGAATTCGGGTGAGGTAACCGCGTTCGAAGTCGTGGACTGCCTTCGCCTTGGCGCTCTGGAAATCGAGTGTAGCGTAGTCGTCAGCGCTCGAATTTACTGTTGGATGGGTGGGCTTTGTCTCACTGTTCGCAACGTCAAATCTGATCACGTCGCCATCCGCAAGAACAACTTCGCGATGGACGGCATTGTCCAACTCGCGCACGTTTCCCTCCCACCGGTGCTGGCCTATCCAGCGAAGTGATTCAGGAGCGAATCGCTTGGGAGGCAGATTGTATTTTTTGAGGTAATGCCGCAGAAAGTGCTGCGCAAGCATTTCGGCATCCCCTTCACGCTCGCGCAGCGGGGGAATGTACAAGTAGAGAATCCTGAGGCGGTGTAGAAGATCTGTTCGGAACCGGTCGCTGTTTGCGAGTGCGATGAGAGATTTATTGGTAGCGGCAATGATGCGCACGTCTGCTTCAAGTTCGACGTCGCGCCCTATGGGCTTGTATTTTTGATCTTGCAGAAATCGTAATAATGCGACTTGGGCCTTGGGTGTTAGCGAGTCGATTTCATCGAGGAACAAGGTGCCGCCGTGCGCTTGTGCAATGAGACCAGCTCGCGCTTCGCGCGCATCCGTAAAGGCGCCGCGGCCATGGCCGAAAAATTCGGCTTCGATTAGCGAATCGGGAACAGCGCCGCAGTTCACGGGAATGAACGGCCTGCCGCGTCGTGCACCAAGGTAGTGAATCGCTCTCGCTGCCACCTCCTTTCCGGAACCCGTCTCGCCTTCAATCAATACGGACGCATCGCGCATCGCAATTCGCCCCATTCGTCTGACGGTTTCGTTAAAAATGGGCGAGGAGCCGATCATGGAGAGCAAAGCGAACTCGCCCACATCTTCTAGCGCCGGCACTGCAGCGTTGTGGTCCCGATCGGGTGCGGACACGTTTCGCCGTTTGCGGGGACCAGCTTGCCGTCCGATAGCCATATTGTTAACGATCCAATTTTCTTGCCCGCGCTAGATGCGTTTGCTATTGCGAAACGAGCGAGCACCTGGCTGGTTCCCGGCTCATAAGACACCTATTTAGGGGCAGCCAAGGTTAGCCACAGAGTAGTTCAAAATTGTTGCCCCAGAATTCGTGGTTTTAGACTGGTTCTGGGCTGATGCCGGAGAAGTGTGCGGCTGCAGGCTTGGAGGACTGACCGATCACACATTTGTTCTTGAGCTGGTACTCAAATTACTTCAGCAAGTGAGCGCACAATATTCCCAAATTGATCGAGAGTCAATAGCTAAAGACATGTGCTGTCTGAAACTTTAAGCGAGCTTTCATTTAATTGACCCAGGGTCTCAATGAATCTGATTCCGACACAGATTGCGTCGTGAGTTTCATCGTTGAATTGCTGATATGGTTTCTTTCTTCAAGTATTTCACTGCTGCTTCTAAAACCTCCTCGCGTGCTTCGATGATGCCGCGTGGCTCCGTTTCATTAGTCGGAGCGGTGTCATGGAGTGGTTATCGTGCAATGACATAAAGTGAGCGCCCGCCTGGAAGCAGGCGAAAGAACCTGCCTTCTCGTGGACCGTCTTATTCACGTAATTCAATCAGTTTTGGCCTCGATCGCTCGACCGCGAAGTGCGATTCAGATGTGGCTCTGTAAGCCTCCCGCGATCGCAGCCACGAGTTACTAGAGATTTCCGTTTTTGCGAAACAGCGACGCCACAACATTCAGATTCGCACTGCTGTTTGAGAAATTTGTTGATTCCTTTAAATACAAGGCTTATTCTCTTTCCGCCTCGGTGTTCAATTCGCTCACCTCCCAGGGAACCCGGGCAAGCCAAATCAACACTTGTATGTTCCCGGCGCTCGCCGATAAAGTCCGGCGACCAAAATAGCGGGTTGGTTTAACCAACGGGTAGCTAGTACGAGTTTCCTCTCGATCGGCTTTGCATGGAGATACAATGCGAAATAGTAAATCTCACCCGATTCGCAGCCTTTCCAACATCTCACGATTCGACATCGCTCTATTTCTCCTTCTTCTTTTACTCGCGTTTTCTGTTTCGACCTTCTTGATTAAGAGTCGTCTGCGAAAAGAGATCGTTGATAACGCGCAACCCGCTAAGGCTGCGAAACTCTGCTGCGGGCAAGATATAGACCAGCCTCATTTCTTAGCAGCCTCTTACTACAAGGTAGGCGATAATCTAAATGCCACCTTGATGCTGAACAATAAGGGCCCTCAGCCTGTCGAAGTCAGGCCCACGCTCTTTAGCCTTTCGGGCGGGATGTTAGAAGCCGCGCCCGTGGTGGTAGAAGGAGAGTCATTCCGTAATTTTGACCTCCGAGAGTTTGGGGCATTGCCTGGAACTCCCTTTGACGAGGGCAGCCTGCAGCTATTTCATAGCGGACCAGACCTCGTTATCGGTGCACAACTCTACCTGGTTGACGAAACGAGGAGTGTGAGCTTCGACGAGAAGCTGGTTGAATTCAAAAGAGTTCCTTCTACACAACTTGAGAGCGTGTGGTGGCTGCCTTCCAGGCATTCAGACGTCAGTCTTATATTGTCAAACACGAGCGAGCAAACAGTATCGGCGAACGCAGTATTAAATGCAGGCACGCCTCATCTGCAAGCAGTTGATCTCACCCTTGCGCCACACGAAACGAGAGTTATCAACGTCAATCGGCAGAAGGGTGATGCAGCCGCAGGATTCAAAGATGATGTCGGCAGCGCGTCTGTTCATCACACTGAGGCGAATGGCGCTCTCATCGCACGCGCTCTCGTTCAGGACCAGAATTCCGGCTACTCTTTTTCAGCACAATTCTATTACCCGCAAGGCGGGAAGTCTTCAGCTTATCAGGGCGCAGGTCTGAGGCTTTCAACGGCTACAGGCGAACAGCTAACGCCCGTTGTCGTCGCCCGTAATGTCGGAACCGAGCCGACTGAATTAACAGGCCGTTTGCCTTACACAATGACGGACGGCACAGTCGGCGTCGCGCAACTGCCGAAGGCGCGTCTAAATCCGGGCGAGGCCGCTAGCCTGGATGTCGAGGGGGCAATCAGAAGAGAGATTCGCTCCAAAAAGATTGCTGCGGCGAGCATTGAGTTCGACTACACGACTGCGCCCGGGAGCGTCGTAATGGCGGCAGAAACCGTAAGCACTGACGCTAATCAAGTATTCAGAATTCCGATGTGGGACGTTCCGGCACAGCGAAACGGCACGGGCGGATATCCCTGGTTCATAGAAGGCGGTTCGTCGACTTATGTTTACATCAAAAACGTGTCGAAGAACGAGCAGAAGTACACCTTCAGCTTAACGCATGAGAGCGGAGATTACTCTGTTGGATTGAAGACCATCAAAGTCGGTGAGACCGTAGTTTTTGACGTGCGGGCGATGAGGGATAACCAGGTACCGGATGAGAGAGGTGGAAGAATTCCCTTGGAGGCTAAGCACGGCAAAATCATCTGGTCGGTGCGAGGCCCTGATTCTTTAGCCCTGCTCGGGCGTTCCGAGCAAGTCGATTTAGTAAAGGGAATCAGCAGCAGTTACGCGTGTCACATGTGCTGTCCGAATAGCGTTAGAAACACGTGGATCGATCCTGTATCACTAGACATTTTTACCGGCGATGTGACCACTTTTCGAGGAGTCCAGCGCGATCGCACGTGCTACGGCGGATTGACGCCTCCTTACTACGTAGGAGATTTGTGGACCACTACTAATCCAAACGTCGCAGGTGTCAGCGGGATCGGAAGTGACGCTGATGTCACCGCTATAAGCAGCGGAACGGCAACTATAACGGCGCAGTGGGAGGTATATTCGTACACGTCGGTTTACAATTTTGAGCTGGGCACCTATGTCTGTGAAGAGAGTAGCGAGCAGATCATCCAGAATAGCCCGGTTCAGGTAGCAGCTTCACCAGACCATTTAATAGTTCTTCAAGATCTGCAAGGCTTTACAACTCAACTCCCTAACGGAGGACAATGCGCGACACAGTATTTTATTCGCCAGATAAACTTCCAGGTCGTCTCACAAGACTCAAATGGAGCTGGACCGGTGGGCAACGTTCCTGTTGAAGAACAATTTGCCAGTGTGACCAACAATACTTGCGGAAACGGGCAACCGCAGGCTTCAGGATGTGCCCCGACCGTTACGACTGGCACTGCGACCGGGACATTTATTGAGACTGTTTCCCCTGGGTGCGGTTCGGGTAATGGTCCCGCCAACTGCGGGTACGATATAAATTGGGGTTGGTATTGGTGCGGGAGCTTCAGTAGGGGCATCGTGAAATTAGCCAGTCTCAACGGTCAGGTTCGTAAGGATAGCGTCACGATAAATGGGCGGGCAACGGCTTGGCCCCCGAATACTCCATTCCGTCCATAGGCTGAGATCTCCACTAGCATTCATTGAATTGCAGAGTTAACTCTGGAGGATGAAATGAGAAAACTCCTACTGCTTTCCCCGCTTCTAGCAATAATATTCTTATCACTAATTAACACACCCGCGAGTAAGACCAGTAGTCAACTCACAACCCAGCCCATTGGAAAGAACTCCGCAGCGATTAAAGGTATCGTAACTACGAGCGGAGGTGAGCCGGTAAGCAAAGCCATGGTCTCCGCGAGCCGGCTCGGGAGTAGCGAAATGCGTACACGGCGCAACGCCGTTACAACCGACGATCAGGGCAGATTTAGCCTATCCAACCTACCTGATGGCGAATATACAATCCGCGCCTACAAAGAAGAGGACGGCTACCCGGATTTGACATTCTCTTTTTATTCAGAGGCGTATAACGCTGTGCATTGGCCGCAGATAACTATTGTGAACGGCACCACTGTTGAAGATGTGATCGTGCACCTTGCCGGCCCCAAGGGCGGACGCCTACTGATAACTGTCGTTGACGCGGAAACAAATAAAAAGATCCGAGAGGCACAAGTGTCACTTACCCACGCCGGTAATCCAAAGACGCTCTTGATATCCGGGGCAAATAGATCAGACTACAGTTTTAACCTCCTCGTGCCGCCGGACGTAGTTGTTGATCTCAAGGTTTCGGCACCTGGTTATCGAGTCTGGCACTACAACGCTGATCGGCCGGGGGGCGAAACTAAGACCTTACGATTGGCGCCAGATACTACGAAAGAGTTAAACGTATCTTTGCAGCCACAGAAGTAATCCATACGTGGCAGAGACTCGTGCTCGAACTCTCTAACCTAAGACTGGATACACGCTACAGAGTGCTCCCGCCAGCTATGTCTAAGCCTTCGGCGGTTCGTCCCCAAATAACCAGAGAACTGCCGTGCGTATGAGCGCCTGCTTCTTCACGGGATTCGGATTGCTCTAAAGCTATCGCAGAACGAAATTCTTGAACGCATATGTAAGTGTCCCGAATTTAGGACCACCCGTGAGTAGAGATTTCCGGTTTTTGAGTTAGTAGAAATTCTCTGGGCGTCAGGTCGCGCAGAGACTCATGTGGTCGCTCCTCGTTGTATTCCT
>JAIVJV010000017.1 GCA_020199835.1 Acidobacteriota bacterium | reverse complement strand
TATAATGGCTTCAGACCACATAGTGCCTGGTCCGGTCTGACGCCAAACGAGGTGGTCCAACAACACGCTTATGGTCCAATTTTTTCCATTTTAGGACGGTAGCGGAATTGGGAGGAGCTCACTTTGGAGGTAAACCCACTCACGGGTGGTCCTAGATTTGGGACACTTACACTAAAACTTACTTCTAATTACTTACTGAAACGCTTGGACTCGAAGACTCCCTCCTTGCCGAAAAGACTGGTCAGGCCCAAGCCGCTGTTCGCAGATTATTAATGCGTGTTGGATTGTAGCCATGATTCGCATTACCACAACATGTAAAGATAGCGAAAAAACTTCACCAGCTCATAAATGCTAAATACAAGAAACCCTATTTTGAACAGAGTCCAATGTATTTCTAACCATTTATCAGACTTGATTTTTGGTGGTTTGGGTGATTCGGAAGGGACAAGATTCTTCGGCTTCGACATGTTATTTCTCCATTATGAAGATTCACATGTCCTAGCCGTATCGGAGAGTAAACCTGTCAACAGTTTTTGTCAAATAATATCTATAAAAATCTAAATGTTGTAGTCATAACATTTGCACCCCCAAGTAGTAGCACTTTAACACCCCTACCTCAAGCCCTAACCCTCGCTCCTTAAACCTTAAAGTAATACATGAGCGCCACCTAATTATCGACTCGTTCGTCTTGCGTTTCACATCTCCTCCTTAACCTAACACCATTGAAAATCTCTTTTATTTGGGACTGGCCTTCTTACGACCCTCACACATTCACTTGGCACGATGGACTCGCGCAGCCGTCAAGCTCCTTTGGCAAAGACATGACGTTCAAATTCTTACCTGTTCGATGAATGGAAAAGACTACACTCTGCACATCCTTAGTTTCCTTCCAGGTTTCGACTGACCTTCGAAGAGACGTAGAACTTTTCAAACAGATGTAGTCCTAATGTGGCGAGACTGCAGAAGACCAAACGGCCCACCAGTTAGTGAATTAGGCATCCACATGGCTCTCCCCGCAACGTACGCACGATGGAAACGGCATGACCTCTTTGCTGATCCGTCACTGGATTAAAGGTGCTTGTGTGGGTTACATGATTCCTAATATAGACTTCGTTCAACTCAAGCCCATCTTCGAGGAATTAATCGAAAAGTATGAGTTTGAATACTACGGCTACACCAGAGAATCCGCCTAAGTTTTAGATTCCTTCGGAAGTTGCCAGTAATGGTCTTCTAACCCACAGTGCGGACACCGAAACTCTCTGTTGGTTTCAAACGGTAGAACGCAAACGTCGCATGTCGCTTCCGTCGGCTTAATGGACGTTGACATATCTTTGGTTAGCTTTTTCTCTGAGAACATTTTGGTTGCGCAGATGACTACGCCTCTTGCTGTCTCACCCCTGATTGCATCGTTTCTTCTTAACTGCGCAACAAGTTTTATGACAGACTTAATTTTATCGTCGGCTAACTTAACGGCAGTGAAAAATGTAACGAGTCCCGCAAGAACGAATCCCCAGAACTCAGCAACACCGTGCAGCGCAAACGCGGTCCAATAACTTTCGTGTCCTGGCTTGGTCAGCCATAGGCTAGCCAAGAATAGGAGAAGGCCAACTCCAAACATGATTGAAAAAGCCACAAACAGAGGTTTAGGCAAAGACGAGAGGACAGGTATCTTCATAAGCGCGAAGGTTAACGAATCCCTTCTCTTATCTCAACTAAATAGTCGTTTTGCGTGACCCGAGACCTAAACCCTCAGCCTCGACAGTAATGATGTTTTCGCATGAGAGATTCTTAACTCCTCTGTACTCAGTCCCACGTACCTCTGAGTGGTTTGAATGGACGCATGACCGAGCATCCTTTGTAAGGCAAAACAGGTTTCCACCTTCACGAGCAAAGTTAGTAGCGAACGTTCTTCGAAGGGAGTGGAATGCTCCATCAGTTTCAATCCCTAACTTAGTCATTAACTGAACCCAATCTCTACGGAGCTTGTCGTAACGTAATTTACCCCCAGCTTAGTCGGAAAGACCAAATCAAAATTGTGCTTCACCCTGAATTTATACAGTATCTTTCCACATTCAGGAGAAATAGGAACTACGCTCTTTATTTCCCTTGCCGATAACCCTCATGAGCAAGTTGTCCAGTCGATTTTCTCAGACCGCAGATTGATTAGATTGAGCTGGATTCTTCCGAGACGGAATGGCTCTGATTCGCTGCTCCCTATAAGAGCTCCTAGAACCACACGATCAAGAACCCGTTCTCGTAATGGAACGACTTCTGACGAGTAACGGAGCAACGATGAGTAAACGGATTGTCTTGTGTCGTCAAGCGATAAGGGAGAAAGAGAGGACATTGTGAGCGTGTAGGTCGAGTGTTGAGATCGCGGCGATTCTAGGTGCTACACATGACGTAGGCACTCTAGACGGTAATCTGGATTTTGGGCTGCAAAGGTATCAGGACATTCGAATACGCTCTCACCACCCTGTTGTAAAAATCCTTTACTCTTGGCGCTCGGACAGTTAAGACAAGCGCAAACTGAGTGTCTGTCGTAGTTGCTGCAGCGACTCCATCAGCCCTGTGATGATTGTAGATGTCGAAACACGGCGACTTTAGCGAATTTGATCGCATTGTTATTTTGGCGCGCCGACACGGCTCCCATTTAAATCCTTGTTCGCGGAGGCTTGACTCCGATGCACCGTAGAGATTGGATGCTGAGAAGAATGACGCGGTCTTCGGATGCTCAGGCCGTTTACCTTTATACGGCTTTCCGAACTTCTCAGCGTGAGGTCTAAAGAAAACCTCTACTCCTCGTCTCGTATATGCCCAAGAGTTTGCGGGATCAACTTCAGTGGAGATCACGAGCGTGGCTTCGAGTTCTACGTTTCCCTGTGTCGAATTCGGTGGGAGCGGAAGCCTTGCCCTGAGATACTCGGTTGGTTTTAGATTGCCTTGATAGATAACGAGCGCTTCATGATCTTCGCAAGTTATGAGCCGCGCGGGATCAATCTCAAATCGTCCCCATCCGATCTCGTTGGGGGGGAGGCCTACGGTGTTGGACGCTTGATGGATCAGCAATGCTCTGATCGCTAAAGGATTTAATTCGCTTCCGAGTTGAGCTTTGACGCTGGCCGCCAAACGTAGAGCATAAGGCGCTGCAAAGCTGGTTCCTTGCATTCCCTCAATCGTTGACGCAGTTATTAGGACAGGAAACTGTTCACGACTCGAGCCGCCAAAAACTACACCATCCGGCTTCTCATATCCGGGGCGTCTGCCTGGCCCCACACAGCTATACGAGGATCTTGCCCAAGTTCCGTTGCTCCTATCACAGGCGCCTACCCCTAGAATATTTACGCCGTCGCTCGGCGGCTGAATACGATTGTTACCGGAAGCTGCATCCATCTCACCGTCATTGCCAGTGGCCGCCGTCATGATCCATTTTCCGCTTGATAGTCTTGCGTCCCATGAGGCCGTCCAAAGCGTCACATCATCGTCGTCCACAGGAACCCTCGGGCCTATACTAAGGTTTATCAAGTCATACTCTTGTCCCTTGGCATCGAAATACTCAAGCATCCGATCCAAAACATCGAAGTAGTATGGATCAGTTCCGCTCAGGATGTTTGTATCTAGAATGCGCACGTGGTCCACCGGGCATATGGGTTGATTCAGCGCTGAAGGATTTAGAATTGGGCCAAATAAGAAAGCACTGGTGACACCCAGCCCATGTTCTTCGAATGCTGGAACGGCCGCACCAACAGATGTTGGTTCAATTACGGTCACCCATGGTTGAAGCGCCTCACGCGCGTCTACGGGAATCCCACCGTCGAAAATCAACGCTCTACATGTTCTGGTTAACGGAGGAATAGTTGGAATCTCTACAGACGTGATTGCTCGAATTATTGTGGGTTGTAAGGGACGTAACGTCGGCATTGATCTTGCGACCCTCAGAAACGAAAAGTCTGCAATTCGCTCAGCCACCTTTGTATCGGCTGATATCGGCACAAAGGTCAGGCCGCCAACATTACGACTTCGGACTACATCAACCCGTGCGCGGAGCGATTCGGCGTACTCAAGGAAGGCCGCCAATACGTTTACTCGGCCGCGATTGTGCAGAACAACTTCAAACCAGCGTCTTTCGGTCGCGGTAATATCTGCGACACCTTTCAGCTTTGTACTGCCAGACGCAAACGAAACGTCTTCTACGTGAGACAGATCATCCGCACCGACTGATTGTGCTGTCATGCTAGACACAATTCGATCTAGCTTCGAAATTCGATCCCGTGAGGCGGCCACAAAGATTTCTGCCGTCAGCGCGTCTTTAGGCGGCTTCTTTATTCCCCAACTTTCGGGCACTACACGTTTTGATCGAGTTCCGACCGGACGGAGGCCGAGCGTGTTCAACAGGTGCTCAGGAAAATCAGATTTCGAGATGTACCTTGGATGCATGGTAACAGCCAATACAACCTCATTGCCTGGACATGCATTCGTTGGTAGCTCTCCAACCTGTTCAGCAACGAGCTTTGCTCGTCGGCTAACGCGAGTTCGGGCCTGACTAAATGGGTACGGCGGATTCTTATCTCCGCCACCTTTGGGTACTTCGACTGAGCCAGTCAACCGCTGCCCGTAACCGAGAAGAAAATTATGCTTTCGCGGCATGCGTCCCCCGTCGCGGTGTTGTTTTTCTTAGGCTCCTCTTCCGAAAAGTGTCCCTCGCAACGCCTGTGAGTTCATTTACTGTTCGCTCTGTCCAACCCTTGCTGTGCAAAGAAACAGCAATTTCGATTTTGCGTTTGCGAGGCTGACCCTCCAACAGTTTTGGAATCATCCCCTTCAACACTTGTTCTATCGGTAAATGGTTGATTAGTGATTCCCTCTGGGCCCGTAGAATAGTTTTCCTCACGTCAGCAAAGGATCGACCCTCAAAAAGGATCGCGAGTGTATCTAGTGTCACTCGCGAAATCGTCTGGGTGTCTTCCTTCAACATGACGGTCATTGCCCTGCCGATCTCATCGGCCGATGGAAAGGGAAAGTGAATCACGCGGTCGAATCGGCGCCAAACAGCGGGATCCAAGAGATCGGGATGATTCGTTGCCGCTAAAAGAATGCCGGTGCGAGGCCAATCGTCTATAGCTTGAAGTAAGACAGTCACGAGTCGCTTAAGTTCGCCGACATCTGTGGCGTCATCTCTTCTTTTTGCAATGGCATCGAATTCGTCCAACAGGAGAATCCCGGATGTGTTGCGGGCATAATCCAAAACTGCTCGGATATTGTTCCCCGTTCTACCGAGGAAACTGCTCATGACGGCGGCGAGATCCAACGTTAATAGCGGTCTGCTTAACTGAACAGCCAAATAACGAGCAGCAAGACTCTTCCCGACTCCCGGAGGTCCGACTAACAATAGCGACCGCGTTGGCATGATTCCTCTTGCGATTAAACGATCCTCCTGAGTGCGCTCAGAAATGAACTGATTGAGCTCAGTTAAAATGAGGGAAGGCCAAGTGGGCTCAACTGGCAACTCAGGATGCTCTTCGCGGTAAAGCAACTCCAACCTTGAATCAAGGTCAACCGGCAGTGGTCTAAGTTCTTTGACTTCTTTCGACTTTGTCGGCCGTCCGCTAGACGTTCCTGCTAGCACTGCGGTGATTTCCGGAGCAAGGTCGGGCCGGCGCTCACCTAGAAGGGGCAGAACGCGGTGCATAAGAAGCCTGACATCTTCCACGGTGCCTGTTGTCGCTAACCGAGCGAGTTGGACGAAGTCGCGTTCGATATCCATTATTTTAGTCCAGATGCAAAGTTATGCAGACAGGGAAAATATACTCGCCTTGGACGAATTTCGTCAATAGGATATAAATCAAGGTTTCAAGATTTGCGTCCAGAGTATTAGGTGTTTAGCCAAAACCTACAACTTCCGGCAGACTATGTGTGTCAAAAGTTGGAATGGACGTTAGGATGGTGGAATTGGATGGCCTCTACATCTCTAACCGGCGCGCAAATACTGGCCTTCACAAATGAAATTGTAGGCTTTAAGTCTGGCCTCGCTCTTTCGAGAGAACAAATGCTTGGTTTGTTGCCAGCCGGTTCGAATAGCGTTCGCCTTTTGCAGGTACCCGAAGCGACTTTCGTGCGCCTACGTATTGAGGAGCTTGAGGCCCTCACAACGGAGTTGCTTTATGAGCTTGGAGTAACCGACACGCCGGAGTATGGGTCGCCGCTATTGCTGGTACCTTATTCACACGATCCTGAGCGGGCTCCGATAGCGGCAGAAGTCGTTCAAATGTGGACGGCGCATGTTTGGCAAGAGATCGACGCGATAAAGGCCGGCCGAGCGGAGCGCACTGTTGATCCAACCCCGTTTGTGAATGATGCTTTGCAAAGGTTTGGGAGGTTAGGCGCCGAGATCGCCCTGGAAACTGTTCGGAGAATCATCGATTACGAGAAACGTAGTCCGTGGACGGAAATGAGAGTTGTCGAATGGAAAGACGTTCAACAACTTGATGAATTATTCGAAAGCGAGAATCTCTCTACGCACCACGGCAAATATTTCGATCAACGGTTCATTAATTACCTTGATAAACGGTTTGACGATGTCACAAAAATGCATTGGAGAAAATTTGAGGGGCTCGCCGCGGAGTTTCTCGAACGTGCCGGGTTTAGCATTGAAATAGGGCCGGGACGCAATGATGATGGCGTCGACATTCGCGCCTGGACTAGATCTGCATCGATCGAAATGCCGCCCACCCTCTTGGTGCAGTGTAAACGCGAGAAGAAGACAGTAGAAAAAGTCGTTGTTAAGGCGCTGTGGGCCGATGTTCATAACGAAGGAGCAGATTCTGGTCTCATCGTGACCTCGACATCTCTGTCACCGGGCGCAAAATCCGTATGTCAGTCGCGAGGCTATCCGATCTATGCGGCCGACCGCGATACCTTGAAGCGGTGGATCCACGCGATGCGTACACCTGGTTCGGGACTTTTCCTTGGCGAGTAGCGCTCAAGTTATTTATTGTCGTTGTCTCAAGAGGACCACTCTGTATTATTAGCACTTAATCAGACGATCACTACAATAATGTGCCTCTCACTTGTCAAGCAGCTGGCGTTTAGTGAAGATGAAAGTACGCAGAGCACACAGAGCTCAGCGAGCTCAGCGCATACTCTCAAAGTCTTGTCGGTTGCAGTTCAGCAGCATTCATACCCAATCCAGCTACTACCATCGAACAATGGCAAAACGTGAATCGACCGACGTGGTCACGCCGTGATGTGCGCGCCGTTCTTCGCATGCACATTAGCGAGAAGGTCCACGGCTCGAGTTGGCTCGCAGCGCAAGTGCGTTGTCGGCGAGTTCGGAGGCTCGTTCGGTGGCGATCGCGCGGAGTTTTTTCCACTGATCTCCGGTTAAATTGTCGTCGGCTAATAATTGAAAACCTTGTGTGACCAGGTACTGCGCACGCACGAAATGCTCGAATAAGAGACGCTCAGCTTTGGAAAGAGCGTAGTTGTTATTGAGTTTCTCAAGCGCAGCCTTTCGGCACCACTCATGCGTCGTCAACTCGCCGCCGGCTATCTCTTTTTGAATGCGAAGCCATGCCTCATCGGTCAGTCGAAAACTGATCGTGTGTGGGTAATCGGTAACGCGCTTTCCCATGTTTGTTACTCCTCAATTGTTCTCGAATTCGCGCATGCAAATGCAAACAGAAGTTTGCATTCGCAAACGGCAAACCGCGATCCCCAGCATTCACGCAAGTAGACGCAGCAAACTTTAAGTTTGCTGCGTGTGCCCGCGAAGGGGTGACGTGTCAAATAAAATCAGGTGCAAAGCACCTCCGTTCGCTTTCATGAGTTCCCGATGTAATCAGAATTGATCGTTCATTCGACTGACTTGCACGTCCTTTTGTTCTCACTTTAGAGGTCCGTCAGTTAGGTTTTCTCGGAGGGATGATCTCGATCCAGTCCGGCATTTCCACGTTGTCCAGGCGAACCTTTCGATCGAGATGATCTCGTGCGATTCGCTCGGATCGTAGTCACGATCAAGGTCGGGCATCGGGATTTGATTGTGCGGATCTCACCCGTTTCTCCATCTTCCCATTCCCACGTAAACGTCTTCGATTTATCTTCCATTAGTATCGGTCCCGACATCTGCAAAGGCGACGCCAGCGGTCTTAAATGAGTGTTGGATACGGCGAGGGAGTTGTACGAGTGGGTGCGATCGAGGTCTTTAGAACCCAGAGAAATAACAACCTAGACGCGCGAAGCGCGCTGCGTCGACAGCCTTAGGACCGCAGCAAGACCGACGGACTGACGAGTGTCACAACCTGTCACACTTCGTCACAAAGTGTCACACTCTGTCACAATTGTGACACCTTCCGTTTGCCGTCAAGGCATTCAGATCTCTAGCTGTCTTAAATGGGCCAAGCAGAAATCGGCAACATGGTATGACAAGTGCCGTGGCGGCTTGCGCCTGACAAATGCACGAATGCTACAAGAACCGAAACAGACTTTGAGGAGAGTGCTTCAACCGTCCGCGTCGTTGATGACGCCGGAACAGTGTGCGGAATTCTTAGGCATTAAGATCAACACGCTGTATGTGATGAAGTCTCAGAGACGTATTCCATATCGCAAGGTTGGGCACCTGTTGCGCTTTGACTTTGAAGAGATTGTCGAATGGACAAAGGACAAAGAGAAATGACCTTTGGTAAGGACCGCAGCCTCAGGTACTATTCGATCAACCTCTGTGGCTGCAACCGCCGAACGGAGGTGATGTCCTTTGACAGTTAAGAAGCGTGGTGGCCACTGGTATTTTGATTTCCAAATCAGAGGCGCCAGATATCGCGAAGCGATACCGGAAGCGCGTACTAAGTTTCAGGCAGAGCAAGCAGAAACTAAGGCGCGTGATCAGGTGTTTCAGGGTACCTACGGTACGTCACAACTTGGCAACCAAGCCTTTTGCGAGTTTGTGACCGAGACGTATTTGCCGTGGGCCAAAGCTAACAAACGGACCTGGCGCAATGACGAGATCATCGCAAACCAATGGTCAGAAATATTCAGGGGCAAGATGTTGCGTGAAGTCTCGCCCCTGGCAATTGAAAAGTGGAAACGTGATCGTGCTCAGTCTATTACGAGGCGCGGCACAACCCGCAGTGCCGCATCCGTGAACATGGAGTTCGCTGTACTGTCTCGCATCTTCGCCCTCGCGGTGGAGTTGGAGCAGGCAGCGTCAAACCCTTGTCGCAAAGTCCGAAAGCTGCGAGTGGACAATCAACGTAACCGCTACTTATCGGCAGATGAGGAAACGCGATTGATGGCACAGCTCAAAGGCAGACGCAGGCACCTGTACCCGCTAGTTGCACTAGCCCTCGGTACGGGTATGCGTCGCGGTGAGTTGCTAAATCTATCGTGGCGGCACGTTGATTTTTTGCGCGGCGTCATTCACGTGGTCAATACAAAGACTGCACGTGATCGGATCATCCCGATGAGTCACAGCGTGAGAGAAGTTTTGATAGAGCAACGCAAGTCTCAGACGGGCGATCTGGTGTTCGAATCCCGGCGGATAGTTAAGAGACGAGCAGGCGAAGGTCTAGTGGACGTGAAGAAAGCGTTCGTCGCAGCATGCCAAGATGCGGGGATCGCTGACTTTCACTTTCACGACCTGCGCCACACGTTTGCGACGCGATTAGGTGACGCAGGATGTAACGCAACAACGATTGCGCGGCTGTTGGGCCATTCAAACATTCAGATGTCTATGCGCTATACACACGCGTCTGATGACACTCTGAGAAATGCGGTTGAATACGCTCAGAACGGCCGCGTCACAAATATATCGCAAACAACAGAACAGCCACTCACGCGAGTGGCTGTAAATAATTGATTCTAATGGAGCCGGCTGCCGGAGTTGAACCGGCGACCTTCTAATTACGAATCAGACGCTCTACCAACTGAGCTAAGCCGGCTTAAGGCGTGAACGAAAGCGATTGCAATATACGAACGCGGGATTTGTAGTGTCAAGCAGACGACACTCATCGAGCAGGAGGAACAAGCGATGCCGAAAGATGCGACGAAAAATGTTGATCGGTACAAGATACGCGGCGGGACGTTGAATGAATACGAGTTTCAGCAAGGGAAGACCGCGGATAAAAAGCAGCAGGGCGCGGATAAGAAGCCGAAAAAATCCGCGTCCAAAAAGGCTTCCAAAAAGAAGTAGTCAACAGACAATGCTGGTTTCCCCCGTCCGGTCCATTTTAGTCGCGCTGCTCGTCCTCGCGGCGGTGGCTTCAGTTGCCGTCGCCCAAGACACGACTGCGGCGAAGAAATCATCCGCGAAGCTCCCGTCTGCTGAGAAGATCGTCTCTGACTATCTCAAAGCAATCGGCGGGAAGAAGGCGGCCGCTGCACATAAAGACGCCACTTACGAGTGGGTCGTTCAGCTCAACAATCAATCGATCGGTACCGCGCGGACGCTGCGCAAAGCGCCCGCCTCGGAGCGTCTCGAACTAACGTTCGGCAACGGGCAAATCGTTTCTGCGGCGAACAATCGTTCGGCCTGGGAGATCGGTCTCGACAAGCAGTTACGTACGCTGACCAGCGTCGAAGCCGCGACCGCGAAGCTGCAAGCGACGCTCGCTTCATCGCGTCTTGTCGATTACAAAAAAGCAAACGTGCTTGCGCGAGTTGTTTCGCTCGGCGATCTCGCGTCGGAGCCGGCGTACGTCGTTGAGTTCTCGACGCGTAGTGGCGCTCGGTTGCACTATTACTTTAGCCTCAAATCAAAACTGATTACGAAGATCACCGCCGATCTAAAAAACCAACGTCTCGTCTTCGAAGACTATCGACCCGAACAGGGCTTGCTCGAGCCGTATCGCATTCGAATGACGCTCCCCGGTGGCCCCGACGCCTCAGGCGAACTAACGCTCGTCTTACGCAGCGTCAAGTACAACACCGATCTCGACGATCAACTCTTCGATCCACCCGGCGCGACCGAAAAGCTCGACGTCGCCGCACTGCTCCGCGAAGTCGCCCGCAATCAGGATCAAACGGAACATCGCGTCGCGGAATACTCGTTCAAGCAAACCGAAACCGATCGCGAGATCAACAGCAAAGGCGAACTCAAGAAACAGACGGTTAAGGTTTACGAAGTGTTTCCGTTGCCAAACCGCGAACCCGTTCAGAAGTTGATCAGCGAGAACGGCGTACCGCTATCGCACGAACGCGCGGCGAAAGAAGAGAAACGCGTGCAGGAGGAGTTTCTCAAAGCCGAGCGCGACAAAGAGAAGAATGCACAGGAAGCCGCACGTCGCCGTGCCGAGCGCGAGAAGATGAACGCGAAAGCCGCAGAGACCACCAGCAAAGCCGCACAGCCGAACGGCAAAAGCGGTGAGAAGAACACGAATAACAACGGCGGTGAGAAGAACACGAACAACGAAAACAGTAAAGACGAAGAGGATGGCAGCCCGGCAATCTCGCTCTTCTTGCGCGTTTGCGATTTCGTTTCGCCTCGGCGTGAACGCTTCGAAGGTCGCGAGAGCATCGTCTTTGACTTTCGTCCACGCGCAGGATTCAAGCCGAAGAGCAGGGAAGAGTCGCTAATTGCGAAACTCGTCGGCGTCGTGTGGATCGATCCGATCGACAAGCAGGTGATGCGACTTGAAGCGCGGCTTGCGGAAGGTTTCAAGATGGCCGGCGGGTTACTCGTTTCCCTGAAGCCGGGCGCCGCGCTCGTGATGGAGCAGACGCGGATGGAGCAGGGCGTTTGGCTGCCGCGGTTCGCGCAAATTAATCTATCGGTGAAGGTGCTCCTGTTTGGTGGCGGGGATTTCAATAAGACGATTCAGTGGAGCGACTACAAGCATTTTTCGGGTGACGTGAAGGATTACAAGATCGAGGCACCCGCTAGCGTGCGGCCATGAGGTAAGGGATTTGACCGATTTAAAGGAACAGATTTGCGTCATAGGTGGAGGACTGGCAGGCGTCGAAGCTGCGTGGCAAGCGGCGCGTCTCGGCGCGCGTGTCACGCTCTACGAAATGCGTCCCGTGACGCAAACGCCCGCTCATCGCACCGACAAACTCGCCGAGATCGTCTGTTCCAACTCGCTCAAATCGGACGAACCCGGCACTGCCTCGTATCTCCTGAAGGAAGAACTCCGCCGCGCCGACTCGCTCGTTTTGGAAGCAGCGATGGCAACGAAAGTTCCCGCGGGCGCTGCACTCGCAGTCGATCGTCACAAATTTGCCGAACTCATAACCGAGCGCCTCGAGCAGGAACCAAACATCAGGATCGTGCGCGAGGAGATGAAAACCGTCCCGGAAAACCAGATCACGATCATCGCAACCGGGCCGCTCTCCTCGGACGCGCTCACGACCGAGATCATGAAGCTCACCGGCAGCGATCAAATGTACTTCTACGACGCGATCGCGCCCATCGTCTCCGCTGATTCAATCGACACGACGATCGCGTTTCGCGCGGCGCGTTACGATAAAGGCGGCGACGACTACCTCAACTGCCCGTTCGACGAACAGCAGTACGCCGAGTTTTACCAGGCATTAATAGAAGCCAACAGCGTTCCCTTGCAGCGTTACGAAGAGACGCGCTGGTTCGAAGCGTGCCTGCCGATCGAGGAACTCGCACGCCGCGGCGTGGACACGCTGCGTTTTGGCCCGATGAAGCCGGTCGGACTGCGCGATCCGCGCACCGGTCGCGAGGCCTACGCCGCCGTGCAGTTGCGCCAGGAAAATTTAATGGCGGACGCATACAGCCTCGTGGGCTTCCAGAATCATCTACGCTACGGCGACCAGGCGCGGGTGTTGCGACTCATTCCCGGATTGCAGAATGCGGAGTTTCTCCAGTTTGGTCAGATTCATCGCAACACGTATATTTGTTCCCCGCGCGTGCTCGGGGCGACGATGCAGATGCGCGACCGGCCAAACGTCTTCTTTGCCGGACAGATCACGGGTGTTGAAGGTTACGTTGAATCCGTCGCGATGGGCTGGCTCGCAGGTGTAAACGCGGCGCGGCTTGCTTTCGGACGCGAACTCGTCAAAGCCCCGCTTGCTACTGCCACGGGCGCGCTGGCGCACTACGTGTCGCACGCAGACACGAAGAACTTTCAACCGGTAAACATCACTTTCGCGCTTTTGCCTCCGCTCCCTGAAACCGCAAAGCGCGCCTCGCGTAGAAAACGTGAACGCAGGCAGTTGCAGGTTGAAATGGCCTTGAAAGAATGGGACGAGTGGCTCACTCAAAATCACAAACAACCGGAAGCGGTCTCCGCCTGACTTTCCGCCTTAGTATCATTGGCGCGGCGGCGATGGTCGTCCTTCTCGCGCTCGCCTTGCCTGTATTAAGCCAGTCGGGCCGGCAGAAGCCTCCCAGCAAAGGAGGTAAACCGGCGACTGGTCCAATCAGTGATCGGCCGGGTTCACCGAGTTCGCCTTCCACACCTTCGCAGAAAGTCGCCGAGGAGATCGAGGAGAACGATATTGTTCGCATCAGTTCCAACCTCGTACCGATCCCGGTTTCCGTGATCGACCGGCGCGGCAACGCGATCACGAACCTGAAGTTGGAAGAGTTTGAACTCCGCGTTGACGGACAGCCGCGACCACTCAGCGACCTGACGCGTTCGGAGACGAGTGTGCGCCTCGCGATGTTGTTTGATAACAGCGGCAGTCTGGACGCCGCGCGCGACTTTGAAAAACAGGCAGCGATCCGTTTCTTCCGAAAGGTGATGCGCAGCAAAGACGAAGCCGCGATCTACTCGATCGAAACCGACAGCTACCTGGCCCAACCGTTAACTTCCAACATCAGTCGCCTGGAACAAACGATCGCGCTATTTGGCAAGCCGGAAGGCGGCACGTCGTTGTTCGACGCGATCGTCAAGGCGTCTTCCTACCTGCGCCCTTACACCGGCCGACGCGTGCTTGTGATCGTTTCCGATGGAATCGAAACCACGAGCAATTACACGGATTTCGACGCCGTAGTGCAACGTGTGCTGGCAGACGATTGCCAGGTTTACGTGGTCCAAACCGGATTGTACGACGGCGCGAATTTGCGTGCGCTCGCTGCCGAGCGACGCATGGAACAGTTGACGTCACAAACCGGCGGCGCCGTTTATCTGCCGAAGACGACGACTCAACTCGACATTGCTTTTGATCAGATCGCTGCCGACCTCGCACACCAGTACGTTTTGAGTTACTACCCCGGCGTTGAGAATCGCGACGGCCGTTTGCACGTCCTCGATTTGACAGTGAAGACGCGAAATGATGTTCGCGTGCGCTCGCGAAAAGGCTATTATGCTCCCAAGCCGGCGACCTCCGCCGGTCGGTAATCACTAGCGGGTTGGTAACTGTCCTCGGTTGGTAATTGCTTAGCGGATGGAACAGCTGATCGAGCAATTCCTCGAACACCTGCGTTACGAGCGCAACGTCAGCGCGCATACCTTACGTAACTATTCCAGCGACCTCCAACAGTTCGTCGACTTCTTGAAACAAACTTCCGAAACACTGCCGGAGGTAAGCGAGATCGATCACCTCACGATTCGCGAGTGGCTCGGCGCGCTTCACGCAGCGCAAAAGAAAAAAGCGTCGATCGCGCGCAAGCTCGCTGCCCTGCGCACGTTTTTTCAGTTTCTCGTTCGCGAAGGACTGTTGGAACTGAATCCCGCAAAGCTCGTCGCCACGCCACGTTTGGAAAAGAAACTCCCGACGCATCTCTCGATTGAAGAAGCCATCCAGTTTATTGAAACGCCCGATCTCGAGACGGATTTAGGCAAACGCGATCGCGCAATGCTCGAGTTGATGTACGCGACCGGCGTGCGTGTCGCGGAGTTGACGACGTTGAACGTGTCCGACGTCGATCTGCACAACCGTTTGATTCGCGTCACCGGCAAGCGACGCAAACAGCGGATCGTTCCGTTTGGCGAGCCAGCGGCGGATGCGATTCGCGGTTATCTCGCCGTGCGCGAAAAATTTCTCTTCAACGCGCCGATTTCCAAGCGCGATGACGAGGTGCTGTTTCTGAATTACCAGGGCACGCGCATCACGACGCGTTCGGTGGGCAGAATGGTGGAGAAGTACATTCGTATTTGCGCGGGGCGGCACGACGTCAGCCCACACGCGCTGCGCCATTCGTTTGCCACGCACCTGCTCGACAGTGGCGCCGACTTGCGCGATATCCAGGAACTGTTGGGCCACGCGCGTCTCTCAACCACGCAGATCTACACGCACGTGTCGATGGAGAAGTTGGTGGAGGTTTACGACAAGGCCCACCCGAAAGCGTGATCGTGAGTTAAAGCGTAGGCGGATCTTCTTCGCCGTCAGCGCTTTCGATTGCTGCCTGGCAGACGGCGTCGTAGCGCGCGGTGGGCAGCGCTTCAAGACGGCGCTCATCGATCGGTTGACTACAACGAGCGCAGATGCCGTAACTTCCTTCCTTCATCCGCAACAGCGCCTGATCGATATCAGCCACGACCTGCGAGCTGCGTTCGCCCAACCGCAAGGCGATCTCTTTATTCAAGTCCTGCACCGACAGATCGACACTGTCTTTCACGCCGTCGTCGTAGAGATCGAGCGCCGCCTGTTGATCGCTGCGGATCTGTTCGGTGTATTGTCGTAACTGGGTAAGTAGAAGGTTTTGGAAGTGTTTCAGTTTTTCTGCGTCCATGATTGTTAGGGACGCAGTATACCATTAGTCGCCAACTGAGTCCGGCACGGTCCTCGCGACGGCTCCCACTGTTTGTTTGAACTTCACGCGCCTTCTCAGCCACGCAAAGAGACGACGGAGAGCGAGTCCGAGTCCGGTGACGACGAGTACCGCACCGCTGGTTGAAACGACGCCTGCGATCGTTTGACCGGCGATTCCCCAACACCTCACCGGTGTGGGCAAAACGCAGCAGCGAACGAAGCTGCCGGCCGCGAGTGTAAGACGAAAACGGTTCCCAACGAACAACTTCGCCCGTCGTGCGATCGAGAACGAGCTGCGCGCGCTTTTGCGGCTGGCCGCCGGTGCCGCGATCGATGTTGAAGGTGAGTGGAGCTGAAGCTGACGTCGGGAGTTGCAGCGAGATGCTCTGCCATCCGCTAACTTGCTGTTCCGCACGTTGCCACGCAGCGTCCAGATTAACAGGCGCGGGTGTTTCTTTGTTCGACTCTCGATTGGAACCCGTGTTTTGAGCAGGTTGATTGGCGCGCGGCGCGGGCGGAGTTTCACCGACGATGCGATAGACGAGACAAGAGCGGCAGGATAATTCAGGCGGCTTAATTGGGTCAAGTGCTGCGAAGCAGCATTGCGGCGAGCAACGGGATCGTGAACTCGTGATGCCCCGTGATGGAAAAGCCTTCGCCCGCGCCTTTTTCCGTGGGCCGGCGCACGACGTTCGTCTGGGGCCGGTAAGATTGAATGAAATCAAAATTTGCAGTGGTGATGTTTGAAAGTGGGTGGCCCAGGTTGCGTACGAGAGTCACGCATTTCAGGAAAACTTCCGGTAGGACCACGGCGGAACCGATGTTTAGATAAACGCCGCCGCCGTCCATTCGTCTCACCAGTTCAGCTAACAAACGAAAGTCAGTGTGCGTCGTTGAGCCGAGTGAAGAACCGTCAGCGGTGGGATGAAAGTGCGCAATGTCGCCGCCGATCGTCAGGTGGATCGTGACTGGAACTTTCGATTCGTAAGCCGCGCACAGTAGCGAGTGAGCCTTATGCCGAGGGCCCATCGCGACCAGGCTGCGCGCCACTGCCTCGCCCAGTCCGATCTGATCCGCGGCGCCTTCCTGCGCGGCCTTGTTCAATAAACGCCCGGTCTCATCAGCTCCGCCAAAGACGCCTTCTGACAACGTCGCATCAACGTCTTCAGAAGTAGAGCCGATCATCGCGATCTCCGCGTCATGGACCAGCACCGATCCGTTTGCAGCGATTGCCGAGACGTACCCACGTTTCATCAAGTCGATGATCAGCGGCGCGAGTCCTGTTTTGATCACGTGGCCGCCCATGCCCCAGATGATGGGCTTCTTCAACTCACGCGCACGCTGCATCCGCTCCGCGATTCTTCTGAGCGTTTGGACCGCGAGTACATTCGGCAGACTCCGCAGAAACTCCCCAAGCGTCGCCTCGTCCCCAATGGCCCGCGCGAAATCGTCGAGTTTGACTTTACTGCTACGTGAGGCAAGCGGATACGTCTTCACCTGCGCAAGCTCGAGCGGTTCCAGATCGTCGTAGTTCGATCCCACTAAAGCGTGTCTCCTGCGGTGCCGGTCCCGTTTTTACGCCCATTCAACGTAACGCGGCCGTTGAGGAGGGGGCGCAGGACGTGGCCGGTGTGCGAGCGCCGCGAGCGTGCGACTTCCTCGGGCGTACCGGCGGCAACCACGCGGCCGCCGTGTTCACCACCTTCCGGACCGAGATCGATGATGTAGTCGGCGCACTTGATCACGTCGAGATTGTGCTCGATGACGAGCACTGTATTGCCGAGCGAGACCAGGCGTTGCAGCACGTCCAGCAATTTGTGAACGTCAGCGAAATGCAATCCCGTGGTCGGCTCGTCGAGAATATAGATCGTCCTGCCCGTGGCGCGTTTCGACAGTTCCTTTGCGAGCTTGATGCGCTGCGCCTCGCCACCCGAAAGCGTCGTGGCTGACTGGCCCAACTTAATGTAACCCAAGCCAACGTCGAGCAGCGTCTGCAACTTCTGATTAATCTGCGGAATGTTTTCCAGCAGCGGCAACGCCTCTTCAACCGTCGTGTCGAGCAGATCGGCGATTGACTTGCCCTTGTACTTCACGGCCATCGTTTCGCGATTGTAACGCGCGCCGCGGCACACGTCGCAAAGCACGTAAACGTCAGGCAGGAAGTTCATCTCGATCCGCTTCATGCCGTCGCCTTCGCACGCCTCGCAACGCCCGCCTTTCACGTTGAACGAAAAGCGCCCGGGCTTGTAACCACGCTCGCGCGACTCGGGCAGCATCGCGTAAAGCTCGCGAAGCGGTGTGAAGAGTCCGGTGTAAGTCGCGGGATTTGAGCGCGGCGTACGGCCGATGGGCGACTGGTCGATCTCGATCACTTTATCGACGTGTTCGAGTCCTTCGATTGCGCGGTGTGGTCCAGGTTCATTCAACGAACCGTAGAGATGACGCGCCAACGCATAGTAAAGAATGTCTTCCACGAGCGTCGATTTGCCTGAGCCTGAGACGCCGGTCACCACCGTCAACAGGCCGAGGGGAAACTCGACGTCGACATCTTTGAGGTTGTTCGCATACGCGCCGCGAATCGTCAGAAACTTTCCGTTCGGCGCGCGGCGTTCGGCGGGCACTTCGATCTTGCGCGCGCCTCGAATGTAGAGTCCTGTGATCGAATCAGGATTCTCAGCGATGTCTTCCGCCGTGCCGACGGCGACGACTTCGCCTCCGTGCGCGCCCGCGCGTGGTCCAAGATCGACGACGTAGTCGGCTCGGCGAATTGTCTCTTCGTCATGTTCGACGACCAGCACGGTGTTGCCGAGATCGCGCAAAGCTAAAAGCGTTTCGAGCAGTTTTTGATTATCGCGCGGATGCAGTCCGATAGATGGTTCGTCGAGCACGTAAAGCACGCCGCGCAACTGCGATCCGATCTGCGTGGCGAGGCGAATGCGTTGGCCCTCGCCGCCTGAAAGAGTGGCGGAAGCACGGTCGAGCGTGAGATAACCGAGTCCCACGCTCTTCAAGAAGCGGAGACGATTTACGATTTCGCGCAGAATCGCACCCGCAATCTGTTCCTCACGGGAGTTGAGTGAAATCTGTTCAAACGCTTCGACCGTGTCTTCGATCGGCAGTGCGCTGTATTCCGCGATGCCGCGGCCGCCGACACGCACCGACAACGAGTCGGAACGCAGTCGTTGTCCGTTGCACTGATGGCAAATTGTCGGCGAGACGAGTTCTTCGATGGCGATACGAACTCGTTCCGACGGCGCTTCGTTCAAACGTTCGCGCAGCCAGTTGAGCGCGCCTTTCCACTCGCTTTGGTAACCGTAGAGTCCCTGCTGAAAGTGCAACTTGCCGCTCGCGCCATTGAAGAAAGCTTCGTGAACTTCTTTCGGCAACTCGCCGAACGTCGTCTTCGTGTTCGCGCCGCAGTTTTTGATAACGGCCTGCAAGGCGGACTTGAGATACGCCGAACCTTGCTTGTCTGCCTGGCCCATGAACGCGAGTTTGTCCACAGGCAGATTTGCATCGGCGATCAGTTTCGCGGGATCGATCTCGAGCACGGTGCCGAGTCCGTGACAACGCTTGCACGCGCCGTAAGCGGAGTTGAACGAAAACGAACGCGGCTCCAGCGGCGGCACGTTGATACCGCAGTTCACGCACGCCATGCGTTCCGAGTAGAGTTTCTCTTCGCCATCGATGATCGAGATCAGTACCGCGCCACTCGTTAACTTCAACGCCGTGCGGATCGACTCAGTCAAACGATCCCGAATACCTGGTTTAATCAGCAGTCGATCCACCACGGCTTCGATTGTGTGATTGCGTCGCTTGTCGAGCCGGATCTCTTCGTCGAGCGACAGCAGTTCGCCATCCACGCGCGCCCTCAGAAAACCTTCTTTCGCCAGCTTTTCCAGTTCCTTTTTGAACTCGCCTTTGCGGCCGCGAACGATCGGCGCCAGCACCATCACGCGCTCCCCCTCGGGCAAGCCGAGGACGTTTTGCACGATCTGTTCGACGCTCTGTCGCGTGATTGCGGCGCCGCACATGTGGCAGTGCGGGATGCCTATGGATGAAAACAGCAGTCGCATGTAGTCGTAGATTTCGGTGACCGTTCCGACCGTGGAACGCGGACTACGCGAAACCGTCTTCTGTTCGATGGAGATTGCCGGCGAGAGCCCGTCAACGGAATCGACGTCCGGTTTTTCGAGTTGATCGAGGAACTGGCGCGCGTATGCCGAGAGCGATTCGACGTAGCGGCGCTGTCCTTCAGCGTAAATCGTGTCGAAGGCGAGGGAAGATTTACCCGAGCCGGAGAGGCCGGTGATCACGGTAAAACGGTCGCGCGGGATGTCGACATTTATGTTTTTGAGGTTGTGTTGGCGCGCGCCCTTAACACTGATGCGATCAATGGCCATAGCGAAAACCAGCCATTCTAGCGGACGGATTTTCGCGCGGCAAGTTAACTACGGATGTCGCAGATTGTTGGTGTAATCCGTGGCTAAAAGTTCATGCGGAGGCCGAGTTCCATGCGGCGTGGGGATTGGGCGGAGGTCGCCCGGCCGAAAAAGCGCGAGGTCATGACACCGGAGAACGTGCCGAGATTCGCGTGGTTCAGCACATTGAACGCCTGCGCGTAAAACTCAAGCCGGTACTTTTTCGTGGCCATGCCCGGTAGCGAGGGTGGTGCTGCGCCGTCACCACCGCCGACACGAACCATGCGTACCTGCGGCCCGCCGGTTGGCTGTTGCTCGGGTCCGAAATTCACGCCCCAACTCAGTCGTGAACCGATCTCCCAACGCGATGCGCCACGCGCGCTGTTGCGACCGACACCCCGCGGCCGATCGTTGATCACGGTGTCGCCGTTGTCATCGAATCCGGTGGTGATGTTGTAAGGCAAAGCGGAAGTCGCCTGGAAGATAGTCGAGATTGCAAAGCCGCGGGGCAATCGTTTGCTGATGAAGCCTGAGATGAGATGACGGAAGTCCGTCGCCGATGGGCCACGATCCGCGCGCAGGTTGAAGTTGTCGGAAGGTAAGCTGAACGGGCTGTCAGCCTCGTTCGTGTTCTTCATTAGCAAGTAGTTCATATTCCAGAACAGGCCACCACCCGCTCTTAACGCGCCGGGGCCGATTCCGATCATGAGCCTGTGGCTTGACTGGTATGCAGACGACTCAATGTTCGTGATGTTGCCTGCGGTCGGATCGGGCCGGCCAAAACCGGGAATCGGCGCGTTCAGATTGCGGCCGTGCAGCAGATGCACGCCGCGTTGATACTGATAGTTAGTCGTTAGCCGAAACAGTTTCCAGGGCTGCGTCTCGAGACCTATCGACGTTTGGACGATATAGGGAATCTGGAGGTTCTCATCTACTTGAAAGCGGCTCGGCGGAAGCGTCGTTTGCAAACCGCCGCTAAACGGATTCGGAAAACCTGGATTCGTAACGACGAGATCGCGTTGTCGTTGACCATCAACGCGCAGCGTTTGTTCGTAAGTCTGCGCGGTGAACCAATCGTAGAAAATACCGGCCCCGCCGCGAAGCGTGATCGATCCGTTTTTCTTCGGCGACCAGACGAAACCAAAGCGCGGCGCGATATTGAACTTCCCATCGACGTGATTCTGCAGTTCGTGACGCACGCCGTAACTGATTGTCAGGTTCTTGCGCACGCGATAGTCGTCCTGCACGTACCAACCGAATTGATACTGGCGATGTTTCACTGTGGGATCGCCGATGCGTTGCGTGTAGAGCGTCGGCAGTCCGGCCTCGTACGCTGCCAGATCTGCAAACTGGAAAGTCCCGAACGCATTGGTCGAATCGTTGCTGCGATAACCGCCAACTTCGAGTTGCACACCAAAACGCACGCCGTGTTTTTCGAGCGCGTAATCGACGTTATCCGCGAGTTCAAAATCGAGTTGACGACGCCCGCCGCTTCTTTGCGCGCTGCCGTCGTTGAACGCGCCGGGCACGAGAATCGTTTGGCCGAGACTAACCGAGCGCGCCTCAGTCGTCAGCCAGCGCGCCTGAAAACGAACTTCGTTAAAAAACTTCTTACCAAACACGCCTGAGTCAGCAAAGCGCGCGATGTATTCCGTCTGGTCCTGTGAATAACCACGTGCCGGCAGATCGAAATCGCCCACACCGAGATTGTTCTGCACGCCTGCGTTGCGTTGAAACTGAAGCCGCGCGGTGTGAGTTTTCGTCAGCACGTGTTCGACGCGCGCGTCGAGATTAAGACGCCGCGACGGGCGAAAAGCGAGGTCGGAAAACGTTCCGTCCGGCGTGGTCGCAAAGATCGGACGCGCGTCGAAGAACAGCGAACCTTCGGCGTTGAGAAAGAGTGAAGTGTGATTCTTCCACAGTGGACCATCGAGCGACAGACCGAAACGCCGTTGCTGCTCCGGTCCACGAAACGGCGCGAACACCTGCCGCGCGTTTAGTGATTCGTCGCGAAAACCGAAGTTGAACGAGCCGTGCCAGGCGTTGACGCCCGGCTTGGTGATGATATCGACAAGCCCGAAACCCGCGTCGTGATTTTCAGCCGCGTAGGGATTTAGACGAAAACGGATCTCGCGGATCTGCGACTTCGGCGGCAGCTTGCCGCCGCGAAAACCGTTGACACGCATCTGCGCGCCGGGGCCAGCGAGTTGATTGATCGCGTTTTCAAACTCTTCCGGATCGTCCGGCAGTTGCGCGATCTGATCAGCCGTCATCACGTTGCTAAACGCCGGGCCGTTTGGATTCGTGTTGCGGATCTGTGCTTCGTCGGCTACGTCAACGTCAACGGTGATCGGATCGATCTCGAGTGCGACGTCCTTGCGATTCACACCCGCAGTCAGATTGACATCGGCGACCTCCTGCGCTTTGAACCCGACGGCCGCGATCTGCACCAGGTAACGGCCGGGCGCGAGTTTGGTGAATCGCGCCTCGCCGCGTTGATTTGTTTGCGCGGCAGCATGTGGCTTTCCGTTTCTGAGCAGTTGCACCTGAGCCTTGTTGATCAAAGCGCCGGAAGGATCGCGAACGATCAGTTCGAGACTCGCGTTCGTCTGCGCGAAACAAGTAAGCACACTTAGAACAAGGACAGCGACCGTCCCGGCAAGAACTCGCATGGGGGGGACTCCTTCAGTGTTTCTCGAACTTGTCGGCTTTGAACTGCGGGTTCACCTGGTATTTTGAGATCTCAAACTCTTCGGAGACCTCGCCCTCGGTGAGAAACGTCAGCTTGAACGGCAGCATCAAGCCATCGACCTTTTTGTGATCGCTTAGACGAATGAAGAAATCTACCTCTTCTCGTGGTCCAGACGGCTGTTCTGCGGCGATTTTCTTTTCCGCCTCTTCGCGAGCTTTTTTGACGTCCTCTGGAGATCTCGCCGCACCACCTGCCTGACGGCTCATCGTCATGAGGCGTGGCTTTGGACCACGATAACTCAGCAGCAACGGCAGATGGTTCTTCTTGTCGAAGAACAATCGAACCGAGAAGTTGTCCGCGCCAGTTACATCAATGACGTCCGCCTGTTCGCCATCAACGTCTGACTCACCCGCGTACTTGTATTCGACTGCGAGTGAAGCCGGCGGCGCGAGCGTCATCACGAGCAGATAGCGCGTGAACTCAGCTTGAAAGATTCGTCGCAACGACGCTTCCATCTGTTCGGGACTGAGTTGTTGGCCGCCGGGGCCTGACATGCGAAACATCATGCCGCCGCCACCGGTCGAACCGCTCCACGCGCGTTCGCCGTTGAGTGCGCGTGAACTGATCATTGCGGTGCTCATGCCGCCGGGATTCATCGAATCTTCGACGAGATACTTGTTCGGCAGCGCGATGCTGATCTCACGATCTCCGGCCATCTGCCGCTCGCCGAAGGCTCGCCGGTACTGGCCGTTAATGTAGAGAGCCTCGAGTTTTTGCAGGCGTTCTTCGCCGCCAATGGCTTCGCGGGCTTGTTTCAGGATCTCCGTCGCGCGCGCGTCATTGGCAAGTGCGGATGACGTTGGGAGCAGAAGGAGGAGACATGGCAGGAGCACGGTAAATAGTTTCTTCATGTACCCTATTCACCGGGTGCGTCTTGAAAGTTCCACAAACTGTGCCTACACTGCCTAAACCGTGAACCTGCCCAACTTCCTAACGCTCCTGCGGATCTTCATCGTCCCGCTGCTGGTGGTCGTCTTGTTGACTCCGTTTTCGGAGAACTGGTTTGGCGTGCCCCGCCACGTTCTCGGTGTGTTGATGTTTTTGGGCGCGGCGTTAACTGATTACCTGGACGGACACATCGCGCGCAGCCGTGGACAGGTGACGCGGTTGGGCCAACTACTCGATCCGATTGCGGACAAGCTGCTGATCTCAGCGGCGCTGATCTCGCTCGTCGAGAATCAACTGGCGCCGGCGTGGGCGGTGGTAATCATTATCGGGCGTGAGTTTGCAGTGACTGGTTTGCGTTCAATTGCCGCCGTTGAAGGTGTGGTGATCTCCGCGTCGAAGATGGGAAAGGTTAAGATGTTGGCCCAGGTCGTAACTGTGGCGCTGCTGATTGCCTCGAGCGTGGGAGGAAAACCGCCCGTGGCAAACTTCGGCCGGCCGTTTCCCGCGATTGAGTTTTGGTCGGTGCCGGAACTGCGTATGGCCTGGCAGCACCTCGTCGGCAATGGTCCAACCACGGGAAACGACTGGCAAGTGTTGCTTTACACCGCGGGCAGGGCGATGCTCTGGCTGGTCGTAATCTCGGCTTGTACTTCTATGTACGGGTACTTCAGTTCTTTTTACCGCGGACTCACACAGAATCCGCGGCTAAAGCCTTTTACTGGATCTCAACCCAGTCGCCCGTATGAACTTCACCCACCACCCGGGTGATGATTGCGGTGGCCGTTCTCTTTTGTACGTCGATGAGCACCATCTCACCGACAACCTTGCGCGGCATCGACGGGCGATCGCGTTTGACGTGACGCGTGGTCATCGGCCGGTAGCGATAACGTCCTTCGGCCTCGAAAAACTCGTTTCTGTCTTTCGCGCGCTGCGCCTGGTTTGATAGACCGCCGCCTTTGAAACGATCGCTTTGAAAACCGCTGGTGCGGTTGCGAGCCTGCTCTTCGTTGTCGATGCGCGTGATGTTGCCGGTTCCGAGCGGGCGATAGATCGTGAGATAGTCGCCGGCTTTGACGTTGTCCTCACCACCGAGATCGATGTAGACGACGTCATTGGCGGTCAACATCTCGCGATTGTCTTTAGCCATCATCAAGCGTCCGACCTGTTTGCCGGTGGGATCCGCGAAGCGATCCATGTTTCCTTCGACGCGTTGCAACGGCGACTCCCGATGCGGAATCTGAGTCAGCAGATCGCCAAGCAAAACCATGTCGCCGCAGGATGAAGTGATTTGTGCGGCCGAGGCATTTTCTCCGACTTTGAAGACCTGCAACTGCCCGACTTCCTGAATGTAGGTGCCGAGAAAGCCTTGTTTTTCGTGATGAACGCCTTTGACGTCGCCACGCGGACGAATGATCTGGAAGCTCGATCCTTGCTCGATGCCGTGGCGTGAGCCGGCGTTGATGTAAACAACATCGCCGTCAGAGAACATTCGTTGTTCCTGTTCCTCGACGGCGCCGACGATCTGAGGCGTTTGGGGCAGGCGCTCGCGGCGAACATAACCGGCGCAGAAGAGCTTGGTTTGGCCGGCGACCTGGAGCGGTTGTTTGGCGACTGGCGCGATAACCTGCGGTGTTGGAGCGGGATTTTGAGCGCTGGCGGAAACTGCCAGGGTAAGCAAGAGCGACGAAAACAGAAGTACTTTCGAGAGTCGGAACCGTGCCATGTCTAGTCTCCTTAAGATTATTAGAGGGCGGGGCACTTTGGACGTGCGTGAGGTGAAAAGATTCTAGCACGGAAGACGCGGATGAGGACGTGGTTTTTACGTCGTTATACGAAATCTGACGACTAGTTATCTACTAGTAAGGCCGCGACTTGCGTTTTTGAAACCTGCTTGGTAGTATCCGCATTTTGTCGGAATACGCTATTTGTTCACTATAGCGCGCCGGCGTAGCTCAGTTGGTAGAGCATCTGATTTGTAATCAGAGGGTCGGGGGTTCAAGTCCCTTCGCCGGCTCCACGGCATATTACCAAGATGCAGGGGTGGTCGAGTGGTTAATGGCACCGGGCTGTAAACCCGGCGGGCTCACGCCCTACGTAGGTTCGAATCCTACCCCCTGCACCGTCACGGGCGGGTGTAGCTCAGTTGGTAGAGCATCAGCCTTCCAAGCTGAGGGTCGCGAGTTCGAATCTCGTCGCCCGCTCCAGATTTCTTAACGCTTTGGGATTCGAGCCCGCGTAGCTCAGGGGTAGAGCGCCTCCTTGGTAAGGAGGAGGTCATGAGTTCAAATCTCATCGCGGGCTCCAGCGTCTCCCCTGGCGCAGCCTATAATTCTTAGGCGCACGCTATGATCGTTATATAGATATAAAGAAGAGGAAGAGATGTCGAAGGAAAAATTTGACCGTTCAAAGCCACACGTGAACATCGGGACGATTGGGCACGTGGACCATGGCAAGACGACGTTGACGGCCGCGATCACGAAGGTGCTGGCGAAGAATAATC
>JAIVJV010000007.1 GCA_020199835.1 Acidobacteriota bacterium | reverse complement strand
GATCGACGGCGCAAATTTCGGCGCACCGGTGGCGTTGACTGGCGGCTCCGCAAACAGCGGGTCGATCAGTACGTTGACGGCGGGCAATCACACCGTCGAAGCGTTCTTCACTTCCGCCGACACAAACTTCAACGACAGCAACGACACTCTCGACGGCGGCCAAACCGTTAACAAACGCGACACACTAACGACAGTGTCATCAAGCTTGAATCCGTCCACGTTCGGCGAAAGCGTGAGCTTTACGGCGACCGTTGTTGGCACCGGTGCAGGCGCGGGTAATCCGAGTGGTGGTTCGGTGCAGTTCAAGATCGATGGCGCAAACTTCGGCGCGCCTGTCGCACTCGCTGGCGGCTCCGCATCCAGCGGATCGATCAGCACCTTGACTGCCGGTAACCACACGGTCGAAGCGCTCTTCACGTCTGCCGACACAAACTTCAACGATAGCAACGACACTCTCGACGGCGGCCAGACGGTCAACAAACGCGACACATTAACGACCGTCTCCTCTAGCCTGAATCCTTCAACGTTCGGCGAAAGCGTGAGCTTCACCGCGACCGTGGTCGGCACGGGCGCTGGCACGGGTAATCCGAGCGGTGGTACGGTCCAGTTCAAGATCGACGGCGCAAACTTTGGCGCTCCTGTCGCACTCGCTGGCGGTTCCGCAAGCAGCGGCTCGATCAGCACGCTCACGGCAGGAAACCACACCGTCGAAGCGTTCGTCACTTCCGCCGACACAAACTTCAACGACAGCAACGATTCGCTCGACGGCGGCCAAACGGTCAACAAGCGCAACACGCTGACCACAATCTCCTCGAGCCTCAACCCCTCGACCTACGGCCAGACTGTCACGTTCATTGCGACCGTCACCGGCACTGGTCCAGGCACGGGCAATCCGAGCGGCGGCTCCGTCCAGTTCAAGATCGAGGGCGCAAACTTCGGCGCACCCGTTGCGCTCAGCGGCGGCTCGGCGACCAGCAGCGCGATCAACTCGCTCACTGCAGGCAATCACACAGTCGAAGCTGTCTTCACTTCCGCCGATATAAACTTCAACAACAGCAGCGATCTTTTGGACGGCGGCCAGAACGTGAACAAAGCATCACTCACGATCACAGCCTCCAGCCACACGATCACCTTCAACGATCCGGTGCCAACGATCACTGCCAGTTACGCCGGTTTCGTTCTCGGCGAAGGTCCAGGCAATCTAACGACGCAGCCGAGCTGCTCGACGACCTACACAGTTGGTTCGCTGATCGGCACCTATCCAACGAAGTGCGAAAACGCAGTTTCGGCGAACTACACGTTCACCTACATCAACGGCACGGTCACCGTGCTCACCGCCTGCAGCGCGTTCAACGGTTTCCTTTCGCCGATCGGCGGGGCAGTGGAAACCCTGAACGGCGGCAGCTTCGCGGATCCGGTGAGAGCCTTCAAACTGAACAGCACGATCCCGGTGAAGTTCAGCGCGACCTGTTTCGGCGTGCCACTCACCACCGGCATTCACACGTTGCAGGCGATCAAGTACAGCAATTCCACCACAGGTGAATCGCCGATCGACGCGTCGCCAACCGACGCGGCCACGACCGGAAACCAGTTCCGATTGACGGACAGCCAATGGCACTACAACCTGAACACCAGGAGCCTCGGCGCCAGCGCCCAGGGCATCTGGTTGCTCAAGGCGACACTCTTCGACGGCAGCACTTACACCGTCTGGGTGGAGATTAAGAAGTAGGGCGCGTAAGGATTTAGGCCACGGATTGCACGAAATCTGTGTAATCCGTGGCTGAAAGCCTCACACAAACATTCGCGTGACGTACCACGCAATGGCCACACTCACAAACCCACCAGAGAAAGTGAACGCCCTTTCTACCTGCGGACTTGTGCGCTGCATAAGCGCGCGCAGGATCACCACACCGCACTTCCAGCCGTCGTGCTGATACAACGGCAGAATATTCCCCGCAGCCAGCAGCAAATTCATCCAGCTAAACGTCGTGCCGTAAACCAGCAACCCGGCGATCAGATTAAGAATGATTCCACCGAGATGAACGAAGAGTTGCTGGGGGAGCGACCGTTGCTTCAACACTGTGCCGTCGAGCATCACGAAAGAACCGGTCGGCAGCAGGCCGAAACTCACTTTAATACTCGCAACACGAAACGTCGCGAGCTTGCGTCCCATCCCGAGCCCTAACTCTGACGCGGGCACGCTACAGAGCCGCGCCGCGAGCAGGTGGCCCAACTCGTGGATCAACATAGCGACGGCGGCAAAGCCGATGACGGAGATTATCAGGAACATGAGAAAGGCAGGCTTAGAGGGCAAGCCGTGAGGACCGGTCATCAAACGTCGTACCAGTTTTGATCGTGAGAGTTTCGGCGGAAACCGGCGAGAACAACCGCGGCAGTGACGAAATTTGTGACCGCCGCGTAGCCAAAAACTGTCTATTTAGGTCGGTCGCTTACTCGTAACGTAACGCAACCAACGGATCGACCTTCGTTGCCCGCCGCGCCGGAATGTAACTTGCGATTGCAGCGACGCAAATCAACAATACTGAGATGACTACGAACGTAGCCGGATCCGTTGGCGTAACGCCAAACAGCAACGTGGACATCAAGCGCGTTAACGCAAACGCAGCGATCAGGCCGATCACTACGCCTGCAATTACGAGCTTCAATCCATAACCAACGGCCAGCTTCAACACCGCACTGGTCTCCGCGCCGAGTGCCATGCGAATGCCGATCTCATGCGTGCGCTGGGCCACTGAATAACTCATTACTCCGTAGATCCCGACCGCGGCAAGCAGCAACGCGACACCCGCAAAAATGCCGAGCAACAACATGCTGAACCGTTGCCGCGCAATCGATTCAGCAAGAATCTCGTCCATGGTCCTGATGTTCGACACCGGCTGGTCCTTGTCTATCTCCCAAACCGTTTTCCGCACTGTCGCCGCGAGACTCGCCGGATCGACGTCCGTTTTCACTACCAGATCTTCCGGGAAGAAAAAGGCCGCCTGGCGATAGCTGAGATACATCTGTGGCCGCGGCTCCGCGTTCAACTCAAACTGCCGCACGTCTTTCACAACTCCGACCACCTGAATCCAGTCCGCCTCTGACCTGGGTCGGCCGGCAGAGAGGCGTTTGCCGACCGGGTCTTCGCCGGGCCAATGGCGACGCGCCATCGTTTCACTGATCACTACTACGTTCTGAGTCGTCTCAGTATCTTGATCCGTCAGCTGCCGGCCGGCCAATAGCGGAATACTCATCGTGTCGAAGTAACCGGGGCTGATGATCCGCGTGACGACGATCAACTCTTGTCCAGGCGGTGGCTCCGGACGTCCTTCAATTCGAACCGAGATGGAGTTGCCCTGCCGGTACAAAGGAAGATTGGTGGTGACCGCCGCTGACCGCACACCGGCCAGCGACTGCACGCGCTGAACGAGGTCAGTGTAGAAAGCCTCGCGCCGCTCAAACGCCTCGTACTTCGGCTCCGGCAACTCTATCTTCATCGTCAGCAGGTTATCAGCGCGAAAGCCGGGATCGATGCTGCGCAAACGCAGAAAACTGTTGATGAGCAAGCCCGCGCCGATGAGTAGCACGAGCGAAACTGCCACTTCGGCGGTGACGAGTAGACCACGAAGTCGTTTGCCACTGCGTCCCGTCACCGAATCTCGTCCGCCTTCTTTCAGCGTCTCGCTTTGATTGAGGCGAACCGCTTGAATCGCCGGCGCCAGACCGAAGACCAGCCCGGTTAACAATGAAACACCGAGCGTGAAACCGAGCACTTTAAGATCGAGCGAGATCTCGCGTGCTTGCGAGATGTTTTCGGGGATGAACGAGCCGAGTACCAGCAGACCAACGTAAGCAATCGCGAGCCCCACAATGCCACCGAACGTCGCGAGCAGCAGGCTCTCGGTCAGAAACTGTCGCAGCAAACGCCACCGGCGCGCTCCCAGCGCGACGCGCAGCGCGATCTCCTTCTGCCTGATTGCAGCGCGCGCAAGTAACAAGTTAGCCACGTTCGCGCACGCGATCAGCAGGACCAGACCCACCGCGCCGAGCAGAATCAACAGCGCCGGTTTGATGTCGCCGACCATGTGCTCGTGTAACGAGTTAACGGCGACGCCGAGGTCTGCATTTGATTGCGGATACTGTTGCTGCAGGCGCGCGCCGATCGTAGTCATCTCTGTTTGCGCTTGCTCAAGCGAAACGCCCGGCTTCAAGCGTGCGACCACTTCGAGGTAGTGCCGGTTGCGGTTCGCGGCTTCCTGCGCGGTGAAAGCGATCGGCACCCACAGTTCATCGTCGTTCGCGGGAAACTGAAATCGCGCGGGCATCACACCGACTACGGTGTAACTCTCGTTGTTAAGCGTTAGTGTTTTGCCGACGATTGCAGCATCACCACCGAAGCGGCGTTGCCACAAACGATGGCTCAACACAGCGACTCGTTCTGTGCCGGGTTGATCTTCCGCGGCGGTAAAGACGCGCCCAAGGTGCGGCTCTACTCCCAACAGCGGAAACAAGCTCGCCGAAACACGGCGGCCTTTGAGTCTCTCCGGATCGCCCACACCAGTGAGGTTGAAATTACTGTCCGCGATCGCGGCCATGCCGCTGAAGACGCTGTTCTGATCGCGCCAGTCAACATAATTCGCGGCTGCCGGTGTATCGCGTGGATAACCGTGGCGGGTCGCGTCTTCCCACACCATTACGAGTTGTTCCGGCGCCTTGTAAGGCAAAGGACGAAGCAGCACCGTATTGACGACGCTGAAGATCGCGGTGTTCGCGCCAATGCCGAGCGCCAAAGCAATCACGGCGACTGTAGTAAAGCCCGGATTCTTCCAGAGCATTCGCGTCGCGTAACGCAAGTCCTGCAATAGATCCGCCAACACGTTTAGCCTCCTCGTTTCGCCCGGCAATATCACTTCTTCCGGCGCATGTTTCTCATAGCGCTGCACTTCAATCAGCAGCGGATGCTCGGCGTTGAGTTCGTTCAACGCCATCTGTTTTGCTTCCGCTTCACCAGCTCCACTCGCCAGCGCGCGTTGGTAGACGTCATCGAGATGTTGGGCCAACTCCTCGACGATCTCGGCTTCGTTGGCCGGCGAAACCTTCAGGCCCCGCAGCCGCTTTCTAACTTCGTCGTTCCAGTCAGGCATGTTCGAGTCCGGTAATGCTATTGATGGCTTCGACAAACTCACGCCAACTGTTTCGTTGTTCTTTCAGAATCTTCTTGCCCTCTGCGGTCAGGCGATAGTAACGGCGGCGGCGCTGCCCGGATTTTTCCACCCAGCGTCCCTGGATCCAACCGCGTTTTTCGAGCCGGTAAAGCAGCGGGTAAAGCGACGCGACATTGAACCGCAGGTGTCCTTTCGAACGCTGTTCGATGAGCGTGCCGATGTCGTATCCATGTCGTGGTTGTGTTTCGAGCAACGAGAGAATCAGGAGTTCGGCGCTTCCCTTCTTCAACTCCCGATCCAGCATACGCGAGCCAATATATGACATAGCCATATATTATTCAGCCGCATATCGAGCGTCAACAACGGAGATTTCGGGCGAGTGATCCAAAAACAAAAAGCGCTCCGAAGAGCGCTTCTTGTCAGCAGGGTACAACGCGGAGAGATGTTTTACTTACACTTGCTGTAGCCGCAGTCGCGGCAGAAGTCGCAGCCGCTCGCGTGCTCGAGCTGGCCATGACACTCGGGGCAGATGCCGATCATGTTTGACATGATCGCGCCGGTGACGGGCTTCTGTGCGCCGTGCAGCGCTTGTTGCTTGCTCATGGCGCGAGCGGAATCAGGGAGATCCTGCACGCGTCGTACGGTGATCATGATGCACTCCGCGACAGCCTGTTCCGGAGAGGTCAGCAAACGTTCGTTGAACCAGACAGCGTGCGTGCCGGTCACTTTATTCAGACTGTAAGCGACTTCCGCCGCGTCAAAGCCACCACGCAACATCTTCGAAGCCAGCAGACCCACGCCGCCACTGATTGGACCAGTCGCAAACACTTCCTGGATCATCTTGCCGTCGTGATTGACCGTGACGTAGAGATTCTGACCGTCAAATGGAATCTGCCACGTTGCGCCGCGCAACTCACGCGGGCGTTCGATGCGAATCGCAGTCACGGCAGGGATCTTGACTGTCTCTGCATGTTCGCGCGCGATTGCTTCCTGGCGCGCCGACGGGTCGTCAGCAGCTTCCGCAGCGCTCACCGCCTCCTCGAGCGGCTCGACCACTGCTTCCGGATTACACGCAATCTCGCCCTTGGGTTCTTCCGCCTTCATCGAAGTCAACACCTGGTTCTCACGCGAACCGTCCCGATAGTAACTGACAGCCTTGCAACCGAGCTGCCGTCCGAGACGATACAGCGCGTCAACGGATTCGACGGTGTCGTCAACCGCGCCGTTGCACGTCTTCGACACGCTATTATCGACGTGGCGCTGAGCAGCCGCGAGCACATGAACGTGCTGCTCAGCGCTTATATTCATCGCCGAGATAAAGTGCGGCGGCAACTCATGCTCGTGTTCCACGACATAAGAAGCAGCCGCATCTATCGAATCCTGATCGCATTGGTCCACGTCAATTCCGAGTGCGCGCGCCGCGAGCGTGTGCACGTAAGTGCGCGTGCCCAACGTGTCTTTGCGCACGTAAGCCCACGAGAAATTCGGTTCGATACCGGACGACGTCTCCGCCACGAGCGAGATCGTGCCTGTAGGCGCAATCGTCGTCACTTCGTAGTTGCGCGGCGTCAACGGAACATCGCTCGGAATGCCGATCTGGTTATAGAGAAAATCCGTGTACGCTTCGCGGTTCGGTTCAAACTCCGGAAACGCACCTTTCTCCGCGCCCAGCCGGTTGCTTTCCAGCCACGACTCGCGACGCACGAAGCCCATCACCTCGTCCATCAGATCGATAGACGCCGGCGAACCGTAAGTGACGTTCAAGCTCAAACAGAGATCTGCGAACCCCATGATGCCGAGGCCAACGGGACGCGTTCGATGGACCACGTCGTTGATTTCCGGCAACGGCCACGCGCACGTATCGATTACGTTATCGAGAAAACGCGTGCACAGATGCGTCACTTCGCGCAGGCGGTCCCAATCGATCCGTTTCTCCGGATGATAGAACTTCGCGAGATCGATCGAACCGAGATTGCACGAGTTTGAGAAGTGCAGAAATTGTTCGCCGCAGGGATTGCACGAGTAGATTGGCCCCATCGATTGCATCATGTGGTTGTGACGATTAACTTCGTCGATGAAAGCAATACCGGGCTCGGCATACTTGTGCGCACTCGCGACGATTCGGTTCCAGATATCACGAGCGAAGATCATGCCCGCGCGCGGCGGCTCTTCGATCGTGCAGTCGGAAAGATCCGTGTTCAAAAACGCATGGCGATCGCAGAACGTCACTGTCGATCCATCGGCGCGACGATGAAGTACATAGTCATCGTCACGGACCGGATCGAAGATCGCTTCGGGCCACGGCTCGCCGTTGAACTCCAGTTGAAACCATTCGTTGTTATCAACGGCTTTCAAAAACTTGTCCGTAACGTTTACCGAAATATTGAAATTCGTCAGCGAGTGCTGATCGTTTTTTGCATGAATGAAGCGCAACACGTCAGGGTGGTTCACACGCATCATGCCCATGTTGGCGCCGCGTCGCACACCGCCTTGTTTCACAACGTCAGTCACCTGGTTGACGATGTTCATAAACGAGACTGGACCAGAGGCAACACCGGTCGCAGAACTCACCATCGCGCCGTGCGGTCGCAAAAATTCGTAAGTCATACCCGTGCCGCCGCCGGTTTGGTGAATGGTGGCTGCGGCTTTCGCGTGATCCATGATGCCGCTGAGAGAATCGGGTACTTCAAGCACAAAACATGCGGCCAATTGCCCGTTTGGCTTGCCCGCATTTACGAGGCAAGGCGTGTTCGGAATGAACTCACGCGCGAGCATGACCTCCTTCATGGCGGCAAAAAACTTGTCCCGTTTTTCGCCGGTTTCCGCTTTCGAGACGTGCCCGACAACACGGTTTACGATGTCCTCCCACTGCTCAAACGGTTGTCCCTTCAAATCCTTCAGGGAATACCGTTTATTAACCACTTTTCTGGCATTTAGCCCGAGTTCATGCGACTTTCGACGTGGGGAAACCACGGGAGATCCGGCCGGGGTGTTTCCAACTTTTTTGCCGATGGTTGCGCTCATCGATCCGCTGCCTTTCTCATCTGGGGAGCCCGTTAATGCCGGGTTTTAGAAACAGGTATGCCAAGCGTATTACTACGCAGAGCCTTAACTTAGACTGTATTCTGAGTACTGCGGTTGGCCCCGAAACCTTGCTCTCAAGCGGAGGGGAATATACTCCGTTGAAGGCGACGGATCTACTTCGACGTGCCGGTGTTAGAGAGCAGGAGTTCGTAATTGCCGATCTCGCGATTGTGAGTGTCGAGGGCGGCGAACGTGTCGGAAGTCTCTTCGAGCATTTGTTTGGTCATTGCGATCGAGTCGCTGAGCTGCTCGAAGTCCAAAGATGAAACGCGCTCGGGGGTCGGCAACGTCACGACCTGATCGTTGACGAGACCGAAGAAGTTTTCGATCGACTGCAACTGTCCCTCAACAAGCTTCACCGAACGCTCGATGTCGTTGAACGCGGCGACACGGCGTTTCAGGATCTCGACGTTCGCCTGCTGAATACGTTTCTCGCGCTCATCCTTCGCCGCCGCGACAGCGCGCTCGGCCTGGACCAGTTGATTTTGTACTAACTGCCGATTGATCGAACGCAGGTGATGTTTGCGCCGGCGATAAACGTCGAGCAGATCCACGAAGTCTTCCCAGCGCTGGTCCAAACTCTGAATGTTGTGCGGAACCTCTTTAGTGCCGGTGAACTTTTTGTAGTTGGAGTAGATCTGATTCTTCATCCAACGCAGGTATTCAACAGCTTCACGCTCGCGTGGATCGAAGAGTTTGATCTGCGCTTCACGCTGCTGTTCGCGCAGCTTCAAGAGACGTTGCTTCTCACGCCGGTCGACGAGACGGCGATACATCGTGCTGGCAGGAACGGTTGCGAGGTAAAGGGTTTCAGTCGCGAGTGCTGCAACGAGGGGAGTGACGTCTTGTACGTAAGCGGCGGCAACGGCAAAGCCGGCCATGCCCCAGAAGTTTATGGGTTCCTTGAAGGCCTCTTTTAGATACCTCACATCGATCTTGGGAAACTCGGCCATAAGTTAGTGAACCCGTGAACTATCTACCGCCAGTGCCATTCTGTCCGCTACCAGTTTCGCCTTCAGCCGGAAGCGCCTGTGTTCCTGGAGCGCCTGTGCCGGCTCCGAGCAAGCCCATGTCGCGCTTGTACGCGAGCAGCTTGTCCGCCAATTGCATATCAAGAGCTTCACGCTCGATCTCTTGCATCTGCGTGTCAACTGAGGCTGATCCCAACTGCATCTTCGCTTCGGCTGCGGCTGCGCGTCGATCGATCTTGTCGCGCATCTCGTTGAAGGTTGAAGCGTCGTCCCCCAATTGGAACGACTCCATTGTCTGCGCGAGTTGTTCCTGCAGTTTTGCCTGCTTCGACTGGTTTATCAACTGCATCGCTTCCGCGGTGCGGCGCTGCATTTGAAGCACGTAGTTATCGCGTGCTTTAAGTGCCTGCTTCGATGCGAGGTTCGCGTGCTCAAGTTGCTGAGAGGTCTTTTGCAGATCGATCTGAACTTGCTGTAGCTGTCCGATGTAGGCGGTAGCGATGTCGTCGCGTCCCATCTTCACAGACGCGCGGATTTTAGAATCGAGATCTACCTGCTGCGTTTCGAGCCGTTCCTTGTTTTTGGCGAGCAGCTTCTCGGTAGCCATCACCTGCGCGACGGAGTTATTCAGCTCCGGAACGCGATCGCGCATGTCACGAATGGTCTGCTGAAGAATGAGTTCGGGGTCTTCAGTCTTCTCGATAAACCCTCCGAAGAGGGAGCGCACGGAGCGCTTCATTCTTGTCCAAAGTCCCATTTCCGCCTCATCCTCCGACAGCGAATGTTAAAGCTCTAACGTTGTTAGCGCCGGCCCCGGATTCGGCAGTTTCGGACACTGGCAACGTTTTGTTGTACGAAACGCACGTTCGGGCAGTTTCAAAACCGGGGAAACTGACTTTGGAGTATAACAGCACTACTCAAAGGCTTTCCACATCAGCCAGACTGACCAATGGCCGGCCGATGTCGCGCCGGAACTGCATGCCCGGCCAGCTAATTTTCCCCAACGATTCATAACAAAGATCGAGAGCGCCCGACAGGTCGTCAGCCGCTGCCGTGACCCCCAAAACGCGGCCGCCCGTCGCGATCACCTTGCCGTTCGGTGCGTGCGACGTGCCGGCGTGAAACACGTGGACACGAGACTCATCGATGGCTTCGAGGCCCTGGATCTCAGCCCCGCTTTCGTACTTCCCCGGATAGCCACGATTCGCCGCCACGACACACGCCGACGCGCCACCAGCCCACTCCACTTTCAAACGACCGAGTGTCCCCTCGCGTATCGCTTGAAAAATCTGACCCAGATCTGTTTTTAACCGAACGAGGATGGCCTGCGTTTCCGGATCCCCGAAACGCACGTTGTATTCGAGCAGCTTTGGTCCATCCGTCGTTAACATCACGCCTAGAAACAACACACCCTTGAATGGAAATCCTTCCCGCTCTGCTCCTGCGAGCGTCGGTTCAACCATGTCCTTCACCACACGCCACTGCCAGGCTTTGTCGAGTACGGAGGCATCAGTGATCGTTCCCATGCCGCCGGTGTTTGGACCAGTATCGTTTTCGCCGATGCGTTTGTGGTCACGCGCGGCGGGCATCACTGCATAGTCGCGGCCGTCGGCAAACACCAGCACCGACGCTTCTCTACCCGTCAGTGCCTGTTCAATCACCACCTGCTGCGCAGCTTCTTTCCCGGCGGAATGATGGACCATCAGGTCTTCGATCGCCTTCTCTGCTTCTGCGTGTGATGCGGCTACGACAACCCCTTTGCCAGCAGCCAACCCGTCGGCTTTTATGACCACGGCGGAGTCCGCCGGCCCAAACTCGCCAGTCTTGATATGAGCTACTGCGTCCGACGGCGAGTCGGCGGTGCGAAATGCCGCAGTCGGGACTGCGTGACGTGACATGAACTCCTTCGCAAAAATCTTGCTGCCTTCGAGCCGTGCGGCCGCCCGAGTTGGTCCTACGATCGGCAATCCTCGAGACTCAAACAAATCGACGATCCCGGTTGCGAGTGGGGCTTCTGGCCCCACAAATGTCAGATCGATTCTTTGCGATTCGGCAAACGCCGCCAGCTCCTCGTGCTCGTCAACCCGAATGTCTACAACCTGCGCAACTTGCGCAATACCCGCATTTCCGGGCGCACAAAACAACTCACCCCGCTCCGAACCTGTGTTTCGAAGAGACCAGGCAATCGCGTGTTCACGTCCGCCGCTCCCGACAATCAACAGTTTTCTCATGGTTTTATCTTGACACAGTTTCGCCATAGTTATATACAACTTGACCACGCAGAGCCCCGTGCGGGCTGGGACCTTTTACCTCAAATGGTGGATAACCAAAGTGCGTTCGTCTTAGACGCGATTTTCTTTATTCGCCCGCCGACTAGAATAGCAAGGCATACGACCCTGGGAGTTAATCATGTCACTGACGGAAGCGGCCCACGTATTGGAAACGGATTCGGAAACCGAACATCAAGATCGCCCAATCAAATGTGTCGACTGCAATGAGAATTTCATTTGGACCGCGGGCGAACAGGTCTTCTTTCACGACAAGGGGTTAAAAAACGAGCCCAAGCGCTGCAAACCTTGTAAGCAGGCAAAGAACGAACGCCTGGCTGCAATAGCGGCAGCACAGACTTCGGGAGTGCGACAACGGATTGAAGTTACAGTCCAGTGTGCTCAATGCGGACAACAAACAACCGTACCGTTCTATCCTTCGCAAGGACGCCCGGTCTATTGTCGTTCGTGTTTCCTGGCTGGCAAAGCAACGGTTGCTGAAGTGGCGCCGGTATAACACTTCACCAACGAACTTTTCTCAACCTCCAACATGTACGATCGGTCGCCTGTTCGGGTCTTTCTCTGCCTGCCGTAAAACTTCGTGCGTAACCGGCTGTGATGGTCATCCGCCCACGTGCACGATGGGCCGCTGGTCCGGATCCTTTTCCGCCTGTCGTAAAACTTCGTGCGTCACAGGCGCAGTGTCGCCCTCGCCAAACGCGATGTACTTGAGCAGATAGGAAACCGGGTTGCCTTCGCTCCAGCCGAAGTAAACGTGCGGTAACTTTCCTGTTTCATTACGCACGAAGAGAAGAAACGCCGCGATCGCATTTGGCACGGCCGGCGACTCGGTGCGGAGTATTTGAAATCCGTCTACCGTTTCGCCGCGGATCTTTAGCACACCGGAAAACTCGGAAGCATCACCAGGCGTCACTTCAAAGAAAAGGATTGGCTCGCCGGCGGGAATGTGATTATCCATCCGCTTCTCTTTCTCTTTCATTTCGTATTCCGCCGCATCGCCGCGATCGACGCGGTTGGTGATGATACGGACCGTGCCCTTGGCGGCTCTTCGAATAAACTCACGCGCCATATCGTCGAGCTCTATACGGTCAACTCTCAATTCCGTCGAACGCCACACGCGCGAGAACAGCGAACTGACCACGATCGCAGCGATGAAGATCAATGCGATCTTGATTCCTTCAGGCTGTTCGATGATGTTCACCACGGTGGTGTAAAGGAACACCAGCGAGATCAACATGAACAACCATTGCACTGGTTGGTTAAGCCTGCGCGCTGACAACGTGACGGCGATCGCGGCGGAAGTCATCAGCGCCAACACGCCGGTGGCGTACGCGCCTCCCTGCGCATCAACGTCCGCTCTGAAAAGTATCGTCACGACAAAACACATAAGCGTGAACACGACGACGAGCGGACGCGTGGCACGGGCCCATTCGGGCGCCATGCCGTAACGGGGCAAATATCGCGGCACGATGTTGAGCAGTCCGGCGAGAGCTGACGAGCCGGCAAACCACAGGATCGAGATCGTGCTGATGTCGTAGGCGGTGCCGAACACGTTGCCGAGGTAAGTGTGGGCCACATACGCGAGCGCGCGTCCATTGGCGCTTCCAGCCTCGTGCGTGGCGGTTTCCGGCTGAAAGGCTTCCGGCGGAATAAGTAGTGTCGTCACGATGCTGCTTGCCAGCAGCAGGAAGCTCATGATCAGCGCTGCGGCAGTCAGCAACTTGCGAGCGTTGTGAATACGGCCCTGAAGGCCCAACCCTCTCACCAAAGGCATGACCACTACGCCGGTTTCGAAGCCGGACAAACCAAGGGCCAGTTTGGGAAAGACGACTAACGCCGTTCCCACCATAATCAGCGGATTCCGGTATGTTTGGAAAAGCCCTGTACGCCAGTTTGCTAACACTGATGGGTGGGTAATGATCTCGTAAAAACCAACCGCGAGGACAGCTAGGTTCAAGGCGAGGTAAATCGCCACCAGGATCACGGCAATGCCGATCGCTTCTTTAAACCCGCGTAGAAAGATCGCACCTAATCCCGAGATCAAAACGAGCGTCACGATGATGCGATGGTGTTCGAAATTCGTGTGATCAACCACAAACGGGTTTTCGACGATGTGCGCTGTCGCGTCCGCCGCGGAGAGTGTGATCGTGATGATGAAACTGGTGGTGGCGAATCCCAGTAGTGCGAGTACGAAGAGTTTGCCTTTCCAGCGCGACAGAAGGTTCTCGAGCATCGAGATTGAGCCGTCGCCGTGAGGACTTTCCGCTGCGACGCGCCGATACATCGGGAGCGCGCCAAACAACGTAAGAAAAACCAGAACCAGAGTAGCAACTGGGGACAACGCGCCGGCAGCAAGAAACGCAATGCCGGGTTGATAGCCGAGCGTCGAAAAGTAATCGACACCGGTGAGACACATCACCTGCCACCACGGGTGTTGTTTATGTGGAGTGGATGAGTCGTGCGCGGATGCGCCGGATCGTTTGCCCTCTAACAGCCAGAGCTCGAACTTGCGCCGCGTTCTCTGGAGCAACCCCATTATGGTTTAACAGTCAACGTCGAGCTTCATGTATTTCGCATTACTACTCGCGATGAAAAAGGGCCCACAAAAAAAGCGGGCGGAGGCCTCCCACAGCCCCCACCCTAAGGCCACGTGTCCTCACCCCACGCGACCACTTCGTCCACCGGGGAGGTGAACGCATCGGGATTATGCAATAGTCCGCCTAAACTTTCAACCTGCTTATTGTTTTTGTCCGGCACAGCTCAGTTCAGTTGCGAGAACAACGATCGTCCACGAATTTCGGACGTTGTTTAACCTCAACTTATCCTGTCTGCAACACTTGCTGCATCTTTTCGCTGGTCCAACGCTCCTGCTGCTTCACGGTTTTCGCCTAAATCCGAGAACGCCACCATGAGCAGCAACGCGGTCACACCGAGCGTGCAGAGAATGTAAAGAATCGCGGTCTTCTCGAAATAGATCAGCGCGATCACTACCGCCGCGAGAGCCAGCGCCCAAACAAACGTCATCATTTTTCGATGGCGGCGATCGCCTGCTAGTGTCTTTCGATTCATTCGTTATCAACTTTCATTTTTTCGTAGTCGCGCAGCCTCTAGTAGATCACTCGTTGCGGCAGATACATACCCGTACTCGAGATCGCACTGCCCATACCACCAGTAATAGCACTTAGTATTGTCGGTCCGAGGCGACTCGGCGAAAACATTCCGGCCTCACGCACTTCGATAACATCGTAAGCCTGCAACAAGACGTCCGGTTGCTGGTTTTTCTTGATGGCGGATACATCCGCCTTAATTATCTCTTGCTTCGTCGACCCGGGAATCTGACGATAGATGATTACTTCGTTCAGTTTCGCTTCTTTTCTGGCGCCGCCGACCATCGCGAGGGCGCGTGTCAGCGTGAGCTGGTCACGGAGGTAAACTCCGTTCGGGGCCGCCACGGCGCCCGTGATATAAACCGGCTCTGCTTCTGTAACCAGCACGTAATCGCCGGGCCGGATGACCGGATTTGCGTCCGCCTTACCGGTACGCAATTCGGAAATCTTCACGATCTGCAACGGGATCTTCGTGCCATCGATCGGCTTGGCTTCTTCTTCTTCGCCGGGTTCGGGACACATCAAAGGCTCGGTGTGAAGTATCTGAATCGTGCCTGACGCGCGTTCAGTAAATCCGCCCGAAACAGCGATCAATTCGTTCAACCGCACTTTCCGTTTCATCTCGACGCGTGCCGATTGCCGCACCGCGCCAAACACGGTTGCCGGTTGCCGGCTGTTGCGCTCCGCAATCCTGACGCTCACCTGTGGGTTGTTGATGAACTTCGCATAAGCCGCAGCAATGTCCTTCTGCACCTGCTTGTCCGTACGGCACTTCGCCGGAATCGGTGTTTCCAGAAACGGCAATGAGCTCAGGTTGCCATCGCTATCGATCTGCGCGTTGCTGGTGGACAGCTCCGGCTGACCGAACACTCTGATGTCGAGCACGTCGCCTGGTCCAAGCAAGTAGGCTTTACTGCCTTGTATGTCCAGTCCCGACGACGGCGAAACGCTCGCCGGAGCGGATTGTTGCTGCTGGGGTTCCTGCGCATAGCTGAAGCCCGCGAGCAGGAAAGCACACGCGATGGCCACGATGAAACTCAGTTTAGTTCTCATAAACATTCCCTCAGTGTGAAGTTTTCTTGGGCCGGCGAGGCTTTCTACGCCGACTGAAGGTTCCCGGTAACACAAAACCGGTAAAAAGCAAGTTGCAATGATCGCACAAAAGGTGGTAGATGCCAACCAGACGCAACGGCAAAGGAGTTCGCTTGTATCCCCTTCGAATCCTCGAACTGCCACACTTGGGACACTTCTGAAACGTCATGGATTTCTACTGCTATCCGCGGCGCCGGTGCGGTTTTCGCGCTGCTGGAGTCGGCCTTGAAGATCAGCGATTTCGCGTTCGATCTTCTCGGTTCCCGCTTGCCGCACCTCCGGCTTTACCACGTCCTGGTTCAAATAAAAAAGCGCGTCGCGATAGCGATCCATCGCGCGTCGATAGTGCCCCTTGAACGCTGAACGCTCGGCCAGCTCGACCCAGTGGGCCACTTTTACTGAGGCGATAAATTCATTGATCGCTAACTTGGATTCATGAAGCTCCGGTTCGTCCGGATAGATTCTCAGCGTCGAGTAAATGCAATCCAAAGCGCGGTTCGCGGTTTCGATCTTGTCGAACGTTCTGGCACGTTGCTGCGCTTCGTGAGTCAACAAACGCGACTGGCCTTTGGCCCACGTCAATAAGTGATGCTTGTGCAGCGCGCGCACACGTTCCTGACCTGCACGAATCGCGATTCCTTTTTCACTGGCGTAACTTCCGGAGCGAATCGCTTCATCAGTGCTGGTGAGATACTCGTTACAAAGTTGGGCCACGTCGAGATGCGCTTCGGGAGTCGAACTGGGAGCGTCTGCGGCCGCAGAGTGCTTTTGAATGGTGCGCAGCGCAGCGGAATGGACCGACGGCGAAAAACCTTTTTTGCTGCTGGGGCTGGTCGAGGATGGACGGCTCTTGGGCCGCGCATCGTGAATGCCGTTTTCGAGCAGATAGCGCGTCCACGCGCGTCGCATCACGACTTCACGCGCTGACAACGCGACGAGCAACACGACACTGGCCGCTAAGCCGGCGGGCAACCATGGAGCTTCATCCCCGCCGCGCACGAGCATCCACCAAAGCAAAATGAACAGACCGGCGGAAGCTATAAAGGCGACCAACAGATAACCGGTGCTCGAAGGCATACGACCTCGCGCCTGACGGTGGCGCAAGTCGTCGGAACCGCGCGAATGTGTGCGCGGGCTGCGTGGGAAAAACTGATCTGCGGGGTTGTTTCCCAACAATCGCCTCCGGAGTAGTTGTGGCGGGGGATAGCCTCACACGGCTCTCAGGGTGATAATAGTCGGCTTTTTGGGATTGTGCTGTCAACACGCCATTTCTTCGATACAAGCGCAGACGAGGAACGGAAAACATGAGCGACAGAAGATTTGCAGGAAAGGTTGCGCTAGTCACAGGCGCGACTTCAGGTATTGGACGGGCTTGCGCGCTCGCTTTCGCAACCGCGGGTGCAAAAGTAGCGTGCGTCGGACGCAACGAGAACGCGTTGCAAGGCGTTTCCGAGCGCATTCGCGCACTCGATTCGGAGGCGTTGGCGATCAAGGCGGATCTCTCGTCTGCTGCTGAAGCAGAGCGGGTTGCAAACGAGACGGTGACAAGGTTCGGCGGCATCGATGTGGTTGTTAACGCCGCCGGCCACATCAGTAACGGAACGATCGAGAACACGTCGCTTGAAGCGTGGGACGAGATGATGAACGTGAACGTGCGCGCTGCGTTTCAATTGATGCAGAAGGCGCTGCCGAGGCTGATCGAACGGCGCGGAAACATCGTCAACGTTTCGAGCGTCACCGGATTGCGGGCATTTCCGGGCGTGCTCGCCTACTGCGTTTCAAAAGCTGCATTGGACCAGTTAACGCGGTGTGCATCGTTGGAGCTTGCCGCGAAAGGTGTGCGAGTGAATGGCGTCAATCCCGGGGTCGTGGTGACAGAGATTCACAAACGCGGCGGCATGAGTGAAGAAGCGTATGCGGCGTTTCTCGAACACTCGAAAACTACACATCCACTGGGCCGCACCGGACGGCCGGAAGAGATCGCGGCGCTCGTGCTGTTCCTCGCGTCGGACGAAGCCTCGTGGGTTACAGGCGCGACGTATTCAATCGATGGCGGCCGCGCGCAAACCTGTGCTCGTTAGCGAACACTATCGAATATACTGACGCGACTTATGGCGTTCCCCGATCCACCAAATTCTTCGCCCCAGGCGCCCACGATCATCATTGCTCCTCCGCCGCGTGTGAGCGCGATCAGAGTTGCTGTCAGCATCCTCGCGATCCTTTTCGCTCTGTTTCTTGGCCTGCTGGTTTTAATCGTCATCGGCATCGAGACTGGTCCAGTCGCATTGATGCTCGGCTTCATCACGGCGACGATTCCCGTTCCGCTCTACGTCATTCTCGTGCTGTGGATCGACCGTTACGAAGCAGAGCCACTCTGGATGCTCGCTACAGCGTTCTTCTGGGGGCGCTATTGCGGCCACGTTCTTCGCGTTGCTCTTGAACACGACGAGCCAGGGCATTGTCGGCTCACTGTCGAATGCAAGTGCCGGCGAGGCGTTCGCGGCTGTTATTTCGGCGCCGATCGTTGAAGAGACCGGCAAAGCGTTCATTCTCCTGATTTTCTTTTTCTGGAAGAAAGACGAGTTGACGGTGTGCTTGACGGGATTATCTATGCGTCGATGACGGCGCTCGGTTTTGCGATGACGGAGAACATTCTTTACTACGGCAAGGCCGCGGCTGCAGGTGGTGGTGGCGCGTTGACGTTGACGCTGATCATTCGTGGATTCTTCGCGCCGTTTTCGCACCCGTTGTTCACGAGTCTGACTGGAATCGGTTTAGGTCTCGCGAGACAATCGACGAACATCGCGGTGAAGCTCATGACGCCAATCGTGGGATTGTTGATGGCGATCTTCATGCACAGTATCTGGAACGGCTCGGCGGTATTTGGTGGCGGCGGGATTTTTCTTTTGACTTACATTCTGGTGATGGTGCCGGCGTTTATCATCATGCTGGTGGTCATCTCGTTCGCGTTGCGGCGCGAAGGTCAGGTGGTGAGACAGTTTCTCGTTGTAGATCTCGAGCGTGGTGTGTTGACACGTGAAGAGTATGACCAACTCGGGTCGATCCTCGGGCGGATGGGTTCTTCGTTCCGCGCATTGTCACAAACAGGCGTGAAGGGTTGGCGCGCGCGCATGCGCTTCAACCAATTGGCGAGTGAGCTGGCGTTTCACCGCAGTCGCGTTTCGCGCGGTGTTCATTCCTCAAGTCAGGACGTGCTCGCGCGAGAAGCTGCATATTTGCAGGCCTTACAGGCGCTGATCAACGAACTCAGGGCACGTTAGGTCCACCTGTCTTTGGATTAACACTCGCTGCCCGTCTGCGTTCTGACATATACTGGCGCCGTCTTCGGAAGGCACTTCAGCAGAGCTGGAAGCTCGTGAGAATCAAACTTTTACCGAGTACGTTTGACGACCAGGGCGTTGCAGCCCTGGAGCAACGCCTGACCTGCTTTCTGATTGACGATTCTGTGGCGGTTGACGCCGGCAGCATCGCTATCGCCCTGACTAACGAGCAGCGCGGTAAAGTCAAAGACATCATCGTCACCCATCCTCACATGGACCACATCGCCAGCTTGCCGATATTCATCGACGATCTTTATCCGACGCTTGAAGAACCGATGCGTGTTCACGCAACGCCGGAAGTCATTGAACTGCTGGAACGGGACGTTTTTAACTGGAACGTCTATCCGCGGTTTTCAGACTTGAAAAACGACTATGGACCAGTGATGGAATACGTGCCGATCCCTATCGGACAACCGTTCTCAGTGGCCCATCTGACGGTGATCGCAGTGCAGGTAAATCACATCGTGCCGACAGTTGGTTTAGTCGTTTCAGACGATCGAACGAGCGTGGCATTCAGTTCGGACACGGCGGAAACGGAAGAGTTTTGGAAACTGGTTAATTCAGTTAATCATCTGGATGCGCTCCTCATCGAAGCGTCCTTCCCGAATGGAATGGCGAGGCTGGCAGAGGTTTCGCGGCATTTCACGCCTGCTTCACTGAGCGAGGAACTGAAGAAACTGACGCATAACGGCATGGACATCATGGCCGTACATCTCAAGCCGAGTTATCGCCAGGAGATCGTCCAGCAACTCGAGGAACTCCGAATTCCGGGTCTGCGAGTAATGGAACCGGGTAAGATTTATAACTGGTAGGTTGTTTATTCGATCGGGCGATCGAGCTGAACTGGCTCGAACTCCTTCTCCGCGTGCTCACCATCAACACCCTGCAGTGAAACACGACCACTCGGAAGCAATTCCTTTACCCGAAACGTGCGTTCGTGGCGGTCGCGACCCGGCATCAATTCCGCCCGGAAAGTAACCATCATGCCGGGCCTGGCCCAAACGTCAGCAGCTTTTCTCGTCCCGTGCATGTTCTTTCTTTTCCAGTAAGTACTGACGGCGCCTATCGCACCCGCAGCGAGCGCGATGGCGCCGATCAACCACCCGGTACGTTTTTTCATTCAGCCATGCCTACTCGCAAAGCGGATCGAGCCGCGCCGTAATGGTCGGCAGACCACTGAGCGCGCGTTCGGCGTTGATGGCGGTGTAGTTGGACCACTCAGGGGGCAGCGCGCCCTCGGAGAACACTGCCTCTACGGGACACTCAGGCACGCACGCGTCGCAATCGATACAAGTTTCGGGATTGATCACGAGCATGTCGTCATCGAGGTGAAACGCTTCAACCGGACAAACGAGGGCACAATCAGTATAGCGGCAGTTAACACAGGGTTCGGCTACGATATAGGTCATTCAGATTCCGCTCCCAACAAATCCTGTTTACAGATCGACGCTATATTAAACAGGAAACGCGGTCTTTTGGAAGACGCAAGCGGCTGTTACTGTAGATGGCGCTGCATTACGGCGAACTCACCAGAAAAATATCGTAAGCCCACCGGCCTACATCGGCTGGTTTCGCACCAGTGACTTTGGCTCGATATCGGAACGAGTTGCCGTAACGATCGCGTCTTCGCGCTTCACTGTAGTCCAACGAAATCGAAGTGACGCCGAGGGCCGGCAATGTGTGTAACTCGTCGGAGTCTGAAGCGCCGTTATGGTCACCGTCCCGCCACAGACGCAGACTCGGGAAGATTGCATCGCGATTGTCGAGGAGGCGATCGCTGTTGCCCCCGTTTTCCGGTTTGTCGTATTTCGCAAGCGCGAGGAAGCCGTTTCTTTGCCGGCCCGGTGGAGGTTGAGGTTGTGGGCTGAAGGTGCCGAAGAGTTCGGTGCCGTTGTCCACGAGGCCGTTGGCGTTGCGATCGAGAACGAGCCATGCGTCGTCGGCGTTTGGAGCGGTCCAGGAGAGGCGTTCTGGGGTTCCGTCGTTGTTGAGATCGAATCGAACGCCGTTTGCGCCGTCGGTTAGATCGAAGCCGTTGCCGGTGACGTCGATTAAGATGGGGCTGAGGCAGATCTTGGAATTGTTATCGGCGCAGCAGCAGAAGTCGGGAGTTGAGTTCCAATGGTAGCCGGTGTCGCAGGCCTGCATCTCAACGTTGCATTCCTCAGCGTCCGTGGGTACTGCGGTAAACTTTCCTTTTCGATCTTCGTGATGGTCGACACCTGTAATCGTTGAGTCCGTACCCCACTCGCCAAAGCCCAGGTTCCCAGTGTTCAGTGCAGCTTGGCCATCCACGGGCGCCGATGACGGACAATTGACGGTTGTGGCTTTCTTGCCTGGCTCTCCACCAGATCCATCTGGGCCGGGCACGCCCGGGTCGCCTCCGCGACCTGGCATGCCGCCACCGCCTCCCGCTGTGTCGGGAATAATTGCACCAACAAAATTGCGCGGATGAAAGAACGTAATATCTGCCCCCCAGCCTCCGTCCCCACCAGGACCTCCAACCCCGCCCGTACCGCCCTTGCCGCCCCGACCGCCGGTGCCTCCTCTGCCACCATTACCGGCGCCGCGCTGACTGCATGCGCAGTCTTTGCCATCACCCCCTCGTCCTCCTCCTCGTGCACCACGGCCACCAATTCCGCCGGGGCCTCCTTTACCTCCCTGACCGCCGCGGCCACCCACAGCTAATAGTTTATAGGTTCCGCACGTGTTGGTTGTCTGCGCCATTATCGGTTGAGCCTTACCGCCCTCAATGCCTTCGCCACCTTGGCGCCCCACGGTTCCCGTACAACCATTGGTGCCGGGAAATCCCGTTTTTCCGTGCGGATCCCCCAATTGACAGTTGCCATCGTCGCCCTTCGGAGCTGGGTCGGGGATGCCGTCACACGTCGGAGGTCCCATTTCGCCAGTAGGTCCAGTGGCGCCGGCTTCACCGCTTTTATTTTTCGTTTCCCCATCGTTCATCAGTTCTTGAGACGAACTTGTAATGAGTCGGACCGTTGCCGTCGTCTTTCGCTTCTGCTTTTCCTGCCATTCTTCCGCGCCTTGCCCACTCGTGTCGATCGTAATGCTCCAGTCAGTTTGCATTAGCCGAGGCACAAACCAACTCGGCGGAGGCTGTGAACTGGCCTTTGATTTATTTCTATAGCTCGCAAGAGAAAAACGTGGTCCACCTTCCTCGGCGATGGCCACTTCGAGCGATGTGCCCAATAGACCATCTATATCCACGGGGAAGAAGTACACGGCGTAGTTACCCTTTAGCACGGCATTTCGCCCCTCGAAAATAACCTGGTTCGCGAGGATCACTGTGTCGCCGGTGACCTCAACTTTCTCAGGTAAATACAGCGTATCGGCTAACTGCACTCCCTTAATCTGTCTTTGCCTGATGACACGCGTCTCTTGCATTTCGCGCATCTCGCCAAACTTCGGCTTTAGTTTCTTTCGGAAGTCAGGTTCAAGCAGATCGTTTGGCTCGAATGGCACTCCCTGTTTCAGAAGCAGTTCGCGGCCCCGCTTAAACTGCGCACGCAAACGCTCGCGGTATTCATGCGTCATTGTCCCGATGCGTGTATGTGAGCCGAGCTCAAGATTATCTCGCGGAGTCACGCTACGAACTTCTTGAGCAGCAGTCCGCTTAACTGGAACCGCCGGCCACAACAGAGAAACCAGGCAGATGAGGAATACACTACGGCGAGTCAGCCGCACGTGCCGGTGTGTGAGATTAACCATTTCTGTCTCCTTCGGTCGTGAGTAAAAACCTAGGTTCAGTTATTAGACACTTCGTCTTTGTTTGGGAGGAGCGCGTGGAGCGGGGGGAAGTATATGAACGGTCCAGGTCGGGCGCAAGCTCATTCACTCAGTAGGGAGCGTGGGCCTTTCAATGTGTGGCAAACTGGACCAGTTCACCGCGGGGAATGCCAGCGTTCGCGAGGGTTCGACGCCGGAGAAGTCGTAGAAGCGCAGATCGCTCGAGGTCAACATCTTCGTGAACATGATGATCTGTCCGGTGTGCATCGAGATGGGAAGCGAGCTAACAACCGCTTCCCTTTCTTTCGTTTGCAGGCTCGCTAAATTTGAGTTGACGGCTTCTTGACGTCGATTGTAGTTCCGAAATCAGGCAGGTCACTGGCTCGGTCTTAAACAGCAACGGCCTTTGTTGGTGCAATGCGCAGGGTACGATTTGGTTGCGGCAGTGCAAAATGAAACTCTCGCTAGAACGGACGCGGTACCACCTTAAACGGCGCAGCACCAGGAACTTCAACAGAGGGATCCAGAATACTCTTGGCCGTTTGCCGTACGTTTTCGTCAATGTCCGTGCGAGCCGCCTTTTGGATAATTGGCAGCGCCAGGCTCGAAGGAGACTGCGAAAGCCATCGTAGGGCCAAAATCCGCAGAGCCGGTGCTCGATCCTTCTCGACCACGTTCTTGAGAGGAGCGACCACACGAGATCCTCCTAACAAACCGAGAAGCTCCACGGCTGCGCGACGCTCGTCCTCGCTCTCTAGTCGCAAATAATTTTCCAGTACGGGTATGGCGGCATTTCCGCACTCTCGAATCTCTTTTATCAAATCCGATGAAGGCGGCTTTCTGGTCTGCACCCTAACTCCGTTGACCACCACCGCCGTCCAGTCCGAAAGTCTTTCTTGGACGAGTTTGGCGACTCTCTCACGCACGGGAATGGCTGGCTTGTCCTGGCCGGCTGCAAGAACAACCATTACCGAGCAGGCCACGACGCCTAGCAGCCAAAGAACCTTTCTGTAGGTCGGTGTTTTATAAGCAAGGTTTCCGTTCATGACGATTCTGCGCCTCCTCAATTAACGGTCCCAAGAGTTGATGTTCGAGTAACAGCGCCCGTGGTAACCACTACTCTGGGAATAGAATACGTGGTGCTCCCTACGACAATATTGAAAGTCTGGACCACATCAACGCAGAGGTTGAATGACGGGGCCGGAGGTCCCGCGCATGTTCCGATCGGTGTATCCAGAAATCTGCCGTTAGCGTCGGTTGTTGGTGGGGTGGCAAATGCTTTAAAGCCGGGAAACGCTGGGTTCCCGTTTACCGTAAAGTGCTCCTGCGGGGTCAACCCACTAAAATTTATCGACTGTCCGGCTTGATCCGCGACCTGATAGCTCACTTGGGCACCGAAGCCTGCGGCTCCTGCAGCGCAGCCAAGATTTGCTGTGGTTAGGTTCAGTGGAATGAACTCGGATGGAATCTGCACAAAGAAGTTGCCGTTGATGGTAGTTGTCTGCCCGAGGAAGTGGTAACGGAAACACTATGATTCCCTGCTGGCGCATTGGTCGCCGTGGTGAAGCGGGCGCGGACTTCGCCGCCATTGATTAACTGTATGTTCGAGACCGTGATGCCGCTACCGCCGTTGACCGTCGGCGTCCCCGTCCCAAAGCCGCTGCCGTTAATGGTTACGTCCACGGGCTGTCCGATCAGCGCACGCTCCGGTGACACGCTATCAACCCTGCGGGTAAGTATGTCGCAGATGGCCTCGCGCACAACCTCTTCGGGCGTATAATCACAGTCACCGGTCGGAGTGAACAACCATTTGTCCCCCATCCACGCACCGTTGATGAGGGCTTCACCGGGCCCGACACCAGTGGTAGTGCCAGTACTGAAACCAGGGTTACAGACGGAGAGATCACTGCTTGTATAAGAGGCTAATCCCGCCTGATATGGCGGGTAGAGCTGTCCGTAACAGTTCTGGTCCTGTTGCATCGCCGCGAACTGTATCTGGTCACCTTGAAAGCCGGTTGACTGCACGGGCGTTAGCCATCCGTCATAGAAACTGTTGCCACAGCAGTTCTGACACGCATAGTTAGAGCTAATTCCGCTGACGAGGTCAACTTGCTCCGAACGTCCGATCAAAACCTTATCCACTCCGCCCGTTAGCGACCATTGCACCTGGCCACGCGTCTCTCCGAGCGGAATTATCTGTCCATTCACATCAGGCACTTGATTATCACGCAATTCTCGTATGTCGATTACGCTGGTTTGATGCGGCGCCACAGTTGTTTTAGGAAAAACATAATCTCCCCTCGTCAAGTTCAAATACATTCTATAGCTTTGCACCTCATCCGTAACATTCTTGATGAAGAGAACCGTCGAAGAGGCGCCTTCAATGGACCAGGGATAACCACCGGTCGCGCTGCGTTGCGCGGCAATGTCCCACAAGGGAACCCGAAAGACCTGGTTGCCGCTTCGGCTGACGCTGAAAGCGGATGTAATGACGCTTCCCAACTCTCCCGTATATTCAAATTCCAATCCGGCGACACTGCCGTCATTGGCAACGCCCTGTGCTCTCGCGTATGGCGCTATATTAATGAGCTCTGTTTCGCGGGGCGACAACTCAATTTGAGGCAGAATTATCTCTCCGTTAGTTCCGTCGGTGGTAGTGTAAGGCACACGACCACGCAATAAGGTTGTGGTTTGTCCTGCGTTGTGCACAACAACCATTGGCGCTAGATATTCCTTTCCTGCTTTTCCGATGCGCAAGCCCGCACCCTGTAAGTTGGTTGACTTTGCAGTCGTGGGATCCGTGAACTGGATCGGCAGCGAGTATCCGAGAGCAGTATCCAGCGCCATCCCTCGCGTGAGAAGAGCGCCGGGCCCACCATTATGTTCGACAGAGATAGCGCCGAAACGGGACATTGCGCCGCGAACCCTTGCAAGCAGATCGCGTTCAACGTCCAACACCTTGGTTTCGTGACCCGCCAGATCGACTGTATCACCAGCCTCTTTACTAGGAGACTGCCCTCGAATGGTCGTCGATACTGACAGCACAGTGTCGGTAGTGTTGGAAAGGACGAGTTTAACTGCGCCTCGAGGAGATGGCAGCCACCATACACCTTCGAGTCTCGATGATCCCGGTTTTCCGAGCTCCGTTAGTTTCTCTTCGAAACTAAGGCTGTGTATTTCATCAGTCAAATAAATCTGTGTGCCGAGCACCAAGTCCTTGCCGCGGTGGAAAACCTGGATACTGCCCTCACGGAATTGCTCGCCTGCGATAGTGGCCCAGTCGCCAAAATCTTCGAAGCGATGTGAGTTTGCGTCAACGGTTATAGGTGGGACATCAAAGCGCTCGCCGGTCAAGCTAAAGAGCGTTGGCTGAACTTCGATCGCGAGTGGTCCTTTGTTGTTGAGCAGCAGCTTCGCCGAAAAATTGTTGTTGGTTGTGTAATAAGCCCCTGCCAGAAGATGCAGCTTTCTGTTGGCCTCGCCGCAACAACTGCCGCTGTCTTGCGCCCTACGCGCCGCAACCAGGCTCCTGAATCTCCCCACCTCTGCATTGGCAGCACTCGGAGTAGTAGGGTGCAAGATGATCGAGAGCAATAAGGTAAAAAGCAAGGAGAAGGAGAGAACAAACTTCTGACGAAATAGCACTGATTTATTTCCGGAAGTCATCTGAGCAGCTCCTTGGGTGGAAGCAGCCGCGGCGGCTGAGGTTGCCAGTTAGTCGAGGGTAACCGGCAGTCTAAACACAATACCTTAAAACAGCAATAAAATTATCGAGTTGGATTCAAGCAGTTAGCCTAGGACGTTTTGGTCCAAGTCTGGTTAGGCACTCCGGTGGAAAAGTCATAGAAACGCAAGCCTTCTCTGGTGAGCAATTTCGTAAGCAATAAAATTTGTCCAGCATGCATCGAGAAATGTTCGGTCACGTGGAAGATCGCCTCCAACACATCAACGTCCGAGCCCTGAATCGTACGCCGCTCCAGCAGCGTCGCAGTATCGAGACCTTTCAAAACACGACCCACATCCGCCAAAGTTGAACGAAGCAGTGCGACCAACTCATCACGCGCGATCACCTCCCGCTGCGCAAACTCCGCATCCCGCTCACGCGGGTCCGACTCGCCACCAACGCCCGACACAATCCACTGCCGCGCGTTGCCGCAAAGATGCAACACCAGGTTGCCGATACTGTTCGACTCCTCGTTCGCACGCCACCAGATCTGTTCGTCAGTTAATCGCTCCAGACAGCGCTCGATTTTCGGCAGGTACTCCTCGAGCAAAAACTCGTGAGCGCAGGCGATGAATCTCTCTGAAGGTGTAGTGATGCGACCTGTTCCTCTGTCGCTGTAAGTGAGACGTATTAACAGGCGGTGGCGCTGTCGTTCAGGATGACGCCTAACTGAAGTCCACGTCCGGTTTACTCCTCGCTGTCACCAGCTTCCGGACGTCGCTTGTGCTTCGCCTTCCGCTGCGCCGGCCGCGCGACGTCGTCCGGCTTTGCTCGCGATAACGGATGTCCCGGCGGCGCAACAGGCTTGCGAATGCTGTCAAACACAGGTCTCGCTGGCGGTCGCTTCGTTTTTGGAGGAGAACTACGTCTGGCCATATTCAGCCTCCACTCGAGTTTTCGCGGAACTGGCGCGATGCTAGCGCCGCGTCAAGGCCGTGTCAATGAACACGCCTCGCCTCAGTGAGACACGCTGCTGCCTCAGTGAGAAACGATCAAACCAAGCCGATCAGCAGATTGGCAGGCGAAAGTTTACTGGCAGTTACCCTAAGTTACGGTTTAGGCAGTTGCCGGGACGCGGTTAAGCTTGGCTACCACTCGGCGTCTTGGAGAGAATTCTTAACGCGTTGGTGGTTTCTTCTCGGCGGCGCTTCTGGAACTCCGTAACCCAATTGGTCACGGTGCCAACCATATCGCGCGCCGTTTCGCGGGCGGTACTTGTTTTTGCCTTGACGACCGGGCGGATCTTTTCGCCCTTCTTAACTATTCGAATTGTTTTCTTCTCTGACATTGCTAGTTTTATGAGTAAGCGTTGAATCTATTCGTATCGAACGAATTTCCCGTCGTACAGTTCCCGAATTTCTAAGGGAGCAAGAACGTTGGACTGTCGATGCACTTGCAAAGAAGAGGCCACATCCTGAAACGCGTAATTAAACCTCAAAATGGGTCACTTGCTTACACTTTTTTCCAGGCGAGAGAGATGACCTGAGACCGTTCCGGTCGTAAACCGTACACGCCTTAAGGATACATGGCGTTTAGCGAGACAGGACGGCCGATTCTTCTACATCTAGACCATGCTTGTTCTTCATATCCGATTCCCACATGGCCTTGTGCGTCTTGTAAACCATCAAGGCCAGCCCAATACCGGCACCGATGTTCACGTACTTCATTCCATTGATCATCTGGCGGGTTCCGTACTGAACCAATAAGGCGTTGATTATGATAATCGCGAGCCTAAATTCCGTTGGCCCAAAACCGAAATAGCTGATCTTCAACCGGTCGGTCTTAGCCGCAAACGCCAGAAACGTACTCACCTCGTAACCGGCAAAAATCGCGAGCATGATCAGCACCTGATAGCGCGACCGTTCAGGCAGAATGAACGCATAACCGATTATGACCGAACAGAGGAACACATAATCGAGGAGATGATCCATGTAATAGCCCCAACGGACGAGGCCTGTCCCTCGATACTTTCCGATCTTCCCGTCGTAGTGGTCGGTGACGTACTGGAGAAACACCATCGCCGACACGCCCCACAGCCACCGTAAATCCTTCGCGGCCCAGTCCGAGAACAGCAGTATCAAGCCCGACCAAAGCAACGTCAGCATCGTCAGGTGGTAAGTTTCCAACCACGCCGGAATGCGTGGCAGCACCACCGGCGCTAACCGTCGCTCAAAAGGGGTCAGAAAGGAACTATTGGATTTTGCGGCGCCGGGAAATTGTTGGGTATCAATCATGGGTCTGGTTTACCTGCCGCAGTGAAACTGCAAGAAGTAAGCCAGCCGTATTCGCCTTATTTTCGCGGATCAGCGAAGTAAAGGCGAGAGATCCATCCGACGAGTGTCAGGTTTTTGCTCAGAGGAAAACGACCGATTGGGAGCTGGGGATCTCGAACCGCCGCCGGCAACGAACGTTCCGGCATGCCAACATATCGTCAATCCTGACCAAATAGTCCCGCGACTTTTGAAAGCGCGCCCGATCCTGTTCGTTCGCGCCTCTGGGTAATTGCGCTTTCTTGGTTCGCTTCAGCCACCGCACGTCGTATTCGCCACGCTCGCGACAGTGGGGACAACTGTAGACGGCCTTCTTAATCTCTTCCTTCTCGTTAAAAAAATCGCGCTCGTTCATAAACCCTTTTCATTGAGAACCCGCGGCTTGAGCTTCACACAGCTCGCGCAGGTATCGAAAACTATAAATACCCGTTTCGTGACCGTCACTCCAGCGAAAATTTAGGGCATAACGCCCAACGATGCTGAGATCCCGGATTTCAATAGTCTCAGAAATACTCTCAGCCTTCAACACGCGCTCTCCCGTCCACTCGTTCACACACTGCGCACATGGACAGGAGCGCCGCAGCTCGGCCGCGCGATAGCGGCAGCGCCGGTCGTCGGCCCAGAGAATACTCAACGTGAAATCGTCTTCCTGTTTGATCTCGCGCGGCTCGATCTGCGCTCCACGAGGTTCCATGTTCGACTTTACTTCTGCTCCGGAAATTTGAATCCGATATACGTGCCGGCGCTCAGTCCCATCAATCCCAACAAGGTCGGGCTAAACTCTGGCATCGTCAGGTTATTGTAAACCGAGGACACGAAAATAATCCCGAGCACGATCGTCCAAGCGAAGATCTGAAAGCGGTGAAAACTGTACCCGCTCGAATCTGAAAGAATATCGCGGAGGAAACCACTCGAAACTGTCGGCGACGAATCAGCGGCCAACGTGCGGAGTTGTAAATCGATCTGACCTAAGCGCGTGCGGCCTTCCACCAACTGACGAGTCATCATGTCGCGGTTTGTCTGTTCAGTTACCGTCGTCGCGCCGGCCGCATTGACGTCGTTTACCTGCGCCTGGACGTCGGTAATAGCTTGTTCGATTGCCTGTTTTTGCGCCGTAAGTTCCTGCACCTGATTCGTCTTGGCAGTGTCCTTGCCGTTGTCGATCAACGCTTCACCGAGGGCGGTGCCGGCGCTGATACCCATCAGCGCCAACAACGAGGCAGTGATCGTGTCGAGCGCGCCGGTGATAAGCCAGATGGTCGTATACGATGCGTAGACAAGGAAAAACCAGAACGCCATCTGTGCGCGGCCCAGGTTGTAAGGACGCTTCTTGCCGCTAATCGGATGTGGACCAGGCTCACGAATAATGCTGGTCTTGCGAACCAGCCACAATAAAAGAATCAAGGTGACCAAAATAATGACTGCTGCTACCGCTCCGTAAGCCGGCGAGACTACTGTCAGCGGAAGCGGATTCTCTCTTTCGTGCACACTGTCGAACGCAGATCCGTTCTCAAGTCCGACGCTTAATGTAACCGGACGTCTTACGCTATCCGGCGCGCCCAGAAGGTCAATCCAGACTTCCCTGTTCTCGGGAGTAATTCGCAGGTGATAGATCAACCGGCCTCGATCTACGTGGAGCTCGTCGGGGTAGTTACCCGTGATAGCGCGTCCGTTCAGGTAGGGTACAAGCTTCGCCGGATCATGGTTCTCGTGGGCCTCAACCCACTTCCCCAGGTTCTCGATATTGACTTCGACGATGTCGTCGAGTTCGAGGCGACCGAGCGCCCGGACCACCTTGGGTTGGGGTGTTGGTGACGGTGACGACAGACTCTGTGTTTGTTGCAATTGAGTCGCTGAAGTTTGTGGCCCCACCGCAGGCGAGGGTGACGGCTCCGTGTCATCCTGCTGGGCGACTGCCACCGTGGCAGTTAACAAAAGCAGAAAGAGCACGCGGGGGAATAGACGTATGTTTGTCATAAGTACTTAGTAACGATGCGCCTTGAAGGTGGAACTAACTCAAATGCGAGGCCCGGGACGACAGCCGGAAAGGCACAATGCAGCTGGAATGCTTTTAACGCAGATGTCGAGTGGAAGTCAATTATTTGGCGGGAGACAGGCGTTGGATCAAGTATGAGATTCCAACGCCTTGAGCACAGCTCCAGCCTTCACATCGAAATGGGAAGCGTTCCAGACCGCCTTTCCATCCCTGAACACGATGACCTGAGGTGTCTCGTGACGAATGCCGGTTAGATCAGCGAGCTCGCGAGAAACATCTCTCGCGCTCTGGACCTCAAGCAGGTTGACCTGATCTTCTATTTTCTCCATCTCGCGGTACGCGGCGGAACTGATGCCGCAAGCATTACTGTGTTTGAAGATGACGACAGGTTTGGCTTTCGAGTCAGTGATTAGCTTATCGAGGGTTTCCTTGTTGTCGATTTTGAAAAAACTGTGTCCCATGTCCCATACCTCCACATTGAGGATAACCTCACAGGCTTAGCAATCCTGTCAAACTCGCATCACTTTTCTATTGACGACCGAAATCTTTCGTCTTATTGTGCCACAGCTATCGAGAGAGCTTTGGCTGTCCTCAGAGCCGGGCGACTACTGACGAGCCTCACGAATCTCTACAAAGATTCTTCCGCTTTCTCCATGTAAGTCGAACTATGTCTAAAACCTCATCAAAGGAGAACGTGTATGTTCATTAACTCAAACCGTCGTCTCACTCGACGTGTCTTCCTCAACCTGGTCTGTCTTGCGCTGCTCGCTGTTTCTGCGCCGGCGGCGCTAGCGGACGAACTCGCAGTCTGGAATTTTAATGATTCGAACCTGAGCGTCGATCGCGGCAGCGGAACACTCGTCAGCAACATCAACGTCGTCAACCTGCTCTTCGCTGCGGGAACCACGAACAATGCGCGGCTCGGCGACGCTGCCGGGCAATCGCTATCACTTCAGGGAGGAACGGGAACCGCGAATAACGGGCGGCACATCACTTTCAACGTCGGTACGCTTGGTTTCTCCAATATCGTCGTGAGTTTTGCGACCCAGGGAACCAGCACCGGCTTCAACAGCAACCAGTTTCAATACAGTCTCGATGGCGTAACGTTCGTGAATTTCGGCACGCCATACACGCCTGCGAGTACGTTCGGGTCTGTCCCGCTCGTGTTCTCACTCGCGAGTATCACAGGTTTGAATGACAACGCGAACGCCGCGTTTCGCATTCTCTTTAACGGCGCAACTTCAGCGACAGGCACGAACAGGATCGACAATTTCGTGGTCGAGGGAACAGCAGCGGCAACCAACATTCCTGAACCAACGACAGCGATTCTGCTGTTGAGTGGTTTGAGCAGTCTGTACGGATTGAGAAAACGAAGAAGGGCTGCGAAGTAATCGCAGCCCTGATGTGAAATGAATTAGAAAACCCGATTAGTTCCAGTCGCCGACAAGTACGAACGGCGCCCAGTAGAACGGCGCGCTGTATTTCTTGCCGGAGATCATGGCGAGCTGTGCTCCGCGCAACGCTCCTGAAGAAGTGGTGGTGGCGGTGGTGCTCAGCAGCCGTTGGTAGAAGTCTGTCATCAGGTCGGCGGTCGACTTGTCGGCCACTGACCACAGACTCACGCCAACGGTTGGGGCACCCGCGTACATGAACGCGCGCGTGAGGCCCATCACGCCTTCACCTCGCTTCTCTTTGCCGAGACCAGTCTCGCAAGCTGAAAGCATAACGAGAGGAGAACCTAAGCGCAGATTAAAGACTTCATCAGTGCGAACAAAACCATCGCGAGTCTGGTTGCCGACCAGTGACAGGACCACGCCGGTGAACTGCGGACGCTCGGCGTTCAGCAGACCGTGTGTGGCGACGTGAATGATTCGGTACTTGCTGATATCGCGTGTGCCGAGGTTCTCCTCGTTCGCGTCGAGATCGAGCCAGACGTCTGCCTGGCCACCAGAAGCTTTGGCGAGCTTGGAGATCTGGTCCGCTTCTACGCGCGTGCCGTTGAGACGCGCGAGCGGGAGACCTTCCATCGCCGCGTTTGCGGCGGAAGGCGTTGGTGTGGTTCCAGCGACGTCAGCTACGGCGCTCTGAATGCCGAGACCGCGCGCTTCCGCGTCAGGCGTCGTCGCTAGGGCCGGCGCGGCAGTTCCCTTCTTCGCGCGAGCATCGTTGGAATTGAACACCGGATCGGCGATCACGAGTATCGCGCGATTGTCTGTCTTCGCGCGCTGCTGTTTGATCGCGCCGACGACTGAAGCCGAAGGCGCGTAAATGATCTCGTTGGTTTTAACGAGATAGTTGAGCGAAGCAAAGTCGCCCGCGTCAGCCGTTTTCAGCAGCACTTCAAATGGAACGTAATTGAGTGCTCCGTCAGCCACGATCATCAGGCGTTTCTCGCCGATCATCGACGCTGCGGGCTCGAGCACGACTTTGTAAAGGTTGTTCGCGGCGGTCACAAACGGCGCGGTCTCTTCAGGCGCTGACGAGGCGATGCCCAAACCGCGATTCGCTTCCACTACGTCAATGCCGACGATACGGCGTTGCAGTTTCGAGGGTATGAGTTGCGCGCGCAGTTCCGTGGCGTATTTCTCGACTGCCGCTCGCGCCGACAGCTTGAACAAGCTGACGGCGTCTTTGCTGACCGCAAACAGATATGAATCATCGGCTTGCAACGCGTACTCGAGCAACACGGTCTTATCGTCGAGGACGCTCTGCTGCACTTCGGCCAGCGTCATCGGCTTGTTCGCTGTCAGCGTTGCGTACCGCGGACTCGCCGCACGAATTTGATTCTCGATCTCTTCGAATTCGGTTTGCAGTTTCTCGAGTTCCGCGTCGAGTTCCGCCGGCTTGGATTTCAACTCTTCGGTGGAAACGTTAATGCCGGTCAGGATGTCGGCAATGTCCTGCTGCCGATCCAGATTGTCCTGCTTGCGTTTCAACAACTCCGCCGGAACGCCTTCGGTAATCGCGGCGTTTGTTTCGCTCAACAAATCGAGTAACGAACGAGCACGCGACTGTTCGTTAATGCGAAAAGCCTCGCCCGCGTATTCGAGTGCTTTCCCGCTGAGCGGCGCACTCGCTGACGGCGCAGTCAACAAAGCCATCGCGGCATTCGCACTGGCCGCTTCGTCAAAAACGTCTTTGGTGGTCGCGAGAAACGTCGTCCGTGATTCGTCAGCGCGCAAGCTTCCTTGTCGCAACGTTTCAATGGTGGTGAGCGACTCGCGATAGTTACTCAGCGCCTGCTCGCGCAACGCAGTTGATTTCTTCGCATCGTTCTCCTGCATCGCCTGGAGCCACAAACTGCGTCCCAAACCGCGTTGCGCCGGCCACGTCAGATCCAGTCGCTTGTCCTCCAGCGCGCCTTTCTTTGCATCGTTGTAAAATTTCGTGGCGTCTTTGAACTTGCCGGTGCGCAGCGCAACGTCGCCCAAGCTCGTACGTGCCGCGGCACGAAATCGACGAACTTGTCCGAGGCTCGCGATCGCCGCGAGACTGCTGCCGGCCGCCTCTAATGCGTTCTGAAAATGTAGGCGGGCGGAGTCGAAGTCGCCGTTCGCGTAGTCCAGCCGGCCCATACCTAGTTCATAGCTGGAATAAACGATCGACACGCGATACTGATCGAGTTCTTTCTTGGCTTCCAATAACGTAGTCACGCCGCCGGTCGGCGCTGCAACACTTACACGTCCGGTGGCAATGCCGCCGGTGATGGCACTTAACCCGCCAAATCGTCGCCCGACTTTCGAAGCGGCACTTTCGGGTTTCTGTACGACCATGCGGCCATACGCGCTTCTGGAGTCGTTCGCGTTGCCGAGACGAAAATTCACGTCGCCAATCTTCGCCAGCATCAGGTTGGCGTTGAACTTGTCGTCACCCAAACCTACCGCCGCATTGACGACATCCTTCTTCTCAAACGCGAGAAAGCCATCGAGCGCTTTTTGATAGTTTTCGAGTGCGACCGGGTACTGTCCCTGGCGCAGATACAGATTACCAAGTTCGTTGTGCGCCGCGGCAATTCCACTGCTGTTCTTGGCGGCGGTGTAGAGGTTCAACGCGTTGCGCAGTTGAATCAACGCCTGATCGGCACGACCGCGCTTCAGCAGTCGCCGTCCTTCGCGCAACGCCGCGCCGGCTCCGTCAGTCTGCTGAACGTTAGCCGCCGGGGCGTTAGCCTGCACCGGCAACGTGACTGGCGCAACCAGCAGCGCAGCAGACAACACGACGCCTATCGATTTCACAATTCCACGACTCATCTTGTATGCCCTTTCGAAAACTCCTGGACCGATTACTTATGAATTAGATCTAGCGTAGTTACGAGCATCGGGCTCGTCGATGAAGCCATCATGATCAGCGACGGCTCCGGATCCTCTTTCGCGAGGCTCAGCCCGCGCGTCGACGCCTGTTGCTCCTGCCCGGTTTGCGCTCGGCCGTACCGCCCGTTGGTGTCTTTCTTGAGCGGTTCCTGCATCTGCTTCTGAACCAGCTCCCAAACTTCAGTGGTCGGGCGCCACGGACAACTGCCACTCGAGTTCTTGCAGAACGCGATCAACTCGTCTTCAGTCGGCACGGCCTTCAACGGCTCGCGCGTCAAAACAAAGAACAATCGCTCGGTGCCGGCAACGTCGTCAAACACCAGCCAGCGGAGTCGCTCTTCATCCGCTGCACTGGATGGGATTTCCCACGGCACGTGAGCCTTGATGTAGTTACCGGCCTCGTCAAGCTGAGGATCCGGATAGATCATCACCACCGGACCATCGTTGGTTTGATTGAAGATGTAGAGAAATCCGTCGGTGTTCGTCTCCAGCAACACGCGCACGCGATCGCCTTTGCGAAACACGTGCTCAGGATCGACGCGCACGGCCAACCCGTTCGAGTCGCGCGTGAACAACGTCATTCCCAAACCGATGCGTGGCATGTTGACGGGCTTAAGGGGTTCGGATGGTTTGTTCGATACAGTTGGACTACCCGTCGGGACCGTCGGACGAAGCGGGATCTTCTCCGGAGACTGCTCTGGAGCTTTACTCGGATTGACGGCCACAGTCGACTTCGGCCGGCGCCTGCTCGGCCTGTTCGCTGAGTTGGGGGCCGGCGTTTTTTGTTTCGGCCGGGAGGTGAGAAACGCACCGCGCACGTTGTCCTCATCCTGTAGCGGAGGCGCGGCAGTTCCAATCACCACAGCGCCAACACAAACCATCGCAAAAAGAAGAACACTCAATCGCATAACTCTCTCCTAGTTGTGCTGAATGCGAATCTGGAAGACTAACGGATTATTCGTCTGGTCGGCGGGTACTTTGACCCGGACCCAAGGTTCACGAGGGTTTGATTCGTCAAGCTCCGTCACCGGAGGTTTCTCCGCGTATTTTCCGACGAAGGATTTCAACTCCGCCTGGTGCGCCGCTGACAAAGGTTTTCCGGTCACCGGTTCGTTCAGAAACGCCGGTGACGGCGGAGCAGTTTTCGCGAAGACGACTGTAAAAACGTCAGTGCCCGGTTTCTTGTCCAACGTCACGTTATTTCCCCGGCCGCTTGGAAAACTGAAATCACTTCCACCATTGACCTGATTGCTTCTGACGCCCGAATCCGGCAGCGGCTTCGTCGTCAGAAACGCCGTCGGCTGGTTGTTTGCACCCGGACCGAAAATGTACACGTAACCCGTTTCGCTGAAGGTGAAATGAAACTTGAATGACTGACCCGACGCGATCGGCGCCAGCCCCGGGACGCGAGTCGTCTGACCACCCGCCGGCGCAGATTCCAACTCCAGCCAGTAACGCGTAATTTCCCGCGGTGTTGATACCGCCCCGGTACTCGAGCCTGAAGAAGTCGTAGTAGTGGCTCCGGGCGTAGTAGTCGCTCCGGGCGTCGCTTTTGAACGGTTCCAAAGGAAAATACTTGCACCACCAACAGCCGCGAGCACCACAACCACCGCGACCACGCCGATGATTAGACCTGCTTTCGTGCCCTTTTTCTCAATCGGCGCTGCCGGAGCAGACGGCGCGACCCGAGGGGGCGCGACGGGCTGCGACGCAACCGGCGGAGCGCTCGGTATGGCAGTCACGCTCGACGCCATCCCAGCGGATTCTGCAACCGTTGCGTCAGACACCGCCGGCACACCCGGCTTTGGAGGTGCCGGCTCCGGTTTTCGCCGTTCAACCACGGTCGGCGCCGTCGTAGGAGTCGCACGCGGGGGCGCCGGCGATGTCGGCGTGCTGTCAATCGTGAGCACCGTCGGCGCATTCACGTCCGACTTCGTATCGGCGCGATTGAGCGCAACTGTTTCCGCCAGATCATCCGGCAGAGGCGGCGGCTGAACCGCCGTCGTTAAACCCGCACGTAACTCATTCGCCAACTGACCCGCAGTTTCCTGCCGATCGCCACGATCCTTCGCCGTCGCGCGTCGAATCGCATCGCTGAATCCGAGCGGCACACCCGGCGCAACTTCATGAAGCGGCTTCGGTGTCGTCGTTACGTGTTCGCGCCGGAGCTCCTGCAACGTGTTGCCGGCAAACGGACGGCGGCCCGAAATCATTTCGTAGAACACGAGGCCAAGACTGTAGATGTCCGCGCGTCCGTCGATTTCCGGATTCTGGTCCCGCGGGATCTCACCCCACTGCTCCGGCGACATGTAATAAGGAGTGCCGAGGACCTGGCCGGCCATCGTGAGTGCCGTGTTGCCACCGTTGTCACCCGCGATTTCGCGCATTTTGGCGATTCCGAGGTCGAGCAACTTAACCACGGGCGCGCCGTTTTCGTGCGACTTGCCGATCATGATATTTTCGGGTTTTAGGTCGCGATGCACGACGCCCATCGCGTGCGCAGTGTCGAGCACGCTCATGATCGGCGTCAAAATCTCAAACGCTTCCGCCGCAGTGAGTCGCCCGCGCGTCTTGACCTCGTGATCGAGAGTATGACCTTCGACATACTCCATTACCATGTAAATCGTGCCGTCGGCAGACGTGCGCAGATCGTAGACGGTGACGGCGTTCGGATGACGAAAACGCCGCGCAGCTTGCCCTTCGCGTCGAAACCGTCTCAGCCAATCGGCGTTCGTGCGCACTTCGGGTGGCAGCACCTTTATCGCAACACGATCTCCGAGCAGGATATGGCGCGCACGATAGACCGCGCCCATGCCGCCGCGTCCGAGCAGCGCTTCCATCTGGTACTGACCGTCAAGCACGGTATTAACGATCGACGCGGGATCCGCTTCGAGGACTTCTCCGTCCACCGAACAGAAGCTCACGCTGTCGTCGTATTTTGCGTTGCAGGAGCTGCAGTATTTCATGGAAAACCGGGGAGTAGTCTAGCTGTGGTGCGACTACGAGTAAATGCGGCGCACGTAGTCTTCAACCATCCGGTTGCTGTTGTATTCCGGCGCGAGCGTTTGAATTGCGCGCTTCATCATCGCGATCCATTGCCGTGGCAGTCCGCTGCTGTCGCGATTGTAAAAGATCGGAACAACGTCCTGCTCGATCGTCCGGTAGAGCGACTCCGCATCGAGCGCATCGATCGCCGCTACTTCCGTTGCGTCAGTGCCATTGCCGATCGCAAAACCATTATTGCCGTCGTAACCTTCGAGCCACCAGCCATCGAGGATCGACAGGTTGAGCCCGCCATTGATCGCCACTTTTTCACCGCTGGTTCCCGACGCTTCCATGGGCCGGCGTGGCACGTTGAGCCAAACGTCAACCGACTGCACTAGCTGCCGCGCGATCTCCTGATCGTAGTCTTCCAGGAACACGGCGCGATGTCTGACCGCCGGATCGTATTTCCACTGGGCCAACTGCTTTAACACGAGCTTCGATCCTTCATCCTGCGGATGCGCCTTGCCGGCAAACACAAACTGCACCGGACGCTCTTCGTTATTGATCAGACGCAACAGGCGCTGCTGGTCGCTCAACAGAAGATTCCATCGTTTGTATCCTGCTACTCGGCGCGCGAATCCGATCGTCAACGCTTCGTGATCAAACATGGTCTTCGCTGCTTCGATGTAGTCAGCTTTTTCACCCGCCGCGAGGCGCGAGTGCGTCGTGCGATGTCGAACAAACGCGATCAGACGTTCCTTCAAAAGCGAATGCGCGATCCACAACTCCTCGTCGGAAATGCGCAACACTGCCTCTTTCCAAACATCCTGCTCGCGCAGTTTCTTTTCCCAATCCGCTCCGATGTACTTCTCAAACAGATAACGCAACAAAGGCGACACCCACGTCGGCGCGTGAACGCCATTCGTGATATGCATGATCGGTATCTCTTCGAGTTTCTTGTCGGGCCAGAGCTTCTGCCACAGCGCGCGCGACACTTCGCCGTGCTTGAGACTCACGCCATTTGTCGAGCGACTCATGCGGATCGCAAGCGGCGTCAACCCATACCGCTCTGCCTTGTTGTTCGCATCGACACGGCCCAACGCGAGAAACTCTTCTTCTGTTAAACCAAGCTGCTGCAAATACTCTTTGCCAAACGCGCGCACAACGAGCGCTGAGTCAAACTCATCGTTCCCCGCAGCAACCGGCGTATGCGTCGTGAAAACGCATTGCTGCCGCACAACGGGAATCGCGTCCTTCATTTTCAGCTGCTGTTGCTCAATCACTTCGCGCGCGAGCTCAAGCGTCAGAAACGCGGAGTGACCTTCGTTCAGATGATAAACGTGCGGCGTCACGCCGAGCTTGCGCAACAAACGCACACCACCGATTCCGAGCAACATCTCCTGCACGATTCGTGTTTCTCGATCGCCGCCATAGAGATGCCCTGTCACCCAACGATCGGTTTCGACGTTCTCGGGAATATTCGTATCGAGCAAATAAAGCTGAACGGTACCAACATCCGCGCGCCACACCTGGGCCAGCACGTTGCGTTCGCGAATCGAGACTTCGATTCGCATCGGTGTGCCATCTGCGTTTTTGATCTGCGTTATCGGCAGGTCGTTGGGAAACGTTTCGCCGTAGTGTTCCTCCTGCCAACCATCGTTGCGCAGCCGCTGGCGAAAGTAGCCGTAGCGATAGAGCAAACCGACCGCGATGAGCGGCAAACGAAGATCGCTGGCTGACTTGAGATGGTCGCCGGCGAGTATGCCGAGACCACCGGAATAGAGCGGCAACGAATTGTGTATGCCAAACTCGGCGCAGAAATAAGCAACCGGATGTTCGTGAGTGATCTTCAGATCGTCGATGGTCCAACCGGAGCCGGAAGTCATGTACGACTGAAAACTCTCGTCGAGGCGTCGGACGCGTTCGAGATAAACCGGATCCGTAGCCGCCTCGGCCAGACGATAAGCCGATGTTTTCGCGAGCAGTTGCCGGGCATTGTTTTCACACTCTTGCCAGATCTCCGGATCGAGGTCGCGGAAAATGCCGGCGCCGTCAGCGGCCCAACTCCACCAGTAATTCCACGCTAAGCGCTCCAATGGCGCGAGCGGCGCAGGCAGTGGATTCTGCTGCGCCGCTCCACGGTTTTCGATTTCAGACGCTTCAATCATCCGTTTCAGTTTCCAGCCTCAACCAGACGTGGTCACAAAACCGAAGAGTCTACTCCAATTCGTGGTGCTCCAGAAACACCCGCGCGTCCGCGTCGTGGAAAAACACCAGGCGAACCTGCTGGACCGACTGATCCAGCTTTAGAAACTCTTTGATTGCGCGCGAGGAAATGGCAGCGGCTTCGTGCTTTGGATAGCCGTAAACGCCGGTGGAAATGGAAGGAAAAGCAATCGAAGTGAGGGCGTGCTGAACGGCGAGGGTCAACGAATTGCGATAAGCGGCGGCGAGCAACTCCGACTCGCGCTCGGGATCGTTGCCGTAAATCGGCCCAACCGTGTGAATCACGTATCGCGCCGGTAGATTTCCGCCACTCGTAATCACCGCCTCACCGATCGGTAAGCCGTCGGGATAACGCGTTTTCCGGATTTCGCGACACCGTTGAAGGATCTGCGGTCCACCTGCGCGATGAATAGCGCCGTCAACCCCACCGCCGCCGAGCAGAGAGGAGTTCGCGGCGTTGACGATCGCGTCCACGTTCTCTCGCGTTAGATCGCCGACGACAACCACGACACGGTCTTCTAAAAACAACTGCGTCATCGGATTACTCTTCAGGGCGGGGCTCGATTTTGATGTCGTCAAACATGCCCTGGCGTCGCAATGCTTCGGCCACGGCGTTGGCGGTGTGCTCGGTCAGGGGATGGTCGGCATCGGTGCTCGCGATCTCAAACACGCGGTCGTCCAACATCACCACGCCCAGCGAACCGAGCGTCACACCGGGCGCGATCATAATTTCATCCATGTTGTGGAGACGGAAGCGGCCCTTCTGTTCCACCCAGTCTTCGATAAACGGGTCGCGCAGAGCGTGCTCGGCCTCAGCTTCAGAGAGATATGCGCCTTCGACGATGAGACAATATTCGCGCACGGTGGTGGGCCACGAAATGGCGGCGCTTAATTTATCACCGCGGCGGAAAAAGAAAAAGGGGTGGCAGGTTAATGCCACCCCATTGAAAAACCGCGCGTGCGAAATTACCGAGCCCGCGCGTATTGTCTGTTCAACGTCTCGCGCAAGCGCGCGAAGTGCGAGTTGAACGTTACGAAACCAGTGGTGCCCTGGAAAAATGCTCGGCCACCAGTTTCGTTGGAAATGCGATTCAACGAACTTTGTCCGTAACTCGCCGCGATACGGCTGTGGCTCGTTAAACCAACGGACGGCGCGTAGAAACTGAATATCGATACGCCGCGCTTGTTGGCTTCTTTGATCGCTCGATCGATGTCAACGGTGTGACCCGCGGCGGTTGAATCGAAACCGCGCGATGTGTCGAGACCGTCAGAAATCAACAGAATCGCGTTGGCGTTTGCGCCGTCACGATCAAACTTGCGCAATGCTTCCACCACTTCTACGTATGGATTGAAAGGCGAACTCGCGGTGCTGCCAAGCGGAATCCGCAAGGACCGCGCTGCCTTCTCCAAGTCAGTGGTGAACGGTTGTCTCACTTGCAGCGAACCCGCCGTGATGTAACCAACCATCACCTGCGAACCTTGCGGCAGTGAACGAATGAAATCACGCGTTATCTTGAGCTCGTTACCAACCTGCGGCACGAGATCGTCCTGAATCAGGATCGCCAGGTTCAACGGTTCGATTGTTTGCAGGCTGCGCTGCTCGTTTTCGTCGTTAACTTTCGGCGTGGCAGACGCAACCCAAACAGCAGAAAACACCATCACGAGGGCTGCTGCCAACGCTACTAACTTCCGGTAATACATGAGTTTCAACATTCTCCTATTCCAGCGCTTTGGATGCGCCAGGGACGGTTATGGATGGCTGCGGCTGAACTTGCCTTTGACCGACGCGGATAGGTATCCTGCGTCAAAATCTCCACACTGGAAGGATCAAAATCGATGAAAGTCTATCCGACTGAAGCCATCAGAAACCTCGCTGTCATTGGGCACGGCGACGCAGGGAAGACCCAGCTAATCAGCTCTCTTCTCTACGTCGCCGGAGCCACACCGCGCTGGGGAAAAGTCGACGAAGGTACCACTGTCACGGATTACGAAGAAGATTCCATCGCTCGTAAAATCACTCTTAATACCGCACTAGCTCATCTCGATCATCGCGATACCAAACTCAATTTAATAGACACGCCCGGATATGCGGCATTCATCGCGCACGCGCGGCCGGCTCTGCGCGTCGCTGACTGCGCCATCGTCGTCGTCGATGGAGTCAAAGGAGTCGAAGTTCAGACCGAAAAGACGTGGGCCTACGCGAACGAGTTCATGGTCCCACGCGTCATGGTGATCAACAAGCTCGACAAAGAACACGCCGACTTCGGCGAAGCGTTGAGCAGCGCACAACGAACTTTCAGTAGAGCAATCATTCCCTTCACCTTGCCGATCGGAAAAGAGAAGGACTTTCGCGGCGTCGTCGACGTGGTCCACATGAAAGCGTACGAACTCGGTCCCGATGGACAAGCGAAAGAGATTGACATTCCAAGCGAGGGCCGCGACATCGTCGATAAAACGCGCGAACGTTTGGTCGAGCTGGTGGCTGAATCCAACGACCAGTTGATGGAGAAGTATTTCGAACAGGGCACGCTTGACGAAGAAGACATTCTGCCAAACATCAACAACGCGATCGCACAGAGCAAACTCTGTCCGGTCTTCGCGGTGTCGAGCACGACACAGGTTGGCTTGCGTGCGTTGTTGAATGCCCTCGTTGACTACGCTCCGGACCCGGCGCATCACGAAGTAGAGTGGGGACGTCCGGTCGATGGTGGTCCGGAGGCGGAACGAATCCCGCGCAAGTACAGCAATAGCGAACCGTTTTCGGCTTACTGTTTCCGAACCATCGCTGATCCTTTCGCCGGGCGCATCAATGTTTTCAAAGTCATCAGCGGCCACTTACACACTGACGCGAACGCCCTCAATGCCAGTCGCGGAGTCCCCGAGCGGCTCGGCGCGCTGCACAACATGCAGGGGAAACAACTCGACAAAGTTTCCGAAGCTCACGCCGGCGACATCATTGCCTGTGTGAAACTCAAAGAGACGCAAACCGGCGATACGCTGTGTGACAGACAGGCGCAGATCGTTTACGACGCCGTCGAGTATCCCGAAGCCGCTATCGCGTTTGCGATTGAACCGAAATCACGACAGGACGAAGAGAAGATCAGCACGGCGTTGCATCGCATTCTCGAAGAAGATCCGGCGCTGCACTTCAGCCGCGACGCGCAGACGAAAGAATTTCTGCTTTCGGGTTCGGGCCAGTTGCACGTCGAAACCGTGGTGGAGAAATTGAAGAAGCGTTACGGCGTTGAAGTGACGCTGCATCCGCCGAAAGTTCCGTACAAAGAAACGATCACGCAGCGCGCCGAGGTTCAGGGAAGACACAAGAAGCAGACCGGCGGACGCGGACAGTTTGGTGACTGCAAGTGTGTGTTTGAACCAATGCCGCGTGGCGGTGGGTTTGTTTTTGAAGACAAGATCTTCGGTGGCTCGGTGCCGCAGCAGTTCCGGCCCGCGATTGAGAAAGGCATTATTGAAGCCGCGCAGTCAGGAGCGATTGCCGGCTATCCGCTCGTCGACTTCAAGGTGCAGTTGGTAGACGGCTCGTATCATCCGGTCGACTCCGACGAACATTCGTTCCGCGCGGCTGGCCGCAAGGCGTTTCGCGCAGCAATGGAGAAGGTGAAACCGTCGCTGCTCGAGCCGATCATGGACGTCGAGATTTCTGCGCCGCAGGAATACGCGGGCGATCTGATGGGCGATCTAAATTCGCGGCGCGGGCGTGTGCAGGGAATGGAATCGAGTGGGAAGCAGCAGGTAATCAAGGCGCAGGTGCCGTTGTCTGAGATGCTCAACTATCAGTCGATTCTGAACTCGATCACCGCCGCGCGCGGCACGTTCCACATGCAGTTTTCGCACTATGATCCGGTTCCGGGTCAGTTGGCCCAGAAGATTGTGGAGCAGTCGCGAGCTGAAGGTCGTATTCGCGGCGGCGAAGAGGAAGAGTAATCACAGATTACACAGATTGATTTCCAATCCGTGTAACCTGTGGGTTGCTTTTACTCGGGGTTCGCGAGCTTCTTGCGTGGCAACGCGATATTGTTCGGAGCGCCGAACTGCATCTCCTTCACGTTGAAACCTGGCGGGACTTCAAACAACGTCTTCGCCGGTTCCGCGCGGTTGATGTTCGTGAGTTTGTAAGTCGTCTCGCCCGAACGCGGATCGCTGTGCTTCGTCATTACGACGAGTTGAAGCTCCGGTGAGTACCAGCGTTCACTAACGATTTGGATAGGACGCTCGTTACCGATTTCTCCGGCGGGAATCGTTACGGTGGTACGCGTACCTTCCGCTTCGACGCCTTCGATCATCTGCTTGCCGAGCTGTTCCTTCACTTCGTTTGCGTTCGTGTTGGGCCTGGTCCTAAACACGTAACCTGACGCACCTTCAGTGCGTAGATTGAAATGCTCTACTTCCGCTGGCGGCGCCACACGTGTTCCTGCGTGTGGCGGCGCGTTGAGTGGTGCACCCACGACTACGTTAGCCGTTGTGACCGTGTTCGAGCCCGAGCCGACTTTATATTCGAACCGTTGATTTTCAGCGGGTGCTCCGGCTTTCGAGGTCACTTGAAATCTGAACGGCATGCTCTTGTGCGCGGTGTGCGTGCGCGTGTCCAATGAATAAGTCACACGGGCAACGGGATCGTTGATGAAGATCGTCTGCAAGGGCTCTTCACCGGTGCCGACGCCACCGAGACCTTTCAGCGTCTGTTCGCGTCGCGTGCGTCCTTCACTGTCACGAAAAACCTGGCTCGTCATCTTGTTAACGATGCGATTGCCGTCGGCAAGTGTCTGCACTGATTCAGTCACGGCTTCCGCTGAATACGGCGCGCCTTTGATGACCTTGCCGCCGAAATTTTCCGACGAGATAAACACAAAGTCAGCTCCGGGCGGCGGCAGCGGCGCGCCTTCCGGCCCCTGGAAAATCCGCGCCTGTCTCAGCAAGATCTCTTCACGGATGGTCTGCGGCTGCTGCGCAAACGCTATCGACGTAAATCCTGACGCGGTTACCGTCGCCGCAACCAGAATTCCAAGTACTCTTTTCATCGCTCTTTTCCTTTCATTGAACAAAACGTATGGCACGGGCCAGTCCATCGACCCCCACTAAGACATCTGCTTTAACGTTCTCGTTATAACGTTCCATGTTTACGGGAAAACCAAACCTTAACAACTCTGAACGGCGCAGCCTGACGCGAATGATCTGTCCGCCATCCTGCAGAACCACCGCGTTCACATCGCCGCCGCCGAGCGGCATGAAGTCAGTGGCGATCTCGTTCGTGGCGTGATTCGCGAGCTGAGCTTCGGGTTTGCGAGTTACGCTGTTGCGCTTGTTGACCTTTGGTGTGGGCCGTTTGGGTGGTTCATTTCCAGCACGATACTGCACGTCTTGCGAACCGGGCTGTGTGGGGCTAACTGACTCTTGTGACCCGCTTGGATCAGCCGGGACAATTGGCGTCTCTACCGGTTTCAGCGGAGACTTTTCTGCGACCGTCTGCTGCGGCGCTTCTGAACGCCACCACATTCCTGCGACAGTCAACGCCACGAGCAACATCGCGGCGACGGCGACGAGCCAATAACGCGAGCGCGCTGAGTTGCCTGACGAATTAGCCGCCACCGGAGCCGCAACGTGACGCGTTCGATACGCTTCACGTAACTTAAGCTCCATCTCCGCGGGTGCTTCCAGCGTTTCCATCTCAGCCGCCAGCAACTGCAACCCGCGCGTGAGTTTCTCTTCATCGCGCAAACGCGCGAGGCAGTGCTCACAGTTTTCACTATGCGCCAGCGCTTCCGACCGCACCTCAGCTTCCATCATCTGGCCGCGCGCCAACTCACTAACCAACTGCTCGAATCTTTGACAGTTCATGCGAAACACCTCGCTGACTTTACGCTCGCTGAATCCGCGTCCGCGACACTTTCAGCCGGGCGCAGCTTTGTCAGCAGCAACGCGCGCGCCCGGTGCAAACGCGAACGCACGGTACCAATTGCGCACCCCAGAATGTCGGCTGTCTCAACGTAACTCACGTCCTGCAACTCACAAAGCACCACTACCTCACGATATTTCGGCGGCAAACTCAACACCGCTCGCCGCACTGTTTCGATCGTTTCGGCCCGCGTCAGATCATCGAGCGGACACAGATCGATGGACGCTTGTAACCCTGCTCCGTCCTCCTCGCCATCGTCGCCGAGCGGCGAGAGCAGTTGATCGACGCGTAGCCGGCGCAAAACGTAATTGCGGGCGACGCCAAGCAGGAACGCGCTCAGCGCCCCACGCTCCGGATCAAACACGTGGCCCTCCCGCATCAGGAACAGAAACACTTCCTGCGTGACGTCCTCGGCGATCGACTTCGACCCGCTCATTTGCAGCGCGAAGCGATAGACAGCGGGCTGGCGTCGCCGGTAAAGCTCCGCGAGGGCATCTTCGTCGCCGGCCAGCATCAGCCGGAGTAACTCGTTGTCGCTGAACTGGTTTTTCAGGGTCATTCGCTAATTGGGCGGTAACTTGGGGCCCGCTGGTCATTGGTATTCGTGTCGCGAGCGAGGAAAGTTCCAGAATTAGCGGGGTAACTAAAGGACTAGCGGTCGAAACGTTCGCGGTATTCGGCGGATTGGCGGCGCAGGCTTAGCCAGTCAGCAAAAATCGGCGGATTTTGTAACCAAACAGTCAGCCAGTGAGCCACTTCGCCCGCGACTTCCCGCTCGCGCAACGAGAACTTTTTGCTCCCGGCCAGCAATTCGAGCTCGGTTTTGATTTGCAAAACGAACCGCCGCAGTGCGGCTTCCGGCGGCAGGACGGTCAGCTTTTCGACCCAGGCGAGCGCGACTTCAATCGTCGTAAAGTTCAGTTCCTCGTACGAAAAAGGCGCAAACATCTCGCGTTCACGCCAACGCACGTCAGCTTCGAAAACCTCCGGATGCTTCAGCCGCACGCCATGATCCGCGAGTATCCGTGCGATCGAGGCCGGACTCTCTCGCCCCTGCGCGCCAAACTTGTCGAGCAACGCCTTTTGAATCAATTCGAGATCGGTCGCGCCGGCAGTCTCCTGGCCCGTCTCGTCCCAAACTTCAATAATCAATTGCTCCTTAACGCTGGCACTCACTTTTGGATCTTTTTAATGAGGCGGAGCGCGTGGTTGCGCGCTATCAGGGGAACGCGTTCGTCGGTGCTGAGCTCTTTGAGGAGTGGGAGTAGTTGTTGCGGATCGGAAAGTCCGTTGCGCTTGAGGAGCGACTCCATCCCTTCCATAAGTTTCGGCGCATTCAGCGGCTGGTTCTGCCGGGCGATGGAAATGTCGAAAATGAGAATCGCCTGGTCCGCAGCTTTGCGATACTCGTTCACGAGTGTTTCGGCGTCCGTGTTATTGGTCCAGTTAAACTCGGCGACTCTCTTCTTCTCGCCGCGTTGCATACCGATGCGCATCGTGCCGAGATGGGGAAACTGTTTGTCGGCCTGGTAGTCGCTCGTTGAATCAAGAAACTGTAACGCGTGCCACGATGCGTTGATGCGCGCGAGTGCGGCCGGTGAAAGTTGGAGCGGCTCAGTCACTGATACGTCTTCATTCAAACGCGTGAAAGTAACCGTGCCGCGACCGTTCGCATCGTGCTCGACGACGATGTGTTTGACGTAAAACTTGGGTTGCGAGAACTCGTAGCTATACTTAACCGGATCGGTACTGTTGTTAATTGCCGGTGGGGCGGCAGTGCTGGCCTGGTTCGGCCGCTGATTGTGTTTGGTCGACGAATCCTGCCCGTAAATGGAAATCGCCGCGCTCAAAACGATCAGCGCGGCGGGGAGCCCCTGCTTCATTAATTTTCTCTGTTTCACTCGAACTTTACTGAAACCAACTTCGAGACACCTGCCTCCTCCATGGTCACACCATAGAGCGCACGTGCCATCTCCATGGTCCGCTTGTTATGCGTGATCACGATGAATTGCGTGTTCGCGGACATCTGGACGACCTTATCAGTAAAGCGTCCCACGTTCGCTTCGTCAAGCGGCGCGTCCACTTCGTCGAGCAGACAGAACGGCGCCGGGCGATAATGGAAGATTCCCAGGACCAGTGCCAGCGCGGCCATGGCCTTCTCGCCGCCGGACAGCAACAACACGTTCTGCAAACGCTTGCCGGGCGGTTGCGCCACCACGTCGATACCCGATTCGAGCACGTCGTCGGCGTCAATCAAGCTCATCTCACCACGGCCGCCGCCGAACAATTCCTGAAACAACGTGCTGAAGTTCTTATTGACCTCCTCGAACGCGTGACGGAAACGCTCGCGCGAACGACGTTTGATCTCGCGCAACGCCTCTTCCGTTGCAGCGATACCTTCAACGATGTCCTGCCGTTGCACCGTGAGGAACAACAGACGTTCTTCTGCTTCGGCGAGCTCTTCAAGCGCCATCATGTTTACGGCGCCAAAGCCATCGAGTCGCGTGCGCATCTCTTCGACGCGCGCGTGGCTGGTCTCGAAATCAAAATCCTCCGGCAGCGTGATCTCGCTGGCGAGATCTTCGAGCGACTGGCCCAACTCTGACTGGCAGTTTTCGTGAACGAACGTTTGTCGCGCCTGCGCTTCCGCGCGTTGCACTTCGAGTCCAGCGCGTGTATCGCGCACTTCCGCCGCTCGCCGATTGAGTTCGGACAGTTCCCCGGAGAACGCGTCCGCCTGACGGCGCGCTTCGTGAAGCTGCTGCGAAAGCGTCGCAATCTGTTCTTCCTCGCGAGCGCGATCGCTTTCGACCGTGCTGGCTTTCAACTCGAGCTCGGCGATGGAGAGTTGCAACTCGGCGCTGCGGCCTTCCATCTCCGCGACGTCCATGCGATAGCGATTGACGCGGGCCGCGAAATCAGCGAGTTCGCCTTCGATGCGGCGGAGTTCCGCCGTGGTCGCGCGGCGGCGTTCGGCGGCAGCGGCAGCGGTTGCGCGTTGTGCCGCGAGCGATTCACTTTCGACCTCGGCGGCCTTTCTCCATTCGGTCAACGACACCGACGCTTTAATCACCTGCTCGGCCGCGGCTTCCCTGGCCATTTCGGCGGCTTCGGCTTCCAGCAAAGCCTCCGCTCGACGTTGCTCAACTTCGACGCGTTCGGCGTCAACGCGCGCGGAGTCCTGGCCAACGACGCGCATGTGACGTTCGGCGCGTTCGACTTCCTGGTCTAACCCGTTGACCGTGAGCTCGCGTTGCATCGCATCGCGCTCTTCACGACCGATCGCTTCGTTCAAGAGCACCACGGCGTCTTCGAGTTCTATCAAACGTGTGCGCGCGTCCTTTGCGAGCAGGCTCGCGCTTTCGACTTCCCGCGCAAGTGTTTCGGCGCGTGTTTCGAGTTCTCGGAGTTCGCGTTTGAACGCCAGCAGTCCCGCGCCTTCTTCGAGATCGCGCGCGTCGCCGGCGTTGACAAACTGTCCGCTCGCGATCCAGTCGCCGTTGAGCGTGACGTACATTTCGCCGGTCGCGATCGATTTGATCATCGCGTCTTCGAGGTTCGCGGCGAGTCGCGCGTTCATCTTCTGCGGCAGGGTTCGTTTGAGGACGGTAACCAGTTGTTGCGGCGCGCCCAAAAGATCCGAAATCCGCAAGTCATCGCGAAAGCTTTCAACCTGCCCAGGCGCGAGCGACGGTCGTTCTTCGAGCCGGCAGGCAAGAGTCGTGATGGTCTCCGTCTCAGCTTCGTCGCTGCCACCGTGCAATCCCGCCACTAGAAAACTCGCGCGGCCGCCGTTGTTTTCACGCAACCATTGCGCGCCGCGAACAGCGTCGGCGGGAGTCGGCACCACGATCGATTGCAAAGACGAGCCGAGCACGCCTTCGACCGCACGTTCCCACTTTGCGTCGACGTTCAAGGCGTCGGCGAGTGTGCCGATGAAATGAAAATCGCGTGGCATTTCGCTGGGCGCAAAAACAAGCTGCACCGCGGGCGAGTAGTACGCGCGCCGGTGGTCCAACTCTTTCAAACTTTCGAGCCGGTGACTCGCGCGGGAATATTCGTCGCGCACGCGCGTCAATTCGGCTTCGGTATCGCTGACGGCTTCGTGCCCGCGCACCACCGCGTCAACGGCGGCTTCGCGTTCGACCTGCAACCGGGAAACGCGGCCACGCGCATCCGCAAGTTCGCCAGCGAGACGCTGCGCTTCGAGTTTTCTTTCGGCATGCTGACTCGCCGCGCGATCGCCTTCGCGCGCGAGACCTTCGGCCTGTTGCGAGAGCCGTTCGAGCGTCGTTTCGAGTTGTCGTGCGATCTCGCGCAAACGTTCTGCGATCGCGGTTTGCGAAAGCAGTTCAGCGCGCGCATTTTCGATTTCGATCTCGGCGGCAGTCGCCGCGGAAAGTTTTTCCGCGTAAGTCTCTTCTGCTGTGCGCAACACGAGGGCACTGCGATCCGACTCTTCGCGCAAACGCGCATCTTCGTGCTGCAAACGATGACACTCAGCTTCGATCAAAACGAGCCGCGCGGTCAGCGCTTCGATTTCCGCAGTCACTTCGCCTTTGCGCTTCTCAATTGACGCTAGCTGCTCTTGTTGATAGACGCACTCGCGGGCCTGACGATCGCGTTGCAAAACTGCTTCGGCGGCTGCGGCCCTGACGGACGACAGTTCGTCTTCAAAGTCGCGTGCTTGTTGCGTCGCTGTACGAGCGGCTTCTTCACGTTGGCTGAGATCTTCGCCGATACGAAGTTCAAGTTCGGTGATCTCGCTGAGTTTTGCGTGCGTTTCTTCGAGAACGGCGGCGAGCCTGCGGTCTTCCGCGACGTAAACGTGACGCAACAGTTCGCGCAACTCATCGCGCAACACGCCGTAGCGACGTGCCTTCGCTGCCTGGCGGCGCAAGCTGTTTACCTGGCGATCGATCTCGGCAACGATGTCGGAGATGCGCGAAAGATTCGAACGGGCGTTTTCGAGCCGCGCTTCAGTCGCGCGTTGCCGCACGCGAAACTTGGTGATGCCGGCCGCTTCTTCAATGATCGTGCGGCGGTCCATGGGCTTTGCGGAAAGAATCTGGCCGATGCGGCCCTGCTCGATGATGGCGTAATGGCCGCCGGCGAGGCCGGTGCCGGAGAAGAGATCCTGGATGTCGCGCAGGCGGCAGATCTTGTCGTTGAGTAAATACTCGCTCTCGCCTGAGCGATAGAGACGGCGGGTTACTGAGACGGCTTCACCGGGAGCGAATTCGAGGGCTAAATTACGTCTTCGCCAGTGCCTTTTGTGTGATGTTTTTTGAACAGGATCTGACGGGTTTGAATCCGGATTTGGTTCCGCAGAATCCGTGGCTTCGACCTGTAGGGGAACAAGCTGGTCGTCGATCTTTTCCAACGTCGAATCGATGTCCTCGATATCCGGTTCGACTTCGTCGACTTCGTCACGGACCAGATGCATCACCACTTCCGCCATGCCGCTCGGCGGACGATTGCGCGCGCCCTGAAAGATGACGTCTTTCATCTCGCCGCCACGCAGGTGCTTAACGCGCTGCTCGCCCAACACCCACGCGATCGCGTCAGCTACGTTGCTTTTGCCGCAGCCGTTTGGGCCAACGATGGCGGTGATTCCATCTCCTGTGAAGATTATTTCGGTGTAGTCGGCGAAAGATTTAAACCCAGTGATTTCCAGACGTTGGAGTTTGAACATTTACTGGTTCACGGCTCTGTTTTGGGCCAGCCTCTACGCCTGTTGGTCGGACGACGCGAGGTATTTCAATACGGGTGGCCACTATAAGTGGCGCATGCTTAGAATGTCAACCACAACTTAAAGTGATTTTCGGCTTATTGCAGCGAAGAGGAAGGTCGCCGCTCATACAGCAATAATCTGACGCCGGGCCGGAGTTCAAAACTGCCGCCCGACTGCTTTGAAGGAACCTGTCGATAGAGGTCGCGGAAGTTTGCCTCGATGTCGGATTTCTGGTTTTCGTTGGCGATGATTATCGGCTCGGTCGAGGGCGCGAGCCGTCCGTAGTAACCGACGCGGCTGTAGTTGCGCAGATACCACGGTAAGGGCCAGTAGTCAGGGCTCAGAATCGTGATGCCTGTGAGTCCGCCCCTTTCCTGTTTCGCGATGCGGTCGATCTCGTCGACGAGCTCAAGCATTCCTCTCGTGGTGTGCGCGTAGACGTAGACGTAGCGGCTGTTGTCGTTGTCGTAGTTGATGAAGTTCAAATCGATCGATTGGTACATCGTAAAGCCGGCAGCAACCAAGAGCAGCACTCCAGTCAACCGAAATTGCCGTTGGTCGAGATCGTAGATCACCTGGATTGCGTAACCGGCGATCAAAGAAAGCGGAACGACGAAGTTCAACAGCAGCCACGGGGTTTTGTACGGAATCAGCGAGTAAGCAGCGAGCAGGCCGAACGCCCAGAGCGCTGCGAAAAGTGCAAAAGGCCTCTTCGGTCTCAGCACGATGAACGTCGCGCCCGCAATACCCAAAAACAGCAGCGCCCCTTCTCGTTGAGCGAGCCAGTAGACGTACTGGAGAAACGGATGCACGTGCGCCACGGTGCCTGTCTTGGTCCAGATTTCGAAGGTTTTGAAAGAAGCCGAAATTCCTTTCGAGTAACTGAAGAACGACGAGTAGAAGGCGACCCACAGTCCGGCAAAAACGACTGCCGAGAGGACGAGCCACATGCCGACGACGCCCGGTCCGCCCAATTCTGCTATGAAGCGGCTCCAGAAGCCTTGCGCACGCTGAGTTCGGCCCCTCGTTTTCGGCGCAACTACCTTGCCGCGGGTCAGACGCAGATACACGAGCATCACGACGAGCGCGATGATCAGTACCGCAACGGAGATGATCGCTGTCTCTTTCGTTGCAAACAGCAACGAAGCCGATGCGGCTGCCAGTACCAAATAGAACGCGTTTCGCTGCTCGTAAAAGTAGATACAAGCCACAACGATTGCGAGCGTGAAGAACACAAACTGCGTTTCGTGAATGAAGTAGCGCGACAAGTAAACGGCGCCGGGTGAAACAGCGAGCAGCAGCGCCGCGCTGAGTGTCGCGATCGTGCCCAGATAGCGTCGCAGTAGAAAGATCAAACCGATCGTGGCGAGACCGAAGAAGGCGGGGATCATGCGAATCGCGAAAGTCGTCAGCCCGTAAGTTTCCTGGGCTGCCTTGCCAAACAGCACACGCACAAACCACGGCCACAGCGCTGAGAAATAATAGAGTGTCGGGCCGTGGTAGTTCTCCGGATCGTATTGATAAGCGCCCTCGCGTACGAGCCGCACGAGAAAGTTTCCGTTGACGCCTTCATCATGGTGCAACGGCACGAGATCGAGGTCGTACAAGCGCAGCACCGCAGCGATCAGGAAGATCACGATCACGGCAATGCGCCAAACGGCCACCGGAATGTCAGCCACATCGGGGGCTGCGTCTACACTACCCGCAGTTTCCGCAGCCGCCTCGCCAGCTTTTGCCTTCTTACTCTTCCCTGATCTTGTAGAGGCTGTATTCGCCAACTTGTCCAACCTTCTCGAACCGATTGAAGAACCCTTCGTTCAGGGGCACTGCGAGTTTTTCCAACGGCCCTACCACCGCGTAATCGACGCCGTAGTTTTTCATCAACTGTTCCGCATCCGGCAAGCCGAGGTAGATGCGTTTGATCTCGCCTTCACGCTGCATGAAGTTAAGCCCGTGAGTCCAGATGTGTCCCGGATAACCCATCAGAGAGCGACGACCGGTGAGAAAAACGGGCGTGTTGTGAACCGGTGCGTGAATGATGAGCGCTCGTGGCGCCGTCTTTTCTTTAACCAGCTCCGCGAAAGCAAGTCCCGACGCGTCGAACACCTGGTACTTGTTGGAAGTACGCAACACGATGCCCGCGACGTCGAGCGTGCCCGCCAACGTCACCACAACAAACAGAATTATCGCGGCTGTTCGTCGAATCGGGCCTTGTTTCCAAAGCCGCGCCAACAGCAACGCCACGATCGGCGACGAAGCGAGCCACCAGTAATAAAGTACCTTGATGTTGTCCCAGATCCACGGCGCCATCTTCAAGAAATTCGGAATGATGAAGCAAAGCGTGAACGGCAGGTAGAAAAGCAACAACCGCTTCCGCACGAGATAACCATCAGCTTTCATCAGCACGGCTGCGAGAATCAGTGGAATAAAGAAACCCGTGTTCTTGAACCAAAACCAGATCGGGTTATCTTTGCCATGGTCCCAACCCATCTCCCACGCGAAGAACGTGCTCGCGTTAACGGCGCTGTGCCAGGTGGACCACAACAACTGCGGCCCGGCGATCACCGAGGCGACGATGAAAAACGTGAGCCAGTCGCGCCAGTTAATAAAAAGCAGTGCGAGACACGCAGCCATTCCCATCACAACGACGAAACTGTGCGCGTGCACTAATGGCAACAAACCGGCCGCGACTCCGGCCGCGATCATGCGGCGCTGGCTGAGCGGAAAACGGGTGTTTACCGGTTCCGGCTGCGGCGGCTTTACGATCTTGCGTTTGTTCTTCCCGCGTCCGACCCCGAACGGCCGGTGTTCTTTCTCGGTCGCCAGCCACCACTGCGTGAACGCAATGACTGCCAGCGGAAGTCCCATCAAGAATCCCCGCTGCGGAACGAGGAGCGTGGAAACAGCATTCCCCCAGCGCCAGGTTGAATCCGGAATCACCGTGAACGACGGCGGTAGCGCGAGGAGCGTGCCCCACAGTCCGCCTTCGTTTGCCGCGGCGTGTTCCAGTAACAGCACCCAACCAAGCCCGCCATTCAAGAGGACCAGCAACGGTGTGATTATCGCCGCGAGTCTGTCGCGCAACATTTCGAGCGCCCAGCGATGGACCAGCCCGACAAAGCCAAACGCGAGCAGGAAGTTTTCGATAAACATCGACTGCCGCAGGTCAGCGCCACAGCGCAGAAACATCGCGGAAACAAAATCCGAGATGAACGGATACGTGAACCTGACGCCGGCGTAAGTAGGATCTTCCGGCGGGAAGTTGTTGCCGTAGGCGAAGCTCGTAATCACACTGATGTGAAACGGCAGGTCGCCGAAATTGTTTAGCAGTCCCGTGCTGAGACCGGTTTGCTCCTCGATCACGGCGCGATCAAACACTTGCCAAAACACAAGCGCCACGAAGCCGTAGAAGAGAATGTAGCCAAAGGTGCGCGCGTCTGGCTGCGACAGGAAGCGGCGAATGTTCGTTGACGTGGTATTGAGATCTTCACTGATGCGGTGTTTGTACCGCGCATCAGTGAGCAGGGCGAGCGGGCTGCAACAGATCGCAGCGCTGATCGCGATCGCGACTCCGCTCAAACCGATGAACGACGCGACTACAAAGCCAGCGAGCCCGAGCGCCGCCAGGCCAAGACACGCGCCCGTGCACAGTCGTGCGCCTAATGAGGCGTTCTCGTCGTAAAGGTACGTTGCAATGGCGCCGCTAAGCGTGACGAGTAACGCCAATAATAGGGAAGCAGTCATCAGTCGGACGTCGCTTGCTGTCGCAAAGTTAGCTTCGGATTATACCGAGATCGACCTGCTTTGCATCCCCGCGGCTAATCGGTTAGTTTTCTCGCGCAACATAAAGCAGAGGAAAATCGATGTTAAGAGCAGGTATCGTTGGGTTACCCAACGTGGGCAAATCAACGTTATTCAACGCGCTGACCGCGCAACAGTCAGCGCTGGCAGCGAATTATCCGTTCGCCACCATCGAGCCGAACGTGGGCGTGGTTTCAGTTCCGGATGAACGATTGGAACCACTCGCGCGTCTCGTAAAAACGCAAGTGATCGTGCCGGCGACGGTGGAGTTTCTCGACATCGCAGGACTCGTGCGCGGCGCGTCAAAAGGCGAGGGTTTAGGTAACCAGTTCCTCGCCAACATTCGCGAAACGGATACGGTGGTCCAGGTGGTTCGTTCTTTTGAAGACGAAGGCGTGATTCACGTCGAAGGAAAAGTTGATCCGGTTCGCGATATCGAGACCATTCAAATCGAACTCGCCCTCGCAGACCTTGCCACTGTCGAACGCCGGCGCGAGAAGGCGCAGAAGAGTTTGAAGAGCGGCGACAAAATCGCGCGTGCAGAACTGGACGTGCTGGACAAGATCCAGCCCGCATTGGAAGGCGGACGCTCTGCGCGTACAGTCGCGTTGACCGCGGACGAACGCGCCGTCGCACGCAACTTCTTTCTGTTAACCACCAAGCCAACGATTTACGCTGCCAACGTTGACGAGAACACGCTCGCCGCGGCGGATGAGAACAAGATGGTTCAAGCGGTGCGCGAGATCGCCGCGCAGGAAGCGGCCGAGTGCGTCGTGATCTGCGCGCAACTCGAGTCGGAACTCGTGGCGCTCCCCGCAGCGGAGCGAATCGATTATTTGAACAGTTTGGGTGTGACGACGAGCGGCGTGGACCAGCTAATCACAAGTGCTTATCACCTGCTCGGTTTGATGTCGTTTCTCACGGCCGGCGAGAAAGAGGTGCGTGCCTGGACCATCCCGCAAGGCACACGCGCGCAAACCGCCGCCGGCACGATCCACTCCGACATCGAACGAGGTTTCATCCGTGCCGAAGTGATCAGTTATCACGATCTGATGGCTGCCGGTTCTTATGCTGTCGCGAGAGAAAAAGGCCTGCTTCGGTTGGAAGGAAAAGACTACATCATGCAGGAAGGCGATGTAGTTCTCTTCAGGTTCAATGTGTGAGAATCGAAGTGGGCAAACGAGAGAGAAAGCATAAGAACTCTCGCTTGCCCACGAAGGAGCTAACGCAGCAGGGCACGAATACCGACGAGGATCAGATAACCTATCGCAAGAACAACCGCTACCTTTATCAACAACACCGCCAGCCCGATCAAAAGAGAAATGATGCCCAGCGTAATGCCTGCTACCTTCAGCACCAGGGGCACGCCTATCGCGAAAACAAATACCCCGAGCAGGATCATGCCCACTATTCTAAAAACATCCCCAGCGTCTCTCATCGTCTACTCTCCAATCGCTACCCGCTTTAATTGCGGCCTTCTCGCCGCCGCCAAGTATACGCAGATTCCCATAACCGCGTTCCCATGAAGATTTGCAGCGTTTGCCCGTAAAAATGGGCATTTCCGCTGTGAACTGTTGCCGGGTGAAAGCAGCCTCTAACCTGATCCGGCAGTCGCTTGTTTAATTCTTTTCGGCGATAATTATACATCCTTTGGAGCCATGGACCGCTGGAATAATTCAAGAAGTCTGTTTGGTGACGACGACGCCGAGGCCGGGCCCGTCGCCGGCGCACCTCTCGCGGAGCGTATGCGGCCACGCTCGCTCGCCGAGTTCGTCGGTCAGCAGCACCTCGTCGGCGAGGGGCGCATCCTGCGTCAACTCCTTTCCCGCGGCGGCGCGTTGCCGTCGTTAATTCTCTGGGGCGCACCCGGTACCGGCAAGACCACCCTCGCACGGCTTCTCGCCGAAAAGAGCGGCCTGCGGTTTATCGCGCTCTCGGCCGTGTTCTCCGGCGTCAAGGATTTGCGCGAGGCGATTCAGGAAGCGAAGACCGAACAACGCTACGGCAATCGCACGGTGCTCTTCATCGACGAGATTCACCGCTTCAATAAGGCGCAACAAGACGCGTTGCTGCACGCGGCCGAAAACGGCACTGTCACTTTAATCGGCGCGACCACCGAAAATCCGTCATTTGAAGTCACCGGCGCGCTGCTCTCACGTTGTCGCGTCCTCGTGCTCAATCAACTTTCCGAAGACGAGATCAAGATCGTCCTCGAACGCGCGCTGAACGACTCCGAGCGCGGTCTCGCAGACTACAAACCTGCGATCTCAGACACGTTGCTCGAACGAATCGCGCACGCCGCGGGAGGTGACGCGCGCGTCGCACTGACCGCACTCGACGCCGCGGTCGAATCGACTGCTCCCGACGCAAACGGCATTCGCACCATCGCGGAAGAAACGGTGATCGAAGCTCTCGGACGCGCTCACTACGCGTATGACAAAGGCGGCGAAGACCACTACAACCTCGCATCGGCGTTGATTAAGTCGTTGCGCAACTCCGACGTGGACGCATCGCTCTACTGGCTCGCGAGAATGATCGAAGGCGGCGCCGACCCTGTGTTTATCGCGCGACGGTTGTGCATCATGGCTTCCGAAGACATCGGTCTTGCCGATCCGCAGGCGATGGTCCAGGCAGCAGCCGCGGCCGACATCGTGCAACTCATCGGTCTACCGGAAGGACTCTTTCCCCTCTCCCAGGCGACCATTTATCTCGCGCGGGCGCCGAAATCAAACGCCGTCAAGAATGCATACTTCGCAGCCGTGAGCGATGCCGCGGAGACCGCCCGTGTGCCTGTTCCACTGCACCTCAGAAACGCCCCAACGCCGTTGATGAAGCATTTCGGCTACGGCAAAGACTATCGTTACGTACACAGCGATCCGACCGCGAAAGATGAAATGGAGTGTTTGCCGGAACAACTGCGTGGACGAAAATATTTCCACGAGGATGAATCCGATCAAGGGGTTGAATCGTGAACGGAAAAACTGACAAAGAACTCGCGTTTCTCCACGACTTGTTCATTGCTCCCGACTGGGGCGAACGCTTTGCCGAACTCATCGACGAGCACGTGAAGCCGCCGGCCGAGGGACGTGCGCTCTACGCCGCGGCTGGGACCGGCGGCCACGCTATGGCACTCCAGGAACGCGGCGGCGCAAAACTCGAATTGCTGTGCGTCGATGAGAACTCAGAGTGCATCGCGTTGGCCCAAACAAAAGCGACGGCAACAAACGAAGAGACCAGGTTTCAGATCACCCAACTGGACCAACTCGACCTGCCTGACAATCAGTTCGATCTCGTCGTCGGCAACGCTTCGTTAGTCGCGCGTTCACGCGTGCGCAAGATGTTTGCGGAGATGGTGCGAGTCGCGGCTCCGGGCGCGACGATCGCGTTTGCGTTACCGACGGCTTCGAGTTTTGGCGAGTTCTTTTCAATCTACTGGGAGGCGTTGCACAACAACGGGCTACTGGACCACGAAGGCGACGTTGAGCAGTTGATCACCGAACTGCCGACGGTATCCGACGTCGAACGGATGGCGGAAGCCGAAGGACTAAAAGACATCGCCTCGTGGACGCGCATCGAGGAGTTTGAGTACGACTCCGGCGAACAGTTTCTTAGCTCGCCGCTGGTAGCGGAGTTTCTGATGCGCGAATGGTTGGCCCTTGTTCCTGAAAGTGAGCGGGCAGACTTATTCCTTGAAATCTCCCGACTCATCAATGAAGAAAGACATGAGGCTGAATTTGCGCTTTCGGTGAAAGCGACTTTAGTTGTAGGGCAGAAGGAACACAGTCACTGAGCGGGGTTAGTAGCTAAGCCGTCTGCCAAAGCCGTTAGACTGTCTTCTCCGGCTCTTTTCGTACTTCTCGTACTTCTCGTACTTCTCTTTCGCCTTCGTCGATGCCTTCACGAAATGCTTTCTTGCTCTGACCTAATGCTTTCGCGAGTTGAGGCAGGCGGGTAGCGCCGAAGAGCAAAAAGATCACGAGCACGATCAAGATGATTTCCGTCGGTCCGAGGTTTGCGATTGCCAGCATTGTTTGACTCATAATGTCCTCTTTTCTCGAGTGGCTGGGGTTTGGCCATCGAGTTGATTATTCCCGATTGTCGGATTCGTAAAACAGGTACTTTCGCCAGGTCTCATCTGCGCGTCCAAGATACCGCATAATCTGACGATTTACATGTAGCGAGAACCCACGCGGCCTGCGCAACAAGTGCATGCCGGATTCCTCCGGGGTGCGGTTGCCCTTCTTGTGGTTACAGCGTTTGCAGCAGGCCACCAGATTATCCCACGCCGACTCCCCTCCGCGCGAGCGCGGCTGGACGTGATCGAGCGTGAGTTCCGACGGCGGATACTGTTTGCCGCAATACTGGCAGGTCGAGTGATCGCGCAGAAGGATGTTCTTTCGCGAAAGCGAGCGCCGTTCAAAAGGAATATGAATGTATTCGGTGAGACGAATCACCGACGGCGCATGGATGGAGAGTTTCTGCGAGTGAAGTACGTGGCCGTTGTGTTCTTCGACCCGAGCTACCCCTTTGAAGATCATTACGACCGCGCGCCTTTCGGTGCACACGTTGATGGGCTCGAAAGAGGTATTCAGGACTAAAACCCGGCCATTCATAACGCCGTGATATTACGCGTTAAGACTTCCCTCGCGCAATGGTTAACACAAAGACGTTGCCGGTACCTGACGCTAATAGTGCCTCGGCACAGGCATTTACCGTAGCGCCGGTGGTGAAAACGTCGTCAACGAGCAGGATGTTTTCGGTGTCGACGAGACGCGGGTGGCGGACGGCGAAGGCGCCGGCCACCGAGTCCCGACGGGCTTTCGGATCGAGGCCGGCGCGGTACTTTTCGGAGCCACGGACGCGCTCCAGGCTGGCGGCGTCCACGGGTATTTTGAGTCGCTTTGCAAGAGCTTCGGCAATGGCCGTGGCCTGGTTGAAACCGCGTTCACGGGTTCGTTGATCGTGCAACGGAACGGGCATGATTCGGGTCGCGGTGTTCAACGGTTCGCGTTGCGCGGCAGCCGCCAACAAGTCGATTAGGTGTGACGAGAGATGCGGCTGCCGTTTAAGCCTCAGCACCGACTCACGCAGCGCTCCTTCATACAAGCCGACCGCTCGCGCCGCGGCAAACGACTGGGCGTCACAACGCCGGCAGCGCACCTCCCGTCTCACGTCCGGTGTCACTTCGATGCCCGGCGAGAGCGCGCCGCATTTCCAGCAAATCGTTTCCACGGCGTCAAAGACTTGCGTCGCTTCCCAACACGCCTGGCACGCTACTCCGAACCGGCGCTCCTCCACACTCCCGCCGCACACAAGACACGACTGCGGATAAGCGACTGTAAGCAGAGCATCATAGACACGCGTGAGGAGCATGATTAAACAAAGCGGCCTCCTCAGTTCGAGAAGGCCGCGATTATCTCACAATGCAAACTGTAACCCGGGCGTCGTTAATCTTCGTCGTATTTAATCTTCGTCGTCGCCCAACAGTCCACGCTCTTGCAGATCCTGACAGCGAACACAGTGACGTGCCCAGGGTACTGCTTCCAAACGTTTGTCCGGCAGCGCCTCGCCGCAGTGAATGCACTTCCCATAACCCGAGGTTTCGATTCGTTCCAGCGCTTCGTCGATCAGGTTCAGCATCTGCCGGTCGTTGTCAGACATCGAGACCAACAGCTCTTTCGTGTACGCGTTCGCAGCCATGTCGGCCGGATCCTGCGTAGCTTCAGCATCGCGTTCGCGGCTGTAAAGTTCCGCGGCCTGCACCTGGCCGACGAGACCCTCGCGACGGTCCAACAATTTGTCGCGGAAAATTTTGGTGCGTCGTTTATCCATTGTCGCTAATCCTCCATCCACCCTACTTGATAAATGCCGGGGATTGCCGATAGTCATTTCTGATATGGCAAGCCGTGAACGATCGTGAACGCTCGATACAACTGTTCGACCAGAAGCACTCGCGCCATCTCGTGCGTCAGTGTCAACCGGGAAAGCGACCAGCGCTTGTCGGCTCGGGACAGCAGCTCTGGCGCGAGGCCGTTTGGTCCGCCGACAACGAACGCCACCTCTTTAACGCCGTTGCCTTCCCAACTTTTGAGCTGTGCCGCCAGCTCCTGCGACGTCCACTCCAAACCTTCGGGATCCAACACCACTGTTACCGACCCGGGACGAAGCGCGTCTGAGATGCGCCTAGTTTCCTTATCGATGCCCGCTTTGTCTGTACGCCCGAGTTCTCTCAGCTCGGTGATTTCGCAACGTACGAAATGCGAAAGCCGATCGGCATAATCTTCAATGAGCGCGCGTAGCCGGGCGTCGCGCGTCTTTCCTGTCCAGATGATCCGAAACCGCATGACGTTCCCGAGCGTCAGAGTTTGTAGCGCGCGATCTTCTCGTACAGATTCTTGCGGCTGATCCCGAGGATGCGCGCACACTCGGTCTTGTTACCTTTCGTCGCCGCGAGCGTCTCCGCAATGTAAGCCGCTTCGAGTTCAGCCAAACTCAGCGGCTTTGCTTTGTTCTTTTGCGCACTCACAGCCGCACTCAAACCTTGCGGCAAGTCCTCTTCTTCGAGTCGCTTTCCATGCGCAACGATCACTGCGCGCTCGATGATGTTTGCCAGCTCGCGCGCATTGCCGGGATAGTCGTACGCCTGAAGCAACGCCAGCGCCGGCGCCGCAACGCGTTCAACTTTGCGCCCATGCTTTGCGGCGTAATGCTGCACGAAGTGTTCAATCAGTTTTGAAAGATCATCCTTGCGCTCGCGCAACGGCGGCACGCGAATGTGAATCACGTCCAACCGGTAAAGAAGATCCTCGCGAAAGCGACCGGCCTTCACTGCGCCGGCGAGATCCACGTTCGTCAACACAATCAAACGCGCGTCGAGTTTGATCGTCTTGCGACCACCTAATCGTTCAAACTCACGCGTCTCAATCACGCGTAACAACTTGGCCTGCGCATCCGTCGAGAGATGCGCGATCTCGTCGAGAACGACGGTTCCTTTTTGCGCCGCTTCAAAGCGTCCCGGCTTCGCCTCGCTCGCGCCGGTAAACGCGCCGCGCTCGTAACCGAAAAGCTCGGCCTCGAGCAATTCACCCGGCAACGTCGCGCAATCGATTTTTACTAGCGACTGCGCCGCGCGTGGCGACTTCCAGTGAATCCAGGAAGCCAGCACGTCTTTCCCTGCTCCCGACTCGCCGGTGATCAGCACGTTTGAATCGGTGGAACTGACGCGCTCCGCGAGACCAATCGCCTCGCGCATACCCGGCGAGCGCGCGAACATTTCGATCACGATTCTTTTCTCAAAGAACTGGGACTCTCGCCGGTCAGGTCCGCCGGCAACTCAACTCGTTTCGACTCGCGCCACAATCGCTCGAGGTCGTAAAACTTCCGGGCCTTCTGTTCGAAAACATGGACCACGAAGTCGCCGTAGTCCAACAGGATCCATTCCGCTGTCTTGTACCCCTCAACGCGCGCGGCGGGCGAACCGGCCTTCTTCAGTTGTTCGTAAACCTCGTCAGAGATCGCCTGGACCTGGCGCTCGTTCGCGCCACTGACGATCACGAAGTAATCGGTGAAGCTCGCAATCTCGCGCAGGTCGAGCACGACCGGTTCGATGGCTTTCTTCTCGCCGGCTGCGTGCAGCGCAGTACAGACGCGCTCGTCCAGTTTCTCGTCGCACTCATCGGTATTGCGCACCGCTTGAGGTTGCGCCTGTGTTCGCGCGGTTGGTTGAGGATTCAGAGACTGTTCTTTAATTGTGGAGTTTTGCTTCATTCGAATTTCGATATATCCCGTACTTCGTTATGTAATCAGCCACCGGTTTCGGAACCAGTTTTTCCAACTCAGCATTGTCATCAGCCCGGCCCTCACTCGCGAGCCGCCGAATGTCTGTCGCCGAGATATCCTTCATCACCGCGTCGGTGAAAAAGATTCGCTCAGCTAACCCGGAAGGCGCCGGAGAAACTTCGTATCCGGGACGCGTGACAACGATATGATTCGTCATCTTCAGGAGTCGTTCCCAGTCGCGCCAGGTCGTGATCTCGGACCACGAATCAGCGCCCATGATGAAGAACAACTCCGTGTCGTCACCGAGCCGTCGCTGAAACTCGGCGACGGTATCGACGGTGTAACGCCGATCAGGCGCGTCGAGCTCAAACGTCGAGATCACGAGGCGCGGATCGCCCTGCGTCGCGAGGGCCAGCATCGCATAGCGATGGATCGGCTCCGTTACAGGCCGGCCGAGTTTGTGCGGCGCAATCTGAGCCGGAATAAAAACTACTTTCTCAATCTCAAATAACTCTAAAACCTTCCGTGCAACTTCCACGTGGCCTAGATGAACCGGATCGAACGTGCCGCCATACAAGGCTATGCGCTTCCTCGCGGCCATCACAGGGAAAGTTCCACAGTGTCGGTTCGCGCGTTCGTCGCGGCCAGTTCGTCCAGCTTGGCGGCGATCGCGTTCACGAGTTCGCGAACACCTTCACCCGTTGCCGACGAGATCGCGAAGAACGGTTTATCATCCGCCGCCGCGCGTGCTCGCAACGACTCGAGCCGCTCAGGCTCATCGAGCGCATCGATCTTCGTAGCAACTACAAACTGCGGCCGCGTTGCCAAATCCGCGTTGTACGACGCGAGCTCGCGATTCACAGTCTCGTAATCCGCAACCGATTCGCGACCTGAGACCGATGAAACGTCGACAAGATGCAATAACAGCTTCGTCCGCTCGATGTGCCGCAAAAAACGATCGCCAAGTCCAGCACCGGTGTGCGCGCCTTCGATCAGACCCGGTATGTCCGCAATGACAAACGTGCGAAAGTCGCCCAGATCAACCACGCCGAGGTTTGGTTCGAGTGTCGTGAATGGGTAATCCGCAATCTTGGGACGAGCCGCCGAAACGGTCGAGATGAACGTCGACTTGCCGGCGTTCGGAAACCCGACGAGACCAACATCCGCGAGCAGTTTCAACTCGAGTTGCAGTTCACGCTCTTCGCCTTTGCTGCCGCTCTGGTGATAGCGTGGCGCGCGATTGGTCGAGCTCGTGAAATGCGCGTTACCAAACCCGCCACGGCCGCCGCGTGCAGCCAGCCAGCGATCGCCGTCGCGATTGAGATCGTGTAACAGTTCACCGCTTTCGGCATCAAAGATCTGCGTTCCCACGGGAACGTGAATCGTTGAATCGGCTCCGTCATGTCCGGAACGATTCGAGCCTTCGCCGTGCAAACCGCGGTGGGCAATGTGACGCGGGTTATAACGAAGATGCAACAGCGTGTTCAGCGAAGAGTCGGCAACGATGTAAACATCGCCGCCACGACCACCGTCGCCACCCGATGGACCACCACGGGGCACAAACTTCTCACGCCGGAAAGCAGTAACGCCGTTACCTCCGTCACCCCCTTGCACGTGAATCTTGGCCCGGTCGATAAACATCTAAATTGAAAGCGACGCCCGGCTCGCATCTGTGTGCTGCTCAAGCGTCGCGAACTTCTAAAGTAACTTTTCTAAGCAGCAGCAGTTTGCTCCGCTGGATATACGCTGACAAACTTACCGGCGCGACCCTTGTCTTCAAACTTCACCACGCCGTCAATCAAAGCAAACAACGTATCGTCTTTGCCGCGGCCGACGTTGTTGCCGGGCTTCCATTTCGTGCCGCGCTGGCGGGCAATAATGTTTCCGCCGAGCACGCGTTCACCGCCGAACTTCTTCAATCCCAAACGCTGGGACTGCGAGTCGCGGCCGTTGCGAGATGAACCAACACCTTTTTTGTGTGCCATTTTGTACTCCCGAACTTTGTACTTTCGAAGCACAAAGTACAAAGCTAATTAACCAACCGAATCGATCTTCAGCTCCGTGTAACCCTGCCGATGCCCGCGCGTGCGCTTGTACTGTTTGCGGCGTTTCTTCTTGAAGACGACGATCTTCTGATCCTTGCCGTGCGAAACGACCGTGGCCTTGGCGGCATTCTCACCGGCCGTTAACAACGTTTCGAGCTCAATCGAACTCCCGGCGTCGGCCTCCATCGAGGGGACACGAATCGTCTGTCCCTCTTTGACCAGAAACTGTTTACCGCCGGCTCTGATAATCGCGTGTGACATCTCTCTTTACCTCTCAGACGAGCATCGTCGTCATAGAAAAGTCGGATATTATAGGGAACCCTCAGGAAAACCTCAACCTCGCCAGCAGCCATTAGCCGCCTACCGCGATTTCGGCCTTGCGCGAGTTCTTGGTCAGAAAATACTCCATGAAATTCGTGTCGATCTCGCCTCTGCGGAATTTTGGGTCGTCCATGATCTTTACGTGCAGCGGAATGGTCGTCTTGATTCCCTCGATAACCATGGCGTCCAGGGCGCGTCGCATGCGGGCAATCGCGAGTTCGCGTGTGCGCGCGTGAACGATGACCTTCGCGATCAGCGAGTCGTAAAACGGCGAGACCCGATAGCCCGAATAGACGAACGTATCCACGCGAACGCCCGGACCGCCCGGTAAGTTGAAGGCCGTAATCGTGCCGGGCGAAGGCGCAAACGTCTCCGGATTTTCAGCGTTGATACGGCACTCGATAGCGTGCCCGACGATCAAAACGTCGTCCTGCGTGTAGCCGAGCGGCTCACCTTCCGCGATCCGAATCTGATTACGCACCACGTCCGCGAGCGTGACCATTTCCGTGACTGGATGCTCGACCTGAATGCGCGTGTTCATCTCCATGAAGTAGAAGTTGTTCTGCGCATCGAGCAGAAATTCAACCGTGCCTGCGCTTGCATAACCCAGCTTCTTGCACGCCGCGACCGCCGCCTCGCCCATCTTCTGGCGCAACTCAGGAGTTAAGACGGTTGAAGGCGCTTCTTCCATCAGCTTCTGATGTCGCCGCTGAATCGAGCACTCGCGCTCGCCGAGGTGAATGCAGTCGCCGTACTCATCGGCAAGCACCTGGATCTCGATGTGGCGCGGCTGCTCGACGTACCGCTCGATGTAGACACTGCCGTTGTTGAACGCGGCCGCCGCTTCAGTCGATGCAGTCTCCAGCGCTTTGCCGAGTTCGTTTTCGTTGCGCACGATGCGCATGCCGCGTCCGCCTCCGCCCGCGGAAGCTTTCACCATCAGCGGATAACCGATCTCGCGCGCGAGTTTCAGACCTTCCTCTTCGGACGTCACGGCATCGGGACTGCCCGGCACGACGGGCAAACCCGCTTCGTGCATGACGCGCCGCGCTTCGATCTTGTCGCCCATCAAGCGAATCAGACTAGCCGATGGTCCAATAAACTTGATGTTGCACGCATCGCAGATCTCGGCGAAGTAAGGCGACTCTGCAAGAAATCCGTAGCCCGGATGAATCGCATCGACGTTGAAAATTTCCGCGGTGCTGATGATGGCTGGAATGTTGAGATAACTCTGGGCCGATGGCGCTGGTCCAATACACGCCGCTTCGTCGGCGAAGCGCACGTGCAGCGAATCGCGATCGACGTCGCTGTGCACGGCGACCGTCTTAATGCCCATCTCCTTGCACGTCCAGATGATGCGACAGGCGATCTCGCCGCGATTGGCGATCAGGATCTTTTTGAACTTGCGCGGTTCGTAGGCCATTAAATAAGAAAGCGGTGAACAGGTCACCGCACTCCGGGAAAACGCCTCTACGTTTGTTAACTTCTTATGCCGAACAACGGTTGGCCGTACTCAACGGGCTGGCCGTTTTCAACATAAATCTTCACGACTTCGCCACTCGCCTCCGCCTGAATCTCATTCATGAGTTTCATGGCTTCGATAATGCACACGACCGAGGCTGCCTCAACGTTGCTGCCGATCTTCACGAACGGTTCAGCCGTCGGCGAGGGCGAGCGATAGAACGTTCCGACAATCGGGGACTGGATAATGTGTAAGTCCTGGTCTGTAGAGGTCGCGCTTGCACCTTGAGCGCCTGAATTCGTGGGCGCTTGGGCCGCGGTGGATGGTGCCGCAGTTGCCGGCGCCATATCCGGCAGGGATACCGGCGCTGACGGCGGAGCGACCATGTGTTGCGAGTGATCGCCGGAGGGCGCGACCCCCTCACGACGCAAACGAACGCGAAAGTCTTCGCGCTCGAGCTCGAGCTCCGCCAAACCGTTTTCACGCAGCAACGCGATCAGCTCGCGTAGCTCTTCCATGTTGACGGAAGCTTTTGCTGGTGGTTCGCTCTGTTCTTTGCGTGCAGCCATTCGTTCTCAAGCCGGCCACAGACTACTCAGACTGATCTGTGCTTTCTGTCTCTTCTGTGGGTTCGGTTTTAGCTGCTTTTTTGGAGGCTTTCTTTTTCGAACTTGCAGCCTTGGTACGTTTCTTCGCCGCTTCCGCAGCCTCGATCTCGCGCGGGTTATCGACGAGTTCGATAATCGCAAGCTCAGACGCGTCGCCGGCGCGATGCCCGAGTTTCAGGATGCGCGTGTAACCACCCGGCCGATCCTTGTAGCGCTCGCCGAGTTCGGTGAACAGACGGCGCAGTGCCGCAACACCCGCGGTTCGTGGCGGACGGAGCTGTCCGCGTTTGCCCGTCAGGGAAGCCACTGACGTGTTGCCCGCATGAAAGAAACCGGCAGCCTGCCGGCGCAGGTGCAGCGCCTGAGCATCGTCGTCGGACAAATTGCGCGCGCGGCGCGACAACGTGATGGCGCGTTCGACGAAGGGCCGCAGTTCCTTCGCTTTCGGCAACGTGGTGACGATGCGCTCTTCCCGGGAGTTGATCAATGAAGTCGCCAGATTGCGCAACATCGAAGTGCGATGTTCGCTGGTCCGGCCGAGTTTGCGATGTGCCTTTAAGTGTCGCATGACGCCTTACTGTTCCTCATCACCGTCGAAATCCGAAAGATCCGCGCCGTCGCGACCGCCGGTACCGGGTATCGGATTACCTTGTTCGTCAAATTCCATTCCGAAGTCGAGGCCCATGCCGTTGAGGATCTCTTTGATCTCGTTCAACGACTTTTTGCCGAAGTTCTTGGTGGCGAGCATCTCGCGTTCGGTGCGTTGGACCAGGTCACGGATGGTGCGGATGTCGGCATTCTTCAAACAGTTGTAAGAACGGACCGAAAGCTCCAACTCGTCGACTGAGCGATCCAACTGGTCGTTGCGCGGCAGCGGCGGACGCTCCATCTTGGTGTACGCGTAGTCGTCGGTGTCTTCCTCAAAGTTGATGAAGATTGACATGTGGTCCTTGATCAACTTAGCTGCGAGACCGATCGAATCTTCAGGTTTAACGGAGCCGTCCGTCCAAACCTCAATGGTCAGTTTGTCAAACTCCGTGTTCTGGCCCAGACGCGCGGCTTCGACGTTGTAATTCACTTTCTTGACCGGCGTATGGACCGAGTCGATCGGAATGTAACCGAGCGAGAGATCTTCGTCGAAGTTACGGTCGGCGGAGACGTAGCCGCGGCCACGCTTCAAGCGCATTTCGACGCGCAAAGATCCACCGTCACTGACAGTGGCGATGTGCACGGTCGGATCGAGAATCTCGACGTCGCCATCCGCTTCGATATCTGCGGCGGTGACTTCGCCCGCGTCTTCCTTGTTAATTCTGAGCGTCTTCGGCTCGCTGCTGTGCAGCTTGAAGGGAACCTGCTTCAAATTCAGGATCACGTCCGTGGCGTCTTCGACCACGCCCTTGATCGACGAGAACTCGTGCTCCACGCCTTCGATCTTCACTGCCGTGATCGCCGCACCCTCGATTGACGAGAGCAGCGCGCGACGAAGTGAATTACCGACGGTGGTGCCAAAGCCCCGTTCGAACGGCTGGGCCGAAAAACGACCATAGCGTTCCGTCAACGTTTCCGCGTCTGCCGCGAGCCGGCGCGGCATCTGAAATCCCTGCCAAAGATTATTTTGATCCATAGCCATAGCGTTCGTGTCCCTAAAATTACTTGCTATAAAGTTCGACAATTAATTGTTCGTTGATCAGGCGGTCGATGTCATCGCGCACCGGCAAGCTGGCGACACGCGCACTCATATCGCCGCCGTCAGCCGTAATCCACGAAGGCCGGCCGCGACCCGATGCTGTTTGCCACGCGCCCTCGATGTGAATGTTCTTCCTGCTCGGTTCTTTCACACTGATGAGGTCGCCGGGTTTCACTTGATAAGAGGGAATATCGACTTTGCGATCGTTTACCAGGATGTGGCCGTGATTGACCAACTGCCTGGCCTGGCGGCGGGAAGTAGAGAAGCCCGCGCGATAGACTGCGTTATCGAGTCGCCGCTCGAGAAGGAACAGCAGGTTCTCGCCCGTAATCCCCTTCATGCGCGCAGCGCGTTCGAAGTAGTTGCGAAACTGGCCTTCGAGAATGAAGTAGATACGCTTAACCTTCTGCTTCTCGCGCAACTGCTGGCCATAGCCGACCAGCGCCTTGCCGCGTCGCATCGAGTTGCCATGCTGCCCGGGTGGTTGGGTACCGCGTTTCTCAATCGGGCAAGCGGGTTTGTAACAACGATCGCCCTTCAAAAAGAGCTTTGCGCCTTCGCGACGGCAAAGACGACACACTGCATCTCTATACCTAGCCAACTATTTGCCTCCAGTCTAAGCCGGTCTAAAGCCGGTGAAAAGTTAGACGGAAAAGTTTACAGGTCGTGTCGTCGTGTTCCGGCGACACCGGACCCTTCATCCTTTGGGTTAAGTCATCTTCGATTTTTGATTTTCGATTTTCGATTTTTATGCCAACTGCGAAATGACCATCACTCTTCAAATCAACAATCGGCAATCGGCAATCAAAAATACCTACACTCTGCGCCGTTTCGGCGGCCGGCAACCGTTGTGCGGAATCGGCGTCGTGTCGCGAATGGTCGTCACGCGAATGCCGGCATTGGCAATCGCACGGATCGCTGACTCGCGGCCACCGCCCGGGCCCTTCACACGCACCTCGCATTGGTGCATTCCCGCTTCGTGCGCTTTCTTGGCTGCTTCAAACGCGGCCTGTTGTGCTGCGAACGGCGTTCCCTTACGCGACCCGCGAAAACCACGCGCGCCAGCGGACGATTGCGCGATCAGGTTTCCTTCGAGGTCCGTGATCGAGATCATCGTGTTGTTGAACGAGGCCGCGATGTGCACGATGCCGTTGGGAACGTTCTTCTTCTCTTTCTTGCGAAAGACCTTCTTTTTACCGCCTGCTTTAGCCATAAATCATTTCCGATTTTTGATTTTCGATTTCCGATTTTCATACTGCCGACTTGTCGTAAATCGACAATCAACAATCGAAAATCAACAATGCCCCTATTTCTTGCCGGGCGCCTTCTTCTTGGCGATGGTGGCGCGTCGCGGACCTTTGCGCGTGCGCGCGTTGGTGTGCGTTCGCTGTCCACGCACCGGCAACGAGCGGCGGTGACGCAATCCACGATAGCACCCGATGTCCATCAAGCGCTTGATATCCATCTGAACGCGTTTGCGCAGGTCGCCTTCGATCTCGCCCTGTGCTTCCAGAATGCTGCGAATGCGGCTCAGTTCGTCTTCACTCAAGTCGCGAACGCGTGTATCAACGTTGATACCCGCTTCCTTGAGGACCGAACTCGAGCGCGAACGGCCGATGCCGTAGATATAAGTAAGACCGACTTCAGCTCTCTTGTTGGGTGGCAGATCTACTCCAGCTACACGTGCCATCTTTACTTCTCGCTATCCTTGTCTCTGTTTATGTTTGGGATTGTCGCAGATCACCCGCACCACGCCTTTGCGGTGGATGACTTTGCACTTGTCGCACATCTTCTTTACTGACGCACGGACTTTCATGACGTACCTCGTTACCTATTTGTATCTATAAGTGATGCGGCCGCGGTTGAGATCGTAAGGCGAAAGCTCGACCAACACCCTGTCACCCGGGAGAATGCGAATAAAGTGCTTACGCATCTTCCCTGAAATATGTGCCAGCACCTGATGCTGACTCTCTTCCAACTCAACCCGAAACATAGCGTTAGGCAAAGTCTCCAGGACCTTGGCCATAACTTCTATCGCTTCTTCCTTCGCCATATCCTTCTGATTGAAGTTGTGACGCTGCCGACAAACTGCGAATAATAGCACGCGACTCTAACCCTGCCAAGCGATGGTGAGCCAACGCTGTCAGCGTTGATGTGCGTTTCGGGCTCTAGCCCCAGGGTTGTGCCAACCTTCGGCTGAAATTCGCGAACGCCGTTGGCGTTAGGCCGGCACCGCGGACGCCTCACGCACCAAAGTCAGAACTTCCGGGCCGTCGTCCGTGATGGCAATGGTGTGTTCGACGTGTGCGCTCGGCTGGCCGTCCATCGTGATCACGGTCCAGCCATCGGACAGGACCTTCGTGTGATGCGTGCCCAGATTCACCATCGGCTCGACCGCAAACACGTACCCGCTCTTGATCTTCGGCCCTAACCCCGGCCGGCCGTAGTTCGGGATCTGCGGATCCTCGTGCATCCGCCGCCCGATCCCGTGCCCGACGTAATCGCGGACCACCGAATAACCGTTTGCTTCCGCGTGTTCCTGCACCGCCCAACCGATGTCGCCGAGATGCTTTCCGGGCCGGCACTGCTCGATCGCCCGCTCGAGACACTCCTGCGTGACGCGGATCAACTTCAACCGATCCTCACTCACCTTCCCGACCGGCACCGTCGTCGCCGTGTCACCAACAAAACCTTCGAGGGTGACACCAACGTCGATCGAAAAAATATCGCCGTCCTTCAACTTATAATTCGACGGAAACCCGTGCACGATCTGCTCGTTAACCGAAGCGCAGATCGAATAAGGAAAACCGTTATATCCTTTGAACGTCGGAAGCGCGCCCGCGTCTCGAATCATCTTTTCCGCGGCGCGGTCCACCTCCATCGTGGTGATACCCGGCTCCACGAGCGTGCGCAGATGCGCTAACACCTGGCCCACCAGCCGGCCCGACGCCCGCATCTTGTCCAATTCCCGTTTTGACTTCCCGATAATCATTTAACGTTCCGCTCGATGTCCTGATAAATAACCTCCGGATCGCGCGTTCCGTCAACCGTCCGCAACAATCCCGCCGTCTCGTAAAACTCGATCAGCGGTCGCGTCTGCTGCTCGTAAGTCGCGAGCCGCGCTCGCACCGTTTCCGAATTGTCATCCGCGCGCTGCACGAGTTCTGCATCGGGATGCAGATCGCAAACGTTGTCGTTGCGCGGCGGCTTGAAATAGATGTTGTAGATTTCATTGCAAACCGGACAGTTACGCCGTCCGGTCATCCGCTTCTCGAGCAACTCGAGTGGTACGTCGATCAGCACCGCCACGATTGTATTCTGCTGCTCTTCAGCGAGTTGTTCGAGACTGCGCGCCTGCGCAGGCGTGCGCGGAAATCCATCGAGGATGTAACCGTCTTTGCAGTCGTCCTGTGCCGTCCGCTCTTTAACCAGACGGATTGTCAACTCATCGGGAACCAGGTGGCCCCGCGTCATAATATCTCTAACTTCCTGCGCCAATGGAGTTTGCGAATGCTTCAGCGAGCGAAAGATGTCGCCCGTAGAGATCTGCGGCAGATGCAAACGCTCTTGAAGCAAGCGCGCCTGCGTACCTTTTCCGGCACCAGGCGCACCCATCAGCACAATGATTTTCGCCATAAACGGATCAGGCTCGCCGGCCGCGCAAGCGTCCGCCTCCGCCGAGGAAGCCTTCGTAGTTGCGCATGACGAGTTGCGCCTCGATTTGGGCTACGGTGTCCATTGCAACACCGACGAGAATTAGCAGCGAGGTTCCACCGAAGTAAAACTGATAACCCATCCCATTGGGTATCCACGACAACCCGGGCGTTGTGCTGACAAACTGGTCGAGCGCCGTGCCGATCCACGGCAACCGGGCAACTTTGAATCCGCTCAACATGAACTGCGGCACAAACGCGACGAGCGCGAGATAGATCGCGCCGACCGTCGTCAACCGCGTCAGAATCGAATTCAAGTGCTCGGCGGTCGCGCGTCCCGGTCGAATGCCCGGCATGAAACCACCGTGCTTGCGCAGGTTGTCCGCCACTTCTTCCACGTTGAAAACGATCGAGACGTAGAAGAACGTGAAGAAGATGATCAACGAGAGAAAGATCAACTCGTAGTACGGATCGCTCGCATGGAACGTCTGGAAGAAACTCCAGATCTTGCCCCAGGTAGTCGTATTCACCGCGCTTGGGTCGGGCGGAAATGCAGCGAACAGACTCTGCGGCATCGACAACACTGACGAGGCAAAGATCACCGGGATCACGCCGCCCATGTTGATCTTCAGCGGCATGGTTGTTTGCTGTCCGCCCACGAGCTGCCGACCGACGTGCCGTTTCGCATAGCTCACAGGAATCTTGCGTCGCGCCGATTCGACAAAGACGATGAACGCGATGATGGCGATCAGTGCCGCAACGAGAGCGATTACACCAAGCACTTCCATCGTGTCGCCGCCGCGAACCTTCTCCAGTACCTGCTGAGCGCCGCTCGGCAAACCGATTACAATACCCGCGAAGATCAGTAACGAGATGCCGTTGCCGATACCACGCTCGGTGATCTGCTCGCCCAGCCACATGACGAACATCGTTCCGGTGGTGAGCGTCAGCATCGTGCTGAACAAGAATCCCCAAGTCGGCGCGCCGACACCGTTAACCTGTAGCCAGTGGGCCACGAACCACGTCTGCACCATGGCCAAACCGACTGTCAGGTAACGAGTCCACTGATTGATCTTCTGCCGGCCCATCTCGCCTTCTTCCTGCAACTTCTTGAGTTGCGGCGAGACAACAGTCATGAGCTGGAGAATGATTGACGCCGTGATGTAAGGCGTCACGCCGAGAGCGAAGACCGAGATGGTGCGAAAGTTTCCGCCGGAGAAGAGATCGAGTACGCCGAGCAAGGTGCCCGCGACGTCGCGCCAGACTTCCTCGAGACGCGGTTTGTTGATGCCTGGAGCGCCGACGTGCGCGCCGAAACGATAGACGGCGAGCAGGCCGAGCGTAAAGAAAATGCGCCGGCGTAAATCCGGCACATTAAACATATTGCGAACGGCGGCTAGAAACTTTTCCATTACTTACCTCCCGCGGCGGGGCAGAGCCACCGCCTCACATTCGGCGGCCGAGCCGGTTCGGAGTGGCTACTAACCTTCCGCGTTAGCCGGTGCGCCAAGCTCGACTACCGCGCCACCAGCCTTCTCGATCTTCTCACGAGCACTCTTCGTAAACCGGTGCGCTGAAATACGAAGCGGCTTGGAAATCTCACCGTTTCCGAGCACGACCACATCATGTTTCGCTTTCTTGATCAAGCCGCGCGTGTGCAACACCTCGGGCGTGATCTCTTCGTCGGCGTTGAAGTGCTGTTCCAAAGAGGCGAGGCTGACCTCGAGCCAGCGCTTCTTGAAGATGTTGGTGAAGCCGCGTTTCGGCAGACGGCGATGCAGCGGCATCTGACCGCCTTCAAAACCGATCTTGCGCGAGTAACCCGAACGGGATTTTTGCCCCTTCTCACCACGACCCGCGGTTTTGCCCAAACCGGATCCCGGTCCGCGTCCAACGCGTTTCTTTTTGTGCGTCGAGCCCTTGGCTGGTTTCAGTGTGTTAAGACTAATCGCCATTATTTTTACTCCACTATGCGCAACAAGTGCGGCACTTTCGCGACCGCGCCGCGCATTGCTTCCGTGTCGGGGCGCTCGACGACCTGGTTAAGTTTCCGCAAGCCCAGACTGCGCACGATGGTCTTGTGTTTTTCCGGTGCAGCGATAAAGCTCCGGTAGTACTGGATACGAATCTTCTGCGAGTTGCCGTCGTTGTTTTCTCTGCGTGGCATAACTCTCCTTACATCTCCTCGACTTGCTTGCCACGCAAGCGCGCCAGTTCCATCGGATCCTTCATCCGCAGCAGCGCGTCGAACGTAGCCCGCACGACGTTGTGCGGATTAGTCGATCCCAACACCTTCGTACGCACGTCTCGCACGCCAACCGCCTGCATCACCGCACGCACTGCGCCGCCCGCAATCACGCCCGTTCCTTCCGACGCCGGTTTCACGAGCACGCGGCCGGCTCCGTACTTACCAATCAGTTGGTGCGGCAGCGTGTGATCGATCAACGGCACGCGAATCAGGTTCTTCTTGGCTGACTCGATGCCTTTTTTGATCGCGAGGGGAACTTCGCGAGCCTTGCCCGTGCCGAAACCGACGTGCCCACCTTCGTCACCCACCACTACGAGCGCGGCGAACGAAAGGTTTTTGCCGCCTTTGACGACCTTGGTGACGCGATTGATGGAGATTACCTGATCTTTCAGGTCGAGTCCCTGCGCGGGAATGCGTTGCTTGGGTTGTCTCATATTCTATTCTTTGCTCTTCTTACGCGGCTTCTTTTCTGCCGTTGCTTCCGCGGGCGCTTCCGGCTGCTGGTCGCCATTGGCTTCCGCTACTGCTTCATGCTTGTTCAGTCCGGCGGCGCGAGCTGCATCCGTCAGGGCCTTGATTCGACCATGGTAGAGATACCCACCGCGATCGAAGACGACCTGTTCGATCCCTTTCGCGAGGGCTCGCTCGGCAATCGCCTGACCGATACGCCGCGCGGCGTCGAGATTGCCGCCGCTGTTGCCGCGCAAATCTTTCTCGGTTGACGACGCGGAGACAAGTGTCTGTCCGTTCTGATCGTCGATCAGCTGGGCGTAGATGTGGTTCAGGCTGCGATAGATCGCGAGCCGTGGCTTCTCGCCGTTTCCCTTGACCTTGCGTCGAATCCGCTGATGAATCGCGGTCCTTATCTGTGCTCTGTCTGTTGTAGCCATGACTATTTGCCTGTCTTGCCCGGTTTCAACTTAATGGGTACATCCGCATAGCGCACGCCTTTGCCTTTGTAAGCGTCAGGTTTGCGCAGCTTGTGCATCTCGGCCGCCACCTGGCCCAGCTTCTGCTTGTCGATGCTCGTCAACGTCAGCGTGGTCTGATACTGCTGGATGCTTCCCTTCGTCGTCAGACGCTCTGCTTTCGCGTCCACTTCGGGGGGCAGCGGAAACTCGATGGGATGCGAGTAGCCGAGCGAGAAGACGATCTTCTTGCCCTGCACGTCGGCCTTGTAACCAACCCCGACGACGTCCATCTGTTTGCTGAATCCTTCAGTCACGCCGACGATGGCGTTGTTGGCCAGGGCGCGCGCCAGCCCGTGCAGCGCCGCCTGCTCGTCGGATGTACGCTCGGCTTTCAGTTCGTCGCCTTCCAGCTTGAAACTGATTCCCTGCGGGATCGGAGTCTTCAGCGTGCCCTTCGGACCTTTAACTTCAAGTTCCTGCTGGTGCACCGTGACGGTAACGCCCTTCGGCACCGTGATTAATTTTTTTCCAATTCGCGACATAAGCTATTTCCAGTTCTAGTAGATCTGCGCCAACAGCTCTCCGCCGATATTTTCCCGGCGCGCGGTCTTGCCGCTCATCAGACCTTTTGAGGTCGAAACGATGTTGATGCCGTAACCGCCGAGCACCTTCGGAATCTGACTCGATCCGACGTACACGCGCCGGCCGGGCGTCGAAACGCGCTCGAGGTGCGTGATTGAAGACGTACCGCGCGCGTCGTAACGCAGGAAGATTCTTATCGTGCGCTTGAGACCTTCGCCCTTGATAACGAAGTTATTGATGTAGCCCTCTTCCTTCAGGATGCGGGCAATCTCAAGTTTGAGCTTGGAAGCCGGAATATCAACGCGCGAATGCTTCGCCGCGATGGCGTTGCGGATTCGCGTCAACATATCGGCAATGGGATCAGTCATGAAGTAACTCCGTTAGTTAATTACCAACTCGACTTAACTACGCCAGGGATCTGTCCCTGCAGCGCCAACTCGCGAAAACAGATGCGGCACAGGTTGAACTTCCGCAGGTAGCCGCGCGGCCGGCCGCAACGTTTGCATCGAGTGTAGGCGCGCACCGAAAACTTCGGTTTGCGTGCCGCCTTCGCAATCAGTGATTTCTTTGCCATAGACTTTCTTCTTCGTTCCTAAGTTCTAAACGGCATGCCAAGCGCCTTCAATAACGCACGCGCCTGTTCGTCGTTACGCGCGGTAGTCACGATCGAAATGTTCATCCCGCGCAGCTTGTCGACCTTGTTGAAATCGATCTCCGGAAAGATCAGTTGTTCGCGAATACCGATCGTGTAATTCCCGCGGCCATCGAAAGCCTTTGGCGAAACTCCGCGAAAGTCTCTGACGCGTGGCAGCGCCACCGACACCAGCCGATCTAAAAACTCATACATGCGATCGCCGCGCAGCGTTACCACCACGCCGATCGGCATTCCCTGCCGCAGCTTGAACGACGCAATCGACTTCTTCGCCTTCGTGATCACCGGCTTCTGGCCCGTGATGGCGCGCAGCTCGTCGGCCGCCGTGTCGAGAATCTTGTTGTTCGCGATCGCTTCGCCCATTCCCATGTTGATGACGACTTTTTCGAGGCGGGGCACAGCCATGGGATTCGAGATGCCAAACTCCTTGGCAATCTGCGGCGCCACGTCTTTTTGATATCGCTCTTTTAACCTTGCAGCCATTCCTGTTTCTCCGCCCTACTTCTCCGCCTTATTTCTCCAATGAGTGCCCGCTTGTCGCGCCCACTCGTGTCTTGGAACCGTCACTGTCGACCAGATACTTCACGCGGGTCGGTTTACCCGATTGCGGATCGATCAACTGCACGTTGGAAATGTCGATGAACGACTCTTTATCGACAATGCCGCCGCCTTTATTGGCCTGCGGATTGGCTTTCTGGTGCCGCTTGATCATCCCGATGCCTTCAACTCTGATTTTGCCCTTCGTCGGGTTCACTTCCAGCACCCGGCCGCGACGGCCTTTATCGCGTCCGGCAATGACCGCTACCTGATCGTTCTTTTTGATCTTCGTGCGCTTTGTTCCTGCCACCTTTAAATCACCTCCGGCGCGAGTGAAACGATCTTCATGAAGTTCTTATCGCGCAGTTCACGCGCCACTGGTCCAAACACGCGCGTTCCGATCGGCGTACCGTCTTCTTTAATCAACACCGCGGCGTTCTGATCAAACCTGACATAAGTGCCATCAGCGCGGCGCACTTCCTTGCGCGTACGCACGATGACGGCATCCTGGACTGTTCCCTTTTTGATGGTGCCGTCGGGAGAAGCCTCTTTGACGGTCACTTTGATCCGGTCACCGAGACTGGCAATCTTTCCCGTGGATCCGCCGATGGGCATGATCATTTCCACGCGCCGCGCTCCCGAATTGTCAGCAACCTCTAACGAGGTCTGCATCTGAATCATAGTTAACCCCTCACTTCGCGGCTTTTTGCACTATCTCAACTACACGCCAACGCTTGCGCGCCGAAAGCGGCCGCGTCTCCACGATGCGCACTCGATCGCCGACCGTCGCGCCCAGTTCGTCGTGCGCCATAAACTTCGACGTGCGACGCACGTAACGACGGTACTTGGTGTGCCGCACCAAACGATCGACGCGAACGATCACCGTCTTCTGCATCTTGTCAGACGCAACGGTGCCGACTTTCTGCGAACGATGCGCGCGGCTCGTGTCTGCCGCCGGTGCTTCCGCCGTCTGAGTCTCTGCCGTCTGAGTCTCTGTTGGAATGTTTTCCTGGTTTTCAGCCATTTCTTTTCCTACTTACTGTCCGGGCGCTGGCGCGTGATCGTTTGAATGCGGGCCAGCGATTTCTTCTCCTGACGAATGCGCTTCACTGCATCAACTTCGCCAAGGGCCAATTTGAAGTTGAGGCGAAACAGCGATTCACGCAAACGCGCAGCTTCGGCCTGCAACTCGTCGTCGCCCAACTCGCGTAACTTGTCGAGTTCTTCTCGTTTCTTCATGACTAGATCGCGCCTCCTTCCTGATCGGCGCGGGTCACAAACTTCGTTCTGATCGGCAGCTTCTGCGCCGCAAGTCGCATGGCGTCGCGAGCGGTTTTCTCGTCAACACCTTCGATCTCGTAAAGAATGCGACCGGGCTTAACTACTGCTACCCAGTATTCCGGCGCGCCCTTGCCTTTGCCCATGCGCGTTTCCGCCGGCTTCTTCGTCACCGGTTTGTCGGGAAACATGCGAATCCAGATCTTGCCGCCACGCTTGATGTGGCGCGTCATCGCGATACGCGCTGCTTCGATCTGGCGGTCGGTAATCCATGCCGGCTCCAAGCACTTGAGCCCGTACTCACCGAAGCTGATCTCGCTGCCACGAGTCGCGACGCCGGTCATGCGTCCGCGCATCTGCTTTCGGTGCTTAACTTTCTTCGGCATCAACATGATTCGTTAGATCCTTGTCCTACTGATTCTCATTTCCACGCGGTCGCCGGCCATCAGATCCGCCCTCACGTTCGCGGCGGGTGCGCGGGCGGCGCTCACGCTCACCAGTGCGCGTTTCGTTGATCGGATCCGATCCGGTGCCGCGAGCCATCGCAGCCTTCGGATCCATGATCTCACCGCGGTAGATCCAAACCTTGACACCGATCTGTCCGAACGTTGTTCGCGCCTCGGCAAGACCGTAGTCGATATCCGCGCGCAACGTGTGCAGCGGCAGTCGTCCTTGGAGGTGCCACTCGCTGCGGGCGATTTCCGCGCCGTTCAAACGACCACTCACCTTCACCTTGATTCCCTGCGCGCCGAAGCGAAGCGACTCTTCAACCGCCTTGCGCATGGCGCGACGAAAAGCGATGCGCTTCTCGAGTTGCGCGGCAATCTTTTCGGCCTGCAACTGCGCGTTGAGCTCGGGCTTGTGGATCTCCTGGATCGAAACGAGCACTTCGCGGCCCGTCTTCATCGAGAGGTCGCTCTTGAGCTTGTCGATCTCAGCCCCCTTGCGGCCGATGATGATGCCCGGTCGCGAGGTGTAGATGATGATCTTCAGACGGTTAGCGGCACGTTCGATATCGACGTGCGACACACCGGCGCCGGCGAAACGCTGTTTTAGATCTCGCTTTAGTTTCAGATCTTCCAGCAGGAACTCGCCAAACTGTTTCTTGGCAAACCAGTGCGAGTGCCAGTCTTTGTTGTAGCCGAGCCGAAAACCGTATGGATGAACTTTTTGACCCACGTTTACTCCTATTCTTCCGCCTTCTTGCTACGCTTCGCGCGTGGTGCCGCCGCGGCGCCACCACGTTTACGTGCCTTACTCGCCGCCGGCGTCTTGGTTGCAGCCTGGTCTTCTCCGGCCGCGGGCGCAGGTGCCGCTTTGCGACCATTCTTAGGCGCCTTCGGGTCAGGCCGAGCATCATTACTCAACGAGATCGTGACGTGACAAAAGTGCCGCTGCTCGCGATACGCCCTTCCCTGTGGCGCGGGGCGAACACGGCGACGATTCTTCGTTGGTCCACGATCGACAAACGCCGTTCGCACCCACAAATCATCGGGGTCGATCGAGATGTTCGCCTTCTCAGCCGCCTCATTCGCATTCGCGATCGCCGAGCGCATGCACTTCTCAATATGACCTGCAGCGCGCTTCTTCGTAAACCTCAGGATCGCCAGCGCCTGGTTAACGTCCTTGCCGCGAATCATATCGACGACGAGCCGCGCCTTCTGCGCCGAACCCCGCAAATATCTCGCACTCGCTGTTGCTTCCATCCTTCTGCCTCTGTTGATTGCCGATTTTTGATTGCCAATTGCCAATTTACTTCTTCGATTTGTCGCCTTCGGATTTCCAATCGGCAATCGACAATCGGAAATCGGCAATGATCTTATTTCGGAGGCGCACCCGCGACCTTGCTCGTCTTTTCTACCTTTGTACCGGAGTGGCCCTTAAACGTCCGCGTCGGAGCGAACTCGCCGAGCTTGTGGCCCACCATGTTTTCCGTCACGTAGATCGGCAGATGTCGTTTGCCGTTGTGCACGCCGAAGGTGAGTCCCACCATGTCCGGCGTGATCGTCGAACGACGCGACCAGGTCTTGATCACCGGGGGACGCTGACCCGCGGACCGCGCCTTCTCCACCGCCTTTGTAATACCTTTATCGATGAACGGGCCTTTTTTAACTGAACGAGCCATTACTTGGTTCTCCGATCCTTCAGGATCATCTTCTGCGTGCGCTTGTTACTACGCGTCTTATAACCACGCGTTGGCTGGCCCCACGGAGTCACCGGGTTGCGGCCGCCCGAAGTCTTGCCTTCGCCACCGCCGTGCGGGTGGTCCACCGGGTTCATCGCCACGCCGCGAACTTTCGGTCGCAAGCCTTTCCAGCGCGAACGTCCGGCTTTTCCAAGTGAAACGTTTTCGTGCTCGATGTTTCCAACCTGGCCCACCGTCGCGCGGCAAACCAGCGGCACGCGCCGAACTTCACCTGACGGCATGCGCAACTGCGCGTACTCGCCTTCCTTCGCCACAAGCTGCGCAAACGTTCCCGCCGAACGGGCCATCTGACCGCCCTTGCCTGGACGCAACTCGATGTTGTGAATCTGCGTACCGAGCGGGATATTGATCAGCGGCAGCGTGTTGCCCGGAAGAATGTCCGCGTCGGCGCCGCTCATGATCTGCTTGCCGACTTCCAGACCCGTCGGCGCGATGATGTAGCGCTTTTCGCCGTCGAGATAAGTGATGAGCGCGATGTGCGCCGAACGATTCGGATCGTATTCGATCTGCGTCACGCGGCCCGGCACGCCTTCTTTGTCACGCTTGAAATCAACCACGCGATAGAAACGCTTGTGACCGCCACCACGACGCCGAACGGTGATCCGGCCATCGTTGTTGCGTCCCGAGATCCGCTTCTTCGGCTCGAGCAGAGACTTCTCAGGAACAGCTCCAACCGTCAACTCATCACGCGTCAGATACGTCTGGTAACGCCGCGCCGCCGATGTTGGTGTTAATTTTTTTATACCCATCTGTGTAATCCGTGGCTTATACCGCTTCGCCGTAATCAACCGGCTTCTCGCCCTGCTTCAGAGTCACGTAAGCTTTTTTCCACGAAGGCTTGCGGCCTTCAAAACGTCCACGCCGCGCGGTCTTGCCCATGAAGTTGATCGTGCGGATGTGATCGACCTTGACCTGGAAGATCGTCTCCACCGCCGACTTGATCTCGGGCTTCGTTGCCTTGCGATCGACTCTGAAGGTCAACAACTGTCTCGCATCCTGCGTCTCTTCCTTCGCGGCCAGCGCCTTCTCGGTAATCACCGGCGACTTGATGATGTCCCAAACAGTTCTCATCTTTAGGCCGCCTCCTCTTTCGGTTTACGAGTGCGCTTCGGCTTTTCCGAAGCCTCTTCGCCCGCTTCCGTTTCGCCCCGCTGTTCCTCGCCGTTGCGCGCACCGAGCAACTGTTCGAGTTCGCTCGCGGCTTCACGCGAGAGCACCAGGTGATCGTGATAAAGCAGGTCGTAGATGTTCAAACCGAAGCTGTTCACGACTTTCGTCTGGCGCATGTTTCTCGCCGACAACATCAGGTTGTCGTTCTCGAGCGAATCAACAATCAGCGTCTTGCCGCCGAGTCCGAGCGTCGTCAATGACTGGGCAAACTCTTTAGTCTTCGGTTTGTCGAGTCCCCAGCCCTCGACCACAAACACATTTCCCTCGCGCACGCGCTCCGAGAGGGCGGAGCGCAATGCGCCTTGCCGCATCTTTTTCGGCATGTTGTAGGACCAGTCGCGGGGCTGTGGTCCATGCGCGTTGCCGCCGCCCTTCCAAAGGGGCGAACGCAGCGACGCGATACGCGCGCGGCCCGTGCCCTTCTGTTTCCAGAGTTTGCGGCCGGCGCCCGAAACGTCGCCACGAGTCTTCGTAGCCGAAGTGCCCTGGCGCGCATTCGCCATGTAATTGCGCACCGCGGCATGGACTAAATGCTCATTGAACGGCGCGCCAAAAACAACGTCAGACAGCTCGACTTCGCCAACCTCTTCGTTCTTTATGTTGCGCACCTTAACTGTCGGCATAACCCACTCCTACTTTTTCTTCATCGACTTGCGCACGATCACGACACTGCCATTCGGCCCTGGCACCGCGCCACGAATCATCAAAAGGTTGTTCTCCGCATCGACGCGGGCAACCGTCAGTCCCTTGGTGGTGATTCGTGCGTCGCCCATGTGGCCCGACGAACGAGTGCCCTTGATAACTCGCGACGGATACGCCGACGCGCCAATCGAACCCGGCGCTCGCACGTTCATAGAGCCGTGCGATTCGGGACCACGATTGAAGTGGTGCCGCTTGATCGTACCGGCAAAGCCGCGGCCCTTCGAACGGCCGATGACGTCTACCATCTCGCCGTCGGCAAACTGATCGACAAGCACTTTGTCGCCTACGTTCATGCCATCGCCACCCTCCGACAGCCGGAACTCCTTCAAGATCCGGGTTGGCGGAATGCCGCCGCCGGTCTTTTCGAAGTGGCCGCGCATCGGCTTGGTGACGTTCTTCAACCTCAGCGGGATCTCATCGACCAGGCCGAGTTGCACGGCGTCGTAACCGTCCGGACCTGCCGCAGACTTCTTCTGGACCACGACGCAGGGACCAGCCTTGATCACGGTCACGGGCGTGACCGTGCCGTCGGCTGCGAAGATCTGCGTCATGCCGATTTTTCTTCCGATGATTCCGTTTATCATTTTCGATTTCCGATTTCCGATTGCCGATTTATTCGCCTGCCGTGTGCCTCTTCAAATCGGCAATCAGCAATTGACAATCAACAATGTCTTATTGCCTGCCGAACGCCTTGATCTCGACATCCACACCCGCCGGCAGATCGAGCTTCATCAGCGCGTCAACCGTCTGCGGCGTGGGATCGAGAATGTCCATCAATCGCTTGTGCGTGCGGATTTCAAACTGCTCGCGCGACTTCTTGTCCACGTGCGGCGAACGCAAAACGGTCCATTTGTTTTTGACCGTCGGTAACGGGATTGGACCCGCTACGCGAGCGCCGGTGCGTTTGGCGGTTTCGACGATCTCCGTGGTGGACTGGTCCAACACGCGGTGATCGTAAGCCTTGAGACGGATTCTGATCTTTTCGTTCATAAGCTACTCAACCACTTCCGAAACGGTGCCGGCTCCGACCGTGCGGCCGCCTTCACGAATGGCGAAGCGCAACCCCTTCTCCATGGCGATGGGCGCAATCAGCTCGATCGACATCTGCACGTTGTCGCCCGGCATCACC
>JAIVJV010000009.1 GCA_020199835.1 Acidobacteriota bacterium | reverse complement strand
CGCGGCTGCGTAGCGCCTCCTCTGCCCGCTTCCGCTCAGAGATGTCGCGCGCGATCTTCGATGCCCCTATGATCTGGCCGTCCGGTCCTCTGATGGGCGAAACGGTTAGCGAGATGTCGACAAGCGAGCCATCCTTGCGGACACGCACAGTCTCATAATGGTCAATGCGCTCGCCACGCCTGAGACGGGCCAGGATGGTCGGCTCCTCGTCGGGGTGATCTTCGGGTATCAGCATGACGACGGGCTTGCCGATCGCCTCCTCCGCCGTGTAGCCGAAGATGCGCTCCGCTCCCTTATTCCAGCTCGTGATGATGCCTTCGAGCGTCTTGGTGATGATGGCGTCGTCCGCCGACTCGATGATGGTGGAGAGCCAATAAGGAGCCAGTTCGCTGCTTTGTAATTTGGCGAGCGAGTCGTTGGCGGATTTATCGTCGGGCAGGTCTTTTGGTGGAGGCCCGCTGGACATAGGCATACTTATCAGTGGAACTGAATAGAAGTAGCGACGGGGGAAGTTTAGGGGATTGTCGGACTATACCAAGTCCGCTCTGATATTACCACGACTCCGCCTTGCTCCGAGCGGATTTCCGTGGCGATCAAGTTGTGTATTGGTCAGTGGGGTTATGTGATGATCGCCCAGCGCGAAGCGAGCCGCGAAAGCATCAGTTAAAAGGACGAGTCGGTCGCGGTCGACACCGACGACTACCACCGCGCGCGGCTCTACCCAGGGCCACAGGCTGAAGCGGCACGAGCACCAGCACCTGAGCCACTTCCGCGCACTCATGCACCGGCACCGGCGCCACCAGGGGCGGATCATCGGCGTCGAGACGACGCGGAAGCCGCGCTACCTGCCCGGCAATCAGCAGTTCTACGGCACGCCGTACGGCTTCGAGGCCGACGCCGTCGCCAATCGCGATTATGCCGGTCACTACGATTGCGATCATCATCACGACGCCATCGACCATTACACCCGGTTACTGCAGCTCTCTTTGAAGAGCGGTATTAGTCAAGCGGTTCTGGGCACTATTCCGGAGACTCATCCGCTGCTCAAGGTGTTTTAGGCATGAGCATCTCAGCGCAGTTGATTTCCTTGTGCGGCAAAATGGCGGCAGGAAAGTCAACGCTCGCGAGAGATTTGGCCCAACGAGAAAATGCCGTTCTTCTTGTTCAGGACGATTTCTTGGACAGCTCTTTCCTGGGGAGATCACTGATATACGGGATTTCATACGTACTCTTCCTGATTAACGAATGCACTTGGGCCACAGTTTGTGCTCTCTTGTCGATGGGCACCGTGGTACTCGACTTTCTTGAATGGCTCAAAAGTGTGGTCGTCTACGCAGTTCGTTGCGCATTGTGGCTGGCATTCCCTTTACTCCTATTGACAAATCAGTGCCGCAGCGTACTCCAGCACCGCTGAATCTTTATTGGTAACAAGAGCCTGGAAGTGCCGCAGTTACAGGCGGATCACGAGGAACCGGGCTCGTTGATAGATCGAGCGTTGTAGACCGCTTTGCCGGTATTGGCAAGCCTCATAGAAATGGTTGAGGAAAATTCAAGTTATGACCGAAAGGATTTTCATTTAATGACCGAATCGTCCGCGTAAGTTATTGGACCCATTAAGGAGCGGATTTCACTTTATGACCGAACCCACACGGTTTGTGGGTTCGAGCTCCGCGGGTAAGCGCGTATATCGTGGGTAAGCACGTATATAATGTCGTTCTGCGCCAGAAGCGCTTTGGAAACGGCAGATGAGTATAAACCCGACGTCGTGTTAATAGATATTGGCTTGCCGGACATGAACGGTTATAAAGTTGCGCGGCATCTGCGTAAGCACCCGCAAACGGAAAAATGAGCTCTCGAAGTGGCGCTCTACGTCAGCCTAACTCTTTTCGCTGTTCAACCTTCAGAACTCATCGATCAGGCAGTAACGGACGAGCCCTTGATGTCATCAAACTTCGATGAAAGCTAAGCCTTCCAGCCCTGGACCATCCCAAGATCGGTCTGCAATTTGGTGGCTTCGATGGATTCCGACCGTCGTCCTCACCTTACTCATCCTCTATTTTCTGTATGTCATCGGTAGCGTCGCCTTAGTGCCCGTACTCGCGTCTTTCGCGCTGGCTTACCTACTAAATCCCGTCGTTAGCCAGGGAGAGAAATATGGCCTTTCGCGTCCCCTCGCGACCGCCCTTGCTCTGCTGCTTGTTACGGTTGCGGTAGTTGCCTTTCTCTTGTTTGTCATTCCAGATCTCTGGGAGCAAAGCTCTAACGCGGTTCAGAAGATCTTGCGCAGTTTCACGCCGGAAAGCGCTGCCAGCAAGCGTGAGACTTTGCGGCGTTATTCGCCCGCGCTCGATCGCGTGGCGGGCGAACGGATGGAACAGATCCTGCGCAACCCGGCCGAGGCGATCGGCTCGCCGGCTCTTCTGGCCGCAGGTGGTCTATCAGGCTTTCTCTCCACTGCCGTCGCTTCGTTGGACTTGTTGATAGTGCCGTTCTTCGTTTTTTACATCTTGATTGACTTCGGTACCTGGCGCGACTCGATGGAGGATTTGATTCCGCCTCGCTTTCGCGCCACCTTTAGCCGGCTCTTCGATGAGGTTGGGCGCATCCTCGCAGCCTATGTTCGTGGTCAGCTCGTTATTGCGCTTTGTATGGCCGTTCTTTACGCCATCGGCTTTTACGCGTTCGGCGTTCCGGCGTGGGCAGGGCTCGCGGCACTGGCTGGACTGTTGAACGCCATTCCTTACGTCGGCACGATTCTGGGTCTCGGACTCGCCACCGCTTTTACGCTGGCCGACGGGGGTGGGCTCTGGCGCATAGGAGGCATCGTCGGCGTGTTTGTGGTGGTCCAGAGTATCGAAGGCTACATTCTGACGCCGCGCATTCTCGGGCGCCGTTTGAGTTTACATCCAATGGCTGTTTTTCTTGGTCTACTGATTGGGGGCAAACTCTTCGGTTTACTCGGCATCATCCTTGCAGTTCCGACTATCGCCGTCGCCAAAGTCTTCTTGAAGTTTCTCCGAGAACTCTACACCGGCTCCTATTTTTACCACGCCGGAGACATCACTGAGGCCGAAGCTCCGAGTGAGGTTCTGGAGGAACGTCTGGCTGACGCGGCCGAAACGGTGCTTGCGGAACAGATCGGGTCTGAGAGTGGTGACGAACTTCTCGCGCCGGCCAAGAAGGATGACGATCCAATCGCGCTTGAGGAAGCACGTTAAGAATTCGCGGTGCTGAATACCTTGAACCAAACATTACGGTGAGAAGCCTCCCGGTGAAAGCGCGAGGGCACGCTCGGCAGGAACTCAATCACCATAGGATGTTGGAAGCAGTTGTCGAACTTCGGCCTGGCCGTCTAACCTAGCGGTTACCAATAATGTAAAGGTAGGGCCCTGCGTTGCGAATCATCAGAAAAATATTTGCGCTCAGTTATTCAGCAATTATTGTTCTGTTCATCTGTTGCGGCCTCGCTTTGATCTTCTTTGCAGCACTGGAGCTTTGGCATGGACTCAACCCTGGCGAGGCAATGCCGCTGAGAAGCCGGTTCAACTTTATCGTTGAGGGTATCGGGTTATTAACCATCGCGGTCGTGGCTCTGGAACTCGGGCAAACAATCCTGGAAGAGGAAGTGCAGCGGAAAGTTCAGGTGAGCGCGCCGACTCGCGTCCGGCGATTCTTGTCGCGGTTTATGGTAGTTGTCGTCGTGGCGCTTTCAATAGAATGTTTGGTGACGGTCTTCGCGCTAGCTCATGAGGATCCCGCCCGGCTGCCGCAGGCCGCTGCCATCGGAATTGCGGCGGGCGTGTTGCTGGCAGCCTGGGGCATATTCATCAAATTGAACAAGAGCGCGGAGGAGTTAGAGCCGGAGGCAATGGCTGAGGCTAAGAGCGAGGATCAAAATATGAAGGAGTAAATGGCTGCATGATTCGTGTCCAACGTTGACGCCCGGATTCTGATCCGGATGGTCGAGTACACAAGCTTCAAGGTCTTTGATAACCACGCACTCGCGCTTTAAGTTGAGCTGTCCGAGGGTCTTGTTCAAACGTTACCCACCCTTCGCGAGTAGCATGGCGCGGCAAAAAAGGGACATCGAATTCCCCTCGCGCTTTCATGCCGTGACGTGCGCCGACCAAAGGCAGGGGCGACCGAAATCGAATCCTCCAAACCCGCTCGACATCAATTGCTGAAAACGAATCGAAGCTGATTTATACAGTCGAGGAATCAATTTACAGTCAAGCTCGGCGTTCGTTGGCCCGACCCATCCCTACCCGGTACGCCCGGAGAGGCGGGCCACGATGGCGACCAACTCGGTAGGGCTAACGGGCTTCGGCACATGTATCTGGAAACCTGATCGCAGTACCTGGATACGATCTCCTTCCGCCGCGTAAGCCGTCAGTGCCGCCGCCGGAATCTCGCCTCCTCGCTCCTTGCCAAGAGCGCGCACTTTGGCTATCAAGGAGTAGCCATCTTCATCCGGCATCCCGAGGTCGCTGATTAAAACGTCGAAGGCTTCCTGCTCTATGGCTGCCAGCGCGGCGCCGGCTGAGAAAGTAGTTGTCACCTGCGCCCCGCAGCCCCGCAGTACTATTCCCAGCAACTCACACGCGTCGACGTCATCGTCAACGATCAGCACATGCAAACCATCAAGCTCTGACGGGCACTCGGGCTCCGGCAGTTTAAACTCAGGCGCCTGCGCATTCTCGGTCTCGCTTGCTGCATTGCGCCCCGCCATCAATGGCAGACTGAAAGTGAAGGTCGAGCCAAGATCTTCACCTTCGCTGTCAGCTCGCACTGTCCCGCCATGCAATTCGACTAATTGACGAACAATCGCTAACCCTAAACCCAGGCCGCCGAATGCTCGCGTGGTCGTCGCATCGGCCTGGCGAAAGCGGTCGAAGACGTGTGGCAGAAACTCCGGCGCTATTCCTTGGCCTGTGTCACTCACTATAACTTCAACATTCGATTCGACGCGCTCTAGTCGCACAAGGACGCGCCCGCCTTTCGGCGTGAATTTGATGGCGTTCGAAATAAGATTCCACGCTACCTGTTGCAGCCGGTCAGGATCGCCGGACACTTGCCCTGCCGGGGAATCCAGTTGCAGCTGTAAACCTATCTCCTTGGCTTCCGCCGCCGGCCGCAGGCCATCGACCGCCGCGGTGATGATCGTGCCGAGGTCGAGGGGCTGCGCGCTCAGGCGCAACTTGCCGGTGATGATGCGCGAGACATCAAGGACATCATCAACCAACTGAACCTGCATTCGTGCATTGCGCCGGATGACTTCGATCGCGCGTAAGGAAATCACCGGGTCGATCTGGGAATTCGCCAGCACCTCGGCCCAGCCCAAAATCGCATTCAGCGGAGTCCGGAGTTCATGCGAGAGCGTCGCGAGAAATTCATCTTTGAGATGATTCGCTCTCTCGGCGATTTCCGTGAGTTCATGTTGCCGGGTCGCCGAGAGCAGAAGCTGTTCGTTCATCGCCATCACTTGTCCGCGGAAGATCGCTGTCTCGGTCGTATCAGTCACCTGGATGATGACCCCGATCGGGTGTTCCTGCGCCCCGAGGATTGCCCACACCGAATAAGACCAGTAAACGGGTGGGGTTGTATGGCAATGCTCCTGCTCAACTAAAGTCTCCGGCGTTCCCGTGCGATACACGCGGTCAAGAAGCGAGAGACATCTGTTTTCCTCCCCCTCCGGCACGGCCTCGGCAAAGGGGCGTCCGATCAGTTCTGCAGCGTCCTTCCCGATAAGGCGCGCGAACGCGGCATTGAGATGGCGCACGATGTGAGAAGTCCCCTCGACGGCGACCATGGGCTGCGGTGAAAGTTCGGAAAAGTACCGGCAGAGGCCCACAATGTCGAAAGCCTGCTGCCCCTTAACTGACCATGGTTTCTCACGCATATGGCACCCTACTGATTACTTTCGGGTTCGTCCTTTGGTGCATGGGTGTCCCCCCGTTCATCGCTCCATGGTCCGGGAACTCCGGTGGTCAGGCCGCGATAGCCCGTTAACCGATCGCGGATGACAAAGCCCTCGGAAGTGATTTCATATTCGCGCATATCAATGCTGTGTGTGCTGCGCCGCATCTTGATGACGACCATCATCTTGCGGAGTTGGCCGTTGATGGAGATGAAGCGCAGGCGGAGAATGTCGTCGCTGAGGAACGAGATGGCGTAGGCGCTGAGGGTGAACCCGGTAAAGGTCTCCTGAACTTCAACGGTGCTGAGGATCGTCACGCCCGTCCTTGTGAGTGCGCCGATCATACGGTACAGCGATTCCCGGAAGTCGGTGCGGAAGCCGGGAGCCAGCGCCATCTCAAACCCGGCCAGCGAATCTATCACCAACCGCTTCGCGCCCAACTCCTTCACCGTGTCGATGATTTCACGCACCGTCTCATCCACGGAAAGGTCGAGGGGGCGGATGTAGAGGAGTCTGAGTTTGCCCTCCTTCTGCGGCGTGACCAGATCGAGACCAAAGCTGGCGGCCCGCTCCGCGTACTCTCCGGGTCGTTCCTCAAACATCGCCACAATCCCCGGCTCACCCTGCCGGATACCCTCGACGATGAACTTAGTACCCAGCAGCGACTTCCCCGTCCCCGATGATCCTGCTACCAACAGACTGTCCCCTTCGGGAATGCCCCCGCCCATCATCTCGTCCAGTTCGGGGACGCCACTCGAAAGTCGCCGGTGCCCCCTGGGTTTCTCTTCTTGGTCGTTGAGACCGAGGGTGCGCGGGAAGGTTTGGAGCCCCGCCTCGGTGATGCGGAAGGTGTGCAGCCCCGGCACCGAGGCTTGCCCGCGCGACTTCTTGATGTGTAACTTCCGCACGATGGAGTTCCGATCTATCTGCTGCGAGAGCCAGAAGAGTCCGTCGGCGACGGTGAAGACGGGGTTATCACGAACCTCGCCTTCGTCGTATTCTCCGATGAGAAACGTGGTCGCTTGCCAACTCGTCAGGTTAAGGGCTAACCGCTGGATGAACCCCTGGAGTTCCACGTCACTTCCGGCGGACTGTGCCTTCCGCACCACGGTGCGAAAAGAGTCCACCACGACGATGCCGGGACTGGCTGCCTCGACCTCTTTGACAATCTCCTCCAGCACCGCCTCCAGGTCATGATCGAGCACGACCTGGCTGAGGTTGATGAAGCGGACGGAGGTATTAAACTTGGTCTGGTCAAAAAATTGAAACTGCTGCTGATATCGCAGCATCTTGATGGCCGGTTCGCCCAACACGGTGAAATAAAGCGCGGGCCGCTCCGGGGTGGCATTGGCGAACATAATTTGATGGGCGAGCGTGGTCTTCCCACCGCCAGGCGCGCCGGCGATGATGTTAAAAGAAAACTCCGGTAAGCCACCGCCCAAAATTTCATCCAGACCCGGCACACCTGTCGGCAGTGTCTGAATACTCACCCTGTTTTGCACGCTCATGGTTTTTCCTCAGTTCTCACATCCGATCCGTCCATGGACGCATCCGGCGATTTGTCACGCACCAGACGTAGAGTTAAAGGTTCGCCAAGGAAGGTCACCAGCAGCTCCAGCAAGTGGGCCACGAGAATCTCTCCGGCGTGCTCTGTCGCCGCGGCCTCCTGGCTCTGCTCAATTCCCTCGAATCCCTCCAAAGAGCCGTCCGCGCTTACCTGCACCATGTTTAGCGAAGGAACTTCCGCCTTTGCCAGTGTCAAAGCCCGGGATAAAAGAGCGCGAAAGCCTTCAATCCCGGCCAACTTGATGAGTTGTAGACGCAACTCCTCAATGACCCTCGCTGCGCCATCTACGCCCGTAGCGTTATCGTGTGCCGCCTCGAAAGCGAGTAGTCGCCGGGCCAGGCCCTGAGTTGCTGGAGAAGTCGTACTCATGGGGTGCCTCGCACGCTCATCATAAACACTATCGGACATTCGCGTTTTGACCTTTGATCGACTCTTTCACAATCCTAATGCGAACGTCATTCGGTTCTTCATATGCCGCCGTTCAGTCGTCGGTCTGATTTCTAAGTACTGGCAGTGCTTAGTCGCAAGAGAATCCCGCTCGCCATCATGGCAAACACTAATATTGTTCATATGCGACTGGAGAGATCATTTTCTTCGAAAGCGCCTGGTGAAAGCAACCATGAAGTGTGGGAGTTACACGCTAGCACTCGTAGGGAGTCTACAGGTGAAACGAGACGAAGAGCGAGGCAAGACTCACCGCGAGGAAACAATCTTACAAGGGAAGGCTAACTATGCACGACGGACGCTTTGCGAGTTTGCTGGATGTCGTGAACCACTACAACAGCTTCAAAAGCCTCAATCTGACTGAGCAGGAGAAGAATGATCTGGTCGAATTCTTGAAGTCACATAACAGCCACATTCACATGAAACCTCATTCATTTTTTGCCGTTTTTTTTGAGTAATCGTCGTTCCTTGCATTTTTCTCTGTCATCGAATAACAATCGCAAATACTTGGTCGAATCAACCTTGGAGGCCCGACCGCCTTTGGCCTGCCGGTTCGATGTCAAGGGTTAATCCAACGCAATAGGAGCAGACATGCGTCTGGCAGACTTCATCTTACGTCACATGGAAACCATTCTTGGGGAGTGGGAAGAGTTCGCTGCGACATTACTCCCGGCGGCGGGGGACATGACAACCCTGGCCCTGCGCGACCACGCGAAAGAGATTCTAGAGGCTGTGGCGAAAGATTTGTCAACGCCCCAGACGGAGGAAGCTCAGGCCGAAAAATCCAAGGGTTGGGCACCCAAACTTACGGGAGCGCGCGAGACAGCCGCACAAACGCACGCCGTGCTGCGGGCGCGAAGCGGCTTCGACATCAACCAACTGGCCGCTGAGTACCGCGCGCTACGCGCCAGCGTCCTTCACCTGTGGATGGACGCGTGCGAGCCTGGTGAGATTAGTCTGGATGATATCGTCCGTTTCAACGAGGGAATCGATCAGGCGATCGCCGAATCAATCGGCTTTTATAGTGCCCAGGTAAATCAAGCGCGCAACTTGTTGCTCGGAATGCTTGGTCACGATCTGCGCAGCCCGCTAAACACCATCCTAATTACTGCCCAGTACCTGGCCGCGTTGAACGCTGGAGCGAATGTATCGGACGCAGCATCGCGGCTGATTCGCGGCGGCGCTTCGATGAATGCACTCCTGAATGATTTAATCGATTTCAATCGGACCACGTTGGGACTCGGTATAAAAATCGACTTGGCAGAAGTCGATTTGGCGGCTCTGTTTAGAGATGAATTGGAACAGTTGCGCGGAGCATATCCAAGTCGGCAAATCGAATTGGCAGTAGCAGGTGATACTGAAGGCACCTGGGACGGCCTACGGTTGCAGCAATTACTTCGCAATTTGGTCGGGAATGCGATCAATCACGGAGCGGCAGACACGCCGATTCCAGTGGTGCTTACCGGCACCGAGACCGAAGTTACCATTGAGGTAAAGAACAGTGGGCCGGCCATTGAGAAAGAGATCTTGAACCAGATCTTTGATCCGCTTAAACGCGGACTTGGACAAGGTGACCGTGATGGCAGTGGGGCAGGACTCGGCCTTGGATTGTATATCGTGCGCGAAGTTGCGCGGGCGCATGGGGGCGAGGTGACGGTGCGATCCGACAACGGAGAAACCGTTTTCACCGTGCGCCTGCCTCGCCGCAATTAAAACATCGTTAGCAGTCTGCGTGCTCATCCTGGTCCAACTATTTTCGGTTCTCTTGCAAACATTTTCGGCCCACAGTTCCGGATAACGATGCTTCACTTGTTCGATTGGCATCCCTTCAAGAGTGCCACAGTTAATCTCGCGTAGTTGCGGATCGATGCATAGGTAGAGACTCCATTTAGAAGCGAGTGTCTCGGCCGTTGATCGCGCACGCGACGACGAACTCGCATACACAGCCTGCGGCTTGAACTCTGACGGTTTATCGTGGAAGCGTTTCAGTTGAAGTTCGCCGAGCGGACTCAACGGTAAATCCAGCCATCCGCACATTCTCGGGCCATCCTTGCCCGTGTCGATATGAGCAGCAGCGAAAAAAGCTTCGCGGTTTCCACCGGCCTCAAACCTCTTTCATGTGCCGAGAGGATCCTTCACGGTTGTGCGTTGGCCATGCCCTTTCGAAACGACAAATACACTTCCGCCAACCGATCGGCAGACGCGGGATCGCTTCGGGCCAGCAAGGTGATCAGATCGTCTCGCTGATTCAGTAGTGGTCTAAGACTTTCCTTTTGCGCAGGGGTTAAGTCGGATGGCTCGCTAACCAGATCCACTTGTTCGCGCAACGAGGTGAAAAAGGTGCTGGCAGCCGAACGCGCGCTTTCGTACTCGCCCCGCCGCGAGTCAACGGCTGCTGACAAAAGACTGTGTTCCAACCGGCAAAGTCTTAAGTCGCGGCGTGCCGCGTCGAGCTCGGCAGCACGCCCGCGACCCGCAATCCACATGGGTATCAGACCAAGGAGAAAAACGGCGAGTAACACGGCAGCATAAATAGCCAGGCGGCTGCGCCTTGGACCACCGCCGCGGGTCCGTGCCTCACCTTCAGTGGTGCTCATAGGAAATCCTTTCGCTAGTCGTTTTCTGTAAGTGACGCGGAAGTCAATTATTTCACCTTCCCGCGAATGTTAACAGTTGCGCGCGCCTTGTCCCATGCTTCTCATTCTATTACATGGCATTAGCCAGATACCGAGCGCAGGTGGAAACACCTGTTACGCTGGTCGTGAGGGCCATGCTTGTACGTGCTACTCACAATCTATATGATTCTCAACAGCCATTATGTCTCCTGAAGTTAGCAGGTCGGCCTTACTGAACTTGCGCGCTCTTGTCGTTATTGCGGCGCTCGTTTGCTTGTGTGTCTCAAGCAATGTAGGACCACAGTTTTTCCTCTTACCTGCGGTGACGAATCCTGTCGTATTACGTGCGCAACAGGCGAACAACGCCTCGTACGCACCTCAAGCCGGCGCACAGAGTTTTCGGGTTCCGATGATGGCGCAATCCAACAAACGCGCCGACAAGGAACCACCTCAGTCTGATCCACTTCTCCCTTGGCCGAGTGATCAGTTTCAGCTTCCGACAGAGACACGATTTGCGATTGAAATCGATAATCCCGTTTCCTTTTTAACTTCAGCTCCGATGACGCCTCACGCTGGGCGGGCACCACCCTCGTTAGTCTGAATATCCAACCCAATTCGAGTTCTCACACACGCTGACATTAATTGAGCGTGCAGAGCTGTAAGTTTCAATCGAAGTGGACTAACAGCGGATGGTCATTAGACAACAAGGAGTGAATCATCGTGAGTAATAGTGCAATGCTGATACTGATAGCCATTTTAGCGGTTGGTGCGATTTTCTGGCTCGTCATCTACTCAGGGCGCCGCGGCGAGATGCATCGACAAAAGACCACCATCCGGCCGCCTGAGTCTCGCAGACACAATAACGTGGGCTAGGCGAAAAATTCTCAACTCACTACAAGCCGACAGTCAAATGAGGCTTGTTGGGTGAGTTGGGTAACCACGCTCGCCGCAGTTCGGCCAGGGACTGCGGCGAGCTGTGGACGATAAAAGGAGGTCTGAATGCATTACCTAGCAGCTGCAATCTCAGGCGAAGCGAGGGTTCTTCTGACCCTCTTCATTATGCTGCTAGCGGCTAAGCTCATGGCCGAGTTATTCGAGCGTCTCCGTCAACCAGCAGTCGCAGGCGAAATCCTGGCGGGAGTTATCATTGGTCCAAGTCTACTCGCCTTAGCCGCTCCATCCGAGATTACAGATTTATTAGCTGAGATAGGCGTCATTTTCCTACTCTTTACGGTCGGTCTCGAAACCAAACCAGCAGCAATCTTCAAAGTTGGGAAGCGGGCTGCAATTGTTGCAGTCCTTGGAGTTGTTGCGCCGCTGCTTTGCGGTTGGCTCCTGATGAGGGCGTGGGGCAGCAGCGGAATCGAAGCGCTGTTCGTCGGAACGGCCATGGTGGCTACGTCTGTCGGAATAACGGCACGTGTGTTGTCGGGCATGGGGCTACTAGACGCACCAACGGCTCGAATAATTCTCGGCGCTGCGGTCATTGATGACATTCTCGGTCTACTGATTCTTTCGATGGTGTCGAGCATGGCAGCGGGCTCGGTTAACTATCTGGAGATTCTGATTACTGCAGCTCTCGCAATCGGGTTTACCGCATTCATTGCTCTCGTGGGCGCGCCTGTTGTCACGCGTGTCGCCCCAAGAGTCGAACAACTCCGAAGCGGTGAAGGGATATTTATTTTCGGACTGGTGTTGTGCCTCGGTTTGTCGGTAGCGGCAACGTACATCGGAGTTGCTGCAATTATTGGTGCATTTCTTGCCGGCATGGCACTGGCGGAAGGAGCCGAAGACGCGCCGAAAATGCATAGTCAGATGAGTGGTGTGACGGAGTTCCTCGTGCCTTTCTTTCTCGTCAATATCGGTATGAAGCTCAGCCTCGAGGTGTTTCGCTCTCCATCCGTAATCATGCTCTGTGCGCTGGTGACTCTTATTGCGATCGCGACCAAGTTGTTGGGCTGCGGTCTCGGAGCTTTAAACCTTGGAGTCCGACGTGCTGCACAAATTGGAATGGGGATGGTGCCGCGAGGTGAGGTTGGGATTATCGTTGCTCAGATCGGGTTGAGCCTGGCAGTAATTGGACCAGAGATTTATGGCGTGGTCCTTTTCATGGCGGTGGCTACTACTGTCATTGCACCACCGTTCTTGAAACTACTTTACGCTAACGAGGCGGCGGCGCATGACGAGATTGGACCACCTGATGCCGGAGGAATCGTGACTGCGAAAGATTTAGCCAAGATTGCATGAAGTCGCCGCTGGGAGAAGATCAGAAAGATGCGCATTCTGGAGGCGATAAGCGCCGGCCTCGCACTCACAGCAGCGGCCCTGATCTTCTCCTTCCTGCGTGGCGGTGGTGAACTATCCTTTTACTTTATCGCTACCAGTCTTAGCAGGATCAACAAGCCGTAAAACGACATCAGAACTCCCACAAATACGGCTCCTCCACGACTCCAATTTCGCGGCAATTCTATTCCCAGCGTTCTTCGATGTAATGCAGCTGTGAGGCGAGCTATGCGCTCACTAAAAATTATGATCGCCGAACCCACAACAATCATTTCGATGCCCATTAGCGTTTGACGCATAAGCCAGTCCCTCAACTTCACTTTATCACCGAACCCACACCGCTTTGTGCGAAACTACGAGGATGCCGCCCGTTATCGGACTAGACTTTGGTACAACTAACAGCGCCATCGCCCTCGCGGAATCAGGAAAAGAGGCGACGCTCGCGAGCTTCGGCGATGGTCTCAATACGACCACCAGTTTCCGATCAATTCTGTACTTCCCACCCAAAGACCGCACGTCCACAATAAAAGCGGAAACGAAAGCCGGCCCTGACGCAATAAATTCCTACCTCGACGCCGACACGAAGGGACGACTCGTTCTCTCCGTCAAATCCTATCTGGGAAGTCGCTTGTTCACCTCCACACAAATCAACGGGCGCTACTACACTCTCGAAAATTTGATCGCGATCATTTTAAGGCGTCTGAGAACAACCGTGATTGAACAATCCGGTGTTGACGCCAACAGCGTCGTGCTCGGCCGGCCCGTCCGCTTTGCTGGAGCTGAAACCGAAGCCGACGAGACTTTGGCACTCAACCGTCTCCGAACAGCAGCTAATCTCGCCGGTTTTTCCGAAGTCACATTCGAACTTGAACCAGTCGCCGCCGCATATCAATATGAAACCCAGCTGGACCACGACGAGTTGGTCTTGATAGGTGACTTCGGCGGTGGAACAAGCGACTTCACGTTGGCCCAGCTTGGTCCCGGTAGAAAACGGACGGGTGGAAATCCCGTCGTCGGCACCTCTGGCGTCGCCATTGCGGGCGACACTTTTGACAGCAGAATCATGATGAACCTCGTGGCGCCTAAGCTGGGGCTTGGCTCGCATTATGTTTCATTAGGCAAGGAGCTGCCTGTGCCTGTTTGGCTGTATTCACAACTCTCGAGTTGGCATCGCACGTTCCTTCTGAAAGATCCGAAGACGATGGCGGTACTCCGAGAGGTCAAAACTCAAGCTTCTGAACCTGACAAGGTAAAGGCGTTGATTCAGATCATCTCTGAAAACTTAGGCTACGCGCTTTATCGTGCTGTTGAGAGTACAAAAGTTGAACTAACAGCAAAGGAAGACGCCGGCTTCGTATTCGCTCATGGCGCTGTGAACATCGAAGACACTCTCGAACGTTGGCGTTTTGAATCGTGGATTCAAGAGGACATTCAAAACATAGCTACCTGCGTTAAGACTCTCTTCAGTCAACACAACGTTAACTACGCAGATATCGGTAGTGTATTCCTCACGGGCGGCTCTTCTTTCGTACCGTATGTACGTCGCTTCTTTGCGAAAACGTTTGGCAGTCACAAACTAAGAGGCGGTGAAGAGTTAACGACGGTCGCCAAGGGGCTCGCGTTGCGCGCGCTTGAGAATGCGTGAGTTGCCACGGATTCTCACAACGACCGGCTAGTTACTTCTTCGTATTTCCTTTGGCGAACAGCAATTCCGTTGTCCGCTCGGTAACGGTCGGGACGGGTTCTACTTGAGCTTCGTTCAGGAGATTCGCGGTGGGTAGAGATTCGCCAAGTTCATCCGGCCTGCGCGCCGGAGAGTCTTTCAATTCGTTGGCCTTCGCGAACAAGATTACCGAGAGTAGTCCGCTCCCGATCAGTACTATGAAACCCAGGATTGCGAGACCGGCCAGGACCTTTCCCTGCGTCAGCATTAGTTTGTACCCGACGAGGTAAATCAGAAGTCCGAATAATCCTAAACCGAAGATTGACAGGGCCGTCATTCCCAGCCGCTCCAGTTTGTTCTTTTGCGCCTCCAGGGTCTCATCCAGCTTTGTTGGCAACTGCTCACGGACCGATTGGACAATTTTGTCCACGGCCAATCCGCACGCGCGACAGAACTTCTGATCCGTCGAAATCTTTGTTGAGCAGTTAGGACAGAACATAATCTTGAACGCGAAATCTAACACGCTCGTACGACTTTGGCTCGGGACAGGTTTCTGAAATCCAGCCTTGTAAGTATGGTTGCCAAACTATGAACAAAATGTCTACCAAATTATTCGCGATCCTCTGGGTAGCAGGCATGGCGGGCGTGCTCTCTCTGCTGCTCATCGACCTCCCCGCGCTTATCGCGAACCTACCTGGGGCTAGTGGATCGGAACTGCCTTTTCATCCGCTGCTGATAAAAGTTGTGAGCACGATTCAGCCCACGATCCTGTTGAGTCTCGCGATATTCATCGGTATCCAACTCGCGCACCGCGTCGGCCTATCAGCACCTGCGGCGGAAGCCCTCGCCAAGGGCAATGATTTCGTGTCTGCGCTGAAGCCACAGGTCCTGCCAGGTTTGATTGCCGGCTTTATCGCGGGAGTTATGATCATATCGAGTTGGTTGTTGTTTAGACCTCTTCTGCCGCCGGTGTTCATAACGCGGGCAGAGAGATTGAATACTTCGATGCCGTTCTTGATGCGAATCCTGTACGGCGGCGTCACCGAAGAAATGTTACTCAGATGGGGATTGCTAACGCTCCTCGTATGGGTCTTGTGGCGGATATTTCAACAAGGGCGCGGAACACCGAGAACAATTTACTTTGTAAGCGCGATCGTAATTTCGTCAGTTGTGTTTGGAATCGGCCATTTGCCATTGGTACGTGCACTCGGAGTTGATTTTACCGTCCCGATAGTCGCGTTCGTTGTTCTTGCTAACTCGCTGTTCGGACTGATAGCAGGGTACCTTTATTGGCGGAACGGCCTCGAGGCCGCCATCATCGCTCACATGTCAGCTCATATTGTATTAATAACCGCGATCCATTTGTTCATGTGAGATTTCCTATTGACAGACGATAGGTGCGGCTCTATATTCCGCTCCAGTTGGCTGTCTAGAGGAGCGCATGAAGAAAGAGGAAGCTGATCTACTACGCGGAACGCTCGAGTTGTTAATCCTCCGCTTGCTGCGTGCGCACCAGTTGAACGGGTGGGAGATTATGCAGCAACTCCAGATAGTCTCTGGCGACGCATTGAGTGTTACGCCAGGCGCGCTCTACCCGGCACTGCACCGTTTGGAAAATCGTGGGCTGATCTCGGCTGTTTGGGGACCTTCTGAGAACAACCGGAAGGCTAAGTTTTACGCGTTGACTAGCGCTGGACGTAAACAACTCGACAGAGACCGAAAGAACTGGGAACGGTTCTCCGGAGCCGTCGCAATAGTTCTCCGAGATGCATAGGTTCAGTAACCACCATGTTGGACCAGCTCAAGAGACGTTGGCGGGCGTTGTTTCACAAAGAAGAACTGGAGCGTGAACTCGAGGCCGAGCTGCGTGACCACCTGGAACACGAGGCCGCGCAGAACCTCCGAAGCGGAATGACTCCGGACGACGCTCACAACGCCGCTCTGAAATCCTTCAACGCCATCGAACGATCGAAAGAAGAATGCCGTGACGCGCGCGGCGTGCGGTTGATCGAAGAGTTTCTGCAAGACCTGCGTTACGGCACGCGACTGCTGGCGAAGAATCCCGGCGTCACGCTGATAGCAATCGTGACGCTCGCTCTCGGCATTGGCGCTAACACCGCGATCTTTTCCGTTGTCAACGCTTTTCTTCTGCGTCCCCTGCCCTACGGCGATCCGGATCGCCTGGTGATGGTGGATTCGCAATATCGCGGTCAATCGAGCGGAGTGTCATTCGCCGACTTCGAAGACTGGCGGCGGCAAAATAATGTCTTTGACGACCTCGCGTTCTTCAATTTGCGTTGGAATGCCAATCTCCAATTTCGCGCCGAAACGGAAACACTCAATCTAACGTTCGGGACCGCAAATCTGTTTTCAACTCTCCAGGTCGCTCCCTCACTCGGCCATGGTCCAACATCGGCAGATCCTGACACCGTCCTCTTGAGTCATGGCTTGTGGCAAAGAAGATTCGGCAGCGATCCCGCTATAGTGGGCCGTCAGCTTCGAATCGACGGGCGTAGCTTGACCGTAATCGGCGTGATGCCGCCCGGCTTTCGCTTTCCCTTTCAGAGTGACTTATGGTGGCTGACTGATCGTTACTTCAATCGTCAGAACCGCGGGTCGCGTATAGATCAAACGATCGCGCGTCTCAAACCCGGAGTCTCGCCGGAACAGGCACAAGCAGAAATGCGGGAGATCGCAGCTCGCCTGGCGCAAACCTATCCCGAAACGAATAGCGAAATCACGGCGACTGTTGTCCCGTTGCGCGACTTCTGGTTCGGCAAATTACGCCGCTCGTTCTGGCTTCTACTCGGCGCCTGCGGATTTGTGCTGCTGATTGCGTGCGCGAATGTGGCGAACCTGTTGATGACGCAGGCGACCGTGCGCGAACGGGAGTTGGCGTTGCGCGCTGCTCTTGGAGCTAGTCAGGGCCGTTTGATTCGACAGTCGCTGTCGGAAGCGTTGCTGCTGGTATCGATCGGCTGCGCGCTCGGCATCGTCCTCGGCGCGTGGAGTCTACGTATGCTGGTTGCACTCCTGCCCGAAGAACTCCTGCCGTTCTTTGTGAAGATCGAACTCGACGGCCGGGCGCTGATGTTCACCTTGCTGATCTCACTTGTGACCGCCCTTTTTGTCGGTTTGATACCGGCGTTACGAACGGCGTCAGTGGATCTGGACCAATCGCTCAAAGAAGGCGGTAAGTTCGGCGCCAGTCCGAGGATGCAACGCGTTCGTGGTTTGTTAGTCGTAACCGAAATCGCGCTCGCGGTCGTGTTGCTGGCCGGAGCGGGACTCATGCTGCGAAGTTTTACGCGCTTGCAGAATACGTCGCCTGGTTTCACGGCGGAGAACGTGCTTCATCTCGAAATCAATCCAACCTATCGGCGCCAGGAAGATTACCGCGTTGAGTTCATGTCGCGGCACTACCAACAGTTGCTTCAAGAGATCGCAACCGTACCGGGTGTAGTTGCTGTCGCCGATAACAGTGATTTGCCTTTTGTCGGTCAAAAGCCGTGGTATCGAGGCGAGTTTTCAATCCAGGGGCAGTCGAGCGAGGACCAGAAGCAGAATCCACTCGTCAATTATCAAGCTGTCTCGCCGGACTATTTTCGTGTTATGCAAATTCCGTTACTTCGTGGCCGCGTCTTCACCGACCGCGACACGGTGATGCCCGACGGTCGTCGGGATGTTGCGATCATCAATCGGCGGCTGGCGGAGCGGATGTGGCCCAACGTCGATCCGATCGGCAAACGAATCAACTGCGGTGACGATGGAAATGGTTGTGCCGAAATCGTCGGCGTTGTCGGCGATGTCAAGCACAACAGTTTGGTTGATGAAGTTGGTTACGATCTCTACTACGCCTGCTTTCAGAGTTACAGCAAGCAAACTCATTTTGTGGCCCGCACGCAAGGCGATCCGATGACACTCGCGAACGACATCCAGCGAGCAATCTGGCAGGTCGCTCCTGATACAGGGGTCTTCAATGTCGTGCCGCTGACGAGGTTGTCAGCAAACACGATTTGGCAATCGCGCGTCTGGGGCCTGCTGTTCGGCATTTTTTCGGGCATCGCACTTGTGTTGGCAACTGCCGGCGTTTACGGAGTGATGGCCTATTTCGTGACTCAGCGCACACGCGAGATTGGTGTTCGGATCGCCTTGGGCGCGCAGTGGGCTGACGTGCTAACCATGATCTTGCGAAGTGGGATGGCCCTTGTCACCGCGGGTCTGACAATCGGGCTTGCCGGCGCATTAGCGTTAACACGGCTAATGACGACTTTGCTGTTTGAAGTTTCTCCAACCGATCCGATTACGTTCGGCGCAGTGGCGCTTTGTGTGATCCTCGCCACACTGCTCGCGTGCTACATCCCGGCAAGACGCGCAACCAGAGTCGATCCCCTGGTTGCGCTGCGATACGAGTAAACGGCCCGACAATCCAGAATGGTTTCACCACCTCACTTCTTCTCGGTTATCTGGTAAATGCCGCTGAAGACGTTCACCTTCACGGTAGCTTTCTTACCATCCTCAAACTCAAACTCGAGTTCCTGTTCCTGAGGAGCGGCGGTAACACGCGCCGCGCGCAGCCCTACAACCGTGACAGACTTCTTATCCTTCGAGAGTCTGAACCTGAGCTCCGTCTCTCCAAAACGAACCGTCTTCAACTTGTCGAGATTGTCTCCCAGTACCGTCACCTCGTCATTCTCAACGACGAGGCTGTCCTTCGCCGTTAGAGCAGGTTTCGTGTCGGCCGCTGGCACAGGCAGTGTCAATATGATGGGCCGTTCGTCCGGCTTCTTGCGCAAGACGATCTGCTTCGCGTTTTTGTCGACCTTGAACACGCGCAGCGTGTCTGATTCCCGGATGTGGTGCGGGTTGTTCCACCCGGCGGTGGACGGACTCAGAATGTCGGCGTTGAGCAGACGGGTGCCGAAGAGCAGATACAAGGCACCGTCGGCCCGCTGCTCAAGCAGGACCGGTTTGTCCGAGGAAGCCGTGGCATTGAAGACGTTTGTTGTTGGGCGAGCTGTGTAGGCCTCTTTCCACAAGAGCGGCTTTACTTCCACCTGCCTCGCGCCGATAAGCAGATTTGAGGGCACAACGACCGTGAACCTGGCGGTCCCGTCCCTCGAATCTTCGCAAGGTTTGACGTTCGTCTCCGCCGTTGACCCACTGAGCGGGTCCGCCCGCAGCAGACCACAACGGTCGACGGGCGCGTCCATCAGGCCGAAGACTCGACCGCCAACGACTACGTAATAGTCTTCAAGGGCGGGCACAGGCGGGAGGTTAGATAACTTTGCGATGAGAATGCTGTTGGTCGCGTCAAACGCAGTCACTTCGACCTCGAGTTGTGGCGAGGGGGTTGGACGCGGAATTGGCTCGCCGCCAATTACCAGTCGCGGAGCGGGTGGCGGCAGACCACACGTGGGGTCGAACGGTGAGAGATCTACAGGGTCACGCGGATCCAATATCGGCGTCTCCCTCCCGTCACGCAGAACGAAAAATGCACCGTGCCTGGCTAATTCGGACGCGGGAGCGACGAACCGGATCTGGGATGCCTCAAAGGTAAAGCCGGGCGAACCCTCGCGATAGTAGTTGTTGCCAACACGCACGTACACCGCGCTGAGGAACTGTTGCCCCTCCGCCTTTAGCGTGGTGAGGACCAGGCCCGAGCCAATATCTTTAGTTTCCAGCTTTCCGAACACGGGTGTCTGGTCCATCGCGGGAATCGGACGGTAATTGAGGTTACGGATTGTCTCCGGGTATACCCTTCCCAGCACCCCAGTCTCGCGATCATATTTGCGCCAGTAGGTCGTAATTCTGACCATCCCGAAGCAGCCCATCGTCTGTTTGATTGGGTTGGCAAGTTGGACGAAGGTTTGCTTGAGGCCGGCACGGACGTAGTGTCGCCCAAGCACGGGGCGGAACTGCCATGAGAAGAGCGTGACTTCGGGGTCACGGCTTTCATGCATAGTGGCCAACGTGTCCTGATCCTGCACGATGTAGTACGTCTTGCGGCCGCGCAGATAGGAGAACCCGCCGTTAATGACTTGACTAACGAAACCACCGCCAATCGACGTCATGTTGTCAGTGATGGCCGCTACGTTGTAGGTCTTCTCGCGCGGCAGAATGGCGGTCACGGCCGGGCGGTCGGCTCTGTCAATTGTGTTGTTAGTAGGTGGCGGTGGATTGACCGCCTCAACCTCTACTACGGCGACCGCATCCTTGTAATCCTTCTGTGGCGTGACCGTGATCGGGAATCCGACGGTCGTTCGCGGCTTAACGAGTCGATTGCCCCGAACGTAGCGATCCGACAGTGAACCTTCGAGAAGCAGTTGGAGGTTCGTTACCTCGGCAGTGAGCTGCATCATCTCGTTGAGAGCATCGAGCGAAGAGATGTTGAAGCCCGTCGATGGGAGCGCGGTTGAACCCGCCGGGAGCGCCGGGGCCGATGCGAGCATCTGTGGGTTGGTGGTCGTTACGTTCTGCACGGGAAGGCCGGCGACCGTCGTGGTTGTAGAACCTGTTCCGCTGGTTGCAGTCGTCGTTGATCCCGTGGCTCCGAGAGAGGCCACGGCCGTCGAGGGAAGTGGTGGGCCCAGCACCTGAGCCGAAATCGCCTGCTGCTGAAGGCTGGCCCCCGTAACCGCGCCGATCCGCGAGAGCAGACCAGTTTGGTCGAAGGTCTGGAGCGCCGCGAGACGTGCCCGGGCGGCGTTCAGCATCAGGTGCAATGAGAAGTCGTCATAAATCTTCGGGGTGTCAACAAAAATACCGAAGTCTCTGGCCTTCTCGATTTGGTACGCCTGCGCCCTTTTTTGTTGTTTCTCGAGCTCGCGACGCGCTTTTTCCGCGTAATCCTGCGTCTGCGCTGGGCACACCGCGGCTAGCGAGAATACGAGAAGCAAAGAGATTAGTCTGGTGTTATGCGAGATGGTTTTGAACATGGCCTTGAAACTTGATGAACTCGTTTCCTGTCAGGGGATTTCTACTTCTTCTTCGCCGAAGACTTCGCGGCGCCGCGCTTCCGTGCGCTCTTTTTCGACGCGCCCGCTTTGGAACCGCCATCGCGAGAGGCAGACGCGGACTTTGCGCTTCCGGACTTGTTCGCTCCAGCGCGCTGGGTCTTCGTGGTGGAAACCGTTTCGAGACCGAAAGCGAACGGCTGAGATGGATCCGGCTGCGCGTTCGTCATAACGATGATGCTAATATCGCCGAAAGAGCCTTTGTCACCTGTGACGATGATCTTCTGGCCGGAAATCAGTTGTTTGGTTTTCAGCAGAAACTGCGTAGCCGCGGCTATCGCTTGCGCGGGGTCGGAGAAACCTGGGCGTACGAGCAGGTCGTTGTCTAAATTTGACTGGCCGTTGATGACGGTTAAGCGTCCTGGAAAATCGGGCATAAGTTGACCTCCAAACAGAGTTTTGCGTCCGCGCGAACAGATCGAGAGTAAGGCCGGGGCGTGATACTTACGCCTGTGATCTTATTGGCGCGTTATCCTATATGACGATTGACGGGAAAATGTTTCGCACCGAAGATGTCTAACGTTACCGACAACCCGATTCGACTTATCAGCGTGAAAGGCCAGGGACTACTATGGTTCACGAAATGATCGACGGAACGTATCGACAGACTAATCTTACAAACGAGTCGCCGGAGTATCTCGCCAAACGCGAAGAGGTGCGCCTGGCGGAAATCGAATTGATGCGGCAACGTGAACGCGTTGCTGAATTGCGCCGCCGGCTTCCACTGGGCGCAGCTATTCAGGACTATGAGTTTCTTGAAGGCCCAACGGCGCTCGATGGCGATGAACCGATCCGCACAGTGCGCTTGAGTGAATTGTTTACCGCACCGGGTCGTGCACTCGTGATTTATCAAATGATGTTTGGAAAGAAGCAGACAACTCCCTGCCCGATGTGTACCGCATGGGTCGATGGTATGAATGGAGTCGCTCATCACCTGGGGCAAAATTTGGACGTCGCGATTGTCGCCGCCGCTGATCCCGTCACGCTGCGAACGCACGCGCGAAACCGGGGCTGGAACAGGCTGCGTCTGCTGAGCGCCGGCGAAAGTACTTTCAAATACGATCTTGGCAGCGAAGATCGCGAAGGCAATCAGGACTCGACCGTTTCGGTTTTCAATCGCGACGAGGATGGGACGATCCAACACTTTTATAGTGGTCACCCACGGTTAGGCCCCGACGTCGAAGACCGCGGCATAGATGAGTTGACTCCGATCTGGAATTTTATGGATCTGACACCGCAAGGCAGAGGCACGTTTGAAGCGTCACTCGATTACGGCACGAAGGTGCACGCGATCGGACGTTAATCGGCGCAGAGGTGAATGATGGCTTTTAAGATTGAGGAACGCTTCGAAGTGCAGGCGCCGGTTGAGCGCGTTTGGCAATATCTAATCGATCCGAAGCGAGTGGTTCAGTGTCTTCCCGGTGCGGAGTTGCTCGAGCAGAAGGATGAGCGCACGTTCCTGGGCGCGATCAAGGTGAAGGTTGGACCAATGTCGATGTCTTATAAAGGCCAGGCGAAGTTGACCGAAATAAATGAAGAGACGCATCAGGTGCGCATGGTGGGCGACGCGCGTGAAACCACCGGTTCGGGATCGACGAAAGTGTCGATGCTGAGCACTGTCTCGCCGCTGCCGAACGGTGGGTCGGAGGTGTTAGTTAACGCCGACATCGACCTGGTGGGAAAGATCGTTCAATTTGGGCGCGGCATGGTTGAAGAAGTGTCGCGCCAGATGTTCCGGCAGTTCTCGACGTGTGTCAGGAAGCAGTTGGAAGTCGCTGACGAGCCCCAACCCGAATCCGGGTCTGCGGGCGAGCCGCAGTCTGCGAGCGAGCCTCTTTCTGCGGACACTGCACAACGCGTTGCGCAGCCGGTTCAAACGGAGGCGAAAGCCGTCGCTGCTGCTCCGCTCGCATTTCGCGCACTGTGGGCCATCGTCGGGCGATTCTTTAGACGATTGTTTGGTGGCGGCGATTCGAAGAAGACGATCGGATCGTAACCGAGAACGTGCCTGGTTTTAATAGTTCGTGAGAATTTCGTTGGGCTTGAAACCCATCTTGCCGAGGCGTTCGCGCGTTTGATCGATCATCTCTTTCGAACCACAGATCAACGCTACCGGTGATTTCAAATCAGGGAGAACATTATCGAGAAGCGACTGCACGTAACCAGTGGGGCCGGACCAGTCGTGACCGTCAGGACGCGAGATCACCAGCCGCAGTTCGACGCCCGCGTCTTCCCACGAATCCGTTTCGTCGCGATAACAAAAGTCGTCGGGCGTGCGCGCGCCGTAGAGCACGACGAGTCGGCCGAAGTCACTCTTGCGCTTCAACACGTGGCGCAAAGCGGAACGCAGCGGCGCAACGCCCGTTCCCATCGCGACAAAAACTAGATCCCGGTGTTTCTCTTCTTCAAGTGGGAAGCCATGACCAACGATGCCCACGAGTTCGAGCGTGTCGCCCGCTTTGAGGTCGTAGATCACGTTGCTGGCGCCGCCCCTTTGTTTTACGAGCACTTCGAGATCCGGATCTTCAGGCGCACTCGCAAACGCAAAGTACCCCGGGTGTTGCCCGGCGACCTGAAGCATCGCGACCTGGCCCGGCACAAACGCGACGCGTTCGCCATTCTGCGCGCGCAGATCGAACGAACGCGTCAACCGCGCTTGATCGCGAACCCGGGTGATGACAAGGGAAACGTGAGTCGTCGTCATTCGTTGGACTGGAGTGTAGCAGGTGGTGTTACAATCGCTCACCTTTGATAAACCTCGAGGCACGACTTCTATGAACCTCCGGGCCCGTAAAATTCCGCTGCTCTTTTTTTGTTTAGCTGTTCTTGCTGTGTGCGCGGTTGCGGTTCAGGCACAGTCCGGCAGAAGAAAAATTACACCGCCACCTGCCGCGCCCGTTCCAACTCCCACACCGGAACCTACGCCCGCGCCGAAACCGGAGGAGAAAGAAAATGAGCTTGGCTTCATCATCGGTTCCGACAGTTTCGGAACTTACGAGGTGATGCCGTTGACTTACTACGACGCCGTGATGCGTGGTTGCGCTGACCGGCTACGTTCGGGTTCGTCGGCGCATGTAACTATCGCGCAAGAGAATATGAGCCGCGGCGACGCGATCAAGAAAGCGAAGGCTCAGACAACAACCTACGTCATTTTAATGAAGCTCGTGCTTGACCCGATGTACGCGAAGTCATACAACGATCTGGAAGTCGAGTACGTACTATTCGCGCCGCAAACCGCGAAGGTCGTAACCAGCGGCCGAACGTATTTAAACGTGAATCGTAGAGGCCCGGTCGTCGTTGGCCCAACCCGTCGCGACCAGACCAGTGCTCTTTATCGTGAACAACTACTGAAGCAGGCCGGCGAGGACGCGGCCACTAGAATCCTGAAGACGTTGAATCTGAGCGTGCGAATATTGCGCTGACGTTTTACTCCTCATAAAGCTTCTCGATCACGCCGCGATATTTATCGTCAACAACTCGTCGTTTCACCTTCAACGTCGGCGTCAGTTCCCCGCCTTCGATCGTAAACTCGTTTTCGATCAACGCCACCTTTTTGATCTTTTCGTAACGCGGGAGGTTCGGCGTCAGCGCGTCGATCTGGCGCTGAAGCAGATCGATAATGCGTGGATGTTGGCAGAGTTCATTGCGACTCTTCACCTCGATCCCTTTCAACTTGCAGTACGACTCCAACTGTTCCCACACCGGCACAATCAACGCCGCGGGAAACTTTCGTTCAGAACCGATCAGCACCACCTGATTCACAAAACGTGATCCTTTGATCGCCTGTTCGATCGGCTGCGGTGCGATGTATTTGCCACCCGACGTCTTGAACAACTCCTTCTTGCGATCAGTGATTCGCAAGTAACCGTCGGCGTCGAGCGTACCGATGTCGCCGGTTTTGAACCAACCGTCTTCGGTGAACGCGGCGCGCGTTTCCTCGGGTTTGTTGTAGTAACCGCGCATCACGTTTGGACCGCGAACTTCGATCTCGCCGTCTTCAGCGATGCGCACCTCAACGTGCGGAATCGGTCTGCCAACAGTGCCGACGCGGTAATCGTCAAGTCCACTCGCAGTCACAACGGGCGAAGTTTCCGTCAAACCGTATCCCTGAATGATCGGAATACCAGCGCCGATGTAAATACGCGCGAGATCTTCGGAGAGAGCCGCGCCGCCCGACAACAGCAAACGGATCCGGCCGCCAAACGCCTCGTGCCATTTTGAGAAAACGAGTTTCGACGCGAGCGCGTGCTTGAATTTCAGCGGGGCGGGAAGCGGACGGTGGTGAGCTACATAATCTGCATACTCGCGCGCGACGTCGATGGACCACAGCAGCAGCGTCTCGGTCACTTTCCCCGCAGCAGCCGCACGTTCGTGAATGCGCGCGTAGATCTTCTCAAACAGTCGCGGCACGCCCACGAGAATAGTCGGGCGCACTTCGCGCAGGTTTGGTCCAATCGTCTGCAACGACTCCGCAAAATAGACGGCTATCCCGTGATGCAGATACATGTACATCGCCTGCCGCTCATACACGTGCGACAGCGGCAGCACCGACAGCACCGTATCTTCTTCGCCGATCGTGAGATGTCCCGTTGAATCGATCAGATTCGAGACGAGGTTGCCGTGGGTGAGCATGACGCCTTTGGGTTCGCCCGTAGTGCCCGACGTGTAGATGATGGTCGCGAGATCGTCCGGTGTCGTTTCGGCGGCTAGTCTATCAATCAAATTCGGGTCGTTTTGCTCGACTTCGCGGCCCCGTTCTTCGAGGTGGGCCAACGTCAAACCATCCGCCGGCGCAATGCCCTCGGCGTCGAAAAAGATGACGTGCTTAACTTGCGGACACTCAGCGAGTATCTGCTTCAACTCCAGAAACTTCTCGCGATTCGCGAGGAAGAGGGCGCTCGCGCCGGAGTCTTTCAGAATGTACTGCACCTGCGGTGGCGTCAGCGTCGGATAGATCGGGACGTCAACCGCACTCGCAAACAAACAACCGGCATCCGCCAACGTCCACTCAACGCGACTGTCGGAAAGCAACGCGACGCGATCACCATGACGAATCCCGATTGCGTGAAGTCCGGCGGCGATGTCCTTGACGCGCTCCAGTATCTCGTCAGAGGACATCGAAACCCAACGACCGCCGCTCTTGTAGTTCAAAGCATCGGGGCGGTGATGCACGTGGGCCGCGCGCACAAAAACGTCGATGAGCGTCGCGGGTTCGTCGGGCGCAGTTGGCCGTCGCACCATTTCGGGCAGCGGCTCCGCCGTGATGTCAGCGGCCAGGTTCTTCACGACGCGTTCACTCCGTTCAGAAAAATGTCGAGCACCTGGTCAGCCATCGGCGCGAGTTTGTAGCGGCGTTTGGAGAGAATCCAGTTGGTCGCCATTTCATCGAGTGCGCCGAACAAAATTTTGGCGACGACGTTTGCGTTCAGGTCAGCTCGAAACATGCCCGCGCGTTGTCCTTCTTCGAAGCTCGAACGAATCAGCGAGAGATATTCGGCAAAGCCCGCGGCGGAAAACTCTTCCATGAACTTCGTCGAGCCGCGCAACTCAACCTGAAACACGACCGCCAGATCGCGATCGGCGCCTAATCTTTCCAGATGCAGTAACGCGATGCGGCGTAGCTTCTCGCGCGGATCGGAAATCAGCTCGATCTGTTTGCGTGCGGCGGCGAGTGCATCGTCAACGCTGCGATCGAAGATGGAGTGGAGGATTTCTTCCTTGCTTTTGAAGTAGAGATAGACAGTGCCGTCGGCGACTCCGGCTTCGCGCGCGATGTCGGCGACTTTGGAGTTGAAGTAACCGTTATGCGCGAAGACACGAGTGGCGGCGCGCAGGATAGCTTCGCCTTTATCGCCGCCGGCGACACGGACACTGTTGTTGTTAAGAGTACGAGCCGAACGCATGGATAAAAGTCCCGGAACTGAATGATGCCTCATTCAGTCGATTGTTTCAATCCTGCATGCGCGGGCCGTCGTCTTCGGACACGGGAGCGCGTTCAAACTCCTTCGGCAGCGAACCGCCTTTCATCACAAATTCCTGGGTCGGATAAGGAATTCGAATCTCGCGTTCGCGGAACAGTTGGGCAATGCGGTAGTTGATGTCACTCCGGATCTGGACGTGCCGCCGCGGTTGGCTGGTCCAAACAAGCAAACGGAAATCGAGCGAGTAATCGCCAAACTTTAGAAGCTGCACGCGCGGTGGCGGCTCGTCCAGCACGTTCTCCACGCCATTCGCGCATTCAATCAGAGTTTTCGTCACCAGCTCGATATCCGAATCGTCGGCAACGCCAACAGGGATCGCAATGCGCGCACGCGGATCGCCGAATGACCAGTTGATCACGCGCTGACTAACGAGTTTCGAGTTGGGCACGATGATCGCGATGCGATCGTTGGTTGTCACCAACGTCGTCCGCAGGTTGATGCTCACCACGTCGCCTTCGTCTTCACCGATTGTGATGCGATCGCCGACCCGAATCGGACGCTCGAAAAGGAGTATGAAACCCGACGCGATATCGGCCGCGATATATTGAAGTCCGAATCCGATGCCCACTGACAGCGCTGTGAAGACCACCGCCAGCGAGGTGAGATCAAGTGCAAACGCCTGCTTGAGCGCGACTAGAGTTCCTATGGTGATTACTATGTACCTGACCAGCCGGCAGATTGTGTAACGAAGACCCGGATCGATGTGGTGGCGTTTTGCGATGCGGTGCTCGATGAAGGTGCTCACCGTGCGCGCGATAAGAATCGTTAACGTGAAAACGATCACGCCAACGATCACGCTGGAAACCGAAACTGTAATTCTGCCGAAGGTGAACTGCCGGGTCAGTTCGGCCCAAATCCGAGCTATAAACGTGAAGGAGTCCTGCCAAAGCGACGCAAGCGCCAAAAACATCAGCAAACACCTCTGTCTGCGCGATCAGAACTTGATTGACACATTATTAACGTCTAACTAATCTACTCCGGTCCACAGAAGTTGAACATATCTGACCCCGATTCAGCACGCGATGGGAACCAACTATAGGAGAAAACTATGCGAACCCCTGGATTTCGCAGCTTCCCCCGGATCACAACCTTGGTCACCAGTTTCATTTTCATGCTGCTGCTCGCGCCGGCAATCGCCGCGCAAACGCAGAGCACCACGGGTAATTTGGAGGTCCTTGTCCTGGATGCAAACGGCGCCGCCGTCAGCGGTGCAAACGTCGAACTCAAAAACCTCGACACAAACGCGACTCGTACTGCGACCACCGACGATGACGGCCGCTTTCTCGCAGCCCAACTGCAACCTGGCCCCTATTCGGTGACCGTTTCCAAGGAGGGTTTTGCCACCGGCGTTTTGCAATCGACGCAGGTCACAGTCGGAGACACCAGGAATATTCGTGTAAATTTGCAGGTCGCCGGAGTCGGCGCTGAGGTCACGATCACTGAAACGCTCGTGGTTGACACATCGAAGACGCAAGTCAGCACCACTCTCAACGAAGTCGCCCTCGAGACTACCCCGAGCCTCGGACGCAAGTTTTTGGACTTTCTATCCTTAACGCCGGGCGTCGCCATTACGCAGGGACCAGACGGCGACGAGATCAACTTCGCCGGTCAGCGTGGCGTTTTCAATAACGTCACTCTCGATGGTGGCGACTACAACAACGGTTTCTTTGGCGAGCAACTCGGCGGACAACGAGCGGCCATCGACATTACGCTCGAAGCTGTTAAGGAATTTCAGGTCGTGGCCACCGGCGCTAGTGCTGAGTTCGGTCGCACCGCGGGCGGCGTCATCAATGTCATCACGAAATCAGGCACAAATGACGTCCACGGCAGCCTGTTTCACTTCCAGCGTTTGGAAGCACTCACAGCTAATACATCAGACGGAAAGCCGCTCGAGGATTTTCATCGCGAGCAATTCGGCGGGACAATCGGCGGTCCAATCCGCCGTGATAAAGCGTTCTACTTCCTTGCGTTTGAAGGCATCCGTGAAAACCTGACGCGCCCGAATCTCAGCGAACCAATCGGTGACCCCTGCCCGGTCGCGGCGCCAACGATCTTCGCGAACGAATCCCTGATCAACGGTAACGTCGATTGCCAGCGAGTTGCGTTGATCAACTTCTTCCGCGCCACGCGTAACCAGGAAGAGGGTTTGCCGATCGCACACAAGATTGCTAACTATGCGTTCTTCGCAAAAACGGATTTCGAGCTCAACAACGCGAATCACCTCGCTGTGTCGTACAACTTCGACCACTCGAAGAACACCAATCAAACGTTCGACGTCGCCACCTACGGCAACTCCGCGAACGGCACTGAAGGGCCTTCCAAGATCAACGTCGTTCGCCTCAACCTGTATAGCACCATCTCGCCGACCAAGCTGAACGAGGCACACTTCTCTTACAGTCGCGAGCTGCGGCCGCGTTCGGCGATTCCGTCGAACGTGCCCGCCGACACCGCAATGGGTTTCGTGGACACGTTCCGCTTCGGATTCCCGTTCTTTCTCGCACCGAACGTTGACGAACTCTTGTGGCGCACGCACCTGAAAGACAACTTCTCGGTCATTGCCGGCAACCACAACTTCAAGTTCGGTGGTGAATGGTTACACACGTTGAACGATCAGGTCTTTCGTGGTTTCTTCAACGGCCGTTACATTTTCGATAGCGTGACCGGCTTCCTGCGCTATGCATCACCGGCCGCGCCGGGCGGTTTTGGACCAAGCACTGTGGGATGTTCGAACGGAACCTTCGTGACCGCGCCGGCTACCTGTCCAGCAGGCGCGACCACAGGTGGACCACTACTGCTTTATTTGCAGGGCGCTGGTTTGACTGGTCCAGCAACTGACGCCGCCGGTGCTTCAAATATCAAGAACGAAGACTTCTCGCTGTTCGCTCAGGACTCCTGGAAGATTCGGCCCAACTTCACACTCAACTACGGTCTGCGCTGGGAAGCGCAGATCTTTCCGGACCCGGTCGTACCACCGAACCAAACGGCGTACGGGATCTTTCTGAACGATCCGCGCTTTCCGTCAGACGGCACGCTTCCGGACCAGAAGAAGCAGTTTCAACCACGGCTCGGTTTTGCCTGGGACATCTCTAAAGTCGGCAAGTCAGTGTTGCGCGCGAACGCGGGCATTTTCTACGCGCGCCAGAATATGCTCTCGCAAGTTGGTTCGATCACGACCAACGGCGTGCAGCAGCAGACCATCTTTCTGAACACGCCGATCATCTCGTTGGGCGTCCCGGGTCCGGTTTGGCCCAACGTCGTCACGCCGCCATCAACCGTGACGCCGTGCGTCGTTGGCACTGTTAGTAATCCGTTCCCGTGCTTCAGCGGCGTGCGGGTGTTTAGCCGCAACTATAAAAATCCCCGCATCTATAGCTTCAACGTCGGTTTCGAACAGCAACTGGCTGATGACTGGTCGTTGTATCTCGACTACATTCACTCAAAAGCCGTTCACCTGACGCGCTTCCTGGATTTCAATCAGGATGGCATCTTTGCGCCGTTTCTCGGTGAGACGATGGTCACGAGCGCCGTCGGGAAGTCAGTCTACGACGGCTTCACGATCGGCATGCGAAAACGCTTCAGCCGCCGCTATCAACTCGAGTGGAACTACACGCTCGCGAAAGACAAGGACGACGATTCGAACGAACGGGATCCGTTTACCGATCGCGCCTTTGACATCAACAATCTCCAACTCGACTACGCGCTATCCGATCGCGATATTCGTCACCGGTTCAATCTGTTTACGTTTATTGAGTTGGGCTGGGGCTTCGACGGAAATTTTCGTGTGCAAGGCCGCACGGCTCAACCGATCACGCCCGGAGAGCGCACCGCGACCAATCGAAACACGGCGCGCAAGGATAACGAGTACTTCTCGTTTGACTGGCGCCTGCAACGCCCGATTCAACTGAACGAACGATTCGCGATCATTCCGATCATCGAGATGTTCAATACCTTCAACAACGCGAACAACATCAACCCGCTCACTACGCCCGGTCTCTTCAACTTCGACGGCTTTTTGCGTCAGGGCGTCGGCGATCCACGGCAGGTGCAGTTGGCCGTCAAATTCACTTTCTAAGGACGGCGAGGCGTAGCCGTCGCCGCACATCCGGCGGCCAAGCCGTGCCGCTACGCTGAAGAAACGGCGTTGAAAAGTGCAGCGAGCTTCTGCGGATCGAGTTTCCCCTCGGTCCGCAGTCCGCTGCACACGTCGATTCCAAACGGCCGCACCTCACGAATTGCTGTCGCAACGTTCTCCGGTTTCAATCCACCCGCCAGAAACAACGGCATGTCGATCGATTCGCGAATCGTGCGACTCAATCGCCAGTCGTGTGTGCGACCTGTTCCGCCGAGTTCTTTGATCGCCAGCGACTGATTTCCCGAGTCGAGCAGGATCGCATCAACCTGCGGCGCGATCGCGATTGCCTCATCGACGGCTTCCGGACCAGTGACGTGAATCACCTGCACCAGCGAAATGCCAGGCAACGCCTCGCGTAAACATTCGTAACTACCTGCCGGCAAACGATCGCAGATCTGAATCGTATTCACGCGCAAACGTTTCTGCTGATCGATGATGGCGGCTGCGTCCTGTTGGCACGTCAACACAAACGAACTCACGCCCGGCGGGATCGTTGCCGCGATCTCGGCGATCAGTTCTTCCGGAATCGGCCCCGGCCCGCTCGGCATTGCAGAGACCAATCCAACCGCTGACGCACCGTGTTCAATCGCCAGCCACGCCTCCGCGATGCTCGCTATGCAACAGATCTTCACTCGGGGTTTTTCCGTGGCCTTCATTTTCTCGGAGACCTTTTCTTTAATGCGCCAGCATCTTACGCCCGGCAATCAGATTTCTCGCCAAGTCTCCCAACAACACTAAAGCACATACTGCAAAGGAGAAAGACAATGGACCGTCTGCGTCTATTCTGTGGCTCTCGGTCTTGATGGCCATCACAATACTCGCCGGAGCGCCGGCGTATGCGCAAAGCGGAGCCGCAACGCCCGACGGCTGGGTTGTTTTGCCAGTGACTGAATATACCGCGCTCAAGCGCGCCGCCTCTCCGGCCGCACCGGACCCTGAGCCACCACCGCTGGTGCGCTGAGTGCTTCGGTTGATGGCGCCGATGATGTTGCGGCTGATGTAGGTACAGGCGTTCGAACGGATCCGGGTTCGATCGGCGCAGGACAGATCGGCGGCGTCATCGTTGATGTGAACGGCGCCGTGGTGGCCGGAGCTGAGGTGACGGTGAACACGCAAGGCGGAACCGCTTTCAACACGAGATCTAATGACGAGGGTCGTTGGATAATTGCGGGAGTAGCGCCTGGACCGGTGCGAGTGAATATCGATTCGCCCGGTTTCAAAACCATGCAATACGATCTTCATCTCTCCGCAAATCAGCCGGCGCATTTGGGCACGACCATAGAGGTGGGGACTGTAACCGAGACGGTAACAGTCACGGCCGGAAGCGAAAGCGCGATAAACTCGACACGCAACGAGACCAAAAGCGATCAGGAACAACATGCTTCTCGACTTGAACGCGCCTTCGCAGAACGTGTTCAACCTGCAACGTCGCGTAGCGGGGATCTTGCCGGTGCGTATCGAGGTGCCGCGGAGCGGTCTGTCTTATCGGTTCGTGCGGCCGCTGGTGCTGGAGGAGGAGACGCGGATCACGTTTCAGTACAAATCAAAATAGATTCGTGTAATTCGTGGTCCAGTTACGCGGCGTACCAAAGCACGGCAAAAAAGTGGCAGATCGTCCCTGCAATCACAAAGAGGTGCCAAATGAAATGGCTATAGCGCAAACTTCGCGCAGCATAAAACGCTAACCCACCCGTGTACGCCACGCCCCCGGCAAATATCAAAACAATGCCGGGTACGGGTATTAGCTGGACCATCGGCTTGATCGCGACGATCGCGAGCCAGCCCATCACGATGTAAAGCACCATCGAGATCCACGGACGCCGCGTGCCGTGCAGCGCTTTCATCACGATGCCGGCGATCGCAAGCGACCAAATCGTCACCAGCAGACTCCAGCCCCACGCGCCGCGCAACACGCCCAGCGTGAACGGCGTGTACGTGCCGGCGATGAGCAGAAATATCGCGCTGTGGTCGAAGAGGCGAAAGAATCGTTTGGCCGGTTCGTGTGTGATCGAGTGATACAGCGTTGACGCGAGATAAAGCAGGACCATCGTCGTACCGTAGACGATCGCGCCCACGAGGAAAGGCGTGCTGCCGATACGCATTGCGGAGAGCACGAGTATCGGCAGCGCGATCAAAGCAAGCACCAGCCCCAGGCCGTGGCTGATGCTGTTGGCGATCTCTTCACGAACGGAAATCAAAGGTAGCGTATCGTTCATGTGGTCTAAGGCAGCGCGGTAAAACCTGTTAGTGGATTACCATAAAACGCGTCTGTTTTCCAAGCAGTTTTATTCCAGGGGCCATCCTGGTCGCCAATGATCTGCACGGGCACGATGACGATATCCGAGCCGAGCTGGTTCGCGGTGGCGATGCCGTTATCGAATTTCCCACCGGGCTGAACCGTGAACTTGATGGAGCGCGCGAGCTTGTTGTTCCACAACAGTTTGAACTCGTACTCACCGGGGTTCTTGGCCAGTGTGAAAATATCGTCGCGTTCGCCGGTCGTGTTGCTGCCTTTGATGTTTGGGAAGTCGCACTCGACGCGCGCCCACTTTGCTTTCTGCGGCACTGAGTCTTCCACGGAATGCGACGTGTTGTTCTCGATCACGGCATCGCAGCTCGCTCGTCCGACTTCGAGATTGTCCATGAATTGCTTACCGACTTCCTTGCCATGGTAGAACAGGTGCGGATCGAACTTCACTGGTTCACCGCGTACCCAAAACGCCACGTGGAAGTCGGGCATCTTCCAGCCGAAAACGTCTGACGGCGTGAGATAAACGTAACCAATCGGCAGGTTCCAATCGTGATCCACCCAGTACACAAACTTGTTAACCGCCTTCGGTCCAACTTCGTTTGTACGGGCCTTAGCGACCTTCATCTTGCCAGTAAAGAGTGTTGTGTCATTACCGGCGAGTTCGTTACGCATCTTGATCGTGAAGTTCACGGGGCCGGTGTACGTGAGGGCTTTGTCTTCGCCAATATCACGGCCGCCGCACTCGGTCTTCCACCAGTAACCTTTCTGGATGTTGTTAGTGGAGCAATCGAATTTCACCCACGGTCCCGCGGGCGTGCTGAACTCAACATAGAGTTGGCTTCCGCTTGCGATTGGTCCGTTCACGCGAAACTGCATGCGCGGTAGCCAACTCCACACGTCGAAATTGCCTTTGAAGGAGTTGACGGTGAACGCGGTGACCTGGATGGAATCTTTTTGAATGGTTGGCTGGTCCTGAGTGTTTGCGGTATTTGCCGTCGTGTTTACCGCAACGATGGTCTGTACTGCAACAACAGCAAGCGCGAGTATGAAGGCACACGTCAGCCGGGTTCTAATTTTCAAGTGCGTAACCTCCTGGATGGTTTCGGATCTTCTGGGCAAAGCGCCCGGCAGTTTACTACGACGACGCGCGGTTCGTTAAGATTTCTCGGTTCGAACGATCCTGTCAACGTGCGCTCCACGGACGTGAAGCACGTGAACTTCGGACTTCCGCACAGTAAACAAGACGCGATAACGGCCGATGACCATATGGCGAATTTCTTCGAAGAACTCATCGTCCTTGGGTGCTAGTGGAAACGCTTTTGGCGCCGCGCCAAGTTGGCCCATCACTGCGCAAGCGCCGGAGCCATCGCCGAGCCTAAGCTTTGCCCCAGACACGACAGCCCCATTTGTACGACTCGAGCACATCGATCTGTGCCGAGTCCTCAAAGACCACGCTGTATCGCTTCATTCGTCTTCTGGAATGTTGTTTTCAGCAAAGAACTCGCGGAAAAACTTTTCGGCAGACTTGCCGGCGCCACGTTTCATACTGTCCAGACCGCGCCTGATGCCTTCAATTGTTTCCATGCGTGCTTTTGCTTCCAGAAGCTGCTGGTAACTTTCAGCGTCTTGAACTACCAATTCGGCTTTGCCGTTTACAGTGAGGATCATAGGCTCTTTGGTCCGCTTAATTTGACGAACGAGTTTCGCGGTATCCCTCTGCGCCGCCTTGATTACAACGATTCCATTTTCGCTTTTATCGGTTTTTCATCCGTGGCTCCCACTGTCGTTGCATCAGGCGCGGTGGTCGATTCGATCTAGGCTCGTGTGCTTTTGTCCTGCAGCACTGCCAACATTCCGTTTACCGCGGACTCATACTCCTGCGCCGTTTTGGCCGCACTTACCTTCAGCAGCGTCTCGATCAACGCCTTGTCCCAATCGATCTCGCGATAAGCCGGTTACGGATGAAAGTACTTCACCGCTCCCCAAACCTTCGCCACCCCGCAAGCCGCGCCACGCGCGCTTGTTCCGGTGACGTTTCGCTTTTAGCGGCGGACTGTGTGGCTGTAAGTGTTTGAGCCAGTGAGGCCTGACAGAAGATCAGACCAGAGAGGAATACGGCAAGGAGTTTGGAGTTTTCATATTGCACCACCTGATGAGAGAAGTGTCCTAAATCTAACGCGTATTACCATGCTCAGGTCGGGCTAATTCATCTCGTCGCCGTCAAATCTCGTCGCCACCAGGAGTCAGGATCGAAGGCAGATCATGTTCGGGATGAGCCCGCAGCAATTGGTAAGCAACTCCTCCTACTCCCGGCAACAGGCCGGGTGTGAACGCGTTTCCACCCATGCCGAACGATGGTCCATCCTGCTCGAGACTGGTCAGGATGATGTCAAGCAGGTACGAAGCAGTTAGCTCTTTAGGCGCCTCTCCGGCAGCGATCGCACTATCCAGCAATTCCCAGGCGCCGAGATCGCCATGACACACACAATGATTCAAGCCCATCCCCAGCCGCCAGGTTGCGGCGGCGGCCCGACGCACGAGTTTCCGTGTCGATGCGTGCGTAAGGGTTGAATCCAGATCGAGATGCGCCAAGCCAATTCCGACAGCGCCGTGGCACCATTGTGCCGCGGTTTTGGCGTCATCGAGCATTCGCAGGTCAAGCCAGTTCTGCTCCTGCTCATCGAAGAGCGCGTCTTCGAAGGCGAACGCCTCTTGTGCCAGTTGCTCGTAGCGCGCGTTTCCCGTTGCGCGCGCAAGCCGGGTCAGGGCCCAGCCGATGCCGGTTACGCCATGAGCAAAGCCGCCCATTCCTTCAGGCGCGAGGGTACTGGTCCAGTAAGCCTGTCCGTTACGATGTGTAGCGCGCTCGTGCAGGAGATCGCCGAGTTGCGAAGCGATGCGCACGTAAGTTTCATCGCCTGTCTTGCCGGCCAACATCAGCAATGGCACGATGGCCCCTGCGCTTCCCGAAAGCAGATCGTAGATGTCGTCCACTGCAGCCGCTGCGGGAACCTGGTCCGCCAATTTGCGGGCGCGCTGCAAACCATCGCCTCCGTCCAACTCCCAATGCGCCAGCACAATGTAGGTCCAGATTTGCGACCCGAGTCCGAGATACGCGCCGGGTGAAAGGGGCCTGACCTTCAGCCCTTCAGTGCGCAGACGTTCACGCTTGGTCTCGGCCAAGTGCAACGTATGCAACGCCGCCTCAAACAATCCATCAACTTCATTGACCGTATCGGCGCGCCCAGCCGCTGTTTCACGAATATAAGCGCCGAGCAACAACGTGAGCCCTGAGATCCCGTTGTAGAGATCCTGCTGCAACGGCTGCACCGACCAGCCGGTTGCAGTAAGCACCGGCGCAATCCACGCTACGGTCCCATCGTCGGAATGAATCGCATTTGTCACTATCGATTGAATGATTTGTGCGGCTTGCCGGCGACGACGCGCTTCCAGATCGCCGCCGTGCGCGTGGGTACGCAATACCGACGTTCCAGGAGACTTCCAGCCGTCGTTGATGTAAGCGCTTACGAGTGAAGCCTGGATGACTTTTTGCTCAAGATCGAAATCTGCACTGCGCCAGTCCTCTAACGCAGCTTCAATCAGATGACAGGGCGGAAGCCAGCATGTGCCGCCCGGCCCGCACAAGCGGCCTTCGCGCACCACGGTGGAAAAGTAGGGGATGTCGTTTTCCAGTAAATCGTCAATCTCGGCATTGATGACCGCCGGATCGCTCGGCGCGACGGAAAGGTTCACCGCCATTTTCTCCAACAGTCGGAAGGCACGCAGCCGTGCCGGTTCAGGGTTGTGCAGCGATACAGGATGCCATAGCATCCGACCGATCTCGGCGTAGACCTCGGTCGCACGCACCACCACGCGGATGCGGCAATCCTCAAACACTCGCAGCCGCGGCCGCAAGCTGCCCGCTGCATCCAGGCGCTGCAGCGTGGCTGTTAATTCATCAAACCCACGCAGTACCTCTGGCCAGTATTCAGCGAGTGCCGGTCGAGGACTGGGATGATTCTGCGACACCGGCGCTTCAACAAGGATGGTTCCGACATGCGCTTCGTCCGAACCCGCGCCAATGATTCCCAACTGCGGCTGCATCGGTTGCTGTCCAGGGAGCATGCCCACAGCGGAAAGGTCCACACCGCGCCAACCGAGAGCGACTCCGCGACCTGGTAACAACCCTACACTAAGTACCGTTCGAGCTATCAGTTCGCCGGCACGGTCGAACGCGCCGCCGTAGCCGGACGGTGACGGCGGAATTTTGGGCGTGAAAAGGGTTTCACAATCGACTACCACAGGGCTTCCGCCCTGGGCGATCACATTTTCAGCGTGCAGGTCGCTGCCGCTGAGCAAACGCATTAATGCCAGCAACTCGCCGATGCCACGATAGAAGCTAACCAGTTCCTCGTTTCCTGCCGCGAAGCGGTGGTCCACAAATTCGACCCATCCGTAATCGCCACGATCCATTGCTTCAGGGACGCGGATATTGACCGCACTACCGTGATCACCGGCAAGCTCGGCCACGAAACCGCGCAGCGCACTGTCAATGGCCAACGAACGCGGCTTGTAAACAACACGCCAACCCTTACCGCGCGCGATTGCCACGGTCGACCCACCGCGATGGCTGTCACCGGCTCCGAAGCGGAGTTCGTTCAGCTCGCGGGGGTCATGTGCACAGAGAGATTCCAGTTGGCGCCGATCCGTGGTCCAACGTTGTGCGAAGCGCAGCGTTGCCATGCACCGGTTCCGCACGATCGTGCCTACTCGCGATAACGAAGGGTAATGAGTGATTAAGTCGTCCCAGAACGACCGCTGGATCGAGAGATCGAGGAATCGCTGCCAACGCTGTTCCGAGTTCTCGCCGCTCAGTCGTCCGGTTACGCGCGCCGCGTTGAGTTCGAGAATCAGCAACCGGGTAACTTTAGTGTGCAGGACTGTGTAAAGCGATTTTCGCGTTGCCTCGGTGATTACATCGCGCTCTGTCGCGCTCAATCCTTCGACGAAAGAGAGCTGGGTTGCCAGTTCGTCCAGGGCGGGCGAGACCAGGCAACCCAGCGACCTATCGAAGTGACGAAATGTCATTTAACTCAGCAGCACTGAACTCTGATCGAGCCGGTGCAATAGGTGCCACAGGTATACCCTGGAGCTGCGTTAACGATATCCGTTTCCGCGAACTCCCCAGCGGCAAATAGCGGACCTGCGGGATTATCCTCTTCTCCGTTGCGCCACTGTGCAACCAACTCCGCTCCATCTAATGTGTCGTTCATGTTTTTCCCCCTACGTTTAAGGTGTGAGACGTACTGGGACGAAAGGGAGGTGTGCGTGTTTGCCTGGTCGGGATGGGCAGGCCGCATTATATCACCCAAAGCGGAAAACTCATCGGGTGAGTCGCGTTTGCTGGACGTTTTAGAAATGCGGCTATGGCTCGCGGATCGCGAGCACCGGACTCAGCTTGCTGGCCCTGTACGCCGGAATCAGGTTCGCCACGAACATCAGCAACAGGAAAAATGCCGACACGAACAGATACGTGCTGACATCCGCCGAGGGCACCGTGAACAATAGACTCGAGAGACTCCGCGTCAAGGCAAATGCTAAAAATAATCCCAAGCTCAGTCCCAACAGAACCGGTATCGCGCCCTGGACCAAAATAAGCTTCACGATCGTTGCCGGCCGTGCGCCAATAGCCATCCGGATGCCGATTTCATGTGTCCGTTGCGCGACTGCTGTGGTCATCACGCCGTACAGACCAACTACCGCCAGCAACAAACCAGTAGCCGCGAAAATGCCAAGCAGTACGACACTGAAACGCGCCTGTGCCAACGCTTCATCTACCACCTGGCCCATGGTTCTGATGTTGTAAACGGGCTGGCTGCGGTCGACAGCCGTAACTTCACTGCGAAAAGAAGCTGCCGAACCAGTACCGCCGGCATTCATCTTTGCCACAACCGTCATGTTGTTTGACGGGCTCTGAAAATACGGAATGTACAATTCGGGTTTTGGCTCTGCTTCAATGCTCGACTGCCTGACGTCGCCAACCACGCCCACGACCTCCAGCCACTTGTCCTTGTCTTCCGGAAAGCGAATCCGCCGACCCACGGGCTCTTCGCCGTTCCAGTATCGCTTGGCCGTGGTCTCGTTGATCAAAACGACCTTGGGATTGCTCCGGTCGTTCGCATTGAAAAACCTTCCGCTCTTGAGCGGTACGCTCATCGCGCGAAAATAATCTTCGGTAACTATGCGCCGCTCCGTTCTGAGCTCTTCGGAAGGATTAACAGGCCGGCCTTCAATCACAATGCCGCCACTGACCCCCGTACCCGTCAATGGTAATTTGCTGATCGCCCCGACACTCTTCACCCCTGGAAGCGAGCTCAGTCGCTGCAATGCCTGTTCGTAAAACCCGGTTACCTGGTTCGGATCGACATACTTCGCGCGCGGCAGAGCGATCTGCATCGTCAAGACGCTGTCCGGATCAAAACCAAGGTTGACGTTCTGTAGCCGGTAGAAACTCTTGAACATCAGTCCACCGCAGATTAACAAGGCGAAACTCAAGGCGACCTGCGAGACTACCAGCGCACTGCGAACGCGATGTTGGCCCGGCCCGGAACTGGATCCGCGCGCGCCTTGGTTGAGCACCTCCGTGAGATGCCTGGTCCTCGTTTGCAGTGCCGGCACCAACCCGAAACTGATACCGGTCAAAACAGAGATCAGCAAAGTGACCAAAAGGACTGTGCCATCGATACTGATCTGCGTGGCGCGCGGTATGTTTGTTGGACCAATCGCGATCAATGCCTTGATCGCCCAACGCGCCAGCAGCAATCCGAGTCCGCCTGCTATCAGCGAGAGCAGCACGCTTTCCGTCAACACTTGCTGGGCGATGCGGAGGCGGCTGGCGCCAAGCGCGAGTCGAGTGCTGATCTCCTTACGCCGGGCGAGAGCACGGCCCAACAGGAGATTACCGACATTGGAACAGGAAGTGAGCAGTACCAGAACCGTCGCACCAAGCAGCATGAAGAGCACTGGCTTTACGTTCCCGACGATCTCTTCTTTCAAAGCGACCAGTTTGACTTCGTGTTGTTCGTTGGTGGCTGGATACTGTTGCGCCAAACGCGCCGCAATCGCGCTCATGTCAGCCTGGGCCTGCGGGAGTTTTACACCAGGCTTGAGTCGCGCCACTGTTCCGAGATAACGAACGTTGCGCATCTCGAGGATGTTGCCCGGCAGCCTGACCGGCGGTTCGGGCACTATCTGTTTTGGGCCAACCCAAAGATCGACCCGCTCCGGAAACTGAAAATCCTGCGCCATCACGCCGACAACTTCGAAGCTTTCATCATTCAGCAGTAGCCTGGATCCAATGATGGTGTTATCACCGCCGAAGCGCCGGCGCCAAAGTCCTTCACTGATGAGCGCCAGGCGATTGCCGCTACCCTGCTCGTCGCTTTCGTTGAAGGAGCGGCCGAGGAGCGGCTGCATCTCCAGTACCTGGAAAAAACCCGGTGAGACTACCGCACCTTCGATACGTTCCGGCTCACCCGCGCCCGTAAGGTTGAAGCTCTGGCCGCTGAAAGCAGCCATCGCGTCAAACGTTGTAGTCTGTGTCTTCCAGTCGAGAAATTCGGCCGGTGAAGTTGGAACCTTGGGCACCTTGGGCTGCGTGCCCCAGACCGTCACCAGACGTTCTGAATTGTGGTAAGGCAGGGGTCGTAGAATGATGGCGTTTACTGCACTGAAGATGGCCACGGTGGCGCAGATGCTGAGCGCCATAACCATTACGGCAGTGAGTGTGAAGCCCCAGTTTCTGCGGAACATTCTTAACGCATAACGAAGATCCTGCATCAAGAACTGCATTTCAAAACATCCCCCTAGAGGTTTCGTTCGTTGAGAGTTAAGTAATTTTAATGGTCTAACATTCCCGTGGCAAGCACTCCCTCCAGAGGACTGCAAATTCACCTATTGATTGCCATCTGCGCTGGCGCGGATGTGGCTTTTTACCGCACTCTTCTTCACCGCAAGTGATAAGTAACAATCATCCTCCAAGAACATCAGTCCCTGGTTCACAAACTGATCCAACAAAATGCGAAGCTTGTCTTCCGGAAGCGGATTCTCACTGCCCTCGTTCACCATCTGATGGATGGCGTTAAATGGTCGCTTCTCGTCGCAGAAGAGATAGACCCGAGCCTGTCTCTCACTCAAATTCAGCCGCCGCAAACGCAGCCCGGCGCCTTTCTCAAGCGGACGGTTGTCATAAAGCGTAAGAAACCCAGGCCCCTTCTCGTAATAGAAAACTGTCCGGCCCTCGTTCCAACGAGCTTGCCACTCCTGGTAAACCTCGAGTGACGGACTGATGTACTCCTGCGGATCCATGGTTTGGTCTTCCCACTTGCCGTTGAAGTAGTAAGCGACTTTGTCGTAGTCGACGGGCGCCGGATAAAGCATCGGGTAAAGCGGAAACGGCGTGAGCGTAAGCTTGAACTTGTCTTTGTCGAAGTGATACGGGCTGAATCGCTCAAAGATCACCGGCGAGATACCGCTGGGTGGCCGCAGGTGAGACAACAAGCGGAGCAGTCGCGGCAGATCCTTGTATTGCTCGGGACGCTCGCCGGGAAAGCCGTACAAAACATTCCAGTAAGGATCGATGCCATCCTCGTAGCACCATTTGAGTAGTTGAATGTTTTGAATAGCGGTAACGCCTTTGCGCATCAGCCGCAGCAAGTCCGTATCAAAGCTCTCGATTCCGGGTTGGATTTTATTTATGCCGGACGCCGCGAGTTTGCGAACCTGCTCGCGTGTGAGGTTGGCCTTCACTTCATAGAAGAGCGACAGATCAAAGTTTGCCTCAGCCAAACGCGGCAGCAGTTGCTTGAAATACCCCATGTCCAGAATGTTGTCGGTCGCATTTAGCGTCAGACAGCGGTACTGTCCCGCCAACTTCAGGATCTCTTCATAAACCCTGCCAGGCTCCTTTTTGCGAAACGCCATGTTGTTCGCGTTCAAGCCGCAGAACGTGCAATGAGCTTTCGCGCCCCACCAGCAACCGCGCGAAGATTCAAAAGAGAGTTTAATGCGAAGACGCTTGTCAATATTGGCCCGCTGCGCCTCTTTGATGTAATCCGAGTAGTCAGGCATTGGAGATTCGTTAAGATCACGCAGCAGTTGGGCGTCGTTGAAGCCGGGTTCGATTTCCGTGCCGCGACGTACCGAAACACCTGGAATCTTCTGCGAATCGTTCTCGTTGTAAATATTATTAAGCAATTGCGGGAAACTTCGTTCAGCCTCGCCGTGCACAACGTAGTCGATCCAGTCGAACGCCTTGATCACTTCGAAACCCATTTCAGAATCTACGTTGGCGCCGCCCAGCACAATCTTGATATGCGGATAACGATCCTTGATCTGTTTAGCGAGCAGCAGCGAGGCAAGCGTTTGGGCGAACGTTGCTGAGAAGCCGATTACTCTATACTGCGACCAGTCGATGCTCGTCAGACATTCGTCAATGAACTGTGGCACGTAGTCGTTAACTATACTGAGGCATAACTCTTCGGAACCATTGGTCAACTCCTTCAATCGCTCGGCCATTTTGCTGCCCAGTTCCGTGCTGAGTAGATCCTCCCAGGAGTTTTTCAGCAAGCCGAGTCCCTGGGGCCCGAAAAGCACTGACGAGAAAAACCATTCCGGAAAGAAAGCGGAAGCTTCGGAAATTGATTCGTAAAGTTCGAGGCCGATCTTCTCCGCAAACTTGATATTCAGGTAGTGGACGTCGGGCTTAACACCAATCTGTTTGGCGCACTCCTTCAAGATGCCAATCGCAATCGACCCGCGCGACACTGAACCCCATGGCATGTAGACGAGAGCGATCGGATCCTTTGCCGGAACAATGAGGTTCCGCGCAACCGGCGCCGTCGCTTCCCTGGAAATGTTATACAGCACACTCATGCTGATGGTGCTCCCGCGGTCGTGAGTGAATCGTGAATCTGGTCGATGTCCATAAACATCCTGTTATGTCGAAACTGCGTGTCAAACAGCTTCCTGTACACACCGTCCAACCGGTACAGATGCGCGTGCGTGCCCGCCTCAATGATGTTGCCGTCATGGATAACGACAACGCGATCGGCCGAAAGAATGGTTGAGAAACGGTGCGCGATGATCAGCGTCGTTTTGTTTTGCAGTAACGGTTCCAGGTTCTGATAGACAACATTCTCCGAGCTCGAATCGAGCGAGGAAGTAAACTCGTCGAGTATCCAAATCTTCGCATCTTTCAAGACCATCCGCGCGATCGCCAGCCGCTGGCGCTGGCCGCCTGATAACTTCATTCCGCGCGCGCCCACGACAGTGTTGTATCCGGCAGGCAGACTGAGAATGAAGTCGTGGAGGTGAGCTTTCTTCGCTGCCTCGACTACTTCTTCGTGAGAAGCATCAACTCGTCCGAACCTGATGTTCTCCTCGATGGTTGAGTTGAAAAGGAAAGTGTCTTGCGAGACGACGCCCAGCGAATCGTAGAGACTGTCAAACGCTAGCTCGCGGATGTCGTGGCAATCGATGCTGATGCTTCCCGAGTCGACTTCATAAAGGCGACACAGAAGATTTACGAGAGTTGTTTTGCCGGCGCCGCTCGAACCCACCAATGCAACCTTCTGCCCCGCAGGTATGTCCAGGGAAAGATTATTGATAACGGGGTTAGTGCTGTTTGGATAGGTGAATGAGACCTTGTCAAAATGTATTTCACCACGAACACTTTTGAGCCGGACCGGTCGTTCCGATTCGCGGACGGTCGGTTTCAGGTCCATGTATTCGATCAGTCTGTCGGCCGAGGCCATGCCGTTATAGACCTCAATACCTCGATTGGCGAGCGACTGAATCGGCGTGTAAAGACGGACAACGTAGAGGTAAAAAGCGATCAGGCTACCGAATGAGAGTGCGCCGTTGATTACCTGGTGGCCGCCGTACCAGATCACAACCACACTCGCCACCGAGGTGATAGTGCCGATCAGAAACATCGAGGTAAACTTGTATTTCACTCTCCCGAGCGTCGCTTGAATAAAGTCTTCGCTAAGCTCAGCGTGCCTTCGATCTTCGTGTCGCTCCCGATGAAAGATCTTAATGACACCTATGTTGGAGATTCGTTCCTGGAAGAAGTCCAGCAGGGCCACGTCCTTGTCACGCGTAACGCGGCTGAGCTGGCGCAGACGTTTGCCTGTAAAAGTGAGAACGACATATAGCGGCGGAATAAACAGGATGGCGATCAGTGCGAGTCTTACGTCCAGATAGAACAGCAACACTGCGATCCCGATGATCTGAACCGCCTCACTGATGGCGCCCAGCATCGTATTCACTAACACTCCGTAGACAGCGGTAATATCTACTCGCAAGCGGCCCAGGATATCCCCCACCTTGACCGAGGAAAAGAAATCCATTGACTGGCTTTGAATAAGATTGAATAAGTAGCGGCGCAAATCGAAGATAAACCTGGCGCTGACCCACTCATGTATATATTCCATCACTCCTCTTGAGGTGCCGGCAGCAATGATGGCTGCTGCCATTGCCAGAGTGATGAGGTCGAGCAGGTGCGCCTGACCGTTTTTTATCGCGTCGTCGATGATGATCTTCAGCAGAAACGGCGGCAGTAGCGAGAGTAGCGAGGTAATGATTAAAAGCAGAATCGCCAGCGCATATTTTTTAAAATAGGGCCGTGTAAAAGGGACGAAGCGCTTGATAATCGTCAGGTTGGAGTTTTCAGACTTCCGCATATATTCTATTTGCCTATCTCGAACCGGCAGAACGGTGAGACAGATAAGCAGATGGGGTATAGAGAAGGCTTGACAGGCTCCATTCTAAATACCCCATCCGGAAGGTGGGTCTGAGGAATTAACACCCAGACACACAAATGATCACCGGCTCGCTCTGTTGTCCGTTAGCCGCGCTGTCATCTGAACTCAGTTCGACAGTCGGTTCGAGATAGATATCTTCGTTGTTATCCATGATGTGCGTGCCTCCTTTCCTAAAAGATATAAAACAAACTAATGGTGCTGCTACTGAGCCACTCACACTCCGCGTAGTATCGGGAGTGAAGCCCGTCGCCCCGGCACTTGCGTCTGCGCCAATATGGTCGAGACGCAAGAAGGCTCACCGCTAAGTGTTCTGAAGGGTGAGTTCTCTTCCAGCTCTTTACCTTGAGCAAGAAGACTGGCCGTGGTCAGCATGCAAGCTTCCGAAACCGGATCCTCCATGTGCTGTTCATGGAGATAAAAACCTCTCATTGCCGCGCAAGGCTCACAATCGGATACGTGATTGCAGCCGCCGCAGCGGTTTGGTTTGTAAGAGAGGATCTTCTCGCGCAGGCTGGTGCGCCATTTCGAATCCCAGATCTCCTTGAGTGTGTGCTGCTTCAAGTTTCCGACAACCGCGGTGTTGATTAGCTCGCACGGATAGATATCGCCGTGCGCGCTGATTCTGGCCTTGGAAACAGCGGCCGTACAGACAAACTTGGCCTCGCGTTTCATCAACCCCGCTTTGTAAATCTCAGCTTGTTGCTGAACCGACACGCCATACTGAAGCAACTCTGTATCGCCGTTGCGATTGGGAACCAGTTTTGAATCAAAAGTGTAAGAGGCTCCCATTGCGGTCGCGAATTCCGGAAACTTGAACGCATCCTCGAAGTTGTCTTTCTGGATGTGATACTCCAACCGGACCGGAATGCCGCGTTCAATGAGCAGCTTCGCGGCCGTAATGCTCTTCTCAAAGGTGCCGGCCTTTTTCGTAACAGCTTCGTGAATTGGAGCGGTAGTGCCGTAGATGCTGATCTGGACGGTACTGATGAGGTGCTTTGCGAGTTGATCCGCTTTTTTCTTATCGATGAAATTGGCGTTGGTGTAGAGGTCGAATAGAAACCCTTTACTCTCCGCGTAAGCTACGATGTCCAAAAGATCTTTTCTGAGGAATATCTCTCCGCCGGTGAGTACGAGCTCGGGACAGCCATGCTCGGCCAGTTGGTCCAGGTAACTACAGACTTCAGGGAACGGCACAATATCTTTCTCGCTGAAGTCGAGATAACAGTGTCGACAGCGCAAATTACAGGGAATAAGCAGATCGAGCCAAACACGGAACAACGTGTTCGCGGCCACGGCCTCCTCATATAACCGGCCGTTCTTGTTGTGCGCCTCTTCCGTCAACATCTCGGCGCGCTGTTCGTCAGTGATGTGCTCGCGGCCCGGCAGATCGATAATCCGTCGCTGCCATAGTTGTTCGAGAAAGGTATTGACGTCGCCTGCCACTCTCTCGACCGGCACACGGTATTTCGCGCTCAACTCGTCGTTAATCCGGGGAATGCTCTGCCCTTGCTGAAGCCTTTCCCAGATGCGTGGACTGATCCCGCCACAGAGCCATATTTCCCTGCTCTTTTGATTAATAAGACAGAGCTTCTTACCTATGGTGCGCGTACCGACGTGCGGCCGGAGTTGCACAGAGGTGAGGCATTCCATATTCAACCCTCCTAAACCCCCACGACCTGTTGGAAGATTTCTGCATTGTGACGTTGAACCGGAGCACATTTGAGTAGACTGCCAGTCTCGAGATACGAATGCGCGGGACACCGATCGCATCCGGGCCGCAGACTGCATGGCGGACACTCACTCTCCTCTTCAAATACCTTGCGAAACTCCAGGAAGCCGGACGAGTACCAGATGTCTCGCAGAGACTGCTCTCGCAAGTTGCCGTATTTGAAATCGGTCAACCATTCGCACGGACTGATATGACCCTCGGGGGTGATGGCTCCACGTACATGTCCGGGTTTACAGTTGCCCGGGCTCGAGTGCTTCACTGAACCATGCGACAAAACCAGTTTTCGATATTGAGCGTCAGTCAGTATCTGGACCAGTGGTTTGGTGTTGCGGTCAGTTTGCGGGATCACCGATCCGGTATGGACCACATAACGTATGCCCAAACGGGTCATGTCGTCCGTAAATTTATCGATGCCCTCAAAGTTGTCTCGCATGGTCACGAACTTCGCGACCAGGTTGTGCTTCGCTTCACTCAACAGACGGATCGCACGCATGGTGTTGTTGTAAGATCCGGGCCGCTGGGCCAGCGTGTCGTGCACTTTCTCATCCGCGCCGTAGAAACTCACGTCAAACGACTGCAAAAACGGCCGCATAGGCTCGAGCTTTTCCAGCATTTTTTCGTCAATCAGCGAGCCATTTGTATTCAGTCGCAGCGCGAACTGGCGGCTGCAGGCATGCTGGATGATCGGCACCACGTCTTTGCGAACAAATAATTCACCGCCTGTTAGCGTCAGCAAATAACAACCCAGGTGCGCCAACTGATCGAAAGCATCAAACCACTCTTCGGTAGTCAGCTCGGTCGCGGCGCCGCCGTGAGTGGTGTTGTAGCAATGCACGCATCGGAAGTTGCAGCGATAAGTCAACTCGACGTGCATCTTTTGTATGTAGTGGTTTTCCCAGTAGAGTTGATTTACCTGTTCCTCTACGCTGCTGGCCTGGCCCACTGCGAGCTTTGGCGTCATGCAGATTTCCTGAACAGGCCGCAGATCAAGCGCAGCCGGTGGAGAACTCACCTCTGAATTGGCCAACGCTTCAGGAGTTCTGGTGGGAGCGATTGAGATCCCCCGCAAGCGGCCATCATCCTGGACCAGCCATAGGAGCCCTCGTTCATAAAGACTTTCAAGGAACGTTGTTACCTTACCAGCGACTTTCTCTGCCGGCGCGTTAAGTTGCTGCGCAACAGCCAGAGCGACGTCCTCCGTTGTCTTTACGCCATCGATCAGATTCCAAATCCCGGTGCCGGAAGGGTTGAGAAAAACTTTGCGTTCACCAAGATGAATGACCGAGTAAGATTCAATTTGCCGGCAAGGAAGCAGTTTTCTAGTGAAGACTCGCATGACACACGTCTCCCATTGATTCTTGCGCAAGGCAGGTGCGCATTGTCACTGGATCAAAAGTGTCCAGAAGCAAATATTTTGTTTATCTCACGTGATTGATCGGTGAGGGCACAACGGAATGCGAACTACACCCCTTGTGCACCCTTTATGTTCACCCTTATGTTTCTGCGAACGTGAGTTTCTCGGAGGCCGCTGTCGGGTTGAAGCGTCTCCCACTTATTACGTTTCCCTAAGCGCTGAAATTTTTACAATATCCTGGTCCACGATGCAACGCCTTTTCGGAAGCAAATTTGATCATTTGTGAGACAAAATATTCGTCCTGAATTTTCCTGTAGAACGGAAGCGTGCGGCGTATTGAGTCGGTGTTAAGCCGGTGAGCTTTTTAAAATCCCTGGCAAACTGCGATTTATCCTTCACTCCAACTGCAAACATGATCTGTTTCATATTGAGGAAAGTGTGCTCGATAAGTTCTTTCGATTTTTGCAGGCGCCGCGATTTGAGATATTGATTGAGGGGTACTCCGGTCTCTGCCTTAAACACGCGCCGCAGATGCGAAGCGGACAGGTTGACGGCATCAGCTAACTCGTGAACTGCCGGCTTGCTATCGATCGATTCATCCAGGCGATCCAAGACCGCTTGCACTCTTTGATCCATATCAATCATGCGGCTCGACCAGAAGCGACGAGCAGGCATAGCTACAGAGATGTCCTGGGCAGTCCGACCTTGAGGCGTCATTGCCCACGAGGTTCTATGAAAGGGAGGTTAGATGAGGGGATCTTCTCAAGCTGGGTAGAGGAACCCCTGTCTCCAACAGGCGACATTTATCGCTTATTGGAATTCAGCGTAACAACTCGTGAGAATTCAAAGTTCTGAGAACAAACAGACAGTATGCGCGCGTGAGGGTGGATGTCAAATGACTGTTTATAGGTTGCTTTATCCGAAAGTACTCAATAGCGGCAGCAGCAAACGCCATTCGAGTGAGCGTAAGTTGTTGATCGGAAGGCGGAGTATGAATTCCTCGAACGGCTAAACATTCTTGCTTCACGCCTCAAGCAAAATCTCAGGATGTTTTTTGGCGATAGTCAGCAACTTCAGCGCTGCATCACCGGGCTCTCTCGAACCTTGCTCCCATGCCTGGACCGTTTTGGGGCTGATGTTCAGCATCATTGCGAATACCGCCTGGGAGCAGTTGAGCCTTTCTCGTATTCGAGCAATATCTTTTGGTGACAACGCTTTCGGGCGTCGTGGAGCCTGAATACGAGTCACTTTTAGATTGCGACGCTCAGCACGCTCAAAAGCTAGTGCGTCTTCCATGGCTGCCTTAAGATCGGCAAATGCCTCGTCACTCATGTAGTTCGTTTTATTAGTTTGCATCTTTCGAGTCTTTGCTGGTTTCATGGCTCAACGTTCCTTCCTAATCTTCTGATTTAACACGCCGATGATTTGCCTTTGCTGAGGCGACAGGTCAGCTTGTTCGCCCTTGCTGAATAGATACAAGAGATGAATTCTCCCAGCATGTTCGAGGTAAAGATACAGGTACCGATAACTCCCACTCTTCCCGCGCGACGAAGCTGGATTTGCCACTCTGGCTTTGCGAACGCCATGAGTGCCTTTTACAATTGCGCCGCGCTCGGGATTCTGGGCCAAGTCTGATTGGATTCTTGTTAAGATCTCCCCGCCAAGCTCGCGAACTTGCCCGGAAAAAAGATTCGATTCGACGAATTCAACCAGACTGGGCCCATCCCTTTCACGCGCCTACTATACTACTGAGTAGTACATTAAACCAAATCGAGACCGGAGGGCGTGAGCCGTTGCCGTTCGCCCAAAGGAACCCGCAGCAGAAGCCGCCAGGATCGCGCCAAGTCGCTGCAGGAACCGATGGAGCTTGAGAGAATTGTTGAAAGCGGTAAGTTGTTGATCTGAGGTGGCGGAGGGGACAGGACTCGAACCTGCATAGCCTTTCGGCCGGCGGTTTTCAAGACCGCTGCACTACCATTATGCGACCCCTCCGCAGTTGGGGTTAGAATATAGCGCAACCCGTTTTGGTTTGCTATCAGTCAAGTCCGCTGCCCATAAGGCGGCGCTGACCTACCAGGCAGTCAGCTTAACGACAGCAAGTGACTGCTTCTAACCGTAAACTGAGTACCTACATGCGCGTCACTATCGGCCAGATCAACACCACGAACGGCGACTTCGAAGCGAACACCGCCAAGATCATCAGCGGCATCGAACAGGCAAAACAAGAGAACTCGGATCTCGTCGTCTTCCCCGAGACCTGCATCCAGGGCTACACGTCCCTCGACTGGTTTCTTGACCGCGACGTTCAACGATGTGCTCTCGGTCCACTCGACAAGATCATACCCGCCACGCAGGGAATCACAGCGGTCGTCGGGACGGTCAGGCCGTCCGGATTAACCACCGGCCGCCGCCTCTACAACTCCGCGGCGATAATTCGCAACGGCGAACTGCTCGGCTTCGCGGATAAAACATTGCTGCCTGAGTACGACGTCTTCGACGATCCGCGGTACTTCCAACCCAGCGCCGAACGACACCTCTTCACGATTCCTGAGCACAACGGCGATCCAACCAACGCGGCGCAGAAAACCACGGATGTAGACGCTGCTCTCAGCGTGCAACAGCACAAACTCGGTGTCGCCGTCTGCGAAGACTTCTGGAACGACAAAACCTTCTGGCGCGAACGTCTCTACACAAACGATCCTGCCGACGAACTGATCGAACTCGGCGCGCAAGTGCTCGTCTCCATCAATGCGTCGCCGTTCAATAAAGCCAAGATGGGCCAACGCTGCGCGATGGTCTCGCACCGCGCCAAAGCCGCAAACCTACCGATCATCTTCGTCAATCTCGTCGGCGGAAACGACGGCATCATCTTCGACGGCGCCAGCATCGTCGCTGACGCGCGGGGAAAAATCATCCTGCAAGCTCCGCCTTTTAAAGAGTTCATCGGCACCGTAGATCTCGATTCCGACCTCGCCGATCAGTTTTGCCTGCCCGGCGACGACATCGAAACGATTCACGACGCACTCGTGCTCGGCATTCACGACTACGCACGCAAAAACAGATTCGAACGCGTCGTGCTCGGTTTATCCGGCGGAATCGATTCCGCCGTGGTTGCCGTACTCGCGTGCGAGGCCATCGGCGCAGAAAACGTTCTCAGCGTGATGATGCCGTCGCCTTATTCCTCAAAATCGAGCGTTGACGATTCCGTCGAACTCGGCCGCCGTCTCCGCATGCCCGTCATCGAGCATCCGATCTCGCGCGCCTACGAAACACTGCGCGAAGAACTCCACTTGCCTGCTCCGTCAATCAACAGCCGATCCGTCGCTTCGGAAAACCTGCAATCGCGTCTGCGCGGAAACATTCTGATGACGATCTCCAACTCGGAAAATCGTCTGCTGCTCTCAACCGGAAACAAGTCGGAGCTCGCGTTGGGTTACTGCACGCTTTACGGCGACACGAACGGCGGACTCGCCGTGATCGGCGACCTGCTAAAAACCGAAGTCTATGCCCTCGCGAATTATCTGAACCGCGAACGCGAGATCATTCCGCAAGCGATCGTGGGCAAACGTCCGTCAGCAGAATTGGCGCCGGGCCAGTTTGACGATCAGTCGTTGCCGCCTTACGACCAACTCGATCGCGTGCTGAAGTTGTACTTCGAACAAAAGGCTACGCCGCAGGAGATCGCGGATCACGGTTTCGAGCGGCAGTTTGTGCTCGACATCCTGAACCGCGTTGAATCGCCGGCAAACGAGTTCAAGCGGCGCCAGCTACCGCCGACACTGATCATTTCGAGAAACGCGATTGGCCTGGGCCGCCGCAGACCAGTGACCCACCACTATCGCCGCGAGCAACTAAACTGCTAATTCAGAGCTTGACTGAAACGCCCTAAAGTCGAATAATCTGCGTCAACCCACTATCGCGCTGTGGCCCAACACGCGATTACGCCTACATCTATCAACTCAGTTTGCGAGGTTTAAGATGAAATTGACTAAACGATTTACCTTCATCCTGTTGGCCGCCCTCATCTCCATCCCCCTGCTCGTTGTTCACGGAGCCGGCGGACGGATCGAGGGAAAAATCACCGACCCCAAAGGCGCCGCTATCCCCGGAGCGACCGTCACAGTCACGAACCAAGCCACCAAACAGACTTTCAGCGGAGTGACTGATCCACAGGGCAAGTACAAAATCGAAGGCCTGCCGGCGGGTATTTACGACGTGAGCGTCGTCGCGAAAGGCTTCAAAGACGCACGTCAGGGTGACGTAAAAGTCGAGGACGACGGCGTCAAGTCAGCCGATCTCAAACTCGAGATCACTCCCGTTGAGGCGACAGTCAAAGTCGCGACTGGTGCTCTGAAAGGCAATCTCGATCCGATCTACCAGTCGCTCAGAGTGCTTGCCAAAACTGATCAGGATTTCAGTGGTCCATATGCCACCGTCAACAATCTCGCACTGAAACGCGACGCCGCAACTTTCACGTTGAAGTCGGGCGACATCTATTTCATCACTCCTATCGAAAACAGAGTCACCGGCGCCGTGTTCATTGGCAGCGGCGAGATGACGATGATGCCGCCGACCCAGGCGGAGAAGAACAGCATGAGGATCTTTACCGGCGAGGACGGCATCACCGAACAGTTCTCCGGACTTGTGCTCCGATTCAGTGACAAGACCTTCGAAGAAATCAAAGCTTCGCCAAACGCCACAATGAAGACCGGCGGACCCTCAGCCAACCAAGCTCGCGATCTGTATCGCAGCAACCAGGATCTGGTGCGTAAACGGCTGCGCGACAACCGCGAACTGCGCGTCTTGTACGACGTTTACAACCCAAGTCACGAAGGTTTCTTCAACGCCTTCATCGACGGCAAGCGTTTCAGCAAACTGATCTATCAGCTCGAACCACTCGGCGTGCAAAGCGCGATGCCGGAAGAAGTCTCGTTGATGAGTTACGGCGAAACGGACGGCGGCATCTGGGCCGCGTTCCATCGCGAAGACGAGGTCAAAAAGGGCACAGCTTCGAGTTCTGAAGACCGCCGCATTATCGACATCACTCATCATGAAATCGACGCTGCGATCAAAGGCGCACACCTCGCAGCGACCGACAAAATCACGTTTAAGAATCTCATCGCGGGCACACGCGTTGTGCCTTTCGATCTGTTCCGGACGTTGCGCGTGTCGAGAGTGACAGATGCTGAAGGTAACGAGCTGAGTTTTATTCAGGAAGGCAAGGATGAGGATTCGGATTTCGGCGTCATCCTGAACAAACCGCTCGAGGCCGGACAAACAACCCATTTGACGATTCAATACGAAGGCACCGACGCTCTGCGCGATTCCGGCGGCGGCAACTTCATTCTTATTCCCCGTTCCACGTGGTATCCGGGAAATGCCAACTCGCTCTTCGCCGAAGACCGCGCGATCTTTACGATGACTTTCCGCTACCCGAAGCAATACACGTTCGTTGGCACTGGTGCGCCGATCGAGCCTGACACGCGCGAAGGCGACCTATCGGTGGCGAAGTGGTCCAGCGGCAAGACCGAATTGGCAGTCGCGGGTTTCAACTACGGCCGCTTCAAACGGAAAGAGGTAATCGACAAGGATACGGGCTACGCGGTCGAGTTCTATGCCAACGTCGAGGTGCCTGATGAACTGAAGGCAATCCAGCGAAACATCGAACAAGCCGAAGCCCAGGGCGTCAGAACGATGACGACGCTGGGATCCATCTCCACTACAGCCATGGCTGATCCGGCGATCGCGGACGCGCAAAACTCGATGCGCATCTTCAATATATTCTTCGGCAAACTTCCGTACACGCGCATCGCGATGACCCAACAACCGGCAGCAGGCTTTGGCCAGGCATGGCCTACGCTGGTCTATATGCCGTACATGGCTTACATCGACACCACGCAGCGCGCGCAATTGCTCGGCACACGCGGCGGCACGGACACGTTCTGGCGCTACGTTGCGCCGCACGAGGTCGCGCATCAGTGGTGGGGTCACATCATCGGCTGGGACAGCTACCGCGACCAGTGGATGAGCGAAGGCTTTGCCGAGTTTTCCGCATCGCTTTACGTGCAACTAACTCGCGGCAACGAAAAGTTTGTCGATTTCTGGGAAGACCTGCGACAGCAGATCGTTCAGGCTACCCCGCAGACGCGCGATCGCAAGCCTTACACGATCGGACCCGTCACGCAGGGCTACCGGCTTAACAACGCCAAGACCGGCGGCGCCGCGCGATTCCTGATTTATCCGAAGGGCGCGTACATCCTGCACATGCTGCGCATGATGATGTACAAGCAGGGACAAGGCGGCGACACGGCGTTCCAGAACATGATGAAAGACTTCGTCCAGACGCACTACAACCAGGCTGTCTCGACTGAGGATTTCAAACGCGCCGTCGAGAAACACATGACGAAAGAGATGGACATCGACAAGAACGGCACGATGAACTGGTTCTTCGATCAGTGGGTCTACGGCACGGAGGTCCCGGCTTACAAGTTTGAATACAGCGTCAGCAAAGATGGCATGCTGAATGGCAAGCTCACACAGTCAGGAGTTTCCGATAACTTCGTAATGCTCGTGCCGATCTATGTCGACATGGGTAAAGGATGGGCGAAACTCGGTTCAGCCACAATGGTCGGTAACAAGACCTTTGACATCAAGGATCTCAAACTGCCGGCCGTGCCGAAGCGCATGGCGATTTGCGCGATGAACGACGTGCTCGCGACCAGCATCGAGAACAGTAAGTAAGCGAGCAATAAGATGGTTTTCCTGAGACCACCGGCGAATCGTCTGCGGTCTCAGTGTTCTTACGCGTAGCTAGCGTAGACTGATTTCACTTTGTCGATGAACTCGCGGCGGTCCACGATGTAGTAAAGCTTCAACGCGCCGGACCCCGCGACTTCGTCGATCAGTTTCTCAAACAGTTCAAACTGATCGAACGCTTCAATGCCGTGTGCGCTGAGGTAACCACCTTTGCGCATGCGGCGAAGCAGTTCCGGCAACGTCAACCTTCCAACGAGTGTGCGGCCGCCATGCTCGTGCGAGCGGCTCACGAGATACTGCACTAACAAAGCTTCGTTATAGAGCTCCGGCGAGAGATAAAGCCGCGCGCCATCCCTTTCCCAACCTTCACTCAGCCGCGACGACGCACGCACCACACCCAAACCTTCAAACACTTCCGTCCAATCTTGCTTCGGTTCTTTTCGTTCGAGAAACGACTTCGTGGCTTCGAGCAGCCAGCCGGGCTCGTTGAGATCGAGCGAGAGCCGCAGCGTGTCGAGCCAATTGAAGAACGCGGTGCGGCGGTCAGACTTCTGTTCGACGATGGCAAACTGTTCAGTCTTCTTTTGCAGAGTCTTGAACAGTTTTCGTCGCGGTGTGTCCGTGGCTTTCCCGCCCTCAAGGCAGTGCGTATTGAGACGCGCTTGCCAGCGCTTCGCAGCATCGCAATACGGACAACGCGGATGTTTCTCTTCGCTGTCGAAAAACGGCCGCACTGCTTTGGGTGACGTTAATTCCTCGACCGTCGGCGCGTAACGTTTGATCTCCGAATACGCGGAACGCGGTGCAAGTCCGATCTGACCCGTAAAGATGTCGAAGATGCACGCGAGACAAACGAGCGTCGTGTACTCGGTGACCGTTCCGGGGGGAAAGTCACTGAAATCGGGCTCCGTCAACTTCATTGGGGTTAACTCGTGAGGGCGACGAGCGTCGGGCGTAAGTCTTCGTCGATGTGGCCCACGGCGAGATCGAGTTCCGCTTCGAGATCTCCGGTCGCGGTGCCAAGCTTTTTAAAGTCGAACAGTTGGTGATCTAGCAAGTGGCTCGGCACCACGTTGCCAAGCGCGTTGAGCATCGACGCGCGAATGTGGGGAATTTCCTGTTCGAGATCCGTGATCAGTTTTTTGATCCGCGCGCGTTTCAGGTTCGACTGCGACCCACACAGATCACACGGAATGATCGGAAAATCACGGCGCGCAGCGTAGTCGGCGATGTCGCGCTCGGAGCAATACGCGAGCGGGCGAATGACGGTGTTGCGGCCGTCGTTGGAACGAAGTTTCGGCGGCATCGCCTTCAGCGAGCCGACATAAAACAGGTTCAGCAGCAGCGTCGTGATGATGTCGTCGGCGTGATGCCCGAGCGCGATCTTGTTGCAACCCTCCTCGACGGCGATGTTGTAAAGAATGCCGCGGCGCAAACGCGAGCATACTGAGCAAAACGTCTTTCCTTGCGGAACGAGTCGTTTGACGATCGAATAGGTGTCGCGCTCGACTATCCGGAACGGAATGCCAAGTTTTGTCAGGTGTGCGGGCAGCACGTCAGCCGGGAATCCAGGCTGTTTTTGGTCGAGATTTACGGCCAAAAGGTCAAAATTAATTGGGGCGCGAAGGCGCATGTCGAGCAGCAGATCGAGGAGGGTGTGACTGTCCTTGCCGCCGGAAAGACAGACCATCACGCGGTCACCGTTTTCGATCATCGCGAAATCGGCGATCGCTTCGCCCATCCCGCGCAGCAGTCTGGTCTTCGTCTTGTGGTTCGCGTGCATAATTCAGTCTGATCAGCATGCCATAAAACCGCACGCCGTTACAATTTCGTTACAAAGCTAGACACGATGGCGTAGTTTGTCTATTATTATGAGCCCGCTGCCGAGCGGCCGATTCATTCGTACTAGCGGTCTAAGCTAGAAATCCACAAACAAAAGGAAAGCGCGTCGTTTCGTTGCATCCAGGTTCCGACGGCCGATGACTAAACTTCCGCGCCCCCATATTTACGGAGGTAACAAATGCTTAGGATAGGAAAGAATGCCAAGGATCAGGAAGATACGGACCACACCACCCACAACAAACCGGAGGTTCCTGATTACGCCACTGCCAAACCTTACTCGTATCAATCGACGAATGAGGTAAAACCGGCAACCGAATCCGCGCCCACACCGGCTCGCGGCGCCATGACTGAGAGCGAGACTCTCGCCCGCGATATTAAGGAAGGTACGCTGAGCGGATTCGTCGGCGGCGGCACAGACGTCACTGGCGAAGCCAACTTCAAGGCCATGATGAGAGTTGACGGCCATTTCTCCGGCCGTATCACCTCATCGAGCGGAACACTCATCGTCGGCGCCAACGGCAAAGTCGATGCGAATATTGAAGTCGCAAACGCCGTGATCCACGGCAACATTAACGGCGACATCATCGCCACGCAGCGGCTGGAACTCGGCCGCGCAGCCAAGGTTCACGGCAACATCCAGACGCCGTCGCTCATCATCGAGCAGGGCGCGATCTTCGAAGGAAGCTGCAAGATGGTGCAAATGCAGACGGCAGCCGAGAAGTCCAAGAAAGACATCAAGAAGGACGAGCCGCTCGACACCACGAAGCTGCAACCGGGCAAACCGACCGAGATCCCAAGCGTTTCGAACGTCGTCAGCTAAAACGACTCCACACATTGACTATCCACAGATTACCCAGATTTAATCTGCGTAATCTGTGGATTTTTCTTTTTTGAGAACGAGATGAAAAGAACACCGTTTGTTCTGATTGGCGCCGCCACATTGCTGCTCGCAGTTACGATCGTGACTCACGCGCAGCAGATCCCACTTCCAATACTCATCAGCATCACGCGCGCCGAAGATGAGCGGCGGTGGGATAAAGACTTGAGCGAACTGCTCGCGCATCGCAACGCCGCGATTCGTAAACGAGCGTTGCTCGCCGCAGGGCGCATCGGCAATGAAGATAGGCTTCCGCAGATCTCAAAACTGCTCCAGGACGACGCCGATCCGGAGGTGCGCGCAATGGCTGCGTTCGCTATCGGCGAAGTTGAGTCAATCAATGCGGCGCACTTGCTGGTCGAGATCATTAAAGCCAACAAAGAACGCGGTGAACTGCGAGCACGCGCGTTGGAAGCACTCGGCAAGATCGCGGCTGCGCTTCCCACGGAACAACAGGCCCGGCAACGTGACCTCGGCGCGGTTATCCGTGAAGCGCTCGAAGTCGAGGCCAAACAGCCCACAAATCAATTAAATATCCTCTTCGGTTTGACCGCTGCTTTGAGAGCGCGAGCAGCAGATGCGGGTCCAGCGATTGCGAAATTCCTGAGCTCGCCGGACGGTCGCATCCGTTCTGACGCGGGAAACGCACTCGCACGTCTGCGACTGAAAGACGGGAACGACTTACTCCGTAAACTAGCGTACGAAGATCCCGATCCGAACGTCCGCGCCAACGCCGCGCGCGTGCTCGGCGCAACTGAGGACACAGCGTCATTCGACGTGATCCTCGGTCGGGCGACGTCCGATCCGGACTCGCGCGTCAGAATCAGCAGCATTCGCGCACTGGCGACACTAAAAGATTCGCGCGCCGCCGAAGCGCTGCTGAAGCGTTATTCAACGGATCAAAACGAGCGTCTCGAGATCGCCACAACACTCGGTCGTTTGCTGTCGCAAAAATACGATCAGCCGGCAATCGCCTGGCTCCAAAAAGCAAACGAAACGCTCAAACACACAGCGCCCGAAATCGAAATCGCACTCGTTCGCATCGCTCCAGCTACGTATCTTTCCGATCTTCGCCGGTCAATGAACATCACAGACTGGCGGGCCGCCGCGGCGATTGCCAACGCACTCGCAGAAATCGGCGGATTGCCGGACACGCTCAAAGCGCAGTCTGACTGGGCGGCATCCGCTGAATCTCTCGTGCGCAAGTTACTCGCGCAAACCAATATCGACTACGCGATCCCGGACGTGCTACGAGCGCTCGCGGCGTTCAAACCAAAAGATCTGCCGCAGGTCCTGATCGCGCATTTGCAAAAACCTGACGTGATCGTGCGCGGAACTGCCGCCGACCTGCTCGGCGACCAGCCACCCTCCGAAGAGATCACGAGCGCGTTAATCGCCGCCTGGCCGCGCGTGGAAAAGGATTCGCTAAACGACGCGGCCCTTTCGATTCTCGACTCGTTAGCCAAACAAAAAACGGCCGCTGCAAACGAACCAATCAAGATGGCAATGGGTTTCCCCGACTATCTCGTGCGTCGTCGCGCCGCGACACTGCTGAAAGCAAACGGGACCGGCGATTTCTTCCGGCAGGCCGGCATAGTGCAAACGCGCAACACCACCGCCGATTACCGGCGCGCGCTCTCGCGAATCGGTCGCAAAGTCTACGCTGTCGTGACTACGACCAAAGGTTCGTTTACTATTGAACTGCTCCCCAGCGAAGCTCCCCTGACAGTAGACAACTTCGTTCAGCTTGCCCGGCGAAACTATTATCGCGGCATCACGATCCACCGGGTCGTGCCGAACTTCGTGATTCAGGACGGTGACCCGCGCGGCGACGGCAACGGCGGTCCGGGTTACCAGATCCGCTGCGAAATCAACCAGGTGCCGTACGATCGAGCAGTTTTGGGCATGGCGCTTTCAGGCAAGGACACGGGCGGCTCCCAATGGTTCGTTACGCACGCGCCGCAACCGCATCTCGATGGCGGTTACACGGTTTTCGGGCGAATCACAGCGGGCATGAACGTAGTGGACAGCATCGAGCGCGGCGACGTGGTGAAGTCAATCGTAATTCGGTAGGTGAAGTGAGACGGCTAACAACAATCGCTCTCCCGTTCTGTTTTCTATTCGTCTGGTGCGGCGCAGCCGCAGCGCAGACGAGCGTTGGACCCGCTGAACGCCACCATTACAAGATCGACTTCAAACTCGACTTCGATCGTCTTTCCTATACGGGCGCCGAGACAGTTCGCTGGGTGAATCACGGCGAAAAGCCTTCGTCAGTAATTTACTTTCATCTCTACCCAAACCTGCGCACAGGCGACCAACCGGTTTCAGGGAACAGCTCGACCGCTGAAGCCGACGAACCGCGTATCGAGATTCTCGAAGTGCGGGCCGCTGTCGATAACAGCGCGCTCTTCTCCGCGCTTGACGATCAGGGCACGACCTTGCGGGTGAACTTGCGCGAACCCGTTGCGCCGGGAAGCGCGACCGAGGTCCTTATCAAGTTCAAAGGCACGGTTCCGGAGATCGATCGCGACGAAACGAGTTTGACGACACACGTCGTGAAGCAGGTCAGCGCCGCGTTGCGCAGCGATCGCGAAACGCGCCGCGCTCGCGACATCAATTTTCGCTGCCGCGGCATAATGCTCCTCGGCGCGGCTTATCCAACGCTGGTCGTTCACGATGGCGACGAGTGGCGACGCAAAGTCGAGCCTTCTGTCGGCGACTTCGTTTTTAACGAAGCGGCGGATTACGAAGTAACAGTCACCGCCGCAAGCGGTGTTGAAGTTTTCACTTCGGGCGTCGAAGCCGGACCACGCAACGAGAAGAACACGCAGAATTTCACCGCCAACGCGCTACGCGACTTCGCGATTCTCGCTGGTCGCGGCCTGCGTAGCGAACACACCGAAATCGAAGGCGTTAACGTCAGATCGATATATTTCGCGGAGCACGAACGCGTCGGCAAACGCGCTCTCGGCGTCGCCGCAAATGCGTTGCGAACGTTTACGAAGTTGTTCGGTCCATTGCCGTTCAAACAGGTCAGTATCGCCGAAGCGCCGCTCGTCGCCGGTCTCGGCAGTAGTGAGTTCTCGGGACTGAACGTAATCGCGAGCGCTTTCTACGTCGATTTCGACTCACCCGCCATACGCAATCTGCCGGAGATCATCCGCGAACAGCGACCGTCGGTTGAAGAGAGTCTCGAATGGACCGTCGCGCATCTCGTGGCCCACCAATGGTGGGGCGCAGCGGTCGGCAACGATCCGGCGCGTGAACCGGTACTGGACGAAGCACTCTCGTGCTGGTCGTCGCTGCTTTACTACAAGGCCATGTACGGACCCGAGAAAGCCGCCGCGGTGCTCGACGATCAAGTACGCGGTGTTTATCGCATGTACCGCACGTTCGGCGGCGACGACATGGACGCGAATCGTCCTTCACGCGAGTATCGCAACACGTTTCAGTACGCCGCGATCGTGACCGCGAAGGGCGCGCTGATGTTCGTGGATCTGCAAAGCTCGCTTGGTGAAGAAAAGGTGTTCGCAGCGTTGCGGAAGTATTACCAGGCAAACCTTTATGAGATTGCGCAACTCGAAGATCTGCGGATTGCCCTGGTCGCTGAGGCGCCAGTCGAACAAAGGCGGATGATTGGACGTACATTCACCCGCTGGCTGACGGCCAAGCGCGGCGACGAAGACATCGCGCCGCCCGATGCGGAGCTGGCGACGGCGTTAGGGATTCAAGCGAAGCAAGCACCGGCGCGTTCGGGTGAGAAGAACGCGTTTACGGCGCTCGGCCGGGTGGGAAAATTCTTTTGGCAACAGATGACGCGTATTCGCTGAGATGAGAGCTTTTAACCTGGAAACATTTCCGCTGGAACGAACCGGCAACCGGCGCGACGCAAACGTCGAGACGAGTCTCGAACGTTTGGGCTGGCTGATGGACGACCTGTTTCGTGTTCCAGTGCTTGGTTGGCGCTTCGGCCTCGACGCGCTGATCGGACTCATTCCCGGGTTTGGCGATACCGCCACCTCGCTCGTCTCGTTTTACATTCTCGCTTCGGCGGTTCGTTATCGTGTGCCGAAAGTGACCCTCGCAAGAATGGGTTTGAACATCGCGCTCGACTACATTGCGGGATCGCTGCCTGTGGTTGGCGACCTTGTAGACGCCGCGTGGAAATCGAATCACAAGAACCTCGACCTGCTGAAAAAACGTGCGACCGTGTCCAGTGAAGAAGCACGGTCGGGTCGAGTCAGTGACTGGTTGTTTGTGGGTGGAATTATGCTGGGCCTGATCGCGCTGGCAATCGGCAGCGCGCTCGTCAGTTTCTATCTCCTGCTTCGCCTCGCCGAACTCCTCGCCGGCACTCAGTGACACAATCGTCACTTAAGTCCTCGATACAACCACTTCTTCCGCCGGCAACAAGCGTTCGATAGCTGACTTCAACATGTCGAGACCGCGCTCACCAGCGGCAAAACTCTTGAGCTTGCCTTCGGCGTCAAACAAGTAATACGCCGGCACGTATCCGTGGTCATTCTGAAACGCATCCTTCAGTTTGTGCTCGTTATCGACCGCCACGGGTTCGGTGATGCCGTACGTTCCGATCAACTCGCGCACCGTTTCGACGTTCGTATCGGATTCGTAACGCGGCATGTGAATGCCAATCACACGTAATCCCTGCCGTCGCTTCTCGTCGCGCCACTGCCCGACGCGCGGCAGATTGTCTTTACAAATCCCGCAGCTCGCGGACCAGAAGTGAACGAGTGTCGGATGGCCTGCGACTTCCGATTCCGCATGGGCCTGCGTTCCGCCAAACCACTCAGTGGCACCGTCGAGGCGCGGCATTTCGGAACCAATTTTCATTGCCATGGTCGTTTTCTCACAGTCAGCCACAGATTACACAGAACGTTTCTGTGTAATCTGTGGGTCAAAACTTACTTACGAGTTCAAAGTCTTCTGGCCCGGCTTCCATTCAGCCTGGCAAAGACCCCCAGTTTGCAACGCCTGGATCACTCGCAGCGTCTCTTCCGCCGAACGGCCCACGTTCAAGTCGTGGATGACTTTGTAACGAAGAATGCCTTCCGGATCGATTACGAAAAGACCACGCAGCGCAATGCCACGGTCTTCGATCAACACACCGTAATCGCGCGCCACTTGCTTCGTCGCATCCGCGGCGAGCGGGTATTTCAGACCTTCAACGCCACCCTTGTCACGCGGCGTGTTCAGCCACGCTCGGTGCGAGTAAACGGAGTCGGTCGAGACGCCGATAAGGTCGGCGCCGATGTCCAAAAAGTCCTGGTAACGATCGCTGAACGCCGTCAACTCCGTTGGGCAAACGAACGTGAAGTCGAGCGGATAGAAAACGAGTACTAGCCACTTGCCTTTGTAATCGGAGAGGCGGACCGGCTCGTTGAGTTTCTCGATATTTCTCGTCGAGGCCATATCGAAATCCGGCGCGGGCTGGCCCACCATCGCCCTCTCTGCTGCTACTGCTGTTGCTGCTGTCATGTATCCTCCAAAAAGTTAAATTATTCCGTTGAACTGAATGCGCTATGAAGCGTCCCGGCAATCGGGACAGATGCCGCGCAACGTTAAATGAACTGACTGTGCTTTGAAGCGCGACTTGCGAGCCGCGGCCTGCATGAGTTGCGCTGCTTCCGGCAAGTCGAAATCCACGAGCTTGCCGCAGCAATCACAGATGGCGTGATCGTGACGTTCGGTCTCGCGGTCGTAGCGGCTGGCGCTGTCGCCAAAACTGATTTCGTGTACGAGCCCGGCTTCTTTCAGGTAGCGCAACGAGTTATAGACAGTGGCGTAACTGATGCCGGGCAGACGCCGTCGCGCCGCCTCGAAGATGTCGCTGGCGGTGGGATGATCTTCACGTTCACGGATCACCTGAAACACCGCTTCGCGCTGCGGGGTCAATTTATGGTCGCTGGCTTTCTTTGTTTCCTTCACAGTGGACTTAGACTAATTCTAAATCTCTCCGTTTGTCAAATGCGCGGGTGGGCTTTCACGAAATCCACGATGTTGTCGACGTAGGTTTCAAACGGCGGGCATTTAATACCGTGCGGGGCAAGCAGCGTCTGCGCCTGGCTGGTATCGTAAACTTGTTTGACGAAAAAGTAAGGAACGGCGGAATGCGGCAATCCGGTGAGCCTCGGCGAGGGCGGCAGCATCAGAAAGGAACGCACCCATTCCCGCGGCGCGGTGACGCGCGATCGTTTACGATTCGCCGAGCGCGCGATGGCGTTGAAGAGTTCATTAGTCGAGAGCGGCGCCGGATCCGCGAGTTGCAACGTCTTGCCGATCGCATTTTCGTCAAAAGCGAGTGCGGCCATTGCGTCGACGACGAAATCCACCGGAACGAGGTTGAGACTCACCTCATGATTTCCGATGTTTATCGACGAGAGGGACGGCCAGCGCAAAAGATAAAGAATCAGGTAATACACGCCGTCGTATTTGACGGTTTCGCCCGTGCGTGAATCACCGCAAACAACTGCCGGGCGATGAATTGTTACAGGCAGCACGTTCTTTACTGACTCGACTTCCAGCTCCGACAAGTGCTTCGACTCTTCGTAGAAGTTGCGATAGCCCGCGTCGTGTTGCAGCTCGGTTTCGAGAATCACTCCTTCGCGTTTGCCTGCAACGTAACAAGTCGAAACGTGATGAAAGTGGCGCAGTGAAGGCAGCGAACGCGCGAAGTCGAGCACGTTGCGCGTGCCGCCAACGTTCACGCGCATTGCTGGTTCGCGCGGGACCGCGAGGTCGTACAGCGCCGCGAGGTGAAAGACGCGCGTGGTCTGTTGTTGTGTGAGCTCGACGTCGGCTGGAGTTAAACCGAGATTTGGTTGAGTGATATCGCCCTCAACAATGTGGAAGTCGTCGCGAGAGCGACCGGTGAGACCGACGATGCGGTCGATCTCGGTCCGCGCCCGCTCCGACCACGACGGCTGGACCAGGAGGATGAAACGGCTTTGCTTTCGGGCGAGGCGTTCCAGCAAACGGTCCGCAATAAACCCCGGAAATCCTGTGATGAAGAATGTCTCTCTATCCGGCATGGAACCGTGCGAGTATAATTCACGTTCCTCGCGATTCCCCAAACTTTGAGGTAACCATGATAAACCCGCGTTTGCTAGTGATTCGCCGCTTAGCGATTGCCTTTTCTTTAATCATCGTCGCGTTCTTCACGAACGCCTCGTCGCAAAAAACCGAATGCAACGTTCGCGTGACGCTGCTTCAGGTGAACGACGTCTACCAGTTTGCTCCAGTCGAAAAGAACACGAAGGGCGGACTCGCTCGCCTGCTGACGCTCAAAAAGAGTATTCAGCAGCAGAATCCCAACACCCTGTTCTTACTCGCGGGCGACACGATTTCTCCATCCGTCGAATCGATCACCTACAAAGGCGCGCAGATGATTGACGCATGGAACGCGGTCGGTCTCGACTACGCGACCTTTGGCAATCACGAGTTTGATTTTGGTCCGGATGTGTTGAGAGAGCGAATGGCCGAGTCGAAGTTTGGCTGGATTGCCGCAAACGTCATCGACACAAAAACCGGTAAACCGTTTGGGGGCGCGCAGCCGTTCGTGGTGCGAGAGTTTGGCGGCGTGAAGATCGGGATCTTCGGGCTCGTCCTTCCCGAAACTAAGAATACCTCCCGTCCGGGACCAGACGTCGAGTTTCGCAATGCTTGCGACACTGCAAAACAGGTAGTTTCCGAGCTTCACGGACGCGGGGTGAAAGTGGTGGTCGCTCTCACACATTTGTCGATGCGCGAAGACAAGGAAGTCGCGCGCTGCGCTGACGTGGACGTGATCATCGGCGGCCACGAACACACGCGGCTAGAGTCACACGCCGGCTCAGCTCCGATCTTCAAAATGACGGCGGACGGGCGTGAGCTCGGCCAGATCGATCTAAACATCTCAAAGGAAACCGGCGAGCTCGAAAGCATCGACTGGAAAGTGATCGAAGTAACGGCCGATACCCCCGAAGCGCCGGAGTTTGTCTCGGTCAGCAAAAAATACGCCACCCTGTTGACGCAACTCGCGAAGCCCGTGGGACGCACGAACGTGCCGCTCGACGCGCGCAGCGCTGAGAACCGCACGCGGGAAACAAACGTCGGAAACTTCGTTGCCGACGCATTTCGCAAAGCGACGGCATCCGATGTCGCGCTCATGAACGGCGGCTCGGTTCGCGCTGATGAACTGATGCCGGCGGGACGGTTGACAGTCAGAGACGTCTTATCGATCCTGCCGTTCAAGAACAAGCTGGTTAAAATCGAGATCACCGGCGCCACGCTGCGGGCAGCCCTAGAACACGGCGTCAGCCGCAGCGCGGAAGATGCCGAACCCGGACGTTTTCCGCAGGTTTCGGGGATTCAGTTCTCCTTTGACGCTTCGCGGCCGGCCGGCTCGCGCATCGTTGACTTGAAAGTGAACGGGCAACCGCTCGACGAGACAAGGAAGTACACGCTGACAGCGCCAACCTTCGTGGCGCTCGACGGCGGTGACGGCTACAGTATGTTCAAAGGCTCGACCGTGATTCTCCCGCCCGAGCGCGCGCCCCTCGATTCAGAAGCCTTGCAACGCGCGATCAGTTCGGTGCGCGCCATCGCGCCGAAGGTGGAAGGACGAATCAAGCGGTTGGACACGGTTAAGAAAGCGGATCCAGGTTGCAAATAGACTCCAACTCCCCGGATTTGGATAGCTATGGATTTCTACGACGACAGTTCCGCAAGTAGACGTTACGAAGCCAATCAACTTTTCCACGAGGCTTACGAGGCCCAGCTTGCCGACGATTACGAGCGCGCGATCGAACTCTATAAACGCTCAATCGAAACCTACCCGACAGCCGAGGCACACACGTTTCTCGGTTGGGTTTACAGTTTCCAGCAGCGTTATGACGAGGCGATCGAGGAGTGTTTAGAAGCGATTCGGGTGGACGACACGCTCGGTAATCCTTATAACGACATTGGCAGTTATCTGCTGGCGAAGGGCGATCCGTACGGGTCGGTGCGCTGGTTCAAACGCGCGTTGCTGGCGCCGCGTTACGACTCGTACGCGTTTCCCCATTTCAATCTCGGGCGGGTTTACGAAACGCGGCGGAAGTTTATGGACGCGGCGCGGCATTATGGCCTGGCGCTCCAGCAAAAGCCGGACTTCACGGAAGCTGCAGTCGCGCTCAGACGGATGCAGGCGCTTTTGAACTGAGGGTTTCGCTTTGTACTTAGTACTAAGTCCTTAGTAGGTAGAAGAGCAAAGCTCCAAGCTCAAAGTTCGAAGTCAATTCAGGGCACGACGATCTTCATCTTCTCACCCTTTTCGTCCACGGCTACGTAGATCACTTCCGCTTCCGTCACGCGCACGCGTTCACTCTTTCCCAAACGCTCCACTTCTACAATCACGCGAACGGTAATCGACGTTGAACCGATGCGCACTGTGTCAGCGTAAAAACTCACCAGGTCGCCCACGAAAACAGGCTTGTGAAAAATGACTTCCTTCATCGCCACGGTGACGAAGCGTTCCATCTTCGTGTGGCGATGCGCCTGGATAGCGCCGGCCGTGTCGATATAACTGAGGATGACGCCGCCAAAGATGGTGCCCCGCGAATTGGTGTCGCGTGGCAGCAACGTGATGCGGATAGCAGGATCGTTGTGTTCGTGCATGACCGGTATGTTATGCGGCAAGCTGGGCCGTGATCCACTCGGTGATGGCGCGTTTCAGCTCGTCGAGCTTGTTTGCGAAAAAATGATGCGCGCCGGGAACGATTACAAGGCGCACCTCGGTTAATCGCTCCAAATCCGCCGCTATCTGTTTTAACTCAACGGCGGCCCCAAACTCATCGAGCTCGCCGTGGACCAGCAGCAGCGGCTTGCGGCACGCCTGGAGAAACTCGAAATCGTATTTATTAACCGGCGTGCCGACGCCGATCAAATACTTGACGCGCTGGTCCGAAATGCCCACTTCCAAACCGACCCGCGCGCCAAACGAAAAGCCACACAGAGTCGTGCTCAGAGTTGAATAGTTCGACGACAGGTAGTCGAGCCCCGCCCGCACGTCTTCGCGCTCGCCACGTCCCTCGTCATGTGCACCGGTGCTTTGACCGACGCCACGAAAATTGATCCGCAACGTGATTAGACCAGCATCGTTCAGGGCCGCGGCCGCGCGAAAAACGACCTTGTTGTGCATCGTGCCGCCGCCAAGAGGATGAGGATGGAGCACAAGGGCCACACCTTTAGGTGGGCCGGTTCGAGGTTCCTTTAGAATTGCTTCTAATTGCCCGTGGTCGGCCGGTATTAACAGATTGCCGCTGGGGTACATTAAGGAAAAACCGTAACGTGGAGCGCGCCTGTTATCGCTGCATCGCCGTTTCTGGGCGCCGCAACCCAAACGGCGCACTCCAGCTTCGAAACTACTCTTCTTCTTCGAGATCAGCGTTATCTTCACCACCGCTGAGATTCATTTCGTCACGCCCACCGCCACCTGCTGCCTCTTGCGATGCCGAACTCTCCATCTCCATTTCTTCAGCTAGTTCCGGGGCGCTGATGGACCGCGTGGATCGTTTTTTTGAAGCCTTCTTTGTACCCTGGCTGCCTGCTTTCTTTCCGGATTTCTTAGTGCTCTTTGCAGCTTTTTTCGTAGTCTTGCTGGCGCCGCCTTTTTTGCCGGCTTTCTTGGCGGACTTCTTAGTCGACTTCTTCGCCGATTTCTGCGTCGACTTCTTTGCTCCGCCACGCGCTTGTTTCTTGCCGGCTTGCTTCCTGGTCCCTTTGCCGGCGCCTTTGCGCGCACCTTTAGACTTTTTAGCTCCTTTTCTCGCTGCCATCTCGTTCGCTCCTTTTGTTGGTCTGGGTTTGGCTCAACGTAGCAAATTAATTTGAGCCTGTCACGATGTTTTCAACATGCACTCGGTAGGTGAACTCTTTGATCGAATCTATAGACACGCATCAGTTGTTTCAGCTACAGTAACCCCGCTATTCACACAATTCCGACTGGCTTCAAGCGTGGGAAGGCTTAAGGATGCGAGATCAATATTCATCGCGTGTGAGTCCTCTTTTTCAACCCGCCGTTTACTATTTCAGCCAGTACATACCATTTCAGGCGAATCACTCCGCGGATCTTGCTCCCAGCAGTCAAAAGACGGGTCGCGAAGCGCGCGCCGGAAGATTGGCTCTGGTGGTTGACGACGTGGCTGACGTTACGGAGATGCTCGCGGTGTTCCTGAGCCACGCGGGCTACAACGTGGTGACTGCGGGTTCCGCTCCGGCGGCGTTGCAAGCCGCGCAGGAACGCCAGTTTGACGTGATAATCTCCGACATCGGCATGCCCGACATGAACGGCTACCAGTTGGCCCGCGAAGTCCGGCAGTTACCCGGTTACGAAAGTACGCCGATGGTCGCGGTCACGGGTTACTCGATGTTCGACGACAAGGAACGCTCAACCAAAGCCGGCTTCAACGCCCACATGACCAAGCCGATCGATCCACGCGCCCTACTCGATTTGATCGACCAATTGTGAAGCTCGCGACGCTGAAGTCTGAACGATCGCTACGCATCATCCAGTTTGTAGCCGGCGTTATCGCGATCGTAATCATCTTCTGGCAGCTGCAATTCTCAACCAACGCCATCTGCTGCGGCGATTTCGACGGTTACTATCACATCAAATGGACGCGCACGCTTTGGGAATCGATTAAAGCGCGCTCGTTTCCCGCGTTTCCGTGGCTGCCGCTCACGACTCTGAACTCCCGAGACTACGTAGACCACCATCTGCTGTTTCATATCATGCAGATCCCGTTTGCGGCGTATCGCGATCCGCGACTCGGCGCGAAGATCGCGTCGATCCTGTTTGGCAGTCTCGCGGTGATTTCGTGTTACTGGTTGCTGATTCGTTATCACGTGCGTTACGTGCTGGTCTGGTTGATCGCGCTGGTGGCGTGTTCAGCGCCGTTTTTGTTTCGCATGAACATGGCGAAAACACCGCCGCTGGCAATCGTTTATCTGATCGTCGCGATTCACCTGTTTTTCCGCCGAAAATACTGGCCGCTGCTGCCCGTGTCGCTGCTGTTCACGTGGACATACGACCTGTTTGTCATGCTGATCATGGCCACGCTGTTTTGGGTCGTGTCGATTGCGTGGACCGAACGCCGCTTTGAATGGCGGCCGCTCCTTTGGGTCGTCATCGGGTGCGCCGCCGGACTCGTTATCAATCCGTATTTTCCGCACAATTTTCAACTGCTTTACGAACACATTGTAATCAAGGTGACGCCGGCGGAGTTCAACACGCGCGTCGGATCGGAGTGGTATCCGTACGACTCGTGGGAGTTTCTCGGCAATTCGGCAGTGGCGTGTATCGCGATGGTCGTCGGGTATATCGCGTTTGATCCGGGTGACCGGCGAAAGGCGCAGTATCCGTTGTTCTTTCTGCTGCTTTCGACCGCCTTGATGATCATGACGGCGCGTTGGAAACGAATTGCGGAGTACTGGCCGCCATTTGCGGTACTGTTTGCCGCGTTTTCATTGCAGCCGTGGCTGGGAGGCGTGCGTAGCTATCTCACGCGTTTGCCGCCGGAGGTATTGGAAGAGTTGAAGCCGTTTCTCGATCGCGAAGACTCGTGGGCCACCAAAATGATGAACGATACGCGCGAACTCGTGAGAACGATAGCTGTCGCCGTGGTCGCGCTCCTGCTCAGCGTGTTTCTGTTTTTCAATCTTCGATCGTCTGCCGAGGAGATCGGCCGCAGCGAATCGCACGATCACTATCGCGCCGGCGCGGAGTGGATGCGCGCGAACATTCCGCCCGGGCAGATCGTCTTCAATACCGACTGGGACGACTTTCCGCGGCTTTTCTATTTTGACGAGACACACTATTACGTGTCAGGTCTCGATCCCAGTTATCTGTTTGACAAGAGCCCCGATCTGTCGCGACTCTACGATCGCATCACCTTGGGCCGCGAAGAGGATCCGGGGCCGTTGATTCGCGATCGGTTTGGCGCTCGTTACGTGTTTTCGGATAATGAACATGACGATTTCTTTCAACACGCGCGCGCGAGCGGGTGGTTTGATATTGTTTACGAAGATACGGAGTGCACCATCATGTATATTCGTGATGAAAAGGTGGACCCTTCACTAAACGAACCATGAGAAGCTTCTGGTTGAGCAAAATCGGCTTTCTTCTACTTTTGCTTTTATGTTTTTCCCTCTGGGCCTGCGGTGGGACGCCCCCCGCTTCAACCACCTACACCTCGACACCCGAACCTTCAGTCGCACCAACGACCCAGCCATCCCCACTCACTGGCTTCGAAAAAGATCTCCAGTACATCCGTAACGGCGGCTACACCTACATTTGGATCTTCTCACGCAAAGACGGCAAACCACTGGACAAAGACGACGCCGCATTTCTGCGCACCAACGCGCCTCAAGTAGTTGATTGGGTCACAACAGATACAGGCAAGAAAGTGATCGCCGGGACGAACTTCAACCTTGAGGAAGGAAATCTCGAGCTATTAAAGAAGCGGTTTGTGACTGAGAATTATTCCGGCCGCTAGGGTCGCAGCACGACTTTGCCAAACTGTGCGCGGTTCTCAATTAGCTCATGCGCCTGCCGCGCGTCGCTGAGCGGCAACACCTGATCCACCACAGCTCGAATCTTTCCTTCGCGCACGAACTTCAACGCCTCGAGCAACTCGGCTTTCGAACCCATAAACGATCCGAGCAGTGTCAGATGTCGATAAAAGACTTGCCGCAGATCCGTGCGCGCGTCGAAACCGCTCGTCGCGCCGCACGTGACAAGGCGGCCATTGTTTTTAAGTGAACTGATCGAGCCGGGCCACGTCGCCGCGCCTGTGTGCTCGACTACCACGTCGACGCCTTTTCGATCCGTTAGTCGCCGGACTTCCTTCGGCCAGTCTGCCTGCGTGTAGTTGATAGTCACGTCCGCGCCGAGTTCGCGCGCCCTCGCAAGCTTTTCGTCTGTGCTCGCGGTCGTGAGCACGCGTGCGCCACGGAGTTTCGCGATCTGAATCGCAATCGAACCGACGCCGCTCCCGGCCGCGTGCACGAGCACATCTTCGCCAGGCTGCACGTTTGCTCGCGTGACAAGCATGTGCCACGCCGTGAGGGTGACGAGGGGTAACGCCGCCGCTTCTTCCCAACTCAACTGCGACGGTTTCGGAATGATGTTTACGCCGGGAACCGCGACGAGCTCGGCGTACCCACCGTTGCGCCGGTAACCGATCATGTCGTACTCGCGGCAGAGATTGTCCTGTCCGCTTAGACACGCTTCGCAGTGGCCGCAGGAAACGCCCGGTTGGACCATCACTTCATCGCCGGGCTTGGTCCACGTCACGAGTTCACCGGCCTCGCGCACAACTCCCGCGACGTCGTTGCCGAGAATGTGCGGCAAAGGGATCTCTATGCCCGGTAGTCCGCCGCGGACGAAAATGTCGAGATGATTCAGCGCGCACGCCTTTACCTCGACGAGTACTTCGTTCGCGCGAATTTGCGGGTCGGGTGCATCCGCATACTCGAGTACCTCCGGTCCGCCGTGATGTCGAAATATCGCGGCCTTCACGAAGTTTGGTCCGTTACCAGTTTGTCGGCGGCCTGTTCGCGGGCGTGGTAGGACGAACGTGTCAGCGGGCTCGACTCAACGTGATGAAAACCGAGTGACATTCCGATCTCGCGCCACTCCGCAAACTCCGCCGGCGTGACGTAACGCTCGACAGGCAAGCGGCGCGCGTGTGGTTGGAGATACTGCCCGATCGTCATGATGTCACACGAAACTGCGCGCAGGTCTTTCATCAGATCGACGACTTCCGAGAACGTTTCGCCCAAACCAACCATGATGCCGCTCTTGGTTAACATGCCGCGCGCTTCGCGATCGCGACGCGCCGCCGCACGTTGCAAGAGGGTAAGTGATTGTTCATAGACGGCATCCGGACGGACGCGTCGATAAAGTCGCGCGATCGTTTCGGTGTTGTGATTGAGCACGTCGGGTTGCGCGTCGAGCACTGTGTTGAGTGCGTCTTCGTCACCGTTGAAATCCGGAATCAGCACTTCGACCTTGCAAGATGGATTCATCGCGCGCACTTCGCGAATCGTTTCAGCCCAATGTGCGGCGCCGCCGTCCGGCAGATCGTCGCGATTGACTGAAGTGATCACCGCGTGGGCCAGGTTTAAGTGAGCCACTGCTTCGGCAACGTGGCGCGGCTCTTCGCGGTCGAGTTCGCCGGGTTTTCCTTTACCCACCGCGCAGAAGCCGCAATGACGCGTGCAGATATCGCCGCCGAGCATGAACGTCGCCGTGCGATCCGACCAGCATTCAAAAATGTTCGGGCAGCGCGCTTCCTGGCAAACGGTGTGGAGGTTAAGACCTTCGATCAGTTCTAAAACGCGGTTCTGGTTCGTGGGATCACCCAGACGAATCCGGAGCCATTCGGGCTTGGGTTGACGGATCTTTTGGTTGTTGCTGACGACTGGTAGTTCGCGGGCCATTAGTTACCTCTTTGGACTTACGCGATTAGTTTAGCAAGTAAGTCCGGATCGATGTTACCGCCCGACAACACCACACCAACGCGTTTCACATCCGGCGGCAGCTTCTTGAACATTACCGCCGCGGCCGCCGTCACACCCGACGTTTCGACCAGCAACTTCATCCGCGTCAGCACAAAACGAAGCGTCTCGATGATCTCCTCCTCGGTAACGGTCAAGACGTCTTCAGCCAACTGCTGCACGATCGGAAACGTCAGCTCGCCTGGAATCTGAACGCGCAAACCGTCTGCAATCGTCGGCGGCGGTGGAATCGCAACGCGCTCCCCTTTCACGAACGACTGTCGTGTGTCGTCCGCAGACGCAGGCTCAACCGGAAAACAGCGAATGCGCGGATTGATCGCACGCGCCGCCGTTGCCACGCCTGCAAACAGACCACCACCGCTGCACGGCGCAAGCACGCAATCGAGGTCCGGCACTTCCTCCAGCATTTCGATACCACACGTAGCCTGTCCAGCGAGAATCAAGTAATCGTCATAAGGCGGCACCATCACCAGGCGCTCGCGCTCCGCGAGGTCCATCGCAAACTTCTGCCGGTCCTCGTTGAGGCGATCGTAGAAGATGATCTCCGCGCCATAATCGCGCGTCGCAGCGACCTTCGCTTTAGGCGCATCGTCGGGCATGGCCACCAGCACTCTCACGCCTGCTTCACGACCCGCAAGCGCGACCGCTTGCGCGTGATTGCCCGACGAGAACGCGACGATGCCGCGACGCTTCTCCTCGTCGCTCAGGGATCGGATCTTGTTGGTCGCGCCGCGAATCTTGAACGCGCCCGCGCGTTGCAGGTTCTCGCATTTGAAGAAAACTTCTTTCCCGGCAACCTCGTTGAACTGCCGCGAGGTCACTACCGGTGTGCGATGAATGCGCGGCGTAATGCGTTCGCGCGCCTCGTTGATCAGGTCAGTTGTAAGCATGAGTCGATTTCAACCTGCATCTCAAACACTTCAGCGAACCGGGTCACGATAGGATCTTCCACTTCGCTCAATGGAGTCTCGGAACCGAGCAACTGCTCCATTGAAGTCACCGGTTCACCTTCGCAGGCAATGATGAAATTAAAATAACTAAGATCGGTATTCACGTTGAGCGCAAAGCCGTGCGTCGTCACCCAACGCGAGAGGTGTACGCCGATGGCCGCGATCTTTCCGCGCGCCGTATAAACACCCGTCAACCCCTCTATGCGAAAGGCTTCGATTTGAAAATCAGCGAGCGTGCGGATCAGGACCTCTTCAAGATCGCGCATGTAACGATGCACGTCTTCGCGATCCGGGCTGAGATTGACAATCGGGTAACCGACGAGTTGGCCCAAACCGTGATAAGTGACTTTGCCGCCGCGATTCGTTTCAAACACCGTCACGTTTCGCTTTTGCAACTGTTCCGCGTCGAGCAACACAGCGGAACTATCGCCGCGGCGCCCGATCGTGAGCGTGTGCGGATGTTCGAGCAGCAACAGCGTGTCGGGCTGGGTTCGGAGTTTTACGGCTTGTTCGGTTTCCTTCTGGATCGCCAGGCCGGATGCGTAATCAGTGAGCCCGAGCCTTTGGACCAGAAGGTTTCTTTCGCTGTTCATACAACCACGGAATACTCTTTGAGCGTCATTCTAGCAGCGGCGTTGGTCTTTGGTACAATCAGCCATCCGCAAAGTTGAAGAGGAGAATCATGTTCAAACGCATCGCCACTGCTTCGCTCGTAGCAATTCTCATCGTTCCTGCCGCCACGTTGGGGCAAACACGCCGGCGCTCGTCTGGTTCCCGCACCAGTGCAACGGCATCCGCCCCCGCACGAGCCTCGCAAGCGCGCACCGCGGGCGCACAACGCGTCGCTGATCAGATCAAGCTGATGACCAGGTTTGTTTACCTGCTCGGCGGGGTGACGAGTGGCATTGCGGCCGTCGATGAAGCAGCCAAACGAAATGAGGCTACTCCCGAACTGCTGCAAAAAAACCAGCAGAACAAGACGACGGTGAAAACGAGTATTCAGGGCTTTCGCGAGGGGCTCGACAAGCTCGAAGTCGACTTTCGTAACCAGCCCGAACTGCAGCCTTTTTACATCAAGCTTGCCGGCTCCGCTGCCGGAGCTGCGACTGCCGAAGAGCAGGCGGCGTCAAATCAATTCGATGCCGCCGGACGAAGCTTGTTGAACGTGATTAGCCGGTTAGCCGACGTGCTGGTGATAATGAGGCAGTGACGGTTTATTTCGTCAGGTAGTAACACTAATTACTTCTTCGGGTAGTAACCCTGGCGCGCACGCACACGCACGTCGCTGCGTGCGGGCACACTGACTTGTATCCGTCGAAACTGGGACGCAGGCGCGTCCTGATTCGCGTAGTACTGGAGCAGATACTGCCCGCGCAACTCCGCCGCAACCTGGCGAAACACTCGCTCGAGATCCTGATCCGATTCCGGCACAAACGCAGTGCCGCCCGTCGTCTCGGCAATCGCTTCCATCCCGGCTTCAGCACGCATGCTGATCTGATTCAACTTCACTGAAGGACCGCCCGGATTCACCGAGTAGAAGATCGCGTCGGCCTTTTGCACGGCCTGTTGCACCTGCGTAACTGCGCGGCGGTGACGCTGCTGCAAACCGGCGCGCGTACTTGCAGCGGTTACCTCGCCATTCTGCGCCGCACGCGCTTCGGCGATCGACAGTTCGCGAATCGCTTCGCTGAAGTTGTCGTCACCGTCAGACAACACGACGATCACGCGTCGAAAATTGCTCGGCGCGCTGTCGTTCAAATACTTCGCGGCAGCATTAACAGTGTCGTAGAACGCGGTTGGAACAGGAGTCGTGGCCGCGGGAATTGTCAGCATCTTCGCGGCGGAAGTGTCCGCCGGAGCAAGCGGCTGGATCATCGTTGCCTTCTCAGTGATCGTGAAGATCGCCGCTCGATCAGAGGGCTTCATCACTAGACGGAGAAACGTCGCCGCGGCTTTTTGCTGCGAAGCAAAAAATCCCTTTTGACTGGTGCTGCTCGAGATGTCAAACAGCAACGCGATCGCGAGTGGTACCTGCTCCGGATCGCCAAGCTGTGTGATCTCCTGTTGCTTCCCTTCTTCAATCAGACGAAAGTCGGCAAGCGATAGTCCCTGAACAGCGTTGCCCTGCGGGTCAGTCACTGAGACCGGAACCATCACGAGGTTCGACTCGACGCGAACAACATCGAGCACTTCCTGCTCGGGCGGCTTTGGTGTGGGTGTTGGTTTTGCTTTCCACGCGGGCGGCGGCGGCGGCATATCTTTGACGCCTTGAGCCTGCACCGCGGGCGCGAGAGAAACAAAAAGGAAAAGGGCCAACACTCCGAGTAGGAATGCCGGCCGCAAAAGTTTTGCCTCAACTCCCAAAGTCATCATGACACCCTCGAGTCTTGTATCATGCCGCCAGTTGCTGGCTGCATGTTCTCTCTTATCCTACCGCTTTTGTGACGGCATGATCCACGACTCTTTTGGTGCCCACTTTGGTCTGTGGAGTTGCACCCGCACGTGCGACTCCACAGAGCTGTGAATTATTAGTTACCGGAAGTTCCGGGGTTCATCGTCGGCGATGGCGAAGTCAGGCCCTTGTTAACAAGCAGCTTAACTTCAACGCGACGATTCTGCGCACGTCCTTCGCGCGACGTGTTCTCCGCAATCGGATTCGTTTCGCCGAAACCATACGGCGTCACGATGCGACGCAGTGGAATGCTGTGATTCTCGACGAGGTAGCGAATGACGGCATCCGCACGGCGCTGGCTCAGTTGGCGGTTCAGGTTGATGCTGCCTCTCGAATCGGCAAAGCCTTGCACTTCGAGAACATAACCTTTCGCGTTCATCGCCTTGCTCGCAATTTGATCGAGAGCGGCCTTGGCATCAACGTTAAGCACCGCGCTACCGGAACGGAAGTTCACGGCTGCGGTTTCCTGCGGAGTGTAATCGTCCAGCGCTGAAATGCGTTCGTTGGTGGCGTTGACGCCCGCAACTGCGGCATCAGCCGTCGCCTGCGCTGCCTTGGCGCCGCCACGCGCGGCGTTCGATACGGCAGCTAGCTCTTCCAATTGGCCCGACAGACGCTGAGCGTTGGCTTCGACCTGGCTGAGTTTGTTTTCAGTGGTGGAGGCTCTTTCTTCGAGCGGCGCAGCACGCGATTCGACCGCGCGGGCAACTCGCATATCCGCTTCGTTGAACCTGATCTTCTCCGCAGCCAATTCACCGGAGGCATTGCCGCGTCCCTCAATCTCCACGTTCAAGCCGCGAAGAATGCTGGTCTGCGCATAGTTGGTGCCGCCACGAAGGAACCCACCTTTAGTCTTCACGCTGGTCCTATCATCCAGGCGCACCACCGTGTCCACGCCATTCATGTCGCGAACCACGAAAGTATCGGCGTCACGTCGGGTGACCACGCCTTTAAGCTTCAGTTTCTCTCCGCTGGCGACTGTGCGCGAGCCGGTTGGACTGGTCGTATCTTGAGCTAGAACGGGGGAGGCTGAGAAAACTAATAGGCAGGTGATTAACACTGCCGGGGCAAACATTTTATGTTTAGTGAACACCATCGATTTATCTCTCCTTGTCATTTAGCTGGTCTGACGCGTTCTTGATGCGCGCCTTTTTTCCTACTGGCGAGTTCTCGCCGCTCGCCCTCCCGCTCGCAAATTTTGCGGATGACATCTCTTAGACCTTGGAAAGATTTAAGTCAATAGATTCCGCTATTCTTCATCGAATCGCCACTTTATCGCAATGAACGTCGTTGGATTTGTTAGCTTCGTCTTGCGAAAACTACACAGAAAAATCACCTGACTCTAACTGCTCTTTAACAAACGCAAGAAAACGTTCGGCGTCGGCCCCGTCGATCACGCGGTGATCGAAGCTCAAGGCGAAATAGGCCATCCAACGAATGGCCAGGAAATCGTCGCCGTCCGGACTCGTCAATACTTTGGGCCGTTTTTCGATCTTTCCGACGCCCAAAATCGCCAATTGCGGCTGGTTGATGATCGGCGTGCCGAATAGACCACCAAACACGCCCGGGTTCGTAATCGTGAATGTGCCGCCCGTGACTTCGTCCGGCTTCAACTGCTTGGTCCTGGCCCGATCCGCGAGGTCGTTTGCCGCGCGCGCGAGGCCGGAAATGCTCAGGTCGTCGGCGCGTTTGATGACGGGCACGATCAGACCCCAATCAAGCGCGACGGCCATGCCGAGGTTGATGTCCTGCTTGTAAATGATCTGATCGCCGCTGACTTGGGAGTTAAAGATCGGAAACTTCCGCAAGCCTTTGTTCACTGCTTCGAAGATGAACGGCATGAACGTGAGCTTGGTCCCGGTGCGTTCGTAGAAACTGTCGCGATGTTGTTCGCGAAGTTTGGCGACGCGTGTCATGTCGATCTCGTAGACCGTGGTGACGTGCGCGGAAGTGCGTCGTGATAGGAGCATGTGCTCGGCGATCTTTTTGCGCATGACGGTCATGGGTTCGACGCGATCGCCCATTTGTGGCCTTGGTGGCGGAGGCGCGGGGAGTTCTGCCGGCGCTTGTGGCTGCGGAGTCGGTGCGTATTGCGGCGCTTCGGGGCGGCGCGCAGGAGCAGCGGGCGCGGTTGGGGTGGCAGTAGCGCTGCCGGATTCGATGAAGCTCAGGATGTCGTTTTTGGTGACGCGGCCGCTGAGACCGGTGCCTTCGAGTTGGGAAATATCGACGTTGTGCTCCTGGGCGATCTTGCGCACGAGTGGGCTGGATTTGGTGCGGCGCAGTTCTTCGGCGGTTGCGGGATCCGACGTCGCAGCCGGTGGCGCCGGAGCAGGCGACGACGAAGGTTCCGGTTTGGTTTGGACCGGTGGTGGTGGCGGAGGTGCAGGGGCCGGTTCAGGTTTGGTTTCGACCGGTGGTGGTGGAGGTGGAGGCGGCTGGACTTGAGGAGCCGGTGGGGACACGGATTTACCGGATTCAGGGGCAGATTGCGCGGCGGCACCGGCGCCGTCCAAAATCGCCACTACGGTGTTCACTTCCACCGTGTCGCCTTCGTTGAACTTGATCTCCGTCAACGTTCCGGCCGCGGGCGATGGAATCTCCGCGTCGACTTTATCAGTCGAGATTTCGAACAGCGGCTCGTCACGTTCGACTCGCTCGCCAACCTTCTTCAGCCACTTTGTTATCGTCCCCTCCGCGATGGACTCGCCCATCTGCGGCATCACCACTTCAGTACTCATCTCGTCTCCGTCTTGTTTGTCTCAGTAAGCAGCTGCTTCAGTAAGCAGCCAGCTTGCGCGCCCCGTCCACAACGTCTTTAGTTTGCGGCAGGTAATAATCTTCCAGCGGCGGTGAATACGGCACCGGCGTGTCGATCGAGGCGATGCGAACCACCGGCGCATCGAGCCATTCAAACGCTTCTTCAGCCAGCAACGCCGCGATCTCGCCGCCAATGCCACCCGTGCGCGAGGCCTCGTGCAACACGATTGCTTTGCTCGTCTTTTTCACACTCGCGAGAATCGCTGTCTTATCGAGCGGGGCTAAGGTTCTCAAGTCGATTACCTCAACGTCCAAACCTTCACGCTCGAGCTCTTCAGCCGCGTCAAGCGCGGTCAGGACCATCGCGCCGAACGTGATGATGCTGAGATCGCGGCCGGTACGCGCGACGCGAGCTTTACCGATCTCTACGATGTAATCGTCCGGGGGCAACTCTTCGCGCAAACGCGGCAAGCGATACAGTTTTTTGTGCTCGAAATACAGCACCGGATCGGGATCGCGGATCGCCGCTTTGATCAGGCCCTTAGCATCGTATGCAGTTGATGGTTCAACGATCTTCAGCCCTGCCGTGTTGAGAAAAAACGCCTCCGCATTCAACGAGTGAAACGGACCAGAACGTACGCCTGAGCCGCATGGACCACGAAACACAGTCGGCAACCCCGCGCCCCAGCGATAACGACACTTCGCCGCATAGTTCGTCAGCAGATCGAACCCGGCGGAGATGAAATCGATGAACTGAAACTCGGCGACCGGCCGCATGCCCATCAACGCCGCGCCGCAGGCCGCGCCGACAATCGCGCCTTCCGAAATCGGCGTGTCGATTACGCGCTCTTTGCCAAACTGGTCAATCAGACCATCCGTGACCTTGAAGGCGCCCCCGTAAGCACCGACGTCTTCGCCGATCACAAAGACCGTTGGGTCGCGTTCCATCTCTTCCCAGATGCCCTGGCGAATGGCTTCGACCATGGTCGCCTGTCCACCGCGTTCGGGACGCGCCGACTTGTGTTCTTTCTTGAGCGTAGTTGACATGTTATGACTCTAAAACTTTCGGACGAAAAGAGGGCGATACGATGCTGTTGTCAAAAACGTTATAGGCTGCCTGCTCTGGTTCAGGCATCGGCGACGACTCGGCCCACGCGCAATCTTCGTCAATTTCGCGCACGACATCTGCTGTAATAGTGTCGAGCTGTGGCTGCGTAACGCCGCTTTCGAGCAAATATTTTTCAAACCGATCTACCGGATCGTTGTTCTGCTCCCACCACTCGATTTCGCCCGCTCCGACGTAACGTTGATCGTCATGCTCCGCGTGGCCTTTGCGACGATACGTTTTTGCTTCGATCAGCACGGCGCCATTACCGCGGCGCGCATAATCGGCGGCGAGTTTGGTCACTTCATAACACGCGATGACGTCGTTGCCGTCCACGATGTGAGCGGGAATACCGTAACCCGCAGCTTTTTCCGCTAAATCTTTGACTGCGGTTTGCAGGCTGGTTGGCGTTGAATAGGCATAGTGGTTGTGCTCTGCCACAACAATCAACGGCAAGCGCTGCACGGCGGCGAAGTTGAGTCCCTCGTGAAACGCGCCGGTGCTCATGCCGCCGTCGCCGATGTAGGCGATGCCGACGAAGTTCTTCTTTTGAAACCGCGCGCCGAGCAGAATGCCCGTCATCACTGGAATCATGTCGCCCAGATGGGAGATTGGACCAATGAAGCCCTTCTGCATGTCGCCGAAGTGAATGTTCAGATCCCTGCCGCCGGATGGTCCCCACGCCTTCGCCATGTACTGCGCGAAGATTTCGCGCGGGCGAATGCCTTTGACCAGCACCGCACCGAGATCGCGAATCAACGGCGTGATGAAATCCTCCGGCTGCAGCGCGTATGCAGAGCCCACGGCCGTTGCTTCCTGGCCGAGCGAACGAAACACGCCGCCGACGACTTTTGTCTGGCGATAAAGATTGACGAGCCGTTCTTCGACAAGGCGTGTGAGCTTCAGATAACGATACAGTTCGAGAAGCTGTTCGGGCTTGAGCGTGGTTTCAGTTGTACAGGTGAGCGGCTGCCCCTCGGGCGCCTTCCGCGGTCCATATTTTGTGTTGATTTGGTCCATAGAAGCGTCAGAAAAACCAAACACGGATTAACAAGTTAAATGTGCACTGCGAGATCGTGAACGCCTTCGGCAGCTTCCATCACCGCTTCGGAGATCGTTGGGTGCGCATGCATCGTGCGGCCGAGTTCGTCCGCGGTCGATTCGAGTTGCATCGCCACACACGCTTCGGCAATCAATTCCGTGGCGTGTGGACCAATGATGTGCACGCCGAGAATCTCGTCATACTTCTTCTCACTGACGATCTTTACAAAACCTTCTTCCTCGCCGATGATGCGCGCCTTGCCCGAAGCCGAGAACGGAAAACGGCCGACCTTCACGTCATAGCCCTGCTCTTTCGCCCTCGCTTCCGTCAACCCCACCGAGCCGATCTCGGGATCGCAGTAAGTGCAGTTTGGCACGAGCCGCAGATTGATTGGGCGCACGTCTTTTCGTCCCGCAAGATGTTCAACCGCGACAATGCCTTCTTTCGACGCGAGGTGGGCCAATAGCGGCGTCGGCACGACGTCGCCGATTGCATAGACGCCCTTCTCGGCCGTCTGCTGAAACTCGTCAACCTGAATAAACCCCTTTTCGACTTTGATCTTCGTTCCTTCGAGACCGAGTCCCTGCGTGTAAGGCATGCGGCCGACGGCGACCAGCAGCATCTCTGCTTCGAGACTCACCGTCTCGCCTTTGCCGTTCTTGCCGGTGACTTTCACGCCCGTCGGAGTCTTCTCCATCTGTTCGAGCTTTGTATCGAGAATTGACTTGATACCGCGTTTGCGAAAACTGCGTTCGAGTTCTTTCGAAACTTCTTCGTCTTCCAGCGGCACCATCCGCGGCAACAGTTCGACGATGGTCGTGTCAGCCCCAAAACGCGAATATACCGAAGCAAACTCGACTCCAACCGCGCCCGAGCCCATCACGATCAGCGACTTCGGCACATCCTTCAACTCGAGAATGTGATCGCTGTTGACGATCTTCTTGCCGTCAGTTTCGAATCCCGGAATCGGCCGCACGACGGAACCGGTCGCGATAATGATGTTCTTCGTTTGCAGCGTCTGCGTCTTTCCGTCCGCATCGGTGACTTCCACACGTCCGGGCAACGCGAGTTTGCCGGTGCCTTTGAACACCGTCACCTTGTTTTTCTTCATCAGGTACTCGATGCCCTTCGAGTTCTTCAACACGACCTTGTCTTTTCGTTTCTGCACGTCGGCAAAAGCGAGCTGAATCCCTGAAGCCTGGACGCCGAAGTCAGCAGCGTGCTGCATCTGTTCGTAAACGTGCGCGGACATCAACATCTGCTTGGTGGGAATGCATCCGCGCAAGGTGCAAGTGCCGCCCAATCGCGTATCCTTTTCGACGATTGCTGCCTTAAGTCCAAACTGACCGGCGCGAATGGCAGCTACATAGCCTCCTGGACCGCTGCCAATGATCGTCACGTCAAACTGTTCGTTGCCCAATTTATTAGGAGTCCCCTCTTAGACCAGTGATAAGTGCTGAAAGACCGGGCATTATAATCATTCAGCAGCCCCTTAACAAAAACCGACACTTGAGGACTAGTTGATGGAACACTCGGAAGGATTTCTAAACCTCGTGAACGACGCGAAAAGCCGTGTTCGCGAGATAACGGTCGCGGAAACTCAGCAACGAATGCGCGAAAACAGGGACGTGAAACTCATCGACGTGCGCGAAGACCACGAATGGAACGAAGCATACGCCGCGGGCGCGATCCATCTTGGCAAAGGGATCATTGAACGCGACATCGAGAGGACCGTGCCGGATAAGGATGCGGAGTTGATTCTGTACTGTGGCGGCGGTTATCGCTCGGCGCTGGCGACGGACGCGATTCAGAAAATGGGTTACACGAACGTGTTTTCAATGGCCGGCGGGTGGAAGGCGTGGAAAGAAGCCACAGATTACACAGATTCGGAGTGAATCTGTGTAATCTGTGGAAAAGGTAGTTTAGAACTCGAATCGTGCTGCAAACTGCACCTGCCGCTCGCGGAACAACGTGCTATCCGCGCCAGTGGTACTGGCGAACGGAGCGTTGAAGGTCAGCGTGTTGCCGGACAAGTTGTACATCGTGGTTTGCACGAGTGTCACCTGCGTACGGTTGAATACGTTGAAGCCTTCTACGAGCAACTCGAGGTTCGTGCCTTCAGTGATGTTGAAGCGGCGAGAAAGCCTGGCGTCAACGTACCAAATCTTCGGCTGCTTGAAGAAGTTGCGGGGCACCAGGCCGAACCTGCTCGCACCGCCCGAACCATTCGCACCGCTGCCCGGCGTTTGATTGGAAGCGAACCCGAACGACTGCGGATTGATGTTGCCGCTGATGTTTCCGGTGTATCTCGCTCCAGAGAACGCATTAAGGATGGGCGCAAACGTCCAACCGTTGAAGATGTGCCGCGCAAAACCATCAGCAAACGGACTCGGACTGTAAACGGCACTCACGACAAATTTGTGTCTGCGATCGAAGTTCGACAATCCGTCTTCGTTTTGCTGATCGAAAGCGTTTAAAGGCAGGTTGTTGCTCGTGAACGTCACCGAGCTCTGACCGTTGTCCGAAGCGCGCGACAAGGTGTAATTGGTCTGGAATTGCAGGCCCGCGGTCAAACGACGGTTAGCTTGCAAGACCAGCGCATGATACTTCGAGTACACGTCGCTGCGGATCTCCGTAAGCTGCGCAAAACGGGTATCCGGTCTCGCTCCAACAAACAAAGGCGTCAAGTAGGTCGAACCGCCAAACGGTCCACCAACTACGTTGAGCGCGACGGTCCGTGCCGGCGCCGGTAGATTGGTATCGACGAAGTTTGGCAACGAATTGCCGAAGCTTCCCAGATATGAGGCGGAGACAACTGTGTTTCTCGCGATCTCCCGCTCGAAGATGAAGTCCCACTGATGAATCTGCGGGAGTTGAAAATCAGCGTCGAAGAACTGCACCGCGCCCACCGGCGGGTTCGACGGAGGCAACAGGTTCGGGAAGATCGGCAAGAATGGGCAGTTGTTCGCGTTAAGCGCCGGATTCGCCTGAGTACAAGCTGCCGGTAAATTGTTGGCGCTGGTTGTAAACTGGCGCTGCCCCTGGTCGATGCCGACGCCGGTGTTCACCAGCGTGTTGTAAATCGTCGAGTTAATCACGCGACCGTAATACAGTCCCCAGCCACCACGGACACTCGTTTTCGCGTCGCCGGTCAGGTCGTAAGCGAAACCGATGCGTGGTCCAAAGTTGTTCCTGTCATCAACCGTGTTGTTTGTTTGCGGCAGGAGCGGGTTCGGCGCGACCGGATCCGGATTACGTTGATACTCGTAGCGCAAGCCCAGATTCAAAGTGAATCGCGGCGTAACGCGCCAATCGTCCTGGATAAAGTAGTTGAAATCGGTGGTCTTCATCGACAGGCCCAACAAACCGAATCCCTGGTTGAAGTTACCGGCGTAGCACTTGCCGGCGCGACGCGTTGAACCGACGCACAACCCGAGGTCTCCGTTCGGCGCGTTTGACAACGCGCGAATCGCGCCGTTGGATTGGAAGTTGACGTAGTCAACGATGAAATCCGAGATGCCCGTGTTGCCTGTGTAGTTAAACTCGCCACCCAGGAAGCGGAGGTTGTTGATGTCGTCCTTAACGAAGTTAATGTCGCCGCCGAATTTCAACGTGTGATTGCCAGCCGTCAGCGTTACCGTATCGGCAAACTGCCATCTCCGCTCATCAGGAAATGCGGCACGCTCGAGAAACTCAGGCATACCGAACGACAGACCGTTTTGAATGAAAGTCTGTGGCGAACGTCCACCCGGCGCATTTGTTGGCTCGCCGGCAATTGGTGCCTGACTAAACTGGGTCTCCTTGTCACGGCCCCACTGCATGCGAAACTCATTTAAGAGTGTCGGGCTGAGAGTTGACGCCAATTTCACGTTCACGGCATCGATCTCAACGAAGTCGTCGCCGAAGTTGTCAACCGCGCGGGTATTGGTGGCCTGCGTCTGAACTCCCGCGGGCGACTCCCAACGCAAGCGGTTATAGCTGATGGTGAACGTGTTTCTATCGTTAATGACCCAATCTACTTTGGGCAGGAAAAGTTTCTGATCGCCGGTACGGGGCACGGGACCTGTGAGCGAACTGAGAAAATTCAGCGTGCTGTCGATCTGTGCCGCAGTCACGCCGCGCGCGATGATGCTGTTTCGGGTCGCGGTGCTCAGGTTCAGGAAGGTGTTAGACGAAAACCGGGCCAGTCCAGGGAAGTTCCGTTTCTGCTGATCGTAGCTGAAGAAGAAGAACGCTTTGTCTCTGACGATCGGGCCGCCGATCGTGCCTCCAAACTGATGGCGCACATCTTCCGGCTTGAAGCCCACTGGCGTAAAGACGCCGTTGATCTGCTGCTGAATGGTAGAGAGCGGATTGCGCGCGCCCCACTTGTTGTTGCGCTGATAGTAAAAGAGGCCGCCGTGGAAGTCGTTCGTACCGCTCTTCGTGATCGCGTTGACCACGCCACCGGCGGAACGTCCGTACTCGGCTGAGTAGCTCGAAGTGTTGACCTGAAACTCGCGAATCGCTGCCTGGCTGACAGAGTAGCTGATACGCGTGCGGCCGCGCTCTTCAGCGAAGAACGCCTGGTTGTTGTCGCCGCCGTCGATGGTGTTGTTGTTCAGCAGACCGGAAATACCGCGGAAGCTGATCAAACCAAAATTGCCATCGGGTACCGCGCCTGGAGTCAACAGGGCGAAGTTGGACCAGCGGCGTCCGTTGATCGGGAGCTCGTTGATCGACGTCTGGTTGATGTTGGTCGAGAAGTCCTGCTGGGTGGTGTTGATAACCGGTGCCTCAGCACTGACGTCAACCGATCCCGTAACCGGGCCGACCGAGAGTGAAACTTCCAACGGCGTTTCGCGACCGATTTCCACGATCACGTTCTCGCTAACCATCGGACTAAAACCGGACGAGTTAACCGTTACGGAGTATCTCCCGGGCTGCAAGTTGGCGACTTTGAAACGTCCGGTGTCATCGGTGGTAGCCGTTTCTTCCTTGTTCGTTTCGAGGTTCTTGACCGACACCGAAGCGCCGGGCACAACCTCCTTGTTTGGATTGGTCACTACGCCGCCTATTGCACCGGTGGTCGTCGACTGCGCCAACGCGACGGCGCAGAGGGCGAGCACCAGCAGGCCTGCAAAAGAAAACTTTATGATTTTCGACATACTGGGGAACTCCTTAGGCAATGAGTTAACGATCCAAGGCGCGTCAGCCCAGCGGGCGGCGCTGATGTTTAGCCGAGTTTGTTTGTTCCTGAATCAACTTCAGAAGGAATGGAAAATGGCTATTCAAGCAAGATGCAGCTTCTATCACGCTTGCCTCGCCTTCCGCAAGTCTAAGTGATGATTGAAGCTATTAAATCTTCGTGAAATAAGTGAGCTGAGTAATCGCAACGCAAATCGGTTCATTTTATCGCGCGTAAAATTCGCAATAGCTGTGCCGAATAGGTGTTGCGGTTGCGGTCACGGACAAGGCGATTCATCCCAATAGTTAACTAGTTCACCAATCCCACCTCGTCGCCGAAACTCACTCAAGAATTTGGATTTATTGGAAAAGTTGGACAAGCCGTCTCCGGCCTGTCCATTACACGCGAGTTACACACGCTCGACGATCATGGCGATACCCTGGCCGCCGCCGATGCACGCGGTCGCCAATCCGTAACGGCCCTGGCGCCGGTGCAGCTCGTGCAGCACTGTCAAAACCAGTCGCGTTCCGGTCGCGCCGAGCGGGTGGCCGAGCGCGATCGCCCCGCCGTTGACGTTCGTGCGGCTGCGATCGAGTCCGAGCTCCTGTTCCACCGCGAGATACTGCGCGGCGAAAGCCTCGTTCACCTCAACCAAATCGATGTCGTTCAGCGACAAACCGGCCTTCGCGAGCGCTGCGCGCGTCGCAGGCACCGGTCCGATGCCCATGATCTCCGGCTCGACACCGGCATATGCCCAACTGACCACGCGCCCCATCGGCGTCAGGTCGCGTTCTTTCACAAACTGTTCATTCGCGATCACCAGTGCGGCCGCGCCGTCGACGATTCCCGACGCATTTCCTGCCGTGACGAATCCGTCTTTCGCGAAGGCGGGTTTCAACTTCGCGAGAACTTCCAACGTCGTTTCCGGCCGCGGATGATCGTCGTGTTCGACGAGCTGTGTTCCCTTGCGTGATTTCACTTCGACCGGAACGATCTCTTCCGCGAAATAGCCCGCGTCGAGCGCGCGTTTCGCTTCCTGTTGCGAACGCAACGCGTACTTGTCCTGCTCCTCGCGCGAGACCTCGAATTTGCGTGCCAGGTTTTCCGCGGTGCCCGCCATCGGCGTGTTGCAATACGTGTCCAGCAACGCCACCATCAAACTGTCTTCCAGTTTGCCTTGTCCGAGCGCGAAACCGGAACGTGCGCCGCGAATGACGTGCGGCGCCTGCGACATCGATTCCATTCCGCCAACGAGACACGCCTGCGCTTCGCCGAGTTGCAGCATGTGCGCGCCGGAAACGATCGACTGAATACCACTTCCGCAGAGTCGATTGACCGTCAACGCCGGACGATCGAACGGAACGCCCGCTTTGAGCGCGACGTGCCGAGCGCCGTAGATCGCGTCGCCGGACGTTTGCAACGCGTTGCCGATAATAGTGTGATCGATTTCGTCGGCCTTGACGCGCGTCGCCTCGAGAGCGCCACGTGCCGCGATTGCGCCGAGATCGATTGCCGAAATGTCTTTTAACACGCCGACGTACTCGCCCATCGGCGTGCGCTTGCCACCCAATATGAAAACTTCCTTACTCATTTTTATCCCTCTGTATCCTGTGATCCGTCTCGCCGATCTTATCACGCGCTAAATCGATGGTCTCGAAGATAGCGATGCAAAAGCTCTTCGAGGAACCCTTCATAGGTAAAGGTTGCCAGGTCGTAGGTCGGACGGATTTTGAAAAGTATCGGTAACGCCACTCGCCACGCCATCCATTGCCGCGGCACGTCCGGAAGATCCCAGCGGCGGCGCAGGAACGTTTCCACCACCTGGATCTCGGCTTCAGTCAAGCTGTTCAGGTTCGCGGTGAAGTCGACCGGTTTGAACGAGCGGCGCAGCGCGGGATCGCTCACCGGGCTCGCAAACACTGCGGTAAACGCGGGCGCTTCCGCCTCGCGTTCGCGCACAACGACGGTTCCGGCAACCATGTCTCCCACGCGCTGATCGCGGCCGGTCACGAAGACGCTGATCAGGCCGATTGAATAAAACGGCGCGGGCATCATGTCGAGCGTGCGAATCAAATTGCGCACCGCGGCTTCCCAAAAAGTTATGGGCCGGCCGTCCTCGCGGATCACGCGCAGCTTCATCCAGCGCTTGCCGGGTGTTTGCCCGCTCCAGAGCCATTCGAAGAACGCGAAGTAACCGGAGAACGTGAGAAAGATGAGGATGATCATTACGGCGTAGACCCACTTCGGTGCGCTGAAGACCGCGGTTTCGAGAGTGGCACTGGAAGCGTTCGCGATAATTAGGCCGGTGACGAAAATGAGCACCAGAACGAGGCCTTGAATCGTGTGATCGAGCGCGCACGCGAGAAAGCGGTTGCCGATCGACGCGAGCGCGAAGTGCAACGGCACACGTTCCGGCGTCTCAATTATTAAGATTTCTTCGGTGGCTACGCTTGCGGACACTCTTTTTTGGTTTTAATTCAACTCCCTCTTACTCGAACAAACCGGCGCTTCCCGACTTGAAGCAGAAAACTCCGCTCGGCGCTCACCTCAAGATCAGCTTGCGGCGCTCGTTCACCATCGACGTAAACGCCACCCTGCTCAATCAATCGCCGCGCTTCAGCCATTGACGGCGCGAGCTGAAGCTCAACCAACAACCGCGGCAGCTTCCATGGACCAGCAGCGACCGAGCGTTCTTCAACATCATCCGGCGCCTGCTTGCTCCGAAACATCAAATTGAACTGCTCCTCAGCTTGCCGTCCCGCAGCTTCCGAGTAAAAATCCGCCACGATCTTCTTTGCCAACTCGACCTTCGTGTCGCGTGGGTTACGCTCACTCGTTTTCAACCGCTCGATCTCCGGCAGCGAAAGATCCGTGCACAGTTCGTAGTAGCGCCACATCAACTCATCGCTGATCGACATCACCTTGCCGAAGATCTCCTGCGGCGGCTCGTTGATGCCGATGTAGTTTCCCAAACTCTTCGACATCTTCTGCACGCCGTCCGTGCCTTCCAGCAACGGCGTGATCATCGCGATCTGCGATTCCTGTCCGTACTCGCGTTGCAGGTTGCGGCCCATCAGCAAATTGAACTTCTGGTCCGTGCCGCCGAGTTCGACGTCTGCCTCCAACGCGACAGAGTCGTAGGCCATCACGAGTGGGTACATCACTTCGTGCAATGCGAGCGGACGATTTGCTTCCAGCCGCTGTTGAAAATCATCGCGCTCAAGAATCTGCCTGACGGTGACGTGCGATGAGAGCCGCAGAAAACCTGCCGAGCCCAGCGTGTCCATCCAGTGCGAGTTAAACTCGATAACCGTCTTCTCGGGGTCGAGCAGTTTGAAGATCTGTTGCTTGTAGGTTTCGGCGTTCGCGTTGATCTCATCGCGCGTGAGCTGCGGGCGCGTCGCGCTCTTGCCTGAAGGGTCGCCGATCATGCCGGTAAAGTCGCCGACGAGAAAGATCGCGGTGTGGCCCAACTCCTGAAACGCGCGCAGTTTGCGAATCACGACCGTGTGCCCGAGATGAATGTCGGGCGCGGTTGGATCAGCGCCGAGTTTCACACGCAAAGGCTTGCGGGTCTTCGCGGACTTTTCGAGCTTCGCGCGCAACTCCGTGTCGCGAATGATCTCGACGGTTCCTTTGGCGAGGTAAGTGAGTTGTTCCTCTATCGTCATCGGCATTTCCGGGATGGTCATAGCTGGGACGCGATAGTAGCTGATTTGTTCGGCGGTGCGCTATCCTCAGAAACATGGTTATTGACACGTCAACGGAGCCGATCCGCACACCTGGCAGCGCGCTCGAAGACTGCCGCCTCGCGTTCGTCGGTTGTGGCGCGATGGCCGAAGCGATGATCGCCGGGTTGCTCAGAAAGAAGCTGATTAGCGCCGATAACGTGGTCGGGAGTCATCCACGCGCGGCGCGGCGCGAGGAGTTGCACCTCAAGTACGGCATCGAAATGTTTGAGCACAATCGCGAAGCAGTGCTCGCGGCTGCTCCGGGCGAGTCGCACACCGGATCGATGGTGATCCTCGCGGTCAAGCCGCAGCGTTTGTTGAAAGTGCTGGGAGACCTGAAAGGTTCGATTCACCCGGACCAACTTGTTGTTTCAATCGTCGCCGGCGCAAAGATGCACACGATCACCGACGAACTGTTGCACGCGGCGGTGGTGCGATCGATGCCCAACACGCCCGCGCAGATCGGCGAAGGCGTGACCGCCTGGACCACGAGCCCGGCCGTGAGCGAAACCCAGGAGACGCAGGTCCGCGCTTTGTTCGAGGCGTTGGGAAAGTCCGTGCGGGTCGAGAACGAACGGCAGATCGATATGGCGACCGCGCTGAGTGCGACTGGTCCAACTTACATCTTTCTGGTGATGGAGGCCCTGATCGACGCGGGCGTGCACATGGGTTTCTCACGCCACGTAGCCGAGGAACTGGTCCACCAGACAATGCTCGGTGCCGTGCTGTTTGCGAGAGAGTCGCACAAGCATCCGGCGGAGTTGCGCAACATGGTTACGTCGCCTGGCGGAACATCAGCGGAGGCGATCTACCAGATGGAGAAAGGTAGTTTGCGAACTGTGTTGTCGAAGGCGGTGTGGGCTGCGTTTCAGAAGGCTGAGTCGTTGGGCGCTAAAAAGACCACAGATTAAACGGACAGGACGGATCGTACGGCTTCAGCGTACAACTCGTGTTCTTGTTCTAAAATCCGCGTTGAAAGTGTCTCGACAGTATCGCCGTCTAGGACGGGAACGACTCGCTGCGCGATGATTGGTCCACCATCGAGCGTTTCGTCCACAAAGTGAACCGTGCAACCGCTGAACCTCACGCCGTGTTCGAGTGCCTGCCGCTGCGCGTCCAGCCCGGGAAACGAAGGCAACAGGCTTGGATGGATGTTGAGTATGCGCCGCGGGAAAGCGTTGATGAAGCAGGGCGACAGCAGACGCATGTACCCCCCAAGACAAATTAGATCAACGCGCCGTTCGCGAAGGGCCTCGATTATCTCTCCCTCGTGTTCCTCGCGCTTGCGCCCTTTACGTTCGATCGCGATCGTCTCAATTCCACGTTCTCGCGCGGCCGCGAGACCAGCAGCGTCGGCCTTATCGCTAATTACCACGGCGATCTCGGCGTTTGGAATCTTTCCCGTGCGAATCGCGTCGTGCAGCGCGAGCATGTTTGAGCCGCGGCCTGATATCAAAACTGCGAGTCTCTTGTTCGACGCTGTCAGAACGACACCTCACGCTGGCCGGCGATGACCTCGCCTATCTGGAAGCAGTCGTCGCCGCGTTCACGAAAGTGCGTCTTGATGCTCTCAACGTCGTTCGGTGAGCAAACGATCACCATGCCCACGCCCATGTTGAACGTGCGATACATCTCGCTGTCTGAAACATTACCGAGCCGGCGAAACAGTTCGAAGATCGGCAACACGGGCCACGAACCTTTTTCAATCCTGACTGCCGTACCTTCAGGAAGGATGCGCGGGATGTTGTCCGTGAGTCCGCCACCGGTGATGTGGGCCAAGCCTTTGATCACGCCGCGATCGAGCAAGCCTTCCAGGGGCCGGAGATAACTGACGTGCGGCTGCAACAACGCCTCACCCGCAGTCATTCCGAGTTCCGGCACATGCGTGTTCACTTCATAGCCCGCGATCTCGAAGAACAGTTTGCGCGCAAGTGAATAACCATTCGTGTGCAAACCGGCGGAAGGCAACGCGAGCAAAACGTCGCCGGGCTCGATCCGTTTTCCGTCAATCACCCTGGGCCGGTCTACGACCCCGACTATGAAACCCGCGATGTCGTATTCACCTTCACCGTAAAAACCCGGCATTTCCGCGGTCTCGCCACCTAACAACACGCAACCGTTCTCGCGGCAACCGTTCGCCACGCCTTCGACCACACTTGCCACCACTTCCGGCGACAACTTGCCCGTCGCAACGTAATCGAGAAAAAACAACGGCCGCGCGCCCTGGACCAGAATGTCGTTCACGCAATGATTGACGAGGTCGCGTCCGACCGTGTTGTGCACGCCTGCCGCAAACGCGATCTTGAGTTTCGTTCCGACGCCATCGGCCGACGCAACCAACACGGGCTGCGTGAGGTTCGGAAACGCGCCGTCAAACATCCCGCCGAAACTGCCGATCTCGGAAAGCGTGCGCTGATTGAACGTCGCACGCGCGAGATCTTTAATCCGGTCGGTCGCACGTGTTGCGGCGTCGATATCAACGCCGGCGTCGCTGTAGGAGACTGATTTCATGTTCTACTTGCTCTTCTGTTCTCGAGGTCGCGGCGGCCGCGGCGGTGGTCCAAAGTCGCCGTAAGAAATGAAACCTGATCGCGTGGAATCGTCTTTCTGCGCGGTGCGGCCCGCCCACGCGTCCTCGCTAGGTTCTTTCGCGCTTTTTACGTTGATGTCGTTAGCGCCGCGAGTAGTGATCGTGATCTCGCCGTGCAGATCCGTGCGATACAACTTCACGTTCGCGTTCGCCGCGCGCAGACGATCGAGCACTGCCTGCGACGGATGTCCATAACGATTCCACGCGCCACAGGAAACAATCGCAAACTCCGGTTTCACACGCTGGAGAAAATCGCCGGCTGAAGCGTATTTCGATCCGTGATGTCCGACTTTCAATACGCGCGCTTCGAGGTTCAACTCCTTGGTTAACAGACGATGTTCGGTCTGCTCTTCCGCGTCGCCGGTCAACAACATCGAGAACGAACCGTAGTCCAAACGCATGACGACCGAATTTGCGTTGGGTTCGTTGCCGCCGGTGCGCATGTGTTCTCTGGTGAAGAACGGTTCGGACGGCGCGAGAACTGTCAGCAATGCGCCGCCGCCGAGATCGTATTTCGTGCCGGGGCGTGCGGTTTCGTAATGAGCGCCGCTCGCCGTTAAAGCTGCTTTGTAATCGTCGTAGAACTTTGTTACCGGCGGTGGTCCACCGCGTCTCGGTGTTGGAGTCGGCGCCGGTTTCTTCTTGCCGGCCGCGGGCGACGGCGATGGCGCCACACCGGGTGGAAAACTCGGTGTTTGTCCGTTGTCGATCACGTTCAGAACTTTTACCACTTTGAAAACCTCGGCGCTGCCGCCGATATGGTCCGGATGCGGATGCGTGGCGATGAAATAGTCGAGTTGCTGAATGTTGTTGCGCTTCAACACGTCAACGACCGTTTTGCCTCTGGTCGTATCGCCCGCGTCAATCAGTACTGTTTTTCCTGACGGAGAGGTGATCAGGATTGCATCGCCGTTTACTGGTCCAACATCGAGAACGCGAACCGTGAGGTCACCACCGGAGGCCGGCGGGGGCTGCGTTCGCCACCATGGAAGTACAAACTTCCAGGTTGCGAACCCGGCGGCGGCAACCACGACAACCAGCACGGCGACCGCACAACCACAACCTCGGGTAGCTCGTCCCAATCAAAACCTCGTCCGTTTAATCTGTGGCCTTAGCTTTCCGCGGTCACTGACTCGTGCTCGCGTTCCCAATAGGTTTCAGCCTCGCGTGTGATGCGCGTCGGATAGCGGCCATTCCAACACGCGACGCACGAAGCATCAGGACTCACGCCGCTCGCCGCGATCATTCCTTCGAGCGAAAGATAACCAAGCGAATCCGCCTCGATGAACTTGCGAATTTCTTCCACCGACTTGTTCGCCGCGATCAAATCCGACTTGTTCGGTGTATCAACGCCGTAGTAACAGGGACTGATCGTCGGCGGACAACTGATCCGCACGTGAATCTCTTTCGCCCCCGCTTCGCGCACCATCTGCACGATCTTTTTCGACGTCGTGCCGCGTACGATCGAGTCGTCAATCAAAACGATTCGTTTGCCGTTGATCAGATCCCGCACCGGATTCAACTTGATGCGCACGCCAAAAGAACGGATCGACTGCCGCGGCTCGATAAACGTGCGCCCGACGTAATGATTGCGCACCAGTCCAAAACGAAAACTCAAACCACTTTCCGCTGCGTAACCGATGGACGCGGCCACGCCGGAATCCGGCACCGGCACCACGATGTCCGCGTCAGCGGGTTGTTCGACCGCCAGTCGCCGGCCCATCTTGTGGCGCGACTCGTTGATCGATCGTCCATAGACGAGCGAATCAGGCCGCGCGAAGTAGACGTGCTCAAACAAACACATCGAGTGCGGCTGTGACGGCAACGGATGCGACGAACGCAAACCATCGCGATCGATCACGATCATTTCGCCAGGCTCGACGTCGCGCACGTATTGCGCATCGATTAGATCAAAGGCACACGTTTCTGAAGCCACAACCCACGCGTCGCCGAGCCGGCCCAACGCGAGCGGGCGAAAGCCGCGGCTGTCGCGTATCGCGATCAACTCGTTCGGCGTGAGAAACAGCATCGAAAACGCACCTTCTGTCTCGCGCAGCACTTCCGGAATCGCTTCACGCACGGAAGCTCGCGAGCGCGCTACGCCATGCAGCACCACTTCCGTGTCTGAAGTCGATGAAAAGATCGCGCCCTCGCGTTCGAGTCGCAAACGTTCTTCACGCGCGAACGGCAGGTTTCCGTTGTGACAAACTGCGATCTGCCCGTGCTGACACGTCACGAGAAATGGTTGCGCTTCGTTAATCGAAACTTCGCCCGCGGTTGAATAGCGCACGTGGCCGATCGAGCTCGCGCCCCGCAGGCGATCGAGTGCCGGCTGATCAAACGCTTCCGAAACGTGTCCCATCTTTCGTTCGAGCCGCAGTTCGACGCCGTCGGAAGCCACGATGCCGCAGGATTCCTGACCGCGGTGTTGCAGCGCGTAAAGACCGAGATAGGTCAGTTTTGAAGCCTCGGGATGGCCGTAGATGCCGAAGACACCACACTCTTCACGCAGCTTTGTGATTTCGATTTCAGTCAAGGCAGTTTGTCCTTGTGATTCTATCTGCGGTTGAAATTTTTTGCACTATACACAAAACTAACCACGGAGTGGACGGATTAAGATGCGATTTTGTTTCTTAGCGTTCGTGATTTGTCTCAGCACCTTTGCGGCGGGCAGAAATAACAACAACCGCACCGCGCCGCAGTTGTATCGCAAGTATTGCGTCTCGTGTCACGGCAGCGACGGGCGCGCGAAGACCTCCAAGGGTAAGTTTAGCCACGCGCGCGACCTGACAGAAGCGCAGTGGCAGGACGAAGTCACTGACGAACGTATCTTCAACTCGATAATGAACGGGCGCAACGTGCGCGGCAACATGCCTGGCTTCAGCGACAAGATCAATCAGAAAGAAGCGGAATCGCTGATAAACTTTGTGCGCCGACTCAGAGGATGAAACGGGAGATAAGAGCCGAGGAAGTTTTATGTTTCAAGAAAGCGCCAAAGTTGCCGGGCAGAGCAGGTTTTTAGTTACGTTTAGCAAAGCGCTTATTCTCGTCCTGCGCGTGGCTTTGATCCTTGTGCTCGCGGGCGCTGGATGGCTCATCTATCGCCAACTTCCCATCAGCGCGTCTCCTCAGAACAACATGCCCAGCACCAGTGTGCAGATCGTTCTGCGCCAACCAGACAATGGTGGTCCGACTTTGGACGTGCCGGTGAGTCTTTATCCGGTCGATGTTATTGCCGTGCGTCACGAGTTTTTTACCGAGCCACGTGCGGGCAAGCGTTTTGAAGATTTTTTGAAGGAACGCATGAAAGGCCGAACGCCGGTTAGCACTCGCCTCGACAAGGACGGACACGGATCGGTCGCGCTGCCACCGGGAACGTGGTGGCTGCATACAACGATTGGCGGTGACGAACAGCTCGAGTGGCGCTTGCCGGTGACGGTCATCGGGGCGAAACAGATCGTCGAATTGACCCCGCAGAACGCTTACACAAGGAGTAAGTCGTTTTAGTGCTTGCTGTCCGAGTCAACAATCAACAATTAACAGTTGAAGAGACTGCAAAACCTGATAACCCGGACGAGGTGCTCGTGCGCGTGTTGTTGTCGGGAATTTGTAATACCGATCTGGAGATCGCGCGCGGGTATGCGGGGTTCAATGGAACAATCGGACACGAGTTTGTCGGCGTAGTTGAAGACGGCGAGCTCGCGGGACGTCGCGTTGTCGGTGAGATCAATGCGGGTTGTGGGAAGTGCGAACTCTGTCGCGCGGGTGATCCGCGGCATTGTCCGACGCGCACGGTTTTGGGAATCGTCGGACGCGATGGTGCACACGCCGAGTTTCTGCAACTGCCCGCAGTCAATTTAATTCCAGTGCCGGAAAACATCGCTGACCGACATGCAGTTTTCACCGAACCGCTCGCTGCGGCGTGTGGCATTCTCGAACGGGCGGCGATTACGGCCGGCGATCGCGTTGCAGTGATCGGCGATGGAAAACTCGGTTTGCTTTGTGCGCAGGTTGTAGCACTCACCGGAGCGACGGTGTTGCTCGTGGGCAAGCATCCCGAAAAGCTGCAAATCGCCGCGCGACGTGGTATCGAAACCGCCAATCCCGAAGAAGCTGTAAAACGTCAACGGCAGTTTGATGTTGTAGTCGAAGCGTCAGGCGGGGCCGCGGGTTTCAAACTCGCGCTCGATCTGCTTCGTCCCAGAGGCAAACTGGTTTTGAAGTCGACCTTTCACGGTTCAACAGAAATCGACGCCGCCCGCATCGTGGTTGACGAGATCTCGATCGTCGGATCGCGTTGTGGACGTTTCGAACCCGCACTTGATCTCCTCAATCGGCAAGCCATCGACGTCGAGAATCTCATCAGCGAAGAACACCCACTTTCAAGCGGCGTCCAAGCAATGTCCCGCGCGGGCGCCAGCGGAATCCTCAAGGTTTTACTTCGTCCCTAACGCCGAACCTGGATTTTTGCTCCCGGACAGGCCTTTAGCTATACTCTATTCCTTTCCCCAGCCGACGGATCGGCAAAGAAGGTGGTGAATCATGTTTGACGTTTCGAACAACCGCGCGACTGATCAGGAACGAGCTATTCTCCGTAAACTGCGTGTCTGGATCGCGGCGCTCGCCGTGGCGTGTGTGGTTGCCGGCATCGGCATCGGCGCGATGCTCTCCGGCCGCACAATCGTAGCGCAGAGTGATCTCCAGGTCGCACGCGCGCCCGAAGCGTTGTCCGCTTCGTTTGCTGAAATCGCCCGGCGCGTCGAGCCCGCAGTGGTGAACATCGAAACCACGCAGCCCCAAATCGAAGTCAGCGAGAAAGACGAAGACAAAGAGGACCAGTCGGACAAAAATCCGCTGCTCGACATGTTTCGTCGCCAGCCACGTAGACCAACGCGCGGCGTCGGTAGCGGTTTCATCATCGGTCCGCAGGGTTACATTCTCACCAACTATCACGTCATTGAAGACGCAGCGCGAATCACCGTCAAAATGCAATCAGGCGAGAAGTATCGCGGCGAAGTAGTCGGTTTCGATCCGGAAACAGACGTCGCGGTGATCAAGATCGCAGTGCAAAAAGATTTGCCGACCGTGACGCTCGGTGACTCCAACGCCGCGCAGGTCGGTGATTGGGTGCTCGCGATGGGCTCGCCTTTCGGCCTGGATCAAACCGTCACCGCCGGAATCATCTCCAAGAAGGAACGCGAGAGTCCCTACTTCAACGTGTTCCAACGCTTTCTGCAAACTGACGCCGCCATCAACCGCGGCAACAGCGGTGGACCACTGGTCAATATGCGTGGCGAAGTGATCGGGATGAACTCCCAGATCGCTACCTCCACCGGCGACTACAACGGCATCGGCTTCGCACTGCCGTCAAACGAAACCAGTTTCGTCTACAAGCAACTGATCGCCCACGGCAAGGTCAAACGCGGTTACCTGGGAATCACGCTTGAATCCGTCCACGACGAATTTGCCAAAGTCTATGGACTCCCCGAAGCCAAGGGCGCGATCGTGATGTCCGTCACGCCGCTTGAAGGTGGTCAACCAACACCCGCCGCCAAGATCGGAATGCAACCGAGCGACATCATCGTCGAGTTCGAGGGCGCGCCGGTACTCAACGCGCAGGACTTGATTCAGCGCGTCGCGAGCACGGCAGTGGGCCAGCAAGTCACGCTCGTCTTGTTGCGAGATACGAACGGCAAACTCGAACGCCGCACGGCATCTGTCGCGTTAGGCGAACGTCCGCCGTCAACGCTCCGCGAGTTGGTTGAACCAACCAAGACGACTCCGAAAACTACAGACCCGAAGGGCAACACGTTACGCCTCGGCGTCACGCTCGCCGAACTAACGCCGCAACTAATCGCGGATAGTCGCTTGACCGGCGTCCAGGGTCTCTACGTGAAAGACATCGATCCGAACGGACTCGTCGCCGAGATTCGCCTTCAACCGACCGGCGCACCGGCGCTGGTGGTCGGCGATGTCATCAATCGCATCAATCGCGTGCCGGTAAACACACTTGCCGATTTCCAACGCGTGCTGAGCACGTTGAAAGCCGGTGATCCGATCGTTATGAACGTGACGAGACCAGACACGAGAGGCGGCCGTCTGCTGCCGTTGATCGTGCAGTTCACTTACCAGTAATTTATGGCCCAGGCAAAGAAAGCTCTTTCCAAAACGAGCGGCAAAAACAACTCGCGGCCCGCAAGCCGGGCCGCGGTTAAAACTTACCAGAACTACATCAACGGCGAATGGGTCGCGAGCCAGTCGGGCGAGATGTTTGAAAACATCAACCCCGCTGACACGCGCGACATCGTCGGCCGTTTTCCACTCTCAACCAGCGACGACGTCAACGCCGCGGTGAACGCCGCGCAAGGCGCCTTCGATCGCTGGCGCAACACGCCCGCTCCAAAACGCGCTGAGATCCTGTTTCATCTCGGTGAGATCCTGATTCGCGACAAAGAGCGTTACACCGCCGACATGACCCGCGAGATGGGCAAGGTGTTGAAAGAAGCAGGCGGCGACATTCAGGAAGCCATCGACTGCACTTATTACACCGCCGGCGAAGGACGACGACTCCACGGTTTCACCACGCCCGCCGAGATGCGCGACAAGTTTGCGATGTGCGTGCGCCAACCCGTTGGGCTTTGCGGCCTTATCACGCCATGGAATTTTCCGATGGCGATTCCGTCGTGGAAACTCATTCCCGCTTTGATTTGCGGCAACACCGTCGTCATCAAGCCCGCGGAAGACACGCCGCTCTCGACGTACAACCTCGTGAAAGCGTGCGAGGAAGCCGGCATTCCACCGGGCGTCGTGAATCTCGTCACCGGCTACGGCGAAAGCGTCGGCGCCGCGATGACCAATCACAACGCGCTGCGTTTGATCTCGTTTACCGGTTCTACGGCAACCGGACGCGTCGTCGCTTCCGCGTGCGCCGAGCGCAACGCGATCTGCTCGCTCGAGATGGGCGGCAAGAACGCGATCATCGTGATGGACGATGCCGACGTTGATCTCGCCGTCGAAGGCGCGGTGTGGGGCGCGTTTGGCACTTCGGGCCAACGCTGCACCGCTTCGTCGCGCCTGATCGTTCACAAGAAAGTTTACAAACAGTTCGTCACGAAGCTGGTCGAGAACACGAAGTCTCTGCGCGTCGGCAACGGCGCGGATCCAAAAACGGACGTTGGACCAGTGATCAACAACGACGCCGTCGAGAAGATCATGGGGTACATTCGCATCGGACGTAACGACGACGGCGCGAAGCTCGCGTGCGGCGGCAAACGTCTGACGCGTGGCGATTATGCCAACGGTTATTTCATCGAGCCGACCGTGTTCACCGACGCCGCGCCCGATATGCGCATCGCGCAGGAAGAGATCTTTGGACCAGTCACTACCGTGATTCCGGCGAACTCACTCGAAGAAGCGGTCGAGATCGCTAACGGTGTTCGTTACGGACTCTCCGCCGCGATCTACACGAGAGACGTTAATCGCGCGTTCAGAGCGATGAACGAGATGTACACCGGCATCTTCTACGTCAATGCCTCAACCATCGGCGCGGAAGTGCACCTGCCGTTCGGCGGCACAAAAGCCACCGGCAACGGCCATCGCGAAGCGGGCACACAGGTGCTCGACATCTTCTCAGAATGGAAATCGATTTACGTCGATTTTAGTGGGAAGCTGCAACGCGCGCAGATCGACAACGTCGAGAGCAGCCACAGCGCTTGAAACTCACCTGTGGCTGAGCTCAACAATCCGATTCAACAAATCTTCAGGCGAGACCGGCTTCGCTAAAAACACGTCAACCTGTTCGCTCTCGTGGACCGCGTTGCGCGGATCGAGCGCGCTCAACAGAATGACGGGCAAGTGCGACAAGTGCTTGCTGTTTCTCACGAACCGGCATAACTGGTAACCATCCAGATTCGGCATCACCGCGTCAGTCACGACCACGTCAACAGTCGCACTCAGCAGAAACTTCATTGCTTCCAGGCCATCCGCCGCTGAAACCACGCGGTAGCCCGCGCGTTGAAGCACGACTTCGAGGTACCGCCGCAGCGCCGGATCATCTTCGGCCAGCAACACACAATGACCGTTCTCCGCCGCACTCGCAGGGTGCAAAAGCTCGCCTCTTGTGGCCTCCAGTTCTTCGGGTGTGATCATCGCCGTCGTGTGTCGTGAGCTGAGACTTTCGAGACCGTGTGAGGCCGGAAAGGTCGCCGAGCCGGGGTGGCTCGTGCTAAGCAGAGTAGAACGCTCGCAAGATGCTTGTCAACGTTATTCCACGTTGATCGCGAACTGCTGGAGCCAGAGTTCCAGGCCGAGTAACTGGAAGACCTGAAGGTTGTAATCCTCACGGCCGGAAAAGTTGGCGTCAATGACCCTTTTAACCTCGGCCGGTCGAAAAAGCCCTCTTTTTTTGACGATTTCTTCACTCAGCAGGTCGTTGACGAGCGGGCGCAAAGGTCCGCGTAGCCATGAACGGATCGGCGCGCCGAACCCCGCTTTCTTTCGCCAAACGACGTCTCGCGGCAGGACTTTTTCGAGTGCTCGCTTGAGCACGTACTTCCGGGTCAGACCACGCAGTTTCAGCCGCGGCGGCATGCGCGCGGCCATCTCGATCATCTCGCGATTGAGGAACGGCACGCGCACTTCGAGATTTGCTGCCATCGACGTTTTGTCGGTTGTGATGAGGTTGAGACACGGCAGAAACGTCTTCAAATCGACGTAGAGCAAACGGTTCAAAGGCGCGGCATCGGCGGCGCGTGCGAAGTAACGCCGGTGGGCCGAGTAGGCGTCGTACTCCCTAGTGCGTTCTCGCCACTGGTCGGTGTAAAGGCGTTGCTTCATCTCGTCAGTGAAGTAAGTGCCGTAGCCGAGATATCGATCTTCAAAATCCGCCGCCGCGCTGCGGGCAAACTTCTTGGCGTTGCGAAGCGGCGCCGTGAATCTTCCCGGCAGTCCGCCGGGTAATACGCTGGCGACGGTTTTCATCAGTGGCCGCCGCAGTAAACCCGGCACCGGATCAAACGCGGCCGCGATTTTCATCGCCATCTGACGCGGATAACCCGCGAACACTTCATCGCCGCCCATGCCCGACAACATCACCGTCAACGTTTCACGCGCGGCTTTCGAGATGAGGTAACTCGGAATCGCCATGTCGATCGGCGGCTCCTCCATGTGATGGACCAGCTTCGGCAACAGCTCGGCGATCGACGGCTGCAACAATAACTCATGATAGTCGGTCTGCAACGTTTCGTTGACGCGGCGCGCCCAACGAACGTCATCAGGAATGATGTCGTAACGCAGGTCTTCGCTTTTTATTCCGGCAGTGTAGGTGCTGATGCGGCGGTCGTCGCTGTGACGATCCATCATCGCGACGATGCCGGATGAATCGATACCGCCCGAGAGAAACGCGCCGAGCGGGACGTCAGCGACCATTTCCATCTTCACGACCCGATCGAGCGTCTCCAGGACGCGCTCTTGCCACCAATCATCACTTCTATGATCGTCAATCTGTTCGAATGCAGCGTCCCACCACTCGGTGAGTTTGACTTCGCCATCTTTGAATTGCAGGTAGTGACCGGGCGGAACTGTCTTCACGCCGTCAAACAACGTGTTCGGATCGGGCGCCCAGAGAAAAGTGAGAAACTGGTGCAGCGCTTCGGGATTAAGACGCGGCTTGATCAGTTTCGAAGCGAGAATCGCTTTGATCTCCGAGCCGAAGATGAACGCATCGCCGGCAACGGCGTAATAAAGCGGTTTGATACCGACATGATCGCGCACCAGGGTCAACGTTCGTTTCCGGTTGTCCCAAACGGCAAAAGCAAACATGCCGTTGAGACGGCTGAGTCCTTCGCAGCCCCACTCGGCGATCACGGCGAGGAGCACTTCAGCGTCGCAATCCGTTTTGAACTCGTGGCCGAGTGGACGGAGTTGGTCGCGCAGCTCGCGGTAGTTGTAGATTTCGCCGTTGAAGGTGAGAACGAAGCGGCCGTCGGGTGTGAACATCGGCTCGTGGCCGGCAGGTGTCGGATCGATGATTGCGAGACGGCGATGGCCGAACGCCGCGCGTCTGCCTGACTCGTCGATCGGGTCGGAGACCCAAACGCCCTGATCGTCACGGCCGCGATGCTCGACGCTTTCGAGCATTGGGCCAATCAGTGTCTGCGGCTCGAGACTTACGATTCCAGCGATACCACACATTTAGATCGAAGAGAGTCGAGCACGCGAAAAGTGGCTCGGGTAGTTGCGGCTAATTCGTCGAGAGAAATCGGCGCTGGGCCCCCCTCGCGCAAGATCGCGCAAATCCGTTGCACCTGATGTTGCTGGCCTTTGTCCTGGCCTTTTCCGCTGCGGAAGTCGTCAATGACAAAACTCGTGCCGGCGCCGAAGATTTCGATGCGTTCTTTCGGCAGCGATTTGTCGCCTTCGCTCAGGTAAGCAATGACGCCATTTGAGCCGTCCGCAAACCGCAGCGTGATGAACACCGAATCCGCGTCAACAATCTTGGGCGATCTCGCACTCACGGATTCAGCATAGACAGAAACGGGCGGAGCGCCCGTGAAAAACTGCATGAGATCGACGAAGTGACAAACTTCGCCGATGATGCGTCCACCGCCTTCGAGCGGATCCTGCGTCCAGTGCTCTTTCGGAATGTGACCCGCGTTCACGCGATAAAGGATCGACAACGGCGTGTCGCGCTTTGCAAAGACTTCATTTGCCTGCCGGGCCGAGGGGGAGAACCGGCGGTTGAAACCAACCATCAGCAGTCCACTGGATCTTTCGGCCGCTTCCAACACCGCATCGAGTTGCTCGTCATTCAGAGCCAGCGGTTTCTCGACGAAGACGTTTTTGTTTCGTTCGAGGGCTTTGCGTGCGAGCTCGGCGTGCAGGTCGTGTCTGGTTCCAACCACCACCAGGTTGACGTCGTTGTCGTCAAGTACTTCGTCCGCCGACGAAACCGCTTCCACAAACCCGAAGCGCTTGCCGACGTCGTGCGCCGAGATCCCTGAAGCCGTCGCGATCGAGCGAAACTCGACGCCTTCGGTTTTGAAGTGTGGCAGCAACATCGCCGGGACGTACCCGCCCGCGCCGATCACGCCTAACACGATCCCGCGCGCCGCCTGTCGCGGCGCAGGCGCACCGCCGAGGGCTACGCGGCGTGTCAGATCCGCTTCCGGATCGTAGTTCAGCACGACGCCGAGATATGGTTCGGTTGATGAACCGGAGATCAACTGGTAAGCGCGCTCTGCTTCTTCGATCGGAAACTGGTGCGTCGTCAACTTATCAACGTTGACGCGCTTTTCGGCGACGAGGTCGAGAAAGCTTTCGATATTGCGTTTCTCGGTCCAACGCACGTAACCGATCGGGTAGTCGTGGCCTTTCTCTTCGTAATCTGGATCATACCGTCCCGGGCCATACGACATCGAAATGACGAGTTTCAGTTCGCGACTGAAAAACGGCGCGCGCGGAATGTCGAGACCCGTCATGCCGACGACGATCACTCGGCCTTTCAAACGCGAGATCTTCGCCGCAAGCTCGACTGGTTGATTAGAATCGGTAGCGGCAGTGATCAGCACCGCGTCCGCGCCGCGACCACGCGTGAACGCGGCGATTTCTTTCTCAGTCGCTTCTCCTGAAACAACAGCTCGATCGGCTCCAAGCTCCATCGCAAGTGAGACTCGACTCGGATCAAGGTCTAAACCAAACACCCGGCAACCGTTCGCTTTCAACAACTGTACAGTGAGTTGGCCCACCAGGCCCAATCCGATCACCACAACGGATTCGCCGAGCGTCGGTTCCGCCAGTCGCACGCCCTGCAATGCAATGGCGCCGAGCGTGCCGTACGCGCCCGCCTGAAAACTCACCGTCTCCGGCAGCTGCACGCAAAGATTCTTCGGCACCGACAAAACTTCGGCATGCGACGCGTAGCCGACGCCTGCGCACGCGACTCGATCACCGATCTGAAACTCGGTTACGTCTTCGGCGACATCTGTGACGATGCCGGCCGCGCTGTAACCCAGTGCCTGGGATGCAACCATCTTGTCGCGCACGGCGGCGAACGTGTTGAGCAGACCTTCGTTCTTAACTTTCGCTACAACAGCCTTCACAAGATCGGGTCTTTGCCGTGCCTCCTGAACTAGTCCCTTGCTGACCAACTCAACCGCTGCGCGTTCGGTTCCTGCGCTGATCAATGACGCGACCGTGCGCACCAGCACACGTCCACGTTGCAACGCAGGCACAGGCAATTCGCCAACAAACGGGCGACCGGTTTTTCTGTTTTGGAGAACCTGCTTCATTGATCCGTTTGATTCGTGTTGCCTAAAACCTTCTCAAGAAGGTCACTCACGTACTCAGCGCGCGCGTCCCATGTCCCGCGAGCAACAGCGGCCTGCCGTCTGGCTCGCGCCTGCGGATCATCTTCGGCCAGCGCCTCATCTACGAGCCGCAAAAACTCCTCGCGACTGCGCGCGATTCGCAGCACATCACCCATCGGCTCATACTCCGCCAGCGGCGCGATCACGACCGGCTTTCCCGTCGCCAAATACTCCCTCACCTTAATCGCCGACCCATAGCTCGTAAAAGACTGCTCAGTTTCCCACGGCAGCACGCAAACGTCGAATCCAGCCGCAAAGCGGGGCAAATCCGCATACGCCACCGGCGGCAGAAAATGCGTGGTCGGCAAATCTTCGATCTCCAAGCCGCGCGACTTGTTACCGATAAAAATCCAGTGCCACTCCGGCCGGTCGCGCGCCGCGCGCTTGATCAGCTCCTGGTCCACGAGCCACGGCTCGATCGCGCCGAAATACCCAATCCGCGGCCTCGGAATGTTGGCAACCTCCGGTGCAACCGCCATGGTTACATCGCCAACGCGCTGCCAGTGATCGTAATCGACACCTTGTTCCAAAAGATACGACCGATCACAACCACGCGTCGCTTCGTTAAAGAGTTTTCGACCGGAGTAGAAGATGAGATCCGCGGCGTCGATGGCATGTTCGTGCAACCGCCGTATCAACGCCGGATCCGTCGCATGGTCCATCGTGTTCGCGTCATACTTGTCGGAAACCTGGTAAACCACCGCCGACTCGTCAAACGCACCAATCATCTCAGCCGCAGTGGGAATCGCGATCCACAAAATCGGCCGCGACAGTCCACGGCGGCGTGCAAGTCTGTTAATCTGCGCGCTGATTGCGCGACGGTTTACCGTGCGCGCCGCGGCGGTGCCGAAGAACGGAAGACTCGCAGGCGAGACAACTGTGATACCTTCCTCAGTTTCGCGAGCGAGTTTGGAGTAACTGCCCAGCTTGCGTTTGATTCGCGGCAGCAGATCTTTGTGGCCCAGGCTCGGCAGGCCCATGGAGATCGAGTTCACGAAGATCACCTTGTTGCCGGCGCGCGCGAACTTGCGCATCAGATGGGCTTTTGAGTGCGGGTGGTGATACCACCAGTCTTCACCACCAAAGCAGATTATCGATCGATTGAGCAGCATGCGGACGCGACGAGTAGTTTACTCTAATCCGTGGGTTCTCTGTTTGGCCATAGCCGCCATCTACCTCCTCTTTCCAACGAAGAGTTATTACTGGGACGGGATCACCTTTGCCCAGGCCATCGAAGACGCGTCCGGCCCAAACGCTTCGCTGACACATCCCAACCACCTCATTTATAGCTACGTTGGCTACTTCTTTTATCGACTCTTGCGAACGCTAGGCACGGAACTGCGCGCAATCACGGCGCTGCAAATTTTGAACAGCGTATTGAGCGCGGCGTCGGCAGCGGTGTTGTTCACGATCTTGAGAGACGCGTCGCGGTCGGTCTATATAGCAGTCTGCATGACGCTGCTGTTTGCTTTTTCCGCGACGTGGTGGAAGTTTTCCACGGACGCGAATGCGTACATCCCGAGCGTGCTCTTTGTGTTGGTGTGTTTCTATCTCGTGCTGCCGGATCGTAAACCGGCGCCGCTGTTGCTCGGGTTCGTTTTCTTTGTCGCGATGTGTTTTCACCAACTCGCGGTTGTGGCGTATCCGGTGTTTGCGCTTGGCGTTTATTTGCAGGACGGATCGCTCACCATCAGACGTCGAGCGGTGAATGCGATTACGTTTTCGGCGACGGCGTTTGTGCTGATCGTGGCCGTGTACGTGGTGGCGTTTTACTTTGCGACAGGCACGTTTGAACTCGCGAGATTCTGGCGTTGGACCACGTCCTTTTCGCCTGACGCTGACACGGCTTTTCACTTCTGGTCCAACCTTGGATATTCGTTACGGGGGCAGGTGCGGCTGTTCTTTGGCGGGCGGTTTAACTTGCTGCGGGGACTGATGAATCCGGGCGTCGTCTTGCTGCTGGTCGTGTTCGGGGTCGCGGTCGTTTCGTTGATCGCGGCAGTGTTGTGGAATGTGGCGTCCCTCAAACGCCGATCGCGTGGCACGCGTCTCTTGCCGCCGCATAAAACGGTGCTGTTGCTGGCGCTCGTATGGGCGTTCAGTTATCTCGTGTTTCTGTTTTTCTGGCTGCCGCAGAATACGTTTTACCGGGTGTTCTACCTGCCTGCGCTCGTGTTGCTGCTCGGGCTCGCGCTCGCAGCGTTGCCACCTCCTGGTTCGCGCCGCACTTATGTCGTCGCACTTTTCGTGGCCGCTGTAAGTCTCGCGAATTTCCTGTTCCTTATCTATCCGTTTTCGCACGTGGAGAAGTTTCCGCCGCTCGCGTTTGCCGTCGAGATGAGTCGCGAGTGGCCGGCCGGTACGGTCGTTTACTACGCGGCGACTAATTCAGACGCGCAGCTCGTGCGCTACTTCAACCCGCAAACTGAATGGCAACTGTTACCAGAGCAACCGGCGGCCGGCTCGTGGCTAGAAACAACCGCGATCGATCGTCTCTCAGCCACGCCGCAAGACGCGCAGTGGCTGCGTGAACACACGCGACCCGAGAGGTCGCGCGAACTCAACACGGGCGCGCACCGGATTCGCTTCGTTCAAGTTGGACCGTGAAAATTGAAGGTTTGCGCTTACGGCTTCGCGGCGGGTTTCTTCGCTACGCAGAGACCGGAAACGCCAAACGGCAGGTTTGTATAACGCAGGATCGTGCTCTCAGCCCCAAACAATGCGCCGAGAAGTCCGTTCAGCGCGGACACGTTGATGCTGTTTTCGGTCGCAGTCTTGATACCCGTCAGGCGCATCAGTTTTCTGACCAGCAAAATCGGCGCAAAGAACGTGATGTTCGCGTACGTCGAACGCTCGATCTTGAAACCCGCCTGTTCGAGCACGCGCCGCAACTCCGGTAAACGATAACGGCGCCGGTGATTGCTTACCTCATCCTGCAAGCCCCAGAGAAACATGAACGTCGGCACAAACAGCAGCACGTGCCCACCGGGACGTAGCACGCGATACATCTCGCGCAGCCCGGCAAGATCGTCGTCCATGTGTTCGACCACGTCGAACGCCGTCACGAGATCAAACGCGCCGTCTTCGTACGGCAACTCTTCACCCGCGCCCTGTCTCACCCCGTCCAACCCACGCTCGCGGCAAAACGCGAGCGCGTCCGTCGAAACGTCAACACCCTCAGCGTCACCATACTGCTTGAGCATGAGCAGGTTTGCGCCCGTGCCGCAGCCAACGTCGAGAATGCGCGGACGTAGATCCGTCACCCGGCTGCAAATTTGTGCGACAAAATCGGCGAGGATCCGGCGACGCCCGATGTACCACCAATGCGACTGCTCTACCTCGAAAAGAATCGGGTAGGTGTGCTCCATCATCTCGCGCGGCAGCGCGCCGGGGATCCTGTTTGCTTCTGAGTTAGATGACACGTTCTGATCCGTTACCGTTCATTTTCCCGAAGCCCCGCCAACTGTTCTTGTTGTGCCAACCGATGACGGTCTCTTCGGCGCCAATCTCTCGCCACCACTGCTCAAAGTCGTCGCGGCGAATGTAGTGCGCGGTCGGCGCAACCAGATGATCAAACACTATCGTATGCTGTTCGCGCCAGCCAAAACGAGAAATGTACGTGAGATACTGACCGTAAAACAACCGGTCAACGAGGCTACTTCCCAGCGGCAACTTGCTCAGCGGCCGCAGTAGTAACTTGCTGACAGCATAAACCGCGGCGGTTGGCAGTTTGGACAAGTGCAGCAACGCGCGTGGGTGAATGCGTGACGTGAATCGCTCGCGCACCGGGTTCACGAGGTTAATAATCCAGCCGTTGTTTTCCGCGCCGTAGACCCAGACCGACACGTGCCCGCCCGGTTTGACTTTCAACGCCAACGATTTGAAACCGACAAACGGATCAGGAATGTGATCGAGCACACCGATGCTGTAGGCGTAGTCAAAAGCCTGCTTCAACGGCAGCCGGTAAATGTCCGCCTGGACCACGTGCATGTTGTGCGACTCGCGCGTGGTGGCGAAAGCCGATTCAACCGCGTCACTGAGATCAACGCCGACGACGTCGCGCGCGCCCCAACTCGCGGCGAGCAACATGTGACGGCCCTTGCCGCAACCACCGTCGAGCACGACTTTGTCTTTGAAAAACTCCGGTGTTACCGGCGTGATCCAGCCGAGAAATTGATCGCCGTAACGTTCGTCTTCCTGCGTGAAATGTTTCCACTCAAAACCAAAACTCGAAGCGGTCGCAGCTTTCTCAGGTTCGACACTCTCCAAGTCCGCGAAACGCGGCACGCCGCCGATGATCGGAAACTGTTTCGCGCACGCACTGCATTCGAGCGTGCCTTCAAGAATCTCGGGGCCATCTTCGGAAACCGTTTGCGAAACACGGATCTCACCGCCGCAATTCGGACACGCCAAATACTGGATCAATCTGAGTTTCATCTCTTAACGACGCAACCCCCGAAGACCGTCAACAACCCGTGCATCGGCAGCACGTAACGAATCTCCGTGTGTGCCGCCGTGCCTGGAATGAGATAGTACAGAATCGTCACCAGCAGGATGCAACTGATCCGCCAGTCTCGCCGCAACGCCAGCAACATTCCGACCGCCGCCAGCGGCAGAAACAGGTAACGTACCACGCTCTGAATCGAACCGAACGCGTTCACCGCAAACGCGAGCACACCACCTTGCCGTTCCGGCGGCAAACACTTCTGGCTCGTCACGTTGATTCCGCTTATACCCGTGTAGGGCACCGGATCGCCCGCGACTTTCAACATGCCCCACATGCGCCCGAGCATCACGCCCGCGTACCAGATCGGATGTTGCTTGATGAAGGCGAGTGCTTCGCGCGTGCGCTCGCGATCGCGGCGAATACCGTCAGGCCACTGCGCATCGATCTGCGCGCCCGGCGGCAAACCCATCTTCACGCGCTCATGCTCGATCAGTTTGTCGTCTCCGTAAAGAAACCCATGTTGCCGGCCAAGTTCAGTCTCGCCCAAACCTTCCCAAAGGTTCGCGCCGATCGTTCCGCCAGTCGGCGTGAAATCCGGAAATACGAGATAGTTGCGCACGACGATCGGCGCGATGACGACAACCGTTCCCAGCAACGCCGCCGCGGACATCTGTAACCTGCGCCGCCACGCCCCGCGTGTGAACAACAACAACGCGATGGCCCAACCCACGCACAAGTACAACGGGTTCACGCGAAACCAGCAGGCGATACCCAGCAAAACGCCTGCGGCGAGCGCGAGCCACACGCTGTTACGTTTCGCAGCCAACAGCAACACCCACGCGCCGCCGAGCACGAACCACGTCGCGGGCGCGTCAGCCGATGGATACGCGCCGTACATCGCAAACAGCGCGGAGAACGCAAACAGATAACTCGCCGCAATGCCGGCGCGCGGGCCAAACGCCGTCGCTGCAATGCCAGTAACCAAAACGAACAAGACGCACAGATCCGCGATCCACTGCACACTCTGCACTGCATACGCGGATCGGTCGCCGCCGAGTTTGTAAATCAACGCAACAGCCGCAGGAAACGCAGGTGGGTATTGGGCCAGATCGGTTCGCGCCGGATCGTCGATCCAAAAAAGTCGCTGCCTGCCGTCGAGAATGTCGCGAGCCTGGCGATCGAATTTGGCGTAGGAACCGACTTGAAACCAGCCGGGATCATTCAGGTGCGCGCGCATGAACTGAAGCGTGAGGCCGCGTATGCAAAATGTGAGGAGCAGCGCGCCGAGCAGCAGGAGCAATCGGTTGCGGTTAAGCATTTACCTCGCATTTACCTCGTACGCTCGGGCCATCTCCGTCGTGGTATCGGCGGGAAAGCCGAGTCGTTCCTGGACCACGTACAGCGGCCGCCGCTTCACTTCCGTGTAAATCCGGCCGAGGTATTCGCCGAGAATGCCGAGTGACACGAGTTGCACGCCGCCCATGAACAGCACGGCCACAAACAGCGAGGCCCACCCGCGCGCGAGATTCTTGTCGAGGAGGCGATCCGCAATCGCGACGATGATTCCCGCAACTGCGATCCAGATCGCGAGAAAACCGGTCCAGATCGCGAGCTTCAGCGGCACGAGTGAAAACGAGATGATGCCGTCCATCGCGAAGTGAATCATCTTCATGAGCGGATACTTGCTGTCGCCCGCGTGACGCGCGGCGCGATCGTACGGAACCGCCACCTGGCGAAACCCCGCCCAGCTCACCATGCCGCGCAGAAAACGTGCGCGCTCAGGCATCGCTTTGATCACTTCGACCACTTTGCGATCTAGCAGACGAAAGTCGCCGGCGTCGAGCGGCATCTTCGTTTCGGAGAGTCGATTGATGAGACGGTAGAAAAGTTTGGCGGTCCAGAGCTTGAACCGGCTTTCGCCGTCGCGCTCGATGCGAATGCCGTAGACGACTTCGTTGCCGTCGCGCCAGAGTTGGACCATCTGCGGGATGACTTCGGGTGGATCTTGCAGGTCGGCGTCGATGATCACGACGGCGTCACCGGCCGCTTCGGCGAGTCCGGCGGTGACGGCGATCTGGTGGCCAAAGTTGCGCGAGAGAAGCAGGACGCGTGCGCGCGGATCGAAGAGTTGCAGTTCGGCCAGAATTTCCTGCGTGCGGTCGCGGCTGCCGTCGTTGACGAAGATCAGTTCGTAGTCGACGCCAGTCATTCCTCTCAGTACGCTCGTGAGCCGCTCGTGCGTTGCGCGCAGCACGGGCTCTTCGTTGTAACAGGGGATGATTACTGATAACAACATCTGTGTTATTTGTGGCTTACTTTCCCGCGGCCCATGACTCGTACGCTTCGAGCACTCTACGGGCATTGTGACCCCAGGTATGGTTCTTTACCGCAACCTCGCGCGCGGCTGGGCCGAGACGCTCACGCAGGGCCTCTGATTCTACGAGCCGCACGATCGCGTTGGCCAGTTCGTTCCCGTTTCCCGGCTCAACCAGCAACGCCGTCTCTTCATGACTCAACACTTCGCCGATTTGCCCGAGACGGCTGGCGACGATCGCTTTGCCCATCGCCATGTACTCGAAAATTTTCGTCGGCGAACCAAAGAAATCGGTCCCATCAGCGAGCGGCACGTGCGGCGCGATGAGAATGTCGCACGCATCCAACAGCGCCGGCACCCGATCGTGCGCGACCGCCCCCGTGAAGATCACTTTCCCGCTCTCTCGTTCAGCGTGCAAAAGACGTTCGACTTCGCCATGCAAGCTGCCACTGCCAACGATCAAAAACCGCACCGGCAACTCGCGAGGCAACAGCTTGATGGCTTGTGCCAGTTCAACGACACCGTGCCACGGCCCAAACGTACCCACAAACCCGGCCACCAAATCCGCCGAATTGATCCCCAGGTCATCGCGCACCTGCTTGCCGTTAATCCCCGGCTGAAACAGCTCCACATCCACTGCATTCGGATTGAGCACGATCTTCTCGGCCGCCACACCACGCGCCTCAAGATTCCGTCGCTCAACCTCAGACACGACAAAAATACGCGCCGCCGCGAGAAGGTTCAATCGCTCGTATCGCTCCAGCAGGCCCAGACTGCCGACGCGGTCCCAATGCCGTCCGACCCACACCTCCGAGCCGTTGTATTCAAGAAACAACGGCCGGCCCGTGCGCACCGCCGCCGCAACCCCAGCCCAACTAAACCGCGCATAACGTTGGTAAATAAAATCCGGCCGCGCACGCTCGATCAACGGCACCGCCGCGCGCGTGAAAACGAGATTGTTATGAATTTCAAATAGCGCGCGCGTGCCCCCAACGGTTTCCGGTGGAATGATCGTGAAGCGCGGGTCGGCAACGTCGAAACCCGCGATCGCGTCGTTACTGATGATCTCAAGCTCGACCCCGAGCACGCGCACCGCTTCGATGACGCCTTTCATGTGACTCGCCGCGCCACCGGCCTGCGTTCCCGGACCAGGCGTGGCGCGCAGGTAAACAACGCCTGGCCGACCCGAATGAGTAGCACGTTCGCGAGCGCGTGTGTGCAGCGTGCCAACTGCCTGTTCAAGCCGCCGTAACTCAATCCGCGATTGCGCAAAATCAACTACGCCATTCAACGCCTCGGCGCCAACGCTCAACGGCGCACGCGCCAGCAGATCGCCGCGCGTTCTCTTTATCCAGCCATCGTGACTATCAAGCACGACGACCTCGCGCGCGCCCGCCAACGCCCCAAACAACATGAACAAATTCTGCCCACGTTGCCATGCCAAACGTTCAGTCGCGATCGCGAACACATCCGCTTGTCGCGCACGCAAAGCTGCGAGTCGATTGGTCAAACTTCCGGTTTCGAACTGCGCGCGCGAAATCGTCTCCACAGTGGCTTGCGGATAGAGTTGGACCAGTTTTGCGTGACAACGAGCGGAGTCGCCGCTGAGCGCGAGCAGCACGACTTTCATCCACGCAAGCTCCCGCGCGCAAATCCTTCGGCGAACGACGCTGCGGTGCTCGCACGAAATTGGAGCGCGACCAGGCAGAAGATGAGTGCATAACTAAGCGTCGATGCGATTGCGGCGCCGCGAGCACCGAAGCGCGGCACGAGCGCAAACACGAGTACGAGGTTAACGACGAGCGTGATGACCCAGAAGAGCGGAATGGCCCGCGGCAAACCCAGCGCGTTGAAATGTTGGACCAGCACCGACTCAAGGCCGACGAGATACACGCCCGGCAACAAGATCAACAGCAGAAACGTCGCGTCCGCGAATGCCGAACCATATAAAAACGGCAACAGAAAACTTCCCGGGATTGCGACAACACAACACACGAGCATGATCCACGCAGTCTGCCGGGTCACGAACCACGTCGTCTCGCCACGTGGATCCTGCTCGGCAGTGACGCGCGGAAACAGCAACGTTGCGATCACACTCGGGAGCAACATCAGCAACAGACCGAATTGCGTCGCTACGCTGTAAACGCCGGCTTCTGCCGGGCCGCGGAAGTGATTCACGACCAGCAGATCGGCGCGAAAGATGATGGCTCCCGCTAGTACCGAGATATGAAACTTCAAACCGTAACTGATCATGCGCCGCAACAACGCCGCATCGGCTCGCCATCTGGAATCCACGAGCTTCTTTCCGCCAGCGACGAGCAACACAACAACCACCAGGCTGACCAGAATGCTCGTGATCGTGTTCAACTTCACGAGCGCGTCCAGACCAAGCCCCAAAAAGATCAGAATTACAAGTGCGTTGACCAAAACAAACGACTGTCCAGCGAGATCCAGCAGGTTAAACTCTCGAATCCTTCCCAACGCGAGCAGAATGTTGAGCCCGATCAGCGTGAGCAACAGGAAAGGGATTTGCACCGATGCGATGCGGATCAGGTCCGGTGGAACGAACCCGAACCAATCCGGACGAAACGACGCAAGAATGCTGAGCGCAAACGCGAGCACCGAACCGATCGCGGTCGCAAAGAGTAGCGAGTTGATCGTCGCGGCGCGAAAATGAGCGCGGTCTTGCGCGATGAAATAAGTGTTTGAGGAAGGCAGACCGAAGCTTCCGAGTTGCACGATTGTCGTGACCGCGACGTTGATGACTGCAAGCTCACCGACACCTTGCGCTCCCAGCCATCGCGCGACGATGATTCCCGCCGCGACGCTGTTGACGATCATCAGCACGCGCGTCGCCAGCGTCCACACCACATCCTTTGAAAAGCGGCGTGAATTAGTCAATCCACTGCTCATACCACAGGCTCAGGTTCAGCAAGGCCCAAAGATGAAAACCCCAGTCGTTTTTATGTTGTCGATGTTCGTCGAGCATCTTGGCCACGAACGCGTAATCCAACAAGTCTCGTTTTCGCATGCTCGAGTTCATGAGGCGCGCGTCAAACAAGCCGCGTAAATTCTTCCCCCGAAACCATTCGCGCACGGGCGCGCCAAATCCACGCTTCGGCTCATAAAGCAGATCGTGCGGCAGAATGTCTTCCAGAGCGCGCTTCAGTATGTGCTTGCCCGTCGTGCCTTCGACTTTTAACGAACGCGGTAGCCCGAGCGCATACTCAACAAGATGATGATCCAGAAACGGCACTCGCGCTTCCACGCTCGTCGCCATCGTGATCTTGTCCACGCGCATGAGCAGCAGTTCCGGCAAACGCAGCTTCAACTCAAGATACGTCATGCGCGCGAGAAAGTCTGAATCCGGCCGCTCCTGCTCGATGCGCTGCAAATACGGCTCGACGACTCGCAGCGACGACAAACCATTCATCCGCTTGCGCAGCGACTCCGACAAAACACGCGGCTTGAAAGTCTCGTCGTAAACCACGGCGCCGCCCCAGAACAGCGGCTCATCCGCGCCGAGGCGCCTGATCAGTTCGATGGCCGCGCGCTTTCTTCCCGTCGCCTCCAAAGCCGGTCGCGACAAACTCGACAACGCGCGGCGAAACACACGCGGCAGCCCTTCGGCGTGACGCCAAAAATTCTCGTAGATTCGCAAGTGGCGCACGTAGTTGTCGTAACCGCTGAAGATCTCGTCAGAACCTTCGCCGACCTGGACCACGATCGTTCCCGAATCACGCGCCAACTGCGAAACGTAAAACAGCGGCACGCAAACCGGATCGGCGATTGGTTCGTCCTGGTGAAACACGAGCCGCGGCAGAAACTCCTGCATCTCGTTCTCCGAGATGATCACTTCGTGATGGTTTGTGCCGAACTGCTTCGCGATGCGCCGAGCCGATTCAAGCTCGTTGAGATACTCCGCATCGCTGAAACCGACAGTGAACGTCTCCACCGGACGCGACATCAGTTCCGACATCAACGCCACGTTCGCTGACGAGTCGACGCCACCGGACAGAAACACACCGAACGGCACGTCAGACATCATGCGCTTTCGAATTGAATCGCGCAGGAGACGCAGAATTTCAGTTCGATGTTCGCTTTCATCGCGAAGCCCTGGTTTTGGCGGCGGCAGAGCGTCCCAGTACTGCTGAATTTTCAGCGCGCCGTCGCGTTTGAGTGTCAGAACGTGGCCCGCGGGAAGCTTTTGAATGTCGCGAAAGAGTGTCGTTGGCGCGGGCGTCGTCAGGAAAGTTAAATAGTGATAGAGCGACTGCTCGTCGATGTCCGGCGTTACGGCAGGGTGTTGCAGTATCGCTTTGATCTCCGACGCGAAAATGAAGCGCCCGTCTTTGTGATAGTAGTAGAGCGGTTTGACGCCGATGCGATCGCGAACGAGCACGAGCTGTTCGCGCGCTGCGTCCCAAATCGCGATCGCGTAATCGCCTTCGATGTCGTGAATGAAGTCGAGGCCGCGCTCTTCGTAAGCGTGCAGGATCGTTTCGGAGTCGGTGCGTGAGGCGTATTTATGACCGCGTGCTTCGAGCTCGGCGCGCAACGTCGCGTGGTTGTAGATCTCGCCGTTGAAGACGAGCCACGTGCGCTCGTCGCAGCCGTGCATTGGTTGATGCCCGGCGGCGGAAAGATCGATGATTGATAGCCGGCGAAAACCGAACCCGCCCCGGCGTTCGTCGAAAAGCAGATCCCCGGAGTCGTCCGGGCCGCGGTGCGACATCTGATCGCGCATGCGCGCAATCAGCGCGCGCTCGATTGAGCCTTCGTTCGCGCCGTATTCCCAAACTCCGCAGATGCCACACATCGCTTACGTTAGAAAAAGTTTCCAGCTAAGTTTGCTCACGCGACCCGACACTCGCCAGCACGCGGAGACAGAGTCGATTAGTTCGCCGTAGTCGCGCGAGCAGTGCTGTTGCACCAACTCTGGTGGTTCACTGAGAGTCAACGAACGCACGATCAGTCCATGATGGTGCTTTTTATCCGTGGCTTCGATCTCTCCCCCTCTGAGTTCCAACTGCAAACCGTCGTTGAAATGGAACCACGTTTCAAACTCGTGCTCGCCTTCACCAAAGAACTCGTCCTCAATCAACCACCAGCACTCCTTCTTGTTAAATGTAACGGTGCGGCGGTGCGCAACCGAAACGGGGAGTCGCCGGTAGCCATAATGCTCCGCCACAACCTTGTCATATTCCGCGTTTGACTGCCATTCGAGAACGCGCGGTTGCGCCTCGTTGCCGATGACGAAAGGCGTGTTCAGGTCAGTCGTGTTTTGCTCCTGTCCGTCGATCTTCACCGTCGAGTGATACGCAGTCGAGCGAAACGCATGACGCATTTTCAGATCGCCGGTATAAACGTAGGTGCCCGGATCGACGATGAACGCGCGGCCGCGCGCCGAGAGTTCGATGCTCAACGCGTCGTTGTGTCCATGCGAGCCGCGGCCGTTGATACCCGCGCCGCTCGCGTTGAAGCAGAGGTAACAATCGTCGCTCCGCATGATGTAACTGCCGGCGTCGGGAAACGCTTTGGACGACTGCTCGGGAAACTTCAGCGACGGATCGTTGAAGAGTTCGGCGCCGACGTCCAGTACGTACGCGTGATCGTCGGCGCGGTGTTGCTGAAACGGCAGCACCTGGCCGCCGTCAGTGTCGCCGATGAGCGGTGCGAAGCCGTCGGGACGCACATAGGCTTTGATGTAGACGAGCATCTGGTGAAGCTTGCGCCAGTATTTTTGTTCGATCTCGACTTTGTGCTCACGGCAAAGCATGAACGCGTAGAGAAACAGCTCGGTTACAAACCGATGGTAGCCGGTTGATGCTTCGTAATCGGATCCGTCCGCTTGAATCTGCTTGTCCATTTCATGCAGCAGTTCGGTTAGACCAAGCTCGCCCCACTGCCGGGCGTCGCGCAGTTCGGGCAGCATCACGCCGAGCCACAGCAAACCGGCGACGTCGGAAAGGTAGTGGTTGCTGGTGGAGATGTGGGAAAACTCGAGGTTGTTTTCGATGTAAGTGCCGTGTTGCTGGAGTAGTCGGAGGATGAAATATAACGCGTCTGGATCTAGCGCGGGTGACTGGCGAATGTTTTCGAAGGCGGCGAGGATGTTGATCGCGCGGAGGGCGACTTCCATCGCGCAGGACCAGTTTGGGCCGCGGCCGTAAGGGTTTTGATCCTGCCAGGTTTGTAGCTGGTGCAGGAATTGATTCGCGTCAGTTAGTTGTAGCAGGTGGCCCAGGCGGTTTAGTTCCCAGACGATGCGAATGTCGGAGCCGTCGGTGCGTTGGAGTTTTAGATCGCGGTGGTAATCGAGGGGCCAAACATAATTAGAACGTGGATCCTTTCTCCACTCGAGTTCGCTTGCAGTAACGCCAGGAGGACACCAATTTAAACCAGGGAAAAAACCGATCTTTCTCTTCTTTTGGAAATGAGAGAGTAGTTCCGAGGGATTTAGTTGCGAGAACGGAGACGTGAGTGAGAGCGGCGGTTGGTGATCGAGTGTTGCGCGTTCGCGGCGGGCTTGCGCAGCGACGCGGCTCCGCCGAATTACTTCGCGCGCGGCAGTCGTCAGCTTTACTTCTCCGCGAAGCGCGCGCTTGAGCTTATTCAAGCGCATCGAGAATACGCTCCGAAGCGTGACCGTCCCAAAATGGCGGCTGGTGAGTGGTTCGTTTTGCTGAGCCGTTCAACGCCGCGCTCGCAGCCGCGACAATGCGCGACGTGTCAGTACCGACCACGACGTTTGTTCCCAGCTCGACCGTGATCGGCCGCTCGGTGTTTTCGCGCAGCGTCAAACACGGAATGCCAAGCGCCGACGTCTCTTCCTGGATTCCGCCCGAGTCTGTGAGAACTAAACGCGCCGCGCTGTAGAGACTCAGAAAATCGAGATAACCCAGTGGGTCGATCAAACGAAGATTTTTCATGGACGCTACCCGATTGCTCAGACCGAGTTCGGCGATCGTTTTTCGTGTGCGGGGATGTACCGGAAAGATCACCGGCAGAGTTTCGGTGATCGTTTCGAGCGCCGCGAGTATGCGCGCGAACGTTTCAGGGGAATCGACGTTCGATGGGCGATGCAGAGTCAGAACGCCGTAATCTTTTTCTACCACACCGAGGTCGTGCTTGATGCGCGAACCGCGGGCGCGTTCGACGTTCTGTAGCAACGAATCGATCATGACGTTGCCGACAAGGCGGATTCGTTCCGCTGGTATTCCTTCGGCGCGCAGGTTTGCATCTGCATCGGACGAAGGTGTTAACAGGAGATCTGCGATTTGGTCAGTGAGCAGACGGTTGATCTCTTCGGGCATCGTGCGATCGCGGCTGCGCAAACCTGCCTCAACGTGCGCCACTTTCACGCCCAGTTTCACGCACACCAGCGCACACGCAAGCGTCGAGTTTACATCACCGACGACCAGCACCCAGTCCGGTTTTTCGCTGATGACAACGGGTTCGAAACGTTCCATCACGGCGGCGGTTTGTGCGGCGTGCGATGCGGAACCAACGCCGAGGTGAGTGTCGGGTTGCGGCAGTTCGAGATCGCGGAAGAAGGAATCAGACATCGCCGCGTCGTAGTGCTGGCCGGTGTGGACCACGAGCGGTTGAAACTTCGCCGCGCGACGCTTCATCGCGGCGACAATCGGCGCCACCTTCATAAAATTCGGCCGCGCGCCGACGACGTTGATGACCTTGAGCATTCAGTTGGTTCTTTTGCCGGGAGCGCCGTACGTGTGCGAACCAGGGACACGGATCAAAGCCTGATAATCCGCGCCTTGCTGTCACGGCGCACATCACCGTTCAACGCGTTGCGCGTATCGACGATCAGCGGCGCGAGCCGGCACACGCGCTTGTAATCAATGCCGCTGTGGTCCGTCACGATGATCACGCAATCCGCCGCGCCCAACTCCTCATCCGTCAACGCTACCGACGACAACGGCTCGCCACTCGCCTCTGTGTGCGCATCGCCGAAACGCATCTCGGCCACAAACGGATCGTGATAACTCACGTTCGCGCCTTTCGCCCGCAACCGATCGATGATCGACAACGCCGGACTCTCGCGCACGTCGTTGACGTCCTTTTTATACGCCACGCCCAGCAACAAAACACTCGACCCGTTCATCGGCTTGCGCTCATCGTTCAAGCCATCCGCCACTAACTGCACGACGTGCTCCGGCATGCGCGAATTGACTTCCTCCGCAAGACTGATGAAGCGCGAATCAAAACCGTGTTGACGCGCCTTCCACGAAAGATAATGCGGGTCGAGCGGAATGCAGTGGCCACCGATTCCCGGCCCCGGATAAAACGGCATAAACCCAAACGGCTTCGTCGCCGCCGCGCGAATCACTTCCCAAGTGTCGATGTTGAGCGCGTAACAAAGGCGCGCCATCTCGTTCGCCATGCCGATGTTCACCGCGCGAAACGTGTTTTCCAAAAGCTTCGCTGCCTCGGCCACGCGCGCCGAGCTCACGGCGTGAACGTCTTTCACAATTTGCGAATACAAGTGCGCCGCGACCTCGGTCGAATCATCCGTCACCCCACCTACAACCTTCGGAATGTTGTGCGTCAAAAACTGCGGATTGCCCGGATCGACGCGCTCGGGTGAGAACGCCAACAGAAAATCCCCGTCCAACTGCAAACCCGTTTCTTCAAACATCGGCAACAACACTTCGTCCGTCGTACCCGGATACGTCGTAGATTCCAGAATCACCAACTGCCCGTGGCGCAGCCGTTTCTTAATCTCTTCGGCAGCCGCCAGGATGTAAGAAACGTCCGGCTCTTTGGTCTTTCGCAAAGGCGTCGGAACGCAGATGATGATCGCGTCACACTCGGCGAGGTGCTCGAAATCCGTGGTCGCGCGCAATCGCTCCGCCGAAACCAGTTCCTGCACTCGCGCGGACGGCACATCGCCGATATACGATTCACCGCGGTTGATGGTGCCGGCCTTCGTTTCATCGACTTCGAAGCCTGTCGCTGCAAATCCTTTGCTCGCAAACTCGACGAGCAGGGGCAAGCCCACGTAGCCCAGGCCGATAACCCCAACCTGCACCTGTTTGTTTGTGATTCGACTGATCAACTCGTTCTTCATTGTGTCGAAAGACTATTGAGCGGCCCGCAGTGTGTCAACAGATAGTACACAGAAGGCGTTTTTCCAGCGGAATTTCCTTGACACGCCGCGACCGCGACCACTATATCGACACGGTCCATGCCAAAAGAACCACGCCAGTCCACCGCGAAGCTCGTCCGCGGCCTGAGTCTGCTCGACGCCACGATGATCGTCGTCGGCTCGATGATCGGCTCGGGTATTTTCATCGTATCGGCGGAATCGTCGCGACTGGTCGGCTCGCCCGGCTGGCTGCTCATGGCGTGGGCACTTGCAGGCGTGCTCACGATCACCGGCGCGCTCTGTTGCGCCGAACTCGCCGCCATGTGGCCGCGCGCCGGCGGCCAGTATGTGTTTCTGCGCGAAGCGTATGGACCAGCAACCGGTTTTCTCTTCGGCTGGGGACTGTTTTTGATTATTCAAACGGGAACGATCGCGGCGGTCGCGGTCGCGTTTGCAAACTTCACGGGTGTGCTCACCGATTGGGTTTCGGCAGACTGGGACCTCGTCGAGGAGTACGTGCTCGTAAGACCCTTTACGGTTCGCGGACTGAATTTCAACGGCTACGCGTTGACTCTGACGAGCCAGCAACTGCTGGCCATGATCATGATTCTCTTCCTCACGTTCATAAACATGCTGGGGCTGCAAACCGGCAAGATCATCCAAAACATCTTCACGGTCACGAAAACCGGCGCGTTGCTTGGATTGGTGCTGGTCGGACTGCTCGTCGGCTGGAACTACGGCAGCGCCGCTTTCACTTCGTCATGGTGGCAATCGTGGGAAAACGGCTGGCGACCGACTGCCGAACAGGTTTGGTTTAACCCGACGACAGATGGCCTGCTTTTGCTGGCGCTCGTGATGCTGCTGGGGCGCGCGATGGTTGGACCGCTGTTCGCGCAGTCAGCGTGGAACAACGTGACGTTCACAGCGGGAGAGGTGCGCGATCCCGGAAAGAACCTGCCGCGCGCGTTGCTGCTCGGTTGCGGCATCGTCGTCACGCTTTACCTGCTTGCGAATCTCGCCTACGTGGTGACGTTGCCACTCGGTAGTATTCAAGGCGCGGCGCAGAATCGCGTGGCCACGGCTGTGATGGAAGCGGTGCTTGGACCAAGCGGAACGATCGTGATGGCGCTCGCGATCATGATCTCGACGTTTGGTTGTAACAACGGGCTGATATTGGCGGGCGCGCGCGTTTACTACGCGATGGCGCGCGATGGGCTGTTTTTTAAGAAGGTCGATAGCCTGAACGCGCGTCACGTGCCGGCGGTTGCATTGCTGGCGCAGGGCGTGTGGGCGTCGCTGCTGGTGCTGCCGCGAACCGTGCGTATCGATCCCAATAACAACGAAAAGCTGCTTTACGGTAACGTTTACACGCAGCTACTCGAATACATCGTTTCAGCGGACCTGGTGCTTTACATGCTGATGGTTGGTGCGGTGATCGTGATGCGGCGCAAAGCGCCGGACATCGAGCGGCCTTATCGGACGTTTGGGTATCCCGTGGTGCCGTGGATTTATTTGGTTATAGCGGGCTTGTTTGTTGTTGACTTAGCTATCCTGGCGCCGTCGACTTCTGGAATTGGGTACCTTCTTGTCCTTTCGGGAGTGCCTATTTACTACGTCTGGAGGAGAAAAATTAAAACCGATAAAGAAAAACCGATTAGAACGGATCAGATCACTTAACCCACTCGTCAGCAATCTCAGTCTCAACCTTCACCGGCACCGTTTTCAAATACTCCTCCCCTGCGGCGCACATGATCCGCTCAACTTTCGCCGCCACGTCGTGCGCCTCGTCCGTATCCGCTTCCACGACGATCTCATCATGAATGATGTTTACGATCCGCGCGTTCGTCTCCGCGAGCTCGTCTTTCAGCAGACGCAACGCGCGTTTCAGAATGTCGGCGCTCGTCCCCTGGATCGGCGTGTTCTTGCCGTTGCGCTGCGTCATCGAGATCTGTTGCCGGTCGTTCTCGTCGTAACGAAAACGCACCAAACGGCCTGAACCAGTGCGCGCCTGGCGCTCAGCCACCGCCCGATTTGCCGCCTCGCGCAGATACGTGTCGAGTTCACGATACGTGCTGAAATAGCGTCGCAAAACGTTCTCCGCTTCGCTCACCGATAGTCCGGTCATCAATGCAAACCGCTGCGCGCCAATGCCGTAAACGACGCCGAAGTTCAATCGCTTCGCAAAATCGCGCTGCTCTTTCGTGACCTGGTCCAGCGACGCATTGAAGACCTGCGACGCGGTTACGCGATGCAGATCCGCGCCGCTGTTGAAAGCGTTAATGAAACCACGGTCGCCTGAAAACTCCGCGAGAATGCGCAACTCGATCTGCGAATAGTCAGCGATGATCAATTTCCGTCCGTCCGGATAACCACTAAAACACCGGCGATACTCAACCGCGTGCGGCACCTGCTGAATGTTCGGATTCGTACACGCAAAGCGCCCGGTGGGCGCGCCGATCTGGCGGAAGTCCGCGTGTAGACGTTTCGTTACGGGATTGATCATATCGATCATGTTTGTGCCATAACTCGTCAGCGCTTTCTGCACGGTGCGATATTCCAGGAGCGTCGCAATCACCGGATACTGCGCTGCAAGCGGCTGCAGTTTCCAGTTGCGCGTCGACTCAGGCACCGGAATGCCGAGACGATTCAGCGCTTTCGTCAGTTGTTGCTGCGAATCGAGATTGATGTCGTCGCGTTGTGGACCACCAAACAACGATCCCTGCGACGACTCTTCAGCGAGCACTTCCTGCAACTGCTCGGCAAGCTCCGTACGTCGCTTCTCGACGATTCCGAGCTGCTCCAGCCAGCGATCCTTGTGCATGAAAAACCCGGCCAGCTCGATATCAACCACCGGCATCACGCACTCAAACTCGAGTTGCGCGCACCTCACCAGCGACTCGCTTTTCAACCTCTCAATCAGCTTTTCACGCAACGGTAACAGGACCGCGGCATCGCGCGCAGCGTATTCCAACTGCGCCGTGGTGAGTTCGAGATCCCAGTTGCTCAGCCGCTCAGTCTTATCAACAAGCTCGTTCAGATAACGTCCGGCAACAGTTTCCAAACCGTGCCGCTCTTCGATGTCGCCCGCGCCGACGAGCTGGCTCGCGAGCAGCGTGTCAAACAAGCCACCGAGATCGACACCCAGATTGTGCTTGATGAACTTCGCGTCAAACTTCGCATTGTGCGCGATTTTGATCGGCCGTGGCGCCGCGAGCAGACGGCGCAACGGCGCGAGTGCGTCGCTCCGGCGTGCGTCGCCGTAGCTGAATCGATCGAAGTCGACGATGTAAACGCGATCCGGAGTAGCTAACTGGATCAGACGCAGGCGTGAGGTATACGGATCGAGCTCGGTGGTCTCCGTGTCCAACCCGACAACGGGTTGTTTTTCGATTGTTTCGATTGCTTTGCGGAGCTCATCGGCCGTCCTTATCAGTTCGTAATTCGTCATTTAACTCAAAGCCATCAAGCGCTTCAGCATCAGAATTTGTCCTTTGTGCTGCGCTTCGTGATCGATCAAGTGATGCAGAATCCAGCGTAAATTATGCTCGCTCGGCTTGTCCGGTCGTTCGAAGATGATTATGCGTTCGAGATCTTTGTCGCTGTATCCGAAGAGCACGTCGCGCGTTTGGTTGCGAATCTTCTCGATTTCCTCAAGACAAAACGCCGCCGAGTAGCGACTGCGCGCGACGGCCTCGACGTCATCGAGAATGTCCCAGTAAGGCGCTTTCTTGATTTCATCGGTGAGTTGATGACCGGAAACAACCATCTGCATCCAGAACCACTCGGCTTCGCCAATGTGCAGCACAAGCGCGCCAATCGAATGCGCACCGAGAAAAGCCGGCTTACCAATCGCGCCGTCAGGAATGTCTTTGACCGCGTCCACTAACTGATTGCGCACTTCTTCCATGCCGCTGAGGTAATAACCGATGCCCGGGGCCAGGCCGGGATGAGGTCTTAACACTCTGGGTCTCATGTCGTGATCCTTTCCGGATATGGCCGGACAAACAACAGCAACAGCGCCGCGGCTGTTACGCCCATCACCGCACTGATCAGGAATGCAGTGGCCGGGCCTTTCCAGTCCCAAATCATACCCATCAACAGCGACGCGGGAAACACCGTGATGCCGAACGCGAGATTATATAGCCCGTATGCGGTTCCGCGTTGTTCAGGCCTCACGAGATCGGCAACCAGCGCCTTCTCCACGCCTTCAACCAGTCCAAAGTAAACTCCATACACCAAAAACAACGCCCACACTCCCGCTTCCGACCCAACGAACGCAAACCCCGCATACACCACCGCATACAAGATCCAACCCGACACGATCAGCCGCTTGCGCCCGAGGCGATCCGAAAGATCGCCGCCGTAAAGCGAACTCAAAACTTTCGTGCCGTGATGCGCCGCCCACAGCAGCGGGATGAGCGCTATCGAAACTCCGCTATCAAGCGCGCGCAGGATCAAAAAACTGTCGGACGAGCTGGATAGCGTGAACAGAGCGACGATTACGAGAAACCGTTTGAAGTTGCCATCAAAACCGCGTAACGAGAGTTTCGGGATCTTCACGCTGCTAGCGACGTGCACCGTCGTTTCGCGCATGAAGAAAATCGCCACGAAGACCGCGAGCATCGCCGGAATCGAAGCGAGTAGAAAGATCCTCGTGAACTCGCCGGCCGTGGGCGCGCTGGAGTTCGCGGCCAGCAGCGCCACGAGGGAGAAACCGATCAACGGACCAACTACCGCGCCCGCGTGGTCCATCGCGCGGTGAAAACCAAACGCAATGCCGCGCTGTTCAATCGCAACAGTGTCGGCAATCATCGCATCGCGCGGCGCCGTGCGAATGCCTTTGCCGACGCGATCCGCCAGCCTGATCGCCAGCACCTGTTGCCAGTTGCCGGCAAAACCCAAAAACGGTCGGACAACGGACGCCAGCGCGTAACCACCAACCACAAGCCACTTTCGTTTTCCGAATCGATCACTGAGATAACCCGCGAAGAGCTTCAGCAAGCTGGACATTGTTTCCGCGAGTCCCTCAATCAGCCCGAGCGCTGTCGCAGAGGCCCCGAGACCGATGGTGAGAAAAACCGGCAGCAAAGGATAGATGATTTCACTTGAAGCGTCGTTGAGCAGACTGACGAGACCGATTGCTACGACGTTGCGCGGCAGTCGTTGATAACGGCTCCACAGACTTGGAACTTTGTTCTTTGTGCTTTGTTCCTGGTGCCTGGTCGTTTCAGCGTCCGGGGAAGTCACTTTTCAAAGTACAAAGCTCAAAGTACAAAGTTCAAGGCTTCTTGTAGGACGCGCGCACGACAGTCTTGATGTTGCCGCGCACGTGGAAGTCGCCATCGATCTCGACACTCAACGGGTCACAAGCGGCCACGAAGTCTTCCAAAATGACGTTGATTACGTGCTCGTGAAAGATCTTCACGTTGCGAAAAGAATTGATGTAAAGCTTCAAACTCTTCAGCTCGATGCAACGCTCGTTGGGAACGTACTCGAGGCGAATGATAGCGAAGTCAGGAAAGTCGGAAAACGGGCAGATCGCCGTGAACTCGGGGATCTCGAAGTTGATCTTGATTTCCTTGCCGGGAAACTCGTAGGCGAAAGTATCGAGCGGAAACAGCTTCATTTCCGCGCGCGGCGTTGATTGGATATCGAGGCACTGTTGACTCATCTCAGTAGGGGTTAGATGTTACCCTACCGCGCCCGATATCGAAAAACTTGATCAGTACCAGTCCCGCAATGAAGCCGCCGATGTGCGCCGCGTAGGCAACGCCGCCCTGCTGTGAGCCGCCGCCCAGCAGGCCGAGTCCGCTGATCAATTGGAAAGCGAACCAGATCCCGATCGCAACCCAAGCCGGAACGTCAGTCAGAAAGCGGAAGAGAATCACCGTGACGCGACGTGAGTGATGCAACAAAAGGTATGCGCCGAGAACGCCCGAGATCGCGCCGGAGGCGCCGAGACTCGGTATCAGCATCTCAGCGCGGTCAGTGGCGAAGAGCGCGGTGGTAAACACGTGGGCCAGTGAAGCAAGCAGTCCGCACACAAGATAGAAAAGCAGGTAGCGCAGATGGCCCAAACGGTCTTCGATGTTGTCGCCGAAGATCCAGAGGAACAGCATGTTGCCGCCGATGTGTGCGATGCCGCCGTGCATGAACATCGACGTAAACAGCGTCAGATAAACCGAAAGCGGTGTTTCACCTAAACCCGGAATCAAGATTTGCTGGCCCGTAACCGGATGCTCCAGCACGCGATTCGGGGTCACGATGTCTTCGCCGGTAGTGATCTCCAGCGGTACGGTCGAAAACGAGTAAGTGAACTGTTCGTTCGAGCCGATCCCTTGCAGTACAACGAAAACGAAGAGGTTGAGCGCAATCAGCGCATAGTTAACAAACGGCGTTGTTTGCCGGTCAGCGTTGTCGTCGTAGAGCGGAAATACCATGGTCCTATTTGTCGAATACGAGAATGCTGCGGACTTTACGCACGGCGTATGTGCAGATTGTGACGCGGCTGTTACTAAACCGTTTAATCCCCCCGCTAGTCCGAGGTACGCGAAGCGAGGGGCACGCCTGCGTGAACGATCGCGGGTTCGTGTGGTCGTAATAAATCGTAACCTTCCGAACGCGCAACGTAAGTTGCCGCCGTAAGATCTCCGGTGACGTTCAGTGTCGTGCGGCACATGTCGAGTATACGATCGACGCCCAGGATGATCGCGATCAGCGCCGGATTCACGCCGATCGTCACGAGCACGCCGATGATGAACGGGATCGACCCCGACGGCACGCCCGCGGTTCCGATGCCGCCCAGGATCGCGAGGTAGACCACCATCAACTGTTGGGCGAACGTCAGCTCTATGCCTGCGAGTTGGGCCAGGAACAGCACCGTCACTCCTTCGTACAACGCCGTGCCGTTCTGATTTGCCGTCGCGCCGACCGTCAGCACGAAACTGTTGATCTCCTGCGGCACGCCAAGGTTGCGTTCCGAAACACGCAGCGCGGTCGGCAGCGTCGCATTTGATGAAGACGTCGAGAACGCCGTCAAAATCACCGTCTTGATGCGCCGGAAGAACTCGATCGGCGAGATTCGTGAAAGAAAATAGATTGACAGCGAGTAGACGCCGAACATGTGCAGCGACAGACCGAGCAACACCGTGAGCACGAACCACCCGAGTGCGCCGAGCAGATCGAGACCGAAACGGGCCGTGTTGTTGAAAAGCAGACACGCCACGGCATACGGCGCAAACTTCATGATGATCTCGATGACTTTGGCCGTGATTTCGAAAAGACCTTGAAGCACGCTCAAGACGGGCGCCGTCACAGTCACCGGCAACAGCGTGGTCGCGATACCGAGGATTAACGCGAAAAACATGACGTGCAGCATGCTCGGATCTTCTTTGCCGCCCATCGCGTAGAACGGGTTCTTCGGAACGATCGTTTCGACCACCGACATCAGCGGACTCGTAGCGGCGCCGGCTTGCGTGGCCTCACTGACTCTCTTCGTAGCATCGGTAGCGTAGCGCTGCTGTAGTGCGGCTGAGGTGGCTGGATCGATGCGCCGGCCCGGCTGGATCGTGTTTGCCAGCGTGAGTCCGATCAAGACCGAGATCGCGGAAAGCACGAAGCAATAGACAAAGGATTTGAGCCCCACGCGACCCAGCTTGCGAATGTCGCCGATACCGGCCACGCCGACGACGAGTGAAGAAAACACCAGCAGCACGACGATCATCAGCAGCAGCCGCAGGAACAGTTGGCCCACCGGCGCCGTGATGTTGTCAACAACCCAAACCACGCGCGGATGATCGCCGCCCCACAAACGATTGGTGACGACACCCGCCACCACGCCCACTGCCAACCCGATCAAAATCTTTGTGTGCAGCGCCATGCCCTTCGGCTTGTCAGGAGTCTCCTCGTCGAGATCCGTGTCTATCTCGCGTTCAAAGGCATCGCGCTCGACTCGGTCAGGTGGGCGGCGTTGATTGTCTTTGTTTTTAGGCATCGGTTAGCGGCCCCAGCGCAACTTGTCGCGCAGAACGTCAAAGTAGTTTCTGTTGCTTGGCTGAATCAGGTTGAAGGTCGTGCGGCTCTTGCGAATGACGACGCGGTCGTCAACTTCCAGTGAATAACCAACCTGCCCATCGAGCGTTAGCGAAACGTCCTCCTGGTCCGTTTTCATCAGCAACTCGATCATCGCATCGTCAGGCACCACGAGCGGTCGATTCGAAAGCGTGAACGGGCAAATCGGCGTGACCACCATCGCGTTCATCGAGGGAAAGATGATTGGTCCACCCGCGGAGAGATTGTAAGCAGTGGAACCCGTCGGCGTGGAAACGATCAGGCCGTCGGCGCGAAACGATGTGACAAACTGCTTGTTCAGATAAGCTTCGATCTCGATGATGCGCGCGAGCGCCGACTTGTTGATGACCACGTCGTTGAGCACGCGGTTGCGCGTTATCAAATCGGGACCGCGGAACAGCTCAACGGCGAGCATCACGCGTTTATCGAGACGATAATTGTCGGCGAGGATCATCTCGAGCGCGTCGTAGAGTTCTTCAATGCGAAACTCGGTGAGATAACCCAGGCTGCCGTAATTCACGCCGAGAACCGGCACCTCTTCGTCGCCGATCATACGCGCGGTGGCGATCATCGTGCCGTCGCCGCCGAGGACCAGCACCAGATCGACCGCCGCGGCGAGATCGTCTGACGCGACTTGCCTGACGGAACAGCCAGTTTCGTGCTCGATGCGTTCGCGTTCGATCTCCGGACTGCCGGCGAGTTCAATGCCTCGCTGGCCCAACCAGAGGGTCAACTCGCAGATCGTCTTCAGTGCTTGAGGTTGGTGCGGTTTTAGGACGATTCCTACCCGCTTAATTGACGACATGATTTGAGGCCGGATGATACGAATAATGCGCCAGGTATTCAATGTTTCCTTCGGCGCCCGCGATTGGAGATTCGATGGTTCCTTCGATTTTTAATCCGAGCGTCAATGCAGACTCGTTCACGTTATTTACTGCTTTTATTCTTTTCCCCTCGTCTCTCACGATACCGCCACTGCCGACTTCATCGCGGCCCACTTCGAACTGAGGTTTTATCAACGCGACCAACGAAGCGTGCGGTTTTAGTAGCGGAACGACGGAGGGAAGGACTTTAGTTAGTGAGATGAAGGAAACGTCAGCAACTGCGAGATCAAACTGGATGGGAAAATCTTGCGGCTGTAAATAACGAGCGTTTACGCCTTCCCGAACCTCAACCCGCGGATCGTTGCGCAGTCGCCAATCGATCTGATTGTGGCCCACGTCGATCGCAAAAACTCGCTGTGCGCCGTGTTGCAACAGGCAGTCGGTAAACCCGCCAGTCGAAGCGCCCACGTCGAGACACACAAACCCGCGAACGTCGATCTGAAACTGCTTCAGCGCCGCTTCGAGTTTCAGACCACCGCGACCGACGTAACGTGACGTCGGATCATCTGCGTGCTTGATACGAATCTGTGAGTCGGAGTCAAATTGATCGGAAGATTTTTCAACGCGCTGCTCGTTGACAAGCACGACACCCGCCATAACCATCGCCTGCGCCTTTGTCCGCGACTCGGCGAGTCCCCGCTCGACCAGAAGTTTATCGATGCGCTCACGTTTCACATCGCAAACATTACTTTGGAGTGCGATGTCTTGTCACCGGCCTTTATCACGTTGGGATCAAGCCTGGCGGCGGGAGGCGCTCGTCACCGCGCGCGGCGTATCAGTCAAGTGGAGTTCGGCCGCGCAATTGTGACAAAGCCAGACGAGAATGTGTGGCGCATCAGACCAGAAGAAAGGACCCACCTTTCCGGCTATCTTCACCGCGTCGTCCACGCGGAGTCGTTGCAAAGCCTGAACGTAAAACGCGCCGTTGTAAAACTCGCCTTCAGCTCCTTCGTCGCGGTGGATACACTCCCGCTCCCGAAACATCTGTCTAGGCATGATGAATCACCACATCTCCTCCGCATCACGCGGGAATACGAACCATTTATAAGAGCGTCGGGGTTTGTATTAAAGTGTGAGTCTTTAACCGAGGCAGCGCTAATATAGCACGGAATTTAATACGGACGGCGACGTCCTTCGAAAATTTCATCGAGATTAGAGAGGTCGCGACCCGAACGCCCCGCGCGACGGCGTTCGCGCCGTTCTTCGCGTCGTTCAACTCGCCGTTGCCGCCGCTCTTGCCACTCGTCGACGAGCACCGCATCTCTGATTCTGCGCAGATCTTCGTCTTCGTCTTCACTCCGGCGTGGACTAATAACTACACGATCTGTTTTATCCGTGTTTCTAATGGGCTCCGGTGTAGGGCGCTGAGGTGGAACGACCTCAACAACTGGAGGTTCAGGAGCTTCCGGAAGCACTGGTAAAACGGATTGAGTCTGGATCTCGGGGTCGGGCGTGCTGCGAATCTTGAGATACGCCGACACCAACGCCGACGCCGCTCCCAACAACATCGCAGCCACAAACGCTCCACCAATAAACCAACGCCGCCGATGCTTCACCTTCGTGTCGATTCGTTGAAGAGGAATAACCGGTCGGGCGGTCAGCACCGTTCGTTCGTCATCAAAATACGGTCGCTCTACCATTACCTCGAAGAACTTTGCAATCACGAGGCCACGCGTCAAGCGGTGTTTTAGACGTGGTTTTGTGGGGATTTAACCGATGAGCGGGACGAAACCTTCCGATTTGGTGCACGGAAACAACGCGTACGTCTGTTCGCGTTACGAAATCACTCGATTCGGCTTCGCGCGACGTTCGTCAAGAACTTCTATACTCTCTTTCACGCGATTGTAAATTCCGTCCGCATCGAGCCCGTATTTCGCCAGCAACAACTTCGCATCCCCGTGCGTGATGAGTCGATCCGGAATACCCATCCGCACGACGCGAACCTTGTCCTGTAATCCGTTCTCTTCGAGCAGTTCGAGCACCGCCGAGCCGAAGCCTCCCGCGAGGTAAGCTTCCTCGACGGTCACGATCAAACGCTTCGTGCGCGCGAGCGCGAGCAGTAACGGCGCGTCGAGCGGTTTGACGAAACGCGCGTTCACAACCGTAGTCTCGATACGTTCTTTCGCAAGCTGTTCGGCTGCCTCGAGCGACGGATGAACCATCGCGCCGTATGCGACGATGGCGATCTCACCGCCGTCGCGCAGGATCTCGCCCTTGCCGATCTCGAGTAACTCCGGCTGGCGGGTGATGTCCGCACCGATGCCATTTCCACGCGGATAACGCATCGCCGCTGGTCCAACGTGTTCGAGCATCGTGTAGAGCATGTCGCGCATTTCGCCTTCGTCTTTCGGCGCCATCACGATCATGTTTGGCACGGCGCGCAGATAAGCGATGTCGAGCAGGCCGTGATGCGTTTGTCCATCGCCGCCCGCCACGCCGCCGCGATCGAGACAGAATTTCACATTCAGTTCCTGAATGCAGACGTCGTGGATCACCTGATCGAAACCACGTTGGAGAAACGTCGAATAGATCGCACAGACAGGTTTAAGTCCTTCGCACGACATGCCCGCCGCAAACGTCACGCAGTGTTGCTCAGCGATACCGACGTCGAACGATCGATCGGGAAACTTTTCAAGTGCTTTGCAAACGCCTGTGCCGTCCGGCATCGCGGCCGTCAACGCGACAACCTTGGGATCCTTCTCCATCAGTTCGCAAAGCACGTCGCCGAAAACAGCAGTGTAGGTCGGAGCTTTTGACGAGCTTTTGATCGCTATGCCGGTTTGTAAATCGAATGGCCCTGTCGCGTGCCAACGATAGTAATCCGGTTCAGTTTCCTGCTCGGTTTGCGGAAAGCCTTTACCCTTCGTTGTCAGGGCGTGAACGATCACGGGACCGTCTTTGATCTGCTTGGCTTCGTTCAATGCGGCGACGAGCGCACGCGGATTGTGTCCGTCAACGTAACCGATGTATTTGAACCCGAGCTCGCTTACGAGCGCGCCCGGCAACACCGCCGCGGCTACGAAGTCTTTCATGGTCTTGGCCGCGTGATGCAGACGCTCGCCGACTGACGGGATCGCCAGCAATTTTCCTTCAACTTCGTCTTTGAACCGGTGATAACCATGCGCGCCGCGGATGCGGTTGAGATAACCGGTCAACGCGCCGACCGCAGGCGCGATCGACATCTCGTTGTCATTGAGCACGACGATCAAACGGCTCTTCAAATGCCCCGCCTGATTGATCGCTTCCATGGCCATGCCGCCGGCGAGTGACGCGTCACCGATCAAGGCGACCACGTGATAATCCTCGCCTTTTCGATCGCGCGCGATCGCCATCCCGAGCGCTGCTGAGAGTGACGTGGAAGCGTGTCCGGCGCCGAACGTGTCGTACTCCGACTCGTCCCGCCGCAAAAAGCCGCTGATGCCGCCGTAAGATTTAATCGTCGGCAACAACTCGCGCCGGCCGGTCAGGATCTTGTGCGCGTATGCCTGGTGGCCGACGTCCCACACGAGCCGATCCTTCGGCGTGTCGAAAGCGTAGTGCAGCGCAACGGCAAGCTCGACCGCGCCGAGCGAGGCGCCGGTGTGGCCGCCCACGCGCGACATCGTCTCGAGGATGTAGTTGCGAATTTCGTCGGAAACGGTTCGGAGTTGATCCGGAGCTAAAGCACGCAGGTCGGCAGGCGAGTTAATACTCTCAAGAATGCTCATCGTGGCCGCATTGTACCCCAATCATCTGTTTTGTCCCTGTCTGTAAAACCTCGTGGACTTGGCGACATAAAGTACTCTACTGGAGTACGGGAGTCAACCTGAATTTTACGCTTTTCGCTAACCTTGACAATCTGCCTCTCGCGACTAGAATGGCAATTCGCCTGATTTGGCACGGAGATGTGGCCGAGTGGCTGAAGGCGGCGGTTTGCTAAACCGTTAAGGGTCAAAAGCCCTTCACAGGTTCGAATCCTGTCATCTCCGCCAGACATTCCAGTAGTCAGTTGTCCATCGGCAACTGACTACTTTTTCTTATGAGTGTTCGCGTCCGCTTCGCTCCATCTCCGACCGGTTACCTGCACATTGGCGCGGCTCGTTCCGCGCTTTTCAATTGGCTCTACGCACGCAAAACCGGCGGCCAGTTTCTCCTGCGTATCGAAGACACCGATCTCCAGCGCTCCACTGACGAATCAACCCGGTCCATCATCGAGGGACTCGAGTGGCTTGGCCTCGACTACGATGAAGATCTAGTGTTTCAGTCGGCTAATGCACCCAAACATCGCGCGGCAGCTCTGAGTCTTCTTGAAGAGGGCAAAGCGTATCGAGACTTCACGCCGAAAGAACAGCGCAACGATAACAATGTAAAGGAAGACATCGCCGAACGCGCGCGCACGCAAACGGACCAGCGCAGAAACCCTTATCGCGATCTGTCGAAACAAGAATCAGACGACCGGGCTGCTGCGGGTGAGCCGTTTGCGATCCGTTTGAAAGTGGCCGTGAGCGGTCAGACGCATTTCGCGGACATCGTTTATGGACCACAGGAGCGCGGCTATTCTGAAATCGAAGATCTCGTGTTGCTGCGTTCCGACAGCCATCCTCTTTACAACCTCTCGGTCGTGATCGACGACATCGAGATGGGCATCACGCACGTGATTCGCGGCCAGGACCATCTCACGAACACGCACAAGCAGGTGCTGCTTTACGAGGCGTTGGGGGCGGAGGTGCCGCAGTTCGCGCATCTGCCGCTGATCCTTGCGCCGAACAAAGGCAAGCTCTCGAAGCGAAAACACGGCGAAGTGGTTTCGTTGACCACGTACCGCGATCGCGGCTTCGTGCCGGCGGCGTTTCGTAACTTTCTCGCGCTGCTCGGCTGGTCGCCGCCCGAGGGCAAAGAGCTGTTGAGCAAGGAAGAGCTCGTTCAGTACTTCTCGCTCGAAGGCATCGGCCGCGCGAATGCGATCTTCAACTTCCACGAAAACGATCCACGCCGCTGGACCGACGACAAGGCGTTGTGGGTGAACTCGGAGTACATTCGTACGATGCCGCTCGACGAGTTGCTGCCGATGGTGAGGGCGGAGTTGCGCGCGAACAAGCTGTGGCGCGAAGAGTATGACGACGAAGATCGCGAGTGGTTTAGCAAGACGGTGGACCTGATTCGCCAGCGCTACTTTACGTTGAAGGATTTCTCGGAACAGGGACGCGCGTATTTTTCGGATGATTTCGATTTTGAAGAAGCAGCGGTGGCGAAGAACCTGCGCAAGGAGCCGCGTCTGCGCGAGCTGTTGCGCGGGCTGGCAGACAAACTGGAGACGGTCGAGCCGTTCAACGTTGAAACGTCGGAAGCGGCATTGCGCGCGTTTGCCGATGAGGCTGGTGTAAAAGCCGGATTGTTAATCAACGGCTCGCGAACGATGTTGACGGGCCAGGCAGTTGGACCATCCATGTTTGAGATCTTCGACGTGCTCGGAAAAGAAGCCTCCGTAAATCGTCTTCGGAGCGGAGTCCCCTGGTCATGAGAGGGCGGTTATGAAAGCTAAAATCCTTCTGTTGTTGCTGTTTTTATCCGTGTGTGTTTATGGCCAAACCAAAACAACTCCCACGGATTCAGAGGCCGTACTCGCGGCTTTCAATAAACTCATAGACGGCGTCAGGCACGCGGACGTTAAGGCTGTGACCTCAGTCTACGAGAACTCGCCGCGTCTAAACCTTTACAACTACAACGGCAGTGTCACAAAGGGCTGGGAACAGATGCGTCTGAATCGCGAGAGTTCTTATCCCGAGATCAAGAATGTAGACCTTAAACTACGCGACGTTAACGTTACCATGCTCGGGCGAGATGGCGCAGTGGTCACCGCCCTTTGGACGCAGTCACAGATTTACAAAGGCACGCCGGAAACGGCTTCAGGACGTATGACGGTCGTGTTCAAACGTGTCGGGGCGGCGTGGAAGGCGATTCACTTGCACTCGTCGCCGGATCAGCCCAATCCAGCTGTTATACCGCCTTCTGAACGCCCAACTGCGACACCGGCGCCAACAGCCGCACCGTCGCCCGCAGTGTCTCCGACGCCCACGGCTTCTCCGACGCCCACACCGTGAACGCCAGTTGGGGAGAAAAAATTTAAAAAACCGATAGCCGAGCAAACAAATAAAAGAGCCGTCCACGATCGTGACCGTGGACGGCTCCGGTGAACTGTTGGGATTGGCCTGAGGCTGACTGTGTGCCGCTTCCAGAAAGGAGGAGCACTGTGCAGTGAGACTACCGAACCAGAATCCTAACTAGTTAGCTGGTTCAGAGGTCAGGCCGCAGCCACCTCACTGTGATTAGAACTCATAAATTTTAGAATCACCTCCTTTCCAGTGTTGAGGCCGATGATAAGGTACAAGTGGGCGAGCGTCAACCGCTTTTTGAAATTTGTAATTCACCGCCACAGTAAACCTGCCACGCGTGTTCGACGCCGAAAAAGTACGCAAGCGTACGGTAGTCGTCGCAGTCGTGAATGACGAAGTCAGCAACCTTGCCCGGTTCGAGTGAACCCAATTCAGCCCCGCGATTCAGACTGTACGCAGCGTTGATCGTCGCGGCGGTAATCGCTTCGGCCGGTGTCAACTTCATGTGCGTCGCGGCAAGCGAAAGGATCGTGAGCATTGAAGGCGTGGGTGACGAACCGGGATTGAAATCCGTGGCGAGCACGACGGCGAGTCCCGCGTCGATCATCTCGCGTGCGGCCGGATAACGCGACGAGCCGAGCGCGTAAACCGAACCCGGCAAAAGCACCGGCTGCACGCCCGCAGCTTTCAACGCCGCGATACCGGCAGCGTCTGTATGCTCCAGATGATCCGCCGTAATCGCATTTAACTCCGCCGCGAGCTTCGCGCCGCCCCCGAGCGAAAGTTGATCCGCGTGAATCCTGAGCCCAAGGCCGTGGCAGCGCGCAGCCGAGAGTATTCGCCACGATTCATCCGCGGTGAAGACGTTTTCTTCGCAGAACACGTCGCAGAACTCCGCGAGTTTCTGCTCAGCGATACGCGGCAACATCTCGTCGATTAATAACGAAACGTAATCGCTTCTTCTGTTGCGATATTCGGGTGGAACTGTGTGCGCGCCGAGAAACGTCGGGACGTAACGTAATGGAGTCTCCTGGTCCGAACGTTTGATAGCGCGCAGGATCTTGATTTCGTCTTCCAACGACAGGCCGTAGCCTGATTTCGCTTCGACTGTTGTCGTGCCACCGCGCAAAAACCACGACGCGTAACGTTTGCCCGCCGTCACGAGTTCATCAAGACTCGCCGCGCGTGTTTTAGTGACGGTCGATTGAATCCCACCACCGCGCGCAGCGATCTCCTGATAAGTCGTGCCCTTAATCCGTTCTTCAAACTCGTCGACGCGCGTGCCGGCAAACACTGGATGCGTGTGTGCGTCTACAAACCCCGGGAGAACGACGCGGCCACCCGCATCCACAACTTCACAGTCAGGATCTACCGCCGCGAGGATCTCATCCGTGCTTCCAATCCGTTCGATCCGCGGCGCACGGATGAGCAACGCACCGGGCGCCACAACGCCCACTTGGCCCATCTCCGCCCCGACCCGCGGACGCGCCGGCCCGGCCAGCGTCACCACTTGCGAACAATTAATAACTGCGAGTGTCACGGCCGCGGTTCCAACCACTGCTTCACGTCCAAACGCATTTGGGGAACGATCTCGTGCGCGGCGTCATAGCTTTTGAACGTTACGCTGCGCGCTCTGGTGGCGAGTTGTTTTTCGTAGTCACCAACGCGTTCCGGCGTGTAGAACTCGTCTCGCGTTCCTGCGAGGTGAAAGACGTCAAGCTCCGATCCGTGATAATTGTGGTTTGTATCCCAGTCACCCGGAATACCACCACAAATCCCAATTACCCCCTTCAACTTTTCCGGGTGCGTAAACGCAAATCGATAATTAAGAGAGCACGCCTGCGAGAAGCCGAGAAGATAGATCCTGGAAGGATCAGCAACTCCTCCGTTGGTTAGATCACGGATCATATCGAGTAACGCCTGGTGATGAACCGCCACGGACTCTTCACTGCGAAAGTTCGTCAGCCACCCAAACCCGAACCGCAATGGCCCATCGGGCTCGCGCGGCTCCTTGATATGTTGATGAAATCCCTGCAACGAAGCGATTGCAAACCCGGCGGGCGCCATCTGTTGCGCCTCGCGCATCATCTGTCGCTTGTTCGCGCCGTAACCGTGCAGCGCAATCAGCAGCGGCGCTGGTCCAGCCGCGGCGACGTGCAGATCGTAGTAAAGATTTATCCGAGCCGGGAGCCCTCGGTCGGTGTTTGGATCGGTGATGTCCATCGGGCTCTCATTCTGTGGATTCTGTGCGAGGTGTCAATAGCTGGGGGCGTAGATTGCATTCGACCGCACGGGGCGGCTAGGATGGTTTTCAGTTACGATTCAAGTCAGAGGTGTGTTTGGATAATTTTTCGAAGGGGTGGCGTAATGAAATTCCCAGGCGGATTCAACATGCAGGCGATGATGAAGCAGGCGCAGCAGATGCAGGAAAAAATGCAGAAGGAGATGGAAGAACTCCGCGTCGATGCTTCAGCGGGTGGCGGTGTTGTGACGGTGCAGATGAAAGGTAACCACGAGATCCTCTCGCTCAAGATTGATCCCGAAGCGGTGAAAGACGGTGACGTCGAGATGCTTCAGGACATGATCATGGCGGCCGCAAACGAAGCCAATCGAAAAGTGGACGAAGCGATCAAGGGAAAGATCGGCGGAATGCTACCGCCTGGAATGGGAGGTTTGTTCGGTTAATAGCCAGCGATGTTGGAGTACGCGGAACCAGTTACCAAGCTCATTGACGAACTCAAGCGCCTGCCGAGTATCGGGCACAAGTCGGCGCAGCGTTTGGCGTTTCACATCATGCGCATTCACGATGCCGATTTGGAACGTCTAATTGGCGCGATCCGTGAGGTGAAACAGAAGATTGTTCTCTGTTCGATCTGCAACAACCTCACCGAAGTCGATCCCTGCCGCTTTTGCGCGTCGCCGAGTCGGGATCATTCGGTGATCTGCGTCGTCGAGGAGCCGCACAGTCTGGTGGCGGTGGAAAAGACGCGCAGCTTCAAAGGTGTCTACCACGTTTTGCACGGCAGTCTCTCACCGATCCGGCACATTGGACCAAGCGAGTTACACCTGGCAAACCTGCTGCCACGACTGAAGCCGGAAAATAATGACGGGGTGAAAGTGATGGAAGTGATCCTGGCAACCAACCCAACGACCGAAGGCGAAGCGACCGCCAATTACATCAGCCGTTTGTTGAAGCCTTTGGGATTGCGAGTAACTCGAATAGCGATGGGAATGCCGGTCGGCAGCGACCTCGAATACGTCGATGAGGTCACAATGGATAAAGCGCTCGCCAACCGGCACGAGATTTAAGCTGTTCTCACTTAGCTAACAAAGCTCTAAGCTCTAAGTTCGACTAGTAACGAACCTGTTCGGGTGAGGCTCCGTCCTTACACTCGGTACAATCCTGACCACTCTCGTACTGCCGTACATCAAATTCCACGAGCGACTTGATCGGAACGCCTTCGATTTCGCTTGGCGCTGAACTGAAACGCACGATACTGCCGCACCCGATGATTCGCGCGCCGAATGATTTCACTAACTCGACCGTTTCTTCGATTGCATTGCCGCTGCGAATGATGTCGTCAACGATGATGCAGGGATTCACTTCACCCTGGTTCACGTACTGACGAAACATGCGCTCGCCCTTCTCCTGTTCCGCCCAGTAGATCTGTTCTGCGTTGAGCGCGTCGCGCACACCAAAGGCGACTGGAATGCCTCCGGAGCTGGGACTGATCACAGAAATTTTCGGCAACTGGCTGGAGATATCTTTTTCGAGCCGAAACTTGCGGCTCAGCGCCACCGCCAGTACGCGCGCTGTGTCGTAGTAGCGAAACGCGAGCGGCATTTGGAAGTAATGTGGCGAGTGCTTGCCATTCGGATAAACAAAGTGACCTTCGCGAAACGCGCCGGTGCGCGTGAGAATCTGCATCACAGCTTCTTGTGATGGAATCAGCTCGACCATGTTGTGCTCCAGTCTGGGTTTCGAATGCGCGCGCCAGCATACATCAATCGCGCCCTTTAGCTCCATATGTCGCCGCGAGTTCGATGAGTTGTTTTTGATCTTTGGGCAAACCTTCAGGCAAGGCGTGCACTGAAAACCATTCGGCGCGTTCCACTTCTATAGTCCGCGGTTTCACGTCAGCATCAGCGCGGCAACGAAACAGGATCTCGACCTGACGCGGTTTCTTGAACGCACGCGAGGTGAAGATCTCAACATCTTCGACTTCGAGACCGATTTCCTCGCGGAGTTCTCGTCTCATCGCTTCTTCGGGCTGTTCGCCGACTTCGAGAAAACCACCCGGAATGCCCCAACCGCTGCCGGCGCGGAAGCGGTGTTTGAGCAATAACACTTTTCCTTCGTTGTTAAAGATCAGCGCACCGGCAGTGACGGTAAACCGCGTCTGCGTCAGTCGCATGCTCCAGCGGCGGAAGCGCGCAGGCATTTTGCGCCACGCCCCGGCGATGAGCTTTTGCCACACGAGTTGAGCATAACATTCTCAAGTCGTGTACAATGCGCTACCAAACGCCATGGCCATCGAGACGATCAACGTCCCCAAACGAATCACTAACGCGCAGACCGTTTGCAACGAGAAAAACGAGAAGGGAAAACTCTGCAACGGGCACTTGAAGCAGTTGCGCACGGCAGGTGAGCCGGCGCAGGTGCATCTGCGCGGCGACGACGTGCTGTTCAAGTGTCAGACGTGCGGCACGCTTTACATGGGGCCGCCGTTGGGCCACGTACGCGATCCGAACAAGCAGGTACGGTTTGTCGAAGCGGAGTTGACGGCGTTGTTGCAAGCCGCGGGTGGCACGCTGCCGGTGATCAAGAAGGATGAGCGTGGCGTGTTTGTGATGGTGGAGACGGAGGTTGGCGACGGCGGACACGCCGCAAAACCGGCGCCTGCAGCGGCAGCCGCAGCGCCAAAAGCAGCGACGCCCGCAACACCGAAACCAGCCGCGCCAGCAGCAGCGACAGAACACAAGACCGCGGGTGCTAATCCTAACCGCGCGTTGTTCAAGCGATCTACCTATGTGGGTGTGGCCGACACCGGCCCTATGCCAGGCGAGACTTTCGAACAGAAGGTTGCGCGACTGAAAGCCGTTGCAGCCGCGGCTAAACAACGTTCAGACGAAGGCGGCGACCCCGGTCCGGTTCACGGCGCCTCCGCCGCCGCTACCGCCACTGAAACCATAAGTGAACCGGTCGTTCAATCCGCTGAAATTACCGCGCCTCCCGCGAGCGAACCAATTTCCCCACCTCCTTCGTCAACGCCACACAAACCTACAGGTAACGCGGATCGCACATTAATGAAGCGCTCGACGTACGTCGGCGTGACAGATACCGGTCCGGTCCCGGGTGAGACGTTCGAGCAGAAGGTTGCGAGGCTTGCTAAAGTTGCAGCAGCCGCTAAGCAACGTGCTGAGGGTGGGTAAAATTAAACCCAATACAAAGCGAATTTTTTTAGAACTTCTCGGTAACCGTAAGACCCTCGTGCGCGAGTTTCCAGTCCAGCACTTCCACGCCTTGTTCCACTGCTAACGCAGCTTCAACATCCTGCCGCCGGCCTTCAGCACAGAAGAACGCAATACATCCACCACCACCTGCGCCGCAAACTTTCGCCGCCTCCGCGCCATTCGCCAAAGCCTTCTCCACCAACATGTCCATTTGCGGCGTCGTGATCGTCGGCGCGAGCCGTTTACGATTCGGATAAGCCTGCTTCATCACCGAGGCCACCCGATCCCAATCATCCGCCAGCAGCGCCTCACGCATGTTCCGCGCTGAATCGCGAATCCCCTCAAACAGCTCAAACAACTCGGTGTCGCCATCAATGTGACGTTTGTAAACTTCCCAGTTATTAATCCCCGAAAGCCGCGGCTCGCCGGTGTAACAGATCGCAATCCTTCGCTCGAGTTCTTCCGTGTTCACATCCAACGCCTCGCGTTCAATCCCCTCCGGCCGAAAGTGCACGCACGAAACCGATCCATAAAGCGGAGGATAATAATCCTGAAAACCTGCCGGCACTCTAATCACCGTCGATTCGACATTCGCCGCGATCGTCACAAACTTTCGCTCGTCATAACGATTGCCAACCAAACGATTCAACGCGCCAATACACGCGATCGCCAGCGCTGACGAACCACCCAAGCCCGCACCGGCCGGCACGGTGCTTTCGGCAACGAGATGAAATCCTGTGGTGGGTTTGAAGAAGTGAACGAGTTTAGAAATCAGTTCCAGCCGTTCCTCGAGCAACAGATCTTCAATCGCCGAAAGCTGCGTTTCAAACGAAACCTTGCGATCGCGCGACTCGAGGACGATGCGTCCGTCGTCTCGCGTCTCGATGCGGCAACGAGCGTAAAGTGAAAGTGCAAAGTTGACTGTGGTGGCGCCGGGATGAAACAGGTAGAGGGGCCAGATATCGATAGTGCCCCCCTCCAAATCGACTCTGGGAGGGGCTGAAGATTCAATAATCATTGACGATTTCCAATTGCCAATTGCCGATTTGGCTGGCCGTGATACTCAGCAGCCTGGCCGTGAAAGAACGCGCGAACTTAACAAGTCCTATTCCCTCTTGCAAATCGGCACTCGGCGATTGGAAATCGGGAATGCTCTTAATCGCCATCCCCTTCTCTTTTTGCGACTCGTTTCTTTTCGTCGCGGTGCGTAAAAGGGATGTGTTCCTGGATCTCTTCCTTCAGGTCGTGAAGTTTTTCCGCCGCGGCGTGTTCGAGTTCCTGGAGTCGCTCCGGATTAGCCTCTTCAACTTTCGGCGACAGCCAATATCGTTCGATCAGATAGAACCCGATGATTCCCAGCACCACGATCACCAGCAACACTTTGCCGAGTCGTTCGAAATCGCCGATGAGATTCATCACAGCGCCGCTGAAGAAATAGCCCGCGCCGGCCAGAATGAAAACCCATAGAAAGCAACTGAAAAACGAAACGATCAGAAACCTCAGGTAGGGCATGTGCCCAACGCCGTAAAAAACACACGCCGCCCAACGCAAGCCGTAGATGTATTTCGAAAGGAAGATCGAGAGGACGCCGAACTTTTGCGTCAACCGTTCGAGTCTGGGCTTGGCCATGCGGTAGAAGCGAAACTCTCGGACGCCTTGAGAAAACGCACGACCCGCAAAGTAAGCGATGTTGTCGCTCAAACAACCACCCAGCGTGGCCCAGAGCAAAAGCTGCGCAAAACTGTATTCGCCAAAAAACCCGCTGTGAGCCAGCACTCCCCCTATGAGGAGAGTGATGTCGCCCTCCAGCATGACCAGAACAACAATCGCGTATAGCCCGTACCGCCCGATGAATTCGTAAAGAAAGTCGAGGTGCATGAAGAAACCAGGCGCGCAAAAAACTAGTCGGTCAACTTTGCGAACTGACCGCGATCATGGGCGGCCGACGACGGTCAATGGCGGGTCAAAGAATAAACTGGAGGGGAGATTTTGACTACTACCGTTCCGCGCCTTCCTGCGGCGGGGGCTTAACAACCAACACGGGACAAGGGGCATGTCGTACCACCGACTCAGCAGTCGAACCGAAAAGAATGCGACCGAGTCCCGTACGCCCGTGCGACGAAATCACGATCAAGTCAACGTTTCGCTCGGCCGCCACCCGCACGATCTCCGACGCAGCTTCGCCATGCACGACCAGTTCCTCGACGTCGAGGCCAGCACAGTCGTCACATTCAGCGAGTTTCGGCAACTCGCGTTCCGCTGAGTCTTCGAGTTGTTCGGTGATGTCGGCGATGGGTAACGGTTCGGTCATGCCGGAGTAACCGACGGTGGGCACAATCGGCTCGATCACGTTCACGCAAATGATCGAAGCTTTGAACCTGCGCGCCAACGACGCCGCATACGAGAGCGCATAATTACCACACTCGCTGAAGTCCGTCGGCAGAAGAATGGTGCGAATCTCCATAAGGACCAGGCAGTTTGGGTCGTGTCCCAACTTACGAATTACGAACGCTCTTTCCTGGGACCGCAGGCGTCTTGCCTGCCAAGCTTCGAAATCGGGCGCTGCCGTGAGTTGCAGGCGAGACGCCTGCGGTCCCAGGAAAGAGCGCGTCCGAATCAGGACACTACGGCACTTTGTGTCTTTTGTGCCGTCTTGTGGCACAATTCTACTCTTTGGCCTGTGACTATGACTACTCCGAGAAAAAACTTCATCGGAATTAATCTCTCCGGCTCGTACATACGCGCTGCGCTGGTTACCGAAGATGGCCGCGTTATCGAACGGCGTTCGGCCGACGTTTCGTCCGAAAACATCGTGCCGCAGCTCGCCACAATTGTGGACGATTTACGGCCCGCGCTCGGAACCGTCGTCGCCTTGGGAGTCGCGATTCCCGGTCTTGTTAACCGTCAAACCGACCGCGTTGTTGATTCGCGCAACCTGCCCTTGAAGATGGTTGAAGACCTGCACGGCGGACTGTCGCGAGCAACCGGACTGCGCGTCGAACTCGAAAACGACGCGAATGCGGCAGCGTATGGCGAGTTCCAGGTCGGCGCGGGTCGCGGCAGCACCAACCTGTTCTACATAACGATCGGAAATGGAATCGGCGGCGCGATCATCCTCGACGGCAGGCTCTGGACCGGCGCTTCCGGATTCGCCGGTGAAGTCGGACACATCACGATCGACACCGAAGGACTGCCGTGTGTTTGCGGCAACACGGGATGTTTGGAAACGGTCGCGTCGGCGCCGAGCATCGTGCGCCGCGCTCGCGAGCGGCTGAATCGTGATTCGACGTCGTCTTTGTCACGCCTCTCCTTTAACAAAAACTTCACTGCCGAAGACGTCGCGCACGAAGCCCGCGAAGGTGACGATTTCGCGGCGATGATGATCGAACGCACCGGAAAATACATCGGAACCGGCGTCGCCAGCGTCATCAACTTGTTAAATATCGAGCGGATCGTGCTCGGCGGCGGTGTTATGGACGCCGGACCAGTGATTCTCAACCCGATTATTCAGGAAGTGAAACGCCGCGCGTTTCAACCGTGTTTTGAAGCCACTCAAATCGTCATCGCCACTCTCGGTCTCGACGCTGCGCCGGTCGGCGTCGCACTTCTCGCGCGAGATGCTGAAGTCAGCTAACTCTCACCGCTAACTCTCATCGCTCAGTAACAACTTCATCACGGATCTGTGGGCCAATTTGAAAATCGCAAGCGATTTGATAAAGTTCCCCTTCTCCAATGCCACAGATCTTCCACCACAGCACTAATGCTTTAGCGAAGATTACTATCTATGGCGCGGTCTTCATTATAGTCGCGGCTCTGTGGGTCGCCGTCGAACTCAATCGCTCATCGTGGAATACCGGGCAGTGGGTCGAGCGACAGCAACCAGTCCAGTTCAGCCACAAACATCACGTCGGTGACGACGGCATCGATTGTCGCTACTGCCACACTTCAGTGGAAACGGCAGCGACTGCCGGCATGCCTTCGACCGCGGTGTGCATGAGCTGTCACAAGCAGATCTGGGCCGACAGCCCTTATCTCGAGCCGGTGCGCGCGAGTTTTCGCACCGGCAAGCCGCTCGAATGGATCCGCGTCCACGATCTTCCTGATTACGCCTATTTCAATCACAGCATTCACGTACAGAAAGGCGTCGGTTGTTCGACGTGTCATGGACGCGTCGATGAGCAACCCATCATGTACCAGGCTGCGACGTTACAGATGGAGTGGTGTTTGGAGTGTCACCGCGAGCCGGAAAAATTCGTGCGGCCGAAGAATCGAATTTACGACATGGCGTGGCGACCGGTGAACACCAACAGCGAACAACTGGCCGAAGGTTTTCGGTTGAAAGCCGAGTACAAAATTCAGGGACGGCGAGTGCTGGAGAGCTGTTCCACCTGCCATCGTTAATGAAAAGATTGAAATGAGTGAAAGCGATCGTCACATAAACTTCAAGCTAATGCGCGATCACATTCTTGCTTTACAGGATGCTGAACAACCGCGCGGTGGTAAGAAGTATTGGCGAAGTCTAGAGGAATTAGCTGACACGCCGCAGTTTCGCGAGTTTGTCGCGCGTGAGTTTCCGCAACAGGCTGAGGGTTGGAATGATCCGGTCGAGCGGCGCACGTTTTTGAAATTGATGGGCGCTTCCCTCGCGCTGGCCGGTTTGACCGGCTGCGTTTTTCAACCTCCCGAAAAAATTGTTCCTTACGTAAACCAACCCGAGGAACAGGTTCCGGGTAAGGCGCTTTTCTACGCGAGTGCCGCGCCGCTTCTGGGACTTGCCACTCCGGTTCTCGTCCGCAGCAACGAAGGGCGGCCCACGAAAATCGAGGGCAATCCCGATCATCCGAACAATCGTCCGGTTGATTTTCCGGCTGAAGATCCGTATCGCGATCCACGCGGCTCAAGCGCGACGGACATCTTTTCGCAAGCCTCAATTCTCAGTCTCTACGATCCCGATCGCTCGCAAACGCTGACTTATCGCGAAGACATTCGCACCTGGACGGCATTTGTCGGCGAGATCCGCGTCGCGCTCGAGGAGCAAAGAGCGAAACAAGGCGGCGGCATTCGTTTTTTTACCGAAACCATAACGTCACCATCGCTCGGCGCGATGATGAACGAACTGCGAACTACGTTTCCGCAGGCAAAGTGGCACCAGTACGAACCCGCGAATCGCGACAACGCACGCGCCGGAGCGGTGATGGCGTTTGGACAGCCGGTCAACACGACCTACAAGTTCGATCTCGCGCAACGCATTCTTTCGCTCGATGCCGATTTTCTGTCGCCGGTGATGCCGGGATACGTGCGCTACTCGCGTGAGTTCATCGCGCGGCGGCGCGTCAGCGAAAACATTCGCGAAATGAACCGGCTCTACGTGATCGAAACAACGCCGTCGAACACCGGCGCGATGGCCGATCACACCTGGACCGTGAAGCCGAGCCTGATGGTTGCCATCGCAGCGTTTCTTGCCGCCGGAAGCGGTCAAACGTTGGGAGCCGAGACACAGTTGGACGTAAACGCGCTGAACGCTGAAGGCATTCCGCTGGATGTCATCACGCGCGATCTACAGCAGTACAGAGGCGCGAGCATCGTGATCGCGGGCGACGGCCAACCGCCGATCGTTCACGCGCTCGCGCATGCGATGAACAACGCGCTCGGAAACGTCGGCAAAACCGTCTTCTACACGGATCCACTCGAAATTAATTCCGTAGACCAGCGCCAGTCGCTTCAGGAACTCGTCAACGATCTTGATGCCGGCCTTGTTGACCTGCTCGTGATCATGGGCGGCAACCCGGTCTACAACGCGCCCGCCGATCTCAGGTTCACTTTCGAGCGCATGCAGAAAGCGAAACTGCGCGTTCACCTGAGCGAATACAGGGATGAGACTTCCGAGTTCTGTCACTGGCACGTTCCGGCCGCGCACTATCTCGAATCGTGGGGCGATGCGCGTTCTTATGACGGTACCGTAACGATCGTTCAACCGCTGATCCAGCCGCTTTACGACGGCAAGACCCCGCACGAACTGCTCGCCGTCTTTTCTGACCAATACGATCGCCGGCCTTACGACATCGTCAGGACTTTCTGGCAAGGGGAACAAGCGAAAACCGGATCGACGACGGATTTTGAAACGTGGTGGCGCCAGTCAATTCACGACGGCTTCATCCCGAACACCGCATTCCAGACAAAGACGGTTTCCGTCCAGGCAAATTTAGGTAGCCCGTTACAATCGGCACTACAGAGTTCGCGAACGGCTGGTTCGGGTTTCGAACTTGTCTATCGACCGGACCCGTCCGTGTACGACGGGCGCTTCGCAAATAACGGCTGGCTTCAGGAACTGCCCAAGCCGTTAACCAAAGTCACGTGGGACAACGTCGCGATTGTCAGTCCGAACACAGCGCAACAGATCACCGGTGGTCCGAAACAGGAGAACGCAAAAAAAGGTCGGGAGAATTATGTTCCCACCGTCGATCTCGTTACGCAACAGGGAGCGCGTGTGCGCGTGCCGGTATGGGTAATGCCCGGTCAGCCCGACGGCGTGATCACTGTTCACCTCGGTTATGGCCGCCGTCTCGCCGGACGCGTCGGTGGCGCCGCGACAGAAGAGCAGGTCGGTTTCGACGTTTACCATCTCCGCACATCGTGGGAACCGTGGTTCACGACCGGCGTTCGCGTCGAGGGGCCGAATGGATCGCACGTGATCGCGACGACGCAGCTCCACTTCAATCTCGAAGATCCAAATTTCAGCACCGAGCAGCGCGACATCGTGCGCTCCGAAACGCTCGAAGAGTTTCTCCACGGAGACAAACATCACGACGAAAAACACGAGCATCCGTCGATCTATCCCGAGTATGACTACAAGAACCAGGCGGAGAACGCGCCCAATTACGCCTGGGGCATGGCCATCGACCTGAATAACTGCATCGGTTGCAACGGCTGCACGATCGCCTGCCAGGCCGAAAACAATATCCCGGTCGTCGGCAAGACGGAGGTCATCCGGAGCCGCGAAATGCACTGGATTCGCGTCGATACTTACTTCAGCGGTTTCGATCCGAACAATCCTAAAGGCATCAACTTTATGCCGGTGCCGTGCATGCACTGCGAAAACGCGCCGTGCGAACCCGTTTGTCCCGTTCACGCCACCGTGCACAGCGCGGAAGGCCTGAACGACATGGTCTACAACCGTTGTGTCGGCACGAAGTACTGCTCCAACAATTGCCCCTACAAAGTGCGGCGCTTCAACTTCTTTTTGTATCAGGATTGGGACACGCCCACTTACCAGTTGATGCGGAATCCCGAGGTGACAGTACGGAGCCGCGGCGTGATGGAGAAGTGCACTTACTGCGTGCAGCGCATTCAAAACGGAAAGATTCAGGCAGAGCTCGAAGACCGCAGACTTCGCGATGGCGAAGTCGTGACCGCATGTCAGGCCGTGTGCCCGACCGAGGCAATCGTGTTCGGCGACATCAACGATCCGAACAGCCGCGTGTCGAAATTGAAGGCAAGCGAGCGGAATTACTCGTTGCTCGGTGAGTTGAACACGAAGCCCCGTACGACTTACTTAACGCAGTTAAAGAACCCGAATCCGGAAATTAAGTAACGTGGCCGACGCAGAAGAACCACACAGAGCATACACGGAAGGTCCGATGCATTCGACGGCGCCCGTGATCGATCCCGGGCTGACGTTTGCTTCCGTGACGGACAAGATCAGCTCGATCGTCTTGAAGCGCAAGACGTCGCTGGCGTGGTTCTTCGGCTTCGCCATCTCGTTCGCGTTGTTTCAACTGATGCTGCTGACGATCACGAACCTCGTGTTCGTCGGTATCGGTCTCTGGGGCGTGAACGTTCCGGTCGCGTGGGGCGTCGACATTCTCAATTTCGTCTGGTGGATCGGGATCGGCCACGCGGGCACGCTGATCTCGGCGATTTTGCTGTTGCTGCGACAGCGCTGGCGTACGTCGATCAACCGCTTTGCCGAAGCGATGACGCTCTTCGCCGTCGCACAAGCGGGCATGTATCCGATCTTCCACCTCGGACGTCCGTGGTTGATGTACTGGCTGTTTCCGTATCCAAACACGATGGGAATCTGGCCGCAGTTTCGCAGCCCGCTAATGTGGGACGTGTTTGCGGTTTCAACTTACGCCACCGTCTCGGCGATGTTCTGGTTTGTTGGTCTGATACCCGACTTCGCCACGCTTCGCGATCGCGCGCGCAGCAAGCCATTTCAGATTCTTTACGGCATGCTCGCGATGGGCTGGCGCGGTTCGGCGCGTCACTGGCATCGCTACGAAATGGCGTACCTGCTGCTCGCCGGTCTCGCCACGCCGCTCGTGCTTTCCGTGCACACGATCGTCAGTTTCGACTTCGCGGTCGGCATCATTCCGGGCTGGCACGCCACGATCTTTCCGCCTTATTTCGTTGCCGGCGCGATCTACGCAGGCTTTGCAATGGTGCTGTTGCTGACGATTCCTTTGCGCCGTTTTTACGGTCTCGAAGGCTTCATCACCATGCGGCACATGCACAACATGGCGAAGGTGATGCTCGCAACGGGATTGATCGTCGGCTACGGCTACATCATGGAAGCGTTCTTCGGCTGGTACAGCGGCAACAAGTACGAACGGTTCATGATCTGGAACCGCATGCACGGTCCCTACAGTCTTTATTACTGGGCGTTGATCTTGTGCAACATCATCGCGCCGCAGTTTTTGTGGATCAAGAAGGTGCGCTCGAACCTGCTCGCGCTGTGGGTGATTTCGTTCATCGTCAGCATCGGCATGTGGCTCGAACGTTTTGTCATCGTGGTGACGAGCTTGCACCGCGATTATCTGCCGTCGTCCTGGGGAATGTATGAGCCGACGCAGTGGGACTGGGGCATGTTCATCGGAACGATTGGTTTCTTCTTTACGCTCTTGTTCCTGTTCATCCGGTTCCTGCCGATGATCTCGATTTTTGAGATGCGCACGATTCTGCCGGAAGCGGAGGTGGAGGAATAGCCAATGGCTACTACTCGTCCGCCGCTCGTGCACCATCGACGCCACGCGACGCCGCTGTACGGCGTGATCGCGGAGTTTGAGGGTCCGGCTGACCTGGTCCATGCGGCGCGCAAGACTTACGAAGCGGGATATCGACGAATCAACGGCTACTCGCCTTATCCGATCGAAGAACTTTCGGAAGCCATCGGATTCACGCACACGCGTCTGCCGCTCATCGTGTTCATTGGTGGTGTGGTTGGCGCACTTGCCGGATATTTCATGCAGTACTACATCGAAGTGATCGATTACCCGCTGAACGTCGGCGGCAAGCCGTACAACAGTTGGCCCGCTTTTATTCCGATCACGTTTGAAATGACGGTGCTGTTTGCGGCGTTCTCCGCGGTTTTGGGAATGCTCGTGCTGAACAAGTTGCCGCAACCGTACCACCCCGTTTTCAACGCGCCGAACTTCGCGATGGCCACGCGCGATCGGTTCTTCCTGGCGGTGGAAGCGAACGATCCGCAGTTTGAACACGACAGGGTGGTCGAGTTGCTGAAGAGTTTGGGTGCGATAGAAGTTAACGATGTCGAGGTTTAGGAACACTTTTGGGATCGGAGTTCTGCTAGCCGTCGTGTGCTTCGCGGGCGCAGCGTGTCGCCACGACATGCAGGACCAGCCGAAGATCAAGCCGTATCGCGGCTCGTCGTTCTTTGGTGACGGTTTAGCGAGCAGGCCGCCGGTCCAGGGAACGATTGCGCGCGGTCACCTGCGTTCCGACACAGAGTTCTACACGGGGAAAAAACCGGTGTCATCCGCGTCTCCTGCTCCTGCGAGTACGAATCCCTACACGGATGACGTCGACACGTTCCCGTTTCCGATTACACAGGAAACGGTCGTACGCGGCCGCGAGCGTTACGAAATCTTCTGTAGCGTTTGTCACGGCATGACCGGTCACGGCGACGGCATGATCGTGCGTCGCGGTTTCCGTCGTGCCGCTTCGTTCCACGACGATCGTCTGCGCCAGGCGCCCGTGGGTCACTTCTTCGACGCTATCACTAACGGCTGGGGCGCGATGCCGCCTTACGCTGCGCAAGTTCCCGTGCAGGATCGTTGGGCCATCATCGCCTACGTCCGCGCGCTGCAACTAAGTCAACAAAATATCAAGACGCAACCCGGACCAAGCGGTACGCCCCTGCCACAAGGGTCGTCACAACCGCAGTCACAGCCAACACCCGCGGCCGGAGGACATCAGGAATGAGCACTTCATTCAATCCTCAGCCGGCAAATACGTTTCGCAACCGCGCGTTCATCGCAGGTGGTGTGCTGCTACTGGTGTTGGTCGCTCTCGCGTTTCTCGATAGCCACCAATTTTTCCAGGCTTATCTCGTCGGTTGGACGTTCTGGACCGGGATCGCTGTGGGCTCGCTCGCGCTCCTGATGTTGCAACACATGACCGGCGGCGGCTGGGGTTTTGTGATCCGTCGCGTGCTCGAAGCTTCGACGCGCACGTTGCCGATCATGGCGCTGCTGTTTATACCGATCATTCTCGGCGCGCACTCGATTTACGAATGGACGCACCAGGAGGTGCTGGAACAGCACCCGGTCGTGGCCTTCAAGACGCCGTATCTGAATCTTACGTTCTTCATCGTGCGCGCGGTGGTCTACTTCGCGGTTTGGATCGCGCTTGCATTCTTTCTCAATCGCTGGTCACTCGCACAAGACCGCACTGCCGATGTGCGTTACACGAAGAACATGCGCGTGCTGAGTGGACCGGGAATGATAGCGCTCATCTTTACCATCACGTTTGCTTCCGTCGATTGGTACATGTCGCTCGAGCCGGAATGGTACTCCACGATTTACGGTTTTATCTTTGTTGCATCGTGGAGTTTGAGCGCGCTCGCGTTTGTGATTGCGGTGATGGCCTGGCTGATACAGGAAGAACCGCTCAGCCGCGTCGTTGCACCGCTGCATTTTCATGACCTCGGCAAACTGCTGCTCGCGCTCGTGATGCTCTGGTCTTACTTCGCGTTTTCGCAGTATCTGATCATCTGGTCCGGCAACCTGCCGGAAGAGATCGGTTACTACCTTGAACGCACGCACGGTCTCTGGGGCGCAGTCATCATCGCTATCGGCATATTGCACTTTGCCGCGCCGTTTTTGTTCCTGCTGTCGCGTGAGCTCAAACGCAACCCGCGCAGGTTGGTAATGGTGGCGCTGCTGGTGCTCGTGATGCGGATGATCGATCTGCTGTGGATGCTGGTGCCTGCATTTCACGAACACCGTTGGATCTGGCTCGACGTTATCGCGCTGCTCGGATTTGGCGGCTTGTGGCTCGGACTGTTTGCGTGGCAATTGGCGAAGCGGCCGTTGATACCGATCAACGATCCACAGTTTGAATCAGTAATGGCCACGGATGTACACAGATGACACGGAAAGAAAAAAGTAACGGTCACAGAGGTGACGGCCATCGCACCGAGACGCCGGACGTCTCGCACATTCGCAACGTGGAGGTGACGCACGAGGCGAGCGACGTCAATGTGCGCGCCGTGCTGACGTTTGTGGTCGTGCTGACTGTCGCGACAGCGACGATCTCGCTCGGGTTGTGGATGTTGTTCCGTTATTTCAACGCCCAAGAGGCCGAGGCGAAACGGCCGGGCCCGATGGCTCTGAGCAGAGACGAACGGCTGCCACCCGAACCCCGACTGCAAGCCGCACCCGGATATGCGGTGACGCTTGAAAACGGTGAACGCGTCGATCTGCAAAACCAGGCTCCACAGGCCGAGTATCGAGTCTTGAAACATGAGTGGGAACGCGTACTGCGCGGCGAAGTAAAAGATCAATCGGGCAACACGGTGGGCGTTCCGATCGATCAGGCCATCCAGCAGGTCGTGTCGGGTGAAGGCTTGCCCACGCGCGCGAAAACCGCGCCCAGCAAACTTCATGACTACGCGATCAGTTTGCCGACTGCGTGGAGCTCGGGACGCGAGACCGAAAAGAGATTGCAATGAAAGCAAGCGGGAAAGTTTTGCCTTTACCAATTGAAAACCCTGGGACCGCAAGACCTGGGACCGCAAGCGTCTCGCTTGCCAGACCTCGAATCCGGCGCTCCCGTGAGTTGCAGGCGAGACGCCTGCGGTCCCAGCTGAAAGTTTTGTTAGCGACGTTATGGCTCGTGATGGCGTGGACCAGTGTGCCCGCACAAGCACCGCCCGGACCGAGTTCGCCGCTTTATGGCGCGCGGCCCGCCGAAACGGGAAACGTAGCCACGGGTTTGCCGGCTGCTTTGCAGGAGGTCAAGATCGAACAGAAACTCGATCAGCAACTTCCGTTAGATCTCGTCTTTCGCGATGAAAGTGGTCGCGACGTAAAGCTCGGCGACTACTTCGGACAAAAACCCGTCGTGCTCGCATTTGTTTATTACGACTGCCCAATGCTCTGCACGCAGATTCTCAACGCCATGGTGACGTCGTTTCGCGTTCTGCCGTTCCAGGTCGGCAAGGAATTTGACGTCGTGACGATCAGTTTCGACCCGCGGGAAACGCCGGCGCTCGCGCAGGCCAAGAAAAAAGTTTACGTCGATTACCTGCCGGAAAAGATGCGCGCCAACGCGAGTAACGGCTGGCACTTTTTGACCGGCGACCAGGCAAACATCGAGAAGATCACTCAGGCGGCGGGCTTTCACTATCGCTACGACGAGAAAACGAAACAGTTTGCGCACGCAAGCGCGATCATGGTGACCACGCCGCACGGAAAACTCTCGCGTTACTACTACGGTGTCGATTATCCCGCGCGCGACCTGCGCTTCGGTTTGATTGAGTCATCGGCAAACAAGATCGGTTCGCCAGTCGATCAGTTGTTGCTCTACTGTTACCACTACGATCCAGCCACCGGTAAATACGGTGCAATCGTAATGAACGTCGTGCGCGCGGCCGGTGTGGTTACGTTCTTGGGAATCGTCGCAATGCTGTTTTTACTGAGACGCTATTCCGCTGTAAGGACGCCGAAAACTGGAGGAGCGGCGCTGTAATGCAGTCATGGATTCCATTGATTCCTGACAGTGCCTCCACATTCTCGTGGAAGGTCGACGCGCTTTATTTCTACCTGTCAGGCGTGACGGTCTTCTTTACGTTGCTGATCTCCGCCGTTTTGATCTTTTTCACGATTCGTTACCGCAGACGCTCGCCGTACGAGATCCCGCGGCCGATCGCGGGCTCACACAAACTGGAAACTCTGTGGACCGTGATTCCCTTCGTTATCTCGATGACGATGTTTGGCTGGGGCGCGCAGCTCTACTTCGAACAATACAAGCCGCCGCCAAACGCCATCGAGGTTTACGTCGTCGGCAAGCAGTGGATGTGGAAACTGCAACACGCCACCGGCCAGCGCGAGATCAACGAACTGCACGTACCTGTCGGTCGCAAGATCAAGTTGATCATGACGTCGGAAGACGTGATTCACGATGTCTTCATCCCGGCGTTCCGCACCAAGGCAGACGTTGTGCCCGGCCGTTACACGACGCTGTGGTTCGAAGCGACGAAGCCCGGCAAGTATCACCTGTTTTGCGCCGAGTACTGCGGCATGAATCATTCGGGAATGACTGGTTCGGTGTACGTGATGGAGGCGCGCGAGTTTGATAACTGGCTCAGCGGGAACGTTGGCAACGTCACGCCCGCCGCGGCCGGTCAACAGTTGTATCAAACGCTCGGTTGCGCGTCGTGTCACGGAGCAAACGGTGAGGGTGGACGCGGGCCAACACTCGTCGGTTTGTTTGGCAGACAGACGCCACTCGAAGGCGGCCAATCCGTACGCGCTGACGAGGCTTACATCAAGGAATCGATCCTCAATCCGCAGGCGAAAATCGTCGCGGGCTTTCAGCCGATCATGCCGACGTTTCAAGGGCAGGTCAGCGAGGACCAGATCATTCAGTTAATCGCATTTATCAAGTCGTTGCCGGGAGGCACCGCGAGTCCGGGCGCATCGCCCGCCGCCGGTACGCCTGCGCAGTCCCCGGCGGCGTCCGGATCACCCACGCAAAACATTAGGTAGCGCGGGGTAAGTATTTATGCAGCCAATAGAGTCATTCGAAGTACCAGCACCGTCGAAGGTCAACTACATCAACGCTCAGTACGGGTTGAAGTCGTGGTTGTTGACCAAGGATCACAAGCGCATCGCGCTGCTTTATCTCGCTTCGATCACGTTCTTCTTCTTCATCGGGGGCATTTACGCCTTGATGATTCGCCTGGAGCTGCTGACGCCGCAGGGAGACTTCCTGCAATCGACCACTTACAACAAGGTCTTCACTCAGCACGGGATCATAATGGTCTTTTTCTTCCTGATCCCGTCGATTCCGGCGACGTTGGGAAACTTCCTGATCCCAATGATGATCGGAGCAAAAGACCTCGCCTTTCCGCGAATAAACCTGCTGAGTTGGTACGTCTATCTGGTCGGTGGCCTCATCACGATCTACGCGTTGCTCGCGGGCGGTGTTGACACGGGTTGGACCTTCTACACGCCGTTCAGCACGACGTTTTCCAACTCTTACGTTGTCGCCACCGGTCTCGGAATTTTCATCAACGGTTTCTCGTCCATTCTGACCGGGCTGAACTTCATCGTCACGATTCACACGATGCGCGCGCCAGGCATGACCTGGTTTCGCATGCCGCTGTTTCTCTGGTCACACTACGCGACCAGTTTGATCATGATCCTCGGCACGCCCGTCATCGCAATCACGATCCTGCTGCTGGCGTTTGAACGGGTCGCGGGTGTCGGTATTTTTGATCCCGAGCTCGGCGGCGATCCGATCCTGTTTCAACACCTCTTCTGGTTTTACTCGCACCCGGCCGTTTACATCATGGTGCTGCCGGGCATGGGCGTGATTAGCGAATTGGTCGCAAACTTCTCGCGCAAAAACATCTTCGGCTACAGCTTCGTCGCGTTTTCGAGTATCGCGATTGCCGTGTTCGGATTTCTCGTTTGGGGTCACCACATGTTTGTGACGCCGCAATCCGTTTACGCAGGAATGATCTTCTCGTTTCTGAGTTTCGCGGTCGCGATTCCGTCGGCAATCAAGGTGTTCAACTGGACCGCGACGCTTTACAAGTCATCCATCTCTTACGACACGCCGATGCTTTACGCGCTCGGCTTCATCGGCCTGTTTACGATTGGCGGCATGACCGGTTTATTTCTGGCGTCACTCGCCACCGACGTGCATTTGAGCGACACGTATTTCGTCGTCGCTCACTTCCACTACATCATGGTCGGCGGCACGTTGATGGCTTACATGGGCGGATTGCATTACTGGTGGCCCAAGATCACCGGACGCATGTATCCCGAAGGCTGGGGACGGTTCAGCGCGCTCGTGATCTTTGTCGGTTTCAACCTGACGTTTCTGCCGCAGTTTATTGCGGGTTATCTCGGTATGCCCCGGCGTTATCACGCGTACCCGCCGGAGTTTCAGGTGTTCAATGTGCTTTCCACCGCGGGTGCTTCGATTCTTGGTTTCGGCATGTTGATTCCGGCGATCTACTTCGTGTGGTCCATGCGCTACGGCCGTCATGCTGAACCGAATCCCTGGCACTTGCCGGGACTCGAGTGGCGCACTCAATCGCCACCGCCAACGGAAAATTTCGAGGTCACTCCGATCGTGACGTGGGAAGCGTACGAGTTTGCGCCGCCTGAAGAAACAGAGGTGGTGGGAAGATTTGGTCCGGAACTCGAACGGACTTAGGCGAAGGGATTTTAATCAGGGAGCAATTTTGATCGAGAGCCACGCAACAACTCAAGAGGTCCACGGCCATCGGGCGCTACAGCACCATTTTGAAAACATGGAGCAGCAGCGCGAGGCCGGCACCATCGGCATGTGGGTCTTTCTCGTTACCGAGATCATGTTCTTCGGCGGGATGTTTCTCGCCTACGCGCTTTATCGAAATATGTTTCCGGCAGCGTTTGCTTCGGCCAGTAACCACCTCGACATTACGTTGGGCGCGGTGAACACCGGCGTGCTGATTCTGAGCAGTTTCACGATGGCGATGGCTGTTTACTTCACGCAGGTGGGTAAACAGCGGCCGCAGATCATCGCGCTCGTGCTCACATTGATTCTTGGTTTGGCGTTTTTGGGCATCAAGGCGGTTGAGTATCACGAAAAGTACACCGATCGGCTGATTCCGGGGCACTTGATACCGGGGGCGTCATTTGGTCCGGCAGTGCAGGAACACGACCAACCTATGGACGCGCACAAGCTGCATCTCCTGCCCGGCGCGACGTTGAAACAGGTAGAGATGTTCTACTGGATCTACTTCGCGATGACGGGCATGCACGCGCTGCACATGATCATCGGCGCGGGGTTGCTGATCTTCCTGATTATCTGGTCAATGAAAGGACGGTTTGATCCTGAGTATCACGGTCCGGTGGAGGTTGTCGGGCTTTACTGGCACTTCGTGGATATCGTGTGGATCTTTCTGTTTCCGTTGCTGTACCTGCTCGGACGTCACTTCGAGCACTGATTAGCCGCTATGAGCGAACACATAGTTTCGGTCAGGGTTTACATCACGATCTTTCTGGCGCTGCTGGTGGGCACGGCGTTGACCGTCGCCGCTGCCTTTTTCGATTTTCCGTGGCGGCTCAACACGATCGTCGCGCTGACCATCGCGGTCGCGAAGGCCACGCTCGTTGTGCTCTATTTCATGCACGTGCGTTACAGCGCGCGACTAGTTTGGGTGATCGTCGCGTCGGCGCTGTTTTGGATGGGAATTCTGTTCGCTTTTACTTTCAGCGATTACTTTACCCGCCACTGGCTCTCAACCGGCTATTGACCGCTATTCTGTACGATGTAACGATTCCTGCTTCACTTCGATCAAACGCTTACAGGACGGACAGTTGAGACGGATCGTGGCGTCGGACGTTTTGATCGGGGCGTCGCAGTAAGGGCAGGCGCCATCGAGCTCGTTGTGATGAAAAAGGTCGCGCATCATGAACACGGGCAGGATGAGTCCCGCGAGCAGCAGCGGGATGCCGAAGATAAGGCCAATCGTGGCGCTCTGACCAAACGTCAGACTGATAACCAGGCCCGCAATGAAAAGTACGAGGCCGATAGTAATGCTGAATGAGAAGCTATAAGCACTATCGAACGTGCGGCCGGACTTCGCGATTTCCGGTCTATTCTGATTCATTTGAAGACCTCCTGGAGGGTTGGTAGGACGTGACTTTATCACAGATCCCGGCCTTCCGTGATAGTCTCTGGCAAATATGACTCCCTTCGAAAACTTTCTTAAACAACATGACGAAGAGGCTTGGGCGGGCACACTGACGGCCCTGCTGCGGTCGATTCATGAAGTGGATCGCAACGCGACGCAGATCTGGTTTTCCTTTTATCCACTCGCACTTTTCGAGGCTTTGCAACGCGCCGCCGACCCGGAGAAGTTGGCCCAACAGCTCCTGATGCAGGGCAAGTACCGGCTTCGCGACCAGATCGATTCATCACACACGTTTTTGTACGGGCATCGGTACTGGCCGGAGGTCAAGCGCGAGACCGTAGCTCACGCGCGCGCATTCACCGGGCAGTCGTCGCTTTCGGACCAGATTTTGGCAGTCGCGCAAAACGCCGCGTCGCAGGCGAAAGTCGATCAATCACTGGTGGTGGGGATCGCGGCGGTGGCGTTTATGACGTTGCTGCAGGTCGGACTCGAAGCGTTTGAACAAGCGCCCGGCAAGGTGCAGATCGATCGCAAGCACGCGCACAAATCGCCGGACCAGGTGTTGCGGGGGCGCGCGAAGGACGACAGCCAGGGTGTGTTTGGGTTTTTGAAGACGGTAAATAAGAAGTGGACCGTTACTTACGACGAGAATGACGACACAGCGAGGTATCGCTTGAACCACGTGCAGGACCTCGCGTGGGGTGCTGCTGAGGATCGTTCGAAGAATTGGCGCGAGATCGATCCGCGACGAGTCGAAGGACCGATTCCGGTGGAGTGTCGTTCGGCGTCGTGTGGGACGTGTTGGGTAGGAGTTCTCGGCGGCGCGGAGAAGCTTTCGGATGTTGCCGCACGCGAAGGAAAGAAGATCAAGGAGTTTGGCTACATCGAAACATCCGAAGCCAAGCCATTGATCCGCTTGGCGTGCCAAGCCCAGGCCTACGGCGCCGTCTCCATCGTCATCCCACCTTGGAATGGCGTATTTGGGAAGTATTTGAAGGGACAGAAGCAGTAACACGGATGATACAGATCCTGTCCTAATGTCTGCTTCAAATCGCCACGGGCATGCTCCGCCTCTGCTCTTCGTGCTCGCTGCTGCTCTGTTGTGGAGCACGGGTGGGTTGTTTATTAAGTGGACCAGTCTCGCCGGGCTCGAACTCTCGTTCTGTCGTTCATTCTTCGCCGCAATCACCGTCGCGATCGTTACGCGCCACGAAGGCTTTGGAATTAATCGTGTGACAGCGACTGCCTCGGTTTTGTACGCGGTGCTGCTGATTCTTTTTGTTCTGGCGACGAAAGAAACAACCGCAGCGAATGCGATCTTCCTTCAGTACACCGCTCCCGTTTACCTGCTCGTATTCGAGCCGCTGATTTACAAAGAGAAGTTTCGCTCGCGTGATTTGTTCACGGTGCTGGTGTGCGTTGGCGGCATGGCGCTGTTTTTTGTCGGCCAACTGCGGCCGCAGGACGTGACCGGAAATCTTTACGCGCTCGCATCGGGATTGTGCTTCGCGCTCTACTTCCTGTTGTTACGCCATCCGAAAGCGCGCGAGGTGAACCGCGCGTCGTCAGTGATTTACGGCAACGTGCTCGCCGTGCTTATCACCGCGCCGTGGGGACTGGCTGCTATTTCAGACTTGAACCTGCACGATACGCTCAGTGTTATCTACCTAGGCGTGGTCCAACTCGGCATCGCGTACACGTTGTTCACCGTGGCCATGGCGCGCGGCGTTAGATCGCTGGACGCCGGAATCATCTGCTACATCGAACCGGTGCTAAATCCGGTATGGGTTTTTCTCGTGATTGGCGAGCAGCCCTCGCGGTGGGCGTTGCTGGGAGGAGCGATTATCGTGACCGCAGTCATCGTTCACATGCTCCTCGATGCCCGGTTCAAGAAGGCAGCTAAAGCAACCATTTAGAACGGCTGTCGTAATAACTCGGCGAGCGATCGGGGAAGCGCTTCTTGTAGCGATGATAACGCGCGAGCAGCTTCTGATAGCGCTGGTCAGACGAACGCATCGGCCGATGCGGAATCTCGCGCAAATGGTCTTCAATCTTTCTCATGTGGCGCGGTGAGAAGCGCCAGTCGTAGTCGCCGAGCGAGTAAAGACTCGTCACCGCATACCCCTTCAGCCTTCCGGAAAAATCCACGAATGGATCGAAGTAACTCCACGCCAGGTCCCGCAAAGAACGATAAACCGGCTTGCGTCCGTGCAGTCCGATATCCCGCGAACGCCCGATCGCTCCCCAACCGCGGTTGTATTTGAAAACAAAAAGCACGTGATCCAACAGGTCGTGTGATTCCAGGTCCAGCAAGAGCGGCGGATAACCATGCTGTTCCAGAATCACCGCGGCGCCAACCGCGGCCTCGAGACAGTGCGCCTCCTTGTGCTTGATCAACTCGCGAAACGATCGCAAACTCGGCCCCTTGGGCTCGCGATTGTACGGTAGCGAACTGAAGTACCGCTGCACTTTGGCGGGTGTGTTAAGCCGCTGAATCAGGCGCCACTCCGCCGCGGTAAATGCATTTCGAGACACTTTGTTCATCTGTGATGCAAAAGTCCGGCGCCCACTTGCCTGTTTCCCTCGCAAATGTCAGACTTGCACGTCGCTACAGTTTATCGAGCGATAAATAAATCTTCTTGAAATGACTTTTCCAGAATGAACCAGCAGGCCGCAGCTTCACAAAAATCCCGCGCAGAACAAGGAACCGAAACCGAGGCAAATCGTTTGAGAGAACAAGTCGAGGCCGCACTGTCGATCGTCTCGCAACGCTCACCGGACGACTTTGAAGCCTTGAAAACCGCGGCTGATCGCATCGAGCGCGCCGCACGCGATCTTTCGGACGCTCTCCGCGAATTGGCCCAACAACGCAGGGCCACCGACGAATCTTAGTACAACTGTAGCGACAGATGGTCGGCGATATTCCCGCCGTCTGTTTATTGGAGACAATTGATGACTTCTATTCGCACTGAACGAGTCACTGAACATCTGGGCCGCAAGCACACTTCTGTAGAGCTCGACGTGTATGGCATTAAAGACGCCGCTCGGGTTTTCTGGAACCTCAATACTCCGGAACTCTACGAAGAAATCGCCCGCCGCAGCGAAGGAGTGCTTTCAAATCACGGCGTGATCCTGGTCGATACCGGAGAACACACCGGACGCTCGGCGAAAGACAAAGCAATTGTGCGCGAACCCGCCAGTGAAGACAAAGTTTTCTGGGGCGACGTTAACAAAGATTTTCCGCAAGCGAAGTTCAACGCCTTGAAAGAGCGCATGATGGCCCACGCCAAGGGTCGCGACCTTTTTGTTCAGGATACGTTTGTCGGCGCCGATCCGCAGTATCGTCTGCCGATCCGCGTCGTAACAGAACTCGCGTGGCACTCACTGTTCGCACGCACGATGTTCATTAGCAATCACGCCGAGACGCAGGCGCATCAACCAGAGTTCACAATCATCAACTTCCCGAGCTTTCAGGCAGATCCGCAACGCGACGGCACGCGCTCGCCAACGTTCATCCTGATGGACTTCAGCCAGCGGCTCGTATTGATCGGTGGCACTTCTTACGCCGGCGAAACGAAGAAGAGTGCGTTCACGATCATGAACTACCTGCTGCCGCAGCGCGGCGTTATGAGCATGCACTGCTCGGCCAATGTCGGCGCTGAAGGCGACGTCGCGATCTTCTTCGGATTGTCAGGTACAGGCAAAACGACGCTGTCTGCCGATCCCGAGCGGCGCTTGATTGGCGACGACGAACACGGCTGGTCCGACAACGGGGTGTTCAATTTCGAGGGCGGTTGTTACGCGAAAGTGATCAAGTTGTCGGCGGAAGCTGAGCCCGACATCTATCGGACGACGAAGATGTTTGGCACGCTGCTGGAGAACGTCGTTTTCGACGAAAACACGCGTGTGATTGATCTCGATAGCGCGAGTAAGACTGAGAACACGCGCGCGTCATATCCATTGACCAGCATCGACAACATCGTTGCCGAAGGACGCGCGGGCCATCCACGCAACATCATCATGCTCACGGCTGATGCGTTTGGCGTGTTACCGCCGGTCGCGCGATTGAGTTCAGAGCAGGCGATGTATCACTTTTTGTCCGGCTACACCGCAAAGGTTGCGGGCACGGAGAAAGGGATCAAGGAGCCTGAAGCGACGTTTTCGACGTGCTTTGGCGCGCCGTTTATGGTGCTTCATCCGGGCGTTTACGCGGATCTGCTTGGTAAGCAAATGGCTCGTCACGACGCTGCGTGCTGGCTGGTTAACACTGGCTGGAGCGGTGGTCCATACGGCGTGGGCCAACGAATGAAGATAGCGTACACGCGGGCGATGATTCGCGCGATACTCAACGGCACGTTGGCCAAGACGGATACGATACCCGATCCGATTTTTGGTGTGGGGATTCCGGTGTCTTGTCCTGACGTTGCGAACGAGGTGCTGCAACCGCGCAACACGTGGGAAGACAAGGACGCCTACGATCGTCAGGCGCACGATCTCGCGCGTCGTTTCAACGAGAATTTCAAAAAGTACGAAGCGGGCGTCTCGGAGGCAGTTCGCGCGGTCGCGCCAAAAGCGTGAAGTTCGCTTAAATTTCCACCCTTGGCCGTTCGCTTACGGAAAGTTGCGCTGTCAGCGTAGACGTCGCTAGCGAGAGGCCAGAGGGGAAGGAAATTTAAAAACCCGATTTCGAAAACCGAATTTCGAAAACCGAATTTTAAGAACCGGATTTAACCTGGCGGCCAATTCAACGCGCGCCCGGCGAGAACGTGGACATGAAGGTGAAACACTGACTGTCCCGCGCCGGCGCCCGTATTAATTACCGTCCGATAGCCACTCTCACCGTGGCCCTCGTCGTTCGCGACTCTGGCGCCAACACGAAGCAAGTGGCCCAGCAGCGGTTCGTCTTTCTGCGCAGCGTCGTCCAGCGATTCAAGATGTTCGCGCGGGATCACTAACATGTGCATCGGCGCTTGCGGATTGATATCGCGAATCACGAGGCAACGCTCATCCTGATGCACAAATTCCGCTGGTATCGTTCCCGCAACGATCCGGCAAAACAAACAACTCTCGTTTCCCATACTTCTCCTTAGGTCGGAACACTCAAACCGTTTCGACGATTGGCTGCACTTCCTGAAGCTGGCCCGTCGTGACCAGCGCTCTGATTCTTTCAATCTCCGCGCCCACCGCGAGCAACTTCGCTTCGATCTTCTCGTAACCGCGATCAATGTGGTAAACGCGATCGATCATGGTTTCACCCTTCGCGATCAAACCGGCCAGCACCAGCGACGCTGAAGCCCGAAGATCGGATGCGATCACGCGCGCGCCGGTAAGCGGTGTTGGTCCGTCAACAATCGCACTCCGCCCATCGATCTGAATCTGCGCGCCCATCCGCTGCAACTCCGACGCATGCATAAAACGATTCTCAAAAACCGTTTCGATGATCTCGGAACGCCCGCGCGCCTGCGTCATCAGGACCATGTACTGCGCCTGCATGTCAGTCGGAAACGCCGGATATGGCGCGGTCGAAACATCGCCGGCGTTCACTCCTTGAGGACAACTAACCTGCAGCGTGTTCGGATTCAGTTCCTGGATGAGAACACCGGCGCGGCGCAACTGCGAGATCACACTCTCGAGATGATCCGGACGGCAGTCTTTGATTTCGAGTTCACCACACGTAAGCGCCGCGGCCACGATAAACGTACCGGTTTCGATCCGATCCGGAATGATCGTGTGCTCCGCGCCACCGAGCGCTTCGACGCCTTCGATCTGAATCGTCTCGGTACCAGCACCGTTGACGCGCGCGCCCATCTTGTTCAGCAAGTCAGCGAGATCAACGATCTCCGGTTCGCGCGCGGCATTGCGGAGCGTCGTCGTTCCGCGCGCGAGTGTCGCCGCCATCATCAGGTTTTCCGTGCCGGTAACGGTGACCTTGCTGAAATGAACGTCCGCCGCACACAAACGCCCATCTGCCGGTGCGCGCGCAACCACGTTGCCCGCTTCGAGTTTCACGTTGGCGCCAAACTTCTCAAACCCGCTCAGGTGCAAATCGATCGGCCGCGTGCCGATCGCACAGCCACCCGGCAGCGAAACCTTTGCCTTGCCAAACCGTGCCAGCAGTGGTCCAAGCGCCAGCACCGAGGCGCGCATCGTTTTAACGAGCTCGTACGGAGCTTCGAAAACTTCCACGTGCGACGCCGTGATCTTGTGCGTTCGGAGTTCGGGCGTGAGCACAGTCGCGCCGATGTCTTCGAGCAGACGGCGCTGCGTGATGATGTCGCGTACGTACGGAATGTTATGCAGCGTAACGGTTTCCGGCGTGAGTAACGCCGCCGCCATGCATGGCAGGGCAGAGTTTTTGGCGCCACTGATGGAGACTCGGCCGTGAAGAGGCTGGCCGCCTACTATTCGAAATTTGTCCACGATGCCGGACAGATTAAAGGAAAACCGGGAAAGGGGAAAGAGGAACATTAAAAAAGCAAAAAGCCGGGACCGCAGGCGTCTCGCCTGCAAGGGACGGACTGGGTGCGGCCGTACGGTTTGCAGGCGAGACGCCTGCGCTCCCAGCGGTCGCAAAACCAAAGGTGCGACAAGATTGCTCCCTGCCGCACCCGTCACCGCCCGCTCGCTCGCCCGCTCAAACTTCTATTCGGAGCCTGAAACCCGTCGAATACGCACGCCACCATTGGTAGTCGTGGCTTTGACGGTTGGGCCGCCGGAACCGAGATTCACGGCGAGCTGTTTCCGGAGTTCACCTTGAACAGTGACCGGAAAATCAACGCTAAGGCTGCCGTTCACAGTGCCCGTTTGCAGGTTCGCCGAGTAGTTTTCCGGGATCGACATAATCACGCCACCGTTGGTAGTGCTCACGTCGAGCATCTCGCCGTCCCAGCGGTCGCCAGTCAACTCGACAAGTAGTCCGCCGTTGGTGGTCGAGCCTTTCACTGTGCCGCCGACTTTCTTCAATACCACGCCGCCATTAGTCGCGCTGAAATCAATGCGGCCGTTGACGTCGGCGATCGCGATTCCGCCGTTATGAGTCTCGATGGAAACGTCCGACCGACGTGGCACCATTACTTCGTAGCTGACATCCCAGCTATAGTCGCGACGACTCTCCGGTCCACTCGCAAAAATCTTCGCGCCACTGGTTTCAATTCTGATTTCGCGAGCCAACGCTTCTGCTTCCTGCGCCGTCGGTGCGCCGGTCTGCACGCGGGCGCGTACGAGAATCTGGTTTTGATCCCAACCTTTTACCGAAACGCCGCCGTTCTGCTTGCCATCGATCGCGATTGGCGCGCCCGTCGGGGCGAGCGTCTGTTCGCGAATCTCGCAAGTGCCGACGAGGCGATCGTTGTGCCAGCGGCGGTCGTCACGGCAGGCGAGCGAGCCGTCTTTCGTTTTGATCTTGTCTGCTTTATCTGTTCTTTGGGCCACTCCAACCAGGCCGGTGGTGGCCAACAGTGCTGCAACGAGCACACTACGTCCCAAAAACCTCAACATGGCGTCGATCTCCTTCACTTCGTCTGGGGTTGTTCGTTTTAAGTCGTTTCGCGGTTCTGAATCGTAAACACCACAACGTTGGAGATTGTGGCAGGAATTTCAGTGTTTCTGGAGGACGACGATGCGAGGTATCCCCTGCAAGTCGGGAAGAATTTTGCTCAACGTCCAGATATCAGGATTCACCAACTCCTTCACTGCTTCCGCCTGGTCAAAGCCGATTTCGAAGAGAAGATGCCCGTTAGCTTGAATGAATTGAGGAGCCTCCGTGAGCAAACGCCGGATCACGCTCAAGCCGTCCTCCCCCGGCGACAAAGCGACGAGTGGTTCATAATCTCTGACTTCGCGCTGCAAACCCGCAAGCATGTTTGCCGAAACGTAGGGAGGGTTGGAAACGATCAGGTCGAACTGCGACGTCTCCGGCTTCAACTCGTCAAAACAGTCGGAGCGTACCAGCTCAATTCGCCGTTCCACCAGCAACTCATGCGCATTCTGCCGCGTCACCTCCAGCGCCGCCTCCGAAATATCAATCGCAACCGCACGCGCATCGTTTCTTTCGCACAACAGCGTCACGGCTATACATCCCGACCCCGCTCCCACATCACAAACCACCGCATTCGGATTCATCAACTCCAGCGCCGCTTCTACCAGCAACTCAGTTTCCGGCCGCGGAATCAACACGTCAGGCGTGACACGAAAATTACGTCCAAAAAAATCCTGCACACTAGTGATGTATTGCGTTGGCTCGCCCGCCGCACGTCGTGCCACCGCATTTTCAAAAAGCTTCCACTCGTCTTCGTCGAGCTGATCCTCGGCGTGACTGATCAGAAACGTCCGATCTCTGCGCATGACGTGCGAGAGCAACGAACCCGCCTCGCGTCGCGCGTCCGCGACACCAGCTTGGTCCAACGCGCGCGACGCTTGCCGCAGCGCTTCCGCAATTGAAACGTTCATCGCTTTTCGGAATTGAGCTATAATTCAGCGTCTTTATAAAACATTAGGACGAGCTCGTTCCTCCCGTGACGTCAGGAACCCCCAGGCCAAAAGCTTCGGGGGTTCCGGCGTAAACAGGACCGGAGTTTAACAACGTTACGCAAGGGTGGTGCGTCGTGACACTTTTCAAAAGCTTGCTGTTGTTCGGCCTGAACTGGCTCGATGCCCAACTCACCTTGCTCTGGATCCACCTGAACGTCGCCACTGAAGGCAACGCGCTCATGGCGCGCGTGCTCGCGCACGGCGACATGTCGTTTCTGATTGTCAAACTCGCTGTCGGCGCATTCGCCGCTCTCATACTTTATCGCTGCTCGCATCTTCCGCTTGCCAGACGCGGCCTGTCCGCCGCCCTCCTCGTTTATCTCGGCCTGATGATCGTTCACGCCGCCACCGGCTGTCTCGCGCTTGGCTGGCAGGGCCCGGTGAACGTGATCGCCTACGTCGGCAGTCTGCCGGGCGCGGTGGTTTCCCTGTTCGGCTGAAACTTTTTACCGCAAACTTTAGTAATCCAAAGCAATTTTCAACCTTGCAGCCGGAGGGATTCTGGTTCTAAAGTTGTGTCGCCCTGGCCCAGTGCGATTACGCGCCGACACAACGAGCGTCCGGTGGAATGGCATCCTAACGCCATGCCCGCCACGCTGCCAGATCATTTTAGAGAGGGAAGAAGTTTTATGTACAGACTTTCCACACGACAACTTTTATTGATTGCGCTTATTTCAGGACTGTTTGCCGCGGGAATCGTCACCCTTGTGAACGTTATCAACAATCGCTATCAGCCTTCGCAAGCAGGGTTCAGCGAAGCGCTTCCCGCGGGAATTACGGATCCTGCAACTTCAACTGACGAACAGAACAATATCGACGTCTATCGCACACTCAGTCCGGGCGTCGTATTCATTCATTCAACTACTTACGCGCGCGACTTTTTCGGATTCGTTGAGCAACAGCAGGGTTCCGGTTCCGGCTCAATCCTGGACCAGCAAGGCAATATTCTGACGAACTATCACGTCATCGAAAACGCACAGAAACTCTCGGTCAGTCTCGGCGGGAAAAAAGACTATCCTGCCGTGTTCGTCGGCGGCGATCCCGATACGGATCTCGCGGTCATCCGCTTAACGGAGAAACCGGCCGGCCCGCTGACCGTCGTGCCGTTTGGCGATTCAGAGAAGCTCGTCGTTGGACAGAAAGTGCTGGCGATCGGAAATCCGTTTGGTTTGGACCGCACGTTAACCACGGGCGTTATCAGCGGACTGCAACGACCGATTCGCGCGCGTAACAACCGTCTCATCGAAGGCGCGATTCAAACGGATGCGTCCATCAATCCGGGCAATTCCGGCGGACCGTTACTCGACTCGCACGGCCGCATGATCGGAATCAACTCACAGATTCTTTCACCTTCCGGCAGTTCGGCCGGTGTCGGTTTCGCTGTGCCGGTCGGCATTGCCAAGCGCGTTGTGCCGGAGATCCTGAAATACGGCCAGGTCCGCCGTCCGAAACTCGGCATCAGCACACGTGACGTGGCGGCATTTCGCAATCAGGTTGATCTGCCGGTTTCCGAAGGCGTGCTGATTATCCAGGTCGCGCGCGGCGGAGGCGCTGCGGCGGCGGGATTGCGCGGTATGCAGCAGACCGAGATGGGCGACGTCGAGTTTGGCGATATCATCGTCGGCATCGACAACGACAAGGTCGGTAACTCAGACGAACTGTTCCGCGTGCTTGATAAACACCAGATCGGCGAGACCGTTCAAGTGCACATCTGGCGAAACGGCAGGCAAATGTCTGTGCCCGTGCGTTTGACGGAATCGCGGACCGCGCGGTAGCGATCGCGGATCTGAGATCGCCGACCTCAGATCCGTGCACCAGTTTTCTATGCACCAGACGACCCACTTTTTCAATTTGGGTTACGGCTGGTTATGTAAACACTGTAGTGCGGAAACTGCTGAACGAAAGAAGCAGGATCTGCATAACCACGCCGCACACAACCCGCAGCCATTGGCGCTTGCCAAGTGGATCGACGAATCCCGCAGCGGTCTGATCTGTCCCCGCTGCGGTATTCAAGATCCTTTCTATTCGCGGCCAAACTCCTCTTCATAATCACGCAAGCTACGGGTAATCACGTCCAACGCCTCCGTGCGATCGTAAACGTGCGTGATCTCAACGTTCTTCGGTTCGTCGGCTGGAAGCTGTTTGTAACTCAGAAAATAATGCTGCAACCGATCGACTAACCCCTGCGGCACGTCAGCGATCTCGATGATCCGCCCGTACGCAAGATCGTCTTCGAGCACGGCGATGATCTTGTCGTCAGCCTGCCGGCCGTCGATCATCCGCAAGCCGCCAATCGGCCGCGCGCGCAAAAAGAAACTCCCGTGCGCAAACGTCTTTTCCGACAACACGCAAATGTCCATCGGATCCTTGTCACCTTCAATGCCCGTTCGCCCGGTGCGGCGCTCGCACAATTCCGCTACTTCCCGGCCGCAGTATGTTTGCGGAATGAAACCGTAAAGCGTCGGACACATCGACGAAAACCGCTGCGGCCGATCGACGCGCAAGTGTGCCGACGTTTTATCGAGTTCATACTTCACCGCGTCGGTCGGCACGATCTCGATGTAGGCGTTGATCAGCTCAGGAGTTCTCGGTCCGGGACTCACGCCGTGCCACGGATGAGCTTGAAAGAGTTGTTTGGTCATAGTTAGTCGCGTGCTCTGAACATTGCAGGGTCCGATGATAGAATGCCGCGAGCCCCGAAACCAAACTTCGCTATGGCTGCCAGCGCCGAAACCATCACCAAATCCGCGGTAAATGCGATCTCTTTGCGCTGGATCATCGGTGCGCGCGACGATCTCGTTTGGTTCATCGGTTCCGTGGTTTCCAGTTACGTACTGCTGGCGCTTTACGTGAGCGGCCTTGTCCCACTCCTGCCGATGATCGCGTTTTGGGCCATCCTGATCGACGCGCCGCACGTCTTCGGCACCTTCTCCCGCACTTACTTTGATCGCAGCGAAAGACAGAATCGTGCCCGGCTGCTTTGGGGTTCGCTCTTGTTCTTCGCGATTGGTCCCGTGATGGTACTCGCGGGCGCGGGTTTTGTATTTCTGTTCGTGGCGGCGTTGTGGGCCTATTACCATCTCGTGAAGCAACACTACGGCTTCATGGTGCTCTACAAAAAGAAGAACGGGGATCTCGCACGCATCGACAATGCGCTGGATCGCGCGCTGCTGCTCTTCGCGTTCAACTATCCATTCGTGCAATTCATCGCGAGCGATCAGGAAGCAATGGCGCGAGTGCCGGCAACGTTGCACGGATTTGCGAATGGTCTCGCAAAGATATTACTCGCGGGCACAATCGTGCTGTTCGTTCTTTGGCTCGGTCGTCAGGTGCAACGCGCCATCACCGGCGAACCGTTGAACGTGCCGAAATACCTGCTGCTCGCAGCCGCGATACCGATGCATTGGATAGTCCTGCTGACGCCGATGCCGCACAAAACAATCGCCATCGTGGCGATACTGACCATCTATCACAACCTGCAATACCACCGCCTGATCTGGTTTCACAATCAGAAGTACACCGATCGGCGTGAAAAATACGGCGCCGCGGAGCTGATCAGCCGCCGTGTTCTTTACTACATCGCGTTTGGCGTTATCTTCGGCGTGCTCTACCAGGGACCGCGCCAGATACTCAACTATTTCGGCCTACAGAATGCCGCCGCCGGTCTGCAACAACCGCTGGTGATCCAGTTAGGCGGCGCGTTTCTCTGGGGCTACGCGTTCGTTCACTACTATCTCGATTCTAAAATCTGGCGCGTGCGTCGCGACCCGACAGTCGGTAGGGCGCTGCACATAAACTAAATGGCGAAATGACGAGCAAAACCGCGATCGAGTTTAAGGTGAACGGCGAGTCACATAAGCTAGAAGTGTTTCCAATGGCGCGGCTGCTCGACGTACTGCGTGAGCAGTTGCACCTGACCGGCACGAAGGAAGGCTGCGGCGAAGGTGAGTGTGGCGCGTGCACGGTCAAACTCGACGGGCAAATCGTGAACAGTTGCCTCGTTCCAGTCGCGCAGGTAAACGGTTCGAGCATCACCACCATCGAAGGCGTCGCCCAAGGCGATCAACTGCACGCCGTCCAACAAGCATTTATCGACCACGGCGGCGCGCAATGTGGTATTTGTACTCCCGGGATGATTCTCGCGGCAGTCGATCTGCTCGAACGCAATCCTGAACCGACCGAAGCCGACATCCGCAACGGGTTGGCCGGCAATCTCTGTCGCTGCACCGGCTACATGAAGATTTTCGAATCCGTTGTGCGTGCTTGCCAGAATAGATGAGAGCGTACGTTCCCGGTTATCAACTTCAGACACCACGCTCACTTGCGGATGCGCTCGCGCTCATCGGCAACGAGCCCGGCGTTTGGAAACCGTTTGCGGGGGGAACGGACCTGATGGTACTGCTCGAAGCCGGGCGGTTGCCGCATCGCAATTACCTCAACATCTGGCCCCTGAGTGAACTGCGCGGCATTGAGGTCACTGAAACTCACGTCACGCTCGGCGCGTTGACCACCTACACTGACGTGCAAGCGCACGAGGTGTTGCGAAGTGAGTTTCCGATGCTTTGCCAGGCAGCGAACGAAACAGGAGGGCTCGCGATTCAGAATCGCGGCACACTCGGCGGCAATATTGTTAACGCTTCACCCGCTGCCGATTCACCGCCCGCGTTGCTCGCCTACGACGCGGAGATCGAATTAGTCTCGAACCGCGGCGCACGCTGGCTTCCATATGACGGGTTTCATACCGGCTACAAGCAGATGACGATGTTGCCGGACGAACTGTTGAGCCGCATTCGCTTGCCGCGAAACACAGCTTCGTTGAAGCACTACTATCGCAAGGTCGGCACTCGCAAAGCGCAGGCGATCGCTAAAGTCTGTATCGCCGCTATCGCACGCGTCGAAAACGCAGTGATGACTGACGTTCGCGTCGCCCTCGGTAGCGTCGCGCCAATCGTACTCCGTTGCAAACAAACCGAAGACGCCATTCGCGGTAAAGCACTGACGGACGACAGCGTGAACCAGGCGCGCGAAACACTCATGCGCGAGATCACGCCGATCGATGACGTACGCTCAACTGCGAGCTATCGCCTGCGTGTGGCCGCAAACCTGCTCGTGCATTTTCTACTGACCGCACGATCGTAAATTCTGACCGTAAGGAAAAACTGAATGTCGACCCCTCTACCTGTCTTTCGTCGAAACGCCGTCGAGCCTGTCGAATGCATCAACCGAGCCTGGGTGCTGGTGAAAGATCAGTACTGGCTGTTTGTCGGCATGACTGCCATTGGTGTTTTGATCGGCTCGGCAGTACCGCTGGGCATTCTGATGGGACCGATGATGTGCGGTCTGTATCTCAGTTTTTTCAAAAAACGACGCGGCGAACCGATCGAACTCGGCACGCTGTTCAAGGGGTTCGACTACTTTGGACCAAGCGTGGTTGCGACGCTGCTGCACGTAATTCCGATTCTGGCGATCGTTATCCCGGCGTACATCATCTTCTATGCGGTGTTCATTCTCTCGATGTCGGTGCAAGGCAATGAACCAAGTCCTGGGGCTATGCTTGGACTCCTGGGAATGTTCACGATGTTCTGGATCGTGATGTTTTTCGTCATCATCGTAATCTCAATTGGATTCACGTTCGTGTATCCACTGCTGGTCGATCGGAAGATGGCGGCGATGGATGCGATCAAGCTTAGCTTCAAGGCGGCATTGGCAAACTTCTGGCGTTTGTTGCTGTTGATGATTCTCACGGGAATGTTGAGCATCGCGGGGGTGGTGCTCTGTTACGTCGGAGTGTTTCTGGCGTTTCCGGTCACGTACGGCGCGCTCGCGATGGCTTACGAGCAGGTGTTTGGTCTCGCCGAACCGGCCGACATCGCTCCAAACGTGCCGCCACCGCCGCCGAGTTTTTAGTTTGCATGTCGATTCCGGATTTAATCATTCGTGGGCGAACAGTAGTCTCGGCGGACGCGATTGGACCGGCGTCGATTCACATTCGCAACGAGAAGATCGTTGCTGTTCGTGGTTTTGACGAGCTTGTAAACAACTGTGAGATCGTTGAGGCGAGCGACGATTCGATCGTGATGCCGGGCCTCGTGGACACTCACGTTCATATCAACTCTCCGGGACGCTCCGAGTGGGAAGGTTTTCCGAGCGCGACGCGCGCAGCGGCTGCTGGCGGCGTTACCACGCTCGTGGACATGCCGCTCAATTCGATTCCCGCAACCACAACACTCGCTGCTTTTCAAACAAAACTCGAAGACGCTCGCGACAATTGTTTTGTTGACGTGGGGTTCTGGGGCGGCGTCGTTCCCGGAAACACCGCTGAGCTCGCGCCGATGTATGCCGCGGGTGTCGTGGGGTTCAAATGCTTTCTTGTTCCGTCGGGCGTTGACGAGTTTCCACACGTTACTGAGGAAGACTTACGCGAGGCGATGCCGGAGCTATCACGGCTCGGGGCGATGTTGATCGTGCACGCTGAATTGCCGGGTCCGATGAGGGCCACGGATAAAACGGATTATCACGGATTTCTTAGCTCTCGGCCGCGATCGGCGGAAGATGAAGCGGTCGAGTTGATGATTCGTTTGAGTCGTGAGTTTGGAACGCGCGTGCACATCGTTCATCTCTCGTCTGCTGACGCGTTGCCCTTGCTGCGCGCTGCGCAAAACGAAGGTGTCAAAATCAGTGCCGAGACGTGTCCGCACTATCTTCACCTTGCGGCAGAAACGATTCCCGCGGGCGCGACGGAGTTCAAATGCTGTCCGCCGATTCGCGAGAATGAGAATCGTGAACGGTTGTGGCAAGGCCTCGCCGAAGGAACGATCGAAATGATCGTTTCCGATCACTCACCGTGTCCGGCAAGCATGAAGCTGCGCGAGACCGGCAATTTCATGGCGGCATGGGGCGGCATCGCGTCGCTGCAACTGCGGCTCCCGGTCGTTTGGACCGAAGCTCGCCGCCGCGGCTTTTCGCTGCGCGAGTTAACGAACTGGCTCTGCGCGAATCCGGCGCGGCAGGTTTCGCTCGCGTCGCGCAAAGGCGCGATTGCAACGGGCTGCGATGCCGATGTCGTGATCTGGAACCCAGATCGCGAGTTCGTCGTCGAAGGCGCGCGACTCGAACATCGCCACAAGCTCACGCCGTACGAAAGCGAAAGGTTGAGCGGCGTCGTGGAAAAAACTTTTCTTCGCGGAAGAAAGATATATGATGATGGCCCTGGTGGCTGGGCGAATACGCCAATGGGCCACCTGCTCTTGTAAATGGACTTCACTGAACTGATCGATCTTGCTTCGGAAAAGCTTGGCGGCGTGGTGCTCGTCGCCAACGATGATTTCTTTGCCCCAAAAGAGAACCTGCTGAAAGCGAGCGCGCCGGTTTTTATCGAAGGCAAGTACACGGATCGCGGCAAGTGGATGGATGGTTGGGAGAGCCGCCGCCGGCGCACGCCGGGTTTCGATTGGTGTCTCATCCGGTTGGGCCTGCCCGGGATCATCCGCGGCGTGGTGGTGGATACGAGTTTTTTTCGCGGTAACTATCCCGAGCACTGTTCGCTCGATGGCGCGGTGTTCTTAGGATTACCGACGGAAGCAGAGTTGCTCGACGAGTCGGTCCAGTGGCTACCGCTGTTGCCGCAGTCGCCGCTTTCAGGCGACACACGCAACCCCTTTCCGATCGAATACGGCGAACGGATCACGCACCTTCGCTTCCGCATCTTTCCCGATGGCGGCGTCGCGCGACTGCGCGTTTTTGGTGAAGTGGTTCCCGACTGGGAACGGCTCAAACGCGCCGGTGGTCACATCGATTTAGCCGCCGCGGAGAACGGCGCGCTCGTGCTCTCGTGCAGCGACATGTTCTTCGGTCATCGTCACAATTTGATAATGCCCGGACGCGCTGCAGATATGAGCGACGGTTGGGAAACGAAACGGCGTCGTAGTCCCGGATACGATTGGGCCATCATCAAACTGGCACGGCCGGGCGAGATCCGCGGGATTGAAGTCGATACATCGCACTTCAAGGGCAACTTTCCCGAGAGTTGTTCGCTCGAGGCATGCAACACCGCAAGCCCAAATTTGACTGACGCGGCAATAACGTGGACCGACGTTTTGCCCCGGACAAAACTTCAGGCGCACACACGTCACCACTTCGATCAGGAACTTATAAACGCCGGCGTCGTCTCGCATCTGCGCTTCAACATTTATCCCGACGGCGGCGTGAGCCGATTGCGCGTGTACGGCACGTTAGCCGATTAGCAGAGATGCAGACTGCGCCGCACGATCTTGCATGGTTAAACGAACTCGATGCGGAAGAAGCACGTAAGGAATTGTTGAAATGCTGCGGTGCAACGCGTTGGGCCGCCGCGGTTCAACAAAGCCGGCCTTATCGCAACGTTGAAGACCTGCTCGCGCGCGCAAACGACGTGTGGTGGTCGTTGACAGCGAGCGATTGGCTCGAAGCGTTTCGCAGTCATCCAAAGATCGGCGAGAAGAAAGCGGCGCAGCCTGTCGCGGCGCAGTCGCAGCAATGGTCGGCACACGAACAGCGCGGTGTGCAGGACGCTACGCCCGAAGCAGTCAACAAACTGGCCCGGCTCAATTGCGAGTACGAGGAAAAATTCGGTTTTATTTTTATCGTTTGCGCCACCGGCAAGTCATCTGATGAGATACTGGCCCTGCTGGAAGAGCGACTGCAAAACGATCCCATCGCGGAGTTGCCAATCGCCGCGGCAGAGCAAGCCAAAATCACTGAGTTAAGACTGCGAACACTACTCGAGCATTCATGAGCACGATCTCCACCCACATACTCGACACCTCGCGCGGCACGCCCGCAAGCGGCGTGGCAGTCTGTCTCGAGATGCAGAACACCGACGAGAGCTGGACCGAGCTGAGTCACGCCTGGACCGACATCGACGGCCGCGTCAAACCTTTCTTCCTCGTCGATCGACCCGTCTCAAACGGAACTTATCGACTGGTGTTTGATACCGAACCGTACTTCTCGTCACTCAGTATCGACTGTTTTTATCCGCAAGTTACGGTCGTCTTCACCGTTGACGACTCTTCGCAGCACTATCACGTGCCGTTACTGATCAGTCCTTACGGCTACTCAACCTATCGCGGCAGCTAAATCGAGCGCATGAATCTGGACCCGACACTCAGCGAATGGCTTAACCTCCTTTTTCGTTGGACACACGTCTTTGCCGGCATCATGTGGGTCGGCACGACCTACTATTTCACGTGGCTCGACGCGCGTTTGACCGAAGAGGAAAAAGCCCTTGCGAGCACAGGCGTGTCGCCGCAGGTTTGGATGGTCCATAGCGGCGGCTTCTACGTTGTCGAACGACGTAAAGTGCCGGACCTGGCGTCGCGAACCCTACACTGGTTTCGTTGGGAAGCAGGCGTGACGTGGCTAAGCGGCTTCGCGTTGCTCGTGCTGGTCTACTATCTAGGTGGCGGCGCGTTAGTCGATCGAGACGTGTATGACATCAGCATTGGTTGGGCGGTGGTCCTGGGTATTGGCGTCATCCTCGCATCGGGTTTTGTTTACGACGTGATGATGGGGTCGCCACTCGGTCGTCACGAAAAAGCGTTCGCCGTTATCGCGTACGTTCTCATCGTCGCGCTCGCTTTCGGCTTAACACGAGTGTTCAGCGCGCGGGCCGCCTACATTCATCTCGGCGCAATCTTCGGCACGATCATGGCCGGGAACGTGTGGATGCACATTCTGCCGTCGCAAAAACGCATGATCGCGGCGCTCAACGAAGGCCGCAAACCCGACGAGAGCCTCGCTGCGCGGGCGAAGCTGCGCTCAAAGCAGAACACCTTCATGGCCGTGCCGGTCGTGTTCATGATGATCAGCAATCATTTTCCCGGCGTCACCTATGGCGATCGGTACAATTGGCTAATCCTGTCAGCGCTCGTACTGGCCGGTTGGATCGCGGCGAAGTTCATTCGGCGCGCTTAAACGAAGAGGCGCGAACCCACCTGCTCGATCAACTCGACAAACTGAAAACCTCTTTCGGCGCGAACGAAGCGAAGCGGATGCAAGCGGAGCTCGAACGGCTCGCGCGCAAAAAGTTTCGCGATGTTGATTCCCTAATCCGCTGTCACGAGCTGCTGCTTTTTATTCGTGCTCACCCGCACAACCCAACGGTTCTGCGTTTGGCTGAAGCGCAGCTCCGCACGTTTCCCGATCGAGTCGCAGAGCTACGTGATCGTGACGTGGATATCTCATTTCTCGAACACCCCAGCGTTTCAGGCATCGCCGGGAGTTCGGTTATAGACACGTTTAGCTTTTACATCGTTCGCGAGTTGGTCCGACGTTTTTCGTCGCAGGTGGAAATATATTGGGAGTGGTTCGAAAGCGAGAATCGTCTGGCCGAGACGTGGCCGCGGTTCATGCCGCTTTTGGAAGAAGACGCGCAGGTCGAAGCGAATGTGCCTTACCGAAAGTGGCTGGACGCAGCGCGTGGCGCGTGCTCAGAGCTTTCCTGGCTAATCGAGCGTTTCGACGAGCTTCCGATTTCCGACAAAGAGAAAGCAGAGCTCTACGACTCGCAACAAATCTACGTCCGCTGGACCCCGCGTTTTCCCTCGACGCGTACGGGCATGCGCAGTACGACGCGAACCGTCTTCTATCACGATGGCCCACTTATTCCACGACGCGACGTGCGGTTGAAAGACGAACTGCACGCGCCGCCACCCCCGCTGCGCAAGTTGTCGCCCACAGAGGGTGAAAGAGCAATCGATCTAGCGCGTGACGCGTCAACGATCCGGTATCGCGAGCTCTACGGTTTCACGCACGCCGATCCGAAGCACGTTTACCAAGCCGAACTCGGTCGCGGCGTGCAACTCTTTGTGACAGGACTGCCGCCCGACAAGCGCTTGCCATTGCGCGCATCTCACGCAGCAATGTTCTTCAAGAACGGTGTGCCGCTCGGTTACTTCGAAGGTCTTTCCCTCTTTGAGCGAATGGAGAGCGGACTCAATCTCTACTACACCTTTCGCGACGGGGAAACCGCGTGGCTGTACGCACGAATACTCAACGTGATGCATCACCTCACGGGTGTGACGTCGTTCGCAATCGATCCGTATCAGATCGGTTACGAAAACGAGGAGGGCATCGAGTCGGGGGCGTTCTGGTTCTATCGCAAGCTCGGCTTCAGGCCAACGCAACGCGCCGTGCTGCAACTCGTGGAGAAAGAAGAACAAAAGATCGGGACGCGAAAAGACTATCGCACGCCGGCTCGCACGCTGCGGAAGTTAGCCGAGAGCCCGATGATATTTGAGTTGGACCAACAGCGCGCGGGCGATTGGGATTCGTTTCACGTGCGCAAGATCGGTTTGCGCATGCAGGGCCGGACGTTTGAATCGCTAACGTCGCTGGTTAAAAACCTAAATAGTTGGAGCGCGGCTGAGAAACAGTTGCTCGAGCAAATCGTTCGCGCCAGGAGCGCCGCTGAGGAAACGACTTATCTCAAGTTGATGCGACAACACGAGCGTCTGCGCGCGGAGATCATCAAGCTCGGAAGTTAACAGCGCTCGATCTGGTTCTCGAGAATCTTCGCTTCCGAAAAGTCGTGGAGTTTGCGGAAGTAAGCAGCCTCGCGATTCAAAGCAGCGCGCGGAACGAGGCCAACAAACTCAGCGCTATCGACCTCCACTCCCAACCGTTCGGCCTCGCGGCTAATCGCCTCGTAAGCCGCCTCCATTCCGGTGACTTCGTAGTTCACGAGGTTCATCGACACCTGCACATAACCTCGCGTCGAGAGTCGAAAGCCCAACGCTTTCACAAATGGCAGACCGCCGCTGCGGGCGCGAATCGTTTTCGCGATGTGGCGCGCAACCGTGAGGTCGTCGCTCCGCAGCACGACGTTGAAAGCAATGAGAAACGGCCGCGCCCCAACGGCGATCGCGCCGGCCGTATCGTGGACCACCGGCACGCCTTCATCCGGGGCGCGCTCGGGATTGGTGGTGATCTGTTCGCGCAACAACTCGAGCATGCCACGGCGCACATCTTCCAGGTTAACGCGATCAGGACGAAGCGCCGCACGTTCGTAGTAATAGACGGGAATGGAGAGTTCGTGCGCGATTCTCTTCCCTGCTTCGTGCGCGAGCCGCACGCAGTCGTCCATCGTCACGCCGCGAATCGGCACAAACGGCAAAACGTCGGTCGCACCAAGCCGCGGGTGTTCGCCCTGATGCGTGCGCATGTCGATCAATTCCGACGCGCGGCGCACAGCCTGCACTGCGGCTTCGACCACATGCTCGGGCGAAGCCACGAACGTTATCACCGAGCGGTTGTGATCCGCGTCGATGTGCGTATCGAGCACGCACGCTGTCTTGACCGCGGCTATCGCGTCGGAGATATGCTGAACCGTCTCCGGCTTTCGGCCTTCACTAAAATTGGGGACACATTCTACGAGTTGGAGCATGTCTGTACTTTGGTCTTTGAGCTTTGTACTTTGCAAAGTTACACTAGCTTCGGACATAGTTCGAACGCACAAAGTAACAAAGGACGAACTACAAATTCCTTCCGATCGCTTCATCAGTCAACGCAAAAACGCCTGGCAGCGACTCGAAGATCTCCTGCGGTTACTCGACCACTCGTCCCTAAGACGCCTGGGCCGCGAAGAAGTGCGCGAGCTCGGACGCATCTACCGCCGCACCGCGTCAGACCTGGCGATCGCGCGCGCGGAATCACGCGATCCACGGCTGGTCAATTATCTCAACAGTCTTGTCATACGCGCGCACGGCCGTATCTATCGCGCCGACGCGCAGGGCGGCAAACGAATCCGCCGCTACTTCACACACGAGCTGCCGCAAACGTTTCGTCGTACGTGGCGCTACACGTTCGTCGCGTTCGCCGTCTTCTTCATCTTCGCAGTCTTGAGCTTCGTCGGCACGAAATACGACCCGGAGTTTTCCGAACTCGTGGGCGTGAATCCTGCTTTCCGCGAACTCTACATCGAAACCAAAACGCACTGGTGGGAATCGCTTAACAAACAGAACCAGATAGGGGCGAGCGGGATCATGACCAACAATATTCAGGTCACGATCTACACGTTTGCATTCGGCGCGTTAGCTGGGGTCGGAACGCTTTTCTATATGGCTCTGAACGGTGCGAACATCGCGTCGGTGCTGGCGCTCACCTACAAAGCCGGCTTCGGTAACGATCTCGTGACGTTCATGGTCGCGCACGGCGTCATTGAACTGTCGTGCATCTTCATTGCCGGCGGCGCAGGGTTGCTGATTGGTAGCGCCATGATCATGCCCGGCGATCTAACTCGCGGCGACGCGCTGCGAACGCGCGGCATGGAAGCGGTTCGTTTGATGTTAGGCGTCGCGCTGCTGCTGGTGGTGGCGGGAATTATCGAGGGATTTATTTCACCGGCGCCGATCGATGCGCGCATCAAATACAGCATCGCCGCGATCACGGGTCTCGCACTCTACGGCTATCTGCTCTTCGTTGGTCACGAGCCGCCGCCGGAAGAGTCAAAGTAACCCACGTTCCTTCACTCGCAAATACGTTTCCAACAATGCGGGCGCTAACGCTGCGGCGGTTACGTCCAGCGCCAGTCCTCCAACCGACTCAACCATTCGCAACGCCGTCTCCCGATGGTGCATGATCTCTTCCGCGACCGACTGCGTAAACAGATCGCGCACCGACTCCGGCTCTGCTTGTACCACGGATTTTAGATCTCTGTCTGCGATCGTCACGACAAGCGGAAGGTGACGTGGGCGAAGCAACTGCAACGAAGTCAGTAGTTCTTTCGAACCCTCCTCGTCGACCAAATCGGTCAACAGTACCACTAACGATCTGCGCTTGCTGTTCGCGGCGATGAACTGAAACGCGTGCGGATACGACGGTTCGATCATCTCCGGCTCGACCGCGTAAAGCGATTCAAGCGCCGCGTCGATGTGATCGCGTCCGCGACTCGGCGGCAGGTAGCTCTTGATCCGGCGGCCAAAAACAACGAGACCGGCGTTGTCACCGGCACGGGCGGCGGCGGAAAACAGCGCCAGCGTCGCGTGCACTGCTGAATCGAGCTTCGTCTCCTGTTCGATTCGCGCGGTCATCAGGCGCCCCGCATCGAGAGCAACGAGAATCGTCTGATCGCGTTCGATTTGATACTGCCGCGTGGTGAGTTTTCCACGACGTGCGGTCGCGGTCCACGAAATGTGACGAAGCTCGTCGCCGCGAACGTAGTCGCGCATCGATTCAAACTCACGTCCCTCGCCGCGCCACGAAGTTTTTCGGTGCGACGAAACTACCGAACGCGCGCCCAGTGCTTTCAATTCAGCTTCACGTGCGCGCCGCATGTTTGGATAAACCTTGACCGCGTCCGGCTCCGCGCCGCGCGCGTCACACCAAACAAGGCCGAGTCGCGAGCGAAAGCGCAAAGCCGTGTGACCAAACTCAAATCTCCCGCGCCGCGGTGGTCTTAGTCCGTAGATCAACGTCGCTTTGCTATGCGGCTCAACACGAACGTAGCCTTCGCGTTCGCCGGCGAGAATCATCTGGGGCGGATATTCGTCTTTAACAAAAAGCGGGATTGATCGCGGAGACGCGTTTTGGATCTCGATCCTGACTTCGGTCTCGGCGCCCATCGCGAAACGGCCGCCGAACTCGCGCGAGACGCGAAAGCCTGCGGGCAAACGGCTCGTGTAGGCGTCGGCGATCGCGACGCACAGCAAAACGAAGTCGTACGCGAACGCTACCCACGCGAGCCACGGGCGTTGCCAGGAAAGTGAGAGCGGGACGAAGCCGAGCGCCGCCAGGAAGTAAAATAGTTTAGTGAAAACGAAGCGCAAACGTGTTCGCCGTTAAGCCCAGCTTTACTTATTCGAAACTCAGCTCTTCTTGTTAGTCGTGATGTATTCTTTCAGCTTGTCGCGTTCCGGGTAAGTCGGATTCTTCTTCAAATACTCTTCGTATTCCAGTGCAGCTTTGTCTTTCATGCCGGCAGCATTGTAAAGCCAGCCAAGGCGCAGGTGAGCATCAGGCCGCCCGAGATTTGCGGCTTCGTTCAAATAAGGAATCGCTTTCGAACCTTTCTTGAGTTGCAAGTAAGACTCGCCCAAAAGATAGTTCGCATCGCCGTTGGTTGGCTGCAATGCAATAGCCTTCGTCAGTGGTTCGACGGCCGCCTCAAATTTCTTCTGTGAATAGCGCAGCTTGCCGAGATTGAGTTGAGCGCGAGCGGAAGCAGGATGAACTTCAATCGATTTCAGGTACGCTTTTTCAGCATCGTCGAGTTTTTCCTGCGCCGCGTAAACGATTCCGAGCGCTGTCCAGGCTTGAAAGTCCTTGTTGTCTGTCTCGACGACCTGTTTGAGCAACTCCACCGCGTCGTCGTACTTCTTTTTGGTAACAAACTCTTCCGCCCTTTGGAACAGCGATCTGTTCGCCGAGGGACGCTCATAAAAGTCGCCGGCTGCAACCACGCCTCCAGCAGCCGGTGAAGACGAGCCGGGCCGCCAGCGGAAATCGAGATCGTACTGATGGCCGTAGGGACTGTTGCTCATTTGGTTTCTTATCATGATCGTTTGCAGACGTCCGATTTCCTTGCCGTCAACCTCGATCAGGATTTCATATTCGCCGGCCTTCAAGTTGTTGAAGCGATAACGACCTCGACTCGAGACCGTTTGACGACCGACTTCTCCATCAGGCACGAGGCGAAGTATTAAGGTGACCTCCTTTGGCACCACCGTATTGTTGTCCGCAGTGACACGAACGTCGCCGAATAGCGATTGTCCACTCTGGGCCGACACGTTCGCGGGTAACAAGCACGTAGCGCCAAGAACGAGCATCAACGATAAAAGCCGAACACGTTGTTTGGGCATGACGGTTCTCCAAATAAAAAATCGGGCTTCCACTTTCGCGGAAGCCCGATCCAAGTGGACGGTAAAACTGAACTAGAAGCTGTAACGCAGAGCGAATTGCATTTCGCGCGGCGCGCTAGCTGTTGTTGTGATCGATCCAAAGGTCGTGCCGGTGATACCTGCGGCCGGCAAACCAAAGGTGTTGTGGTTGAAAAGATTAAATGCTTCCCAACGCAACTGCAAGCTGTGACTTTCTGACCACGGCATCTGCCAATTCTTCATGAGCGCCGTGTCCAGGTTCCAGAAGCTCGGTCCGCGGAACACGTTGCGGTTTCCGATCTCGCCGTGACGCGGGAAACGAAGGATACCCGCGGTCGGAGCTGCCGGATTGAAGACCGCTTGCGGACTATGGAAGAACTGAATCTGTCCATTGAGATCGCGAATGTTCACAACGGGCTGAACACCGGTGTTGAAAGCCGCCGGGCTGTTAAAGTTGAAGCCCACCGGGAATGCGGTCGTCGTGGTGCTGAACGCCAAGCCACTGCGCGCGCCAAAAATACCACTCACTTCCCAGCCACCGATGATCTGGTTGACCCAACCCGGAGCGCTGCTGCCGAGAGCACGGCCGCGACCAAACGGCAACTCATAGATGAAGTTCGCATTGAATAGGTGCCGAACGTCGAAATCCGAATCGGCGCGGCAGACGCGGAGATTCGTGAGATCGCATACGAGACCGCCGGTCACCGTGTTCACCACGCTCGATCCGTTGTCGATCGAGTGTGACCAGGTGTAGTTCGCGTCGAATTGCAAGCCGTGTGAGAAGCGTTTCCGCAAGCTCACCAGCATGCCGTCATAGCTCGACGCGCCGAAGTTTGAAATGTAGATGTTCGTGCCAAACTGGCCACTCATACCTACGTTCGCATCCAGCAGGCCATTCGCGTAAAGCAGGAAGAGGGCGTCCGACGTATCGCCGCGCAGCACAAACTGGCGGAGACTGCCGTTGGTAGCCATCAGTCTTGTTGCACCCGGAAACATCTGGTTCTCGAACCAGGGTTGAATTTGCAGGTTCGGTGAGTTGCCCGGAACGCCAGCCTGAACTTGAGCCTGGAGTGCGTTGAACGCAGCAAGCATCATTTGGCCGGACGCTACATCTTTGAAATCCAACACCTGCGCCAGGTCAGCTTGCGAGAACAGCTTGCGGCCCTGACGACCAACGTACGACATTTCGAGAATGAAGTCCGCGGGCATTTCGCGCTGGAAGCCTAAGCTGTACTGGATCGAGTAAGGAGTCCTGAACTTCTGGTCAACGGCGTAGTTGAACTCGCCGGTGGCCAGACCGAGCGGGAAACCATCCTCGACGAATGGAACAAACGGATGAGTGATCGTCGGCGGAACGTTGTTCACCGGCGAAGAGTTGATATCACTGAACCGTGGGTTGTTAAGCAGAGCACTTATTGCGTTCGGCGCCGCAAAGTTCGTGGTCGCCGAGTTGTCAAACAGGTACGAAACCTGATCCTGAATGAACGTGATGCCGCCGCCCGGACGATCGAAAACAACCGATCCGCCGCCTCTGATAACCGTTCGGTTCTCACCGAACAGTGGACCGAGGAAGCCGCCGCGGAAGTTCGGCGTCCACGCAAAACCAAACCGTGGCGCAAAGTTGTTCCAGTCGGTTTCGTACAGCGGACGAGCATCGTTGCCTTTGCCGATCAGACTGTAGCTAAGCAACGGCTCAACGTCCGGACCACTGATGCCGGCTGCCGCGTTACGCTTTCTGATATCGAACAGCTCGCGCAGGTCCACGTCGGGACCAGCCTGGAAACCGTTCTTCTCGTATGGCGCCGGATAGTAGTGCCAACGAACGCCGGCGTTGATTGTCAGGTTATTCCGAATTCTCCAGTTATCCTGAACGTAGAGCTCGAGTTCGTCGTAGCGATAGTCGCGGCCCTTACCAGTCGCTAGCGGAAATGGAGTACCCGATGGGTCGTAGTTGAAGTTCGTCGCAACCGACGAATACCGGCCAAGCAGGAAAGCGAACGCTGCGTCGTAGTTGCCGGTGATGGTCGTGTTGGCGTTCGACGCGATGGTGCCGGGTCGCAGTGTTGCATCGAGAGCAGTGAGTTGGCCGCCGAGTCCAACGGTGATGAAGTTGAAGTCATTCTGGATTCCGGACTCTGACTTGATCGGCTTGAACGAACCGCCAAACTCGATCGAGTGAGTTCCCCTGGTCCAGGTCGCATCGTTGCGGTACGTAGGAACCAGCACGAAACGATTCTGTTCGCTGAAGCCGGCGAACGGAGCGGACAAGCCGGCGCCGAACGTGAACGCGTTCGGGAGCGATGGCTTGAAGTTCGTTGGGAAGAGCAATCCCGAACGAGCCGCACCAATCGTCAACTGGTTGACGAACGTCGGGCTGGCGGTCCAGTTATGACCTACGACCCACGTGTAGTCGCGAACGATGATCTGAGCTGTCTCAGGATCGCCCGGGAACTGGGCCGCAACCGAGTTAACGGTGTCAGTCTGAATACGACGAGCGATATTGAACCGGCCGAAGAGCCTCTGCTTCGAGGTCGCGTTCCAGTCAATACGCGTGACATAAGTGTTGTCCTGGCGCTTGAACGGAGCGTTAAAACGGAAGCCGCCGGTGTTGATACCGTCACCAGCAGTCAAGTCATTCGCCTGTGGATAACGGCTGTTGATAAAGCTTAACAGCGACTGGTCTGGACCGATACCCGCAGGATCCAGAGCGGCAACCTGTGCCTGGGTCAGGACCGTGATGCAATTAGGTGTAGTGTTCAAACGCGCACCAACGCCGCAACCAGGGTTGTTGTTGATGAAGCCAAGACCGCCATTGCGGAAGTGGTTCAACGGAACAATACGCAGGTTGGAAACGCCAGACGCGTCGCGCCGTCCTTCATAATCGAAGAAGAAGAAGAGGTGGTCTTTGACGATTGGACCACCAATGCTGCCGCCAAATTGGTTGCGCGTCAATTGCGGACGCGGAACACCAGCGCGGTTGTTGAAGAAGGTGTTCGCCGCGGTGTATGCCGTGCGGTTGTACTCGCGCAGGTTGCCGTGGAACTCGTTGGTACCACTCTTGGTCACCAACTCGACCTGGCCGCCGCTGCTTCGTCCATCAGCAGCACCCGGGTTGGTGGACACTGCGCGGAACTCCTGAATCGCGTCGATCGGAGCATTACCGACGGTCGCTGCGAACTGGCCTGTGGCCTGATCGTTTACGTCGATACCGTCAACAGTGATATTGCCCTGGTCGGCACGCGAGCCGGTGACTGAACCGATACGGTTGGTGCCGGTGGCGCCAACGCTACCGCTCACGACGCCGGGTTGCAGACCGATCAGCGCAGCTGGCGAACTGCGAATTTGAATTGGAAGCTCTTTAAGTCTTCGTTCTCCGATAACGTTTCCAATACTTGCGTCGGTAGTATTCAGCGTAACTTCATTCGACGCCGTCACCACCACGGTGCCGGAAACCTCACCAATGGTCATCTCGGCGTTATGGGTCGAAACGGTATCGACGCCGAGAGCCACCTCATTGATTACCAGAGTTTGAAAACCGGGAGCGGTAAATGTGAGCTTATAGCCTTGGCCGGGATTAACTTTGGGGAACGTGTAGACGCCTTGATCGTTTGTCTTGGACGTGAGTTCCGTACCGGTCTTGGTATCTGTCAGCTTTACGTCAGCGCCGGCGATAACTGCGCCGTTGCTATCTTTAACCGTTCCTGTCACACCCGCTGTGCTCTGAGCAAATGCCACGACGGCGGAGAGGCTCAGAGTCAGGGTTGCGAGCATGAAGGCGAAAAACAATTTCTTCATTTGGGCTCCTTCCCGAAACATACTTTGTTGAAGGATCTTCTTAGCTGCTACCCAACTACCCGCAGCATAGAATTCGTGATCGCAGAAATCTCACTGTAGGAATTCGTGAGATAAAAACATTAGTAACTAGGGGAGACAACACACGGTGGCGTGTTATGCAAGGAATGTTCCCTCTTCAGATTTTTAGGAGAGTGCTGCGGAAATGCCGAGATTTCAGACGTTGAGGCCTTCCGGACCATGGGCTACCTATCCAAAAAACAAAAGTAATTTTCAAAATCTCAAATTCTACAAACTCTTACGCATTCACATTTACGGATGGCGTCTCGGCTTTTTTGAACCACTTTCGACACAATGAGGTCGCTAACGAGGCACTTCCGCCGCCCGCAGGATGTCGCTGATCACCGCGTCAGCCGTTACGCCGTCGAGTTCGGCCTCGGCACGCAGCGTCAAACGGTGACGCAGCACCGGCAACACCACGTCGCGCACGTCATCAGGTGTTACAAACTCCCGGCCGCGCATCGCAGCCAGTGCCTTCGAACACAAAAGCAACGCGACCGAAGCGCGTGGGCTCGCTCCGTAATGCACGAACGGATGCGCACGCGTACGTCGCACCAGATCAACCGCGTAGTGCTGCACGCCCGGCTCCATGCGCGCGCGCGTCACCGCCGCACGACAATGAAGAATCGCGGTGGGATCGCTCAGCGGCTCAATGTTAACTTGATCCAATCGCTTCGCATTGAACCCCGCATCCCAACGTGCCACTACCTCGCGCTCTGCGTCTTCCGCTGGATAACCCAACACTATCTTCAACTGAAAGCGATCGAGTTGCGCTTCGGGTAACGGATACGTTCCTTCGTACTCGATCGGATTCTCCGTCGCCAGCACGGTGAAGATCGGCGAGAGTGGATACGCGTCGCCATCGATCGTGACCTGCCGTTCTTCCATCGCCTCGAGCAACGCGGCTTGAGTTTTTGGAGGCGTGCGATTGATCTCGTCTGCGAGCAGGATGTCCGTAAAGACCGGGCCGCGCCGCAGGTTGAAAGTCGAGTTCGCGATATTGAAAACGTTAGTGCCCGTAATGTCCGAAGGCATCAGATCCGGAGTGAACTGAATACGACTGAAGCTCGCATTGACGATGCGCGACAGCGTTTTGACAGTTAAGGTCTTCGCCGTGCCCGGGACGCCTTCGATGAGTGCATGGCCTTCGGCGAGCACCGCGATCAGGATCTGTTCGATCGCGTCGTCCTGGCCGACGATGACCTTTTGCAACTCATTCTTTATGTGGGAGACAGTGGAGAAGACGATTTCGGACATTCGTTTCGCAGTTGACCTCTTTTCGTCAGATATTTTCAGCGGCTTGACGTGCGTCACGGGTACGCATGCGCAAGCCGAGCTTTCTTTCTACCGCGCGCAGTCGCTTGACGAGATCTATCGCCTGTCGCCAGTGAATCGGTTCACCGTTGATCGTGTCTTCGCATTGTCTCATCAGCGTTTCGAGCTGATGTGCGTCGATGTTTGAGCGTGCCGCGACTCGCGCCGCGATCTCGGAACGAGGACTGTTGTAGTCAACGCCGGCGTAACGCGCGAGCACACGCCGCGTGCGCGCGTAGATGTTTTCGATCGCCAGATCAAACGCGCGCGAACGCTCCTGCAATTCCGCCATCGACGCGACAAACTCGAGGCTGGACCGGCGATCGACATACGGCAAAGGCAGGGGCCGTCCGAAACGCCGTGCGTTGGTCCAGAGAACCAGCAGCACCAGCAAAACAATCTGCGCCGCGATCGCGAGAACAGGCGTCCCGGAAAAGTAACTCGCGAAGGCATTGCGCGTGATGCCACGACCCTGATGATATTCGTCGAACGCGATCAAGCCGTCGTGAGTCGTGAGCACGTTGATGGCGAGTTGCAGATTGTCGTTGGCGCGAATGCCGGTGTTGGTGACGATGTAAGGATCGCTCAAAAGAAGCACACGGCCGCGGCCGTAAAGGTAATCAACGAGCAGCGCGCCGCTTTTATCGGCGATGTGCACGACGGGAGCGTAAGACACTGTCGCGGCTTTATCAGACTCGGCGATGACTGCCGGCGGCGGCGGCGGCGGCTCGTCCTCAAAATCCTCGAAAACGTGGTCTTCCGTCACCTCTTCCTTTTTGGCATCTTCTTCTTTTTTGGTCGCGGGATTGATCATAATCCTCGACGCAAACCGCGACGGCAGGATTGTTGAGACGTTGTGCGTTAATCCTGTGGGTTGGACCGGCGCTGCCGGCGTGACGTTTTCAGTCATCTGAGTCGCGTCGGCCGGATCGGTCTCAAAGGCAGGAAACTCAGTAGCGAGCGCGGTGATGGACCAGTCGCTCATTCCCGCTTGTATTGGTTCGCGATCGATTAGAACGAAACAGCCGCCGCGGGCAATCCATTGCCGCAACGCCTGGAGTTGTTCCTCGCTAAAGGGCAACCGCGTGGATCCGATCACGACGAAAGTCGCGACGCTCTCACCCGTTTCGCCCAACAACTTTTCCGGCGCGTCGCGCCAACGCATCACCTTGTAACCCGACTCGCTCAAAAAATCGTGCAGCGCGCGTGTGCCGGTTGGTCCTGAGTGATACGTGGAGCGATTCGGAACAACTTCCGAGTCCGGAAGTTGCTCTTCCTTGACGTACGTGATCGTGTTGAGGATAACGAGCGCGCCGATGATTACGACGAACGTCAGGATGATTGTGAGTCGCTGGCGCATCGTCGATTAGTTTTGCGTTTGCAGGGCCTGCTTATAACGCGAGCGGAAATTGTTCCAGTCATTTTCCGTGGCTTCCGCAAAGCCGTACCAATGGAGTTCGAAACTATCGGTCAGCCCGCGCATGGTTGAATGCAGGACCGGACTGCTTCTGACGGCGTTCAAATAATCGCGATTGGTTTTATGCTGCTCGAGAGTGATCACTTTGCGATCGCCCAACTCTACCAGCAGAGCGATGTACGCTTTGCGAATTGCGGCGCGGAGTTCGCCACGGCGTGCGAGCGCTTCTGCTTCCGACAATAAATCGGTGGCGGTGTCTTCGGGCTTTAGTTGCTCGCCGAGCACAATGCGCGCTCCGCGTTTTTTCGGCGCGCGCTTCTTGCGCGTGCGTCGAAATCGCCGCGACAAGATCCTCGCCACGTACAAGACGATGAGCAGCGCAACGAGAATCACCGCAACCTGCGCAACTCCGGTTAACCAGCTCGAGCGGCCTGGTTTTACCTGCACCGGCTCAGGCAAAAACTGCTGGAGCCAGCGAATGAAATCCTGGAGCAGCCGCGTCAACGCGTTAGTGCCCTTCGGCTGCGTTGTGTATTCGGGACGCGCGAGAATCCCTTCGAGTTTCTCTTTGCTGTTGGCCTTGCTGTCCGCTGCCATCGCTGCTCGTCGTTCGTATGCAACTCGTTCTTCAATCGCTTTGAGACGCTCAACAAGATGAGTCAGCTTGTCTGCTCGATCTTCGGGCGAGGCAGCTTCGAGATCTTTCAACGCCGCGTGTACCCACGTGTTATCAACGTTGCAAACTTCGTTACCAGCCTGCACCTGCTGCTGCTCTGGCAAAGCTTCACGAACCTTGGCAAGTGTGCCGGCGAATTCGTTCTGATTGTAATAAGGAGTTTCCGCTTCTTCGATCGCTTGCATACTCTCCAAAGCGCTGACGGCCTGTTGCAATTTGTTCTGATAATCCGCGTCTGAAATCGTGTCGGCCTTAGTAACAGCCGGAACAAGCAAGAGAACCGCGGCTAACGCAAGATGGGTGACTGCTGTGGGTGGCGGCAATTTACCCGAGATCGACGATAGCGCCGTTCCGAGGGGAGACGAAACGTTAACGTCCGGTAACTCACCGAGCTGCCGCGCGGCCATCAACTCGATGTCGTAACCTTCGTGCCGCACACGCTCGTCAACATAAAGCAGCGAGAGCCCGAGCATCCAGACCGGAGTCAATAGAATCGAGCTTAATGGACCAAGCACGCTGTAAGCGATCGAATACCACGCGGGCCATTGTGTCGAGTTGAGCGGATCCACGCCGCTGAGATAACCGTACCAGCCGAGCGGCAGCAGCAGAATCATCAACGCGGAATAAGTAGCGAAAGTCGTGAAGAGCGTCATCGCCATCAAGCGCCGCACATTGCCGCGCGCCAGCGAGAAGCTGCGGCTGAAGGCTTCGAACACGCCCTTGCCTTCTACGAGCATTACCTGCGGCACGTAAGCCACACGGCCCACGATAAAGAAGAACAACCACAGACCAATTCCGGTAGCGAGCACTCCTCCGATAATTCCGACGATGATCGCGAGCCACGTCGAAACAACGCTCGACAAAAACACCGCCATCATCATCATTAGCAACAACACATACCAGACGACCCACACCGCGCTGAGCGAGATCGCGATCCAGATCAGAACGATGAACGACGCTCCCAACAATCCCCAGAAACGCGCGCGCACCGCCGCGTAGGTAGCGCGAGCCGTAACCGGTTCGTTGCGCAGCAAGTGGGCGACGAGTGTGCGTGTTGCTCCTCCCATCACGACCAGTGTGAAGAGATAACCACCCATCATCGCGCTGAACGAGAGGATGCTGAGCAGAATGTAAATAAAAAGTTCGTCTGTGTCCTGCGTGATGAAAACGCGCTGAATGCTGAGTGAGAAGACGATCCAGCCCGCGGCCGCGATGATCATCGGAGGCGCGGCGGTCCTGATGAGTACAAACAAATGCCGGCGATACAACCTGACGGCACGGTCGATTAGATCGCCAGCGCCGAGTGGCGCCAACGGAAGTTGACCTGGCGACAATGCTGCGGTTGACATCAATCAGTGAACAGCGCGGGAAGGCTCATCGGACTTCGTCGAGCAGTATAAAGCCAGTTGCGCAAAGCTCACATAAAAAAGAGGAGCGACTCTTGCGAGTCGCTCCCCGGTGTAATTCAACTGCTAATGAACTACCAGGTGACTTTGAGCGTGAAGTGGATAATGCGTGGATTTCCACTCGTCGCCGTAATGCGTCCGAAGGCGGTCGAGTCAAAGACGTTACCGTTGTAGATGAAGTTCGGGTTGTTCAAAACGTTGATGAACGTCGTCTTCAGTTCGCCCTTGACTGTTTCAGTAATCGGAATCCGCTTCACGAGGCTCGCGTCGATGTTGAAGTAACGCGGACCGTTAAGTGAGTTGATCGGGAAGTTACCGAAGGAGCCCGGCGGCGGAGAACCGAGCAATCCCGGCTTAATCTGCGAACTCACAAACTGGCCGTTCGCATTCGTCGTGATATTCAGCAACTCGGGGTTAATGAAGTAGACACCCGTCGAATGACGGAAAACGCCTAAGTTCTTCTTGAACTCCTCGAAGCTGATGCCAAGCAACTGCGCCGGGTTGTTGCCAGCGTTGAACTGGTTAACGGTGGTACGGTTCGAAGAGATGAACCATGGTGGACGAGTTGCCCAAACCGCGATTGTGCCTACCGTCCAGCCGCCGACAACACGATCCACGAATCCGTTGGTATCGCTCAAATAGCGGCGACCTCGGCCGATCGGAATGTCGTAGATCGAGTTGAATACGAAGCGGTGCGTCTGATCCTGGTTGGATCGCATGTAATCCAATTCCTTGTCTCGCAGCGTCCTCCAGGAGGTCAAGTCGCTCTGGTTGTTACCGAAAGCGCCGGCAGCATCCGTCAGCGCCTTGCTGAACGTGTAGTCAGCCTGGAACTGAAGACCGCCGGAGAATCTTCGGCGAACCTCAGCTTGCAGCGAGTGATAGTTGGACATGGAGTCGTTGCCGAGAAGCGTGATGCCGTTGGCGTTCGGATTGGCGACAAAGAAATTCGCGGGAATGCCGTTCGCGGCAAGCTCGCGGTTTGCTCTGTACGTCGTTGAGAACGCCAGGGTATTCGCCATCGTGCCGACGTTGTTTTGCGACAGGTTCTGAATGAAGGCAGCGTTGGTATAAGCGCTACCTGAAGCCAGACCTGCGAAAAACTTGTCGAGCAATGGCGTGGGCACGCAAGTAGCACAACCCGGCGCGAAGCTCGTGCCTCCGCGGGCTGCAAGGTTCTTTTGCGCATTCAGGAATTCATTGAGGAACCCGTTCTCGAAAATATTAACTTCGTTGAAATTATTCGCGCGCCACACCTTCACTGCACGGTTGGCGACATAGCGGACTTCAAACGCCATGTTGCGAGTAATCTCACGCTCGTAACCAAATGACCACTGCTGCACATAAGGGATACGCAGGTCAGGAGTGATGGCCCACAAGCTATTGTTCGGATTGGCCAGGAAGTTCTGACGATCCGTAATCGGCATCGTGAAAGTCGGCGTCGTCAAGGGGACACCTCCTCCACTGAGCACGCCCGTCGGTGTAGTGTTGGCCGAGGTCTGAATGAGACCCGGGTTAGTGGTACCAACGCCGAGCGCATTGCTCACGACCGTGAAGCCGTCATGCAGGTAGCTAATCGAGTAGCCGCCGCGGATCGAACTCGTACCGGTCGGTCCGAAAACCTTCCCGAGGAAACCGCTCTTGAAATCGGGCGAGTAAGCAAACCCGAAGAACGGAGCAAAGTTATTCCAATCGTTGTTCCACAGGCCTCTGCCAGTGTCGCCGCTGACAAAATCCAGGGTCGCCTTGGCTGGAGCTGCTCCGGCGGGCGCATTTGGATTAAAGAGGTTGTTTGGTCCTCCAGAGACGCCGAAAATGTCGTTCACGTTGGTGACCTGAATCGCCAATCCGTTAGGAACCGTCGGTACGCCCTGGTAATCCCAGCGCAAGCCAAAGTTCAGCGACAGGTTCGATCGCGCGCGCCATTGATCCTGAACGTAGAGCGCGAGGTCACGTTGCCTCAAGATACGAGCACGGGTGAAGCCCGGCACAAATCCGGAGTCCGGACTGCTGACGTTAAAGGTCGCCGCAGCAGACGCGAGGAAACCAGTGACGTCCGCGAACACGTTAGTCGCGCGAGTCACGATGGCAGTTCCGTTCGCGCCCGCAGGCAAGTTCGGGAAATCCGCCGTGGTAATACCGCTGTTGTTCAAGCTGTTCGTTCCGAGCGTGATCGTCGGGTGAATACCGGCGTCATTGAACGTGTCAGCGAATATCTGTTGATAGTCAGCTCCCATGCGGAACGTATGCGCTCCCTTGGGAATGGCCATGTTGTCGATCCACTGAGTCACCGTTACCTCACGCCCCTGACTCATGAACGCGTTGTCGAAGCTCGTGACTGAGGCGAACGAGGTATGGAACGGGCTGGAGGGCGAACCGGATCTCAAGAAGGCAACCGGCGCCCACTGACGGCCATAGCGAACTTCGTTCGTGATGCTGCCAAACGTCGAATGTAGCGCGACGGTTGCCAACGATCTCGTAGAAGCCTGGAAGGCGTCAATACCACCTGGGAACGGCGCTTCGAGTCCATTGAACGTATCGGGAGACAGATTAAATGATGCACGGTTGTACACAAATTCAACTTTGTGAGAACCGGCGCCGGAATCCTGGACCAGCACGTGATCGTAACGGAACACATACTTGTCGTTGACGTCCTTGCCGGTCACGTTATAGCGAAAGCCCGCTGTATTGAGGCTATCACCAACCAGAGTGTTGTTCGGCAATGGCATCGCGTTGAGTTGCGCAGCCGTGATCGGGTTGATCGTGCCCGCGTTGCCAATCGTCAACAGGTTGACTGACGTCAGCGCACCGTTCGCGCCGTTGTAACGGAAGATTCCGCTTCTCGCTTCCGGCGTGAGCACGGTGCGGTTTCGCGTGGCCGAGAAGTTCTCGCGAAAACCTTCGTAGGAAAAGAACCAGAACGCGCGATCGCGTCCGTTCCAAATTGCCGGGCCACCTTCACCAAACCGGGGGGCGAACATTGGACCACCCAACGCAAAGCCAAAGAAGTGCTGGTTCTGACGTGCACGCGGGGTATTGGTCAGGTTGTTGAAGAAAGTGTTGGCCTGGAAATAGTCGTTGCGATTGAGATAGAACACATCGCCATGGAAGTCGTTCGTGCCGCCTTTGGTTACAAGCCGAACCTGGCCCACACCGCGTCCGGAACTCGATTCGTTGGTTCCGGTGGTGATGGCAAATTCACTTGTCGAATTTAGCGACGGCGCGCTGATGGCGAATAGGGAACTGGTCTTCACGAAGTTGTCCATCGCGTTGATACCGTCCTGAGTTAAATGGACGGAGGTCTGACGAAGACCGCTGATGGATGAACCACGATTGTCAGTTCCGGTAACGGCGACGCCCGGTTGCAGACCAGCCAGGTCGAGAGGATTTCTCGTGGGCAGCGGCAGGTCTTGCACTTGGCGAGTGTTGATAACACTCGTAAGCGTCGGACTCGAAGAGTTGACGATGTCCTGGGTTGCGGTAATGGTTACTTGTTCAGTGACAGAACCAACCTCAAGAACGACAGTTGTACGGGAGGCCTTACCCACTTCGATCACCAGATCTGTCGCGAGTGCCTTCTTAAAGTTAGTGGCTTCAACACCAAGTGCATATCTCCCTGGTGGCACTGACGGAAAGACAAACTCTCCTTGATCGTTCGATGTGGTGCGGGTTTCGACTCTCGTCTCACTGTGCGTGAGCGTAACGGTAGCGCCTGAAACTATGGCGCCTTGAGGGTCGGTTACGAATCCTGTAAGGCTGCCTGTGGTGCTTTGCGCCATTACAGGTAGAGCGAGCCAGCAGGTCAAAGCTACGGCGACACTCACCAACCAAAAGCGGTAGGCGATCCGTCGAGTAGCTGAGAGAGTGCGTGGCGAAAAAGAAAATCTCCTCATTTTGGCTCCTCCGGAATTCCGCGTGTTGTTGTAGTTACAGCTGAAGGGTGAAATCTGCGTGATTAACCGAAATTTCGTTGGTGCAAACGATATGCCGGAGGCGGGGTGGCAGAGACCTGCCATTTTGGCTCAGGAATGCGTAGCTGGGATCTTTACCTTATTTACAAATTTGGATAGTTCTCCGAATACTTGGAGAAGGCTTCAAGGGGGCTTGAGGCAGGACTTGAACGCTACTGCACGTCGAAGCGCACTTGTTCCGACGCGCTTGTCTTCGCTGCCCGGTCGATCGCCGTGATGCTCAGAGTGTACCGGCCCGGCGCGAGCCCTTTCAGCGAGACCTCGGTCGCGTAAGGAAGACGATCGTGATCGTGGCCGGACTGCGCCGCGACGGGCTTGAGCGGCGTCGTGATGACGGGTTTGTTGTTGCGCAAAACCTGTACCTGGATCGCGATGTCAGTCAGCCGATCAGGTTGCGTGCGTGTCGCGTTGTAAACAAACACGAGACAGCGTAAAAACGAGTCCGATTTAAAGCGACGCGCAACGTTCAAAGGAACTTGATTCGAGAACAACGGTCCCGCGCTAACATCTGCGTTCGATGACGGACGTTCACCAACAACGAGACTACTGAGCGTTAGTTTCTTCGCACTCAGATCCGGAATTTGAATCCACGACTTCGCTGTACCGACTCTTCCTGATAGCGCATCACGCGCTGCCACTCGAACCTGGTACAAACCCGGTCGCGGAAAAACTGTGTGCGTGTAAGTCAGTTTCCTTCCACCCCTCTTCAACGCTTCAGCCAGCTTAACGTTTTGACCGAATGTGGTCGTCGACTTTCCTTCTCGATCGAATACCGCGCCTGCGAAGTCAACACTCGTCGAAGGCTTCTCGGCCTGAACGTCGGACGACAACGCTTCGATGGGAATCTCCATCACCACACTCAACGATGGCCCTTTCTCAGGCGTGTCGACATAACTCAACGCGACCGACACGGGGATCTCGCGCGATGGACCACTCGCAGCCAACGCATGCTGCAACTTCGCGACAAGCGTTTGTGTCTTCTCGGATTCGGATCGCTTCGCGGTTTTTGCCGCTGCGGGATCGAGAGTAAAAGCTCCCTTACGCACGCGCACTTTCAAATCGGGCCGGCCGATCACGAAGACTTCAAGCTTGCGAACCTTTGTTGGACCATCGTCTGTCCGTTCGGGCGTCCAGCCGAGCAGGTAGTAGAACGATGTTTCCTTCAAGCCACGATCTACCGCAACGTAAAGATCGTTGTTGTTGAAGAGCGGTCGCCCGCCACTGTCTTCAGCTAACGAGTTAAGTGGGTCCTGGAAAGCAAAAATTTCGCCTTGACTGCTGCGCACCAAACGGTTCGACAAATCAGCCGAAGCATTATTGTCGACTGCCGGTGGGACCAGTCCGCGCGCGTCGATCGAGTAGATCACGACACCCGCTCGCGCCGCATCTGAGGCAAGCGACCGAATCGCGTTGCTCATGTCGTTGTAGTTTGAGTTGATCAGAAATCCGTCGGAGATAAAGAACAGCACCTTGCGCCCGGGAACGTTCGTCGAATCGCGAATCACATTGTCCAACGCGCCAAGCGTCTTCAGTACCCAGTGCGAAGCCTGGCGCATAATGTTGTTTGCGCGAGCGCGCACTAAATCAGTCGCGACCGGTCGCGTGAGCAACCGGTTCTGCTTGAGCAATTCATCGACGAAATATTCGAGTACGTTAGTATCCCCGCGATCGATTAGAAACGCGTGATACGAACTCATCGGCGGAATCTCGAAGTCCTTGCCGGTGCGGTGATACGGCGTCAGCTTTTCCACGGCGTGACGCAGAACTGTTTTGTTGTCGGTGAGTTGCTGAAAGAATCCGATGTTGCCACTGGCGCTCGCGATCTGCGCTTCGTCGTATTCGGTTTGTTCGTAGTCGAGATATTTCGTGATCAGGTTGCGCGCTTGCACGATACTCGCCGGCGACATGTGGATGTCGTCAACAAAGAAGAGCACCTTGCGACCGTAACTGGTCGGAGCGGTTGGTTTCGCAGGTCGTTGATCCCGCGCGGCGAGCCATTGCGCTTCTTCGTTTCCCGTACCGGCTTCAACGCGTTCGAAAAACGTGATCGGTGCGGGCTTGCCGTCGATCTTCAATTCGAAATTCTCGCGCGTCAAACCATCGACGAATTGGCCCTTCGAGTCGAAGACCATCACGTCCGTTTGGCGGAGCTCTGTGTAAACCTTGATGATGTCTTCGGGCTGGTCAGGTGACGGCGATGGCGATGGCTTCGACTGTGTTTGTTGGGCCGCGGCAAGCACCGCGAACAACAGCAAACACACGAGCACTTTGAGCAGGCGGGCAATCATTGGCGGCTCAGCTTACATTTTTTTGCTTCACGACTTCAAATTTTTTACTTGACCACTTCAAACTCGAAGTAGAGTTCTTTGCCGCGAAAGATCATCGACAAATAGAACTCCCAAAACTTTCTCGTGAAACGAAAAGCAGGCCAGCGCTGATCCAGATTCACCACAAACTCCAGCCCGAGCGCGCGCCATAAGTTCGCCAGGCTGACGCGCGTTGTAAGCGGTCGCAGCTCGGTCGAAGTGTAGAACGGAAAAGGAGTTTGCGCCGGCATGAAACAGGTGAACGAGTAGCTGTTGAAATGATTGCGATGCGTGGGATCCGTAGCCCAATCCGGGTTTGAGTAATGCGGCGTTAGGATCTTTAACTTGCCACCCGGCCTCGTGATCCGATGCAATTCCGTCACGAATCCGATTACGTCCGGCACGTGTTCGATCACGTGCCGGCAAACGATCTCTTCAAACTCGTTATCTGCGAACGGGAAAGGAAAGACGCCGAGATCGTGAATGACGTCGGCATGACTGCGCGGGTTTGCGTCGATACCGATAGCGCCGGGAAATTTGTTCTGGCCACAACCTACGTCCAGAACTCGCTTCGTGGGTTCGGACATGCGCTTAGTTTTTCTGCAACAGCAAACTGGCGAACTGGTCCAGGTTGATCGCGTGAACCGGTACACCGAGGCCCTGGGCCACCTCACCGAGTCTCATTCCGTCCAGCATGATCTCGTCGTCACTCTTCAACATCTGACGCGGAACCAAAACAAACTCGCCTCTGACTCTTACGCGTGCTGATAACAGGTCGCGTCCGGTCAAGAGTCCCGCCACCGAAACGTCGCCGCCAAAGTAACCGTTCTCCACCGGCTCGACAATGAGTTGACTGCCAAACTGCTTATTCAATTTTTGGACCAGCTTCCGCAACACTGGCGCGAACAACGTTCCGGTGAGAATCGTGCCGCTCTTGTCGTGCAGATTTACGCTTCTGTCTTGCTCAATACGTTTCGTGATGCGCGCAAACTCCTTCACGAACGATCGCACCATGCCGACGCCGTCTTCGATCTGCGGATAAGCGCCATAATGAGACGTCGCGGGAATCGCACGGCCCGCGCGCAGATAGATCTCGTCGCCAAGCAAAGCGAAGTTGGTTCCCAAACGCGTCTTCAGTTTCTGCTGTATCTCACTCACTTGTTCGATCACGTTGCGACAAAACTCCGGCGTCACTGCGGTGAGCCGCGAATCTGTGTTGTAGCGAGTTAGACCAAGCGGAACGATCGCGACGCTCGTGATGCGCGGATACTCGGCCGCGAGATCAAAGATCGTCTTCCGCAACACGTCGCCGTCGTTAATGCCGGGACACAGCACTACTTGCGCGTGCACTTCGATTCCGGCCTCGAGCATGCGCGCGAGTTTTGTCGAAATGTCCGCGCGCTCTTTGTCTATTCCCAACAGGTAAGCGCGAACATCGAGATCGGTCGCATGCACGGAAACGTACTGCGGCGACAAACGCTGCTCCACGATGCGGCGCATTTCGTCTTCAGTGATCGACGTCAGTGTGGTGTAGTTGCCGTAAAGAAAGGACAAGCGTATGTCTTCGTCTTTAATAAAGAGCGACGGCCGCGCGTCGGCAGGGTTGCCGTTGCAAAAACAGAAGATGCACGCATTCGCACACTGGCGCGGCACGATGTGTTCGAAAGCGAGGCCGAAATCTTCTCCTTCGCCACGATCGAGTTCGAGTTCCCAGTCCTCGCCATTTTTCTTTCGCACTTCGAGCACGAGTTCGGTTTCGCCGGCGGTGTGGAAACGGAAATCGAGGTAGTCGCGCACCACGCGGCCGTTTACCTTAATGATCCGATCGCCGGCTTCGAGCTCCATTTCCGCGCCGAGGCTCTCAGGCAGGACTTCAGAGATCTCGACCCCGCGGCGACGGATGTTTGTAACTGCTGGTGTGACCGCAAACTCGTACATAGTGGCCAACTTCGCCCCTTAGCGAAACGGCGAATATAGCAGAATGCCCCCGTCCCCGGAAAACCCGTCGGATTAGAAGTCTTTGATATATAATGCAGCGCCAACATCTTACCGAGTAACCGATCTTTCAAGCTTCTGCCCCGGCCTATGAAAAACCTGATTTCAATCACGCTATTTGCCGTGCTCGTTCTTACGTCCCTTGTCTCGGCTGTCGCGCAGGAAACTGCGGGCGCGATGCCCGTCAGACCCGCGCTCAGCGATTCGACCGGCTCCGCGAAATCCGTCGAACCGGTGCTGACCGAGATCTACCGCGTAGGCGTGGGTGACGTGCTCGACATTCGATTAATCAATTCACCCATCAACCGTTCGACGCTGTTCACCGTGATGCCCGGCGGCGCGATTGATTTTCCAATTGCGGGCGGCGCGGTAAAGGTCGCCGGAATGACGCCCGAGGAAATCAAGGCGCGCATCGCCGCCGAACTCAAAAGACGCGCAGTTGCAGAATACTCGCAAGTGTCAGTCGGTGTTCGCCAGTATGTGAGTCACTCGGTGATGGTGACGGGTCTGGTTGTTAATCCCGGCACTCGGTATCTGCGGCGGGAGGCTGTGCCGCTCTATGTCATACTCGCCGAATCGCATCTGAGAAACGACGCCGGTCGCGTCGTGATCATGCGCGCTGGAACGAACGGCGAGGCACTTGAGCTCAGCGATCCCAAAACACTGAACGTGACGGTTCAAGCGGGCGACGTGATCACCGTTTTAAACAAGCCGCAGGAGTTTTACTACATCGGCGGCCGCATCAATTATCCTGGCCAGAAAGTGTTTCAACCCGGCATCACGTTGCTGCAGGCAATTCTAGCTGCGGGCGGGGCAAGGCAAAAGGAAGATCGCGTCGAAGTCTCACGCGCGGGCGCTGACGGCCGTCTCGCGACGATTCATTATCGCATCAAGGAGATCAAGGCCGGGACGGTTGAAGATCCCAAACTTGAACCCGGCGATCGAATTGAGGTTTCCAGGTAAAAAGCCGCTGAAATTCGGCAATTTCATTGACAATACAAGCCGCTCTTTGTTAGTACAAGTGCGATGAATAATAAAGTTAAGCCCGCATTGATGGGCGGCGTGCTGCTAGGCCTGCTGTCGGTGATTCCCTTTGTCAACGCGCTCAACATCTGCTGTTGTCTTTGGGCGATCCTGGGAGGCATGCTGGCTTCATACCTCTACGTCAAAAACTCGCCTACGCCGGCAAGCGCAGGGGACGGAGCAATCCTCGGCGCGATAGCCGGATTAATCGGCGCGGCGATCTCACTGGTTCTGGGTATACCGATCTCTTATGCGATGGGACCAACGATGAGAAACCTGATGGTGAGCATGCTCGAGAACGTCGATCGCCAGCAAGCCGAAATGATACGGCAACAGCTTGAGTTGACGGGCGACGCCCTCGGTCCGGTAATCATCAACGCGTTGATTCTCGCGGTGATGCTTTTCTTTTTCTCAGTCATCGGCGGCCTGATCGGTGCGGCGGTTTTCGAAAAGCGTAAAGGCGGATCAGTGCCACCACCGCCACCGGCTACAGGTGGACCAGGCAGCTACGCGACGTAAACACGGATCTTTTTCTTTCTGCGCGGAATCTTTCAATACTGAATTCAGGAGAAAATAATGTCTCAAGATTGGACTCCCCCGCCCCCTTCGGGCACATCTGCCAGCGTTCCTAATTATCTGGTTCTGGCGATCATCTCGCTGTTTTGTTGTACACCACTCGGCATCGTCGCGATTATCTTTGCGGCCCAGGTAAACGGTAAAGTGGCAGCCGGCGACATCGCTGGTGCAACCGATGCCTCCAAGAAGGCGAAGATGTTTAGTTACATCTCGATCGGTTTGGGTCTGGCCGGCATACTCTGCTACGTGCTGTTCATACTTGTCATGGGTATCGGTATGGGCATCGCCGGATCAACAACCAACACCTACTGAGCATCGATCAACCTGCAATTTCAGTTGGAGACATCAAAGAGATGAGCAGATACTGCACCAAATGCGGCGCAATCAACGATGACACAGCGCAGTACTGTACAAACTGCCAGGCATCGCTAGCTAACTCCGTCAGCACCGGCTACCAACCCATGCAGTCTGTTAATCCCGGCGCGGTGACTGATTGGAAAGCGATGGGCGCCGACAAGAAGATCACCGCCGGTATCTGTGCAATCCTTGTCGGCTGGCTCGGCGTTCACAAGTTCATCCTCGGCTACACGACGGAAGGCGTGATTCAACTCGTGCTCGGCATACTCACGTGCGGTCTGACGAACATACTCAGCATCGTTGAAGGCGTGATCTACCTGACGAAGTCAGACGAGGAGTTTGTGAGAACGTATATCCAGAACAAAAAGGGCTGGTTCTAAAGAGAATCACTCGGCCTGTTGACTCGAGTGGCAGCGTAGAAGCAGGTCGATGGCGTCAGAACAGGCGGCCGTAGAACAGCTCGGCGGCGGTAGACCAAGTCGGCGGCGATCGAATCAAGTCCTTGGGCGGCGTTTGTCATGGCAACTGAGTTTATGTACCGCCGATCGACCGTCGCAGGAATCTGGTTGCTGCTGATCGCCGGCGCTGTTTATCTCTTTATTTTCGAACCGGGAAGAACAGGATTCTTCCCGGTCTGTGTTTTTCGACTCCTCACCGGTCTGACGTGTCCCGGCTGTGGCACTACGCGCGCGCTTCACGCCATCCTGCACGGAGAACTCGAGACGGCGTTCATGCTCAATCCGCTGCTGCTGCTCGCGAGTCCGCTTTTGGTTTATGCGTTTATGCGTTATAGCGTGACGGTGATGCGTGGCGGCGTACCGCGAAAGAACGCGGTGCCCGCGCCGTATCTTTATGCGTTGTTTTTTGTGCTGATGGGTTTTTGGATCTTTCGCAACACGCCGTTTTATCCGTTTGCTTCGTGAGGTCAACTATGCGCGTTTTGATCCTGCTTTTTATTTTGGCTTTAATGTTTGTCCCAACGGCCTCTCAACAAACGAAACCAACGCGCCCAGTTCACACTTACTCAATCGTCGCGCGCGATCCAAACACAGGCGAACTCGGCGTTGCCGTACAATCCCATTGGTTCTCTGTCGGCCCGATCGTCGCGTGGGCCGAAGCCGGGGTCGGCGCCGTCGCCACGCAATCATTCGTCGATCCAAGCTACGGCAAAAACGGTCTCGATCTAATGCGTTCCGGCAAAAGCGCTCCGGAAACGCTAAAAGAACTCCTGGCCAAAGACGAAGGCCGCGAAGTGCGCCAGGTCGCAATGATCGACGCGCAAGGACGCGTCGACGCCTGGACCGGCAAAAACGACATTCAAGCTGCTGGTCACATCGTTGGCACAAACTTTTCCGTGCAAGCCAACCTCATGCTCAACGACAAAGTTTGGCCAGCCATGGCGCGTGCTTTTGAAAACACGCGCGGCGATCTCGCCGAACGGATGCTCGCCGCTCTCGACGCCGCACAAGCCGCCGGCGGGGATATCCGCGGTCGCCAGTCGGCCGCGCTGATCGTCGTCACGGGAAAACCGACCGGCCAGGCGTGGAAGGATCGCACGTTTGATCTGCGCGTTGACGACAGTCCCGAGCCTTTGAAAGAACTCCGCCGGTTGGTGCGACTGCAACGCGCCTACAACCACATGAACGCCGGTGATCTCGCAGTTGAGAAGAAAGATAATGAAGGCGCGTTGCGCGAGTATTCCGCAGCCGAACGTCTCGTGCCGGACAACGCGGAAATGATCTACTGGCACGCGGTCGCACTCGTAAACATGGGCCGTGTCGACGAATCATTACCGCTGTTCCGGAAGGTATTCGCGATGGACCGAAACTGGATCATTCTCACGCCGCGGCTGCCGAAATCCGGGTTGCTGCCCGACGATCCGAAGCTTATCGAGCGCATCGTTTCAGTCGGCGGCCGAGGCGGCCGAAGACGTTGAAAAAGCGATGTTGAGAGACTTTTCTTGACGCCTGCTGAATTGTCGCTTATAAAGAGCAGACACTGATTGGCCCCATCCCTCATCGCGCTTTAGTTTTTCCGAGCTGAGGTTAACAAGGATGCGCATTCTAACCCCCGGACAGTGGTATCTCCGCTTTACTTGCGAGCACTGCGAGGCCAAGCAGATTCTCTTTGCCGATCTCTCGCGTGGTGAGGCGCGAATCCGGGCGACCTACGTCGTCGAATGTACCGCCTGTTTGCACAAGGGTGCGTATGATGGCGATGAGATCGAACGTTATCAGCATCCATGGGATCAGGAAGTTTGAACCTGATCGCGTGCGCTTCGCTCCAGTACCAAACTCAATCCCATAATGAAGTAGAAGACGGTGACGACTTCGGAGTCGCCCCAGTTGTAATGGACCAGTCCGCTGACGAAGAACCCGGCCAGTCCGCCGAGTGCGCCGAGCGCAATTCCACGGACTTCGCTGAGGTTAGTTTTGCGTACAAGGCCGAGCAACACCCACCCGTAAACGCCCAGCAGTAACAACCAAACAATGAGCGCCGGCACGCCGCGCTCGAGTGCGATCTGCAACACGTTCGAATGCATGTGGCCAATCGGCTGTCGGCCGTTGTCAAACAATCCCCACTCGCGCCAGTGTCCCTTGATCGAGTCCATCCCGACGCCTCCGAGCAGATGGCGTGGCTTGCTAACCAGCAGTTCAAAGCCCTCGCGCCAGACCATCTCGCGCCAGCTTGTTGACTGATCCGCCGAATCGATGAAACCCACGTTCCGCTTCTGCTGCAACAAGATAACGCTCCCGACAACCAGCGGAATCACGCATGCGGCCGCGATCAGCAGCGTTCGGCGCGACACGCTAAGAGCCAGTATCAACGCCGCTGAAATCGCAAAACCTATCCACGCAGCGCGCGTCACCGTCATCGCGAGCGCAAACACGAGCCCGATTACCGAGACCGCCAAAAACAACCCCAACAAGCTTTTCTTCTGCGGCAAAAAGAGGAACATTCCGAACGCGAGTGAGGCGATCAACTGCAACACTTCGGCGTACGTCACCCAGTGACCAAAAAAACCGCTCGCCCGCCAATCGCGCCCGCGCGACCAGCCAGTGATACCCAACTGGTCCAATGCGTTGTTTCCCGGCAGCAAACTTCCGCGCGGCACTTCCAGTTCCGGTGTCCATTCGACGCGATAGATCTTCACCTTTCCAACTGGTGATCCACCGGCTAAAGCCGCAGCGAGTTCATCTGGATTACTGACGGGTTTTCCGTCTATTTGAGAAATCGTGTCACCACTGCGGATCGGCGTAGCCTGCGTCACCGTCTTTGTACGAAACACTGCTTTCGCCAACGGACTCTCCGCTTTCACACCCTCCACCTTAACCCCACGTCCCACCACCAACTGCCCAGCAGTCAGCAACACGTTAACCATGCACGATCCAATCAACGTCAACGCGAGCACGTGGACCAATCGCAACGAACGAACGTTCTGGGCCACCAAATAAACAATCGTGAACAGACTCGCGGCGCGCATCTTCCCGATCGAAACAAACGGACTGTAGGAAAACACGCACGACACGCCGCTCAACACGAAGAACCCAAACAACAAATAATCAACCGGCGTGCGAAACAGCGCCCGCCGCGGATAAAAAGCAAACCGCAGCAACCAGAAAACCAGTCCCAACAGCCACGCTGTTTGTGTGGCGGCGATTGAGTGAGGCGCGAAGACAGCGATGAGAAAGATGCAACCGATGATGGCGCGTTCGCACCATTCAAACAATCCGCGATTCGAGATCTGCATCCTCTGCATTAGAATGTTCGCGGTCTACTATATTCCATTCAGGGTTAATTGCATGCGTCCAATTCTGGTTGTGCTGGTCTTTTGTTTGCTGGTGTCGCTGTTGGCGGCGCCGCTGGCTGCTCCTGCCGTAACTCAGTCGGTTAATTACGCGGAAGAAGTAAAGACAATTCAGGAAGACGCGCGCGTAAAGGCCGCTTTCGATCACATCGACACGGATCGCGACGCGATCCTGCGCGAGTGGATCGCCATCACCGAGATCAATGCGCCGTCGAAACAGGAACAGGAACGCGCGCGCTACATTGAAAGCCTGCTGCGCAAACACAACCTGGACATACGTTACGACGCCGCCGGCAACCTGATCGCCACGCGGAAAGGAACTGCCGGCCGTCCGGTCACCGTGTTTGACGCGCACATGGACACCGTCTTTCAACCGGGCTTGAAAATCAAAGCGACTGTGCGCGAGGGCCGAGTTCACGCGCCCGGCGTTGGCGACGATACGCGAAACATAGAAGCACTGCTCGCCACCATACGCGCGCTCGACGCCGCAAATATCAAGACCAAAGGCGATCTCGTTTTTCTTTTCACCACCGACGAAGAAGCCGGCATGAGCGGCGCGAAGCACTACACGAAGGAGAACAAAGGCAAAGTCGATTACTACATCGCCCTTGACGGAGGTTACGAAGGATTCACATATGCCGGCATCGGCATCAACTGGTATCGACATCATTTCATTGGACCAGGCGGCCATACGCGGTCTCGCACCCCGCCGTACTCGGGGTCGCTGCCGCTCGCACGCGCGATCGCCCGTATTTACGAGTTGAAAGTTCCGACCAACCCGTCGTCAAACCTGAACATCGGCATGCTGGGCGGTTCAGAAGTCGTGAACGCGAAGGCGTCCGACGCGTGGTTCACGGTCGATCTGCGATCGACGAGTAATGAAGTGATCGCGGACCTGGAGAAACAGATCGCGGCGATTCTCGAAGAAGAAGCAAAGCGAGAGGGCGTGACGGTGAAGACTGACATCATTTCGTCATCACCGGCGGCAGTGTTGCCGGGCAATCGCGAGTCGCATCTGGTGAAGATGGCCGAAGCCGTTCATCGCGCCATGGGTTTCAATCCGCCGATTGGCAACGCGGGGTCAAACAACTCGAGCGCTGCACTGCTGCAAGGCATCAGTTCGATTTCGACCGGCGCTGGTCCATGCAACGATGCGCACGCGCTCACGGAAAACTGCGAGATCGAGCCGCTCTACAAAGGCATCAAGAAGATTCTGCTTTTAGAAATCGCGCTGGCGGGACTTTCTCAGTAACCTTCGCGACCGATCATCACAAATCCGGTGCGCAGGATGATTTTCAGATCGAGTAAGAGCGACCAGTTCTCGATGTAAAAGAGATCGAGTCGCACCATCTCTTCAAACGGCAGACGATTTCTTCCGGAAACCTGCCAAAGGCCGGTGAGGCCGGGTTTCATGTCGAGTCGCTTGCGGTGCCACAGTTCGTAAGCCTCAACCTCATAGGGGATCGGCGGTCGTGGTCCAACGATACTCATGTCACCCATCACCACGTTTATTAGCTGCGGCACTTCGTCGAGACTGGTGCGTCGCAAAAACTTGCCGACGCGCGTAATACGCGGATCGGCGAATAGTTTGTAAGTCGGTTTTTGCGCATCGCCGAGGTTTGCTTCAGCACGGCCGGCGATAAAGGCGCGCTGGTACTCGCGATGCAGTTCCGGATCCGCGTCCGCGATCATCGTGCGGAACTTGTAAAGTAAAAACAGCCGGCCATCCATACCGACGCGTTCCTGCGTGTAGAAGATGGGGCCTCGCGAATCCAGCTTGATTAGCAAGGCGAGCAGCAGCCACAGCGGTAACAGCAGCACGATTGCGAGAGCGGAAGTCACGATATCAAACGTGCGCTTCAGGATTCGCGCGCCGCTCGACAGCGGTTCGCGAAAGAGACGAATCATCGGCAACACACCGATTTGATCGATCTCGGTTTTGCGTGGCAGGCAGTTGAACAAACTCGGCGCGATGCGAAACTCCACTCCACGACGGCGCCCGCAACGCATCATCACTTCAAACAACGCGTCGCCACTCACTTGCGGATCGGCGATGATCACTTCGTTGGCGCCCGAGTCGCGAATCGCTTCCGGCAAACCCTCGAGCGTCGCAATCACCGGCACGCCTTCGTAGTTGCCGATCGGCTGCATTTCGGCTGCGTGCGTGTCGACCACGCCGATCACACGGTAGCCAAGCGAAGGACGTTCGCGCATCTCACGGATGAACAACGATGCTTCCGGACCACGACCAACCACGAGGGTCGGTATCAAGTTGATCTGCCGGCTGCGCGCGAAGGACTGCGCTGACCTCATCCCGAACCGGATCGCAACGACACTGACGAGCACCAGGAAGAAATCCGCCACGAACACGCCGCGCGCGTAGGAGAACGCGCGAAACTCAAACCCGCCGCGATAAAGAAACGCAGCCGCAACGATCAACAACGATCCGATTGCCGTCGCTTTGAAGACCCGAATGGCGTCGTCCACCAACGAGAACTCGCCACGCAGTCGATACAGATCGCAGTAGCGAAAACTCAGCAAGCGTATGCCGACGACAAACAACATGAGCGCGCCGTACGGCGCAAACTGATCGCTCCACCACAAGGTTCCGTCACTCGCGAAAGCCGAAGTTCCTTCGCGCAGATAAAACGCAAAGATGAACGAACCCGCAGCGGCGAGGGCGTCCGCCACGACAAGCAGCGCCTTGACTGTTGGAATGATCCAGTTCGGCGCGCGACCGGGCACACGCACGGCGCTCGCGTCAGTCAGCGGTTGTTGTTGTTTACGTTGCGCTCGCATCGGGGTCTTTTATTCGAGGATCAGGCGCACGACTTCATCGATTACTGCGATTGCCCGGCGCGGCTTTGATGAAGACTTCCTCTGTACCGGTAACTTGCGCAAGTCTTCGGAACTTGCGATCCGCTGCAACCGGCCTTCCTTCACGAGCTCTTCATCGACCGCGGCCCACGCTCCAGCGTAGACGCTCGCGACCGGCACACCAAGGGCCGCCGCCTCGCGATTGATCGTTCCGCCCGCGCTGATCACTAAATCGCTCGCAGCGATCAAGTTCGCGCCGTCCAAAGGTTCCGTCGGCACGATCAAACGATCACCGGCGCGCGATGAATACGTCGCTCGCTGCTGCTCGTTGCGCGGCAGCAGGACCACCTGCACGTTGTCTCTCGCCAGCAACATCGCCAACGCTTCGTCAAACAGGTTGTTCTGAAAACGATGGTACAGAGCGTCGTGCGCCGGGGGCCGCATCAGGACCAGCACATTATCCGGGCGGACGCCGAGTTCACACAACTCTTTCGCGAATGACGGATCGGCTTGAAAGTCAGCGAGGTAAACATCCTCTTTCGTGCCATGATAGCGACGCACCTTGCCCACGCTCGCACCGTAACGTCGCAACTGCCTCGCGGGAAAACTGGCGGGCACGATGATGCGCGACGTGAGTCGAAACGCGAGATGGTTCGCGGGTTGATATTCGTAATCCATCAACGTAACGCGGCGGATGCGCAACGCCCGCGCGGCGAGGATTTGCGAATAGGAGTTATGACTGATGGCCAGGTCAAACTGCCGTTTGCGTGCCCACGTCGCGAGGGACCACGCGCGGCTCATCAGGTTCCCGGCTTTCGCCGACACCTCTCGTCCCCCATGGGCGCCCACAACGTGCGGCTTGAAACCCGCGGCGTGAGCGAGTGGAACCGTTTCGGCAAACGCGCGTGCGGTCGTTTCGATCGCATGACCGCATTCAACAAACCTCGCCGCAAGTGCTTTGAAGAACGGAACGTGCGGCGAGTTTGCGAGATCGATCCAGAGACGCATCGCGGATCACAATTGAAGTTCGATCAACCTGCCGCGATCGCGGAGCGACTTTTCCGCGGCTTCGATCATCTGCACCATACGTAGTCCCGCGGCGCCGTCGGTTTCGGGCTGTCGATTGTTCTGCACGCAGTCGATGAAGTGAAGCGCTTCGGTTTGGAGTGCTTCTGTGTTGTCGAGACGCGGCGCATACATATCGCCCGAGCGATAGCTTACGAGCATTTTGTAAACATCTTCGGGTCGCGGCGTGACGCTGATGCCTTTGTCGTAAACCTTCAGCTTCTCGCTCGGGTCGAGATCGTCGTAAAGGATCATTTTTTCACTGCCGCCGATCAACGTGTGACGCACCTTAACGGGCGTAAGCCAATTTACGTGTACGTGAGCGATCTGCGGGCCGGCAAAGAAGAGTGTGATGTAAGCGACGTTTTCCGGTTGACCGGGAATGTGACTGATTCCGGTGGTCGAGATCGCCACCGGCTTCGCGGGCAGAACGGCGTCCATGATCGACAGGTCGTGAATTGCAAGGTCCCAGATCACGTTTACGTCGTGTTGAAAGAGACCGAGGTTCACGCGCACAGCGTCGTAGTAATAGATCTCGCCGAGTTGTCCTGATGAGATCAGCTCGCGAATCTTTCGCACCGCGTCTGTGTATACAAACGTGTGGTCCACCAGCAGCACGAGTTTGCGGGCGGCGGCTTCATCGATTAGTTGACGCGCTTGATCGGAGTTCGCTGCGAGTGGCTTCTCAACGAGGACGTGCTTGCCTGCTTTCAACGCCGCGAGCGCCAGATCAAAATGAGACGAGACGGGAGTCGCGATCACGACCGCATCGATCTGCGGATCGTTGATCAGGTCGGTTGAGTTCCCACACGTCTTAATGCCTGGATAAAGCTTCTGCAACGGCGCGAGCCGCTCTTCGCGCAAGTCACAGACGCGGCCTACGGCCGAATCCGGCGCGGCCATGAAGTTGCGCACGAGGTTCGGTCCCCAGTAACCGTAGCCGATGACACCGACCTTGATCATGTTGTTCGCTCGCGTACGTCGCCAATCACACGCGCTGGAACGCCCGCGACGATGGCGAAATCAGGGACGTCTTTTGTCACCACCGCACCCGCGCCGATCAAAGCTCCTTCGCCAATCGTGACGCCGGCAATAATGGTCGCATTGCTGCCGATGCTCGCTCGTTTTTTGACTTTCGTTTTGATCACCTGCCAGTCTGCTTCTGTCTGCAACGTGCCGTCGCGATTCACCGCGAGCGGATAGACGTCGTTGGTAAACATCACGCCATGTCCGATGAAACACTCGTCTTCGATGTCGACGCCCTCACAAATAAAAGTGTGCGACGAGATCTTACAACGCGCGCCGATAATTGCGTTCTGCTGGATCTCTACAAACGCGCCGACCTTTGTTTCGTTTCCGATAGAACAGCCGTACAGGTTAACCAAATCAGGCTGAAAGATGCGGACGTCGCGTCCCAAAATTACGTCTGCGGTGATTGGCATTTAGTTAGGCATGTCCTCTAATAGACGTGCGAGAGCATACAGCATCCACGCCTGGGTCCAGCGCATGTACGGCTTGCGAACCGTGTAGAACCGGCGGCGTTGATAGTAAAAGAAGCCTCGTTTGTCACGCAGATTTTGGATGGTCCAGGCAGCAACTTTCCGGGCAGTTGTGGTCGCAGTGTCGTCCAGATCACGGCATTCGAGGAGCGTAACGATGGCGCTGGCTGCGGCATGTGCATCCGCGGGATAAGGGTCGTCATGGTAGTATTTCGGCCAGCCGTCCGCAAGAAAGAAAGTCTCTTTCCAGTAACTAAATCCGCGTTCTAAAGCAGCTCGAAACTCGTCTCCGAGCGCGCACCCCACGATTATGCGCTTTAGTGAAAACAGAATGTAAGCAGTGTGGAAGCTGTCGATCCACGACTGGTTTGGTTCCGTGCCATACGGCCAGGAGCCATCCGGTCGTTGTTGATTAACGACGTAACGAGCCGCGCGCGTAGCGTGATCGCATAGCGATGTATTGTTAGTTAGTCTGCCGGTTTCGGCGAGCACTTCCGCCGCAAGTAAACTGGCGTTGAAGATGCGTGTGTTGCTGTCGGGTGCGTAGCTGAAGCAGAGCTCGGTTTCGGTGTCGACTGTGCGTGGTAGATCACGCAGGAGAAAGTCGCACACGCTCCGAGCGACGTTTAAATATTCGTCGTCTTCAAATTGACGCGCGGCTTCAATAAACGCGCGCGCGGCGAAAGCGGTCGGCACAACGGTAGGCGTGCCGCGCGGCGCGAAGAACTTGCGGCTCTGCCAGTCGAAGTTATACCCCCACGCCGCGCCACTGAAACCCTCCACTTTCAACGACAGCAACATCGCTAACAAGTTTCTCGCTTGCCGTGCTGACGCTTGAGTGTGCAAACGCCGGTGAGTTGCGAGTTCGGCCAATGCAAACAGCGCGATGCCTTTCGGGTTTCGTTCCGCAGGCACGCGCGCGATGCGGCGTAGATCGGCGGGCGATCGTTTTACGAGTTGCGTCCAGAGCAGACGTGCGTTGCGAGAGTGCGCTAGCGGTGTCGCTTGAAAAAGCCGGCTGTTGAGTGCGTCGAAAGGATCGTGACCGGCAAAATCGTGGTCCTGGCACCATGCGAAGAGTTGTTCATAGATTGGTTTTAAAGATCCGTCCAATCCGTGTTACCGACTCTCGACCGAAGTCTCGATCCGTTTTGGAGTCTCAACAAAACTCTCGTGCCACAGCTCAAACATCAGTAACGTCCAGAGCAGCTTGCGATGGTTCGCCACGCCGCGTTCGTGTTCGTCTTGCAAGCGCGCAACGTACTCGGGATTGAAAACGCCTGCGCGGCGCACACGCTCCGGCGACAACAGATCGCGCGCGAGCGGACGCAAGTTAAACTTCAGCCACTCCGCCACGGGAACGCCAAAGCCTTTCTTGCCACGGCGCGTCACGAAACCGGGCAGCATGTCGCGCACCGCTTTCTTCAGGATGTACTTCGTTTTCAGGCGGCGCAGTTTGTAGTTGCAGGGTAATGATGCCGCATATTCCGCGACGCGCGGATCGAGAAACGGCGCCCGCACTTCCAGCGACACTGCCATGCTCGCGCGATCCACTTTCGTGAGGATGTCTTCCGCGAGATAGAGTCGCGTGTCAACGCTCTGCATGCGCGTGACTAGATCGTCGTCTTCGCACTCAGCAGCGATCGCACGTGCGTCGGCGTAGATGTCTCCGTCGCTGGCATCGAGCGCTGCGGGCGTAAGCAACTGTTGCTGCTGGTGCGGAGTGAATGAGCCAAACCAGATGTGATGTCGCGCAACAGTTTCGTAATTCGCGCCGGTCACAAACCTGAGCGCCTTGTAGTCAAACGAAAGGTTCTTCGTCTTCACCGGCAACCACCGCACGAGTGGCTCGACGAACCCACGTCGCAACGATGCCGGCACATGCTTGTAAACTTCGGCCCAACGATGACCCGCGTACATCTGATAACCCGCGAACAATTCATCGCCACCGTCACCGCCGAGCGCGACCGTCACGTGCTTGCGCGTAAATCGGGACAGCAAATAGGTCGGCACGAGCGACGGATCGCTGAACGGTTCGTCCATCCACGATCCAATCTCGCTGACGAGGTTTGCGGCGAGGTTTGCACTCAAACGCTCTTCGTGATGATCGGTGCCGAGAAACTTCGCCACACCGCGTGCATACGCTGACTCGTCAAACGACGCCTCGGCAAACGAAATTGAAAACGTCTTGACCGCTTCGGATGAAGCACGCACCGCCAGCGCTGCGATCGTTGACGAATCAACACCACCCGACAGCAACACGCCGAGCGGCACGTCAGACACCAAACGCATCCGCACGGCATCGGCCATCAACTCGCGCAGCTGATCCGCAGCTTCCTGCTCACTCGGAACCGGCTGTTTGGTTTCGTAACTAAGTCGCCAATAACGCTCGACGTTTACGCGCCCGCCTTCGAGCGTGAGCTTGTGCGCCGCAGGTAGTTTGTTGATGCCTTCGTAGATCGAAAGCGGCGCGGGTACGTAGTCGAAAGACAGATATTGCCGCAGCGCTTGCAAGTTAAGTGCTGGTCTAATCGCCGGGTGGGCCAGCAAAACTTTCGGCTCTGACGCGAAGAGCAAAGTCTTGTCGAAGACACCCCAGTACAGCGGCTTCTCACCAAATCGATCGCGGGCGATCAACAGGCGTCGCCGTCTGCTGTCCCACAACGCAAACGCAAACATGCCGTTGAGCTCGCCCACCATCGCGTCGCCGTACTCTTCGTAGAGATGCGGCAACACTTCCGTGTCAGAGGCGCTGCGAAACGAATGACCGCGCTTCTCAAGCACCGTGCGGAGTTCGCGATAGTTGTAGATCTCGCCGTTGAGGATTACGGAGATTGACCTGTCTTCGTTGTGAGCTGGCTGTTCGCCGGTAACAAGATCGATGATAGCGAGACGGCGCATGCCGAGCGCGGTGCCCGTCGTCACGAACAGTCCTTCCGAATCCGGACCGCGGTGGACCATCCGCTCGCACATTGCATGGAGGAGATCACGCGCGCCGTCGGGAGGAGGCGCGTGCGAATCGAGGTTAGCCCAGCCGGTGATGCCGCACATAATCTTGTAACTCTATTCGTTAAATCCTAACCGCTCGCGCACGGCATAGATCGCTTTTGCCTGTGATTCGTGATAGGTGCGCACCAGCATCTCCGCCAGCAGCCCCATCAGGAGGAATTGTACGCCGACCGCGAACATGACGATCGATAAAATCGGCAGAGGAGTTTGAACGAAGTCGGCCTTGTGAAAGATTTTGAGGAAGACGGCGTAGAGCCCGCCAAGTAGCGAGATCGCAAACGCCAGCATGCCAAACGCGCCGAATACGTAGATGGGTTTCGTCTGGTACGAAGCCATGAACTTGATCGTCATGAGATCGAAAACAACCTTGAGCGTTCGCGAGAGGCCGTATTTCGATTTGCCCATCGTGCGTGCGTGATGCTCGACCGGAATCTCGGTGACACGCGCGCCTGCCCACGAAGCGTAGATCGGGATGAACCGGTGCATCTCGCCGTAAAGACGAACGTCCTGCAACGATTCGCGGCGGTAAGCCTTTAACGAGCAACCGTAATCGTGCAGCGGCACGCCGCCGATCCAGGAGATCAAACGGTTGGCCAGCATCGAAGGAATCTTGCGCGTGACCATCTTGTCTTTACGATTCTTGCGCCAGCCGGAAACTACGTCGTAGCCCTCGTCGAGCTTCTCTAGCAGTCGCTCGATGTCTGCCGGGTCGTTTTGTAGATCCGCGTCCATCGGAATCAACACCTTGCCACGCGCGGCGTCGATGCCGGCGGCCATCGCGGCTGTTTGGCCATAATTTCTGCGCAAGGCGACGACGCGCACCCGCGGATCCATGTCAGCGATCTCGCGCAGTATTTTTAAACTGCCGTCCGTCGAACCGTCGTCGACGTAAACGATCTCCGCGGAACGCCCGAGTTTCCTAAGCGCCTCGTCGAGCTTGGCGTGCAGCGGGCGCAGGTTTGGCTCTTCGTTGAAGACGGGCAGAAAAACTGAGATTTCAGGCGCCGCCACCGCGGTTTCGGGGAGCGCGTGTTGTTTCAGAGTTTCCTGTTCGTCGAGAATCTTCATCAACCCTCTCCCGCATTTTAGACCAAATTCCCTCGGAACCACTCAACAAACCTGCGCAGGCCCGCTTCGATTTGGGTTTGCGGGTTGTAGCCGAGCAGCGCGCGTGCTTTGGTGATGTCAGCGAATGTTTGCGGAACGTCGCCCGGCTGCGGCGGTTGGCGATCGATGATGGCGCGCGCGTCGAGTTCTTTTTCGAGCAGCGAGATTAGCTCGCGAAGTTCGACAGTGCGTGATTCGCCGAGGTTGAACACTTCGTAGTCGCTTTTGTCGTAGTGAATCGCGGCGACGACGCCATCGATGATGTCGTCAACGTAAGTGTAATCGCGGCGTGTGGTGCCGTCGCCGAAAACGGGTATCGGTTTGTTTTGGCTGATCAGTTTGGCGAATTTGTGGATCGCGAGATCCGGACGCTGTCGTGGTCCATAGACGGTGAAAAAACGAAGACACACACAACGAAGGCCGTAAAGATGCGAATAGGTGTGGCCAAGAAGTTCGCCTGCTGCTTTCGTGGCCGCGTAAGGCGAGATCGGTTGGCGAATCGGATCCTCTTCGCTGAACGGGACTTTTGCATTGATGCCGTAAACGGAAGATGAAGATCCGAAGACGAACTGTTTGATGTTGTGTTGGCGCGCGAGTTCGAGAAGATTGACGGTGCCGTTGATGTTGGTTTCGGTGTAGAGCTGTGGCTCGCTGAGCGAAGGTCGCACGCCCGCGCGCGCCGCGAGGTGAACGACGCAATCGAAGTTTTGCTGGTTGAAAATCAGTTCGAGAGCGGCGCGATCACGAATATCTGTTTCGATGAGCGCGTAACGCTGGTCCTGGAGGTGCTCGCGAATGTTGGAGCGTTTGATTTCGGGTTCGTAAAAGGTGTTGAAGTCGTCAACGACGGTGATCTGCTCCGCGTCAGTCTTCAATAAATGATCGACGAGATGCGAACCGATGAAACCCGCGCCGCCGGTTACGAGAACCCTTTTCACCGCTCCTTTGTAGCATAGATCCACAAATGCCAGCCCCATCGAGAAGCGAGTTTTGCTTCGACCGCGCGTGGCAGGAGTGGACCGATTATCGGCAGCCAGCGTTTGTTGAGAAAGTAGGGACGGAGTTCGACGAAAGCGAAGTCTTTGAAGAGTTCGCGTGCTTCTGCGCGTGAATAAACGCGCGCGAGTGGATTGCCGGCGCCATCGGTGTTACGGCTCAAAAACTCATCGGAACCGAGGTACTGTTTGTCGGATCGCAGTTGTTGCGCGTGCTGGAGCAGTGATTCTTCGCTTTCGCCCGTGAGTGTGTGAACGAGTTTCACGCCCGCGTGCCAGCGCAGCAAATGCACGCCTGCGCGGCGGAGCAGCGAGATGTTGATGCGATAGTTGTAGGAGTCGCGATGATAAAGCATCACGACGGCACGGCCGCCGGGACGCAACACACGATGAATCTCGCGGATAGCGGCTTGGGTGTCGGGCGTGTGATGCAGCACGCCGTGGGAGTAGACGAGATCGAATGTGTTATCTGGAAAATCCAGCCGTTCTGCATCGGCAACGCGAAACGTGCCGGGCAGATTAAAAAGCTCGAACCGCCGGCGTGCGAGATCGACGGCGGCGTTCGTTAAGTCGATACCCGTGTAATTCGCGCCGGCTTTTGCGAACTGCGCGCCATCCGTACCAAGTCCACAACCGATCTCGAGCACCGCAAGATGTTTTGTGTTGGCGAAGCCTGCGGCGATCGGAATGTGCCATTCTTTCGTGTAGCGATGTTCTTCGACGAGTTCGTAGAACCTGCGCGAACCTGGTTCGGCATCGGCAAACTTCGTCCCACAGGGATGTTCCTGCCAAAACGCACGCACACGCTCTTTGAGTTGGGAATTTGCTTCAGACATCGCGAAGGCGAGAGAAGCATAACAGTCGGGAGAGTGAGCGACAAAAGGGATGATTTACTTCGCTCTCTTGTGCTCCATAACCCCAGGCTTGCTGGGCGAAGCGGGCCATGAAGCACAAGAGTCGCGAAGGTCGCTGGGGTGAGGTTCCCAAATCCGGCTAAGGACACCCACCTGTCCACCAGTTGACATTGCCCCCTCTCTCAACTGGGCCAGACCAAACGCACAATCGAGACGCTCTCGGATCTTGCCATTCGTAAGACTTGCTCTTAGAATCACGCAGCCTGGAATGGCAGCGGCGTTTGACAACGCGCTCACTATACCCACTCTGCCACCGGGAAATCCTTATAGTTAAATCAAAAAATTATTAGATCGTTCTCAACGTCTATGAATCAACTCGATAACCTCACCTACGAATTTGGTCCATATCGCCTCAACCTCGCTCAACGCAGCCTGACTCGTGACGGAGAAACTGTCGCTCTATCACCCAAAGCCACCGAGATACTCGTGCGGCTCGTGGTGAATGCGGGACACGTCGTTGAGAAAGATGATCTGTTGCGGGATGTCTGGCCCGACACTTTTGTTGAAGAGTCGAACCTGACGCAGAACATTTTTGTCCTTCGACGCGCGTTGGGCGATGAACGTGCGGGTCCGAAATACATCGAAACTGTGGCGCGACGCGGGTATCGCTTTGTTGCGAGTGTGAAGGTGTATGAAAGCGACGGCGAGGGGCCTGTTGTCGAACCGGAAGTCGGTCCGTCGGCTAACGGTGACGGCGAGGCGGCGCCTGAGCGGATAGTTGTTGCGGTGATGCCGTTTATCAACGCGACTGGTGATGAGGGGCTGGAGTATCTGGCCGAGGGCCTCACGGACAACATCATCAACAACCTGTCTCGTGTGTCGCGGCTGCGAGTGATGTCGCGAACTGCGGTATTTCGGTACAACGCAGATGATGTCGATCCGCGTGCGGTTGGGAAGCAACTGAATGCGAAGGCGGTGTTGGTGGGGAAGATTCAGGTGCGGCCCGCGCTGGTGGTACCGGCGACGCTAGAGAAGCGGTCCTCAGTGGGTACCCTTCGCTCCACGGCGAGGACCGGGCGGGCAATGGCGAAACCGACCCGAACGGCCGCGGGCGTAGCGCGAACGAGGGCGGGATTGACCGAAGCTACCGCTGATTCGCAATTGAGCGACGGCGGCGACCGCGGTCGGAGCGGCGTAGTGGCCGGCTCGAGCGGCGCCGGCCTTGGCGACGTTGCGCGTGACCCCGATGGCAATGCCTCGGCAGCCGGAGGTGTTGGTGAGGCTGAGATTGCGAGCCGAGCAGGTGCGATTGTGATTACCGCCGAGTTGGTGGAGGTTGCGACGGGTTGGCAATTGTGGGGTGAGACTTTTGATTCTGGGCGTGCGGATCTGCTGCAAATACAGGACGCGATTACGCGACAACTCCTGTTGAATCTGAAGTTGAAGCTGTCGGGTGAGGAAGAGAAACACGTCACTGCGCGCTATACCGAAAACCCGGGCGCGTATGAGGCTTATTTGGAGGGGCGCTATCACTGGAGTCGCTACACGCGGGCGGGTATCGAAAAAGCTATCGGGCATTTCCGTGAAGCGATCGAGCAAGACCCGAACTACGCCCTGGCGTACGCCGCTATTGTGGACTGTTACCTGCGCCTGGCAACGAACTACCTCCCACCGGAGGACGACCGCCGGGAGTCACAAGGAGAAACGTCCCGCAATTTCGAGACCGGTACGGACCATCGGAGGGACGAGCGACTTAAGCTTCGCTTTAAATGGGACTGGAAGGGCGTGGAACGGGAGGTTCGCCGCGCAAGTGAGCTCAAAACGAGCTATCCTTCAATACATCAATGGTATGTTGCTTATCAAACGAGCAAGCGACTCTACAAGAAGTCTCTGCCGATACAGGCAACAGCAATTTCCGAAACCGAACTGAGACTCCCTTCTCAGATATCTTTCATCCAGCTGACCCCCGAAGAAGAAGTACAAATTCTGTGCTCTATTGTACGTGATCAGTTGGCAACGGGGAACTATGACGCTGCTCACTTAATTCTTCAATTTTGGAGTGTGCCGGGCAAGTGGCCTAAGCTTAACCGATTGAATGCTTATACTGCTGCTGACCTACTCTTCACTTCTGGTACGCTCTTCGGCTGCCTCGCTGGCACCAAGCAAGTACTCCATGGCCATAGACACGCCGAAGCTCTCCTCAACGGGTCAATTGCGCTTTTTGAGCAACTCGGGATTAAAAGCCGTTCCGCTGAGGCTCGAGTAGAGTTGACGCGATGCTACTATCGGCAGGGGCTTCTTGATATGGCGAAAGAAACCGTATTAACGGCTATTTCTGAGTTGCCCGAAGATGAAATCGAATTGAAAACGCTGGCTTTGATCATCCTAGGTGTGATTGAACGAGATTCCGGCCGCCTAGGAGAGTCTCTCAGAGTATTGCGGGAAGCGGCGCACGTTGAAATTGCAGGGTGTCTCGTAACAGGTCGTTGCAATATAGATTTGGCCACCACTCTGAAGGAACTAGGATTCCTGGAACAGAATGAACACTTTTTAGGTGAGGCGAAACTCCACTTCTTAAAAGCACTGCATGAATCCGAAGCGCTGGGTCACCATCGTAACGTAGCGTCGGCCGAAAACAATATTGGCTTTCTCTTGCTCGATCTTAAATACTACGACGAGTCGGAATCTCACCTCCTACGTGCCCGAAAAGTGTTTGAGGCTTTACGTGACAACGTACGTGGGGCCCAAGTAAACGACACCCTCGCACGACTATATTCAGAAACAAAACGGTACGTTGCAGCAGAAGAGGCCATTGATAGGGCAGTTGATACATTGGTACTGACCGATAGCGAAGCTTTACTCGCGGAAGCATTAACTACGAAGGCTACAATCGCCTGTAAGCAGGAGTTGTATAGTGAGGCAAAAAGGTGTTTTGAAGCAGCGCACAGAGTAGCCGAACGATGCGGGGACCACTCCGGCGCCGGAAGAGCCTTAGTAGGTTTGTTCGAGGAGATGAGGGACGGTCTAGACTCACATGAGAGAATGAAGATCCTGCATGAGCTAACTAATTTACTTTCTGTAATTCAGCAGCCCTCACTGGTAACTCGCATAAAAGAGGCAATCGCCAGAACCACGTAGACGGTGCAATCACAGCTAAGGTCACTCGTTCCAAAGTTTTTTGACACTAGCTAAGTGGAATTAGCAGACCTGTAACCGACCCTGAAAAACGACGCCATTGAAAACTGGAGGTTTCCGGGCGACTATGAACGCGGCTATTCGCGCAACCTGAGACCGGACAACGCACCAGAACTAATCTTTGTCACGCGGGCTGATTGGGCTGAGCAGCACAACGTGCTATTTGAGGTTCACGAAACCAAGGCGTCCAATGCGGACCGTCCCATCGAAAGAGTCAATCCTAGCTATCGTGAAGCGGTGCTCGATATGTTTGTGTTTTAAAGCTCGCAGAGGTGCGTGAGCAGACTGGGCAGTGGCTTAAGGAGTAAAGCGAAGAACGACCTAATGAGTCTCTGGGTCTCTGCGCCATCTGACACCTAGAGAATATCGATTAACACTGAAGCCCGAAATCTCTGGTAAATCAGTGGCAGCAAACATGTAGGGTACAACGCAATTAATGAAGCCGTGCGTTCTCTCTACAAGATCGGATTCCGTAACAACCGATTCAGACCGCAGTGCACACACATCCAAGTTGGACCATTGTCGAGGTTCGGACGTGGTTCCGACAACGCGGCGTGCGGCTAATCCGATGGAAAGATGAACCCTTCGAGCACATTAAAGGATTGTGAAACGGTTACGATACGGCCCGTGCTTGTCAATTTCATGGTCAAAACCTTTCTTCGGTACAGGGGTTGCCGCTGGGAGTGATAACGGGAATTCACCCGGCTGAATTAGTGAAAATGACTGATATGTGACAACTAAGGAGTTCAATCTGACTGAAACTCTCCCAAGCGACTACCATGGGCTTAGGAGGGTGATAAGAATATCCAAAATCTCGAAGCGACCAATCAGGGGTAAGCTGCGAGTTGTCGTGGTCGCCCTAGTCGTTGGAATGATTCCGCTACGGGTGGTTGGAATCGTTCCTGTTGTCGCGATAGTACCAGTTCGAGTTGTGGAAATAGTTCCGCTCTTCGTGGTCGATATGACACCGCTCTTTGGAAATACCGCGGTTGAGAGAATTAAAACTAAGAGGGTTGAGCAAACGATTGATTTTATAGTGTTCATTGCTTTCTCCTGTGCTGAAGCTTCTAAGTTCGGGTCGACTCAAGAACTCGTTAAGAAAGCCTTCCTTGGGCCGATACGCATTTACTGATTCAACCCAACACTTTTCAAGGGACGTGCCAAACACACAACATTTACTCTCTTAGGATTAAGTCTCCGTTTTTCAGGTATTTACCTACATCAGCACAAGCGGCTGTATCATTGACGAAAGGTCATACTTTGACTACTCAGTAAACAGATCTCAACGGAAAGGCAAAGAAAGGGACCGGATAGATAACCAACCCTGCATTTCAGAACACGGATCGATTGATTCAAGCTTTGTATAGGGGAGTGTCAGTGGATACGAAGTACGCAGACGTGGCGGAGAACGATGCAAGCTAAGACGAAAAGCAACCATTCGGTTCGTACCCACGGTTTGCTATGTGAACCGGGGCGGGTTGTCGCAGCCTGTACAATCGCCCGTGAAAAAATTGATATGGGTGATTACGATGCCGGATGTACCGCGTTAGCGCCTTGGTGGAAAATCGGTGAGTGGCCCAAGCAAACAGGTTTGGACCCGCTAGCCGCCGGCGAATTGTTGCTGGTGGCGGGCACTTTAACAGATTCCGTAGCACGGGCGAAACGGATTACGGGCGGTCAGCGCTCAGCAGAAGTGCTTCTAAGTGGCGCGATCGCTTTGTTTCAACATATCGGAGCGAACGTTCGGAAATTAGAGGCTCAGAGCGAGCTGGGCTGCTGCTATTACCATCAAGGTCTGTTTGAGCTGGCCCACTCACTTCTCCGGGTTTGTGTCACCAACTTAACCGACGAAAACATTAACCTTCGCGCCGTGGCTTTAATTCGGTTAGCAATCGTTGAGCGACATGCGGGTCGTGTGCACGAAGCTCTCAGTCTTCTCGATCAAGTTGCGATGCTAGAGAGTGGGACCACCTCGGCTGTCAGGGGCCGCTTTCGGGCAGAGATGGCGAATACTCTTAAAGATTTGGGTATAGCTGAGGGTCGAAAATCGATTTTTAATACAGCCTTAACTCATTATGAAGAAGCCTCCGTGCAGTTCGAACAGATTGGCAACTTGAGGTATGCAGCTGCGGTTGAGAATAATCGCGGTTATCTTCTGCTGACTCTCGACAGGCTTTCGGAAGCTCAAACACATCTGAAACGCGCTCGAAACCTATTCAGCGAGTTGAGCGACACGATTGGCTGTGCCCAGGTAGATGAAACACTTGCTCAACTTTATTTAAGTTCCCAGCAGTATGACCTAGCCGAGGCTGCGATTGAGCTGGCGGTGAATACGCTTGAGGGGAGTGGGGAGGATGTGCTGCTCGCTGAGGCACTCACCACCCAAGGACTCATTTTCTGCCGCCTCGGGCGCCGCCAGGACGCTAAACCTATCCTAGAACGCGCCAGGCGCGTCGCTGAGAGGTGCGGTGACCGCGAAGGCGCCGGACGCGCACTCCTCATTCTAATCGAGGAAATGTGCGAGCAACTCCCCGACGACGAACGCCGCGAAATCGGCGCACAAGCCAATCAACTCCTCGCCAACTCCCAGCAGCCCGCGACCCGCGAACGCCTCCGCAAGTGCCTCGAAATGACTGCGGAAGCCCACAGCCGCCACGAAGCCCAACGCGAACAGGAAATCCACGCCCAAAAGATGGCCGCCCTCGGCGAACTCTCTTTCGGCGTCGCCCACAACGTCAACAACACCCTCACTGGCATTCTCGGCCGCGCGCAACTCATCCTCCGCAACAGTAACGATGAAGCCAAAATCAAGGCCGGGCTCGAACTCATCATCAAGAGCGCCGAAGACGGCGCCCACATCATCCGCCGCATCCAGGATTTCGCGCGGCAGCGACCCAGCCGCGAGTTTGAAACTATCTCCATCGCCGATCTGCTGAAGGACGCCTGCGAAATGACCCGACCGCGCTGGGAGTCGCGTTCCGAGTTTGCGCAGGTACGCTTCGCACTCCACGCCGATTGCCAGGCCTTTGTCCAAGGCGACGCGGTCGAACTGCGCGAAGTGCTGGTCAACATGATCTACAACGCCGTTGACGCCATGCCGTACGGCGGCGAGATTCGCCTTACGACTCAGGAAAGTCGCGAGCGCGTCGTGATCTGCGTCAGCGATACCGGCTCCGGCATGACGCCCGAAGTGAAACAGCGGCTTTTTGACCCGTTCTTCACCACCAAAGGCAAAGCCGGGACAGGCATGGGCCTCGCCGTCAGTTTCGGTATCATCCGCCGACATGAAGGTTCCATCGAAGTCGACAGCGAGCCCAGCCGCGGAACGACATTCAAGATTTCCTTGCCTAAGGTCGTGCCGGTGGTCGCCGCCCCTGACGATGCCGTACCTACAGCCGCCGGTGTTGCGGCTAGCGACGACAAAGTTCGCGTGCTGGTGGTTGACGATGAAACTCACGTGCGGGAGGTGCTGATCGAAGCTCTCGAGGCTGAAGGCTGCGAAGTGGTTGCGGCGCAGAGTGGGGAGATCGCGCTGGCGCTTTACGAGCAGTACGAAGGCAAGTTTGACGCGGTCTTTACCGACATCGGCATGCCCGAAATGAGCGGTTGGGAGCTGTGCACGGAGATTCGAGAGCGTTCAAAGACGATTCCGCTCGCAATTATTAGCGGCTGGGCTGATGCGATCAGCGTGCAGACACGCAATGCTGTCAATGCCGACTGGGTCGTTGCAAAGCCGTTCGATATCAATAAGATTTGCGGCATCGCACAGGAAATCGCGCAGCGCAAGAGTGCCACGGTCTAGGGAACACGGACCTTTAAAATAAAAGCAAGGATCTACGGATACAACTAAGCGCTGGCGCTGAGGTCGTGGCGTTCGAGTTTGAGATACAGACCGCGGCGGGTGAGTCCGAGTTCGCGCGCCGCACGTGAGATGTTGCCGCCATGCCGCCGCAATGCGTCCGAGATCATCCGGCGCTCAACCTCACCCAACGCGTCCGCCAGCGTCCCACCGGTACGTTGCAGACTGGACGACGGCAGTGTCGCAATCGAGGCTCCTGAGGGCGTGGTCGGAGACGAGGTTCGCTTCAACTCCGGCGAGAGGTGTTCGGGCGTAATTATCGTTCCATCCTCAGCGCGGGCCACCGTGCGCTGAATCTCATTACACAGCTGACGCACGTTACCGGGCCAGTCACTGACCATCAAAAGATCGACGGCCTGCGGCGTTATCTGTATGTCTTTGCGTCCAAACTTCGCCGAATAATGATTTACGTAGTAATTGACGATCGTTGGAATTTCCGAACGACGCTCGCGAAGCGGCGGCACGCGCAAACGGATCACATTCAAGCGGTAATAAAGATCCTCGCGAAAACGACCCTGCGCGACCATATCTTCAAGATCCGTATTCGTTGCGGCGATGATGCGCACATCGACTTTGCTCGGACGCTGCTCGCCGAGCGGCTGAATCTCGCCTTCCTGTAAAAACCTGAGCAGCTTGGGCTGAACGTCGAGCGGCAGATCACCGATTTCGTCGAGAAACAGTGTTCCACCGGCCGCCGTGCGAATCACACCGTGCGAATCTTGCACCGCCCCCGTGAAAGCGCCGCGCCGGTAACCAAACAGGTAACCTTCGGAAAGCTCCTTCGGCACGGCGGTACAGTTGAACGGCACAAACACTTTCGCGCGGCGCGACGAGATCGCGTGGATCGCCCGCGCTACGAGCTCCTTGCCGGTGCCGGATTCACCGGTGACCAACACAGTCACGTCCGACGAACGAATTTTGTGTACTTCTTCAACCAACTGCGTCATCGCCGGACTCGAGTGAATGAATCCCGGCATTAGACTCGTGCCCGCGAGTTCGTCCGAGTTCTCGTGGCTACCACTCTTCTGCGCTCCCGCACGAAGCGCGCAAACATCCATTCCCAACTCGACAACGCGGAGCAGCGGTTCGAGCGCCACGCCTTTTGGCAGCATTGACCGATTACGCGGCGCGAGGTACATCAATGCCGGCGGGGCGTTTGATGATTTTAAGAAGATCAACTCCGCGTCGTGCTTCTTGCAGTAGCGTTCGCGCGCACTTTCATCCTCGATGTCGTTCACATCTACCGCAATCTTGGTACTCTCGGCCGGTGTACAGCCCATCGCGATAACGACACGGGGCTCGTTGCGCTCGCCGTTTTCCGTGATTATCACGCGCTGTGCGCCAGTTTCCTGACGCATGACGGCAGCGAGTTCGCGCAACAAGAGCTCACGCGAGGCGACCGCTTCCGCCAAACGCAGTGTGAGCAGTTGCGTCAACGCTGATTGCTCCTGCCGTTTTTCCGGAGTCGAACGCGCCAGATCGCGAAGCTCTTCCTCGGCACGCGACAGATCGAGCCGTGCACCAAGTTCTCTAAACGTGTTCAAAGCGCGACTGAGATGTTCGCCGGCACGGTCCGGCAAAATCTCGGCGTAGGCGCGACCGAGTTCGAGGTGTGCGCGTGCCGCGCGATAACGATCGCCCAACATGTCGAAGATCGAAACGCTGCTGCCGAAATGCTGCGCAGCCGCGGCCGCATCCTTCTGCGCCATGTTCAGCATGCCGTTGAGACGGTGCGCTTCGCCGGTGAAACCAAGATCAGTGGCCGAGTCGGTTGTTTGTTCGCTCACTAACTGAAGCTCGCGGCTGCACTCGTCAAGCTGACGAGTTTGCAAGTGCGCTTCCGCCGCGATCAATCGCGACTCACAGATCGCCTGGCGGTCGCCGATAATCTCTGCAAGCGTCAACGCTTCCTTCGACGTCGAAAGCGCATTCGTCGGATCTGCAATCGCGACATAACACCGCGCGAGTGTTCGCAGCGCCTGTGCGGCGTACCACTTATTTCCGTTCTCAGTCGCCAACGCCACTGCGCGCGTCAAGTAGTCTTTCGCCTGGTCCAAATCACCACGCAGCATGTGCAACTCGCCCAGCGAATCCAAAATCATAGGGACTTTGGCGCCGCGCTCGTCGACCTCCGTCGCGAGGGCCAACGCCCGCTCGAGCGCTTCCTGCGCACGATCCCATTGCCCGATCAAAACGAGGTTGATGCCGAGGTTGTTGTAGCCATCGGCGGCATTCGTTTTGTGATCGGTGCGTTCGTAATACGTGATGGCTTTCTTCAGGTAGTCGATACCTTCTTGCGGCCGCTTCAAAAACCAGCAAGCGCCGGCCATGTTCGCGTACGTTCTGCCGAGCATGTACGCCGCAGGATGATCGCCGATCAGCTTCAACGCCTGTTCGAGATTTTCGAGGCCCGGTTCGTAATTGCCTTCGTAAATCTCTGCCACGCCGACGCCGAAGTAAGAGTCGGCCAGTCCCCGCCAATCACCGCTTTGACGAAAACTCTCCAAGGCTCGCTGCGCGTAATCGCGCGCGATCGGATATTCGCTGATGGTCCGGTAGACGCGAGCCAGCGCGGCGTAAATATGGCCGACGTCAGCGCCGCCGCTTTCGGCGTAGTCGCGCAGCGTTGCCTTCAGCATCGCGATCGCCTTGGGATGATCGCCGTTGTAGTTGTAAGCGAGTCCGATTTGAACGCGCAGCAAACTGATGGTCTGGTTATCTAGTTTGACGCGCGACTCGGGCGTCTCATACATCGCGACGGCCGCGAGTGAGTCGCGGTAGTGACCTTGTTGTTCGAGAGCGACGGAAAGAGCGCAGCGCGCAAGGGCTAAAACAGAAATATGATTGCGGGCGTTGGAAATAAGGAGCGCGAGCCGGGCTTTTGCTTCGGTTGATAACCCCTGGTCCAGCAGCGAACGGATCTCGTCGAGTTCGCGCGTCAGCGATTCGTGGGTGGGCCGCACACGCGAGCGAATCTTCACGCGGGCGTCTGCGAGATCGACCACACCTCGGTCAGTAGGGGAGTTTTCCGCGTCACGTCTTAGGGGCACGTGACTGACACGTTTGTCCATTTAGTACCTACAAAAAGCTCAATCGAGTGGACTTTTCAATACGCTTAAATGGGAGGGAACCGACGAATACCAACTTTAGCTTTACGGTTTTGGCCGCGCGAACGCCTGATTCGTGCTGAATTTAACACATGTGGCGAAATGCGTACAGTTTCTTTGTTAGAGAAAACCACACCCGCCCTGTTGGGCGTCATCTCCGAAAAATCCCGATAGCGCTGTGACTTACGCGCCTTGACACCCCAAAACACCGTCGCTATCATTTCCGTTTCCGTTCGCAGCGCGAACTGACGCCTAGTAGTAGTTATGTTTGAGTCGCTCTCAGATAAATTAAAGCGCACGCTGAAGAATCTGCGGGGCGAAGGCGTTCTTACAAAGGAGCACGTTGACGCTGCGCTGCGCGAGATCCGTTTGGCCCTGTTGGAGGCCGACGTCAACTATAAAGTCGCCAAAGACTTTATTGCTTCGGTTAAAGAAAAGGCGGAAGGACAGCAGGTCTGGCAGGAACTCAAGCCGTCGGAACAGGTTGTAAAGATCGTTTTCGATGAACTGGTTGAGTTGCTGGGAGGCCAATCTTCGCGTCTCGTCTTTACTAAACAAATTCCCAACACAGTCATGGTGGTCGGCCTGCAAGGCTCCGGTAAAACCACCTCGACCGGCAAAATCGCGCGCTGGCTGGCGGCCAATCAGGAGCGAAAGCCGCTCTTGCTTTCGGTTGACGTTTATCGGCCCGCGGCGCGAGAACAGTTGAAGGTCATCGCGAAAGCGACGGGCCAACAGATCTTTGAAGATCCACAAACCAACGATCCGCTGACCCTCGTCCGCGGGGCGCTCAAACACGCACAGCAAACCGGTTTCGACACGCTGCTTATCGACACGGCAGGCCGCCTGCACATCGACGATACGTTGATGGAAGAGCTGGTCACGATCAAAAACGAGACCCGTCCGGTGGAAACGCTGTTCGTTGCTGACGCGATGACGGGTCAGGACGCTGTTCGATCGGGCGAAGAGTTTCACCGCCGCGTGGGAATCACCGGCGTGATTCTCACGAAGATGGACGGTGACGCACGTGGCGGCGCGGCGCTTTCGATTAAACAGGTCACCGGCCAACCGGTGAAGTTTGTTGGCGTCGGCGAACGTTACGACGCCCTCGAGCCGTTTTATCCGGACCGGGTCGCGCAACGCATCCTCGGCATGGGCGACGTTTTGTCGCTAATCGAGGAAGTTCAGTCGAAAGTCGATCAAAGTGAAGCCGAAGCGCAGCTCAAAAAGATTCAGCAGAACGAGTTTACGTTAGACGATTTCCGCTCGCAGTTGCGCCAGGTCAAGAAACTCGGCTCTTTCTCAAAGATCATGAAGCTCCTGCCAGATCAGCTTCTCGGCGGCATGGGAATGCCGCAGTTGACTGAAGAGCAGTCGGCGGAGATGGAAAAGGAGCTAAAGCGCACCGAGGCAATCATCGACTCGATGACGTGGGACGAGCGCAACGATCATCGCATCCTGAACGCCAATCGCCGGCGGCGGATCGCACGCGGCTCGGGCACCACGGTCGCGAGCGTGAATCAGCTCATCAAGCAGTACGTCGAGATGCGGCAGATGATGCGGCAGCTTTCCGGTTCCGGCATCTTCGGCGGCAGCGGGCTGAAAGGCAAGATGATGCGAAAGATCACGGGCATGCCGGATCTTAGTGGATTTGGTGGAGGTGATGATGGCGAGATGCCGTCGATGCCCTCTTTGCCGTCGGTTCGAACTGGACCATCGAAAAAGAAGCTTAAGAAGAAACGAAAAAAGCGGAGAAGGTAGCTAGGAGGAACGATTTGTTAGCCATAAAATTAATGCGTACCGGGGCGAAGAAGAGCCCTTCGTATCGAGTGGTCGTTAAGGAGAAGCAGTCAAAACGCGACGGCGCTTATCTCGAAAACCTGGGCACCTACAACCCGACTCGCAATCCGGCCGAGATCAAGCTGAACCTGACGCGAGTCAATTACTGGCTGGAAAAAGGCGCGCAACCAACGGACACCGTGAGCCGGTTGATCAAAGCGAGCGCGAAGTCCGAAACCGCGGCCGCCGCAGAAGCACAAGCCTAAACCCTGTCTCTTCGAAATAACTGAAGCCCGAAACCATGCGAGACGCCATCGAGATGATCGTTAAGTCGCTGGTCGACGACAAAGAGGCAGTGGACATTCGCGAAGTCGAGCAACGCGGCGCCACATTGATCGAAGTGCGCGTAGCGTCGCAGGACGTTGGCAAAATTATCGGCAAACAGGGCAAGACAATTCGTGCCCTTAGATCTTTGGCAAAAATCGGCGGCACCAAACAGAATCGACGATACTTCTTGGAAATCGTGGAGTAAGCCCGATGGACCCGGCCGGCTCGGATGATTTGGTCGTTATCGCTCGAGCGGTGCGCACTCACGGGCTCAAAGGCGAGATCGTCGCAGAGCTTTTGACCGACTTTCCCGAGCGATTCGAAGAACTCGAGGAACTGATCCTCGTTTCTCCGTCGGGCGACCGCAGCGTGGTCCAACTCGAGGATTACTGGTTCCAAAAGGATCGCGTCGTACTGAAGCTCGCCCATTGCGACGACGTCGACCGCGCGAAGCAGTTCGTTGGTCACGACTTCGCCGTACAGCAAGCGGATCGCGTACCTCTCGAAGAAGACGAGTTTTACGACTGGGAGCTGGAAGGCTGCACAGTCAAAGTCGGCGACAAGAGTATCGGCCAGGTTCGTTCGGTACTGCGAACCGGCGGCACCGAGATTCTCGTGATTGCTGACGAAGCCGGGAACGAACACCTGGTGCCGCTCGCGGCTTCGATCGTCGTTGAAATAGATCCGGCAGCCAAGACCATCGTGGTCGATCCACCGGAAGGCTTACTTGAGTTGTAGATCTTTGACCAGGCAGCAAGATGTTACGCTTCGATATCATCACGATCTTTCCCGAGTTTTTCCGCGAAGCAATCGATTGCGGAATCGTGAGACGGGCGCGTAACGCCGGGCTCGTGGAAATCATCGCCCACGACTTGCGTCAATGGACCACCGACAAGCATCACGTCGTGGACGATCGGCCGTTCGGCGGTGGCGACGGCATGGTGCTGAAACCCGAACCGATATTCGCCGGAGTCGAAGCGTTGACGGGCGCTGCTCGCCGCGAAGATCTGCCGCCGAATACGCGCGTAGTTCTGCTATCGGCCCAAGGTGAAGTTTTTGCTCAGGCGTTAGCTAAAGATCTTTCACAGAGCGACTCGCGCATCGTGCTTTTGTGCGGCCGTTACGAGGGAGTCGATGAGAGAGTCGCGGACGCGCTCGTGACCGATGAGGTATCGATCGGAGATTACGTACTCTCTGGTGGTGAACCGGCGGCGATGGTGATTATTGACGCGGTCGTTCGGTTGTTACCCGGCGCGTTGGGTAGCGAGACTTCGGCGGTGAACGAATCGTTTTCAGAAGGCTTGCTGGATTACCCGCAGTACACGCGGCCACCTGATTTCCGGGGTATGAGAGTCCCGGAAACTTTGTTGAGCGGAAATCACGCGGAGATCGCACGCTGGCGCAAAGAGGCTGCGCTGGAAAAGACACGGCGCAAGCGCCCGGATTTATTGAATCGTTGAATTAGGTGAACGCGGAAAGAGGAGCATCACAATGAATCGTTTGGATAAGATTGAAGAGACCCAGTTAAGAAAAAATATTCCCGAGTTTCAGCCGGGTGACACGGTCCGCGTTCATGTCCGGATCAAGGAATCCGAGACCAAAGAGAGATTGCAGGCTTTTGAAGGTGTCGTGATTGCGCGAAAGCACGGCGGCGCGCGCGAAACCATCACGGTGCGCAAAACGAGTTTCGGCGTGGGCGTCGAAAGAATCTTTCCGCTGCACGCCACGATCATCGATCACATCGATTTGGTGAAACGAGGTCGCGTCAGACGCGCCAAGCTTTATTACCTGCGCGGTCTGCGTGGTAAAGCCGCACGCATTCGCGAACGCGATACGCGCGGCCAGCAAAACGGCGAGACGGCTGCCGCGGCCAAGGGCAAGTAAACTTTCTCTGTGCAGGGAAGTGGATCGAGAACCCCCTTTGCGGATTGCCATTGATGCGCATTCTGTCGGGACCAGGCTTGGTGGCAACGAAAGCTACGCCGTAAACCTAATCGAGGCGCTGGCGCAGATCGACGACGTTAACGAGTACACTCTCTACGTCACGACAGCTGAAGCTCGCGATCGTTTCCACCAGCGCTGGCCCAACTTCAAAGTTCACACCACGCTGCCTCACACGCCGCTGATCCGAATCCCGCTGACACTCAGCGCCGAACTCCGCAAACATCCCGTTGACGTGTTGCACGTGCAATTTACGGCTCCGCCGTTTTGTCCGTGTCCGGCGGTGGTCAGTATTCACGATCTCTCCTTCGAACACTTGCCGCAAACTTTCAATCGGCGCAGCCGGACACAGTTGCGACTGACGGTGCGGCATTCTGCCCGGCGAGCGGCGAGGATACTCACACTTTCCGAGCACACGAGGCGCGACATCATTGAGACGTATAAGATCGAGGAACAAAAGGTTACTGCTATCCCGCTCGCAGCGCCCGAACACTTTGGCCCGGTCACGTACGCTAAGGAACTTCAACGTGTGCGACACAATTACGGGATAGACGGCGACTACGTTCTCTCGGTTGGTTCCATTCAGCCTCGCAAAAACCTCGTGCGGCTACTACAAGCGTACGCCCTATTGCGAAGCGGCCGTACAAGCAGTAAATTTCCAAAGCTGGTCCTGGTTGGAAAACGCGCGTGGCTTTACGACGAAACCTTGCGTACGCTTGAAGAGACGGGCTGCAAAGATTCGGTTGTGCTTACAGGCTACGTCCCGGAAGCAGATCTCCCGGCACTCTATTCCGGCGCACTTTGTTTCATTTATCCATCCTATTTCGAGGGCTTTGGTTTACCACCACTGGAGGCGATGAAGTGTGGCGCGCCCGTTATCGTCGGAAATGCAACCAGCCTGCCGGAAGTTGTCGGCGACGCCGGCTTGAAAGTTGACCCTTTCGACGTGTCCGCGATCGCTGCCGCAATGGACCAGTTAAGCAAGGATTCGAAACTCCGCCAGGAGTTAAGTGTTAAAGGTTTGAAACGGGCCAGCATGTTTGACTGGCGAGAAACCGCAAGACAAACACTCAACGTTTACCAGCAAGTCGCTCGGGGCTCTTACCGGTCGGCTGCGAGTTAAGTAATGCGCATCGCTATTCTCGGAACGCGAGGTATTCCGGCCAGCTACGGCGGGTTTGAAACGTTCGCCGAACACCTTTCCACGCGTCTCGCCGCGCGCGGACACGACGTCACCGTCTATTGCCGCTCGCATTATGTTTCACCGCGCCAGTTGGAGTATCACGGGGTGCGGCTCGAAGTATTGCCGACGATCCGCCACAAATATTTCGATACCGTGGTGCACACGTTTCTTTCCGCGGTTCACGCAATCTCGCGTCGTTTCGACGCCGTCCTGATCTGCAATTCTGCGAATGCCCCGTTCAGCTCTATTCTGCGGTTAACCGGAACACCGGTCGCGATCAATGTCGATGGACTGGAACACAAACGCAAAAAGTGGGGCCCGCTCGCGCGACGTTATTACCGCCTCGCCGAATATCTCTCGACCGTTTTGCCGAATGAAGTCGTGACGGATGCGCAGGTTATTCAGGATTACTACCAGATTAAGCACAACGCGCCCTCGACGATGATTGCGTACGGCAGTGAAGTGGAACGCCGGCCGGATCGCGCTGCGGTGCGAAAGTGGCGCGTCGAACCAAACCGTTACGTGTTGTACGTCTCGCGGCTGGAGCCTGAAAACAACGCACACCTCGTGATTGAGGCTTTCAAAAAAGTTCGCACGGCTTACCGACTGCTGATCGTGGGCGACGCGCCTTACGCCGAGAGTTACATCAACAGTTTGAAAGCTCAGGCTCGCGGTGACAAACGGATCATCTTCACAGGGTTCGTGTTTGGTCAGGACTATCGCGCGTTGCAGCAAAACGCCTATTGCTACGTTCACGCGACCGAAGTGGGCGGCACTCACCCCGCACTACTCGAAGCCATGGGTTACGGAAACTGCGTCTTAACACTCGCGACACCCGAAAATATCGAGGTCGTAGGCGACGCGGGCGTGCCGTACGTCAACGAGTTTGATCTCGCTGAAAAACTGCAACGTGTCTTGCGAGATGGTTCTCTGGTCCAGGCTTACCGCCATCGGGCGCAGCTTCGGATTCGGACTCACTACGACTGGGAAAACGTCGTGGACGAGTACGAGCGGCTTTTCGCGCGCATGTGCGGGAAAGTCATCGCCGAGGCCGAGAAAGAGCCAGCGGCGGAAGCAAGAAACATTTCCGAAGTTTCAACACGCTAAATAATGAGGCCACAAAGAGGGAACCCCGCTTGTTCCAGGAACCAAGCGGGGTAAAACATTCGGGGCAGGCATCGGGCAAAACAAGGGTGGCTCCAGAGCATGAGAACCAATCAAAGAGCGAACGGTTCTTCGGGCGGTGCGTTGTGCGGGTAAAGGATACGTTAAAAAATTGCTATTTACGCACTGGCCAACTGGCACCCACAAGTTTTCAAATAAGCAAGAAACCTTACTAATTCGTGACTGTGCGAAATTTAACGAATTAAACGTGACCTGTCAAGCACAATATTAACTATTTCGAAAAAATCTTGTGACAGTTACTCGCCGGAACGGGCGCGGGTCAGTCGATACGCTTGGCGGCGCACCGCTTCCGAGACATTTCGGTTCTGCTGAAGGGTGTCGAGATCCCTGGTCCTGATGCGTGGAAGGATGTTTATCGCCGTTGGTATCGGAGTGCGCGGGTTACGAGCCAGGTTATGGATTATCGGGTAAGAGCGAGCCCACGCGCGGTTCATGGCGATTAGCCGCAGCACTTCCTCGGCAACCGTGCGCATCGAGGCGACGTTTTCGATCTCCTGCTCGCTGATGCGCGGGTTCTTGACGACCGCGGAACAGACCACCTTGTTCGAATCGCGAATGAGGATGCTGCGTGCTTCCCGATCGCCTTTCATCGCTAGCTTGATACGGTCTTTCGTGTTCATGAACATAATGCGCCGAATGAGCGAGACGCGTTCTGCTTTTATTTCACCACCCGACTCCAGCCGCTCGCTTTCAAGAACTCGTTGCATGTTGGCAGCGCTTTCTTCCGCAGTCTCAGTGACCAACTCTGCGGAATATTCCGCCGGCAACCAGCTATCATCGATGTCGTCGTCACTAACTTCGATGTGTTGAGCTATTAACCACGCATCGTCAAGACTCAGCTCACCCGTCGCTGTGGTCAACTCGGCTGTTTCGAAAAACTCCGCGGCCGCGGTCTGGCCACGCGCGCGAAGCTCGTCGGCGATCTGTCGTGCGCCGCGTTCCTTCTCGAAAAACTCTTCGCGTGTTTCGCGGGCGCGCCGCTCGGCTTCACCGCTACGAGCCGGATTCGCGAGAATCGCTTCGATGAGTTCAGGCGCTCGGACCAGACGTTGTTGATTGATCGAGATCAGCTCGAGAAGCGAGCCGTGCGCGGTCGAAGCGGCGAGCTTCGCGAGAGCTTCGTCTGGTGTTTTGGCGTTGAGTATTACCGTCTCGTAAATCTCTAGCGTGTAGTCGGGTTGGGACGCGAGATACGCGAGCACGCTCGGTGGCGTTTCTTCGGCGGTCGCCGCGATCAGGAGATCTTCTGTAGTTTCAGACTTGAGAGTTTCTTTCGCGGCGCTCGCGATTTCGGCGTCGTTGCTGTCGGCGAGGGCGACGAGAATCTCGAGCAGCTCGTGTTGTTGTAGCGGCAACATTCCGCGTGCTGCCGCGAGCCGCGCCGGTTGCGGCGCGGCCCCACTGATGATTGCGTGGACAACGGGATTAGTGGAGATGGTTTCCAAACTCAAGACGTCCTGTGCCTAGTACCTGGTGCTTTGTACTTCGTGCACCGCTCGTTTTTGAACGACGAAGTACAAAGAGCCAGGCACAGAGCACAGAAGTTAGGCGTTGATGCCGTGACACTTCTTGTATTTCTTTCCCGATCCGCAGGGGCAAGGCTCGTTGCGGCCGACCTTCGGTTGATCGCGAACGACCGTCTTCACTTTGCCATCTTCTTCGCCCGCCGGCGCCGCACCCTGGTTTGGTCCGGTAAATCTTAACGAAGCGGGACGGCGGGCTGCGCGACGTTGTTGGAGCGTTTCGGGAGGCTGCTCCGACACAACCTGAAGATTGAAGAGTGAACGAATCGTACTAGTGTCGATCCGATCGAGCATTTCCTGGAACATGTCAAAACTCTGTTTTTTGTACTCGACGAGCGGATCTTTCTGTCCGTAACCAACGAGGCCAATGCCCTGTTTCAGGTGGTCCAAAGACAGGAGGTGGTCCTTCCACTGCGCGTCGATGATGTTGAGCATGATGATGCGCTCGTACGTGCGCATCGCTTCGGGACCAATCTGCTGTTCCTTGTACTGATACTTGACTTTTAGTCGTTCCCAGATCGCGTCCACGACTTCCTGCGACGTGAAGTTCTGCACATCAATGCGCTCGCGGTCGACGTCGAAGTCGTAAATGGTCTTGATCTGGATCTTGTAGTTGTCTACGTCCCACGCATCCGGCGAAACGTCCGGGTTGAGATATTGCCGCGTAATGTCCGACAGCAGATCGTAAGCAACACCCGCCGCCGGCGGATCGCCCATCAGGTATTCGCGTTGATCGGGCTCTTCCATCAACTGACGACGCAGACCATAAATGGTCTCGCGCTGCTTGTTCATGACGTCGTCATATTGGAGCAGGTGTTTGCGAGCTTCGAAGTTGCGTCCTTCAACAGACTTCTGCGCGGCCGCGATACGCTTCGAAACCATTCCTGACTCGATGGCGACACCCTGTTCCATACCCAGACGCTGCATCAAGGCTTTGACCTTGTCGCCGGCAAAGATGCGCATCAGATCGTCTTCCAACGAGAGAAAGAAGCGAGACGAACCGGGATCGCCCTGGCGTCCGGCACGTCCACGAAGCTGATTGTCGATGCGCCGCGACTCGTGCCGTTCAGTGCCGATGATGTGCAGGCCGCCGCGATCGACCACTTCCTTGTGCTCTGCTTCGACAATGCGCTTCGCGTGCTCGAACGCGCCGCGCCACTGTTCGTCAGTCACGTCATCAGGATCGACTTCTTCGCGCTTCAAAAACTCGCGCGCCAGGAAATCAGGATTGCCACCGAGCAGGATATCGGTACCGCGGCCCGCCATGTTCGTGGCGATCGTGACTGCACCTTTTCTGCCGGCCTGGGCCACGATCTCTGCTTCGCGCTCGTGATACTTCGCGTTCAGCACGTTGTGAGGCACCTTCTCTTTCGTCAAACGGCGCGCGATCAGTTCGGAGTTTTCAACGGAAACAGTACCGACGAGTGTCGGCTGTCCTTTCTCATGACACTCTTTGATCTCCTCGATCACCGCGTCCCATTTTTCCGGGAGCGTGCGATAGATGACGTCCGAGAAGTCCGCGCGCACCATCGGCATGTGCGTCGGGATGACGATGACGTCGAGTTTGTAAGTCGAAGCAAATTCCGCTGCTTCTGTTTCGGCAGTACCGGTCATGCCGGAGAGTTTTTCGTAAAGGCGGAAATAGTTTTGCAGGGTGATCGTTGCGAGAGTCTGGTTCTCTTTCTCGATCTCGACGCCTTCCTTCGCCTCGACGGCCTGGTGCAGACCGTCAGACCAGCGGCGGCCCTTCATCAAGCGGCCAGTGAAGTCGTCAACGATGATGACTTCGCCGTCCTGGACCACGTACTGATGATCCTTCCTGTAAAGCGTGTGCGCCTTCAACGCCTGCTCGACGCAGTGGAGCAATTCCATGTTGGAAGGATCGTAGAGATTGCCGACTGCTAACAGCCGTTCGGCTTTTTCCACGCCTTCTTCGGTCAGCACTGCCGTGTGTGCTTTTTCATCTACGACGTAGTCGCCGGTCTTCTTGCCGTCGACGTCCTCGCCTTTTTTCAGGTGTGGAATGATTGCGTCGGCGTTTCGGTATTTATCAGTGGCCTCGTCTGAGGGACCGGAGATGATCAACGGCGTGCGCGCTTCGTCGATCAGGATCGAGTCGACTTCGTCGACGATCGCGAAGTAATGACCACGCTGCACGCAGGTGGCGAGGTCAAACTTCATGTTGTCACGCAGGTAGTCGAAACCAAACTCGTTGTTCGTTCCGTACGTGATATCCGCGGCGTAAGCCGCCTGGCGTTCGAAGTCGTCCATGTCGTTCTGAATGCAACCGACTTCGAGTCCGAGGAAGCGATGAATCTGTCCCATCCACTCCGCGTCGCGCGCAGCGAGGTAATCATTCACGGTGATGACGTGAACGCCGCCGCGTCCGGTGAGCGCGTTGAGATACGACGGCAACGTGGCGACGAGGGTTTTACCTTCGCCGGTTCGCATCTCAGCGATTTTGCCCTGGTGCAGAACGATGCCGCCGATCAACTGCACGTCGAAGTGACGCATGCCGGTGGTCCGCACGCTCGCTTCTCTGACGATCGCGAATGCTTCCGGCAGGATTTCATCGAGCGCTCTTCGTTCGCGTCCCTTGCGTTCCTCTTTTTCGGTAGCGTCGCCAACCTCGCGCTTGACCTGTTCTTTAAAAGCCGCGGTGCGTTCGCGCAATTCAGTGTCTGAAAGCTTCTGAACGGCCGGCTCGAGTGAGTTGATTTGTCCAACCAGCGGCTGAATCGATTTGAGGAACCGCTGATTACTGCTGCCAAATACTTTAGTCAGAAATTTATCGAAACTCATAACGGTCTGTGATTTTATGCTATTAAACGCCTGGCTCCAATTGCTTCTTTATCAGCTCGACCACGCTCTGCCGCGGCATAGAAAAGTTCACCACTACTTTTTTGCCGTCGGGCGTGACATTTGTATTCTTCATTAACACTTCCTCGTCTTTTCCAGAACGCGAACCCGCGCCGTAAAACAAAGCCGTATTGAGCACTTTCGCTAACGTCTCAGCACGTGAGTTGGAAGTCGTTTCCGACGCGACCGTTGCGAGCACTTCGCTCTCCCCCTGCTTGATCGTGATCACGACTTTCGCGCCTGGATTGTCCTTGCTGAGCGGTTGCAGATAAATCAGGAAACCACTGTCGTTCAACGCCGCAATCATGCGACCGAACAGATCGACGAGGTTTTCGTCGCCAACTTTCTTCGTAAACCGCGCGTTTTGCAGCTTGCCGTTCTGGTCCATCTCGGCTTCGATCACAACCTCGAAAGGTTTGTTCAAGTCGAGCTTGCCTGTGTTCTTGAGATCGTTCGCGTAGGCGGCGAAATCTTTCAGCGCCTTCTTGTTGATCTGGTTCTCTTCGGGCAGCGCAAGATTGTTTTCCTTGGCTGTCTCTTCCAGCTTCTTCTGCGCTTCGTCGGGAGGAAGTTGCGTGTTTGTATTGCTGTTTGCAGGCGGTGACGCTTGCGCGATCGCCGACGGTGACTGCGAAGCAGCCGCCGTGGCTAACGGACTCGCAGACGGACTCGCCGCAGGTGACGCGCTCGCATCGGGACTCGGCGAGGGTATCGGCTCCGGATCAACGTTCTTCGACGGATTCCATTGCGAAACTACCTTCGCTGCAAACGGATCCGCCGCTGCTCCGGTTGGGGCGGGCAGCTTACCTTCAATTTGCGCTTCGAGAGCGAAGTAGCCTTCGGGATAACGAAATTTTTCGTTCGTGAGCTGCACCAGTTGGACGTCATCGCCGATCTGCGTCGCGACGTAGTCTTCATCTACAATCCTCGTGCTCGCAATCAGCGCAGCGATATTCACCGTGTCGCGAATGGCTGGTACGTAAACAACCAGCCAAAGGAGCAGCAGATGCAGCACGAGCGAGGCGCCGACAAGCCGCACAAGCACTACCGACCATCTGGAGTCGCGGTTAACCTCGAAATTTTCGAACAGCTCAGTCATCCCTGATTTGAAACGTCGCGGAGCGATTTTTGTTCAAGCCGATTAGACGCCACCGGTGCGCAACGCGTTGTGAGACAGATTGTAACTCTCCCGGTTCGGGTTAGCACTTCGCAGGCCGCAAATGCGCGGCTAGAATGTCTGACATGCGTGGAAACGGTCGAAAACACTGGCGCCAACATAAAAATCGCGGTTCGCGATATTCGTCACAGCGTCCGGATCAACGAAACTCCGAAAAACGCCCGCCGGAAGGAAAGATTTCCCACTCGCGAGAGGTGAAGAAACTGCTGCACGGCATCGGAACTCCGCCGCCGGCGCCCTTCGAACCCGATCCTTTTCAACTCGAAGCCCTGGCGATGCTCGAGTACGAAGACGTGCTCGTCACAGCGCCCACGGGCAGTGGTAAAACATGGATCGCGCGCGAGGAGATCCGGCGTTTGTTGGGCGCGGGCAAACGCGCGTGGTACACCTCTCCGCTGAAGGCGCTGACCAACTCGAAATACCAGGAGTTTAGCGACGAGTTTGGCGCAGCAAATGTCGGCATTCTGACCGGTGACCGTAAAGAGAACTCGGATGCGCCGCTGATCGTCGGCACCACCGAGATCTATCGCAATCAACTGTTTGACTCGTTGCGCACCGGCACTGAGGTCGATTCCGATCTCGTCGTGCTCGACGAAGCACACTATCTCGCGGACGAAGATCGGGGCCACGTTTGGGAAGAAGCGATCATCTTGACGCCGCCGCGGATCCGTTTGCTGTTGTTGTCGGCGACGATCGGGAACGCCGGTGATTTCGCAAGTTGGCTGGAAGAAGTGCGCGGCGTACGCTGTGGCGTGATCACGGGTCCGGGAAAACGGCCGGTGCCGTTGCGTTCGGCGCTGTTGCTGCCGGACAAAAACCTGATTCCGCTACTCGGCGACGACGGAAGAGTCAATCCCCAGATAACACGGATGATGCATGAAACTCCGAATGCCTGAAATGCCGCCGGCGACGTTGCTGTCGGCGTTGGAAGGTTACAACTTGCTGCCCGCCATCGTGTTCATGCCGACACGGCGGCGTTGCGATCAAGCAGCGTCAGAAGCGGCGCTCGCGCGTCCCACCGGAAATGATCTCCGCCGCGAAGCGCGGCGCGAGTTCATGCGCGCATTTGTCGAGCAGCATCCGGAAGTACGCAGCCATCGACATTGGGACACGATCATCCGCGGCGGCGTCGCGTCGCATCACGCTGGACACATTCCGGCGTGGAAACTCGTGATCGAGAAATTGATGAGCGCCGGTTTGCTCGACGCGATCTTTGCCACCGCAACGGTTGCAGCAGGCGTTGATTTTCCCGCGCGAAGCGTCGTGTTGACCGGCGCAGACGCGCGCACCGCCGGCGGTTGGCGACCGTTATCAGCTTCGGAACTACAACAGATGACGGGACGCGCAGGTCGTCGTGGCCGCGACAACGTCGGGTTCGTTGTCGCCGCTCCCGGGCTTCATCAGGATCCATTACGAATCGCGCAATTACTCAAAACCTCGCCCGATCCGCTCGTCAGTCAATTTCGCGCGACCTACACAACACTCTTGAACCTGCTCGATGCTTACGGAACGTTCGCGCACGTGCGTGAGATCGCGGAGCGCAGCTTTGCTCATCGCGATTCGGTGCGACAACTCACTCGTCTCGAAAAGATGCGCGATGAAGCGACGCAAAAAATCGAAGAACGACTTAAAGAATCCGGCTACGACCTTCCAGTCTCCACCGTGCTTGGTTTGGAACGTCTCATCGGCGCGCGAGCGCGTTTGCAGGAAGTGAAGCCGAAAACACGCGCGGAAGTTTTTTCGCGTTGGTTGAATGAGGTCGTGAAACCAGGTCGTGTCGTGGGTATCGGCCGTAGCGGACGGCGATTAGTTATGGTCACCGAAAAGCGCGACGGCAACGTGCGCGGCGTGCGCGAAGACGGAAGCAGCGCGAGTTTTTCGCAGGACCGAATTGGCCGCGTGTATTCGCCCGTTTACAGGCTGCGCGAACGCGATATCGAACAGGCTTTTGAAGAAATTCACGAACGCAACCGCGAGCTGACATTGCCCGAGCCGCGGCTGCGTGACGTGCACGCCGAAGAAACCGACGCGTTGAAGATCCTCGACGACAGCATCGACAATCTTCTGCCGCCACACATCGCTGGCGCGGATCGTCAGCGTTGTACCGAACTGCTCTGGGAACTCCACGAAACCGCTGAAGACTACGAACGCGCCACGCGCCGGATCGAAGCCCTGCGCGAAGAAGTTTGGCTGCCATTCGAACAACGAGCGCGAGTGCTTTCCGTGTTTGGTTATCTTGATTACGACGCAGAAAAAGTAACCGAACGCGGGCGCTGGCTCGCTGACCTGCACATCGATCGGCCGTTGCTCGTGGGCGAGGCGCTCGAAAGCGGTCTCTTCAACGAGCTAGATCTGAAACAGGTCGCGGGAATCATGGCTGCGCTAACTGCCGACGAAGATCGCGACTACGGCGATCTCGAACTGGACGACGGGATCGTCACCTCACTGTCGCGCTTTGAAGACATCGGTTTCAAAGTCTCCGCTGAAGAATGGAAACACGGCGTCGAGCCTGCGCCCGAGCTAAACTTCTCCGCCGCCGGCGCCGCTGTTTTGTGGGCCAACGGTGCTTCGTGGGCCGAGATCGTGCGGCAGACGCGCGCCGAGGAAGGCGATCTGTTTCGCATGTTTTCGCGAACCGGCGAGGCGCTGTTGCAGGTCGCTGGTTTGCACCGCACGCACCCGCAAGCCGCGCAAGTTGCCGCCGCGGCGGCAGAGATAGTTTTACGAGAACCGATCCGGTAGGATGACCGGACCACATACAATTCAAATCAAACGAAAGGACACATAGATGTCGACTTCCGCCGCCCAGCAACCATCTCCCCAACTTTTCTTCCAAACCATTAACGCGCATCAACGAACCGAAGCTCTGAAAGGTGCTATCGAGCTCGAAGTGTTCACCGCGATCGGCGAAGGCAATACCACCGCCGCCCAGATCGCGAAGCGTTGTCAGGCGTCTGAGAAAGGCATCCGCGTGCTCTGCGACTTCCTCACAATCTATGGAATGCTGACGAAGGATGGTGACCAGTACGGACTGACACTCGACTCAGCAACGTTTCTCGACAAACGTTCTCCTGCATACCTCGGCGGCACCGTCGAATTTCTCTGCTCGCCGATGTTGACGGAAGGCGCCAAACACATCGCGGAAGCGGTGCGGAGAGGCGGCACGGTGATGGAGAACGACGGCACGATCGGTCCCGAGAATCCGGTATGGGTGAAGTTCGCACGAGCGATGGGCGCGATGATGGCGATGCCCGCGCAGTTGATCGCCAAGCTCATCGATCCGAGCGCAGACCGGAAGCTTAAGGTCCTCGACATCGCCGCCGGACACGGTCTGTTTGGACTCGCATTCGCCACCAATAATCCGCAGGCCGAAATTACGGCAGTGGACTGGTCCGCGGTGCTCGAAGTCGCGAAAGAAAATGCGCAAAAGATGGGGGTTGCTGATCGTTATCAGACGAACGAAGGCAGCGCTTTTAACGTCGAGTTCGGCTCGAGCTACGACCTTGTCTTACTGACAAACTTCCTGCACCACTTCGATCCGCCGACATGCGAAACGCTGCTGCGCAAAGTTCACAGCGCACTTGGTGATGGTGGACGCGCAGTCACCCTGGAATTTATTCCGAACGAAGATCGCGTGACGCCGCCCGACGCCGCGGGATTCAGCATGATGATGCTAACGAGCACTCCGTCAGGCGATGCTTACACGTTTTCCGAACTGGAACAGATGTTTGCCCGCGCCGGCTTCTCGCGCAGCACGCTTCATCCGCTGCCGCCAACGATTCAACAAGTCGTGGTCTCGGAAAAATAATCTATGAGGCGCGTGAACTTTGTGATGAAGGGCGGCGCTATTTTCGAACCAAACGCGCTACGGTAAGCAGCAATTCTTCCGTTTTAAACGGTTTCGCGACGAAGGCGCTGAAACCTGACTGCAACGCGCGGATGCGGTCCTGATCCGTGTGGGCCGTGACGGCCACGCAAGGAATATTGGCTGTATTGGAATCAGCCTTGAGCTGTCTGAAAACCTCCCAGCCGTCCAGTTCGGGCATTGAGAGGTCGACCATAATGAGGTCCGGCAGCGGATCCTTAGCGGCCATCGTCAAACATTCCTGCCCGTTTCTGGCCTCCCGAACGTCATAATTCGCGCCAGCGAGCAGCAGGCGAAGGAGTTCGCGGTTATCGTCGTAATCTTCGGCGATCAGAATCGTAGCAGCCATCGGACAGGTGGTTTGCCTCCACTGGTCTCCCACAACAAGCAACCAAGATACCAGACCTTTAAACGGCGAACAAAAACGTAAGTATTGACTAGCTCAACACGAGCCGTCCATAATCACTTCTGAGCCCGTGCCCCCTGCTCGGCTCTCTTTGCGCAAAGACCTTGGGTTAAGTTTCCCTACCTGAACACCTTGGGTTCGTCACATCAACACACGACACGGAGGACCCTTACTGTGGTCAACGGACATTTGGAAGAAAGTTTGCGGCATGAGATTGAAAGTTATCTCGAAAGTCGCCTAAGCGCCGTCAAGCAGGAAATCGCCACTCTGCAAAGCCTCGTCAACGAGTCGATCTCCGGTTTTTTGGAGCGCCAGTCAGACGTGCAATTAGAAGGCAGTTTGGTCGCTTCCATAACCGAGCACCTGCATGCGGCTCACGAACGCGGTATCGAGATGGCCGCGGCCGAATCGACGCGAGCGAAGGCTTCGAGCGACATGGCCATCGTGAAGGCGGCGATTTCGGAGCTTAATGAGCAGAAATCCCAAGCCGACATTCTTAAGGCGCTTGTGAACCGCGCCGCCTCGTTCGCCCCGCGCGTGGCTTTCTTCGTCGTGAAGGGCGATCAGGCCGGCGGCTGGCGTGGACGCGGTTTTGAAGGAACCGTTGGCGACCAGGCGATCCCGAAGATTTCCATGCCTTTAAGTGCCGACACGGTGATCGGCAGCGCCGCAAAATCGCTGACGACGTGGAGTGGTGGACCAGGTTCGCACACTGAAGACAATCTTCTAATTGAACGGCTTGGTGAAGAACCGCCGCAAAGAATCGTCGCCGTTCCGCTGACCGTGCGTGGACGCGCAGTCGCAGTGCTCTACGCTGATTCCGCTGGTCTCGGTTCCGAATCGATTAACCTCGAGGCTCTTGAAACGCTGGTGAGTGTTTCCAGTATGGCCGTCGAGCTGTTGTCGGTATCGCGCAGTGCTCCGAAACGCGCCGCCACTGAAGAAGCTCCAGTGCAAGCCGAACCAGCGCCGGCTTACGTTCCTACCAGTGAATATGAAACCGCGATGCCGGCGACACCGATAGCGCCCGAGCCTGCGTTCGGCGAGCCTGAGCCTGCTGCTGAACCGGCTTTCTCCGGCGCGGAAACAATTCCGACTTACGAAGCGGAACCGGTTGAAACGGGATCGTTCATGGAAACTGCGGTTGCTGAAGAAGCAACCACGTTCTCAGACGATGCAACACAATCTGGTGTTTCGGGTGAAGAGCCGGCCTGGACCGCGACGCCAGTTGAAGCAACGCCGGCACCGGCGCCGCGACGACGTTACGGTCAGGACACGGATTTGCCGGTTGACGTAGGTAGCGAGGAAGACCGCCGCTTGCACAACGATGCGCGTCGCTTTGCGCGACTGCTGATCTCCGAGATCAAGTTGTACAACGAGCAGAAGGTTGCTGAAGGCCGCGCCGAACACGATCTCTATGATCGTTTACGCGAATACATAGATCGCTCGCGCGAGATGTATGATAAGCGCGTCAAACCGGAAGTCGCCTGGCAATACGACTACTTTCACGGCGAGCTCGTGAACACGTTGGCCGAAGGCGACGTTTCTAAACTCGGATCGAATTACCCGGGACCGACAGTGCACGCTTAGGTTTAGTTCTTGGTACTTTGTGCTTGGTACTTTGTAGTGGTAAGCGCTTTACAGAGAACAAAGATCTAAGCCCAAAGAACCTATGGCCAAGCACCGCTTACTTCTCATTTCCGTGGCGATCGCATTCGTCGGACTGGCGTCGCTGCCTTTTCTTATGAGCGCAAGCTGCCTCACACGGCAGCAGCTCCCGGCAGAACAACAAGCACTCGACACGCTGCGCAGCATGACGCGCAACGACGTGTTGCCGTCTGAAGAAGCCGTCGCGAAACTCGAGACTCAGTTTCCCCGCACAAAAACTGCCGCACTCGCCCGCCTCCTGCGCGCGCGCATAAAACTGAACGCGCGAGACTTCGCAGGCGCCGCGGCGTTGCTCGATACGAACCTGATCGCTGAACACACGTCGCTTGCCGATCACGCACTGTTTCTACGCGCAAACGCGCTCGAACAAGCCGGAAAAACCGCGGAAGCACGCGCCGTTTATCAACAGCTAATTCAGGAATATCCCAGTTCGCTGCGCGCGCGCGAAGCTGCGCTTCAAGCCGCGGACCTGTTGGCGAAAACCGGCGAAACCGCCGCGGTTCCGCTGCTTCTGAAAGATCTCAACGAACAGAACGACGCGGCTGCATTGCTCGCGAGCGCGAAAGCTTACGAACAAACCGGCGATACGACACGCGCGCTCGCGTCGTATCGACGTCTTTACTTTTTCGCACCCGCTGAAACCGAAAGCGCCAGTGCCGCCACCGCGATTCCGAAACTCGGTTCGACACTATCGCCGGCCAAGACCGAAGAAGCGATGGCCCGCGCCGACGGTTTGTACGCGGCGAAAAGATTCAGCGACGCGTCAACGGCATACAGCGATGCTTTCGCAAAGTTTCCGGCATCGGCCACGCCGGAAAACCAGCTTCGCCGCGGCATCGCTGCTTCCAATGCGCGCAAAACAACTGACGCCGTTTCGGCGCTGAACAGCATTCCAACATCCGCGGGCGACACGCGCGCTGAAGCGCTCTTCTATCTCGCGCAAACCTACGCGCGTGCGCGGCAGTGGGAACAAGCGCGCGCTACGGTTGAAGAGATGCGCCGCGCGTTTCCAGGAAGCAGTTTCACGCCACGGGCTTTCGTCACGGTGGGCCAGATAGCGAAAGAAGCGAAGAGCGGCATTGAAGCAAACTATTTTCTGCGTGCAGCGGTGAGCGGTTTTTCGAGTTCGATCGAAGTGGCGCAGACGCAGTTTGATCTCGCGTGGGAAGCACATGAGGCGCGTAACTTCGCTGAATCGTCGCGAATGCTCACCGAGCATCTCGCGTACTACGCCGACAAGAACACTGATAATCGCGGCCGTGCCGGCTATTGGGCCGCACGCGATTCGGAGCGAGCCGGAAAATTGGCGGAAGCGCGAGCGCTCTATGAAGCGATGCAGGGACGTTACGACGCAAATTGGTATGGCTATCTCGCCAAGCAGCGTCTCGACGTTTTGAGTCGCACGACAGCCGCGAAAACGTTTCCACCGGATTCGATCGTCGCGCGTGCGATGGCAAATCTTCAGACCGTGACCGTCGCGGATGAGTCCGCAGACGCCGAAGCCGACACGCGAATCGTCAAAGCCGATGAGCTTTCGAACGTCGGTCTTGATGAACTCGCGTTGAAAGAGTTGGCCGAAGCCGGTGAAAAGAATCCCGTTAGTCCGAAAATCAATCTCGCAATCGCGAAGATCTATCGTTCAAACGAGGACAACGTGCGCGCGCTGAATACGCTGCGACGCAGTTTTCCTGACTACTCGCAGATGAAACCCGAAGAGATGACCCGCGAGCAGTGGGACGTGTTTTATCCGCTCGCTTACTGGGACATCATCGTGCAGGAATCCCGCGCGCGAAATCTCGATCCTTACCAGGTCGCGGGTTTGATTCGTCAGGAAACGATTTTTACCGCACGCGCGCGATCGGTCGCGGCGGCGTACGGGTTGATGCAGGTGCTGGTGCCAACTGCAAAGTTAACGGCGCGCAGGCATGGTGTGAGTCGTGAGATTACGGCGGAAACGCTGTACGAACCGCGTTTGAACATTCAGCTCGGGACCGCATACCTGCGCGATCAAATCGACAAGTTTGGCCGTATCGAATACGTGGCCGCGGCTTACAACGCTGGGCCAGGGCGAGCGGTGCAGTGGAAGGCATCGCTGCCGCTGGAGATTGATGAATGGGCGGAGGCCGTGCCGTTCAAAGAAACGCGTGGTTACGTTCAGGGCGTGGTAAGAAATCGTTTGCAGTATCTGCGTTTGTACGATGAGCAGGGGAAGTTTCGTCCGGAAGTTGGTGCGCGCGTCAGCGCTCCGAGTGCGAATCCGCCCAGTGTCAATCCTAATGTTCGTCAGCGGCGTGTAAGTGGAAGCGGTGGGGAATGATTGCTTGTACACGTGTTTGTTTGTGTCTCGTTGTCTTCGCACTAGTGGTCCAGGCGCAACCAGCCGCAGTCACGATTACGTCTGAACCAAACGCAATCGTCTGGATCGACGAAGTCCGGCGCGGAACTACCGACGCTTCAGGCAAACTCACTATCTCCAAACTCTCACCGGGCCGGCACACCGTTCGTGTTCGCAAAACCGCCTTTAAAGAAGCAACCGCAGTCCTTTTGCCCGGCCGCCGCACGCTGAGCGTGAAACTCGTCGGCACGGATGATCCGGCGGTGTTGATGTTTCAACAGGCAGAGAAGGCACGTGAGGAAGCGCGCGACGATGCTAGTCGGGAGAACGCGGCGGAACTTTATCGCGAGGCGCTTAAGAATCCTCCTCCAAATGCTTCGGCACGCGTCGGGGTCGCCCGTGTGCTGCTTGATTTGAACAAGTTCAAGGAAGCACGCGCTGAAATCGACGCGGCGCGCAGGATTCGGCCCGTTTATCCCGAGGCTTCAGCCGTCGAAGGGCGCATTTATCTCGAGGAAGGTTTTACTGACGACGCGATTCGTTCGTTTCGCAGATCGATTCGTGAAGCGAATGGCTTTCAACCCGAAGCGCACGTCGGGCTCGCACGCGTTTACGAAGAGAAGGGCGAGTTCGCGCTGGCAATCGCAGAGTTGCGCAAAGCGCTGGCCCAGCTTGACGACAGCGAACCGGTCATTTACCAGATGCTCGGCGCGGCGTATGAAAAGATCAACAAACCAAAAGAGGCTATTGTCGCTTACGAAAAATATCTTCAACTCGCGCCCAACGGCAGTTACGCCGCGGCCCTTCGCTCCATCGTCAATCAACTGAAACGCGGAGCTGACGGCGAAGAGATCATTCCTTGAAGTTGGCCAACGCTTTCAGCGTTGCCTTTTCTTCTTCGTACTGTGTTCCCAGGGTTGAAGCAAACCTGGGCTGCGATTAGCTAACGCCTTCGGCGTTCGCGCAGCGCGGAATGTTCGCGTTTGCCGCAGCCACTCCCTGGCAGCCGAACGTTTTGCGTAACGCGAAGTCTTTTGTGTACTCTGTGCCTCGCTACCAACAAACCAATGGCTACCCCTACGTTCTCCAAAAGTCGCCACGTATCTCAGAAGGCGAGCTCGTTTACTGAATCTGTGATTCGCGAGATGACTCGCGAAGCGCTAAAGCATGGCGCCGTGAACCTCTCGCAAGGCTTTCCGGATTTCTCCGCGCCCGAAGACATCAAGCGCAAAGCCATGGAGGCGATCGCGGCCGACGTCAACCAGTACGCGATCACGTGGGGCTCGAAAGACTTTCGCGACGCGATCGCACGCAAGACGCGTTCGTATCTCGGTCTCGAGATCGATCCGGAAACGGAGATCACCGTCACTTGCGGCTCAACCGAAGGCATGATCGCCGCGATGATGGCGACCGTCGACCCCGGCGAAGAAGTCATCGTTTTCGAACCGTTCTACGAAAACTACGCGCCCGATGCGATCCTTTCCGATGCGCGTCCGCGACACGTTCCGCTGCGCGCGCCCGATTGGAGCTTCGATCGCGAAGAGTTGCGCCGGACCTTCAACGAGAAAACGAAAGCCATCATCCTCTGCAACCCGAACAACCCGACCGGCAAGGTGTTCACGCAGGACGAGATGGAGTTCATCGCGGGACTCTGCCAGGAGTTTGACGCGCTCTGCTTTACCGATGAGATCTACGAACACATTCTGTATCCACGCGGAGGCGCAGACATCCGTCACATCTCGATGGCCCAAATCGACGGCATGCGCGATCGAACGGTGGTCGTGAACTCGATGTCGAAAACTTACTCGGTCACCGGTTGGCGCGTTGGTTACTGCATCGCGCCGCCTGAGATCACAAGCGCGATTCGCAAGGTCCATGATTTTCTGACCGTCGGCGCGGCGGCGCCGTTGCAGGCAGCTGGAGCGTATGCGTTGTCATTGCCGCAGCAGTATTACGACACGCTGCAGACCGATTATCGCGCGCGGCGTGATCTGTTGTTGCCGACGTTGGAAGCCGCGGGTTTCAAAACGTTCGTGCCTGACGGCGCGTACTACATCATGACCGACATCTCCACATTTGGTTTTACCGACGACGTCGAGTTCACGAAACATCTTATTCGCGAGATCGGCGTGGCTTGTGTTCCCGGCTCGAGTTTTTACAGCGAGCCGTCGTTGGGCCAACAGCAAGTCCGTTTCTGTTTTTGCAAAAAAGACGAAACGTTACACGCAGCCGCCGAGAGACTCTCGAAACTGAAATCCCGTCTTTAACTCCAATGAAACACGCTGTCACTACTTGCGTCCTTCTTGCCGTTCTGTCCCTAACGGCTGTGGCCCAACAACAGGCGGATCCGGAGTTCAATGCGTCCGTCGCCAATCCGGCTTACAACAAGAACGGCCCGCGCATTCTTTTCGATGAAGCTCATCACAACTTCCATACGACCGAAGGCCGTTACAAACCGTTCGTCGATGTCTTGCTGAACGACGGCTATCGCGTCGTTCGCAACCGCGAGCCGTTTACGAAAGCTTCGTTGAACAGCTTCAAAGTGCTCGTGATCGCAAACGCGCTCGGCGCGGAAGAGGTGGACGACACGGGTGCGGACGGTTCTGCGTTCACTGAAGAAGAATGTGCGGCTGTACAGGAGTGGGTGAAAAGCGGCGGCTCGTTGTTGCTCATCGCGGATCACGCGCCGTTTGGCGGTGCTGCGGCGGCGCTTGGGAACCGCTTCGGCGTCGATATGAGCAAAGGCTTTACTTACGATCCGGAGAACTCCGCCGAAAAGAGTCCCTCGCATCTAATCTTCTCGCGCGACAACAAGCTGCTCACGACTCATCCGATCACTGAAGGCCGCGATCCAAACGAACGGCTCAATCGCGTGCAGAGTTTTACGGGACAATCGCTCAAGGGTCCGGAAGATAGTATCGCCGTGCTCAAGCTCGCCGACAGCGCGAAAGACAAGGCGAATCGCGAAGCTGAGGCATCAGTTTCCGCCGCGGGTCGCGCACAGGCAGTTGCCTTAAAGTATGGCAAAGGACGTGTGGTGATCCAGGGCGAGGCCGCGATGCTTTCGGCGCAGATTGCGGGTGTGAACAAAGGGCAGATGGGAATGAACGTGCCTGGCAATGACAACAAGCAGTACGTGTTGAATGTGATGCACTGGCTGTCGGGGTTGTTGAAAGAGAAGTAATGCCGGGGTGGGATCGAAAACGGCAAGCGATTTGGATCCTCGGCGGGCTGATCGTTGGAACCTACGTAGCTTATTCTGACTCGTTCCTCGAAGATGGAACCTTCGTTCCTCGGTTCTTCATTTTCATGGAAGGACTGGTACTGCTGATAATGGCTGGCCTTTTTTATTTCTACTCGCGGAAGAAAAGCTAGTTTGGCTGTTGCATCGCCTTGGCTCTCACCGTAATTCCCTGATTTCCAACCACCAATAAGGCCCGCGGCGTACCGAAGGGCGCGTTTGAAGGAACGTAAGAAAGCGTGTAACGGTTTTTTCTGAGCTCGTCGCAGATCGCTTTCGCCGCAACTTGCGGTTCGTCGATTGAAAAGATCTGCCCGCCGGTTCCCTCTGCCAGCTTATCGATTACTACTTTCGGTTTTGGAACGTCGCGTCGAATCGCGCCGCGCGTGCGATCGATTGCTTGCACGGCGTAGACCATGATGTTTTCCGCTTGTAGCTCCGCGAGTGTTTGTTCGAATGTCGCTTTGCTGCCGCGATCGAGTCCGTCGCTGATCACGACGATGATTCGTTTCTGGATCGGCAGCGGGCGCAGCGCTTCCTCGACGACGGCGCGGATTGCATCGAAGAGGTGTGGCTGGCCTTTTTTTCTAAACAGCTTCAATGACGATCCGATCGCTTTTGCGTCGTCGGTCCAGTCTGAGACGATCTCGGCCTGTTCGTCGTAGCCGACGATGAGTAGCTTGTCGCCCTCGAATATCTCGTAAGCAAACTCGCGCGCGGCTTGTTCGAGCTTTTCGACGTCTGCACGGATTGAGAGTGAGTTGTCGACGAGCAGAACGATACGCGCCGGTGAAGGATCGGGTGTGAAATTTCGGATCGACTGTTCGACGCCGTTGTCGAAAATGGCGACTTCTTTGCTGGTGATGGGCGAGTTGCGGTTATCGTCGCGGCGTGCGATCACGCCGACCTGCACGCCGCCTGAAGCGTTTGCGTGCGGACGATTACCCGACTGGGCCATGATCGACACCGCCACGAGTGCGGTGAGAATCGCTTCGAATAGTCCAAGCTTAAACAGGTGCGAACGCATTTACTACGACGCGGCTTTAATCGCCGCCAGCCTTTGGAGGTGAAGCCTTTTCCGAAGTTTTCTTCGCGGGGGAGCTGTCCTTCTTTTTTTCAGTCTTGTCGGTGCTGGTCTCAGCAGTCGGTTTGTCGGATTCGGACTTCTCGCCTTTCGTTGCCTTTCCGGCGTAATCCGTCACGTACCAACCTGACCCTTTGAACTGGATCGCCGGCGCGGAAATCCGCTTGTCCAACCGGCCGCCGCACTTCGCGCATTTCGTCAGTGGCTTGTCGGTCACTTTCTGAAAAGCTTCCGTGTGCGCTTTACACTTGCGACACTCGTATTCGTAAATCGGCATGCTCGGATTATACGGATAAAAGCCCCGAGCTTTGCAACTTACCCGCGACTTCGGACTTGCTTTGCAAGTTCCGAGGGGCTTCGTCTATTCTCTTTCAGCAGGAATGTCTAACACCGCTCAATCGCTTTCTTTAGAACGCAAGATCAAAATGCACGAGGCGCGAGAGGGGATTATCAATCGCCTCGCGATGACTCTCCCAAACGCAATCAACCTCGATCGCTTCCTGACAGTTATCGTTTCCGAACTCGGCCGCATGATGAGTGTCGATCGCTGCGACGTGATCCAGTTGAAGTCTCCCGGCGAGTTGCGCATCAGTCACGAATGGCGCGCTTCGAGTGACGTGCCTTCGAGCCTCGGCACCGTCATTCCGCTCGATCTAAAACAACTTTCCGAACACGTCGATATTCGTCAACCGATCCGTTACGACGACATCTCAGCCGTCGGCCTCAATCAACGCGTCCGTTTTCTCGCCGAAAGCCTCGGCACAAGATCGTTGCTTGTAGTGCCCGTGATGCTCGGCGACGACGTGCTCGGGCTCGTCGGTTTGCACACCACACGCACGCCGCGCGAGTGGCTCGATGACGAAGTGTCGTTTCTGCAATCGATCGCCGGACAGATCGCAATCGGTTACCAGTACACGCGGCTTTACACCGACAAAGAGCGCGAAGCCGAAACAAAGCGCGCGTTGTTATCGATCGCGAACGCGTTGAACGCGCGTTCGGATTTTCGCGAAGTGTCGTCGCTCGTTTTGGAACGGGCGATTGCGCTGGTTGGCGCGGATTATTCAGCGTTGGGCGTCCTGGATCCTGCCGGTAGCCGCATAAGTTTGGCCGCTTTCAAAGCCGCGCCGCACGCGACAACGGATTCAGTGCAGGGACTATTCGACAGTCACGGGAAATCGCTCGACGTGACGGCATTTCCGGCCATGGTGGAAGTGCTGGGGCAGGGCAAAACCCTGCGGTTGCTCGAAACCGATTTACCGTTTCCCATTCGTTTTCTGTTCAACTCTGTGCTTGGCGGACGCGCCGCGCTCGTGGCGCCGGTTCGCGTCGGTGGACAAACATTTGGCTTGCTCGGCCTCGTTTGGAGTGAAGCGCGCGAGCGTTTTGACGATCACGAAGTCGCACTCGTCGAAGGAATCGCCGATCAGATCGGCACGGCGCTCGAACGCGACCAGTTGTCGGCCGAAATTATGCACCTGCGCAGTGCGCTGCACGAACGTTATGGCGAAGAGCGCATCATCGGCCAGACGCCCGCGATTCGCCGCGCGATCGAACTCGCGTTGAGCGTCGCTGACACGCAGACCACGGTTTTGATCGAAGGCGAGTCGGGAACGGGTAAAGAACTGCTTGCAAACTTAATTCACTTCAACTCCGGCCGCGAAGATCAGCCGTACGTTAAGTTAAACTGCGGCGCGATCCCGGAAACGCTGCTCGAGTCAGAACTCTTCGGCCACGAGAAAGGCGCGTTTACCGACGCGCGTGCGCTGCGTCGCGGCCGGTTTGAAGAAGCGAACGCCGGCACGCTGTTTCTCGACGAAGTCGGCGAAATGAGTTTGTCGGCGCAAGTACGTTTGTTGCGTGTGTTGCAGGACGGCGAGTTCACGCGCGTCGGCGGTAATGAAGTGATCAAGACTGACGTGCGCGTCCTCGCGGCTTCAAACGTCGACTTAAAACGCGCCGTTGAACTGGGAACTTTCCGTCAGGATCTGTTCTATCGCCTGTCCGTGTTTCCGATCACGTTGCCGCCACTGCGCGAACGACCCGAAGACATTCATCCCCTCGTCATTCACTTCCTCGAGCATTACAAACAAAAGACTGGTCGCTTTATTTCGGGCATTTCAAAGGACGCGTTGCAGGCGCTAATCACCTACGAGTGGCCGGGCAACGTTCGCGAACTCGAAAACGCGATCGAGCGCGCCGTGATCATCGCGTCCGGCCGGCACATCGAAGCGGAAGACTTGCCCGAGGCGATCAGCAAGATGGCGTTGCGCCAGCGCGACCGGGTCAAAGTCGAACGCGCTAAAGCCGCCAGCGAAGGCAAAACCACGACGTTTGAAGTCACCGTTCCGTCGTCAATGGAAGAGATCGAGCGCCAGGCGATCGAAGCCACGCTCGACTACACCGCCGGCGACAAATCCCACGCCGCCCGTGCCCTCGGCATCGGCCGTAAAACACTCTACCGCAAGCTCGAACAGTACAACGGCGGCTCCGGATCCGAATCGGAGCAGTAGGCAGGAGCCGTGTGAACTGTGCTATATTCCAAGGCTTCGTAATCTTGAAAACCAGCGAAGTAATAGAGCTTCGCTTTTAGAAAGAAAGGACCCATCAAAATGGGATACGACGAATATCGGAGAGAGAGTGGCGAGGGGGTTTCTACGCGCCTGACTTACCTGCTTATCGGCGGCGGCATCGGCGCCATTTTGGCCCTGCTGTTCGCGCCTAAATCCGGTCACGAACTGCGCGGCGACATCGCTGATGCAACGCGAAAAGGCATCGATCGTTCGCGCGAGGCGGCCCAACAGTTAGGCGATCGTGCAGGCGAGTACTATGAAGCAACGCGCGGCCGCGCCGCTGAACTTTATTCGCAGGCAGCGGAGAGAGTTGGCGAGGTGGCCCAAACCGCCCGTGACGCCGCAGCCCGGCAAGGCGGAACGGTAGCCGCCGCAATCGACGCGGGCAAGAAGGCGTACCAGGAAGAGAAGCGGAAGACAGAGATGTCCGGCCGTATCGAAGCCTCGCCGAACTACGGAGAGAAAACCAACTAATCAATGACGAGTCTTGCGCTACAGATGAGTACCACGGACCCGATGTTCTGGGTGATGGTCGTGGTTGCATTTTCGTTTATCGTGATCGCCATCGCGATGGTAGCGATCGCGGTCTACGTCAATCGCGCCGTCAAATCAGCCGGACGCCTCGAAGACAAGATAGAGCCGCTCATCGAGCGAGTTACCGCGATGACCGATCAAGGCAAGGAGATCGTCGTCCAGGGCAAACTGATCGCGGAGCAGTTCAATGCCGTCTCGGGTCATCTGTCTACCGCCACGATGCACTTTTCGGAATCGCTTGCGATCATCAAGGGCGAAGTTGCGGAACTGAGAGCGCTGGTTAGCGACACGGCCGTCGAGGCACGTGACAAGGTCGAGCTGGTTAGCCGGACGATCGATCGCACGCACAAGCAGGTCGCGATGACGACTGATTTCGTGCAGACGAAAGTTATCGAACCCGCGCGCGAGCTCGCCGCGATTATGGCGGGCTTCCGCCGCGGCCTCGAGGTCCTCGTTGCGCCAGTGCCGAAGCCCATTAACCAGACTTATGGAGAGGATGAGATGTTTATCGGTTGAGCCAACACGCCAAAATGGCTGCTATGAACCCGAACCATCAAATCCTCGATGGCTCGGGTTTTTTACTTGCTGAAATGTCCTTTGTTAGTATTGCGAGTCCAAACCATGTCGACAGAAACTCCGCTCGATCTAAAAAAGACAGTTAACCTGCCGCAGACCGGCTTTTCGCAAAAAGCCAACCTGACGCAGAGCGAACCCGCCCGTTTGCAGAAGTGGAACGAACTGGATCTCTATCAACTGATTCGCCGCGAACGCGCCGGACGCGACAAGTTCATCCTGCACGATGGTCCACCCTACGCCAACGCCGACATTCACCTCGGCACGGCGATGAACAAGATTCTGAAAGACTTCATCGTGAAGTCGCGCAGCATGATGGGCTACGACGCGCCGTACGTGCCCGGCTACGATTGTCACGGTCTGCCGATCGAACAACACGTCGAACGCGCGCTCGCGAAGAAAGGTAAGAAGAAAAGCGATCTTAGTCTCGAGAGTTTTCGCCGCGCCTGCCGCGAGCATGCGCAAAACGCGCTGAAGAACCAGACGCGCGATTTTAAACGGCTCGGCATTCTCGGCGAGTGGGACAATCCTTACCTCACGATGTCGAACCATTACGAAGCCGAAACGGCGCGCATGTTTGGCCGGTTCGTCGAACGTGGTTACGTGTATAAAGGCGCGCGTCCGGTTTACTGGTGCATCGTGGACCAGACGGCGCTCGCTGAAGCCGAAGTTGAGTATCACCAGCACACGAGCCCCTCGGTCTATGTGAAGTTTCCGTTGCGCAGCGATCCGTCGTTGATCGATCCGGCGCTCGCGGGTCGAAACGTTTTCGTGTTGATCTGGACTACGACGCCTTGGACGCTGCCCGCGAATCTCGGCATCGCCGTTCATCCAGATTTTGAATATTCAGCCTTTGAACATGGCCAGGACGTCTACATCGTGGCGAGCGAACTAGTGGAATCCGTTGCGACGAAATGCGAACTCGCCACGCACGACGAGAATGGCGGACGCGTAACGCCGAAAGTGCTCGCGCGTTTTCCGGGCGCAAGACTCGATCGACTCGAAGCCAGCCATCCGTGGATCGATCGCCCGTCGCTGTTGATGGTTGGTGAACACGTGACGCTCGGCGGCGAAGCAGACGCGGAAACAGAACTCGACGTGAGTGAAGCACAGAAGAAAGCGCCGGACAGTAAAGCCGGCACGGGTTGCGTTCACACGGCGCCGGGTCACGGGCACGACGACTTCGTGATCGGCAAGCGTTATGGTCTGGAGATCTATTGTCCGGTAGACAACGCGGGCCGATTTACGCCGGAAGTCGAACACTTCGCCAGTCAACGCGTGTTTGACGCGAACGATCAGATCGTGGAGTTCATGCGCGAAATCGGTGTGCTGCTGTTCAGTGAGAAGTACGAGCATCGTTACCCGCATTGCTGGCGCTGCAAAAATCCAGTGATCTTTCGTGCGACGCCGCAGTGGTTCATCGCGATGGATGACGTGACCCGTGATGTCGTCGAGAAGGATGAAGATGGTCGCGATCGTAGTAACTACACGGACAACTTGCCCGAAACTCCGGCTCGTTCTCTCCGCAACAGCGCGCTTGCGGAATCCGAGCGAGTGACGTGGATCCCCGCGTGGGGCCGCGATCGCATGCGAAACATGCTCAAGGGCCGGCCGGATTGGTGTGTCTCGCGGCAGCGGGTTTGGGGTGTTTCGATTCCTGTTTTTTATTGCGAAAAGTGCCCTGAAGCGGTGGCCGATCCCATCGTGATCAACTACGTCGCGGACGTTTTCGAGCGTGAGTCAGGTGACGCCTGGTACACGCGCACGGCGCAGGAGCTTTTGCCGCCGGGTTACGTGTGCAAAGGATGTGGCGCGACTGAGTGGACCAAGGAAACTGACATTCTTGACGTGTGGTTCGACAGCGGAACGTCGTCGATCGCCGTACTCGAGAATCGCGACGAGCTACGCTGGCCCGCGGATGTTTACATTGAAGGCGGCGATCAGTTTCGCGGTTGGTTCAACTCGTCGTTGATGGTCGGCGTTGCCGCGCACGATCGCGCGCCGTACGAGACGGTGATCACGCACGGCTGGACGCTCGACGCGAAGGGCCACGCCATGCACAAGTCTGCGGGTAACGCGGTCGAACCGGACAAAGTCATTAAGCAATCGGGCGCCGAGATCATTCGCCTGTGGTGCGCGTCGTCAAACTATTTCGACGACATGCGCGCTTCGGATGAGATTTTGCAACGTGTGATGGACGGCTATCGCAAGCTGCGCAACACGGCGCGGTTTGCGCTCGGGAATCTGCACGGTTTTGATCCCGCGCAAGACAGTGTTCCCGTCGAGCAACTGGAAGAAATTGATCGTTGGGCCCTGGCGGAGCTGGCCGCGATGATCGCGGAGGTACGCAACGAGTATGAAGCTTTTGAGTTTCACTCGGTGATGCAGACGGTGACGAGTTTTTCTACGGTTACGTTGTCGGCCCGCTACTTCGATATCATCAAGGATCGGCTTTACACGTACGCGCCGAAGAGTCACGCGCGGCGCTCCGCGCAAACGACGCTGTATCAGATTGTCGATGCGCTCGCGCGCCTACTGGCGCCGATTCTCGCGTTCACGGCCGATGAAGTCTGGGATCACATGCCCCGCGGCGCGAACAGCGAAACGTTACCGTCTGTGCACCTCGCACTGTTTCCTGAGCCGGGACACCATGACGCCGAGATGAGTTCAACCTGGAAATACTTGTTTGCAGTTCGCGAACAGGTGCTCGGCGAGCTTGAGAAAGCACGCACCAACAAAATTATCGGTAGTAGTTTGGAGGCGAAGGTTGTACTGGCAACGAGTGGACGGGAGTATGACCTCCTAAAGAACTACGAAAGCCAGCTGCGTTACATCTTCATCGTTTCGCAGGTGTCGCTAACGAAACTACAAGGGGCGGTGGCATCAGAAGCGGGAAGCGTCCAGGTGCGAGTTGAGAAAGCAGATGGGACCAAGTGTGAACGCTGCTGGAACTACTCAACACGCGTTGGTGAGTTCGAACGCTACCCGACCGTGTGCGAGCGTTGCGCGGTTGCTCTACAAGAGATCGAGCAAGAGAACACGGATTAACACGAACTTGGAGACCAGCATTAACAACTCGTCCGACAACGTTCGCCTGCGCTTTGCGTGGCGCGCGGGTTATCTACTCGCCGCTCTCGGCATCTATATCGCCGACCAGGTGTCGAAAGCGTGGGCCGTAAGAACGCTTCGCTTCGGTGACGAACGTGTCCTGATTCCGGGCTTCTTCAAGTTTGTCTACACAGAAAATCCGGGCATCGCATTTGGCCAGCTTCAGGACGGCGGCTCGTTTAATCGCTGGTTCTTCGTCGTCCTCGCGGTTGCCGCCGCGATCGGGGTCTTTTACTATTTTCTACGAACTCCCCGAAACGAAGACCGCGTACTCGGCGCGTGCGCGCTAATGCTCGCCGGCATTGTTGGGAACCTGACCGATCGTGCTCGCCTCGGTTACGTCGTAGATTTCATCGTGTTGCATGCGGGTGAATACCATTGGCCCACTTTCAACATCGCCGACGCGAGTATCACGATCGGCGCGTTGCTGTTGGCCTCCGATATAATTTTCAGTCACAGATCGAAGACACAAGATGTACCCGGAGCTGTTTCGGATAGGTAATTTCCCCATCAACACGTATGGCGTGTTTCTCGCGCTCGCCTTTCTCTGTGCGATTTTGGTGACGGTGAAACTCGCGTCGCGTGACGGCTTGCCGCGCGAACGCATTTACGATCTGAGCTTGTGGATGTTGCTCGGTGGTCTCGTCGGTTCGAAGATCCTGATGCTGTTCACCGAGCCGGAGTATCGCGCGAATCCGCTGCAACTCATCTCGCTCGATTTTCTACGTTCCGGCGGCGTGTTTTACGGTGGACTCATCGGCGCGGTGCTCGTCGGTTATCTGCTGATGAAACACTACCGATTGCCGTGGTGGAAAACGGCGGACGCGTGCGCGCCGGGAATCGCGATCGGCAACTTCTTCGGACGCCAGGGATGCTTCGCGGCCGGCTGCTGCTGGGGCAAACCGACGGACCTGCCGTGGGGCGTGAAGTTTACCGAGTTGGGCCATGAGATCACGGGCGTGCCCATCAATGCTCACCTGCATCCGGCGCAACTTTACGAGTCGTTTGCGATGCTGCTGGTGTTTCTGTTCTTACTGTGGTTGCACAAACGTAAACGCTTCGACGGACAAGTCGTGCTCCTCTACGGGTTGCTTTATTCGGTGGTTCGTTTTTCAATCGAGTTTGTTCGGGACGATCCGCGCGGAGACATTCTCGGCCTGACGACTTTGACGGGACTCTCAACCTCGCAGTTGATAAGTATTGTGATTGGCATCAGCTCGCTCATTATTCTGATAATTCGCCTAAAAACACGTGAAAACCCTGATTCTCCTACTCACAGCGCTAATCGTCTCGACAACTTTGGCGCACGTTCCGAAGCGCGATGACTCTCTGGTTCTGCCGAACGAGAAACATCTTCGGAACCTGAAACAGTTAACCTTCGGCGGCGAAAATGCCGAAGCCTACTTCTCGTCTGACGGGAAACAACTGATCTTCCAGTCGACTCGCGACGGCCGCGGCTGCGATCAGATCTACTCGATGAACGTCGACGGTTCGAACGTGAAGATGATCTCGACCGGCGAGGGCCGCACGACGTGCTCTTACTTCTTTCCGGGCCAGAAGCGCATCCTTTATTCGTCAACCCATCTCGGCGATAAGCAGTGCCCGCCGAAGCCCGACTACTCGCGCGGCTACGTGTGGGCCGTCTATCCGACTTTCGACATCTTCACCGCCAAACCCGACGGCTCCGATCTTAAGCAACTGACGAAAACGCCCGGCTATGACGCGGAGGCGACGATTACACTGGACGGCAAGAAGATCGTGTTTACGTCAACGCGTGACGGCGACCTCGACATCTATTCGATGGACGCCGACGGCAAGAACGTGCGCCGGCTAACGAACGAGCTTGGATACGACGGTGGGCCATTCTGGTCCTACGACGGCAAGCAGATCGTCTATCGCGCTCATCATCCGAAGACGGGCGAGCAAAAAGCCGACTACATTGGTCTGCTGCGACAGAATTTGATTCGTCCGACGACGCTCGAGATCTGGGTGATGAACGCGGACGGTTCGAACAAGCGCCAGGTCACGAGCAACGGTAAAGCGAACTTTGGTCCATACTTCTTTCCGGACGGCAAGCGAATCATCTTCTCGTCAAACATGGACGATCCGCGCGGGCGAAATTTCGATCTTTACAATATCAATACCGACGGGACGGGTTTGGAAAGGATCACGTTCCACGAGACGTTTGATGGGTTTCCGATGTTTTCGCCGGACGGGAAGAAGATCGTGTTTGCGTCTAATCGCAACGCGAAGTCTCAAGGTGAAACCAACGTTTTTATCGCCGACTGGATTGAGGATTAAGTGCCGTGAAAAGAAGACTTAGTATTATTTTTCTTCTGCTGGCCTGCGCGTTGGGCGCGGTGGCCCAACAGCCGGATCGCATCCAACAACACGTCAAGTATCTCGCTTCAGACGTACTCGAAGGCCGCCGCACCGGAACTAAAGGGGCAACTGAAGCCGCGCGTTATATCGCGAAAGAATTTTCCAAGTTGGGATTGAAGCCCGTTGCGAGCAGCGCGGGAGGAAACGGATCGGAGTCGCGTTACCTGCAATCGTTTCCTTACGTAGCCGGTGTCGAGCTAGGACGGAACCTGCTGATGTTCAGGATGAACGATGCCTATGCGTCCTTGCGCGTGGGCGAGGACTACATGCCGCTGGGTTTCTCTGCGAACGACACCGTGGAAAATGCTTCCGCGATTCTCGTCGGCTATGGCATCGCGGCGCCCGAACTGAACTATAACGATTACGCCGCTCCCCAAGTAACCGGCCGCGTCGCAGTCGCGCTGTCAGGCACGCCGGACGGCGACAATCCACACGGTCAGTTTGCACGTTATAACGACGTTAGATGGAAAGCTACGGCGGCACGAAACGCCGGAGCTAAGGCGCTTCTCGTTGTTGCTAGCGAACACGACTTTAAGCAGGACAAGCTTTCCAAGTTGCGCCATGACCACGCCGGGGACGCCGGTATACCAGTCATCGCAATATCGCGCGAGACGGCAAAGATCTTGTTTTTCAATAAAGACGTTTTGGCCATTGAACAGGCGGCGAAATCGAAAGCCGAAGAGGCGTACAAGACGCTTGCGTGGTCCATCACCCTGGACACCCACGTCGTACGCAACCGGTTACCGGCTTACAACGTGATCGGCATGCTCGAAGGCTCCGATCCAGTCCTCAAAAACGAAACCATCATCATCGGCGCGCACTACGATCATCTCGGTCGTGGCGGCGAAGGAAGCGGCAGTCTCGCGCCACGCTCCGGCGATATCCATTACGGCGCTGACGACAACGCGTCGGGAACCGCCGGCGTGCTCGAGCTCGCACGTCTCTTTAGCACACAAACACCAAAGCCGAAGCGCACGATCGTGTTCATGGCTTTCGGTGGAGAAGAAGAAGGACTGCTCGGCTCAAACTACTACGTCAATCATCCGCTTCTGCCACTCGCAAACACCGTCGCGATGATCAATATGGACATGATTGGGCGCATGAAAGATAGCAAGCTGGTTGTCGGCGGCGTCGGCACCGCAAAAGAGTGGCGCGACATCATGGCCGCGGAAAAGTCGTTTCAACTGACGCTGAACGAAGACGGCTTTGGTCCAAGCGACCACTCGTCGTTTTACGCGAAACAGATTCCGGTGCTCTTCTTCTGGACCGGCACACACGCCGATTACCACAAACCCTCCGACACGTTTGAGAAAATTAATTACGACGACGAAGCACGCATTCTCGCCCTCGTCGCGCGGATTGTTAAGCAACTCGACACGGCCGACAAACGGCTGACCTACACCACCGCGAAATCTGACGCGACGCCTCGCACCGGCGGCTTCCGCGTTTACCTCGGAACTATTCCGAGTTACGCCGACAGTGATAACGGGCTGCTGCTCGACGGCGTGCGCGACGATTCGCCTGCGACAAAAGCGGGGCTAAAAGCCGGAGATCGGATCGTGAAAATCGGGACGCGCGACATCAAGAACGTCTACGACTACACGGCCGCGCTCGGTGAAATGAAAGCGGGCGAAGAATATCCGATTGAAGTTGTGCGTGGAACGGAAAGGTTGAGTCTGAAGATAAAACCCGAAACGAGGAAATAGGCCACGGATCTCGATAAATCCGTGGCCTAAGCTGTTACCAGCGCGGTTCGCGCTCGTAACGATCGTTATCACGGCCGCCGCCGCCACCGCCGCCGCCGTAACCACCACGACCGCCGCCACCGCCGCCGCGTCCACCACCATAGCCGCCACGGCCGCCGCCACCACCACCGCCGCGGTCAGTTCTCGGCTTGGCTTCATTCACGGTCAAATTACGACCGCCGAAGTCTTTGCCATTAAATGCCTCGATAGCTGCTGTTGCCTCCTCAGGGGTTGCCATTTCCACAAAAGCAAAGCCGCGGGATCGTCCTGTTTCTCGGTCCTCAATCACCGAAGCTGATTCTACTGTTCCCACTGCCGCGAAAGCCTCGCGGAGTTCCTCGCTCGTAGTACGGAACGAGAGATTTCCTACATATAGTTTTGTACCCATTCTACTATCCTTAATCTGAAGGGAAGCGCGGGCTTGCTGGAATTCGCTGATCCAGTTCGGGGGGGACGACCGATACTTTCGGCGAGCTGCGACGAACCCGGTGCTCTAAAAAATCTCGAGAGCGGCTTCTAACTGGTTGACAACTGCCTCACTCTCTATCAGCCGAACCTCGTCGCTTTACGATCACGGACAGGCGCAGTCACCATTGATGCGCGAGAGCAGGTATCTGTGAGCAAAAGTATGCCGGAGTGTTTGGAAACGCGTCAAGGACATTTTCGCTATATCCGTGTAAACTGTCGCGAAATACCCCGAAAGGTCAGGTAAATGGCAGAACGTATTCCTATCACTGTCGCGAATGGCGACGGCATCGGACCTGAGATCATGGCCGGCACTCTCTGCATTCTTGAAGCTGCCGAGGCCCCACTCGCAATCGAAACTATCGATATCGGCGAGAAGGTTTACCTCGCGGGCAACTCTTCCGGCATCGAGCCGAGCTCATGGGAATCGTTGCGGCGTACGAAAGTATTCTTGAAGGCCCCAATCACCACGCCACAGGGCGGCGGTTACAAAAGTCTCAACGTGACCGTACGAAAAGTGCTCGGCTTGTACGCGAACGTACGTCCGTGTGTTGCCTATCATCCTTTCATCGATACCAAGCACCCCTCGATGGATGTCGTTATCGTCCGTGAGAACGAAGAGGATCTATACGCCGGCATCGAACACCGGCAAACGAACCAGGTCGTGCAGTGTTTGAAACTGATCTCGCGCCCGGGCTCCGAAAAGATCATTCGTTACGCGTTTGAATATGCACGTCGCAATAATCGGAAGAAGGTCACCTGTTTCACCAAAGACAACATCATGAAACTGACCGATGGTCTGTTTCACAAGATCTTTGACGAAATCGCCGCGGAATATTCCGACCTTCAAAACGAGCACTGGATAGTCGACATCGGCGCAGCGAAACTCGCCGACACGCCCGAAGCGTTTGACGTGGTCGTGATGCCAAACTTGTATGGCGACGTGCTTTCGGACGTCGCAGCGCAGATTGCCGGTTCAGTCGGCTTGGCCGGTTCGGCGAACATCGGTGAAAACGTTTCAATGTTTGAAGCGATCCACGGTTCGGCGCCGCGCCGCGCGGGACAGAACCTTGCGAATCCGTCGGGATTGTTGTTGGGCGCCGTGATGATGCTGGTGCACGTCGGTCTGACCGAACACGCCGAACGCGTGCACAACGCGTGGCTGCGCACGATCGAAGACGGCATTCATACTTACGACATCTACGACGAGAAAGTCAGTAAGCAGAAAGTCGGAACAAAAGAGTTTGCTGAGGCGGTGGTCCAACGTCTGGGCCAAACGCCGCAGATTCTGAAAGCGAGGAAGTACAACAAAGCTGTCGAGCCAATGTCTAAAACCACCGCGAGCGTTGCCAGGCCGGTGCCGCACAAGGAACTCATCGGCGTCGACGTTTTTCTCGATTGGACCAGAGGTTCAGCAAACGATCTCGGCGATGGCGTGAGTCGGCTGAATGGCGAGGGGTTGAAGTTAACGATGATCAGCAATCGAGGCGTGAAGGTTTGGCCCGGCGGGCACACGGAAACGTTCTGCTCGGACCACTGGCGTTGCCGGTTTTTACCGGAGTCGGGTGAGGGTAATGTCTCTCATGCGCAGGTGATCTCGTTGCTCGGACGCTTTGCGGGCGAGGGATACGACTTCGTTAAGACTGAAGGTTTGTACACGTTTGACGGGCAGCGTGGGTTTTCGCTGGACCAGGGGGAATAATCGAGATGAGCACAAACAACCCACTCGTAGCCGTAATCATGGGCAGCCAGTCAGACTGGGAAACCATGAAGCACGCCGACGAAACGCTGACGCAGTTTGGCGTGGCGCATGAATGTCGCGTAATCTCGGCGCATCGCTCGCCTGCGCTGGCCGCCGAGTTTGGCTCGACCGCGGAAGAACGCAAGCTCGAAGTGATCATCGCAGCGGCGGGCGGAGCCGCACACCTGGCAGGCGTGCTCGCCGCCCACACGACGTTACCGGTACTCGGCGTTCCGATGAAGAGCGACGCCTTGAACGGTCTTGACTCGCTGCTGGCGACAGTACAAATGCCCGGCGGCATTCCCGTCGGTACACTCGCCATCGGTAAACCCGGCGCTACCAACGCCGCACTGTTTGCCGTTGCGATTCTGGCAAACAGCCGTCCCGAACTGCGCCAGAAGCTCCACGAATTTCGGGCATCACAAGAAGCAAAGATCCGTGCCACCAAGTTAATATAAATCTCGGGAACGCAGGTGGATCGCCTGCATTGCTCTAAAAAGGGCTCACACGAGATGATCGGCCAGACAGTTTCTCACTATCGAATCCTCGAAAAACTGGGCGAAGGCGGCATGGGCGTCGTCTACCTGGCTGAAGACCAACATCTCGCCCGCCGCGTCGCGATCAAGTTTTTAACTTCTACGGACCATCACTACCGGGCTCGTTTCATTCGCGAAGCGCGCGCCGTTTCCGCCCTCACTCATCCGCACATCGCCATCGTTCACGACTACGGCGAAACCGAGTTGGGCCAGCCTTTCCTCGTTATGGAGTTTGTGAAGGGCAAGTCGCTTAGTGAGTTGCTGGAGGAGGGACTGACACTGCGGCGCTCAGTCGAGATCGTTTCATCGATTGCCGAAGCGTTGGCCGAAGCGCACCATCACGGCATCGTTCACCGCGACATCAAACCGTCGAACATTCTCGTCAACGAGCGTGGACAAGTAAAAGTCCTCGACTTCGGTCTGGTGAAACATCTCTTCGAGCCGCCGTCGAGCGAAGTCGATCTCGACGCGCAAACGATCTATTCAACGCAAACGCGCAGCGACGTGATCGTCGGCACTCCGCTTTATCTCTCGCCCGAACAAGCCACTGGAAAAAAGGTCGACGGCCGCAGCGATCTGTTCGCGCTTGGCGCGCTGTTATACGAATGTCTCACCGGGCGTTCGGCATTTTCCGGCGGCAGCGTGCTGGAAATCGGCGCGCAGATCATCCACGTCACGCCGCCGCCACCGTCGCAACTCAACGCGCAGGTCACGCCAACGCTCGACCGCATCACGATGAAAGCGCTGCAAAAGAAGGTTGAGGATCGTTATCAGTCGGCTGACGACATGCTCCGGGAGTTGAAGGCGGCGATGGTCGGGTTGGGAGGAAACGGTGTTCCGGTAACAAGCAAGACAAAAAGAAACACCGAAGACATTTATCGCGCAACCAGCGCGCTCGCCACACTCACGATGCAATTGCGGCGACAACGCTTTTCGCTCGCGTCGTTGATCCCGATGCTGGTTTTGAGCGGACTCGCAATCTGGGCTGTCATACATTTCTGGCCGCGCAACTATTACAAACCGACCCAAGGGGCACTTCAGTGGTACGAGATCGGCACCGACGCTTTACGCAATGGCGCGTACCATCGCGCCAGCAAAGCGCTCCAACAGGCAATCGCGATCGACGGAAACTTTGCATTGGCGCGCGCGCGTTTGGCCCAGGCGTGGACCGAACTCGATTACATCGACAACGCGAAAGACGAATTGCTCGCTATTCAGGGGCTGGCCGACGGCACCGCCATGTCGGAAAAAGATTCCCTCTACCTCGACGCGATCAGGGCCATGGCGACGCGCGATTTTCCCAAAGCAATCACAGCTTACACCGCCATCGCCGAACTCTCGCCTGAAGACAGCACGGTCTACGTCGATCTGGGCTACGCATACGAGAACGATGGCAAGTCAGACAAAGCACTCGAGAACTATTTGAAGGCGATCTCGTTGACCAGGGATCAGTATGCGACGGCCTTCCTGCGCGCAGGCATCGTTTACCATCGCCAGCCGCAGAATCGGCCAAAAGCACTCGAAATGTTCGATAAAGCCGAGCAGTTGTATAGCGCGGCCAGTAACAACGAAGGCATAAACGAAGTGTTTCGTTTCCGCGGCACGACATTTCGAGCGATGGAACGTTACGACGAGGCACACACCCAATTCCAGCGATCTCTCGACGCCGCGCGAACCATCGGTATGGAAGCACAACAGATCTCCGCATTGATTGATTTGAGTTATCTAGCGTCACGACGTGGACAACCCGTGGAAGCCGAGAATTGGGCCCAACAGGCAGTCAGGATCGCTCAGGAAAAGCATCTCGAAAATCTTGCCGCCGCAGGGTTGAATGAACTGGGCAATTCGTACAACACAAGGCAGGACTACGCAAAAGCCGAACACTATTACAGTCAGGCAGTTCAACTGGCACGCGCGAACAAAGGACGCGTAAGTGAAGCGATCGGCATGTCGAACCTCGGCGGCGTCTATATCGCTACCTTGCGTGTAGATGAGGGTTTGCAACTGGTTGAGGACGCGCTGAAGTTCTTTAAGGAGTGGAACTATCCGCGCAGTATTTCGCTTGCCTTAACCCAGATGGTTCGCGGATATCGCCGGAAAGGCGACTATGCCTCGGCCCTTCGAGTAGCAAACGAGAAGCTTGAACTGGCGCGCAAGGACGGGGCTCAGTTAGTCGTTGCGAGTGCGATCGGTGAGCTTGCCTCGGTGCTGGCCGCGCGTGAGGCATTTCCGTCTGCCCTGAAGGAGTACGACGACGCTTTAAAGATCTATCAATCAAGCAAAGACACCGAACAGGCCATCGTGTTCAACGGTGCTAACCGCATACATATTTTGTCCCGTTTAGGTCATTTCGATCAGGCGGAAACGGTGATCGAGGAACTCTCGTCGATTATCGCTAACTCTAAATCTAAAAATGGTTACAAGCAGATCGAGCCCACGTTGCTGCTTGGCAGGGCGCAAATTGACTTGGGCAGACGCAACTTCAATAACGCGATAAACTTAAGCAAGCAAGCGATTAAGCTCGGGGCCGAGCAATACCGTGAGGTGGCGATCGAGGGCAGTATTGTGCTGGGCCTGGCGACAGCGCTTTCCGGAAACCCGAAGGAGGGCCTGGAAATTTGCGACACGGCCGTAAGAATTTCTCAGGAGTCGGGAGACTTTTTGCTCCAATCTCGCGCGTTACTATGTAAGGCGGAGACAGCTTCACTCACCAACGACGCGCAAACCGCCCTGAATCTGGCAACCGAAGCACAAGCAAGATTTGCGCGAGGCGAGCAGTACGAATCGGAATGGCGGGCCTGGTTGATTGCTTCACGGGCCAGCGAAAAGCTCGGCGACAAAGCCAAGGCGCAGGAACAGTTAGCAAACGCGAAGAACATTCGCTCGAAACTGGAACAACAGTGGGGAGCGGAGTTCAAACAGTACGCTTTACGGCCTGATATTCAGGCTTTTTATCAGCAGCAAGGTTAAAACCTCGCTACTCCCACAAGTAAGGAGCTCAGAACCATGTCCGAAAGAGAACAGAAAAAACTGGAAGCCGAAGTGATCGAGCCCCCCGAATCCGACGGTGGCAGTGGAGCCGCTGCACTGAGCAGCACGGAAATTAAGCCCGTTGATCAACCTGAGGGTAACGGAGGTACGGGCGGCGGAGGCAAAATCACCCCCATCAATCAGTAACCCTCCCTAGACTCGGCTCCGCGTTATCAATGCGATCACCCGCAACGAATAGCGCGGAGCCGATGACTGTTCAGCGTCATCGTTTACCTCCGATCCACTCCCTGATAACTTCTTTCGGGTCGCGCCGGTTCCCGTCGATTTCGTAATTCAGCCGCCGCATCTCCTCGGTCGAGATCGCATTCGCCAGACTGGCCAACACTTCGCGCAGCGCGGGCACGCGATCGAGCGCCTGCTGTCGCACGAGGTAGACCGCTTCGTACGGCGGGAAGTAACGGCGATCGTCGGCAAGCTGAAACAGATCGAGCGTCGCGATACGACCATCCGTCGAATTGGCGGCGATAAGATCAACCTGGCTCGACGACAGCGCGATGTACGTCAGTGAAAGATCCATCTCCCGCACTTCGGCAAAATTCAAGCCGTAGGTTTTCGAGAATCCGGGATAGCCGTCGTCGCGAGACATGAAATCCTGGCCGAAACCGGCGCGCCAGTTTTTCGTATGTGGCGCGGCGTCCGAGATCGTTTTCAGATTGAGACGGCGTGATTCCTCGCCACGGACGAGAATGGCGAAAGTGTTTTCGAAACCGATAGGCGCGCTGACTCCGATGTTGAACCGCTGCAGGTACTCTTTTTTTACCTCGTCATACACTGCGCGCGGATCGCTAATCGGCTGGTGGTGGAGGATCGCGGTGAAGGAGGTGCCGGTGTATTCCGGATAAAGGTCGAGCGTGCCGCTCACGAGTGCTTCGTGCGGGAGGTTTCCGCCGAGTTCAAAACGACGCTCAACTGCGACCCCACGGGCTTCGAGCAATTGCGCAACGATCTCCGCGAGCAGTGCAGATTCAGTGAAGTCTTTCGAACCGATGACGACTTTATTATCGGTTTTGTCCGTGTTGCCACTGACCTGCCATATCGCTACACCGGTGACTACAACAAGCACCGCCGCCACAACCACGCTCAGCAGACCGTTCCGCTTCACTGTCGACGTAAACTGTCGTTCAACCAGTCCGAGCGAGAAGTCAGCAACTAGCGCCAGCAAGGCTGCCGACAACGCGCCCGCTAGCAGCAGGTTGTTATCGTACTGCCGCAGGCCGCGAAAAATGTAAACACCCAAACCGCCCGCACCCACAGCCGCCGCGATCGTCGTCACACCCACGGCAATCACCGTCGCAACGCGAATGCCCGTCACGATCACACCCATCGCCAGGGGCAATTCAACCTGTCGCAACACCTGCCCGTCGGTCATTCCCATCGCGACCGCGGCCTCGCGCACACTCGGTTCAACGCCGAGTATTCCGGTGATCGTGTTGCGAATGATTGGCAACAGCGAGTAGAGCACGAGCGCGACGAGTGCCGTCCGCGCGCCGATGCCGCCGATGAACGGCAAGGGAATGAGAAAACCAAACAGTGCGAGACTGGGAATCGTCTGCATGATGTTGGCGATGCCGACCACGGGGCCGCGAAGTGCGCGACGACGCGTCAGCAGGATTCCGGTGGGAACGCCGATCACGACCGCTATGAGGATCGCGATCAGTACCAGTTTTACGTGCTGCCCTATCAACACCAGCAGTTCGGACCAGTTAAGCTGAAGAAACTGCCAGAAATTCATGTGTTTTTTCCAGCGTGGTCTGTAACTGCGAGTGTTTCGAGATAAGCGCGGGCTTGTGGATTGTCGGAGGCGAGAAAACGGTCCGGCGTTTCCAACAACAACAGCCGGCCGCGATGCATCAGGCCGATGCGCGTTGCGAGAATCAGCGCTTCGCGAAGATCGTGTGTGACGAGAATCGCCGTTTTGCCGAGACGGCGTGACAACTCCGCAAACTCGCGTTGCAAACTCGCGCGCGTCAGCGGATCGAGCGCGCCGAATGGTTCGTCGAGCAAGAGCAGTGGCGGATCAGCGGCGAGTGCGCGCGCAACACCCGCGCGCTGCCGTTGACCGCCGGAAAGTTCGTGCGGAAACCGATTCGTGTATATCGGTGGTTCTAAACCGACCAAACTCAATAACTCTTCAACTCGAGTGTCTATTCGCGCTTGGTCCCAGTTTAATAAACTCGGCACGAGTCCGACGTTTCGCGCGATCGTGAAATGCGGAAACAGTCCGCCTTCCTGAATGACGTATCCAATGCGCCGCCGCAACGCGATCGGATCCCACGCCGTCGTGCTCTTTCCTTCAACGAACACTTCGCCACTGGTCGGCACCAGTAAACGGTTAACGAGTTTCAGCGTGGTCGTTTTGCCGCAACCCGATTCGCCGAGCAGTACGAGGGTTTCACCGCGGGCGACGTTCAGGTTGAGATCGGAGATGATCGGAGCCGCAGCGGTTGGTAGCGAGAAGTTGACGTCGTGAAACTGAACGAGCCGTGTGTTTGCCGCAGCGTCGTTCATCTGTGAGGTCAGGAGGCGAGTAACAGATTACTGCTAAAGCGTTCCTGCGAGTCGAGCCACGTGCGCGAACAGGCAAAGCCGGTCTCTTCCGCCAGTCGCGCGATGCCGGCGAGGTCGTACTTGTAAGAGTTTTCGGTGTGAATCAGTTCACCGGCCGCGAACTCCACTTCCAGATCGAGTTTCTCGATGCGCACGGTTTGAGTGAACAAACTCTCGATGTAGATCTCGATGCGGCCCATCGATTCGTTGTAGAACGCGACATGCTTGAATTTGTGTAGATCGAACGTCCCGCCGAGTTCGCGATTGATTCTGGCGAGCACGTTTAAATTGAACGCGGAGGTCACGCCGAGCGCATCGTTGTACGCAGCTTCCAGAATTGCCGGATCTTTCTTCAGATCGGCGCCGAGCAATAACGCGTCGCCTTTGTTGAGAACGCTGCGCAGCGCACGCAAAAATCGCAACGCTTCTCCGATATCGAAATTGCTGATGTTTGATCCTAAAAAGAGGGCGAGCGTACGTTTTCGCGGTTTCTTTCCGAGTTCAGCCAATCCCGTAAAATAGTCGGCGGCGTAAGCGTCGATCGTGAGCTTGGGATACGACTGCAACAGAATCCGCGAACTGCTCTCAATTGCCGTTCGCGAAATGTCCACCGGCATAAACACGAGCTGCGACTGGCGCTGCAAAATTGCTTCGATGATCAGGCGTGTCTTCGACGCGCTGCCGCTACCCATTTCAACGAGCGTGATGCGGTCATCGACGGCCGCTACGATCTCACCCGCGTATCGCTGGAAAATCTCGTTTTCAGCGCGTGTTAAATAGTATTCCGGCAGCAGGCAAATGGCTTCGAAGAGTTGCGAACCCAGCTCGTCGTAGAAGTACTTCGGCAGAAATCGTTTCGGTTGGGCGGCCAGACCTTTGCGCACGTCATCTGCCAGATTGGCGAGCGGATCTCGCTTCACCAGGTTGTGAATGTAGAGGCGCTGATCCGGAGCGGGTTCCGTCTGTGCCAAGCGGGTTTCCTCGCGGGGTATGATAACCATATCTGCGCTTGACCACCACGCGCGCGGCGGGCAAGATCGGTCGCGATGTTTTACAGGCAATTGTTTCTAACGCTGGCCTCAGCGGTATTACTCGTAGTTTTTTCCTGCTCCGCCCTCGCTCAGGGCTTCAAACAGGAACTCGAAGCACCGGAAAAGGTCGAGTTGACGGTTCGCAATCTCGATGGGCGCGTCAGTGTGATTTCTTCCGCCGAGCAGCAGAAAAAAGTCACGATTGACGCCAGATCCGCGGGCGACGCGATCGCGCCGGACGACGTGAAAGTGGAAGCCAAAGGCGCACACATTACGATCGACGTGCGGCCACGTGGCGAAAAGAATCGGATCGACATTGTCGTGACCATTCCGGTGCGTTCCAAAGTGGAAGTCGAAGGCAACGCCGGCGCAGTTGATGTGATCGGCAATGTCGAGTCAGCGGTCGTGAAAACCGACACTGGAACGATTCACGCCGATGTTCCGCTCGACGCGCTGAAGTTTGAGTTTGTTTGGGAAGCCAGCCGGCCACGCTACATGAGCGACGTCGAGCTGCCGCCGGTTGAAGAAAAATCCGGGGGGAAGTACAAACTTTCCGGCCGGCTACCCGATAAAGAAAAGGGCGACAAAGAAGAGGACGTCGACAAAGAGGCGAAGAAGGAGCGGGAGAAAGAGCGGAAGGAACAACAGATCGCGCTCAACTTCCGTACGCAACGCGGCGTCGTGCTGTTGAATATCGACCCCGAGATGGCGCCCGCGGATCTGCGCGAACGGCCGCTCACCGAAGCCGCGCGCGCAATCGTGCGCAGTGGTGACAGTCAGCTCGTCGAAGCTATTCGCAAAGTCGCGCCGAAGATGTTTGGCGACTACGCGAAGACGTTGCCGCCACCGGACAAAGAACCGGAGCTGTTGCGGCGCACGGCGCCGGGACACATCGTCAGCTCAGTCGCGCCACAATTGTTGCGCTTCAACGCGAGCGTGACGGATCGTAACGGCCGCGCGATCAGCGGCATGCGCGAGTCGGATTTCACGGTTTGGGAAAACGGCGTCGAGCGTCGGGTGACGAACGTGGCGCCTGCGAACGAGCCTTTCAATCTCGTGCTGCTGCTCGACGTTTCCGGCAGCGTCCAGGAGCGAATGGACTTCATTCGCAAAGCCGCGCGCGACTTTTTGCGCACGGCAAGCCCGCAGGATCGCATCTCGATCATCGGTTTCCGCGACGACATCCAGGTGATTTCAGACTTCAGCACCGACCGGCAAATGCTCTCTCGCAAGTTGGACGAGATCGATGCCGGCGGCGGCACTGCGCTTTACGATGCGCTCGGTTACGTTTTGAGTGAGCCGCTGCGACGTCTGCGCGGCGAACGAACCGCAATCGTTGTCATGTCTGACGGCGACGATAACAAGTCGTTTCTTCCGTTTCCGGCGATCCTCGAAGCGCTTTCCGAATCGGGCGCGCTCGTTTATCCGCTCTACGTGCCGTCGGGTTTGGTACCCGAATCGAGTGTGCCGAAACCCGAGATCACGATCGACCCGCTGCGTACTCGTTACCTGACGTTGACCACGCGCGCTGAAGACGAAGCACGCAAGATAGCGCAGGCTTCGGGTGGCATTTACTATCCGATTCGCCGGTCGGAGGATTTGCAAAAGGCGTACGACGACGTGGTGGCCCAGTTGCGCTCCGCTTACACGATCACTTACGCGTCAAATGCTGTTTCCACGACGCCGCGCGTGCGTGTTCGTACAAACCGCGACGGCGCTTCGGTGCGACTCAGTCCGGTGGTTGGTTTGAACACGCCATAAAATCGCCCCAAATGAACCAACCTCTTTTCAATGCGCTTTTCGATGAAACAGAACGTAAACCGCTAACAGTCTCGCAACTCACGAACTCGATCCGCATCTCGCTCGAAGCGCGCTTCCCGTCAGTTTGGGTCGAGGGCGAGATCTCGAATTTCAAAGATCACTCGTCGGGCCATTGGTATTTCACGCTCAAGGATCCAAACGCGCAGTTGCGTGCGAAATGCTTTCGCTCGGCTAACACGCGCATTCGTTTTCGGCCGGCGAACGGTTTGCACGTGCGCGCGCGTGGAAAGCTCTCGGTCTACGCGCCGCGTGGTGAGTATGAACTCGTTGTTGACGCGCTCGATCCGGTTGGCGCGGGCGCGCTGCGAATCGCCTTTGAACAGCTGCGTGATCGGCTGCAAGCTGAAGGTCTGTTTGCGAAGGAATTGAAACGGCCGCTGCCGGTGTTTCCGCGTCGCGTGGGTATCGTGACGTCACCGACCGGCGCTGCAATCAGAGACATTCTCAACGTGATTTCGCGTCGTACGCGTACGGTCCACGTGTTGTTTTCCCCCGCGCGCGTGCAGGGCGACTCTGCCGGCCCCTCGATTGCGCGTGCGATCCAATTCATCAACCAGTATCACGAACGCGCGCTGCGCGACGGCCGCACGGCGGATCTCGTCGACGTTTTGATCGTCGGACGTGGCGGCGGTTCGACCGAAGATCTCTGGGCCTTTAACCAGGAAGAGGTCGCGCGTGCGATTCGCAAATCAATCATTCCCGTGATCTCCGCTGTGGGCCACGAGACTGATTTCACGATTGCTGACTTTGTCGCCGACCTGCGCGCGCCAACGCCATCGGCGGCGGCGGAGCTTGTCGCGGCTCGCGAAGACGAGATCTGCGGTGCGTTGGACCACCTCGGACGGCAAATGAACCGGCTGATGCGCTTTCGCATTGTGGACCTGCGCAGCCGCGTTCAGGAACAAGCGTTGTCACATGCGTTTGATGAAGTGAAGTCGCAGCTAAGAAACGCGCGTCGTCGCTTTGACGCAGCTTCGACGGCCTGCAACAGCGCGATGGAAACGAGTCTTCAGGAAGCGCGCGAACGGCTCGGACTCGCGGCCGCTTCGCTCGACGCGCTCTCGCCGCTTGCGGTGTTGCATCGCGGCTACGCAATCGCGCAGGATGCTTCCGGCAAACCGTTGCGCGATGCCACGGCAGTCGCCGAGGGCGACGAAGTCAGCGTGCGGCTCGCAAAAGGAAAACTAAACACGCGCGTCGAAACAGTCGAGAGCTAACTCCAAAGATCGGGTTTTTAAGGTCCGTTTGATCCGATGAACCGAATAGTCGTCAACTTCGAACCCGGTAAAGCCGCTGCGCGCCAACAGCCACGCCGCTGGGCCAGAATACTCGCGCTCGTCGGGGTGTTCATTCTCGTCGTAATCGTTCTGGCTTTTGCCGGCCTCTTCTTCTGGTGGCGGAGCTATCAAAAATCGCCCGTCTACTCGCTCGCACTGCTCGTCCAGGCGGCACAACGCGGTGACACGCAGGAAATGGCGAAGCTGATCGACGACGAAGAGATCATGCGAAACATGGTCGGCCGCGTCAGCCAAAAGACGAGCGATCGTTACGGCCTCGCGATGAATACCAACGTCAAACAACAACTCGATCGCGTGGTGTCTACATCGGCGCCGGCTCTGAAACAGACGATTCACAGTGAAGTGATCAACGAAGTCAAGGAACTCGGCGGCGATGGAGAACCGAAGCCCTTTCCCGTGCTGCTGCTCATGATTCGTTCGCTCGTCACCGTTAGTACTGAAGGTGATATTGCCAAAGCCGCTGCAAAAATGAGTAATCGCACGTTTGAGATGATGATGCGGCGCGACGGCGATCGTTGGAGGGTGATCGGTTTGAACGACGACCGCGTGGTCGAACGCGTGGTCGACAACGTGATGAAAACTTTGCCCGCCATCGGCGAGGTTGACGCAAACAGTCCGTTGTTTAAGAATCCGGGCAAACCCCGCAAAAGACGAAGATGACAAACGGTCAGGAACAAACGCGCTCATTTGAAGCTTCGCTGGAAGCGCTCGAGCAAATCGTGCACCAGCTCGAAAGCGGCGACTTGCCGCTGGAAAAGAGTCTCGAACTCTTCGAGCAGGGAATCAGGCTTTCGCGCGAATGCCAGGAACGGCTGAGCCAGGCTGAGCGGCGCATCGAAGTGCTCTTGCGGGATAACCAGGGCCGTCCGGTGGTGGCCGCTTACAACGAGGCGAATCAGACAAATGACGATGGCGTGGCAGAAAATGAAAACGGGTTCTGAGGCGTTGGTCCATAACACGCTCGAGCTCGATGCGTTGCTGGCTGCGAGTCGCGCGCTCGTGGAAGTTGAACTCAACAGTATTCTGCCGCCGGTTGGCGCGGCGCCGGAGAAGGTTCACCAGGCGATCCGCTGGAGCGTGTTCGCGGGCGGTAAGCGTTTTCGCCCCGCGTTGTTGCTCGCAGTCGGACAGGCGTTTGGCGCCGAGATCAAACAGCTCATCAGAACGGCGTGTGCGTTTGAAATGATTCACACGTACTCGCTGATTCACGACGATCTGCCGGCGATGGACGACGATGATCTGCGTCGCGGGCGTCCGACGTGTCACGTGCGTTTTGACGAAGCAACCGCGATCCTCGCGGGCGACGCGCTGCAAACACTCGCGTTTCAAACGATCGCTAATGACGACAAACTCGACGCCGCAACGCGCGTGAAGCTGATTTCAGAACTCACGCGGGCGGCGGCGACACCGGACGGCATGGTTGCAGGGCAGGCGCTCGATATGGAAGCAGAAGCGCGGCAGGTCAACGGCACACAACTCGAGGAGATTCACCGGCTCAAAACGGGCGCGTTGATTACGAGTGCGGCGCGCTGCGGCGCGATCATCGGCGCCGCAGATGACCACGAATTGGCGGTTGTGACCAGTTACGGCGCGCAGCTCGGTCTGTTGTTTCAGATCACGGACGACTTGCTGGATGTAACAGCCAGCGCCGAACAATTAGGCAAAACACCGGGCAAAGACGTGCGTTCGCGGAAAGCGACTTATCCGGCGTTGTACGGCATCGAGGAGTCGCGCGAGAAAGCGATCAAGGCTCATCGTGCGGCCTGCACCGCTCTAGAGCAACTCGATCGGCCTACGGAAGTTTTACATCGAATCGTCGACTTCATTCTTCACCGCACGGGTTGATCATCTGTGTAATCCGTGGCCCTACTCGTACGCCAGCGCCTCTCTCACCGTAGTGCGCGACGCTCTCCACGCGGGAATAAAACTCGCCACCGCACTCAACCCAATGGAAATTCCTAACCAGATCACCAACCCAATTGCCTCAAAACTGAAATCCAATCCACCCCTAAACAGCGCGCGCACAAAGGTATCTCCAACAATCTTACTGACCGGCCACGCCAAAACCGCCGCGATGGCCCAACTCAACACACCAATCACCAATCCTTCAGCGATCACCATTAGCCAAACGATCCGGGGCGTCGCGCCAATCGCTCGCAACACACCCATCTCGCGCCGGCGTTCGAGCACGTTCAAACTCATCGTCGTCATCAAACCCAAACCACCAACAGCGCCCACGATCGCCGCCATCACGATAAAGAACACATAGATCATCAACATGTGCTGATCGAAGACAAATCGAGATTCAACCGTGGTGCTGCTGCGGCGCGCGCGCATCCCCTGTTGCTCGAGATTGCGATCGAGACCAGCTCGAACCGCCTCGACAGAATCTTCGTTCGTTTGGTCCAACGCGAGCCGCAAACTATTCACGAGCTGCGGCTGTGGCAGCGAGCCGAGCGGCACGTAACCAGTCGCGGGCGCAAACGCCTCGCGCGCCACACCAACCACACGCCACTCTTTTTCCACGCCGCCGATCCGTAACGTTACTGTCTGGCCCACGCGCATCTGGCGAATGTCTCCGGCGAGTGCCTGGTTGATCACGATCGCCTCGGTGTCACCCGCCGCCAGGTTACGTCCTTCGAGGATTTCCGGTTTGAGTAACTGCGTGTCTGCCGGGAGCGCCACGATGTTGAAGCGCTCGCTGCCCAGCGAAGCCTCAGTCGTGAGCCAGCCTTCAGCGCGTTTGATCCCGGGCGTGTTATCGATCGCGCTTTGTAATTTTTGCTGGTCGTATAACTCGCGCAACGTCACGGTCAAATCAAACTTTCGCGGCGCAAACATGCGATCGATCGTATTCATCATCGACGCGCGAATGTTTAGCGCACTCAGAAAAAACAACCCGCCCGCAACGAGCGTCACGAGCGTCAGCGCGAGCCGCGCGCGACGGCGAAAGCCGTTGCGAATCGCAAACACGAGCGGACGAAATACGCCGCCCGTTCGCGCCAACGCACGATCGAAACGACTGCTGCCGAAAGTCGTTTGCGTCAACCCGAAATCCGCCAGCGCGATGCGCACCGGCGCGCCCGAACCCTTCCAAACGGGACAAGCAGCGGCGAGCAGTGGCGCAGCGATTCCGACAACCGCGACCAGCAAATAAACCCACAACGGCACCGCAAAGCTGCCGATATCGAAGTTGAGAAAGACGGCCATGTAACGGCACAACGCGCGGCTCCCGAGCAATCCGAGCGGCAACGCGACGATCACCGCCGCGATGCCGAGAAACAGCGCCTGGCTAAAGTAGATTCGCGCGATCTGCCAGCGCGTCCCGCCGATCGCCTTCATCACGCCGATCTGGCGCACCTGCGAAGCCATCATCGCGGTGAGCAGGTTGATGACGAGGATTCCGCTCAGCACCAAAACAAACAGACCAAAGCTCGACATCGCCAACAGCAGCGTTCCGGTCAGATCGGAATGCGGGTGTTTGCCGGGCGCGGGCACATCAACACGCCAGACCTCCCGGCCGCGTGATTCGATTAGCGACTTCACGTCTGCCGCGACTTTGTTGATGTGATTCTTGTCAAACGTGTTTTGCGCAACGAGAATGTTGAGTCGATCGAAATAAGGTTCTTCGCCAAGCTGGACCAGGGTTGCGAGATTGATGTAGCCGTAGACGATGTTTTCCATGCGCGCCTGCGCCTGGCCCACGTCGTGGACGCGCCCGCTGATCACCAGCGGTTGCTCGACACCGTTGGGTGTTTTCACCACCACAGCGTCGCCGATCCCTGCGTCTATCACTTGAAACGCGTCGCGCTCAATCAGGATCTCGCCTACCGCCGGCGGCCATGCGCCTTGTTCGGGTTCGAGTTTGCTGACGCGAATGTCACCATAATCTTTCACGACAAACAGCACCAGATTGCGCCAGTGCATCGGACCGGATTTGATCTGGCCCGAGATTGTCCGGCGTGGTTCTGCGTCGCTGACTTCCGGGTTTTGCAGCACTGCCGCGACGAGTTCGTCGTCGATCGAGTCGACGCGCAGGACAGCCGATGCCGGGTTCGTTCCAAGATAACCGCGATCGAGTTCACGCGTGAGAATGGCGTACGAGGCAAGTACGGTGGCAAAGGCCGCGATACCCAATGCAATAGCTAACACCACAAGAACCGTACGCGCGCGTTCACTCCAGAAATCGCGAACTGCTTTTGTCCAGGGGGTTGTCAATTGAGCATCGCTCCGTCCGAGATCTCGATCTTTCGATCACTCACGTGAACGATGTCGGGTTCATGGGTCGCGATCACGACCGTCGTGCCCTGATTCGCGAGCTGGCGAAACAGATCGAGAATCCCGCGAGCAGTGATCGAATCGAGGTTGCCGGTTGGTTCATCGGCCACCACCAACGATGGTTCGTTTGCGAGCGCGCGCGCAATCGCGACACGTTGCTGCTCGCCGCCCGAAAGCGTGCTGGGCAGCTTGTCGGCGTGCGGACCAACGCCGACGCGCTGCAAGAGTTCCACCGCGCGTCTGCGTCGCTCGCGTGTGGGGAACGTTTTGCAAAAATCCATCGGCAGCATTACGTTCTCCGCAGCGGTAAGCGTCGGCAGCAGTTGAAAGAACTGAAAGACAAAACCGACGTTGCGTCCGCGCCACGCAGCGAGCTTGTTTTCCGCAAGTGTGTGAATCGCAGTGCCCGCGACGGTGACCGAGCCGGAAGACGGACGATCGATGCCCGCGATCATGTTAAGCAGCGTCGATTTGCCGCTCCCGGATTTACCGACGACGCCGATGAACTCGCCCGCACGAATCTCGACGCCGACGTCTCGCAGCGCAGCAAACGCGCCCGCGGGTGTTTCGTATTGTTTGTTTACCTGGTGTAGAGAGATCATAGGGTGCGGTACTCTAAAAGGCGTCCGCACGGAGTGTCCAGCGCGGCCTTTGGAAAATGGGGCGAATTCCGACGTAACCGAACAAAGAGGTAGCGAATGTCCGAGAACGATCGTTTGCGTCTTGTCGAGTTGAATAAAAAGATTGATGCTCGCGTGCGCCGAACACGTGACGCGCTCGGCGATGCCCTCGTGGCCCTGATGCATGAGAAACCGTTCGACACGATCACCGTGCAGGACGTTTTGGATCGCGCGAAGGTCGGACGTTCAACGTTTTATTCGCACTACAGCGACAAGGACGACTTGCTGATGAGCGACGCGGAGGAGTTTTTCGAATCGGTTGCCATGCTGCTGTCAGCGCGTGGTGATGAGTCGGACCGCGTATTTCCGGTGCGTGAGTTTTTCAGTCATATCGCCGAGGCCAAACAGTTTGTCGATGCGCTGGTGTCGTCAGGAAAGTTTAACGACAGCATGGAACTGGCGCGTGGGCTGTTTGCGCGTGGGATTGAACGGCGGTTGTCGGAGCTGCCGCGCGGCCGCGGGATTCCAGCGGAGGAACGTCCCGCGATCGCGTTCGCGCACGCCGGCGGGTTGCTGTCGTTATTGACGTGGTGGATCGATCGCGGCATGCCCCAGCCGCCGGCGGAGATGGACCAACTGTTTCACAAGATGGTCTGGAAGGGTGTGGAGTCGTAATCGATCGCGAACACCTTCACGTCATCTTTGTCCCGGTCAAATGTCATCCCAAGCTTTTCGAGCAACCTGATCGAGGCGTCGTTGTCCGGCATAACGATCGCGAGAACACGGTTCTGGCCCAGTCTTTCGCGCGCGTCGTTCATCACCGCCCTCGCGGCTTCCAATGCAAATCCTTTGCCCCAATAGTCAGGAAGAAAAGCGAAACCAAGGTCGGGGTCCGGCAGTTCTTCGCGTTTAAGCAAACCGCACAGGCCGATTGGAACGGCCGTGTCTTTGAGTGCGACGAGATAAAGGCCAAAGCCGTTTTGTGCGTAACTCGCCATTGGACCGTTGAGCATGTATTGTCGTGCGTCTTCGACGTTGCGGACGTTTTTATCGTTGATGTAACGAAGGAATGACGGATCGTTCAGGAGCGTGAGAATAAACGGCGCGTCGTCGAAGGTGAGTTCGCGCAGAATTAAACGTTCCGTTTCCAGGAGTGTCATAGAATGCCGAGTATGTCAGAAAAGATAATTCTCTGTCTTGTGGTTGTGTTGTTGGCGAGCTTTGGCGTGCAGGCGGATGTAATCCACTACTCAGCAACACTGGAACCTGACATCGCAAATAAATCCGTCAAAGGATCCGTGATCATTCGTGTGCGTACGACGTCCAACGTGGTTGAGTTTAACTGTGGCAACCTCACCATCGACTCGGTGCGCGAGAACGGGAAGGCGCTTCAGTTTTCCGTCAACGACCACAAAGTGAAGGTTTCGCTAGCGCGAGGCCAAGGGGAAAGAAACATCCAAATCCAATACCACGGCTCACCCAGGTACGGCATTCGCTTCTTCCCCGATCGACAACAGGTCTACACCGTCTTTTCCACCAGTCAGTGGATGGTCTGCGTAGACGATCCAGCCGACAAAGCCACGCTTACTTTCAAACTCATTCTGCCCGCGAATCTAACCCCGATCGCAAACGGCGAACTCGTTTCTCAACGTGAACTGCCACACAACAAACGCGTGTCTGAATGGCAACAACGAACGCCGATCTCTACCTACATCTTCGGGTTCGCCGCCGGACCTTTTCGCGTTGTGAAAGAGAAGCACGGAAACGTTGAACTGCAATACCTCGCGACCAATTATTCCGAAGCCGAAGTGCGCCGCATCTTTCGCGCCACGCCCGACATGCTCGACTTCTTTGAAGATCGCGCGGGGGTGAAGTACGCCGACAAAACTTACACCCAAGTGCTCGCCGCGGGCGGCGTGGAACAGGAAATGAGCGGTTTCACCGCGCTGAAAGAATCATACGGAAAGCAGTTGCTCGACAATGAACAGGAACTTTGGCTCGCAGCGCACGAGTTTGCGCACCAGTGGTGGGGGAACATGGTCACCTGCCGTGACTGGAACCACTTCTGGCTGAACGAAGGGATCGCGACGTTCATTGCCGCGGCGTATCTCGAACATCGCTTCGGACGTGAGGTTTATCTTCGTGAAATCGAAACGTATCGCGCGAATTACGAGAAGGTGCGCGCCGCCGGCAAAGATAAGCCGCTTGTTTTCCCCGACTGGCTAAACCCGACCCGTGAAGATCGCATACTCGTTTACGACAAAGGCGCTTACGTTCTTCATCTGCTGCGGGAAGAGATGGGGGAAGCAAACTTCTGGAAAGGCTTGCGAAACTTCACGCGCCGTCACTTCGGGAAATCCGTCGTAACGAACGACTTCCTCGTTGCGATGGAAGAAGCTCACGCAAAGAGCCTGAAACCATTCTTCGAGAAGTGGATTGTCTGACTATTTTCGCAAGAGCTGACGCTTTAACGTTTTCGAAACCGCGGCATCGAACCCGTCGCGTTCGCCGCTCTTCTTTTTCTTTTCGGCGTCGATGAATGCTTCTCGCTGTTTTGAAAGCGACATGATCTGCGAGCGGATCTCACGTCGCACCGCGAGACGTTTCTTGATTTCCTGCTCGCGATCGGCTGGTGAAAGTGATCGTAGATCCTCCGTTAACTGCGCCGGGTCTACCTTTTCCAGTTTCAACGAGCCGTTTTCAATGCCCTGCAACAAGTCGTTAATGTAAGCTTTGGCGTTGAGGGCTTTGTTCACCGCCCGATCCGCTTTTGCGGCCATCGGAGCCTCTACTGCGACCCGAGTTTCAATTTTGCCCGCCGTTGCCGCCGCTTCGGCCCGTCTTGCAGCACCCTCGGTTCCCGTGCCCAGGCCGTAAGGCACGAACGTGGCGCCGAGCTGTCGCGCCAGTTGGTCCAAATGCTCGTCGTAGGGTGACGCAATCGCCTGCACGCCGCCGTCCGAAGCTATCGAAAAGTATTCGCCTTTGCCCGCTTTCGCGATGGCCCGCCAGGCCTGCGTTGTATCACCCGAAAAGCCACACTGAATCGTGTTGACGATGATGCCTTTCTGCACAGCGCTCGTGGCAGTGCTGAGTGTGTCCACTGCGTCGTTGTAATCGTCGTGCGGCGGAGCATCGCCGACCAGAAACAGCACCTGCGATAGATCCGCTGCGGGTGTTGACCAATTGAGTTTGTGAACCCCTTCGGCGAGCGCCGTCCTGACGTCTTCCGGTCCGTCACCGCCACCGTCTGCCTGGTAATCCATGAGCGTTGTGTAAACCTGGTCGAGATCCTCCGTTAACGGCAAAACCTGCGTCAGATACTGATCGCCGCGATCGCGATACGCGACAAGGCCGATACGCACGGACGAATGCTGCTCGCGCATCACTTCGTTCACGATGCCCCAAATTTTCTGTTTCGCGCCGTTGATAAGACCCGTCATTGAACCCGTGGTGTCCAGGACAAACACCATCTCCAAACGCGCGGGCGCCGTGGTGTTAACCGGGGTAATCGGCGGCTCGGCCGGCCGTGTCAGCCAGAGACTCGCTACGGCAACGCCGACGATAAACGTGAGTACGGCGGTCAGGATCTTGACGGACAGCTTATTCATCGCGAGAACCTCCTCTGGGCAGACCGATTGATCCTTGGGGTTTGTTGTTCATTAGACGTTCGATCGCGCAATTCGTTCCCGGAAGAAAGCAAAAAAAAGCGGGCGCCAGCCCGCCTCGGGGTTAGGGTTTGACGCACTAAGCCTGAGCGCCTTACGTGTGCGAACCAAGGAAAGGGATTTACTAAAAATTATTCCCCTTGGTTTGCACACGTAAGGCGCTCTCGGAGACAGAAACTCTCTCGTTTTTAGGAGTCAAACTAGGGAGTAAGCTTGCTCGAATCGTCGCGCTTTTTCACGTAAACGTCGCCGCGTAGAGTCATGCCTGTTTTCTGCGCCAGAGCGGCTAAAACAGATTCGAGCATTTCCTTATTTTCGAGCTTGAAGCTGGTGATGCCGTTGACGCGCGAATCGGGATCGGCGTACTGCAACGTCAGGTAACGCACTTTCTTCTTGATGAAATGTGCCGGCAGTGCGTAGATCGACGGGATGTGGCTGGCGATCGTCGCCGCGCGGGGCTGACGTTTTTGCGTGTCGGCGAATGCGGAGGTGATTGCCTCGTAGGGTATCGAGATTTCCTTCGGTGGCTTTTTGTCCTTGAAGTACAGGCGGTTGTTAGCGTCATCGAAGGTCAGCGTGCCTTCCATGGTCTTGTTGTAGCCGAAAATGCCGCCTTCATATTTCGCTTTGACGGTTTTTGGCGCGGGTGTGGCCGCGGGAGTCTTGGCCGGCTCCGGCTCCATCGTGCGCGGACGCTGTGCAAACGCGCCCCCGAGCAACGCTCCGATCAGGAGCAGAGAGAAGATAATTCGCATGTCGGTCTCCTTTGGCCGGTAATGGATTCTTACTGAGCGAGCGCCCAGGCCGGTACCTGGTACAAAATCCACCAGAGCAACAACTGGGCAATCAATACGATCACGCCGACGACGGTGCTCACGTAACAGGTCGTGCGCGCCACGCGGGTTTCCGGAGAGCTATATGAACGGAACACGCCTACCGTTCCTACCACCACTGCGCCCGGGCAAAACAGAATGCCGAGATACGGCACGAGGGAGTAAGTTGCGAAGGCCCGCGCAGTGGCTGCGATGTCGTTCATTACTGAGCTTTGTTCTTTGTAACTTGAATCTCTGCACTTAGACTTACAAAGCACAAAGTTCAAAGCTCAAAGAACTATTTAGCAAACGGCTTCACGCGTTCGATCGACTCTTTGAAATCCGGATCGTTGGGAGCGAGCGCCGCACCGCGCTCGTACGCGGCCAGCGCTTTTGCATACTGCTTCGTGACTTCGTGAGCATAACCAAGCTCACGATAGATGTTCACGTCGTCGGGGGATTTCTTCGCCGCCGTTTCCAGTGCCGTGATCGCCTTAGGAAAATTCGCGGCGCGCGAGTGGGCCACGCCTAACAGATAGAATGTAATGCCGTTCGCGTCCGGCGAGGCGGCACGATCAAGCGCAGCGGCAGCTCGCGCATACTGTTTCGAACCAATCAACGCCTGACCGAAAAGCGTGATCGCTTCCGGATCCGTGCGGAGTTTGATCAGTGCCTCGCCGGAGCGAACGGCGTTGATGTAGTCCGCGTCTGCTTTTGCGGGGTCGGTGCTCATCGCGGCGCGCCGCAAGTACGACGAGGTCAAAAGGGTCCAGGCGCCGGTCATGCGCGCGTCGTTGACGGTCGCACGATTAAGCGAATTGATCGCACCGTCGAGATCGTTTTTAGCGAGCGCGATCTGCGCGAGGTAAAACAGCGATAATGAATCTTTCGGATTGAGTTTGACGACGGAGTTGAAACTCTTCTCAGCCTCGGCAGTTTTTCCGGTTTTGTACTCGGCGACGCCGCGGTAATAGATCATCAACGCGTCGGGTTTATTCGCGTCTCGCGTCGTGGCAGCCGTAAGCAACGGCAACGCTTCCTGATACTTTTCGGAAAGAACGTAAGCCTGCCCCAGCGCGCTTTCGGTATTCGGATCTTGCTGTTTCGACTGGCGCTGTAGCTCGACCGCCTTCGCCAGATCCTTCGCCGCCTCCGCGTACTGCTTCATGTTCAACTCGGCAAACCCCGCGATCTTCCACGCTTCGGGATCGTTCGGATGCTGAGCCGCGAGGTCTTTGGCCGCCTTTGCCGCCGCCGCGAACTGCTTCTGTTCGAGCAGCAGATACGCCTGCCTCGTGTCGGCCGTGCCGGCTGTGCCGACCGTGTTTACGACGGGCTTCACCGGCTGCACGTCAAGCAGCGAATCGTTTGGGTTGGTGCGGCGCGCAGTTGGCGATGCAGTCGGTTCTGGCCGCAGCAGGGGCTCGGAAGCGGATTTGCTGGTCGTCGTGGCGGCGCTCTTTTGCGGCTGCCTGACGCGTCTCGGCCGGGTTGACTGGGCCTGAGACTCTGCAATCACGAATACAAATACGAAACCGAGGGCAAAAAGTCGGGCAATAGGCGTAAATCTACTCATAGTGCGTACGATTGTATGCGGGAGAGGGTTAGGTTAAAAGCTCAGATCTCCGGTCGTTCTGTGAACAGACTTCGGATGCTGCCAACGCGCGTCGCGTTCGCCTTCGCCTCACAAAGGGGAAAAACCTGTAGGAAATCTTAGAAGTTCAGCTTTAACCCAAATTGAAACTGCCGCGGATCGAACGCTGCCGTCGGACGGCTGTAATAGCGTCCGTTGCCGGCGCGTTGGTTGAACCCTCGCACGTCGTCGATGAACGGCGAGGCGGCTGCTTCGTTGAAACGGTTGAAGAGGTTGAAGCCTTCGGCGATCAGCTCCAAACGCACGCGCTCGCCGAGCGGGACCAATTTCGACACGCGCAGGTCGAGCGACATGTAATCGTGCGTCAGACCGAAGTTGCGTCCCAAACTTCCGCTCGTAAACATGCCGTTCGTAATGAGACCGACGCATCCTTGTGTGCCGGGAACGCACAGCGTTCCGTCATCCAGCACTGATGGGCGATCGGTTTGGTTCGACTGGTCGTTGTTCGTGTCCTGATTGCTCAGGATGTTGAAGGGGCGTCCGGACGACCATTCGAAGATCGGAGCGATCGTGAAGTTTGACAATGCGCGATGGATGCCGCCTTCCGAGGCCCAACGGCTCGGCGAAGCGAGGACGCCACTGAACACAAACCGGTGACGTTGATCGAATAGAGCATCCGCACGCTCGGCGGCGAAGTTGCGATTGTCCTGCGGCAGCAAGAGCGTTTGCAGATCGGATGAATCGTCAATCGAGTGGGACCACGTGTACGACGCGAGGAACTGGAAGTGACGCGAGAAGCGCTTCTTCAAATCCACGTTGAGCGCGTTGTAGCTCGAATTGCCATCAGACGTTTGCGCGTTGATGGAACCAAAGGGCGAAATCGTTCCCGGTGTTCGCAGGGAACCGGCGAGCGCGCTATTCAACACCGCAGGTGTAACGAGTCCCCCAGTGAGCGCCTGGGCCAGGAAGTAGTTTGGCGCGCTTGGCCGGAAGAAGTTCGCCACGCCTGCATTGACGATGCGGCTGCCGAGATTCGCCAAAGGCGCAGTGACCATGCCGGGAATAATGATCGCGAACTGCTGGCCGGCATTTGGAAACGCAGTAGCGCCGACCGGTGTCGTCAAGATGAAACACTGCAACGGAATGCCACCGGGACAGGGAACACCGCTCGTTGGAATTGAAAACGCAACCGCTTCGGTCGTGTTCAAAGGATTGCGACCTGCGAGCCGGAAGAAGTTTTGAATCTGGAGCTCAGTGCGTGGGGCATTGATGTCGAGCGGGTGCGGCAGGTGACGCGCGCCGACGTGGATATAACTGCCCGAGATCGTCATGTCCTTGGTCAATTCGCGCTCGACGGTGAAGTTACCTTGATTCGCATACGCGTATTCGAAGTTCTTCTGCACGTGGAGCGTGAAGGGAAGCACTGGTCCAAAACCAGGAAACGTTTGATCGTTGAAACGTTGCCTGCCGAACTGATACTGCGCGCCTGCGGCCACACCCGGCGTCACCACGCCCGGCGGGCAGAGTGGATTTCCGCCGCCCGGCGGACAGACTGTTCCCTGAAATACTTGCGCGGCGTTCAGCAGCGCCGTTGGCGCGGGACTACCCGGCGTCAGAATGCCTTGTTGCTGTTGCACTGCGTCGGCGATGTCGGAGTTGAACGAGATCGCGAGTAGTGGATGGTCATAGAAGAGTCCGAAGGCTGCGCGAACGACCGTTTTGCCGTTGTTGCCGGGATCCCAGGCAACCGCCAAACGCGGCGCCCAGTTGTTCTTGTCGCGCGGGAAGCCCTGCTGCACGCCCATCGCATCCTGTGCCGCGAGCACGTCGGCGGCTGAGAGCGTGATGCCCGAAAGCGGATCGCGCAGTGGGAGCGTTGGGATCTGTTCGGTCATTTCGTAGTCGTAACGAACGCCGTAATTCAGCGTCACGTTCGGGCGCACCTTCCATGAATCCTGCGCGAAGAAAGCGATCGGCTTGTTACTGATGCTGCTGACCGGGTTGCCGAAACCCTGGATAAAGTTTGAGGGGAACCCGAGACCATACTGCTGCACCGCTGTGAAGTCTGTGCCCGCGGGCGGCTGCAAAGCTTGCGGCAGCGTGCAAAGCTGCGTAACGAGAGTGCACGCGCTCAAGCCACCGAAGTTGAAGAGTCCCGCGAAGTTCAACTCGAAGATTGCTTCGGGAATGTTGATAAATGCGACGTCGGCGCCGAATTTGAAGTTATGGTTTCCAGCCACAACGTTCACGTTGTCCGTGAACTGATAACGCGTCTCCGTGCGAAGCACCGGCGAGAACAGCTCGCGACCGATGAACGCCGTGCCCGAGATGTTGAAGGCGACTGCGTCACCGTTTGCCGATTTAAAAGTCGCGCGGCGCAGGCCGAAGTTGAAGCGGCCTTCATTAACGATGTCGTTTGACAGTGTGGACGTCAGCGTCACGACGGCGGAAGCGTCACGGAGCGTTTGAATGCCGGTGCGCGAAAAGTCGTTCTGGCCCAACGACTGGTTTTGCGACTCAACCTGGATACCGGTGATTTCGCTCGGATTGTAGCCAAATCGGAAAGTGAACTGATGGCTTGAAGTAATCAAGTGATCAAGACGAAACGAGTTGAACGTTGTTCGATCCGTTACCGGAAAGATTCGTTGCAGATTGTTCAGCGGGCGAAAAGCGATCGGTTGGCCCAGGCTGTTGGTCGTGTTTAGCGGAATCGGCGCGCCGGTCAAAAAGAACCTGCTGCCGATTGGGGTTCCGGGAGTGAACGGCGCCGCGGTCGCGAGCAGCGGATTGAAGCCCGTAAGCGCTGTGGTTGCGCCACCGGATGCCAGGTACGCGTAAGCGATGCCCAGTTGCGCAATCTGACCGCCTTGGGCGAGAAGATTGTTTATATACGCTGCCTGCTCCGGCCTGAGGTTGCTCAGAGTCTGCGCCGGAAAACCAGGCGCAAGCGCGGGCAGCGTCACCGAACTGGTCAGACCGCGGGCGACGTCGCTCGTAAAGAAGCCTGATTCGTTTCGGCGGCGCTGTTCGAACGCGAAGAAGAAGAACGTGCGATCGCGATCGAATGGACCACCAATCGTGAATCCATACTGAGTGCGCGTGAACGGCGGATCCTCGATCGGCGCAAAAGCGTTGCGTGCCTGGAAGCTGCGATGCCGTAGAAATCCGAAAACGTTTCCGTGCAGGTCGTTCGTGCCGGACTTCGTAATAACGTTGACGACGCCGCCAGCCGACCGGCCAAACTCCGGCGCGAATGAATTGGTGACAACCTGAAATTCCTGAACCGCCTCCTGACTCACAGTCGAACGGGAGGCATTCACGGAATTGTCCGTGTTGTCGGCGCCGTCCACCTGAACGAGATTCGAGCGGCCGCGCTGGCCACCGAAATTCAAACCCGTCGTCGGCGCTGGCCCAATCGGGCGACCCGCATCACGTCCGACGGTCGAAGTCGTGAGCGCGAATTGAATGTAGTTGCGCTCGTTGATCGGCAGGTTGTTGATTCGTTGCTGGTCGATAGTCGTGGCGACGGCGGTTTTGGAAGTCTCGACGATGTCAGACGTCGCTTCAGAGATCGTCACGCTCTCCGTGATCTGTCCGGGCTCGAGCACGACGTCGATGTTGGCAGCCTGACCCACAGTGACCGTCACTCTCGTCAGTACGGCTTTTTTGAAGTTCGGAGCTTCTACAGTGACCTCGTAATCACCGGGCTGTATGTTGATGATGCGATACAGGCCCTGGTCATTAGTGGTTACATCGCGCGTGACATTCGTAGCCGGATTGCGAGCAGTGACCGTCGCGTTCGGCACCACTGCGCCCGTCGTATCTGTCACGGTTCCCTGAAGGTCGGCGGCATTCGATTGTGCTTGTCCCAACGCCACGTTGGCAGAGACCAATAAGATCGCCAGGAGAGAGATGAGTTGAAACGATCCGGAAAGCCAGGACTTCAACGATACCAACATCGTGATGTTCTCCTTAACTAGTTTCGCGGCTCTGGAACTCGCGTTCCGTTTTTCTATGATTACTTTCGCTTTAAACCCTGGGACGGGAGATGACAGAGAAGACATTACTGCCCCGCCTTTTTACTCTAAAAAGTGCTTACGTGGCAAGCACTTCTGATTCTCGTAGATCTCAAACAGAATGATGGTTAGCGTTGGCTGGAGAGCGGGTCGCGCGCGCGACTCGGTTGCGAAAGCGCTCGCTCGCAGCGAAGAGGGTCACGCCGAGTTCGGTCAAACGTGAATTGAAAGCGGCGCGTCGAAGTAAGCTGCAAGTGCGCAGCCTGGAGCCAAAGTTGTTTCGGTATCTTTCGATGTAATCCGCCGCGAGGGTCGCCTCCGTTGATTCGTTCCTCCGGTGCGACAGGATCGTTTCGGCTGCGAGTTCCCCACTCTCAAAGGCCATCAACATCCCGCTGCCGGTGAAAGGATCGATGAACGCAGCAGCGTCACCAATCGCGAGCAGGCCTTTCGCCGGCGCCGGACTCTGGCGGCCGAAATGCTCCCACGAAGCGCTGAGCCATTCCGAACTCGTGTGTGCCGGATCGAGCGTGTGATGCGCGCGCGGGTTCTTCATGACAAACTCGCGCATCACGCGTTCCGGATCCGAGTGGCAACGTTTGACCTGTTCGGCGCCAACGATGAAACAGAGATTACTCGAACCGCCTTCGATGCTGCTCAGCCCGCCGTATCCGCCCGGATAGAAATAGATCTCGCATGCGCTCGGCGCGACACGTGTGTTCTGGAAATGAGCTTTGAACGCCACCAGTTTCGGTTTTTGTTTATGAGCCTGATTCACTTTGCGGGCGAGAATACGCGCGCGGCCAGTGGCGTCGATCGTTAACGGTGAACGATATTCTTGCTCAGTTGAGTCAACACGAATTTTTATTCCACAGATCGTGTCGGTGTTAATCAGTGGTCCAACCACGTTCGCGTCTTCAATGACCGTCACGCCAGATTCCGCGGCGCGTCGTAGCAGCAGTTCGTCCATCACCGCGCGGCTCAACCCGAGCGCCACGCTTGGCCCAAACCAACTGCTCGGCACCGTCACGTGATGACCGCGAGTCGAATAAAACACCGTCTCGGTGATCGACGCAGGTTCCGCACACGCTATGGCACGCGCCACACCAAGCTTCTGAAAGTGGTCCTGACATTCAGGAGAGATGAATTCGCCGCAGAGCTTCGGCCGCGGAAACTTTTTCTGCTCCACCAGCAACACGTTCAGGCCGCCCGCGGCGAGATGGATCGCGGCACTACTGCCCGCTGGACCAGCGCCTGCGATGATCAAGTCGTATTGTTTCATGCGCTCATCACCAAACGCGCCGGAAAATGATGCTCGACTGAAACTTCGCTCAGCCCCGCGCGTTGGCCCAACTTTTCCAACTCCTCCGCCTTGAAGCTGCGCAGTATCGAAAGCGCGCCGTCATGTCGCAACAAACGATTCTTCAGCACGAGCCTTCCGAGAGTCGTATAGAAAAAATAAGGTACCGGATCGCGATGGAGATCGATTACGAAAATGCGGCGGCGAGCTACGCGGCTCATCTCGCGCAATATGTGCACGACTTGTTCGTCAACAAAATGATGCGTGAACAGCGAGCACATCACGTAATCAAACTCGTCGTCTGCAAACGGCAACCGCAACCCGTCGCCGCGAACCGACGTGATCTCGGGAAAGCCGTTTGACTCTTCGAGTATCGCCTGCGCTGACCGTTCGTTTAACTCGAGCCCAACGCCTTTGAAACGGCGTCCGGTCGATCTGGCCCATGTTGCAGCTACACGCAGCAGTTCGCCCGAGCCCGCGCCGACGTCGAGCACGGAAAATTCGTTTAGCGAGTTTTCTTCTACGTCTTTGAGCAACGATTTCTTTAACGCGTACGCATCGCCCATCCAGCGATTGACGAGTTGCAATTCCGAAATGCAGCCTTCGTATTCTTCCGGCGTGTAGTTACCGGTATCGAGATGTTCGAGCTCGTAGCTGCGCTGCTTGAACTTTTCAAACATTCGTCTACGACTCGACCAGTCTTTGGACCACCAGCGCGCTGTTTTTCGAGCCAAAGCCAATGCAGTTGCAGAGTGCAGTTCTGACGTTTGCCTCGCGTGCTTCGTTGGGAACGTAGTCGAGATCGCAATCGGGATCGGGTTCTTCGAGATTGATGGTGGGAGGAATCTTGTTAGTGTGCATCGCACACAGCGCTGCGCCGAGTCCCGCGGCGCCGCTCGCACCTTGCGGGTGGCCGATCTGCGACTTTGTCGCCGACATCGGAATGCGCGCGGCGTGTCCATCGAAAGCAAGTTTCAAGGCGCTCGTTTCGATCCGGTCGTTGAGCAGGGTCGATGTGCCGTGCAGGTTTACGTAGTCGATGTCTTTGGCTTCGAGGCCGGCGTCGTGAAGCGCGACGCGCATCGCGCGCGCGGGTTCATCGCCGTCTTCCGCGAGACGCACGCGATGATAGGCGTCGCACGTTGCGCCGTAACCCGTTATCTCTGCATAAATCGCTGCGCCCCGAGCCTTCGCTTGTTGCAGTTCTTCCAAAACGTAGATCCACGACCCCTCACCGAGCACCATGCCCGAGCGATTGCGTGAGAACGGACGCGACGCGCGCTGTGGTTCGTCATTCCACTCGTTCGTGAGCACCGTCATCAGATTGAAGCCGGCGAGGATGCCCGGCGCGATGGGCGCATCAACGCCGCCAGCAAGCATCAGATCCTGGCGGCCGAGCGCGATGTGTTGAGAGGCGTAAGCGATCGCGTCAGTCGAGCTCGTGCAGCCGGTGGAAACGATGTGCGATAGACCCCGAAGCCCAAACGCCATCGAGAGTTCGCTCGATAGTCCGCCGTGAGTGGAAGATGGAATCGTGTAGACGCTTGCTTTGTGTGTTGGCCCAACGTACCAGTATTCGTACTGCTGTTCGGTGAACGCGAGACCGCCGCCGCCGGTGCCGAGTTCGACGCCGAACGCGCGGCGTTCGTCGAGCGACATGTCTTGTGGAAAGAGACGCGCGTCTTCGAGTGCTTCACGCGCTGCGGCGAGCGCAAGCGGCACCGTGCGTGGAACGTGTTTGCGATCTTTCGGGTTGAGTTGGGCTTCCCAATCGAATGACGGGACTTCGGCGGCAATCTGAACGGCGAAACCCGAAGGGTCGAACGCTTCAATTCGGCGCACGCCGCTCTGGCCGGCAACAAGCGCATTCCAGAAGGATTCGCGTCCGATTCCCAAAGGGGTTACACACCCCATTCCGGTGATCACGACCCGGCGTGGACGCGTAAACCCTTTGAGCATTCATTCACCCTCACTGCTAAATCTTCGTGCCGCATTCGTTGCAGAATTTAGCATTTGCGGGAACTTCGGCTTTACAGTTCGGACACGTTGCAGCGCCGACTTTCGTGCCGCACTCAGTGCAGAACTTTGCGCCGGGATTGGTTTGGTTGCCGCAGTTTGGACACGCGACTCCTCCTGCCGCACCCGCTGCGCCCGCACCGGCTGTGCTCGTTGAGCTACCTTCTTTTGATTGTCTGATCGCGTCAGTCATCGCGCCGGCCATCGCGTTACCCACTGCGAAACCAGCGCCGAGACCCGCGCCCGTGCCTGCGCCGCCGGACGGGTTCTGCGCCGCATCGCGCATTGCGTCAGCAGCCTGGAATTGCGTGTAACGTCCAACATCGCCGATAACACCCATCGACGTGCGCTTGTCCATCGCAGCTTCGACTTCCTGAGGCAGCGAAATGTTCTCGATCACAAACTTCGTTAACTCGAGACCCCAAGTCTTGAAGTCGTCGTTCATCTTGCCGCGCATGAACGTGCCGAGCTCGTCGTAGTTTGACGCGAGATCGAGTGCGGCGATTTTCGCCTCGCCGAGCGCGTCGCTGAAGCTGCTGACGAGTGTGCGTTTGAGTTGGCCTTCGACGTCTTCGGTGACGAACCGCGCGTTTGTTCCCGTGATCTCCTTGAGAAAGGCTTGCGGATCGGCGACCCGAACCGAGTAAATGCCGAACGCGCGCAGTCGGACCATGCCGAAGTCAGGGTCGCGCATCATCACCGGATTCGGCGTGCCCCACTTCAAATCTTGAAACTGTTTGGTGCTGACGAAGTAGACTTCTGACTTGAACGGCGAGTTGAAGCCGTACTTCCAGGCGCCCAGTTTCGACAGGATCGGCGTGTTGCCGCCGTCGATTGTGTAACGGCCGGGGGGAAACTGATCGGCGATTTGGCCCTCGTAAACAAAGACCGCGGATTGCGACTCGCGTACGATCAGCTGTGCGCCGTTTTTTATTTCCTGGTCGCGCACCGGAAAGCGGTAGACGAGCGTGTTGCCGCTGTCGTCGAGCCATTCGATTACTTCAATGAACTGTGCACTCGGGCTGAGACGATCAAGTATTCCCATTTTTACCCCTCATCTTTTGCAAGGATTCAGTCAGGTGGATTATACGATGAGACGGCGGGATTAGTTGAAGCGCCGTGCGGGATTGTGACGCCGGCGGATGATCAGGAGCGCCGTTAGACCACCGGCAATGTCGATCAGACTGTCGTAAATCGTGCCGGTGCGGGAAGGAACGAAGCTTTGATGGTACTCGTCGAGCAGGGCGTAAACGATCACCAGCGCGAGGGAAATCAGAAACCAGCGGTTTGCGATGGACTGACGTGGCGAGGTGCGAAAAGCGCGGGCGGCGAAGAAAGCGAGGATTGCGTATTCGGTGAAGTGCGCGGCCTTGCGTGTGATCAGATGAACAACGCCGAGCGTTTCGATGCTGGTGTTTGGAAACACCCAGAGGATGAGCGGACCGATGATGCGTGAGGTATTGCCGGCGTTAAAGTTGTCGGAAGAAGCGAAGGAGATGAACAGCAGCCAGGCGATGAGCGGAAAGTAACGACTGAAAAGTCCGGCCACAGATTGTTGTGAAAGCCAACGCTTTCAGCGTTCGTTCGGTTATGCGTTTGAAGGATCTATGTCCTACCGTACGCCGAAGACGTTCGCACTCGTAACGCCGAAGACGTTCGCACTCGTAACGCCGAAGACGTTCGCACTCGTAACGCCGAAGACGTTCGCAAATTCGAGCCCAGGGTTGCCGCGTTGCGGCTACCCTGGGAAAAAGCAGGCAAGGTCACTATCAACCCTGAAAGGGTTGGCCTACAGCGCGGCGGCGCCGGAAACCACTTCAATGATCTCGTTGGTGATCGCGGCCTGTCTGACCCGGTTCATGTTCAACGTCAAACTGTCGATCAACTCACTCGCGTTCTTCGACGCTGAATCCATTGCCGTCATGCGCGCGCCGTGCTCGGAAGCCACTGACTCAAGCAACGCGCGAAAGATCTGTGTCTCAATCAAACGTGGCAGCAACCGGCCGAACATCTCCTCGGGCGGCTGTTCGTAAATGTAATCGACGAGCGTGACCGCTTGTTGCGTTTTCACTTCCGGCTCCGGCTCTTTCGCACGCGCAACCGGCAACAATTGCTCCAACACCACGCGCTGCGAAAGCACGGACTTGAACTCGTTGTAGATGAGGAAAACTTTGTCAATTGCCGTGTCTTCGGTGTAGAGCTTAATGATGGAACGCGCGACTTCGAGCGCTTCGGAAAACTCAACACGCCCTTTGCCGGTCAAACCGATGTACTCCGCGGCAATCACCGCGCGACGGTTGCGGAAGAAATCACGTCCCTTGCGGCCAATCGCCAGCAGTTCGACCTGTTTGTCTGGATTATCACGGAGGAACTGCTGCGCTGCTTTCGTCAGGTTTGTGTTGAAGGCGCCGCACAAACCTTTGTCCGCTGTAATAAGGACCAGCAAGTAACGCTGATCGCCGCGCATATCGAGCAGCGGATGATGAAATTCCTCGTCAGTCCGCTTGGCGAGTTCACCTAAAACCTCGCCCATCTTGTTCGCAAACGGACGCGCCGTAACGACGCGGTCCTGCGCGCGTCTGAGCTTCGCAGCCGAAACCATCTTCATGGCTTTCGTGATCTGCTGCGTGTTCTTGACCGACTTGATACGCCGGCGAATGTCGAGAAGATTAGGCATCGCGATTCTTTACGCCGGCTGCGGCGCTGCGGCGGAGGTGGCTCGTGTCACCGGAGCAGCAGCGTATCCGTCTTCGCTGACCGATCGCTTCCGCCACTCATCCTTGAAATCTTCCAAAAGCTGTTTCAGATCTCCTTTAATGTCGTCAGTGATCGCTTTTTTCTCTGCGATCGCCGCGAGCAGACCCGGGTGCGAACTCTCCACAAACTTCAGCAGGCTCGACTCAAACTGGCGCACGTCTTCGACAGCGATGTCATCCGTGTAACCATTCGTCGCCGCCCAAATCACGAGGACCTGCTTCTCAACGTCCACCGGTTGATACTGCGCCTGTTTCAGGATCTCAGTGAGACGTTGACCACGGGCCAACTGTGCCTGTGTCGCCTTGTCGAGATCAGACCCAAACTGCGCGAACGCTTGCAGCTCACGGAACTGCGCGAGGTCGAGACGCAGCGTTCCGGCGACCTGCTTCATCGCTTTGATCTGCGCGGACCCACCGACGCGCGACACGCTGTTGCCGACGTTGATAGCGGGACGGAAGCCACTGTTGAAAAGGTCTGCTTCGAGGAAGATCTGACCGTCGGTGATCGAGATCACGTTGGTCGGAATGTACGCCGAGATATCGCCGGCCTGCGTTTCGATGATCGGCAAACTGGTCAGTGAACCGCCGCCTTTCAAGTCGGAAAGTTTGGCCGCGCGTTCGAGCAAGCGCGAGTGGAGATAAAACACGTCGCCCGGGTACGCCTCACGGCCCGGTGGACGGCGAAGCAACAGCGAAATCTCACGATATGCCGCCGCTTGTTTTGAAAGATCGTCGTAGATCGTCAGCGCATGCTTGCCGTTGTCGCGGAAGTACTCGCCCATCGCCGCGCCGGAATACGGCGCCAGAAACTGCATGGCCGCCGGGTCTGAAGCGGTCGCCTTGATGACGATCGTGTAATCCATCGCGCCGAAATCCTGTAGCGTTTTCACGACCTGGGCCACCGTCGACGCCTTCTGGCCTATCGCCACGTAAATGCAGACTACGTCTTTACCTTTTTGGTTGATGATGGTGTCAACCGCGACCGCCGTCTTACCGGTTTGTCGATCGCCGATGATCAACTCGCGCTGGCCGCGACCAATCGGCACCATCGCGTCGATCGCTTTGAGACCGGTTTGCAGTGGCTCTTTAACGGGCTGACGATCGACTACACCTGGAGCGATACGCTCGACCGGATAGTAGTGCTCGGTAACGATTGGACCAGCGTCGTCAATCGGATTGCCAAGCACGTCGACGACGCGTCCGACCAACGCCTCGCCGACAGGCACCTGCATGATGCGTCCGGTGCGCTTGACCAGGTCGCCTTCGCGAATCGTCTGAAACTCACCAAACAACACCGCGCCGACTTTGTCTTCTTCGAGATTCAGCGCCAGACCGCGAACGTCGTGCGGAAACTCGAGTAGCTCGCCGGCCATGACCTTCTCGAGACCGTGAATTTCGGCGATACCGTCGCCGATCTTGATCACCGTTCCGACTTCGGTGACCGTCACGCCGGCATCGAAGTTTTCGATCTGTTTGCGGATGATGTCGTTGATTTCGCTGGCTCTTATTGGTTCCATGATCTCCTCTGCATTACTTTTGCGACGGCGTTAGTTACCGGCGAGGCCTGCCCCCAAACGTTCAAGATGATTGTCCACGGATCCATCGAAAATCGTAGATCCGATACGCGCGACGAAACCGCCGATGATGTTTTCGTCAGTCGCAAAAGTCAGCCGCACTGTGCGTCCGGTCGCGGAGGCGAGCGTGTCGTGCAGCGTCTGCTTCAACTCTTCCGGAATGGGTCTAGCCGTTGTGATCTCCGCCGCGACAACGCCGCCGCGCTCGTCCAGTACCTGACCGAAACGCGCGGCAATCTCGGGCAACTGCGCCAACCGCTGGTTTCTCAGTAGTACGCGGAGAAAGCTGGCCGTTGTTCCCCTGACGCTCGTGCGCGAGATCAACTGTTCGAGCACCGTCTGTTTTTGTTCGTAAGCAACAGTGGGATTCGCGAAGACTTCTTTTAACTGCGGGTTCCCGTCGATCATTGAAGCCCAGCTTTGGATCTCGTTCAGGACTTCTCGCTCTTCGCGCCGTTCGATAACCACATCGGCGAGGGCTTGCGCGTAGCGGCGCGCGACAGTCTGCAAGCTCAAACTCGGGCCCTCCTCAATTCATCGATACTCTGCTCGATTAGGTGCCGGTCGTCTTCGGGCCGCATCTGAGTGCGAACCTTGTCACGCGCCACCTGAACACTTTTCTGCGCAAAAAACTGGCGCAGCGCTTTGCGCGCGAGCTTGTCGGCAGTTTCCATTTCGCGCTCTGCCTGCTGTTTCAATTTTTCGACTTCACGCGCAGTCGCGGCTGCTACGCGTTGACGCTCTGCCTCGGCTTCATGGCGCGATTGGTCGTGAACGGTGCGCACCTCCGAATCCAATCTGCTCAACAGGGAGTCCGCTTCAGCAAGTTTTTCAACCGCGCGCGCCTTCGTCTCTTGAGCGTGGACCAACTCGTGCTTTATTGCCTCGCGCCGGGTGGCGAGCGCTGCGCTGATTGGGCGGCGCAGAATGTAAATACCGACTGCGGTAAAGAGGGCTAGATTGAAAAACTTCCAGAGCTCAAGGCCCGGGTAGTTGTACCAGGTCGCTCCTTCTGCGAACGCAAATATGATCATCTCGTTTTCACGCGACGTGAGATTTTGTCGTTATCGACGCAATATCTGCGAACTAATCATATCGCCCACGACCGCTGCCTGCGATTCGAGCTCTTGCCGAACCAATTGCTCCTGTTGGCGCGTCATTTCCAACTGAGCGGCCACCGTTTTTGACATCTGCTCCCGGTACTGGCGGACTTTCTCGTCCTTCTCTTTTAGAGCCGCGGCACGCTCCTTCTCAAGCAGTCGATAACCTTCAGCTCGAGCTTCGCGCAACGCGGAGTTGTATCGCCTGCGTTTCTCTTCAGTTTCAGTGCTCAGCGCCTCCGCCTCTCTGAGCCGACCAGTAATCTGTTTTTCACGCTCGCTGAGGATTTGATTGATCGGCTTCAGCAGCGTGCGATTAAGGACGAATACCATTACCGCCACCATCAGGAGATGGAGCAGTAACGTACCGTCAGGAACCAACTGAATTGAGGTCTCTGCGAGAAACATCCGATTCCTCTAATAGTGATTGTCTTACCTGCCGAAAAGCGCGCGAGTCTAACATGTGCGGCTATATTCCACCAAACGGAGCCCGCTCGCGATAAACGAGCCCGGGGGATCAATGGTGGTTTTACATTTTATCCTTACTTTGCTTTTACTTGTTACACTGGCCGCGATGCTGAGAGCAGGAGATTATAAATTCGATCGAGATCCTGATTGCTGAAGAAACTGATCTCGACCTTTCCCTGCCCTTCTCCGCGTAACTGAACGATTCTGACCTGTGTGCCAAGCGCTCGTCTGAGCTTGCTCTCGGCGGCGCGAACGTTCGGGTCAACGGTGCTCGCCGTTTTCGCGGGGGCACCCTCGACTGCCTTTCGAACAAGATGTTCGGTAGCCCTGACCGACAGTCCGCCGTCGATCACCTGTCGCGCCACTTTCCGTTGGAGATCGACATGAGAGAGTCCCAGGATCGTTCGCGCGTGACCGGTCGAGAGGCGGCCTTCAACAACGAGTTTTTGGAGATCTTCCGGGAGCTTCAACAGCCGCAGGTAGTTTGTGATGTACGACCGATCGCGACCCACGCGCGCTGCCAGTTCCTCCTGAGTTAACCCAACGGTTTCTATCAAACGTTTGTACGCCTGGGCTTCTTCGATTGCGTTCAGGTTCTCGCGCTGGATGTTCTCGATCAACGCGATTTCCAGAAGGTCCTTGTCGGGAACGTCTCGCACGAGGACCGGAACTTTCGTCAGTCCGGCTATCTGCGCGGCTCTCCAACGTCGCTCTCCGGCGATCAGCTCGTAACGTTCGCCTTGGCGACGAACGAGGAGCGGCTGCACGATGCCGTGGCTGCGAATAGAATCCGCAAGACCTTCAAGGCTGCCCTCGTCAAAATGGGTGCGTGGCTGCATCGGGCCCGGGACGATGGCGTCGACGTCAACCTCAGTCGGTTCGGCGGCGAGATCAACCGTCGTGTCCGACGACAGTAGAGCCCCCAGACCTCGACCCAGTGCTTTTCGATTCATAGACAATCTCCCTGGCTAGCTGTGAGTAAGCTTCGGCGCCTTTCGAGTTCGCGTCGTAACTGATGATCGGCTTTCCATAGCTTGGCGCTTCGGCGAGGCGGACGTTCCGCGGAATCACCGTCTGGAAAACCTGGAGGCCGTAGAAGTCGCGGAGGTCCGCGGCTACGGCGGCGGACAAGTTTGACCGTACGTCGTACATCGTGAGGAGCAATCCTTCGATCATGAGTCCCGGATTGTGCAGCCGCCGGATCCGTGCGAGGGTGTCGAACAACTCAGTCACACCTTCGAGGGCGTAGTATTCACACTGAATCGGAACCAGCAGCGACTTCGCGGCCGTGAGGGCATTTAACGTCAGCAGTCCAAGGGACGGTGGACAGTCGATGATCAGGTATTCGTAGCCCGATTCGACTGCCTCCAGCGATCGCCTCAACCGGAACTCGCGCTGCACCACATCGACCAACTCGATTTCCGCCCCCGCCAAGTCCTTATTAGCGGGAACAACACTCAACGTCGGAATCGAGGTGGGCAATGTTATGGACCCGACTGGCTCGTCTAACGCGAGGCTGTGATAGAGGCTCTTGCGAAAGCTCCCGCGTTGAATGCCGACTCCGGACGTGGCGTTTCCCTGCGGATCCGCATCGACGAGAAGGACTTTATGCCCCCACATAGCAATAGCTGCCGCCAGATTGACCGCTGTGGTCGTCTTCCCGACTCCGCCCTTCTGGTTTGCGACAGCGATTATCCTGGCCATTTATTCCGCGTAACCTAACATGATCCAGACCGCGCGAGCCACTGGAACGTCTCGGCGCTTGGTTTTATTCTGAACGGGACACGTGAAACATACCCGCTGAGGCGAACCTTACGCTCCGTGGGGACACGTGAAACCTAAACTGCTTTTTGTTGTAAGGACAGGAAAACGAGCAGTGTCGACAGCGCCGCCGGCGTGAGTCCCGGCAAGCGCCTCGCTTCCCCAAAAGTCTGCGGCCGCGCTCGATCCAGCCGCTCGACGACTTCATTCGACAACCCGCTAATATTCCCAAACGACATCTCGCGAGGGATTCGCAGCGTGTCGTGCTGGTACAACTTCGCAATCGTCGACTTCTGTGTTTGGAGATACCCCTCGTACAGTGAATCCGCCAAAACCGAGTTCAGATCGGACTCGCTAACGGGCTTCAGATCTCCCGGAAGCAACGACGTAATCAATTCCGCGTTTACCCGCGGGCGCTTCGCGAGCTGCGCCAGCGTGATCGTGTCGCCCAAGTCGGCCTGCAAAAGCGCGCTCATCGCGGCGTGCTGCGCATCGGCACGGCGAAGACGCGTTTCGTCCAACGCGGTTCTCAAGCGCGCCAGACGGGCTTGGCGCGAATTGAATCGCTCCCAATCCGAATCCCCGACAAGACCGAGTTCCCTGCCGTATCGCTGGAGCCGTTCATCGGCATTGTCATAGCGCAAGGCCAAACGGTACTCCGCGCGCGACGTAAAAATTCGGTAGGGCTCGTCAACGCCTTGCTTGATGAGATCCTCGATTAGCACGCCGATGTAGGATTCTTCTCTACGCAAGCGAATCGACTCTCGTTTCTGCGTGTAGAGCGCCGCGTTTATACCGGCCACCAGTCCCTGGCAAGCGGCCTCTTCGTAACCGGTCGTTCCGTTGAGCTGACCAGCGTGAAAGAGTCCAGGCAGACGAGCCGCTTGCAAGTCCGGCCCGAGCTCCCGCGGATCGACGAAGTCGTACTCGATCGCGTAACCCGGCCGAATGACGCGCGCTTCGTCGAGACCGGGAATCATTCTCACGAGCTCCTGCTGAAGTTCGGCGGGCAAGGACGTGGAAAAGCCGTTGAGATAGACCTCGTTTGTATCGTGTCCTTCCGGCTCCAAAAAGAGTTGATGGCGCGACTTGTCGGAAAACTTAACGACCTTGTCTTCGATGGACGGGCAATATCGCGGACCGACGCCCTTAATCGTTCCCGAATACAGCGGCGACTGAGAAATATTCTCGCGGATTGCGTCGTGAACTTCCGGCGTCGTGTAGCCGATATAGCAGTTGATCTGTTTCTGCTCGAGCCGGTCGGTTGAGAAAGAAAACGGAACGGGAACTTTGTCGCCGGGCTGAGGTTCAAACATCTCCCAATCGATAGTTCGGCCGTCAAGCCGGGGCGGGGTCCCGGTTTTGAGCCGCCCAACGGGAAAACCAAGCCGTTTCAATGCTTCGGAAAGCTCGACTGCAGCGGGTTCGCCAGCACGGCCGCCGCGATACGTACGCCGCCCGGTGTGAATGAGACCGTTGAGAAACGTGCCCGTTGCGACCACGACAGCAGTGGCGCCGAATCGACGCCCGTCCTCAAGCTCGACGCCGGCGAGCCGTCCCTGGTCGAGAATGAAATCAACGACTTTTCCTTGCCGAAGATGCAAATTCGAGGTCGCCTCAAGCGTTCGCCGCATCTCGCTGCGATATCGTAAACGATCAGCCTGTGCGCGTGGCGACTGAACCGCCGGACCGCGCGAACGATTCAGCAACCGAAACTGAATGCCGGTCCGGTCGATCACGCGTCCCATAATTCCGCCGAGCGCGTCGATCTCTCGCACGAGATGGCCTTTGGCAATTCCGCCGATCGCCGGATTACACGACATCTGTCCAACGAGATCGAGATTAAGGGTGATGAGCCCGGTCTCCCCACCGAGGCGCGCGGACGCGGACGCGGCTTCGCACCCGGCGTGGCCGGCGCCAATCACGATTACATCAAAACGCTCGTCGAACGACATCACTACTTCCCTATACAAAACGTGGCGAAGATTTCCGACAGTATATCCTCAGTCGTTGTTTCCCCGGTGATTTGGCCCAGCAACTTCAGCGCATTGTGTAACGGCGCCAGCACCAACTCCTCGCTGTGGCGACCGCGAAGACACTCAAGCGCGACTTCCAGTTCTCGCTTCGCATTACGCAGTAGATCGTAATGGCGCGCGTTCGTGATCAGTAAACTCCCGTCTTCCGCACCGTCACTATTCAACTTCGCCACGATCGCGCTGTGCAGATTCGCCAGACCTGCTCCGGTTCGCGCTGATACATTAATCGCTCCCACGGCGGGAAGACAACGCGACGACGATCTAAAATCTGGCAAGTCACTCTTGTTCAAGACAACGATGCGTCGCGTATCAGCCGTACGATCCAAAAGCTCTTGATCTTCTGGTCCAACTTCAGTCGAACCATCGAGCACAACCACCACCAGGTCAGCATCCCCCATCGCGCGGTGCGTTCGCTCGACGCCCAGCCTTTCCACATTGTCACTTGTCTCGCGCAGACCCGCCGTGTCAGTTACCACAACCGGCACGCCACCGATATCAATCAACTCCGATAACGTATCTCTCGTCGTACCCGGAACATCGGTTACGATCGCTCGCTCACTGTGCACTAAACTGTTGAAGAGACTAGACTTACCGACATTTGGCCGCCCCGTAATCGCGACCCGCGCGCCATCCCGCAGCAAGCGTCCCGCGCTGTAACTCTGACTCAATCGAGTTACCCCGCCAATAACTGACACCAAAGTCTCCTCGAGCTGGTTCAACTGCGGCTCCGGGAGATCGTCTTCAACAAACTCCAGCGCCGACTCCAGCAACACGATCACTTCAATCAATTCCTGTTTGAACGGATCGAGCGCGTTGGACAACTCTCCGTTCAGTTGCCGCGCGGCTTGCTTCACCGCGGCGTCAGTTTGGGCAGCGATCAGATCCCTGATCGCTTCCGCTTGGGCCAAGTCGATCTTTCCGTTAGTCAACGCGCGCAGCGTGAACTCGCCAGGCGCCGCGAGCACGGCGCCCAACTCGATCGTCGCATCAACGATTCGTCGCACGATCGCCGGCGAACCATGACAACTGATCTCCACGACGTCTTCACCGGTCAACGAATGAGGCGCCGGAAAGCAAGTGAGCAACACCTGGTCCAACACTTCTTCATCCGCGACGGATCTCAACTTCGTCAGCGTCGCGCGTCGCGGCTCAAAGTCATCAAGCCGCGCGAGGCGCTGCGCGATCGCGATCGCCTGGGGTCCACTCAAACGGATTACGGCCAGGGCGCCACGGCCCCTCGGAGTGGATAATGCAACGACTGTATTCATCGCGAGTTGTTGCGAGGAACTAGAGAGCTGGTGGGGTGTTGCTCTTTATTAATTTTGGGCAACTACTTCTTGCGAACAATTCTCAACTTACGCTCTGAGCCTTCACCGATAGACTCAGTCGACAAGTCGGCACTGTCTGCCAACGTCAAATGAATAATGCGCCGTTCATTCGCGCTCATCGGTTCAAACGTAAACGGCACACCCGTCTGGCGAACGCGATTCGCCGCGAGGTTCGCCATCGCCTGGAGCTCAGCTTCGCGCGTGGCGCGAAATCCGTTGACGTCACAGACCAGGCGCGCGCTTCCCGTAAGACTGCGTCCAAACACCTGATTAATCAAGTGTTGTAACGCCTCGAGGAGTTCCCCAGTTTGAGCCTGGAGGAGCTCGGCGTCCTTGCCCTCGATATCCAGCACTTCGCCGCCGACGCCTTGCTTCACGGCAACGCGCAGTTGCAGACCAGTGGCATCGAATACCTCCGCGAGATACTGCGCTGCTTGTTGCGAAACCTCAGTCATTCAACACATCCTCACGTACGCGCGGTTGCCGAATCGATGGGCTTCTTCCGCGGCGGCACCTTCTTCACCGCCGTCGGCGTCGATTCCGGCTCATCGTCGTCCTTGGTCCAATGATTGATCAGAAACTGCTGGGAAAAGCCGACGATGTTGCCCACCAGCCAGTACAAAACCAAACCTGACGGTGCGCTCCACAAAACATAAAGCATGAAGAGCGGCATACCGATCGCCATCATTTTTCTTTGCAACGGATCCGCCGATGGCGCTGGGGTCACTAATTGTAACACCACCATCGTGCCGGTCATGAGGATCGGCAGGATGTGAATCAGATACGGTTCGGCGGCCGAGAGATCCGGAATCCACAAGAAACTTGCCTGGCGAAAGTCGAGCGAGATCGTGATCGCACGATACAGCGCGAACAAGAACGGCATCTGAATGAGCAGCGGCAAGCACCCGCCCAGTGGGTTACCTTCCTTCATCAGGCGCAGCTGGTCCATCTGGAGCTCTTTCAAACGCGGATCGTTGGGCTTCATTCCCTTGATCTTCTCTTGCAACTCTTTCATCCGCGGGGCAAGTTTTTGCGCTTTCTTCATCGCTTTCGAAGAGCGCCATTTCAAGGGAAAGAAGAGCGAGTAGATGACGATCGTAAAAATGATGATCGCGACGCCGTAACTGTTGGTTAGTTGGTAGAGATAGGTGATCGCACCAAGAATCGGAACGGCGAGCGGGCGCGACAGCCAACCGAGAAAACCGTAGTCGATCAAGCCATCGAGATCGATCGTGCGATTCACAGCGCCACTCAGTTCGTTATTTACTTCCTGGAGTAAGTAATGATCCTTTGGACCAGCATAAACAACACTGCGCGATCCATCCGCCGGCAGCGGAACCAACGCTGAGATCAGATAACGCTTTTCAGCCGTGCCGCCATCCGGCTTGTGCTCGTACGAGACGGTACGGTATTCGAGCCCCTCGACTTTCTGCCGTGGCACCACGACCATCGCAAAGTAAGTGTCCGCGACGCCTGCCCAATCCATTGAGCCATTCAGTGTTAAGCGATCGGGACTGCTGCTGTTCTCGTTAATCGCATGTGCGAGGTGTCGTTCGAGTTGTTCTCCAACGAAAGCAACCGCTTCCGGAGCAACGGAATAAAACGTGTGGTAAGTAATTCCCTGATCGCCGATGCTCGGTCCGACCGTCACCTTCACTTGCGGAACGCTCGTGTCGCCCCGCTTCACTGAAACAGCGAGACCCGTCTCATACTTTTCCGCGTCGAAGTCGATCGCTTTCCTGACTTGAAGTCCATTCGAGTCTTCGAGTACGAACGTAAGCTGCTTCTTCTCACGTGGGGCCAGATTCACATGGGCATCGCCGTTGGTTACGTCAACGCCTTCCACTCGATAGGTTGACGCAGCGAGCACTTCGTCCAGCGTTGCGTCTCCTGTTTGCAACTGCATCGGCACCGACCGAGGCTGTCGCTTCAATCCTTCCGGAGAGATGAGCTCGAGCGGAATCTTGTCACTCTTCTTGCCGGCGACGGAGTAGATCTCTGTCTTACTTATTTTATTTCTCTTGATGATCCAACTGACAGGTTCGGCGCCGCGAGTGTCAAACGTCGCTCTAAAGTAATCGCTCTCGACCGTGATCGTTCTTTGCGGAGCCTGGCTGATGGCTGTGACTGGCGCAGTCGCAGGCGCAGTTTGCGCTGGTGATTGCGTCGCCGTTGCGGTCGCCGCGGGCGATGGCCCCGACTGCGCGCTCTGTTGTTGATTGGTAGGTGGCGGAGCCGGGTAAAGATATGTCCACAGAAATAAAATTGCTGAGGAGAGTATTAAGGCAAGTAGAAGTCGTCGTTGTTGCATTTTGTCGTAACTAACCGGCTATTTAACCGGATCGTAGCCTCCGGGGTTGAATGGATGGCAACGAAGCAATCGCCGGATAGCCAACACAGTTCCTCGGGCAGCGCCGTAGCGAGAAATTGCGTCAACAGCATATTCCGAACACGTGGGAATGAATCGGCACGAAGGAGGTAGCAGTGGAGAAATCGCCAACTTATAAACTTTAAGAATTGAGATCAGAGCCGTCTTCACACAACCATCGCTTACCTAAGGGGATCCCGTTGTTCCTGTCTGCCAACCCTCTCAATTATTCCTTCCAACTCCTGGCGTGGCGCATTCAACTTTTGACTCAACACTGCCGCCTTCGCATTCAAGACCCAATCGTAATTTTTCGCCAGCGTCCGCAAAGACGTTTCGTTTGATCGAAAAGTTTCTCGGAGCAGGCGCTTTGCTCGATTTCGTTGCACCGCTTTGCCGAGAGCCTTCTTTGAAGCGGTCACTCCCAGGCGATGATTTAAACCGTCGTTCTCGACGACAAACACGGTGATGAATACGCCGTCATAGCGTATCCCGTTCCTGTAGACGCGCTGAAATTCTCTGGAGTCACGCAAGTTCTGCCGCATGCATCAGGGAGCAATGCAGTTCTTAATAATGCGCCGGAGTGAGTCGCTTGCGGCCTTTGGCGCGGCGCCGCTTCAGCACGAGGCGGCCGTTTTTGGTCGCCATGCGCGCGCGAAAACCGTGGGTCTTCGCCCGTCGTCTGTTGTTAGGTTGAAAAGTGCGCTTCGACATAGTGATGAGTCTCCTAGAAAAACGAAAACGCTAAGACTAATCTTCGTCAGAAGTTATGTCAAGAAAACGGCCGGTACTGTAAAGCATCTGTCAGACCTTTAGCCTTCAATCCTTTTAAGGATCCAAGCCGGCCGCGTGCTTCGCGCTCGCCTTGGCTACCTCATACTCCGCGCCTTCGCGCTCCCGTCAATCAAGTCGCCGCAGCCGAAACTGGCGCGGGACACGGGAATAGTCACCCTTTCCGTGCCGACCGGCTTTCCGTACCAAGAACCATACCTGCGCCTCTTATGTTTAGTCTGTTAAACGATGCTTGTTTTATTCATCGAGGTCTCCTTGATCCTCCCGAAACTTCTGTGTTAGTCTCCGCAGGTTTTGAAAACGACCATCCTGTAAACAGTTGATACCAAAGGACTTTAAAGCATCACTTTAGGCGGCGGCAGACTTTTTCCACTAGCTGTGGAAAACGTTGTGGAAAAGTCGGCGGCGGCAGTTATTGGGGGTTGGCGGGCAAGGAAGTTTGGGGCAGGCTTAGGTTAAGGTTCTACGGATAGCCTCGCCAGCAACGGCGTACGGTTCTATTGCGGGGCTTTAGTCAAATTGAGACCTTCCCTTCGCGTTTTTCTAATGAACACTTCTGTCGAGAGCAACGTTTGGGGCCGCGTTCTTCATTCCCTTGAGAGCAAACTAAATCAACAAGCTTTAGAAACCTGGTTTCGACCGATTCAATTCGAACGTCTCGACAGTTCCCAGCAGGTAATCCATTTACGCGTTCCTAATCAGATCGTCAGAGATTGGGTTGTCAATAATTACGCTCAGGCGCTCGACGAGTCGCTCAATGAGCAACGACTCACCGGATATTCAGTCGGTTGGGTGATCGGTAAGGTTCCCGAATCTGCTCCAGCTGTTGAGTCGCCAGATCAGAAACTGACTTTCGACGCTGCCGTTGAAGTTCCGGCTGACACTCCCACCGATATCGCCCCGACGGCGAACCGGGCTCCGGCAATCCCGATAAACGAACCTTCGCTGAGTTCCAAATACACTTACGAGAGTTTCGTTGTCGGTTCGTGTAACCAGTTTGCGCACGCTGCTTCGCTTGCCGTGGCGGAAGCGCCGGGACGAACTTACAACCCGCTATATCTTTACGGCGGCGTGGGTCTCGGCAAGACGCACCTGATGCACGCGTGTGGTCACGCGATCAAATCGCGCAATCAACATCTCAAGCTTTGTTACATCTCGTCAGAGCGATTCATGAATGATCTGATCAACGCGATTCGCTACGACAAGACGCAGAGCTTTCGCGAAAAGTATCGTTCGGTTGACGTGTTGTTGATTGACGACGTGCAGTTCATGGCGGGAAAGGAACGCACGCAGGAGGAGTTTTTCCACACCTTCAACGCGCTCTACGATCAGCAAAAGCAGATCGTGATCAGTTCCGATTGTCCGCCGCGCGAAATCCCAACGCTCGAGGAACGTCTTCACTCGCGTTTTGAATGGGGTTTGATCGCTGACATCGAGCCACCCGATCTCGAAACAAAGATCGCGATTCTCAAACGCAAGGGCGACTTGATCGGCGTGACTATTCCCAACGACGTCGCGATGTTCATCGCCGGCCGCGTCAAGAGCAACGTCCGCGAACTCGAGGGATCTTTGGTGCGTTTGATCGCAATCTCTTCATTGCGCGGTGAGCCGATCTCCAAGACTTTGGCCCAGGATGCGATTCGTAACTTTGCCAAGGAAGAAGAAGCCGGAGTTATCACTATTCAACAGATTCAAAAGCTCGTAGCGCAGACGTACAAGTTGACGAGCGAAGAGTTGGTTTCTAAAAACAACGCGCGAAACATCTCGCACCCGCGGCAGGTGGCGATGTATCTCTGCAAGCATTTAACGAAACACAGTTATCCGGAGATCGGACGAGCCTTCGGTGGAAAACATCACACGACTGTCATGCACTCGGTGGAAAAGATTGAGACGCTCGTTGTGACTGATGAGACTCTGCAGCGGCTGATTAGTGAGCTTTCGGAGTCGTTACGGAAATAGCTTTCCACATTTCCACAGATTACCCACCGCGAATGTTTGTGGAAAATGTGTTAATGTTTCAGCACCGCAGTTTTTTCCGAAACTCAAGCCGAAACTTGCAACAGTTTCCACAGCGCTTGATCGGTGCTAACAAGGCAGTCGTAAAGGGGTTAGCTGTTTATCCACAGATTCACAGGCGCCTACTACTGCTACTAGATCTTTATATTAAGTTTTTAGATCGTAGCTTCAGAATCGCGAGCTGCGTTTGTGGATTAGCGTGAAGGAGTAGATGGAAATGCAATTCGTCGTAAGCAAACAGAACCTGCAAAAAGAACTCGGATTCGTTCAAGGCGTAGTCGAGAAGAAAAATACTATTCCGGTGCTTTCAAACATACTCATCGAGTCCGTTGGTGAAAGCACGATTCGAATCACGGGCACCGACCTCGACGTGACGATACGTTGCGACATGGACGCTGAAGAGATCACAACTCCGGGTGCGATATGCGTGCAAGCCAGGAAACTTTTTGAGATTGCTCGTTTGCTTCCCGACGCGCCAGTCAGTTTCAAGAAAGAAGATAACGAGTGGGTGACGGTCAAATGCGATCGTGCGCGATTCAAGATGGTTGGTGTGGCCCGCGATGCGTTTCCGGAAGTGCCGTCGTTCAAATCAGCCCCCACGAAACTCGCCGCCGGCGTAATCAAGACCTTCATCGATCGCACGATCTTCGCAATCACGCAGGAAGAATCGCGTTACACGCTTTCCGGCGCCAAGTTTGTCATGGACGAAACAGGCGCCAAGATGGTTACCACTGACGGGCATCGACTCGCTTACGTTGAGAGAAAGAATATTGCCCACAACGGATTGAACGAGAAGATCGACACGCTTATTCCACGCAAGACGCTCGCTGAATTGACCAAACTAACAGCCGGTTTCGACGAAGACATTAGTCTCGGAATGGATGAGAATCACATCTACTTCCAGGTTGGACCACGACTTCTCATCTCTCGCATGCTCTACGGCCAGTTTCCGAATTACGAAATGGTCATGCCGAAGAACAACGATAAGTCGGTGGAGTTCAATAGTAGTCTGCTGAACCACGCGATTCGACGTGTAGCCCTCATGGCTGATGAAAGATCACACGCGATTCGCTTTCATCTCGAGCCGAATCAACTCGTGATCAGCTCACAGAACGCCGAAGAAGGCGAAGCAAACGAAACCCTGCAAACGGACTACAACGGCGACGTAACGGACATCGGCTTCAACGCGCAATATCTTCAGGAGTTTCTCAACGTCGTCGGCGATGCGAAGATCGCGTTCGAGTTCAAAGACTCCAACTCTCAAGCGCAACTACATCCATCCGAAAACGGCGATTTCGAGTACAAGTATGTAGTGATGCCAATGCGTATCTGAGTTAATATCGCTCAATGCTGCTCGCGGCAATTGAGGCGACTAACTTCAGAAATCTCATCGGCAAGATTGAGTGGGGGCCGCGGCTCAATATAATCTACGGTGACAACGGCCAGGGAAAAACAAACTGGCTGGAAGCGATTCACGTCCTCGCACGCACGAAATCCTTTCGTACCCAACGTCTTCAGGAAGCTATTCGTTTTGGCGAACACCTTGCGATAATTCGCGGTCGAGTTACGAGCGGCGTAGATCTCGAAAGAGATCTACAGGTTTCACTTCAGGACAACTCCAAAACGATCTTCGTTAACTTGAAACGAGAACCGCTCACGCGTTATCTCACGCAGCTTCAAGTATTCTCATTCATTGCTGCGGATCTGGAAGTCGTGCGCGGCGTTCCTGAGGCGAGACGAAGATTTCTGGACCGTGGGATCTCGTCAATCAGACCTGCGTATTTAAAAACGATCGCCGACTACGCCAAGGTCATCAAACAGAAGAATCGCCTGTTGCAACTCGCAAACGAAGGAGAGTTCAGTCTCGAGAGAACTGAAGACCTGGTCTCGCCCTGGAACGAACAACTCGTCGGTTTAGCGACGCAGATTCATCGCGAGCGCGAGCAGTATGTAGCTGGTCTAAACGCAGTCCTTGAACGTCAACTATTCGATCGTCGCGACATTCATACGCGTTACGTTTCGGCGCTTGAAGGCAAAGGAGATTTGGGCGATTACGAGTCGTTGCTACGCTCGCGGATCAAACTTCGATTGCCGGCGGAAGTAGCTGCTGGACACGCCCTTATCGGCCCACATCGCGACGATTGGGAGATTCAACTCGACGGTCGTGAAATCCGCGTTTATGGCAGCTCCGGACAGCAACGTAGCGCATTGTTACTATTAGACTTAGCGGCGATTTCGTTGTATAATTCCAGCGCTGGTGACCAGCCGGTTTTCATCATTGATGACGTAGACGCGGAGCTGGACGAGGGGAGGATTAGCCACCTTCTGGAATACCTGGAAAATCGCACCCAGACCTTCATTACAACCTCAAAGCGAAGTCATGTTGAAGGTTTCTTTTCAAGGGCGAATGTATATGAAATCGAAGATGGCCAGGTCCGAAGCAGTCAGCGCGTAACTGACGTTTCGGCGAAATCCATTTTTGCATAGTGAGCTAACAGCGCTGGGTAGTATAGGAGAGTAGATTGTCAACAGCGGGACCAATAGAACCAACAGATAAGAATAAGAAAGGACAGTCGTACGACTCGTCCTCTATTACGATTCTCGAAGGCCGTGATGCCGTTCGCAAACGACCGGCGATGTATATCGGCTCGACTGGTGAGATAGGCCTTCACCATCTCGTTTACGAGGTAGTAGATAATTCGATTGACGAAGCATTGGCAGGTTATTGCGATACAGTTGACGTAACGATCCATCTCGACAATTCGATAACGGTTATTGATAACGGGCGCGGCATTCCCGTCGACGAGATTAAGAAAGAAAAGAGGTCCGCGGCTGAAGTGGTGATGACCAAGCTTCACGCTGGCGGCAAGTTTGATTCAAACGCTTATAAAGTTTCGGGTGGTCTGCACGGCGTCGGTGTGTCGTGCGTTAATTTCCTTTCCGAGCATCTGCATCTCGAGATCTGGCGCGACGGTAAAACGTACGAACAGGAATACACCCGCGGCATTCCGGTGGCACCGTTGAAGCAAACTGGAAAAACACGCAAACGCGGGACGAAGATCACGTTTAGACCAGACTCGCAGATCTTCACCGAGACAGCGTTTAGTTTCGACAAACTCTCAGAGCGACTCCGCGAGAAGGCGTTTCTCAACAAGGGAATCCGGATCACGATCAAAGACGAACGTGAGGAACCCGAGCGCTCGCACGAGTTTTATTACAAGGGCGGTATCGCTGAGTTTGTGAAGCACCTGAACAAGAACAAGTCCACGCTTCACGACCGGCCGATCTACTTCGAGAAAGAGGGCGAGAACCTTTCAATCGAGGTCGCTATTCAGTACAACGACGGCTACGACGAAAAGGTCTACTCGTTCGCCAATAACATCAACACCGTCGATGGCGGTACGCACCTCTCCGGATTTCGTTCTTCGTTCACTCGGACGATCAACGCTTACGCCCAGTCATCAGGCCTGGCCAAAAATTTCAAAAGCTCGCTGACGGGCGATGACGTGCGCGAGGGATTGGTGGCGGTGATTTCAGTGAAACTGCCGCAGCCGCAGTTTGAAGGCCAAACAAAAGGCAAACTCAATTCAGACGTGAAGGGCGCAGTCGAATCGTTTCTCAATGATCGCCTGACCGAGTTCTTCGAGCAGAATCCGCCCGTAGCGCGAAAGATCGTCGGCAAGGCACTCGATGCCGCCCGTGCTCGCGAAGCCGCGCGCAAGGCGCGGGAAATCGTTCGCAAGGGCGCCATGGGCTCAACGATGTTGCCAGGCAAACTAGCCGACTGCCAGGAACGTGATCCGGCGCTCTCCGAAATTTACATCGTCGAGGGCGACTCCGCCGGCGGTTCAGCCAAGCAGGGCCGTGATCGGAAGAACCAGGCCATCCTGCCGTTGAAAGGAAAGATTCTCAACGTCGAGAAAGCCCGCTTCGACAAGATGCTCGGCCACAGCGAGATCAAATCGCTCATTACGGCCCTCGGAACCGGCATCGGTAAAGACGATTTCGACCTCAGCAAGCTGCGCTATCACAAAATCATTCTGATGACCGACGCAGACGTGGACGGTTCGCACATCCGCACATTGCTGCTGACCTTCTTCTATCGCCAGATGCCGGCGCTGGTCGAGAACGGCCATGTCTACATCGCCCAGCCGCCGTTGTTTAAGGTAAAACGCGGGAAGAAAGAGGAGTACATCAAAGACGAAGGGTCGATGGTTCGTTACCTCATGCGCGCGGCGACGAGTGATATGAGCGTCAAGACAGCCGGTAACCAGCAGGCGATTGAGGGCCGCGAGCTTGCACGTGCCCTCGAACGGATGGTCGACTTTAAACATTACTGTGAGCGGACGGCGCGACGGCTCGGCGGCGACTCGCAGCTGCTGAGTCTGCTGCTTGAATCGTTGACCGGGCGCAAAGGCGTCCTGCGCAACGAAGGCCTTAACCTCAGAAAAGTTTTCCAGGACGGCGACATAATGGCGAAGATCGAAGGCGCGCTGCACAAGGCCGGGTACAAAACCGAGCTGACGCCCGACGAAGAGCATGGACTCTGGGAAATCGAAACGGTCACGAGTTCGGGTGTGAATGTCATCGTCGATTGGAACTTCGCGAGCTACGTCGAGTTTCAAAAAGCCCTCGAACTCTACAAATCGCTTGAGGACGAACTCGCGGCTCCGTTCGTTTCCGGTGAGAACGGAAGCAGCGAGGAAGTTCCCACGCGCGAAGCCTTGCTCGAAAAGGTGCTGGCGTCCGCGAAGAAGGATCTTTCAATTCAGCGTTACAAAGGTCTCGGCGAGATGAACCCGGAGCAGCTTTGGGAAACGACCATGAATCCCGACAAGCGAACCCTCCTCGAAGTGAGAGTCGACGACGCAGTTGAGACTGACCTGATCTTCACCGTGTTGATGGGCGACGCGGTCGAGCCACGCCGTAAGTTCATCGAAGACAACGCGCTGGATGTGCGAAACCTGGACGTCTAGGTCCGTTTTTCCTCACGATAACGATCAACCTTGAAGCGCCAAAGTTTGACGGGTATGCCCGCGGGTATACCCGCTTTGCGCGCTGCGATCTCGACCTGCTGCCGGGCACTCTCGACGCCGGGAATGTCAGGCAGCAATAAACCGCGTCGTGAGCCGTCTTCATCTTCGACTATCACGCCATAAACCGCTGGATTGAGTTCCTCAAACGTCGTTTCTTCGGCCGGGCGCAACACGTCAACAGAGTAACGGAGATTCGCGAGCTCGTCCTCGCTCACGGGCTCAAACCGCGGATCGCTGATCGCCGCGCTAATCGCGTTGGCGATGATCTCCTGTGCCAACGTGTCGCGTGCGGGTTCGATGGTCCCGATGCAGCCGCGCAACTCACCATCGAGAGTCTTGAGTGAAACAAAACAAGGCGCGCGCGCCGACAACAACTCTTCGCTCGGCGGCGGCGGTTCGATCACTTCTCCCGAACGAGTAAAAGTCTCCACCGCCTGGCGCGCCAGACGTGGCAGTTCCTGTCCCGAACTCGAGGGCAGATTGATCATCTGAGCCACGAGGTACCCGACACCGAATGGCGCTTCGTAATTCATCACTTCGCACGACGACGGCACGCCAGTACCCGCGCCTATCGCCACCAGCATCGACCGATAACCACATTCGCCGGCGAGTTTTCGCAGGTTGTAATCGATATCAACAATCGCTCGTGGATTGTTGTCGCGCAACGCTGCGACCACGCGATCGTCAAATGCGTGTGCGTTCGGATTGAAACCCGCCGGCGCGTGTGGCGCTAGACGATGACTCAAATCGCCACTCGCAATGAATCCAACGGGTCTCCCGACGCGATCAACCGCGCGTTTTATACACGCGCCGAACCGGAGATGATCTTCGTTGGAAAGAAAACTGTAACCAAGCGCGATCACGTTTCCTTCCCATCCGTTTCGCAGCAGAAAATAAAGTGGCACCGCCGTGCCGTGATCGAGTTCCGTGTCAGCGAGCGTAGACACCTGATAATTTTCAATAGCGGCGGATTCGATGATGGCGGCGAGTAATTCATGATCGACTGGTGCTGACACGCTCGTCTCGGGCGCATGGAAGGACGCGAAATCGCCGTACACTTCCGCGCCTTCGTAAGCGACGAACGAATCGGTCTCGAGTGGCGCGTGTGGCGAGATCAGAATGACAGACTTCGCGCCGCTAACTATCAAACGGTCAGTCAGTTCCGCCATCGCTTCGATGGATCGGCGCACACCGGCGATCGACTCGCGGCCCACCTCTGGCACCATGATCGGCGGATGGGGTGCAATGCCGGAAAAGACCAGGCAACTGTGTTGGTCGCTCATAGTGCCGCGCTTTCGCGTTTGGAGGGAACGGCTTTATTCTAGCTCCGACTGGCGAGGGCCACAATTGTCTATGGCTCAATTCGATGTGCTGATTGTCGGGGCGGGACCGGCGGGTTCGTTTGCGGCGGAGTTGCTTGCGAGATCCGGAGCGAAAGTGGCGCTCTTTGACGGCCGGCCCGCGGGCGAACCGAAGGCGTGTGGCGGCGGCGTAACGGCAAAGGCGTTGAAGGCCTGGCCGGAGTTGCTGAACGCTGTCGGCCGGACGATTCACGAGCTCGACTTATACTCGCCTTCCGGCAAACGACTTCACCTGAAACTCGACGAACCCTTCGCGGTTTATTCGCGCGTCGTCTTTGACGGGTACCTGCGCGATCGAGCGCGCGACGCAGGCGCGCAAGTGTTGTCGGAAAAGATCTCGTCCAGGAAGATTACAAAGATCGATAACGGTTGGCGCATCAGTAACGAAACAGGCGAGTGGTCGGGCGCCGTACTCGTCGGCGCCGACGGCGCGAACAGTGGGATCGCAAAGATGCTTGCCGGTCCGCTAGCGCCGTCCGATATGGAGGTGGCGTTTGGCTATCGCGCACCTTTGCCGGCGAAGGGGATCGCGCCCACCGTGGTTGCGTTTCTGCCGCGCTGGGTCGGTTACGCGTGGGCTTTTCCGCGTCCGGATCACCTCTCGTTCGGCATTGCCACCACCCAGGATGCGTTCGAACATCAACCGCTCGACGATCTTTTGTGGCGGTTCATGATCGGTTACTACCACCAATGCGCCGGCGCGCCCAGAGCGAATGCCACGTTTTGGAAAGACGAAGACACGCCGGCGACGTCTGCGATTCGCGAACAGTTGCGCGACACCGCCGATCGTTACGCTGCACGCATCCCGGGACTCGCCGCGACGACATGGGACCACCGGACCGTGAGCGGTGACAATTGGGCGTTGCTCGGCGACGCTGCCGGCTTCGCCGATCCGGTGACGGGCGAAGGTATCTATTATGCGTTACGTTCCGCAGAGCTTTACACCGAAGCTTATCTGCGCAAAGATCCGGCGTCGTTCGAAACCTCTTGGCGCCGCGACTTCGGCGCCGAACTCCGTCGCGCCGCTCAGATGCGGCGCCGCTTCTACGGAAACTTCTGGGGCGCGCCATTTACCGAGCGCATGATCGAGTTTGCCAAAGGACATCGTGGCGTTAAGCGCGTGTTGGGCAGTCTCGTCGCCGGCGAGCAGGGCTACACCGACTTGAAGAAGAAACTCGTCAAGAGCGCGCTGCGCCCAATTCTGTTTATTGTTGTCGCTCTGCTTTTGGCCGCTCAGTCGCAGGCGTTAGCGCAAAAGGTAAAGCAGCCGCCGGAAGTGCTCGCAGCTTATCGTGTTGTCCATCGGTTTCAAGAGTTGCTCGCCGCGGATCTTGAATTCGATCGCGCATACGAAGCGACATTCCCGAAAGATCCTGCACGCCGGCGAGCGATCGCGATCGCTGAAGGAGAGTTTGGCGATGTAGATTTTACAAAGGTCGATGACGCAACGCTGATCACCGCTTACAAGAATCAGATGCAGCTCCTCTTCTACACCCTGCTGCTGATAGATCCCGACAAGAGCGAAGCTTCTCTACCAGAGCGAATCAAAGAGATCCATAGTCGAGGGCTACCCAACACGCCGGAGGACTTTCGTCTGTTTGCAGAAACGCTCAAGGAAGACGTCGTGGAGTTGCGAATGTACCTGAATCGCGAACCAGCTGCTGCCCGGCGTCTGAGGCTCTTTAAGCTTGTCTTAGCCAAACCTGTCATACCGCCGGCGAACTACGTTGTTAAACCACTCACGTCTTACAGCAAAGGCAAAGTGCTCGGCCAAAATGAACGGTATTACGAGATCGAGCGGGCTTACTCAGTTATTCGTGAAGGTTCAGAAATGAAGATTATCGGCCTGCGCTTCTTCACCTTGTTTTGATCGATAGTGCAGTTGGACCAGGAGGTCCTCACTATGAGTAAACGCAAGCTCAAGGAGCTTATCGACACGCAAGAATCCGGAATCAAACTACTCAAACGGCTCGTCAACGACGCAGAGGTTCCCTGCGAACTGCTGCCGCCCGGCCCTGAACGCGAAAATGCCTTGCTTTACCTGCAAGGTTCCGTTGAGAACAGTCACCGGTCTATTGTTCCGGTAAGCGAGATGTGGGAATCGAAGGTGGCCCTCGTCATGCAGATGATGGGCTAACCGGATCGTTAGTTATCACGGAGCGAGACGCTTAATGGTCCACGTGCCGTCAGGCTGAAGCTCGTACAAAATGCGGTCGTGTAAACGCCCGATACGACTCTTCCAAAACTCAATCCGGTCCGGCGTCAAACGAAAGCCGCCCCAGTTTGCGGGACAATCGATCTCGCGGTCGCAGTACTGTTGCGCCAACTCGTGCGCTCGTTGCTCCAGCACTTCTCGCGCGGAAATCACTTCACTCTGCGGCGACGCCCACGCTCCAATCTGGCTCTCGCGCGGACGCGTCTTGAAGTACGCCGCAGACTCTTCCGCTGCCGTCTTCGTGACTTTTCCTTCAACACGCACCTGGCGATCGAGTTGCGCCCAGTAAAAAACAAGCGCGGCGTATGGATTGATCTCGAGCTGCTTCGCTTTTGAACTCTGATAGTTAGTGAAGAAGACAAACCCGTCAGCGTCAACCTGCTTGAGCAACACCATGCGGGCAGTAGGGCGGCCGTCAGGTGTAACCGTCGCGAGACTCATCGCGTCAGGCATCGGAAGATTCGCGGCGATTGCCTCGTCGAACCAAATCTTGAAATGCTTGATCGGATCGCGCTCGATCCGCTTCTCGTCCAGGACTTCCATTATTCGCTTGCGTCGTAAGCGGCCAATCGCTCGCGCATTTCGGCCGGAATCGGAACTGTTTCAAACGTGTCTTGATCGACAGCCGCGAGCACGAAATGCGCCGTCGCAATCAAGTCGTCTTCATGCTTTCGCCGCACTTCAAAATTGAGCTTCATCGACTTCGTGCCGAACCTGCCCACATAAACGCTAACTTCCAACAGATCGTCCAGTCGCGCTGCGCGGCGAAAGTCACACTCCAGGTGCACACGTGGCAACCAGATCTTCAACTCATCAAACATCGTTCCGTAAGCCAGCCCGGCTTCGCGAAACAACTCGGTCTCGGCAAACTCAAAGAAGTGGATGTAAGCCCCGTAAAAAATAATGCGCGCTGCGTCGACGTCGCCCCAGCGCACACGTTCTTCAATCGTAAATTTTTTGTGACCCGGCATCTAGCTGGCTGAATCGTTCAGAAACCGCAACAACTCCTCGTTGAATTGCTCCGTGCGCTCGAGATTGGAAACGTGCGCCGCGTTTTCGAGCACCACCAAACGCGACCCGGCAATCTCGCGATGCATCTTTTCACTGTCCTGGACGGGCGTGATCGAATCGTCGTGACCGACGAGAATCAACGTCGGACAAGAGATCTGCGAAAGCAGCGGAGTGTTATTGTCGCGTTCCGCCATTCCCAACAGCGCACCCGCCGCACCTTCGGGTTTCGTCTTCAGCATCATGTCGCGCACGCGCCGCACCAGCTCCGGCCGTTTGCTGACGGTATCCGGCGTCAACAACTTCGCTAACATCCCGTCCGCGATGCCGGCCATCCCTTCGGCGAGCGCTTTTTCCGCTTGTTGATGGCGCGTCTGTTTTCCTTCTTCCGTGTCCGCCTGCGCGCGCGTGTCGGCGAGAACAAGAGCGCGAACACGCGAGGGGAACAGTTTGTAAAACGCGATCGCGACGTAACCGCCCATCGATAACCCGCCGATCACCGCGCGCGGGATTTCGAGGTGGTCCAACAGCATCGCCACGTCCTGGGCCATGCGGTTCATCGTGGCCGGACCCGATGCCGCTTCACTTTCGCCGAGGCCGCGCAGGTCAGGCGTGATGACGCGAAAACTGTTGCTCAACGCGCTGACTTGTTCGTTCCACATCGAACGATTGAAAGGATAACCATGCAACAGCACGACAGGCAGACCCACGCCCGTGTCCGCGTACGCCAACTGAATATCACCGACGTTGATTAACGACATACCTTAGAAATCTCTACGCGCCGCGCGCGCCACGACAGAAACCAGTTCCCCCAGCTCTATTGGCTTCGCGACGAAGATCTGAAAACCGGAAGACAGTGCCCGGGCGCGGTCCTCATCTTTGGCGTAAGCCGTGATGGCGACGGCCGGAATGTTTTGCGCTTCCTCATTATCAAGCGATCGCACTTTTTCAATCAGCCCGTACCCGTCTTCACCGGGCATCGCGATATCCGACACCAGCACGTCCGGGCGTTTTTCGCGAATCGCCTGAATGGCCTCTCCTGCGGAAGATACCGCAGTGACGTTCGCTTGTCTTCTCTTCAATGCGGTCGCCATCAGGTTTAACGTGTCGGAATCGTCGTCAACCAACAGAACGTTCAGGCCTGAAAGTAACTGCGGAGCGCGTTGCGCGCGCTTTCCAGTAGCCGTCCCCGACTCCGCACTCTTCGCCGCTGAATCAAAGAGCGGCAACGTGATCGTAAACGTCGCCCCCTCGCCTTCACCGCGACTTTGTGCGCGAATGGTGCCGCCGTGTATCTCGACGAGGTGGCGCGCAATCGCGAGCCCCAGACCGAGGCCGCCGTGATGACGCGTCGTCGTGCTGTCGGCCTGGCTGAAACGATCGAAAACGTAAGGCAGAAACTCACGCGCGATGCCCTGGCCGGTGTCTGTTACGCTGATCTCAACGGCGCGGTTCGCTTGCGACATTTTCACGAGCACGCGCCCGCCGCTGCTCGTGAACTTCACCGCGTTTGACAACATGTTCCAGATCACTTGCTGTAGCCGATTCGCATCGCCTGAGACCATCGCCGGAGCGGGATCGATCTGTATGTCGATGCGGATTCCTTTTGCTTCAGCCGTCGGACGCACGACGTTGATCGCATTCTGGACCACGGGCGTGACTTCGATTGGATGAAGATCGATGTAAAGGTTGCCGGTGATAATGCGCGAAACGTCGAGTATGTCGTCAACGATCTGTGCCTGCGCTTTTGCGTTACGCCAGATGGTATCTATCGCCTGCCGCTGCATCTCCGGGTCGAGCGTGCCGTCTTCAAGCAATCGCGCCCAACCGAGAATCGCCGTGAGGGGTGTGCGCAGCTCGTGCGATACGGTGGCGAGAAACTCATCTTTGAGACGATTCGATTCTTCAGCGGCTTCGCGCGCACTGCGTTCCAGTTTCAAGAGACGCACGTTTTCAATCGCCACCGCTGTGAGGTTCGCGGCCATGCTCATTGCCGTGACGTGCTCCGGCAGGTAAACGTTCGGCTGATAACTCTGCACTTCAATCGTTCCGATGATGCGTCCCATCACGGCCATCGGCACTACCAGCGAAGACTCCGGCCGCAGACCGTTATCCGGCCCAACAATCACCGCGAGATTGCCGCTCGTGGCGCGCATGTAATCGCTCGTAATAATTACTTCTCCGGTTCTGACCGCACGACTGTTTGGACCACGCTCCGTCACCGGCATCGGCGGCAGTTGTGAAACGTCAACTTCTTCGCCGTCGCCCCAGCCGTAACACGCGGTGCGAACATCACGCACCGGATCGTAAAGCGACACAAAGAAACCGTCACACGGTACCGACACGGCGGTAAACTCGCGCAGGCCGCGAAAAATCGTGCTCAACTCGCGCGCGGTTCCCAGCACTTGCGAGAGATTCGAGATCCGTTCGAGCAGCCGTTCGTATTCCAGCAGCGCGCGTTGATTCGCATCGCTAATCGCGGTCTCCGACTTTTTGACGTCATCCGCCGACTCTTCAGCGCGCGTGCGCGCACGCACCTCAGCCCGCGTCACGAAAAAGAAGAGCAAGCTAAGCAATACGCCCGTAATGATCGTGTACTTGAGCAACGGACGGCTCGAGCCGCGTTCGAACGAAGGCTTGATCGCGTATCGCATGGTCCACAGGCGGCCCCAGACCGGAATTGTTTCTGTAAAAATAAATTGACCGTCACTGGGCGGCGGATCGGCGCGATCGCCATAGAAATAATTCTCTTCAGCTTCGCGACCATCGAAGACTTGAAGACCAACGTCGTAAGTTTTTGCGGTCGTGATTGGCTCGAGAAAATCGTCGATGCGATACGGGCTGTAAACGTAACCGACAAGCGCTCGCCGTCTTTGCTCCTCCGTGTCAATCGGGGCGCCGTTTTGGTAGACAGGCGTGTAGATCAAAAACCCCCACTGCTGGGCCTGATCCTTCGGCTCCTGGACGAGCTTCACTTTTCCCGACGCTGCCGGCGCGGCCATATCCCGAGCTCTCTGCATTGCCTCACGGCGTACCGGATCCGCGTACATGTCGTAGCCGATAGCGACTTTGTTTCGATTTGCTTCCGGCTGTAGATAAACGATCGCCGTGTACTCGTCCCGCACTCCTTCCGGAAACACGCGAAAGTCAGACATTCCCTGCGCGCGCATCGACTGGACCAACGCGTCTTTTTGCTGCGGAGTAAAGCTGCGCGAGAAGCCGATACCCTGAATACCGGGATAGTTTTTCTGCAAGTCAAACTGCTGCACGAACCGTTCGAACTCGCCGCGATCAACTTCGTCGCTGGCGGCAAAGAGTCCCGTCGTCGCGCGCAGCAAAGCGACCGACATATCGATCTTGAGTTTTGTTCGATCCTGAAGTTCCTGGACCGTCTTTTGAAACCGGCTCTGGTCCTGCTCGAACGTGAGTTTGGAAAAGTAGTAATAAACGATGAAAGTGAAACAGAGACCCACCAGCAGAATCAGGTAAGGCAGGAGCGCGCGATTGCGGCGCGATCGCTTGTCTTGAGAATTCCGGGCTCGGTTCAACTCACGCATGGAGAGTTATGACTGCGGGGTTGTATTTGGAAAACTATTTGACCCGACGAGTCCGCCGGCGCAGGAAGTCTATCAATACAAACTGCGACAGATTTCCCGGGTTGGCAAAATACGCCTTGCCGTTGGTCATCGCGGTCATCTGCTTTACAAACTCGACGAGATAATAATCGCTCGCCAGCATAAACGTGTTAATCATTATACCGGCTTTGCGACAGGCTTGTACTTCCTTGAAGGTCTCTGACATTACGAGCGGGTCGCCGCCCATGGAATTCTTGTAGAGGCGGCGCTCGCCGTTGTTGCCGGCACGAGTGGTATCAAGGCCCTGTCCCACAAAGCACGCGGTCGGCTTGCCGTCGGTAACCATCACGATCTGCTTCATCTCTTTGCGTTGCGCCTGAAGCAAACGGCGCGCGAGACGCAAGCCCTCGGCGGTGTTGGTGTGATAAGGACCGACGCGCGTGGTCGCGAGCTTCGCGAGCGGCAACTCCTCGGCGCCATCGTGAAAAAGCACGACCTTGAGCGAATCACCGGGATACTGTGTGCGGATCAGGTGCGACATCGCGAGCGCCACTTTCTTCGCCGGCGTAAAACGATCTTCGCCGTAAAGAATCATCGAGTGTGAACAGTCGAGCATCACGATGGTTGCGCACGAGGATTGATAGTCGCACTGGTGAACGTAGAGATCCTGGTATTCGAGGTTGAGCGGAACTTGCAGACCATCACGCTGAATGGCCGAGAGCAGCGTGGTGTTGACGTCGAGATTGATCGTGTCGCCAAACTCGTAACGTTTGCTCGCGGCCGCGGCTTCTACACCGGTCGAAAGATAAACCGTGTCGTGGCGGCCCGAAGGGCTTTTGCCGAAACTTCCCAGCAGGTTGCGCAGCGTTTTGTAACCCAGAAAATCGAGCCCCTTCTCGGTGACTTCAAAGCGCACTTCTCGCGGCAGCGGTTCAGAAAACTCACCTTGCCCGGCGCCGTGCTGTTGTTGCTGTTGCTGCGGTTGAGTTTGCTCTTCGTGCAGCGTCAAGTAACCCTCTTCAACTAATCGTTCGATGAGTTGATTCAACAACTGTTCGAGCAACGAACCACGAAACTTGCCTTCGTTCTCGGCAAGCATCTCTTTTACCTGCTGCTCGGTAACCAGGTTCTGGTTCATCAAGGCCTGAAGCAGCGCGCGCCGAAGCGCGTCGAGCGATGTGTCGGTTTGGCGTCGTTCGCGAGTCCAGAAGTAGTCGTCATCGTAACCCGAATCGAGCAGTGCATCAGACATGCTGTCCATCAACTCGCCGAGATTGATAGACGACACGTCGAAGCCCTTGAATTTCGAGTAACGCGTAAACTTCAACTGTATTTTCCTGTTTCGGTGAGATCGTCGTAGATCATACCGCGACGATCTTTGCGGGCTTTGGTTACGGCAGTGTAAGTGCCCTCTTCGTTGCGGCTGATTTTGTTTTCGGCGTACAGACCTTCGAGCACGAGTTCGCAGGCGGCAACGAGTTTCCCCGTGTCTGAGGATTTGAAGTCAAACGGGATCGACGCTGTTTCCCAGAGTTCCGGTATGGCGTCGAGCAAGGTTTTGCACTCGTCGGCTGAAGCAGTGTCGGTGAGCAGGAGTTTGTTTCCTTCGTCAAACCACTGCACGGTGCGTGAGAAGTCGATGCCGACAAAGTAGCCTTCGAAGATCTCGCCGGCGGCACGCTTGATTAGATCCCGCGCGATGCGATGCGCGCCCAGTTGTTCGCCTTCGTACTCGAGTTCCATCTTGCCCGTCATCGAGGGAATCGCCGCGTAAATATCAGCCACACGCGGGACGATCGGCTCGTCGCCGGTCAGCAAAGAACGCCGCTCGGCATTCGAAACCACTGATTCCATCACCGTGATCGGCATGCGCTGGGAAACGCCGGAATGCTTGTCAACGTGACTGTCTTCGCGCGCTTCAAACGCGATCTGTTCGACGACTTCACGAATAAACTCCGGCACCACCACGCCGTCTCGATCGGCGACGCGATTGGTCCATGCTTCCTGCCGCGTGATTTCAATCGCGACGGGCAGCTCTTTTGGATAGTGCGTCATGATCTCGGTGCCGATGCGGTCTTTGAGCGGCGTGATGATCTTGCCGCGCGCAGTGTAGTCTTCCGGGTTGGCCGAGAAGACCAGCATCACGTCCAGCGGCAGACGCACGGGATAACCCTTAATCTGGACGTCGCCTTCCTGCATGATGTTGAAAAGACCGACCTGGATCTTGCCCGCGAGATCCGGCAGTTCGTTAATCGCAAAGATGCCGCGATTTGCGCGTGGCAGCAGTCCGTAGTGAATCGTCAGCTCATCACTCAGCAAGTGACCGCCTTTGGCGGCTTTGATCGGATCGACGTCGCCGATGATGTCGGCCACCGTCACATCCGGAGTGGCGAGCTTTTCAACGAAGCGTGCGTCGCGATCGATCCAGTCGATGCGCGTCAGGTCGCCGTGTTCGGCGAGCATGTGGCGGCCGAAAGCGGAGATCGGATGAAACGGATCGTCGTTAACTTCAGAGCCGCCGATGATCGGAAGCCGCTCGTCCAGGAGATCAGTTAGCTGGCGAATGATGCGGCTCTTGGCCTGGCCGCGGAGTCCGAGCAGGATGATGTTGTGACGCGACAGAATGGCGTTGATGAGCTGCGGAATGACTGTGTCGTCGTAACCGACGATGCCGGGAAACAGTTTTTCGCCCGCACGTAGTTTCTTGATCAGATTGTCGCGCAGTTCGTCTTTGACCGAACGGCTTTGATACCTGAACTCCTTGAGTTCGCGAAGGGTCCCTGGGTAATCCATGTTGTTTGAATCTGTCAGCCGGGCAGCCACAATCCGTCGTTATCCGTGATAACGGCGCCATCGTCACGCAGCTTCTCCAAATGCGCAAGAACTGCTCGTTCGGCCATTGAATATGCTTTAGGAGAGACGTCGGTGTAAACCTTCGCAACAATTTGTTTCGGATCTGTTGCGCCCTCTCGCACCGCTTCGAGGATATTCCGTTCGCGCTCGAGCCGGTGGGAGATGTACTCATCGATCTTTCGGTACGGCGCCGCGACCGCGGGTCCGTGACCACCGAAAAGCACCGACAGGTTCGGTAGGGCGCGCATGCGTTCGAGCGAGTTGAGATAGTCGCGCATGTTGCCTTGCGGCGGATCGATCAGCACGGAGCCAACGCCGACGATGTTGTCACCGGTCAACAACGCGCCACGATCCGGGTCGTGAAAACAAAGATGACCACGCGCGTGTCCCGGCGTGTGCAACGCAACTAATCGAACCGGCGGCTCGCCTTCGAGCACGATGACGTCGCCGTCTCCAATGAAACGATCCACATGAACGTCGTTCAACGCCGCGGCAGTTTCCCGGTGCGCCGCCACGGGAACATTTCCAGCGAGATGCGCTTTCAACGCGTTCACGCCACCGACGTGATCAGGATGCAGGTGCGTGATGATGATCTCGCGCACGCGCCGGCCCTCGGCGATCATGTCATCAATGCAATCGGCCAACGCCTGCTGCTCGTCTTCGTAAGGCGAACCCGGATCCACGACGATGATCTCCTGCGTCGTGTGAATCAGATAGCAACAGGTGTGGGTCGCGGGCGGACGCGTTGGCGTGCGCACCGGAAAGCAGATGTAATTAGGACGAAACGTGATCCGACGTGCGATTTCGCCATGCGCGTGATTGAGCGACAGAAACCGGTCAACCAGATCCGGACTGACACCATTCGCAAGTGTGCGTAGGGCGTGCAAGGTCGGCGGTACGGCGACGACCTGATCGCGCATCCAGCGCTCATACGCATCGCTCGCAGTGATCCATTCGCCGGCTTGCAGTTCACCGGCCGTTAGATACGGTTCCTGTTTTGGTGGACAGTTAACGAGGAAAAACCACGTATCGAACCGGCGCGCATTAAACGGCGGCGTTACCCAACGTCCGACAAACGTGAAGTCGTTTGCGTCGAGATACAGTTCGTAGTGTTTCAACAACGCGGGCCAGGACATCCGGCCCGATTCGAGATCGTCGAGCAGCGACGCGCGCTGGCCTTTCGTCATTGCGTCGCCGCCTTGCACCACGAGTACGCCCAACTCTTCAAACAGTTCGCGCGCGGCCCCGCTGATCATTGCGGCGGTCGCCGCATCAGCAGAGTTTCTGACGTCAGCCTCCGCGTCAGTCGCGTCGATCTGCCCGCCGGGAAACGCATGAAAGCCACCGAGAAAAGCGAGTTGGTCACTGCGCTTGACCCAGAAAACTTCCGGATTGTGCGGATCGGTGTTCTGCCGGAGAAGAATTATCGCCGCCGCGTCTTTGGGAACTGCGCTCACGACCACCTGAATCTTTCGCCGTCGCCAGGTCCCCACGGAACGCCGCGCATGTGATAACCGCCTTGTTCCCAAAAACCTGCGTGGTCTTCTTGCAGGAAACGCACGCCCTTCACCCACTTCGCCGATTTCCACGCGTAGAGTTGCGGGATGATCAAACGCACTGGCCCACCATGCTCGGGCGGGATTGGCGCTCCGTCGTGCGCCCAGGCAAAGAGCGAATCTTCTTTCAGGAAATACTCGATCGGAACGTTCGTGGTCCAACCGTAATCGTAAGCAAGCGCCAAAACGAATTTCGCTTCCGGCTTGATGCCGGCGAGCTTGGCGATGTCGCGCGTCGAAACGCCGCTCCAAACGTTGTCCAATCTCGACCAGCGTGTCACGCAATGAAAATCAGCATAAACACGCACTGCCGGGAGTTGCATAAACTCGTCCAGCGACCACGTCATCGGATGCTCGACAAGTCCTTCGACTTCAAATGACCACGTCGCGAGATCAACCTCGGGCGTGCCGTGCGCATCGAGCACCGGCCACTTCTTCGTCCGCGACTGTCCGGGCGGCAAACGCTTCTCGCGCCGCGTGTCAGGACTAATGATGACTTCGGAGTCTTCGATCTCTTGCGGATTGCGCGGCTCGTCCGTTTGGTAGTTCGGGTCGACGAACATCTTGTCGAGAAAACTCACTTCTTCGCCTCCCGTTCCGCAAGCGCAACCAGTTCTTCCGGCATCCATTTGCCAACGCCTTTTGCCGTCGCTTCACTGATGCCGACTTCCCGATCGTGCCACTCGTCGCGATCGCCTTCAGCGCCGCGTTCGCGTTCGTAATTTTCCGTCTGTTCGAGACTGAGCAGGATGCCATCCATGACTTCTTTCCAGTCCTGAAACTGAATGCCGCGACGCACGATCGGCAATCCTGCGGTCCAGTCTTCTTCCGGTGCGCGCGCATCCTGCTCGGGAATCGTCAGGGTGTGCAGCGGCGGAAAAGCTGCTCCCGAATATAGTTGGACCAACTGGTTCTTGAGCTGAGCTAAAGACCAGTCAGGATGTTCGCGCCGCAAAGCCTGCGCGCGACGAAAGACATCGGAAACGGACGGTTGTTCCATAATTTTAGCCATAGTGTTTTAGCGACAGGTTACACCAGGAACCGATGGTTTAAGAAAGGCGAGCGGCTCGGCGAGCAAACAGCACGATCACCGTGAGCGCAGTGGTGACGGCGGCCGACAGCAGACAAAACTGGCAGAACGCGTGAATCACGAAAGCCTGGAGATAGATGAGCCACAGACTAACGAGGAACATCGTGAGAACGAGAACGGTGAGTAATATGGCTGCGGCGCGATAACCAAACGTGGCGAGTGTCGCGAGACTGAAAACACTGAAATACGCGGCCGCGCCAATCAGCGCCAAAGGCACGCCCGCCACAACCGCATACTGGCTGCTCAACACTTCCGAACAGCCCGCCACGATCGTGCAGCGAACACTTCGACCTGTTACGTGTTCAACTGTGAGGTAGATGGAATCGGCTAAACCTATCAGCGAAACGAGCGCGGCGGTGACATAAAGCTTCATTACCGCGATCCGCTGGCATTGATCTCATTTTGAATTACAGCTCGCAATTTGTCCGGCGCCATTAACGTTTCAAACGGCACTTCGCGGCCGTTGAGAAAAGCAGTCGGCGTGCCTTTCACGCCCATCGATTGACCGCGCCTGCTGTCGAGGAAAATTCGTTGCGCGACCTGCTCGCTCGACAGGTCGCGTTTCCAGCGTTCGACGTCGAGGCCGATCTGTTTCGCATAGCCTTCGAAGATCGGGGCCACGTCGTAGCGGTTTTTCCAGTCCGCCTGATGCTCGTAAATGTGCGCGTGCATTTCCCAAAACTTCTTTTGCATCCCGGCTGCTTCTGCGGCTGAAGCGGCAGCGACGGCATGGTTGTGGCCCGGAAGCGGATACTCACGGAACGTTACGCGCAGCTTGTCGCCAAACTCCTCGTGCATCTTTTCGAGTATCGGATGCAACATGCCGCACGGCGGGCACTGAAAATCACCAAACTCTTCGATATGCGCCGGCGCATTCGCTGCTCCGAGTGTGTGTGCCGGTTCGGCGCCGGGAAGACCCACCAGCGGCGCGGGTCGCGCAGTTGAGGCTGGTTGATTCGGCGATGCTGGAGACGGTTGATTCACGACCGTAGTCGAACCGGGCGTTGTCCGCGTCGCGTACCACGCGGAGCCAACTGCGACCGCGAGGACGATGAGAATGATGATGAAGGGAAGTAATCGTTTCATGTTTCGAGTCTCAAGCGGCAGCGGCAAGTGTTGCCGCGAGCGAGCGAAAAATGTCACGGCCCTCGCTGGAACCGAGGAGATCTTCGCACGCGCGTTCCGGGTGCGGCATCAGTCCGAGCACGTTACGTTCGCGGTTACAAATGCCGGCGATGTTGTCACGCGAGCCGTTTGGGTTAGCGGCGTCAGTGACCGTTCCGTCCTGTTCGCAGTAGCGAAAGACGATGCGATCCTCGCGTTGCAGCTCGGCGAGCGTTTGATCGTCGCAAACGTAGTTACCTTCGGCGTGCGCGATCGGAATACGCAACACGGCACCGCGCTGGAGTTCGTTAGTGAACGGGCTGTCAGACGTTTCGACGCGCACGAAAACATGTTCGCAAATGAAGTGCAGGTCTCGATTGCGGATGAGCGCGCCCGGCAGCAGTCCTGCTTCGCAAAGGATCTGAAAGCCGTTGCAGATACCGAGCACCAGCCGTCCAGTGTCGGCAAACTTCTTCACAGAGTTCATCACCGGAGAAAACCTTGCGAGCGCGCCTGCGCGCAGGTAGTCGCCGTAGGAAAAGCCGCCGGGAATGATCACGGCGTCATAACTGCTCAAATCCGTTTCCCGATGCCAGATGAAGTCCACCGGCTGGCCGACGTGTTTTGAGATCACGTGATACGCGTCGTGATCGCAATTAGACCCGGGAAAAACTATTACTCCAAACTTCACGCTTCTATCTCCACGCGGTAGTCTTCAATTATCGGGTTGGACAAAACCTCGCGCGCCATCTTTTCCACCGACTCGCGGGCGCGTTGCGTATCCACTGAGTCGTCCAGCGCGATCTCAAAATACTTGCCCTGGCGCACGTCCGAGATCCCGGAAAATCCGAGCAACTCGACCGAATGCTGGATCGCTTTGCCCTGCGGATCAAGCACCCCGGCCTTCAGGTTTACATAAACTTTGGCTTTCATTAATATCTCCGGCTCAAACCGTCCCAAGGAGAAACTTATAATGCAAAACCCGCCGCCCGTCCAAATGGTCAAATCAAGTACAGGGCTCGACGAAAACGTTGCCGCATTGCTGGCCTACATTTTGGGCTGGATAGGGGGCCTGGTCTTTTTCCTGATCGAGAAGGACAGCCGTTTCGTGAAATTCCATGCGATGCAGTCGATCCTGCTCAGCGTCCTGGTTGCGGTCGTGGCGATCGCGATGTGGATCCTGACAGTTGTTATGGTGATCATCGGCGCAGCTATCGGAGACGCTTTGGGTGGTCTCTTTACCTTGCTCGCCACTTTGATCTGGTTCGTTTTCGGCGTCGGAGTGCTTATCGCGGTGATCATGTGCCTCGTGAAGGCGTTTCAGGGCCAGTACTTCAAGCTGCCGGTCATCGGCAATTTCGCGGAGAAATTCTCTACTAAATAATTCCTAACCGTTTGAAGATCTGATCCACGTTCCGCAGGTAATGATCCAGCGAGAACGTGCGATCGATCTCTGCGGCCGACAACCGCGACGTGATGTCCGCATCCGCTTTCACGAGGGCGTGAAAGTCGCGGTCTTCGTCCCAAACCCGCATTGCATTGCGCTGCACCCACTCGTACGCCGTCTCACGTGAGACGCCTGTGTTCGTGAGCGCCAGCAGCAGTTGGCCACTGAAGATCAGTCCGCGTGTTGCGCCGAGGTTTTCCAGCATTCGCTCGGGATAGACCACAAGGCCATCGATCAAGCCGATCGCTTTCTGAAGCATGTAGTCCAGCGCGATGCTCGAATCGGGCAACACCACGCGTTCGGCGGATGAATGCGAGATGTCGCGCTCGTGCCAGAGCGCGATGTTTTCGAGTCCCACGAGGCTGTTCGCGCGAACGATGCGTGCCATGCCGCAGATGCGCTCCGAGATGATCGGATTGCGTTTGTGCGGCATCGCGCTCGATCCCTTCTGACCCTTGGTGAAACGTTCCTGCGCTTCGCGCACTTCGGTGCGCTGCCAGTGACGAACATTCAACGCAAACTTTTCCAGCGACGACGCGATTATCGCGAGCGCGCTGAGATACTCGGCATAGTTGTCGCGCTGAATCACCTGCGTCGAAACCGGCGCGGGTTTCAACCCGAGCCGGCCGCAAACTTTCTCTTCCACGGACGGGTCGAGATGCGCAAATGCGCCGACAGCGCCACTGATCTTGCCCACCGCGACTGCTTCCTTCGCGCGCAGCAGCCGTTCGCGGTTCCGACGCATTTCGTCAAACCACAACGCGAACGTTAAGCCGAATGACGTCGGTTCCGCGTGAATTCCGTGCGTGCGTCCGACTTGCGGCGTGTTCTTGAATTCGATCGCACGCCGCCGCAACACGTCGATCAAGGCATCGATCTTCTTGAGCAGTATGTCTGCGGCGTCGCGAAGCAAGAGCGCGTTCGCGGTGTCGACTACGTCGGAAGAAGTAAGGCCGTAGTGAACAAACCGGCTCGCTTCACCGATCGACTCCGCAAGATTGGTCGTGAACGCGATGACGTCGTGATTCGTCGTCTTCTCTATTTCATTGATGCGTTCGACGGAGAACTTCGCGCGCGCTTTGATCTGTTCCAACGCGTCGCGCGGAATGATCCCGTTCTCGGCGTGCACTTCACACACCGCGATCTCCACATCCAGCCACTTCTGAAACTTGTTTTGCTCAGACCAGAGCGCGCCCATTTCGGGCAAGGTGTAACGATCGATCATCTTTATTTAAGAGCCGTGGAATTAACAAAGTAACGCGCCAGCAACCAGCGGCCGTTCTGTTCGACTAACGTGAAAGTCTCCATGCCTTCGCCGCGTTCGAAGCGCGTCTGATAACTGAGTATGTACACATGTCCCTTCAACGCGCCACCCGAGTTTTGCTGTTCGGTTGCTGAATGAAGCGCGCGGCTTTCGACTCGGCCGAGTTTCTCCCGCAGGGTTTTGAAGACTTGATTCGATTGCTCGAGCGAAGCGTCCTGCTTCCACAGATCCGACGACTCATTGTAGATCTGTTCGTAACGTTCCTGCGCAAGCTGGTCGCCGACTGTGTTGACGACTTCCTGAACCTCGACCGGAACCCGGCCCCTCTCATTGCCTTGACCACAGGCGGACACGATTGCCAAAAGCAAACAAACTGTGACGGCTTTTAGACCTCGATCCAGGGCGTGGGCTCCTTCGGATAGGACAGGCAGATTTCCGTCTCACACGGAAACAACGGCGTCTTCTCCTGCAACGCGACTTCGGCGTTTATCTTAGCCAAATATGGATTGTTTGCACGCTGCGAGAGGTGCGCGAGCACGATGTATTTGGCGGCGCCGTCGAATCCGTCTCTGATCCAGTCTGCGAGATCTTCGTTCGAAAGGTGACCGAGACGCGACAGAATGCGCTGTTTGAGATCCCACGGGTAATTGTCACACGCCTTGAGCATGTCGCGACTATGGTTCGACTCGATCACGATCGCGGCGCAGCCGCGGAGTTGTTCTGAGACGAGCGTGGTGATATGGCCGAAATCCATGACTGTCGCAATCTTCACACCGTGGTGAGTTGCGGTGAAGCCGAAGTTATCGACAGCATCGTGGGGAATCGTGAACGGATGAAAATCGATCTCGCCGATGCGGAAGTCTTTGCTCGACTCGATCTGCTCGACGCGATTGCGTAACGCTTTCTCGCGGCGGCGTGGCTCTTCGTTGTTAACGTTGAAACGTTCGCTGACGTAAGCGTCGAGTGTTTGCGCTGAGATGTAAACGGGACAATCAACGGTGCCGAGCAGCACGCGCAGTCCGCCTGCATGATCGCCGTGTTCGTGCGTGACGAGTACTCCGTCGAGTCGTTGCGCGTCCTCGCCGACCATCGCGAGCCGCCGCACGATCTCCTTGGCACTCAAACCGGCGTCAACCAGCACGCGCGTATTACCGGCGACGATCATTACTGCGTTACCAGTTGATCCACTACCGAGAACGGTAAGTTTCATTGGCGGGCAACTATATCAGATTGCCAGGCGAGAGCGATCGACTTTAAAGCCGTTGAGGTTGCCGAGCGCGCCGAGCGCGACGGTTTCTGATTTGAAGTAAGTGCGCGCGATTTCCTGAAGCTGTTCGATAGTGGTCTTGCGGAGTTTTTCGATGACTTCGTCAGGCGAGATGCGACGACCGTGAATGATCTCCTGGCGCGCGAGTGTGCCGGCGCGCGCGCTTGATGATTCGAGTCCGAGCAGGATCGAAGAGATGGCCTGTTCCTTCGCGATGCGCAGCTCTTCTTCCGTCACGCTGTTCCGTACGATTTCGCGCAACTCTTTCAACGAAAGCTCCAACGCCTCGTCGAGATGGTCCGGTGAAGTGCCGGCGTAAATATTGAAGACGCCAACGTCGGAAAATGCGCTACCCGCCGCGCCGACGGAATACGCCAGACCACGTTCTTCACGAATCTTCTGCCACAAACGGCTAGACGTGCCACCGCCGATGATAGAGCCGAGCAAACTCGCGGCGTAACGATCTTCGTTCAAGGCAGACGGCCACGGAGTTGCGAGTACGAGATGAGCTTGTTCGAGTTCGTTCTTTTGTTCGATCAGGATCGGCGCCGCTGGACGAGGCCGGCCCGCGTCGAGCGTGTGTGGTCGCGCGCCAGCCCCACTCTCGCAGCCGTTGAACGACCGTCCGACCAGTTCGACCAAACGATTGTGGTCTACGTTTCCGGCTGCGGCTACGACGAGGTTGCTGTACGAGAACTCGCGCGCGTGAAACGCGACGGTAGTTTTGTGATCGAAGGTCGGAACAGTTTCTCGCGTGCCTTCAATCGGGCGTCCGAGTGGTTGATTCGGGAAATACGCTGCGTTGAAGAGTTCGCCGAGCAGCTCGTCGGGCGTGTCCTCGACCATTTTCATTTCTTCGAGGATGACTCTTTGCTCGCGTTCGAGATCTTCCTGTTCGAAACGCGGGTTGGAAACGAGGTCCGCGAGCAATTCCATCGCCTGCGATAAGGCGGTGTCCGCAACCTTTGTAGTGAATCCCGTCATCTCATGCGTTGTATACGCATCAAGGTGACCCCCCAACCGATCGGTTTCTACGGCAATATCGTGTGCACTTCGGTGCCGAGTGCCTTTGAAAACAGCGTGTTCGATGAAGTGGCAGATGCCGTTGATCTCAGGCGCTTCATGACGAGAACCGCGGCGAACCCAGATTCCGGCGGTTACCGACCTGAGTCCGGGCATGTGCTCAGTCAGGACGGCAATGCCATTCGGAAGTCTCGTGGTTTGAATTTCGTCGATCATTTGCCGGGAACCGAAATCAGTTGAACGAAAAATAAGGTCAAACGCGCATCGCGGCTGATTAGGGGGTCTGAATCCTAGCACGCTCTAAAACGGGGCGGCAAATGAGGCAAAATACCGCCCGTTCTTGACAGTATTTGGGGCCTGAACGACAATGTTCACCTTAATTGTGCTGGTTCTTGTAAGTCTCCTCGTGAACCGGTTCGGCCTTTCACCTCGAATTAGGCGGCCAGTGGGACTTTCGTAGCGGAGGTCGTAACGCATGAGAAGAGTCGTCGGTCTGAGCTTATCGTTGCTCACACTCATTTCCTTGTCGGCAATCCCGATTGAAGCCGGCAGTTCCAAGAATCTCGCGATCATCTCCGGAATCGTTACCGACAACAAGGGAACTCCGCTCGCCGGAGCACTCGTGTCTCTAGCCCGCGAAGGCGCTCCCAAACACACGGTGAAACACACCTCCACCGACAAGCATGGAAAGTTCATCGCGAAGGTGACGCCGGGACGTTATGGCATCAAGGCGATCGCGATCGGCTTCAGTGAAGTCGCGTTCAATGCGGTGGACGTTAAGGCTCAGCAGGAACTCGTATACAAATTTAATCTTGAACCAGTCGGTTACGGCAACACGCTTCCGGAACGACGCCGCGATCGCGAAGACGTGAAGTGGACGCTTCGTAATTCGCATACACGGCGCTCGATCTTCCAGGCGCAGGAAGGCGAAGACGCAACGATCCAGGCGATCACTGACGGTGAAGCGGCGACGGAAAGCGCGCCTGAGATCAACTCAGAGTACGGGTCGTCGAGTGCCAGATCGCGAAACCGAACTCACGGTGTTCTGGAAAACTTTTTCGCGACCAACGCATTTTCTTCGTCTTACGTCGGTCTTAACTTCGCCATCTCTACTCGGATCTCCGATCAGGTTGAGCTCATCTTTGCCGGACAAACCGGAACAGAAGACGCTCCCGAACGGCTTGAAGCTTCCACGCGTTTTCGCATTGGCGACCGGCACAAGGTCGGTGTGACTGCCGCCGGCTTGCGTTACGAAGCGCCGGTGTGGACGAGCAGAGGTAATGAGCACGGCGACCTCGCGGGTCAGGTTTCGTTGCGTGCGGTTGATGAGTGGATCGTTCGCGACGGCATCGTGATCGTGATGGGACTCGATTATTCGCGCTTCATCGGGGCGGGCGGCGCGCAGAGTTTCACGCCGCGGTTCGGAATCCAGTTTGACGCGAATGCGCGTACGCGCGTGAAAGCGGCGTTTGCGTCAGGCGGTGATGAGGATGGCATTCAGAGCGTAGCGACCTTCGAAGACGAACAGGTCGTCTTCCGCGGCCAGGCAATCCGGCCCGTTGCTTTCGTTGATGGACAGGCAGTGCTGGAACGTAGTCATCGTCTCGAGTTCGGCATCGAGCGCGTGCTCGACAACAGTTCGAACGTTGAAGCGACTGCGTTCTTCGACACGACGAGCGGTCGCGGCGTCGGCTTGCTAAGCATTCCGGCGACTGCGTTCTCCGGTCACGCGGGAGACGCATTCGCGAGTGTTGCGAACCAGCAGGGATCTTCGCGCGGCATGCGCGTGGTTTACACGCGTCGTTTGAATCGCGTGTGGACGGCTTCGGCGGGTTATGCGTTTGGACGCGGTCAACGACTTTCCGCCGCAGGGCTCGCCAGTCCTGACGATCTGTTTGAGAACGCCCTATTCCAAACGGCGGCCTTACAACTCGGCGCTGGTTTCCGTAGCGGTACGCAGGTGCGAACCGTCTTCCGTTTCTCTCCGGAAGCGACAGTTTTCGCGATCGATCCATTCGCCGGAAGACTCGGTGTTTACGATCCGTCCTTGAGTATTCAGATAACACAGGACCTCCCGAGCTTTGGCTTACCCGTCCAGGCGGAAGCCATTCTCGATGCCCGAAACCTGCTGGATGCTCAGACGGCTTCAGACAATGGTGAGTTCATAACTTTCATCGGTAACAGCCGCCGGTCTGTGCGGGGCGGAATCTCGGTCAGATTTTAACCTTCCAAATTCTCGGACAATTCCGAAAAGTTGGATTGATCTCAACAGCTTAAGCCCTCAGAACGCCGGACTTGCACCGTGCGGTCACTCGGAACATTCCTTGCCTAAAACGGTCGGATCGCCCTGTGCTGAAATTGATGACCAAATTTGGGCGAAGTTGAGGAAGCAGTGAAGGGTTCGGTACTCACAACCAGGACGTGGTTTTTGCTGATCGGCGCGGCGCTCTTGATCAGTGCCGGCCTCCTCAACTTTCGGCAGCGTGCTAACCACGAAACCCCCGCCTGGGACGGCGTCGAGTGGGTCGACACCTCCGAGGGAATCACCGCTAAAAGCATCGAAAAAGGTTCTGCGGCGGAACGGGCCTGGATGCTTCCGGGCGACCGCTTGATTGGCATCGCGCTCGATCCGCGGGCCAAGGCCGACGAAGTGGTCAACGCGCGAGACGTGCAGATCTATCTCGATCAGGCACGGCCCGGCGGGCAGGTCCACTACCGAATGCAACGGCCGTCCTATCCGGAAGAGACACGAGACTACTGGGCCGACCTCGACAACCTCGGCTCGATTCATAAATGGACGCCGCGAGTTATCTACATCAACCTGATCGGGTTGGCGTATCTGTTCATCGGCTTCTTCGTGTTGTTCAAGCAGGGCGAACGCGCGCCGTTTGTCATGCACTTCGCGACGCTCTGTCTCGCCGCGTTTGTCTTTCACTTCTACACGCCGACCGGCAGCTATCGCGATCTTGATCTGGCGGTCGCTTTTCTGAAGAACTCCGCGTTCATCCTGTTCGCGCCGTTGTTTCTGCATTTCTGCGTACTTTACCCAACGAAGCAACAACTGTTTGCCAGGAACCGCTGGTATGTCGTGGCGCTGTACGTGCCGGCGATAGTGTTGCTGTTGATGGCCGCCGTCGTGTTTCTACCGCTCGGCGCGTTTGTTTATCTCAGCAGCGCGTTGCGAGCTTTTGGAATTACCGCGGGTGGCGTGTCAGAGTCGTTCGTCGACGTTTTCTATCGGCTGAGCTTTGTTCACTTTATTGTTGGACTCGTGGCCGGTGGCGCGCTCCTGGTGAGAACGTACGTCACTGCGAAGAGCGCTTTGGTCCGGCAGCAGTTGAAGTGGGTCGTGTGGGGAACTGTACTGGCGGTCGCGCCGTTCACGCTGCTCTACGGTGTGGTTTACCTGTGGGGCGCTGCGACGGATCGTTGGCTCACGGACATCGTGGTGTTGCCGTTGATCCTGATTCCGTTCGCGTTTGGTTACTCGGTTCTGCGTTATCGGTTAATGGACGTGGAACTCGTGGTGCGACGCGTTTTTGTTTACGCGCTCACGACGCTCGCGATCTCGCTGCTCATCGGCGTGACGGTTTACACGTTTGGGCTTTACGCGTTTGGGTCCGACAACGAGTTCAGTTCCGGTGAGATCACGTTGCGTGTCGTGGCGGCAGTTGCGGCTATGGCTGCGATCGTGATGGTTGCCGCGCCTGTGAAGAATTTTCTTCAGGAACACGTCGATCGACTCTTCTATGGCGAGCGTTACGATCTCCGTCACAGTCTGTTGGACTTCGGCCGCACACTGTCGGCAACTACCGCGCTCGATCCGCTGCTTGATGCCTTAGTCAGCCGTTTGCAGCAAGTGATGAACGTCGGGCGCGTGGCGATCTTTATCGAAGACCGTCACTCGCAGAGCGGTTACATCATTGCGCGTTCAGTCGGGCTGGACGTGCCTGCGGTTGTGCCGCCTGATTTTCGCGAGATGATTCGCGTGCGTTCGGCCGAAAGTGGCGTCGTTCGTGCTGACGATCTTGAGATCGCTCCAGACGCGCCTATTTCGGCGAGACGCTCACTTCATTATTACGTTCCATGCGTCGTTCGTGGCCGCCTGGTCGCGGTGATTGGGCTGGGACGGTCGGTTGATGGCGGACTGCTGTCGTCCGAAGACGTCGAGATCCTGCGCACGGTTTCGGGTTACGTAGCGGTCGCGATCGAAAACAGTTTGCTTTACAAGGACCAGCAGGAGCGTGCGAGCGAGTTGAAGTTGTTGAAGGAGTTCAATGAGTCGATCATCGAGTCGATCAACGTTGGACTGCTGGCGGTGGATCTCGACGGGCGCGTTACGCGTTTGAATTCATCGCTCGAACACATGCTCGATTTGCGGCGTGATGCAGCGGTTGGGCGGCTGGTCGAAGAGCTGTTTTCCGAAGATTTTGCTGACACGCTGAAGCAGGTTTTGGGTAAAGACGGTTGGCGTCTCAAAGAGATTCGCAACATCTACAAGCTGCACACCGCCACGCGTGCGAATCGCGCGCTGATTTTGAACATCGCGCTGGCGCCGCTTCGGGATGCGCAGGGGCAGACCGGCGCGCTCGTGGTGCTGGAAGATGTAACCGCGCGCATCAGTCTCGAAGAGCAGTTACAGCAGCGCGAGAAACTCTCGTCGATTGGTTTGCTGGCGGCGGGAGTCGCGCACGAGGTGAACACGCCCCTCACCGGTGTTTCGTCGTACACGCAGATGCTGCTCGGCATGTTGAATGAAAACGATCCGAAGCACGCGCTGTTGCAGAAGGTGCGCACGCAGGCGGAACGCGCGACGAACATCGTCAACAATCTGCTTAATTTCTCGCGTACTGGAAGTGCAACGGAGTTTTGCGAGGTTAACGTGGCGCGAGTGCTTGACGACACGTTGCAGTTGCTCGAACCGCAGATGCGGCGAAGTCAGATTGAGATCGTTCGCTCGTATAGTGAGGACGCGCCGGAGGCTTACGCGAATGCCGGCAAGTTGCAACAGGTGTTTACGAATCTTTTGCTGAACGCGCGCGACGCGATTCCTGATGGTGGTCAAATCGTTGTTTCAACGAGTACTGCTGAGGATGGATCGGTGATCGCAGAGATCACGGATACCGGGATCGGCATTGCGCCGGAGAACGTTGCGAAGATTTACGATCCGTTCTACACGACGAAGGGTGTCGGGCAGGGCACTGGCTTGGGTTTGGCGGTGTCGTACGGAATCGTTCAGGAACACGCGGGCCGCATCAGCGTAGACAGCACGCCAGGCCACGGCACAACTTTCAAAATAACTCTCCCCGCAGCGCGCTCTCGCGCCCGCCTCCAGGCGGTAGGCGACTAAGCAAAACCAGCCACAGATAACACGAAGTAAACCCGTTAGGGTGAACTGTGCGATCTGTGGCTTTACGTTGTAAACTAACGCCTTTTATGAAAACGGAAAAGCGTAACTCCAGAAAAGGCTCGGTGCTGGTAGTCGACGACGAGGAGATCATGCGCGAGGTCCTCGAGACACTCCTCACCGCCGAAGGCTATCGTGTCGATCTCGCGAAAACCGGCGAAGAAGGTCTGGAGGCCTACGGGCGCCGCGCGTTCGACGTCGTGTTACTCGACGTCTCGATGCCCGGCATCGGCGGCCTGCGCGCGCTCGAAGAGTTTCTCAAAATGGATCCCGAGGCCGTGATCCTCATGATCACGGCCTACGCAACGTTCGACACCGCAATCGCGGCGTGGGAGCGCGGCGCTTTCGGCTGCATTCGCAAACCCTTTCAAAACGAACAGATCATCGCCCAGATCGTCGCCGGAATAAAACGACGCCGCAAGGAAGAAGAACGCCGCACCCTCCGGCGCGCGATGAGCAAAGCCGTCGATCGCGGCGAGATCGTCGGCCGCTCAGATGTGATGCAGGAAGTCTTCCGGCTTGTCGAACAAGTCGCGCCGGCACGCTCCACCGTCCTGATCACCGGCGAAAGCGGGACCGGTAAGGAACTCATCGCGAAAGCAATTCACGAAGCGAGCACGCGGGCCGGCCGTCCGTTCGTCACGGTGAACAGTTCAAACATCCCCTCAGAGCTCCTTGAATCCGAATTGTTCGGTCACACGCGCGGTGCATTCACTGGCGCGGTCGCGGCGAAAAAAGGCCTCTTCGAAGTCGCCGACGGCGGCTCGATCTTCCTTGACGAAATCGGCGACATACCACCGGAAACGCAGGTGCGTCTCTTGCGCGTCATTCAGGAGCGCGAGTTCACACCACTCGGCGACACGACGCCACGCCGTGTTGACGTGCGCATCATCGCCGCCACCAACATCGATCTGAAAGAAGCAGTGCGGCAGGGAAGTTTCCGCGAGGATCTTTATTACCGACTCGCAGTAGTGCCGATCGAATTACCCCCGTTGCGCGATCGCAACCAGGACGTCCTGCCGCTGGCCCAACACTTCATTCAAAAGTACAACGAAGAAAACGGCCGCAACGTGTCCGATCAACTCGCGCCAGAAGTGCTCGCGCTACTCGAAGCGTATTCCTGGCCCGGCAACGTGCGCGAACTCGAAAACACGATCGAACGCGCTGTCGTCATCGCGCCTGGCGACGAGGTCACAAAAGAATGCCTGCGCGCGGAGATCAGCGATCCGAAGTCAGTCTCTTCCGGTCACCATGATGGCGCGAGCAACGCAGCCGTTGGTGACATCGGTCGGGGCATTAACTTCTACGAAGAGGTGCGCCGCTTTGAAATCGACCTGATCAGGCGCGCGCTGGAACAAACGAGTGGTCATCAATCACGCGCCGCGCGTTTGCTCGGCATGAACGCAACAACTCTCAACTCGAAGATCAAAACCTACAACATCAACCTGAGACCGTAAGTCCGACACGACAGGACCATGAAACGACGCGAACTCGATGGTTGTCCGATCACCGGCGCTTTGCAGATGCTCGGTGATAAATGGACCATGCTGGTGGTGCGCGAGTTAGTCTCTGGCCCAAAGCGCACGATGGAGTTGCTCAACGGCCTGTTTCCCATCAGCAGCCGCACGCTGGTCGGACGCCTGCGCGACATGGAAAAAGACGGTTTTGTCGAGCGCACAGACTTCGGCGGCAACCCACCGCACATCGAGTATGCGTTAACAGAACGCGGCGGTCTGCTGTTGCCGCTGCTCGAATCGCTGCGTCAGCTCGGCCTTGTTTTAGGTTGTAACGATTGTCGCGATCGAAAACTACGGTTGGGAAGTTATTGTGAGCCGTGTCCGCTGAATGGAAACGGAATCGTAATCCCGCCCTTGCCTGTTGAATCTTTGCCTGTTGAACGTCCGGCGGCTCCCATTCACCGCCGCGACAAAGACGATTCGATTGTTCTGCTGTAACTAGTCTTCTCCGACTGAAACTTCAGTGTCGCTCGGTACTTCCGTGTCGTTCGGAATCATGTGTCCATCCGCGGTAATAATCGCGTGACGATCCGCCGTGATGTGTTCGCCCTCGATCGTGATCTCCTCGCCACTCGGCATCTCCACCGGCAAGTGATCGAGATAGCGTTCAGCGTCGAGCGCCGACATGCAACCACTGCCCGCGGCCGTGACCGCCTGGCGATAAACGGAATCCTGCACGTCCCCGCAGGCAAAGACGCCCGGAATGTTTGTCGCTGTCGAATGGCCCGACGTTTGGAGATAACCGACCTCGTCCATGTCCAACTGCCCGCGGAACAGATCCGTGTTTGGCCGGTGTCCAATGGCCACGAACACACCGGCACACGGAAAGATTTGTTCCTCGCCGTTAACCAGGTTTCGCAGACGAACGCCGGTGACACCTTCCTCGGGAGTGCCGACAATCTCCTGAACCGCCGTGTTCCAGATAAACTCGATCTTCTCGTTACGAAACGCCTTGTCCTGCATGATCTTCGACGCCCGTAACTTGTCGCGCCGGTGAACGACGTAAACCTTCGCCGCATAGCGCGTTAAAAACGTCGCTTCTTCCATCGCGGTATCGCCGCCGCCAACCACGACCAACGTTCGATTACGAAAAGCAGGCAGCGGCCCGTCGCAAGTCGCGCAGGCCGAAACGCCGTTACCGCCAAAACCAGCAGGGACTTTCGCTTCGCCGGGAATGCCGAGCCACTTCGCCGACGCGCCCGTCGCGATGATCAACGTCTCAGCCGAGATGGTTGGTCCACCGTCAACATAGATCTGAAAAGGACGCTCACTTAGATCGACCTCCGTGATCCAGCCTTCCATGAACTCTGTACCGAACCGTTCCGCCTGTTTGCGAAACTCGGCCATCAACTCGGGCCCCTGAATGCCGTCGGAAAAACCGGGGTAATTTTCAACGTCTGTGGTGATCATCAACTGGCCGCCGGGAGTAGTTTGTTGGGCGGCGTCAGCCGGGGCATCGATTAGCAAAGGCTTCAAACTCGCGCGTGCTGTGTAAATGGCTGCGGTGAGACCGGCCGGGCCGGATCCAATGATAACTACGTCTCTTTTTTGCATTTGGTCATCCATCAAGAGCAAGGGAGTATAGCCTTTTCGGTTGAGCGTATAGTATAACTACGGTCAATGAGGTAGTCGAACTCGGTGGCTTGCAGCCTGTGCAGCGCTGCGGGCCGGGTTTTCAGAGCATGAGCAGCCCAGGAAGCGGTTCGCCAACGATGGAAACGATTGCCGTAATTGGCGCCGGCACGATGGGCCATGGAATCGCCCAGGTTGCCGCGGCCTCTGGTTTTCGAGTTCTTCTTAACGACGTCGATCGCGAGACACTGGCGCGCGGCGTGCGCGCTATCGAAGGTAATCTGGCCAAAGGAATTAAGCTCGGTAAGTTGGCGGAAGACGACCGCGACCGCACGTTGCAGCACATTCACGGCACGACCAATCTGGACGAATGTGCGACAGCGGACCTGATCATTGAGGCTGCGCCGGAGAAGTTGGAACTGAAACAGAACATCCTTCGGCAGCTTGAAACCGTTTCCGACCACCCATTCATTTTTGCGAGTAATACTTCGTCGCTTTCGATAACCGAGATCGCCACTGCTTCAAGGCGTCCCGAAGCTGTTGTTGGCATGCACTTCTTCAACCCGGTCCACATCATGCGACTGGTGGAGATCGTCGTAGGCAAGCAGACGAATGACGAGACAGTACAGACAGTAACGAGCGTCGGCAGCAAAATGCGTAAGGAGCCGATCATCGTCAAGGACGTTCCGGGGTTTGCGTCGAGCCGTTTGGGAGTCGTGCTCGGACTCGAAGCGATGCGGATGGTGGAACAGGGCGTAGCGAGTGCGCGAGACATTGATACCGCGATGGAACTTGGCTACAACCATCCGATGGGACCGCTGAAGTTAACCGATCTTGTTGGGCTCGACGTGAGATTGAACATCGCCGAGTATCTTCATCGTGAACTGGGTTCCGAGACGTTTCGCCCGCCGGAAGTGCTGCGACGATTGGTGAGCGAAGGAAAGTTGGGTAAGAAAACCGGTCAGGGATTCTACGATTGGACCACGGAAGACGCGCGTCGCGCACAATCTTCCTGAGCGCTCTTTTAGTGTGACGATGAGCACGCCATACAATAATGAAGAGAGACGATTCGCGTTGCGCATGTCGTTGCGTTTGCCAATCGTCATTTCCGGTCGTACGGAAGATGGTTCCGCCTGGAGCGAGCCCACCGAAACAGACGACATCTCAACTTCAGGCGCGCTGTTTCATCTCAATCAGAAAGTGACTCGCGGCGAGCGTTTGTACCTGCGCGCGCACCGCCCTGACGGCACGCCAATCGAAGCGACGGCTTTGGTCGTACGCGTCGCGCCGGCGATTTACGGCACCGCGCGCGTCGGCGTACAGATCGCCGAGCCGACGGAAAACTGGCTGCGCCTGTTTGTGTCGTGGGTTGCTGACGAACAGCCTGTCACGTCGACGGATCCGGAAGGCCCACCGCCGGAACAAGCCCCAACAAAGTCCTGATCAATTTACCTTTCGGAGTTATTAATGCCGCAAACATACGAGACTCTGCTGCTCGAAAAACGTGATCGCGTCGCCCTCATCACTATCAATCGCCCTGACAAGCGAAACGCGCTGAATATCAAAACACGCGAAGAAGGCGCCGCGCTGTTGGACGAACTGCGGAACGACGCTTCTGTCGGCGTGGTTGTTTTCACGGGCGCGGGCGATAAGGCGTTTATCGCGGGCGCCGACATCGGCGAGTTTGCGGGCCGCACGTCGATCACACAGCGCGACGTGATGATGAGTCGCTCGTTGTTTACGGCGATCGACGGTTTTCCAAAGCCCGTGATCGCGATGGTTAACGGCTACTGTCTCGGCGGTGGTTGCGAGCTCGCGCTTGCGTGCGACATTCGTATCGCGAGCGAGACGGCGTCATTCGGCCAGCCGGAAATCAATCTTGGGATCATTCCGGGCGGCGGCGGTACGCAACGTCTGACACGACTCGTCGGCGAAGGCAAGGCGATGGAGTTGATACTGACCGGCGAGATCATCGATGCGCAGACGGCGTTTGGGATCGGCCTGGTCAATCACGTAGTCCCTGCGGACCAACTGGAAGCGAGGACAATGGAGATTGCGAAGCGCATCTCGGAGAAGAGCCCGATCGCGTTGCAACTCGCGAAGGAAGCGGTGAAGCTCGCGTCGCGTTCGAATCTCGACGAGGGTTTGCGTCGCGAGGTGGATCTGTTTGCTCTCTGTTTTTCGACGGAAGATAAAGACGAAGGCGTTAGCGCGTTTCTGGAGAAACGGAAACCCGCGTTCAAGGGTCGGTAAGATTGGTACTTTGTACTTGGAACTTTGTTCTTGTTTGCGAGATCAGCTTACTACTTCCGTCGAACACGACAAGTACAAAGCTCTAAGTACAAAGCTCCAGGCACATGAAAGCGCTTCTCCTCATCGCAGGCATTTTGCTCGCAACCGTTGGTGGCGTGATTACCTACCGGGCGCTGTACGTTGAACCGAGATCCGCAGTCGTCATCACCGACACAGAGATTCGCGAACTGCCGAATTACGCGCGCGTCGTCGGAGGCGCGCTGTTGTTTGTAGGCGGCTCCGCACTCGCGCTCTTCGCCGCGACTCGCAAGGTTAAATCTTAATACGCCGTCAAATCCGCTAAATTCTTCTCCAACTGGCCTGGCGCTACGAGCAGATCCGCTGTGTGCGGGGTCTCCTCCTGGTGTTGACGGTTCACGCAGTTGGTAGAAGTTCGAGTTTGAAAGGTCAAGTTACTGTTGACTTCAACCTCGCGTCAAATATTCTCCGCGCGAAAGACCTCGAATCGACGGTGGGCTGGTCCTCAGAGCCTGCGACTGGCTTGACGGCGTGAGCTGCGCCCGAGCAGAAGGTCTGCAATTGCATCGGAGACAGGCAAGCCTGGAGTGCGTTCAAGCCAGAAGAATTCGCCTGATGGGTTGAGTTCGAGAAACACGTGTTTCCCCTCGGGTGTCAGGATTACGTCGATGGCGCCATAGTTCAAGGAGAAGTAATCCATGAGGCGCAGGATTTTTTCTTCGAACTCCAGCGGAAGTTGGTAGGGCTCCCAGTTGTGAACCATGCGCAGGCCGTCGCGGCGCCAGTCGTGCGCGGCGCGTGCGGAGACTTGTGAATCGACGGACGCAGACATGACGCGGTCACCTACGATCGTGACACGAATCTCAAGCGACTTGGGAAGCAACTCCTGAAACGTGGCCGGGCAGAGACTCAGTCCGGTGAGATCCGCGAGGTCTTCGGGCTTCACAGGGTTAGTAAAGACCACCAGTTCTTTTCCCTCTTCATAGATTGCGAAGGAAGAGAGCATCTTCGTCACTATGGCGCCTTCGCAACTCTTTGCAAAAGCGCCCGCGGCGGCCCGGTCGTTCGTCGTCAACGTACGCGGTGTCTCCAGTCCGAGTTCGCGGGCGACCTGTAACTGAAGCTGCTTATTCTCCGCATGGCGGATGTGGTGTAAGTGGTCCATGCGAAACGCTTTTAGACTCGCGAGCATTCCGTGTGCCGCCGCGCTCGCTTCACCAACGGACACATGGCGCAGTTGTTTGTCGAGTCCCGCGGGAAGCTGCGCGCCGAAGTTGAGACGACGGTGCCAGACTGCCGTGACTTCGCGCAGATCAAACTCGCCTTCGTCATTGGTGAGCGTCAGACGCTCGTCGCCCGACCCGCCATAGTAAGCAGAAAGACGCACGTCAGTTGGATAACGGTCAGTGTCAAAGTGAATGGTGTGCCCACCCTTGCGGGCAATGGCCGCAGCGACTCGCGCGACGCACTCGTTATCGTCGCTGTGCGTGATGATGAGAATAGACATAGGAGTAAGTTAGTGGTGTGACTACATACTTTTGGCGTCGAGTAATGCTTCGGCGATGGCCTCCGCGATGCGAAGGCCCAAGTCGCGTTCGAGCATGCCCCATTCGCCGCCGGGGTTCACTTCGAGGAAGACGTGTTCGCCCGAAGGAGTGCGAATCAGATCGACGGCGCCGAAAACGAGACCAAGTTCTGACATCAATGCTTGCAGGCCCTTTGCGACTTCGGTGGGTAGTTGGGCCTTTTGCCAGCGACACTCTTCGGGTGCGGCGCGGCGCCAGTCGATATGTCCGCGCGACGTGCCACTCGCGTCGAGCGCACCTGCGAAGAACTCGCCCGCCACACAAGCCACGCGCAGTTCATATGCTTTCGGAATCAGTTCCTGAAAGACCATCGGGCTATGGCGAAGCGCTTCGGCCTTAGCGAAGTCTGCTTCGCGGATTCGGTTCGTGTAGACGAAAGGTTGGGCGGCGTCCATGCTGATGGTGAACGGGCGAAGGAGTTTCGCTACCGTTTCGCCTTCCGTCTCTGCGAAGAACTGGCGAGCTGCGGCGGGGTCGTTGGTGACAAGGGTACGCGGTACGCGCAGCCCCGCGCGCATAGCGAGTCGAAGCTGTCGCTGCTTGTTCTCGGCGTCGCGTTGGCGATCGAGATCGTTGACCCAACGAGCGCTGTGGAGCGCATCGAAAAAACCTTCAAGCGCGGCGGCGGACTCATTGACGCACATCGCCCGATAACAGTCGTCAAGATCATCGGACATGCGAGGAGACCAGAGTTTGCGCGCCCACACGGCGCATACCTCCGCGGCGGAAATCTGCTCTCCCGTTTCAATGCAGAGTTGTGCGGCGCGTTCGTCGGCCGCGCGAGTCGAGACCTTGACAGCCGAAGGAAAGAGATCGGTATTGAAGCGCACGGACCGCACGCCCTTGCGTGCGAGAGCCTGTGCGACCAGATCAACGGTGTAGAAGTCACCGCTGTGCGTAAGCAGTAGAACGACGTTACACCGTGCTGTTGAAGTCATGTGGTCAGAGGTGAGAGTCAGGGGTGTGACCCGCGTCTAATAGCAATGCGCAACGGCGGCAGCCATCGCCGCAATGCTTCAAACGCGGGCCATGACCCTGTTTATTGTTTTACAGCTACTCGTTATCGCCGGACGTGAACGTAAGTCTTTGGTCCATCTCGTCGCGGTCAGACGGGTACTTGAGTGTCATGAACGAATCCTTCGACGTGTCCTGGCCTTCGAGAAAACGCGCGAAGAACGGCAAGCTGTGCTCGGAAGTTGCGGGTGCGGGTGTTTCTGTCTTGTCTCGCATGGGTAGATCTCCTTTAAGGGTTGAACTGAGTTATTGCGAGGTACAAAGTTCGTACAACGACACCTCTGATGCTGCCAAGCGCTTTGGAGATACCTCACGGGTCGTCATTAAATTTCGAAGAGGTTGGACCAACAAAACCATGAATGACGCGGCCATGTTTTGGGAGACGCCCAGGGCCGTCTGATTACGCAAGGATGGAGTTGAAAAAGGTTCTACCGAGCGGTATCTAATAACCAGCTACGTCGAAAGTAGCCGTTTCCTGGTCCTTCTGCTCACCGCTCTCGGTCAGCATGCTAACTTCCAGTTTGTAGCGGCCGTTGCGGAACCCACGATTGGGCAGAGTAATCCAGAAGATAGCGGGCCGGCTACCGTCGACCTCGAGGGTCTTCTCCGCGCCCTCGACTAACACCCCTGAGTTCTCTCCTTCAACATCATCGTAAAGTATGCGGAACTTCGTTTGGACCTTACCTGGGTTATTTGAGATCTGCGCGATAGCGTAAACCTTGTCACCAGGTTTGAAGCTCTTTGTCTCGTTCTTTCCTTCCTCGTCGCTGCTGAGTTTCAGGCTGCTAATGTTCGCTGTGGTTGCGTTACAGGCCAGCACTGCGGCCATTAACAGACCTAGGGCGAGCACAGGATTCCACTTGTCTGTTTTCATCGTTCACACTCCGGCTAGAGTTGGGATCAGCGGAGGCAATGTAACGGGAGTGGTGCTCAGGTCGCAAGGTCGTGAACACCTGCGAAGTGAAAAACCCGCCGCGGCACGACGTCGCGGCGGGTCTGAACTACGGCTGAGCCAGGTTCATTGTACGACGATGTCAGTTGCCGCAGGTGTTCCGTTCACCCCATTGAAAGCAAACCTGTTGCCACCTCCGGAGCGCACGTTGTTGGAGATTCCCGTGGAAGCGTTGTGGTAGACCTCGCAGTCGCTGATGCGGATCAGGCCAACATTGAACGCGTTAAAGCCGTTGGCTGCGTTGGCATTCGACGAACAGCCCGTGCAATTAATAGTCGAAGAACCGCTCAGGCCCTCAGCGCGGAAGCCGTCGCCGGTTCCACCCACGCCACTGTTAAAGACGTGTACGCTCCTGGCGAAGATTATGGTGTTGTTGATCGCCTGGATACCGTGAGACGACATGGAGTTGATCCTCACATTCTCCAGGTTCATTGAGACCGAAGCGGCCGTGCCCGAGGACTTGATTCCGATACCGCCATGCGAGAACGTCACGTCTCGCATATTCACCCGGCAGGCTTGAGTTTGGTTAACCTCTACGCCGTCACCGCTGAAATTGAAGATGCTGACATTCTCAAGAGTGAGTTCCGCACCGTCGAGGAAACGAACACCGTCGACGCCGAGTGTCGTGCCTGCGCCATTGATACTTAGATTGCGCAGGATCACTTTGTCCGTTGCAAGATTGGTTGTGATGTTGATAACGAATCCGTTTACGGCGGAGAAGAGCGTTGAACCCCAGCCCGATCCAGTCCCCCCGTCTACCGTAATCGCTTTTGTAATTGTGAGGGTACCGTAGCCGCCGGGATCCAGTACGCTGATCTCACCGCCCGTGGCGGTTTTGCTGATCGCTCCGGCGAAAGTTTTACAGGGTGCAGTGCGACTGCACGGGTTCACGTCATCGCCGACGCCTGAGACCCAGGTGCGGGTGGCCTGGGCTTGCGCCGCCACAGTAAAAGCTAGAGTGCACGCGACCAACGCGAACATTTTGAGGGTAAAGCCTGACTTAAACATTTTCTGTCTCCTTGTGGGTGGTTGTGAGTTGTAGTGATTGGTCGATCGCCTGGTGGGCGAAGTCGCTTTTAACGACTACTCCAATCGTAGAATGGCTTCAATCTTGCGAGGATTTCGTCCAGTTAAATCATAAGTTCCTGAGGCGGCGGACAGTCGCAGAGCGAAAGTCGTAGCAACATCAAAATCGTTGAGAAAAAGCAGCGACGAGGTAAATGGGGGATGGTTTAATACTTCATTTTCCGGTGGCTGTCAACAAATTTTCTCGCGCAAATTTTCTCGCAAATTTTCTCGCGAAAATCTTCCCCGCCCGTTTACAAATACTTCCGCACGATGTCGCTAGTCGCAACACGCGCCTTCAACGCGTGCAGCGTGTGATACAGACCCATCTCAGCGCGCGCCATGAAAAGATACTGGGGCATGACGTGTTTGGTGCGAAATAGTCCTGTCGCTTCGCGTATGTAGTCGGTGAGAAATTTCTTGTCGGCGAAGTCAAAGACCTCGTGTCGTTCGCGTTCAGGTGGATACACGTTTCGGTAAAACTTCTCCGAGAAACTCACTAACGCGCGATAAGCCGGCGTGGAGAGTTTTTTGCCCTGCGCGCGATAGTGAGTTTCCAGCACCCGCCGGAACTCGGGTGAATGCCGGTCGCCCGGATAGAGAAAGACGCTTTTTAAATACTTGAGCTCCGCCGGGGCAAGTTTTTTCGCACATCCAAAATCAACGAGGCCGATACCTGCATTGTCGTTGAAAAGGTAATTACCCCAATGCGGATCTGCGTGAAAGGCCCCGAGCTTCAGCAGTTGAAAATAGAAGAGTTCAACCAGGTTCGTGCCTAGTTGGTCGCGCAGTTTCTGATTGGGTTTCTGCTTCAGAAACTGTTCGAGGTGACGTCCACGAACAAACGACATCGTCAAAACCTTGTCTGATGAATACTCACGGAAGACTCGCGGCACCTCGACAAACGAAAGTGGAGACAACTTCTCGCGAAAGAAGTCTATGTTGTCGGCCTCGAGACGATAGTCGGTCTCGGCGACCATTTGCCGCTCCATTTCGTTGATAACTTCTTTGGGGATGTAACCGGATGCTTGCGCCGGCTTCGTCACCGTTCGGAACCACTTGAAATCGTTCGCTACCGTTTCGCGGATACCTGGATACTGAATCTTCACAGCCACGCGTTTGTGCTCGCGGGTAGTGGCCTCATGAACTTGGCCCAGCGACGCTGCCGCGAAAGGTTCCGGCGCAAACTTCTCGAAGATCGCTTCAGGCTCACGACCGAGACTACGCTTCACCTGTACACGCACCAGCGAGGGATGCATTCCCGGCGCTTCCATTTGTAACGACGCGAGTTCAGCAAGTGTCTCGTCGGGAAGGATTCCGGTTTGCAGGCTCAGTGTTTGACCGAGCTTCATTGCCGGACCACGCAGCGATTGCATCTCGTCGCGGATTCTACGAGCGACGCGCGTATGAGTGCTTTTTAGTTTGCGCTCTCCTTCGGCCCTTCCGACAAATGCTCGCTGCAGGATGTACGAAATGTAGCTGCCCGCGGCACCGGCTCCCATTGAAGCCATCCGCAGAGCGCGACGTGTTGGTGTGTTGTTTTCAGCAGCCATTAACGTCGACCATTTGTCAGAAACGCAACACCGACGTGCAGCGAACGGTCCAGGAACGCGATTGTGTGTTCCTTGTCTTTCGATGAATCGTAGAGCCAGAACAGCAGGACTCCGAGGTAGTAGATCCAAAAGGCTTCAGGGACGAGCCATGAGAGTGCGTCACGCTGTTGCTTTGGCGATGACTCCTCAACCAGTTCAGTTACGAACGCCAGGTACCGGTGACGAAGTTGCTGCGCTCGGTGACTAAACGCACCAAGATGCGAGGCTGGATTGAGTGCGTGAATGAGTGCAGCGCCGATGAACCGTTCGTATGGTGCGAGATATTCGAGCTGACTGTGGACGAGGGTAAAAAGCTTTTCTTCGAGTGGCGCTTTACGCAATCGGGGATTATCACGGACCGCCGCGATGGCGTGATCAACTTCCTCTTCGAAGAACGAAAGAGCGATGTCTTCCTTGGTCCTGAAGTAATTGAAGACGGTACCTTCAGCGATGCCGGCTTTACGCGCTATGGCTTTGGTGGTGGTGGTATCGAAGCCTTTGGTCTGGAAGAGGTGGAGGGCCGACTTTACGATGCGTTTGCGAATCGCTTCCTTGTTTTGCGCGCGTTTTCCGGTGCGACGTTTTTTCGCGCTCTGCTTACGTGGCGGCGCTTTCGCTGTTGAATTGGATTTAGTCGCCATCTGAGCAATCCATGAGTGTGCTCACGAAAAGATATGAGCACACTCATGGATTGTCAATCACAGATGGCCGGAGCAGACTAGGGCGCGCGGTTGCCACGCTCTCGACTGCTTGTATCCTGCCGCCGGGTCCCATTGTGGTAGTTCGGGTAAGCCGGCCGCTTCGTTGGTTTCGGCGGGTTCTTCTGAAGTGCTGCCATCGCTACTTCAATCGCCTTTTCAAGTTGCGGATCGCGTCCTTGCCGCCAGGCCTTCGGGTCCATCTCCACCTCGATGTCGGGCGCGACCCCGCGGTTCTCAACTTCCCACTCGCCTTCAGGAGTATAGAAGGCAAAGTGCGGCGCGGTAACCGAGCCACCGTCTATCAGCACCGGATAACCGCCGATGCCGACCAGTCCGCCCCAGGTCCGCTTTCCGATGAGTGGGCCGATGTTGTGCCGTCGGAACATCCAGGGCATGTAATCGCCGCCGCTGCCGGCATACTCGTTGATGATCATCACTTTCGGACCGGGGAGCGTACCGAACGGTTGGCGGAAATCCTCACCGTCGCGCACTGCCCAGTAGCTGTTGAGCGGCTTTTTAAGGTAATCGATGATGTAGTCTGCCGCATGGCCGCCGCTATTGAACCGCTCGTCAATTACCGCGCCCTGCTTGTGAAGCTGTGCAAAGTAGTAACGGTTGAAATTGGTGTAGCCGCCGCCGGCAGTGTCCGGCAGCCAGACGTAGGCCAGCTTGCCGCCGGTCATCTGGTCCACTTTGCGGCGATTGCCTTCGATCCAGGCGAGGGTGCGCAAGCCGCCTTCACTCGCCACCGGCACGACCGTAACTTCGCGGGAGCCGGCGCCGTCCGGATTGGGTCCGACGCGGATCACGATCTGTTTGTTGGCCGTGTTCTGAAAGAAACTGTAGACGTTCTCATTGGCGGTAATATTGCGACCATTCACCGCGAGCAGGTACTCGCCTGGTTGCACGTTGACTCCCGGTTGCGTCAGTGGAGCGCGCAGTTGCGGGTTCCAATTTTCACCGTCGTATATCCTGGCGAATCGGTAGCGGCCGTTCTCAATCGTATAGTCGGCGCCCAGCAATCCTCCGGGCACACGCTTCGGATCGGCGACGTCGCCACCCTGCACGTAGAGATGGCCGACTGTCAGCTCGCCAAACATCTCCGTAAAGAGATAACTCAGGTCAGCGCGGTGAGTGAGGGCAGCCAGGTAGGGCTCGTACTTTTTGGCCGTTGCCTTCAGGTCGAGACCGTGGTAGTTCGGGTCGTAAAAGTAATCACGCTGAATGCGCCACGCCTCGCGGTACATCTGCTGCCACTCGGCTTTCGGGTCGACATAGACCTCCATGTCTTCGGTTTTGATCTTCCCTTCGCCGGGCTTGATCGGCTGTGTAGTGGAAGCGATGAACCAGCCGTCGCCTTGACGGAACAGCATCTTTTCACCGTTGGCGGCAAGGTCAAAGCTGCGGACGCCATCAAGCACTTTGTCGAGCTTTCGCTTTTCCATGTCGAACTTATGCAGCGTCTTCGGCGGTGCCTTTTTATCATCGGGTTTAGGGCTCGGTTGAGCAGTGGCCGTTGCCGAATCGGCCTTCGGATCACTTTCCGCGGGCTTGTCGCTCGGTGGTTCAGGCTTCTTTTCTTCGGCTGCAATTTTCTCTTCGTCGCTTTCAGGCGCAAGCGGTGAGGGATCGGTCTTTTTCAGTACCACCACATAGACGCTGCGCGTCGGTTGATGCGGATAGCTCGACATGTCGAAGCCGGAGAGCTTTGGACCAATGTCGGTGCTCGCCATGAAATAAAGGTGCTTGCCGTTCTTGTCGAAGGATGCAGAACTCGCGTCGCTCAGACCATCAGTCACCTGCCGCGACTTCGCTTCCTCCAACGAATAGATAAAGACCGCGCTGTACCACGATTCGACTGGTTTGGTGTAAGCGATCCAGCGGCTATCGGGCGACCAACTGGCGTTGAACCCAGCGCCGCGTTTGGAAGTGTCAACCTTGATCGGCGTACCCTTGTCGAGATCCACATACCAAAGGTTGAGCCGCTTGTCCGCGAAAGCAATCTTTTTGCTATCCGGTGACCACGTAGGAGCGAAGAAGAACGAGGGTGGGCTGCCAAGGTTGATCTTCCTGACCTCGCCCATGCCGCTTTGCTGTCTCAGGTGCAGCGCGTACTCGCCTGCCTCGTCCGAGAAGTAAGCGATCCACTTACCGTCCGGCGACCACGCAGGATCCCGGTCGGCCACGCCTGTCGTGTTGGTTAGGTTGCGCGCGTCGCCCTTCTCGGCAGGCACGGAGATGATTTCGCCGCGGGCTTCGAAGAGAGCGCGCGCTCCGGTCGGCGAGAGGGCTGAGTTCAAGATGCGTTCGCCGACTTTCTCGAACTTCGGCCGCACCGAGGGGATATCGCCGTTGATGGAAACGGGGACCCGCTTGGTGGCACCCGAATTCACATCATAAAGATTGAGCGATCCGAATTGCTCATAAACGATCGTGTCGGGACCGCCGCCAGTAGAAGCGGAAGCCGACTTGATGTCCAAGCCCTGATTGTTGATTACCGGCGCTACCTTCTTTGAGCCGGTGTCGTAGGCGAACAGCGTGATTGCGCCATCGCGGTCAGACAGGAAATAGACCTTGCGAGCCTCTCCCGCGGGCCACATCGGGTTAAAGTCGTTTGAGTCCGTGCGCGGGATCTTTTCAACGCTCGAATCGCTCAGGTTGGCGATGAAAACGGGAGTCGCCGTGCCGCCACGATAACGCTTCCAGGCTTGAAAAGAGCGCGGTAGCGGGACGTAAGCCAGCCGAGAAGCATCCGGCGAGAATGAACCTTCATAAGCCATCGGCAGTGGAACCGCCGTCGGATGAACGCCATCAACTGGCATCGTGAAGAGCTGCGCCGTGCGGCCGGTTTCGGCGCTGCGGGCTGAGACGAGGAGCACCTGGCGACCGTCCGGCGTCCAGCCCGCCAGTGAATCTGCGCCCGGATGATAGGTCAAACGCCTCGGCACGCCACCGTTCGCGGGCATGACATAAACGTCAACGTTGCCGTCGTACTCACCGGTGAAAGCGATCCACTGGCCGTTCGGCGAGAACAGGGGACTGAATTCCCGGCCCACACCTGTTGTCAGGCGACTAGCCTCTCCGCCATCACGCGCCACACTCCACAAATCGCCCGCGTAGGAAAACACGATGTGCGTTTTGTTCAGCGTCGGCGTGCGCATGAGCAGCGGCGTGTCCTGGGCGCAGACGAAGGATGTCGCAATGAGAGTGAATGCAACGATCAGGATTACTTTTTTCATTTCGAACTCCTATTTAGAAGGAAAGGATTCCTGCAGGTCCGAGTCTGGACGTACGCGTTCCGGGTCTATAGAGTTTCCGCTCTATGATAAACACCGCCAGCGCACATCTCGTAACAGTAATTTATACCTGTTTGCCGTTATTCAAGTCACAAATTTGCCACAAGGATATGGTCGCTGGCGAGCCGAGGCGGGTTCATGTCCTGCTAAAATAGGTCGAGTCTGGATGATTGTCTATAGTGGGAAACAAGGAGGCAGGGATTTGCAATACATACCTCGCACCACTGTCGCATTGTGCGCTGTTGTTTTTTCTTTCGTGCTCGCTTTCGCTCGCGTCACTCAAGCACAGTCCGATTTTGAACACATCGACAGCCGAGAATCATTCAATGGCGTGTCGACTAATTTATTAACGATCGACTTCGGCTCTGTCGCTCCTCCACGCGGCTTCGGCATGTACCGTCCGCCGGCAGGTTTGAATACAAATGGTGTCACCTTCCGCACGGCGGGTGGGGCAAGGTTCGGGTCGGGCATTATTTACGTGCCCAGTCTCCACTACATGGGAACTACCAACCCGCTCTATCAAACGGGGACCGGTGAAATGATCAGTTGGAGTGTGCCTAATCAGCCGGGAAACGCATCACTCGATGTCATGCTGCCTTCGGGAGTCACGGCAGTCGGCGCAGATCTCTGGGCGAAACAACCTTACGTCTCCACGGTCGAAGTTACAGCCACGAGAGAGGACGGGCAGACGCAAACGGTCGTCGTCAAGACTCGGAACCGTCCCGACTCTGCTTTTGTCGGATTCATATCAGACAAATCGATCGTTTCACTTAGTTTTCGTCCACCGAAAGGCCAGTCAGGATTACTACTTGATAACTTCACGTACGGTCGCAGGGCCCAGGGACGTAGTGTGCAAGCGACGGCGAAACCGGCAGCGCCGGGTGACGTAAGTCAAATCAAGTCTCCGACTTCGACAGCAACCGCTCGGCCGCCGGTTACTTCCGGCGTTGAAACCTCTGACAAGAGCCAGGCAGCCGAACGACCCGCTTCAGCGGTAACTCCCGCTCGCCCGCCAGACCAGGGGTCATCAACAACACGCAGCGTCGGAACTATCGCTTACAACAGAGGTGGCACCGAGATCCGCTTGATTGAATCCGATGGTACCAACGATCGACGGCTCTGGACACATGAGTTTGCGAAAGAAGGATCTGGCATACACGATTTGTCGTGGCGACCAGACGGCAAGGAACTGGCATTCTCCAGCAGCCACTTGAATGTAGCCTCGCTTTACCATGCCGACATTTACGCCATCGCAGCGGACGGCAAAGGCTTCCGTAAGATCACGAACTCTCCCGATCACGGTGAACTCGCCCGCTATCCGAAAGGTGCCGTCAGTGTGACGGTCCGCAACGAACAACCGATGTGGAAGCAGTCGCAGGCGAGCAGCGGAGTCTTTTTCGTGTACGTCGTCGGTGCGGACGAACCACAAGCGGTGACACTTCCGCCCGGGTCTTCCAAGACGCTGGTTTTCAAATCGGTTGCGGACTACGGCTCTCATGCGCAGGCCGTGGTCGCGATGTACGGCAACTATCGTTGGTTTATACCTGGGTTGGACGTGCGCGCCGGCCAAACAACGAAGGCGCCGGACTTTAGTATTACAGGCGACGGCATCGAACTGTTCGGAGCGTTCAGCCCAACCTGGCGCGCCGACGGCAGTCGATTGAGTTATCGCTCAGGGCTTTGTGTCACCAGCAGCATTCCAGCACAGCCGACGCCCGGCGAGTTTGTGTTCAAGCCTCTGTTCTCCGGTGAGCAGCCGTCTGGCGCCTGCGCATGGGACTGGGGACCGACACCCGCGCTTGCCGATCAAATTCTTTACAGCGCGAACACCGGCGGCTCCAGCATCTATCGCATCAAGGAAGGTGGCACACACCCCGGAACTAAAGTTCATACTTTCAGCGAACTCGATCACCAGATTCTTTTGGACCTACAGTGGTTACCAGACGGTTCAGGTTTCCTTTACTCCTTTCCGGACCTCGCGTACGAGTTTGGCAACATCTTTCGTTACGACTTCGCCACGAAGCGTGTGACTCAACTGACAGACTTCAAGGACACGTACGCGCGTGCTTTCGACATCTCGCCTGACGGCGGACAGATCGTTTTCGAGCGAGCGAAGAAGTGGAACGAGGACAAGGAAGTTGATCTTTGGATTATGCGGATTGACGGCAGTAACGCGCGCTTGCTTGTTCGCGGTGGTCTGGCTCCGTCCTGGCGTTGAGGATCACGCCATTGCTTGACTGAACGCAAAACGCTAGGCTAGTCTGCATCAGTTATTTATCAGCACTCACTCGCTTCCTAAGGGGCCGTAGCTCAGCTGGGAGAGCGCATGACTGGCAGTCCTCAGCCTACCGTTTTGCTAATCAATAACAATTAAACAGGTTGCAGCCAGGCAGGAATTTGGGCCATTTCCCGTTTTGTTACAGATGGTTGGTCCAACGTAACGGACTGTATCGGTTTTCTCCGGCCACAATTTGGCCACAACTGCGACGACCGCTGGAATGTTGATAGACTCTTCGGGCTCTCGATTTCTTGCGGATAGCGAGTGGAACTAGAACTATGTTCGCCGTCCAAACAAAACTGTGTGACAGTCGAAAAACACAGACAGGCCTTCCCTGCAGGAACCACGTTCCTTGTTCTAGACACTCTTTGAAAGCTGTAAGCCAAAGAAAACTCGGCAAGCTTGACTCCGTCCAACGTGACAGGTTCGTAAAGGGTGTTCTGGCAGGTAAGGACGTGCGGCGCGCGGCACTTGATGCTGGTTATTCAAAGACAACGGCGCAGGGACGAATCTATCAGATCATAGAGTCTCAAGATATGCGGCAACGGTTCAGGCGAATTGCCAACGCCTTCAGCGCAAACTCAAACTGAACCAGTACCACCGACTACCAAACGGTTACAGATTAATCCCGAGAATCCTGTCTGCCTCTTTAACTCGGCAACGCTGCCTCTGTCCTGCGCTGGTAAGTGTATTGAACGTTAAGCACGATGTCGTCGAGCCCGACGATTCGCGGCGGCCGCCGATCAACGCCGTTCTCAACGAAATTGGGATTGGTCTCAAAGTCCATCGAGAAAACCCAATTGCCGAGTGGCGTTCCGCCGATAAACTGATTGAGCGGGTTGTTTCCTACCGCGGGATCGGAAGCGAAGATCCCGGTTTCACTATTGGTTGCAAACTCATCCGGCTCCGGATCTGTCTCACGTTTGAGCCGAGCGCGCACGAGTGCGTCTGGACCGCCGTTTGGTAACGCAAGCACCGTCATCGATCCAATCTCCAACCCCTCGTGATGGAACGGGAAGTCGCCGGATCGAGAATCGAAATTCAGCTCGCCCGTATCCTGGAAGCGGAAGAACGCATCCGGAAACTCCGTGGCCAATGAATAAGACCTCTGCCACGTGCCTTGCGCCGGCAAACCTGCGGAGATCTGCGCTGCAAGGTTCTCGTCGTACAACGACTCGAAATAGAAGACGATACGAATATCGCGAATCGCGTCGTAGTTGAGATCGTTTGTCCCGCGCGGAACCTCGAGCGTCCACATGCTCGCCAGGCCCGCATCTTCAAACACTCTGCGAACTTCTTCCGACGGCCTGAAGATAACGGTGTCGCGAAGTAGATCGTGCGCCGAGATCAACATGCTCTCACGTGGCTGGAGGCGGATGGCGTCGGCGCCGTCACGCGTGCGGTACTTCGAGACGCCGTTGTTTGTAAAGGTCCCGTGAATCCCGTCCGCGCCGATCAGTCCTTCAAATACGACCTCCACCGCCTTCAACTTGTGCAGGTAAGTTCCAGGAAAGAGTTCGTCAATGTCGGCGAGTAACGTTTCAAACTGCAATAGACCTGTCCGCCGGAATTCAAAGAGAAGGAATGGGTAGCGCTCCGCGATGGACCACAAGACTTTCGCCGGAACCTGCTTGGTCGCAACCTGCGTGATCCGGTGATAAGTGAAGTAGTCGATATCCGCCTTGAGCAGATCAGCCGCAAGCAGACCTGCAAGCTCGTCGCGGGTTGAATAGTTGTTTGAGATGACGCGTAGGTTCTGATCGAATTCAAAGTTGTAAGCAGCCTGCATCAGGTGCGCAACCTCGAGCGCTCGCTGCATGTAGACGTCCGAGATCTCCCGGAGCGTGTCCGCAAGGTTGGCCCACAACTCCGCGGTGAACGTCTTGTCGCGAGCAAACTCGAGATTCTCCTCCGCGTGGCGCAGCCGAACTTCCGCGATCCGCTCGCCTTGCTCCGACACAGCCACCCGTATTCTCGCCAGTTCGAGTTGCGCCGCCGCCTGATCGCGGCTTACTTCGAGCTCGGCAATAGCTCGATCGAGATTCGCTAACTCCAACTCGAAATTGATCTCACCGCGACGCCTGGCGGCATTACGCAGGATGACGTAATCCTGATCGCCGAGGTTGACAGTTCCTCCGGCGCTGTCGAGATACACGTCGTAGCCGCCTTCGGTTTCTGTCAATCCACCCGAGGCATGTGCGCTCGCCTGGTCCAAAGCTATCAGATCGCGGCCGAGCACACGATATTGTTCCCTGCGTGCCGTGGTGTTGGCGATGCGAATGTTAGCCACGTCGAGTGCCTGTTGAGCCACGTCGACGGTGGCCAGCGATTCGGCGGTGCGCCGCACTTCGAGCTCCACGTTCTCTTCGGCGAGTTCGACGGCCTGCTCGAGCTGCATCACAGCCTGCGTTTCGCGGTCGGCATTGGAAGCGAAGTTGATGTTTTCTCTTTCGGCCTTGATGGCCTGATCGGCGAAGTAGCGCGCGACTGCTTCGAGATAGCGGAACCGGAAGATGGTGATCGGCGAACTCGGGACGCCGTAGTAATTGAGCCGGGCGCGGATCATCAATTGTCGCTGGTAAGCCTCACGCGCGATCGCTTCGAGTTGCGGGTTGAGAGTGAGCCCGGACTGCGCCTGGGCCAACACGGGTATGAGAGATGTAACTTCCACGCGTGGCGCGGCGAACACGGCCGGCTGATACAACTCGTTGTTCTCGTCGATCGTGACGGCTTCACCGACGACAAGAATCATCGCGTACTTCTCTCGCGCCGCGTCTCGATCGTTCAGCCGGTAAAGTTGATTGCCCCACGTTAGAAATACGCGGGCCGTTTCGATCCACAGAAACGGCGCTTCAATCGCGACGTTCAAGTGCGGATACGTGCGGGCGAGGGCGAGGGCGGCGAGCGCATCTTCGAATCGTCCGAGCGCCGCATAGGTCTTCGCGAGCGCGACCTGGATCGTGAAGTAATAGTGATGAGGCAGATCGACTTCGAAGCGCCCCGGCGTTGTTCCCACTTTTCCGCCAACTCCGAGCTCCTCGAGCGTCAGTGCATCGCGTCTGCGAATGTAATAGTCAGTTCGGATCTGCTCGGCGATGTTTGTGCCGGAGAGCGGGTATTCGAGCACTCGTGGCGACTGTTGCGCGCCGGCGCTTTCCGAAACGATGAAACGTAAACGCCGTTCCGGCAAAACTGTTGTGCCCACGTCGGTAGTGACGCCGGCCGTGGCCCCACTTACCGTCAGTTCGTGAAATCTCATCTCCATCGGTGGCGGAGGAGGTGGATCGATCGCTCGGCGTATCCGGCCCACCACACGAGACATCACGTCAGCGCGACCCTGGATGTGCTGCAACTCACTGATGCGATTCTGTATTTGCACGGCGGCGGTCACGTTGTCGTTGTTGTGATTACTTGCGATCGCGGCAGCGGATCTCGCGACGGTAATCGCTCCCGGCCGTGTTCCGGCGGCTGACTCGAATCCCGCGCGCGCGCGTTTAAGCGCACCGACCGCTCCGTTGATGTCTCCGGAACGCGCAAGCATGGCACCGTGGTTTTCATGTACGCGCGCGGCATCGGCGGGCTGGCCCAACTGTTGGTACAGGTCCGCGGCTTCCGTGAAACGCTGTACAGCGCGGGCCGTCTCGCCCCGCCTGGCGAGAACGACGGCGAGATTTTCTACGGCCGCGGCCCTTAGCGGACGGTTCTCGGCGCCGACCGTATCGATAACTTCAGTAAGCTGTGATTCGGCGCGCTGGAATTCGTTAGCTCGCGCCAGGTCAATCGCCACGTTGATCCGTGCGGCAGGATCTTCGCGACCCTGCGGCGCCAACGTTGTGACTCCCAAATGGCCGAACGCGCCGATAGAGGTACTCGGCGAGCCGGGCAACGCGATTACGGGTCCAGGCTTTTTTGGCCGAGGCTCCGGTTGAAATCGCTTGACGCGCTGCACGACCTCGGCCAGCACGTCGTTGAAAATATCCGGCGTAACCGGGAAGGTGTGATCGCCTCCGCCCGTCGGCGCATCCGAATCGAGAAGCGCATAAATCTTGAGACGCGCTTCGAGATAGTCCTTGAGCGCCGCATGGTATCTACGCGCGTTGAAGTGCTCGTGTCCACGCGTGAGAAACAGTTCAATCTCGCGTACGGCTGCCTGATCGTGGTCGCCGCTCGCGGTGTATTTATCGACCTCGAGAAGCAGATCGGCGGGAAAGGTTCTGATGTTGCGGTAGGTGTAGAAAGAGGCTTGAGTAACCATTGTGATGCTCGTTTCTTGGTGTGTGATTTACCCACTCCACCATTCGAGGTCCTCGAACGTGAAGCGGATGGGGTCCCTGTTGGTCTCAGCCAGGTTTTCCCACAGGGATTCATTGGCAGTTTCGGCTCCAATGCGGGAGCCCTGAAATAGCCCGAACAGTGCGTTGTTGAGGGCGTGCCCTGCTTCATGCGAAACAGTCCCTGAATCCGCGTCAGGACCTATCCAGGAGAACGTTCCCCAGTTGTATCCGCGATTGCTGATGGTGTCATCGAGAACCGAATTGCGCGTCACTATCATCCCGTATCGCCCTTCGATATCGTAGTCGGGAAGTTCGCCGCGTCCGATCAACGTGGCGAAGAAGTCGACGATAAAAAAGCCGGCGCCGATCGCGATCCCGGGCCACGCCCATGGGTTCAACCAACTGGTCCAACCGAGGATTCCCTTGTAGACATCGTTCTGGCGAACCGCGGGAATGAAGGCGGCGGCCTGAATACCACCGAGTGTGCCGGCAATGGCGAAGCCGGCGGTGGCGCCTAAACCGAAGAAGACACCGTATGTCCATGCTCCGATAAATACGGTAGCCACAATGCTCAGCCCGAGTAGCGAGCCGACGAGTGCACCTTCCCAGCCTCCCTGAATGCCACCGATGATCGCGCCAGCGATTACACCGGCCGCGAGTGCGCCCGCGGCGATCGCGTACATGGTCCCGACTGCCACGCCGAGTACAGGGGCCAGTGCTCCAGCCGAAAGGATCGTCAGCGTCACCGCGGCGGCAACCAGCAGCACGAGGAGCGCCCCTTCCCAGAAACTGATCGACATAAGGCCGAATGGGTCGATGAATGTGACAGGGCTGTTGTTGCCGTACGCGTATGGGTGCAGCGAACGTGGTCTTTGCACGAGTTCGTCGGCCCTGAATACGGCGATGATGTCGGGCGAGATGAATTGTCCGATATCGGGATCGAAATAGCGCCGCCTGAAGTAGTAAAGCCCGGTTTCATTGTCGAGTATGCGACCGCCGAATCCGAGATCCGCGGTGGCACCGCTCAACGCCGCGGTACGACCGTGTGCGCTGTAGACTCTGCGGCCCGCTTCGTTGCCGTTTTCAGTCACACCGAGAACGATGCTTCCCTGAGTGTCGGCGACAATGAGCGTAGCGCTGTTGCCGTTCACCGTAACGAGACGCGTCTCGGTTTTAGGATCAGTTACGAAGCGGCGCCTGCTCGCGTCCGGGTGGACTTCGAAAATCTCTCCGATATAAAGCGTGTCTCTTGTTACTTCCTGCTCCGTTACACGTTTGCGAATGCGCCGGCCCACATGGTCGTAAGCAAACGAGACCGTCATGCCGTCGTCGCGTTCGACGGAACGGAGCAACTGGCGCGCATCGAATGCGAGGCTCTGACTCGGACGGCGGATCATGCACCCGTTCGCGTCGTGTCCGTACTGGACGTCGGTAACGCCGGCGTTGATTGGACCACGAATCTGCGTTCCGTCGTAATCGAGTTGCTGTGGTCCAAGCTCACCATTGAGGGTGAGATTGTCGATAGCGTCGTACGAGTAATCGTGAGTGTCACCCGTTCCACTCGCGCGTCGCAGCCGACACAGATGATCGTAGGCGTAGTTTCTGTTGACCGGCGTGTAGTCGGGCGAAGCAACACGCAGATCCTGTGCGGAGGTCACGTGCAACGCGCGGCTGTATTCGTAGCGACGACCGTAGAGCAGGAGGCCGCTCGCGGTTCTTTGAACGCGGTGGGTCTCAGGCGTGCCGAGGTCGGCGTAGTATGTGAATCGCTCGGTAACACCGATGTCGTAAGTTACCTTTGTGCGGCGTCCGCGCGCGTCGTACTCGACCCGATTGAACAGTCCGCTGACGCGATCGACCAAACCACGCGCGTTGTAGTCGTACGAAACTTCATGTCCATCGGGATAGGTGAGACTCAAAATACGACCGTCAGGATCGTAGGCGGTGCGGAACACAAACGCCTCCGCACTTCCCTCGAATGACCGTGTTGCTTGTGCGACACGTCCGCGAACGTCGTAGCTGTAGGCGGTCGAGCCGGCTTCGTCAGTGACCCTGGCCAAACGTCCGGTAACGTTGTCACCCGCGCCTGCGTCGTACTCATAGCGCTCCTTCAACTCGTTCTGCTCTCGGACTTCCAGAATGCGTCCGAGTGGATCGAAGGTCCAACTGACGTTCTGACCCCGGGCATCGATGTAGCGCACCATCTGTCCGCGTGCATTGAAAAGAAACGTGCGCGCGCCCGCGTCCGCATGTTCAACGTGCACTTTGCGCTGAAGTAAGTCGTAGTCGTACGAGACGCGAAATGAGCCGCCGGCATCAATGACGCGTTCGACCTGCCCGAATACGTTGCGGTGAAACTCCGTTCGCAACGCCGCGTCGCCGCCAGACTCGACGACCGCTACGGTGTGGTCCCACGCGTCGACGAATTCGCTAGTCGGAGTTTCGAAGTTTGGTGAAGTGCTATCAGTGTCTTCGGGATCGAAGAAAGTGGCGCCGTCGGAATCGTAAACGACGCGCAGTTCGTGACCACCGTCGCGGGTCATGCTGACGACGCGCGAGAGTGCGTCGTAGTGCATGATGAAGGGCGACTCATCGGCGGATCGCTCCTCCAGATCAAATGCTTCCGACGGCGACATGAAAGCCGCTTCTTTTCGCACGACATCACCGCGAGGGTTGCGAATCGCAAAACCATCGACGGCAAAGCGATCGTTCTCCGCCTGCGCTCGCCGCTGAAGTTCTTCTCCGAGCCCGTCGTAATACACAACGCTTCTCTGCACGCCATCTTGACCTGAGCGCCGCCGCCTCTCCATCACGGTTGATATCGGCAACTGGTCGAAGCGGTACTCAAACTGAACTGTCGGAAATTCTTCCGTATCGCCCGATCTGACTTCCTTCGCAACGTGGCCGAGGGGCGTATAAAAATACTGATCGCGGTTACCGTCAAAATGCGTGAGGGTGGCGATCGTTCCGAGCCAGGGATCGTACGTTGCTCGCCGTGTGTGTCCGATCGCATTGGTAACGCGTTCCGGGAAGAGACCGGTTGCGTCATATTCAAACTCGGCAGGCTGCCCGAGTTGTTCCAACGCGCGAATCATGTTGCCGTTTGCGTTGTAGTCCACACGGCGTTCGTCAATCCAGTACGCGGCGACACCGTCTTCAACTTCACGTCGATAGCCAAGCTCGACGAAACGCGCCTCCGGTAGGTCCGGATAGAGTTGCTGCCGGATCGCGTCGGTGAACGCGAGACGCGAGTGCCGTCGCAGCAGTCCCGCCTCGCTCTCGCCAATCGGAAGTCCGTTTGAGTCTGGTCCGTCGTAAAAGAAACGCTCGAGCGCGAGAGTCTCACCGTCCGCGCCGCTAACCTTCCGCTCGGCAATCAGGTTGACGATCCATCTATCGGTGTTCAGCGCGTAAGTGATCTCAGTCTGAATGAACAAGCCGGGGGCCGCGGTCGCACCTCCCGTTCCACGACGGCGTTCCCGCGTGACGTTGCCGAAGGCGTCGTATTCGAATTCCCATTCTTGAACACGGCCAGTCTCCTCGCGCTCCAGTTGCTCCACTCGCCGGCGGCTGAGTTGAGGAACGAGGATCGGCGTTCCGTCTTCGCCTGTTTCGGGTGTGAGAACGGTCCAGGTGCACGTTTCGTGTCGAAAAGCTCGATCCTGCACCGCGGTACCGTCGAGTCCAAACAGCTCGGTTCGCAGCGGCTTACCGGAGAGGACGGCGACGTGGTCCAGTGGTAACTCCGGTGCATCGGCGCGCTCACCCTTGAGATATGTGTGACGAGTGAGACGCGCGTCTGCTGCCTGTCCTGATCGTTCGATCGTCTCGACGACCATGAAGCCGATGAACTTGCGGCGTCTGGGATCAAAGTGTCCGTCGTGATAACGGATCTCGGTCTCGAGACTGGTGCCTGTCGTAACGTCCGTTCTGACATAGCGGTCCACGACGGGCACGGGAAATGGCAACGAAGTGGACCACGGCGTACCTCGATCGCGATCTCGACGAAAGTGATCAGTCGAATAGCCGTATTGAATTTGTGTGGTGCCGCCGACGCCGTTATCGATCCGCGACAGGAGATACGGTTTTACGCCTCGATTGAACTCCACATAACGCAGCGCCCTGCCCCGCCGCAACGACGTGCGAGACGAGAACAATAATCCGGTAGTTCCGTGACCGAGAAAGTCGCCGACACGCATTGAATTGACATCCGCGACCGGCAGGTTTTCGATGATTACAGGTGACGCGAAATTATCCGCGCCACGATTCATCCAGATGAAGATTTTTCGGCCGTTGAGGTACAGCAGATCGGCGCGGCCATCACCGTCAAGGTCGGCAAGGAAACATCGCTGAACCTGAAATCTTTCCGGATGAGGTTCGGGAATGGCCATAATCTGACGATCGTCCCAGCGCAGCTCGCCACGGGTGGGCCAAACTTCGACGGCGCGCGCGAAAACGCGAACCCAATCCATACGCCCGTCGCCAGTCATGTCGGCCATACGCACTCGCGGATCGCGGAAGTCGAGGTCGGCAAATGTTGGATCGTCTCGACGACGCGGCACGGCGCGTGGAATGTCAGTCCAGCCACGCGTTGCGTCGTGTCGAAAGACGGTTAGATGCCGGCGGCTTGTTCGCACTGCATCGACGACTGAGTCGCCGTCGGCGTCGAGGAATCGAACGCCCGGCTCCGAGGCGCGAAACTGCGGCACTTGTCTCGAGAAGACAGGCGGACCCCAGGTGACCGAATCATCGCCGGCGGGATAGTACGAGGCGGTAGTTCCCTCGGCGATCAGCAGATCGACTCGCGCGTCGCCATTCATATCCGCAAGTCTTACTTCGTCGCGATCGAGTGAAGTCGCTCGCGGGAATGAGCGAACACGTTGTGAAGCTCGCCAGCCGCCGCCGCGGTTGGACCAGTAGCGGTGTGACGTCGAAGTTGCCTGGAGGATTCCCGGTAAGCCGTTGCCCTCGAGATCAACTACCTCGGTCGCGATGGTTCCGGGAATCGGGGGAACGTCCGCCTGGGCATCGAACGTCAACAGCTCGCGGTTGTGAGGTTCGAACGCAGTGTATTCAAATTTCAGAGACGGCGCGCTCTCACGCCGAACCTGCGTGCCGTCCTCGCCGCGATCGTAGGCAAAGCCGGTTAGCGTGACGGTGGCGAGCAACGAATGTCCCGACAGCGCTGACTGGACAAACTCAAAGCGATACTCGCGCAATAGCGATGGTTCGATATCCGTGCGGTGCAGCTCGATGCGCGCGCAACGCAGACGCGTCTGTTGCGCAAACCCGGCAGTCCGATCGGTGAACACATCAGGGCGCTCTTCGTAGTGTAACGTTATGCGGTAGATCGCATACTCGACGCTTTGAAGATATACGGCTCCACGATCGTGCAGGTACCTGTATCGAACACGGTTGCCGGTTGTGTCGCGCTCTTCCTCGACGAGCCATGACAGCGGATTTGTGAGGCCTTCTGGACCATGCTCGCGTGCTTCGGGCGTAACACCCAGCACGAGGGTTGTACCATCTCTTTCCGTCACCTCCCACCCTTCAGCGAGACGACGGACGCGACGCTGCCCTTCATCAATTCGCGGCCGGTAACGTCCGTCTCCCATGTGCACGAGAGGCGCGCCGTCGAGCAGAAAGGCGTCGGCGTCGGTATACGTGGGCGCGCGTCCGGAGGTGGAGCGACGAATTCCGCGGATCGGGAGTGCCCAACCCATGCCGAGAACACCCTGTGGACCAGCGGTGCTATAACTTAGCGACAAGGTGGGAGTGCGCTGGCGAAAGCCTTTTGGCAATTCGATCGGGACGACGTACGAGCCGGTGCCGAGATTGAGGTTAGGTTGAAAAGCCTCACCCAAACCGGTTACGGACCCGCCGCCTCTGGGCGTCGAGAGTAATTCGTTCGAGAGCGGCGACTTGTTGTCGGCCATATTGAATAAGCCTCTAATGGAGATGATCGGCAGGCGTGAAACGTGTCGGGCCTGCCTCAAAACCTTATAAAGTCAGGCCACGAAAAAGCACAAAGAACACAAAAAGGAATTTTCTTCTGTGCTTCCGGCGATCGTCGATGAGCTCCAGCAGGTCGTGGCGCTCGGGCTTGTCTCGAGCAGATCAGGGCTGGGATAGCATGGCATTACAAAGATTACCAAGGCGAGCAGACTCCTCCGGATGGACAACTGTATGCTAATGCTCAAAATGATGCACGAGCAGCAAAAATCGGGCTCTGGATTGATCTAAATCCTATTCCTTCCTGGGACTTTCGACGGCTACGTTAAAAGTTCCATTAACAGTTTTCGATTTACTTCCGACTTGAGAGTTGTGTCCAATTCATTTTAGCTCACGGAGTTTAGTCGCGTTGAGTATTTCACAGTAGCACACCCCCATCACTGGATCGCGGCGCTTTGGGTCACAGCAATGTTCGAACAACTCAGCGGTACGTTCGAGCGACTGAAAGGAACAAGCGAGAAGCTGTTCAAGCAGCGATGTTGAGCTCACGTGGCCACAATTTGGCCACAAGAGTAAATGCAACTGCGCAGAATCACGCCGTTGCTTGACTCAACGCAAAACGCTAGGCTAGTCTGCACCAAGCATTTACCAGCAATCACTCATTCTGTATGGGGCCGTAGCTCAGCTGGGAGAGCGCATGACTGGCAGTCATGAGGTCAGGGGTTCGATCCCCCTCGGCTCCACCAATCTAATCAATAGATTACATAGAATTCGCTCTGGTTGTTCAAGCAGTTGTGTGCCAACAGTGTGCGTGATGCCAAATTCGACCACTCGTTTTCGTGATCTTGCACAGCCCCCGCAACGGCATTTAGCCGCATTTCTTCTTGCAAATTGTGATATAAGCTCTCGGGTCTTTACTCTCCAGCCTTTTCCTCTATGGCTATTTACTGTAAGAAGCGATCAAATGCGAGACCTTACATTGTTAGCGTCAGTGGCCTTCTGGCTACTCTATTGAGCACCGCCGTAGTAACTCCCTTCGGACAACTACTAACAACGGTCCATCTAGTAATTCTTTTGGCTTTTACAGTCATTCTGTGGCTCGCTCTGAATCCATATTTCAACGATTTCAATGGCTGGCTTATTAGGATCTTCGGTAAGGAGCTACTCCGAGAGAAAGCTGTTCTGTTAGCAAAGGAGCTAGTGATACGACTCTACGATCGAAACGCGGAGTTATTTCCTACTGTTGACGAGGACGATCTTGTTATGAAAGAAGCAGCGGAAATGCTTTCTGACTGCATTTGGAGATTCAAATCACATGGATGAGATAAATTGCGAGGAGATATTAAAGCAGGCTGGCTTGGCAGAGGCAGATCTTCGCATTAATGCAGCTAACGAAAAGTTCCGCGAAAAGGAGCGCCAGTGTGTGGAGCTTACGGGCCAACTCCAAGATAAGATCGAGCAAATTCAAAAACTGAAACAGATTGAAGATCAGGTTCGAGGAGATCGCCCAGGGAGAATTGATCTCGTCCTAAAAGAGAATAGAGACCTATGGACCGAATGGTACGATAGTTCAGTTACAACAGAAACGATTTACGTTGATGATCCTATATATAGACAGGTCTTAGTCGAGGAACAAATCTCACCGATTTTTAGGCACCCTTTGGTTCAGCGATTAGGGCATATTAAACAATTATCCTTTAGTCAGCTCACTTTTCCCGCCGCGACTCACACCAGGCTTTCGCATTCCTTAGGAGCAGCCAAAAATGCTGAGAAAGCTGCAGCTAGAATTCTTGACAAAGGAGTTCTTTATAGCGCAAATGGAATTAAGCGAATTGAACTATCAGAAGAAGAAAAGAGGCATCTCGTATTACAGGCAAAAGTCGCAGGGTTGCTTCACGATTTGGGACATGGACCATTCGGCCATGGCTTGGATCAATACGTAAAAGCGATAACAAAGAAGGGCTCACCAGATAAGGTCTTTGCGATCAATTACATTCAAAAATATCTATCCAACACAATATCAAACTGTGGAATCGACGTTGATGGCGTTGTAAGGGTTTTAAGTACAGAGGGAAGCGACCTGGAAGGTTACGAAACTCTAATAAACAATCTTATCGACTCGCCACTCGATATAGACAGAATGGACTATCTCGTTCGTGATGCTCACATGACAGGCTTATCAATTGGAGCAATTAATATCGACGCGCTGATCGAAAGGATGATTCCGTTCGAAGGAGTCATCAATGAAGAAGACGGTCGAATAACTAGGCAAATATTATTAACGTTTGAGCGAAGCGCCATTCCCTATATAACTCATATGCTATATGCGAGAGATAGCATGTACCTAAACTGTTATGAGCATCCAAAAAAAGTTCTTGCTGAACGCATGCTCACAAAAGCCGTTGAGGAGTTCAGAAGAAAAAACGAGAACGTCGGTATTGAAGATCTGATGTTGCTAACGGATGAAGAACTCTTGAGAATGTTGATCAAGTTCTCAGATAAGAACGATATTGCGCGAAATTATGCTTACGCTATTCTGAGAAATGAGCCTTTTCAAGAAGTATTCTCAATCCAGCCAAATAGATTTAAGGCTTATCAAGAGAGTAAGACAAAAAGCGAAAGCAAGTCAGCTCAACCACAGCCACCAAGTAACGAAATACTTCGTGAGGAGCAAGAGGTACCTCTGAAGCCTAATCCTAAGATTGAGAACTGGGAGCAACATAGTCTTAATTGGAAGGACCAGCATCTAGACCAGCCCAGACAATGGGAAGAGAGATTGGCAGAAGAAGCGGAACTAGGTGAAGAGAGTTGGAAAGTGATTATTACAGTTCCAAGCGAGATCGTACCAACACCTAAGTTTGACGAGATAAGAATTCTGTCTCCCAGCGGTTCATCGTTCGACAAGCTAGATCGATTGAGAGGATACTGGGAAGGAGTCCTAAAACATATCGCAATTGAACGATACAGTATTAAGGTTTTTGCTTCGTCTGACCTATCTGAAGCAAAGATCGCAAAGATTTACAACGCCGCTAAAGAGCTATTCAGCGAGGAATCAAGCGGCTAGCGTTTCGAAAGGTTCTAACTCAAGCGCCTCTCTAGCCTCATTGAAAGCTTTTTGAAGCTGTTCATTGTCTCCAACCTCTCCAAGAATCGCGTTCTTACAAACTTCCAAACAGCGTCTCTCGTCGAATTGAAGGGGACTGTTATGTGTTAAGAACCCAAATACCAGCCCGTCGCTGACAAATTGAGCAACATCGTCCGACCAATACTTATCGAGGGTTCTTGAGAGCGCAATGCTCTTGATATTAACTCCTTTCTTCTTCAACTTGGCGAGGTATCCAGCGAGATCCTCAATATAAACCGAATTCCCGTGTCGATACTCCTGGTAACCCTTGAGAGTAACAAGAGCAATTAGTATCGGAGTGCTTAACACTCCTTGATCAGAAAATATCGTATCTGACACGTCCATTCTCCTTCCACTAACACCCAACCAGCATCGCGGCTGGAAAGGATCCAACAACAATCCGCTATCGCTGCGGTTGCCCAATCAACCTAAAATCTTGCGAAACGACTGTCAAAACGCCCCTCCAGAAAACGCATTCCTCTCCGCGATATCTTGTTTCATGTACAAGACGCAATGTGCCATGAGAGGAAGACCGAACAAAGATGGATTGATTGCGATGCCATTGTGTTTGTATACTTAGGTTCGAGTTGATGTTTGTTAATAATAAAAATGTAATGAATATTTATCTACTTCAATACGATTTTTCTTGTCCCTTTCTAGACGGATAAATATTAACAAAAATGAGCAAGAATCTCAATAGCCCCTTCATGGATTCCGAGGCTCTTAGAGAATTTGGCAAGAAATGGAGAGCTATCCACCCTTCAAATACACCTTGTACTTTGGAGGAGCTTTCGCGGCTCACCGGCTTTACCCGTTCCCAACTCAATCAGTATCATGAGTCTCAACTCATCCCTCAGCTGAAAGAGTATTCAGAAAATCGCAAACAGCGACCCCAGATTTTTTACTCGCCTGAATCTGTGTTCAAAGCACTTATCATTTGTGAAATGAGGCAAGCGAAATTTAAGAATAGCCAAATAGCAACCGCCATTAAAAACTTAGAAGAAATGGGATTTCGATTTGGGCCTAATAATCATCTTTTGACCGATGGATTCAACATACATGTGGCCACTTCAGAACAACGCGTAGTAGACATAATGAGGCACAATAGGCAAATGCTCCTACTTGTTTCCGTTGAGGATCAGATTGATAAACTAACAGGTTTAGTAGCCCAAGTGGTTCAAGCCTGAAAGCTATCTTCTAGATTCTTTACACATACAGATTGTAAAGCAATCAACCTCTCACAACTTGAGCAATGGAGTTGGGGTAAACAATTCCATCGGTCGCACATACTACTACTTTTCCTGCGACTTTTTCCGACGAAGGCAATTTATATTTTGGAGGTGTTCTTAAATCAGAAAACCTAGCGTTTCCGGGCCGGCAGCAAGCGTATCACTGTACGGGCCTGGCACAATTTGCGGAGCTTAAATTTTTAGTCTTTACCCAACACGCTTCACATTTCATTCGGCGTCACAGGGGCGATGGTTCCTCATTCGAAAGATAAATGAGGTTAGTCAATGTCCAGCGTCGAGTGGCGTTCAGACAGAGTGATCGAGCAGCTAGTTGTATCTTTCAGCGTTCTCGATCGTAGACGCGTGGTTCATCTGTACAGGATGCGTTCTAGTTTTTCGGATGCTGCTTGCTGCATGCTAGGCAAAACGTGGGAGTAAGTATCAAGCGTTAGCGTTATGCTAGCGTGACCCAACCTTTCGCTAACCACCTTCGGATGTTCATTCGCTGAGAGTAAAAGTGTGGCGCATGAATGGCGAAGATCATATAGTCTAATCGTTGGCAGGCCAGCACGTTTGAAGATCGGTTTGAAATGTCGTTGAGTTAGATTTCTCAGATTGTGTGGCTTGCCATCACTCGCAGTAAAAACAAGATCGTTGTTTTCATAATTCGGGCCGGCCTTTAGTCTTCCCTCCGCCTGCTCGCGTTTATGGCACATTAGGGCGCGAGCTAGTTGCAGCGGGAATGAAACAGTGCGCCGTGATCTAGCCGTCTTAGGCTCGCCAAATTTCCACCCGCCACCTTTAAGCCATACTAAGGTCCGGCGAACCGTGGCGTTGCCCCTTTCAAGATCGACATCGGTCCATTTCAAAGCGAGGTATTCTTCCGGTCGCATTCCTGTCACAAGCGCAAAGTTAAAAACAATGCCATTCCTGTCTTTGGCGGCCTCCTTTTGAAAGGCTATCGCCTGTTCAGGAGAGAGTGCCTGCATTTCGCGGTGTTCCTGTTTCGGCAGGTCAACCAGACTCGCGGGATTTATGGTAAGCATTCCCCACCTGACAGCCTGCTTGAGCGCCGAAGTCAATACGGCATGTATGTATCGAACCGTTCGCGCCGACAGCCCTCTACTCTGCATTTCGGCGTACAGCTTCTGAATATCCAACGCCTGAATACTGGTCAATCTATGAGCGCCGAACTGCTTGCGGACATAACGATCGAGCAGTTCCTTGTAGTGCTCAAATGTTCGCTCTCGTAGTCGGGGACGCGCAGAAACATCAAGCCACTGGTCTAAAAACTCGTCCAGTGTCAACCGCGTAGCTGGAATTAGGGTTCCAGTGCTTTTTTCGGTCAGCTTCTTATTAAGATATGTTTGGGCATCTTTCTTTGTTCCGTAAATCGTCTTATTGAAGTATTGACGCCTTCCGGAAGCATTCCGACCTCTTGAAACACGCACCAGCCACGTACGTTCATTGCGTTTGATTATTTGACCAGCCATTTTTCAAATCTCCTATACGACCGACCTGTAATATACACGGATGTGTACATTCAATCCACAAGATTCTTACACGGTTGTGTACATTACTATTCCGGTGATAATTTCACACAATGATCATTTCCAACATTCGCAAGGTTGCCGAGACGCACGGCATTACAAACGCGAATCAACTAAAGGATGCGCTCGGCATCTCGCCCACACTCGCGTCTCGATTGTGGCGAGGCGACTTTTCTCAAATAGGAATGGTCACGCTTGATCGACTGTGTCGTGAGTTGAAGTGTCAGCCTAGTCAACTATTGCGATATGTTGCCGGAAAGCGGAAATTCTAGATGTGTGTCCTTCCTAATGCTCGCGCGTGGTGAGTTTCAGATCTCCGATAACCTTTGCCCTCCAGTGGGAACACGCAAATCTGATTCAAGACTCCGAACTCACCCAAAAGCGTTCTTGAGATAACGCCCGGCAGAGTGCCGCCATTAGCAACCTTCTGACACTGGTAACTCGCACGACCGTGGCCGAATATATGTCATGGCAGATACCGGCTTCAAGCCCTCGATCGTTGGCGTTACAGTGAGAGCAGGGAACGACAGCTTGACCTGAAAATCCTGTTTGGTGAACTGGCATGGTGGTGAGCGCCTCCGACTCCTTATACACCGGTTGCGGTCCACAGTAAATCTATCAACGTCTAAGCGGATTTAGTCATGTAGTCAGAAGTTCACTGCATCCTTCCAGTCATCGTCCGGGTTATTTTCTGAATTAGTCTTAGGGGTGAAATCGAGAATCGAGCTTTTTGCCTCTGAGATTTTGGCGTACAGATAAGGATCACCCTTCTTGCCTGCTCCAGTTCTTTGTACAGCGCCTTCGGTGCACAGTTCCCGGAGAGCCTTTGAGGTGTGCGTAGAATTACCGCCGACACGTTCCTTTATCTCTGGTTCCGTAAGCGTCTCTTCCCCTAGTGATTCCAAAACTCTTCTTTTGCAAGTGTCGATTTGGATCGTTTCCAACGCTCCGCCTGGAGTCACTTTTCCAGTTTCCTTGTCAAGGTGCGCTAAAGTCGCCGAGAGGTTCTCACCATACCGCTGCTCTGAATATACAAATCGATTGTTTTCCTTTCGTCTCATTATCAATAACGTGTCCACTGCCCCAAAGAATGCGGTGGAGCCAAGTAGAGAGTCGCCGCCGTCGCGTTCGCCCTTGCCGTTGTGATGTACTGCGAGGATGTGACAGCCAGACTCGCGGGCAAGATCAATCAAAGGTTCAAGCACTTTCGTTACTTCACCGTAGCTGTTGAAATCAGCCACTCGCAGGAATCGAGACAATGGATCGATAATTACTAACGCAGGCTGTGACTGTGTGATAGCTGTTGAGAGTGCCTGCAAAGCATTTGTTGGCGCTCGGCCAGTATGAACGAGAATGTCTTCGCCCGCTGAACCCATCTGGCGGAAGTGACCTGTAATTTCTGCTCGTATCTCTTCAAGGGATAAGTAAATCACTTTGCCCTGGTTTGTGGCTCTGCCAAAGAAGTCTTCACCTTTGGCTACGGCTAGAGCGAGATTACGAGCGAGAGTAGATTTTCCAACTTTCGGCTTTGCCGCACAGATCGAGAAGCCTCCCATCGGCAGAGTACGATCCCAAACGTAGGGGATTGGCTCTTCTGGTTCCGCTAAAAGATCTGTTAGTGGAGTCAGAGTGAAACCGGATGCTATATTCTCTCTATTCATAGATGTACCCAGTCGGGAATCGAGAATTTCCGCTTTCTCCACGAATGCCAGCAACTGTTCTTCCGTCCCTCCTGCACTTAGCCAATTACTAACATCGCCTTTGGCCGGCAGGTTAGGCAGTCTGACAAGCTTCACACTTGCTGCCACGGCAAGCAGTGAATTGGCTACCTTCTGTGCATGTTCATCGCCCTGAGCATCGTTGTCCGGCAATACGACAACATCTCTTTCAGCCAGCCAACGATTGTATTCATCCCGCCATTTACCAGCGCCTCCCGAATTGCAAGTCGCTACGAAGCCAAGCCGACGCAATGCGTCAACATCTTTTTCACCCTCTGGAATGAACACGGGCTGTTGTCGATCGGACTTCAATAACTCTGGCAACCGATACAGCATTCGCCGCACGTCGCCCAAGCCATTTTTGAAACCTTCTTTGCCGTTTGGGCGCCGCATAAAGAATCCTTTAGGTGCTGTGCGCGTGACTTGGTAAAGCAGCTTGCCCATTTCGTCTCGGTAGTCATAAGTGGCAACGATGTTGCTGATACCCAATGCGAGACAAATGTTTTCGTAGGAGCATTCAGCATGGCAGTGCATGAGTATCAATCCATTCTCCGCCTCAGTAACAGTTAAACTTGGGTGCTGATCATCGTGCGCCGGGCATCGTGCTGACCAGCCTTTGCCGCACGGTTTCACATCGCGGAGTTTGTTAAGAACCTTATCGATAGCATCTGATGATCGTTTCTTAGTTCCGTGCATTTAATATTGGTCCTCCTGCGTCGCTGAACAGTTCCGATCTGATGCAAGCGCGATCCATTTACGCAAAGCTGTTTCATCAAATCGCACCTGGCGCTCTCCCAATTTGAGAGCAGGTATCGCGTTTGTCCTGGCAAGTTCGTACACTCGCGCAGTTGACACGCTCAAAATGACAGCGACTTCATCTGCCGTAAGTAAACGCATCGAGATTTTGTTGGTCTCCATAGTTCTCCTTAACTCAAGACACACTTCTAACGTTCGGCTTACTTAGCTTCGCCATTGCTTGCGGTCGATTTAGAGAGGAGTGATCAGATTACGTCGAGTATCAACTCTCTACAAGGGATACTGAATTATTTAATTTAGCGTACGCCTAACATCCGCGAAGTTAATTTTGGCGAGCACTCGTTGTGGTTGGCGAGTAGGTCTCGAACTTCCAGTGAATGTAGCGCGTGAAGAAGAATCTGTCTGTGCTGTTTGCAACACTTCGACAAAAGGGTCGCTTTGTGATGAGCGAAGTCCCGAGACTACTTGCACTTCAATCCTTAACCCTGGCTTCGCTCTTTTTTAGTGGCGGATCGACAACGAAAGATCGGAAATTGGCGCTGTCACTCCTAAGCTACACGCCTTAACGTGGCTGATTCGGGCTATTTTGCAGATCAGAGAACCCGAACTGATTCGATTCCATCAGGATAGTTCGTCATGTTGTTCGCCACTTTCCGCCACTGGCGGATTTTGGTTCGCCACCTTAAAGATCTGTTTCCCGTCGGCAAGGGGTAAGAGTTGTTTTATGATTTCGTTCGGCCAGTCAGGCGCGAACAACCGAACCCAAATTTACGCTGCATTCCAAAGTCCGTCCATGCTCTAGAGCAAGTAAGAATTTGAATGTTTCGGAACTCGCCCATCACCACCACCCAGCAGAGTAAAGTGAAACGCGGGAGGAATAGAAGGGATCTGGGTTAATTAATTTTCGCGAGGCAGACTGAATTAAACGCAGCGGCGCAGACTGGGATCGGATCCAGATCCATGTGACCGATCCATCGCCGAACCATGATATGTTTCACAGCCAAACCAAAAGGCCGGATCTGGGCTTCCGGCCTCTCAGTTTTTCTCACCCACGGCGCGGGCAAGATCCTACTTGTCCCTCATGGAATCTAAAACCTCCCACGTTTCCCATTCCCAGTCGCAGTCGTAGCAGATGTATCCCCCGCATTCCACGTTGTCATCAAGCGGACCACCGCAGCCCGGACACGGAATGTCCTTGCCGCCCATCATCTTTGGAAGATTCGCGCTGTCCGAATTGTTTGAATAGTCTTTAGGCATTAGGTAAATCGAGATTGTCGTTGATAAGGTTTTCAACTGGCACCTTTGCTAACCGTGCGTACTGCAAGAGCAGCATCACGTTCGGTTCGCGTCGCCCTCTCTCGAACTCAGAGAGACGGTGATACGCGATGCCGAGCAACTGCCCGCATTTCGGTTGGCTCAAATTCAAGCCTTTCCGAAGCGCAAGCAATTTGGCCGCAAGGCGCTGTGGCTTTGGTCGTGGTTTTCGTCCCATCGTTAAGTCCTTATTCCTAATTGATTGATCAGGTTTTCAACTTCCACCGACAACCGGCCTTGCACTGAGGCGCGATACAGCTCCAGGCTCACAGACCGGAACTCGCTGTGCTCGTAGAGTTCATCTACGGCACGATTAATCGCGGCTGTGGCCTTTCCTGCGTCGCGTTGTACGTAGTCTTGAAGCGCGGTTAAATGCTGCGCGAGGGCAAGGGCTAAGAGCGGATATTGCGCGTACGGCTTGAACGCGATCTGCCAGTCCTCAGCGTCAAGTGGAGCATTCTCCGTGTTAGGATTATCAGGCATGGTCGATTCCTTTCCCTAAACAGTCAGGATTCGGCTGTGTAAGGGTTGGTCTTCGTTACAGCGAAGGCCAGCCCGCTCCGTTTGATACGTATCGTATCACTTCGGGCAGCGATACGCAATGTATCAACCGCGCGTGTTAGAATGGGCCAATGAAGGGCGCTAAACTTCGAGAGCGGCGACTCGCTTTGGGGCTAACTCAGGAGGGACTTGCAACCAAGTTGAAGGTGAGTCGAAACACGGTTGCACGATGGGAACGTGACGAGATGGCAATTCCCGGCTTCCTTCATCTTGCGCTCAAGACTCTTGAATGTGAGGCCGCGAAAGCGAACAAAGAAATCGGCAAACGTTAACCCGTGGTTGGTTGCCAGTTATGCTTTGGTTAATGCCTTTACGGGCATGCTCATGATTTTTCGTTCGGGTACTGATATCTGCAAAACAGATAATGCAAGCTATTCCTCCCACAAAGCCTACGTCGCAGTCTCAATCTCTGATTCGAACTCAAGTAGACCAACAAGACCTGCAAGCCACGGAAGCTATCTTGCCTGAGAAGGCCGAGTGGCCTGGATGGGACGTGCCACGCACAGCTAATTGGTGGCTTGCGGCGATTGGGTACTTGATGGGAGCAGTCGGCTTTGTGGCGATATTCGTTCCCTCGATTTCGAACTTTGCGATACTCGCCTTCTTATTAGTGCTGCTGTCTCCCGTTCTTGCTGCAATTGGCTTATACGTCGGGAGAATTAGTCGAACAACGTATAGAAGACTAGAGCAATACAACGCGCTACGTCACTCACTTGAGCGACGAGATGAGATGATCCTATATCTCGAACAGCAGTTGGGGGAAACTAAATCGGTACTGTTAAATGCAAGTAGCGAATTATTCGGGTCAAATCGGATCCGTGTAGATCGAGTTCAACTCCATCGGGGTCGGGTGTATTTAAGACTTGATTCAGAGTCAACGGTCGTTCACGTAGGTGATCAGGTTATACTCATTGACATCCTAGATAACGTTCTGTTTGGCACTTTTGAGATAAGTGAAGTAGATGGTAATCGTGCCACGGCGCAAAACATCGGCAACCTTGATGCTGTTTGGTCGGGAGACCTCCACCAGTCAAGTAATTCGGAGTCTTTTCCTCCTCCTAACTCCGCAGCAATAGTCTACAAAAGGGGACGAGCGTAACAATGAGTCGTACGAAGGTGGAAAGCGTCACGAAAACGCAGCGAATTGAAGGAAGAGTGGCCCAGATTCTAAATGCCCGCGAGTTAGTGATAAACATTGGGCTAGAAAGCGGTGTCACGGAAGGAATGAAGTTTGCGGTGTTGTCCGAGTCTCCGACTGAAATACGTGATCCTGAAACGGATGAACTCTTGGACACGCTTGACCGTGAGAAGGTTCGCGTCAAGGCGGTGGAGGTTAGACCTAAGATCACAATATGCAAAACGTACGTCACTACAGTAATCACTGGTGGGAGGTTTCACGGTTCGGCGCTGGATACAGTGATGAATGTTGCTACTTTTGCCCGCGAACTGCGCCCACCGACAACGATTGTTGAAACACTGAAGGCTGAGGATAAAGATATTTTACCCCCGCTCTCACCAGAGGAGAGCTACGTTAAAATCAAGGATCGTGTGATCGAAATTCTTGACGATTAAGATTTCCGACTCTTACTTAGCGGATTGTGAAACTCTAAGTTACAAAACGCGTCAACACTTCAACTCAGATAGGTTTTCACCCTTTAACCGCCATAAAGTACCGGTCTTTCCGGGCAACCGGCTAACCGCAAAGACCCCCCGCCGCGGCCCAAGTTTGTGTGCGCTACGCTACGCTTTGTGCAACGCGACTGTTAGCAAGAGTGTCTAGTTTAAAACGTGTCAAGTGAAAGAAGTATCTTTGATCTTCTTCATTTGGTGCGCTTCATTTTTTTCAGCCGGTGCTTTGCTTGAATCTTCAATGATCAAGGAATTAGGAAATGCAAATGGTGATCGCCATAGAATAGCTAGGCCGAGAAACAGATTCAGTAGAATTATTCCAGCCATAGCATATGGCGCTATCGTATTGATGGTCTGATATTTTGCATTCTCCTCGATTGCTTTGGTTGCTGAAATCAAGGAGTCATCAGTGAGGTAATTACGTAATGCTGCGTGGACTAACTCCGGTGAAGTCGTTATATCGTTACTTCCATAATAAAGCAGGAAGAAACCGAAGCCGCCAAAAAATCCAACGAATATGATTGTCATGACAAGTCGAGAGAATTTCGAGGGACGTGCTTTAGCAGATTGTGAATATGAATAACGTAATGGCAATACCGGGAACGGCAGCCATGCGAATTTACGCCTCGCCGCACGGCGAATCCCTTTTGGCGAGCCAAGAACAACACCTACCACCTCAACTGATGTTTGGCGTGTACCGGTATGCTGTATCTCCACTACCGCGCCATCTCGATAATCGAGAAATTCGAATTCCACAGACACTGATGAATGTGAATTTTTGATCGCCTTAAAGCCTATTGCATCGCGCGAACTCTTGCGCACCGAAACGTCAAGAATCTCAATAGGCGTTTCATCACTTTGGAGTTTGATCAACAATGGTTGGCTACGCGACAAGTCCTCTTTTTTTATAGGACGCTTACCCTCATTCCAAAACCAAATCAACGTGGAGGTGACTTGCTCAACCTTCTCGCCTTTATAAAAAATTTGAATTTCTTCTGGGGCATCGTCTGAAACGGCGATTTTGCGGTCATTGAGGCTGATAAACCGCGGCTCTTTTCGCTCCGCGTAACGCACGGCAAAGTAAACCGTTGCCAAAATACTTAGAATTCCTAAGGTCAGACCGATATAGTTGAGGATTCCGCTGCTCATAATTGGTCTCTTTTCTTAAAAGGGAATTCGCCTGAGCCTACGAGGATTTAGGAACCGCCTAATGCGTCATCAGTCCTAAACGGCGTTATAAGAACTCGTCCTTACGATTCGCATGATAGCGCAACTATAAGGCTCCCGGGAACGATCCCAACTTGTGCCAGATATGGAAGTGACTGCGCAGCCTACGGAAGCATTCCTCGAACAGCCTTTAACCGCCATAAAGTACCGGTGTCTTAGGCCACTGGCCTGGCCCAAGCAGGTAAATTACCCTTCCCCCGTCCTGGCCGAAGTTTGGGGTTCAGCCAAGTTTGTGTGCCAGTTGTGTGCCAACTCAGCCGCCCCGCCAACAAACCCGTTGGATCAGAACTGACGAACGTGTTGTCGGCAACAATAAGTTCGCTAACACATAAGGACTTGGATGATCTGAGGAAAACGGAGCCGAAGAACTGTTTAAGACTGGCAGTCATGAGGTCAGGGGTTCGATCCCCCTCGGCTCCACCAATCTAATCAAATACTCAGCCCGCAAGAAGAACACTGCCGCCAAAAACCGATAGCGTCACCAACCAATAGTGTCTCCGCAGCCGCGCGGGCCTCAAAGTGCGTGCTGGCATGGTGGTTTTATCGAATAGTTCTCGCGTTAATAGTGGGAGAGCGCAAACTCACGAAGATCTTCACCAGGAGAGGAATCCAAAGGAGCCACCATGAAAAAGTTGTTATTCATCACCGCAATGCTCTTGATTGTCGCTACGGTACTCGTGCTTCAGCGACCCGCTGCGCAAGTGTCGTATGTTCCGCAAGCGCAGCTGTGTGCTGATGGTTCGAACGCACTGTGTTCAAAGGTGCCTGCCTATATCGGAGACGATCCATTATTGACGAAGCCAGGCACGGGCTATTCGGGACTTTTTGGACCACTGCCAACCTCTAAAGACAATGACGTGCAAACGCCGTTCGACAACATGGCATGGCAGATGTTTGTCTCGCTCAACTGGGCGGCGAGCGAAGTTAATCAACCACCGGCGCAGGGATTGACCGTGCCGGGTCGTCGCGTTTACCAAAATTATCGCAAGGTCAGCGCGCTCTTCGGCAACTCGCCCACGCGAGCCGGATGCACCAGCGCCCTCGCGTTGCCGATTTTCTACATCGGGTCAGACGGCAAGGGAAACCCGAGTCCGAAGAACGAGGAGTATTTCCAGGCATCGACCAACTTGCCGCTGATCGATATCAATGGGAACTGGACCATCTTTGAGCGCCGCGTCAACGACATCGAAGCTCAATACCTGCTGGCGCCCAACGGCCAATCGTCTCAGACGCTGACAACAATCACCGGGCAAACTAATTTCATCAAGAGCAATCCGCGCGGCGCCCAATTCACAGCATCAGCCACAACGCAGACAGGCGCGAATGGCTCGATGGAAATCAAAACTGCGTGGCGCATCATCGACCGAAATGCCGGCGACGACCCTTCGCGTTATTACACGCAACTCGCCTTCGTTGCCGTTCCCGGGGATCTTGTTAAAGGCGGCAGGCAGTTTTGCAGCAGCGTAATGTTGGGCCTGGTCGGCATGCACATCGTCCAACGCAATCCAGTCGATCCGAAAAATCCTCAATTGAAGCCCGAATGGATTTGGGCGACGTTCGAGCACAGGGACAACGCGCCTCTGGCGCAGTCGCCGTGCAATGTTGCGAATGGCTGCGGCACCAACCCAGGCACGAATTGGATCAATCAGCCGAGTTGTGGAGCGGCCGCACCTTCTACGTCGGTGCGCTACTCCTTCTACCGACAAAACAGTGGTGTTACAGGTACTAACATCCGACCCAAATCTAATGGTTTAGGACCAACGAAATTTCCGTGGAATCCAACGCAGCCCTATGCCCAGGGCAACACGACTGCCGCGACCGCATTGCCGCAAGCAACTCGCTGCTTCTCTATCTACCCGACTACGGCTCAGCTCAACACGCAGTGGCAAAGCGCTTTAGCCGCGTTCAAAACACCGCTCCAGAATTACATGCTGGTCGGAACGCAATGGGGCGGCAACGTCGAACCTCGAGAGGGCAATCCTTTGCCGGACGACGCTGTGCCGGCGATGCTTTCGAACACAACGCTCGAGACCTATATACAGAACTACACACAGGCCACCAGCGACGGCGGACCTGGCTCGTGTGTTGGCTGCCACAACTTCGCCACACTGTCGGTAGGAAACCCCGCGCCGACGGCAGACTTTAGCTTCCTGCCAGGCCTGGCCCAACCCGCGACGGCGCGCAGTAAGTTCAAGACACCGCAATGAGTCGCCGGTATCTCATCGCCGCAGCAGGATCAGTAGACCGGCAGCAATCGCAAGTACTGCGAGTCCCATATTGACGGTCGATGAAGTTCGTACATCAAGTAACGGTAAGAGACCGGTGAGGATCAACCAGATAGCGAGCAGGATCATTCCGAAATTCCTACCTGCCAGAGTGTTAGTTATAGCCATTTAGTTTTCTCCTTGGAAACAGTTGGCTGCGCGGACGAGTCATTTTGGATCGAGCTGTCACAAAAACCAACCTGATGCCATGTGTGAGCAATGCTCACATGATCAGTTCAGGAAGGAATTGACAAGAACGGGGGAAAAGACAATGATTCGGACTCGTACGTACGTCTGACGTAATCACTGCTGGTGAGCGCATCTGCCCCTCCAGCCTCACAATCAACCCACTCAAGGAGTCAAAGCATGAAGACCGCAGTTTACCTGAAGTCGCCAACTCCAACGTCTGTCCGGCTCATTAACTTCACTCGTGCCGAAGTCCGCCCTGGCTTCGTTACCAACACCTGGATTCTGATCGTCTCGGGCACCAAGCCATACATGAATATGACCGTGCGTCTGAGTCCACGAATCTACATTCGCCGGCCCGAGTTTTGGGAGATCGAAGTTATCGGTTCACTGCCGGGCATCGGACTTCCCGGCACCGCGTCCTACACCGTCGCCCTGCCGCTTGATGGGATTCTCGGAACAAAGGGCATCGAGGTGGTTGGCGCGACGAAGAAGAAACGCATTGTCGTACCGCCGGAAGCTGAGCCAGCCGCCGCCACCAAGAAGAAGGCGTCAAAGAAGAGCTCATCAAAGAAAAAGTAACCGCGGCGGCTTCTGAACAAAGCGGCTTCTCAAACGGGAAGCCGCTTCACGAAAATGGGATCGTGCCGTCTCACTAGTGGAAACAAAATCACCGTCCGAACCCCACCTCTTTGTAATTGACCCCACAAATTCCTCGGTTCCACGCACAAGCGAACGCTGGCATAGTCTTTGACTAACACCCCGCGTCCGAAGTCTGGCTACCAAGTGGTGAACTCCCGTGATACCCCTGCGCAATACATCTTCATTCGTTCCCCCAGGCCCGAACCATCAATCGCGCGCGCGTAACCCGCAATCTACGCGCGCCCGGAACACGCGTGCCCCACGAACACTCATCGCAGACGACGAGCCGGACATCCTCATTGCCCTGCGAATCCTGCTTTCCAACGAGGGTCATGAACTCGAAGCCGTCTCATCACCGGCCGCCGTGCTCGAAGCGATCAAACGCACGCAGTTCGATGTGGTCCTGATGGATCTCAACTACGCGCGTGACACCACGAGCGGACGCGAAGGCATCGATCTGATCACGAGAATCCAGGCGCTCGATCCATTGCTTCCGATCGTCGTCATGACTGGTTGGGGCACCGTGGATCTCGCTGTCGAATTAATGCGTCGCGGCGTTCGTGATTTCGTGCAAAAGCCGTGGGACAACTCGCGTCTGCTGCAAACGCTAAACAAACAGGTGAAGCACGCACGCGCGCGCCGCAACGTCCAGCGTCGCTTAACACTCGCACAAAAAACTGGCGCGCAACTACAGAGCGAACTCGTCGAAGCGCGCGAACTCCAGGAGAATCTGCTCGCCAGTTCATCAACTCCAATCGAAGGTCTCGCAGTCGCGGTCGAATGGCTACCAGCCACCACCGTCGGCGGCGATTACATCGCGGCTTTCAACATCGACGACGAACATGCCGCCTTGTGCGTCGCAGACGTGGTTGGTAAAGGACTGCCCGCGGCGTTGTTAATGGCAAACTTTCAGGCGGCGCTGAAGTCACTAGCTTCACAAAATCTTTCACCAGCCGAAGTGACTACTCGCCTCAACGATGTGCTCTACGCAAACATTCCTTTGCACAAGTTCGTCACCGCTTTCTACGCGGTCGTGAACATCTCAACTCGCTCAGTCGCATTTTCGAATGCGGGTCACAATCCACCGCTGTTGGTGCGCAACAACGGCGAGTGTATTCGACTCGACGCCGGCGGTAGCGTGCTCGGCGCGTTTCCGAATGCGCCTTTCGCACAAGAAGAGATCCAACTACAGCCCGGTGATCGCCTGGTGCTCTTCACCGATGGTCTAACTGAAGCAAGCGATAGCAGTGGCGAACAATTCGGCGAGCAAGGATTGATGGACTTGCTGCGCGATCATCGCCATCGCAACGCCGGCGAGCTGAAAGAGATCGTACTCAGCACTGTGGCACAGTTCTGCGGCGACAATTTCTGTGATGACGCGGCACTGATGGTCATCGGCGTCGACTGAACGAAGGAGCGGGACAATGGATTTCGTCTGGAAAAACCTCGTCTATTCGCTACGCATGTTGCTCAAACGGCCGAGCCTGACATGCGTCGCGGTCATCGCGATCGCGTTGGGCATCGGCGCAAACACCGCGATATTTTCCGTGGTAAACAGGGTCCTGCTGCAACCGCTTCCTTACGAAGAGCCGCAACAACTCATCAACATCGCCACAGAGCAACGTAATCAAGCGCTCGATGGCCAGGGCATGTTTTCAGTGCCTGACTTTCTTGATCTCCAGCAATCAGCCAAGACACTCGAACATGTCGCCTTCTATCAAAACTCGGGCACGATGATAACGGAAGGCGGCGATCCTGAACGTGTGCTCGGAGCGTCGGTTACCGCCGATTACTTCTCCGTCTTACGCGTGAAGCCGGTGCTCGGTCGCGTTTTCACGCGCGACGAAGACAAGCCCGGCGCGCCAGCGGTGGTCGTTCTGAGTCACGCTCTGTGGCAACGGCGCTTCGGCGGCGACGCTGACATCATCGGCCGCGAGATCGATCTTGGTGGAAAGACAACGGTGATCGGCATTCTGCCCGCAGGTTTCCAGTTTCCGATCCGCGACGAGCCGCAGGATTTCTGGGAGCCGATCTTCTCCGCATCCTTTATGACGAAGGAGATCCGCGAAGAACGCGCAAACAGGTTCCTTCCGGTTATCGGGCGTTTGAGGCAGGGCGCAACACTCGAGCAGGTCAAGGCCGAGATCGATCTTCTTTCCCGGCAGATCGAACAGCAGTCGCCGGAATCGAACACGAATGTAATCTTTAACGCCGTGTCGATGCACGAAAACATCACGCGCGAGTATCGCACGGCGTTACTCGTGATGCTCGGCGCGGTCGGACTGGTGTTATTGATTGCGTGTGCAAACGTGGCGAATCTTTTACTCGCTCGCGCGGTCGCGCGGCAAAAAGAGGTCGCGATCCGCATGGCGCTCGGCGCCAGTCGCTCACGCATTGTGGGCCAACTGCTCACCGAGAGTCTTTTATTGTCGCTGGCGGGCGGCGTTCTCGGTTTGTTGCTCTCGAGCTGGGGAATGCAACTGCTCGTGGCCTATGGTCCAGCAAACGTGCCGCGGCTTCGCGACGTCGGTATTGATCGCTACGTGCTGTTCTTTACGGTGCTGGTCTCTATGCTGACAGGCGTTTTATTTGGGCTCGTTCCCGCGCTTCAGGCTTCCAGACCCGATCCGGGCAACACGCTCAAGCAGGACGGACGCGGTCTAACGCACGCCCGCAGCAGTCGCATGCGAGGAGCGTTGATCGTGTCGGAGGTGGCGTTGTCGTTGATGCTGCTCGTTGGTGCCGGGCTGTTGATTAATAGTTTTTGGCGGTTGCTACGAACGGACGCGGGTTTCGATCCGCAAAACGTACTCGCGCTTGACATCCCGTTGGGCAGAGCGAAGTACACCAAACCGGAACAGCGCTCGGCCGCGTTCGAGGAACTCATCGCCAGAACGAAAGCGATTCCGGGCGTGCGCGACGCTGCCGTCGTCAGCAATGTTCCGTTAACGGATTTCGACGTTGAATTGAGCTTCCAGATCGAAGGCCGGCCGCCATACAAGCTCGGCGAAGAGAACGTATCCGATTACACGGTTGTCAGTAATGATTACTTTCGCACGATGAATATCGCGTTGCGGCGCGGCCGGGTATTCACTAATCAGGACACGGCAAACTCTCCGTCAGCGCTCGTCGTCAGCGAAGCCTTTGTCAGACGTTACTTTCCGAACGAAGATCCAATCGGCCGGCGAATTATCTTCGACGGTCCAACGGCAGTCCCGCGCGAGATCGTGGGCGTCGTCGGCGACGTGCGGCGCAACGGGCTCGACGTTGACGTGGAGCCTGAGATGTACGTTTCGCACATGCAAAGGCCCGAGCGGCGCCTGAATCTTGTCATTCGCAGCGAAGCCGAAGATGCGTCACACCTGACGCAGGCGGTGCGTGCGGAAATCAAAGCCTTTGACCCGAACCAGATCATCTGGCGCGCACGAACGCTCGAGGAATTGTTGAGCACTTCAGTCGCGCCTCGACGCTTCAACATGCTGCTGCTCGGTGTGTTCGCTGGTGTGGCTCTCGTGCTTGCCGCGGTCGGGCTTTACGGCGTGATGAGTTATTCGGTCAGTTGGCGAACGCACGAGATCGGCATCCGCATGGCGCTCGGCGCCGAACGCGGCGACGTGCTGCGGCTCGTCGTGCGCCAGGGAATGACGATGACGGTGATCGGTCTCGCGCTTGGTTTGATCGGCGCGTACTTGTTGTCGCGTCTGATCGCGGGTTTGCTGTACGGAGTTTCAGCGACAGATCCGCTGACGTTCGCGGGCGTATCAATCGTGCTGTTAGCGGTGGCGCTGCTGGCGTGCCTGCTTCCGGCACGCCGCGCAACGCGTGTGAATCCGATCGTGGCGCTCAGAACCGAGTAACGTTACCGCAGCCGTTTTAACTGTCTTTCCAAATCGCGCCCATACCGGCATCGAACAGTTTCTTGTTGAACGCCGGGATGTCACGGTTATTGATCTCATCCGCGCGCGCCTTGAGCCCCGCCCACTGCGCGTTTAGCTCGCGCATGCGATCCAGCGACGGCTGGTTCACTCGCGGAATGTCACTCTCCGTCTGATTAATCATGAAAAGATAATTCGCGGTGAACTTGTTTGGAAAGTTCTCCACGTCGTCGTAGGCTTTCGACTTCCGCTGGACCATATCTTCGTCCCAGGCCTTCATCTTCTTCAACAACGCCTCGCCGTCCTTCTTGATGGCCGCGTGTTTTTCCGGCAACGAACTCAACAACGACTCGAGCTGCTTCTGTTTTTCAAAGAGGCTGTTCACGAGTCGATGCATCGTCGTCAATTCCGCTTCCATGCTCGACATCGTGCGGTGATACTCGGCGTACGTTGCCACATCGGTCGGATAAAGAGGATTCGCGAGAATCTCGGCCTCGGTGGAGAGCGTTTGAGCCGGCGTCTTCAACGTGATCGTGTACTTGCCAGGCATTGCTTTGTGCCCCGCCCATCCCCCTTCAATCCGCACGTGTGGAACGCCCACCATTGTCGCGTGGCGCAGGTCCCACACGAACCGGTTCAGCCCTTTCGCTTTCGACAGCACCGGATCCGGTCTTGGACCAGCTTCGTATCTCACAAACTTCTCATCAGCCTTCGACGTAAAGCTCCGCACGATGTTTCCGGCGCCGTCTCTAATTTCCATCGTGATCTGATCGTCTTTTTTCAACTCCGGCAATTGGTAATAGACAACGATTCCCGTCGCCGGATTCACACCGCGAAACGTGTTCGCGCCGTTGAACTCATCATCAACGCGATCGAGCTCGCTGCCTCCATTCACGAGGTAAGCCGAGTCAGGCCGGTAAAGCGCGAACGAAGTTGCGTTACCTTTGAACTGCCGCAGCGTGCTCAGGTCATCGAGGATCCAAAACGATCTTCCCGATGTCGCCGCGATCAGATTTCCCTTGTGTACCCGCAGATCCGTGATCGGCGTAATCGGCAGGTTCAACTGAAACGGCGACCAATCTTTTCCGCCGTTCCACGAAAGAAAAACACCAAGCTCCGTACCGGCAAACAAGAGGTCGCGGCGCACCTCGTCCTCACGCAGGACGCGTGTGAACGCATTGCGCGCAATGCCGTTGTCGATTCGCGTCCAGCTATTCCCGTAATCGGTGCTCTTGTATAGACCGGGCGTGTGGTCGTTGAACTTGTAACGCGTGGTGGCAATGTAAACCGTCGACTTGTCATGCGGCGACACTTCGATCGCGTTGATCAAACATTCCGCGAGACCTTTCGGCGTCACGTTTTTCCACGTCGCGCCGCCGTCGCGTGTGAGATAAACGAGGCCATCATCGCTGCCGGTGTAAATCACGGCTTTTTCGTGCGGTGATTCCGTTACGTAAGCGAGCGTGCCGTAGTTCTCAGCGCCCACCGCTTCGTTCGTGTATGGACCACCGCCTTTGCCCTGTTTCTCTTTCTCGTTGCGCGTCAGATCAGGCGAGACTTCTTTCCACGTGCGACCCTTGTCGGTCGTCTTCAACAGATACTGCGCGCCGTGGTAGAAAACTCCGGGCTCGTGTTTGCTCCAGATGATCGGCGCGTTCCAGTTGTAGCGATATTTGATGTCCTTCGCGTCCATTCCGAGGTACTGAATCGGCGCCGTCATCACGTTGGTTGAAGCGCTTGCTTTAACGTCGAGCACTTCAATCGTGCCCTGATAACTGCCGCCCATCACGTACTTCGGATTGTCAGGATCGAAAGCGAGAAACGCGCTCTCGCCGCCCGCTGAAGGAGTCCAACTCGCTTCGGTAATTCCGCCGCTGGCAAATTCGCGGCTCGCGATTGAAACAGACGTGTTGTCCTGTTGCCCGCCGTAAATTCGATATGGAAACTGGTTGTCTACATTGATCCGGTAAAACTGCGCGGTCGGCATGTTGCTCTGCACGCTCCACGACTTCCCGCCATTGAACGTGATCGCGGCGCCGCCGTCGTTTGAGATGATGAAGTTGCTCGGGTTGTCGGGGTTGATCCACAGGTCGTGAAAATCACCGTGCGTGCCGGAGAGCGTTTCCCATGTCTTCCCGCCGTCGGCTGAACGCAGCGCCGGCGCACTCAACACGTAGATCGTGTTTTCGTTCTTCGGATCGATGAAGAGTTCGATGTAGTACCACGCGCGCTGAACCAGGCGGTGATCGTTTGTGATGCGACTCCATTTCTTTCCGGCGTTGGTTGAAACAAACAGACCGCCGGCTTCCTTGTCGGAATCGCTCTCGATCAGCGCATACACTTTCTCCGGATTCGAACGACTGACCGCGATCGCCATCTTGCCCAATTCCTCCGGCAATCCGTCTTTGAGCCGTTCCCATGTGTCGCCGCCGTCGGTCGATTTATAAAGACCGCTGCCGGGGCCGCCGCTGATCACTTTCCACGGCAAACGGCCGTGTTCCCACATCGCTGCATACAGAACGCGCGTGTTGTTCATGTCCAGCGACAACTCCGACGCGCCCGTCTTATCGTCAACAAACAGAACGTTCTTCCACGTTGCGCCGCCATCGACAGATTTGAAAACACCGCGCTGCTGCGAGCGGCTGTACAGCGCGCCCTGCGCCGCGACCCACACGATGTTTGGATCTTTCGGATGAACGATGATGCGCGCGATGTGCTGGCTCAGCTCGAGCCCGACGCGTTTCCACGTCTTGCCCGCATCAGTTGATTTGTAAACACCGTCACCGTGGTGCGTCATCACGCCGCGCACGGCGTGCTCACCCATTCCGACGTAGACGACGTTCGGATCGCTTTCCGCGACCGCAATCGCACCGACCGAACCAGTTTTGAAGAAACCGTCGGAGATGTTGCGCCAGCTCAGTCCCATGTCTTCTGTTTTCCAAAGACCGCCGCCGGTAGTTCCCATGTAATAGGTCTTGGGGTCGCCAACGACACCGGTGCCGGCAACGGAACGCCCGCCGCGAAATGGGCCAATCGAGCGCCACTTGAGCGGTTTGAAAATGGTGTTGGGGTCGTCGGCGTTTTGGGAAACTTGCGCGTGCGCGATTAGTGAACCGGCAAACAAACACACAACCAGCACTACAAGCAGGCGTTTCAACATGCGAATGTTCCTCGTCTGTCAGAAATCGGAAATTATTGGCGCAGATAATACAACAGAGAAGACTATCTCGTTACCTGATACACGCGGACGTAATCGATCTCCAGGCGCTGCGGCCAGATGCTTTGATCGACGCCGCGCGCGCCGCCCCAAGTGCCGCCGACAGCGATGTTCAGCAGCAGGTGAAACGGCTGATCGAACGGCCACTGCCGGTAATCCGCAGTGGGATTAGTGAGGCGTTCGTTTCTAAAAGTGAAATAGTGGCGGTCGTTGACGTAGCCGCGAATCTCTTCGGGCGTCCATTCGACAGCGTACACGTTGAAGTCGGTCGTGGCATTTTCGACGGCGATCTTCGCGGTTTTCTGGGTGTTGATGGAATGATGGTAAGCCTTGGTGTGCACGGACGCGTGTATTATCTGCGGTTCGTAACCAACCTGTTCCATGATGTCGATCTCGCCGCTGGCAGGCCACCCGCCGTATTTCCAATCAGTCGGGAGCATCCAGATCGCCGGCCACGCGCCACGGCCGATAGGCAGCTTCGCGCGCGCTTCGATCCGTCCGTAAGTCCAATCACCTTTTGTTTTTGAAACCAGGCGAGCCGAGGTGTACTCGTGACCGCGCCAGTGGTCGCGTCGGGCTTCGATGATCAACGACCCGTTTTCAACACGCGCGTTCTCTTTGCGTCTATCGGTGTAGAACTGCAACTCCTTGTTGCCCCAACCATGTCCGCCGACGTCGTACGACCACTTCTCGCGATCGGGTAGACCGGTGTAATTAAACTCGTCAGCCCAAACGAGCCGCCGCCGGCCGTCTCGCTCACGCGAGGTCGGCGATTGCGAATAGCAAAGGGTAATTGTCAGGAACAGCAGGAGAATGAGCCTCATTCGAAGCTGAGGCTACCGTCTGCGTGGGCGGTTTGCAATCCGTTTTACGCGCGTTCGATCTCTTCGACGACAAACTTCGACATCAAACCGTTCGCGACGAGTTTGATTCCGTGTTCGTGCATTTGCGTAAGAAGCTGCTTGCCGGTGGCGTCGATGAAGCTCACGTCCGTTAGATCAATGACTGCGGGCACGGGCGCGTCACCGGCGATTGCGCCTCGCCAGCATTTTTCCAGCTCGCTGACACACGCGCCGCAGAGTCTCCCTTCAATAAAGAGACCGAAGTTGCCGGCAATTTCTTTGGTAGTAATGCGTAACACGACGAAAGTTCCGACTTAACAAACCGCAACTGCCTTGCCACAGTTTCATGAGAACTAAAAGCGCAGAATCCCGTTTGACTGAGCACGAACGTGACAGCGCACGGCCAAATGGCGGTATATCGTCAGGCTGGGAGCGCAGGCGTCCCGCCTGCTCGTACACGAGAGGCTGATTCCGTTACAAGCAGGCGAGACGCCTGCGCTCCCAGGATGTTTGCCGCGCATAATTTGGTCAAGTATCCTTTCGAGAAACCGCCAGCAGGAAGTAACACGTGAACACAACTCCCGGTCAGGTCGCAGTTGCTGATGAGCAGCGCAAGAAGTATCTAACGCTCCTCGAACTCTCGAAGGCCATCGCCTCGCATCGGGATCTCACCGGACTGTTTCACGACCTGGCGTGCCGGCTGCAAAGTCTCGTCGATTTTTCGCACCTCGGCGTTTTGCTCTACGACAAAAAGCACAACGTAATGCGTTTTCATTTGCTGGAGACGTGTGAACCGACGGAGGCGCAAGCACCGCTGGAAGTGCCGATGGAAGGCTCGATCGCGGGCTGGGTCTGGCAAAACCAGGACGCTGTTGTAATACGTGATCTCGAAAACGACGATCGTTTTCCATACGCGAAAATCCTGCTGACGCGCCCGGTGAAATCGATTGTCAGCGTTCCGTTGACGACCGCTCACCAGCGTCTCGGCGTAGTCAATTTCTGGAGCGACAAGATGGGTGCCTACGATGATCTCGACATCGAGTTCGTAAAACTCGTTGGCGCGCAGATCGCCGTCGCCGTAGAAGCCCAGTGTTACCAGCGCAGGCTCGCGCACGAACGCGATCGCTCGCAACTGCTGCTCGAAATCAACAACACGCTGATCTCGAATCTAAACCTGCGCGAACTGCTGGCGGCGATCTCGAATTGTTTGCGACGCGTGATTCCGCACGACGTGGCGGGTCTTGCTCTGTACGATGCGCAAATCAACAAGCTGCGCGTTAACGCGCTCGAGGGTCCGGGTGATGAAAACCTCTTCATCGCAGACGAGATCATCGATCTTGAAAGCACTCCGAGTGGCCGTGCTTTCACAACGCGCCAACCAGTAATCAACACGTCCCCCGACCAGCCGCCAAGCTCTCTGGTGCAACGCGCCGGTTTGAAATCCGGTGTTGTCGTACCGCTGATCTCGCATGACCGCGCACTTGGTACGCTCGGCGTTGGCAGTCAAACAGAAAACGCGTTCACCGAAGACGACGCGGAACTGCTGAACCAGGTCGGCAAACAAGTGGCGATAGCAGTGGAAAACGCACTTGCCTTTCGCCAGATCGACGAACTCAAGAACCAGCTCACCGAAGAAAAACTCTATCTCGAAGAAGAGATCCGCACCGAGTACAACTTCGAAGAAATCATCGGTAACAGCTCGACTCTGCGACGCGTTTTGCAGGACGTTGAAACAGTCGCGGCAACTGCTTCCACCGTGTTGATCTACGGCGAGACGGGCACCGGCAAAGAACTGATCGCGCACGCGATTCACAATCTGAGCCCGCGTCGCGAACGCACGCTCGTCAAAGTTAACTGCGCGGCGATTCCCACCGGTCTGCTAGAAAGCGAGTTCTTCGGCCACGAACGAGGTGCGTTTACCGGCGCAATCGATCGGCGCATCGGTCGTTTCGAACTCGCGCACCAGGGCACGATTTTTCTCGATGAAGTGGAAGACATTCCGCTCGAATTGCAATCCAAACTGTTGCGCGTACTTCAGGAACACGAGTTTGAACGTCTCGGTAGTTCGCGCACGCAGCGTGTTGACGTGCGCATCATCGCCGCGACAAACACCGAACTCACCGAACTCGTCGCAGAAAGGAAGTTTCGCAGCGATCTTTACTATCGTCTCAACGTGTTTCCGATCAACGTGCCGCCGTTGCGCGATCGTCCCGAAGACATTCCGCTGCTCGTGCACTTCTTTGCGCACCGTTTTGCACAGCAGATGAAGAAGAAGATCGAGAGCGTGCCGAAAGACACGATGGCGGCGCTCGTGAGTTACAACTGGCCCGGCAACATTCGCGAACTGCAAAACCTCGTGGAACGCGGCGTAATCCTGTCGCGCGGCTCAACACTCGAAATTCCGTTGACCGAGTTAAAACGCGCAACGCGCGTTACAACTCAGGTTAACGACTCAACGACACTCGAAGCCGTTGAACGCGATCACATCCTTCGCGTACTCAGCGAAACTCGTTGGGTGATCGGCGGTCCAAGCGGCGCTGCTGCTCGACTCGGCATGAATCGCACTACGCTCAATCATCGCATGCGTAAACTCGGCATCAGCCGGCCTCAGCCGCAGCATTCGTGACCATCACTCGTCACTTGGCGACATGTTGTCACGCTGATCGCGCTGATTCCTCGAAAATCCTTTCAATCATCTCTGGCAGACCTCTTGCAATAGAACTCCGCGAACGAGGTGGGTTAGGACGCAAGACGGAAAGAGCGCAGGCCGAGCTGGGGGGCGGTGCCTGTGTTCTGAAAGTGGGTGGACTTGGAACTGGCAGGGGTTCGGGCGCAAGTTCACCCACTTCGTATTTCTAGATACCTCGAACCATCCGTGATAGCCTTTCGCGCGTGAAACGGCTTGTTTGGCTACTCATCTTTTCTCTCAACGTCCACGCCCAGGAGCCGCAGGATGTCGTGCGGATCTCGACCAACCTCGTACAAGTCGACGTGGTCGTCACGAAAGACGGCAAGCGCGTCACGGATCTGAAGGCCGCAGACTTCGAAATCCTTGAAGACGGCCGCCGCCAGCCCATCACAAACTTTGCTTTTCTCTCAGTAAAATCCGTCAAATCCGCGGCCTCCACCGCTGCGGCAGGCGCACCGTCGGTGCCGCAAGCTCCACCGCAACCAAATGAGATCAGACGCACGCTCGCGATCGTCGTTGACGACCTCGGCATGTCGTTTCACAGCATGGCGAACCTCCGGCAGTACTTGCGAAACTTTCTGAACGAGGGTCTTGGACCAGACGATCTCGTCGCGATCATTCGCACCGGAGGTGAAGTGGGCGCGCTACAGCAGTTCACGACCGATCGCCGCGTGCTCGCGAGCGCCGTCGCAGACCTGAAGTGGAACCCGTGCAGCCGCGTGGGCGTGAGCGTGTTGTCGTCCGAAAGATCATTGACGGCCGGTATTGCTCCCGAAGCGCAAATGCAGGGACGCGTTCCGCCGGATCGCTCGCCGGGCAGTGCGCAAGTCGATCGTCCGACGCTCGGCAACGAATCTAATGCATGCTCGGTCGGCAGTTCAGTTAATTATTCGCTGAGCGCGATTCGTTACGTGTTGCGCGGCATGGGCGATCTTCCCGGACGCAAGTCGTTGATGATCGTCTCAGATAATTTACCGATGGAGCGGCAGGAACACGCGCCGTCTGATTTCGGTTTCAAACGGCCGATCAGGTCGGACGCAAACCTGATCGACGTCTGGACACAATCGACGAACTACGCCGATGGCTTGCAAGGTTTGGCAGATCAGGCGATCCGTTCGTCAGTCGTGATCTACGGCGTTAGTTCGCAACGATTGCAAACGACTGCGCCGCAACCTGCCGACGAGATTTCGTTTCCGCCGCCAGGCACGCGCGTGCGGCCGGAGCAGCCGAACCCCTTAACTAAATTGATGAACACGCGCACCGCGGAGTTACAGAAGAACTTCGTCGGCGCGGAGTTGCTGGCGAAAGAAACAGGTGGCTTCGTGATTCGCAATCGCAATGACTTCGGTCTCGATCGCGTGCTCGAAGATCAGAACGGCTACTACTTGATCGGCTATCGACCGGCAACCGAAACGCTCGATCGCAAGCTCCACAAAATCCAGGTGCGCGTGAAGCGCGCGGGCTTCACAGTCAGAACGCGCGCGGGATTTTACGGCGTGACTGAAACGCCCGTTGGACCAACGACGGAACGCGATCGCATGAACAAGGCGCTCGTGTCACCGTTTGGCGCAAACGAGATGGCGGTACGTCTCACGGCCCTGTTTGCCGATCACCCGGCTCAGGGATCGATGTTGCGCAGCTTTGTCGTCGTTGATGCGAAAGATCTCACGTTCACGCCCACGCCCGACGGATTGCACATGGCGAAGTTTGACGTCAGCAGTGTGCTGTTCGGCGAAAACGGCGGCGTAGTCGCTCGGCAGGATTCCAGGGGCGTGGTGGCGCTCAGCCAGGCACTCTATGAGTGTTCGCAACGCGAAGGCGTGGTTTACGCGTTCGATGTGCCGGTGAAACGTGCGGGCGCTTTTCAGTTGCGTGTGGCTTTGCGTGATGCTGCGACGCAGCGGATCGGTGCGGCAGGGCAGTTTGTGCAGACGCCGAATTTGAGTAACGGACAGTTGGCGTTGTCCGGGATCTTGCTTTATGCAGACGCAGATTCGAGGACTGATGACCAAACCTGGCGTGCGCTCGTGCGGCGCCGTTTTCAGCCGGGAGCGTCGCTCGTGTTTGGTTACACGATCTACAACGCGGCGCTTGATAAGAAGACCAGTTTGCCGCAGTTGACGACGCAGACTTTCGTGTTCCGTGATGCAGTCAAGATCTACAGTTCTGAGAAAGAAAAGGTGACCGCGGATCAGGCGGATTTGAAGCGGATAGCAACCGGTGCGCGTCTGCAACTCGGGCCCGCACTGACGCCTGGTGAATACGTCGTGCAGATCGTTGTTGAAGATCAGGTTGCGAAGCGCACCGTTACGCAGGTCACGCAGTTTGAAGTCATCAGGTAAGTATGGCGCCCGTCCGGCGATTAATAATCACCATTGCAGTTCGTCCCGCCGGAACAGACACTGAAAAGCGCTTTTTAGAAGACAGGTCGGTCACCTGCATTCTCGTGTCGCGATTCGTTTCGGACACGAACGTATAAAGCACGACGTTGCGAAACACTGACGGCAACACCAGCACCGCAGGCGTCTTGGGCGTGACGGTAAAGATCGGCGCCACTCGCGCCCGCGCAATCGCCATTCGATAAAACGTCATTAGTGCGTCGATCGAATCACCAAGCTCCAGCGGCAACGGACTTTGGATCAACGATCCCAACCCTACACTGCTGCGCTTTATCTGTGTAAATCCTGCCTTCTCAATCCGCTGAATTTTTTCCCCTTCAAACCGTACAGAATAATCCCGTCCGCCAATAGCTAAACTCTCCGTCTGCTGCACAGGGAGCCATGACTCTTCCTCTTCAAACGGTCCACTGATCGCCACGGTCGCTCCGCGCTTCACCCGCTCCAACAACGCACCCCAACACTCCGCCGTCAACGTCTTCGGCGAAGGCACGATGATCAACTTCGCCTCACCCACAAACTTCGCAAACGTGTACTCACTAACGGCCTGCATCGGCACGCCACAGTGGTAATACATCGCGCGCACGCACCGCCGCGTCGCCTCCTGCGCAAAACTGCGCGGCTGAAACATGTGCGTATGCGGAATCACCATCACCACCGGCTCCGCTTGCCTGTCTCTCAACAACTGCCCGTGACGATCCATAAACTTCGCAATCGCCAAAAACGGCTCGAGCTCCGGTTTCGCAGTTCCGTCCACACGATGAAAGCCAATGCCGACTTCGTTGGTCGAGTTCATGTAAGGATTCGTGTTCCAGATCCACTCGATGAATCCGGCGCCATCGGCCGCAAACGAGAGCGCGAGCTTCCGCTCGAGCAGGTTGCTGACTTCCTGCTCGCTGCGCCACGGCTTATCGCCATCCGCGCGCTCATAAAACATCACGCCCGTCTCTTCCATCAAACTCGCTTTTAACGGCGTCTTCGCGAGCACGCTATCCCAAACCAGATCGTCGTTGGCCCACCAGTTGTGCAGCGAAGTGAAATCGACGTGCGGCGCGAAGAACTGAATGTTCGGACTGTCGCCGAGTCCGGCTTCATCCTGCCCGACCGTGATCAGTTGATGCGGGTTGCGGTTGCTGCGTACGGCGGTCGTCATTTGCTGCGTCCAGCGGATGAACATGTCCTGCGCAAAGAGTCGGTAGTCGAGCGTTTTTAGCGGCTGTCGATCGTCGATCAAATGAACGCTTTCAAAGTCCTGGAGTTGGGGAAGTTCGTACACGTCATCGCGCGCGGTGCGCCAGCGTTGTTGCAGCTGGCCCACGTGTTCTTCGTCGCTGGCGCCAGGATAAGTCTCCGTGAGCCACTGTTTCCACGCGGCCTTTTCGTATTCGTCGTAATTCGGGCGGCAGTTCCATAAGTGCTTCGGCGAGCAGAACGAAGGCTCGTTGATGAAATCCCAGATCACGTTATTGATGTGGCCGCAACGTTTAGTAAATGCTTCGATGAACTGCTGCTGCGCCTTCACTGAGCGCGGATCGAGATACGCGTTCACGCCGCCCCACGTTTCCGGCAGAAACGCAAAGAACGTAAAGATGACCGGAATGTCGTACTTCGCGGCCGTCAACAGAAACGCTTCAAACGCTCGCAGCACGCCTTCGTCAACCGCGCCCGGTCTCGGCATGTATCTCTTCCAACCCGTCCAGATGCCGGTGCGAACCATGTTCACGCCGGCGTCCTTCATCGCGCGGAAATCGCGGTCCCAAACAGACGCGTTCGGCTCGAAGAGAAAGCGACGATGAACGTCTGACGCCATGTAAGTCGCGCCCGTAACCGGAAACACCTTTGCGTCGCGATAGAAGAAATGATTGTCAGCGCGCAAAGGCCGGCCGCGCATCAGCAGCGGTTCGTCGTAAACCCAGAAGCCGCTGCGGTGGTTGTACTCTCCCATCTCCGCGTAAATCTGATACAAGCCCGGTTCAGTCACTGGTTCCAGCGACATGCCTCGGGCGATAACGCGATGAGAAGGACTACGCACTTCGACAATCGCGTTTACGACATTATTTATATTCGTGTCCAAACTAAGCTGCGGAACTTCACCCGAGCGATAACAGGCAAACTCACTGCGTACACGAAAACGCACCGCGCCCTGTGACGCTTTATGGATCAGTACTCTGAGCGCATCGGCGCCGAGCCGGCCTTCGAAATTTGCAAACATCCAGCGCCCGCCCTTGAACTCAGCCTGCCAGCGATCGATCTGCACGATCGGCGCAGCGATCGCCCGGCCTTCACCATTCAAGCCGAACAGCAACGACTCAACCACGCCTTCGTGTGGTCCATCGCTGCCGGCCTCGTCGGGTTCAGTGCTGGTCGAGCTCAAGCGAACGTAGAGTTCGTAGATCGCTTTCGCGTCGAAGTCACGGGTTAACTCCTGGTGCGCACTTTGATATTTAGAAATCTTTTGTACTTCAACCGGAAAGAAGTGCGTGATTCCGAGTCGCTGGTGGTAGGAGGCCTGGTAAGGCTCGGCGCGCCAGCCGGAGGCGGTGCGAACGACGGGTCGCGATAACGGCACGCCGCCGCAGTTTAACCAGTTGCCACCTTCGCGCAGGTATTTGAGAATTGCGCTCCACGCACGCCTGGGAAACGCGGATCCGTACGGATTAATGAAGAGTTTGAAATCACGTGGGTTGAGGCGCGCGATGAGATCCTGTTCGGTAAGAACAGTGACGGAAACACCCTCAAGGGAAAAATCCGCGCTTTGTATCCGCGGAAATCCGTGTTCCTCAAAAACCGCCACGCGTGGCCGTGCCTGTGCTGTAGCAACACCCGGCAGCGCGGTCGCCACAGCGGCGCTTCCTAACGTTTGCAGGAACTCTCGTCGTGGAAGTTTTTTAGCCACGTTAAGTGCGGAGCATATTACACTGTAACCGGCGAGGCCACATGTCAGTCGCGACATCCAAAAGAAAACGATTACTCGAGATCCTCAGCGCCTGGTTAACGCTGGGACTGCTCGCCGCGATCGCCACTCTCATCTTCCTCGGCTGGCTCGCGGACGAGGTGCTCGAGGGCTCAACGCGACAGTTTGACGACGCCACACGCGCAGCGGTTCACACGTTCGCATCACCGCCGATGACATTGTTCATGCGCGCCATCTCATTTCTGGGTTCGACGGAGTTTTTGACAGTCGCGTCAATAATCGCAATAGCGTTGTTGGCGCTGCGCAGGTGGGGCCGCGAAGCAAAGCTCTTCGCGCTTACGATAATCGGCGCGTCGATCTTAAACATCACGCTGAAGCTCGCTTTCCAACGCCCGCGACCAGTTCCGTTTTTCAATCTCACCGCACCGGAGAGCTTCAGTTTTCCGAGCGGCCATTCACTCGCGAGTTGCTGTTTCTTTGCCGGACTCGCTGCGATTCTTTCCGGACGCATAAAACACAAACGCCCGCGGATGATCCTTTGGACCATCGCCATCATCATGTTTCTCTTGATTGGGCTTTCCCGAATCTATCTCGGCGTGCATTACACGACTGACGTGATCGCGGGATTCGCGGCTGCGTCTATCTGGATTCTGGTTGTGAGATACGTAGAGATTGTACTGACGAGACGACGAAAATTAAGAGAACAACGCGCCTCACAGCTTCAAGCGCAGCTCGACTGAAAGCCCGCCGTCCTTCGCATTCGAGGCCACAACGGAACCGCCGTGCATGCGCACCGCGCGCTCGGTGATCGCGAGGCCGAGACCTGTGCCGCCGCCACTTTGTCGATCGCGCGCGTCTTCAGCACGATAAAACGGACGAAAGATTCTTTCGAGCGCGTCCTCGGGAACACCTTTGCCGTGATCGCGCACGCTGATTACCGCAAACTGATCGCCCGCGCCATTCTGCCGCTGCAACGCGACCTCGACCGCCGTTCCTTCCGGCGTGAAACGAACCGCATTGCGCACGACGTTTTCCACGGCGCTGCGCAGCAGTTCCTCAACGCCATTGATCGTACACCGCTCAGTCCAAACCACCTCCACCGAACGATTCACACTGCGCGCTTCGAAATCCGCGTCTTCCGCCACGTCGCGCACGAGTGCAGCGAGGTCCACGTCGCCGCGTTTGCGTCCGTCGGTGCCGCTTTCGAGCCGCGTCAGCGTCAGCAGTTGGCTGATCATCTCGTTGAGATTGTCTGACTCGCGTTCGATGCGATCGAGCGCGCCGTTTGCCTCGGCGCCTGAACGTTGCCGCGCGAGGCCAAGCGCCACGCCGAGCCGCGCAAGGGGTGAACGCAGTTCGTGCGAGATGTCGCCAAGCAGACGTTGCTGCGCTTTGACCATCGACTCCAGCCGTTCAGCCATACCGTTGAAGTCGCGGCCGAGCTGTCCGATCTCATCGCGGCGTTTGGTTAGCTTGTCGGCGACGCGCGCGCCGAGATTGCCTTCGGCGAGTTCATTCGTCGTCGTCCGTAATTTTAGAAGGGGAGTCGTCAGGTAACGGGCCAGCCAGAAACAGAAGATACCGCCGATAACGAGTATGACGAGCAGACGAAAGAAAAGAGGTTGCAAACCGGACTGAAACGTCGGACGCGGAATGTGGGCCACGTACGTGTAGCGTTGACCTTTTGAGCTAACCACGGGACGCGCAACGAGGGTGTCACGGCCGGCGAAATTGAATTCGATCTCGCGGCTCTCCGCGGCTCTCGCAAGCAGTTCCTGCGTGCCGGCGGGCGGCGTGCGGCCGGAGAGTTCTTTGCCACTCTCGTCAAAGAACGTTGCGCTCACGCCAGAAGACTTTTCCGTGGACTGAAGCGCGCTTGTTAAAGCACCCGCTCCGGATTGCTCGTAAATTTCAGCCGCGCGCTGGGCGTTAGGACCAACCTGCGTGAGATCGCGCCACGATCTTCGAATCGGTGTCGGACGAGTGAGCGCAAAAATCGCGAACGTGGCGACGTTGATGATGATCATCGCCACCCAGAACCAGATGAAAATTTTTAGATACAGGCTGCGGAACGGGATCTTCATTCTGATTTATCAGCAGTTGCACCGTAGATGTAACCCACGCCGCGAATCGTTTTGATTCGTTCGAGGCCGTTCAACTGATGGCCCAACTTCTTGCGGAGGTTACTCACGTGCATGTCGATGCTGCGATCGAACGGCGACAGTTCGCGTCCGAGAACTTCCTTCACGAGTTCTTCTCGTTTGACGATCTGGCCGGCGTTGCGCAGCAGGATTTCGAGCAAATCGTATTCGACCCCTGTTAGTTCGACTATTTCTCCCGAGCGGCGGACGTTGCGCGTATTGAAATCCATTTCGATGTCGCCCACGCGGATCGTTTCGCGCGCGGAGGTGGCGGATTCGATCGGTTGCGCGCGACGGAGGACGGCGCGAATGCGGGCGACGAGCTCGCGAGGGTTAAAAGGTTTGGGCAAGTAGTCGTCAGCGCCGATCTCCAGGCCGACGATGCGATCGACGTCATCGCCACGCGCGGTCAGCATGAGCACCGGAATGCGCGACCGCGCACGGATCCGGCGCAGCACGTCGAAACCGTTCGTGCCGGGCAGCATGACGTCTAGAACCACAAGATCGTGTTCGTTTGACAGAGCTCGATCGATGCCGCGTTCGCCGTTGTGAATCGCTTCAACCGAATAGCCTTCAGGTTGAAGATATTCACCGACAAGCTCGCACAAGCCGACGTCGTCGTCGATTACCAGCACGCGTTCCATTGGTTCTGTCGAATTTCGCTCTGCCAAATTTAAAGACATTGTACATTTCCGATTGTCGATTGCCGATTGTCGATTTAGCTGAAGATATTTTCGGCCGCTGATCAATCGGCAATCGAAAATCAAAAATCGGCAATGGCCCGAATCCTACAATACGCGGCGATTTCCGTGAGTAAAGAAGTGTCAATCGGAAACTCCACAGAACTGACAAAACTTTACAATCCATTGACAGACTCTTTACGACCCTTTTCGTTACAATCCCGCCTCACGCTGCGGCGTAAAGCTCTCAATCCGCGCCAACTAGCGAAACGACCGTAAGGAGCTTCGAATGAAGAGAATAGTAACGGCTTTGGCCCTTTGCGTGCTGACGCTCGCTTTTGCAAGCGTGGTCTGGTCGCAGCAGCGCCCCGGTTCGTTGCGGGGCCAGGTGCTGGACGAGTTGGGCGGTGCGATTGTTGGCGCGAGCGTCACCGCGATCGATGCGAAGGGCACTGAGAAATCCGCGGTTACAAACGATGGCGGCAATTACACCATCAACGGACTTGCGCCCGGCAAATACACGTTGCGTGTCGTGAATGCCGGTTTCGCGCTCTTTGAGAACACGGAAGTGGAAGTGGTCTCCGGCAAGGCGCAGCAACTCGATGTCGTCTTGAAAGTGGCGATCGAGGAACAGCGAGTGACTATCGCCTCCGACAATCGCGAACTCAGTACGGAGCCGGAAAACAATGCCGGCGCAGTAGTTCTAAAAGGCGACGATATCGAAGCACTGCCCGACGATCCTGACGATCTCGCCGCCGCGTTGCAAGCTCTTGCGGGTCCATCCGCCGGTCCGAACGGCGGCCAGATTTTCGTTGACGGTTTCACGGGCGGCCGCATGCCGCCGCGCGCATCCATCCGCGAAGTCCGCATTAACTCAAATCCCTTCTCCGCAGAGTACGACCGGCTCGGTTTTGGTCGTATCGAGATCCTGACCCGTCCCGGAACCGATCGTTACCGGGGACAAGTCTCCTTTAACTTTAACGACGACGCGCTTAACTCGCGCAATCCCTTTGCGGACCGCCGTCCCCCAATCCAGACCCGCCAGTACGGCGGCAACTTCGGCGGTCCGCTCGTAAAACGAAAAGCCTCGTTCTTTGTCGATTTCGACAAACGCGACGTTAACGACGAGACGCTGATCGTCGCGACGGTTCTCGACGCAAACAACAACATCATCGGCTTCAGCGAGACCGTGCCGGTTCCGAGCCGCCGCACGTCGTTCAGTCCGCGTATCGATTACCAGATCAACCCCAATCACACGCTTGTCGCGCGGTACAACTACGCCCGGAACAGCCGCGTGGTCGGCGTTGGCGGATTTTCGTTGCCGTCGCGCGGGTACGACACTGCCAACACCGAACAGAGTATTCAGCTCACGGAAACCGCGATCATCAACAAGACAATCGTCAACGAAACGCGCTTCGAGTTTGAGACGTCGCGCAACGAACAGACTGCTGATAATTCGATTCCGACACTCGACGTGCAGGAAGCGTTTATCGGGGGCGGCTCGCAGATCGGCCAGTCGCACAGCGATCAGAAAGAAATCGAGTTAACCAACAACACGTCCTTCGCTCTTGGGCAACACTCGTTCAAGGTTGGCGCGCGGTATCGTTGGTTGAGCATTAACAACTTCTCGCCGCAGAACTTCGGCGGCACGTTTACTTTCTTTGGCGGCGGCCTCGGTCCGGCGCTCGACGGGAACGACAACGCGCTATCGGAGATTGAAACGGTCACCAGCATCGAGCGATTCCGCCGCACGCAGGTGTTTCTCGCACAGGGACGAACGCCGGCGGAGATTCGCTTACTCGGCGGCGGCGCGAGCCAGTTTCGATTGTCAGCCGGCAATCCGCAGATCGACGTCAGCCAGTGGGACATCGGTGGATTTTTGCAGGACGATTGGAAAGTGCGGCCCAACCTGACGCTGAGCCTCGGTCTGCGTTATGAAAACCAGTCGAACATCGACAGCAATTTCAATTTCGCTCCGCGACTCGGTTTTGCGTGGTCGCCGGGCGGTCAGCAGTCGAAGACTGTCGTGCGTGGTGGTTACGGTGTGTTTTACGAACGCGTCGCCGAGAGCCTAACGATGCAAGCGCGTCGTTTGAACGGCGTCAATCAGCAACAGTTTACGGTGCAGAACCCGGATTTCTTTCCGGTGATTCCCACGGTGGACCAGTTGATCGCGTTTTCGGTTCCGGGCACGGTTTATCGTCTCGCTGACTCGCTGCAAGCGCCCTACATGTTGCAGGCAGTGGCGAGTGTTGAGCGTCAGTTACCGCGCAATCTCACCGTCGCCGCGAGCTACATCAACATTCGCACGCTGCACGTGTTGCGCACGCGTCCGCTGAATGCGCCGTTGCCGGGAACGTTCATTCCCGGTGTTCCGACGAGCGGCATTCGACCGTTGAACTGCGCGGATTTCATTCCCGTCGAAATCAATCCTTCGCCTCGTTGCAACGTTTTTGAATACGAGTCGACTGGTCGTTACAACCAGAACCAGTTCATCGTTAACTTCAACAGCCGTTTCCATCGCAACGCGTCGATGAACGCGTACTACGTGTTGTCGAAATCCAACAGCGATGCTGACGGCGTCGGAAGTTTTCCTGCTAATCCTTACGACTTCAGCACCGAGTACGGCCGCGCGTCGGGCGACATTCGTCATCGCTTCGTGATGACGGGTAACTTCCGCGCGCCGTGGGGCATCACGCTAAATCCGTTCGTCATCGTGCAATCGGGCCGTCCGTTCAACATCACGCTCGGCCGCGATCTCAACGGCGACACGTTGAATACCGAGCGGCCCGCGTTTGCTCCGGCCGGCGCTGACTGTTCGGACACAGTGAATTTCCGCTGCACTCCTTTCGGCAACTTCAAACTAACACTCGCGCCGGGAGACGTGATGATTCCGCGCAACTTTGGCGAGGGCCCAGGCTCGACGACTGTGAACCTGCGCGTCAGCAAGACGTGGAGTTTTGGTTCCGAAGGTGGCGACGCGAACGCCCGCAACAACCAACAGAATCAGCCTGGCCAGCGCCCTGACGGTCAACGCGCAGTGATGGGCGGGGGCATGGCGGGTGGTGGCCGTGGTCCCGGTGGTCCGGGCGGCGGTGGACCTGGCGGTGGTGGTGGCGGTCGCGGTGGTTTTGGTGGTCCGGGTGGCGGTGGCGGCGGCAATGGCCGTTACAACCTGACGTTCTCGGTGAATTTCCAGAACCTGTTGAACCATCCGAACTTTAACAACCCGATCGGCAATCTCGGTTCGGCGTTGTTCGGACAGTCGACAGCAACCGCTGGTGGGTTCGGCGGGTTTGGTGGTGGTAATGCGGCTTACAATCGCCGCATCGATGCGCAGATTCGATTCAGTTTTTAGTTTGCCTCAGGGCGCGTTGCTGCCGTCGACCGCTGGCCGCAACTCGCCCACAAACTGATCGGAGTTCTTGATACTCGAAAGCACGATCTCGATCGCTTTGTCAGGAAAACCGGATTCGAGCGTGAAAGTGTAGCCCGTAAAAACGTCTCCCGACTCGTCAGCTCCCCAAAACAGAAACGTCGTATCGTTCAACTGCACGAGCTTGCGCAACAGTTGCGCGCTGTTTCGCGCCTTGTCGATGTTGATGTACCCGCCTTTGTAATGCGGAAAGATTCGGAAGCCGATCGTCTCCGACGTACCCACGCTGATCACGATCTCAAACTGCTCGGCGTTCTTTAACCCGCCGCGCAACACACCCGTAAACACAAACTGTGATTTCTCGCTCGGTTTGAAGGTCACGTTCATTTCCGGCCCGAGGCGTTGCAACAATGCGTTGAGACGTTCACGAGTTTTTTCGCGTATGGTCGTCTTGTCTGGTTCCTGAGAAAAGACCGCAGACGAAACCGCCAGAATCATTACACAGGTGCAAATTCGGATCAGGTGGGGGAACTTCATGAGTCTCTCCTTTGTTCGTAACCTGTTCTCACCTTTAGGTGAAGCACGGCGCAATGTCAATGTTTTTGTTTCGTTGTATGCTTAGCCGTTGTGTTCATACAGCGCTGCATCAATTGTGCAACTGAGTTTGATCTCGATGAGCGGATTTACGTCTGTTCCCATTGTGGTGACCTGCTCGATATTGAACGCGTGGAACCGCTCGCTGAAGGGCCAGACGAGCTACGCGCGATCTGGTCCGACCGATTGAAATCGAGCGACGCGCACGATCGCAGTGGCGTCTGGCGCTTTCGCGAGTTTCTGCCTTTTGCGTCTGACGTTCAGGTTGTTTCGCTTGGTGAAGGTAACACTCCGCTGTACGACGCGCCGCGTTCGGCGGAGTATTGCGGGCTCACTTCGCTAAAACTCAAACACCAGGGCAACAATCCGACCGGATCGTTCAAAGACACGGGCATGACTGTCGCGGTGACGCAGGCGTTGAGTTTACGGATGCATCTCGTCGCGTGCGCGAGCACTGGAAACACGGCAGCGAGTCTCGCAGCGTATGCGGCGCGCGCGCGAATGGCGTGCGCGATCCTCGTGCCTGAAGGTCAGGTGAGCGATGCGAAACTGGCGCAGGCGCTGGACTACGGCGCGAAGGTGTTGGAGATCGAGGGAAATTTCGACGTTTGCATGCGCGTGATCAAGGAGCTTGCTGAGCAGAGTTCACTCTACCTCGTGAATTCGATCAACTCGTTTCGCATCGAGGGACAGAAGACGGTGGCGTTTGAGTTGGCGGAACAGCTCGGCTGGCAGTCGCCGGATCACCTGGTCGTGCCGGGTGGAAACCTCGGAAATAGTTCGGCGTTTGGTAAAGGCCTCCGCGAAATGTTGGAACACGGATTAACACGAAAACAGACTCGGATCAGTGTTATTCAAGCTGAAGGTGCAGCGCCGTTTGCGCGGTTCTACGATTCGGGTCAATTCGTGGTCGAAAAACAGCCGCACACTCTCGCCACCGCGATCAAAATCGGCGCACCGGTTTCATGGAAGAAAGCCTCGCGCGCAGTAAATGAAACGGGTGGTTGCGTGATCACCGTCAGTGAACAGGAGATCGCGGATGCAAAGGCCACGATCGGGCGAGACGGAATCGGTTGCGAACCTGCCTCAGCGACGACGGTCGCCGGCATTCGCAAACTCGTCATCGATGGTTTCATCAAGAAGGACGAACGTGTCGTCGCCGTGCTTACCGGACACCTGCTCAAAGACACGGACTACGTCATCAAGTATCACAGTCAAACGCTAACCACGCCTGACCACAAGCTCATCCGCGGCACTTTCGGAAACGCGATCACGCGAGTGGCTGCGAGGCCATGTGCGATCGAATCCGCTTTGAAAAATTTGTGATGAAAATCCGTGTCCCAGGCTCGACGTCCAACCTCGGCGCCGGCTTCGATTGCTTCGGCCTCGCTCTCAAATTCTACTTAACTGTTGACGTAACCGTCGCACTCGATTCTTCCGAGCCGTGTTGCGTCACGACCACCGGCGCCAAAGAAAACGAAGCTCTCCCACGCAACGCGGCAAACCTGATCTATCGCGCGATGTCGTTTGCAGCGCGTCGCGAAAACGTTTCGCTGCCGTCTGTAGAACTTTCCGTTCACAACGAAATTCCACTCGGCAGCGGTCTCGGCAGCAGCGCCGCCGCGATCGTTGCGGGCGTCAGGTTATGCGCGCTCATCACCGGCCACGAGATCACGGACCAGGCAATGCTGAACTACGCGACCGAGTTTGAAGGTCACCCAGACAACGTATCCGCGTCGTTGTGCGGCGGCTTCGTGATCAACTGCACAAGAAAAGATCGATCGGTGATTGCCGCGAAATTCGATTGGCCTTCGGACGTTCGTGTGGTCGTTGTTTCACCGCACTCACAGTTGCCGACACACGTCGCGCGCGCGGCATTGTCACGAACCGTCAGTCGCAGCAGCGCCGTACACAACCTGCAACGCACCGCGCTCTTCACGGCAGCGCTTGTGCAGCAAAAATATGACCTTTTGTGGGAAGCGATGCACGACCAGTTGCACCAACCGCAGCGTGAATCGTTGGTGCCCGGGTTGGAGGAGGCGTTAGCGTTGCCGCGGATGGACGGGTTGTTAGGCGTCGCACTGAGCGGCGCCGGTCCAAGCATCCTGGCCTTAGCCACGGATCATACGGATGAGATCGCGGCTGAGATTGCGAATTGTTTTCACGCCTACAAGATCGAATCAACAGTTCGCACGCTGGAAGTCGATAACGACGGCTGCCGCCTACTTCAGTAACTTCAACAATCGAAACGCCGGATAACTCGCGGCCAGCAACAGCAACGCGTAAAGACTGTTGGTCCGGTCCGCGTACACCGCGCCTGCAAGAAACAACACCGAGCCCACCAGCGCCAGTCCCGGTGTGACGGGATAACCCCACGCGCGAAACGGCCGCGGCTTGTCCGGTTCGCGCCGCCGCAGAACGAAAAGAGAGATAAAGGAAAGGATGTAATTCGCGACAAAGAAAAACGCGCAAATGATGATCACGCGTTCAAACGTCTGCCCGAAAACGATGAACAGCACGGCGATCGCCGCGCTCAAAAAGAGCGACACAGTCGGCGTGCCACCTGGGTTGACTACCGCGGCTCGTTCCGTGAACAATCCGTCGCGACTCATCGCGAAGATCACTCGCGTGGCCATGAGATGAAGCGCGTTAATGGCGCTGAGCATTGAGACGATCGTGATGCAGCGGAAAATCGTGTCGCCGTATTGACCAAAGATCACGTTCGCTGCTTCGCCTGCCGCAAACTCCTTTCCGGCGAAACCCGTGATCGGCAACACGTAAAGCAGCGCCACGTTGACCAGCAGATAAATCGCGGTGATCGTCAACACTCCGCCGAGCAGCGCCCGCGGAATGTCGCGATTTGGATGTTCCACTTCCTCTGAAAAATAGATCACGCCGCTCCAGCCGTCGTACGTGTAGATCGCCGCTTGAAGCGAAGCGACGACTGCGCCCAACGTCACTGCGGCCGTTGAATACGTTTGCGAACTGGTGAGCGCGCCGTCGCCCCCGAGAATGAAGGCCGCGGCGATTAGGGCGACAAACGCGAGTGCTTTCAACAGACTCGTGAGGTTTTGGATCGTGCTGCCCCAAACGATTCCGCGCCACTGCAAAACGGCGAACACGATCGCGACGGTTGCCGCGACTGCCGGTCCTTTGCCGTCGAGCGCGGGGAAAAGTGCGCCGGAAAACGTGCCGATGACGAGGGCCACGGCAGCAGTTGAACCACATGAGGAGATCCAGTCGCTCCAGCCGACGATGAATCCGGCGTACTCGCCGAGTGCGTAACGAGCAAAGACGTATTGTCCGCCGGAACGCGGGATCATCGTGCCGAGTTCGGCGAGTGAGATCGCGCCGAGCAGTGCGTATAGACCACCCAACAACCAGACGCCGAGAAAGAGCCACGGATGCGGAATCTGTTCGGCGATCTGTCCGGGCGCGCGAAAGATGCCGGCGCCGATTGTATTCCCGATGATCACGGCCAACCCAAACCCAACCCCCAGCACACGCAACAAGTGCCCTCGAGATCGCGGTGGCGGCGTAGTTTTTGTCACAAATTTTGGCGGCTCAGATCGGCGTAAAGTAGTCGATGAAACAGGTGTTCGCCGGCTTCGCGTCTTACGGAAAGACGTCCGGCGGTGTACGCGCGCGAGTTCAATCCGCGTTGTACTGACTTGCAGATCGCCACGTCTTCATCCTGAATGCGTTGGCCCACCGCGACGCTCGCGGCGTTGCGTTCGCGCGCCTCTGGCGAAACGATGTCGGGAAAATAGAAGTCGAAGATCACTTCCGTCTGGTCCACGCCGCGCGGCACGACGAGATTCGTGTCCATCACGCCGTCGTACCAGTTGATCATGAAGTTTGGATATATCCAGTAATAAAGCGCGCGGTCCCCTGTTCGCACGGCACCCGTCTGCGCTTCCGCGCCGTCGCTCACGAGCGGGCTCCATTGCAGGCAATGCCGCTCGCCGTTTTCGACCTTGTAGTTGCTGTAATCGAGGACGCTGTCGAGACCTTTGTGCAGGTAAGGCACGTGATAACCACCATCGAGATAGTTATCGACGAAAACTTTCCAGTTGCAGTCGAATTGATAGTGACGGCGCTCAAACCAGTGAAGGTTTGAAAGGTGTAGAGGTGTTATTTGTTTTATTAAATTCGTCGTCAAGAACTCTTCAAGACTATTCGCGCTACTCTCGTCAAGCTTAACGAAAACCCAACCTTCCCATTCGCCAACTTGTACTCTCGCCAGCCCGTTACTCGCACGATCAAACCCACAAACTCCCGAAAAATCCGGCGTGCCCTTCAACTCACCTTCAAGCGAATACGTCCATCCGTGATACGGACAACGCAACTGCGCCGCTTTCCCTTCCGTCTCCGTCATCACGGCGGCCGCATGATGCCGGCACACGTTATAAAACGCGCGCAACAAACCATCGCTTCCACGCACCACAACGATCGGCTCACCGCCAATGTCCGTCGTGACGTACTGCCCGGGCTGACTCAACTGGTCCAATCGACCAGCGAGCTGCCACGTATTCGAGAAGACGGTTTTTAGTTCGAGTTCGTAGAGTTCTTTGTTGACGTACCACGAGGAAGGAATCGTCGACGCCTGCTCGAGCGGAACGTTCGGATCGTAGTCGTTGACGATCTTCATGAATGATTAAGCCACGGGCGTCGCTGTTTTGCGCTTTGGATTGAAGAACGGCAGCTTCACCACCGTCGCACGTACGTGATGCCTCACAGCCTCAACCGTAATCTCGAATTGCAGCCGCGTGCCCGGACGCGTGTACTCTCGTTTCACCGTCGCGAGGGCGATCATCTTCTTCAACGTCGGCGACCACGTGCTCGTCGTCGCCTTGCCGACCTGAATGCCTTCCTTAAACACCGGCACCGCAACCCGCGAAGCGATCGGTGAAACGGCCGGCGGCAAACCGACTGCTTCATAAAAACTCTCGACCTGCGGCCAATCGATCTCGAGCCCCACGATCTCTCGCGCATGGCCGCGTTTGTGTTCGGCAATCAATGCCGCCTGGCCCACAAACCGATTCTTGTCGAGATTCACAAGACGCCCGAGCCCCATCTCGTATGGCGAATATCGCTGCTCGTCAATCAGCGCCTTTTTGCTGCTGTTGAAATCAACCTCGATCAGCAATAGTCCAGCTTCGACGCGCGCCACGTCGAGCGCGAGCATTCCCGCCGCGTGAATATCAAATGCCTTGCCGTGGTCCATCAAAGCGTCCCAGACTTTCACCGCCTGGTCCGACGCGATCCAGATCTCGTAACCCAGATCGCCCGTGTATCCCGTGCGCGAGATCTCCACCGGCACGCCCGCGATGCTGCCTTTCGTGACTCGAAAGTATTTCAGGTTTGCGATGTCGGCATCTCTGACGAGACTAACGAGCAATCTGCCCGACGTCGGTCCCTGTAACGCGAGCGCCGATACCTCCTCCGAAATGTCCTCGATTCGCACGTCCATGCCGGCGGCGTTTTGCGTGAACCAGCGCAGACTCGGATCGGCCGCGGTCCAGCGATACCTATTCTCTTCCAGCCGCGAGACGGTGCCGTCGTCGATCACTTTGCCGTGCTCATCACACCACGGCGTATAGACCACCTGGCCCACCGACACCTTGCGCATGTCACGGGTAATAATGCGATCGACGAGCCGCGTCGCGTCCTTGCCGGTGATTCGGTATTTGAAGAGCGGCGAAATATCTATCAACGCCGCTGCATTGCGAATCGCGTTGTACTCGTGCTCGTGGTGCGGCTCGTAAGAGCTGACGGCATAGTAACCAGACCACTCGCGATAGCTGAGACTTTCGCAGAGTTGGAATGTTCGTTCGTGGAAAGGGGTTCCGATCGGCATTCGTTTAGTTGTCTATTGTCCCGGGTTTGTCAGGGCGAGCGATTATAAGTATGCTAACGCGCTTGCAGCAAGGCACTCCTGTTCGAAAAACGAAGCAATGAGTAATAAATACGACGTCGTCGTGATTGGCGGCGGACATAACGGTCTGGTTAATGCGGCATATCTCGCGCGTGCGGGGAAGAAGGTGCTCGTGCTCGAGCGCCGCCATGTGCTCGGCGGCGCGGCCGTGACTGAAGAGGTCTTCCCGGGGTTTAAGTTTTCCGTCTGTTCCTACGTTGTTTCACTGCTCAGACCCGAGATCATTCGCGAGCTCGACTTGCCGCGCCACGGTCTGGAAATCCTTCCACTCGACGGCACGTTCACGCCGATGCCAAACGGCGATTATCTCTGGCGCGTGAACGATCACGCCCGCACGCGCCGCGAGATCGCGCGTCATTCAAAACTCGACGCCGAAGCTTACGATGAGTACGGTAAAGCCATGATCGAGATGGCCCACTTCGTCAAACCGATCATGAGCATGACGCCGCCCGATCCCACGACACTGGAACCGAAAGCGTGGAAAAATCTCGCGTTCTTAGGGCGTCGCTTTCAAAAACTTTCGAACGACGACAAGTACAACCAGGTGCAGTTGATGACGATGAGCGCCGTCGACTTTCTCGATCAGTGGTTTGAAACTGACGTGTTGAAAGCGACAATGTCGGCGTCAGGCATCATCGGGACGTTTCTCGGCGTGCGTTCGCCGGGCACGGCTTACGTGCTACTCCACCATTACATGGGCGAGATTGATGGCGCGTTTCGTTCGTGGGGATTTGCACGCGGCGGCACCGGCGCGATCTCCAACGCGATTGGCGACGCAGCGCGCGAAGCGGGCGTTGAGATCCGCACGGAAGCGGCGATTGAAAAGATACTTTTGAAGAACGGCCGCGCCACTGGCGTCGTTTTGCAAAACGGCGACGAGATTCACGCCGACGTCGTTTCGTCGAGTGTCGATCCGCGTTTGACGTTCATGAGGATGGTTGGCGAACAGCACCTGCCGGACGATTTTTGCGTCGACCTCAAGCGGTACAAATATCGCGGCTCGTCAGGCAAGGTGAACCTCGCGCTCGATGGTTTGCCGAGCTTCAAGGCGATGCCTGGTCCAGGTGCGCACTTGCGCGGCGCGATCTCTATTTCACCCAGTGTCGATTACATGGAACGCGCGTATGACGAAGCGAAGTACGGGCGTTTCTCGCGCCGTCCGTACATCGACATGGTGATTCCGAGTCTCACCGATCCTTCAGTCGCGCCGCCGGGCAAGCACGTGATGTCGTGCTTTGTGCAATACGCGCCTTACAACTTGAAGGAAGGCAATTGGGACGAGAAGCGCGACGAGTTTGGCGACACGGTGATCGACACGATCGCCGAGCACGCGCCGAACATCCGCGAGTTGATTCGCGATCGACAGGTGCTGACGCCGCTCGATCTCGAACGCGACTTCGGATTGTCGGAAGGCAACATCTTTCAGGGTGAACTAACGCTCGAACAGCTCTTCTTTTTGCGTCCCGCTCCGGGCTGGGCGCAGTATCGCACGCCAATCAAAAACCTTTACATGTGCGGCTCCGCAACGCATCCGGGCGGCGGAATCATGGGCGCGCCGGGACGCAACGCGGCGCTGCAACTGTTGAAAGACTGGTCATGACATTTTCGATTGCCAATTGCCAAGTGCCGATTTGCAATCCGCACTCAAGCGCTCAACGAAATTGGCAGTTGGCAATTGGCAATTGGCAATAACCCAATGGCAAGTTACGACGTCACAATCATCGGCGGTGGACACAACGGCCTGGTTGCGGCCTGTTATCTCGCGAAGGCGGGTTTGAAGACACTCGTGCTGGAACGGCGCGAGGTTGTTGGCGGCGGCGCGGTTACTGAAGAGATTCAACCCGGGTTTCGCGTGTCAGCGTTGGACCATGCTGTTGGTCCGTTGTCCGCGCAGGTCGTATCTGATCTGAATTTGTCGGGTTTTGGGTTGGAAATTATCACCCCCCAAGCTCGTGTGCTTGCGCTATCGCCCGAGGGAAGAACACTCTGCATTTATAACGACGTCTCGCGAACCGTCAGCGAGATAGAAAAGATCTCTGTCAAAGACGCGAAAGCGTATCCGGAGTTCGCCAACAGCTTTGCGCGCATCGGTCGCGTGCTCGCGCCGCTGATCGCGATGACGCCGCCGTCGATCGATCACCCGACCGCGGCAGATGCGTGGCAGTTCGGCAAGGTGGGACTCGCGTTCCGCAAACTCGGTAAGAAAGACGAGTATCGGTTGTTGCGCTGGGGACCCATGGCGGTCGCTGATCTCGTCAGTGAGTGGTTTGAAACGGAATTGTTACGCGCGACAGTGGCGGCACGCGGAGTGCACGGAGCTTTTGCTGGTCCATGGTCGGCCGGGACGAGTTTAGGTTTGTTGTGGCAGGCGGCGCACGATGGCAGCGCGATCGGATCGGCTTCGTACGCGCGCGGCGGCATGGGCGCTTTGTCGGAAGCGTTAGCGAAAGCAGCGCAAGCCGCGGGCGTGGAAATCCGAACGCGTGCGAACGTTTCGTCTGTTGTCGGCGCTGACACCGACAAGCCAAAGGTCGTGCTCGAAGACGGCGCTGAGATCGAGTCGCGCGTCGTCGTTTCCAACGCGGATCCCCGCACGACGTTTTTGAATCTCGTCGATCCAGTTGATCTCGATCCGAACTTTTTGTCGAAGATGCGCAACTACCGTGCACCCGGCGCGGCCGCGAAGGTTAACCTTGCGTTGTCCGGCCGGCCTGCTTTTCGTGGTCTGAACGGAAGTGACCCCAAAGAGAAACTGAGCGGACGCATTCACATCGGACCGGAGATCGATTACCTCGAACGCGCATTCGACGCGTCGAAGTATGGCGAGTTCTCCGCCGAGCCATATCTCGATATCACGATTCCTTCGGTTGGCGATCCGTCACTTGCGCCGGAGGGCAAACACGTAATGTCGATTCACGTGCAGTTTGCCCCGTACCGCTTGAAGCAGGGCGATTGGACCACGCGGCGAGATGAGTTTGGGCAAAACGTCGTGAGGCAGTTGGAAAGATACGCGCCGGGCGTGCGCGAGTTAATCGTCGCGCAGCAGGTGATCACGCCGCTGGATCTCGAACAGACGTACGGGCTGAGTGGCGGCCACATTCATCACGGCGAACAAACGCTCGATCAGTTCTTCACATTTCGACCTTTGATCGGCTGGGCGCAATATCGAACGCCGTTGAAGCGATTGTACCTGTGCGGCGCCGGGGCGCATCCCGGCGGCGGCCTGACCGGCCTTCCGGGCGCGAACGCCGCGCGCGAGCTCGCCCGCGATTTCAAGGCGGGAAAGGTATAAGCCACGGATCAATACGGAATGTCTAAACGTAGCTTCGCCAGTGACAACAACGCAGGCGTGCATCCCGAGATGATCGAAGCCATCCGCGCCGCGAACGACGGGCACGTCGTAGCCTACGGCGACGATCCGTTTACCGAGCGTGCGGTCAAGGTTTTTCAAAAACACTTCGGCAAAGACATCGCGGTTTATTTCGTCTTTGGCGGCACGGGTGCAAACGTACTCGGCCTCAAAGCCATGACGAATTCGTACGAAGCAGTCGTCTGCGCGGAGACGGCGCACATCAACGTGGACGAGTGTGGCGCGCCGGAAAAGTTCGCCGGCTGCAAACTACTTTCCCTGCGCACGCCCGACGGCAAACTCCGCGTCGAACAGATCAAGCCTCTGTTGCACGGCGTCGGATTCGAACATCACGTGCAGCCGCGCGTCATTTCCGTCTCGCAAGCCACCGAGATGGGCACTGTCTACACAAAGAACGAGTTCAAAACACTCGCGCGTTTCGCGCACGACAACAACATGTTGCTGCACGTTGACGGCGCGCGCATCGCGAACGCCGTGGCGAGTCTCAACGCGAACCTCAAAGAGATCACGGTAGACGCGGGCGTTGACGTGCTCTCGTTCGGCGGTGCGAAGAACGGCATGATGTACGGCGAAGCGGTCGTGTTCTTCAACCAGCAACTCGGCGAGAACTTCAAATACATTCGCAAACAGGGCATGCACCTGCCGTCGAAGATGCGTTTTATCTCGGCGCAATTTGAAGCCCTGTTGTCGGGCGATTTGTGGCGGCGCAGCGCGACACATGCGAATCGAATGGCGCGCGTGCTCGCGAGTGAACTGGAGAAAGTGCCGGCGATAAAACTCACGCAGCCCGTCGAAGCCAACGGAGTGTTTGCCGTGATCCCGGAGAAGCACGTTGAGGCGCTGCAAAAGAAATATTTCTTTTACGTTTGGAATGAAGAGACTTCAGAGTGCCGGTTCATGGCGTCGTTTGACACGACGGAAGAAGACATCAAAGACTTCGTGGCGCTAGTGCGCAAGATCGTGAAGTGAACGATGGTGGCGTCGATCACGTGGGCGGCCATGATGATGAACATGATCCAGAACACGTAACGCAAACGGAAAAGTGCGCCCGCGTTTACGACCACCAGCCCTAACGCTATCGTGCCGAGCGTGGCAACGAGAAACAGCAACCACATCTCGCTTCGCCGTCGATTGCGCCACACGCACACACCCACAGCGAGATAAAGAAAATACATTACTAACGTTTCCGCGCCGCTCAGCAGTCGCCCGGCGAGGCCGTAACTTCCACGCTCGATCCACATTCGCGGAAAGGGCGCCAGGAATCCGATGACGGCTGCGCGCGGCAAAAATCTCAGAACGTCGCCCGTGGTATGCAGACGCACGTCGCCGGCGATGTCCGATTCGCGGGCGCCGTACATGCTGAAACCCGCGCGGCGTTGGCCCACTTGCCTGAGCATGCGCGTGAAGATTCCTTCAGTCGACCGTAGTTGTCTGACCGGAGGAATTGCGAGCGGTGTGACGGGTGGTTTCACTCCCGGAAGACCGGTGCTTTCGAGTCGCGAAGGCGCGACCAGCATAACGATAGCGATGAACACGACCGCCACAAGATTTGCGCCGAGAACCTTGTCAGCGCGCACAATGCGCCACAGCAGCAACACGATGGTGAGACCGACAGCGAGGACGACAACGCTCCACATGTTGCCGCGAAGCATCCAGAACATCGTGGCGAGCGCCGCGCCAGCGGCGCCGGTCGCGAGACCCGCGCGCCAGGACAGTTGACGGCGCAGTAAAAGCGTCAGCGCCAACAGCAACGCAAGCAGGCAGAGAATCGCAAACGAGTCGCGGATGAGTTGCGTTGAATGCAACACGAACGAGGGCCAAACGGCGACTATAATCGCCGCGAGCATTCCGGTACGAGCGTTGAAGATCTCGCGTCCTAAAAAATAGACGCAACAGAGAACGCCGAGATAGTAAAAGAGGTTGAGTGGTTCCGCGGTGAGGACGTTATGGCCCAAAACGCGGCCGATCGTCGCGAACAGTAGCGAGTAAAGCCGGCAGTGCAGAGGTGCTTTGATCGCGAGCCACGCGGAAAGACCTTTCGTTTGCAGTTCATTGGCGAGTTCACTCGAGAGGGCCTGGTAGCTGGTGGCGTCGATGGCAAAGGTCAGGCCGGTGCCATGCGCGTCGAAAACACTCGGCAGCAGTTGAAAATGTCCGGCGAGAAAAACTGCGAGTGTTAGAGTAATGTGAATGGCGCCGGCCAGGATTAGCCAACGCAACGGATTTGATGGCATTCAGGTTGTGCATTCTAACGAGATGAGCCACGGATTGCACCGATCAGGGTTGAGCATTGACGTGGGGACGTCAGGTGTTCGGGCAGCGCTGTTTGATGAACGCGGATCTGCAATCGAGAGTACGCAGGTGTCGAGACCGCGTGGTGGTGGAGATTTTGTGGAACTCGATCCGGACGTGTTGGTCGAGGAAGTGGTGAAGACTGTTGAGGGGTTATCTGGTTCGGGCGTGGGTGCGAGTGAACTGATAGCGATCTCGACGTTTTGGCACAGTTTGATGGGTGTGGATGCGAGTGGCGCCCCGACCACGCCGTTGTTGACGTGGGCTGACACGCGTGCGACGCAGCAAGCGAAGGAGCTGCGGGCGGAGTTTGATGAACGTGAGATTCACGCCCGAACGGGTTGCCGGTTGCATCCGAGTTACTGGCCCGCGAAGTTGCGCTGGTTGAAAGCGGAGCATCCGCGCAAATTCGATGCGACGAGTAAGTGGCTGGGGTTTGGTGAGTATTTGTGTTTGCGGTTGTTTGGTGAGTCGGCGGCGAGTGTTTCCATGGCGTCAGCCACGGGATTAATGAACCAGAGCACCTGCGACTGGGATGCGGAACTCATCCGCGGTATCCGTGTTCCTTTAGAAACCTTGCCACGCATCTTCACCGATGAAACACGGATCGTGGTTGGCGACGGCGCGGCGAATAACGTCGGCGGCAATTGCACCACAAAAGCAACGATCGCGTTAATGATCGGAACGTCCGGCGCGATGCGCGTTGTTTACACCGGCGAGCCACCAGCAAAACTATCACCGTCGCTGTGGAGCTATCGCGTCTCGCGTGAACGGGTAGTCGTTGGCGGCGCGCTGTCAGACGGCGGCGGGTTGCTCGAGTGGCTGGTCCAATCTCTAAACACCGGCGACAACACAGCCGCTCTGCAACAACAGCTTGCAGCGTTTGAACCTGATTCTCACGGACTCACCATCCTTCCATTCTGGTCCGGCGAACGCAGCACCGGCTGGCACGCCGAGGCACGCGGCGGCATCTTCGGCTTGCGCCAACAGACCACCACACCCGAAATCCTTCGCGCCGCACTCGAAGCGATCGCCTATCGCTTCGCTCTAATCGCGGAAGCACTCGACGAGATCGCGCCAGGCGCTACGGTGATCGTGACCGGTAACGCGTTGCGCTCATCACCCGTGTGGTTACAGATCATCGCTGACGTTTTAGGACGTCCGGTCATGCTTGGCAGCGCGTCCGAAGCGTCGATGCGCGGCGCTGCCTTGCTTGCGTTGGAAGCGGTGGGCAAAATAGGAAACCTCGAAGCAGTTCCGGTTTCAGTCGACGAGGTTTTCGAACCCGATATGCAGCGACACGCGCGCTATCGCGACGGTCTTGCGCGACAACAGGATCTCTACGAGCGGTTGTTCGGCGAAACGAGTTAAACAAACAGGACACGCAACTAATGAGCGCACCCTTGCAGAAAGAAAACTCCAACACCACTCCAGAACTCGATCAACTCTGCATCAACACCATTCGCGCGTTGACGCTCGACGCCGTCCAGAAGGCCAAATCAGGCCATCCGGGACTGCCGCTCGGAGCCGCGCCGATGGCTTACGTTCTTTGGACGCGCTTTCTGCGACACAATCCGAAGAACCCGAAGTTTGAAAATCGCGACCGATTTCTGCTTTCGGCCGGCCACGGCTCGATGTTGATTTACTCGTTGCTGTATTTGACGGGCTATGACCTCTCGCTCGACGAGTTGAAAAACTTCCGGCAGTGGGGCTCAAAAACACCCGGGCACCCCGAATACGGGTTGACGCCCGGCGTCGAGATCACTACTGGACCACTCGGCCAGGGTTTCGCAAACGGCGTCGGCATGGCGATGGGCGCAGCGCATCTTGCATCGCGCTTCAACAAAGAAAACTTTCCGCTCATTGATCATTACGTTTACGCCATCGTTTCCGACGGCGATCTCATGGAAGGCGTCGCTGCTGAAGCCGCGTCGTTAGCGGGTCATCTCAAACTCGGCAAACTGATCTATCTCTACGATGATAACAACGTCACCATCGAAGGTTTTACAAATCTCGCTTTCAGCGAAGACGTGCCAAAGCGATTTGAAGCCCTCGGCTGGCACACGCAAACCGTCGCCGACGGCAACAATCTCGACGATATCGAAGCTGCGATTCGCGCCGCGCAGGCGGTGGACGACCGGCCGAGTTTGATCTCGGTGAAGACCATCATCGGCTACGGCATGCCGACGCAGGGCACGCGTAAGGCGCACAGCGATGCGCCGGGCGAAGATGCGGTTCGAGAGGCGAAGCGACATCTCGGTTGGCCCGAGGACGAACAGTTTTACGTTCCCGAAGAGGCGCTCGCGCATTACCGCGAAGCGATTGAGCGTGGCGCGCAACTCGAGTCTGACTGGAATGCTTTGGTTGACGAGTACGAGAAAGCTCATCCGGAAGAAGGCAAACTCTGGCGCGCAACGATGAGCGGTGAATTGCCGGCCGGTTGGGAAGATCACTTGCCGAAGTTTGAGAATGGGAAAGATATTGCGACGCGCGTCGCGAGTGGTGAAGTCATCAACGCGCTCGCGCCCGTGCTGCCGATGCTGATCGGCGGTTCGGCGGATCTAGGCGTTTCAAACAACACCGACATCAAGGAAAGTCACAGCTTCGCAGCCGGAGCTTACGACGGACGCATTTTGCACTTTGGCGTGCGCGAACATGCGATGGGATCGACGTTGACGGGCATGTCGTTGAATGGTGGCTTGATTCCGTATGGCGGCACGTTTTTGACGTTTTCGGATTATATGCGTCCGGCGATTCGTCTCGCGGCGCTGTCGGAAGTGCAGGTGATCTACGTCTTCACGCACGACTCGGTTGGGTTGGGTGAGGATGGACCAACGCATCAACCTATTGAGCACCTGGCCGCCTTGAGAGCGATACCGCATCTGTTTGTGATTCGTCCGGCGGATCCCGCGGAGGTTAGTGAGGCGTGGCGAATTGCGATCCTGCGCCGAAATGCGCCCACCGCGTTGGCGTTAACACGACAGAAAGTGCCGGTGATCAATCGCCAGCGGTTTGCGGCAGCGGATGGTTTGCGTCGTGGTGGATACGTGCTTGCGGAAGCTGAAACGACCGAAGGCGAAGTGACGACACCCAAACTGATTTTGATTGCGACCGGTTCGGAAGTTTCGCTCACGCTGGAAGCGCGGGAGACTTTGCAAAAAGAGGGAACGCCGACGCGCGTTGTTTCGCTGCCGTGTTGGGAACTGTTCGAGGAGCAAACCGACGAGTATTGGAATGAGGTGTTGCCGCCGGCTGTGACGGCGCGACTCGCGATCGAGGCCGGTGTTTGCCAGGGATGGGATCGGTACGTGGGAACGGGCGGCGCGGTGATTTGTTTGGATCGGTTCGGCGGTTCCGCGCCGGGCGAGGTGGCGTTGCGCGAGTTGGGGTTCAATGTTGAGAACGTGTTGGACCAGGCACGTAAGCTCTTGTGATCGATAAAACTAATGCGGATTGCAGTTGGCGCAGATCACGGTGGGTACCCGCTCAATGAGCGAGTGATCGAAGAACTGCGAAGCGCCGGACATGAAGTGATTGACTTCGGCACTCACGACGGTGCCATTCCTGACGATTATCCTGATTACGCAAAACTGGTTGGCGAAGCCGTGCAAAGCGGTGCGGCGCAGATCGGCGTGCTGGTCTGTGGGAGTGGTGTGGGCGCTGCGGTCGCGGCGAACAAGTTGCGCGGCGTTCGCGCGGCGCTTTGCGGCGATACGTATTCCGCGCATCAGTCGCGCGAACACGACGACTGCAACGTGCTCTGTCTCGGCGCGCGCGTCGTCGGCGTAGAACTCGCGCTCGAGATATTGCGTTCGTTTGTAGGTGCGAAATTTACTGGTGAAGAACGCCATCGCCGCCGACTCGGAAAAGTGGCGGCGATGGAACGTTAAGTAAGGTAAGTTAGGAACGCCTGGACGTTAGCTATTTTCAGGCGCGCAGCAAACGCCAACGGCGTGAGCTAATTTCAGCCCGGCGTTGCCTCAACCCCGGGTCCAGATACGATAACGTTTGGAACGCTGAAAGCGTTCGCTACTTACCCACGAACGCGGGCGCGACTCGCAGCTTGCGCAAGCTCACGAGCCCGTGGCATCGCGTCAACAGCCTTCGAGATCTGCGGATCCGCGTCATTGAAAACCTGCGTCGCCGTTCGAAAACCATAAGCCGCCGACAGCAGGTTGTAACGCAACTGCCTTTCGGCATACGCACGCGACTTCTCAAGCTGCTCGGGCGTCACCTTGAAGATCGGTTTACTACCCGCAAACTTCTTCAATTGATTGAATAAGGCGTCAGTGACCGGGTAGTCCTCACTCACGAGATCGTGCTCAAAGTCGATCGGCCGCTGAATGCGATACGCGTCAAACCCTTGCACCTTGCCCGTGGTCAGCTCTAGCGCAAACGCGAAGAGCACATCGCGCAGATGTCGCTCGGCCCCGGAAATCGTGCCTGGTTTCACGGTTTCATCCGGAGCGATACCGCCACCGCCATAAACCGTGCGACCCATGTCGGTTTGAGTCTCGGGACCGCTTTTCTGCGGATTCGCTTGGCTGCTCTTATCGGCTGCGAGTCCGCCCGGGAAGTAGTAGTTGTAAGTGCCGCCGCCGGAATAATCGCGCTGAATCAAACGGCCTGACGGCGTGAAATACTTCGCGATGGTCAGCAGCAGCGCTGAGTCGTAATCCAACTGAAACGGAAACTGCACGAGGCCTTTGCCAAACGTCGTTTCACCGACGATTAGGGCACGGTCGTGATCCTGGAGCGCGCCGGCAACGATTTCGGCCGCGGAAGCAGTCTCGCCGTTAACCAGCACAACCACCGGAACTTTGTCCGGGTTCTCGTTCACCGCCGCGTACGATTGCGAGCTATCGCGGAAGCGGCCTTTCTGCGTGACGATCATCTGGCCGCGTTGCAGGAAGGTATTCGCGACGCGCACGGCCTGAATCAACAAACCACCGCGGTTACCGCGCAAGTCGAGCACGAGCATGTTCATGCCCTTGCCGTGCAGAAATCTCAGCGCCTGATCAAACTCATCGGCAGTCGTCAGGTTAAAACCGCCGGTCATCCCGACGTAGCCGACACCGGGACGCAGCATGTAAGCCTGAGCGATCGACGGGAGCGAAACCGCGTCGCGGACGATACTGACTGTTTGCTTTGACTTGTCGGCCGGATGCTCGACCGTGACTTTCACCGTTGTGCCGCGCGGTCCCAACAGGAACTTGCGCACGTCCGGATAAGTCTTGCCCTTCATCGACTGGCCGTCGACTTCAAGAATCTTGTCGCCAAACCGCAGTCCCGCGCGGTGAGCCGGAGATTCCGGGAACGTCGCGCGAATGTAGGTATTGACGTCAGTGCCTTCGCGCAGATCCTCAATGGTCGCGCCGATGCCGAAGTATTCCGAACGCTGCTCGGTGCGGAACGAGGCATATTCGATTGGATCGAAGTAGGTCGAGTGTGGATCGAGCACACTCAACATGCCGGTGATTGACGATTTGAAGACTGAGTTGTAATCGAGTTTTTTGCCGTCGATGTGATTCGACTGGATGACGCCGAGTGCTTCCGCCAGGTCGCTCTTGATCATCGGACTGGTAACGACACCCTTGCCATTTGCACCGGTAGTTGGCGCCGGCCGGTCGGGCGGCGTAGCCCGCCGGGCCGAACGGTTTTGCTGGGCCAGAATGAATGCGGGAAGTGTCAGGGCAAAAATAAGGAAAAGAATTCCCGGGGCAAAAGAGCTTTTTCTCACGCAACCCTCCTAAAACTGTATACAGCTAATCACTACCGGTTCGGGGTCGGTCACTACCGGGTTTCGGGCGGAAACTCGGGGACGTCAGAATAACACGAAGACCTGAGCTTTTGTAGATGCCGTCACGCCGATTTTCGTCGCCCGCGAATCCCGGATCCTCATGTATTATTGGCGCCACGCTCTAAACGACAATTCGACGGAGGGTGTAAATGCCAACGACATTGACACGGGAGAATCTTTTGTCTTTTGCCAACGAGCATCGGGACGAATACGAGGCACTTCTGCGCCGTTTTGTCGAAACGCCGACGGTTTCCGTGGACCCGAGCCACCTTGGCGACATCAAGAAAGGCGTTGAACTTACGGTTGAAACGCTGGAAAAGTTCGGCGGCCAAGTCGAGGTTTACCGAGCGGCTAAGGGAAATCCGGTGGTTCATGGCGTGTTTGGCAACGACAGCGGCCGTCCGACCGTGACCGTTTACAACCATATCGACGTTCAGCCTGCGTCGCGCGAGACCGAGCCGTGGGACACCGAGCCGTTTGTTTTCACGAAAAAGGGTGACACCTACTTCGGCCGCGGAACTACCGACGACAAGGGGCCGGCGTTGACGGCGCTGTTTGGCGCGCGTGCGGCGATGGAAGCCAACGTTCCGGTAAACATTCGTTTCCTCTGGGAGTTTGAAGAAGAGATCGGCTCGCCGAATTTCGAGACGATCATCACGAAAGCGGCGAAGGACTTGCGCACCGATTCGGTCGTCGTTTCTGACACGGTTTGGGTGTCGCGAAACCGGCCGGCGAGTTCGGCGGGACTGCGCGGTCTGCTCGGCTTCATCCTCAGGCTCGAAACGGCGACCGTCGACACGCACTCCGGCGAAACCGGTGGCGCCTCGCGCAATCCGATCGCCGAGTTGATGCAACTAGTTTGCGATCTCTACGACGTCCGCACCGGCAAAGTAAAAATCAAAGGTTTCTACGACGACGTGATTCCACCGTCGAAAAAAGAACTCGAGGACTGGGCTAACTGCGGGTTTAGCGTGAAGGACTTCAAGAAAGCGCACCACTTGAAAAAGATGCGCACTGAAGATCCGCTGGAAGCGATGAAACGAATCTGGGGCATGCCGACGCTCGAGATTCATGGCGTCGTTGGCGGTTACCAGGGGCCGGGTTTGAAGTCGATCGTACCGCCGCGTGCGGAAGTGAAAGCGTCGTGCCGACTCGTGCCGGTGCAGGATCCGCAGAAACTGAAAAGGCTGATCACGGCGGCGGTGAAGGAGAGAAATCCGGACGTGACGATTCAGTTTGAATCACAGGCGCCGGCGTTTCGCACCGTGCTTGAAGGGCCGTTGCCGCAGGCGTTGAAGCGCGCGGTGAAGTTTGCGTTCAAGCGCGACGCGGTTTTTGTGCGTGACGGTGGGACGATCGGCGCGATGACGAGCATTGAGAAAGTTTTGCGATGCCCGGTGCTTTTCCTCGGCCTCTCGCTGCCTGAACACGGCTATCACGCCCCAAACGAAAACTTCGACTGGCAACAGGCGTCTGGCGGGATGGTGGCGTTTGCGAAGTACTTCGAGGAGATTTCAAATCTTGGCCACGGATAAACACGAATGCACACAGACCAGTAAAAGGATCTGTGTGTATCTGTGTTTCTATAGCAAGCAGGACAGCCGCTCTTCGTGAAGCGCTACGAACCCGGCTTTTTCGTAGAAGCGTTTTGCTTGCGGGTTGTCGAGGTGGACAGCGACGTCGATCCGTGTCACAGCTTCTTTGCGCAACTGATCTTTCAGTCGATTTAGCATCTCGCCGCCGATTCCGGCCCCGCGCCGATCTTCCTTAACGGAAACGTCGTCGAGCTTCGCAACCACGGCGCCCATTGACGTTGAGATCGCGTAACACACGACGCAGATCCCCGCGACGCCGCGTTCGTCGTAAGCCATCCAGACAAAACCGAGCTCGGGATGTTCGAGAAATAGATCGAGTGCGTTGTTGAGACCCTTGAGGCCTAGATCGCCGTACGCTTCACTGCTGGCGAGGTAGTGTTCGTCAGCCCTGAGAAAATCACTCAGCATCTGAAACGCGTCGGCTACATCGGCGGCGCCCATCTTGCAGCAGCGAATTGTCGTCACGGGCCAATCATGCCAATTTGCCTTCGCAATTCGCAAGTTTCCCGGATATAATTCGGCCTCCCCTTTCCAGGTAATTTCCAACCCAACTAGCGCAGGTCAGGAGCCATGAAAAAGACAACCACTCTCTTCGCAGCAGCAATGCTTCTCGTCGCAGCAATTTCGGCGTTCGGCCGCGAAGCGCGGCTTGTTCGCTATCCGCATTATCACAATGGCCGCGTCGTCTTCACGTATCTTGGCGACATCTGGACCGCTGACGAAAATGGACAGAACGTGCAACGCCTGACTGTCAACCGGGCCCGAGACGTTTACGGACGTTTCTCTCCGGACGGCAAATGGATCGCGTTCTCCAGTGATCGCAACGGCAACCTCGATGTTTACCTGATACCTGCCGGCGGTGGCCAGGTGAAACAGTTAACTAACCATTCCGCTGACGACACCGTGCTCGGATGGTCTGCCGACTCCCGTTCCGTCATGTTCAGCGCCAACCGCGGTGAGGACTTTACGCCGCAGCTTTACCTCGTCAGCACCGAAGGCGGCATGCCGACGAAAGCCGGCACCGACATGGGCGTGATGGCTTCGTATTCACCAGACGGCCAGAAGCTCGCGTACAACCAAAAAACGCAGGCGTACTGGCGCAAGTATTATCGTGGCTCTATGCAAAGCGACATCATGGTCATGGACGTGGCCGCGAAGAAATTTACGCAGGTGACGGATTTTGACGGTGTCGATTCGTGGCCGATGTGGGGACGCGATGGTTACATCTATTTCGTTAGCGATCGCGACGGTGGTGGTCTGACTAACATCTGGCGTGTCTCCGAAAACGGCGGCAAGGCAGACAAAGTCACGACCTTCAAAGCCGGCGACGTGCGTTGGCCCTCAATCAGCGCCGACGGGCGCGTGATCATGTTTGAGCACGACTTCGGCATTTGGAAACTTGATGTTGCCTCGAAGCGCGCCACGCCGATAACGCTGAACATCGAGGCCGAGACACAGGAGAACCTGTCCGAAGTACAGTCGTTTGCTTCGCAAGCGGACGATTACGATCTCGCGCCGTCATCACGACGAATCGCCTTCTCGATTCACGGCGAAATCTTCACCGCGCCCGTTGAAGAAGGCGATCTGAAGCAACTCACCGATGGACCAGCTCGCGATCGCAACGTTTCGTATTCGCCCGACGGCAAATGGCTCGCTTACATTTCCGATCAGAGCGGACGCGAAGAGCTTTACGTTGTCGCCGCGGATGATTCGGCGCCCGCACAAAAGCTCACCGACATCGATGCCCTCAAGCTCGGTTTCAACTGGTCGCCGGACTCGAAAGAGATCGCCTTTGCCGCTTCAGACGACAAGCTGCGCAAGCTGACGGTCGCGACGAAGCAGGTCGTCGAACTCGATACTTCGCGCTACGGCGCGTTCAGCGCGCCCGTCTGGTCACCCGACGGAAAATGGATCGCGTATTCGAAGAATGACATCTCGCGCACGGCTGACATTTATTTGATCGCGTCGTCAGGAGCGGAGAAGCAGGCGCATCGCGTCACCTTTGATTCGAACAACGATGGCAATCCGCGGTTTGCACCAGACGGCCGGAAACTTTTCTTCCAGCGCGTTGAAGCGACTGCGGGCGGGAACGTTCCGAACTCGGTCCAGATCTACTCGATGTGGCTCGAGCGCCAGGAAAAAGATCCTGACGATCCGGAAGAGCGCGAAGCTGCTGGTGAAACGCCGGCGCCTCCGGCACAGCCGCCCGCTGAAGGTGCTGAAGGCGGCACGCCTCCGGCAGCGCGACCTCGCCCACAAGCGAATCGTCCGCCACGCGAGATCAAGGTCCATTTTGATGGGCTGAAACGCCGTACCCGGCAGATCACGCGTATGCCGTTTCCGATTCTTAACTTCGCGATCACGCCTGACAGCCGCACGCTTGTCTTCGTGACGACCGAGCCCGCAGGCCAGGCAAACATTCCGGTCATCTATTCGGTTCAGGAAGACGGACGGCGACTCGCGCGCATCACTGCCGGTCAGCCTCCGAATGAAGGTGAGGGTGGCGGTCCCGGTGGCGGCGGTGGTCCCGGCGGCGGAGTGTCGGATCTGAACATCTCGCGCGATGGCCGCACGCTGTTCTTCCGCGAGCGTGATGGCGTTTGGTCAGTGCCGATTCCGGCTGGTGGTGGACCAGGAGCGGGCGCGGGCGCAGGCGCGACCACAACCGCAGCCGCGGGCCCAACCGCGGGCGGCGGCGGCAGACGCCGGATCAATTTCAACGTTCGCGTGCGGATCGAGCGCCCGGCCGAATGGGCTGAGATGTTCGACGATGCATGGCGCACGATGAAATACCGCTTTTACGATCCCAAGATGCACGGCATGGACTGGGACGCGATGCGCGCGAAGTATCGGCCGCTCGTCGAGTACGTCGGCGATCGCCAGGAACTGCTCAACATCATCAACGAAATGATTGGTGAGTTGAACGCTTCGCACACGGGCGCGGCGCCGCCGCCGCGTGGTCCAGCCGCCGGTGGAGTTTCGACCGGACATCTCGGCATGGAGCTCGAAGCCGACAAAGCCGCGGGCCGTTATCGCGTAACTCACGTCTACGAAGATGGCCCAGCCGACAAAGACTGGGTGCGCGTGAAAGTCGGCGATTACCTGATGGCGATCGACGGCAAGCAAGTCAAAGCCGGCGACGAGTACTGGCAGTTATTGAACAGCCGCCTGAACCGCAAGGTGACGGTGACGTTCAACAACAAACCCGCCGACGATGGCGCGTGGAACACACGCATCGAAGCAATCAATACCGGCGCTTACGGCCAGTTGCGTTACGAGCGTTGGGTCAAGGAGCGGCGCAAGAAAGTCGACGAGCTTTCCGGCGGACGCATCGGGTACATCCACATCCAGGCGATGAATCAACCATCGCTGCGGAAGTTTGAAAAAGAGATCCGCGAGTTTCGCAACAAGGAAGCGCTGGTGATCGATCAACGCTGGAACGGTGGCGGCAACATCGAACAGGAGTTGCTCGCCATCCTGGTCCAACGCCAGTATCAGGTCTGGCAACCGCGCGGTACGGAACCAGCCGGCCGTCCATTTGCCGCTTTCTTTGGACCAAAGATCGTGTTGCAGAACTGGCGCTCGGCTTCAAACGCGGAGATGTTTCCGGCGGGCTTCCGTGCACTCGGACTGGGCAAGGTCGTTGGCACGCCAACGCCGGGAGCCGTCATCGGTACCGGCAGTTACACGTTGATCGACGGTTCGACGGTGCGCACTCCGGGTGTGGGCGTGTTCCTCGCTGATGCGAAGCGCACGAACATGGAAAACAACGGCGTGCAGCCCGACATGCTGGTCGAGAACAAACCGGAAGACGTGTTGGCCGGGCGCGATCGTCAGCTCGAAGTTGCGGTTGAGGAGTTGATGAAGCAGTTGAACGGCTCTCGGCGCAACACCGCGACCGAAGGTCAGGCGCAGCAGCGCCAGCAGTAAGTGTTCAGGCACAGATACCCTGGGACCGCAGGCGTCTCGCCTGCAAGCACACGGGAGCGCTCGGGTGGGTCCCTTGCAGGCGGGACGCCTGCGGTCCCAGGGTGCCCGTGACCTTTTTCTGGCTATCGGGTTAGTTAACGTTGTTCAGGGAGTTGGTGGTTTGAGTTTGAAGTCGGTCGGGACAAACTCGATCGACTTCAAAACGCCGTCCGCTTTCAGTTTCTTGTCGGCGTTCGGGACGTAGCAAACAACCACGACGTTCGCAGGCTTGCGTTCGCCGCACTTGATCTCACCGTTCACGCCGGGATCGTAAGTCGTGATCTCGACGTCTTCAAAACTCGCCGTTCGCAGTCGCAACAAGCCGCTGTCAGTCTGGACCACGAAGACGATTCCTTTCGCGTCGCATTCGAGCCGCAGCAGCGTGGCCTGCAACTGAGTTTCACTGGCGGCGGGTTTCCTCAATACCTCGCGCAAGTAGAAAGAGGGATCGTTCGGCGCGAGCTGCGGTACGTTCGTGGTGGTGGTCGTGGGGGAAGTGGCCGGCGTTGTCGTTTCTGAACCAACACTAACGAGTGTGGGCGGTCCGCCGCCATTAGTGCGGTTTGCTGTTTGCTTCAGGTGCTCGTACTTACCGGCGTTCTCTTCGATCCGCTTGATCTGTGACAGCAGCGACTCTATCGGGAGTTGCATCTCGGCGTTGTCGTTTGATTTCACCAGTTGCTCGAGCATTTCGCGCGCAGCTTTGTAGTCGCCGGTGCGCGCGTAAAGTTGGGCCAAAGTGAAAGAGAAGTCGCTGCGGCCGGGCGAAGTCTTCAACGCCTCTTTCACGGACGCGATCGCTTCGTTCAGGTTCTCGCCACTCACCAAACTGACAAACGCGAGCAGGTTGTACGACTCGAGAAAATCAGGACGCAACGCAATCGCCTTCTGCAAATGCTGACGGATCTTTGCCGCCACTTCAGGCGTGTAGGCTGACACAGGCGCGCCTTCTTCACTCTGCCGGCTCAACGTGAACGCGTAATAGTAATGCGCGAGGTAGTTTTGCGAATTTAACGAGACGGCACGCTCAAGACTCGCACGCGCTTCATTCACTTTACCTTCGCGAAAATACGCCATACCGAGCGATGCGTGGGCCATGCCGAGATTCGGATCGAGCTTGATGGCTTTTTCCAGATACGTGTAGGCGTCCTTGCGATGGCTGTGGAGCATCAAGTCGCCGAGATAAGCCTGCGCTTCGGCTTCGCTCAGCGGAGCTGCCAGCGTGCTCGCGTCGAGTTCGACTTTACGTTCGAAGTGGCCGGTGATCAGGTTATACCGATCCTGCTTGATGTAATTGCGGAGATCCTTCTCCATCGTCTCGAAAGGCATTCCGAACGACTGTTGAAATGCTTCGTCGAGCGGCACGTCCGCATTCTGCAATTCCAGAAACTTGCTAAGCGGCGCCACGAATCCGGTTTTTCCGATCAGCAGGTAGTGCATCAACGCCCATGACTGTGCGTAGAAGATCCCCTGCTTTTTTGATTCGTTGTAATGCGGCGATTTGTGATCGACTTCGAAGAGCGTGCGCAGCGGCAGCATCTTGCTGGCGCGCAGCAGGTAAACGTGATTGCCGATTGCTCTGCCCAGCGCAACCTTGCGATCGTCCGTGATCTTGAAAGTGCTGTAGTACTCAGCGAGCCCTTCGTTGAACCAGAGCGGAGCGTCTTTGAACGTGTTGTTAACCAGCAGGTGCGTGTATTCGTGAAAGATAACTTCGAAGGGGTCGGCGGTGTGTAGTTCCGTGGTCAACGTGATGTAGTTCACGTCGCGCCCGGCCTGAAAATACCCCGCGGTGTTCGCATGTGGCTTGAACGGAGCGTAGGAGCTATGGCTCTTGAACACCACGACGGTCGTCGGCACGGGCGTGCTGAAGACCATGTTTGGAAACAGCCGGGTAAAGACTTCGCGAAACTGCTCGAGTTTGAGCGCGACCTCTTTGATCTCTTTCTCACTGTCATTTCCTACGAGGAAAAAATTCTTCGTGCGCACACTGATCCACTTGTCCTTCGCAAGGACTGGCGTGTGCTGAGAGACGACGGCTAAAAGGCAAAGAGTTACTACAAGGGGGTAAGCAAAACGCTTCATAATCATGGTCCAAGGTTACGAGGAGTGAAGGGTTCGAGAGACGGGCGCGATTATAGGTGTGGGCCGACGTGATTGGCAAGCAACTTGGGAACCCACTCACATGCGGCCTTGCCACTGCGGAAGCTCTTGCAAGTAGCTGGTATCGACGCCTTTGATCCAGACGAAGTGTTCGTCGATCTTCGTTGGAGCAACTACGCGAATCGTGATGCTGCCGTAAATCGCGGCCGCTAATACCAGCCCGAGAGCCACGAGGAATAAGAGAGGCATCTCGAACTGCACCGCCGCTATGGAACTGAGCGCTGCCACAAATGCGAGGAGCACGGTAATGATGATACTCAGCTTTCGCGACTCCCGGTGTTCTTCGCAAAGCCCGAGGTTCACGATCGCCGTTTTGCGTACAACCATCGCGACGACCCAATAAATGAGGAGGCTCGCGAAAATCAGGAGATACAGGGCTGGATGGTGCCACTGAAGTTTGCGCCTGAGACGTTCGGGCGTGGGCGCATTGCATTTAACACAGCGATCGGGCAGGGACGCCTGTTTGGTCATGACCAGCAATGCGTCGCTGCGCCAGATCGTGTTCAAGTTGTGGGAGGGCAGGGGAAAATACGGTTGTTCTGGGGTCATATCAAATCCTTAGAATGTGACGGCGGCGATTGGTGAAGCGAGGAAGCGAACCGGGGTTCAACTCGCGCGGGTAATGTTGCCGCAAAGACGGAAAAAGGGTCAAGCGAAACTTGGAACTAAACGGACTTGGTAGGTGTTTACTCTGCGCCCGTGTCGCTGTGAGGACTGTCCACCGGTTTCGACTCGGGCGAGCCTCGCTGGCGTAGGAAAATGCTCAACACCACCATTGCCCCGACCGCCAGAAACTCGCTTTGCCAGTTCTGAAACGACTCGAACCAGAATCGAGGCGTGCCCATGTATCCGATCGTGGTGACCTGTTCGTAACGGCCGTGTTCTCGTTGACTCTCGTTGTATACCCTAGCGCCGGACACAGCGTGCAAGAAGAACGACATCAGGAACAGCAACAGAAATGCGAGCGACAACGAGTATTCGTAAACCGTCAGAGTCAGGCCACCTTTACGAACCGGCCACGGCGCCTCTTTCTTCTTTTGTGATTTGAGTGGATCACGATCGACGGCTTCTTCTTCTTTGTCGGGATCCTTCGATTCAGCAGAGCCCTTCTGGTACAAGCATGCGGTCAGCACTACGAAGAAGAACATCTGGAGAAACTCGCTTTCCCAGTTTTCCATAGTCGCTTCGGCGAAGTGAGAGGTGTTGAGATAGCCGGCGAAATCTACAGTGGGTTGACCATGTTCCTGTTGCTCGTCGTTGTACTCATACATGCCCGCCACTGCCTGCCCGGCAAAAAACAGTAAGAACAGCAGGGTCAGAACAATGGATAGACCATTATTACGAAGTATCTTCGACATAGCCTTTGCTGTAATGATCCGCGCGCTCTTGTTCCGTATGAATACACATACGGCTTGCGTTTGGACCACCGCGACGAGGGGAGCAAAGGGAGTGCCACTTATAAACTTGAGGCGTGCCGTTGAGCACGCCTCAGTTGGTGATGGTCTGGTGATATGGCGCTACTCTTCGGGGCCTGTACAGGTCGGACCGTGAAGAGCCGGAATCTTCTGGCTGATGATTGGATACTTTGGAGCTTCGTCGATGTTGATCTGCGTCCAGTGTGCATAGTTCTCTGGCACATTGGTGTCGGCGAAGATCGCTTCGACCGGACATTCAGGAACACACGCGTCACAATCGATGCAAGTATCGGCGTTGATGTAAAGACGATCGGTTAACTCGTGAAATGCTTCTACAGGACAAACGGCTGCGCAGTCGGTGTACTTGCAATCGACGCATAATTCAACAACTACGTAGGTCATTAGGGACGTAAGCTCCTTTCGGTGATGGCAAATAGTTATTCAGGCGCGGTGTAATGTCAACTGGAAAAATCTCGTGCATCTCTCGCGTTTATTTGCAGCTACGCTCCCTGATCGCCTCGCTTCTCAACTTTGCCTGGACCATGCACCGTCTTGTTCACCACCGGATCTCCACGATAAGTAACGCGAGAAGGTCCGGAGACAGTAACGTCGAGCCGATCGGAAACGCCGAGATCGACTTTCGAAACACCTTTACTGTCGACGATCGCGTGCGCGGCCCGCAGGTTGTGAGTGTCGATCCTGGCGGCGCCGTTCGTGTCGATACCGATCATCTTCGTGCTTCCTGAAGCACTGATCGCGGGTGCGCCATCCGATGAGATCTGAAGCTTTTCATTGCTCACGTCCGAGATGCGAATGTTACCCGCGCCGTTAGCCGTGATCGCTTCGAGGTTAGGAACGGTGATTCGCAACACGATCGGATCGTTGACCGAATAACTTTGCGATGGTTTGAGTCGCAGCACGTTGTTACTCACCTCGCTGCTGACGAGCGGGAGTATGTTGTCGTCGCCTTCGATCTCCATGCTCACACCTTTTTGGCAGACGATCTCGATATCAAAAGCTCCGTTGGTCTCGATGGAAGTGAACGGCGCGATGTCACGTTTTTCCGTGACACGTTTGCCCGAGCCTTTGACGTCAGCACGCATCGCGCGATGGCAGCCCGCGGTCAATAGCGGAAGCAGAACCAACCCCATCAGAACAGGCAGAACCAGCAGCCTTTTCATTTCAAACTCCTTCTCAAGCTAGTGAGTCAGTCGCGGCGCACGTATTCGAGTGTGTGCGTGGTGTTCTCAGTCACGCTCGGCACTGGCTCGCCGAGGTTCGAAGCCCGCGGGAGACGCAGATCGTTGGTAACGGGGGGCGGCAGCGAACGCGCCTTGCTTTCCTTCGTCCCTGTCAGTTTAGACAGGGTTCTGAGCAGCATAAACTCCGTGACGCTGATGATTAGAAACGTAAACATCATGAAAACGCCGATTAGCTGCGGATCCAGGTTTGCTTTTCTTCGCAACACAATCGCGCCGAAGAGCATGATCGCTAAACCAACGGTGCCCAGAACTGTGATGGCGGTGAGAAACGCGCTAATTACGCCGGTATTTGACTCGTTTTTCTCTCGCAGGTTGAAGCCGCAGCGATTGCAGTAGCTCAATCCGGGCCCCAGTGCAGTGCCACAGTTTGCGCAATACATAGCTGATTCCTTTCCTTCCCGAACTTAACTGGACTGATAAGTGAACCAAAAATAGATAGCCTGACCTACACCGATAAACAAACCGATTATTGCGCCGAAAAGTTCAATTGTTTTTAGGTGTTGCTGCGCGACGGACAGCACGAGTTCCTCGAGTTTTTCGTTCGGGTAATCAGAAACCTTCTTGCGCACGAGGCCACCAACGTCAAATTCCGCGATGGCCACGGGCAGCCGTTCGCGTGCGGCCTCGGTGATGCGCTCGACAAGGGCTGAGCTCGCGCGCTGCATCGCATTTTCCGAAACGTGATCGCCAAGACGGCCAATCGGAGCGATCAGCAGGCGTTCGACTTGTGAGCTCAGAATCGCGTTGATCGTGCGCGCAGTTTGCTCGTGCGCGAGCAGATTTAGCAAGCCGCGGGTGAGAAATGCTTTCGTCTGATCGAGCGAACGCGAATCGATCTGCTGCATCACTGAGCCGATGGTTTGTGGAAACAGTCCATCGATCGCGTCTGAGAAATGAACCGAGATCGACTCAAACAAGACTTCGCTGCGCAGGATCTCGACGAGTCGACTCGCGATCTGGTCCTTGAGTTCGTCAAACTTGATTGGATCGATCTGGCCGATAAGCTCGTTGAGCGGCCGCGCCATGACGCTGTCGACCGTCGTATCGAGAAATGACTCCGCTTCCTGCTCGAACGCTTCGCCGCGCAAGTACTCTTCAACGCGCCGCGGCAACGTCTTGTTAACGAGATCGTCAACTTCACTATGAATACGCTCGCGCGAGATGAAGATCTTTTTGAAAAGCGAGAGTTGCTGGTAATACTCATCGACTTCCCGCTTCATCAGCGCGCCGATCTGTTTGCGGGTGCTCTGGCTGGTGGCAATGTCGGCGAGATGATGAACGATCGGCGGCACCTGCTGATCGATGCGTTCCTTGATGAACGAAATCGTCTCGGGCGTGAAAGTTTCGGCGAGCGTGGCGTTGCTGTGCGCGAGTTCGTCGAGCCGTGCGGAAACGAAGTCGCGCACGCGTTGTTCAAACTCTTCCGTGCCCATGAGTCGTTGCAGGCGTTGCTCGATAAAGTCGCGCGCGTGATCGACGGATTGTGGACTCACGACGTCGCCGACGCGACGTTCCGCTAACTCATCAACCTGCTTGTTAACAAAACGCTCGATCGCCTCGGCAGTCTCCTCGCTCTTCAACATCTCCGTGATGTACTCGGCGAGCCGATACTGAAGCGCGGAGATCGTGTCGAGCACCGGCGCGCGTGTCTGCGCCGGCAGCGCGTCGATGAAAGACGGATAGACGCGTCCGAGGAGTTCCTGCGTGTACGCGCCGACGAAGTCTTCCACCTTGCGTTGAAAGAAGCTGGTTTCGAAGAGCGCGTCAAAGACGGTTTGTTGAGAGACGAGCTCATTGCCAACGGCATTACCAATAGATTGCGCCAACTTTTCGCGATGCCGCGGAATCATGCCTTGCGGCCAGATGGTGACGCCGAAGAGTTTCAGCGGTTTGTACGGATGAAACAGCATCCAGATTGCGAGCCACGCCGCGCCGAAACCGTGAACGGTGGCGACGACGATGATGCCGATGGCGACGAGAATTTTGAACGTTAACGGATCGATGGTCCCCTCGAAGCGAAAGTCGTTATTTTGTGGTGGGGGTTTCGACGGGGAAACCGGCGTTAATCCACGCTCCGGTGCCGCCCGAAACGTTCAGCAGGTTGGTATAGCCAAACCTCTCCAACAAACTTGCTGCGGCGCTCGAACGATAACCACCCGCGCAGATCACCGCCGTTGGTTTGTCTTTTTCCAACGGCAACTCGCCGGCGACGCGATCGAGAGTTGCGAGCGGCGCGTTGAGCGCGCGCGGCACGTGACCGTTGCCATACTCGCCCGGCCGCCGCACGTCGACGACTTGCAGATCCGCAGTGCTTGCCAGTTTTTCTTTCAACTCATCGACGCTGACCTGAGGGATCGATTCAACGGCGAGTCCAGCGCGGCGCCAGTTTTCCACTCCGCCTTCCAGATAACCTTTGACGTTCTCGATGCCGACGCGCGCGAGCCGGACCACGGATTCGTGAACCTGGGCCGCCGTGTCCGCGATCAAAATGATGGCCGAGTTTAGAGGAATCAAACTGCCGGCCCAAATCGCAAACTGGCCGCCGAGTCCGATGTTCACTGACCCGGGCACATGCCCCGCGCCGTAATCAGCCGCGGAACGCACGTCGAGCAACACGTGTCCCTGCTCGCGCAACTCCGAAACCGCTTGCGGCGACAAAGCCTGCGGCGGCGACAACTCCGACAGTTCACGCGCGCCCGAACGATTGATCTCGGCGTCGCGCGGGAAATACGCCGGCGCTTCGGGAAGATCTGCAGTCATCATCGAGACAAACTGGTCCTTCGTCATCGGCTTCAGCGCGTAATTAAACTTCCGCTGCTCCCCGATGGTCGACCATGTTTCCTTCGACATGTTTTTGCCGCACATCGAGCCCGCGCCGTGCGCGGGATAAACCTCAACTTCATCAGGCAGCTTGAGAATCTTGCCGTGGAGACTGTCATACATCATCTCGGCCATAGTTTGCGGTGTGTAGCCTTTGCCGCCCGCGAGATCGGGACGGCCCACGTCGCCGATGAAAAGCGTGTCACCCGTCAGGATTTTTTGCGGTTGATTCGAGACTTCGGTATCGGTGACGAGGACGCAGATTCCTTCAGGCGTGTGACCCGGCGTTTCCATAAACTCCAAAACAACTTTACCTATCTTGATCTGTTCACCGTCGCTGACGGCGCGATGCTCGAATGTGGCGCGCGCCTTTTCGCCGAACACGATCTCTGCTCCGGTGCGTGCGGCGAGTTCCTGATGGCCGCTGACAAAATCGGCGTGCAGGTGCGTTTCGATGACGTACTTGATCTTGAGTCCCTGCCTCTCAGCCTCGGTGATGTATTCGTCAACGTCGCGTTGCGGATCGACAACCGCAGCTTCGCCATGGGAGCCGATGAGATAAGAAGCGTGGGCCAAACAGGCGAGATAAAACTGCTTGAAGTACATGGATTCCTCAGCTACGGCAGCTTATAAAACTCACGGCCCGGTTTCAACGGCCGCAACATCCAGTAGGGCCGGCGCGTTCGATCCGGCGAAAACTGGTCCGCCGGGCGCGTCATCGCCAGCCACTTTTTATAGACCTCGCGTGACAATTCCGTGTCGACAAAAATGTCGCCCGGTTGATCCTCTGCATTTGCGGCGCGCACACGCACGGCCTGGTGCCAGCAATGCATGCCAGAGATCGGATCGGGATGAACCGGAAAAGTCATGTTCTGGTGCACTCCCGCGTCTTTCCACCAGATGCGCAACGTGTCAGCATCATTCGACTCGTACGGCGCGATACCCTTCTCTCGTTTCAAACGCCACCTGCTTCCGCTCTGTTCCAACTTCACCGTCGCCATCAACTGCCGTTGCCCTTCGCCATCGCCGAGTTTCCAGCGGCCCATGTGATGACTACACGCGACGATTCCCGGTTTGATTCCTTCCGTGACCCACGCCGGCACGACGTAGTAACCGATTTCCGTTTCGACGCGCACTAGATCGCCCGTGCGAACGCCGAGTTTGTTTGCGTGGCTCGGATGAATCCAAAGCGGGTTCGTGTGCGCGATCTCGTCGAGCCATTTGGAGTTCGCACTGCGCGTGTGGATCTGCACGGGCAAACGAAACGTCGAGATCAGGATCGTTTGGTCGGGTGCGAGATTGTCTTTGTGAACGTGGCTTTTGAAGTAAGTCGGAATAGCCAGCTCTGGCCAACCCCAGTTGGCCAGAGTGGTTGAATAGAACTCGAGTTTTCCGCTTGGTGTGGGAAAGCCGCGTTTGATTTCGCCGTTAATGTTAACGCCCGCGAACCGCCGACCGTCTGCGTCGCCGTCAGGCATGGGTAGCGGGACGATGTTTGGTCCAGCGGGTTTCGGAGCGCGTGTAAAGATGCGGCCAAACTGATCTTCACGCAAGTCGTCGAGCTCTTCTGGTCCAACGGTTTGATCGTATATCCGGCCAATCTTTCGTGTCACTTCAAATGCGCCGTAACGACGCATGAACTCGAGTGGCGTCAGGTTTTCGGCCGCTGCTTTTTCCGGCAGGCCCGGCACGGAATGATCGAAGATCCATTCGTAGTATTCGTCGACGCCGAGACGCGTGCCGGGATTCTTTTTGCTTTCGGCGTACTGGCGAATGCCGAGACTGCCATCGGGATCGATACGCCACGTGAGTTCGAGCCAAAACTCGTTCTCTTCCCAAACCTCGCCGGGATTCACCTCGCGCGTGTCGTTGACGGTTTCGCCGAGACGCTCGCGCGCGGCGCGCATTACTGGTTGCCGAAAGCCGAGCCACTGCGAATCGTGTGTCTCGTACGAGTGAAGATCGTGACGTTCCGAGCCGACGCCCATTGGTAAGACGTAGTCGGCGTAATACGCAGTCTCGTTCCACGTTGGCGTGAGCGCAACGTAGCAGCCGACGAGTTCGGGGTCAGTTAGCATCTCGATCCACGAGAAGCCGTCGGGGTTGGTCCAAACCGGGTTGTAGACACGAGTGAAATAAACGTCGAGCTTCGCGCGGCCGTCTTTGAGGAAGTGCGGCAGCAGGAACGACATCTCGTTCATGGAGAGTGGGTACTCGCGCGGCCAGGTGATCTCGTTCCACATGTTTGGATGTGGCGGTGTGTAGATGGGCCGCGGAACGAATTTGTTCCAGGCGTTTGGATAAACGCCGCCTTCAGTGGCGATCGCGCCGAGAAGCGCGTTGATCATGAACAGGCAGCGTGCGACGGACCAACCGCCACTCACGCCCGAGGCGGCGCTGCGCCAGTTGTGACTCGAAAATCTGGTTCCCGCCCCAGCAACCAGCTCCGCAATCTCTTTTATTACTTTCGCATCAACACCCGACTCCGCCGCCGCAAACTCAAAGGTGTACTCCCTGTAGATCTCCTTAATCCTTCTTTCAAAATCCGCAAAATTCGCGGCAAACTCCTTCCAATTCCACCACTCTTCGACGAAATCTCGATTGTAGAGTTCGTTCTGAATCAAATAGTTCGCGATGGCCAGCAGAATCGCAGTCTCCGAACCGGGATACGGTGAAACCCAATAATCCGCGTGCGTTGCGGTGTGCGAAAGCCTCGTGTCAAACACGATCAACTTCGCGCCATTCGCCTTGCCATCGATCACGCGCTGCGCATGCGGATTGAAGTAATGCCCGGACTCGAGGTGCGCGCTGATCAGCAGTATCACTTTCGCGTTCGCATGATCAGGACTGGGCCGATCTAGACCCATCCACAATTGATACCCTTCGCGGCTGCCGGACGAACAGATATTCGTGTGTGAGTTGTGCCCATCGATTCCCCACGCCGCAAGAATGCGTTCGGTAAAACCATCCTCCCCTGGCCTTCCCACGTGATACATGATCTCCTGGCGACGATTCTCGCGGATCGCCTTACCAATTCGATTCGCAAGTGTATCGAGTACTTCGTTCCAGGTGGTGCGTTCCCACTTTCCTTCACCGCGTCTGCCGGCGCGTCTCATTGGATACAGGATGCGATCGGGATCAGTGACCTGGTTCAGCGTCGCGGGACCTTTGGCGCAATTGCGCCCCCGCGAGCCGGGGTGTTCGGGATTGCCTTCAAACTTCTGCACGTCACCGGTGACTTTGTCGATGTAAGCGAGCAGCCCGCACGCGGATTCGCAGTTGAAACACGTGGTCGGAACGATCGAATAGTGCCGTTCGACACGCCGCGGCCATGCGCGCGAATCGAGTTCGGTCCAATCGTCCCAACGCTCTTTCGGCGGGAACGCCGCCAGATGCCCGCGGCTCGGCCCCGGGTAAAACGTTTCCTTTTTATTTGACTGAGACATGTTCCTTTACGCCAGCGGCACCGACTGGCCAGCCTGCACGTACGCGTTTTCAAAAAGCACCATCCCGACCAACGCGAGCGGCGCTCCGGCCGCACCGATTGGCAGGCTCACGACGTCCAGAATTGCCAGCCACGGCAGCAAGCCGCCGAAAAAAGAAAGGATCGTTCCGATCCAGAAGTCGCGTCGAAATCGGCCATGGACCATCTCGTGAATCGCAAGTCGCGCGTGCGCTGTCGGGTGCGTCACTGAAACCTCACCCCAGATCATCAGTAGATGAACGAGGCTCGCGATCGCCAGGATCCAAATCAGTGTAATCCGCGGTCCGTAACCCAATAACAACACCGCCGAACCCAACAAAACGGCCTGCACCAGTAAATGCGGTGGCAGTAGCGGGTTTTGCCACATGTCGCGCGCCTTCGCTTGCGCGAACAGGTACGCGGTGTAAACAGCCGTCAGTACTGACAACGGAATGCCCGCGATCATCAGGTATACCTGGAGCGAAAGCCAACCAGCCAAACTGGCGATGAAGTGAACCAGCAACACCAGCGAGTAGCCGGCAATGATGAAGGCGCCTTTCACCAGCCAACTCCGCCACTGCGGCCGCGTGAAGATCAAAAAGAAACGTTCCGGGTGTTCAAGGTCCCAAAGCAACAAGCCTCCGGTGATTGCCAAAAACGCGCCCGAGATCACCGGTGCCGCCCAATACCAAATCGCGTCGTCTGCGCGAATCACTCCAAACAACATCAGCAACGCAGCCACGAGGTAAACACCCGACGCGATGCCCTTGGTCCACGTGTACAAACTGACGCGCCAGTCCCACGGAATCGAATGCGCCACGTCGTATGAAAGCAACGCGGCCGCGGACGAGTTGTTGTAATTCGGATTGCCGGAAACGACGGTGTCGGTGCCTAACTGTTGTTCGCTCCACATGAACAGCCCGCCTTCCGGCCGTCGCGCAGCGAGTGGATCGAGCGTCGCCTGGTGCGCGCCTTTATAAAACAGTTTCGGCAGCGTCTCTTTTTCCGGCCGCCGCACGGCGACGCTTTCGCGATTAATGATCTGCGCGACATAAGAATCCCCGTCATTCATGTCGCCAACCAGAATCGCCTGTGTCGGACAGACGACAACGCACGCCGGTTCGAGTCCGATGTCAATGCGGTGCGCGCAGAAGTTACACTTCTCTGCTGAATGATCTTCGGGGTTGATGAAGATGGCGTCGTAAGGACACGCGGCCATGCAGGCCTTGCAACCGATACAGATCGATTTATCAAAATCGACAATGCCGTCGCTGCGTTGGAACATCGCCGACGTCGGACACGCGGTTACGCACGGAGCGTGGGCGCACTGGTTGCAACGTGTTACCTGGTGCGCTCGTCGCGCCTGCGGAAACACGCCGACGTCAACGTGTTTGACGTATGTGCGCGTGACGGAAATCGGAACGACGTTTTCAGACTTGCAGGCGGTGGTGCACGCGTGACAGCCGATACAGCGTGTATGGTCGATTACCTTGGCCCACTGAATCGGGGCCGGCGACTCCGTCATAGACAAGCTCCAGGTTTCGGGAGCCAGACTATAACATTTCCCAGTGAGGAGATTGACAAATCCTCTTCCGCGCCACAAATTAGGCGTTACTCAAGGGAGGTACGTAATGCGTCTTTTTACATATTCGATTAGTGTTTTGCTCCTCGCCACGCTGTTCGCGTGTAACGCTCTCGACAGCAAAACCAGCAGTCAGGCACAAAAATCTACACCCACGCCAACGCCCCATCCTGAGGGCGCGCGCCGCATCAACATCGACGAACTCGAAGCGCTGCTCAAAGAAGGAAAAGCTTTCGTCGTTGACGTGCGCAGCCAGGACGCTTACGACGTCGGGCACATTCCCGGCGCCAAGCTGATTCCTGTGGACGTCATCGGGAGTCGCACGAAGGAGCTACCGAGCGACAAGCTCATCGTGACCTACTGTTCTTGAACAAACGAACATACGTCCGCCGGTGCGGTGGTCGAGCTCAAGAAAAAAGGAATCGAAAACGCAGCAGCGTTGCTGGGTGGGTTCAATCTCTGGAAACAGCAGAATAAGCCGGTCGAAAAGAAGAACTAAAACTCACACCGCCTGCGTCACCAGCGCGGGCAATGGCGTAACAACTTTCGCTGCCGGAACGCACAGCACCGGACACGGCGCGTTGCGAATGACGCGCTCCGTCTCCGAGCCAAGCACCTGATTACTGCCAAACAATGAACCGTGCACCGCAGTGCCGACGACGATCAGATCCGCATCGATATAGGCCGCGAGTTTGACGATCTCCTGGTAAGGCCGGCCTTCGACGACGTGCGTGCTGGCTGTCGGACCGGAGGAGCGCGAGAGTTGGGACATGCGTTCCTGCGCGTGACTACGCAATCGCGTTAACGCGGCGAGGCCGCCTTCCGGAAAGATCGCGGAAATCTGTTCGAAATAATCACCAATCACGTAAACCGCATGAAGCTCCGCGCCGAGATGGTTCACGATGTTCGTGGCGAGCTGCGTCGCAGCCGCGGATGACGGACCAAAGTTAGTCGCCAACAACACCCGATTGAGACGTAATTGCGTTTGTCCGCCGCGATGTTCGACAAAATCGCGTTGCGGCGGGCGGACCGCGAGCACCGCGCACGGCGCTTCAGCGACGATCTCTTCGGTGTTCGACCCACCAAACGCGCGCCGGATGCGACTGCGATCGCGCGTCGCGACCGTGATGAGATCGACCTCGTGTTCAAACGCAACGCGCGCGATCTCCGTCGCGGGTTCGCCGTCGACAAACATCGGCTCGACTTCAACGCCATCCAGCAGCGGATCCGCGAGCAATTCTTTCGCCCGCGTGCGCAGGTCGAGTAACCAGTTGTTCTCTTGTTCTTCGAAAACGTAGGCCGGAAGCGTCAACAGATTCGCCGGCACTTTTGCGTCCTGTACGTTCAGCAACAAGACCCGTCCTGAGCCATCGCGCGCAAAGCCCGCGGCGTATTTCAAAGCGGCATGAGAGTGTGCAGAAAAATCCGTTGGGAAGAGGATGTTTCTGAACGGAAACATGGCCTCAACACTAAGACAGGATTGCAAGATTTACAAGACCATGCCAAACTCCGCAGGCTTGCCTTTTCAGTCCACTCCATGGAGGCGACACATTGCTTCGCGGACTCTTTCGGACCAAGAACCTCGATGAGATTTTGGCTGCCGTTGGTGGCCCACAATTTTCACTCAAGCGAACGCTCAACGCCTTCAACGTTACCCTGATTGGAATCGGCGCGATCATCGGAGCCGGAATTTTTGCGACCATCGGTACCGCGGCCGCAGGTACCGCCGAACGCGCCGGTGCTGGTCCATCCTTGATGCTGTCGTTCGTCATCACCGCGATCGTGTGCGGCTTCACGGCGCTCTGTTACGCGGAGCTCGCGTCGATGGTGCCGATATCCGGTTCGGCTTACACCTATTCTTACGCGACCCTCGGCGAACTGGTGGCGTGGATTATCGGCTGGGACTTGATCATCGAGTACGCGATTGGCAACGTCGCGGTCGCAATTAGCTGGGCGGAGTTTTTCAATCGGTTATTGCGTAATCTCGGCATTCACATGCCTGACTGGCTGACGTCAAACTACCGCACTGCAACCGAAGAAACTCTCGCCAGCGCGCCGCAGATCTTCGGCATTCCGATAGTTTTCAACATCCTGGCGTTTGGCATCGTGGCACTGATCACGGTCGTGCTGGTGTGGGGCATCAAGGAGTCGTCGAACTTCAACGCGATCATGGTGCTGATCAAGATCCTCGTGTTGCTGTTCTTCATCGGCCTCGCGCTCTACTACGTCTCTCCGGCGACGATGACTGAAAACTGGCAGCCGTTTCAACCGCAAGGTTGGATGGGTACGTTCACCGGCGCAGCGGTCGTGTTCTTTGCTTACATCGGCTTTGACGCGGTCAGTACGGTCGCCGAAGAAACGAAGAACCCGGCTCGAGATCTGCCCATCGGCATCATCGCGTCGCTAATTATTTGCACGGTGCTGTACATCCTCGTAGCCGGCATGTTCACCGGCATGGTGCCTTGGGAAACGGTGCGTGGTTGGACCAGCGCGCAACGCGGCGAGTCGTTGACGATGGCTTTGGAAACTGTCGCGCCGCAGGCGTTGTGGCAAAACACGATCATCGCTTTCGGTTCGGTGGTTGCCCACACGGCGGTGCTGCTCGTGTTTCAACTCGGTCAACCGCGCATCTTTTTCTCGATGGCGCGCGATGGTTTGCTCCCGTCAAAGTTTGCAACGGTTCATCCGAGGTTCAAGACGCCGCACGTCACGACGATTCTGACGGGAGTTGCCGTCGGTGGTATTGCTGCATTTGCGACCGTCGATGAGATGGTGAGTTTGACGAACATCGGCACTCTGTTCGCGTTCATTCTCGTCTGCGTGGGCGTGATGGTGCTGCGGCACAAAGATCCCAACCGGCCGCGGCCGTTCAGAGTTCCGCTTGGTCCATACTTTTTGCCGGGACTGGGCGCAGTCTCGTGCGCGTTGCTGATCTACTTCCTGCCTGAAGGTTCTTACTGGCGGTTCATCGGTTGGCTGGCGCTCGGCCTCGCGGTTTATTTTTCTTACGGTTACACGCGCAGCGCCGTCGGACAGCGCCTGGGACGGCCGTCGAAAACGCCGCTGGGTTTGAAGTTTGCGGCAATATGCTTTGTGCTCGTGGCAGTGGGACTGTTCGTGATCCCGCACGATGTCGCCCCGCGCGAGCTCTTGTCGGAAGCATTTGACTCTACCGCCGCGAAGCATACCCAGACGCTGTATGGCTTACTGATAATCGCCGGCGGCCTGATCGGCGCTCTCGTTGGTATCAAGCTCGGTAGTTCGAAGACGTCCGACTCACATGAAGTTTAGCCGCTTAACATTATCGTTCGCGTCAGCACTCCTGTTCGTCGTCGGCGTGGTCGCGCACGCGCAGCAGCACGAAGTAAAGACTGCAAAGGTAAACACGTCCTCGTCGTCAGTTCAGCTCGGCAATAAGGTGATCGTAATCCCCGCGCCCGAGGGTTACGAGGAGGCAACCGCGCAGTTCAAGCAGATCAAGGATCGCTTTTCTGCTACCGAAGCGCCGGAAAACGACATGCTGCTCGTTCATCTGCCACTCACTGACTGTGAATTGTTAAGGCAGGGTTCGAATGCTACTTACGTTCAATATACTAAGATCTCGGTCCTAAGAGCGGCGCGAAGTTTGAACGTCACGAGCGCAATTATGACGCTGGCTGTTGAAGAACTTCGAAAATCGGCTCCCGCATTCCTGGATCCGAATAGTCCCGAGCTGCAAAAGATACAACGGCAGGTCTCGCGCGGACTCTCACAAGCCGATGCCAAAGAGACCAAAGTAGATTTCGGCAAGCCGGTGATGCTCGGAGAGTTCAACGTTAAACCTGACCTTTTCAGCATGCTGCTACTGCTAACGGTGAAAGGAACCGTTGGAGGCGTTGCGGTTACGACTCCAATGTTATTGAGCGTGAGTTACGTGCGAGTGAAGGAGCGGCTCATCTTTGTCTACGCTTACCGGAAGTTTGACTCGAAGGTCGACGTGGAACCGTTAAAACTCTTCACGGAAAAGTGGACGGGCAGCATTATCGCGGCCAATGTGACGAAGTAAGCAATCTGATATGAACGCACTGCCAATAATCATCGGCGCTCTTTGTGTGATCGCGATCAGCTATCGCTACTACTCTGCGTTCATAGCAGCGAAGGTGCTCGCGCTTGACGATTCGCGGCCGGTGCCGTCGCAAACGATGTTCGACGGGCACAACTATTATCCGACGAACAAGTGGGTTTTGTTCGGGCATCACTTCGCAGCGATCTCCGGCGCGGGACCGTTGATCGGACCCGTGCTTGCCGCGCAGTTTGGTTTTTTGCCGGGACTGTTGTGGCTCGTAATCGGCGTTTGTCTGGGCGGCGCAGTGCACGATTTCATGATCATGGCCGGCAGCGTTCGCCGCAAAGGCAAGTCGCTGGCTGAGATGGCGCGAACCGAGATCAGTCCGTTGTCAGGACTCGTTGCGGGCATCGCGATCCTGTTCATCGTCGTGATTGCACTCGCAGGACTCGGTTTGGTAGTCGTCAACGCGTTGGCTGAATCGCCTTGGGGGACGTTCACGGTAGCGTTCACGATTCCACTCGCGTTGTTCATGGGTCTTTACATGTATCGCTTTCGCAAAGGAAAGATCGCGGAAGCGAGCATCATCGGCATTGTTGGCTTGTTGTTTGCCGTTTGGCTCGGTGGACGGATCGCGGAGTCGGGCGCCGCGGAAGCTTTCACGCTTTCCCGAAACAGCCTGATCGTGATCATGGCCGCGTACGGCTTCATCGCTTCAGTGCTGCCGGTGTGGATGCTGCTCTGTCCGCGCGACTATCTATCGTCGTATCTAAAAATCGGCACAATCGCTTTCCTGATCGTCGGCGTCATCGTGGTCGCTCCAAATCTCAATATGCCTGCGTTCACGCCATTCACGGCGGGTGGTGGACCAGTAATCCCCGGCACGTTGTATCCGTTTGTCTTCATCACTATCGCCTGTGGCGCGATTTCCGGTTTTCACGCGCTCATCTCGTCGGGCACGACGCCGAAGATGATCGCGAAAGAGACTGACACGCGCATGATCGGTTACGGCAGCATGTTGATGGAAGGCATCGTCGGCATCGTCGCGTTGATCGCCGCGGCCTCGCTGTTCCCAGGGGACTATTTCGCCATCAACACCGCGCAAGGCACCGAAGCGCAAAAGGCCGCGTACGTCCGCATGGTCGATACGCACACTGCCGAAGGCTTCAACCTGCAACCGCAGGAGATCGATCGGCTCGAACAGGAATCAGGCGAGAAAAATTTGCGCGGCCGCACGGGCGGCGCAGTGACCCTCGCGCTCGGCATCGCGAAGATCTTCGATGGCATTCCGGGTCTCGGCGGACTGATGAAGTACTGGTATCACTTCGCCATCATGTTTGAAGCGCTCTTTATTCTGACGACAATCGACACGGGCACGCGCGTCGCGCGTTTTCTGGTCGGCGAGTTTGGCGGGCGTTTTTATCGCAAACTCGAGGAGCCAAACTGGCTTCCGGGCTCGGTGATCACTTCATTGCTCGTCGTGTGCGCGTGGGCGGCGTTCATCTGGTCGGGATCGATTTCAACGATTTGGCCGATGTTTGGCATTGCGAATCAACTGCTTGCGGCTGTCGCTCTGTGTGTGGCCACAACCATTCTCATTAACACCGGCAAGGCAAAATACGCCTGGGTGACGATTATTCCGCTCGTTTTTGTCAGCACGACCACGCTCGTCGCGGGCTTCAAATCCATTACGGATATCTTTTGGCCGCTCGCCCAAAGAGCGGAAACCTCAACGCAGGGGCTCATCAACACGAGCCTGACAGCGATTATCATGATCGCCGCCGTCGTCATAATGATCGATTCGATTCGGCGCTGGCTGGGAACACCCAATCAACCTCAAATCTCGCCATTGGACAGTTTTGCAGTGAATCGGCAATAATACGCGGTTTCGTAAGCGTTTCTCGCCATAATCTAGACAAACTGGAAAGGAATTTTCCGAAGTGGAACTATCCCTATTACTGCGGCGTGCCGCAATCGGTATTGCTGCTACGCTGACAACGTTAGCCTTCGCGCTGACAACGCAGGCACAGGCTCATCGGCCTGGCGGCGAGGCGAACCTCGAACTCCCTGACCTGTCACAGGTGACCTTCCTGAACAACGCAATCAACGGTCACAATCTGCTGCTAGCGGGCATCGTGATCTGCGTGCTCGGTCTCGGATTCGGTCTCGCGATGTACATGAACCTGCAAAAACTGCCGGTGCATCGCGCGATGCGCGAGATCTCGGAATTGATCTATGCCACCTGCAAAACGTATCTGATAACGCAGGGCAAGTTCATTCTGATCCTCGAGGCGTTCATCGCGGCCGTGATCGTTCTTTACTTCGGCGTGCTGTCAGGCATGGAACCGTTTCGCGTGGTGATCATTCTGTTGTTCAGTTTGATCGGTATCGCTGGTAGTTACGGGGTCGCGTGGTTTGGCATTCGCGTCAACACGTTTGCCAACTCCCGCACGGCGTTTGCCAGTCTCGAAGGCAGACCATTTCCACTCTATGCGATTCCACTGAAGGCCGGCATGAGCATCGGCATGATGCTGATCAGCGTCGAGTTGCTGATCATGCTCTGCATTCTGTTGTTCATCCCGGGCAGCTACGCGGGTGCGTGTTTTATCGGTTTCGCGATCGGCGAGTCACTGGGCGCGGCGGCGTTGCGTATCGCCGGCGGCATCTTCACGAAGATCGCCGACATCGGCGCCGACCTGATGAAGATCGTCTTCAAGATCAAGGAAGACGACGCGCGTAACCCTGGCGTGATTGCGGATTGTACGGGCGACAACGCGGGCGACTCGGTTGGACCAAGCGCTGACGGTTTTGAAACCTACGGCGTGACCGGTGTCGCGTTGATTACGTTTATTCTTCTCGGCGTTCCCAATCCGACGGTTCAGGTGCAGTTACTCGTCTGGATCTTCGTCATGCGCGTGATGATGATCGTTGCGAGCGGTATTTCCTACTTCGTTAACGACGCGATCGCAAAGGCACGTTACAAGAACGCCGCTTCGATGAACTTCGAAGCTCCGCTGACGTCGCTCGTCTGGATCACCTCCATTGTTTCGGTCGTGATCACTTTCGTTGTCTCTTACCTGACGATTCCCACGTTGAGCGGCAATCCGACGCTCTGGTGGAAACTCGCGGTCATCATCTCCTGCGGCACGCTCGCGGGGGCGATCATTCCCGAGCTGGTCAAAGTGTTTACCTCGACCGAGTCGCGGCACGTTCAGGAAGTCGTCACTTCGTCTCGTGAGGGCGGTGCGTCGCTAAATATTCTTTCGGGGCTCGTGGCTGGAAACTTCTCGGGTTACTGGCTTGGCATCAGCATCGTCGGGTTGATGGCGATTGCCTATTTCTTCACGAACCTGGGTGCTGATGCGGGATTGGGACTCGGCGCGTTGATGGTCGCTCCCGTGGCGGCGCCGGTGTTTGGTTTCGGACTCGTGGCGTTTGGCTTCCTCGGTATGGGACCTGTGACGATCGCCGTTGACTCGTACGGCCCGGTGACTGACAACGCGCAATCCGTTTACGAGTTGTCGTTGATCGAACAGGAGTCAGACGTCAACGACCAGGTGAGAAGGTCGTTCAACACCGATGCGAACTTCGAGCGCGCGAAGCATCTGCTGGAAGAGAACGACGGCGCGGGCAACACGTTCAAAGCCACCGCGAAGCCCGTGCTGATTGGTACGGCCGTGGTCGGCGCAACCACGATGATCTTTTCGATCATCATGGCGTTGACTGACGGATTGCGTACCAACGTGGAGAGTTTGTCGCTGCTGCACGCGCCTTTTGTACTCGGATTGATAACTGGAGGCGCGGTCATCTACTGGTTCACCGGCGCTTCAATGCAGGCAGTGACGACCGGAGCATATCGCGCCGTCGAGTTCATCAAGGCAAATATTCGACTCGAGGGCGTGGAAAAAGCATCGGTCGAGGACAGTAAGAAAGTGGTGCAGATCTGTACGCAGTACGCGCAGAAGGGCATGTTCAATATCTTCATGACCGTGTTCTTCTCGACGCTTGCCTTCGCCTTTGTCGAACCGTTCTTCTTTATCGGCTACCTTATGTCGATCGCAATTTTCGGTTTGTACCAGGCGATCTTCATGGCCAATGCCGGCGGCGCGTGGGACAACGCGAAGAAAGTCGTGGAAGTCGATCTGAAGATGAAGGGCACACCGCTGCACGACGCGACGGTGGTGGGCGACACGGTCGGCGATCCGTTCAAAGACACTTCGTCAGTGGCCCTGAATCCGGTGATCAAGTTTACGACGCTGTTTGGATTGCTGGCAGTTGAGCTGGCAGTGAGCCTGACGGCGCGCTACAACGGCGATGCGACGTTGACACACATTCTCGCCCTCGTGTTCTTCCTCGTGTCGGTTTACTTCATCTGGCGCTCATTTCATAAAATGCGCATCGGCACGATGGCCCTGGAGCACAGACCGGTGGAGCGTGAAGTTGTGAAGACTGCGGCAGGAGACTAACCACAGATGAACACGCATTTAAAAGCGGAAACATTTGGAGCTGATACGTTGATGGGGGCTGCCTTAGCCCCTCTTGACTGGACACGGTCCGCGGGACTCGTGGTCGTGTTCAGTCTGTTCATCGCGGCGGCGGCGCAGTTCTCGATCCAAATAGGACCGATACCGATCACCGGCCAAAGTTTTGCCGTGCTGCTGACGGGCGCATTGTTGGGCTCGCGTTTGGGTGCGGCGGCGGTGATTGCGTACTTGATTGAGGGCGCGATCGGGTTGCCGTTTTTCGCGCCCGGAGGCGCGCCGGGCATCGCGCGGTTCTTTGGTCCAACCGGGGGTTATCTTATCGCGTTTCCGGCGGCTGCGTTCGTCACCGGTGCGTTTGCGGAACACGGCTGGGATAAAAATTATCCGCAAGCGGTAGCGGCGATGGCGATTGGATCGGTGGTGATTTTTCTGGCTGGCTGGGCGTGGTATTCGGTGCTGATGAACACCGCGCCGGTTGCGGCCTTTCAGATCGCGGTGTTGCCTTACCTTCCCGGTGATGTGATCAAGATCGCGCTGGCGGCGGCGGTGCTGCCGACCGGTTGGGCGTTGCTGAAACGCAAAGCGTCGGGCAACTAATTCATTGTTTTTGCAGCACGTAGATGTACGTTCTAAAGGTCAAGTCGCGCCAGCGTGAAGAGTTGGTTGAGTTCACCGATCTCGTCAGGGAAAAGCTGAAGGAGTCGGGCGCGCGAGAAGGTATCGTCGTCCTCTACGTGCAGCACACCACTGCGGGCCTCACGATCAACGAAAACGCAGACCCCGATGTGCCGCGCGACATGCTGCACGCATTGCGTACGTTGATTCCGCAGCACGGCATGGGCTTTCGCCACGGCGAAGAAAACTCCGACGCGCATATCAAAACCAGTCTCGTGGGTACGTCAGTCACGGTTCCTTTCAAAGACGGCGAGTTGTTGCTGGGGCGCTGGCAGGGAATTTTTTTATGCGAGTTTGACGGTGGACGCGAGCGTCAGGTGATCATGATGTTCGTTGAGGCCATATGCTGAAGGCAGTTGTACTCGCAGTCATTGCTTGCGTCTCGATTCAGCAGCAGCTTCAAACCGGTCACGATTCGCAAAAGAACCTCACGACCGTTCGTTTGCCTTCACAGAGCCTCTCCGGGCAGAAGGATCGCTACCACAGTCTTTCGTTTTCAGTCTACTACGAGTATCCGGGAAAGACGCCGACGCCGCCTGAGCGCGTAAACTTCGAACTCAGATCGGTGGTGAAGGCGCGACGGCTGAACACGGATCTTTACGTCGTGTTTGTGGTTGATGGGACGCCGGTGCATTTTGGTTCGAATCGTTCGGCGATCCGGAATCCGGTCCCGGGACAATCCTGGATTGGTGAGAAGATGGTGTTTCCGATGACGCGTGCGGAGTTTTTGAAGATCGCGGCGGCGAAGACGTTGGCGATCAAGCTGGGCGCCGTGACGTTTGAGTTTAGTGACGAAATGCTGGCTAAGGTGCGCGCGGTGGCGGACGGGATTAAAGACTAAGGTTTTAGCTGGTTAAGGATTTCAGCGAATCTCTCGATGTCGGCTTTTGTTTTCTCCATCGAGCGGCGGCTGTCGAGATACGCGGTCCAGGTTGGTGTTTGCGTGAGCGCTTTGGTGGTGTCTTCGTCCAGCACCTGGGCCATGAGCGCGATCAAGTCGCTGACGATGCGCGTGTGTTCGACGAGGTTTTCGATGATCGAATAGGCAAGTTGCGCCTGTTCGAAGTCGAGATCTTTTTGATCTGTTTCGGCCATCCGTTCTATTCGTGGTTCCAACTACCCCTCACTAAAGGCAACTCCGCAGTTTCAGCACCAGCACCATCGACTAACACTCTCGTCCCGGGCGTCAGGTGTTCGTATCTAACGTAACCAAGCCCAACAATCGTCCCCAATCGCGGCGAAAACGTCGACGACGTAACACGCCCGATCTCTTTCTCACCACTCGACTTGATTACCGCGCCAGGTTCAATCTTTCGATCGGTTTCAAACCGCAGGCCAGTCAACTTCTTAGCGACATGGCCACGATGTTTGATACGAATGATGATCTCCTGTCCGAGATAACAACCCTTCGTAAAACTAACCGCGTCCTCGAGGTTCGTTTCCGTCACCACATTCGTTTCATCCATGTCGACGCCATATCGCGCAATCCCGGCTTCTATTCTTAAAATTTCTTCCACCCGCTCACTCACGGGAGTAGCCCCTCTGTCTACTAGTGTGTGCCACAAGCCGTCCTTACGCTCCGCGCTAACAATCAAGTCAAAACCCTTCTCGGCAGTGTGAGTGGCAGGGACGATAGTTATTTCCTCAGGGCTTATTTCTTCCACAATCTCGGCGGCGACGCGACCCTGGACACTGATAAGAGCGGTCTCTTCTGTCAGATCCCTGACCTTAAAATCTCCCGCGAGCGTAAAGCGCTCAATGATCCTAATTACCTTTTCCCTTGTTACCGCGTCCGTGTCGAGCAGAATATCGTCCGCTCTTCGCAGCACGCGAACCGCAGCCAGCAAACGTCCCTGCACGTTCGGAAACGCAGCGGGCATCCAGCAATTCTCGCCCAGCGTTTTTAAATCGTTCGTGATCAGCCCGTTCAGAAACATCACCGCTTCCGAGCCGCTCACACTGATCCGCCCGCGAGCCGATAGATCGATCAATCCGACGCCGCCGTCACGAACGGCTGCGTACTCCGCCATCACTTCACTGTCTGTCCCTATTGCTTCTTTCATGAACACTTAATCGCCTGCGCCACCACCTGGTAATCGAGCAACTGTTGCGCGTCGCGCCGGTGTGACGCGAGCACCTGCGGACTCGGATGATAGATCGGCACGAGTGTGCGCTCCTGCCACGTATGAATCTGCGCCGCTGAATCCTTCAGGTTCAACTCGTGATATTGAATGCGCTTTAGCGCTTCGAGTGCAACCGACCCCAACGTGACGATCACGGTTGGATCGATTAACTCGATAGTTCGCCGGAGGAAGTAGGTACAGTTCGAGAGTTCTTTCTGTGTCGGTTTTCGATTGGCGCCGGATTCGGTGCGCGGATTACACAGTGCCGCGCTGGTGATGAAGATCTGCTCGCGTTGCAGGTTGATCGATTGCAGGAATCGATCGAGATTCGCGCCTGACTGATCACCCGAGAACGGGACGCGTGTGCGGTCGGCGCCTTTGCGGCCGGGCGCTTCGCCGATGAGCATGATGCGCGCTTTTGGTGAGCCGTTGAGCTTGCTCAACACCGCGCTACGGCCACACATCGCCGGACAGCGCGTGCAACTCGCTGCTTCTTCCACCAACTCATCAAACAGTTTCTGCTTCACTTTGTGATCGTTACATCGCGGGTGACTACATTGTAATCCCCATTGCGAGAGGGCCAGCCGTCAGGACCGACGAGCTCGAGCCGGATCGTATGCTTCCCCGGCGTCCAGCCGGTTAAGACGACCTGTTCCCACTTATCAATCCACTGCATCTCGCCGTCGTCCACGAAGTAGCGCACGCGAAAATCGCCGCCGTCGCCTTTCAGTTTCGCGTTCGCGAGTGAAAAGTCGATCACGACTTCTTCGCCTTCGCGGAATGTTTTTCCATTAGGCAGGTTGAAGATCAGCAGCGGGTGTTTGGCGTCGACTCTTAAAGTTGGATCGTCGGGCTTTGCTGAAATCTGAGCCGACGGGCGCGTCTCCGCGCGCAGCACTTGCCGCGGCGGTGGCGGCACGATCGTCGTAGCGGTGGTGTGCGCGTTGTCGTTATTATTCGAACAACTCGCCAGCGCCAGCAGAAAAGTAGCCAGAATCGTTTTCGGAATACGTCGCATGTCGTCCAGCCAGCATACAAACGGATCTAGACATTTCGCAAAGATAGATGGCAGAATCCGCGCAATATGAACACCCGGAACCTGCTTATTGGACCAACCGTCTTCCTGGTCGCTGTTGCGTTGATCGCCGCGTGCAATTCCAACGTAAGGGAAACTACGAACGGCGGCGTCTTTACCCCTGAAATTCAACCTTTGCCGGCGCAGCTCTCAACCTACGAAGCGATGCCCGTTCCCGCGGACAATCCGATGACGCCGGAAAAAGTCGCCCTCGGCCGGCAATTGTTCTTCGACGAGCGACTGAGCGCCGACGGATCGAGATCGTGTTATTCATGTCACGTTTGCGAGAAAGGTTTGACCGATGGTCTACCGAAGGCTATCGGCGCTCTCAACAAACAACTGCCGCGCAGCAGCCCGACGCTCTGGAACATCGGCTATCACAAAGAGTTTTATTGGGACGGCCGCAGCGGGTCGCTCGAGAAGCAGGCGCTCGCGGCGTGGACCGGCGCGAACATGAGTGCGAAAGCGGATGAGATCGTCGCGAAGTTGAACGCGCTTGAAGGTTATCGGTCACAGTTTCAGAAGGTGTTTCAGAGCGACGCCACGCCGGACAACGTCGTGAAAGCGATTGGCGCGTTTGAGCGAACGATCATTAGCGGCAACACTGCGTGGGACCGTTGGAAAGCGGGTGATAACAACGCGATCAGTCAAAGCGCATGGCGCGGGTGGAACATCTTCCAGGCGATCAAGTGCAACAACTGCCACGACGGCGTTTTGTTCACGGATCAGCAGTATCACAACGTCGGAATTGGGATGGACCAGAAGGAGCCGGACCCGGGCCGCGGCAAGGTGACGAACAGGCCGGAAGACACAGGCGCGTTCAAGACGCCCACGCTGCGAGACATCGCGAAATCAGCGCCTTACTTTCACGACGGCAGTGTGGCAACGTTGGAGGAGGCCGTGGATATCATGCTGGCTGGGGGCAAACCGAATCAGTATCTCGACAAGAAGAATCTCCAGCCGCACAAGATTCTGCCGGAGCAGCGTGAAGATCTGCTCAACTTCCTGCGGTCGCTGTCGGTTGACGACTGCAACCTGACCAAACCGCCGCTGCCACAGAAGTAAAACGCCAGCCACAGATTACGCTGATTTCTGTGCAATCTGTGGCTGCTGGCCTTTCAACCGGCGCTCAAGTTCGCCCCACGCGATGTTGGAGAAGAACGCCTCGATGTACTTCGGCCGCTCGGCTGGTTTGTAGTCGAGCAAAAACGCGTGCTCCCAAACGTCCATCACCAGAATTGGCATGAACCCCGCGACGTTTCCCGTCTCGTGTAACGTAATCCAGTGGTTCGACAAACGGCCGTTCGCGGGATTCTGATAGCAGATGGCCCAACCCACACCGCGCATCTTGCCGATACCTACGAAGTCGGCTTTCCAAATCTCGTAACTCCCGAACGACCCCTCCGCAGCTCTCACAAACTGTGACGTCCGATCGGGATCACCCGTTCCGCCGCCTTTGATCAGATTGTCGAAATAGTATTCGTGCAGGACCATGCCGTTGTATTCGAAACCGAGCCGGCGTGTTAGTTCCGAATAAGCCGGAAGTTCTTCCTGATCGACCTTCCCGTCTTTGACGAACTCGTTGATTCGTTCAGTGAGATTATTGGTTTCTTTGACGTAGCCTTCGTAAAGCTTGAAGTGCATCTCCAGCGTTTGATCAGAGATTCCTTTGAGGCCGCTGAGATCGAATTGTCGTGCTTGATACGTCCCCGTTGTACCCATTTTGTTCCCTCCGTGTTAGGTCTAAAACCTACGCTGTTACTTACCCAATATCACCCAATCGCCGTGTGATGTTCCCATAAAAAGCAGCATCGGCAACGACAGCCACGCGTTTGTTCGCGAAGCAATGAACGCCTGGCGCGCGAGCTCGGGTGGCGCAGCGGGTCCAGTTCCCGCCGTAGCGGCGATGATTCGTTTGTTGTTGGGCCAGATGATTCCCCAAACGTTCAGCATCATCAAAATGCCGTACGCGCCGCCGATGCCGATCGAATAAGACTTGTTACTCGCGTAGCTTTCCCCCCCGACCTCCAGCGCTGAAGTGAAGAACGCAACCAGGCCGTAAGTGAACAATGCCACCAGCAGAAACATCACGATCGCGAAGACGCGGCCGTCTTTAATTAATCCCGGCGCCTTCTTGATGATCAGAAACTCGATCGCGAACAGAACGATCGGGTACAGCATCCACATGAACAGCACGTACCAGACATTCACGTCGCCACGACCGAGAACATTCGCGTTATTAACGTCCGTTTTCAGGATGTACATCGCGAAATATGCCAGTCCGGCGAGCACCGTGACGACCGCGCCCCAACGGAAGTACCAGAGGGCACGCCCGAGCAGATCGGGGTTCACTTTTTTCTTGGTATCGGCGTCGAGTCCCTTCTGCACCGGAACGTTGACGAGATTGAAAAAGTAAAGCAGGCCAATCCAGAGGATGCCGGCAACAAAGTGGGACCACCGCAGGATAATCCGGCCTAACGCGGCGCCGTCCGGAGCGTGAAAAACTTCCTGAAAGAAAGCCAGACTGATGGGGAGATGAGCAGTTGACTCAATTAACATAAGTCCTCCGTGATGTAAGCCTGGAATTACACGCGAAGATTACACCCAGACCACCCGCTACGCAATCCGGCCTCCAGCTGGGACCGCAGGCGTCTCGCCTGCAAGGCAGCGAATGGGACGCCACCGTGAGTTGCAGGCGAGACGCCTGCGCTCCCAGGTTGCGACGACCATCGCGTTGGCCTATTCGTCCGCGGGACGTGGGCCGGGATCCATGCCACGCACGCTTGCCTGGCTTACCACGCGAACTTTCAGGTCGCCGTTCACGCGAATCTGGCACGACAGGCGAATGTTGGGCGCGAGCTCCGCTTCCCTGGCGAGACGCTCTCGCTCCAGATCTCCCATGTCACCGGGTTCGCCCTCGAGGATCTCGACTCGGCAGGTGGTGCAACGAGCGTTGCCGCCACAGCGGTGAAGAATGTCAATTCCGGCGTCTTCAATTGCTAAAACGAGTTTCTTTCCGGCAGGCGCTTCAATTTCGATCACACCAGTAGCGGTTTCAGCTTGGATCTTAGGCATCTATGGTTGCTCCCGAGATATGTTTTTAGGGCTTGGCGACTAGATCAAGCTCCAGAAACGTCGTGCTGTCAACTGGAGTGTTGTAGTAGGGCGGGATTTCAACGAAACCGATAGACCGATAGAGCGCAATTGCGCGATCCATTTTGCCGGGCATGGTATCGAGACGCATGTGTGTGTAACCGATCTTCCGCGCCTCCTCGATGATGGCTTCGGCCAAGACGCGGCCGAGTCGCCGGTCGCGATGTTCGGGTCGAACAAACAAACGCTTCATCTCACACGTTGTTGGTCCAACCGGCCGCAGCGCAATGCAACCGAGCAGCTGATCGTATTCGCGCGCGAGTAAGAGACGACCACGCGGCGGCGCGTATTCACCCGGCAGGGCGGCGAGCTCTTCGGCGAAGTTTTGAAAACACAAGCTTATTCCCAGGCTCGCTTCGTACTCTTTGAAAAGCTCGCGCGCCTGGTCGATGTCGCTCGGGGTCGTGGCTTGCGTGATTCGTAACACTGTTTTCCAGAAAACTTGTAAAAACAAAACGGGAGACAGGATTGCTCCCGTCTCCCGTCAAACTCTCTCGCCGTTGTGCGTTTAGGCGGTAAACGAAGAGCCGCAGCCGCAACTGCCGGTGGCGTTTGGATTCTTGAACGTGAATCCCGAACCCATCACGCCGGTCACGTAATCGATCTCAACTCCGTTCAGGTACTGCGCGCTGAACATGTCAACAAACATGCGCACGCCTCTCTGGTCGAGAATGAAATCGCCTTCGCGTGACTGCTCTTCAATATTAAGGCTGTATTGGAAACCCGAGCAGCCGCCCGGCACGACCCGTACGCGGAGTCCCGCGCTCTCCGGTAAATCTTCTTCGCCCGACATAAACTTCCTGATCTCAACCGCGGCTGGTTCAGTGACGCTGAGTGCTATGGTTGGCGCTGTGGTTGCTGACATATCTTTCCTCGTCCTTCTATAATCCGTAGTCGGTATCTATCTTATTGCCCTTTTCCTAAAACGACAAGTTCGGGTTTCATCGCCTCGATCGAGACCTGGCGCGCTACTTCTTCTGTCACTTTGCGGAACGCCTGCGCCTGCGGTGACTCCGGATGACTGACCACGACCGGCACGCCGTTGTCGCCGCCCTCGCGGACTTCAATACCCAGCGGCACCGCGCCCAAAAACGGCACGCTATAACGCTGCGCGAGCGCCTGCCCACCGCCTTCACCAAAGATGTTGTAACGCACGCCCGTATCCGGCGCCACGAAATAGCTCATGTTCTCGACAATTCCAAGCACGGGAATCGCGACGGTTTCAAACATGCGCAACGCGCGCCGCACGTCGGCGATGGCGACGATTTGCGGGGTTGTGACGAGCACCGCGCCCTGCACCGGCACGAGCTGCGCGAGAGATAACTGCACGTCGCCAGTTCCCGGCGGCATGTCGACGATCAAATAGTCCAGGTCGCCCCACTTTACATCCGACAAAAACTGTTTAACGAGCCCGTGCAGAATCGGACCGCGCACGATCATCGGCTTGTCGCCGGGTTGCAACAGCGCCATCGACATCAACTTCACGCCAAACGCTTCGATCGGCACCAGTTTGTTGCCCTCAACCTCCGGCCGTGCGTCACTCGCGCCAAGCATGATCGGCACGTTCGGACCGTAAACATCTGCGTCCATCAAACCGACGCGAGCACCGTCGAGGGCGAGCGAAACCGCGAGGTTCACGGCTACTGTCGATTTGCCGACGCCGCCTTTGCCGGATGAAACCGCGACGATGTTGCGCACCCCTTCGATAGAAAGTTTTTCGCCGAGTCCGCGGCCTTTAGGTACTTCCGCATCCATCGTTACTGCGACTGACGTGACGCCCGGCAAGCCGCCGACAATCTCTCTCGCCGCGTTTTCCATGTCCGCTTTCACGGGACACGCCGGCGTGGTCAATACGATGCGGAACGATACGTGACCGCCGTCGATTTTGACGTCGCGAACAAAGCCGAGGGCGACGATATCTTTGTGCAGGTCCGGATCGTTGATCTGCCGCAGGTTATCCAGAATTAGCTGTTCGTTTAGTTGTGTCATAGAGTTGAGTTTCTTGGGAGTTGCAAAGGGAAAGCGTAGCTGTTTCGCGAGTTTTTGACAAACGGCAACCCCGCAGGTAGTTTCAACACGAGTGTCAGATTTACCAGCAGCAGTTGCAGATCACTTCTTCAATCCGCGTAACATCGGCGATGCAGACTCGCCGAGCTTTAAAGGACGTTCTGCGTCGCTGATCTGTGGAGCCCACGTCCGTTTCTCTATACAGATCGACGAGGCTCAAGTTGTGTCGCAAGCGAGGTTTAGAGCCGCGGGTTGCACGGTTTTAGTCGCTTCCGCTTCTTTGCTAACGGAACAAGTCACCGGTAAAACTACCGCCGAAGCTGCCGTAGTTGACTTGCGTGGTCATTTAGGTTGTTTGGAAGCCAGCAGAGAACACTGTCCAAAACTCGCGTGCGACGCGTTGCTCGAGGCGATTCGCGAGTATAGTGATGCCGCGCGCGAGGAGTGGATCGGCGACGAAGCTCTCATCTGCACCTGTTTCTTTGTTTCCGAACGCACGATCGAACGCGAGATCGCCTCGCGGGGTCTAACAACCGTTGCCGACGTGACTCGCGCCTGCAACGCCGGTGGCGGCTGCGGCTCCTGTCACCCTTTGATTCAAGAGATCCTCGACAGCACAGTCACGCCCTAACAAACCGCAAAGTACAAAGCACAAAGAACCAACATGATCTATCTCGATAACAACGCCACCACGCAAGTCGCGCCCGAAGTACTCGAAGCGATGCAACCGTACCTCAGTAAGTTCTTCGGCAATCCTTCTTCAGCGCACACACTGGGCCGGGAGATGAAACAAGCCGTGGAACGCGCGCGCGAAGAGGTCGCGGAACTGCTCGGCGCCGCGGATGCGAGTGAGATAGTTTTTACTTCGTGTGGTTCCGAGTCAGACAACTGGGCCATCCGCGGTGTGCTCGCCGCTGAGCCTTCGAAACGCCACGTCATCACGACGCAAGTCGAACACGAGGCCGTGCGCAATCTGTGCCGGCTGTTGGAGAACGATGGTTACGAAGTCACATGGCTGGGCGTGAGTGAAACGGGTGAATTGAATCTCGAAGAGCTACGCTCGGCGTTGCGGCCTGACACGGCGTTGGTCTCGACGATGCTCGCGAACAACGAAACCGGTGTGTTGTTTCCGATTGAAGAAATCGGACAGATCGTGCGCCAACGTTCACAGGCATTGTTCCACGTTGATGGTGTTCAAGCCGTCGGCAAGATTGCAATTGATTTGAAGAGGAGCGACGTGGATCTCTTCGCGCTTTCCGGTCACAAGCTGCATGCGCCGCAGGGCGTCGGCGCGCTCTACGTGCGCAACAAGATTTCGCTGGCGCCGTTCATCATCGGCGGCGCGCAGGAGCAACGGCGTCGCGCGGGAACATTGGCGGTACCAAACATCGTCGGACTCGGAGCTGCGTGTCGTCTCGCACAGTACGATAACTGCCACGACATCATTGAAAAGCTTCGTAACAAACTCGAAGACGGCATTCTCGAGCAGATTCCCAACGCGCGTGTGAACGGCACGCGCGATCGAGCGAAACGTCTGCCAAACACTTCGAACATTTCTTTCGATTACGTCGAAGGACAAAACATCCTCGCGCATCTCGATGAAGCAGGCATCTGCGTTTCGACCGGTTCAGCGTGTCACTCGACCACGCACGAATCCTCCGCAACTCTGCGCGCGATGAACGTTCCCTACACCACAGCACAAGGTTCCATTCGCTTTTCACTCGGCAGATATAACACTGACGCAGACGTGGAAACGACTCTGCGCTTGCTTCCGGAGATCATCGAGAAGCTTGCGGCAATGTCACCTTACATCCCATAAGACTTCTGCCACTACATGACCTATACTATGTTTGCCGCGCCCCGGCCATCATCATTCGAAAGGGTCTGAACAATAAGAAATGAGCACTGTTATTGAACCCCCTGTCACTCAGCCGGATAAACATCTCGAAGAGCTCGAGACTGTAACAATCCGGTTCGCCGGCGACTCCGGTGACGGCATGCAGTTGACAGGTACGCAATTTACAAATACCTCGGCCGTGGTCGGCAACGACATCTCCACACTGCCGGACTTCCCCGCAGAAATTCGCGCTCCTGCCGGCAGTTTGCCCGGCGTCAGCGGTTTTCAATTGAACTTCTCGAGCCAGGACATCAAGACTCCGGGCGATCAGCCAAACGTGCTCGTCGCGATGAACCCGGCGGCTCTGAAAGTGAACCTGCCAGACCTCGAAGAAGGCGGCACGCTCATCATCAACATCGACAGCTTTACGCCTGAGAATCTGAAGTACGCAAACTACGCGACCAACCCGCTCGACGACAATTCGCTCGCCGGTTATCGCGTGCACAAGCTGCCGATCACGACGCTCAACATGAATGCGTTGAAAGGCAACGTCGACCTGTCGCGTAAAGAGATCGATCGTTCAAAAAACTTCTTCGCACTCGGCGTGCTCTACTGGCTCTACGACCGGCCGATGGAAAACACGCTCAACTGGATCCGCGCGAAGTTTGCGAAGAGTCCCGAACTCGCGAAGGCCAACGAGATCGCGTTGAAGACCGGTTACAACTTCGCCGATACCACCGAAGTCTTCACGACGCACTTCACCGTCAAGAAAGCGCAGATCGCTCCCGGTAAATATCGGAAGATCACAGGTAACGAAGCCACCGCGCTCGGATTTATCGCGGCGTCACAGATCTCCGGCCGTCCGTTGTTCTACGGTTCGTATCCGATCACGCCCGCGTCAGACATTCTGCACGAGCTTTCGCGCCACAAAAGTTTTGGTGTGAAGACGTTTCAGGCAGAAGACGAGATCGCCGCCGTTTGCGCCGCGATCGGCGCGAGTTTCGCAGGTCAGATCGGACTGACTGGAACGTCTGGTCCGGGTGTGGCTTTAAAACAGGAAGCGATCGGACTCGCAGTGATGACTGAGTTGCCGCTCGTGATTGTTAATGTTCAGCGTGGCGGCCCGTCTACTGGTTTACCGACGAAAACGGAACAGGCCGATCTGTTTCAGGCAGTTTGGGGACGAAACGGCGAGTGTCCGGCGATCGTAATTGCGCCGGCGACGCCCGCTGATTGTTTCCACATGGCGATCGAATCCGTGAGGCTCGCGTTTAAGTACATGTCTCCGGTCTTTTATCTGTCCGACGGATATCTCGCAAACGGTGCTGAGCCGTGGGCCCTTCCGGAAGTGCAGGAGCTGCCGCAGATTGAAGTGAAGTTCCATACTGACCCGACGACGTTCATGCCTTACGCGCGCGATGCGGAAACGTTGGCGCGCCCGTATGCGCTTCCCGGAACGCCGGGTTTGGAACACCGCATCGGCGGCATCGAGAAACAGCACATCACGGGAAACGTCAACTACGATCCGGAAAACCACCACCTGATGGTCAAGTTGCGTCAGGAGAAAATCGATCGCGCCGTCAACGACATTCCGCTCCTGGAAGTGATGGGCGAACAGAGCGGCAAGGTGCTCGTGCTGGGCTGGGGTTCGACCTACGGTTCGATCAGCTCCGCGGTTGAGAAGATGCAACGCGAGGGCAAGAGCGTTTCGGCCGCGCACCTGCGGTATCTGAATCCGTTCCCGCGCAACCTCGGCGAAGTGCTCGCCGCATTTGACACCGTGATTGTTCCGGAGATGAACCTGGGCCAACTCTGCACCATGATTCGTGCGAAGTATTTGGTGGATGCGGTGCCGTTCTCGAAAGTGAAAGGCCGGCCGTTCCAGATCCGCGAGATCGTGAGAAAGGTTGAAGAGTATTTATGAGTACACAGAGCAATGGTCAGAATGGAAACGGAAACAAACTGGTGGGCGAAGTAGTGTCGGCTGAGAGTGACGTGGGTTCGTCCGTGTCCGGACGTGTTGCGCCGCCGCCGGGACAAATGAAGAAAGCCGACTTCGTTTCCGATCAGGAAGTGCGTTGGTGCCCGGGCTGCGGCGACTACGCGATTCTCAACAACGTGCAGAAGGTGATGCCGGAACTCGGCATTCCGCGCGAGAAGATCGTGTTTGTGTCAGGCATCGGATGTTCTTCGCGTTTTCCTTATTACATGAACACCTACGGGTTTCACGGAATTCACGGGCGCGCGCCGGCGATCGCCACCGGCATCAAGTGTGCGAATCCGGATCTCAGCGTGTGGGTGATCACCGGCGACGGCGACGCGCTCTCGATCGGCGGCAACCACTTCATTCACGCTATCCGGCGCAATCTCGACATCAACTACATTCTCTTTAACAACCGGATCTACGGTTTGACTAAAGGGCAGTACAGTCCGACTTCCGAGTTTGGCAAGAAGACGAAATCAACGCCTTCGGGAACGATCGATTACCCGATCAATCCGTTGTCACTGGCGATCGCCAGCGAATCGACGTTCGTCGCGCGCTCGATCGATATCGACGTCAAACACCTCGGCACGATCGTCGAAGCCGCAGCGAAGCACAAAGGGATCTCGTTCATCGAGGTCTACCAGAACTGCAACATCTTCAACGACAACGCCTTCGACTACTTCGCTGAACGCACCGTTCGCTCCGATCGCGTGCTCTATCTCGAGCACGGCAAACCGATGATCTTCGGCAAGGAGCGAAACAAGGGCGTCCGCATGAACGGAGCGCACCCGGAGATCGTGACGATCGGCGAAAACGGAATCACCGAAAACGATTTGCTGGTCCACGATATCTATCTGCAAGATCCGTCGGTCGCTTTCATGCTGGCGCGTATGGAGCAGCCGGAGTTTCCGCAACCGGTCGGAATCTTCCGAGCCATCGAGCGGCCAACGTATGAAGACATGATGGTCGATCAGATCGAGGCTTCGATTGCGAAGTCAGGCCCGGGCAGCTTGGAAAAACTCATTCATAGCGGCGACACGTGGGTTGTTGAATAGTTTTTTGCCGCGGATATAACCGATCCCCAACAGGAGTGTTGGCCGATGAGCCTCGTCACGCCATTCGTGCGTCTAACTTCCGTCTTCTTAATCTGTGTTGCTCTTACTGCCGCCGCTTTGCCCTCGAAAAAAGGACGGTCTACATAATGATCCTTGTGTTGGGAGCAACGGGCACGACCGGTGGCGAGGTCGCTCGACAACTAATTGCGGCCGGTGTGCGGCCACGACTGCTCGTGCGCAATCGCGCCAAGGCCGCTCAATTTGAAGGTGAAGCGGAGATTGTCGAAGCTGAACTCGAGAACGCAGCATCTGTAGAAGCAGCTCTCGTCGGTGTAGAGAAACTTTATCTTGTAGCGTCAAGCCTGAACGGCTTCGATCTCGAGATGAAAGTGATCGACGCTGCAAAAACGGCTGGCGTGCGACACATCGTCAAGCTCTCGGCAATCGGCGCAGATCGTCCAGTACTCACGATCTCGCAGTGGCACGGCCAGGTTGAGAAACATCTGATGGATTCCGGTCTGGCATGGACCATGTTGCGCCCGGGCAACTTTATGACGAACGCGATTCTCTTCTGGGCCGATACGATCAAGACGCAAGGTGCGTTTTATCAACCCACTGCTGACGGACGCTGGGCCTCGATCGCTCCCGAAGACGTTGCCGCTGTTGCGGTGCTGGCGTTGACAACCACCGGTCACGAAGGTGAGGGCTACACGTTGACGGGCGACAAGGCAATGAACGGCGATGAGTATGCGGCGGTGTTATCCGAGGTGCTCGGCAAGCCGATAAAGTTCGTCGATGTTCCGCCTGATGTTGCGCAACAGGGACTGTTGCTGAACGGGATGCCGCCGGAGTATGCGGAGGCGGTGATGAATTTGATGGGCGCGATGCGCGCCGGACGCGGAGACCTCGTTACCGATACGTTTGAGCAGGTGACAGGACGAAAGCCCATCTCATTTGCTCACTGGGTGCGCAAACACATCGCGGCGTTTCAGTAGTGCTCGTTTAAGTAAGCTCAGTAGTGCTTTCAGGGGATTATCAACGGGTGGTGTAAGAGAGATGAACAGGGCGCTGCCGATAGTTATGTTTGTGCTGCTCGCGTTTATCTCTGCGGGGGCGCAGGAGGTTGCGCCGGATGATGTGATCCGCGTGAAGACGTCGCTCGTGAACTCGCCCGTGCTGGTGATTGGGCGAGATGGGAAGTTTGTTCCCAACCTCCGGCGTGACGATTTTGAGATTTACGAAAACGGCGTCAAGCATGACATCGCGTATTTCGCTCCCGTTGAAAATCCGTTCACTGTTGCGATCGTGATCGACACGAGTCGATCGGCGCTGTTTGATCTGGGCGACATCCAGGAAGCGGCGATTGCGTTCGTTGACAAGATGCGTCCAAACGATCGCGCGCTCGTCGTTTCGTTTTCTACCGACGTAAACGTACTCGCGGAACCAACGAGCGATCACGAAGCGTTGCGCGCGGCCATTCGCAGTGCTCGTCCCGGCGGCAACTCACGCGTGTACGACGCGATCGAGTTCGTACTTACCAAACATCTCGCGAAGATCGAAGGCCGAACCGCGCTGATTCTCTTCACCGACGGCGTTGACAACGACAGCCGCAACACGACGTTTGAAAAAGCTCTGCAACAGGTTGCGCGCACTGACACGTTAATCTATCCAGTGCAGTTCAGCACTTACGACTACATGAAGGCGCACTCGCCGTCCGCGAAATTCACGCCGCCGGAAGGCAGCGGTTTCAGCGAACAGGACTACCAGCGCGCGGACGTGTTTCTGCATCAGCTTGCGAGTACTGCCGGCACCGGCGTGTACCCCGCGTTTGACATCAGCGATCTCGAGCGCGCGATTGCGAGCATTGTTGATGAACTGCACAACGAATACAGCATCGGCTACTACCCGCGCACGCAAGGCAAACCGGGTGAAACGCGAACCGTTGAGGTGCGTGTGAATCGTCCGCAACTCGTCGTGCGAGCACGCAGTGGTTACGTGATAGACCAAAGCGGCGTAGCCGTGCGCATCACGAAGAAGGAAGACACTGCTGCGCGCGCTTCGGACCCGACGCGTGCTTCAGACTCGACGTCTCCGTCAGACCCGACACGTCCATCAGGCGCGCCGGGATCGATTCCGGTTCCGCGCGCGACGGAAGCTCCGCAAACAGAAGGTCGCTGGATATGCAGCGGTCCTGAAGCCCCGACAGATTTCGCCATCGTAAAAGAAGGTTTCATTGCCCACTGCCCGCCCAGCAAGATATCAAGCGCTCAAACGAACGCGTGGTTCATCAAGAAGCCTGGTCCAGGGGAAGTTCTTTGCAAAGGGTTCATGTTGTTGAATGGTCGTGAGGTTGCGGGCGCGCCGATACCGACAGGTTACGTCGTGACCGGCGAGGTCAAATCACTCGTCTGCGCGAACAGTAGCGATGCTTCAGTAACGACGAATGCGTGGCAGATCAGTGTGCCCGCACCGAACCAGGTCGTTTGCAAAGGCTTCCCGTTGCCACGCGGATTCGTCGTCGCCGGCGAAAAATCAACGCCGGATTGCCCGGCTGTACGCGGCGGCGAAAACGCCTGGGTCATTCGCGCAAAACAGTAACGGTGAACTACTTCCTCATTCCCGGCGTCGACGGCCGATTGGTACTCGGTCTAACCGAATCGCCCGTGTGTTGTCGCGACTGATCAGCGAACATCTTGTTCCCCTTCTTGCGAACGCCGCGCAACGCGGGCGTGTCATCGACCTCTTGCCGGTTCTGATCCGGATTGCCTGCGAAACCGGTCTGCTGTCCGCGCCGTTTCTCGGGCGCGCCAACCTTGTGCGTATCTTTCTTTGTTCCCACCTTGTTTAGTCTCCCTCGATCACTGCTTCTTTGGGCCGCGGAGCGCGCTTCTTGCGGGCCAACGACCACTTCAGACTCAGGGGCGTAACGAGTGTCGTGATGATAACCATGATCACCACGGCGCCAAAAGTAGCCGGACCGATAACGGGCTCACTCACGCCTGCAACGTTCGGCAACATCAACGTCGCTCCAATACCAGCAAATATCAAACCAACCTCGCCGCGCGGAATCATTCCGAGACCTACCGTCAGCCGATCGATGCCGCGTTCAACGACCGCAAGACCGCAAACCTGCTTGCCGAGAATCGCTGCGATCGTCAGCAACGCGGCAAATCCGAGAATATCGACAAGTGCAAATAGCCGCAGATCGACTTTCAGTCCCATCAACACGAAGAAGATCGGCACCAGCACTGTACTGACAGGCTGCAACAGGTCGTTCAGATCTCGTTCGGTGCGACCGCCCGCCGGACGGTAGTGAACTTCGTCAAGAATCAATCCCGCCGCAAAAGCGCCAACGATCGGCGCGAGCTCGACCTTCGCCGCAGCCCACGCGAGAAACAAACAGAACGCGATCGCGAGTGTCAGCAGCACGCCGCGCGTTTCGAGTCGTCCGGCCCCGCGCAACACGCGCGGCATCAGAAAATGACCGATCACGATCGCAACAATCAAAAACATCACCGACTTCGCCGCGATCAGGCCGACGTCAAACATCGACAGCACACCGCCTGTAGCCGCCGCTCTGATTGCGCCTGCGATGACAGCGAGAATCAGTAGTCCAAGCACGTCGTCGATCACAGCGGCGCCGAGAATGATTCGTGCTTCGCGCGTCGCCAGCTTTCCGAGATCTTTGAAAACCCGCGCCGTGATGCCGACGCTTGTCGCACACAGCGTCGCGCCGATGAAGATGTGGGCCAGCCGCGACTCGTCTGGAATGAAATATGCCGACACAGCCCATCCGAGAAAGAACGGCGCCACGACACCCACGATCGCCACCAGCAGCGACGACCAGCCAACCTCCATCATCTCCTTCAGGTCAGATTCCAGTCCGACTTCGAACAGGAGAATGATCACCCCGAGTTCCGCCAGCGCCGCGATCGTCGCGTTTGTCTTGAGCGGTTCGGCGGCCGTAAACCCAAAAAGCACGAGATTGCCGAGGACGATGCCGGCGCCGAGTTCACCCAAAACTCCCGGCTGCTTCAGCCGTTCGAATATCTCGCCGGCAATCTTGGCGGCGACCAACATAACGGCGACGCCGATCAGCACGGTCGGATCGAGGTGATGAGAAGGTGCTGGTTCCATTGGACTTTTGCGCGAACCGCGATTATGTCACAAGCCTGAGTAGCACGTGCAAAACATGTATTCTTGCTTGAGGTTGCATCCGCTGAGACAGGTCTCTATAATGCGCCGCACCAAAAATGACGCTTTTTGTCAGGCTTGGCGTCGAATCAACTAACGACAATAATGGCTACTCCCATCAGATGGAACCAACGCGGACGTGTTGCGCCCTACGGCGGTACTAAGCGACCCGAAACCCCGTTACGTTCCCTGGCTCTTAGCCTGACGCACGTTGCCCGCGCCGCGCTCAGCGAGCCGTACATGCTCACGATCGAGCATAAACAGATTTATCTCAATCGCCTGCCACAAGCCTTCGACGGACTTCGCGTAGTCCAGCTTTCCGACGTTCATCACGGCCCTTTTTCAGACCGTAGCCAAATTGAGCGGGCAGTCGAAACGGCCAATCGCCTTCAGCCGGACATTATCGCGCTGACCGGCGACTACATCTCCAAGGAGCGTCATTACGCAGCCCCATGCGCGGAGATGTTGGGGAAGTTGAAAGCGCGTTACGGCGTCTACGCCGTACTCGGCAATCACGACCACTGGACGGATGCGGCCCTGATTACCGACCTTTTCCGTGCCGAAGGAATCACCGTGTTGATTAACGAAGGCATGCGTTTTGAACAAGATGGCACGGCTTTCTGGCTCGCAGGCGTGGACGATTCGATGGTTGGACTCGAAGATATTTCACTCGCCCTCGCCGGTGCGCGAAAAGACGAGATGAAACTCCTGCTGGCGCACAATCCGATCGTTTTGCGCCGGGCAGTGCGTGCTTCGGTGGATTTAGTTCTGAGTGGTCACACCCACGGTGGTCAGGTCGCGATTCGCGGCGAACGCAGCACCGCGAGACCACGCAAACGGCTGCTAAAAGGCCTCTGGCGCCAGGGAAACACGCAGATTTACGTTAATCGCGGCTTGGGGACCGTGGTGCTTCCCATCAGATACGGATGCCCTCCTGAAATCTCTTTGCTCGAATTGCGAAGTAAATAACCGCTCCTATCGTGTCATCTCGGATTGTTACCGTCCCGAACCTGCTAACGGTGTTCCGGATGGTTTTGATCCCTGTCTTCGTCTCGCTTCTCTTCTACCAAAAATTCTCACTCGCTCTCGCGATTTTCGTCGTCGCGGGAGTCACGGACGGGCTGGACGGCCTGCTGGCGCGCCGTTTTAACCAGCATTCACAACTCGGCACCATTCTCGATCCCATAGCGGACAAGCTGATGCTGGTCACGGCCTTCGTCGTCCTTTCGATGCGGGCGGTTTTCCCACAGCCTGTGCCATCACACCTGCCGGTGCCGTTTTGGGTGACCGTGGCAGTAATCAGCCGGGATGTCTTCATCCTCGTCGGCGCGGCCGCCATCAACATCGTCACTGGATTTCGCGGTTTCCGTCCGTCAATCCTGGGAAAAATCAACACCACGGTTCAGATTGTGGCGATCGCGGCCATCATGTTTGGCGCCAGCGTTCCATACGGCACTGGCTGGTATTTGCCAACGATTTACGCAACAGTTTTCGCCTTTGCCGTCCTTTCGGGCGCCCATTACATCTTTTTCGTCTCCAGGCTCGTCAACGAAGACCGCCGCTCCGAAGGAAACACACTCAATCAAAGTGGTAATTATCTACTTGACGCGGGTAAGGATAAGGAGTAGTATGCATCTGTGGTCAGCAATCCCGTTCAGAATCAGCATCTTCCGGTGGTTTCGCTAGGCGCTTCACTTCGTCGGCAAGTTCAGGGTCAAGCGCGTACTCCAAAAGTTCATCGCTGGTCATTTCCATTGGCTCTTTCGTCGGCAGCAATGCTTCGTCTCGTTTGTCAGATTTCTTCATAAGGACTCCTAATCATGCCACGCCCGATCAATCGCGTCTCAGATATGAACCTCTTGAAGCTAATCGAGAAGTTCGACAGCGACGATAAATGCCGCCTTACTCTTGAGAAGCTCCGTTGGCCGGGGGGCGTTCGCTGCATCCGGTGTGAATCCGAAAAAGTGTTTCGTGCCGACAAGCGGAAACAGTTTGAATGTGGCGCGTGTGGCTATCACTTCTCCGTTACCGCCGGGACGATCTTTCACGATTCACATTTGCCGCTGCGTAAATGGTTCATCGCGATCTATCTCATTTGCGAATCCAAAAAGGGCGTCTCTGCACTCCAGTTAAAACGGACGCTTGGCGTTGCCTACAAGACCGCGTGGTATCTCTGCCACCGTATCCGCGAAGCCGTTAAGGACGTAGGCCATGAAGAACTGCTGCGCGGCATCGTGGAATGTGACGAAGCGTTCATCGGCGGCAACCCAAAGAACATGCACAAGTCACGCAAGGCCAAGCTCCAGCGCGTCCCCGGCTCGATGCGTTTCGATCACAAGACCGCCGTACTCGGAGCGCTCCAGCGTAACGGCGACGTTCGCTTGGAAGTCTGCCGCGAGAAACAGCTAACCCGCCAAGTGCTACACGAGTTCATCAAGGCCAAGCTTGCCGACGAAACCGCGATGATCGTCACGGACGACTTCAACCAATATTCCGGGATCGCGGACAACAACACGAAGCACGAAACCGTTAGCCACACTCAAAAAGAGTGGGTGCGTGGCATCGTTCACACTAACGGACTCGAAGGTGTCTGGAGCTTGTTCAAGCGCTCAATCGTTGGCAGCTACCATCAAGTCTCTGTCAAACATCTGGATCGTTATTTGGACGAGTTCGAGTTCAGATTCAACAATCGCGAAAATTCTTTCCTGTTCCGCGACACACTGCTCAGGCTCCTGAATTGTACCAACCTTGAATACAAAAACCTCGTAGCGGATGATGACGCGCATAGCACGAGTTAAAGTATTACTTGACATCTGCTTAAACAGTTGTAATATCCCGTCGCTGACTTTTTTTCCGCCGCACGCGCCGTTGGCGCGGAGCGGCTTTTGTCGTTTTAAGGAACGGGTGGCTGGTATGTAATTGGCTACCTATGCGTGTTTCAAAAGGTAGCACTTCGGCGCAAAACGTTGGTAGCCTGCGAGCAACCTGATTTGTTGAACCGGGCTGTGAGTGAATCGTATAACACACGCTATTGACAAAATTAGCGAACTGGAATAGGGTGCGCTCTCGTTATTTCAACTCAATGGCGTCCGCTGGCATGGACGTTGCTCCTGCGACGTTTGGTGCTATGACCTCCATCCTCAATGGGACGCGAGATCAAGCAACGAAACTTAGCTCTAGTCGAAGCCGTGCTATCGGTTTTAGGGGTGGCTGCTCTTGGTCTCTCCGGTTGGTACGACTGGGGAGATTATGATTATGCTGCGGTTTCATTACTTGTAGTAGGGGTGATATTGGTGGGCGCGAATCCTATCATGGCTGGTTACGTGAAGGTACAGTCCGAGGCGACTGCGGCAAGGTTGGACGAACGCGGCGAGGCGCTGGCGTGCTTAGTCGATCTGACGCACGCCATCTTTGACACCGACAAGATGCCGAAGTCGGCACAGCTAAGAGTGACACTGTTAGAGGTGGACGACCAATGGGACCCATCTGTGCTGAATCAGAGAGCTAGATGCGAAAACTCCGGACGCAGGGAGCCAAGTAAGCACGGCATGACGGAGCATCAAGGCGTGGCAGGTGAAACCTGCCGTAGGAAGGAAAGTCTCGTAGTAGATGTCCAAGTTGAACAATTCCATGACGCCATGTTAAAAATGGGGTTTTCCCCAGACGAGGCGAAGGCGTTCGATCCGCGAGCGCAGTATCTCTGCACCCCGATCATGGACTCGGTGGGCAGGGTCATTGCCGTGCTGTCGCTCGACTCGAAAGAGCCCGGTGTCTTTGATAAGGAACTGGACATACAACGCGCTGAAAGAATAACGCCTTTCTTCAGTCGGTTTTTGACCGCTGACAAAGAAGGACAATAATGAAGAAAGCAATCAATACGTCAGTACAGAAAAAAGCGGACAAGAGCTACAGGGAGCGGGGCTTCACGGTTGAGGACAAGGGTTCGTTTACAATCTATAGAAAACCCGTGTCTCAGGATACCGTCGAAGCATCGCGGCTCTTTTCCAAGCGCCAGATAGGTTACAGATCTACAGATATTCCCGGCAAACGCTGTAAATAACGATCTCTACCCAAAGGCTCTCCACGTTGGTTCACGCGCTGACCGCGATGGGCCAGATTTGCGACCGTCTCCAGAGTCGGTGTCAACGCAGTTTCAGCTTATCGTCTACCAAAACTTCCATCGACACTCCAGCTAACCTGGCATAAGCTAGAACTAGCATCATTGTCGGTTCGCGTTGGTTGTTCTCGTACTGCGAGATCTGCGATGCTCGCAACGGTGTGTCCTTGTAATTCAACGCGTCCACAATCTGCCTTTGGCTCATTCCTAAACCTTCCCGGATCTGCCGCATCTTCTTCCCTAACTTCTTAGGCATCGCTCGCCTGTTCATCGGGACGGCCCTCCCGACTCACAGTTGCGTACCGCGCTACCTAGTGGTAGCATCACAAGGCTTGGTCTATTGCGTTGTCGTTTCGCCCAGATGAACCGGGCGACCGTCACGTAATCATTTCCTCCGAGGTTAGCAGCATGGGAAGAAGGGTTTCTCTTATGACGAAAGCATTCCTTAGACGCGAGTTTCTCAATCCCGAACGAACGGGCCAAACCTCATACATTCTTGCTGAGATTGATTCTTCGTTCAACGGCAAAGTTATACACGGCACTAACGTGATCGTGATTGCCGACTGCAAGCGTTCAATCCAACTGGAGTTCTTTCTGGGTGGCCCGCAAGCCCGCGTAGATAGCATGGATAAGATCGATTTACTGCTCAATGTGTTAGGCCAATTCCGCGAAACCCTTAAAACCCAAATCCAATTAATCGAAAGCGCGCCGATTCCAGATTCGCGCCGTAAACGCTCCACTTAAACCTCGTTGACCACGCATCAAGCTCAACCTGTTGGCCCCGACTTCGGCGTCTCAATCGTAAACGCCAGCCCTTTTTGCCTTGCAGCCTCCCACGCCTTCCTCGTGTCCGGCGGGCCGACAAGGGAAACATCGTCCGAGAACACAACAAGGAACGGCTCTACCTTCAAGTCGAGCAGGGGCGGCCCATCACGTTTGACGGCATCTTTTAGTTCTTGGACTATGCCTTCATGGTTATTGACTACGCTCACAATTATGGCGCTGACGCAGTACAACTGCGGTACGTATATAACCATATGGGCCTTATTGGTCAGCGGCATCTGCCCGAGCCTGACGTAAAACGAACACATTCCCAAACCCGCAGGGGAAGCAATCTGATAGGTTTTGAAACCCTCATGCAAGGGAGCGAACCGATTCATAAAGACGGAAAAGTACGGCGCGGGTGACGGGTTCGGTACTGCGGGTTCAAATTCCCCTGAGGGTTGGGGAAATAACACCGTCGGCGTGACCGGGGCAGGCTCAGCCGGATTACTTGCGGCTTGCTGCGGCCTGCGTTGCGCGGTCCACCACAGCAGAGAACTAACAAGTCCTCCCGTCAACATACCTACAAGAATCATTACGGTAAACGACATGCGCGGATAAGTGTATACGAGCCAACGGTGCTTCTTAATAGCTGGGTGCGTCCATAGCCAAATGAACCATAGAGCAACCGGAATTAAGCAAAGCAGGACAAAAAGCCAATCCGGCACCTCGGCACCCCACTTCTGTGTGGCGATGCCGATCACGATTGTCGCTCCCACGTTCGCAATGGTGAAGATACCGCGACCGTGGGGCTGGGGGCTGGGATCAGGTTCAGTTTGCACCGGAACGTTCTTAGACTTGCCGCGTAGTATTTTGGCGGCTTCACCCATGACCTTTGTAGCCCGCTCAACTTCGCTTTGAAGTTCTTGCCTATGAGGTTGGCCTTTGCGATGCCGTTCCCGTGCAATGGCCTTCCACCGTCTCCACCGTGCGTCAATCTTCGCCAGAAATCGTTGCCGCTCAGAATGCGGCTGACCGCCTTCGTTCCAGTAGTCCAATTCGCGCGGACGCATGATCCGTTTGAGATCAGCCAGATCGGGGTCTGCCTGCCACGGAGGATTCTTCTCCCACTCAGGCGGTATGTCGTCGTCGTTTTCAGGCTCGAAAAACGCGAATGGATCGGACACGCAACAAGGCGACCTTTCGGCAAGGATGGAGGATCTAATTCCACACTACCAGCAACCCGCCGAAACTCAAGCGAATCACTGTTTTTCTCTAGTGGTTTCATCTTTACCTCCACGGCCAACCGTGTCAAGTAGATAATTACCATCAAAGTTGACAAGGACGCACTCAGGTATTATATTGGCCGGGCGTTCAACTCGAGTGCTGTAGCGTGAGTGGTCGATTCCTTTTCGAAAGGCCTCCTCAGCCACCTCGACGTAAAGCTAAAGCTAGCTGAATAGCGGGTCCGAATGTTTAGCCCGAAGGGCTTTTGGGAGACTAAAAGAAGATGAGCAAGATTATTGGAATTGACCTTGGAACTACCAACTCGGTCGTGGCCGTGATGGAAGGTGGCGAACCCACCGTGATCACCAACTCCGAAGGTGGCCGCACCACGCCGTCAGTCGTCGCATTCACCAAAGACGGCAGCCGGCTCGTTGGGCAGGTGGCCAAGCGACAAGCGGTAACCAATCCGGAAAATACGGTTTATTCGATTAAAAGATTTATGGGACGCCGGTACAACGAAGTTACCGAGGAGATTAAGCAGGTCCCATACCAGGTTTCGGGCGCGGGTAGTGGCGGCGACGTGCGAATCAGCGCGGGGGGCAAGGAGTGGAGCCCACCGGAGATCTCGGCGATCATCCTGCAGAAGATGAAACAGTCGGCTGAAGACTATCTCGGTCAAAAGGTCGACAAAGCCGTGATCACGGTGCCGGCTTACTTCAACGACTCGCAGCGCCAGGCCACCAAGGACGCCGGCCGGATTGCCGGTCTGGAAGTGATGCGTATCGTCAACGAACCGACGGCCGCCGCGCTGGCCTATGGTCTGGACAAGAAGAAAGACGAGACGATCGCAGTGTTTGACTTCGGCGGCGGTACGTTCGACGTGTCGATCCTCGAGGTCGGCGAGGGCGTCGTGGAAGTGAAGTCGACGAACGGCGACACGCACCTCGGCGGCGACGACATCGACGAGCGTTTGATCGAGTGGATCATCGAAGAGTTTAGGAAAGACCAGGGCATCGATCTTTCAAACGACAAAATGGCCTTGCAGCGACTCAAAGAAGCTGCCGAGAAGGCGAAGATCGAACTTTCGAGCACGATGGAAACGGAAGTGAATCTGCCGTTCGTGACGGCGGATCAGTCTGGTCCGAAGCACCTCGCGATGAAACTCAGCCGCGCGCGGTTCGAGCAGCTGGTTGAACCAATTCTCGCGCGGCTCCGTGCTCCGGTCGAAACCGCATTGAAAGATGCAGGCCTCGACGCGAAGAAGATCGACGAAGTAGTGCTCGTTGGCGGTTCGACGCGTATACCGAAGGTGCAGGAGATGGTGCGCGACATGTTTGGCAAGGAGCCAAACAAGAGCGTGAACCCGGACGAAGTCGTCGCGGTCGGTGCGGCCGTGCAGGCGGGCGTGCTCTCGGGCGAGAAGACGGACATCCTGTTGCTTGACGTGACACCGCTGAGCCTGGGCATCGAAACGCTCGGCGGCGTGTTCACCAAGCTGATTGAACGAAACACGACGATTCCGACGCGGAAGTCGGAGATCTTCTCCACTGCTTCCGACAACCAGACATCGGTGGAAGTTCACGTGCTGCAGGGTGAGCGGCCAATGGCCGGCGACAATCGCACACTCGGCAAGTTTCACCTCGTCGGCATTCCACCGGCGCCGCGCGGCATGCCGCAGGTCGAAGTTACGTTCGACATCGACGCCAACGGTATCGTGAACGTGTCGGCCAAAGACATGGGTACGGGCCGCGAACAGAAGATCACGATCACGGCTTCTTCGGGCTTGGCGAAGGAAGAGATCGACCGGATGATGAAGGACGCCGAATCGCACTCCGCGGACGACGCACGGAAGCGCGAGGAAATCGAAGCGCGTAACCGGCTCGACGGTCTGGTCTATCAGATGGAGAAGACGTTGTCAGACAACCGCGAGAAGGTTGGCGCGGTGGCTTCCGACGTTGAATCCGCGATTGCTGAAGCAAAGAAAGCGTTGGCCGAGGGCGGCGTAGATCGACTCAACAATGCTTTCAATCAATTGCAGACTGCTTCGCACAAGCTCGCGGAGGCGTTGTATCAGCAGGCGCCGCCGCCGGGAGCTGACACAGCCGGTGCCGCCGGTGGTCAGGCTTCCGCAGCGGGTGCGTCGTCGTCCGGCGGTTCAGCGGACGACAACGTCATCGACGCCGAGTACGTAGACGTAGAGGACAACAAGTAAGGGCATTTCCAATTGTCGATTTGCGATTGCCGATTGGTCGGGCGTCCGATCAATCGGCAATTGGCAATTGGCATTCGGCAATAACTAGATGGCGAAACAGGATTACTACGAAGTCCTTGGGCTCAAACGTGATGCGAAGCCGGAAGAGATCAAGAAGGCTTATCGCCGTTTGGCGCGCAAGTATCATCCGGACGTAAACCCCGGCGACAAAGCCGCCGAGGAACGTTTCAAAGCTATGTCCGAAGCACACGACGTGCTCTCCGATCCGAAGAAAAGATCGGTTTACGATCGTTTCGGGCAATACTCGGAGAACCTTGCGGACGCGGCATCGCGCGGCGGTGGTCCATCGGGCGGGCGCACTTCGCCAGGTTTTGATTTCACAGGGTTTGACTGGGGCAGCGGATCGACCAGCGGGAGCGGCGCCGGCGCGGGCAGCAGTTTTCGCGACATCTTTGCCGATCTGTTCGGTGGTGGCGCAGCGCGCGACAAAGAACCGCCGCGGCCGCAACCACAACGAGGCGCGGATATCGAGATGCCGCTCAGCCTCACGTTTGAAGAAGCAATCAAAGGTCTTACAACAAACATCACCGTCAATCGTTCCGAACAGTGTTCGCGTTGCAACGGCGCGGGCGATATTGGTGGGCCGGTGGTGGTTTGTTCAACTTGTAAAGGTTCGGGGCAGGTTCAACGAGCCGGCGGACGTCTGCGGTTTGCCCAGGACTGTGCGGATTGTGGCGGCACTGGTCGCCGTCGTTCGCCGTGCTCGCTTTGTCACGGAAAGGGCGTAACGCCCAAGACTGAAACGGTGAAGGTTCGCATTCCCGCGGGAGTTGAAACCGGTTCGCGCGTGCGCATTCACGGCAAAGGTCAGGGCGGGCGCTTAGGCGCGCAAGCCGGTGACTTGCACATCACCACGAACGTTGGACCACACAAATACTTCACGCGCAAAGGGGACAACATTTACGTGACGGTACCGATCACGGTGCCCGAAGCCGCGCTCGGCGCGAAGATTGAAGTACCGACGGTTGAAGGCAAGGGGCAACTGCGGATTCCGCCGGGCACGCAGTCAGGACAGAAGTTCCGCTTGCGCGATCGCGGCGCCCCGTCGCTGAGGAACCCCGGCGCGAAGGGCCATCAGTTCGTGGAAGTGCAAGTGACGTTGCCGAAAGTGATTTCGGAAGAGACGAAAGAGTTGTTGCGAGAGTATTCAAAGTTAAACTCGACGAATCCACGAGTCGAGATGGGACTCGAGTAATTGCCGATTGCCGATTGTCGATTTGCAGACGAACGCGTGGTGCTCGGGTTGTTACGAAATCGGCAATCGGCAATTTGAAATCGAAAATGCCATGACTCGCAAACCAAAGACCTACACGATCAGTGCGGTGGCGGAGCAGTATGGGATTCATCCACAAACGCTGCGGCTTTACGAACGTGAAGGATTGTTGAAGCCTTCGCGCTCTGAAGGCAACACGCGGCTTTACACGGATCCGGATCTCGAGCGTTTGGAACTCATTCTTTCATTGACGCGCGACCTCGGCGTGAATCTCGCGGGCGTGGAGATCATTTTGAACATGCGCGAGAAGATGGACGCGATGCAGGCGGAGTTTGAACGGTTCTTTCAGTACCTGCAAACACACGCGGATGAGCTGACGAACTTTGAGCCGGGGCCGGAACAGTCTGATGCGTTGGTCCCGCTCGGGCGTGTGGCGGCGTTGCGTCGCCGGTCTCACGGATAATTATCTTTGGTGGTCTTCTAACGGGACGAAGATCTGTTTTAAAAATTTCCTCCCTCCCGGCGTCACCCTACGAGCCATCACCGCTAACAGCGCGACTCAGCAGTTGATCTGGTTGTGGTCTAAGTGGTAGATTCCTGCGCGTTTTCCTCACATTAAGCACCAGGAGTTTACAAGATGACCTCACGTCTCACGCTTCTCACTATTTTTCTGTTTACGTTCACCTTTCAACTTGTTAATGCACAGGATCTCGACACGGTAACGATCGCGGGTCGCGTCACTGATCAGAACGGCGCGGTAATTCCCGGCGCTGAAGTTCAAGCAACACTTATCAAAACAGGATTCACACGCAGGACCACGAGCAACGCGCAAGGACGTTATCGCCTGGTCCAACTCGAACCCGGTAGCTACGTACTTCGCATGTCGGCTAACGGCTTTGCCGCGCAGCAGATCGAAAACGTCGCTACTGTCTCCGGGCAAACTCTGGAATTTGAAGTGACGCTGCTACCGGCGGACCTCGTGATCGAGCCGGTTGTAATAACTTCAGCGGAGCCACCGCTCGTAGACACGAAACGGACCGTCGTCGGCGCGACACTTACCGCGGCCGAAACGAGGTCGCTGCCACTCAACACACGTTCTCCACTCGATCTGATCTTCCTGTTGCCAGGCGTCACGGAGGAACCACTCTCCACGCGCGACCTCGCCGAGGATCGCAACGGTAACGCTGCCAACACGCCGGAAGAAGCGGGCATTTTCGCGCTTGCCGGCGCGCCCGCTTACTCGAATAACCTCACGATCGACGGTCTCGACAACAACGACGACCGCGCCGCACGCGAACGTTTTCAACCGTCGCTCGAAGCGATCGCGGAAGTTCAGGTGATCACGAATCAGTTTTCGGCGGAGTACGGCCGCGCATCGGGTGGGCGGGTGAACTTGCGAACGCGCAGCGGCTCGCGGCAGTTTCACGGAAGCGGGTTCTACTTCTTTCGTGACGAAGCGTTGAATGCAAACAGCTTTCGTAACAATTCACTGGGTCTCGCGCGTCTACCGTTGCAGGACCACGTTGTCGGGTTCACGCTTGGTGGCCCGCTCTTGCCGCTGCGGAAACGCGCGGTGTTCTTCGTGTCCTACGAGCTGAATAAGACTCTCGACAGCGCGCTCATTGACACACTCGTTCCAGTTCAGCAAAACGATCTTTACCGGTTGCCGCGACCAACACTTCTGGACCAGCGCCGGCTCGAAGACGTTGATCCGCCGGAGCTCGCTGCGGAGGTCGCGCCGTTCATCTCATCGTTGAGCACGCCATTCAGAAACACGAGCGTCACTGCGCGTGTGGACCATCAGTTCAGCGAAACACACAATGCGTCGATCGTTTATCAAGCCGGGCGGCTCGTGAACCTCCGGCAGTTTGGCGGCGGCAACCGTTTAGCCGAGGCGTTGCAGGCACGGCGGCGTAACTCCGACGCGATCTCGTATTCCGACAATTTCGTCTTCTCTTCGCGAGTTGTTAATCAACTGCGGTTGCAGTACTCGCGTCTCGCGCCTTCGTTCGCGACGAGCAGCGGCGACAAACCGGTTGTGCTCATCACGCTTAACGATTCGCACGTGGATGAAGATCCGGCACGACGTAGCGGGACGCTCATCGCCGGCTCATCCACGTTAGGCGGCAGCGACCGCCGCGAAGAACGCGCGCAGCTTCAGCAAATCCTATCTTTGATCCGCAGAGATCACTCGCTCAAGTTCGGTGTTGATATTCAGCACGTGCGTTCGACCTTTATCGATCTCACCGATTTGAGTGGCACGTTTAGTTTCGCAAGTGCTGGTGATTTTCTCGCCGGCGTCCCGAGCCGTTACCGGCAAAACTTTCAGAGCTCGTCGACGCAGCGAAACACGTACGCAGGTTTCTTCGTGCAGGACGAGTGGCAACTGCATCCGCGCGTGCTCGTGAGTTACGGCTTGCGGTATGAGCGCGAAACGATTCTTCGCGACGTTAATAATGTGGGACCTCGATTTTCCGTGGCTTATGCGCCAACGGAAAAAGTTGTCGTGCGGGCCGGCGGCGGCATCTTTTACAACCGCCCCCTGCTGCGCACGATCGACGACTTCACACTCGGCCACCACCAACTCTTCTTCGACACCAACGCGCTGCGCGATCCGCTGAACGGAAAACTGCTGACCGCGGAGCAGCGCCGCGCGTTCATCGCTGCGCACCTTCGTTTTCCGCAAACGCTTGATTCGGATTCAACGCTGGTGCGCGAGTTTGGTGTCTTGAACACTGATTTTGCGCGGCGGTTGGATCCGGCGCTGCGCATACCAGAAAGCTATCAACTCAACGCCGGCATCGAGCGCGACCTCGGTCGTGGGTATGCGGTGGAAGCGAACTTCACTTTCACGCGCGGCATACATCTGTGGCGCGAGTTCAACGCGAATGCGCCCGTGCTGCCGGCGGGTTACAGCAACTTCACCGAATTTCTCGCGTCGCGTGACTTTGCAAACTTCGTTAATCCGTTGACCGGCGTTCGTCCGCTGCACAATGCGTCGAATGCGGGTGAATTGGTGCGGTTTGCGCACGCGAGTTTGAATCCCACGAATCCGAATGCGATCACGCGTGTGGTTGAGTTTGGCGTGCCGGTGTCGGTGATGAATTTGACGGGCACCTCTTCCACGACGCTTAACGCGGCTCTTGCGGCGCTGAATCAACTTCGGCCTGACCCAACGCGTGGTGAACTCGAGCAACTCGTATCGGTGGGGAATAGTTTCTATCGCGCTATGAGCGTGGAACTCCGCAAGCGTTTCTACTCCCACTTTACTTTCCGTACCGGTTACACGATGTCGAGTCTTGTAGACGACGGCGTGGTGAACACGTCAGACGCGCTGGTGCCGGGAGATTTTCGTGGCGAGCGCGCGCGGAGTTTGCTGGACCGGCGGCATCGGTTTGTGTTTTCGGGGACTTTCAACTTGCCGCGTTATGTTGGCGGTCTAACGTTGTCGCCGATCTGGCGTGTGGCGTCTGAAGCGCCGTTCAATATATCGATTGGTGGGGTTGATCGGAATCTCGATGACGTCAGTAACGATCGACCGAACTACTCGGGCGACTTGCGTTTGCTGCGGTGGCGCCGTCCTGGCGAGCCACTCGATCCTACTGTCCTTGCGGGCTTCAGCCTGCCGCCCATCGGCCAGTCCGGAAACCTTTCGCGTAACGCCGGTCGCGGCCCGGGACTGTTTGTGTTCGATCTAAACGTGACACGTGAGTTTCAGGTGAGCCGATTTAAAATTTGCGCGTCAGTCGCGTTCGATAACGTTTTAAATAAAACCGTGTTCAGTTTCGGCTCGGAATTCATAAACTTCGCTTCGGGTTCCAATGATTCTTTCCTCCTGGCTACCCGCACCGGACGTCCTCGACAAGTTCGGCTCGGCCTGAGGGCTGAGTTTTGAAACTTTCAGAGATAAAGCACAAAGAACTCACCGGCAAAATAATCGGTACGTTCTATGATGTTTACAACGAGTTGGGACACGGATTTCTCGAATCGGTGTACCAGAAGTCTCTCGGATTGGCACATCACGCTATCGGGTTGGAGGTGTGCTGGCCCGTCGACATCCCGGTCTGGTTTCGCGGGCATCAAGTAGGACACTTCGAGGGCGATATGCTCGTTCAGAGGAGTGTCTTGTTGGAGTTGAAGGCGGTGCGAGCTCTAGACGGTTCGCACCAAGCTCAACTGCTGAACTACTTGCGAGCAAGGGACATTGAGGTCGGACTGTTACTTAACTTCGGGGTCAAGCCGGAGTTCAAGAGATTGCTTTTCGACAATTCTCGAAAGGCGAGGTAGCGGTGTTCGATCTCGGTTGATTCGTGTTTCTCTGTGGTACATCGCGCTCGCGAGCGCTCAATTCGTCGTTTCATCCATCGCTGATTCATAACCTTAACCCTTCCAACACTACTTCTGATGTTTCGCTGCCCCCGCAGGTTTACATCCCTTATTAACCAACGCGTATTCTTACGAAAAATCGGGCCTTTTCGTTGTGCTAAACTCACTCCCGGCGCAGATCGGAGGTTTTCGCGCGGAAATGGCGGTCACTGACTCACAAACAGAGCACGTCGGCGAGGTCGAAGCAGCCCTGCTTGACGCCGAGCTCTTCATGAAATACCAGGCGCCGGAACGCGCCATCAAACGCCTCAAAACCGCCCTCGAGCTCAACACCCGCTCGATCAAGCTGCGCGAACGGCTGCGCGAGGTCTGCGCGGGCCAAAAACACACCGAAGACGCGGCCCGCCAATGTCTCGCCCTCGCGAGTCTGTATATCGAACGCGAAGACTTCGACACGGCCCACGACCGGTTACTCGAAGCAAAACAACTGGACATGCGCATCAACATCGCCGGCGGACTCGAAGCCATTCGCCGCGCCCGCAGGCCCGACCTCAAACCGGTTCCTACTGCCGAGCCCACGTTTGAACGTAAACAGTTCACACTCGCGGGCGACCTTAGCTCGATCAGCGTTTTCGACGCGATCCAGGTGATCGAAAATGCGCGGTTGAACGGTGTGCTGACGCTCAGCGGCGGCGGTCACGAAGGGCAGGTGAAGTTCAACGACGGGCGAATTGTGGATGCCGCGTGCAGCGGTGGGAGTGGCGACAAAGCTTTTCAGCAGGTAGTGGAAATCACGAGTGGTACGTTTGAGTTTCAGAAGACGGTCGAGCAGTTTCCCGTGCGGATTCAGGCCCTGAGCAACACAAACCTCATCCTCGACACGCTTCGCATGTTAGACGAACAGAAGCAGTAAGGGAGCGTCGCTTTCGTCACCGGGGTGAACCCGTGCATTGAAAATACTAAAGCCCGCCGAGAGTGAACTCAGTCGATCAGCAAACGCGTATTCAGTGCCTCAGCCTTTTCAATCGCCATGAGCAGACGCAGAAACTGCGTGTAGTTGCGGCTGCGCGCGGTGAGGCGCGTCACTTCCGATTGACTCAACTCGTTTCGCAAGATCAAATCTAGAAAGTCGTAGTAATCGGCGGCGGCTTCAAACGGAAGCTCTCGCGTGTAAGTCGTCCGTACGCTGTCTTCAGAGCGAAAACCGGCGAGCAGGTCGAAAACATTGTCCGTCGTGAGTCGAGCAGCATCGCGCGTGAGCCCGATCGGCACGCGCAACTCGAAAAACCGCAAATTCTGATCCGTCACTACGCGCCTCAACTCTTTCGTCGCTTCACCATCAAACGGTGATTCGGGATCGACGAGTATGCGCAACAGCCGCGGCTGGTCCTCCGTGTCGACCGTATCGAGCGAAAGCTGAACACGATCAGCGAGGAACTTCTCAAACACAGCTTCGATCGGATAATTAATCCGTCCCAGACACCCGACCGACTCGCCATCGCCCGCGACCTCAACCGGCAAACACGCCGGACAGTACGCACAGATCGTTGTCGCTCGCTGCATCCGCTCGATCTCTGGACTCGCCTTTTCCACCCAGTCGAGCTTATCGATCGAAGGCGCGCCCGCGTCGCCAGTCGTGAGTTTCGCGTGCAAGCTGCTCAAACGTCCCCACTCGCGCAGATGCTGTTCCGAGTAGTTCGCGCGCAGCGGGCAGCCGTACTGCAATGCAAATTCTAATGACATCCCTTTTTCCCGTGGTCAAATCCTTACACAGCGTCCGTTGGCGGCAAGTATAAGTGCTGTTTCCTGCGTCTAACTGTCCGCTTGTGTTAAGCTTTTGTCACTTTCCCAGCAGCGCCGCTAGAAAGGTCATTCCCATGGCAGTTAGTGAGGAACTCTTGGAAATTCTCGCCTGTCCGGCTTGCAAAGCAAAAGTAGAAGTGAAACCGGACGGCAACGCGTTGAAATGCGTCGAGTGCAAACGCGTTTATCCGATTCGCGACGACATTCCCGTCATGCTCATTGACGAAGCCGCGATCGAAGAATGAACAATGAACAGCCTGCGCGACATAGTTCAACCGTCTCCGCAACTGCGGGTCGTGGGGACGAACGCAGCGTTTGGTATGCAGGGTGACACAGCGCCGCAACCGCTTGCGCCGGCTCGTTGGGATTGGGAAGCCGTTCGGCGCGTTTTGGTCGTGCGGCTGCGATCCATCGGCGACACGGTTTTAGCGACGCCTTCCGTCTTCGCGTTGAAGCGTTTTTTGCCACACGCGCAAGTGGACATACTCGTCGAAGACTGGGTCGCGCCGTTGCTCGAGAATCATCCGCACGTTGACAACGTGGTTGTGCTCGAGCGCGGTGGCGTCGTCGCGCGCACGCGTGTCGCGGGCGAGTTGCGAGCGAAGCGTTATGACGTGGTCTATAACCTTCACGGTGGAACCACAGCGACTTTCCTGACGCGTGCAACCGGCGCGCGCCATCGCGTAGGGTTCGAGACTTATCAATACGCCAAACTTCACACCGAGCTCGCGCCCTCTCCGCTGCTGCTGTGGGGACAACAGAAAGCGCATTCGGTCGAGCAGCAACTCGCTTTATTGGGTTGGACCGGCGTGCCGGTGACGGACCGGCCGCGAACTCAACTCGGAATTTCGCCGCTCGCTGTCGAGGCGGTTAACCGTCGACTTGCGGCTGCCGGGCTTGCAGATCAAAAGATCGCGCTGATTCATCCCGCGGCTGCATTTGAAACAAAGCGTTGGGCGACTGAGAACTTTGCGGGCGTCGCTGAGTTTGTCACGGATCGAGGCTTTGCACCCGTCGCGATCGCTGCGCCGCACGAAACGCAAGTCATCAATGATCTGCTCGGCGAAGCATCCGTGAGAATCGTTTCATTTAGTCTCTCACTGCCGGAAGTCACCGCTTTAGCTGCCCGTTCGCAACTATTCGTCGGCAATGATAGTGGTATCGCCCACATCGCTGCGGCGGTCGGCACACCGTCAGTCGTAATTTTTGGTTCCTCAAACGTTGCTGCCTGGCGTCCGTGGAGCCGCGCGGCGGCGGAAGTCGTGTTTGAACAAATGCCCTGCCAGCCTTGCCACGGTTATTTTTGCGAGAAGTTTCCGCAGCCTGAATGTATCCTGCGCGTGCCGGCGCCGCGTGTGCTGGCCGCAATTGAACGATGCCTCAACTAACAAAAACTCGTGCTTCCGAAATCCTGCGAACGTTTGGCGAGCGTAAGGTGCTTGTGTTGGGCGATGTGATGCTCGACGAGTTTGTCTGGGGCGACGTCACGCGAATTTCTCCCGAAGGTCCGGTGCCGGTGGTGGACGTACGGCGCGAGTCGGTCCATCTCGGTGGCGCGGCAAACGTGTTGGCGAATTTGATCGCGCTCGGCGCCCACGGTTGGGTAGTCGGTGTAATTGGAAATGACTTCGCGGGTGAACGATTGCGCGACGAGTTGCGGCAGTTGAACTCCGGCGGTGACAGTGGCGTGATCGTCGATGAGACGCGACGTTCGACAACGAAGACACGCATCGTGGCCCATAGCCAGTTGGTTGTGCGAGCCGATCGTGAATCGCGCGCGCCGATTGATGCGAAGCTCGAAACGCAGATCGTGGCGCGTTTAAAAGAGAAGTTGGCGGCGGCAGATGCGTTTGTTGTTTCCGACTACGACAAAGGCGTGGTGACGCCGGGAATTTTGCGCGAGATTCTGCCGTTTGCGTACGAGCGCGTGCCCGTGCTGGTCGATCCCAAACTGCGCAACTTCAGCTCGTATCGCCCGGCGACGTTGATCACGCCGAATCATCACGAGGCGTTGCGCATGAGCGACACCGAAGATCATTCGGATGACGGGTCGCACGACGCGGCACGCATTATTCAACAGAAACTCGGTTGCGACGCAGTGCTGATCACGCGTGGCGATCGCGGCATGATGTTATTGGAATCAGGCGGACAACCGGTTTACGTCGAAACAGCCGCGCGTGAAGTTTACGATGTGACGGGCGCGGGCGATACCGTAATCGCGACGCTCGCAGGAGCGCTCGCGGCCGGCGCGACAATGCTCGAGGCGGCCACACTCGCCACCCACGCCGCCGGAATCGTCGTCGGCAAAGTCGGCACCGCCACCGCCACGGCGAGCGAACTCCTCGCCACGTTCGAATGACGCTGGTTCGCACGTTCGAGTTACGGCTGACCGCGTTCGAGTGACGTTGCCGCCGTAGTGACAGAACTCCGAAGGAGTTCACTAATTTCAGCCCAGGGTTTATACCCTGGGTACCAGTTGCCCTGAGAGTATTCAACTCCGAAGGAGTTGGCCAACTCTTACAGAGTTGCTCTTGGTCGGTTTGGGGTTAACCCAGGGTAGGAAACCCTGGGCTGAAATTAGTTAACGCCTTCGGCGTATTTGGCTAGAAGTCGCGAACGCCTTGGCGTATGTCGCGTGAGATAACCTCGGCGTAGGTTCGGACCAATGGTAGGCAAGACTCTTCGCAATTATCGCATCACGGAAAAGATCGGCGTGGGCGGTCAGGGAGCGGTCTACAAGGCGGTCGATAACAAGCTCGGCCGCACGGTCGTCATCAAAGTCATTCCTCCCGAACTAAGCGCGAAGGAAGCCAACCTCAAACGCTTCGAACGAGAAGCACGTCTCGCCTCCTCATTGGACCACCCAAACATCTGCACCATCTTCGATCTCGACGAAGAAGATGGCATGCACTTTATAGCGATGCAGTACGTCGAAGGCAAAAACGTGCGCCAGCTCGTCGCCGGCCGCCCGTTGGAACTGAAAACCGCAGTGCTGATAGGCTTGCAAGTCGCCGACGCACTCGCGGCAGCCCACAGTCGCGGGATCATTCATCGCGACGTCAAATCCGGCAACGTCATGGTCAGTGCGAACGGCCAGGTAAAAGTGCTCGACTTCGGTCTGGCAAAACTTCTTGACGACACCGAAGCCGCGACTTCCGGCATTCATCACACCGAACTCACTGAAGTCGGCGTGCCCTACGGCACGGCAACCTACGCCGCGCCCGAACAAGCCCGCGGCGATCGCGTCGACAAACGCGCTGATATCTTTTCGCTCGGCGTACTGCTTTACGAAATGCTCAGCGGCACGTGGCCGTTTCGCGGCAAGACGACGATCGACGTGCGTCACGCAGTGCTGCACGATCCGCCGCGACCGATTTCCGAAGTGCGCGGCAGTTCGATCCCTCCTCGACTTGAACAGATCATCGACCGCGCGCTTGCCAAAGAACCGAGAGATCGTTTTCAAAACATGGACGACTTTCGCAACGAGTTGCGACAAGTACTCCAGGAACTCGACTCAGGCGCGGCAGCGTATCAAGGCGTTGTCGCTGAGCCGCCCCGTCATCTCGCGGGCGCAAATCCGGTTTCGCGCGCCGTGCGCTGGCTGAAATCGATCGGGCGAAGCGAAACACCGACAACGTCGCCGAGTCTCGTCACGCAATCAAAACCAGGCATTCACGAAACTCCGTTCACTACCGTCGCGGATCAGGAAAAGAAGAGTCTCGCGATTCTCTGCTTCCGCAACTTGAGCAACGATCCGGCCACGAGTTTCTACGAGTTCTCGCTTGCCGACGCAGTGATCACCGAACTGGCGCGCGTGCGTTCACTCGTGGTGAGACCGTCGTCGGTGATAGCGCGGTATCAAAACCAACAGCGAGACCCGCGCGAGATCGGTGAGGAGTTGCACGTGAGCGCCGTATTAACCGCCGGATTCATTCACTCGGGCGAGCGCTTCCGCGTCACTGCTCAACTGATCGACGTCGCGTCCGGCGAACTCTTGTGGAGCGATCGCATCGACACCGCAACATCGGACATCATCGTCGTGCAGGACACGATCGCGCAGCGAATTGTCGAAGGCCTGCGCGTGGAGCTGAGTCCGGACGAACAATCGGGTATCGCGAAAGCCGCGACGCAGAATCCCGCTGCTTACGAACAATACCTGCGCGGCCGCGATCTGTTCGCACGTTTCATCTTTCGCACGCTCTCCCGCGAAGACTGCGACGCCGCCATCGCGCACTTCGAACGCGCGATCGAGCTCGATCCCAACTTCGCCCTCGCCCACGACGGCATCGGCGCGTGTTACGTCAATCGCGTCTTCAAAGGCTTCGGCGGCGCGGAGGATTACGAACGCGCGGAAGACGCGTTTCACAAGGCGCTGGTCATCGATCCAAACATCATCGAAGCGCGCATGCTAATGGTTTTCGTTTGCCTGTGGCGCGGCAAGAAAGAGAAGGCGCGCGAAGAGGTCTACCGCGCGCGCAGAGAAGCGCCGAACGAGCCGGTGGTGCATTTCGTGAAGGCGATGCTGCACCGGTTGGACGGTGAGTATGGACGCGCGTTGCACAGTTACGATCGACTCGTGCGGCTCGATCCCGCGGCACACGTCGTGGCGAGTTACAGCCGTGCGCTCGTTTACATGTACCTGGGCAATTTTGAAGAAGTCTTTCGCCAGCTCGACAACGCCGGCGAACCTGACAACGCGTTGGTCCAAACGTTTCGCGCGCTCGCTTTGTATTACACTGGCGAGACTGACGCCGCCGCCGAGCTGATGCGCGGCGTGGTCGCGAAGCATCCAAACATGCACGGGATCCGGCCGTTCATGGCGATGTGTTTGAGCGCGCAAGGCAAGCACGACGAAGCTTTGGCGCAACTAACGCGCGACGTGAAGCGCAACGGCGAAGTCGATGCGGACATCAGTTATTCGATCGGTTCGGTTTATGCGCTCGAGGGGTTATTCGGCGACGCGTTTGAATGGCTGGAGCGGTCGATCGCGCTCGGCAACGCGAACCGGCCATGTTTTGAGAACGACCCGAACCTGGCGCCAATCCGTCAAGATCCGCGGTTTAGTGAGTTGATGAACAAGCTATGAACAGATCACGAAGAGCAGTTTCACTGCTGCTAATGTTTTTGGTTTGCGCTGCACCGGCGTTCGCACAAACTGCCGCACCAAAAACCGTTGGCGAATTACAAACACGCATTTCACAGATCCTGGCGAAGCCCGAACTCGCGCCGGCGCTGGTCGGCGTGAAAGTTGTTTCGCTCGACAACGGCCGCGTCATCTTCGAAGAGAACGCCGCGAAATTGCTGCGTCCGGCGTCGAACATGAAGATCTACACCGTCGCCGCCGCGCTTGATCGTCTGTCGCCTGACTACCGTTTCATAACGTCGGTTTACGCGGCCGCGCGGCCTGATTCGAACGGCGTGATCCGCGGCGATTTGCGCATTTACGGACGTGGCGATCCGTCGATCGCTGCGCGCTTCAACAACGGCGACTACTTCAAAGCGATCGACGAACTCGCGACCCGCATCGTCGCTGCCGGCGTCAAACGCGTTGAAGGCGATCTCGTCGGCGATGAGACCTACTTTGTTGGACCAAAATATGGAGCGGGTTGGGAGTGGGAAGATTTAACCTGGTACTACGGCGCGGAAGTCACGCCGCTCGCGGTTAACGACAACGCGCTGGATCTTTTCGTTAAGCCAGGGACGGCCGTGGGCCAGCCCGCTGTTATCACCACGGGTCCGCCTGATCCGCTGCTCACGATCGTGAATCGCGTAACGACGTCGCCCAGAGGCGTGCGACGCGAGCTTTCGATCTACCGCGGTCTCAACGAGAACACGATTACGATTAGCGGCAGCATTCCGCTCGAGGATCGAGGTTATACGGGCGGCATCGGCATCTCGCATCCGGCGTTGTTGTTCGTGTATCTGCTGCGTAACTCGCTCGCGCAGAAAGGTATTGTGATCACCGGCAAGTCGCGTGTCACGGGGGAAGTTACGGTTCCCACTATTACACCCGCGCAATCCCCCGCGCAGCAAGAGATCGCAACGCTGCAATCACCGCCTTTCAGCGTGATTGCGGCGCAGACGCTAAAGCCTAGCCAGAACCTCTACACGGAACTGATCGTCAGAACTCTTGGCAAACTGCCTCCGCCGCCGATAACCGTGCCGACGCCGGGCACAGCGACGCCGGTCACAGCGATGCCGGCCACCACAGCAGCGCCGGCCGCTACACCACTGCCGATTCTCAACCAGACCTCTGAAAACCTCGGTATCGAAGCCGTCAAGTCGTTTCTCAGAACCGTAGGTGTGCGACCGGAATCACTTGTGCTTGACGACGGCTCCGGACTTTCCCGCGGCGACATGATCACGGCCGAAGCAACCGTGCAGTTACTACAGTTTATGGACAAGCATCGCTACGCCGCCGTGTTTCGCGACGCGTTGCCGATTGCCGGTGTCGATGGCACGTTGCGCAACCGCATGCGTGGCACGGCCGCCGAAAACAACCTTCGCGCGAAGACCGGTTCGCTGAGTTCCGCGACCAGTCTGGCCGGCTATGTCACGACCGCCGGAGGCGAAAAACTCGCGTTTGCGATCATGGTGAACAACTATCCGCGTGATCTCGATGCGCGCAGCGCGTGCATCGAACCGATTGCGGTCTTGCTCGCCTCGTTCAGCGGCAAACCTGAGGTGTCAAACAGCAAACCTGAATCGAAAGATGCCCCCTAAATTTACGAAATTCCACGGACTCGGAAACGACTACCTCGTAATCGAAGCGGATCAGTTAACCGGCATTGACGACCTCGGCGAGTTCGCGCGTCGGATCTGCGACCGGCATTACGGCGCAGGCGGCGATGGCATCGCGATAATCTCGAAGTCGCAGTCTGCTGACGCCGATTTCAAGTGCCGCATCTTCAATCCCGACGGCAGCGAAGCTGGACTTTCCGGCAACGGCACTCGTTGCGCCGTCGCTTATCTCTACTATGCCGGGCATTGGTCGGGTGACGAGCTAAGATTGAGTACGAGGACCGGGTTGAAACGGTATTTCCCGCGCGGAAAAGATGGCCCGGGTAAGTTCATCTTCGAATCAGAGTTGGGCCGGCCGAAGTTTGACTCGCCCTCGATTCCAATGTCGATTTCGCCGCCACTCGATCAAGTTATCGGCCACATCCTGCCGGTCGATGGCCAACCGGTTCCCGTTACGGCGATGCAGATGGGTAATCCCAACTGCTGCATCTTCGTTGACGACTTCGACGTTTTGAATTGGAGAAAACTCGGAAAAACGATTGAGACGCACCCGCAATTTCCGGATAGAACGAACGTTGTGTTCGTGCGTGTGCGGGAACGGGCATTGATCGAACTGCGTATCTGGGAACGCGGCGTCGGTGAAACGACAGCGTCCGGAACGTGCTCTTGCGCGGGTGCAGTTGCGGCGATGATCAACGAGAAAGCCGACCGCGACGTGAAGGTCATCATGGAAGGTGGCGAAGTAAGAATTCACTGGCGCCCCGATGGCGAAGTTGTGATCACCGGAACGGCTGAATTAGTCTATAGCGGCGAGTGGCTCGCCTAATGTCGTGAGTAAAACCCTCTCCACAATTTTCCTCCTTGCGGTCTTGTGCTGCTTTGCTGGCTGCGGCGGCGGTAAAGCAACCACCCACACCGAAGCCAAGCCGCCTGACCCGCCAAAACCGCCTTCGTCCGTGCCCGCGTGGCTCGGTAATGCGTCGCGAACTTTTTACGGCACGGGGCCGTGGTCCGACCGTCCGCTGGAGGTCGTTTGGGAATTTGAGACGAAGTTGACGAGCGGTCGTTTACACAAAGATCCGTGGGGTGGCTCGAGTTGGCCGGGGCAGCCGTCCGTTGATGAACGACACGTTTATTTCGGCTCGGCGGATGGAAATCTTTATTGTCTCGATCGGCACGACGGCCGTCTCGTTTGGAAGTTCAAAACCGGCGATAGTTTGAAAGCCACGCCGACGATTGCCGGCGATCGACTGATTGCCAGCGGACTCGATCACTACATCTACTGCATCGATGCTCGCGACGGCTCGCTTATCTGGAAGTACAAAACCGGGTTCGAAGTCGATTGCTCCGCGGCGGTGATCGACGGACGGGTTTATTTTGGTGGTGAAGACGGATTCTTCTACGCATTAAATCTCGCCGACGGTTCGCTGATTTACAAAACCGAACGGCTCGGATCGATGGAAGGAAGTTTCTCAGTCGACGAGGGACGCGCGTACATCGGAACCGAGCAGGGCGACCTGTTTTGTCTGAATCTCGCCGACGGTTCGACTGTGTGGAAGGCTCGGATCGGCGCCGACTCCGACTCGACGCCCGCCGTCTCGCGTGGTTTTGTTTACACCGCCGCCGAAAATGGAGTCGTCTACTGTTTCCGCCAATCGAACGGTGAACTCGTTTGGAAATACCAGGCGCTCGGTGGCAAGACGAAAGACCGTAGTGGTATTTGGGCGAGTCCGATCGTCGCGAATGGCCGAGTGCATATCGGTTCGAGCAACGGATACCTTTACTGTTTGACTGCTGACACGGGCGAGGTCGTTTGGAGATACAAAGCGCGCGGGCCCATATGGGGAACGTCGCCGCTCGTGGACGGGCGATTAATCTTCGGCGACAAGGCCGGCTGGATACATTCGGTCGCGGCCGAAGATGGGAAGCAGATCAGCGAGTTGAAGATCGGTGATAATATCAACGCGACGCCCGCGATACTTGACGGTCGAATTTACATTGGCGCGTTTAATGGGAAGCTTTACTGTTTGAAGTAACTTGCTCGTTTACCTCGTAGACAACACGATCGATGGTCAAGGCGCTAGCCCGCGCGAGATTCGTGCGGTGCTCGGCCGTTTGATTCCCGGCCTGGAGATCCTCACCGAACCGTTTCACCACGTGACGCTCGAGCGCGTGCGCAGTCTGAAGCCGTCGCACATTATTTTGAGTGGGCAGAGTCATCCGTGGGAGAAGTACACGCCGGAGTCGTTGGCGGGAGTGTTTGACGTTATCAAGCAGGCGAGCCAGCCGATTCTGGGTGTTTGCGGCGGGCACCAGCAGATTGCTCTCGCGTACGGTGCTGACGTGGGGTTGATGGAACGGCTCGAACCCGGTGACGGTTACGAAGGCGCAAAACGCGAGCGTGGTTTTTTCCCCATCGAGAACACGGGTGAAGGGTTGTTCAAAGGTTTACCTTCCACGGTTACCGTATGGCATTCGCACTGCGACGAAGTGAAACAAGTTCCAGACGGGTTTCGCTGCACGGCGTCCAATGAGACCTGCGCGATTCAGGCGATGCAGCAGAAAGGACGGCGTGTTTACGGCGTCCAGTTTCATCCCGAACTCTTCGACAAAGATCACCCCGAAGGCCGCCGCGTCGTCGAAAACTTTCTCGCGCTCTGACGTCGATCAGCCAACGCTTTCAGCGTTGCGTTCCTGTATATGTTGGTGACCCAGGGTAGTCGCAAAGCTCCAACCCTGGGTAAACACCGCACCCAGCGACCCCAACAACGCTGAAAGCGTTCGCTTCCCTGCAACCTAAAAACAATGCCGTTTTAGTGATCTTTATCACGAAACCAACACGGATTTGCTGGACTCACCCAGAATCCGTGTGCTAGCCTTCTTGGGAACAACGAGCTTATTGCTCGTTTTTTAATTTGTAGAGATCAGTACTTTCAGCGCACCGCATCAAGGATGCAAGCCCCCAACCTCGGCTGACGTCAACGGAGACTCCTAGAGCCAGGGGACGAGTCATAGGAAAGAACGGACTCGCGCAGGACGCTGAAAGGCCGGCAATAACTCGGACGGGAGACCCGATTTTGAAAGTCCATTCAACCCTTAGCGGAAGTGCGCTGATCGGCGCTGCACTTCTCAGCAGCTCTTTAATTTTTTCCGCCCGTACTGTCGCGGAACCCCTTCCATCCCAAGATCCCAAAACCAAGTCAACGCCAGCTACTGCAGACGCCATCCCGCCTATCGCTCTCGAAGAAGAACTTCCAGCGCGAGGACACATCGGCAAGCGAATCGCCGTTGCGGAAGCCTACGTCGTTCCCCCGACCACCTACGTCGCAACCGCCTACAGTCTTCGCGGTAGAACCGCCAGCGGGCAGATGGTTTCCAAAGGCCTGATCGCCGCGGATCCGCGCGTCCTGCCATTGGGCTCGCGCGTTCGGCTCGAAGCCGGCGCTTACAGCGGCGAGTATCTCGTGGCCGACACCGGCGGCATGATACGCGGCCGGCGTATCGACATCTGGACGCCAAGTTCACGCGAGGCAATGCGGTTTGGTCGCCGCCCCGTCAAGCTCACCGTGTTGAGCCTCGGCGGTAAGAAGCGCACCACGACCGCCCGAAAAAACACGAACCACTAAACTGCTAAACTGATTGTTCAGTAGACCTGCGTGTTAAGATTCGCGCCAAATGTCTGCTGAACAATCTTCCGGGACTCAACCCCGACAAGTTCCAATTGCCGAACCGCTCGTTGAAGTCAGACGAGGCGGTCTTACGGAGTCGCGCCATCGCGGCCACGTGGTCGCGATCGAGCCCGACGGAAACGTTGTTGCTTTCCTCGGTTCGCCCGAAACGGTCACGTTCCTTCGTTCTTCCGCGAAGCCGCTTCAGGCGATGCCGCTGCTGGTTTCCGGCGCCGCCGAGCGGTTTGGGTTTACGGATGCAGAAGTCGCGCTCGCGTGTGCCTCACACAACGGCGAACCGATTCACACGGAACTCGCAGCGTCGATGTTGCAGAAGATCGGCCTCGGACCCGAAGCGCTGAAATGCGGAGTTCACGAGCCATACAGCGTGGAATTTGCTCGCGAGCTTCGCGAGCGCGGCGAAGCGCCGAACGTGCTACACAACAACTGTTCGGGCAAACACGTGGGCATGCTCGCGGTGGCCCTTCATCTCGGCGCGCCAATCGAGACCTACAACAAACCGGAACATCCGGTGCAAATCGACATCGGCAAGACGATCGCGAAGTTTGCGGACGTTCCGGTGGAAGATCTTATGGTCGCGACTGACGGTTGCGCGGTTCCGGTCTTTGGGCTGACCGTGAGGGCGATGGCGCTCGCGTACGCGCGACTGATTTCACCGCCGGCGACTTTCGACGAAGCAACCCGCAACGCTTGTCGCAGGATCGTTCGCGTAATGAGCGCGTACCCGGAATTGATCGGCGGGACCTCTGAACGGCTCGACACCGAGATTATGCGCGCGGCGCCTGGACTGCTCGTTTCCAAAGTCGGCGCTGAAGGCGTGTACACGGCGGGCATCAATCCTTGCGAACAGTGGCCAAACGGCTTGGGCCTGGCGTTTAAAATCGAAGACGGAGACGATCGGCGGTCGCGTCCGACCGTGGTTGTCGAGTCGTTGCGACAGCTCGGCGTCTTGCGCGACGCGTCGCTCGACGCAGTCGCGCGTTATGCGTTCTTTCCGGTACTGAATCGGCCGGGCGAAATCGTTGGCGAGATCCGCGCCGAGTTTGATTTGAAGATAGTGGGACACTAATGCGATGACACCTGAACTACGCGCCCTGTTTCCGATTACTCAACGCGCCGTTTACCTCAATCACGCAGCCATTTCGCCGCCCCCTACGACGACCATCGAGGCTGTCGAAGCGCAACTCCGCGACGTTCACGAAAACGGCTCGCTCAATTATCTCGATTGGCTGGAAGTCAAACGGCGAACGCGCGAATCGTTGGCCCAACTGCTGAATGCACGTCCCGAACAGGTCGCGTTCATGCGAAACACCTCCGACGCGCTGTCGACGGTAGCGAACGGTCTCAAGTGGAAAACCGGCGACAACATCGTCACGTTCCGGCGTGAGTTTCCTTCGAACATCTACCCGTGGCTGAGACTGCGGGACGCTTTGGGTGTCGAAGTGCGGGCCTGTGAGGAACGCGACGGCAAAGTTGATCTCCAGCAGCTCGAAAGTATGGTCGATGCGAACACGCGGTTGATCGCGATCAGCCACGTCCAGTTCGGCTCCGGATTTCGTGCGGATTTGGAACGGCTCGGACGGCTCGCCCGCCGGCACGACGCGCTTTTGGTGGTCGATACGATTCAGTCGTTAGGCGTCGTACCAATCGACGTCGAGGCAGAATTGGTTGATGTGGCCGCGGGAGCTGGTCACAAATGGCTGCTCACTCCGGAAGGCGTCGGTTACCTTTATCTCTCGGATCGCGCGCGCGAACGCGTCGAGCCGACACTTGTCGGTTGGACTAGCGTACCGAATCCCGAGGATTACGTGGGCATCGCACAACCCTGGAATCGCGGCACACTGGCGTGGGAAACCGGCACCGGACCGGCGGCGTTTTTTTACGGTTTGAGAGCCAGTCTTAATTTGTTGCAGGAATACGGGCCGGCGCGCATTGCGACGTATCTTGAAGAATTGACCGACCACCTCTGCGAACGCGTACTGTCGAAGTCGTACGAGATCGTCAGCTCGCGCGAGCCGGGCGAGAAATCGCAGATTGTTTGTATTCGGCACCAGCGTCGCTTCTCGGTAACGGCGCTCTACGGTCAACTCAAGGCCAAGAACATCATCACGGCGCCACGAGGTGATCGCCTACGGATCGCCCCACACCTCTACAACACGCTCGAGGAAATCGATCAATTTGTCGATGCGCTGCCGTAATTGAGCGATTATCGTTCGGTTGTACGGTCGGTTTTGTATCGAAGGTGTACAAGAGTGGGCAGATCTGCCCTCCTCGCCGGCATCTCTCCTCCGAAACTCTCGGAAAAGTGGCTCATGATTTTCCTTGCGATTAATGGCACAATCGTTGCCAAGAGAGGCTCAGAACAAGAAGGGTAGATAAGGGTAAATCGGGTCAGGCTCAGAAACTGCGGTGAGTGGAGGCTTTGGGGGAGGCATCCTCTCACAGATATTAAAAGCAAGTGTTTGGCTCTTTTGGGGGAACGGACCAGCGCTTGTAACGCAGTAGAAGAGCAATAATAGCGGAGCTGCTGATTGTCGTCTTGACGGGGCTTGGGGGAGCCTCCCAAGAAAAATCAGCAGCCCGCAATTTTTTGTGCGCCTTTTTTGACTGGCTGAGACTGAGATGGTTGGTTACGTTTATCGGCGACGGTGTGAAACGTCACCAGTCAGCTCGTCGAGGTTCAGCCGCAACATCCCACCCGCATCCGAATAGGTCGTGACTGCTTTCTGTTGAGAACGTCGATACGTGAAGAGCAGCGCGCCGATCAGTCCACCGATACCGAGACAACCCACCAGGGCATAGCCCGAAGCTTTCACCACCGCAACCAACACGCCGAGCATTGTATTGACGTAACGCTGTTCCGCATCTCGCAGGATGTTTGGATTTTCGCCAAGCCAACTAACGACCTGTTCATACTTAACCTGGTCGATTAACTGTTTCGCAGTTTGCTCGTCGGGCGCGTCGAAGACGAACACCGAGTAATTGCCAACGCGACGGTAAGCGGTGGGCGCAGGCTGGCCCTGTTTCCAGAGTTCCTGAATCCGCGCAGTGATGCGCTTGTCGTTGTCGGTAGCGAGTTGCGGCGTATTAAATTCGACAATCAGGACTTTGCCTGACGCGAGTGTTGCGAGAGCGGCGTCGGCGTTGCCATCACCCTGAACGGCGGTCAGCACGCCTTGCTGCGGAGCGAGCGAAGTCAGCGTGGTGATGCTGTTGAGATAGACGGCGTTCTTCTGCGCGTGCTCAGGTTCGGGCAGGTGCTTGATGAGCACTGGAATGTCGCCTTCGCCGGCATCGAGTGTGTCGCTGAGCGACTTCGCCAAAGCTGTCAGGTTTGTAGTGTTTGTCGCCGGCTTGAGGCTGGTGATCTTTACGAAGTGAACGCCTCGGAAAAACGCACACTGGTCAGCCGTGGTAAATCCCGCCGTGCCCGGAGCGTTTGCGATTTCAACCTTTGGATCTTTGGCTCGTGCCTCTGCCGCGGCGAGACTAAGCATCTCGTACGCTTTCGAGTCCGACGATAGCTGACTCAACTCAACAGCGAATCGCTTGCCATTAGCGCTCACGTACTCAGCGCGATCACCGTCAGACTTAACTTGCCGAAACTTCCCGGCTTCCGCCGGCAAAGCAAACAACAAAACCACTGAAATTATTAGATTGATAAACACGCTCTCAGTTTAATGCCAGCGTCTCAGTTCGCGCAAAAGCAGGTCGGCGTAATGGCGTGGGCGGCTGATATTGTGCATGACAGTCGAGCCGCCGATCTCGCTGGCGTTATCGACGATGATGTCGCCGAAGCCCATCAGGCGTTGGGGAATGCTCGCAGAGACGGTGACGTCCTGCACCTTGCTGAGTGGAATGTTTCGCGTTGTGCGAGCGATCAGGCCCGTGTCGATTTGGAGTTTGGCGTCGGTAACTGTGTACCGAACCATGTTGCGACGCACGTGGTAATAACCGGGAATCAGCAGCAGCGCGAGTGCGAGCGGGATCGAAATCGTCGCGGATACCCCAATGCTCGCGAGCAGAAACACGAGTGCGATGCCGCCCAGCACGGCCAGCGCGTAGCCGGTCTTGATGAAGATCATCGTGGGGCGCACCGTGAAGATGGTCCGCTCGAGATCGGAATCCTCGCCGGTTTGAAGTGCTTGCGATCTGATTCGTGCGATGCGCGTTTGTTCGGTATCCACGGGGGCGCCGCAGTTAGAACAGAACCGCACGCTGGGGGTGACGTAAGCGCCGCAGGTGGAACAGGTCATGAAGTCTTATCCTCGCTCAGTATCATACAAAACGAGGCGACCACCGTTAAAGGTTCCGCCTCGTTTGGTTTCCGGTTTTGTAAGAATCTATTGGCTAACGAGCTGGAGCCTGCCGTCGGGCGTGCGCGCCATGAAGACTGTGGGTTCGTAGACGTTCAAGGGGGCGGATTTTTTTTGCTTCGTACCCGCGAATTGTTCGCTCGTGAGTTGGTTCGCATTGGCTGCGGCTGCGGGATCGCGAATCAGACTGTAGCGACGGCCAATACGGCGCACATATTCCTGTGTTTCGCTGTACGGGGGAACCTTGCGGCCATACTTCATCACGGCGCCTTCGCCGGCATTGTAACCAGCGAGCGCGAGGTGTACGTCGCCTTCGAACAGATTCAGCAGAAAGCGCATGTAGCGTGCGCCGCCTTCGATGTTTTGTTTGGGATCCCAGATGTTGGTGACACCGAATCGCGCGGCCGTGGGCGGCATTAGCTGCATCAAGCCGCGGGCGCCTTTGTAAGACAGTGCGCGCGGTTTGAAGCTGGATTCCTGGTGCATGATGGAGTAGAGCAGCAGTGGATCGACCGAGTTGCGCTTGCCGGATTCGACGATGAAGTTGTCGATATCTGTGTTGCCGGTGGTGAATCCGCCGAGTGAGGGGTTTGTGGGGATATAAGACGTCAGGCGGACGAGCCGTTTAGGGTAGCTTTTAGGTTCGGATTTCGGTGTTTGGACCTGGACGGCGTTGGGCAGGTCGAGGTTGTCGACACGGTAGCCCGTTTGGGCCGCAGCCCAGCCAGCCGAAAAAAGGGTAACTATTGTGATTATAAGGAGTTGTTTCATTGGCTTTCGAGGGGGCCAGATGAGGCTACGTAATATTAGCACGGGCGCGTTAAACATGCGACAACAAAGTTGAGCATAGATTTGAAATTCAGGATTGACGGCAGAGGTTGACAGCCGGGGTATGATAGGCGCGCTTTACCACAAACCGCGCGCTCCAGCGCGCCTCACAGAAGGAAGAAAACAAATGAAGAAGATCCTTACACTCACAATGTTGCTCTGTCTCTTCACGACCGGAGCGATGGCCCAGACACCAGTCTCCACTGCACCTCAACCCGGAACTTCAACTCAACCCGGCGCCAAGCAGGGAACCAAACGGGGACCTGTCTTTCGCGCCACGAAAGAACAGATCAACCAGGCCCAGGCGGTCCTTAAATCTCGAGGCTTTTACAACGGAGAGCAGATCGGGAAGCTCGACGACGCGACTCGTGAGGGTCTGCGGAAGTACCAGCAAGCGGAAGGACTGAAAGTGACCGGGACACTCAACAAGATCACGCTCGAGAAAATGAACATCGCTCTTACTGAAAAACAGAAGAGCATGTAGCGTAAAACATAACCGGATGGACAGCGTTGCTGTTGTCCATCCGGTCTGTTATGCGCAGTAGCCGTGTCCAACGGCCTTACGCCATCAGGCGCTCCACGACCTCGTAGCTCTTCTGGAGCGCGGCCGCTAGGTTCTCAGGCTGGTTGCCGCCGCCCTCCGCCATATCGGGTTTGCCGCCGCCGCGACCGCCAACGATGGGTGCGAGTTCTTTGATTATCTGCCCGGCCGGAACCTTCTTCGTGAGATCCGCAGACGTGCGCACGATGAGCGAAACCTTTCCTTCACCGCTGCGCCCGAGGATCACCACGCCCGATTTGATTCGCGCCAGCAGCGTATCTGAAAGTTGCCGCATGGCCGCGGCGTCGAGTCCGCTCGCTTCACGCGCCAGGACTTTAACGCCTGCGATCTCACGCGACTCATCGCCGTTAGACGACGTTCCCACGCTGCCACTCGCGATCTTCAAACGCAGCTCGTCAGCTTCGCGCCGCGCCTTCTTCAACTCGTCCTGCAAACGCGAAACTGCGTTGACCAACTCCGTGCGCGACGTTCGCAAACCGCCGCTAAGTTCATCAACCAGCACTTCCGCTTCGCGAAAACGTTCGTAAGCGTCAGTGCCCGTGATCGCACGAATGCGCCGCACGCCGGAAGCGATCGACTCGTCGCTGACGATCTTGAATAGCCCGATGTCGCCGGTGGCCCGCACGTGCGTACCGCCGCAGAGTTCTTTCGAAAAGATGCCCTCGAGTCCTTTGATCGAAAGCACACGCACCTTCTCGCCGTACTTTTCACCGAAGAGCGCCATCGCACCGGAGCGCATCGCTTCTTCGATCACCATCTCGTCGGTCTGCACGGGCTCGTTGCGCAGAATGTGATAGTTGACGAGCCGTTCAATTTCTTCTCGTTCGGCTTGAGTTAACGGCTGGTAATGCGCGTAGTCAAAACGCAGGTAATTTTGTGCTACTACTGAGCCGGCTTGTTTGACGTGCGTGCCAAGAACCTCGCGCAAAGCGGCGTGCATCAGGTGCGTCGCTGTGTGATTGCGTCGCGTGGCGTCGCGTTTTTCAACATCCACTTGAGCCGAGATGATGTCGCCGACGTTCAGCACGCCTCGCTCGACACGGATCTTGTGTACGACGACGCCCTGCACCGGCGAAAAAGTATCGAGGACTTTCGCGAGAGTTTCTTCCGTCGTCAACAAGCCAACGTCGCCGACCTGTCCACCACTCTCGGCGTAGAACGGCGTCTGGTCCAGCACGAGCTCACCTTCTTCGCCTTCGCCGAGCGAGTCAACCTCTTCGCCGTTGGTGATTAAGGCGACGACCTTCGCGTCGGAAATGCTCGTAGTCTCGTAGCCTTTGAAGAGCGATCGTGGGACACGAGTAGCAATCGTGTCGTAAGCCGGATTGATCGTGGATTTTCCGTCAGGGCGCGCGGCTGTGCCTGTCTGCTGAAGCTCCTGTAGCGCCGCGTCGAACGAACGGTTGAACTCCTCTTCCTCGATCGTAAACCCACGCTCTTCGAGACCGACGCGAATGAGATCGCGCGGTGTACCGAACGTATCGTAGAGTTTTGCGAGCGCCTTCCACTCCGGCATCGCGCCTTTAGTCGAACTAAACAGCTCGTCGAGCTTGTTCAAACCGACGGTCAGCGTCGAGCGAAAACGCTCTTCTTCCAAACTGACCATTTTCCCGATGAACTCGCGTTGGGTTTCGAGCTCCGGAAACGTGTCTTTCATCAGATCGACGACGTAATCAGTGACCTGGTTGAAGAACTCGCCCTCGAGTCCCAGCGTGTGATGGCCCTGGTAGATCGCGCGGCGCATGATCTTTCGCAGCACGTAATTGCGTCCTTCATTACCGGGAAGAATGCCGTCGGCAATCGAGAATGCAGTCGTGCGCGCGTGGTCCGCAATAACGCGCATCGCGAACCCTTCCTGTGTTTCAGGCTCGTAGTGACGATCGGCCAGGGTCGCAGTCCGTTGGATGATCGGCCGGATCAGATCCGTGTCGTAGTTTGACTTGACGCCCTGCAACACGACCGCGAGACGTTCGAGACCGGCGCCCGTATCGACTGATGGCGCGGGCAGCGGTTCGAGCTTGTATTTGCCGGGTTCGATTTCACTGCGATCGAATTGCATGAAGACCAGGTTCCAGATCTCCATGATCGTGTCGCCGGGTCCGTTAACGTTTTCGGCGGAGTTCTCCGGATCATCCGGGCTCTCGCCCATGTAGTAATGAATCTCGCTGCATGGGCCGCATGGTCCAGTCTCGCCCATTTGCCAGAAATTGTCTTTGCGCCCGAAGCGCAAAATCCGTTCGCGCGGCGCGCCGACCGCTTCCCAACAACGTTCGGCGTCCTCGTCAGGTCCGACTTCCTCGTCGCCTTCGTAAACCGTAAACCACAAACGCTTCGGATCGAGTCCTAAAACGTTGACGAGTAAATCCCATGCATACTTGACGGCGTCCTCTTTGAAGTAGTTGCCGAAAGAAAAATTGCCGAGCATCTCGAAGAACGTGTGATGCCGCGCGGTTTTTCCGACTTCGTCGAGGTCGTTGTGTTTGCCGCCGGCGCGCACACACTTCTGCGAGGACGCGGCGCGCACGTATTCCCGGTTTTCACGGCCGAGAAAAGTGTCTTTGAACTGATTCATGCCCGCGTTGGTGAACAACAACGTCGGGTCGTTGGCGGGCAGTAGTGGAGACGACCGCACGCGCGTATGGCCGTGCTCCTCGAAGTACTTTAGGAAAATTTCACGAATTTCGTTACCGGTCATGTTGGTTTGAGTTTAGCAAATCAATCTCCATCCGCGTAATTAGTGGCTAACGCCCGTACTCTGTCACTCACCAGCTCGAACTCAAACCCCCGCCGCAGCAGGTGATCGAACAGGCTTTTCGCTTCCAATCGGTTCTTCGGCTTGCCGCGCAAGCGGAGGCGTTTGGCTATCGCCTGATCGATTAACTGTTCCTCGGGCGTTTCGGTAAAGACCATTTCCAGAGCTTCGTTGGCGACCGCACTGTCTACCTTTTTGAACTTGAGATCGCGCTCCAGACGTCTTCGTCCCAGAGGTCTTTGCTTAACTCTGTAGGACGCGTAACTGAAAGCGAATCGCTCGTCGTTCAAATAGCCGTATTCCCGCAGCCGTTCGATAACGGTTTCAACAACTTCGCTGGTCGTGTCCTTGCTACGAAACAGACGCTCGCGCAGTTCGGCAACGGACCGTGGCTTCGCGGCCAGCAGTTTCACCGCCCGCTCGAAAGTTTTGCGTCGCAAGTCCGTCTGGTCGCTCAAAGCGGACACAGATTACCTCGAATCGAACGTTGATCTAAAATACGTGTATGGACGGCGTGTTAGTCATCGACAAACCCCCGGAACTTACATCGCACGATGTCGTCGCGCGAGTGCGCCATATTCTTCACCAGCGCCGCATCGGCCACACGGGCACACTCGATCCATTCGCCACCGGCGTCCTGGTTGTGCTAATCGGCAAGGGTACTCGGCTCGCACAGTTTCTCAGTGGCGACGACAAAGAGTACGACGCAATCATCAGGTTGGGTTACGCCACCGACACGGGCGATCGCACCGGAAAACAGATCGATGGTCCAAAAAACGAAAAGCTTGGCAATTGGCACGAAGACGAGATTGAAAAGGCGCTGGAAACTCTGCGTGGCTGGATAGACCAGGTGCCGCCGATGTATTCAGCCAAGAAGCGTGAGGGCAAAAAACTATACGAACTCGCGCGGCGCGGTGAGGAGGTGGACCGTGAGCCTGTTCGTGTTTGCATTCATGAGTTCACCGCGATCAGATCAGACGGGCAGTTGCTCAAAGACAACCTCGACGGCACCTTCGACCTGCGCGCCCGTGTGCTCTGCTCTTCGGGGACGTATGTTAGAACTCTCGCCGAAGACTTTGGCAAGCGTCTGTCCGTCGGCGCACATTTGGCAGAGCTGCGTCGCACGCGGGTTGGCGACTTCCGCGTGGATCAAGCAGTTACGCTCGATGATCTGAAGACCAGTTTTGCGGAAGGGGCGCTCGGCGGCCTGGTGGTGCCGCTGAACGCAGCGCTCTCAAAACTCCCTTTCGTGCATCTAAGCGGCCAGGATGTGCGTAATGTTAGTCACGGAAGGGAAGTAAAGGTTGAGGGCTCCAGGTGGACGGATGGTGAGAACGTAAAGATGTGCGATACCGACGAACAGTTGATCGCCATCGGGCAATACGACGCCACGGCACAGGTCTTACATCCGCGCGTGGTACTAACGTGAAAATAAAGCATTGACTTGAGCCCTTTACTGCTGTGGTATACTGCAACTCCAAGGAAGCGCTCAGGACGTGCTTCCAACAAGTGTTTCCCTCCGCTAGTTCCGTTTGACAACGCTCATTGAGAACTGATGCTTCGAGGACGCAGCTCACGCTTACGCGCGCGTGAGGCGTATCACGAGGTAGGTTACCGATTTTACCAACCGCTTTCCCCGATTGCTCGCGGTTGTTTTTGTGAAAGCGTGGCCCTCTCCCCACACGCTGTCCAATGCGCGAAAGCCGAAGAGGTTTCAAGGCTATGCAAGAGCAGGATGGCAACAAAGGATTTAATATCAGTGAACGCCTGGAAGATCTGCGCCGCGAACATGAAGCGCTGCGCTGGGAAGGAACCTTCCGGGATTACTTCGAACTCGTAGCCCAGAACCCGCGCATCGCTCAACTCTCGCATGCGCGCATCAACGACATGGTTCATGCCGCCGGCATCGAGCGGCTCAACGAGGGCACGCAGCACGAAGTCCTTTCCTACAATTTCTTCGCCACTGAACTCTTCGGCATCGAAGAACCCATCGCCAGAATCGTCGAGTACTTCAAGTCGGCCGCACAGCGTTTGGAAGTGCGCAAACGCATCCTGCTACTGATGGGTCCGGTTGGCGGCGGCAAGTCGACGATCGTCAACATGCTCAAGCGCGGACTGGAAGACTGGACCAAGACCGAAGAAGGCGCAGTCTACGCGATCAAAGACTGTCCGATGCACGAAGAGCCGTTGCACCTGATCCCGCACCAACTGCGCGCGGAAGTCGAAAAGCATTACGGCATCTACATCGAAGGCGATCTTTGCCCGCAATGCCGCTATTCACTAGATAAAATTTACGGCGGCCGTCACGAAGACGTGAAAGTGCACCGCGTTGCGTTCTCCGAAAAAGAGCGCGTCGGCATCGGCACGTTCTCGCCGAGCGATCCCAAGTCGCAGGACATTACCGAACTGACGGGTTCCATTGATTTGTCCACTATTGGCGAAGTCGGTGTGGAATCAGATCCGCGTGCTTATCGTTTCGACGGGGAACTCAACATCGCCAACCGCGGCTTGATGGAGTTCGTCGAGATGCTGAAGGTTGACGAGAAGTTTCTCTACAGCCTGCTGACACTCTCGCAGGAACAGAGCATCAAGACCGGCCGCTTCGCGATGATTTACGCCGACGAAGTGATTCTCTCGCACACCAACGAAAACGAGTACATCGCATTCGCCGGTAATCGCAAATCCGAAGCGCTCCAGGATCGCATCATCCTGGTTAAAGTCCCCTACAACCTGCGCGTTTCGCAGGAAGAGAGAATTTATGACAAGCTCCTGCACCAGTCGGAAGCTTTGCGAAACGTACACCTCGCGCCCAACACCCTGAGGGTGGCGGCAATGTTTGCCGTGATGACGCGCCTCGAAGAGCCCAAGCGCCAGAACGTCGACATCGTGAAGAAGATGAAGCTTTACGACGGTGAAGACGTTGAAGGTTACAAGTCGAAAGACGTACGCGAACTAAAAGACGAGACCGTCCGCGAAGGCATGGACGGCATCTCGCCGCGCTACATCATCAACCGTCTCTCGAGTGCTTTGGTGCGCGACGGTGTTACTTGTATCAATCCGATCGACGCGTTGCGTGCGATCAAGGATGGCTTCGAACAGCACACCGGCATCAGCAGCGACCAACGCGAGCGATATTTGAATCACATCTCGCAGGCGCGCAAGGAGTACGACGAACTGGCGAAGATCGAAGTGCAACGCGCTTTCGTTTACTCGTTCGAAGAGATGGCGCGCACGATGTGCAACAACTATCTCGACAACGTCGAAGCCTTCTGTAACAAGGAACGCATCAAGGATCCCATCACTGAAGAAGAGATGGATCCGGACGAGCAGTTGATGCGCTCGATTGAAGAGCAGATCGGGATTTCGGAAAACGCCAAGAACACGTTCCGCCAGGAGATCCTGATTCGCATCTCGTCTTACGCGCGCAAAGGCAAGCCGTTTGAATACAACTCGCATGAGCGTTTGAAAGAGGCGATCGAGAAGAAGATCTTCGCGGACCTGAAAGACGTTGTGAAGATCACCACTTCGGCGAAGACGCCTGATCCGGACCAACTGCGACGGATCAACGACGTCGTCGAGCGGCTCGTCAAAGAGCATGGATATTGTCCGGTGTGCGCGAACGAGTTGCTGACTTACGTGGGCACATTGTTATCGCGTTAGTTATTTGGGCCACAGATCTACACGGATGATCACGGATTAGAACTAATTCGTGGTTCTCTGTGTAATCTGTGGCTTAAACATGAGGATGAAGAAACGCTACTGGATCGCCGGAACGGCAACGGCCACCGCCACGCTGGCGGTCACTGCCAAGCTCCTGGCGCGGCCGCGTGACGCGGATTGGAACAAGTATCGCGACGTGATCTTCCACTGCGAACACTCGTGTTTCGTCGAGGTCGATGGCACTCGCGTTCATTACCAGGAAGCGGGCGAAAAGACCAATCCGGTCCTCGTGTTAATTCACGGTTTTGCTTCGTCAACACTCGTTTGGAGCAAGGTGTTTCTCAGTCTGGCGGAGGCGGGGTTTCGCGTCATCGCCGTCGATCTTTTAGGTTTCGGCTACTCAGGAAAACCGCGAAACGGCGCATACACGATTGCCGGGCAAGCGCGGCTTCTGATCGGGTTGTTGGACCGGCTCGGAATCAGGCGCGCCACGCTCGTCGGCAGTTCGTACGGCGGCGCAGTGGCTGCAACATGCGCGTTGGACCATTCGCACCGCGTTGAAAAGTTGGTGCTGGTGGGAACGGTGAACAACAACGGGCCGCTGCGTTATAAGTTGATGCGCATCTTTGGCGCGCCGATATTTGGCAACGTTGTTTCGCCGCTGCTGATCGGCTCGCGACGTTTACTGCGCAAGCGAATGAAGCGAGTTTACGATCGACACGCGTGGGTATTGGACGAGCGGCGCGTTGATGCGCGCCACTTTCCGTTGCGTGCGTCGGGGACGCAGCGGGCGATCATTCGTACCGTGCGCGGTTGGGATGCAGAACGCATCTCCAGAGACGCGCATCTTATTCGGCAGCCGACGTTGCTGATCTGGGGCGAAAACGATCTGGAAATCCCCCTCGCGGACGGCGAACGTCTTCACGAGGAGATTCCCGGCTCGCGTTTCGTGGTCTTTCTGAATTGTGGTCACTTACCACACGAGGAATACCCCGAGGCGTTCACGAAAGTGGTAACAGATTTTTGCGGGTGAAGAGTTATGTCAATCCAACGCAACGACTGGTCACTGCAACGCAAGGGCATCATCGATCAGGAGCGCCACAAGGATCGCGTCAAGGAAGCCATCCGCAAGAACCTCGGTTCGATTGTTTCCAATGAAGCGATCATCCTGTCCGACGGAAAGCGGACCGTCAAAGTTCCGATCAAAGCACTCGACGAATACAAGTTTCGTTACAACTATCAAAAAGCCAAACACGTCGGACAGGGCGACGGAAAGACACGCGTCGGCGACGTGATCGGACGTGAGGGTCGCCCCGGTGGCGGCAGCGGTTCTGGCCAGGCAGGACAAGACGCGGGCGCCGATTACTACGAAGCGGAAGTCAACATCGACGAGATCGCGGCGCTGATCTTTGAAGATCTCCAGCTTCCGTATCTCGAGGAAAAAGCGAAGAAGGCGGTGCAGTCGCGCAAGACGCAGTTCAACGAGATACGCCGCACGGGCGTCATCGCGAACCTCGACAAACGTCGCATGATTCTCGAAAACATCCGGCGCAATGCCCGCGAAGGCAGGGCCCGCTTTGGCAACATCAAGAAAGAAGATTTGCGTTTTAAGACGTGGGAAGAAGTGATGCGCTACGAGTCGAACGCCGTCGTCATCGCGATGATCGACGTCTCGGGTTCGATGGGCGAGTTTAAGAAATACATCGCGCGTAGTTTTTACTTCTGGATGGTGCGTTTTCTGCGCACTAAGTACGACAACGTTGATATCGTTTTCATCTCGCATCATACCGAAGCGAAGGAAGTAACCGAGGAGCAGTTTTTTACGCAGGGCGAGTCGGGCGGAACGGTCGTTTCCTCGGCGTATCAGCTCGCGCTCGACATCATCAAGCACCGCTTTCGCCCGTCGGACTGGAACATCTATCCCTTTCACTTTTCGGACGGTGACAACTACTACTCCGATAATGAAGAAGCAGTGAAGCTTGCGGACGAGCTCATCGCCACCTGCAACCTGTTTGGTTACGGCGAGATTGGCGAAGAGGGTTCATCGAGCTATCGCCGCTCTTCGGGCGCGTTGCTCTCTATTTTTAGCGACCGTCTACAAAACAAGGATCGGTTCGTTGGTGTGCGCATTGACGACAAGGAAGACGTGTATCCCGCGTTGAAGCAGTTCTTCGGAAGGCGTGGCGTGGAAACACCAGCATGAGAGTTAGCCACAGACGAACACGGATACCAGGACGAAGTCTCCTGAAGAGTTAGCCCGTGTCGTCTGTGAAAGTCCGTGGCCTTTTTATGGAAGATCGCGAAATAAAAGAGCTGGAAACGGCCGTTGAGCAGATCTGGGACGTCGCTCGCGACTTTGGCCTCGATCCATATCCGACCAACTTCGAGATCGTGCCGGCAACGGTGATGTACGAAGTCGGTTCTTATGCATTGCCCGGCCGCTACTCCCACTGGACTTTCGGCAAGGCCTACCATCGAATGAAGACGATGTACGACTTTGGTCTTTCGAAGATCTACGAAGTCGTCATCAACACGAATCCGTCGTACGGCTTTCTGCTCGAAACCAACAGTCCGATTCAGAACAAGATGGTCATCGCCCACGTGTTGGGCCACGTTGACTTCTTCAAGAACAACAGCTACTTCTCGAAGACAAACCGGCGAATGGTAGAAAGCGTCTCCACGCATGCGCAACGCATGATGGAGTATGAGTTTAAGTACGGGCGGAAAACGGTGGAACGTTTTCTTGATTCGGTGCTGGCAATCGAGGAGCACATCGACCCGTACTTCTTCATCAAGCGCGAAGTGTCGATTTCAGAAGAGAAGCGACGCGAAGAACATCGCCACAAAGACGGGCGCTACGATGATCTTTGGTTGCTCGACGAGCGTCGTGCGGCCAAAGTCCAGGCTGGCGGTGACGACAGCGACAAGGAGAGCGAGAAAACGCCGCAGGAGCAGTTGCCGGAAAAGGATCTGCTGTTTTACATCATGAAAAATTCGCCTTCGCTCGCGCCGTGGCAGCGCGACGCGATCGCGATGGTCCACGAAGAGATGGAATATTTCGTGCCGCAGATGCAGACGAAGATCATGAACGAGGGGTGGGCCAGCATCTGGCACGCCCGCATCATGCGTGCGCTCGATCTCAGCACCAGCGATCACATCGAGTTTGCGAACCTGCATTCAGGCGTCGTCTCGCCGCAGAAGGGTCAACTTAATCCGTATTATCTCGGTTACAAGATCTACGAAGACATCGAGCGCCGCTGGAACGAACCGACCGCCGAGGACCGCAAGAAGTTTGGCCGCCGCGGCAGTGAAGGGCGCGACAAGATCTTTGAAGTGCGCGAGCTGGAGAACGACGTCTCGTTTCTGCGCAACTATCTCACTGAAGAGTTGTGTGAAGAGCTCGATTTGTTTGTGTTCGAGTTGATCGAGGAAGAGGAGTGGACCATCACGGAGAAGCGCTGGGAGAAAGTGCGCGATCAGCTCGTCTCAAATATGACGAATTTTGGCTTTCCCTATTTGCAGGTTAAAGACGGCGACTACAACGGCAATCGCGAGCTTTACCTCAAGCATCGCTACGAAGGAACGGAGCTGGATATGCGTTACGCGCGCAAGGCGCTGGAGCACGTGCACGCGCTTTGGGGACGGCCGGTGCACCTGGAAACGGTTATTGATGACGAATCGTCCGTGCTGCACTTCAACGGTAACGAACACGCCGAAGACTAATGGCTATCGGTGGTCAGTTTTTTCCATCAACATCTCGGGCATTAGCGGCACGCGATTGAAACTCACACCAGTCGCGTTTTCGATCGCGTTCAGGATCGCGGGCGCGGCGCCGTCCATCGGCAGTTCGCCAATGCCTTTCGCGCCGCCTGGTCCATAGGCGTAAGGATTCTCTTCGAAGTAAACGCGAATCGGCGGAATGTCGGCGGCCGTCGGGATGATGTAGTTGGTCATCTGGTTGTTGGCCATGCGGCCGTCTTTCCAAACGACGTTTTCGAAGAGTGTGAAGCCAATCGCCTGCGCCACTCCACCTTCAATTTGCCCCGCGGCGAGAACGGGATTGATCACGCGTCCGACTTCCTGAACGGCGACGAAGTCTTCGACGTGTGCTTCGTAAGTTAGTTGATCAAACGAGACTTCCGCGACATAGACGGCCCAGGCGTACGCGCCATAGGCATCGCCCTGGTATTTTTCATCGTCCCAGTGAACGTTTGGTGGCGGCTGGTAAGTGGCGGATGTTTTTAGCGTCCCGAATCTGGAAATGTATTCTGCGCAAGCATTTTTAAAATGTTCTTTCGCAAAAACCTCTCGCAACAGTCCGGCCCCGATTAGTGTCTGCTTTAGCCCCGTCACCGCCGACTCCACCAACTTCCCAACAACCATCGACGTGCGCGACGCCACAGTTGGCCCACTATTCGGCACTAACCCCGTATCCGGTTGAACGATCTCGATCGATTCGAAATCCAGCCCCAAAGCCTCCGCCGCGATCTGCGAAAAGATCGTATTCGTCCCCTGGCCAATCTCCGTGCTGGCCGTGAGTATCCGTACCTTTCCTTCCGCGGTCGCTTCCGCGGAAACCACGGATTGCAAGTAAACCTCACCCGATCCTGTAAAACCCGCGCCATGCATGAACGTCGCGAATCCAATCCCGCGCTTTTTGCCGTTTCCGTTCTGCTGCGCGAAGCGTTCACGTTTGGCGTGATAGTCCGTCAGTCGCAACGCGCGATCCAGCAACCCATTCATGTCCACACGCTCGCGAATGATCTGGCTTGTCGCCGTAGTCTCGCCTTCACGAATGAAATTACGTCGCCGAAACTCTTCCGGCGAAAGTCCCACGGCGTGCGCAACATGGTCTATGTGGCGCTCGAGGGCGAAGATGCTCTGCGGCGCGCCAAAACCACGAAAGGCGCCGTGCGGCGGAACGTTCGTCGCGACCGCCTGGCTGCGAATGCGTACGTTCGGACAGAGATAAGGGCCGGCACTGTGAATTGTTCCGCGCGAGAGCACCACCGGCGAGAGCGTGCAATAGGCGCCGCCATCGACGACAAACTCAATCTCCATCGCGAGCAGTTTGCCGTCTTTCGTGACCGCGGTTTTGTGACGCGTGCGCGAGGGATGTCGCTTCGTCGTCGCGACCATGTCTTCGGCGCGGTCGTAAATGAGTTTCACCGGCTTGCCCGATTTCCACGCGAGCAGCGCCGCGTGTCCGCTAATCAACGAGGGATACTCTTCCTTGCCGCCGAAGCCGCCGCCCGTCTCCGTTTGGATCACTCGGATCTTGTCTCCGGGCAGATCAAACAGCTTCAGGAGCGCTTTGTGAACGTAGTAAGGACACTGCATCGAACCCCAAACCGTCACGCCTTCGTTGGCATTCGCGATCGCGATCGCGCCGTTGTTCTCGATGTAGAGTTGTTCCTGTGCGCCGGTTTCGTACTCGCCTTCGACGATGAAAGCAGCGTTGGCCCAGGCGGCGTCAACGTCGCCTTTGTCAACGAGAAACCTTTTGAACGTGTTGTCTTCGCCCCAGATGATCTCTTTCTTCGCGAGCGCATCTTCGAGCGTAAACACTGCCGGTTGTTCTTCGATCTCGATGCGCACGTTTCGACGCGCTTCTTCGACGAGATACTTGTTCTCGTGTGCGATCAGCAGCACCGGCTCTTCGGGATGGTTGACGAACTCAGCAGCGAGATAAGGTTGGTCGTTGAGAATCAAAGCGACGTAGTTCGCTCCGGGAATGTCTTTGGCGGTAACTAGCGTAAACTCGTCCCACGGGATATCGCCTTCGAACGAGATGTTTTTGATTCGTCCGCGCGCAACGGGACTGCGCACGGTCACGCCGTGCAGCAGGCCGGGAAACGTCAGATCGTCGATGTAAAGCGCCTGGCCGGCAACTTTTTTGCGGCCCTCTTTGCGTGGGAACGATTTGCCGATGGAACGATCGGGCATGATTTTCTTAGCCACCGATGAAACTCATCGTGCGTGATGGAGTTACGAAGCCGGGATCGTTGATGAAGTGACGCGGTTCTTTCTTGAGTATGACCGATTCGATGTAGTCGACGATCTCGTCTCGGGAGGCGCCGCTGCGCACGACTTCGCGCAACGAGTGTTCGACTGTTGAAAAGAGACATGTGCGAATCTGACCGTCGGCCGTCAGACGAATACGCGAACACGCGCCGCAGAACGGCTCGGACACGGGCGCGATGATGCCGATCTCGCCCGGCGCGCCGTCCGCAAAGCGATAGCGCGCTGAAGTCTCGGAGCCGCGCGCGACGTTGACCTTCACCAGCGGAAAACGTTCGTTGATCCGTTCGCGGATCTCTTTGCCGGAAACGACGTCGGCGCGCGCCCATTCGTGACCGGAATCGAGCGGCATAAACTCGATATAGCGCATCTTCACGTCGTACTTGCGCGCGAATGCTGCGAAGTCCGCGACTTCATCTTCGTTATGGCCGCGCACAATCACCGCGTTGATCTTGATCGGCTCGAGTCCGGCGTCTTTCGCCGCAGCGATGCCGGCGAGCACTTTGTCCAGCACGTCCACGCCGGTCATTCGTTTGAAGACGTCTTGTTTCAGACTATCGAGACTAATCGTGACGCGATCGAGACCGGCGGACTTCAGCGCGTGTGCGCGTTCGGGAAGGAAGTAGCCATTGGTGGTGAGCGCGAGATCGATGAGTCGTGACGTTTTGAAGCGCGAGAGTTTGCGAATGATTGTTTCGATGTCGCGCCGCAGCATCGGCTCGCCGCCCGTCAAACGAATCTTCTCGATGCCGAGACTCACGAAGATCTCACAAACATATTCGATCTCTTCGTAGGAGAGCATCTGCTCTTTCGGCGCAATCGGCGGCTCGCCGTGCGGTAGACAGTAGAAACAGCGAAAGTTGCAGCGATCCGTTAACGACACGCGCAGGTCGCGAATCGCCCGGCCGTAGGAATCTCGCAGCACAGCGTTTTGTGACTTTGTTTGCACTGCCGTCATGATACCGCAGGCGCTATTCAGACGCCGAACGCGGCGTTCGTCACGATGAGCCTCATTTACGGTGACGGGCGCTGGAGGCACATCATCGTTCCTTGCATCATCGCGACGAGTTCGCGCTGGTCGCTCCCGGTCAATGCGTGAACGTCAGCACGCACTACCGTCAACGTTCTGCCTGACTTCATCACTTCCGCACGTGCGACAAACGTTTCACCTTTCGCCGGCCGCATCAAATTCACCTTGAACTCGACCGCGAGCACGTCTGAGTTTGGCGGCATGAGCGTGTAAGCCGCGTAGCCGCACGCGGAGTCTGCGATCGTGGTGATGATGCCGGCGTGGATGTAACCGTCTTGTTGCGTCAGGTCGCTGCGATACGGAAGCGTGATCTCTACGATTCCGGGTTCGACGCGAGTCAGCTCACCACCAATAAGGGACATCACCGTTTGTTTGGCAAAGCTTCGCTCGATCTCTTCGACGAAACTCGGATTAGTTGGTTCATGTCGCATCGGAGTCAGCACGCAACAACGCTCGGGCGTTGCGCTGGAGGCCGGTTAGTTTGGTGCGTTTCATGGCGCTGCCGCGGAAGCGCGCGGCGTAGGTTTCAGGTGTGAGTTCGAGCACTTCCGCAAGATTGGCGTTAACGTTGCCCTTGCGCGGCGCGAAACGCAGCTCTTCAGTCGCAGCTTCAAAACGGTTCCACGGACAGACGTCCTGGCAGATATCGCAGCCGTACAACCAGCCCGACAGGTTCTGCTCAATCGAAACCGGCAACTCCGGTGCGCGCAACTCGATCGTCGCGTACGAAATACATCGGTTTGAATCGACGACGTAAGGCTCAGTTATCGCTTGCGTCGGACACGCGTCGATGCAGAGCGTGCAGGTCCCGCAATGATCTTCAGCTCGATCTGCGTCCGCGTCGAGATCGAGATTCAACAACAGCTCGCCGATGAAAACCCACGAGCCAAACTCCTGCGTGATCACGTTTGAGTGCTTGCCAAGCCAACCTATTCCGGCGCGCACGGCCCAGGCCTTGTCCATCACCGGTTGAATGTCCACGCAGATCTTTCCCGCGGCTTCGGGTACGCGTTCGCGTATCCACGAAAGCAACGATTCGAGCTTTGTTTTTAGAACGTCGTGATAATCGTCGCCCCAGGCGTAGCGTGAGACTTTTCCGGTGGTTGAGTTTTGCTCGTGTTGCGCGAACGTGTAGTAGTTGAGCGCAACCACCACGATCGAACATGCTTGCGGAAAGATTTCAACCGGATTCAGACGCTTCTCGACGTCTCGCGCCATCCACGACATTTCACCGTGATGGCGGGGGGCGAGCCACTCTTTCAAGCGCGGCGCTTCGTCGTCGAGCCGTTCGGCGCGGACGATGCCGACCTTATGAAATCCCTCGCGAAGCGCCTGTAGCTTGATCTCGTGCGTAAAGCTGTCCACAGATTACACAGGTTACCATACGGACCTGTGTAATCCTTGTTGGCGCTACATCTTCTGAATTGTAACGCTGACGATCGGCGTGTCGCCCGCGGTGCGACTGTACGAAACCCAGCAACCGGCTTTCGGATAGCGGACGAGCTTGTGCTTCGAGCCGTCGGGCTTGCTTTCGATGTCGGCGCCAAACACCTGTTGCGGTGTGATCACATCGGGACCGACCGACATGAAATCGACGGAGATCGTCGTCACTTTGCGCGTCGTTTTATCGTAATGAATCTGGACTCGCTCACGCTCGTTTTCGCCAAAGATGTAGTAGTCCTGTTCATCGCCTTTGTTCGCCGGATTGCCCAGTTTCTTGCGCACGTCATCGGCGAGCCAGCCGATCTGGATCCCGCGATATTCGTGAAACACGGGCGCGGCGTCGTTACCGGCAGTGGGATGACTTCGCGTCGTTTGAGCGGCAGCTCCGTTTGCTACCATCAACAACGTGACGGTGACCAGCAGGAATCGAAATACGGCCCACGGTCTTGAGGCGCGAAGATAGTGTGTCATTGGTTTACTCCTTTCCAGGAATAAAATGTCGTTACAGCCGAACTGGCAGGATGGAGACCCGGCGGAAGCGCCCGTTAAAAAGTCGTCCGACGGGCTCGTATGCGCGGAACAATAATCCCAGGAAATTCCGATGTCAATGTCTGACGAGCACTGTTAAAATGCCGGGTTCTTCGTGGAGCAAAAGGAGCCAAAATTTGATGAACAATAACGTGCTGTCAACAGCACTCCGTCTGTGTAGTTTGGTGTGTGTGCTGGCGATGGTCCTCGCGTTCGCCGGATGTCAACGCGCAGCAGCGCCGGCTAACCCGCCTGATGGTGCAGCGGCCGCTCCGTCACCGCAGGAGCGTATCGATCCGGCGGCAATCGAAGCGGAGTTAATCAAGATGGAGCGCGACTGGACCAGCGCCGCGAAGAATAAAGATGCGGACACTGCCAGACGCGTGCTCGCGGACGATATTGTGATCACGTATCCCGACGGACAGACCGGCACGAAGGCTGATGAGGTGCGGACGATCGAGTCGGGCGCCATCACGGTTGACTCCTGGGAGCTGCTCGATCCGAAGGTCACTGTGCTGAACGCTGACTCAGCTTTCATCACCGGACGCGGCATCATTCGCAACGGCAAGTACAAAGATCCAAACTCGAAACAGCCGATCGATATCAGCGGCGAGTATCGTTTTCTGGACGTTTACGCGCGACGCAATGGCAAGTGGCAAGCAGTAGCTTCGCAAACCACACCGATCAGAAAAGCTCAGTGATTTAATCAGTGGTCCATATTCCGGGAATGGTGGTTGAGCAACTGGGACAACGCCCTTCGCGCGTGACGTTCACCTGGCGAATCAGGTAACCAAAACGTTCGACTAAAAGCTCGTCACACGCCGGACACCAGGTATTTTCCCAACGCTCCACTCTTCCCGGAAGATTGCCTGCGTAGATGTAACGCAGCCCCGCCTCACGCCCGATTTCACACGCCTCAATCAACTGCTCCGCAGTCGTGTTTGCGTTGTCCGTCATTTTGTAATCCTGGTGAAACGCGGTTACGTGCCAGGGAATGTCGGGTGAAACGGCTGCGATGAACTCAGCCGCGCGGCGCAACTCGTCAGTTGAATCGTTAAAGCCGGGAATTACGAGCGTGACGATCTCTTGCCAGAAGCCGCGCTCCTGGACCATCTTCACCGTTTCGAGAATGTTGTCGACGACGCCTCCCAGTTGCCGATAGTTCTTGTCGTTCATCGACTTCAAATCGATTTTGTAACAGTCGGTCCAGGGTCGCAGGTAATCGAGCACCTGCGGCGTGCCGTTACCGTTGGAGATGAAAGCAGTTTTAAAACCTTCGGGACGCGCTTTCTTGAAGACCTCGACCGCCCACTCGGCGGTGATCAGCGGCTCGTTGTAACTGCTGCCGACCATCGAGGCGCCATAAGCTTTCGCCATCGTCACGAGACGCTCGGCGGTAACCATTGTGGGTTTTGTGCCGGCGGAGTCGTCGCGCAGCGCCTGCGACGTGAGCCAGTTCTGGCAATAGCCGCAATGCAGATCGCAGCCCAACATGCCGAAGGTCAGCGTGTCGGAGCCGGGCAGTACGTGAAAGAACGGTTTCTTTTCGGTCGGATCGCACGCGAGCGCGGCGACGTAATTCGTCGGCACGCGAAGCACTCCGTCTTCGTTGAAGCGAACTTTACAGATGCCTCGCTTGCCCGGTTTGATGAGGCAGCGATGCCCGCAGGCATAACATTTCAGTGCGCCCGCCTCGAGATGTTCGGTGAGTTCGGGCGCGCCTTCCGCGGTCATTGAGTCGAGGACGTTTGCTAATGGCGCGCTGGTCTTGCTTATTGGCATTGCTCTGTTACGACATATATTCTAAGCCAATGATTATCGAAGAACTAACGGTCACGGCTTTTCAACAACACACGCGCATTGTTGGTTGTGAATCAACAAGGCAGGCGATCTGCATCGACCCCGGTGACGAGGCTGAACGCATCGTCGAGACTCTCGAACGGCTCAGCCTCAAGTTGCAGGCGATCACGTTGACGCATGCGCATCTTGATCACGTCGGGGGCGTTGCCGCGCTCAAGAAACTAAAACCAGACGCGCAGATCAGTCTGCACCGGGACGACGAGTTCATGTATCGCGCGTTGCCGGAACAGCCCGCGTGGATCGGCATTCCGCGTGCGCAGTGGGTCGCGCTTGGATTCGAGTTTGAGCCGCCGCCGCCGATTGATCATTATTGGAACGATGGTGAAATTCACGACGTGGGCGAATTGAAGCTTGAAGTGCGGCATTGTCCCGGCCACACGCCCGGTCACGTCGTTTTCTACGCACCAAAAGAGCGAAAAGTATTTGTTGGTGACGTGTTATTCGCCGGTTCAATCGGCCGCACGGATCTGCCGGGCGGTTCGACCGAGCAATTACTCGAATCGATCAAGAACAAACTACTGACGCTCGATGACGACGTGACGGTTTATTCCGGACACGGGCCGCTGACGACGATCGGTGAGGAACGTTTGACGAATCCATTTCTGACTGGCGGTTTTCAACTCGGCGGCAGGAGGTTTTAGAACAGAGGTTAGCGGAGACGTTGCGCTTTCATCTCTTCCCAGAGATCTTTCTGCTCATCTTCCAACTGGCTGGGCAACGTGTCTACGGGAATGTTGTATTCAGCGCAGAATTGCCTCCACAAAACGAAGCGCAAATCAAATTGGCCGGTTGAATCTGAAACCGAGTTATCGATTGGTGGTGGCTGTTTTTTCCGCTGTTCCCTGTCCATGACTTCCTACCCTACCCCTATGAGTTGGAGGAAGTGTAACAGCTTTTCACAATTATTCTTAAGCCACCGTGATTTCTTCAGCCAGGTAAACGTCCTGAATCGCGTTCAGCAACTGCACACCTTCATTCATCGGGCGTTGGAAAGCTTTGCGGCCCGAGATCAGACCCATGCCTCCACCGCGTTTGTTGATGACCGCGGTGCGCACGGCTTCCGCCAGGTCGCTTGCGCCTTTGGATTCGCCGCCTGAATTGATCAAACCACAGCGGCCCATGTAGCAGTTGGCAACCTGGTAACGGACGAGATCGATCGGGTTGTCGCTGGTGAGCTTTTCGGCGACAAGTTTATGCGTCTTTCCGTAAGAGCTACCCAACGCGGCTTCGACAGATTTATATCCGCCGGTTCGCTCGGGCAGCTTCTGCTTGATGATGTCGGCCTGAATCGTGACGCCGAGGTGATTTGCCTGAGCCGTGAGATCCGCGGCGGCGTGCATGTCGCCTTCAGCAGTCTTGAACTTCGGGTTGCGCAGGTAGCACCAGAGAATGCAGGCCATGCCGAGCTCGTGTGCTTCCGCAAACGCTTCGCTGATCTCGGTGATCTGGCGGGTTGACTCGTCGGAACCGAAATAGATAGTGGCGCCTACGGCGACCGCCCCCATGTTGTGGGCGGATTTAACGGTGCCGAATAGAACCTGGTCGAACTTGTTGGGCATCGTCAGCAGCTCGTTGTGATTGATCTTTACGATGAAGGGAATCTTGTGCGCGTATTTTCGGCCCACTACGCCGAGCACACCGAAGGTCGAAGCAACGGCATTGCAGCCGCCCTCGATCGCGAGCTTGATGATGTTGTCGGGATCGAAGTACTGCGGGTTTGGAGCAAACGAGGCCCCTGCCGAGTGTTCGATGCCCTGGTCGACCGGGAGAATCGAAAGGTAACCCGTGCCCTTGAGACGTCCGTTGTCGAACAGTGTCTGCAAAGAGCGAAGCACCCCGGCGCCACGGTCGGAATTACCCCAAACGCGGTCGACAAAATCCGGTCCCGGAAGTTGCAACTGGTCTTTGGGGATCGTCTGCGTGGTGTGATCCAGAAGTTTTGAGGCGTCCTGGCCGAGAAGCTCGGCAATACGGTCGATCGATTCAGAGCGTTTAAGTTCGGTAGCCATGCGGCGAATTATACGATTCGGTTGATGGCCGAGCAAATTACCGCGGAGGCGCGCGTCATCCACCAATCAAACGCGCGATGGCGAAGGCAGCACCGGCGGCGGCGCCGCCTATCAACGCGGTTTGCAGCGCACTCTTCAAGGGACGCATCCCCGTAAACTTCCCTTTTACAAACCCAAAGATCAACAACGCCGCGAGCGTCAACGCCACTGAAACCGGCAACGCCGCCGACACGTCTCGGGAAAAAATATACGGGGACAACGGAATCAACCCACCTGCCACGTACGCACTCGCGATCGTCAACGCACTCGTCAACGCGCGTCCGGGCTGAGGCTTCTCCAGGCCCAACTCGAAACGCATCATGAAATCCACCCAATTTCGCGGGTGGCGCTTCAACGCCTGGACGATCGGCCACGTCTCTTCTTCATTCAACCCGTACGCCCGAAAAACTTCCGCGACTTCCCGCATCTCCTCCTGCGGAATCTCCGCAACCTCACGTTTCTCGCGTTCACGTTCCTTAGCGTAATGCTCCGCGTCGCTTTTTGCAGCGAGATACCCGCCGAGCCCCATCGCAATCGAACCGGCCGCGATCTCCGCGAGTCCAGCCGTCACGATGATGCCCGTTTGCGCGATCGCGCCGGTGAGTCCCGCAGCGAGGGCAAACGGAACCGTTAGACCATCAGCCATACCGATCACGATGTCGCGAACGACGTAACTCGAAGTGAAGTGTCGTTCGATATGCGGAGTCTGGGGCATCGATCTACTCTGAGCCTAAAACTTTCCGGCGAGCATTAGGATTCCGATCACGATAAACGCGACCGCCGCGGCGCGCTTCACCCACTCGAGCGGCACGTAAGTTCCGATCACGCTACCAACCAAAACTCCCAACCCTGACACGGCTGCAAGCGCGAGGCTCGCGCCCAAAAACACGGCCCACGGTCTTTTCGTGTCGGCCGCCATGGTCATCGCAGCCAGTTGCGTTTTATCTCCCATCTCAGCGAGGAAGATGATGCCAAACGTCGTGATCAGCACGCGAAGATCCATTCCGACTCCTACTTTGCGCGATAGGCCACGCGCCAGACTTTGTTTGCGCCGTCGTCGGTGATCAGCATCGAGCCGTCACGCAGAAACAGCAATCCGACCGGACGACCCCAAACTTCCTTGACGTCCGGGCCCATCATCCAGCCGACCAGAAAGTCATCGTAACCACCTACCGGCTTTCCGTTCCTGAAACGAATGCGAATAATTTTGTACCCGGTGCGTTTGCTTCGGTTCCATGAACCATGCAGCGCGACAAACGCATCGCCGCGATACTCGCTCGGAAACATTCGTCCTTCGTTAAACGCGAGACCAAGCACCGCCGAATGCGATTCGATCAAAATATTCCCGGTGAGTGTTTGCTTAACGAGGTCAGGCTTTTCACCTTTGCGTCGTGGATCCTCGATGCCGCCCATGTAAGCGTAGGGCCAGCCGTAAAATCCACCATCTTTAATCGCGGTAACGTAATCAGGCACGAGATCGTCGCCGAGACGATCGCGTTCCTGGACCGCGGCCCACAACGTGCGCGTGCCTGGCTGCCACGCGAGTCCGATCGGATTACGCGTACCGCTCGCGAAGATGCGTTTGCCGGTTCCGTCCGGATTGAACTCGACGATCGCCGCGCGCATCGGGTCGGCTTCGACGCTCACATTCGATTCGGAACCAACGGTGACGTACATCTTCTTTCCATCAGGACTGAAAAGAATGTTCCTGGTCCAATGTTCGCGATAACCCTTGCCCGGCAGGTCGGCAATCTTTTCGGGCGTACCTTCGGCTTTCGTCTGGCCGGGTTTGTAAGTGAAGCGAATCACCGCGTCGGTGTTGCCGATGTAGAGATAGTTTTTCCAGAACGCCATGCCGAAAGGCTGTTTCATGCCTTCAACGAACGTAAACCGCTGTTCGGCAACGCCGTCGTTGTTTGCATCGCGCAGGATGATGATCTTCCCGGCTCGTGAGTCAGATACAAAAACATCGCCATTCGGCGCGAGCGCCAGCCAGCGCGGCTCCCTGAACTCGCCTTCGGCAAACGTCTCGGCCGAAAAGCCCGGCGGCATGATCAGGTTTGCGCCCGCAGGACGCGGCACGACTCGCGGCGGGTTAACCGCGTCTTCCGCGGGATTCGGTGGCGGCAGATCCGCGGGACGAATCTCGTAATGCCGCAAAGCCGGCGTCTGCGCGCACACAGACGCGCCCAGAGACGTAATGGTCAAGCAGATGAGGAGTGTCGCAAAGAATCTACGCTTCATTTGGTATCTCGTATCAACACCGCGTCGCGGAGCAGAGTGCCGCGCGTCGCCGCGAGTTGCTTTCCGTCGCGCGACCAGCTAAAGCCGGTGATCAGCATTTCTTTGAAGTCTGTTACTTGCTTTGCTGGTCCACCATCAAGAGGTTGGCTCCAAACGTTTGTCACATTGTTTGTGGTCACCGTGTAAAGTAGCGACTTGCCATCGTTTGACCACTGCACGATGGCCAACACGGTGCCGCTGGCCGGCAAGTTGAATGTTTTCAGCGCCGGACCACCATCAAAGGCCATCACAGCGATACGATTCGGCGGCGCCGACACATCGGGCGACTCTGGATACGTATAAGCGATCAACTTGCCATCAGGAGAAACAACGCCCATCGTTGCAACGCTGTCAGAAATCTGAACCGGTGTGCCGCCGTCCATCGATACTTTCCAGAGCGTCGGTTTGGCATTAGCCGGCGCGACATAAATCACCCAACGATTGTCGGGCGAGATGCTCGGAAACGCATCGCTTATTCCAGACGTCAACTGCACCGGGTTACGACCATCCACGTTCATCCGCCACAAGTTTCGTTTGCCGCCACGCCACGCGCTGAAAACGATGTATTTACCGTCAGGCGAAACCGCGGGCGAGAAGTTCGCCGCGTCGTTAGCTGTCAATTGTTTGCGTTCGCTGCCGTCTGGTTTGATGGTCCAGATGCCGGGATTCCCGCCTTCAGTCGAGACGAACACGATACTCCCATCCGGTGTCCAGGAAACGTTGTTACCACCCGATGAATAAAAACTGACGTTGCCGGTCGGCAGTCGTTCGACCTTTCCAGGATCGTCCGACGGTACGATCCAGAGATTCACCAATCCTTGTGCCTGAACTGTCGAGATTTTCTTCCCATCCTGCGTCAACCCGATTGCGCGATACGTGGCGAGATCGTTCGTGATGCGGCGCGACGTGCCTTCGGGATAATTGAGCAGCCACAGTTGCGCCAGGGCCGTGCTGTCGCCGGCGACGACTAACAAACCGCTCATATCCGGAAGCCATTCAACTCGTCCGGCGAAGGGCCACGACTGTTGCGACAAGTTTTGTTCTTTTCCGTCAGCAACTGAAAAGCTGAGGATTTTACTCTGGCCGCCGGTCGTCGCGACTGTCGCTGCGATGCTCTTTCCGTCAGGCGCCCACGCTGGGCCGGTGAAAAAGATTGGTGCAAAGCGATCGGGATAGTTTTTGACTGCCAAGTCACGCTCGCCGGTGCCGTCGATGTTGGCGATCACGAGTGCGCTGTGGCCCGGTGTTGGATAATTACCACGCACGAACGCGAACTGTTTACCATCAGGCGAGAACGTAACTGGTCCATCAATCTTCTCGAGCAGTTTGACGGGCGTGCTGCCGCCGAAAGCGGGGATGCGATAGAGCGTGCCCGCGTCGAGGTGCTGTTTGATGATGTAGTAAAGATCGTTGCCGTCAGGCGAAAAAGTGAGTCCGAAATATCCGACGGGCGCTGGTTGGACGATCAACTTGTCATTCGCAGTGCTCACCTGCCGGATCCAGAGACTCTGCGTACTGCGCTCGCTCAATACGTAAACGATGTACTTACCATCGGGCGAGATCGTGGCGTCGATGGCATTCCCGGAGTTGGTGATTTGCGCGAGACTGATGTCCTCGAAGTGCGCGACATTGTTCTCGCGCTGCACAAATTTGTAAATGCCGAAACCACCGGCGGCGAGCACGAGTGCGACCAGGACGAACGCGAGTGCAGCGCCAAGCTTGTGACGTTTGATCTCGATGCTGAGTGACTCAGTGATCGTGCTGATGCCGCTGCGTTCGACCGTTGCTCGTGGCTCGGAGAAGATCGCGGTCGGCTCACCCGTAACAGCGCTGGGCGGCAGCGTTTCGCCGGCGCGGGTCTTCTGAAACTCCAACTCCTGTTTCAACGCTTTCAGGTCGAGCCAGAGATCCTTCACCACCTGGTAGCGCTCTTCGCGATCTTTTTTCAGACACTTCGTAACGATTCGGGTGAGTTCGGCAGGAACACCCGAGATCATGCTCGAGAGTGGCGGCGGCTCAGTTTTGAGAATCGCGGCGAGCGTGTCGCTAGCCGTGTCGCCTTCGAATGGTTTGCGACGCGCGAGCATCTCGTAAATGACTGCGCCGAGACTGAAGATGTCCGAACGATTGTCAACGCCGAGACCGCGCGCTTGTTCGGGCGACATGTAACCGGCCGTTCCGATCACGATTCCCGAACCAGTGCGCACCTGGATCGTCGGCGCTTCCGCGGCGACTGCGGGCGAGGCTTGTTCGCTGAGTTTTGCGAGGCCGAAGTCGAGCACCTTCACGTAACCATCAGGCCGCAGCATGATGTTTTCGGGTTTGATATCGCGATGAATGATGCCCGCTTTGTGTGCGGCGGCGAGTGCGTTGGCGACTTGCGTCGCGATGTCGAGAGCTTCAGTTATGCGCAGCGGAGCACGGTTCACACGCGTCCGCAACGTTTCGCCTTCGACAAACTCGGTTGCGATCACGTGCGAGGAACCGACCTGGCGGATCTCGAAGATCGTGATGATGTTCGGATGGTTCAGCGCTGACGCGGCACGTGCTTCCTGTTCGAAGCGACGGAGACGATCGTCGTCTTTGGTGAACGCGGCGGGAAGCAGTTTCAGCGCAATTTTACGTCCGAGTCGTTTGTCTTCGGCGAGATAGACCTCGCCCATGCCGCCGCGGCTGATAAACGAGATGATCTCAAACGAGCCGACAGTCTGGCCGGGTTTTAGCTCCCAATTCTCCTCGAAGAGGAACGAAGCCGCGGCGAATGCGGGTTCGTCGATAAAACTACCGCTTCGTTCGTGTGAAGCGATCAGCGATTCGACTTCGCTGCGCAGATGGTCGTCTCCGGAGCAGGCCTGCGAAATGAATAGGCCGCGCTCCTCCGGGCGATAGGCGATCGCCGAGTTGAAAATCTCTTTAACTTGTTGCCAACGTTCGGGTGTCATCGTTTTAGCGTCCTTAATAAAAGACGCGAAGAGCGCTGCCGAACTCCCTCAGTTAAATGTCCCTGTCGCGGAAAAGTTTACTCTAATTGGCGCCGTAACCACGCCCGCGCCAGTTTCCAGTCGCGCTCCACAGTAGCGTGGCTGATGCCAAGGACTTCCGCGGTTTCGTCGATCGAAAGGCCACCGAAGAATTTCAGTTCGACAATCTGGGCTTGTTGCGGGTCCATCCGGGTTAGTTCGTCTAGAGCTTCGTTGAGCGCCAGGAGATCGATCTCCGGCTGCTTTGCGACGCGTTCGGCGCTGGTGATCGATAGCCGTTGCTGATTGGAGCCGCCGCGTTTTACGGCCTGATGCTGGCGCGCGTGATCGACGAGTATGCGTCGCATTAATTGGGCTGAAATGCCGAAAAAATGGGCGCGATTCTGCCATTTGGCATTTCGTTGGTCGACCAGTTTCAGGTAGGCCTCGTTGACGAGCGCAGTCGGTTGGAGTGTGTGAGTCGCGCGTTCGCGGCGGAGATAGTTACTCGCAAGCCGGCGCAGTTCGTCGTAGACGAGCGGCATCAGTTTTTCGAGCGCCGCCTGATCGCCCTTGCCCCAGTCGACCAGCAGTTCAGTTATGCCTTCAGACTGCATCTGTTTCCTAAGATGACGTGGACCAAAAAGTGAGGCGAAATTCTACAACAAATATTTTACGGCCCGTGAGGGAATCCGGGCTGAACCTCCGCGTTAGTTAGTGAAGGCTGGAAAGGAATGGAGGTTGTTTCATGAAAAAGTATCTGATTTTAACTATCGCGATAATGATGTTTGTGGCCGTTGTGGCCGCCACCGCTGAGGCCCAGGTATTCGGCACGCAGCGCATCCGCGCGCGAATTCCGTTCGCGTTCAGCGTCGGTGAGAAGAGCCTGCCCGCGGGTGAATACACCATCGCCGTGCTGAATCCGACGTCGGGTCGAAAGGTGCTGCAAATCAGAAGCACCGACGGACGGTCGAGCGCGATCATTCAAACGAACGAACACAACGTCAACACGCCTGAGCAAGCGAAACTCGTGTTCAATCGTTACGGCGACCGCTACTTCTTCGCGCAGGCACAAATGGCCGGCGACTCGACCACGTTGGCCGCGGTGAAATCGAATGTTGAACGCAACACAGAACAAACCGTGGCGAGCAAGGGAGGCAAAGCGACAATCGCGATCATTGCTGGTTAGTAGACAACGGAAGATATCAGCCGGCAGAAGTTGGGGAACTCCTTGCAGGCTGAACGCAACGACCCGGAGTCGAGAGGCTTCGGGTTTGTTGTCTTCAAGCCGCTGGTTGTGACACAGTACCGCCGGAAAAACTTGAGAGGTGTTATGAAACTCATCGCTCTTCTTGCGTCTCTATTCTTCTCCGGTACTGTGCTCGCCCAATCTCCCTCTCCGACGCCGCCCGACCAGCGCGGTTTAGGAATACAGAAGGCCGATCCAACGAGCAACGCACAGACTGCGTCGCAGTCGCGTGAGGCTAAACCGGAGCTTGTTCTCCAAACCGGGTACAACAACATCTTCGGCGCGACTCGCCTCGTGTTCAGTCCGGACGGAAAACTACTCGCCACCGGAACCTTTCGCAGCAACACGATCAAACTCTGGGAGACCGCCACAAATCGCAAGTTGCGCGATCTTTCGAGCAGCGGTCAAACCGCGTCCGGACTCGCACCGTCAATAGCGTTCAGTCGCGACGGCCGTCTCCTTGCTGCTTCGGCGGCGGACAATTCAGTTAAGGTCTGGGACGTCAACAGCGGCCGTGAAGTGCAAACGCTCACTGGTCCACAAGGAACGGTAACTGCCGCGATCGGCGTCTTCTTCATCGGCTTTGCTTCAGACAATCGAATCGTGACGGCGAGCGATGTCGCGCGCGTTTGGGATCTGACGAGCGGGCGTGAGTTGCGCACGTTAGATACGGGTGGTCCAAACGCAGCCGGAATGATGGGCGGCGATGGCGGCGTCACGATCTCAGCCGATGGGACACAGCTCGTGTTCGTAAGCGACGATTCTGATGTGCAGGTTCGCGTGATTGATTTGTCGAGCGGGCGTGAAGTGCGGCAGGGGAAGTTGTCAGGCGATCGCGTGGACAGTGTGCAGCTTGTGTTTGCACCAGGCGGACAGTTGCTGGCGGCGGGAGTTGTGGATAAGCGTTTGAAGTTGTGGGACGTGAGTGCGAAGAAAGAGCAGACGTTGGCCCAGACGGCAAAGGACTACAGCCTGGTGAAGTTTAGTCGCGACGGCCGGCTGCTCGCTTTCTCTGAAAACTACCTTGTGAAAGTTTGGGACACCGCGACCGGACGTGAGTTGACGCAGTTGAAAGTTCCAAACAGCGGCGTGTTTACGGCGCAGGCGGATGCGTTCGTCGCGTTTAGTGAGGATGGAAAACGGATCGCGACCGGCGGGTTTGACACTGACACGATCGTTTGGGAAACGGAAACCGGCAAGCGTCTTTCGAATCTGACCGGCCGCACGAACATGGCTTACAACGTGGCGTTCAGTGCGGACGGAACACAGCTTTCGTCGGGCGGCCGCACGCGTTGGGACTTGCGCACCGGACGTGGTTTGCGCACCGCGCCCGCCACGCCTGACAAAACGTATCCGGTTGCGAGTCCCGATGGACGATTGTTGGCAGTGATGAACCCAAACAAGACTGTCGTTTCCATCGTTGAGTCGCCGACCGGACGTGAGTTGCAAACGCTCACGCCCACGGGTGAAACGGGCGTTGTGCAAAAGCTGCGCTTCAGTGCTGACGGAACGATGCTCGCCGTGGTCTATAGCTCGGTGCAAACTGTTGGAAATCAACAACAGGTTACGGTAACAACAACGTCCTTCGCGCGCGGCAGTCAGGTGAAGCTTTGGGACATGAAAACCGGTCGCGAGTTGCGTTCACTTGCTGCGGGCGAGTTACCGAGCGAAGCGGAATTCAGCGCGGATGGCCGCATGCTTGCGACGATCGGATCGATGGGTCAGACCTCGCTGTGGGACGTGCAGTCGGGAAGCAAGCTTCGCGATGTGACATCGTCACCGATGAGCACGCTGATTACGACGCCGCCGGTGGTCAAGCCCGGCCAGATGCCGCAGATGCCCGACATGGCTGCCGTCGCCGCGATGATGAACAACGTGTGGGGCACGATGGCGGCGGGAACGATGGGCCGGACCGTGACGTCGCTCGCTTTCAGCCCTGATGGTCGAACGCTGTTGACGGGCGGAGTTGAGTCGAAGACAAACATTGATTTCACCGCGATGATGGGCGGCGCGATGAGTGGGAAAAGGCCGAAACCATCGAAAGGCTCCAAGACTCAGGATTCGCAGGACATAATGAAAGATTTGAGAGTCGAAGCCATCGGCCAGGTGCAGATTTGGGACGTCGCGAGTGGTCGCGAGATCGGTAACTTAAAAGGTCACGGGCGAGCTGTCAGCAAGCTCGCACTTAGTCGGGACGGCAAACTGCTCGCAACCGGCAGTACTGACAACACGATCAAGATCTGGGACCTCGGAGCGAAACGCGAACTAGTTACGCTCGCAGGACACAACGCAAACATGGAATCGCTCGACTTCAGTCCTGACGGCGGTTTGCTCGCGTCGGCAGGCGAAGATGGCAGTACGTTTTTGTGGGACGCAAAAACAGGCGAGCATTTGTTGACGCTCATTTCGCTCGACGATGGCGGCGAGTGGATGGTTGTGACGCCGCAAGGTTTATTTGACGGCACGCCTGTTTCGTGGAACCAGATTTTGTGGCGCTACAACCAGGAGACGTTCAACGTGGCGCCCATCGAGTGGTTCTTCAACGAGTTTTACTATCCGGGTTTGTTGTCTGACGTCTTTGCAGGCAAGCGGCCGAAGGTGGCGGAGGATGTGTCGAAGAAAGATCGACGGCAACCGGTGGTGAAGTTGTCGCTCCCGGCGCAAGCAGGGCAACAAACGCCGGATGCGGCTGTCGGTTCGCGCACGATCAAGGTGAGGATCGATGTCACCGATGCTCCTGCTGACAAAGATAATCCGCAGGGCACCGGCGCGCGCGACGTGCGTCTGTTTCGCAACGGCTCGCTCGTGAAGGTGTGGCACGGCGACGTGTTGAAAGGACAGCCGTCGGTGTCGCTTGAAGAAGAGATCACGGTCACCGCTGGTCCAAATTGGCTCGTGGCGTATGGTTTCAATCGCGACAACGTCAAGAGCAAGGATGCGCCGCTCGTGTTTACGGGCGCGGAGAGTTTGAAACGCAAAGGCACGGCTTACGTCATCGCCGTGGGCGTGAATGAGTATGAGAATCCGCAGTACAACCTGAAATACGCGACTGCGGACGCGCGCAGTTTCGGTGATGAGGTACGGCGCCGGCAAATGCAGGTAGGCGAGTTTGAGAAAGTTGAAGTGGCGCAACTGCTCGACAAAGACGCGACGAAGGCAAACATTCTAGCCGCTATCAAGCGACTCGCCGGCGATCCTGGTCCACCGTCGTTGAAAGCTGGGCCATTCGATGCGCTGAAACGAGTTCAGCCGGAAGATACAGTCATCATCTACTACGCGGGCCACGGCACGGCGCAGGCGCAGCGGTTTTATCTGATTCCGCACGACCTGGGTTACATGGGCGATCGTACGAAGCTGACTGAAGACGGGCTAAAGACGATGCTCACGCACAGTATTTCCGACCTGGAGTTAGAGGCGGCGGTCGAAGGTCTCGATTCGGGTCACTTGTTGCTGATCATTGATGCGTGCAATTCAGGCCAGGCGCTCGAAGCGGAAGAGAAGCGGCGCGGGCCGATGAACTCGAAGGGCCTGGCGCAGCTCGCGTATGAAAAAGGCATGTACATACTCACGGCGGCGCAGAGTTTCCAGGCGGCGCTCGAAGCGGCGCAACTCGGTCACGGATATTTGACCTACGCGTTGGTTGAAGAAGGTTTGAAGACTCCGGTGGCGGATACCGAACCGAAAGACGGCGTGCTGATCGCGCGCGAGTGGCTGAACTTCGCAACCGAGCGTGTGCCGCAGATGCAGCAGGAGAAGATGACGCAGGGGCGTGGTTTGGGGTTAGAGATCGCGTTTACAGAAGGTGAGACAAATATTGCAGATCCGCAGAAGCGCAGCGTGCAACGGCCGCGAGTTTTTTATCGGCGAGAGTTGGAGACCAACCCGCTCGTGATCGCGAAGCCGTGACCCCGTTGCTTTGGCTCTAGTTCGAGGCTATTATGCGTTCACCAACTAATAATAAACACTCACAACTGCCTATGAGCGCTAAAGTCGAAGCCACAATTGAAGATCTCTATAAGGTCGAGGGCAAGGCTGAGCTCGTCAATGGAGAAATCGTGCACATGTCACCTACGGGATGGTTACCTCACTTGGCCGCCCTGGAAATCACCATGTCTCTTCGCGCTTACGAGAAAGCTACGCGGACAGGCTTCGCATTCGGAGACAACGTTGCATTTGTCGTCGACTTGCCTCACCGGAAATCGTTTAGTCCTGACGCTGGCTTCTACACGGGTAAGATCCCGATGAAGTTTGGCGACCGCGCACCGATCTTCGCGGTGGAAGTTCGCAGTGAAGGCGACTATGGCCCGCGCGCGGAGCGACAGATGGCGCAAAAGCGAGCAGACTATTTCGCCGCGGGAACTCTTGTCGTTTGGGACGTCGATCTGCTGAGTGACGACGTGGTGCGCGTTTACCGAGACACCTCTCCCACCGAACCCACAATTTACAAACGCGGCCAGTCCGCTGAGGCTGAGCCGGCATTACCCGGGTGGACCATGCCCGTTGATGATCTGTTTGTTGAAGGCCCGAAGGGGTAATTAGAAACGAACCGCTATACGGACCGGGTACTGCGCTTCGTCGATCTCCTTCACCGCCCGCAACCCGGACTCCAGCGCGCCCTGCATCCACGAAAACCACAGCGAGAGATGTTCGCCGGCGAAGTGGACCCGTCCTTCCGGCATCATGGCCGTTGCCAAATCTTTGAAACCGATAAACGCCCACGCGCCGCGCGCCCACTCGTCTTCAGTCCAGCACTTGCTCGTCCCTTGTTCAAAGTTCACTCGCAACCCGGTGAAGACTTCGTCAAGCTGCTTCAACGTCGCCTCAATGCGGCGATTCTCTTTCATGCTCGTGATTCGTTCAGCCTCGCCGGGTCGCGCATAGGTCATCAGGATCCCACGTGGCCCAGGTTGACTCCAGGTCGGCTGCCAGATCTCGATCCCACCGGCGGTGAACGCAAAACCGTTCAGACCCCGCTCTTCCCAAAATCGATTTTTCGTTTGCAGATACACGCGTGACACCGCGTCGTAATGTGTGCGTTTGATCACGTCGCGCTTGCCCGACGAAAGCGCGGGCAACTCGATTTTCCGCAAAACGGAAAAGGGGATGGTGACGAGCACGCTGTCGGCGACAAACGTTTGCGGCTTTCCCGATTTCAAGCAGACTACCCGTGCTTCGTTCGCATTCTGTTCGATTCGAACCACCGGAGTGCCGTAAACAATCTTGCTTTCCAAGTGCCTGGCGAATGCCTTCGGCAACAGGTCAGAACCGCCTTTGATCTTGTACCAGCGCTCGGGTTTGCCGCCGAGATCCTCGCCGAAGTTAACGTTCATGGCCTCGGTGAAACCCTCGATCGGCACCTCCTGCCTCGTGCCACGATCGAAGCGAATCGCGTTCAACCCGCTGGGATAAAACGGCTCGAGTGGAAGGTCGAATGTTTTTACGTACTTGAGCGGCAGTTCGTGATTATTGGGAATACGTGCGGCTCCGGCTTCGGCATAGAGACCGTCGGCGAAGGGTTCCCGCAACGTGTGGACGCGTCCGCCGGGGCGCGTGCGCGCTTCGAGCACCGTCACGTCGTGACCGAGTTGCGTGAGTTCGTAAGCAGCAACAAGGCCGGCCATTCCGGCGCCCAATATGAGCACTTTCTTGGCCCGGCCTCTAATTATTTCCGCCGTTACGGTCCCACCCAGTGGACTGCGAATCAGACCGGCGCCCGCAGCAGCGACTGCGCTACGCCGCAAAAACTGACGGCGGGTTAATGCCAACGAACTAATTTCCTCGTCGTGAACTCCGAGCACGTGGGGTGCTCGTAGAATCGGTACGCGTTGGACGTGGCGTAGGTTGCGTCGTTGGTTCCTCGGGTGGCTTGGGCGGCATATCCGTCTTCGACATTCGCGGCAGCAGATCGTCGCGCATCGCCAACTGGTACACGGCCCAAGCGACCACCATCGCATCCTTCTTCACGTCGTCTTCAAGAATGCGTTCGTAGGTATCGAGATTCGTGTGCCACGTGTGCGAGTTGTATTCGATCGGATCCTGGCCCAGGCCGATGCCGGGCAGTCCGGCTTGATTGAACGCCGTGTTGTCCGAACCACCAAGACGCCGGCTGCGCGTCGTGATTGCACCGGCAACGCCATCATCCTTGAACGGTGCAAGGATCTCGCGCAGGATGTTTGCCGCTTCGGGTGGTCCAAACACCGAAGCGCCACGAATGCGTCCTGTGCCCGAGTCGATATTGAAATACCCGCCAAACTTCTCGTAACCCGGTTTCGGATTTTCAAACGACCCAAAGTGCTGTTTCACGTAAGCGAGTGAACCCAGCAACCCTTGTTCTTCGCCGCTCCACAACGCCACGCGAATCGTACGTCGCGCTTTGAGGCCGAGTGTCTTCAGAATGCGCGCCGCTTCCATCATGATCGCGCAGCCGATTGCGTTGTCGGTCGCGCCTGTCGCCGCGTGCCACGAATCGAGGTGTCCGCCGAGCATAATCACTTCGTCCGCTTTATCCCCACCGCGAATCTCGCCGATCGTGTTGTAAGACGTGGCGCCTTCCGGATACACGCGGTTCACGATATTAAATTCAAGCGTCACGTCAGTGCCGTCGTTGAGAATGCGCGTGACGCGGCCAAAGTCTTCATTGCTCATCACGACGGTCGGAATCGCTCTATCGACATCAAAAGTGCTGTTGTTGAACGCGCGGATCTGGCGAAACTCGCGTCCCGCATCGTCAACGCGAACGGCCGCACCGTTCTCTTTCAAGAACGCATTGAGTTGCACGTTGATCTCTCGGCCCGTGAGCCGCTTCGGTGCGTTGGGTGCTGGTGTGGGAGTCGGTGATGGAGTGGGAAAAGCAACAGGCCGCGGGTTTGGACCATAACGCTGCTGCACCTGCTCGTCACTACTACGTTTCGCCGGTGGATTCAGGTTAACGGGAATCACCGCTGCTTTTCCGATGAGCGCGATACGACCGCGGACGCGCGTCTTGTTGCCATTGAAAAACGCTGTCAACTGTTCCTGTGTCGGTGTTTGCGGCAACACTAACTGAGTCGCTGTTGCCTGAACCGTACCCTTCGTGCTCGGCGTCCACGCGAGCACTTCGCACACGAGCGGATCTTTCACCGGCGAGATGATGTGCGCAGTGAGTCTCTCGTTAGCCCAACCCGGATGTTTGAAGTCCCACGGTTCGAGATGAGCGTTCTCGAATCCCCATGCAGTCATCTGTTTCACGGCCCACTCGGCAGCGGCTTTGTGATTGGGCGAACCCGTCAGCCGTGGGCCGTAAAGGTCGGTGAACTTGTGCATGGTCTTCATGATTTGCGAGCGCTGCATGGCCTCGGCGCGGATGCGGGCCAACATGTCCCCGCTTCCATTCTGCGCGAGGGCGGGCAGCGTCAATAGCGAGAGAACGAGCGATAAAGCGACAAACCGTTTGAGCATTTGTATCTCCGGGAAACTCGATTAGGTCGGGCGTAGCGCCGAGATTATACTTTGGCCTAAAGACATTTGGACAGGACGAAGCATCGTTTGGAGACCTATGACCGCAGGAACAAAAGCAACGCAAATCGACGCGCCGGATAACAAAACGCTCCCAAATTCGCGGCGCGTGTATGTCAACGGCAAGCTGTCCGGCGTGCGCGTGCCGTTTCGCGAGATTACGCAGAGCGCGTCGCGTGAACTCGACGGCAATCTCGTCGCGAATCCGGCGGTTCGGGTATATGACACGAGTGGGCCATGGGGTGATCCGGACGTTCATTGCGAGAGCGCGAAAGGCTTGCCGCCCTTGCGACGGGACTGGATTCTTGCGCGCGGTGATGTCGAGCAGTACGACGGCCGCGAAGTGCAACCGATCGATGATGGTTACCTGACGTTTTCGGCTGCTAGTCGAGCGCGTGTGAAAGACGTCGGCAGGCTTGAAGAGTTTCCCTTTGCACAACGTACCGTGTTTCGCGCCGAGCGCGGAGCGTGCGTGACGCAACTTCATTACGCGCGCCGCGGGATCATCACGCCGGAGATGGAGTTCATCGCGATTCGCGAGAATCTCGGCCGCGAAGCAGCCCGGGACGTTACATCGCAAGCGGGCGTCACGCCGCGTGATTCACTTTTGCACCAGCATCCCGGTCAATCGTTTGGCGCTGCCATTCCGCAGTACGTCACGCCGGAGTTTGTGAGAGACGAAGTCGCGCGCGGGCGTGCGATCATTCCGGCGAACGTGAATCATCCCGAGTCGGAACCGATGATCATCGGGCGCAACTTCCTCGTCAAAATCAATGCCAACATCGGTAACTCAGCCGTTGCCTCCTCGATCGAAGAGGAAGTCGATAAAATGCGCTGGTCCATTCGCTGTGGCTCAGACACAGTGATGGATCTATCAACCGGCAAGAACATCCACGCGACGCGCGAATGGATCATTCGCAACTCGCCCGTTCCGATCGGCACCGTGCCGATCTACCAGGCATTGGAAAAGGTCGGCGGCAAGGCAGAAGAGTTGACGTGGGAGGTCTTTCGCGACACGTTGATCGAACAGGCTGAACAAGGCGTTGACTACTTCACGGTTCACGCGGGAGTGCGCCTGCCTTACATACCGTTGACGGCGCGCCGCACGACGGGAATCGTGAGTCGCGGTGGTTCGATCATGGCGAAGTGGTGTCTCGCGCACCATGAAGAGAGTTTTCTTTACACGCGCTTTCGCGAGATCTGCGAGATCATGGCTGCTTATGACGTTTCGTTTTCACTCGGCGATGGCCTGCGGCCGGGTTCGATTGCCGACGCGAATGACGAAGCGCAGTTTGCCGAGCTCGAAACGCTGGGCGAATTAACGAAGATCGCGTGGGAACACGATTGCCAGGTGATGATCGAAGGTCCGGGCCACGTGCCGATGCACTTGATCAAAGAGAACATGGACAAGCAGTTGGAGACTTGTCATGAAGCACCGTTCTACACGCTTGGACCACTCACGACCGACATCGCGCCCGGCTACGACCACATCACGTCGGCCATCGGTGCGGCGATGATCGGATGGTTTGGCACGGCGATGCTTTGTTACGTCACGCCGAAAGAGCATCTTGGCCTGCCAAACAAGAAAGACGTCAAAGACGGGGTGATTGCTTACAAGCTCGCGGCGCACGCGGCGGATCTCGCGAAAGGGCATCCGGGCGCGCAGTATCGCGACAACGCTTTGTCGAAAGCGCGTTTTGAATTTCGCTGGGAAGACCAGTTCAACCTCTCCCTCGATCCCGAGGTCGCACGTGAGTATCACGACGAGACCTTGCCACAGGAAGGCGCGAAGCTCGCGCATTTTTGTTCCATGTGCGGTCCACATTTCTGCTCGATGAAGATCACGCAGGACGTGCGCGAATACGCTGCCCAAAAACAGATCGACGAGGCCGCGGCGCTGACGATGGGGATGAAAGAAAAAGCGCAGGAGTTCGTTGACACGGGCGGCGAGATTTATCGACAATAAAGGTTCTCAAGCCGAAAACTGTAAAGCGTAACCATTCCTCCCGATGCGCGTCGTTATGACGTGCAGCTACTGAACTATCCAACAGTATCAGAGCGAGGGGAGAATGGACTTCACACCGGTGAAATCGAGGATGATTCTGGGCGTGCGCTATAACGATTTGACTTACGAACTGGATGTCGTTTTTCGTACGGGCGAAAAGTATCGCTACAAAAGCGTGCCGAAGTTTGTGTTCGAAGGATTGATGCAGGCAGAATCGCACGGACAGTACATGCACAAGAAGGTCCTTGGACGATACAAGCATGAAAGACTTGGTTAGTTTACTTCTCCTTGCGGTGCTTACTCTTTCGTCTGTGGCGCAAGCACAGAAACGGGTGGCGACGGGAACGGTGCCACCGGCAACGTTTGCAGATCCCAATCGCAAACAGAAACTGGCGGCGGCGTTTCCCGAGATCGAGAAACTGTTCAATACGTTTGCTGAGCGCATGCCTGGCGCGGTGATGGGAATCGTCGTCGACGGCGAAGTGGTTTGGGTGAAAGCCGCGGGCATTCGCGAAGCGACAAACAAAGCGCCGGTCACGCCGGAAACAGTCTTTCGCATCGCCTCGATGACAAAGAGTTTCACGGCGTTGGCGATACTCAAGCTGCGCGATGACGGAAAACTTTCGCTTGACGATCCCGTGACGCGCTACGTTCCGGCACTCGCCGACCTCCCTTATCCAACATCCGATTCGCCGACGATCACGATTCGCCACTTACTGACGCATTCCGAAGGTTTTCCTGAAGACAACGCGTGGGGCGACCGCCAGTTGGCCCAAACTGACGAAACGATGCGCGCGTGGATGCGTGCGGGCATTCCTTTCTCAACCGTGCCCGGAACGGCGTATGAATATTCAAATTACGGCTTCGCGATCCTCGGCCAGATCATCGCCAAGGCATCGGGCGGTCCCTACGCCAATTACATGCGCGACAACATCCTGCGACCGCTCGGCATGAACTCCACGACATTCGAAAAGAGCGAGGTACCGCAGGATCGAATCGCGCTCGGCTATCGTCGCGAAGACAATGCGTGGAAAGCAGAACCGATTCTCGCGCACGGTTCGTTCGGCGCGATGGGCGGTCTTTGGACCAACACGCACGATCTTGCGCGTTGGGTCGCTTTCCTGATGTCAGCATTTCCGCCACGCGACGAAGTCGATCGTGGTCCAGTAAAGCGCGGCAGCGTGCGCGAGATGCAACAACTCTGGCGCATGTCTCCGGGCAGTGCGTTTCGTTCTACGACGGATGCGCCGTTGCAATTGAACGTTTCAGGTTACGGCTACGGACTCGGCGTTGCGCAGGACTGCCGCTTCGCTTACGTCATCGGTCACGGCGGTGGTCTGCCGGGTTACGGCTCGTTGATGCGCTGGCTGCCGGGCTACGGCGTGGGTCTGATTGCGATGAGCAATCTGACATACGGCGGCTTCAACGCGATCTTCAACGACACGCTGGACGCGCTTCATCGCACCGGCGCATTGCAACCGCGCGTCGTGAAACCGTCGCCCGCATTGCTCGCGGCGCAAGCAGACGTCTCGCAGTTGATCATCAAGTGGGACGACGCACTGGCGAACCGCATTATGGCCGACAACGTGTTTCTTGACGTGCCCGCGGAAGTTCGCAAGAGCCGCTGGCAGTCGTTGGCGCAGGATCATGGAACATGCAGGCCGGCAACTTCGATTGACCCGGAAAATGCGCTACGCGGCGAGTGGCGCATGGCGTGTGATCGCGGTTGGCTGAACGTGTTCATCACGCTCGCGCCGACAATCCCGCCGAAGGTTCAAACAATCGGCATCGCACCAGTACTGCCGCCTGACGCCGAGATGACGAAAGCCGCGGACGCGATCGTGAAGTTACTCGGCGCGTGGGATCAGAAGGCGTTTGAAGCGATCGCGGCGCCCGGGTTGAACGTTGAGAAAGTGCGACGTCAAATCAATGCGGCATCGGCGTGGGGGAGTTGCAAAGTCGGCGAGACGCTTGGCGGCAACGGCACGCGCAACAGCGCTATACGATTGACGTGTGACAATGGTCCACTGATGGCGCGAATCGCGTTGGACCCTGCGTCACGCAAACTAACAAACCTTGATCTCGTACCGTTGCGCGAACAGCGTTGCGTGCCGTAAGCGAGAGAACAGAGGGGTAGGAATAGAAACCGCCAAAGGCCAAACCAAATTTAAAATCAAACGAGACCCGCGCAATTAACTAACAAGACCCGCGCGGCGTTGCATCTCGCGCAAAGTGTCCGGAATGAAAGACGTGATCTGGTGGGTCTCTTCGCGTCCGTCGGCAAACGTCTGAAAGAGATTGAAATCCGGCAGTGAAAGACAACTGAGCGGCGATTGGTAGTTGTACCCGCTATCGAGGCCGACAGCGCTGTGCGAGATATAGATGCCATGCCGCCCGAGCCGTCCACGAAGCGGCAGTAACGGCGTCGGCGTGTGGCCAAACACGCACGGCTTGCCGCGGTAGTTCTTGTAAAAGTCCATGTCGCGCATCCACAAGAGCGACATCGGCGAACTCTCACGCGGATGTTTTCCTTCATCCAAACCCGCATGAACGTAGATCGCGTGGTCGTCTTCGTAATAGAACGGCAAACTCTGCATGAACTCCAGATGTTCTCGCGGAAACGACTCCGCAAACACGCGCCGCATCTCTTCGAGATCCTGCTCGCTGTGCACGCGCACTGCGCGCCCGGTGTACTGCTGAAACGTTCGCTCACCACCCGTGACCGGCGTCAGCCAAATCGTGGCCTGCCCGTCGACAAAATCCAGCAACATCTGCTCGTGATTACCGCGCAAACAGATGACTCGCTCCGGGTTCTCGCGACGAAGCTTCATGATGTGGTCCACGCAGCCCGGCGCATCAGCACCACGATCGATTAAATCGCCGAGAAAAACCAACGTGTCTTTTTGCGCGTCGCGCGGCAGCATGTCGAGCAGGTTGAGAAGCTGCGCGCAACGGCCATGAATATCGCCCACGACGAAGGTTCTCATACGGTCTGGTCCCTGGCTGCCTGGTTCTGATTCTTGATCCCGTTCATCAATTCCACGAAACGCGGATCTTCATGCATGTCCGTCCAGTTTGGATCGGACTCAAACCAGCGATAGTTTTCGTTGCCGAGTCGAGTCGCGGTTTCCAGCCAGCGCAATGCTTCCACCTGGCGGCCTTGTAAAAGATAAGCGGAAGCGAGCCAATAGGAAATGTCGTAATCGGCTTCCGCAACCTGGCGGACCTTTTGCGTCAACTGTTCGTTGGCCTTCGTGTGCTGTCCCTGCGCGCTGAGACAGATGGCCAGGATCGGCCGAATGCCATCCATCTGCGGGTGTCGTATGAGTACCTGGTGAAGAATCTCGGCAGCTTCGTCAATCTCGCCCCGATAGTAAAGCACGCGCGCGCGAAAGACTTTGATCACGGGATGTTCAGGCTCGAGCGCGGCTCCGGCGTCGAGTTCCCGCAGCGCTTCGTCGTACTTTTGTTGGTACATGAAGATACGCGCGCGGTTGTAACTCGCAAGAACCTGTTCTTCAGGATTGAGCTTGACCATGCGATCGAAACTGCGCAGTGCTGTTTCGTAATCGCCGTCGAGTCGCGCGACCACGCCACGTACAAACTGCACGCCCGAATCGTTCGGGTACTCGTCGCGCAGCAATTCGATCTCCTCGCGCGCCGTCTGCTTTTGCCCGCCGGTCAGATAGATGAACACCATGTGCCGCCGCGCTTCGAGTAACTTGGGATCGAGCGCGAGCGCTTTGCCAAACGCCTTCTGCGCTTTCTCGTGATCGCCTGTCTGGCCCAGGCCTTTCAGCACGCGATTGACGTAAGCACTGCCGAGCGCCGAATACGCGAGGGCAAACTGTGGATCGATCTCGATTGCGCGGCGAAAGTGTTCGATTGACGAGTCGAGGTGTTCGCGTTCAATCGTGTGATAAATAAACGTTGCCAGGCAGTCGCGACCGCGCATGTACTCTTCCGAAGCCGCGGCAACGGTCGTGGTGCCTTTCGCGAGTTGCACTCTCTCATCGGGACTCAGTTCGAGGCGCAATCCTTCGACGATGCGCTGCACGATCGTGTCCTGCACGCCGATGATGTCGCTCGCGTCTGCGTCGATTCGTTCACTCCAGAGGATCTCGCTGGTGCGTACGTCGAGCAGTTGCGCAGTGACGCGCAGCCGATCGCCTGCACGCAGAAAGGTCGCGGTGAGAATCGCGTCCACGCGCAACTCGCGTCCTGCGTCAGCCGCATCGACGGTCTTGTTTTGATACTTCACGATCACAGACGAAGGCCGCACGACGAGCGAACGCACGCGCGCGAGCTCAGTGATCACGGCATCGGCAAGCGAGAACTGGTAGAAGTCGATATCGCGCTCATTGCCGACGTTTTGGAACGGCAGGATCGCAACGCTCTTACGCTCGTCATCGGCCAAACTCGTCAAGGGACTTGCATGCTGATCGCGTGACCGGGTCGTCGATTTGCCCGAACCTCCGAGCGCATTTTCGTCGCTCTTGTTTCCGGTCAACCAACGCAGCGCTCGCGTGACCGGATTCGCCGGCGTTAAATGTTTCGGCTCGATGGGCATGGCGCTTTCGTCGATGCCCGGTAGCGAATCGGCGCCGAGTTCTCGAATCACCTCGCGGAGGTCGTTGGCGAAGTAAGCGATTTTTTGATAACGGTTGCGCGGATCTTTCGCGAGGGACTTGTCGATGATGGCTTGCAGTTTCGCAGGCACGCGACCCGGACGCATCTGCGAGATCAGTTTTGGTTCGTCGTGCAAAACCGCATGACGCACCTCGACCGAAGTTTGACCTTGAAAGGGCCAGGTGCCGGTCAGCATTTCGTAAAGCAGAACGCCCGTAGAAAAGATGTCGGCGCGGGAATCGACTCGGTCGCCACGCGCTTGTTCCGGCGCAGCGTAAGTCGCCGTGCCGTAAGGAACACCCACTTCAGTGATTTCCGTGTGATGAATGCCGGAAGTGCGCGCGGCGTCTTCGTCGAGAAGTTTTGCGAGTCCGAAGTCGAGCACTTTTACTTGCCCGCTGGGCGTGACCATCACGTTGCCGGCTTTGATGTCGCGATGAATGATGCCGCGGGAGTGTGCGGCCGCGAGTGCGTCGGCAGTCTGCAGAGCGATCGATAACGCGCTTTCGAGGGACAATGGGCGGCCGTTTACTAACTGCCGCACGTTACGGCCCTCGATGTACTGCATCGCGATGAAATGAATGCCGTTGATCTCGTTGAGGTCGAAGATGGTGCAGATGTTTGGATGGTCGAGCGCAGAGGCGAGACGCGCTTCGCGCTCGAACCGTTTGAGATTGGCTTCTTTCGATGTGAGTTCTGCCGGAAGAACTTTGATTACGAGGGTGCGACCGAGCTTTGAGTCGATAGCTTTATAGACTGTTCCCTGACCGCCCTCACCGAGCTTCTCAAGGATTTTGTAGTTCCCGAGCGTCGAGCCAATCATCCAGTGTTATTCAGAGATGCCCATTTGCCACAGAATGAAGCTGTAATCAAATGCTGTCTCGCGCAGGGCATCGTAACGGCCGGACGCGCCACCGTGACCGGCGCCAAAGTTTACCTTCAACAGCAATGGATTGTTATCTGTTTTCATCGCGCGCATTTTTGCTACCAGCTTCGCGCCTTCCCAATAGGGCACCTGGCTGTCGTTGAGCGAAACTTTCACGAGCGTCGCCGGATAGTTTTTCGTCGCCACGTTGTCGTAAGGCGAATACTTCTTCATGTACTCGTAAGCCGGCTTGTCGTTCGGATTGCCCCACTCGATGTATTCACTCGTGGTTAACGGCAACGTCGCATCGAGCATCGTGTTGAGCACGTCCACAAACGGCACGTGCGAGACGACGGCTTTGAAAAGGTCCGGCCGCATGTTGCTCACCACGCCCATCAGCAACCCGCCGGCGCTGCCACCTTCGATCACGATTCGATCTGCAGACGTGTACTTCTGCTTGATCAACGCTTCAGCGCAGGCGATGAAATCCGTGAACGTGTTCATCTTGTTCATCATCCTGCCGGCCTTGCGCCACTCTTCGCCCAACTCACCACCGCCGCGAATGTGTCCAATCACGAAAATGACACCGCGATCGAGCAGGCTCAGGCGATTGGACGAGAAGGTCGGCGGAATTGAAATCCCGTACGAACCGTAGGCATAAAGCAACAGCGGCGCTGAGCCGTCCAGCTTGACTCCTTTGCGATAGACCATCGACATCGGGATCTTCGTGCCGTCGGAAGCAGTGGCAAACACACGTTCCGACTTGTAGTTCGCGCGGTCGAAACCACCGGGCACTTCCTGTTGCTTCAACAGCGTCGATTTGCCCGTGTTCATGTCGTAGTCAAAGATGGAATTTGGAGTCACAAGCGAGTTGTAGCTGTAGCGCAGTACTGAGCTTTCGAACTCGCGATTAGACGTCAGAAAAGTCGCATAAACCGGTTCGGGAAACTTGATGCGGCGCGTGGTGCTTGATCCGAAGGGCTTGACTTCAATTTGCTGCAACCCGTTTTCCCATGCAGATAACACCGCGTAATGCCCAAACAACGTGATCGCCTCGACCTTCACTTCGGGGCGGTGCGCCACAAATTCTTTCCAGTTCTTTTCGGATGGATCGCTTACGGGCGCGGTAACGACGCGGAAATTCTTCGCGCCTTTATTGGTGCGAATGTAGAACTGGTCGAGACGATGATCGACGTCGTACTCGTGCTCGGCCTGGCGCGGCAGAATCACTTTCAACGAAGCAGTCGGCTCGTTTGCCGGCAGGTAACGGACGTCCGTCGAAGTCTTACTGAACGCTTCGACAAAGATCATGGTCTTGTCACGCGAGCGGCTGGTGCCGATGTCGAAGAGTTCGTCTTTCTCTTCGTAAACCAGATCCGTTTTGTCCGTGCCGAGAACGTGACGGAAAAACTTGTCGTTGCGCTTCGTGACCGCGTCTTCAGTTACGTAGAAGACCGTCTTGTTGTCGGTGGCCCAGGCCATGTTGTTCACGCGCTCGATGCGTTCCGGGAACAACTCACCCGTGCGGAGATTCTTGACTTGCAGCGTGTACTGCCGATAGCCCGTGCTGTCAGTGCTGTAAGCGAGCAGGTTGCCGTCGTCGCTCGGAACGAATAATCCGATGCTCATGAACTTCTGCCCTTTGGCGAGTTCATTCACGTCGAGAACGATCTCTTCCGGAGCCTCCAGATTGCGCTTGCGACAGAATATCGGATACTGCTTACCTTCTTCGGTCCGTGTGTAATAGAAATGAGTGCCCCAGCGATACGGCACGTTTGTGTCCGTTTGCTTGATGTGGCTGAGCATCTCTTTGTAGAGCTTCTCCTGCAACGCCGCGGTCGGTTTCATGACCTGTTCGGCGTAGGCGTCCTCAACTTTCAAATGCGCGATGACCGCGGGGTTGTTTTTTTCACGGAGCCAGAAATACTCGTCAACGAGTTTTTCTCCATGAATGTCCGTAATCTTCGATTTCTTTTCCGCCATCGGTGCTTTATCGGGCGCGGGGCCTCCGTTTGATTGTGCTCTCAGTACGCCGTTTATCGAAAGCATGCATGATACTAAAAACACCAACGTCAAAAGGTGAATGGATTTCTTCCGCATGACGCCACCTTCCATCGGGTCAGATTGTTTTTGAGAGGAGACAGGGTTTTTTTTCGGAAGCCGGGCACGCCGGCTAATCGTGAACCGTTCAACCGCGTGGCGGGTTGCCCCAACCGGAACCGATGTATTTACCGTCCTCCACTAGGCAAGGCACTGTCGGGTCGCCTCCGGAATACGAGAACATTTCCGCGCGTCGCGCTTTGTCGTTTTGCGCGTCGTAATCGAGAAAAGGGATACCTTTCTTGGTGTAGTGCTCACGCGCTTGCTGGCAGTAAGGACATCCCGGCTTGGTATAAATGACTAAGGCCAAATGTTAAACCCCCGCGTTTCGGTTACAAATTAATGAGTGAGCGATTATACTGCCGCTGCCTATGAGTGAACAAAGCGCAGCAAGCAATGGGCTCGAAGAGTTTGCTGCTCCTGATCTACTGGATCCTTACGAGAAGCTCGTCAGCATTGAGGTTCTGGGTCGCACGGTCAACGTGCCGGAAAATAACCGTCTGTTGCGTTGTTTTCAATACCTCTCGATCAACACGATCTCATACGGTGATTTCTGCTGGAACGGCGAATGTACCAATTGCCAGATCTGGTATCACCAACAAGGCCAAACCGAGCAGAACGACAGACCCGCACTTTCGTGCCGCCTCGTGTGTGAAGACGGAATGGTAATCACTAAGCTCAGCCGTTTTATCGAGCTCGACGGAATCACGAAATAGCTGCCTAGTATTTAGGAACGCTTGGATCGACCTCGTTAGACCAATCGATAATTCCACCCTTCAGGTTGACCAACTTCCCCTGAAATCCGGAACGCTGTAACGCTTCGATCGCGCGGGCGCTGCGGCCGCCCATCTTGCAGTGCACGACCGTTTCGCGGTTTGGGTCGATCTCGTTGATGCGATTCAGCACTTGCCCGAGCGGGATGTGGACGGAATTTGGAATGCGCGCGATCGCGACTTCGACGTCTTCGCGCACGTCGATGATTTGGATGTCGTCGCCGTTGTCGAGGCGTTGTTTTAGTTCAGTTGCGGTGATCTCTTCCATAGCGCCGGTATCTTACGCGTTTGTGCGGCGCGTGCGCTACACTCTGCGCTATGAGATTCGAATTCTACACAGACGCGCTTGATAAAACGCCCAAGTTGTCAATAGATGGAACGGTACCCAACAGCGTTCATTTTTCTCACTGGGAAGGAAACGAGACGCCGGCGGAATTGAAGGCTGATACCTCGACCGAGATCGCGTTGAATCTCGTTGCTTCGCCTGACCGTGATTCGTTTACGCAGGGCATCGATCTGGTCACGAACAATCACTTCGATTGTGATGGTGTGTTGTCGGTTTGGACCGTGATGAACGGTCAGCGCGCGTTGGAGTTTCGCGATTTGCTGATTGCAGCAGCCGAAGCCGGGGACTTTTCCGAGCACTCGAGCGACGATGGTGTGCGCGTGAGCATCGCGATCCAGGGCGCCGAACAGTCGAGCCCGAACAATGATGATGGTTCGCCGTTGGCGCAAATGCTTGCGGGGCGTGAGTTTGCGACGCGCATCGTAGACAACGATGCCGTCGCGTATGAGCTGGCGTTGCCGGAAGTTGAACGGCTGCTTACGAACGTTAATGCGTATGAGCCGCTGTGGCGCGACGGTTGGAAGGCTGTCGCCGATGCGCTCGAGAGTTTCGAGAGTGGCAGGTCGCAAGTCCGATGGTTTTTGGATTCTGGCATTTCCCTCGTCACACTTGCTCCGGAGATTTTCAGTGGCGGCGGGTTTAGTCCGACCAGGCACTCCGCTCCGTTCACAGCGATCTCGAAATACGCGCGCGGCGAACTATTTCTGATCGCGATTCCGACCAAGGGCGGATGGTTCTACCGGCTCGATTATCCGTACTATTCGTGGGCTGAAACGGTGGTGCGCCCGCGTATCAAACGTCGTGACCTGAGTGTCGCGTTACACGCGTTGAATGAGAGGGAAGCTAGTGGTAACGGGCAGTGGAAGACGGATCACAGCGAGATGACGTCCGCCGCGAAGTTTTTGGATGAAAGCGGATCGTTGACGCCCTCCCGATTACATCCGGAGCATGTTTTGGACGCATTGACCGGCGGCAGGTACGAAGCACTCGACGACCTTCGACGTCTAACACATGCATGACGTGATCATCATCGGCGCCGGGCCGGCAGGTCTGTCAGCAGCCTTTTGGTGTGATGAACTCGGTCTTGACACGCTCGTGCTGGAGCAGGCTGAAGAGATCGGTGGTCAACTACACCGCGTCTACAATCCGCTCAGCAACTATCTCGGTCTAAAAGCGCGCAACGGCGCGGAACTACTCGAACTTTTCACCAAAGACGTTTCTGACGCCGGTTTCGATCTGTGGACACAAACTGAGATCGAATCGATCGATCTGCGCGCGAAGCGAATTTCACTGCGCAGTGGTGAACGTTTGCAGTCGATTACGATCATTCTGGCGACCGGTGTTCGTTCAAGGTCGCTTGGTCTTCCGGGCGAGAAGGAACTCGCTGGAAAAGGAATGATAGAATCCGCCGCTCGCGACCGCGATCTCTTCGCTGGTCACGACGTTTGTGTCGTTGGCGGCGGTGATGCCGCGGTTGAGAATGCGTTGCTGCTGGCGGAAGTTTGTCCGACTGTTACCCTTGTTCATCGCGGGAAGAAACTGCGCGCGCGACGCGAGTTTGTCGAGCGTCTTCAGCCGAACCATGCGGTGACGGTTTTCACCGAATCCGTGCTGACGCGTATCATCGGCGACGATCATTTGGAAGGTGTAGAGATTCAACGTAAAGATGGTTTGAAACCGTTTCAGTTAGCTGTTCGCGGGCTGGTGATTCGCATCGGGGTCGAACCAAACACAGAGCTGGTCCGCGAGCAGTTGCAGTTGAACCAAAGAGGTTTCGTTACCGTCAACAGCGAGCAGGAGACGAGCGCGCCGATGGTCTTTGCGATTGGCGACGTTTCGAATCCAATCGCGCCGACGATTAGCGGCGCCACTGGCGCGGGCGCGACGGCAGCGAAAGTGATCGCGGCGCGTTTGAATGCACAACGAATCAATGGCTGAACTTGCAACGCCGTATTCAGACGCGCACATCGCCGCGTATCCAGTGGAATACATCGCCGGGATCGATCTTTACAACGCGGGCGAATTTCACGCCGCGCACGATGCGTGGGAAGAGCGTTGGATGGGCGAGGTTGGACCACAGGAGAAACTGTTTCTCCAGGCGATGATCCAATCGGCAGTCGCCTTTCATCATCTGGACATCGGCCGCCCGGGCGCCGCACGACAAATGTATTTGCGTGCGAAAGAGAAGTTTGCGCGACTGGGTTGTCGCGTGTTCATGTCGTTGGACTTGGAGGAGTATCAGTCGCAACTCGATAAAGCGTTGTCATGGTTGTTGACTGCTGCCGATCCGCGAGAGTTGCCGATGCCGGAGATAGTTGCGCCGAAGATTCGGCTGTTAGCGGCGATCGACGATTATGATTAACGAGGAGCTGGCCTATTCTTAACTTCACAAGGTTGGTGTTGCTCGCGGTATGGTTCGGCGCGGCGCTGTTTTTTAGCGCGGTGGTTGCCCCTGCGGCGTTTGGCGTGTTGCGATCTTACGGGCTGCCGAATGCGAGCGAGATCGCGGGCGCGATCGTTACGCGTTCCCTTTCCGCGGTTAACGTGGCGGGATTCGTGGTTGCGCTGTTGTTGCTCGCGACGCTTTTTCTGCGGCGTAGCCCGGTGGGCCGTGGCCGTATTATCGCCGAAGGAATTTGTCTTGGCCTGGTCGCATTGGGGACCGGCGTGGGCCATTGGGTCATTGCTGCTCGCATGCGTGCGATACGCGCAGCGCTGGAATTGCCAATCGATCAAATCGCTGCCGACGATTCACGTCGCGTCGCGTTCAACAGCCTGCACGGGTATTCGGTTAATGCGCTTTCGCTTGCTATGATTGCCGCCCTGGTGGCGCTGGTGCTGATGGCGCGAGGCGCGCGCCAATAATTTAGACGGAGATGCGGTAGCCAAGTGGAAATCATCGAGGACGTTAACGGTTGGCGCAGTCGCTACGACGATTGGAAACGTAGCGGCGCAGCGAACCAGGCGGATGACGCAGGTTCTGATTACCCGTTTGTGCGAAATCGTCGTGCGCCGTTCACGCCGGCTCGCCGCGCGTTGCCGATGTTGAACCTGGCGTTGATTTCCTCGGCCGGCGCTTACATTGACGGCACGCCTGCGTTTGATAAGTCTGCTCCGAGTTTTCGCGAAATCCCCATCGAGGTCGGAAATACAGACCTGCGCTATGTGGCGCGGGGCTACGATGCGGCCGCGGTCCAGCAGGACATGAATGCCGAAGTGCCGATCGAGCGGCTCCTGGAATTTGAAAACAACGGCATCATTGGTCAACTCAATCCTGTCTTCTGGAGTTTTAGCGGTTTTACTCCGGATGCCGCACGGCTTGTTGATGAGCTCGTGCCGCCTTTGCTTGAGCGAATTGCCCGGTACGAAGTTCAGGCTGCGTTGCTGGTGCCCGCGTCGAGGTTGTGTCATCAATCGGTTGGACTCATTGCGCGAGCGCTTGAGCTTGCCGGGATTCCGACGATGACGCTTGCGGTCCTGAAAGACGTGATGGAAAGCGTGCGTGCGCCGCGCGTGGCGCTCTACGCCGGCGAACTCGGCAGTGTAGCAGGCCAGCCGAACTGGCCCGAGCATCAGCGGCGCATTCTCGATGAAGCGCTGCGGTTGATTGAACCGATGGACCAGGTCTCCATTCGCCAGTTGACGGTAGTGTTGCAAAGTCAGGTCGAAAAGGCTCGCGGCGAGCGTTGATTCACTTCTAACTCATCTTGAAGAAAAACATTCTTTCCTTCATCGTTGCGCTCCTCGCAGCGATGTTCGCTTACTTGTTTTTCGCGCCAGTGCCGATCGCGCCGGCGGCGTGGACGCCACCGGCTGCTCCAGCGCTAACGGGGCAGTATGAACAGAACTCGCGTTTGGCGCCGGTGCAGCGACTGAGTTTGGGCGAAGGCCACGCGCCTGAGGATGTGGCGATCGATGCTGAAGGAAAGATCTACGCGGGGTTTGAAGACGGGCGGATTGTTCAGTTATCGCCGGATGGAACGCAGCCGCCGAGCGGAATGCCGCCGCGAGTTTTTGCCAACACGAACGGCCGTCCGCTGGGACTGGTCTTTGACCTCGAGGGTAATCTGCTTGTCACAGACGCGCTGAAAGGCTTGCTGTCGATAAACAAAGCGGGCGAAGTAAAGCTGCTCGCAGATGAGGCTGACGGTGTGAAGTTTGGCTGCCTGAACGATCTCGACGTCGGCGCGGATGGCACGATCTATTTCACCGAGGCTTCGAACAAGTTTCCGATGTCGCAGCATATCAACGATCTGCTGGAGCACCAACCGAACGGTCGCTTGCTGGCGTTCGATCCAAAGACCGGCAAGGCGCGGACGTTGTTGAAAGGGATTTACTTTGCGAACGGCGTGGCCGTGAGTCCAGACCAGTCGTTTGTGCTAGTGGCGGAGACCGGAAAGTACCGCGTGCTGCGAGTCTGGCTTAGTGGTCCAAAGGCCGCTCAAGGAGCGACTTCCGGCTCGGGGCAGTCGGACATTCCCAAGTCCGGTCCGCCGGACATTCCCACGTCCAGCCAGCCAGAAGTGTTTATCGACAACCTCCCTGGCTTTCCGGACGGCATTTCTTCAAACGGCAATGACAAATTCTGGCTCGCTCTAGTAACACCGAGACAAAAGTTATTCGATCGCCTCCTTCCGCATCCGTTCTGGCGCAAGGTCGTTTACCGCTTACCTAAATCGCTCCAACCCGCGGCGCAGCGCTACTCCTTCGTCCTCGCTCTGGATGGCCAGGGCCGCGTCGTCGAAAACCTTCAAAACCCCTCTCGCGACTGCTACGCCCAAATCGCCAACGTCATCGAGCACAATGGCTCCCTCTACTTCGGCAGCATCGGCGAAGACACGGTCGGGAAGTTCGAACTAAACAAAAAATAAGTGCTCCTCAAGCGTCGACGCCGCTTTTGCCTCTATCCCTGTTGTCCCTGTTGAGTACAATGTTCCCATGTGTATACAGGCGTACCAATGGGCTGTCACGCTGACGGGGCCGAAATGTGCCGCAATCTAAATACTGCACGAAGCGGTGGTTAACTCGTATCCAGCTTTGGTCTGACTGCGTCTTCACCAAAAGCGACTTTGACCTCAGGTAAGTCTCACACATAGAAGCAGTTGCACGCTAAATTGGACTACCGCCAGATCCGCGGCACAACTCTTGTAGTCCAAAAAAGCGAATTACAAAACGGAACAAGCCGGTCGGGTGCGGCAAACCCCTCTCTTCTTGGAGTAGAACGACAATGATCAATTTGCTATCAGCAGCGACTTCGGTGCCCAAGACTGTATTCAGGACATCGGAGTTGGTGGGCAGCCTGATGCACAAGCTCTCCCCGGAGCTAATCAACACGATCGGCGCTCTTGGCGTCGATCAACGGTACTCGGTCCTCGATAATTACCCCGAGTTTTTGGCAGGTAAACCAACGCGAGCTACCAGCTCCACTACCGAACTCGGCGTCGCGGCAACCGAACGCTGCATTCATCAGTGGGGCGGTGATCCCAATCGCATTGGTTTACTCGTCGCAGCCACGAACACGCCGGACCAAATGCTGCCGTGTCTTGCCTCCGAAATCATGGGCAAGACGCACGGGCTACTCTCTCGCTCACTGCGAACGGTCAGCATGCAGGCGCAAGGTTGTTCGGTGTTGCTTAAATCGATCGAGGTCGCTCAATGGTATCTCGCGGCGAACCCCGGAAAGCTCGCAATCGTGGTGATGGCCGAGTCTCACACGCCTTACGTCGCGCCGCTGCTACGAGATGAGTACTCCGGGTATCGCGAGCTTGCCAGAATGCGGAAGGACCAGAAGCTCACTTCCGAACAGTTCGAACAACAGCGATTGGACACCACCTTTGTAATCCAATCGATGTTGTTCGGCGACGGCGCGGTGGCTTTACTCGTGGGAACTGAAGAAGGAAAGCCGGCGTTTGGACCAATCGCCCATCTGACGAACGATCTGCCGAACGACATGAACCTGTTGACCATGGTCAGCAACAGTTCGCATCCGTTTCTCAACGGCCGGCCACAGTATTTCATGCGGCCGAACGTGCCGGCGCGCGGCGCGCACTATGCGGTTACCACCGTCAAGAACGTGCTCGAACATCCCGACTCCCCGGTGTCAGACATTCAGGAAGTCGACGATTGTTTGATCCACACGGGCAGCAAGAAGATTCTCGACGGCGTTTGTTCTCAACTTGACCTGCACCCTGATTCCAGCAAGGTGCACGGGTCTTACCAGGTCCTGCAGCGTTATGGAAATCTTTCCAGCGCCTCGACCGGGTTCATGCTCGCGGAAAAAGGCGAATGGTCAGGGCCTGCGATTGTGGTGGGATTTGGAGTCGGATTTACTGCGAGTGCGGGGATTATGCACTTCAACTAAGCTGCTTCACACCGCTACATCATGAAGCTGGCGGGCGAGGGAGTTGAGTGTTGAGCCAACCTGCGCGAAGTCAAAAGGCTTGCCGATGATGGCATTAACTAGATCTTCTTCACCAGCGGGCGGCGCGGTTGTTGGTCCATAACCCGTCACGAGAATAATCCGCACGTTGGGCCACTCCTGGCGAATCAGGCGAGCAGTTTCCCATCCGTCCATTTCAGGCATCGCGAGATCCGTAAACACAAAATCAAACGTTCCCTGCCGCATCTTCTGCACCGCTTCCTGACCACTGCCGGCCAGCTCCACCTCGTGATTAACAGCAATCAGCATCTCCGCGAGCGTCTCGCGTACCGGCGCCTCATCATCGACTACCAAAATCCTTAGCCGCGCTGTTTCGTCTACCTGCGCTGGAACATCCGCGTCGGAAGGCTCGGGTATCGCCGCCGGCAGATCGATCGTAAACGTCGTGCCGCCGCCTGGCTGGGAGTCAACACTGATCGAGCCTTCGTGCCGCTCGATAATGCTGTAGCTGACAGACAAACCCAGACCGGTGCCGTGTGCGCCCTTGGTTGAAAAGAACGGCTCGAAAATCTTCTGTCGCACGTCGTCAGGCATACCCATACCGTTATCGGCGAACTGAATCTGCAGACGGTTTTCTCGACTGCGGGAGTTGATTGCGAGCTTTCCTCCACGTGGCATCGCATCCACGGCGTTGACGATCAGGTTGACGAAAACCTCGCGCAATTCAGACGCACTGCCGTAAGTGTTTTGGCCCACTTCCGCTTCCAGTCGTACCTCGTATTCGAGACCGCGCAGTCGTGCTTCGTTTTCCCAACGCGTGCGTGTAATCTCGATCGCGTCGTTAAGCAGACTCGCAACGTCCACCATTTCAAACTCTTTCACTGGCGACTTCCGCGCGAATGTTTGAATGCGGCGAACAGTCGCGGCCGCGTCTTCAGCGGCTGTTTGAATAATGTCGAGATTACGCACGAGCGCGGGATCGTTAACCTGGCGGCGCAACAGTTGCGCGCGGCCGAGAATCGCCGCGAGCGAGTTGTTGAAATCGTGCGCAACGCCCGATGCGAGTTGGCCCAACGCTCGCAATTTGTCGGCACGCGCAGCTCGTTCGCGTTCTTCTTTTTGCTCCGTGATATCACGTGCGATCCCGAGCACGCCGGTCGTGTTTCCTTCAACCACCAGCGGTGAGTTATCGACGCGCGCGTGGCGCAGACGGCCATCGTAAGAGAAGTAACGCATCTCGTAAGTCTGCGGCGCGCCGGTTAAAGCTGCGGCGAGCTTCTCGCGCACGAGCTCACGATCCGCTTCATAGACCATATCGAGCAGTGGCCGGCCGATGAAGGCGTGGCGTTGAAAACCCAAGCCCTTCAACGTGGCCGTGTTGCACCACTTGAAATTGCCGTCGGGATCGACTGCGTAAATCGACTCGCGCGCGCTCTCGAGAATGTTGGTCAACAACGACTGATGTTCGCGTGCAACTGCCTGCACCTTGCGCAACTCCGAAAGATCGCGTGCGGTGCACACGACAGCAATCGCTTTATTCGTTTCATCGAGTACCGGCTCGACGGATACGAGCAACGGACGATTCAAACGGTCGGGCGTGATCTCGACCGTGACGCTACGGCAAGTCTCCAGCGCGTTTTCGACGACACACGTCTCGTCTTCTTTACTCGTTCGCAAAATGTCGCAACACTTTCGTCCGAGCAGCAGTCGCGGATGGACCGCCTCCAGCGCCGCGCCCGCGCGGTTCACGCGTTTGAGTTCGCCCGCACGATCGAAAATGAAAATACCGTCCGACATCGCGTCGAACGTCGTTTCCCACTCGGTCTTTCCGCGCGCGACCATCTCGAACAGCTCAGCCTGCGCGATACCGATCGACAAACGCTCCGCGAGCGCTTCGACGAGGGACAACTCGTCTTCCATCCAGCGTCGCATGCGTTCGGTTTGGTGAATACTCAATACTCCGCGGAACTGCCCTTTGACGATCAGCGGATAATTAATCTGTGAACGAACGCCGAGTCTCTCCGCATGCGCCCGCACGAAGTTAGTCAACTCACTCGATTCATCTTCGTAATTTACCGAGTCTTCGATGATCAATGGCTCGCTCGATATCGATAACTTCCAACCAATCGGATCGTCCACGCCCAGCGGCATCGGCCGAATGCTCTTCACGTCCGGCGCGAGATATTCGTGTTCAAGAGGCGTTTCCATTTCCTCGCTGGTCGCGAGAAACAGGTGAACCCGCGACGCCGACAGCGCGCGGCCGAGCTCGCGAGTGGCCGTGCTGAGAACTTCAGGCATCCGCAACGACGCGCGAATGGCGGTCGTCAAACGATTGACGAGAGCTTCACGTACCGACGTGCTTTCAGCCTTCTGGTAAAGCTCCGCCTGGCGAATCGCGATTCCCGTTTGGTCCGCTACGGCCTTGGCGAGCGCGATGTCTGCCTCGGTCCATTCGCGCAGGTGCTTCGTGGTCGAAAGCGCAAACGCCGCCGGCACATCGTCACCGACTCTGATGGCCACGTACATGATCGACTTCACGTCGGCTTTCGAAAGGATGTTTTGATAGAGATCGGCGATCCGCTGATCGTTAGCCGCATCCGCGAAGGGCAACACGCCGGTTTCATCGAGCGCCTTGATGAGCGTTTGCAGGTGGGCCAAGGCGAAGTCTGACGCAGCGGGCTTCACGCCTTCGCGGTGATACTCAGCCACATTCAGCGCAGAGTTCGAGCGGGCGTCTCTCATAAACAACGAGCAACGATCGACGTCGAGATACGCGCCAAGTTCGCGAACGGCCGTCTTGTAGATTTCGTGACTGTCGAGCGAACAGCGAATCGCCTGCGAGATGCGGTGAGTCATCGCTTCACGTTGTGCCTGTTGGGCCAACGCTTCTTCAGCGCGCCGCCGCTCGCTGATGTCAACACCTACCCCGGCGACGTACTTGTTGCCGGCCGAGTCAATCGTCGGAAACTTGAAGACGAGCCAGTGATGCGGTGTTCCATCTTCGGTGGGAACTGTTTCGATGATCTCTTCGGGAAGCCCATCGTTGAGCACTTTCAGATCGTGCTCGTGAGTTTGTACCGCAATCACGGGCGGCAGCCAGTCGAAACTCGTGCGGCCTTTCAGAAAACTCAGTTTCTGACCAAACAGGCGTTCGAAAGGTTTATTGACGTAAACGTAACGTCCCGTGTGGTCCTTCATGAAAGCGACCGCCGGACTGTTATCCATGAAACTGTTGAAGAACGCCTGCGTTTCCCGCAGAGCTTCTTCCGAATGTTTGCGCTCCGTCAGGTCACGCGCGATGCCCTGGACGCCGGCAGGTTTTCCGTCGCGAAAAATCAGACGTGTGCTGACTTCCAGCCGCACGCGACGCCCCTTTTTCGAGATGATGTCGATCTCGTAAACAGTCGAAACGTTTGCGGCGGCTTTGTGCGCGATCATTTCTCGCGCCAGATTGAGATACTCGGGCGCGATCACATCCGCAACGTTCATCTTCATTGTCTCTTCGCGCGAGTAGCCCGTGATGCGTTCGCCCGTACGATTGAGCGACGTGAAGTTACCTTGCAGATCGTGTGTGTAGATGATGTCGTTGGCGTTTTCAAACAGCTCGCGATAACGCTCTTCACTCTCGCGTATCGCTGCATCAGCATTTTGCTGATCGGTGATATCGCGAACCACGCCGCGAACTCCGATCGCTTGTCCGCGTCGATCGCGCTCGACCGTGATCATTCCTTCGAGGCAACGCAACTCGCCTTTCGCGTCGCGCAAACTGTAGGTGGAACGCAACGGCACAGAGCCGTCGTGATTCGTCATCTGCTCGATGTCACGCGCGGCGCATTCCGGATCAACGAGTTCACTCAAATGACGGCCACGCATCTCTAGCGGCGAACGGCCGAAGAAGCGCGCGCCGGCGGGGTTCATGCTGGTGATGTAGCCGTCCATGTCGCGCGTGTAGATCATGTCTACAGCTTGCTCGACGATCTCGCGATAGTGACGTTCGATGCGATGGCGTTCAACCAGCCGCGCGACCTTCACGAGGAGTTCTTCGTTGCGGAAAGGCAGATCAAGATAATCGTCGGCGCCCGCGTAGAGTCCTTCGATTCCGGCGTCATTCGACTTCCGGATACCGCTGATAAGGAGCACGGGAACGTACGAGGTGCGGGGGTTTTCTTTCAACCGGCGGCAGAGTTCCAGGCCATCGATCACCGGCATGACTACGTCGCTCACAACCACGTCCGGAACAAACGATTGGACCATCTTTAGAGCTTCCGAGCCATCGGCTGCGGCGGCAATTTCATAGCCGTCCTGTTCGAGAAGCTCGACCAGGAGATCGAGTATTTTCCGGTCGTCATCGACGATCAGTACTCGGCCCCGGTCTGAGGTGCTGATGCTCATTAACTAGTCGGTTAGCGGACGATTTGAGACGAAAACCTCGGGAGGAAACAGTTGGAGTGCGGAAGTACGTTAGCGACCAGGCAAACCCACTGGCGGGCAGGAGTATAACAAGTTTAACGAAGGTTTGTCACCCTTATTTTTCTAAGGTTTACGGGTGGTTTGAAGTCCAATTTTTACGGTTATTGACCGCGCTTGCGAACGGGCGTTTCTCCGGTCGCGGTTTTGGCGAAGTAACCGGTCCGGTAGTTCAGCTTGAGGTTTTGCTGGCGCAGCGCCGGGTTGACGAGGTGGATCTCGATCTTTCGGAATGAACCGTCGCGGGCCTTATTGCTTGGCGAATAGGCGACGAGATACTGCTCCCGCAAGTCGCGCTGGATCTGCGCGAAAGCATCGTTCAGGTCGCGCTCGTGCTTGGGAAAATACGCGCGCCCGCCGGTCTGTTCGGCGATCTTGCGCAACGCGCCTTCGTCGACATTGAACGTGTAGCGGTCGCCGATGCCGATGGCGTAGATCAATGCATCGGCCTTTTGGGCGCGTTCGATCGCGTCATGCATCTTCATGCGGCTGCTCGTGTCGTCGCCGTCGGTGAGCAGGATGATTGCCCGCCGCGTGTGCTCGGCGGAAGCGCTAATCAACTCTTCAGCAGTGGCCCACACCGCGTCCCAAATCGCAGTTGAACCTGCGAGGATCTGATTGGTGCCCGAGATCGGTGGAGTGCCGTTCACAACAACACCGCCGCCGATGTAACCCGAAGGTGGAACAAACTCGACGCGATCGATCGCGCGCCGCAGTCGTTCGACGTTGCCGGTGAAGCCTTGTTCAAGCGTTGTTTCACCGGTGAACGAAAGGATTGCGGCCTCGTCTTTGTTCCGCAATATGTTTTCCAAAAACGCACGACCTGCGATCTTTAAATCCGGAAGCGTGCGCTCTTCAGACGCACTCGTGTCAATCAGGATCGCGAGTGACAGCGGCAGATCGATGTTTGTTTGAAACGTGAAGATCTCCTGCGGCTGGCCATCTTCCAGCACGCGAATATCTTCGGCTTTGAGATTGCCGACAAAACGCTTGTTCTTATCCGCAGCAGTGAAGAAGATGTTCGTGAGGTTGGTATCAAACTTGACGACTTCGTCCGAGTCCTGAGGCACTTCTTCGCGATTACGCGGAGTCGGTGACGGAGATGCAGAAGCAATCGGTCCGCTCGCCGACCCACTCGCTTCACTCTTGCCGGACAGAAGCACACCGCCGCACATCAATGCAGCAATAACCAGCAACAGCAGAAACGGTCGAGTCAAATTTTGATAATGCATCTTGCTCAACTTCTTCTCACTTCTACGGCATCACGCTATCGGCGATCGCCTTGTAGCCGCGCTTCGTTCTGACTTTCAAATCGTTATGGCCGTTGCTCAGTTTCACGTCGATCTTTCTGAACGTGCCATCGTAACTCTTGTTCGTCGGGTTGTAAGTAACGAGATACTGCGCGCGCAGCTCTTTCGAGATCTTCGAAAACGAACGCTCGAGCGAAAGCATGTCGCCGGTGAAGAACGCGAAGCCACCCGTTTCTTCCGCGAGCGTTTGCAGATCACGATCTTTCTTGTCGGACACCTGGCCTGCTTCAACCCCGGGCACGGTGGCGAGAAATCCCGCCTTGGTTGAGATAGCGAAAATGGTTGTTTCGGTTCGCTGCGCGATATCAATTGCGTCGCGAATATTGGCGCGGCTGTAGGTGTCTTCGCCGTCGGTGACCACCAATAAGACGCGCCGGCCCGGAACTGAACGCATCTTTTCGTCGCAGAACTGCCACACTGCATCGTAAAGCGCGGTCTGCTTGCCCATCTTTTTGACGCTGTAGACAGCCTTGTCGAGCAGGTCCAGTTTGTCCGTGAAATCCTGTAACAACGTGATTTCGTCGTCAAAGGTGCCGAAGAGAACTCGGTCCTTACGCGGCTTCACCACCGTTTGAATAAAGTTCATCGCCGACTCCTGCTGAAACTTCAGCTTACCGGCGGTCGACGGCGAAGTGTCCATCAGCACCGCGACGTAGAGCGGAGTCGTGAGCGCGAGATCGTCCGAGAACGTCTCAATCGCCTGCGGCACTTTGTCTTCGAGAATGATGAAGTCTTCTTTGGTTAGACCCGAAACAAACTGGCCCTTCTTATCCGTCACCGTGATGGGCAAACGCACGCGTCTGATCGGAATCTTGACGGTCTGCGAATCATCGCCGGGCGGTGGCGTTGCGGAAGGTTTCGGGTTCTGCGCAGAGACGGACGACGTGGCGGCCACAATAATGCAAGCTGCCGCCAAAGATTTGAATAAAAAGCGTGTTAGACCTGTCGACATTGCGATCGGATTATAGTTCAGGCGCTGTCCGGAGTCTGCTGGACGACGCGGGTTTCGATGCTCTCAGCCCTGTAGCTGTTGCCCTTCATCGCCATTATCGCATCTTGCGCCGACTGGGCAAGGGTAGTGGAACGATCTGCGAAGACGAGCGTGACCGGAACTGTGCCTAAGCAAACGCCATCGCAGAGGGAAACCGTTACCGATGCGCCGGAGCAGGTCTCGACCCGTGCCACGTACTCAGGTCAAAGACACGCACTGTGGCTGATTTATCCAACGCTCGGCCTCCTGCTCTTAGGGGTGATCATTTACGCGATTCTGTACTTCACGAGATGACGAGCGGTTCAAACAACTCGTGAAGCGGTTTGAGCCTATTCCATACTTTCGATTTCCGTGAGCAATTGAGTGAGTTCCGGTGGCAGCGGACTGCCGAACTCGACGCGCGCGTTAGTTTGCGGGTGAATGAACGCGAGCTTTTCAGCGTGCAGAAAATGGCGGCCGAGATTGCGAACGTGAGCGCGCAGCTTCGCGTCCTGAATCGTGTTGTCGCGGCCGCCGCCGTACGTTTCATCGCCGACAACGGGATGTTTGAGCCACGCGAGATGAACGCGAATCTGGTGCGTGCGTCCGGTTTTGAGCTCGACGTCGAGGAGCGTGAAACGGTTGAAACGTTGCCGCACGCGATAAAGCGAAAGCGCGCTGCGACCGCCGCGCACCACCGCCATGCGTGTGCGATTCGAAGCGTCGCGCGCGAGTGGTTGATCGATGCGGCCCGTGTCAGTCGCGACTCGTCCGTGGACCAGCGCCACGTACGACTTAAACACCGTACGATCGCGAAACTGATCGGAAAGATGTTCGAGGGCAGCTTCCGTTTTGGCGACTACGAGCAGTCCTGAAGTGTCGCGATCCAGACGATGCACAATTCCCGGCCGCACGCCTGCGCCACTGTCGGGAAGTTGTTGGAAGTGATAAGCGAGGGCATTAGCAAGCGTGCCCGAATGGATGCCGGCCGCAGGATGGACCACGAGTCCCGCGGGTTTGTTCACGACGACGAGCGTGTCGTCTTCGTAAACGATCTCGATCGGAATTGGTTCGGGAGCGAAACTGGACGTCGACGGCGCAATGAGTTCGATTTCGATCTCGTCGTCCGCGCGCAGTTTGTATGAAGGTTTCGCAGGCTTGCCGTTGACCAGAACGTCTTCGGATTCGATCAGGCGTTGCAGCCGCGCGCGACTCCAGCCTTCGACTTGCGAGGCAAGGTAAGCGTCAAGTCGTAAGCCCGCCTCTTGCGCCGCGATCTGGAAAACACGGATTTCAGGTTGATCCATCACCCATTACGTCGTTCAAAATCTTTCATGAACGACACGAGAGCTTCGACGCCCTCACGCGGGAACGCGTTGTAGATCGACGCGCGGATGCCGCCGACAGAACGGTGACCTTTCAATCCATCGAGTTTCTGCGCGGTGGCTTCCGACGTGAACTTCTTTTCGAGATCTTCGGACGGCAAACGGAATGTGACGTTCATCGGTGAACGGGAATCCGGATCTGCGTGGCCGCGATAAAAATCCGTGGCGTCGATCGCGTCGTAAATTAAACGAGCCTTCTCTTCATTCTCGCGTTCCATCCCGGAAATCCCGCCTTTGTCTTTGATCCACTTGCACACAAGGTTGATGATGTAAATGCCCCAGGTGTTTGGCGTGTTGTAAAGCGAGTTGTTTTCGACGTGCGTGCGGTAGTCCAGCATCGTGTGCAAGCCGTCTGGACTGCGTTGCAGCAGATCGTCGCGAATGATCACGAGCGTGACGCCACTTGGTCCGATGTTCTTCTGTGCGCCGGCATAAATGAGTGCGTACTTCTCGACCGGAATCGCACGGGAGAGAATGTCAGACGACGCGTCCGCAACGAGTGGAACGTCTCCCGTTGCCGGCTCGTGTTTCCACTGCACGCCTTCGATCGTTTCATTGCTCGTGACGTGAGCATAGGCGGCGTTCGGATCGAGATTCAATTCATCCGGGCCCGGGACGCGTGTGAAACCGCCGTCGGCCATCGTCGCTGCAATGTTTACCGCGCCACAACGTTTGGCTTCTTTCACAGCCTTCTTGCCCCAGCTTCCAGTGAGTATGTAATCAGCGCTGCCGTCTGCCGGCAGGAAATTCATCGGTACCATCGAAAACTGCAAACTCGCGCCGCCTTGCAGAAACAGAATGCGATAGTTAGCGGGAACATTCAGCAGTTCGCGAACGCCTGACTCCGCGCGGCTGATGATCTCGTCAAAGGTTTTCGAACGATGACTGATTTCCATCACGGACATGCCCACGCCGGGAAGACTGAGCAGTTCGCGCTGCGCTTCTTCCAGCACCGGCACGGGCAACACCGCCGGGCCCGCGCTGAAGTTAAAAATCCGTTCCGTCATTGAATGCCTCCACCCTTATGCAAATGCGATCGCAATGCTTTTGCTGCCACTTTAATAACTACTGAGCGCGGTACGAACCGCTCGGCGCCAACCGTCAGCCAGTTGGTCCAACCCGAAATTACCGTGCTCTTTCGCCGTTTCAATCCACGCAACGCCGCGCCAACCACTTCTTCCGCTGTTTGGACGGTGCGCATCGGCGGCCGGCCGATCCTGGCGGCTTCGAAGAAGTTGGTATCCGTCACTCCGGGACATAACGCCAGCACGTGAATCCCGAAAGGCCGATTCTCTTCCCACAGCGCTTCCGAAAACGACAACACGAATGCCTTCGTCGCTGCGTAGGTCGCCATGTACGGCACAGCCTGAAAACCCGCGGTCGAAGCGACGTTGATGATCACACCTTGCCGCCGCTCGCGCATTGGTAAGAGAAACCTGTTGGTTAACTCGACGAGCGACTTAACATTCAGATCGATCATTTCGAGCTCACGCGTAAGTTCGAGTTTTAAAAAATCGCCCATCGAACCAAAGCCCGCGTTGTTGACGAGCATGTCGATCTCGAGAGCCCGTTCTTTCGTCTCTTCAAACAGCCGCGCCGGCGCGTCAGGTTCAGTCAGGTCCATGACCACGTACTGCGCCCGAATGCCACTCAAACGCCCAAGCTCGTTACACAACGCGATCAACTTATCTTCAGAGCGCGCAACCAGCAGAACGTTTCTGCCGCGCTGCGCGAGCTTTCTGGCGAACGCTGCACCGATTCCTGAGGAGGCGCCGGTGATGAGAGTTGTGTTCATTGGCCGCCTAACTTAATGAGGTTTAACTCAATGATGTCGGTGCTGCCGGATCTTATGCGATCCAGGATGGCGTCAGACGGCGCATTGTCGAGGTTGATGCGTGCGACGGCCGCGGCGGCGCCTTCGAAGACGATGTTTTCCATTTCCTGAACGTTGATCTGCTCCGCCTTAATCGCGTCGAGCACGCTCGCGAGCACGCCCGGACGATCGACGTGACGGACGACGAGCCGGTGTGTGGCGGGCGTTTGCCGGGCCAGGTTGACGACGTTCGGCACCTGTCCCGTTTCTTTGAACTGCTTCACGATGCGCACGGTTTCCGCCGCGATTGCTTCCTGCGCCTGGTCCGTTGACGCGCCGATGTGGTGCGTGCCGTAGAGTCCTTCTTCCTTGACGATTTCGTCGTTGAACTCCCCAACAGCGCTGGTCGGTTCCGCGGCATAAACATCGAGGCCCGCGCGAATGCCGCGCGTTTTGATCGCATTAGCGAGCGCCTGTTGATCGATCACTTCGCCGCGCGCGGTGTTGATGAAGTACGCGCCTTCCTTCATGGCGCCGAAGAACTCTTCATCAATTAGCTTTCTGGTTTCGTTGTTGAGCGCTAAGTGCACGCTGACGACGTCTGCCGCCGCCGCGACTGCCTGGGGCGACTCCATGTGCGTGATCCCTAACTCCGCCGCTCGCAACGGCGTCAGGCTTCTGCTCCATGCGATCACGGGCATGCCAAAGGCGTGCGCGCGTGCGATCATCTCCTGCCCGATCTTGCCGACGCCGATGAGTCCGAGCGTCCGGCCAAACAGACCACGCGCTTTTGAAAACTCTTTTTTGTTCCACTCACCGCGCCGCAATGCGACGGCGTTATCGACGACGCGGCGATCGAGTGCGAGGATCAACGCGAAGGCGAGCTCCGCAACGGCGATCGAGTTTTTGCCGGGACAATTCGAAACGTAAATGCCACGTTTTGAAGCGGCCGCAACATCGATGGTGTTGTATCCTGCGCCCGCGCGCACGACAAGTTTGATTGGACCAGCCGCAAGCATCGGCTCGGTGACTTTCGTACCCCTGACCACGAGCACGTCCGGCGCTGTCTCAGCGATCGCGTTCACGAGTGGCTCGTCTTTCAAGTCCGGTTGATATGAAACGTCGCAACCGATCGCTTGCAGGCCATCGCGCCCGGATTGTTCGAATTTGTCTGCTAATAAAACTTTCATCGCGCTAAATAGTGTGAATCAGTAATCCGTCCCTGAGCTTCGGCTCGAACCACGTTGACTTCGGCGGCATGATCTCGTCTGCGTCGGAAACCATCAACAACTGCGCCACAGTTGTCGGATAAAGCGAAAACGCGACCGCCGCTTTGCCTTGGTTCACCAAACGTTCGAGTTCTTTCGTGCCGCGCAGCCCGCCAACGAAATCGATGCGTTTGTCTGTGCGCACGTCCTTGATGCCCAAAACAGGATCGAGCACGCGATCCTGGAGCACGCTGACGTCGAGTCCGCCAACTGTGCCGACCGGCAGCGTCGCATCCGGAGCGAGGCTTAAGCCATACCACTTGCCGTCGAGATACATGCTCCAGTGTCCACGTTCAGGCGGCTCGGGGTTCGCATTTTCGATAATCGTAAACTGTTGCTTTAACGCGTCGAGAAACTCCGGTTGCGAAAGACCATTCAGATCGCGAACGACGCGGTTGTAAGCGAGTATCTGCATCTGTGAATCAGGAAAGATAACGGTCAAGAAGTAGTTGTAATCCTCGTTGCCGGTATGGGTGAAACTTTGTTCGCGCAACTCGGCGCGAGCGCGGCTCGCGCTCGCAGCGCGGTGATGACCGTCGGCGATGTAAAGCAACGGCACCGACGCAAATCCGTCCACTAATCCTTCTGTATCCGTGATTCGCCAAATGGTGTGACGGATTCCGTCTTCGGCCGTGAAGTCGAACAATGGCGGCGCGGTAATCGCGCCTGAGATCTGTTCATCAATCTCCGGACGTGCGCGGTACGTGAGAAAGACTGGCCCAGTTTGTGCGCGCAGCATCACCATGTGGCGCGTGCGATCGTCTTCCTTGTCGCGGCGCGTGCGCTCGTGTTTGCGAATCGTGTTGTCGTCGTATTCGTCGATCGAGCAGCAAGCGACAACGCCGATCTGCTCGTGCTGACCCATCACCAGGCGGTAAAGATACAAACACGGCTCCGCTTCCTTTTCCATCGGCGCTTCGGCGATCAGCTTTTCGAAGTTTTCGACCGCCTTGCGATAAACGTGATCGCTGTAAAGATCGGTTCCGGGCGGCAGATCGATCTCGGGACGTGAAACGTGCAAAAAGCTGAGCGGATTTCCCGCTGCGAGCGCCCGCGCCTCTTCCGTGTTCACGACGTCATAAGGAACGCTCGCTACAGCTTGCGCGCGTTCGGCCGGTGGACGCAAAGCGCGAAAGGGACGAATAACCGCCACAGATCCTCCTTCATCCGTTTACTGCGATGGTGATTAATGTAATGGCTTATGTGGTTTAGACTAGCCGTTTGGGTGTGAAAACTCAAACGAACGTGCGGTATCATCCTCAACCGATACTCGCGCGCGACGAACCGATGCCGAACGCTATCGCTACAACCATTCGTAAGACGGGCCAGTTCGCCGGCCGGGCTGGGCGAAAGTTCGTGTCGCAGCCGGCCGATGCGTTGCTTCTGTGTCGCATGGCGTGGTGGGTGAGTGTGCTTTCTGTCGCGTCGCGTTGTTTTTCGCTGCCTCGCGCCCTCGCAATCGTCGCGGGACCGGACGTACGCGACGGACGCACGCACGACGCGGAACTTCAGCAGCGTCTCGCGCGATTGATGGACCAACTACTCTCAATCGACATCTTTTTATTCCGGCCGATCTGCTGGAAACGCGCCGCTGTGCTACATCGTTATCTCTCACACCACGGCATTCGGACGCGAATTGTCTTCGGTGTGCGCAACGATTCGGAAGGGAAAGTTGCGGGACACGCATGGCTCGAAGCCGACGGCGAACCGATCCTTGAAAGCACACCGCCCAATTACGTCGTTACTTACCGCTTCCCATCTAACGAACGTTTCGATCCCCAGTTCGCCCCTCTTTCTCTCGAATAGCATCTCTCGAATAGCATCTCTCGAACGAAACAAAAAAGGAGAGGCGGTGGGCGCGCCTCTCCTTCTCATCGTTTATTGCTGTCTGAACTACGGCAGAGCTTCGACGTTGATATAGAACTTGAAGCTGCCGGTTTGTTGAATACCAAGCAGGAAACGCAGGTCGATCGATGCGCCGTTGGCGAGCGGTGTCGCCAGTGTGACTGTACCGGCAGAAAGCGAGGAATTGAATCCACCACCGTTTGGCTGTCCTGGCGGTTGCTCGAGTGTCGTGCCCTGAACCGTGACGTTGCTCGTGCCGCTACCACACGGCGCACGATCCACGGTAACGACCACGGCCGTCGACGTTCTTGGACGCAAGTCGGCAATGCCGCTCGGCGCCGGGAACGTCGTTATGTCAATCACTCGGAAACGCAAGCGCGTAACGTTGCCACCCGTGTTGTTAGTGATAGTCCTGCGAATGTCCAACGTACCAAACGTTGAGTTGTTGACCGGACTGGACGTGAAGTCACGAACGCGATTGGGAGGTGATGCCGCACCGACGCAGACGTCGAGCACGTCAACGCCGAATGACGAGTTGCGCTGGATCGGCGAACTGAGGTTCTCCGGTCCGGGCGCGCCGAGGCGTTGACCAGCGCCGGCCGAGGTACCGTTGGTGTCAACGAAGACGAAGTCGGCGGCGTTGTTGTTGGTGTCTTTGGGAGTGCTGATGGGGCACGCGCCAAACGTCGTGATCGAACCTGATTTACCGCAGTTATCGCGATAGAACGAATAGTCGATCGAGAATGGAGTTAGCGCCGGATAGCCGGTGCCTTCCTTGTAAAGCGTGTTGGCCTCGGAGGTGGAGCCGACGGCGTCCATGCGATTTGCGAGTACGAAATTGGCCGCAACACTAGTATTGAAGATCGCTATACCAGCATTGTCGGGAATATCAGTTGTGTACGTGGCATCGCCGGTCGCGGTGGTGCCGTTCCCAGCGGGATACGAAGCGAGACTGTATCCAACGCTGTTCACACAAAGATAATGACCCCTGTTGGGGATAACCGTACCATTTGGAATGACGCAGCGAGCTACGCCGTTCGAAGCTGCCACGCCATAACCGGTGCCACCGCCTGTGACGGTGTGGTCGGCGCCACTGTTGTTGTAAATTTCGATGAACTCGTCGTTTGCGCCATTTGGACCACGGACGCGAAACTCCGAGATGATTAATTGTCCCGCTGCGACGTCTGACAACCCGAGTATCATCACGATCAGACCAGCGAAGACGAGGGGAAACCTTGATGACTTAGACATGCCTGTTCTCCTTTAAAGGTGGCCCACGATGTTCTGCGAGGCGGGAAACCGTACCATGCTTGTTTGAACGCAGTCAACGAATTTAACGAACGCGCTTCGCAACGGAACGTTGACACTATTTGTCACTCTGCTCGCGCGGCCTGATGTAGCGGTCGCAGCTTGTCCCAATTCACAAAGAGCAGGTACAACGCGAGTTGGTGAGGGAAGAAGATGTTCATGAAAAACAACGTCGAGAGGTGAAACACGACGCCCGCGCCGAGTATCCACCACCTCATCCTGGGAAAGAAAACGGCAAGCGGAAAGATGAACTCCCACAACAACACTAACCCCACCGCGAACGGCACAAATCCGCGGACCTGCGGCAACCAGAACGCCAAACGAAAGCTCGTGTCGTGAAGATTATCGAGTGAGTGATAGATCGCGAGCGACGGAAAGTTGTCCGGACTGAAATAGCTCAGCCCTGCCGTGCGCAGCTTGATCAAAACGGAACTGAAATAGACCCACGCCATCAGCAGTTGCATCAGCAAAATCGGGTAGGCATAGGCAAACGCCGGAAGCGCACGTTTCCTTTTTCGGAGCCGGTGGTCCAGTGAAAACTCATCGCCACACGGCGTAAACGCAAGCACCGCGAGGCAATACACAGCGAGCATCTCGTCGTGATTGAAGTGGCCGAAACTGCGCACGAGTCCCTGGTAAAACAACACGAGCACGAACGAGGTTTTAGTAGAGATGAAGGTGAAAAGTCCGGCCGTACTCAAGAGCAGCGATACGACGATCGCGATTTTGAGTATCGTCATTCCGCGCGGCGTTAACAGTTGATCGTAGAAACTCCACGGCAGGAGTTTCATCGCACCGGTTGGACGCATGATCGTGACCGGCAGCCGTCCGAGCGCGGAAAACGATGTGATGAGAACTGAGACGAGAAACGTGCCGTTGACTACAACGCGCGCAACGCCGAGAGCGAAGGCGCTTGCCGGAACGACACGATTTACAATTCCTCGCGCCACGATTCGATGAACTTGTCGTAGTTGGCGTAACTGCCGCCTTCCCAGCGATACATGTCGAGCCGGATCGCTTTCAGGCGTTGTGGCGACGATGCGGGCAGGCGCTCGTTGTAGAGATTGCCCCAGGCGCGCAACAAGTCCGGCAGTCGCGCGCCCGGCTGTAGGTGATCGATACCGCCTGACTGCCGCAGCAACTCCGCATTCGCGGGATGAAGATTCGCGAGCTTGAAACTCTGGTTACCGACTGTGGCATTCACCATGGTCCAGGTGCGGCTGTACATCGCGTTGGTGAGCTCGATCGGACGGACGTCAACGCTTTCTCCGGAAACTGTTTCGCCACGCAGCATCCAGTAACTGCGGCCGCGTTCGAACGCGCCACCCGCCATCATCACGTTCCACGCAGCAAACGGATAGACATTGCGCACCGCAAGAAACGCCCAGAGCAACGGCAGGAAGATCGCAAGCGTTAGAAGCGTATACTTTACGTGCAGGCGAGTCATTATTTCGCGCTGACGAGTTTGTAAGTCTGGAGATTTTCGACGAGCCGCTGCACGCTGGACGTGGCTCGCTCGAGTTCGACTTCATACGCCGACATGAAGTCGGCGACGATCTCGCTAATCGACTTGCCTTGTTCCAACCCGCGCCACACGAGCATCGCGGTTTCGTTCAGTTGGTAGTATCGCTTCGTATTAAGGTCCACCAGAATGCCTTCGCCACCATCAAAATCAGTGACTACAACATTCTTCCCGGTAGTGAGATTAGGCGCCGTCATGGTTCTTGATTTCCCAGTCGTTTCTGTTCGAGCAGTTGATATGGTTTGTTGGCCCAACGTGCGGCCCCTTCGCGAATCGCGCCGGTAGCGAGCTGTTGTTTCGTCTCGGCGTCGGCCACAAAAGCGCGCGCGCCGGAAGCTGCTTTGGAATAGATTTGGCTTTGACGAGCGATCGTTTCCATTTCGGCAGCCGCGGGTTCGATACCGAAAAAGTTCAACACGTTCGAGATCTCAGCCGTTGAAAGTTGGTTGTAATTAAGCAACAAGGCGCGATCGTTTGCAACACGATGAGCCGTTGAGAAGAAGCTGGCGATCGAACGCGCGCAAAGCTCTTCAGCGCTCATCTGCGCAACTTCTTCAGGCGAAGTGCCGATGATCGACGCGAGCACCCGATGATCTTCGTCCATCAACCACGACGGGTGGTTGCGCATGTTTGAGACGATGGTTTCGACCGGATCGCGATAGAGAAACACCCACGGGACGTTGGGCCAAATGCGCCGGATGCGTTCGATCTGCGATGTGCTGCAACAAGCAAACTTGACGAAGAGATAGCGTTCCCGTCCGGTGCGGCGTTGAGCCAACGCGTTGATTGCTGCGCGGAGGAAGACCGAGTAAAGCATCGCTTTCGCGCCCTGTTCGTCTGGGTCAGTGATGAAGCGCGCGATCAGTTTGTCTACTGCCGGCGGTTCGGAGAGAACGATCGCGCCAGTTAGTGCGCGACACGCATTTGATAAAAGCGTGGAACCGCAGCGCGACGAGTGAAAAATGAAACCGGTGGGCGCGACGCTATCAAACGTTTTTTGGAGTTGGACCAGGGCGTCAAACTCGATGAACGTTTCGCGCCGATCGGGATGTTCTAATCTCAGCCGGTCAACCGTTTGTTGAAAGAACGGTTCGGCGAGCTCCACGCCCGCCATGTTCATCCACGAAAGCCCCGGTCGTCCTTCAACCACCACGGCATCGACGGGCATCCAGCCTTGCAAATCAGTGAGCGCCATTGTGCCAGGGGATCTTGCCATAGCTTTGCAGACAAAACAGGCACGGCGAACCGACGTAGAGATCCGGCGTAGTTCCGTTTGCACGCAGCGTCGCGAGCGCGTCTTTGCGCTTCTGCAACTGAGTGGAAGCGATCTCGCGCAGCTTCACGAGCGCTGACGCAAACGACTCAGTGTTCAGATCCGCGACCACGTCCGGTTCAGCGGCGGCGCCACGGAAACCCGACAGATTGCAGCACAGCGAAAGACGGCCGCGGTAATCGACGTTCATGCTCTTGCCTGCGAGCGGCGAACACGGAGCACGCTGCTCGTCCACGTTGTAGTAACCAACGTCGATGCCGATATTCATCTTGAAGATACGCGCAAGTATCGCGATCTCCTCTTCGGCCGCGCGCTGCTCGTCGCGAGTAAGTGCGAACTCGTTTTCGAAACCGCTCGATGTCGGCATCACGTGCACGAAGTTCAACGCCGCCGCGCCCATACGTGCGGCGAAGACCGCGAGCTGTTCGAGTTGGTCCACGAGGTCGCGCCGAACGACGATCTTGATCGCGAACGGCAGTTGCGACATGTAACAACGAGAAAACGCGCGAATCACACGATCGAACGAGCCGTTGCCACGCCAGCGGTCATGCGTCTCGCGATCAATGCCATCAACGCTGAACGCAACGTGTGAAATCGCTTGACGATTGTTGGAAAGCGCCGGCCAGACGCGTTCGAAATGCCAGCCGTTCGTAACGAAGCTGGCGACAAGATCTGCGGCGGCGATCGTTTCGAGGATTTCCGCAAACTGCGGATGAAGAGTCGGCTCGCCGCCAGTGAAACTGACACGGGTGATGTGTGCGGCTTCGCGAGCTTCGCCGACAATCCGGCGCAGAAGATCGAGCGGAAAGAACTCGGCGTGACGGCTGTAGAGATTGTCTTCGGAACGCAAGCAGTAGCTGCAATGAAGATTGCAGATGTTGGCGAGTTCCACACTCAGACGATGTGGACCATAGTCGTCACTGAAGTGGCCGCCGCCGGTTTGCATTGCTCTATCGTCTGCTCCTATTGATGGCACGCGTAGCTGATGATGCGTGACGCGGTTTCAGGTTCGAGCAGATCCTTGCCGGCCGCGAGATCGAAGCCTTTGGTTTGGCGCGCCAGCCGTGAAAGCAGCTCGAGGTTCGCGGCGGCTATCGCGGTGTCGTAACTGGCCCACGGACACGCGCGGATCAGTCGCGTCATTGTTTCGGCCTGCCGCAACTCGTGCAACTGAGTTTCCTTTTCGCCGCTGACCTTCGTAAGGAACACGAAGCGCGGAGCGATGTTATCGACCCGGGGCGACGTGAACATGCCGGCGGGTTCAAAGCAGTTCTTCAAAGTGCTTGTAGAATCGACGAGCGCGAAGAAACTGCGGAAACCACGGGCTTCGACCTCGTTGTCATTCAAACTCAGCAACAGTTCGTCGTCGGAAAGATATCCCCAACCGGCACGCGCCAGATGTGTCGTTAACGTTGACTTACCGCTGCCGGATGGTCCAATGATCAGCGCTCCCGCCTGAGAGTTCGGTTCGACGACGCCCCCGGCGTGAAGCTCGAACAAACCAAAGCGGCGCAATGCGGCGCAGACCGCAAAAGACGTGACGCGCGCGAGTTCAGCGTCTGTTGGGTCACAGATGAACACGGATACCGAGACCGGATTTTTGTCTTGCAGCTTGAGTAAGGTCCCTTCAAACTGCAAGTAGTACTCGTCACCGGACATATAACAACGCCCGCCTTCAGCGACTTCAAACTCGCTCAAACCGGAGGGCACATGTGGCAAGTCACCACACACGAAACTGATCTTTATGTCGGGGCTGCGTTCGAGAGAAGAGAGCGGTGTAAGTTGCCAACCGGCGAAGAGTCGTTCGATCCGCGTTGCCAGTTCGAGATCTGAACTCTGAATAAATAACAACCGACCGGCGACCGCATAAAAACTTTGCGAGGCCGGTCGGTCAAGGACCTGTATAACCTTCATGCAACCGGTATTTCTAATTAATTGGTCGCGCCGCTGGTTACTGCCTGAAAGAACGTTGTTGCTTCAAGAACATCGACGGGCACTGAGATTGCCGGTTCAACGAAAGGCTTCTTGAGTTCGCTGAGTTCACCAGCATTCGCGTTCTGCAACAGAGCGTTTTCTTCGTTGATCATATCGTTTTGCTTTGCCAAATTAGCTGCCTCCTGGGGTCAATGGTGGTCAATATATGCTCTTGATCGACTTCCTTGCAACGAAAATTTCGGACGAGATCTGCTACGAGCGGACAACAAGACCGAGTTAAGGCCCTGGCTGCGCCGCCTTTGCCGGTTCGGCAAGGATGATGCGCAGAGCGCGTTTTTCAGCTCGCGTGAGGTCGGCTCTGTAGAAGAGCTTGATGTTCGGAGAAAGCTGACGCACGACATCCTCAATTGGGAGTTTTGAGATGTTGACGTCGACGGGATCCATTCGTTCGTGTTGAATATCGATCGGAACGCCGAGCTCTTCGCCGATCTTCAGCATCACGAGCGGCAACGGTTGTTTCTTAGCCTTGACAGTCAAGACGCCGTTTTCATAACGAACGCGCAGCGGCTCTTCTTCCTGCTTCTTCTTTTCTTCGTCCGTCGCGGGTTCGACACCGTCCTCGGTGTGGCCTTCGACCAGCATTGCCTGATTCGTACCGGCAACCACCGCCGTCGTGGGCGGTTCGCCCTGGTTCAGATCGTAAAAATAAATGCCGAGCGCTTTCGGTGGATTACCCGAGCCCGTGTCGAGCTCGTAATCAACGTACACTGTTGGCGACATCAGTTGCAGCGCGGGTTCGAGCGTCAACTCGCTGAACTCGATCGAGATCGATTCCTTCTGCCGTTCTGGACCAAGAAAGACGGGGATCTTCAAACGCTGCGAAAGTTCATGCGCCACCTCTGACATTTTTGCCTTTTCGGCTTTCAGCGAGAGGTTGAGAATCGGCTTGGTCTTCACCGCCAACGTGAACCTCGGTTTCGCCGCGGGCTTCTCTTTCACTGGCTGTTTCGGCGCCGCGGGCTCTTGCGATCGCGCAGTCGCGCAACACACCAACACCGCCAAAAGCAGGCACGCAGCAGTTCTCGAATGAGTACGGAAATTTGAAAGGTTCACAGTTTGTACCTTGCCGCGGGAACGGCAAACATCGGCAAAACCTAGCACGGAAGATCAAAAGCCGTCAAATTTCAGGTGGTTTTGGTTTTGAAGAGCAGACGGAACGGGCGCACAAGGTAGTAGGCAAAACTCAATCGCGCGGGCAGGGAATGAGCGCCGAAATCGCCATCGGTCGGGCGAAGCATGTGCACGAAATAACGCGCCCGGGCTGCGAGGCTCTTTCGCACGCCGATGTTGTACTTGAAGATCTCGGTCGAGGTTGCCGGGACGTGTGTCGGACCATTGAAGAGATGTTCGACGACGTTGGCGGCGAGTGATTGGAGACGTGCGTCGGCGGCACAGCGCTGTTTCACTTCCGCGGGCAACTCGGCGTGCAACAGTTTTTGCGCAAGATGCAGACCGAGTAAGAACATTCGCTCGCTATCGGTTTCCAACGCTCTTCGCAGTAATGCGGGCCAGTTTAATTCGTGACGCCGAATCAGTTCGGCGACGTCGCAGATCCACCCGAGTCGTTCCCACAAATGACGCGAGCCGTGCACGCAGAGCGAGAACAGCAAGTCATCGGCGGAAAGAGTTTTCATCAGCGTGCCGTTGACGTCGATGGTTATGAGGTTTTTCCAAAGCTCGTTTTCCTGCACTGACGAGGCGAATAAGTGCGGCGCGACTTCCCAATGGAGTTCAAGGAGCAGGCGTCGATCGTCGAGTGCGAACTGGAGGTTGTGTTGCGTGCGCAGGAGCAGATCCTGTTGCGCGGCGGTGAGAGATTTTGTTGGTTCGTAATCTTCGGCGAGGAGAAGATCCCGTGCACGTGGGACGTCTGACTTTTTGACGATTATGTCGAGATCGACGAAGCGGCGCAGGGCGAGGTTGTCGTAAGCGAACAGCGCCAGTGCCGGGCCTTTGTACGGGATCGCCTCGATCCCTGCTGCGCGGAAGATTTCGATCAGTTTGCGTAATTCCGCGGTGAGAATCGTGTTGCGAGCGGAGTTCTCCTGGTAATGAAGTTTTAGTTTTGCGAGGTAGGCCGAGGGAACTAACTCTGATGCGTGGCGCTGAAGTTGACGGTAAAGAAGGGGGGTGATTGAGTGTCGCCGCGCGAGAAGCGCTAAATAATTCCAATCGACGTCCGCGGCTGCGAGTGCACGTATTCTTGCAGCAAGCTCCGGCGACGCTTCCGTGCGCGCACAACACAGCAACAACTCGTCTTCACGCTGATACCCAGTCATCGTCAGTTTTCGTGTGTATTCGTGGCCCCAGTCTCACTCGTTAACCTTCAAAACAGCGAGGAACGCTTCCTGCGGAATCTCGACGCGTCCAACTTTCTTCATCCGCTTCTTGCCTTCCTTCTGTTTCTCCAGCAACTTTCGTTTGCGCGTGATGTCGCCGCCGTAGCATTTCGCGATCACGTTTTTGCCGAGCGCCTTCACCGTTTCGCGCGCTATCACTTTGTTGCCAATCGCCGCCTGTATCGGCACTTCAAACAGTTGCCGCGGGATCGAATGCTTCATCTTCTCCGCAAGCGCGCGGCCTTTCGCCTGCGCCGTGCTGCGATGAAGAATTAGCGACAACGCGTCAACCGGCTCTCCCGCGACAAGTACGTCTAGTTTCACGAGATCGCTTTCCCAGTAACCCGCGAGGTTGTAATCAAGCGACGCATAGCCACGCGAAACAGACTTCAACCGGTCATAAAAGTCCAGCACGATCTCGTTGAGCGGTAATTCATACGTGAGCATGACGCGATTCCCCGTGATGTACTCGAAGCCTTTTTGAGTCCCACGCTTCTCTTCGAGCAACGGCAGAATGCCGCCGAGATGTTCGTCGGGCGTGAGAATGACGGCGCGAATCACCGGCTCTTCAATCTTGGCGATGCGGCCGGGATCGGGCATCTTCGCGGGCGAATCGATGTCGTTAACTTGCCCGTCGGTCGTCGTGACGGTGTAACGCACGCCCGGCGCGGTCGTGATCAAATCGAGATTGAACTCACGCTCCAGGCGCTCCTGCACGATCTCCATGTGCAGCAAGCCGAGAAAGCCGCAACGAAAACCAAAACCGAGCGCTGTGGACGACTCCGGCTCGTAAAAGAACGACGCATCGTTCAAGCGCAACTTGTCGAGCGCGTCGCGCAACTCTTCGTATTGATTCGTGTCCACCGGATACAGACCGGCGAACACCATCGGCTTGATCTCCTGAAAACCGGGAAACGGTTCTTTCGTCGGTCGCGCTGCTTCTGTTACCGTGTCGCCAATCTGCACGTCAGCCACGGCTTTGATCGACGCAGTCAAAAATCCGACTTCGCCGACGCTCAACTGATCGATCGGCGTGGGCGTCGGGCGGTTCACTCCGAGTGTTTCAACCTGGTGATCGCGGTTCGCATTAAAAAACCTGATCTTCATTCCCGGACGAATCGTGCCGTCGATCACGCGAAAGAGCACGATAACGCCGCGATACGAGTCGTACCACGAGTCGAAGATCAACGCTTTGAGCGGCGCGTCCGGATCGCCCTTGGGCGGCGGAACGTCGCGCACGATTGCTTCGAGCACGTCCGCGACGCCCTCGCCCGTTTTGGCGCTCGTGAGAATCGCGTTGTGCGTTTCGAGACCGATGAAGTGTTCGATCTGTTCGATGGCTTTTTCCGGTTCAGCGCCCGGCAGATCGATCTTGTTGATAACCGGAATCAGTTCGAGATTATTTTCGATCGCCAGGTAAGTGTTCGCGAGCGTTTGCGCCTCAACGCCTTGCGAGGCGTCGACGATCAGCAACGCGCCTTCGCACGCGGAAAGCGATCGCGATACTTCGTAAGAAAAATCGACGTGTCCCGGCGTGTCGATCAGGTTCAGCACGTATTGCTGGCCGTCCTGTGCCTTGTAATCAAGTCTGACTGCGTGGGCCTTGATCGTGATGCCGCGCTCGCGTTCGAGGTCCATGTTGTCGAGCACCTGGTTTTCCATCTCGCGTGCCGAGAGCGCGCCAGTGAGTTCAAGCAGGCGATCGGCGAGCGTCGACTTACCGTGGTCGATGTGCGCGATGATGGAAAAATTTCTAATACGGGATGGGTGCATCTTGTCTCTAAGTTTTTAAGGTAAATGTTCTTCGACGTAGGCTTTCGCCTTTTCAGTCGAGTTTATTGTGCGGACCCAATCCATGTTTTGAAACACCCAGATGGCATGCTCGGTGGCAAACTGCTGGTAGTTATCTCCCGGAGTGTGGTCATCTTTCCAGAGTCCGAGTTTGACGTTGACGCGCGTGATGGTCTCGGTTTCACCCGTCATGGTCGCGGCGTGAAACAGCTTGTGCTTGTCGTCGTCAGACAAGGATGACGCGGAAGTGGAAGAGTCGGAGTTTGCGTTTGAGTTAAAGTTAGAGTTTGAGTTGGCGTTCTCGTCTGAGTTGGTGTTCTCGTCTGAGTTGGTGTTTGAGTTGAGATTAAAGTTGCTGTTGTAGTTGCGGTTGAAATTGTAGTCGCGGCTGGCGCGATGCGCGGCCGGACGAATAGCAAAGAAATAGATCAAACCGCCGGCGATCGTGACCACGATCAATCCCAAACATCCCGCACCACCACAACCCAGGGCGATTTTCTGGTTTCGAGTCATCTGTCTCTTTGCCTCGTTTATTTAGTCTTCATCCACGCCACACAGCGTTGTAGCTCATTGTGCATGGCGGCGGCGTCGGCCTGATGCATGTCTCCATGCCCCGGCAGCACCCACTCAAACTCGTAATCCAAAAGCTTCTCCATCGAGCGGATCTGCTCGGGCCATGAATACCACGCCACACTGCGAAACGCCGTTAACGTTTGCCGGTTTGGTGACCAGGCAAGGTGATCGCCCGTAAACAGAAATTTGTTGCGATAAAGAAAAACCACGTGTCCGCGCGTGTGGCCAGGCGTGGGGATGATCAATAAGTCACGATCCAGTTGAAACGGTTCATAACCACGGATTGTTTGTTCGACGCCGAGACGCTCTGCGCCGTCGTCGACGTGCATCACGCGTTCGCAGTTTAATCGTTCGCGAAACAGTTTGTGATCGGCGACGTCGTCTTTGTGAGTCAGCAGCATCGTCTTCACACCGCCGAGTGCTTCGATGCGTTTCAGCAGTTGTGTTGCGTATCGCGGCGAGTCGATGAGAATGTTGCCGCCGTGTTCCGCGGGTCGAGTAATCAAGTAACTCCACGCGCCAAAACTCGACTCTGCCGTAAAACCACAGAAGTAGACGTTCTCATCCAGCAACAACGGAAACGCGTCGATGCCGAGATGCGCATCGTGCCGCTGGACGGAACCGATCGATCCGGTCGGACACGCGACCAGCGCCATCATCGCGCGCTTTGTCTCAGCTTCATTTTGCGGTTGGTGATAGACGCTGCACTGGTCGCCGTGATCGCGAAAGATCGCGGGCGCGAGTTGGCTACACGTATCGCAGTCGATGCAGGTTGAATCGACGAAAAAATCCCCCGGCACGTTCTCCGGTAAGCGTTGTTGCAGACTGGCCATTGCGCATGATTATACAGACTTGATCTCAAATTCGTTGATGAGGCGGTGCAGGTAGGAGCGACTGATACCCAACTTCTTCGCCGCGGCGACCTTGTTTCCCTCGCTGTGCAACGCATTGACGATCATCTTTCGCTTCAACGTCGCCACCGCGCCTTCCAGCGTCGATTCATCCGAGACACTCGTTCCCGGAAGCGCGCGCAACATCTTCTCCGGCACAAACTCAATGCCCAGCGTCGGACCGTTGCTCAACACGACGAGGCGCTCGATCAGGTTCTCCAGTTCGCGGACGTTTCCGGGCCATTCGTACTCCTGCAACACTTCGATCAACTCCGGCGCGAGTTCCGGTGTCGATTGTCCGTGTTTCTCGGCCGACTTCGCCGCGAAAAACGCTGCCAGCAACGGAATGTCTTCCGGCCGTTCGCGCAAAGGCGGAAGGGCGAGCGGCACCACGTTCAAACGGAAGAACAGATCCTGTCGAAAACGGCCTTCTTTAACTTCCTTTTCAAGATCCCGATTGCTCGCGGCAATCAAGCGAATGTCAACGTTCAACGTTCGCGTCCCACCGACGCGTTCAAACTCGCGCTCCTGCAACACGCGCAACAGTTTCACCTGCACCGCCGGACTCAGCTCGCCAATCTCATCGAGAAACAACGTGCCGCCATTCGCCAGTTCGAAGCGACCTTTGCGCGATTGCAGCGCCGACGTGAATGCGCCGCGTTCGTGTCCGAACAGCTCCGACTCGATCAGCGTCTCGGGCAACGCCGCGCAACTCACCGCGACGAATGGACCACTCGCTCGCGGACTCTCCTGGTGAATCGCGCGCGCCAGCATCTCCTTGCCCGTGCCGTTTTCGCCCGTCAACAGCACAGTCGCACTCGTCTGCGCGACCGAGCGCGCCTGTTTCAACACGCGCTCCAGCGCATGACTCGATCCCAACAATGGCGAGAATCCCGGCGGCCGCGCGAGTTCATCACGCAAACGGCGGTTCTCGATCTCCAACTGCCGCAGCCGCGAAGCTTGATTGACGATGTGCAACAACTCCGCGGAGTCGAGCGGTTTTTCAAAGAACCCATACGCGCCATGCTTTACCGCTTCGAGCGCCGCGCGTTTCGAGTCGCTGCCCGTGATCACTACCACTTGCAACGGCGGATCCTGCGCGCGAGCTACGTCAATCAACGCGAGCCCTTCAGCGATGTCGTCAACGTTTGGCGGCAGATGCAGATCGCTGACTACGACTTCAACTTCCTTATCGTTGATCAGCGCGCACGCCTCTTCCCGCGATGACGCCTGCAACACGTGATAATCGGAAGTCAACGCCCAGTACAAACCACTGCGTACCGCCTCGTCGTCGTCAACGACGAGCACCGTACCTTTTGGTTGTGCTTGAGTGCTCATGTTCGTTATCGCATTCCACTATAGAACCGGGCCGTACACACTGCTGAACGGCGCTCTTCTGGGGCAGGTACTGCTAGAGGAACTGTGCGCAACGGGTATGTATAAAGAAGGTCTTGCCGCTTCCCTCTTTTAGTTACGCCTGTCGTTTGGAACGGATGGTAGCACGACGCGAAAGGTCGTTCCAGCGCCTTCGACCGATTGCACCTCGATCGAGCCGCCGCTGGCGCGAATCACTTCGCGGCAGGTGTACAGGCCGAGGCCGATCCCATGCTTTTTCGTAGTGGAAAAGGGACGGAACAATCGATTCTCGATGAACGTTCGGCTCATGCCTGGTCCAGTATCGCAGACGCAGATTATGACGGTGCCATTTGCGTCGTAGCCGCCTTCGACCGTAAGTGTGCCGCTGGTGAGGTGCATCGCTTCAATCGCGTTGAGGATCAGGTTTTCCATCACCTCTTCGACTCGTGCCGGGTCCGCGAGGGCGTAGAGGTTCGCGGGAAGTTTCGTTTGGATCGTATGTCTGCCGCGCGTCGGTTCGGCCGTCATCGCGACTACGCGATTTATGATCGGTACCAGATCGGTTTTCGTCGGTCGCCTGTGTTCGCCGCTCAAACTACTCACGGGGCGGCTCAGACGATTAACGAGCGCCTTGAGTTTGTCGCATGCGTTGGTCAGACCTTTCATTGCGTCGATGCGAAACTGCTCGTTGTCGAAGTGGCGTTCCATGTTGCTGACCGTCAACGACAATCCTTCGATCGCGTTCTTTAGATCGTGAGTCAGCATGGCGGAGATCCTGACGAACGATTCAAACTGCCTCGACTCTTCTTCGCGTGCGATCTGCGCGCGCAACCGTTCCGTCATCGTGTTGATGTTGTCGGCAATCGCGCGCGCGTCGTCACTCGATTGCAGGACAATGCGACGGTCCCACTCGCCTTTGGCGATCGCCGACAAGTCTTCGGTGACCTGCGCCATGCCGCGCGAACGTCTGCGCACGTGCTGGTCGAGCAGCAACGCGGAGAGGAACGCGAGGCCAAGCGCGAGGATAAAACCCGCAACTCCCCAAAAGCGCGCGGCCGACATGAATGGTGCGGTGTAGCGCGTGGCGGCAATAGTCACGTTCAAACGCGGCGTCGGCGCTGAAGCAGTCGCGCCGGAACCATGCCAGGGTGGCTCAGATTGGTAGACCACGCTTCCGGAACTATCGCGAACAAGGATCACGGGCGAGGACGACGTTCGGTTACCGCTCGATTCCAATGCGCGCGCCGTGGTGGCGAACAGTCGCTTGAGATTTACTACTGCGACTATCGCGCCCTCGTTGCCGAGCCCATTTTCGTTGTGAATCGGGACAGAGAACTCGATCCCCGCGTCGGCGCCGTTGCCTACTGGTCTATCGAACAAAACGTTGCCTTGCGCGGTCCATGCGCGATCGTCGGGTTGCGGCACGGTGGAACGCACAGCGTTGTCGAGAGTTGCGTCCCAGATCTCTAACTGTTGTGTGTTCGTGCTGAGCCAGAGTAGTTTGCGATTATGGTCAAACAACGCGAGGCTCTGGAAGAGTCCAAAGTCCCACGCGGATTTCAAACTCGCATGGACGCTTTTGCGCAACGAAGGATCGGAACCGACGCGTTGTAAATCGGGAGTCACCGCCAGCTTCAACAGCGCGCTGCCCTCGTCTCTCAGCATCTCATCAATGCCGGCGTTGAAAGAGCGGAGGTCGTCCTCAACCATCGTGTTGGCGGTGTTGTTGACCGAGCGCGTGCCGTTCCAGTAGTTCAGCGCGGCCAGCAACAACAGCGGCACCGCGCAGATCACAAAACAGGTGAGAAAGGATTTCGAACGCAGCATAAGAGATTTTCGATTGCCGACTGCCAAGTGCCGATTGTAAGACAAGGACCTGCTGCCAATTGGCACTCGGCAATTGCCAATTGGCAATAACTAGACCGGTTTTCGGCCAAACTCCGCCAGCAGCGGGGCGAGGGTTTCGATTATCAGATCGTGAGACACGCCATTGCTGGCAACGAGACCATTACGATTGTTTACATCAGGAACGTTGTAAGTCAAAGGCCGGCCGAACAGATCGGTCATCCGCCCGCCGGCTTCGGTCAGGACCAACTGCGGCGCGCACGTGTCCCATTGTTTTGTACGGCCGGAGAGATGAATGTAGAGATCACACTGTTCCTCAACGAGCAAACCGACCTTGATTCCAACCGAACCTCTTCGCACTTCTTCGCGAAAACCAAAGCGCTGCACGACCTTGTTCATACGCGTACTGCGATGCGATCTGCTCGCGGCGAGCCGCATCTCCGCGAAGGTTCGTCGATCTGAAACAGCGGCTTTTCCCGGTTCCAACTCAGGTCGTTCGATCCACGTTCCAGCGCCGAGCACCGCGCGATACAACACATCCGTCAGTGGCAGATACACAACGGCGGCGACGCATTCGCCGTCTTCGACGAGTCCGATCTGCACGGCGAAATCGCCGTTACCGTCGATGAATCCGTTTGTGCCGTCGAGTGGATCGACCAGCCACACGCGCGACTTGCTCAGGCGGCGTTCAGTATCAACAGACTCCTCGGCGAGAATACCGTCCCCCGGGAATTCGAATTTTAATCCGTTGACGATTAGTTCGTTGGCGATACGATCGGCTTGCGTGACCGGTTCGACGTCGTCTTCGTGACTCTTCTGTTCGACGCGCAGCGGCTTGCCATATTTTGCAAGGATCGACTCGCCCCCAGCGCGCGCCAGGTTAACGGCCACTTTGATCTCACTATCGTAATTGTTGGTTTCGGTGTTCATCAGTGGCTTAAAACGTCGGCCGCCTCTCGTACTGCCTGGACCGTTTCCTCAACGTCCGCCTTCGTCGTGCGAAAATTCGTAATGCAAGCGCGGAGCGCAAACCTCCCGTTCACCGTTGCATTCGATAAATACGCGCGACCACCCTTTTGCACCTCGGCCATAATCCGTTCGTTCAACCGGTTCAGCTCGGCATCATTACCTCGAAGGTTCGGCGGCACGTAACGAAAACAACAGATACTCAATTCAACCGGCGCGAGCAGTTCAAAATCATCCGCGGTTGCAACGATCTCACCAAGATATGCCGCGAGCGAATTGTCTTCGCTGATCGCTTCCGCGAGACGGCGCACGCCGTAGTAGCCAAGCGTCAACCAGATCTTCAACGCGCGGAACCGGCGCGAGAGTTCGACGCCATAATCCCAGTAAGCAAACGCTGCGTCGTCAGCGTGACCGTGCCGTTTGATGTAGTCGGCGTCTTCGGTGCTGAACGCAGCCGCAGCCGCGGCCGAGTCTCGAAACAGTAAACAACCGGCGTCGACCGGCACAAACAACCACTTGTGCGGATCGAGCGAAACCGAATCGGCTCGTTCGAGTCCCGCGAACAGATCCGTCTTGCGTTGGTCCAACACACCCGGCGCGCCGTACGCGCCATCGACGTGAAACCAGAGGTCAAACTCGCGTGCCACATCCGCAATCTCATTTAAAGGATCGATAGCGCCCGTATTCACCGTCCCCGCACTGCCGACAACGCAGAACGGTCTCAACCCACGGTCCCGATCTGCTGTTAAATGTGAAACCAACTCGTCCACACGCATCCTTAACTTCTCATCACAACCCACCACCCTCACCTGATCACGACCAAACCCGAGAATATCCGCCGCCTTCGCCATCGACATGTGCACTTCTTCAGACGCATAGATCGTCATCGGTGGTCCAGCGTTCCATAGGCCTTTTCGCGACGCTTCCACGCCCGTTTTACGCCGGCTCGCAATGAGCAACGCGATCATGTTTGCCATGGAACCACCACTCGTCAGCAAACCTTTCGCGTCCTCGTCATAACGAATCAACGATCCGAGCCAGCGCACGACGAGTTGCTCGATCTCCGTCCCCGCCGGGCCCGATCGCCAGCACGTAATGTTTGCATTGAGCGCCGAAGCGATTAGATCCGCGTACGCGCCGATCGCCGTGGATGGCGACGCGACGTAACCAAAGAAACGCGGATGACCGTTGTGCCGGCTGAGATCCATCACGGTGCGGCACTCAGCAATCAGTTCTTCCAACGGCCGGCCTTCGAGAGGAAGCTCGACATTGATCGCAGCTGTCGTTTTCCCGGCGTGATTCGGCGCCATCACCGGGCGCTCGGCGATGTGCGCGAAGTACTCGAAGACGAGCCGCTCCGCTTGCGAGGAGATCTCGTCGAAGGCTTCTCTCGATAAGTCTAACGACATGAGCTTTGTACTTCGTTCTTTGATCTTTGTCTTTGTTCTTACAAAGTACCAAGTACCAAGTACAAAGCACAAAAGGCGTGCTACCATCCGTGCAAATGACAGTCGCAAACCACGCCACACCCGAAGGCACCGCGCGTTACCGTGAGCGCTTCGCGGATCGCGCCGCGAAGAACCATTTTCGCGAGCGCGAGAATTTGCAGCTCTCGTCGATCGGCATCGGCACGTATCTCGGTAACCCTGATGAAGAGACGGACGTACGTTATTGCGACGCCGTCGTGCGCGCCGTTCAACTCGGCGTTAACGTGATCGACAGCGCCGCGAATTACCGCTTTCAACGAAGCGAACGCTCGATTGGCGACGCGTTGAAGACGCTCACGACTGAACACGATTTCGCGCGTGATGAGCTGTTGCTTTGTACAAAAGGCGGTTATCTGCCGTTTGATGGCGCGCCGCCGCGAGACGTGCGGGCGTATGTGGAAGAGACTTTCGTCAGACCGGGAATTGCTTCGTTCGACGACTTCGTCGGCGGCAGTCACTGCATGACGCCGGCATACCTCCAACACCAGCTCGATCAATCACTGCGCAACATGGGCGTGGCGACCGTGGACGTCTATTACATTCACAACCCCGAGTCGCAATTGGGTGCGGTTTCTGAGACAGAGTTTTACGATCGTTTACAACGCGCGTTTGAACGTCTCGAACAGAATCGCAGTGACGGCAAGCTGCGTTACTATGGCGTCGCGACCTGGAACGGTTTTCGCGCGGCTCCTGAGTCGGGCCAACAACATTCGCTGGAACGCATGGTCCAGCTCGCGCGCGAAGCCGGCGGCGAGGGACACGGATTTTGTTTTATTCAGTTGCCGTTTAATTTGGCGATGCCGGAGGCGTTCAGCGTTGCGCAAGACGCCATGGACTTCGGCGTGACCGTCGTTGCGAGCGCGTCGATGTTGCAGGCTCGGCTCGCGCGAGGTTTACCGGATCAAGTCCGCGCTCCGCTCGGTTCGCTCAAAACCGACGCGCAAACCGCGATTCAGTTTGTTCGTTCCACACCCGGCATCACCACTGCGCTCGTGGGCATGAGTCGAGTGGAACACGTCGAAGAAAACCTCGCGTTGATCCAGGTCGAGCCGGTCAGCGAGGAGAGCTTCTCACAACTGTTCTCATGAGCGAACAGCGTTACCAATCGTTTGCAGAGTTTTGGCCGTTCTATGTGGCCGAACACAGCCGCCCAGCCACGCGCGTGCTGCACTTCATTGGCACAACGATCGGCGTCGCGCTCGTGATCTACTTCATCGCCACCGGACGCTGGTGGCTGTTCCTGCTCGCGTTTATTCCCGGTTACGGCTTCGCGTGGCTCGCGCATTTCGTAATCGAAAAGAACCGGCCCGCGACCTTCAAATACCCGCTGTGGTCGCTGATGGGCGACTACAAAATGATCGTGCTCATGCTCACCGGCAGAATGGGGTGGTTTAAGTAGTGCGAGGCAACATCCCGATCCCCGAAATCCCACTCGGCGAAGACTTGTGGTTGATGGTGCTCGTCACTTCGGTTCGCGAGCGCCGTACGCAGCAGGGCCGCTCGTTCTGTGATGTTTCGGCACGCAATTCGACGGGCTCGCTCGCTTTGAAGATCTGGGGCGAAGTCCTGGAAACGCAAAAAGGGATCAAGCCGGGACTGTGGGGCATCACCGGAAAACTCGAGTTGTTTCAAGACCGGCCACAGTTCGTCGTGGCAGAGTACCGGCCAATCACGATCGGGCAATACCGTGAGCATCAACACGCCGATCCACAAGTTCCGCGCGCGTTCACGATCGACATCGAAACACTGACGCTTGCCGATTTTCGCGAGCGCGTCGGGCTGCAGCTTGAGCGGCAGATGCGGCTCGGCAACATGCGCGTCGAACAGCAACAGCGTTATCTCGACGACATCGCCGCCGAGGAAGAGCGTTGCTATGCGCTCGGCGCGCTAAGCGCGACATCAGGCCGTGTGCTGTCGATCGCGGTGCACGTCGGACCGATTCCGGGTCTGGAGTTTCCGGAACTTGGACCGGAAGTCAGTGAGCACTGTTTCGGCATCGACAGCGATGGATTCGAACAACCGGAAAAACGCGCGCTGCTGGATTTTCTGGCGTTGCTGAAAGACTTCGATTGCGACTGCGACGAGCTTATAGGTCATAACGTCATCGGTTTCGATCTGCCGTTTATCTTTCAGCGCTGTTTGGTGCATGGGATCAAGGCGCGGCCCTTTGTGAATCTCGCCGATTACAACGTGCGCGGCGTGTTTGACACGATGCATCGCTGGTGGCTCGGAGCACGGCGGCACGTCAGTCTCGACGACGTTGCGTGGGCGCTCGGGATTGAGTCGAGCAAAACCTCGGAGGTCGAAGGCAGCAAGGTGTTTGATCTGTACCAGGCCGGCAAGCTCGAACTGATCCGCGAATACAACCTGAATGACGTCCGCGTCACCCGCCAAATCTACGAACGCATGGTCGCCACCTTTGGCCGCTGACCCACATATTGGGGGTCGCCTGTGTTTTTGTAGCACTATTTGTGGTTTTTGGTGTTAGAATCCGCCGCATGGAAGTTTTACTCCCCGCGATGATGTTGGCCCTGGGCTTCATCATCGGCTCAATTTCCATCTGGGTTCTTACCCGATCTAAACTGCGATACCAGTTCGAACGCGGCCGCGCCGAAGCTGAAACGGAACGCGCCACACTCATCGAACGTCTCAACGGCAAAGAACTCCAGCTCCGCGACCTGACCGACGCACTCGATCGCGAACGCGACGAAAGCGAACGCCTGCGTGGCGAGAACGCCAGCAACCTGGCAAACCTGCTTGCGCTGCAAACGCGTCTCGAAGATGAACGACGCGCCAGCGCCGAAAAGCTGGCCCTGCTCAGCAGCGCTGAAGAAAAACTCACCGACGCGTTCAAAGCGCTTTCCGCGGACGCACTGCGCAACAACAACCGTTCATTTCTCGATCTCGCAAAACAAAATTTGGAAACGTTTCAGCAACACGCGAAAGGCGATCTCCAACTCCGCCAGAGCGCCATCAACGAACTTGTAAAACCGCTCAAAGAGTCGCTGGAAAAAGTCGATGGCCGGATCGGTGAACTGGAAAAGACGCGGGCCGGCGCCTATTCGGAGTTGCGCGAACAGGTAAAGGTACTCGCGCAGTCGCATTTGCAGCTTCAATCGGAAACCGGAAATCTCGTGAAGGCGTTGCGCGCGCCGCACGTGCGCGGTCGTTGGGGCGAGATTCAGTTGCGCCGCGTCGTCGAGCTCGCCGGGATGCTTCAGTACTGTGATTTTGTGGAACAGTCAACGGTCAACGGAGAAGACTGCCGCATCCGTCCGGATTTGATCGTCCACTTGCCGGGCAAACGCACGATTGTTGTCGATGCAAAGGTGCCGTTCGATGCGTTTTACGAGTCGATCGCTACAAACGACGAGCAGATCCGCGCGGCCAGGTTGAAAGACCATGCGCGCCTGGTGAGAACGCACATCACGAGTCTCAGCCGGAAGTCCTATTGGGAAACAGTGCAACCCACACCGGAGTTCGTGTTGCTGTTCCTGCCGGGTGAAACGTTCTACAGCGCCGCGCTCGAACACGATCCGAAACTGATCGAAGACGGCGTGGCTCAAAACGTGATCATCGCCACACCGACGACTCTCATCGCACTGCTCAAAGCGATTTCCTACGGTTGGCGCCAGGAACAGATGGCGGAGAACGCGCAGGAAGTCAGCGACCTTGCGAAGACGCTCTACGATCGCATCCGCGTGTTCACGAATCACTTCGACGACATCGGCCGCAATCTCGACCGCGCGCTCGAATCCTATAACAAAGGCGTGCGCTCGCTTGAGACACGGGTGCTCGTGACTGCGCGGCGTTTCAAAGAGCGCGGCGCGCTCGCGGGCGAAGAGATCGAAATTCTCGAACCCGTTGACAAAGCCGCGCGCGCGTTGACGCTCGACGAAGGTGGACTGTTTCCGGAATCCCCCACGGCACTCATGGCCGCCGACGACGAATTCCCTCTCCTCAGAGCCCAGGCCGCCGGCAAAGATCGCTGACCCCCCAGCCCAATAAACCCCCGGCGAATGAAATAACACACCCCTCGGTGACAGTTGAAAATAATCTGTGTAAGCTGCGGATTTAGTCGTGAAAGAAATCTGGTTAGGTCCTCTACTCAATAACAATCGCGCGTTGCTCATCGAGCGTTGCGCCAAACTCGTCGCCAACAATCAAAGCGATGCGTTTATCTACCTCGCCGCGTCGTATCCGCTGCTCGAATCCGTAACGCAGCAGATCCTCGACGGCAATCGCAATCGCGGCGTTTGGGGTGAACTGCCCGTTCACCTGTTTCGCGGCTTCATCCGGCGCATTCTGTACTCCGCGATCGACGACGACGGCAACGGCATCCCGCCGCGCATCCCCATCGATCGCGAGGAGTTGCCGCTGAAGCGCAGCCTGATCTCGCAAGTGCTGCTTCAGTTACTCGCGGCCAACAAACTGAAAGCGTTTGCGCCGCTCGCCGGACGCGAAGGCGTTGTGAACAGCGTCGCGATTCTCCTGGGCGAGATCCAACGCGCCGCGAAAACCCCAGCCGAGTTGATCGAAATCCTCGAAACGCGCGCGCGCGACATCGAAAAGGGAAATCATCATCCGCGCGGCATTACGCAACTCGATTTCGATCGCGAAGTCGAAACCATTTACTCCACCTACGGCGACCTGCTCAACCAGAATCAGTTTACCGAAGAAGACATGGATCAACTCCGCGCGCTCTGGGTGTTGCGCGGCTTGATTGACGGCCGCGGCGTGCGCGTGCCGTGGCTCGCAAACGTGCAGCTCTTCATTATCGACGGCTTCTTCGACTTTACTCCGGTGCAGGGCGAGATCCTGCGCCAGTTGCTGCCGCGCATGCCGGAAGTCGTCGTTAATCTCAACCACGACGATTCCAATCCCGAAATCTTCCTCCCGTTTCAGGAGACGATCGGACAGTTGGAGAGCATGGCGACGTTCGACACCGTGCACATGCACGATTACACGTCGCCCCCGGGCTTGCTCGCGCAACTGCGTGAGAACCTTTTCAATCCGTTACAGCCGTCGATTGAAGGTTCGGAAGAGCCGGAGTTTGCGACGAAAGAGATCCGCTACCTCGAATGCGGCGATCGCGACACGGAGATTCGCACCATCGTTCGCGAAGTGAAGCGCCTGGTGCTCACCGAGAACTACAGTCTCGCGGACATCGCCCTCGTCGTGCGCGAGCGTTCGCGTTATGCCAACAGGATCGCGCGCGTGCTGCATGAGGAATCCTTGCCATGCAATCTGGAACTGCGCGTTGACGCCGGTGACGTGCCCGCGAATCGCGCTGCCCTGAAACTGCTTCTGCTGCTCGAAGGTCTGACCACGGATCAGGATGAGCCCACAACGCGCATTTCCGAGATAGCCGACTTAATCAAGTCCGAATATTTCCGCCTCAGCGACGCGGAATTACGAATCCTCGCGTCTCGCTTCGAGGAAAATCACCGTGACTTGTTGAACCCCGAGTCGCAGACGCGAATCGGCATCTGGGACGCTGACGCGCTCGAAAACGCCTTCGCCTACGTCGGCAGCGATCTCACCGTCAGCGCGTGGCTCGCGCGTGCTCACAAACTGTTTACCGAACTTCCCGGCGCGACGGCCACCAAGGAAGTCCTGAACATCGATCCCGGCGCGCAGGATCGCGACACAGACATCGCGGACAACGTCGAGAACGCCGAGATCGTGAAGCTCGACGAGAGAGGCGTCGAAAGGAAACGGCGTCCAGCGCGCGACATTGAGCCGTGGGCCATTGCGTGGACCGCCCTCGTCGTCCGTCGTTTTTCCGAACTGCTTTACTCGCTCCCGCACGAAGGCAAGCTCACGGACCTCCGCTCAGAATTGATGCGACTATTGGACCGATTCGGCTTCCGCGAGCAAATCAGCGAACCCTCGCGTCGATCGAACGATGAAGCGCAACTGCCGCAAGTAATGCTCAACTTCAATTCGCTCGAGATCATGCGGCGCGCTTTCGTCGCGGCGATCAAGAGTATCGAGCTCGCGGGCAACGGCGCAAAATCCACCCGGCTTTCAAACTTTTTGCAGGAAGTGCGGCGTTCACTTGGTTCGCAATCGCAACTCTTCGGCGCGCCCGATCGCAACGGTCTTCGGATACTCGAAGCGACCGACGTTCGCGGCCTGCGCTTTCGTGCGGTGTTCTGCGCCGGTTTGACTGAAGGCGGGTTTCCGCTCACCGCTGGACGCGACTGGATCTATCCACACGAAGAACGCGATCGTCTCCGCGAGTACGGCCTTACGCTCGAAGACATCTCGCCCAACACGCTACTTAAAGAGGAGCACTACTTCTATCAAGTGGCGTGTCGCGCAACCGAGCGGCTTTACCTAACGCGTCCGCTGATGCTCGACGACGACACGGAAACCGTCGCTTCTTATTACATCGACGAACTGCGTCGCGCCGTTGCGCCGTACCGCGTCGAAACCGAGATCATCCGCCGCGACTACGATGGCAAGCATCTTGCCGAAGCGTCCAACACAAACGAGATGAAGATCAGCCTCGTGCGGCAACAGGAGCGCCACCTGCATCGCGGGCAAAGAGAAGGACTGCTGCCACAGCCGCGGATCACACGACTGTTAACGCTTGCGCGCAACGACGGTTATCTCAGCGACGCCGCGCTCCGCCGCATCGAGATCGAGCGCGAACGGTGCGGCCCGATCTACGGTCCATACGACGGCATCATCACCAATCCTGATCTTCTTCGGTTAGTGAGACAAAAATTTGGTTCGGATTTTGTTCATAGCGCTAGCGGTTTAAGCGTTTATGGTAATTGCCCGTATCGCTTCTTCGCGCAACGCGTGTTGCGGCTCGAGCCGCGCGGTGAAGCCGCGCTCGATCTGCAAGCCATCGACGCCGGCAAACTCCTGCACGACATTCTGCGGCGCTTTTTCGAGAAACATCGTCGCGAACCGTTGCACAAACTCGATCGCAAAAAACTGCAAACCGAGCTGGCATCCATCGCCGACAAAGTCTTCGACGAACACGAACGCGTCGTGCCGCCACTCAACAAACAGATCTGGAAGATCGACCGCGAGATTCGCAAGATTTTGTTGGATCAGGTGCTGCTTTACGAATTGGAGGTCCAGGAAGCCGCGGAGCGCGAAGCAATGCTGCCGGCGTATTTCGAAGTCGCGTTTGGCGGCATGAAGTCAGCCGCGAAAGATCCCAATTCGAAAGAAGAACCGCTCGAGCTTCAGCGCGAGACGCTCATCGGGGAAGAGTCGATCAAGATCAGCGGCCAGATCGATCGCGTCGACGTCGCGCGCGACAACACGGTTGTTGCCTACGACTACAAATTGTCCACGGGTTCCAGCCGCAGCGACATCACGTCGGGACGCAGTTTGCAACTGCCGATCTATCTCGAAGCCCTCGAAAAACTGATCCTTCCGGATCATCCGGTTGCCGGCGGCGGCTACTACGTAATTCGCGGCGCCCAGGATCGGCGCAACAAAGGTCTGTATCGCGCGAGCCAGTTGGACTACCTGCGGCTGCGCGCCCGGAACTCTGTTTTCTCAGATGAAGAGTGGCAACACATTCGCGGGCAAGTAGTGGCGAAGATTTGGGAGTTTCTCGATCGCATGCGCGCGGGCGATTTTCGCGTCGATCCATCTGAGCGCCTGAAGACTTGTCGCTTTTGCGACTATCGCGCGGTGAGTCGTTACGACCGCGATCGTATCGAAAGAAAGAAATGAAAGAGCAGCGCGTGCTGTTGCCGGAACAAGCGGCAGCCGCATACGAGATCAGCAAACACATCTCAGTCACGGCCGGACCGGGCTCGGGCAAAACCACGGTCCTGGTCGAGCGCTACCTGCACATCCTGCGCGAATACAGTCTTTCGATCGATCAGATCGTCGCCATCACTTTCACGAACCGCGCCGCTAACGAGATGCGCGAGCGTCTGCGCGCGGACCTTCATCACATGCTGCGCATCGCGAGTGACGAGGAGCGCCGCCGTTGGATCAACTACAAACGCACGCTCGATGGCGCGGTCATCACCACGATTCACGGGTTCTGCGCGCGTTTGCTGCGCGAGTTTCCCATCGAGGCGCGCGTCGATCCGCAGTTTTTGTTGCTCGACGAACATCGCGCCGCGATGATGCTGGAGCTTAGGGTTGAGGAAGTTCTTTCCGATTTCATCAGCGGCGGTCACGTCGAGATCTCGCGACTCACGCTCGGCGTGGGTCGTAGCCGTTTGGCCGCCGCGTTGGCCCAGGTGTACCGCGATGCGCGTGGCCAGGGGTTGTCACTCGAAGATCTCGCGCTCGCTACGGCGCGCGTTCATGCGACGGAAGAAGATCACGCACACGCGTTGGAAGAACTCGAAGAGACCCTCGCGGGTTTTCTCAACGTGCGCCGTACAACTCCGGCCGCGATGCTGAACAAGGCTGACGTGGCCGATGCGTGGTCCAAGCTCGGCAAGTTGTTGACGTCGATTCCTTCACACGAGACGCTCGCCGATTACTGTCGCGGGGTTGAAGCCTTTCGCGCTCCTCGTCCGGCACTCCGTGGTGCGGTTGCGGACCACGTCAAGGCGCTCGACGAGTTGATCTGGGCGAAAGATCTAAAAGGACGCGTGCCGCAGGTTTGTCTCGATCTCTTTGCGCGGCAGTACGCGCTCGAGATGGTCAACCTGTTGTTGCGGATCGATCTGCGGCTCAACGAAGAGAAGCAGAAGTTATCCGCATTGGACTTTGACGATCTTGAATTGAGAACCCTTGTTTTGCTCGAACGTCCGGAAGTGCTTGCGCGGATCTCCGAACGGTATCGTTTTTTCCTTGTCGATGAGTTTCAGGACACGAATCCCGTGCAACGCGTGCTGCTCGAACGCGCTGCATTAACTAAAGGACGGCGTCCGGCAAATCTCTTCATCGTCGGCGATCGCAAGCAGTCCATCTACGGTTTTCGCGGCGCCGACGTCGATGTCTTTCGGGAGATGACTGCGACACTGCTTGCGCACGGCGGTGAAGAGAAGCGATTGCAGTTGAACTTCCGCAGCCAGCCGCCGCTAATCGCGTTCTTCAATCATCTTTTCCCGCGGATGTTTCAGGTGCCCGACGACCTGCCGCCGAGTGAATACAAAAACCTGGACCAGTTGGGCTTCGTGAAGCATGAACCGTCGGAGCCGCGCCGCGAACTGCGGGATGAGGGCCCGCTCATCGAAATGCTCGTGACCACGAAGCCGTCGCTCGAAGACGATCCGCGCGCCCAACAGGACTCGCGTGTGCTCGATGCGCAGCAGGTCGCGCGACGCATTCTCGCGTTGAAGAAAGCGTCGCCGGAGCTGAAATACGGCAACATCGCGTTGCTGTTTCGCGCGATGACGCAGGTGCAGATCTACGAATCAGTCTTTCGCCGCGCCAACATTCCTTATCAAACGGTGCTCGGCCGCGGTTTTTACGAGCGCGAAGAGATCACCGACCTCATTCAACTGCTTCGTTTCCTCGACAATAAAACCGACGAGATCGCGCTTGCGGCCGTGCTTCGTTCGCCGCTTTGCGGGATCTCCGACAACGCGTTGCTTGCGCTGCGTTGCGCGCCGTGGCTCGCGGAGATCGAGACGGTCGATCCGTTGCGCGGTTTCTCCATCACGCGCCGGCTCTACACGGCTTTGCGACGTCACGGCGAGATTGCTTACATCAGCGACGAAGAACACCAACTGCTCGAGCGCGCGTCCGCACTTATCAGCGAACTGGTTGCGCGCCGCCATCATTATCCGATCCATGATCTGCTGCGGTTTGCGGTTAACGAATCTGAATACATGACCGTGACTGCCGCCAACTTTGACGGCGCGCAACGACTCGCAAACGTCGAGCGCCTCTTCACACTCGCTGCCCGCTTCGAGAGTTCGGGCACGCACCTGATCCGCGACTTCGTGCGTTACGTCGAGGAGTTTGAAGCGATCGGCAGCCGCGAGAGTGAAGGACCAATCGATCAGGCCGCGGACGCGGTGCGATTGATGACGATCCACCAGGCAAAGGGACTCGAGTTCCCGGTCGTGTTCATTCCGGATCTGCAACGACTTTCGCGAGTCGGGACCGACAACTGGGTGTTGCTCGATCGTCATCTGGGTTTGACTCTGAAAGTGCCCGACGGGCGCGGCAGTCTCGTCGCGGGTTGCACCTACACGGGTTTTGAAAGGCGGCACGCATGGCGCGAGCAGTTTGAGAACATGCGTTTGCTTTACGTCGCTGCGTCGCGCGCTGAAGATCGATTGATCATGACGGGCGTCGCCGATCAACTCGCGTCGTTGACGCGCGGAAATGAGTGCTGGCTCAAGTGGATCTGGCAATCGTTGGAACTTGGTGAACGATCGACCGGCGGTGTAGTTGAACTTGATGACGACGTGCAGTTGCAACTCACCGTCAACCTCGCGGAAGAAGTCGCTGACTTTGAACCACAGATTGAGGACGAGCCACAGGCGAGCGCGCCTCCTATCGATTCGTTGGTCGATGCGTTTCCACTGGTACAACAGATCGAACGCCCTATAGGAAACGCGATCTATCGCTTCAGCGTCACGCAGTTAATCAATTATCACCGCTGCCCGCGTCAGTATTACTTCGATCGCGTGCTGCAACTTCCGTCGAGCGATGAGCTCGCCGTTTGGAACAACGCCGACGCGCCCGAGCCGCCCGCAAACCTGACCGCGACGTTGAAAGGCGCAGTCATTCATCGTTTCTGCGAACGCTACACGGCCGATCGAAATGCAGAGGAATGTTTGCGCGAGAGTTTCGCCGAGGTTGTGCGTTTGCGACAGGCGCAACTCGCGGATCGTCTGGTCGACATCAACTTCGATGCGGCGATCAGGGACCTGCTGCCGCTCGCGAAAAACTATCTGACGAGCGACGTATTCAAGCGCGTCGAAGCCGCGCCCAAGATAGACAACTCAATTAAGCCCGCAGGTCAACCTGGTCTGTGGAGTGAAGTAAGTTTTCGTCTGCGACGGCCGCAGGGGATTTTATTTGGCGTGATCGACAAGCTGTTGGTCACCTCCGAAGGAGTCGAGATCATCGACTTCAAAACGAATCGCATCCTGCCGTCGAAGACAAGCGAACCACCGCCCGAACCTCCGAAAGAGACACAGTTTGCCTTCGACTTCGATGAGAAGGCAGCGGGACGAAGAGCATGGATCGACGCGGCGGTGCGGACCACTTCTGAAGATTACGAACTCCAGATGCAATCCTATGCGCTCGCTGTTCGCGAACTCTTGCCGGAGCTGGACCACAGTCAACTGAAAGTCACGCTGCACTTCCTCGAACCAAACATGGAGATTCATCTCTCCGACGCGTTACTGGAACCCGAACAATGCCGTGCCGCGATCAACGAAGCGATGCTGCGCATCATCTCGTCCGCCGACCCGCTCCAGTTCCCGGTCAAAACTGCGCCGCACTGCCGCGCCTGCAACTTCCTCCGCCTCTGCACTGCCGGTAGAGAATGGGTGCGCGAAAAGTAAACTCTGGTTTACTATCACCGCTCAATGACGACAATAAAATCCTTTGATGGTGGCGAGTTCGATGCCTATCTCGCTCTGCCCGCGAGCGGCCATGGACCAGGCGTCGTCGTGTTGCAGGAGATCTTCGGCGTCAACGACTACATGCGCAGCGTCACTGACTGGTATGCCGCGCACGGTTTCGCCGCGCTTTGTCCGGATCTTTTCTGGCGACTCGAACCAGGCGTGCAGTTGACTGACAGCGGCGACGACTGGCAGCGCGCGATTGACCTCTACCAGCGAATCGACGAAGCGAAAGCGGTCGAAGACTCCGCGGCCGCGATGAACTTTCTGCGGGAACATCCGGCATGCAGCGGCCGCGTTGGCGCGGTCGGCTTTTGCATGGGCGGCAATCTCGCGTACCTGTTATCGACGCGGTTCAAGCCGGATTGCGCGGTTGGTTACTACGGCGTCAGCATCGAAAAATCTCTCGACGAAGCGAAGAACCTCACCACTCCGTTGCTGTTGCACATCGGCGGTGCTGACAAGTTCTGCCCGCCCGAAGCGCAAGCGCAAATCCACGCTACGCTCGACGGAAATCCGTTAGTTACGATCCACGAGTATCCCGGACGCGAACACGCGTTTGGCCGCACCGGCGGCGAACACTATCACGCTGCCGACGCCGAACTCGCGAACCTGCGCACTCTTGAGTTCTTCGTCAGCCATCTCGCGGGCGCGGGTCTGGCGAGTGCGCAACAAACACTCTCCGCGCGCTGGGACGATCACGTTAAGTACGAGTTCGCCACACGCAACACTGACGACACGCTCGAAACCATGGTTCCGGATGCTTACGTGAATCACGTTCCCGTGATGACCGGCGGCGTGGGCCACGAAGAGCTGCGCGAGTTCTATTCGAAACATTTCATTCCGCAAATGCCGACTGATACGAGCATGACGCCGGTGTCGCGCACAATCGGCGTCGATCGCATCGTTGACGAGATGGTTTTCGAGTTTACGCACACGAGCAAAATGGATTGGATGTTGCCGGGTCTCGAGCCGACCGGAAAACACGTGCGCGTGGCGCTCGTGGTAATCGTTCACTTCCACAACGGCAAACTCGCTCACGAACACATCTATTGGGACCAGGCTTCAGTGTTGGCCCAACTCGGATTAATCGATTCGCAAACGCTTCCCGTCTCGGGCGTGGAAAGCGCGGAGAAGGTGCTCAATCCGTGGCTGAAGAGTCGAAGTCTCCCGTAAGCCGGCTGCGCCGCGATCTCGGCACGCTGGAATCTTACGCCGCGGTGATCGGCATCCTGATCGGCGCGGGCATTTTTCAGGTCACGAGTGTGGCGTGGGAGATCACCGGGCCCAGCGTTATTCTCGGTTACCTCGTTCTCACGCCCGCGATTCTCGCAACTGCCATCCCTTACGCCGCTTATCTTTCAACGCCACTTGGCCGCGAACCCGGTGGCGAATATTTGAACATCTCGCGCACACTCGGCGGCTTTCGTCTCGCTTACATCGGCGCGTGGCTCAAGATCATTTCGTACATCGGCGCGGGCGCGTTTCTCGCCAATGCATTCGCTGGCTACGTGATCGCGTTGAGCGGCGGCCGCATCGACAGGGAGCGTTTTCAATTGCCGGTTGCGCTGGCGGCGTTGGTCCTCTTCTACGTGATTCACGTGATCGGCATACGCTGGTTTGGCCGCGTGCAGGTGATCATGTCGGCGTTGAAATGTTTGGCGTTACTCGTGCTGATCGTGCCGGGTCTCTTCGTGCTGCGTTCGGAAAACTACACACCGTTTTTTAGTAACGGCTGGAGCGGTTTCGGCGCAAGTTTGTTGCCGCTGTTCTTTGCTTACGCCGGCTTTGAGTCGATTGCGCAAACAGCGGGGGAAGTGAAAGACAGCACGCGTCGCTTGCCGAGCATCCTCGTCAGAGGAATCACGATCACCGCGCTGTTCTACGTTTTTACTTCGATCGTTTCGTTCGGTGTGTTGCCGGGACAAAGACTAAAAGCGACCGACGCGCCGATGGCTGAAGTCGCGTCGCTTTATCTTCCGTCGGGCGCAGCGTTCTTTGTCACGATCGGAGCGATCGCGGCAATCATGACGGCATTGAACGGAACGTTGTTTGTGCCTTCGCGTCTCGCGATCATGTTTGTGAAAGACAGACTCGCGCCGCAGTGGCTCGGCGTGGTCAATGAAAAAACTGCGACGCCGATCCGCGGTTTGACTCTGACACTGCTATGTTGCGTGCTTTTGTTGGTCAGCGGCCAGCTTTCTGTCGCCTTGAACGTTGCAGTCTTTGCCCTCGTCGTGCTTTATTTCATTCACAGTTTGGTATTTCTGTTCCTCCCCCGTCTTAATCCAGGTCTGGCGAACGAGATCCAGGTCAACTTGTCGCTGCGTGTGCGGCAGGTTGCGGCAATCGTCTCGATGGTGTCAATGGGCGTGCTGATCCTGATTCAACTGCGTCAGGATGCCGTAACTTTGCAGACGTCGAGCCTTGGTCAACGGATCAGTGGAAACTCTTTAACGAGCATTGAGCTGTTGCTGGTTTGGGGACTCGTGGGCCTGGGTGTTTATCAGCTCGCACGCACGCAACGGCGGAACGCGGTGACGAAGGTCGACGCACATGGAGATTGAAGGCAAGCGAGTTTTGGTCAGTGGCGCCTCGCGTGGACTCGGCAAAGCGCTCGTCGCGGCGTTTGTCGCAGCGGGCGCCGGTGAAGTGTTTGCCGGAACCAGAACCGACGACGCTCGCAATTCGCTGCGACAAGAATTTCCGGAGCGCGTCACGCCAATACAACTCGACGTGACCAGTGACCCCGATGTCGATGCGGTCACGCAACTCGGTCCAATCAATATCCTCGTGAACAACGCGGGTGTCGCTGGATTCGGAAATCCACTCACGATGAGTTTCGACGACGTGCAGCACGAACTGGCGGTGAACTATCTCGGCATGTTGCGGCTGACGCGCGCGGTCGCGCCGGGGATGATCACGCAACGCGATGGCGTGATCGTCAACATCGCGACTGCGTTTGCGAAGGTGAATTTACCGTTGGTCGGAACGTACTGCGCAACGAAGGCGGCATTGTTGTCGTTGGGCCAGGCGTTGCGTGCGTATCTCTCGGACGATAACGTTCGCGTGATCACCGTCATGCCTACTACGATCGACACGGACATGAGTCGCGGCGCGAACGTGCCGAAGATGACGAAGGAGTACGTTGCCGCCGAGATCCTCGCTGCGATTCGCGAGGAGCGGCACGATCCACCGATCGGCGACGAAGCGAAAGGCGTCTTCGACGGATTGATGAAAGATCCTCTCGGTTTTGAACAGGCGCTGATGAACTACAAGTGACCGTGTTGGCTGGGACCGCAGGCGTCTCGCCTGCAACGTGCGAAGAAGGCCATTTGCGAAGAGTGCAGGCGAGACGCCTGCGGTCCCAGGACAGGAGATAGATGACTTTCGACCGGCGACGCAATGAGTTTCCCACGCTAGCCTCGGGCATTCACTTGCTCAGTCACAGCCTCGGGCCCATGCCACGCGCGGTGCGCGAGTCGACGCTGGAGTATTGCGACGCGTGGGAACATCACACCAGTGAAGACGCGTGGGCCACGAGCTGGTGGACACTCTCGCGACGAGTCGGCGATCGTCTCGCGCGCATTCTTGGTGGCGAGCCGGGCTCGGTGCAGATTCAACCAAACGCTTCGATTGCCTTGGCGACCGTCGCCTCGTGTTTTGATTTTCAGGGCGGACGCCGGAACAAGGTCGTCACAACAGAGCTCGACTTTCCGTCGATGGAATACATCTGGGACGCGCAACGACAGGTGGGCGCGCACGTGGAAGTCGTAAAGTCTCCCGACGGAATTACCGTTCCACTCGAACACATACGCGACGCAATCGATGAGGAAACGTGTCTCGTTGCGCTCGCGCACACGTCTTACCGCAGCTCGTATCGCGTCGACGCGCCCGCGATTGTCGAACGCGCGCATGCGAAAGGCGCCCTCGTGCTGTTGGACGTTTATCAATCCGCGGGCGTCGTGCCGCTGCACGCCGCGGATTGGAAAGTCGACTTTTTGATCGGCGGCACGATCAAGTGGCTGTGTGGCGGACCATCGTCCGGTTATTTGTACGTGCGACCCGACTTGCAAAAAGATCTGCGTCCACGACTGACGGGCTGGGTCGCACACGACGCGCCGTTTGAGTTTGCGGCAGCGCCGATGCGTTACGCGCGTTCGGTGCGGAGGTTCGCGCAAGGCACGCCGAGTATTCCGGCGCTGTATTCAGCGATTCCGGGATTGGACATCGTCGAATCGGTCGGTGTTACGCAGATTGCGGCTGAGTCACAACGCCGAACGCAGATGATGATCGATTTCGCGCGCGAGCGTCGTTGGACCGTCAACACGCCACTCGACGTCGAACGGCGCGGCGGCTCGGTGATGATTGGCGTTGACGACGCGAAAGCGGTTGCTGAACAACTCGCCGAGCAGCGCGTGTTTGTCGATTGGCGTCCCGGCGCGGGATTGCGCATCTCGCCTCACTTCTTCAACACCGACGAGGAAGTCGATGAAGCATTGCGGATCCTGGCTGGTCTAATCGAATGAGTCACAAGCTAAACCTGAACCAGCCGGCGCCGGATTTCACTTTGAAAGATGGGGACGCGCGCGAGTGGCGTTTGGCGGACCAACGCGGCAAAGTCGTCGTGTTGTTGTTTTATCCGGGCGACGAGACGCCGGTTTGCACGCGACAGATGTGTTCGGTGCGCGATCGTTGGGCCGATTATCAAGCGACCGGCGCGGAAGTGGTCGGGATTTCTTCTGACTCTGTCGATTCGCATCGCAAGTTTGCGGAGCATCACGGTCTGCCGTTGCGTTTGCTTTCGGATGCGGATGGACAGGTGTCGAAGCTCTACGGCGCGCGCTCGCTTATTCCCGGCAAGGTCGCGCGATCGGTTTTCGTGATCGACGCGGAGGGAATTTTGCGTTACCAGGACGTGCGTCCGCTGGGGCTGCTGAAGCCGAAGGATGACGTTATAATTTCCGCCATCCGCGAAGCGCTGAGCCGCTTGTGAAGTAAAGGGAGGAAATAACCGTGGCTGATACGATCAAATGCACACATTGTGGCGAGAAGCGACCCGCTTTGCCGTTTGCGCCGTTTCCAAATGAACTCGGGCAGCGAATCGCTGCTGAGATCTGTCAGCCGTGCTGGAGTGGTTGGCTGCAAAAACAAACCCAAATCATCAATCACTACGGTCTCGATCTGACGAATCCTGACGCCCAGAACTTCCTGTTCGACAACATCAAAGGTTACCTGTTTGGCGACACGCCCAACCTCGCGGAGATCGACACGACTAAAGAAGGAAGCGTCAAGTGGTGAAGTTTTTTAGCTCTGTGTGGCCCGAACTGCACCTGAAAGTTCATCTATAACCAATCCTCCTGCGGCCCGTCGCTTGCAGATCAATCCACGCCCCCTGAATCGCCCCGCGATTGTTTACCCCCTCAGTTCGGAAAACATACGCGCGCATGGATCGCGTTCAACCCAAGGAGGACTTTCCCAAGATGAGACGAAGAATTACAGGACTGATAGCGTTTGCCGCACTTTCAGTCATGCTAACGGCCTGCGAGGGCACCACGAACAACAACCTGAATGCAAACGCGAACGCCAATGCGAACCGGAATGCGAATCTGGCGGCTAGTCCTACGCCCACGGCCAATGCGAATACAGGCGTCACCGGCCGTGCGCCAACCCGTGAAGAGTACGAACGCGACAGGGAGCGATTTCAGCGTGAAGCGCGAGAGTCGGGACGCACGGTCGGAACCGGCGCGAACGACGGCTGGCTCTGGGTGAAAACCCGCTTTGAACTCGCGACCGCCGACGATCTGCGCGATTCGACGATCAATGTTGACGTTGACAACAATGTTGTGACGCTAAGCGGCACCGTGGCGAGCGCCGCGCAGAAAACGCGCGCCGAAACGGTCGCGAAGGGCGTCGAAGGCGTCAGGTCCGTCAGGAACCAACTAAGGGTCGGAGCTGACAACGCGAACGCGAACGGCAACGCAAACCGGAACGCCAACGGCAATCGCAACCGTTAATTTTTAGGGGTGGCCCTCATCCGCCACCCTTTCTAAACACTTCCCTAAAACCCGCTTCTTACGCTAAGCTCTCGTCACTTCCTGCTTTCGCAAATCAATCTAACTGGGATTTGGTTGCTTATGCCAAGACTCCGCCCGCTTACTGTCGCCTTATTCACGCTTTCTATCGTTTCAACCTTTTTCGTCTCATTTGCCGGCGCGCAACGCAGTGCGATCGACACTTATGCGATCACCAACGCGCGTATCGTCACCGTCTCCGGACCAACGATCGAGCGCGGCACGCTGGTGATTCGTAACGGTCTGATCGTCGCGGTCGGCGCGAACGTCAACGCGCCACCCGACGCGCGCATCATCGACGGCAACGGCCTGACCGTGTACCCGGGACTGATCGACTCCTACACAAACCTGGCGCTTCCCGAAGCCGCGCCTTCACCGTCGCCCGGTGGCGGCGGCGGTGGGGGAGCTTTCTTACTCGCGCAGGCGCGGCCCAGCCCGGGTGGTCCAAACTCAACCCAACCGCCGGGTCTGCAACCGGAAGTGATGGTTGAAGACGTGATTCGCCCCGGCGGCACGGAGATCGAATCTTCGCGCAGCATCGGTATCACCACGGCGCTCACGTCACCGCGTAGTGGCATCTGGATGGGCCAGTCGGCGTTGATCAATCTCGCAGGCGACACGCCGCAGCAGATGATTGTGCGTTCGCCGGTCGCTATGCACGTTGGTTTCACGCCCTTGCGTGGCGTGTATCCGGGTTCGCTGATGGGTGTGTTTGCGACGTTGCGCCAGATGATGCTCGACGCGCAGCGTTATCGTGATGCGCTCGCGACGTATGAACGCTCGCCGCGTGGCATGCGCCGGCCTGAAATGGATCGCTCGCTGGCGGCGCTCGTGCCGGTTGTTGATGGACGCATGCCGGTCGTGATGCTGGCCAACTCGGAACGAGAGATCGCGCGCGCTCTCGATCTCGCCGCCGAGTTCAAATTGAAGTTGATCGTTGCTGGTGGACGCGAAGCGGATCGATTAACGGATCGCTTGGCGAAACAGAACGTCCCGGTGCTGCTGTCCTTGAATCTGCCGCGACGCACGACGGCGGCGGTTCCCGAAGCCGATCCGGAGCCGCTGCGCGTGCTGCGCGACCGAGTCGAAGCGCAACAAACCGCGGGCAAGCTTGCGAGAGCGGGAGTTCGCTTTGCGTTTCAGTCGGGTTCGTTGACCAACATTTCCGATCTGTTGGCAAACGCGAATCGCACGATTGAAAACGGTCTGTCGCCGACGGACGCGGTGCGCGCGTTTACGATCTGGCCCGCGACGATCTTCGGCGTGGAAAACCAGATCGGTTCGATCGAGACCGGCAAGATCGCGAACGTCGTTGTGACACGCGGTGAGCTTTTTGATCGTAACCGGAGCGTCGCACACGTTTTTATCGACGGCCGTCCGGTCGATCTTCGTCCACCGACGGGTGGTCCAGGCGGGCGAAACCTCTTGAGTGGAACATGGAATCTCGCCATCAATCTGGGCCAGGGTGAGAAGTCCGCCACGTTGAACTTGCAACAGGAAGGCGAGCGAGTGACCGGATCCATTTCGGGTACGTTCGGCACGGGCGAGATCTCGAACGCTTCAACCACGCCCGGCGGTGAGGTTCGGTTTACCGTGCCGGTCGAAATTGAAGGACAAACCAGGGAAGCGACTTTCACGGGAACACTTTCGGGAGATCAGATCCGCGGCACTGTAACGGCCGTCGGCATGTCGCCCGGAACGTTTACAGGAAGTCGAGCACGTCCAAACTAAGCGCTGAAAGGAAACACAGATGATGAAAAAACTGCTCATTCTATTCGTGATTGTGTTCGTGGGATCTGTGGCCCAGGCGCAAAGAGTTACGCCGCCCGAAACGCTGATCCGTAACGCGACTGTGATCACCGTCACGCGCGGAACGCTGGAAAACACCGACGTGCTCCTGCGCAACGGCAAGATCGCGGCTGTAGGAAAAAACCTGAACGCTTCCACCAACGCGCGCGTGATCGATGGCGCCGGCAAGTACGTCATGCCCGGCATTATCGATGCCCATTCACACTCGATGCTCGACACTATCAACGAAGGCACGCTTGCCGTCACGTCGATGGTGCGAACTGAAGACGTGCTGAATCCTAGCGACGTTGATCTCTATCGCGGGCTCGCGGGTGGCGTGACGACGTTGAACCTGTTGCACGGCTCGGCGAATCCCATCGGCGGTTTGAACACGGTGGTGAAGATCAAATACGGCCGCCCCGCGCTTGAGTTTTTGTTTCCGGGCGCGATGCCCGGGATCAAGTTTGCGCTCGGTGAAAACGTGAAACGGTCCGCGACGCCAAACCAGCCCGGCGTGACGCGTCGTTATCCAAGCACGCGCATGGGCGTCGAAGAGACGATTCGCGACGCGTTTGTGCGCGCTCGCGATTACAAGCGTGCGTGGGACGAGTATCGCGCCGCAGCTGGCAAGGACAAGAACCTCGTACAGCCGCGACGCGATCTGCAACTCGAGCCGCTCGTCGAGATTCTCGAAGGCAAACGTTACGTGCACGCGCACTGCTACATCGCCAGTGAGATCCTGATGCTGATCAACCTGGCTGATGAGTTTGGTTTCAAGATCAAAACGTTCCAGCACGTGCTCGAGGGATACAAAGTCGCGAAAGAGATCGCCGCACACGGCGCGGGCGCTTCCATCTTCGCGGATTCGTGGAGTTACAAGATCGAAGCGTACGACGCGATTCCTTATAACGCAGCGATTATGACGCGCGCGGGTGTGGTCGTTTCGATGAACTCAGACTCCGACGAACGCGCGCGACGGTTGAACATCGAAGCTGCGAAAGCGATGCACTGGGGCGATCTGACGGAAGAACAAGCGATGCGGTTGATCACGATCAATCCCGCGATTCAGCTCGGCATTCAAGAGCGCGTTGGTTCGATTGAAGTCGGGAAGGATGCGGACGTTGCGATTTGGAACGGCCATCCGTTCAGTGTTTATTCGCGCGTTGACACGACTTTCGTTGACGGCGTGGTTTATTTCGATCGCCAGCAGGATCTCGCGCGGCGCGCCGATCTCGCGAAAGAGCGTGCGACGCTGGAACAAGCAGAACCGAACAAGCCGCCGGCACGCGGACAGTCGCCGGAAACGCCGCGCCGCCGCCGGCCGACGCACGACGACACGATCGAGGAGGAACAGCCATGACCGTGTTGCAGAAACTTGCAGCATTCACCCTGTTGATTTCGATCTGTTGTATCTGTGGCCAAACTGTCATGGCCCAACAGATCGGCAGTCCGACGACACAGCAAGGCGTGTTGCCTCCGCGTGGTGTCTTTGCGATTCGCAACGCGCGCATTGTGACCGTGAGTGCTCCGGACATCGAGAACGGCACGATCGTGATTCGTGATGGAAAGATTGAAGCCGTTGGTGCGTCAGTTAACGTCCCTGCAGGCGCGCAGATCATCGAGGGCCGCGGCTTGTCGGTTTATCCCGGCATGATCGACGCCGGCACGAACATGGGACTTGTCGAAGTGCCGCAGGGCGCCAGTGGCACTGTCGATCTTTCCGAAGTGGGTGAATTCAATCCCAACGCGAAAGCGATCACCGCCGTCAATCCACACAGCGCACACATCGCTGTGACGCGAGTTGAAGGCGTGACAAACACCGTCACTGCGCCCACCGGCGGTTTGATCTCGGGACAAGCCGCGCTAATCAATCTGCTCGGCACCGCGCCGAAAGAGATGGCGGTCGTACCGCAGGCGGCGCTAGTGATCAACTACCCGCGTATCGGCGGGGGTGGCGGCGGCGGTTTTGGTGCGCCGCAACAGCCCACGAACCTTTCGGAAACATTGGAAGCAAACGCGCGCCAGCTCGAGCAGCTTCGCAAGATGCTGCGCGATGGCGAAGCCTACGCTCGCGCGCAAGACGCCTATGCGAAAGACAAATCGTTGCCGCGTCCGGATCAGAACGTGGTGCTCGCCGCGCTCGTGCCTTATGTGCGGGGCCAGCAGCCCGTGATCTTTCGTGCGGATCGCGAGCCTGAAATCCGCGGCGCGATCCGGTTCGCCGAAGAGATGAAACTCAAGCCGATCATTCTCGGCGGCAACGATGCGTGGAAGGTCGCGAGTTTATTAAAAGAGAAAAACGTTCCCGTGATTTTGACGGGTGTGTTCTCGCTGCCCGTTCGTGAGGATGACGCTTACGACACGTTGTTTGAGAATCCCGCGAAACTCCAGCAGGCGGGTGTTCTGTTTGCGATTTCGACCGGCGACAGCGGTCCGGAAGTGCGTAATCTAGCGCAATATGCGGGCATGGCCGCGGCTTACGGCCTTTCGAAAGCCGACGCGGTGAAGTCTGTGACGCTCAATCCCGCGCGGATCATGAACGTCGGGGACCGCCTGGGCTCGATCGAGGTCGGGAAAATAGCGAATCTCGTCGTCACGGATGGTGACCTGTTAGAAATTCGTACCCGCATCCGATATTTGTTAATAGACGGGCGTTCGGTGGTGTTAAGTAGTCGTCACACTGAATTGAACGACGCATTCAAGAATCGGAGGTAATGTTCTTTTGTTCACCAGGCATCACTTCGCTTTGATTACTCTCGTAGCGCTGCTCCTCTTTGCCGCCGGCGCGCAGGCGCAGACAAAGCTGCTGCGTTTTCCCGACATTCGCGGCGATCGCGTGGTGTTTACCTACGCCGGTGATCTCTGGACTGCGCCATCGAGCGGCGGTAGCGCAATCCGTTTGACTTCGCATCCGGGCGTCGAACTGTTCGGCAAGTTCTCGCCGGACGGGAAGTGGATCGCGTTCACCGGACAGTACGACGGGGACGAACAGGTCTACGTGGTGCCGACTTCCGGCGGCGAGCCGCGACAACTCACGTTCTATCCGGCGCGTGGTCCATTGCCACCGCGCTGGGGTTGGGACAATCATGTGTTTGGCTGGAGTAACGACGGCAAAAGGATCTATTTTCGTTCTTTGAGAGACTCGTGGACGTTGCCGATCGCGCGACTCTATTCCGTATCGATTGATGGTGGACCAGCCGAAGCGCTGCCGATGCCGACCGCGGGTTCGGGAGACTTCTCGCCCAGTGGCACGGAGATGGTTTACTCGCCGCAGTCGCGCGACTTCCGATCGGAGAAGCGATATGGTGGTGGACAAGCGAACCAACTCTACACCTTCGACCTGAAGTCGAACTCTGCGAAACGGATCAGCGAAGGTGCTCGTGCTAATCGCGATGCGATGTGGCTCGGCGATACGATCTTTTTCAACTCCGATCGCGATGGTCATTTCAATCTCTACGCTTACACCGTGTCGAACGGCAGAACTTCGAAAGTCACTAACAACCAGCCGTGGGACGTGCGCTGGCCGAGTTCCGATAACGAGAATCAGATCGTTTACGAGTTGAACGGCGAGTTGCAGGTGATGGATGCACGGACCAGAAGAAGTACGCCGATCTCGATCAACGTTCCTGATGAAGGAAACGCGCGGCGGCCGAGTCGCGTGCCGGCGGGAAATCTGGTCGAGTCGGTTGGCCTAAGTCCGAAAGGAGAGCGCGCGGTCTTCGTGGCGCGTGGCGATGTGTTTACTGCGCCGATTGAAAAAGGTCCGACGCGGAATTTGACCGATTCTTCGGGTGCGCATGACAAGTGGGCCAGTTGGTCTCCTGACGGTTCGCAAATCGCGTTCGTTTCCGACAAGAGCGGTGAAGAAGAGATCTATGTGGTTGCGCAGGACGGTTCCAAGCCGCCGGAGCAGTTGACGAACGGCGGTACGGCCATGCGTTACGCGCCGGAGTGGGCGCCCGATGGCAAACGAATCGCCTTCAGCGACAAAGACGGAAAGCTTTACGTGCTGACGTTGGCCGATCGCAAGCTGGTTGAGATTGCTGATTCGCCACGCGGGCAGATTCGTGACTATACCTGGTCGCCGCGGGGAAATTTCCTCGCGTTCACGATGGCCAACCGCAACCAGTTCTCAGCCGTACACATCTGGAGTGCGACAGATGGACAACTGCGTCGCGTCACGGACGAATCATTCAACTCGTACAACGCGACGTGGGATCCGCAGGGGAATTATCTCTACTACCTGAGTGATCACGAGTTTGCGCCGCAGCTTTCCGGTGTCGAGTTTAATTACGCAACGAATCGTCCAACGTACATTTATGCGTTGGCGTTGCGCAAAGACGTCAAGCATCCGTTTCCGCCGGAGAGTGACGAAGTAACTATTTCGAAGGGTGCGGAAGATGGTCCAAAACCCCCTTCAACATCGCCGTCCCCGTCTCCTGACAAACCGGCCGAGACGCCTCCGGCGGGGCCGGGGTCGTCTCCGTCGCCCTCGCCTGCGGATGCAAAACCCGAGGCCGCGCCCAAGCCGCCCGCGACTATGACGATCGATTTCGATGGTCTCGGAGAACGCGTCGCGCGCGTGCCGGTTGGCGCCGATAACTACTTCGGACTCAGCGCGAAGACCGGGCATCTTTTGTACGTCATTGGCGGCGCGGGTTACTACGGCCGGCAAAGCGATCGCAATCCTTCGTTGCGCATTTACTCCTTGAAAGATCGAAAAGAGACGACGCTTGTTGACGACATGCGCGGTTACGTTCTTTCCGACGATGGTTCGAAAGTGCTGGTGGCCCAGGGACCGGGATGGAATCTTTACGACGCGACGCCGCTGGGCGAACGTTCGCGCAAAGCTGTTTCGACCGCGGGACTGTTTGTCGATCGCGTGCCGGTGGAAGAGTGGAATCAAATCTTCAACGAAGTGTGGCGCCGTTACCGCGACTGGTTCTATGTTTCGAACATGCACGGTTACAACTGGGTGGCGTTGCGCGAGCAGTACAAGCCGCTGCTGAAGTACGTGGCCCATCGTTCGGATTTGAACTACGTCATCAGTGAGATGATTTCGGAGCTTGCGGTGCAGCACGCATACATCGAAGGCGGCGATTTTCAGATTCCGCCGCGGCCGCGTTCCGGTTTGCCGGGTGCGCGGTTTGAACTCGATAAGCAAGCGGGCCGTTATCGCATCACGAAAATCTTCGGTGGCGACAACGCTGAGGATCTTTATCGCTCGCCGCTGACGGAAATCGGTGTCAACGTGAGTGTCGGCGATTATGTGCTGGCGATTGATGGTGAAGAGTTGAAAGCGACGGACGATCCCTATCGGTTGTTGCGCAACAAGGCTGATAATCCGGTGCAGTTAACCGTGAATAAAACGCCGTCGATGCAGGGCGCCCGCACTGTTTCCTATCGCCCGATTACCGACGAGCAGAACCTAATGTATCTGGATTGGGTTGAAGGTAATCGTGAGAAGGTGTCGAAAGCGACCGGCGGACGTGCTGGTTATCTGCACGTGCCGGACATGGGCGCGGCTGGCATACGTGAGTTCATCAAATGGTTCTATCCGCAACTACGCAAGGAAGGCTTGGTCGTTGACGTGCGTGCGAATGGCGGCGGCAACGTCTCGCGCATGTTGATTGAACGTTTGCGGCGCAAGATGCTCGGCGTTAACTACTCGCGTACGAACGATGAGGCGACCACGTATCCCGATGCGGTGTTTATCGGCCCGATGGTGGCGCTGTTGGATGAAAACTCGGCATCAGATGGCGACATTTTCCCGGCGATGTTTCGTGAAGCGGGTCTTGGACCACTGATTGGTAAACGTTCGTGGGGCGGTGTTGTGGGCATCACGAATCGTGGGCAACTGATTGATGGTGGTTCGGTGAGCGTGCCGGAGTTTGGGTTGGCGAATAAGAACGGCGAGTGGATTATCGAAGGCTACGGAGTGGATCCGGACATTGAAGTCGATAACGATCCGCAGTCGGTGATCGCCGGGAAAGATCCGCAACTCGAGCGCGCGATTACGGAACTGATGGTGCGCTTGAAGCAGCCGGTGAAACTACCACCGCGCCCCGCGCCGCCGGTGAAGACGAACAATCGTTCGACTTCGAAAGCCACCGAGCAGGGGCAGAAGTGATTTAAGGGTTTAGACAAGGTCTTTGAAGATTCAGATGAGGTCTTCGAAGATCTCGTCAACTGAAACTTCCCAACCATTGAGCACGCGAGATTTCGCGTGCTCGTGTTGTGAGTACTGGTAGATTTCCCACACCAGAGTGTCCTCAACTTTTGCCGGGTTACGGACTTCGATGGTCAGGGTAACCGGATCGATTAGCCATAACTCTTTAACGCCAAGCGCGAGGTAAGTGTCGGCTTTCGTCGTGCGATCGTAGAGGGCCGTGTCCTCGCTCAAACACTCAAACACGATGTCTGCTGATGTGTGAACTGTCCCCATTAGGCTCCGAAGCTCCTTTGAGACGAATATCAAGTCAGGCTCGAGGTAGGTGGACCTGACCGCGTCACAGATCGGCTCTGTCGGAAGTGACTGAGCCGGCGCTGTTGTTGTCAAGCAAAAACCTAAACAGAGCCTTTGTCGTTCGCCAAACGAGATTCCCGTGAGGCGCGTCCGGTCGCGGAACCAGGTAAAGATAGCCTCCGATGAGGTTGTAGTGTGCTCCGTCATCAGCGTTAGGCAATGCCCAAAACTCTGCGAGTGTGTAGCGTCGCTGGAATGAGAAATTGACTTCGGCAGGTGTTTCTAACGCCAATATAAAAATGTACTCCCAGTTGTGCGTAAAAGTAAGCACGTCGTTCATTCTTTAACAAGCAGCTTCTCCGACGGCATGATCGCCTTTGCGCCCTTGTGTTGCCAGCAACGCACTGGTCCATGGACGCGGCGGGAGCACGGCGTGCCTTTCTTGGTGCGCGCGCCGCAGGTGTAGAGCTGTTCGGTTGCGGACTGCGCGGTGTCTGAGTTGGTTGAAGATGCTCCGGTGTTCGATTGAGTAGCGCCGGCGCTTGTTGTATTCGCTCCGGAACTAGCGCCGTGAGTTGAGCCGGCTGTTCGTTCGATGATCAGCGGCGGTGGCACGCGACGGCAACCGCGGCCGACGAGTACGCCGAAGACTACTAAGGCGAGGATGGTAAGCGACGGCCGCAGCCAGTGCGCGCGCGCGAGTGCGCGAAAACATTTGTCGCAAAACCTGCGGCTGGTCCAGACAAACCAGCGCAGCCGTACGATCTTCGCGCCGCACTCGCAACAGAAATTTGGCCGGTAATTCGTGAGGATCGGCATGTTGTGAGGTCCTTTCGTTTAGAAGTCCCGCATTATAAACCTTCCGCCACTCGACAGTTATAACCCCCCTCAAAGCAACCGTTTTTCGCCCAAAAACGTCCGAATTTGGCGCGTTTGAAAAATTAATTCCCCGCGGGCATACTTTGCAGACCGATTAACACATGCAATACCAGAGTTCTCTTTTCACCCTCTGCCGCCGGCTTACATTATTCGCGCTGCTACTGGCGTTTTGCGTCGTCACTGCGACTGCGCAGGACGTCGACGACATCGTGCGCACCGAAACGTCGCTCGTGCAGCTCAACGTCGGCGTCGTGGACAAACAGGGTCGCCCCGTCACTTCGTTAACCCGAAATGATTTCGTTATTTACGAAGACGGCGTGAAGCAGTCGATCCAGCATTTTGAACCAGCCGAAGCGCCGTTTAGTCTCGTGCTGTTGCTCGATATGTCAGGTTCGACAGTGACCTTCAGGCAGCAGTTGAAACTCGCGAGCCAGCGTTTTCTCGACGTTCTCGGGCCGGAAGATCGAGTCGCGGTCATACAGTTCAATGCGAAGGTGAAGTCGCTGAGTGGTTTTTCAGTCGATAAGCGGAAGGCGGCATACGCCATCGAGATCGCCGACGGTGCAGGTGAAACGTATTTCTACGAGGCGTTGAAGTTTGCGCTCAAAGAACTAGAGAAGGAAGGCAAGCGGCGCAAAGCCATCGTGGTCCTTACCGATGGGCTCGACACGCGATTACGAAACACAGATCGGGCTACGCTTTCGAAGGTGCAGTCCGACGCAGAAGCACTCGCGACGATCAAGCCTGACGCCAGCGCCGATTTGAATACGGTGCTGATGGCGGCGGATCGTTTAGGCGTGACGATATATCCGCTGGCCTTGCCTTCGGGCGATCCGAAGCGTTTGCCGTTGCCGTCGCCACACATCACCGGCATTTACGCCGCCGCGCGCGCGCGTTTGCAGTCGCTGGCGGATCGTACGGGTGGACGTCTGAACGAGATCAACCGTTTGCAATACATGGCCCAGCTTTATCGCGAAGTGGCGGCGAACCTGCGCACGCTTTACACGGTGGTGTACCAGGCACCCGGCGATCGCCAACGCGGCAAGTGGCACGAGATCAAGGTTGAAGTGGCGCAGTCTGATTTAACCGCGCGCACCAAGCCGGGCTATTTTGCGAGGTAGGGGGTTTGAGCAAAGGGCTTGAACTTGGAGTTTTGTACTTTGGACTTTTGGTTTGACAAAACACAAAGTACGAAGTTCTAAGCAGGTTTTACTATTTCCGTGTCACGCTTTATTATTACCAACTTTGCACCCGTAGCTCAGCTGGATAGAGTACCTGACTACGAATCAGGGGGTCGCACGTTCGAGTCGTGCCGGGTGCACCACCTTTTAAGATCCACACACAAGATCACACACAAATTGGTTCGGTTGGTCGCTCGACCAGTACTTTGGGCGCTGCCGCAAGCCAAATTGGTCTGACGCCGTATGAGTTGTGCGGAGGTGAAGCGTTCAACCGGCGCAGTGCCTGCCCGATCAGCCAACCGCGCGACAACCACACACGACTCCAAGTGCGCGATCGTCCAAAACCGGTATGAGTCAACTGATTACGGGCTGGAACAACCTAACCGGCAATTACAGAAACGATCTGCCGGCGAGCTGGGCAATGTTTCCGGGTTTCAGGCGGTTCAGTTCCGGGTCAGCGTAAACTTTGCCGATGTTCGCTCGGTGCAATTCCAGTTTGACGAGCGACTTCATGGCGGACTTCTGATTACGGTGTGGCGTTCGCGTCAGCACCGCGGTAACACAAAACCGACCATCCACAGATTACAAGGACTACTCCGCGTAATCTGTGGGTGGCTGTCGAACTTCACGAATTTGAATTGAGTTTAGATTTTTGGCCTGAGCCGAGTGCGCCTCTCAAGTCCGCAAACAGGTTAAGTCGCTTAGTTCTACACTCTTAGCAATGTCGACTGCCACAGTTCATTGCTTGGAATACACATTGCGTCGGGTCGACGGACGACCCAATCGTCTCCAAAAGTTTTGCGCGTCAGTACAAAACTTCATCTGCGTTCTTCGGGCCGTCGCGCTCAATATAATCCAGAACCGTAACGACAGGCCGCCGGTCGTTTTCAAAGGAGAATGCTTATGATCAAGGGAACCAGAATCCTGATGCTAGCTACAGCATTGCTCGTATTTCTTTGCTGCCCCGCGCTCGCCCAGACTTCGGGATCAATTTCCGGCGAGGTGACGGATGAAAAACAGGCCATCATCAACGGCGCTACTGTCACCCTCCGTAACGTTTTGACCAATGAAACGCGCACGGCACAGACTAACGCCGATGGCCGCTTTACTTTCTCAGGCGTGGCCGTTGGTGCTTATGAGCTCACCGTCGAAAGTACCGGCTTCGCGAAGCACCAGCAGTCGGGCATCACGCTCGCTCTGAATCAAAATGCCGTCGTCGACGTCACGTTGAAACCTGGCGCCGTTCAGGAGGTCGTGAACGTCGTTGAAAACGCCTCGATGTTGAATACCACCACCGCCGAAGTCGGTACGCGTTTTGACGCGAGACGTTTGTCCGAGCTTCCGCTGGCGACCACGCGAAACGTGTACAACGTTGCGCTTTCAGCGCCCGGCGTCAGCCAGATAAACTCCGGCCAGTCTGCCTTCGCCGGCGGTACAAACTTTTCCGCAAATGGCGGACGCACTCGTTCCAATAACTTCATGATTGACGGTCAGGACAACAACAACTTCGGTGTTGCCGGTTCGACCATTCCGCTGAACAATCCTGACGCGATTCAGGAAGTCAGACTGGTCACGAACCAGTTCAGCGCCGAGTACGGCCGCAACTCGAGCGCGGTGTTCAACGCCATCACGCGCAGCGGAACGAATGAATATCATGGCTCTGGTTTCTGGTTTCATAACGACAACGCCTTGAACGCCTGTAGCAACACGCAAAAGGCAGGCGTCAACGGTTTCTGCAATCCAAATTCAACCAACCCCTCGCGGCGCAAAGCACCCTTCCGCGTTGAAAATCAGTTAGGTGGGACGATCGGTGGTCCGCTACATTTGCCGCGCTTTGGTGAAGGTGGACCAGCTTACATCAGCGGCCGGAATCGAACGTTCTTCTTCTTCTCGCTACAACGTTGGTGGGACCGCCAGCTCGGTATTGGCCAGGCGCTAAATGGCGCGCCAACGGCCGAAGGCAAAGCGATCCTCGCCGCGGCTGCGGGTGACCTGCCTCAGGTCCGTGCGTTGCTCGACTTTCTGCCGGCTGCCGCCACTCCTCTGGGTACGACAGCCAGGTTTCAGCGTAATGGTCAGACGTTTGTTGTTCCGCTCGGTTCATTGACCGGCTCACAATCGTCTACTTACGACGACTGGCAGAGCTCGATTCGCATCGATCACCGGTTCAGCGACAAGCACAACCTGAACGGCCGGTACCTGTATCAAGACTCGGGCGCGTCCGGCAGTATCCCCGGTGTGGCGGCTTCGCAGATCACGCCGCCAGGTTTCTCATCGATCGTGCCGGCGCGAACGCAGGGTGTGAACCTCCAGTTCACCAGCGTTTTGTCGCCGAAATGGCTCAACGAAGTTCGTGGCGCGTTCCTGCGTAGTGCCTCAGCCACGCTCGCGTTGAATCCGAGTGCGGAGTTGATTCCTTCAATCGAAGTGCTTGAACTCGGCTTGGTTGGTTTTAATGCCGGTCCAACGCGCACGGCGATTGGATTGGGCGTGAATCTGCCGCAAAGTCAGGTGCGAAACACCTTCCAGTTGCAGGACAACGTCTCCTACACAACTGGCAATCACGCATGGAAGTTCGGCGCTGACATTCGTCGCAACCAGCTACATCAACACTTCAAACCCACTACGCGTGGTCTGCTGGAGTATTCAACGCTCGACTTTCTCGTGAAGGATTTAGCCACGCGAGCGAACATCAACAAAGACTTGCCCGGAACGGCGCGGGTGCTCCACAACGACTGGCACGATTTCTTTTTCTTCGTTCAGGATGAATGGAGAATCACTCCACACTTTACCTTAACGCTCGGCCTGAGATATGAAAATCCCGGCCAGCCAATTCAGGATCTGGTCGATTTCAATCAACCCGTTCTGGCGGCTGCTAATAACGATCCGCGGTTCATCTTGACGCCAGTGCCGGGCCGTGACACCAACAACTGGCAGCCGCGCGTGGGCTTCAACTGGAACCCGCAAACGAGCAGCGCGGGCGTGTTGGGCTGGTTGACGGGTGGCGATAAGCTCGTCGTCCGCGGTGGGTTCACGCGCACGCACGACTACGCTTACACAAACATCGCACTCAACATCTGGAGCTCATTCCCGTTTGTGGCTGCGGTGTCGTCGTTCCCAACCGTTCAGGCAAACCCCCTTCCGAATCCGGCAACTCCAAATGTCGTACCGCCGGCGGTGAGCGTAATTTCGAATGCATTCACGGCACTGCAAAACCCGCCGTTTAATGCCAACACGGTGAACCGCACCATTGTGGACGAAAATTTCCATATGCCGGTTTACGATTCATTTAGTTTTGAACTCCAGCGCGAGTTTACGCGTGACCTCGTGTTTCGCGTGGGTTATGTCGGCACAAAGGGAACGGGTCTGTTTGAGTCAGTAGACGCGAACCCGTCAATCATCGGCTGTCTACAGCCCACTGCTCCACAATGCCGAACCAACCCGAATCAGGGTCCAACGCGCCTCCGCACGAACTCTGGTTCGTCCATTTATCACTCGCTTCAGACCAGTTTAGAGAAGCGTTTGACTAGCGGCTTCAGCGCCGGACTTCATTACACCTACAGCAGTTTCATCGATACGATGTCAGAGATCTTTAACGTGTCGTCCGGTGAAATTGCCGTAGCGCAAGACTCTCGTAACCGACGAGCGGATCGCGCACGTTCGAGCTTCGATCGTCCGCACCGCCTGGCTGGAAACTTTGTCTATGAGTTGCCGTACTTCCGCGACCAGAACGGCTTTGTCGGCCATGTGCTTGGTGGCTGGCAACTCAACTCGCAGTTCACGCTCCAGAGTGGTTCGCCTTTCACTCCGTTGAATGGCTCGGATCCTGCCGGGGCTCTCGCGAGCATTTCCGCGCTGGTGGGTAATGCCATTAGACCAAACTTGAATACGACGCTCGATCTTTCCTCTATGAGCGTTGAAGAGATACTTCGCGCCGGTGGACGTTCGCTCTTCACTACGATCACCGCTGCCCAGCGGCTTGGCAACGCGGGGCGAAACATCCTGCGTTCTGACGGAATCAACAACATCGATTTTGGCATCCTGAAGAATACCCGGATCGGTGAAAATCAGCGTCTGCAACTCCGAGCCGATTTCTTCAATTTCACTAACTCTCGAGACTTCGGTATTCCAGCCTCGGCAGTTAATAACAATAACTTCCTGAACCAATGGGGAACAGACGGAGGCAACCGCCGCATCGTCGTCGGTCTGCGTTACGTGTTCTAGTAACTTGTGAGGGGTGGCACTTCCGTGGCCGCCCCTCCTTAACCGTGGTAATCTCGGCCACGTGATGAAACCGCTCACGCAAATTTTGGTACTGCTGCTGGGCACATCGATATTGTGTGCTCAGCAGCCGAGCGGAGTTGAAGTTCTTAAGGCAAGTTGGAGCAAGGTCCGGATCGGCTGGGAGGGCGATCCGTTCAGTGGTCCACTCGAGAACTTTGACGAAATGCGCTCGCGCGCCCGTAATGAGAGGCGGATTGCTCAAGGTGGTGGCGAGCGAGCCAGACGAGAAGCAAAAGCTGACGAAGCGAATCTTGCAATAATAAAGCGAGAGAAGAGTCCACCCCGGTACTACTTCATTTACAAAACGAAAGTCAAAAACAACGATACTTCGGCGATCACGCAGATCGATTGGGATTACGTCTTCTTCGAACGTGACACCGAAAACGAAATGGGCCGCCAGGAGTTCACCAGCAACGAGAAGATTGGGCCCGGAAAAACGAAAGAGTTGACCGTCACGATAGCCTCACCACCCACACACACAGTCAGCGTCACCTCACTAAACCTCGAAGAGCGCGACCGCTTCTCTGAAAAGATAGTCTTAGTGCGCGTGAAATACTCGGACGGTCGCGTCTGGCAAGCGCCGCAGTAGGCCGGAAACAGTCGCGTCATACCTTTTCCTACGGGAGACACATGCTGAAATTAATTCTTCTGACGCTGCTCTAATTTTCCCATCCAACAGGCCCGACTATCTCGGATTCATCGTGGATCGCAGGCGACTGGCAGACTGCGGCAGGGACGTGCGCAAGTCGAAGAACATTGGACCAGCGTTGCGGGTGGGTCGATGATGGGTATGAGCCGGACCGTCGCGGGAGAGAAGACGGTTGTAAGAAAGCTTAGGAATGCCAACGACACAAATTTGTGATCTCTGGGGAAGGCCAGAAAAGTTTTTAAGTGAATCATGCGGGGTATGCGAGCGCTATTTCGAACGGCGTTATACCGAACCGGGGCAGGTCGAACCCGCGATTCAGTCAGGGCGCTTATTATAACGCGTATTGGTCCACTCAGGGCAAACTCAACCTTTATTGGATGCTCTACGCTGCGCTTCTATCGCTGTAAACCAGTCTCATATGGTCTTTTGATTTCCTTGATCGCCTCTTGGCAATGATGCCGAGACAGCAACAGCGCTTTGTTTGCGTTCGCTTCGGACGGATCCGCTTCCTGCGCCCGGGTGCAGGCAAGTTACACGATGCACTGTGAATAACCCTAAAACCTTAATTCTGCACATCGCTTAACTCATCCTCGGTTGGTCCAAGTTGACACGACCCTAAATTCCCATTACCTTATCGCCTGCTCCAGTCCCGACAAAGCAACTCCCAACTCAAATAGCCCGGGTTATCTAATCCCCCGTTGTACCTCTCTGCGAGAGGTGTCTTCTACACGTCCGTGACCCGCTCCCACCTGGTCATTAGTTAAAAGGAGATGCTCAATGAAGCGAAGTGTCGTCTATCGCTGTGTCGCGATAGCTGCAATCTGTTCATTCGCGCTGCTGGTGATCCCCCTCTTCACCTCCGCGCAGAATGTAACCCAAACTAACAAGGAGTTGCCGGTGCGTGATTTACTAAAACTGCCGGGCAAGTTGTTGACTGATACTAAAACCACCGGCTCCAGCGGCGACTTAAAACTCACCGGTTACCGCGTCGAAGAGGTGCAACTGCCGCGCAGTCTCACGACTGACGTTCGCGGTCAACAGCTCACTGTTGATCGTGCGTGGCGTGTGACTGTTACCGGTGGCCCATTCCCCGTGCGCGCCATGCCTGCCGTGATCTGGATCGATGATCAGATCGTCGGCTATGGCATCGAGAACGAAACACTCACGCAGATCACTGCTATCACGGTCGACGGTTCGTTGATACGCGAAGACGGTGTCGTCTCGCTCTCTTACGGCGAGAACAAGGAAGGCCGCATACGGCTCTCGCAAAAACTCCAACTGAACCGTGAAGGAGAAAACCAATGACACCGAGGACCAAACCTTATCTATTCGCGTTTTTGACTGCGTTTTTACTCATCTTTACCGCGGATATCAAAACAGCTTTTGCCCAAGTACCAGACCCCGGCACTCCTGGTCCGTTGACTGTCACTCGAGAGGAATACAACTTTGGCGACACGGCTTTTACCGCTACCGACTTCCCTGGTCCAATAGAACTCCTCGCCTCCATTCACTACCCCGCGAATTTACCTGCTGGTCCATACCCCGTGATCCTCTTCATGCACGGTCGTCACGCCACGTGTTTTGTCGGCGGCAGCGCATTACTCCAGTGGCCCTGCTCCGCGAACAATAGCCAATCGATACCGAGCTATCGCGGCTACGACTACGTTGCTGACGTTATCGCGAGTCACGGCTACGTCGTGGTGTCAGTCAGCGCCAACGGAGTCAACGCGGTTGACAACAGCGTGTTTGATCTCGGCGCGCTCGCTCGCGCAGAGCTGCTGCAAAAACATCTCGACATCCTGAAGACTTTCAACGCCAGTGGCGGCGCACCCTTCGGCACGAAGTTCGTGGGCAAACTGGATCTCACTCGCGTCGGCACGATGGGCCACTCACGCGGCGGCGAGGGCGTCGTGCGGCACAAGGTGTTGAATGACGCGTTAGGCGCGCCTTATGGAATCAAAGCCGTGTTTCCACTCGCGCCTGTTGATTTCAACCGGTTCGTCGTGAATAACGCAGCGCTGAACGTGCTGCTGCCGTATTGCGACGGCGACGTGAGCGACTTGCAAGGAGTTCATTTCTACGACGACGCGCGCTACAACGTCCCCGGTGATCAAGCGCCCAAACACTACCAACTCGTAATGGGCGCGAATCACAATTTCTACAACACGATCTGGTCGCCTTCGAGTCCGTTTCCGGGCGCGGCGAACGACTGGCTCGCTTTCGTTCCCGGCGGTCGTTCGGATTCTCAATGCGGCACGGTGAAAGGCAGTCAACGGCTGACCGAAGCGCAGCAACGCGGCACCGGCCTCGCGTACATGTCGGCTTTCTTCCGCGCTTACGTTGGTGGCGAGACGCAATTCCTTCCGATTCTGACGGGCGATGCACCGCCGCCGGCTTCCGCACAAACGAACAATCTGTTTGTGTCGTATCACGCGCCGGATAATCCCGAGCTGCGACTCGACCTTAACCGGTTACTGAACAACACGAATCTCACCATCAACACGCAAGGTGGCGCCGCGACGCAAACCGGCCTGACGCCGTACGACTTGTGCGGCGGAGACCCACCGCAACCGGCCGTGTGCTTGCCGGGTCAATCCAACGCTCGCCAACCGCATACGACGCCGAGCGCGCGTTCGTCCGCGGCTGGTCTAAGTCAACTCAGAACGGGTTGGAACAACATGACCGGAAACTACCGGAACGACATACCCGCGACACTGGGGAACGTTGCCGGATTCCAAGCGGTCCAGTTTCGTGTGAGTGTGAACTTCGCGGATGCCCGTAACCTCGAAGGACTCGCGCAGAACTTTCGCATCGTGCTGACTGACGCTGCGGGAGCAAGCTCTTCGGTGCGTGTCAGTGATGTTTCAGGTGCACTGTTCCTTCCGCCCGGCAAGGTTGGACCAGTGCCGAAAGTGGTATTAAACACGGTACGCGTTCCGCTGAGTGCGTTTGGCGGAGTAAATCTCAACAGTGTTCGCTCGGTGCAGTTTGTTTTTGACGAGCGATTTCAAGGTGGTGTTTTGGTTACCGATTTGGCGTTTGCTTCAGCGCCGCGGTAACGGTGTTTGGCGGGCGTCGATCTCGCTTCGGCGCCCGCCACAACAACAGGATCAGCGAAACCCCACCGAGCACGAGCGCAATCGCTTGCGACGTTGAAAACAATCCGCCAAACACGAATCCGCGATCCACGTCTCCACGAAAGAACTCGATGAAGAACCGGCAGACGGCGTAACCCAGGGCATAACTTAAAACGACCTGGCCGTCGAATTGTCGATCAGGGAATCGTTGGCGGCGCGACAACCACTCCAGAAAAAAGAACAACGCTAAACAAGCTAACGACTCGTAAAGCTGGACCGGATGCAACGGTACACCCAACGGCGCTCCGCCGATCGTCGCTGCCTCGGGATCCGTAAACGTTACGGCCCATGGAAGATTTGTCGGTTTGCCGTAGTCGTCGCCCGCCATCAAACAGCCGATGCGACCGATTGACTGGCCGAGTGCGAGAGCTGGACCATACACATCCGCGATTCGCCACGCCGGCAGTTCTCGACGGCGCCAGAAGTAGATCAGCACCACTGCAAGTGCGCCGAGAAAACCGCCGTAGAAATCTCCCGCGCCTTCGAGCAAACGAATCGACCACGCCTCCCCTTGCAACAACAGTCTGACGGCTTTGAAAAGCTTCGCGCCAAAAAGTCCGCCAAAAAGCAACCAAACCGACAGCGACATCACCGCCTCGACAGGCAATCCTCGGCGGCGTGCTGTTCGTCTCAGCCACCAGAGAGCAGCGACGACAGCGAGCACCATCAGTGCGCCGAAGGTGTAGATGACGAAGTTGTCGATGGCCAGCAGGCGAGGATGCATAAATTTCGTTGACAGCTTATTTGTGCAGGGCGTATAAGCCAACTGTAAACCGACACAGCGGGCAGTACCAGTTTTTAACCACTGCCGCTCATCTCAGAGGATCTCGGCTCATCCCTCGCTGACCGTCACCGACTCTCATCGGAGCTGAGAACCATTGCTAACGACATCGATTTAAGCCAGGCGTGTGGCCAGCGTATCAATTGGCGTTACCCGTTCGAACCGACAGAGGTGTGCCGTGAGGAAAGTAATTCTTTACATAAGCGTCGCGTTAATTATCTTCACCCTCGCATCGCAGGGCACGATGATAACGAAGAAAGTTACGACCGATGATTATCAGGAGGAGTGTCTCAGCGAAGGTTGTAGTGACGAAGAAGTCCGGGAACTGTGGGTCTCATATAAAGAAGAATGCATCAACGAGGGTTGCAGCCGCGAAGAAGTGATCGAACTCGGCGGCACTCCCCAAGGCGCTCTCGCGATGTTGAATCATTTCCGAAGATTGGGCTTTGAAGTGCGCGATCGAGATTTCCTGAATCTCCAGTGCACGGCGATAGGCAGTCAAACCAAGTGCGCTGCAGTTCTAATGTTGTGCAAAGACTTGTGGCAGTGTCCTGACAAGGTTCACGAAAGCAGTTGGTACGTCTGCGGCGGATGCCTCGGCGGCTCCTGCTGAGATCTTGACGCTGCGGAAGCCCAGACCACATCTAAAATGAATCTCAAACAGGCAAGACTGCGAGCCTTAGTGTGGGCTGCCCCACTCCTGCTTTGCGCGATCGCGTGTCTTCAGATCTATCTAGCTATGACGAAGTCGCTGTCTCCATGGAAAGGCGGCGGCTTCGGTATGTTTTCCACGGTCGACTCACCTGACGCGCGGTTCCTGCGAATCTATCTGGTTAATGGCAATGAAGAGACTGCCGTCCTGGTGCCCGACAACTTGAAGAAGTTAGGCCGCGAAGTGCAAACGATTCCGAGCACGGCGTTAGCTTCTGATCTGGCGCGAAGACTCGCCCACGGGACGTGGACGCCGTATCGCATGACGGACCCGGTGCGTCATTATCAGAACGCGCAAACTGACCCCGAGACGCTCGGCGGACTCGTTGGACCATCAGACGACGCAACTCCCAACAGCAGCAACGCAGCAGACGTTGTAAAGACGTTACCGGACGGTCAGGTAGTGTTTCCGAAACTGTTGAGGATGCGCGAGAACGGTGGGCCGGCGAGCAAAGGCGAAGAGGCTGTCGCTTTTCAACGGGTGCGCGTTGAGGTGTGGCGCTACAATCTTGACGTCGGTTCGTCGCAGCTCAGAGCCAGCAAGTACCTCGAAGTTACAGCGGACGCGCAACCATGAAAGCAATCGTTGAACGGCTTCCGCTAAAACCTCGTCCGAACCTTCGACCGGTGGACACGTCACCTGCCCCCGCCACATCCGCCCGACTCGATCTCTACGCAATCATGACGTTGTTGCTGTTGCTGGTTTATCCGAGCAGCTTTTGGTACGTCAGGATTCCGCTCACGGTGCTCTGCGTCTCAGCGTTTGTATTTGGCGCGCTGCGGTTCGATCCGCGCTTTTGGTTTGTAACTGCAATGGTCGTCATGGCGGGTAACTATCAGAACTGGTTCACTGTCGACAACCACAAGTACCTGCTCGGCTACTGGTGTCTCGCGCTCTTTTGTTGTCTGCTGACTGAAGTGCCGGAAAAGACGCTGGCGCAGATCGCGCGCAAGCTGATCGCGTTCAGTTTTCTGTTCGCGCTGTTTTGGAAGATTGCGTCGCGCGATTTTCTCGACGGCACGTTTTTTCATTACGCGCTGTTGCTCGACGATCGGTTCCGCGGTGTATCGGAACTGCTCGGTGGCATGACCAACGAGCTGATGGACGCTAATCGAACCGCCTACCGGGCATTGATCAACTTCGACAGCCGAATCGACGCGGTGCAGCTTTTGTTTACGAAAGGCATCACCTACCTTGCGCGAATCGTTACGTGGTGGACGCTGATCATCGAGCTGGTGGTGGCTGTCAGTTTCCTTTGGCCACTCGGAAAATCGATCTCGCGCTGGCGAGATTTTTTCCTCATCATCTTCATTCTCTCGACGTACTCGGTGGCGCCGGTGTTAGGATTTGGCTGGACCTTGATTATCATGGGCCTGGTCCAGTGCGAGGATCGTTACCGGTACGTGAGATGGCTTTACATGGCCGCCTTCGTGGTTTTGCAGATCTATAATCTTCCTTTTCGCGCGATATTAGGAGCCGATTCGTGAAACTAACCTTTCTGACCTTTTGCCTTCTCGCTAACTTATTAACACCGGCTACAACCATCAACGATCTCTCGTGGATCGCCGGCAACTGGCAGACCGCGCCGGGCGGGCGCAGGCAGATCGAAGAACATTGGACCGGCGTCGCGGGCGGCACGATGATGGGAATGAGCCGCACGGTCGCAGGCGACAAGACGGTTGAGTTTGAGTATGTGCGAATCGAGCAGCGGCCAGACGGGATCTACTACGTCGCGCATCCGAAAGCGCGTTGCCCCGGCACTGATTTCAAACTCACGAAGGCCTCGGCAACGGAAGCGGTCTTCGAAAACCCGCAACACGACTTTCCGAAACGGATCATCTATCGCAAGACTGCTGACGATTCACTGACCGCGAGTGTTGACGGAGGCGAGGGCACGAAGGCGATGTCGTTTGCCTTCCGGCGGAAAAAATCAAACCCTTAAGATTAGTTTCGCAATCGAGAAGTAGATAATCAGTCCAGTCGCGTCTACGAGCGTGGTGATCAACGGCGCGGAAAGAACTGCGGGATCGACTCCGAAGCGTTGGGCCAGTATCGGGATGAGCGATGCCACAGTTGTGGACCAAACGCAGATCGAGAACATCGTTACGGAAACGGTCAACGCCAATTCGAAAGGCGCATTCCAAAGCAACGCCTGACCAAACGCCACCGGCGCGACCAGTAATCCAACCAGCATCCCCGTCGTGGCTTCGCGCACCACGACACGCCACGCGTGTCGCACGCCCAACTCGCCGAGGGCAAGACTGCGAATAACGGTCATAACTGTTTGTGCGCCGGCATTTCCACCGGTCCCAATCAACAGCGGGATGAAAAACGCGAGCGCGACCACCGCTGCGAGTTCGCTTTCAAAGCGATGTAACACCGCGCTAGTCAACGTTCCCGCCACAAACAACAGCAGCAACCAACCGATACGCTTGCGCACCACGCGCAAAATCGGATTGTCAAAGTACGGTTTGTCCATCGCGCCCGGCTGGACGGCGGCCATGCGCAGGATATCTTCAGTTTGCTCTTCGATGAGCACGTCTATGACGTCGTCGACAGTGACAAATCCGACCAGGCTGCCGTCCTGTTCAACCACCGGCACCGCGAGCAAGTTGTACTTTCCAATCTTCTCGGCGACAACTTCCTGATCGTCCAGCACACTGACGGTTACCGGTTTTCGTCGCATGACCTCGGTCACTGGTCGCTCAAGCTCCGCCATGACTAGATCGCGCAACGACACCGCGCCAAGCAAGCGATCCGTGTCCGGTTCCATGATGTAGCACGCGTAAATCGACTCTTTCTCCTGCGCAACTGAGCGGATGTGCTTCAGCGCTTCGCCGACCGTCATGCCTGGATCGAGCCGCACGAACTCCGTTGTCATGATTCCGCCCGCGGTGTGATCGGGATACTGCAGCAGGTCTTCCAACTCGGTGCGCACGTCCGAACTGAACTTGGGCAACAAACGATGACGTTCGTGCAAACCCATCTTCTGGATGACGTCGGTGCGTTCGTCGGCAGACAGTTCTTCGAGGATGGCAGCAGCGCGTGCAGGTTCGAGGTGCTCGAGAATCGCGGCTCGACGCCGCATGGTGGGCTGATCGAAGAGCTCGATACAGCGCGCGAGCGGCAACATCGAGACTACTGCTGCCGCTTCTGCGAGACGGAGTTGATTGAGTAACTCGGCGAGATCCGCCGGAGGAAGATCCGCAACTTCTGAACCGATGCCGACAAAGCTTTCGTCCAGCCGAAGCTGGATTCGTTCCAGGAGCTGCTGGAGATCCTTCGACATGAAGAAAACTAGATGTCGGCCTGGACCGGAGTCAACGCCGCTTGCGCGGCGGCCAGCCGCGCGACTGGCACGCGGAACGGCGAACAGCTCACGTAGTCGAGACCGATCTCATGACAGAAAACGATCGACTCAGGGTCGCCGCCGTGTTCGCCGCAGATGCCGACTTTCAGTCCCGGTTTCGCTTCGCGGCCACGCTCGGAACCCATGCGGACAAGTTGTCCAACGCCGTCCGTGTCGAGCACCTGGAACGGATCATCGCGGACGATTTTTCGTTCGATGTAAGTCGGCAAAAAGCGGCTGGAATCGTCGCGACTCAAGCCGAACGTGGTCTGCGTGAGGTCGTTAGTGCCAAACGAGAAGAAGTCAGCGTGCGCGGCGATGCGATCGGCCATGAGCGCGGCGCGCGGCAATTCGATCATCGTGCCGATCTTGTAGTCGACGGTCATTCCGTGTTCGCCCATCACCTGGCGGGCGACTTCTTCGATCAACTCGCGTTGTTGCCGCAACTCTTCGCTGACGGACACGAGCGGCACCATAATCTCGAGTTCAACTTTTTTGCGTTCGCCCTGCACCTTGCACGCGGCTTCAAAGATCGCGCGACACTGCATTCTCGTAACTTCCGGAAACACGAGACCAAGGCGGCAACCGCGGAAGCCGAGCATCGGATTGGCTTCGCGAATGCGATTCACTTCGCGCAGCAGCGCGCGTTTGTGATCGATCTCGTCGAGGAAGTGGTCCATCTCACTCAACGACGCCGCGCCCTTCAGTTTCATCTTCAGCTCAGATAACTCACTGGCGAGTTCTTCCGCGTTTGGCAGAAACTCGTGGAGTGGCGGATCCAGCAGACGGATCGTTACGGGCAACCCGACCATTTCACGAAAGATCGAAATGAAATCTCCGCGTTGCAGCGGTAACAATTTTTCCAACGCCTTTTCACGCGCGCCGACGCCGTTCGAGAGGATCATTTCGCGCATGGCCGCGAGCCGCTGATCGCCGAAGAACATGTGTTCCGTGCGACAAAGACCAATGCCTTCCGCGCCAAACTGTCGTGCGGTTTTTGCGTCGAGCGGAGTGTCGGCGTTTGCCCGCACGCGTAACCGCCGGAACTGATCGGCCCACGTCATCAGCTTGTAAAACTCGTTGTCGAGCGTTGGCTGAATCGTCGGCACCTGGCCCAGAAACACGCGTCCGGTCGACCCGTCCACCGTGATCCACTCGCCCTTCGTCACGACCGTGCCGTCAACCGTGAATTGCTGTTGACCGTAATCGATGTTGATCGCCTGCGCACCGCAGACGCACGTCTTGCCCATGCCGCGGGCGACCACAGCAGCGTGACTGGTCATGCCGCCACGCGCCGTCACGATGGCTTGTGCAGCGACCATGCCGTGAAAGTCATCAGGACTCGTTTCGTGGCGAACGAGGACGACGCGAGCGCCTTCACGCGCCATCTCTTCCGCTTCGTCGGGACTGAACACAACCTGTCCCTGCGCCGCGCCGGGACTCGCCGGCAGACCGGTCGCAAGCACAGTCGCGTTTGTTTTCGGATCGACGGTTGGGTGCAGCAGTTGATCAAGTTGTTGCGGCGTTACGCGTTGAACGGCCGCGGCTTTGTCGATCAGTTTTTCGTAAACCATATCGACGGCGATTCGCACGGCCGCCGCGCCGCTTCGTTTGCCCGTGCGTGTTTGCAACATCCAGAGTTTGTTGCGCTCGATCGTAAACTCGCAGTCCTGCATGTCCTGGTAATGCTTTTCGAGCAGACCGGCGATCGACGCAAACTGTTCGTAAACCTCAGGAAGTTCTTTCTTGAGCTGAGTAATCGGATTCGGCGTGCGAATACCCGCGACGACGTCTTCGCCCTGCGCGTTGAGCAGATACTCGCCGTAGAGTTCTTTTTTGCCGGTTGAAGGATTGCGCGTGAACGCGACGCCGGTGCCGCTGCCCGCGCCCATGTTTCCAAAAACCATTGCTTGCACGTTCACCGCGGTGCCCAACGTATCGGGAATGCGATTCACGCGGCGATAGTCGATCGCGCGACGGCCCATCCACGAATTGAACACTGCCGCGATCGCGATGCGCAGTTGTTCGTAAGGATCTTCGGGAATCGCGCGTTGTTCGGTCAGGATGATCTGTTTCTCGGCCGCAATGATCTCGCGCAGGTGATCGGGATCAAGATCGGTGTCGCGTCCGCCCTGCGTTTGCGCTTTGAAGCGATCGAGCACTCGTTCAAACTTCTCGTGCGCCACGCCCATCACGATCTCGCCAAACAGCGACGCAAAGCGACGATACGCATCGAGCGCAAACCGCAGGTCACCGGTCTGTTCCGCGAGTCCTTGCACAGTCTCTTCGTTCAAACCGAGGTTGAGCACGGTGTCCATCATTCCGGGCATCGAGAACGCGGCGCCGGATCGAACGGAAACGAGCAGCGGGTTCTTCGGATCGCCGAAGCGCTTGCCGACCTTCTCTTCGATTTTCTTCAGGCCTTCCTGCACCTGTTCCCACATGCCTTCGGGGAAGTTCTTGTCGTGATCGAAGAACGCGTTGCAGGCTTCGGTCGTGACCACGAGGCCGGGCGGCACGGGCAATCCCGCTTGCGTCATCTCGCAAAGGCCCGCGCCTTTGCCGCCCAGCAACGACTTGTCGTCGCCGGGGCCGTCATCAAAGAGATAGACCCATTTATTTGTTTTGGGTTCAGTTGTCTCCGAGGCTTCTTGCGTAACAGTGCTCATTGCGGAACGACTCTCTTCTTAGGATTGATTGTTGGAAATGAACTCGCGCGTGCGAAAGGCCAGTGTCCTGTAAACCCTGAAATCCTGTCAACCACGCGGAGGATCTCGGGTTAGCGGGGCAAACGCCTGCGCGATGACCCTCGTGACACTCGACGGCTCGACAGCATAGCGACGAAAGTCAAACGTTGTGACCGGAGCGACGCCGAGACCAGCAGACGTCAGAAAAATCTCATCAGCATCCGTCAAATCCCCGATTTCGTAAATGCCCTCGAGGAGGGGAATAAAATGCTTACTCGCGATATCGATCACGCATTCGCGCGTGACGCCGGCCATCGCGCCGGTGCTCAACGTGGGCGTGTGAACCGTTCCGTTCTTCACCCAGAACAGATTCGCGGTTGTTGCTGACGCGATCTCGCCGCGTTCATTCAAAACCACGGCCTCGTCGAAGTCGCGGCTCTGCGCTTCTTCCCATGCGAGCACGTTACTCAGGTAGTTGAGACTTTTTATTCCGGTTAGCGGGGAGAAGGTGTTGGTGCGAAAAGGGGAGACGGCGAGTGACAAACCATTCGGCGGTGCTTTGGGCGGGTCGCCGGTCATGATCAGGAGATCGGTCTTCTTGGCGCTGGAAGTTTTCGTTCTCCATGTGTCGCGGCCACTACGCGCCAGCATGATCACGCGCGCGCGTCCGTCCTTGACCTGGTTGAACGCGATTAGCTTCTTCATCGCGTCGCCGACGCTTTTTTCAGTGCAGCCGGTGTGATCGATATCGAGCTTGGCGGCGTGTGCGGTGAGACGTTGCCAGTGTTTGGACCAGAGAAATGGTTTTGCGTCGTAGATTGCAACAGTGGTGAAAACGCCGCGTCCGTAAAGCATGGCGGAAGATACTGGCGCGACCCGCGCTTTGGTCGCTTCCACCATGGTCTTGTTGAGGTAGATTACCGGGTGCACATTTAACCAGCCACCAACGCTTCAGCTTTCAGAGATTTTGAGAGCGCGTTGCGCCACGTCGATTCGAGATCGGCGATATCCGCTGCCAGGAGTTGTTCGCTGTTAACAGCGATGCGTAATTGCGTTCCGCCTACCTCTCCGAGGATTGTAAACGGAGCGTTGTGCGACTTCGCGATCTCACGCACCGACTCCAGAGAACCACGCTCGAAAGTAACTACGATTCGTGAAGGGGATTCGCTGAACAAGAGCGTCGTCGCGCTTAGTGTTCCAGCAAGGTCAACGTCAGCGCCGATCGCATCTTTGCCGAGCGAAGAGAAACAACTCTCTGCAAGCGTAACGGCCAGGCCGCCATCAGCACAGTCGTGCGCTGAAACGAGCAAACCGGCTTCCGCCGCATCGAGACACGCTTGCTGGACCGCAAGCTCACGCTTCAGATCGAGCCCCGGCACTTTGCCGTTCGCGATCATGTCAGCTGTCGAGATGCCCGCAACACTCGCCGCGTATTCACTGATCGACAAGTCGTCCTGCGTTGTGCCGAGCAGCGCAATCACGTCGCCTTCTTTTTTGAAACCTCGTTGCACTACTCGCCGCACGTCTTCCATCAAGCCGACCATGCCAATCACGGGCGTCGGCAGAATGCCCCGACCTTCAGTCTCGTTGTAGAAAGAGACGTTGCCGGAAACCACCGGCGTATTGAACGCGCGGCAAGCTTCAGCCATGCCGTCGATCACTTCCGAAAACGACCACATCACTTCGGCACGTTCGGGCGATGCGAAGTTAAGGCAGTTGGTAATCGCGATGGGGCGTGCGCCGACGCAGACAACGTTTCGCGCAGCTTCGGCAACGATGAGTTTCGCGCCTTCGCGTGGATTCGCTGCGCAGTAGCGGCCGTTGCCGTCGAGCGTCATCGCGAGTGCGCGACGCGTTTCCTTGATACGGACGACAGCGGCATCAGCACCCGGCAGAATTGCGGTGTTCGTGCGGACCATGTGATCGTACTGGCGATATACCCACTGCTTTGAAGCGATGTTTCCGGAAGCCAATAGGATCCGTAGTGCATTCGTGTAATTTGTGTTCTCAAACGTCTTTCCCGACACGGATTTCACGGATACCGGCGCCATCGGTCGCTCGTAGCGCGGCGCTTCATCCGTCAGCGCTTCGACCGGAATATCGGCTACGGTCTCGCCGTTGTGAATCACCTGCATCCGCTGTGTGTCGCGCACGCGCCCAATCACCACGGCATCCAGGTCCCACTTGCGAAAGATGTCCACCACTTCTCGCTCGCGGCCCGCATGCGCCACGACCAACATGCGCTCCTGCGACTCAGACAGCAGCATCTCGTACGCCGTCATGTTCTGTTCGCGTTGCGGCACGAGCGAAAGGTCCAACTCGATGCCCGTACCGGCGCGCGCAGCCATTTCACACGACGAGGACGTCAAACCCGCGGCGCCCATGTCTTGAATGCCCGCCACTGCGCCACTGCGCATCGCCTCGAGACACGCTTCCAGCAAAAGTTTTTCCAGAAACGGATCGCCAACCTGCACCGTCGGCCGTTTCTCGAGTGCTTCTTCATCAAACTCGGCGGAAGCCATCGTCGCGCCGTGAATGCCGTCGCGTCCGGTTTTCGCGCCGACGTAAAGAACCGGATTGCCGATGCCAGTCGCTTTGCCAAAAAAGATCTGATCGTGCCGAACGAGTCCGAGCGCGAACGCGTTGACGAGTGGGTTCAGCGAATACGCATCGTCAAACGCGACTTCGCCACCGACAGTCGCAACGCCAAACGCGTTTCCGTAATGCGCGATTCCCGCAACGACGCCCGCGAGCAACGATCGATTGCGACGTCCATACTGCGGATGGTCCAATGAACCAAAACGCAAACTGTTCATCGACGCGATCGGGCGCGCGCCCATCGTGAAGATGTCGCGCAGGATTCCACCCACACCAGTAGCTGCGCCCTGAAACGGTTCGATGAACGAAGGATGATTGTGCGACTCGATCTTGAACGCCGCGCACCAGCCGTCGCCGAGATCCACGACGCCCGCGTTCTCACCCGGCGGCACGATCACTCGCTCACCCGTTGTCGGCAAGCGCTTCAAGTGCACGCGCGAAGACTTGTAGGAGCAGTGTTCGGACCACATGACCGAGAAGACACCGAGTTCGGTGAAACTCGGTTCCCGGCCAAGCAACTCTTTTATTCGCTCAAATTCTTGCGGAGTGAGATTGTGGGCGGCGATAACTTCAGGAGTGATCATGTTTGAGCTTTGTTCTTGGTGCCTTGTTCTTTGTGGACCAGCAGGCTCGGATGTTCCTGCAAAGAACAAAGTACGAAGTACAAAGAACGCCTACTCACCTTTCTTAACCAACTTTTCGATCGCGTTGCGTAACTCTTCCGGCTTCACGCGACCGATGTGCTTGTAAACGATCTCGCCTTTTTCGTTATAAAGATAAGTTGCCGGTAGATCACCGCGCCACGCCGGGTCGACGACATTGATTGCCGGTTCGGGATCCGACGCGTTTAGCAGGTAGGCCGGCATCGTCGCTTTCATCGAATGGAGAAACTCGGGCACCGACGTTTTGATGTCGGCCATGTCGTCGAGCGAAACGGTGACGAACTCGAGCGACTGCGGCCGGTACTCTTTATCGATCTTGACTAGGTCGGGAAACTCATCGCGACAGGGATCGCAAAACGTGGCCCAGAAGTTAACCAGCAACGGCTGTTGCCGCTGTTGCGTCAGGAGGTTTTTGAGCGCATCGGTGTCGATGGGCTCTACGACGATCCTGGGCGTTGCCGGCTTCGCAGCGCCGTTCTTCTTTTTCTGAGCCGGCGCCGCGAGACTGGTCAAAAGCACGCATAATAGGATCAGTACGGATGCTTTAAAACGACGCATTGCTTAGCCCCGCTTGATACTGCAACCGAATGCCTTGGCTTCTGCTTTTTCAATCGGCTTGCCGCCGAGCGCTGCATCGAGCGCGTTGCGCAAGTCGCTTGATTCAACCTGGGCGGCGTTGCGCGAGTTGTCGATGCGTCCGTGATAGAGCAGCTTGTTCTTCGCGTCGAGGAAGTAGGCTTCGGGCGTGACGCTCGCGCCGAGTTTGTCGGCAATCTTGTTGCCGGAATCTTTAAGGATGGGGAACGAGAGTTTGTTCTCCGCGGCGTGGCCGCGCACGGCGTCGGCGTTTTCAGCGACGTTGGAGTTGATACCGACGACGGCGATGCCTTTCGCCTTGTAGTCCTGCGCGAGTTTTTCCATGCGCTCGTTGTAGGCGTTGGAAACGGGACACTGCACCGACACGAAAAGCAACACGGTGCCGTTCGGGCCCGCCAGGGACTTCAATGAACGATCGAGGCCATTGGCATCAGGAAGTGTAAAGTCTTCAATCGTAGAGCCAATTGCCGGCGGCCCGGGAACCTCATTTGCATAAGCCACACCGGCGATAACAAACACTAAAGCCAACAGGATCGATAGATTTCTCGTCTTCATTTATTATGTCTCCTTTGACGACCACAGATTACACAGATTTTTCTTCGGTGTCATCCGCGGATGAGCGGGCCTTGCCCGTCCCGCTGCGGATGGATGCCGACGACCGTTTTACGGGTCGCGGCGTCACCATTGCCTTCCTCGATTCGGGTTTTTACGCGCACAAAGATCTGACTGAACCAGTCAACCGGATCGTTGCCTACCACAATATTTTTTCTCCATCCGACGACGTTTCCGCTTTGGAAATACACGACGTAATGAGTTGGCACGGCATGATGACCTCCGTGGTTGCGGCCGGCAATGGGTTCTTGTCAGACGGCGTTTATCGCAGCATTGCGCCGGCCGCGAACGTGGTTCTCGTGAAGATCGGAAAAACCGGACGCATCCCCGAAAGCGACATCGAAAAAGGCTTGCGCTGGGTGCTCGCCAACAAAGACAAATACTCGATTCGCATCGTCAACATCTCGGCCGGCGGCGACTTCGAACAACCGTATCTGAACAACACGCTGTGCCGGTTAGTCGAAGAAACCGTGAAAGCGGGGTTGACGGTTGTTTGCGCGGTTGGCAATGCTGGACTCGCGCCGGGACACCCGGTGTTGCCGCCAGCGAGCTCTCCGGCGGCTATCTCCGTCGGCGGACTCGACGATCAGAACTCGCTCGACCGCGCGCGCCGCGGCATGTACCGGTCATCGTATGGACCAACGATCGATGGTTTGCAAAAACCGGAAGTGATCGCGCCCGGAATCTGGGTTGCTGGTCCAATACTGCCGCACACGCCCACCGCCATCGAAGCGCATCTTTACGCCGAGCTCGACGCTGCTCGTGACGATCAGTTGAAACAGATCATCATGGCCCATGCGGGAGTCGATAAACAACTCGACGAAGCACGCGATTTTTCAGTACCACTGCTGCGGCAACTCATCACGATCAAACTTCGCGAACGCAATGTCATCAATCAGCACTACAAGTTTGTCGATGGGACTTCGTTCGCATCGCCAATCGTTGCCTCAATCGCGGCGTGCATGCTGGAAGCAAATCCGAAACTCACACCGCCACAGATCAAGCGCATTCTGATCGACACTGCCGAGCGCGTGCCGGATGTGGAAGTCGATCGCCAGGGCTGGGGCGTAGTCGCGCCGCGCAAAGCAGTTGAGATGGCGTTGCGTTGGCGTGGTTGATGTGCAACAATTCGCGGCACCCAAAAACCCCGCAATGAAGAATGGAGAGTTGTTGAGTTCGCATGTCTGAAAATGAAAACGGAATAGGCGAGGGCGCGGCCACCCCCACAAACGAGCCTGCGCCTGAAGCAAACACTGAAGAGATCACTTATCACGCTGTGGAAAAAGATGGAGTAGTGACTGCAATTTGGGAAATGCAGGGCCGAAAACATCTGCGCACGATCGATCCACGTTCACGTCAGGGCCAGGACATTCTTCGTCTTTACACCACAGAGCATCACGACGAAGTGAGCGGAGAAGCGGCAGCCTCCTAACTGGTTCAGCCAGCTTGGCCCGTTTGGAAACCAGCGTTGAATCCAAGAATTTGGAAGAAGCCCTGAATTTTTGGCAAAACGCGGTCAACATCCCGCTCTGCGCTTCGGGCCGAACTTAGCTAAGTCACTCCAGCGCAATCGTTAACAGTAAACGCATCGCGGCGGTCCCCGCCGGAATAGTCGTTGCATGCAAGCGAACCGTCATCCGTCCTTATCGCGGTTTTAGTCCTAACCTAACTTAACGACCTGTAGCGACCTTTAAAGGAGGATAGTTCATGAGAAGCGCACTACGCTTATTAAGCGGAGCGATCCTGAGCCTACTCTGTGCGGTTAGTGTTTTTGCCCAAGCTAGCCAAACAGGAGGCATAACCGGAGTCGTTAGTGACGCCGGCGGCGCGCTCGTTTCGGGCGCGTCTGTCGATGTCATTAATGAAGCCACCGGTACTTCGGAACGCACCGCAACCACTGTCGGCGACGGCGGGTTCTCGTTCACCCTGCTGAAACCCGGCACTTACCGTTTGGAGATCACGGCCCCCAACTTTAAAAAAGCCGTTGTTTCCGCGGTACAAGTTCGAATCGGCGAGAGTACGAGGCAAGACGTCACTCTCGAAGCGGGCCGTATTGAAGAGACTGTCAACGTTGAAGCCTCGGCTTCACTGATCAATCCTTCAAGCGCGGTGACGGGCCAGCCCCTCGGCTCTGAAACGCTCCGCACCCTGCCACTTGCTTCGCCAAATTTCCTGTTTCTGATGTCACTGTCCGCCGGTACGGCGAGCGAACCAACTGACGTTCGCAGCGCCGGTCGCGGAACGGCAGACATGAACGTTAACGGCCAGCGAACCAGCAACAACAGCATTTCGCTGGAAGGTATCAACGTCAACGACTTCAACCTGGCACACTTCGACACCGTTCCGCTGCCGAACCCCAGCACGCTTGAAGAGATGAAAGTTTCGACTTCTCTCTACGACGCGTCACAAGGCAGCAAAGGCGGTGGCGCTCTGGGTCTGGTTATCAAGTCGGGCTCGAAAGATTTTCATTGGGAAGGTTACTGGAACCATCGCAACGACGCGCTCAACGCCAACGAATGGTTTCGCAATGCGAACGGCGTGAGCAAGCGCGCGCGTCTGCTGCAAAACGTATTTGGCTTCAGCGGCAGTGGTCCAGTGCCGAAACTCGGGGGCTTCTGGTTCTTTAACTACCAGGGCGTCCGCGCTCGCAATGGTTTGGATCCGTTGGGCTCTAGTTTAACGCCCACCATCCAGAGATTTCCGACTAATGCCGACGGGACGACATCGGCGGCGTTGATCGCGCCGGCGTTCGGACTTACGGCGGCGCAGATCGATCCTATCGCAATCAACATTCTCAACACGCGGAGCGCGATCTTCGGCGGCGAGTTTCTCGTTCCGCGGCCCGGCACCGCGGGTTGCAGAACCGCAGCCTCGCTGACGGGCACCTTCACTTGCAGTATCTCTGGTGTCGCGCCGATCGAAGATAACCAGTACACGATCAGCTACGACCGCATCATGCGGGACGGCAAAGACAAGATCTCCGGGCGCTGGTTCTGGGACAACGGCGCGGTAGTAAAACCGTTTGGCACCACCAGCAGTCTTGCCTTCCCACGCACTGACACGCAACAGAACCGGTTCCTTTCGCTGACTCACACGCACGTTTTCAGTGCAACGAAGATCAACGAACTCCGCGCCGGCTTCAGTCGCTTCATCTTCGCGAACATTCCGACCGATGCGATTAATCTGAGCGATATCGGAGCTACTCGCGGAAACAGCGATTTGTTCCCGGGCATGTATCAGGTCAACATTACCGGCCTCTTCCAAATCGGAACCGGAGTCAATGATGATCGCGGAACAATATCCAACCAGTTCAACGTCGTAAACACCTTCTCGATGACGGCGGGAAGCCACAGTTTGCGGTTTGGCGGCGAGGCAGTTCAATATCAGTTGAATCGTTTCAATAACTTTGCCGTTCGCGGCGCACTGACGACCGGCGCCACGCCGGCAGGCGGCGGAAATCCGGCGTTCAACGCGTTCCAAAACTTCCTCCAGGGCCGCGTCACGGCTATTCAATCAGCCTTTGGCGATCCTGCACGAAACTTCATCGCAACCGACTACGCAGCGTTCATACAGGACGACTATCGCTGGTCACCACGACTCACCTTCAACGTTGGTCTCCGTTGGGAAGGTATGAGCTTTGGCCGCGACAAACTGTATCGCGCAGGCGTGTATGATCCGGCCCTCGCAGCGGCAGGTCGCAATCCTTTCCTGTTTCCGGAAAAGGTTGACCTCGCCGGCTTCAAAGGCACTCCGGGTGTTCCGGATTGCGCATTGAGAGACTGTTTCGACGGCAACAACTTCGCGCCACGAGTCGGCTTTGCCTGGGACATCAATGGTGATCAGAAGACAGTGATTAGAGGCGGTTACGGTATCTACTACCAGCGTCTGTCGAACCAAAACATTCTTCAGAACTCGCTGGCAGCGCCGTTCACCGTACAACCACTGTCGTCTACGACAACGCCTGCATCGTTCCAGCTCGCTAATCCGTTTGCCGGAATTCCGCCGCCGTCGATCATCGCGACTGCGTTCATTCCACAGGCTACGTTCTTTGCCGGTCTTAGAAACGTAGTGACAGGACTGGCGGCAACCAACCCGAACGATCCGAACGTTGCTCCGATTTTTGTCAACGAATTGGGACAGCGTTGCTTGAACTACGGCGGCACCGCTACGAACTGCTCGATCAATCTCGCGTCGTTTACGAGCGCGCCGCTTGATGCCTACACGCCGTACACGCAACAGTACAACTTCACGGTCCAACGTGAAATTGGCCGCGGTTGGGCGGTTGAGCTCGGTTACGTCGGCACGCACTACACCGGCGGCATCGGCATCTGGGATCCCTACCTGGCCCCACTTGCCAGTCCGACGAGTCCGATCACGGTGCGTGATATGAACGGCGTCAGCTACACGATCACGACTAACACGGTGAACAACGAAGAGTTGCGGCACCAAATCCTCGGCTTGTCACGCAAGCGTGGTTCGCGTTACTCCGGCAATATCGGGTTCGCGGACTACGATTCGTTCCAGACGACCGTTTCGCGCCGGCTGCAGCGGGGTCTTTACTTCCAGGCTGCGTACACGTTCTCAAGGACCATCGACAACGTCAGTGGCTCGTTGAGCACAGACGAGTTGAACGCGACTCGTGCCGGACAGGGCGGTGGCAATATTCTCAACTCGCAGGGCGATATATTCCAGAACAAAGCCCGCGGCGATTTCGACCGGCCACATCGTCTGGTGGTGAGCTACTCTTACGATTTGCCGGTCCCGAACCGCAGTTTCTTCAACAACCAGATTTTCAAAGGCTGGAGCATCAGCGGCATCGTCACCTACCAAAGTGGCTTGCCGTTCTCGCTCTTGGACAGCACCGCAGGTGGAGCATTCGGACAAACGGGCGTCGCAACCGCCTCGTTTAGTGGCACGTGTGGTACTGATGTTTCAACCATGTACACACAAGGCACGCTGCAACAACGTCTGGCTAATTACGTCAATCCGGCGTGCTTCAGAACTGCGAGCTTGGTTCCGAACGGCGCTCCGGGTGCCACAGGCTTTGGTGACGTTCCCCGAAATGCATTCCGTGGTCCGTATCAGCAGAACTGGGACGTCTCATTCATCAAAAACTTCCGCATCAAGGAAGGCCACGACCTCCGGTTCCGCATGGATGTTTTCAACCTGTGGAACCACCCGGTCTTCGGTTTCCCCACTGGGGTGAACGTCGGAACACCGGCGACCCTTGGCCAGATCACGACGACTGTTGTTCCGGCGCGGTTAATTCAGTTTGGTCTGAACTACCGTCACTGAAACAGCAGGCCTTACCTTTTGAGCTCGGGCGGGGTAAAATCCGCCCGAGCTTAAATTTCTTTCCAGGATCTACACACATGATGCTTCGTCTGTTCATAGTCGCGGCATTTGCATTTCTCGTCCCGCCTGTCTTTGCCCAGCGCGAGCGTGATACTTACAGCCCCAACTCTCAGGCTTTTGAAGTCAACGGTGAAGTGCGCCTCAGCGAAACGGGCGTTTCGGCCGTAAGCATTCCCGTTCGCCTCGAGCGCTTCAGCGGCGGGTTGATCGATCAGATCGTTACTGACAATCGCGGGCGCTTTCGTTTTCCGAATTTACAACGCGGTTACTACAAGATCATCGTCAACGTGCCCGGCTACCGGCCGGCGCAGCAGGATGCGGATCTCCAGGTGGTGGCGCGGGTTTATCTGCTTTTCGAGCTCACATCTGACTCGTCAAAGAATACGAGTGGTCTGCCGATGCTCATGGACGTGATCGACTCGCGCGTGCCGGGGCCGGCCCGCGAGGCGTTCAATAATGGACGCACTGCGTTGACGAAGAAGAGTTACCGTGAAGCAGTGGGTCATTTCGAACGGGCCGTCTTTGCTTACACGAATTTCTTTGAAGCGCAACTGTTGTTGGGTATTGCTTACATGGATCTCAAAGAGTGGGACAATGCGGAGAAAGCGTTGTTACGCGCAGTTGAGCTCAAGCCGGACAATGGTAACGCGAAGATTTATCTTGGCGAAGTTTACTGGCGTCAAAAGCGTCACTCGGATGCCGAGCAGTTGCTGCACGAGGGTTTGAAGCTGGAAGAGAAATCCTGGCACGGCCATTTCACTCTTGGGCGGCTCTATTGGGACATGGGTGAAGTGACGAAGGCGGGTGGTCCAATCGGGACGACGTTGCAGCTCAGGCCTGAACTCGCCGAGGCGCACCTGTTGGCGGGAAACATTCTATTGCGTGTGAATCAACGCGAACGTGCGTTGGTTGAGTATCGGGAGTATTTGCGGCTCGCGCCGAAGGGTGAGTTTGTATCGCAGGTGCAGGAGCTGGTGCGTAAGGTTGAGAAATCGCTCGAAGAAAAGAAGTAAACTTTCGCGGATAGAAAGTAATGTTGATTAGACGCGCCGCTGTTGATGAAGCTTCTGTGCTGACGACGATCGCTCTCGAGGCGAAGCGTTACTGGGGTTATCCGGAGCACTGGATCAAGCACTGGGAATCAGACCTCACCGTCTCTCCCGAGTTCATTCGCGACAATCACGTTTACGTTGCTGAAGCTGATGGTGAGGTGCGCGGGTTTTACGCGTTGTGCGTTAGCGGGGAGAAGGAACACGAGCACAAGGCGGAACTCGAGCATATGTGGGTGTCGCCGGCTTATATCGGCACGGGCGTTGGGAAGGGATTGTTTCTCGATGCCATGGAGCGGGCTGCCGCACTCGATGTCCGCGACGTTGAGTTGTCGGCGGACCCGAATGCGGCAGGGTTTTACACGCGGATGGGAGCGATGCAGATTGGGGAAGTTGATTCGCCGATTGATGGTGCAGAACGAAAACTTCCCCGGTTAAAAATCACGCCTTAGACCTTTCACTTCACCCTGGACCTTACTTCACCCTGCTCTTATCGACGGTTGTCGGGCTTCTTGGGAGACTCTCTGGGCTCCGACTTTGGTGACTCCGACCGCGCGGGTGGATCGTTGCGCGGCGGATCGTTGCGCGGAGGAGGATCGTTCCGCGGCGGCGGATCATTCCGCGGCGGGGGATCGTTGCGTGGCGGTGGATCGTTGCGCGGCGGTGGTTCCGAACGAGGAGTCTCGGCGCGCGGAGGCGGATCGTTTCGCGGAGGCGGATCGTTGCGTGGCCGCGGCTCTGAGCGTGGAGATTCCGTGCGCGGTTCGGGTCGTGACTCAGAAGGACGCGGATCGGAGCGTGGAGGCGAGTCTACGTTACGGGGTGGATCGGAGCGTGGTGACTCCGAACGGGGTTCTGGTCGTGACTCGGAGCGTGGTGACTCCGAACGAGGTTCGGGTCGTGACTCAGAAGGAGCCGGATTGGTGCTTGGTTGCGGATCGGAAATCCGTGGCTCGGATCGGGTTTCAATTCGTGGCCGCTCGCTCTCGCGCTGCGGACCGCCTTCGATTCGTTGCTGACCTCGCCCACGTTTCTCTCCACCCTCAGGCATAACCGGTCGCACCATCCGTCCAGGACGATCATCCGCTCGCGGCTCGGGCCGCGCCACCGCTCCCGACGGCACCGACGGCGCATCCGCGGCCGGCACCGTGTCGCGCGGGGGCACCGTCTCATTGCGAGGCGTATTCGTCGCCGGCGTATGCATCGCGGGCGTATTCGTCGCCGGTGCGGGCCCACTACTACTTTGCGTACTGGGTTCTGACGTTCGCGGCTCGCGTCCACGAAACACACGCGACCGCCGCAGATCCTGATCAAGCGGCACACCCGGCCGCCGCTCCGCAGCGCCCGTCGGCACATCCGTTATCCGCGGCGCCGCAACCACACGCGGGCCGCCCAACCCACTACTTCCCGCACCAGTGTTGCCGGACTCAGTTGCACCCGCAACAACCGGAGTGCCTCGCGGCAACTCGGGCACCTCCGGCGCGCTATCCAGGACTCTGCGCGCCACGCGCTCATCCACCGGCTGTCCCGGCGTCCGGTCATCACCGAATTCCCGGCGCGGCACGCGCGTCACACCACGCCACGTCTTGTATTCACGGTCGCCGTCGCCTCGACGCGGATCCCGATCGCCTCGCGGGTAACCATCACCGCGTCGCGGATAATCTTGCCCACCACCACCACCTGGCCGCGGATAATTACGGGCGTGGCCGCCACGACCGGCACCACCACCCGGATACGACGGCCTTCGATTCTGATGACGATAACGTCGCGAATACGGATCACGCTGGTGATACGGTATCGGGTACCAGCAAATGTCATTACCAAACGAGATGTTGAATACGACGAGCGCCGGCCGCCACCAGCTTCGCTTGCGGTTGTACTTACCACGCGGCACCCACGCCCACGCGTTGTCGTGATATACCCAACGCCCGTAGTGATACGGCGCCCAACCCCACGGCTCGTTTCCAACCCATGTCCAACCGTACGGCGAAACCCAGACCCAATGTCCGTAACGATACGGCGCCCAGTCAGCATACGGACGAATCGTTCCGGGATGCGGCCGCCAAATCCAACCGAAGTCGGTCGTGTAGGTCCAGTCACCATATGCCGCGAGCTCTTCCGCGCCCCAGACGTACTCATCGTAATAATCCGGGTTGTAACGAAGCCGCTGCGCGAGGTAACGCTCGCGGTCATTTACCCATTCGTCGATCACATCAGACGCAGCCGCGAGAAATTCCCAGTCGCCGGCGGTGTCGCCCGTCACCACGAGTTCAGCAGCACGGCCGTCACGCAACGAAAACCCCGACGTGTCGGAATAAATCCGAGCGCTGCCCCCATCGCGCACGGTCAAACGCACACGCCCTTGTCGCGGCACGTCGATGCGATAAAGCCCCGGCCTTTCCGCTGCCAACGTGGTTCTCGGCGCGTCGACTTCGAAGTACTCCTTATCTTTATCGAACTTGAGCAGTCGCACGACAGCCGTGCCTTCAAGCACACTCAACGCGATGCCTTCATCGCGCAGAGTTACGATTCGCAACGCAGTGCCCGGCGCGAGGCGCACAAAGTTACGCGCATCAATCTGGATTTCCATCCGGCTATCTTTGTCGGTGGCGATGGTGTCGCCTTCGACGAGTGGATAATTCAGCCGGGCGCGTTCCCAGTCCGAGTTGCCGTTGCGTTTGAGGTTCACTTCCCCGGTGATTAGGCTGATGCGTACGACCCGGGCTTTTACGTCGTAATCGTCAGGTTCGTCGTCGTCATCAGCGGCGCGAGCGGTCACGGTGATTGAGAAAAAGGTGAGTAAGAAAGCGAGAAGGCTGGTGTTAAGTCGGGAGACTTTCATGGTCCTGCTCCTTGTTCGAGTTAAGTGCTTCCAGTTGCCGCCAAAACGCGGCAAAGTGTATGCCCTGATCAATGAAAGAACGCCGCAGTTCTGATAATTGAGAGGTCTCAAGCGGCGAGGTTCGAGTGTGATCTGTAAATTTGAGGTCTCTCAAGAGGCCCGTTTGAGCGTGCCGCTAAGGTGAAGTTCGGGTGATGTCTTAGACGGTGTGTACCCAACACCATATGGGATGAGTTCGTTACGGATGAACACCAACTTTGACGTCATCGTTATCGGCGCCGGCATCAACGGCGCGGGCATCGCGCGCGATGCAGCGATGCGCGGGCTCAGAGTGTTGCTCATCGACAAAGGCGACGTCGCTGGCGGAACAAGCGCTGCTTCGACGCGGCTCATTCATGGAGGTCTGCGATACCTCGAGCACTTCGGGTTTGGTCTCGTACGCGAGTCGCTGAAGGAGCGGGAGACGCTGTTGCGCATCGCGCCACATCTCGTGCGTCCGTTGGCGATCACGATTCCGGTTTACAAACAGAGCCGCCGGGGACGTGGGACGATTCGCGCGGGGATGATCGCCTACGACCTGCTTTCGTTGGGGAAGTCGCTGCCGCGACACCGGGTGCAGTCCGCGCGGGAGACTTTGAAACAAGTACCTGGGTTGAATGGCGAAGGTTTGGTGGGTTCGGCGGTTTATTACGACGCGCAGGTAGAGTTTGCGGAGCGGCTGGTGGTCGAGAATGTGTTGGACGCGATCGAGCGCGGGGCGAAGGTTTTGCTGTATACGCGCGTGACGAAGCTGTTGACCACGGAACATCGTGTAACGGGAGTACAGTTGGAAGGGAATTCAAAGAACATTGTTAAAGCCGATTTTGTTGTCAACGCTGCCGGGCCGTGGGTGGATGAAGTAGTTGAGGCGAACGACGGAAATAGAGAACGGCTAGTCGGTGGAACGAAGGGGAGTCACGTGGTGGTGGCGCCGTTTGCTGGTGCGCCGGAGAGTGCGGTTTACCTTGAAGCCGTTAGCGATGGGCGTCCGTTTTTCATTATTCCGTGGAACGCGAACTACCTGATTGGAACGACCGATGTGCGCTTTGAAGATGCGCCTGAAAATGCGCAAGCCGAACCCTGGGAAGTCGAGTACCTGATCAACGAGACGAATCGTGCGTTTGCGAAGGCGGGGCTGACGCGTGAGAGTGTGCTTTACACCTATTCCGGTGTGCGGCCGCTGCGGTTTACTACTAACGAGGATGAGCAAAAGATCACGCGGCGGCACTTTTTGCGTGAGCATCCGCGGTTTGAGAATCTCGTTTCGGTAGTTGGTGGCAAGTTGACGACGTATCGGAGTCTGGCGGAAGAGTGTGTCGACCTGGTGCTGCGGAAGTTGGGCCGCGGATTTTTCGGAAGTGGGACAGCGACGACTCCATTGCCAGGTGCGATTGATTTTGCTCAGTTTGCGCGCAGGTTTAATGAAGGTCGTGAGCGGTGGCTCCGCATTTATGGGTCGCGAGCGAAGGAAGTTGCAGCGCTCGCTGAGCGGGTTAACGGGGATGTGTTGGCTGCGGAGGTAGTTTTTGCGTTTGAACAGGAGTTTGCGAAAACGTTGGCTGACTGTTTTCTGCGACGCACGATGATCGGGTTCGACGCTGATCTTGGACTCAGCAAGATCGAAGCAGCTGTTAACGCCGGAGTGAGATGGTTAGGTTGGAGCGAGGAATGCGCGCGGGGGGAAGTCGAGAGTTATAGGGAAGAAATTTCAAGCAGACTTGACCACCGACTTCATCACCGCCATTGAGTCGCGAGCAAATCGTTTCTGCAACATGCGTGCATAAGGAAAACCCGCTTTGACGAGCGCATGACGCGGGCGTGAAAACGCAAGTATGTCGTACCAGACGCTGTCATCGTTCGGCTGCCGCTCGATTAGAAAACGTTCTTCGCCACGTTCGATGTGATCCGGCAACGTGCCGTACGCAAAACCAAAGCGTTCAGCTTCATCGATCACGTAAACGACGCGACACGCGTTCAGGGACCACACGCCACCGGTGCGTGCTTTCACTGCAACAACAGCGCCTGTTTCAACCTTCACGCCGTGCGGTACGAGTGTGACCCAACCAAGCTCGAATTGCCGCCACTGCTTCAACGCCTCAACTGCGCGTTGGTAGATCTCCATACCACGACCCAGTTGAATTCGATTATGGTCCAGCGTGTAACCAGACGGAAGATTGGATCTCGTCGCACCTGCTTCAGCATAACTAAACGGAAGCTTTGCCTGGCTGGAAACGTACTTCGCGATTTCGCGATCGGAAGGCTCGCTGAGGGTGAACATCAACTAACCCTGTCCATCACTCTTGCGTGCGCGCGGGTGATGCCGATCGTAAGCCGAGCGCAAATGCACGTCAGTGATGTGCGTGTAAATCTGCGTCGTGGAAATATCACTGTGGCCCAATAGCGCCTGCACCGAACGGGAATCAGCTCCGTGCTGCAACAGGTGAGTCGCGAAACTATGCCGCAACGTGTGCGGCGAAACGTTCTTGATCCCCGCGCGCTCGGCGTGGCGCTTGATCATGGACCATGCGAAATGCCGCGTGAACGGCTTCCCGCGATGCACAAACACGTGCGGCAACGACTGCTTGCCGTAATCTGCTTTCGCCGCGGCGTACTGTTGCAGCCAGTGAATCGCACTCTTCCCGAGCGGCACCCGCCGTTCTTTACTCCCTTTACCGTGACACACCACCATGCCCGCAAGCAGATCGACATCTGCTTGTTTCAAATTGACCATCTCCGAAACGCGCAACCCCGTCGCATACATCACCTCCAGCACCGTACGATCGCGAATTCCTTCCGCGGTCGAGATGTCAGGCGCGGCGAACAACCGGTTGATCTCTTCCTCGGTGAGAAACTTTGGCAGGTAACTGAAACGTTGCGGCGTGTCGAGATCTTCCGCCGGATGAGACTTGAGGTGACCATCCAGCATCAGAAACTTGTAAAAACCACGCGTGGCGCTGACCGCCCGCGCGACCGACGTGGGCGCGAGTCCGTCACGCGAAAGACTCGCGATCCATTTGCGCAAGTCAGCGCGCGTGAGCTCGAGCGCGTCTTTTCCGTTTTGCGCCGCCCAGGTTTGTAAGCGCGTGAGATCGCGCTGGTAACTGGCGATGCTGTGTTGGGCCAGTCCTTTTTCGACCTGGATGTAGGTTAGAAATTCCTTTATGAAGTCGCGCTTCATTCGTAACGCAGGCACTCGATGGGATCGAGTCGCGAGGCTTTTCGGGCCGGCCACACGCCGAAGATCAAACCCACGCCGATGGAAACGGTCAAGCCCGTAACCACAGCCCAGGTTGGAATCGACGCCGGCAAACTCGGAATCAACAGCATCAGAATCTGGCTCGCGCCCGCCGCAAGCAGCACGCCCAACATGCCGCCGAGAAACGTTAACATCATCGCCTCGAATAGAAACTGCCGCACGATATCTTTTCGACGCGCGCCCAGTGCCTTGCGCACTCCAATCTCTTTCGTTCGCTCAGTGACGCTCACCAGCATGATGTTCATCACCCCGATGCCGCCGACCAGCAGACCCAGGCTGGAGATCGCGATGGCGATCAATCCGACCATAGCCGTGATGCTATCAAACTGTTCGATAAATTTGTCGGCTGTTTTGATGTCGAAGTTGTTGGGATCGCCAAATTTCACCTGGCGACGGCGGCGCAGGATTTCTTCCGACTGCGTCAGCGCCTCCTGCACCTGACCCGATTTTCCGCGAATCACGAGGAGCAGATAGCCCCGGGCCGGTGCGACCTTTTGCGCCGTGCGAAACGGAATAAGAACCGCGTTGTCTTCCTCGTTCTCGCCGAAAAAGCCGGCTTTGCGTTTTTCCAGCACGCCGATGATTTCGAAATTGTAACCACCCATCCGCACCTGCGCGCCGGCGATCTGATCATCACCGGGAAACAGCGCTTCCGCGGCGTTCACACCGATTACCATCACGTTCGCGCGCTGCTGATCGTCTGACTCCGTGATGAAACGGCCCTCTTTCAAAACGATGTTGGTGATGTCCGCATAGTTCGGAGAAACTCCCTGCGTGTCTCCCCAACGATAATTGCGTCCCTGGTAAGTGATGTTGTCGTCGAATGGTCCACCGCCGTAGCCGACGTTTGGCGCGACCCACGAGACGTCGTCAACTGCCGGAGCCTGGGCTTTAATTGTTTCCGCATCGGCGACGGTCAATGGCTTTCGCAATCGCTCAGAACGATCTTCACCGGTGCGTGGACCAGTCGAGAGGTGAAACGCGTAGATGTTGTTCGTGCCGTACTCCTCGATCATTGCGACGATGTTCTGTCGCAGACCGGTGAGCAGCGACGCGATGCAGATCGCAGTCATCACGCCGATGACGATTCCCAGCACCGTGAGAAAGCTGCGAAACTTGTGACTCCGCACGCTGTCGAGCGCCATTTTCAGCGTTTCGCGAAGCATACCTTTTGGAAGTTGAAGTTTCATTTACTCAACACTAAGTCGCGTGCGTTAACGCGAGAATCGGATCGAGTCTGGCGGCTTTGAACGCGGGATAAATGCCGGCGATCATGCCGACGACGCTCGACACGGTCAGCGCCAGAATGATGTAGCCAATCGTGATCGTCATCGTGATCGACGCGAGCATAGTGATTAATGCCGTGATACCCCACGCTATCAAGAGTCCGAGAATACCGCCCAGCGCGCAAAGAAGAGCCGATTCGATCAAGAACTGGAGCAGTATCTGACGTCGCGTAGCTCCGACCGCCTTGCGCAGTCCGACTTCAAACGTTCGTTCGGTAACACTAACCAGCATGATGTTCATCACGACGATACCGCCCACAACCAACGTGATAAGCGTGATCGGTATAACCACCAGGGCGATGCTGCTGGTGAACTCGTCGATCTGGTTGTTTATTTCTTCAACGTTGACCAGTCCAAAGTCGTCTTCTTCGTTGCCGTTAAGCCGCCGTTTGATTCGCATCGCGACACGGGCGTCCTCGATCGATTCGTGAAACGCCTCGCGCGTACGACTCTTGCCATGAATTTGCAGACCGTTGCGGCCGAAGATCTGCATGTGTGTGGTGATGGGAATGTAGACGTGACGGTCAATCGAGTCTCCGAAAAACGCGCCGCGTTTCTCTTCGACGCCCACGACGCGCATCGGCAAGCCACGGATTTTCAATGTCTTTCCGAGGGGATCAGTGTTGGGGAAGAACTTTTCCTTGATGTCGGCGCCGAGCACGACCACCAGTGCCGAGCGTGTTACTTCGTCGTTTGAAATGAAGCGGCCGGATTCGATGGTTTTGTCTTCGATATCGACCATGTTGGCGGTTGCGCCGAAAACGACTGCGCCGGGAAATTCAACACCCTCCTGTCTCAGGTCAGCGCCGGCCCCCGCCGCGAGACCGACCTCGGCGCAGGTAAGACAATGGTCACGCACCCACTCATAATCTTCCCAGGTAATCCGCTTGTTGCGGCGCATGCGGCGCTCAAACTCTTCATCGTCCATGCGTCCGGAGGAAGCCATGCGCGCAATCATGAAGTGATTGCTGCCCAGGATCTTCGAGATCCTCTCGACGACGTAGCTGTTGAGACCGCTGATGGAGGCGCCCACCGTCACCACCGACGCGACGCCGATAATGATTCCAATCAGCGTGAGAAAAGCCCGCAGTTTGTGGGCAAAGATCGACTGCAAGGCGATCCTCAGCGCATCGGAGTAAAAGGACAGAAAGGCTTTCATAGTCTGGGCTTGCCGCTGGACTCGGTCTGGGCGTCGCGTGGCTATACGCGACCCCCTCTCGGGAAGTTCGGGAAGTTCGACCGAGCGGCACCTTCAGGACTATGACGTTCTTCGCGCGACGTTTATTAACAGTGTCTATTGCATCTCGGCGGCTGGTTCAGGCCGCGATTTCACCGCAAATTTCTCCGCCCACTGAATGCGGCCAGTGATCTGCATCACGATGAAAAGCGTCACCACTGAGCCGATCGTAATGGCGAGTCCGGTGAATCCCTTGAGGAAAAACGCGTAGGAGAACATTACGAGATACACAAACTGCGCCAGCGCCGCCTCGCGACTCGCGAAACCGATTCCGACCACCAGCCGCAAATAACTGATGACCAGGAATATCGAAACCGCGGACGAGATGGCGAAGGCTGCATGGATCGACACGTGGTCGACGAGGTAAGCCATAAGGAGGTGAAAAGAAAAGAACGCGGCAGCGAGGAAAAAGTAGTTCATCGGGTGAAGATCGATGCCGCGCATCGTGGTGATGATGAGCATGAGGAAAAAGAAGAAAAAGAGTGACACTGGGGCAAAAAAACTGATGCGGCCGGCGAGTGGTCCCGGCTGAAGTTTTTCGGGCATGACCATCGCGATCTGATAACCCGAAAGGAGATTTTTGTATGACCAGTTCAGGCTCCAGCCGTTGCTGGTCTCGTGTTTTTCGGAAGGGGAAAGCGTGTTGTCAGGGAAGTCGATGTCTTTGAAGTTCGTGGTCATCTGCAGGTTGAAATCCTTAACCTGCGCGACAGAGCCGCCGCCAAAGCTGTAACGCCACTCGTTCAGTCCCTGCGAGCTGTAACCGACCGACAACTGCGCAGTCTTGCCGGCGCCGATCTTTACCTCAGTTTTCGCTGCGTTGTTTTCGTTGGTGAGCGTCGCTGGATTGCCGTCAATGGTGAAGGTCAGGTCGTCATAGATCGCCTGCGCGGTCGGGAATTGGAGTCTGAAGATCAGCGTCTGTTCCTTATCGGTCGGATTACGAAAACCGTAGACGCCGGCGAAGCGAACTTTGTAAGTGCTGTACCAGAGCAAGCCTTTCTGCCGGTGTTGCAGATCGAGGTCGACGTTGATCTTGCTAGTCTCGAGTGGCACGTCGTTGGTGAGTGCTTCGGCCCAGGTTTTCTTAATGGTTTTTCCGTTTTCGACAACGTCCTGGTTTTTAGTGATCTGCGTGATGTAGGAAGCGGCCGGTGGTCCCTGGTTTTGTTGTGTGCCCCAGGTGGAAGCGACACGGCTCGAAGAGGCAGCCTCGGAATCGTAAGTGCGGGCAAAGATCGTGGTACCTAGTATGGCCCAGGCTACTGAAGTGCAAATGAAGATAAAGACTATGGCTACTATCTTCCTGGTCATGGGCTGACTCCTCTTTTCGGATTGTTGGTGCTGGTCCTCATTCCACGCGCGACTGTAGATTCGGTGCAAAAAAGTTTTCCTTACGAGTTCCGTGAAGTCCTTTGTGTCGCAAAGTTCCACGACAAAAAAAGAGAAACTCGCGTCAGGAGTTTCTCATCTGTTTGATCAGCGACTCCATGTGGCTGATGTAGTCTTCGAGCGCGCTGCGTCCGGCAGCCGTTAACTTGTACTCGGTTTTCGGCAGGCGGCCCTCGAAAAATTTCGAGCAGGAGATGTATCCCGCTTCTTCCAGTTTGCGCGCGTGGACGCTGAGATTGCCGTCCGTGGTGTTCATCAGATTTTTCAAATCACTGAACGTGAGCGACTCGTTCGCAGCGAGAGCGCTGATGATGCCGAGTCGCAAACGTTCGTGAATCAAGCGATCGAGATTTGGCGCGGCGCTCTTTTGTTTGGCACTCTGAGCACGCGCCGCACGCGTCTCGGATACGCTTGGATCTGGTGTCGTTTGTTTCGCTGTTGATTGTTTAGCCACCGTACTTCCTCACAATTATTGCTCCGAACAACACGTGCAGCCCGCCGAAGCCGGCGGCCATGAACCAGTTGGCCCACACCGCGGGGGAGAAGAGCGCGATCGCGCCGAGGAGCATGAAACAGAAACCCATTGCCGGAACCGCTCTTACTGAAAACATGCCGCCCGTGATCACGCCCGTTCCGTACAGCAGTAACCACATACCCGGAATCGCTTCGGTAGCGCCCGCGCGCGCGAACACGAGTGTTAGCAGCGCGCCTGCGATCAGCGGCGGGGCAAGGCTGTAAACGACCTTGCGGCCTGAGCCGGACACGAGCGCGAGGGGAACCCCGCGTGCCTTCCGGTCCATGGACCAACCGGCGATCAGTAACGAGATCAGACCCTCTGCTACCCAAACTGCGAACCACGCGCGGAAAGTGGGTTGTTGAGCAGCGATGAAACTGGCGATGAGGGCGGTGCTGCCGATAGCGATTTCACCCCAGCCGGAGATGCCGGTGAAGGGTGTGGCCCGCTCCATGGTCTCGCGGATATAGCGAAGATTGTCCATGGCGCGGTCGTGCAGCGCGGGTGGTTCGGTGTGGTTGACGAGCCGAACGGGTTCCATGACGCGCATCTTAGCCGCGCCCGCAGATCATTGTCAAGTACTTTGTGTTGTAAAGAAAGTTGCGTTCTGAGGCTGGAATTGGCAAACGCCCTCGGCGTTCGAGGTTGTGGCGGACGTGTCTAGCTGGTTATGTATGCTAGCTGGTTATGTATGGAGGAGCCGTACGACCGGCGTCGCTAGTGATTGAATCCTTGGCGTCGTCGATGCCGATCCCAAGTGCTTCAGCGACGAGTTCGGCTTGTTCTTTCTGGTGAATGCTATAGGAGCCGGTTGCGGGGCTCGCGGAGGCGCCGCGTCCCACGTAACGCATATCTGCGCCGTCACTCAACAGGCTCTCCAAACGCTCGCGCACGAACGCCCAGCCACCCATGTTGTGCGGCTCTTCCTGCGCCCACACGAACTGCGCGGCGCTCGCGTACTTCGCCAGTACTTCCTGCACGGCTCGCTGCGGAAACGGATAGAACTGTTCCAAACGCACGATCGCCACCCGCAGATCTCCACTCTGCTTTCGTGCGTCCATCAGGTCGTAATAAACCTTGCCGCTACAGAACACCACGCGGCGCACGGCTGCGGCATCCGTGGTCTCCGCGTCATCAATAACCGGTCGAAAACCTCCGCTGGCCAGGTCTTCAAGAAGCGAAGCCGCCGCCGGTAACCGCAGCAGACTCTTCGGCGTCATCACCACCAACGGTCGCTCCACGCCGGGGCGCACTTGCCGTCTCAACAGATGAAAATACTGCGCAGGCGTCGTCGGATAACACACCTGAAGATTGTTCTCAGCGCACAACTGAAGATACCGCTCGAGCCGCGCGCTGGAATGTTCCGGTCCCTGTCCTTCGTAACCGTGTGGCAGCAACATCACGACGCGTGAAGTCTGTTTCCACTTGTCTTCGGACGCAGCGATGTACTGGTCGATAATCGTCTGCGCGCCGTTGCCGAAGTCGCCGAACTGCGCTTCCCACAATACCAGCGCATCCTTGTTCACCACCGAATAGCCATACTCAAACCCGAGCACGCCTTCTTCGGACAACGAACTGTCGAACACTTCAAAACGCGCCGCGGGATTTGTTTCGGAACGCAACTCGGAAAGCGGCGCCCAGGCTTTGCCGCTTTGCGTGTCGTAGAGCACGGCGTGACGCTGACTGAACGTACCGCGGCCCGAATCCTGTCCGCTCAAACGCACGCGCGTTCCTTCAAGCACGAGCGAACCAAAGGCTGCCGCCTCCGCAAACGCCCAATCGAGCGGCAACTGTCCGTCGCCCATCTTCGCCCGCCGAGCGAGTTGGCCCACCATCTTTGGATTGACGTTGAATCCCTCGGGAACAACCGCGATCTTGTGCGCGATGCTTCTGATCTTCTCCGCATCGACTCCGGTCGGAATCACTTCCGAACCGTCGAGCTCTCCAACCGAAGACGTCGGCTGCGCCGGTTCTTCCGCGACTTTTCGTTTCGCATTAGCGAGTGCGTCCTCATAACGCCGCACGCGCTCGCCTATCAGGTTGTTTACTTCTTCTTCAGTGACGACGCCTTCCTTGATCAAGCGCTTCGCGTAGAGCGCGCGCACACCCGGATGCGCTTTCACGCGCGCGTACATTAGCGGTTGCGTGTAGCTAGGTTCGTCAGTTTCGTTATGGCCCAACCGCCGAAAACCAACCACGTCGAGTACCACGTCTTTGTTGAACTCCTGCCGGTAGTTCAAAGCGATTTGCAACACGCGATACGCCGCCTCGGGATCGTCGCCATTGATATGAAAGATCGGCAACTGCGTCATGCGCGCGACGTCGGTCGAATAGATCGTCGAACGTCCGGCTTCAGGCGAAGTCGTGAAGCCAATCTGATTGTTGATTATGATGTGAATCGTGCCGCCCGTGCGATAGCCCTTGAGACCAGCGAGATTCAACGTCTCCATCACGACGCCCTGACCCGCAAACGCGGCATCGCCATGCAGCAGCACCGGCAACGCGACATCCATCACTTCCTCGCGCGTGGAACTGCGTTGGCCCATGATCTCGTCCTGCTTAGCGCGCACCATACCTTCGACCACCGGATCCACGGCTTCGAGGTGACTCGGATTCGGCGAGAGCGACAGTTGCACCTTGCGGTCGTCGGCCAACGTGCGCTCACCGGTTGCGCCCTGGTGATACTTCACGTCGCCTTCGTCAGCCGGAAACTCCGGATGGACCGATCCTTCAAACGCCGCAAAAATTCGTTCGCACAGATTGCCGATAACGTTGGCGAGCACGTTCAAGCGGCCGCGATGGGCCATGCCGAAGACGATCTCCTCCACGCCGCGCTCACCCGCGCCGTCGATGAGGCGATCGAGCAGCGGAATAACCGTCTCGCAGCCTTCGAGCGAAAATCGTTTCTGACCCAAATACTTCGTGTGCAGAAAGCGCTCAAACTGTTCCGCCGAAATGAGTTTCCACAGCAGCTTTTTCTTTACTTCACCCGGCAGCGGCTCAGGCTCCACAAACTCTCGCCGAATCTGCTCACGAATCCACGTCTTTTCTTCCTTACTCTGGATGTGCCGATACTCGATACCGACTTTGCCGCAATATGCGCGCTGCAACACGTCGAGAATCTCTCGCAACGTTGACGCCTGTTTGTTGGCGAGACCATCTGTGGTGAACACTCGATCCAGATCCCAGATCGTCAGGCCGTAAGTTTCGAGGTCGAGCTCGGGATGATAGAGACGCGGTAGCGCGTGCAGCGGATCGACATCGGCGATCAGGTGGCCACGCACGCGATACGCGTTGATGAGTTCGATGACGCGCGCTTCCTTTATGCTTTGCTCGAGAACCTGATCGCCCTGCGTGAAGAACGGATTGCGATCGGTGTTCCAGCGAAACGGCACGTGCGGTATGCCGAGGTCCGCGAAGATCGTGTCGTAGAACTCGTGCTTGCCAATGATCAACTCGTGAACCCGCGCGAGAAACGCGCCCGACTCCGCCCCTTGAATAATGCGATGATCGTATGTGTTGCTGATCGTGATCGTTTTGCTGACCCCGAGTTGCGACAACGCTTCCGCGGCCATCGCCTGGTACTCCGCCGGATACTCAATCGCGCCGGTAGCGACGATCAGCGACTGGCCTTCCATCAAACGCGGAATCGAAGCGACGGTGCCGATGGTGCCGGGATTTGTTAGGGAAAGCGTGGTGCCCTGGAAGTCGGCAATCTGGAGTTTGCCGTCGCGGGCTCTCTTGACGACGTCGTCATACGCGGTCAGAAACTCCGAGAAGCTGAGACTGTTTGCGTTCTTGATGTTTGGAACGAGCAGCGTGCGTGTGCCGTCTTTTTTCGTGAGATCAACGGCGACGCCGAGATTCACTTGCGGGCGTTTCAAACGCGCCGCGCCGCCTTCACTTTGAAAAAATCCGTCGTTGAGTTGTGGAAACTGTTCGAGCGCGCGCAGTAGGGCCCACGCGGTCAGGTGCGTGTACGACGCCTTGCCGCGATCGTGTTCCGCGAGATGTTGGTTGATGAGCCGGCGGTTCTCGTCGAGCAGTTTTACGGGAATGCGTCTTTCGGAAGTCGCGGTCGGCACGCGGAGACTGCTCTCCATGTTTTCCACGATCTTCAATGCCGGGCCGCGAAGCGGAACGACTTCCGCGTCTGCGAGCGGGCGCGCTTCAACCGGTTTGCGTTCCGGCGCAGGCGCAGCAGCCGCAGTTGTTTCTTTGCGTGCGGCGCGAGTTTCGGTTGCAGGTTCGGCGCGGGGCTTTGCGATGGGCTCGAGTGCGGGTTCGGCGACCTTCGCTTCGGTGCCGTTATCCGACGTTGGAGTCGGGCCTGCGCCGTCGCCCAAAATTTCCCTGAAATAAGACCGCCAGGAGTCGTCGACGAGGTCCGGGTTGCTGCGAAAACGTTCGAGCATTCCCTGAACATACTCGGCGTTCGCGCCAAATTCCTCGGCGATCATCTCGGACAAGTCAACCATGTTTTGCTGGCTCAATCTGCTTACCTGTCTTGAAATCTGTGTAGTTTGTTTGACGGATAGACTATCATCTCCGCAATCCATTTGCACTTGACCGCTCTTACATGGAAGAGATCCGCGAACCGCAAACGAGAACCAGAACAATTGTTGTTTTTGCGATGCTGTTTGCCCTGTTGGGCGCGGTAGTCGTCTTCGGTTACTTCTCTACTTTTGCGCGACCGGTGACGACTGTGATCCTCGTGCGTCACGCGGAAAAGAAGCTGGAACCAAACAACCAGGATCCCGATTTGTCGCCCGAGGGCGTGGAACGCGCGCAGGAGATCGCGCGGGTTTTTGGAAACGCCGGCATCAACGCGATCTACGCGACACAATACAAGCGCACGCAGCAAACAGTCAGGCCATTGTCGGATCGGACCGGAGTTGCGGCGACTGTGCTCGAAGCGAGTCAGCCGGACGAGTTGATTAAGCGCATACAGACAAGCCTGCGTGGACAGACGATCTTCGTCGCCGGTCACAACAACACCGTTCCCGCGATCGCTTCGCAGTTGAGCGGCGAGACCTTTCCCGTTATTCCGGAGAGCGAATACGACAATCTTTTTATCGTGACGGTTTATCGATTTGGTAAGGCTAAGGTCGTCAGGCTGAAGTACGGAAAAGAAAGCACGCAAGGAGTTGGCACCGGAACGATGGTTCCGATGAACAAGTGAGCCATGAAAAAAAAGAAGACCACCCAACGTCCCGCGAAGAAAAATGGCGCCAACCTCGACCGGCGAAACTTTGTAAAAGTGCTGCCGGCGCTCGGCATCGCGGGTGTAGCTGCTTCGCGAATGCCGCTCGACGTGTTAGGTCAAACCCCGGTTGCGTCGCCCACGCCATCGCCGTCTCCATCACCATCACCAACTCCGGCGCCGCGCATCACCGAGGAGATGATGCGCCAGGCGGAAAAACTGATCGGCATCGAGTTGACTGATGCGCAGGAAGCGATGGCGCTGAGTGGAGTCAATCGGAACCTCGATTCTTACGAAGCGATTCGCAAAGTCGACGTGCCGCTCGATACCGAACCGGCGATCGCTTTTCATCCTGCGCGGGCCCGGAAAGAGCTCTACGCTGCGAAAGGAAAGTTTCGTTTCGGCAAAGTCGAACTGCCGCAGTTCAAGACGATCGATGATCTGGCCTTTGCGAGTGTGCCGCAGCTTGCGGAGTTGCTGCGCACGCGCCGCATCACGTCCACTGAATTGACGAAGATGTATCTCGCGCGGCTGAAACGTTATGGTGCAAAACTGTTTTGCGTCGTGACGCTCACCGAAGAGTTGGCACTGAAACAGGCGGCCGCTGCGGATGCGGAACTGAAGCGCGGCAAGTATCGCGGACCGTTGCACGGCGTTCCGTGGGGCGCGAAGGATCTGTTCGCGACGAAAGGTATCAAGACGACGTGGGGCGCCGAGCCGTATCGCGATCAAGTCATCGATTACGACGCGACGGTTGTCGAAAGACTGGAACAAGCGGGCGCGGTGCTCGTCGCGAAGTTGTCGATGGGCGCACTCGCGCAAGGCGCGCGCTGGTTTGCGGGTGTGACGCGAAATCCGTGGCAGCCTGAAGAAGCGCAAACCGGATCGAGTGGTTCATCGGCCGGAGCGGCGTCGGCAACGGCTGCGGGTCTGGTCGGTTTCTCGATCGGCACTGAAACACTCGGCTCGATTGTTTCGCCGTCATCGCGGTGCGGCGTCACGGGATTGCGTCCGACGTATGGGCGCGTGAGCCGTTACGGCGCAATGGGCTTGAGTTGGACCATGGACAAGATTGGCCCCATCTGTCGCGGGGTCGAGGATTGCGCGGCTGCGTTGCACGCGATCTACGGTCCCGACGGAAAAGACATCACCGTGGGCGATGCGCCGTTCAACTGGAATCCTGACACGAATATCAGCACGCTGAGAATCGGTTATCTGAAGAACGAGTTTGAGGGCAGCGGTAATCAACCGGCGAATGAACAGCAGCGGCGACAACAGGAACAACGCCGCAATGTCTACAAGGCTGCGCTTGAAGTGTTGGAGAAGGCGGGCGCGAAGCTCGTGCCGATCGAAATGCCGAAGCTACCCACGGCTTCGTTACGGTTCATTCTGACGGCGGAAGCCGCGGCGGCGTTTGACGACGTCACGCGCGACGGGCGGGTCAATCAATTGTCGGGGCAGTCGCCGGGCGACTGGCCAAACACGTTTCGCACGTCCCGTTTCATTCCGGCCGTTGAGTACCTGCGAGCGCAGCGTATTCGGACGATGTTGATGCATGAGATGGAACGACTTATGTCGCAGTGGGACGTGTTTGTTAGTCCGGCGCCGGGAAGCGCGAGTTTGTTGGTGACGAACTTGACGGGACATCCGGCGGTGGTTGTGCCATGCGGGATTGTGAACGATCTGCCGGTGGCGATCATGTTCACGGGTGGCGTGTATGACGAAGTTGCGCCCTTGCGAGTGGCGCTGGCCTTTGAACGCGCGACGAAGTGGCACACGATGCATCCGAAGATGGACTGGGCGTCCTAAGATGTGTGGCGCAATTTGATCTTAAATGAAGATCCCCTTCCCCTTTCGCTTGTGACGCTCACGCTGCCACCCACGCTCTCAATGGCGGTCTTGACCACATCGAGACCGACACCGCGTCCCGAAAACTCGGTGACGTCGTTTGTTGTGGAGAAACCCGGTTGAAAAATGCGCGCCACATTTTCAGGAGCGATGCCTCGCCCGTCGTCTGTTACAGAGACTTCTTCCTCTGAGACTTCAATCAGTACAGTTCCGCGTGTCTCGATGCCGTGGTCGACAGCGTTTCGCACCAGATGAAGCAACGCGTCCGCGACTGCTTCGGCAAGAGGTTTGTCGAGCAAGATTTCGTCGCCTTTCACAACAAACTGCATCTCTTTACCCAGTGCCGCAGCGGCAGCTTTACCCGCGAGGATCGCCTGCTTGACGGCCGTTTGGACACGAATTTTTTCGGAACGAGATGCGTAGACGACCCGGAAAATAATCTTGTCGTCTTCCATCGCCACAGACGTTGAGATTAGCTCGGCAATTTTTTCCAGCCGCTCCTTCAATTGACGGAACCGCTCGTCGAAATCACTAACCGCGAAACCGACTTCCATCGTGTACAGTTTTGAACCTTCGTGTATGGCTGAGAGGGCGCGGTGCCGTTCTTCCTCTTTCAGATCAGAAAACTCGGCAGGCAATCGATCAGTGCTGTTGCTCGCGTCGGCGGTAATGGTGGGCAGACGAGGAAAGGGAACATCGGATTCGCTGAGTAGTGCCGCTGTCGTATCTTCGAACACTCGCAATACATCGTCGTCGAGTTTTGTTTTGCCGGTTCGGAGATCGTGCAGCAGGTCTTCAAAGTGGTGCGCGAGGCGACTCAGATGCTTGTGACCGTCATTGGCAGCGGCGGCTTTGAAAGTGTGAACGCTGCGAAATATCGAATCGATTAACTCGCGCGTCTTCGGCCCGTCGCCCGCCGCTTGCCGCAGCTCCGCTAAGAGTACCGAGATCTGTTCGACTCTGCGGTGCAGTTCCACGATTTTCGGTTATTCGCCGTCTTCTGTTTCCGGACGAACGTTTTGTTGCGGTTGTTGCTCGTCGAGGTCGCGCTTGATGGCGTCGAGAATGCCGTTGATGAATTGTGTAGCTTCGTAAGTGGAAAAACGGCGCGCGATCTCGAGGGCTTCGTTGATTGCTACGGTACGCGGCGTCGGCTCGTAAAGAAATTCGTAGACGGCGAGACGCAGGATATTGCGATCAACCACGGCCATTCGGGAGATACGCCAGTGTTCGGCTCGCGAACGGATGCGCTCGTCAAGGAGTTCGAGATTGGAAAGAGTTCCCCTGGCCAGGCGAGTGGCGAATCCGCGGGCGGTCTCATCGAGGTCGGATTCCCCGAGTTCAGCCCAGTAGCTGCGGACCACATCGTCCGGAAGTGTTTCGGCAACATCAGCCGCAAAGAGCATTTGCAAGGCACATTCGCGTGCCTTACGTCGCGAACCCATAAAGAATTACCAAGTACAGTATTACTAAATCTTAAGCTTCGAATGCTTCCTTGTATAAGTTAGCCAACTCCACTGCCGTCATAGCAGCTTCAAAGCCCTTATTACCGAGTTTGACACCGGCGCGATCGATAGCCTGGTCGACGGTGTCGGCCGTCACGATCCCAAACACAACCGGCAGTCCTGATTCGAGTCCAGCATGTGATATGCCGCGCGCGACTTCATTCGCGATGTAATCGAAGTGCGGCGTCTGGCCGCGAATGATCGTGCCTACGCAGATGACGGCGTCGAACCTTCGCGACTGCGCGAGTCGCAAGGCGAGTAACGGAATTTCAAAAGCGCCCGGAACTCGATAGACGGAAACGAGACCTTCGCGTGCGCCCAGTCGCTCGAGTCCGTCCAGGGCGCCTTCGACGAGGCGTCCGGTGATGAACTCGTTCCAGCGGCTCGCCACGATCGCGAAGCGAAAGCTCTCGGCGTTGAGTCGTCCTTCGTGTACCGTTGGCTGCAACCGGTGCGACCTCGCGAGCTGAATAGTTACTACGTTTCGCAGTATAGGAGATGCTCTGAGGCGCATCAAGTTTCAGGATCTGGTGGGTTGGCGTTGAGCTCCAAATGGGTAAAGCGGGTATGAAGGTCACGATGATCGACCTGAATCTCACTGAGCATGCCGTATATACCGCCGACTCGGCTGTCAACGTCACGCCTTACTGATCTAACCTCAGCGGTCAACAATTCCTGGCCTCGCTGCAACTGCTCCTGACCTTGCTGCAATTGTGAGACATCGGCCAGAACCTTCTCCCAGATAGGCCGAGTGTCATAGAGTCGTTCGTCAACCGTTTGTTCCAAGCGGTCAAGCCTATGCTCAATCTTTTCAGCTCGAACGGCCAGGATCTGCACCGTTGTGAGGACCAGGGTCAACTTTTCGTCGGTGCTGTGTGGAAGTTTCTTTGTCAGGTCTTCGCTCATTCGCTACTCTCCTTTGAGAGCGGCATCATAACACTCGGCGTTCGCGAGTGGGAGAACTATCTACTACCCAAAACGGCTATTTGTTACCAAAAACGGCTATTTCGGAAGAACGTAACTACACGAGGTTCATCGGCGTCGGGTTCTTCGCGTCCTTCGTGTAGTCGTAAAACCCGCGGCCGGATTTGCGGCCGTACAATCCCGCCAATACCATCCGCTTCAATAGCGGCGGCGGCGCAAAACGCTTCTCACGAAACTCGTTGAACATGATCTCCGCGATGTAATACGTGGTGTCCAGCCCAACAAAATCGCCCAGCGTGAACGGCCCCATTGGATACCCACAACCCAACTTCATCGCATTATCAATATCTACTATCGACCCGACGCCCTCTTCCAACGCGCGAATCGAGTCGAGCATATAAGGCACCAGCAAACGATTAACTATGAATCCAGTCTTGTCACCGGCACGAACCGGAACCTTTCCCAGCGACTTTCCAAACGCAACCGCCTGCTCGTAAACAGCTTCGTCGGTCAGAATCGTTCGCACGACCTCGACCAGTTTCATCAACGGCACGGGATTAAAAAAGTGCAGCCCGATGAAACGTTGCTGTCGTTCGGGAGACGTCGCAGTCATCATTTCAGTGATCGAAAGTGACGAAGTGTTGGACGCAAAGATCGTTTCCGGTTTGCACAGCTCGTCAAGCTTGCTGTACGTGCCGCGCTTCTCCTCGAGGTTCTCAATAATCGCTTCGATAATAATGTCGCAATCGGCCAGCGGCTCAAACGACGTCGTACCCGACAAACGCCCGCGAATCTCCGTCTGCTGATCCGCCGTTATCGTTCCTTTCTCCGCAAACTTCGCCAACGACTTCTCAATTCCGCCGAAGCCTTTGTTAATAAACTCCTCTGAAACTTCCTTCACAACGGTTTGATATCCGGCTGTGGCGGCGACCTGCGCAATACCGGCGCCCATCAACCCACAACCCAACACACCCACTTTCCTGATCTCCATTTCACTCTCCTGAAAATTGATTTTTAACTTTTTGCTTTAATGTTCCCGGCGCCTGCCAGCCACTGGTCGTATTCAGCGTTCCATTGCTGGAACTCGTCAACCAGCTTCTGGTCCACTGGCGGTGGAAGCCTTGGCCCATTGCCTTGCGGAGGACTCGCCGAAGCAACTGCGCTCGCGACTCGCGAGAGAATCGCAACCAATCGCTCCCGCAACTCCGCCGCACGCGCATCGGGCGCCGGCGCCTGAACTGCTAGTTGCGTAAGCCCACTTACGTTACTCAGATCCCGGTCCCGAATCACGGCTGCGGTCTTCTCGCGTAGCGCGTTCATCGTACCGATATAACTGAGAAACAGCTGCGCCTGCTGATTCATAGTCGGCACATTCGCGAGTTGCAGCGAACGGTTGAAACTTCTTCCCGTCTTGTAAAACGCAATCACGACAAGCGAAAGCGCCACCACCTGCAAAACACGCCACGCGGCCGCCAAACCGCGTCGCTCGCCCACACGCCGGTACTGGATCACGGTCGCGAGGGCTGCTCCTGACAAAAGCCCGCCGAGATGAGCCGCGTTATCAATAAAACCGCGACCAATATAACCAATGAACAGATTGATAATAATGATCGGCAACATGCCGGTGCCGAACGCGCGTCTGAAACCTTCCGGCAACTCACGCCGAAACTTGATGCCGAAAATAAACAGCACGCCAACGAGTCCAAACAGCGCTCCTGAAGCACCTGCCGAAGGAATATCGGCAGTCTTGAAAAGGAATCGTCCAAAACCGCCCGTGGCGAGTCGCGGTTGCACACTCAGGTAACTTCCGACGACGCCCGCGATTCCCGTCAGCACCCAAAACGCGATGAATTTCGCCGACCCGTAAAGCTTCTCGACGTATGGTCCAACGATCCACAAGCTGTACATATTCACCAGCAGGTGCGGCAGGTTGACGTGGACAAACATCGGCGTGATGAAGCGCCACCACTGATAATGCGGAGCGTTGATGAGGTAGTTCAGTTTTGCGCCATATGCAGCAAGCACCGGTTCGGGAAAGCCCTGCCAGAGAACCTGCGAACTCATCCCGCTCGACTGCCACATCAGCATAAACACAAACAGGTTCGCCATGAGCACGACGATTGTGAAGATGTTAGGACGGCTGAGAATCGCGCGGGCGAACCGAATGGTTTCGCGATCGGCAGGACGGTAATTTTGCAGTCGCTCAGGCGATTGAGCGTTGGGCGTGCCGCACACGGCGCATTGCGGCTCGCCCGCTCCTACGATCGCCCCACAGTTGCGGCACATTGTCGGCCGGCCGGAAGCAGTTTGGTTTGACTGGCTTTCAGACAATACGCCGCCGCTAACCCACCTTTTCCAACAGACTGACCAGATCGTCAGCGTGTTCTTCTTCGACCGCGAGGATCTCCTCCATCAAACGGCGCGAAGTCGGATCGTCGTCACCGAAGTAGGTGATCAACTCGCGATAACTGTCGATGGCGATACGCTCGGCCACGAGGTCTTCCTTAATCATGTCGATCAGCGTAGTGCCTTCGACATATTCCGCGTGACTGCGCATGAGCAGTCCTTCGGGATTGAAATTCGGCTCGCCGTTAAGCTGAACGATGCGTCGCGCGATCGAATCGGCGTGTCTCTGCTCTTCGTTTGCATGCTCCAGAAACTCCGCGGCGACACCTTCAGCATGAATACCGGAAGCCATGAAATAATGCCGTTTATAACGCAGAACACAGACGATCTCGGTGGCCAGCGCTTCGTTCAAGAGTTTGACTACAGTTTCGCGATCGGCGGTGTAGCCCTCAGTGATTGCGCCGTTCTCGATGTGTTTGCGCGCACGTTCGCGCAAAGTTTTGATATCAGTGAGAAATGGTTTATCCGCCACGAGCTCACTCCTTAAACTTGAATGTAGGGGGGCAAGGATATTAGACCGGACTCAATCCGCGGTCAATTTGCCCTGCACTTTGATTTCATTCGGGGCGTTTGCATCTGCCGTCACCTGCACTGGAACTTGCCAGACAAGGGTTTTAATGCGGCAGGTGCCGGTGTTGTCTTCGCGGCAGTAAAAGAGAGTGACCTGCGCCTGAAGATTCGTCGACCCGGCGCTGACGGCATTTATCGGAATACGCAACGGAAGCTTCAGATCCTTCGCGCTGCGCGCCGCGTTCTTTTCGTCGATGGTGATGTTTTTAGCGTCGTTAACGGAGATCTTGTAGCGCTGCGGCGCTAGCGGGTTGAGATGGTAGCCGGGCGGCAGTTCGACTTCGATCGCGAGCGTTGCGTTTGGACCAACGCGCAGTTGTTGCGCCGGCGTTTTGATTTCTTCAGCGTTTGGCGCGACGTCCGCCGAGGTCATCATCGGGCTATTCGCCGGCGGCGTGAGACCGTTGAGACGAAGCGTGGTCACCTGTTTGGTTTTTAGATCGACCACGCGGATTGCGTGATTGTTGGTGTCGGCGATGTAGAGCTTGCCGTTTGCGAGCGCGAGACCACCGGGTTCATAGAACGATGGAGCAGTACCGTCAGCTTGTCCCGGCTTGCCTGTGCCGAACAGACTACTAACGCGCCGTTTGTCAGGATCGAGTTCCTTGATCTTGTGATTGTAGGTATCGGCGATCAGTATCTTATCGCCATACGCGAGCAATCCGAGCGGGTGTTGTAAACGCACATCGTCGCCAGACCCGTCAACGTCACCAAACTCGAACAGATCGCCACCGACTAAAGTCTTGACGCGTCCGCTTGCGAGATCGATGGCGCGGATGATGTTCGACTCGCTATCCGCTACATAAAGCGTCTGGTTGCTCACTGCTAAACCGGACGGTTGCGCAAAACCGGCTTCGAGCAGTGGTCCATCGGTGCGTTGTTCGCGACCCGATCCCGCAAAGGTTGACACTTCGTTCTTGTCGAGATCGAGTTTCCAGATCTGGTGTGGACCAGCCATCGCGATGTAGAGCGTATTACCGGCGAGTTGAAGATCCCAGGGTGAACTCAGCGCGACAGCGCGTCCCGGACCGGTTTTGAAATAGTCGCGCGTTTGTTTGCCCGTGCCCGCAATCGTCTCAACCATGCGCGACTTGAGATCGACGCGCCGGATGAGATGGTTTTCGGTATCGGCGACGTAAAGACTGTCGCCACTGAGCGCGAGTCCCTGCGGTCGATAGAAAGTTGCTTTATCGAACGCGCCGTCAGCCGCGCCCGCTTCACCCGCGCCGATCGTGTCGAGGAGTGTCCCATTGAGTTTCGTAACGACGATCCGATTGTGATTCGAGTCGGCTATGAAGAGCCGATCAGTCGTGGCGTCCGCGAGTATCTTGCCGGGAAACGCAAGCGGCAGGTCGCCGACTTTTGCGCGTTCGAGCACGAGCTTCAACGGCTGTTCGTTCAGTTCGCCACGCTTGCGAAACTCGTCGACGATCTTGCCGACGGCTTGATCGATGACATCGTAGTTTCCTTCGCCGGACGCCGCACCAACGACGTAACCCGCAGGATCGATCAACACCTGTGTGGGCCAGGCGCGCACGCCGTAACTCTGCCACACTGCAAACTCGGCATCGTTGTAAACTGGATGTTCGATCTCGTAGCGCAAAATGATGCGCCTGATGTTCTCGGTCTCTTTTTCGTTCTGAAACTTCGCGGAGTGAACCCCGATTACGACGAGCTCATTAGGATATTTCGCTTCGAGCTTTTTCAGATCCGGAATGATGTGGATGCAGTTGATGCAGCCGTAAGTCCAGAAGTCCAGCAAGACGACCTTGCCTTTAAGGGCGGCCAGTGACAATGGTTTGTCGGTATTCAACCAGCCGCGCCCGCCTTGAATTTCCGGTGCACGTACGCGTGCTCGATCCTGTGCAGAAGACATGGGAACACCTCGCTCACAAGCCAATAGGGAACTCGCTAACAGGGCGACCGCGATGAACAAAGTTTTTCTCAATGCTCGTGTGGCTCTCCCAAGTTTTTACCTGTACTGGTCGCGCCTTCCAGTAGCCGGCCTTCGAGTAACTCATCGACGCGCTCGATCGCGCGGCGTAAGTGCGGAATCGTGATCGATCCGCCGACCACGAGTGCGACGTTGAAAGCATCGAGAAATTGTTCGCGCGTTACGCCGATCGCAACGCACTGCTTGACGTGATACGTAATGCAGTCGTCACAACGCAGCACGGTCGAAGCCACGAGACCCATCAGTTCTTTGGTCTTCTTGTCCAGCGCGCCGTCTTCGTAAGCCTGTGTATCGAGCGCGAAGAACCGCTTGAGGCCGAGATGACCGCTGCCCAGCAGCTTTTCATTCATCGCCGCGCGATAACTATCGAATTGATCCATTGCGTCATTGTATATGTCACCGATTTGTTTGTCGTCCACTGGCGTTGTAACCTTTCATCCTGCGAAATGAACGACCAGGCTTTTACAACTCTCGAATACCAGCAGTTGCTGGCGCTGATTAGACGAAACGCGCAGACCGAAGCGGGCCAGGCGCGCGCCGAACGTCTTACGCCGGCCACGAGCACTGAACAGTTGCGCCACGAACTCGCCGCACTCGCCGAGTGTGTGCTGCTACGCGGCCGCGGCGTTAACTGGTCCTTCAGTGGCTTCACGGACCCGGCTGAAACGATCGGACGTTTACGCGTTGAAGGCGCGACACTCGATCCGCTCGCGATTCTGCAAACAGCGAAGCTTTGTGAACAGGCAATGTCGGCTCGTGCTGCGATCCTTGCCGAACGCGAGAACGCCCCCGTGCTGTGGCAGCTGGTTGATAACCTGCCACGAGATCTCAACAGCCTTGTGGCGCGCATCAGCAACAAGATCCTGCCCACAGGCGAACTCGACGATCGCGCGAGTCCAGAGCTTGCACAAATCCGTCACGACATCTCGGCGCTGCGTTCGCGCATCACCCGTTCACTCGAAGGCCTTATGCGCCGTTCGGCCGAGGCGATTCAGGATGAACTGGTCACGATCCGCAACGATCGTTTTGTGATTCCGGTCAAAGCCGATCATCGCGGACGCGTGCAGGGCGTTGCTCACGGTTACTCTTCTTCGGGCGCGACGGCGTTCGTCGAACCGTTGGAGACGATCGACGCAAACAACGAACTCCAGGGACTGCACGAAGCTGAAGCGCGCGAGATCGCGAAGATACTTTTCCGGCTAACCGAAGAACTGCGCGTGCAACTGCCGGCAATCGAAATGGCTGCGGAGGCAGTTGCCGAGCTGGACTTCATCAACGCGAAGGCGGTCTTTCATCGACAGTTTGACTGTTCGATACCTCAGGTCGGAGCAGACACGAAACTCGATCTCGTCGAAGCGCGACACCCGCTGCTTGAAGAAAACCTCCGTGCGAGTGGAGGCGCAGTGGTTCCGGTTTCGTTTGCGCTCGACGACGAAAAGAAGGCGATGATCATTTCCGGCGCAAACGCCGGCGGCAAAACCGTCGTGTTGAAAACCACAGGTTTGCTGGCGCTGATGGCACTCTCGGGAATTTCAGTTCCAGCGAAGTCAGCGAGATTTCCATTTTATGCAAGCGTGCTGGCTGACATCGGCGATCATCAGTCGCTCGCGGCGAATCTTTCTACGTTCACTTCGCACGTTGCCAACATCGCGCGTATGCTCGAACTATGTGAAGCGCCCGCGCTGGTCCTGCTTGACGAAGTCGGCACGGGCACGGATCCGGAAGAAGGATCCGCGCTCGGTGTTGCCGTCGTCGATCACTTCCGGCGCGTATGTGGCGCGCACGTTATCGCCACGACGCATTACAGCGGGTTGAAGATGTACGCCGGCAACGATCCAGGCGTGCTTAATGCGAGTGTTGAGTTTAACGAGAAGACGCTGCGTCCGACTTACCGGCTTATTGTCGGCCTCGCCGGCGCCTCATCGGGGCTTGAAATCGCGCAGCGTTTTGGCGTGCCGAAGATGATCGTCGATGCGGCGGTGAGTTCGGTCAAAGAATCCTCACTCCAAGCCTCCGAGTATCTGCGACGAATCAAGCGCGAAGCGGAAGAGGCTGAAAGTTTGCGAGTCGCACTCGAAGAAGAGCGCACGGCGGTGGCTGAAAAATTTGCTTCGCTGGACAAAGAAGCAGCGAACCGTGAGCGGAAACGTCAAACCGCGTTCGAGCAGATGGCCCAACGCACAGTTGCGGAGCTCGAAAAGCGTGCGCGTGAACTCGTGGGGAGGATTGAAGATCGAACCGAGAAGATTCGTGCGGAACGTGAAGCGCAACGCCAGGTTGCGGAGATGAAGCGCGCAGCGCAAAGCGCAGCGAAAGCTGTTGCACCAGCACAATCCGAGGTTGATTCCGGACGCGGTATTCGCATCGTTCGCGATGGGCAGGTGGTTCCTGCCGCTGGTTCTCAACGCGAACATGCTCAAGAGGACGTAGTTGAATACGTCACAGCCGCGCCGCGCGAAATCGTCGCCGGCGACAAAGTTAAACTACTGTCGTTCGGTTCCGTCGGTGTGGTGGACAAGATCAAAGACGGCTATGCTGAAGTTCGCGTCAAGGCGCTACGCTTCCGCGAGAAGCTCGTGAACCTCGAACTCGTCGAACAGCAATCAACTCCCAAACGGCAGCCCGGCAAGCTGGAAAAATTGCGCCGCTCATCAGGCACTGAAGTTCATCTGGCTGAGGTGGACCAGAACGTCGGATCAGAGCTGAACGTTATCGGACGAACGACTGACGAAGCAGTTGATGCAGTTGACAAGTTTCTCGATGAAGCATCGCTGGCGAGCTTGAGCCAGGTGCGAATTGTTCACGGCCACGGCACCGGTGCGTTGCGACGCGCGATTGCCGCTTTACTGTCAGACCATCCCCACGTCGCGCGTTTTGTGGCCGCGCCGCCGGACCAGGGCGGCACCGGTGCAACACTGGTTGAGTTGAGGCAATAATTCGGACATGCGTTACCCCCAGACGTTTATCGATGATCTAAAACGCCAGACGGACATCGTCCGCGTCATCCAGGATTATGTGCAGCTCAAGAAAAAGGGCGCGAACTGGATGGCGTGTTGCCCGTTTCACAAAGAAAAAACGCCTTCGTTTTCCGTCAGTCCCGCCAAGGAGATCTTCTACTGTTTCGGCTGTCATAAAGGCGGTTCGGTCTTCAATTTTGTAATGGAGATCGAGCGCGTGGCGTTTCCTGAAGCGATTCGGATCGTTGCGGACAAGATCGGCATGCCGTTGCCGAAGATGGTGGACGATAGTCGCTTTGAAGCGCGCCGGCACGAAGCTGATGACGTTATTGAACTCAATTCGTGGGCGCTGGACTGGTGGCAACAACAGCTCGAGTCTAGCAAGGAAGCGCGAATCGCGCGCGACTACCTGGTCCAACGAGAACTCAGCGAAGAAACGCAAAAAGCTTTTCGCCTCGGCTACGCGCCCGACAGTTGGGACGCGCTCTCGACGTATCTGCGACAGAAAGGCGCGACGCAACAACAGATCGAGCGCAGCGGGCTAGTAGTTAAGAAAGAAGATAGTTCAGGTTCGTACGATCGTTTTCGCGCACGTTTGATGTTTCCTGTGATCGACGCGCATGGCCGTCCGATCGCATTTGGCGGGCGCGCGCTCAAGCCTGACGACAACGCCAAGTACATCAACTCACCGGAGACTGCGGCTTACATCAAAGGTCGTAATCTGTTTGGTCTAAATCTTACGCGCGACGAGATCCGGCGACAGGGTTTCGCGATTCTCGTCGAAGGATTTCTCGATCTGATCGTTCCTTATCAATCGGGTGTGCGCAACGTGGTCGCGAGTTTGGGAACGGCGTTGACGCCAGAGCAGGCGAAGTTGCTAAGCAGGTTTGCGCGCAAAGTTGTAGTCAACTATGATGGCGACCGCGCGGGCGTACAAGCAGCCAAGAAGTCGATCGAAATTCTCCTCGCCGAAGACATCGAAGTAAAAGTGCTTGTGCTTCCCGACAACGCGGATCCCGACGAGTTCATTCGAAGGTTTGGCGTAACTGAATATCAGCGGCGACGAGCACAGGCACAACCACACATACAATTCGTGATCGAAAACGCTTTGCGCGACCGTAGTCTTCACCGGCCTGCAGACAAAGCGGAAGCGGTTGAAGAAGTGCTGCCCTACATCAGGGCGGTGAGCAGTCGTATTCAGAAGCGCGAGTACTTTGACATGGCGATGGATTCGCTTGGAATCGATCGCGACAATGTGAACACGTCGCAGTGGCGACGCGAATTATGGCAGGCGGTGCGCGACAACAGGCCCACGCGATCGAGCGCGGCGCACCTCGTGGCGAAAGAGAAAAAAGTCACCGCCGCGGAACAGCGTCTGCTTGGCTTGTTGCTGGCTGATGCAGATTTGCGACACCAGGTCCTGCCGATGTTGAAAAAAGAAGACTATGAGGACCTGGCAACCGCGCCGCTTTTTGAGGCTTTAATTGCCCTCGACCGCGAAGGCACGGAAATTGACTTTGACGCATTGATCAGAAAGACCGAAGGCGACGATTTCGCCGCGCGCGTCGTGCCGATGGTCATGATGGATTCCTCGCTGCACGGGTCTAACGAGCATTATGTTCCGGAGAAATGTGTTTCGACTTTCCGACTCATGAAAACCGAGCACCGTATCGAAGAGCTTCGAAGGGAACTGGCGATCGCTGAGCGTGAACAGGACAGTGAAAAAGTTTCCCAGTTGTCCACGGAGCAGATCCAACTTGCCACAGAGCGGAAGTTGATGTTGACGCTTACCGAAGAAGCGGCCAAATAACACGGATACCGTAACGATGGAAGACAAGGATCGCGACGACGTCATGGAACGCCTGCTGGAACTCGGCGGCGACAAGAAATACCTGACGTTTGACGACCTCAATCGCGAATTGCCCGACACCGTCGTGTCGCCGGACGACATTGAAGACGTTCTCCAGAAGCTCGAAGGTTCCAACATCCCCGTTGCCGATTCAGACGAACGACTCCTCGAACAAGCCGCAGCCACAGTCGCCGACGAAGACGAAGATGGACTCGACGAAGACGTCGAGCTCGATCTTTCCGCCGGCGCACTCGAAAAAACGAACGACCCGGTTCGACTCTATCTCCGCGAAATGGGTGTCGTGCCGCTGTTGACGCGCGAAGGCGAAGTCGCGATTGCGAAGCGCATAGAGCGCGGACAGTTGAAGACGCAGAAAGCCATTGCGCGTTCGCCTATCGCCGTTCGCGAGTTACTCAGGATTGGTGAAGATCTTGAAGCGCAGCGTATCAACATTCGCGACACCGTGACGTTCTCCGAACAGGCGGAACTGACCGGCGATGAAGACAAGGCTGAGGAGTATCGCACCTGGACCATCGAAGGTATTCAGAACATCGCCAAACTCGCGCGGCAGGCGCTGAAGGAACTCGAAAAACTGCGTGCCGAGCAGAAAGAGCAGGGCAAGAAGAGTAAAAAGTTAACGAAGCTAAAACGACGCGTCGCGCGCACGCGGCTCGAGATAGCGCAGGAGATCGGGCGCCTGAACCTCACGGAACGCGCGCGGCAACGGCTCATCAACGCGATTCGCGCTGTGCAGAAATCCGTGCGTGAAGCGGAGCGCGAAATCGATAGCGCCGACGAGAAGTTGGCGCGTAAACGCATCAAGCCGGAGGAGCAGAAGGAAGTGAGGCGTCGCATCGTCGCGGCGAAGAATCGTTTGGCAGATCTGGAGATCGAGAACTTTGTTGGCCCAGTTGAGATCAGGCGTTCGCTGCAGGCGATCCTCACGGGCGAACAGCAAACGGGCCAGGCCAAACGCGAACTCGTCGAAGCGAACTTACGCCTCGTTGTTTCAATCGCGAAGAAATACACAAACCGCGGCCTGCAGTTTCTGGATCTGATTCAGGAAGGCAACATCGGTTTGATGAAAGCGGTGGATAAATTTGAGTGGCGGCGCGGTTACAAATTTTCCACTTACGCCACGTGGTGGATCCGGCAGGCGATCACTCGTGCGATTGCGGATCAGGCGCGCACGATTCGCATTCCGGTGCACATGATCGAGACCATTAACAAGTTGATCCGGACTTCGCGTTCGCTGGTCCAGGAACTCGGCCGCGAGCCGACCAGCGAAGAGATCGCGCGCAAGATGGACATTCCGGTTTCCAAGGTGCGCAAGGTGTTGAAGATCGCGCAGGAGCCGATCTCGCTTGAGACGCCAATAGGCGAAGAAGAGGATTCACATCTCGGCGATTTCATCGAAGACAAGTCGATTCTGAACCCGGCCGATGCGGTGGTTGCGTCGAACCTGCGCGAGATTACGGATGAGGTATTAGCCACCCTCACGCCGCGCGAAGAGAAAGTGATCAAGATGAGATTTGGTCTTGGCACGACCGGGTCCGAGCATACGCTCGAAGAAGTCGGGCAGCACTTCGCTGTCACTCGCGAGAGAATCAGGCAGATCGAAGCCAAAGCCTTGCGCAAACTGCGGCATCCCTCACGTTCGCGCAAGCTGAAGGCGTTCCTCGACGGCGTCCCACATTAACTCGGATTGAACTCGTAACGGAGTTCTTCCTTTTGAGTCTCGCTAGCTATAAACAGGTGGTCCCTACGGACTTCAGCTCGTGGGTCTCGCGACAAAATCTGCGCTCGTGGTCCAGGCGAGTGTCTACTTACTGAAATCCAGCAAAGCTGTGCTTCTGGCGGTGTAATCAAACTCGTAGTTGTAGGTGTATCCCGGGAACTCGACGGGCTTCACGTACTGAATCCTGACTTCAATGCGATTGTCGCGCTTGTTCGGTGTGATCAGCGCGTTGAGCGGCACGCCATACTCGCCGAAATTCTTCATGATCTGTTCTCCGGCCCAGGAGGGCGGTTTTCCCTGGGCTGAAGCAACGTCGACGTAGTGCTGCATCATATCCTTGAAGGTGTGTGCCTGGTAAGCAACCGGAACGTACGCGTAGCCGGCATAAGCACACGAGCCGATAATGACCATCACGATCAGAAACTTCAGATTCGCACTGCCGCATTCAGTTGATCTTTGCGTTTGCATCAATGCCCACCTTCTGTTTGTCTCGGACGGCGCTGCAATCCAGCGCGTAGCGAGAGACGCAATGTCCTGGCACTGATGAGCCCACCGTCGACGATCTTCGGCAGGCCCACCCTCTCCAGCAACACCCAATTGATCTGACCGCCGACACTCTTTTTATCGTGCTGCAAAGCGCGGATGATCTGGTTGACGTCGAGATGGTCCGCGCGTGGCAGCGGTCCACAAAGAGCGACAGCCGTGCGCAACGATTGAAGGTCCTGAGACGCGAGCAGTCCCAGGTTTCGCGAGAGTTCTCCGGCAACTAACATTCCATAACCAACCGCTTCTCCGTGACGGAACGTTCGATAGTTCGTGATGGCTTCAAGCGCGTGCGCGGTCGTGTGACCGAAGTTCAAAATCCGACGCGACTTCACATCCGATCGATTCGTCGCTTCGCGTTCGTCATTGGCGACGATCGAAGCTTTGAAAGCACAGTTTGCGGCGATCAATTCTTCAAACTCCGTGCTCAAGAGAAAGTCCTTGGTTTTCGACACTTCACGCAGACACTTAACGGTCTTTTCAAAAAGCGATTCGCCGGCGATTAGAGACTGTTTCACCATCTCGCAAAATCCGGAAACCAGTTCGCGCGAGGGCAGCGACATGAGCGTTTCGGTGTCGATAAAAACCGCGGTGGGTTGATGAAATGCACCCACCAGATTCTTCCCTGCGGGCAGATTTATTCCCGTTTTTCCACCGACTGACGAATCGATTTGAGCGAGGAGCGTCGTGGGAACCTGTATAACCGGAATCCCGCGGAGATAAATTGCCGCGCCGAATCCCGCGAGGTCGCCGACAACACCGCCGCCCAGCGCCAGCACGAGGTCATTTCTCTCAAAGCGACTTTCGCTGAGAAACCCGACTGCTTTTTCAAGGATCGAGAACGATTTGTAGCGCTCGCCTTCAGGCATCAGCCAGGTGAAAGTCTTGAAGCCGGCGCTCTTGAGACTGCGCACAATCGGACGGCCGTAAAGCCCAAACACTCTTTTGTTCGAGATGATTCCGACGCGCTGTGGAGGCTTAGTAAAAACACGGGAAAAGCGAATGGGCGCGACATACGTGGGAGTGCGTCGCGCCCATCCATATTCGTGGTTACTGTCCTCACCCCAGCAACCACTTGAGACGGAGGATCCACCAACCGTCTCTCTTGCCCCACAATATACATCGCAACGCCCGTGCCGTGCAACAGTCTTTTTTGTAAGCCGTGAACTAAGTCAGTTTACCTCAGGAAACGCGGGCGAAGCGCTACATAGGGCGGTTGGGTCGAGGTTATGGGCCACATTGAGCATGTAGATTTTTCGCGGCTCGGCGTGTAGAAATTTCAGGGTCAGGCTCCGATCTCGCGTTTGATGGCGTCGGCTATGCGCTGTGCGTATTCGTCGATCTCAAACTGCTTCTCGCCCTCGATCATGACGCGGGCGAGCGGCTCCGTACCCGAATAGCGGAGCAGCAGCCGTCCCGTGGGCGAAAGACGTTCCTCCACGTCCCGCACCTCCTCCTGCACTGACTCAAGGGTAGCGAAGGGCACTTTTTCGCGGACCCGCACGTTCAGGAGAATCTGCGGGTACTGCTGAAAACCGGCGGTCGCTTGCGAGAGTGTTTTGTCGGATTCGCGGAGCGCGCGCAGGAGGCAGAGGGCGGTGATCATGCCGTCTCCGGCGAGGCTCAGTTCGGGCATGATGATGTGACCGGATTGCTCGCCACCGAGGCTTGCGCCCAGGCGCCGAAGCTCGTCGAGGACGTATTTGTCGCCTACATCCGTGCGAACTAAACGAATGCCGACGCCGCGGAATGCCACTTCGAGACCGACGTTGCTCATTACTGTGGCCACGACCGTATCGTCTTTAAGCCGTTCGTGTGAGCGGAGGTAATGGGCGAGCAACCACAGGGTGGCGTCGCCGTCCACGAAATTGCCTTTTTCGTCGACGAAGAGTGAGCGATCAGCGTCGCCGTCGAAGGCCACGCCGAGATGGGCTTTTTCGTTTATGACGGTTTTGATGACGGATTCGATGTGGAGCGAACCGGAGTTGAGGTTGATGTTCCGGCCGTCGGGTTTGGCGTTGATCGGGACCACGCGCGCGCCGAGCGTTTCAAACAACAGGGGCGCGAACTCCGTGCTTGCGCCGTTCGCGCAATCAACGACCATCGTCAGTCCTTTTAATGACAAGCCGCTGGCGATTTCGTTGGCGAGGAAGTTCAGGTAGTCGTTGCGTAAGCTAGCGACGGCCAAAGGAGAGACATTTTTTAAATCAGAACTGGATTTAGATCCGTGGTAAACGTCGCTCTCAATTTGGCGCTCAAGTGCAGAATCGATCTTTTCGCCAGACGGAGAAAAAATCTTAATCCCATTGTCCTGATACGGATTGTGCGAAGCGCTGATCACAACGCCCGCATGCGCCTGCAACTTGCGCGTCAGATAGGCGACGCCGGGCGTCGTAATCACGCCCGCCGAAAGGCACTTCGCACCTGCTCCCATCGCGCCCTGGGTCAGCGCTTCTTCAAGCCACTCACCCGACTCGCGCGTATCGCGCCCGATCACGATCACCGGTTCGGCGACTGTTTCCGCGAGATGGTTTGCTAACGAAAATCCGATGGTGCTGACTGTCGCGGCGTCGAGTGGGAAACTTCCGGCTTCACCGCGAATGCCGTCCGTGCCGAAGAGAGCTTTCATTATTTGACGAGTGTAAACTTCCCGGGCTGTAGCGATTTTAGAATGACTTTTCCATTCAATGCGGGCGGTAATTCGAGCCGCGTATTAGTGCCGTCGAAAACAACTTTCAGTTCTTCCGTTTTCAGCGATTCCACCATGCTCGCCGGTCCGAGCAGTGTCACTGACACGCTCGCGGGCTGAACTCTTCCGCCGTCGGGACTAGTCGCCGCCACACCCGAAAAAGTTTTCTCAATCCGCCGCTCGCCGAGCTCGACGTCAACACTGACGATCGGCTCCAACAGATCTACTTTCGGATCGGGCACGTCGATCGCAACGTTCGCCGCCGTAAAACTCTCTTTGCGTGCGCCCAGCCAGATGCTTTCGGTCGTCACCTTCTGCAATGCAAGCACGCGACTCTCCGGCCCGCGCACCATCACCGATCCTTTACTCGGACGGACCGAATAAATCTCGAAACCATCGGCCGGTTTGCCTTCCACCCGAGGATCGATCACGACCTGGCGTTCGACAATCGGCTCCAACCGAACCGGAACCGCACTTGGTTGAAAACCATCGACCTTTACGCCTTGCGGCAGCGGTATCTGGGCCTTGTCTGCGAGACGCAAAACTCTTTCGCCAGCGCGTTGATCGCTGATATCAACGGTGGCTACGAGGTCGAGCGACGTCAGATCGTCGAGCTTGTTGCGGCTGCCGGTCAGCATCACGTCAACGGTGCGTGGTGGATCGTTACTGATTTCGAGTGACTGAGGACGAATGAAATTGAGCTGCACGTTCAGGTGCGCCGTCACCGGCTCGTTTTGTCCCGTGACGAGCAGCCACAGCACGATCGCAATAGCGAGCGAGAGCAGTTTCAAGCTCCAGTCTTCGATAAAAATCTTGCGCAGCAGCTTGTCTAAACGACTCGGCGCCGGCGGCGGAGCTGTTGTCTCATCGATTTCGTCTACGTCCTGGAACGGCATAGTTAAACCGGCGCGATCTCTTCCGCGTCCTGATCAGCGGCTTTCTGAACTTCCTTTTCCTTCTTAGGCCCCACGCGAAACGCTTCGAAGATTCCTTCTTGCAGCCTTGTCGCATCCAGACCTCGTTTGATCTCGCCTCGCTGCACAAAAGAAAGCAGTCCGGTTTCTTCGGAAACAACAACCGCGACGGCGTCGGTATCTTCGGTGACGCCGATCGCCGCGCGATGACGCGTACCGAGTTCGCGCGAGAGTCGCGGATTGAGCGTTAAAGGCAAAAAGCACGAAGCCGCCGCAATGCGATGACGTCTCACCACGACCGCGCCATCGTGCAGCGGACTCGCGGTATTAAAAATACTCAGCAACAGGTCGTAACTGAGTTCCGCATCGAGTTGTACGCCGCCATCGATCACGTTTTTCAGTCCGACGTTTCGTTCAATAACGATTAAAGCGCCTGTCTTGGTCGAAGCGAGGGTCGTCGCCGCGAGAATAACTTCGTCGTAAACGCCTTCGCCAAACTGTCCGCGGTGGCGCGAAAACGGCATGCGAAAACGATTGCCGAAAGTGATGAGTGCCTGACGGATTTCCGACTGGAACAGAACGATGATGGCGATTCCGATATAGAGCAGCCCGTTGCTGAGAACAAACTCAAGCGTCGCAAGATCCTGTTTGATTGAAAGCCAGTAAAGAAAAATGAGAGCGGCGATTCCGGCGGCCATGGGCGCGGCGCGAGTACCGCGCAGGAGTTTCAAGACTGCATACACGAGCAAAAAGACGAAGACGATGTCCGCGAGGTTGCGCGGCTCAACGACGCGTCTCAGATACTCCGTGTATGGCAGTAGTAGTAACATCTCCGGTTATCGATCTTGTGGATCCTCGATGCTCGGCGTGGCGACAGCAACTTAGTTTCTCCACAGTTATCACAGATTCAACGAACCCTATGTGTTCAGGCAGTAGGGAGAATGAAAGCTCCGTCCGGATTATCGCGAAAAAGTGCGGCGCAATCAATGTTAGATCTGTGGAGGTTTTAACGTGAATCTTTCGCGCCGCGTTTACGTTTGAATTTACCGCTCTGGAGGAAACCTACGAGTTCGCCGTTCTTACCCACAACGGCGAGCGAACCGATACCGTTGCGTTTCATGAGTTCACGTGCGTAATCCAGCTTTGCCGTGGGCTCTACGAAGAATCGCGGCGCGATCGGCCGCATCACGTCGCGGGCGCGTGTGAGATGCCAACGCTCGCGTGGCAGCGACTTCAGATCTTCGAGTGCCAGAATCCCGTGCAGTTGGTGATTGAGTGCGACTGGAAAAGCCACCTGGCGATGCATCGGCAGGATGGAGTCGATCAGGTTAATAATCAGCAAATCCGGCTCGATCGAGAACGGCGCCGACATCGCTTCGCGCACAATGTTTTGCAGCCGCACCCGTACGTGCTTGACTACGCTGTACGCGGCGTCAAAAAGAAACAGCCCGACCAGCACCGACCAGAACCCCATGAAGTAGGAACGAAACGTCGGTGCGATGATCATGTAGACGCCGAAGATGATCAGAATCGCGGCGATCAGCATGCCGCAGATTCCGGCCATGCGCGTCGCCTGGCCTATGTCGCCGGTGCGACGCCATAAGATCGCGCGCAACACGCGGCCGCCGTCGAGTGGATATCCGGGAAACAAGTTGAAGATCGCCAGCAGCAGATTACCGGCGGAGATCAGCAGTAAAACGCCCGCGACTGTATAGAACCCGGCGCGCACGGTCGGCAGCAGCAACACGAAAGTGACGATTCCAATTACGAAACTCGCGGCTGGTCCGGCTATGGCGATTCTGAATTCTGCGCGCGGACTCTCCGGCTCGTTACGCAAACGCGCCAGTCCGCCAAACGGATGCAACACGATCTCTTCGATCTCGATGCCTTCGGAGCGGCCCACAAACGCGTGTGAGAGTTCATGGATCAACACGGAGAGAAAAAGACCGAGCGTGGTGATGATACCAAGCGTCCAGGCAAACACAGTGCTAACGGGCTGAAGCTGGAACGAACCCACATACATACCACCGCGAGTGAGGTTGACGGCGATCAGCCACGCGCTCAATACGAACACCACAAACCAGCGGTAATCGAAGCGCACCGGAATGCCGTAGATGTGCGCTACTGTGATTTGGCGTTTGTAAAAGTCCCTGATGCTCACACGTGTGTTTCAGGTCTCGAAGGCCGTTGCTTCCGTATCCATCAGCGGATGCGCTTCGGTCCGCGAGACGCGCCGCAGCAACAATGGCTCTTCGTAAAGTTGGGCCAGTCCGCGAACGATCGCGAAGCGTGGATCGTCCGCGACTCTGACAACGAGGTCGAGTTCTCTTTGCAGATACTGCGGCAATCCCTCGAGCAGCGCGCCGCCACCCGTCAAAATCAGTCCGCGCTCGTAAATATCGCCGGCGACTTCCGGTGCGAGCTCCGTCAGCATCGACCGCACTTCTTCAGCGATGCGCCTGATAATCGGCAGCGTGATCGTGTAGACCTCCGCGGCCGTGATATCAACCGCGCCCGGGCTGCCGGTTTGCACGTCACGCCCGCGCACGTTGATCTTTTTATTCGGCTCTTCGGGTTCAATCGCGGAACTGAGCTCGAGTTTCAAACGCTCCGCGGTTTGTACGCCGATGGTCAATCCTCGATGGCGTCGCAAACGATCCATGATCGCGAGATCGATATCCGAGCTACCGATTCTTTCCGCGCGCGAAGCAATGATTGACCCGCTGATGATTGCCGCAACGTTGGTCGTCCCCGCGCCGATATCTACGACTGCCGCCGCGTGCTCGTCGTGGACCGGAACGCCGGCCCCGATCGCCGCCCCCTGGCCTTCTTCAATCATGTAGACGCGTGTAATCCGCGCTTCTTCAGCGGCGGCCAGCAACGCGCGCTGCTCCACCTGCGTCACTTCCGAAATCACGCTCATGATCGCGCGCCGGCTGAAATGCGACAGCCCGCTACGCGCTTTGCGAACGAAGTGATCGAGCATCGTCTTCGTTCGTTCGAAGTCGGCGACTACGCCATCGACAAGGGGGGCGATCACGGTCACGTCGCGTGCCTCGCGTCCCTGCATTTTGTGCGCTTCAATGCCGACGGCGATGACTTCGCCGTTTACTTTGTTAACCGCCACGACAGATGGTTCATCGACGACGACACCTCGACCGCGCACGGCAATCAAGGTGCTGGCGGAGCCCATATCGATGGCCATTGAGTCGGAAACCAGCTGCCGGAGGGCGGTGAGGCCGATGAGTCTCCCGGTCTTACCAATAAAGGACATGCTTAAAACGCCCCGCTTGCTTTTTGCCAGTCAACTTCCCACAGGTTTACCGGCTGTTGCCGGTTCTTTACCATGATCGGTTCACGAGGCTTCAATTGATAACGGCTGTGAGCGGCCTTTGCGGTCGCATCACTAATCAGGATCTCACCGCCACGCGCGTTTGATTCGAGTCGCGACGACGTGTTTACGGTGTCGCCAATCGCCGTGTATTCCGAACGGCGGTCGGAGCCGATGTAACCAACGATCACTTCTCCGGTGTGGAGGCCCATGCCGACGCCGATTTCCTGAAAGCCTTCGTCTCGCAGCTCGCGATTGATTCCGATGAGCCGGCGCTGCATGGCCACGGCGGCGTTCAATGCGTTGGATGCGTCATCAGGCGTGGCTGTTGGCGCGCCAAACAGGGCCATCAGACCATCGCCGAGATATTTATCGAGCGTTCCGCCATGGGCGAAGATGATGTCGGTCATTGCGGAAAAGTAGCGATTCAGCAGACCGACAATCTTTTCCGGCGGCGCGTGTTCAGACATGCGCGTGAACCCACGAATGTCGGCAAACAGAATCGTGATGGTCTGACTAACGCCGCCGAGCTTGAACGAATCGGGATTCTCAAGCATTTGCTTGACGACGTACTCGGGCAAGAACCGGCTGTAGTTTGCGCGGGCCACTTCTTCACGCGCGAGGCGTTCGTGGGCGCGGGCGTTTTCCACCGCGATCGCCGTTTGGGCCGCGACGGCGCTGATGAGTTCGAGATCGTCAGGCTTGAAAGCCGCAAACGGATCGAGGCGATCGGCGTAAAGCGCGCCGTGTACGCGCGACTCGGCCACGAGCGGCGCACAGATCGTCGAACGCACGCCTTGCGAAACGATTGAATCGACACCGGCAAACTGTTCGTCAGACGCTGCGTCCTGTGACAAGAGCGCGACGCGATCTTTCATCACCTTGCGCGTGATGGTCCGGCCGATTGAGAGCCGGCGCGCGTGTGCTTCGAGTTTGTTGTCGCGCGCGCGCATCGCGATGGGCGTGAGGTTAACGTCCTCGCCATTAGTCGTCGGCCCTTCGGCGATTAGCGCCACGACCCGATCCGCGGGCGTTGAGCGAAAGATGATGTCAGTTGCTTTTTCAAAGATCGCGTTCAGATCGAAAACCGAGCCGAGCGTTTTACTCATTTCGTAAAGCGCGCTCAGAATGTTTGCCTTGCGTTGCAACGCTTCGAGCACCTTGTCGCGTTGCGCCGAAGCGGGTACTTCTTCTTTGGACCGCAACACCGTCGACATCACGTCGTTCGCGGAGATCAACAGTTGCGTGTGACCGAGCGGCTTGTCGTCGTAACGAACGTCGGTAGTTCGTTCTTCGGCTGGTTGCTCGAAGCGCAACGTGCTCGCGCCGATCGTGATGCGGTCGCCGTTCTTGAGTTGTTGTTCGAAACGCGGCTCGCCGTTGATGAAGACCTTGTTTGCGCTGCGGCGAAGCTGGTTGTTTATCACTGCGCCGTCGACGATCGTGAAGGTGCCGTTCTCGGCCTGATTGATGTGCGCGTGATAACGCGAGGCTCGCGGGTCGTCCAAAACCACCGTGTTATCGGGCGCGCGGCCAATCGTGCAGGCAGTTTGTGGAGCAAAATCAAACTGCCATTGCCGGCCACTGGCGTCGGTGATTTTCAGATGAGCCATGCGCGCGCGATCCTAGCAGCAGAATCTTGACGATGACAACAAACGCGCGAGAAGTTTCCGCGGGTCTGGCAGTTTATCTTTTGCCCGCCGAACGCGAAAAATTTGGAGACATGCTGCGTTACTTCGTGAGTTCAGTTGAGGCAAACGGCGCTTTTACGTTCAATAACTTGCCGCCGGGCCGCTACCACGTTTTCGTGCAGCCGCTCGACCAGACGACCGGCTCACTCGTCAAGTTGCGATTGCCTGAAGCAGCCGAAGCTCGCGCAAAACTGCGGAGTGCTACTGAAACTTACAAGACGGAGGTGGAATTAAAACCGTGTCAGAACCTCACGGATCACAACGTAATATTTCAGCCGTAATCGTCATTTGTGGTAGAGGTCAACCGGCTCCATTTTGGTTGACGCTTCGCAAGATCGCTTGCTAGACTCCAACTACTTACCAACAGGGCTACCGACGCAACCCGCGTCACTCGTTTAATTCCCCGAAGGCCTGCGCGTGTGGCGCGGTCTGATGTTTCAAATTCGATGGAGGTGCATGGTGGGCTTCAAAGTCGGCCAGAAAGTCGTTTACCCGAATCATGGAATCGGGACCATCGAGCAAATAGAACAGAAGCAAATAGGCGCTACGCTCCTTCCCTTTTATACGCTTCGTCTAGCTGCTAACAATTCCCTGGTCTTAGTTCCGGTATCAAATGCCTCAGAAGTTGGCCTGCGAGCCCCAATCTCGTCGGGCGAGTGTGACATGCTTTTCAAGGCATTAGCTGATGATTTTTCGTCTCCGGTGAATGATTGGAAGGATCGGTTTAAGGAATTTTCAGACAAGATGCGCACCGGCGACATTTTCGAGGTCGCCGAGGTGCTTAAACACTTAACTTATCTGAGCAACCTCAAGCCACTCTCTTTTCGCGAGCAGCGCATGCTCGAACGTTCTCGTTATCTGGTGGTCTCCGAGTTGGCCGCAGTTTGTCGCCAACCCGAGTGCAATATCGATCCTCGCGTCGATGAGGCACTCGCACGCGCCCGTGCCAAACACGACCGGCGTCCAGTCCGAACCCGTGCAGCAGGTGCTGCTGCCAGCCATTAGTTAACTTGTTACGAATCAATACTCCGGCTACTGAAACGCCAAAGGCGTTCCCAGTCACTACGGGTCTGCGCGGTCGTGGCTGCGGTCGTGACCGGCCCGCCCTTCGTGGTATTCTCACCGGCGAAGAGGAAAAGGAAGAACTTAGGAAAACGATATCGACGGGCGATCCTTACTCGCCTACGTAAGAATGGACGAACTACCAAGTAACTGGCTCGGTTTCCTGGTCGCCGAAGGCGAAGCAGCCATTCCCTCCACCAGTATCGGCACCACACTCTTAAAGCTTCTGGCAGTGTTGATTCTCGTTGCGGCGAACGGTTTCTTCGTGGCTGCGGAGTTTGCTCTGGTAGGCTTGCGGCCTTCGCGTATCGAGACGATGGCCGCGGCGGGCAAGCGCAGCGCGAAGCGCTTGTTGGAAATACTAAAAAACCTCAACGCGTACCTATCGGCATGCCAACTCGGAATCACGCTCGCTTCGCTCGCGCTCGGCTGGATCGGCGAACCGGCAATCGCGCGCCTGCTTGAAGGGCCGCTGGCTGGTTGGTCCGACGCGTGGCGCCATGCAATCTCGTTTCTGGTCGCGTTTTCCATCATCACCTCATTGCACATCGTCCTCGGCGAACAGGCGCCAAAACTGATGGGACTCTCGCTTGCGGAACGCACGGCGTTAGCGGTCGCGCTGCCGCTGCAACTGTTCTACAAGATTTTCAGCCTGCCGATTCGGGCGCTCGACTGGGCCAGCGTGCGTACCGTTCAACTCCTCGGAATCAAAGCCACCGCCGAACACGCTTCGACCTACACGGAAGAAGAGTTACGCAAACTCATCGATATCTCCCGCGAAAGCGGACACCTGCGCGCGGAAGAACGCCGCTTGATTCATCGTGTTTTTGAGTTTTCCGACACCCTCGTGCGCGAGGCGATGGTGCCGCGAACGGAAATGGCCGCGATTCCCAACACGTGCTCGCTCGAAGAGATCACGAAAGCTTTCGACCAGCATCGTTACTCGCGCTTGCCTGTTTATCGCGAGTCTTTTGACGACGTGTGCGGCTTCATTCACAGTAAAGACGTGATGCCGTACCTGCTTCATCCCGGAAAGTTCAAGCTGGAAGACGTGCTCCAACCGCCGCTTTACGTTGTCGATACCGCGCGGCTCGAACACGTGCTGCGCCAGTTGCAGCAGGCCAAGATGCATTTCGGTTTCGTCGTTGACGAACACGGCGGACTCGAAGGAATCATCACGCTCGAAGACCTGCTCGAAGAGATTGTCGGCGACATCTCCGACGAACACGACGAAGAAGTAAACGAGCAGATCACTGAGATTGATTCTTCGACGTTTGTGCTCGCGGGTGGCTTGGCTGTGCGCGATCTGAATCGCCGTTTGAAGACTGCTGTTCCGGAATCAGAAACGTACACCACGGTCGGTGGTTTTCTGATGACCCAGGCAGGACACGTTTTGAAGCCGGGCGACGTGGTGAAGTACGACGGACTCGTTTTTCAGGTTGAGCGCGTCGAGAAACGGCGCGTGATGCGCGTTAAGCTGGAGATGCTGGAAACTAACGGAGAAGGGGAACTGAAGGATGAGTTGGATCGAGCAGGTTCAGGCGCGTGAAATCCTTGACTCGCGCGGAAATCCGACGGTCGAAGCCGAAGTCGTTTTGACGGACGGCGAGATCGGGCGTGCGGCAGTGCCTTCGGGTGCCTCAACGGGCGAGAACGAAGCGGTCGAGTTGCGCGACGGTGATCCGAAGCGTTACGGCGGCAAGGGTGTGTTGAAAGCCGTTGAGAACGTAAACGAAATCATAGCGCCTGCGCTTGAAGGATTTGATGCACTCGATCAAGCGGAAGTCGATCGCGCGTTGATCGAACTCGACGGCACGAGCACGAAATCGCGGCTCGGCGCCAACGCGCTGCTGGCCGTGTCGATGGCGACTGCGCGTGCGGCCGCGTTGCATCTCGAACTGCCTTTGTATCGCTATCTCGGTGGTCCAAACTCGCGCACGCTTCCCGTGCCGATGATGAACATCATCAACGGCGGCGCACATGCTGACAACAACGTCGATTTTCAGGAGTTCATGGTGGTGCCCACGGGCGCGCCGAGTTTCAGTGAGGCGTTGCGCGTCGGCGCAGAGATCTTTTACGCGCTCAAGTCGGTGTTAAAAAAGAAGGGGTACGCGACCAGCGTCGGTGACGAAGGCGGCTTCGCTCCTAACCTGCGTTCCAACGAAGAAGCCGTCGAAACGATTCTCGAGTCGATCAGCCACGCGGGTTATAAGCCGGGCGCCGATTGTTTGCTTGCACTCGATCCGGCGGCGAGCGAGTTTTACGACGGCGGCGATTACGTGTTTAAAAAGAGCGACAAGCGGAAACTGACGAGCGAAGCAATGGTGGAATATTGGAAAAGCTGGTGCGACCAGTATCCTATCATCTCCATCGAAGACGGCATGGCGGAAAACGATTGGGACGGTTGGAAGCTACTTACAGATCAACTTGGCAATCGCATTCAACTCGTTGGCGACGATCTCTTCGTTACCAACACGGCGTTCCTGCAAAAGGGAATCGACCTCGGCGTTGCAAACTCAATCCTGATCAAGGTCAACCAGATCGGCACGCTCACCGAAACACTCGACTGCATCGAGCTCGCGCAACGAAACAAACGCACGGCCGTCATTTCCCACCGCTCGGGTGAAACTGAAGATCCGTTCATCGCCGATCTCGCGGTGGCAACCAACGCCGGCCAGATCAAAACGGGTTCACTTTCGCGTACCGATCGCATTGCGAAATACAATCAGTTGCTGCGCATCGAAGAAGATCTGCGTGGCGCCTCACGCTATTTAGGAAAGAAAGCTTTTTATCAACTAGAAGTGGGCGATTAGAGGTGAGGCTTGACTAAAAAACGCGGTCCGCTCGCGCTGATCATTATTGACGGTTGGGGTTATTCGTCTGCTCGTGACGGCAACGCTATCGCGCTTGCTACAACGCCTTTTTACGACGAAATCTGCGAGAAGTATCCACAGACACTGCTCGAAGCACACGGTTCACGTGTCGGTTTACCTGCCGGCGTGATGGGAAACTCCGAGGTGGGCCATCTGAACATCGGTTCGGGCCGAGTCATTCGCATGGACGTTTCGCTCGTGGACCACGAGATCGAGACGGGCGAGTTTTTCAACAACCAGATTTTGCTCTGCAGTGTTGAAGGCGCACGCGACCGCGGCAAAGCATTACACCTGATGGGACTCGTTTCCGACGGCCAGGTTCACTCATCGCTGACTCACCTCTACGCGTTACTGAAGCTCTCGAAGCAATCGAAAATGCAGCAAGTTTACATTCACTGCTTTCTCGATGGACGCGACACGCCGCCATCTTCGGCTGTTGAATACCTGGCCGCATTGCAACAGAAGGTACGAGAGATCGGTTGCGGCGAGATCGCGACGGTCGTCGGACGCTACTACGCGATGGACCGCGACAAACGCTGGGAACGGACGCAGCGCGCGTACGATTTGTTGGTCCATGGCATTGGTAAGAAGTTCAGAAGTCCCATCGAAGCTGTGAGGCAATCGTACGAGCGAGGCGTCACCGATGAGTTCGTCGAACCGATCTCAATCGTGCGCGAACACGCCGAGCCGGTAGCGACAATCAAGGACGATGATGCAGTTATCTTTTTTAACTTTCGCCCGGACCGTGCGCGGCAATTAACCAGAGCCTTGGCGGTCGGCGGCTTCAACGACTTTGACGTTTCCGATCGTCCGAAAGTCGCTTTCGCCTGCTTCACGATGTACGACCGCACGTTTGATCTGCCGATCGCGTTTCCGCCGCGCGATCACCCTAACGTGCTCGCGGAAGTTTTTGCGGGCATCTGCGTCCGCAATTATCGACTTGCGGAAACGGAAAAGTACGCGCATGTCACTTACTTCTTCAACGGCGGCGTCGAGAAAGAGTTTGCATGCGAAAACAGGTTGCTCGTGTCGTCGCCGAAGATCGCGACCTACGATCTGCAACCCGAAATGTCAGCGTTTAAAGTCACGGACAAGGTGTTGCGCGGCGTCGATGACGGCGAGACTGACGTATTCGTCGTCAACTTTGCCAATCCCGACATGGTGGGCCACACGGGCAAACTGGATAAGACGATCGAGGCCTGCCAGTACGTCGATACCTGCCTCGGCTGGATCACCAAACGCATGCGCCAGGCTCGCGGCACGACGATCATCACCGCCGATCACGGGAACGCCGAGCAGATGATCGATCTGCTGACCGGAAATCCGCACACGGCCCACACGACCAATCCCGTCCCGTTTCACTTCATCGACGAAGATCTCGCCGGCCTGAAGCTGCGCGAAGGCGGCGCCCTTGAAGACGTCGCGCCTACGATGCTGGCGATGCTGGGGATCGAAAAACCGGTTGAGATGACCGGACGAGATTTGCGGGAGAGTTAGTTCTACGTGCCGTTCGATCCGCGCAACATACTCGTCATCGATTTTGGTCAGCTTGGCGACGTCGTACTGAGCCTCCCCGCGCTGCGCGCCATTCGCGAACGTTTCCCGCACGCGAGGATCACGGTTGCGGTCGGAAAGCCGGGCGGCGAGATCGTCAAGCTCGCCGGATACGCCGACGACGTTCTCGAAGTCGATCGCGTCGCTTTGCGCGACGGCGTGAAGCTCGTTTCGATCGGCCGCATTTTCAAGTTCGTCGGACAGGTACGGAAGGCAAAGTACGATTTCGTCATCGATCTCCACAGCTTGTCCGAAACGAATTTGCTCGGTTTTCTCTCAGGCGCGCCACGACGGCTCTATGCCCGCCGCCCCGGACGCTCGATCGATGCTCTTGCGAACTTCCAACCACGTCCGCCGCGAGAAGCAAAGCAAGCCCACGCCGTAGATCGATACCTCGACGTAATCAGGCCGCTCGGTATCACAAACCCGCCACGTCTTCCGGTTCTTAAGACCACTTCAACCGCCGACCAGTCCATCGAGACATTGCTCAAAAAAGAACACGCCAACTCGGGCGCGCTGCTGGTTGGACTGTTTCCCGGCGCCGGCCATCCGTCGCGCCGCTGGCCTCTCGAAAACTTCGGCGAGGTGGCGGATCACCTCATTCGCAACGATAAAGTCAGGGTCATTGTCTTCATCGGACCCGAAGAGCGCGCGCTCGTCGCGCAGATGCGTCCACTGTTTCCTGCTTCCACCATCTTTCTGGACCGTTTGACGATTCCGCAGCTCGTTTCAGCCCAGGCCCGGCTCACCTTGTTTATCTCGAACGACACCGGCCCGGCGCACACCGCCGCAGCCGTGGGAACGCCCGTTGTTTTCCTCATGGATCAGCCGACACCTAACAACTTCACGCCCGTCGGCGACCAGCACAAGCTCATTGGCGGAAAACGAATTACACACATTTCGGTCCAACAGGTTTATCACGCCGCCCAAGAGCTCTTAGCCCTCAGCCGAACCGACCAGCTTTTTCTATAAACCCTATAGACAAACATAGTTTAACTTGGTTAGTATACTTTGGGCTCGTTAGAGCTCCCGGGCGGACTGGGAGTTGGCCGCCTGCCTCATGAGAGTCTTTCCAAATTTAGCCTGCCTCAGCGAATTAGGGAGAAAACAATGCTTAGACGCTTGATTGAATTCGGTTTATGTATGCTTTGCCTTGTGGTTTTTGGCGCGGCCGTTAGTGCGCAAACCAATCTGACGGCCAAAGCCGGTACTGCCCCCGCCGTACACGCGCCGGTCGAAAGCGATCGCTCCAGAGACGGCTTGATTGGCCCAGTTCGGCGCGTGCGCACCGAAATCGCCAAGCTCGTGACGGCTGACGGAAAGCTCGGCGAAGGCAAGCACACGCTGGTCGAGATCGTGGCCTACGACATCAAGGGCAACAAGGTTGAGAACCAGTATTTCCCCATCCCCGGCGCCACGCTGACGGGCAAGGAAGTCTACAAGTACGACGAAAAAGGCAACCTCAGCGAGATGACCTTGCTCAATCCGGACGGCACGTTCTTGAGCAAAGAGATCTACAAGTACGAGTTTGATTTCGCCGGCAACTGGAACAAGATGACCACGTCCGTAGCGGTCGTTGACGCACGCGGTGTGACGTTTGAACCGTCTGAAGTGACCTATCGCAACATCATGTATTACCTCGATGAGAACATGGTGAGGATGGTCCAACCGAACACGCCTGCGACATCAAACGCGGCAGCCACGACGCCGCAACCTGTCGCTGCTCCGCCGGCGAACAACGCGTCGAAGCCTGCAGACCCGAAAGCGAATCCCGCCGCGAACAAAGCTCGCGACAATCGTAAAGGTGCGACTACGGCCCCCGAGCTTCCAGCCGCGAACAGCGCGGCGACCAAATTCGCCGGTGGCGCTCCGATGGATGTGAAGACCCCCGCAGTCAGCGAGAACCAGGCAATGGTCGTCGACATGGACGAACCGCCGCCGACTCCGGCTCCGCGTCCGATTCTGAAGCCTGTTTCGGGTGGCGTTTTGAACGGCACCGCCGTCAACTTGCCGCCGCCGGTTTACCCCGACGCCGCCAAACGCATGCGAGTTTCCGGCACCGTGACGGTAGACGTGGTTCTTGACGAGACCGGTAAGGTCGTGTCGGCTAATGCCACGAATGGACCACCGATGCTTCGCGACGCCGCAGTCCAGGCAGCTCTCAAGGCCAGATTCTCTCCCACAAAACTCTCTGGCCAGCCCGTTAAGGTTTCCGGAGTGATCAACTATAAGTTCGCGCTGGTCCCGTAAAACCCGCAATCGTGGTGGCGCGCCGGAGACGTCCGGCGCGCCTTCTCCCCCTCGTTTCCAACCTTTTCATGTCTTCTCCTGGAAGGACAAGTTTCTCATGGCACTAACTGGACACCTCAGCGATCTTTCACTCTCCGAACTAATCGAGTTTTTCTGCAATCAGCGCAAGAGCGGCCGCTTGAAAGTTCTCTATCCGAAGGGCGCCGGCTACTTTTATCTGCAAGCGGGCTCCGTGGTGGATGCGCGCATCGGCGTGCTGCACGGCATCGATGCGGTTTACTACGCGCTGACGCTGCCGAATGCGGAGTTTGAGTTCAGCGTTGATGCCCAGACGGACAAGCGCACAATTAATCAACCGTGGACGCAGGTCGTGTTGGAAGGCTTGCGACGGTTGGACGAGAACATCGCTCCGGCAGTCGCATTTCCGCCTGATTACGTTGATGAACCTGATGAGCTCCAGCCGAGTGTTAGCGAGAAAGAGACGAGTGCTGGGGTAGAGAAGTCATTTGCGCCCGCATTTTTGAATTTAGGTAAAGAGCAGATCTCACGGCGCAAGCCGATGTTCATCGGAGCCGCTGTTGTCGCGGTGTTAGCGAGTGTTGCGGTAATCGGTGTTCCTGCCGGTTGGTACAGCACGAAGAAAGCGGCGGCTGCCCCGAGTACGGAAGCTGTCAACAATCAACCAGCCGCGACGCAACCGGCGCAGGTTGAAGCTCCTGCACAACCGCAACCGGCAGCTGAAGAAGCTGCGCCGGCTAACGAAGATCCCGCCGCGGTTGCTGCGAGACGGCAACGTGAAAAAGAACGTCGCGCGCGCGAAGCGAGGGCTGCGGAAGAGAATGGCACTGTCGCTTCAACGCCGCCGGCTGCGCCTGCTGATGCAAACAAGCCGGGCGCGAAGCGCGTAGTCGTAACTGTCACTTACGATGAAACGGGAAGAGTGACGCAGGCTTCGGGCGGTGATGCGAACGCGTTGCGCATCGCACGGCAAAAACGTTTTCCCGCCGGCAAAGCCGGATCGGCGACCATTTCGATTCCGCTGAACTAACGCGTTACGTAACGAGTCCGAGGATTACCAGAAGACCGCGCTTGAGCCCCTTGTCGCGCTCGCGCGGGTCGTACCATTCGGCGAGGGTGTGTGACGCTCCTGACGTTCCACCTGCGCCGAGTGTGATTGCTGGAATGCCGAGCGAGATCGGCAGGTTGGAATCTGTGGACGACTGATCGAGGCGTGGTTCGACCCCGAATAATCTCGTAGTTTCAATCGCGAGTTTTACGAGTGGTGATTCGGCCGGAGTCTCACCGGATGGTCTTTCGCCAATCATCTCGACGTGTAGTTTCAGCGGCGGATTGCCGGGTTTGCGCGCAGCATTTTCTTCATCGGCAGCCTCTTTCATGGCGCGTCTAAAAAACGCATCGAGACGGCGTAACTCGTTGTCTCCCGCCGAGCGCAGATCGACTTCCATAGTCGCCGACGAGGGAATAGCGTTGACGCTGGTGCCGCCTGCGATACTGCCGACGTTGAACGTGGTGCGCGGATCTTTCGGCACTGGGTACGCTGCGAGTCTGGAAATCGCGCGGCCGATTGCGTGAACGGGATTCGGCAGACCGAAGTCGCCCCACGAGTGGCCGCCCGTGCCGGTGAGCTCGACGCGATAACGTCGCGAGCCGAGCGCGCGGTGCGTTATGCGATCGACGCCTGGTCCATCGAAACTCAAAAACGCATCGATCTTTTGCTTGGACCAAAAGCCGCGTGTCAGCAGGTGACGCACACCGCGCAAGTTTCCCTCGCCTTCTTCGCCTACAGTGCCGACAAACAGAATCGAGCCTTCGAGTTGGATCTGGGCGGAACGCAACGCCTGGACGATGGCGATGAGCGCAACGAGGCCGCAACCGTCATCAGCAATTCCGGGCGCTAGCAACCGACCTCCTTCGCGCCGCACCGTGAAATCAGTTCCTTCGGCAAAGACGGTATCGAGGTGAGCGCTAACGATGATCAGCGGCGAAGACGAGCGTCCTTTGAAGAGCCCGACACAGTTTCCTTCTTCGTCGATCGAAACGTCACTCAAACCGAGTTGGCGGAAACGTTCCGCGAAATATTCGGCGCGTTGCTGTTCGGCGAATGGCGTCGCGGGGATCGAGCAGATGCGAATGTGTTCTTCGGTTATTGCGGCGGCGTTGGTCTCGAAAAATCGCAACGCCTGTTCGACCTCCGCCTGGTTGGAGAGTTGTCGAATGCTTTGCACCGGCGCGGTTTTAAGCGAGGACACCATTGTTTGTACTTAAGCTTTGTACTTGGCGCTTTATAACAAAGAACAAAGTACAAAGAACAAAGTCCCCCCCGTTCACACCAATTCCAGAATCTCGTGCTCTTCGAGCACGCCATGAGCTGATTTCGCGTGCTCGTAAATGCGATTGACGCGAGTTTCGTCGGGCTCAATGCCGCGTTTCTCGAGCCAGTAGATAACGTTTGACTTGCCGCTCATTGGACCAATCTCGATCACCTGTTCCAGCCCAAACTCCGCGGCGGGAACGCCCGAGTACACGATGTCAGCCAGACGCTGATCACCTTTGCGATAACTCTTGATCACTGCCGCGGCGTGTACCCCGGTCGCCGTGCGAAAGGCGTCGCGACCGAAAACCGGATAGTTATATGGAACGGTCCAACCGCAAATGCGCGCGGCGGTTTCGCAGTAGTCGCGCAGCTTCGAAAGATCGTTGTCGATCCATCCGAGCAGTTTTAGATTGACGAGTAACTGATCGAGCGGCGTGTTGCCGACGCGTTCACCGATACCTAGCGCGGAGCCGTGTAACTGATCAGCGCCGCCCTGGATCGCCGCGAGCGAATTGATCACGCCGAGGCCGCGGTCCTGGTGGCCGTGCCAGTCGAGACGAATGTTTCCGCCCTGTTCTTCGATAATGTTTTTGACAAACCTGACGACCGCGCGCGCGCCATCGGGTGTTGAGTGGCCGACCGTGTCGCAAACGCAAACGGCTTTTGCGCCCGCCTGGATCGCGGTCGTGTACAGCGCGCGGATCGTTTCCGGTTTCGCGCGGCTGGTGTCTTCAGTGACGTACATCACCGGGAGTCCTTGAGAGACGGCAAAAGAGACGGCGTCCTCCGTCATTTGCAACAGTTTGTCGAGTGTCCAGTCTTCGGCAAAGAAACGGACTGAAGAAGACCCGATGAACGTGCAAGCTTCAATTGGAATGCCGACGCGTTGCGAGATCTCGGCGATGGGAATGATGTCGTTACGATGCGTGCGCGCGGCGCAGTTGGGGCGAATTTTGAGTTTCTGTTCGACGATCTCGCGAGCGAGGCGTTCAACTCCCGCGGCGTGCGTACCGCCGGCGCCGGGTAAACCAATATCGGCGGTATCGATGCCGAGGTCTTCCATCAAATGGAGGAGTTCGATTTTTTGCTCGACGGGAGGTTCGGTGACAGACGGCGACTGAAGCCCGTCGCGCAATGTTTCGTCATCAATGCCGATGTGCCGGTTAGGTGGCGAAAATGACGGTTCGATCGTATTCCAATCGTAAACCAGTTCGTCGAGTGTCACGCGCAAAGCCTCCGGTAAGCGATTACAACAACGGGGAAAACTAAAGTCAAGCAGGTGAAAAACAAGGTCGATTTTGACGAAGCTGGAGCCGTATGTTATAGCCTCTCTCGCATTTCAACTCGCACGTTGCCGGCACCCAGACGGCAGGAATCAACGAGTATCTGTGGCAGTTAAAACAATCGCGTTGGGATCTGATCGCGCGGCAAAGATCATGGCTGTGCGCGCGAGTGTAGCGCGCGTGGCGACGATTGATCCTGAGTGGGCAAACGTCAACGTAGTTGCGCGGCGGGTTGAAACCAGCGCGCCCGCGATGCCCTTAACTGATTGGCAGTTGATGGAGGGCGCGCGTGAACGTGCTCTGGCAGCCCGTGACTCACTTCGAAGCCGGCGTTTGGAAGCGGATATCTACGTCGGACTGGAAGGCGGTTTTCACTCGATCTCGATCGGCGGAGAATGGCATACGTTCTTGCGCGGTTGGGCCTATGCGACTGACGGAGAACGCTCGGCGTTCGGTGCAGCGCCATCCATTTCAGTACCGTCCGAGATCGTGAAGAATGTGGTGCAAGGCCGGCGCGAGTTGGGAACGGTGATCGATGAAGTCACGGGCGCGCGCGACGTGAGAAGCAAACAGGGCGCGTGGGGCGTGTTGTCGCGCGATTTGGTAACGCGTTCGATGAGTTTTGAGCTGGCATTAATTGCTGCTTTCGCGCCGTTTTACAACCCAAAGTTTTATTTATAACGATTATTTAGAATGGATGAGTTAGTGGCACAAGTGAATCATGACGAATCACCAACGCGTTCAAGCGCAGGTTGGGTGGAAGTGATCGCGGGATCGATGTTTTCCGGCAAATCGGAGGAGCTGATCCGCCGCTTGCGGCGCGCGAAGATTGCACGGCAGAAGGTGCAGGTGTTCAAGCCGGAAATGGATTCACGTTTTTCAGAGAATCAGATTGTTTCCCACTCCGAGATGCGTCACGACTCAGCGAACAGCCGTTCGGCCGCTGAAGTGCTCGCGAGAGTAGAGCCCGACACGGAAGTGGTCGGTATCGACGAAGGACAGTTTTTCGACAACGAGCTCGTCAACGTGGCGAACGAACTCGCGCGGCGTGGTGTGCGCGTGATTATTGCGGGACTGGACCAGGATTACACCGGTAAGCCGTGGGAACCTATGCCGCAACTGCTCGCAATTGCTGAATACATCACCAAGACACACGCGATCTGCATGAAGTGTGGCCAGCCGGCGAACTACTCGCAGCGCACGTTTGAGTCTGAAGAACGTGTTGCCGTCGGCGCGTCAGATAAGTACGAAGCGCGGTGTCGTCGCTGCTTCGTGCCACATGCTGACGCTCCGACCGTTCACGTCTGAAACCGACGTTCTTCGCGTGCGGCGGCGTGCGCGCGTAGCCCTGTCGCTCAACCAGTCAATCGATGGTTTCGGACTCCAGCATGCTCAGCGGTGTTGAAGAGTGCCAGCGTGGGCAACGTCCGGTGCGGCGGCACCGTCTCACGGCGCAAGAAGTTTCCCTTTGGTCGTTCCTAACCGCAAGTGGCCCGGTCTCCCCAGTCTCGCGGGTAACCAGTCCGTCTCCCCGCGGTCCATACCACTAATTCAGCTCGCGGCTGTTCTCTATTCCAGCCCGGCTGTTCAGGAGTACGACAATGACGCCAAAGCATCTATTAACCATCGCGTTCTTCTGCCTCTTAGTCGCCCTTCCGGTCGGGCTCATCATCAGTGCCCAAGCCCAAAAGACCTCCACTAAACGCCAGGACAACAAAGTTGCCAACAAAGATTCCGCCTCGAGCAACTACCGCATCTCCGGCCCTTACACGCACAAAAACCTGACCATCTTTCTCGTCCACGGTAAGGATCGATTGCCAGGAAAGAACTTCCTGACGCTCCAGGAAGCATTGGCCCAAAAGAAAGTCAGGGTCTACGAAACAAAAGACGTAAACGAACTCGCCATCAAGAACTTCTCTAACCAGGACGTCTACGTCCAGGCCGGCGACATCGTGCGCGGCGGCGAGCAGGACAGGATGATCTCGATCGACTTTATTGTGCCGCCGAGATCCGGCCGTATGGCGATTGCCGCTTTCTGCGTTGAATCGGGACGATGGAACAAGCGCGGCGAGGAACAAGCCGCGTACTTCAGCAGTTCGGAAAATTTCGCCGCAACGAAAGAGTTGAAACTTGCCGCTAAGAGTCGTCAATCGCAGGACGCCGTGTGGGAAAAAGTTTCGACGGCGCAAGCGAAGCTGACGCAAAACCTCAGTGTTAACGTTGTGTCTGCTGCTTCACCATCGAGCTATGAGCTCGCCGTCGAAAACAGCAAAGTGAAGGAAACAGCAGCTTCCTACGTCAACGCACTCGACAGCATTCTGCGAAACAAACCGGACGTGATCGGCTTCGCTTTTGCGATTAATGGAAACGTGAACAGCGCGGACATTTATGCGTCGCACACACTCTTCGCTAAGCTCTGGCCGAAATTACTCAAAGCTACCGCCGTCGAGGCGATCGCCGAACTCGATCAAACGGCGAAAGCCGAACCCGTTGTCGAGGAAACGATTCACGCTTTTCTCGCCGACTCCGAACGACCGAGGTCGAAAGCAAAAGAAGTCACGCCGCGCGTAAGAGTGGTTACTCGCGAAGACGACAAAAACGCCTTTTTCGAAACCCAGGATCGTTCGCAAAAAGACGCGTGGGTCCACCGCAACTACATTCGCAAGCAATAGGCACGAGGAAAATTAGACGAAGAAAAATCGGCGAGCGACTGCAACCACTTCAGCCGCTCGCCGTTCTCCATGAGGCATGCACAAACATGCATGAAGCGTGAGGGTCATCGTTGCGTGGGGTAAATTCAACAAAAAACCGTTCAATAGTTATGACTGCGGAAGGCGAAACATTTCAGAAATATTTTTGGGGACTTAACGGGCCAATTCGTCGCGCTGCGGATCGCGCTGCAAGTCAGAATCGGAAGGTACGGGCGGCGGTTCAGTGGTGACGCGAAACGCGTAGCTGTCGATGTAGGTAGGTTGGCCCGTATCGGGCACGCCACTGAGTTTCAACTGATAGTCGCCGGGTATGAGTGTGGCGCCGGTGAACGTGACCGGAACCACGTAGTGAGTACTTCTCGATTCAGTCTGTAACTCTTCCTGAGACTCGAGGACCTTGTTCTCGCGGACCAACTGCGTTCGGTACTTCTTGAAGTCAGACTTGGGCAGTTCAAGCAGGATTTTTACGCGATCGGTCTTTGCGGGAGCAGCCAAATGCCTGATGGTCTCTCCGGATTCGACTGAGCCCGGACTGAGGTTTAACTCCAGCGGCCCAGCGGCTAGTCGTGCCGAGTGGTGTCCGCTGGACTTGTTCGCATAAAGCCAGCCCGTGAGTGTCACGAGTAGACCACCTATAACGATCGCTAAAACCGCGAAAGCGGGATTGCGGGTGAAAGTTGCAAACAAAGGTGAGGACGGTGGAATGGGAGCATAGTACGGCGCGGGAACGCGGCGTCCAGCCGATGATTTATCTGCAAGTTGAAATTCTCTGTATTGCCCAAACATCGCCGCGAAGTGGAGTTTTTCTTTTCCACTCGCGGTGCTCAGAAAGTGAGTCTCGAAATATTGTTTTTCCGGTTCGGGTAAAGTCCCGGCGAGGTATTCGTCGTACAGTTCTTCTTCAAGTGCGAGGAGTTCTTCGTTAACGTCTGCTTCGCTGTCGCGTAACGCGTGCAGTTCGGCTGCTCGTTGCGGCGACAATTTGCCCACGAGGTAATCTCTAGCTTCTTGCTCATCAATCTTAGGCATTATTTTTCGATTCCTAATCTTAATGATCAAATAACGGTGAGTATTTCATTGCAGGGAATCTTCCACGCAGCGCTCAAGGCATTTTTGCAGAGCGGCGCGAATACGGTAGGCCCTGATTCTCAAGGCGTTAGGAGCAATTCCCAACTTCTCCGCGAGCAGTTTTCGCTGCTCAATTTTTTCTCTGCCGTCTGCTGCATAATACCCCAAGACCAGCTCGCGGTTCTCTGCGCTTAACTTGGCAATGCACTCCTCGAGGCAGCGGTATTCGGCTTCCACCCGGCGTGAATCCGCGACTGAGTCCGGCGGAGCCTGAGGAGTTTTCCTTCTCAAGTACTCCATTTGGACCTTACGCGCAACCCCAAAGAAGTATCGCGTACGTTCACCCGTAACCTGGATCTTGACCTCATGCAGCCGGCCGACGACGCGATTGATGGTCTCGTCAGCGAGATCTTCGGCTGCGCAGTGAGTGCGGCAGTTGAAAAACTTGATCAGTCCGGTGCGAATCTGTTCGTATTTGATCCCCGCCTGGTCACGGTCAGAGTCAAGCCACTCAAGCAGCCCCTCAAACGATTCCTGAGACATGACCCAGTTCCTATGCATTAACGCTGACGTGTTGCCTTCGCCGGAGAAAAAGAAGCGAAGCGAGTAGAACGATGCGCCGGCGACCGCGATCACGGCCGCAGCTGATGAAGTTGTAGAGCGTGACCGTGAGTGCGAACATGCATTCGGTTGTGAGATTGTTTTCGCCTGCGAGGTAAACCATTACCGTCCAGGTTGCCTTCTTCGCCATGCACTGACCTCCATTGGGAGCGGCACTGAAGTGCTTCAGTACTGGGGTCTACTGCTAAAGAGTTTGTGGAGAAAACTCTCCAAAACTGAGGTTATAACCGGGAGCTTTCCTCTGGATTGTTACCTACACTGTTGATCGGGAACTCGTCTGGGCCGCGCGGCCAGAAAATCCGAAGGATGTAAGGAACGTCCAACGTATTAACTCGCAGACGATTAGCCTATATGAAGGTCCATGTCAACTATAAACTTCGTTTTGCGGGCGCGACCCGCGCGGCAAATCGCCGCACAACCAGTCCGTAGGCCCACGAAGACACGACTCCCGCACCCGTGCTATTCTTGAGTCCTTCCCTCGAAAACCCCCTGGTCGTCAACCTTGTCGCACGCGAGTGCGAATTTTCCTTCGGGGAGTGTCCAAATATGAAAACTGCCGACGCAAGACCACGGGTCAGAAATCTCAGACCGCCGGTGCTTATGTTTGTCCTGGCTTTGCTGCTTACAGCGAGCGGATGTGCTCGTGGTCCAGCCGAATCGAATGTGAACTTAAACGTCAACACGAACGTGAATGCCAACGCTAACTTAACGGCCGCAAACGCCAACACCGCAACGGCTCCGTCCACGCTCGCAGCGCGCGAGCCGGACAGGTACCGGGCGACGCTCGTTTTCAGTGCCGAAACTGAGGGCGGCCAGAAAACGATCGGCATTCCAACGCTGTCCGCGGAAGTCGCGAAAAACGGCGCCGATCGCCGGCTTTCGTTCAAGCTGCCTGACGGGTCCGATCTGATCTATCTCGAACGCGGTGGCCAGCATTACGCAATCGCGCCGGGACGAAGGCAGTACGCGGAGTTGACGCCTGAAGCCACCGGTTTTCAACTGCACAAGTTGATGACGCCGGGACAACTCGTTTCTTATCTCGATCGGCTTCAGGGAATTCAATTCGTCGGCGAAGAATCTCAGGCCGGACGCACGGCGCTGAAGTATCGCCACGCTCGCACTTCCCAAACGAACACTTCGGCCGGCGAAGTAAAAACGGAATCGTTCGTCTACATCGATAAGGACACAGGACTCCCGTTGCGCGCCGAGCTTTTTGGTGAGGCGACTGGCAATGTGCAGGGAGTTAAAGGCGCCACCGTCGTTGCGGAAATGCGCGACATCAGCACCGAAGTTGATCTAAGTCTGTTTGAGGTGCCAACGGAATACAACAAGGTGCCGGAACAGCAGGTGAGGGCACAGGTAAACGCGATCACGAACACGATTGCGGCAGTGCTGCGAACATTGTTGACGAACATGAACACAGTGCCGCCACCGTCGCCATCGCCGACGTTATCGCCGGCCGCGACCGCGTCACCGAGCCCGCGATAAATGGTCCAGGCCGAGGTAGTGGCCGAGCCGAGATAAACGAAGGAGCCCGATAAATGAAATACGTTCTCATGCTCGTGCTGGGGGTTTTGATAGGCGCCGGCGCTGCGATCTTTTTCCTCGGCATTGGACCAGCCCGGTCCGCGCCAGGTGTTGCGGTGCGGCCTCCGGACGCGCAGAATCCGCCGGCCACGGTGGTCATTGGACTCGAACAGAGTTTCATCGACGCCGTGCTGGCGACAACGTTCTCAGGTTTGGGAACTCCTACGTTTCAATTAAGTCAAACCGCGCCATATGGTGAGATCAACCCACCTGGTGAGATCAAAAGGCGCGGTGAGATCACAACGGCAGCGTTTCAGGGTGGTTGCACTAACAGCATTACTCTTTTGCCCGAAGGGAGCGGCGTCAAGACGGGAGTGCAGTTTAGCAATGGCAACGTTACGGCGCCGCTCGCATTCAACGGCAGCTACAGCCTCGGCGGTCAATGCATGCAGTTCAAAGGCTGGGCGCAAACGAACATCAAGTTATATTTCGACGAGCCCAAACAGACCGTTTATGGAAACGTCGCGGTCGAGAACGTGAACCTCGAAGGCGTGAATCCCATAGCCAACACTTTCCTAACTGTGTTTGTACAGAGCGCGATCAATCAGCGCGTGAATCCGCTCGTGCTCGTCACTGAGAATCAGTTGTCGCTCGCGATTCCGGTGAAGGCGAGCAACGGCTTGGTGAAAGCGCGTGCGAAAGACGTTCGCGCGGAAATCGTGGAAGGCGGGTTAAAGCTGCATCTGACTTACGAGTTTAGCGGCGTGCGCGGCGAAGGAACTTGATCCCTGGGACCGCAGGCGTCTCGCCTGCAATAGACGCGATGCGCGAAACGAGTGATGCAGGCGAGACGCCTGCGGTCCCAGCTTCACGGTATGCTGTCCGCAGGAACTGCCTGCTGCGCCAGTAGCCGTTGGCGCTCGAAATGTTCGGCTATCTCTTCCGCCGTCTTGCGTCCGACAAACGGCGTCAACTCAGACACACCTGCGCGCGAGATTCGTTGAATCGAACCGAAGTGACGCAGCAGTCTTCCTTTCCGCTTGTCTCCCACACCGGGAATCGCAGTCAGTTCTGAAGTGAAGTCACGCAGTTCGCGGCGTTTGCGGTGATAAGTAACTGCGAAGCGGTGCGTCTCGTCGCGAATCATCTGCAACAGACGCAGGATCAACGAGTGTGAGTCGAGATAGATCGGCTCGTCTTCGCGACCCTTCATCAGCAGGTACGCGACGTCGTTGTGCCGTTGCGGCGGCTTAACGATACCGACCATCGGAATGGCTTCAAGACCGAGTTCGCGCATGGCTTCAGCGGCGCCGTTGAGCTGTCCTTTACCGCCGTCGATCATAATCAAATCGGGAAGCGGTTTGCCTTCCTCGAGCAAACGACGATAGCGACGGGTCACCACTTCGCGCATCGACGCAACGTCGTTCGCGCCTTCAACGCCTCGGATCCTGAACTTGCGATACTCCGCGCGGTTCATTTTGCCGTTGTCGCAAACGACCATCCCCGCGACGTTCTCCGCGCCCTGGATGTGCGAGATGTCAAACGACTCAATGCGCCCCGGGAAATACCGCAGTTCGAGAGTTTCCTGCAACTCTTCGAGCACGCGTTTCATGTCCGGCTTGAGCACGCGAAAACGTTGTTCGAACGCGAGCTTCGCGTTTTTCTCGACGAGATCGATCATGTCGCGTTTCTCGCCACGTTGCGGCGCCTCGATCTTCACGCGCCGTCCGCGTTGTTTGCTGAGCGCCTTTTCGAGTAACTCGCGATCGTTGAAATCAACCGGCACGTAGATCTCGCGGGCGACGTAATCCGAAGCGTAATACTGGGCCAACACGTCGCTCAAAAACTCCGCTGGATCAAACGCCTCTTCCGAAAGGTCTTCCCAGAAGAACTCGCGGCGTCCGACGATGTTGCCTTCGCGCATCGTGAACAGCTGCAACGCGAGTCGCTGTCCTTCGCGGTAGTAACCGAAGATGTCGATGTCACTTTCGGAAGTGGTCGCCATCTTCTGTTGTTCGGACAAGCGGATGACGGTCTTGCGCAGGTCGCGATACTTTGCAGCAAGTTCGTAGCGAAGGTCGTCTGACGCTTCCAGCATGCGCGATTCGAGCGCGTCGGCGAGTTCCTTGTTTCGTCCTTCCAACAAGAGTCTTACGTCGCGGACGGCTTCCTGATATTGTTCCGGCGTGCAGAGCCCTTTCACGCATGGGCCAAGACAACGTTTGATGTGATACTCGAGACACGGCCGCGGCGCTTTGCCGTCGATCTCGATGTCGCAGGTGCGCAATTGAAATGTGCGGTTGATGAGATCAATCGTTCGCCGCGCTAGACTCGCCGGCAGAAATGGTCCGAAGTAGAGCGCGCCGTCTCGTTGTACGCGGCGCGTGATGACCACTTTCGGAAACGGCTCGTTGATCGTGAGCTTCAGGTGCGGATACGACTTGTCGTCCTGTAGTTTGACGTTGTAACGCGGCTTGTGCTGTTTGACGAGTGTTGCTTCGAGGATCAGCGCCTCGACTTCGTTGTCGGTTACGATGAACTCGAAATCCGTGATCTGACCGACGAGGGCGTCGGTTTTTCTATCAAACGGACGAGCGCGAAAGTAGGAACGGACGCGGCTGCGCAGGTTCTTTGCTTTGCCGACATAGATCACCTTTCCCGCCGCGTCCTTGTGCAGGTAAACGCCGGGCGCGGAAGGGATTTCTTTGAGTTTCTCTTCTAGCGGCACGATGTTGAGATGCCATTTTAGCTTACTAAGATGAAGTTTCCGATTGAGCTTCCGGACAACAAAGAGTTCGATGCGGTCGGGTTTGGGTTGAACGCGGTCGATCACCTGATGGTCGTGCCTGAGTACCCGGCGTTCGATACCAAAGTGCGGTTTATGGAGCACAAGCAATCAGCGGGCGGGCAAACCGCGACTGCGATGGTTTCTTTGAAAAGGCTTGGATTGAAGACGGCGTACGCTGGCCGGTTTGGATCCGATAGCGAAGGGCATTTCGGGTTGAAATCATTGATCGACGAGGGCGTCAACTGTGACTTCGCGCAAATGATCGAAGATGCGCGGAACCAAATTGCATTCATAACCATTGATGCGCGCAGCGGCGAACGCACGATCGTCTGGGACCGTGACGCAAGGCTTGCTTACAAACCCGAGGAAGCGCCGGTGCAATTCGGCTCGCTTGGGCGCGTGCTGCATCTCGATGCGCACGATCCGCTCGCGTGCGTGCGCGTGGCGAAGGCGGCGAAAGAAAGCGGCACGATCGTCTCCGCCGACATCGACAACGTTTACGAAGGACTGCCCGAATTACTGCCGCTGATTGACATCCTCATCGGCTCAAAAGAATTTCCGCATCGTGTCACCGGCATCACTGACGAACGCGCGGCGCTCGTTGAACTGCACGAGCGTTTTGGTTGCGTCGTAGTCGGCATGACGATCGGCGCGGCGGGCGCAGTGGTCTGTTGTGAAGGAGACTTCATCGAATCGCGCGGGTACCGAGCGCCCGGTGGTTGCCGCGACACGACCGGCGCCGGCGACGCGTTTCACAGCGGATTTCTGTATGGCTTTCTGACCGGCGCCGACGTGGAAACGAGTTTGAAGTTTGGCAACGCGGTCGCGGCGATGAAATGCAGCGCGCTAGGCGCACGCACCGCTTTGCCGACGCGCCCCCAGCTCGAAGAGTTCCTCAACCGGCAAGACCCGTGATATAAACTTCGCGCACGCCATCCCGCATTCTTTCAAACTCAGCAGAGGTTAACTATGAGGGTCCTTTCAATCGTCCTGAGCGTACTGCTCGTAAGTTTCGTGCCGCTTCAGTCCACCGTGACGCCGGCCGATCTCGTTTTCAAAAACGGCAACGTTTACACCGCTGACAACAAGACACCGCAGGCCGAAGCGATCGCCGTGAAAGCCGATCGCATCGTCTTCGTCGGCTCAAATGCCGACGCGCAAAAATACGTTGGGCCAAACACGCGAGTAGTCGATCTGAAGGGCAACACGGTGCTGCCCGGTTTCACCGATTCGCATCAGCACCTCGCGGGCGTTGGCCACCGCGAGATGACTTTGAATCTCGAAGGCAGCACGAGCCTGGAAGATTTTCTCGCGAAGGTAAAAGCGCGAGTGGACCAGGCAAAACCCGGCGACTGGATCACGGCTCGCGGCTGGATCGAAACACACTGGAAACCGCCGGTGTTTCCGACGCGTGCGGACCTGGACAAAGTCGCGCCAAACAACCCGCTGATTCTCACGCGCGCGGACGGCCACGCTTCAGTCGTGAACAGTGCTGCGCTGAACCTCGCGGGCATCGATAAGAGCACGCCAAATCCTTTCGGCGGCGAGATCTCCAAGGACAAAAAATCGGGTGAACCAAACGGAATGCTGATCGACGCGGCGCAGGGACTCGTCCGTCGTCGGGTGCCGCCGACCTCCGCTGCAGACGCGGAACGTGCGGTCGTGCTCGGCGTCAAACGAAATATCGAACTCGGCTGGACACAGGTTCAGGACGCAGGCGGCAGTTACAACGACGTCGATATCTTCAAAAAACTTTACGCGGCGGGAACGATCAAGCTGCGTATTTACAAAGCCGTGCATGGTCCAGGACCAAACGCGACGCGCCTGCTCAACGAAGGTGCAACGATCGGCGCGTACGGCAATCGTTTCACTTTCCGCACGATCAAAGTGGTATCGGACGGCGCACTTGGTTCGCGTGGCGCCGCGCTCCAGGAACCATACTCCGACGCGCCGGACACGTCAGGATTCCTGACGGTGAAACCCGAAGAGTTGCGGCCGATGCTGGCCGAAGCATTACGCAAAGGCATTCAGGTCCAGACACACGCGATCGGCGACCGGGCCAACGATTTCACTCTCGACGAGTACCAAACTGCGTTCAGCGCGGTGCCGCCTGATCAGCGGAAGGTTGGCGCTCCACGCTGGCGGGTAGAACACGCGCAGCTTGTAAATCCCGAAGACATTCCGCGTTTCGCAAAGTTGAGAGTCATTCCGTCGATGCAGCCTTCGCATGCGATCGGGGATCTGTTTTTCGCGCCGAGCCGAGTTGGCGTCAAGCGACTGAAGGGTTCGTACGCGTGGCAAAGTTTTATCAAGTTGGGCCTGCCCGTGGCCGGCGGGTCTGACGCGCCGGTCGAACGCGGCGAACCGATGATCGAGTTTTACGCGGCCGTGGCGCGCAAGGATCAGAAGGGGTTTTCCGGTGAAGGCTGGCATCCCGAACAAGCGGTGACGCGCGAGCAGGCGTTGAAGATGTTTACTTTGTGGCCGGCGTACGCGGCGTTTGAAGAGGAACTGCGGGGAACGATTGAAGTCGGGAAACTGGCGGATTTGACGATCCTGTCGGCTGACATCATGAAGATACCGGAGGCGGAGATTTTGAAGACTCGCTGTGTGATGACGGTTATCAATGGCGAGATCGTTTTCGGACAGGGATGAAGACCCGATGAAAACGGATCGACGCAGCTTTGTTTCGATGGCGGGGAAGGGCCTCGGCCTTGCCGCACTGTCAGTTCCGGCTATCGATTCTCTTTTGAAACAAGTCGAAGCGGCCACACGCAACGTCGCGCACCTCACGCCCGAGCAGGCCGCGATGGACGAAGACTATTGGTCCGTTATTCAAAACTCCTTCACCGTCACGCGCGGTATCGTCAACCTGAACAACGGCGGCGTCTCGCCGAGCCCACGCATCGTTACCGAAGCTCTCGTGCGTTACATCTGGCAGCAGGAAGACGCCACGGCTTACACGATGTGGCAAATACTCGAGCCGCAGTCGGAAACGATCCGCACCGGTCTCGCCGAAATGTTCGGTTGCGATCGCGAAGAGATCGCAATCACGCGCAACGCATCCGAGTCGCTCGAGATCCTCCTCATGGGCATGGACTTCAAACCCGGCGACGAGATACTCACGACCACGCAGGACTACCCGCGCATGTTGACTACGTTGCGCCAACGCGAACGCCGCGAAGGTCTCGTGCTCAAAATGGTGAAGATCCCGATTCCACCTAAAGACCTCAACGAGATTGTCGCCGCGTTTGAAAAAGGCATCACGAAGCGCACCAAACTGATCCTAATGTCTCACCAGGTGAACATCACCGGCCAGATCACGCCCGTGAAAGCCGTCTGCGAAATGGCGCGCGCCAAGGGAATCGAAACGATCGTTGACGGCGCGCACTCGTTTGCGCAGTTTGATTTCAAGCAGAAGGACCTCGGTTGCGACTACTTCGGCACGAGCTTGCATAAGTGGCTCTACGCACCGAAAGGTACCGGATTGCTTTACGTCAAACGCGACAAGATCGAAAAGCTGTGGCCCTTGATGGCGGCTGAGTCGAAACAGTCAAACGACATCCGGAAGTTTGAAGAAATCGGCACGCACTCCGCGGCGCCGCGGTTGGCGATCGGCGAAGCGATGCTGTTTCACAACGGGATCGGCGGCAAACGCAAAGAGGCGCGGTTGCGGTATCTCTCGCGCTACTGGATGAATCGCTTGAAGAACGTTCCCAAAGTTCGTTTCAACACCTCGTTTGATCCGAACCAGTCCTGTGCGATTGCAAACGTCGAGATCGTAGGCGTGGATCCCACGGCTATCGGCAGTTATCTCTTCAACAAGCATCGGATCTTCGTGACGCCGATTCTGCACGAGGAGTTTAAAGGCATCCGCATCACCCCGAACGTCTACACCACCCTCGGCGAGCTCGACCGCTTCTCCAACGAAATGGAGAAAATCGCTCGCAACGGCCTTCCCTCCTGAAGAATCTGTGTCATTTGCGCTCGAACTTCATCCGCCGTGCGACCGTAAAGCAGATGGTGCTAGAATCCCTGACGGAGGAAGTATCATGCAGCAGGAAGCCCGAGATTGTGCAAGCGACGTGGCGGACGCGATACGTGACGGTTTGCGGCAGATTGGCGATATCTCTTACGCCATCATGCCGCGAGACATCGCGCATGCGGTCGGCGATTTCAAGAAAGCGTTGCTTTCGACGATTCGCAGCGCCGTCGATTCGGAGATTGAGTGGATCAACGATCGCGTTGCCGGCGGCGACAAACTAAGAGAGGAATGGCGCGAAAGGTGTCGAAGAACGCAGACTGACACGGCTCCCCAATCCGGCGGCGTTTAACGCGAAAACTATGGAAGTCCTATTAGCAGAGGAATTCGGATTTTGTTTCGGCGTTGAGCGTGCCGTCGAGATGGTGGAGGAAGTCGTTGAAGAAGGCGCTCGGCCGATTCGCTCACTAGGTCCACTGATCCACAACGCGCAGGAGATGGAACGTCTCGGCGCGCGCGGCGTTTCGACCATCGATTCACCTGAAGAAGCCGGCGCTGACACGATCGCCGTTATCCGTGCTCACGGCGTGACGCCGCAAGTGCAACGCGAACTCGAACAGCGCGCCGCCAAGGTGATTGATGCGACGTGCCCGTTCGTCACTCGCGTGCAGCATCTCGCGGAACGCGCGGCGCGCCAGGGGCGCGACGTGGTCGTGGCGGGCAATCCCGATCATCCGGAAATGATCGGCGTCGTCGGTTACGCGCCGGACAACACTTACGTCGTGCGCGATGCCGCGGAAGTCGCTGCGCTGCCGCCGCTCCGTGCGCCACTCGTCGTCTCGCAAACAACCATCAAGCTGCAAACGTTTTTGGAAGTCGCCGAAGCAGTACGTGAGAAAGCCGATACCGAGCCGCAAGTGGTCAACACGATCTGTTCCGCGACTCGCGATCGGCAGGACGCCGCCCGTGCACTTGCCGGACAGGTAGACGCCTTTTACGTCATTGGCGGCCGGCACTCGTCGAACAGCGTGAAGCTCCTCGCCGTGTGCCAGGAACAGTGCGCCCGGAGTTTTCTGATAGAAACGCCTGCTGAAATAAATTTCAACGATTTGAAGGGTGTGCAGAAGGTGGGCGTTACCGCGGGTGCTTCGACGCCAAACTGGCTAATCGATCAGGTTGTCGAACGTCTTCACAAACTGGGACAATCCGCTTAAAACTCTTCGTTCTGGTCGAGCGCAGTGACGAGGCGCCTGGCGTCTTCGGAACCGTATTCAACCACCTGCCGTCGCAGCGCATACTTCGCGGTCTCGGAATCGACCGGATCAGCGAGTAACGCCGCCAACACCGACAACGGACAACGCGCCAGCGCTTCATTCGCTAACTCCCGGACGATCACATCCTCGGATCGCGCCAATTCGCAGATTTCGCTCGGCGGAAAGCGAGACGTAAGCGCGTCCGCGAGCGTATCGATACGTTTGTAATCCTTCTGCCTTTCAGCGCGGCGAACGAGTTGCGCAAACACCTCGGCAGACTCGGTCTTTTCCTGCAAGACGGTGGCGCAGGTGTCGGCGAGGGATTTCAGTTTGCCGCCCGTTTCCGGAGCGAGGACGTCGATCTTTTCCGCAGCGCGATCGTCGAGGGCCGCGAGGAAACGGCTGAGTTCTATGTCGGCGCGAGCGTCATATTGAAAATTGCGTATCGGCGGTGTCCCGCTTGCCGCGGCTTGCAACGCGCGTTCAACCAGCCCGCGCGTGGCCGGACGTAGCTCCGACCAAACTGTCGCAATGCGCCCGCCGAACTCATCGATCGTGAAGGAAGACGGCATAGAACGGCGTACTATACGCCAAGAGAGAGGAAACGCGAAATTTGCATGTTAGTCGCCAGCGGCGACGTTGTGGTCTTTGATTTCGGCAATATTGGGGAAGGGAATCTTCACGAGCCGACCGTCCGAGCAAAGCATTTTCACGCTCGGCGTGGTCAACGCCTGAGTGCTTTTCATACTGCGGACCGTGCCCCTGACTCGCCGCCCGTCAGTGGTGATGATCTCTACGTTGTCTTTGCCGTAGAGCGGTTGTAGTGCGGCGAGCGCTTTGGTTATTTCCACGTTTTAACTATCCTCCGTTGTTGATAATGCGAGCACTCGCTATGCCAGCGCAAGTCGCGTGCAACCGCCAAAGATTATCTGGCGTATAGAAAAGGCGTCGTATATTCTCTCTTAACCTGAAAAAGGTACTGTTTGGTTATGTCGCAAAACACTGAGATGCCGCCGTCGCCGACCTCGACCATCACTTGTTCAAACTGTCATTCAGCGATGCCGTCAGAATTACGTTTCTGCCGGAATTGCGGATTTCGCCTTGGCTTAGGTTACGGCGACCAGAATCAGCAACTCGCGCAAAGCACCAGCGCGCCACTCACGGTTCCGACGAAACGCCGCCGGCGCAGTGGCATGACCTGGGTCTTTATCGGCTTGCTCGTCTTTTTCGTCGGCGCGGCGGCGTTTACCGCGATCGTCAATCCGGTTCGGAACCAGGTGGCGCTTGTCAAGAACCCGGTGATCAAAGCGTATGTGGGCATCGATGGGTGGGACACGACTGATAAGGGTGTGACGTTCGGCTCGGTCGATGCGCCCGGCGGTCCGGCTGACAAGGCGGGGCTCGTGGGTGGCGACATCATTACCAAGTTTGATGGACACGAAATTCGCGATGAAGATCAGATGGACGAGTTGATGACGCGCACACCGATTGGAAAGACGGTTGACGTCGAATACGTTCGCGATGGCGAAAAGAAGACGACGAAACTCACCACGATCTCGCAGGAAGAGTTTCGCAGGTTAACGAGAGAATTCGACCGGCGTCCCGAAGGTCGCGGCGTGTTTGGCTATGAAGACGGTGATTCGGAACGCGTGCCGGTGCCGGGAACAAACATCCATGGCGTGAAGCTCAACACGATCCTGAACAGCCGCCCGGCAGATTTAGCCGGTATCAAGGAAGGCGATATCGTGATCGAGTTTGACGGCGTTCCGATTCGCACCACCGATGAGTTTCTGAGGCGCGTGCGGCGAGCGCTTCCTTACAGCACTGTGAAAGTCGTCGTCATGCGTGGTGAAGAGAAGTTGGAAATCCCGGTGAAGATCGGCAGATCGTAGCGATTATTTGTTGGCGGCGTAGTCGCGCATGCGGGCTTCCATCTCACGTTTCACGTCGTCACGTTCCTCCTCAGTTTCGTCGGGTTCAAACGTTTCAAAGAGTGCATAGGGAGTTTGTGCCAGCAGACGCAACTCCCACGCCTCACGATTTTGGTGGGAGGGTCGCGAAAACCACAGTGCGTCGACCTCGGCTTCACGAACGACGATGTCTTGCAACAGTTCCGTGTCCTCAGCGTCGAGTTCGCTGCGTGTCGCAGGTTGCAGAAGAACGCCTCGCAATTGCCAGCCGTGCTTGCGATAGGTCGCCAGCAAATCCATAAACAAGCCTGCATTCTTCATAAGTTTTGCTGAATGCAGGATAGTATACATTCCGGCGAGCCCTGTTGACCGCGTGATCTGCGGCCACTTATCATCTCCTCGCTTTCCGGGAGCAGTCGTTTGAGAACTCGCTTTCATCTTTGCGGCGCAAAATTTATAAGTCTGGTTTTAATTTTAATTTGTCGGAGTGTTGTAAGCGCCGCGACACCGGCACTGGAGAACATGTCAACACAGCAGCTACCTGCAAACACGATTCGGGAATTAAACGAGTCCAGCGAGCCTGTTCCCTTTTACGAAGCACTCCGAAAGGCGCTTAAGAAACGAAAAGTAAAAATCGACAGTGTTTGCCCACCGGCTGATCCGGTCGCGCGGCGGATTCTCGAGGAATATGGCGCGGTTTTCGTCGCGGACAAGAAAGTGAAGCCGCCGCCGGTCTGTGTTTTCACGACTGAAGAGCAGGTAGCGAAGTTTCAGGAAGAGGCCGGGGTCAAAACGGAATACATCGCCTACGACCACGTCGAGCTTCAGCCCGAAGCACTGAAACACCTCCTCAAAGCCCGCGAAGAAGCGCAAAAAGAAGGCCTGGACATCACGCCTCGCGACGGCGCTGAAGCCGCGCGCCGCAACTACGAAGACAGCGTTCGTCTGTGGAACTCGCGTTTTGAACCCGCGCTCGACTACTGGTTATCGCAAGGCCGGCTCACTGCTGAGCAAGTTAATCGATTGCGCGGTTTGCCTTTGTCGCAGCAAGTGGCGGAAGTGCTCGAGCTGGAAAAGACCGGAATTTACTTCAGCAAAGATCTTTCGAAATCGATTCTTTATTCGATTGCCGCGCCGGGCACGTCGCAGCACATTCACATGCTTGCGTTTGACGTGAACGAGTTTGAGAACCCGCGCATCCGTGAAATCATGGCGAAACACGGCTGGTTCCAAACCGTGCTCAGCGACCTCCCACACTTCACCTTCCTCGGTTTGAAAGAAAAGGATCTTCCCAAACGCGGCCTGCGCAGTGTTGAAGTTAACGGACAGGTGTTTTGGATTCCGAACGTGGTCGGTACACATCCGGGGCTCGACAAGTAGTGATGCAGTTGAACCTGGGACCGCAGGCGTCTCGCCTGCCTGTTCCGCAAGAAGCGTTTTCGCTGCCGTGCAGGCGAGACGCCTGCGGTCCCAGCAAAGGAGATCCTCAAACTGCATCACTACTGGCTCGACAAATAACCCATCTCGATAAGTTACGGATTGTGCTAAACTAGCCCGGTCTCTTCCCCCAGCCCAAGCTAAAAACTAGTCGCCTTGTTGCTCCTGCGGCCTTTACCCGAAAGAAGGTCAGAAATGGATGTCCCCCAATTTATCGCCGGCAGGTTCAGGATCGAACGCGAGATCGGAACCGGTGGCATGGGCACTGTCTATCTCGCCACCCACCTCGGTCTCGAACGACCAGTAGCAGTAAAGATCATCAAGCGCGAGTTCGCCGGCGATGCTGACGTTGCGGATCGATTTCTGCGCGAAGCGCGGACCATGGCAAAGCTCCATCATCCGCACGCCGCGATGATCTTTGACGCGGGCAATCTGCCTGATGGACGTCACTTTATCGTGATGGAGTTTGTCGAAGGTGAGACTCTGTCACAGACACTCGCGCGCGAAGGAAGATTTTCCGCGGCTCGCGCGATCGACATCGCCACGCAGATCTGCGACGTGCTCGAAGAAGCGCATCGTCACGGCATCATTCATCGCGATCTCAAACCGTCAAACATTCTGCTCGGCAAGCGAGGCGTTTGTGTGCTTGATTTTGGTGTGGCGAAAGTGCTCGCCTCATCGGTCGAGTCAACGGTGACGCATGCCAGCACGGGTTCGGGCCAGTTGATCGGAACGCCGCGATACATGTCGCCGGAGCAGTGTTTGGGCCAACGCGTCGGTGCGCGCAGCGATCTCTACAGTCTCGGTGTGTTGTTGTATGAAATGCTCGCGGGTCGTCCGCCGTTTGTCGATCCACTGCAATCGGCATTGCTGATCAAACAAGCCACCGCGCCGGCGCCGCCGTTGCCGAGGTTGCGGCCCGACATCGCGCGTCCGCTTGCGCTCGCGGTTCACAGCCTGCTCGCGAAGCGTCCTGACGATCGACCGCGCACGGCAGCGACAGCGAAAACTCTTTTGGAACGCAGCATTACGCGTCCGGAACAAACGTTACCCGATATCGAGCCGCTTTCCGCGATGGTGGCGGCTGCGGATGCGGGACGCAGCATTCTGTTTCGTGTTGGCGCGCCGCTGTTTCTCGTAACCACGTTCGGCGCGTTGCTGGCGTGGGGCTACACGGGCCAAAGTGCGTCTGGAATGCGGCTGCCGAAAGCCGCGTTGCCGGTGGCCGCGGCACAAGTGCAAATGACGCCCGCGTCTTGGCGCACGAGTGAACCCACCCCGTTATCGACGGCTGCCGAAACACCCACCGCCGTGCGCGCAGATCTGGTTGATCAGTTATCGATCGAACAAGCACGCAAGATCGCGGCCCGATTTGTTCGCGGCAGCGTAGGGGCGGTCGAGATCGTCGAAACTGACGCCGGTCCGTCTATCGTCGCCATCAATAACCAGCGCAAGGCTGGCACGAGCAGTTTTGTTCTCCTGCAAAAATTCGACGGTAAGTATCGCCTCAGCGCGCACGGGAAGCTCGACGCTGGAGGCTTTAGTCACGCGAGCTGGACTTCCGAACTGGTCGACGCCGACGAGGACGGCTACCAGGAACTGTTGTTCAGCGGCAAGGATTCTCTTGAAGACCGCAACCTCAAACGTCTGGTCTTGTTTGTCCCGAACGATCGGCGGAGTTACTCGATGCAGATGACGGGTGACACCACGTCGCGCGGCACGCCCCGAATACAGTGGCTCTCGAACGCAACCGGTACTGACGCCGCCGCCTACCGCACCGCCTTGCGACAAAAAGCCCGCGCAATTGCGACTAAAAGACGCTAAACCACAGATCACACACATAAACGATAAAATCTGGTTATTTTGTGTAATCTGTGGGTAGCTTAGCTGCATCTATTGGGTTACCTTGTCGCAATGGAGTCATACGTGAAACGAACCGTCCTGGTAACGCTGCTTCTTTTCTGTTTACTAACGCCTTCAACGCTCCTCGCGGGAGCGGTCCAGCAACCGAAACCGACACGACCGGCGACCAGCGCGACGCCCGCCGCGACCGCGCCGGCACGACTGCCGGAAGCCAAACTCATCAGCCACGTGCTGCCGAATGGTCTGGAAGTCATCATTCTTGAAGACCACTCCATTCCGCTCGTGACGATTGAACTGGCGGTGAAGAACGGTTCGTACACCGAACCGCCTGAGCTGAACGGCCTGTCGCACTTGTACGAGCACATGTTCTTCAAACAGAACCGCGCGATCGCAAACGCTGAGGAATACCTCCGACGCATCGGCCAGATGGGCATCGCTTACAACGGCACGACGCGCGAGGAAGTAGTCGATTATTACTTCACCACAACCAGCCCGAACATTCGCACCGCGATGCAGTTCATGAAAGACGCAGCGCGGTATCCGTCCTTTGACGAACGCGAGTTTGTGCGTGAGAAAGAAGTCGTAATTGGCGAGATTGATCGAAACGAGTCGAATCCGTTTTTCTATCTCAACCAGGAGATGAACAGCCGGCTGTTCTTCAAGTATCCGAGCCGGAAGAATCCGTTGGGAAACCGGCAGACTGTCGGTGGCGCGACCACCGAGATGATGCGGTTGATTCAGCAGCGTTATTACGTCCCGAACAACTCGGCGCTCGTGATCACGGGCGATGTTGTTCCCGGTGACGTGTTGAAGATGGCGCAGGAGTTTTACGGCGACTGGCCGAAGCGCGAGAAAGATCCGTTTGTCGAGTTTCCGCTCGTTGAGCATCCGCCGCTCGCGAAGAGCGAAGGCGCTGTCGTCCTGCAACCGGTTCAGAATGTCATCATCAACATCGGCTGGCACGGGCCGTCGATCGGCAAAGACAATCCGGCCACGTACGCGGCTGACGTTTTTTCTTTCATCCTGCGGCAACCGAATTCACGTTTTCAGCGCAATCTCGTTGATACGGGACTTGTGACCGCAGTTGACCTCGGTTACTACACGCAACGCAACGTTGGTCCAATCGCGCTGATCGCGCAAACAACTCCCGACAAAGCGCGAGCGGCGATTAAGGCGTTGTACGACGAAGTCGCGCACTTCAACGACAAGGACTACTACACCGACGAACAGCTCGAAAGCGCGAAGGCTTTACTCGAAGCAGACGATCTTTATTCACGTGAAAAATTGAGTGACTACACGCACACGCTCAGCTTCTGGTGGGCGTCGACCGGGCTCGACTATTTTCGCGGTTACCTCCCGCGGCTGCGGGCGACTTCACGCGCTGACATCAGCCGTTACATCACAACTTACATTCAAGGAAAGCCGCACGTCGGGCTGGCGTTAATGTCGAACGAGGCGCAAAGCAAGATCAAAATCCAACCGGAAGAGTTAATGGGTCAATGAAACAGATCAAGAGATTTTTGAGCGCGTGGTTACTGATCACGGTTCTCGCTTTCACTGGCAGTGCGCCGTCATACGCGCAGCAGGGCAAAACGCAAGCGCAGCCGGCGCAGGAGTCTGTGCGCAGCGTCGTCGCGAAACAGGCGGCGCTTGTTAGTGAGTTTGAAGTCAACGGACTGAAGGTGTTGCTGAAGCGACGCGAAGGTAGTTCGACGGTTGCGGCCGGGCTGTTTATTCGCGGCGGCTCGACGAATATCAACGCGCAGAACGCGGGAATCGAAACGTTGATGCTCAGCGCCGCGACGGAAGCGACGACAAACTTTCCGCGCGCGAAAATGCGGACTGAGTTGTCGCGCATGGGCACGGTAATCGGCAGCAGCTCGAATAACGATTACTCGGTGCTGTCGCTAGGCACCACGCGCATGCAGTTTGATCGTTCGTGGCAGATTTTTACCGACGTCGTGTTGCGTCCGGCGTTCACGAACGAAGACGTGTCCCTCGTGCAAAAGCGGATGATCGTCTCGCTCAGTGACGACACGGATAGTCCTGATGTTTATCTGCAGAAGTTGCAGGAGCGAGTTGCTTACGCGGGTCATCCGTACGTGAACAGCACGAGCGGTACGCCTGAATCGATTGGCAAGCTCACGCCTGACGACCTGCGCCGTTATCACACGAAGTTGATGGAGACGTCGCGGTTGTTGCTCGTGATGGTGGGCGATTTGAACCCGAACGAGGTGCGTGATTTGGTGGCCGCGAGTTTCGGCAAACTGCCACGCGGGACTTACAAGGCGGAGAATGTGCCGGCGTTGGCGTTTGATAAGTCGACGGTCGAGGTGACGCCGCGGGAGCTTCCGACGAATTACATTCAGGGTCTGTTTACAGCGCCGTCGCTGACGTCGCCGGACATCTACGCGATGCGCGTGGCGAGTTCGTTGTTACGCGATCGGGTGTTTGAGGAAGTACGGGTGAAACGAAATTTGTCATACGCGCCGGACGCGTTTTTACGAACGCAGGCGGCGAACGTTGGCGGGCTTTACGTGACGGCGGTTGATGCGAATCAGTCGATTCGCGTGATGCTAAACGAGATCGCGCGGCTGCAGTCGCAACCGGTGAGTGCCGACGACATTCACGCGGTGATCGCGCAATACCTGACGACGTATTACCTGGGCCAGGAGACGAATGCTGCGCAGGCGGGTGAGTTGGCGCAGTATGAGTTGATTGGCGGTGGTTGGCGTAACTCGGTTGATTTTCTGGAGAAGCTGAGTGCCGTGACGCCGGGTGATATTCAGCGCGTGACGCAGAAGTACATGCGTCACATTCGGTTCGTTGTCTTAGGGAACCCGCGCAGCGTCGACCCGAACATTTTCACCGGCGAGGCTGGTTAAGCCACAGATCTGTGGGCTACCTCGTCTCGCGGAGGTACTTCTCGTAGAGTTTGTGATCCAGCCGCTGCAAGGCCCGCGCGTTGGCGCCGGCCATCTCCGGATTCCCACTCTCAAAATAAGCGATCGCGAGGTTATAAAATGTCTCCGGGTTGCTCGGCTGTAACTCCTTCGCCGTCATGTACGACTCAATCGCCTCACGCAAACGCCCGGCGTAGTAATACGCATCACCCAACTTATTATGGATCTCCGCCGCTTCGGGCTTGAGCTGCAACGCATTTAAGTATGCGCGAATGGCCTCGTGATTCTTGCCCTGTTTCACCTTGCAATAACCGACCTGCACCCACGCATCCGCACGCTTCGGATTCTTATTAACCGCGTTCTCAAAATACCCGACCGCGCTGTCGTAGTTCCCGAGCCACAACGAATCCAATCCGTTTTTATACGACGACTCCGCCACGTCCCCTTTGCTCTTCAACGTGATCTCCGACAACGGTTGCAGCTTCCCAGCCTTCAACTGCGCCACGCGAGCGGCGGCGATCGCCAAATTGATGTTCTGTCCATTCGTGACCTTCACCGTCACGACACCCAAAACCTGCCCGCGCAAATTGAACACCGGACTGCCGCTGTTTCCGTGCGAGATCGGAGCCGTGATCTGAATGATTCGATAACTGTTCGGCACTTCACGAACCGCCGACACGATCCCGTCACTAACCGATCCTTCGAGCTTCAACGGATTACCGATCACAAAAATCGGTTCACCTTCATCCGGCAGTTCGCTCGCGAGCTCGCTACCACGCACCGGTTGAAGCGGCATCTCGACGTTGAGCAGCGCGAGGTCGCCCTCTTCATCAACCGCGAGCGCGCCGGTGATCGGATAAACCTTCCCTTTGCCGTCGAGTGTCTTAATCTCCGCGCGCGCCGCGCCGCGGACGACGTGCAGATTTGTCACGACCTGGCCCGAAGTCAGAAAAAAGCCGCTGCCCGTCATCAACGCTTCGCCGTTCGAGTCGTAGGTTGCAATCGCCACGACCGCCGGCTTTACTCGTTTGACGAGCGCAGGCAGACCCTCTTGCGCGGACACGAGAGAAGTGAGAAAAAGGACGAGTGCCAGGGGAACCAAACGGGGGAATCTTCGCTTTTTCATGTCGTCAAACTCTGGAAAACGGAGACTTCGGTCGTGACGGGGATCGACGGCCAGGGGAATCTCGCGGTGATTAAAAGAGTTACGGGCTTAGCTAAAGCCTGTCGGGAGACCTGAGCGACTGTGGCGCGCTCCCGTGTCCGACATATTACCGCAACATCTGTTCAAAGTGGAAGTTCTTTGTAGGATCGATAACAAAAAAAGGCCGCCCACGCGGGCGGCCCTACAACCGATGTTCATTAGTTATGGAACGATCTGAATCGTGGCTACAGCCGGACCCGCCGGCCGGGTGCCCTCGGCTCCTTCCATCGTTACCAGCAGTCCAAAGTCCGGCAACGTGGTTTCCGATTTAATCTCCGCTTCGTTGCGTCCCGCGGCGTTTACTACCTGCCCGAGTTTTTGATACGTCCCATCCGCGCCAACCGCCCAAACTATAAAGGTCTGGCCCGCAGGCGCATCCTTCAATTCGTGGAAACGCATTTTGATCTCGGTCGGTCCGTCTTTCCGCGGCGTGATGAACACGTTCGCGCGAGCACCCGTCAACGCACCGGTAAAATCGATTTTAATTTTGGTGTCGTCGCCTTTCTTGTAGGCCGGGATGTTCAGCATCGGCACAGTGTAAGTTCCGGCTGCGACCGTCGTTCCGGCCGGGGTGGTTCCCGCTGGCGTGCTTCCCGCCGGCGCCGTAGTTGCCGAGACTTTCTCACCAGACGGATTCTGGGTCATCGGAATAACTGCCAAGCCTTCGGGCACCGCGCTACGGAAGAAGATCTTGGTGTTCGGATCGTACGCCGCTAACGAACTCTCCGGCGAGGCAATCAACATAAACCTGCTCAGCGGCGTGGTCGTCGTAAATGTACCCACACCGTTGGTAATCGCGACCGGGCCGAGCGCGGTAACCGCGCCTTTGTCGTCGACCGCATACAAGGTCAACGAAGTGACATCGGCCGGAACGTCAGTCAGGTTCAGTTTGATCCGCGTTCCATCGTCGTCGCGAAGAATCGTCGCCACACCCTTGGCTTTTTCAATAGTGACTGGATTCAGGGTAAGCGTTATCTCTTTTTTCGCAGGGAATTCAATTATCGTGTACGTTCCGTCGGGGTTTTGAACTGTCTTTGTCGTCGTAGTCGTCGTGGTTGTTTGTGCAAATGCGAGTGCCGACAGCGCTAGAGTCAGTATTACGGCAGCCAAAACACTCGAAACGTGCTTGCTCATCAGTTGTACCTCCCTTGTGTTTAATCAATCGCGATTAGTTGTCGGGGGAACGGATGCCGGGGAGACGCACACAGGCGTTCTACTGCTGTAGCGGCAACATTTATGCCGTTTTCAGAGACGGGTTTTGCGCGAGAATTGGACCGCGTCTGGTGAGAGCGCGAAATGGATCAATACACGCCTGTACTGCTATGGCCCGCTTAACTAGGTCACGAAGCAGTAACAGGATCAGTATGCCTTGAGTTCAGCTATTGCTTTTGCAACGTCGGAAGCTTGCGGAAGTATTGCATCTTCGAGTTGCGGCGCGTATGCCACGAAGGTGTCGAGCGCGCAGACGCGTTTCACTGGAGCGTCGAGATACTCGAACAACTCAGCGGCAATGCGTGCGGCGATCTCCGCGCCGTAACCGAACGAAAGCGAATCTTCGTGAGCGACGATTACGCGGCTGGTTCGTTTCACGGATTCGGCGATCGCATCCCAGTCGTACGGCGCGAGGCTGCGCAGGTCGATGATCTCGACGCTGACGCCTTCCTGTTCGGCTTGCTTCGCGGCAACGAGCGAACGTTGGACCAAAGCGCCGTAGGTGATGATCGTCAGGTCCTTGCCCTCGCGCACTTTCTTCGCCTTCGCAAACGGAATCATGAAATCATCGCCGGGATAGGCGGACTTGTTGTAAGCCTGCCGATAAAGGTGTTTGTGTTCGAGGAACAGCACCGGATCGTCGCAGCGAATCGCTGTGCGGAGAAGTCCGTTTGCGTCGAGCGCGTTTGACGGATAGATCACCCGCAGGCCGGGAATCTGGGTGAAAGTCGATACTCCTGATTGCGAGTGATAGACCGCGCCGCCTTTCAGGTAACCGCCAACAGGCACGCGAATGACGAGCGGGGCTTTCCAGTCGTTGCCCGAACGCCAGCGCATCAACGCGAGCTCGTTGCGAATCTGATGCATGGCGGGCCAGATGTAATCGAAGAACTGAATCTCGACGACGGGCTTGAGCCCGCGTGTTGCCATACCGATCGCGCGGCCGACGATGTTTGCCTCCGCGAGCGGCGAATTGAAAACGCGTGAGCCGCCGAAGTTTCGTTGCAGGTTGGCGGTGACTTTGAAAACGCCGCCTTTGCCTTTCACTGTTTCGAGATACTGTTCGCGCGAACAATCCGCCACGTCCTCACCAAAGACCACGATGCGCGGCTCACGGGCCATCTCAGTGTGCAAACAACGATTGATTAGATCGACCATCGTGCCGGGATTGCCGGAGAGTTGCACCTGGTCTTCAGTGTCAAACTCCTTCGACGTCGGATCGACGTCAGGCGAGAACACGTAATGCGTCGCCGTTTCCTGCGCGGGCTGTGCACTGGCGAGCGCGCTGTCCGCCGCTTCGTTTACTTCACGATCGGCTTCGTCCTTGATTCGCTGTAGACCATCCTGATCGATCACGCCCGAATCGATCAGCAACGCGCCAAAACGTTTGACCGGATCGCGCTCAGCGTCACTCGTGCGTTCTTCGTCAGGGCGATAAAGCTTTTCGTCATCAGACAACGAATGCGAATAAGGACGAATCACTTTCGCGTGGACCAGCGATGGACCCTTGCGCTGGCGGCAGTAGTCAACGGCACGACGCATCGTGTCCAACGACTCGATCGCATCCGTGCCGTCGCAGCGCTGGATGTAAAGCCCCGGGAATCCTTCAACGAGCCGCGAAACGGAGCCGCCGGCTGTTTGCACTTCCACCGGAACACTGATCGCGTAACCGTTGTCTTCAATCAGAAAAACGACCGGCAGCTTCAGGTTGCACGCCGTGTTCAGCGCTTCCCAGAACTCGCCTTCACTCGTCGTGCCTTCGCCGACAGAGACGTAAGTGACTTCGTCGTCGTGAAAGTCGTTGATTCGTTTTTGCAGTTCGGGAATCAGTTGGAACCGATAATTCGCTTCCGCGCACCCGACGGCTTGCAGCAGTTGCGTACCCGTAGGTGACGACTGCGAAACGATGTTGAGTTTGCTGTGGCCCCAGTGCGATGGCATCTGGCGGCCGTGTGAATTGGGATCGGCTTCCGCGCCGACTGCCGAAAGCATTTGTTCGAGCGGCGTCATGCCGAGCTGCAAGCAGAGCGCGCGGTCGCGATAGTAAGGATAGAACCAATCGTAACCCGGTTTGAGCACCACGCCCGCCGCGGCGAGCACGGCTTCGTGACCCGCGCCGCTGATCTGGAAGAAAATCCGGTTCTGTCCTTTCAACTGGATCTCTTTGTCGTCGATACGCCGCGAAAGATACATCGTGCGATACATCTCCAGCAGCAGTTTGTGATCCGGCAGTTGCTGATCTTTGGAGATTGCGGGAACTGCTCTGGGCGTCATCTCTTCGACCGTATCTTCCAATGAACCCGTCTTTCGCACCAGTTTTAGAACTTTAGTATCAGTCTTCATAATCACCCGCCAGCGTCATGCGGTATTCTTCGGCCATACCCGGATGGCCATGGCGTTGGGCCGTTTCGATGCCGCGCTGGTAAGCCTCGCGCGCCTTGTCACGTTCACCGAGCCGTTCATACGCGCCCGCCAACATGCCGAACGCGTTGCCCTCGTCGTCGACCTGCTCGAGATAGCGATTCACAGTGTCGATCAGGTCGCGATCCCGGCCCGCTTTCTCATACTCTTTTGCGAGTCCGAAAAGCACAGTTGTGTTGCCTGGGTCGGCGGTCAACATCTGTTCGAATAGCTCGATACGATTGTTCATTTTCCGATAATCAACTTCGCGATTGTCTGCAACTGCATGTTTGACGTGCCCTCGTAAATCGCGCCGATCTTCGAATCACGCCAGTATTTTTCAACCGGATAATCCTTCACGTAACCGTAGCCGCCGTAAAGCTCGATCGCTTTCGAGCTGACGTGCTCCGCGACGCGTGACGAATACAATTTCGCCATCGCGGCTTCTTTAACGAAATTAATTCCGGCGTCTTTCATGCGGGCCGCGTTGTACACCATGAGCCGCGCGGCTTCGAGCTCCGTGGCCATCTCCGCGAGTTGAAACTGCACGCCTTGGAACTGATTGATGGACTTGCCAAACTGTTGGCGTTCGGCGGTGTAGGCGAGCGCGCTTTCGAGTGCGCCCTGGGCGATGCCGATCATCTGCGCGCCGATGCCGATGCGTCCTTCGTTCAACGTTTCGATCGAGATCTTGTAGCCCTTGCCGGCTTCGCCGAGGATGTTTTCTTTCGGCACCTGGCAGTCTTCAAGAATCAGCTCGACTGTTGACGACGCGCGAATGCCGAGTTTGTTCTCCTTCTTGCCGATCGAGAAACTGGGAAAACTCTTCTCGACAATGAAAGCAGTGATGCCTTTGTAACCGGCTTCCGGATTCGCATTCGCAAACAGAACGAAGATCTCGGCTTCAATGCCGTTGGTGATCCAGAGTTTGCGGCCGTTGAGCAGGTAGTGATCGCCTTTATCGACGGCGCGTGTTTGCATCGCGAAAGCGTCCGAGCCCGAGCTTGGTTCGCTGAGCGCATAGGCGCCGACGTGCTCGCTGGCGAGGCGCGTCAGGTATTTCTCTTTTTGCTCGGGCGTGCCCCAGCGAATAAACGCGTTGTTGACGAGCGTGTTTTGCACGTCAACGAAGACACCGACCGAAGCGTCAACGCGTGAAAGCTCCTCCACGGCGAGAATGGCGCTGAAGAAACTCGCGCCGGCGCCGCCGTAGTCTTCCGGAGTCTCGATGCCCATCAAACCGAGTTGGAAACACTGCTTGATGATCGCCGGGTCGAGTTTGGCGGCTTCGTCCATCTGTTCGACGCGCGGGCGCAGTTCGCCTTCGGCAAACTCGCGGACGCTCGCACGAAACATGGTTTCATCTTCGGAGAGAGTAGTAAGTGGAGTGGCTGAAGATTGCTCCAGAGCTGTTTGGGATCGACTCATGGGTATGATGATGCTCGTTTTGTCGGACTCAAAGTGAACGTAGCATCATAATCGAGTGACGAAGTTTTCCGCAAAAGGGCGGTGCTAACGCCGAAGGCGGTGGCGGTCGACCAGCGGTTGTTACAGTTCAAAAGGCGGCACGTCTGTTGCCAAACTGAAAACCCCGTGTGATACCGTACCGCGATGGCCGTTGACAGCCCGGATGTTCAGACAAATGACCAGCGCGCGCGTCGGAGCAGATTTGCGCCACTGGGAATCATATTCGGTGTTTTGGGACTGTTGCTGTTCGCCTATTTCGTAAGGCGCGCGGGCGTCGGCCAGATCCTCGACGGCATTCAACGACTCGGCGCCGGTTTCCTTCTCCTCCTCGCGATTTCCAGCACTCGTTACATCGTGCGCGCACTCGCATGGACGCGCTGCGTCGAACGCCCGCATCGTCTGCCGTTTCGCGATGCGGTCGCCGCGCGATTGATGGGCGACGCGCTGGGTAACATCATTCCGTTCGCGAGCGTCGCGGTGAGTGAACCTTCGAAAGCCGTGTTTGTAAAACATCGCGTGCCGTTGCTGGTGGGCCTTTCAGCATTGGCCATCGAAAACATCTTCTACGCCTTATCGGTGTCGCTGTTTATTTTCGCGGGTACGGCCACGTTACTGCTGAATTTTTCGCTTCCGAAGCCGCTGCGCTACGCGAGCATTGGCGCGCTGGCTGCAACGTTGATCATCATTCCCGTTGGTTATCTGCTAATTCGCCGTCAGAAGAAGTTTTTAAGCGGCGCACTTCAGTTTTTCGGCAATCGCGGAGTGGCTCCGAACCTGGTCGCAAAGTTAACGCCGCGAGCGCAAACCCTCGAAGAACGCGTTTACGGCTTCTATCAGCGGAACCGCCAGAGCTTTCTTTCAATCTTCGCGTTGGACATGTGCTTTCACCTCGCAGGCATCGCGGAGATTTACACGGCACTCTTGTTCATCAGTCCGATCGCGCCGACGTTGCAGCAGGCGTTCATACTCGAATCGGTCAATCGCATTATCAACGTGGCGTTCAAGTTTATTCCGCTGCGGGCTGGTGTGGACGAAGGTGGGACAGGTCAGGTGTCGAGGGTGCTCGGGTTCGCGCGAGGTATCGGCGAAACACTCGCGATCATTCGCAAAGGACGCGATATTTTCTGGAGCGCGATTGGCTTGCTATTGATTTGGCGAAAAGGCTTCTCGCTGAAGTCGCTCAGCGACGAGTAGTTAATCGTAAGCCAATGCGTTAACTGCGTCGAGATTTGACGCGCGCCACGCGGGATACAACGCGCCCAGCACACCACCGATTAATCCGATTGCGGCTGCGACTGTGGCCCAACCCCAGCTATATTCGAAAACCAGTCCGTACGCGCGATGGATCACGTATCCCGCCAGCAGCGAAACGGCGAACCCCGCGACCAGGCCGATGACGCTGATCAATATCGCTTCCTTCTCGATGATCCCGACGATGTAACCGCGCGAAGCACCCATCGCTTTGAGAATGCCAATCTCGCGTGTTCTTTCTGTGATCGTCGTGTACATCGCGAGCATCACCACCAGCGCGCTCACTACGGCGGCGAGTCCCACCAGCACCCGCAGAAAAACACCTAACAGCGGAATGGTCTTTTCGAAACTCGTAAACACGTCGCGTGTCGGTTGGATCGTGTTACCGGGCAGTTCCTGGTCGATCCGTTGCGCCATCGCGTCGACCTGATCCGGGTTGCGTAGTTTCAGAAAAATAAAAGTTGACTTGCCGGGAACTTCGAGTGCCTCCTGCATGGCCGCCAGCGACATTTTCACGCGCGCGCCTGACTCAGGCGAGTAAATTCCGACAATGCGATACTCCCTCGTGCCGAGCGGTTTCAGCGTGTTGCCAACGCGTAAATCGTTGTTTCGCGCCTTGGTTTCGTCGATCACGATTTCGTCCGAGCTCTGCGGACCACGCCCTTCGACCATGCTGATCCCATTCATCCGCGCATAGGCATCCCACTCAACGCCGTCAATCTGCTCGATTCCAAATCCACCCGTGCCTTGCGAAAAATGACGAATTATCGGCAGCGCCTCCTCGACGCCGTCGATTGCTTCCAAACGGTCAACGTAGCGCGTGTCGAGGTTCGCGGTCGTGGTCGATACCTGCACCGCGCCCGGTCGCATAAAGATCAGTTCGGCGCGCACGTTTGAAGCGCGTCGTTGCAAGTCGTTTGACATCCCGCGCGCGAGGCCGGTGAACAGCATTACAAGAGTGACGCCGAGGGCGATTCCGGCCACGCTCACGAGCGTGCGAATGGGGCGTTGACGAATGTTGGAAGTGACCAGGTTGTCCATCGCAAAAGGGCTTATCAGCGCCGTTTTATCCCGCCAGGCGCAATCAACTTCCGGCACGAGCAGGCGGGCTATTACCATAAAGCATTTTGGTCTAAGCTAACAACGACAAGGTACGCGTATTGATTCAGGATTTACCCGTGGCTGAGAATTTAAAGCTCAATTCTTCGGCGCCGGCACTAAATGTTGCCGGATTTGAACGGTTAAGTCTGGTCAGTACGCTTGACTGGTCCATCGTTGGCACGCTCGCGCTCCTCATCGTATTCGGCTTCGGTCTGCGTGTGACGCAACTCGGTGCGATCGGTTTCGCTGGAAGATGAGATGAACAAGTTGGATGCCATTCACGCTTACGAGCGCGGCGACTTCTCCGCAAACTCCGAACACCCGATGGTGATGAAGCTGTTGATGTGGGCTTCGGTGGGCAAGGGGCTGATGGACAGCGACGAAGCAGCTTTGCGTTTTCCGAATGCTTTGATCGGTGCGCTGACGGTCGTTCCGTTGTTTCTGTTGACTGCTGCATTTTTCGATCGTTGGACCGCGCTGCTGGCGGCGGCGTTCTGGGCCATCGGCATCAACGCGATCACTCACAATCGCATCGGTAAGGAAGACTCGCTGCTGGTCTTCTTCATGCTCTTTGGTTTCTACTTTTTCGTACGTGCGAAGCAGATCTCACCTGTCGACAAAACCTCGCTCGTGCGTCGCTACGCAGCCAGCGCCGTCTCGTTCGGCCTGATGATCGCGTCGAAGTATTTCCCGCATTACCTCGGCCTCAACATGCTGTTTCATCACAACTTTCACGTACGCGAAGCGCGCCCGCACGAGCCGAGCGGCCACACGCCAGGCTGGTTTTTCATCGTAATTATCGGCGTGTTTCTGCTGGCGAGTCCCGCGGTGTTGATGCCGGAAGTTTGGGAGTACATGAACGCGTACATGGGTGAGCGTTTATTAACGCATTCCGGTTATCTCTTCGCCGGACAACTCTACAAAAACAACATGTCGAGCTCGCCGTTCTGGGGGACACCGATCTATTTCTACCTGCTGTTTCTCGCGATCAAAGTGCCGCTGTTGACGCTGCTCGCGTTTTTCATCGGACTGTTCTGCGCCGTGAAAAAGCCAGGCCACGTGGGCCACGCGTTTCTGTTGTTCATGTTTCTGTTTTGGCTCGTTCCTTACTCGCTGATCGGTGGCAAGTGGCTTCGTTACACGCTCTCGGTGATGCCCTTTGTTTACATGCTCGCAGCCGTCGGTGTTGTCGGTTTGATTCGTTGGGTCGCGGAACGTTTTCCGAGTTCGGGGCGCGCGCTGTTTACCACCTCCGCTTTTGCGGTGGTGGTGTTCGTCTGTTTTCCGGCCTGGACTGCTTTTGCCCACCGGCCGCATTACGCGCTGTACACGAACGCACTCGCTGCGGACAAGGCCGGCTTCTTCTTTCCGCACGACGAGTTTTACGATGACGGTCTTCGCGAAGCGATCAGATACGTTTGCGAACAGGCTCCTCAGGGAGCGACGATCGCTCACGAAACCCCGGCGGTCGCTCGTTATTATCTTTCCGAATTTGCTCGCACTGATTTAAATTCGCACGCGATCTCTTCCCGCGAGTTTGACGTGACGACCGCCCCGGGAACGGTTTACGTTATCGTGCAGCGCGGCCGCACTTACTTTGAAAACCGCGAAGAGCTGGAAACCGTGCGCGCGAAATTTCGGCGAGTTCGCGAGGTAACTATCGACGGCGTGACTGCCGTTGAAGTATTTATTAAGCAATGAAGAAACGTTCACCGTTTTTCTACTCGTTCATGACGCTGGTGTTGTTGCTGACGCTCGTGTTCGTAGCGCGCAGTTTTGTGCCCGATCGCGTTCAGATCACGATTCTGGGCACCACCGATCTGCACGGCAACATCAATCCGATCGACTACTACACCAACAAGCCGGACAATCGCGGTCTCGCGAAAATTGCGACCCTCATCAAACGCGTTCGCCGCGAACATCCGAACGTGCTGCTAGTCGATTCCGGCGACACGATTCAGGGCTCGCCACTCGCATCGTTTCACAGTCGCAAGAACAATCAACCACCCAATCCGATGATGCTGGTGATGAACTCGTTGAACTACGACGCAATGGCTGTCGGAAACCACGAGTACAACTTCGGCCTCAAGGTGCTCGAGAAAGCCCGCGCGGAAGCGAACTTTCCCTGGCTATCGGCAAACACTTACGACGTCTCCAAACAGCAACCGCACTACAAACCTTACATCGTCAAGGAAGTCGCCGGCGTAAGGATCGGAATCCTCGGTTTGACCACGCCGGGAGTTCCGAACTGGGACAATCCTCCGAATTACGCGGGTCTTGAATTTCATGAGCCGCTCGTTGAGGCGCGCAAGTGGGTTCCGATGCTGCGCGACAAGGAGAAGGCGGACGTGGTCGTCATAGCGATGCACATGGGACTCGGCGAAGACCTGCGCACGGGCGAAGTGAGTCCCGGCCAAGTGCGGCACGAGAACCAGGCGATCACGATCGCGAAGGAAGTGCCGGGCGTGGACGTGATCTTCATGGGCCATACGCATCGCGACGTGCCTTCGCTTTATCTCAACGGTGTGTTGTTGACGCAGGCGAATCATTGGGGACGCCATCTCGCGCGGGCGGATGTGTATTTGCAAAAATCGGATACGGGTTGGCGCGTGTATGCGAAGTCGGCGCGCACGTTGCCGGTGGATGATCGCGTCGAGGCGGATCCCGACGTGGTGAAACTTGCCGAGCCTTACGATAACGAAACGCAAGGATGGCTCGCGAAAGTCATCGGCCAGTCGGCGGAAGAGTTAACTGCAAAAGAAGCGCGGTTCCGCGATACGGCAATTCTCGATCTGATTCAAAAAGTGCAGCTCGAAGCGGGTAAGGCTGACGTGTCGATGGTCGCGAGTTTCAATTCCGAAGCGAGGATCGCAAAAGGACCAGTGAGCGTGCGCGACATCGCCGGGCTTTATGTTTACGAAAACACGCTTGTCGTGCTGGAAGTCACCGGCCAGCAACTCAAAGATGCGCTCGAACATTCGGCGAAGTATTTCAAAACCTACGTGCCCGGAAAGGCGCCCGCGGATTTGATCGACGAGAAGATTCCTGCCTACAACTTCGACATCGCTGAAGGCGTCACGTACGAGCTCGATCTTTCGAAGCCCGTCGGCCAGCGTATTCAGAACCTTCGTTTTCGTAATCAGCCACTCTCACCGACGAGAAAACTTCGTCTCGCTACGAACAACTATCGCGTCAACGGCGGTGGTGGGTATACCATGTACAAGAACGCGCCCGTCGTCTATCGCTCGAGCGAGGAAATTCGTGAGCTGATTATTGATTGGCTTGAACGGAACAAGACCGTGCCCGTCAAACCCAACAACAACTGGCGCCTCGTACCCTGAACTGCTTATGTTTTAATTAAGTTCGTCCTCAAATGCCTCCTCGATTAGCAGCTATCTCAGGCAAGCTAAAGGGAGCGATCTTCGCTATTGACGAAGACGCCCTGATCATTGGTCGTGAGACCGCGGCAAACGTTTGTTTGGCCGATGGCGCCGTTTCGCGCCGCCATTCGAAGATCGCGAAGACCGGCGAAGGCTTCGTCATCACCGATCTCGAAAGTCTCAACGGCACCTTCGTCAACGGCGTTCCGATCCGCAGCCGCGTGCTCGAACATGGCGATCGCGTTCGCATCGGCGACTCACAGTTTCTCTTCCTGCTGCACGATGGCGAGCCTTCGAAATCGAGCGAAGTCACGCTCGACGAAGTGCAGATCGTGACGGGGCCGACGCTGCATGTCAGGCTCGACGAAGCGGTCTCCCAGATGGAGCGCAACCTCAGCACGTTGATGAAAGTCAGCACGGCAATCAACGCGATTCGCGGGCTCAATCCGTTGCTCGAACGTCTGCTGGAAATCTTGTTCGAAGTGGTTCCCGCACAGCGCGGCGCGATCCTGTTGACCGTGGAAGATTCAATCGAGGGCGGGCCCGTCTTCGCGCTCGATCGCAAACACGGAAAAGCGCAACCGGTTAACGTGAGCCGCACGCTCGTGCAGCAGGTTTTGCGCGACGGCGTCGCCGTTCTCGCCAGTGATGCGGCAACGCAATCAAAGTTCGCTACTGAGAGCTTCATTGAAACGCGTGCGCATTCGGTCATGTGCGTGCCGCTTGTGATGATCGATCGAAAACTCGGCGTGCTCTATCTCGACACGACGGTTTCGCTCGACAAGTTTACGAAGGACCACCTGCAACTCGTGACTGCCATTGGCGGCATCGCCGCGGTGGCCATCGAAAACGCACGCCATTTCGAGTGGCTCGAAAAAGAGAACGAGCGTCTGCTTGCCGACGTCAACATTGAACACAACATGGTCGGCGAGTCCGGCGCGATGCAACGCGTCTATCACTTCATCTCGAAGATCGCTCCGACGGACGCGACCGTGCTGATCAACGGTGAAAGCGGAACCGGAAAAGAGTTGGCCGCCCGCGCGATTCATCGCAACAGCAAGCGCGCACAGAAACCGTTCGTGGCCGTCAACTGCGCAGCGCTCACGGAGACGTTGTTGGAAACCGAGTTGTTTGGACACGAACGCGGCGCTTTCACCGGTGCTGTCACACAGAAGAAAGGACGTTTGGAAATCGCCGCGGGCGGCACGGTTTTTCTCGATGAGATTGGCGAGCTGACACCGCCGCTGCAAGTGAAACTGTTGCGCGTGTTGCAGGAGCGTGAGTTTGAACGTGTCGGTGGAACGTTGACGATCAAAATCGACGTGCGTGTAATTGCCGCGACCAACAAGAACCTCGACGACGCGATGGCCTCCGGCGAGTTTCGTCATGATCTTTATTACCGTCTTAATGTCGTGTCACTGGAAATGCCGCCGCTGCGCGAACGTCGCGAAGACATCATGCTGCTGGCCAGTTACTTCGTAGAAAAGTACGGGGCAATGTGTAATCGCAAGCTGAAGGGAATCTCGACCGACGCGCGCACATATTTGCTGGCTTACGATTGGCCCGGCAACGTTCGCGAGCTCGAGAACACGATCGAACGTGCGGTCGTGTTGGGAACAACTGTATGGATACTGCCAGAGGATCTACCAGAGGCTTTGCTCGAAACAGATACCTCCGCCGATAAGTCAAAAACCAACTACCACGAAGCGGTGGTCCAAAGTAAAAAAGAGATCATTCTGCGCGCCATAGAGCAGGCCCAAAACAATCACACAGAAGCCGCTCGCCTGCTGGGAATCAATCCAAATTATCTGCAACGACTGCTTAGAAATCTGAACCTGACTGAGCCCCGAAGTACTAGCACAATCCTGCCGAGCAGAATCGGCACGAAGAAGCCTTGACTTCCCGGCGCGACCGCACTAGAATCCGCAGCGCTAATTCGCCATCTCACGCACCTGCTGAACAAGCGATTCGCAAGGTCCGTGTCCACTCTGAACAAGTCAGCAACACCGAAGGTCTCGGTCCTCGCAATTCTGGAGCCTTCCTTCGATTTGATCTCGTTTATCGATACCTTTATACCCATCAAGAGTTAAACAACGACAAACCAAAAGGAGTTCTCGATGCCCCGCAGTGAAAACCTCTCGCGTCCTACGCGTCGGAATCTGAAAAACTCGAAGTTTACCAAGCTTATACGTACTATTACGCCACTGTTGGTAGCGAGCATCGTGCTCGTCGCCGCAGTGGCTTTCTCGATCTCAGCTGAATCGAGCAGTCTGGGATGGTTGTGGAAAGCGCAACCCGCACCGGCTTCGCCAGCACCGGCATCCGGTAAAACTGAACCAGCACAAAGCTCAGCTGCTCAGGTTCCGGCTGCGAAGTCGAACAAGGCTGTCAATTTTATGGCGCTCCCCCCAGCAGTCGCCACAATAGTGACAGCTACCAAAACCGACGCGCTATTCACAGACGTGGATCTGGACGGCAAAGCAGATCCCGGCGACACGTTGAAATATACGGTCGTAATTAGCGCCACCGGCGAGGACGCAACAGGCGTTACGTTTAGCGATACAGTTGATCCCAACACTGCTTTCGTTCCGGGCACGATCCAAACGACTCCACTTGCGCGAAACGATAGTTATGCCGCCAGCGGTAACATCCGCATCACTGTCGCGGCTCCGGGCGTGCTGACTAACGATTCCGACGCAGACAACGTTGGACCAACACTAACCGTCACTGCGGGCGCAACGAGTGCTCAGGGTGGGAACGTCAATCTCAGTGCCGACGGCTCCTTCACCTACAACCCGCCAGCGGGTTTTGAAGGCGTCGATACTTTCACCTACACACTGAGCGACGGTGAAGGCAACACTGATACAGCTACCGCCTCGATCACCGTTACCGGCATGATTTGGTTTATCAATAACAACTCAGCGTCCTGCCTTACGCTTGCGGCAGGCTGCGGCCGTCTTACAAATCCATTCTCGACGCTAGCCGCATTCGCCGCGCTTAACACCGGTACCGGCAATAATCCGGCGGCGAATGACAATATCTTTGTTTACGAGAGCGCGACTGATTACGTCGGTCCTGTGACCTTGCTCAACGGCCAGAAGTTCATCGGACAAGACGCCACAGCAACCCTTTCTTCGATTTCAGGCGTCACGCCCCCGGCGGGCAGTGATGCCTTACCGGCGACAAGCCCGGGCGCTCCGATCGTCAACATCACCAGCGCTGCACTCGCGATTACTGTTGGTCAAAACAACACGCTGCGCGGATTCACCGGCGGCAATTCGACGGGTGACATCAACGGCACCGGCTTCGGCACTTTGAACGTTTCCGATGTCACGCTAAACGGCAGCGGCAGAGCCCTGAACCTTACGACCGGTACTCTCAACGGCACGTTCGCAAGCATCTCTTCCACCAACAGCGCCACTACGGGTATCACCCTGTCGGCCGTCGGCGGAAGTTTGACGACCGGCTCTACGACGATCGTGAACCCGACCGGTGGCGGTATCAGCGTCAGTGGGTCCAGTCTTCCGCTGAGTTTCGCGAACACCTCGGTGACCGGAGCGGGTGGCACCAGTGTCAGTCTGACGACCAACACCGGCGCGATCACATTCGGTAGTCTTGATATTACGCCGGACGCTAATCAACGTGGTTTGTTGGCGACCGACAACACGCAAACGATCACGATTCCGAGCGGCACCATCATCACCACCGGTGCGGCTGGCGTGGAAATTAGTCGCGTCTCCGGGACTCTTCCCCTCGCAGTTGCGCTGACAAGAGTTTCCACCACTGGCGGCCCCAATGGCATTTTCCTGAAGAATACCACCGGCAGTTTCTCAGTTAACGGCGACGGAACGAATACCGCTCTTGGCGGAAACGCCACGGCCGGCACAATCTCCGGAATGACGGGTGCTGACAGCACGACGGCCGGTATCGGCGTCTACGCTGAAAACGTCCAAAACCTGACGCTGCGCCGCATGACCATCAACGGCACCAACCAGAACTATGGTATCCGTGGTCTCGCGGTCAACAACTTCACACTCGAGTTTTCGACTGTGAACGGCATCAACGGAAACAATCCTGCTCCGGCAGTTCCGAATGGCGCCGGCGAAGGCAGTGTTTACTTCGGTAATGATGCCAACACCGGTATAACCGGTGCGGCCACGGTCACGAGTTGTATTTTTGCCGGCGGCCGTGCGCGCAACTTCTCGCTCATCAATACGTCCGGCACACTCAATCGCCTGACGATTACCGGTTCGCAGTTCGGTCTGAACCAGAGCTTCATCGATGCGAGTGACAGCTTGTCAGTCGAGTCGCGGAACGCGGGCACCGTGTTGAACGCCACGATTCGAGGCAACACCTTCACGGGTGCGCCCGGTGACCTGGTCGAATTCGTGGCAAACAGGTTGACCTTCAACGTTTCCAACAACACGATGCGCGATGCAAACGGCAGTGCCATCACATTGCAGATGGCGACTGCGGGCGCAGGCTCACCATTGCTCCGCTCGGTCAACGGCACCTTCAACGCGAACACAATCGGCGTGGCCGGTGTGGCCGGATCGGGCTCCGCGACGGCTAACGGTATTTTCACGTCATTTGCGGACAACCTGACGGCACCGAGAAGTCAGGCGACGGTTGCGATTACCAACAACATAATTCGCCGTTACAACGGCATTGCCGGCATCTCTGCCGATAACACTGGTGGCGCCTACGATGTGAATTTGACCATCACCGGCAACACGACGGCTGAGCCGGGTGCGGGTGCCTTTGGTGGTCTCATCCTTGGTGCAGGTGCACCGGCCTCAACAGATGATATCGATGTCTGCGCGAGCATCACGGGCAACAATTTCAGTGCCGGTTCGCCCAGTTCACCCGATGTGTTCCTTGCGGTGAGCTCTGGTGCTTCGTCACTCCGGCTGCCTGGCCTGACGACGCCTGCGACGCAAGCCGGCGTTACGTCATTCGTCCTTGCCAACAACAACGTTGCGGGCACGACGGTCGATGCAATTGCAGATGCGCCCGCAACCTTCGCCGCGAACTACCTCGGCGGTGCGGCTTGCACATCCCCGACCGCTGGTCCAATCACCGCAACATCCACCAGCCTGCAGTCTGACAGCCTGCAGTCTGACAGCTTCAGTACTGAAAGCCTGAAGTCGGATGTGCGCGCTGACGAACCAGTGGACAGCACCCTGTGGGCGAGCAGTGGCGAGAGCAAAGGTTCAGAGAATGTTCTGAAGCTCACGCAATCTGAAGCCTCCGCAATGGTCCAGGCCGCAATCGCGAGATGGGCCGAGGCTGGTCTCTCCGCGCAGAACATCGCGAGGCTCCAGTCACTACCGGTTGAAATCGCCGACCTTCCGGCTGGCCAATTAGCAACTGCCGACTCCTCGAAGATTGTTCTGGACGAGACAGCGGCTGGTTACGGTTGGTTCTTCGACGCGACACCATCTGAGGACAACGAGTTTGAAGTTCCAGTACCAGATCAGGAACTCCAGACGACGGAAAGCAGTGCAGCCAACGGTCGTGTCGACTTGTTGACAGTGATCATGCGTCAGCTTGGTTCACAAATCAGCCGTGGCAAGTCCGCACTCAAGGGACCGCAATCATGGTTGATGGAGGGCACGCTCGGCACAGGCACGAGGCGCGCGCCTGCATTCAAGGTGCGTACGATCGCCAAGGCGCAATCAGCTCCGGCGGCGACCGCGACCGCTAAGCAAGCTCGCGCTACGAAGGCAACAGAGAAGCGCGGCGTCAGCTACGAAACAGTCGCTTCTTCCAATGGACCACGCAAATCGCGGGTACTGAGAAATCACGCGATGCGAGCGGCGGCGCCGACTTCTTTCGTCGACGTGCTGCTCAATATCGGGGTCCTTCCAGCCGGCAAGAGCGTGGCGATTACCTTCAACGTAACCGTCAATAATCCGTACCAGGGGGCCACAAATCAGGTCTCTAACCAGGGCACGGTTTCCGGCACGAACTTCAGCAACGTGCTCACTGACGATCCGGACGTGGCCGGCGCTGCCAACCCGACGCTGACCACAATTGATCAGCCGGATGTGACCGTGGCGGTGTCACCGTCCTCAGTTTTGGAGGATGGATCAGACAACCTCGTCTATACATTCACGCGCGAAGGGTCGACGGCTGCCGGTCTGACGGTGAACTTCAGCGTCGGCGGGACGGCCACCTTCAACACCGACTACACACAGACGGGGGCGGCTACCTTCAACGCCTCCTCCGGCACGGTGACCTTCGCTGCCGGCAGCTCAACAGCTACGGTGACGCTCGATCCGACTGCGGACACTCCTGTCGAATCGGACGAGACTGCGATTCTGACCGTCGTTTCAGGTACCTCCTACGATGTGGGCACGCCTGCTGCGGCGACCGGGACAATCACCAACGACGACACGGACGTGACGGTGGCAGTGGCGCCGTCCTCAGTCGAGGAGGACGGGGTGCCGAACCTCGTCTACACGTTCACGCGTAATGGCGTCACCACCGGCCCGCTAACGGTCAGCTTCTCGGTCGGCGGAACGGCCACCTTCAGCACTGATTACACACAGACCGGCGCGGCGACGTTTACCGCCACCGACGGCACGGTCACATTCGGGGCCGGCAACTCGACCGCAACGGTCACAGTTGACCCGTCAACGGACAGTGTGATCGAACCCAATGAAACAGTGATCCTGACCTTGACGGCAGGGACCGGCTACAACGTGGCCAATCCCAGCACGGCTACCGGCACGATCACCAACGACGATGCAGAGGTGACGTTGGCGGTCGCGCCGTCCGCAGTGGACGAGGATGGGGTACCGAACCTCGTCTACACGTTCACTCGTAGCGGCGACACCACCGGCGCGCTGGTCGTGAACTTCACGATCGGCGGGACGGCCGATTCCGCCACCGACTACATGCAGACCGGCGCAACGACGTTCACCGCGCCCAACGGCACGGTGACCTTCGCTGCCGGCAACTCCACCGCAACGGTGACGGTTGACCCGACGGCGGACGCGACAGCCGAGCCGGACGAGACGGTCACCTTTACGCTCGCTGCGGGCGCCGACTACAACATCGGCACGCCCAGCGTGGCCACGGCGACCATTAACAATGACGACACCAGCGTGTCCGTGGCAGTAGCGCCGGGCGCGGTGGATGAGGACGGCGCAGCCAACCTCGTCTACACTTTCACCCGTAGCGATTCCGCCGGCGCGCTCACCGTCAACTTCTCAGTAGGCGGGACGGCCACCTTCAGCACCGACTACACGCAGACGGGCGCGGCGACCTTTACTCCGCCCACCGGCACCGTGAGCTTTGCTGATGGCAGCTTGACGGCTACCGTGACAGTTGATCCGGCGGCCGACATGACGGCTGAGTCCGACGAGACGGTGATCCTGACCGTTACGGCTGGAGCCGGCTACACCGTAGGCGTCCCCGCTGCGGCGACGGGGACAATCACCAACGACGACACGGGTGTCTCGGTAGCAGTATCCCCGTTATCGACCACCGAGGACGGTGCGGGAAACCTCGTCTACACGTTCACACGTACCGGCGTCACTACCGGCGCGTTGACCGTGAACTTCTCGATCAGCGGAACGGCCACCTTCAACACTGACTACGCGCAGAGCGGTGCGACCGCGTTCACCCCGCCCACGGGCACGGTGGACTTCGCGGCCGGCAGTTCGACGGCGACCGTGACGATTGATCCGGCTGCAGACAACACGCCCGAGGCGGATGAGACGGTGGTTCTGACCGTGACTTCCGGCACCGGCTACAACGTAGGCGCGCCCAGCGTGGCCACCGGCACCATCACTAACGACGACGCCGGCGTGACCGTTGCCGTGTCGCCTTCCTCGGTCGATGAGGACGGGGCCACCAACCTCGTCTACACCTTCACCCGCACCGGCGATACCACCGGCGCGCTGACGGTGAACTTCTCAATCGGCGGGACGGCCACCTTCAGCACCGACTACACGCAGACGGGCGCGGCGACCTTTACCCCGCCCACTGGAACGGTGACGTTCGGCGCCGGCAACTCGACGGCGACCGTGACGATTGATCCGTCGGTGGATGCGACGTCCGAGCCGGACGAAACGGTGATTCTGACTCTGACTGCCGGCACCGGCTACGAGGTCGGTTCGCCCGATTCGGCCACGGGCACCATCAACAATGATGACAACGCAGTATCGGTGGCGGTATCACCGGGCGCGGTGAACGAGGACGGGGTGACGAATCTCGTCTACACCTTCACCCGTGGCGATTCCAACGGCGCGCTCACCGTGAACTTCTCGGTCGGCGGCACGGCCACCTTCAACACCGACTACACGCAGTCGGGCGCGGCCACCTTCGGCGCGACCGGCACGGTAGCCTTCGCTGACGGCAGTTTGACGGCCACGGTAACCATTGATCCGTCGGCTGACTCCACAGTCGAACCCGACGAGACGGTGATTCTGACGGTGACCGCAGGCGCGGACTACACCGTCGGTGCGCCCAGTTCCGCTTCGGGCACAATTAACAACGACGACACGGACGTCACAGTGGCAGTATCCCCGGGCTCCGTTACGGAGGACGGCGGGACAAACCTCGTTTACACGTTCACGCGTAACGGCGTTCTCAGCAGTGGGCTGACGGTGAACTTCAGCGTCGGCGGGACGGCCACCTTCAACACCGACTACACGCAGAGTGGCGCGGCCGGCTTTACTCCGCCCACCGGGACGGTGACGTTCGGTGCCGGCAACTCGACGGCGACCGTGACGGTTGCCCCGACAGCTGACGGCTTGGCCGAGGGTGACGAGACGGTGATTCTGACCGTGACTTCTGGCAGCGGCTACAACGTCGGCGTGCCCAGCGCGGCCACCGGCACCATCATCAATGACGATACAGAGGTGACGATTTCGGTATCGCCTTCCTCCGTCACAGAGGATGGGGCGACCAACCTCGTCTACACCTTCACCCGCACCGGCATCATCTCGGGCGCGCTCACCGTCAACTTCTCGGTTGGCGGCACGGCCAGCTTCAGTGGTGCTGACTTCGACGTGATCGGTGAGACGAGCTTCGACGGGACCAACGGCACGGTGATGTTCCTCGCCGGTAGCGCGACGGCCCAGGTGACGGTTGACCCGTTTGGTGACTTGACTCAGGAGCCCAACGAGACGGTGATTTTGACCGTGACCTCGGGTGCGGGCTACAGCGTCGGTACGCCAAACTCGGCCACCGGAACCATCTTGAATGACGATAACAGCCAGCCCACCGTCGTGGTCGGGTACGGCCAGTGCGGCGGCGGTTCGACGGGCACGTTTAACCTCACCGTCGGTGACGCGGAGACGCCAGCGGGCAGTTTGACTCTGACGGCCACCTCGTCAAATACCGCGGTCGTGCCCCTCGGCAACATCTCGTTTGGCGGCAGCGGGGCCAACCGCACCGTGACTGTCACACCCGTGATGAAGAATAGCGTCCAGTTCTCGGATCTCACCATCACGGTGAGCGACGGGCAAGGCGGGACGTCCTCCATCAACATCAGAGTCATCGTCGGTACCAACAAGACCGAGACGATCACCATCGGCACCACGACCGTGGGCTCCGATATGATCTTCGGTGGCAACGGCGACGACACGATCAACGCCGGCGGCGGTAACGACCTGGTGTGCGGCGGCAACGGTGGTGGAATCGTCAACGGCGGCGTCGGCGACGACACGCTCGACGGCGGCAACGGCAACGACACGCTCCGGGGTGGGGACGGCAACGACCTCATCTTCGGCGGGGGTGGTAACGACATCCTTGAGGGCGGCAACAACGATGACACGATCGACGGCGGGACCGGTACCGACACTCTCCGGGGTGAGAGCGGTAACGACACGCTCACCGGCGGGTCGGGCTCCGACTCCTTCAACGGCGGGCCAGGCAACGACACGGCGACCGACTTCAACGCCGGCACGGGCGATACAAAGGATGTATCGGTAGAGATCGCCTCGCTGTTCCAGTTCGGAGCTACAAACGATCGGGGCGGGGTGTTAGCTTACCTCGCCTCACCGCCTCGATGGTGGGGGGGCCCATTCGTCGTCGGCGATGGTCCAATCATCGGCAACAGGCAGTAACCACTAACTCAAACAAAATCCGTGTAATCCGTGGCAGGTGTTAGCCGCGGATTACACGGATTTACACTAAATTATGTCTGCTCCACTAACTGAACAAGAATTCTCCAAACACGTAAACACGAAGTTTCGCATTGCAGGCGAACAGCCCATCGAGCTCGAACTGACGGAAGTGAAAGGTTATCTAAGCAAGGAACACGAGCAAACCGGCATGGAGCGGTTCTCTGCCTTTTTTAGAGGTCCACGCCAGCCTTATTTACCGCAAAGCGTTTATCCCCTGGAGCACGATCAAATGGGTGCTTTTGAATTATTTCTCGTGCCCGTTGGCAGTGATGAGAATGGGTTTCGTTACGAGGCCGTGTTCAATTACTTCAAATAGGTTTTCTCTCATGAGTGGCCCTGGAGTTCCGCGGTGGGAAACGGATCCGGCACGTGAACTCAGGATAACTAATCAATTGCCCGCTTCAGTTTGCCACTCCATGTGTTTGTAGGCCCCAAGATCTTCTATTACAACGAACCCCAACCGCTCGTAGAAGCGGTGAGCATCGGAATTAAGAACGAAAACCATGTGCCTGAGCGGTTTTCCGGCGACCGAGGCTTCGTCGATTAGATGTCGTATCAAGAGCGTACCGGCGCCGCGGTTCTGAAACTCCGGCAATAACGCAATATCAAGCAGGCGTATCTGTTGCTCATCCCGGCCGATCCAGATTCTTCCCGCAGGTTGATCATCCATCACAACAATGTAGTAGTCCGCGTCCGGAAACCGGGTCTGATATTCACTTCGCTGAAGTTCATATTGCCAACGCAGAAACCGGTCTTTTTGGCCCTCGGCCCACTCAACCTGCGCGAGTTCTTCCTCGCGCGTGCTGCCGTAAAGCGCGACCAAAAACTCTTCGTCGTCCGGCCCGACGCGACGCAATGTGAGTGCATTGCCCCCCGGCAAACTGCCCTGAATGTCCTCAAGCTTCTTTGACCTACGCATGACGCAATCTACAATAGCGAACCATGAAACCCCTTGTAATTACACTTCTAACTCTAGCTCTTATCATAACTTTAGTCCCTTTGCTAAAAGGGCAAACCCGCACCCGTGCTGATAGAAGATCGCAAACTCGCTCTCAGCCAACGTCAGATGCGCCACAGAGAGTCAGCGAGGATGACGTTGTGCGGGTAAATACGAATCTCGTAACTATTCCCATCAGTGTGAGAGCCGATAACGGCACGTATTTGTTCGATCTGCGCAAGGAGGAGTTTCGCATTTATGAAGACGGTGTCGAGCAGGACATAGCACATTTCGCCAGCGTTGAACAACCGTTCTATGTTGTCGTGTTAATCGACACCAGTTCTTCAACCGAGGCGAAACTCGGGGAGATTAAGGAGGCAGTCCACGCCTTCAACGCACAACTCCGGCCAAGAGATTCGGTGTTACCAGTGGTATTCGCCGGACAAGTGATGCCACTCGTGCAGAAAGCCACCAGCAATCGGACCATCTTACGTGACGCGATTGAAAAGGCGCGCCCGGACTCGGGCAACAACGGCACTAAACTTTACGATGCCATAGATTTTGCTTACCAAATCCTTCGTCCCGTTCCGGGCAGAAAGGCTATCATTCTGTTCACGGATGGCGACGACACGTGGAGCACCGCCACCATGCGAACTACTCTGTGCAAGGTTCCGGAGCTCGAGGCTTTGGTTTACCCGATCCACTACGGATCGTCGGCTTCTACAAATTATCTTCAAGCTCTGGCGAGTGAAACGGGCGGACGGTTCTACCAGGTCGACGATCTTGACACGATAAAAAAATCGTTCGCCGCCGTTGCGGAAGAACTAAGGCGGCAATACCACATTGGTTATTATCCGAAAACAACTTCGGCACGCCCGGAGGCCAGGAGGATAAAAGTGGAGGTCAATCGTCCCGACGCCGAAGTCATCCTGCGAAAGACGTTAATCGTTCGCCGATGACATCTCAACGCCTAAAAGGACCCGCGCCACGCGCTGACGCCAGCCGGGACAACGTGATGCTGCTGCCGTATTCTGTTCTCGCGGCCCTATCCGTTCAGACGGTTAATTACGGCCAGACAATAACTACCCTGTTTGTTTTTGCCCGCTGGAACCAGGAAAAGCTCGAACCTCCCCAGCACCGCATGCTCGATCCTGTAAGTGTTCTGTCGCAGCAGCGTTTCAGTGCCGCGAAACTTAAGCACAAACGATTCGCGGCCGGCTTCCGGTCGATCTGGAACCGGACCAATGTCACTGACGTCTACCAACGTCGTTGTTAGGATCTTTGAAGAGTTAGGGTAGAAGATGCGGAAAACCGTAGAAACGTGAGGCAAAAAAGTCGCTTTCGCGTAAATAAGTGGGGCGGGATCGTCGTCTTGTGCCGGCTCACCATTTTTGAAGTCCGGGTCATAGGCAAAAATGCGATCAGCGGAACCTGAATATATTCCGGTCGCAAGAAACACCAGACTTCCTCGTTTCAGAAAACTGCGTCTTGAAACAACCATTGGTTGCTCCTCCCTGTGTTTTAAAAGTAATTAGATTGCCGAGCCGGCTCTAAAGGAATGCTCCCGCAGGCTCACCCGCACGAAGCTAGCTAAACTGCTTTTGACTCAATGGGCTTGAGTCCTAAAAGCGGATTGAGTTCTATCAGTTTATTGAGAGATAGTCAATTTTGCTTGTTGAGTCCCTGGCGAATTATTAGAATTCACCGCTCTCCAGCATGACGGAACATTAAAGATGGGTGATTCTCTCTCCGAAAGTTACAGAGTCGGGAACTGATGAAAATTTATCGTTTGATGGTCTGGGTTCTCCTGGCGGGCCTGATCGCTTCTTCCAACAACTATCTTGCAGCACATGTGGGAACTAAAACTGGTTTCCTTTATCTTCAGGATAAGACCAAGCGACAAACTGGCGTCTTTCCTCCATCCATCCAATCAGCAGCCCAAACTACGAGCAGTCTCCTTGTCGGGCCACCATTTCGGATCTCCGAGACTGCAACGGCTGAACCAGACCGAGGCGCAACTTCCCCTGAGCTGGCTTACAACCCTGATGACTATGAATGCCTGGTCGTTTGGGAGAGCGACGGATTAACCGAACTGAAAGGGGTCAGGGACATTTATGGGCAACGACTGAACGCTGCTACCAACGAGCGTATCGGCATTAGCTTTCGTATCTCAACTCTGACGGACCAAAATAAAAACCACCGCGCAAATCGCCCGAAGATTGTTTATAGCAGAACGTCGCATGAGTATCTGGTAATTTGGTATGGCACTGGCTTATACGGCGCGCCAGACAGATTCTTTGAGGTCTACGGCCAACGTTTAAGTCGAACCGGCAAAATGATTGGAAGTAATTTTAGGATCTCTCATACAGCAGATTTAGGAAAGGTCAACACCAATATCGTTCGGAGTAGCGGGCCGTGCGATCTGGCATGGAATAGTGCCAACGACGAATATTTAGTCGTTTGGAAGGGAATGGGTGAGCTGGAAGACGTCGTAAAAATGGAGATTTATGGACAGCGTCTAAAAGCGAACGGCGAGCTCCTGGAGAAGTATTTTCGCATATCCCGCACTACCAACCAGGGGAGCAACTTTCATGCAAACGAGCCTGCGATTGCCTACAACAGTCGCGATAACCAATATCTTGTAGTTTGGAATGGCGCCTTCAAGAATGAGTTTCAAGCGGAAATCTTTGGAATCGGCCTACCTGCAACTGGGAAGGTCTTAGCCGGGACCAACGATGTGCGCATATCTCAAGTCACGCAGGTTGGAGCTAATCGAGTTGCCAGTTCTCCTCACGTCGTCCACAACAGTGCCAATAATGAATACTTTGTCATATTTCAGGCAAACGCCTTGCGTGGCGAAGGTAATGTAGACGCGTACGAAATCTTTGGGCAGCGCATCGACGCGGCGACACTCGCAGAGATTGGAGCAAACGACGTGCGTCTCTCAACATCGGTGGAGATAGGCAACACGGCGAGTGAGGCAGCCGTAACGTTTAATAGTATTGCTAAAGAATATCTCGTGATCTGGCGAAGCAGTCGCGAAAACGCGACCTCCGAAATTTATGGCCAGCGAATTAGTGCCACCGGGACCGAGATCGAAGCGGATTTTCAGATCTCTACCATAGCGGCTGTCGGAAAAGATCGCAGTGTCAATAACGCGTCGTTGACGCACAACACCGCAAATGGAGGATACTTGGTTGTATGGCAGGGAAATGGTTTGCCCGGGGCCAACACCGCGAAGATAACCGAAATCTTCGGACAGCAATTAGCGTCGGCGCGTTCACCGCGGCTGTAATTGATATATGGCCCAGCTTTGCGCAAACTCGTATTCAAAACGCAGCTATCAGTTGAAACCTCCAAAGGCGTTAATCCATTGGAATGCTTCGGAACCTGGCAAAGTAAATGCGGTGCAACGAATGTTGCAATTCTACAGGTCATCGCGTAGAATCCTGCGCGCTTCTCAAATCAGACCTTTTCATGGGCAGGAACTTTCCTGACGGATCTCTTTCAGAGCGCGCATTCTAGACATTTTCTAACCTCCATTTTCCTTTTTTGTCCGCTCCGACTCGGACGATCTCACTACGTCGGTTGAAAACTGATTGTGAACTGAAAACCCCAAGGAGTGATACATGGCAGAACCCTTTTTGTCTGAAATCAGAATCATGAGTTTTGTTTTTGCCCCCAAAGGCTGGGCCCTTTGTAACGGGCAACTTCTTCCCATTAACCAAAACCAGGCGCTCTTCTCTTTACTCGGTACGACATTCGGTGGCGACGGGCGCGTGAACTTCGCTCTTCCCGATCTCAGGGGGCGAACGCCTATCCATGTTGGCAGTGGTCACACGTTGGGCGAAAAAGGCGGCGAACAAGCCCACACTATAACGATTGCGGAACTGCCGACGCACACGCATTTCGCTGTTGGCTCAGCGAACGCAGCCGACACTGGAGCTCCTAGCAATACCGCTCTGCTGGGCATCATTAACAACGTCTACGGTCCACCCACGAATCTGGTGGCTATGTCCCCCGGTGAGATTGGAAACGTTGGTGGTAGTCAGGCGCACCTGAACATGCAGCCCTTTCTAACACTGTCGTTCTGCATCGCCCTTCAGGGTATTTTCCCTTCCCCTAACTAAAAGGAGCGCACAAGATGGCACAACCATATGTCGGAGAAATCAGAATGTTCGCTGGAAACTTCGCTCCAGCGGGCTGGATGTTTTGTGAAGGACAACTCCTGCCCATCTCCGAAAACGAGACTTTGTTTCAATTAATTGGCACCACGTACGGCGGTGACGGAGAGTCGACATTTGCATTGCCCGATTTGCAAGGACGTATTCCGATTCATCAGGGCAATGGCTTTATTCTTGCCGAGACGGGTGGTGCAGAGGAGATTACACTTACCATCAATCAGATACCGATCCACACCCACCAGATGTTGGCGTCTATCGATATCCCGACGGTCAATTCACCGCAGAACAATTTGACTGGACAGGCAGCAGCCAAGATTTACCGTGGCGGCGGCCCGGGCAATCCTCTGGCGCCGCAGGCCGTTGGGCCAGTCGGCGGATCACAGCCGCACACAAACTTCGAGCCGTACCTGTGTATCGACTTCATTATCTCACTGTTCGGAATTTTCCCGAGTCCGACCTGATCGATGAGGCGGTACCTCGTTGCGCGTGAAGTAATCGAGTTCGAAACGATGCACGTGTTAAGTCATCTTCAAGGAGATTGTTTATGGCAGATCCATTTGTCGCGGAAATACGAATCTTTCCCTTTAACTTTGCGCCGAAAGGTTGGGCCTGGTGCGATGGGCAGCTCATGCCGCTCTCGCAAAACACTGCTCTCTTCTCCCTGCTAGGCACAACGTACGGCGGAGACGGTAAAAGCAATTTCGCATTGCCCGATCTTCAGGGTAGGGCGCCAATGCATCCGGGCCAGGGACCGGGTCTCTCGCTTCACGATCTGGGAGAAACGGGTGGCAGCGAAACAGTGACGCTGCTCGAGAGCGAAATCCCGGCGCATAACCATGCGATGTTCGCTCAAAATACGCCTACGGGTCAGGTCGCCGATCCGACCGGAGCAACGTTCGCACGCCCGGCCAGCGGCAATCTATTTACTACTACGCTGAATCCCCAGGCGTCGATGGCGCCTAACGCATTGGCGCCGACCGGTGGCGATCAGCCTCATAACAATATGCAGCCGTATCTCACCTTCTATTTCAACATCGCGCTACAGGGAGTCTTCCCGCCTCGCTCGTAAGTCCCTGACAGCAATTGGTCCTTTAAAGGGTGGTCCTTCGTGGGCCACCCCTTTTTTGTGCTTTTGGTGGCGTTTCGTGGATTAGGCCAAGAAAAAAGCGTTGACTCTGAGTCGGCCCTTCGTCTAGAGTCGGATTTGTCTGCTCGTTTCTGCAACGCGCACCAAACCTGCGTTGCGTAAGTTCGTCATTCGAAAATCTTCAGATTGCTCACTACTCGCACAAGTGCGTTGACCCGCTGCACCACTCAATTTCCAGACCCCCTAACCAAAGGACTCAGATGATCTCAACCTTTGCAGAGCGAAATCACGTCTCGAAAACCCTTATCGCGTGCCTCATCATTTCAATGATGATTCTGGGTCCGCTTGCTCCACTTGCTCAGGCTTCTTCGAATTCCTCTTCACGTGCGAAGGCGGCGAGCACGAACGCCGCGCCTGCGCCTGTTCCGGCCGCGCCTGCTCCGGTTGCCGCGCCTCTCGTGCCCACGATCACAGCAACCAAGACTGATTCCTTTCCCGATCCGGACCTGGACGGCAAGGCAGCACCGGGTGAGGCGATCACTTACGACGTCAACATCTCCAACAGCGGCACTGACGCCAGCGACGTCAGTTTCAGTGACACGATCGACAGCAACACCACGTTAGTCCCAGGCTCTTTGAAAGTTTCGCCACTTGCTTTCGCGGACGTTTACTCTGCATCACAAAACACGCCACTCAGTGTCGGAGCGCCCGGCGTGCTCACCAACGACACCGGTATCCCTTCGCCCACCGCAGTGGCAATCGCGGGTGGCGCAACGGGGCAAGGCGGCACAGTCACTTTAAATACGGACGGTAGCTTTCTGTATACGCCGGCGTCGGGCTTTGCCGGAGTCGACACCTTCACCTACACAGTTACAAATGGCCTAACACCAAACGATACCGCGCAAGTCACGATCAACGTTGACGCTCCGCCCAGCGTCACGGCCACAACTCCCACAAATGGCGCAACTAACCAACCAAACAATACCGATATCACAATCACTTTTAGCGAAGCCGTTAACGTTACGGGCAACTGGTTCCAGATCGTCTGCCCGACCAGCGGTACTCGCAACGTCGCGGACACGGTCGTAACGGGTGGTCCAACTACCTTCACGATCAATCCGAACACTGATTTCACCCAGAACGAGACGTGCACGGTCACGGTATTTGCCGCACAAGTTTCCGATCAGGACACAAACGATCCGCCAGACATCATGAACGCGGATTTTGTGTTCAGTTTTGGAACCCAAGACGCTGCTCCGAGTGTTACGAGCACCACGCCGGCCAACGGCGCTACCAACCAGCTCACGAACACCGACGTCACTGTCACCTTCAGCGAGCCAGTCAACGTCACAGGCAACTGGTTCCAGGTTGTTTGCGGTTCCAGCGGCACGCGGAACCCTGCGGATACGGTCGTGACTGGTGGCCCAACCACGTTCACGATCAATCCGAATACCGATTTTGCCGCAGCCGAGGCTTGCACAGTGACGATCTTCGCGGCACAGGTTGCGGACCAGGATGCGGGCGATCCGCCAGACAACATGGCGGCAAATTTTGTCTCCAGTTTCAGCACGGAAGCTGCGCCGACTGTTAACGCCACTACACCCACAAACGGCGCGACTCAGGTCGCGGCGAATACCAATCTCACCCTCACGTTCAGTGAGCCGGTGGACGTAACCGGAAACTGGTTCCAGATCGTGGGCGCGACGAGTGGTACGAGGAATGTCGCGGACACGGTCGTGACAGGTGGCCCAACCACGTTCACGATCAATCCGAATATCGATTTTGCAAGCGGTGAGTTAGTGACAGTGACTGTGTTTGCCGCACAGGTGACTGATCAGGACACCGGCGATCCGCCGGACAACATGGCCGCCAACTTTGTGTTCAGCTTCACGATCGATCAGGCGCCGTCGGTTACCGCGACGACGCCGACAAATGGCGCGACGAACGTGGCGCTTGCTTCTAACGTCTCGATTACTTTCAGTGAACCCGTAAATGTTTCCGGCAACTGGTTCCAGATCGTGTGTCCGACCACTGGCACTCGCAATGTCGCGGACACCGTAGTTTCGGGTGGGCCAACTACTTTCACCATCAATCCGAACGCTGACTTTACTTTCAACGAGACGTGCACGGTTACTGTTTTTGCAGCGCAGGTCGCGGATCAGGACAGCGGCGATCCGCCGGACAACATGGCGGCGAATTTTGTGTTCAGTTTCACCACTGTCGATGCCGCGCCAACTGTTACCGCCACCACGCCCGCGAATGGCGCAGTCGATCAGTCGGGCAATACGAACATCGACGTCACCTTCAGTGAGCCGGTCAACGTCACTGGCAACTGGTTCCAGATCGTCTGCACCGCCAGCGGAACACGTTTACCCGCCGCCACGGTTGTGACGGGTGGCCCAACCACTTTCACGATCAACCCGAACGTTGATTTCACCGCCGGCGAAACCTGTACGGTGACAATCGTCGCAACACAGGTGGCAGACCAGGACAGCAATGATCCGCCCGACAACATGGCGGCAAACTTCGTCTTCAGCTTTACGATCGACACCACGCCCGCTGTCACAACCACTACGCCCACCAACGGCGCGACTCAGGTGGCGGCAAACACGAATATCACGATCAACTTCAACGAGAACGTCAACATTCAGGACGCGACTGCGTTCACAGTCGAATGCCCGGTCGCGACGCCGGTAACTTTTACGGTATCGCCTGTCGCACCTGGCGGCGCCAACAGTTTCACGCTCGATCCAACTTCCGATTTACCTTTCGGTACAACGTGTACTGTGACGGTAGTTGCAGCGAAAGTGACAGACGTCGACGCCGGCGATCCGCCGGACAATATGGCGGCAAACTTTGTGTTCAGTTTTACAACTGATCAGGCGCCGTCAGTTACCTCGTCCGTTCCAGCGAATAATGCGGTCAACGTCGCACAAAATTCGACTATCACGATTAACTTCAGTGAAAACGTCAATGTGTTGGCCAATGCCGTAACCCTCAATTGTGGCAGCGCCGTGACCTTGCCCGCCGCGCCGCAAAACAATCTGACTGCGCTCGTGCTCACTCCGCCATCCGTTTTTCCCGCGGGCAGCAACTGCACAGTCACTGTCGACAGAACAAAGATCTCTGATACAGACACCGCTGACCCGCCGGACAACATGGTTGCTGACTTTGTTTTCAGCTTCAAAGTGAAGCCGGATGCAGTGGACGATCTGTATCCGCAGACGCTGGTGGGCAACATCTCCACTAACTCTTTCCTGATTCCGTTCAGCGTTGCCGGCAACGATGTTTCTGCCAACGCATTCACGATTTCGGCTGTCCAGGCGCAAACATCGGTGGTGTCGAACACGATCACTACGAACTCCGCGAATGGCGGCAACATCGTGATGACAGTTAGCGGCACGGATATGGGCAAGTTCACATACGATCCGCCCGCCGGCTTCGAAGGTTCGGACACTTTCACTTACACGATCAGCCGTGTCGATGGCGGCGGCAGCGACACCGCCATTGTGACCATTCCGATCAACGGTATGGTTTGGTTCATCAACAACCAGGCTGCGGGCTGCGTTGTGGCGGGCTGCGGTCGTCTATCGAACCCGTTCTCGACGTTGGCTGCGTTCCATGCGCTTAACAACGGCACAGGTAACAATCCGGCAGCAAACGACAACATCTTCATCTTTACAGGTAGCGGCAACTACACCGGCCCGTTGACTCTGCTGAATAATCAGAAGGTCATCGGTCAGGGCGCGACGTCGAGTATTTCGTCTATCACCGGCCTGACGCCACCGAGTTCGAGTCCGGCATTCCCTGCAACCGGTGGAGCCAAGCCGACCATTACTACAGTTGCCACGACCGGCAACAACGGCATTAATCTCGCCTCCGGCAACCAGCTCTTTGGTTTGGCGTTCAGCAATACTGACGGCGCCGCAATTCGGGGCACGGTCAACATCGGCACGTCGTCGATGAACGGTATTGTTATCAACAACACCGGTGGCGGCGGCATCATCCTTACAGGAGGCGGCACGATCACGATCACAGGTACCAACACGATCGTGACCACGACTGCAACCGCGCTCAACGTCAGCAACACCAACATCGGCGCGAGCGGTATTACGTTCCAGAGTATTTCCTCGAATGGTGGCAGCAATACCGGAATTATTCTCGACACTACCGGCAGCGCAGGCGGTTTAACCGTGACCGGCGACGGCGTTAATACAGCAGTCGGCGGTAACGCGAGCGGCGGTACGATCGCGAATAAATCCGGCGCCGATAACAGCACGACGACGGGTATCGGAATTTATTTGAACAACACCGCGAATGTAGTTCTGCGCCGCATGACCATCAACGGCACCAACCAGAACTTTGGTATTCGTGGTCTCGCGGTCAACAACTTCACGCTTGAGTTTTCAACCGTGAACGGCATCAACGGAAACAATCCTGCTCCGGCAGTTCCGAATGGCGCCGGCGAAGGCAGTATCTACTTCGGTAATGACGTTTCTACGGGTCTTACCGGTACGGGCACGTTCACGAACCTCGTCGTCGCAGGCGGTCGTGCACGCAACATGTCCGTGATCAACATCTCCGGTACGCTCAACCGTCTGGTGGTTACCGGATCCAACTTTGGTTTGAACCAGAGCTTCATCGATGCGAGTGACAGCTTGTCAGTCGAGTCGCGCAACGCCGGCACGGTGTTGAATGCCACGATACGAGGCAACACTTTCACGGGCGCACCTGGTGACCTGGTCGAGTTCGTGGCAAACAGCCAGAGCACGAGTTGACCTTCAACGTTTCCAACAACACGATGCGCGATGCAAACGGCAGTGCCATCACATTGCAGATGGCGACTGCGGGCGCAGGCTCACCATTGCTCCGCTCGGTCAACGGCACCTTCAACGCCAACACGATTGGTGTAAACGGTGTGGCCGGGTCTGGCTCCGCGACTGCCAACGGCATCTTCCTGTCGTTTGCGGATAACCTGACGGCGCCGAGAAGTCAGGCTACGGTTGCGATCACCAACAACATAATTCGCCGTTACAACGGCATTGCCGGCATCTCTGCCGATAACACTGGTGGCGCCTACGATGTGAATTTGACCATCACCGGCAACAATGTGAGTCAACCGGGCGCCGGTGCCTTTGGCGGTCTCATCCTTGGTGCTGGTGCGCCGGCTTCGACGGATGATATCGATGTCTGCGCGAGCATTACCGGCAACGACTTCAGTGGCGGTGCACCCGCTGGCGGCACGGACATTTTCCTGGCCGTGAGCTCTGGTGCCTCGTCACTCCGGCTGCCTGGCCTGACGACGCCTGCGACGCAAGGCGGCGTTACATCATTCGTCCTGGCCAACAACAACGTTGGCGGAACGACGGTCGATGCGATTGCCGATGCTCCGGCAACTTTCGCCGCGAACTATCTCGGCGGCGCTGCTTGTACTTCGCCGTCCGCAATGGTCCTGCCGCTTCGGTCTACCGAGCAGGATACCTTCGCAGTGAAGCGCGAGATAAATAGCACGGCGCCGAAGACGCTTTCGCACCACGCGAAGATCACGAAGCGCAACACCCCGGCTCAAGCACGAAACATCGCCGGCAACGCGCCGCTTGCCACCAGCAACACGGCGGTTGCGGGTATCACCACCACAGTTGCGAAGCCAACAAGGTCAGTCGCCAAATCGACGGTCGCCTCTGCTTCGGCCAACAACAAACTGGCGGTCCAAACCAACGCGCAGCAAAGCAAGAAGCCGCGTCGTGGCGTCAGCGTCAAGCCGACGGTGACCCCGCTGGCCGGTGAAACGATCAGTCATTCAGTCGGCACGCTGTTGGCCGGCAAGACTGTCCGCATCCAGTTCCAGGTAACCGTCAACAACCCGTACCTCGGTGGCGACTTCGTCTCCAACCAGGGCACGGTCTCGGGTTCAAACTTCAGCGAGGTGCTGACTGATGATCCAGCGGTCGCAGGGGCAAACGATCCTACGTTGACGCCGATCTTTACGACTCCGGGAATCTCGGTGGCAGACGCTCAGGCGAACGAACCGGCCAGCGGTTCGCTGCCGATGCTCTTTACCATCTCACTCGCAGCACCTGCTGGAGCTTCCGGCGCGTCGGTCCATTACTCAACCGCGGATCAGCCGGTCGGCGCAGGTCATGCAGTCGCCGGTGTCGATTACACGGCAGTTCCGGATACGGTGCTGAACTTCGCCGCCGGCGAACAGTTCAAGACCGTGACGGTTGACATACTTGCCGACGGCACGCCGGGTGAGCCGGATGAAACGTTCCTGCTCAACCTGTCCGACCCGACAAATGCAGTAATTGTCGATGGCCAGGCAGTCGGTACGATCAAACAAGGTAATGCCGCAGGCACGTTCCTGATCAGCGAGATACGGACGTCAGGACCGGGCGGAGAAGGCGACGACTTTGTCGAGGTTTACAACAACTCCGACACGCCACTGACCATAGAGGCGTCCGATGGTTCGGCTGGTTATGGCCTGTTCAAGATGGGCGCTACGTGCGGTGACTCGCCGATTCTCATCGGCACGATTCCGAACGGAACCGTGATACCAGCGCGCGGCCATTACCTCTTCGTTGGCTCGGCTTACAGCTTGGCCAACTACGGTGGAACGGGTGCAGCGGCCGGCAATCTAACGCTCTCCGAAGACATCGAGAGTGATCGAAACGTCGCGATATTCACGACCACGTTCCTCGCGAATCTCTCGTCGGTGACGCGTCTCGATGCAGTCGGCTTCGGCACGAACACTGGTGGCAACTGCGATCTACTCCGCGAAGGCACAACGCTGACGCCAATGAACGGCAGCGTGCTCGAGCACAGTTACCATCGCGACCAGTGCGGCAAGAAGGGTAATCCGGCGGTGTTTGGACCATGTCCGACCGGTGGTTTCATGGCGGATACCAACAACAACACGGATGACTTCATCTTTGCCGACACGACGGGCGCATCAACACCCGCCGGTCAACGGCTCGGAGCGCCGGGTCCGGAGAACATTAGTAATCCGCGATTCAATAATGCGATTACGACGTTGTTGCTCGATTCCAACTTCGGCGGACCAGCGCCACCGAATCGCGTACGTAATTTCACGCCAGTCACTAACGGCGCACAGGGAACGCTGTCGGTCAGACGTCGCTTCGTGAACAACACGGGTGCGCCGGTGACGCGACTGCGGTTCCGCATCGTCGATATCAGTACGTTCTCGGTGCCGGGAGGCATTGCGGATGTGAGGGGGCTGACGTCGTCGAACGTGACGGTGAATGGAGTGACGGATGCGAGCACGTGTTTGGCGTCGAATGGAGTCGCTACGACCCCCTGCACGGTGACCGTGCTCGGAACGACGTTGGAAGCACCGCCGGCCCAGGCCATGGGTGGCGGTAACAACAGCAGCATGAGCGCCGGCACGATCACGCTCGCGACGCCGTTAGCTCCGGGAGCGAGCATCAATCTGCAATTCCTGCTCGGAGTGCAGCAGACCGGCTCGTTCAAATTCTTCTTCAACATCGAAGCATTGCCATAAGGCGATGCTTCGATGTCGCTTGTGTAATCTGTTTTCTATTTACTTTTGACTGCGACTGGCTCGGGTTCGGGAAGGCGACTGCCAGTTGGAGAATCAGACTTGATTGGCGGTGGCGGTGGGTTCGCCACCAAAACTTCGAGCGCAGCATCGATCACTTCACTGATCGTTGACACGAAAACGATCTGCAGATCTTTTTTTACGTCGTCCGGAATATCATCGATATCCGCTTCGTTACGTGTTGGCAGCAACACTCGCCGGACTCCCGCGCGATGAGCTGCCAGCACTTTCTCCTTCACGCCACCAATCGGAAACACCAAACCTGACAGCGTGATCTCGCCCGTCATCGCTGTGTCCGGCCTTACGCGGCGGCCCGTGTAGAGCGACGCGAGCGCCGACATGATCGTGACACCCGCGCTCGGCCCGTCTTTGGGGATCGCTCCCGCCGGGACGTGCAGGTGAACTCCATACCCGTTAAAGATCTCGGGAGTGATGCCGAACTCAGCCGCGTGCGACCACAAGTACGATTGCGCCGCACGCGCCGACTCTTGCATCACTTCTCCGAGTTGACCCGTGATCGTCAAGCCACGTCCGCCCGGCAGCAAGGTTGCTTCGATAAACAGCACTTCGCCGCCCATCTCGGTCCAGGCCATGCCGGTCGCAACCCCCGCCGGCAACTCCTTCCGCGCCTGTTCCGGATAAAACTGCGGCGGGCCGAGGTACTCGCGAATGTTCTGCTCGTCGACTTCAACAGTTTCGGCTTCAGCCTGCGCGATCTTGAGCGCCACTTTGCGCGCGACGCTGCCGATGTTTCGTTCCAACTGACGTACGCCCGCTTCGCGCGTGTAACGCGTAGCCAGGAGTTCGATCGCCGCATCGCTGATCTTGAACTGCGCGGCGTTCAAACCATTTTCAGTAGTTTGTCGCGGTACCAGATAACGTTTCGCGATCTCGAGTTTTTCCCGATCGCTGTAACCAGCGAGACGGATGATCTCCATGCGATCGCGCAACGGCGCGGGAATCGGTCCAAGCTGGTTCGCCGTCGCGATGAAGAACACCTTCGACAGATCGAACGGCAGGTCGAGATAGTGATCGCGGAACGTGTTGTTCTGTTGCGGATCGAGGATTTCGAGCAGCGCCGCTGCCGGATCGCCGCGGTAGTCGTTGCCGAGTTTGTCGATCTCGTCGAGCATCAGCACCGGATTGTTCACTCCGGAGCGACGAATCGATTGGACGATTCTTCCCGGCATGGCGCCGATGTACGTGCGTCGATGACCGCGCAACTCCGCTTCATCACGCACGCCGCCCAGTGACATCCGTTCGAACTGCCGGCCGAGCGAACGCGCGATCGACCGTCCCAACGACGTCTTGCCAACGCCCGGTGGTCCAACAAACAACAGGATCGGACTCTTCGTATCCGGCCGCAGTTTGATCACGGCCAGGAACTCAAGAATACGTTCCTTGATGTCTTCGAGTCCGTAGTGATCTTCGTCGAGGATGCGGCGCGCTTCCGCGATGTCTAGTTTGTCTTCAGACGACTTGCGCCACGGCAATTCGAGCACGAAATCAAGATAGGTGCGGATGACGTGATAGTCAGGCGCCGCCTGCGGCAGACGTTCCAGCCGTTTCAACTCACGTTCCGCTTCGGTGCGCACGTCATCGGGAAGATCTGCTTTCTCGAGACGCTCGCGCAGCAACTGCGCTTCGGCCGCTTCGCCCGTCTCGTCTTCGCCGAGTTCTTTTTGAATCGCGCGCATCTGCTGGCGCAACACGTAATCGCGTTGAGCCTTGTCCATCTCGACCTGCGCTTCGGAAGCAATCTTCGAGCGCAGTTGCAGGATCTCGAGCTCACGCGCGAGATTCGCGTGGGCCACCCGCAACAACTCATCAGCAGTGTTGGCCTCGAGCATTTTCTGCTCTTCTTCGACGCCGAGTGTGAGTACTGAACCAAGGAAATACGCAAGGCGCACCGGGTCCACGGAGCTCAGCACCGCGAGCCGCACCTCAGGCGGAACGTTTGGCAACAGATTCAACGCGTCCTGAATCATCTGCTGCACGTTGCGCTTGGCGGCTTCTACTTGTTCGGCATCGACAATCGCGGGTTCCTTAAGTATCTCGGCTACTGCGCGCAGGTGCGGGTCTTCCTGTTTCCACTCTTTTATGCGGATGCGTTCGGTTCCCTGGACGATGATGCGCATGCCGTCGGCAACCCGTTCCATGCGCTTGATCATGACCAGGGTTCCGACTTCGTAAAGATCCGTCGGCTTGGCATCACTGTCGTCAGCACTGTCGGGACGCACAGTGATGCAGCCCAGCAACTTCTCAGGCGTGGCGAGTGCGGCCTCCACCGCAGCCATCGAGCGCGGCCGGCCAACGCCGAGCGGCACTACTGTTTCCGGAAACACGGTGAGATTTTGCAGTGCCAGCACCGCGATCTCGAACGGTTGATTTTCGGGTTGATTTCCAGCGGTTTCAGGTTCAGCCATAACGTTTACGCGCCGTCACCACGATGCAGGTTGATAACCAGGAAACCATCGCGATAATCGTGTTTAAGTGAAGCCCCTTCGATCGGACCGGGAAACTGGATCGATTTTTCAAAACGGCTGTAAGTGATCTCCATCTGTTGGTAAACAAAACCATCACGGTAATGCGTGTCGCGCCGGCAGCCGCGAATGCGCAGCACCGAATCGCGAATTTCGATTTCCAACTCGTCAGAACAAATACCGGCCAGATCGATTTTCACGACCCAGCCGTCGGTGCACTGATAAACGTCGGCCGCCGGATTCCAGAGGCGGCTCGACGGTACCACTCGCCGCTCGCGGCCGAGCAGCGAGTAATCACGATCGTCATTTCGCATGGCAAAAGAATATCCACAGATTACACAGAAGTAAATCAGTGCAATCTGTGGATGTTTTAAGTCGAATCAACCAAACACGCGATTCCAAAACGAAGTGCCTTTCGAGACGTCCTCGAGCGCTTCGGCCAGTTCGCGATCTTCGTGGGTTTCGGTGGCAACGTCCGCCATCGAGATCATTCCCACGAGATAGTTGTTTTCATTTACCACCGGAATGCGGCGCACTTGCTTGTCGCCCATCATGCGGATGACATCCACGATGCGATCGTTTGGCCGCACGGTGTGGGGATCGACCGACATGATGTCTTCGGCGCGAGTGTTGTTGGTGTCTTTACCCTCCGCCACGGCGCGCACCGTGATGTCGCGGTCGGTGATCAAACCGATGAGTTTGCCGCGCGAGTAGGTGCGACCGTCGTACTTGCGATCCTCGCGGTCGCGATCTTCCCTCGCCCTGCCGTTGCCGCCGACAACGTCATACTCGACGACCGGAATCACACCCGTATCTTCCTGTTTCATCAACAACGCGACCTGCGTCAGCGACGTTTCCCGAGTCGCCACAGCGAGATCCTTAGTCATGATGTCGCGGCAACGCAGGCGAGAACGCTCGGAACCCGGTTGCCCACGATCCCACTGCCTTCGCGTTGAAGAACCGAGATCGCCGCGAATGTCGTACAGCGAACTGCGGCGGCCCTCGTCGCGATAGCGATCTCCGCCTTCGCTCCATCGGTCGCGTGTGTTGCTGTAACGGGGTTCGTCCTGCTCGTAATCGGCGCGTTCGCCGAAGCGGCCGCGACCGAAATCCAATCCGCGATCATTGTCGTAGCTGCGGTCGTTATCAAACCGTCGTTCTGAATCGAATCGGGGCCGGCGGCTGAATGGTTCCTCGTTGGTTCCTAATGCTTCGCGTCTGAAACGTTCCTCACGCTGGTAATAATCCCTTTCATCATCATCATTTCTGTCGTATCTAGCCATTGCTTCCCTCCTCAACCAGTACATAAGTGCTTTGGGGGCAAGGGGGTTTTAAAACTCACTAAGGATTCATCTCGACAATCGCAACCAGTAGCACGCGCGAAGAGATGTCGAGCGAGCCGATCTCGATTGGGGTCGCGACGGCGTCTCGTTTCGCCATGAACGCTTCGGCCTGGTAGACCGGTTGCGGTGGTCGAACAAAACCTTCCTCCTGAACTTCAGCAATGCCGACAACACGTCCACCGAGTGCTTGTGCCATCACCTGCGCTTTGTTCATCGCCTCGCGCGTTGCGTCCTGCAATGCTCGATCGCGAGCGGGGCGATCTTGTCGCAACGTGAACGAAATGCCGGTGATGTCGTTGGCTCCGGCTTGTGCGACCGTGTCGATCAGGTTGCCGAGTTTTGTCAGATCGCTGGTGGTGACGGTGACGCTGTTGCGTGCTTCGTAACCCGTGATTGTCGGCGGTTGATTCTCGCGATAGACGCGCATCGGTTGCAGACTGTATCCGCTGGTTTTTACTTCCGCGCCTGCGCCGGCTGCAGCTTTGAGTGCACGCACGACGGCGTCGGTTTTGGTTGCGTTTTCCTGTTGCGCATCGATGGCGCGCCTTCCTTGCGTGACAACCGAGACGGTCATGATCGCTGTGTCGGGTTGCGCCTGAACGATTGCATCGCCACCGACTGTGATCCGTGTTTGGCGTTTCGCATTATCGGTGGTTGTTGTTCTGGTTTCCTGTGCGTGCAGGACAGTTGCGACTGCAAGCACGACAGACATGATTTGGGTAATGGTTAGTAGACGTTTCATAATCTCACCTTCCGTTTTTGTTCTCACGGCTTCGGAGAGATTAATCCACCGCGGACGTAGAGAACGAGTCGGAAGCAAGATCTTGCGTGTTTTGTTACCATCCATTCGTGCAATCATTCAATACTAAAACAGACGGCGCACCGACACCTGGCAGCGCGACGCAAACGTTGATTGTCGGCGCAACCGGCGACTTGCGACCCGGCGCCTTCATCAGAGTAGCGCTTCCCGACGGCGACGAGTTAGCTGTTTACAACGTAGATGGCGAATACTATGCCACCGAGAATTTTTGTCCGCACAAAGGTGCGCCGCTCTCGGAAGGAGCGTTCTGCGGACACATCGTCGAGTGTGGCTGGCACGGCTGGCAGTTTGACGTGCGCAACGGACAATGTCTGACAGTGAATGAAAAGTTGAAGACTTACGAGGTAGTAGTCGAAGACGATTTAGTGAAGGTCATCCATCATTCCCGATAGCTTCCACCGGACAACAGCTCATCGCTTCTTCACACATTGCCTGTTCCTCGGCGTTTTGCGGTTGCTTGTAGACGAATGAGTAGTTGTTTTCGTCGCAGCGGGTGAAGTTTTCGGGCGCCGTGTCGCGACAGACGTCACAATCGATACATGAGGAGTCCACGTAAAACGAGCCGCAGACGTTCTCTTTAACTTTGTCGTTCCTATCTGGCAATGTTCAAACCGACGAGTCTGCGAAGCTGCGTCACGGGTGCGTCATCTCTTCGGGCTTCACCAGCCGGTCAAACTCCTCACCCGTCAAATATCCGAGCTCTACGGCAGACGCTCGCAGACTTATGTTCTTCTTGTGAGCATTTTTCGCTACCTGGGCGGCTTTGTCGTAACCGATGTGGGGGTTCAACGCAGTAACCAGCATCAGCGATGCTTGTAAGTGAGCCTCAATCTGGGCGCGATTGAGTTCGAGACCCTCGATGCAAAACTCGACGAAACTGTGAATGGCGTCGTGCATCAACCGCACTGAGTGCAGAAAGTTGTGAATCATCACGGGCTTGTAAACGTTCAACTCGAACGCGCCCTGCGAGCCGCCGAAGCTGGTAGCGAGATCGTTTCCGAAAACCTGCACCGCGACCATCGTTAACGCTTCGCTCTGCGTTGGGTTGACTTTGCCGGGCATGATCGACGAACCGGGTTCGTTTTCCGGAAGTATCAGTTCGCCGAGACCACAGCGTGGACCTGAACCGAGCCAGCGAACGTCGTTTGCGATCTTCATCAACGAAGCGGCGAGAGTTTTGAGCGTGCCGCTGGCGACCACGAGCTCGTCGTGAGCCGAGAGTGCGGCGAACTTGTTTGGATGTGAAACGAACGGTAGTCCCGTCAAATCGGCGATCTTCCTGGAGGCGCGTTCACCAAACTCGGGGTGCGAGTTCAATCCGGTGCCGACCGCCGTGCCGCCGATTGCGAGTTCGAGTAAACCCGGCATCGCGGATCTGAGTCGTTCGACGTCGCGTTTGACCAGACTGGCCCAACCGCCCATTTCCTGATCGACTGTCAGCGGCGTGGCGTCCTGCAAATGTGTACGTCCGATTTTGACGACGCCGGCAAACTGGTTCGCCTTGGCGGCGATGGCGTCGTGCAATTCCTCGACGCGCGGAATGAGTTTGTTCAACTGCTCCGCGGCGGCGATGTACATCGCAGTCGGGAAAGTATCGTTTGACGACTGCGACATGTTGACGTCGTCGTTGGGATGAATGGGTGTTTTGCTGCCCATGACGCCGCCGCAGAGTTCGATCGCGCGGTTCGAGATAACCTCGTTGGCGTTCATGTTGGTTTGGGTGCCGCTGCCGGTTTGCCAAACGCGCAAAGGAAAGTGGCTGTCGAGTTTGCCTTCGATCACTTCGTCGCAGGCTTGAACGATCAGCTTCGCTTTATCGGGCGAGAGTTTGCCGAGTTCTTGGTTGACTTGCGCAGCGGCTTTTTTCAGGATGCCGAGCGCGCGAATCATTTCCCGCGGCATGCGGTCGTAACCGATGTTGAAGTGATGGAGTGAACGCTCGGTCTGTGCGCCCCAGTAACGGTCGGCGGCGACTTCGATCGCGCCCATCGAGTCGGTTTCAATTCTGGTTTTCGCGGCTTGTTCAGGGGAATATTGAGACATTGGCGGGTTAATAATATCATCCCCGTCCGCAGATTACGCAAAATCACTCGCTTGAAACCAGGGTGCTGGAATGCTGAAGGGCCGCCGGATCGTCTTTGTGCTGGGAAATCTTGAACTCGGTGGCGCTGAGCGTCAGGCGCTGATCCTCGCTCGTTACCTCTCGGAACACGAACAGGCGATTGTTGAAGTTTGGGGTTTCAATAAGTCCGGTCCGGTGGCGGAGCTCTGTGAGCAGCACGGGTTGCGTTCGCGAGTGATTCCTTATCCGTTTACCGAAGCCGGTTTAGCAGGCTGAGAGCGTTGCTGAGAGTTGCGCGGGCTTTACGTCGTGCGAAGCCGGATATTCTTCTGCCGTACACGTTCGGACCAAACGTGGTTTGCGGATTGGTTTGGCGGTGGACGGGTGCGCGTGCGTGCGTTTGGAATCAGCGTGATGAAGGGATTGTGCCGTTTACTTCGCCGTCGGTGCGTTGGGCGGCGCAACAAATGCCACGATTTGTTTCCAATTGCGACGCAGGCGCGCGATTTTTAGTTGAGAAGCTAGGCGTTGCTGCGAGGAAAGTGACGATCATCAGGAACGGTGTGGAGACTGTCACGCCGCAGTTCGACAGAGTTACCTGGCGCGAGCGGCTGGCGGTTGATGATCGTTGTTTTGTGGCGTGTATGGTTGCGAACCTGCACGCGCATAAGGATCACGCACGTTGTTGCGTGCGTGGCGCAACGTGGTGCGTGATTTGAAGCAAACGGCCACGGCGACGGAGGGGGAAACACCAGGGTAGACACCCAGGTAGACAAAGGATCGGCGGTTTTGGTTTTGGCTGGGCGGCGCGATGGTGCTTATGAATCTCTCGCGGCGCTCGCTAGTGAGTTGAAGATTCACGAGAGTGTCCGTTTCGTGGGCGCGGTTTCAGACGTGCCGGGGTTGCTGAACGCAGTAGACGTCAGTGTTTTTAGTTCGCGTTCGGAAGGATGTCCGAATGCTGTGTTGGAAAGTATGGCCGCCGGTTTGCCGGTCGTGGGAACCAACATCGAAGGAATTCGCGAGGTGGTTGGCGTGGCGGGAACGCAGTTTTTGACGCGTGTTGAGGATGCGGAGGCGTTGTCGGAAGTGCTGATCAAACTGGCGAAAGACCCTGTGCTCCGCGCGCGCGTTGGCGCCGAGAATCGCGATCGCATTCGTGAGAAATACGACGCGTTGCGCATGTGTGAAGAGACTGCTGCGTTGTTAAAGCAACTCTGATCACGGTTTGTCTTTTAAGTGCGGCTGACGCAGACTACACGGACGCCCCTTTTTCCGCTGGCGAGTTTTTGTGATGGAGACGTGTGAATGGAACTGCTTTGGCAGGAATTAACTTTGGGCATGGAATCGACTCGCCAGGCGGCGCAGATCCTGCTTCGGATGGTCGCGGCTGTGCTCTTCGGTTTTCTCGTCGGCATGCAACGTGAAAAGGCGGGCAAGCCGGCCGGCGTGCGTACGCACATGCTGGTTTCTCTCGGGACTGCCATCGTGGTTTTGGCGTGTGCGGGTATGGGCATGCAATACGACGCGCAGTCGCGCGTGATTCAGGGAATCGTTACCGGCATCGGCTTCATCGGCGCGGGATCGATCCTGAAGCTGAACGAAGAGCGCGATATTCAGGGGTTAACGACGGCTGCCGGACTCTGGTTGACGGCGGCGATCGGTGTCGCCTGTGGCGTCGGCACGCTCGGCATTGCTTTAATCGCCTCTGTGATAACAGTGGGTGTGCTTGCGCTAGCTGGCGTACTCGAGGACCGCGAGGCGAAACGGAAGGCAAAAGAAGAATAAGAGACTTGTATTATGTGTCGAAATATCAAAACGCTTCACAACTTCAAACCCCCGGCTACTGAGGAAGAGATTCGCGCTTCTGCGATTCAGTTTGTGCGTAAGCTGAGCGGTTTCACTCGGCCGTCGAAAGCGAATGAGGCCGCGTTTAATCGCGCGGTTGAAAAAGTGACCGAGGTTGCACAGGAACTACTCGACTCGCTCGTTAGTAACGCGCCGCCTCGTGATCGTGAGATCGAAGTGGCGAAAGCCCGTGCGCGTGCTGCGGAACGTTTTTCCACTCCGGCGATCAGTTCGGCGAGTGATTGATGCCGGATCCCTGGCCCGATCTGCTCGTTGTCAAAAAGTTTCTTGATCCTGTCGCCTAGGTGGGCCACGAAGAAATCGCCTTCGCGATAACGCAGAAACTACGGATCTTCGCATTCCCTCACCGCAACGTGGAAATGCTTTTCCGCCGCGGGCTTGAGCTGAAGTAAATTCGTCCTGGTTCAAGCGAGCCGAAGTTTCACTTTGTTGGCGAACGCGGAACGCTCATCGCCTTTCGCGCTGAAACGACTCATGAAGTGACGCCAGTCACACACGGTGAACGCTACTCGATGGTTTCCTGGTTCAGGTAACCTGCGCTCATGCCCAGCTTACAAAGCAAGTTGGTTTACGTTCTCTGAATCGACGTTGAAAGTCTAGTAAACAGGGATATACTGTGCCGGAACTAAAGGATGTCAGCATGGCAACTCTACTGGACCGTATAAGCATCGACCCTGACCAATGCGGAGGTCGCGCGTGTATCCGTGGGATGCGAATACGTGTCATTGATATCCTGGACCTGTTTGCGGCCGGGCTGAGTGCAGAGCAGATCCTGGAGGAAATGCCGGATCTCGACGCTGAAGATTTGCAAGCCGCGCTTCAGTACGCCGCGCGCAAACTGGACCACCCGGTGCTCGCTGCATGATCGTTTGGATCGATGCGCAGTTCTCTCCAGCGATCGCCCACGTGGCTTACACACACTTTTTCTATCGATGCAGTTGCAATCCGCGATTTGAAGCTGAGGCAAGCGAAAGATAAAGAGATTTTCGAGGCTGCACGGCTGAGCAATGCGGTTGTTATGACGAAAGACTCCGACTTTGTCCTGCTGCTGGATCAATTCGGTCCACCTCCTCAAGTTATTTGGGTCACGTGCGGGAATACTTCGAACGCACGACTGAAAGAAATCCTTACTGTAGTATTCCCAAAAGCGGTCCAGTTGCTTCAATCCGGTGAGTCGCTCGTCGAGATTCAGTAACGCGAACGTGGAGTTCGCGGCTGACACCAAATTTCTTTCGGACAAACCCAGAAATAGGAGGTGCTCGGATGGCCAGGATCAATTGGGGTCGGCTAGTGTTGGGCGGGCTCGTAGCCGCGATCATCATGTTCGTCGCTGATGGTTTTATTCACGGGCAGATCGTCGATACTGACTGGAAGGCCGTCTACGCAGGATTGCGAGCGGCCGAGCCTGAACCACATGGCGCCAGCATGGTCTACTTCGCGCTGTTTGAACTCGGCCGCGGCCTGATCGCGATGTTGTTCTACGCCACGATGCGTACGCACTTCGGCGCTGGACCAAAAACCGCGGCGCTCGCCGGAATCGCGAGTTGGGTCGCGTTCTCGTTGGCGGGTCCAGCACAGTTTATTCCACTCGGATTCTTTTCGACTGCTCTGTGGATAAAAGTCGGTGCGTTGCATCTAATCACGTCGATAATCGCAACGATCGCCGGGGCGGCGCTGTATAAAGATTCGGCAGTTACGCGAACCGCGCCAGTCTGACGATGAACAAATCCAGTGCTTCGAAAGCCATCTTCTGGGGTGGCCTGATCGCGGGCGCGCTCGATCTTGCGGGCGCTTGTGTTGTTTCATGGTTGCGCGCCGGTTTGAGGCCGGCGCGCATCATGCAGTCGATTTCGAGTGGATTGATGGGCTCGGCCGCTTACAGCGGCGGCGCGAAGACGGCCGCGCTCGGAGTCGTGCTGCACTTTTCAATCGCTACTACCTGGACCGCGGTTTTTTATGTGGCGAGCCGGAAGTTGCGGTTTCTGCTTGAGCAGCCGGTTTTGTGGGGACTCGTGTATGGCGTGTTCGTTTACGCGTTTATGAACTTTGTGGTGCTGCCGCTGTCGGCGTTGCCGCCGGCGCGCACGCCGCCAGCTCTTTTGGGTCGCCTCATCCAACTGCTCCTCATAATGTTCTGCATTGGCTTGCCAATCGCCATCATCGTGCGCCACTTTTCGAAACAGCCATGACTCACATGCTACTCGCACTCTCGCTTTCGCTCGCTGCTGCGGCTCCGGTGATCACACTCGAACGCGGCGCCTGTTTCGGCACTTGCCCGGTTTACAAGTTGTCGATCTTCGCTGATGGCCGAGTCGAATACGAAGGCAAAGAGTTCGTCAAACGAACAGGCAAGGCGCAGGGCCGGATCACGAAAGCCGCATTGCAATCACTCGTACGCGAGTTCGAAAAGATCAATTACACGAGACTCGATCACGAGTACATTAGCGAAGGACCAAACTGTCCCGAGTGGTGGACGGATTCGTCTTCCGCCGTCACGTCTCTCGACTGGAAGGGTAAAAAGAAAACCATTCGCCATTACCACGGCTGTCGCGGTGCCCGCGTATTGGACCAGCTCACCGCACTGGAAAACAAGATCGATCAGGTTGTGAACACAAAGCGCTGGATCAAATAGACAGGAGATCTCACGCATGCGATATCTGTCGGTTGTTCTGCTTGCAATCGCTCTCTTCACGAATGTCCACGCCCAATCACAAGCACACATCAAAGCGCTGGTCGGCGGCACGCTGATCGACGGTTACGGCAGCAAGCCGATTCGCAATAGCGTCGTCATCATCGAAGGCGAACGGATCAAAGCCGTGGGCCAGGTTGGGACGCTCGCGATTCCACGCGGGGCGGAAGTCATCTCGACCGAAGGCATGACCGTGCTGCCCGGTCTTTGGGACATGCACGTACACCTGATGATCAACGGTCACAGCGATTACGCGCACTGGGACAAGACGTATCCGCCGATGATGGAAAGCGTGATCATGCCTGCGTCAGCAAAGCAGTTGCTGATGGCGGGCGTGACAAGTGTGCGCGATCTCGGCGCGCCGTTGAAAGCAAGTATCGCGGTGCGCGATCGCATCAGGAAAGGCGAGATCCCTGGTCCAACTCTTTATGTTTCCGGTCCGTTTATTCAACACGAACCATATCCGGGCACTGATTACGTCCGTTGGGGCGTGAACGGTGTCGAGGACGCGCGCGCGAAGGTGCGCACCCTCGCAGACGCCGGAGTTGATGTCATTAAGTTGATCGATCAGGACTTGATGACGATGGATGAGGTGCGTGCAGTGGTTGACGAAGCGCACAAGCGCAAGTTGCCGGTGGTGGCGCACTCGCATCGTCCGGAAGAGATTCGTCGCGGATTACTCGTTGGCGTTGATTGTTTTGAACACACGGGACTTGCAACCGCGCCGGAGTATCCCGCGGACGTGATCGCGATGATCCGTGAACGAACCGCGAAGATGAGTCTTGGACCATTGTTCTGGACGCCGACTGTGCAGGGGTTGTTGAACTACGAGTATGTGCGCGATAACCCGGAGCAGCTTGACGATCCGTCGTGGCAAGCCGGTCTGCCGCAATCGATCATCGACGACATTCGGGCGTCACTCAAGAAGCCCGATCGGCTGTCGTACTACCAGATCACGCCGCTGCGCCGGCCCACGCTTGCGCGCAAGATCCAACAGCTTTCCGAATCGGGCGTGGTGCTTTTGATCGGCACTGACAGTGGGATTCCCATGAACTTCCACAGCCAGACCACCTGGCGCGAGTTGGATGCGTGGGTCAACGCTTTCGGCATGGACCCGCTGGTCGCCATTCGCGCCGCCACGTACTGGCCCTCCGTCGCGATGAAGGTTTCCGATCAAGTGGGCACAGTAACGGAAGGCAAGTACGCTGACATCATCGCCGTCCGGGGCGACGTGCTGCGGCATATTGATCTGTTGCAGAACGTGGATATAGTCATCAAGCACGGGAAGCGATATAAATAACGAGTATGACCATTCAAATTCGACCAATGCAGCCCGAGGATGTGGAGACGTGTGGCAGGATCTGCTACGAGGCGTTCAAGGGAATTGCCGAGAGGCATAACTTCCGCAAGGACTTTCCTTCACCGGAGCTGGCGATTGGGCTCACGCAGCATCTTTTGGCGGACCCCGGTGTGTTCAACGTCGTCGCCGAGAGTGAGGGCCAGGTAATCGGCTCGAATCACCTCCAGGAACACGACGCTATTGCCGGGGTTGGACCAATCACGATCGAACCAGACGCGCAAGCCAAAGGCGTGGGAAGAATGCTGATGCAAGCCGTAATCGAGCGCGGCAAAAATCACGCAGGTATTCGTTTGCTCCAGGACAGTTTCAACATGGCGTCGCTTTCACTTTATGCATCACTCGGCTTTGACGTGCGCGAGCCAGTCGTAATCATTGAAGGCGCGCCCAGAGGCGAGATACCGGCGGGATACGAAGTCAGACCGATACGAGAAGAAGACTACGACGCCTGCGCGGAGGTGTGCCGATCCGTCCACGGCTTCGACCGGCTCAACGAACTCAAACACACGCCACCGGCACCGAATCCTTTCGTCGCTCTGCGCGGCGGGCGACTCACCGCCTACATCTCCGCGCCGCAATTCTGGCCCCTCAATCACGCAGTCGCGGAAACCGAGGAAGACATGCTCGCGCTTCTGATTGGCGTGAGTAATCAATGCACGGAGCCGCTGTCGGTCTTACTCCCGACGCGCCAAGCCACACTCTTCCGCTGGTGTTTGAAAAATGGAATGAGGGCAGTTAAGCCGATGACACTGATGTCGATGGGCGAGTACCACGCGCCGCGCGGCTGTTACTTACCTTCTGTTGGATATTGAAGTGCTGATTCTAGGCTGGCCTACTGAACTTTCCTTTACGTGTTGAGGAGTTGCGAAGGCTGGGCCATGATGTACTGACAGCGCTGGAAGACGGTAAGGCGAATCAGGCTATCTCGGACATCGATCTGCTACGAAGAGCAACCGAAGTAGACCGTGTGCTCTTAACCTCTCAATCGTCAGGACTTCAAGCGATTGCATTTCCAGAATCCTGGTCACGCCGGAAATATTGTTTGCACGGAAGATCCTGATCGACTCGGACAGCGGGACGAATTACTGCGTCTATAACTACAGCAGTGGATTTGCATGGAAAGTTGATGCGAGTCTATCGACCGGCAAGTCACACGTCATGATAGATGGTTCAAATACGGCGGCAGCTGCCGTTGAACTGCGCGCCTTCTTCGACCACTAGAGCCGGCGCGACGACGTGGCCTCTGACGTTTGCCGTCCGACCAAGCACGAGCTCCTTGCTCGCGAGGATGTCGCCTTCGACGGTGCCGTTAATCTTTGCAACAGCAACTTTGATCACCGCCTTCGTGACTTGCGCGCCGGTGCTGACGATCAACGTGCCGTCCGGTGAAGTGACGTTGCCGCAAAAGCGCCCATCGATTCGCAGCATCGATTTGAAGGAGACCTCGCCCGTGAAATTAACCACGTCACCGACAAAACCGAGCCAATTGTCTTTGTTAACGTTCGTCCGATGGCCATTGACGAGCGTGGGCTGACCGCGTTCATCTCTGCTCGTAACTGCTTGAGTAGTCACTGCTGCCCCTTTCTATGCTTTCCGTTATTAAGATTAGGTAGGATCCGAGCCGCCGGGGTGCCGCCGCCGCTGCTGTCATTGAATCGGAAGAAGTTAAAACTTAACTAACGGTCACTATAACACCGGCGCTTCGCCACCCAATGTTACGATTAGATTGCTGTTCCGAGGCAAATAGCTGATCGCAGGGGCAAATAACTGATGACGAACACGACGGATGACGGGGAAGCGTTGATCGCCGCGTGGCGTACGAACCATCGCGTCACGACGTATCTCATCGAGAACCTGCCGGTCGAGTTGTGGTCGATGAGTGTTCCGGGCGCGCCGCGGCGCACGGTGCGAACGATCGCAGCGCACATTCACAACGCTCGTTGCATGTGGATCAAGATGATCGGATCGAATCACGGCGTCGCGGTGCCGCGAAGTGTTAACGCGCGCACGGTGACGCCCCGCGAATTAACACGGGCACTCGCCCGCAGCAGCGAGGGTATGATTCAGTTAATCCAGCTCGGCGTAACGCGTGGTGGGGCAATTCCTGCGGCGGCGTGGCAGAATTTCCCGACCGACCTCGTGCACTTTCTCAGTTATTTCGTGGCGCACGAGGCGCATCATCGCGGTCAGTTATGTCTTTTGGCGCGACAGTTAGGACATCGTTTGCCGGCCGAAGTAACCGCCGGACTCTGGCAATGGAAGAAGAGGTCGCGAGAGTGATGCAAGGAAACAGCGTGACACAAACCAGTGAAGTAAACATTCGCACGACGATGGAGCCCGGCGATGTCGGCTACGTCATCTACCTGCACGGCGTGCTGTACGCGCGCGAGTACGGACTCGATCGAACATTTGAAGGCGGCGTCGCCCAGCGCTTCGGCGAGTTTGCTAAACAGTACGATCCCGGCAAAGACCTGTTCGCGGTCGCCGAACTTGAAGGCCGCATCGTCGGTTCAATCGTCATTGACGGATTGGACGACGACACAGCAATGCTGCGCTACTTTCTGTTGCATCCCGACGCTCGCGGTCGTGGACTCGGCCGTGAACTGATGAACCGAGCCCTCGCGTTCTGTCGTGAGCGGGGCTTTCGCACAGTCAAATTGTGGACCATCACGGAGTTGAAAGCCGCGGCGCATCTTTATCAAGACTTCGGCTTCGTATGCACGTTCGAGAAGACACACGAGATCTGGGGCGCAACGCGCACTGAGCGGGAATACGAGCTCATACTCCAACCTGGCGATCAACCCGAGACCGATAAGCAGTGATCAAATACGACCTCCACACGCACTTCTACACTGAGGAGTTTTTTCAAACCGTTCGCGACCTGCCATCGGAGTTCTCGTTCGACAAGAGTCCCAGCGGACAAACAATCATCACTTACCGCGGCGCACGTTTCTTTGGCGTGACACCCGCCATGACGGACGTTTCGAAACGTCTCGAAGACATGGATCGCGTCGCGATCGACGTCGAAGTGATCTCGCTTTCGACACCAAACGTGTTCTTCACTGACGCCGAACATCAACCCGCGGTCGCGCGGATGATCAACGACTCGTACGCCGAACTGATCGCCACATATCCCGACCGTTTCAAAGGTTTTGCTTCGATTCCGATGGACGCGCCGGACGCGGCACTCGCTGAGCTACATCGCGCCATCGACGAACTGAAACTCAACGGCGTGATTCTGCTCAGCAACATCGCCGGCAAACCGCTTACCTCGCCCGAGTATCGGCCATTCTTCGCGGAAGCAAATCGAATGAAGCTGTGCATCTTTCTGCACCCGATGTTGCCGGCGCAGTCAGACGCGTTTCGCGAATACGTGCTCGGGCCGATCATCGGTTTTCCGTTTGATACGAGTCTCGCGGTCGCGCGCATGTGTTACGACGGAATGCTGGCCGAGTTTCCCGACATACGCTGGATCATCGGTCACCTCGGCGGCGCGGTGCCATATTTGATGGAGCGCATGGACAACGGCTTTCGCGACTTTCCCGAGTGTCGCGCGAAGATTGATCAACTGCCGAGCTTTTATCTGAAGCGACTCTATTACGATACGGTGTCGTTCAGTCAGCACACGTTGATGATGGTGCGGAACCTGGTTGGAGCGAATCACATGGTGATGGGCAGTGACTATCCGCACCTGCTCGGGTCGATCGACCGGGCGGTTTCGTCTATCGAAGGCCTTGAGATAGTTGACGAAGAGAAGAAAGGGATCTTTTCCGGTACGGCGTTGAAGATCCTTAATAATCTGTGAGTCCCGCCTGGTAGGCCACTGAAGTCCCCCAAAAAATCCTGTAACTTTTCCCGAACCCACGTGTTTTAGGAGACGTAGCGCAGCTTATGGCGAGCCAAGACGACGAGTTCACCATGCTGTTTCAGGATTTTTACCCTAGCCTATGCCGCTTTCTGGAGTGTTTATTGGGAGGCCGCGCGCCACTGGCGCAGGATCTGGCACAGGAGAGCTTCCTGCAACTTCATCGCACGGCTTGGGGAACCTTGCCGCCCGGCGAGGCACGCTTCTGGCTCTACCGCGTCGCGCGAAATCTCGCGATCAACGAGTTTCGCAAAACGAATACGCGCTACCGGCTGTTTGATCGAGTGGTGGAAGCAATGAGACCGGCCGCTCGCAATCCGGAACAGGAGTACGAAACGCGCGAGCGCAAGCAGTTGGTACTCGAGATGTTGCAAACGCTTCCTGAAGATCAGCGTGCGGCCCTGTTGCTCAGGGAGCAGGAGCAGTTGAGCTACCGCGAGATCGGCGAGGTGCTGAACATCTCCGAGAGCAAGGTGAAGGTTGACATCTTTCGGGCGCGCGCGGCGTTGCGGGAACGTTGGAGTAAGAAAGTAAAGGTTGCCGGCGCAAGCGTGAGTTAGTGGCAGGGATTTTCAAGGATTGAAAAAAGGATCTATGAACTGCGGTTTTACAGAAAAAATTTCGTCGCTGATTGATGGTGAACTCTGGCCGGCCGAGGCACGCGAAGTCGAGCGTCACTTGTTGACGTGCGTGCGGTGTGCGGAAGCGCGCGCTGACTTTCTCAGTTTACGCAGCCAGATCAGCAGCTTTGAAGCGTCGTTGCCGGGAGTGGTGCAAAAACGTGCGCTGGCGAAGATTTTGGCGGGCGGGCGCGGTGAGCGAAAGACGTCCGGTGCTGGCGTGAGTTGGGGGTGGAATTGGGGTTATGCCGCCGCGGCGCTCGCATCAATTGCCTTTATTGGTTTGATAATCGGCTTAATGTCCTTCTCCCAACGGCCTGACCAAGTGGCGTTCAACGCTCCTCCTTCTGTTCCGTCCCCTACGGTTGAGCCAAGTCCAGAGACGAAGTCTTCGCCAGAAGCTGAACCACCAAAGGCCGACAAGAACGAGAAGGAAGACACGCCGAAACCGAAAGCGACGCCCGCCCGACGACCTCCGGTTCGTGAACCAAAACCCGGCGAGCAGTTCGCATCAATCCCGGAACCTGCAATCCCGGAAACGATTCGCTCCGCAGACGCGCAAACAATGACCGCGCTGCACTTTGAAAAGGCAGAGAACTTGTTGCGCGCGTTCAGGAACGTGCGACTCGACGACACTGACGCCGCGGCGGAAGTAAGGTACGAACGCAAACGGGCCCAGCAATTGATCTATCAAAACATGATGCTGCGCCGCGAAGCCGACGCCGCCGGCGACGTTCAGATCGCGTCGCTACTGGATAGTCTCGAACCGATCCTGTTGGACATCGCAAATCTTCCGGATCGTCCGGATGAAGCCACCGTGCGCGTGATTCGCGAACGGGTTGAACGCAAAAACATCGTCGCGTTGTTGCAGATCAATTCCACTGCACTCGCGCGTGCTCTTGATTAAGTAAACAGCCGTTACGAAATTCACCTGAGAGGTTGACCTCAGAGGCACAGGGAATGGAGAGGCCATGTGCGTTTTTGATCACCGCTCGATCGCCTGCGCTCGCTCTCGGTTCTCTGTGCCTGTGCGGTTAGACCATTTATTTCAATTAAGGAAAGACCCAATTATGACTTATATAGTTCGTTTTCGCCCCCACATCAGCTTTCTGTTTGTCTTGTTACTTCTCAGCAGTGTCGCTTACGGTCAGGACGTCGCCAAGCTCGAACGCTTCATGCAAGCGAGCAGAGTGAACACCGCTTCGATGCAGATCCTGCGCGAAGGCCGCGACATGATCGAAGCACAGAACTGGCAGCGCGCCGCTGACAAGTTCAACGAGTTCATCAAAGGCTATCCCAAGGACAAAGATCTCGACGCCGCACTTTATTGGCACGGCTACGCGTTGCAGAAACAGGGAAAAACTGAAGAAGCAGCCGCTTCGTTAGTGAGACTGATTAACAGGTTCCCGAGCTCGAGCTGGCGTCAGGATGCGCAGGCGCTGCTCGTCACCCTGGGTCGCAAGGCCGACGTCGATCAGGCGCTGCAACGAGACAACTGCGAGATCAAGATTCTCGCGTTACAGAGTCTTTTCCAGGCTGACGAGGAACGCGCCGTCGGCATCGTTACCGAAGCGCTCAGAGCAAATCCGACTACGTGTCAGGGATTTCAGTCGGCGGCTGTGTCGATGCTTGGCGCGCACGGCGGCGCACGCGCGGTGCCGATCCTGCTCGACGTCGCCCGCACGAATCCGGACATGAAACTCCGTCTCACGGCTATCAAGCGTTTGGGCGACCAACACAGCGAACAAGTCACTGACGAATTGATCAAGATCTACGACGCTGATCGAACGAAGGAAGTCAGAGCCCAGATAGTTCGTGCGCTGATTGAAAGCCGAACTCCGCGCGGCACTGCGAAAGTGATGGAGATCGCGCGTAGCAGTGACGACGTCCAGTCTCGCCAGGCTGCGATTCGTTACATTGGTGAACTCAAAGATGCGGCGTCACTCGACGAGCTGATCCGCATTTACGACACAGACAAAACCAAAGAGATCCGGATGCAGGTGCTGCGCGCGCTTGCCCAACGCGATGATACAAAAGCACGCACCAAGATCTGGGACATTGCGCGAACCGGCGACACCCCGGAGATGCGTATCGCCGCGATTCGCGTGCTGAGCGACCACGGCCGCCTGCCGATGGATCAACTGCTCCAGCTGTACAGTGGTGAATCAAATCTGCAAATCAAACAGAGCTTGTTGCGCGCATTTGCTGACAACAACGATCCGCGCGCGCGGGAGCAACTGTTTAAGATCGCAGGTGGCAGCGATCCGCTGGAACTGCGCGGCTTTGCCATAAGGCAGTTAGGCGACAAAGACGACGAACCAACCGTGACACAACTGGTCGCGCTGTACGACGCCGAGCAGAACCAGCAAGTCAAGTCGGCGCTGATTCGCGCGTTTGGTGATTCGAAACACAAGGTTGCGCTGCGTAAGCTGATGACCATCGCGCGTAATGATCCGTCAGTGGAAATGCGCAAAGTCGCGGTGCGTTATCTCGGCGAAAGCAAAGATCCTGACGCGTTGAAGTTCCTTGAAGAGTTGCTGAAGTAATTGGAGGCTCCATGTTCCTTTCAATTTTTTTATCCGTGGTCCTAGTCGCTTCCGCTAGCGATAATCCCCAAACTCAATCGACTGCTACGACGGTGCAGAGTTTTACCACCGTCGAGGGCGCCGACCTGATGACTAAACTCGAAGCCGCGCAAGCTCGCGGACGCACGCGGCAAACGCCGTACTGGTCGGCGTACACGTTCGACGTGCGTCCGCGCGTCGCGATCGATCCGGCGGTTCGCGAGTTTCGCGGCAGCATGAACCAGATCGGCGACACGACCGTGTTCGTCGGGACGACGCCGGATGGATTACCAGTCGAAACACGCAGCCTCGCTGTGTTTCTGTTGCGTGAGCCGGCCGGAAATCAGATTACGCGGTTGGAGATTTACAACCTCGAACGGAAACGCGAGTACAGCGGTTACCCAGTTTACTGGTTGGGCCGCGCGAACAACGAGGAGAGCCTGAATTACCTGCAAGCAATCGCCGCCGCTACGCCTCTCGACTCGTTGAGTGAGCGCGCCGTGATCGGCATTGCGGTGCACGACGACGCGCGCGTCAGCGGCATGCTCAAAAACTTCGTCATCAGTTCGCCGAATCAGCGCATCCGGTCATCGGCTGTTTACTGGTTGGGCCAAACTGGCGGCGAAATGGCGTTTCTGGCTTCGCTGGTGCGCAATGAAAGCGAAGACAAGAAACTGCGGCGCAGCGCTGCGCATTCGATCGGCGAGAGTCACGATCGTGGCACGGTCGCGACGCTCAAGACTCTGTACGAGGAAGTAAAAGATCCGGAAGTTCGGCGCAGTCTGATCTCCGCGGCGGGAAACAGCGACGAAGAGCAGCTTGCATTTCCGTTTCTGCTCGCCATTGCGAAGAACGATGCTGACTGGGAGTCGCGCCGCGCCGCAGTTCGTCAACTCGGGCATTTCCAGCGCGACGACGCGGCGGACGAATTGGGCAGGATCTTCGCGAGCGAAAGCAATCTCGATATCAAGAAAGCGGCGTTGCGTTCGCTGGCTGAAACGAAGAGCGCAAAAGCCCAGGCGCGTTTACTCGAGGTCGCGCGTACCGACACAAACGCCGACCTGCGAAAGCAAGCGATCCGCGTGCTTGGCGAACGCGGCGAAGCGGCTGTGGACGACCTCCTGAAGCTGTTTGATAGCGAGCAGTCCGCGGAAGTGAAACGTGCCGTGCTGCAATCGCTTTCCGAGATCAAGAGCACGCGGGTTGAAGACAAGTTGTTTGAAGTCGCGCGTGGGAATGATGCGGTCGAACTGCGTCGTCACGCGATTCGCATGCTTGGCGAGCGCGTCAGCAAACGCAGTTTTGAGTTTCTGAGTGCGACCGCGCAGAGCACGGATGCAAATGCGGAAGTGCAGGTGCAGGCGGTCAGGGCGATCAGCCAACGGCGCGCGGAAGAGTCAGTGCCGCTGCTGATCAAGATCGCACGCACGCATACGAATCAAGCGGTTCGCAAGCAGGCGATTCGCTCGTTGGGTGAATCCGGCGATCCGCGCGCGATCGACTTCTTCCGCGAAGTGCTTTCTAAATAACTCGGTAGTTCAGAAACACGCATCCGTTGTCCAATTGCCTGCACTCGAGCAACTCGAGATCGATCCGCCGATCCATCTCGCAAAACAGCGGTATGCCTGAGCCAAGCAACACCGGGTGAATGTTAACGCCAAACTCGTCGACCAATCCGGCTTCAAACAACGACTTGCCGATCAAACTGCCGCCCATGACGATGATGTCTTTGCCTTCTTCCGACTTGAGCCGCTTCACCAGGCTCACGGCGTCGGGCGCTAGTTCGACTTTCTTGCCGGGGATTTTCGTGAGTGTGCGCGAACAGACGTAGGTCTTGATCCCTTTCGAACCGCCGGATCCACTCTTCATCGCGATTTCCCAGGTTCTCCGACCGAGAATGACGGTGTCGATCGTTTCCCAGTACCGCTTCATGATCTCATTTACTTCCTTGGAGTGACGAATCCAGTCGATAGAGTCGTCTTTACCCGCAATGTAATTGTCGACCGTATTTGCGCCGCCGAAGATCACTTTTCGCATTTATCCACCTCCGAACCGCATTTTAGTTAGGGATATATGACAACGTGTGTCATGTTCGCAGGGTAAAATCTAGTCCCATGCGAGCCGACCGACTGTTATCGATAGTTCTCCTGTTGCAAACAAACCGGCAACTGACCTCACGAGCGCTGGCGGAACGGCTGGAAGTCTCCGAACGAACGATTCATCGAGATATGGAAGCGCTCAGCGTTTCTGGTATTCCGGTCGTAGCCGAACGCGGCAGCAACGGCGGTTGGTCGTTACTCGGTGAATATCGCACGAACCTCACTGGCCTGAACGAAGCCGAGATTCAATCGCTCTTCGTAACCCAGCCACCAAAACTCCTCGCCGACCTGCGGCTGGAGAAAGCATCTGAAGGCGCGCTGTTGAAACTGCTCGCCGCGTTACCCGCGATGTACCGGCAAGGCGCCGAACAGGCGCGGCGCCGCATTCACATCGACACCGCGGGTTGGTCGCGACAGGAAGAATCAGTGCCCCTCTTGCCGGTGTTGCAGGAGGCGATCTGGTCGGAACGCAAACTTCGTTTCACATATCAACGTGGTCCGGGTTGTCACGACGTCGAACGCGAGGTTGATCCGCTCGGTCTCGTTGCGAAGGGAAGCGCGTGGTACCTGGTGGCCGGCGTTGCGGGAGAGGTTCGTAGTTATCGCATCTCGCGTATGTCGCAGGCCGAAGTGTTGGACCAGCAATGCGCGGTTCCAGCGGGTTTCGATCTCGCGGCGTACTGGGGGCAGTCGACGACGGCGTTAAAAACGGCGCGGCCGAACTACCTCGCGCAGTTTCGCGTGTCGCCTGACGTGTTTCTGCGGCTGAGGTTCGCCGGGAGGTTTGCGCGCGTGGGAGATACGTTTGAAAAGGATCCTGACGGGTGGTTGCGGATCTCGGTGGGCTTTGACGTCGAAGACATGGCGGTTGAGTACGCGCTTTCGTTTGGATCGAAGCTGGAAGTAATCGAGCCGCGATCACTGCGGGAGAAAGTGATCGCCGCTGCGAAGGAAGTAATTGAGTTTTACGAAGCTGGTAAGCGTCGATTAGACCGCGGCGAGTAATCACTTAACGATATCGAAGTCTACCCATTGAGTGACCGGGGGCTGCTTGTCTTTGGCGGCTTTGTCCGTAATCACGACCTGTAGATAGTAGTTGCCGGGTTCGAGATCTTCCTGGAGTCGCATCACTCCGGAAATCACCAGCCGCGCCAGGTCCGGCTGATTCGCACTGCTGATGGGCGTGTTCGCGTTAGATTTGACGCTCTTGCCATCGCGAAACAGTTTCGTCTCCATCACCAGGTTCGGCGATTGAGTCGCCGGATCGATAGCGGCGTTGTAAATCACAAACGCAAACTCAACCTCGGAGTTGATCCGAAAGCGCTGGCCGGCCGGACCCACCGCTCCTTGCGTTGCGCTTTCGGAAGCCGCGCGCAAAACGACTCCCGACATCGCTAATTGATTGTTCCGCAGATCGGGAACGGCCACGAACTGTCCGGCCGACCCGATTTTGGAGGAATTGCGGTCGCGCACTGCGATACGAACCTGGTACGAACCCGGACGCTTCGCGGGCATGTCGAAACGGAGTCGCAGACCATCCCGCAACGCTTGTTCATACTCGTTCTGTTTCAAACTGAGTACTGTGTTGCCTTTGATCTGCTCGACGATCGTGCCGTTGTCGCCAAAAATCACCCCGTGAAGCTCGAGCGACGTTTCGTGGCGATCGTTACCAGGTGTAAAGGTAAGGTTCGCGGCGTTGAGGTAAACGAACGAGCGCACGATCGAGCCCTCGTCTTTGCTGTTCGCAAAAAACGCATCGACGTCGAGCTCGAGATCCTGCACGCCGAACGGCGAGAGCAACGCGAGATTCGTGTTGTCCTGTGGTGTTGGACGCGTGCGTTCAGCTTCCTCTTCCGTAACGCCGAAGAAGCCGAAGCGTGTTCGCACGTTCATCCCTGACCGTTTCACTTTCGCTTTGATGTGATGAAACTTTCGGTTGAACGTTTCAACACTCGGACGGTAACCGATGAGGTAATAGCCGCGCTGGTCTTCCATGATGCGATCGAGCTGAAAACCGTTCGAGTTGCGAACCTGAAACCCGCCGGTTTGCCTCGCGATCATTTCGCCGCCTTCGCGCCGGCTCAGCAGCGTCCTTGAACGGTTCACCATGACCTGCTTGATTGCCGGCTCGCCTTGCCGTATCGGCGTGGGGATGGAATCCGCGGCGGTGATGCCGGTGTATTGCAAACCCTGCGTGTCGACTGCGTAAATTACGACAGACGAACGAATTGCCTTTTCAGCGATCTTTCGCAATGCCCAATAATAGTTCCTGGAGTTTGGCCCGACTGAAACGAATCCCTGATCTGCGACGCTGTCGGCGTTCGGCAATCGTGACCGAGCCTCTGAAAACGAATCGGCCGTCTCAAATTGTCCTTCCTGGTTCTCCATTGGGAGACTGTCGGACATCAGGATCAATGACTTGCGACCTGGAAGCTGTCCCATCGCATCGAGAATGAACTCGAGGGCCCTTCGCGTCTTCCGGTAGCTCTGCCCGCCGCAAGGATCTGTATCGTCACCCTGGCCGCCTGGACCACCTATACGATTGAAAACTGAAACACCCACGCGGCTGCAAACATTCCAGCGGAGCTGGTCCACCGCACGGCTCAGCAGCCGCGCGTCGTTAGTGAACTGCTGTAACGCGCCCATCTCTCCGCCGGTGCGAATGATCGCCACGAGATCGTTCGGCTCGATTTGCTCGGCGATGAACTTACGGACCTGACGTCTCACCTGCCTAATGCTTTCGGCCGAAAGTCCGAGGTCGTCGACGACGATCGCAATCGTGCGACGCGGAAGGTCCCGCTGGATCGGAGCGGCAGGGGCGCCGGGAATAGCGGGCGTGCCGGCGCTCTTGTTATCAGGCGCGGCGGACGGCGAAGTCCCCACATTTGAAATGTAAGCAAAGCTCGTGATGTTTTGCTTGCGCCCGTCTTCGTAGATCTCGAAATCTTCAGCTTTCAAATTGGGTACAGGCTTACCGTCTTTTGTGACCACGGCGTCGATCTGGACCAGGTTGGTGGTGATTTTTACGACGTCGTCCTTGTCATCCGTGGGCCTGGTCTGAGGCGTGGTTTGAGTGGCCGTTTGGCCTAAAACCGGCAGAAAGGTACAAAAGGACAGCAACAAGGCGAGGATTAGTTTGTAGTTCATTGAATGTCTCTTTCGAACGTCGAAGCGGTCAGGGAGAGGGATTATGTTTGGTGTATTATCCCCGGGCTTCGTCATTCTTGATCAGGGAGAACGAAAATGTCGAGATCTCTCCTACTGACGTTATGTCTCGTATTGGCGCTCCTCGTGTTTGCCTGTTCGCGGCCTGACACGAACCGCAATACTGCGGTAACCCTTAGTGGGGAGCCTATTGGAGTGCCTGAATGCGATAACTTCCTGAACGCCTACGAGACCTGCATCACGTCCAAGGTGCCTGAAGGCGGACGTCCTCAATTCCAAACCACCATGACGACGTGGCGCAGTAATTGGAAGCAACTCGCCGCCAACCCGCAGACCAAACCCGGTCTCGTCCAGGCTTGCAAGGACCAGCACGAAAGAGCGCGCACGCAGATGAGGGCCTACGGCTGCACGTTTTGATCACGAATGAAATTTGGACGGAACGTTCGCGCGTCCCCAGCGCAACACGCGACTCATCCACACCAGTTCGTCGAGAAATGCGGCGGCGCGTTTTTCAAAAGCCGCATCTAGCAGTTTTCCCTCGGCGTCAAAAAGTGTCTGCACTTTCGGGAAATTCAGATCCGTAAACGTCACGGCGAGGCCCAACTCACGCGCCATCGGCACCATCGATTCGATCACCCGCGTGCCGCCCCATGGTCCAGCTGAGACACCGACAAACGCGACCGCCTTGTGGATGTATTCTTTAAGCAGCAGATCCAAAACCGCTTTCAAGGCACCCGGATAACCATGATTGTATTCCGGTGTGACGATCACCAAACCGTCCGCCTGAATGATCGCGTCGCGCCACTCCGGAAAACAGTCCTTGATCTCCTGGCCGTAATCGTCGGCTGGCAAAGCAAACTCCGCAACGTCGAACAGGCGTGTCTGGATCTCCGGACGTTTTTGCATTTCGCCGACAAGCCAACGCGCGGGAAACACACTATTGCGCAGATTGCGATTAGTGCCGAGCAGCACCGGCAAGTTCAGTTTAGCGTCCACTTCTCGCTCCTTCCTGTGCTGGGCCCATCGTCATCAACGCCGCAAACGTCTCGATGCCTTCCCAAAGATTGCGGAGCCGAACGTTTTCGTTTTCGGCGTGCTGGTTGTTGTCGTAGTTGGCAATCGGAACGGAGATCGTCACGGTTTTCAAATTCTCGGTGACGATGGAAAGCGGCAGACTCCCGCCGGAAGTCGGCAACAGAACGATCTTGTCGCGCGTCGTCGATTGCACTGCTTCGATAACCGTCAGCGACACGGGCAAATCCATGCGCGTTCGTTCAGCGTTGTAGCCGCCGGGCCTGACATTCACGCGCGCGATTAACGGATGTTGCGCGCGCTCTACGTCGGTAGGTGCATTTTCGGTGACGAAGTATTTCTGCTTGCGAATGTGCGCGATCAAACGTTCGACTTGCCGCCGGTGATCGTTTCCCTTGACGAGACGCAGATCTAATACCGCGGTCGCGGTGGTGGGAATCACGTTGCGCGCGAGGTCGCCCACGTCGCCACTCGCAAATCCGTTGATGTTCAGCGAAGGAACGTTGATCAATTCCAGCAGCGACTTGCCCGCGCCTTCAGTGCGACTTAGACCCAATTGCTTCTTGATCTCTTCATCATACTGCGGCGCGTCCGCAATCGCGCGTCGCTCACGTTCGCCAAGCGGCTCGACGTCGGAATACCAACCGTCGATCGTTACTCGTCCCTCGTCGTCTTTCATCGAAGCGAGCAGACGCGCGAGCATCATCGCTGGATTTGGCGACCAGTTGCCGTAATGGCCGCTGTGTAATGGACGTTTCGCTGCGTAAACCGTGACGTCAACATTGACGTCGCCGCGCACGCCAAACACGACCTGTTTCCGGCCCGACTGGTGCACTGGTCCATCGCAGATGATCCACGCGTCAGCCTCGAGCAATTCACGATTGGCCTTGATGATCTCCGCGAGGTGTGGCGAGCCCGCTTCCTCTTCGCCTTCGAAGAAGAACTTGATGTTTGACGTGAGTGGGATGCCTTTGGCTTTGAGCGCGGCGAACGCATTCAGGATCGCCATCACTCCCGCTTTGTCGTCAGACGCGGAACGCGCGTACATGCGCCAGTCGGGATTGACAGGTTCGTTTCCGGCGGGTGCGGACACGATCTGGCCGCCTGCTTCCAACGCCGCGTTACGATAAACCGGTTTCCAGGGATGCGTTCCGGTCCACTGCTTCGGATCGGTTGGCTGACCGTCGTAATGCGCGTAAAGCAGCAACGTGCGTCGCGCGCCGGGGACTTTATATTCGCCAAAAACCGCCGGCGGAGTGTCGCGAGTTGGACCTTCTAGTAAACGCGGCGCGAGTCCGCGTTGCTTCATCATCTCCGCGATAAACTCGGCGTTTTTGCGAATGTTTTCGGTGTCTGACGCGACGTTTGGAATCGCGAGCAGCGCCATGTATTCCTTGAGAATCTGGGGTTCGTTGGCGCTGCGGTAGTCGCGGACTTTCTCCTGCGTGGTTTGGGCGTAGACCGATGCGGGCAGGAGGGCCAGGAGTAGAAGGGTTCGGAGCATGGGCGGATTATCTATGTTTTGTTCCGGACAACCAAACGCCTGCCACCAGGCTCAAAAGGTTACTCTTCCCGAAGTACCACATAAATCCGCGGAGGTTCCCGATGAAGTCGAAGTTCTCCGTCCTTTCACTGCTCCTGCTCGTTTTATTTGTAACCCACACGTCATTCGCTGCCGAGCTTGCCGATAAAGCCGTTTCGGAGAATACGGCCGAGTCTGCCGCCGCTATCGAAGAGCTGCGTACTCTTGGACCAGCGGGGTTAAATTCTTTAATGAAGCGGTACGCCAATGAAATCAAAAACCATATTGACGACCCGACTCTCAAATCCGACGCCGAATGGCAACGCATAACCAAAGCCCTCGACGCGGTCAGCGGCCAGAAGAACAGTTATCTTTCCGGTCTTTACTGGTACACCGATCTCAAGCAAGCGCGGAAAGTTGCCGTTCAAAGCAACAAGCCGATTCTCTCGCTGCGCCTGCTCGGCCGGCTCACGGATGAGCTGAGCTGCGCCAACAGCCGCTTCTTCCGCGCCGTGCTTTATTCAAATGCCGAGATCGCGTCCGTTTTGCGCGATCGGTTTGTGTTGCATTGGCAGTCAGAGCGCCCGGCGCCCGTCGTCACGATCGACTTCGGCGATGGCCGCAAGCTCGAACGCACCATCACCGGCAACAGCATTCACTACGTGCTGGATTCGGCGGGAATTCCGATCGAAGCGTTTCCCGGTCTGTATGGACCAAAGGCCTTCTTGCGAAACCTCGCGGAGGCGGAAACTTTGTTCAACTCACTTGCGGACAAGAAGGGGCAGAACAGAGAGTTCGCTTTACGCGGTCATTACATCGTGAGCAACAACAAGATTTCGGCCGCGTGGTATACCGACATCGCGAAGACCGGCGGCAAGCTTCCTGAAGGCTTTATAGTTCAGAAGGGACCAAACGGAGAGGTTACGGCAATCAACATTGCGGCGCTGGCTATCACAAAATCGGGAGTTGAACTAAATATTTTGCGTGCGATGACGCGGACTTCTGAGGCTTTGAAAAGAATTACCGACGAGACAGCGTGGCGAAACATCGCGGCGTTGCATGCCGCAGACGCAGTTCTCGACAGCCGCAGCATCGCACTGATTAAACGGCAAAATCCGTCACTGTCGGACAAAGAGTTCGCCACGATGCTGAAGACTCTTCAGGCGTCGATCGCGCTCGACACCGTGCGTAATCAATACCTGATGCGTCCGAAACTTTATGCGTGGTTGAGCCAGGATCCGAGCCGCACGGATCTCGAGAAGTTTAATGAGAAAGTTTACGCGGAGTTGTTTCTGACGCCGAGAACTGATGCGTGGTTAGGCCTCCTGGACAAGGACGCCTACACCGCCATCGACAATGGCGGCGTCAGTAAAAACTGATCACTTCTTCATCAGTTCCAACACCGCGGAAGTCATTGCCTTTACACCCGTCCGGAGCGTCGGCTCCGGCACGGGTGCAAAGAGCGCCGAATGCAAGCCTGGCAGTGCCACGCCCGACTCCCTGCTTTGCTTCACTTTGGCCGGATCTGACGCCCCGAGCCAGAAGATCGTCGTCGGTATCTTTTGGTCCAAACTGAAGTAGCCGAAGTCTTCACTCGCCATGATCGGCGGCACTTTCACGACGTTATCTTCACCGAGCGCCTTTTTGAACGCGACTGCGAGCCGTTCGAGTAACTGCGGATCGTTGTACGTCGAACCTGTGCCTTCGCTGACTTTCACCACAGGCGCGCGATCTTCCGGAATGCCCGCCGTTAACGCTACGCCTTTCACAATGCGTTCGATCGACGCGAGGATCCGTTGCCGCACTTCCGGTTTGTAAGTGCGAACCGTCAATTGCAGGTTTACTTCGTCCGGAATGATGTTGTAACGCGTACCGCCGTGAATCGAACCGACTGTTACGACCGCCGGATCGAGCGGCGAGTTTTCACGACTGATGATCGTCTGCAAAGCCATCACGACTTGCGCGGCCATCACGACGGGATCTTTCGTTGTTTCGGGCGCCGAGCCATGCCCGCCGATGCCGCGGATTTTGATATCGATCGAGGTCGCGCCGGCCATTGCGTAACCCGGCGTGTAGCCGACCTTGCCCGTTTCGAGTTCAGGTTTGTCGTGCAAGGCGATCGCGAAATCGGGTTTGGGAAAACGGGTGTAGAGGTCGTCACGTAACATCGCGTTCGCGCCGTCGCCGGTCTCTTCCGCAGGTTGGGCCAGCATCACGAGCGTTCCGCTCCAACGACCTTTCAGCTCGGTGAGCAGCTTGGCCGTACCGAGAAAACTCGTCATGTGAATATCGTGCCCGCACGCATGCATCACACTGACTTCTACGCCCGCGTCGTTCTTGGCCTTGACGTTGCTCGAGTACGGCACGCCCGTTTTTTCTTCGACGGGAAGCGCGTCCAGCTCAGTGCGAACGAGCACGGTCGGGCCTGGTCCATTCTTCAACACGCCCACGACGCCGTAACCGGTCCACTGCGCGTTTTGAAATTTCCCGATGCGGTCGGTGACTGTGAAACCAAGCTTGCGCAATTCGCCTGCGACGAAGGCCGAAGTCTTTTCTTCGCGATGTGATAGTTCCGGCGCGGCGTGGAGCGCTTTGTACGTAGACAACAGCGAAGCAAGATCGCGTTCGATCATCGCGTCAAGCGAGAGTTGCATCGCGTTCAGCGACGATTGCTGTGCGTTGAGGTTGAGTGAAAGACAGAGAAGTGCGGCCAGAACGAGAGTTAGTTTGCGCATTATCCTCCGACCAACTTTAAGAGTTCGTTAATTCGCCTGAAATGGTAGTCGTCGTGCTCGGCTTCGAAGAATACGAAATCCACGAGCCGCATAGGAATGTTCAGACGCGGATGAATCGCGCTGCGAGGGAACATTTCCGGGTCGAGGCTTTCGAGTCTGTTTACGACTTCGAGCCGGCGCTCGCGAAAAGCGCTCGCGATCGCCGCTGCTGAACTGTCGTTGTAGTTTGCCTCGCTGGTTGCTTTGTTGGTGATGTCGGCGGCGTGCAGGACATCTACGCCGGCGACGTATTGCTCGATGCGATTGAGTGTCAAAGCATCGAGATCGAACAGGTGTCCGGCGTTTTCCTGGATAGACCAGCCGCCGTCGTGACGACGTGTCAGGGTTTCCGCAGAGGCGGAGTTGAGATACTCATCGAGGCGTGCCGATGCACCGCGCACGCGCTCGATGATCTCGGGGTAAAGCTCGACGGGATAGTTGAAACTGAAGCTTCGCTCAATCCATTTAATGCGGGCCATAGGCCCCTATTCTAGCGTGGCTGCGTGAGACTGAACCAGTTGCCGGAGTTGTCTTTGAAGACGGCTTCGATGCCGTACGGTCGCTCCGAGGGTGGTGAAAGAAACTGGACGCCTTTTGCTTTTAACTCTTCGTAGGTTCCGTGGCAATCGTCGGTGTTGAAAACGCCTGCGCCGAGTACGCCCTTCTGCATGACCGCGCGCAACTGTTGCGTCGTCTCTTCATCCATCATCATGCCGGGTTTTGGTTCGAGCAGGATAATCTGGAAATCGGGTTGATCGTTGGTGCACATCGTCAGCCAGCGGAATTCTTCGGCGACCATGGCGTCGGTGTGAACTCTGAACCCGAGCTTGTCGCGGTAAAACTCGAGCGCTTCGTTCTGGTTGTTGACGAAGATCGTAGCGTGAGACATTTTACGGATCATTTCGGTTCTCCTCGATGAAAGATAGCGCGAGGATACCGGGAGCCGAGTGGAATTGCTTCTTGAAAATTGCGATTCAGGCTGACTCGAGTTTGTACATCACGAGGAAGCAGCCGGGTACCTGGCGTTTGGCTTGTTCTCGTTGCCTGACTTTTTCGCGGTAGGTGATGGGCGTGTGGCCGACGTATTTGTGAAACAAGCTGCTGAACGATCCCAGACTCTGAAATCCCACTTCAAAACAAACGTCCGTCACGCGCAACTCATCAGCGCCGAGCAGCTCTTTCGCCTTCTCGATCCGGCGCTCGATTAAATACTGGTGCGGAGTTTTGTTGAACGCCTGCCGGAACAGCCGCAGAAAGTGGTAACGCGAGAAGCACGCCTTCTCGGATATCTGGTCAAGACTCAGCGGATGATCGTAACAGTGGTCAATGAACTCACGTGCCCGCCCGAGACGCTGTAGCGTCTCGAGGTTGGTCACGTTTCCATCGAATCTCTTGACCATTTACAGCGGCGGCTTGGGCGGCAGTGGTTTTTGTAACGAGCTCGCAATGAACTCCGTCAGTCCTGCGTCGCTGCCACCGTGCCGGAACTTATAATAGTTCGACAACTGCGCCATCCATTCTTTACGGCTCTGCTCGGTCTTCGGATCCGTTCCAGCGGTCGCGATGCCGCGCGCGTACGCGTCCATGATGCGGTCGATCACGACGTTGAGCTTCTCCAACGCCGCTTTGCTTTCCGGTGTCTCGGGCTTGTTTGCGTAGTTAGTCTGGAAAGCCGTGGACATCGTTTTGTACGGACCAGCCTCATAAGCAACGGCAAGAAAGTAATACGTCGATGCGGTGCGGCGAATATCGCTTTCGTATTGCGCGGCCTTGAGCAACGAATCGATCGCCTGTGCCGGGGTGGTCTTCAACGTCAGGAATCCAACGGCGTAATTGAGATAAGCAAGCGTGTCGTCTTTGCCTTTAAACGGCGCCCAGTCACTCGGCGTCTTGCCACTTTCCAACGCCTGAATCGCTTTGCGCGCGTACATTAGCGCGTCCGCATTGTGCTTCTCGTCTTTGTTCGACGCAGCGAGATAACCAGCGTAGCCGAGGTCGATCTGCGCGCGGAGATAGTCGGGATCGTCGGCGAGTATCTTCGCTCCGACCTTATAAGCGTCGTCAAACTTTTTCTCGTTGATGAGCGGGCCCAATTGCCGTTTGCGGTCGTCACGTTCGTAAGCCGCGACCCATTTCGACAGGTAATCCGTGTACTGGTCTTTTTCCTTTTGATACTTGGCGAGGTAATCGCGGGCCGCCTGGTAAGCGGCGTCCGGGTTTGGCACCCGGTTATCGACAAACCGCTTGTAGATCGCGATCTTGGCCGGGTCATCCGTCTCCTGCGCCACGGTGGCGAACTGCCGCGCGCCAGTGATTCCAACCATCAACGCGACGAGCGCCGCGAGTGCCAATCTGCTAACGAATACCTTCATCTTCGACTTTCCTCCGCAAACTAGTCGTGCCTTAGACGCTTCAAAGGCCGTTAAGGGTTTTATGAAGCTCCGGTTATAATCGGCTTACACATGATGAGCAAAAACGATCGTCGTCCCGACCATATCAAATTTCAGGGTCGTATTCTATTTCTAACCGAAGACACCAGTCTAATCCGCCGGCAACTCGAAACAACCGGTGAAGAAGCCGCTGCGCTCGAGGCCGATCTGGCCGCACGGCTCGCCGCGGACGATCTGCCGCTGATGAGCAACATCTCCACCGACGAGATCACGCCCGGCTGGGTCTGTTTCTACTACGACGAAACGCTTGGGCAGTACGTCTATGTCGGAATGCGTGAAGCCGCGGTCCAAAAAGACGAAGTCAAAAACGGCGGGTTCGCAGTGGTGGTGTCGGGGCTCTCGAAAGGCTGCGGATCATCCCGCGAAACAGCGCCTTACGCAGAACTCGCCGCAGGCGTTCAGCTTGTCATCGCGAAGAGTATCGAGAAGATTTACGGGCAAAACTCACAGAATATTGGCCTGTTAACTTCGACTGACTTCACCCTCGTCGACCGCATTCGCCGGGGCGAAGAGATCCCGCTCGGTGAGTTCACCAAAGGACTCGATCCAATCTCGCAGGATATCGTTACTTATGGCGGACTCTTCAACTACAACAAGGCGCGTCTGGCCGGAAAAGTCTCGCCGCCGGCAAGCGAAACTCCTCCGCGGCCGATGACAATTGTGGAGAAGATCGTCGCGCGTCACGCGTTTGTGACTGCCGGCAAGATCGGAGTTCCGGCAGTTAAACCCGGCGACGCGTTGTTCGCGGTCGCCGACGTGCGTTTCTCGCACGAGTACGTCACACCGATGGCCGAGTCGTTATTCAAACAGGCGTTGGGCCAGGACGCGCGTGTTTCCGAACCGGAATCGGTCTTTGCGTTTCGCGATCATCTGACGTTTCTGGGCCGCGTGATGTCCCCCAAGCACCGGCAGATGGGCCTGCTGGAGAAAGCCGAAGGACTCGCCACCACGCAGGAGAGTTTTACGACCAAACAAAACATCAGGCTTTACGGCGAGAGTCCCGAAGGCGGTTCGGAAGCGATCTGTCACAACGCAGTGGTCGAGGATCTCGCGTTGCCGGGACAGATCGTGATCGGCACTGACTCGCACACGTGCATGGCAGGCGTCCTTGGTTGTTTCGCGTTCGGTGTTGGCTCAACCGACATGGCGAACGCGTGGTACACGAAGGACATTCGGATTCGCGTGCCGGAAACAGTGCGTTACGTTTTGAAAGGCAAGAAGCGCGCTGACGTCGCCGCCAAGGACGTGATGCTCGTCATACTCGCAACGGAATACATGAAGACGAGTAAAGGCATCGGCAAGGTGCTGGAGTTTGCTGGCGAGGATCTGCGCAACTGGCCCATGGACGAGCGCGCCACGCTGACAAACATGGCGGTCGAAGCGGGCGGTACGACGGGAATTATCGAGCCCGACGAAGTGACGCTCGATTACATCGTCCGCACGCGGGATCTCGATGCCGAAGAAGTGCGCAAAGGATTTACTTTCAGCGATCCGGATGCTGAGTACGCAGCCGTGTTTGAGATCAACCTGGACGAGATCCGCCCGATGGTCGCGACGCCGGGAGATCCGCGCAACGGCATTCCGATCGACGAACTGCCGGAAGATGTCTCGATCGATGCGGCGTACGGCGGTTCCTGCACCGGCGGCAAAATGGCCGACATGGACATGTATGCCGAAGTGCTCGCCAACGCTTTAGCCAACGGCCGGCGCGTGGCTGAAGGTGTGCACCTTTATATTCAGTTTGGTTCGCAGAAGATCAAGCAATACGCGCGGCAGCGTGGTTACATCGAGATCTTCGAGCGCGCGGGCGCCGAGTTGATCGATCCGTCGTGTGGCGCGTGTATCAATGCCGGTCCGGGCGCGTCGCCAAACGCTGAAACCGTGACGATCAGCGCGCAAAACCGCAACTTCCCCGGCCGCAGCGGCCCGGGCAAGCTCTATCTCGCCTCGCCTTACGTCGTCGCCGCCTCGGCGATCGCCGGCAAAATTGTCGACCCAGCAGATTTCCTGAAACCTTTACCCGCCCACTCTCACTAACCTACCGGGAACATGATGAAGCGGCTGACGGTGGATGAATTAAATCTTGAAGGTCAGCCTGGCGCCTTCGCGGGAACTCTGATGAATAGTTCAGCAGACCTGGTTACTCGCGTATGCGCGGGCGACTCTGAAGCTTTTCGTCTGATTTTCGAGAGGTATTCCCGTCCCGTCATCAGTTTCATCTTTGACATGGTCAACGATCGCGGGCTCGCGGAAGAGTTGACGCAGGAAACGTTTGTACGCGCCTTTCGCGCAATCCGCACGATGCGCCGCGACACGAAGCTTTCGACGTGGCTCTTCGGTATCGCGAGAAACGTCGCGCTCGAGTCGCTGCGCGCACGCAAGCGAGCTGTCAGTCACCTTGAACTCACAGACAAATCCGTTATGGACTTGAGCGACAACAAGCCTGTTCCGGTCGATGGTGTGCTCAGCAAGGAATTGAACGACGTGATCCGGCGATCGCTCGCGGCGTTGGATGAAGATAAGCGGGTGGTGTTCACGTTGAAGGTGTTGCACCAGTGCAGCTACGAAGAGATTGCGGAGATCACCGGTTTTTCGTTGGCGAAGTTGAAGACGGATCTGCATCGGGCGCGGGCGGAGATGAGACGGCGCGTTGGCGCGTATGCGGGAGTTGGTTATGAAGTCTGAGAATTATCAGGAGTTGTTGGAGGAGTATCTGGAGGGTGACGTGGACGCGGAGCAGGAGCTGTTCGCGCGGTACGATCGCGATCTTCAGATTTCGCCGGAGCTTTGGACCGGCATTTCCGAAAGGATCGAGCCTGTTGGGAAAAATTCTTTCGGATGGTGGATGAAAATTGCGGCGGTAATCCTGCTGGCAATCGGGCTTGGATCCGTGTTCCTTCTTACTCGCACGACAGACGGCATCATTGCTGCTTTAACACTGCCTGAACAGATGCCCGCTATTATTCAAGAACGACCGGTTGTACCTAAAACCAAGGTAAAAAAATTTAAGCGGATACAAAAACCAATTTTCACGGACAACCCTGGTGTTCTTTCAACCGACCTGGGCGCTTTTGATTTAGACGAGCGCGAAACCGCCAAGCACATCGAACAGACCGAAAACCTCCTGCGCTCGATTCGTAACTTCCCCATCACCGACACCGACGAAGAGATCGACGTCACTTACGACAAAGCACTCTCTCGCCGGCTGCTGATCGAAAACGTCGTCCTGCGCCGCGACGCGGAGATGAAAGCGAAGTTTCCCACGAAAACACTGCTCTCCGATCTCGAACCGTTGCTGATCGATATTTCCAACCTCCCCGATCACGCCAAACCCGAAGAGGTGCGCGCGATCAAAGAGCGAGTGCAAAAAACCGAGATTGTCGCTGCGTTGCTGGACTATCAGGCTCCTGGTCGAGATCGTGGCCCAAACAATCGTTAGAAGAAGTAGAGGCGAAAACAATGTCGAAAAAACTTATCAACTCATTACTCACCCTCGTGCTCGCCCTCAGCGCCACCGCGATGGGCCAACAACGACGAAGCTTCCAAACCCCAGCCGCAAGTACACAGGCGAGCAGCCGCGCAGCCGCGCAGTCAGACGCCGCGACCGTGTTTCGCAGCGCGCGCGATTCGATTACCGACGGCGAATGGGCCAAGGCCGAGGAGAAGTTCAGTCAATACGTTTCGTCATATCCGAACGAGAAGAACCTTGACGCCGCTCTCTACTGGCTCGCCTACGCCGAACACAAGCTCTCGAAGTTTGACGAGGCGCGCACGACGATCGACCGTTTGTTGCAGAAGTTTCCCACCTCCAGTTGGCGAGATGACGCGCGCATCCTGCTGGTCCAAGCGCCGGGCACATACGTTCAAGGCGTGTACACGCGCACTTACGATCGAATCGACCCCGCGAGCGATCAAATCGACCCCGCGAGACCAGCTACGACGGTCACCGTTCCCGCCTCGCCGATGGATGCTGTCACGGTTTACGGACAAGCCGTTTCCGGCACATCACCCGTCGCGATAACGCCCGCACCAGCTCAAGGCATCGGCTTCGGCGTTGGTGGCGGGGCCACGACGATTTGGCGCGCTGATGAGTTTGATATCGCGGGCGCTGACGACGATCCGTGTGAGTTCAAGATCGTCGTGTTGCAGGCATTGTTTCAAAGCGATCTGCAACGCGGAATCATGACGGCAACCGAATGGCTCAAAGCCGGTTCGACCCAAACGGTTCGTTGCAAGGGCGCGGCGTTGACGCTGCTCGGTCGCCACGGCGGCAAAGCGGCAACGCCTGTGATTCTCGGCGTCGCACGCAACGAACCCGATCTGAAACTGCGCGCGCGCGCCATTTCAACGCTCGGAGCGAGCGACGAGGACAGCGTCGTTCAAGCGTTGCGCGATTTCGCGTTGACGTCGCAGGAGAACGCCATCGTTGAAGCATCGCTCTACGCGTTGAGCAGACAGAGCCATGACCGTTCGATCGTTGTTCTCAGTGACATTGCGCTTAATGGCAAGACAATGGGCCACCGCAAGCTGGCGATCTCAAGTATCGCGACGCGCGCGGGCGACCCCGCAGTCGATGCGTTGTTCAGGATCTACGACGCGGACCAGAGCGTGGAGATTCGCAAGGCGGTGATCGCCGGTTTCGGAAATCGCAAGAGCGAGCGTGCGGGCAACAAGCTGCTGGAGATCGCGCGCAGCTCTGACAATGTCGAACTACGCAAGAGCGCCATCAGTGCGATCTCGCGTCGTGGCGGCGACAAGGCAGTTGATTTTCTGCTCAGTCTCTACGACAGCGAAAAGAACGAAGAGCTCAGAGACCAGATCGTCAGCTCGCTCGGCGCCGGCAGTTCGTTTTTCAGCGGCGATGGATACATCGGGTTTACTGGACAGAACGTTACGCCAACCTTCAGTCCGGGTACCAGGGCCAACGATCAACGTGTGGTGCAGAAGTTTATAGACATCGCCCGCGACAAGAACGCGCCGATGGAACGCCGCAAGCGCGCGATTGGCTGGTTGAGCCGCAGCAAAGATCCGAAGGTTTTGGAGTTTCTTCAGGAGTTGCTGAAATGAGTTACGGGTTTGCACGAATATTACTAATCGTCATCGCCCTCAGCACGGTCGCGCTTGCGCAAGAGAAGAGCTTCATTCCGGTTGAAGGCGCGACACTCAAAGCGAAGATCGATGCTGCGATCGTCGCGGGTAAGGCCAAGTCGGTTAACGGGCGTTTCTGGGTCGCGTACCAGTTTGAAGTGCGGCCGGGTGTCGCGGTTGATTTTGAAATCGTCGATAGCAGCTCCGGCGATGTTTACATCACGACCGAGGGCACGTCGATGATGTTCGATTCGCGTCACGAGACACGCGAGCTCGGACTGTTTCTGCTCTACGACGCGCAACGCGAGTCGATTATTCGCGCCGAGATTTACAACCTGCGGCGCAAGCACGAGTACAGCAACTATCCAGTCTACTGGGCCGGTCGCATCAGCAACGAAGAGAGTCTTAATTACCTGAAGTCGATCATCGATTCACCTGCACCTGAAATGAATCGACTCGACGAACGAGCAGTGTTTGCGCTCGGATTGCACGATGACGCGCGTGTTGATGCTTTGTTAACGGAGTTGATTCGACGCCCGGTGGCGGAGGCGACGCGCTCGCGTGCTATTCACTGGCTTGGCTACACGCCCGAGACTACCGCGAAGAACACGCTGTTTACCGAGATCGTCCGCAACACTCAGGAGAGTACCGAAGCGCGCCAGGCCGCGATGTCGGCGCTTGCGATGAGCCGTTCCGCGGCTGCGTTGCCGTTGCTTCAAAACCTCTTCGAGACGATGCACACGCGCGAGCTCAAGCGCCGCGCGCTCCAGGGCATTGCGCGCAACGACAACAACGACGCAGCCGCCACCTATCTGATCCGCGTCGCCGAAAACGAGAAAGACATGGAACTGCGCAAGAGTGCAGTTGCAAACCTCGGCCGCATCGCTGGTCAGAAGAGTCTCGGCGCGTTGACGGGCACAATCGATAGTGACGCGGATATCGAACTTCAGAAACAAGCTGTGGTCGCGATCAGCCGCCGTCCGAAAGACGAAGCGATTCCGATCCTGATCCGCACCGCTCGAAACCATCCCAGGATGCCTGTGCGTAAAGTTGCGATTCAGATGCTCGGCCAAACCGGCGACGAGCGCGCGGTTGCGTTTTTTAGAGAACTTCTAAGCAAGGACTGAACGTACAGCAACCAACGAGCAAGGGATTCGGTTACAATGACGATCTCCCCAAGGTCTGTTGAAACTTGCGTTGCTCCCAGCAGGTCAGGCAGACGGACCTGCTCATACGGATAACCGAGGGAGGAAAAGATGAGCAGTTCTTTTCACTGGGAGAGGAATGGTAATAATGCGGCGCGCCCAGAAGCGCCGTTGAAATCAGAATTAGCCCGCCACAGTCTGGATAACTTGCGAGAGGCCGCCTTGACCGTGCTCAAGGAAGTCGAGTCTCTTGCCAATAATCAACCCGAACCAGAGAGGCAACTAGGACTTCAGGAAGAAGTACAGCGCTACGAGATGGAGCTGATTCGCAATGCCTTGCAGCGCACCCGCGGTAATCAACGCCGCGCGGCGAAACTGCTGGGCGTTAAAGTGACCACACTGAATTGCAAGATCAAGCGCTACGGCATTAATGTCACTTCATCCTGATCCGGGCTTTGTTACTCGTCTGTCCCCGCAAACTAACGCTCACAAAAATCGGCTGCGACGCAGGCGTGTTGTTCGGTAAACGAACCACCACCTGCGTTAGCCAGTCGAAATTCGGCACCTTACCAACAAACTCCACGGTCAACGGATAAACGTTGAGCGCCGCGTCTTCGGCGCGCGCTGTCACTGCCGTCTTCGTTTCACCCGGCAAGAGATCCAGGTTCATCACAAACAACATCAGGTGCGTGCGGCCGTCAGCGCTGAAGTTGAAAGGCGTCGTCAGCGGAAACGGATCGCGCATCATTGTCACTGAATCTAGTGCAATCGCGCTGTCGCTGGCTTGTTCAGTCGCGATTACCGGCGCGGGTATGGTTGGACCATTGAACTGCACGCGCGATACAAACCCGCTGCCGAAGTTGATCGCGAGATAATAAAGACTGCCGTCCGCGCCGACCTTCAGATCGACCGGTTGCACGACGCCGCTGGCGAAGTCAGCCGCAGTGCCTGTTGCCGGATCGAACGTGCGTATCCAGCCGCTGCAAAGATCGGCGAAGAAGTATTTTCCGATGAAGCTCGAGGGAAACTGAACGTTCAGCGGGTTGTAAAACGCGCCGCCCGCGATCGCGCAGCCGGTTGTTGGTCCACCACCGTGCCCGTAAGCGAAGAGCGGTGAGCGAAACGCGGGATTCGTTGTGACGCCTTCGGTCGTTGGCCAGCCATAGTTTGAACCGGCGATGCCGTCGTTGATCTCTTCCCACGCGTTCTGGCCGACGTCGTTGATAAACATCCTGTTCGTGCCGGGTTGAAACGCGAACGTAAAAGGATTGCGCAGGCCGAGGGTCCAGATCGATCGGTTCGCGCCGGTGGCCTGGTTGAAGAACGGATTGTCGGTCGGGATGCTGCTGTCCGAGTTGATACGCAGAACTTTGCCGAGCCGGTTGCTCAAGGTTTGCGCATTCGACGGCGTCGCGTTCTCGCCGACTGCGACGTACAGCTTTCCGTCTGGACCAAAATGGATGGCGCCGCCGTTGTGGTTGGTGGCGCTGGTGAGATTGTCGAGCTCGAGTATCGCCAGCTCACTGCCGGGCACTGCGACGTCTCCATTCGCCGTGAAGCGGCTGACGCGATTGTGCCGCGGCGTTGAAGGAACGGTGTAATAGACGTAGACGAAGTTGTTGACCGCGAACATCGGATCGAACGCGACGCCGAGCAGGCCGCGCTCGCCGACGGAATCGACGCTGATGGTGATGAAAGACGTTGGGAGCAGCGCGCCGTTTTTGATGACTCGCAAGCGGCCGCCTTGTTCGCAAACGAAGATGCGTCCATCGGGCGCGATCGCCATCGCGGTCGGACTAGCGATCCCCGTGATGATTGTTTCCGTGAACCCCGCCGGCAATGTCGCGCTATGCGTTATCGTAAACGCGCACAACAGAATCACTAAGACACTTACAAAACGCATAACAAACCCCCTGCTCGAAGCTCTCGAACGCCTATGTCACTACGGACGTTGCCCCCACTTTGGCGGCGGTGGTTCTTTGGGTGAACGATCGACCGGGCGCTCCTTCAACATGCGCATCGCTTCCTGAACCGCGCGCTCGAGTTGCGGATCGCGTCCGGCGATCACTTCCTTGGGCCAGTTCTCAATGTCGATGTCCGGCGCAACGCCTTCATTCTCCACCGCCCACTTGCCATCGCGCGTGAAGAAACCGCCACGCGGCGCGATCATCGATCCACCATCGATGAACCCCGGCGTATCAGCCGTGTGAACCAAACCACCCCACGTGCGTTTGCCGATCAGCGGTCCAATCTTGCGCCGGCGGAACATGTAAGGCATCAAGTCGCCGCCCGAGCCCGCCATTTCGTTAATGATCATCACCTTCGGACCCCAAATACCGGCCGAAGGACTCGTGAACGGATAACGATCCCCGGCGACGTTATTGAAGTAACCGTCAAAGTCGCGTTGCAGGATGTCGATGATGTAGTCCGCCGCGGAGCCGCCGCCATTGAAACGCTCGTCCACCACCACGCCCTTCTTGTCCTGTTGCGAGAAGTAATATCGATTGAAACTGGTGTAACCCGGCTGGCCCGTGTTCGGCACATAAACGTAAGCGAGCTGGCCGTCGGAAAGTTTCTCCACCAGCCGGCGGTTCGACTCGACCCACGCTCTCGTGCGCAATCCCTGTTCACTCGCGACGGGAACCACGACGACCGTTCGCGCACCTTGCATCGACGGCGTTGTGTTAACGGTCAGTGTCGTTTGCCGATTCGCCGTGCCGTCGAGCAAACGGTAGATGTTGTCCGGACCGCGCAGTTCGATGCCGTTGATCGCAAGAATGTACTCGCCCGTGTTCACGGTCGCTCCAGGCGTCGCGAGCGGCGAACGTAGATCCGGGTTCCAGCTCTCGTTGTCGTAGATGCGTGTGATCTTGTAACGGCCGTTATCGATCACGAAGTCAGCGCCGAGCAACCCGGCCACCTGTTGCGGCACTTGCGGCATGTCGCCACCACGCACGTACGAGTGACCGACCGCGATCTCCGCTCCCATTATGTCCATCAGGTAATTCAGGTCCCCGCGATGCATCACGTACGGCAACAACTGCCCGTACATCTGTTTCATCTTTGGCCAATCAGTTCCGTGCATGTTCGGCACGTACAGGTAGTCGCGTTGATTGCGCCAGCCTTCGTTGAAGATCTGTTTGAACTCTTCTTTCGGCTCGAGATACATGCGCAGCGCGACGTTCAAACGACCCGAACCGGCTTGTGGCGGAGTTCGATCAGCATCAACGAGAAACAACTGCGGCGCGGGCGGCTGTCCGAAGCCACCGCCTGGGCCACCACCCTGACCACCGCCGCCGCCTGCCGCGCGATAAACCAGCTTGCGTTTGTCGGCGCTGATCTCGTAAGTCGCGACGTTGCTGACAAACGTCGCCGCACGACGATCGCAGAGACGATACCGAACCAGTTCGTTGCCACCACCACCGCCGCCGGGGCCGCCACCTTGACCACCACCACCGGGACGCGCTTCGAGATAAAACACTGTGCCTTCAACGCCCGCCTGCAAATCTGCGTATTGGCGTTCCGGCACACCGGGGACGGCGATGATGCGCTGCTGCAACCCGTCGAAATCGACTGTCACCGCCACTGGACCACGCGGTCCACGCTGCGGCGCAGTAGCCCCTTCGCCACCGGGAGCGCCGGCAGCAGGGGCGCCTTCACCGCCAGCGGCCGCTGGTCCGCCGCCGCCTCCCGCGCCCGGAAGTTCGCACGCGCCGGGTTGCGGACGTCTGCCTGTGCCGACGCCACGATCTTCGTCACTCTCCGGCAGCAGCGGGCTCGCATCTCCCTTCTTCAAGACCGCGAAATAGAGTCCAAACGTCGTCTCACGATCGTAAGAAGTCATGTCGAGCCACTGCGAACGCAAACCGAAATCGGTTGACGCGAGAAACCACAAGTACTTTCCACTCGCATCCCACGTCGGCCAGACCGCGTCGGCCAGTCCATCGGTGACCTGCTTCGCCTCGCCGGTCTCGACGTTGCTGATAAAAATCGCGTGGTGCAGTGAACGCAAACGGCTGGCATAAGCGACCCACTTCGAATCGGGACTCCAGCTCGGATTCAACGTGCGCGCGGGAACCATCCACGGATCCTGGCCGACGATTTTCGCCTGTTCGGTTGTGACGTCGAGCACCCAAACTTTCAGGTTCGTGTCAGTGAACAGAATCTTCTTCGAGTCAGGCGACCATGAAGGCGTGTAGTAATGCGTCGGGTTCTTGAGCGTGATCTCGCGCGGTGGCGTCAGTCCGTCCTGCGCTTCGATTACGAGCTTATATTCGCCCGATTTGTCACAGAAGTAAGAAACAAACTTGCCGTCGGGAGACCAGGCTGGAGCGCGTTCGGCCGAACCACTCGAGTTCGTAAGATTGCGAACGTCGCCCTTCTCCGCGGGAATCGTGAAGATCTCGCCACGCGCTTCGACCACGACGCGTCTGCCGGTCGGCGACAACGCCATGTTCGTCAGCCGATTCGTGACATCTTCCCAGTTGGGCATCATCCACGGAAAATCTCCCGCTGCGGTGATGTTCATGATGCGGCTCTTGCCGCTTTTAGGATCGAGCTCGTGAACGTAGCCGGCCTGTTCAAACACGATCGTGCCCGCGCCGGAATCCAGCGCCTTTACGTCGAAGTCAGTGAACTTCGTAACCGGCGAGAGTTTCTTGCTCTTCGTTTGATACTCCCAAACGTTAGCCACGCCATCGCGATCGGAGATAAAGAAAACAGAATCATCAACCCAAACGGGATCGGTATCCTTGGAGTCGGTCCACGGCGGCGACACGAGGTCGTAAGTTTTGAGATCGACGATCCAGATCGGACGGTTTTGTCCGCCGCGATAGTTGCGCCGTTCTTCGTCCCACGAATTGTTCATGCGATAAGCGATGCGTGTACCGTCGGGCGAGATCTTGCCCTGGTAACCGCGTGGCAAAATCATCGGTTCCTCGACGCCGCCTTCGGCCGAAACAGTCCAGAACCGCGGCGCGCCACTCGGCGTCCACGTTGCGCGGCTTGACGAGAAAAGAATCGAGCGGCCGTCGGGCGTCCAGCCTTGCACGGAGTCGGCGCCGGGGTGCCAGGTCAGTCGTTTCGGTTCGCCACCGTCAGATGGAACGATGTAAACGTCGAAGTTCCCGGCGTATTCGCCGCTGAAAGCGATCCATCGTCCGTCCGGCGAAAAGTGCGGATTCGCGGTTTGTCCCTGAAAACTCGTCAAACGGCGCGCGCTGCCGCCATTGCGCGGTGCGACCCAGATGTTATTTGCGTAGGCGAAACCGATCTGCGTCGAACTGACAGTCGGCGTGCGCAGCAGTCGTGTTTGACCGCCGTGACCGTTTTGCGCGTGGGCGTCAAATTGCGCTTCAACCAGAAGACCGGCGCCGGCGAGCAGACAGACAAACAGAAGAATTGGGCGAGACCGAGGCATAGGGTTGTCCTCCGAAAGTGGTGGCCGAAAGTTGGCGCAAAGAATACCACAATGTATTATTCGCAAAACCCAACCACGAGGAGGAAGTTCATGATTTCCCGCAAACGCAGTTACAGTCTCCCCAGTTACAGTCTCATCGCCGTTCTCTGTGTTTTGTCCATCGCCAGTGCGACGTCAGCGCAGATCCAAACGCCGCGTCCGAGCCAAAAGGCGAGCGTGATGCAGCGCATCGGCGTCACGGACGTGACGATCACTTACAGTCGTCCGGGGGTGAAGGGCCGGCAAATCTGGGGCGACCCCCTGCCCGAACAGCTCAAAACGACAGGCGAGGCCACGCTCGATAACCAGAACGAACGCCCCAAAGGCGCGCCGATCGTTCCGTGGGGACACATGTGGCGCACGGGCGCGAACGAAGCAACGCAGTTTGTCGTCACTGACGACGTTCTCATCAATGGACAGAAGCTTCCGGCGGGCAGCTACAGTCTGCACACGATTCCCACCAAGAACGAGTGGACGATCGTTTTCAACGGCACCGCGAATCAGTGGGGCAGCTTCAACTACGATCCCGCGAAGGACACGCTGCGAGTAAAAGCAAAACCCGAGTCGGTTCAGACCAATCAGGAATATTTGGCGTTCACGATCGATCCGGTTGCTGACGATACAGCGCAGGTCAACTTTCGTTGGGAGAAGGTCAGCGTTCCGTTTACGGTCAAGGTGCCCGACGTCGCGGCAGTTACTATGACAAAGCTGAAAGCTACGGTCGGCGGAGCCAAACCGGATGATTGGCGCACGCCGATGCAGGCCGGCGCTTATCTGATCAACAACGCCACTCCCGCCGACGACGAGCAGGGGATGGCGTGGCTCGATCAGTCGATCAAAGTAAAAGAGACGTTCGACAACCTGAGAATCAAAGCGAACGCCTTGTACAAGCTCGGCAAGAAAGAAGAAGCGATTGCCTTGGGAGAGCAGGCAATTCAACGCGGCAAGGCCGACAAGGCCGATACGTCAGCTTTTGAAAAACGGCTGGCCGACATGAAAGCTGGAAAGATTTAGTTGGCCCAAGTAGCTTGTTACGGATGGGCGTAGCTAAACTCACAGATCAGAACACTGTTGTTCCTGAGAGCAAGTACGCGCGGGTCGAACGCGAACGGCGCTATCTGTTGCCAGATCTGCCCGAAGGTTTGACCCGCGCCGATGCGCATTTACAGATCACCGACAACTACATCACCGGAACTCGTCTGCGCTTGCGCAAAGTGCGGGAGCCGCGGACAAACAAGTGGACGGCAAAGTTCACACAGAAATTTGCGCCGAATCCGGAAGACCTTTCGCGCACGATCATCACGAATACGTATCTCAACGCACTGGAAGCGGAAACGCTTTCAGTCTTCAACAGCAATGAGATTCGAAAGAACCGTTATTACTTTGAGTTTGAGGGGCGGAAGTTCTCGGTGGATATGTTTCTTGGGGATCTGTTTGGGTTGGTGCTCGCGGAAGTAAGTTTCGACACGGATGATGAATTGGATCGGTTCGCAAAGCCGGCGTTTGCGCTTGCGGATGTGACGGACGATCCAGTGTTTACAGGTGGCCGGCTGTGCGAGCTCACGTTTACTGAGGTACGACAACATATTGCAGAGCTCGGGTTGTTAAGGAAACAGGGATGAGAATTGGTTCGCTAGCGTTAGTCTTGGTCGTAGGGATTGTTGCTGCCGGCTGCAGGAGGGCCTCGACACCACCGGCGCCGAGCGCGCCGTCCACCGCAACAACCGCGACTCCACAACTCGCTCACGCCGATGGCGGCGGGAACGTTCCTGCGCCGGAAACGAAATACTTCAAGGGCTCGATCGGTTCCTCGCTCGATTTGCAGATGAAACTCGTGCGTACCGGCGATCAACTCTCCGGCAGCTATTTCTACCAGCGCATCGGCACCCGCATTAACCTGCGCGGCAAGATAGAGCCCGACGGCAACTTCGTGCTCGACGAGTTTGATCAAGCCGGCAAACAGACCGGCATCTTCAAGGGACTTTGGGGCGTTGATTCGCAGAATGGAACGGCGTCGCTTGCTGGTTTGTGGTCCAAGCCGGATGAAAAGTCTGTCGAGAAGAAGACGCCGTTTTCGTTGCACGAAGAACCGATCGCGCTGAGCGGCGACGTCGAAATCGTTGGGAAGCAGATCAAGGAAAGCAACAAGAAGTTGATGTACGAGGTGGCCGCGCAGTATCCGCAGTTTGCCGGCGGCGCCAATCCGAACTTCGAGAAATTTAATCAACTCGTGCGCGGCTCTGTGACGAAGAAGGTCGCGGAGTTTAAGAAACAGATGCAGCCGGACGAAGACGCGGAGCCGCGTCCGGAAGGATCGATGGGCAGCGATCTAAGCGTCGGTTACAGCGTGGCGCTGGCCCAGGACGATCTCGTGAGCATTCAGTTCGATGTCGGGAGTTATTACCAGGGCGCGGCGCATCCGAACTCGTACACGGAAGTCGTCAACTACGATCTGAAAAACGGCAAGCAACTGAAACTTGCGGATCTGTTCAAGCCGGGATCAAAATTCCTGGAAGTGATTTCCGCTTATTGCATCGCCGATTTGAGGAAGCAGCAGGCGGCTGACAAAGGCAAGGCGCTGTCGGACAGCGAGATCGAAAACGGCGCGGGACCGTCGGCGAAGAACTATCAAAGCTGGAAGATCACGAGGAAAGGTTTGGGTGTGAACTTCGACGCTTACCAGGTTGGACCATACGCTGCTGGTCCGCAATTTGTCGTCGTGCCGTGGGCAAACCTGAAGGATCTGATAAATTTGGAAGGACCTATTGCGCAGTTTGCGAAGTAAGTGAATTGCGGCGCGAGAAATAAAACGCGAGCAGGAACGCGACGATCATGATTGCCGCGGCAGTCCAGAAAGTGACAAACAACGAACGATCGCTCATGTAATGCGGTACACCGTCAGCGCCAACATGAGCCACTGAACTGTTAATTAAAACCGCCGCCAGGAACGGGCCAACCGCCCGCGCCAGACTTGCCACCGACTGCGTCACGCCTAAAACCGTTCCTTGTTCACCCGGACCCGCACTCTTTGAAGCAAGACTCGTCAATGCCGGCCCGGCCAGTGAGTTTCCCAGTGAAAACACGCCGCCACCAACGAGCAATGCAGCCAGTCCTCCCGCCGCCGGTCCGACAAACGGCACGGCAAATAAACTGATCGCGAAGGAGAGCGCGCCGACGATTACCAGCGGCAACTCTCCAAATCGTTTCACCAAACGTCCGATTAACCCGCCCTGAATAATCACCGCGATCAGTCCGACGTACGCGAACAGATAACCCGTGTGCTGCGCGTCGTAACCAAAGCGAAACATCGTGTAGAGAGAAAACGCCGTGGTCATGATCGAGAACGCGACAATGAACAGAAAGTAGATCGTCAGCACAAACGCGAGGACCGGCTGTTTTAGACAATCGATTACCTGCCGCAGGCCGCGACCGCGTGCCGCACTGTGTCGCGCCGGGTGATCGGGCGTGATTGTTTCCGGCAATGTGAAATAAAGCAGCAGCGCGTTAGCAAAACAAAGGCCCGCTGCGAAGATAAAGGGAACGTGAATCCCCCACCGGCTCAGGATCCCGCCGATCGCTGGTCCAAAAATAAAGCCAAGACCAAACGCCGCGCCGATTAAGTACTAAGAACAAAGCTCTACAGCTACCGGCGTCCTCCGCGTCCTCCGCGTCCTCCGCTCAGACCTTTATCCACGGACGCTTGTCCGCCGCCGGCAATCAACAGCGCAATGGCCATCGCGAGCAGAGTCAACGGAAATTCAAAGCCGCGATTGCTGGCGAAGAAGCCGCCGTTCCAGTGCACGCCGATGATGGCCGTGAGCATCACGCACGCGATTAAGAAAGCGCCGACACGTGTGAGAAAACCAAGTCCGACGAGTAGTCCGCCGATGAGTTCCGAGAGTGCGGCGAGTGCGAGCCAGAGCCATGCGGGACGCATGAAGCCGAAAGGCGTAGTGCCGCCGATGAAGGTATTGAAACCTGGCCCATTAAAACTGCCGAGCACCTTTTGCGCGCCGTGCGCGATCATCACCGCGGCAAGCGCCAGGCGAATCGGCAGGGTAAACCACGTCGAGGAAGTGGCGATCAGTTTACGAAACATGACGAGAGCCTTTTTGTGCGATAGTGTTTGCTTAACAGAACCGCAAAATAATAGCAGCAGTTAACGGTTTGTAGTCAGCCGCCATATGAAGCTTAGAACGCTATGACGTTTTGCCAAGGCGTCACTGCGCAAGCTCAGAACGCCAACGGCGTTTACACAGTCGCCCACTGCAACCTTCAACCCACGCGGTGCGGTTCGTAACTCGTCACGGTCGGCGCGGTTCGTTACGGAGTGGCGCGGTTCGCTGTAGCTCCTCCCGCCGTGGCGCGGTTGAGCCGCTCGGCGATCGCCTGTTTCGGTTGCGCTCCGACGATGCGATCGATCAACGCGCCGTCCTTGAAGATCAGCATCGTGGGAATGCTCGCGATCTGATAACGCGACGCGGTCATCGGGTTTTCGTCAACGTTTAGTTTCGCGATTCGATAGCGCCCGCTTGCTTCAGCCGCGAGTTGGTCCATGATTGGCCCGACAACTCGGCACGGACCACACCACGGCGCCCAGCAATCAACCATCACCGGCGGACCTGAGGCCTGCAACACTTCCTGCTGAAACGATGCATCGGTGATGATCTCCGGCTTGGTATCCGCGCCGTTTCCCACGCTCGCGTCAAGCTCCGCGCCGCAACGCCCGCACTTCGCTTCGCTGTTCGCGAGCCTGTTTTCATCCAACCGGTTATTCGCCCCACACTTCGAACACGCAACTACTTTCATAAACGTCTCCTTGTTTGAGCTCTCATTTGACTAGGCATTAGTCGCAAAAGTTTGGCGAAATTTACAGGATCGCGACGCTTCAAGTAACATTCCAAACATGCACAAACGCCCACTCGTCCGCAGCGTGTGCTTAGCGCTTCTGGTTTTGGTTTTTACAACTTCAGCGGCTGCGCAAAACGGGACGACCGACATCTCTTTCACCGTAGCGATGCCGCGCCCGCACACTCATCTGTTCGAAATCGAGGTAGTTATCAAACGTGGGTCGACCGTCGTCGTGCCCGCGCAGGATCAACTCGTGATGCCGGTCTGGACGCCCGGCTCGTATCTCATTCGCGAGTTTGAACGTCACGTACAGGACTTCGAAGTTACCGACGCTGCGGGCCGGCCGCTCAAGTGGGAAAAGACGAACAAGAACACCTGGCGTGTGACCACCAACAACGCACGCGAGTGGCGCGCGAAATATCGCGTCTACGCCAACGAACTTTCAGTGCGGACCAGCGAACTAAATTCCAATCACGCTTTCTGGAACAACGCCAACCTGCTGATGTATCTCGACGGTCATCTCAAGTCTCCCTCGACGGTTCGCGTGATCGCCCCTGACGTGTGGAAAGTCGCAACCGGATTGCCCGCCGTGCCGGGCGAGCGTAACACTTTTCGCGCCGAAAACTTCGACGTGCTTTACGACTCGCCTTTCGAAGCAAGCAATTTCAAAACGCTGGTCTTCAACGTAAAAGGCGTCCCGCATCGCATCGTCATCGACGGCGAAGGCAATTACGATCCCGAACGCATGCGCGGCGACGTGCAGAAGATCGTCGAAACACAGGTCGAACTGATGGGCGGCGAGATTCCATACCGCGACTACACGTTCATTCTGCACTTGCGCTCAAACGCTGGCGGTGGTCTCGAACACGCAAACTCGACCGCGCTCGGTTATCCGCGTTTCGGTTTTCGCCTCACGCGCGGCGATCGAACTACGTCAGCTTCGCCGAATCCTGGCGAACAGCGCGAACCCGATTACCGCGGCTTTCTCTCGCTCGTTTCGCACGAGTTCTTTCATCTTTGGAACGTCAAACGAATCCGTCCAGACGCGCTTGGTCCATTCGACTACACGCAGGAGAACTACACGAAACTCTTGTGGGTCGCGGAGGGCATTACTGATTACTACGCTGACCTGACGTTGCGACGCGCGGGCTTGATCACCGAAGAAGAGTTTCTTTCGGCCACGGCGCGCGCGTTTCAAGCGCTGCAGAATACGCCCGGACGCATGGAACAGAGTGTTGAAGAGTCGAGCTTCGATACGTGGATAAAGTTCTACCGGCAGGACGAAAATTCGGTAAACTCGCAGGTGTCGTATTACGACAAGGGCGCAATTCTCGGCCTGTTGCTCGATCTGGAGATTCGCAAACGAAGCAACGGCAGCAAGTCGCTCGACGACGTGATGCGTTATCTTAACACCGAGTTTTTTAAGAAGAATCGCAACTACACGCCTGCTGATTTTCAGCACGCTGCGGAGCGGATGGCCGGTTCGAGCCTGGAAGAATTCTTCGCGAAATACGTGCGCGGCAGGGATGAACTCGATTACAACGCGGCTCTCAGCTTCGCCGGTCTGCGACTGAACACGGGCGCCACGGTTGAAGCGGGGAAGCCCGTTGAAAAAATATTTTTCGGCGCGGACGTCGTACAGGACGGCGAGCGGTTGCTGGTGCGTCGTGTGATTGCCGGTTCGCCTGCTTACGAGCAGGGCGTAAATGCCGGCGATCAGATCGTGGCGCTCGACAATGCGCGCGTCACGCGAGACTTCTTCAACCGCCGTCTCGAAGAGAAGAAGCCCGGCGATCTGATCAATCTGACCATCTTTCGTTTCGACGAGCTGAGCACGTTATTAATCAAACTAGGCGGGCGCACGGAAGGAACGTACAGCATCGCGCCGCTGCCGAATCAGACGGACGCGCAGAAACAGATTTACCGTGCCTGGCTCGGCAGCAAATAGCGAAGACAACATGCCCGACATCCAGTTCAGAATCGAAGATCGCGTGGCCCGCATGACTCTCGCGCGGCCGCCACTCAACGTGCTGAACATCTCGATGATGCGCGAGATCACGGCGGCGTTAACCGAGTTGGCCCAACGCGAAATCGTGGCGATCGTCTTCGATGCCGACAAAGCCTGTCGCGCGTTTAGCGCGGGCGTCGCGATTGAAGAACACGTCGAGGAAACGATCTTCCAGATGCTCGACACGTTTCACGCGATCTTTCGCCAGCTCGAGCAGATCGCCAAACCCACGATCGCAGTGGTCGATGGCGCGGCGCTCGGCGGCGGTTGTGAACTCGTGGCTGCTTGCGACATCGTTATCGCGTCCGATCGCTCGCGTTTCGGGCAGCCGGAGATCAAACTGGGCGTGTTTCCTCCGGTCGCCGCGGTTATGCTGCCACTCGTGATGGGTGAAAAACGCGCGCGCGAACTGATTTTAACTGGCGAGATCATCGATGCAGTTGAGGCAAGCCGACTCGGATTGTGCAATCATGTCGTGCCGTCCGCCCATCTCGACGGAAAGTTGCTGGAGGTGCTGGCGAAACTACGCGAACTTTCCAGCACGTCGTTGCAATTTGCGCGTCAGTCGCTGGACCTCGCGCGCGGCCGCACGATCGATGCCGCGTTGACGCAGCAGGAAAATATCTACTTGCACGAGTTAATGAAGACCGCGGATGCAAACGAAGGCATCAAAGCGTTCATGGAAAAACGTAAACCCGTTTGGCGCCACCGATGATATATGAGTTTTAAGATCCGGCTTTTAGTCTGTTTTATCTGTGTCTCGCTTTGCTTCGTCCCGAACTCCGTGGCGCAGAAGTCGGGCTCGCATCCGACGCGCAACCGAGCGCCGATGCCGGCCGAAGCCAAGCTTCTCGTCGAGAACGCCATCAGCGTCGTCTGCACTCAAGCCAAACTCGATCCGCAAAGCAGCGCGGCCATCGACGAAATGCAAGCGCGTCCTTCGCTGCCAATCCACACCCCTGAAGCCAAAGCCGGAGCCGAACGTGCGCAACGATTACTGCCCGTAGCGAAGTCGTTAATGATCAGATCGCTGCGACAACTCGTCGCCGAGTACGGTCTCAACAAATCGCCGCGCTTTGAAACACGCCTGCGCCACGCGACGACGCGCGTGAACGCCGTGAAAAGCGTGCGGCCCGACATGGAGTCGCGCGACAATGCGTCGGTGTTTTTGAGCAAGCCGCACGTGATCACGTTCGGCACGATCTTTCTCGCCGGTCTTCGTTCCGACGAAGGCATGATCAGCGTGCTGGCCCATGAGCTGATGCACATCGCTGATGGCGATCACGACGGTTTGCGGCCGCTCGTTTCCGCAGTGGGAAACAGAGCATCGGACTTAACCGGACTCGACGTTCGCGGACAACGCGGCGAAGAGATCACGTGCGATTTGATCGGCGCGATGGCGTCGCGAGCTTACATCGCCAGCACGCCTGGTTACGAATCGATTGCCCGCCGCCTCGCGCGCTCCGTGCAGCATAATTGCGTCGAGATTGATGAAGGCGATGAAGATCATCTTTCGCCGCGCAACACGATTCGCGCGTTGCTGGCATTGAATCCCGTTCTCGTCCGCGAACTGATTAACGATCGTGAGGAACGAATACCCGGGCGTAAATTGTAGAGGGCCACAGTGAGCCGACTAACTACGACCGCTTCGATTCTTCCAATTCTTTTCACAGTTCTCTTCGCCCTCGGTTGCAAATCTGTAATCGAGCGGCAGGATGTGCGCCCACGCGTGCTGCGCGATGTGCCTGCGCGCAACCTTGCATATCGTCTCACGCCGGACGTGGCCGTCCCGATCGATCTCGAAAACGAAGAGCCCGCTGACAAAGACGTCAACATCGCGAATTTCTTCGCTGCGAAACGGGACAACGACGCCCTCCTGCGCACGTTACCTTCGCCGGACGGCAAGCGCGTGCTTGCGCTTTACGGCACTGAAACCGAACCGCCGTCCGCATTTCGTATCGATCTTTTCAGTTCTGATGGCACGTTTCTGCGCAACCTGATTCCGCCGGACATCTCGTGCCTGTTTCCGGAAACGGTTGTGTGGTCGCCCGATGGGCGTTTCATCAACTTCATTGCGCGCAAGCGGGTGATGCCGAGTCCGACGCCGACACCGCCGAATCAACCCGAACCGGAACTGATGCCGTCGCCGCTCGCGTCGCCTTCGATCGCGCCATTGTTTCCGCCGGTCGCGAGTTTCAACACGGAACAAATCTACATCTGCAATCGTGACGGTTACGATCTCAAGCCGCTCACGTCGCGCGAGGGCTTGATCTACTTTTATTTCGTATGGGCGCCGGATGCGAGTGCCATGATCGCGCTCGCGTGCAAGGAAGAAGAATGGAACGCGCGCGAGCGCCAGTACAAGTTGCCGGCGGGCAGACCGCGTTTGGTCACGCCGGATGGCGGCGAGCGTTTGCTCGACGATAATGTGACGGACGCGTTACCGGTGTGGTCTCCGGATGCTTCAAAAGTAGCGACTGCGTATGATACTGACGTCGTGATTTACGATACGGTTCAGAACAGTTCGACGCAGGGACGCATTCCGCTTGGCGATCAACTGATCACAGCGTCAAAGAGTTACGAGGAAAGGAGCGGTACGAAGAAAGCGAACGCGAATGCCGACCCGTCGGCGACACCAGCCGCTTCGTCGTCGGCAGCAGTGCCGCCGTCGTTCAATCCGATCGTGCGACTCGTGTGGCCCTCGCCCGAGGCGCTCTATTTCAAAACCGCGTACGTGCGTGTGATGCCGAGCGAAACGATCAATACGTTCCAGCGCTGGCACCAACTCAACCTCAGCGCGCAGGCTGCGATCCTGAAATGACCCGTCAAATCCCCGTCCTACTGCTGTTCATCGTGGTCGTTTTCGGTTGTACGGCTAAGAGGAACACCGATAAACACCTGATTGTTCGCGGATCGGAGTCGCCGGCGGGAGTGGATAGCCGCGAACCGGAGATGCACGCCACGCCCGACGGGCGCATCGTCATGAGCTGGGTCGAGAAGATTGGACCAAAGCGCTACGCCTTGCGTCTCTCGATTCGCGATGCAAACGGCTGGTCTGAAACGCGCACCGTTTCAGAAGGCGATAACTGGTTCATCAACTGGGCCGACTTCCCGTCAGTGATCGCGTTGCGCGACGGTTCGTTCGCGGCGCACTGGCTCGTGAAAAGTGGAAGCTCGACTTACGCGTACGACGTAAACATCGCGCGCTCTAGCGACGGCGGAAAAACCTGGACCAAGCCAATCGTTCCGCACACTGATAAGACGCAAACCGAACACGGGTTCGTGTCGCTGCTGCCGTTACCCGACGGTCGCGTCGGCGCCGTATGGCTCGACGGCCGCAACATGAAAGACATGAAAGAGGACGACGAGCATGCGCCTTCACCGGAAAGTATGACGTTGCGCTACGCGGCAATCGACGCGGAAGGAAAACTTTCCGATGAAGCACAACTCGACGAACGCGTCTGTGAGTGCTGCCAGACCGCGGCGACGCTCACGAGTGAAGGTGTGATCGCGGTTTACCGCGACCGCTCAAATACTGAGGTGCGCGACATTTACACGGTGCGGAACTCGAAAGGCACCTGGACTCCGCCGAATGCAATTCACGCGGATAACTGGAACATCAACGGCTGTCCGGTGAATGGACCATCGATCGCTGCCGACAACCGGCGGGTGGCTGTCGCGTGGTTCACGCAAGCAGGCGATCAAGCACGTGTGAAGTTGGCGTTTTCTGAAGATGCGGGCGCGACGTTTGGACAGCCGGTGATTGTTGACGATGGCCAGGCTGTTGGACGCGTTGACGTGTTGTTATTGCCTGATGGTTCCGCGCTCGTGTGCTGGTTGGCGGGCACTGTCGAAGCCGGCGAGATCAAAGTCAGACGAATCGCAAAAGACGGCGCGCTCGGACCGATCTCGACGATCGCCAAAACAGACATCTCGCGTTCCAGCGGCTTTCCGAGGATGGCGCGGCTCGGAAACATGGTCCACTTTGCGTGGACCGAGTTTGGCCGGCCATCCCACGTCAAAACCGCGGAAGCAGACGTCAGCGCATATCAAACAGTCAGCGCAGAATAAACTCAGCGCGATCTCACCGTCACCGCTGCGGTCGCTGAATTACCCGCCAGATCGAACGCACGCGCCTGAAGCTGGAACGTCTTGTTCGGCGCGCTGGGCACTCGCCAGTTGCAACTGTACGGCGCACTAGTGTCCGTACACTGCAACGCGCCATTCACTAAAAACTCAACCCGCGTAACACCGACATTGTCACTCGCCGTCGCAGCGATTATAACCGTCGATTTACGCGTTACGAGAGCGCCGTCCGCCGGATTTGTGATTGAAACCGTCGGTGGAATGTTGTCGCCACTCGCCGCGAACCCGATACGACCAACCGCGCCCGCGCCGCGCGCGAGATAGTAAAGAAATCCATCCGGCGAGACTTTCAAATCCACTGGAAGCGAAATACCCGTCGCGAAATCCGAAACAGCATTGCCGTTCGCCGGATCGAGCCGGCGAATCCAGCCGCCGCAAAAGTCCGCGAAGAAGTAGTTGCCGACAAACTGAGCGGGAAATTGCGTGATCGCGGGATTGTAAAAAGAGCCGCCCGTGATCGCGCACGTTTGTGCGTCGTTGGGGTAAGCGAAGATTGGATCGCGGAAGTTGGCGTTCGGCGGATTGCAGAACCCTTCGCAGTCGGGCCAACCGTAATTTGAACCCGCGATACCGTCGTTGATCTCTTCCCAAACGTTCTGCCCGACGTCGTTGATGAACATTCGTCCGGTTCCATTCTGAAACGAGAAAGTGAACGGGTTGCGCACTCCGAGCGCCCAGATTGCGCGATTGTCTCCGGTCGCCTGATTAAAGAACGGATTGTCAGCCGGAATGGCGCCGGTGGACGTGATGCGCAGCATCTTGCCGAGACGAGTTCCTAACGACTGCGCATTCGCGCCGTTCGCGTTGTCGCCGACAGCGATGTAGAGATTGCCGTCTGGGCCGAAGTGAATCGCGCCGCCGTTATGATTTGTCGCAGTGCTCAGGTTCGGCAGTTCCATGATGATCGTTTCGCTGCCGGCGAGTGCGACGTCGCCGGAAGCAGTGAAGCGACTGAGACGGTTGTGAATCGTCGGCGTGGTAGCCGTGTAGTAAACGTAAACAAGTTGATTCGAGACGAAGTTTGGATCGAACGCGACCCCGAGCAATCCACGCTCACCGGACGAATCGACGGTGACGGTAAGAAAAGGTGTCGGCAGCAAAACGCCGTTTTTGATCACCCGCAATGCGCCGCCTTGCTGGCAGACGAAGATGCGTCCGTCGGGCGCCAGCGCCATTGCGGTCGGGGTATTCAGGCCAGTCGCAACCGTTGCGTCGGTGAACCCGGCGGGGACTGTGGCTGCGCTGACCTGAGCCGCAATAGTCGCAAGCAAAAACACGGACAGCAGAATACAAAGAAGGAACTTTTCAGATTTCATCGAAGCCTCCACTGGTGAGTGTTCGTCGAGCAAGGTGTGCGCGGTTCAGATTGTCTCGGGGCGAGGGCCGAAGTTGCCATCAATGTGTCTCAAAAGTTTTTCGGTTTCGTGAGGCTAAACCGGGTGTTACCTGCGGCGTCGAAAAAGAAACAAAAGTAGTAGACCAATAGCGAACAGGACGATCGTTCCAGGCCAGATGAACCACCCTCCCTCGCTGCTGTAGCCACCCACGACAATACAGCCTGTTGACGTTAACAGCACCAATGATGCGATTGCGAGCTCTCTCATTTGTCGTTCCTCCCGCGATGCCTCTGAGGCATGGTGTTTGTGTGTGCCTTCTACAGCAAACAGCAATCCAAGGAGAGATCTACGCAACCTTAAACCAGGGGGGAAATAATCTATGACAGCCGAACCACAACCATATTTCGAAGGAACGACCTACGCCGCCCAACGTGGGCAACCGGGCCTGCCTTCGTCGAGCGCGAAGCGACTCGCGAGGGGCCTCGGTTGGTTCAGTGTCGGTCTTGGTCTTACGGAGTTGCTCTGTCCGAGAGCAATCGCAAAGATCTCCGGTGTTTCAAACGCGCACACCGGTTTGATACGACTGTACGGCCTGCGAGAGTTGGCCTCGGGCCTAGCGATTTTTAGTCAGGAGAAACCAACAGAAGCAGTTTGGTCACGTGTCGCGGGTGACGCACTCGATCTTGCGAGTCTCGGCGTTGCGTTTACGTCGCCGGACGCGAAACGCGGTCGTGTTGCATTTGCCACTGCCAACGTACTCGCAGTCACGGCGCTCGACTTGATCTGCGCCAAACAACTCACCGGCAACGGCAACCAGGGCATTCATGCGAAAGCCAGTTGCATCGTGAATCGCTCGCCCGAAGAGGTTTACAGTTTCTGGCGCCGTTTCGAGAACCTGCCGCGCTTCATGAAACATCTCGAGTCCGTCCACGACTTGGGCAACGGACGTTCGCACTGGGTCGCAAAAGGTCCGGCAGGAATGTCAGTCGAGTGGGACGCGACGATCATCGCCGACGTGCCGAACGAAGTGATCACCTGGCGTTCGCTCGAAAACTCCGACGTTGATAACGCCGGGGCGGTTCGTTTCGAAGCGGCTCCGGGAGGACGCGGCACGATTGTAAAAGTGAATATTCAATACAACCCACCGGCGGGCGTGATCGGCGCGACGATCGCAAAACTCTTCGGCGAAGAACCGCAGCAGCAGTTGGATGACGATCTGCGGCGATTCAAGCAGGTCATGGAAGTCGGTGAGGTCGTCGTGTCGGACGCCACGCTGATGGGCTCAGGCTATTTCGAACAGCGGCCGGCGCGGCCTGCGGATCCAAAAGAACTCGAAACGGCGCAAGCGGACGAGTCGTTGCCGAGTCAAACAGGGACCAACTATCCGCGTTCAGAGGGGAGGATGATGCGGTGAAAGCAAATTGTTGGTATGGCAAAACAATGCTGAGCGTGGAAGATGTTCCCGACCCGCAGATTCTCAACCAGCGCGACGCGATCGTTCAGATCTCATCGACCGCCATTTGCGGTTCGGACCTGCACCTTTACAACGGATTCATTCCGACGATGCAGCGCGGCGACATTCTCGGTCACGAGTTCATGGGTGAAGTCGTCGAAGTTGGCCGGGAAGTGACGAACCTGAGGGTCGGAGATCGAGTCGTGGTGCCGTTTCCGATCGCCTGCGGCAACTGTTTCTTCTGCCAGGACGGGATGTTTTCGCTTTGTGAAAACTCCAATCCCAACGCGTGGATGGCCGAGAAGATGTTTGGCCATGCAGCGTCCGGGATTTTTGGTTATTCACATTTGACTGGTGGCTTTGCGGGCGGTCAGGCGGAATACGCGCGCGTGCCGTTCGCGGATGTCGGCCCGATCAAGGTGCCGGATCATTTGACTGACGAGCAAGTGCTGTTTTTGTCGGACGTTTTTCCTACAGGCTACATGGGCGCGGAGATGTGCGACATCAAACCGGGCGACACGATCGCCATTTGGGGTTGTGGTCCGATTGGACAGTTTTCGATTCGCAGTGCGTTTCTGCTCGGCGCCGAACGCGTAATTGCGATCGATCAGGTGCCCGAACGATTGCAGATGGCGGAACGGGGCGGAGCGGAGACCATCAATTTTGAGAAAGAAAACGTTTACGAGGTGTTGATGGACATGACCGGCGGCCGTGGTCCCGATGCGTGCATCGACGACGTCGGCATGGAAGCACACGGGCCGGCGGCTATCTTCGCTTACGACCGCTTGAAACAGACGATGATGATGGAAACGGATCGGCCGCACGCGTTGCGCGAAGCGATTATGTGCTGCCGCAACGGTGGCATCATTTCGGTAATCGGCGTCTATGGCGGACTGATCGACAAGTTTCCCATAGGCTCGGTGATGCAGCGTTCACTCACGATCAAGACGGGACAGGCGCACGTGCAGCGTTACATGCGTCCGTTGCTGGACATGATCGAGAACGGCGACATCGATCCGAGTTTTATCGTGACCCACGTCATGGGTCTCGATGAGGCGCCGAAGGCCTACGATATGTTCAAGAACAAGAAAGACGGCTGCATCAAAGTGGTGCTTAAGACCGGCATGAACGGACACGGCAGCATGTTAGCAAACAGACATGACGAGTTGCTGCATTAAGCATGCTGCGGTAGGCAAAAACAAAGGCGGCTCTTGCGAGCCGCCTTTTTTTCTGAGTGCCGTCGATCGATCTCAATGTCCTCGGTCCATGTGATCCGAACCTTGAACCTTTACGATCTTGTTGTAGACGCCAAACAGCAGGAATGGGGCGACCCAGTCGCCGACAAACAAACTCGCATTTTTCTTTCCCATGATCCGCAACACCGCTGAAGCTCCGATGGAGCCTAACGCTGCCCACAGAAATGTGTCTGAAGGAAGTTTTGCCGTTTGCTGTTCGATGGCACGCGCGAGCGGGCCTTCCCGATGTTCGCTGCCGGTCGTCATGCGGTTTTCACCGCCACTCATTTGGCTTTCGCCAGTTCTCGTTTGATTTCCGCCCAGGTTGGTCTGACCCATTGTTGTACTCATTCTATTTCTCCCCTTGTGTAAAAATATTAAGCCTCTGCGCTGTCTAAAACACATTCCGACAACCACGTGCGCACGTTTTGCAAGTGCTCTTCCTCATGCTCCAGCGCCGTCTCAAACTGCGTCGTCAATTCGTTGTAGCCCAGGTTCTCCGCGAGCTTGATTAACAACTGCCAGCCGTCGTTGTCGGTTAATTCGGCTGTCAGCATCGCCTGGAGGCAATGGGCCATGGAACTTCTCGGATCGGTCAACACCTGCATGATGCCCAACGACGTGACGCCTGCAACGTCAGCACTCGGACTTTGCAGCGTTGGATCGCCACCCAGCTCAGCGATGGTTTCGTTGAGTAGCAGAAAGTGTTCCATCTCTTCGCGTCCGATATGTTCGATCTCTTCGAGCGTTGGACCCGGAGTTGTTTCGCCGAGCGTTTCGCACTTGTTGAGCAACGCTTCGTAGAGACGTGTTCCGGTGCGCTCGTAAGCGAGACGTTCGCTCAGTTTGTCCAGGAAAACTGCCATTCCCAGCTCGTCTTCGTCGGCTTCCCCTTCCTCAGACACGGGAACGGTCGGCAAAGATCCGATCGGAAAACCTTCGGCGATGTATTCGCCGCGGTAATCCGCAATATCTTGTGCATCGCCTTGGGAACTGGGCGTGGCGTTGGTCGCGCCTTCAATCAACTCTTCCGCGAGCTCGGGCGAAGTTTGCATGCCCGTGCGATTACCGGTCATCTTTGCTGCTGTGCTCATCATGATGCTCCTTTGGCAAATGCGCTCCTCTTTTCAACCAGTTCGGTTCCCGGCGTCCACGTGTAACCCGCGGCGACGACTTCCGACGGCGAGCCCTCGGAGTTCATCTGATCGCGGTAAGCGATCGACAACGGCGCACGATCGGGTTCTTCGTCCTTGTGAATGAACGAGGTGCCCGCTGCTCGCAGATCGACCTCGCGGTTGAGTGTCTCGCGTACGAATTGACGATGGCTGACGTATTCGATCGGTTCGGGCAGTGTTGGCGGGAGCAACTCGGCGGGATCGCGTTTTTCGATCTGCTTCATCAAGTCCATCACCATGTGCAGATGCCCGAGTTCGTAATCGACGAACCGTTCCCAGATCTGTTTGATCCGCGGATTGGTCTCGTACTGCATGCAACCAAAGTAGTTGTAGACTTCCATCGCTTCGTGCATCAGCCACTTCTCGAGCGGTGTCTCGTTCGGATCGAGCAACGATTCGTATTGCGTCGTGTGTTGCTCTTCGATGGACGCGATCTCCGCGTAGAGTTGGCGCGCGATGGGATCAGCAAACATCGGGCCAATCGTCATGTAGTAATCGTGCGTCTGGTTTTCTGCGGCCGTGATCGTTAAGGCGTGGAGTTTCGTCAGCGGATCGGCGGTCATCGCGTTGTAATGCTCACGCAGATTGTCCTCGGGCGCGCGATGTTCGACGATCGTTGGCCGGCCCGGCATGATGTCGGAGTAGTTTTGGATGATGTTATTTGCGTCAGCGCCCATGACGCGATCCATGAGTGCGGAAAAGCGGTAAAGGTGATCGAAGTCTTCGAGCAGTCCGAAGCGATACACCTGCGCCAGATATTCGTCGGGTTCGCGAAGCGCCACGCTCGCTGTTACTTCGATAGCCACTTGTTCGAAGCCGATGGTAGTTTCCAGTGGCGATAGATCCGCCGGCAAGAGCCAGTTGACCATCGTTTGCTGGTGTTGCTCGACGCGTCGCACTTGCGCGAGCGGCAGGCGGAAAGCACCGTTCATCATGCGCGCGGTGGCGTGAGAGAAGCGCAGGGCTTCTGATTCGAGACCATTCATCAGAATGATGCGCACGCGTGTGAAGGCGTCATCATCTAGTTTGCTGGTTGGCGTTTGAACGAGCTCGCGCCAAGTGAACTCTTGCTTTTCGAGCGGTGTGCCTTTTTCATTAAAAATGTCGAGAGTCATACATCTCCTTATCACGCGCGCTGGATTCGAAGGTCGCCAAAAGACACCGCGACGCATCGCACGCGTTCCCCAGTGAATTGTTTGTGTGCGCGCGACAATAGGAGAAGCAGAAAGAGGATTCTGTACGGTGCCGCACAGAGGTATTAAATGTGTTGGGTCAAGGAAGGTTTCGTGACGGTTCGCCTAGCGCACGTTATTGAACGACGATGTCGAAGTACTCTGACTTGCCGCCATTAGGGTTCACGGCTCGTATCGTGTGTTTGCCAGGGAGGTGAAAGAAGAAGAGTCCATGAAATGAACCAGGCGTCCTATTTGCGATTTGTCGATCTCTTAACTCGGAGGTTTCACCGTTTGGTTGAATAACTTCGACGCGCACGCCATGTTGAAAGTTCTTGCCGTACACCGCAATCAGCTGCTCGCCGCCGCTCCTGATCACTGCGGCAGGCTCAATCCAATCGATTGAAGGACGTTGCATTTCATGGCGAGTTTCGAAGGTGAACGGGGAGGAAACCTGGCCATCAGGATTTATCAGTTGAAGCGTATAAGTCCCAGGATTGCCGTTCAGATCGACCACGATGTTGAAGGTTGAGCTTTCACCTTCCTGCTTCTGAATCTGGGCTCCGGAGAGTTCAGTTGATCCACCATTAGGAAAGCCGACTTTGACTCTCAAACCGTCCTGAAAATATCGGCCGCGCACTTTGATCGGTTGGTTTCCGATAATGTCGATTGGACGGTTAGGCACGATGGACTCGATGACGGGGCTGGGACCGAGCAGTCCTAACGCCGCAGCAACTCTTTGGCCGGGTCGGGTAAGCAACCCTGCCGCTGCGGTAAGCGTGACTAACAATATCAAGACAGCCACTGCCACGAACTTGGGCCGGCGTTGTAAGTTCCACCGCCAGTTTGCCCGTCTGCTGGTGACCGCCGCTTTGTTTTCTGTGCCGCGAACGATAGCACGCGAGTCATCTCTGGCTTCGGTTTCGTCTTGTTGCAGTGTCTGCGAGAGCATCTGGAGGTCAATTATGAGGTCCGTCGCGGTTTGGTAACGTCGTTCCGGATCTTTCGCCAGGACTTTACTCATCACCCATCGCAACTCAGACACACATCGATCGAGGTGCTCTTGAAGTGGAGTGGGTTCGGCGACGAGCACTGCTGCTTGTTGGTCGTATGGTGTTTTACCAGCAAAGGGAACGGTCCCGGTGATCATCTCGTAGAGCACCACCCCGAGGCTGAAGAGGTCGCTACGATGGTCCACCGGTTCATGACGAGCCTGCTCGGGAGACATGTATGCCGGCGTGCCTAATACAACACCTTGTTCCGTCTTTGGCGGTCCGGCGGTGGAAGTATTTTCTGAATTGAGTGTCTCGATGAGCTTGGCAATACCGAAGTCGAGCAGCTTCACTGTCCCGTCCGGCTCAAACATGATGTTCTCGGGCTTAACATCCCGATGAACGATCCTGGCACTGTGTGCCGCCTCGAGCGCGGACGCAATCTGTAACGCCACGTCAACGGCCGGTTTCAGTTCCAGTCGCCCGGAGTTCGCGAGACGCTGGCGCAGAGTCACGCCGTTAACATATTCCGTGGCTATAAAATGGATTCCATTCGCTTGCCCGACAGAGTAGATAGTTATGATGTTGCGATGTTTGAGGCCCGATGCAGCCCTTGCTTCCTGCTTGAAACGCTGAAGGCGTTGTTCGTCCTGAGTGAGTTCCTGCGGCAGTACCTTCAAGGCGACTTTACGCGCCAACTCAGTGTCGTCCGCCAGGTAGACTTCTCCCATGCCACCGGAACCAAGAAGACCACGCACTTTGTAAGTTCCGATTGTTGTTCCGACCAACGAAACATAGCTGCCAAACGCCGCGGCAACGAACTGAACCGGTAATTCCGGTGGACCATCATTGGCCTGGGTTTCAAATGCGAGCAGAGATCGAACCTCCGCGAGAAGCTCCGGGTCGTCCCCGCATTCGTCTTGCAGATAAGCTTCTCGGGCGTGCGACCGTCGTGTCAGAGCTGCGAGGCATAGCTCCTTGACACGTTGCCATTGCTCAACATTCATTGCCATTCGCTTTAAGTTCCCGCGTCAACCAGAGTTGAGCGGCTGCCCAATCTTTGGAAACGGTAGCAGGTGAAACTCCGAGAACGTTGGCCGTTTCTTTGATACTCAGGCCACCAAAGTAGCGAAGTTCTACGACTTGCGCTGCACGAGGATCCAGCTTGGCGAATGCGCGTAGCGCGTCATCCAACGCCACCAGCATCGCACTCGGTTCCGTTGAAATGGCGGTCGCTTCCTCCAATGGCAGGTCGGATTTGCCAGAACCGCGTTTTGTCCGCAGGTCTTTGCGGGCGTAGTCGACGAGGATGTGCCGCATAGCCATGGAGGCCACAGCGTAAAAATGGCGCCGGTCCTTCCAGCGTTTGGCCTTGCTGCCGGCGAGCCGCATATAAGCTTCGTTAACCAACGCGGTGGTTTGCAAGATGTGGCCGGGTTCCTGCCGCCGCATGTGTTCTTTCGCGATTTTGTGCAGCTCGCGCTGAATAAGCGGAAACAGTTCTTCTGCCGCGGTGTGACGACCCTCGGCCCAGGCGTTGAGAAGACCGGTAATTTGCTCGGGAGCTAAGTTCATTGGTTTACGGCGGAGCGGGCGCCGGTGCGGATCCCCTTACAACGCGCACAATACTCTGACATTTGATCGCTCGCAAGAATAACTAGTAGAGAATCTGTCGCGAAACAGCGTTATTGAAGGTGAGAGCAAATATCCTCGTGCTCTAGCTGCCACTTGGACCTGTGACTAAAGAGCAGCGTCGGATGGGTCTGCTCGCTCCGCGTCAAACTACCGGTAGTGAGCGCCTGAACGGCGGAAAGAAGTAGTGTGAGCCTCACCTCTTTCCGTCGTTCAACTTTAGAGTTCTCTCACAAATACCCGAAGGCGACGGTTAAAAATCAGCTGGACCGTGCCCAGACCGCCAGCGGGTATTTATGAGAAAGCTTTTACTAAAACTCACCCCACGCGAAGGAAGGCTGATATGACAAAGATCCACCGACCGTTAATTTTCACCGCTGTTTTTGCGCTTTGCATCCTCAACGCTCCAACAGCAACATACGCTCAAAACGTAACGCCGCCGCGCGAACCCACCACGCGCGAGAACGATGGGCCAAAAGGATCGTCACGCGCAACGACATTAATACAAGCGCTCGCCGATTTTCTGGCACGTATTGCCTGCGAGGAACGCGGTGACTGCCAGCCTCGTAACGTGGAGCCTCCTGTGGAGACGCCACCCCCTGCCTTTCGGCGAGATTTTGAACGGAATCGTCCTCGCGAAGCGACGACCCCCAGCTATAGCATAGAGCCGCGTTCCAACTTCTCATTCCAGACTCCCGCCGGCTGGCAAGCTCATGAGCAGCAGTCGGAAGTAACAGTCGCGCCGCCGAGCGAGTACGTTAACGGCAATTTAGCTAACGGCGTGATTTTTGGCGTGAAGGAACTAAATGGCGCGACCTTCCAGACAGGAACGCACAGATATATTCGCAACGTACTTTCCGCGAATTCATACCTCAAGACGGTTGGTCTGCCGGAGAACAATGTTTTCAACGACGTGCCGTGTATCACCACTCGTCTCACCGGGTGGTCACCGCAGAGTGGCGCGAATGAGAACGTTGTTATCTACACGTGCCAACGCAACGCGCAAAAACTGTTCTACGTTGTGAGCGTGAATTCTGGTCCAAACGCGAGTCGGTACGAGGAACAGAACAGCCGCGTAATCCAGTCGATCAGTTTTAGGTAATCGGCTTTAGGGCTTAGTTATCATCACCTCAAGGAGACTCACAAATGCCAAAGATCAACAAACTGAGTTGGGTGTTCGTACTGACACTGTGTTTCGGCGCCTTCGTCTCAGCTAATGGCCAGGGATCTGGAGATCAGCCGGTCGAGAAGGAAGAGGGCAAGACGCATATGGCCTTCCCCGTAGCCGTCGAAAATCCGCGAGACGACAACGAGTGTGGCGGAGGTAAGAAGGACAAACGATTCCCAGATAGAGTTCTCGTCTTTAACACTCCGAATAGAGGTAACGGGAGTCCAAATGACATCAGGTGGTGGTCGCTTATGCCCAACGTCAGAGCGATCATGGGGTCCACGTTGTCCGCTTCCGGCTTAACATCCCCAACAACACGAGTGTGCATTGGGTCAAGGAGTCGTTTGACCGGCAACGATTTCCGTTACATTTATCTCTGGCGCAAAGGACCGACCAAAGTACAAACCGCCCCGCCGCGACGACCGTAAGACTTGACTCCCTGACCTAAAAGTACAACCTCAACCCAAACTGAACATTCCGTTCCCCCGCTTTACCCAGCACGCGTCCGAAATTTGGACTCGTCGGATTCGTGTCTGGGTTAGCGAGGTTCGGATGATTCGGAAAGTTGAAAAACTCCGATCTGAATTGCAGCCGTGTTCCCTCGCTGATTGAAAATGTTTTAGAGATCGCGATGTCCCAGCTTTGAAAAACAGGACCACGCAAGATGTTCCGCCGTGCGTTTCCAAACGTTCCCGGCGCCGGGCGCGCAAACGCCGCGGGATTAAACCAAAAATTCTGATCCACATTTCGGCCGCGCGAAAACGACGGCGACTCCACCTCGGTATTGCCAACCAAATTCCATGGCTGGCAGTCACTATCTCCCACGCCCGCATCATCATCGCCACGACAAACCGTCAACGGTTGACCGGAAACAACCAGCGCCACTCCTGATATCTGCCAACCTCCAAGTACCTTTCGCATGAACGTATTTGACCGTCGTCGGAAAGGAAGTTCGTAGATGTAATGCAAGTTGAAAACATGAGTTCTGTCGTCGCCTGACACTCCGTGAAAGCTATGCGCGTCGTACGCGTTAAAAAGACGTTCTCGCCTGTTACTGGCGTCGTCCGTCAGACGCGAGAGCGTGTAGGTAACTCCAAAACTCAGCCCCTTGTTAAATCTGCGCCGTGCGCTCACCTGCAAACCGTTATATTCAGAGCGGCCCGCATTCTCCGACAGTCTGATAACCCCGAACCCCGTGTACGGTCGTAGCGCGTCGGGATTTATGCCTGGGTTCGCCTGTCGCGTTCCAGGTAGAAGCTGATTGATATTGCGCTCGCGTTGCAAATACAGACCGATACGTCCGACGTAACCGATCTCAATGGTTGTTGCAAACGGAAGCTCTCGTTGAAGCGTCAGGTTGTACTGGTACGACGTGGGATGCTTGAACTCCGGATCCTGCATTGTCACGACTAACGGAAACGTCTGCATGGTCCCACCCGCGGGAGCATCAGCCAGACCATTGGTTACGCCGGACATAAACTGTATCGGAGCGTTACCCCCAAGTAGCGTTGAGTCATTGAGCGTAACGCGGTTGTGAAAAATTCCTGCGCCCGCACGCACTACGGTTTTACTGGTTTCTCCGAAAGAGTATGCCAGACCGACACGAGGCTCGAAGACGTTTTTATGCGTCTTGCTCTGACCTTCGGGCAGCCCGCGAAAGAGGCTGTCAAAACGAGAATCGCTCGCGGCTTCGACACGACCGATAGCTGCTTTAGGCCAGAAGTTGCCGGGCAGCACCAGCCCATTGAAGCGATTGTCAAAAGTCGGATTGATCAGAAAGCCACCTGCAGGATCGATTGTCGCGGCCTTGGCTGGATCGTAAAACGCCGGATGAAACATCGCTATGTTGCCCCACAAACTACGCCATGGTTGCCAGTAGCTATAGCGTGTGCCGTATTCCAACGTTAGATCTGGACGCACACGCCAGGTGTCTTGAATGAAAAGATCTGTCGCCCACGCACGCCAGGGCGTATACGCGCGCTGACCGATCTCGCCGTAGTTGGTGAACAAACCCAACGCGGCGTTTGCCACTGCCAGGCCCGTACCGGCTGATCGCGTGTTGGTAAATTCGAATCTGCCGTTTTGATTATTCGTGCCACCCGGCACGGGTTGCACGTTGATCTGGTCAAAGTCGTTCTCACCCGAGTACTCAACGAATACTCCGCTCTTGATCGAGTGCTGGCCCATCGACTTCGTGAGGTTATTAGACACTGTATAGATTGGTCCCGAGGAGAAGGCCGGGTAAGGACCGCCATCTACGGTAGAAAAATTAGAGACGGTGATGGTCGGAATTTTGTCATTAATTTCTTTGCCGGCGAAGAGATAGGGGTAATTGATTCCGTATTGTTCACGCTGGTAGAGACCATTATCGAACACATTGATGAACACCCGATCTACAGCAGCGCCCACGGTGAGTTCATTGACGACGCCGGAAAATAATTGGCTGGTCCAACTTAGCGCCGCGGTCCGGTTTGGCCGCTTCCAATCCGTGCGTGCCAACGGAAAAGCTCCGCGAAAAGCGTCGACTGACTTCCAATTGAATAATGAGCCGCGAAATGAGAGTTGGTGGTTGGTCGCGATGAAATAATCGAGCCGCAATGTGTCCTTACGAGTATCGCGTGGATTCCGGCTTTGAGCGATGTAATTGGAGGCTCCACGTTGAAATCCGGGTGTAGGAAGTGGGTAGGTACTTAAGAGCGCGATCCCGTTAGGGCTCAGTCGTTCGACAGGAATGAGATTTCCTGGAAAGCAGGCCGTCTGATCGACGTCATTACACTCGCCCGTCTTTAAAGGATCGCGAATAAATACCGGCCTTCCAAAGAAGGAATTGTTTGGGCTGAGTAACTCGCTGAAGTCGCCCCTTCGCATCTTCACTGTTGGAACTGTTTGGATACTCGTATCGAAGCGGCGCCATCTGATCCATTCCTGGGCCCAAAAGAAAAATAGTTTGGTACGGCTCTCCGAAGTTTTTCCTGCTAAAGCAAGTGGTCCGCTAAAAGAATACCCGAACTGGTTATAGGTAAAGGGCGCTGGTTTGCGCGCCAGATCCGGATTGTTGCTGGCGTTTCTGCCCCAACTATTTGCGTCCAATGCCGAGTTTCGAAAGAACTCGAAAACGCTGCCATGAAAATCGTTTCCACCGCTTCTTGTGACAAACCGAACCTGACCGCCTGAGGAGCGCCCATACTCGGGCAAATAATTTGACGTGAGGATTTTCATTTCATGGACGGTGTCCGCGTTGACCACCCCGATGATAGCCGCGGAAGCGCGTGTGCGAGTGGCGATGACGCCGTCGATCGTTATGAGGTTCTCTTCCAGGCGACTGCCGTTAATCGAAAATCCGATAGCTCCGAGGTCGTCCGGGTTGAACGAATTGAAGGGACCACCGCGGACACCGGGCGCCAAAAGAACGAAATTGATGGGGTTACGGCCGTTGAGTGCCAAATCTTCAATGTCGCGACGCTCGATCGTCTTCGCGATAACAGCACTATCGCGTTGAATGACCGGGGGCTCGTCTATAACCGTAACTGTTTCCGTGGCTCCTTTCGGTTCGAGCGAAACATCAATACGAACCTTCGAATGCGCATCGACATTGGTGTGGCGTTGGCTGAACTTTTGAAACCCGGGATTCTCGATCGAGATTTCGTATTCGCCCGGCATCAGGTTTGTAAAAATGTAATAGCCCGTTTCATCCGTATTAGTCTGGTGCTCTGCTCTCGTGTGCCCATGCACAACTTTCACCGTAGCTCCACGAAGAGCAGCGCCGTGCTTATCGACAACGAAACCGGAAACTTCCCCGGTCTCGAACTGCGCAAACGCGGTAGAGCTGAAGAGGGTGATGAGGAGAGACACGCAGACGGTCTGCAGCAATAGCTTTAGGGATGCTTGTTTCATTGTGGTGAGTGTTCAGCAATCTAATCATCGTCGATCGATGATGGTGATCGTGGATAGAGGTACAAGAGAAACGATCTCTTGCGGGAAATCGGCAGCGAAGAGGTCAGCCGCCATCTAAAAAATGCACGGGGAATCTACGCCTACGCTAACGGCATGTCAACGTGAGATCGACGCGGCGCGGCGGTCGAATCGTTGGGGCTACTTTGGTGTGGGGAAGCTTTGAATAACCTTACCGGCTTCATCGAGAAACTCGAGCAGCGGCGTTCCGTCCGGCGCCACCTGCATTCTGATGCGAGGCTTCCCTTTGATGTCACGCATCAATAGCACGGTTGAGTTATCGCGATACTTACCCAGGAACAGACGGTTCGTCGCCGATTCGTTTTTATCTGTCTTTTCTTGAACGTTGGGCTGCTGCCACATCTCGAGTCCCATTTGATATTTGCCATCGTCACCTTCGAGGTGCCGGAAGCCGATCGTTTGATCGCCCCTGACTCTATCCCACGTCAGCGAACCGAAATGCCCGTTGCCGCCGTTGTCGCCGTAAATCAATCCACCCATCTCGTCGCCAAGGTGATTGAAGAAGATCATTCCGGGCGGACGCGGCCCTTTTCGCTCGATTATTTTTCCGTTCACGATGCCCGGGTGCTGCCGTTCGTTGTTGGAGATGACCATTCTCAATTTCCCGTCCTTTTCCACGACGTTGATGCGCTCGACATCGATCTCCGCAAACTTCTGCTTGCCGGTTTGTGCTGTGAAAGCGGTCAGAAAGAGCACGGCGAAAACCAGTGTGGAGATGACGGCGTAAGCTTTCAAAAAGCGTACTTCTTTTTCGAGTGTGGTCATGGTAGTGCCTCGTCTTGTAGTTTTGGAGGTGAGTATTGTAACCGCGCGACGCGAACAAGTTCCATCAGATCGTCGCGGCGCGGGTCAAACGTGGTTACGACTGTTCGAGTTTCGCGACCGATGCGGTGGCGATAAGCAGCGTCATAGTAGTCGAGGAGAATATCGATCGCGTCTGTCAGGTGATTTGCTCTGATGGCTGCGAATGCACGCTCTGAAAGAGGACGACCGAGTCGAGGGCTCAATTTGTTTACCGCCGCTTCGAGATCTGATTGTGGAATCGCGCCGTAGTGTTGAAGAAGTCTTGTTATTCGGTCGTGTCTAACTGCGCGCACCTCGACAGCCGGCGCAGTGCGAAGTGTCTGAACCAGTGACGAAGACAACCCCACGCTTCCAATAAAAGGACTTTCATCTTCGATCCAGAGCAGCGCTGCAGGATCGGCTGCCAACCACGCATCGCAAACGAGCCGCTCGAATGTGTCGTGTGACGGTTGCGGCGATCGACCAAGACCACCAAACACGGAGCCTGAGTGGTTGGCAAGCTGCTCGAGATCGATAGCCTGTTCGCCGAGGTTGGATAATTGACTAAGGAGTTGTGTCTTACCCGAGCCGGCAAGACCAGTAAGCAGGATGACGCGCCGAGCAGGTGCTCGAAAAAGTGCCTCTCGGGAAGAACGCGCCTTCTGCAATCGAGTATCCACCCTTCACAGTTAGCGAGCTCACCCGAGAGGACTACCTTCGGTTCAGAATTTCATCCGGTCCCTGATTAAAAAGCAGGTGTGCTATGCACATCCGAAGGAGCCATGAAATTAGCACAAGCGCTTAATGTCCGACAAACTAAAGCTTGTCCCGACATCTTACACAGGTTCAATCACGTCAAAGCGCAGCCCGCTGTCTACTTCACCACGACCGCTCTTCTTGCGCCGGCCGTACCACACGACTGTCGAACCATTCTGCCAGCGCGCTCGCTGGAGCGTCGCTTCAACTACGACACCCGCGCGCGTCACTTCTTCTTCATTAATGAAATATGGACGTTCCTGCGTGTTGTCGTGACGCAATCCCGAACGAAGAATTCCCGTAAGCGGCCGGATAGGCGCGATGCTGTCGAGGAAAAACCGCGGCATCGATGCTCGTTGTAGCCGGATCGCTCGCGTGTCGCGTGGTTTGTGTACCGGAACGAATGGGATCCAGTTCTCGGCGACCGTCGTGCCGAGTCGATAACGCAGGACGGCTTCGGGATCTATAACCGGAGGTTCTGCGTCGCCATTTCTGAGCGAGCGTTCAAGCGAGTCCAGCGTGTTGCGAAACCGACGCGCACGCGTCGCCCCGTCACAACCACTCCCCAGGCCGTCGTGAACGCGTGTTTCGACAGCCCACACGGTATTCGTCATCTCGTCGCGAACAAACGCAGCCGATTCGACAGGTTCACTTTCGAGGACATGGCCGAGCGTGGGCGGAAGCAACAAGTGCTGGCCGAGCGGTTCGGAAGCTGGTCCATTGCTGCGCGGAGCGAGACTGAAAAAGTCCCACTGTGTCCAAACACCAGCAGAACTGCCCATCGCCGGCGCAACACTCGTTCGCCAACCAAAGACGTCCGTGATCACGATGCCCTCGATTTCAGCCAGCACGCCCACGCGCTGCCTGCAAGGGATAACGAACCAGTTATTCCCAAACAACAAGGCAAACTCCGCAACCGCGATCTTTGCTACGTCACTCGACTCGGCGCGAATGTGGCCAAGGTCGACAGCGCCGTCTTCAAACTGCCACCAGCGCGCGTTCGGCATCCCGGCAAATTCGGCGGGCGAGGGAATCACAGTCCTGACATCCGTCGTACTTGCGACTTGTCCGTTTGGAGCGGGTGCGCCTTGATCGAACGAGTACCAATCGAGCCGTCCGGACGCATAGTCGTCGGCGCCAAGCACGAGGGACGTACCTGCATCATGAGGGAAAGAACATGCAAACTGGTATTCAAGCTGCGCGTTGTTCCAGCCGTCATTGTCCGCAGCCGCCGGGATTGCATACAACTTCGCAAACCAATCACGGAACGCAGTGAACGCCCCCAGAAACAGATCGGCGTGTTGCGGAATCACGCCAAGCGCGAGGTCAGTGGGCAAACTGGCCCAACTAATACCGCGCAGCAATGCGGATGCAAGCGCGAGCCCATCAAACGAGCGGCCTGCAAGAGCCTGTTGCATTCGATGCGCCGCAGTGTCAGTTCGACGTTGGGCCACGGACAGCGCGTCCGCGGGATCTTGCGCATTAAGCGGTGTGATGGTGATCGGAAATACCCGCCGAAACAATCCGCGATACGAGGCAAAGTCGAAAGCAGGCGCGCCCTGCGGAAGATCCTTCGCTGCGGCCTCCGCCAGCGCGAGAAAACGGCGTCCCATTTGCGCCCGATCCACAACGCTGAAATTGAGTGGCAGTTTCTCAACCGCTGTCTCGAGGGGGACTGCTCCTGAATAGTTCTCGATTGTATTTGCGGCGCCACTGCGCAGTCCGGAGAGTGGCGTTGTGCGACGAGCAAGTTTCGCAGTGATCGGAGACCCGCTGTCTTCTCCTTTGAACTCGCCGAATTGCCACTGTCGCGCCAGCATCCAGAGTGGATCGTGAACGCGCGCTTGCAGTGCCGTTTCGAAGTCGACGCGTCGCGCACGCGTCTCCAGCCGGCTCCAAACTCTCAGTGACTCGCATCCGATTCCGGAATTGCTCATTACGCTTCCCTCTTAACCAGGCCCAGGCGCCGGGGCCGGATTGTTTTGTCCGAAGTCGAGAATCACGCGACTATCAGGGATTTCGCCAACGCCAGGCAGGTCGACAGGTACAAGTTCACCGGTGATGCCGGGCAGGATCTGTCCGTAAAGGTCATCGTGCAAATGCTCCAGTTCGACTGCGCGGTTCTTCGCGAGTTCGAGCGTCTCGTGCAGAGTCACCACAAGATCTTCCCAACGCCACTTGCCACGACGCTCCGGAGGGACAGCCAGGAGAAGACATTGCGGCGGCATTGAATCGGGTTGGTCGTAATGAACCGCAACGCCGGTTGTCTCCTCACTCGACGGAATGATTTCGGTCCACTGGTCCACAAGTATTCCGACGCTCGCCCCACCATTGGTGTCGAGCGCATCAGCGCCGAAGGCCACCAGCGAGAGTCGATCGGAAGCCGCTTCAAAGGCTGGCGGCAACTCCGTGCCGAACCACGGATCGCCATCGACATGTGGGAGCTGCGCGGGCACGCCACGCAACGCGACTGTTCCAAACGCATCGGCGAGCGTGACTACGCGCGCGAGGCGAGCGGCGTTTGCGCGCACTGCGGCAACGCCAAGCAGCCATCCGTCAAGTGTCGGATCGTTTGCTGGTCCAAGTTTCGCGGCAAACGAGTTTGCGATCGTATCCGCGTTGCGCAAGTTGAAGTGAGGCAGGATCACGAATGCTTCACCGAAGATGGTTTTGGCTGCCGCGGTCAGGGCACTCGTGCGTGGTCCTGTTGCCGGCAACTCGGCCATCTGCTTGTTCGCGCGCTGGACGCGGGTTGCGACCTCGATAAACGCTGCTTCGAGTTTGTCGAACAACTCGTGCAGAACCTCTTGGCGAGACGGAAAAGTCACCGGAGGATCAACCTGCGTAATGCCAAAAGCCGCAACCTGCTTGAGTGTATCGATGAAGGCATTGCGTCGCGCCCAAATCGCATCGATGTCTTTAAACTCACGACGCCCATCTACGGTCGTCAGGTAGACATCAGCCTTGCTCAGCAAGTAGGCACGTGGATCTCCCGACAGCAGTGCAGGGTCGTCGTCGACGTCGTCGCTGAGAAGCTTGAGCAGGACAACGCCGATCGCTTTCAGGGCGTCGAGTGACGCACTTACACGCGTGGAGAGTTCGTCGTCCATCGAACCCGGCAACAAAGCGCCGCCGTCCGTTGTCGTTTCTTCTAAAACCCAATCGTGTGATGTTGCGGGACGGCCTCGCGTCAAAAGTTCCCACACGCTTTCGAGCAATGGCGCGATCTCGACGAAGCTCTTTACGTCCAGGTCCCATGCGGCATCTCGCTGCAACTCAAGGCGCAGCGTGGCAGGCGGATTGTCGTCATCCACGTCACCCGGTCTTTCAACGTCGAGCACGCGTGATGCTAATTCACCCATTCGTTCTTCGAGGCCGGGCCCTGATAGCGACAGTAGATCTACGGGTTGCATTCCGAGATCGGCTGCTGACACCTGCCGGATTAACACTCCGTCGCGATCGACGATGCGCATCCGCAAATTTTCGGGTGGTCCAATCAACGTGCCGAGCCAGTTGTTGAGTGACGGTTCAGCTACGGCTCGTGGAGTTTCGGGTAAGCCACGCCAGCCCTGCGGCAGTGTGCCTGCCAGAGCGTCTACCGGCGGAATTTGCAGAAACAATCTCTGCGACACGAGAGTTCCGGTTCGTGGTGTATCTACGATTTCCGGACGAGGCGGCGCTTTCCCCTGGGCCAGGCCGGACACTGCGGCCGCCGCGCGTACATGATTTCCCTGCGCGATCTGATAGACGCCTTCCGAGATGACGAGATCGCCGATCGCGTCAACAGCGTCCGCTAGGCTATCGAGCGCACGCAGCAGCCCGTCCAATCGACGGCGCCCGGTCTCATTCGTCGTCGGCGGCAAAAGCGCCTGACCGTTATTGTCCTGAAGACCAAAGGGGTACAGGGAGTAGCGACCCTGATCGTGAAGGATAGTAAAGAGCGTGTCTCCGGGAGCTATGTTGACGGCATTCTCCTGCACCCATGCCTGCACAGTTTGATGGAGCGCGAGCCCGTCTACGACGATCTGACGAGTGGCATCGGGCGACAGATTTTCATCGACCGGAATTGTCGAAGGAAACGCGCGTCGCAACGGCGCAATCAGATCGTCAAGGGTCACGCCTTCTGTTGCGTATGCCTCGTGAAGGAACCGTTCAAATTGATAACCGAGCAAGGAGCCAAGATCGTTCCCGGCCCGCACACCTTCGATCAATGCGAGCGCGAGCCGAACACGCCGCGAAGATAAGTTGACAGCCATTCGATTCTCTACGTCGGGCTGGGCCGCTTCCGATAAATACCCGCTGCGCAAAATAGCCGCAGTGACGGCATGGTTAAGAGAAGGCGCGTGGATGAATCCCTGGTTCTCCAAGTCGACGTGAATGGGTTTGGCATCGGAGATCAACGCCGCGGGAACGTTGCTCGCCAATGGGTGCGCAGCATCGGGCCGGAGATCCTCGATCCATCCGTAAGCTCCTATATAAACTCCGCGTGGAGCGGCATCTCTCATCTCCGCAAGCCGCTGCGCCGCAAGCCCTGTCAGCCACGCATCGAGACGGTAACTCACCACGTCGAGATGCTCGAACAGCAGTTGGTCCAAACGATTGACCGGGATTTGCGCGAGGCGCTGAGTGTCGGAAGCATGAGCGGTGAGCGCCTGCACAAACGGTGTATGCCGGTTACGGCCGGGGAAACCGCGAAACACGGCATTGTCGCCGCGATTCTCGAGATACGCAGCCATGGGTTTTTCCACACCCGTTCGGAGATAGGTGTAAAAATCTCCGGCACCCGCGGGAAACGTGATCCCGAAGCGCCCGTCCAGTTCACTGAGCGCCGCGAACACGTAGTTCCACTGCGTTACAGCGAAGTCTTTCGATAACGTGCTGACCAGAAACTCGTCAGACGATGATGCGAGCCGCCGCGCTTCATCGGTAAGCATGTGTTCCGTCGCGAGGATTCGCAGCGTTGCTTCACGGAACTGCGTCAAGAGCGCTTGCCGTATCAGCAAGTAGAGCAGTGGACGTGCTTCGATATTTGCTCGTGCTTCCGCGACGAGCGCGCTCGGAGTTGCAGCGAGCAACTGTGGAACCCAGGTGGCGACGTTTGTGCCGATGCTTTCGCCGAGAAGCGGTTTCGGTTCCTGCAAGTGCCTGACTTCGTAGGCGCGCGAATGCAGCAGCCGTCTGTATGCCTTGTCAAAGACGTCGCTTACCTGGCCGTCGACGAGCAAGTCGCCTGGTCCAAGTTGCAGTGCATCTCTGAAAACGTTGCTGAAGCGATCGAGCAGAGCGACTGGCCCATACGCGGCGGCAGTTGAAGTCGCTCCCGTCGCTGTGCGTGGCACACCGAAATCAAGCAGATCGTCGGGAAGTACTGGCGGGTGCCGGCGGGCGCAATTCAGTGACAGGCGATAAGCGGAAGTTGCTGAGGTTGACTCGAGTCCGAGTATGTCGAGGAAATGCTGCTGGAAATCTGTTACTCCAGTGCTGTGCGCGTGCTTTACGCGCGCCATTCGCAGTGCAGTCCAGTCTTCCTGCATACGCAGGAGCACATCACGCAACAGCCTGTTGAAGAGTGCGCGTCGCTCCGCTCGGGTAGCGGGTGCGTTGGGAAAAACTGCGGGGCCTGTTGACGGCACGTATGAGCTGAACGCCGTTGTTGGGAGGACGCCATAAGGCTGTGGTCCAACTCGCAGGCCTGGTATGAGGCCGCGAGCCGTGACGTGCGCGAGGGAATACTCGGCGATCCAGTCGCGTGTTTCGATTGGCAGTAACGATCCGAAGAACTCTTCGAGGTAGTTGCCAAAAGTTCCCGGCCAAAGTACCCGGTTCACCAGGAAGGCTTCATTTACGTCGTGACCTCCAGCGTGGGCCACATGTGCGAGAGCAGCTGGATCCATGCCGAGGGCACGCGCAAGACGAAGACCGTCCGCCGCTTGCGCCGCTGTGGCGTTAGGATCGAAAAGCGCCGCGCCTCGTTCGATCGCATAGCTCTCGTCCGGATCGTCGCTGCTCTTGTAGCCGGCCGTCTCAGATTCAGCATTGTTTGTGGGTGTTCCGATGGGAACGAGCGCCAGTCCATTCTGTCCGAAGTGATGGTTGTCGATCAGACGCTCGAGATTTTGGCGGCCCGCGTCGGCGTTGTTCGTTTGGACTCCGAGCACGTAAACGCGATCGAATCCCTCGCGTGCCTCGTCCGCCGTGATCCGAATCTTCACGCCCATGCCGTTCTTGATGGCTTCATCAAAGTCCACCATCCACCGAATGGACTCACCGACTACGAGATTCCCGTTAGCATCAAGTGCGTATTGTTCGGTAGCCTGGTTTGCGGGATCGGGATCGATTCCGAGCTTCAATTCGGGATTAACAGGTTCGCACGCGACGACGTGTGAGGCGCGATCGGCGTTCGCCGTCACGACTACGAAGCGATGTGGCAGCACACCTGAATGAGGCGCGCTGGTCCAGTTGCCGTCCTTCAGCGCTACATCAGCGAAGTCGATATGCGGCGCTTCGCGTTCGGCATTGATTTTCGTGGCCTCAACTAACCAGCGATCGAGCTTTGCCAGCACCGGCTCCAGGCGATTGAGTGGTTGCTCTTCCGGCTCTACGAGTCCCCGCGCTTTTGCGTCCATGCCTGCTGCCTTCGATCGTATCGTCTCAAGTTTTCGACCGATCCTGGTCAGCATCAATGTTGGCGCGGACTTTGTTGCGTTGATCTTATCGAGTGCCGTTTCACCCGCTCTCAAGAGCGCGCCGAGTCGCCTGCCTGGTTCAGAAGCGGAGACTTCGTCGAGGCGGCGATCGAGAGCTGTCAGCGCATCGAGTATTTCCGCGCCCGCCTTTGCGTCGCGTGCATTCACGTCGCTGGGCTGAGTTTGCAGAGCGATCCACGCCGCGCGGTTTGAGCCATGCTTCAGGCATAACACTCTCCACGCACCGCGAAGGAGGGCGTCATTTCCGCCAGCATCGATAGTCTCGCGCCAGAAAGTTTGCCCGCTTTCAAGTTCGATACTGGTAAACCGTGTTTCATGCGTTTCGATCGCAATGTCGTCAGGAAAGATTCGCACCCACAATTCATTAACGGTTTGGGTATCAACCGGAAGCCGAAACGGTGCGTCGCGCAAGCCCGGCGCAACTTCGCGATCCAGTGACTTATCGTCGCTGCGGATCTCGTTAATCGCTTTTTCCAAAGCAGCCTGGCTCGCGCGTAGCTCGCGTCCTTGTGTGGCAAGTCGAGTTGTAGCTTCGCCGCCTCCAATCGCGCCGCGCTCGAGTGCAGTTGCGAGACGGTCCACCAATTCACGGCGTGCGGTGGCGAGTTCGTTAACTTGTAATTTCCAGTCTCCGGGGATGAGCGCGATTGCGCGAAGGTTCGCGGTGGCGGTCGCCGTGGCGTCGATGATCTGTTTGGCAAACTGCGCGGTCCGGTCCAACCGTCTTGCTGCCTTCACCGCGGCGTCGAGCGTCAGAATCGTTTCTTCGAGTCCTGAGCGAACGCGATCAAAAATCACAGCCGAATCAGCCAGTCGCGCAAGAGGCAACACTTCACCTCGAGGTCGCCCCGCACGACGGAAAAGTGGTTCGCGCGTACGCAGGTTATGGACCATCGCGAGGGTCGGAATCAGTCGCGCTCGAATATGATTGAAAATGACTGCCGTTAGCTTCTGAAGACGCGCGAGTTCTTTCTGAAACTGCTCGCGTTGGTGTGTGGAACGGAGTCTGGCGATCGCCTGCGATGCGCCCGCGATTGCTGCAGTGCCGCGTTTGACGATCTCGTTCAGCGTTTTCGCGTCCGCCTCGGTGCCTCCAGCAGCATCTCGCAAGAGTTTGTTTGCTTGCCCCGTGCCATTTGACGCAGTCGTAAGTTGCTGTTGAAGAAAATCGTAGAGGGGCACTTCTACGCGGCGTTTGAAATCTTTCTTTGCTTTTACAGTTCCCTTGAGATCTGTAGCAAAGTCTTTTTTCGCGATGGCGTCGAGTGCGCCAACGGCGACATTCAGATGTTCGATGAGCGTGTCTGCCGCGGTTGGACCAGGAGCGCGAGGCACCTCACGTTGAATGAAACGCGTTTCGATCCTGATGGGCCACAACAGGAATGGCGTCCCGTCTGAGAGTGCTCCCACGGCGTTACGAATCTCGTCGATAAGTGGAACGTTGTTGCCGCGTTGATCCGCGCGAATGTTCGTCAGAGTCATGGGAGCATCTCCTCCGCGTGTCGCGCATACAAGATCGGCGTTTGAAAAAGAATGTACGCCATGTCCGCCGCCGTCCGGCCCCACTGCGCCTCGGACGGCGTTTGGGGTTGAAGCGCGGCATTCTCTGAGAGATGCAGGTAAGTTGTATTCGCAGGAAACTGAATCGCTTCCCACGAAAGATCGTTCCAGGCAGCGAGACCACCGGCGGGCGCCGATTGGTCCAAGCCAAAACGAACCTGACCGGGCCGTTCCTTGAGGATAAAAAACCAACCCGGTCGCGCGGGCTCAGGATCCGTAACATCCAAAGGCCTGTGACCAAGCGCGGTCGCCTTCGGAAGATCGAAACCCACGATAGTCACATCCGGTTCGAGGCGCGCATGGAATGAAGGAAACTTCACCTGGCCGTTTGGCTTGAGCCGGCGCGCCTTGAGTGGATCGTTGTCGGTCCAGTCCGCCTCCTGCGCGTAGATAACAGTGTCAGGGTATTTGATGAGCAGCTCACCGCGGACGACCAGGACGAGTGTTTCGGGTGGTATCACCAATTGATTGCCGAGTTGGTTTGTCCATTGGTCCATCGGCTTGATGTCCATGCGGTCCTGCCCGCCCAGCGCATCCTTCGTGTCCCAGAAAACGCGAAAGTAAGTGCCTCGAAGATCTGTCGGGTATTCACGCCACAGCAACTCACTCGCCATCGCGTCGTTCAGACCGGCAAGGTAGGCTTCGATGAAACGCTGGTTAGGTTCCATCAGGGTGATCGTATCTTTCGGCAAATCGTTGGCGTTGGGAAGAATAAAATCCTGTGAGAGCTTGCTCAGGTGCTCAAACATTGGGTCGGGAAAGATCGGATGCGCCATCACTGCTCTTGTTCTTCTCGGCAACTCCGCATCACGGCCAGTAATGATCTCGCCGACACCGGGAAGTACAGATGCGATTCGCTTTACCGCTGCCCGGTCGGGACGCATTTGCTGAAGCACGTTTAAGGCGAGGGTGGGAACACTCGTCAACTGCGGACGAGGAGGTGGCAGAGGTCTGCCGGTAAGAACATTGGCTCGAAACTGTTGCAGATCCGTTTGATACTGCCGCGTCGCATCGACATCAGTCATACGCGCAATCTCGCCGTCTGCGGGTGGTGCATCCGAAACCACCGTGACACCGCGATACGTCTTCCCGGCAATCTGAACTCCGAATTCAGCATCAAAAAGTGCTTTTGGCAAAGTAAGCCGAACCGCATCTGGTCCATCCGCCGCGAACGCGCTTGTCGCCGCGATCATCTGGCCGGCGCGTTGTGCCAGTGCTAGTTGATCCGGTGGGGAGCCCGGAGGAATTCGAGCGTTGAGCGCTGCCTGGGTGGCGGCCTTCACGGTTGCGAGTGAGAGGGTAGCGAGGTCTTGTGGCGGATTGGCGAGCCGGCGCGAACGCAGATCTTCATAAAAGAGTGTGACGAAGAGCTGTCGCGGCACGGGCGCTTGAATTACAAACTCATTGACTGACGCCTCTACTGCCGTTGTCACGAGGTCCACACCAATCGACGCGCCCGGTTCAGCCTTTGGCGGCGCCGCGGAGAGTGCCTGGTCCGACTCGAGGTTCATCTTCGTCAATAAATTGTTTTGAAAACCTTCGACATTCGATTTGCCGGTCAGCCGCCGCATGATCTTGCGCTGCGGACGCGTCACCCGTTTGAACGACGAAGTTTGTGCGGCCACGGGCACACGACTCTCCGAAACGAGTTCCCGAACTGATTGGTGTGCCGATGCCGACAAACCGCGCTGTGCTGCGACAGTCAACGTCAAGACGCGATCGTCTCCGGCTGCGGCAACGTGTTTTTGAAACAACCTTTCAGCGGCGGCGATTGCCAACTCTGCTTCACGCAGCCTTTGATTCGCCGCTCCCAACTCCCCAACCTGGTTCCACGCGCGCTCCATCAACTCATCCTGGTTTTGCCGCACGACTTCCGATCCGAGCCCGGCAACAGCGCGGTTACGCGGATCGAGATTCAATTCACGCAGCCATGCGAGTGCTGCATTGCCGGATGCGTCCGCCACGCGCGCCACATCTGCATGCCAACGGCCGTATGCCGGCGGAGTTACGATGGGATCATCGGGCAAATCTTCAGCTACGCCATCCGGTCTGAGGATTGGGTTGAAGCCGCTGGATCCGTTCCCGTTGGAAGCGAACGGGTGAGGCAGGTTGTGAGCGTTGGCATCCTGCAGGTTCTCAGACAGATCCACGATCTCTTCGATCTGCGTGACCACGGCCGCTCCGGGTTGAGCAGGAAAGTTTTGTCGCACGAAGTCAGGCGGCTTTAGTGCGCCTTCGAGATCGACCGCAGCGCCGGGATCTGTTGCGACTCCGTACCCCGCAGCAGAAATGTCCATCCTTCGTTTGCCAAATCTTTCTCCGACTGGACCAGGCACGATCTTGCGCACGAGAGTTTCGAAGTCGCCGGAGTTCCCGGTTTTGAAGTTCCAATGGTAATAGACGGGATAACGCGGATCGGCCTGGGCCTCGGCTGTTCCCCACGATGGTTTCTGCGCCGGAACAGCATCAACCGGAAGACGGAGTCCGGCGAGACGACCGCTCTCGAATGCCGGAACGATGAAAGCGTCGTACGCAGTGTCCGCGACGAGGCGGCGCGGGTTGAGCAATCTCGAGAGCGCGTGATCGGGATTGTCTGCGATGGCTCTCGCTACGTCGTTTGGATCGGCTACTGCACGGCTGATCTGTGCGTGGGCCCACGCCCACGTTTCGTCCACCGGCGGGAGCTCGGCTTCCGCCGTCAGCGTCAACACCGGCAACTCTCCCGGTTTTTCGAGCAGGGTAAATTCTGAAGCACGCAGCACAAACAAAGCGATCCACGGACGCAGCTTGTGTTGACGTGCAGCGTCTTCAGTGAGCGAAGCCGGACGCGCGGGTGTATATCGCCAGGGAAAATCTTCTTCGTAAAACTCGACGTAAGCGAGTTCGCCGGGCGTGACATTCACCGCGTTATCGTAAGGCTCAGTTCGTAAGATCGCCTGGGCGTTGATGCCCCCGAGGTCCGATGGTCCAAGTAGTTCAACTTTCTTTGAGACCTGGGGAAGCGCTGCTGTCGTGCCGCCGCCCTTCGGCACATATCCGAGAGTTACATCAACGGTGACGGAAGCTCGCCCCGGTGCACCAGCGTTCGGATTTTCACCGAGATCATCTGCTTGCTCGATTGACGTTGCGACGCCCTGGCGCAACCAGGAAACGAAACTATATTGTGCGATAGGGAAGGCCATTAGGATTTACGCGGCGAGTTGCGCCTCCGGAATAATTTCAAGTGCATCCGCGCTCTCACCACGAGCGAGGAGTTCTTTAAGTCGAGCTTCAGCATCAGCGCGTGCGAGCAATACGCCATCTGGAAATACGAGACGTCCGCTGCCGTCCAGGATCGCGTCAACCGGCAGGCCCTCTGGTCCAATCGGACGGAGATCGCGCACCTGTGCAACAGCGTAACGGTCCTGTACTTCACGAACGTCAAGCACCGATCTTTCTTCGCGTGTACGAAAACGTTTTCGCGAGAGTGACGAACGGCCTATGCGTCCGCCGGGCACGAGTGCTTCAAAGTTTCCTCTTGGTTCAGGTGCACCATTTGAACGCGTCGTTTGGGGATCAACGGCTGCATCGCTGACGAGCATTTCGTAAGTGACCGGAAGACGGAGGACATGGTCGGTACGCAGATCAGTGCCACCCGTCGCCTGTACTCCGCTCACACGCGGTTCGTAAGCGGGCGCAGTCAGTTTGTCGCGGTCGGACAACTCCTGGAACGCTGCCGGCGCAAATGGCTCGAAGATCGGTGAAGTGTTGGCGACGTTGCCCCCCAGCCGCATTTGGTTGATCGTAACTTTTTCAGCGTCCGCTGGACGGCTCGTGCCGAACAACGAAAAGTCAGTGCTCAACGGAAGGACTCGCTGGCTCACTGTGAGTTTTCCACCAGCGTCGATCACCACCGAACCGGCGACCGGGGCAATGGGAAGAACGGTAACGAGCGTGCTCGCGCCGGTGCCCAATTCAGCTCGCCAATTCGCGTCTCTTCTAAACTCATCGAGCACGAGTGGCAGCACGTCAATTTCCGGAAGTGTCGTGTGTACCTCTTCGCCAAAGCGTTTCTCAAACTTCACCGACACCGAGAAGAAGAGGATCTTGAAGCTTGCCTTTCCTTTCGCTATCCACGGCGTGGGGCCGTTAAGAGTGAAGTCAAGGTTGAGTGAGAGGAGGTCGCTGTTTCCGGAGCGTACCGCGAGTCGCGCGTACACATGTGCATCGATATGAAAAGGTGAAAACTGAAACAGGACGTCAAAGCCAAACTCACCGACGATCGAGAAACCGGAAACTTTGAAGTAGAAGCTTAGCCGGGCGCCGAACTGAATTGTGTTGGTGGTGATCGCGAAGTAGGTAGATAGTTGAAGACGCGGATTGTCTTTCAGCAGGCTGAGTGTGATGCGTCGCATCGCCGGGAGTCGCAGGTGCGCTGCCGGTTTGAATAGAGGATGAAAACCTCCGATAGTCGTAACAAAATCCTTTTGTTTACCCCAGCTCAACCGCAGCGCGATGTCGCCTTCCAACGAAAGCTTGAATCCCTCACGTCCGATGTAGGAATCGTAGATGGCGGCGTCGAACGTGAGCAGTCCGGCGCCGATGTCGATTGTTCCCAGGAAAGCTACTTTGAGGTCAACGATAGGCTCGTTTGCGTCCGGCAACGCCGCGCGAAGGACGCCGAGGATGGCGATCCGCAGCGGTGTGCCGATCTCGATTATCAAACCGAGCTTGATCGTGATCAGTGGCGGACTGCTCCACGTGATCATCGCCATTGGCCCAATGAGGAACTGGCCCTCGGCGACGGGAAATACTTCCTCCAGATCGCGCACGATCGTATCGATACGTCTAACAATGTCGGTCGGAAACAGGATGCTATCCGCCGTGCCTGCGCGCAGACCGTCGCGAAGACGATCGAGGTTTACACTGCGGTTCAGGCCAAGAAGGCCACCGGCTCCGGCAAAATAAAAGTTGTAACTGAGAGGAATCGGTACCGGCAGGACGACGGTAATGATCATCAGGAGCGAGAAGCCGTCAGATCCGTCCGGCATCTTCGTAGTGATGATCGCGATTGCCGTTAAGGAAAACTTTTCCAGCACCGAGAGTTCGAGCGCGCCGACGTAGCGACCGCGCTCGGTGTCGATGAGCAGGAAGCCGCCGAGCTTTACCGCCGGCGTGTCCATCGACAAGCCGATGCCGGTCGGTGGTTTGAAACCGATGGTGAGATCGGCACTCCCGAGCACCCCGGGACGATTCGGAAAGAGCTTCGCTTCGATTCCGATACCTTTTACAACTCCAACCACCGGCCCAATCTCGAGACCGCCGGTAACGGCGGTGCCGAGCGTTGCATTCTCGTTGTTGGCTTTGATGGAAATGTCGACGGTGTCGATGAATATCGGACCAAGGTTAAGGTCGAGCCGCAAAGTGAACTCAAGGCCGGCGCCGCCCTTGAAGTAAAGACCGCGTTGCGTTGAGAAGCCGACGTTTGTATCAAACTCGATCGTGAAACCATCGCCGAGCACCTGTTTTAGAAAGCCGTCTCCTTCACTCGCTTTGACAACGAGCGCCGCTTTCACCAATCCGATTTCAAAATACAAGTCGAGGGGACCCGCGCCGGGTTTGGAAAAACCGACAGTCAGATCGAACGACTGAATCTGGATGCGAGTCGCGTCCTTCGTCCCAAACAACACGATGGGAGCACCGTCTGGCGATTGGACCAGGAACTTAACTTCGGCATCAAGCTCGATCCCGTCGAGGATTGTAGCGGGTGAATTTGTGAAGAGCGCCGAGACGAGTTTCGCGTCCTGACCATCGCGTACGACGACTCCGAAGCCTGAGGCAAACGCAGCGAGTTTGATCTGGGCCGAGAGCCATTCAGTGATCGGAATCGTCTCGACGAGTTGTCCTTCGACATAGAGCCCGATTGCGAGGCCGTCGATGCGTCCGGCGTTATCGCCAACCGGATAAACTTCGGCGCCGATGTTTGCGTTGGGCACCGGAAGAAACGGCACGCGAAGTACCTTCACCTCATCGTTTGCGGGCACCGCGCCCGCGCCGAGGAGCGCGAGGTCAAAGGCAATCTGCGCCCGCTCGTCGACCGCGCGGAGGTCGCTGCGTAAACCAAAGACTGCTGCAAGATCGCGCACGCGTTCGAAGAGGTTCTGCGTGTCGATGCCTTCCGGGCTGTCCCATGCATACTCTTCTTTGATCAGTCCAACTGGATCGGAGACAAGTCGAGGCAGACGGTCCCAGTGAATGGTGCGTTCGGTGAAAGTAATCCGATGCGGATCGTTTTCATGGACCACTTCGGTGAGCTCAATGATGCCAATCACACGCAGCATCGCGTAAGCAACGGGCAGTTCGCGTTCCGCGAAATCTACGGTGAGGTAATCCAGCAGGCGGCGTGGCAAAACTTGCAGGACGTCGGTGTTGGTAACTAACGCGCTGCCGGTCGCAGCACCGTCGATCGTGTCTGCAAGTTGGACCACACCTTCGATGCCCTTGCGAAAGGCCGGCGCGAGATTGGCGAACAGCTCCAGTGCTGAGCCTGTGTCCGGATCGAATGCTTCCAACGCCAGCGCCGCCTCGACCACTCCCTCGAGCGTGCCGCGTACGCCACCGACCAGCGAGACACCCGGCGGGAGCACAAAACCCAGATCGCTAATCAGAACGCTTTCGACATCGGGATCTTCGATCGCCTCTGCCAACGGCAGCACGAAAGAGGAGGCAAGTTTCGCGAGATCGTCAATATCCATTCGAGCTGACCTTAAATTTGATTAAAGAATCGCGCCGATCTGTTTGAGGAATGCCAGGTAAGTCTGTGTGGAGCGGACCTGCGGCTTGACTACGAAGAACTTGCCGGTTTCAGTGCCCAGGACCACGCTGTCCTGAATGTCGTTGTAGTCGAGACGCACGGGTTTGCCTTTTTTCGTTCCAATGGGGTAGTAAAGCGGCATGTATACGAGTTTGCCTGCGTTGTCATCGATGTAGCTCACTGCGTACTGATGTTTAGGGGTGGTGCTCAGGTTAACGAGGGCATCGTGGCGCAAGACAGCGACCTGGTTAGTGAACCCCGCCGGCGGCCATTGTTTCGCTGTTTTGCGTTCCGGGTCATAATCAAAGATGAGTATTTTCCGGCGGTCGATCGGGGTTGGACCAACGGTTCCATCCAAATCCATGACCCAGTAAGCGGGGTAAGTTCGGTCTTTTCCGATTTTGCGATACGTGAGCGCGGGTAAATTAAAGACGCGGAACGTGCCGTTGAATGGAGCAGGCGCAGTGAGTAATAAAATCCTGCCCAACGCGGCTCGCAACGTATTGTTTGAGGCCTCCTCCGCTACCGGGACTGTAGTTGCGGGCATTGCCAGCCACCTATCAACAATCTTGCGCGTGACTTCGAGAAACGCGTTAATCTCTTCCAACATCACCCAAACGACCTGAGCAACCGTCAGCGTGTGCACGCCGTGACCGGTGACAAGCATCTTGGTACGGGTGCCCTGCCACGGATCGAGGACGAACGAATGCTCGCCGTTCCAAATCGTGCTTCCAATCCTCGTGCGGTGGATCGGATGGTTCGCAACGTAGATGTGATCGCCGACCTGAAGATCTTCTTCGTTGATGAAGCTTTGATCGAATAACGATTTGTCAGGTCGTGGGTCGCTCACAGCGTGGAAGGAGGGAACCCGCGTGTCAGCCAAATGCGCGCCTACGGGGACCGGGCGACCTAACTGGGTTACACGCATGGTTGATTCCGCCAGCACACTTGATTCGATTAGAACCTGATCATCAACGATAGGCGTGTGCCGTGTCACGTTCGTCACTTCGATTGACTGGCGCCCGTCTTTGTCTACCAGATCGAGCTGTGCCGGAAAGTCATGGGGCACGCCCAGCATCTTCACGTCAACGTTTGCTCCGGCAGCCGTAACAGTGGAGGTCCATCCAGTGAAGCCTCCGCCGCCGTTCAGACGCCATGGGCCATACGCGTGATCGATAGCCAGATACTCGTTATTTTCGTTAGCAAGGTGGGTAGCTAATGTGTGGGGGTTTTTGGCGACAAGCAGAGCATCAAGATGAACAGTCATAGCTGCGGCGGGGCAGTCCACACGTGTGCGATCGTCGATATTAACGTTTTTGAGAAAGAGTTTCTCGATCGCGTCTTTTGGAGATTGCTTGCCGAGTTGCGTCAACAGAAACGGGTAGCGCTTGGTATTGTCTACAACGTTGACGCCTTCCCAGAGCGTGCGCGTTTGCGTGCTGACCTGCGCGGTTATTGGACCAGCAGGAGGATACGCCATGATCTGCCGTTTGCGATTGGGATTTACAAAGCTGAGCATGCGCTGGATGGAACGAAAGCGTCGTTCGACGATAAAGTCGAGCAAGTCGTTCTGTCCCGTCGGCGTGAGAAAAATTCCTGGATGAATTCCGAGGAGGCCGTAAACGATACGCGCGCGAATTTCGTTGCGATCCCCGCGCTTCAAGTCGTCGACGAGAGAGCCGCGGGCTGCGTCGAGCCTTGCGGTGACGAGAGTTTTGGCTGTAGTTAGAAGATTGGTGGCTTCGGTCAGCACGTTGGCCGGGTTCGTAACCTGGGCGTATTGAAGAATTTTCTGAGTGAACCACCGTCGTCCAACAGATTTCAGTTGTTTGGCGTATAGTTTATCTTGCGCAAGTAGCTGCTCGAGGGCTGCCATCCGGGTCAACCTCGTAATTCAGACATGGATCAGATCACTGAGACTTGGGGGAAGTGTTCGCAAGCTCGGCGGCAACGGTTTCAGCGAAGAGCCGGAACCGTAAACCGAAATGTCCAGCTTGTCAATAACTTTGCGCCGCGAACTCAGCGTCCGTCTCAGCTAAGCGCGGCGGCAATGAGATAAGAATACTTCGTCAAAGGTGATTTGCAGTGTGCAAAGGTGTGCGTGATACACTCATTGCACCACACGTTTTTGATTCGGTTGATAAGCAAAACTACGGGGAGTCGCTACACCGCTACAGCCGGAGGTCCTCGTAAGTTGTTGTGCCCCTGTAGCTCAACGGTTAGAGCAGCAGACTCATAATCTGTTGGTTCGGGGTTCGAATCCCTGCGGGGGCACCAATAGAATCGAAGAGTTGGGCTGCTGCAGCAGCTTGCAAGGGAGACGGTGCCGCTTCTGTAAGATTGCGCGTAGCCGCTGCTGAGCACCCTTAGCAAAGACTGGCTCTAGCTCCCCGGATCAATCTCCCACCGCTGGCGTTATCCTCGATGCAGACTATTAACTAACCGTGTAGCCTGTTGCAATGATCGAACCAGAAGAGCTTGTTGGTGAAGAATGGGCGGCGTGGTATCGACTTTCTCCCGCCGAGCGCTGGACCGAATCCGAGCAGCTCTGGCAAATTTACTTTCGTCTTGGTGGCTCGCTTGAAACCGAACCCGATACTCAAAGTCCTTTCTTCGATCCGCGCGAACCGAGTGCGCGCCCTGCTAATGGGCGGTCAGGCATGCGTGTTCTACGGCGCAGCCGAGTTTAGTCGCGACACTGATCTCGCTATCCTTGCCAGTTCGGAAAATTTTGCCAGACTCAACAAAACCCTAACGGACTTGGATGCCGAGGTTATTGCCGTGCCGCCATTTGAGGCAAGGTATCTCCGCAAAGGTCACGCGGTCCATTTTAGGTCAACACGCCGAGGCGCGAGGTATGAGGGTTGACGGGATGACGAAGATGCGCGGTGTCGACTCTTCGTCGTCTCGTCGAGGTAAACTATTTTTGCGAATCGCAAAAATTCGACACGAGAGCAAGTCCGTTTCTGGCTTCTGGAACTGCGAACGCCGGAGTTACTAATCGAGCTGGCACTTGAGCGAGGCGGATTATCAGCACAGTTGTTTCGGAAGCGCCCGCTTCTAAGACTCGCCCAGGCTAAAAACGAATCATTACTGGCGGACGCGCTTCTTGAAGAAGAAAAAGAGAACGGACCGCTGACCTGCAATATTGGACGCCGCTGAAGAAGGAACTCGAAATGCTCCGTCACGCGCGAGTGCCAGAGTTGAAGCGTTAGCAATCACACCCACACAACAGAACGCAGAAAAACTCACGCTCTGAGACTGATAATCTGTTGGTTCGGGGTTCGAATCCCTGCGGGGGCACCAATGGAATCAACACTTCTGTTACTCGCTTCACTGGGTCGGGACATCGACAGTCTCAACTGTAGTAGTATGCTATGGCCATGTGGAAATATGTTTTGGCTGTAATTCTTTTGGTGGTCGGGATTGTTGAAATCATTCTGGCGCTCCACCGCGGTCTACGCGAAGCCCTGATGCAGACCAGTCCTGTACGTTTTAAGCACGGTGAGTCACCGATGTTCTTATTAGCCGGAGTCTCGGCTTTAGTGACAGGAATAGCGATTCACTTGTATGGATTATTCTGGTAGGTGTCGCTAGAACTTCCGTCGGTTACGAAGTACGAGTAACTCATCGAAGCGAAGATCAACACGTCTGCAATTACCGAAGCATGATTAACCACGCTTCTTCTCGGGCCTCACTGTAAAGCCACGGCGCTCTTTCGTCTGCGAAGAGGCTGAACTCTGCTCCTTAAGCATTTTCTGGCGTTCGAGGTTCTTCTTCTCGATCGCCTCCTTCAATTTTTTTCTTGCTCGTTTATTCATAACGGGGATTATACAGAGTAATGAGCGTGTTCAGTTCGAGTCATTACGGTGGGTCTGCGTCTACGAAATAATTATCGATGTAGAGTTCAACGCCAAAGTCGGCCATCCTTCGCAGTAGCCTGGGAGATAATGTGGGTCCGCCGTCAAAACTGGATTGGAAGTGCCCGCACCAAAATATAAGGTCGTAATCCCGTTTATACTTGTCGATTTCGCTACGAAGAGGCTCTAACCTGTCGAGGAGAAAAGTTAAACCATCTTCAAGCGATGCCCACGACTTTGGGGTATCGGCTGAAAATCCGTTATAGCCCCACAGAGCTTCATCCCATACTTTCCCCGCGCCCCTGCGTTCACCCACTTGCCGTGTGAGCGAGGGTTCAAGGTCCCAAGGATTGCGTTATAGTAGCTGGAACCAACTCGGCTCCGCTCAGTCTGAACTCAACCGTATATTCGTGCATCGTGACGGCTCGCTTCTAATAACCGTAAGCAACATAGAGATAGGCACGAGCTTGAACGAGTACCCAATCTCACGCGGCGTTCTTGAATTGAAGTTTCACCCGCACGCCCAGCGAACCCAACACACGCAGCATGAGGTCGGTTGAGATGTCGTGCGTATTCCGGTTCAGGATAGCGGTGACGCGAGTGCGTGAGGTATGAGCCAGCCGGGCCACATCAGCATGCGTCAATCCCTTCTTTCCAACTACCTCGATGATTTTATTGTTGAGGTTGCTCCGAAACTCGATTTCCATTCCGTCCGCAGGCGACAGCCCTAAGACCTTCGCGAGTTCTCGAGAATCGCGTGCAACAATTGGTTTAACTTTCTTCATCGAGCATCTCCTTGAGTCTTTCTTTCGCTAAGACAATCTCATGTTGTGATGTTTTCTGAGTTTTCTTCGCAAATGCATGAAAGATCAAAATCCAATCGGCAAGCTTAGTGTAATAGAAGACGCGATAAATTCCCGCTCGGTCGCGAATACGCAACTCATGGACGCCCACGGCAACCGAGGACATGGATTGCGACAAAGGCATTGTGAGCTTTACGCCTGTCTGTAAATCGAAGATGGCTTTGCCTAGTTCCCGCCGTACGTCTGTTGGAAAGCGTCGAATAGTATCCCGAGCCTTCGGGTGAAACGCAGCGAGCTTCACGAATTGCAGTGTCCCAGATGTGAGACATCGCAGTCAAGTCCTTAAAAAAACTTTTACCAGAAGTTAGGGAGGATAGAGGATTGCGTAACACCGAGCTTTATATCCACCACGCGTATGACGAACCGCAGCCGGATATTATCGCCAATCGGGTGGCTCTAAACTCTTCGGAACATATTCCTCTTCGCGCTCGCCTTCGTTGAGCTTTAGTTTGGAGTCGACATGCCGGCGCAACATCTGCCGGAAAGTTGCTTCTTGTTTACTATCGCGAAAAGCTCTCTTCGGAATAACGGAGAGTGAGTGAATGTTCTTGCCGTAGACCATGATGTAGAAGCTCTCATTCTCAATGACGCGGGTGTAGAAGCTCCAGGCGATCCTCGCGGCGATATTTTCCGTTTTAAACTCGACACCAGAGTCTGTAAAGATCAACGTGTACTCATCACGAAACTTGGGATCGCCGCGGAAGTGACGGCGCGGTACGTCAATGACATAACCGTGAAACCACGCCACGCCGACCAGAAAGATGAACGCCACGACCGACCAAAGCGGCAAAATGAAGTGAATCAACACGTTGACCACGATCAAAACGCCCGCGAACAACACATAGAGCACGATTAGTGACGACACGAGTTCCTTAGAGTGCCAGAAGTAAAGGCGAGTCGCCGCCAGGTATTCCTTTTCGTCAAATTTGAAACTTAACTGCACTGCATCATTTGAAGCGCTCATTTTGCTACGATTCCTTCACCAGCGTGGCTGAACCCATATTGCCCAACCGTTCTACAATGAAGCAAGGTTCTTTTTGATCGCATGAACTACTCACCGGCACAGATCATCGCACTCGCGCCTGATGCTGCTTCAGCGAAGGCCGGGCGGAGTCTGGCGACCGCAAGCAAGTGGCAGAACGTGGGGCAGGACGCGCGGGCGCTGTGGGGTGAATGTCAGGGAAGCGGGGCCAAGCCGTATCAAACCGTGATCGATTTGAATGAGCCGGCGTTCAAGTGCAGTTGTCCGAGCCGGAAATTTCCATGCAAACACGCGCTCGGTTTGTTTCTCCTCATCGCAAACCAGTCTGCAATCGCGGGCACCACAACAGCCGCGCCCGGCGTGACACCCACGCCAGCGACAACCGCGGCCGCGTGGGCGGCCGAGTGGCTCGCGAAACGCGACAGCCAGGCACAACGCAAAAGCGAAACAGCGAAGAAAGCAGACGAAGAACTCGACGAGGCCACTCTCGCGCGCAGGGCCTCGCAAAAGGCGAAGCGTTCGCTCGATCGCGAGGCTAAAGTAGTCGCGGGCTTGAAAGAGTTGGACCTCTGGCTGCGCGATCTGTTGCGTCACGGCCTCGCTTCCGCGCAAACGCGTTCTTTCGATTACTGGGAACAGATGGCTGCGCGCCTGATCGACGCACAAGCGCCGGGCGCCGCTCGACGAGTGCGCGAGTTGTCGCGAGTGCCGCAGTACGGCGACGGCTGGATCGAACAAATGTTAACGAAGGTCAGTTCACTCTTCCTGCTCTTGAAAGCGTTCGAGCGGATCGAAACACTCCCCACCGCAACCCAGGCTGACGTTCGCACTGCGATCGGTTGGAGCTACAAAGAAGACGAACTGCCGGAAGAGAACGTCGTCGCTGATGAATGGCTCGTGTTGGGCCAACGCACCACCGGCGAGGAAAGTTTGCGCGTGCGTCGCACCTGGCTTTGCGGACAACGCACTGCGAAGAGCGCACTGATCCTGGAGTTTGCCGTCGGCGGCCAACACCTAGCGGTGGATCTACTGCCGGGCACAAGCACGGAAGCCGAGTTGATATTTTATCCAGGCAACTATCCGTTGCGTGCCGGGATCAAGAAACGCAGCAACACGACACGAACGTCAAAAGAGATCTCCGGTTATTCAAGCACTGAGCAGTTGTTGACTACGCATGCCGACGTGCTCGCGCTGAATCCCTGGATCGAAGCGCTTCCGGCGCCCCTCAAAACAGTCGTTCCGGTGCGTCGTAGCGAAAGGTGGGTTGCGAGAGATGTCGATGGCCGGCTGCTGTTACTCCGGTGTGACGCGGCGACCGGTTGGAAGCTGATCGCACTGAGTGGTGGTTATCCGATGACGATCTTTGGCGAGTGGAACGGACAATCACTTTTGCCCATCGCCGCGTGGGCTGATGGAAGACGCGTGGAACTTCAGTCGTAACCGATGCAAACCTGGGACGAATTACTCGCAACAGCCGTTGTCGGCACTGAGCAACGCGAACTCCAACTCGCGGCGCGCGACGATGATCTCGGACAATTGCTCGCGCAAACAAACAACGCAGATCGCGAAGGTTCGTTATTGACGGCCGCTGCGGTCCTGGCGCTGTATCGCAGTGCCGGCAGCGCGCCTCCGATTGATACGCAACCTGCGCCTGAAGCATGTCCGCCAGACGAAGCGCAACGCGGCAGCGCGGCGTCCGCTCAACACCTAGCCTTGATGCTCGACGGACAATTCCGAGAAGTGCTGCCGGAGTGGCTCGCGGCAATGAACAAAGCGCGCCGGCGTGTTCCTGAAGAATGTTTGCCCGCGCTGTTGGACCACGGATTCGTCGAGCCTGGTCTGCGTAACATGATTACGTCGGTGTTGGGCCGGCGTGGCGAATGGCTTGCGGCGCAGAATCCTGATTGGTTTTACGCGACTTGTCGAGACGAGAGAGAAGTTTGGGAAACCGGGAGTCGAGAGGAACGATTGCTGTTGCTCGAAAATGTGCGCACTGCGGATCCGGCAAAAGCACGCGAACTAGTGACCACAACGTGGCCGCAGGAATCGGCAAAGGATCGCATCGCGTTTCTCGAGAAGTTCGCAATCGGTTTGAACGCCGGCGACGAACCGTTTCTTAACGACGCGCTTCACGACCGCAGCGTGGAAGTGCGCCGAGTCGGCCGCACGTTACTCGCCGGGTTGCCGTCGTCAGACTTCTCCAGACGTTTGCAAGAGCTTGTGAAGCCGGTGATGAGTTTTAAGAGATCACTGATCGGAAAAGCACGACTCGAAGTCGCGCTGCCGAACGACGATCCGATCGCGTGGCTTAAAGAACACAACATAGAGGTCGGTAATCCACCTCAGAATACGACTCGTTCGTTTGGGCCGAAGGCCTGGTACTTGAAGGAAGTGATTTCACTGGTCCCCGTCACGCATTGGGGCAAATTGTGGGCGAAGTCCCCGCTCGCGATCATCAAGGCAGCCGACGAGAGCGAGTGGCATGAATCGTTTATTCTCGGGTTCGTTACCGCTGTTCAGCGCGATCGCGACCCCGATTGGATCGAAGCGCTTGTCGCGTTCACGGCCAGCGATGAGAAACAGACGCCGCTGCTTGAGCTCGTCCGCTACTTGCCCGCGAGTCGACTCGAAGCGCTGAGTCTGCGCGCGCTGGAATCTCAAGCCAATGGACTTAGTGATGGTCATCCCGCTTTCCACCTACTGCTGGCGCACCGAAGCGCGTGGAGCGATCAGCTGAGCCGAGCCGTCGTGAGTAGTCTCAAGACGAGAATCGCGAAATGCCACGACAACGTCGCCGACTGGCAAACCAAATCCGCTCTGAAAAGATTTGCCCGATACGTTTCACCCGCTTTGTATGATGAACTGGCGTCCGGTTGGCCAACGGATTCTGAATCCTGGTCCAACTGGTCCAGAAACGTCGATGCTTTCCAATCGCTGCTCGCGTTTCGACGCGACATGCACCGCGCAATCTCTGAAGGGGAAGAAAGATCATGAGCGCAGTCTTACGGCAACACGCCGAACAACAGTTCGCGGAAGAACTGCACGAACTGAAACGCGCCGACTCGCGGCCGCGTCCGCCAAACTGGCAACTGTCGCCGTGGGCCGTCGCCAAATACATTCTTGGCGGCAAGCTCGATAGCGGTTTCGAAGTCACGCCGAAATATATCGGCAACACGCGCACGATGGAGATCGCGATCGCAACGCTTGCGACCGATCGCGCGCTGCTTCTCCTCGGCGTGCCGGGAACCGCGAAGACGTGGGTCTCAGAACATCTCGCCGCCGCGATCTCGGGTGACTCGACGCTCCTCGTGCAGGGAACAGCCGGAACGACCGAGGAAGCGATTCGCTACGGTTGGAACTATGCGCGACTGCTTGCTGAAGGACCTTCGATGAACGCTCTGGTTCCCGGTCCAGTCAAAATCGCGATGCAGACAGGCAAGATCGCACGCGTCGAAGAACTGACACGCATTCCTTCCGACGTGCAGGACACGTTGATCTCGATTCTGTCTGAAAAGTCGTTGCCGATTCCTGAGCTGAACAGTGAAGTGCAGGCCGTGAAAGGGTTCAACGTGATTGCGACGGCGAACAATCGCGATCGCGGTGTCAATGAACTCTCGAGTGCGTTGAAGCGTCGCTTCAACACAGTCATACTGCCCCTGCCCGAAACGCTCGAAGAAGAAGTCGAGATCGTGGACCGTCGCGTGAAACAGATCGGCAGTTCGCTTGAATTACCGGCCGAGGCGCCCGCGCTTGAAGAGATCCGTCGCGTCGTGACGGTGTTTCGTGAGTTGCGCAGCGGAGTCACGCTTGATGGAAAGACAAAACTCAAGTCACCCAGCGGCACACTCAGCACGGCCGAGGCGATTTCTGTAATCAACAACGGCCTGTCACTCGCTGCGCACTTTGGCGACGGGCGTCTGCGCGCGCCGGATCTCGCGTCGAGCGTCATCGGTGCCGTGGTCAAAGATCCGGTGCAGGATCGCGTCGTGTGGCAGGAGTATCTGGAGACTGTCGTGAAGGAACGCGACGGCTGGAAAGATTTGTATCGCGCTTGTAGAGAGTCATGAGGGTTACGGTCTTCGGCATCAGGCATCACGGTCCGGGTTCTGCGCGGAGCCTTCGCGAAGCGCTGCGCGCGCTGAACCCGGATGTTGTTCTGATCGAAGGACCACCTGATGCGAACGATCTGATCGCGCTCGCGGCTGACGCGCAGATGAGTCCGCCGGTGGCGCTGCTGATCTATCTGCCGAACGAACCAAAGCAAGCGGTTTACTATCCCTTCGCTGAGTTCTCGCCGGAGTGGCAGGCGATTCAGCACGGCTTTGCCCAACAAGTGCCGGTACGTTTTATCGACCTGCCGCAGTCGCACCAGTTTGCGCTCGACAGTGACAGCCAGAAGGAATCACTGTCGAACTCGTCTAAAGAGATTCGCCGCGATCCGTTGCGCTGGATTGCTGAGGCTTCGGGATACAGTGACAGTGAACGCTGGTGGGACCAGATGATCGAACACCGGCGCGACAGCACCGAATGGTTCAAAGCGATCATGGAACTGATGTCGGCTCTGCGCGAAGAGGTCGCAAAGCTCGACGACTCGCCTGCGGATACGCGTGAAGATCTGCGCGAGGCTTACATGCGCCAGAGCATTCGCGCCGCAGGGCGTGAAGGGTTCGAACGAATCGCGGTCGTGTGTGGCGCGTGGCACGCGCCGGTGTTGCAAACGATGCCCGCCGCAAAGACGGATACCGCGTTGCTGAAAGGGCTCGCAAAAGTAAAAGTCAGCGCCACGTGGGTGCCATGGACCATGGGCCGGTTGACTTACTCGAGCGGCTACGGCGCGGGAATTGAATCGCCGGGTTATTACCAACACCTGTGGTCTGTGCCTGACGAAGTTACGGTGCGCTGGATGATTCGCGTGGCGCAGCTACTGCGCGGCCAGGATCTCGATGCTTCGTCGGCGAGCGTCATTGAAGCCGTGCGCCTCGGTCACTCGCTCGCTGCACTGCGAGATCGACCGGTGCCGGGTCTCTCTGAATACAACGACGCAGTGCGCGCAGTCTTCTGTTTTGGCGATGACACGCCGATGCAGTTGATCGCGGAGAAGTTGATCGTCGGTGAGCTTCTGGGCCAGGTGCCCGATGCCACACCAAGTTTGCCACTGCAGCAAGATCTGCAACGCGAACAGAAACGTTTGCGTCTGCCGCCCAACGCCACACAGGAAGTTCGCGATCTCGATCTGCGCAAGCCGAACGATCTCGATCGCAGCCGGCTGTTGCATCGCTTGCGTTTGCTCGACGTTCCGTGGGGCGCGACCGAACACGCGACCGGCAAAGGAACGTTTCGTGAGGTGTGGCGCATGCAGTGGCAGCCCGAGTTGGCGATCGCAATCATCGAAGCCAACATTTGGGGTAACACGATCGCCGCCGCTGCGACTGCCCGTGCTCGATCCGAAGCAGATCGTTTGCAGGACCTCCCAGCGCTGACGGCACTTGTTGAAGACGCGCTGCTGGCCGACTTGCCGGAAGCGATCGATCACGTTATGACGCGGCTGGAGCAAGTCGCAGCACTGTCGAACGATATTCCGCATGCGATGGAAGCACTGCCTTCGCTTGCCGGCGTGCTGCGATACGGAAACGTGCGACAGACTGACACCGCAATGGTACAACAGGTCGTCGACGGGCTTGTGACTCGCATCGTGATCGGTTTGCCAAACGCGTGCTCGGCGCTGAACGACGAAGCGGCTGAGGAAATGTATCAACGTCTGGTGCAAGTACACGCCGCGTTGTTGACTCTGCAAAACACCGATCTGTTGTCGGACTGGAACAATGTGTTGGGCCAACTCGTGGACCAGGTCGGTGTTCACGGATTGATTGGCGGCCGATGTTGTCGTCTGCTGTTTGATCAAAAGCTGTTCGCGGCGGAAGAAGTCGAATGCCGGATGGGACTCGCGGTTGCGCCCGCGGTGGAGCCCACGCAATCGATGGCGTGGATCGACGGCTTTCTGCGTGGGAGTGGCTTGATCCTTCTGCACAACGAAGAACTCTGGCAGATATTGAACCAGTGGGTGCATTCGGTGAAGGGTGAGACGTTTCCGCAACTGTTACCTTTGCTGCGTCGTACGTTCTCGACTTTCAGTGCGCCTGAACGAAGTCAGCTAGGCACACTCGCGCGTCGTGGCATAAGCGGAAAAACAAGCGCGTCCGCAGGCGCTACGAGCAAGCTCAACGAAGATCGCGCGCGGAAAGTGTTACCTCTCGTGGCCCAAATTCTCGGACTCGAATACCGCCAGAACGAAGTACGATGAGTGCAAACGAAGAACAACTGCGCCGCTGGCGCTTGATACTCGGCGCGAACGATGCCGATGGCACCGGCTACCAGCTCGCCGGTCTCGATCTTCAGATGGACCGCGCGCTCGAGGCTTTGTACGACGCGGAACGCAGCGGCAATCTCAGTGGATCGTCGCCGAAGATCGCGCGCTGGCTGGGCGACATTCGTACTTACTTTCCCAATTCAGTCGTTCGCATCATGCAGCAGGACGCCCTCGAACGACTCGGTCTCAAGCAGATGTTGCTCGAACCGGAAATGCTGGAGGCCGTCGAGCCCGACGTGCATCTCGTGTCCACGCTGCTCTCGCTCAGCCGCGTAATGCCAAACAAGACGAAAGAGACCGCACGCATGGTCGTGCGCAAAGTCGTTGACGAACTCGAACGCAAACTAGCGAACCCTTTGCGGCAAGCAGTCACCGGAAGTTTGAATCGTTCCGTCAGGAATCGCCGGCCGCGTCACAACGAGATCGATTGGGTGCGTACCATTCGCGCCAACCTCAAACACTATCAACCGGAATACAAAACGATCATTCCCGAAACGCGGCTCGGTTTTGGACGTCGCACTACGGCTTTGCGTGACATCATTTTGTGTGTGGACCAGAGCGGTTCGATGGCGGGTTCCGTGGTTTACTCGAGCATCATGGCCGCGGTGCTCGCGTCGATTCGGTCGGTCAGAACTTCACTGGTGGTGTTCGATACGGCAGTCGTGGATCTCACGGAGTTGCTCGAGGATCCGGTTGAGGTGCTGTTCGGAACACAACTGGGCGGCGGGACCGACATCAATCGTGCGCTCGGCTACTCGCAGAGTCTCGTGCGCGATCCATCAGACACGATTTTTATTCTGATCACCGATCTGTACGAAGGTGGAAACGCGGAAGAGATGTTGAAGCGCGCGGCGACGCTCGTGAGTTCGGGTGTTCAACTCATCACGCTGCTGGCGCTGGACGACAAAGGCGCACCCGGTTTTAATCAAAACCTTGCAAGCAAGCTGGCCGCGTTTGGCGTTCCGTGTTTCGCCTGTTCTCCGGACGTGTATCCGGATTTGATGGCAGCCGCCATCGAACGACGAAACATCATGCAGTGGGCCGCGGATCGAAGTATCGTCGTCGCGCGATGAGATTCAGCTAATCTATTGCTTGCTTTTCCACTTAAAAGGTTTGTCGATATTAAAGTAGAGTTGCGATTGTTGATTCGTCTGCGGGTCAACCACCGTGATCACATCGTAGAAGTGGCCTTTGTCCTCCTGCAGAGCTTGTTTGATCGGTCTCAGTCCGAGAGAACGTATTAGCCCATACTCCTCGTTGATAGAGATCACCTCAAACGCCTTCTCCTTACTTTTGCCGTCCATTGACGACTTTATCGAGTTCAACAAACCATCAACCATGAATTTGTGAAACTCCGCTTTCTCCGCATTACCCGTTTCCTGATAAGCGATTTGAGCAGCCATGTGCGCGTTTATCTCGACGAAGTTCTTGGATAAAACGCCTTCCGCAATCTTTAAAGCCTCTTCATAGTTCTTCTGTGCGATCGCGGCATTCAAAGGTCTGTAGGTCATCATCGGAGACTGCGGATTGTAGTTAGCCGACTCGTAAAACGCGTGTCGCAGTTCGGTGAAGTTAACGGAAGGATCCTTCAGCTTCACCTTTTCGAGCAGCGCGTCGTACTTCGTCTTCTGAGTTGGCTTCGGCGTCTCCTCAGTTGGCGCCGGCGTGGCTTGTGGTGTTTGAGCTGAGACTGGGACGACCACAAACAGAAGAATGAGGAATGCACCAGCTAATCGTCGCGTCATCGTAAACTCACTTTCTGTTGGCCTGATGCCAACGATCAGAAGTCTTTGCCTGGAAGCCATGATCCTGCGCGAAGACCATCGCTTGCGCACGTGACCAAACTCCCAGCTTGTCAAAAACATTTGAGATGTGATTACGAACGGTCTTTTCGCTGATTGAAAGACGCTCGGCGATCTGCGCGTTACCGAGACCTTCAGTGATCAGTGCCAGCACTTCGCGCTCGCGGGCCGTTAATGAGTCAAACGCCGGATCCTCGCGACCGGGAGAATCCGTGACTCCCATAAACTCCAGCACTTCATTGCAGAAGCGTTCCCATGCGGGTTCCGTTTCAAGGAGGATATGGTTCTTCGAATCAAGCTCCACGAAGTGAGCGTTCGGAATGCCCGCGGCCAGGATGTGACCTTCCGTGATCGAGATTACGTCTTCGTCACGAGAGTGGAGTATCAACGTCGGCGCTTGTACTTTGTCGAGAAGTTCGACGACGTTGACGTTCGCACGCGTTTCCAGAAGCCGCGCAGCAATCTCCGGCGAAGTCGTTTTTCGACAAAGCTCATTAAACCATTGCACCTGTTCGTCGGTGGCGCCCGGAATGAAGCGCGAAGTAAAAACCTGGCGAAACGCGGGATTATCTTTGCCCCACCCGAGCCGCGTCATGTCGATCAGCGCGCGATACAAACGTTCTTTGTCGGGGTCGCCTCGCTGATACGTTCCGCGGGCGTAGCCGCCGTAGAGCACGATTCGCGACACGCGTTCGGGATGCTTAACCGCGTAGGCGATGCACGCCGCCGCTCCCTGCGAAATGCCGAGCAGCGCGAACGGCTCTTTAGGATCGACTACGTCCACGAGCGCTTCCAAGTCCTCGACCCAACGTTCGAACGAAAGGTCGCCGACGTTCCAGTCGGTCATTCCGCAGCCACGTTCGTCATGCCGAATGAAGCGGAAATTATCGCTGAAGAAACGTATCCAATGCCGCCAGACGGGGCTCTCCCATTCGTATTCGAGGTGAGTGAGCCAGTTTGCGGCCTTGATCAGCATCGGGCCCGTACCCGCTTCCGCCCACGCGAGCTGAACGCCGTCGCGCGTGCGTAGATATCTGATTCGCTGTGTGGTCCTCTTGGTCATCGACGGGTTACCGAGACAAAAGTCCCAGGAGCCGGGGGGAAAGGAGCCGGAGTATATCCAAACCGGGACTAAACTCCCATAGCCCAGGAACGCAAAAAGCGCGATTCTTTGCGCCTGAATAGCAGGATGGAGGCAATGCGATGTTCAAGCGGATCTTGTTTTTCGCCTACGGAAGTTTCAGCTACGTGGTTTTTCTCGGAACGTTTTTGTACGCGATTGGGTTTATCGGTAACTTCGGCGTTCCGACCACACTCGACGGTCCGGCGACAGGCCCGCTTGGTCTGAGCCTCGCGATCGACGCCGGCTTGCTGACGCTTTTCGCTGTCCAGCACAGCGTGATGGCCCGCAAGTGGTTCAAGGAGTGGTGGACGAAGATCGTGCCGAAGCCGATCGAACGTTCGACTTACGTTCTCTTTTCGAGCGTTGCGCTGATCCTGTTGTTCTTGTTGTGGCGGCCGCTGGGCGGTGTTGTGTGGTCTGTCGAAGATCCCACCGGAAGCCTCGTGCTACGCGGGTTGTTTGCGTTTGGCTGGGCGTTGATTCTGTACTCAACGTTTCTGATCAATCACTTCGACCTGTTTGGCATGCGTCAGGTGTGGCGTTACCTCGTCGGCAAACCGGAAGAGGGATTGGGATTTACGACTCCGGGTCCGTACCGGCTCGTGCGGCACCCGCTTTATGTTGGCTGGCTGTTCGCGTTCTGGATGACGCCGGTGATGACGTTTGCGCACTTGCTCTTCTCGGTTGCGACCACGGCTTACATTCTGTTGGCAATTCAATTCGAAGAACGAGATCTTGTTCGCGAGTTTGGTGACAGTTACGAAGAATATCGCCGCTCTGTGCCGATGCTGATGCCGTCTCTACGCAAGCGCGGTTCTAAACCGTCGCCAGCGATCGCAAAGGCCGCTGGCTCGAGTTTTTTGAAGGAAGAGGAGACTACCTAACTCATCTTGCTGAACCAGCCTGCGTCAGCAGGCGAACCACTTCGTCGTGACCTCCCTCAGCAGCCAGCATCAAGGCAGTCTTGCCATCGCGGGTTTTTGCGTTCACGTCAGCTTTGGCGATCAGCAACGCCGTTACTACGTCGTCGTGACCATAACGCGCCGCTTCGATCAATGCGGTATTGCCGTCAGCGTTGACGCCATTGACATCGACATTCGGTGAAGTGAGCAGATTCCTCACAGTGTCGGCATTTCCAACCCTCGCGGCCTGCAACAACGCATCGGTCTCGGGCGTTGTCGTCGCTCGTTTTGCCGCATTGCAGCCAAAAACGCAGAGTGCGAGCGCTACGATCACGGTTAGTTGCAAGCGCGTGTTATGAAACAAATTCATCGTTCCCTCCTTGTTCAGCGAATCACATAAAACTGCGTCTGTCGCGGGCGGAACCACTTCATTCCGTCCTTCGTCAGGTACGCGTCATCTTCCATCATGATTGTCACTTTCTGACCGTTCCACTCCGGCACCGGGGTGCTCGTATTCAACTCGATTGCGGTGTACGAACCTTCGCGAAACGGCGGTTCGAGCGACGTGCCGGCGGACGTACGGCGAAAATCGACACTCGCGCCGAGCGCGTGTCCCTGGTTTCCAACCGAATGTGAATAGATCATCGCATCGATGCCGAGCTTCTGCATGTCGGCCATCGTCGCATCGTAAACTGCGTGGCCTTTAGCGCCGGGTTTGATGTGCGTGAAGAGCGCGTCCTGAAGTCGATTGGTGTTCGTTAAGGCTTTCTTCAGACCTTCGGGAACGTCTTTCTCGGCGGGCCGCAACACGTATCCCATCTTCTGCCAATCTGTGCTGAGGCCCATGTAATTCACGCCGCAATCGATGTGAATCACGTCGCCACGCTGGATGACGGCTGATTCTTCGGTCACGCTCAGAAATTGTTGCGTCTTACCGGGTTCCGTGTTGTGTCGTTGAATGCGCAGGTCAGGTTGAAACCAAACGTCGAGGCCGAGATTGTTCACCTGTTGCAAAAACCACCAGCGCACGTCGCCGACGGTAGTTTTGCCGGGCGTGATCACTTCGTTTGAAAACGCGCGTTGCGTGAGAATGTCCGTAACTGCGACCGCAGTGCGGTAGTGTTCCAGTTCTTCGGGTAAACGTGTATCCATGTATTCGACGATGAGCGGAGCGGCGGAAACGAAGCGTGAAGAGTAGTTTGTTCCCAGAGCTTCGGTGAGGAACTTGTAGGCGTCGTGTGTCAGACCGTCTGTTTGACCGCGCATGCCGCCGATGTTGAGCCCGATGCTCTTGGGGTTTCGTTCTTCGACGACACGACGTAGTGTTGTCGCGATGTCACGGCCGGGAGGATTCAAGACTTCGAAGAAAGATTTCAGGTGTTCTTCGGGATAACGGACGATGGCAATGCGATCGAGTTTTTTGCCGCCACCGTCAGCGAAGATGAAGTAGTCGCGCCTGCCAACGTAAGGAAGTGGAGGCGCGATGTAGGCGGTAACTGGATCGGCGTGAAACTCTTCGTTCGTCACGATCCACATCGACATGTTCTGTTGCCGCATCATCGGCAGCAGCATCGTATCAAGGCGTTTCTTCAGCCAACTCTCGCGCACGCGCTGCTGTTCGCGCAGTGACAGCAGTTTCGGCGGCGATTTGGCGTCGTTTAGCGTTTGCGAATAGACGGGGAACGACAAAACAAGCAGTAAGAGCACACCGGCAAACCCGTATCTTTTCATGAAGCTCAAGATACCCGTCTTCCCGGTAATTTGCACAGAAATGCCAGCATTTTCCGTTCTTTTGTCCGACACAAAAGCTCCACATTTAACGCGTTGAAACGCGTTGTACTCTCTGCTAGACTGCTTTTCCCCGACAAAGGCCCCGAACGGTGCGCGAGAATCGCGCCGGAATTTCCTTCACCAAGTTACGAGTCCTGTAACGAAACCTCGCAAGGTTTCCCGGAGTACCAGGAATGAAGCGTTTTCTTTACCCGATGTTATGGAGTGGTTTTGTCTCGCTCGTTCTCTTAACGCTGATTGTTGGCGACAGAACGACTCACGCGGAAGCCGGCGCCGGCGTTGCCGTGCAGCGGAAGATCTCGAAGGACATCGTTGAGAAGGTCGTGAACGGCCGCGGCGCCGACCTGATCCGTGTCATCATTCAACCGGCTACTGAACCGGAGCAATCACTCGATTCCACACTCGAAGACTCGGGCAGCAACATTCGCAAGCTTAAAAGTTTTCGCGCGCGTATCGTTACCGTGCCCGCGCACACGGCTGTAAACCTCGCGTCGCGTAATGACGTCGCCTACGTTTCACTAAATCGCGATGTGCAGCCGATGGGCCATCTGTCCTCGACGACGGGCACTGATCAAGTCCGCGCGACTCCGAACACGTCGAGCAACACACTTGATGGTACAGGCATCGGCATCGCCGTGCTTGATTCCGGCATGGACGCTTCGCACGCTTCGTTTCTAAATCGATCAAACGGGCTGCGTATCGCTTACAGCGAAGATTTCACCGAAGAGGGACGCACGGACGATCCGTACGGCCACGGCACGCACGTCGCGGCACTCGCCGCCGGCAATGGCCGCATCTCGAACGCGCAATACATCGGCGTCGCGCCGAACGCGAATCTGATCAATCTGCGCGTGCTCAATTCCAATGGTTTAGGCACGACTGCGCAGGTGCTGCGCGCGCTTGATTGGGTCGCTACCAATCGCGCTGCTTACAACATTCGCGTCGTTAACATGAGCTTGGGCATGCCGGCTGTGGATTCGTATCGCAACGATCCGATCTGTCGCGCCGTGCGACGATTAGTTGATTCGGGTGTAGTGGTCTTCGCTGCTGCCGGAAACAACGGCAAAGACAGCGACGGCAACAAGCTTTACGGTCACATCCATTCGCCCGGCAACGAGCCTTCAGCGATTACTGTCGGAGCCGCGAATACGTTTGGCACAAACGGGCGCGGCGATGATGGCGTTGCTTCGTTCAGCTCGCGTGGTCCAACCCGAAGCTTCACTACTGACGACGCAGGCGATCGTCACTACGACAACATCATCAAGCCGGACATCATCGCGCCCGGCAATAAGTTGATTGAAGCTCAAGCTGCCAACAATAAACTGATCGAGCAGAACCCTTCGCTGGACGCGGGTGTTAGCGGCGCCGAGCAGCGCAGGATGATGTACTTGAGCGGCACCTCGATGGCCACCCCGGTCGCGGCTGGAGCGGCAGCGTTGATGCTGCAAGCTAATCCGAGCCTGACGCCAAACCTGATCAAGGCTTTGTTGATGTATACGGCCCAGCCTCTCGCGGGTTACAACATGCTCGAACAGGGCGCGGGACAAATTAACGTTGCCGGAGCGGTGCAAATGGCGCGGCTCGTGCGCAACGATTTGAGTTCTGCGACAACCGTCGGTTCGCCGTTGTTGACGATCAGCGTTTTGCCTGCGTCGGAGACAACTATCGCGAACCACACTTTCACCTGGGCACGCGGCATCGTGCTCAATCACACTTACGCCACCGGCTCCGATCTAATCACGCGTTACCAACTGATCTACGCGCCCGGCAACCTGCTGGGCAGCGGCGTTATCACCGGCGATGGCGTTTTGCTACTCGATCCCGCATTTTTCTCGCAAGGAGTGATTACCGGCGATCACATTTTGACCAGTTACGGCGTCATCACCGGTGACGGCACCGCATTCCTTGCTGTCAGTTTTCTATTTCAAGATCTTCTGTCTCAAGGTACTCTATTGAGCGATGGTGTGATTACGGGCGACGGAGTAATTACCGGCGACGGTGTGATCACGGGAGATCTTGTCACCAGCGCGCAGTCAGCGATGATGAGTGGCGACCAGGGTTCGAAAATGAATGCCACATCGGACGATGGTTCTGACTACTTAGACTATTAGTTTTTTTCGCAGTTTGTTTATGTCTTGCAGTGCACTAACTTGTCCCGCACTGCAAGCAGTTCTCTGCTACACCAACCAATTCTCTCGAGGTACCCATGAGTGCGGCACATGTAAATGTGAATCGAAATAATTTCGGGCACGTGTACATGTGGTCGCTGGTAATGGCGGGAGCGGCGATCGTACTTGCCTCACTTTATCAGCTACGGTTCGTGAAAATAGATGCGAGCTTTGTCTTTCTCTGTCTGATGGTGATGGCGAGCTCGATCGTAGCGATCAAGATACCGCGAGTAAGCGGTCGTATCACGGTTGCGGACACGTTCGTCTTTCTCGCGATGTTGATGTACGGCGGTTCGGCGGCGATCCTGCTTTCCGCACTCGAAGGCATCACTGCGACGCTGATTATCAGCAAAAAGCCCCGCACGATCCTGTTCAACTCCGCCATCCTCGCTGCGTCCACGTTCTGTACCGCCGTCGTTTTGAACCTGATTTTTGGACCATCGGCAAAGATCGAAAAGGGCTTCAACCAGACTTTCTTTCTGGCCGTCTGCACGATGGCGCTGGTCCAATACATTGCGAACACGACCCTGATCGCGATTGAAAAAGCATCGAAGATCAAGGAGTCAACCTGGCACACGTGGCGCACTTACTACCTTTGGACCTCGGTCACTTATTTCGCGGGAGCTTCAGCCGCCGGCATCATCGCGATTCTGATCGACAAACACGGCTTTTACGCTGTGGTTGCCACAGTGCCGATTATTTTGATCATCTGCTTTACGTACCAAACGTATCTGAAAAACATCGAGGCTTCGGTCGCACAAACGGAAGCCGCACGGCTTCACGTTCAGGAACTCTCGCGCTACATCAGTGAGTTGCAACGCTCTGAAGAAGCGCGTGAACAGTTGCTGCTACGCGCGGAGCGCGCGCGTAACGACGCGGAAGCCGCTAATCGAATCAAGGACGAGTTTCTCGCGACGCTTTCACACGAACTGCGCACGCCGCTTACTTCACTGCTCGGTTGGTCCAGTGTGTTGCGGGAAGCGAAGCACGATGAAAGAGTGCTCACGCAGGGGTTGGAAGCAATCGATCGCAACGCGCGCGTTCAGGCGCAACTGATCGACGACCTGCTCGATGTGTCGCGCATCGTTTCCGGCAAGTTGAATCTTGACGTCAGGCCACTTGATATTTGTGCGATAACGCGCGCGGCGATCAATGTCGTGCAGCCTGCGGCGCAGGCGAAGGGAATCACGCTCGACTACTGGGCCCAACCGGGCCTCGGCGCGATCTCTGCCGACTCGGCTCGTTTGCAGCAAATCATCTGGAACCTGTTGTCAAACGCGGTGAAGTTCACGCCGCATGGCGGGAAGATCAGTGTTCGTGTCGAACGAGACGGTCCGAATGCGAAGGTGACGGTGAGCGACACGGGACAGGGAATCGAGCGCGAGTTTCTGCCGCGCGTTTTTGATCGTTTTCGACAGGCTGACAGTTCGACGACGCGGAGTTTTGGCGGGCTTGGTTTAGGACTCGCGATCGTTCGTCATCTCGTTGAGCTGCATGGCGGAACGGTTTCGGCCGATAGTGACGGCGTCGGGAAAGGCGCGACGTTCTCGGCGTCGTTTCCGTTGCTTAGCGATCGAGCTGAGCCGATCACGATTCTGCACAGCGGCGAGATGCATGCTTCGGAGCTGCATTCGCTCGATGGTTTGCGTGTGTTGCTGGTGGACGACGAGATCGAGACGCGCGAGATCATCAGCACAGTCGTCGAACGTACGGGCGCTAAAGTAAAAACCTGCACCTCCGCGCGTGAGGCGCTCACCGAGTTGGTGGCGTGGCGGCCCGACGTGATCCTGAGTGACATCGGGATGCCTGATGAGGACGGTTACAGTTTTATCGGGCGGGTGCGGGCGTTACCGTCCAATGAAGGCGGCGCAACACCGGCGGCAGCATTGACCGCGTATGCTCGCGAAGAAGATCGTAAACAAGCCTTAGCGGCCGGCTATCAAATGCACATCGCCAAACCCATCGGCGCCGGTCAACTCGTCACCATGATCGCCAAACTCGCCGGCCGCGAGAATTAACCTCACCCGCGCGCACGCGCAGAGTCGCGCCGCATCGACAGCTAAAACCTTCGCCAATCCTTCACACTCGAAAATCTTGGGAGTACAATCCCGCCACACTCAAAACGCCCCCCACTACCGGCCGTGGCTGATACGTAGCCCAGCGCGCCAGCCTTAATCCATCCGGCGCTTCTCAACCTTGAGGTGACTACCGTGGCTAAAGGCGACTACAAGATATTCAATAACGTCGATTTCCAATTCGTAACCGCACCCGCGCGCCGTTACGGCGTTATGTTCAATCCGAGCTCTTCGCGGTCGCGATTCCGCATCAGAGATTCCGGCAAGCGTTACAGCTTTCGACTGCGGCCCGACGGCGGCGTCGAGTACAGCATAAATGGCGACGTAAACTGGAACCCGATCAGCGCGCTCAGGGATCCGTGCACCGACCAACCGTTTCCGAACTTTATCGGGCACGAAAATAACCGCATCGGTGAAGCACTCAACGATATCGTATTCGACCAGATCGCGGTCGGACGCGGGCGCATTATCGGCAAGGAAGCCGGCACCGATCGCCTCTTTCATCTTTACATCGACGAAATGTTTCGCACCTTTCACCGCGACTGCAATCCCGGTGAAGAGGGTACCGTTCTCGACGAAGACGCTCCCATTCCTCCTTTCAACATGAAGCTTGACCCCGAGTACTTCACCGACGATGCACCCACTCTGATCGTGCCGCCGGAAGGAACGCGGAACTACTCGAATCATCCCGCGAGTCTGCGCCTGCCGGTCTTCAACGAGTTGCTCGATCTCGGGATCTCAGACGTGATGCTCGTACTCGAGCGCGCGCGCACGTGGTATCTCAAAGACACACGTTCACAGCTCGCGATTGTGACGCAGGACGATCTCGCCTTCGGCGATCAGGATCTGCAGGAAGTTTTTACCGTTGAGGCTATCGTCAGCATCCTGGAATCGATCAAAAAAGCGGCTGGAGAAAACAGTGACAACTGGTTCGCGAACCTCATCCTCGATCAACTCTTGAACATCGATGACCTCGCCAACGACTGGGCCGGCCGGATCCAGACACAAGGCTCCGGAGTAATGGTCCTCGCAGCGTACGCTGCACTCGGATTACTTATCCGTACTGTCGGTGAATCGGGCGCAATCAGGACCGAGCCCGGAGGAAAAATTCTGATCGAGATCAGGAAGCTGCTCGATTACATCGCGAACCCGCCGGATATCAAGCCAAAAGCAAAGATACACCTCGATGAAGCAATGGCGAAAGTGATGGATCTGATATCGCAGCTCATGCTGCGTTCACGTCGAGCATACCTCCAGCGATACGGCGCCCGGCCAGATGTTAATCGTCCAAATGAATTACCGGCGGAGTGGACACTCGACAATCGCATGCCGACTCCGAATCAGCCTCCTTCATGGATGCCCGTTCACGTTCGGACCACTTACATGCGCCGGAAAAAAGCGGGCTTGGGAGCATGGAAGAGGTTTTACAAAGAGTCAGACTCGTTCCATCTGGTATGGCTGGCGGTGAATGCGGACGGTAGCCTCGAGGCGTTTGGCGCGGGAGAGTCTGATCACATCTATCACACGTCGCAAGGCACACCAAACGGAAAATGGAATGGCTCGTGGACACGGTTCTTCAGAGACAGCGACACCGTTAAGAAGCTGGCCCACACGCGCAACACCGATGGCCGGCTCGAAGTTATACGAACTGCAGGTGACAACCGTGTCTTTCACACGACGCAGTCCGCGCCGAATAGCGGATCGTTCGATAGTTGGCAGGAACTCTACTCGTCAAGTGATAGACGGATCTCTATCGCGGTCGAGGCAAACCTCGACGGCCGGCTGGAAGCTTTTGCGATTGGCGAAGATAACCGCGTTTGGCGTACCGAGCAGACGAGTCCGGGAACATGGTCCGGAAATTGGGTAGCCGCCTTTGGCGCAAACGACAAGTTGCGCGATGTCTGGATGGCGCGAAATGGTGATGGCGTGCTCGAAGCCGTTGGCGTTGCTCCCAACTTCAGGCTTTGGCGCACGAAGCAAACCTCGCCCGGTGGACCGTGGGAAGGCTGGAGCCAGCTTTACTCAGACGCGGATCACCTGCGCATGCTGAACATCGGCCGCAACGCAGACGGGACGCTTGAAGTGATCGGTGTTGCCGACGATAACGACACTATCTGGCGCACTTTTCAGGATTCTCCTGGCAACTGGAGCGGCCAGTGGCAACAACTCTTCCAACCCAATGACAAACTTAAGGAGCTCTGGGTTGCGACCAATGCGCAGGGATGGTTGGAAGTTGTCGGTGTCGCATCCGACAAGACGGTTTGGCATACCTGGCAAACGGCTGCGAACGGGGAGTTCAATCCTTCCTGGCATCGGATTGAGGCGCTCGAGGGCCGCGAGTCGTTGGCAATCGCTCCAAATGCGGATGGTTCGATCGAAATCATCGGCGTTCAACCACCAGACTTTTTCACCGACCACGTCTGGCGCATGCGCATCCTCGCGGAGAAGCGTTTTGCGATTCAGTATTCCAAAGTACTGGATATCGGCATTGGATCGAGTCACTGGAGCGAGAACTGGCAAACACATTTCGGTGGTGAAATCCACGCGTTGCCGGCGGCCCGGCCGTTGTTCCAGGGTGAACCGTACAGCTTGATACAGTATCGTTTCCTCAATGGCCCAGTCATCGACGGTGATGCGTTCAACGACGGGACTACCAACTTCTACATGATGGTAAAGCTCGGCCCGGCAGGCTCTGACGGCGCCGGACTGCTACAGCGTTACGCGATCCTCTGGTTTGACGAGCAGACCTACTTCACGCAACGCTATCGCCTGCTCCATCCGACCGATGACATCCTCGGCGATCTTTTTTCGTTGCCGCACTACCTCAGGGACAATCCCGATTGGTACGACTTTCACCTCGCGAGATACTGGTGCCCGTTTCGTGCCGATTTGATCAACGACGACAGCCGCATGGTTCTGCGCCGGAACGTAATTGTCGTGACCGGCAAAAACGCGATAACAAACCAGTGGGAGATCTACACGATCGTCTACAACTACGGACTTTGCGATCACAGTTGGCGCTGGCGTCTTTTCCCTCAAGCGCAGCAGGTGTTGACCGGCGCCGCTGTCGCGCAGGATCAAAACCCGCAGCTTCCACCCGAAGTTAGCAATGGACCAGCCGCTGCTTACGTCGTGCCGAACACGATCGATCTGCGTGACGACACGATGTTGCACGTGCGTGGATCCTTGCGAAATCCAGCGACTCAAACTCTGCGTGTGGGCCGTTGGGTGCAGCGCTATCTGCCTGCCGATTGTCGACACGTGCCGGACCGGCACGCACTGACGGGCCAGAAACCCGCAACCGGCTTCAATCACAAGTGGGACTTTGTTTCTGAAGCCGCGTACCAACGCGCCGATCGCTTTTATCAGTTCGGTGTTTACGAGGATCTGATCGATTCACGCGCCCAGTATTACCGCGTGGAACTTTTGCCGAGCGCGGGCGGTAGACCAGGCTTCGCAGACGTGAACGGGCGCGTGTGGAAGAACGATGAAAACACAGACGGCGAAGATCGCTTGCGGATGAACACCATCAACTTCAACTGGGGTGTGAAGAGGGAGAACGGGGCGATCGTCAAACGAATGAACTCGACGACTGCTGATGATCCTGAGCTATTCGTACACGAGTTTCGCAAACGGAAGAGTATGTCCATGTACGAACCGGCTGCTCGGTTTCGCATACTCGAGCGAAAGCCGCTGGGCCTGATCGCTGTCTTCTACGATAAGCGCGACGACGAGCTCCAGGCGGCGAGCAATCTGCCGCAGCCGACAACACTCAGCCACGACACGGTCGAAACGGAAATTCCCCAAGCGTGGAAAACCCAGGACGGCGAACCCATTCCGCCTTCGTTGCCTGCCCCCGCGTTTCCCAATATTCGCGTCCTGTTCAAATCAAATCACCGCGTCGAGCAGCCGCCTAACGTGCGCAAAGCGCAAATCCGTATAGATAACGCGCCGGGCTTACGCCGTTTGCATGTTTCGTTCTGGACACCGCAAACGGAAGAGGAAGTTTGCGTAAACATCTGGAAGGTGAGTCTGGCGGCGATCGATCAAGCGGGCGTTGTGTTTCCGATGTTCAGCGTGACGCGTTTTCCAAACTTTGTTCGCCGCGCGTTTCCGGATGCACCTGTGCCTTCTGATTTCAGTGGCGAACTTGGCGATGCGTGGAGATACGACTTTGCCTGGGACTTCTCGCGGGACATCGAGGCAAACGTTCGCCGTTTTTGCACGGCCGACGGACATATCGAGTTTGGGACCAGCTTGTGGTTCGAGGACATCGTCGGCCATCGGGCTTTACCTGAGGAAATAATTTTTGCGTGAGCAATCGTCGTGATTTGTGGTAAGAAATACGCATGAAGACCACGCCGATTGGAATTGGAATTGTCGGGGCGGGGTTTGCCCGTACGACGCAAATCCCGGGTTTTCGTGATTGCATGGGCGCGAAGGTGGTGGCGATTGCCAGCCGCCACCGCGAGCGCGCGGCTGCAGTCGCACACGAGTTTGGTATAGAACACGTTGCCGCCCACTGGCAGGAGCTCGTCGAACGCAACGACGTCGATCTCGTCAGCATCGTCACGCCTCCCGCAACTCACATGGAGATTACGCTCGCAGCGCTCGCGCAGCGTAAGGCCGTGTTATGCGAGAAGCCGATGGCGCTCAACGCCGACGAGGCGCGGCGGATGGTCGAAAAGGCGCGTTCGGCGAACGTGCTCGCGCTAATCGATCACGAGCTGCGATTTCTCAACAGCCGGCGAACGATGCGCGGCATGTTGCAAACGGGAGCGATCGGGTCGGTTCGTCATTGCAACTACGTTTTTCGTTCCGACTATCGCGGGCTCGCGGATCGCGGTTGGGATTGGTGGTCTGACGCGGCGATGGGCGGCGGCACGCTCGGCGCGATTGGGTCGCACGTGATCGATTCGTTTCGCTGGATGCTCAGCACGGAAGTCACGCGTGCGTTTGGGATGCTTACGACGCACATCAAGGAACGACCCGATAAAGGTTCGCGCGGCATGCGCGCAGTGACTACTGATGACGAAGCGAAACTGTTGTTTCACTTTGCTGATGGTCCACATACGAACCGCGCGACAGGCGCCGCGGCGCTTTCGGTCGTGGAGTCGGGGAAGTATGAGAATCGTCTCGAGATCTACGGCACGAAGGGCGCGCTGATGGTTGAAGAGACGGGTGAGTTGTGGCTCTCGCCGGCGGGATCGGGAACGTGGCGTCCGGTGCAGGTCGATCAGGACCACATGGCCCAGGGCATGCGTGAGAGCAGTTGGTCCCGCGGGTTTACGGCTTTCGCGTGCCGCATTGTTGAGGCAATGCGTAGCGGCAAGAAGATGGTCGACGACGCGGCGAGTTTCGAGGATGGGTTACGCGTGCAACTGGTCCTCGACGCGGTGCGCGATTCGAACGAGCGTGGTTGTTGGGTGGACGTCGGTGGGTAAATCCACTGGCGCTCACACGGGCAAACCGATCCGCGTTGGCGTTGACACTGGTGGCACATTTACCGACTTCGTTTACGATCAAAACGGGCAGATTCAGCTTTTCAAAGTTCCTTCCACTCCCGCAGATCCTTCATTAGCCATTCGGCACGGCCTCGAAAAAATCTGCCTTAAAATGAAGATCCAACTGGCCGACATTGAGGTCGTTCACGGCACAACTGTCGGCACCAACGCCTTGCTTCAACGACGCGGCGCGCGCACCGCGCTGATCACCACACGCGGCTTCGAAGACGTCCTCGTCATCGGACGCCAGGCACGCCCTGAACTCTACAACCTCAACGCCGTAAAACCGCCACCGCTGGTTTCCGACGAGCTCCGGTTTGGAATCGCTGAGCGAGTTGTTGCGTCAGGAGAGATTCTGCAGGCGCTGGACGAGAACGAGCTCGGCGATTTAGTGCAACGGTTGAAACGTGAGAACGTCGAATCCGTGGCCGTGTCGTTGTTGTTTTCTTTCCTGCACCCTCAACACGAGGAACGCGTCGCTCAAGCCCTGGCAACGCTAAAGATTCCACTTTCGCTCTCGAGTCAGATCCTCCCTGAGTACCGGGAATACGAACGCACCTCGACGGTTGTAATCAACGCGTATCTTCAGCCATTGATGGGCCGCTACTTGAGCCGGTTAACCGAGAACAAAGAACACAGCTCCAAGTTCAGCCTTCGCGTCATGCAATCTTCCGGCGGCAGCATCTCCGCGGAAATGGCCGCGGTCGAACCCGTGCGCACGATTCTCTCCGGCCCGTCAGGCGGAGTTGTCGGCGCACTGCGCGCCGCGCGTTCCGCCCGACTCGAAAACATCATCACGTTTGACATGGGCGGCACGTCAACCGACGTCGCGCTTTGCGACAAGGGCGCGATCAGAACGACAAACGAAGCCATAGTCGCAGGCCTGCCGGTCGCGGTGTCCGTAATGGACATTCACACGGTCGGCGCGGGCGGCGGCTCGATCGCGCGCGTCGATGAAGGCGGCTCGCTGCGTGTTGGACCAGAGTCGGCCGGCGCCGATCCGGGTCCAGCGTGTTACGGACGATCACTCTTGCCGACGGTGACCGACGCGCACGTGGTGTTGGGCCACTTCGGTGGCGGCGGGCTTCTCGGCGGTGAGTTCAAGCTCGACGCCGCGCGCGCGCACGAAGCGATCAAGCAGTTGGCAAGTCATCTGAGTCGCGTCTCCGGCAAACGCGTGAGTGTGGTCGCTGCCGCCGAAGGAATCCTGTCCGTAGCAAACACAAACATGGAACGCGCGCTGCGGCATATTTCGGTCGAACGCGGTCACGACCCGCGGCAGTTTGCCTTGTTACCGTTCGGCGGCGCTGGCGGTTTGCACGCGGTCGAACTCGCGCGCGCGTTGCGCGTTCCGCTTGTAATCGCGCCGCCTGCGCCAGGCGCCCTGTCGGCGGTCGGGGTGATGGTTGCGGACGTTATCAAGGACCAGAGCCGCACTGTGATGTTCGCGAACGATCCAAAACAGATCGCACGCTTAGGAAAAGTGTTTGCCGACATGGAGCGTGAAGCCGCGGCAGTGTTGCGTGCAGAAGGGTTCGCACGTAGTCAGCAACGGCATGAACGCGCGCTCGCGATGCGTTATCGCGGGCAGTCGTTCGAACTCGAAATCCGAGACACGAGTGGTGACATCGCCGCGCGTTTTCATCGCGCGCACCGCGAGCGTTATGGCTATGCGCAGGAGCAGAGCGAGATCGAGATCGTCAGCGCACGGCTGCGCTCGTTTGGAGTCGTACCTAAACTTCCGGTCGCGAAAGTTTCGGTATCGCGTGGCGTGGCTAAACCGCACGACAATGCGGTCGCTTACTTCGGCAAAAAGCTGAACGTCCACGTTTACCGCCGCGACGAACTCTCCGGCAATGTGAAACTGAAAACGCCTTGCATAGTCACGGAGTATTCAGCCACGACGCTGATCCCGGCCGACACTCGCGCGCGGGTGGACCAGTTTGGCAACATCCTAATTGAACTATGAAGAATACGCGTTTCGATCCGACGACACTCGAAATCTATCGCGCGCTCTTCACCTCCGTGGCGGAAGAGATGGGCGTCGCGCTGCGTCGCACCGCGTTCTCGCCAAATATCAAAGAACGCCGCGACTACTCGTGCGCGGTGTTTGACGCGAGGGGACGCGTAATCGCGCAGGGCGATCACATGCCCGTGCATCTCGGTTCCATGCCGATGGCCGTAGCGGCGGCCTTGAACGAGATCAAGTTCGCGCCCGGCGACGTGGTTGCGCTAAACGATCCGTTCGCCGGCGGCACGCACCTGCCTGACGTGACGCTCGTCACGCCGGTCGTGAAGGGAACGCGGATTTTGTTCTACGTCGCTAATCGCGCACACCACGCCGATATCGGCGGTGCGACACCCGGATCGATGGGCCTCGCGACCGACATTTACGGCGAAGGCATACGCATTCCCCCAATCCGGCTCGTGCGAAACGGCGTGTTGGACGGGGATACGATGCGCCTGCTGCTTGCAAACGTGCGCGGCAACGTCGAACGCCGTGGTGATTTCGACGCGCAGATCGGTTCGCTACACACGGGCGCAGCGCGTTTACTGGAAATCGTCGAACGCCGTGGCGAACGAGAAGCGGCAACGTATGCGACGCAGTTGATCGACTACTCGGCGCGCCTGATGCGTCACACGATCGCCGCCATCCCTGACGGCGTTTACGAAGCTGAAGACGCGCTCGACGACGACGGCATCACCGACGAACCCGTTCGCCTCGCAGTTCGCGTGAGTGTTCGCGGCAATGGTGCGGTCGTTGATTTCACCGGGAGCGCGCCGCAGGTTACCGGCGCGATCAACGCGGTCGAGGCAATCACAGTTTCAGCAGTGTCGTACGTTTTTCGTTGTCTCGTCGGCGGCGAAGTGCCGGCGAGTGCGGGGTTGATGGAACCGATCGAGGTCATCGCTCCGCCCGGCACTGTCGTCAACGCGAACCCACCGGCTTCAGTCGCGGGTGGCAACGTTGAGACATCGCAACGCATTGTTGACGTGCTGTTCAAAGCGTTGGCCCAGGCGCTGCCCGATCGCATACCGGCGGCAAGCCAGGGAACGATGAACAACCTTACCATCGGCGGTATCGACACTCGTAACGGTCAGGAGTTTTCGTATTACGAAACCGTCGCTGGCGGTATGGGCGCGCGGCCGTCGCTAGACGGGATGAGCGGCGTGCACACGCACATGACGAACAGCTTGAACACACCGGCTGAGGCGCTTGAGTACGCGTATCCGTTGCGTGTTCGTGAGTATCGGTTGCGGCGTGGTTCGGGTGGAACAGGGAAGCAACGTGGCGGTGACGGTGTGATCCGTGAGATCGAGACCTTAGTTCCCGCGCGCATGTCGTTGCTGGCAGATCGCAGAAGGCGTGGCCCTTATGGTTTGCACGGCGGCGCGGACGGTAAGACTGGCACTAACAAGATTAACGGTCGCGACATTGCAGCCAAAAGCTCACACGAACTGAAGGCGGGGGATCGCATTCGTCTTGAAACGCCCGGTGGCGGCGGATTAGGTAGTTAATCTGCGGTAAATCCCCGGCAAACGCTCCGGCAAAGACAACACATCATCGATAATCGTGTACCCGATCTCGCCATATAAATCTTTCAGCTCAGCCTCTGACTCGCGATCGATCGTGATGCAAAACGGCGTGATACCTTCGTTTTTCGCTTGCCGCAACGCCTCACGCGTGTCTTCACGCGCGTAACGAGCATCACCGTAGTCGTGATCGTAAGGACGCCCGTCCGACAAAACAATCAACAGCCGCGTGCGTGCATCCTGCTTCGCCAGCTTCGCCGTTGCATGGCGAATCGCAGCGCCGAGTCGCGTGTTGTTCTGGTAGTTGATGCCGCCGATCCGTTGCTTCACTTCGTCGTTGTACTTCTCGTTGAAATCCTTCACGACGTAGAACTTCACGTTTCGTCGGCCTTCAGACGTGAAGCCGTTGATCGAATAAGTGTCGCCGACGGCTTCGAGCGCTTCGCTCATCAACACCAATCCTTCTTTTTCTATCTCAATGATCCTGCGCCCGGGCCGCGTGTACGGTTGCAACGGGTGGCGGCCGATCGTGCGCGCGGTCGATGACGACTGGTCCAACAGAAACGAAACCGCCACATCGCGACGGCGGCGCAAACGCTTCGTATAGATCCTTTCCGACTGTTGTCCGTCCGCACGCCGGTCGATCACGTAGTCGATGACTGCGTTGAGATCAAACTCTTCACCATCGACTTCATTCGCGACACGCGTCAGGTTCTCGGGTTTCATGAGCTGAAACTGGTGGCGAATCGAAGAGATGACGCCTTTGTGGCGTTCGCGCGTTTGCTCGACGAAAGAACGATCGCCGTGCTTGACGCGTTTCTCGATCACGCGGCACCAGCCGAGCCGATGATCGGTCAGCTCGCGGTCCCACTCGTCGTAGTTGTAGGCGACTTCGCCTTCGGAGAGCATTTGTTCGGGGCTCTCGCCTTCCGACCATGCGTCGGCGCCGGTGAGTTCATCAGGCTCGCCTTCGGGTGAAGGATCGTTCCACGCGTTGAAGAGCTCGCGCGCGTCGCGGCGCTGGGGCATCTGCTGCGTCTGTTGCTGCTTCATTCGTTCGGTGAGCGCGGACTCGTCTTCAGCTTCAGTTTGATCTTCCGGCGCTTCGACCTGCTGCACTGAATCATCGAGCGGCGTGACGGATTTAAATAGTTCGTAAACGCGCGTGGTAGCCATCAATGTGTCAGCGACGGTGGTGTTTTGAGCGGAAAGATAATCGCCGACGATGGTTTCGATCTCCGACACGATCTGGCCGTAGAGTTGGCGCGCATCGTCCCGTGCGCCGCCCAGCATGGTGATTTGAAACAGGAGTTCGAACGGAACCAACGAACCCGGGAGTTCATTGATTCGCGGACGGCTGCGGCCGAGATGTTCGCGGATCAGATCGAGATCGCGCCGCAGGCCCCGGTACGTCAGCCGCAGGCGACGATCAATGCGCCCGTTCTCTAGTGTCCCAAAAATCCGCCGCGCCAGCTGAGGCAACGGAAACAGCTTGATGACGTCTCTGTAATCCGCATCTGGATCCGTGTAATCCGTGTCTTCCTCGCTCTCGCTTATGTGCAGCAACTGATCAGCGATTGCAAACGCATCACGCGCGTCTGCGTTCGTATAAAGCTCTGCTATCGCGCGGTAAACAACACCTAACTCGCGCTCATAAGTCCCGAACTCAATCTGCCCCGCGGCGTGCGCCGCCAAAACCTTGTACAACTTGAAATCCAAATCGTCCTCGCCAAACTCATTCACCAGCGACGGCAGATGAATCGTTCGTCCATCACCAATCCGCGCTTCATCCGGCACAGCCGCGAGCGGCGCGACGTCAACTTCACGTCCCGTCAAGGCCTCAACGTACAACCGCAGCAGGTGTTGCACTGAATCCAATGCCAAACCCGCGCCGCCACTGTGTAACGCCTCATAACTGCCACGCGTTTCAAGCGAGAAGTAACTCCGCCGCGCACGCGCGTCTGCCCGACTCGTCGAAAGCCCGCGACGCGCCCACGCTTCAAACTGTTCAATCGAAACAGTGCGTAACGCACGCGCACTCGACCGGAAACAAGCAAGCGCCGCTTCCGCATCGACCGCGCCGATCTCTTTCGTGAGCGTGAGCACGCGTCGCGAAAGTTCGATTGCGTCATCGCGATTAATTTCTGCGCCGAGCAGTCGCAAAAATCCCGGACTGCTGCGTACGAAAGCGACGAGACTTGCGTTTCCATGCGCGGCAACGACCCACAACAGCGCGATCCAGTCGTCGAAGATCTCCCGCGCGCGCCGCAGGATCTCTCCGCCCGCGAGCAGCACGTGCAGCGCTGCGCCGCCGCCTCGTTCGAGAAAATCGTTGGCGCTGGTCAGTAATCGTTTGGCGTCGAACGGCGAGAGTTCGGCGAGCGCGTCGGGAACCGCGGTCCACGCGTCCGCGGCAATTCCGCCCGCGCGCGTCGCAAACGATCCCGCTAAAGCCGTCGCGGCCGCAGTGACTTCCGCGTCGTTAAACGACTTCAAAGCCTCGAAAACATGCGTGCTGTTGTGGAGAAACTCGGCGCTGTGTTTAGCGGAGCGTCGCGCGATCTCGGTGGCCACTTCGAGAACTGCCGCCATGAAATCAGTGTCAGCAATCTCGGCGACGATCTGCGGCAGCGAATGAAGCGTCTCTTTTCCAATCGACGTGGAGAGAATCATCTGCCGCGAGCTCAACGTGAAGATAGCCGGAAGCAACTCCGCCGGAACGGTTTGCAGATCTTCGACGCCCGCGATGAAGAACGAGACCGCGGTTTCGTAATCATTCATGGCGAGGCGGCGTCCCATCTCACCCCACGCGCGCAGTTCCGCAGGTTGCAACACGCGCGCCACGGCCGGCGCCGCACGTAAAAATTCAATTCCCGCGCGCAAAGAGATTGACGCGATCGACGCACTCGACTCGAGAATCGCCGCGGCCTGGTCCAACGGTAATCCGGCGATGCTGCGCGTCAGTTCAAGAAACGACTGCCGCTCAATTGACTCGTGTTCTTCCGCCATCCGAAATGTCCGTGGCTTAGATGACTGTGGTGATGATCTCGCGAATGCTGCGTTGCAGCTCGCGGTCGTCAGTGATTGGCGACGACATCGCCACGTCGGCAGCGTCAACAGGAGGGATACCGAGCGCGATCAGTTGGGCCGCGTAGATCAGGAGTCGCGTCGAGACGCCTTCTTCCAAACCGTGGCCCCGCAGGTTGCGCACTTTTTGTCCGATCAAAACCAGGTCACGCGCGGTGCCTTCATCAACTCCGCCTTCGCGCGCCACGATTTCCGCTTCCATTTCCGGTGGCGGGTAATCGAATTCGATGGCTACGAAACGCTGGCGCGTCGACTGCTTCAGGTCTTTCAGGATCGACTGATAACCCGGGTTGTAAGACACGACCAACATGAAGTCGTCTGGCGCTTCCAGAATCGTGCCGCGTTTTTCAATGGGCAAACGGCGCCGGTGATCGGTCAACGGGTGAATGATCACGACGGTGTCTTTGCGCGCTTCGACAACTTCGTCGAGGTAACAGATCGCGCCGTTGCGCACGGCGGAAGTGAGTGGCCCGTCGTGCCAGATCGTCTCCTCGCCTTCGAGGAGGAAACGTCCGACCAGATCGGTTGACGACAGGTCTTCGTGACAGGCGACGGTGATCAGCGGACGTTCGAGACGCCACGCCATGTGTTCGACAAAACGCGTTTTGCCGCAGCCGGTCGGACCCTTCAGAATTACGGGCAGCCGCGCGGAATGGGCGGCTTCGAAGAGTTCGACCTCCCGTGCGACGGGGAGATAAAACGGCTCGCTGGCGACGCGATAGTCCTGGATTGCGCTTTCAGGCATTTTGGGTTCAGTGGGTCGTCGGGTATCTTAACATTCGGTTGTGAAGCGACCAAAATCCGTGGCTTAAGCAACACGGATAACACAGATATGAAAATAGCAGTAGCAATGAGTGGCGGCGTGGATTCCTCAGCCGCAGCAGCAATTCTAAAAGAGCAAGGTCACGAACTCGTCGGCTTCACGATGCAGCTCTGGGATCAACGCCGGGGCATCAACGTCGATGAGAACGGCGATCCGCTCCCTTCTCGTTGCTGTTCGCTTGATGACGTTTACGACGCGCGACGCGTCGCCGAAGAGCTTGGCTTTCCGTTTTACGTGTTGAATCTCGAACGCGATTTTGAACGCGCGGTCGTGCAGCCGTTTGTCACCAGTTACCTCAACGGCGAGACTCCGATCCCTTGCGTCGCTTGCAACAGTCGTTTGAAGTTTGCGTCGCTGGATCGTCTCGCGGTGAGCCTGGGATGCGAGAAAGTCGCAACCGGACATTACGCGCGAGTGGAGTTTGATCCGTCGACGAATCGTTATCGTTTGTTGCGCGGGCGGAACGAGCAGAAGGATCAATCATACTTTCTCTGGGAACTGACGCAGCCGCAACTCTCGCGCGCCCTCTTCCCACTCGGCGAGATGTCGAAGCCCGAAGCGCGTGACGCCGCGCGACAGCACGGCCTGGTCGGCGTCGCGGAAAAGAAAGAGTCGCAGGAGATCTGTTTTGTGCCCGACGGCGATTACGCCGGTTTCATCGATCGTTATCTCGAAGCAGAGGATGCGACCGAGCGTTTGCCGGGCGCCGGTGAGATCGTTGATACGAGCGGGCGCGTCGTCGGACAACACGAAGGCATTCATCGGTACACTGTCGGGCAGCGACGCGGCATCGGTATCGCCAACGAGAAGCCGTTGTATGTGATCTCGATAAATTCGGATCGTAACCGGGTGACGGTTGGCGCGGCGGAAGAGTTGTTGAGCACGGAGTTTATCGCGGCGGGCGTCAACTGGATCGCGTTTGAGGATCCCGCGGAACCGGTGCGCGCGGAGGTTCGCGTGCGCTATCGCCACACGGCTGCCGCGGCTACAATAACTCCACTGCCAGATGCGCGCGCCCGCATCGTTTTTGACGAACCACAACGGGCCATCACGCCCGGCCAGGCGACGGTCTTCTATCGCGGAGATGAAGTAGTTGCTGGCGGCTGGATCGTTCGCAGTTAAACCTTTTCAACGCCCTTTGCGTAAAACAACAAACCAAAATTTCGAGGATTGAAGATATGGCAATGTCAGGTGCACGAAAGACAGCTTTGATTATCGCCGGAATACTGGGAGTGCTGCTTTTAGTCGGCATCATAGGCATTGCCATGATCTGGCTCGCGTTGCGCAAGAGCGAACCAACGATTCGCAACAACAGCGTACTCGCGTTGCGCGTCTCCGGTACGCTTCCCGATTACAGTCCCGACGATCCGTTCAAGAAAATATTGGGTGGTCCAGATCAGTCACTGACTGGACTGGTTATGCAGTTCAAGAAAGCGAAAGTCGACAACCGCATCAAGGCCATCCTGCTCGACATAAACATGTCGGGCGTGGGCTGGGGCAAAGCCGAAGAGATTCGCGACGCGATTACGGATTTTCGTTCGTCGGGTAAACCCGTTTACGCGTACATCGAGTTTGGTTTGAACAAGGAGTATTACATCGCCACGGCTTGCGACAAGATCATCGTACCGCCGCCCGGCGTATTGTTCGTTAACGGACTCGCTGCCGACGTTATGTTCTTCCGCGGCTCGCTGGATAAGCTCGGCATCTATCCCGATATCTACCAGATCGGAAAATACAAAAGCGCCGGCGACATGTTCACGCAGAAAGAGATGACCGACGCCCATCGCGAGTACATCAACGAATTGCTCGACGATCTTTACAATCGCTTCATAAACACGATCGCGCAGTCGCGCAAGAAGTCTCCGGACGAAGTGCGCACGATCATCGACAACGCCCCGTACAACGCCATGAAAGCGAAGGAAGCCGGTCTCATCGACGACGCGATGTACCGCGACGATCTCGAGAAACAATTAAAGAAGCAGCTCGGCTACAAAGACTCGGATACGTTTACTCCGGTGCGTGCTGTTGATTACCGTGACGTCTCGCCGGAGTCGCTTGGTCTAAACAAAGGTGAACGCCTCGCGGTGATCTATGCGTCGGGAGAGATCAATTCCGGAAGCTCGCAGAACAGTCCGTCGGGCGATCAGTCGATCGGGTCCGATACGGTGGCGAAGGCTTTGAATGACGCGGCGGCGGATAACACGATTAAAGCGATCGTGCTGCGGGTTGATAGTCCGGGTGGCTCGGGTTTGGCGTCAGACGTCATTTGGCACGCCGTCGAAATGGCGAATGCGAAGAAACCGGTGGTTGTTTCGATGAGCGACGTTGCTGCGTCGGGTGGTTATTACATCTCGGCGAGCGCGAGCAAGATCCTCGCGCAGCCATCGACGATCACCGGATCGATCGGCGTGGTGGCGGGCAAGCCCGTGCTGCGTGGTTTTTACGACTGGCTCGGTATCTCCAACGAGTACGTACTGCGCGGCAAGACTGCGGGAATATTTCGCGAGACGGAAAAGTTTTCCGACGAAGAGCGTGTGAAGTTTGAAGAGTGGGTGAAGACCACGTACTACCAGGACTTCGTGCCGAAGGTCGCGAAGGGGCGCAAGCAAGATCCGCAGTTTATCGATTCCGTGGGCCAGGGCCGCGTCTGGACCGGGGCGCAGGCGAAAGATCGCCACCTGGTTGATGAGTTTGGCGGACTCGATCGCGCGATCGACGTCGCGAAACAGCTCGCGAAGATTCCCGCAGACAAAGGCGTCGAACGCGTGATTTTCCCTTACCCGACAACATTTCTTCAGCAGTTGCTGAGTGGCGGCGAAAACTCAAACACGCAACTGGAGCAACAGCGAATGGTTTACGCGTCGCTGCCCGAAGACGCGCGCCGCGCGTTGCGGTACATGCAGTTGATGGACCGTATGAAGAATGGCGAGATGATGCTAATGATGCCTTTCGACTTGAGAATTAAATAGGGTCGAGCACGTCGATACCGCCCATGTAAGGTTTGAGCACACCGGGAACGATCACCGATCCGTCTTCCTGCTGATAGTTCTCCAGTATCGCAATCCACGTACGTCCGATCGCCAGGCCGGAACCGTTCAGCGTATGAACGAACTCCGGCTTGGATCCGCCTGCACGGCGGAAACGGATCTGCGCGCGGCGCGCCTGAAACGCTTCGTAGTTTGAGCAGGAAGAGATCTCGCGGAAAGTGTTCTGGGACGGCAGCCAGACTTCGAGGTCGTAAGTCTTCGCAGCGCCGAAGCCGATATCCGCGGTTGAAAGTGTGACGACGCGATAGTGCAAATTGAGTCTTTGCAGGATGGTTTCGGCGTCGCGCGTAAGCGATTCGAGTTCCTCGTAAGAGTTTTCCGGCAGGGCGTATTTGACGAGTTCCACCTTTTCAAACTGGTGCTGGCGAATGACGCCGCGAGTGTCGCGTCCGTAGCTGCCGGCTTCGGAACGAAAACACGGCGTGTAGGCGCACCAACGAAACGGCAGTTGCGTGGCGTCGAGGATCTCTTCGCGATGGTAGTTCGTGACGGGCACTTCTGCCGTGGGAATCAGATAGAGTTCGCGTTCGTCCTGGAGTTTGAACAGATCGGCTTCAAACTTCGGTAATTGCGCGGTGCCGAACAGCGAACTGCGATTCACGATGAACGGCGGCAGAGTTTCCTTGTAACCGTGTTCGCGCGTGTGCACGTCGAGCATGAAGTTGATCAGGGCGCGTTCGAGTCGCGCCCCGGCGCCGTTGAGAATGGCGAAGCGTGCGGCGGAGATCTTCGCGGCCCGTTCCAGATCGAGAATGCCGAGTGCGGCGCCTAAGTCAACGTGATCTTTTGGTTCGAAGTTGAACTCTGGCGCCGTTCCCCAGCGACGTACTTCGACGTTATCGGCCTCGCTCTCGCCACGTGGCACGCTGTCGTGCGGAATGTTCGGCAAGGACGACAGCAGATCGTTCATGCGCGCTTCTGTTTGCGCACGCAGTTGGTCCAACTCCGCAATCCGTTCCTTCAACGTGCCGACTTCAGCACGCCGCGCGTCAGCTTCTTCCTTTTTTCCTTCCTTCATCAATGCGCCGATTTCGCGGCTCGACGCGTTACGCTGCGCGTTGAGTTGATCGGATTCAGCGATCGTACGGCGACGTTCTTCGTCGGCCCGGGCAAAGTCGTCGAGAGCAGTCGTGTCTGCGCGGCGTGCCTCCAGGGCCTCGCGCACCTTGTCGGTGTTTTCACGCACGTAGTTCAGATCGAGCATAGGTGCGTGAGTGTAACTGATTAGCTCAAGGCCTGCACAGCATTGAACAGGAGCAGGCCGATGCCGAACGTAACGGAGCCTGTGAGTAAATAGAGCAGTACGGTCCAGAGCGGAAAAACAGAGTTCCCGGAAGGCAAATAAGTCTCGGCGCTTGCGTCGAGCCCGAGGACAGTCATGTCTTGGGGCGTGGATTCTTTGTTCCCGAAAACGTCCCACACGACTGCGCAGATAGCGACCGGTGTTGCGTAGAGCATTAACTCAGCACTGCCTTCAAAAAGGATTCTGAGAAGGTACGCCCACCACGGTTCGTAGAAACAACTCAGAGTAAACATGCACGATTAGACACTGCCGGGCTCGAGTTGTTCCCGGTTCGTCAAATCTGTGTTCACCGTTCGTTCGAGTTCCTGCGAGATCGACGTGGGAGTTGAGTCGGCGTTGAAAGTGACGGGTTCTTTGAATATCACACGCACCATTCCGGGATCCGCGAAGTATTGCTTGCGGCGCTTCAGTTCATAGAGACCTTCGAGCCTGACGGGCACAACGGGAACGTTGAGGGATTGTGCGAGTATGCCAATGCCTGCTTTGAATGGTCCCATGTGCATCTGACCTTTCGGCGCGCGTGTGCCTTCCGGAAAGACCAACACGCTCTCGCCGCGATCGATGCACTCGCCTGCGTAAGTGAAACTGCGGCGAAACCCGCTCTTCTTCGGGAGCGGAAAAACGTGGAAGAACAAATTGACGAGGACGTACTGCGCGCGCCAGCGCAAACGCGTGCGCAGATCGGTTTCGGCTGGTGGATGTAACCACATGCGTAGCAGTTCGCCTTCCATGGCGATCGCAAGGCGGTGCCGGCGGCGAACAGGAAGCGCGGCAAGGATGAGGGCATGATCGCCGAGCGAGACGTGATTGGCGATGAACAGCGCCGGACCGGAGAGTTGCGCGACGTGTTCGCGTCCGGAAACGGACATGCGGCTCATGATGTGAGTGATGGGGAGGATGAGCGTGTAGAACAGTAGTAGACGGATCAGGTTGACGATGGGCCAGCAAGGCCATGACGGGTAAGGATACCCGACTGCGCGTTCTTCGATTTCACCGGTTAAGAGCTTTTGCACGTCGCTAACGGTTGTGGCGGCGGTGAACGCTGCTTCGTCGAGGGAGACCTGGTAGCGATCTTCGAGGGCGCTGAGTAGTTCGACGCGGCCGAGCGAGTCCAGTTGCAGGTCTGACAGTCGGGTTGAAGGATCGAGATCGGTTTGCGCGTTGCCGGTAATGAGAGCGAGTTGGGAAAAAACATTTGGCGAATTTGGAACAGCGGATTTCAACTGTTCGGCGACGTCGCGTTTTAAGATCTTGTGGGTGGTGGTGCGGGGGAAGTCGGGTTCGGGCCAGATGGACCAGCGACGGATTTGCTGGTACTCGGCGAGCTGTTCGTTGGCGCGTCTGACTGCTGCTTCGATGTTTGCTTCGCGATCATGTGGAATGGTCGCGGCGTGCGGCTCGGCGCCGCGTGTGCCTTCGATCGCGACGACGCAACTCGCGCGGATTTCCGGTTGGCGATCGAGCGCGGCTTCGAGATCTTCCGGATAAACGTTCAAACCGGCCGCGTTGACGATCACGTCTTTCTGCCGGCCTTTGAAGTAGAGATTTCCGTTGGCGTCGAGCTCGCCGATGTCGCCGGTATGTAGCCAGTCGTTTGCACCCTTTACATCACCGTTGCCGGTCCAATAACCAGGCGAGACACTAGCGCCGCGCACGAGGATTTCGCCTGATTCAGCAAGCTTCACTTCATGACCCGGCATAAGTCTTCCGATCGAGCCGCGGCTGCGTTTGAACGGATGATTGACCGAGATCAGCGCCGCCGTTTCGGTCATGCCGTAACCCTGCAACACCGCGTAGCCAAGCCGTTGCCAGAAGTCTTCCGTTCGTTCGCTGAGCGTCGCGCCACCGGAGAGAAACGCCCAGAACTTCCAGCCGAAGCGTTGATGCACGTCGCGGAAGGACCACCAACGCCGCAAAAAACTGGAACGTCCCGTTGCTTTAAGACGTGCGTTGAGTTTGTCGGTGCGCCCGCGCGTGGCGTAGTCGCGTTCGATCCACTCGCGTAGCGCGTCGAGTACGCGCGGTACGAGGACGGTAACGGAGATGCGATTCTTGCGCGTGGTGCGCACGATCTCTGAGGGGTTCAATGATTCCTGAAAGTGAACTTCACCGCCGAGGAGTTGTGGCACGAACAGACCCATGAATTGGCCGAAGACGTGGCTTAGCGGAACGAGGTTGAGAAAGCGAATCGGGTGGAAATAGCGTTCCCACTTGAGGTACTTGGCGATCTCACGTTCGAGTGGGATGAGATTGGCGACGATGTTTCGATGTGTGAGGACGACGCCTTTGGGTTCGGAGGTCGTGCCGGAGGTGTAGATGATTTCGACTATTGTGTCTTCGGTTATCGGCGCGCTGGGAGCGTAGGTAGCGTGTTCGCGCGAGGTCGGTTGGAGGGGAATCTTAGGAACTTCCAGCGATAGGCGCTGATCAGTAATCAATAACCTGGCTTGTGTTTGTTGGGCGACCGAACGGGCGAAGTCGTCCGTGGTGCCCTTATCGAGTGGCACGACGACCGCGCCGATCAAACAACAACCCCAGAACGCCGTTGCCCACTCGGGACTGTTCTCGCCGGACAACAGAACGCGATCGCCGTGACGAATTCCGCGTTCCGTCAACTCATTAGCGAAGCCGTGTGCCTCGGCCACGAGGCGTTCGTACGACCAGCGCACCCTGCGCAGCCCGCGATGATGCACGAAAACGGTTTCACGCCCGCGGCGTGCATAATCGTCAAGGTAACTTAGTAGCGTCGTCCGTTCAGGCATCTTCGAAGACTTGGTTGTTCCACTCACGCTTGGTCTCGCTTGTTAACTTATGTTATTAGAGACCGCCCTGAAGCGGGAAACAAGCAGCCATGTGACAGAGGAACTACTGTCCGGAGTGAGTGTCCAGAAAGGTCAACAACTTGCCTGATCAAAAGCCGTTTGCCGGCAAAGCCGCGATCGTCACTGGTGGCACGCGCGGTATCGGACGCGCCATCGCCCTCGAGCTGGCGCAACGCGGCGCCGACGTCGCTTTCAATTACGCGCAGAGTGTCGAGTCAGCGGAGAGCCTCAAATCCGAACTCGAAGGTTTAGGCGTGCGCGCGCTCGCTTCTCAATGCAACGTCGGGAACACCGAAGCCGCCGCCGAGATGGTGAAACAGGTCAAGGACACGTTCGGCCGTATCGACTTCCTCGTCAACAACGCCGGCATCACGCGCGACAACCTGATCCTGCGCATGAAAGAAGCAGACTGGGACGAAGTGATCAATACGAACTTGAAAGGCGCGTGGAATTTTTCGAAAGCCGCACTGCGCGTGATGCTGCGACAGGAAACGGGCGGATCGATCCTGAACATCTCGTCGATCAGCGGCGAGGTTGGCATGCCCGGCCAGTCCAACTACTCAGCGTCGAAAGCTGGCATGGTTGGATTGACGAAAGCGCTCGCGAAGGAAGTCGCGAGCCGCAAGGTGACAGTGAACGCCCTCGCGTTGGGAATGGTTGCGACGGACATGGCCGGCAAGCTCGACGAGAGTTACCAGGCAAAGATCATTGAGCAGATTCCTTTGGGACGTTTTGCGGAAGCGGATGAAGTCGCACGGATTGCCGCGTTTCTTCTTTCCGACGATGCGCGTTACATCACCGGCCAGGTGATTCAGGTCGACGGCGGGTTAGCAATCTAAAACTTGCGTGATGCTGCGCCGGCTTACTTGATGCTCTTCACGTTATCGGGCTTGGCCCAGAGCGAATCGGCGAGTTTCTGGTTGTATTGGATCTGCTCGTAGTTGATGCGCGAAGTCTGCTTGCCGTTAACGAAGTGATCGACGACCCACGGCGCGGTAACGCCCGCTTCAGTGATGAACTTCAGCAGCACATCTTCTTCGGTGGTTTCGACCTGATCGCCACTGTCCGGATCGCGGCGCATGCGTTTGTAAATGATTTTCGACGGAAAACCGTCCCTCGCGCCAAACTCATATTCAACCCAAAAACCGTTCGGATACGTGAGCTTGACCGTCTCGTTACGTTTCGCGAGTCCCGCTTCGCGACGGCCGACGTAGGTGACCTTTGCACCTTCGTTTTTCCACCAGCCGTGCAGCAGGTTCTCGACGCTCGTGCGCATCGCGCGTTTGAATTCTTCAATCTGCGCGGGAGTCTGATCCGAAATCTTTTTGACGGCGCCGTCAAACATCCAGCCGGTATCTCCGGTGTTCGTTTGAATCGTCTTGATGCCGTGACTAGTGAACTCGGTGCGTTCGCGATTCGGATACGCGATGTAATCGAGAAAGCGAACCGGCACCTGCGGCAAGCCGTCTTTGAAATCCGAATAAAAACCTTTGCCGATAACAGTTTGAACGTTGAGGTAGGTTTGCCCGCCGACGACTTCAAGCGCGCGGTCGATTATCTTCTGCGACTTTTCGTCGATAGAGGCAGACGAACTCGAGGTGGGTGTTTGCGCCGCAGCGGAAACACCCAACCCGAGAATTAAACAGATTTGCAGGAGGAGGAACTTAACGCTCAATTCAGTACTGGATTACTGCCACCTTCCGGCTTCACCACCACTTCGCCATTTTCGACGTCCACGCTGAACTGCGACGAAGTCTTCCACATGCCCGTAATCGGCAGTTTCACCTTCTCGTCGATGTGACGTTTGAGGAAGCGCGCGCCGTATGCGGTGTTGAAACCGCTTTCAGTCAACTTAGTAACGGCCGCTTCGGTGATCTCGACGGCCTTGCCTTGCCGCTCCATCTGCCGCCGAACTTTATCGAGGTAGAGCTTCGCGATCTGGCGCACCTCGTCCATCGTGAGTGGCGAGAAGACCACAATCTCGTCGATACGATTGCGAAACTCCGGCGAGAAGCGTTGCTCCGCGGCTTTCATGACTTCGTTCTTGACCTGGCGGAAGTCCGCCGCCGTCTTGGAACCAAAGCCCAACGGCTTTTCAAACTTCTTGAAGCTTTCGGAACCGAGGTTCGAAGTCATGATGATGATCGCGTCAGACAGGTAGACCTTCTTGCCGCGTCCATCGGTCAGCCACCCCTCGTCAAATGCCTGCAGGAACAGGTTCATCAGGTACGGCGACGCTTTTTCGACTTCGTCGAGCAGCAACACCGTGTACGGATTCTCACGTAGTTGTTCCGTGAGAATACCGCCGCGTTCGGAGCCGACGATGCCGCGCGGCATGCCGATCAGCTTCTCGATACTGACAGTGCCGTCGCTGTACTCGGACATGTCGATGCGAACCATCTTCTCTTCGTCACCGAACATGAACTCCGCAACAGCCTTCGCGAGCTCGGTCTTACCGACGCCGGTTGGACCAAGAAACAGCAGCACTCCGTCGGGTTTGTAGTGCGACTCTTTCAACGGACCTTTGTTCAAGCGCAGACGCTGCGCGACCGACCTGATCGCTTCCTTCTGACCGATTACACGCCGTCCGAGCATCGCTTCCGTCATCGCAAATCGATCGCTCGTATCGCGATAGATCATGTCGCGTGGAATGCGTGACTCCTGGGAGATGACGTCGATGATGTGTTCCGGCTGAACGGTATTCTGCTGCGGTTCGTTGATCTCAACTTTCACCGCGGCAGTGTCGAGCCAGCCGATCGCTTTGTCAGGCAGGTGCAGATTGCGAATGTACTTCGGCGCCATTTCCAACGCCGTATTGATGGCGTCGTCAGAGATCTTGACGGAGTAGTTCCTCTCCAAACGTGGACGGAGACCCAGCAGGATCTCGCGGGTCTCGGTGATCGAAGGCTCCACAACCTTTACAATCCGGAAACGCCGCGCGAGTGCTTCATCTTCCGCGATGTACTCTTTGTACTCCGAAAGCGTAGTCGCGCCGATGATGCGCATCTCGCCGCGAGCAAGCGCCGACTTGAACATGTTTGCCGCGTCGGACGACGTGCCCAGGGCTGCGCCTGCGCCGATGATCGTGTGAGCTTCGTCGATGAAGAGAATCAGGTTATCGCGTTCTTTAACTTCATCGATGATGCCCTTGATTCGCTCTTCAAACATGCCGCGCAGCATGGTGCCGGCAACGATGCCGCCCATCTGCAACTGCACGACGTGAGAACCGCGTAACCGCGCAGGAACCTTTTCCGGTTCGAGTTCGATCAAACGAGCGAGACCTTCAATCACTGCCGTCTTGCCGACGCCGGGTTCTCCCACGAGCATCGGCGAGTTAGCGCGCTCGCGATGGCAGAGGATCTCGATAATCTGCTGAATCTCTTTTTCTCTTCCAATAGTCGGTGCAATTTTATCCGCGCGAGCGAGCCGGTTCAGCGACACGCCAAAGTGTTTTAAATAAGGTGGAAGTTCAAATTTCTTTCGATTGATCTCTTCTTCCTGTTCCCGTTTTTGTACCTGGGCGCGGACGTTTTCCTGAATTGCGTCCGGGTTTGCGCCCATCGTCCGCAACACTTCAACAAACAAACCATCCTGAGTGCTTAATGCTTCGAAGATATCCGTCGCTTCAATTACCTTGCGCCCCTGACTTCGGGCGCGCTCCATTGCCCTCTTGAACAGATCAGTAGTGTCGGGTGCAATACGAAATCCCTTCCCAACGTGCTGCTGCCTGCTGTTAGTAAGCCTTTTTTCGATGGCCATTTTAACGACCACCGGATCCAACGACAGTTCGCGCATTGCGGAGTTGAACATATCAGGCTCTTCGACTGTCAAAGCCTGAAGAATATGTTCGACCGAGACGAAGTTCTGGTCTCGACGCCGCGACTCGCTCAACGCATGTTCCAAAATGCGTTGGCCACTGTCGCCAAACTTGTCTTTGTATGAACCTAAATCACTCATGTTTCCTCTTACAACCGTCGCGTTCAATCAGACTTTTTCAGGACTTTTTGCGACGGCATCTACCGGACTTCAAACACCTCGTGACACTTCAACGCCAACCTTGGATGCCAGGCAGCATAAGCGCCGTTGCGTTTCGATGCAATAACTAACTGCGGCGGGAGCTTTGTTGCAATTCTCCTGCCGCAGTCGTGTTTACAACTGTAAAGTCTGTTGCGAAGTAGTGTCCTTAATAGTCGTAATCGTCGCCTCCGTGCATCGGCGGCGAGGCTTTCTTCGATTCGGGCAGTTCGGTTACGGCTGCGTCCGTCGTCAACAACAAACCCGCGATGGACGCAGCGTTCTGGAGAGCGGTTCGGACCACTTTAGTCGGATCGATAATTCCGGCAGCCGTCAGATCTTCCATCTGGCCTGTGACGGCGTTAAGACCCTTGTTTCCCTTCAACTGTTCGACCTGGCCAACCACGATTGCGCCATCGATACCGGCGTTCTCCGCGATACGCCGCAGCGGTTCCTGTAACGCGCGCCGCACGATCTTGATACCGGTTTGAACATCCGGATCTTCTGCGTTGTGATTGTCGAGCACTTTCGACGCCCGCATGAGTGCAACACCACCGCCAACAACGATGCCTTCCTGCGCCGCGGCTTTCGTAGCGTTGAGCGCGTCTTCAACACGCATCTTGATCTCTTTCATCGCCGTTTCGGTGGGCGCGCCGACTTTAACCACAGCCACGCCACCGGCGAGTTTCGCCAGTCGCTCCTGAAGTTTCTCGCGATCGTAATCGGACGTCGTCTCTTCGATCTGTTTACGAATCGTTGCCACGCGGCCCTGGATCGCTTTGCTGTCGCCGCCACCTTCGACGATCGTCGTTGATTCTTTATCAACGATGACACGCTTGGCCGTGCCGAGATCCGCGAGCGTTACGTTCTCGAGTTTGATACCGAGATCTTCGGTGATCACTCTGCCGCCGGTCAGTGCCGCGAGATCTTCAAGGATCGCTTTACGGCGATCGCCAAAAGCCGGCGCTTTGACAGGGCATACCTTGATCGTGCCGCGTAGTCGATTCACGACGAGCGTTGCAAGCGCATCGCCCTCGATGTCTTCAGAAATGATCAGCAGCGCGCGTCCGGCGCCGGCGGTCTGCTCCAGAATCGGCAGCAGATCGCGCATCGCGGAGATTTTCTTCTCGTAAAGCAGAATGAACGGCTCCTCGAGAATCGCTTCCATGCGATCCGGATTCGTGATGAAGTACGGCGACGCGTAACCGCGATCGAACTGCATTCCCTCGACGATTTCGAGTTCGGTTTGCAACGTCTTCGATTCTTCGACAGTAACGACGCCATCCTGGCCAACGCGTTCCATCGCGGCGGAGATGAGCTCGCCGATATTGCGATCGTTATTCGCCGAAACGGTGGCTACGTTCGTCAGTTCCTCCTTGCTCTTTACTTTCTTTGACATGCGCTCCAGCTCAGCCACGACTTGTTCGGTCGCGAGCTGAATACCGCGCTGCAATAACATCGGATTCGCGCCGGCAGCCACGTTCTTCACGCCCTGGCGAAAGATCGCCTGGGCCAGAACTGTGGCAGTGGTGGTCCCATCGCCGGCTTTGTCGTTCGTCTTCACGGCGACTTCGCGCACCATCTGCGCGCCCAGGTTCTGGTACTTGTCCTTCAACTCGATCTCTTTGGCAACGGTGACACCGTCTTTAGTGATCACTGGTGATCCAAACTTCTTGCCAAGAACGACGTTGCGTCCTTTTGGTCCCAACGTTACACGCACCGCATTCGCAAGCGTATCCACGCCCTGAAGCATCGCGTTACGCGCTTCTTCTCTAAACTTAATTTCTTTTGCCGGCACTCTCTATCTCCTTAATGAGTCAAATCGAAGAACTTACTGCGCACTGTTTATTGTTCGCTGGCTTGCTTCGCCTGTGGGCGCGCCCGACCGACCTTCACCCGCGCCGGACGCAATAACCGATCGCCCATGCGAAATCCGCGGCTGTATTCGCCGATCACGATGCCGTCCATTTCCGAATCCGCTTCCTCCGTATCGACTGCCTCGTGCAGCTCCGGATTGAACGGTTCACCCATCGAAACAACCGGTTCGACGCCGGCAGCCGCGAGCGCATTTTGAAAACTCGTGGCTGTACTGCGAATCCCCTGGAGAATCGCTTCGCGTGGACCATCTTTTCCCGCGGCTTCAATCGCGCGATCGAGATCGTCCACCACGGGCAACAACGATTCGATGAACTTCGCCCGTCCCGCTTCCGCGCGTTCGTCAGCCGAACGATTCAGGCGCGCCCTCGTTTCGTCAGTCTCGCGTTGCAATTGCTGCCGCAACTGATCGAAACGAGCCTGCACTTCCTGCACCTTGTTCTCCGCCGCCTTCGTTCGGGCTTCGAGCTCCTCAACGTAAGACGGTTTCAGGTTTGGTGTTTCAGCTTCTGCGTTCACTTGTTCCGTCCCATCCTGGTCCAGGTAGACGCGACGGCGATCCGTGACGCGCACTTCGTTCTGTTCGTCACCCATGTCCGATCTCTGCTGGTCCTTCATGATATCTTAACTTCGATTTTCTGCGCCTTCTGCTCGGTTCGTTTCGGAAGCCGAATCTGCAAGACACCGTCCTTGTACTCCGCGCCGATGCTTCCCTGATCGATTGAACCCGGAATCGAAAAGCTGCGCAGGAACTTGCCGCGCGGCCGTTCGCTGCGCCGTGCTGACGACGCGTCGACCACGCGCGTTCCCTTGACCATCAGGCGATTATCGTCAATGTCGATCTCCAACGCTTCTCGCTTGATGCCCGGCAGATCGAGCGCGATCGTGTAGCCGGACTCACTCTCGTAAATGTCCGCCGCGGGCGTCCAGTCCGCGCGTTCAAACTCGTCTCCCGTCGTTTCCCCCGTCTGCGCACGCCGTTGCGTCGCGTCTTCAAACAACCGGTTCATCCGGTCTTGCAGCAACATCAAATCATGCAATGGATTCCACTGTTGTGACATGCTCGTTCTCCGAAAGGTTTTCGCTGTCGCCTAAGCTTGTACTGAACTGCATTTCATCGCCATTCGCCGACACTCGCACCGTTTGCCCCGGCTGTATCTCGCCTTGCAGCAGTTTTACTGCGAGCGGGTTTTGAATGTACGACTGGATCGCTCGTTTCAACGGACGCGCGCCGTAACTCGGATCGTAACCTTCACGCATCAACAACTCCTTCGCGGAGTGGTCCAGCACGATCGTAACGTTTCGCTCGGCGAGCATGGCGCGTAACCGTTCGAGTTGCACGTCGATGATCTTGCCGACCTGAGCGCGCGAGAGTTGATGGAAGATCACGATGTCGTCGATGCGGTTCAGAAACTCGGGCTTGAAGTGCAGCCGCAGTTCCTGAATCACCGCCTCGCGCACCTGCTTCTCGTCATCCTGTACTTCCAGGATCTCACGCGAACCGAGGTTCGACGTCATGATCAGCACCGTGTTCTTGAAATCGACGGTGCGGCCCTTCGAATCGGTCAAACGTCCGTCGTCGAGAATCTGCAACAGCACGTTAAAAACATCTGAATGCGCTTTCTCAATCTCGTCAAAGAGAACTACTGAATACGGCCGGCGGCGAACGGCTTCCGTAAGCTGGCCGCCCTCCTCGTAGCCGATGTATCCGGGCGGTGCGCCGATCATTCGCGCGACTGCGTGCTTCTCCATGTACTCCGACATGTCGAGCCGGATCATCGCGCGCTCGTCGTCAAACAGAAACTCAGCGAGCGCGCGCGCTGTCTCGGTTTTGCCTACTCCCGTTGGGCCAAGAAAGATGAACGAGCCGACCGGACGATTGGGATCCTGCAACCCCGCGCGTGCGCGGCGCACGGCGTTGGAGACAGCCGTCAACGCCTCGTCCTGCCCGATCACCCGCTGGCTCAAACGTTCTTCCATCGTGATCAGCTTCTGCATCTCGCCTTCGAGCATTCGCGAAACCGGAATGCCCGTCCACTTGGCGACGACTTCCGCAACGTCTTCTTCGTCGACCTCTTCCTTCAGCATCACTTTTTCCTGCTGAAGATTCGCGAGCCTGTCCTGCTCGGCTTTGAGCCGGCGTTCCAGCTCCGGAATCGTGCCGTACTGGATTTCCGACGCGCGCGCGAGGTCGCCGGCGTTACGCGCCTGATCGAGCTGCATCTTGAGTTGCTCGAGTTCGGCTTTCGCCTTGCGCATGTGCTCGATGGCTTCTTTCTCCGATTGCCACTTCGCTTTCATGCCGGACGAAGTTTCTTTCAGGTCCGCAATGCGCTGTTCGATCTCTTTCAAACGCGCTTTGGATTTCTCGTCTTCTTCGCGTTGCAGCGCCTGCCGCTCGATCTCGAGCTGAATGATCTCACGCTCCAGTTGATCGATCTCCTGCGGCAACGAGTCAATCTCGATGCGCAGGCGCGAGGCCGCTTCGTCGATCAAGTCGATTGCTTTGTCAGGCAGAAAACGATCGGTGATGTACCGCGCTGACAGCGTTGCCGCGGCGACGATGGCCGAGTCTTTAATGCGCACACCGTGATGAACTTCGTAACGTTCTTTCAAACCGCGCAGAATAGCGATCGTGTCTTCGACCGTAGGCTCACCAACAAAGACGACCTGGAAACGGCGTTCGAGTGCGGCGTCTTTTTCGATATGTTTCTTGTATTCGTTGAGTGTGGTGGCGCCCACGCAACGCAGTTCGCCGCGAGCCAGCGCCGGCTTCAACATGTTCGAAGCATCGATCGCGCCTTCAGCAGCGCCCGCGCCGACAAGTGTGTGCAGTTCGTCAATAAAGAGAATGAGCTGTCCCTGCGCGTTTTCGATCTCTTTCAACACCGCCTTCAGGCGATCTTCAAACTCGCCGCGATACTTCGCGCCGGCGAGCATCGATCCCAGATCGAGCCCTACAAGACGCTTGTTGCGCAAAGTCTCCGGCACGTCGCCCGAAACGATCCGTTGGGCCAGGCCCTCGACGATTGCGGTTTTGCCGACGCCGGGTTCACCAATCAAAACCGGATTGTTTTTGGTGCGCCGCGAGAGAACCTGGATCGTACGGCGGATCTCGTCGTCACGGCCGATGACCGGATCGAGTTTTCCTTTGCGCGCAGCTTCGGTCAGATCGCGCGCGTATTTTGAAAGTGCCTGATAGTTCTGTTCGGCGTTCTGATCGGTGATGCGTGTGCCGCCCCGCATCTGCTCGACGACTTTCAGCAGATCGTCTTTCTTGACGCCATGCTGTCTCAGGATCTTTCCCGCTTCGCCGTTTGTTTCGTCGACGATCGCCAGCAGCAAATGCTCGGTCGAGATAAACTCATCCTGCATCTTGTCCGCTTGCTGTTGCGACGCGGTAAAGATCTGGCTCAGCCGGGGACTGAAATACTGTTGGCCACCCTGCACGCGTGGAAAACGCGCGACGGCCGCTTGCGTGTCGTTGAGAATAACTGCGACGTTCGCGCCCAACTTACCGAGCACTGGTCTAACAATGCCTTCAGGTTGTTCGAGCATCGCGATGAGCAGATGCTCGGGTTCGACCTGTTGGTGCTGATTTCTTTCAGCAAGTTCGATTGCTGACTGGATTGCTTCCTGCCCGCGCAATGTAAATTTGTCTAAACGCATACGACTCTAACCACCAAAACTTAGTCTGCAAAAAAGAGCCGAACGGGCTCGCAATTCGCATCCCAAACTGCGACGAGCCCGCTCGCGATATATGCCACCCCTGGATCGTGTTTTATTTTCCGGCCGCAGCTTCCTTGCTCTTGCCGGTTTGGGCAGTCGTCTCAATTGTCTTCTGAGTGCTGCCGCCTTCCATGCCTTTGACTTCGATCCTGCGAGCTTTGGTCTCCTCTCGTTTCGGCAACGTTACGCGCAGGACGCCGTTGTTGTATTCGGCCGTCGCGCCCTCTGCGGAGACAGTCTGAGGCAGAGTGAAAGACCGGGTGAAGGCGCCATACGAGCGCTCCACTCGATGGTAGCTGTCGGTCTCGTTCGTCTTCTCAAACGTCCGCTCGCCACGCAGAGTGATCACGTTGTTTTCGATTGAGAGGTCAAATTCTTCCTGTTTCATGCCGGGAAGTTCGGCTTCGAGGACAATCTGATCCTTATTTTCATAGATGTCGACGCTGGGGGCCCAGGCGCCACGGCCGATACCCTCATCGCCGAAAGCACGGGTTAGATTGGTTGAGAAAAGGCGATTAACTTCCTCCTGCAACGTCCGCAGGTCACGAAACGGGTCATAACGAACGATACTCATAACGCGAATCTCTCCTCCTTTATTCCTTGAATGTATTGCTCAACCTAACCGGTGTGACTACCTAGCTGAGCGTGGCGTCATAATAAAGGTTGAGTGTGAGCCTGTCAAGTCTCTCCGCAAAACTTCTCCTGCTGCGGTTTTAGGCGGGTAAACGGATGTCCGGGGCTATTGTGAGAGGCCGAAAAAGCGCTTGATGGCTGACATGAGGCTCTTGGAAGAGTGCGTGGACTCAGTGTCGGTGTCGGGTTGCGGGGCGAGGCCCTGCCGGCGTTCGGCCATGATAAAGCTCAGCGACTCAACCAGGTTCGGGTTGGTGTCGAAGACCTGTTTCATCGCCGCGTATCCGATCTCCAGCACCTCCGTCTCTTCGAGGGCAACAACATTTGCCGTCCGGGGCTCGCCTGTAAATAAGGCCATCTCGCCGAAAAAGTCGCCTTCGTTGAGGGTGGCCACGGTGCGCGGGCGGCCGTTTTCGTTGACCTGAACCCGGACGCGGCCGTTGTGGACAACGAACATGGAGGAGCCCGGATCACCCTCCCGGATAACCATTTCGCCCGGCGCAAACACGTGCCGGACCGCAGCCTGCGCCAGCATTCCCGTCTCCTCGATGGAAAGCGGCGCGAAGATGTCCACCGCTGAGAGTCGTTCGACGAGCGCGCCGCCGTCTCCCGGGGTTCCGGCCGAGTGACGGTCGACGTAAAGCGTACGGGTCGGGTAGGCAAAATTCAGCCCCGCACGGCGAAAGGCGTACCAGATTCGCTGTCGCACGAGTGCGTCGGTGTCGTTGAACTTGGCGTAGTCGTCAAGCCAATACTTCACTTCATAATCGACGCCGTTGTCGCCGAGATCCCTGATCCGTACGACTGGCGGAACCTTCGTGGAAACGTTCTCTGCTTCGCGAACGGCCTCGCGTACCACGTGAATTGTCTTCGCCGGCGAGTCGGAATAAAGAGTGTTGAAGAAGACAAGACGAGCGTTGAGATTGTCTCGCGGGCAGACTTCAATCGGTTCGCGCGCGGCGTTGCTGTTGGCAATCAAGACCACGTGGTTCGTGAAGGTGCGAATTTTTATGGCGCGCCAACTGATCTCTTCGACGACGCCCATGTGACGCTCGGCGCCGACCGTGATCACGTCGCCTACCTGAAACGGCCGATCCGCCTGAAGCGAGATGCCTGCAAAGAAGTTGCCGAGTGTGTCCTGGAGCGCGAGACCGAGAATCACGCCAAAGATTGCGGAAGTGGTGAATAGCGCACCGAGATTGATACCGGGAAACAGGAACGTGAAGGCGATCAGAAAGAAAATCGTAAACGCGACAATCGTGAAGATGTTGCGGATCAGGGTTGGTGCGTCGATTCGCTTGAATCGAAAAGCGAGACCGAAGAAAAGAAAGTTCAGCCCGCGTACGAAGAGATAACCGAGGCTCCCGATCAGGATTAACTTGACTATGCTGATGATCGTGTCGGGCGATGGCGACGGATTGGCGCCCATGCGCTGTTCCAGCAGCGCTCTTACCGAGCTCTCGAAAGACCAGAAAAGATACATCGCCAGCAGGGCGGCGGCTGTCGCGGCAAGGAAGACGACGAGCTTGTTTGTGAATTGAGGCCGGGCCACGGGGCCTATATTTATCACAAACGGACGAGGCCGGGGAAAATAGTCATCAGGATATAAAGGACAGAGAGCGCGGTTACGATGATGGCGGTGAGCCACGCAGCGACGTTGTATAGCGGCCCGTTTACGTGAGCGCCCATAAGCTCGCGGTTGTTTACGAGACGCAGAACGGCGAATAGAACGAAGGGCAGCAGCAGTCCATTGATAACCTGGGTGACGAGCAGGACGCGAAACAACGGCAGGTTGGGGATGACGGCGATCGCCGCGCCAAAGGCTACGAGAAAGGTGAACGTGCCGAGAAAGATCGGCGCTTCGCGGAAGCTTCGTGAGACGCCTTTTTCAAAGCCGAGTGCTTCGCTGATCGAGTAGGCCGTGGCCAACGGCAACACTCCGGCAGCGAGCATTGAAGCTCCGAAAAGTCCGAGGCCGAACAGCGTTTGCGCGTAGCGTCCGGCGAGTGGCCGTAGCGCGTGCGCGGCGTCTTCCGCGGTCGTGATTTGAATGCCGGCTTTGTGCAGCGTCGCGGCGGTTGAGACGATGATGAAGAAGACGATCAGGATCGCGAAGATCGTGCCGACCCACACGTCTTTTTTCGTTGACTCGTAGTTGTCGGCCGTCACGCCTTTTTCCACCACGGATGATTGCACGTAGACCTGCATGTAAGGCGAGATCGTGGTGCCGATCACCGCAACGAGGGTGAAAATAAACGCGTGTTCGAGCCGGAACGTCGGTTTGACGACGCCGACGGCAACTGCGGACCAGTCAGGCTGCGAAAGAAAAGCCGAAACGATGTAGCCAAGAAAGACGACCGACATCGCGAGAAACGCTTTCTCGACTTTCTTGTACGAACCCTTCGCCACCAGCCACCACACGAGAATCGCCGCGAGCGGGACCGCGATAAATCGCGAAATGCCGAACAATTCCGCGGCTGCGGCGACGCCGACAAATTCCGAGACCGTCACACCCGCGTTGGCGATCAGCAGCGACAACATGATCAGCGCGGTCCAACGCACGCCGAAACGTTCGCGAATGAGATCGGAGAGTCCTTTTCCAGTCACGGCTCCCATGCGCGCGCACATTTCCTGCACGATGCCGAGACTGATGGCGATGGGAATCAGGATCCAGAGGAGGGAATAACCAAACTCGGCGCCGACGGAAGCGAAGGTTGCGATGCCGCCTGCGTCATTGCCGGCGTTGGCCGTGATCATGCCGGGACCGAGAATCGCGAGATACATGAGCAGACCGCGACGCCGCGCCACGGTGCGTCGCACACCATGCGCTCCTCGCTGCATCAAGCGTCGGCCGGCAGCGCGAACTGCCGCGCGTGGTTCTGCCACTTGGAGGTTCTCCGTCTTTCATCAGTTGAAATCTGCGGTTGCTTTGGCTCAACCCAAAAGTCTCGGTAGTCGTTGCCGCCAGTCTTTCGGCAACAGGATCTCCATTGCATCGTCTACCGTTATGATGCCGAGTATATCTCCTGACTCATCGACAACGGGAAGCGCCAGCAAGTTATATTCTGCGATTCGCTGCGCGACTTCGCGCGCGGGCTCGTGTGGCGACCCGTGCTGAAACTCGGTGCGCATCACGTCCTGGAGCGGCATAGACGGATCAGCCAGAATCAGGTTGCGTAAAGCGATCACGCCGCAGAGTTTCCACGAGCCTTCTGCTTCGACGACGTAGAGGTAGTAAATCATGTTTGGCGTTTCCGCCATTTCGCGTAGACGCGCTAGTGCTTCGCCGACGGTTAGCTGGCGTGGCAGCGTGACAAACTCGGTCGTCATCAAGCCGCCCGCAGTGTCGTCTTCGTAAGGAAGCAGTTCGGCGACGTCAGCCTGTTCCTCGTCTTCCATGAGGCCGAGCAGTTCTTCGGCTTTCTCTTCGGGAAGATCGCCGAGCACATCGGCTGCTTCGTCGGGTGACATCCACTCGAGAATGTCGGCGGCGCGTTCCTGGTCCATGTCGCCGAGGATCCTCGCCTGGTGTTCCGCGGGCATTTCTTCGAGTGTCTCGGCGGCGGTTTCGTCGTCGAGTGATTCGACGACTTCGGAGCCATGGTGATACGAGAGCGCTTCGGCGAGTCGCGCGATCTCGACCGGATGCAGGCGTGCGAGTTTGTCGCTCGATGATTTCAACTGCACGGTGGCGGCGTCTGTCGCAAGATAACCGACATCGGCCCAATCGAGTACTTCGACTGGTCTGCGCGTGCCGGCGAATCCGGCGGGGGCGAGACGTCGCCAGAGACCTTGAAGACTCACGTCCGCGCCGGTAACACGCCAGTCGCCGGCGGCTTCGATGATCTGCACGTCGTTGACACGGACCACGCGTTTGCCGTCGACGTCGATCAGTTGTTTGTCGAGCACGTCGCGCGCGAGCAGGACCTCGCTTTCGCGACGGACGAAGGGGCGGAGATCGAGGATGTCGGAATTGAGGCGCACGCCGCGTTGGTTAAATTCGGTGATGCGCCAGCGCGAGAGGAAGAAGTCGCGGCGGCGGTAACGCGCGACAAGACCCGTGACCGGCGGATGATCGTCCTCGCCGAGGCGGACGATAACGTCCTTCACCGTGGCGACACGTTCACCCTCCAGATCGCGTATGGGGCGACCTAACACTTGCGACAGGTAGAGCATTCGTTTACTCACCGTTTACGCGTGGACCGCATCTTACGCCTTCGGCGTTGGATCTAGTGAATGCCCCGAAGCGTTATGTTAGGTACGAAAGCGTTACCGAGGTTCGAGGAAGCGTTTTGCGGCTTCGAGGGCGGGGTCGCGGCGGGCGTAGAGATCGGAGCGCCTGAGCGAGGTGATCTGGTCGGGCGTGATGCCGCGATCCTGCAATCGGACTCCATTCGCGGTGCGGTAATCAAACTCGCTCACGTCCAACAAACCGCCATCAGGTAACCCGTGCCTGTTTCTGATCGCCAGCACACAACCACACGTGCCCGCGCCGATCACTCGCGCTCGTCCCTTCGCTTGCAACACCGCTACCATGATCTCCGCCGCGCTTGAAGTGCTCTCGCCCGTGAGTACGACGAGCGGAAGTTTGATCCGCAACTGCGGCACTCGCCAGAGTCGCTTTGAATACGTTTGCAATTCAAATGACGCGCCCGAACGATCCGCGAACCGCCCGAGATTGATTCCGTCGTCGAGAAACAGCGAAACGACGTCGGCCATCGCTTCCGCATCGCCACCACCATTGCCGCGCAAGTCGAGCACGACTCCTTCCGCGCCATCGAGCTCAGAGGCCAACGCCTTTGAAAACTCCAACGCTAAAGTCTGCGTAAACGCATCGAGCCGCAGGATCGCCAGTTTTCCTTTGCGCTGCGTGCTGAATCCGAGTTGCCGCTGACTCCAATACCGCGGCAACAGTGCGGATTTCACTTTCCCGTCGCGGTTGGTCCAGGCGATTTTGACGGAGCCTCCCGCTGGACCATCAAAGAGATTCGCGACCGATCGAAAGCGCGCGGTTTCGTCAGCATTCAAACCAAGACTCTCCAGCCGCTGTTTGACGAAGTTTCGCACCGGCACGTCGTCAACGCTGACGAGCGCATCGCCAACGCGAATGTCTGTCTTAGCCGCCGTGGAATGTTGATCGACCTGAACGACAACCGGCACACCTTCGACGTCACGCACCGAAACGCCGATCGTCACGAAGCGCGGATTCCACCAATCAAACTTTTCATCGGGAGAATAGACGCGCGTGTGCGCGTCCCGGAGCGACGCGATCATCTGCCGCATCAGTTCGTAAAACTCATGCGTGTTTGCTGCTTTGGCCGCGGCAGGTCGAAAGGCGATTCGTTTCGCTTGCCAATCAATGCCGCGAAAGCGCGGATCGTAGTAACGATCCTGGATCGTTTCCCATACGTCGTCGAACACCGCAAGGCGTCCTTCAGGCGTGGTAGTTGAGACAACTGACGCGTCATCATCGCCAACGGCGCGCGAGCTAACCGGAACGGCAAGTTGCGAAATGAGGCAAAGGAGGAGAGCGCAAACGATAAATAACGACTTGAGGCTTCTAACCACTAATCTCACCTCGACGGTTTACGAAAGTTATAACGCAGCAGAACGCGCATCGGGATCGCGGTTCCGTTTCGCATCGCGGGGAAGAAATGCATTTGTTTCACAGTCGTAACGGTCGCTTCATCGAGTCCAAACCCAGCCCAACGAACAATATGGACACCACCCACTTCTCCATCGGCGCCAACCTCAACGAGCACATCGACCGTCCCTTCAGCTTCAGCGCGCTCCGCACTCGCAGGATACTCAGGCCGCAGCCGTTTGAATGGCCGCGGCAAACGAAGGCCCTGAGCTTCGGCCGTCTTTTCATCTTCAGGCGCTTCTTCAATCACCGGGCCGGCGTACGAAACGATCGCCGTTCTTTGTAGTTGTTCGTCTTCAGCGGCGCGCCTGAGAGCCACCACCAGGCGTGGTGTCAATTCGTGTTCGACATGGTGATACAGTGTCTGCAGAACCCCCGTCGCTTCATCACCGTCGAAAACAGGCCGCTCCCAAACGAGCAAATTACCGGTACGCGAGTTCACCAGAAAAAACGAACAATACGATTCGTAGTATACGCTTCTGGTGGACGACGAACGCCGCAGAATTTGCGCGTCGCCGAGAAGATAAAACTCTGTGGCGAGCGCCGCGCCGAGATCTCGTGCGTCGTTTACCGTGAGATTGAGCGAGCCCTTGTACCCAACACCCATTGCCGCCGACCGAGACAGATCGCCGTCTGCAACAAGAAACTCCCTTTTCGCACGTAGACTCGAGCGAACCTTTTCTGCGACGGTTTTTGCCAACTCCGTTTGTCCGAAGTCCAGCACGGTCACACTTGTTTTCGCCGACGTGAACGAATGCGAACCGAGAACTAACAATAGACAGATAGCGCTGAGCCAGCGATTCATCTGAAGGCGGATCATCTGACTGTCTGTTTCTGCGCCCTGCCGCGATTCGTCGCGCTGCCGCGATGATAAAGCTCGTACACTTCGTTCTTGACCTCAGCGGGAAAACAGATGCGATGTAATTCGTACGGCTGTTGCAGACCTCTCACCACGTTACTCACTTCACTGATCTCTCTGATCTGCGGTGAAGCATAACCGCTTTCCACGTAGATGTGCGTTTTCGGTTCCGCCTTTTCCGCGGCGTAGTAGTTGTAGTACGGCAGATCGCTAGCGCGATCTTCAACAAAATAGTATTCGGGATCGAAGCCGGCCTGTTCCACGAGCTTCTTCGCTGACGAAAGAAACTCCGCTTGCTGTTCATGCGGCATGTCGAGATCGATCGCCTTGAACAGTCGTCTGTCGGTGAAGCGCCGGCTCAGATCTCTCAACACCGCGTCGCTCGAGTTTTGCCACTGCTTGACGTGAAAGACGAAATCCGAATCGTCGATCTGAAGATGCTCGGATATCGACAACTCTTCGCGTCGCAGGATTTTTTCAAACGGCGTACCCGGCGCGTACCAAACTTCGTGACCGTCATCGAGCAGTCGCAACGCACGTCGAATGATCGAACGCAGCGCCGCTTCAGCCGAACGCAACGTGCGATGAAAGTAAACCTGGCGAAACATGTAATACCGCGCCTGCAAATATTCTTCGACTGCATAAATCCCCCGCGCTTCAACGTAGATGCGATCCGCGTCTTCATCGATTGCCAGCGCGTTGATGATCCATTCGAGATCGTAGATGCCGTACTTCGCTCCGGTCATCAGCGAATCGCGCAGGAGATAGTCCATGCGATCGACGTCGAGTTGCGACGAAACGAGTTGGGCCAGAGCCGATGGCCGAAACGTGCCTTCGATGATCCCGGCGACGCTGCGCGGCAGATCAACCGAATACGATCTCAATAGAGAACCGATCTCCGATCCTTCGTCGAGGATCACTTGCACGGTTCGTTGTTCGTGATGAAAGTCGATCAACTTCTCCATCACGTGTGAAAACGATCCATGGCCCACGTCGTGTAGCAACGCAGCAGCGCGTGCTGCAATTCGATCTTGAGGATCGATCGCGTATCTCTCGCTGAAACGATCGAGCACGCGTGTCATCAAGTGAAACGCGCCGAGTGAGTGAGTGAAGCGAGAGTGTTCCGCGCCCTGGTACGTGTAGAGACCGAGACCAAGTTGCTTGATGCGACGCAAGCGTTGAAACTCTGCGGCATCGATCAAGCGCATCATCAACTCGCCTTCGTCTGAGTCGGTTTGCAGCCTGATGATGTTATGAACGGGGTCGCGGTAAATGCGTTCTGTCATCGTTGTCCTAACTATATAACAGCGGCCACCGGGAACCAGCGCGAACGGTTGAAATTTCTGGATTTTCCCATTTTTTTGGATTCCGGCCTCACTGAGCAGTGGGACTAATCGCCCCCAGACTGTGAAATATTGCAGGAAACGGGAAAGTTGGCATATGGGCATGGCAATTGCCAAAAGCCCCCCGACGAGGCCTCTTTTTAAGCCGCTCGTCTTGGAATTCTTTTGGTGCTGCCAATAAAAAGGGTGATTGACACAGGAGGGGGCAGCGCCGCTTAGTTCAAGAAAGGAAAGCAGAAAATGAAGAATGTTTTTAAGTTTATTGGCCTGTCGGCGTTGCTGATGAGCTTCGCGCTGCTAACTGGCAGCGTGTTAGCGCAAACGACGACGACAGGGTCAATTGAAGGCACGGTCACAGATCCGACCGGCGCCGCGGTGGCAGGCGTTACCGTTACGGCCACGCGCCAGGGCGGGCGTTCGACCACTGCTACAACAAATGACGAAGGCCTTTTCCGTATCCCCAACGTTGAACCGGGAATGTACACGGTGTCGATTGAGGCGGAAAAAGGCTTTGCCAAATTTGAGCAGACTGAAGTACCCGTAAATCTTTCGAGAACCTCGACCGTTGCGGTTCAACTTCGCCCCGCGGGCGCAACCGAAACAGTCACGGTTACAGCCGGCGCGGGAGCTGGCGTTGACGTTACGACGAACACTACGGGCACGAATATATCCACTGAACAGTTTTCAAACTTCCCAACACAGCGTACCGTGCAATCGCTCTACACGATTGCTCCGACCGTTACTCGTTCCGGCTTGCGCGACTCGTCAGGCCGTGAGCGTGACCCGTCGGTCGGCGGTTCGTCTGGTCCGGAAAACAACTACATCCTGGATGGCGTTACAGTGACCGACCCCGCGTTCGGCGGATCGGGCGCCAACTTGCCGTTCGAGTTTGTCCAGGAGCTCGAGATTAAGACCGGTGCATACGGTGCAGACATCGGTAAATCGACCGGTGGCGTTTTCAACGTTATCACCAAGAGCGGCACCAACGAGTTTCACGGTGACGCGTTTGCATATTTCGTAGCCGAGAGCTTCGTTCGAGAAGTCAAGTCTTCGGCTATTCCGTTCACCGGCACTGCTCCGAATGGCTATTCGGAAATCGACGCGGGGTTTGATATTGGTGGCCCAATCGTCAAGGACAAGCTTTTCTTCTTTGGCGCTTTCAATCCGCAGAGACGCAGAAACTTCTTCTTGACGCAGACTTTCCTGCAAGACGTCGAGAATGAAGTGACGACTCCGTTCTATGCCGGCAAGATCACGTGGACTCCGAACCAGTCGCACCAGTTCACCTTCTCGACCTTCGGTGATTTCACGAAGCAGGAAGGTCACCTGTTTGGCTTCTCTGGTTTTGGCGCCAACCCGGCGAGCTTCCGTGGTACGACGGAAACCGGTGGTTCGAACTACGCCTTCCGTTTGAATTCAACTTTCACGCCGAACTTCATCGGTGAGTTCTCCGCTGGACTGCACTTCCAGCGCGCGAACACCATCCCGGAACTCGATGAAACGCTAGTCACAGATCGTTTCGCAGTGCTCCGTGGCGGTTCCATTCTGCCTGTGAACGAGACGACGGTCGTGACTCCTGGCGGTTTGCGCCTGGCGTTCGTCGAAGGTTCCGGCGGTACAGTCCAGCGCAACTTTGTGCGGGGTGGTTTTGGACTTAAATCGTTCCAGGACCGCGATCGCATCGAGTTCGCGGCTCGCCTGCAGAACATCTGGGGTAAGCACACGCTCAAGTATGGTGCTGAGTTCAGTGATAACAAGTACCGCATCGATACTCGTTCAACCGGTGGCACCTTCAATTTCAACAGCCCGAATCATCCGGCTGGTCCAAACCGAATTGAGAACCGTTTCGCTGTTTGCTCGCGCACATCGACAACCACTATCACCTGCCCGAGCCAATCACGCGTAGACAACGTGGCGTTGTTGATCGCTGCCGGCCAGGCTCCTGCTGGTGTCACAACCGCAGTTCTCGGGTCGGTTTCAATCAATCCGACCAACCCGTTCCTGCTGCTCGACGCTGTTCGCACGCGTGACTTCAGCCTTAACACTCAAGGCGAATTCGTCAACACGAGAACCGAGAGCTTCTACGTCCAGGAAGAGTGGAAAGCGACTCGTAACCTGCAAGTCAACTTCGGTCTTCGTTGGGACTTCCAGCAGGCGTATGGCCTTGACGGGGGCACTTACCTGACCCTGAACGACTGGGTCAGCAACACGCAGCCGCGCATTGGCTTCAGCTGGGATTTTCTGGGTGAAGGCCATAGCAAGTTCTTTGCTAACTACGCTCGTTTCCTTGAGACGCCAATACCGCTCGACATCAACGTGCGGGCTGGAACCAACGTGATTCAGAACGACTTCCACTCGAACCTCAGCCGCCTTAACGGCGCGTCTGGCTCTACGGTACTGCTGGCGTTCGGTAATCTCGGCAACCACGCAACACCGTTCGATGTCGGCCTCAAGCCGCAAACGGTTGATGAATTCACCGCTGGAGTCGAATGGGGTCCGCGCGGAATGCGCGAGCTGACCTTCGGCGTCCGCGGCATCTATCGTGCCCAGGATGAAGTCATCGAAGACGGTTCGTTCGATGATGGTACGACCTACTTCCTGTTCAACCCGGGCCGCCGAGGCACCGGAAACTTCACGACGACAGAAGACTTGGCCTGCAACGACCCAGCAATCGGTTGTTTCGGTCCGGCTCGTCGTTACTATCGTGCGCTCGAGTTGACCGCCACCAAGCGGTTCTCGAACAATTACCAGTTCATCGCCTCGTATGTGTTCTCCAGCTTGATCGGAAACTACGAGGGACTGTTCCGCAATGACAACGGACAGGCTGACCCGAACATCACTTCGCTGTTCGACCTCGTCAGTCTGCTCAACGGTCTTTACGGACGATTGCCAAACGATCGCCCGCATCAGTTCAAATTCGATGGCAGCTATCAGTGGCCATTCAAACTGACGACGAGCGCTTCGTTCCGTGCGCAGTCCGGTGTTCCGTTCAACGCTCTGGTTCCACACCCGCTCTACGGTGACAACGAAGGTTTCTGTATTCCAGACCTCAGTTGCGTACCGCGCGGCACGGCAATCAATCCGCTAACGGGCAGAAATCGGACGCCAACGACTTACAATTTGGACCTCGGTGCTTACTACCCAATTTCATTGGGTGAGGATAAGCAGCTCCGCCTGCAGCTCGATTGGTTTAACGTTCTTAACAACCAACGCGCGATCCGAGAGGATGAGACCTTCCTGATCAACAGCGGTGCACCGGGCATCAACCCGGTTCCGAATCCGTTCTACGGTACTGGAACAATCTTCCAGTTCCCGTCGGCGGTTCGACTCGGTGTGAAGTTCCAGTTCTAACGCTGGTTTTGAGTCCACCGCTTCTTCGGAAGCGTGGGAGTTTGATAAGGGAGGCGTAAAATCTACGCCTCCCTTCTTGTTTTGTGGTAATCTTCAACCGTCCAGATCGTCCAAACAACCAATTCAACTTACCTCGGCAACTGCTACGAAACGGAGTTATCGAGATGGCTCAGAATCTCATCAGCAAACGTCTCTTCCATTGGCATTCTTTGATAGCAGCACTGCTGCTTTTTTGCCCAACTGTTGCCTTCGCACAGTCCGGCGGCGGCGTCGATACGACCGGCACCGGCGGCAGACATTCAATCAATGGCCGTTTAATATTTCCTTCCGGACAACGCGTCGATACGCGACTCAAAATTAAATTGGAGAGTCCGGGACAGGGTGACCTTACAGTCCTTTCAGACGGGAACGGTAACTTCAGCTTTCAGTCGCTCAGACCAGGGAACTACATTCTCGTCATCGATGGCGGAGAGTCTTTCGACCCTGTGAGGGAGCAGGTTTTTATCGAACCTTCGAACGTTATGACGCGCACCGGGCCGGCGAGCTTCCCCCTTACGCGCCCGCACAACCTGCAAATCTACTTGCGTGCCAAAAATGAAGCCGCGCGAAACAAACCGGGCGTGCTCAACGCCGCACTCGCCAACGTTCCGAAGCCGGCAGTCGGGTTTTATGAGAAGGGGTTGGAGTTTGCGCGTGCCGGTGAAACAGACAAGGCTATTGACCAATTAAAGCAGGCCGTGCAAGCGCACCCGAATTTTAGTCTCGCGTTGAACGAGTTGGGTGTGCAGTACATGAAAAAGGGACAGTACGACAAGGCTGCCGACGCGCTCGCAAGAGTCGTTCAACTGTCGCCCGACGCGCCGGAGCCGATGCTTAATTACGGCATCGCGTTATTCAACCAGAAGAAGATTCCCGAAGCTGAAGTTCAGCTCCGCGCCGCCGTAAAAAAGAACGATCAATCGTTTGCCGCACATCACTATCTCGGCATGACGCTCATCGTGAAGAAGAGCTTCGCTGACGCGGAAACAGTGCTTCGCCGAGCTATCGAGCTTGGTGGGCCAAGAGCCGGTCTCGCGCATTACTACCTCGGTGGAGTTTATTGGCAGCTCGGAAAACGACAGCAAGCTGCGGATGAGCTGGAGGCGTATCTGAAACTCGAGCCGAAAGCGCCCGAGGCCGACAAAATTCGGGGCACGATCAAAGACCTGCGCACTAAGCAGTAAACGGCTTAACGTTTTTCGCGATTGAGCGTGAGGAGGTGGCCGAGCTTCTCTTTCTTGGTTCGCAGGTAGCCGGCTGCGTTGTCCGTCGAGTCAACCTCGATCGAAATACGTTCGACGATCTTGAGTCCTGCTTCTTCAACTGCGCGTAATTTCAGCGGGTTGTTTGAGATCACTTTGACGTTACAAAGTCCTAGGTCGTAAAGGATCTCCGCGCACTGCCGGTACTCGCGCAAATCCACTTCCAAACCCAACTTGACATTTGCTTCCACCGTATCCGCGCCCTGGTCCTGTAGCGCGTACGCGCGAATCTTGTTGACGATCCCGATCCCGCGTCCTTCCTGTTGCTGGTAAACGATCGCGCCCCGTCCCTCCTGGTTAATCATCTGCATCGTCTGGTGCAACTGCCGGCCGCAGTCGCATTTAGTTGAGCCAAACACGTCGCCCGTGAGACACTGCGAGTGGATTCGGACCAGCGTGGGCACGTCGCGTCTCATCTCACCTTTAAAGAGGACCACAAACTCCTCATTGGTAGTTAAAGAGCGATAAGCGGCTATGCGGAAGTCGCCCCATTCAGTCGGCAGATTCGCCACGGCTACCCGCTCGACGGTCCCTGTTTCAACTTCGTTGCAGCAAGCGCCGCCGACGGTCGTTTTTTGTGATGTGTGTACTTCCATGACGTTACCAGCAGGATCTAAGAGTAAAATTGAATTGAGCGATTATAAAAGGAACTACAGAGGCTCACAAGCTGAGGCATGAAAGGCAACGACTACCACGAGACAGATTCCCCAACCCAGGTCGGCAGCGATTCCACCCCGGAGGCGCTCGCAAATGCTGAACGCCGTCCCATGCTCGTCGCCCTTCGCGGAGAGCTAATGGCGACACCCATTCCGCTCGAACGCGAGAGGGTTACCCTGGGTCGTGCACTCGAAGCCGACGTTCGTTTGAACGATGTGAAGGCGTCTCGCGTCCATGCTTCGATCACCTCGGAAGCCGATCCCGATTCGGGCCAGACACGCTTCAAGATCACCGATCTACATTCCACCAACGGGACGCTGGTAAACGGCCGCGCCGTTTCGGAAGCGGTGTTGACCCACGGCGACAAGATTCTCATCGGCGATCAGCTCTTTCGGTTTGAACTCCTCGACGAGATCGATCGCGCTTTTCAGCAACAGATCCAGCGTCTGCTGGGCCACGATGAGTTGACCGGCCTGTTGACGAGCAAGTCGTTCTTTACGGAGCTTAGACGCGAAGCTGCGCGTGCCGAAGAAATCTCGCAGCCGTTCTGCGTGCTGATGATGGACCTCGATCATTTTAAAGCCGTCAACGACAACTACGGACACCTTGTTGGTAATCGAACGTTGCAGGACGTCGGCGTGATCATCAAAGCCGCTTTGCGCTCGGGCGACGTCGCGGCGCGTTTCGGCGGCGAGGAGTTTGCGGCGTTCCTGTTGGACGCGGATTACCTGCAAGGGCTGGTGGCGGCGGAGCGCGTGCGCCGTGGAATCGAGCAGTCAATCTTCTGCGGATCGACTGAAGCAGCGGATCCTGCCGCGGCTCGTTTTCGTCTCACGGTGAGTATTGGCGTCGCGTGCTTTCCTGATGACGCTCGCGACCCGATTCGTCTCGTTGAACTGGCTGACTCGGCGCTCTACCGTGCCAAGCGAAATGGCCGCAACGTGACCTGCGCCTACCGTCATTCGCTGGCTCTAAACGACGCCCCGCTGCGTCCGCGCCGCGACTGACCGCCGACGCCTAAGACGTACAACGCTGAAAGCGTTGGCTAAGCGGCACGAGGCCTTTTTGCAACGGGCGCTGCCGCTTAACGTGTAAACGGTCGTATGACCTCATTTGCGATTACTTCAAACAGCCGTGTATCCTTTTTCACCGTGAATAGCGATTTAAACCTGGCTTCAAAACCTTTTAGTAACCGGTTGCTGCCCTGGGCGCTGACCGCCGGCATTCTGTTCGTCGCCATTATCGGTCTGGTCATCGTCGTGCGGCTGACGACGGTCGCCCGCAACCAGGCCGACGCTACGCAACTGGAAATTAACTCGCTGCGGCAGCAGGAGCAGGCGCTCCTCAAAAACGCCGAGCAGGTCAAAAACTCACTTTCTCCGGAACAACAGCAGGCCGTTCCCGCAGCGCACCAATTAGTTGATCGGCGGAAGTTCTCGTGGTCGCGATTGCTCGTGGATCTCGAATCGTCGCTGCCCGCGAACGTGCGCGTCTCGCGCATTGCCGTGAACGACGTCACGCGGCAAGGAAATCAAACGGTGGCGGCACTCGATCTCGCTGTCTTTACAAAAAATCCCTCGACGATCAGCGAGATGATCTCCGCGATGCAGCAGGAAGGAATTTTTCTACCTGAACTGCGCACGCAAACTCTTCAGAAGGGGCGCGGCGAGACCGGAACAGAGTACGAGTTGTCCGTGATCTATCGCCCGCGTGCTGTTTATTCGAATGAGAACGTCGCGGAAGTGACCGCAAGCCCGAACGGAAGCGAGGTGTCGCGATGAGTACGGAAGAAGTCAAAGCCGCGCCTAGCACTGTTCAATACAAGCAACGGCTCACGACGTTTCGCGACTCGCGCCGCGGCAAGATGTTTGGTGTCGCCGAAGTCGCAGCTTTGGCAGGCAGTTGCCTTGTCTTGCTGCTCGTGCTGCTGAGCTATCTCTATTTCCTCGTGCCCGCTCGCTCGCGCGTCAGCTCACTGCACGAGGACAAGACGCGGTTGCAGGCGAACCTGAAAACTCTTGGCGGAGTCGTCGATAAAGAAAAAACGACCAAGGATCAGGTCGATCAGATCGCAGCGAGTCTCACCGGTTTTGAGAGCAGCTATCTTCCCCGAGCCGATCAAGGCAGGCTCGAGCTCTACGACGAACTCAATCAACTCATTGTCAAAAACGGACTGCGAAATACGTCGGGACCAACCTACACTCCACTCGAAGCATCCGGCACAAAATCGGTCGGCGGGCAAACTACCATAACGAAATGGCAGAGTTTTTATCCGGGTATCGCCGTTTTGGTGACGGTTGAAGGGCAATACCAGGACATCCGCCGTTTCGTTCGCGACCTCGAAAGAAGCAGGCAGTTCGTGGTGATCAACCAGGTCGAGCTCCAGCGTGCAAACGAGAACAGCGCGCCCGTTTCAGCGGAGGGCGGCGAAGGTGCTACGCCTGCTGCCGGCTCCGGCGGACGCGGCTCGCTCATCAGCCTGCAATTAAATCTGGCGACGTACTTCCAGCGCGAAAGCGCAGCCGGCAACGGCCAACCCCAGGAATAAACATGCAAGCAGTAGATCTAAACAAACCCGGCGAGAAGAAAAAAGTGATTATGGCCGCCGTCCTGGGTCTGGTCGCATTCATCATTTTGTACTGGGCGCTGTTTGGCTTCGGCGGCAGCACTACACCGACGGCGCCGCGAGCCGCGGCCACGCCGACGCCCGCGCGCAACACTCAACCCGGCCCTGGTCGTCAGCAGAACAACACCGCGGCGACCACTTCACAGGACGTGGCGAACCTCGCCTTGTTCGCGCCAATCGAGTACACGCCTTCGGCCTACACGGCGCCGGAAGCCAGGCGCAACATCTTTGCGTACTACGTTCCGCCCCCCGCGCCGGTTAAGCCGGTGCAGGAAGTGACGCCGACGCCGGCGCCTTCGCCGCCGTTGCTGCTGGCCTCGCTTTCGCCTTCGAACGTTTACTCTCGTAGCGCGGATTTCAAGCTGGAGGTCTCGGGAGACAAGTTCACCCCGTCCACGAAGATCTATTTTGACGGACGCGAACTGCCGACGACCTTCATCAGTCCGCAACAACTCTCCGCCAACGTCGCGGCGACATTGATAGCTGCGCCAGGTGCGCGCAACATCATGGTGCGCACTGCTGACAACGGTCTCTTCTCCAACCAGGCGTCGTTGAATGTCGCAGCACCGCCAACACCGAACTACCTTTACGTCGGCATCATCGGTGAGTACACACGCGTGGGAGACACCGCGATCGTTCAGGACCGCAGCAACAAGAGCGTCATGAACGTGCATCGCGGCGACGTGTTGAGCGGAAGGTTTCGCGTCACGAGTATCTCGGATAAGGAACTCGTGATGATGGACACCACGCTGAAGATCAAACATACGCTCGCGATGACTGAAGGTGAGCGCGGTGTCGGCAATCCATTGACGCGTCCGACGCCGCGTGTCGAGGTTGAAGATGATGAACCTTGAGGCAATGAGCGACCACAATATATGCGGGTCGAGCCTCGCGCGCTCTAAGACTCTCTCAACGACGATTCCACGGTCGCAGAGACGTTCCGAGCGCGGTTACACCCTCGTCGCGCTGCTCGCGCTAATGAGCGTCGTCGCTTTGTTCGCCATGGCTGTAGCTCCTCGCGTGTCACAACAAGCACAGCGAGAACGCGAGAAGGAAGCGATCTTTCGCGGCGAGCAAGTCGCTAATGCGATTGGTCAGTACTACGTCTATCGTTCATCTACAGGCCGTCCACCAGGTGATCAGTCATTGCCTTCTTCGATCGAAGATTTGCTTAACGGGATACCGATTCCCGGCGGCGCAAAGAATCGTCAGATCCTTCGCGCATCAGCCGCGCGCGATCCGTTAACGCTCGAAGGCGAGTGGCGCTTTATTGGACCACGGACGCAAGGGTTAGTTGAGTTTCAGCAGTCGATACTGTTCTACACCGGCAGCTTCGTGCCGCAACCGCGCGGCCAACTCGCGCAATTACAACAGTTTGCAGTTCCTCCGATCACCAGCGCAATAAAACTCGGCGAGCGTCCAAAGTCAGAAAGCTCATCGTCGATTGATGACGTTTCGAGTGGCCCATTCGTTGGTGTCGCCAGTCGCAGTCGAAAAGACTCAGTGCTCACTTACTATGGCATTGAGCGTCACGATCAGTGGATCTTCACGCCCCTGTTCCGCAATTAAAAGTTGGACCACTAATCGCGGTTTATCTCTTTTCTCCTCTACTCTCTCCTGAGCACCGGCATAGTCCCCAACACGTTCGCGGCCACTCATTAGCTACTCCCAGCTGGTTGTAGGCTGTGGTCGTCGCCCGGCGTTCAGCCGTTGCGGAGCGCACTCAACACCCGCTCACGAGGCTGAAAAAAAAATTAGGGATCGAGTAATAAGTTATTGACATCGAGGGTGTTTGCGTTTATATAGCAAGATGTTGTGCGCCGTTTACTCTAGCCCACAAGACAGAAGTAAGCACAGTATCTTGTGGTCGTGAAGAAACAAAAAACCAAACTCGAAAGAAGGAGCACATAGAAGCTATGGCAACTAAAAAAGGTGGAAAGAAAGCAGCTAAGAAGGGCGGCACCAAGAAGGCCGCGAAGAAGGGCGGAACTAAGAAGGCCGCAAAGAAGAGATAACCCGAACCAGCAGGTCGAAGCACGTACCTTCCACCGGCGCACACAAACATCTGAGGCCTACCGGCCTTACGAAAAGGAACGACGAGATCTTCAAACGAAGCTCGTCGTTTCTTTTTGTAGTTTGCTAATCTGGCGGCGCACGAACATTCGTATTCGATCAACAACGATGCTTTCCGTCGCGCTCGTCGAACCAGAGATTCCACCAAACACCGGTAACGTGGCGCGCCTGTGTGCGGCCAACGATGTTCCGCTTCACATCGTCGGCGTCACCGGCTTTCGCATGGACGACCGCGCGTTGCGTCGAGCCGGTCTCGATTACTGGCCCGAAGTGAAGCTATCGCGGCATCCAAACCTGGACGCGCTAACCCGGGCACTCCCCGAAGCTCGCTTTGTTTACCTCACCACCACGGCCGATCGCGTCTACACCGATTGGGCGTTCCAATCCCGTGATTGCCTTGTTTTTGGCCGCGAAACACGCGGTTTGCCAGAAGAGCTTTTGCGTCGCAATTGGGACAACTGCCTGCGCATTCCGATTACCAATCCGAATGTTCGCAGCTTGAACCTCGCGACCGCCGTGGGTATCGTGCTCTATGAAGCACTGAGACAGCTTGGTACCCGGTGACAATGCAACAGCGAAAAGAAATCAGAAACATAGCGATTATTGCTCACGTCGATCACGGCAAGACGACGCTCGTCGATGCGATGCTGCGCCAGTCCGGCACCTTCCGCGAAAACGAACAGGTTCGCGACCGCGTCATGGATTCGATGGATCTCGAACGCGAACGCGGCATCACGATCATGGCGAAGAACACCGCCGTGCGTTATCGCGACGTGAAGATCAACATCGTCGATACGCCGGGACACGCGGACTTCGGAGGTGAGGTGGAGCGAGTGTTGAAGATGGTCGACGGCGTGATGCTGCTGGTCGACGCGGCCGAAGGTTGCTTGCCGCAAACTCGCTTCGTCTTGCGCAAGGCGCTCGAAGCGCGTCTGCCGGCAATCGCCGTCGTCAACAAGATCGATCGCGGCGATGCCCGGCCGCCGGAAGTTGTAAACGAGATCTACGAACTCTTTCTCGACCTCGACGCCACGGACGATCAGATCGAGTTTCCGATTCTCTACGCGATCTCTCGCGACGGCGTCGCGAAGCGCCGCCTCGACGACGACAGCAACAATTTGCAGCCGCTCTTCGAGCAGATCGTGGAGACGATTCCGGTGCCGCGCGAGCTTCGCGCTGACTCGCTCCAGTTGCTCGTCGCTAACCTCGACTACAACGATTACGTCGGTCGCCTCGCGATCGGGCGCATCTTCTCGGGCGAGATCAAAGTCGGTGATCAAATCGCCGTCGTGAAGCCGGATCGAACGATCCAGAAAACGAAAGTGTCGCAGCTTTACGTCTTCGAAGGTCTGAAGCGGGAATCGGTGGACAAGGCCGGCTTCGGCGAGATCGTCGCGCTCGCCGGAATCGAGAACATCAACATCGGCGACACGATCACGTCGCTCGACAATCCGCAACCGCTCCCGGCAATCGCCGTTGACGAACCGACGATTGCGATGATTTTCGGCGTTAACAACTCGCCATTTGCCGGTCGCGAAGGCCGATACGTCACGTCTCGCCAAATCAAGGAACGCCTGGACAAAGAAATCCTTGGCAACGTCGCGATCCGTGTCGAAGAGACTGAGTCACCCGACCAGTTCAAAGTGTCAGGCCGCGGCGAACTGCAACTTGCGATCTTGATCGAAATGATGCGTCGCGAGGGTTATGAACTCCAGGTCTCAAAACCCGAAGCCATCACGCGAAAGGTTGACGGTCAGGTGTTTGAACCAATCGAAGCGGTTGTCGTCGACTGTCCCGACGAGTTCATCGGCGTGATCACGGAAGCACTCGGTCGTCGCAAAGGTCAGATGACAAAGATGATCAACCACGGCACGGGGCGCGTGCGGCTTGAGTTTGAAGCGCCGTCGCGCGGATTGATCGGCTTTCGCAACGAGTTTCTCACCGAGACAAAAGGCACGGGCCTGCTCAACACGATGTTTCTACGCTGGGGTGAATGGCAAGGCACAATGCGCGGCCGCTCCACAGGATCGCTGGTAGCCGATCGAACCGGCGACACCACGACCTACGCGCTTTTCAACTTGCAGGAGCGCGGCACGCTTTTCGCCAGGCCCGGCACGAAAGTGTACGAAGGAATGATCGTTGGCGAGAACGCGCGCGCGGTCGATCTCGACGTCAACGCGATCAAAGAAAAGAAGCTCACGAACATGCGGGCCTCCACCGCCGATGAAGCGATGCGGCTCGTGCCGCCAAAAGAACTCTCGCTCGAACAAGCGCTCGAGTTCATCGCTGACGATGAACTCGTGGAAGTGACGCCGCAGACGATCCGTTTGCGCAAGCGTGTGCTGCCGGCGAACCAGCGACCGAAGCGCAAAGACGTGGATGAGTAAAACGCGAAGTTCTTTCCGCCTGCCGCCGGTCTATCCAATCACCGACACGCGGATCTCAGGGCTATCGCACGCCGAGCAGGTCGCGTTGTTTGCTGATGGCGGCGCAACGGTCGTGCAACTCCGCGACAAGCACGCTTCGGGTTCGCAGTTTTACGGGCAGGCGAAAGCCGCGTTAGCCGTGGCAGCCGACCGCGGCGTACGGATCGTGATTAACGATCGCGTCGATGTGGCTCTCGCGCTTGGCGGAGTCGACGTTCACCTGGGTCAGAACGATCTGCCGCCGGAAGCCGCGCGCCGTTTGTTGGGCGACGATGCGGTGATTGGGTTCTCAACTCACAACCTAAACCAGGCAATCGAAGCGGCGACGTGGCCGATCGATTACGTCGCTATCGGACCAGTATTTCCTACCTCGACGAAAGAGAACCCGGATCCGGTGGTCGGCCTGGAAGGAGTGCGGCTCGTCCGCGCGGCGACGGGCGCCAGTCCGCTCGTCGCTATCGGGGGGATCACCGCCGCGAATGCCGAAAAAGTTATCCACGCCGGCGCGGATTCTGTCGCGATGATCAGTGGCTTGTTGACCGTTCCGGGCGACATCTCCTCAAATCTGCGAAACCTCCTTGCCTCTTTCCCCACCTGACGCAAAACACAATTTGCTTGCGTTTATCATGGTTTTGCGCGAGAATCGCCGACAGCCGCGTGAGAGATACCGGGCTCACGAATCGTTCCGACCTGCCGCGAAACTACTCCGACCCGAATGAGCTTCTTCGATCTACCGCCCATAATCGAGCGAATGTTGCTGGTCTCCGACAAGATCAGCGACCTCAATTTCTCGGTGGGGCAGGCCCCGCAGGTTGAAATCAACGGCAAGCTGACGCCCGTTCAACCTCTCGGCATGCAGAAGCTCTCGCCTTATCAGACCGAGATCATCGCCATGACCCTCATACACGGCCATCCTGACGCCGCCGAAAAACTGGTGCGTACCGGCACTGCCGACCTGAGTTACTCGCTGCCTTCGCGCGCGCGATTTCGCGTAAATATCTTCCAGCAGCGCGGCGTCTACTCGATCGTGATGCGCGTGATCCCAACCGAGATCCCGACGCTGAAATCACTCGGTCTTCCGCCGCACCTCGCCGATATCGCCGAACTCCGCAACGGCCTCGTGCTCGTCACTGGACCAACCGGGTCCGGCAAGAGCTCCACCCAGGCCGCCATCATCGACATCATCAACGAAAAGAAGCAGTATCACATCGTCACGATCGAAGATCCCATCGAATATCTTCATTTACACAAACGTTCCACGATCAATCAGCGCGAGGTCGGCCACGACACGCGCGACTTTCCCTCAGCGTTGCGCGCCGCGTTGCGCCAGGCGCCGAAAGTGATCCTGATCGGCGAGATGCGTGACTTCGAAACCACCGAAATTGCTCTCGAGGCGGCCGAGACCGGGCACCTCGTGCTTTCAACTCTGCACACAATCGACGCTTCGAAGACGGTCGACCGCATCATCGGCTTGTACCCGAAGAACGAAGAGCCGGTGATCAGAACGCGTTTGGCGCAAACGTTTCGCTACATCATTTCTCAACGACTCGTTCCGCGGGCCGACGGTTCTGGTCGAATTGCGGCCGTGGAGATACTGCGGTCGAGTCCGCGCACGCGCGAGTACGTCGAAGCGGGTGAAGTTGAAGGCAAGTCGCTACTCGACGCGATGCGCGACGGCAAGCTCGATGGCATGCAGGACTTTGACACCGTGATCAAGGGGCTGATTGAAACCAACGTGGTCTCGCTCGAAGACGGGCTCGCGTTTGCGACAAATCAAAACAACCTGCTCCTGGCGCTCAAGGGGATGACTGCAGCCGAAGACTTCATCGGTCGCGATCAAATGCCTGCCAGCACGTTTTCAGACTCCGGCTCGATGCTCGGTTTGATTGAATAACAGCGAGATTCATGATCATCGTTTGTCCCAAATGTTCGACGCGTCTTCAGGTGGACCAGGAGAAGTCGCCTAATCGTCCGTTCAACGTTCGTTGTCCCAAGTGCAGCGCGACGATTAGTTCCGGCGGCGCGAGTCCGGCGCTCGAACAGAGCGCGCTCGCGGTTGGCGGCTCGCCCGCGACGGACCATCCGCGTTTTGAACAGAACACCGCGCGCGCCTACGAATCTCCGACGAAACCCGGACAATCGGTTGAAGCCGGTTCGTCAAACGAAGCGCTTCGGATGCTCGCGGATCTGTTATCGCAGGGTACTGCTCGCGACGCGCAGAAACCGGGTTCCCGGCCCGCGTGGGACAAGCGCAAAGCCCTCGTCTGCTCCTCAGAACCTTATCGCGAAGCGGTCGCGCGCAAGCTGACGGACATCGGCTTTCAGGTTTACGTCGCGGAAGACACGCGCCAGGCAATCGAAACGATGCGTTCGAACCAGATGGACGCCGTGTTGCTCGACCCGCAGTTTGATCCGACTGAGCAGGGCTCGGCGTTCGTGGTGCGAGAAGTCAACGTGCTACGGCCGGCCCAGCGCCGCCGTCTCTTCTTTGTGTTGCTGTCGCCTTCGCTGCGCACGATGGACGCGCATGCAGCGTTTCTCAACAACGCCAATGCGATCATCAACGTCAACGATCTCGACGATCTGGATCGTGTCATGGACGTCGCCCTCCGCGACTTCAACGAACTCTACCGCGAGTTCTTCAGCGCATTCGGTCTCACCGCTTTGTAGTTCGCCGTCGTCACTGGCATTATTTTGTGGCGATGAAGACGAGCTTGGACGGACACCACCACAGTTCGGAACATCATCATCATCACACTCACCGGCATCGCCGTTCGTCTGACAACTGGCGTCGCTTGAGCCTCGTGCTGTCGTTAACGGTCATCTACATGATCGCCGAAGCCATCGGCGCATGGTGGACCGGATCGCTGGCGCTGCTTGCCGATGCGGGCCACATGTTCACGGACGTGGCAGCCCTGGCTTTGGCGTTGACTGCGGTGTGGTTCGGTTCTCGTCCGGCGACTTCCAAAAAGACTTTCGGTTACTACCGTCTCGAGATAATCGCGGCGCTCGTGAATGGCGTAGCGCTCGTGGTTATGTCGCTGTTTATCTTTTACGGTGCTTACGAACGCTGGCTGGACCCGCCGGTGATCCGCAGTGGACCCATGATTGTGGTGGCGGCCGGTGGTCTGGCAATCAACTTGATCTGCGCGTGGATATTGCACGGCCACGACGAGATCGATCTGAACATTCGTGGCGCGTGGATGCACGTGATTGGCGACGCGCTCGGCTCTGTGGCGGCGATTCTGGCAGGCTTTTGTATGTTGCTGTTTGGCTGGTATGCGGCTGATGCGGTGTTCAGCGTAGTTATCAGTCTGCTGATCATTTGGGGCTCGGTGCGGCTGATTCGTGAATCGACCAACGTGCTGCTGGAAGGCACGCCCGCGCACATCAACCTGGCGGCGGTGGAAGACGCGATCCTCGCGACGCAGGGCGTTTCTGACGTTCACGACCTGCACGTTTGGACCATCACTTCCGGACGCGAGGCGTTGAGCGCGCACGTGATTCACTCGGAGAGCATCTCGCAGCCGGATCTTTTACGAGAGTTGCGCACGAAGTTGTACGACCGTTTTGGTGTCGATCATCTGACAATCCAGATGGAGACGCCGGACTTTGAAGACGAGACGTTTCACTTTTGTCACGCCGGCACGGCGTGTTTTCGTTCTGAACGGAATTAAATGAAATGGAACTCAGTCTCTTGCTTACGCTCGATCTGCGAGAACAGGCGGCGTTGCAGGCCGCGCTCGTGACTCACGGTGCGCCGGATGCGCTCGTAACGCTCGCGCTGACTGGCGGATGCCGCATCAGTTCCCTCGAAGAAGCTCGCCAGCTTCGCAAGTGGCTGGCTGAAGCACGGACGGCGAACGATTCCGATTTTGCGGCGCTGCACGTCATTGAAAGAGCCTTAATCGACTTCGGGCTTTAGCTCAACGTGACCTCGAACTCCAACAGCATTGATCTTCTCTACGGACACACTGCTGTTAACTTTCAGTGGGACACGGATCGCTTCGCCGTCGTCGAGGACCCTTCTAAAACGGAACAGCCGCTAACGGATTTTGAAGTCGGCGCCGCGCTCGATGCCCCGATCGGCTCGCCTCCGCTCGATGAAATCATAGACAGTGAAGACTCGGTTTTGATCGTTGTGTCCGACGCGACCCGTCCCACCGCGAGTGCGCAGGTTGTAAACCTGCTTGTGCGGCGGCTGGTCCAGATGGGCGTTTCACCGCCGCGGATCGCAGTGATCTTTGCCACCGGTATTCATCGCCGCGTGACTGAACAGGAAAAGCTGGAATTGCTCACGCCGTTCATCGTGCAGCGCGTGCAGATACTCGAACACGACGCATACGATCCGGCGAAGCTCGTTTCGTTTGGCAGAAGCGCCGGCGGCGTCGAAGTCCAGCTCAGCAGCGCGTTGCGAGATTACTCGCGCGTGATTCTCACCGGCGGTATCAACTTTCATTACTTCGCGGGATTCACCGGAGGTCGCAAGTCGATCTGCCCGGGGCTCGCGTCAGCCGAGACGATCAAGGCGACGCACATGCTTGCATTGGACCTCGAAAGCGGCAATCGCCAAGCAGGCGTCGGCACGGGACTGCTGGACGGCAATGCAGTGCACGAGGACTGCGAACGCATCGCGGCGGTCGTAGAGCCTGCATTCGCCATTAACGCCATCGTCAATCAGCAGAAGCGAGCGGTGAAACTGTTCTGCGGAGACTGGCGACGTGCACATCGTGCGGCGTGTGAGTATTACCTCAACCACCGCTCGCTCAAGATTGCCGCAAAACGCGACCTCGTGATTGCGAGTTGCGGCGGTTTCCCTTACGACATCAATTTGATCCAGGCGCACAAAGCGCTCGACATGGCCAGCTACGCCTGCAACGATGGCGGCACGATCGTTTTACTCGCGGAGTGCAGCGATGGTCTGGGCCGTCCGGATTTTCTGAAGTGGTTTGAATCTGCCGATTCGCGTGCGCTTGCCGAGCGGTTACGAAGCGAGTACGAAGTCAACGGGCAAACTGCGTGGGCCCTCCTGACGAAGGCGGAACGTTATCGCGTGTGTCTGGTTTCGCAATTGCCTGACGAGCAGGTGAAGCAAATGCGCATGATTCCGGCGCGTTCCCTAGACGAAGCGCTCGAAGGCGCCGCAGCCACTGAAGGCTTCGTGATGCCTCGCGGCGCGGCCGTGTTGCCGAGGATTGAAGAGTAGTGGAACTGAAGTTGAAATCGTGCAGTGTGCGGAGTTGGGAATGGCGCGACCGCGACGCAATCGTGCGTCACGCGAACAACCGGAACGTCTGGATCAACCTGCGCGATCGCTTTCCACATCCTTACACCGTCAACGATGGGCGCCGCTGGCTCGAGATGGTCGTCGGTCAAAAGGCGGCAACAAACTTCGCCATCGACGTCGCTGGCGAAGCCGTGGGCGGCATTGGATTCACCGTGCAGTACGACGTTGCGAGACGTTCGGCGGAGATCGGCTACTGGCTCGGCGAAGAGTTCTGGGGCCGCGGCATCGCTACCGAAGCATTAATTGCCGTGACGGATTACGCGTTTTCCAATTACGATGTGTGCCGCCTGTACGCGCACGTGTTCGATTGGAACCGCGCGTCGGCGCGCGTGCTTGAAAAAGCGGGTTATGAGTTTGAAGGCCGCATGAAGAACAGCGTAACGAAAGACGGCCAGACGATCGACCAGCTAATGTATGCAGTGATTCGCGAGTAACCAGGTTGACAAAACTCGAAGGAGATCAAGTCATGAAAAAACTCGCTGCGTTCGTTGTGGTGTTGTGCAGCGCGGTGTTGTGCAGTGCCGGGATTGTGAACGCGCAGGATTCGACTGCGGAGCCCGCTGAAAAGCGCGTGCCGTTAAGCGAAGCCGCCGTTGCTTTCGACGCTGCCGGCGTTCCGGCGCTCGAAGCTACTCTGAGAACTACTCCTTTGAGCGGAGCGCCTGATGCGCCAGTTACCAACGTTCGCCTCATAGTCAAGAATGCGAGCTCGGCTGCGTACGCGTTCGTTTCCGGCCTCGTCACGTTTTACGACGCCCTTGGCGTACGTTGTGGCGAAGGAGTATTTAAAGCCGATGTGCTCGCGCCGAACGAGTCGTTTGAAACGGACGCGCCGGGACTGCGAATCCGTTGCGAAGTCGCGAGCTGGCGCATCGTCGCCACGAATTTGTTGCCGCGCCTCCCGCCTAACACGACGTTTGCTCCGTTGACGCGATCTGTTTCGAACTTCGTAATTGTGATCGACGGCGAATCGCACCCGATACAGTTGGACAAGCCACTCGTGTTGACGTTAGGTGAGCAGCGACGCACAGTGGTGGTTCGCACGGCGCCGTAAAGCAGCTTGACCACTCAGTGCCGCGCGCCTAGCATGGAAGTCATTCAAGCAAGACAAACCTAAACGAGAAAGCAGGGGAAGTATGGCAGACGATCGAAAATGCGCGCATGGCGCTTGCGACTGCGCCGCCGACGGCGATAGCAAGTACTGTAGTACCTACTGTGAAAACGCGGAAGACTCGGGAGTCACGGAAATCGCCTGTGGCTGCGAACATGCTGCTTGCAGATAGTATCCGCACTAATTGAACTGCAACGCCTGAAGCGTCTCGATCGCACCGGTTGGGTGCTGCGTGGGTTTGCGAACGGCACTGAATCCGTGGCCTCGCATTCCTTCGGCGTGAGCGTCACGGCGATGTTGCTGGCTGACGCTCTGCTCGCGCAGGGCGTCACTGTCAACGTCGAAAAAATGCTGCGCATCGCCTTGCTGCATGATTGGGCCGAAGCGCGTGTGGGAGACATGCCCCGCACTGCGACGCTTTACTTCGGTTCTGAAGCACGAAAACAAGCCGAGACCGCCGCGTTTAGCGATCTCACCGCACCGGTCGATCAAAACGCGATCTACTCAACGCTTTACCACGAATACGAAGCACGGAACACTCTCGAAGCACGCCTCGTTAAAGCTGCCGACGTGATCGATCTACTCGTTCAAGCACTCGCACTCGAACGCGCCGGCGGACGCGGCCTTAACGAGTTCTGGGAAGTCGCCGAAAATCCACAACTTCAACTCGAAGGTCCGGCAAAACAGATCGTCGACGAGATCCTGCAATCTCTCCTCAAAGCCCGCGCTGATGTCTGAAATAGTCAACGACCTTACCTTAGCGATCACGTGGCAGAGTGTCTTGATCGGGGCTCTGATCTTCCTCGGCACCTTCGCGATCAACCTGGCCATCGTCTCGTTCATTCTCGTCAAGCTTCCCGCGGACTACTTCAGCAAATCTCGCAAGACGAAGTTCTGGGACGGCCCTCGTCCCTGGCTCCACGCCCTCAAGGTTATCGGCAAAAACATCGGTGGAGTGTTGCTGGTCGCGCTCGGAATCGTACTCTCGCTGCCCGGCGTGCCGGGGCAAGGCCTGTTGACTATTTTGCTCGGCGTCATGCTGCTCGACTTTCCCGGCAAGGATCGACTGGAACAGAAATTGTTGAGCAGACCGAGTATTCAGAAGGCGATCAACGGCTTGCGAGCACGCTTTGACAAGCCGCCGCTGAAGCTGAAATGACACAGCGGGCCTTATAGGACTTACTACGGCGAATAGGATATGATTGGCGCGCAAAGGCTGATGCTCAAACACTGCTACCCGTTCCGAGTCCGACTAACCCGTTTGCTACTGCCGGTTTTCGTCGCTTCGATCCTGCTGCTGAATGCGGGTTGTGGTCTCTTCGGCGCCAAAAGGAAGATATCAGTTCCGCAACTTCTGACTCCGCTCGCGGAGGCGAACAGGGATCGTTTGATTCAGGAAGTTAATCGGCTCTCAACGGTCAAATCGATCCACGGTAAGGTTGATATTCAGTTCGAAGATACCTCATTTGCTTCATCGGGCATTGCGGATCAATACCGGTTGGTGGATGGCACGATCACTTTGCAGCGGCCCGGCCAGATCTATCTCGTCCTTCAGTTCACCTTCGTTGACATCGCGCAGATGGCGTCCGATGGCCAGCACTTCACGGTCGCTGTGCTGCAAGGCAATGAGCGATACAAACGGTTTGTGAAAGGCACGAACAGCGCGGTTTATCCGAAACTCGACACCGAGGCCAATCACACCACGAACAGCAAACAGAAGACCGAGAAAGAGACTGTCAGCGCGCTCTCGAACCTGCGGCCGCAGCATTTGACCGACGCTTTCATGATCCGTCCAATTGAGCCAAATACGCCCGCGATTTACGCGCAGACCGAGTTTTTTCAGGAAGAAGCCGACACGCGACGGCAAGCGAAGAAAGGCGATCGCATCATGCGCGGTTACTACCTGCTCGAAGAGCTTTCGCAACCGCAAGGAGGTGAGGCGAAGCTCACGCGGCGCTTCTGGTTCGATCGCGTGAGCGGGATTCGTTTGGCGCGCGTGCAGACCTACGACGACCGTGGATCTCTCATCACCGACGTCGCTTATTTTAACGAGAAAACGCTCGGCAGTGGCCCAACAGCATTGTTGCCGAGCCGCATCGAGATCACCCGGCCACAGGATCAGTATAAGTTGAGCATTACTTACCAGGACGCAGCGTCGGTTGATCTTAATCGCGAGTATGCGCCCAAAGCATTTGTGTTGGAGAACAGGTGGCAGTTGCCGGAAGTTGATCTCGACGCGCAGAACAAAAAAGTCACTGCTAATCAGTAGTCGATGAGAACGATTCTACAAGCTGAAAATCTGGAGAAGGTTTATCGGATCGGCAAGGTTGACGTGCCGGCATTACGCGGCGTGTCGCTGGAAGTGCAGGAAGGCGAGTTTGTCGCCATCATGGGTCCGTCGGGTTGCGGCAAGTCAACGATGCTGCATCTGCTTGGTGGGCTGCTAACGCCGACAGCCGGACGCATCATCATCGATGGTGAAGACATCACCGCCGCGTCGGATGCAAAGCGAACCGCCGTCAGACGCAAAAAGATCGGCTTCGTCTTTCAAAGGTTCAACCTGTTTCCCACGCTCACGGCTGAAGGAAATCTCCGACTGGCGGAGCGAATTCACGGCAACGGGGGGGGCGATCCGCAGCGTCGCCGCGAGGTGCTGCGACTACTCGGACTCGAAGACAAACTGCATCACAAACCGCTGGAATTATCCGGCGGCGAGCAGCAGCGGGTCGCGCTCGCGCGGGCTGTTGTGACACGTCCGGCCATCGTTCTCGCGGACGAACCGACCGGCAATCTCGACTCGGAAAACTCCGCACTTGTCCTGAATATGTTTCAGGAGCTGAATTATCGCTTCAATCAAACGATCATCATGATCACTCACAATCCCGAGGCGGCGGCGATGTGCAAACGCATCGTGCAGATGCGCGACGGCCATATCGTCGAGAACGCGCCTTCAGTTCGGCTCTAATTTTCAATTTACATCACGTTCGCTAACCGTTTAGAATCTAGTGACCCGCCAGCCACGCATCTTGTGGCTGTTTACTTGCAAGCTTGAAAACGTGCGAGCTTTGATTTCCACACTGAAGAAGATCTTTTTCTGGAATTACGCGAGAAACACCTGGCAGTGGGATCTTCTGTGTGTGGTCATCCTGATATTCATTTTTTTGACACCAAAAAGCTGGTTTGCGAGTAGCGAACGGGCTCTGGGCAGGGTGCATCAAAGCCCCGTCGCAGTAACCGTGGTGTTGAGTCCGGAAGTTGTTGTGAACGAAAGGGATAAAGGACAAATCGAGCAGCGGGTAAAGGCCCTGACCGGGCGCACCAAAGTAGAGGTGGTAGCTGTTCGAAAAGTAGTCGATGCCGACGGTCGGACGCGCAGCTTCGAGGTTGACATACGATGACCTTTCCCTATAATGGCGGTTTTTTGCGTATACCGAGGGGAAGAGGGAGATTGAGTAAGGAGCAAGTATGAAGAGATTGATTCCCGCGGGCCTGATGTTAGCTTTCATAGTTTCCGCGTTGGTATTTGTGCTCCCGACGACCACCAATGGTCAGGGAGCAGGCTTGGTGAGTTCTGTTTTGAATCGGCTGGAGAAGAACCGGCAGACGTTGAAGACCCTCCGCGCCGGCATCAGTGTCGTTAAATACAATTCGCAACTGGGTGTTGAAGATAAGTACAACGGCGTTGTGATCTACATGCCGACAACTGGCCGCCAGGCTGCTGTGCGCATTGACTGGAGCAGCCCGCGCAAAGAAGTCTTGGCAGTGAACAACAACAAGTACACGATTTTCCGACCAGCTTTGAACGTAGCCTACACTGGCGATTCGCGTCGCATGGGTGGTAAAGACAACAAGGCGGGCGGCTTGCTCGAAATGATGAACATGTCGCGCCAGCAGCTCGAAGCCCGCTTTCAGCCGGTGAAAGACGTGCGCGAAGAGACTCTGTGGGGCGGCGTCAGCACCATTCACTTGACCCTCGTTCCGAAGGGAAACGCTGGTTACAAGTACGCGGAAGTCTGGATCGACTCGGCAGGCATGCCGGTGCAAACCAAGATCGTAGAGAAGAACGACGATTCGACGACGATGCGTCTGACGGGTCTCGAGAAGAACCAGAAGATTTCGCCGAACGAGTTTGATGTAAAACTCGATTCAAACGTTAAGATCGTCAAGAGCTAACCGGGATTTATTTAGGCTGTAAGCCTGGAAAGGCTCTGTCTAACCAACAGGGCCTTTCTTATTTGGACCACGTGTGCTTGCGTTCTTTGTTTTCGTCTCTTATTCTCGCGTCGATTAAATGAGGAAGCGAACGTTTCTAAAGTTGAAGATGCGCGAGGCGAGGTTTATCAGCCGAGCGTTAGCATCCAGCCGTCATCCGGTTCTGGCCCACCTTATTCCGATGCGCCGCTGCAATCTCGCCTGCGGTTATTGCAACGAGTACGACCACACGTCGAAGCCCGTCGATCTCGAGATCATCAAGAGTCGTCTCGATAAACTCGCCAGTCTCGGCACGTCGATCGTGACGATTTCCGGCGGCGAGCCGATGATGCATCCCGAACTCGATCAAGTCATTCAACACATTCGCCATCGCTGTATGATCGCGGGCTTGATCTCCAACGGTTATTACTTCACGCCGGAACGAATCAAACGGCTGAACAAAGCCGGTCTCGAGTATTTACAGATCAGTATCGACAACGTCGAGCCTGACGAGGTGTCGCGCAAGAGTTTGCGCGTGCTCGATAAGAAACTGCGTTACCTTTCGGAGTACGCTGACTTCCACGTCAACATCAACTCGGTAATCGGCGGCGGAATCAAAAATCCTGACGACGCTTTGACCGTTGCGCGCCGCGCCACCGAGCTTGGTTTCTCAACGACGGTAGGCGTCATTCACGACAGCGACGGCATTCTCAAGCCGCTCTCCGCCAAAGAAAAAGACATCTTTCAGCAGGTCAAGAAAATGGGCAATAAGGATCACGCCCGCTTGAATTGGTTTCAGGACAGTATCGCTGAAGGAAAGCCTTACAACTGGCGTTGTCGCGCGGGCGCGCGTTACCTGTATATCTGCGAGGAAGGTTTAGTTCACTGGTGCTCGCAGCAGCGCGGCTATCCCGGCATTCCGCTCGAGCAGTACACGATGGAAGATTTCGATCGCGAGTACAAGACCGAGAAGTGGTGCGCGCCGACGTGTACGCTGCAATGCGTTCACCAGGTCGGCATTCTTGACAACTGGCGCGATCCGCAGAAGACGCCAGCGCAAATCGCCCAGGAACAGAAGAATGGCAAGAGTGTCGGTGAGATGATTGGCGCCGACTGAGTTCGCGCTCACTGCCGTCTCGGACCGAGACTGCCGCCCACCGTGGAGATCGAAACAGAACTCGAAAGCCCTAACCCCGACAATCGCCCAGCCATCACCACGATCGTCTCGCCTCTAGCAACCACACCCGCGTCAAGCAAAGCCTTTTCACCGACATTCAACATCTCTTCCGTTGACTGTGCAGGGGTAATCAACAAAGGTTCGACGGCCCAGATTAGCGACAGTTCGCGCAGCACTTCCGGCCGGTGCGTGAGAGCAATGATGCGCTGATCGTGACGCAGCGATGAAAGCCGGCGGGCCATCAGACCGGAGTCTGTGAACACAGCGGTGACGGTCGTTCCCATTTCTTCGGAAGCAAAAGCCGCGGCCTCACACAACGCGCGGCTCACGCGTCCGGTTTGTTTGCCGGTCGACCTGGCGAGCCGTTCGCCGCGCGTTTCTTTACCGGTCTCCGCCGATTCGATGATACGTGCCATCGTGGCGACCGCGGGGATCGGATATGTGCCCGTCGCTGTTTCGTTGGAAAGCATGACGCAGTCTGTTCCGTCCCAAACCGCATTAGCCACGTCTGAAGCTTCCGCACGGGTTGGCCGCGGATTATTCACCATCGACTGCAACATCTGCGTCGCCGTGATCACCATTTTGCCCGCTTGTATCGCGCGCTCGATGATTCGTTTCTGGTAAACGGGCACGATTTCGACGCTCGTCTCAACTCCCAGATCACCGCGCGCGACCATCACGCCATCAGCGGCGGCGATGATCTCGTCGAGATGATCGATCGCTTCCGCCTTTTCGATCTTCGCGATCAGCGGCGCATGACCACCGGCTTCCTTGATCAGTTGTTTCGCGCGTTCGCAATCGCTGGCACGCCGCACAAACGAAAGTGCGATGTAGTCAACATTCTGACCAACCGCCCACTTCAGGTCTTCGACGTCTTTTTCCGTCAGCGAATCGATCGGCAATGCGACGCCGGGAAGGTTTATCCCTTTTCTTTCCCCGAGCAGGCCACCATCGATCACGCGACAGATCACATCGGTATCGGTGGTGCTTTCGACTACGAGTGAGAGCGCGCCGTCGTCGAGCAGGAGGCGCGTGCCAGGTTGGACCACACGCGGCAGTTCGGGATAATTCGTGGCGACACGCTTTTCGTCGCCGGCGATGTCTTCGGTCGTCAGGATGAAGACCGATCCGGCGGTGAGCTTAACAGGCTGTCCGTCTTTCAAACGGCGCGTGCGGATCTTGGGTCCGGAAAGATCGACGAGAATCGCCAACGGGCGCCCGGCTCTCGCAGCCGCTGCGCGCGCACGCGCAATGTCTTCTGTTTTCTCTTCATTCGTGCCGTGCGACATGTTCATGCGCACGCCATTCGCACCGGCTACGATTAACTTTTCGACGACCTCTGGTTCGCGCGAAGCTGGACCAAGAGTGATCAGTATTTTGGCTTTTCTCAAGATTTAGACCTGCCCACGTTGATGTTCAAGGAGCTGGAGTTTGCAGCGCCGCTTCGATCGCCTTGTCAATCCGCTCCGCCGCGGGTGGTCCATAGCCAATCAAGCGTTCGGCGAGTTGTCCCTGCCGATCGAAAATAAATGTTTGCGGAATGGCGTCGCTGTCGGACATCAGAAAGCTTACCAACTCGTCGTCGGGTACTGCGAGCGGGTATTGAATGCCAAACTCTTGCGCGAACGCGGGAACATCCTCGAGGTCGTGTGGTCCACCGACGTTCAATCCGATGACTTGCAATCCCTGATCTGCAAACTTCTTCTGTAACTCGACCAGATGGGGAATGCTGCGGCGGCACGGCGCGCACCACGTCGCGTAGAAATCCAGCACGAGCACTTTACCTCTGAAATCCGAGAAGACGTTGCGGTGTCCGCCGTCGGCGGTCCAGCCGAGGTTGTTCAACGATCCGCCGTTTAAAGGCGGCATTGGCAAACTGGTATTGGGCGGAGCGCTGCTGACGGGCGGTTTTGGTCCGGGACTGGGCGAATCGATGCTGTTACAGGCGGTGAAACCACAGATCAAAATCGTCAGTAGAATAATCTGTAGTTTTAGAGTTCTAAACATCTTTCTCCAGGTCGTGTTCGCTCGGTGGCGGCTCATTAGGATCGCGTGGCAGCGGTTCGCCCGGCACTCGATATTCACCCTCGACCCAACGGCCCAGGTCAACAAGCTGGCAGCGCTCAGAACAGAATGGACGAAAGGGGTTGTCTTTCCACTCGGCCGGTTTACCGCAGGTTGGACACTTCATGAATCTGGAACACCGAGCGCATCAATACCGAAACTACAGCGAAGCCGGTCGTTTGAGCAGTATTCGTCTTCGGACGAATGCGATCGTACCTTCGCGGCGCATGGCGTTCAAGCGGACAGTCACACTCTCGCGGGTGGAGCCCACGATCGAGGCAATTTCGCGGTGAGGGAGGGGAATATCAATGAGCACGCCTCCGGGTTCCGAGACACCGTAACGGACAGAGAAATCCTCTAAAAGACGGTCGAGCCGAGCGGGAATGGCATTGAGAGCGAAGTCCGCCAGCCGCCTTTCGGCGTGATCAAGTCGTTGACCGATTAGACGGAAAGTGTAATCATGAAGACGGTCATCCTCAGCCATCCCCCGTTTGAAGTCCCCTACTTGTAATCGCAGGAGCCTTGAATTTTCGTAGGCGATCGCGGAATTAGCACGTTGCCCCATAGCGGAGTAGAGAGCTGACTCACCAAATAGCGATCCTTCTGGAAGGATGTCTATAACAGCTTCGCGACCCGTATCACTTTCGATGCGACAGAGTTTAATTCGGCCATGAATAATCGCATAAAGGCAATCAGCCGGTTCGCCGGCGCGGTAAACGAATCGGCGGCGGCGGAAGTCCAATACGACGGAACCGCGAGCGAGATCCGAAACGAGGTCTTCGGCTAACGATGAACCAAATTCCAGTCGGCGGATTATTTGAGCGCGATCTTCCTGAGTTAAGTCTCTGGCGCGCTTCTGTTCCTGCAGGGCGTTCATCTGCATTTCCCTCGGGGCGTCGAGTTAAAAATTCTAAATTTATTCGCCTTTGGCAGCGTGGTTGCGTTTACTCAAAGTGGTCCTGCGCGGGTTAGTTCTAACGCTTGTAAGGAAACCCGCGCGATATTCCCGGGCTTGTGTACTCTCTCGACTTTGATGCTTGACGATGCTAGGGCGAGTACCGGCGCGAACGGTTACCGAATTGCGGCACTGTAGCATGAACATCCGGGCCGCGCAAGAACAATAAGGTCCAACTTTCTCGTTTTATGGAGCCAAAAGCCAACATTCTCGTCGTTGACGACAATCCCGATAAATTAAGCCTGTTAGAGGCGGCTTTATGCCTCGCCGGCTACCGCGTAACCACCGCTACAGACGGCGATGAAGCACTTGCCGCCATTGAATCGTATCAACCTGACCTCGTGATTACCGACGTCATGATGCCGCGGATGAATGGCTACGAATTGGCCCAACGAATCAGGGCCAATCCGATTACCAAGTTCATTCCCGTCATCATGCAAACGGCCGCCAGCCGCCGCGTCGAGGACTTGCGGAGGGCGTCGGAAGTGGGCGCGCTCGGGTACATCACTGACCCGACAGACCTCGATCTGCTGCTGGCCCGAACCCGGACGCTGCTCGAATTTAAGGCGTACCTTGATGTATGCGAAGAAGCCGCTTTTACCGATCACCTGACCGGGCTGGCAAACCGCCGCCGCTTCGAACGACAACTCGAGCGTGAGGTCGGTCGCACCATGCGCTTCGGGCATCCGTTCACTTTGTTGATGCTCGACATCGACAACTTCAAAAATCTGAACGACAGCTTCGGACATGACGCAGGCGACGATGCGATCCGCGCGATTAGCAAAGTCCTGCGCGAAGGCACGCGCGGTATCGATCTCGCTGCGCGCATTGGCGGTGAAGAGTTCGCAGTGTTGTTGGTCGAGACGAATCAACAGGGCGGTATTGAAGTGGCCGAACGTTTGCGACTCGCGATACGGGCGCTGGAGCTTCGTTCGGGGGGCCAAATTACCGCGAGTTTCGGGGTTGCGGAATGTCCAACAGACGCGCAAACTGCCGCTGACATCTCAAAGGCAGCCGATGTTGCCCTGTATGAAGCGAAGGGCAGAGGCCGCGATCAGGTGGTAACGGGAGCGGGCATGAAGTCGAACTCGATAGTCGGCGGGGACGTACAAGGCGATGGCAATTTAGGGTTTGCATCGAGAGGTAGGCATGGCTGATTACAAAGAGAAGCTCGACGAGTGGCAGCAGGCAGCGCGGCGAAAAGCGCGTGAGCTTGACGACAAGTTTGCGATTTCTGATCTCGTCGGGGAGAGTGCGCGAGCTGCGGGTGAGGCCGCGCGGCGTGGCGCGGAGACGATGGCGAGTGGCGCTGAACGTCTGCGCGCTGAAGCCGAGCGCATTGCTGAGGATGAGGAGATGAGCGACACCGCGCGTCGGGCGGCGAGTGGGGTCAAGAAGGCAGGGAAGGTTGCGCGTGATGTTGCCGGTGATGCGGGCAAGAAGGCCAGCGAAGTGCTTGGCGAAGCGAGGACGTATTACGATCGCGCGTCGCAGTTTTACGACGCAGGTGCGAAGCTCACGCGCGCATCGACCGCGGCGACAGCGGGAGTACTGAAAGCGCGTGACTGGATCAAGGAGAACCCGGGCAAGGCAGCGGTTGTTTCAGTGTCATTGGTTTTAGGAATCCGCGCGGGGGCTGCGTTTCCTGGTTTGGATGGAGTGTTGTTGGGCGCGCATCCACATTGGTTGACGCACTCGGCGTTGCCTGTTTACGGGTTGCGCAAAGCGAGTGAGAAATTTGATGGTTATTTGAAGAAGCGTGAAGAGTTGATCGGGCGCGGTGAGTTAGACGAAGCGGAACGAGAACGAATTGAGTTTGAGCGCAAGATCGCGAAGTACGTGGGTGCGCCGTTATTGGGTGCGTTTAGTTGTGCGGCGGGCGCGGCGATGTGGGCGCAGATCTTTCAGCCTGGTCCAATTGTGGGTGCTCCGATCAGTTGGTTGTTGGGCGGTAACCCGTTTTTGGATGGCGTGTGGTTGTTTGCGAACGGCGTGATCTGTTTCCACCAGGGCTATAAATTCTTCATGATCGCCCTCGCGAACCAGGAAGAAGTCGTCCGCGTCGTGCGCGAGATCAAGGGCCTCCTCCCCGCCGCGACGACGGCTTAGGGCGCGCTTGACACGGTTGGTAAACTCCGTGCGTGCCTCACCGACTCATTGACCGTATTAGAGAGAAGATCCGTCTAGGAGAGTATGATATGACCGTTCACGCCATGGAAGAGATGGCGGAGGACGATCTTGATGTGTTCGATATCGAAGAAGCCGTGCTGAACGGTAGAGTTGTTCGGAGCGCTAAAGACGATCCGCGAGGAACGAGATACACCGTCGAGGGTAGCGCTCTGGACGGTGAAAAACTCGTAGGTATCGTGGGCCGATTCCATTGGACTTCTCAGTTCCTAATCATCACCGTATATGACGTCAACAAATACCACTGACAAGACCTCTTACGGCTACCCGTGCGAACACGGCGACGGAACCGTTAGACCAAAGAAGATCGACCGAGAGGCTTTTAAGCACAAGAAGGGTTTCATAATCCTCGAGGGCATAACGGTCGGCGTTTGCGATAACTGTGGCGCGCGTTATTACAGCGCAGAGATACTTCACGCAGTTCACGACGTCGCAACAGGCGCAAAGCCTTTCGATCGCCTGGAACAGATCCCTGTCTCGCACTTGTCAGGATGAGCTGCTGTAGGTCCCGCGAACCTCAGGCGATCGCGATCGTAAGCGGGACGGAGTAGAACGCAGCCGCGGTATACTGGCAGAAATAACACCGCCGAGTTTTGACCTTCTGTTCAGAAACCGGTGCAACAAGGGTTAAGTGATCGTTATCGGGAACGGCCAGAAGCAGAGGATGAAGACCAGGAGCGTCAGGATCGCGATTGCGATGCGCTTGGCGCCGAGGGGTTCCGTAACTGCCGGCGCGGGGTGGGGGACGCGCAGCATGACCGCGAGTAACACGGTGTAGAGAAATCCGCTCGGGCTGTTGTGCCACCAGAAACCTAACAGTGCTAAGGCCGCGGTTGCGACAAAGGCGATGCGGGCTATCAGGCGATGCGCACGTGGTCCAAATACCGCAAACGTTCCATGCCCGCCATCGAGTTGGCCCACCGGCATCAGGTTCAGACTCGTCACTAACAAACCAATCCACGCCGCCATGTAGTAGGGGTTCGGTAACGCGTTCGGATCCAGCGGCACGCCAATCACTTTCGCAATCAGACGAAACAGCAGCGGATCGTTGAAAAAGATCGCGTGCTCAGGCGGCGGAACTCCCTGACCCAATTCCAACACACCAACCACCGACAACGGCAGCGCTACGACAAATCCTGCCAGCGGCCCTGCCAGCCCGATATCAAACAATGCCCGTCGCGAGGGTATCGGCGAACGAATCTTTATGAACGCGCCAAATGTGCCCGCGAGAAACAGTGGCGGAGCGGGAATGAAGTACGGCAACGTCGCGTTCACTCTGTAATAGCGACACGCGAGGTAGTGTCCCATCTCATGCGAGAACAGGATCGCGAGCAGCGACGCCGCAAACGCAGCGCCCTGTGCGATCAGTCGCGGATCTGCGAGACCGGCTTTGATGAGCTCGATGATCGTGTGGAAGTAGCCAAGCGGAACGTAGAGCAAGTAGTCCAGCGGCTTTGACAACGGCGGATCGTAAGGCGGCAGTTCGGGCGCCACCAGCATCATTCCGGCGAGCGTCGTCGTGAGAACAGTAAGCAGAAAGAGGCCGCCGTGCAGACGCCACTCGCGCGCCGTGATCGACAGCCAACCCGGCCTCGGCAATTCAAAACTTTGCGGCACTGCTCCGAACGATTCAGCCATAAACGTTGTCTTTAGAAGCTCAAAGCCTGAAGCCTGGATCCTTCGAACCCCTCTGAACTAAACCCGGTGTTCCTACGAACAAAAGCTGCGCCTCAGAAGCTGAAAGGCTAGAGTCTGGATGCACGTCCAAGCTCTAGCCTCTGAAGTAGACCCACTAAACCTGCAACTCTAAAACTCGTCGTCGTCACCCGCGTCATCGTCAACGCCGGTCTCGCCGTTATCATGCGCTTGCAGCTCTTTCCCGGGTTTGAAGCGAATCGTCTTCCCGGACGGAATGGCCACTTCCTCGCCGGTCCGCGGGTTCCGCCCCACGCCACGTTTGCGTGGCTTAACGACGAAGACACCAAAGCCACGAAGTTCAATTCGCTCGCCTCTCGTCAGCGCCTCCTTCATCGAATGAAAGAGTGCTTCAACGGCTTGTTCGGCCTTCATCTTCGGCACGCCGGTTTTGTCGGCCACGCGATTGATAATATCGAGCTTGATCACGCCTAAGCCTCTTTTCTGATCCGACGCAGGACGGATGTCTGGGCTGCAAAAATGCAGGCGAGGATGATAGAGAGCGTCACTAAAGCCTGTCAAGGAAACCTCTTCCGCCGCCAGCCCGCAAAAAACTCGGCCAGTTTTTTAAAATTGCTAGTTTGACAACCGCGATACTCACGGCTAATTTTTGCAGTGCGTATGTTCGGAATTAGAAAACGCCGTCCGCCACCGTTTGGTGGTGTTCACGTCGACGACGACAAAGACATACAGGTACACAAGCCGGAACAGGCTGCGCGCAACGATCTGTGGTCGGAAGCGCGCCTGTTGCTGCGCGACCTGATCTTCGCGCTCATGATCGCGGCGCTGGTGGTCGTCTTTGTCGTGCAACCGGTTAAAGTCGAAGGCACGTCGATGCTGCCTCGACTACACGACGGCGAACGGATCTTCGTCAACAAACTGATTTACTATGACGAGTATCGTTGGGCTCCCAAGCTCGAGCGAGGCGACATCGTGGTCTTCTGGTATCCAGAAGATCCTTCGAAAAGCTACATCAAGCGCGTGATTGGCCTGCCCGGTGACAGAATCGAGGTACACCAAGGCGTGGTGCGAGTAAACGATCAGGAGATCAAGGAGTCGTATCTCGATCCGCGTCTCAACCTGTCGCATCGCAGTCTCGAGGAAACTTACGTGAAGCCCAACTACTACTTCGTCATGGGCGACAATCGCGACAACTCGAGCGACTCACGTATCTGGGGCCTGGTGCCGAAAAAGTACATCTACGGCAAAGCACTGTTTCGCTACTGGCCGTTAAATGTTGCGAGCGTAATCCATCACGAGGATCTCGCACCGTCCGATCGTCCGTCGACGCCGAAATACACACCCGAGTTTCAGGACACGCCGCCGGGCGACACCAGCCCGCAACGGCCCTGAACCACTTCGTGCCCTGCTATGACTGACTGGTTGCGATTTTTGGCAATGATTTTCTACGCACCCGTACGCGGGATGCGTGAAATCCGCGAGCGGGGCTCGCTCGCGCCCGTTGTGTTCTTCGCCTTTTTCGTGCAGGCGGCTTATAGCTTCGTCACTGACAAATTGTCGGGATTTGGCGGGTTTGTGGGCGGCGGCAGAATCGTTTCCGAACTGTTTCAGTCGGCCATCACGATCGTTCTGGTGGCGGTGGTGATGGTGCCGGTTCTCACGCTCGTCGCCAATGCGTTCGAGCGGCGCGGCAGTTTTCGCGTCGTGATCACGCAGGAATACGCGCCCGTGGCTGCGACGATGTTCTACGTCCTGACCGCAGCAAACGTCATCTCGATCGTGATCGCGGTGGTGCTTCACTACTCAGGTCTTCAGGACCAACAGGTCGCGGCGATGATTCAAAACGCCGAACAAACGCGCGCAATGCTTCCGGAAGGCCCGCAGTTTGACCTCGCTGCCGAACAACTCAAGAACCCGGCGATTGTCGCGCAGAGTTTGTTCCTGATGCCGAAGCTCGCGTTGTTTGCGATCGGCACGGTCGTCGGCGTGAAAGATGTGTTTCGCACGTCGTTATTACGCGCGTTTGCGATTTGTCTCGTTTCGGGTGCCGCGGCAGTGTTTCTGTTACCGCTGGCCGCGTCGTTGTTCTCGGGAGTGCTCGGCTCGCCGTTCCTGCTGTTTCTCCTGTTCCTGTTGTTGCGCGGCTACTTCAGTGACATCATGGGAACGCACCGCGCTAAAGCAGCTTTCAAACAGAATCTCGAGTCGGCGACGCTCAATCCTGCAGACGCATCGGCGCATTACAATCTCGGTTTGATTCATCAAAGCCGCGGCGAACTCGACGCGGCGCGTGAGCGATTCGAGCGCGCGCTTCAGATCGACGAAGGCGAGATCGATGCGAGCTATCAGCTAGGCCGCATCGCGCGGCAGCAGAAGCGTTACGCTGACGCGATTCAAAACTTCGAACACGTCGTGGCGCGCGATCCGGCGCATTCGCAATACGAGATCTGGCGCGAGGTCGCAGCGACTTACATCGCGGCGGGCCAGTTTGAAGATGCGCGCAATGCGCTCGATCAGTTCCTCGAACACCGTCCTTCAGATCCTGAAGGACTCTATCTAATGGGCCGCGCGCACGCGGGTCTTGGTCACAACCGCGAAGCAAACAACCTGATGCAGGCTTGCATCGAGGCCGTCAAGACGGCGCCCGCTTACAAGTACCGGGCAAGCAAGCGTTGGCTCAACGAAGCACAGCAGTTCATCAAGGGTAGTCAATAACTCACATGGCAAACAGAACTCCAGCCCTCCTCGCACTCGAAGATGGTCGCACGTTTCGCGGTTTCTCATGGGCCGCCGACGGGGAAGCGTGTGGCGAAATGGTTTTCAATACCTCGATGACGGGTTACCAGGAAGTTCTCACCGATCCGTCCTACGCAGGACAGATCGTCTGCATGACCTATCCGCTGATCGGCAATTACGGTGTCAACGAAGCCGACGCCGAATCGTCGCGCCCGTGGGTTGAAGGTTTTGTGGTGCGTGAGGCGAGCCGAATCACCTCGAACTGGCGCGCCGAAGAGAGTTTGGAGTCGTACCTGAAGCGCTGGAACATCGTCGCCATCGAAGGCATCGACACGCGCGCTCTCGTGCGGCACATCCGCGACAAGGGCGCGATGCGCGCCTGTCTTTCCACGATCGATCTCGACGAGGCGAGCGTTGTCGAGAAGGCGCGGCAGTCGCCTCGCATGGAAAACCGCGAACTCGCGAGCGTCGTCACGACAAAAGAGCCATACGACGTTCCCGCGACCGGCGAAGAGCGTTTTCATGTCGTGTGTTACGACTTCGGCGTTAAACGAAACTCACTGCGCGCACTGGCCCAACTCGGAGTCCGCACCACGGTCGTGCCCGCTTCGACTCCCGCCGCCGACGTGCTCGCGATGAATCCCGATGGCATTTTCCTGTCGAACGGTCCGGGCGATCCCGCGTCGATGAACAACGAGGTCGAAGAAATTCGCGCACTGTTGCAAGCGCAAGTGCCGATGTTTGGAATATGTTTCGGACACCAGTTACTCGGACGCGCTTTTGGCGGTCAGACTTTCAAACTCGTCTTCGGACATCGCGGTGGCAACCAGCCGGTGAAGGAAGTGGCGGGACAAGGCGTGGAGATCACTTCGCACAACCACGGTTTTGCGGTGCAAGCTGAGAGTTTGCCTGTCGATGTCGAGGTCACGCACATCAATCTCAACGATCAATGCGTAGAGGGAATGCGCCATCGTACGTTGCCGGTGATCTCGGTGCAGTATCACCCCGAAGCTGCGCCCGGCCCGCACGACGCGGAACATCACTTCAAGCGTTTTGTGGAGTTGATGGAGAAAGGCGATTCAACGAAGGCGGCGGGCGCCGCTTAAAGCTCGCGCGATTCTTCCAGCGGCATTTTCAGTTCACCAGTCGTGAGGTCCGGCCGCCTGCGCTTCATCTGCTCGGGCGTTGTGTCAGCGTGTAAATGTTTATCGCGCGCTTCCTCGATCGCGTCCACGGTCGGTGGAGGTACGGCGGGTAAGGCCGGCGCCGGCGCGGGTTCAAGCAGATCAGCAAAACCCTCGCTGCCGCGATGTTCGAGCCAGTGACGGTAGCTGACGGTCAGTATCGCGACGACGGGAATCGCTAGAAATATTCCCGCCACGCCCGCGAGTTTCTCACCAGCCAGAATTGCGAAGATCACGGCGAGCGGATGAAGGTGAATGCCCTGTCCGATTAATCGCGGATAGATCGCGTAGTCGTGCACGATGCGTAGCACGCCCAAAAACAGCAGCACGACGAAAGCATTGAACGGACCGGCATGCAACATCGCGAGGACCGCGGCCATGATCGCAACTGTCAATGGTCCAACGAGTGGAATGAACTCCAAAACACCTGCGACGACCCCCATCACGAGTCCACCCGGCAATCCAAGCAGGGTGAAACCGATTGCACAAACGATACCGATGAGCAGACACGCAGTTAGTTGAGCACGGATGTAAGCGGCCAGCGTGCTGTTGATGTCCTGGAAAAACTCGTCGCCACGCCAACGCCAGCGCCCGCGTGGCAGCATGAGTAACGCCGAACGTCGAAAGCTGTCGGCGTCCTTGAGTAAAAAGAAGGCGAGTATCGGAATCAGAACCAACCACGGAAGGTAAATGACGTAACCCAGCGCGGCGGAAAAGAACTCCGTCGTCGTCGCACCGATCTTGTCTACAACTTTTGGTATCGCGTTGTTGGCAGCCTCGACGAGCTTAGGCGGCAGACGTCCGGAACGTGAGTAATCGATGAGCGGCTGCGTGCGTTCGCCGAGCGACTTCCAATAGTCGCGGGCCGTAGTCGCAAACTCCGGATACTGATTACTCAAACTCGGCAGTACGGCGTAGATCGCGACCACGACCACGGTAAAGAGCAACAAATAAGCCAGCGTGATCGCCGCGACTTTGGGCATCGCGATAGTTCGACCTCCGACCGTTCGTTCCCGACGCAAAAACTCAACCAGCGGCGAGACCAGATACGCGAAAAAGATCGAAAGCACCAGCAGCAGAAGGATGCCGGTTAGCTTGAACAGCATCCACAGCAGCGCACCGACGACGAGCAGAATAAAAATGACCCGCAGAATAACGCGGGTCGGGGGACCGTATGCTTCCACCGCCGCCTTCGCTGCTGTGGCCGCTGCTTCTTTAGTGGTTTCTTTGCTCACCGTGAATCGCTAACGCATCGTTAATGACGCGCGTGCAGCCGCCCGATAAATTCTCCTACCGCTCGCTGATCCTGATTCGATAACCCGCGAAACTCAACCCCAAAAGTATTGGAAGTCGCATGATGAACTACTTCAGCCGTCAGCGACAATGCGTCTTCACCATCCAGCAACAACAAGCCAAGGTGATCGCCAACTTTAACGTTCGGACATGCCGGAAGGTTGGTCACTCGCAAACCACCGAGACTGATGTCCTGCGGTTCGCCGATTCCGAGTGATTCTTTCAGACTCTCGTCTTCAACCGCGAGCGTCAATCGCGACGAGACGTAGTAACGAGGATAACGCCGCCGCTCGTGAGAATTTCCGTTGCTAGAGTTGAGGGTTGCCATACTTGTACCTCAGTGAGTTACGTCGTCGCCCTCAGTTCCTTCACCTTCTTCGCCTTCGCCTTCTTCACCTTCAGCGGGCGGTGGTGGCGTAACGCGCGGCGCCGCCGGTTCCCACACCAGGCCTTTCCACTCGTCAGTTTCACCCAACAGTTGCAATGCCGCGAGCGGATGACCGGGATGCCGTTCGATGCGTAAAACTTCCGCGATCACTTGCAGTCTCTCTCCCGTTTCACCCAGGACTTCGAGCCGCACACGGCTGCCGACCTGCGGTAAGTGCCGCGGCAGATGGACCAACGTTCCTTCGGGGCCGACATTTTCAGTCGTGCCTTCCGCGACGACGTGCGCGCCGCCGGGTTCGTCCCACTCAGCCTTGACTTCAAGACTCGCGAGATAGCGTGGACCTGAGCGATGCTCGGATTCGACTTGCCGGGGCATGATAGCCTCCTTTGTACTTTGAACTTTGGTCTTTGTACTTTGTCGTAGTCACAAACAACAAAGGTCCAAACTCAAAGCTCAACCGTTTATTCTTCTTCCGCCCTCAACTTCTCCAGCACTGAGAAGTCTTCGAGTGTGGTCACATCGCCGGCCACCGTGCCGCTGGTCGCGATCTCGCGCAACAAACGGCGCATGATCTTGCCGGAGCGAGTTTTAGGTAGAGCATCGGTGAATCTGATCTCATCGGGCCGAGCGAGCGCGCCGATCTCCTTCACCACGTGAGCGCGGAGTTCCTGGTTCAACGCCTCCGACGGACTGTGCGAGCCTTCCAATGTTACAAAAGCCACGATTCCTGATCCCTTCAACTCATCGGGCCGAGCAACCACGGCCGCTTCAGCCACCGTCGCGTGCGAAACCAGGGCACTTTCGATTTCCGCCGTTCCGAGTCTGTGGCCGCTCACATTAATTACATCGTCGATACGCCCCATGATCCAGAAATATCCGTCGGGATCGCGCCGCGCGCCGTCTCCGGCGAAGTAAATTCCGTCAATTTGCGACCAATATTGCTGTTTGTACCGCTCGTCGTCGCCCCAGATTGTGCGGAGCATCGACGGCCACGGTCGTTTGAGTACGAGATAGCCGCCCTCGTTCGGACCGACTGATTTTCCCTCGCGCGTCATGATGTCGGGCTCGATTCCGGGGAAGGGTTTCGTGCCTGAGCCGGGTTTTGTAGGTGTCGCGCCGGGTATCGGCGTGATCATGATCGCGCCCGTTTCTGTCTGCCACCACGTATCGACGATCGGGCAACGCTCTTTACCGATCGTTCGGTGATACCACATCCACGCCTCAGGATTGATCGGTTCGCCGACCGTGCCCAGCAAGCGCAGGCTCGAGAGGTCGTGTTTCAACGGCCACGAATCGCCCCATTTGATGAACGCTCGAATCGCAGTCGGCGCGGTGTAGAAGATGTTCACGCGATGCTTCTCGATCATGGACCAGAAGCGATCGGGTTCGGGAAAGTTTGGCGCGCCTTCGTACATCAACACGGTCGCGCCGTTTGAGAGCGGACCGTAAACGACGTAGCTGTGACCAGTCACCCAACCGATGTCGGCAGTGCACCAGTAAAGATCTTCGTCTTTGAGATCAAACACCCACTTGGTCGTGAGATGCGCTTGCAGCAGGTAACCGGCGGTGGTGTGCAGAATGCCTTTCGGCTTACCGGTCGTGCCCGAGGTGTAAAGAATGTAGAGCGGATGTTCGCTATCGAGTTCTTCTGCCGCGCAGTCCGTCTCGACGGTTTCCATCAAATCGTGCCACCAGAAGTCGCGCCCGTCCTGCATTTCCTGCTGACTGCCGGTGCGACGAACGACTATGCACGCAGTGACTGAAGGCGTTTCTTTCACCGCTTCATCGACCGCTGCTTTGAGTTTGACTTCTTTACCGCGACGCCAACCGCCATCCGCAGTAACGACCACTTTGCAACTCGCATCGTTTATGCGATCGATCAGGGCCGCACTTGAAAAGCCGCCAAACACGACGGAGTGCGTCGCGCCGATGCGCGCGCACGCAAGCATGGAGATGGCGAGCTCGGGAATAAGCGGCATGTAGAGCGCAACGCGATCGCCGCGCATGACGCCCGCGTGTTTGAGTACGTTCGCAAACTTGCAGACTTCGGTGTGCAGTTGCTGGTAAGTGTAGGTGCGCGTTTCGCCGGGTTCGCCTTCCCAAATCAACGCCGCTTTGTTGCGTCGCCACGTTGAGAGATGACGGTCAAGACAGTTGTATGAGATGTTGATGAGACCACCGCCAAACCACTCCGCATGCGGCGGATCCCACTTGAGCACGGTGTCCCACTTCTTGAACCAATGAAGCTCCTCGGCCATCCGCGCCCAGAAAGCTTCCGGATCCGCGTGCGCTTCGGCGCGCAGCCGTTCGAGTTCCGCCTCCGACTGGATGTGCGCCTTCGCAGAAAACTCAGGTGGCGGCGGGAAGATCCGTTTTTCCTGAAGCACTGATTCGATGTTCGTAACAGTCGACACGGCACCTCACTGCTGGTTTGGACTCGGGTGTTGTCTTGCTTTGCTTGCCTGTGTACCACAGAATTGCTCGACGCCACAACAGGAACACAGGGGAAAATGACGCTTTACGTGGGCACGAGCGGCTACAGCTACAAAGAGTGGAAGGGAAGTTTTTACCCGGAAAGGATTTCGGCGAACGAGATGCTTTCTTACTACGCGGCGCGTTTGCCGGCGGTCGAGTTGAACAACTCGTACTACCGCCTGCCGGAACGCAGTACGGTGGAAAGCTGGCGCAGGCAGACACCGGAAAACTTTCGTTTCTCAGTGAAGGCGCCGCGATCAATCACGCTTTACAGAAGACTGAAAGGCGTGGGCGCGCAAACGAAGCAGATGCTGGAGACGGTGTCGGCTCTTGAAGATCGTTTAGGCACGCTGCTGTTTCGCATGCCGGAGAACATGAAGAAAGATCTCGCGTGTCTGGAAAGTTTTCTCAAGCAGCTACCCGCCGGCACACCTGCGGCTTTTGATTTTCGCCACCCGACCTGGTTTGGCGACGACGTTCGCGAGTTGTTGCGCAGCCACAACCGGGTGCTGGTTGTTTCAGACACGGACGAACTGCCCGCGACGGACATCGACAAGACTGCCGACTGGGGCTACGTCCGCTTGCGGCGCGTGCGGTACTCAAAAGCCGAGCTCACCGCCTGGGCCAAGCGCATCAAGGCGCAAAAGTGGAAGAAGACCTTCGTGTTCTTCAAACACGAAGACGAAGGAACAGGACCAAAACTGGCCGCTCAATTCATTAAGCTGAATAAATAGATCCGATTGGATCCGCGCTTGGCCCGTGTAATCCGAAGAACTAGAAGTTCCCGCTACAAGTCTCGTGCCCGCAATCGCAATCCAGCTCGATCGTGCCGCCGGAGCCTTCGCATGACGCGCTGCAATACTTACCGCCTTGTTGCGCGGGGCAGCTACAGCTCGGGTTCTTACACTGATTCTTATCTCTATCGTCGGCCATCTAGGTTCTCCTGCTAAGTTTTGGGAGCAATTTGGAGCACGTAGAGTACTACTGTTTCTTCGGCTCTTCAAACTCGATCGCGCCGTGGGCCTTCAACAGCCGAACTACCGCCGCTTCATTGGCTCCAGTAGCTAGCATCAACGCCGTTTTGCCCTGCTTGTCGCGCGCGTTAACATCGGCGCCGGCCCGGATCAACGCGTGCACGTTGTTAACGATCCCATTGCTGGCCGCCAACATCAGCGCGGTCTCGCCATTTTTATTGGCTGCGTTCACCTTCCCGCCCGCATCGAGCAGAACCTTTAGGGTGTCCACGTTGTTTATTTCGGCGATGCTGATCAGCGGCGTGTCTCCGTCGTTGTCGCGGGCGTTAACCTTCGCGCCAGCGTTGATTAAATCCCAGACGAGTTCACTTGTGACCTTGTCGGTGAGCAGCATGAGCACGGTTTGGCCGTCGCTGTCGCGAAAGTTCACGTCGGCCTTGGCCCACAGCAGCACCTGCACCGCCTCACGATTTCCGTTCTGCACTGCGTGTTCCAGCGCGGTTGCGTTCGTGATTTTGTCGCGCACGTTTGCGTCGGAACGGTTTAGCAGCAAGGTTCGAAGTTCTTCGAGGTTGTCTTCGCGCGCGGCTTTCACGAGAGGATCGCCCGGGAGTGAGAGAGTCATACCGCCGGAGACATTATCGCGCCAGGCTCTATACAGAGTAGTTGTGACTTCCGCGGTAGGTTGAGCGATGCTCAGTGTTTGATCGATGCGGTTGTTGTCACCGGCTCTCACCGGAATGTTAGGGACGTCACTCGAGTCAAAACCGCGCGATTTCACTTGCAGGAGATAACTACCGGGCTTCAGTCCCTCGAGACGATATTGGCCCTCTCCATCGGTGAACGTGTGAAGCGAGTCGTTTTTCTCGAAGTTCGTTGCCGTCACACTGGCCCCGCTGATAGCCGCGCCGTTTGGATCGTAAACGAAGCCGAACAACGTGCCGGTGCCGGAACTGGTGACCGGTTGATTCACGACCGCCGCAAAAACGATTTCGTTGGGCTGTGCGGTCTGTTTCAGCGGCGGGTTCGCCGCCAGGGCCGACGAAACACTCAGACTCGCCGAGAACGCGCCGGCGGCAATCTTCGCGGTGCGTCTGCCGATCTTGTGCAGAATCGGAGTTGCTGAAATCGGTTTTCTTTCAGCCGCAGGTTGCCGGTAACTGACGCAAACGCGACCTTCAGATCGCGCGATAAGCCGTCTGACTTGTTTTCTACTGGTCAGGTCCAGGTTATGGACCGCTGTCTGACAGTGTTCGCAGAAACGCACTCGATCGTTTCCGATCATCGAGTCCCAGTTAACACTGCAAGGTGATGTGATACGAAGCTGATGAGATAGATCCCGGTCGGACATAGGCTGACTCCTTTCAAGTTCGGTTGATTGGAGAGCCTGGGGAGGATGCTCACATTGCTGTCGGGCCGTGAGATGTGCCCGGCGTGTGAATGGTTGTTGACCGTCTACAAAAAAATGTATTCAGATCGCCGCGGCGATCTGCGCGGCGATGCGAGCGTTGTTTTCCAGCAAGGCCACATTTGCGCGCAACGTATTGCCGCGACTAAGTTGGGCCATCTCGTTTAAGAGAAAAGGCGTCAGCTCGCGGCCTCCGATGTTTTTACGTGCGGCGTCCGCGAGCGCGTTATCAAGGACGAATTTCAGTTGTTCGCTTGGGAGTTCAAACTCTCCAGGCACCGGGGCGGTAACAAGCAGCGCACGCGAAATCTCGAGGCGTTGTTGAGTGCGAAAAATTTCCGCCACCTCGCCCGGCGAATCCACGCGCGCATCGATGGGCAGTCCGCTCTTGCGTGAATAGAATGCGGGCAGTTCATCGCACTCATAACCAAGCACCGTCACGCCGTGCGTTTCCAGCCATTCGCGTGTGGCCGGCAAGTCCAGCACGATCTTTGCTCCCGAACACACCACGATTATTCGTGAGCGCGCCAGTTCCGGCAGGTCCGCGGAAACGTCAGGCAAGGCGCCGCGATGAACGCCGCCGATGCCGCCCGTCGCGAAGACTTTGATTCCAGCCTTGCGCGCAATCCAGATTGTTGACGCTACGGTTGTAGCGCCCGTCCACTGTCGCGCAACAGCGAGCGCAACGTCGCGCGTGCTGATCTTTTTGACGTCGCCACCTTCCGCGAGCAGGTTGAGTTGATCGTCTGTAAGACCCGCGCACAACTTGCCGTCAATGATGGCAATCGTTGCCGGCGTCGCGCCGCCTTCGCGGATGATGGCTTCCATGCGTCGTGCGGTTTCGAGATTCAGCGGCCGCGGCAAGCCGTGCGCAATGACCGTCGATTCGAGCGCGACAACGGGCTTGTTAGACTCAATCGCGGAGGCGACCTCAGGCGCTATGTACAACGTGTCTTCATTCACACCAATTTTGCTCCTGAACGTGCCGGTTTTCTGCTCAGTGTGAACACTGTTCCGCCGCCTTCGCGCGGTTGCCATGAAATCTGCGCATCGATCAAACCCGCACGCGCGCGCATGTTCGCGAGTCCGCGTCCTTCTAAATTTGTCGGCTGCGACTCAAACGAGCGCCCGTTGTCTTCGATCCGCAACGAGAAGTCGCCTTCGGGAGGACTGTTAACAAACATCTTTACCTCGGTCGCGCCCGCGTGTCTCCAGATGTTATTCACCGCTTCCTGCACGATGCGATAGATCTGCAATTGCACGCTCGACGGCAGTTGGCTGCGTTCCTCAATCGCTTCGTCACAGTGAAACTCATACTCGAAACGCTTTTCGGGCGGCGCGTCCTGCACCGCGTGGGAAAGCGCAAACTCCAGCGCGGCCGCAAAGCCGACGTTTTGCAATACCGACGGACTCAGGTCTTCACAGATGCGCCGCACTTCCTGCGAGATCAACTCTATCTCGCCGCGCAACGCGGCCGTTTGTTTCCCTGGCGGTTCGCCGTTGGTTTTGATCTGGTCCGTGAGCAACGCGAGATGACGAAGATCAGCGAGCGTTTGATCGTGCAAGTCCCGAGCGATGCGACCTCGCTCGCGTTCGGCTTCGTTCGCGAGATTCAGACGCGCGTCAGCAAGCTCGCGGTTCGCGTCGACGAGCGCTGCGCTCGTTGCGACGATGCGACGGCGTTCAAGGATGGCCCACAACAATGCGAGCAACGCGAGCGCGAGTAGAATCGCGAGTGCGGTTGAGGTCCACGGAAAAGGCGCTTTCGCGACCGTAAACGAAAACGTCAGCGGCGTTGACGGCGTAAGATCTTTCGTGAACGCGCGCGCCGTGACGGTGTAGGTTCCGGGTTTCAAACCCTCCATCGTGAACTGCGAATCGCGCGAGAGTTTTTGCTTGACCGTTTGGCCGCCGCTGTCGGCGAGAGTAAACGCATACTGAAACTGCTCGGGAAACGTCCGGCTACTGATTGCGGTCACGTCGAGCAGCAGACTGTTCTGCGGATACTCGAGATTCAAACCGGCCTGCAACTCCGACGGCGCGTGCACTCGTTTGCTGAGAATCCGCGTGACCGACAAGGCAGGCGCAAAGCGGCCGGGCTCGTAACGCGCGATGCCGCGATTGGTGCCGATCAACAACACGTCACTTCCGTCTGCTTTGCGTTGCGGCAATGCCGCGAAGACGTTCTGCGACGGCAATCCGTGTTCGGAATCGAGTTCGGAAACGACTGGTCCAACCACCGGATCCAGCATTATCCGCATGAGACCATTACCGCGTGTGCCGCACCAGATCTCGTTCACTTCGCCCGACTGACCGGCGAGCACAAAACGCGCGTCAACATTTTGCAGCGCGAGTGTGCAGTCGCCCGCCGCACGGCACAGATAAACACCGGCTGACGTACCAAACCACAGCGAACCATCGGGCGTGCGCGCCATCGAGCGCACCGCCGGTCCTTTCAAGATCCCGAACGCAGGCTCGTCGCGAATCGTCTTTCCGTCTGACACGAGGACACCATCTCTCGCCGTGCCAATCAAGAGCCGGTTATCGCCGTCAGCGAGCAAACTAAGAACGTCGCGTGTGCTCGGCGCAGTATTAGCCCAACTCAGGCTGGCGCGGCCCCCGTCGATCCGCTCCACGCCGCGTCCGAAGATCGCGTAGTAAGTCGCGCCGTTGAATTGCGCGATCGCGCGCACGCTGCCTACGCCGTCCGGCGAAACAGACCCCGACTCGAGACGCGCAAACATCTGTTCTTCAATCGCTGACGATTGCCGTGGCGAGACGTAGAAGCCACTAACCGACGCCACGAGCAAACGTTGCGAGCGATCTTCAGCGACAGCGTAAATGATGTTTTGGCCGAGACCTGGCACAACGTTCCACGTTCGGGTTTTCTCGTCGTAAACAAACAGTCCGCGATTGGTGCCGGCTAACGTGCGGCCGCTGCTGGTTTGATAAAGCGCGCGCACAAAATTGCTCTCGATGCCGTCGCCCACCGACTCGACTCGCGGCGCGTGCGGATCGAAACGACAGACGCCGCGATCGGTGCCGAACCAGATCACACCTTCGCGATCCGTAAAGATGGCGTAAACATGATCCGAACGTAAGCCGCCCGCGGTCCCATCGAAAGTGAAGCGTTGCGTTTTCTCTTTCGAGACGCGAAACACGCCGCGGCCGTCGGTGCCGATCCAGATCTCGTTGCCAATTGCTTTCAAGACCGTCACTGGACCCGTTGCCGCTTCCGTGCGCTTGAGGTTTGCGATCTCAGTACCGGAGAACGCGCCCGGTTCTTCTTTTCGCGCGCGTGCGCCGGCCCACAACTTTCCGTCGCGATCGCGTTCGAGAGCGTTGACAAAAAATACGGCGGGGCGAGCCGGGGGCTGTTTGACAGTGCCGTTCTCGATCTCCAACACACCGCGACTGAGCGTGCCGATAAAGAGACGATTGTTTGCTCGGTTGATGCTGGTAATCGGCAATGGACCAGGACGTTCGCGATCAGCATTCTGCAACGGCTGGCTCAGCACCGCGCGGGTTTCGAGTGCCACACCGAAACCCACGCGGCTCTCATACACGTTGCCTTGTTCGGTCGCCATGAAAGCCACGCCGTCGGTGACGACGATCGCCGACACAGCCTGCGTGGCGGTCTCTTGTATTCGCGCGAACACGCCGCCACTGAAACGCGCCGCGCCTGATTCAGTGCCGACCCACATCCCGCCGTCCTGATCTGTTTGCAGCGCGAGCACGCGTCCAGCGGGCAGCGCCGGGTCGTTGATGGCTTGTGTGCGGCGTCCGTCAAACTTGGCGAGACCTGCTTCAGTGCCAAACCACATCGCGCCGTCACTCGTTTGCGCGATCGCGCGCACGCGATCGGAAGGCAAACCGTGAAAGAGCGTGACCGCGCCCCACTGATGCAAGCCCGTGATCGGTGTTGGCGAAGGTGATGGAGACGGAGAAGGCGACGGCGAAGGAGACGCTTGCGGTTGTGGCTCGCCTGTTTGAAGCTCGCCGGTCTGGGCCAACGGTCGATCAACAGAGAGCGACAAGACGGCGAACAGAGACAGGCAAAAGAGAATTGCCGGGAGCCGAAACCGAGCCACGGATTTCATTTCTTCTTCGAGGCAGCTTCGCGTTTCTGCTCTTCGGCAAACCGCTTATGATCTTTTTGCAGCCAGCCTTCCAGATCTGTTGAGGCTTTCTCGAGTTCGTCGCTGTTCAGTAGCCCGCGGCGCAGGGCTTCAAAAAACGCGCGTGTGCGAATGTTGTAAGCGAGTTTTTCGTACGCTTCCTGATCAGTGCCTTCGGCCACTGAGACGAAAAGTTTTTCGTAGAGCGTTGCGAGCCGGCTTTCAACGCCACGCAAACTCAGCGAGCATTTGCGCGCGATGGCCCAATTGGAAAGTCCGAGCGCGAGATAGTAAAGCGCTTCTGCTTCAAACTCGGTCAACAGCGGGCGCTTGAACGAGTCTTTGAAAGCCGGGTCGATCATGTCCGCGCCGTCTTCCAGCACCGCGGCGACAAAACGCAAAAAACGCGACTCGGGATTGTTCTTGTGAATGAAGCCGTAAGCTGGTGGCGGATCGACTGACTTAACGATCTTGCGAATCTCGTTGATGTAGATCTCGTGCGGAAATTGCGTCCAGAAGATGATGCGCGCCGTAGGAAACTCACGCCAGATCGCGCGCGCGGCCTTCACGCCTGAGAGCTTCGGCATCTGGATGTCGAGAATGCAAACATCCGGTTTCTCGCGGAGCGCAAGCTTCACCGTCTCCTCGCCGTCAGCGGCCTCAAAAACGGGCACGTGCGAAGGAAATTCCTTCTCGAGAATCTCGCGCAAGTAGTGGCGCTGGGCCACGTTGTCTTCGGCAATCAGGATCGACATCGCGGTTGGATAATAATGCTCTGCTTCTCAAGTAACAACGTGGGTCGCCACATTTTCGGCCCGTGGTATCATGCCCGGCCAGGAAAGCTAAACCTGGAAGGTAAACCAATGACAACTCGAACCCCGCTTCGTCCGGTTGCCGTCTGTCTGCTCATCGTCCTGTTCGCTAATCTGGTTGGTTCATCCGTGACGGCGCAAACTCCCGAGCCGCGCGACGAACGACTCTGGCAACGCGCGCTCGCGATTCATCGTCGCGCCATCGTCATCGACACGCACAACGACGTGACTACGCCGATGACTAACGACGACTTCGATCTCAGCGGCACGCCACCCGCGCCGTATCGCACCAACATCGAACGAATGAGACAGGGCGGTCTGACGGCGGAGTTCTTTTCGCTTTACGTCAGACCGTGGTACGTCGAAAACGGCGGCTCAGCGCGTCGCACGCTCGACATGATCGACTCTGTTTATCGCGCAGTCGAACGCCATCCTCGCGATCTGATGCTCGCAACTTCCGTCGCCGACATTCGCCGCGCCAAACGAATCAACAAGATCGCGTGCTTGATGGGCATCGAAGGCGGACATGCGATCGAAGACTCGTTGGCCGCATTGCGCGAGTTTTACCGGCTCGGTGTTCGTTACATGACGTTAACCTGGAACAACACGAACAACTGGGCCGACGCCGGACGAGGACAGAAGAAACACGGCGGTCTGAGTAACTTCGGCCGTGAAGTGGTGCGTGAGATGAACCGCCTTGGAATGATGGTTGACGTGTCACACGTTTCGGACGAAACGATGAGCGACGCGCTCGACATCTCCAAGGCGCCGATCATCGCTTCGCATTCTTCCGCGCGCGCGTTGAGCGACGTGCCGCGCAACATCCCGGACGATTTGTTAAAACGAATCGCGAAGAACGGCGGGGTGGTCCACGTTAACTTTTACAGCGCGTTTGTGGATGTGAAAACGGTTGGTCCGCAGAGTGAAGAACGCGCGAAGCGGTTGAAAGCCCAGCAGGATGCCATCAACGAGAAGTACAAAGACGATCCGGAGCGACGCGCTGAAGAAAGCGATAAACTCGAAGCTGCGAATCCGTTGCCGCCGTTGCCCATTTCGAAACTCATCGATCACATAGACCACATCGTTAAAGTCGCCGGAATCGATCACGTCGGTATCGGCGCGGACTTCGACGGCGCGAACGACATGCCTGAGGGTGCGAAAGACGTTTCAATGCTTCCGAACATCACTTACGAACTATTGAGGCGTGGTTACAGCGAGCAGGACATTCGCAAGATACTCGGCGGAAATTCGTTGCGCGCGTTTGCGGAAGCCGAACGAGTGGCTCGCACCATGAGCAAATCAATCAGCGGCGACGGCAGCACGCAGCGCATAAAAAAATGAGCACGGCATGCGAACCGTGCTCCTAAGCAGAAAAGAAGAGAGTTTGTTTTTGATTAGAAATTTCCGCGGTTCTGGCCGCCCTGACCTTCTCCCTTGTTGCCGGAAGTGCCAAAGTCGTCCTCGATGTGTCCTTGGTTTTCCTGGCCCTGGCCCTGCTTGCCGTGCTGGCTCTGCTGGCCCTGACCGGCGCCGCGTTGGCCCGTCTTCAGGTCGTCATCCTGCTTGTTGCGTCCAGGAGTCTGCTGACCACCATAGTTTTCCTTGTTCTGGCCACCGCCCATGTTTTTGTCGAGGTCGTCGTTTCTCATTCTGTCATCTGCCATTTCAGACTTTACCTCCCGTTGTTAATTGCTAACACCTGTAACTCAACAGGCGTGCCATTACGAGAACACGGATTTTACGGACTCAGGCGTTGAAAAATGCGTCTTGAAACCAATACGGAGGGAATGAATTGATACATACACTCGCGTGTTATTATGCGTGCAATCAATGAGTTCCACGGGTTTGTATATTCATATTCCTTTCTGCCGTTCGCGCTGTTCTTATTGCGACTTCGCGACTGGACTGTACGATGCTGAGCTCGCGAATCGGTACGTCAGCGCTGTTGTGAACGAGATCAATTCGTCGTCTGTTGCGGGCGCGCACGTTGACACGATTTATTTCGGTGGCGGCACTCCGTCGCTGCTTGAGCCGGCGCAACTGGACCGAATCTTGAGCGCGTTGCGCGATCGGTTTGACGTCGCCCCCGACTCGGAGATCACGTTGGAGATTAATCCGGGCAGCGTGAACGAGGCGAAGCTGAGCGGGTTTCGGCAGTTGGGAATTAACCGCGCCAGTTTTGGCGCGCAGACGTTCGACGATCGTGAACTCGCGAAGTTGGGCCGTTCCCATACTGCTGCCGACGCGCGGCGCACGTTTCACGATCTTCGTGCGGCCGGTTTCGATAACGTGAGTTTTGATCTAATCGCCGGACTTCCGGGCCAGACGTTCGATGGGTGGCAACGAAACGTTGACGAGGCGTTGGCGTTAGCGCCGGAACATCTTTCGTTTTATTTACTCGAGGTGCACTCGGGCACGCGGTTGGCCCAGCACATCCAGCGCGGGCTGCAACCCGAGCCTGATGAAGACCTGGCGGCTGTGATGTACGAATGGATGCTCGGACGCGCGTCGGAAGCGGGCTACGAACACTATGAGATTTCCAATTTGTGCCGCCCGGGTTTCGAATCGCGGCACAACACGAAGTACTGGACCGGCGAGCCGTATTTTGGGTTTGGGTGTTCGGCGCACTCGTACGATGGTGAGAGTCGAAGGTGGTCCAACGAGCGTGACGCGCTGAAGTATGTAGAGCTGATTGAACGCGCATCGTCACCGATAATTGAAAAACAGTTCTTAACCGACCGCGATGTTAAGGCCGAAAATCTTTTTCTCGGTCTCCGTTTAATGCGTGGTGTCAGTCGCGATTTGTGTAAAGACTACGAAACAGACCTCGAACGATTTAGAGAAGCCGGTTTGCTCGAACTTGACGGCGACTGCGTGAGGCTGACTCGTAGTGGCGCTCTGTTGTCCAACGAAGTTTTTTCCGCCTTTGTATGATCATTGCCATCGACGGTCCTTCCGGATCTGGTAAATCGACGCTGGGGCGCATGCTGGCGCGTGAGTTGCACCTGCTTTACATCGATACCGGTTCGATGTATCGCGCCGTCGCGCTCGCGGTGATGGAAGCCCATCTCGATCCCGCCGATACGGAAGCCGTTGCCGCGCTCGCCGCTCGCATCGATATCGATCTCGAAGGCGATCCGGATTCACTGAAAGTGTTGCTCGAGAATCGCGATGTCACCGAAGAGATTCGCACCGAAGGCGTGACCGCGATGTCATCAGTGGTTTCTACGAACCCGGGCGTCAGGCGCGCGATGGTCGAGAGACAGCGACAGATGGGCCAACGCGGCGCGGTGCTAAACGGTCGCGACATCGGCACGGTCGTTTTCCCCGAGGCCGATATCAAGTTTTTTCTGACAGCATCTCCCAAAGAACGAGCGGAGCGGCGTTTCCACGAAGATCGTCTGACAAACACCAATGTCTCGTTCGAACAGACACTGACTGAGATGACGGAACGTGACCGGCGCGACTCGACGCGCGCTGATTCGCCGCTGAAAGTTGCGGAGGACGCGATCGTCATCGACTCGTCTGCACTCTCGATCGAACAAGTTTTAGCACGGATGATGGAGCATGTTCACCGGCATCATTGAAGAACTCGGCAGCGTTCGCAGCATCGAAGAACGCGGCGAGAACGCGCGCATCGTTATCGATGCCCGCATCGTGACCGAAGGCACGAACCACGGCGACTCGATTGCCGTCAACGGCGTTTGCCTGACTGCGCTGGACATTCACGACGGCTCATTTGCCGCGGACGTTTCGCGCGAGACTTTGCAGCGCTCGACGCTCGGCAGCCTCAAACCCGGCACGCGCGTTAATCTCGAACGCGCCGTGACGCCCCAAACACGTCTCGGCGGGCACATGGTTCAAGGTCACGTCGACGCTCGCGGAGCGTTCGTCTCGGTCGAGGATCACGGCGAGTCATGGACGGTGCGCTTCGCTTTTCCGCCCGACATAGCGCGTTACCTCGTTTTCAAAGGCTCAGTGGCGGTCGAAGGCATCAGTTTGACTGTGGCGAACCTCGCCGAAGACTATTTCGAAGTCGCGATCATTCCCAAGACGTGGGAAGTTACCAACCTGTCGCAGCTTAAGCCTGGCGACGGCGTGAATCTGGAGGTCGATGTAATCGGTAAGTACGTGGAAAGATTACTGGCTTTCAGGTAACATAACCCCCTTGACGAAGCTCGTTTAAGACCGAGACGACCCGATAGGACCATCACGTGGCTTTTGCGACCATTGACGAAGCCGTCGCTGATATTCGCGACGGGCGCATGATCATCATTGTTGACGACGAAGATCGCGAAAATGAAGGCGATCTCGTCTGTGCGGCGGAAAAGGTCACGCCTGAAATCATTAATTTCATGGCCCGCCACGCGCGCGGTCTGATCTGTTTGCCCCTGACCGAAGAGCGTTGCGACGAGTTGCACCTGACCACGCAGGTTGCTGATAACACGTCGTTTCTGGGCACGGCTTTCACGGTGTCCATCGACGCGCGCCGAGGCATCACGACCGGCATCTCCGCCGCGGATCGTGCGACTACGATTCTGGTCGCCGTTGATCCGCAGTCGCGGCCACAGGATCTCGCCCGTCCCGGCCACATCTTTCCTTTGCGAGCAAAAGACGGCGGCGTGTTGGTGCGCCCCGGTCAAACAGAAGCGAGCGTGGACGTGGCGCGCATCGCCGGACTTTATCCCGCCGGCGTCATCTGCGAGATCATGAATGAAGACGGCACGATGGCTCGTATGCCGCAGCTCGAAGAGTTCGCCGCACACCATAATCTGAAGATCATCAGCGTGGCCGAGCTTGTGAGATATCGCATGAGTAAGGAACAGCTCGTGCGCCGCGTCGTGGAAACAGATTTGCCTACGGTTTACGGGCGCTTCCGTGCCATTGCGTACGAAAACGTCATGAATGGCGACGTTCACCTCGCGATGGTGATGGGCAACGTGAAGACCGACGATCCGGTGCTGGTCAGGGTGCACACGGAAAACGTCACCTGCGACATGTTTGGTTCGCTGATCGACGACACGGGATTTCAACTACACACGGCGCTGGAAAAGATCGCCGCCGCCGCGCGTGGCGTGGTCCTGTACCTGCGCCAGCGCGAACACAGTCTTGATTTGGTTAATCAGTTGCGAACGTACAATGTGATGCAGGAAAGTGGACTGAGTAAACGAGAAGCAAGTTTGCAGACGGGTTATGGAATCGACCGCGACTACGGTGTTGGCGCGCAGATTCTTCATGATCTCGGGTTGCGGCAGATCCTGCTTCTCTCGAATCATCCCCCCAAAGTAGCAGCTCTCGAAGGCTTCGAGCTGTCGGTTGTAGGCAACGTGCCGCTCGGCGAACCGGCATCGAAGGACCACGAGAATGCCATCTGACGAAAGTTGAACTGGTTCTTTCAACTTTCGGTCTCTCCCTCTAGAATTTGAATCCCGATGTAGCCTTAGCGGCTGTCCGCCATGAGTGTAGACGATCCGAACAGACCAGCAGATCTACCCGAGCGCCCGGAGCCAGATCTACCGGAGCGCCCGGAACCACCCAAGCCTTCGGTAACGAAGCGCTGGCGCTACTTCACGCGACGCCATGCGATTCTCGCCGGCTTTATCATCGGTGGCGGTGCGATAGTGCTGATCCTGCTGGCGTTTTTCCTCTACCGGCTCGGTTTTGTCGATCGCTACGTCGCCGGGCAAATCAAGCGCACGTTTGCCAATTACGGCATCAGGGCCGAGATCAGAGAGTTTCACGCAGACTTACCGCCGAACACCGTCGAGATGAACGGCGTGGAACTCTACGACTCGCAGACCGGCGAACGGCTCGGCAAGATCGATAAACTGTCCGCGACGATCCGCATCGAAGATCTCTACGCACTGAATCTCCAGCGCAACATTAATCTCAAGGATCTGAAGATCGACGGTTTCGAAGCGTGGGTCACGTTTGACGAACAGGGTCGCTCCAACTTTCGCAACATCCACGTTCCGCCACCCGAGCCTAACAAACGCATTCTGTTTGCCTATTCAACCGCGAGCATCCAAATAAGAAATGGTGTGATCCACTACGGCGACGCGCGGCATGAGATCTCCGGTGAAGCGAGGAACCTGGAGGCGACGATTCAGCCCGACGATCCGAACGCGCCGGCTGAGAGTTGGATGAACACCGTTACGGTAAACCTTACCGATTCCAACTTCACTTACGACGGCCGGCCCATCAACAACATCGACCTGCACGCGCGTGGTCGTGTGAGTCAAACGCGCGCCGAGATTCACGAGGCCGTCCTCAGGTCGCCGGTTGCTGAAGCGCGGTTGCAAGGCACGATGGACGACTGGCGTGCGCTTCGTTATCAGATGAACGTCACGTCGAGTGTTGATCTGACGCAACTTTCCGACGTGTTGCAGTCAGGCACGACGTTGCGTGGTGCGGGAAACTTTGCCGGCACGATTACGGGCGACGGCGATCAGTTCAAAGTCACGGGCGAGATCAAATCTGACGCGCTCGCGGCTGACGGTATACGTCTCCAGGGATTGAACGTGTCGGCGAGCGGCTCGGGACAGGGCCGCAGTTACGAGATCAACGGCAAAGCCGTCGCTGATCTGCTGAACGCGGGCGACTTTCAAATCGATTCGTTACAGCTCGCCGGACAGGTGATGGGCACCGGCACGGACTTTCGCTGGATCGGTGAATTGCGTGCTGTTGCGGAACGAAGTTACGGCACGACGTTGTCCGGGTTATTTCTCCGTGATGCACGGGTCGAGAAGAGCGGTGAGATCGTGACTGCTTCGGCGAATCAGTTTACGGCGAACGGCCTCGCGACTTCGGGCGCGCGAGTGGCTGGAATCACTGCTACCGATTTGCGCGCGCGCAAAGAGAACGACGTCACGACCGCAACGGTTGCGAGCGTGAAAGCCGGAACAGTGTCCGCTTCAGGGGCGACGGTGAAGGGCATCACGGCGAACAGTGTCGAGGTTCACGATCGTGGCGGTGTGACGAGTGTTGTGGTGAAGAACCTTCACGTCGGCGCGACGAGTGCCGCGGGCGCGGAGATCGGTAGTCTCGATATCGCCGGCGTCCGCTTGTCGGTCCGCAATCGACAAATCCAGGGAGAGACCGCTGATATCAACGTCGGCACAGTCAAGTTGGCCGACGGCCAGGCCGAGAACGTGAAACTTACGAAGCCGGTCTTTGTCGTTTCGCCATCAGGCAGCTATCGCGCGACGGCGGATCTGAGCATCGGCGGCGGTGTGCTGGGACGCATGAACATGGGCCAGGCGCGCGGGAGCGTCGTTGCGACCAACCGCGAAATCCAGCTCAACAATTTCACCGCTGATGTGTTTGACGGACGCGCTACGGGCAATGCGCGCATCGCCACTACGCGCGGCGGTACGTCGCAAATCAGTGCTGACATCAACAACGTCGATATTGCCGGACCACTGACGGCACTCGCAGGCAGTGCGGTGCCTCTGACCGGCCGCGCGACGGGCCGCGTCGATCTTACGTTTCCCGGAACGGACGCCAAACTCGCTTCCGGCACGATCACGACTCAACTAACAGCGAACACTGGCGAAGCGACCGCTGACCGGATTCCGATCACCGGCAGGATTGCGTTGCGCGCAGATCGCGGACTGTTTGATATCCAGCAGGTGAACCTGCAAACACCCGCGACGCGGTTGAGTGCGACTGGTCAGTTCTCTTACGAAAACGATTCGAATCTGCAAGTCGATCTCGCATCGAGTGATGCGGCAGAGTTGCAGGCAGTGCTGATCTCGTCGGGACTGTTGCCGGAAGTTGAAGAGCAGTTGCGGAGTTACGGCATCGGGCTCGCGGGCCAACTCGCCTTCAACGGCAACATTCGCGGGCGGCTCAACGAGCCTAATGTCAACGGTAAATTCTCGCTAGGCTCGTTGATTGTAAATGGAATCGAGGTTGGCGCGTTGTCGGCGTCAATCGCGATGAACGAGACGGAAACGCGTGTCACTGACGGACAGTTGGCGGAAAGAGATGGCGGTGGCGTGCGCTTCTCGCTCATCGCGCCGCGCGGTGGCGAGAACAGGACTTCGTTGGAAGCAACGCTCGATCGTTTCAGCGCGCGCACATTGCTCGCGTTGTCGCCGTTGATGAGTAGTAACCAGCGGCTTGCGTCAGACACGGAAGGCGACCTGTCCGGACAGATCAGTATCTCGGGCATTCCGAATGCGATGACCGGCAGCGCCAATTTTACTCTTGGGCCAGGACGCCTGGGCGGCGAGCCGGTGGAAGGGATGACGGCGCGCGCGACGTTTAATGGACCAAATGTGAATGTTGAGAGCGTGGACGTGCGGTTGGTCGCCGGTCGCATCCTGGCCAGCGGCAATCTCAACATGACGAGCAAAGCGTTTGATTTCCAGGGCCGCGCGGAAAATATTCAGCTCGCGCGACTGGTCGCTCTCACAAACCGCCCGGGACTTCAAGTTGGCGGCATTGCGGACTTCACTGCGCACGTCACGGGCAATCTTTCCGATCAAGATTTCTCGGCCTATCAGATCACGTTTGACGGATCAGGCCGTGACGTCGTCATCAACGGGCGGCCTGCAGGCACTGTTGCACTTACGGGCCGCACGCAGAATCAGCAACTCAGCATCAACCTGACAACCGGCCTGTTGGGTCAACCGCAGGTTGTCGCCGCGCAGATAAATCTCGCGAGTCCCGATCTGCCGGCGTCAATCGAGACCACGTTGACGAATGCGGACCTGACGAACCTGTTTCAGATGTTTTTGCCAAACACCGGCGTGCGCGTTTCGGGCCGTGCGAACGGAACCCTTACCGCCAAAGGAAACTTGATCGACGACGACGATAACTTCTCGCTTGCAGGACTATCAGGTACCGCGACTTTTTCCGAGTTGAGTTTCGGCGTCGAGGACATTCAACTTGCGGCTTCGACGCCCCTTGTCATTCGTTTCACGCCAAATGAAGTGGCTTTCGAGGCGGCGAGGTTTACCGGACCGGGCACCAACATCGTGCTCGACGGCACGCTCGCGAGCGGCGCGGGTGGCCGGCAGAGTCTCAATGTCAATGGCGACCTTAACCTGCGCGTGCTGAACGGTGTCTCGCCCGATTTCTTCTCATCGGGTACGGCTGAGGTCGCGGTCCGCGTCAACGGCAGCTTCGAACAACCACGTCTTCTCGGCACGGCATCAATCAACAACGGCTCAGTGTCGATATTGTTGGGCAACGAGCGCTGGTCCATCGCGAACCTGCGTACCGCCGTCCGGTTTACGGCCAACCAGGCGCAGATCGACTCGCTCGAAGGCACGCTCGGCGGGGGCCGCATCTCGGCGACCGGAGGAGCGTTACTTGAAGGCTTCAGAGTTTCTGCGTTTCGCGTCAGCATCCATGGCGATAACGTTACCGTGCCGTTTCCCGAGGACTTCCGTTCGACACTCGATGCTGACGTGGAGATCAGGGGTTCCTCGCGCGAGCAGCTCATTGGCGGCATCGTAAACCTGCGGCGCACGGAGTACACGCAAGACATCGAGCTGGCGGACCTCATCAACACGCGACCCGGTGAATCGATTGAAGAAGGCGCGGAGATCGAGTTGACTCGCACGGCTGTGTTCACGGCGCTGCGAGTTGAAGGCCGCAACGCTCTCGTGGTGCGCAACAATCTGGCGGACCTTGTCGGTTCCGTTTCGTTACAACTGGATGGTCCAATCAACGATCCGTCGATCTCCGGACGAGTTACGGCAACGAGCGGCACGCTCAATTTCCGCAACGATCGTTATGACATCACGCGTGCGTTGATCACTCTGCCGGGGGGGCGGAACGCCGATCCGATAATCAACATTCAGGGCGAATCGCAGATTCGCGGTTATCGCGTGATCGTGGGTTTGACTGGTCCATTGTCGCAACCGTCCGCCGTTGTGCGTTCTGAGCCCGCGTTGCCGCAGGCCGATGTGGTTTCACTGATTACCACGGGACAACTTTCCTCGGGCGACACTAGCGAATCGATTCTGGCGCAGTCTGAAGTCGGCGCTGCGACGAGTCTTTTGACCGACGCTTTGATCAACGCGCCCGCTCAACGAGCAACGAGCAAACTGTTTGGACTAACGCGCTTTGAAATCAGTCCGGTGATCGGCGGCACCGCCGGCTCCACGCCGGGCGCGCGACTGACGCTCGGCCGCCGCATCAGCAAGGAAGTTACCGTCACCTATTCAACTAACGTAGCTTCCGATCCTAATCAAATACTCGCGGTCGAGTATCGCGTGTCTGATCGACTGTCGTTTGTGGCGCAGTACGAACAGGCATCCACGCGGCGACTGACCGCGCGCACGAATAATTTCATGTTTGAGATCAGGTTTAGAAAGCGATTTTGATCAAGGGGTAAGTGAACGAATTGTTGCCGGAGGCGCTCAAGATTCGACTGCTGCTGATTCTGCTGCTGGTTTTGGTGTTCCCGGGCCTGGCGCCGGGTAAAACGCCAGGAGACGCGCGAATCGAAGACTATGAAGGCCGGCAAATCAGTTCTGTCGAGCTGGTTGTAGAAAACAATCCGGACGATCGAAACGCTCCTGACTTTTTAGCGCTCTTGAAAGTCGCGGCAAACACGCAGTTTTCCGCGGTTCGCGTGCGCGATTCGCTCCAGGCGTTGTTTGATTCCGGACGTGTCGGCAATGCGCGCGTTGAAGTCGTAGAACAAGGCGCGAATCGCACCGGGCCTGTGTTGGTTCGCTTCGTCGTGAAGCGGCAGGTGCAGATCGGCGACGTGCGTATTGAGCTGGGACCGGTTACCGGTACGCCGATCTCCGTTGACGAACTGCGCGCGAGACTAAACTTCGTCCAACCCGGAACACGTCTCTCGCAACAACTCATCCTGCGCAACGCTGACGAGATTCAGATCTACTTACGCGATCGCGGTTATTACAACGCGACTGTTGAGCCGCAGGAACAGCTCGGGCCACGCGGCGTCCGTGCAACGGTTACTTATCGCGTCATGCCCGGTGACCAGGCGCGGGTCGAAGCGTTCAACATCGACATCGCCGGTTTCGACGCTTCCGCCGTGCGCAGCACGCTCACGTTGCAACCGTCAGTTCCTTTCACGCGCGACGCCCTCGGCGAAGACGTAAACAAGATTCGGGACGCGTTGATTGCGAAGAACTTTCTCACGCCTGTGCTTGAAGATCCGCGCGTTGAGCTGGACGCGGAAAAGAACGGGATCCGGATCTTTTTGAAGGGTGCCGTTGGTCCAACAGTCAACGTCAAGGTCACGAATTACGAACTCAGCGAGAAGACCCAGCGCGAGTTGCTGCCCGTCAAACGCGAGGGCAACATCGACTACTCCGCGATCGTCGAAGGCGCGCGCCGCATTCGAAACCAGCTTCAGGAAGACGGTTATTTTTTCGCCGAGGTCACTGAAATCTGTCGTGTCAGCAATCCGACCGCGGACATGGGACCAAACGGCACAGAAGAGATGTGCCAAAACCTGAATCCGACTACGCTGACGGGCCAAAACGTCGACATCGAGTACCAGGTGGAGCGCGGCCGGCGTTTTCGTCTGACTGACATCCGCATCACCGGCACTAACAAGCTTTCGTACGAAGACATCGCACCAAACCTGAAGACTCAAAAACAAAACGCGATCGGATTGATTCCGTTTCTCGGTTACGGGCGCGGTTACACAAGCCTGACGTTGCTCGAACAGGACCGCCGCACCGTCGAAGCGTTCATGCGCGACTTCGGCTATCGCAAGGCATCCGCGCAAGTGCTTCAGGGCGTCACGATCGACGGCGAGAATTTGATCATCACTTTTCAGGTGAACGAGGGACCGCTCACGCGTATCGCGGGCGTGGACGTCAAGGGAAACCAGATCTACACCGAAGAGAGGATTCGCCAGGAACTCTCGACCGTCATCAATGCGCCTTACTCACGCTCGCAAGCGCGTGCGGACGCCGACAAAGTGGCGCAACTCTACTCGCGCGAAGGTTATGCCAACGCGCGCGTCGATTATTCAATCGTTGAGCTGCCGATGAAAGGCGATGATGAGCAGGTGCGGTTGATCTACTCGATCTCCAACGAAGGCGACAAAGTGTTTGTCAACCAAATCCTGATCAACGGTGTGACGGGAGATCGCGACACAAGGCGGAAGAAGCGCGATGCGATCCGGCGGGCGATCCCGCTTCGTGAAAACGACGTGTTGCGCGCCGACCGGGTTTCCGAAGCTGAACGCGAACTCTATCTCACGGACGCTTACCGCCAGGTCCTTATTCGCACGGAAGCAGCCGGTGAAACCGCCGGCGGCTACAAGCGAAGCGACGTGATCATCGACGTCGAAGAGAAAAAACCGCGCGTGATGGACTACGGTGGTGGTTATTCGACGGATGCGGGCGCGCTCGGTCTGTTTGAGATCTCGAACGTCAACCTGATGAACCGTTTGCGTCACGGCGCGATGCGTTTGCGCGCGAGCCGCCGACAACAACGCGTCCGGCTGGAGTATCTCGATCCGCGCTTTGCTCGTTACAACGAAACGGATTTCGCGCCGCTTGCGGTGTCGGTCGAGTATCAACGCGACTCGACCCTCACGCGTTTCTTCCGTTCGGCGATCGATCGCGGCACGATGGGAATCGTGCAGCGGTTGGACGAGGAAGGTAACCCGATCGACATTTTCGGCACCCGCGTCGATGAACCAACCATTAATCGTTTTACGGCGGCGGTTGAGACGCAGCGTGTACTCGATCGCCGCACGCGCACGATCGTCTTTGGCCGTTTTAGTTACGAAGACGTCCGGCTTTTTAACCTTGAAAGTTTGGTGGTGCGGCCGATTCTCGAGCCGGATCGAAAGGTGCGTTTATCGCGGCTCGGCGCGTCGTTCGTGCGAGATACGCGCGAGCGTTGTGAAAAAGGTTTGTTCGCGCGCAGCCAGCGAGATCTGGATGACGATGAAACGCCCGGCGATCCCGGCGAGATCTGCCGCTACAACCAGGTTGACGCTACGCGCGGCGGATTTCTAAGTGTCGATTATGCAGTGGCGCTGCGACAGCTCGGCGGAAACATCTCATTCAATCGTTTTCAAACGACTTACCGGCACTACTACAAAATGAGCGCGTTGCGCGACACCGTATTCGCCGCAAACATGACGCTCGGTCTCGCCAACCTGTTCAGTCCGATCGATCGCGACGGCAACGGAACTATCGACGAGATCGATCGGACGCTGCCGATCAGTGAGCGTTTCTTCTCGGGCGGTTCCACGACGTTACGCGGATTCAATTTTGAAGAAGCGGGCCCGCGCGAGGTGGTAATTCCGCAAGGTCAGTTTCGCGATCAGGAGAAGAACATAGTTTTTCTGAATCCGTTTACGGTGCCCGTGGGCGGAAATGCGCTGGCGGTGCTGAACCTGGAAGCTCGCGTTCCGCTGACGAGGTCGGTGCAGGTGGTTCCGTTTTATGACGGCGGCAACGTGTTTCGCCGCGTCGGCGATCTGTTTGGCAAAGACGAGCCGGCGCCGGTTCCGCCGGGTGACATTCTCGCGGCGATCAACGCCGCGAACCTGCGCGCGCGTTGGACCAACACGGTAGGTTTGGGGTTTCGCTGGCAAACGCCGTTCGGCGGCGCGCTCGCGGTCGACTACGGTATTTTGTTGAAACCGCCCGAGTTCCTGATTCCTCAGCGTGGACCTAACGGATTTGACGGGCTACCGGCGATCTTCCGGTTACATCGCGGGAATCTGCATTTCCGCCTTACGCAAACGTTCTAATAAGCGATGACGCGACTTGTGAAAACTTCGGTGCTCGTGCTGGCGTTTTGCTCGCTGTGTGCCGCGCAGCAGGTCGTCGATCGAATGGTAGCGACCGTTAATGCGGGGGCGAGGACCGAGTTGATCACCTATTCAGACTTGATGTGGCAGTTGGCCTTGCAACCAACTACGCAACTGGATAATCCCACGTCTGAAGAGTTGAATCGCGCGCTGCGCTTGTTGATCGATCAGCGATTGATACTTCAGGAGGCGGAAAAACTGCCGACGATCGTGCCGACGGCGAGGGAGATCAGCGACGCGCGAGCAGAGTTGGCGCGGCATTTTCCGTCAGAGCCGGCGTTTCGCGAGCGGTTGCTGCGGGTTGGTTTGACCAGTGAAAAAGTGGACGAGATCATCGAGCAGCGGCTAAAGATGGAAAAGTATCTCGATTTCCGCTTTCGTAATTTTGTAGTGATCAGTCAGAAAGAGATTGCTGATTACTATCGAGACGTTTACGTGCGGCGCTTCCAGTCGCGTTCTCCGGGACGCATCGTCCCCACACTCGAACAGGCGCGCGAAGAGATTGAAAAAACTCTGATGGAAGCGAAAATTGAGTCCGATACCGACGCGTTTTTGGAAACGGCTCGCGAGCGGGCTGAGATCGTGATGTTGAGTCCGGTGTGATGGCTTACTAATGACTTCCAGGCGTCCCACGATCGGTTTGGCACTTTCGGGCGGCGCCGCCCGTGGTATAGCGCACGTGGGGGTGCTGCGCGCGCTCTCCGAGAACAATATTCCCATCGATTATGTAGCGGGAACGTCAGCCGGTTCGCTGGTTGGCGGCGCGTGGGCATCGGGTATGCCGTTGGACCAGATTGAAGACCTCGGGCGAAAGATGCGCTGGCGCGACGTCGGCCGGATGACGATGTCGCGGCTTGGCGTGCAGAGTAACGATCGGCTCGAGCAATATCTGCGCGACCGTTTACCGATAATGCGTTTTGAAGACCTGTCGATTCCGTTTGCCGCCGTGGCTACGGAACTGTGCTCCGGAACGGCAGTGGTGCTGCGTGACAAAGGCGACATACCCTTCGCGATTCGCGCCAGTTGCACGATTCCGGGGTGGTACGTGCCCGTCATCGACGAAGAAGGCCGCCAACTGGTGGATGGCGGACTCGTGGCGGTAATTCCTGCGTCGGTTACTCGTTCGCTTGGCGCGGATATCGTGATTGCCGTTGACGTTAATGCCGAAGGCGCGAAGTTTATGGGTTCGACCACTTCGGTGCTCGGCGTGATGTTGCAATCGATGATGGTGGTCCAGAAAACGGCGTCGAGTCATCAAATCTCGCTGTCTGATTACGTGATTAGACCGAAGGTCGGGCATATCCGCTGGGACGAAATGGGCCGCGGCAGCGAACTGGTTGCCGCCGGATACGAGGTCGGACTGGAAAGTGTGGCCGAGATTCGCGCCCTCATCGACGCCACCGCCGAGAAAGACTTTTCCAAGAATCCTCACGTATTAACCGTTTAATCAAAGCATACGAATTGAGAAGCACTGAAGGGTTGCAGGAGTATTCGTGGCAATCGAGGTTACATCTGTGCCCGAACCGCGCGTCGCCGAATGGGTCGCGCACGTCGCCCGCCGTCTCATCAAGTTAAGCGTCGTAGTGATCATTTTGACGTTGATTTTGGGTGGCGAGGCCCTGCTCCGTTCTTACAAATACTACTCACAGATCATCGATGCACGACTCACGACCGGTTATCTAACGAGCCGTCCGGGCTTGTATGCCGCGCCGCGCGTATTGCAGGTCGGGCAGAAGTTATCCCACGAAAAATTGATCAATGCGTTGCGTCGCGCTGGTTATCTGGAATCCAGCGCCAGCAACGTTTGGAGCGGAAGTTTTATAGTCAACGGTTCCGAGGTTGAGATCCGGCCAGGACGGAACAGCCGAAAACAACCGGCGCTGGTTCGCGTGGTTTTTGCTGACGACGAGATCAGCGAAATCTCCGGAAACGACAGCCCGCTCGAGTCGTTCACGCTCGAACCGGAGGTTTTGTCCAACGACATTTCCGCGAAAGCCGGCAAGCGCGAAGCGTTGAGCTACGATGAAATTCCGCCGGTGCTCGTCAACGCGATACTCGCGATCGAGGATCGACGCTTCTTCGATCATTCCGGCGTGGATATCAATGGTGTCGCACGCGCGCTGTTGCGGAATGCGGGTGAGGAACGACTGGGCCAGGGCGGCTCGACCATCACTCAACAGCTCGTCAAAAACACGTATCTCTCGCCGGAAAAGACACTGCAACGCAAGTACGCCGAAGCGATGCTCGCGCTCGCGCTGGAGCGGCGGATGTCTAAGAAAGATATCTTTGCGCTCTATTCCAACGAGATCTATCTGGGCCAACGTGGCGCAGTAAGTGTGCGTGGCGTGCAAGAGGCTGCGGCGGTGTTCTTTGGCAAAGAACTGCGCGATCTGACGCTCGCCGAAGCGGCTACGATCGCTGGAATGATTCAGAGCCCCGCGCACTATTCACCGTTGCGCCATCCAGACGCCGCGAAAGCGCGCAGGAAAACCGTGTTGACGGCGATGCAGGAAAGCGGCGCAATTACACCCGAGCAAAAGGACGAGGCTTGTGTGGAAGCGTTGAACGTGGCCCGAGATGTTTCGCTCGATAACTCACTGGCGCCCTACTTTGTCGATTACGTAAATCGAATCACCGAGTCAACGGGCGAACAGCGAATCCACACCACGATCGATCTCGAGCTTCAGGATCTCGCTGAAAAGGCGTTGAAGAAGCAGTTGGACCGTCTTGATTCGATTTACGCAAAGCGAGACGCGAAACCTCAGGCGGCTTTGGTCGCCCTGGATCCACACACCGGCGACGTGCTCGCGATGGTTGGCGGACGCGATTACGCCACGTCGCAATTAAATCGCGCGACCGATGCGCGTCGCCAACCCGGATCGACTTTCAAGCCGTTCGTTTATGCTGCCGCGGTTGAAGACGGCATGTCGCCGGTGAGGCTTTTCATGGACGCGCCGCGTGAGTTTGTTTATGACCGCACGCGGACTTATCGGCCGGCAAACTATGGTGGCGGTTATTCGATGGGAGAAGTGACGATGCGCACGGGTCTCGTGCGTTCTTTAAACGTCGTCACCGTTGATGTGGCTTTGCAGACCGGCCTCGCGCGGATCGCGAATCTCGCGGCAGCGTTTGGCCTGCCGAAACCGGAACGATATCCGGCGCTTGCTTTAGGCACTGAAGAAGCGACTCCGCTGCAACTCGCTTCCGCTTACGCTGCGTTTGTGAACGAGGGCCGTCGTGTCGATCCGCGAGTGATCACGAGTATTGGAGAACCGCCAGCCGCTCATCCGCTGCCGAACTCAACCACTCAAGTGATTAGTCCAACGACCGCGTACACGATCACGAACATGCTTGCAGGTGTCATCGAACGCGGCACTGCGCGCAAAGCTCGCGGCGCGTTGCCCGGAACAGCGATCGCAGGGAAAACAGGAACGTCGCGCGACGGATGGTTTATCGGTTATTCGCCGAATCTCGTGTGTGTCGTTTGGATTGGTTTTGACGACAACCAACAGCTCGGTCTGACGGGCGCGGAAGCGGCGTTGCCGGCGTGGGTGGATTTTATGAAAGGCGCGGTTGCGGTGCGGCCTGATCTGGGTGGAGCGCACTTTGAGTGTCCGGAAGGGATTAAGTTTGTCGAGGTTGATATCGCGACGGGGCTGCTTTCGGCTGTTACGTGTCCGTTGCGGGAGTTGATTGCGGTTCCTGAAGGCGAGCAGCCGCACATGGAGTGTTATCTGCACGGGAATCTGCCGGCGTGGAGCAGTCCGTTCGCTGAGTAATCCTTACACGGATGTACACCGAACCTAGCGCTCCAAAATTACTTGCGCGATAGCGTGTTCGCTCGTGTGTGAGAGCGAGAGATGTGTTGCGGTCGCGCCGAATTTTTTGAACGTGGCGAGTACTTCGCCCGTGAAGATTAGGTAAGGCGCGCCGCTGTCGCGCGCTGAAACTTCCACGTCCTGCCAACTGATTCCGCCACGCCAACCCGTTTGCAGTGCTTTCAACGCCGCTTCTTTTGCCGCGAAGCGCGCGGCATAATGCTGCGCCGCCACGACCCCGCGACTGTCGCAGTATTCGCGTTCGGCGCGTGTGAAGACGCGTTCAGTGAAGCGCGGCGTTCGCAGCAGCACTTCGCGAATCCGCGCAACTTCGATAATGTCTATACCGATGGAAACGATCACGAGCGACCAACAGTTAACCGAAGCTGGATATTATTGGCGCGAACTCAACGGCTTGCGCGCGCTTGTTTGTCTGCCTCTCGAACAGGACGGTTTTGTTAACGGCTTCTCAACTCGCATGGGCGGCGTCAGCAGCATGCCGAGCGATTCGCTGAGTCTCGCCGGCTTTCACGACGACGACGCGGAGAACATTCTGGAGAATCGTCGTCGCTTTCTCAAGCTTTTTCCGGGCCAGTGGTCCCTCGCGGGTTGCTGGCAGGTCCACGGCGCTGATGCTCGCGTCGTGTCGTCGGTTGAAGACGCAAAGCCCGCGGAAGATCAACTCGGCGAGACGATTTACTGCGACATCATCGTCAGCAACGCCGACAACGTACTCGCAGGCGTGAAAACCGCTGATTGCGTGCCGATTCTGATCGGCGATCCACGTACGCGCTCGTTTGCAGCCGTGCACGCCGGCTGGCGCGGCACACTCGCCACCGCGGTGATCGAGGGTGTGAAACGTTTGTCGCAGGAATACGGCGCGCGGCCGGAAGGTTTGCGCGTCGCGATTGGCGCATCGGCTGGTTCATGTTGTTATGAAGTCGGCAGCGAAGTAATCGACGCGTTTAGTAGCCGCTTTCCAAACGGCGCAAAATTGTTTACGCCGACGCGTCCAGGTCATGCGCTCGTTGATCTCATCCAGGCGAACCGGGAACAACTTGAATCAACGGGAGTAAAGCCCGAACGGATTCACGTTGCGCCGCTGTGTACGATGTGCCGCACGGATCTTTTCTTCTCCTATCGTCAGGAGAAGAAGCTGCACGGCAAGGTTGGTCGATTGATGGCGGTGGTTGGTCGCGAGCAGGTCACTCCACGTTGAGCCACATCTTTACTTCACGCGTCACCGGTGGAAAGCACGCATCGTCGTTGCACGCCTGAAAACGCAGCTTGCCTTTGATCTCACCGGAAGAGCCGCCGTAGTTTGCGGGCACGGTAACGTTGAAACGGACGATTGCGCGACCTTCGTAAACTGCAACGGCGCCTTTCGAGAACTTCAGATTGCGCATCACCGCGCGCGGATAGCTGATTGGACCAACTCTCATACCCGACGGCGTTTCGACATCGAGTTTCGTAGCGATCAGGTATTTGTCGAGTGGCTTACTCGACTGCACATGCAGACCCTTTGGGATGTCGATGACCACGCTGCCTTTGACCACGCGGCCTTTTTTGATCTTATCGGGCGCGATTGAGCCACTGACGTTTACGTCGGCGGCCGACTGCGGCAGCGGATTCGAGCGAAGAGGCGCGGGAAGCAACAACGCAACGCATATGGCGAACGCGCCCAGAAACTTCAAATGAATGGTCATCGAGTGGTAACTCCCGGAGTAGTGGTGTCTTTGCACGCATTAAGCGTTGCGATATTAAGTTTTTCCTGGCGCGCAGCAAGTTGCCCGCAGGCGGCAAAAATGTCGCGACCGCGCGGACGGCGGACGTACGTGTGGACGCCTTTTGCTTCCAGAGTCTGTTTGAATCGGTCCACTGTTTCATCCGCTGACGGCCGGTATGGAAGCGGTTCGGCCGGGTTGTGCGGAATCAGGTTCACTTTTACTTTCAGACCGTGACGGTTCAGCAGATTCGCGAGTTGCCGCGCCTGTTCTTCCGAATCGTTTATCCCCGCCAGCATCACGTACTCAAAAGTGAATCGCTCGCCCGGCTTGAGTGATTTTTCGAAAACCTTGCAAGCCTTGAGTAATTCTTCCAGCGGCCAGCGTTTGTTGATCGGCATCAGTTGGTTGCGCAGTTCGTCGGTCGGCGCAGCCAGCGAGATCGCGAGATGCGGACGATCCGCGACCTCCGCGAGCTCGAGAATCTTCGGCACGATTCCCGCGGTGGAGATCGTTACGCGATTCGGAACGATGTAGAGGCCGTCGCGATCGGCCATGACGCGCAGCGCTTTTAACAGGTTGTCAAAATTGAGAAACGGTTCACCGGCGCCCATGCCGACGAGGTTCGTTCCGCGCGGCGGCTTCACCCCGACGCCGTAAGCATCGTTTAAAGCAATCAACACCTGCTCGACGATCTCGCCGGCGGTTAGTGATCGCAACAAACCGAGTTGGGCCGTCAAACAAAATGTGCATTGCAGCGGACAGCCGGATTGCGAAGAGAAACAGATCGTGTCGCGATGTTCTTCGGGAATGAAAACAGTTTCAACCGGAAGACTGTCGTGCGTCTTCATCAGATAACGGCGTGTGCCGTCGGAAGAGATGTAGCGTGATTCAATCTTTATCGATGAAGGGCGCGCGACGTCATTCAGGCGTGCGCGCAGATCTTTTGACAGATCGGTTATCTCGTCGAAACTGCGCAGGCGTCGATGCTGTAGCGCGGCAAAAATCTGCCGTCCACGATACGCCGGCTCCCCGAGAGTTTCGACGAATGAAATGAGCTCCGGCTGGGAGAGCCCCGTTAGTTCCACGATTTCCTTCATTTGCGCACTCATCTTAGCACCCGAGCTTAGATGCACGCAGGTCGACCTTCTGAGAGGAGGAGGTCGACAAAATTGAAAGCTCTTTTACTGAGTGACGGTGAACTTCTGCGTGGGTGACAGGGCCTGTCCCGTGACGCGGTCGCGAATCCGAATAGCGACTTCGTAGTTGCCAGGCGCGAGCCCGGTCGTGCCCATCAAGCGGGCGAGAGTCAGGCGTTGGCCAGAGTCACTGAGACCCTTCCAGTCTTCTGCTTGCTTGCCGAGTTCCTTGCCATCCTTGAGCAGCGCGTATTCGACGTCGACAGAAGGACGCAGAGTCGTTTGATCGATTCCCGCGTTGTAGATTTGCAGATACACACCGACCGGTTGACCGCGACGAAAAGTGCCGGAGACGTTGGGAATCACTTTATTCTGGCCGATATAGAACTGGCCCACCGCCGGTTGATCTCCCGCGCTTTCGAGCTTGGCGGCGAGAATCATCGTCGAAGTCGAGAGTTTCTCCTGGTCGTAACGCGGAACGGTGAAACCGAGTTGTTTCAGACCGGTCGCGCCGGACGCAACGTCGCGAACAATCACGTCAACTTTGTACGTGCCGGGCGCGAGTGGCACTGCTTTTTGATAAGCAGACTTTCGATCGCGCGCTTCAGTGAGTTCCTGGGCAGTTGCGGTGGTGATCACCGGATCTTCGAAGATGCCGACGCGCCGGCCGGCGACTGAAGTGATACGCGCGAAGATGTTCATCCGCGCCTGTTGCAAACCGCCGCTATCCGTGAAAACCAGATCTTTGTTCTCCGCCTGAATCGTGAACGCCGTGATCACGCGCTCGTCTGACTGGCGGAAGAAGTCGATTCGCAAATCGAAGTTGAGCGGGTTCTCTTCGATAACGCCGGTATTCACTGCGGTCGCGAGATCGTTGAACTTAACTTGTGGGGGACGGTTGAGATCCGCGAGCAGTTGCAAACGCGAGAAGGGGCTGTCCTGCTCACGCATGTAGCTCGTGCTACCGACGCCGCCAATACCGGAAATACGATCAGCCTTGCTGGACAAGCCGAGCTGCTCTGATAACGTGAGTCCCGCGCCCGGAACGTGTAGCAGCGCGTCTTTCTCGTTCGGATTGCGGGCCATGCGATATTCGCCGCTGCCGGTCGGGTCTACGAACTCGATTTCGATACCGGAGCCGACGCCGGCGATATAGCGATAAAACCAGATCTCAAACGGGTACGTGGTCGTCGAGCCACCGCCTTCCCAGGATGGACGCTGGTAACTGCCACCCATCGGGTGTGTCTCGCGCTCATCGGGCTTGCCGTACATGATCCAGATGCGGCCGCGGTCAGTCTTCCAGCCCGGAATTCCGGAGCTGAAGTGTTCGTTGGCGTAGGCGATACGCTCGTAATACTCTTCCTTAAACTCGTTCTCGTCGGTGTCCGGATCCGGATCGCGGCGGCGCCAGAACTCTTCGATGAAGCGTTCGCGCTCGTCATCGGTGGCCAGCTTCTTAAAGGCTTTCCGCTCTTCGTCGGTGATGATGTAGCTAACGTCTTTATCGAGCCAGTCTTTGTAAGCCTTTTTCAGTTCCGGTTTTACGTTGCGGGGTTTATTAGTGGGGTCCTGCTGCTCCTGGGTCAAAACTGCGGGGCTGGCACAAAGCGCTGAAGCGGCAATCAGAGCCAGACGCAGAGCAACTTTCTGGTAAGACATTACAAAACTCCTGTGTGACGTATGACGAATTTCGAGCTACACGGACTGTTTCGGGTACCGGTTGAAGACCAGGGATTCTAAGCTCGCGCTGAGAACAGAGTCAAGATGCGGTCACGGTCAACGTAAGTTGCCTGAAACGCAGGAAAATCCGTGTAAATGTTCGATTTTGTACCCGATGTTTCTCAGGTTGTTGTCCGGGGTTTGTTGAAGATCCACGCGACGAAGATGGAGACCATGTAGAGCACGATCATCGGCGCAGCGAACAACATCATGTTTGGAACGTCGGCAGTTGGCGAAAGAACCGCCGCGGCGATAAAGATGACGATCATTGCGACTTTCCAGCTCCGCACGAGAAAACCGGCTGTGACCAGTCCGATGCGCGCGAGGACATAGGTCACCGCGGGCATTTGAAAAACGACGCCCATCCCGAGCATGACGATGATGATGAAGTCGAAATACTCGTCCGCCTTCAGCAGCAGGCGAAAGTCGCTTCCTAAACCGAGTAGATATTTTGCTGCCGGCGGAAAGATGATGTAGTAGGCGAAAGCGGCACCCAGAACGAACGAGATCGTGGACAAAAGTATGAACGGTGTGACGTAAGCGCGTTCGTGTGGGTAAAGGCCGGGCGCGACGAAGCCCCAGATCTGAAACAGCAGAAACGGTAGAGAAATGCAGATCGCGGCATAGAGGGAGACTTTCAAGTACAGGGAAAACGGCTCCATCGCGGTGGTGACGATGAGCTTGTCGTTGACACCCGAAAACGCCTCGATCGCCACATGGAGCTCGGCAGGCAAACGAACGCCTTTCGGAATAACCGCATTGCCCGAATAGAGTGCTTCGTCAGTGAAGAGATGTAGTTTGCCTTGACCATCCTTGAGTGCACGGGCCATTACCGAGGCGCCCGCCGGTACGAGGCTCGAGCCCAGTTTTGTTTCCTGGTCAAAGACGTAGCGACCGACATCGTTCTCTTTCAGAGATGTCAACGTACCGATTGCTTCGGTGCCGGTGACGCCCGCAATCGGAACCTGCTGGCGCTGTGCTTCGGCGAGTGCTCTTTGGACCGGGGCAGCGAGAAAGGCATAGATCTGGCCGGAGAAGTAAAATGAGCCGGCGGCGGCAATGATGATGAAAATGAATGATCGAACCAGGCGGCGCCGCAGCTCGTCCAGGTGTTCCAGGAAGGACATCTGGCCACCGAGTTCTTCTTCTCTTTCTTTATTGCCGGCTAGTGCTTTTATGAATGCTGACATCGCGAATGAACTTAGATCCAGTTTTGTTTTCGAAGTGGCTCGGGCGGTCCAGACTCGACCGCGGGGCTTAGTGGCTCGGCTGCATGAGAGAGTGGTTCCGGTTGAGCTGCGGGTTCGGGCGCGTTGCCGCGGGCGACGACCAGTTCGGGATCCGCTGCTGCAACGAGCGGTTCTGCTTCGATCATTTCATCTATCGGCGTTACGTTCTCTTCCAAATAGGCTTGAGGCCGCTCGTTCGGAAGCATTGAGGTGTCTTCAAAGTCCAGCTTCGCAGTTTCCATCGCGACTTCCCGTTCCCAGGTGCGCTTGAAATCATCAGAAGCTTTGCGAAACTCAGCGAGCCCTTTGCCCATCGAGCGCGCTAGTTGTGGCAACTTGCGCGGTCCGAAAAATATCAGAGCGATGACCAGAATAAATACTAATTCAGTGCTACTGAGGCTTTCCAGAATGAGGGCAAACACAGCTCGTTTCACCTTCCTAACAGATTTGGTTGTAAGTAAGCCTGCGGGGTGTGGCTTGCTCGCTAATAGATGGCGCTAGGATCACTTAAAATGCTGAAAGCTGCAAGTGGTCCTCAAGGAGATGGTCTCCTTCGCGGGATTTGCCAAAGATAATGGATGAAGAAAAAAGTGCAAAGGGAAAGTCGCTAGACGCGGCGGCAACGCTGCAAGCGTTTGGGGAATGCGCTGAAGCTGTCGCGGCGACGACGAAAAAGCTGCAGAAGGCGGCGATACTCGGAGACTATCTCAAAACGCTTTCTGATCCGGATCTCACGCGCGCCGCGCGCTATTTTGCGGGCCAACAATTTGCACAGAACGACGCACGGACCACCAACGTAGGTGGCAGCATTATCAGTGCGGCGTTGAGTGAAGCCACTGGGTTCAGTCCGGAGGATCTTTATCCGCGCTGGGTGCGGCTTGGCGATCCCGGTGATCTGGCCGAGGAGATTGTAAAAGAAGCACACAAGACGCGTGAACCGACCATAACGTTGGCTGAAGCCGAATCACTGATCAGCAGGCTCAGTGAGACCCGTGGCATTAGAAACAAGACTGCATTGCTGGCTGCTGTACTGCATCGCGCAACGCCGCTCGAGGCTAAGTATCTCGTCAAGTTACTGGCGAGCGATCTGCGTATCGGTTTGCGAGAAGGGCTGGTTGAAGATGCGATTGCGCGCGTGTTTGGACAGTCGCTGGCCGACGTTGCTTACGCAAACATGCTCTTAGGCGATATTGGTGAAACCGCGACGCGGGCCAGGCGTGCAGATCTACGCGACGTGAGCATGCGCCTGTTTCATCCGATCAAGTTCATGCTGGCGACACCGGCTGCGGATCTGACCGACATTGCGCGAACGATGCCGGAAGAGTTTTTGGTTGAAGATAAGTTTGACGGCATTCGCGCGCAGGCGCACGTCGCGAATGGACGCGTTGCGATTTACTCGCGAACGATGGACGAGATCACGCACCGGTTTCCGGAATTGGTGGACCCGTTGCGGTCGTTGCCGACAGATGTAATCATTGACGGCGAGATCGTCCCGGCAAGCGACGAAGCGTTTCTTCCGTTTAGCGAGTTGCAAAAGCGACTGGGCCGTAAGACTGTTGGGACACAACTGTTGCAAGCTGTACCGGTGATCCTGGTCGCGTACGACCTTTTGTACGCTGACGGCAAGATTCTCATCGACGAGCCGCTTGCGGAGCGTCGACGGATTTTAGAAGAGCTGGCGCCGGGAAGTGGTCCATTGCGTCTTTCGCAGGGCAAGATCTTTACGGAAGCAAGCCTGTTGGATGAAGAGTTTGATCGGGCGCGTGCGCGAGGCAACGAAGGCTTGATGATTAAGAGTCCTAGTTCGTTGTACAAGCCGGGACGACGCGGGCGCGAGTGGTTGAAGTTGAAGCGGGCGATTGCGACGCTGGACGTGGCGGTGACGGCGGTGGAGGTTGGGCACGGAAGGCGGCGGCACCTGCTTTCGGATTACACGTTCGCAGTACGACGTTCAAATGAGGAGGAGGAGCTTTTGAATATCGGGAAGGCGTATTCGGGCCTGACCGACCAGGAGTTGCTGGAGCTGACTGAGTGGTTCAAGGCGCATACGCTCCAGGAATTTGCCCACGGCCGGGTTCGCGTCGTTGAACCGAAGATCGTCATCGAGGTAACGTTTGACAGGGTTCAGCCATCAAAACGGCACAACAGCGGCTATGCGCTGCGTTTTCCGAGGATTTTGCGGTTAAGGCCGGACAAAACGGCTCGGGAAATTGACACTTTGGAGACGGTCAGACGTCTGGTGGAGGGCGGATGAACCCCTCGGACGGGCGAATGGTGTAGAAAAAGCCCGGCTCGGGTGGAGTAACGCGTCGACAAAAATCCGGCAGGTGCCGTGGAAATAGTAAAAGTTCCTATTGCCACGGCGGCCAGATGGGGGTACGATGCAACGCGTCACCGCCTCCCAAATCAGATTTTTCGCACGTTTACGGTGAGCCCGGACACACAGAACGCAGGCCGCGAGACTACACCACGGCGAAAGCTGTTCGTGGGTTTGCGTTTTTCTCAGTACAAGTACAGTAGGGCTGTAAGCGTTTCGAACAACAGGTAATCTGACGTTTCGATTGTTTCTCCAGACTGTTCGGAATAAGGATCGCTTAACGTTGGTGAAGTATCCGCCTCTGTGGATGTAGTCATAACGCGCGGGGGTGGTGGTACATAACCGGGCGTCTCTTGTTCCCCAGCAGGTGTATTGACTGCGAGCGCAAGCAAAAGTACGACGACAGATGCTAAGGTTTTGACAGGTTTCATCGATCTTCTCCTCAAGAATGTTGTAGTCAAGCCGGTGAAGTGGTGTGTGCAACCAAGTAGAGTAACTGGTTGAAGATGATAATATCCGTCAATCGAACGGCTTGCAAGGTTCCTTGCGGAAGTGGAAAACTGGAGAATTAATATGGAGTTGCAAACATCCGTATATCATAATAATTCTGATGTTGCTCTAGCCGAGAACATAGTTCCGCTTTGCGCGTTAGCCAAGGGTCTTGAGGAAGCCGGTGAGTTTGAAAGTGCTGTCGAGACGCTTAGTCTGTTTTGGAGTGGGCCCGTCAGTCGGCCCCAAATCTCAGGGTTAACGGACGCCGCAAAAGCGGAGTTATTGTTGCGCAGTGGTACGTTAACTGGCTGGGTTGGAAGTGCAAAACAAATTCCAGGTGCCCAAGAAGCCGCCAAAGACCTCATAAGCGAAAGCGTTGCGCTCTTTGAAGGGTTGGGCGTTCCAGAGAAAGTTGCTGAAGCGCGAGTCGATTTGGCCATATGTTATTGGAGAGAAGGTGCCCTCGACGAAGCTAGAGTTACATTACGTCACGTGCTTGAGAGCTTTGGCGAAATGCACAGCGAGCAAAGACTTCGGGCTCTCCTGAATAGTGCAATCGTTGAAAAAGTAGCCACTCGCGAACGCGAAGCGCTTAAAATCTATCGGCAAGCGTCCGATCTTTTCGCATCCAGCTCAAACCATGCACTAAAGGGAAAGTTTCACAATTCTCACGCTACTCTCTTGCGTAGTCTCGGCACGTCCGAAAATCGTGAAGACTATATTGACAATGCGTTAGTAGAATACGCCGCTGCAAGTTATCACTTCGAACGGGCAGGGCATCGACGATTTCAAGCTCGTGTCGAGAACAACGTTGGATATCTATTTGCGACGCTTCGTCGATTTGACGACGCACACGAGCACTTAACCCGTGCCCGTATGTTGCACCTTAGCGTCGGTGATCGCGGGGGCGCGGCCGGTGCCGAAGACACGCGAGCTCAAGCCTTCCTAATGGAGGGAAAGTATGAGGAAGCAGAAAAAGCTTCACGAGCTGCGGTGCGTTCCCTCACTGTTGGTGGTGAGCAGGCCATCTTAGCAGAGGCGTTGACAACGTATGCAACTGCATTGGCCCGCATCAGAGAATTCCAGTTAGCAAAAACAACCCTCGATCAGGCAGTCGAGATTGCGCGAACGGTCGGCAACCCGGATCGAGGCGGCATTGCCGCAGTCACTGCTATTGAAGAGTTGAGCAGCTACTTGTCGCTGGAATCCCTGCACGCGTACTACTCTATGGCCGAGTCGTTACTCTCAAAATCTCAAAATCGAAGTCTCAAAACCCGCCTTGGCGAATGCGCCCGCCGCGTACTCGCCGCGGAGTTCGCAAGCCTTAAATCCAACACGCAAACAACCGACCTTCCTGCAATGCCGCCAGGCTTCTCACTCGACGCGGAAGTGTTACGTTACGAAGGCAGCTTGATCCGTAAAGCTCTCGAAGACTCCGGCGGTAGCGTCACCCGCGCAGCACGCCAGCTCGGTGTCACGCACCAGGGACTCGCTTTCATCCTGAACGGCCGCCACAACGATCTTTTATCAATTCGAACTCCCGTCAAGAAACGCCGGCGAAGCATCATTCGCAACCACTAAGTAGCGAATCAATCGCACGAGTAGCGAATCAATGTCACCAGAGTGGCGAGTCAACGGTCACCAAGTGCGAATCGATCGTCAGCGAAGTGGCGAACCAATCGCACAAGTGGTGAATCGATCGTCACCGAAGCGGCGAATCAATGGGCGCCACTAAGTGACCAGCAGGCGCAACCACTGACCGGAGCCTAACTCGAGTACCGAAAGCTTAACTCGAGTACCCGTTTCGCAACCTCTTGGCGCTGCTTTTACAGGCAGCGCCAAACGTGTGTTTATGCTCTAATAACTCAGCCATCACATAGCTAAGGCAGCCGTATGACATCTGCAACGACCCTTCGCGCCACAATCCTGTTCGCTGCGATACTGCTTCTGATCTATTCATCAGCTTCGATCGCACAAACCAAACGACGACCGTCAACGAATCGCAAACCGCCCGTGGCCACACCTAACCGTGCGGCCCGACCAACAGCATCGCCGACGCCCGCGAGCGGTACATCAGCCACTCCTGCTTCGGCCACGCAACCTGCTTCAGCGAGGCAACCTGCTTCGACCACGCAGCCGACCGCGCGGCCCACGTCGCCAATACCACTCGTCGTCGTCAACGGCCAGACACTAACCACAGCGGATCTCGACCCTCAACTGCGCCAGGACGTCGAAGCCGTCGAACAAAAAATCGCCGAAGCCCGACAAAGCGTGCTCGATCTCCAAATCAACACGATCCTGCTTCAAGTCGAAGCCAAAAAACGTCGCGTCGACACGCATCGCCTTTACGAAACAGAAGTAAGTCGTCGCGCCGGCACGCCGACTCCGGCCCAGATCCAAAAGTTCATCGAGGAGAACAAGGCGCAGTTCCAGGGCATGGATCCGGCCACGGTAAACCACCAAGTCACGGCCTATCTTCACGACGAAGCCGAGAGCAAACTTGCCGACGATCTCGTCAAACGTTTGCGCCAGACGATTCCCGTCGTCATGGGCGCTGACGTCAACGCTCCAAACCTTGCTGACGACACCGTACTCGCAACCATCGGCGGCCAACCACTCAAAGCCGCAGCGGTAAAAGAACGACTCAAACCAATCATCTACCGCATACGTCTCGACGCTTACGTGCGCGCCAAACAGCATGCGGATCAGATCGTCAACAACATGCTCCTGCTCGACGAAGCGAAACGACGCCAGGTTGGCCCGGAAGAGATCGTGCGCGCCGAGATCAGCGAAAAGGTTCGCCCTCCGACCGAAGCGGAAGTCAGCAAGTTCTATAACGACAACAAAGCGCGCATCAGCGGCGATCTCAACAGCGTGCGCCGCCAGGTTGCGATGTATCTTCAGGAAGAAGACAAACGCCGCCTCGAACGCGAACTGTCAGACCGCCTGCGCAAGAGCGCGGACATCCGTTGGCTCATCACTGAGCCGGCACAGCCTGTTCAAAACATCAGCGTCGATGACGACCCCGCGCGCGGCAGCGCAAATGCGCCAGTGACGATCGTCGAGTTTACGGACTTCCAATGTCCCGCTTGCGCCGCGATGCATCCCGTGATCGAAGAAGTGTTGAAGTCTTACGGCGACAAGGTGCGGTTGGTGGTGCGGGATTTCCCGTTGAACCAGCATGAGTGGGCGCGCAAGGCCGCGGAAGCCGCCAACGCCGCGAACGAGCAAGGAAAGTTTTTCGAGTACGCCGCGTTGTTGTTCCAGCGCCAAAAAGCGCTCGACGTTCCATCACTAAAGAAGTACGCAAGCGAACTCGGGTTGGACCGAACTCGTTTCGACGCCGCGTTGGACCGTGGGACCTTTGCAGCGGAAGTGAAGCACGACATCGAAGACGGCGAGTTGTACGGGGTCGGCAGCACGCCGACGATTTTCATCAACGGCGTTCAGCTCCGCGTACTGAGTGCTGACGGCCTCCGCGAAGCGATCGATCGGGCCGCAAAATCCGCTAGCGGAACTCAGCCGAAGTGAATTGCAAGCGGACATCTGTGTGAAGTTTTCGTATTAATTCCGTCGCTATCGCGACAAAAGTCTAGCTAAAACCGTGGTCAGAGTTTTGCATGCGGAGACGCCAAAAAGGCGTCTTCGCGCGCGTTTGGTGTAGGAACCCCGATGGTCGTTTCATTAAAACCCGAGCGACTCAAGCGTTACAAAGATGTCGCGATGCTTCTCATCAAGTACGGCCGGTCTGATCTCATCAGCGCCGCCGGACTCGAGAACAGCGTCCTGCCGGACGAAATCGCGGAAGAAGCAGGCGCCGACGCTCCGGCGGAGGAACTGGCCAAGGATCTCGAAAGACTCGGACCAACCTTCATCAAGTTGGGCCAGCTGCTCTCCACGCGTGCGGATCTGCTGCCTGGTCCATACCTCGAAGCGCTGGAGCGACTTCAGGACCACATCGAACCCTTCCCGTACGAAGAAGTCGAACGAATCGTCTCGACTGAGTTGGGCGTCAGGATCTCGAAAGCCTTCGCCGAGTTCGATCCGGTTCCACTAGCTGCGGCCTCGTTGTCGCAGGTCCACCGAGCGTGGATGCGCGATGGTCGTGCCGTCGTCGTGAAGGTCCAACGTCCCGACATTCGCGAAACCATCGTAGGAGACCTCGAAGCGCTGGGCGAGATCGCGCATTTCATGGATCAGCATACTGAGCTTGGCAAACGCTACGAGTTTGACAACATGCTCATCAATCTACGCAAAAGCCTGTTGCGTGAACTCGACTTTACGATCGAAGCAAGGAACCTGCGCAGCATTGGTGAGAGCCTCGCGGAGTTTGATCAGATCGTTGTCCCGGAACCCATCGACAACTACGGCACGACGCGCGTTTTGACGATGGAGTACATCCCCGGCAAAAAGATTACGACGCTCAGTCCGCTGCGGCTAATGGAGATTGACGCCAGCTCGCTGGCTGACGAGCTGTTTAGCGCCTACCTGAAACAGTTTCTGGTAGATGGACTATTCCACGCCGATCCGCACCCCGGAAATGTTTTCCTGACTGACGACAATCGCATCGCTTTGCTCGATCTCGGAATGGTCGCGCGAGTCACACGAACATTCCAGGACAATCTGTTACGGCTGCTGCTCGCCATCAGCGAGGGTCGCGGCGACGCTGCAGCCGAAACCGCCGTGAAGATGGGAGAGGCGAAGGAGGGCTTCGATCGCAGAGCCTTCGATCGACGCATCGCTGAACTCGTTAACGACAACAGCGACGCAGTTTTGAGTCGCGCAAACGCCGGCAAGGTTAGCCTTGAGATAACGAAGGCCGCCGCCGATTGCTGGTTCCGGCTTCCGCCCGAGTTCACGATGTTTGCGAAAGCACTAATGAACCTCGATCGAGTGGTATACACGCTCGATCCAACCTTCGACCCAAACGCAGTGATTCGCGAACGCGCGAACGAGTTAATTGAACAGAACATTGTCAAGAGCATGGCGCCGAGCAATCTGCTGAGCGGCGTTGTCGATCTCAAGGAGTTTGTCGAGAAGTTTCCGCCGCGCGTGAATCGCATCCTCGACCAGATCGGAAACAACGAGCTGAAGATCAAGATTGATGCCATCGACGAGAAGGTGGTTTTAGAGGGACTACAGAAAGTCGCGAATCGAATTACGCTTGGTCTCGTTGTCGCTGCTTTGATCGTCGGGGCCGCGATGTTGATGCGAGTTGAGACGTCGTTCCGCATCTTCGGCTACCCGGGAATCGCGATGATTTTCTTCTCGCTGGCAGCAGCCGCAGGCTTGGTGCTGGCTTTCAGCATCCTTTTTTACGACGAGAAGCGCAGAAAAAAGCGCGACGGAAGTTAAGCAATCACACAGGACGATCAGCCGCGGAGGCAATCAACTCTTTCAGGTCAGTTCGTTCCGCAGCATTCCCAAATCTAAACCACATTCCGAATCCCACACCCGGGTGATACGACGCGACGGCGCCGTGCAGTGTCAACCAGTCGCCTGAAGGCAAGAGAATCTCAAGCTCAACAGGCTCGCCAAGCTCAACGTGTCCGTGTGTGTTTACAAAGCAGCCGCCAAGACTGACGTCGTCAACACGCGCCTCGTGCCGGCCCGACATACTCTTCCACCTCGCATCCAGGAGTACTTTCTTTCGTTCGGTGGTTCGTCGCTCGGACATATCAGACCTCGCTGCTGTTGAGCATTCTAAGATGAAGCTTAATCTCGCGGGAAGAGGCTCGGGCCGGTATTGGTTGGAGGATTTGGCGCATATTTCAGCAATAAGCGATAGCCCAGCAGAAAGAAGACGATGAACGCAAACGTCAACGGCAAGCTCGTGTCTGACTTCACCAGCATCCAGAAATGGACCACGCCCGCGATCGCCGCAACGTAAACCAGCCGATGGAGCATCGCCCAGCGTTTTCCGCCAAGACGCTTTACCATCTCATTAGTTGAAGTAATTGCCAAAGGAACCATCAACAGGAGCGCCGTCATACCAAGCAGAATGAACGGCCGTTGCACTACGTCGGCCGCGACGCCGAAAAGATCGAAGAGCCGATCAAACCAAACGTAGGTCAGCAGGTGCAGTGATCCGTAGAAAAACGCGAACAGCCCGAGCATGCGTCGAAACTTAACGAGGTAATTGATGCCGAAGATCTTCCGGAGTGGCGTGACCGCGAGTGTGAGACACAGAAAAATCAGCGTCAGCATTCCGGTTGTTCTGGTCGCAAACTCAAGCGGGTTTGGCCCAACACGCTGCCCGTAGATGTCCCACAGGAGCAGTGCGAGAGGAATGAGCGAATTGATGAAGACGACGACTTTGGGAAAGGTCATAGTTGCACGTCAGAAATATTTCACCAAATCCATGCCCTGATACAGATGCGCGACTTGTTCGCCGTAGCCGTTGAAGAGAAGCGTGTCACGGCGGCCGTACTCGCCAATGCGGCGTTCCGTAGCCTGGCTCCAGCGCGGATGTGACACGTTTGGATTTACGTTGGAATAGAAGCCGTATTCGTGCGGCGCCTGGATATTCCAGGTACACGGCGGTTCGCCGGCCACGAGCGTAATCTTCACGACCGATTTAATGCTCTTGAAGCCATACTTCCACGGCACCACCAGCCTGATCGGCGCGCCGTCTTGCGGCGGCAACGTCTCATCGTAAAGGCCGGTCGCCATAATCGTTAACGGATGCATCGCTTCATCGAGACGCAGCCCGTCGACGTAAGGCCAGTCGAGAACGCCGGTGCGTTGATTCGGCATGCGATTCGGATCGAAGAGGGTTTGAAACGCGACATATCGCGCCTGGGCAGTTGGTTCCACCTTCTCCAGCAGCTTGTGCAACGGAAAACCGATCCATGGTATAACCATGGACCAACCTTCGACACAACGCAGCCGATAGATGCGTTGCTCAAGCGGAAACTTCAAGAGTTGATCGAGATCAAACACGCGCGGCTTGTTCACGAGTCCGCCGACCTCGACCTCCCACGGCTTCGTCACGAATCCTTTAGCGGCAAGGGCCACGCCGTCTTTTGTGGTGTCAAACTCGTAGAAATTGTTGTAGTTAGTAATCGCCTGAAGCGGCGTTAACTGCTCCTTCACCGCAAAGCCGTCCTTGATCGCCTCCTCATTCGGTGAGTTAGCGGCAAGCTTTTCACCTTGGATGGGCGTTGGTGGCGGCGGGTTGAGCCGCCGGTAGAGCAGCGTGCTGGCGCCTGCTGTCGCCGCGAGCACTGCGCCTCTCATAAAAAGACGACGGTTCAAATATGTGTCTTTATCGGTTATCTTCTCCGGCATTTTGAAGCCTTGCCCCCTAGCATATGCAAAACACGCCCGAATCTGAAAAGGAGTCCACCGAAAGGATTGGATTTCAAAGCCGCTTGCTGCGTTGGACGGTGGTGTTGCTTGTCGCTGTAGGAATCTTACTGATTCCCGTTCCGAGTGGCGTTTCAACGCAATCCTGGCGACTGCTGGCAATCTTTGCCGCAACGATCACTGGTTCAATTGTTCGTCCGATACCTGGCGCTGCAATCGTTTTGTTGGGTGTCACGGCGCTTCCGATCTTCAAGGTGATGACGATCAATCAGGCGCTGACCGGATATGCAGACCCGGTCGTGTGGCTCGTCCTTGCCGCGTTTTTCATTTCGCGAGGCATGATCAAGACCGGCCTGGGACGACGCATCGCGTTTCTGTTCATAAAAGCCATCGGACGCCACTCGCTCGGCCTCAGCTATGCGCTAGCCTCAACTGAAGCGGTACTCGCCACGGTGATTCCGTCTACGGGCGCGCGTTCGGGCGGAATCATCTTCCCGATTGCGAAGAGCCTCGCGGAGGCTTATGAATCGCGACCCGGACCAACTGCTCGCCGTCTCGGCGCTTTTCTGATGGCGAGCGTTTATCAATGTAATGTCGTTGTTTGCGCGATGTTTCTTACGGGACAGGCTTCGAATCCGATCATCGCGCGATTTGCCAGGGAAGTGACGGGAATCGACCTGACTTACGCGCGCTGGGCCATCGGAGCTATCGTGCCGGGCGTGGTTAGCCTGGTCGCCGTTCCGTTTCTGCTGTATCAGGTTTTTCCACCGGAAATCAAACACACGCCCGCTGCGAGTAACTTCGCTTCTGAAGAATTGCAGGCAATGGGCCCGATGAAATGGTCCGAGAAGCTGATGCTGTTCGTGTTTGGCATCGTCGCCTTGTTGTGGATGACTACCCAGCTTCACGGAATGGATTATGCCGCAGTCGCGTTATTGGGCATCAGCGTGCTGCTGATTACGGGAGTTTTGGATTGGGAAGATTTGATAACTGAAAAAGCGGCGTGGGCGGTGTTCATCTGGTACGGCGGCTTGATTCGAATGGCTGAAGCACTTGGTCAAACAGGCTTGACGAAGCGTTTTGCCGAGGCTGCTGCGGGATTAACGACCGGCTGGAAGTGGTGGCTCGCGTTGGCGTCGTTACTTTTGATCTACTTTTACGCGCATTACGTCTTCGCCAGCATCACCGCGCACGTAACGGCGATGTTCGTGCCGTTTTTGATCGTGATTCTTGCGGCCGGGGCGCCTCCGTTCCTGGCGGTGTTGTCACTGGCTTACTTTTCTAATCTCTCGGCGTCATTGACACACTACGGAACGACACCCGCGCCCATTTACTTCGGCGCCGGCTACACCAGTCAACGCACCTGGTGGTGGCTGGGGCTAATCGCCTCGATCACGACTATTATCATCTGGAGCGTGGTCGGCGTGGCCTGGTGGAAAATACTTACGTACTGGTGATAACGAAAATGGCTGGATACTCGTCAACTCCGCTACTCAAGAAACTCGGAATCAAGGAACAGTCGCGCATTGCGTTCGTCAACGCGCCTGAAGACTTTCACACTTATTTACCGCCTCTTCCTGACGGCGCAGAAATCGTCAAGCGACTGACTAAACCGTTAGACGTGATTCTCTTGTTTGTAACCAACGAGCGTGCGCTTGCGAAAGACTTTGCGAAACTCGCGGAGAAGCTCGCGACTAACGGAATGATCTGGGTTGCGTGGCCGAAGAAGAGTTCAGGCGTTGCAACTGATCTTGCATTCGAACGCGTGCAACGCATAGGACTGGACGCTGGACTTGTTGATGTGAAGATCTGCGCGATTGATGAGACGTGGTCAGGCTTGAAATTTGTATTTCGTTTGAAAGATCGCAAGACGCGATCGTAATTCTCGCTTCGCGCGTGATTTCCACAGGATCTGAGGAAAACTTTGTGGAAATCATAGGCCAGAGTTTTACAAAGCTGTTACAAACGCGCACTTACAACACTTTGCACACGTGAGCGGCGAAACAAAAACCCTTTACGCGTGAACGTGTTAGTGCGTTATTCGTCGCTAAGTACGCGTTGCATCACTGCAACCGCACATGGTCCAACCATATGTCTACTAATTGTGGGACCATCGAAAACGAATACGAAGGAGTTGCGCCAAACAGACGGCGAACGCTTTTTCAACTCTTGATGGTCCATAAGATTTCCTAGAAAAACAAACGCCCCACTCGCGCGCTTGCGACAGGTTGAACATAAAATCGATCGTTCGATCGTCAGTGATGCGATCATCTATCCTGCTATTTGAGAGTCGTTTGCGACGTTGAAATCAACAACTCGAGTGATGAAATTTTGGATTAAAGATGAGTTGAAACAGAACCGAAAAAGGTGTTGCAAAAAAATGGCCGGTCACTATAATGCGATTCCCTCGCGCTGAACATTGATTGCCAAGAAGAGAGTAGGGTCAGCGGCCTGGTTTTTGACTCGTTGAAGGTACTAAGCTCTCATATCTATTTCTCGCAATTGCCCGGAGCCTTCAACGAAAACAAGTCCAGGTGAGTGGTGCGTGGCACGTGCGGCTGTCGCGCAAAGGCAATCCAGGCGATTCGCCCAGTGGTGGGCATCTTCGCCAAACAATAACTCAAACTAAGACTCCTTAGCCGGAATCTATCGAGCCGGTTCAGGTGAAGTGTTGTCCGCGTGTCGGACTGCAGTGTGGTCTTCTATTGCCCAGTGGAGTGCGGAAATGAAAGAAAATCTGTTGTCCCCCCAAGTAAAACATTGTCCGATTTGTGCACAGGATTTGCCGATTTCTGAATTTGGAATTTGCCGAGCAAGGAAGGATGGCCGAAACCTTTACTGCAAGAGTTGCATTCGGCAGAAAGTAACCCAAAGCCGCCGCGCGTTGAAAGAATACAAGTCGGCTCGCAAGCGATATGTCTCCCAGCAGATCGAAGTGACCGAGATGATCGCGGGCGAAACAACCAGCGCGCAATACCCGACAAGATCTGTCAGCAAGTTGTCTCCAGTCGAGCGCGTTCGCGACGCCATTCGCAAAGGCTCGCGCACGCAACGTGAGATCGCACAGGAAACTAAGCTCGGTAAAGATGAGATTGGCGATGCACTCGCTAATCTGCTGTTGTGGACTCATGAGATCAGAACGCAGGTCGCAGGAAACACGCGTCTTTATTTTCTTAACGAAGCGGGCGAAGCGGCCGCGGTTGCCGACGACCCGGTACTGCCGGCTCGCAAGCGCGACGTGCCGAGCTCCTTCAGTTGTTTGCAGGGATTGATGCCTGGCAGGAACCCGGACGGGGAACCGAAAATCGGAGGCTGGGTGGCAGCCTAGCCTCTTCAGGTGGGACGGGCAGCAACGCCTGTCCCACCTCGGCGGAACCTCGGACGAGTCCGTCCGGTCGATTACTCAGCGAAAGCCTCCAGAACCTCATTGGCGTGATCTTCTGGCTTTACCTTTTCAAAGACTTTTCTGATCTTGCCGTTCTCATCGATCAGAAAAGTGGTTCGATGAACACCCATGTACGTTCGCCCCATAAACTTCTTCTCTCCCCAAACGCCGTAGCTTTCAGCGATCGCATGATCGGTGTCGGCCAGCAAGGTGAACGGAAGTTTGTATTTGGTCTCGAACTTCTTGTGTGACTTCTCGCTGTCTGGCGAGATGCCGAGCACAGCGATGCCACGTTTCTTGAACTCCGCGAAGTCGTCGCGGAATGAACAGGCTTCTTTAGTGCAACCGGGTGTGTCGTCTTTCGGATAAAAATAGAGCACGACCTTCTGGCCGCGCAGATCTTTCAAACCAACCGTTTCGCCGTTGGCATCAGTGGTCTTGAAGGCAGGCGCAGTAGTTCCTTCTTTGAGCATCTTGTATCCTTTTGGTTTTTGACAAACTGAATCGCCGGTGATGATAATGAAAAGCCCAGCTAAGAAGAAACTCAATTATTGGATGGTGAAGCAGGAACCGGAAACTTATTCGTGGGACGACTTTGTGAACGACGGCAGCACCGATTGGTCCGGTGTGCGCAATTACCAGGCGAGAAACAACCTGCGCGGCATGAAGGTTGGTGACCGCGTGCTTTTTTACCACTCGGGCAAGGGAAAAGAAGTGGTTGGCCTGGCCGAAGTGGTCAAGAGTGCGTATCCTGATCCGACTGCTGACGATCCGCAGTGGGTGGCGGTAGATCTCAAACCAGTTAAGCCGCTCTCAACGCCGGTCCAACTCGCCGCGATTCGTTATGACAAACGACTAAGCCAATTGCCGCTTATTCGACAGTCGCAACTCTCGGTCATGCCGCTCACGAAAGATGAGTTTGATGTGATCTTGGCGATGGGTAGCGCCAAAACGCGCAAACGTTAGTCGTCGAAGAGTTTCTGTTCGGAGCTATTTGGAGTGCCTGAATCGGGAGTGGCTGATTCACTAAGCCGCGGATAGACGGCAAACAGTGGCGCTGGAGCGGGAACGGGTTTTTCCTTCACTGCGGCGTCGATTTCCAATGCATTAACGACCGCCTGTCCGCGAAAGTGGTTGTTGGTAATGACGTAACTCTCGCGAGTCTGTTTGGCGACGTCTTTGATTCGTTTCATCCACGAATCCAGTTCGTCGAGTGTATAGAGATAATCGTAACGCTCGTCTCGCCCGGCTTTTTCGCGAAACCAGTTCTGGTAGTTTCGTCCGTGAAGACGGATGTAACCCACGGGTGAAGTCGTTAATGCCGCGGGCTTGATGGACTTCGAAAACACCGGCTGATCGATATTGCAGATTCCCACGCCTCTTTCCTGCAACCATTCATACATGGCTGGAGTGTTCCATGACGCGTGCCGGACTTCGAGCACGAGCGGATATTTTTCAAACTGTTTCAGCAGCTTCGCGAGATAAACTCTGTCGTCAACTGTGTTCTTGAACGACCAGGGAAACTGAAGCAGCAACGCGCCCAGTTTTCCCGCTTTCAAAAACGGTGCCATTCCATCCTTAAATTCCTTTTCATCTTTCTTAGTGGCTTTTCCGCGTTCGTGCGTGAACAAACGGTGCAGTTTCGCGGTGAAACTGAACTTCGGATTGTGCTCGACACGTTTGACCCAGGCTTTGGTCGTGGACGGTGCGGGCGGGCGATAGAAGCTGCTGTTGATCTCGATCGTATTGAAGAAGTTTGCGAGATATTCGAGTGGATCGAAGTTCTTGCCGGGCTTCTGCGGGTAAACAATTCCTTCCCAGTCCTTGTAAGACCAACCTGCCGGCCCAATGCGGATCATCAATCAGCTCCCTTCGGTGAACTTTAGCAACTATGGTAAAACACAGATATCCCTTGGAACCTTAGGAAGGAGGTGCCCTTCGATGCGTCTGACTGAGATGGTTTCGTGTTCTGGTTGAGCGGCCAAGCTTAGCCCGAGCTTACTCGCTCAGGTTTTGAGCGAGCTACCAAAACAACCCGCGGATCCCAATCTGATTGTCGGCTTCGACACGGCCGACGACGCGGGAGTTTACCGTCTCCGCGACGACCTCGCTTTGGTACAAACTGTAGACTTCTTCACGCCGATAGTCGATGACCCGTACGACTATGGCCGCATCAGCGCGCTTAACTCAATTAACGATGTATGGGCAATGGCCGGCACGCCGATCACGGCGCTGGCGATCACGTGTTTTCCGAAGACCGGTGTCGATCCCGCGATTCTGACGCAAATCATGCGCGGCGGGATCGAGACACTTAACCAATACGGCGTGACTTTAATTGGTGGTCACAGCGTCGATAACACGCAGATCATGTTTGGTTACTCGGTTACGGGTGTTATCGATCCGAACAAAGTCGCGAAGAACTCGGGCGCGCGGCCCGGCGATGTCGTCATTTTGACGAAACCGATTGGCACGGGCGTGATTTCCACGGGAATCAAAAAAGCCCGCGCGAGTGATGCGATTGTGGCGGGTTCGGTGGAAACGATGTTGACGCCGGGCAAGTATGCAGCCGAGGCGATGCGCGAGTTCGAAGTAAAAGGCGCGACGGACGTGACGGGATTTGCCCTGCTCGGACATGCGTGGGAGATGGCATGCGCGAGCCGTGTGACAATCGAGATCGAAGCTCGTGCAGTGCCGCTGCTCGATGGCGCGTTGGAGTTGGCTACTGCCGGAATCTTGACGAGCGGCGACAAGACCAACCGTGAATATGTCGGCGCGGATATTGAGATTGCTCCGGCGGTCGATTCAAATCTCGTCAAGCTGTTGTTTGATCCACAAACGGCTGGTGGAATGCTGATCGCCGTGGCCGCAGACAAAGCAGAGGCTCTGCTTGGCACATTACGCGAGAATTACCCCCGGGCTCAGATAATCGGACGAGTTTCCCCCCGCGGCTCACACTCGATAGTTGTGAGCTAGTATTATCCTCGCAAAAAACCATGTCGATAATTGATTTATACAAGCAGGTTCGTGCGCGCACGATGGAAATCGTTGCTCCACTCGAGATTGAAGACTATGTGATCCAAACGGCGGAGTTTATGAGTCCGCCGCGCTGGCACATCGGTCATACCTCGTGGTTCTTTGAAACGGTGCTTCAGGCACACAAGCCGGGTTACAAAGTCTATTCGGAAGATTTGTTGTTTTACTTCAATTCCTACTACGAAGGATTTGGCGCGCGGATCGAACGACCCAAGCGCGGCACCAAGTCCCGTCCGACAGTTCGAGACACTATCGCGTATCGCAACCACATCGATGAGCACATGCTCGATTTCCTAAGATCCGCCGCCGAATCCGTGTCATCCGTGGTTCGACTGGGTCTCCAACACGAGATGCAACATCAGGAGTTGCTCGTCTACGACATCAAGCACCTGCTCGGTGATCAGTTTCAGCCAAAAATGACGCCGCTTCCGAAGCCGCAAACAAGAGTAGAGGGCATGGTTGAAGTCGAAGGTGGCTTGTTTTGGTTGGGTTATGAGGGGAAGGAATTTTCGTGGGATAACGAGAAACCCGCTCACCAGGTTTTCTTACGGGATTTTCAGCTGGATCGAGGTCTGGTTACTAATGGCCAGTTCCTTGAGTTTATGAAGGACGGTGGTTACGAGAACTTCCGCTGGTGGTTTTCCGAAGGCTGGGAAACCGTGAAACGCGAACAGTGGCAGGCGCCGCTTTACTGGGAACTGCATGACCGCGAGTGGATGATTCGCGACTTCTGCGGTCTGCAACCAGCCGCGAGCCGTAGCGACGATCCCGTCTCACACGTCAGTTATTACGAAGCTTCCGCCTTCGCCAAGTGGGCACGCAAACGACTCCCGACAGAAGCTGAATGGGAGAAGGCGGCGTGTTATGATGCGGAACGCAAAGTTAAGCACCGATTTCCCTGGGGCGACACCGACCCCGATACCGGCAGCGCCAATCTCTTCGACAACGGTTTCTGGTCAGTAACGCCTGTCGGCGCTTTTCCCGAAGGCGCTACTGCGGGCGGTTGCCAGCAGATGATTGGCGACGTCTGGGAATGGACGACTTCCGATTACGTGCCGTATCCCGGATTCAAGTCGGAGTTTGACGAATACAACGACAAGTGGTTCGTCAATCAAAAGGTTTTGCGCGGCGGTTCGTTTGCCACGCCTCGGTTGCACATCAGAACGACGTACCGAAACTTCTTTCACGCACACGAACGCTGGATGCTCTCAGGCTTTCGTTGTGCGCGCGATCTGTGAGCCACAGATTAAGGAGCCCATCATGCGAAGATCCCTGTCTCTCCTGGTCATCGTGTTTTCGATTTGTGCTTTGTCAGCGAAAATCTCCGCGCAAACGGACTCACGCAACACGCCTCCTGCGAAAGCCGCAGCCGTAAACCCGCGTTACACGACACCGAAGTCTCCGAACGACACGGCCTACGGCGCAAAGATCGCTGAGTACACGACCGAAAAATACTTCATGACCGAACTGGTGGACCACCTGCCCCTGTCAGATAAGGTGCCTTCGCCGGAGAAGATTCTGGGCTACGCGATCGGGACGCCGAACAAGCTGACCTACACGAAAGATCTCCATCGTTACTATCGCGCGCTAGGCGCTGCTTCGCCGCGCGTGCGCATCTTCGTCGCGCCGGAGAAAAGTGAAGAGGGACGCGAACAGCTACTGATCCTCGTCAGCGACGAAGCAAATCTTGCGCGCCTCGATCGTTACAAAGAGATCACGGCCAAACTCGGCGATCCGCGCAAGCTCAGCGAAGCCGAAGCGCAAACGCTGATCTCGGAAGGCAAACCGTTTTACTGGGCTTCGGGCTCGATTCACTCGCCGGAAACCGGCTCGCCCGAGATGTTGATGGAGCTTGCTTATCGTCTCGCGGTCGAAGATTCGCCGTTCATCGAAGACATTCGCAAAAATATGATCGTGATGATCACCCCCACGCTGGAAGTTGACGGTCGCGATCGCATGGTCGACCTGTACAACTACCGCAAAGCAAATCCGGGTAAACCCGCGCCGCCATTGCTTTACTGGGGCAAGTACGTCGCGCACGACAACAACCGCGACAGCCTCGGCATGGCTCTCGCCCTCTCGCGCAATCAAATGAAGACGTTTCTCGAGTATCACCCGACGGTACTTCACGATCTGCACGAGTCAGTGCCGTATCTCTACACGATGACGGGCACCGGCCCGTACAACGCGTGGCTCGATCCACTCGCGATCGATGAGTTTCAGGCACTCGCTTATCACGAGATCGAGGAGCTGACGAAGCGCGGTGTGCCCGGAGTTTGGACGCATGGCTTTTACGACGGTTGGGCGCCGAACTACATGCTCTATATCGCTACGGGACACAACTCCATCGGTCGTTTTTACGAAACATTCGGCAACGGCGGAGCTGACACTCGCGACCGAACGCTCGGCGCGAATCAAACTTCGCGCGTCTGGTACCGTCCAAATCCGCCGTTTCCGCGCGTCAAATGGTCGCTGCGTAACAACGTAAACCTGCAGCAATCGGGCCTCCTGTTTGCCATGAATCTCGTAGCGCGCGAGAAAGAGCGGTTTCTAAACAACTTCTATCTCAAGAGCCGTCGTTCGATCGCGAAGGCGTCGAACGAAGGCCCCGCGGCTTACATCATTCCCGGCGACACGCCGCGTCCCGTCGAAGCGGCCGACATGGTGAACCTGATGCGGCTCCAGGGAATTGAAGTTCATCGTGCGACGAAGGATTTCAGTGTCAAGGATCAGAAGTTTACCGCGGGTTCCTACATCGTAAGGATGGATCAACCGTATTCGCGCTGGGCCGACATGATGCTTGACACGCAGTACTACAACGTCAACGATCCGGCACCCTATGACGACACCGGCTGGACCATGGGCGCGATGCGCAATGTGAAGACCGTTCGGATCACTGACAAGAGCGTGCTCGACGTCGAAGCGAAACTGCTCACCGAAGACGCAAAAGTAACCGGACAACTCACCGGCCCTGCTTCGGCAGCGGCTTACGTAATCAATCACAACACCGACAACACGCTCGCAACGCTCCGTTTCCGTTTGAAAGACGTGAAGATGAGCGCCGCGGAAGACAGCTTCAAGATCGGCGAGCAGCAATTCAATAGCGGCTCGTTCATCATCCCTCGCGATGGAAACCGCGCGGACACGCGCCAGCGTTTGCAAGCAGCGGTCACGGAACTCGGTTTGAAAGCTTTAGCTGTCGAAAAACTGCCGGAAGTGAAGACTCACGTACTCGCTGTGCCGCGCATCGCGATCGTTCATACGTGGACCAACACCCAAAACGAAGGTTGGTATCGCATCGAGTTTGACCGTTTGCAGATTCCGTATTCGTACATCTCGGATCACGTGATTCGCAACACGCCCAACCTGCGCGACAAATACGACGTGCTGATCTTCCCGCCGATGGGCGGTTCAGCGCAGACGATCGTCAACGGCATGCCGCGTCGTGGCGATCCGATCCCGTGGAAAGCTTCCGCGATCACGCCCAACTTCGCTTCGTCGCCGGATCAAACTGACGACATGCGCGGCGGCATGGGCGTGACCGGCGTCGCAAACCTGCAAAGGTTTATTGAAGACGGCGGCCTGTTCATCACCGTCGGCAACAGCGTCTCGAGTATTGCAATCGACTACGGCATCACCAGTGGCGTTTCCATTCAACCGGCCGAGAGACTTCAGGCGCGTGGCTCGATCTATAACGGAACTTTCTCCGACCGGAAGAGTCCGATCGCCTACGGTTACGACGCTGGCTTGCCGATCTACTTCAACCAGGCGCCGCTGTTTCAGGTCGCTGCCGGCCCGGGTGGACCTGGTGGCGGTGGCGGTGGTGGCGGCCAGGGGGGTGGCGGGACGCAGTCGCGTGCTTCAGGACGCGGCGGTGTCAACGACCCGGACGTGATCCAGGCGATGCCGCAACCGCGTCCCGCGGATCCGAACAACCGTCCCGATCCGGAGCAGGACCAGCGCGAGAGCCCGTTCTACACCCCGCCGCAATTGCGGCCGCGCGTGGTGCTGCGTTTTGTTTCTGACGAGAAGAATTTGCTCATCAGCGGCATGCTCGCGGGCGCTAACGAGTTGGCCAATCGGCCTGCGATCGTGGACGTTCCGGTAGGCCGCGGTCACGTCGTGATGTTTGCCACTAATCCGATGTGGCGTCATCAAACGCAGGGCGAGTTTTTCCTGCTGTTCAATGCGGCGTTGAACTACGACAACCTGAACGTTGGACGCCCCGAGCCGTCGCGAGCCGGCCAGGGTCAAAGATCAACGGTCGACGAAGATCAATAAAAGTTTGTGGCCCAGTATTTAACTGATATCGAAGCGCGCGTGCTTGGCGCGTTGGTGGAGAAGCAGGTTACAACGCCGGAATACTATCCACTGACGCTCAACGCGTTGACGCTTGCCTGTAACCAGAAAAACAATCGCTCTCCGGTCACTGCGTACACGGAAAATGAGGTCGCGCAGGCCGTGGAAACCCTGCGCGAGAAGAACCTCGTTTACATTTTCTACGGCAGCACCAGCCGCGTGCCCAAATATAAGCACGTGATGCCGGAGGTGTTGCATCTGACGCCTGGGGAAACGGCTTTGATGTGCGTGTTGCTGTTGCGTGGGCCGCAAACGCCGGGCGAGTTGCGCGGTAATGCGGCACGTTTACACGCGTTTACCGGGCTTGATGAGATTGAAGAGACGCTCGGCGGGTTGATCACGCACGAGCCGGAGCCGCTCGTGACGCGTTTGCCGCGTCAGGCGGGACAGAAGGAAGTGCGCTTTGCGCATCTGCTGTCCGGCGAAGTCCACTACGACGCGCCGCCGGAACCGGAACGCGTAGCTGCTGCTTCTGCTTCACGACAAACACTCGAACAGAAGGTCGACGTGTTGACAGCAGAGGTTGAAGCATTGAAGGCCCAGTTTGAAGAATTCAAGAAACAGTTTGAGTGAAGCTCCTGTTTCACGTCTAGGCCCATGATTCAGCTATGCAACCTCACGGCGGCCGGGTATAATGTCTCTCCCTTATGAGTCTCGAACTGTTTCACCCGGCAGTAGCGCGCTGGTTTGCGCGGAGTTTTCCCGCTCCGACCGAACCGCAGTTGCACGCCTGGCCGGAGATCAAGAAACAGCGACACACCCTCATCGCCGCGCCCACCGGTTCCGGTAAAACTCTCGCCGCGTTTCTTTCCGCGATTGACGATCTGGTTCGCCGCGGACTCGAAGGAAGCCTCGAAGGAAAACTCGACGACTCGACACACGTAATTTACGTCTCGCCACTGAAGGCGCTGAGCAACGACGTACAGCGCAACCTGCAAACACCGCTCGAAGGAATCCAGCAAGAGCTTCGCGCGATGAATCTCCCGGAAGTGAATATCCGCACGCTCGTGCGCACCGGCGACACGCCCGCGTCAGAACGCACCGCGATGACGAAGCGTCCGCCGCACGTCGTCGTGACCACACCCGAGTCGCTCTACATTCTCTTAACCAGCGAAGGCGGCCGGCGCATGCTGGAAACCGCCCGCACGCTGATCGTCGATGAGATTCACGCGGTAGTGAGCGACAAACGCGGTTCGCACCTCGCACTTTCCGTCGAACGTCTCGAGCAACTGGTGCGACAGAACAACGGATCGTTGACGCGGATCGGCTTGTCGGCCACGCAGCGTCCAATCGAAGAAGTGGCGCGTTTTCTCGTCGGCACTACAAACATCCGCGAAGATCGAACTCCAAACTGTGCCATCGTCGATAGCGGCCACGCGCGCCAGTTGGACGTCGCGATCGAGTTAACTGACTCACCGTTGTCAGCAGTAATGTCGGGCGAAGTTTGGGAAGAAGTTTACGATCGTCTGGCCCAACTTATTCGCCAGCATAAAACGACGCTGGTCTTCGTGAACACTCGGCGCTTGGCCGAACGTGTCTCCCGCCATCTTGGCGAAAGGCTTGGCGACGAAAATATCGCCGCGCACCACGGCAGTCTGGCTCGCGAGCAGCGTCTGACCGCCGAGCAACGTTTGAAATCCGGCCAACTGAGAGCCCTCGTCGCAACCGCGTCGCTCGAGTTGGGAATCGACATCGGCGACGTGAATCTAGTTTGCCAACTTGGTTCGACCAGATCGATCGCGAGTTTTCTCCAGCGCGTCGGCCGCTCGAATCACACGGTCGCAGGTTTTCCGAAAGGTCGTATCTTTCCGCTATCGCGCGATGAACTCGTGGAGTGCGCTGCGATTATCGATTCCGTGCGCCGTGGTGAACTCGATCGTCTGGAGATTCCCGAACGGCCGCTCGATATCCTGGCCCAGCAGATCGTCGCCGCGGCCGCCGCTGAAGAATGGACCGAACACGATCTGTTCACGACGATTCGCCGCGCGTATCCGTTTCGCAACCTTGAACGCGAACAGTTTGATTCGATCGTGCGCATGCTTGCTGAAGGTTTCACGACCAAACGCGGGCGGCGTTCGACCTATCTGCATCACGACGCGGTCAATCAACGCATCCGCGGCCGCCGTGGCGCGCGGCTCGCGGCGATCACTTCCGGCGGCGCGATCCCTGACACGGCGGATTACGCAGTGGTGCTGGAGCCGACGGATTTGGTGATCGGCTCAGTCAATGAAGATTTTGCGATTGAAAGCTTGCAGGGCGATATTTTCCAACTCGGTAACACTTCGTGGCGTGTGCTTCGTGTCGAACAGGGGAAAGTTCGCGTTGAGGACGCGCACGGCCAGCCGCCGTCGATTCCGTTTTGGCTGGGCGAAGCGCCGTCGCGATCGCACGAACTGTCGATGTCGGTGTCGCGGCTGCGCGAGGAAGTCGCGGCACGAGTTGACGTGGAAAACGTCGAGACTGCGTCTGCGGTTAAGTGGTTGATTGCCGAGGTTGGCCTGACGCAGTCGGCGGCGGAGCAGATCGTTGAATATCTGGCCGGCTCGAAGATCGTACTCGGGGTGATGCCGTCGCAGCAGAACCTCGTGCTTGAAAGATTTTTTGATGACAGCGGCAGCATGCAGTTGGTGTTGCATTCGCCGTTTGGCAGCCGTCTCAATCGCGCGTGGGGACTCGCGTTGCGCAAACGCTTCTGCCGCAAGTTCAATTTCGAGTTACAAGCAGCCGCGACTGAAGATGCAATTGTGCTCTCGCTTGGGCCAACACACAGTTTCCCGCTTGACGAAGTTTTCCATTACCTGAATTCAAAAACAGTCCGCAACTTGTTGTGCCAGGCGTTGCTCGATGCGCCAATGTGGAACATTCGCTGGCGCTGGAACGCGACGCGTTCGCTAGCGGTGTTGCGACGTCGTGGCGGGAAGAAAATCCCGGCGCAGTTGCAACGGATGGACGCGGAAGATCTGCTCACCGCGGTTTTTCCCGATCAGGTTGCTTGCGCGGAGAACCTCACCGGCGGTGAACGCGAGATCCCGACGCATCCGCTCGTCGATCAGACCGTCAAAGACTGTCTCGAAGAAGCGATGGACATCGACGGTCTCGAAGAGTTGCTGACATCCATCGAACGCAACGAGAAGAATCTTTTCGCACGCGACGTGATCGAAGCGTCGCCTTTGTCGCAGGAGATCCTGAACGCGCGGCCTTATGCGTATCTCGACGACGCTCCGCTCGAAGAACGCCGCACGCGCGCGGTGTTTCAGCGCCGCTGGCTCGATCCGGAAACGGCGAGCGACATGGGCAAACTCGATCAAGCCGCGATCGATCGCGTGCGTGACGAAGTCTGGCCGGAGCCACGCACCGCGGATGAATTGCACGATGCGCTGGTAGAGTTGGGGTTCATAACGATGGATGAACGCACGGATTGGCAAGAGTTCTTCGCTGAACTAAACGGTGATCGCCGCGCCGCCGTGTTGAACAATCATCTCTGGGTAGCGGCAGAACGATTACCTCAGCTCCAATCCGTGTTTCCGTCTGCTACGCTTGCACCACCAATCACCTCCCCTGAAAGCGTGGCTAGAACCTCGTGGAATTTTGACGACGCACTGGTCGAGATCATCCGTGGCCGTTTGGAAGGTCTCGGCCCCATAACCGTCAATCAATTAATTTCTCAGTCCGGCCTCGACAAGCTCGCCATCGAAACAGCCCTGCTAAAACTCGAAGCCGAAGGCTTCGTCATTCGCGGTCGTTTCACGCCTGACACTACGGAAACGCAATGGTGCGCGCGCCGCTTATTGGCCCGCATTCACAGTTACACGCTCAACCGCCTGCGCCAGGAAATCGAGCCGGTTTCCAGCGCCGACTTTATTCGCTTCCTGCTGGCGTGGCAGAAGGTCGCGCCGGACCACCAGATGGAAGGACCGGAAAGCGTCCGCGCGATCATCGAGCAACTAGAAGGATTCGAAGCGCCCGCGGCCGCGTGGGAAGGCGAACTGCTGCCGTCGCGCCTCGTCGAATACGATCCCGCGTGGCTTGACGCCCTCTGCTTGTCAGGCGAAGTGGTTTGGGCAAGATTGACGCCTCCGGTTCGTGCGGCAAGTGAAAATGGATCGGATAGACCACGCGGAGCGGGACCGGTGCGCAACACGCCGATCGCGCTCCTGCGGCGCAAAAACTTCGGGCTGTGGAGCTCCGTATTTCCTTCACTCGCCGTGACCGCCGAAAATGAGTTCTCGACGACAACACAAGTCGTCTACGACTATCTTCAAACTCGCGGCGCTTCGTTCTTCAGCGACATCGTCGAGAACACGAAGTTATTGCGCAGCCAGGTTGAGGAGTCACTCGCCGAACTGGTCGCGACCGGCGTTGTCGTGTCCGACAGTTTCACCGGCTTGCGCGCGCTGCTGACACCCGGCAGCCGCAAAACGCAGGCCGCCGCGCGACGCAAACACCGGCAACCGGTTTACGAAATGGCGAGTGCCGGCCGCTGGTCCATCGTTCATCGCGAGAATGGAAACGCGTCAACTGCAAACCGAAACAGTCAAACGCCGATCGATCAGGAAAAGATTGAAGAGATCGCGTGGACGCTCTTGAAGCGTTATGGCGTAGTGTTCAAACGTTTGCTCGAACGCGAAGGTCTGACGCTGCCGTGGCGCGTGCTGTTGCGCACCTATCATCGTTTAGAAGCGCGCGGTGAAATCCGCGGCGGCCGCTTTGTCGCCGGGATCTCGGGAGAACAGTTTGCACTCCCGGAGTCGATCGGGATGTTGCGCGCGATTCGCCGCGAGGGTGCGCAAGACAGCATGATCTCTGTAAGCGCTGCCGATCCGTTGAACCTCGTCGGCATCATCATGCCCGGCAATCGCATCACCGCTCACACGAGTAATCGCATTCTCTATCACGATGGGGTTCCCATCGCTGCGCTCGAATCCGGCGACACGCATTTTCTAATCGAGCTTAGCCGCGCGACGGAATGGAAAGCAAAGAGTGCGTTGGTGCGTAAAGCGACGCGCCCGGAACTCAGATCCTATCTGCAACGACCCGCCTGAATGCGTTGAACCGATGTGGTTCATCAGCGCACGATATCGTGTCGAGATTTCCTCCAAATCCGCCTGAAAAACAGCTTTTCGCTTGAGGCATGGTACTTGCCAAAACAATCCCACAAGGGGAGGTAGTACAACATGACAGCAAATTACTCGAGTAAAAAAGTGGGCGGATATATTCTGGCACTCTTCCTGATTCTTGGTTTTACCGCAATCGCCAGTACTACCGCGCAAGCCCAATGGGGCAGAGATCGTGATGATCGGTATCGACGCGATCGTGATTATCGTGATGATCGGTACCGCCGCGATCGTGACTATCGCGATGATCGTTATCGGCGCAACAACTTCGAGATAGCGCGGCAACAGGGTTACAGCTACGGCTTGAACGTCGGCGCCGCGGACGCGCAGCGTCGTCAGAGTTACAATCCGCAGCGTTCGCGCTATTGGAAGAACGCGACCGAAGGATACAGCTCGTCCTACGGAAACAAGGGACAGTACAAGCAGATCTTTCGCAGTGCGTTTGAGCAGGGATACCGCGAGGGTTGGCAGCAATTCGCTGGATACGGACGAGACCGGGATCGCAGGGATCGCTGGCGCCGCGGGCGCTACTAGCCACGGTTAAAAAGCGGTCGTAACACTATCGGCCACGGGTTGCAGGAGTAAAAACCTGGAATCCGTGGCCGATTCGTACTGCCTTTAGGTTGATGAGAGCACTTGCCCAACAAAATTCAACGATCTCTTTCAAGCTGGGACTCGCCACTCAGCGTCGTCCCCGCCTCTTTTCACTCGTTAACCGCAAAGTCGCGGTGCCGTCCCAGACGGAGTTCATGCGCGTGAGCAACGCGACTGTCCGCGAGGGCCGCACGCATCGCGTTTGGCCGCCGGAAGTTTTGCGGCGGTTTCAATCCGCGGAAGTCGTCACCTCGAGCGACGTGCAGCACTACGTCTTGCGCGACCGCAGCATTTCACCCGTTAGATAGCGAACGCTTTCAGCGTTGGGTTCAACTTGCGTCTCCTGACCCAGGGTTGTGCCAACCCTGGGCTGCAATTAGTAAACGCCTTCGGCGTTGGCCGCGGCGAGTTCTGCGTTCGCGGCAGTCGACGGTTACGCAGCTTAAACGTTGATCCCGGTTCCGGAAATTTATCCGTTTCTTCTTCTTAAAATACACCGACGAAAGTCGGTGCCCCCTTGGCCTCACCCTGGCGACCGTTAAGTGGCTTGTAGACCTCAAAAGTAGTTCGGCGTAACCAAACTACCTTCTGGCCGCGTTCTGTTCGTCGAGCCACGTTTTGAGTGGAGCGAAGTAGTCGATGATCGCCGTGGCGTCCATCTTGTCTTCGCCCGTCATCGCCTTCAACGCTTCGGGCCACGGTCTGCTCGAACCCATCTCCAGCATGGCTTTCAGTTTTTCGCCGGCGCGTTTGTTGCCGTAGATCGAACACTGGTAAAGCGGGCCGTTGAAACCCGCCTCTCGACACAGCGCGCGGTGAAACTGAAACTGGAGAATCGCCGCAAGGAAGTAACGCGCGTACGGCGTGTTCGCCGGCACGTGATACTTTGCGCCCGGATCAAAATCCTGTTCGCTGCGCGCCACCGGCGCGGCCACACCCTGGTACTTCTCGCGCAGTTCCCACCAGGCCTTGTTGTAATCGTTTGGTCCAACCTCGCCAGAGAAAACTTTCCAACGCCACTGATCGACAAGATACCCAAACGGCAGAAAAGCGACTTTGTCAAGCGCGCGATTAAGCAGGAACCCGATATCAGCAGACGGCTGCGGGACGGTCTCAATCAAACCGAGTTGCTTGAGATACGGCGGCGTGACTGACAACGCGACCGTGTCGCCGATCGCTTCGTGAAACGCGTCGTTCGCGCTCTCGCGGAAGAGAAACGGCTGTTTCGCGTAAGCCATCTGATAGTAGTTGTGACCCAGCTCATGATGGACCACCGAGAAGTCTTCCTCGTTGATCTGGATGCACATCTTCAATCGCACGTCTTTTTCGTAATCGATGTCCCACGCGCTCGCGTGACAGACCACTTCGCGATCCGCGGGTTTGGTAAACATCGATCGTTCCCAGAAGCTCGCAGGCAACGCTTCAAAGCCGAGCGACGTGAAGAAGCCCTCGCCGAAGCGCACCATCTGCCTCGCGTCGGTGTTGCGACTCTTCAAAGTAGCCGTCAGATCGTAGCCGCGATCGGCGTTAGCCGGCGCGAGCAGGGGATAGATGTTGGCCCACCCTTGCGCCCACATGTTTCCGAGCAGGTGCGCGGGGATCGGTTTATCTTCCGCCACGACCTGCGGACCATATTTCTCAGCGAGCTTGCGGCGCGTGTAGGTGTAGAGCGAGTCGTAAAGCGGCTTCACCTGTTGCCACAGGCGCTCCATCTCGGCTGCAAACGCGTCAGGTTCCATGTCGTACTTCGAACGCCACATCGCGCCCGTGTCTTTGAAACCCATCTCTTTCGCGCCCTTGTTGCTGAGCTCAACGAAGCGCACGTAGTCTTTGCGAATCGGGATCGCGATCTGATGCCAACCGGCCCACGCTCGCTTCAACTCTTCGGGGTCGCGGCTGCTACCCATGATCTGTTCAAGCTCGGTCAGACTGAGGCACTTTCCTTTATCGCCGTCAGGACAGTATTTGCCTTTGCCATAGTCACCCTCCATCGAAGCGGTGATCTTCGTGAGTTCGGAGCGTTCGGCCGGGTCTTTCGGCGCGGGCAAAGTCAGCGAGAGTTTCAGCAGTTTTAGCTTTCGCCTCAGTTCGGGTGAAAGGTCCAACGCTTCGTATCGGCGCGACTCTTCGGCGAGTTCAGTGGTGGCGCCGATCAGGACTTCGTTTGCGGCAGCAGCAAGCGCCTCTGTATCGTCAGTGACGAAAGTGCTCTTCACCCAATCAGCGCGCGCGGCTTTGATGCCGAGCTCGAGCAGACGCGTTTCGGCGTCCGTCATAAACTTCTGGGCTTGTTCGGCGGACGCTGTGCCGGACGGCGTAGTCGCGTTTGGATTGTCAGTACAGGAAGACATAAGCAGCAGTCCCACAAAGAGAAAAAAGGACCCGCTCAACCACAGTTGACGGGGTCGATAGTTGAAGCTCACGGTTAACCCTCCTGAGTTTTAAGGGGAGGGCCACAATATAACCTGTTGTATTATCCAAAACCACTTACCATGAAAACCATAACTCTCCTTTTAACGATCGTTTTAGCGCTCGGAGCGGGGATTTCGGCTGTTCCCGCGCCGAAGGCTGAAGACCATTTCACGCTTAACAAAGTGGCTGACGGCGTTTACGCCGCGGTGGCAAAGACGGGTGGACTCGCGACGGGCAATGCGAGCTTTGTCGTTGGTGATGAAGGCGTGCTGATGGTCGACACGTTTTTAACGCCCGCGGCGGTCGAAGATTTGATTGGCGTCATTGCTGCGGAAACAAAGCAGCCGATCAAGTACGCGCTCAACACGCACTATCATCTCGACCACACCGGGGGAAACCAGGTGCTCGCGGCGCGTGGCGTGCCGATCATTGCGCACGAGAAACTGATCGAGTGGCAGACGGTGAAGAACCGTCGTTTCCTGCCGGTTACGGACGAACTGCAAAAGAGGCGTGAGGCGGAGGCGAAACAGTTGAGTGAGATACCAGCGGATCAGGCAGACAAACGCGCGCCGCTGGAACGGCAGCTTCGCCGGTTTGACGCGTTGATGACGATCAAGCTGACGAACCCGAGTGTGACGTTCCCGGCGGGAACTATTCGGCTGCATCTCGGGAAGCGCGAGGTGATTTTGTTTACGTTGCCGGGACATACGGGTGGAGACGTGCTTGCGTACGTTCCGGATGCGAACGTCGTTTTCATGGGTGACATGGGTTGGCGCAAGACGTTGCCGAATCTCGTGGATGCGACTGTTAACGATTGGATAACTTCGCTTGATAGTTTGTTGGGCCAGTATCCGAACGCGAAGTTTGTTCCGGGGCATGGGGAAGTGGCGACGGCGGCCGATATACGGGAGTTTAGAGATTATCTCGATGATTTACGGACGCGAGTGAAACAGGCGATTGCGACTGGGTTGACGATCGAGCAGGCGAAGGAGCAGTTGAAGCTGCCGGAGAAGTATAAAGAGTTTGGGTTTCAGAACTTCGCGGCGCCGAATGTTGAGGATATGTATAAGGAGTTGAAGGGGACGAAGTTTTAGCGCCACTTTTTAGCGGCGGCGTCCGAACTGTGAGCGTAGGGGACAAGGATAAGAGTCGCCAGGGGCGCGGACCAAAGCAGGTCAGAACACGGAGACACACGAATTTAGCAACTCTTGCGGGAGTCAAGAGTTGGACCAGGAAAATGAAAGAAACGTGATGCGTTGCGGCGCGATTTGAGTTTACGGTGGGGCTATGCCTTTTTTGATGTTTCGTTGCCAGGCTTCGTAGTTTCGAATCCTGCGTTTGGCTTGTTTGCGCGTAAGTTTCATTTCCTGGGCTACGTAATCGATCCGGGCAGTTCGATCTTTCTTTTTGTCAAAGCGGTCGCCAGGCGCCCTGAGATAGACTTTATAAGCAAAGGCCCATTCTGCTTTTATTTCGTCGGTGGCCTGAACGCCCCGTCTCTCTGGCATGCTGCGGCTCCCTTCAGGAGGTTTTTTGACTCGGGATTCTACCTCCCGTCTTATTCCGCCGCAACCACGTAAGTACCGACAACGTGCTCAAAACAGCCGCTATTCCGATCAACCCATACATCGCGTAAGTGACCACATCAGAATTCATGTAAGCGATCAATTTGCGCCCAAAATACAACGCCAAAACCGCTTCGATCGTGCATCGCACAAGTCGGCCCACGAACACCGCAATCAGCAACGTGCGACGCGAAGCCTGTAACGCCGACGCTGTCATCACCACCGGCGTAAACGGAAACGGCGGCGGCAAAACAGTCGCTATAAAAACAGAAACGCCCGCCTTGTTCTCGATCTTCTTTTTGAACTTCTCGATCTTTTTCTCACTTAAGAAACGCTCCAGTCCCTTCTCGCCCGCCTTACGCATGATCGTGTCGATCACAAACACACCAACGATCGATCCGATCGCCGACACGAGTACGTACGCAATCCAAATCAGACTGTTACGGTCTCTATTTACCAGCGCGATGAGCAACAGATCGTGGCCAAAAGGCAGGACCAGAAAAGACGAGTCGAGCGCACTCAAGAGAAAAAGGCCGAAGATCCCCAGCCTCAGAAAAAACCTAAGCATCTACCGGCCTTATTACCTGAAAAGTTAATTACGCAACACGTTTACTTGATTAGGGGGGTTAGTTGACTGTCTCGCGTCGAGCAGGCCCTGGACGATCGCGAGCCGCGTCATGATACGCGGTTCGGCAAACTGAAACCGTCCGGCCAGCGTTTCTGAACGCTCGAAATCGCTGCGTGCAAGCCGCGCCAACTCCTGGCCAAAGCGATTGATCATCGACCCCAACCCACCGTCGGCCTGCAACATCATCTCGCCATCACGAAACATGTTGATCTCAAAACCATTCAGCACGACCGCAGCCGCGAGCAACTCGTTTAGCTGACTGATACCCGGATCCAGAATTTCAAAACTGCGCGCCGCATCGATCGTGGCATACGCACGCGCCACTCGGAGTTGCTGGCCGAAGTGGTCATAACTCGTCGCTCGCCGGCTCGTCATCTGCTTCGCATCTTCCAACAACTGCGCTGCTAACTTTGGATTGACTTTGGCTGCGTCGCCGGCCATCTGCACGATCATGTTGATCTTTTCGTCGTCAGTTTGCAGTCTCGCGATCATCTGCCTGATCTCATCGAGCCGTGCGCCGTCACCTTTCTGCGCCATCTCACGGAAGTTGACTTGCTGCATTAAGGTCTCTCGCGCTTTGTCAGACAAGTGCTCCGTCGCGATCTGTCGTGCGCGATCAGGATTGCCTTCCTCCAGCGCCTTGTATGCGGCCTGCTGGTAAAGACGCGGCTGCATTTGCGGCGGCGCCGTCGCAGCCGCCTGGACCAACGCGTCCGCTGTTGCGTTTCCCTGTAGCGTGCTGAACGTTTGCGGCAGATTCATTGGCGAGTTGGGTGGCATGCCGCCGACTTCCGTCAGTTTCTGACGAACCGCTGCGGACTTCGCGGGGAGATATTGATCGATCAGCGGCAGCACCCCCTGTAAACTCTGGAGCAGACGGCGCGCGCCGTTCTGTTCCATTTGCGCTTCGGTCGGTTGCTGTGGAGCGTTTGGACCAGCAGTTGTCACCCCACTGCGCACGGCTGGTTGACCCGGCCGCCGCGCTGGAGTCGACGGCGTGGCTTTCAGCGCCAGGTCAACAATCGTTCCCAGGAGTTCAATGTAAGCGCCCTGTTCCAGTAACGGTGGTCTGCCGCTGAACGTCGTGACGCCAGTCGCGGTTTCAGCAGGACGCGGCCCCGCCCTCAAAAACTGCTGCACCAGAAATCCCGCTTCGTTGTTGGTCAAAAAATTTGCGCCCTGAAGTTTCTTGACCGTCTTGTCGGTGAGCTTGGCGGCCGCTTCTGGATCCTGTTTGTGCAGTTGATTGATGACTTCCGGCAGAGTTCGCGGAAACTGGCCTTTGTCTATCATCTGCTCGGCGTTTGTTGCGGCAAGCTTTGGATCGAGACTGGCGATCCGTCCCAGAAGCATCTGTTCGAGACTATCGTCTGGATTGAGCGCATTGGGTTGAAAACGCGGACCGCGCGGATCGGTTACGACCGGTTGCACTGGCGGTTTGGTCGAAGCCAGCAACTGATACGCGAGTTGCGCATCGTGACGAGCAACGGCGAGCACGAGCTCCTGTCGCAGTTGAAACGCGCGTCGATTGTTGTTCGGCGGTCCACCACGCCGATTATTGTTTTGCGGCGTTCGATTTAACTCCGCCACGCCTTCGGCGGCCATCGCAAAAAGGGAACGCGCCCGGCCCTGATTGTTGTCCCAGAGCAGGTCGCCGGCGATGGTTTGCACGCGAACGCGGTTCTCGGCCAGTCGCAGCGATTGCGCCTCGTCGATCACCTGATCGAGCAGCCGGTGGGCATTCTTTTCCCGTTCCGCCTTTGCCTTCTCGACCTCTTCGGAGGTGGGCTGTAGCGCACCCTGTGCCGTCGTTTGATCCTGGGCAAAAACGGGCGACGCGGTAGCGCCCATAATCATTAGGAGAACAAATAATATCTTCATCCGTTGATACCTCTGCGGCAGGTTGCTTGAATCCTACAATCCAAGTTCGCCTTTAGCAATTCGGCAGCTATAATCACCGCGCTTGCCGCCAATCATTTGCATAGGGACTGACTAATGAAGAAACTTTTCGCTTTACTCACACTGGTGTGCGTTTTACTTCCGGTTGCCGCGCAACAACAGCAAGCTGAACCCCAACACAAGCTGCTCGAATTTCAAATGGCTCTTCTGAAACGCGGATTGGAAGCGATTTCCGACTGGGAAACTTCCGACCTGCGAAAACGGCACCACGAATACGCGTATTCGTTGCTCGACGCCGATAAAGCGATGATCGCCGGGCCGATCAAAGACGACCCGGAGCTGCTCGGCGTTTATATCTTTCGCACGAAATCTGCCGACGAGGCGCGCGCTTGGGTAATGGCCGATCCGGCTGTTGCCGCGGGACACTTCACCGTCGAGATGCATCCGTGGTGGTCGGAAGACGTGATGAAGAAGACGACCACGCCGCAGAAGATGATGACCGCGTATCTCGCATTTCTCGTGCGCGGCGACAAATGGACGCCGGAAAAGACGCCCCAGACTGAAGCGATTCAGAAGGCGCACCTCGCCAACATTCAGAAGCTCGCCGATCAGAAGAAACTCGTCGTTGCCGGACCGTTTGGCGATAACGGCACACTGCGCGGCATCTTCGTTTTTCGCGTCGATTCGATCGAGGAAGCACGCCAGCTAGCGGCCACCGATCCCGCAGTGCAAGCCGGCCGGCTCGCATTACAGATTCATCCGTGGATTGTTCCGGAAGGAATCTTGCCGTGATTTTTTGAGTGGAGCGTTTGAGTTATGTACTGCCCATCCTGCGGTTCTGAAGAACGACAACTCAGCCAGTTCTGCCGTGCGTGCGGTACAGATCTGCGCGTGGTGCGGACCAGTCTCGAGAGTCCTGACGCGATCACTGCTTCCGCTGTTTCCGCTCGCGAACACATCGGACTGGCGATTGCCGATCAGATCCGGCAGATGCGTTCCGGCAAGGATCTCGAACACATCGCGGAAGAAGTTTTGCCGGCGTTTGAAAAGTTTTTGGAATCGCCGGAAGAAAGACGTTTGCGGCGGCTGCGCGCGGGCGTGATCACTTCGGTGGTTGGTTTTGCGGTGGCGTTCGTAAGTTTGCTGGTGGCGCTCAGCAATGGCGATTTTTTCTTAGCTCTGCCGGGCTTTGTCACGTTCATGATCGGCCTTGGGATCATTCTCAACGGTCTGCTGTTTACGGTGCCACGGAAACAGTTGCCGGGAGGAACTTCTGACGCGCTGGCGCAAGAGGTGCTCGACTCCGTGCAGAGTCGAACACGACACGAGCAGCCGATTGCAGGCAGTCTCACGAACGAACTCGGACAAGGCACTAATCCGCAGCTCGCGTCCGTCACCGAACACACGACTCATCATTTGAAACCGACGAAGTCGTAGGAGCGCCCAATGGCTGTGTTGCTCGAAGGTGGTTGCCGCGTCTCGCCGATGAACGATGGTCTTCCGCGGCAAGACGGTTCGTTGCTCTCGCTGCGAGTGCTCGAGTTTGACCCAGGTAAGTCGCCGGAACTATGCAACGACGACCTCGATGAAGTCCTCTTCTCGTTGAGCAGTTGCAAAATCATGCTTGGCGAACTTACTCACGAGGTTGAACCCGAATCCGGTGTTTTTATTAGTGCCCGCGCAACGTTTCGCGTTGAAAACCGTGGAAAGGACATAGCGCGTTTTGTCAGCGTGCAGTGTCCGGCTACGGCTGCTTCTCCGCCGCCGATCGTCAGGCTCGCGGATCAACGCGCAATGCCGACAGCCGATCGCTGGTATCGCGTCCTGATCGACTCTGAAGTAACGCAGTTCGTCGGCTCAATCCCTCCTGGCCGCGCCCCCGATCACTTTCACGAATACGAAGAGGTACTTTTCATCCTGCGTGGCGAAGGACGCCTGTGGACCGAAGACAGATCTACGCCGATTGCTTACGGATCTTGTATTTATCTGCCGCGTAAGCAGGTGCACTGTGTTGAGAATACCGGCACGGGCGAGTTGCGTTTACTCGGTGTGTTCTATCCGGCGGGCAGTCCTGCGGTTCGCTACGAACCGTCTACTCAAAATCCCTGATGTCTCGAAACGGCCGGTCAGCATCGTTGAAATCGGGACGGTAGTAATACGAAGCACCGTCAAACTCCTGCACCCAACCTTCTTCCATCCCCAGCTCTTCAAGCGCGGCCGTCGCTTTCAACCATTCCAATTCCCGGATGCGTCGCGACAGCAACACGTAGCGTTTGTTCGTCTCCGCCTGGTGCGTCGGGTAGTATTGGGCCATCAACGAGATCGCCACGCGCGGACTCAATTCGTCTTTGATCCACTCGATTGACTCACGCACGCCACCGATATCGTTGGGCAAAACCAGTAGCCTTATCACGAGTCCTCGCCGCAGCAACCCGTGTTCGTTGAAAACAAGCTCGTCGCCTGTCTGGCGATGCATCTCTTTCAACGCGAGGCGCGAGAACTCTTTGTAACCACTCACTTTCGAATACAAGTAGCCGGACTCGTCATCCGCATACTTCAAATCCGGAAGGTAAACATCCACCACGCGGTCGAGCAGTTGCAACACCGAAACAGCGTCGTAGGCATTCGTGTTGTAAACGATCGGCAGCCGCAGTCCACTCTGCGCCGCGAGCAGGATCGAACGCGCCATTTGCGGCGCGAAGTGCGTCGGGGAAACGAAGTTGATATTGTGACAGCCGCGCTGCTGCAACTCGAGCATCATCTCCGCGAGTCGCTCGTGCGTCACTTCGTTCTTGAGCTGTTGTTTGTGTGTTTGCGAGATCTGGTAATTCTGGCAGTACACGCAACGCAGGTTGCAGTTTCCAAAGAAGATGTTGCCGGCGCCGCGCGAGCCGGTGAGCGGCGGTTCCTCACCGAAGTGGGCCGTGTAGGACGAAACGATCGGCAAGCGGCTTGAGTAACACGCTGCGATGTCGTTGTTGAGACGATTGTTGAGACAGTCGCGCGGGCAGACAGTGCAACTCTCAAGCAGACGCTCGAGTGCTTCCACGCGCTGTTGCAGCACACCTGCGCGCAACAAGCTGAGATACGAGGGCTCGTGTTGCGTGTCGGTGGGCGATAGAAGTTCAGTCATCAGAAGTATGCTACCGTAAAAGAGAAGACACGCGCCGGTCGGTCCGAGACCCGCTGGTATCAGTTATGGCGCAGGTTGCCGGTGAACGCAACTCTTTTTATAGTCAATGCTGTAATCCTGTCAAAACCAAATGCGTCTCTGGCTTTCCAAAAACAGTGAAGTGCCGATTCGCGAACAACTGGTAACACAGATCGTCCTCGGCATCGTCAGCAACGACCTGAAGGTCAACGAGCGTCTTCCAAGCACGCGCGATCTGGCCCGTCGTTACGACATTCACGCCAACACCGTCAGCGCGGCGTATCGTGAACTCGCGCATCGCGGCTGGGTCGAATTTCGCAAGGGGAGTGGCGTTTACGTGCGCCCGCGCACCGACGGCCAGTTCGAACAACAGCTCGCGCTCGATCAGTTGATCTCACGATTTTTTCGCCACCTGCGTGAGGATGGGCATTCGCTGGCCGAGATCCAGGATGCCGTGCGGCGCTCGTTTTCGCTTCAGCGCCCCGATCACTTTTTGCTGCTCGAAGCAGATCCGGAGTTGCGAGAGATTCTCGTTGCGGAGATCGCTGCGGCGACGAAAGTGACGGTGAAAGGCGCTGGTCCAACCGATCTTGATGACGGTGTTTTGTTAACGGGAGCGACGCCGCTCGTGTTGTATGGGCATCTGGAAAACTTCGGCGATCGAATCGATTCGCAGACGGAAGTTCTCGTGCTTCATTCTGCGTCGGTGGTGGAGTCAATCAAAGGACAGACGCGTCCGCCGGCTGACGCACTCGTAGCGATCGTCTCGCGCTGGCCCGAGTTTCTGCGTTGGGCGCGCACGATGCTTGTCGCAGCAGGGCTCGATGCTGACGCGTTGAGCTTTCGTGACGCGCGCGAGCGTGGTTGGGAAAACGGATTGCGCTCGGCGACGTTTGTAATCACCGATTCTCTGATGGCGCCGCGCATACCCGCCGGTTGCGAGATCAAGCTCTTCCGTGTCCTCGCGCAGTCGTCACTCCAGGATATCCGCGACCACGCCGAACGCTTCTTTTAGCGGAAAGCTTCCCCCAGCTTTGTTACGCCGAAGGCGTTCACAAATTTCAGCCCAGGGTTGTTTCAACCCTGGGGAGCAATGACACCTCGCGACTAACTCTGAAAGAGTTCGCCAAGCCTTCGGCGTTACGACTAAGAGTGGCGACGTTAGCCCAGGGTTGAAACAACCCCGGGGCTGAAATTGGTGAACGCCTTCGGCGTTGAACCGAACGACAGCTTCAACCTGGGTTTGTAACTACTGCTTGTCTTTCGCGAGGGTGCGGATGTAGTTGACTACGTGCCAACGCTCTTCCTCACTCATGCGACGCTCGCCCGCCGGCATGATGCCCGTGATGCCTTTGGAAACCTTCCAGAAGAGTTCGCCGTCGCTCATCGCCGTCATGCGCTCTTTGTTCGTCAGGTCGGCGGGTTTGCGACGCAGACGCGCGAGGTTTGCTTCGTTCCCGGAACCGGCTTCACCGTGACAGAAGGTGCAATTGCCTTTGTCGCGAGCGAGGTAGAGTTCTTTGCCCTTGACAATCGATTCTGGCGAAGAAGCAACCGGGTTCTTGGTTTTGTCAGCGTCGTCGGGCAGTTCCCAGGTGTTTTTCGAGAAGTCCTGTTCGGGTGCTTTTGCCGCAGCCGGCGGCGTGGCTGGCTTCGTATCGTTCTGGTTCTGGTTTTTATTGGTCGTGGAGCTGTTTGTGTTCTGAGCCGACAAGGTCGCGGGCCGGAACGCACTCGCAAACAACACCGTAACTACCAGCAACAACGCAAACGCCATCAATCGCAGAGTAATGAACATAGTCTTCTCCTTCTGATCCGTATCTCGACTGCTCGCGGGGAATCGCTTATTTCGTCCGCTTCCGGCGAACCGGAGCGCGCTTCGGTGCGGCCTTTGGTCCAACAATCGCAGGCTTGTCCGGCTTGAAAAGATTGGCGATCGCCTGTTCCGGAATATCAGCCTCCCAAACTATCTCACTCTCTCGTGGCGTCATCTTGATGCTTTGCAAAACTGACTGCGCCTGCTTGTCGGGCACGGCGTTGATTCCTTGCTGCATCAGTCCCGCCATCAAGCCACTGATAATTTTCGCGGTGTCGGGATTATCGGCATTCATTGCACCGCGCACGTTGAAGTTGGTTCCAGCCATTGTAACGGCAGCGTAGAAATTGCCGAAAGCCGTGTCGCAACGGCCGTCGCGTGGCGTGGTTTCAGTCCCGAATAGACCGATCGCTTTGGCGAACGATGCGAGCGGCGCGCCCGACGCTGCGATCAGCGCGTGGGGATCGCGCATCAACGAGTCGAGCGTGGCAGCGTTGATACGGCCCGTTCCCTCCGCCGCCTCGACGGCCGATTTCAGGTACGGAAGGTTCCCGATGGCGAGCGTGTTATCGTTTAGCACGACGCCGCCGATTTCGGACAACGACTTCAGCCACGGCATCTTTTCCGCCTGTGCGGCTATCGGATCGATTTTCATCAATGCGATTGTTTTCGAGCCGTGCTTCTCCGTTCGCACGCGGTTCTGAAGCGTTAGTTCTGCGAGCGAGAACAGCGCATTGGCGTTGAAGTCGCCACCGACCACCGCCAGGACGTCGGGCGCCACGAAACTCAGGTCACCCGCGGGTTTGTTAAACCGCAGCGCGATCACGAGGTACTGAACGTTTGCGGGATCGAAACCGACATCTTGCTTCATGTCGGCAAACGACGCACGCATCTTCGCCAACTCTGCGGGCGGCATGAGCCGCGGCGCGGCGTCATTCAGAATTTTTTGCGGACTGACGTAGATGAGCACGTCTGCATCCGGCAGGTTCGCGAGCGATACGCGCGCGTCCTGCGCCAAAGCAGACACCGGCATCCACAGTAAAATTGTCAGTAGCGCGAGGAAACGCAACGTAGAGAAATTCGTGTGCAAGGGAGACCTCCAGTAATCAGGTTCGGGTAAATTACAAGCTTATTCAGATGTGCGACAGTTCTTTTCGCGTGAGCTCGTTTTCGGTGTTGCCGGTGTTCAGGGTGGCGACAGGTTCGAACAGCAGCACTTCACATTCGTCGTCAGCAACAGGCCGGTGCTCAACGCCGCGCGGCACGACGATCATTTCACCTTCTTCGATCCAAACACTCTGTTCGCCATCGTCGTCGCGATATTCCATGCGAAACCGGCCCTTCACCACCATGAAAAGCTCGTCTTCGTTTTCGTGATGATGCCAGGTGAACGGCCCCTGAAACTTCACCAGCTTCACGTACTGGCCGTTCAGCTCGGCCGCGATGCGTGGATTCCAGTGGTCGTTAATCAGCGAGAGCTTTTCCGTAAGATTTACTTTGTTCATACTTCACGATAGCGAAAACAGGTGGTGTCGTGATCGTTGACGAGGCCGACCGCCTGCATGAAAGAGTAACAGATCGTTGAGCCGACGAATTTAAAACCTCGTTTCAGCAAGTCTTTGCTGAGCGCGTCGGAAATCGGAGTCGTCGCGACCATCGGTTGCCCACGCTTTCGCCGCAGCGGTTTGCCGTCAACAAACTGCCACACGTAAGCGTCGAAACTGCCGAACTCCTTTTTCACGTCCAGAAAAGCTTTCGCGTTCGTAACCGCAGCGTTGATCTTCAAACGATTGCGAATGATGCCCGCGTCGTTCATCAGCGCCGCGATCTTGCGTTCGTCATATTTCGCGACCTTCGCGGCATTGAAACCGTCGAACGCCGCGTGATAATTGTCGCGCTTGCGCAGGATCGTTTCCCAACTGAGTCCCGCCTGCGCGCCCTCCAGAATCAGAAACTCGAACAGGCGCGTGTCGTCGTGAACGGGAACGCCCCATTCTTTGTCGTGATAAGCGATCGATAAGGGAGTGGTGGCCCAGAAGCAACGTTTGGTCATTGGTCTGACTGTTTTCGGCTAACCGATTTTACCAGTCAGACATTTTATTACAGAAACGAGTTCGCGGATCTGGACAGGTTTGGCGACGTGAGCGTTATATCCGGCGGCGAGGGCGCGGATGCGATCCTGCGCGCGCGCATACGCGGTCAACGCGATCGCGGGGATGTGCTCTCCTTCGTCACCTTCCTGCTCGCGCACCTGTTTGATCAGGTTGTAGCCGTCGGTGTCGGCCATGCCGATGTCGCTGATGATGAGATCAAACTTTTGGAGGCCCAGCCATCGAAGCGCTTCGGACGCGGAAGGCACGCCGGTGACGATCGCGCCATGCTCACGCAGGTCGATGCCCAGCAGATCCAGCGCGTCGATTTCGTCTTCAACTACGAGAATCCGCAGATTTGCAAGATCGTTGTCGGTCACGTGATGTTCAGCGAACGCAGGCACGACAACGGGCGCCGTGAAATTCAGCTCGCCACTCGGCATGGGAAGTTTGACTGTAAACACCGCTCCCGAGCGCACGGTGCCGTTCTCAACCGCGATCACGCCGCCGTGCAGTTCGACGAGATGCCGCACGATCGCGAGACCAAGTCCGAGTCCACCGTGTGTGCGCGTGGTGGAGCCATCCGCTTGACGAAATCGTTCGAAGACGTGCGGCAGAAAGTCCGGCGCAATGCCTGGACCAGTGTCGCTGATCTGAATCTTCGCGTACTTGCCGTCATGCGTCACGCTTATGCCAACCGCGCCGTTGGGCGGCGTAAACTTCGAAGCGTTTGACAACAGGTTCCAAACGACTTGCTGCAAGCGATCGGCGTCGCCAGCGATGACCTTCAGTCCCTCCTGAAAATCGGTCTCGACTTTGATCTCCTTGGCGTCGAATGCCGGCCGAACTGCGTCGAGCGCGGCATTCACAACCGTAACGAGATCCACCGGCCCGAGGTGCAGTTGTAATTTCCCGGTGATTACGCGCGAGACGTCGAGAATGTCTTCGATGATCTGCTTTTGCGCCCACGCGTTTCGTTCGATGACGTCGATCGCGTGGTTCGCACTGTCCTGGTCCAATTTGCCCGACTTCAACATGCGCGACCAGCCGATGACGGCGTTCAAAGGCGTGCGCAACTCGTGTGACAGCGTCGCGAGAAACTCATCCTTCAGCCGGTTCGCTTTTTCCGCGTCGGCGCGCGCGCTTCGTTCACGCACCAGCAGGTGGGCCAGTTTTTCTTCGGCGCGTTTGCGTTCCTGAAACTGTCCGATTTGGCGGCCCACACTGCCGATCGTCTCGAGTAGTTCGACATCCGGTTTCCGAATCTCCTGGGTGAAAAACTCGATCACGCCGATGACTTCCTCACCCAGCAGGATCGGAAAACCAAAACCGGAGCGCAATCCTGCATGCTCGGCGACGGGACCGCGCGCAAAGTTCTGATCTTCCTTCAGATTGGGAAGCCAGACGGGTTTGCCGGTCTCCCAGATCCGGCCCGGCAAGCCGGTGCCTTCAACAAACATCATGGTCAAACACGCAGACTGAAAATCGCCCGCGTCGAGAATCGGACTGTGCCACACGTCCACACAGCGCAACACTTCCTCCTGGTGATCTACTGCCCACAGCACTCCGACCTGCCATCCCAAACCTTCGCAAACTGTCTCGAGAATCTCGTGCGTGCCTTCAACGAAATCCATCGAGCGCGACACGATTCTCGTGATCGCATACTGCAACGCGAGGCGGTGCTCGGTGCGCCGGCGATCGGTGATGTCGCGAGTGAAGCAACGCGAGTGAACAAACTTTCCGTCTTCGAAGTACGCACTCGAATCGATGCGCACGATTTTGAGCGAACCATCCTTACAACGCAGCCGCGCTTCGTAGTCGCGCACTACTTGACCGTGACGCAGTCGTTCGAGAATGTCGTCGATGACTTCGCGGTCGCAATGAATATCGACGATGTTGCGTCCGATGAACTCCTCACGCGTGTAGCCGGTGAGCTCAAGTTCCGCCTGGTTCGCGCGCAGGATCGTGCCCTCGGGGCTGAACCACAGCAGCCCGAACGAGGCGTTCTCGAAAAAGTCGGTTAACTCTGCCTGGCTGCGGCGCAGCGCGAGCTCGTCCTGTTTGCGGCGCGTGATGTCGCGCTTGATGCACACGTAACAGAGCGGTTCGCCGAGTCCGCTGCGCATCGTGAAGATGGAGAGGTCGATGTTGCGTTGTTCGCCGCCCTTAGTGCTAGAGACGATCTCGCCGGAGAACTCGCCCGAGGCGGCGAGTTGACGTTTTACTTCGGCGAAAGTTTCCTTGTCGAACTCGTTGGCGAGTGTTTTACCTTCGAGATCGTCGTCCGGAAAACCGAGCAACGTAAAGTGCGCGCCGTTTTGCTGTAGGTAGTAACCGTCAGGATCGATAATGGCGATGGCTTCGCGCGAGTGGTCGAAGATCTCGCGATAGAGATTGGAGTGCAGCTCAACGGGCCGAGCCGACGGCTGGTCTGGTGCTTCTCTTCGTGAGAAGGCATTCTGCGACACAAAGCGCCCCCATCGATAAGCGGGAACAGGTCAAGGGGGTGTTCGTGGGGGGTGAAGGGATATTAGCACCTAACGTGCCAACAAAGATACGGGCCGCGGGGTAATGGTTGAATTGGTCCTAACTGACTCATAGACAGCGTTGACCAATTCAACTGACATTAAACCGTCGAGCGCGGTCACGGGCGGGGGAGTGCCGTTGACGATGGCGTCGATAAACGCCCGATCTTCCTGCACGTAACCCCATTTCTCTTCGCGCGGCAGTTGCTGCATGGACTGTTCCGCGAAATGTCCCTGAAGATTGGTGCTGCACACCAGGGTTTCCATTTCGCGGGTCACGAGCGTGGCGTGATGGGAAAAAACTTCGACGCGCTCGAACGGAAATAGCCAGCTCGCGTCCGCGGCGGTGGCGAGCGTCGCGTGAAAGCCGCTCTTGAATTTCAGGAGCACCGAGAAATCGTCAGTCTCGCTGTATTCATGTGTGGAACCGATCGCGTGCAAGCTTTCAACTTCGCCAAACAGGAACCGCATCATGTCGAACATGTGAATCGGCGTTTCGAAAAGAAAGCCGCCCGTGACTGACGCGTCGCCGGTCCAGACCGGATTGAGCAGTTCGCCGCGGTTCATCTTCACGTGCGCGGAATGCGGCGTGTACTTATCTGAAAGAAGTTGCTTCAACGTCGCGTAGACTGGCGCAAAGCGGCGATTGTGTCCGACCTGGAACACGGATTTGCTCTTCGAGGCTTTGGCGTAAACGGTTTCCGCGTCGGAGATGTTTGTCGCCAATGGTTTCTCACAGAAGACATGTTTGCCGGCCTCGATCACTGCGAGTGAGGCAGCGACGTGTTGCGTGTTTGGCGTGGTGATGTAAACGGCGTCGCAGCGCTCGATCACTTCCGCTGGACCATCGCTGATTTGTGCGTCGTGTGCGCGCGCAAACTTTTCCGCACACTCACGATTCACATCGTAAACGGCTGCGAGTTGTACGCGCTCGTCGCGCGCAAGTAATCCCGCATGAACGCCGCCGATGTAGCCCGTGCCGATGATGCCGACTTTAACTTTAGCCATCACTTTCCTACCACGCGTTCGGTCGCCAGCCACGCATCACGCGCGAGTTCAAAAGGATCGCGTTCCCAGTACTCCGGCCGGAAGATTTCAATACTCGCCACTTTGTCGTAACCTATCTTGCGAAACGCACTGACCATCTCGCGCAACGGCAGAATCCCAAGCCCGGGCAGCAGCCGATGTCGATCCTCGAGCCGTTCGCGCGGCAGGTTTTCCGCGTCGTTGATGTGAAACACGTAGATCAGTTTTGGATCGACGGCTTCGATCATTTCGATAGTCGAGCCGCCGGCGTAAAAGTGAAAACTGTCGATCACGAGGCCGAGGTTCGCGCGATCCGACGCTTGCACGATGTCGTGAGCGAGGTCGAGGGTGGGCACGCTGCAATCGGGTTGGCCGAGAAACTCGAAAGCCAGCGCCACGTCGTGACGCGCCGCAATATCGCAGAGTTCCCGCAACACGCGAACCGACTCGCGTATCACTTCCGCGCGCGTGACGCCGCCATCAGGCACACGGCCGGGCACGACCACGATGAACGGGCATTTGATCGCCGCGGCAATGCGGCTCAGCTCGGCGCACTGCGCTTTGATCGCTCCGAAGGTACGTGGGTCGTCAAAAGTGACGTGCTCGATCGAGTTGATGCTCAGCGGGGGAACGCCCGAGTTCGCGAGCAGTTTGTTCAGCTCGCTGCTGGTCCGGTGTTGCAGGAAGCTGCTGAGTTTTGCGGCCCAGATCTCGAGATAATCGAACCCGGTTGCTTGTGCGACGTGTATGTCCGTTTCGAGGTCGGCGCGCATCGTGGTCGCGCCATTAAGTGCAATTTTCATTTGTTAATCAGGATACCACGGATGATCGAGGACTTGGTTTGACTTGCCGGTTCATTAGTTGTAAAAGCGTGGTTGGCATCCTGACAAAACTAAATCTGCGCCCTTACCCGTCCCGGTCTGTTGGCTGGGAATAGCTTTTTCGACATTAGAAGGAGAGAGAAAATGGCTCTACGACTTGGAGACATCGCACCCGATTTCACAGCAGAGACAACTGAAGGACCGATAAGATTTCACGAGTGGATTGGTGATAACTGGGCGGTCCTGTTCTCCCATCCCAAGGATTTCACGCCCGTTTGTACGACCGAGCTGGGCTACGTGGCCCGTTCCAAACCGGACTTCGAAAAGCGGGGCGTTAAAGTGATCGGTCTCAGCGTTGACCCGACCGATTCGCACAAACGATGGGCCGAGGACATCAAAGAGACCCAGGGTTCAGAACTCAATTTTCCCGTCATCGCCGATCCGGATCACAAGATCGCCGAACTCTACGACATGATTCATCCGGAGGTCAGCGACGTCTTCACCGTGCGCTCGGTCTTCGTCATTGGACCAGACAAGAAGGTCAAGTTGATGATTACTTATCCGGCGAGCACCGGACGCAATTTCGATGAGATCCTGCGCGTGATCGATTCGTTGCAGTTGACGGCGAAGTACAGTGTCGCGACCCCGGTGAACTGGAAAGACGGCGACGATGTGATCATCGTACCGTCATTGTCTGACGAAGCCGCCAAGGAGAAATTCCCGGGTGGTTGGCGCGCCCCGAAACCGTATCTCCGCATCACGCCACAGCCGAACAAGCAGCAAACGTCAACGACCGATACCGCGGCAAAGACCGCCTCGTAAGAATTCAGCCACAGATTACACAGATTGTTTTTGATCTGTGTAATCTGTGGAATGCTCTTTTGGAAAGAAGTGCGCTTTGTCGGTTTCGAGGCGCAACCACACCTTGCAGTTCACCTCAGCACGAAAATCCGCAGGAGCACGCGCAATTATTTTGTGCGGACCGACCAATAGAAACACGAAAGTCTCGTTTCCCATTAGCTCTGTCACGTAAACGCTGGCCGGAATCGCGCCGTCGAGCGGCGCAGTTGAGACATGAACGTGTTCGGGGCGAAGGCCTATTGTCACTGCCGCATCGGAGCGGTCTATTGGGATTTTGATCGAGTCGCTCAGAAACACGCCGTGCTCGATTTTTCCGTCGATGAGGTTCATGCTCGGACTGCCGACAAACTCCGCTACAAAACGATTCGCCGGATGGTTGTAGATGTTGAGCGGAGTGTCAAACTGCTGCAACCGCCCCTTCTTCATCACCGCGACGCGCGAGGCAAGCGTCATCGCTTCAGCTTGATCGTGCGTGACGTAGATTGTGGTGGTGCCGAGTTGATGTTGCAGGCGTTTGAGTTCGCCACGCATCTGCACACGCAAACGCGCGTCGAGGTTCGAAAGAGGTTCGTCCATGAGATACGCGCGCGGCTCGCGAACGATCGCCCGCGCGAGTGCGACGCGCTGGCGTTCGCCGCCTGAGAGTTGCCGCGGCTTTCGCTGTAACAACGGTTCAATCTCGAGCATCTTTGCGACGCGCGCGACGCGTTGTTCGCGTTCATTGCGATCGACTTTTCGCACACGCAACGGGTACGCGATATTTTCGGCGATGCTCATGTGTGGATACAGGGCGTAACTCTGAAACACCATCGCGAGATCGCGTCGCTGCGTCGGAACGTCGTTGATGCGTTCGTCGCCCACATAGATGTCGCCGCTAGTGACGGATTCGAGTCCCGCGAGCATCCGCAGTGTCGTTGTCTTGCCGCAACCGGATGGACCAAGCAGCACGACAAACTCGCCGTCTTCGATCTTGAGAGAAAAATCGTCAACGACTTTTGAGTCGCCAAACGACTTGGTTACGTTTTTGAACTTGATCGACATCAACCTTTTACCGCACCCAGCGATAAACCCCTTACTAAATACCGCTGCATTGCGAGCGCAAAAACTAAAATCGGCATCATTGCCACCACTCCGGCCGCGCTCATCACGCCCCACTTGATCTCATACTGCGTCACCCGTCCCGCAATCCCGACCGGCAACGTCATCGCCGCATCCGTCTGCGTTAACACAAGCGCAAACAGAAATTCGTTCCACGAGACGATCAAACAGAACACCGCCGTTGCGGCCAGCCCCGGACTCACGAGCGGCAACACCACGCGAACGAGCGCGCCGAGCCGCGAATCACCATCGACCAGCGCCGCCTCCTCAAGATCGCGCGGCACTTCCGCAAAGAACCCGCGCATCATCCAAACGACAAACGGCAAGTTGAAAGCCGTGTAGACGATGATCAGCGCGAGCTTAGTGTTGAGCAGTCGCAAGTCGCGCATCATCAAAAACAACGGTACTGCAGTCACGATCGCGGGAAACATGCGCGTCGAAAGAATCCACAACGAGAGCTTGTGATCGAGATTCCAGGGCAATCGAAACCGAGTCAACGCGTAAGCCGCGAGCGTGCCGATAAGGAGCGCGAAGAAAGTCGAAACGACGGCAACAATCGCGCTCGTGAGCAGGTATTGACCAAACGAGCGCGTCACAAACGCGTCGGTGTAGTGCTGGAGCGTTGGCGTAAACGAGAACCACTTCGGCGGGATCGCAAATTGATCGACCTCAGTTTTCAGCGAGATCGTGAGCATCCAGTAGACCGGCGCGAGCGCCGCCACTAGCGCCAGCACCAACCATCCCGTTCTGAAAATCCGTGTTCTCTTCATGCCTTCGCTTGCAACAACCGGATATACACAACACTCACCACATTCGTCACGGCCAACAACACAAACGACATCGCCGCCGCATAACCAAAATCAAAGAACCGGAACGCCGCGCGATAGATATAAAGACTGATCATTTCGGTCGCGAACCCCGGCCCGCCTTCCGTCAAAATAAATATCTGATCAAACACGCGCAGCAGATCCATCGTGCGCAACAACAGCACGATCAGAATCGCCGGCTTGAGCAGCGGCAGCGTCACATGGCGGAACGTTTGCCAGCGAGACGAACCATCGATCAGCGCCGCTTCGTACGGCTCCTGTGGAATCGCTTGTAATCCCGCGAGCAGCACGAGAAAAACAAACGGCGTCCATTGCCAAACGTCCACCGCAATCACCGCGAGAAACGCGAGTCGCGGCGAGGCGGTCCACGTCAAACTCTCCGTGTTGATGCCGACTTGTTTGAGAGTGCCATTGATCGCGCCGAAGTTTGGATTCAACATCAAACGCCAAACGACGCCGACGACCACGGTCGGCAGCATCATCGGCACGAGCAGACTGGCGCGAAAGAGCCCACGCCCGCGTATTTGCTGGTTCAGCAACAGCGCCAGACCCAAACCGAGGAGAAACTCGCACGTCAGTGCCGCGGCGGCAAAGACAAACGTGTGGACCATCGCGGTGCGGAAAAAATTGTCGGACGCGAGTCGCTTGAAATGGCCGAGGGTCCAAACAACACCGGCGGGCGTCTCTTGTTGCAGGCTGATTGTGATTGAGTAAAGCAGCGGATAAATGGAAAGCGCGAGCAGCACCACCAGCGCCGGAGCGACGAGGAGGTAAGGCAGCAGCAGTTCGCGCCTATTGAGCGCGCTGGAGAATCTTCTCGATCTCGGCATTCGCCTGGTTCATCGCATCGGCGGGCGACAACTCACCACTGTTTGCTTTCGAGAGAAAGATGCCGAACGCGTTTTCGATCTCGTTCCATTTCGGCGTGCGCGGTCGTGGCCGCGAGCTTTCGAGTGAGCGCAACTGCACCGGGTAAGCGGGAAACTTCGCTACGAGTTCCGGATCGCCAAACAGCGATCGCCGCGTCGGAGGATTACCGCGCAATGCGGATCGTTTCATCTGTTCGGCGCTCGTGGCCCACAGCAAAAAATCCATCGCGGCTTCGACGTTTTGTGAGTGACGCGGAATCGCGATCAGCCAGTTGCCGATCTCGGCCTGTCCGGCTTTACGCGCGCCGGGCAGCGTCGCGAATTGAATCTTGCCGAGCACTTTCGACTTCGACGGATCGCTGAACGCGCTGATCCACGCGGGCCAGTTAATCGACATCGCCGCCGTGCCTTGCAACAAGTGCGCGCTCACTTCGTCCGCGTTGAAACTCGCGTAACCCGGTGGTGAATATTTGCCGAGTTCGAGCATGAATTGCAGCGCTTCGATACCTTCGGGAGAGTTCACGACCGGTTTGCCGTTCTGATCAAACATCTCGGCGCCAAACGCCCAGAAGATCGGCATGAAATCAGCGACCGCGGCGTTTCCCTGAGCAGCGCGCATCACGTAGCCATACATCTTGCCGCCACCCTCGGCGGTCTCCGTTTCCTGAATCGTTTTCGCAGCCGAGAGCACGTCGTTCCAGGTTGCCGGCTCTTTCAAATTGTGCTTCGCAAACAGATCCTGCCGATAGAAGAATAACTGCGAATTGCCGACGTACGGCAACGCATGAAGCGCGCCGGTTTCATAAGGCTGACGGCAGACGGCCACAGACGTCGCGACAAAATCCGCGTCTGGTCCACTTTGTCCACGCTTTTGCAGTAATGGAGTCAGGTCAGTCAGAAACTGGCTGCCCGCAAAAAGGGGGAACCACGGATCGTCGAGCATGATGAGATCGTAAGCGCCGGTTCGCGCGTTGAGATCTATCAATTCTTTCTCAAAAAGATTTTGGTAAGGAAACTGCGCGATGTTGATGTGCACTCCAGTCTGCGTTTCGTAATCGATCGCCGCTTGTTTGAGTGCCTCGCCCTCGACGCCTGAGACCACGGCGAGTGTCAGTTGCCTCTGCGAGCTTGGTTGAGTGCAACCAAACGTTAGGACCACAAGGATCAGTAGAGTTGCCAGCCGCATATTTGAAACACAGATTAACACTGATAACATGCGACGGTGAGACAAATTGTGACGACCGGAACAGGCGGCATCGAGGTGCTGAAGGTCCAGGAAAAACCGGATCCAAAACCTCGGGCAGGCGAAATTGCGATCAGAGTGCGCGCGGCGGGACTGAACTTCGCCGACATACTCTCGCGCCAGGGCCTGTATCCCGATTCGCCGCCGAAGCCGTGCGTGATGGGTTATGAAGTGAGCGGCGTGATCGAGGAGGTCGGGGAGGGAATCAATCCTTCGTTTGTGGGCAAGTCGGTGGCGGCAATGACGCGTTTTGGCGGGCAGTCGGACTTGGTCGTGGTGAAAGCGACGCAGGTGTTTGATAAACCGGCCGACCTCACGTTTGAGCAAGCTGCTGCCATTCCGGTGAACTACCTGACGGCTTATGCGCTCCTTGTCGTGATGGGTTCGCTTCACGCGGGCGAATCACTGTTGATTCACAACGCGGGCGGCGGCGTCGGACTCGCGGCGCTCGACATCGCGAAGAAGATCGGCGCCGTCACTTACGGCACGGCGAGTCCTTCGAAACACAAGTTTCTCGCCGAGCGTGGGTTGGACCACGCGATCGACTATCGCGGCCAGGACTGGCAACCGGTGTTAAAGGAACTGACAAAAGGCCGCGGCGTCGATCTGATTATCGACCCGATCGGCGGCTCGCACTGGAAGAAGAGTTTTGCTTCGTTGAGACACACCGGCCGCCTTGGAATGTTTGGCGTTTCCACCGCGTCAGCAAACGGTTTCACCGGCAAGTTGAAGATGTTGAAAGCGGTGATTCAAACCCCCTGGTTTCACGCGTTGCCGTTGCTCAATCGAAACCGCGGCGTGTTTGGTTTGAACCTGGGCCACATGTGGCATGAGCCGGAGAAGGTTGCGATCTGGATGCGCGATATTTTGCGCGGAGTTGAGGAGGGCTGGGTGCAGCCTTACGTCGATCAGGCGTTCTCGTTTGATGAAGCGGGAAAGGCGCACCAGTACCTGGAAGCGCGAAAGAATATCGGCAAGGTCGTGCTAGTCCCTTAGTTCGCTCTGCCGCTTGGCGACAAAGAACGCGATCACAGTTGAGTAGATCAGACCGAAGAGCATAGTTCCTAAAAACAGACCGGCAAACGCTTGGGCCAATAGCACCCCCGTTGGCGTCCCGGCGTCTGGTCCACCCGCAATCCACCTCGTACCCACCACTAAAACCACGCCGACAAAAAACAGCGACGCTGTCAGCGCGTACACAAAAGCGATTGCCACCCCGGTTTTCAGTGCGTCTTTGAAACGAGGCTTGTCACCTCGCTCACGTTCCAGAGCTTTGAGTCCGAGGAAGATCACGATGAAGTGAAGCACGTTGAAAAAGATGGGCGCGCCGAGCGTGTGCACCGTCGATTGCGGATTCGGGATGAGCCAGTGAGCGGCGAGGATCCAGATTATGAGGCCGAACGCGGCTATCAGTCCGTACTTGAGGGGGATTTTCATTGATTACTCCCACGCGGGTTTGGCTTCGCCCTGCACGTTTTGCCGGTAGGGCGCCCACACAAGCGTTAGTAGTTTGACGTTGATGTTTGCCTTCGTTGGTTTCAGGCTCACTGTTCCGAGTTGTTCGGTTTGCGGATCGAATGAACGGTCGATCGTTTCGACTTCGGCTTTGAACTCGGCTTCGAGATCCGCGAACCGTTGGGTCACCGCAGCGACGTTGTCTTCTGCGCGATCGACGTCGTCAGCCTGTCTCCTCGTGCGGCTGACTCCGCGCACTGCGGTGGTCGCGCGACCGAGCGTGGACATGCTCGTGCGTTTGCGACCCATGAACGACGATAGCAGAGTCGCGCCAAACGAGATCGCGGTCTGGAATTTTTGATCTTTTGCTTCTTCCGCTTCGCGTGCGACTGCCTGTTCCGCGCGGCGTTTGCGCTCCTCGAGTTGCGCAAAACGCGCGGCGTATTTTTGGCGTAACTTCTCGACCGCTTCATCGCGTTGTTCTCGTGCGATCTGCTGCAAACGAACGCGGAAGTCGCGTTCGGATTCGCCCGGGCTGGAAGCAACATCGAGGCTCGGGCTTTCGAGTAATTCGAGGCGTTGGTTGCGGTAGAGCCAGCTCGCGAAGTCTTTGCGCCACGTGCCATAGCTCTTTACTTTTGTTGCTTTGGCCGGGACTTCGGTGAATTGTGCGTTGGGTTGCGGTTCGGTTTCGAGATCTTCGGCCGGGAGATCGATTGGCATCGCCGCGTTCCAATCCAAGTCTATTGGGCCGTCGTTTATCGTGGCGACTAGTGTGACCTGCTGTGTTACGTCGATGGTTTTCGACTTGCTGTAGTGAATTTCCGCGAGGCCGAGAAGCATCGGTTGATAAACGAGGTTCGCATCCTGAGATGAACGAACGGGGATGTAGTATTGCGTTATGTCTGGAGGGAGCTGAGTTCGTGGAGCGCTCGGGCGTACGGTCAAAGGGACCGGGGATAAAGGGGTTAGGGTTGGTTGGGCCGCTGTTTCTGATTTAAGCGGATCCATTAGCAACTTGATCTGAGAACGTGTGAGTGGACCGCGCAAATACGACATGGCCCAACGCGTTTCAAACACTACCGGCGCGTCGTCGTGAACGTTGTTCAGCACAAAGATCCGGGTACTCAGCCCCGCAAGTGTCTCCTCCATCTCCTGCTTGTCAAACTTCTGCCCCGACCCGGCGGCGATTCCTTCCAAACCCTCCAACACGCGCGCTTTGTCGCGTTCGGTCTGCAAGCGGCCGATGAACCACGTGCCCGTGTTCGCGAGTCCTTTGTAATCCAGATCGACCGGATTCTGCGTCGCCAGCACGACTCCGAGACCAAACGCACGACCCTGTTTCAGCAGCGTCAACAACGGCAACTTCGAGGGCGGATTCGCCACGGGAGGGAAGTAACCAAAGATCTCGTCCATGTAGAGAATCGCGCGCAGGCTCGTGGTTCCTGATTGTGCTCTGACCCAGCCCAACACCTGGTTCAGCAACAGCGACACGAAGAACATACGCTCCGCGTCGGCTAAATGCGCAATTGAAAAAATAGAGAGCCGCGGCTTGCCCTGAGGCGTGTACAGCAAGCTTTGGATGTCGAGCGGTTCGCCTTCCATCCAGCTCGCGAAACTCGGGGATGCGAGCAGATGATTCAACGCCATCGCGAGCTCCATGCGATCGCCCGCGGGAAAGAACGTATCGAGCTCCATCACGCCGATCTTCGTCATCGGAGGCGTCTGAATCTGTTGAATCAGTCCCGCGATGTCGAAATTTCTGCCGTTGGACCACTCGTGATGAAGAATGTTGGAAAGCAGAATGTGTTCGCGGCTGCGAAGCGGATCGGCAGTGACGCCGATGAGCCCAAGCAAACTCGTGACGGTGGTGTTAATTCGTTCGCCGAGGAGTTCGTTGTCCTGCCTGATGGTTTCGTTCGGCGCGTCGAACGACTTGAGAATCGAAACCGGGAGACCAGCGTTGCTGCCGGGCGTGTAGACACGAAACTCGGCCGCATCGCGCAGGCGGCGAATACGTTCGCCGTCCTGTCCCCAGCTTTCAAGCCCGTCTTTCCAAAGTTGAGCTTTCTGTGCCGCATCCTCGCCTTCGTTGAGCCACGGCGCGAAGTCTTCTGGAGCGAGATTCGGGAAGGTCAGCAGTAAGTTACTGAGGTCGCCTTTTGGATCAATAATGATTGCCGGGATCGAGTCAATGGCGGCTTCTTCCAGCAACGTAATACACAGACCCGTCTTGCCGCTGCCGGTCATGCCCACGCAGACGGCGTGGGTAACGAGATCCTTCGAATCGTAAAGCAGCAGACCTGCTTTTGGTTTCTTCTCGTCGAGATCGAATGGACGACCCAGGTAAAACGCGCCCAACTTTTCAAAGTCCTGCATCTTGTTCCTGTTTCCCTTGTAACTGCCATTTGTAGCGTGTGTAGGCGATGCGAAATCCGTGACGCTCGGCATTGCGCTGCGAGCCGCTGCCGGGTTGGGCCACCATCATCGCAATCGTGCAACCTTGAGCCGCCGCATAACGCAAACGTCCTTCGAGCAGCGCAAGCTGTGCTCCTTGCCGTCGCGCGCTCGGAATGGTACTCGCTCCCGCGAGCAATGCAACATCGCCTGAGATCGTCAGCGCTCCGGTCGCAATCGGGTTTCCATCCAGCTCCGCGAGAAACGACAACGACTTCGAACGCGCAGTGACCTGGCCCAGATCGCGTAAATAGTCGGCTATCTCCGTAAACTCGCTCCAGCCGTCGGACGCGGTCTGCGCCCAAACATCGATTTCGTCTTTACGAATCAGCCGCACTTGCACTTGTTCGTTGCGCCAGGCTTCCAGCCGGAAATCGGGGCTGATCGGACGGTAAAGCACATTCGAAGACTCTATTGGCTTGTAACCACGTTCGTTGAGCAAGGCAAACGTCGATGGATCGGCCAGCGGACAGACTTCATGAAACACGTCTGCGCCGCGCGTCTGGAAAAAGTGCTCGATCTCGTCCAACTGCTCGGGCGTGAGCGGCTCAAACATTCCAAGACCAAACGTCTGCGTCAACGGTGAACCTGGACCATCGAACATCGCGCGCGTACCGGCGACCTCGATCGACTCAGCGCCCCAATCGGGAAACGCTTTCTGGCGCGCATCAATGAAGTTTGCGTTTCCTTGCCCTTCCGTTTGTTCCAAACGCCGCGCAAGCTCGATATCCGCAAATGGATACTGCATGCGTCTCCCTTCGACACTAACTTAGAAACTGGCCACCAGTATCTTCTGGAGCGAAGGTCTCGACCGACGCAGTAGTTTACTCCGTGTTTTCAGTGGCGGCCTTGTTTTCACCGATCCAGACGGTTTTGATGTTCACAAACTCGCGGATGCCAAACTCCGCGAGTTCACGGCCGTAGCCGGAATGCTTGACGCCGCCAAACGGCAGACGCGGATCGGAAGCGACCATGCCGTTGATGAACACGGAACCAGCTTCGAGTTCTTCGATAAACCGGCGTTGTTCGTCAGCGTTGTTGGTCCAGGCGGCGGCGCCGAGACCGAACGGCGTCGCGTTCGCAAGACCGATGGCTTCGTCGATGTTGTTTACGCGAAACAGCATCGCGACGGGACCGAAGATCTCTTCGCACGACACGGGCGCGGAGGGAGCGAGATCGACGAGCACGGTTGGCTCGTAAAAATTTCCTGGTCGATTCACGCGCCTTCCACCCGTGAGGACGCGCGCGCCCGACGCAACGGCCTTCTTCACCTGTTCATCCAGGTCGTTGACGATTTGCGCCGTCGCCAGCGGACCGATTTCCGTCGACTCTTCGAGCGGGTCTCCAATCCGCAGCGCTTTCATTTCTTCAACGAATCCCTCCTCGAACGATGAATAGATCTTTGCGTCCACGATAAAGCGCTTCGCGGCAATACACGACTGCCCGTTGTTGATCGTGCGCGCCTTAACCGCGGTCGTAACCGCCTCCGCCAGATTCGCGGACGGCATCACGATGAACGGATCGCTTCCGCCGAGTTCCAAAACAGTCTTCTTGATCTCCTTTCCGGCGATGCTCGCGACGCTACGCCCCGCCGGCTCACTCCCCGTCAACGTCGCCGCAGCCACGCGCGAGTCCTTCAAGACGCTCTCAACTTTGTCGGCACCGATCAGTAAAGTCTGAAACGCGCCCTCTGGAAAACCCGCGCGACGAAAGATCTCCTCGATCGCGAAAGCGCACTGTGGCACGTTCGAAGCGTGCTTCAACAAACCAACGTTCCCGGCCATCAACGCGGGCGCGGCAAAGCGAAACACCTGCCAGAACGGGAAGTTCCACGGCATCACTGCCAGCACTGGACCAAGCGGCTGAAACCGTACGTAGCTGCGCTTCGCATTCGTTTCAACGACCTGATCCGCAAGGTGGCGTTCCGCGTTCTCCGCGTAGTAACGACAGACCAACGCGCACTTTTCCGCTTCGCTGATTGCCGCCTTGAGCGGTTTGCCCATCTCGATTGTCATCAACCTGCCAAATTCGTGCTTTTCGTTTTCAAGGTTCTCGGCGGCGCGCGTCATCATGCGCGCGCGGTCTGCAAACGACGTATGACGATAAGTGCGAAACGTGTTTGCTGCGAGTTCGAGTTTTGTTTCGAGCTGGTCTGGGCTGAGTTCGTCAAATTTCTTTAAAGCTTCGCCCGTGGTTGGGTTGATTGTAGTGATTCCCATGGTTAAGTTAGTGTAGATCGATGCCTGAGCAAAAACCACAACTCGACAAGTTTGGCGTCGCCGCTGCGTTGCAGGAGATTGCGCACTTGATGGACATGCGCGGCGGCCAGTATCGATTTAAAGCGAAGGCTTACAACGCCGGTGCGCGTGCGATTCAAGCTGTGGGCGATCTCGATCGGCTCGTGCGCGAGGAGCGATTGACAACGCTGCCGCGCATCGGCACCGCGCTCGCGTCGCAAATCAAGCAGCTCTATCTCACCGGCGAATCGACCGTTTTGAACGAGCTGCGCAAAGAGTTTCCACCGGGCATCGTCGAACTATCGGCCGTTCCGGGGCTCAGTCTCAACAAGATCAAACAACTGCACGAGGAGCTTGGGATCAGCTCGGTTGCCGAACTCAAAGCCGCCGCGGAAGCGGGGCAGCTTCGCAACCTGAAAGGCTTCGGGGCGAAGACTGAACAGCGCTTGCTCGAGCAGATCGGAAAGCCGAAAGAGAAGAAACCGCGCGAACGTTTGCACCTGCATCACGCGCTTAGTACGGCCGAGCGCGTGATCGAGTACATGCAGACCAATCGCGGACTCGTGGAGATCAGTTTTGCGGGTTCGTTGCGGCGCTGCGTTGAGACGGTCGGGACGATCGAGATCGTTGCGAGTGGTAAAAAACCAGCTGCGCTGGTGGAGCATTTCTTACGTTTGCCCCTCATCGCTACGAGTCAGATTGAAGACGAAAACCATTGCATTGCGCAGCTTGCTGATAGCGCGATTGTTTCGTTTACGGCAGTCACTCCGGCGGAGTTTGCCACCGTGTTGTTTGCGCGTACCGGATCGCAAGCGCACGTCGATAAGGTGACGCATATCATAGCCGGGACCGGTATAGCTGGGACCGCAGGCGTCTCGCCTGCAACTCACAATGGCGCCCCATCCGTTGCCGGGCAGGCGAGACGCCTGCGGTCCCAGGCAAAGGGGTCCCAGGGAAAACGATTGCCGGGTAGTGAGGAGGAGATCTACCAGCGAGCGGGCATGCAGTATGTCGAGCCTGAGTTGCGTGAAGATCAGGGTGAGATCGAAGCGGCGCTTGCTGGAGAGTTACCGGAAGATCTGCTGACGCTCGACGACATTAAAGGCATGGTCCATTGCCACACGACCTACTCTGACGGCAAGCACACGCTCGAACAGATGGTGCGCGCGGCGGAAGAGATGGGCATGAAATACATCACGATTACCGATCACTCGCCGACCGCGTTTTATGCGGGCGGCTTGAAGGCTGAGGATCTGTATCGGCAGTGGGACGAGATCGATGAAGTGCAAAGCAACGTGAAGATCAAGATTCTACGCGGCACTGAGTCAGATATTCTTGCCGACGGCGGTCTTGATTATCCCGATCGGATTCTGGAGCAGCTGGACTGCATCGTGGCGAGCGTTCACGCGCGTTACAAAATGGACTCACGGAAGATGACCGACCGGATCGTCGCCGCGATGCAACAGCCGGTTTTCAAAGTCTGGGGACATGCGCTTGGAAGGTTGCTTCAACGGAGACCGCCCTTTGAGTGTGACGTTGAACGTATTCTCGACGTGATTGCGGAGTCGCGCGCGGCGATCGAGATCAATGGAGATCCTTACCGGCTGGATCTCGAACCGCGTTGGGTGCGCGAGGCGCGCAAGCGAAAGATCAAGTTTGTGATCTCGGTTGACGCGCATTCGATGGGCGCGCTGAACAATGTGAAGTTTGGGGTGGCGATGGCGCGCAGAGGTTGGGTGAGAAAAGGTGAGGTGCTGAACACGCTCCCACTCGCCGGTTTCAGGAAGGCCGTGCGCCCCGTAGCCTAAGACTCCTCACCGCCTTCGGGTCCGTAGAAGAGCACCCAAACCGTCAAATCACCGGAGAAATTTTCAAACCGGTGTGCGACGCCCGCCGCAGCGAACAAAATATCCGTGGGCCCAAACGTCTGCCGTGTGTCGCCGCAGACAAACTCGCCGGTTCCCGAAGCCACAACATAGACCTCGTCGCGCGTGTGCGGTTGCTGCGGATCGGTACCGCGCGGCGCATAGATTTCAACTAAAAAACTGCCGTGTTTGAACACGGTCGCGAATCGCTGGCCTTCGGGGCCGGGCAGGCGTTCGAGTGCTTGGGTGACGGTGGCGGTGATGCAGGGATTGTTTGACTTCATTGTTTTTTCCGTTTTTGCGCGTCGCAGGTGGGCGCCAAGTTCGGATTCCGGGTTTCGTAAGTCTTGATGTGCTGTTCGAAAACTGTTTTCGCCTTCTCCCGTTCATCGTCGCCGAACAGCTTCGCGTTGCCCGGCTCCTGCGTGACTCGTGCGCGCAGCCTACGTGCCGCACCCAGAATCTTTGGGCGCAAGTCGCGGTCCATGTCGATGATGTAAATGTTGGTGGTCCCGTTCAACGGCACGAGGGTGCGAAACGGAATACCGGCGCGTTCGAGCGTGGTAGTTAACGCGACGAGGTTTCGCGGACCCGCGCGCGGACGTAACGTGTACAGATCCGCAGAGCCGCCCGGTTGCGGATGAAAATAGATTACGTACTTCTGTTGCGCATCACGGCCCATACGCGAGAGCACGTAACGCAACGTCGGTTCATCGCTTAGGAAGCGCACCATGACTGAATGTTCGGCGCCGTCGCTCCAGGAGCCCAGCGCCCTGAATGCGCGAATCCTGATGCGCACCACACAACTCATATTGATCGCTTTGTCGCGCAACGCGATCGCGTCACGGGAACTCATGCCTTTGATCGCCTGTTCGAGTTTGAGGTTCTCGCTGGTGTTCGGACTGACGAAACCGTACCCAACAGATTTTTGATCCTGTTGCGCTGGGACCGATGTGGTCCACACCAGCAGCACCAGGAGTGACACGGATCTAAAAAATTTCGCTGTCATTTTCGGGCGAGTGTAGCTTAGAATGAGCCCACCTTAAACCTCATCATCAAGGAGACAACTCAATGCGACGAAGAAGCCTCACCGAACTTGCCAGTAATCCTGACTTGATTTCGGGAATTTATAACTACTGCGATCGTTGGTGTGAACGCTGTCCACTGACTTCGCGTTGCCTGGTCTATGCGACCGAGCAAGTGGACCATCACAACTCGCAGGAGAGTCATGACGTGCGCAACGAAGCCTTTTGGCGCCGGCTCACCTCCGTGCTGGTTGATACGCAGGAGATGATTAACGAGTGGGCCAAAGAAGCCGGGATCGACCTCTGCCACGTTCCGGAAGAGGAACCTCGGTCGCGCAAGCGCCGGCGGCAACTCGTGGATAATCATCCGCTCACGCGTGCCGGAAAGAAATACGCGAATGCCGCAAGCGATTGGTTTCGCGAGTTTGATCAAACGATCGAAATCAGCGATCTCCGTGCGACCGACGCGGATCGCGAACAACTCGAACAGTTTGAAGATGCGCGCGAAGTGATTCAGTGGTATCAGTATCAAATCGCGGTGAAGACAATGCGGGCGCTTTCCTGCCGCACTGACGGGTGGGAAGATGAGCCGGAACTGGCCGATTTTCCTAAGGATTCTGACGGATCTGCGAAAGTGGCGCTGATCGGGATCGATCGTTCAATAGCCGCGTGGCGGCTCGTGCAATTGTCGCTGCCGGACCGCATCGATTCGACCGTGCCGTTGATTTTGCAACTCGAACGGCTGCGCAAGAGAGTCGAGAACAGTTTCCCGGAAGCGCGTGATTTCGTCAGGCCGGGTTTTGACGAGGTAATCGGCGCGCCAAACTAGCGCAACGATTATTTTGAGAGAGGAACGACTGTGATGACAGAAGCAAACTGTCTGTTTTGTCGAATTGTGTCCGGCGAACTTCCGGCGGCCGTGGTTTTCGAAGACGAAAACACCGTCGCTTTTCTCGATTACCGGCCGCTGTTTCCGGGTCACACGTTGGTAGTCCCGCGCGAGCACTACGAAACACTCGGAGATCTGCCCGTAAAACAAGTCGGTCCTCTCTTCAAAAACGCGCAACTACTTTCGCGCGTCATCGAAGCCGCAATGGACGCGGAAGGAACATTTGTCGCGATGAACAATCGCGTTAGTCAAAGCGTCCCGCATCTGCACGTTCACGTCGTGCCGCGTCGTCGCAAAGACGGTTTGAAAGGGTTCTTCTGGCCGCGCACGAAATACAAAGATCAGGAAGAGATGGAAATCGTTAAAGAAAAAATCGTCGACAAAATAAAACACGCAAAAAATTGATCTCAAGAAGGGATAGGAGTATAAGTCTCCCTGTCGCGAGGGTTGCGGCCTTCGAGACTGACAAAGGGATCGGCAATCGGCGCGGTGACGCGCTGAATGAGAGAAAAGACAGGCGGCTGTCGATTCTAATGACGCCCGAGTCAGAGCCGAAAGGCTCAGCTAGAGAAGGTTGCGAGACTTTCTCGAGCCATTCGGATAAAAACGAGTGGCGCCCTAAGGCAAGGACCCGCCAAAGGGAGCAAAGCGGCTCAACGCAAGTTGAGCTTCGTTGCCGAAGCGTAATCGGCGGTGGAGGAAAAGCCACCACAACAAAAACCTAACGGCACCGCATTCTTCGGAATGCGAGGATTGTGAATAACTTTTCGCGTGCTGACCGGAGATTAACTGTCCGCCAGTCGATCATCGGGATATAAATCGGTAACTTGAGCGTGTACATGCTTAGGTTGCCATCTTATAGAGAGCTTCGGTTCTTTATAAGAACAACGGATTGCGCTGCTTTCAGCTTGCTGAGAGTAGCGCTTTTCGTTTTTTGGGCCACGATAACGGACAAACGAAAAGGAGTTGGCTCAATGACTGAAGCAGGAACGCAACAGGCGCCCGAACACACATCAGCGTAGTGAAGGCACGTCTCGTTTGGCTGGTACTCTGCGCGATCTGGGGGTCGACGTGGTTATTTATCAAGCTCGGTCTTGAAGATCTACCGCCAATTACCTTCGCCGGCATTCGATTCGTAATCGCCTGCGCGATTCTGTTTCCACTCATCCGTGCTCGCGCCATTCCGATGCCGGCAGACGGCGGCGACTGGTGGCTGCTCGTGACCACGGGTGTGCTGTCCTTTACCCTCAATTACGGCCTGGTATTCTGGGGCGAGCAATACATCTCGTCGGGACTAGCGGCGCTGTTGCAGTCGACGCTTCCGGCGTTTGGCTTAGTGTTCGCGCACTTTCATCTGCCGGGCGAACGCATGACGTGGTCCAAGATCTTCGGCGTCGTGTTGGGCGTCTTCGGTGTGGGCGTAGTTTTTTCCAATCAACTAGCGATCGCCGGTGGAAAAGCCCTCGCTGGTTCGGTGGCACTCGTTTTGAGTGCGATGTTTGCCGCGTACTCGAACGTTTTGGTGAAACGTCATGGCCGGAAGCTTGAGCCCGCAGTACTCGCCGGCGGTCAGATGTTCTTTGGTCTGATCCCACTTTTGCTCATCGGTATTCCGCTCGAAGGCAATCCGTTGAATTATCGTTGGACGCCGATTGCGGTGTTGTCGCTTTTGTACCTGGCGGTGGTCGGGTCGGTGATTGCGTTCGTGCTGTACTACTGGCTGGTGCATAACATGGACGTGACGAAGACGATGTTGATTTCTCTGGTCACACCGGTGGTAGCGGTATTGCTGGGCATGATGGTGCTTGGTGAGGAGCTAAGTTGGCGCACCGTTGCCGGCGGGTTGATGATTATGGTTGGAGTGAGGTTTGTGACGCGTATTTCCTGATTAGGCCGGTCACCACACCCTGAATCTGGAAGCGTTCCGGCGGTTTTACAAAGATCGGTTTGAACTGCGGATTAGCGCCCTCGAGGCGGATGAGCTCAGGTTCGCGATAAAACTTCTTCACGGTCGCATCCCCCTCAATTAAGGCGATCACCACCTGCCCGTTATCGGCAGTGTTTTGTGACGAGACGATAATGATGTCTCCGTCCTGAATGTTTTCCTCAATCATTGAATCTCCACGCACGCGCAGGGCAAAGGTGCGTCCGCGTCCCTGCAAATCGGCCGGGACATGGATGGTGTCATAGCTGAGAATCGCTTCGATCGGCTTACCGGCGGCGACGATCCCGAGCAAAGGAATCTCGCCTCGGTCGTCATCATCGCCGGGTGGTGTTTGTTTGACGATCTCGATACCGCGGCTGATATTCGGGGTGCGTTTAATCAGTCCTTCGCGTTCCAAAGCCAGCAAAATTGAGTGAACACTCGCTGACGAACTAATCTGAAAATGTCTGCCGATCTCAGCGATCGTCGGCGGCTCCTCGTTCGACTCGATGTATTTCCTGATAAACTCGTAAACTCTTCGTTGTTTGGCAGTTACCGGCATCGTTCTTCCCTCTTTCCCGTCCCGGCTTCGCAACCCGAAAACAAGTTTTCAGTTGACAGCCGAAAATCTGCCGAATATTTTCGAACAAATGCGACGCGACGTCAAGAGTTTTCTTTCACACCGCGGCTTTAGCCCGGTGATCTTGTTGCGCCGCCTCACGTCACCTGGGATCAGTCGGACAGTTCCGGGTGGTGGCCCACTTGAGAACCACTCACCGGGCTAAACCCGCGGTGTGAAGGCGGTTACTTGAGTACGCGAGCGAGTTTTTTGAAGTCGTCGACGAAGTGTTGATATTCGAGCCGCCGAGTTTCATCGTCCGGCGCGCGCAGAATGGAGGAGGGATGAACGGTAGCCATCACGTAGGGCGCGAGGGTGGATTCGAGAAATTCACCGCGCTGTTTAGTGACGCGAAATTGTGGACCGATTAGTGACTGGGCCGCGGTCGCGCCGAGCGCCACGATGACGTCGGGTTTGACAACTGAGAGTTCTGCTTCGAGCCAGGGACGGCAAGCAGCGATTTGAGTCGCGTTGGGTTTCTTGTGAATGCGGCGTTTGCCGCGCGGTTCCCATTTGAAGTGTTTGACAACATTGGTGACGTAAGTTTGTCTGCGATCGATGCCTGCTTCGTCGAGCGCATTGTCAAATAAACGGCCGGCTGGACCAACGAAAGGTTTGCCTGAGAGGTCCTCTTCGTTACCAGGCTGTTCGCCGACAAACATGACCCTGGAGCGCCGGGCTCCGTCACCAAAAACGGTTTGCGTTCCTTTCTCCCAGAGATCGCAAGCCTTGCAACCGGCGGCGGCATTTTTTAGCGAGGTGAGCGTTGGCCGCGGTGGAATCAGAGCGTTTGCCGCGCTGTCAGCAGGTTTGCGGGTGGCCATACGGTACATATAACCATGAGAAGTGCATTATCAAAAGCTGAGATCGAATCGAACATTGCCAGTCGTTTTGGCGATGCTTTCAGGCTTCATGAGAAGGCCGCTCCGGAAACTCTCTCCACCGGCATTGCGGAAGTCGATACGTTGACCGGCGGCATTCCGCGCGGCGCTATCACGGAAATCTTTGGACCAAGATCGTCCGGACGAACGAGTTTGGTGTACTCGGCGCTCGGTTACGCCACGTCACAGGAAGAGATCTGCGCGCTCGTAGACACGAGCGACGCCTTTGCGCCTACTGCCGCGGAAGCAGCAGGTGTAGATTTCGATCGTTTGCTGTGGGTTCGCTGCGCCGCCAATCTCGAACACGCGTTCAAGGCCACCGATCTTTTGTTACACGCGGGCGGGTTTGGCCTCGTCATTCTCGACATCGGCGACGTAGCCGGAAAAGATGCGCGCCGGATCATCTCATCGTGGTGGTATCGCTTCCGCCGCACGGTGGAAAACCGACCAACATCGATCCTTGTGATCTCTGAAGAATCGTGTACGCGTTCGTGCGCGGCGTTGGCGCTGGAGCTCCAGGGAACGGCCGAGTGGTCAAAAAATCTTTTGCGTTCCACTGCCATAAACGTGAATCGCTGCCGACCGTTTGTGCCGGCCTTCAACGAGAGTCAATTCAGAGCGCAGGCCGTTTCATAAACCAAAATCATGTTTGCCTGTATCTACGCTGAGAATGTCCCGCCCGATCTGTCCCTGACGGAGTTTGCCTACGCGTTTTCGCCGCTGGTTGAGGAAACGAAAGCGAACACGGTGGTGATCGACGTTGACGGCTGCGAGTTGTTGTTTGGTTCTGCGTATGAGCTCGCGAATGAAGTAGTGCGTCGCGCAAAACAAGCGCGCGCCGGCGGTGGTCTGGATACGGCCGTTAACGTCGCGGTGGCGGCCAATCCGGACGCCGCGATTCACGCGGCGACGCGGCTGGAGGGAATCACGTTTGTTTCTCCTGGGGAAGAACTGACGGGTCTCGGAGATTTTCCGGTCACGCATCTTGATCATTCGCTGGTGAGCGTTGAGGAAAAAGAAGCGGAAGAGATCTTCGAAACACTGCGACTCTGGGGCGTCCGCACTTTTAGCGAGTTTGCGGCCCTCCCGGTGGCTGGCGTTTCCGAGCGTTTGGGCCGGGCAGGTATTCGTTTGCAGCAACTGGCGGCCGGCAAGACGGAACGGCATTTAAAGATCAAACAGACGCCGCCGGTGTTTGCCAATTCACTCGATCTCGATCATCCGATCGCGGAACTCGAGCCGCTCTCATTTATCTTTGCGCGTTTGTTGCACCAGCTCTGTGCGGCGCTGAACGCGTATGCGCTCGCCACGAATGAATTGCAGGTGCAGTTGCAACTGACGGATCAATCGACGCATGAGCGCCGTTTGTCGCTGCCCTATCCGATGCGCGATCACAAAGTGTTTCTGAAACTGCTGCTGCTCGACACGGAGATGCATCCGCCGCAGGCGCCGGTGAAGGGAGTTTCGCTCTGCTGCGAACCCGTAAAACCGCGTGTGGTGCAGCATGGACTGTTTGTGCCCCTTGCCCCCGCGCCTGACAAGCTGGAACTCACGCTTGCGCGGCTTGCGAAACTGGTTGGTGAAGAAAACATCGGCTCTCCCGCGTTGCTCGACACACATCGTCCCGATGCATTCACCATGAAGAGGTTTGTTTTGCCGTCGAAATCGCATTCTGCGACGCGCGTTAAGACAAACCAGCAGCAGCAGGCGACCGGCCATCGCCTGGGACTGCGAATGTTTCGACCGCCTTTGCGGGCCGTGGTCCAAACGAACCACGGATGGCCCGCGGAGATCAGCGCGTGGGGCAAGCAGCGGAGTGTTTACGGCAAGGTGGTCCAGCTGGCTGGTCCGTGGAGAACTACCGGCGACTGGTGGGGAGAAGATCGCTGGGCCCGAGACGAATGGGACGTAGCGGTTGTACCGAGCAATAAAGCGAGTAGTGAGCCGCCGGGTCTTTATCGCATTTATCGAAAACTGAACAGTGAGATGTGGTTTGTGGAAGGTAATTACGATTGAGGCCACGGATCCTCACAAATGGACACGGACGGTACCGGGAGCGGTGGCGATCAGGGTTCGAGTTCGTATGTCAGAACACGGTCTTGAAACACAACCGGTCGGGATGATCAGGCGACACCGAAACCCGGTCGTTACCGCTGCCGGTACTCTCCGTGTCCATCCGTGAGGAGCCGTGGCTAAAAACTCTAATGTCTTACGTTGAATTACATGCCCGTTCGGCTTTCAGCTTCTTGCAGGGCTCTTCCGTGCCCGAAGACCTGCTCGCCGGTGCTCTTGAGTCAGGCATGCCGGCCATGGCGCTGCTCGATCGTGACGGGCTTTACGGCGCGCCGCGTTTCCACCTGTCAGCAAAAAGAAACGATCTCAAAGCTCACATCGGCGCCGAGATAAGTTTGAAAACGCAAAACCGAGGGCTAGTCGCGCTCCCGGTGCTGGCCAGAAACCGCACCGGCTACCAGAACCTCTGCCGGCTGATCACGCTCATGAAAATGCGCGTGCCGAAACACGCAAAGCCGGGCGAGTGTGCTGTGACCGCTGTTGAGGTGGCGGCGCATGCGAAGGGCTTGATCGCTCTGACCGGCGGTGATGATGGACCAGTGTCGGCTGTTCTTCAGCCCTCGAATCCGGACAGTGTCAAAGAAGCGCAGCGAACGGTTGAGTGGTTGCGGGATGTGTTTGGCAAGAAGAACGTCTACGCGGAATTGCAACGCCATTTCGATCGCGACGAAGAAGCGCGCAATCAGATAGTGGTAGAACTGGCGCGCCGCAACCGTCTGCCGCTGCTGGCCACTAACGGTGTCTGTTATGCCGCGCAAGCGCGGCGCGAAGTGGCCGACGTGTTCACCTGCATTCGCAATCATGTGCGTTTGGAAAACGCCGGACGTCTGCTGGCGCGCAACTCGGAACGTTATCTGAAGTCCGGCGAGGAGATGGCGAAGCTGTTCGAGGATCTGCCCGAAGCCATTGCGAACACTACGGAGCTTTCGTCGCGTTTGCAGTTCACGCTCGAAGATCTCGGTTATGAGTTTCCGCGTTATCCGGTGCGGCCGGGCGAGACGATGGCCTCGGTGCTGCGGCAAAAGACGGAGGCCGGCGCGCGCGCGCGTTATACCGGCATGAATGGCGCGCCGACTTACGAACAGGCGCGGCCGCAACTCGAACGCGAGCTGAAACTGATCGAGAAGCTCAAACTCGAAGGTTATTTTTTGATCGTTGGGGACATCGTTGAGTTCTGCCGCAGTGCGGACATCCTGGTTCAGGGACGCGGCTCGGCTGCCAACAGTGCCGTTTGTTATTCGCTCGGAATCACGGCGGTGGATCCGATCCGCATGGACCTGTTGTTCGAACGTTTTCTTTCCGAGGAGCGAGGCGAATGGCCGGACATCGATCTCGATCTGCCGAGTGGAGAAAAAAGAGAGAAGGCGATTCAGTACGTCTACCAGCGTTACGGAAAATCAGGCGCGGCGATGACGGCCAACGTCATTACTTACCGCGGGCGTTCTGCGGCGCGAGAAGTCGGCAAAGTGCTGGGCTTTGACGACCACACGCTGTCGCAGCTAGCGGGTCTGGTCCATGCCTGGGAATGGAAAGACCCGAAAGATTCCAGCGAGCGGCAGTTTCGCGATGCCGGCCTGGACCTGAATAATCCGAAGATCAGGAAGTTCTTTCAACTTTATCAACTGGTCCAGGATTTACCCCGCCATCTGGGGCAGCACTCGGGCGGCATGGTGATCTGTCAGGGACAACTTGACACGATCGTGCCGCTCGAACCGGCCAGCATGCCGGGACGCGTAGTCGTGCAATGGGACAAAGAAGATTGTGCGGACCTCGGCTTGATCAAAGTCGATCTGTTGGGGTTGGGAATGATGGCGGTGATGGAAGACTCCATCAAGCTCATTCGCGACTCGTACGGCGAAGAAGTTGACCTCGCTCATCTGCCGCCTGACGACCCGAAAGTTTACAAGGCGCTGCAAAATGCCGACACGATCGGACTGTTTCAGGTTGAGAGCCGGGCACAGATGTCGTGTCTGCCGCGGCTGCGGCCGGCGAAGTTTTACGACATCGTGGTCCAAGTGGCGATCATTCGTCCCGGTCCGATCGTCGGCAACATGGTCCATCCATATCTCAACCGCCGGCAGGGCCGCGAAGAAGCGACCTACGCTCACCCCGATCTCGAACCAATTTTGAAACGCACGCTCGGTGTGCCGCTGTTTCAGGAGCAACTGCTGCGAATGGCGATGGTGTGCGCCGGCTTTTCCGGCGGCGAGGCGGAAGAGTTGCGCCGCGCATTCGGGTTCAAGCGTTCGGAAGCGCGCATGAAAGCGATTGAAGTAAAACTCCGCGCGGGCCTGAAGCGAAATGGAATCGTAGGCAAAACCCAGGATGAGATCGTGCAGTCGATCGCCTCGTTTGCGCTCTACGGGTTTCCGGAATCGCACGCAGCGAGTTTTGCCCTGCTGGCGTATGCGAGCGCTTACCTGAAATGTAATTACCTCGCCGCGTTCACGGCGGCAATGCTCAACAATCAGCCGATGGGTTTTTATCAACCGTTCACGCTCATAAAGGACGCGCAACGGCACGGGTTGAAAGTCAGGCCCGTCGACATTACTCGTTCCGATTGGTTGTGCACGCTCGAAAGAGAGCCGGCAGATGAGCAGGAGCCTGGGAGCCTGGCAGACGGGGAGAGAGAGGGACAGGGAGATTGGGTGACATGGGGAGTTGGCCCAGTTTCCGGTTCGTCTATCTCTCCCCGTCTCCCAGGCTCCCAGGCTTCGGAACTCGTCCCCAATCTTTATCTTCGCCTCGGTCTCAGATATGTCAAAGGCTTAAGCGAGCAATCGGGCCGGGCGATCGAGCGTGAACGGGCGAATGGTCCTTTTGCCGGCATCGATGATCTGTGCCACCGTGTTCCAGAACTGCGCAAGGATGAACTCCGAAAACTGGCCGCCGTCGGAGCGCTGAATTTCATGCAGACGCCCGCCGCTCACCGGCGCGATGCGTTGTGGCAGGTTGAGCGAGTCGCGCGCGACCCCGGCGGGCTCTACGAACAACTGTTCGAACAGGACGGCAACTCACCGCTCGAGTCGATGACTATCACCGAGCGTGTAGATGCAGATTTCCAGGGCACCGGACTGACGATCGGAAAACACCCGGTTGCTTATCACCGGCAAAAACTGAATCGCTTAAAAGCCATGCGCGCGGTGGACATACGCAAGTTGCGCCACGGTCACTTTGTGCGCGTCGGTGGTTGGGTAATCGTGCGGCAACGGCCGGGTACCGCAAAAGGATTCGTGTTTCTCAGCCTGGAAGATGAAACCGGCGTGAGCAACATCATCGTGACGCCACAACTCTTCGATCGCTACCGCCGCGAACTGGTGAGCCATCCGTTTCTTTTGATCGAAGGGTTATTGCAGAACCAGGACAACGTCGTTTCAGTGAAAGCAAGCCGCATCGAACCACTTCCTTTCAAAGTGGCCGCAACGTCTTCTCGCGATTTTCATTAAGAGGCGAGGTTCACGCGGGGTGAGACGCGTTTATCAGGCAGGACGCGCACGGCGCATCGAAGAACTTCTGGGCGGCGACTCGATCAAGCCCTGCACTATCTGGGCCACCTGCGACAACGGCTTAGGCTTCCGCAAAAACGCATCGGCGCCACAACGCCGCGCTTCGTCTTCGACTTCAGCCGATCCGTACGCCGTTAAAACAATTATCCGTGTTTGCGGGTTGTGTGCCCGGATCGAGCGGATCATCTCCAGCCCATCGGACTTAGTCGTCAGGCTGAGTTGCAGGTCCTGGATCACGACCTTGTATTCGGACCTCTTCAGCAACTCCTCCGCTTCATCCAGCTCGCGAGCGGTATCGACTTTGTAGCCGTGCAGCGAGAAGTACTCACTCATCGAAAAGCAGATCGCTTCTTCGTCATCCACGACCAGCAGGCGAGGCCGCAGCTCCTCTCGGGCCGGCTGTCCGAGCCACATTTGTCTCAACTTACCTGAGACTTTTTTGAGGGTTCCGAATGGATTCTGCTTCACGGTACACAACGCACTTGGACGCCAGATACGAGCCGCAATAGTAGCGCCCGACCACCGTCGACATTAATAGAGAGAAGGTGTTCCGAAGAGTTTAGAGTACCGCGAGGGTTAGCGAAAACGTACTCCAGCGAGCCGTCCAAAGAGCGTAATTTCGTTCAGCTCCGGCCGCACTCATCGTTTATTTCTCCGCACGATAACGATGAGGTCGGGTAGTTCGGAGCAGACACGCCGCTGGGGCCGTAGACTGCGCCGCTACCCAACCCGAAAGCTAACTATATACCAATCGCTGCCCTTACATTGGGACGCTGAGGGCCGGCAGCGTTGATGTTTCCGGAAATGCTCGGCGAGGCCGGCTTGGTAATGATGTAAAGCAATACCTCGCAAACCTCACGTGTGCCGGTTCCGATCGTGTTCCCTTTTTCATCCTGAATCGCGTAGATTTGTCCGTTACTGTCCAGGGGAAGAATCGTTGGTTTCGACATTCCGTTCTCCCCTGACTAGTCCCCTGATGTTCCGGACTGGAATCGTTTCCTCATCGCGCCGGCTATTCCCAATAGACCGGTACCGAGCAAAACCATGGTGGCGGGTTCAGGAACCTCACTGGTGATCAATCCCTGAACCGTGGTAACGCCGTTATTCGAAGCCGGCGGCACGAGATTCAATGGATTGTTGGTGATCGCATACGTGGTTCCACCGATGGTCACCGACGTCACCGTGAAATTAACAATTCCAGAGCCCGAGTTACTGGCGCTGAAAGTGCCGCTAAACGTTGCCGAAAAACTGTCGCTTCCGGCTGTCGGGACTGTTTGCGTGACGGTGAGTGTAAAGGTGCCTGTTGCACCGATGACACCGTTGCCGCTGAAGAACGTTTGAAAATTGCCAAAACTCGATCCCGTTGGAGTGTTCAGGCTGGTCGAACTGAGACCAGTGAACGTGATCATGAGCGCGTTACCCATGCCTCCAATGAACGTTACCGAGTTGGTGCCGCTGCCGGCGCAACCAGCGCAGGTAAAAGTACCTGAGGTGGAGAAAGTCACGGGATCGGCTTTCGCTTCGGAACTGCCGAATCCCACCATGACCGCGAGCAGCAGAGCACCCAGGATAGTTGTTTTTAGGATACTCGCCATTTTGGTTCCCCTCTACTTCCCCAAAAATGGCCCACCCGCACTACGAGCCATCGAGCGATTTGATTCGCCCGGGTTAACACTCGGTTAAAAGGTTTAGTGTTTTCCACACCCGCGGGCAATTACGGATGTGGAAACACTGGTTTAACTAAAAACAAGTCTAACGCGTGACTGTTTCCAGTTATTTCTTACCGAAACGCTTACGGAAGCCGGTCGCGACGCCGATCAGACCTGTTCCGAGAAGCAACATGGTCGCCGGTTCAGGAATTTCGCCGACGTCCGCTCCACCAAGTCGGACCTGTCTTATGTCTTCGAAAGTAGCGCCATTGATTCCAGTTAAACTTATCGACGTAATCAACTGTCCATTGATCGCTGTTACGGTGAAGAAGTTCTGGCCATTGGCGTCCACGGTGAAGTCATCCTCGAAAAAGCCACCGTCGATATTGATACCCTCGACGTGAATCAACACTGAGCCGTTGGTGGCGGCATTAATGTTGAATACGGCGCGAGTAAAAGTATCGTTGTTGGCCAAGCCGAAGGTCAGTTGCGTAAGAGCAGTGTTGCCGGTTCCTCCGCTGACAGTTGCCTGGCCGGAAGGATTGGCACTTAGCAACCCGCTACCGCTCGAAGAAGTAAAGTTGACCACCAGATTGTTCGGGCCGACGGTACCCGTCACGGTAAGTACATTAGTTGCAGGGTTAAGCAGGACGTTGTCGGTGCCTTGATTGTTCACTCCTGTGATGACAACAATATCGGCTCGCGCGGTACCTGCTGCGACGCTGACGATTCCAAAAATCGCCAACGCTAACACGAACCTTTTAATAGACCCATAGTTGGGCATTTCAAGCTCCTTTTCTTTGAAAACCACGGCGTACCGAGTATCGCGGTACAACCTCAAGGTGACGATGATCCTCGGGAGCAGGATCCATTCTGGAACTTGGTATGTGAGCAGTGCGGGGCAATGCGTGCTCGTGCATAGCAAACCAGACAGGCGCTCTCGGTCGGGCGAGAGCAAATTCCATAGTGGCACGTGCCCGGTTGCAAGCAAAACGCGGGCCGTCAACGGTTTGCGAGTATGAGCTATTAGTAACAAACGTTTTTGTTAAGTGAATGCGTTCAGGAGAATTTGGCGAGGACTCAGGCTGTCCAGGATTCAGACCAGCGGTCTAGACTTTGGACATCGTGATCTGATGCTTCTTGATCTTCTGATAAAGAGAGCTGCGGGGGATGCCGAGTCGCTTCGCGGCCTTTTCGACGCGGCCTCTTTCTTCCTGAAGCACGCGTTCGATGTGCTGCTTTTCGAGCTCGAGCAACGTCAGGCGAGAGTCGAGAAAAGGCGAGCCGACCTGCGTGTGACCATCGAAATGAAGATCGTTGATGGTGATCGTTTTCTGGTCACTCAACAACACGGCGCGTTCTATAACGTTTCGAAGTTCGCGGATGTTGCCCGGCCACGAATACGTCTTCAATGCCTGAATGCAGTTGTCGTCGAGCCGCAACTCGCCTCGGCCCAAGTCGGCGGAAACCTTGTCAAGGAGGTATTGCGCCATCGTCGGAATGTCTTCGATTCTTTCGCGCAGCGCTGGAAACGAAAGCGGAATCGTGCTGATACGAAAATAGAGATCGTCGCGAAAACGCTTTTCTCTGACCAGTTGGCCCATATCCTGGTGAGTCGCGGCAATGAGCCGCACGTCAACCTGCCGATCGCGTACGTCACCCACGCGCCGGAAGCGTTTTTCTTCGAGCACCTTCAGCAGCTTGGGTTGGATTTGCAGATCGACGTCGCCAACTTCGTCGAGGAAGATCGTGCCGCGATGGGCGACTTCAAACAGTCCCTGTTTTGAGGCGATGGCGCTGGTGAAAGCGCCTTTCTCGTGACCGAACAGTTCGGTTTCGAGCAACTCGCGCGAGAGTCCGGCGCAATTCAGATCGACAAAGGCTTCATCGGCGCGCGGGCTGTTGTCGTGCAGCCAACGCGCGAGCACGCCTTTTCCGCTGCCGGTTTCGCCGAGGATGAGCACGGGGCTCTCAGTTGAAAGAATCCGGTGCGCTTGCCCTTTCAATGCGCGTATGGCTGCGCTCGTGCCGATAAAAGGATCGATCGCCTGCCGCACTTGCCGCGACTTGCTGGCCAGTTGCTTGTGATGATTGCGCTGTTTTTGCAGTAAACGCTGCAGGATAACGAGCAAAGTCGGCAGTTCGAGCGGCTTGGTTAGAAACTGGTCGGCGCCTTCCTTGATCGCGCGGACCGCAAGGTCGATCGAGCCGTGGGCGGTCAAAACCAGCAAAGGAGTGCCGGAGTCGATCTCCTTCAAACGCGGCAGGAGATCGAGCGCGGTGCCGTCGGGCAGCATGTAGTCAGCGATTACGATGTCCGGCCTGGAGGTACGAAAGATGTGCTGGGCGTCCTCGCAACTCTCCGCCTCGTCAATTTCATATCCGTGCTGCTCGAGAAAATCGCGGATACCAAAGCGGACACCCGATTCATCATCAACGACCAAAACCTTGTTCCTGGACATCTAGCAATCTCCCTCAGTGGGTGTTGGGAATCTGGCTATCATACAGGCGCCACCCGTTGGATTATTGCCCGCGATCAATTTACCTCCGTGTTCCTGCATGATCCGGTGGGCGATCGCCAAACCCAGTCCGGTGCCGCCGCGTCGTTTAGAAAAGAACGGTTCGAAGATCTTCGGAATGTCCTGTTCGAGAATACCGGCTCCTGAATCCTTGATCGCGCACTGAACCCAGTCGTCACCGCCGTCGATCACGCGAGTTGCTTCAACTCGAACGACACCATCCGGCGGCGAATGCTGAATCGCATTCTCGATCAAGTTGACAAAAACTTTCGACAAGCGCCTTCGATCGATGCGAATCTTCGGCAGCGCGTCTTCGACGTCGCTGACGAGTGTAACGTGGGCGACTTCCGCCGCAGGCAGACAGGCGCGAATTGACCGGCTAATCATCTCTTCCATCGGCACGAGGAAGAGTTCACCGCGAAACGGTTTGCCATATTCGAGCAACTCTTCCATCAGCACGGTCAAACGTCCGACTTCGTCTCGCAAAACGTTGGTGTACCGCAGGTATTCGGTGCGATCGCTGAATCTCGTCTCAAACGCGTCGAGAATTGAGGAAATACCAAACAGCGGGTTTCTGACTTCGTGGGCTACGCCGGCGACCAGCGACCCGAGTAACGACATCATCTCGCTTTGTCGCAACGAGGCTTCGAGTTCCGCGCGTTTACTGATGTCCTGCGCAATGAGGATGACGCGTTCACCGGTCGAGCCAAACTCGTTGATGTGATAGAGCGTGATCGCCCAGGTTTTTCCAGTTTGCTTGTCTTTAACTTCCGCGGACAGCGGCACCGCGTTGACGCGAACGTTTTCGATTAACTCGGCGGCTTTTTTCCACGGCTCATGTTCGGCGAGGTCTCCTACCCGCCGGCTGCGCAATTCTTCCGCCGACAAGCCCGCAATCTGTTCCGCCGCGGAATTTGAGCGTTTGATCGTGCCGTCGAGATCGACGATCAGCACCGGAAAATCCATTGCGTTGAACGTCTGTCGCCACTCGGCCGCGGACTGTTGCAACGACGTGTGCAAACGCTGCTGTTTCTCGTCGAGCAGCTTTCTTTCGGTGACGTCGTTGACGATGACGAGTTTGCTGTTTTTTCCGTCGAAGACGACGGGATGCGACGTCATCTCGACGTAGATGGTCTTTTTGTCGCGCGTTTGGTGACGCCACGGACTCGAAAGCACAAGGTCGTTCGGGTCGGAGGCGTTTTTGATCATTAAAGTCGGTATGTCTTCTTCCGGACGAAGATCGTTGATGGTCATCGAGAGAAATTCGTCACGGGTGTAGCCGTAGGTGCGTGTCGCAGCTTCGTTGACGGCGAGAAACGCGAGCGTGTCTTCGTTGTAGACGCAGATTGGCTGCGGCGTTGATTCAAACAGCAACCGGTAACGTTCTTCGGAGTCGCGCAGTGCGTCTTCAAAACGTTTTCGCTCGGTAACGTCGCGCGCGAGTCCGCGAAAGCCGATGGTCTCGTCAAGTTTTTTGATCGGTGAAAGGATCAGATCGAGCCAATGATCTTCGCCTGCGGCCGAGCGCGCGACGAACTGATGCCGAAACTCCCGCGCATCGTGCGGGCGATTGACCGCCACACCGAAACCGTTGCTCTCAGGGATCACGCCGAAAAGCGCGAAGAAGGAGTTGCCGATGATTTCGTCCTGGTGACGGCCCAAAAACCGCTCACCGGCGAGATTGATACTCGTCAAACGTCCCGTCAGATCCTGCGTGAAAATGACGTCGCTGGCCTGTTCGACGAGGTCGCGGTAACTCGCTTCGAGCCGCGAACGTTCCAGCAAACGCGACACCTTCGCGATCAGCCGGGTCGAGTCGAACGGAACTTCCAGGTAGTCGTCAGCGCCGGCGCGCAGACCGGCCACGACGGTCTCGGTGTCTTTCTGAAGCGCACTGATCAGCAGGATGGGAACGGACTTGAGTTCGTTATCGGAGCGTAGATGGCGGCAAAAATCGAGTCCGCCCATGCGCGGCATCGTGACGTCGCTGATTACGAGATCGGGCCGCTGGCGTTTGGCGAGCGCCAGACCTTCGACGCCATCGTCGGCGGTGAGTACGAGGTAGCCGGCTTTGTTGAGCAGACTACGCATCAGCCGCAGTTGGTCGGGCTCGTCGTTGACGATGAGAACGGAATTGTCCTCGCGCCCGGTTGAGATTTCTACCTCCTGCATCCTAAAAGCTTGTGCCTCGATTGTCGCCGCACTTGGCTGGAAAATAGGGGGTCGAGCGGCGTTTCAGGATAATCACTCAGGATAATCACTAGGTTAGCCGGGCGGAGTATATCACACGCTGCTGCGCGGTAAACGGAAAGAGGCCGTGCGGAATCAAAGACCCGTACTCATACACAAAAATTGAATGAGGAAGAAAAAACGATGAGTAATAGCAGACCATTTCGGGGAGCCAGCTCCCGTGTAAACCTCCTTTTCAGTCTGGCATTGATAGTATTTTCGTTTGGGTTGGTGCACGCCCAGACTTCCTATGCCGATCTGGTGAGCCGGGTCTCACCTGCCGTCGTCACGATTAGATCGACCGAGCGCGCACGACCCGCGCAGCAGTTTCCGTTCATGGACGATCCACAGTTTCGCGAATTCTTCGGGGATCGACTCCCGCAGCAGCAGAACCCACGGCCGGTTCAGGGCGTCGGGTCGGGTGTGATCATCAATTCCGAGGGCTACATTCTGACAAATCACCACGTCGTAGACGGCGCTCTGGAAATCAGAGTGGAACTGACCGACAACCGCTGGTACACAGCCAAACTCGTCGGTTCGGATCCGCCGAGCGATCTGGCGGTCTTGAAGATCGACGCGCGGAACTTGCCCACTGTGACGATGGGAGACTCTGACAAGGTGCGTGTCGGCGATCCGGTCCTGGCACTCGGCAACCCGATGGGCATCGGTCAAACAGTGACTTCCGGCATCGTCAGCGCCAAGGGACGCAGCACCGGTTTGAGTGACGGCAGTTTCGAAGACTTTCTTCAGACGGACGCAGCCATCAACCGTGGTAGCTCAGGCGGCGCCCTCGTCAACACGAACGGTGAGCTGATCGGCATCAACTCGCAGATCCTTTCGCCGTCCGGTGGCAACATCGGTATCGGCTTCGCTATTCCTTCAAACATGGCGAAGGCGGTGATGGATCAATTGCTGAAGACCGGCAAGGTGCGTCGCGGCATGATGGGCGTGACGATTCAGCCTATTGATTCGGATCTCGCCAGCAGCTTGAGCCTGCCGGCAGCGCGCGGCGCGATTATCACGTCGGTGCAGCCCGGTGGTCCCGCGGAGCGAGCGGGAATCCAGCGCGGCGACGTTGTCACATCGATTAACAACCAACCCGTCGTCGATCACAACTCGCTTCGCAATCAGATTGCGGGTATGACCCCGGGTTCAACCGCGAACGTGACCGTCGTTAGAAACGGTCGCGAGCAGAACATGCAGGTGGCGCTGACCGAGCTGCCGGATCGCCAGCGACCGGAAACAGAGGAGAGCAGCAGTGGCAACGGCGCGGGAACCAACGACCGGTTTGGACTCTCGTTGCAACCGCTCACCGCGGAAATGGCTTCGCGTTACGGATTGGAAGCTGATGATCAAGGCCTCCTCGTAACGCGCGTCGATCCGGCGAGCAACGCAGCCACCGCTGGAATCCGGCAAGGCGATCTAATCCAGGAGGTTAATCGCCAACCGGTGCGATCAATCGTGGGGTTCACGACCGCGATGCGCGCGTCGGGCAGCCGTCCAGCGCTCATCCTAATCAAGCGACGCAACAACGTGCTCTATCTTACGTTGAGATCGGGTTCGTAAAACTCCACTCATAACAACACTGAAGCCGTTCGCGGATCTGCTAATCCGTGGACGGCTTTTTTGTGGTTAAATGAGCCGGAGGAGCAAAAACAGTGAGAGAATTTGATCAACGGCCGTGGGGTACGTACACCGTCCTCGAGGAAGCGCCCACTTTCAAGGTCAAACGAATCGAGGTGTTGCCCGGAAAGCGCCTGAGTTATCAGAAGCACGCGCAACGAACGGAACACTGGGTCGTAGTCGCCGGCGCCGCGAAGGTCACACTCGACGGTCGCGAGATCACTGTTCGCACTGGAGAAGCCATCGACATTCCCGTCGGCGCCGCTCACCGCGTCGAAAATCCAGGTAAGGAAGATCTGATTTTCATCGAGGTCCAACGCGGTAGTTATCTCGGTGAAGACGACATCGTTCGCCTCGAGGACGACTTTGGACGCGCCTGATTCGACCGTTGCCGCGCCGGCAGAAGAACAGGAAAGTCTTTGGTCCGCCGTCAAGGAATCCATCCGCGGATCGCATCGCAGTTACACCACTGGTCCAATCGGCCGCTCGATTCTCCTGCTCGCCATTCCGATGGTGCTCGAGATGATTATGGAGAGCGTCTTTGCCGTCGTCGATATCTTCTGGGTCTCGCATCTCGGAACTGACGCGGCCGCAACTGTTGGTCTGACTGAATCACTGCTCACACTGATTTACGCGCTCGCGATCGGACTCAGCATCGGCGCAATGGCAATGGTGGCGCGGCGCATCGGCGAAGAAAATCCCGAGGGCGCAGCGCGCGTGGCCGTTCAGGCGATCGCCGTCGCGTTGCTGGTTTCGATCGTGATTGCCGTGGTCGCCACTCCGTTTGCGCCCCAACTGCTGGCGCTCATGGGTGGTTCGCCATGGGTGGTCGAACACGGTTCCGCGTTTACGCGCGTGATGCTGGCGGGAAACGTGACCGTCGTGATGTTGTTCATGGTGAACGCGATCTTTCGCGGTGCGGGCGACGCAGCGATCGCGATGCGCTCGTTGTGGCTGGCAAACTGGATCAACATCGTACTTGGTCCATGTTTGGTCTTCGGTCTTGGGCCATTTCCCAAACTCGGCATCGTCGGCGCTGCTATCGCGACAAACATCGGTCGTGGAACCGGGGCGATCTACGCGTTGAGCCGCTTGTGGCGACAGGGCGGCCGCTTTGACGTGCGCCGCCATCATCTACGGCTGGAACCGTCGATCATGTGGCGGATGATCCGGCTGTCCGCGACGGGAACGTTCCAGGTGTTCATCGGTATGGCCAGTTGGATTGGCCTCGTGCGGATCATCTCGAGTTTCGGCAGTGACGCCGTGGCCGGTTACACGTTTGGCATTCGCGTGATCCTGTTTGCATTACTGCCGTCGTGGGGTATGGCAAACGCGGCAGCTACGATGGTTGGGCAGGCACTTGGCGCGGGCAATCCGCAACGTGCGGAACAGGCCGTTTGGAAAGCCGGCTTCTACAACATGATCTTTCTCGGCATCGTCGGACTGCTGTTTATCTTCTTTGCTCCGCAAATCATCGGCTTTTACACGTCCGACCCAAACGTAGCGCAGTACGGTGTCGATTGTCTGCGAATCGTCGCGTACGGGTTTCTTTTCTATGCTTACGGCATGGTGCTGGGGCAGTCGTTCAACGGCGCCGGCGACGCCTGGACGCCGACGATTATCAACCTCTTTGTCTTCTGGTTGTGGGAGATCCCGCTGGCTTACGTGCTCGCGGTCGTGCTGCAAATGGGGCCGCGCGGTGTTTTTATCGCCATGACGATCGCCTTTTCGACGCTGGCAGTTGTGAGTGGCGCGGTCTTCCGTCTCGGCCGCTGGAAGCGGAAAGTAGTGTAAATACGCACTCCTTTGAAGTAACGAGTCCGAACAGTGTGTCGGGCTTCGTTACGCCTGCCGGATCGTTTCGCTCGCTCTTGCTCGCAAAACTGACGGCCCCTATGTTGCTACAAATATGCTGAGTTATTGCGAACAGGGAGGGTTTCATGGGGAATACGCTTGAAGGAAAGAAAGTCGCAATCTTAGTGGCCGATGGGTTCGAACAGGAGGAGTTGACTGGTCCAAAAGAAGCATTGGAAGCAGCCGGAGCTCAGATCGAAATCGTTTCACCGGCCGAGGGTGAAGTACAGGGTTGGAATCACGACGAGAAGGCCGACAAGTTTCGAGTAGACATGCCGTTGAATCTAGCGCGTTCGGATGATTACGACGCGTTGCTATTGCCGGGCGGAGTGCGAAATCCCGATCAATTGCGAATGTCGACCCGCGCGGTCGAGTTTATTGACGGATTTTTCGCGACGGGAAAACCGGTGGCGGCCATTTGTCATGCGCCGTGGCTACTCATCGAAACAGAGATCATTAGAGGCAAGACAATCACGTCGTGGCCGTCATTGAAAACAGACTTGACGAATGCCGGAGCACACTGGGTCGATCGTGAGGTCGTTGTTCATGACGGGTTGGTCACGAGCCGAAAGCCCGCGGATATTCCGGCTTTCAATAAAAAGATGATTCAGGAGTTTGCGGCGGGCCGTCACGCGCGACAGTGGGCCGCGTAGAGCGTTTTAGAGTTTCTTCGCAGTGGATCCGAGCCGGACAACACCGGCTTGGACCACTTTCGCATTAATCCCGCGCAGGCACAGTTGCTTGCCTACGGGGGAATTAACAAACTTCATCGCCTCTGCGCCGAAACGCGCTACAAACTTGTAGCAACCGGTGTGTGGCAACGGACTGACTTCCAGCACCGCCGAACCGATCGCGAGCCGCGTTCCCGCAGGCAAGTTTTCTTTACTCAGATCCATGTCGATATAGAGTTGATCGCCGGCGAGGCTCCAGCGACTCTTCTCCCGCGCGACGAGTGCGGTCACGCGCGAGTTCATGATGTTGATCTGCATGTCGGGATGTGGACCACCATCGGGAGTCTTTGAACTGCCGCGAAAGCACCAGCTATCGCCGATCAAGCCTTTCACCGGATCGAGTTCAGCTTCTTCGAGCACTTCGCGTTCATCAACGCGCGGCCGGCGGACGATCAGTTGAACCACGCCCTCGTTCTTGGGCGCGCCACGCAGGTGGTCCAGGGCTGCTTCAAGTTCTTCTCTCGTTAAATGTTGTACTGTAGTTTCCATATTCACTCTGATTTAGCGGATGCGACTCGTTTCGCGCCGTAAAGGCCGGTGAAAACGAAATCAATTCTACCGCTCTTCCCCGGTACGAACACAATCTCATTTTCGTTCTGCTCGCCGTAGGTGAATTTTTTATCGCCACTTTTGGTCAGCAAGTATTCCTTGCCGTCCAGTTTAAGGTTGAGCTTCCCGTCTTTTATAAATACTTCCCAGGTCAACGGCGCATGTGAGTAATTGCCGACGTATTCGCTCATTTCAGAAGTCGTCAGCGGCGCGACGGCGGTGGATTGTTGCGGCGCATCGTCTTTGAGACCGAGGCCGAGTTCGGTCGCCTTGTTCAGGCTCTTTCTCATCGTCTCGCCGCTCTTGTTGGTCAGTACGATCACGGCGAACTTTCGCGACGGCACCATCTGGACCATCGAACCGTACCCGCGACTGAATCCGCCGTGTCCCACGAACTCGAGCCCCTTCACCTTGAACACAGTCACACCGTAGCCGTAATACGAATCCGCCTCACCCGGAACAGGCATCTGATGTCCGGTTAACTGCTTGATCAAGGACGGCGAGAGCAGTTGCTGGCCGTCAACTCGGCCATCGTTCATCAGCGCGATTACCCAACGCGAGAGATCTTTTGCGTTGGAGAAGATCGAACCTGCCGGCCACATCGCCACGTTGTTGAACATCGGACGGATGATTACGGGTTTACCTTTATCGACCACGTGGCCGGTGGCAAAAGGATAGGTAATCGCGAGGAACGGGCGTAACGTCGTCCGTTCCATGCCGAGCGGTTTGAAGACGAGTTCGTCCATAGCATCGGCGTAAGGCTTGCCGTGAAGTTCTTCAACCACGAATCCCGAGAGCCAGAAGCCCGCGCTCGAATATGAATAGATCTCGCCTTGCTCAGCAAAAAATACGTCGTCTTTCCACGAGCGCAGCATGTTTCCCAGGGAAGCATCGTCGTTTGAGAGCATAGTCGCGGCGAAATCGCGAAAGCCGGCGGAATTGCTCAAGAGGTGATGCGGCGTAGCGCCGGCAATCTTCGGATGAAGACCTTTGACCTGCGTGCCTACGGGCCCGCTGAACTTGATCTTGTTCTTCTCGGCGAGCGTCAGCAGCGCGGCCGCGGTGAACATCTTCGTCGTTGAGCCCAGACGAAAAAGCATCTCGGGCTGCATCGGCGTGGCTGTTTCAACGTTGGCGACACCGAACGCTTTCTGATATACGACGCGGTCACCACTCACGACCGCGATGACGGCGCCCGGCGTGTTCTTTTCCCTGAGTTCTTCGGGCACGAGTTTGTCGAGCTCGCTGAAGTCGATTGCCTGGGCGTTGACCGTTGCTTGAGCGAAGAGAAGTGTCAGGCAGAGCGCGAGACATGGATTGAGTCGTTTATTCATATTACATAAATAGGTTCACCGAAAGGCCTTTTATGTCAGAAAATCACACTCCGCTCAACGAAGAGGCCAACAATCCCGAATCTCCCAACGACTCCGATCCTCCCGACGTGCTCGATACCTCAGGGGCCGGTGGTCCATACATTCCGCCGATAGCAACTACTGGACCCGTTGATCCTCCACCAGAAGCACTTGGAGGCCCGGGCGAGCCACAACCGGCGCCACCAATGTTTGAGGAGTTCATTATCGAGGTAGAGCTTGCGCCCGGAGTAGAAAATATCGACGAGCTTCTGTCGGGCATTAATGCAGCGCCGCCGCCGAGTGGTGGAGTTCAGGAATCCGACTTCGCGAGAGTCGCCCGAACACATGGGGTGGTCGAAGCGCAACCCGTTTTCACAAGCGAGGAAGTCGAACAACGTCGGGCGCGCATCGATGCACGTCGAAACGAGATTGCAGCGCCGGAAAACGTGGGTGGTTCTCTCGAGGATGTGTCCGAGCAGTTAAGCCAACTGGATCAATTGCCGCCGCTTACGAATTTCGTTACCTTGCGTTTTCCGCCAGGCACTTCGGTGGACGCAGTCCTCGCGCAGTTGAATGCGCTGCCGCAAGTTAAGCAGGCCGTGGTGGTGCCTGAAGCCGCGCCGCCGGATTTGCCCAATGATCCCTACATCGGTACTGAACAACAATCGCCCGTCGAAGTTGCACACAATCAAATCCAACGGCAATGGTATCTGCACCGCACGCGCGTTCCCCAAGCATGGCAATTCGGACGTGGCGCGGGTGTCGTAATAGCCGATGTTGATTTTGGTTGCCGTGTCTCGCACCGGGAGTTCGTTGGCGCGATCAAGCATACTCATAATTCTTTCGATGGGACGGACAATGTCAGTTGTGGCGCTGACGTGGGCCATGGGACCGCAGTGCTGGGCATCGCTGGAGCTCGTTCCGACGGCAAAGGCCTTGCCGGTTATGCGCCGGAGGCAGAACTCTGGGCCATTCAGGGCAACACTGGTTGCGGTCCTCCAAAAAACATAACGCCATGGTTAGCGGCGATCAATCACATACTGGACACCGATGCTCCAGGTAAGCGCAAAGTAATCCTGATAGAACTTCAAACCAAACCACTTGGTGGCAATTACGAACAGGTCCCGACCGTCAACGATTTGATTCGCGAGGCGATCGCGCAGAACTGTGTGGTGGTCGTATGCGCGGGCAATGGCAATCGTCGCGTGAACCTTAAAGATAACAATCAGCCGTTTGAACCGACGGGATCGATCCTGGTTGGCGCAACTATTTTTCACGAAACAGAGAACAGGCGTGCTCCTTTCAGCAACCATGGTCCTGAAGTGGTCGTGTCAGCGCCAGGAGACAAAATACGGGATGTCACGTGTGGGCCATCAGAAGATACTGCTTACCGAAACGATTTTGGCGGCACGTCCGGCGCCGCTGCAAAAGTGGCGGGAACGGTTGCGCTAATGTTGTCGGTGAATCCGAATCTGTCGCATGCGGCAGTACGTGAGATCCTTCGAACAACAGGCTCACCGATCATCACTGACAGTGAGAAGCCAGTTGGTGTATTTCTCAACGCTGAAGCCGCAGTCGTGGAAGCGCGTAACCGGTTGAACCAGTAAACGCATTCTTCTGAGCACGAAAACACGAAAGCACAAATGCTGAAGAGCATTTGTGCTTTTGCGTGTTTCAGCCTGGAGGTGCTGTTCTAACCGCCGCCTAAACCAGTAGTGCTACCTCCTCTTCCCGGTGCGCAAGGAGGGTTGTCAGCGCTTGGCGGATCCGCCGGCGGTTCCCCACCCTCGGGGTGTGAGCCACCTCCATGATCGTGTTCGGAACCGATCACCAGGAACCGGGGAACTGTTTCGGGATCAACGTCGAACAACTCATAAAACTGAAGGAAGTGGGCTTCGTGATCACCGTTCGGCGCGCTATTCGGCACGGGCTGGTTCAGGATTTTTATTTCGTACTGTTTTCCAGGCTCGAGCTCGAATCTGAAAAATTCCTTCTTGCCATCCTGGTTCGCCAGCACGATAAATTTTTTTTCCGCGCCATTGCTAACTGCGTTGATGTCGATGCCCGCGAGGTTCGAGACCTCGATTTTCCCCTGGTCCTTCGCAGTCGCGACGGACCCGTTTGCCGGAATGAGCTTCAAGTCCGCCGAATTTGTTACAGCCGAATATGACGTGCCGTGCGGGAAGTTGAACACAGCAAACGTCCCGGGCTTCAAGGGGAGCGGTTTGCCGTGGTGACCTTCGAAATCGAAAATGCTCTGGAAGGTTCGATTGCCGGTGTGCAACCTGGCGGAAAACTCGTCTTCCTTAATCCTATTGCCGGAATCGACATACAGCCAGAAGGGCGCGCCTGCGTCTACTGCCGCGTGATCGGGATCCCAGTCCGATGACTGCTTCGGCCAAAGCAGTTCGTCGTGACCTCTCAGTCGCACTTCGATAACGAGGTGATGATCTTCTGCCTTAGTGAGAATAGCGCTTTCCAGCACTCGTCGGTTCTCGTTGTAGACTGCATAGATTAACCCGTCGAGGTAGATCGTAGCTGTTGCATCGTTTAGCAACGGCGCTGGTGAGACGTTTTGCGGAGACGGCTGGTGGCCGCCATGGGTGTCGTGATCATCGGGTGCCATGTCATTTCTCCTGTCTTGAAAATTAATAGTTGCTGTACCCACCGGTAAGGGAGAAGGATCCCCAGTAGTAGGGCCTCCGGTGGTCTGGGCTACCGTTTCTCAGCATTTGTACTTGTGCGGCGCGCAAAGCTTCGGCGGAGGAGTGCTTCTGCTTGCGCAGGCGGTGAAATTGGATCATCAATTCAGTCGTGGCCTTTGAATCCACCCGCCACAGACTGGCTACTACGAGCGGCACTCCTGCCGCATTGAAAGGACGCGCGAGGCCAATCGGACCTTCGCCGTTGACGTAGTCTTCAACTCCGGTCTGGCAGCCCGCGAGGACTGCGAGTCGCGCGTGCAGTGGTTTGAGACGATAGATTTCGTAAGCTTGCAACACACCGTTCGGGCCGTGCGCACGATCGGATTCGCGCGACTCGCTCACAAGCACCAGTCGTCCTAGCATTGGGGAATTTGCATCGGGTAGGTAATGCGTCGCGAGATGCACAACGTCTGCGGTTCGCATCTCGCTCAGCACTGAAGCCTTTTTGGCTTCGTCATCGCGCAACAACAGAGGTTCAGGGTGATAGAACTGACTTATCTCTTCAACCTCGCGCGAGGCTGACGGCAAATCGTCCAAATCGGGAAAAGCTTTGCGATCAAAAGCAGGATTGCCGACGCCGAGAAATTTTTCGCCGTCCGTAGCCGTGGCGTATTTCTCATTTGCCAACGCGGTGTCACGCACGAACACGTTTGCGCTCGACGCGTAGCTCAAGGCGAAATCTTCGACCAGATATTTAGCTGACGACGAGGAGAGAAGAACGTTGAACGGCAGCAGGTTGAGTATCTTGTCCGGAACGACGACGAGCTGTTTCTGTGGATCAAGAAAGTGGGCCACGGGCGCGATCAGCAGATCGTAGAGTTCGCTCGAGATTCTTTGCAATTGCCGATCGTTATGGTTTGCGGGCGACGCGACGAGGTTCACGAGTCGATCAACTTTGGCGCTCAATTCGTCACTCGTGACGTTCACCGGCGTCATCTCAAAACGATCGCGCGTGAGATACCAGACCAGAAGTTTGTCTTTGAGTATTGCAAATTGAAGTAGTTGCGCGCCTTCCGGTAGATCTTTCTGAAGCTGGTCCAATGACGCGGGTTTCAGGGCACTTACAAAACGTGGTTCCGGAACCCCTGAGTTATCCGCTTCCTGCCAGTCCTTCGTGGAGGAATCAAGCAGCGAACGGCCGCGGGAGCGCTCCGAATAATCGAACGCCTCTCTCGCACTGGAATGCGCGCGTGCGAAATCGATCGCGACGTTGTAGATGTTCTGCTCCTTGTCAAAAAAACTGTTGCGGTTACTGAATTCAACGATTTTCGAACGCTGTTCTTCGTAGTCGTTGAGGACGCGCGCGAGTTCCTCTTTCGCGGCCGCAACCTCGCCGTTTGCAATTCGCGTCAGTAACTGTTCCTTCTTGATTTCATGCAGCAGCCAGAGCTGCTCATCGCCTCGCTGACTGAAGTTCTCTGCCTCTGCCAACGCGACAAGTGCTTCGTTGAAGCGGCCCGACTCGCGATACACATGACCGAGATGCACCTGGCCGTACGTGTTCAACTCCCTACGTGTCTTCTCCCCGCCTGCGCTCTGACCGGCTTCAATGCCCAAACGGATGTTGCGTATCGCTTCGTCATAGTTCTTTAACTTGCCGAGAATGATCCCCATCTGAATCCGGTAGCGGGAACGGGTCGATGGACTGTTCACCATTTCCCCAAGGCTTACCGCCTGCTTCTGGTATTCGAGCGCCGCGGGATAGTGACCGAGAGAGATAAGACTGCGCGCGGAGACCGCGTAAAACCCGACCACCTGGCTTGGATCGGCGAAGATTTCTGTCCCTAGCTTCCGGCCTTCCTGGGCCATGTAGAGCGCGCGGCGGTAATTGCCCAGGATGCGGTAAAGGTCAGCGAGGATGCTGAGGGCGCGAAGCTCACCGTTTTTGTCAGCAATGTCTTTCGATGTTTCGTAGGCAGCCGATGCGAGTTCGACCGCCTGCGAATAATCGGTTTTTTTGTTACGGCCGTTCGCGAGACCGATCTGCATCAACGAACGCAGCCACTTGTAGCCGCGCGTCTCACTCTCGCGCTCGGCGTGGTCGATGATAGAAAGACTCGTCTGCGTGTTGCCTTGATGAAAGTGACAGAAGCCGGTCCAGAAACTGGCTAACAGTGCCTCCGGGTGATTGCCAAGCGCGGTGAAAACATTTCGAGCGCGGTCGGAAAGTGAGATCGCGAGTTCGTTGTTCGACTGGTTGAAGAAGTCGTAAGCCGCGGCTACGTCCTTGCGCGCTTGTACGAGTGACTTCTGTTGGCTCGCTGTTGCTGAACGATAAACTTGCGCGATGTCGGCCGTGAAACGGTCGCCGGTTTTATCACTCGAGAGCTTTCCGAGTTCGCTCAAAGCGTCGAGCGCCTCGCCTGCTGCTTGCGATGGCCCTGACGCAGTCACGGCGCTCAGATAGTCGTCGACGAGCTTATTCGTGATCGCGTTGCCGGTGCGCAGATGGGCCTTCGAAAAAACCTGCCACATCTTTTCTCGATCGCCACCCGCGCGCGCGTCAAAAAACTGGGCCAGCAGATCGTCATTGCGCCGCGAAACTTTCTCGCTGCGGTTTTTCAGTTCTTCGATCTTGCGTCGCGCTTCTTCAGCCCAGCGCGAGTTCGCATCGAGCGTGAGATACTTGTTCCAGTCTTCCAGCGCCTGCGGCGTCAGCCGCATCTCTTCGTAGAGAAGCGCCCGATTGAAACGTGCATCGAGTAACGAATCGTTCAACTCCAGCGCCCGATTCAAGTGTTCCAGACCACGCGCGAGAGTCGTTTCGCCTCGTCCTGATTGATCGGCACCGCGTTCGAGTTTGCCTTTCTCCAACAGTGCCGCGCCGAGATCGCTCTGGATCGTCGCGTCGTTCGGTTTTGCTTTGAGTGCTTCTTCAAGCTCGCCGGCCGCTTTATCAAACTCGCGTTTGAATAAATGGAGACGGCCGAGCGCGTGAAGCGCTTCGGGTGAATACTCTTCGTTCACAGCGTTCTGCAGCAGTGCCGCTGAACGATCGAGTTCGCGCGAATTGACGTCGTTTGGACCACGTGTTGGCGAGTACGGAGCGTAATCGAAACCAGTGACACGTGCTTCAACCGGACGGTTCGTTTTGTACGCCTCATTCAGCGCGATCAGTCCTTTATCAACTTCGGTGCGGCTGAAGTAGAGCAGCCACAAAACGAAGCCGCCGAGCGCGACGAGCAGGACCGCGGCCGCCGCCGCCCACTGCGGACTAAAGAAAGGGAAATACCACCGGCGCGCGGGAGCAGGATCCGCCGTGCTTACATGACCGATATCGACCGTGTATTTTCTCAATCCGCGAACTAGCATTAACTTGCGCCGCCGTTTCGGGTTCGATAGGAAGTACTTTTCAAACTGCTGACGCTCGCCCGCGTCGAGCGCGTTACGCGCGTAATCTTCAATCAGTTCGTCTTCAATTAATGAAAGACGCTCTAGGATTTCGTCATCTTTCAGTAGCCGCTCCTCCAACTGCTCAGCGCGCCGTTGAGGCAGCATGCCAAGGAGATAGCTTCTGAGGAGTTTGTCGTTATTGAATCTCAAAGAATTCGAGTTCGCTGTTGCGTCTCCAATCTAATAAGCGTTTTTGGCTTATTTCATTTCAAGCGGGAAGTCAGCGCCGAGACAGTTGGTCAGGCAGGTTTGAACGTTGGTTCGGAGGCGATGCACCCTGAGCCGCAACGCGTTTGCGGCAATTCCTAACTGCCTCGCCAGTCTTTTGCGGAAGTCGATCTTGTCCTGCTTGTCGTTCTGGTAGTAGTCCATCAGCAGGTCGCGACTTTTTGGTTCGAGTTTACTCAGGCACTGATCAAGACAATTGTGAACGCGCTCGTCGACCTCGTCAGTCTCGATGGGTTTTGCGGGCACCTCGTCCAAATTGTCCGGCAAAGGGAGAGGTTGTTTCTTGTCCCTTTCGTGTTGCACGTTGCGGGCGATTACCAAAATATAGGGGAAGGGATCGCCCGAGTAAGTCTTAATCAATTCTGGTAAACGCCCAATGAAACGGTTGATTGCCTCGTCGGCCACTTCGTCCGGTTGCATGCACCCGCGACACTCAAGGATGACGATCAGCCGGCGCCGAATATCCTCATACTTCCGGCCCGCCGCATCGCGATCTGCTGAGAGCCAGGAAAGAAAAAGATTGAGGGATTCCTCAGTAAGTTCCCAGTCCTTCATAAAGGTGGTGGTGGAAAAAAAGGTAAGACGTTAGGCGACGCGAAGCATTATAGTCGCTCGTCGCATAAATTCAACTTCTCAACTGATAGGACGAACAATATGAAATTTACCTCCTCCTCGTTGTCGATCTTTGACCTGGATCCCGCTGAGACGCGTCACAATTACAACTGACTTCGGGTATGGTTTTCGCTTTTAGCGCATCTGAGGTTTAAGACTTTCCGATGCATTCGACAATCTTCCATCTGAGTTGCGCGGTTTTGATTAGTTTGCTGGCTCTTAATTCGAGTAACGCGCAGACGCTCTCAGACTGTGTTGCCCCTCCACCGATGCGGCCAAACGTTAAGCCCGGCGTCGTTGGGCTGGACCTGAGTAATGATGGAAAAACACTTCTCGTAGCGGGCGGCGACGGCGTGATCCGGTTCGTCGATATGACCTCAGGGCGCGTATTGCGGGCTTTAGTCGGACATGCAAACGCGGTCTATCTCGCAATCTTTAATCACGACGAGAAACTCATTGCCTCTTCGAGCCGGGATTTGACCGCGCGAGTTTGGGATTGGGGCAGTGGTCACGAGCTTTGGAAAGCGAGTGGATTTCGCTGTTCGGTTAAGGCTGTCGCGTTCAGTCCGGACAGCCGGCTGCTTGCGGTAGCTGGTAACGACGGCATGTTGAAGCTCTACGAAGTGAAGAGCGGAAAAGAATTGCAGTCGCTCCTGCACATCAATTCAGCGACTGTGGACATGTCGGTTTATTCGGTTGCTTTCGGTCGTGACGCGAGTAAGGTTTATGCAGGTAACGGTGACGGCACGATCAGCGAGTGGGACACTGCTTCCGGAACAGAAACGCGGACGTGGAAGGCGCATCAGGGTAACGCGTTCAAGCTCGTGTTCAGTCCCGATCATGCGTTGCTTGCATCAACGGGTGGTGACGGGTACGTGAAGTTGTGGGACGTCACGACAGCGCGTGAGGTTCGTAGCCTGTCAATGACTCGCACGCCCGAGGAGGCTGTGATCGTGCCGACAGCACTCGCGTTCAGCAACGATGGGAAGTTATTGGCGGCGAGTTCTGTCGGGTTGGACCAGAAGCAAACGACCTATTTGTTCGTTCAGACACTCGTTTGGAGCACCAAGGGCGGCGAGAAACTCTTCACCCTCGAAGGCCACAAGGTTGACGTTCCGGCGTTGATCTTCAGCAAAGACGATCGCTTTCTCCTCACCGGTGGCGTTGACACTACGATCAAGTTTTGGGACATGAAAACCGGACGGTTATCAAAGACCTTTACGCTTCCGACAAATGAAGGGGTCGCAAGACCGGGGGCACACTGATTCCGTTCTCGTCTACTCCACGAAACCAAGCAGTTGGAACGCGCCTGGTCTGGGTCCGATAGGCATGAATATCGACGACGGCGGAAACGCAGTGTTGAGATTCCCGCCAGAAGTGAAACTCCAGGTACCTACAGAGCCCACCGTGCTCGGCAAAGCGACGTTCGCCAGCATCCATCCCTGAAGAAAGTTCTGCTGCGTTGAACTAAGGACGATGAAGTAGTTTCCGGGAGCAAGGTCCAAATCCACTGGTGCGGAAACTGTAGCGCCGCTGATACCTCCGCCCGTATTCGGGAACGTCAGGTTTGTCTGCAACAAGACGTTTGCCTGAGTAGTGCCTGGACCGATGGAGTTCGTCACCCACAGGGTGAACTGATCGACCCCAAAGCCAGACATCTGCAGGTTGATCGTGCTGATGTGCACGGGTGATGTAAGAGTGAATCCCTGCGCCAGGAACTGTTGCAGAATGACGGCGATTTCAGCACTGGTGTTTGTCGTCGGCAGATCAGTTCCCAGTAAGAACTGTTCCGGTTCTTCAGCGATGATAGTAATTTTCAACGTGTGCGGCACAGTTCGCCGTCCCGACCTGACGTGGACCACGCCTTCGAACGTGCCTGGTTCGACACCTGGCGGAAGAGAGAAATGAAGCGTAACTGTTTGAGGTACGCCTGCGGGCACGTCTCCTAATACAGCAGGCTGGATCGTCACAAACTGACGTAACGACGGAACCACTTCAAGCGTGACTTCATTGAGAGGTGTACTGCTCGTGAATGTGGCGATGACGGAATTCGTGGGACTACCGTTGAGCGTGACTTCGATCTCACCGGGCGACCACTCGATTTTGGGTGCAGCGAGTGCTGATGAGGCGCTGATGAATACGCACGCGAGGACAAACGTAAGCGCGATCAAGTTGCGCTTGAGTGAGAAGATTTTCATTTTACCCCCCTGGAATTCAGGTTGTGAGCCGTTAGAAACAACTGGGCTCCGTTCAATCGCTGGGCGACGCCGACGAGGCGGAGGGCTGAAAGGAGCGTTTGATTGGAACGGGCGCAGATTATGCCTGCCGAATTTGAAAGTCAATAAAATTTCGTTAGCCTGTAAAATTTCGTTAGCGGGGAAATTAGCCAAGGCGCAGAACGTCCCTCGCAAAAAGAACGTTCCGCGCCCGGGTTTTTGGTACGACCTTGTGAGTTGCCTGACTTGACCTATTTCAGTTACCGGCCTCTACCCTCGAAATCTTAAGGGTTCCGGCGCTTGGCACTATGAGGTAGGTTCACCCCGGTTGGTATCGGGATGATGACCCAATAGGTTGAGGGAAAGCCGGCTGGAGTCTCGCCCCGTGTGGCTTTGCTCATGTCTGAAGGACCTGGCATGGTCGTTCTCCTTGGTGTGATAGTTGGGTTGCTAATTCCGCCAACGGGTTTGCGAATATGCTTGGTCTCCCATCGAGGCCGCGCATCACGTTTTCGCCTACCCAACTATTAACGCGAGAAGATTTCTGGAAAACCACCATGAAACTCTTGCCCGATTTCAGGTCTTTTACATATGCTTCGCCTGACACATGAGAAGAAGACCTCAAATTTTGGGACTGTCGCTGTTCGTGGTGAGTCTCGTATGCGTCGAGGCCATTGGCCAACAGCCTCGTACATATCCGCCTTTCACATCTGTGACTCAGCTCACCGAATATGATGCGAAGGGTGAGACGGTGCATGTCTCGACGTTTACGCGTTATGAATCTTCGACCGGTGACTGGCGGGTTGTCAGTAAGTCCGGAGACGATGAGCAAGCGACTCTTTACCGGCGTGGCAAGGGAGTCTACCAGTCAAGCTCAAGAACATCCCGCACGATAAAACAGAGCGACCACGCGCCGGGCTGTCCGCTACGCACTGCCGAACAGTTGCGGAACGATCCGAAGTTCAGGCGTACTGAAGAGGTGCTGGGCCTATGTGCTGATTGATCATCCCACAGCGGATCTTACGTCCGAGCATTACTTCGTTCCGGAGCTGGGCGGTGGCACGCCGTTCAAGCAAGTAACGACGTACAAGGATGGTCCGAGGTTCGTTCATGAACCGATTAGTTTAACGCTCGGGGAACCTGCCGAGAGCGATGTTACTGGTCCGGAATATTTCGTTATCGAGCAGACGCCGATTTTCGTGCGGAACCTCCGAGAGCAACTGCTCTCGAAACCCGAGCCGGATTACCCGGCCGAGGCTCTCGCCCAGAGACATTCTGGAGTTGTAAGAGTGATAGTCACGTTCGACGAAACCGGCCGCGTCATCGTGGCCACTGCCTCGCCCGGACCGCCGGAGTCATTGCGTAAGGCTGCGGTTGGGGCTGCGTACAAGGCGTCATTTAAACCGGTGATCGTCGAGGAAAGAGCTGTTGCTGCTAAAGGGATCATCGAATACCAGTACGTCCTGCCGAAGGAGTCGCGAGTGCTCTAACGCTTAACCGGCGCTGCGATGTACCACACATTATCAAACGGATCCTTTACCCACGCGTTTCGATCGCCATATGCCTGATCGGTCGGCGCGAGCATTGAAGTTCCCCCAGCCTTTAACGCCTGTTCATACATCGCATCCACGTCGTTCACATAAAGATAAATCGCCGTTGGCAGTGGTTGTTCCGGATAGCGAGCTTCGCCAAGCTCGATCACCGAATCGGCGATTTGTACTTTTGCGTGCATCACCATATCGCCCTCGGCGTGGCGCATGAGTTCCTTGCCGCCGAACGCGTTGGTAACGAAGTCGATGAAACGTTGCGCTCCGATCGGATGGAAGTAAACGGTGACCGTGTGAAGGTCCTGAGCGATTGTGTGCAATGGTACGAACGGAGTTGCGATATACCATCGATTTCCGTGGACGTCTTCAACTCCACCGGAGCGTTCCCCATACGGCATATCGCTGACCGGCATTAAAGATTTCGCGCCGGCTTTAAGTGCTCGTTCATAAGCCTCGTCAACATCAGGCACGTAGAGATGAATCGCCGTCGGCATCGGCTCGATGTGCTCCGCTCCGCCTATCATTACAACTGAATCACGGATCGATACTTCGGCGTGCATTCCGCCTGCGGAACCGGTCGCTCTGAAATGCTCGATTCCACCGAATGCCTCGGTGACGAAGTCAATGAGTTCGGCTGGTTTATGGACCGTGATGTAGGGAGTGACGGCGCGGCGATTCTCGCGCCTCATCTGTGGTTCTCTGATGTAACCAGCTTCATCTGACGTCTTCGCCGGCGTATCTGTTTCGACTTGTTGTCCCTGACTACTCATCGCATCTCTCCTTATCAATTGCTGCTTGAGTTCAGACTTGAACGCCTCACGAGGTAGACCAATCACATCCTGCGCAACTGCTACGAGCGCAGCCAATTCCGGACCGAGATTCGTCGGATCCAATCGACGCCCTTCAGCCAGTGCGGCGACAGCGTCATCCAATTGGTCAATGATGGAGCGTTCGGCCATTGGTGTTACTTCTCGTTTAATCGATTGCGCAAATTCTCCAGTCCACGAAACTGGAGTTGTTTCACGGCGCCCTCACTGCGCCCCAACGCGTCGGCGATTTCACGAATACTCTTTTCATCTGCAAAGCGCATGACGATCACCAGACGTTGATCCTCAGGCAGCTTGTCCACCGCGCCAAACAAACGAGCACGGCGTTCAACTTCTTCAGATCCGCCGCATTCGAACTTCCAGAAGAGGGAGTTGCTTGTTCACTCGACTCACGCATTTTTCGCTTGGCCTGATCGGCGATGGCGTTTGCGGCAATCCGGTAGAGCCAGGCGGCGAACGGTGAGCCTTTCCATTTGAACTTTCCGATGTTTGCGAGTGCTTGATGAAAGACGTGCGCGGTCAGGTCCTGAATTTCCGCACGATCACGAACTCGCCGCGCGATGTAGGCATACACGCGGTGAAAGTTCTGTTCGTACAGCTCGGCAAAGCGGCTCGGGTCCTTCTGAGCAGCTTCGATCAGGAGCCGTTCTTCGGGTTCAGTTGCCTGACTCAAGTCTTAACCAATCCTCGCAGCGCCGGTTTTTGGTAGTAAAACTGGCGAGTGGGGAAAAAGTTACGGTCGTGTTGCGCAAGCCATAACAGTTGTTCGGTGCGGGCTGTTCGGGCGTCGAAGGCACTATGACCTACTCTCAGAACCATTGACTTCAACTGTGCTTTGTCTGACCATCCGAGCCGCGTTGTGGAAGCATGTCGCGTGTTCGCACATCCTAAGGCGTCGCCCTGCAAGCGTGCGACAAGGTCTTTACAGATTACAGGATTGGCAATCTACCGATAAATCATGTCTAATATTGAATCCTGTAACGACGACCTTGTAAACTAAATCTGGCCACAAAGCTGCGGCTGGTATAGAATCTCGCCACTTCCTCCCGTTCTCAAGGCGCTTACATTCCGGCAACGCGTGTCGGTTTCGCTCAGGATCGACCATACACATTTTAGTCACCTTAGGAGGGAAGCATGAGTGACTTAACACGATCTCTTCTCAGATACGCAGCGGCTGTGGTCGCTGCTCTTCTGCTTGCAGTTCCTGGCACGGCTCAGGTAACCACCGCCGATATAACCGGCCGTGTGCTTGACCAAAACGGCGCGGCTGTGGCAAACGCAACAGTCAGCGCGCGCAATGTCAGAACCGGACAGGAACGCAGTGTCCAGTCTGACCAGCACGGAAACTACACGCTTGGTGAACTGCTGCCGGGTACTTACGACATCACCGCCGAAGCTCCAAATTTCAGTAAGGCTGTTGTGAAAGGTCGCGAGATTAATGTGGGCACGGCGGCGACGCTTAATTTCGATCTGACACCGGGACAAATAACGGAGATCGTTAACATCACCTCCAATAACCTCCAGATCGAGACGACGCGATCGGATCTGGGCGGAGTAGTTACGCCAGTTCAGGTGCAGAATCTACCGCTTCTTAATCGAACCTTCGCTGCATTATCCGTGATCATGCCCGAGGCGCGACCGGTCGGCAATTTTGATCCAACGAAGACGCGCGTAGGCAACGTTGCATTCAATGGCGGCGATGGTCGCCAGGTCGATGTGAACGTCGACGGTGGCGATAACAAAGATAATGTCGTCGGCAGCCTGCTCCAAAATTTTTCCTACGAGTCCATTCAGGAGTTTCAGGTGCTGCAACATCGTTGGACCGCTGAACAAGGCAGAGCGGTGGGCGGCGTGGTGAACGTGATCACCAAATCGGGTTCAAACGAGTTTCACGGATCGTTTTTCACTAACTTTCGCGATGAAAAGTTGAGAGCGCTTGACTTCTTCGAGAAGCAACGGAAAGCAGCCAACCCAGCCTTCGAGAAGTCAAGCTTCAGCAGGCAGGAGATTGGTGGATCGATCGGCGGACCAATCAATAAAGACGATCTCTTTTTCTTCTTCGCTCTCGAACGTTTTCGTGAGAGACAGAATGTTCCGGTGAGCCAGGCTGCGGCTGTGCAAATACCTTTAATACCGGGTTCGAACTTCGTCTCTGAAATTCCGACGCCTTACAACGACACGTTGCTCACGGCCAGGGTCGATCACAACGTAACTGATCGACAGAGCATGTTCTATCGGTTTGCTTACCAAAAGAACGACTCTCCGAACGATCAGGTGGCAAATCCGGCAACTACCGATTTGACCGGCGGCAACACAGACGACAATAAGCTCTATAGCCTGGTCGCGAATCACAGCTGGACGTTGAGTCCGACGAAACTCAATCAGTTCTCGTTTCATTTCCAGGACTTCAGCAACGCGATCCTCGGCGTTACAACTAACCCGCAGTTGCAGTTCCCTGGCGGCATCACCATTGGCGCAAACACGAACGTGCCACAAGCAACTACAGAGCGAAAGTTTCAATTCCGGAATGATTTCTCCTGGCAGGCGGTAAATCACGGATTGAAGTTCGGCGCGAACTATATCCACACGGAATTAGGCGGGTTCTTCTTCTTTGGTTCGAAGGGCTACACAATTTCCTTTTTCGACTCGCCATCGACAATCGCAAATAACACCAACGGTAAATACCCACAGGGATTCGCCACACCTGGGGCCGTTCAGAATATAAGTTTCTCGGACGGTGAAGGAACCCACGATCAGACCATTCACCAGTTGGCGTTCTACGTCCAGGATGATTACAAAGTTAGTCGAAACCTCACTCTCAACCTCGGTCTGCGCTGGGATGCCAACATCGGCAACCTTCCCGACCAGACGAATAACCGAACGATCCAAATCCTACAGCGACTGAATCACCCGCTCGCACGAGCCATCACCGGCGATCCAGAGAAGCTCAGCCGGACTACGCCGAGCTGGACGGAGTTTCAGCCGCGCGTCGGGTTTGCCTGGGATCCGAACGGCGCAGGACAGACAGTGATCCGTGGCGGCTATGGCATCTTCTACGATCAACTCTTCCAGAACCTCACATTGTTCTCGTTGACCCAAACGAATCCGGTGCTCTATCAGACGATTCTTAGTTTGACGAATACGGATGTCGGACTGGGCCAGTTGGGAACCTTTCGTTTGGGAGTCGATCCATTGCCGACTCCGCCGCCAGGTTTTTCGATCGCCGATCTTGCTGTGGGCGGGTTCGGGCGCATTAACGATCCCGATGCATCAGAACCTTACGTGCAGAAGTTTTCGATCGGAGTAGAACACCAACTCAGCGATTCGATGACGTTGTCGAGCGATTTTGTGCATACGCTGGGCGTTCACGAACCGCGGGTTCAGGTAATCAATCCCCGCATCGAAGGTATCTGTAACCCGTTGTTTCCAAACTCTAATCCCGCATCGCCGTTGTGCGTTCGTGGACTCAATAGTCGCTTGTTCGATCGCGCATTTGTCGACGCTGGACTTCCTGCAAATCGCATCGAGCAGATCAACATGATCGGAACTACCAACCGTTCGCTCTTTGATAGTTGGACCACCACACTAAAATGGCGTACACGGAAGCACCTGTTCTCAGGTAGCTACATCCTGGCTAGTTCCAGATCGTGGGGAGGTCAACCTGTTGCTTCTTACAGTGGAAACGGCATCGCCACGACTCCGGAGAACCAGTTCAAACCTGAAGAGTTTGGTCCAACGCGTTTGGATGAACGGCATCGAGTGGTTCTGAGTGGCGTCTTCGATCTTCCGTTGGGATTTCAGTTGGCACCGATCATGCAACTGGCGAGTTCGCGACCGTATTCGCCAAACACAGGACTCGACATTGATGGGGATGGTCTAGCAACCAACGACAGGCTCTGTGCGGGCGTCGACCCACGGGCGGTATTTGCGGTGCGCGGAAATTCGGCGGCCATCAGGGCACTGAATCCGCGAGGTTGCGTGCAGGCAGACGTCAATAGTTTCCGCAGCGGACTGGTTGTTGATTCGGCGGGAAATATCGAAGAACGAAGCGGCCGTTTCTTCAACCTTGATTTGCGAGCCACTAAGACGTTCCGGTTTGGCGAGCGGTTTGGACTGAGCGCTTACATTGATCTTTACAATGTATTCAATGTAGAGAATCTCTCCTATGCTTCGCGTCTGGCTCTTAGTCCAGCCACAGCCGCAGGAGCCTTCTTGCAACCGGTGTCGTTGTACGGTCCCGGCTTTGGTCCACCCGTCGGTCGACCACTGACCGCGCAACTGGGCTTTCGGTTAACGTTTTGAGGAGAGTTAACCTCAATGATTAATCAAAGATCAAAGGCCGCGAAAAACACACAAACTCTTTCGCTCACTCCCTAGTGTGCCTCGTCTGCTTCTGTGTGGCATTTCAAACTTTGACGCAAGCTGAGTCTTTAGTTTGCGTCAAAACCTTGGGGCGGCCCTCCGTGGCCGCCTCACGCAGTTCTTACTGGTAACGGTCTGTCAGATTCCGGCGCCACTCCGCCCCTCATTTGTATTTTGCCCGATTCGAGTCCCAGTGTTTTTTCAACTGATCCAGCATGACTTGATATTCCGCGTCACCAACCAGCGGGCGAAGGAGTTGGTCTCGCTGAAACCAGGGATAACAAGGAAAGCCCGTCGCAATCGCACGCGCTAACCACCGACGTGACTGGGATAGATCGCCAAGCTGTGCGTAAGTAGCCCCGACACTATAGTCGACGTGATGGTCGCGATAAGATCCCGCAAACACTTCCGAGAGCAGTTCCTGGGAGCGCTGCTTCTCATTCCTCGCAGCCAGGAAACTGGCTAGCGTGGCTTTCGCCCGCTGCTCCGCCTGCGCGCTACCGCGAAGCTTCGTAAGAATCTGTTCTGCCTGCTCCGGCGCGCCGTGATAGTAGTAGGCTTGGCTCAGATACCAATCGGTCACTGGCGCTGAACTCATGCGGCGCGCCTCTTCAAGCAAGGCGACAGCTTCCGAATGCCGCCCCGCTAAAAGTGCCGTAATACCCCGCGCGCGTAAGGCCTCTGCGTTATTGAACGGATTGTTTCGTAGGGCCTTAGTAATGTCAGACTCCACGGATTCCAATAAACCCAGATGATAGAACGCAACAGCTCGATAATAGTGCGGTTGGTCCAAGTTGGGATTCAGAAGCAATGCGCGATCGCTCTCTGCGATAGTTTGCTCCCAATTGAATTCAGAGTTGCGGTAAACAGCGGCTAATGCTTCATGCGCCTCGGCCAAGTTCGGATCTAAGTCGAGAGCACGATTGGCTGCATTCTTCGCCCTCTCTTCCAAGTCTTCTACTTCCTTCTCCGTTGCGAAACGGATCCGCATCACGGCACTTGCTTCTGCCAAGCCCGCATGCGCTAACGCATAATTTGCATCAAGACGTAAAGCGTCTTCGAAAGCCTTGATCGCAGTAAGTGTGTCGTCTTTTGTGTGGCGGGACAACTTTGAACGACCTAACAGATACAGCTCGAACGCACGAGCGTTGTCCGTATACCGCCGATAAACGCGAGCTTGCTCAGTCGCTGTCATCTTGATTCTGAGTGCTTCAGCAATCTGCGCCGCAAGCGCGTTCTGTAAATTTAAGAGATCGGATCGTTCCTTATTAAACTCGTTTCCCCAAATGGAAACTTCATCGGCCGCACGGATTAGTTGAACCTTTACCTGCAAATGGTCCCCGATTTCCTGCAGGGTCCCCAAGACTACATACTCACAGCCCAGTTCTCGTCCTGCTAACTGTGCACTAACTTTTTTTCCCTCATATCCGAGAATCGCACGCGTGGGGCGAACACGAATCTGATGTACGTTTGCCAACCGCGTAATGATCGAGTCTGCAAGTCCAGTGGTTAGAAAGCCAATATCTTCAGAGGGGTTCAGTGGTTCGAATGGCAGGATAGCAAGTGTGACCGGTTCGTTGGACACCTGTTGAGTGGTCCACAGACGGTGTCGAAAAAAGAAAGCTAATAGTCCCACAAGCAACAACAAAACGGCTGCCCCCCCCAGCACGTTTTTTCTTGTACTTCGCGAAGGGCTGCTGTCGAGTACTTTTTGTGCTGCCGGCGGAGTTTCGGTGATGAACTTTTCTTGGTCTAGTTCGCGCCTTACAGTTTTCAAATCGATAAGCAAGCCTTTGGCCGTCTGATAACGTTCATCGGGATTTTTTGAAAGTGCCTTGCGGGTGATACGCTCCAAGCTTGGGGGGACGGCAGGTGAGTATCGTGCAAGTGGCGCCGGTTCGTGATCCAGCACAGCGGCTAGGACGTCACTCATCGTTGTACCTTCGAACGGGCGCCTGCCTGTCAGCATTTCGTAAAGAATCACTCCCAGGCTCCAGATGTCGGTCCTCGCATCGACCGCCAACCCGCGAGCTTGTTCCGGCGACATGTAACTCAGCGTCCCTAGAACAATGCCAGCCGCAGTATTAAGCAAAGTGGACGCTTCTGGATTTGCGCCGTCTTGTTGAAGCAATTTGGCCAAGCCAAAGTCCAAAAGCTTAACGAAGCCGTCGTCACGCACCATAATATTCTCAGGCTTAAGGTCTCGGTGAATGATCTTCACCTGATGCGCCGCGACGAGCGCTAAAGATATTTGAATCGCAATCTCAACCGCCGTTGATATCTGTATTTGCTCCCGCTTGATCGAGTCGCGCAGAGTCTTACCGTTGATGAACTCTGTCGCTATGAAGTGAATGGAGTTTGCTTGGCCAATTTCATGAATCGTGATGATGTGCGGGTGATTGAGTGAAGACGCCGCCTTTGCTTCCCGCAGAAATCTACGCACACGACCAAGGTCGGAGGTAACTTCCTCCGGCAGGATCTTCAAAGCGACTTTGCGATCGAGCCGAGTATCAGTAGCGAGATAGACCTCGCCCATTCCACCTGCCCCTATCTTGGAGTGGATTTTGTAGTGAAGAATGCGATCGCCGTCATCAATGGGCATGTCCTTTAGTCCGGAGGATTGAAGAGACGTTACTAGATTATGAAGATGGATTCTAGAGGAGCCGAGTTGACATCGGCAAGCTTTAAACGATGCAGGTGAAGTTATTTTCCCTGGACTGCTCCGTGTGCGGTTCCACCATGCAAGACATATCGCAGTTACGACACTTGCCGAAAAGGGTTTGCCAGATTGGGTGATTCAAGCTCAGGTGGGGCGTGTAGCACCGCAGATGATGAAGACTTATTCACATGTGCGGAGGCTTGCTCTAGACCAAGCAGCGGCAGCACTCGAACCTGCTTCTCCATTACCGAAACTAGTCGCTGAACTCGTGAACTAAATCGAGTTATGTCACAAACCGTGTCACAAAAGAGGAAAAGGCCACTCTCATCGTGGCCTTCTCTCTCACTTTGCGAAGAAATCATGGCTCCGCAGGTAGGACTCGAACCTACAACCCTTCGGTTAACAGAAGTAATCACGCATTATTACCACGTGAGTCCGAACGCTACGGTGTGATTTTCCCGCCTCTTTATTCGCCTTTTCGCGCGGTCCATTTTGACCGTGGATAGTATACCGTGACATTCGGTGTTATTCCGTGCCGTGGCTTTTCCCACATGGCACACTTTTCGGCACACCCCCCCACACCGGGAGTTCGATGTTTTGCTGTGAGAGTTGCGGGCCACCTCCCCGATCCACGAGTCAAAAACAAAAAAGGAAAAACGTTACTGACGTACCGAGTGATAAACTCCCTTGCGATGTGTGACAGACGTGACACTCAAAAAAAGCGCTTCATCGAAACGTTGACTGCACAAGGCACAGTTTCACACGCCGCCCAAGCCGCCGGGATCTCTCGCAACACGGCTTATCGCTGGCGACTAGATGATCGCGACTTCGCACATAATTGGGATGAGGCAATGGAGACAGCCGTTGACGCGGTTGAGAACACGCTCTATCAAAAGGCTAAGGGCGGCGACACTGTTTCGATGATCTTCTATCTCAAGGCTCACCGACCAATGTATCGTGACAGGGTGAACATTGACGTCAGGCAAGTGCAAGCTGAACTGGAGGAAAGAGTTTCACTCTTACGGCAGAGACTACCTCCAGATCGGAGAGCCGAGTTTACGATCAAAGATATCCTGTTGCCACGCAGTTGATCTTCCACGCGCAATTTAGCGTAACTGCGATTCGGTACTGGAGACCGCGTTGACGAGGTTCAAGGCGCTCTTTATCAAGCGCCGGTGGGCGGTAACATCCTCGCCATCATGTTCTACGTTAAGCGCCATTGTCCACAGTATCGCTACGGTTGAGTACGCGAGACTTGATACGGTTTCTAACGCGGTAATGCCTCAAAAATCAATTTGACTGGGTAAGCCTGTCGCGTGAAGGTAAGCCGTTAGGGCCAAATTGGTTGGCAACCCCACTAACTCGCATCATCGCCAAACTGCTCATGATTTTATTCAACTGATGCTTGTGGCAATCTATCTTGTAACGTAGTTTTGCTTGAGGTGTCTCACCCCAGTGGCCTACAGGCTTTGTTAACCCCGGATCTTCGTGGAACATTGCTACATACAATTCATTTAACGGCTCGGGTGTCTGCGTGGATAAGAATGTTTCGGCGTCCCTGATCCACGTATCCGTTTCAGCCTCTGGCAATGGCAGTTGCGGATACTCATCGCAATTAGTACTAAGTTTCCGTCCCCTATTGTATATTCGCAAAAAATCCGCGTGGAATGCGCCGTTCCCAATCCATTTCTGTAGCAGTGTAGTATCGCTACGCCTCTGACGAAAGGTCATCTCAAACATGGCCATGACGCAGATAAACAGCATCCCCATCATCCAGACATGCCAGTCTAATTTCGGAAGCCACCCAAGCACGGTGCGAGTGGCCCACGTGCTTTGAAGTTCAGTGGAGAAAAAGTTATCCCGGATGTCTGTGGCACAGCTAAATAGAGTCCACACGCCACCGATGATTAACCACATAGGACGAAGTAAAACGTCGCGCAAGTGTCGCCCGCGTGTAAGTCGGGCGATCCTTGGTTGTGCGCTGGGACGGTTAAAAGGCTGCATGAGGTCAGACCGCCCTTTCTAGTGCGACAAACGCAATAGAGAAAATCGAGCGTTGCCGGTCTGTATCTCATGGTAGAATCCGACCAGCAATCTCGCACCGTGGAACGTGTGAGATTTTAGAGTATGAAGCCTGCGGAGTGCTACGCATTTCGCAGGCTTTTTACTTTCAAGCCGCAGTAGAAAACGCGGCGTTCCCGAGGCTCGTGTGGGTTGTTGTAAGGCATGGTAAGCGCGCCGTAGTTGTTTCAAGTTCTGCAATCCACCGCGTTACAATCTTCACATTATGGAAACTGAGCAAGAGGGGAGAGACAATCCCGAGGGCGGATACCGCAGAGCAAGGCGAGCACTGGGCCACCTGTGGTCTATCAATCGCGGAGTGAAGAATTACAACCCGAACGAGTGCGACGGCTGCAAAGAGATCCACCACTTCCTAACCGATCCCAGGTATCGCGGCGACACTGTGTATCCGATGTATGACCGAATTGACGCTGATTGGAAACTTGGACCGGATGAGATGGAAAAAGTCGAGCATTAGACCTTTGACACACCATCCGACTAAAATCGGACAGAATGAGCTATCCGACCTGCTTGTTTTGCGGCAGAGATGATTCCCCACCGAGTCATGAACACGTAATTCCTAAGTGGATTCCACGGGAGTTTCCGGGTGGTGTTTGGGACATCACGAACCGACTGACGCAGCACGTCCGTGCTGGCAGAAAGTACATTGACCTAACGATCCGCGCGCCTTGCGAGCGATGCAACAACGGCTGGCTGTCTCGTCTCGAACAGATTGCAAAGCCGATTCTTTTGCCGCTAATCCACGGCACCGCAACCGATCTAAGACTTCTTGAACAGCGCATAATCGCGGTGTGGTTATTCAAAACTGCTGTCATGTACGATCTGCATTCTGAGAAATACGCTCCGCGACCGCGCTACTTTGACGATGACGAATTGCGTTTGTTAGCGAAAACAGGGGGCTTCAATGGTAAGTACCGAATGTTCGTCGGAGAGTACTTCGGAACTCAACACGGCTTTATGCAGGAGGACCACTCAGGGCTGATTACTGTCGAGCGGGACACTCTTAAACCAGTGAGTGACCCCGTTCGGATCTACTCGTTTACCTTTGCTATCGAACGCCTGATACTGCAAATCTTCTGCGCGAAGCTTAAAGAACGCGGAACGTCTTACATACGCGACTTCCGCGATTTTTACGTTGAACTAGGCATCAGCGCCAACCCTGTATCCTGGCCTCCGCCGAAACCAATGAACGAGGAGATGGCGGAAGCGTTTACGCACCGATGGTTTGACATTCAGGTGCCGCCGATTAGTGAGTAGTTCAAAATAGAGACTTCTCAGCTTACTAAGGGGATAATATAGTTGACTGACCAAGCAAGCGGAAGGTGATGCTCGCGCCGTCAGCTGCAAGGCTTTGTTAGGCGCGCTTTTGGATGTGTAAGCCTCAAGGGTCTACCATGACCGGGCCGGTTCCCCTCCGGCCAGTCGTGCGGAAGTAACTGCCGCCGGAGAAGTGCCAAGGCAAACGCGCCAACAGTTCAGGTGCCCGCTCGGGCGTTATTAATTTAACTATCTCCGGCGTGACCAATCCACGATACCACCGCCCGGATTCTGAGAAGGACGGATACTCGACAAAGTAGTGGAGCCAGTTCCTTCCGCACGCTTTACAAGTCTCAATAGTCACCTCGCCGAACCGCCCATTCGTTTCATCAACTCCGAGTGACTGGGAGTCGTAATCAAGATAGTAGAATGGTGGGGTCATGCAACGACACTCGGACATACCCTCAGGCTCCTAGCTAGGCTGACTTCCCAAATAATCGCTAGCGCCTAACGACTGCCTTCAGCTGCGGCGCGCGATCAGTCTTCAAGCCGCCTTACGTTTCCTCGCGGCCTTTTTCTTTTCGTAATTGCTTCCGTCGCTTATCAATCTCACTTTTCGGCACGGCAATCAGAGCCTTAGCAAGTTTTTTCAAAGGGCGGCTGGTTGTGGGCCAATGCCACCCTCTACGCCTAGCGTCCTCACATAGCGTGTCCATCTCGCCCGCTAGACGTTTCGATGTATCAGGCGCAGACTTACGGTCGACGAACTAGGAAGACATCCCAAGCCCAACGACCTAATTGAGCGCCATTTACATCCGTGACTTTGGCCCTGTATCGGAACTCATTTCCATAGTCGTCAACGCGTTTGGAGGTTTTATAGCCCAGGTACAGCTTCTTTAGCCCAAGTACCTGGAGACTATGCATCTCCGAGGATTCGGAAATTCCGTTGCGGTTGGAATCCTGCCAGAGTCGAAGTGACGAAAAGCCGGCATCGGCCTCGGTGATGAAGCCATCGATGTTCCCGCCGTTCTCCGGTTTGTCCAGCGCCGCAAGTGCGAGAAAACCGTTTCTCTGTTCACCTACGGGAGGCGTTGGTTGTGGCGTGAAGTCGCCAAACAGTTCCTGTCCGGAATCGATCGCGCCATTACCGTTTCGATCGAGCGCGACCATGCATCATCGCTAGCAGCTGCGGTCCATGAGATTCCTTCCCGAATGCCATCGGTATTCAGATCAAAATCCACGCCACCGAGAACACCCGTAAGGCCAAAACCGTTTCCTGCGACATCGATGAGAATTGGCGAGCCGCCGATCTCCAGGTCGCCGCACCGGTTGTTAACGCAGCCTCCGCTGCAACACTGAGAAGGATCACTACACGTTTCTCCGGCGTCGAGGCAGCCTCCTCCTCCTCCAGAGATCTCAGAACAACCACCCGCGGCGAAGTTCCAGGCTCCCCCGTAGGACACACAATCGTCCTCGCCCGTTGGTTGCGGGAAACAGGTCTGATCAGCAAAACTCCAGAACATGCCAAGCGTCTGACACTCGCCGAACGTAGTGGGCGATGGAGACAACAAGCTGGCGAGAAATTCATCGGATGTGCCAATCGGGGCCGTCGGGCAGCTGTTGACTACTCCTTGGTCTACCGTTTTAGGTCCGGCACACGAGTGCTTCGCATAATGATAGGAAAGCAGGGTGCCTGTTTTGAGTTTGTAAGGTGCTATATCCGTTAACATTAAGCCCTAATTCAGAAGTGTTGGGAATAACGTTCGCGTGGTTCCATACGATCCACCCATTGCAAAACTTTTGAGACGTGACTCGCCCGCTTACGGTCACGTCATACAACCCGAGACGACATTTAACCCAGCCAAAACATACCGCTATCCCATTGGGCATGCGGTTGATACAAGGTTTAGAACGGATAATCTGCCCTTGCGCTGAGATACACGGGAAGACAACCAATACCGAAACCAATACAAAGCGAATCTGATTAACGAAAACTCGCTGAAGCTGGAAATGTGCGGCGTCTTTAAACATGTCTAGTCCTCGGTTGCTAGTCTGCGAAGCGTTACCCAAGGTCTGCTCAACTGCCGTTGAACATTCTCAATTGTTTTGTGCTCGCCCAAGACGGTTTTCGTCCCCAAAAGGTCCCGCGCAAATAGATTGGTGAAGTAAGCGCGTGTTTCGTCCGCTGACATTTCCCGCTCGCCAGCAGGCTCGAACTCGCGAGCGTGAGCTTGCTCCAATCCACGAAACACATCGGTCGGCGTTTTGCCTGACGTTAATTCACTCTGAAATCGTTCCAATACCTCATGGCGGACCTCGACTTGAGTTTTTACCTTGGCAAAGAAATCCCTCGTATCTGGACCTACAAATGTCCCATCATCAAAAAAGATTCCATCGGCGATTATTGTCATGACGGGGCATGCTGCCAGGACTTCGGCGAAAACCGTCGCCGTAGGTCCTGGCGGAATCTCGTCACCGCCCTCATGCAGTCGGCGAGCGGGAAAGTTGGGGGAGAGGAGCCAGGTTGAATTCGGCGCTATCACGCCGTCCAAACGACTTAGGACAGTACTGCGTTCGGACTCATCCCCGTACATAAAGACAAGTCCAAGAATATTGGACAGTCGGTAGTCGTAAGACGTGTCCCTGTTAGGAGATTCCCTTTCGCCGCCAAAACATTCCCATTTGATTGAATAACCGACTATGGACCGGCCATTCGTATTTTTCATGACGACTGAATAAGGGTCGATCGTGACAGTTTTACCAAGGCCAGCGGCGTCTGACGGTGCGATAAGCGAGACTCCGTGTTTGCGCAAGTCTTTGATCTTGTATCTCACGGCGGAAGTTTCTGTTTTGTTGGCAACGGATCTCTCTTTGGTCGAAAGTAGTGAAAAAACGACTAGTAAAACCAAAAGCACCAACAATGCTAACAGGCTGATTTTCATCTAACACTCTATGTGAGTCGGCGGAAACTTCGAGTGCAATCCGTCTACTGAGCGAAGAAAGTAAGTTCTGGGCCAATGAGGCGAGCGGCACTTTACGCCTGAACATAGTTCACTGTCAACGAAGTTTATGCCTACATTCCGGCTGCTCCCACAGCCGCGCCTTGTGCGCGCCAAGGGTGCTGCCAGCCGAATAAAATCAATAAGCCAAGGAGATGAACGATGACACGCCTCGCTTTCCCTTTATGTATAGTTGCGGCTTGGGTTCTCGCCTTAACGGGAGGCAAAACGACACCAAATACGCAAGCAGCCGCTCCCGATATGGAGTCGTACTTCGAGAGACCCCCTGAAACCGGCTGCCGATCTCTCTCTATCTAAAAACACACAATGCAACGTTCATTGACGAGTCATGGATTCTGCGAAAGCAAAGTGATCGATTTGATTCGGCGGTTTTTGGTAGTGATCAGAGAATAGATGCGCGCATGATTCGCCGATGTGAGATATGCGCTCTATTCTTTTTCGCTAGGCGTAAAGACAGCAGAGTGTGTGACCCTGACAGTAAATGCGCTGTAACACTCAGCAAGCGCAGAGAACGCGCTAACGCAAAACTACGTGCGGAGTTAGCAACTAAGAGGCGGGCCAAGACAGCGCGCAAACGCTTGACTTGACCCTAAACCGCCAACCTTCCAGTGAAAGGATGACGATCTTGAAAAAGCATAACAAACGAGAACGAATAGGAACTACTCACTCTCGGGAGAAAGCGAGGCGCGCATGAAATATCATCTTTACCGCAGACCGAATAAAAAAACAGGCGCTTTTTGGATGGACGTAAGGATAGATGGCGTCCGCTATCGTGAGCCTTTAGGCACTCGTGACCGTGGCGAAGCGGGCGAGTTGATGCACAAGCGCATCGACCAGTTAAAGACAAAAGCTCCTGACCCTGAAAAGCGAAGTGCGTCGTTTGGTGTGCTCGATATAAAGCATGCCCTTGAGGTATACACAAAACTACGCAGGGGCAAGGTTTCTGATCGGATGGTTGCCTACTGGACCGAGCAAGCGCGCCCGTTGGAAAAGCATTTCGGAGATCTGAAACTAAAACGGTTTACTGTTGAACACCTGATCGCATATCAGAACGCTCGCCTCGATGCGGGCAAAGCGCCCAAAACAACTAACGGTGAGGTTTCAGTGTTGCGGCAACTCTTAAAACACGCCAAGTTGTGGTATCGGTTCGAGGACTACGAGCCGCTCGCCAACACGAAGCCCCCGGTAGGACGCGCATTGACCGAGTTAGAGCAAGCGAGACTCTTCACCGTTGCACAGAGTCGCTCTGATTGGCTTTACGCGTACACAGCAGGCGTTCTAGGCGCTTATTGCGGCATGCGAGCATGCGAGATCAAAGCGGTTCACTGGCAGGATATTGATCTCGTCGCGGGAGTGCTCGAAATAAAACGATCGAAGACTCCTGCCGGATGGCGCTCGCCTACGCTGAACACAGTATGTCGTGAAACGCTCTCGCAGCTACGCTCAAAAGCAATGCTAATCAACGCCGCAGAACCTCAACACTTTGTCTTTCCGTGGCGTGGTCGCCCGCAAAAGATAGATCCAACGCGACCGATTACGTCGTGGCGCTCTGCGTGGCGTTCTATTCGCCGTAAAGCCGCCACAAGCGACGAAGGCGAGGTGATCCATCCGAACCTACTAACCGTTCGCTTTCACGATCTACGGCACACGGCAGTGACAACGATGGCAGAAAAAGGTTTGCCCGACCTTACGATCATGGCCCAAGTGGGTCACGTTGCACCCCAGATGCTCAAACACTACAGTCACATTCGACGCCAAGCGTTGAATGTTGCAGCCGCAGCACTAGAACCATCCTTCGTGAAGCCCCAAAGCGCAACGCTCGAATTGATCAACTGAGACCGTTTGGCACAAAAAACGGCACAAACGACTAAGGCCGCCATTATCGGCGGCCTCTTTCGTCAACTTTGCTAGAGTTTGTGGCTCCGCAGGTAGGACTCGAACCTACAACCCTTCGGTTAACAGCCGAATGCTCTGCCATTGAGCTACTGCGGATCAGGCGTGAGGCGTTTTTATAGCAAATGAGTCCACGAGCGTCAACCGCGACCGTGTGTAGCTAACCCCAAGCTGAGTACCACGGAACGCGCACGAAAAGCTTACCCAAACTTGCGCTTCCCCACGATCTGCGACAATATTTCCCGCCCTAATTACTGGCCGTAGGTGTGACAGCAGCCATAGCCGTTCAGCGCTCAGTCACCACTAAAACGCGCCAATCCGTCGAACTGAAAGGTCCCCATGCAACGACGCACGACATCGTGGTACAGCCACAACCTAAACACTGAAATGCCCCTTGTCTCCTACGGCTATGCCGGACCGCCGCTGTTGATGTTTCCAACGGCAGCCGCCGATTATCTCGAGTACGAACGCTTCTATCTTGTTGACGCAATCAAATCCTTTATCGAAGCCGGCAAACTACGCGCTTATTCAATCAACAGTGTCAATCGTTACAGTCTGCTGAACGATCAGATGCCGCCGCACCTCAAAGCCGAACTGCTCACCCGTTACGATCGCTACATCACCGATGAAGTTTTGCCTCTCATTCGCAACGACTGCGGTGACGGCGAAAACCGTCCGATTACAACTGGCGCGAGCCTGGGCGCGTTTCTTTCCGCCAACCAATATTTCAAACATCCCGATTTGTTTCGCGGCGTGATCGCCATGAGCGGCAGTTATGACGTGCGTGCTTATCTAAACGACTATTACGACGACAATATTTATTTCAACAACCCGGTCGATTACCTGCCAAACCTGAACGACGATCACTACCTTCCGCTACTCAAAAAAGCCGACGCGATCGTGATCATGACCGGGCAGGGAAATTACGAAGCCCCGGAACGCAGTCGCACACTCTCCGACATCCTGCACTCCAAAGGCATTCCGCACGTGTTGGATATGTGGGGACCAGACGTCGATCACGACTGGCCGTGGTGGCGCAAGATGCTGCCTTACGCGTTGGGGAAGTTGCTTTGACGTTCAAGAAAACCCAAAAACAAGCGCGCCTCAAAAGGCGCGCTTTCGGACTGCTTCTCTAGCTGTTCAGCTGAAAACCGAACTACGGCTCGCCGTCGCCTTTCTTTCCTTTCTTCTTCGCAGGCTCGGCTTCGCGCGGTCGTGTTGCGGGCGGCGGCGGAGTCTCAACCTTCGGTGTTGAAACCTCCGTCTTCGGTTGTGGAGCCGCGGATCGATCGTCGTCCGCCTTGGGTGGCGGCGGCAGGGTCATCTGTTCGAGTTTCGGTTCGGTACTGACCGCCGGCAATGTTTCTTCCTCGGTTTCGTCTGCTCGCGCGGCAAGCTCGGCGCGTTCAGCAGCGAGCTCTCGTTGACGCTGCCGGAAAAGCTCACGCATGTCTTCCGGCATTACGGGCGCCTTCGGAAACTCTTCCTTCTCTTTGTCCTTCAAAAAGTCTTTCATGAGGTCGACGAACATCGGCAACGCGCCCTTGCCGCCCGTCATGTCGTTGCCCAGCGGTTTCTTCTTGCCGGGATAACCCATCCACACGCCGGTGACGTACGTAGGCGTGTAACCGATGAACCAAACATCGGTGTGATCGTTAACGGTGCCCGTCTTTCCAGCAACCGGATGCGGCAGAGAACTCGCCGCGGTCGCAGTACCGCCGGTGACCACGCCGCGCATCATCGAGACCATCGTCAACGCCACGTATTCGTTCATGACTTTGTACGTGGTCCGTTCCCACTCTTCGAGCGTTGCGCCATCGCGATCGAGCACTTTGCGAATCAAGTGCGGGTCAACGCGAACGCCTTTGTTCGGAAACGCCGAATACGCCGACACCATCTGATCGAGCGGAACTTCCGTCGCACCCAACGCCGACGGCAAGTAAGGCGACATCGGCACTTTGATACCGAAGCGTCGCACCATCTGCGCGCCCGTTTGAATACCAACGGTTTGCAGCAGGTGAACTGCCTGAATGTTCATCGATTTCGCGAGCGCCGTCCTCATCGGCAGATCACCACCGCCCAGCGAACCATCGTAGTTGTGTGGTTGCCAATCTTTGATCTTGATCGGCGCGCCACTGACCGGCGTCTCTGGAGTCATGCCCCATTCAACGGCCGCGGTGTAGATAAACGGCTTGAATGCCGAACCCGTCTGCCGATACGCCTGTGTCGCGTTGTTGAATTTATTCGTGTAGAAATCGTAGCCGCCGATCATCGTGACGATTTCGCCGGTCTTCGCGTTTAACGTCATCATCGCGCCCTGCACGGCGGGAATCTGCGAAAGCTCGACAGTCAAACGGCGATTCTTCTCGTCAACTTCCTTGATCTCAAACTCCGCGAGATGGCCCGCCTTGAACTCGTCTTTCGGTTGCCGACGACTCCAACCCATATCTTCGCCCGTCAACGTCGCAGTGAAATTGCCGAAACGGACGGTCGCCTCGTTGCGAGTACGATCCACCTTCATAATCAAGCCCATCAGGTGGCGTCCTTCTTCGTACTCGTTGCCATACCAGTCGGGATGCTTGTAGTTGTTCAGTTCGGTTGTCGTCGCCGGTCCCTGGCCATTGTTAATCGGCGTCGGAATCATCGAGTAGTTGGAACGCCAACTCGTGTGCGAGCGATCGTATGTTCGCAGCCCAGCACGCAGCACTTCGAAAGCACGCTTCTGTGCTTCGACGTTGATCGTGGTGTAGACCGAGAGACCGCCCTGGGCCACGCGTGTCGTGTATTTCTCTTCGAGTTCCTGACGAATGTACTCAACGGGATAATCAAAAGGAGACGACTTCCGTTGCGACTGGTAGTAAGCGGTGTCGGCGAGTTGAATCGGCTTCGCCTTCGCGGCATCAACCTCGACCTGCGTCGCGAAACCGTTCTTCGCCATCAGATCCAGCACCAGGTCTCGACGCTCTTTCGCCTTCACTGGATTTGAAGTGGGCGAATAATCGCTCGGCGCTTTCGGCACGCCCGCGAGCAACGCCGCTTCCGGCAGCGTCAGATCTTTGGCTTGTTTGCCGAAGTAAGTTTCCGCGCCTGCTTCCATTCCGTAGGCGTTCGCGCCCAGGAACATGTGGTTAACATAGAGCTCCATGATCTGATTCTTTGTGTAGTAACGTTCGATCTGGAGCGCGAGAATCCATTCGTTAACTTTGCGCGTGTACGTTTGTTCTTTGGAGAGAAACAGGTTTTTGGTGAGCTGCTGCGTTAGTGTCGATCCACCTTCGAGTTTGTCGGTCGTCAGGTTTTTCCACGCGGCGCCCATGATGCGGATGGGATCGATGCCGATGTGATCGTAGAAGCGAACGTCTTCGACTGCGAGGATCGCATTTTTCAGAACCGGGGGAATCTCTTCGTATTTGAGCGGGATCCGTTTCTCGAGCGCAAACTCGCCGATAACTGTTTCGCCGTCGTCAGCGTAGACGCGCGTGACGACGCTCGGGCGGTAAGTCGCAAGCGCCGCGACTTCATTAGCCGCGCGCGAATAATTGAGTTCGTAAGCCGCGATGATGCCGGTCAGTCCACCGGCCGCGAGCGCGAGCAAGAGCACGGCGGGAAGCCACAGCCTTGCCAGCAAGTGTCTGCGTTGTGCTGGTGGCGTATTGATGATTACAGTCGGAGAATATCTAGAAGCCATAATCTGTTTTCCCCCAAGACAACTTGCCTTGATCCGAAGCCTGGCGGCAACGTGGCTAGCCACAGCAGCCGGGAAAGTATAACGCATGCGGCTTTGCCCCGATAAACCACACCAATAAACCAAAGGGGTGCAACTAAATGGCCTCCCTTTGCGTCTTTGAACCTTGCGGGTGATAATGACCCTGCTTCGCAATGGGGGCGACAGGCTTCGACAGGAACCTGAACGATCGTCGCGACGCATGCCGGGCTACCTTATGCAGCTCGTTAAAACGCGTAGGGAAACACAACTGCCAATAACAATGAATTGGCTCTCGCTGCCTAATTAAGCACCGAGCGTCTCGCCGCTAGTTGCTCATGCGCGCGGAAGGAGATGTCACTCAGATGAGCTGGCCTGCTGCTTCGGTCCGTGGCAGTGGGCGAGACCAAGCCGGACTAGCTCGTGTCGAGGTCTTGTCGCTTCACTGACTCGACGTCGAGCGAAATTTTGTCGGGCTTGCCCGGCAAGAAAGAGAAGCGACTAAGCATGTAGAGTCCTTCGGCGTTGGTTTTTGGATCCGAGTTCAATTCTCGGCGCCTCCACCATTCTGAATCTTATTGAACCGCAACCTACCAATCGGAATCTTCGATAGCGGCGTCGGTGGTCTAACCGTCTATCGTGCCCTCCACGAACGTTTGCCCAACGAACGGTTCGTCTATCTCGGCGACACCGCGCGCGTTCCCTACGGAACAAAATCGCTGGCGACGGTCGAACGGTACGCGGTGGAAAACTCCAGGTTTCTCGAAGCACGCGGGATCAAGTTACTGGTCGTTGCTTGCAATACCGCTTCAGCTCTTGCGGTGCCGGCCATCCGCAAAGCGGTGCAAGTACCCGTTATTGGCGTGATCGAACCCGGCTCGCGTGCCGCAGTCGAGGTTGCGGGCACAGCGAATATTGGCGTCATTGCCACCGAAGCGACGGTCAACAGCGGCGCGTATGCAAAAGAGATCGCCGCGCTCGGCGCTTCGGGTGAAGTACTCGAACGGGCCTGTCCTCTCTTCGTGCCGCTCGCCGAGGAAGGGTGGGCCGACAGCGATGTCGCACGCATGGTCGCGCGCGATTACCTAAACGATTTCCGCACAACCTCAGTCGCCGCGCTCGTGCTCGGTTGCACTCACTATCCGATTCTCCGCAATGTGATCAGCGAAACTATCGGTCGTGAAACCACGTTGATCGACTCCGGCGCCGCTACGGCCGCCGACGTCGAATTAGTACTCGAAAAATTATGTTTGAGACATGACGAGCCATTGGGTCTTTATCAGGAGAGACGGCTTTGTGACGATCTCGATCACTTTTACGTCACCGACGCCGCCGAAAGGTTTGCTAAAGTAGCCGAAAGATTCTTAGGATCTGCGCCTTCAATTCTCGAGGCCGTAGAAATTTGGGGACATGATGAGCTTCGCACGCACTGACGGCCGCGCCCATGACGAGTTGCGCCCCGTGCAAATAACTCCCGGCTTCCTGTCTTACGCCGAAGGCTCGGTCTTGATCGAGATGGGAAGTACCCGTGTGGTCTGTGCCGCGTCGCTCGAGGATCGCGTGCCGCCTTTCCTGCGCAACAGCGGACAAGGATGGCTCACGGCCGAGTACGCGATGTTGCCGCGTTCAACGCAAACACGAACCGCGCGCGAGACTGGCCGTGGTGGGCCATCAGGCCGCACGCACGAGATCCAGCGTTTGATCGGCCGTAGTTTACGCGCAGTTGCGGATATGAAAGTGCTTGGTGAACGAACGTTAACCATCGACTGCGACGTCTTGCAGGCTGATGGTGGTACGCGCACTGCCGCAATCACCGGCGCCTACGTGGCTTTCGCGCTCGCCAGCAATCAACTGCTCAAAAGCGGCAAGATCACGCGACCGTTAACGACGAAGCAGGTAGCCGCAGTGAGCGTAGGAATCGTTGGCAATACGCCGTTGCTGGACCTAAAGTATGACGAAGATTCGCGCGCGGAAGTCGACATGAACGTGGTCTGCACGAGCGACGGAAGGTTCATCGAATTGCAAGGCACCGCTGAGCGCGAGCCGTTCAGCCGCACGCAAATGGACGAACTGGTGGCGCTCGCAACGCGTGGAATCGAAGTGCTCGTTGGCCTGCAAAAGGCCGTGATTTCGCAAGCGGCGAACGGCCGTTCCGGTTAAGGCATCTCAGGGGTTAGTTATGAAGAGACTAGTGACCGTCGTTGTCGTTATGCTCAGCTTGTTCGCGCAGGTTGCGACTGCGCAGCAACTCTATTCCCACGACAAGGTTGAATACACTTTCGAACTCCCATCTGCGACCTGGCGCGCCATCCTGGAGCCTGACGCCGGTCACGAACATCCGGAGTTTGTCTACGGAGATCGCCTTGATGGTTATTTGACCATTCGCAAAGAAGCCGTTGAAGCAGGAACAGGCCCTTCCGAACTGGCTCGTCGTGATCAGGATCTCACACTGCGATTTCTTCCGGGCTTTGTTCCCGGCAAGCAAGAATCTTTCGACGGCCGTCTCGACGGCGTGACGATGTCATACGAGTACGTCCGCGGCGGCAAAACAATGCTCGGCCGGATCTACTACCTGACCACCGATAACCGCACGATTTATGCGTTAAGATTTACCGGCCTGCGCGATAAGTTGAGCCGGATCCGTAATCAGACTGATTTGATCGCCCGCACGTTCAAGCTCAAATAGCGCCACGTTGCACAAAGTGAGACTCGCGCACGGTTTGGCAATCAGACCTTCTCCGATTCACGGGAAAGGCTGCTTCGCCACCCTACCTTTTAAAAAGCGCCACAAGATCGCCGAGTACACTGGGGAGAAAATCTCAAACGCCGAAGCGCGCCGGCGAGCGCATCGGCGCATGCTGCGTATCTGCGAGGTCAATCGTCATTGGAGCCTTGACGGCAGCCGCGGCGGAAACGGCACGCACTTCATTAATCATTCGTGCAGTCCCAACGCGTTCATGCAGATCCTGCACGACCACATTCTGTTTCTTGCCTTGCGCGACATCAAACCCGGCGAAGAGATCACGATCGATTACCAGCAGACGCTGCACTCGGACGACAAGCGTTGCATTTGCGGCGCCCGCAACTGTCGCGGAACTATCAATCGTTGAGTTACAACCGCGGCAAGGTGAAGCTGAACTTCGAGCCGCGTCCTTCGGTGGAATCCAACGTCACCTGGCCGCCGTGTTGTTCGACGACCTCACGCACAAACGATAAGCCCAACCCGGTCGACTCCTCGTCCTTTTCCTGTCCTTCACGAACGACGCGATAGAACTTGTCCCACACGCGCTCGCGTGCTTCAGCGGGAATGCCGTAACCGCGATCTTCGACACACACGCGAACCGTCTCGGCCTCGAGCGCTGTGGAAACGGTTACCGTGGTTCGCTCCGGACTGTACTTGATCGCGTTATGGACCAGGTTCTTCACTGCCTGCGTGATCAGACTCTTATCAGCAGCGACTGGGGGAATGCGATGCGCGGGTTGTTCGAGAAGACGAATGCGTTTCTTCTTGGCTACGGGTTGGAGCGACGCGATCGTTTCGCGCACCACTTCGTCAAGGCGTAGCGGAATCTTCAAAACTTCCTGTTTGTCGCTGCGTTGTAGTTGCGTGACCGAAAGGAACGTATTGATCATGCGCGACATGCGTTGGGACTCGTTCGCGATGATCGAAACAAACTCGCGCGCCTGCGGCGGGATGCTGTTGTCATTGGTGAGCAGTTCGGCGAAGCCGTTGATGCTCGTGAGCGGCGTGCGCAACTCGTGCGACATCAGCGAGATCATGTCGCTCTTCAGCTTCTCGTACTCTTTGGTTTGGCTTAGATCGCTAACGTAAACAGCGATGCCGATCGGTTCCGCGTCGGAAACCGTTGGAACGGTTTCCTGGTCGCGGTTTTCCGCACCGCCGGCTGAAGCCGGGTGAGGCTGAGAAGCCGGGTCAGAATGAGAGGACGTTCCGTTGACGTTGTCCTGCTGGTCGCGCAACAGCGAGATGCGGAGGCTCAGGATTTGGTCTTTTGTGTCGGAGGCGAGTTCGCCGGCGTAGTCGATACCGGTTTGCAGAACGCGACGCACCGCGATTTCGGGTTCGTCGAAGATGCCGGTGCGAAAGTGATTGAGCAGGCCGATCAGGTCCAACTGTCGCGCGCTCTCGGGCGTGAGTCCGGCGAAACGAAGCAGCGCCGGATTTGTTAACGCAACCGTGCCATCGAGATAAGCGATAGCGACGCCGTCGTTGATGTGGGCCAACGCTTTTGCTTCGCAACGCTGTTCGACGGTGATTGCTTTAAGCACACTCAACGCGTCGAGTTTGCGGCGACTGCCTCGTTGCGAAAAGTAACTGAAGGATTTGCTGCGCGCCGAGTTCTTCGCAAAGCTCTCGCGTTTGAGATTGCGTGCGAACTGGGAAGCTACCGCTTCGAGTAGCAACTTGTCATCTTCATCGAGCTGCGCGGCGGGTCGAATCAACAGCACGCCGGCAGTTTCGCGCTCGTGAAGCAGTGGCACCGCAACAGTCAATTGTTTTGGCTCGCCGACAATTTGACTGACGAGCTTCGCGCTCGCGGCTGCGCGTTCACAGAGTTTTACTCCTTCACGCCACATCGAGTTGCGGCTCGCGTCAGGCGCTTGTTGCGCTGTTCCTTTGAAACGCGCGACGGCTTCGAAGGAGTTTGAATCATCGACGCGAAAGACGATGGCCTCGTTCAACGGCAGGAAAGTGTTGAGAAGTTTTAGACCGCTCATGAGTCGTTGGTCTGCGCCGGGACCGGAATCGGCGGCCCTGAGCGGCGAGTCAAAGAGCGTGTTCAAGAGCTGGCGATCGAGTTGCCAGAGCCGGTTGACCTGGACCAGTAAAAGAGAAAGGCAGCCACTGAACAAGAGTGGTGTGACGAGGAGTTCGAGAGCGAACAGATGCGAGACGAGCACGCTCGCGCCGCACAAGGCGACGATGCCGCCGAGCAGGTAACGCCACGAGCGACGCAGTTCCAGGCTGTTGATCGTCAGGCCAAGAATTACTGATGAGGCAGTTAGCGCGATGGCAGAAACGGGAACTGGTCCAAGCAGTAGCTCGACGCTTTCCGTCCGTGGGAGAACGTTCGCGCTGTAGAGCAGTTCGGGGACAAGACCGAAGCGCCAGCCGAAATAGCCGGCGAGGCCGGCAAAGAGACTGAGTCCGGTCGCAGAAATGTAGGACGTGAAAGTTCTGGAGTGAGCCAAAGCGGGATAACGCCGCAGGCGTTTACTAATGTGAGCCCAGGGTTGGAACAACCCTGGGTAAGAGTGAATCAGTTTGAGCGAACGCTGAAAGCGTTGGCTAACCGAGGCTGATTATACAATGTTGATCACCGGGAGATCTACAACGTTTTTAGGGTGGAGATGAGTGCCGGTAGGTCAGGGACAGCGACGGTCCGAAGGTCGAGGAGGACTTTGTCGTTCGCGATGCGAGCCACGATAGAAGGCGAGCAGTTCCTAAGCTGTTGCTCCAGCTCGGACGCGGATTTTCGCGGATGGGAGACGGCGATCAACGCGGATCGGAGTTGGGACGTAGGGGCCGATCCGCCCCCAACCGCGGATTCGCCCTCCTCTACATCCATGCTTACATCTGTGGGGCTGACCTGTTCGATTACGTGTCTCGCACGTTCCTCGAGTTCACTCGCCGTCAACGCCAGCATTTGCAGTACTGGAACTTCACTCGCTGCTCGATCGCGCTGATGGTCGGCGAGCGTAGCCTCGAGCGCTGCGAGCCGAAGCTTGTCACTGCGCAGCGCGCGATACAGCGGATGTTTGCGCAGTCGATCAACAATCGCCTGCTTGCCGACAATCAATCCGGCCTGCGCCGAGCCGAGCAGTTTGTCGCCGCTAAAAGAAACAACGTCGGCGCCGGCAGCAACAATCTCGCTCACCGTTGGTTCGTCAACTACGCCATACGCGCTGAGATCACTCAACACTCCCGAGCCACCATCTTCGTACAGCGGCAGACTGTGTTCATGGGCCAGCGCCGCCAACTCCGAAAGTTGCGGCGTGCTCGCAAAACCAACGATGCGGTAGTTCGACGGATGGACGCGCATCATCAGCCGCGTGTTCGCGTTGATCGCACGTCGATAATCTTCCAGATGCGTGCGATTCGTGGTCCCGACTTCAATCATGCGCGTGCCTGAACTCGCCATCACATCCGGCACACGAAAATCCCCGCCAATCTCCACGAGCTCACCACGCGAAACGATCGTCTCTCCGTCCTGGGCCAACACGGTCAGGATCAGCAATGCAGCGGCAGCGCAGTTGTTAACGACGAGTGCGGCTTCGGCTCCGGTTAGATCTTTTAGTAGCGACTCGACGCGCGCTCCGCGTTTGCCGCGCGTGCCGGTCACGACGTCGTATTCAAGGTTGCAATAGCCGGCGGCTTCATCGATCGCTGCTCGCGCGGCAGTTGAGAGTGGCGCGCGACCGAGGTTTGTGTGGAGCAACACCCCAGTGGCGTTGATTACTTTTTTGATCCCGGTTTCGTTCTCGCGTTGCGCGGTTTCTTCCATGCGCCGCGTGGCTTCAGCGAGGAGGGCTTCTTGCGAGTGGCCGTTAACCTCGAGATTGTCGCGGATTGAAGAGCGGATCTCACTCGCAACCGTGCGTGCGATAGCGGTGACACGTTTCAAACCGATGGTCTCGCGTAGACGGCGAGCGGTTTCCGTGCGCAGCAGTTGGTCCACTGACGGCACGTGGCGCAGGTTTGAAGACGCAGTTTCTTTGCGTTTGGCCATGTCTTTTCGCGAGTGAGTTAGCATAACTGCGACAAGAATATTCCACAAACTTGCATGTTGACATCGCTGGTTGTTGAGTTATAAAGGCGGGTGTTCACGGTGTTTGTTCTCACGAACCGTCGCCCAACGTAAGACTCACACTCAATCGTCGACGAAAGTTCTCACTCGATCCCTCGAGTCTTTCCCTACTTCCGTCAACATCACTTCGCGCTTAACTCAAAGGAGTGAGTATGAAGACTCGTATACAAATGCTGGTCTTGTCTCTTATTGCCCTGGTATTCACCCTGGGCATTGCGCCACAGGTATGCAAAGCGGGGCCGATAGACTTCGACTTTATCGACAACGCAAACCTATTCAGGCTGGCAGTCTCAAGTGGTCCTGTCGATGCCAATCTTGTGCTTAATCTTGCTTTTGTGAATAACTGGTCAGTTACTCTCGACATTGTTGAGGCCGCAGGCGCCGGCCCCGTCAACGACCTACTCACAATCACCGGGACGGCTTTCCATAACGTAGGACCACACGGAGAGGGAGCGAATGCGCTGGGTGTCAACTTCCTTTTTCACATCAATGCGGCTGCTTTTGCGGCAGGTGTTAATCAGATACAACTGCTTCAAATAATTCCGCACGGCCAACACTTCAACCAGTTCAACGCCGTCCTTACATTTACGATCGTACACACCCCAGGACTCGGCTCGGACATTGAGGGTTATCTCTTTACTTGGGACGGCGTTCATACTCTAACCAACGAACCGATCCCCGAACCAGCTACGCTGATCCTGCTCGGCACCGGTCTCGCCGGCGTTGCTGCACGGGCGCGCAAGCGCCGTAAGGTTCGAAAAACCGAGGAAGGATAGGCTCGATTATTCGGTCCAACAAACTTGTTGACACGCAGCTTTTCAACTTCATAGACTGCCTGAACCCGCGTTCGATCTGTGCGACGCGAACCCCGCCCTCAGTTTCCTCGCGCAGGAGAACCATTCAGTGGGACTACGTGACAACAAGCTTCTTCGGTCCAAGTTACAGGTAAAAGCCAAAAACAAGTACGCGACGGGCGAAAATCAACCCAGCGCTGACGAACAATTGACCCGTTTAGAAGACGACATCCGCCGCCTTCGAATCGAGTTTGATATTTTCTTCAACGGCGCGGCGAAGCGCCCGCCGTACGACACAAAGGGACGCGTCGAAACGCTGCTCAAAAGATTGGGCGACGACCGGACGTTAACTTACGCTCAGCGCTACCGCTACACGTCGCTTGGCGCTCGTTACAACGCTTTTCGTGAACTTTGGCGACGCACGATGCAGGGCCGCGAGGAAGGACGCGATCCCGCGTCTAACGCTCGTGCGCACGCTAAAAAGGAAGGCAACGTCAACACGGAACCCGTTTCGGTTGTTTGCGCTGACGCGCATAAAGAGCTCGAGGTGGTGAAAAATCTTTATGCGTCACTGATCGAGGCGAAGCAAAGGTGTGGCGAGGCGACTGAGGGATTTTCGTTTCCGAAATTTCACCGGCTCGTAGCGCAGAAAGCAGACGGGCTGAAAGAGAAGACGGGTTGCGAGCGGGTCAGATTTTCGGTCGCTGTAGAAGACGGACACGTGAGTTTTAAAGCAAAAGCAGACGGTTAATCCAAACCAGATTGAGCAAAGAAATAAGGCGACCGCAGGAGGTCGCCTTTTTCTTTTGTGAGCTTACCGGACCCGTGACCGGAAGCAGTCAGTGGCTTTGCTAAAGCAAGCCGGGGAGACACTACGTCTTCGTCACTTTTTCAGCCTGAGGTCCTTTTGGCCCTTGGGTTACCTCAAACTCAACTTCCTGACCCTCTTCGAGAGTCTTGAAGCCGTCGCCCTGGATAGCGCTATAGTGAACGAAAATGTCCGAAGAGCCGGGCTGCTCGATAAAACCATAGCCCTTCGAATTGTTAAACCACTTGACCTTACCGGTTATTCTAGACATAACAACGAATCCTCCTAACGATTCGGTAAAACGGATGCGAAAGCTGCAAGGCCCTCTCATCAACTAGGTTAATGCTTGTGAGCCGGGTCGCACCTGGAACTGGCGCTAGACGGAAACACACAACCAACAAAAAATGCATGATGAAAAGCGCTGGGGGCGCTATTTCAGCATGCACACACTTACGGGGGCAGAACTAGAAAAACTCATTGACGTAAAACTTTTTATCGGGAATGCGGGCTGGAACTGCACCCGGCATCGAAACGACGGCGCATACTAAGCGAATCCATTTAACCTGTCAAGCATGAAGTTTAGGCGGACGTAAAGCTAAGTTAAGGTAAAAGCTCAAGTTAACGGCACTACCCTGTTTTATTTCATCTGTAACAGGTACGGCAGCGGGTTTACAGCCTGATCGTTGATTCTCACTTCGTAGTGCAGGTGCGGTCCAGTCGAACGGCCCGTTGAACCCACCTTTCCGAGCAATTGTCCGCGAGAAACCATCTGCTCGGCGTCAACGTCGATGTGCGCAAGATGGCCGTAACGCGTAGTTAGACCACCGCCGTGGTCGACGACGACCAACTGGCCGTAGCCATTCTGCCAGCCAACAAAAGTCACGCGTCCGCTCGCGCCCGAAACTACGGGCGCGCCCGAGTCAGCTTCGATGTCCTGTCCTGAGTGAAACTCCCAGCCCAGACCGCCAAACGGATTGCGGCGTCCACCGAATCCGCCCTCGAGCTTTCCGTTGACGGGCCAAATCGTGGGCGTGTAACCGCGTTCACGCAACACTGCTTCGTATGACTTCAGGTCTTCTTCGAGCCGGCCCATCTTGGCCGTGAGCGTTGCAAGTCCCATTTCGTCCAACGGCAGCGCCGGACCGCCACGGCCGGGCAGTGGTCCCTGGTCAACGACGCCTGATTTCTCCGCAAGTTTGCGGGACGTGTCTTCGACTTTCTCTACGCGGTTGTTGAGTTTTTCGAGTTCGATTCGCTGGCGTTCGTTTTCGGCGCGCAGGCGCTGATTTTCAAATTCCGTGCGCAAATGCGCGGCGTGCTGAGTCAGTCCGTAAAGCCCGTAACACAGGCCGACTGTTATCAGCGCAGCGGCGACAAAAAATATCGTCACCACTTTCTTTTCAACACGGATTCTTTGAACGCGAGCCTTGGAACGGGTGGTGTGGGCGATTATAAAAGCGTAAAACCGGTCGTCTCTGGCCATTGTTGGGCAACTCCTGTTGCCGTCGCGGTTTTGGTCGGGGCTACGACAGCAACGAAAAGGCACAAACCCGCCAAAAGCGAATTGCGCGAATTCCGGGGAAAAGTTTTTCTTATTACCTGCTTGAAGATTGCAGCGGGTGGATTGAAAACCTCAAGGTCCCTCCGAGGTGAAATCCATCCGGCCGGTGCCTGCAAGAAGCCCTGACCCTATCACATGGCTGTGAGGAGATGCAACTTTGCTGAAAATAATTCGTGACGTTTAGAGTTCGTCCACGTCGCGCCGCCTCTGCGCCCGATCGCGGAAAATCGCCAGCACGATCATCACCATGACGGCGACGAAGATAACGACGATCGCGATCTTTAACAGCGCCAGCAGAAATACGACGAGACCGATCAACTGCTTCAGCAGCGTGACGACCAACAGAATCAGCGCCACGATGCCACCAAGACCGCCAAATACTTTTACTAAGCCGGACATGTCCGTTACCCCGTTATTATTACCAGACCAGTTATTATTACGACCTCCGTTCGAACGGCAGAGGAGTCACATCCTTGCGCGCGAACTGAGTAGTTTCACCGGTGCGAAAAGTGGCTGCATCAACCGGTCGCGTGCCGGCAACGACCGACGGTGGGGGACGCCGCGAATCGAAACGCACGATCCGATCCGACGACTTGCTGCGGCGAATGTAGTCAAACAGCATGTAAGCGCCTAGCGCCACGAGTGCTACAGGCAGAAGTTCCTTGATGGGCAGCGTCACTCTCAACAACGTGTGCAGCAGGAAAAGGGTGCCGATGATGATCAATGTCGTGCCCCACGCGAGTGGGTTGCCGTAAAGACGCCGTGCTATTACGTCGTCTTCCGCGTCGGGACTCAAGCCCGCCCGCATCAACTGCGCAGTTCTGCAAGCATCAACCGCGGCAAATAACCAGGTGCCGATCACGCCGAGAATGAAGAAGTGCATTCCCTGTGTGACCACGGCCATCTGAAAGAAACTGGCAAAGATCGCAAAGTGGACAATGGCTTTCGATGTTTGTCCGTTGTAGGCGGCGCCGAGTCCTGGCACGAACGAAAGCAGCGTCGCTACAAACGGCGAACTCTTGCGACGCAGAATATGCGACGGACTGGCGTGCGAATGCCGCAGCAACTCCACTCCGGCGACGATGCAATCCTGGCAAAACGGAAATCCGCGCACGCGATGATCGCAGGCCGGACACAACCACCGTGCACATTGATTGCACTGAACCACCGCGGGATTCTTTGCATGGTAGCTGCAGTACATCATCTCTATTTCCTTACCGGCCCTTATGCCCGTTCGATTCCGGTCGTCCACCGCCATTGGACGACTCCTTGTTCTGATCGTTGTTTTGCTTTTGCGGCGGCGGGGCAGGCGGTGGCGTGCTTTGCTCCAGGTTCATCTGTTGTTGCAGCATCTGCGACTGCGCACCGGTTCGTTCGGCGAGTGCGAGTCCGGCGTCGTAAACGCCGCTGATCGATCCATCAGCCGAAACGGTGTTGGTAAGAACCAGCACCGCGACCAGAATCATCGTGGCGACGCTGACGAGCTGCGGCGAGATGATTGGATCCAGCCATAGACGGAAACGTGAAGCTGCGCGCGCTGTCCAGGGAGCTTTGATCTCCTGCGGGGTGGCGGTGCCCAGAGTGGCTTGCAGGATTCTTTCGTGCAAACCTACGGGTAATGGTTTTTCTTCGGAAATGTACGTGTAGCAGGCACCGATGGAGCGGACCACTTCGCCCGGCAGTTCCGTGCAGCGTGCGCAAACGGCCGCATGACGTTCCCAACGATGATAAAGATTAGCGGGCAGGAAGCCGTCGAGGTAGTCCGTCAGGAACTCCTCAAACTCTTCGCAGGTCATCGCTGTTTGCGGGGTTGTTTTTTGAAGAATGCGTGCGTCTAGATCTCTGGAGGGCTCAGGCACACTGGCGATTCGGCAAGCCGCTACACTGCTTTTGACTGCCGACAAAGTTTCATGGCAGATGGGACACTTCATCGCGTGTTCCGCCATTTGCCGATTGGTTTCAAAACCGGTTACGCCCTCAAGGTAATCGGTCAATAAGGTTTCAAAATCCACACAAAGCATTTATGTTTCGCTTTCCTGCCGCTTCTGTTTACTTCCGTCCCCTTGTTCACACTTCGCTCATTGCCACGACTTTCATCCGCCGGAGAATCTTTGCGAGTTCGATCCGGCCCCGGTTGATGCGGGACTTAACCGTCCCTTCCGGAATTCTCAAAAGATCAACGATCTCCTGATAGCTCAACTCTTCGATGTCTCTCAGGATCACGCACGTACGCAGATCAGGCGACAGTTTGTCGATTCCGGCCTGGACCTGCGCGCCGAGTTCGCGGCGTTCCATCTCCGTCTGCACCGAGTTGGTACGCGTGTGCAGGTGATAACTGTGGTCGGCGAGATCGTCGGCCTGGTTATCATGTGGTGTGCGCTGGCGTTTCCGGTAATCGTCGATGATCAGATTACGCGCCAGACGCATCAACCAGTTTTGCAGGTCGCCCTGCTTCGGGTCGTATTGATCCAAAGAACGATAGACCCTGACGAAAACTTCCTGCGTCAGGTCTTCTGCAGTGTCCGCACGGGAGGTAAATCGGTAGGCGAGATTATAAATGCGGCGGGAATACGTTTGCACGATTATTTCCCACGCCGCGCCGTCGCCCGCGCGACACCTGCGAACCAGCTCGGCTCCTTCGCTAACCGCCAAAGCTTTAACAGCCCCCACCGTATCTTCTCCAGGTACCTGTGCTCCGGAAACGTCAGAGGTCGCGAACCAGTGACATGTGCCGTTTACGACAGGCGCCAAATTAAAGTTCCCGCAGGTAACTGTAATCGAAAAGCCCGCGCCCGAACAGCCGTGGACAGGGATTTCTTGCCGTAGCTCGCGCGGTGTAGTAGGCTCTCGCACCGGCCCAACATGTTGTGGTCGCTCGCACCGGAGTTGAAAGCCAAAGGCTATCGCAAATACATCGAGTTTGCAGCGCTCTGCCTGCTGGCAGCGGCGCTGCTTTGGTGGTTTGGGCGTAATCTCGACTGGGTCGAGGTTCGCCGCGCGTTGAGCACCGCCGATCCGTTCCTGCTCACTGTCGCCATTTTGATAATTTGCCTCGCGTATGTCGCGCGGGCGTTCCGTTGGGGAGCACTGCTCAAACCACTCGGAAGAGCCCGTCTCAGTGATCTATTCGTCGCCACGACTATCGGTTTCGGCGCCGTGTTTTTGATCGGCCGCGCCGGAGAAGTGGTCAGACCGGTTGTCCTGCCGATGCGCGATCCGCGCGTCAGGCCAAGCGCGGCGCTCGTTACGATTCTCATCGAGCGCATTTACGACTTCGTGGCCGTCGCGCTCGTGTTCGCCGTCAACTTGATCTGGTTTAAGCCGCCCCTCGCGCTCGAAGTCTCGTTCAGCCGCGTTCGCCTCGTCGGTTTCGGGTTGTTGGCGGCGACCGTCGTCGGTCTCGCGTTTTTGATCTGGTTCAGAAAAAACTCTACGAAGCTACTCGATGCTCTGAACCGGCTCTTTGCGCGCTGGAGTTTTTTTCCGCAGCGATTGGCAAAACTCGTCACCGGTATTCTCGAGCAACTGTCGAGCGGGTTGCGTGTGTTGGTTAACGCGCGGGAACTGGCGCAGACAGTCGGTTGGACCGCGTTGCTTTGGCTTGGTATCGCGAGCGCGAACCTGCTCGTGTTGCGTGCTTTTCATCTCGACGTCGGCATGGCGGAAACCATCTTCGTGCTCGGTTGGTCGTTGCTCGGATCACTCGTGCCAACGCCCGGCGGCGCCGCCGGAGCCTTTCACGCCGCCACCGCAGCCGGCCTGTTGTTTCTCGGCGTCAGGAAAGAGACAGCGGCGGCGCTCTCGATCGTTTTGCACCTCGTTGACTTTGGACCAGCAGTTTTATTTGGACTTTTTTATTTTATACGCGGCGATTTGAGCATTTCCAGATTACGAACGTTGATCTCGCCTGCAAGCGCGGAGGGTTAACATGAAATGTCCATTCTGTGCATACCTCGAAGACAAAGTGGTCGACTCGCGTGAGTCGCGCGAAGGCGACGCCATTCGCCGGCGGCGCGAGTGTCTTCGTTGTGAGCGACGCTTTACGTCTTACGAACGTATCGATGAAATCCCTTACATGGTGGTGAAGAAGGATGGCCGCCGCGAGACTTTCGATCGCAACAAAGTAATGGCTGGCTTGTTGCGCGCTTGTGAAAAACGGCCGGTAGCATCAGCGAAACTCGACGGCATCGTGAATGCAATCGAAAAATATGTACAGGAATCACCCGAGCGCGAGCGGCCTACGAGTAAGATTGGCGAGATGATCATGCGGCGCTTGAAAGAACTCGACAAAGTCGCATATGTTCGCTTCGCTTCAGTTTATTTAGAATTCGAAGATGTTTCGGAGTTCATGACCGAGCTTAAGCAACTTGTTCAGAAGCGACGTTGAGGGTGTCTCATGATCAAACCAGTACGAGCCACGGGATTAGAACGACTTGAGTTGCAGCGCCTCCGCGATCGCGTGGGTCGTCTTTACGTCGCTTTGGAAGAAGCCACGGAAGCGGAAAACCCGCTTGCCTCGGGCGCGTGGGCGCCGCCGGTAGACCTCTGCGAAACGGAGAAGATGATCATTTTGCGGGTTGAACTACCAGGCGTGCACGTGGATCAAATCAAGATCGGCTTGACGAATACCAAGCTGAGAATCTGGGGCGACAAGAAACGCCGCCCCGCTCGACGCCGGATCGTTTCGTATCTTTGCTCGGAACGCAGTTATGGAAAATTCAATCGCGTGGTGCGTTTGCGGTGGACCATCTGCGTGCGCGACGCTTCCGCCGAGTTGAAAGGCGGCATGCTGCACATCTACCTGCCGAAGATCGAAGATCGCCGGGGCACCGAAGTGTTGATTTCAGTCAAGGACGCGAATAGACAAGAGGGAACTTAATTATGGCCATAGTAAAAGACGCAGAGTTTACGGAAGCCCTCGAAACCACTGAAACGGATCAGCAGTTACAGATCCCGAGTGAATTACCGGTGCTGCCTTTGCGCGACATCGTGATCTATCCGTTCATGATCGTGCCGCTCTTTGTTTCCCGCGAAAAATCGATTCGAGCGGTGGATGAAGCGCTCGCCGAGAACCGGATGATTTTGCTCGCGTCGCAAAAAGATCTCGATAAAGAAGAACCGACTGCAGAAGATCTTTACTCGGTCGGTACGGCCGCGGTCATAATGCGTATGCTGAAATTGCCCGATGGCCGCATTCGCATCCTGGTCCAGGGACTGGCGCGCGCTCACATCGAATCGGTCGATGCAACGGGCGAATACTTACGTTCCCGCGTGAGCGTCATGCAGGAAGTTTTACCGCCTGAGCGTTCGCTCGAAGTGGAAGCCCTCGTGCGCAACGTGCGCGGTTCCATGGAGAAGGCGATCAACCTCGGCAAGAACATTTCGCCGGAAGTGATGGCCATCATCGCTAATCTCGATGACGCGGGACGCCTGGCAGATCTCTCCGCTTCCAATCTCGAATTAAAGGTTGAAGATGCGCAATCGGTGCTCGATATCGCCGACACCACCGCGCGTCTGCGGCGTGTTAACGATCTGCTGAACAAAGAGATCGAAGTGCTCACCGTGCAGCAGGAGATCAACACGCAGGCACGCGCGGACATCGATCGTTCGCAACGTGAGTTTTACCTGCGCCAGCAACTCAAAGCGATTCAGAGCGAGCTCGGCGAAGGAAACGAACTCGCCGAAGAGATTGCGCAGTTTCGCGAAAAGATCGAAGCCTCCAAGATGCCGAAACCCGCTGAGGACGAAGCCCTGCGGCAACTCAAGAAACTCGAACGCATGCATCCGGACGCAGCCGAAACTGCCACACTGCGCAACTGGATGGAGATCATGACAGATCTGCCGTGGTCGCGTTCGTCGGTGGACAATCTCGAATTGCAAAAAGCCGAGCGCGTGCTGAACGAAGATCACTACGGCCTCGAGAAAGTAAAAGATCGGATTCTCGAAGCGCTCGCCGTACGGAAGTTAAAAGAGAAACCCAAAGGTCCGATTCTGTGTCTCGTTGGACCACCGGGCGTCGGCAAAACTTCGCTGGGAAGATCGATCGCGCGAGCGTTGGATCGAAAATTCGTGCGACTGTCGCTCGGCGGCGTTCACGACGAAGCGGAAATCCGTGGTCATCGCCGCACTTACGTCGGCGCTATGCCCGGCCGCATCATTCAAGCGGTGCAACAGGCGGGGACGAATAATCCGTTGATTATGCTCGACGAGATCGACAAAGTCGGCGCCGACTTTCGCGGGGATCCGTCGTCAGCCCTCCTCGAGGTGCTCGACCCCGAACAGAACAACAGCTTCCGCGACAACTATCTCGGCGTGACGTTCGATCTCTCAAACGTGATCTTCATGACCACTGCGAACGTGCTCGACACGATTCAACCGGCGCTGCGCGACCGCATGGAAGTGATCCGCATCGCCGGTTACACGGAAGAAGAGAAACGCGAGATCGCTACACGTCACCTGATTCCAAAGCAGATGGAAGAAAACGGAATCACGTCGCGCGATCTGCACGTCTCCCGCACTGCACTCATCGCGATCATCCAGCAATACACGCAGGAAGCGGGTCTGCGACAACTAGAGCGGGAGATCAGCCGTGTTTGTCGCAAAGTGGCGCGAAAGATCGCCGAAGGCCACAAAGGCGGCATTCGCGTGTCGTTGAAAAACGTCCACGAGTTTCTCGGCGCGCCCAAGGTCATTCCCGAAGAAATCCTCAAGAAGGACCAAATCGGTGTTGCCACCGGTCTCGCGTGGACCGCGGTCGGCGGCGATATCCTGTTCATCGAGGCTTTGCGGATGAAGGGCAAGGGCAATCTTGTTTTAACAGGACAACTCGGCGACGTGATGCGAGAGTCGGCGCAAGCCGCTTATTCCTACGCTAAATCGCGTGCAAAAGAACTCGATATCGCCGAGGAAGACTTCAGCAATTATGATCTGCACATTCACATTCCCGAGGGCGCAATTCCGAAAGACGGACCATCGGCCGGCATCACCCTGGCAACGGCCATGGTTTCAGCACTTTCGACGCGGCCTGTACGAAAAGATGTCGCTATGACAGGCGAGATCACTCTGCGCGGAAACGTTTTGCCGATTGGCGGCGTAAAAGAAAAAGTTCTTGCAGCGCGGCGCGCTCGTGTTACAACTATCATTCTCCCGCAGCAGAATCGACGGGATCTGGATGAAGTGCCGAAGGAGCCTTTTAAGGACGTTCGGTTTGTTTTTGTTGATAATATGCGCCAGGTTTTTCGCGAAGCTTTAGGCGAAAAAGTGATTCCGCCGGTCTCTACCGGCCCGCGTCCACAGCGAATGCCGCAGGCAGCGAGCCCGCGGCCGGCGTGATTTGGTGATGCAACCAATCGCGGTGGTCGACGAATCACAAACCAACGGCCAATAAAAAATTGAAGGAGTAGGAATGAGTAGTACAACACGAAGCTACCTTTTTGTGTTCTTTGCCGTCCTGAGTTTTGTCTTAGCATCTTCGATTTCCACCGTAGCCCAAGAGCCCACCCAGAAAACAGAAACGACTGCCGCCGCAACCACCGCGACTGCAAATGTCTCCGAGGTAACTATCAAGAATTTTGGTCAGATGGACGACCGCTTCTTCCGCGGCGCGCAGCCTAAAGAAAAACAATACAAAGAGTTAGCGGCACTCGGTATCACGACAATCATTGATTTGCGTGACGATCCCGAGGTATATGAAAAGCGTGAGGTAGAGGCACTCGGAATGCGCTACGTGCACCTGCCGATGATTGCGAAGAAGTACCCGAAACCAGAAACTGTCGAAGAGTTTCTGAAGCTCGTTGACGATCCTTCAACCGGCAAATTTTTCGTCCATTGCGCGGGCGGACGTCATCGTACCGGCGTATTAGGCGCCGTCTATCGCTTCAATCATTACAAGTGGAACTTCGACCAGGTCTACTCCGAGATGAAGAAGTATGACTTTTACACCCGCTGGGGCCACGGCGACTTTAAGAAATTCGTCGAGGACTACGCGCAGGATTTCCAAAACCGCACGACGACGACGACTGCCGCCACCGGCGCAACTACCACCGGAAACAAGCAGTAACAACCAACGCTACTGATACAGGTACGAGTAACTCTTCTTCTGATTCCACTCAATGCCTTCGACATTTTGGCCATCAAGGGCCAGAATGTCGGCACTGAGCTCGTCGGTACTCACCGTCGGACTCACGTCCACTGAATACATAATACTTCCCGGCGATTCGTCCGAAACTTCTCGATCCACGGCCCGCAATTCTTTATCAAAGCCATGCTTCTTGAGTATCTCTCGCAACGCACGCTGCGTCGATACAACGTTCTTCGTGGTGACCTTCAACTCCATCGAGCGAAAAACCTGCTCCGGTTCACGCCACTCGAGGATCCAAAGCACCACTAACGAGAACAACGCGAGCGCAAGGCCCAGATCCCAACGACCCACACCGGCTGCGAGTCCCAGCGCCATGCAGATCAGCAACACCGTGACCTCTTTCGGATCGCGGATGTTCGTGCGAAAGCGAACGAGCGAAACGGCAGCGAAAATGCCGAACGCACGCGCCGCGTTGTCGCCGACAATGATCATCAATGCGGCTGCAACGATGGCCAGCAGAATCTGCGTTTGGGAAACATAAGGATTCTGTTTTAGAGAGAGAATCTTTCGCCGCGGGCGATAAGCCAACGCCGCCCCGAGCAACGCGGCCAGCAGCAGCCGCAGTGAGATTCGTCCGAAACTCTGGGCCCATGACTCGCCGCGTACGTAAACTTCGCCGTCGTGCGTGCCCATTAGATGGTCCAAAAACGTTCCGCTCTCGGCCGGAGTCGGCGTGGCCGTTGGGCGCGGGAGCGGTTCGCGATCTGTTGGCGTCGGTTGTTGGACCTGTGTGTATTCCCGATTCGTTCCTCGATTACCGATTAAATAAACCGCCAGCGCGCTAATTAACAGCACGCCGGTAAAGACTACTATCAGCGTGGTGATCTCTCGTCTTCTTTGCGGCTTCATTGTGTGCTGCCGATCTGAATGTTCGGGCGCAGGCTGAGCAGTTCGCTCGTTCGTGTTCGTACCTCGCGCGTCAGCAAGTCAACTTGAGACGGTGTGTAGTTCGCGGCCTTGAACGCATCTCTGATTTGCCGGTCGCTGAGTTGAGACAGCCAGGTGCCCATCCAGATCGCGTCGTCAACGGTGATATCTTTCATGAGTCCACGATTCTTGCCGCCGAAGTGCAGCACAACGCGATTGCCTTTGATCTTTTCGAGAAACTCCGACTGTGCGTAGTTGATCGGATTGTTGCGGCTGCGTGTGAGCCGCCAGAAGATCGGCGTAGTGCTCGCGTGACCAAACGTGGCGCCGAGATCGCTGATCACGTAACGAAGTTCGTTGCGACCGTTGGTGCGTGTCTGAACGATCACGTTGTTTGAGTCTTTCAGGTCCCAATTGTTGATAAGCGCCATCATGATTTTAAGGCCCTGGTATTCCGGCGTTGAAGTAAACGGATTGCGCTTCCACTTCCACTCGCCGACGCGATCCCACTGCTCCGGTCGCGCTTCGAAACGCACGTTTGTGAAAGTGCCTTTGCCGGGAATCGTGACCCGCGGCACCAGGTAGTTGACTTCAGTTAGATAGCCGACGCCCCACAACAGCCGAACGGCAGACGTTTCTGATTGAGCCTCCTTGCCGATCTTCACGACCCACTCGCGACCCGAGCCGTCGCGCACTCGATACTTCTTCGAATAACCACCTTTTTCTTCCTTAATAAACGTGATGCGGCGCACGTCGGGCCGCATGCTGGTACCGCCTGGTCCAAGAAAGAGATCGCGCGATGCGATGTCGTTGGGCTTGCGCCAGAGAACAGGTGTGCCGGTCGGCGCCTTTTTGTTTTTTGATTGAGCGAGACCGGTTTCGATGGACGGAATCAACAGCGCGAGCAGCAGGAACACCACAAGGCGCACTCTCTTGGTACGATTCATTTTTTCCAACTCCGGATGCGTCGTTGTTAATCGCAGCAGGGGCGTCCGATAAAGTATTCCTGACTGTTGAAGGGCTCGGAGCGGGTCGTTACAGGGGTATATCGTCCATCGGGTTGGAGTTCGCGAGCCTTGGTGTTGTCAGTGAGGTAAGCGTCCAGCAGTACATCTCTGAGGTAGCGTTTTGCTTTTCCGTCGGTCACAGGAGCCACGACTTCGATGCGGTGTTTCAGATTTCGCGTCATCCAGTCGGCGCTGCCGATATAAAGCTCTTCGTCGCCACCATTCGCGAACCAGAAAACACGGCTGTGTTCGAGGAAACGTCCGACGACACTGCGTACCCGGATGTTCTCCGACAAGCCCGGAATACCCGGACGCAAAACGCAGATGCCGCGAATGATCAGATCGACCTCTACGCCGGCGCGTGAGACCTCGTAAAGTTTGTCGATGATCTGAAGATCTGCGAGGCGATTAAACTTCGCGATAATGCGGGCCGGACGACCCCCGCGTTTGTGCTCGATCTCGCGATCAAAGAGCGCGTTGAGTTTGTCGCGCAATTCAACTGGAGCAACCATTAACTTGCGATAGTCACGCTGCTCGCAGAAACCGGTTAGATAGTTGAATAGTTCCGTGGCGTCCCGGCCGATCTCATCGTCAACGGTGAATAGACCGAGGTCGGTGTAAGTCGTGGAGGTTGTCGGATTGTAATTGCCCGAGGCGATGTGTACGTAACGCTTGAGCGCGTCGCCTTCACGTCTGACGACGAGCGTCAGCTTGCCGTGTGTTTTCAGGCCGACAATGCCGTAGACCACGTGAACGCCTGCTTCATCGAGTTTGCGCGCCCATTCGATGTTGTGTTCTTCGTCGAACCGGGCTTTAAGCTCGATCAGCGCCGTGACCTGTTTTCCTTGTTCGCTGGCGCGGATTAAAGCCGGTGGAATCGGTGACTCCGGACCCGTGCGATAGAGACAGATCTTGATAGCGACTACCTCGGGGTCGTCAACGGCCTCGTTAATGAACTCAGTGACCGAGTCGTACGAATCGTACGGATGGTGGAGCAGGCGATCGCGTTCCCTGATCGCGTCGAAAATGTTCTTGTGCTCGTTGTACCACGCCGGCATTTGTGGCGTGAACGGTGTGTCTTTCAGGTCCGGCCGATCCAGATCGTAAAGCGACATCAGGTCCTGAACGTGGACTGGACCATCAAACTTGTAAACATCATCACGTTCGAGATGGAGCGACCCGGTCAGGTACTCGATCATCTCGTCAGGCATATTAGTCGACACTTCGAGCCGAACCGGCGTGCCAAACCGCCGCTGGCGCAGTTCTTCCTTAATCGCACTGAGCAGGTCGTGTGCTTCCTCTTCGCGAATGTCGATATCAGCGTCGCGCGTGACTCGGAAGCGATAACATGGACCGGGTTCCATGTTGGGAAACAGAGCGTGAATGTTTGCCTCGATGATCTCTTCGAGCAACACATAACGCGTGCTCGACGCGCTGACCGGCACCAATCGTGGCAATATCGACGGCACTTTGATCCGCACGAAATTCGGGTCGGTCAGTTTCCGCGAAGTGATCAGTTTCATGTTCTTCGGCGGATTGACGATCAAACAGATGTTCACGCTTAGCGGTGAGATATACGGAAACGGGTGACTCGGATCGACAGCGAGCGGAGTAAGTACCGGGAAAACTTTCTCGGTAAAGTATTCTTCGAGTCGTTCCTTTTCGTTTCGTGAGAGAGAATCGTAATTAACAACTGGTATTCCGGCTTGCGCGAGGCCCGGCAAAACGTCATCACTTAGACAGCGCGCCTGTTCATCGACGAGCGCCACAATACGTTCGCGCGTTTCCGCCAATTGCTGCGCCGGCGTCCGTCCGTCGGGCGAGACATCGACTTCGTGCTCCATCTCTTCCTTGAGCCCGGAAACACGAATCTGGAAAAACTCGTCCAGGTTAGACGAAAAGATTGAGAGGAACTTCAGCCTCTCGAGCAGCGGATTCTGCGGGTCGCGCGCTTCTTCGAGCACGCGCGCGTGAAACTCCAGCAGGCTTAGCTCGCGATTCAAGAAGAGCTCAGTTCTCGACCTGGGCGCAACCTCGACCGGCTTAGTAAATTCGTGGACTGTTGCCTCTCGCTTTACGACTGTTGACATAATTTTTCCTGGGCTTCAGGGGAGAACGGCTTGTCCCGCCACTTTGTTTGGCAAGTGTTATTCCAACCGACAGTACGAAGGCTTTAAGGCCCGAAGAGTTGCGTTTTTTGGAAGTAACCGTTTTGTTACGAAATGAACGCGAGTAGTTTCTGTACGAAAACAGTGCTCCCAGAAACGTGCACCTGTCGGCGCTTTTTTGCAACGGGCAGCGGCGTGAGAGCGTTAAGCTAACCGCGCAGTTTTGGGCGGGGGCTTTTTGAACGGGAACAGGCGAACCTCCGGACGCACGGGGGCATCAGTACCGACACGGATCTTGTGGTCCCGGTATTGGTGGAAAAATTTACTAATTGCGCGTCTGTTCATATCGGGTGACTTGTTTGACACCCCAAAAAATCGTGTGGTAACCTCCAGTGTGATTTCGGCTCATTCGGTGAGTCAGCATTTCCAAATCATAGAGGAGCCGATAGATACCGCACATAAGACGTGAATGTTTCCGATGTGACTTTCCTCAGCGATAGTCACACAAGGACTCGATTACCTTTGAAGGAGTACGACGACCTGATGTCAGCGAGCTTCCCTCGTTTGATGGCCCGTGTGGCTATACTAACGGCGCTCGTCGCTACCGCGGCAAGCAGTTACGCACAGATCCCCGCAGCTTCATCTGCCCGTTCGATACCAACTCAAGTCGAACAATCGGAAGGACGCGTCGCGCAGGTCATCGCGCGCGCGGAGGACCACTTCCGCAAGGGCAAGCTGAATCTCGAAGACAGCAAACGCGAGCAGGCTCGCGAAGAGTTTGATAAAGCCGTCGATTCGATTCTCGAATCAGGTTTCGACGTGCGCGCCAGCCAGAAATTGCAGACGTATTATCTCGAACTGGTTGAACGTATCTATCGCGAAGAAGTGCCGCTTCAACAGCAGGTGAACACCAGCTCGGTGCTGGTGGCCCAAAACAATCAGCCGCAGGAACCGGCGCCGCAAAAAGCACCGCTCTCGCAGATCGGGTTCCGGGATCAGAAGTTTGAGCCGTCGCCGCTTGATGAACTCAGCAAGCTGGTGCTGACAGAACGCGAGAAAGAAGTTTCCGGTGAAGATCTTCTCGCACTCGAACAATCCAAGAAGAACGTTAATTTCTCGTTCACGCTTAATCCGCTCGTTCAGCAATACATCAATTATTACCAGGGACCGCGCGGCCGCGCGACGATGGAAGGTGGTCTGCGTCGCTCCGGCCAGTACATGAAACTCGCGCGCAAGATTTTTGCGGAGGAAGGCGTGCCGCTCGACGTGACGTGGCTGGGTCAGGTTGAGAGTGCGTGGAAGCCTCGAGCAGTTTCGTGGGCAGCGGCTTCGGGCTTGTGGCAGTTCATTCCGAGCACGGGCCGTATGTACGGTCTGCGCCAGAATGCATACATCGACGAGCGCAATAGTATTGAACAGGCCACCCGCGCTTCCGCGCGACACCTGAAAGATCTCGCGAATCGTTACAACGGTAACTGGGAACTCGCGATGGCCGCCTACAACACGGGCGCGGGCAACATCGACCGCGCCATTTCCCGTGCAGGCAGCGCCAACTTCTGGATGATTTATCCGTACATCGCGCAGGAAACACGTAACTACGTGCCAAATATCCTCGCGGTAATCCTGATCGCGAAGAATCCCGAAAAGTACGGATTCAAAAACGTCAGGTTCGATCCGCCCATGGCCTACGACGTGGTCCAGGTGCCGACCGCGACCAGTCTGCAACTCGTTGCGGAGGCGACCGACACGAGCGTGGATCACATTCGTTCGTTGAATCCTGAGTTGAAGCGCGATGTAACACCACGTGGCGACGCTTACAACGTGCGTATTCCCGCAGGCCGCGCCAAGCAGTTTGCCTCGTTGCTGCAACGCATCTCGCCAGACAAACGCGAGACGGCACGCGTGATTTCAGTAGCACCAGGTGAAGATTTTCAGAACGTTGCGAGCCGCACGGGTATCAGCGTGGCTCAGTTGCAAGCGATGAACGGCGGCGTCGATCTCAAGTCGACCACGAAGCTGGTTGTTCCGAACAGCAGCGTCCGACTCACGAAGTGGGTACGCGCGACTTCAGCGGCCAACAGTGAAGCTGCGCCTTCGTTGAACAAGGTTCGCGCGCGCAAGGGCGACACGATTGCCAGTATCGCTGCGGCACGTAATCTCGATGCGAACGACGTGGCGCGGTTGAATGGCATTCCGGTCAACAGCGAGCTTCGTGCTGGTCAGGAAGTGAAGATTCCGGCAACTGCTGCGGTTCCCTCTCGCCGCAGATAACCGCTTTTCAAGTTTCGTTTAACTAGCAGGTCAGTACGGTTTCTGCCGTGCTGACCTTTGTTCCTCACAACTAGATTAGGAGCTACCTCACATGCTCTTTCGAACTCTGTCCGCTGCCGTCTATGGGATCGATGCGGATCTCGTAGATATCGAAGTCGATCTAACACACAGTCGTGGTGAAAGCGAACAATCGTCTTCCGTGACGATCGTCGGCTTGCCTGACGCCGCCGTGCGCGAGTCCCGCGAACGCATTCGCGCCGCAATGCAGAACTGCGGTTACTTCTTTCCGTTTCAAAAGACCACCATCAATCTCGCGCCCGCCGACGTGCGCAAAGAGGGCGCGAGTTTCGATCTTCCAATCGCGCTCGGTATTCTCGGCGCGAACGGCGATCTCGCGGAACACTACAGCCTGATTCATATGGGTTAATGTCTATCCGGTGGGGGATCTTCGCAGCGCCGTGAGACTGATTGCGGATCTGCGTTCAGCGTCACCGCCGATGCCGTTGAAAGTCGAGACGTCGGAGATCCTGGCGCGAACTGAACACTACAACATCGACTTTAAGGAAGTGCGTGGACAGGTTTCGGCCAAACGTGCGTTGGAGATCGCGAGTGCCGGCGGACACAACATTCTTTTGATTGGTCCACCGGGATCGGGCAAGACGATGCTGGCGAAACGTCTGCCGACGATCATGCCGCCGCTGGAGTTTGACGCCGCGCTTGAGCTGACGAAGATTCACTCGGTGGCGGGTCTCACGGGACGGTCCGGTTTGGTGACGGAGCGTCCGTTTCGTTCGCCACACCACACGATCAGTGATGCTGGTTTGATTGGTGGGGGCACTCTGCCGCGGCCCGGTGAAGTCTCATTGGCTCATCAGGGTGTGTTATTTCTCGACGAGTTGCCAGAGTTTGATCGCGCCGTTTTGGAAGTGCTCAGGCAGCCGCTGGAAGACCAAAAGGTGACGATAAGCAGAGCCGCAATGTCGTTGACGTTTCCCGCGGCCTTCATGCTCGCCGCAGCGATGAACCCTTGTCCTTGCGGCTATTGGTCAGATCCGACGCGCGAGTGTCGCTGTTCGCCGTTGCAGATTCAACGTTATGTCGGGCGCATTTCCGGTCCGCTACTGGATCGCATAGACATTCACATCGATGTGCCCGCGGTGAAGTTTCGCGAGCTTGCCGGCGACGTGCTACCTGAGACGGATAGTTCGGCCATAATTCGCGCGCGCGTCATAACGGCACGCGAGCGGCAGCTAGATCGTTTTCGTGGCGAACGCATTTTCTGCAACGCCGGCATGACGCCACGCATGATTCGCGTGCACTGCAAGATCGACTCGAAGAGCGAACAGATGCTCGAGAGCGCGATGCAACGCCTCGGCCTTTCAGCCCGCGCCTACGATCGCATCCTGAAAGTCAGCCGCACGATCGCGGATCTCGAAGGCTGCGAAAACATCGGCGCTACTCACGTCTCCGAAGCAGTGGGCTACCGTTCGCTCGATCGAACATACTGGGCGTGAGTTTTATCACACACCACGTTGGCCGCGCTTGTCAGCACAACGCCTCTGCCCGTATGCTGCAATCCAGCCGGGCGAAAGTATTGATTCGGCTGAGGGAAATCACTAATTTTAGGTCGGGTAAGGCAACGACGTGCGCGAAGCGCCGCATCACAGCCCGCGTTGAGCGTGCTGGAACTCGCCCGCATCCCCACGCGGACGTTTGAGGAGACAGTGACGCTCCCTTGAACCGGCGGTTTCGTGAGTATCGTGCCCAACAAGCTGCGGAAGTTGTAAGATTCTTCGCTGCTTGTCCCGAGCAGGCGAACATGTGACCGCAGCCGAAACCGAGACATCGCAAACATCAGACTATGAGCTGGCCCAGAAAGCTGCCCTGGGTGAAATGGGCGCTTTCGAGGAGCTATACCAGCGCCATAATCGCCGCGTTTACTCGCTCTGTCTGCGCATGACCGGAAACGTCTCGGAGGCAGAAGATCTCGCACAGGAGGTCTTCATTCAGCTCTTTAGAAAAATCGGCAGTTTTCGGGGAGAATCTGCTTTTACGACCTGGCTCCACCGGCTCACCGTCAATCAGGTGTTGATGCACTTCCGCAAACGCGGCGTGCGCATGGAGCAGACGACCGAGGATGGCGAAACGCCCATCCAAATCGTAAAAGGGACAGAAAACCCCAATTCGATGCCCGTGGTTGACCGGATCGCGCTCGATAAGGCAATTGTTCAACTGCCGCCCGGTTACCGAACGGTGTTTACCCTTCACGACATCGAAGGGCACGAACACGAAGAGATTGCGAGGATGCTGGGGTGCTCCGTCGGTACCTCAAAGTCGCAATTACACAAAGCGCGCATGAAATTGCGCGGACTTTTGAGGCAACAGAAAGCCAGCGAATAGCCTCGAAGGTGAAGAGCACCGGTGTTCAATTAACCAAACACCAAGCTTTAACGCAGTCTTCCCTTGATTGATGACAACCGGAGTAAGGTTCTGTCAAATAACAGTTTGAATTCGGAATGGTGCGCTTAATGCGACAGAACGAAGGTGGTAACCAATGAACTGCGAGCAGTGTCAGGAGCTTATCCACGATTTAGTCGATGGCAGTCTTAGCCACCTGGATGAGCTCACCCTTAATACACACCTCAAACAGTGCCTGGATTGCGATAGCGTCCGTCAGGATCTAACGTCGATCCTGTCCTTCTGCCAAACGCACCGTGGCGAATACGAAGCACCGCCAAATGAACAGGCGCTTTGGTTGCGCATTCGCAACGTGATCGAGGCGGAAACCGGCTCCCACGCGCAAACCGCAGCACGCGAACCCTCGTTCCTCGGCCGCTTGATGGGCCGGACGTGGGAACTCTCGCTGCCGCAACTCGCGTCGCTGGCCGCCGCGATCGTTTTACTGGTTTCGTTGACAACCGTAGTTGGTCTCCGTCGCTGGGACGGCGATGGCAGCGTGCCGAACGTTGTACCGCAAGCTCAAGCTTCCAACATCAACGATCGGATCTGGCAACGCCGCCAGGTGATCAACTACTGGAACCAGCGGGTTGAGCTGAACAAGACTCGTTGGAGTCCCGAGATGCGCGAGACTTTCGACCGCAATCTGAAAGTCATCGACGAGGCCGTGGCCAACTCGCTCAACGAACTGAATCAAAATCCTCACGACGAGGTTTCCGAGCAGATGCTCAACGAGTCGTTGAACGACAAGCTGGCATTGCTGAAAGAGTTCTCCGATCTATAGAGTGTTTTACGAGCGCCCCATACTGATGAGAATTAGACTTTTAACTCGGCGTCGGCGTGTTGGCGCCAGCTACCTTGCAGTTGGCACATTTCTCACGCTGATCTTGCTGGCGACCGCCGGCACCGTAAATGCCCAACAACAAATGTCGAAGCGCTACCCGGGCGGCAAAAACGTCCGCGTCGAGTTGCGCAACATCTCGGGCACGATCGTTGTCGAGTCGTGGAACAAGAATGAGATCCGGCTGACGGCAACGCTCGAGTCAAAGAAAGCTCAAGTCGTTCCGAAGCAAATTGATGACTGCCTGATGGTCGACGTGATGAGCGACAATCGCGGTCGCGGCGACGTGGGCGACATCAATTTCAAACTGCAGGTACCGGCCAACTCCTCCGTTGACGTGGAAACGCGTCGCGGAAACATCAGTGTCTCCAACATTCGCAGCGGCCTCGTGCGCGCGCATGTCTCTTCGGAAGGCGACATCGAGCTGACGAACATCTCTGCCACGCAAGTTGTCGCGCAGAACGTTATAGGTAACATCTACTTCGACGGCGAGTTTTCGAGCGGCGGCACTTACGAGTTCAAATCCACCAAGGGCGACATCACGATCCGTATTCCCGGAAACTCCGCGTTTCGCCTCGTGGCCGCGTCGCAGATGAGACAGATCAAACTCAACGATTTCTGGAACAACGGTTTCAAGACTCAGGACGGCCGCAAATACGTCGGCGATGTAGGCGATGGCCGATCGTCCGTATCAGTAACGAATTTTAGTGGTCAGATAACTTTCTTGCGGAAATAGTTCTCCGCAGTTGTAATGGCAAGCCGGAATGCGGACGTTGTATCAGCAACGTCCGTTTTTTTATTTTGCATTCTGTGAAAGGACGCTTACTATTGGGCGGCCTCGGTATGCGCACTTCAGTCTTCATCCTGCTTTTCACGCTCCTCTTTACGTTGGCTACTCTACTGCCGTCGCCGTTTTGTGCGACATTGTCCGCAACGCAAAGCGCCCAACAGACTGCGGTCGTGCCGAACATTCAGCTTTTGACTCGGAGCACTCGTCGCCGGGAGAGTGCGCGGTTGAATTACGGCGGCACTGTCACTCTCGTTGGCGCGCCGCGAGGCTCGGTCACGATCGAAGGCTGGAACCGAAACGAAATCGAAGTCGTTGCTGACCTCGAGTTGAAAGCGCAGACCGAGAGCGACCTGGACCAACTCGCGAAAGTCAATACGTTCGTCTTTGACGAAGATATGAACCACATCAGCATACTCACGGTGGGCACACACGATCGCGCGTTCATGAAAAAGTCGGCGAAGAACTTTCCGAAGAAGCTGTTGAACCTGCCGTGGCGAATCGATTATCGCCTGCGCGTGCCCGCGAACACGGACCTCGAGATCAACGCCGGTTATGGACCAGTGAAGCTGTCGGGAGTCGAAGGAGCGATACGTCTCAGCGCGACCGAGAGTGAAACTGCGTTGACGTTAACCGGCGGGACAGTGTCCGCGACGATCACTGCCGGCAACGTTTTGTTGACGGTTCCGGTGCGAAGCTGGCGCGGAGGCGGCGCAGACATACGCGTGGCGGGCGGTGTGCTCAACGTCGAACTCGCGCCGGGATTCAGTGGCGACATCGACGCTGACATCCTGCGCAACGGAAAGATTGTCAACACTTACGAAGGCCTGGTGACACGCGAAAAACCGGGCATCACGGAACGCATCGTGCGCGCACGCGCAGGCGCCGGCGGCGCTTATTTCAAATTCACAGTTGGAGACGGAACGGTGAACATCAAGAGGAGCGCGGAGAAATGAGCATAAAGTCGGATCGCTGGATACGAATGATGGCCACCGAATACGGCATGATCGATCCCTACGAGCCCGGCCAAGTTAAAGAGTTGAAGGGCCAACGGATCGTCTCCTACGGAACCTCCAGCTACGGTTACGACATTCGCTGCGCGGACGAGTTCAAACTGTTTACGAATATCAACAGCACCATCGTCGATCCGAAAGAGTTTGACGAGAAAAACTTCGTAGATATCAAGGGTGACTCGGTAATCATTCCGCCGAACAGTTTCGCACTCGCGCGCACGGTCGAATACTTTCGCATCCCGCGAAACGTGTTAACGATCTGTCTCGGCAAGAGCACGTACGCGCGGTGCGGCATTCTTGTGAACGTCACACCGTTCGAACCGGAGTGGGAAGGTTACGTCACACTCGAGTTTTCCAACACCACTCCACTGCCGGCGAAGATTTACGCAAACGAAGGCGTCGCACAGGTCGTGTTTTTTGAATCGGACAAAGATGACATTTGCGAAACGTCATACAAAGATCGCGGTGGCAAGTACCAGGGCCAACGCGGCGTCACGCTCCCGAAGATGTGACTTATCACGGATCAGCGCGCCAAGTCTGTTTGACGGTGGAGTTCTTACGCGTGGAGGAACCTGAAGAGTTGAGGCTTTGCGGCTGCAATGCCGCCGCTGATGTCCCAGAAACATCTGCCTGGACCAATCATGAATTGTTGCTCACCGTCCAGTCTTTGATCATTAGTCACACGCTTTGAGATGACGTAGCGGATAGTGCCGTGAGGGTCAATGATCACGGTCGAACCGCCATAGAACTCGAACTCGACGCCGCTCCGGCGCACAATCCGTCGCTGGGTTATTTCGGCAATCAGGTCGAAAACGATCTGCCCATCGGGTCCGATCCTTCGCGACGAGCGAATTGACTGCACAATAGGACGCGCGACCGAATCTTTCATCAGTGCGGGGTCACCATTCACGGCAATCCCAAAGAGCCGGTTGAATTCGGGTCGTACCATTACCTCTCCCAGCGCAGACGCCTGCCGCGTTAATTCGTTAACGCCTGCGGGCCGGCCCGGGTCGCCGCGGAACCTTAGTCTCGCGAAACCCAACTCCGGAATCGTCGGGATGTAACTCTCAGGCGGTCTCCAGAGCAACGCGTCTTCCGAAAGGTTGGCTACCTCGTCCGGGTAAATCTCGCGGCGACGAAAAGCGTCGATCAGCGCCTCACGGTAGCCCCAGCGATCATCCGGCACTATGTCGTAGTCCGCCGTGATCATGGCCCGCAGGAACTCGCCGAGCTTAATCGCTACAGGCGGACAGTAGTCGATGGCTCGTATGCATATAGTCAGGAACTGACTCGCCAGCTTGCTCGCCTTAGCAGCTAAAACTGCCTGAAGGTCTGGCGAAACCTCGCCGGGTGGGAGCACGCCGCTGCCATTGGTTGCAAGGCGAACGTAGCGCTCAGTCTTGCGGGCGAAGATAGTCACGAACGCTTCGAACACTGCCGACACCAGCACGGAGCCGAGTTCGTGCGTCGGTGCGTCGGGGCAATAGGGCCTCGGCGTACCGTGTTCGCCGTTTACGTCTATGGCGGTGCGCAGAGGTCGCTCGTTTCCGGTGATTGTATAATTGAACTGCCGCGCAATATCGGTGAGCAGGTCTGCGCGACGCATATCTCCGCGCGACTTACGCAGCGCAGTGAGGACCACAGTTTCGTAGCTAAAGTGCTGAAAGATAGCGACGAGGTCGGCGAAGGCTTCGTGCAGCGCCAGCACATCGCTGTTCGCGGGATGCGTGAACTCAGCGCGCAGGCCGTCGAGCAACGCGTGCGTTACCTCATGGGCTATCACGTCGTGCGACAGGCAAGTGAAGACGAAGCTACCAGGCATGTTTCGGCCGGCCACTTTCTTCTCCGCTCGGTAATAGCCGAAATGTAACTCCCCCGTCTCCTTTATATAAAAAGCATTGCTGCCGTAGAAAGCGTGAGGCCGAATGCGCAGCCTTGCGTCGTCGCGCGCGCGAGGCGCAAACCCCCACGACACATGGCGGCCGAGCGCTCCGCGGAATGCGGCATACACTTGCGCGCAAACTGCGTAAACCATCTGCTGGTGAAATAGCCAGTCCGAAGGAGACGGAGCGCGCCCGTTACGGATCAACAGGCTCGGGTCATCAAGATCGACGTGGGTGTAAGTTTCATCAAGTGAGTCGTTGTGATCCCGGATCTCGAAAAGTCTGCCACGTGGGCCCTTCTCCAGCGGCTCGTACGGCACGTTCACGAGTGCAATTGCGCCTTCCAACATCGACGCTGATGGATCCGAGGTGTAGATCTTCAGAGGACGGTAAATAGGGTCGATCCGTCGGCGTTCGTAAGGTGAAGCGAGTGCGGCGCGCGTGACTGCCGCGCCTATCTCATACGCGCCGGTTGCGCGAGCACGCCGCCGCCGATGCACCGCGTCTGGCGCCTGCTGCGGGAGGTTCTGCCCACGGCTTTGAGCGGCGGCTGAGCTGGCTTCAGTGGTCGAAGCCAGCTCGGCGCCCTGTGGTTCGCGCGACATAGTTAAGTGCCTTGGTTTTCAATCAGCGACGCAAACGCGCGGAGCGCCTGCGCTACTGAACTGAAGTCGGGTGCGGGTTTGCCGTTTCCCTGCGAACCGATGTTGGCCGTCCGTGTTGAAGGCTGCAAAAGCAGTTGGTCTCGCAGTAACAGTTGAGCGTCAAGTCGCGGGTGTTGGCGCGGGTTCGGACCGAAATCCGTTTCCACACGACGTGCGAACTCGGCATTGGTGATCCCCTGCTCGACGTGCCGCAGCAGCGGGACGGCGATCCGGGTGAAGTCGCCCTGGCCGCCGCTTTCCCACGCGAGTTCGCGATCGAGGCAGGCGGCGAACGACGCGTTTCGCATAATGCCGCGTTCGAGACGTCCGGTGAAGCTCCGCGCACCGAACCTTCTTCTGAACTCTATGTGCGCCTGGTCCAACTGCGGCGACGGCGGGACCAGACGCGGGCGGCTGTCACCGTCCCAACGAGCGCGCGGCAACGGTCCGACGCCCAGTCGCGTATTCGTCTCAGAGAAGCAGCAGTCCATAAAGTTCGTCAGGTTTACGCCGTCGCGGAGCGAGGCGAAAATTTCAGCTACGTCATCGTCAATGACAAGTGCGCCGGTGGCGAAGTCATGCGGACAGAGCGCCTCGTCGCGCTTATCGATCTCCTCGTCACCGTTCTCGTTAGTGACGTTCGTACCGTGACCTGAGTACTGGAATACCAGAACGTCGCCTTCATTACCGGATCGCACCAGATCGGACAAACTCTTGAGAATCGCGTCGCGGCTCGCCTGCCCGTCGAGCAGGAGCGACACGTCAAAGCCGAGCCGCTCCAGTGCGTTGGCCCAACTACGTGCGTCATTGACGCAGCCGAAAAGTGGCGCGGTCGGGTAGGTGTTAATGCCCACGCACAATGCGCGTTTTCGGCCACCGCGGCCGCTGGAGGCTTGCGAGCCCCCGGGGTTGGTCGATCGAGCGTAAGTGCGGTTCTGCCACACATCGCCGCCGGCATACAATCCGCTTCGCCCTCGCGCAGCGGAGCGAGCGCGAATCTCTTCGAGGCTGTAGCCTGCGCCCCGTGGCGCTTCTGTTTCGACGGGCGGCATGTCTTCAGCAGGCTCCGCGTCTGGCGGGTCGCTGGTGCGCGTCGCGTCTCCGCTCAGCAGTTCTATAAGGACGGAACGCGCCTCTTCGCCGAAGCCGCGCGCCCCTTCTGGGAACGGCGACTCAACGCCTGCCGCGCGTGGCCGCAGTGGCTGGCGCGCCAGATCGTCGCGCAACTCTCTAACGGCTGCGAGTATCGTCTCGTATTCGATCGAGTCGCCGGGGCAGGTCTTCGAGGAGAGTTGATTGTGAAATCTGAGTGATTCCATTGGCAGGTTGAATTTGCTCTGAACGCGAGCGATGACCTCCACCGCCACGTCGAGTTGGGGAGCGCGGAATGGATCGCGCCGGCGGTCGAAGTCGCCGATCATCTCAAACATAAAAGGGCCGGTGCGACGCGTACCGTTTTGGCCCGCGGCGCTGGCCGGCGGCTCGTTCCAGCCGCGCCCGGTCCAAATCACGCCGTCGGGTGCGATGGTGATGTGCTGGGCGATGTCGCTCCAACCATTCACTTTCGTGTGGTAACGCCACATGCCCTCTATGGTGGTCCGTCCGCGGTAATCAGCGTGCCTGGGCCTCCAGGTGTGGTGCATGTGCACAGAGTTGATGGTGCGGCTGAAAGGAAAGTCTTCCAGCAGGTCTGCAAAGTCCTGGATACTTATTTCTCGGAATGGTGGCGGCATAAATTAACCTCCTTGAATTATCTTCGTCGGCCGGTATCAGACGGTGAATGGATTTTGATTGCCGAACGCTGGATTGTCCGCGCCGACTATTGAAAAGTTCGGCGTTTGCGTGGATGGCATTAGGCTGCGAATATCTCTGTGGAAGTCCTTATAACCGCCTCCGAACGTACCGTTGGCCCAAACCTCACGAAGCGTGCCGGTGAACAGGCCGTTTCGAAAGCCGTCAAGCGAGAGCTGGTTGTCCTGGCACCCGGAGATCAGCAGGACGCTCGCCTGGACATTCGCTTTGTCACCGGCAGGATGCGCCATCTGAATCCTGTCGTACATCTCTTTGTTCCTGAGGTAGGTATTGACGCGGACTGCGGCCGGAGGCGTTCGCAGCTTGATCGTCGGGTCGACGAACGCCGCCGATACGCCGGTAAATTCGTCCAATGAATCGTGACGTGTAAATCTTCTTGCGACGGCGCCTTCGAGAATCCCACGCGACCTCGATCCAGGCGCGAGCAGTGCGCCGTACTCGATCTGTCTGCTAACACTCCCGCTGTGACAACTGTCGGAGAGCATGAAGACGCGCGTACCCGGCTTGAAGCGCGCCCAGAGGGCATACAACTCGTCATCTAGCAGCTCACGATCGTAGAGCAGCCAAGTCTCGTCGAGGCCGTCAGTCTCGCCGTCATCGTTGAGGTTCGGCACCTGCGATCCGTGGCCGGAAAACGTGAGCAGGAGGATATCGCCACCCTCCAGGGTATTGGCGGCCTCCGTGATAAGCCCGACAACTGCGTCCGACGTGGCGTCGCGCGTCAGCAGTAAGTGTCGCGTGTTGAAATTTCGCGTTCCCGCAATGTCGTACATGTCGTGCGCGTCGAACTCGCAGGCTGCGAGTGCGCCGTCCCAACCGTTGTAGTGGGCCGGGTCTACGCTGTTAAGCCCAATGTTGATCGAAAACCCTTTTGCCATTTCCATTCTCCTTTTCACTGACTCACGGCCGTTATCGACCGAGAGGCTGGGGAGGCAGGGTGCCCTGCCGGTTACTTACTGAGTGCGTCTTTGATTTGCCGAATCGGAAAGTTGACCCCGAAGATGAACTTCCTGATACGGCGTGAGCTGAAGTCGCCCTCCAATTCGGATTCGGTAGCGGCGTCTCCAACGTTCAGCGTCTTCGGCTCTCGGACTCTGTTGAAGACAATGCCGCCGAACAGGTTGAACTTAATCGGACCGCGGTAGTGACCGACCCCAAACCCGACTACCGGACGGTCGAGTGGCTTACCTGAAATCGGCACTCCCACAACCAGGTGCGGGGTGGAAAGAAAGCCGTCATTCTTAAGGTCTACGCCGTTCTTGTTGAAGAAGACGTTGAGGAAGCCATAGGCGTTCTGCCGCTCCTTAACCGTCGTCGTGACCCTCCCGTCCTTTGACTCGAATGAGAGCTCCTTTATGCTTTTGACCGGCAAACCGATACTCACCGCGATGTGGCTGCGCCCCTCGTTGTCGTAAACGTTCGCGTACTCCTTCGACTGCTCGACGGGTTGGCCTCCGGTCGATATGTTGGTCTTAACCGCCATGTCCACTGGCAGGCCTTGCACGAGCATCAGGCGCGCACCCCATACGTTTTTCGGCTCCGCCGCCAGCGCTCTTTCTCTCGGTGCGACGATGTCGAAGAGATCTCGAAAATCCTGTTCAAGCTGGGAGATCTTCTCCGTTACAGTGACTTTGTACTTGATGTCCCAGGCGGCGGGCGTGTTGAGGTGGAGGAGAAGCACTGCCACGCGTTTGCGCCCAAAGATGCGCTTGTCGAAGGCCCGCTGCGTGCCGATGGCTGGCCTGAATTTCGGGTCGTAGCGCGGGTGCCACTTGACGCCTTTCGCTGTGTTGACAGCTTCGAACAGGAGCCAGCGCTCGCGCTCCGGGTCGCTCTTGCCCTCCTTGGCCGCCCTCCACCGTATGATGTGAATGATGCAGTAGTCATCCGGTCGTAGAGGAGCGTTAGGGCCGCTATTGAGGGTGGCGTCGATCAACTCCTGAACGTTAGTCATAACGGGTTTGTCATCCGCATTGAGCTTTGGCGGATTGCTGCCCGGGATTGGTTGTGTCACATGATCCAGAAGGAACGAGGCCCGCGTGCTGACGTAGTCCGTGGCATTCTCCGCGACGGTTATCGTCTCTTCGACACTCGCCGACGTAGCTAATATGTAAGAGGACGGGGCTGCGGCCGGCGGTGCGACCGGTTCCGGGGCGGTACTCGCAGTAGGGAGGATGCGCAGCGCGCTCCCTTCAACCTTGAGCTGATACCACTGGTTAAACTCCTGCTGCGGTGAGGAGCTGTCTGTTACTTTGATCGCGAACGTGTAAGGCTTGGTGTTGGCTGATCCCGAGGCGGGGATGCCGCTCAGCACGCCCGTAGTTTCGCCAAGCTTGAGTCCGGCCGGAACGACGCCGCTGACCACCTGGAACTTATAGGGTTTAGTTCCGCCCTGTACGCTGTCGACGAGTCTTACGTTGACCTGGATGCCCTCTTTCTGAGAATCCAGAACATTCATCTGCTGTGCGCTCGCTGTGTGGCTTACTAAGCCGACAACGCCCAGCACCAATAGGACGACCGTCAGGTAAGTCCTCCGTTCGCACACCGAAGGCGATCCGGACGATCCCGCAGTGAATCTGTGGTTTTGACAAAAGCTACGCATAATTTCTCCTTGGGTAGTTGAGCTATCCGCTAATGCCCGCGGCCGCGCAGCAACGCCGGCCGCGGAACCTCATGGGGTTTAATTCTTGGCGTCGCGCGGCGGGAAGAGTCGGTCGGCTATCCCGCGCACCATTCGAACTTCGCTCTGCGACGGAGCTGAGGGCGTTCCAGGCGCCGCACCTCTCGCGCCGACTTGTGCGCGCTCCAACTCGCGGACGCCCTCGGCCAGCGCTTGACCGTTGGCGACACTCTGCGCGGCTACCCGCTGGGCCGAAGTCGCCTCACGCTGGGCCCTCGAGGCGTTTTCTTCGGCTCTTTCGGCGCGCTGGCGGTTCACCTCGCGGCCGAACAGGAAACCCGCCGCCGCATAGGCCAACGCCTCGACGCCCGCATAAAGGTAGGCGTTCCTTCCCCATTCCACTTCCGCTATATTCGGGCTCGTCAGACCAAACATCCGCTTGAGGACCGTGCCGAAATACCAAAGCACGATCATGGCTACCAGCAGCGGCACAAGGCCCTGAGTAAATGACAGGACCGCGGCAAGAGTCGCTTTCAGTCCGCTCTCGGCAGGCTCTATCGCGAGCAGATCATCGTGTGTCGTCATAGCTTGAGGATTCGTCGTCATGTTTTACCTCCGCAGGTATACGATGAATTCGTCGCCGGCACGCCGTAAGTCGAGGTGCCGCTAACGTTCAACCAAATTGGCTTACCCCCTATGTCTCTCGCAGTCGGAAACGTGTCATGAGGTAATTGAAAATTAGTCATGAAAGCCCGGCCCTGATAAGAGGAAGGAAAATGAAGTAATGGGTAGCCAACGTGATTCGTGAGTTCGGCCCACCTTTCACGACTGGCGGAAATTTCTTGCCATCGCCCTTTTTTCTGCGATAATTCCCGCCGCAATCTTCCGCTCGCTCACCTCTGCGCGTTTCTCCAATCGCCCGGCGCGGGTGTGCGTCTCGTTGACTGCTACAAACACAACGAAATGTTTGATGATTTATTAGGATGGTTGGACCCTAACCGTGAGGTCGCGGCGCAGAAGTACGAGAAGATCCGCGTCACGTTGGTCAGGATCTTTGTTTCTAAAGGATTTGCTGACGCTGAAGATCTCGCGGACAAAACTTTCAACCGCGTCAATGACAAGTTACCGCAGGTTGGAGAGGATCCCCGCGAGAAACTAGCCTACTGCCATGGCGTCGCCCGCAACGTCATGCACGAAGCCTGGCGCCGAAAAGAAATCGCGACGGACAAAATCCCCGAACGTCCGACGGCACTCGTGTTCACGACGGACAGATATGACTGTCTGGTGAAATGTCTTCAGTTTCTGTCGCGCGACAAGCGAGAACTGATTTTGGACTATTACCTTTACGGGGGAAAAGAGAAGATTCAAAGCCATCGGCAAATGGCCGACGAACTCAAAATTACCGTCGGGGCCCTGCGGACGCGGGCTCACCATATCAGGCGCGACCTGGAAAAATGCGTCGTGGAATGCGCCAAAAACATCGATGCAAAACAAAAGTTGGCACGCGGAGCATTCTTAAGGAGGCAATCTGTTGCCGACCTTAAGAAGGAGCACTAGTCATAGCTGAAGACGCCAAAAACCAGCCGATGGGATGGAACGGGACGCCGCACAGCGACTCCCGCGCGCCAACTGTAACCTCGGACGATGAACTGCGTCTGAGGCAGTATCTGCTCGGGCAGCTCTCCGAATCGGATGAGGAGCAGTTAGAGATGCGCCTCCTTGCCGATGACAACTTCTCCGAGGAATTAGATATCGTCGCCGACGAACTGATAGACGAGTATGTGGAAAAGAAACTACGCCCGTCAGAGCGCCAGCAGTTTGAGACGTACTTTCTGAAGTCGCCAGTCCGGCAGGAGAAACTCCATTTCGCCCTCGCACTTCACAAGCGAAAAAACAATCTACGGCGAACGGCCAGGTTCTACAAATTCTACTTGCCCGCATCTGCCGCTGCGCTTCTCTTCATCGGCTTCAGTGTCGGACTGTGGCGCACCTTTATCTACCAATCAGACGTTGATAAAGGGCTGATTGCGTTGCGGACGGCCTTTAACAAACAGCGGCCACTCGATGCACGTGTCTCGGCTCTCAGCTACGCACCAGTAGCGCAGCAGCGTGGGCCAGCGGAAGTGGATACCACGCAGCGAAGCCTCGCGCAAGGCCTCCTGTCGTACGCAGCCGCGCACAATCGAAGCGCCGAAGCTCACCACGCTCTTGGTCAGTATTATCTTGCGGAGCGTCAGTTCGACAGGGCAATCGAACAGTTCAAGATCGCCCTCGCACTCGACCCAAAACACGCGCAGATTCACAGTGACCTCGGCGCCGCCTTGCTCGAAAAAGGAAAATTCTCCGGTTCAGATGCGGCCCCGGGAGCCGGCGGCGAGTTTTCCGAGAGCCTCGAGCACCTCAACGAAGCGCTGAAGCTGGACCCATCGATACTGTCCGCTTTGTTCAACCGCGCTCTGCTTTACCAGGAGATGGCGCTTACTCGCGAGGCAGAGCAGGACTGGAACGAGTACATCAGGAAAGAGACTGATCCAGGATGGTCCGAGGAGGCTAAACGAAGACTTCGTTTGCTCGAAGACGAAAAGAAGAAAACAACTTCGCGCACTAAGGAAGGAATTCTTCAGGAGTTTCGGCGAGCCCAGCAGTCAGGTGATGAAGAAACGGCTTGGAGAATGGTCAGTAGTTACCACAACAGACCAGGCAACGTGGTCGTTACGCAATTGCTCGACGCCTTTTTAGAACACTCGGCGAACGGAAGAGAAACTGAGGCGACGAGTAGTGCGTCGCTTTTGACATACGCTGGTGACTTAGGCAGCGAAAGGGCCGGCGATCGTTTCTTTTCAGATGTGGCGCACGTGTATACATCCGCTGCGCCTGACCGAATAGCATTACTGCGCCGCGCGCGCGAACTGATGAGAAAGGGCCACGAAAATTGGGGACTGCTGAAGTTTCCGGAGAGCTTCGAACTCTTCAGTCGTGCGAAGCAGCTTTTCGAGCAGGGCGAGAACGTGCCGGAAGCGAAGGTGGCGGAATATTGGATGAGCTTCTCTCACTATCACGACCGGAACCCGAAGGAGAGCCTGGCGATTCTGTTACCGCTGATTTCTTTCTGCGAAGCGAACGGTTATGTGTGGCTACGCGCGCGATGTCTCTATCTGCGATCAGCAATCCATTTCAATGCTAACGAATACTCGAAAGCCGTGAATGCCGCCATGCAGTCGGCGGAATTGAGCGAGCGGACAAACGATCCCGTCGGGCTGCTGAATGCCATGAGCTCTCTCATCGAGTATTACCGTTCCCTCAACAACCACCGCAAGATGCTGAGTCACATTCAGCGGAGCCTGCCCTTAATAAGATCTATTCCGCTGGACCCGGTTCAGGGCGCGCGTCACTATGGCTTTACAGCGGCCGCGTTTGCCTCAATCGGTCGAAATGATGCTGCCGCTGCTTATCAGAGGGAGGCCCTGAGGTTCGCGTCAGTAACCGGAAGCGATATACCCGTGGCGAATAGCTATGCCTATCTCGGCATGATCAACGGGAAACTAAAAAATTTCGACGAGGCCCTCCGCTACGTGCGTGTGGCGTTCGATAAAGCACAGTCGCGCTCAAACGAAAAGAGCTATAAGAACCTCATGGCGTACGCCTCCTTGCAGATGGGTCACATCCAGAGAGACGCGAAGCAGTTCGACTCCGCAGTTGAGAGCTACGACCGAGCTATTGCGATTTACGAAAACCAGGAGGAGTTGATTCCACATCTCTACCAGGCGCACAAAGGCAGACTCCTCTGTTACATCGCACAGCGGAACGACACATTGGCCGCGGAGGAAATCACGAAGACGCTCGTACTCGTTGAGGAATATCGCAAGAAAATACATGAGGAGAACAACAGGAACGCCTTCTTCGACGTTGAGCAGAGCGTCTACGACGCCGCCATAGATTTCGCGTACTCGAGACACAACAACCGAGAGCAGGCTTTTGAATATTTAGAGTACTCGCGCTCGCGTTCCTTGCTGGATTTGCTCAAGTCCGACCAAGAGGTCTTGGTCAAAGTACGCGACGAGGAGATAGTTTTTGGTTCCGTCTCTCAGCCTCTCCCCCTCGCGGACATTAAGCGACGAATGCCGGAGCAGGCGCAGATAGTCCAATACACGGTTCTCGAAGACAAAATCCTAATCTGGGTGATATCCAAAAATGATCTTCAGGTTGTGGCAAAAGAGGTGTCGCAGAAGGAGCTCACGGAGAAGGTTTCGAACTACGTCCAGACGATAGCAAGCGTGTCGGAATTCGACCACGAAAACGTGCTAAGGAATGCGAAAGACTTATTTGCGGTTCTGATTGGTCCCGTCGAGTCATTGCTGGACGCAAATAAAAGCTTGTGCGTCATTGCGGATAAGGTTCTAAACCGTCTTCCGTTTGCGACACTCGTCTCACCTTCGTCGGGGCGATATTTATTAGAGGATTATGTTCTACTGAGTTCGCCAAGTCCTACCATCTTCGTGCTCTCGTCTGAGAACGCGATGTCGATAGAGGGTGCTAAAGAAGATAAGGTGTTAAGCGTCGGTAACCCGACCTTCGACCGAAAGACTTACTCGACTCTTCCAGATCTGCCATCGTCGCGCCGGGAGGCCACAGAGGTAGCGTCGTTTTACAACGCTTCTCCACTCGTGGAAACTCAAGCGAGCACGGCCGCGGTCATGAATGACATCGCGGAGGCAGACGTTATCCACTTCGCGCTCCACTCCGCGCTCGATGATGAAGTGCCGCTCCGTTCAAAGTTATTGCTAGCCGCGACCCCGGCCGCGAAACGTGTGGAGAATGCACACGCGGTCGACTCTGCGTTGCACGCATATGACGTCTATAACCTTAAACTGCGAGCGAGACTCGTGGTGCTTTCCGCGTGCCAAACGGGAGCTGAGCGCTATTACGGTGGTGAGGGGATGAGCAGCCTTGCGCGGCCTTTCATCGCCGCGGGCGTACCGCTGGTAGTCGCGAGCCTTTGGCCCGTCGATTCGGACTCTGCCGCGGAACTCATGATCAGCTTTCATAAGTATCGCCGACGTGATGGTCTTCCGACCGTGGCCGCCCTTCAGAAGGCGCAATTGGATATGCTCCGAGGCGCTGAAAGTCGTTTCCATCGCCCTTATCACTGGGCGCCGTTCACGATCATAGGCGGTTACGCCAAATTCTGAAACGCGTCCAGTTTGCGGATGCTCGACCCCACACGCAAGCTTCGTCGAGTACGGGAAACGTTTTCGGCGGACGTAGTCATATCACTATGAACCAGTCGATGAATCCACAGTCGCGCCCCCGGAAACAGAGCAGTGACGAAAGGAGAACTTTGCCATGCCGGTTACTATCGTGTTCAGAGGGTTGATGGTTCTTGGGCAGGCTGCGCCCAAAACCGGTCGAATCCAATTAGGCGTCCTGCGCGCGCCGAACCACTTTCCGCGAATCCTGACAATGAAGAACGGCGTGCTAGCCGGGATCTTCGATTTGCGGAGACGTCCTGAGTTGGACCGCGTACGCGACTGGAGCATCCACGTGACGAACCCGTCGCCGAGCGGGATCGATCGCCGCGAGGACGGGCGAGATTTCGACAGGTTAGCGAATCACCAGCCGTGGGACTTCCGTTGGATCGCGGACCTCGAAGGTCGTGGTCTACACGAGAGGGATCTGACCGAGGACCTTGATACCAGTAGACTGCGGCTCGTCATCAATGTGGATCACGGTTCGTTCGCCACGAGGCTCCAATCCCCGATATTCCTGCGAAGACAAGTAGTGCCGGCAGGCGGTACGACACGTTATGGCATGACAGCCGCCGTGACTGAATGCGTAATCTCGACCGCAGGTGGGTCAGTGAGCCTAATGGTTGATGGTACGGAGGCTTTCGCCTTCCCGGACGTGGCGAACACGCTGTACGAAATTTCCAACGCGCCGCCGGACGTTAACCCGTCCGATCCGAACCCTGGTGGAGGCCACTTCCACATGTACTACGACCACCTGTTCAGGCCCAGGCCCCGCGAGAGGTTCGATCTGGAAGTCCAGTCAATGCCTCCGGCGCCCGATCCTGCGCTATGCGGCGTCACGTTCCTTGGTCTCAGGCGCACCGAGCTCTGACGTGCTCACCTCTTGCGCGCTTCAGGGGGGACGATCATCGTCGCAACATCATGAATGAAGACCACGACGACCAGACGCCCGCCGGGCGACCAAGGCCGAATTCCTCGGACTCCGAGGCCGACTGCCCGCGACTGAACGAGATCAATGATTCGAAGAGCGGCAGATTTGGGCCGCCTCCAGCTTCGCCGAAAGACGCGTGGCAGCCCGGCCTCATCGAGGTGGAATTAAAACAATCGCCTTTCCCGGGATTGTCAGTCGCAAACTTCGCGGATAAGACCGAGATGACCGCTTACCCGGCGGCTTGGTCCAACGCACTCAAGCACGTGCTTGACGAGCACGGCCTCAAGCACTTGGAAATCTCTTTTCCTCTCCTACACCCGTGGTCAGAGGAGAGCGAGGAGGAGGCGTTAAAGTTTTACCGCGCGTCCGGACGCGACCGGTACATCACACTCCACTTCCCCGCCGACGCTGACGTGGCTCTCATCGCGGGCGAATTACGACAGTTTCCGGAGATCGTTCGTGCCGCGCCCGTGCCCCGACTCGTTCCTCCCTCATTTTTGACGAACGAGCCACTGCTCGGCGACACGGACCAGCTCACAACTACGGTGTGCCGCCCCAACGGTGGTATCGATAATCAGTGGTACATCTTCCGCTGCCGCGCCAACCACGCATGGCGAAAGGCTTCGGGAAAAGGCGTAATCATCGCCGACATTGATTGGGGTTTCAATCTCTTTCATGAAGAACTGAATAACCGACGCGTCGAATTCACCTACAACACGTTCACTAACAGACCCGGCGTCGCAGAAGGCAACAGACTCGACCATGGCACGGCTGTGTTGGGCCTGGCGGGGGCGGGCGCCAACACGCGCGGAATGCAGGGTTTTGCTCACGAAGCAGCACTGTGGGCGATTCAGGCTGGCTCTGAATCTGTCGAAGAGCACCGCTTCTGGGTTTCGGCGCTCGATCTGGTTCGCGGCCGTACGGGCGACGGTCGCCGCAAAGTAGTCCTTTTGGAAATCCAGACGCGATCGCTACGCAACGTTGAGATGTGCGGAACGATCCGCAAAGCGATCGTTGACGCTATCTGTAGCGGAGTTGTGGTCTGCGTCCCAGCGGGGAACGGAGGACACGACGCCGGGGTCGGCGATGATGGTGAGCCAATTCCTCCAACCGGCTCAGTTCTGGTGGGTGCAACCAAATACGCCGGCCTTACGAACGTGCGCGATTACAGCAACGTCGGCAATAGGATCGTCATCTACGCGCCGGGCGACGTGGCGCACGATCTGACTTGCAGCTTCCCGGGCGACTGTGATTACCGTAACCGCTTTGGCGGTACTTCAGGTGCGACGCCTAAAGTAGCGGGGACCGTCGCATTGATGCTGCAGGTAAATGGGACCCTCACTAACGCTCAAGTCCGCGACATCCTCAAGCGTTCCACACTGCCAGTGATAGACGCTTCCTCCAACCGGGTCGGCGTTCTGTTGAACTCAGAACAAGCCGTTTCTGAAGCGCAGCGCCCGGCCATGCGATCCTCACGTCACGCATTTGAAGTCATTCAAGAAGAGTGCAGGGCTCTTGCTCGTCGTGCACGAAGACTTCTCGGCTTATAAACCCGCCATGCGACGCGTGAAAGAGCGCGAAACATTTCTCTTCACTCCAGGCATATACGGTGAACGCTTCGCACGAATCCGTAACACTAAAGAGGGGAAGGGAAAACACCGTGGGAGAGACATCAACTATCACTATCGTCTTCAGAGGGCTGATGGTTTTTCGCCCGAACGCAGAGACCCAGCGCATGGAGGTCGGCCTGCTGCGCGCCGCGAATCACATCCCGAGAATTTTGACCATCAGAAACAGCATCTTGTTCGCCGTCGATATCATTCCGACCGAACTGCTGGATAGCCAGACCCCCTGGGAGCTTAAAGCGACCAATCCCGCAGAGTCCGGCATTCGCACCTACTTGAATGGGGGTTCCGCATTTGAGAGACAAACGCATAATGACGACAGAGACTTCCGTTGGATCATGGATCTTGAGGGTCAGGAGTTCTACGGACGAGATCTGAGCGCAGAGATGGCGACCAAAAAACTCATGCCGATCATCACCGTGCCTCACGGTGAGTTCTACACGAGACTCAAATCACCGCCGCTAAGCCGTTTTACAGAAACTGGTGAACCAACCCCGTTTGGTGCCGTAGCCGCCGCCATCGGGTGCGACATTCGTTTGGACGGCGGTGCGGTAGATCTGACATCAGCGAACGGCGAACCGTTATTCACGTTCGCAAGCTATCCGAACACGATCTACGAGATCACGAATACGCCGCCTGACGTGTTCTCCAGCGTCGGTTCCGGTGCAGCTCATCATCACCATGGACCACCTCCGTTAGTGGATGGCGGGACTGATCCAGGTAGCCACTTCCAGCACTATTACGATCTGTTCCGAGGCGAAATCACACCGAGGTTCGGTCTGAAACCCATCCCTGGAAGCAAAGCACCCGACCCCGCGTTATGTGGCTCCGTCAAGTTGGGCGAGCGAACAATCCCACTCGGGGAGGACTCAGGCCCAATTTAGGCGGCGCTCTGAAAGGCTAATTCGTTGCATGAATAGTGCAAGAGGTTCAGATAAAACAGTCCTGCGAGCTCTTGCGTCAGCGAATAAAGTAGAATGAATTGTCGTCGCTGATTCCAACTGGACAAATCGCAGGACTAAATGCTCGCGTCGTTAGACGTACTTCGCTTCAAACAACTCGATGACCGAGCAATTCTCCCGCTGCGCGGGAGCGACTTCGCCGCGGGACTCGACATTTGTTCGATTGAAGACGTCAACATCGAACCGCATCAACGTGCGACCGCGCGCACTGGTCTCGCGGTGGCGATTCCGCACGGCTTCTATGGACGCGTTGCGCCGCGCTCGGGACTCGCGGCGAAGCAAGGACTCGACGTTCTCGCCGGCGTGATCGATTCCGATTATCGCGGCGAACTCTGTTGCATTCTCTACAACACGGGCGACACGAGTATCACGCTTCCTGCCGGTACAAAGATCTGCCAACTGATCATCGAGAAGATCATCACACCGAAAGCGGTGTGGGTAACCGATCTCGACGAAACAGCGCGCGGCGCAGGTGGCTTCGGCTCGACCGGATAGCCGCGCCGCGCCAATCGCGCTTCGGATTGTCCCCACCCGTTAACATCCCAAAAGTCGAAGAGTCTACGCCATTTTGTCGGTAATCCAGTCAGCCGTACGTACGGTTTTCACCCTCTTTTTCCAATCAAATCTCCACCGAAACACCGCTTAGCCGCAACAGTTTATTGGTTGGCACAAGGTATGCAAGTGTACGACCGGAGCGAAGGAGGAGAGAAGAATGAAAAGAGCGCAAAAAGTAGTATTAAAGGGGATTTTGGTGGCGCTTGTCGTCACCGGGCTGGCCGCAACAGGCACAGCCCAGATTGGTAATCAGTCGGCCATCCGTGACGTGGTACGACGTATTCAAACTCGCACTGACTCTCTACAGCGAGCAGCGCAGAACGCAGCTGATCGCAACGCATATCGCGTTGACGATCTCAATCGTTTAGTTTCTGATTTTGAAATCGCAGTCAACCAGCTGGATCGCCGCTTGAATTCAGGCCGCGCTAATTCAGCCGATGCGCGGATCGTCTTCGATCGTGCGGCGCTCATCGACAATTTCTTTGTTAGCAATCGCATCGGAGCGGGAACTGGGCGCGAGTGGCAATCACTTCGTGCGGATCTCGAGCAACTAGCCGGGTACTTCAACCTGAGTCCGAGTTGGGCCTCCGGCACGACCAGCGGTAACTATGGCGGGACGAACACCTACCAACTCAGCGACATGCAGATGCGGCAGTTGGTCCAACGCCTTGACTCGCGTTCAGCGACGTTCAGTCGGACCTTCCGCATGGATCTGAACCGTAACAACGATCGCTATTCAGCGGACGAGATTCGCCGTCGCTTGACCGAGTTTGAAAGCGCGCTCGTCCAACTGCGCAATCGTGTGAACAGCCGTCAGTCAAGTTCTTCTGACGCGCAGAACGTGCTGGAGCATGCGTCGTTTCTAAACAGCTACGTCGCTGATCGCCAGTTGTCGTTCCAGACGGAAAACAACTGGAGCAACTTGCGTCAGGATCTCGACCGACTGGCTAGTGCTTACAGCATCGCGTGGAACTGGTCGCAGACTCCCGACACCAACACCCAGGGAAATAATGACGGCACGCGCCGCGATTTGAACGGAACGTTCCGCCTCAATACGAGCCGCGGTGATGACGCGCGACAGGCTGTTGATGCGGCAACGAGGAATCTCTCAGCCGCGGAACGGCAGCGTGTTTACGACGCGTTGCTCAGACGTTTGGATCCGCCACAGATGATCGCAATCGAACGTCGCGGCACTGCCGTAACAATCGCCTCGACACGTGCGCCGCAGATCAACTTCACGGCCGATGGCCGCGAGCAGGTTGAAACGGGGCAAGGCGGTCGCCAGATTCGCGTTCGCGCGCAGTTCCAGGGCGACGTGTTGACGATCACGAGAACCGGCGAACGGGCGAACGATTTCACCGTCACGTTCGATCCGGTTGATAACGGCCGGCAGTTACTGGTTACGCGTTCGCTCTATAGCGATCGTGTAAATCAGCCTGTCGTTGTTCGCACTTACTACGATCGCACTTCCGACGTGGCGCAGCTAAACGTCTACGACACGAACCGTGAAGGCGGAAACGTGGGTGCGGGCGAAGTCGCCGGCAATTTCATCATTCCCGATGGAACACAGATAGTCGCGGTGCTGAACAACGAACTCACCACGCAAACCGTTCGCGAAGGCGAGCGCTTTACGATGACGGTTCGTTCACCCGGCCAGTATGACGGAGCCACCATCGAAGGCTACGTCGCGAATCTCGAACGCAGTGGACGCGTCACGGGACGTTCGCAAATGACGCTGGACTTCGACACGATTCGCATGCGGGACGGCCGCACCCATCGCTTCGCAGGCATTCTCGAAGCGGTTCGTACGCCGACCGGTGAGGTGGTGCGCATCGACAACGAAGGCGCGGTTCGCGATAGCAACCAGACCAATAAGACCGTGCAGCGCACGGCGATTGGTACGGCCGTAGGTGCGATCATTGGCGCGATTGCTGGTGGTGGTAAAGGCGCGGCGATCGGCGCGGTACTCGGCGCCGGCGCAGGTGCTGGTTCCGTTTACGTTCAGGGTCGAGAGGATCTTGAGCTGGACGCCGGAACCGAGGTCACTATCAGGGCCACTGGTCCAAGAGGGTAACTGAGAGGTTAAGTGGGAAGTCGCCACTTAGCAGTTAGTTCACAGTAATTGTGGCGACTTGCGGTAACCGTTCGACAGTCAGCGTAAGCTGCTGATCGGCGGTTACCGCTTTTTTATCCGGAGTCTGGAAGAAGAGAAAACCCTGGCGGCGCGAATCGCCCGACGAAAGCGGCGTCTTAAGATCGATCGCGTAGGCGCCAAACTCCTGCTCAAACTGCTTGCGCGCGTTTGGATTGTAAAGCGTCACGCCGTTGGCTTTCATGATCCGTGAGATCGCGCTCTTCGGCGACAACAGTTTCCATTCGCGGTTTTGACTGTCGCGCAAACGAAAACGCGCCTTCTTGATTTCCACCGGCACGCCGCTCTGAAACACGAGTTCGACCCGCAGCGGCAACACTCCGCTCAACGGCAAATTCGCTTCAAACAATTCCTGGCTTTCTTCGTCGGTGAGCAGTGGCGCGACACGAACTGTGACGGGCCCGGCTTCCGTGCTGCGCGTGTTTGGCGGCAACGGTGGCAGCTCGATTGCGGGCTTTACCTTGAACAGCGAGCCCGTGCACGCCGTCGTGGCTGCGAGCGCCGTGAGCAAAATCAGCGAGGCTATGCGTCGGGAGAAGCGGGTCATGCGGTGCAAATTTAGCATAATCGTTGTGTTCTGTGGCTGTATGGTACTATCCCAAAAACCATGATTAGACCATTTCGTGGGATTCACCCGCAGATTCACCCAACCGCGTACGTGGATCCAAGCGCTCAAGTAATCGGTGACGTCCACCTCGGCGAAGAAGCCTCGATCTGGTGCAACTGCACGGTGCGTGGTGACATTCATTACATCCGCATCGGCGATCGATCAAACCTCCAGGACAATTGCGTGATTCACGTGCAGAACGGAACCCACCCGACGATCCTTGAAGAGCAGGTCACTGTCGGTCACAGTGTCACGTTGCACGGCTGCCACGTCGAACGCGGTTCGTTGATTGGAATCGGATCGATCCTGCTTGACGATGTGCGCATCGGCGAGTTTTCACTTGTGGCCGCAGGGTCGTTGTTGAGTCCGCGAACGGTTGTTCCACCGCGCTCGCTCGTGATGGGAACACCCGGCCGAGTGAAACGCCCGCTTACAGTCAAGGAAGTCGCTGACCTCGCGCTCTTCTGGCAGAACTACGTCAATTACACTCGTGAATACTTAAAGGAAAAAGCGTCCGAATGAAACTTTTCGCCCGCGTTTCTCTCTCGGCAGTTCTTTGTCTTTTTATCAGCTCGTCAGCATTCGCCCAAACAGACGATAATCCGTTTCTGTTGAAACGAGATGACAACGAGTTTGGCTTCTGGGGTGGTTTTTCTCCGAAGGCGACGACGATCTTCGGCGGTTTGCGTGACGACGAAGCCGAAGATCGGAAGTTTGTGATCGCAGCGTTTCGTTATGGCCGTACGCTCGCCGCGAACGACAGTCTCGCGCTTCAGTACACGCTCGATGCTGTACCTTTGGCGGTTGCGACCGGAACGATTGTTAGCCGCACGACCGTCGGTGGTGTGACGACCCTGAATCGCGAAACGGCTTACGGCGGCGGTGTCACGCCGCTGGGGTTGCAACTCGATTTTGCGAACGGCTCGAAGGTGCATCCGTTCGTGCATGTAAACGGCGGTTTGCTTTGGTTCAATAAGTCAGTGCCGATCGAAGACGCGGGCAAGCTCGCGCTTGTCGGTGAAGCGGGCGGCGGTGTTCGCGTATTTACGTTTGAGAGACGCGCCGTAAATGTCGGCGTGAGGTTTCACCACATCTCGAACGGTGACCGGACGGGATCGAATCGCGGCCTCAACCAGTTTGTGATCTACGCGGGGTTTTCTATCTTTAAGTAATGCCATCGACGAAGACTCAGCCGGCGCGCGGCATGCGCGACTTCCTGCCCGAAGACGTTCGCAAACGCGAATACGTGATCGGTGTGATCAAGGAAGTCTACGAGCGCTACGGTTTCGAGCCGCTCGAGACGCCGGCGGCGGAGAACATTGAAACGTTGATGGGCAAGTACGGCGAAGAAGGGAACCAGCTCATCTACAAGATCCTGAAACGCGGTGTGCACGAAGGCACAGGCGAAGCGGATCTCGCGCTGCGTTATGATCTGACGGTGCCGTTGGCGCGTGTGGTGGCTGAGTACCGCGACAAGCTACCCAAGTTTTTCAAGCGTTACCAGATTCAACCGGTGTGGCGTGCAGATCGTCCCGCGCGTGGCAGGTTTCGCGAGTTTTATCAGTGCGACGTGGACGTGCTTGGTTCGCGATCGATGCTTGTCGAAACGGAGATCTGTGCGGCGGCGTGTGAGGTGTTGACGAAACTCGGGTTCAATGATTTCTGTGTGCGGTTGAATCACCGCCAGGCTTTGACCGGGGTCTTGGCGGTTGCGGGCGTAGCATTAGAGCACCACGATTCAGCCTTAATCGCATTAGACAAGCTCGACAAGATCGGACGCGAAGGCGTTGAGAAAGAATTTGGGGCGCGAGGGATCCAACCCACAGCGGGCGAGCGCCTGCTTCGGTTCTTTTCAACTCTGGGTGAACTCGAACACGCCGCGGAGATCGCGGATCAAACGCGACAAGCTTTGAACCGAGCGGTCCTCGGCCGCATCGTGGAGTTTGTTGGCGACAACGAGCTCGGCGCGAAAGGCGTAGATGAGTTGCAGTCGATCATCGACTTCGCCGAGGCGACCGGCATCGGCGAAAGGGTGAAGATCGATCCGAGTCTCGCGCGTGGACTTTCGTACTACACCGGCGCGATCATGGAGATCAATGTTAAGGATCTCGCGGGCAGTCTGGGCGGTGGCGGTCGTTACGATAATCTGGTGGGGATGTTTCTCGGTCAGGACGTGCCGGCCTGTGGGTTTTCGCTCGGGTTAGAACGCATCCTCGTGGTGATGAACGAGAAGGCGATGTTTCCCGAGCACGTAGGGAGTTCGCCGGCTGATGTGATGGTGGCGGTCTGGAACGAAGAGACGATTGCGGAGTCGCTCGCGTTAGCGCGGCAGTTGCGCGCTGCCGGTTTGCGAGTTGATTTGTATCCGGAGGCTGATAAGCTCGGCAAACAGTTTAAGTACGCGGCTTCTCGGGCGATACCGTTTGTTGCGGTTATTGGGGATGAAGAACGAGCGCAAGGCACCGTAGGTCTCAAAAATATGAAAACGGGCGAGCAGAGAGCAGTGCAGGTGGCTGAAGTCGTGGGACTGGTGGGGAAGACATAATACGAACTATCAATGCCAAACGAAGCAATTATCCAGAACTACCTCGATGACTCGCGCAACGCCATGCGCGCTTACAAGAAGCTCGCCGAGAAAGCGCTTGAGCAACTGAAAGACGAAGAGTACTTCGTCACACTTGACGAAGAATCAAACAGCATCGCCGTCGTCATGAAGCACATGGCCGGCAACATGTTCTCTCGCTGGACCGACTTTCTCACCACCGACGGTGAAAAACCGAACCGCAATCGCGACTACGAATTTGTGATTCAGGCGAACACGACCAAAGACGACGTTCGCGAATACTGGGAACGCGGTTGGCAATGCGTCTTCGCCGCCCTCGACCCGTTGCAAATCGAAGATTTAGAGAAGAGAGTGTTTATCCGCGGCGAGGAGCACACCGTTGTTCAGGCCATCAATCGCCAACTCATGCATTACGCGTATCACATCGGCCAGATTGTTTACCTGGCCAAACACTTCCGTTCTGCCGCGTGGAACTCACTGAGCGTCCCACGAAACCGAGCGGTGAAATAGTAGGTTTGAATGCTGGATCATCTCGGAAACCTGGAACGCACGCACTCATGCGGTCAACTGCGTGCATCGGACATCGGCAAGCAAGTCACCCTCATGGGCTGGGTTGCCAAGCGCCGTGACTTCGGCGAACTCACCTTCATCGATCTACGCGACCGCGCGGGAATCACGCAGGTCGTTTCGAATCCCGCAGTCTCGGCCGAAGCTCACGCGAAAGCGAAAGAACTCCGCGGCGAGTACGTGATCGCCGTGACCGGCAAAGTTGTGATGCGCGACGAGCACACACGCAATCCAAAGCTCGTCACCGGCGACGTAGAAGTTCACGCCGATCAACTTCTCATTCTCAACGACGCGCGGACGCCGCCGTTTCAGCTCGACGCCGCACCCGACGCGCTCGCGAGTGAAGATCTGCGTTTGAAATATCGCTACCTCGATCTGCGCCGGCCGCAGCTTCAGGCAAACATTCTGCTGCGGCATCGCGTGACGAACGAGATCCGCCGTTACATGACGGCGCAAGGTTACACCGAAATCGAAACGCCGATTCTCATCAAGTCCACACCCGAAGGCGCGCGCGATTACATCGTTCCTTCGCGTATCTTTCCGGGCAAGTTCTTCGCGCTCCCGCAGTCGCCGCAATTGTTCAAACAGTTGTGCATGATCGGCGGGCTCGATAAGTACTTCCAGATCGCGCACTGTTTTCGCGACGAAGATCTGCGCGCCGATCGCCAGCCGGAGTTTACCCAACTCGACGTCGAAATGAGTTTTGCCACACTCGATCAGGTCTACTCGCTGATCGAAGGCTTGTTCGCAAGCGTTTTCAAACTCATCAATGTCGACCTGCCAACGCCGTTTCCGCGCTTCGGTTTCGCGGAAGTGATGGCGCGCTTTGGTTCTGACAAACCTGATCTGCGCATCCCCGGACTCGAACTGCAGGAGCTCTCGCCGGCTTTAACAGGCACCGACTTCGCCCCGTTTGCTTCAGCGCTGAGTTCAGGTGGACAAGTTAAAGGTATCGTGGTGCCCGGCGGCGCGAATCTGTCGCGCAAGGCTTTGGACGAGTTGCAGGAGTTCGCGAAACGCTACGGCGCGGCCGCGCTCCCGTGGATCAAACTTGTCGACGAACTCTCGTCATCGTTGTTGAAAGCACTTGGACCAGACACTGTCGCCCGACTCGCAGACCTCGCGGGTGCAAAGAAAGGTGACGCAGTCTTAATCGTCTCCGGAAAACCGAAAGTCGTCGCGGCGAGTCTCGGCGCATTGCGCAACGAAGTCGCAAAACGCGAGAACATTATTCCCGCGAACGTCTACGCGCCGCTTTGGGTCACTGACTTCCCGATGTTTGAGTTTCACGAAGAAGACGGCCGCTACTACTCGATGCATCATCCGTTCACTTCGCCCGTCGATGAGGATCTCGAACTTTTGCAGCGCGCTGTCGAAGGTGGTGAAACGGATCTGCTCGCGCAGATCCGCACGAAGGCTTACGACCCGGTAATCAACGGCGTCGAAATGGCGAGTGGCTCCATTCGTATTCATCGTCGCGACGTGCAGCGGCTCGTGTTCAAAGCGCTCGGCATGAGCACTGAAGAAGCGCGCCAGCGTTTTGGTTTCTTCCTCGATGCGTTGGAATACGGCACGCCGCCTCATGGCGGTATCGCGCCCGGCATCGATCGCTTGATGATGGTGCTCGCCGGAACCGACAACATGCGCGACGTGATCGCGTTTCCAAAGACCGCCTCGGCCGCGGATCTCATGATCGACGCGCCCGGCGAAGTCGATCCGAAGCAGTTGGAAGAACTGCATCTACGCATCGTTCAAGACTGAAATGCCTACCATCCGGCTGCTGCGCGAACACCTCGACGCGATGATTGCTCACGCGCGCGAAGTGGCCCCGGCAGAATGTTGTGGCTTGATTGGCGGCGGCTCTGAGCACAACGCCCGTACGATCTATCGTCTGCGAAACGTCACCGCCAATCCCGAACTTGGGTACGAAGCCGCGCCCGAAGACCTCTTCGCTGCCCAGCGCCTAATGCGCGAACGCGGGGAGGAACTGCTCGCCATCTACCACTCACATCCACGCGCGGTCGATCCGAGTCCTTCGGAAACGGACGTTCGGCTTGCTTATTACCCTTCAGCAACTTACCTGATTGTCGGTCTCGGCGGAACCGAAGCCGCCGTTAACGCGTTTTCCATATGTGAACGTGAACAGCGATGGCAGCAGGTTGAGTATGAAATCGCGGGCGAGTAAGATTAAAACGACGCTCGTCGCGGTGGGACCAGGAGCGATGCGCGAGGCGACGATGGAGACGAAGAAGAGCAAATACGACACTAACCCGCTCGATCCCGACGTTGAACGTAAGGCTGAAGAATCCTGGGGCGGCCCGCCGACGCAGCAGGTACGTGGCGCGACGCGCGAAGTCGGACGCAACGCCAACGAGAATGCGCGACAGAGTGCCTACTCCGAAGCCCCGACCCGACGCTACGACACACCTCCGCTCGACGCGTCGTATCCGTCAGTGTTTGTACCTCCTCCCACATACGCACCGCCAACTCAGTATCAACAACCGGCGGCGAATCCTTACCAAACCCCGATAGCAAATCCACCTACGTCGCGAACGGTGATGGGCCTCGGCATCCCTGAGAATTGGGCGTTGCTGTTGGCGTACGTGCCTTATGTCGGCATCATTGCTTCGCTGCTGGAGCTGTTTCTTGCTGCGCGGCCGGAAGTGAGAGTGCGCTTTCATGCGTCGCAAGCTTTGGCCTTGCACATCGCCATTCTGGCGCTGGCAACCATGCTGGGCGTGATTGGCGACATTAGCGGCACCAGCTTTGGCGAAGTGGTCTTCGGCATCGCGAGTAAGGTGTTTCTCGTAATCTCGATGATTCGCGTCTGGCGTGGCGAGCCACATCGGATTGTTCCGCTGGCCGAACCGGCTCAGTGGTTTAACCGCCATATTGAGCCGCGGACGGGCGGCTGACCCACCACTGGCATTTTCATTGCATGATAACTGCAGGGCCGCCCGGTTTATTGAAAAATGGGCGCTTTTCCCGACGAAAACCGATCTCCCGTACGTGTATTCCTGTTGCGTTTTGGTGCATGAATCTCGGAAAAAGGGTAAGAGGTGGTTATGAGATTAATGATTAAAAGAAAATCACTGATTGCGTGGGTTGCCTTGGTCGCGATGATGGCGCTGCCGTTCTCGATCGCGGCGCAGACGCAGCTCAAGTATCACAGTAACAAGTTTAGTATTCAGGACGACGTCAAGCTCGGACGCCAGGCAGCGCAGGAAGCAGAGCAACAATTTCCTTTGCTGAACGATGCACAGGTTCAGAGCTACGTAGAGCGCGTGGGCGAACGGCTGGTGGCCGCGATTCCACAACAGTTTCGACACCCCGAATTTGATTACTTCTTCAAAGTCATAAACGCGCGCGACATCAACGCGTTCGCGCTGCCCGGTGGACCAATGTACGTCAATCGCGGCATGATCGAGGCGGCGCGTAGTGAAGGCGAGATGGCCGGCGTGATGGCCCACGAGATCAGTCACGTTGCGTTGCGTCACGGCACCGCGCAGGCGACCAAAGGACAAAAGTACGGAACGCTCGCAGCGATCGCCGGCATTGCGGGAACGATCCTGACACGTAATCCAAACGTGGGCCAGTTGGCCCAGGCACCGTTTGCTGTTTACCTTTTGAAGTTCAGCCGCGAGTACGAAACAGAAGCTGACATTCTCGGCGCCCAGATGATGGCCGCGGCCGGTTACGATCCGCGCGATCTGGCAAACATGTTTCGGACGATCGAGCAACAAGGTGGCGGTTCCTCTGGAGGGTTCCTGAGTAGCCACCCCAGCCCAAGCGATCGTTATGCGCGCATCAATCGCGAAGCCCAGATGCTACGAGTCGATAATTCGGTTCGCGATGACAGCCGCGAGTTTGCACGTGTTCAAGAACGATTGCGCGGCCATGGCGCTGCTCCTTCGATGGAGGAGATAGCTCGCAGTGGACAACGTAATCCGAGGGGCGAAAACACCAGCTATCCGGATCGCGCGCCGGCTGGACGCGTGGAGTATCCGTCAACCCGTTACCAGAACGTTTCGATATTCAACGGCGGTGTGCGGGTGAACGTACCGGCTAACTGGCGCCAGCTCGACCAGGGAAGTTCGGTTTGGTTTGTGCCGGAAGGCGGCTATGGCTCGGTGAACGGTCAGGCCGTGTTTACTCACGGCGCCAGTTTTGGTGTGATACAGCCGAACAACCGCAATTTGCAACGCGCGACCGATGAGCTGATCAGTGGACTGGCTCAGGGAAATCGGAATCTGCGAGCGAGCGGTAACTATCAGCGCACGACGCTCGACGGACGTAACGCTCTGTGGGCCACGTTGAGCAACGTCAACGAGGCGACTGGGGGTCCGGAGACTATCAGGCTGATCACGACGCAACTGCGTAATGGCCAACTGTTCTACATGGTGGCGGTCGCGCCGCAGAACGAACGCGCCTTCGACAATGCGTTCAATCAAGTGTTGCGGTCGTTGAGAATAAACGATCGTTGAGAATAAACGAGTAACTAACTCATCCACGGATTACACCGATTTCTTTTCATCTGTGTAATCCGTGGACTTTGCCTCCTGCCATAATCCTTCCATTTCATCTATTGAAGTCTGGTCGAACGCCTGGCCACGATCGTGAAGTGAAGTTTCGATGAAGGCGAACCGGCGGCGGAACTTGCGGTTCGTGAGTTTCAGCGCCGCTTCCGGTTCGACTTGCATGTGGCGCGCGATGTTCGTCGCCGCGAAAAGCAGGTCGCCGATCTCTTCGCGCACGCGCGCGTGGTTTGCTTCGTCTTTGAGGTTAGCGTGTTCCGTGATCGCGCGGCGCAACTCTTCGATCTCTTCCTGTAACTTGTCAAAAATATCGTCAACGCTTTTCCAGTCGAACCCTACGCGCGCGGCTTTCGTCGAGAGTTGATGAGCCTCCATCAATGCCGGAGCTTTTGACGAGACGCCGTTCAGCAGCGAGGTTTTCACTTCTTCAGTCTTGCCCGCGGCGCGTCGTTCCTCGGCCTTCATCGTTTCCCAGTTGAGCAGGACTGTCGCTGAATCGTCGGCCGTGACGTCGCCGAAGACGTGCGGATGGCGGCGCACCATCTTGTCGTGAATTGCGGCTATGACGTCGTCCATCGTGAACTCGTCGCGTTCTTTCGCGACCTGCGCGTAAAAGACGATTTGAAACAGCAGATCGCCGAGTTCGTCGCGGAGTTCAGCGGGGCGGCCTTCGCGAGCGTCTTCGACCGCTTCGAAAGCCTCGTAAGCTTCTTCGAGCAGCATGGGCGCGAGCGTGGCGTACGTCTGTTCGCGGTCCCATGGACAACCGTTTGGCGAGCGTAGACGCTCCATAAGTTTTACGAGATCGTTGAAGGTTGTGGGCATGGCAGTAGTCTATGCTACCATCAGGCAAAATTCACAAACAGAGTTATGAGTAACGATCAACCAACTTTTAAAGTAACGGATCGGCGGCCGTTCAATCCTGACGGAAGCCCGCGCGATCTTCCTCCAGAAGAGCGACCTGAACCAAAGCCGGAACCGGTAAGCGCTGCCGCTGAAGCTACCGCCGGAGCAGCGACTGAGACTGCCCGGGAACCCGAAGCGGCGACTACTCCGCCACCGGCCGACATGCCAGGCGACCTGGAAGAAGAGTTCACCGAAGAGGAACTGGCAGATGCTCGCGACCCGGCGGGGTTTCTCAGTTTCATCATGTCGATTGCTTCGAACGCGGCTTCGGCGCTCGGGATGATGGAACATCCGGTTACGCATCAGCGCGAGGTCGATGTTGAGTTAGGCAAACACTGGATCGATGTGCTCGGGATGCTGCAAAAGAAGACGGCGGGAAATCTCACGTCGAAAGAGCAGCAGATGCTCGAGGGCCTGCTGGCCGATCTCCGCATGCAATACGTTTCGCTAATCAACGCTCCGCCAAAAGCGCAGCGCTTCTCAGGCGGCGATATCACCGGTGGGAGATGAAACTCACTTTCCTTGGTACCGGAACCTCGACGGGAGTCCCGTCGATTGGTTGCGAATGTGAGACCTGTACCTCGGACGATCCGCGCGACAAGCGGCTGCGAGTTTCAGTAATCATCGAACACGCGGGCAGGACGATACTCGTTGACACCTCGAGCGACTTCCGCCAGCAAGCACTGCGCTTCGGTCTCAAGTCACTCGACGCCGTCCTGATCACGCACTGCCACGCCGATCACATCTTCGGTCTGGACGACATCCGTCCACTCAACTTTCGCTTCGGCGCACTCGGCGTTCATGCAAACGAACGCGCGTGGGTCGATATCAAGCGTATCTTCAAGTACATCTTCGAACCGTCGCACTTCGGCGGCGGTCTGCCGCAGGTGATTCCCTACACGGTCTATCATCGCGCGCCGTTTTGTATCGGTCCTGAACTCGTGATCACTCCGCTCGAAGTGATTCACGGGCGCCTGCCGGTGATGGCCTATCGCTTCAACGACTTCGCGTATCTGACGGATCTTAGCGATATACCGGCAGAAACAATCGACTCGTTGCAGGATCTCGACGTGCTCGTGCTTGACTGTTTGCGTTTTCGCGAACATCCGACGCACCTGTGGGTCGATCGCGCGCTGGAATACATCGCGCAGATAAAACCGCGGCGCACGTTCTTCACGCACATTGCGCACGACATCAAACATGGTCGCGACTCAGCGCGGCTCCCACCCGGCGTCGAGTTTGCTTACGACGGACTGGTAGTCGAATAACTTCTGATGCGTCTCTTTCACGGTACTGACAACGCGGAGATCCACCGCCCAACCGTGCTCACACTCGGCGTGTTTGACGGTCTTCACCTGGGCCACCAATTGATCATGAGCACTGTGGTCGAACGTGCACGCGCGCTCGGCGCAGTGCCGACGGTGATCACTTTCGACCCGCATCCGCGCGCGGTGCTGCATCCTGAGTCTGCGCCGCCGCTGCTCCAGACGTTCGATCAGAAGATCGAAGGCTTCGGCGTTCTCGGTATCGAACAAACGATAGTAGTCCGCTTCACGAAACAGTTTTCCACGGTCAGCGCCGAACATTTCCTCCGCGACGTGGTCATGGATCGGCTGCACGCGCGTGAAGTCTACCTCGGAAAAGGGTTTGCTTTCGGACACAACCGCGAAGGCAACATCGAACTGTTGAAGCGTCTGGGCGATGAGCTTGGCTTCGTAGCTGGTGAGGTGCCGGAAGTCAGGTTGCGCGGGCACCGCGTGAGTTCAAGCAAGATTCGCGACCTGCTCGCACGCGGCCAGGTGAACCTCGCGCGCCGCATGTTGGGTCGTCCTTACGGTGTCGAAGGGCGGGTCGAAAGAGGCTCAGAACGCGGCCATAAGCTCGGTTTCCCAACGGCCAACCTGCACCCACACAACCGCGTCATACCCCGGAACGGAGTTTACGTCAGCGGCACTTTAATTGATGGACAATGGCGCCGCAGCGTAACAAATATCGGGCTCAGACCGACGTTTGGGGACGCGTCGGAACCTTCGGTCGAGACGTTCGTACTGAACTGGGACGGTGACCTCTATGGCGATGTTGTGCGAGTCAGGTTTTTATACCGTCTCCGCGACGAGCGTAGATTTAGTTCAGTAGACGAGTTGAAAGCGCAGATTTCACGCGACGTGACCCGCGCGGAAAGTTATTTCGAGCGCGCGGGCACGAAGCACATGTTGTCGGTAATTTAGGTTTTGGAATGACGACCAACCAGGCCCTGGTTAAACGAACAGATAAACGAACGGAGCCCAACGCGAGCGGGTTGAAGCTGGCTGAGCCGGCGCCGCAAAGGCACACGCGCGAAGTGCGGCCGTTGACCGAAGAGTTAGTCAACGAGCTTCTCGCCGGACGCGGTTTTCGCGGCTGGTTGCGTGCGGCGCGAGTGGCGCGCGTGCTCGGGCTTTTCTCGCTCTATCTATTTCTCGACACGTACGACGTGCGCGCGGATTTCAATCGACGCGCCGTTTCGAGGTTGCGAGATGTCGCGCGTGACCGCGGTCGTCTCGCGCAATACAAGGCATGGATGTGGGCGCAGTTTGACGCGGCGTTCGATCTTTTCATTCGCGGACTGCGCTACGTAATCTTTCGCGGCGCTGAGGGCTCGGATCGCAAGCACGCGCGACTACAGAAGCAGGCAGTTTGGCTGCGCCAGTCCCTACTCGATCTTGGGCCAACGTTCATCAAGATTGGTCAGACGTTGGGCACGCGTGCCGATCTGCTGCCTCTCGCTTACGTCACGGAACTGGCGAAGTTACAGGATCAAGTGCCCCCGTTTTCGACCGCTGAGGCGTTTGCGCGGATTGAAGCGGAACTGGGTCGCCCTTTGCACGAAGCTTATCCGGAGATCGACAGCGAACCGATCGCCGCGGCTTCGCTCGGACAGGTTTATCGCGCTCGCCTCGCGACGGGTGAGGAAGTCGCGGTTAAAGTGCAGCGACCGGATCTCGAATCCACGATCAGTTTCGACATCGCGATTCTCTACCGGCTCGTGAAGCTAACCAATCGTTTCTTTCCGAGGGCGAATGAAAACGCCGACTGGGAAGGCATGTTGCGCGAGTTTCACGTCACCATCTTCGAGGAGATGGATTACGTCAAAGAAGGTCGCAACGCCGACAGGTTTCGTTACAACTTTCGCACCTGGCGCGCGATCCGCGTGCCGAAGGTTTTTTGGTCGCACACCAACACACGCGTTCTGACGCTGGAGTTCATTCGGGGCACGAAGGTTGTCGATATCGAGGGCCTGCGGGCGAACGGCATCTCCGCCGTGAAGGTTAACCGGCTGCTGATTCGCACCTACCTGAAGCAACTACTCGAAGACGGTTTCTTTCACGCCGATCCGCATCCGGGCAATTTGCTCGTGATGGACAGCGGTCATCTGGCGTTCTTCGATTTCGGTATGGTCGGACGGATTACTCCGAAGTTGCAGGCACAGATGATCGACGCGTTCTTCCATGTGATTGCGCGCGACGTCCACGGTCTGGGCCAGGACATCATCAACCTGGACTTTCTGAAGCCCGGAGTCGATCCGGAAACGGTTCGTCCGGTGGTCGAGAGTCTGTTCACGCATTATTTGAACCTGAAACTTGGTGAGGTGAACTTCAAGGAACTGACTTACGATCTCGCTGAAGTGATCTACGAGTATCCGTTCCGCTTGCCGTCGAACTTCACTTACGTCATGCGCGCGTTGATGACGCTCGAAGGCATTGGTGTGGTGACGGACCCGGGTTTCAGCTTCTTCGAGACCGCGAAGCCGTATGCGAGAGAGTTCATGCTGCGGCGCGAAGGCAAAGCGTTACGGCAACTGATCTTCGACAAGCTCACCGGGCGCGAGAACGGCGATAGCCACATCGCGTGGTCGCGTGTTTGGAAGCTGACGAAGATGGCCGCGAAGATGTATCTCGAGAAGCAGTAGATACAGATACTAACGTTTCAGGGCACTGAACAAGAGTGGATAAGTCGCCAGCGACTGGGCGCGGTACTGCGGGCGAAAGCCAAAAAGAATGAGGCGGCCTTCGCCCATCTTCACCTCCAGGAGCGCGGCTTTACCTTTCATTTTGTCCCCGCCGAGTAGCCAGCCCGAGAGCAGCGGATTCTTGTCCAGGGGATACGACGCGATGATGGTGGCATTTGCCGCGGGCACGCTCGCGCCCGGCATCTCGGCAATCTCAAACACCGGCGAGTCTTCCGCCCAGGCGATCGTTTCTTTAGGCATTCCACTTTCACTCACGAGCGGATGCGCCGTATCGAGCTCGATACGCAAGATCGATCCCGGCACGTAAAACTCCGTTCGCGGCAATCCGGCGACGACGTTGCGCACCGGCAGCTTGAATTGCTCGATCGCAAAGTTTGACGCACGATTCAGGAAAACAACCGTTCCGCCACTCTCAATGAATTGCTGCAGCATTCGCACGCCCTGCTCTCCAATCCCACCCGAAACTTCCGGCGGCATTGTTCCCGCGCGATAACCTTCCAGCAACGTGCGGGCAGACTGATCCGGAATAACGATCACGTTGTGCTTAATCGTCACGCCTGCTGACGGCTTGTAATAAAAAATTCCCCCACGAATATCTTTGTCACTCAGCGAGCGATAGGGAATTGATCGCGTATCGAGGATCCACCTGGTCCAACCTTCATCATGGCTCGGCACGGACGAACGATACAGCGCCGGCAAACGATCGAACGTGTCAGTCGCGTCACCGGCCGATCCTGAAACTGTGGGCTGCGCTGTCGCTTTCTCATACCGGAAAGGCGCGCGGACGGGCTGAACGTCGACGCCCATCAACAACGGCAGCGTGTGCGCAGTTACGTCGTACGGGGGGATTGGATGACCGGCGGCGTCCCGCAGATTCGGATAACGCTGCACCTCCAGCAACGCTTTCGCAAAACCTCCGTACGGCTGGTCCATCCGCACTAACTTCGTGCCTTCGGGAAACGTGGGCGCTTTACTTTTGAACTTCGTTCCGGCTTGCAATTCCTCGACTTCGACTCCCCCACGGTCCAGTATCTTGAGCAGTTCCGCGGAGTTCGGCGATGGCTGGATCAGAAAACCAAACAGCTCGCCGGGTCTTCGCGGCCGCACCGCTTCTTTCCCGATCGTATAAAACCTCTGCAACCACTCCACTCGATTCTCAGCCGCGTTTCGCATCAACAGAAACGCCGCTGTCGTCATGTACTTCGTTATGTCGCCCAGCTTCCACTCGCCGCCACGCCACACTGGCCCAAACGTTACCGACTCCTTCTGCGGATCGTAACCTTCACGCGACGTCAGCTCGGTTAACTTCAGCGTCATGGGCGACGCGATCTTCGCTGAAGCAGTTTCCGACAACATGCGCACGCCCGCGTGGTAATGCGAATAGGCGCGCGCGGGCGTCCACGCGTCATAAGTCGAGTTCGTCGTGATGCCGGCAAAACCCTGCGCGCGCAGGTCCTGGGCCATCCAGTTACCAAGCTTCGTGTAGCCGGCGATGATCGGCTTCGGCACGTTCGGCTCGACCGGCGCCATGTACGGCGGCAGAAACAGCCGCGCGCCCATCGCACCCTGCTGGTGTATGTCGTGGACGATCTGCGGATGCCAAACGTTGTGAATCTTGTCTACTGTGAGCTGTGTTTCGACCTGGGTGAACGCGTACCAGTCGCGATTGTTATCGTGTCCGGTGTACTTGTGATAAAGCTCCGGCGGATCGGTTCCTTCGTACGGCGTGCCGAGTGTGTTGTCGTACCAGTTTTTCACGATGTCCACGCCGTCGGGATTCAAAGACGGGACGAGGAGCACGATCGTGTTTGCGAGGATGTTTTGGATCTCGGGCTCGTTTGACGACGCGAGCCGGTGCGCGATGAGCATGCTCGAGAGATACGAGCCCACCTCCGTGGAGTGGATGCCGCAGGTGATCAGCACGATCGTCTTCCCGCGTTTGATCAACTCCGCCGCCTTGCGATCGCGGGTTGCGAGCGCGCCGAGTTTGCGTGGATTCGCAAGCTGCGCCTGGATGTCTTTGTACTCGCCTAGTTTCGCGAGGTTCTCAGGCGAGCTGATGGTGGCCATGACAAACGGCTTGCCCATCGAAGTCTGTCCAAGCGTCTCAAAAAGCACGCGGTCACTCGCGCGGTCCAATTGCTCGAAATATTCGAGCACCTGGCTCCACGAAGCGAGTTTTCGATCGTCACCCGGCGCAAACCCGAGCACCTTCGCGGGCATCGGAACATCAGCTAGGCGTGAGGCCGCAATCAAGGGCAGCGCTGACGATTGAACTGACGGTTGGATCGACTCAGCCGGACGCGCAAAACATAAAAGTACGGCGACGAGTAGCAGGACGGGTGTTCGGAGTTTCATCCGGCGCAGTTTATCACCAAAACCCGTTATTAAGGCCCATTTACGCGCTTGCCGAGCGCGAGCGGCCCGTGTAAAGTAGCGAGCGTTTCAAACCCCGCGCACTCCCCTTTTGTGGAAAATCTGTTGGAGGGTCAAACCGGATGTCTTCTGAAACCGTCGGTGCAAAGGTCGGTGCAAACGAGTTTCCAGATAGAGTCGAAACCAAAACTGCGGCGCCGGATACCAATCCTCTCTTAGCCACGTTCCGGCCCTATATCCCGGCCAATGTGAAGATCCGCGAGCTGACGCCGTTGCCGTTGATCGTGGGCACGCTGCTCGGAATGGTCTTCGGTGCGTCGTCGTTGTGGCTGGTGCTGAAAGTGGGTTTGACCGTTAGCGCATCGATTCCCGTCGCCGTCATCTCGATAAGCCTCTTCCGATTGCTCAGCAAGATTGGCGTCCGCGAAGCCACCATTCTCGAAAACAACATTGTGCAGACATCGGGCTCCGCGGGAGAGTCGATCGCGTTCGGCGTCGGCGTCACTATGCCCGCGATTATGATTCTCGGATTTGACCTGGAGTTCACACGCGTGATGCTGGTGGCCGTCCTGGGTGGTCTACTCGGCATCCTGATGATGATTCCGTTGCGCCGCGCGTTGATCGTGCAGCAGCACGGACTTTTGAAATATCCTGAAGGCACGGCGTGCGCGGAAGTGTTGAAGGCAGGTGCGTCTGCGGAATCTCGCGCGGCTGCTGATCCCGCTTATCGAGCGAAGGCCGCGGAAACAGACGAGGCAGCCTCGGGTGCGAAGACGATCTTCACCGGGTTCGGTATCGGCCTGGTTTACCAGGTTTTGATGGCGGCGTTTAAAGCCTGGAAAGACGTTCCGAGCCGCGTTTTTGGCGCGCCGTTCAAAGCCGGATCGTTGGCCGCCGAGATCTCACCCGCACTGCTCGGCGTCGGTTACATCATTGGACCACGGATCGCATCGATAATGTGTGCGGGGGGCGTGTTGGCTTACCTCGTGTTAATTCCCGCCATCAAGTTCTTCGGCGAAGGTATGACGACGGCACTCCCTCCGGGCACCGTGCCGATCAGTGAAATGTCACCCGACGATATTCGCGGCGCTTATGTTCTCTACATCGGTGCGGGCGCAGTGGCGGCCGGTGGCATCATCAGTCTGTTTCGCTCGTTGCCGACGATCTGGCACGGCTTGCAGGGTGGCCTCCGTGACCTGCGCGGCGGCCAGGCGGCGGCCGCGAATCTGCCGCGCACGGATCAGGATCTTTCAATGAAGGTTGTCGTCGGCGGCATACTGGTCCTGATCGCGATGATCATGATCCTGCCGCAGCTACACCTTCAATTTAACTTGCTCGGCGCGGTCCTTATCATCGCCTTCGGCTTTCTGTTTGTGACGGTTTCTTCGCGCCTGACAGGCGAGATTGGTTCGTCGTCAAACCCGATTTCGGGCATGACAGTGGCCACTCTGCTGCTGACGTGTTTGATCTTTCTGATCATCGGTTGGAGTGGTCCAAGCCACTACGTAACGGCGCTTTCCATCGGAGGCATCGTCTGTATCGCTGCTTCGAACGGGGGCACAACGTCACAGGACTTGAAAACGGGGTTCCTCGTTGGCGGAACTCCGCGGTATCAACAGATCGCGATTCTCGTCGGCGCTCTGGCGTCGGCTTTGATCCTCGGCCCAATCCTGCTCCGGCTTAACGACCAGAGCACGGTTTACGTCCCACAGACGACGTTCAGGGCAGTGCAGGATGCACGCCAATTTGACAGCGGCGCACTGGCGGCGCTTCCGGCTTACACCGAAACTGCTCAGCCTCCCAGTGGCGGCGGCAACTTCCGGTTATTGAAGAATGATGCTGCAACCGGCACTGTTGCCGGACTCGAACCCGGCGAGTATCTGGTCGATGCTTCGGGCAAGGTGGTCTACAAAGTAGAGCGTAACTTCCCATCGACCCTGCGCCCGGACATGGCGAATCTCGGGCCCGCTGAACCCGTCAAAAACGCCGGACTGCTCGTGCCTGACTCGCGGCAATACCGCACGTGGCACAAGATCGACGAGCAGAATGGCCCTCCGGGCAAGTATCTCGTCGACGATCAAGGGAATCTCGCTTACTACGTCGACCCCGGTATCAACGGAACGCACCGAGTCGCGCCCGATGGCTCAACCGTGACGAAATACGACGCGCCAAAGGCGACGCTGATGTCCTACATCATCAAGGGCATCCTGAATCAGCAACTGCCCTGGGGACTAGTCCTGTTGGGCGTAATGATCGCCATCGTGCTGGAGATGGCGGGCATCCCCTCACTGGCGTTCGCGGTCGGCGTTTACCTGCCGCTTTCCTCGTCCAGCCCGATCTTTATCGGTGGCATGGTTCGCTGGCTGGTGGACAAATACCTGCGAAGGAAACTCCAGCGCCGGAACCTGACGGAAGAAGAGTTCATCGCGGAAACAGACAAGAGTCCCGGCGTGCTGATGGCTTCCGGTTATATCGCCGGCGGCGCACTCGCGGCGGTGTTCATCGCGTTCTTCGCGGGCTTGTGGATAGAACGGAGTAACGCAATCGAGCATTGGTCCAGGACTCACAATCCGTTCTTTGCGGGAGACTGGGCCAACGTGTTGTCGCTGCTGCCTTTCCTGGTACTGGTGGTTATTCTGTACCTCGTCGGCCGTGAAGTGATTCTCGCGCCAAAGCGACGCAGGTCGTAACTCGCGGGAGTTAGAGCCAAACTGAGTTTTTACCCTGGGACCGCAGGCGTCTCGCCTGCACTGATACGGATGGCGTCCGTAACGAAAGATGCAGGCGAGACGCCTGCGGTCCCAGCATTTTCGTCTCGCAAAACCGAGGTCTTTTACTGATGTTGCATCGAACCCAAACGACTGTTTGCGTCCTGCTTCTCCTGCTTCTGCTGAGCGGCGGTTCCACGGCGCTCGCGCAGAACCCGTCGCGTTCGCCAACAGAGACCACGCGACTCTTCTACCAGATGTTGCGCGAAAAGAAGTTTCGCGAGGCGTTTCTGATGTCGATCTACCGCTCGGCGATCGAGGCGCTGTCGGCGCAGGAATTCGAAGAGTTGCGGCCCGATTTCGAGAAGATGGCGATTGCCATCAGCGAAAAAATCCCGGCGAAGATCGACGTTTCCGGCGAGCAGATCAGTGGCGATGCGGCAACCGTGTTCGTAAAGGTTTTGGACGCGGACGGCAAGGAAAAGATCGAACCCGCTTCGCTGATCAAGGTCGACAACAACTGGATCGTCGGCGATAGGGAAAACCTCGAGCTGGTGAAAAAAGCCGGCAAGCAGTTCTTCTTCGAAGCCCGCATCAACGCGCACCACAACGACGTCCAGGACATGATGACGCGCATCTCGCTCGGCCAGGTGCTTTACAGCCAGAATCACAACGGCAAATTCGGCAACCTCGCTGAATTAGTCGCCGCGGGAGTAGTGCCGAAAGACATTGAAGGCACTGAATCGACCGGATATCGCTTCCAGATCAACCGCTCAGCCGACGGAAAATCGTGGTACGCGACGGCCGAACCCGCACAATACGGCCGGAGTGGACGTCTCTCGTTCTACCTCGACGCCACCGGGGTCAGAAGCGGCGATGTAGCCGGCAAGCCGCTTGTAGTCAAAAATTAAACTGTTGCGCCGTTGCGGCGAGGTTCTCTAGAATGGCCCTTGCGGCTGCCCCCCAATTTTCTCTCGATTGGCCCATCCTCAAAAGTAGTGGTTCCATGTCTGGTTTGAAGCGATGTCAGAACTCCCTCGCAGAATCGTGTCGCGTTTACGGCGCTTCATTGGTAATCGGCGCCGTCATAGACGCGTGCGAACGCGACTGAGTTTCACGCTCAGCTTGTCCGATTTGAAAGCCCATTCCAACGGCGCCCGACGTATTCCGACCCTGAATGGGCACACCCTCGACATCAGCACGACCGGACTCGCGTTGGTCGTTCCCGCGATTCGCATCGGCGAACACTATCTCGCTGGCTCAGATCGGCGTTTGCACTTGAAACTGGACTTGCCGGACGGGCCGGTGGAGATGAAGCTGGCAACGGTTCGTTACGAGAGCCTGGACGAGTCGCCGGAAGAGACTGGTTATCTGATTGGCGCTCGCATCATCGAGATGACTGACGAGGATCGCGCGAGTTTTAACGCGTACGTCGCGAAGCTGCTGAGCCAGCCGAATACTAACTGAAGTGCAACGGGCCGAAGGCTTCGGGCACGTGGAAGTTTGGTTCCGGCGTTTTGGTCGGACGCCAGGCCAGGTAGCGCTCGGGCGCCTCAGGGCCAACACAACGAAACAGGTTGACGAGCCACTGATCCGTTTTATCTGGCTTTGGAATTGACTCACTCCACGGAATGGCCATCGCGACTCTAATCCGTGTGTCCTCAATCTCCGCCGCTACACGTATTCCCGACTTAAACTCCCAATCCGTCTGTCTGCCTTCGGGCTTTACGACAATCCCCAGATCGACCCACTCGCCTGCCGGCGAGGCTTCGAACTCAAAATAACGCCACGGCTCGTTCGCTTTCGGTGCGATGAAGATTTCACACACATCGCGGTCCCACAACCCAAGCGTTTTGCTTTCCGTCCGCGGCTCCGCAGATACAACGAGTGGCTCGTGCTGACTACCCACAAAACGCACATGCAACGCCTCGTCCGACCAGCAAATCCGCACTTCCGCATGTCGCTCAACCGGCGCGGGCTCACCCGACCATTCGTGCGCAATCGTAACCGGCCGGCATCGCTGCCACGCCTCGTTGTCGAAATCAGCGACGCCGACCGGCGTCTCTATGTACTCTGCAAACATTGGTCAAGTAGTTCATCCGGATCTGAGCTTTGAAACACGCGGCTCGTCGCCGCCCGCTTGCCAAACTTCTGCAGCAGGTAATCCGCCTCCGCCGCGACGCCGCCCGTTCCCGTCAAACAGCCGATAATCTTTCCCTCATCGTGGGCGATCGTAAACTCGTTCAATGAACCCATCGCGCCCGCAACAAACAGCACCACATCGCACGAGCGCACCAGCACCACGTTGCGTCCTTTCAATCCGAAACCCGTGTAGACGAGCGTATCGCAAGCATCGAGCGGCAACTTGTAAAGGTCGACGTGCTCCTGCTGGTTACTCGCCGGTGAGATCCCAACGTGGAAACAACCCGCCTCGTGCGCCGCTTTCCCAACAACGTACACGATGCCCGTCGTGGCGCCGCTGAACAGCACGACGTCGCGCATCGCGATCGCGCGCGCGAGTTGTTCGGCTTTCTCGACGAGACCGGTGCCCGCATCGAGGCGCGCACTATCCGGCGCGGCCGAGCCCATCACTCCGATTTTAGTTCGCATAAGAGAAGTTTTCTGACGTCACGATCCCACCAGCGCTGAGTCAGAAACCACGCCACACCTGGCATCAGAAAGAATATGCCGATACCAATCGTAACCACACGCGGCGAAACTTGAAACCGGTCCAGCAGTTCACCCGTGGCGTAGTTTGACGCCGCCATCGTCAACGTCAGCAACGCCAGCTCCGCGGCAAACACGCGTCCGCGAAAGTTATCTTCTACGGCGCGTTGCAAAATAACGGTCGAGAACACCCAGAGAATACTACCGCCACAATGGGCGATCCCGAGCACGACAAGCGCGAGGATAAAGCTGGTCGCGCTGCCGAAGGCCGCATAAAACACGCCCGCGATAATAAAAGAGATGCCGATCGACGTCTGCATGCGTTTTTCACCTTCACCCGCAATGCGCCGTGCGACGATTGGCCCGACTGCGGTGCCGATTCCGCGAGCCGCGAACAACACTCCTATTCCGGTCGCTGCGCTTTTTCCTACAGGGAAGATTCGTTCGCCAAAAACCGCGAGGAGCGTGAGGATGCCGCCGCCGATTCCCCACGCCGGTTTGACCAGCAATAACGCGAGCACGCGCGGCCGATCTTTAACGTAGCGAATGCCTTCCAGGGTTTGCGTGATGCCGAGCGCGCGGCCGAAAGTCAATTTCGGTCCTTCGCGTTTCGGGCGTTTTTGCACGCGAATGCGAGCAATCAAGGCGGCTGAAAGCAGGTAGGTGGCCGCGTCGAGTATGAAAGCGACATCGGTGCCAAACCAGCCGGTGATCAGGCCGCCGATTGCGGCGCCGAGCGTGAGCATTACAGACCACGTCACCGACGAGATCGCATTGGCCGCCACGAGTTCGCGATCTTCGACGATCGACGGGATCGCTGCGGTCTTCGCCGGTTCAAAAAACGTTGAAAGACCTAGTTGGAGAACAGTCAGGACGTAGACGATCCACAATTGATCGGCGCGACGCACGAAGAGAAAGCCGAGTACGACCACGGCACGCAACAGGTCGGAGATGATCATAATCCTCTGCCGGCTGAAGCGATCGGCGACTACACCCGACAATGGACCAAAGAGAAAACTCGGAAGAAAGCGCGCGACGAGCAGCAGTCCGACGTCGCGGCCAGAGCCGGTCAGGTTGAGAATGATCGTGTAGAGCGCGATCGTGTTGAACCAGTCGCCCAGTTGGCTGACGACCTGGCCGAGCCACAGTTGTCTGAACGCGCGATTGCGGCGGAGCAGATCGATGTAACCCACTGGCTCGTAGTTTTGCGGACTCTTTGCCTCGACGGTTTGTTCCGGCATTCGCATGAGCTTGCCACAAACGGCGACGTATAGCACCCGCGTGTACGCGGACGGCGTTCGCCCACGTGTACGGCAACGGCGTTCGCGAGTTACAGCCGCGCCTGTACGCCAACGGCGTTCGCCCGCGTTTACGCCAACGGCGTTCGCCGCGCCTCTACGCCAACGGCGTTCGCTAATTCCAGCCCATCTATGAAGCGGTGTTCGCTGTCAAGAGATCTGTAGGACAGACTTCGACCGCGACGCCGCAGCGCCTGCGTTGCTCTGTTACTGCTTTTTCGCTCTTTGACATGAGACT
>JAIVJV010000015.1 GCA_020199835.1 Acidobacteriota bacterium | reverse complement strand
AACTCAGGATGATCGAAGAGATCGGGGGCGTGCTTTCCGGAGCTGAACTGCTGGCCGCATACCGCAGGGCAGATCAGTATGTAGGTGACCAGGCAAGCCAGTCGGAGCTACAACGTTTGCGGCGCTGCGGTGACATAGTGATGGACAAACTCGAGAAGGTGGATAGTGTTGAGGAAGAATTGATAGGCGGAACTCTGGAGGAAGAGGTCAACCATTTCGAGGGGCGACTCATTGCACGAGCATTGGACCTGGAGAACGGCAGTGTAACGCGCGCGGCTCGGGAACTCGGACTCACTCATCAGGGATTATCGAAGATCCTGGATGGCCGGCAAAGCAAAACACTCGCAGGAGCTCGACGACCAAAACGAAATCGCCGCAAATCCATTATGCGGCAGGGCTGATCAGGCAGTGCCTTAGAGTCAATCCTCAATGAGAAGATGCGGGAAACTTCTGGCCGTTCCGGCGCGCCACTGAAGATTGCATTAGAAGTCGCGGCAAATTGGATCCAAAGGTCGATGATGTTTGCACGTTAGTGCGCTCTCACATCGGGAATACTTTCCTCAAAGCTTTGACTCTTGACCAGCTTCTTATTACGTAGTGAGTGCAAGTGATCTTCCGATAGACAAAGATCAAAACAGCTCGCAAGGTTAGACCACGAAAGTTGCTATCGGAGGTCGGCTGCTTCGAGGAGAACTTCCTGGCAGTTATGCTGACTTTTGCCGCAGTGTGGGTTCGCTTCTTGTCAATTGTTAATTTTTAGTTTCGATTCCGCGATTTAACTTGACAGAGATCCGAAGCCGAATATGATGAGCCTTTCACTGTGGGCCATCCCTCCCTGGTCACATTTCCAAAACATAATCGCGTCGCATCTTAGGTTGAGATGTTAAAGGAGGTCCAGTGCACTCGCAATAGCGAGTAGTAAGCTTTGGCAGCCTTGGTAAAGTATCTCAACAAAGGTGGAGCCTCAATGAAGGAGCACACCGTGAACTCACGCCATCACTTAAGGTCCATCGCTCAGTCGCGTCAACGAATCCTGAGTGGCTTTCTTGCCCTTGTCACGTTGGTACTTGTACTCGTTTCAACCATTCCCGCTTCCGGGCCCGTCAAGGCCCGAACAGAAGTATCGAGAGCTGGATCCAGCGCTGTCATTCGGCGCAGCCAGGATCCCAAACAGAACTGTTGTGGAGGCGACGAGGGCGAAAACAAGCCACACACTCTGGCCGGCTCTTACTACACTCTGAAAAACAATTTTTCTGGAAAGCTTTTGCTGAACAACAAAGGTCCATTACCGCTTGAGATCCGCCCGACGATTTTCGCAATGAGCGGTGAACGATTTGAACCTCCAGCAGTGACTGTCGCTGGAAACAGCTATGTATTCGTTAATCTAGCGGACTGGGCAGCATTGGCAGGCCCTCCGTTTCAAGAAGGGAGCATACAACTGTTTCACCGCGGTAAGGACTTGGTGCTTGGTTCTCAGATTTACTTAACCGACGGATCTGGAAGGCTTAGCTTTGAAGAAAAACTTGGTGAGCCGGCAAACTCATCCTCATCAATGGCTGCGGGCGTTTGGTGGTTGCCATCGCTGAAAGGCGCCGTAGACTTGGTACTCTCAAATAGTACGAGCGAGACATTGTCAGTAACAGCGACGGTTCGCGGCGAGGCACCGAAGGTGGAAAAGAATCTCATGCTACAGCTCTCGCCACATGAAACCAGAATAATGGACCTAAAGAGTGAGCTCATTGGAAAAGCACCAAGCGCAATGTCGCGCTTTGGCGCTATCGCGATCGAATACAAGGGACTACCCGGAGGTCTCGTCGTCCGCGGGATGGCACACGAAGCGGCCCTTGGTTACTCATTGCCGATCCCGTTTTCGGATCCGATGGGCGGGAAATCTACATCATTGCAGGGTGCAGGGTTGCGCATCGGCAGAATTGGCCGCGAAGCGTTGTCGCCAAAGGTAGTCGCGTACAACGCAGATGACACCAACACGACATTGAATGGCCGTGTCCAATATACAACCATCGACGGCTCAAATGGCGTGGCTTATCTTCCTCAGATCGAACTAGGCCCGCGCACGACAGATCTGATTGACGTTTTGCAATCCTTGCGGGCACACAACGTCGAAAACAGGATTGCCACTGCCAGCCTGGAGTTTGAATACACCGGCAGTCCGGGACGGGTTATTACGTCGGCGTTCAGTGTCAGCGAGAGCGGCGAACATGTGTTTCGAGTCCCGCTCTGGGACATCGTCGCGCAACGCAGCGCAACAGGGGGCTATCCCTGGTACATCGACGGAGACTCATCCACGGTGGTTTACATCAAGAACGTCACCGATGAAGAGCGTCAATATAGTTTGCAGTTTCGGTATGACGGTGGTGTTTATGCGCTCCGTGTGCAAACAATTGGGCCTCGGCGCACGGCAGCTTTCGACATCCGGGCATTGCGTGACCAGCAGGTTCCGGACGCCGACGGGAAAACACTTCCGTTAGACGCGAAAAGTGGACAAATCAATTGGTCCATGCGGGGATCACAAAATCAGGTACTCATCGGTCGTTCGGAGCAAGTCGACCTCGCAAAGGGAGTAAGCAGCAATTACGCTTGTCAGAATTGTTGTCCCGACTCCTTCGCTAACGCATGGGTGGATCCTGGAGGAGTACAAGGCTTTGTGGGTGATACCACCGAATTCACTGGCTTCGAACAGACTATGAACTGCTATGGGTCGCTCAACGCACCATTTGACCCGTGGCCATCATGGGACAGTTCCAACTGGAACGTGGCTTCGTGTGATGGTTCAGGGTTAGCAACGGCCCAGGGTCAGGGTACCGCCAACATACAAGCACGATGGCTTACCTATGAATGGGGTAGTTTTGAGTCAGGTAATCCCAACGAATGCTACCCTCGGGAACGAAATATTTTGGCCGAGGCGATATGCGATGTGCTAGCGTCGCCGGACCATCTCGTCTTACTTGCTGATGTCCAGGGTTACACGAATCAATTGCCCAACGGAGGGACATGTCCAGCTAACTACTTTATACGACAAGTTCAGTTTCGAGTAGTTTCCCAAGATTCTAATGGCGCCGCTCCAGTCGGTGATGTGGTTGTCAGAGAGCTATTTGACTCAATTTCAACCAATACTTGTGGGAACGGGCAACCGATACCATCTGGATGTGACCCGACAGATGGCGACGGCACGTTTATCGATAGTATTACCACGGGGTGCGGCGCCGTTAGCGGTCCTGCAAATTGTGGTTATGATGCTAACTGGAGTTGGCATTGGTGCGGGCGAATCAACTTACCGATCGTAAAACTGGCATCGCTCAATGCGCAGGTCCGCCGGGATAGCGTTACTTTAAACGGGCGGTCCCAGGCATGGCCTGTAGGAACCGCTTTCCGACCGTAGTAAGCGAACGTAACTGGAGATATTGCATGATGAATAGGCGAGAAGTTTGCAGACAAGTCCTTTTGTTTCAGCGTTGGCCACAATGGGTCTCCAGCCGACGGTTTATTGCGGTTGGGTTATTTCTGGTCCTGTTTTGGTCGCTGGAAGGTTCTGCATTAACTGTTGGAGGAACGCAATCTTTTTCGGGAAGCATCGAGGGTACGGTAACTGATGTCGCAGGATTGCCCATATCCAACGCAACAGTCTATGTACTACAGATAGGCCGTTCTCCAGCAACTACCACTGACGAAGATGGAAAGTTCCTATTGGCAAATGTCGAAGCGGGCCAGCGCCGTGTTTTCGCTTACAAAGAAAGCGATAATTATCCGAATCCCGTTTGGAGTTTTTACGGTGATGCGAACAGTGACGCAGGATACCCGCTCGTTGATGTTCGACAGAACCAGGTCTCGCGCGGTGTGATGGTTCGCTTGCAAACGAAGGCCAGCCGGCTCGTGGTGACGGTGATCGATTCCAGGACAAAGCAACCACTCTCACACGCAGCCATTTCATTGAATCACGAAGGTAAACCAAAGACCCTCTTCAGTCCGGGCTCAACAAATCGGGATGGCGAACTTGCAATCCTGATTCCTTCGGGTGTCCGTATAAGCTTAAAGATTACCGCAACTGGCTATCAAACCTTGATTTACGGCGACAGAACCTCCTCAAAAGGAACGCAAGCGATTCAGCTTAAATCCGGAGAAGACAAAAGTATCAAGGTCGAGCTAACAGGGACTCAGGCGGGCCGTAACAGATAGTCCTTGTAACCATGAAAGCCTATTGATCAATTTGTTGCTTTTGATTGCGATCGTGCCTTCGTATGACGTGGCAGAATGCGTTCGCCAACCGTTTTGACGTACTTGCAACTACGAACACGGCTTGGCAAAGAGAAAAGGCCGCCGGAACAGCTTCCAGCGACCTTCGTCCTATCTGCCTCCCCACAGTGGACACTCTTCGCAACTTGTTTCTGAAGCTAACAACAGAAATGCTTAGTTTCTCCGAACGCAGGACGTGACTTAGTTTGGGCCACCACTGTTTATACGATGGTTTCTCTTCGCATCGAGAATCGCTGGCCAAATGCTCATCATGTCGGGCCGAACCTGCGCGGGTATTCGGGTGAGTTAATGAAGCCATTCACCACGAGCGAATAGTCGCCGGTGCTGTTCAATATGTCCAACCAAGCTGCAAATCCCCCAGCGTCCGGCTGTCTTCGCAGAAGGCAGAGATAGAGCTGCCGCACGTATTCTTCATTGTACGCCTGGGTTCCGGGATCATTGAGTAGGATGGGGTGGCTTTGTTTGACCTCTCCCGACTCAATAAAGCCTCGCACGGTAACGATGCGTTGGCTCCGGATGCAGTCCGAATCGCCGCCGCACGAGTTGATCACGTTGCTCCAGGCAATCAATCCGCCTGGATCCGGGTCGCGATTAAGAAGGTCTACGTACTGCTGCCAGACAAAGAACCGGGGTATTTTCGATTGGGTGCGATGTGGTTGGCAGTGAAGCTGTGAAGAGCAGCCGGTTGGGTGTGTCTGAAGGAAGCCCGGACAGTTGATTCAAGGTCGCGTTGCTCACAATGAACTGATTGACTCTATCCGGGCACGTGGATATCGCCAGCCCCGATGTGGTCGCGGGTCCCTGCTTCGGATGAGCAGCACAATTCGTCATTGGGTTACGGTGTTGCAATTTCAACTAAGATTCACTAATTTGCTTGACACGCCGGAGGTATAGGCATAGAGTGCCGGCGTCCACGGGTTTCTCAACCATCATATTTGGTCTGTTTTCACAACGGACCTTCTGGTCACGGTGGAGATCATGACTCTCAAGAAACGATCCTCATTCACTCTCATAATAACCATATTGATTCTTAGCATTGGCCTCTCGCTTCCTTCTAAGATCCGGCCTACGCGAGCGCAGGTATGTGGCAGCGAGCGTGGATGCTTTACCGACTTCCTTAACGACTGCCTGAAAACCCCATTTACATCTCTTCCAGCAGTAAACATTCATTCTTCTGGTGATTGGTACGTATCAAACCTGACTGGGCATTGTGGCGCAAGGAAGTTTCTGGTCCTCTTCTCGAAAGCTTGTGGACCACCGCTGGGCGAAAGGATCTGCACAAGCGGTGAAAGAAACAGCCTTTGACCAATCTAATCCCTCTGGTTCAGAGGGTCTGAAGCAGACAAAGCGAAGGACCGATGACAAACGGCAAATCACGCATTTTCCTCGCACTGTTAGCACTCTTCGTTTGCGGAGTCGTAGTTACTCTGCTCGTTTGGCTGCCAACTAGATCGAAGCAACCGCAACCATCAGCGGCAAATGACGATAAGACGAAATCGGCCCTCCATCTGGAGGGACTACACGACAAATATGCGCGTGTTCGATCAGTGCACATACTCGCCACCGCGAAGATCCGTATATACGAGGGTCGCGTTTTGGAGGGCACGGGAAGTTTTGAGTATTGGGCCGAGGGCAATCGCTATCGCACCAGTTGTCACACAGACGCGCAATTGGGGCTCCTGAGCGACGTTGACATGGCCTACAACGGCGCACAGTTCACCTACTTTGATCGTCAGGCAGGCATGTTGTCGCATCGAGTGGAGGATGAGGAAAAGACCTTTGCCGCATTGCCCAATCCGTTTTTCTTACCCGTGGATTTTTTCACTAACGACAGGGATGAATGCAAATTCTGTGGACTGCGATTGAAAGATTTCCACTCGCGAAGTACCCGCTGGGACAATCGAAAGGACAAAATCTCAATTCGATCGAGCCGCAAGGACCAGGCTACTCAATTAGACTTCACTGATGTGGAAATGCCTGGTGAGGTTGTAGACAGGAAAGATACGAAGTTCCGTGTATACATGACTTCCAACGCGAACGGAACCGCTCACGCAACCAAGATCGAGCGTCTACAGCTTGACGATAGGCCGTTAACCTCGATTATGTCGAGCGATTTTATCTCAACACCGGCCGGCGATTTTCCACGTCGTATTCAGGTTCAGGCGTTTGACGCCCAGTCGACGGTCGTAATGCAGGTTGATTTCTACATTGAAACGTTGGAAGTGAATCAGCCAATCGATAACAGCGTGTTTAAGATAAAGGACGAAGAGGCTGAAGTGGTCTGGGATTCCGACGGTAAGAGATTTATTAAGGCAAGGCCTCTTAAAAAGAACCCGCGATGACGAATCAATTGCAGGCCCCTGCGGGTTGAGAGTAAACAGATGGTGAGATTGATTAAATCCTACAAAACGTCGCACGGTTCTTTCCTGCTTTTCACGATCGCTTTACTGACGGTGTGTGCGGTTACAGTGATAGTTATTCGCCGTAGTGAGGCGCAATCTTGCCCCGCAGGTAATCCCTGCGCCGGCGATCCGTGTTGTGGCGTTGAGGGATGTAACCCTTCAGAACTTGCATGCTTAGCTGCGGGATGGATCTGGGACGGCGCGTGTTCACAACCGTCGGGAAATTCATCAGCATGCGACGAGGTGGGCAGGTTTTGGAATTTTACGAGCAACGTTTGTCAGAACAACCCCCCCACTCAAATCGTTTGCGAGGGTGTCCAGGCATTTTGGAACCACACAAGCAGCGTCTGCGTACAGGAACCCGCGATTGGTATGTGTCGTGGAGGAGCGGATTGGGGTAATTATTTCTCAACTGGTTGTTGGACTGGCTTAGGCTTGTTCGGCGGCGGCGGCAGCTTTTGCGATCGTAGTAATGCTTTCAAGAGTAAATGCTTTCAGTATGAGGGTGATTACGATACGAACTATTGCGTCTGTACCGGCTGTGGAAGCTGCGGTGGCTCGCCGATTCTCATTGATGTTCCCGGCGGATTCGAGATGACCGATGTCGCGCATGGTGTACGTTTTGACCTGAATTCAATTGATGGCCTCGACCGCGTGTCTTGGACCAACCCTACATCAACTGCAGCATGGCTGGTACTTGACCGAAATCGAGATGGCTATATAACCAACGGCAAAGAACTCTTCGGCAATTTCACCTTCCAATCTGAACCTCTATCATCAGACGTCGAGAAAAACGGTTTCCGTGCACTCGCTGAGTGGGACAAGCCTGAGAATGGCGGCAACGGCGACTCAGCGATCACTGAAGGTGATGACGTGTTTCGTAAACTCCGACTTTGGCGGGACGCTAACCAGAACGGTTTTTCCGACCCAGGAGAGTTGCGCGGGCTATGGGAGTACGGCATTCGGACTATTTCGCTCGATTACCGCGAATCACGTCGCCGCGACGAGCATGGCAATGAATTCAGGTATCGTGCCAAAGTCTACGGCGCAGATGATACGAAGATTAGTCGCTATGCTTGGGATGTATATCTGAAGGGCGATCAGTAGTTTTCAAACTCACCAAGACAGAAAAAGCGCAAATGGTTTCTTCAACCGTTTGCGCTTTTTGGTGTTTCTGGGAGTTATTAGCAAAAAGCACGTGTCTTAGTGTTTACGCGGCGGTATCTCGTTAAGGATCCCGGAGATTTCCGCTGGGACGGGAATCGAGTTTAGCTCGTAGAAATCCTTGACCTGGCGCAATACGAAAGGCGCATCGGCAGCATTTCGAAGCTTCTTGTCATTGTGAATAGCCAGCACAATGGCGGGCAGGTTTGCTTCGGCCCGACTTTGCAGGTCACGCTCTCTATTAGCGCGCAGCTGTGAAGCAATGAAGACCTGCTCGCGTGCGGACTTCAAAACATATTCGCGGTATTCGAGGATGTTCATCTGGCCCAGGATGATGAACGTCGCCACAGCACCAGTAAGTAATCCACCCATGAATACTAGTGTGAATTTCATTAGCTTGTTCATAAGTACCTCGCTTCGCGCTTGCTGGTTTTTCCGGCGGATCGAGTATAGTCGATGTTCGATTCGTATCAATAATCCTCGGCCACCCGAGTAGAGCGTGGCCCTTCGCGGGCCATCAGCCGTCCGGTTGAAGCGGCTGGTTCCGTTGATCTCCGGCTGATTGAGTGTTCCAACGATGAACGGCCCGGATCTCTAATGGAAATCTGCGCGGAGAAACGATGGTCGTATCGCTAGGGGAGTCACTCAACTGCGAGACCGCGCTTTGCTGTTACTGCGACAACGAGTCGAGGAGCTGCGCGAGCAGAGTGGACGTAGGTAGATCGGGTTGGACCACGCGAAACGATTGCTGAAATTGTGCGCGACGCCACAAGGTTGCTCGCGCTGTTGAAAACGCGCTGGGCAAGGGCTGGCCGGCAATCACGACCACTCGCGGGACATTGTGAGTTACCCCTGCCCCATAATTGGACCATAATAGTCCACGAACACTGAGGTTGAGCAATTCATGTATTTGGTAGGTCGACGGAGGAATGTTGTCGCCAGTGCCGAGCAAACGAAGAAATGGCATTTTAATGTAGGCGCCGTCCTGCTTAACACTAAAATGAAATACTTCGCCGCAATTTGTATGTTCTACATTCTGGCACTGCTGGCCGGATGTTCCACTTCTCAACACGCGCAAACCAAGGTCCAGCGCAAGCCGCTTGCAAAGCAGCACCTGGAATCCAAAACGCCCACAAATCACGAGCATCGCGAGCGCGGTTACGATCCGAAAACAGGAAAGGCGATTACCTATGATCACAAACCGCGAGTTGATCTTATCGATGAAAGATCCGGACGATACGCGCTTAAGTGGATTGGCTACGACGGGAAGGAAAAAAGTGTGGTCTTTCAGCGAGGCGATGTGCTTGATGTAGTTGTTAGTGCAACAGTATCAAGAGCAGCAAATAAGTATGTTTATACGTATAACATAGAGAATTTGCCGCGAGTGCCACCTATCTGAAAAGATTTATCGTGCAGAATTTTGCGGGCGACGTTACTTGGCGCGAGGGTGGCCCACTGATAGCTTTCAGCAGTATGTCAAAGGCGATCGATCAATTCAGCGAAGGTAATTGGTTAAATTTTGCCGATCTCTCTGACTCGGTGCAGATCAATCCAGGACAGAGGGTCCAAGTGCAACTAACATCGGCCGCTCCCCCGGGTTTGGTGGGTTGCCGTGCCAGCATTGAAACCATTCTCGATGGCGCCGGTGAAGAGATGCCCACAGCGCTGGAGAATGTGCTTCCCGGATATAACGATTTTCCCAAAGGTTACACCATTGGTCCCCTCGAGAGTCTAAAAGCGCTTTCCCCTTCTGACCGAGTCAAATATGTGCTCGAGGAACTACCTCAATGTCGCGATCTTGGTTGGATCACTGAGGCGGCGTTTGTTCGCTACCAGCAGTTGTTAAAGAGTAACAACCTAACGGCTGTATTGAACCGATTGGATGACGACTTCAAGTCAGAACAGATTACAACCGAGCTCTTCGCTATCATTCAAACTATCAAGTGAGGGGTTGCGCTTGAAGCGTCACTCTGAGCCCACTGGTCCGGCTATAAATCGAAGACCATACATTGACATGCCATGCTAGGGGCTGAGAATTGGGGGGATCTTTTTAAGGTTTGCGCAGGGCATCCGATTTCGGCCCTTACTCTCGCTTATCAACTCATTGCGATAAAGCAATCTCCGCAACGAGGACCCAAAGGTATATCGGACGCTATCGCTCGATTAGATCTCGCGATTGAAGGTCGCCAAGGTTATACCGTCGTACTCTCGAAGGCACCCTTACGCCTAAGCAGCTGATGTGAAGCTGTGCTTTGGGAGGAGCCAGCGTTCGCTCTTGTAGAACAGTGTGAGTATTAAGTCAATCGCGCAGGAGATGTCCTAAGGCTTACTTTAAGAAGAGCATGATGAATTCTCGATATACCAGCCGCGAAAACACTGGCGCTGGCCAGGCATGAAAGTGCTCTGGACATTCCAGTTGGAGGGATTTGTGAGGACTGAATCTATTAATCTCTCGCTTGAGAGGATCCGTTTGATCTCTTTGAGTTCGGGCGATTTGATTGATCGTTTTGGTGGCGCCTGACCGGCGGTGATGGATTGGATCACGTGAGCTCTGAGTTGGGGAGAAGGGTGAATGTTGAAACCAATGTAAGACAGGCCGTTCAACTGGTCAGGGTAGTCTTTGTAAATCTTGAGAAGGACATTGCCGAAAGACGCGGTGTCTAGACCGGCAGCGATCGCTAGTCTGGCGGCTACGGCATCGCATTTAAGCTCGATCAGGATTAATTGCCGAACGAGCTGTTGCGCTTCCGGTCCATTTGCTTTTTTGTCGACGACCAATTGGTTCAATGCGTCCTTGAGTCTGATGCTTTCTTCGGCGAAGAAGTCGTGAGCGGTCTCATGGAATAAAAACATTAAGAGGGCAGCATCGTCCGGAATACGTTCTAAGAGGCCAGTGGTTATAACGAGCACGGTGTAATTTTCGTGCATGATTGAAGGTTGCGTATGGGTGAGGATAAGGAGTGAATAGCGCTTGTTGTAACGGTCAAGCGCACGATCGATGATGGCGCTGAGCTTCGCATGTAAAGTCTTATTGTGGTTCTCGTATTTACGATAGCTTGCAGGCAGATTTGTGAGAATAGCAGCTCGTGTACGTTGGTCCACACTGATGATCAACTGCTTCCACTGAGGCATCTCGGCGATCGCTTGTGGAGAGCTGTATTCGCGAATTATCCTGTCAGCGTCAAGTTTGATCGTTGCTTCTTGATGGTTGGACCGTTGGATCGAAGCATCTTGGTCTCGGTGTGACGCCAATGCTGCTGAGATTGCGGCGTAACAGAAGAATAGCAGCGTTATCGAATTCAAGGCAGTCCTCGAGCGTGAAACCGTTAATGACATGGTTCCCAAACCTCCCTCAGTTGTTAGTGGTTAATGTTTGCCGCTTCCTTTTATTGTTCCTGGTCCAACAGAAGGTGTTGAGACCGGGTTAGGAAGCTAACCATTGAGATCTCTTCAGTTCGCTAAGGAGTAAACGTTCCGCTAAGCTGTGTTGCTCTGCTTACTCCGCCGCCGCATGTAAAGTTGTTGATGTCTGGTTCCTGAAGCGGTATGTGATTGTTCATGCTGAGTGAAAGAGCGCCGCCGTTGTACGGCATTTCTATGAAGTCAGAGCCGTCGAGATTTACCTTCATTGGAGGGCTGACTGTGCCCGTTGAACCATTGAACACAACAGCCTCGAAGGTAAAAGTTGGATCGTTGATTAACGGTCTAATTTGAATTCCATTGCCGGCTGAGTCCATGACAAATGCTTCATCATTGAAGCCGCTGGTATTCTGTTCATGTCCATCCAGGATGTAGCTTTCTAAGCCATGTCGGTAGAGTCGGAATACGCCGGGAGCTGTTGCGTATTCAGTGCTTGTGAAGACAGCTAGGGCCGAGGAAAAGAAGCCCCACACGTTGGGTTCGTTTGTCCCGCTACAGATTTTCTCGAAGTAATTGTGACTGCCGTTAAACGTGACATCCTTTATTTGTCTGGGACCAATGCCTGGCGATGCACTTACTACCGTTTGGGCTGGGGACTGTGCTCCGCATCCCGCAGTTGCAGTTAGTGAATAGGTAGTTGTGGCCTGAGGCTGAAGAACATCGACGAACCCGTTAGGCGTAAAGAATGTTCCGATTCCTGCGATATTGACCGTAACGCCGGTGCCAGATCCATCGGTGATGTTCCATGACAGGCGAACAGTTTGGTTGCCGCCGATCGTTACTGAGCTAGGACTTGCTAAGAAGGAATTAATGACCGGAGCTACGCACGCGCTTGCGGTCACTGTTACTTTGGCAGTCGCAGTTGCGCCGCATGTATTTGTTGCGGTTAGGTCATAGGTGGTGGTTGATTGTGGTTGGGGAATGTCCACAAAACCTGACGCGATGGGCCATGTGCCCATACCTGGAATGGTGACAGAGATACCGGTGGTGTCATCTATGGTCCAGGATAGTCGAACGGTTTGGTTTCCTCCGATGGTCACCGCATTCGGGCTTGCCGTAAATGCTGTGACGCTAGGAGCCGTACACGGATTTGCGGTGACGGGTACCTGGGCAACGGACGTCGTGCCGCAGCCGTTGGTTGCCGTTAACGTGTAAGTAGTAGTGGTTTGCGGCTGTGTGATATCGACGAAACCGTTAGCTACGGCGAAAGTGCCGACTGACGGACCTATATTTACTGTCACGCCAGTAGCGGAATTGTCTGTAATGGACCAGGCAAGGCGGATCATCTGATTACCGCCAATGAGAACAGTGGTTGGATTTGCAGTGAACGCATTTATTTGAGGAGTAAGGCAAGCGGCGACTGTTATGGTGATAGTCCGTTCGATATTGCAGGATCCATTGGGGCTGACGGCCGTAAGTCGATATGTAGTCGTGGTATTGGGTGCGACGGTTAGGCTTCCATTTGTGCTTACCGGGTTACCGTTAAGTAGCACTTGCGCAGCATTCGATGTGGACCATTGAAGGGTGGTGCTGCCACCGGGGACGAGATTGCTCGTTGTTGCAGTAAAGGAGTCGATTGTGGGACAGCTCGCTACTGTTACAGTAACTGACTGCGTTGCTGTTTGAGTGGCGCAGTCGTTACTCGTGACTGTGATGGTATATGTGGCTGACGAGACTGGCCGCACATCTAAAAAACGTTGGCCAGGCGGAACTGTGTAGGTGTTGGTATCACCGCCGATGGAGGTTATTTGGACATTCGCGACATTTGCAGATTCATTCCACGTGAGACGCGAGATTTGGCTGGCGTCTATTAGAGCTGGAGAAGCAGAAAAATTGTTGACCGTGGGTGGTTGTCTGATGCGAACGGTTACACTCGCCGTAGTGGGAGCAGGAGGCGACGCAGCAGTACAAGATCCCGAGCGAGTGGCGGTGATTGTGTAGGTTGAATCCGTAGTTGGATTAACGACAAGTGAGCCGATTCCATTCGGGTTGCTGGAGAATGTCTGCGAGACCCCAGGTCCGTTGATGCTAACAAAGTCGGAATCGGCAACATTCCATCGGAGTGTTGAACTGTCTCCACTGAGCACACATGAATCGGCGGTGAAGGATATGACGTTTGGGCAACTTGGGGCCACGGCTACAGGTCGGACCGTGACTACGGCCGTTCTGGTTATGGTTTGCGGTGAACAACCGTCACTGGTAGTGGTTAAAGTGTAGGTATAGCCAGGGCTCTGATTTATAGCTGTTGGCCTGATGGTGAGCGACCCCGAGGCGCTAACAGTCTGTGGTCCGGACATACCAGAGCCAGCGACTGGTGAAGGGGTAATAACTACATTAGAGACGCCGGTGGTGGACCACTGAAGAGTTGTGTTGTTGCCGAGTTCGATATCTAATGGATTCGCGGCGAATGTAGCAGTTGGTGAAGGCGTAGTGTTGATGGTTACTTGACGGGTGAGGGTTTCCACTCCAGAGCAGCCAGTGCGAGTAACAGTGAGAGTAAACGTCGTGTTTGAGTTAACCGGGAAACTCCGGGTGCCGTTCGGAGATATTGGTACAGTTGAGCCAGTGGTGCCGTCTGTGATGGTGGCTGTTTCGGCGTTAGTGGTGGCCCACGACAGATTTACTGAGGTTCCTGGAATAACACAGTAGCTGTTTGATTCGTATTGATCGATGGTAAATGGTTGTTTGACTGTTATTGAGATTGTGGCATTGGTAGTTCCGCCTGGACCTGTAGCAGTGAGTCTGTACGTCGAGTCAGTTGTAGGTGATACAACCAGACTGCCGGTTGTGATGGTAGTTCCGGAGTTGCCGGGAAAGGTTTGAACGAAGTTGCTACCGACTATTACGATCGAAGTGGCATATCGCACCTGAAAAGTTAGTGTGGCAGATTGACCTCGGTTCATGCATGAGGGGTTTGCGAAGAACTGGAGGATCTCAGGCGGGGGATAATTAACGATAACTGTCGTTTCAGCAGAGACAGCGCGGCATCCAGATCCCTCAGCGTGAGCACGATAAGTCGTGTTATCCGAAGGGGAGACGTTGAAGTTTAGTGTTTGAGAGATATTGGTTTCCGTTAGACCAGTTGTATTAGTGCCGGCGACTGTGGCACCTGTTTGATCCGTGATCCAGACGTGGTTTGCGTTCGTGTATGTAACTGTAAGGGTCGATGAAGAGCCTACCGCGATGTTCGTAGGATTAGCGGAAAGTGAAACGATTGTGTTGCATCCGGGCTGAGCTGGACCAAGCATGATGGTGCCCGAAGGACGAACGCGGCCACGCGCGTTTCCCTGTTCTCCCACCGCAGAATCAATTTGGTATTCGAGAATGTATGCAGGCTCGGAGTTAGGGGCCGCTCCGACAAGCTGTTGCCTAAACGATTCCTGAAACACAGCAACCCTTGTCTTGTCAGATCCATATCCGTGTTCGCGTGCGAAGTTTTCAGCTATGACGCTTTTTCGTGCTGCCCAGGTATTTAAATTTCCAAGCAGGCTGGTGCAGTCACTGGCATTGCTATTTGTGATCGAACCGTCTGCGTTGAGCACCGGCCGGCTAAGGTTGGGACTAATCTGAGGGGGGTCGAACGCGGGCAGTGGATAACCGGCGACGGCAATTTGCGCGCGAAGCATGTCGGCATCAAAAGCTGTTGGTACATCGGTTATTAAGGACGCCTGAATAGTGGCGGCTCCGGAACGTGCCTGCCAGTATTGAGTTGCTTGAGTGTTGTGATCTTCTACATCGCGTGCGCTGGCAACGCGAATTTTGGTGGCGGCAAACGTTATGGCAAAGAGGGCCACGAGACACATGAGGGCAACAACGAGGGCAGAACCACGTTCAGTTGGACGTTTAGTTGCGAGAGATTTTGAGTGAATAGTGTTTCTCATTCTTTTGCCTCACATCTTGCTTAGGCGAATACTCCTGCTCGATTTTGGGAGGGAAAATTCGTTGTGGCTGATGGAATGTGGTGGTGTTCGGTATTTTTTAGGTGACCAATCTTTTCTCTTAATTCATCGACGTTGTTTGAGCGAAGGGAGGCGGCTTCGAAAGTAACGGTTCCTTCAGCGACCAGGTGGGCCAGCGACTGATTTAGAACGATCATCCCATGCTGGTCCTGACCGGAGGACATAACGTTTTGGATAAGGTGAAGCTTGTCTTCGCGAATGTTGTTCTTGATGGCTGAATTGGGAAGCATTAGTTCGATTGCCATGACGCGGCCCGAGCCGTCAGCTTTTGGTACAAGCTGCTGGCACATAACTCCGGCAAGAACGTTACTTAGTTGAGTGCGAATTTGAGGTTGCTGGTTAGCCGGAAAGACATCGATGATTCTCGTGATAGTGGACGATGCTGTATTGGTGTGAAGAGTTGCAAAGGTCAAATGACCGGTTTCAGCGATGCGAAGCGCGGATTCGATAGTTTCGAGGTCACGCATTTCGCCCACGAGGATTACGTCAGGATCCTGGCGCAACGCGCCGCGAAGTGCATCAGGAAAGCTTGCAGTATTCGGTCCTACCTCGCGTTGATTAACACATCCTTTCTTATGACCGTGAATGAATTCGATCGGGTCCTCAATGGTGAGGATGTGTACTGGACGTTCGCGGTTAATCTTGTCGAGTAGGGCAGCGAGTGTCGTTGATTTCCCAGAGCCGGTAGGCCCAGTGATTAGGATTAGGCCATGAGGTCTATCACAAAGATCGACGAGGGGCCGCGGAAGGTTAAGTGTGTCGGCGGGTAGGATATCGAAAGGTATAGCTCTGAAGACAATGCCGATACCATTACGTTGATCAAATACGTTGACGCGAAAGCGAGAGAGTCCCTGGATGCCGAAGGAGAGATCGATTTGGTGAAGTTCTTCAAAGCTCGCCTTCTGTTTATCACTCATTACACTGTAAGCGTAGGTTCTCGTATCTTCGGCGGTGAGGATGGGGTAATCGGACAGCTCAGACAGATCGCCGTTCACGCGGACTCGCGGCGGCGTGTTGATGGTTATATGTAAATCTGAGCCGTTAAGCTTTATTAATAATTGGAGCAGCTCAGTAAGTTTGGGAGTAGGGTCGCGAAAATCGTGTATTTGCATAGCGTGAACAGCGAAAGTTATTGATTGGTTATGGCTGGACCAGGCACTGGCTGCGGAGACGTTCCCACTCTGTAGGGTCTATTCTGGTAAAGGCGTCGACGACCGAGGGATCAAATTGAATGCCACTGAATGTAAGTATTTCCTCGAGTGCATCTTGATAAGGCCGGCCACGTCGGTAAATGCGATCTGAGGTGATGGCATCAAAGGTGTCGGCAACGGCGAAGATTCGTGCGCCTAGCGAGATGTGATTTCCTTTGAGGCCCTCGGGGTAACCTTTGCCGTCCCATCGCTCATGATGTTGGCCTACAATGAGTGCGGCCGTTTCCGGCAATCCCATAGAGCGAACCATCTCCTGACCCTTAACGGGATGAATTCTCATCTTGGTCCATTCCTCTTCGTTTAAAGGGCCAGGTTTCTTAAGTACAGAATCAGGAACAGCAATCTTGCCGATGTCGTGTAGACGGGCGCCGAGTTCGAGAGAGATGAGATCGTAGCCAGACATGCCAAGCTCCTGGCCCAGACGAACGCTGAATGCGACGACGCGTTCTGCATGACCTTCAGTTTCTTTGTCTCGCGCATCAAGTGAGAGGGCGAAAGCTTTAGCGGCAGTGTTCCAGTCATGTGCATCAGTTGGAATGCGGGCGGCTGTGGCTTGTTGTGTGATTGTGCGGGTGACAGCGTCGATTAGATCCTGCTGATCAAAGGGCTTAATTAGGTAGTCGGCGGCTCCGGCTCGGTGGGCTTCGACCGCTATCTGTATTTCAGCGGTCCCGGACATCACAATGACCTTTAAAGACGGCAGAATGTGAGCTGCGTGCTTCATGAGATCAATCCCGCTCATGCCGCTCATGAGAACGTCACTAATCATCAAGTCAAAAATGTAGTTAGGGTTTTTGAGCGTGATGAGTGCCTGACTTGCAGAGCGCGCCGTGAGGCACTGGTAACCAGCTGCCTTTAGGGTGTCGGTGGCCGTGATGAGAAGGCTAGCATCATCGTCTACCAGAAGTAGTACGTGTCGTTTTACTTCAGTCGAACCGGCGATAACAGAGACATCTTTAGCTAATTGTCGGGAGGTTGCGGTTGTGCTCATTGCTTTTACCTTTTGGTTGATTGAACTTTCGGATTAAGAGTTGGGAGTTACTGACGCTGGACTACATCGGTTTGCCGCAACGCAAGTGGTTCGACGGGACTGCTGCCGTCCTGATTCGGCTCGACGGGAAGAATTGCGAGTGTTATTCGGCGCAGTTTCTTAAGAGGGTCTAAGGTTGTAACGCGCCAAGCGCGGTAATAAACCACTGATGAGTTGGTTGGTGGAGTTTGATTCCAGCTAATGGTCAGGAAATCAGAGCCAGTATCGGATGTGTGAGGTACTCTTACAATTCGATCGCAATTCGCTTGTGCGATGCACACGTTAGAGTCGAGTTGTACTGGTTCACCTTCTGCAAAGGTGTCTTCGGAGGCCTTTCCTTTAAATGGATTTCCGTCTGGCAACGCAGAGTAGCTGAACGCTGCCAGTGTATTCATGGTGAGATGGGCTTGTTCGTCGGCTCGCCTGGCGCGCTCGACTAAAGCGAGATGTTCCACATGCACGCGAAAGAGTTGAGCACCTGACAAGAGGACGATCGTGAGAACAAGTAGACCGATGATTGTCTCCACCAGGGTGACTCCGCGTTGGTTGCGGACTGTTAGCAATACTTGCTTTTTGCGGGTCATAGCGTCGGTTCTGCGGGTCATAGCGTCGATTCTTTCTATTTTTTATTCGCGAGATCCCCTACTAGAGAAAAGAGTGGCCAGTAGGCTGCGACGACGATTAAGCCGATTACTAATCCGGCTATGATCAAAGTCAGTGGTTCAACAGTTTTGGATAATCTGGCGGTTGACTCCTGAACACGGCGGTCAACAAGATGTGCGTAATTGCTTAGTTGTGTAGCAAGACGTCCGGTCTGTTCGCCTGTGGCGACGGCGGCAGCAAACTCGTCCCCAAACAGACGCGCGTATGGAGCCATGGCAGTCGTTAGATCGAGTGCGCCGCTTCGAAAAGATTCCCTTATTGCATCAAGGGTCTCGCTATATACAACGTTGAGTGCGGCGGCGGATGCCTCTCGCAAAAACTCGGTGGGTGTGAGGACCGGCGCGAGAATCGACATAAGATCGATTACATGAGCGGCGTTGAACTCGCGAATGAGTTTACCGATTAGTGGCCAGTTGAGACTCTTTCGTTGAAACCAGTCTTTGCCGCCGTCAGTGCGCAACCATCGGATGAGCACGACAATCCCCGATATGACGACTGCCAACGACAGGACGCCATACAAGCTCACGAGGAAGTTGCTGAATGAAAGTAAAGCTTGTGTTAGCCAGGGAAGTGAGGAGCCAGATTTTGGATCAAGCAGCGCCTGATACATGTCGCCCATACGAGGCAGGATGAAGTATGTCAATAGTAAAGTGATGATCGCTGCAAGAGACAACACTACTGACGGATAGATGAGGGCTCCCTTGACTTTTGCCATATTCTCAGCGGTGAGTAGTTGACGTTGGCCATACTTTGCAAGCATGTCAGAAGGATCGCCTTTGGTGGTGCCGACGCGAATAATGTGGCGAAACGCTTCCGGAAAAACGTCAGGGCGAATACTGAATGCTTGATCGAGATTGACTGATTCCTTCCTTATTTCAGCGTAAACATCGAGCAGTGCTACGCGTAGTAAGGGATTGTTGGTCGAACGAGCAATATCCTGAATAGCTTTCGGAATGGGATCTGAAGCTTTAGTTCGTTCGGCAAGCTGGATAGAAAAAGTGCCGAGTTCCTCGCGGGACAACCCTTTCTTTCGTCGTCGTAATCCTTCTCGGCGCGGGGTAATGACGTCAACGTCGATCCGCGCTCGGGTAAGAATGGCTTCCGCTTGCTCCGGGGTTGCGGCGTATATGTACTGGTTTACAAGCGAAGCTCCGAATATGTTTGTGCCTTCATATTGGTAGCAGACTTGTTCAGCGTCGAGAAGATTAGACTCTGGTTGGAAGCTTTGGGTCGACATTGTTTGGTCCTTATTGATCAACAGGTGTGCAAGCCGCTTTGGTCCATGGGCCAGTCAGAGCACAGCGGCGCAGAGTTTGATCCTCGGAAATGTAGAAGCTGTAGGTGGCGGGATTGCCTGGCGCTGGAAGTACCTTAGCGCCGAAGCTGGTCGCAGAAGCGGCGCCCTCATCCGAAAAAGTCCAACCCGTTACAGTGGTGTCGCTGGTTGTTAGAAGCGCGGAGCCTCCGGCATTAGCTGCTTGCAATTCTGCGATGCTTCCGTAACGGCGTTTGCCAATCAGTGTTTTGAAAGCGGTTTGTTGTTGCCCGATAGCAGCAAGTTTTTGTCTGGCGGTATTCTCGTAACCGGCGCGGCGAGATGCGATGAAACTTGGGATGGCGACCGCGGCCAGTATCGCGATGATTGCGACAACGATTAGAAGTTCCATCATGGAGAATCCGGCTGCGGCCGCGTGCTGACTAGACTCAGCGTGGGCTTGCGGCGGTACAGTGAATTCGACGTCAATTACGTCTCCAAAGACAGTCTCTGATTCGCTATTGGTATCTGTGGACGATGGGTTTGTGTCGTGTACTGATCCGTTGTCACAATGGGTTTGCCAGGTGTGAGTTTCTTCCTCGGGTGCTGCGTGATTTGTGGACATCAAAAGATGCTGCACCTGATCGAATGAGATCATTCCGCGACACAGTTTGCGCGCAGCGGCTTCGGCAAGGGTCATCATTCCTTGCGTGCGTATGGCGTAATCAATGACCTCATCACCCTCACTTCCCTTGCGAAGCATGCGGCTGATTTCCGGCGTGACTTCCAACATTTCAGCAATGCAAGTGCGGCCCTTAAGACCGACGTTGTGACAGGCAGGACATCCTTCTGCGTGAAAGAAAGGGGTTGTGCCTTGAGCCGTGGCAATTGCGTCTTTGAGATCGGGCCTATTTGGAAAGACTATTTCGACAAGGCGTTGTGCGATCTCCCGTCCGCGAGGATCAGGCTTGCGACAATTGCGGCAAAGCAGCGGCACGAGTTCTTGTGAAACGACGAGCCGAATAAGGTCTGCTTGTTTATCGCGACCTACCTTGAGGAAGTCCAGGCGCGAAAATGTCTGCGCAACGTTATTGGTATGAAGCGTCGTTAATGTGAGGTGACCGGTCGCTGCACCCTGGAAGACGATCGCTGCTTCGTCTGAGTCACGGAATTCAAAAGGGCTAAAAAAATCGGGGTCCATACGCATTGCATCCTTGAGGGCGTCGCCCCAGGAATCATCTGCGTCAACCGGAAGTTGAGTACGTCGCTCGTTCGGGAATTCAATCGGGTTGCCGATTTGAATGATGTGTTTGCGAAACTGATGAACATGCTCGAGTTTCCTCAGCATGGCTTCGAGTGTGTTCGATTTCCCAGATCCGGTGGCACCGGTTACGAGGATTACCCCGTGGCGATGATCCAGCGCGCGCTGAAGTGTTTCTTGTTGGCTTGGTTCAATGCCAATTTGATCGAAGTTTCGGAAGACTGATCGATTGATACGAATAATGATGGCGCGTCCGTAGTAACTACGGGTGCCGTGAAACCGGAGCGTCATCCGTTCTCTCGTGCCGGCGTTTGTTCGAACTGTGATATTGATTTCTGCTCCCTTGCTTCGTTGCATAAGTTCATAGCCGTTCACACCTGCCATATCGCTGAAGGCGTTGGCTAAGTTCTCCATGCGAGCAGCAGGGATTTTGGGAATGAGAGTGGAAACAATGCCGTCTGTGCGAATGCTTATGCGTCCGGCTCCGTTTCCGGGGATCACGTGTATATCGCTGGCGCGACGTTTAATTGCCGCGAGGATGATTTTCTCTGCGGTCGCACGGAGGCCGGTGCCAAGTCCGATTTCAACATCTGGTTGGGTTAGGTCTGCGGCGAGAGTAGCCGTGCCTGCATGTGAATCAAGTGAGTGCCAGTCAATCGTTTCACGCGTTGAATCGTGTAATCGGTCAAGGTCAGCGTCAGTTTTGACTAATTCGTCGCCGCGATCTTCGTAGGCGATCTCCTGAAGCATGGTGAGACGTTGTGCGATAACGAGGCGAGGTCTTACCTTGCTGGACGGTATTCGGAGAGCACGAACCACATTCCGCACGTTGACCGCGTTAAGCGGATCAGACATTCCGACAACATAGTTGCCGTCCCGATTACATTCGAGCAATACAGCTTGATTCTCAATTGCGACGTGTCGCGGAAGATGTTTCGCGAGTGCCTTGAGGATTTCGGGATCATGCACGTCGCGAATGGGAATTAGTTTGTCGAAAGCCTGGCCCAGATCTGTTTCGATTTCAGATGTGGTGCCAATGCCAGTAAAAGGGCCGGGACGATCTGTTGTTGTATCCATTGACCGAATCTCCTTGGCGTTTTCGTGCTTACTGGCGTTTTTCATACGGCGAGGGTTTTTGAGCGCGGGGTGGAGGAGGTGGAGTTGTGACCGCATCTGCCGGCGCGACGAAATTCGGCATCTTTGAGTTTTGAGGAATGACTTCGACGGTGATAGCGAAGTAAAGACGATCGCGATTCTCCTGGTTGGCGCGACGCTTGAATAGATTGCCAAGCAAAGGAATACCGCTCAGGCCAGGTACTTTGCTTACGGAATTCGCGACTTGATCAGCGGCAAGTCCGCCAATTACAACAGTCTCCCCGTCACCCAATCGGAGGACAGTCTGGAGGCTTTGACGATTGACGCCAGGCACTCCGTTGAAAGTTCCGAGTGAGGTATCGACGCTGTTGTTTTCGAGCTGAATATTGAGTGTGACGTAATTCGGTTTACCGGTTTCGTCTTCAGCGACTTGGGGTGTAATGCGGGCGATGCGTGAAGCTTCAATAAACTGAACCTGGCCGGATTGAAAGGGAGCGCCACCGGCGATGGTTGTCGTGACTACAGGGATCTGTGTGCCCGCAACTAAATCAAACGTGTCGCCATCGGCGACGATGCCGAAGGGCCGTGATTGAATGTTTACTACGCCCTTCTGTTGGGCCAACGTTAACTGGTAGGCAAATTGAGCAGTTCCAAAAAGGCTGGTGACACCGAAAGTCGCGAGTGGGTTTGCAGCACCGAGCCCATTACTGGGAACGCGCATACCCGTTGCGAGTCCCGGAATGCCGCCCGGATTAAGCCCGCTTGGCTGTTGGTTTTCGCTGCCCGTTCCACTGCCGGTATTATTGTTGGAGTTAGGTAGTGTAGTCCCTCCTGCCAAGTTTGTTCCGCGTGAATTGCCGACAACAATTGCGAGTTGGGAACCGATATCGCGCAGCCGATTTTCATTTGCCGTGTAGACCAGTGCGGAAATCTTGACTTGATAGCCCGGTCGATCAACGCGAGCAATGAGATCGCGGATGTCCTGCATCTGCTCGGCGGTGGCAGCGACAAGCAATTGATTGCGACCGGGAACGCGACGAGCTTCTCCACGAGGGTCGCCACCGGCTTTAAGGATGTCGCGAATGGCGTCTTCAAGCGATTGAATGGTGGCGCCGTTGCTGGTTTGTGTTTGTCCGGCGAGGTTGGCGCGAGCGCCGGCAGTTTGCTGTAGATATTTAAGCCTGAAGACTTCCCGAACAATCGGCGCGCTACGTCGACGGAGATCGCCCATTGATGCGATCTTGGTCCGTTTGGCGATTTGAACTATGCCTCCATCGAGGCAAACCATATCGAGATCATTGAGATCGAGGAGGGTGCGAAGGATAGAAGTCCATGGTGCGTTGGTTATAGTCAGGCGTACAGGTGTCTCCTGCACGTCATAATCGAGGACGATGTTTGCACTGTATGCTTCGTTAAGTCGGTTGACGAGCGTGAGAAGTGATAGTGGCCGATTTGATTCGTTTGTGATGGAGATGTTTTCACCATGGTACGCTGGATCGCAAAGAGTCTTGCGTGGCTCAGGTTGTGATGTTGCAGCGATTGGGCCAGCGGTTTCCTTACCGAATTCACGTGTGGGATCTGGACTCGGGGCAGGTGCTTCGTTTGCCTGCGGTTGTGGCGGAATTGGTGTTTCGTTAGTGGTACTCGTTTTCTCACTGAAGCTGGTTGGATCGTCAAGGTTGAAAATGGTTTTGGCTGTTGATGTATGAAAGTTCAGTGTTGCGCGCGATCGTGTTTGGGGAGCGTGTGCGTAGTCGAGCTTGTTTGGGCGTCCGGTGTTTGCTGAAAACGGGTTAGGGATTATTGTCAGTGAAGGAGTACCGGTTCCGCGAGTTGGTGTCAGTAGGTGGTCCGATGGCGAATCAGTAGTGAAAGCATTTGTGGCCTTTGGGTTCGTGTTTTGTACGTAGCGATCACGAACTGCTATTTGCAGGTCTGAATAGTCGTCAGGCTGAGGGAGAGCGTTGGGCCGAGCCAGCGCGGGTGTGAAATTTTCAGTCGGCTTGGTTTCTGAGGACGGCCTTGATTGTATGTGTTGTGGTGGACGCTCGGTGGATGGAGACGTTGTGGGTCTCGCAGAAAACTCTTCCTGACGATCCCATTGGATGAGTTTTGTTTGTCCGGTGGAGGTGCGAAACACGACACCTTGCCGATCTATTCCTGCCAAAATTCCGTCATAGAACTTGGCTCCGACATTCGCCGCAATCTGACGTTTTTCTGACTCGATGTAGAGCCATGCGGCTTGAGTTCCGGAGGTGGAGATTCGGCCGGCGGGACTTAGTTCTGAGATTAGGTAAGCCGTAGTGATTGATGGCGCAGGCAATCCGCTAGCGTTTGCATTTCTGACGGCTTGTTGCCACTGGATCAAACGAGCAACTTTGTCAGGTGTTGTCGGCAGTAAAGATGGTGTTGCTAATGCTGGCAACGATGTAACGCGCGGGGCATTTGCTTGGGTGCTGCGATCTAGACCGATGCGATCTATGAGTGGATCGACGAACTCGGCAGTGATGGGAGTTAGTTCGGGGTGAAGGGCCGTCGAAAGCTTCTCCTCTGTGTCTTTTGGCAACTGCGGAATCGCCGCGATCGCGTCAGAACGCGCTTGCGATAGCTCAGCGGGTGTGGGTTGGTTGTCGAACTTCCGTCCGAGGAGACGATTGGCGGCAACGGTCGCCCCGGCTGTAAGCGCAAAGACTGCGGCCAGCAGGAGAATGGCAAAAAAAGGGTTAGCAAGAGACAGTTTTAGCTTGTTCATGATGATTTCCTTGGGGGTCTATGTCTGAGTGGTCCTAGTTAGGAAGTTGTCCAGCGTGGGTTTGAAACTCGGCACGCAGCTCCGTGGGTATTGGTGGCAGTATGCCGGATGTGGGAGCGTCGTAGGTTACGAGTGTTAGGTTCACACTTTCCTGGTTGTTCAATGATGTGATTGAGAGATCTCGAACATAAATGATGCGTGGGTATTTGGCGACATCACTTAGGAAGCGTGCGACGTTTGCGTGAGTGCCCTGAATCTGAGCTGGCATGACGCGTTCGTTTAAAGTGATTTCAGGTTGTGATGTCTGGGGAGACTTAACGCCAGTCGCGGATGGGCCAGGGTTGGTTGTTGCTGAGGGATTAGTGGATTTGGCTCCGGGCTTCGAGGCATCGAACATCGTGACGCGGACGTGATTTGTTCTCGCCATCTGCTGTATGGCGTCGAGAACGTTTGATACTTCGGCTTCGCCAGGGAGTAGCTCACGTGCAGTGCCGTAATTATTGACCAGACGACGAAACTGATCGAGGAACTGAGGTTTTGTTTCCTGGACCATGCGGGCGATGGTGTTTTGCTTTCGCTTTTGAATCAGAGTCTGGTTGAGGGCGTCGTTAGCTGCTGTTTGAGCGGAAATAACCTGATAGAAAACAAGTGATGTGAGAGCGGCGGCGAGTAGCGTCGCGAAGATAAATAGTCGTGGGCAGCCGGCGTTAAGTATTGCCGTTCTCAGTTTAAGGACGAAATTGTTTGAGCGTGTTTGCTTAGGACTCTTAGAGTTTCTTTGAAGCTTACTCATTGTTCTTTTCCTGGGACAGAGTTGGAGTGGGCAAGGTCGATGGACGAGGAGAAGTCACATTCGATCCGGTTGCGTTGGTCGGGGAGTTGATTGTCGCGGAAACGGGTGTTGTTGGTTGGATTGCTGTTGCTGTTTTGCTTGGAAGCGCGAGTGGCGCATAAGTTGACGTGATCGTGAACTCGATCACACTGGACGAGGAGAGTTGCTGTGTGGCCGGCGCCATCGCGCCGCCGACTGAATTATTTGCGACGTTGTTTCTTGTGAGTATTCCGGAAAAAAGTCCGTTGCTGAATTCAAGTGACTTTGCAAAAGAAGTAATTGCTTGTTCGTTTTTGGTTTTTCCTTTGATTTCAACGTTGGCGCCCTTAACGTTGATTTCTCGAATGGTCCAACTTGGTTCGTGTGGCCAGCGTTCATTGAGATCCGTGAGTAGTTGGTGAGTTGCGGGTTGTCTGTTTCTCAGGGCGATCAAATTGTCGAGCAGTGCTTGGAATGCGGCGAAGTTAGCTTTTGACGATTCGTAGTCGTTATTTGCCTGAGCGAGCCTTTGGGCAATCGCAGTCTCTTCGTCTATGTACGTCTGAAGGCGCGATGCTTGGACGGCATTGTCAATGAACAGTGCGATTAAGAGTGCGAGAGCGGCTACGAACGGCAGAAGGATAGAAACGAGCGCGAAGCGGAACCGTGCAGCCGTTTGCGAAGCTGTTGCGAGTTGACGCTCGGTTTCAATCTGAATGAGTCGCGCTTCAGGTCCAATGGCGAGGTCGCATCGCGGCACGGCGGCGTGATCGAGTAAGGCCCCAATAGCAAGGGCGGTTGGCTGATCGAGTGGAGTCGAGTTGTTGTCGATACACAGCGGTTGAACACGGAGGGAATTGAATTCGATGGAGTCGTTAAGAAGCGACAGCATCGAGTCTCCGTAACAGTCCACCGCAGAAAGAACTACAGCGGTTACGTTGGGAAGTTTTAGTTTCGCTAAACTCGCGGACGTTATGAATTTGGCTAACGTGTCCCGCGTGTGAATGCACTTAATTTCGGTGCTTGCGCCAGGTTCAAAATCCTCTTCTGTCTCGTAAACGAGTCCTGACTGCTCACACCATAGTCCGATTGTGTAATCATTGTCGCCGAGGACAAGAATGGCCGCCGTTCCTTTTGGCATATCGACTTGCGCAGCGCGCCAGAGGCGGGTAATTGCTCGTGTTCTGGTTTCTACTCGCAGAGTCCTGTCGCCAGTTTTGAAATGCTCCGGCTGTTGATCCTGGAGCCACTTTTCCGTGCGTTGAATAGTTTGATCGAGAGCCGATGCGTCTACCTGAGTCGCGATGATTCGGCCATCGGGAGTGCGTGTAAAATTGAGTTGATGGGTTGTGTCGCCGTTTGTTTTTTCAAGAATTGCTTTCAGGATTGTGTCTTCCGAGGCATCGACGCTAATGGCGAGAGGCAAGGCGTCAGTATGCGCGTTTCCTCTGGTGAGAGTAGTTCGGAGGTCGGTGCTGAGTAAGTTGACGGCGCGGCGTTCGCCAATCACAGCTTTGTGGATGTCAAAACCACCTGAGCTTGCGTATTCCGCAATGATGATTTGTCCATTGCGATCGTCGAAAGCGAGACCGCAGGGCGAAGAGGATTGTTCTGCGTGATTGCGCTTGAACATCATAGCTCCTTCAGTTCAGTTGATTAGAGGCAAGGTTCATCGCACGGGGTCTTGATTCGAATTCAATTGTTCCGCGCGATTCAGTCGAAGCGGTGTTATTGGTTTCCGCGCCTTCGGCAGCGAGAGTTATATCGACTCGGAAAATGTTGGCGGTTGAGTTGAATTCGACGTACCGAGCGAAAGTGGCTTGGCGAACGTTGAATGCAATTGTCGAGGGTCGGTCGCCTTCGATTCTGACGAACCGAGAATCGGTGCTCGTCGTGTATGAAACTGGTGGTTGTAGTTTGGTGACAGTCGAGCCGCTTGGATACTTGTGAGCATGGTCGGCATCACTGGAGTACAGGCGTGCCCACGCTGGATTTGTCTGGCGGACGCGTTCGATTGAGAGCGTGAGTTGGTTACCACTACTGACTACTGAAGTGACGAGACAAAGGGTTGAAGCGGTGCCTCCCGGTGCGGCCGGATCGAGGCTGCCCCAATCTATGATCAATAGATAATCACCAGTATTGAAACGCCCTCGTTGTGGGGCTCTGACAATTACGTCTGAGGATGAACCGTCGAGATCAGTTAATGTGATAGAAGTGTCAGTGGTGCGATCTCCAGAGAGTGTCGTGATACCGGAGCCGCCGTTAGTTATTGTTATTGGAGCTGTAAGTTGAGTGCCAAGATCGGATGGCAGCGGGGCAAACTCAGTTGAATTACCTGAAAGTGCGACGAGGGGCGCGCCGGTGATGGTGACACCTGTGAAAGATTGATCTTGGGCGTAGATGTTTAAGCCAAACGCAATTGGGTAAGAAGTGACCGGAACGCCATTGGTCCATAAGAGAGTCGTGATGTCATTTCGTTGCCGATAGAGTTTAGCGATCCGGTTAGATGGACTATTTTCGATCTTGAAAGTGTAAGAGTCTCCTAACAAATGGGGGGAGATGGTTTCATTTTGAGCGTGGCCGGATGTAGCTGCAACCTCGGCTCCATTAACATAAACGCCCATCCAAACTCCTACAGTGGGAGCACCAAAGCCGATGATGATCGCGAAAGTGTCTCCGTTGGGCGATGTGATATAAGCAGTTGCGCCTGTAGCGGTAGGCGTAAAAGTAAATGCACCTAATCCGTTCGCAATTGCATGAGTCATTGCAGCGTCATGGTCCCATCCAGTAGATGCTTTCTTTGTGATTGTTGCGTTGGACCATGTGTAATCGTCGCCAGAGCTTGGTATTGCGAATATGGTTCCCGCTAGGGCGGGTGAAGGACGGGTGAGGTTGTGTCCTGCGTTATCTAGATCTGTACGCAAGAGAGATTGAGCGGCGCCGCGCGATTCCTCCATGATGCTAACTTCTGTGAATGACGCTGCTGAGCGGGCGAATTTAGTAATTAAACCCACGGCTGCGAGCACAGCGACTACTGTCACCGCCATCGATATAAGCAACTCAAGTAGACTGAATCCCCAGATGTGTTTGTGTGTTGCTCGCATGTTTCCTTAAAAAGTTTTGACCTGGACGTCGGTTGTACCGCACGGCGAGAGCGTTACAGTGATGGTTGCAGAACCGTTCTTAGGGATCGATAGCGGATTAGGTCTAGCTCGGGTCGAAGATTGCGGCGTTGAAGCATCGGCAGTTGAGCTCTGACTGGTAGAGATTTGGTTTGGACGTGCATATCTGAGCGCAACATGCCGACACCAACTGTTTGGAATATCTGCTTCATCGGCCGCAGCATTTCGGATCAATGCATATTCGGCCTCAGTGACGCGAAACGCGATTGCTCTAATTTTTTTGAGACGATAATTCATGGGCTGGTTTCCTCATGCGCGGGGCTGCGATTGGAAAAGCCGTTCCATCTATGGCCTGTCTCGTCGTATTGCCAGAACTCAATCAATCCAGAGGGATGCACTGCTACGGCACGTCCTGCATTTCCGTTTGTTAAGTAAATGGTTGGAAAAGGACTCTCTGCGTTGGGGTTAGTGTTTGAAGATCCAGGCGGAAGTGAAGCAGCGTCGAGTCTGCCATCCGATGTGAAACTAAATGACGTAGTTGGTACGCCCAACGGTATTAAAGGTAATGGGGAGAGCTGCGAAGCGGAGTTGGCAATGCGCCATCCGGTAGGTATCTGAAGTTGTCGTCCCTGGTAGACGAAATTCCATGTTCCTTCCGTGCCTGGAGTATTCGGGGGTTTGAAAGCTGTTCGGGCAGCTTCACCGTCAACGACGAGCGCGGCAGTTGTCGGAAGGTTAGCAAAGTCAATGCCGATGGGAGGCTGTCGGAAGTTTTCAAGTGCCGTGGCCTCTGTTAAGGCGTTGATTCTGATTGCCGAGGCGCGACGTTCGCGGATGCGGGATGCAACATCAGCCTGAAACCGGGTAGCTTGGTCACGATTAGCCAAGGAGGCGAGTGCAATCGCAGCAACTATGCTCACGATCGCACAAACGATTAGAAGCTCGACAAGCGAGAAACCAGGAGCGCGGTTGGAGACAATAATTTTTGAAGCCGGCAATGACGGTTTCATAGTTAGGATTTAGAAAAATTGAAAGGTCGCAGAGCCGCACGCTTGCAAGGGACCTTGCGTGTTACTTGTTGGCGCGTAACCGCATCAAACTCGCGAAAGACGAACTTATATTTTTCATCTCTTCGTTTTTGCGCGTGTGGCGTTTGGCGTTTTGGGCCTTGGACCACAGGCGAAAGTTGCAGTGCATGTCCTGTGCCGTTTGCGTTTTCAACTATTGACGGGCGTTATTTGGCAGCTTCAAGAGCGGAGTGGCGGAAAAACTGACAGTGGTTCGAAGAAGAGGTGGCGGAAAATCCGCCAGTGTGTTCTTTGACAGTAGATGTTTAGTGAAGAATTCCCTGTGTCTGGTTTTGGACTTTGATTTGCTGAGGGGCAACGCGGTGAGATTTTCGAATGTGGAAGAGACGTCATGTCATCATTTGATTATTCGAGCGTTTTGCTTTGCCGACTTTTGGTTTTAATACTTACGTTGTGTGTGGGATCAGACGTGATTTTAGGTCAGAGACTTCGTATTAGCGATGGTGACGTGAGTTTTTTAGAGCGGGGTGAAGAAGAAAGCGGGCTAGGGCGCCCTGCAGCAACCGAGAGTATTACGAATCATGTAAGCAAGCGGCGATCGTCGGGACACTTGAAGGTTGATAGAAGACCGGAAGCACTGGCGGTGCGGCAAGCGATATATAAAGAGGCAGCGCGTTATAATATCGACCCTAATCTTGTTGTTGCCATTGTCTGGCAGGAATCGCGTTTTAGGTCAGATGCAGTTTCTGAAAAGAACGCGCGAGGACTTATGCAGCTCATGCCAGAGACAGCGGCAAAGTTCAATGTTCGAGATCCTCACGATCCACAGGAATCGATCCGAGGGGGTGTGGCGTATCTTGTGTGGTTGCTGGACAGGTTTAATGGGAATGTGGCGTTGGCGCTCGCAGCGTACAATGCGGGGCCAGGATCAGTTGAGGCTTATCTGTATGGTAGGAGGGTGATTCTGAGTAACGGAAAAGTGATTAATCGTAGGGGAATTCGGAATAATGGAATCCCTCCTTATGCTGAAACGGTTAACTACGTGCGCAACATCGCGCTACGTTACCGGCTGCTGCGGATGAGTGCGGACAAGGTAGCTCAATAACTGAGGAGACGAAGAATTTTATGACAAGCGCTGCTGTGAGTGCTGCGGTTTCACTTGAGGGTCTCATCGACGACTACCCTGCAGATCTGCCAGTACTTATCGTTGACGACGAAGTAGACGTTCGCTCAGTTATTAGCAGGTGCTTGCGCCGGCTGAATCTAAAGGTAGTTGAATCCGAAACATTGGGTCATGCTCGTGATCGATTCGACTCCGGGGAAAACTTCTCGATGGTTTTTTTGGATCGGTGTTTACCGGATGGAGACGGGGTAACCTTTTCGACGGAAATCCTGAGGCAGCGACCCGCATTGCCTGTGATCATAGTGACCGGCCAGGGAAATTTTTCAAATGCAGAAGAAGCCCTTGCCGGTGGTGCTTTTGCGTACCTTCCAAAACCATGTGGCATAAGTGAAATAAGAGATGTTGTGTTTCGAAGGTATCCGATATTGTCTGACTCATTCCGTAAGGGCGAGGGTGCGGGCCCGGTGATCGATGGTTCATTAGGATCTGATGAGGTATTAGTGGCCCACAGTCCGCAGATGATCCGGATTGCTCTGGAGCTTCGGAAGTTAGCGAATCAGACAGGAAGTGTGCTTGTGACAGGGCCATCGGGAACTGGCAAGGAAGTAATTGCTCGCAAGATACACGAGATGAGTGAGCGGGCAAAAGAAACCTTTGTTCCTGTGAATTGCGGCGCCGTTCCGCACGAGCTGATCGAATCAAGCCTCTTCGGTCATGAGAAGGGATCGTTTACGGGGGCTAGTAGTGATCACAAAGGTTTTTTCGAAGTGGCTCAACGTGGGACGATCTTTCTTGACGAGATTACAGAAACGAGCGGTGCGTTTCAGGTGAAGTTATTGCGCGTCTTGCAGGAGCATCGAATCACGCGCGTGGGATCTAGTCAGGAGATCGAACTTGATGTGCGAGTGATTGCGTCAAGTAATCGAGATCTTGCGGCAGAGGTCGCGGGTGGTCGATTCAGAGAGGATCTTTACTATCGCCTGAATCGTTCGGTGATCGCTTTACCTGGCTTAAAGGATCGGCCAGAGGACATTGAACCGTTAGCGATTTACTTCGCCCACCGTACGGTGAGGAAGACCGGACGTCCAGTGGTGTTTTCTAAAGGAGTAATCAAGGCGCTTCGGTGTTATGGTTGGCCGGGAAATGTACGAGAACTCAATTCAGTGATCGATTCGGCTGTTCAAGGTTGCAATCGGATGGTGTTAGTTAGCGATTTGCCGAACGCGTTGAGGATCGACTTGAAAGCGGAAGAAGCTGTGGTTGGTGGTTCAGAGCCTCTGCGAACATTGCGTGAAGCGGGCGACGAATATTGCTTAGAGGTTTTGAGGCGGTGCGGAGGAAACAGGACTCGAGCGGCGGAGATCCTGGACGTACACCGCAGTACCATCAATGAACTGGTAAAAAAGAAAGGTTGGAATAGGCGATTTGCGGTTGATTCGAAAAAAAGGCATTAAGCTTTTCGAAGCCGTTTTGTTGCGGAGTTCGTCTTCGAACTCATTTGGCTAGGTGGAGGGTCGTTCCGCAGATTGTGATTTAGTGAGAGCATTCGTTCTATTGTGGCCGTGAGCCGGTGTGGTGGCTCGAATGGTTTATGGACGAAGTTGAAACCGTCCGGTGTTTTTCCGGTGGAGTCCAAATCAATTGGGTATCCGCTCGTGAGAAGTATTTGGGCGGACGGAAACTCCTGCTGGATTGTTTTTGATAAGGCACGGCCATCGATACCTGGGAGACCGAGATCGGCGATTAACAAGTCTGGTTTATGTTGTCGGTATAGGATTAAAGCGTCGTTGCCATCGGCCGTGAAGACCGTTCGATAACCGGCTCTTGAAAGATACCTTTCGATAGTTCGCTGTACATCGGTATCATCCTCAGCGACAAGAATGAGAGACGATTCAGCGTCCGGCGCCAGTTGCTGTGAAGGGAACTGTACGGGCGAAGAAGCAAATCGTGACCCAGGGAATGAAGACGATGGTGCGATGGGAGGAATGTAGATATCGTAACGTGTTCCCTTGCCGGTCCAGCTCTCCACGTCAATATAGCCGTCATATCGTTTGACTATTGAGTAGACTATTGGGAGTCCCAAAAGACTAGGCGAGTCGATTAAATCACTCGTGGGAAAGTCAAATATCCCGGCCATCTGGTTTGAATCCATTCCGATACTTGAATCTGTAATGCTTAACCGTGAGTAAGTTCCTGGACGTGCGCCTCGGTGTGTTCTTATGAATTCTGAATCGAGAGTGGCATGTTCAGTTTGGATTGTGATGCGACCCCCAGAGGGCATTGCGTTTTTGCAGTTAAGCAAGATGCTGAGGAGTATTTGCTCTATTCTGAGTCGATCCATGTAGACTCGAGGAAGCTCGTCGGAAGGGAGGAAGTCAATTTGTATTTTCGGACCGAGCAAGCTTCTGGCTATGCTGAGAGTTTCGTTTATTGCACTGTTTAGATCCAGAGTATTTGTCTTGTGAGGGGATTGCCGCGCGTATTCACGCAGAGTTGTGATGAATTGCGCCATCTCCTGGGACTTCCGAATTACATCGTCAAGTTCAGGTAGGCCATTAGCCTGTAACGAACGAATGACTTCCGGTGTCGGTGAGGTCAATAACTCGTCGAGTTGTTCCTTAATTAGTTCGGCGTTCCCAATAATGCTTGTAAGAGAGTTGCTCAGATCGTGAGCGATCCTCATCGCTAACTGACCTATCAATTGTAAGTAGATGCTCGCGGTCGTGTGATCGGGAGATTGGGCCGATGCGAGGGCTCTCAGAATGACGAGAGCTGTGGGTCGAGGTTTGAGTTCGCGGAAGAAGGTGAGATTAACCAGGGGAAAGAACGTTGCATAGAGCTTAATGTCATGGACCGTGACCGGAAGACTCAGAAGCTCTGAATTAGGTAGTTTGAAGCGAGTGGATTTTGCGTGTTGAGGACGTTTGAGAGAAAGAATCGTTTCGATTGGTTGAGTCAGAAGTGCGGATTCGGGCAAGCCTATCGTTGTTTGGGCTGCGTTATTTGCAAGGATTACGCGATGGGAACGATCGATTAGAAAGACTGGTTCAATAAGTAGATCTGTTGCGGATCGGAATGTTGTCGCCGCAGGGTGCAGGCCGAAGATTTGATCGTGTGCTCTCGTTGCCATATTTGTTGGCGTCCGCGGTTTTCCAGTAATGATCGACACATAGTTAAAGGATTAGCGTAAGACCCCGGTGAGAAGATATAGCTCGCCGTGTGCCTAATGAACGACTTGTTGTTCAGTAAACACTTCTTGTTGTTCAGTAAAGATTTGCCGAACAGTGTGGAGAAGATCGTTGCTATCGAAAGGTTTTTCCAGGAAGTGTACTCCTTCGCGAAGAACGCCGTGATCAGTTATTACGTCTTTAGCATAACCAGAGATGTAGAGAATATGCACGCCGGATTGGATGTCTGAGATCAGAAGCGCGAGATCGCGACCGTTCATTTTCGGCATTAAGACGTCCGTAATTACTAACTGTATCCGTTCGTTGTGTTGCTTGAATAGTTCAAGCGCATCTGCGCCATTGATGGCTTCGATGATTGTATATCCGGCATTAGTGAGTTCTTCCGTCAATACGTGACGAAGTGATGTATCGTCTTCAGCGATTAGAATCGTTTGTTTACCATGTAGCAGTCCGTCGACTGCATCCGGTTTCGTATCAACAGCAGCGTGATCTGGAGAGTCATCTTTTGCAACAGGAAACTGGATATGGAAAGTAGTGCCGTGTCCTTCCTTGCTGTCTACCGAAATAGAGCCACCAGATTGTTTAACGCAACCGTAAACGGTCGACAATCCTAAACCAGTCCCACCCTCGCCTTTTGTGGTGAAAAATGGCTCGAAAATGTGTTTCTGTAAGTCGGGACTCATGCCTATGCCCGTGTCACTAATTGAAAGTTGAACGACGGGATGGTTTCTGTTGATTGTTTGTTTCCGTCCCTCCTTCCTGTCGGGGTTAACGACCGATGTTTCAATCGTGATTGTGCCGATATTTGGAATCGCATCGCGCGCGTTTATCGCGAGGTTAATGACTATTTGTTCGAGCTGACTTTTATCGGCAATGATTTGAGGTAGATCGTCGGCGAGGTTGGATACAATTGAAATGTGTTCGCCGATTGTACGGGCAAGCAATTGGTCCATGATTTGTGTTAACACGGTATTGAGGTTTAGCTTCTCGGGCTTGAGCACCTGTTTGCGACCAAATGCAAGGAGCTGTTTGGTAAGATTCGCTACTCGCGTAGCAGATTGCTTCATTTCGAACACGTATCGACGTAAAGGATTTGATTGTTCAAGACCGCGAAGAAGTGCGTCGCAGAGCCCATACATCGTCGTTACAAAGTTATTGAAGTCGTGGGCGACACCGCCGGCGAGTTGCCCGATCGCCTCCATTTTTTGTGCTTGCCGAAGTTGTGTTTCCTGATCACGTTCACGGTTGAGCAGGCGCACGTTTTCAATAGTGTTGGCGGCTAGGTTTGCGGCCATCTGGACAGCGACTGCGTCTTCTTCCTGGTACGCATCCTTATCGACGGATTGAATTTCGAGTATGCCGATTGTGCGGCCCATGATCGTCATCGGAACAATCATCGATGAAGAGAGAATTATTGCTTCTGTGCTTTGGAGAAGTAGTGGAATCGAATGGTGCGTTGATGATGCTGAAATTATAGTTTCTGCCGAGAGGATTGCCCGGCGAATATCGGAGTTGTTTGTTATAGGAAACGGCTCAGCATTAGTGAGGTCAATGTTCTTTCCTCCCAGCCAGAGGAAGTGTGGTGTAACTTCTACTGTTTCGTGATCATAAAGTGCAATGCTTAAAGCGTCGCAGGGAAGTGAAATCTTCGTGAACTCAAGCAGCGCGTTGAAAATCTGTTCTAACTGTCGAGCTGAAGCGAGAACCTGGGCAAGTTGAGCGATGCGTTCGACCAGAATTTTGTATTCAGTTTTAGCTTTTCGTTCCAGTTGTAGTAGCTGTTCTTCAGCCGCTTTACGTGACCGAATGTCGCGAGCGATGCCTTGGACCCCTACAGGTTTACCATTTCGATAAATTAGTTGCGAGTTGACTTCCCATGGGATCATGGTCCCATCTTTTGCCCTGACGGACAATTCGTAAACAGTATTGGGCACGCCTTCCTTTAGCTTTTTCTCAAGCATGCGGTAAGCGAGTGCGACGTCTTCAGGGCTGGCTAGATCCTTGAAATGTACATCAGCAATTTCCTCAACCGAATAGCCGGTTATTTCTTGTCCACGCGCATTAAGCGAAGTGTAGCGTCCTTCCAGATCGTGTGTGTACACAACGTCATTCGCATTGTGGAACAACTCAAAGTAGCGCTGTTGTGCATCGTGGGTTCGTTTACGTTCCACCAGTCTTGCCACCTTGGCCGCGAGTGTGATGGGTTGGTAAGGCGTTTCGAGAAGATCGTCTTTCGTTGAATCAATGTCGAAGTCGTTTAGATTGCTTGCTGTGGTGACGTTGATTACAAGTATAGGAGTATCGGCTAATTGTTGATCAGACCTAACGCGGCGACGAAGGTCTAAGGCAGTGTGTTGTCTAGAGAGATCGATAACGATGAGATCAGGTTGCTGCTCGTTCGCGAGTCTGAGCGCGGCGGTTAGATTGGTGGCTTTGAGGACCGTGAATTCGGCTATCTCAAGGGTAGAAGCCAGCTCTCTTAGTTGGTCCTGACGATCGTTTACAGCAAGAATGGTGTGGGAGGGGCTTTGTTTCATATTCTAAACGCTGACGCTTGGTTACTAGGATGTTCTGCTTGCCGCCATTTACGAAATCAATAAACGGAGTCATACCTTTAAACGCAGATGGATGCATTTGGGGAGACTTATTTTGAAGCGCCAGGGATGGCGCAAAGCGAGCAACGCGGCAAAATTCTAGCAGGTTTTTCTTAACAAAAAATCACCTTTATAAGAGAGAGGGTTCGCAAGAAAACGAGCAAGTGCAACTAAATGGCGTGCATAGTTAGTGATGTATAAAGTGTCATAGTCAAAAAATTTTTTGGCGGTGGCGAATAGTTTGGTTGGTCCAAATAAAAATTTGGATGATCTTCGAATCTGCAAGATCTCTTGCAGCAGAATTCTTCACTTCATCGACAACAAAGCCGATATGCTTGTTAGGTGCAATTAGAATTTATGCTTCCAACGGCGAGAAAGTTCCCTTTCTCTGATCCAGCCTGGATCTTTGAGCCGAAGTGGGATGGTTATAGAGCGTTATGCTTGATCGAAGATGACTCGGTTCGCTTTATGTCCCGCAGTAAGAAAGAACTCACCAAACGCTTTCCGGAACTGACTACAATTCACAGATCGATCAAAGCACACTCAACGATTCTCGACGGTGAAATCGTTGGACTAGATGAGAACAATCTTCCGTGCTTCGAGAAGCTGCAAAACAGAAAACTATGCTTCATCGTTTACTTTGTCTTTGACTGCTTGATGCTGAACGGTAACGATCTTAGAAATGAGCCGCTGGTCTTTCGGAAGGGAGTGCTTAAACGCATTCTGAAGAAATCGCCTCGCATCAGGTATACGGATCACGTTGTGCAAGAAGGGAAGGAGCTATTTATCACGATTGAGAAAGCGGGACTCGAGGGAATTGTCGGTAAGAAGGCGGATAGCCGCTACGTTGGAGGGCGGACTAAAGACTGGTTGAAGATCAAAACGCGTGCCGGCACAGAAGTGATGAAGAAACGTGTGGAGACTTGGGGACGATGATCTCTAGCCAGTGAACAGAGAAGTCGGCAATGCTGGAAACGCTTATTTGATTCGGATCAAGCTGATGGCTTTGCGAACTCTCACCGAGGCCAAAGCTAAGCAGAAATCTAAGTGATGATTTGGGATAGGTTTCAGTCTATGTGTAGGTACGATTCTAATAACTCAGAGAAATACCACTCTCCATCTTGAAGTCTTGCGCTCATAGTCATTTCCTTTTTAACAGTCCGGCCTTTCAACAACACTTTGGCCTGCCCCGTTAAACTGAAAGTCGGCGCGTCGCCCGCGTTGAGCGTGATGCCAATGATGGACGTAGGCGCAAACTCCTGAATGACACCCCTTCGACCTTCAGTCTGCATCCGTAACTTCGAGTAGACTTCCTTGCCGACGTTCTTGTCATCGCGCTCATAGAGTGATTCGTAAAGCTTTTCGTACTGCCGCGTCCTCTCATACGTCACATATTCTCTCAACCTCTCAACCAACCGTGGACGCGACTCCAGCGGTACTGTCTCAAATACATTCTCCGAGCATTCGAGCTTGATCGACCAATTCCACCATTTCGAAAGCTAGCGCGGAGCCGTCGGCGATTCTGCAAAGAATGTCCGCCTCGGGCGGATCGCGTTTTTTCAGTCGATTTCCTTTCGATTCCCAATGGGCAGACTAGGGCGAAGTCTCGAAAAAGTGCTAACTCACGGTCTGCGTGCGGATCGACTAACATCTTACCTGCCTATTCGAGATCCGATTTCACTTCGACCTCGAGTTTACCCTTCTGACGCTTATTCTTTTTCAATAAGCAATCCATGCAGTGACGAATGATACTCATCCCTGCTTCCAACGTATCCATAGCTATCGTGGGATCTATAGTTGCCGCTTGGCTGCGGTGGATGATTTCATTTCGACGCTTAAGCATGGTCCTGAGATCCCCAATTAGACTGGACGTTAGAGAGATTCCGATGACCGGGAAGTACTTTAGATATTTCTCTTCGGTGGAAGGTACGATTCGGTCCCTTTCATCTTCCCACAGGTATTCCTCGGTCAAGCGATATGCCCCCGAATAAATGTCAAGTGCACCTTTCATCTTTTTTAGCAAGTGGTTCTCAATAATCTCGTTGGCAAACCAATCTAGTATCATCACGATCTGTACCATCGCCAAATTCGGTGCACCGACTTCTATTTGGCGCGCAGCCTCCATCAGATAGGTTTCGTAGATGCTTGGTCGCCAGGGGGCCTTTAGCCGATTCCGCAAGTTAGTAAAGTTTCGTGAGTAATCTGGAGGAGGCTTCAACGCCTTTGGCTGATTTACTGTTCCTGAACTGATGAGATCTCTTATGACGATTTTGCCGTTCTTCACCATCAGGAAGAAGTGGTCTAACCTCTCCGGAGCAAAAGCGAACGGATCTCTGCAAGTAACGCGGTAAGTAGGTATGAAGTCTTTGAGCACTTGTAAGCTCTGAAGACGAAGGCGCTTAATGAGATCCTGCTCGAATTCGACAGCATTAAGGAAACCAGTGCTCTTGAATTTGGTTTTTACGACCTGTTGTGGCTCGGCTAGCGCCTCCAAGTAAGGGCCATACAATTGCCTCCTCCTGTCCCACAATTGGTATGACATCAGAACCTGAGTCAGATTCGGTGACTCACTCGAATCAGCAGTGAATTCGTTCTCTGAAGAGCGCGAGATCGGGACCGATCGGAAACGCATGTACGGATTGCCGTATTCTGACCGTACCTTTAGCCATTTGTCGGGCAGTCGCATCGAAAAAGGAAGTTGGAATAAGACCACAGCGCGATCGAGATCAGGGTTCTGCAGATCGGTGTACGCGAGGACTAAATCTTCTTTGCTACACCAGTTGCTTTCGATCAATCTGTCAACCGTCGAGGTATTTACATTCTTGGGATGCCTGAATCGGGAGGCACGCTTTAATTCCTCCAGAATTTCTTCGCTATCGTTGGGGGTTTTCATGAGGAGTCCTTTTTTGTTTGAAGTTGAGTTCTAGATCGCAGAGATGATCAGACTGAATTCTAAGCGAGAATTGGGCTTCGGCGCGACTTACGCGGAGCAAAGTGATTGACATCTGCTAAGTGCCTGATATTAACTTGAAAGAGTTCGATCGATTACCTCACGGCAATCTCCTCAAGCCGCTTCAGTAAGTGAAAAATCATTACATTTTGCGGGGATATGGACCAGCTAGGAAAAGAGCGCATTTTGAGCGCAAGTTAAAAACGAACGAAACGATAAGTCCTTTATTCATGCAACATACGGGTGAGTGCTCTATAACTGAGCCAAGCGGGCAGCCTTATAAAATCACGCTTTCATTGAGGTGGAGCCAAAATGTACCCCTATTCCTACCCCTGACTCAATACAAGTAGAAAAGCAAGAAATTTACTCATATCATGAGGTTCGACTGTCCACTTTTAGTGGAAAGCTCATATTGTGTAGACACCCTGTTATGACTTGGCTGTCTGATCATTGTTTACGAAGTGGATGTCTGACATTCAGGCTAAGGGAGCGAAACGTCGGACCATGCGCCTTGTCCAGCGTCGGCGTGCTTCGAAAAGCAAAAAGGCCGGTGCTTTGATTGCATTGGCCTTGTTACTCAACCCTACAGTACTCACGTTCGTCAACGACGCATCGATCTTGTCCTTTAACTCGCTAAACTTACGAACCGAGATAATTATCGTTGGTCCTAAATGGCGTTTCTGTCATGGCTTGGAAAGGTAGACAAAGAACATATCCTCTCATTTGTGAAAGTAGTGCAGGATTCTGTAATCGAAGCTGGTATAAACGACCGCATTCTTGTGGCTTGGCCCACCTCGGTGGTATGTTCACTAATCACTGTTAAGTTGAACGGAAAACGCCTCGCCATTGGTGTTCTGGAAAGTGCTACCCTCAGGACGGCAGTGCGACGTCTCACAGAACAATGATGAAATGCATTCTATTGTGTGTATCGTCAGCGTTGTGATCGTGTTCTAATGGACCACGGGCTAATCCCACGTAGTGTTTCTATCGCCATATCCTGAAGTAATACGAGAGCCACTTCTTGTAGCCCAAAAGATTCTTCATTATCGCGTCTACGCCGGCTTGCTGGTTGACTTGAGTTAAGGTTGGATAAACGTGAATCATGCTGCCGAGCGCGCTGATCGAGAGTCGCTGTCTCATGGCGAGCACGACTTCGTGAATTAATTCGCCTGCGTGTGCGCCGATAATATGCGCACCGACAATCTCATTCTTGCGACCCTTACAGATGATCTTGGCAAAGCCTTTAGTCTCTTCTTCAGCTTGAGCACGATCGTTGTCGACGAAGTGAGTGCGATAAACGCGCACGTTGGCTTCACCGAATCGCGCTTTTGCTTCTCTTTCGGTTAATCCCACTCGCGCAACTTCCGGGTCTGTGAAGGTGGTCCAGGGAACGACGCGAAAGTCCGTCTTCTGCAGCAGCGGCCAGAACAGGAGAGCGTTTCGAATCACAACCGATGCCTCGTAAGCGGCCATGTGGGTGAAAGGAAAGTGGCCTGTAACGTCACCAGCCGCGTAAATGTGACGAGCGGAAGTGCGGAGGTACTCATCAGTCATTATTTGTTGCTTGTTGAATTTCACGCCCGCGGCTTTGAGGCTGAGCCCTTCAATATTAGGTTGCCGGCCGGTGGCGGCCAGGATCTCGTTAGCCTCTAGCTTCATCTCATGCCCATCATGCTCGACTGTTAACACCTTTTGTCCATTTGCAGTAGCGACCCGCACAGCTTTGGTCTTGAGCAGAATCGTCAGGCCTTCCGCGCGCATAATCTCTTCGACCGTCGCGGAAACTTCTTCGTCCTCTTTTGAGATCAGGCGGTCTTCCATCTCTACAATTGTTACCTTGCTGCCGAACCGGGCGAATGATTGGCCCAGTTCCAGTCCGATTGGACCACCACCGAGGACGATCAATTTTTCGGGCAGTTTCCTGAGATGAAAAACTTCCTCGTTCGTTATGAATCCAACCTCTTTCAAACCTTCAATCGGAGGCACAGCGGGGCCGTGATCCTGTGGATATGCAGAAGCGTTTAGCACTAACTGTCGTCTGCGATCCGTCGTCAAAAGTAAGCTCCAACTCATGTGGTGAGAAAAAACGTGGAGTGGAGAGGATTACCTTAACTCCCCATGCTTCAAACCGTGCTGGTTTGTCATGCTCGCCGACAGCTTCAATAACACGGGCCACACGTTCGGTAATAGAAGTGAAGCTGCTATCTTTGAAGGCTAATGAGTTCGGTGCGAAACCGAACGTCGTTGCGCGCCGCAAGTCAGCGGCGAATCGCGCCGAACGAATAAAGGTCTTTGAGGGAACACAACCTGTATAGAGGCAGTCACCGCCGAGCGCTCTCTTCTCAACGAGAGCCACACGGGCACCCAATTGCGCAGCACCACCGGCAACCACGAGTCCGGCAGAGCCACCACCTACGACGATGAGATCGTAATTACTCATTACGGTTCTACCACAAATTGATGCGTCGCCGTTGAAAGAGAAAGCAACTTGGACTCTGATGTAAGCCAGCCTACAAAGTGGATTGCAATCATCGTTTACTCCCAGTCCGCCGGTCGTCACGAGTAATGCGCCGGCAACTGAAGGTTAGTCGAGCGCTAAACACACGAATGTAAATGCTCTTACTGAAGCATTATGAATAAAGTTGAATACTGTCGCGCATGAACAAATTCAATTATCGGTGGAATATCTTTACGAAATTGCGACTTGATTAAGTGAACAGACCTCAAAACAGGCTATGGCCGGGCGAGGTCACGTCCAATCACAAAGAACAATGTAGAGAGACCACATTGATTTTAAATGTTGGCTGCCTGCATAACCCAACGAGTCTGGCAAAGGAGATGGCTTATATGCAAACAAATAAAGTTATTCGTCGAGTTGGAGCGATGTTCGGTTTGATTGCCGTAGTGGCAACGTTGAGTTTATCGGTAGTTGCCAAAGGCAAGAAGCCTGTCGTGGCCATTATCAAGGCCGAGTGGTGCACGGCCTGTCAGAAGCTCGAACCGACGATGATGGAGCTGATGAAGCAGTATGGCGACCGACTGGAATTCGTGGTGCTCGACGTCTCAAACGAAGAAAAGCTGGCTGAGGCAACCAAAACCGCGAAGAAGTATGGTCTCTCGAGTTTTCTGAAAGAGAATCAGCAGAAGACCAAAGTGCGGGCCTGATTCTCAGCTCCGCGTATCAGGAGCGACCAGTGCGCTACGCTTATAACCTCACTGCTAAAGGCGAAGCTTTGGGTGAGGTTTTGCTTGCGTTGGTGCGTTGGGGAAAGGCACACATCAAGGGAACAAAGACTTACACAGAGATCGCGAAAGCCGCGAAAAAGAAATCCTCTGCCTCGAAAACGTCGCGTTAACCAAGACTATGCGGGGTGCTGACTTGCGCCGTACGAAGCTCGAATACAACTATTATTCTGCTTCGAAAAAGGAAGTTTTACGTTGACACCTAAAAACTGTGCGGGTATTCTTTCGCCACCTCGCAGTATTAACAGCCCAGCTTCCCGACAATTTGTTACATGACTAAAAATGTAATGGTCCGGTCGGGCTTTCTCCTCGGCACGATCAGGTCGGGCACTTCTGTATAGTCGTCTGAACAGCAGCTTTTATTGCAAGCTTCAACAATGAAATGATCACGTAAAAGGAAAAGCTCCGTAGTCAGTTGGCGCTGACTAACGGAGCTACTCAATAACACACTCTCAGTCGCAGTTCGGGCCAAGGTGCGTTCTGGGCAAGACCCATTTTACCTGAGCGGCGGCCGAGTCTCAATAACTCTGAGGTTCCCTCGTGAAGGCCGCTCTTTGCGGATTCGAACGGTTTCCCTGGTTCGACCAACTTCAATTCCTCGTTATCGGGTCGGAGCGTACTCCTTCCGTTTTGCTTTTCGTACTGGGAAGGAATGGCGTCACCACTGCTCTAGCCGAGTCTCATTCTCCTTCAACCCCAACTCGCCCAATTCATAGAAAAGGAAACTCAAAATGAGTACTGACAACCGATCTTTACCCACCGACCTATCTGCGGATCCATCCACTCCGCCTAACAGCGCGCCTAACGGGCGAAGCAATACGCCTGACAAGCGACGGAAGAAGCGCTCTGGCATTTCCAGCCGCCGCCAGTTCCTGGGCCAAGCGGGAGGTGCCACAGCCGCCGTGCTGGCAGTCAGCGCAATCGGTCTCGAACCGCTGACCGGTTCGAGACGGTCCTCAGTGCAAGCCGTCGAAATCTCACCGTTCACGGGCGACCCCGGCGATCGCGCGGACGATGCCAAGGCTATCCGCAAAGCAGCCGCGGACGCGGAGAAGGCGAATTTTGGCCAGCCCTCGCACCAGACGAACGGCGACGAAGAACTCTACGCGAACCGTATCGGCAACTTTCATAAAACGCTGCCGCATAACTCGATCGGAGAGGTCGATCCAGCAGCCTACAATCAGTTCCTCGCCGCACTAGCAACTGGCACTTTCGACGCAATCGAAAACGTGCCTCGTCATCCGGGCGGCACGGGTGAGTTGGCAAATCCTTTGGGCGGCCTGGCCTTCAACATGGAAGGACCCGACTCGCCCGCGGTGACCACGCCCGCGGCCTTCCTGCCGCCGCCGATCGCGAGCCACAAGATGGCCGCCCAGGCTGTCGAAGTCTACTGGCAAGCTTACCTACGCGACGTGCCCTTCACCGACTACAACACCAACCCGGTCGTCCAGCAGGCGTGTACCGACCTGACGCGTTTCGGCGCTGACTATCTTGGGCCAAAAGTCGGAGGTGTGGTTACGCCACAGGTGCTTTTCCGTTTCGACTTCCCCGGCGCGACCGTAGGGCCGATGGTTTCGCAATTCCTATATCGGACGTTCTTCTACGATGGCATCGAGGTCATCCCGAGGATGAGGGCTCGACAACCCGTCATCAACTGGAACCTCGACGGAACGTTTGTCTTCGATCCGGCGGGCCGGGATTTTCTTACCGCCTTCAGCGAGTGGCTAAACCATCAGAACGGCGTGGCGTTGGGCAACGCGAACGTGTTCGACGCGACACCACGCTTCATCCGTAGCGTGCGCGACGTTGGCCACCTAGCAGGGTCAGACACGATCCAGACTGCATACTACCGCGCAGCTCTCACGGGACTCGGCGCGGCAGATCTTGGCAATCCTTACAATAACAGCACGCGGCAGGGCGGCTTCGCGACTTTCGGGTTGGGCCACCTCAACAACCTGATAGGTTCGGTGCACAAAGGGGAGCGCCACACCTGGTATCACAAGTGGTTCGTGCACCGTTACCCGCGTCCGGACGCGTTTGGTGGGTTGGTGGACAATCGCTTGCAGGGTCGTGCCAACTATCCGCTTCACGCGGATTTGTTGAACTCGCCCGTGCTCCCCTTGATCCAAGCCTACAACCAGCACCTGAACCAGGTGAGGTTCGGCTCAAACGAGGCAAGCTTCCTACTGCCGATGGAATTGCCGGGTGGCTCGCCGAACCACCCAGCAGCTCCCGCCGGTCACGCCGTCACGGCTGGTGCTTGCGTCACAATCCTCAAAGCGTGGTTCAGGGAAGACACTGTCATCAACAATCCGGTCCAGCCAAACCGCGACGGAACTGCGTTGGTGCCTTTCACAGGTGCGCAGCTCACCGTCGGCGGCGAGCTGAATAAACTCGCGCACAACTTGTCGCTAGGGCGCGACATGTCGGGTGTCCACTGGCGTGTCGCCGACGACTTGAATGGCCTCTTCCAAGGCGAGGCAGTCGCCATTCGCCTCTTGCAAGAAGCGAAGGCAACTTACCCTGAGCCCAATGCGACGTTTACACTAACGAAATTCGACGGCACAACAATTACGATCTAACGCGTTGGTAATTGCGCGCCGGAGTGAATTTACTCCGGCGCGCTCCTCACCGCGCTGGAAAACCGGCCGCTGGGCTGCGGGTGACGGATGCACTTAACACCTCATTGCGACAATGCGATCGGCAGTACGGGCGGCAAGTGCCTCAATAGCAAAAAAGGATTCACTGCGGTGGAAGTACGCTGGTGAAGAATCGTTTGGCAGGCTGGTCTGCAAGTCAATTGGCAGTTCCTAGCCATCCGCCAGTGAACCCCGCGCACCGCAAACCATGCACGACCGTCCTCAATACCGGCATGGCTGAGAGATTGTTGGGCCAATATTTCAGCGCCGAAAAACCCGTCTGATGCGGCTTCACCGGTGAATGCGAATCTCGAGGGAACTAAGGGGAATCGAATACTACAACAGACAATTAATCGCGCATAACGTTAGCCTGCGAAGAGTCCATGTGGACACATCTTATGCGATTGTACTGATGTCCAGTGTAAGGAGGCTTACAACCTGGCGGTCAACCGCGAAAGATTTCCGTATCGGGTTTGAATGCAAGCCACGCAAAAGCGAAGTAATCGCCATGCACAATACGTCGCAGTTGCTTTCCTTTTAACTCTCCCCTTACCGCCAGGCCCAGGATGGTCCAATGACTTCCCGTCCTGGCGTCGATGAAAACACCATTCTCGTAGCGAAACTGCAATCGGTGACCGTCGATGTGAGGATCGAAAACGCCGGTTGAACCTGTTTCTTTCGATTCGGCTATCTGGCGGGCGTCAAGCGCCGAAGTTGCTCCATCGCCGTGAAAAACCACAAGCTCTTGCTGACCAACACGATCATGTATGATGCGCTGCTTACGTGTGACCGCGTGTGGATATGCCTTGGATCTTCCATCAATTTCGACAGCTACGACCTTCTCCATCGGCGCCAGACGATCGTCTCTCTTCCCTCGATACAAAAAGGGTGCCGCGTTGATGTCGTCGTAACCAGTGTAGGGGTTCTTTCCATAATCGCGCCGGTGACCAGTCTCGCGTGACAGAACGCGTCCTTCTGGGTGAGCTTCGGCAAATTGAGCGAATCCCACGATCTGTGCCGGCAACTGTCGCAGTTTCTTTCCTGTCAGTTCACCGACGATGGCCTCGCCAGTGAACTGTTGCCACCATGACTCGGTTTCGCGGTCAAACATGATCATGTCCGAATGTCGTAGCATTCCTGAGACGCCGACTGCTCAGCGCAGCGTCCGACCCTCGAGGCGACGATCAAATGCGAGCGCGCTGTAACAGAGTGGGCAGAAAGTGACGGCTACGGGTAGGGCGTTGATTTCGTCGTTGACGATCTCGTGCCAGATGAGGATTTGCAAAGGGTAAGCCCGCGCTTGGCCGTCTAATTCCAGTGCAATCACCGGCTCCCGATCGCGCAGCCATGAGCGCGCATCAGCAATTGAGATCAGGTTCGGCCGGTCAATCGCCGGAATGCCGTCTTTAGATGGACCACCAGAGACTATTTCATTCAGGTCAATGGAACGCTTAAGTGTGTTGGTGCGCCATCCCGGAAAACGTGGATCTCCCCTGTGTCCGTTTTGTGCTTCAATGATATTCGAGCAGGAAAGAGCAGAAACGGCGCCCAACACCAAAACCGGAATCGCTAAAATCTTGAACCTCATATCGTCGTCGTAAGCGTCAGCGCCTCTAAAATGGACCAGAGCTTTTGTGTTTTGAACCGTTCCCGCTGCTGACGCGAACGTCGCTTATACACCAACAACCTTTCGTCAGCTTGAGCCGCAAAATCAGTTGAGCGCGACTGAGCGCAATTCACTGGACCACAAATAATAAAGTCACAAAGCCTCACGGTTATTCCTCAGATAATTGCATCGCAGGAAAACGTCCTGCCGGTACTAATACGTATGGTCTCGGTGATTTTGCGTCAGGACTGTGGAGATTAAGTCTCAAAATATTTTCCCGGAATAACTTAGTGAAGCAATTGCTTTTCGTAGCAGGGGCCTGATTCTCGGAGGAGGGAGAAATGCGTTCAAAAGTCGGAGCCGGTGTTGTTGGCGGACTGATAGCGGGCGTTGTCTTTGGGATGATGATGCAAATAATGACTGTGCCAACTCCTGATGGCAAAGAAATGCCGATGATGCAAATGGTGGCGATGGTAGTTCGATCGGAAAGCATGGCCGTGGGCTGGCTCTACCATTTGTTCAATAGTGCAGTTATCGGAGGCATTTTTGGTTGGGTGCTGGGTAACCGAGCTGGCAGCTATGGTGCTGGCTTGGGTTGGGGAGCCGCCTACGGAGTTTTTTGGTGGCTTCTTGGAGCGCAGATACTGATGCCCATTCTTCTCGGAATGCCGCCCTTTGCATCCATCATCATGCCGCCAATGCGTATGGTAGCGGTCGGCAGCCTGGTGGGACATCTGATATTCGGTCTTATTTTGGGTGCCGCCTTTGTCTGGTTGTCGCGGCCTAGAGGGGTAGTCGTCCCTCGCTCTGCGTGATGGTAACGTGAGACCGATGTAATACCCGGGAGACCAGAGAGCACTAGGTTTGTATTCAACTGATGAAACATGGGTTCCGCTTTAGGTCTCTCGAAATCGCGAGCACCTCGAAGTAGGCGTATGCGTTGGTGCGCACTTCGTCTATGGCCAGACGATGGATCCGGCGCTGCGGATTGCGACGTACTGTGCTGAGATTATGCCAAAGCTAAAGGAGTTGTTATGAGCAGTCATCATGGTCTTGGAGGTAATCGTCCTACTTTTCTTCCGAAGAGAGACACGGAGCTCTCGTTTCCGAACGACAGGACGGTCCTGCTCGTCATCGATCCTGTCAACGATTTCCTCTCCGAAGGCGGAGCGGGTTGGGACCTGGTGAAGGCAACGGTCGAGAAGAATGACGTGATAACAAATCTACAGCGAGCAATTGATACTGCGCGATCTCACGGCATTCCCGTTCTTTTTGGCCCGATGGCGTATACAAGAGAGGATTACTCGAACGAGCAATTGCAGCGCCGAAGTGGAATCAACCGGTTGATGTTTGAGCAAAAGATGTTTCTTGCGGGAACGTGGGGCGCGGATTTCCATCCCGCCTTACGACCACGTGACGACGAGATTGTGCTGCTGCCGCACAAGAGCATCGACGTTTTCGAAACCGATCTGCCCGATCACCTCGCGCATCTCGGCGCAACACACCTGGTCATTGCCGGCATGACTGCGAACCTTTGCTGCGAATCAACTGGACGCCACGCGATGGAGGCAGGCTACGACGTCGCCTTTCTTTCTGATGCGATCGGTGCCGCGGGATTGATGGCTTACGAGGCTTCGATTCGCGTTAACTATCCTTTGATTGCCAATGCGGTAATAACCGTCGATGAATTTGTCACAGCTATTGACAGTGTTGCCGAGGGCGCCTTGGCACGGGAAGGTGACACGGTGATTGGATCCGACCATGGAGAGATCGGCACCATTGATGAAGTAGTCATGGATTCGGAAACCGGACCCGGCTATGTTCGCGTTCCTCGTGGTCTGATTTTTCAGGAAGACACATATATACCTCTCGATGCGGTAGTGAGACGCGCCGGTAAGAGACTGTTCATAAATATTCCAAAGCTGCTGATCAGCGAATTGCCCTGGAGCGAACCTCCTTCAGGCGCTGAGCAAATCACTAAGGTTGGACCAGCGGAAGATGAGGTCGATAAGGTGTTCCGATCGCGATCGCCTTCTGGCGTGACGCAGTCAGCAAGAGCTTCAAGATAATGCCCAGGAATAGAAACGCTTCGAGAGTGAGCGAATGAATTTCAGAAACGCATTCCTGGCGGACGTCTGAAGAGATTTTTTGATCCAGCAGCTTCAACAAGCCAATCGACGTGCAATTCGACGAGATTATGTTGATTGTCGACTTCGGAGTCTTTGAACCAGGGTTGATGTTGCAGCAACCAGGAACAGAAAAGTTTTGGCTGTCTCGCATAGTAAGTCGGACCGCGGTGCCTGAAGTAGCAGCCTATCCAGTTTGACGCTGAGCGTAAGTGGCGGCCACAGCGGCCGGCCGACGCTGCGTCTACAACGAAAGAAAAGATCTGATGGTTGCGACGATCATAAGAGAAGAGTTGAGACAAAAGATTGAACAAGGTGACAAGTTTCAACTAGTTGAGACGTTGCCACAGACTGCTTACGATCACGCGCACGTACCCGGAGCGATCAATGTGCCACCGGATCAGATAAGAGAACTGGCTGCGAAACTCTTGCCGGACAAATCGGCAGACATAGTTGTTTATTGCTCCTCTCCGACTTGACACGCGTCAGAGAACGCTGCCCGTGAATTGGCAGCTATGGGTTACACGAATGTTCGAGATTACGCCGAAGGCAAATCTGACTGGATGGATGCCGGGCTGCCAATAGAGACGGCTCATCAACACTAAATCGACTTTGTTTAAGTAATCTCGCTTACATCGCTGGACCGCAGTTCCATGCTATCCGAGAGCTGAAGTCTTTCATGGACAAGTTCCACAGGAGCGTCTAAAAACAATGAGTACCGCCATGGACCTTGAGCAGGTGGTCAACGCGAGGTATGGCTTAGCCGCGGAGCATCGGGAAGAGGCACTTTGTTGTCCGGTTGAGTACGACCGGAGGTTTCTTGATGTGATCCCTGATGAGATCAAAGAAAGAGATTACGGTTGCGGTAATCCGTCTGCGTTCGTCCGAGAAGGCGATGTGGTGCTAGATCTCGGCTCCGGGGGTCGGAAAAATCTGCTACATCGCAGCGCAGATCGTGGGACCCAGCGGACGTGTCATTGGCGTCGACGCAAATGATGAGATGTTGAGTCTGGCTGAGAAGTACAGGATTCAAATTGGTCAACGGCTTGGATACCAGAATGTTGAGTTTCGCAAAGGTCGAATCCAGGATTTGCGGCTGGACCTAGCGCTCGTCGATTCATATCTGGCAGATAACCCCATAGCCTCAAGTGCCGATTTTATGGAATGGAGATCGTCAAACGTGACGACAAGCCATGGCGCACGATTCAGGGTATTGAGTTCCGATCGATAACTGTAGTGGCGCACAAGGGAAAACAAGGACCATGCTGGGAACGAAAGCAGGCGGTTATCTATCGTGGTCCATGGCGCAAAGTCGTTGACGATGATGGGCACGTGCTGGAGCGCGGAAAGAGGATGGCCGTCTGCGATAAAACCTTTCAGCTTTACCAGCGTGAACCCTACGCAGAGGACACTATCGCGATCGACCGCGCGAATCACTTCCACTTGAAAAGGCGACGGCGTTCGATTGCAAGCGTACAGCTTTTCGCCATCCTAGCGAAACAAAAGGATCGGATTATGCGGCGACCGAGCCAGCCGGTTTGCCTTGTTGCGAACCGGGAAGTGATTGTTGTTGACGTACTGGAACAAAGGGGGATGCCATGGCATTACGAACAGGAGAACGCTATCGCTGCCCAGATCCGGATTGTGGTTGCGAAATAGAGGTGACTAAGGGTGCTGCGCCGGGCACCGGAGGGGACGAAGCTCCACGATGTTGCTGCGGCAAGGAAATGCAAAGAGTCGGCGGCTGATGGCATACAATCACGAACTTTAGCTGTACGATGGGCCTTGAAGTGCTGTAGATGCCAATGGCCTATCGTGGGCGCGCAGGCTCATAGATGAACGTGAAGAGTTGGCTCAGCGCGGGACTAATTGCTGGCGCGTGTTGCGCGCTGGCATGGCTCGAGCGCCGGCGACCACTGCGTCATCAGATGGCTGAGCCTAAACTTAAACGAGAGGTTCGAAACCTTTCGGTTGCCGCTATTGGCGCGGGCGCTCTGATGTTACTGGAGCGCCCGGCGATCTTGCCACTGGCCCAATTGGTTGAGACGCATAACTGGGGCGTGTTGAGGCAGTTGCGATTGCCGCGATGGTTGGAGGTTGCGCTTGCGGTAGTACTGTTGGATTACACGCTATACGTTTGGCATTACCTGACGCACCGCATGCCGCTTCTCTGGCGATTTCATGTAGCTCATCACGTCGATCTCGATCTCGACACTTCAACAGCGTTACGCTTTCATTTCGGCGAACTCGCTGTTTCAGTGCCGTGGCGTGTTGGGCAGGTGATCATCATCGGCGTATCGCCAACATCGTATCTGATTTGGCAGACGCTGGTATTTCCGTCGATTCTGTTTCATCACTCGAACGTCGAATTGCCGATTCGCATAGAACGATGGCTAAACCGCTTTATTGTCACGCCGCGAATGCATGGCATTCATCATTCGATCATTGAAGAGGAAACAAATTCAAACTGGTCCAGCGGATTGACCGTTTGGGACTGCCTACACGGGACCCTCAAGTTGAACGTGCCACAGGATCAGATCACAATCGGCGTCCCGGCATACCGCGATCCGGAAGAAGTGGGGCTTACCGAAGTGCTCGCGCTTCCCTTTCGTCAACAACGTCCAAGCTGGACCTTTCCGGATGACGGTAAACCGGTGCGCGACAGTTCAAACGTTCCGGAGCATCGCTTACTTCCGTAAGCGCAATGGCAGTTTCAACATGACTTCAGCCGAGGAAAAGCGGACCATCAAGCTTTCTATAATCATTCCCACTCTTAACGAGGAGAATTCAATCAGCCAGACGCTCAGTGCGGTGGAGAGAATCGCCGAGCCTGTTGAGGTAATTGTCGTTGATGGTCGCAGTCATGATGAAACAGCCGGCCTTGTTCGCGCACACGGGGTTAAATTCATCCAGTCGGAGCGCGGACGTGGTGTCCAGTTGCATGCCGGAGCATGTGCGGCTCAGGGAGCAGTGCTCTGGTTTCTTCATGCCGATACGATTCCTCCGCCTGACGCAGTGAAACAGATTGTTGAGGCGTTACAGGACCCCACTGTTGTTGGAGGCAACTTCGACGTGCGTTTCGATAGCCACCGGCTCTCCGCGCATTGTCTGACTTGGTTCTATCGCTACCTACGGATAGTTGGGCTTTGTTATGGCGACTCAGCAATCTTCGTCCGACGTGAAGCATACGAACGAAGCGGCGGCTTTAAGTCGCTTCCGATATTTGAAGACCTGGACTTTCTTCGGCGCCTAAAGAGAATGGGAAGGTTTGGTCATCTCTCGTGTTCCGTTATTACCTCGGGACGCCGCTTTGAGGAAGGCAGATTTGTAAGCACCTTTATTCGGTGGGTCGTGTTGCAGTTGCTCTATTGGCTCGGCGTGAACCCCAGTCAACTCGTGCGGCTCTATGCGCCGGTACGACAGGCCGGCAAAGAACCGAGAATTAGCCTCGTGCGGAATAGTTTCAATCACTCTGATATTTATGCAGACAGAAGGCGCGATCGATAAGCCAACGATAAGTTTCAGGTGCTCGCGTCCGTGTAGTGTCGTCACCCGAAGACATTTCTTCGCATAGTCGGCAGAGATCGGCAGGGGTATCTATGTCGTACCACTTCGGTAACGCATGTAGACGAAGATCAAAGGCAGTCGCATTGGTGGCGGTCTGTTCATACGCGAGAGGGGTACTCCAGTCAATATTGTGAAATAACCCTGGAACTGGACTATTAAGGCCGACAAGGTAATAACCGCCATCTGCTGTTGGACCAAGCGCGATTTCAGTTTGATCGCGGATGAGAACTTCGAGTGCCTGTTGTATGAACGAAGTGGGAAGAGTAGGACTATCGGCTCCGAGAATAACAAACGGACAGAATCCGAGATCCGAAACGTGAATCGCAACGGATTCAAGGCGCTCTCCGAGATTGCGTCCCGTTTGTTCAAACCACAGTAACCCTGATGGAGCAATCATTTCGAGGTGCGAGCGTGCGTCAGCGGGAGTATACGCGACCATTACATGATCAATTACTCGTTGGACATTAAGCACAGTGTCGCGAAGGAAACAGATTGCCAGCTCAGCCGCTTCAGCTTGTGTCAGCCGAGGCACGAGACGAGTCTTGACGCTACCGGCGCGTGGGTCTTTGGCCATCACTATAACGATCGGTTCCATAGAATGGGGGAGTATCGCACAATGGCTTACTACAAAGAAGATGACCTGCAACGTTTCGTAGAGATCGGCAAACATCGTTCCGATCTATTCGAGAAATTCATGGCTTGGTATCAGGCGTGTCAGGCAGAAGGTGCGCTAACCAGGCGTGAGAAGGCTCTCATTGGTCTTGCGGTTGCGCACGCGTTGCAATGTCCCTACTGCATTGACGCGTTTTCGCAGTCCTGTCTTGAAGCCGGATCAAACATGGAACAGATGACGGAAGCGATTCACATGGCGTCGGCGATTCGAGGGGGCGCCGCACTCATTCACGGTTTGCAGTCACATAACTCCGTGGACCGGGTCTCAATGTGATGTCGACAGACTTGCCAGTCATACAACGACAACTGGCGCCAACCTCTTCCGTCGATTTTGACGAGAAGTTGGCTGCATACGGCCGCGAGCTGCGTGCCTCCAGCGTTGATACCTTGCAGATCAATGTTGGGAAGCTTTGTAACCAAGCCTGTAAACACTGTCATGTGGGCGCTGGTCCATCGCGGACGGAGATCATGACGAGCGAAACCGTCGAGCAAGTGCTCGCTGCGATACGAAGATTCAGAATTCCGACTGTCGACATCACCGGCGGTGCGCCCGAATTGAATGCTTCATTTCGTTATTTGGTGCGTCAGTGCCGATCTCTTGGATGTCATGTAATCGTGCGCCATAACCTCACCGTGATGTTCGAGCCCCGCCAGGATGATCTGCCGCAGTTCTTTCGAGATCACAGGTTGGAAGTCATCTCTTCATTGCCATACTTCCTGGAGCAGCAGACAGATGCTCAGCGCGGACGAGGCGTCTTCGAAAAATCAATTGAAGCATTACACCGTATGAATGCCGTCGGTTATGGAATTGAGAACACCCAACTCATTCTCAATTTAATTTACAACCCGGTTGGTGCGTTCCTGCCGCCAGCGCAACAGAGTATCGAGACAGATTTCAAACGTGAATTGATGAACCGCTATGGCATTTCCTTCAATCGGCTGTTCACGATCACTAACATGCCGATCAAGCGCTTTCTCGAATACCTGCGGCGTTCTGGAAACGAAGAGCGGTACATGCGCAAGCTCATTGAAGCATTCAATCCGGCAACGGTCGCTAGTCTGATGTGTCGCAACCTTGTAAGCGTCGATTGGACTGGCAGGCTTTACGATTGCGATTTCAATCAGATGCTTGATTTGCGTGTCGCGCCCGAGCTGCCGCAGACGATTGTGGATTTCGATCCTGAGAAGTTTGTGAGTCGGCGCATCAGGACAGGTTCACACTGTTTCGGCTGCACGGCGGGCGCAGGATCGAGTTGCGGCGGCGCAGTGGCAATGAACACACAAAACATAAAGTGATATGCTCTGCTTTTCTTCTTTATAGTCGTGCTCGCGGCGTCAAATGGCGCGAATGATATGTCGAAAGCGGTAGCCACTTTGGGTTAAATCGGGCCTAAGCCAGCAGAAGACCATGCAGGATTGGATGAACGTCTAAATATGCAAAACACTGCCTTGAAATCAGTGATTACTTGCCCGAAGTGCGGCTTTGAACGCGAAGAACTGATGCCGACGAACGCTTGCTTGTTCTTCTACGACTGTGTCAATTGCAATTCGCGGCTGCGGCCGTTGTCGGGGGATTGCTGCGTTTTCTGCTCTTTCGGAAATGTGAAGTGCCCGCCTAAACAACAGCAAACGTCACCGACTAATTCACAACAGTTGTTTTCAGAAGATCCGATGCGGAGGAATGAATCATGAAGGTGCTGACAGTTTTAATTCAAATGACTCTCCTGACATCAATAGCGGTGTGGATGAACTCGCGTTCGGCAAATGCTCAGCAGCGCAGCCGCCCGGTGGCAGTCGGAGAGATCGCTCCGGATTTTACGCTTGAAGACCAGAATGGCAATAAAGTGACTCTATCGGAGGCTCGCGGCAAAAGTGCCGTTATCCTAGTTTTCTATCGGGGCTACTGGTGACCGTATTGTGCTCGGCAGTTAGCCGAACTGCGTTCGCTGTTGAAGAAGGATGAGAACCTAAAGCTTTATGCGATCAGTATTGATCCTCCTGACGTGAGCAAGACCTTTGCTGAAAAGATCGCCTCTGATGGCAAAGGAGTAGTTGGCTTTCCGCTGCTCTCCGATCCTGATCATAAGATTATCGACACTTACGGCTTGCGCGATCCCGCTTACGAGGGTCAGAACGTCTATGGCATTCCGCATCCAGCGGTTTACGTGATCGATAAGAGCGGCAAAGTGAGTTGGGCCAAGGTTGAGTCAGACTATCGCAAAAGGCCTACGAATCAAGAGACTCGCGCCGCAATCGAGGTGCTGAAATAGGCTTTTGTGTTCGTTGCCTCGGTCTGCGTTCCGGCCACAAACTGAAATCGCTCGAAGGACGCAGGTCAGGCCTCTAAATCAACACCTAAACCCAGGGCCAGGCGGTTCACAACGTTGACGTACGCAACGATTGCAGCCGCGTCGTGAATTGCAACCTCGATTCCAAATCAACCTGACTTCGCCCAGCGAAATTTGGAGGGTCAAGGTAAAGGCAATTAGCCTGTTTTTCCTGTAACCCGGCTTACAGGGAAAAGGAATGTAAGCGGCATTACTGAGGAACCGGCGCAACTGGGGTTTCTAAACAGACAGCGCAAGTTCCGATCACTCCACAGGCAGATTCCAACGCAAAGCCACTGCCAATTGCAAACCAATTTCTTGCGTCCCAGCATCGTTGAGATTCAGTCGCAAAAGAATTTCAGGGAATAGACCGCATGCAGATTCACTTTTCCGATATGGGACACACGATTGTGGTAGCTATGGTGTTCGTTCGTGGGCAGGGGAACTGAGGAATAGCGATTGGCTCAATAACGAGCAAGGGAGGATTGATATGAGACGAATAACATTCGCTCTTACATTTCTGTTGGCCGCTGTCGCCATAGGCGAGTTGGTGTCTGGCCGGAGCACAGAAATCGCGTCGCAAAAGGCGACCCACAGGAAAAATGTCGATCAGATCATTGCAGGTTGGAAGAGTAAACCACAGGAAGTGGCGCGTAAAATGATCGCGAAGTACGGAGCGCCGCAAGAAGCTACCGAGCAAAGGCTGGTCTGGCATAACAATGGACCTTGGAAGTTCTCAGAACTAGTCAATGAGGAGATCCCACACCGCTTTCCAAAGCCGCACACTGACATGCTTTACCAGTCTATTAATTACCGGATACCACCCGATAAGTTCGATGAATTGGTTATCTATGACGGAAGTATCGTAGGCGAACGTACGAAAGGGGAGCTTGCCGCACGTTGCGACCAGGAGGAGGCAAACTTCCTCGCAATAAACCTCGCGAATGACGTCGTCACCGGCAAGCGGAGCGTAGAGGAGGCTCGGAAATTCTACGCGGAGGCGATGCGAGAGATGAAACACCCGGAATACAAACAGGGGTTTGTGTTTGAGGTTGCTCGTACTAATCAGGGCGATCCCGATCGAGAATTATTCGCGGGCCGGTAGAAGGTAAGTCAGTTACAGTCATCGCGGACTTTGCGCGACACAGACACGGGCTCTGGAATAAATCCCCCTTATGCGAACTTTGTGTAACTAAGTGTGATTCCACCAGCGTGGCATGTTGCGGAGGCGAATCTGTTCTGGTGAACGGCGCGGTCTTCAAAACCGATTGAGAGACTGTGCGAACAGGCTCGGGTAGGTTCGATTCCTACACGCCTCCGCCAATTACGGCCTTACAAAATTCTTTGCAAAGGTGGAATAAATCCTCAAACTCTGAACTTTGTATTGTTAGGCTGAATTCAGGAATGCTCAGGAAGTTGGACTCTGCACCCCGACGCAGTAGGACATCTGAAAACCTGTAGGTTCAGTTAATCTCTGTTGAGCATCCCCCGCAAAGGCGAGCATTCTCGCTCTGATGACGGTTGGCAGAGAGCAAAGTTGCACGCCCTCGCACGAGAATCTTCTTAACATTTACGCAAACCTCAATTTGGTTTGGTACGAATGACTTTGAGTAGTCAAAGGACTCCTGGCGATCACGGCTGAAGAAACTAGCATTATCACCGAGTAGGTCAGATCCACTTCCAAAGGAGACGAGTATGATAAACATCAGACCTAAAAAGAGGTGGCCCGTCTGGCTTTCCATCACGCTGTTAGTGGTGATGGGATTCGCAGGCCTGGCCCCACCACCAACCTCAACTGTGGCGAGTAATTCGCCCACGTTAGGCGACAACGCGCCGCCGTTCGATTTCAGCGACGCGTTCTATCGTGAAAACGGAATTGTTCCGGCAAATATCGGAGAGCGAGCAGGTAATCCTGATCGCAATCCGGCACATTGGACCGTTGACAATTCCAATACAGACCCAACCCGCCGCAACATCCGCATCCTGGAAACGACGGGTGGGTGGGACAACTCTGGAAACCTTATTTACTATTCGATCATGGGCACTCTCATGCCGAATAGTTTTGAGAGAGATGCCAATGGCAATCTGACGGATCGTGGTCGGCGCGCCATGGATGTCGCGAACAGGTTTCGCGCATTCCTTTTCCCCAAGACACAACGGGATGCCAACAATAACCCTGTCTTCGTGAAAAGTCCTGCGCCTCCAAACCGGCGTCAGGACAACGTCTTCGACACGCGTAACGGCTACTTCTCCAACAACCCACTTGGCAACTGGATCCTGGCGTTTGTGGTTTACACGTCCAGGGCATTCACTCCTGCCGGAAAGACTCGACTCGACGCGATCGCAGCCAAGAACGGCAGAGATTTGGATGGCACGCCTATTCTGCAAACGGCCAGTGACATTGACAATCTAGTAGCGGAAGGGTTTGCCATGATTGTCAATCGCCTGAACGGATCCGAGGGATTCCCGTGGGTTATATGACCGGTCATTCCTGACCCCCGGGACGGGGGTATAGCGCAAGACAAACCCGGTCAGGATGTTTTCCTGGTTACCGTAAAGAACCCAGACGGTTCAGAGCAATCGCCAGAAATTCTGGCGAACTTCGACTGCCTGCAACAAACAGGCGATTTTTGTCCGAGTTCCGGGCCCGGCGGCGGCATGGCCAGCCTCTTTTCGGATCGCCGTACCGTAGCCGTTAACGCCAGACGCAAGGACTTCAGTTCGGCCGCCAAGGACAGAGGCTCCGGGCCGACGCGATAACGAGATCGCTTTTCGTGACGCCAGGATGTAGCGGGACCAACAGGCAACGGCCCTGTGATAACTCATGTGGCCGTTGCCAGCCCGCACCAGTTTCGGTGATTAGAAACGTGGAAGGAGTTGAGAATGCCGGGGTCAGCGCATCTAGTCCACATCCTTGGTGGAAGAGAAATTAAGTGGCGCGTCCCACAAGTTGTTTCTCTGATAGGCATCGTCGTGCTCGCACTCGGATATACGGTTTACGGTTCCGATGACTCTAAACATAAGAACGAATCCAAGACGGAAAAAGAGAACTACAATTTGCCATTTGGGCCGAATCCATTCGCCCCGGGTGAGGTCCAGACGTCGACAGGTACCTTCATAAGCGCGGATAAGTTTATACCCGCTTCATACTGCGCGCGTTGCCACAGTAGCGCGCATGCGCAGTGGGCGGAATCGCCGCATCGCAGCAGCTTCCGCGGCCCTTTCTACCAGAAGAACATCGACGACTTCATAAAACAATACGGAATTGAGACCACTCGCCACTGTGAAAGCTGCCACAACCCGATAGCCTTAGTTTCCGGGGCGCTCACAACTGGCTCGAAGATACCTCGACCGTTTGACGATGAGGGAGTTACCTGCACCGTCTGCCATTCAATTGAAAAGATCACCTACCTTGAAGGAACTGGCAGCTATCGTATCGCCCCACCTGCGCTGCTCGTCGACGAGAACGGAAAACCGTTCCCCGGTAAGGTAACTGACCGGATGATCCTCGCAAACAAGAGCGCGCACAAGCGGGCCATGATGAAAGACTTCTATAAGACCCCGGAGTTTTGCGCGGTTTGTCATAAAGCAGCGTTGCCGCGTCAGATCGAAAACTACAAATGGCGTCGCTCTTTTTCCGTCTACGACGAGTGGCAGATGAGTTCACACTCAAATGAATCACCGCTGCCGTTCTACAAGAGATCGCGCAGTACTTGCCAATCTTGTCACATGGGCCCTGAGACTGCTCGTGGTGATTTGGCGGCAAAGCATGGAATGATAGCGTCGCATCGCTGGCCTGCGTCCAACACCGCGCTTCCGTACCTCTATGGTTACAAAGATCAATTACAGAGGGTCACGGAATTCCTTGACGCGGATCACCTGGGCATTGACATCTTCACGTTGAAGAAGGGAGTGGCTTACCCGACTCAGCGCGAGGGCACAGATCTAATCACCTTACGCAAGGGTGCTGCGGGTCTCAAAGTTGGCGAAGGCTTCGCCACCATCAACTCAATAAACGCTGCCCTTTATCCCGGCCATCAGAAGCCGGACGACACAATCATCGCGCCGATTAATAAAAGTACTTTCTCTCTTGCTCCTGGCGAAACGGTAACGTTAGGCGTGGTTATATCTAATAGAGGTGTAGGACACCTGTTTCCTACCGAGTTGCGAGACTTCTTCGAACCCTGGGTAGAGTTCAAGGTGCAGGATGTGAGCGGCGGTCGTATTGTGTATCACAGCGGATTTCTTAAACCCGATGGCACAGTTGATGAGCGTTCTCATAAATTCCAATCTGTGCAGGTCACGGAAAAGGCCCAGGCCGTGCGCCACCACAACATCTGGGAAACACGAGGCAGAGCCTATGACAACTTCATAGCTCCCGGACGCAGCGAGTTGGTTCGCTATCAATTCACCATTCCAAAGACTGCGAGCGGACCGCTGCGCGTAAGTGCACGCGTTCTCTATCGCAAATTCAATCGGTTTTTTAGCAATTATGCGCTCGGCAAGAGTGTCGATCTCCCGATCGTTGAGATGGGACAACAGACAATAACGCTTAACCTCGGCGAGAATCGTCCGGCCACTAGCAAGCTGGATGGAAGAGATCTTATTCGCTTTAACAATCTGGGGATCGCGCTTTTCGATCAGTTTATGTATGCGGACGCTAAAAAGGCGTTCGAGAAGGTAACACAGATCGGTCCCACCTACGATGATGGTTATATCAATCAAGCGCTGGCAAGTTTTTGGCGCGAGAATTTTCCGGAAATTCATCAGCTGCTTGATAAGGCACTCGCTATCAATCCAAATAACTTGCGGGCCACTTACTACAAGGGCGCATTGCTGAGATTGGAGAATAAGCCCGCGGAAGCGCTTAAACTTTTCAGACAAGTAGAGTCGCGTTACCCGCGAGACCGAATGGTCCTGAACCAAATGGGCAAGTGTTACCAGGACCTCGGAATGCAGGCTGAAGCATGCCAAATGTTCGAACGAGTTCTTACGATCGACCCGGATGACACCATTGCGCTTTATTTCGTGATTGAGGGCTACCGACAAACGGGCAATGCAAAGCTGGCTGCGGAAACCAATGTGACTTACCTCGATAAGTTTGAGGACTGGCGCATCCATTACCTCGCCAACGAATACATCAAGAAGGATCCGGATGCACTAGCCGAAGCGGTGCCTTGGCATATCCACTCAGATGTCAACATACCCGCGGCTCAGAATGCGGATCCGATCTACTGGAGCTCTGAAGGCGTGCCTAAGAGAAAACAATGAGTCCGTAAGACTACGAATGTACACGGTGGCTGATTTCGTTCAGGCTTTCAACTTATGGTTCTAAGCAAAGACTTCTCGGTTGCAGGGGCATTCACGAGGGTTACGAATCGTTCCTTATTGGAGAACAGACAAGATGAGAAGAAACTTAGCAGCGCCGACCGCAGTACAGCCCATTCTGTTCCTGCTTCCTATCTTGATGATTGTTGGAGCGCTTATTGTTTACAAGAGTTCGACTGCGATTGTTGTCCTTGGAAAGGTTTCGGTCGCCGGATCGTTGACTCTGCGAAGTGATGTGATTCCAACGGTCGGAGCTTCCGAGGCGGGGTTACTAACCAGAACGCTGAATTATTTTTTTCTAATTTGGCCGGCATTGCTTTTTGGAGTTCTGATTGGCGGAGCGGTGAGCACATTTATGTCTCCGCGGTGGTTGCTTCAGGCGCTGGGAAGAGGATCTCTGCGGTCGCACATAGTTGCTGGATTCGGAGGAGCACCCCTAATGCTGTGTTCCTGCTGTGTAGTCCCGATCTTTACAAGCATGTACGAGCGTTCTGCCCGACTTGGCCCATCGCTCGCCTTGATGCTTGCTGCCCCTGCGCTGAATCCGGCTGCCTTGATCCTCACGTTCATGCTTTTCGACTACAGGATTGCCGTAACGCGCGCGGCCGCCAGTCTTCTTGCAGTTCTGTGTATTGGCATGATTGCGGACAAAGTGATCGGTGAAATGAGACCACCATTGGAGGCTGACAACATTTCGCCGAAGGTTTCCGTGCGAATACATTTGCTGCGCTTCATGCGTTCGTGTGCTCAAATAGCCCTGCGAGTGGTTCCGGTGATAATTATCGGTGTCTTGTCCTCAATGATCATTGCACAATGGATTCCCGTGAGTGCTTTCATGTCACCTCACGCAAAGTTCGTAGCAGTTATAGTTGTCGCCACTTTTGCGGTTCCTCTGGCACTGCCGACTTTTTTCGAGATTCCCCTGGCCATTGTATTACTTGGATTGGGCGCTCCGGTAGGTGCGGCCGTGGTTATGCTCATCGCCGGCCCCGCTATCAATCTTCCTTCTCTGCTCACCATCATGAGAGCAACCAATTGGAAGATCGCAACAACGGTGGGAGTTTCAATCTGGGTGATAGCAGTAGTCAGCGGATTAGTGGCGAATTCGCTTTGAAGTTTCAAGTCGTTTTTGGATGAGATCGCTCCATATGGTTAGTTCCCCAGGCTACGCGCGCAACGGAAACCAACATTATTGAAGCTGCTGTTTGGAGGGCTCTTGCCGCGAAAACCTGGACGATAAGCGCCGCAGTAGTTCGGCGAACAAAACCATGAGCCGCCTCGCGCCACGCGCACCGTTCCATTGGCTGGTCCAACCGGATTGTGAGCCACGCCGCGGTTGCGATAAGTGTCCGATGCATACCAATCGGCGGTCCATTCCCAGACGTTTCCGATCATGTCGTAGACGCCGAGAGAGTTAGGCGCGAAAGCACCGACAGGCGCCGTATAGAAATAGCCGTCTTTTGTCTCATTGCGTTGTGGCCAATGCCCCTGCCAAACATTTGCGGTCCCGTCCTCGGCCGGACCCGTGAGGCCGGTTTTAGTCTGAGCACCGGCTGAAGGATGTAAAGGCTCATGCGGACCAAGCTCTTCGTTTCTCGCGTGCCTTTCGTGAGCATGGCCGTTGTCGCCCGACGACGCAACAGTTGCTGCTAAAGAAATTGACTTGTTGGGAAATATGGCCGCCTTGCTCCCACGCGCGGCCACCTCCCATTCGGCCTCAGTGGGCAAACGCTTACCTGCCCACCTTGCGTAAGTATTTGCATCGAGCCACGAGACCAGCACAACCGGATGCTCCATCGCCCCCTCAATCGAGCTACCCGATCCCAGCGGGTGTCGCCAGTTTGCCCCCTCGATGTAGGTCCAGTTACTTTCTCCGCCGCGATAGATCCAAGCGCCCCCTTCATTTTCTGCAGAAGTCACATGCCCAGTTTCTGCTACAAAACGCAGGAATTCGCGATTGGTGACTTCGTGCCGATCGATGTAAAACCCATCAAGCTTTACCCGGCGCGGAGGTGCATCCTCGGCAGCATCGGGCCATTCATCTCCAATTACGTATTCACCTCCGGACACGAGTACCATATCGTCAGGCACCCGTACGGCCGTCGCCCGCCCGTCGCCCCATTTATAATGACGTGCCTCAGAATCGGGGCGCTCATTTCTTTCCAGCCAGAGCGCAGTTATGGATAGGGCTCCCGCCGCGCCAGCGAAAAGCAACAAGACTTTCCAAATCGAACCATGCATTCTCGCCCGTTCTCGACTCATGCGATTAGGCGCCACCGCGGCCATATGCGAATGCAAGCGCGAGACCGAAGATCACATGATTGATCAAACTGATAAGCCCGCTGTAAGGACTGCCGCCACCACCCCCACATGGATTACATGGATTACCTGCGGCAACGCCGCAAGGATTGCACGCGTTGGGAGCGGATGATCCCGAGTTGGCATTTTTAGCCCCGCACGGGTTACAAGGATTCTTCGCCGCGCATGGATTACATGGGTTCGTCGGCTTTGATTGCTGGCCTGCCTGATTGCCACTCTTGCGGGCACACGGATTACAAGGATTACTCTGCTGAGCGCCTGCCGCTTTTCCACTACACGGATTGCACGGATTGGGTGTGCCGCCCCTGCTCATCACCGCGGCCATAATCGGCATTGCAGCTAAAGCAATCGCGGTGATCGACAGTCCGAAAACAAGTCCTTTCATGACGGCAGGCCATCTCCTCACAGGTGCCACTACCGCCGAGTAAAGTAGACCGTAACCCACGCCTACCATCAAGTGGCTCAGTCCTCCAACCAGATATTGCATGGAGGCACCAGATTGTGGGCCAAGGACCATTAGGCCCAGGCTCTTCATAATATTCATCCCGAACAAGGCCATCGAGATAGTGATAATGACAGTTGCCAGCAATCCTGCCATTAATGCTTTTCCCCAATTAAAGTTAGACGCTTGCTCACGAGATGAGGCGCCAACGTCTTCTGCCATGGCTTCTCCTTTCGTTGTCAGGACATTCCTCAAGAATCGACACGGTTATTCCTGAGGCACTGATCGAAATCGCGCATTTTTAAGTCCCCTATTTACTGCTGAATTTCTTTGTCTTGTCCTATAAGTCGGCGGTTTGTAGATTTATTCCACAATTGAGAGCCGAAGCTAAATCCTCAAATTGGGGAATAAATCGATTCACATTGGACTTGTTGGAAGTGGCGGCATTGGTAAGGGACGATCGAAATACTGCGTTCCGTGCATCTCAGTCACGGGAGAAGAGAGGAGATCCCATTGTTTAGCCGGCTATCGCGTCGGCAGCGCGATGAGTTTGAGGTGCAAGCTCTCACTCAGCTTGACGCCCTCGTGCGTTCGGCACTTCGGATTTGTGGCTCGCGCGAAGAAGCTGAGGATGCTGTACAAGAGACTTATTTGCAAGCCTGGAAGTACTGGCGTTCATTTCAGCAGGGAACGAACTGCCGAGCATGGTTGTTTCGTATTCTGTTTAATGTGATCAAGAAGAAGGCTACAGAGAAGAGAACCTTTGTTCCGATTGAAGCACCTAAAGTTGAGAACCTATTACATTTTGATCGAGGTGCGTCAGTGGACGAGTTCGAGATGCTGGAAGTGTTTGACCAACTGACCCACGAACATCGTGAAGTTATGCTTCTCGTGGTCGTCGAGGAGATGTCTTATAAGGACGCCGCTGCAGCGTTAGGAGTGCCGATGGGAACTGTAATGTCGAGACTGAATCGAGCGCGAACTGAGTTACGACAACGTTTGGGCCATCGTAAACCTCTTACCAAAACGCAAAGCAAGTAGACCCCGTTGGGAGAATTGAGGCACGAATATGTATGACTGCCACAGAACAGAGCAACTGCTTGAGTCCTACGTGGATAACGAGTTGGACGCCGTAGTAACACAGGCCATTTCCGAACATCTGGAAGGATGCGCCGCGTGCAATCGCAAAATGGAGAATATCCGCTCGCAAAATGAGCTTGTTGCTCGTACAGTCAAGAGTGTTCTAGCTGATAACAGCACTCTTCGAGCCTCAATTGAAGCGGCAACGATTGCCAAACATCAGCAGCTTTTCCAGTGGTCCATACCCCGGGTTCCGGCCTGGGCTACCGTCGCCGCGCTCACGATCGTAATCGCATTCATTTCCATCCTTTATTTACCGAGATTCCTGCGAACGTATACGAGTTCTCTATTTAAGGCAGCCGCCGATAACCACATAACGTGCATTCGAGAGGCTGAGGCGCCGGATTGGGCACGTACGCAGGCGGAAATCATTCAAGTGGAAGAATCGTTTATCGGTCGCGATCGGCTTGTACCAATGATGACCGTGGACCGCTATCAGCTGGTGCGCGCTCGAGTCTGCATGCTTAACGGACAAAAGTTTCTTCATCTTGTCTATGAAAACGATGGCGGCCGCGAGGCTTCGCTATTCGTTGGACAAAACAAGGAGGGCATTTTTGGCGACCGAGCCGTCGTGCTGGATGGTAAGACTATCCAGATGATCCATGTCAGTGATCTGAACGTACTGAGCACGCAGGCCCGCGATAACCTCGTGATCGTTGCGGCGCAGGAAGAGAAGATAGCCAATACGCTGCTTCTTAGTGCGGTCTCAAGGCTTTCCGCTTAAACCAAAATGGCTGGAGTTTAAAGTTTTTTCCGATTTGCCGTGTAATCAACGACCATAATCTAAAGCCTCCTTAGTTCCTCGTGCACAACGATATTTGTAGTGGCCAACTCCCGAAGACCACGCGTGCCGGTAGTGGCCCATAAGCCTTCTCTCTGACCGGTGATTCAAATAGGATGTGTCCCCGAGTGGCCACTACCTGTACTTAACATCTTCAAGTTCAGCGAGAACAAAATGCACCCCCACATTCTCTTTGCTGAGGACGATCCCCGACACCAGACCGAGAGAGCAAGGAATTCCTTATTTCGATTGGGCCGCCGCCGCAAATTCATAAGACGGGGGGTTCTCTTTGAGAATGATTAAAGTTTTAAATCATTTAAGCCTTATGCAAGCCAGACATAATGAAGACGAGGAGTACATATATATATATCCTCAATATCCGAAGAATAAATTTAAACAATCAATTGGTGTTCTATTCCTGAAGCTCAATCACTCTGCGCCTGGAGACGAGTTTAGGGATCTAGAGGATTTTATGTGACGTTTCACTTGTCATGCCTGCCGGCATATGGCGTGAAGGTGTTCTTATTTGAGGACTCTCGCAGACGGGAAGAAAGCTGATCGCCAGCGGCAACCTAGAGCAGTTTGGAGCGTTCCATTATGACAGGTGGCGCAGATTACGTTTGAATTTGCCTACTCCATTGCCACATCCAGAGTGATTCGTTTAATGAGTTCTTTATCACCAGCTAGGACCATGGGCGACGCCTCCTTGCCAGACTTTTCCTTGCCAGACTTTTGCCAGACTTTTGAAGTGCAGTTGCCGCTACCAGCGACCTAAATTGTTTTAACCTGGACGCAATCCGCTGTTATTTGCTTGTTTATGGCAGAAATTGGAGGAAGAAGATCGCTTACCTATTGATTATGAATCCCACGCTCTAACCATCTGAGCTACCCCGCCACGCCTTGATTATCAACTATTTACCCCTACCATCAAAGTGCCCGCATCCCCGCGGAGAGCGTAGCGACTGTGCTGCTGTGACGGCGCTGATTTTTAGCATGACTGCCTCACCTGCGCAACCGGCAATTGCGAAACGTACCGCTGACTTCGTTGAGATGTTCGCTTGGCCCATCAGTTTGGCTATGTCGTATGGGTTGAAGGCGTTTCCCAGGCCATAACGGGTGGAGCCACGAACCAGTCTGATTCTCGAACAGCGTTCTCTAATCCCCGTCAACCTTGGATGGCACACGGCGTCAGCCTCGCCTCGGCTTGCGTCGACACCGATCTGATGATCGAGACTGCATCAGGCACGTCGATGGCAGCACTACACGTCCACTCTGTAAGGCCTTTCCTTATCGTCCAGCGTCGCCGCGGCCTGGCGCTCTAGCGCAATCGGTCTGCGTCGCCCGGCACGGTCCGCTTAGCGATCGCCGGCAGTTCGACCGTGCGTGTAGTCAGTAACTGACGGCGCGTGTAGTCAGTAAACTCCGGCCAGGAATCTCCATCTCCAACCGCTTATTATTTACTGACCGCGGTCGGTCCAACATCGCAGTCCAACCTTCGCAATCGTTGCGAGTTTTCGAACCGCCGTCGCATCATTTCCAACCACGCAAAACGCCTCAATTTTGTGTATTGACAGTGGAAGATCGCCGTGCAATACTCTCGCCCCAAATGTATGCGTTGCGAATTCGTTGAATCCCATCCCGTCCACGGGTTTCAACATTGACATCCATACCACAAAGAGGCGCCCCACTTTCACGAACCACGTTCTACAGGCGCTTTCGTGATGGTATGAATCCCCCAGATTAAGCATTTCTCAAGGGTAACTCGTTGGCCCTAAGGGCGGTAGCCTGCCTCAGTAAGAGCACTGGCTCCCCGCTCAAAACGCCACCTAATTCCAAACCAAGACACTCACGAGCCACGGACTTGCTGATTACATCAGGAAGAGGGCCTCATCTCTCTTCTCAAACCCCAGTGCGAAACAAAGACGCACGAGGCAATCGCTAATTGGAGGAGAACAGGAATAATGCAGCGGAATATCGAGAATTTCGATGTGGTGGTTATCGGTGGTGGTCCAGCCGGATCGACGTCTTCGACGATACTCGCAATGCAGAACCATCGAGTGTTGCTATTGGATAGAGATACGTTTCCGCGTTATCAGATCGGCGAGTCGTTACTGCCGGCAACCATTCATGGTATCTGCAAGATCCTGGGCCTGTCGGAAGAAATCAATAAGGCTGGCTTTGTGCGCAAACTCGGCGGCACTTTCAGATGGGGAACCAATCCAACACCCTGGACATTCAACTTTAGTACCGCGTCCACCATCTCGGCACCCAAAGCCTATGCGTACCAGGTGGAGAGGGCGAAGTTTGACAACCTCCTGCTAAGGAATGCCATTCATAACGGTGTCGAGGTTCGCGAGCGACATGCCGTGACGAGTCTTGTCTTCGAAGACGGGCGCGTTTGTGGAGTCGATTTCGTAGATGCAGACGGAAAGCCGAAGAGAGCCCTCGCGAAATACGTAATCGACGCTTCCGGACATCAAAGCAAGGTGTATCACCACGTCGGCGAACGCATCTATTCAAACTTCTTTCAAAATCTTGCTCTGTTTGGCTACTTCGAAAACGGCGAACGATTTCCTCCGCCCCGCGACGGCAACATCTTTTGCGCTGCTTTTTCTGAAGGCTGGTTCTGGTACATCCCTCTCTCTCCTACGCTAACGAGCGTCGGCGCCGTCGTGGGCAAGGAACACGCCGAGTTGCTGAAGGGAGGTTACGAGCAGGCCATGAATCACTTCATCGCTTCATGTCCTGAGATATCTCGCCTGCTCTCCAACGCAACGCGCGTCACTGAAGGAATGTACGGGCAGCTACGTGTGCGCAAAGACTGGTCATACACAAACGAAAAGTTCTGGGCGCCCGGAGTCGTACTCATCGGCGATGCCGCATGTTTTATCGATCCTGTTTTCTCTTCAGGCGTCCACCTCGCCACCTACTCTGCACTGCTGACAGCGAGATCGATCAACTCAATTCTGATTGACGGTATGGACGAAACTCTCTGCTTTGGGGAGTTTGAAAAGAGATATCGACGAGAGTTCAGAAACTTCTATGAATTCCTCACTGCTTTCTACGACATGCATCAGAACGAGGACTCATATTTCTGGCGCGCTCGCAAGGTTCTTCACAGTGAGAAGTCGATTGAGGAAGCGTTCGTCACCCTCGTCGCCGGAGGATCGAGCCTGTACGACGAAGACCAGTTAGTCGACACCGAAAACATCGAAAAGATCAAACAGGAGTTGCACGAACTGGAGAATCCCGAAGCAGACGCCGCTCCTTACTTCGGCGCCGAGAAGGACGCATTTCTGGATGTGCTGGTCCAGGAAGCCACTCAGATACAGACGCAAGCCAGTGTCGGCGCAAGGCGCGGCGACGAGCAACCGCTGTTCGAGGGAGGGCTCATTCCTTCGGCCGATGGTCTGCGTTGGCGCGCGGCCTCGTCCGCGGCCTTAGCGGCGGGTGATTAACTCTACAGTTCAGGCTACCTCAGGTGTGTCCTCATGACTGACCAGAAACTGATCCAGGAACTGTTCGAACAGCAGGCAGAAAGCACTCCAAATAGAACAGCCGTGATCCATGAGGGCCAACGGCTCAGCTATGCAGAGTTGAACCAGCGGGCTAATCAACTTGCCCATTACCTGAAGAAATCGGGAGTGGGGTTGGAGGACCTTGTCGGTGTCTGTTTACAACGATCGGTGGAGGCGATCGTCTCGCTGCTCGCCATCTTCAAAACGGGTGGAGTCTATCTCCCGCTCGATCCCGACTATCCGCCACAGCGCCTCCAACACATGTTGACCGACTCACACGTTAACGTGCTGATTACCAACACAGAGGAGCTGGCAAGGATGGCTCAGGGCGTCGCGACTGTGATTCACCTGGATCGCGATCAGGCTGAAATCGAGCAGGAGCCGGTGAGTAATCCCGAACGGCTGGTACACGAAGAGAATGTGGCGTATGTGATTTACACGTCTGGCTCAACCGGCAACCCGAAGGGTGTCATGGTGGAACACCGCAGTCTGGCTAACTTACTTGCGGCCAGCCGCGAGAGATTTGGTTTCACACAGACAGACGTGATGCCTTGCCTCGCCTCACTTTCCTTCGACATCTCGCTGTTTGAAATATGCAATCCGCTGTGCACCGGCGGCACGACAGTTATCTGGGATCAGAAAGACGTGCTGGACGTTCAGCTTCTTGCGGAGAGCCTCAACGAAACGACTCTGCTGCACTGTGTTCCCTCGCTGATGCACCAGCTCGTCACCTGGATGAAAGAGAAAAACTGTAGCGCTGGAAAGCTGAGACAGGTCTTTGTTGGTGGCGAGAAGGTGGGCTTGCAGTTACTCGAGCAGATGAGGGAAGTCTTTCCGGGAGTCGAGATCAACGCTCTGTATGGACCAACTGAAGCGACGATCATCTGTGCCGGAAGATCTGTAGACGGGCCGGTCGACGGCGCGCCCATTGGCAAGGCGCTCAAGAATGTTCAACTTTACGTATTGGACCAGAACTTAAAGCGTTTAACGGGGGGAACTGCCGGAGAGTTATACCTGGGCGGACCAGGTCTGGCGCGTGGCTATCTGAATCAGCCTGAGTTAACGGCGGAAAAGTTCATTCCGAACGGCTTCAGTGAAAACGCCGGTGAGCGTTTATACCGAACCGGTGATCTGGTGAAACGGGACGCCGAGGAAAGTCTCGAGTTTGTCGGCCGCGTAGATCGTCAGGTGAAGATTCGTGGCAATCGGATCGAGCTGGGCGAGATTGAAGCGGCGCTCGAGAGTTGTCCCGAAGTATCAAAGGCGGTGGCGATTGTCCGCGAGGATCAACCGGGTCAGCAGCGCCTGGTTGCCTATGTGCTTACTGAATTTAATCATTCGCAGCAGCCGCCATCTGAGCAACGAAGCCCCTGGTTCTCGCCCGCCGTTAACGACTATATCTACGAACTGACGCCGATCACGCCCCAGCCGTTTTATCAGCAGATAACTCACAACGTGCGAAACAAGACAGTGCTGGTCGCCGGCGCCAACGAAGGTCATCTCCTGAAGGCTTGTATCGAGGGAGGCGCAGGCCTGGTCTACGCCGTGGAAGGAACTGCCGGCGCCTACGCGCGGACAAAGCGGTTCGTGGAGGAGAACAACTACCATCAGGTCGTTCCGCTGCTCATGGGAGAAGAAGTCTCCGGAACCGAGGGTGACATCGATCTTTGCGTCTCCGATTTATTCGGTGATATCGGCGGCAGCAAGGGATTGGAGAAGCTCTTCCGGCAATTACGGAATGCGATAGCTGCTGACACGATTGTTTATCCTCAGAGTAGCACTACCTATTTGTCTGCGGTTGAGTTGCCGGAGTCACTAAGGGAACAGCCCGAATTTTTTGGCGCACATTTCGAAGCTGCCCGCCGCATCTTTGCCACTGCGGGTTATCCGTTCGACTTGAGGCTTCGTGTTCATCAACTACCGGCGGAAAACTTCATTTCCGAGGAATCGATCTTCGAACAGATTAACTTTTGCGATCTTCACTCAGCCGGCGCGGAAGCAAATAGTAGCGAACACGAATTTCAGTTGACGATCTCGCGAGATGCGATCCTGTCAGGCTTTGTGCTGTCTCTTCGCTTGTTTGGGAACCTGAACGGCGGCAGGCAGCAGGACTGCTGCTACTCAACAGATGCGCCGGTGTTTGTGCCGGCCTTTGGCCACGGCTGGGAAGTCGAGGCTGGCGATACGATCGTAGGCAAGTGTGTCAGGCGGCCCAGTATGAACGACGGCCAACACATGGACTATCACCTGCAAGGTCAGCTCGTCCGTGGTGACGATGTGCTCAAGTCGTTCTTCTATCGCTTGCCGTTCGCGCAGCGGGTGTTCCAGGGATCGGACTTCTACAAGAAGTTGTTCTCCACTACGCCGATCGATCAACTGGTTGCCGATGAACGGAAGGAAGATGACGGCGAGTTAGTGGCCCGACTCCTCGAAAAACTCAGAACCACGTTGCCTGACTATATGCTGCCGAACGCTATCGTGCGGATGAAAGAGTTTCCGCTTACTCCGAACGGCAAACTCGATCATCAGGCGCTACCTCCGCCTCAATACAAACGCAACTCGACCGGCCGAGCTCCCGTTGGTCCACAACAGAAACTTCTCTGTTCACTATTCGCGGACACTCTCGGAATTGCTCGTCCCGGTATAGACGACAGCTTCTTTGATCTCGGCGGCGACAGCCTCCTGTTGATTCATTTGATTAAGCGGATTCGCGAAACGCTGGGAGTCAATCTCCCGATTCGCACCTTCTTTGCGGCGCCGACTGTGGCGGCGCTTGCGGAAGTCCTGCCGGCAACGAATACGGCTGAGGCGAGCTGATGGCGGAGTCTTACGTTTCCGGAGAAAGCACCAGGCCGCTCGTCCTGCCTCAGTGGCATTTCATTGCGGGACTTTTGGTTCTTGGATTCATCGCGTTCCTGGTCTATCTCTCGATTGCCGGGATCGAAGCGCCACGGGTGGTTGGCGCCGATGCAGCAGCGTCAGAGTTTTCTGCTGCTCGCGCGATGCGCCATGCCCAAGTTATCGGCCGGACGCCTCACCCCATCGGTTCAATCGAACACGCGAAGACGCGCGAATACATCCAGGCGGAATTGACTGCGCTCGGCGTTTCTCCACAAGTGCAAACAACTACCGTCGTCAGTCCGGTGTCTCCTGCCTCAGGACCCGGACGGCGCGTGCAAGCAGGGACAGTACACAATGTCATCGGGCGGCTAAATGGAACCGGCGCGGGCACGGCAGTAATGATAATGGCCCATTACGACTCTGCCCAAACCAGTTCCGGGGCCAGCGACAACGGTGCTTCTGTTGCCGCCATGCTCGAGACTCTGCGGGCCTTGAAAGCCACACCGGCGTTGAAGAACGATCTCATCTTCCTGTTCACTGATGCTGAGGAAACAGGGCTCCTGGGAGCAAGAGCTTTCGTTTCAGAGCACCCGTGGGCCAGGGATGTGGCGGCGGTGCTGAATTTCGAGGCCCGTGGAACCACGGGTCCGTCCTTGATGTTTGAAACGAGCAACGAGAATGGTTGGTTGATCAAACAACTGGCGCAGTCGGCGCCGAAGACTGTAGCCAGTTCGCTTTTTACGGAAATCTACAAACGACTGCCAAACAGCACAGATCTCGGCGTATTCAAAGAGGCGGGTTACTCGGGACTGAATTTCGCTTACACCGACGGCTTCGCGCACTACCATACGCTTTCCGATAACGTCGAGAATCTCGACCAGCGGAGTTTGCAGCATCACGGCAGCTATGCGCTGATGTTGTCACAAGCGCTGGGAAACGCAGATCTCAACCGAACGAAGGCGCCCAACCACGTCTATTTCAGCGTGCCGGGTTTGTTCCTGATTCACTATTCGGAAACGTGGGTTCGACCTGTGGCAGCTATCGTCCAGTTGCTCCTGGTTGGTGTGTTGTGGCTCGGACTGCGGAAAAAACACCTGACGATCTCAGGAATGATTCTCGGATTTTTCGCTGTTTTCGGGACCGGAATCGCAGCGTCGGTGGTCGTCACCATCGTCAACCTGATTGTTCGTAACGTCCACAGTGAATACCGGTTGATCCTGCAGGGCACCACTTACAACAACGAACTCTACGTTCTCAGCTTTGTGTCGTTCACGGTCGCTGTCGTGCTGGCGCTGCACAATGTATTTCGGAAGAGAATCTGGACTGCGAACCTGATGGCGGGTGGTTTGATTTGGTGCGCGATATTGATGGGCGTCACGAGCTGGCTCGTCCCAGGTGTCAGTTACCTGTTCACCTGGCCCTTGCTGTTCAGTCTGCTGGCGCTCGGAATCGTGTTCGCGATCTCGACGCCGAATACCGTACCCGCAAAACATCTGCCGCTCTTTGTCATCGCGGCTGTTCCGGCAATAGCGCTGTTGGTCCCGATCATTTATTTGCTGTCACTGGGACTGTCACTCAGCTTGTTTCGCGCCGTGTTGGTCTTGATCGTGCTCGTCCTGGTATTGATGCTTCCGTTGCTCGAGTTCGTGGCGCGAAGTAACAAATGGGTCCTGCCGTCGATAGCTTTGGTCGCTGGGATCATCTTCGCGGTGCAAGGTCACCGCACGACACACTTCACGAAGAATGATCCAAAACCGACGGATGTCTTCTACGCATTAAACGCTGATAACAACACGGCCGTCTGGGCCAGCGCGAATGTTGCTGATGAATGGACCTCGCAGTTCTTTCCAGAAGGGTCCGAGACGAGTCCGATTCCCGATTACGTTCCGTTTCCACGTGCATTTCTTCATAGTTCCGCGCCTAAGGTGGATTTGGCGCCGCCGGTGATTTCGCCTGTTACTGACGTCTTCGAAAACGGTGTGCGCAGGATCAATCTAAACATCCGCTCGCAACGTCAGGCGCCGATCCTCTCCTTCTCAATCGAATCGGATACAGAGCTAACCGCGGCAACAATAAACGGCAGGCAAACGGCAACGCTGACGGGCGCGTCACCGGCGCAAGCAGCAGGTCCTTCATTTGGTCCGATGAGCCAGGGTGGTCCAGGCGGTCCAGGCGGTCAGATGGCACGGCCGCGTTGGGGATTCAGTTATTACGCGCCTCCCGAACAAGGTATCGACGTGGCGCTGGAAACAAAATCGCACGAACCGATTCGCGTTAGAGTGGTTGAGCAGTCTTATGGTCTGCCGGATTCGCTACTCCAGTCTCTCAGGCCGCGGCCCGACTACATGATGCCAACGCCTTATCCGTACAGTCTCTATTCCGATTCAACACTGGTGAGCAAGCGCTTCGATTTACATTCTCCAAGCCAGAAGATAGCTGCCGCCGGGCAATAAAAAGGACAGTTGATGGGCTCAACAATCCACGACTGGCGAGCGCAGATCGACCTCATTGATAGCGAGCTGCTGTGCCTGCTCAACCGGCGGGCACAGTTAGCAATCGAGATAGGAGCGATTAAAAGACGCGATGCCTCGCCACTTTGCGATCCGTCGCGCGAGCGCCAGGTTTTACACAGAGCACTCACAGCCAATTCCGGACCACTGGACGACGAGGCGGTGGCGAAGATCTTCCGCTGCGTCATTGATGAGTCACGCCGCGTAGAAGAGTTGACGGCAGAACCCGTACACAACCTCAGTGAGATCTAATGTGGAAGCGCATCACGATAATCGGGTGTGGGCTGATTGGAAGTTCCTTTGCGCTGGCTCTCAAGCAGAGCGGCGGTGCGATAAGGATTGCCGGCTGGGACTCGTCGGCGGCTGTTCTGGATGAAGCCCTCCGTCGTGGAATTATCGACGAGATAGACCACTCTTTTCGAAACCGTGAGCGCTCGTCGTCGGAATTGATTTACCTTGCTATGCCGGTAACGGAAATTATCAAGTTCGTGCAGGAAAGTGGCGATCGCCTTAAGCCCGGAACCGTGTTAACGGATGCCGGCAGTACCAAAGAAGAGATTTGCCGTGCCGCACGGAGTCACTTAACGAAGGACGTCTGTTTTATTGGTGGTCATCCGATTGCCGGCAGCCACCAAAGTGGTCCAGCCAATGCTCGTGCCGACATGTTTACCGGAGCGCCTTACGTGCTCGTCCGTGAAAACGGAGAGAGCGACTGCAAAGAGGTAAGCGCGCTCAACCACACGCTCGAGACAATTGGGGCGCGCGTTACGTTCATGGCTGCCGCTGAACACGACCGGCACGTCGCTTTGCTCAGCCACCTTCCGCAGCTCGTTTCGAGTGCGTTAGCAGACACAGTCAAAAACAGCCGTGCGCCGATCTCCCTGGCAGGATCCGGTTATCGCGACATGACGCGATTGGCTGCGAGCAACTGGTCCATGTGGCATGACATTTTGGCAACAAATCCCTTGCCGATCGCGGACGCACTGACTCAAGTCATTGAACGTCTGTCGTCGGTGAGAAATGAATTACTGGAACAGTCCGAGCGCCAGACGATTGCGCTGCCTATCTCGCAAGGCTTGTTCGAAAGGAATTACCCGGTCAAGAGGGAAGAAACATGATTCTCATTCTCAAGCCCAACATTCGCCCGAGCAACGATGACTATCAGCAACTGATGGCTTACCTGCACAACCTGCCCAATATCCATCTTCGTCTGCATCACGAACAGGGACACGAGCTCAGCCTGACTGAAATTCACTTGATCGGAACTACAAACCAACTCTCGGTCGAAGAAATGAGAAGGCTGCCCGCCGTCCAGAGCGTTGTCCGCGTCTCCGAAAGATATCGCGTCATGGGCCGCCATAAAGAGGACAATCGGCCGACGTCTTTTAGATATAACGGCGTGCATTTCAGCCAGGAAAATCTCAATGTCTTTGCGGGACTGTGTGCGGTGGATACGCCGGAATACGTCGAGCTGATGATGAAGTCGCTACGCGACAACGGGCAGGTTTGCACCCGCATGGGCGCCTATAAGCCGCGCACGAGCCCGTACGCGTTTCAAGGTCACGGCAAGCAATGCCTGCCTTTCGTGTTTGAGTTGGCGGGCAAGTATGGCATCAAGGTTATCGCGATGGAGGTGACTCACGAATCACACGTCGCTGAGATCCACGAGGCATTGCACCGAACGGGTTATCCAACCGGCGTGATGTTGCAGATTGGCACGCGCAATACGCAGAATTTCGAGTTGCTAAAAACGGTCGGGCGCCAGCAGAATTACCCCATCTTACTGAAGCGTGGCTACGGCATTTCTCTCGACGAGTCGCTGCATGCGGCGGAATATCTCGCCAGTGAAGGCAATCAGAAAATCATCTTTGGGCTGCGCGGAATAAAGTCCAATCTCGGCGATCCACATCGTAACCTCGTCGACTTTGCGCAAGTCGCGGTAGTGAAACGCCTGACCCGGATGCCGGTATGCGTTGATCCTTCACACGCAATTGGCTCTCGCGACAAAACGCCGGATGGCATTCTGGATGTCATGCATGCCACAGCGCAGGGTGTGATCGCCGGCGCGAATATGGTGCTAGCGGATTTCCACCCGTTTCCCAGCAAGGCGCTGGTTGACGGCCCGCAGGCCCTGCCGCTTGAAGTATTGCCGCAATTTCTCGAGGACGTTCAGCTAGTTCATGAAGCCTGTCTACGGCGCCGGGATCTCGCTCGCCGGTACGATGCTGAGACACTCAAGTACGAAGCTGCGGTCGCCGTCTGAGGAGCCCAAATTCGTTAGGACTCTTCTTCCTTGATGCGCTAAAATAACCGGCGCTTCTCAACTCAGACCTCAAAGGATTTACTCCAATGAAAAAACTCTTACATGTCTTCGTGCTGCTCATAGCAGCGACGACTCTGGCAGCGATCCACGCAAACGGTCAGCAGGATCAGGGGCAGGCAGAGCAGGAGGTGAGAAAAGTCGAACGCCAATGGCTCGATGCCTACGAAAAACATGATTCTGCCGCGATGGACAAAATTGTCGCGAATGATTGGACGGGTACGTTCCCTGACGGTAGCGTCTATACGAAGGCGACCGTGATGAGAATGGTTAAGAATCCGCGGCCACCCGAAATGCCAGGTCCAAAGTTCTCGAGCCAGGACGTCAAAGCCCAAGTTTATGGGGATACGGTGATTCTTACCGGAAAAATCATAACGGAATGGCCATCAGGCAGCCGGCAGGAAGCCCGCTACACCGATACTTATGTAAAGCGTAACGGTGCCTGGCAGGTTGTCGCTTCGCACATGTCTGGTGACGGTCCGAAAAAACGACAATCACAATAAGCAGTTGAGTTGCTGATGCCTCACCAGGCACCTGTTCCTCAACGTGTATGTAAGAACGCGGAAATCGATGAGCGCCAACCCGTTCATAACCGCCCGACGTCAACGCCTCAGTTTGTCGCAAGCAAACGTGGTCAAGACCGGTTCGCTACCGGGCGACACGGCTTCGTTTCCGCTTGTATTTAGTCCGGGAATGGATGACGTCGGCGTCGCCCTCTGGGCCGCCGAGAACCGGGAGCAAATTGAGCGTGAACTGTTACGGCACGGCGCCTTACTGTTTCGCGGATTCACGATCGACGGCGTTGAGGGGTTTGAGCAGTTCGCGCGCGCGGTCTCTTCCGACCTCCTTAACTACCGCGAGCGCTCGTCGCCGCGTTCAGAGGTAATGAGCGGCGTCTACACCTCGACTGATTATCCGGCCAACCAGTCAATCCGGTTTCACAATGAACAGTCCTACACGCACAGTTGGCCCATGAAGCTTTACTTCTATTGCGTCACACCCGCGGCTGAAGGCGGCGCCACTCCGATCGCGGACGGGCGCAAAGTACTGGCCGATCTGGATGCAAAACTCAAGCAACAGTTCATCGACAAGCGGGTGATGTACCTGCGCAACTACGGCTACGGAATGGGCCTCGACTGGCAAACCGCATTTCAAACGACGAGCAAGTCGGAGGTGGAGACTTATTGCCGGCGAAACTCCATCGCTTGCGAATGGAAAGACAATGGACGCCTGAGGACTCGTCAACTCTTCGACACCATTGTTCAGCATCCGAAAACGAACGAAGACGTCTGGTTCGAACATGCCGCGTTTTTTCACGTCACGAGTCTTCAACCGGAAGTGCGGGATTCGTTGCTCGCGGAGTTCAAACCCGAAGACCTCCCCTTCAACACTTACTACGGCGACGGCTCGGAAATTGAAGACTCCGTTTTGGAGGAGATTCGTGCGGCCTATAGCCGCTGTGCCACAAGGTTCGCCTGGCGCAAGGACGACGTTCTTCTCATCGACAATATGTTGACTTCGCACTCGCGCGAGCCGTTCAGCGGACCACGCAAGATTGTCGTCGCCATGGCTGAGCTCTATCCCGTCACTGAATCATAATTTGTTTGCGAGGTTAGTTAGTGACCACCGAGAAAGTCTACCTCAAGGGAAACGTACTGGCAGAGCCTTTATTCAATCAATGGTATGCCTGGTCGTCCTTAATCGCGCCGGCTACGTCTGCGATGTTCGTTGCTAACTCGCACCTGAAGATCATGCAGTCGTTTATCAACGCGCCGGACGTTCACGTCAACGCGCTGCGGAATCCGGCCATGAGGGGCGGACCGTTTATTGGTCACCATCCGGACAGGGTCAAAGACGTCAGGGAATTGTTGGAGAGAACCTCGAAAGATCAGGCAGAGGTGCTGGAGTTTGCCGCCGCGGTGCGAACGCTGAGCGAAATGCTCGAGACTGAGGCCACCGGAATTTCACTCGAACCGCTCTACGCAAAAGTGCCCGAATGTTTACGTGGCTACATCGAGCTGGTCTACGACTTGAACAACAACGCTTCCATTCGTTTCATTGAGGGGCTGCTGTACAAGAGTCGCTATTACCGCGAGTCTTCGCAAAGCATAGCCTTGTCTCTTTGTGAAGACGACGAAAGGCCGTTCGTCCTCAGCACGCCGCAACTACCTGATGCCGCTCACGTCTACTTGCAGACACCCTTCAGTTCACCGGCACTCGATGAGTTGTTCAAGATGAAAGTCGATCCTCAGCCCCTCGACTACATCCGGGAACAGCTTGGAATTGAGAACGGCGATCGATTCGCGACGTTCTTTACTACCGAGGTTCCGCGCCGTGGCGAAAGGTATGCGTGCGATGGAGTGAGAATCCGCTATTACGGTCATGCTTGCCTGCTGATAGAAACACGAAACGTGAGCATCATGATCGATCCGGTTATCAGTTACCAGAATACTCACGGCATCGATCGTTACAGCTATAACGATCTCCCGGATCGACTCGACTACGTCCTGATCACACACAATCACCAGGACCATTGCATGTTCGAGACTTTGTTACCGCTTCGTCAGCGCATCGGAACCATTATCGTACCGAAGAGTGCGGGAGGCGCGCTGGCGGATCCATCTTTGAAACTGGTGCTGAAAAACATAGGTTTTCGCCAGGTTACGGAAATCGACGAGTTGGAAACGATTGAGATTGAAGACGGCGCGCTGACCGGTTTACCCTTTCTCGGCGAACATGCCGACTTGAACATCCGCACCAAGATGGCGCACCTGGTTACGCTAAAAGGCAAATCCATCCTGTGTGCCGCCGATTCCAACAATATCGAGCCGCGACTATACGAACACGTGCACCAGTTAGTAGGCGATGTGGATACCATTTTCCTGGGGATGGAATGCGACGGCGGACCGCTATCCTGGCTCTATGGTCCACTCCTGACCAAACCGCTAGCACGGAAACAGGACCAATCGAGAAGGTTGAATGGCTCGGACCACGAACGGGGAATGGGCATCATTGATTGTCTGCGTCCTTCCCAGGTTTACGTCTATGCGATGGGCCAGGAACCCTGGCTTACTTATCTGACTTCCATTGTGTACACCGATGCATCGCGTCCGATTGTCGAGTCAAACCAGCTCGTGGCGGAGTGTAGCAGTCGGGGCATTGAATCGGAAAGGCTTTTTGGCCGCAAGGAAATCGAGTTGGAGGCCGGCAGGACCACACGCGCCGCCACCACTGGTGGAACTCTATAACCGGGAAATGGGACGGGAGGTTAGAGACATGATTAAAAGATCGTTAATTGCTGGTTTCGCAATAACTGCTTTCATCTTCGGATACCGAGTCATGGCTCAAGCGACACCACAGGCGGCGAGCACTGATCGTATCGTTGGTGAAGTAACGGTGATCGACGCGGCCAAAAAACAACTGACCTTGAAGACCGGGGCGGGCAAGACCTTTCTCATCAAGACTGACGAGAAGACACAATACCGCCGTGTTCCGCCGGGCGAAACAACTCTCGATCGCGCGACGACTATCGCGTTTGCCGACATCGCGGTTGGAGACAAGACCATTGCGAGAGGGCGAGTCGAAGCTGACAACGTCGCGGCGCAGTCTTTGATCGTTGTGAGTGCTCAGGAGATTGCGCAAAAACGGCAAGAGAACACCGAGGAGTGGAAGAAACGTGGCATCAAGGGGACGATTGTCGGAATAAATATGGCAACCGGCGGAATGATGGTGCGAATGATCACTGCTACCGGTACCTCTCCGATCCGTGTCAGTACCGAAGGAAGGAAGGTTCGTTATTTCCGCTATCCGCCGGATGCCGTGAGCTTCAACGACCTCAAGCCCGGCTCGTTTGATGACCTCGCGTTTGGCGATCAAATTCGCGCACTCGGCAATCGCAGCGAGGACGGCAGGATGTTTCTCGCCGAAGAGATCATCACCGGATCGTTCCAGATGGTGGGCGGAACGATCACGGCAGTTAATAAAGAGACCGGCGAAGTGACGATCACCAACGTCAAGACGAAGCAACCGTTCACCGTTGTGGTTCGCCCCGACTCGAAACTGCGTCGCCTTCCGGCTCCACTCCTGAAGCAGATGGAAGACAAACTGGCGGCTGCTCCCGCTTCTGGTCCTGGCGGCGGCGGAATGCGCACCATGAGGCCGGGTGAGACACCCGCTCAATCGTCACCATCACCATCGGGCGGCCGCGTCATGGCGCCCGGAGGCGGCTCAGGCAGCTCTGGCGGTGGAGGCAGCCCAGCGAGTTCCCCGGCCGTTGATTACGGTGAACTCATTGAGAAGTTACCGGCAATAACTGTCGCCGATCTGAAGCCCGGTGAAGGCATCATCATCTCCAGCACCAAAGGCGCCGATCCCGCGCGCGCCACCGCGCTTCTGTTGGCGGCGGGTGTCGAGTCGTTTCTGAAACGCCAGGAAGAGAACGCGAAGCGTCCGGGATTTGAATTAGACCTCGCTTTGCCAGGGCTTGGTGGTCCATGAACGTCAGGCTTGCCTCAAAAGTTAAAAAAGCCTCGCGAAAGGTTCGCTACAGGCTGCACGGATAAAACGCGTCAGTGTTGATCGCTGTGCGTTCTGTGGCAGAAGTTGAACGGAGAAAACAAGTGTTTCGATTCTCACAGAAAAAAACGCGATATCTGCTGTTCTGGTTTGGCCTGATCGTGATCTGGTCTGTCTCCACGGTTACCGCTCAACAACGCGGCGGAGGCCTGCAAGGCGTGGTGCTCGATCCGGCCGGCAGCGTCGTTGTTGGCGCGACGGTCACGATCATTGCCGGTCCCGGGATGGAAAGAAACACCACCACGAATAACGAGGGTGTTTATTCATTCAACGGTCTCATGACTGGTAAATACGCCGTGCGGGCCGCAGCTCCGGGATTCGCAGTTTATGAGAACAAGGAAGTCGACATCGCAGCGAATGCGCGAGCAACGTTGGACATCAATCTGGTGATCGAGGTCAAAGAAGAAATAACAGTGGATCCGGGTGTGCATCGTCCGAGCCTCGATCCCGATAACAATGCCAGTGGCGTAGTGCTGCGTGGCAAAGATCTCGATGCGTTATCTGACGATCCGGATCAACTGGCGGAGGATCTTCGTTCGATAGCCGGTGCGATGGGACCAGGCGGCGCGCAATTCTTTATTGATGGTTTTAGCGGCGGGCGGCTGCCACCGAAGAGTTCAATTCGCGAAGTGCGAGTAAATCAGAACCCGTTCTCCGCGGAGCAGGATACCCTCGGCTTCGGACGCATCGACATCTTTACAAAACCCGGGACTGACAAACTTCACGGTCAGGCCTTCATGAACTTCAGTGATGAAAGTCTGAATGCGCGCAATCCGTTTGCATCGTCGCGCGTGCCTTATCAAGTACGCCAGTATGGCGGCAACATCACGGGTTCCATTAAGCAGAAGGCGTCCTATTTCATCGACGTCGAAAAACGAGACATCGATGAGAATGCCGTCGTCAATGCGCTGGGCCTCGATTCGTCGTTAAATGTCGTGCCCATCAACTTAGCGATCGTGGCGCCGCAGCGTCGCACCAATTTTTCGGCACGCTTCGATCTTCAGTTAAGCCGAAACAACACCCTGGTCGGCCGCTACTCGGTGCTGCGCAATGCACTGGACAATCAAGGGGTGGGCGGCTTCGCACTGCCCTCACAAGGTCTAAACACAACGCTGACGGAGCACACGCTGCAATTGACTGAAACGGCAGTGCTGGGCCCGTCGCTGCTCAACGAAACCCGCTTTCAGTTCGTTCGCAGCTCCCAGGAAAGAGAGGGCGATAACTCGCAGCCGGCGCTCGAAGTACGCGGCGCGTTTATTGGCGGCGGATCGCGCGTGGGCCTGGCGACGAACGACGCGAATCGTTATGAGTTGCATAATGTGACGACGTGGGTGCGAGAGTCACACAACATAAAATTCGGCGGCCGTTTGCGTTTCAGCGACATCAACGACTCCGCGAGTCCAATCTTTAATGGTCTATATGTCTTTTCATCGCTTACGCAATTCCAGCAGGTCCTGAGTGGTGTGCCGCTCGCACGTCCGGCGCAGTTCATGAGGGGCGCCGGCACTCCGCTGACCGAGGTCGATCGACTTGATGTCGGTGGTTTCGTGCAGGACGACTGGCGAGTGCACCCAACGTTCACGTTCTCCTACGGACTGCGTTTTGAGACTCAGACCAACGTGCAGGATAACGTCGACTTTGCTCCGCGCCTCGCTTTTGCGTGGGCGCCCGGAGCGTCGGCCAAAGCCTCTCGTCCGACGACTGTCATTCGTGGTGGTATCGGTCTCTTTTACCTGCGCTTTGCAGAAGATCTTACGTTGCAATCCGAGCGCTTCGACGGTCTTACTCAACAGCAAGTGATCGTCGATGCCCCGATCTTCTTCCCGCTGGTGCCGCCGGTGGAGAGCCTGACCAGTACAGCGCCGCAGACCATCTGGCGAGTGGCTGACGACTACAAGTCGCCTTCGATCGTTGATATGGCGCTCAGTCTCGAACAGCAGTTGCCGCTGCGTACGACTCTCGGCGTAACCTACATCCACCAGATCGATCGTCACCTGATTCGCTCTCGCGCGATTAATGCACCTGTACCCGGCACCTTTATTCTCGGCCTTCCCGGGAGTGGTGTGCGTCCATTCGGCGACGACGCCAATATTTTCCTGCTTGAAAGCAGTGGCATCGCAACCGGCGACGTGCTCCTGTTCAACATTCGCAGCCAGATGCACAGAAGGTTCTCCGTCTTTTCTCTCATACGCTTCTATCGGGAGAAGAGCAACGCCGAGGGACCTTATTCGTTTCCATCCAACTCCTACGACATAAGTAACGACTATGCGCGTTCCGTAAACTCACTTGGCCCGTCTGCCTTTATCGGCTCGAACATAGTTTTGCCGTGGGGCATCACTCTCAATCCTTTGATCCGCGCCGCTTCAGGACCACGCTTCGACGTCATAACCGGGCGGGATACAAACGGTGATACCGTCTTTACTGAACGGCCCGCGTTCGCGACGGACCTAAGCAAGCCAGGCGTGCTGGTAACGCCTTACGGCGCCTTCGATCCCAATCCAACGGCCGGCCAATTGATTATCCCGCGCAACTTCGGCAAAGGACCCGCGACCTTTTTCGTCAACCTGCGTGTGGGCAAGACGATTGGTTTCGGCGGGAACGGCAATGGCAGTGCGAGCTCGGGCGCCGGTACGCCGCAGATCGTCCTGATTGGACCAGACGGTCAGAGAATCAACCGGCCCGGAATGCCGACTGCTGCGCCCGGAGGTAAGCCATACAGCCTCTCGTTCTCGATGGCGTTGCAGAATCTCTTCAACCGGACAAACTTTGGTCCAATCATTGGCAACCTCAGCTCGCCGCTCTTCGGACGGGCAAACTCAGTGTCCGCCAACGCTCGACGGATTGATTTTCAAGTGCGGTTCAGTTTCTGAAGCCTTCTAAATAGCTCTCACTTCTCAATCCTGACAATTAATCACATGCGCACAGCGGCGCCTGGCAAAAGTTGTGAGCCTTTGACGCTCATCGATCTCCTTCGCTGGCGATCGGAAAACCAACCAGACCATGGTGGTTACACTTTCCTTTCCGATGGAGAGCAGGAAGAGGAGTGTTTGACTTACGCGGAGTCGGACCGGCGCGCGCGCGCGGTCGCGGCGAAACTGCAATCGCTCGTGGTGCAGGGAGAGCGCGTATTGTTGCTCTATCCGCCCGGTGTCGACTACATCGCTGCATTTTTCGGCTGTCTCTATGCAGGCGCAATTGCAGTTCCGGCTTACCCGCCGAGACAAAATCGAAACCTGCTGCGATTGCAATCCCTGGTGGCTGATGCGCAGGCCACGGTTGCACTCACGACCGGACCGGTCCTGGCGCGGATTGCGCCGCTCTTCTCTGAGAATCCGTATTTGCAACCGCTTCGTTGGTTGACGACCGAAAGCATTCCCAAAGGCAGTGAAGCGGACTGGCAAGATCCGATGGTGACCTGCGATTCTCTTGTTTTCCTGCAATACACTTCGGGCTCCACGTCAACGCCCAAAGGCGTGATGCTCACGCATGAAAACCTGCTGCACAACCAGCGAATGATGCAGCTCGCTTTCAGTCAGAATCGGGATTCCGTGATTGCCGGCTGGCTGCCGCTGTACCACGACATGGCTAGAAACATCCGATGTCAGCGTTTACAGCCCGTCGGACTTTCCTCTTGCACAGTTGGATGAAGAGGGACTCAGGGAACTAGCCTTATTGCTCGACGACTCCGACGAGCTCTCATAAAAAATAATGTCAACCGAAGATAGTTTCACCCAGCGGGAGCGACTCACGCCCGCTAAACTCGGCCTACTCCAAAAACGGCTTGAGCAAGCGCGGCAGCAGCGCGTGCAGGCTAAAGCTGCTGTCGCTCCGACCATTCCGCGCCGCGAGGACCAAGGCCCGGGCCCAGTCTCGTTTGCGCAACAGCGACTCTGGTTCATAGACCAGCTCGAGCCCGGCACGACCATTTACAACAAAGCCAACGCCGTGCGGCTCAAAGGTCAACTGAACGTGCGCGCGCTCGAAGCAACCTTCTCGGAACTGTTTCGCCGGCACGAAATACTGCGGACCGTTTTTATCAATAACTACGGTCAGCCCATGCAAGTCGTGAATGCGCCGCAGCCGGTCACGCTTTCACCCATTGATTTCAGTGGCCGCGAAAAAAGCGATCGGGAGATGCTGGTCCAATACCTCATCAATGAGGAAGCTGCCCAGCCGTTTGATCTACTGCGCGGGCCGGTAGCTCGCGTGAATCTCTTCCGGCTTGCTCCTGACGATCATGTCGCCATCTTTACCATGCACCACATCATTAGTGATGGATGGTCCATCGGTGTGATGATCAGGGAGGTGGCTCAGCTCTATTCGGCGTACTCATCCGGAAAGGAATCGCCACTCAAAGAATTGCCAATTCAATACGCCGATTTCGCGATCTGGCAACGAGAGTGGCTGCAGGGCGAAGAGCTGGAGAGACAGCTTCGGTACTGGAAGGAGCAATTGCGCGGAGTCCCCGGCATGCTCGAGCTGCCGACCGACCGGCCGAGATCCAGCGTGTCGACGCATCACGGTGCACGGCATCACATGAAGTTTCCGGCTGGTCTGCGCGAGGCGCTCAAGGAATTGAGCAAGCGCGAAAACGTAACGCTGTTCATGACGCTGCTCGCCGCATGGCAAACGTTGCTCGCGCGCTACAGCCGGCAAACGGACATCGTCGTCGGCACAACCGTCGCCAATCGCACGCGCAGCGAACTCGAGAAGTTGATCGGCTTCTTTGTCAACACGCTCGTGATCCGCACGGATCTGAGCGGAGATCCCAGTTTCCGTGAGCTGCTCGAGCGCGTGAGGGAAGTCTCACTCGGGGCCTTTGCTCATCAGGATCTGCCGTTTTCGAGGCTGGTGGAGGAGTTGCAACCTGAGCGAAGCATGAACCACACGCCGTTGTTTCAAGTGACGTTCGGAGTCGAGAACACACCGGCGAGTGAGTTGACCCTGCCCGGTCTTACTTTGAGTCCGGTCGAACAGAAGAACGACACGGCGATCTTCGATCTGTCAGCCGGTTTTTTTGAAAGAGGAAACTCCATGCACGGGCTGCTGGAGTACAGCACGGACCTCTTCGAAGCGCGAACGATCGAACGGATGGCGCGTCATCTGACGATGGTGATGGAGAGCGTGGTCGCTGACGTCACGCGGCCCATCTCCACCATTCCACTCCTGACCACTGCCGAGCAGGAACAAGTGTTGGTCGAGTGGAACCGCACCGCGACCGCGTATCCGCGGAACACTCCTGTCCACGAACTATTTGAACAGCAGGCAGCGAAAAATCCCGAGGCCGTCGCTTTGATCTTCGGCGAACGCCAGGTCAGCTATGGTGAATTGAATGCGAAGGCAAATCAATTAGCTAATCACCTGCGCAGTCTCGGTGTTGGTCCCGAGGTATTCGTCGGGTTGATGGTCGAGCGAAGTGTCGAAATGGTGGTGGGATTGTTGGGCATACTCAAGGCCGGCGGCGCCTATGTGCCGCTCGATCCACAGTACCCGATCGACCGGCTGGCTTTCATGATCGAAGACACGCAGGTGCCTGTCGTTCTCACGCAGGAACATCTGCTCGACAGTCTGCCGTCGCATTGGGGAACAGTGCTTTGCCTCGACAGCGAGTGGGAGTTGATCGAAGACGAAAGCGATCAGAATCTCGACAACCGCAACACCGCCGAGAATTTGGCTTACGTAATCTATACCTCAGGCTCGACCGGCAGGCCCAAAGGAGTCTGTGTTACGCATCGCGGCGTCGTGCGCGTAGTGAAAGAAACTAACTACGCTCGCCTGGACCACAACGAAGTTTTTCTCCAAATGGCGCCCATCTCGTTTGACGCCTCCACCTTCGAGATCTGGGCGGCGTTACTTAACGGCGCGCGTCTCGTGATCTTTCCGCCTGAGCGGCCTTCACTCGAAGACATAGCTGCGACGCTGCGGCGATACCAGATAACGACGCTGTGGATAACCACCGGACTGTTTCACGTGATGGTGGAGCGACAGATCGAGGCGCTGAAAGGTCTGCGTCAGATAATCACGGGTGGCGACGTGATGATGCCGGCGCTGGCGGAAAAAGTTTTGCGCGAAGTGCCGACCTGCCAGTCCAACAACATGTATGGGCCGACTGAAGCCACAACATTCACCACTTACTACCCGATGGTTGTCGACGAATTGGGCAGCAACGTCTCGATAGGATGGCCAATTTCGAACACCGAAGTCTACGTGTTGGATGAAAGTATGAGCCCGGTCGGGATTGGCATGATCGGAGAGCTGTACATCGCCGGCGATGGACTCGCACGAGGGTATTTGCGGCGCGCTGAGTTGACCGCCGAGCGGTTCGTGCCTTACCCGTTTAGCAACGCCGGCGGAGCACGTTTGTACCGTACCGGCGACATTGTTCGTTATCTCGAGGATGGACGTGTTGAATTTTTTGGCCGCGCCGATGATCAGGTGAAGGTCCGTGGTTACCGCGTGGAGTTAGGCGAAATTGAAGCCGTCCTGCGCGAACACCCGGCATTACGCGCGGCCGTGGTCGAAGCACGCCGCGAAGCCGATGGCGAACGCCAGATGGTCGGCTATGTGGTGAGCGCGAACGGCGATGCAGTCAGCGGAAGCCAGTTGCGCGAGTGGCTGCGACAGCGGTTGCCTGACTACATGGTGCCGAACGTCTATGTGCCGCTTGATGAATTGCCATTGACTCCGAACGGCAAAGTCGATCGCAAGGCATTGCCTGATCCGGGAGTGGCGCGGCAGGAAGAAGAGCGCGAGCATGTCGCGCCGCGCAACGCCGTAGAGGAAGTGTTGAGCGGGATCTGGGCGGAGGTGCTGAAGCAGGAGCAAGTGAGTGTGCACGACAACTTCTTCGAGTTGGGCGGGCACTCGCTTTTGGCGACGCAAGTCATCTCCCGGGTTCGTGAAGCTTTCAAGATCGAATTGCCTCTGATGAAGCTTTTCGATCAACCGACGGTCGCTGGTTTTGCCACTGCTGTTGAAGTCGAACTCAGTAAGGCGTCCGGGTTGACTGCGCCACCGATCGTGCCGGTGTCGCGTGAGGAGCCGTTGCCGTTGTCGTTCGCGCAGCAGCGGTTGTGGTTTATCGATCAACTGCAACCGGGGAGCGCGGCTTACAACACTCCGACGGCAGTGCGGTTGACCGGGAAGCTGAATTTGGAAGTGACGCGCCGCACATTTACCGAAGTGGTACGGCGGCATGAAGCGCTGCGGACGACGTTTGCGGCGCACGATGGCCAGCCGGTGCAGGTAGTACATGAGGCGGAATCGTTTGCGATCCCGCTCACCGATCTGAGTGAAGTTCCGGAAGGCGAGCGTCAGGATCGGGTGCGGGCGCTGGCGTTGGCCGAAGCACAGCGGCCGTTTGATCTGCAAGCTGGACCATTGCTGCGAGTGAGTCTGTTGCGGCTGGGTGAAGAAGATCATGTGGCGCTGTTCACGATGCACCACATTGTGAGTGACGGATGGTCCATCGGCATTCTGGTACGCGAGGTGGCTGCACTTTATGGTGCTTATTTAAAAGGAGAAGAGTCGCCGCTGCCGGAGTTGGCGGTGCAGTACGGCGACTTTGCGGCGTGGCAGCGTCAATGGCTGCAGGGTGAAGTGCTTGAAAAGCATTTGGACTACTGGAGAGAGCGACTGCGGGGCGCGCCACCGGCGCTGGAGTTGCCGACCGACAGACCGCGGCCGACGGTGATGACACAACGCGGAGCGCAGCACAGCTTCCGGTTGAGCTGGGACTTGGGCCGTGGGCTGCAGGAGTTGAGCCGGCGCGAGGGCGTGACGCTGTTCATGGTATTGCTCGCTGCGTTTGCCGTGTTCTTGAAGCGCTACACGGGCCAGGAAGACGTGGTCGTTGGTTCACCGATCGCGGGGCGGAACCGTGGCGAGGTTGAAGGCCTGATCGGGTTCTTTGTGAACACGCTGGTGCTGCGCACAGACGTAAGTGGCGACCCGACTTTCCGCGAGTTGCTGGATCGGGTGAAGGAAGTAGCACTGAGCGCGTATGCGCATCAGGATCTGCCTTTTGAGAAGCTGGTGGAGGAGTTGCAGCCGGAGCGCAGCCTGGCGCACACGCCGTTGTTCCAGGTGATGCTGGTGTTGCAGAACGCGCCCGGCGGTGAGCTCGAGTTGCCGGGACTGAAGCTGTCACCGTTGGATGGAGGCACAGACGGTGCGCCACCGAGTGAAGGCGTGGCGGTGAAGTTTGAGTTGACGGTGACGATGTTTGAGACGCGTGAAGGACTGCGCGGTTCCGTGAGCTACAACCGCGACCTGTTCGACGCGACCACGATCGAGCGAATGATGCGGCACTGGACCAGGCTGCTGGAAGCGGTAGTGGCTGATGGAACGCAGCGCATCTCGCGGCTTCCACTAATTACCAGCGGGGAGCGGCAGGAGCTACTCGTAGAGTGGAACGATACGGACAGTGACTATCCACGCGAGTTGAGCTTGTCGCAGATGTTCGAGCAGCAGGTGGAGCGCGACGCGGCAAGGGTGGCGTTGGTCAATGGTGCGGAGCAGATTAGCTATGCCGAGTTGAATGAGCGAGCCAACCAACTGGCGCATTACCTGCAAGCGCGCGGTGTGCGGGCAGAGACACTCGTCTGCGTATATCTGGAGCGGAGTATTGAAATGGTGGTGGCGCTGCTGGCGGTATTAAAGAGCGGCGGTGCTTACGTGCCGCTCGATCCGCAGTATCCGAGTGAGCGAGTGAGTTTCATTTTGGGCGAGACGGCAGCGCCGGTAGTGCTGACGCAATCGAGTCTGGCCGAGACGTTACCACAGAGCGCGTCGCTGAAGATCTGTCTCGATCGCGAAGCAGAAGTCATCAAGCGCGAGTTTGCGGCTAATCCCATCGTGGAGATAGACCCAGAGCAACTGGCGTATGTCCTCTACACGTCAGGCTCAACGGGCCGGCCGAAGGGTGTGGCTATCACGCATGGCAGTGGCCTGGCCATGCTGCAATGGGCTTTGGCTACCTATAGTCCGGCACAGCTCTCGGGAGTGCTGGCGGCTACTTCGATCTGTTTCGACCTTTCGATTTACGAACTGTTTGCGCCGCTGTCGTGTGGCGGCAAGGTAATCCTGGTGGAGAACGCGTTGGCGCTGGCGCAGTTAGCGGCCGGCAGCGAAGTGACGTTGATAAACACGGTGCCCTCGGCGATGGCGGAGTTGGTGCGGATGAAAGCGGTACCGGCTTCGGTGGCGGTGGTGAATCTGGCGGGTGAAGCGCTCTCGCGGGAATTAGTGGACGAGGTTTACGAGCGTACGACGGCGCAGCAAGTGTGGAACCTGTATGGACCAACGGAGGACACGACCTATTCGACCTTTGCGTTGATAGCGGCTAACTGCGGCGAGAAGCCGTCGATTGGCAAGCCGATCGACAACACGCGGGCTTACGTGCTGGATGAAGAGCTGGAGCCGATGGCGCCGGGAACGATCGGCGAGTTGTATTTGGCGGGAGCGGGACTGGCGAGAGGCTATCTGGGGCGGCCGGAATTGACAGCCGATCGGTTTGTGCCAGACCCGTTTGCGACTGCAGGAGGCGGGCGGCTGTATCGCACCGGCGATTTAGTGAGGCATCTGTCTGATGGGCAGCTTGAATATGTCGGGCGGGTGGACCATCAGGTAAAGGTGCGAGGTTACCGGATCGAGCTGGGTGAGATCGAAGCGGCGCTGCGCAGTCACGTGGGCGTGCAGGACGCAGTGGTGGTGGTGCGCGAGAGCGCGGGCGAGAAGCGGCTGGTGAGCTACGTGGTGAGCGCCGCGGGCGAGACGGTCAACAGCGGGCAGTTACGCGAGTGGCTGCGACAGCGTTTGCCTGACTACATGGTGCCAAGCGTGTTCGTGCCGCTGGCCGAGTTGCCGCTCACGCCCAACGGCAAAGTTGATCGCAAGGCGCTGCCTGATCCGGGAGCTGTGGGGCGGGAAGAGCGGGAGTATGTTGGACCACGCAATGCGGTGGAAGAAGTGTTGAGCGGGATCTGGGCGGAAGTGCTGAAGCAGGAACAGGTGGGTGTGCACGACAACTTCTTCGAGTTGGGCGGGCACTCACTGTTGGCGACACAACTGATGTCGCGAGTGCGGACGAGCTTTGCGGTGGAGTTGCCGCTGCGGGCGCTGTTTCAGCAGCCGACCATAGCGGGACTGGCATTGAGTATCGAGACGGCGCGGTTGGGTGAGCAGGAGTTGGCGCCGCCCGTGGTGCGGGTGTCACGTGAAGAGCCGTTGCCGTTGTCGTTTGCACAACAGCGGTTGTGGTTCATCGATCAACTGCAAGCGGGAAGTGCGGCCTACAACATTCCGACCGCAGTGCGGCTGACCGGGAAGCTGAACCTGGCCGTGACGGAGCGGACGTTTGCGGAAGTAGTGCGGCGGCACGAAGCGCTGCGGACAACGTTTGTGGCGCAGGATGGCCAGCCGGTGCAGGTAGTGCAGGAGGCGGCGGGGTTTGCGATCCCGGTCACTGACCTGAGCGAAGTGCCGGAAAGTGAACGCGAAGAGCGCGTGCGGGCACTGGCGATGGCGGAAGCACAGCGGCCGTTTGATCTGCAAGCTGGACCATTGTTGCGAGTGAGTCTGTTGCGGTTGGGTGAAGAAGATCATGTAGCGCTGTTCACGATGCACCACATCGTGAGTGACGGGTGGTCGATGGGGATCCTGGTGCGGGAAGTGGCGGCGCTTTACGGAGCGTATGTCCGAGGCGAAGAGTCACCGTTGCCGGAGTTGGCGGTGCAGTACGCAGACTTTGCGGCGTGGCAGCGTGAGTGGCTGCAGGGTGCAGTACTGGAGCGGCAGTTGAGCTACTGGAAGGAACGGTTGCGCGGAGCGCCACCCGCGCTGGAGTTGCCGACCGACAGACCGCGGCCGACGGTGATGACGCAACGCGGAGCACAGCACGGGTTCCGGTTGAGTGAGGAGTTGAGCCGCGGGTTGCAGGAGTTGAGCCGGCGCGAGGGCGTGACGCTGTTCATGGTGTTGCTGGCGGCGTTTGCGGTGTTGCTGAAGCGGTATACGGGCCAGCCGGACGTAGTGGTGGGGACGCCGATCGCGGGCCGCAATCGCGGCGAGGTGGAGGGACTGATCGGGTTCTTTGTGAACACGCTGGTGCTGCGCACGGACCTGAGCGGGGACCCGAGTTTCCGGGAGTTGCTGGAGCGGGTGAAGGAAGTGGCGCTGGGTGCGTATGCGCATCAGGACCTGCCGTTTGAGAAGCTGGTGGAAGAGTTGCAGCCGGAGCGGAGCCTGGCGCACACGCCGTTGTTCCAGGTGATGCTGGTGTTGCAGAACGCGCCTGGAGGCGAGGTGGAGTTGCCGGGGTTGAAGCTGACGCCGCTGGGTGCTGGCAGTGGTGACAGTGGCGGCGGCGCCATGGCGGGCGGGACGGCGAAGTTTGAGTTGACGCTGACGGTGGTGGAGACGCGCGCCGGATTGCGCGGGTCGGTGAACTACAACCGCGACCTGTTCGAGGCGACGACGATCGAGCG
>JAIVJV010000018.1 GCA_020199835.1 Acidobacteriota bacterium | reverse complement strand
TGGGCCGGCGAGCGTTATCTGCGCGGCGGCCAGGGCGCGCCGCTGCATTCGTCGATCGGGTTTGACCTGACGGTGACAAGTTTGTATCTGCCGCTGCTCAATGGTGAACGAGTGCAGTTGTTAGCGGAGGAGCAGGGCATCGATGGCTTGCGCGAGACAGTGCGCCAGCAGCCGGACTTCAGTCTGGTGAAGCTGACGCCGGCGCACTTGCAGTTGTTGAGTGAGCAGGTGAGTGGAGCGGAAGTGCAGCACTGGGCGCGGACGCTGGTGATTGGCGGCGAAGCGCTGACGGCGGCGCAGGTATCGTTCTGGCGGACGCAGGCGCCGCAGGTGCGCTTGATCAATGAATATGGACCAACGGAGACGGTGGTGGGTTGTGCCGTCTATGAAGTAACCCCGGAAACGACTTCGAGCGGCGCCATTCCCATTGGGCGGCCGATCGCGAACACGGAGTTGTACCTGCTGGATGAAGAGCTGGAGGTGGTGGCGGTCGGGGCGGTGGGCGAGTTGTACATCGGCGGCGCCGGCGTGGCGCGCGGCTACCTGGGGCGGCCGGAGTTGACGGCGGCGCAGTTTGTGCCGCATCCGTTTGCGCGCAGCGCCGGCGCCCGGCTCTATCGCACGGGTGATCTGGCTCGTTATCGAGCGCAGGGCGAACTGGAGTTTCTTGGCCGCAGGGACCATCAGGTAAAGGTGCGAGGTTACCGGATCGAGCTGGGTGAGATCGAAGCGGCGCTGCGCAGTCACGTGGGTGTGCAGGACGCGGTAGTGGTGGTGCGGGAGAGTGCGGGCGAGAAGCGGCTGGTGAGCTACGTGGTGAGCGCCGCTGGCGAGACAGTGAACAGCGGGCAGTTGCGCGAGTGGCTGCGACAGCGTTTGCCTGACTACATGGTGCCGAGCGTGTTCGTGCCGCTGGCCGAGTTGCCCCTCACGCCCAACGGCAAAGTCGATCGCAAGGCGCTGCCGGATGCCGAATTTGGCGCTGCGCTAAATAACTTCGTTGCGCCGCGAGACAACGTCGAAATGGAACTCGCGCAGATTTGGTCGGAGGTATTGAGCGTTGAAGAGGTAGGTGTGCGCGACGACTTTTTCGACCTCGGCGGTCACTCAATGATTGCAACCAGAATGATGTATCGCATCGAGCAAGTGTTTGGCCGAAAGATTCCACTGGCTGCGCTATTCGAGTCGCCGACTGTGGAGCACCTCGCCACACTGCTGCGCGAGCAAACCGAAACTCAGTTCTCATCACTGGTCCAGATTCGCTCCGGCGCTGATCGGACTCCTCTATTCTTCGCTCACCCTTCGGGCGGAAACATTCTTTGTTATGCGGAGTTGGCGCGGCACATCGGTCCCGATCAACCGATTTACGGCTTGCAAGCCCAGGGGCTCGACAAAGAACGCCCACGACACACGACCATCGAAGAGATGGCTGCTTACTACGTCAAACTGTTGCGCGAAGTGCAACCGGAAGGTCCATATTTCCTTGGCGGCTGGTCCATGGGAGGCATCATCGCGTTTGAGATGGCCCAGCAACTGAAGTCGCAGGGTCAGGACGTCGCTAAGCTCGCCCTCATCGACGTGATGGCTCCGGCCACGGGCGCGCTGCGTTCACTTTCGCAACCGCTACAGAAAGCATGGTCCAGGTTTGATAAGGAAGCAGCGTCGCGACTCATCATTCACTTCGCGCAGGATATTGGTTTGAATCTCACTAACATCAGTGCCTGGCGCGATCAACTGGAAGCGCTCAAGCCTGACGAGCAACTCGCCTGGGTTGTGAACGAGGCGAAGAAATACAACATCCTGCCTCCGGACATGAATGAGGCAGACTCAACCCATGTCTTTGAAATATTCAGAACCAACGTACACGCACGGCAGAATTACATTGGCAGTACCTATCACGGCCGCGTGCGGCTCTTCATTGCCGAACAGCGCTTTCTCAAGAGCACTGAGAACCCGACTACGGCTTGGGCCAAGCTCGTTCCCGACGGCCTCGACTATGAAGCGGTGCCCGGTGATCATTACACAATGATCCGCAAACCCAACGCCAGAATACTGGCCGAACGTCTGCGGATCTTCCTCGACCAGGTTTCCTGACCGCGCGTCAGGCGACATTCTTTAGCACCTCACCACCAACGAACAAACCTGCATATCTGTATCTGACTCGATCAGACTTTGAGGAGGTCTAACATGTCAACCACGCCAATCGGTTTCCGACATGACAATAACAACGGCCGCGATTTATTCCAGGGCTTTGACTACATTGAACTGTACGTCGGCAATGCGCGACAGGCGGCCCATTTTTATCGCACGGCCTTTGGCTTCAAGCCAATCGCGTATGCAGGTCTGGAGACAGGCATGCGCGACCGGGCCTCGATCGTCGTGCAACAGAATGACGTCACGTTGATGCTGACGTCGCCCTTGACTCCGGATAGTCCCGTTGCGGAACACGTCAAGCTTCATGGCGACGACGTTAAGGACATCGCCTTCAGTGTTCAGGACGCAGCCGTCGCCTTCGAATTTGCGGTCGAGCGGGGCGCCCGGCCAATACTGCCGCCCACGGTCATCGAAGATCCTCATAGCAGCATTAAGAAGGCCACGATCGGAGCTTTCGGCGATACCGTTCATTCGTTTATTGAACGCAATGGCGAGGGCGGCAACTCCTTCCCGATGTTTCAACCGATCGAGAATGCCGCGCCGTCGGTGCAGACGGGTCTGACCTCGATCGATCACGTGGCCCTCAGTGTGGCCCCGAGCCAGTTGAACGAACTCGTCGATTTCTACAACAACGTGCTCAACTTCCATCACTCTTTCACCGAGGACATCGTGACCGACTACAGCTCGATGAATTCCAAAGTGGTAGAGAACGGGTCGGGCCGGATCAAGTTTCCGATTGTTGAGCCGGGGCCGGGCCAACGTAGATCACAGATCGAAGAGTACCTGACGTTTCATCACGGTCCGGGCGCGCAACACATTGCGCTGACTTCCGACGACATGATTTCGACTGTCCGTGCCTTGCGGGCTAACGGTAACGAGTTTCTGCCGACGCCAAAAACCTACTACGACACGCTGCCGGAACGCGTCGGTGAGATCGAGGAAAGCATCAACGATTTGCAGGAGTTGAGCATTCTGGTGGACCGCGACGAGTGGGGTTACCTGATGCAAATCTTCACCAAGCCGCTGCTGAATCGTCCCACCGTCTTTCTGGAGATCATCCAGCGCAAACGCGCCAAGGGCTTCGGCTCTGGCAACATCAAGGCGCTCTTCCAGGCCATGGAACGCGAACAAGCCGCTCGCGGCAACCTCTGAGGATCTCCACCGTGTCATACGCACTTCAAGTGTCACAGCCAACAGACTTCCTCGCCGCGTGGGCCCGCGAATTAAAGCACTCGGCGCTACAGGACATGCTGGTAGATGGTTCGCGTCCCGGCATTCTGTCGTTAGCGCTCGGGCTTCCCGCAGCCGAACTGTTTCCCGTCAAGCTCTATTCCGAGGCGGTCAAACACGTGCTCAGCACCGATCCTAAGGCGCTGCAATACGGACCGCCTTTCGAGCCGCTGAAGAAACACATCGTCAAGCTGATGGCGAGACGCGGTGTCGAGTGCCGGGAGGAACAGATATTCCTCACCGCGGGTGCGCAACAAGGCACGAATCTGCTCGCACGTTTACTGGTCGAACAAGGCAGCCAGGTGATCGTCGAAGAGAAAACCTTTACGGGTTTTCAGCAGGTGCTCGAGCCTTATCAGCCTGAGATTCTGACGGTCCCGACGGATCTCGCGACCGGAATGGACGTGGACGCTGTCGAAAGGCTGTTGGTGGAAGGCGCGAAGCCGGCTTTGATTTATGCGATTGCTGACGGTCACAACCCGCTGGCTGTTTGCATGAGTAGAGAGAAGCGGATCAAGTTAGCCAGGCTGGCTCGGAAATACCGCGTCCCCGTCATCGAAGACGATCCATACGGATTTATTTCCTACAACGGTTACGAAGAGCCGCCTCTGCGCGCTTTCGACGACGAGTGGGTCTTCTACGTCGGGACGTTCTCAAAGATCATGGCCCCTGCCTTGCGCACGGGTTGGCTGATTGTTCCTGAATCACTCGTAACGTTCCTCGCTACTGTGAAAGAGGCCACCGACATCAATACCGCGCCACTCAACCAACGTGCGATTTCAGCTTACCTGGATGGCGGTCATTTCGATCAGCACCTCTCCGAACTGACCTGCGAATACCGCCGCCGGCGCGACGTGATGATCGCTGCGTTAACAGAGGAAATGCCCGAAGGCACACGCTGGCAGAAACCAGGCAGCGGCTTATTCGTCTGGGTAGAGTTGCCGTCGGATGTCGACACGGGCGTGTTGCTCAGGCAGGCCATCGACGAGGAACAGCTCGTTTTCATTCCGGGCCACGCGTTCGCCGTGAACGGTCACGAATGTCCGAAAAATTCAATGAGACTCAACTTCTCAAACAACCCTGGGGACCGTCTTGCTGACGGAGTCGCGCGACTGGCGAGAGTGTTGAAGCGACAACGAGCCGCAGCGTTGGTGGAGAAGGTAGTTTGACGGCAGTTTTCCCGCAAAAGCTTAAGACCTCAATTCTTCTAAAGGCACGTTACAAATATGAAGCTGTTTAGATTTCTGCTCGGGTTTTCTCCCGGTACGTTCGCGCTCTCCGTAACGTTTGGTTTGATCAGTGGCGCGGCGAATATCGGAATGCTCGTTTACATCAGCCGGGCGTTGACACAAAACAGGCGCACGTCTACGTCAGTCCTTTGGTTGTACCTCGGACTGTGCGCGCTAATGCCGGTCACCAGATTCGTTTCTGAGATGGTGCTCAACTATCTCAGTCAGAATGCGATTTTCGAATTACGGATGAAGTTAAGCCGTCAGATTCTCGAGGCGCCGCTCAAGCATCTGGAGAAGATCGGCAGCCCGCGTCTCTACGCGACACTGACCGACGACATAATTTCGATCGCCAGTGCGCTGATGTTTCTGCCGGTGATCTTTATCAATGCGACTGTTGTTGTCGGTTGCTTACTCTATCTCGGCTGGCTTTCGTTCAACGTGTTGTCGGTGCTGTTGTGCTTCATGGTCGTCGGTGTGATCAGTTACCAGACATTGCTACTGCGAAGCATCCGTTATCAACGGCGTTCCCGCGAAGACATGGATGTGCTGTTCAAACATTACCGGTCGATGACTGACGGCAACAAGGAGTTGAAGATTCATCAGGGCCGTCGTGAGGCTTTCGTCACTCAGCTTCTCGAGACGACGGCCAAACGTCTGCGCAAGTTGAATCTCTCGGCAACCGCATTGTTCACTGCCGCTGCAAGTTGGGGTCAGGCGTTGTTCTTCATTTTGATTGGGGTAGTGTTGTTTGCTGTTCCAATCTTCGACGACCTCAGCACACCGGTGATGATTACCTGCACTATCGTCATCCTCTACCTGATGACGCCACTGAGCGTAACTCTCAATCTGCTTCCATCGCTGACGAAAGCGAACGTCGCGCTCAAGAAAGTCGAGCTGTTGGGCCTTTCGCTCGACACGCAGAAAAAGAACGACGCGCCGCCGGTTGCCGGTTCCGCATTGCTGGAATCGAATAACGGCTGGAAACGTCTCGAGCTCGTGAATGTGACTCACACTTATCATCGTGAGCAGGAAGACGAGAGCTTTACTCTCGGGCCAATCGATCTTGAGTTTCGTCCTGGCGAACTGGTTTTCATCACCGGCGGAAACGGCAGCGGCAAAACTACACTGCTCAAGCTCATCACAGCTTTGTATCTTCCCGAATCGGGTGAGATTCGCCTGGATGGTAAAACGATCTCCCCGCAGAACGTGGATACTTTCCGCGGGCAGTTTTCAGTCGTCTTTTCCGACTTTCATCTGTTTGAGACGATTCTCGGAATTGACAAGCCCGAACTCGACGCAAAAGCCCTCCATTATCTGAAACAACTTCACCTCGAGAACAAAGTCAGATATCAGGACGGAAACTTCTCGACAACGGAATTGTCCCAGGGCCAACGTAAACGATTAGCGCTGCTGACTGCCTACCTGGAAGATCGCTCCATCTACATCTTCGACGAATGGGCAGCGGATCAGGATCCGCATTTCAAGCAGATCTTTTATTACGAATTGCTTCCCGCACTGAAAGCCAGAGGAAAGACAGTGCTCGTTATCACTCACGACGATCGTTACTTCCGCATTGCAGATAGGCTCATCAAGCTCGAAAACGGAAAACTCATTCGCTCGACAGACGCCATGGCCACACCCGTGATGGTGGGAATGCCCGCGTAACCAGACTCAGCGTTTTCAAAGCCGCTTCACATGAAGGTCTCGATCTTTATCACTTGCCTCGTGGACCAGCTATATCCACAGGTAGGAATGGCCATGGCCAACCTGCTCACCCGGCTCCGCGTTGAAGTCACCTTCAACGAAGAGCAGACGTGTTGCGGCCAGCCGGCATTCAACAGCGGATATCACCCTGAAGCACGCAGCGTGGCCGAGCAAATGCTGAGACTGTTCGCCCGCGAACTGGAATCGACCGATTACATCGTTGCGCCGTCCGGCTCCTGCGTGACGATGATCAGAAAGTACCCCGAACTCTTCGCGGACAATGCCGAGCTGAAGTTGCAGGCAGAGTACGTGCGACAGCGGCTCTATGAACTTTCACACTTCCTGGTTGAGGTGCTTGGAGTTGAAGACGTGGGGTCCGAGTTCGAGGGCCGCGTAACTTATCACGATTCATGTCATCTGCTTCGTGAGCTGGGAGTATCCCGGCCTCCCCGCAAATTGATCAATGCCGTGCGCGGCGTGGAGTTTGTTGAGCTCGACGACGCGGAGGTTTGCTGCGGTTTTGGCGGAACGTTCTCAGTCAAACATCCGGAGATCTCCGCCGCCATCGCCGCGGAGAAAGTCGCTTGCATCGAGCGTAGCAGGGCCGACGCGGTGGTCGCTTGCGACGCAAGCTGCCTGATGCAGATCGGTGGAATGTTAAGCCGCAAAGGTTCCGCAATCCGGACGCTACATCTCGCGGAGTTGCTTGCTAGCCCGGTTTCGAAATGAGCACCGATAACACGACTCAACCCGAGAGTTTCGGTGAGAACTCGCGCCGGGCATTAACTAATCCGCTGCTGCAGCGCGCGTTGACCATTGCCACCGTCAAGGCGACAAGTGCACGGTCCGTTGCTGTTACGCACGTTGGTCCGGCGAATTGGGAACAACTACGCGACCGCGCGCACGCAATCAAAAAGCACACCATCGAAAACCTCGACTTCTATCTGGAGAAGTTTGCCGGCAACGTCGAGCGGCTTGGTGGAAAAGTTTACTGGGCGCAAACGGCTGACGACGCCTGCAAGTACGTCGCGGAACTGGCGCAACGCCGCGGCGTGCAGGAGATCGTCAAGAGCAAGTCGATGATGAGCGAAGAGATCGGTCTGAATCACGCGCTGGAAGACGCTGGTATCAAACCGATCGAAACAGATCTCGGTGAATACATCGTGCAACTCGCGAATGAACGCCCGTCGCATATCAACATGCCGGCGATTCACAAGACGCGCAGTGACGTAGCCGACCTGTTTGCGGAAAAACTCGGTGTTGAGCGCACGGAAGAGATCGCCGAGATGACAGCACTCGCACGCCGCGTGCTGCGGGCGCGATTTGCCGAGGCACAAATGGGTGTCACCGGCGTGAATTACGCAATTGCGGACACCGGCACGATCGTACTCGTCGAGAACGAAGGCAATATTCGGTTGACGACGTCGCTGCCCCGCATCCACGTTGCGATCATGGGAATTGAGAAAGTTATTCCCAACCTTCAGGACTTGGATGTTTTCTTGCTACTGCTGTCGAGAAGTGCGTCGGGCCAGAAAATGTGTTCTTACGTTTCGTTACTAACCGGCGCGAGAAGTTCACAGGATGAAGAAGGACCGGACGAGTTTCATGTGGTGTTGGTCGACAACGGAAGAGTTGAGATGCTCAGCGACAAGCAACTGCGCGAATCGCTCTACTGCATTCGCTGCGGCGCGTGCCTGAACGTATGTCCGGTTTATCGAAAGATCGGCGGCCATGCATACGGCTGGGTCTATCCTGGACCAATCGGCGCGGTGCTTACGCCGCAGATGATCGGACTCGACCGCGCGACGTCACTGCCGTTTGCGTCATCGTTGTGCGGCGCTTGTGGCGACGTGTGTCCGGTAAAGATCAAGTTGCCTGACATGCTGTTGCATCTGCGTCAACGGATCAACGACAACGGACATATTAAAACAAAAGCCCGGAAGCGTGACCGGCTCGAGCGTCTGTCGTTCAAGTTTTGGGCGATGGCAATGAAAACGTCGCGCCGTTATCGGTATGTTGCTTGTTTCGGCCGGTTGGTTCAGGCGTTGATAAGGAAAAGAAACGCCAACGGTTCAGTGTCACTTCGTGTACCTCAATGGTCCGACACACGCGATTTTCCGCCGTTAGCTCGTCGTTCATTTAGAGAGCAGTGGCGCGACCGATCTCACTAACGATTCACATATTCAAACGTGACCAGCTCTTACCAACAACAACAGCGAATGTTGGCGCGTATACGAGCGTCGCTTGGGAACGCCGCAAAACACCCGGCGCCGGCAAAACTTCCTCCGTTTGTCAGTCAAACTCTGGTGACTGATGGCGAGAAGCTGACTGCTGAGTTTGAATCCGAGATCGAAAGAGTCGGCGGCCAGGTTGCACACGTACATTCGAGCGATCAGGTGACGGCATATCTGTCAGTTTTGCCGCTAACGGGTGATGAAAGTTCAGTTGCGATCAGTGACGGCCTTTTGATCAAGACGTTGCGCATACGCGAATGGCTGCTTACTCGCAAGACGCGTGTTGTCACGTGGCAGGAAATGCCTTCGATGGAAGCATACAGGCGTGAGCTCTTGAAGTGTGGCATCGGCGTAACTTGCGCGGATTATGCGTTGGCCGATACCGGAACGGTTGTACTGCTCTCCGGTCGTGAGCATCACCGGTTGGCGTCGTTGCTGCCGCCGGTCCACGTTTGTCTATTGTCAACTGACAACATTTTTCCTCGTTTGACGTCACTGATGGACCATCTTAGCGATGAGGCCTATGCGCGCGAAAGACCTCCACACGCTTTGACCTGTATTACCGGTCCGAGCCGTACCGCGGACATCGAACAGCAGATAACCACCGGAGTGCATGGCCCAAAAGCACTGCACGTCCTCCTTTACTCAACAGAAACAAGCAAGGCATGAAGAACGTCCAGGACATCTATTTGCTTTCACCGATGCAGCAGGGGCTGCTCTTTCACGCGCTCTCCGATTCAGCCAACGGCGCATACGTCGAACGTGTCAGTTGGTTGCTGAGCGGCAACGTCGATGTTGATGCTTACCGCGACGCGTGGGAGCACACGATCAAGAGCCATCCGATACTCAGCACGTCGTTTCATTTTGAGGGTTTGGATGAACCAGTGCAGGTGGTGCAGCGGAGGGTCAAACTTCCGTGGCAACAGGACGATTGGCGTCATCTCTCGACTGCGGAACAGGAACAGCGCTTCGACAAACTCCTTAGAGAAGAGCGCAAAAAGGTTTTCAAACTCAACAGTGCGCCGCTGATGCGCTTTAACCTGTTGCAGCTTCAGCCGAATCTGTATCGGTTCCTGTGGAGTTATCACCATCTGCTGCTTGACGGCTGGTCCATCTCGCTTGTCTTCCGTCATGTGCTGGAGGCGTATGAGAGGTTGCGCCGTTCGCAGCTGCCGCAACCTGGCGCGATTCGTCCTTATCGTGACTACATTCGTTGGCTACAGCAGCAGGACGCGCAAGCTGCAGAAAATTTTTGGCGCCAGACACTTCGTGGCTTCTCAGTTCCTACCAAGCTTGGAGTGGAACGAAGCACGTCTGGACCAACGGCGCCGGGTGAGCGTTATCGCAAGTTGCATCGCGTGTTGTCAGTTGAGACGACGACGGCGCTTCAGTCGTTGGCGCGTCAACAGCGATTGACGTTGAGTCCCATGATCCATGCTGCGTGGGCGCTGCTGTTGAGTCGCTATAGCGGCGATCGTGAAGTGCTCTTCGGCAGCGTCGTGGCGGGCCGGCCGGCCGCGCTGAAAGGCGCCGAGACGATGGTGGGCTTGTTCATCAACACGTTGCCGGTGCGCGTGAAAGTGTCAGGAGAGGAGCACCTGCTGGATTGGTTGAAGCAATTGCAGTCGCAGCAGGTTGAGTTGCAGCAGTACGAATACAGTTCTCTGAGACAGGTGCAACGATGGAGTGAGGTGCGCAACGGCCAGCCGTTGTTTGACAGCGTGGTTGTGGTTCGCAATCTGCCGATCGACGAGAGCCTGCGAGCAGCAGGTGGCGCGCACGCCGGCAGCAGTGGCGCTGCGGGCCGGGACCGAGGAGTTGAGTTACGGAGAGTTGAACGAGGCGGCGAACCGGGTGGCGCACTTGCTGCGGGAGCGTGGCGTGGGAGTGGGTGAACTGGTGGCGGTGTGTCTGGAGCGAACGGCGGCGAGCGTGGTGGCGTTGCTGGGGATCTGGAAAGCCGGGGCTGCTTATCTGCCGCTGGACGTAGAGCAACCGGCGGCACGGTTGCAGTTGATGCTGGAAGAAGCCGCGCCGGTGCTGGTGCTCACGACGGCAGTCCTGCGCGACCGGCTGGGGCTGGAGCGCGCGCTGTGCCTGGACCATGAGGTGGAGGCGCTGGCGCGCCAACCGGTACACAATCCCGAGCTGCGGGTGGCAGGCGAGACGCTGGCCTATGTGATCTATACCTCCGGTTCGACGGGCCGGCCGAAGGGCGTGATGGTGGAGCACGGGCAGTTGCGGAACACACTGCTGGCGGCGCAGGAGTTCTATCAGTTCACGGCGGCCGAGGTGATGGCCTGCGTGGCGCCGTTTGCGTTTGACATCTCGCTGTTTGAGTTGCTGTCACCGCTGCTGGTCGGTGGGCGGGTAGTGCTGGTAGGGGGACGCGAGTTGCTGGAGCCGGAGACAGCGGCCACGGTGCTGAGCGAGGTGACGTTCCTGCACTCGGCGCCGGGCCTGATGCGGCAGTTGGCCGGCTATCTGAAGGCGTCCGCGAGCGCTTACCGCCAGATCAGAGGAGTGATGGTGGGCGGCGATGCGGTGTCGCCGGAGTTGCTGGCGCAGTTGCAGACAGCGCTGCCGCAGGCGCAGTTGTACGTGGGCTATGGACCAACGGAAGCAGCCATCATGTGCGCTGCTTATGCGGTGCCGGAGCAAGCAGTGGTAGAGCAGCGGATGCTGGGCTACCCGCTGGCCAACACCAAGCTGCGGTTGTACGACGCCGAGCAGCAGTTGGTGCCGGTGGGGGTAGCAGGCGAGCTCTACATAGGTGGGGCGAGCGTGAGCCGCGGCTATCTGCAAAGTGCGGAGCTGACACGAGAGAAGTTTGTCGAAGTTGAAGGGGAGCGGTGGTATCGCAGCGGCGACCTGGGGCGGCGGCTGGCGGATGGCAGCATCGCGTTCGTGGGCCGGGCGGACGGGCAGGTGAAGGTGCGTGGCTATCGCATTGAAGTGGGCGAAGTGGAGGCCGCACTGGAGAGTGCGGCGGGCGTGCAAGCGGCGGCGGTAGCGTTGAAGCCGGACGGGCGCGGTGAAGGGCCGCTGGTGGGTTACGTGGTGCTGGAGCAAGGAGCGGAGTTCAACCAGGGCGAGTTGCGGCGGCAGGTAGCGGAGCGATTACCGGAGTACATGGTGCCGGTGGTGCTGGTGGAGTTAAAGGAGTTGCCGCTGACGGCGCTGGCGAAAGTGGACCGCAAGGCGTTGCCCGAGATCGACAGTTCGTCGCTGGAATCCCATCAGGCCTACGCGGAACCACGAACGCCGGTCGAAGAGATGTTGGTCCACATTTGGGCAACGACCCTGAAGCTCGAGCGAGTCGGCGCACATGACAATTTCTTCGAGTTGGGTGGTGATTCACTGCTCGCGACGCAACTGATCGCGCGAGTGCGTGAGACATTGCAGGTTGAGGTGGCGCTGCGAGAGTTATTCGAGCAGCCTACAGTGGCGGGGTTTGCCGAGTGCGTGGAAGCGGCGCTAAGAGCTGACGCAGGAGTGAGTGCGCCGCCGCTCAGGCGCGTGGAGCGGCGCGAGCAGATAGCGCTGTCGTTTGCGCAGCAGCGGTTGTGGTTCATCGAGCAACTGCGTGCGGGTTCACCACTCTACAACATGCCGCATGCTGTCCGGATGTTAGGTCAATTGAATGTAAACGTGCTCGAGCGGACTGTGAGTGAGATCGTCCGGCGTCATGAGATCTTGCGCACGACGTTCAAAGTCACCGGCGGCCAGCCGATGCAAGTGGTCCACCCGCCGGTGCCGGTGAAGCTCGCGGTAATCGATCTCAGCGCGATGGACCAGGCAGATCGAGAAGTAAAAGCACGGCAGTTAATTACGCAGGATTCAACCCAGCCTTTTGACTTGAATCATGGACCACTGCTGCGCGTCGGTGTCATCAAGCTGGCCGAGGACGAGCACATCACATTCTTCACCACTCATCACATCATCAGCGATGGCTGGTCAGTGAACCTGCTCATCCGCGAAGTGGTGGCGCTCTATACCGCATTCAACAACGACGAGCCCTCACCGTTACCTGAGTTACCGATTCAATACGCGGATTTCTCGCATTGGCAGCGGGAGTGGTTGCAGGGCGAAGTGCTGGCGCAGCAGGTGGCTTACTGGCGGGAACAGTTGGCCGGCGCGCCGGCCGTGCTGGAGTTGCCGTTGGACCATCCGCGACCGGCGGTGCAGTCGCATCGTGGCGCGCGGCAGCCGTTCACTTTGCCTGACGGACTGAAGCTGCGACTGGAGGAGTTGAGTCGGCGTGAGGGGGTGACGTTGTTCATGACGCTGCTGGGTGCGTGGCAGACATTGCTGATGCGTTACAGCGGACAGCAGGACATCATCGTCGGTATACCCGTAGCCAATCGGCAATACAAAGACACGGAGCCGTTGATCGGTTTCTTCGTCAACATGCTCGCGTTGCGCACGGACCTCTCGGGCGATCTTTCTTTCAGAGGTTTGTTGAAGCGAGTGCGCGAGGTGGCGCTGGGAGCTTACGCGCATCAGGACCTGCCGTTTGAGAAGCTGGTGGAAGAGTTGCAGCCGGTGCGCAGCATGAGTCACACGCCGTTCTTCCAGGTGATTTTCGGACTTGAAACTTTGGAAGCAGGTGGACTGCAACTCCCGGATCTCGAGCTGAGTTTGATCGAGCAACACACTGGCACTGCGATCTTCGACTTATCGCTGGGAATGGCGGAGACGAGTGCGGGGCTGGGCGGGGTCCTGGAATACAACACGGACATCTTCGAGCGCGAGACGATCGAACGGATCACCGTGCATTACCAGCATTTGCTGGAAGCGATGGTGGCGGATCCGGAGCAGCGCGTTGGGGCAGTGTCGCTGCTGACGTCGGCTGAGGAGCACTATCTGCGCGAGGAAGTGAACGACACGGCGCGCGAGTTCGCGACCGAGTGGTTGGCGCATGAGTTGTTCGAGCAGCAGGTGGCGCGCACGCCGGCAGCAGTGGCGCTGCGGGCC
>JAIVJV010000006.1 GCA_020199835.1 Acidobacteriota bacterium | reverse complement strand
GTGCATGAAAGTCAACGCCGATATATATTTTCTGCACAGCGCCTCCTTTCAGTCTCATGGTCAGAGCTGTCGTGAGTCTAGCACTCACGAACGGAGGCGCTGCTTCATAACATCAGGGTTGTTCCAACCCTGGGTTAACACCGACCGAAGCCTTTTCAACGAGCCTTCAACTACCGCGAGGCCTGGAGGGTTTGTTGGGCGATGTCGAGGTAGCCGCGCAGGCGAACCTCAGGAAGGCGCAGGCGATCCGCTGTCAACTTGGCGCGTTCGAAATTTACGATCGCCAACGAGCCCAACGTGCTCGTAAGCTGCGTTGCGGCCGAGGCCACGGTGTTACCGTTGTGCAGATCCATCTCGTCTTCCTCGAAAGCCTCGGTTCCAAAACCCTCCAACGTACGCGCCGCCGCGCAAAGTTCGTTAAGCTGCTCCACCAGCGGATCGACGATCTCAAACGCACGCTTCACGTCGTAACGTGAAAACGCGCGCGCAATCTCCAGCAACGCATTCATCTGTTCCTGGTCCTGCGCCCGAACCTCGGGCGACAACAACGCGCGCGCCTGCTCGAGAAAGTTCAACGCGCTCGCACGCTTCTGTCCGGGTCCAATCTGACGCATGATCTGCATCAGCATGTTGGCGCGTTCGCGCGGCGTGCGCAACGCGCTGATCGTTCGGAGCGCCTCTTCAACTTTGCCACGCGATACCGCCTGGTACATCTCCTGTTGTTCAAGATTCGCAAGCGCCTGCCGGAGTTGGTAGGCATTCTTCACGTGCTCGTTCAGGATCTGACGTGCACGCGCCGGGTCACCATTTTGTGAGGCCATGTTGGCCATTTGTATGTAAAGCTGATCGCGCATCTCCGGCGGCGCTTTTTCAATCGACTCGAACGCTGCCTCCGGTGAACCATTAAGCTTCACCATCACGTTGTGCATCACTTGTTGATGCGGGTTCATCGCCGCGTTGAGCTCCGCGAGTTTCTTTTCGACATTCGACGAAGCACCGGCGACGGTCGTGTCGAGATTCGCGCCGAGTTGTTGTAAGCCATTCAGCAAACTCCACGCGGCGTCGCGTTCCGGTGTATACGAGTTCGGCCCCGGCGGCGTATAGCTGAGTGCCTCCCGAAGTGATTTTTCGACCAAGTCGCGGCACGTCGCCTCGGACAAGACGGGCTCGGCATCCACGACGCCCGTATCCCGGCCATTGAAAATCACTTGCACGCCATTGCTTCCCTGGCTGTGCCCTCGCTGAATGACCCTCCTTTTCGCCCCGAAACAAAGGCGCACGATGTTTGTGGTGAGATACGCGGCCTCGGGCTTCTTGAGTAACTTCTCACGCAGCAGCTTGCCGGCGATTTCGGTCGCGAGTTCAGTTGCGAGCTCGGGATTCTTCTGTCTCAGGTTCGAGATGGTGTTCACGAGATTTCCTGCATAACCGTGCTTCAAATTTTGCCGCGCGAGTTGAACTGCTCGCTTCGGATCATTTGCCAGCATCTGGTTCGCCACCGCTAGCTCGAGCGCGTTTTCCTGGGCCGCGAGATCACGTTGATTACCGTGGGGATCACCCGGCAGTTTCGTCGCGTACAGAAGATTGAGCGCTGCGTCGGGATCGTAACCTGACAGCACGTGGACGATGTCTGTACGCAGTTGCGAAATCGTGGAGTAATGTCTGGCGTAATCCGGACTCGCCGGGTCGAGCGTCGTCATGTAACCCTTCAGGCTGTTGGCCGCAGATGTCAGATATTTAGTGGCGCGCTTCTGGTCGAAATCCCACAACATTTGCGCGGCTTGCAGTTGCGAGCGGATGCGCATGTGCGGCGCACGGATCTCCTGGATCATGCCCTCGATTTCGTCAAATAACTCGATGGCTTTGACTTTGACGACTTCGAGGTTTTTGCTGGTCTTGATCTCCTCTTCGGTAGCCTGGCGCACTTCAATGAGCTTGATGTGATACTGGCCCGAACTGGTGTCTCCCGGTGTCAGCGGAGCGACAATGATGCGATATGCTCCAGCAGTTACGGCAACGAAAGAGACGTTTTCCGGACCGTCGGCGCCGTTTGGCGAGTCGAAGTCGCCGAGATTCTTGCCGGCCGGCGACGAGACTTTCACGATGGCGTCGATCCCGCGCTGCTCGACGACGAGCTGAGCGAACGTGTTCTCCTCGAGCGTAACCGTGTAACTGTGCGAGTCGCTTGGGCCTAGTTTGCGCTCAATGGATTGGTTGAGTTGGAGTGTCCGATCCTGAGCTGTGGCGGCGGTGGCGAGGCAGAAGACGCAGAAGAACGCGGCCAGCAGTACGCGTAGTTGAGCCGGGTGACACATGTGCAGCTCCCGTGGTGAATGTTTGAGAACGGATTGCGGGTACTAAGACGCCGCAAGTCGGAAAAGAGTTCCCCGAAGATCCTTAGGTTGCCCGCCTAAAAAGAGGTGGGGAATTTATGGCGGATTAAAAAAGGGCGAATTTACTTCGCGAAGGCGTTCCCGCCGAGGAAGTTTTCGCGCAGGTAACTAACGGTGTCGTGCAGCGTTTCACCCGGATCGCGTGGGCGGAAGCCGAGCTCGCGCGCCGCTTTCGAGCAGTTCACATACCAAAAATACTGCGCCATCTCGATCGCGCCAGGCTCAACGGGCGAGGCCATGTCCCACTGCTTAAACAGCGAATCGAGCAGTTGTGAACCCGTAATCGCGAAGCGCGACGGCAATGCGATCCACGGCGCCGAAACCTTCGTCAATCGCTCCAACCGTCCGAAAAACTTTGCAAACGTCCAGTTCGCCGCGCCCAGCAGATAACGTTCGCCGTGCCGCCCCTTCTTCATTGCGATCTGAAACGTCTTCGCCGCATCCCGCGCGTCAACAAAACTCACGCCGCCCGTCGGCACGGCCCCAATCTTCCGCGCCATGAAATCCAGCACAACCTTGGTGGAGCTGAGACGATCGTCGCCAGGTCCGAGCAGCAAACTCGGATTCACGATTACCAGCCTCAGACCTTTGCCACTGAAACGCTCGAGGGCCGCCATCTCCTGGTAAGCCTTACTCGCGTAATACGGCCAGCGCGAAATGATCTCGAGCGGCGGCGGATACGTCTCATCCGGCGTCACCTCGCCGTCTTTTGTGACCGCGATCGTGCCGCTCGTCGAAGCCAAAACGATCGTCTTCGTGCCGGCTGCTCTCGCCGCGTCACAGAGCAAACGCGTGCCTTCCACATGAATGTCGAACATCGCGCGCGAGTCTTTGCTTTCACGCGAGACTTTCCCCGCGAGGTGATAGATCTCGCTGATACCTTCGACCGCGCGCTTGTTGTCCTCAGCGTTGGTGACCGAACCGGCGAACGTCTCCACGCCGAGATCGACCAGCCAATCGGGAATCGATGTCGCCATCACGCGAATGTCTTTCGCGCCTTCATCGATGAGCTGGCGCACGAGATGCGATCCGAGGAACCCCGTGCCACCGGTGATCAACGTGGTCGCGCGTTGCCGCTTCTCGATGGCGGCGCGGCGTTTGGTGCCGGACGTGACCATCCGGGCAGTGCGTTTGCCTGGAGATTTTGTGGGCATTTAGACCGCTAAACTCGCTTCCGGTTCTTCAATCAATGGCGTCGCCTTGCGTTCGTTACGCCACTGCTTGCGCAATCCTTTCAAGTCAAACGGCGTGCGCGTGCGGTCGCGCAGCCCTACGACTTCATGCCTCAATCGGGCCGCGATCAAACGATACGCCTCGGCACGCGCCAGCCCGCGCGTCATCTCTTCCAACTCTTCGTAGGAGAGGAAGTGTCCGATGCGCGCAGCCATGTCGCGACTCTTGATGAACGTGGTTCCTTTCGGCATCGCTTCGTACGTGCCTTCGAGATACATCGGCAGGATACCGACGCGCGCGTGCAACGCGAGGTAACCAACGACGGGTTTGAAATCCGCCATGATGCCAGTCATCGAACGCGTACCTTCGGGAAAGATGAGCGCGTTGTAACCACGGTCCAAAAACGATTTCGCGTGCCGCAATGACTGCCGCAACGATCCAGTGCGTTCCATCGGCACCAGGTTCGTAAAGTTTTCCATTACCGCACGCTTGTACTTCGTATCGAAGAAGTAATCAGCAGCGGCGAGCGCCACCATGTCTCGGCCGTACTCGCCGAGAGCCATCTTCGTGAGACCCATGTCGAGGTGCGAACAGTGATTCGCGGCGACGATGAAGTTCGTATGCGGCGGAATATTCGAACGTCCTTCGTAATTCGTTTTCAGGAACTGGTCGTACAGAAAGCGTTGCAGAAAGTCGCCCGTTCTCGTTCCGGCCGTTTTCACGAAGGACGGAATATGAATCTCGTCGTCTTTCTTTGTTTCCTCACGACGGATGTCCCGTTTTGCGGAAGCGCCAGGACGACGATTCACGACACTCAGCAACTCGCGCACGTCCTGGATCTCGTTGAACCGTTCCGGCGCCGAGATCGAACCGCCCGCGTTCTCGATCGCGGTCGCGAGCTCGACAAACATCAAACTGTCGAAACCAAGATCTGCGAGCCGTGTCCCGATCGAAACCTCCGAACGCGGCCGGTTCGCGACAGTTGCCACGATCCCCATCAGCCACAGTGAATCCGCATCGGCCGTGTCCTGCGCGAGCGTCTGCCGGCCTGATTTCTGTCTCTCTTCGAGCGACTCCATAATCTGGACCACTTCGCGGCGCTTCACTTTGCGCGTCGCGGTGCGTGGCAACTCGATATCGGTGAAATGCAAAACCTTCACGCGTTTGAAATAGGGCAGGGAAGCAGACACTTCCCGGAAGTGTTCTTCGACAAGCCGATGCAACTCGGCGCGCGAAAGCGCGATGTCATACTCGTCGTCAGGCACGACCAGACAGGCAACCTTTTCACCGATTCCGTCCGGGAGCCCTACGATGCTCAGCTCTTTCACGTAGGGCGAGTTGGCGTAGAGTTCTTCAAGCTCGTCCGGATAAACGTTCTTGCCGTTTGTATCGACGATGATCTCTTTCGAACGGCCCACGAGATAAAGATTGCCGTCTTCATCGACGCGCCCGAGATCGCCCGTGTAAAGCCAGCGGTCGATCAGGGTCTCACGCGTCGCGGCTTCGTTCTCGTAGTAGCCCAACATCACGTTTGGACCACGCGCAATCACTTCGCCAACGCCACTCGCATCCGGCTCAGCAATACGCACTTCCACACCTGGCAGCGGCTTGCCGACGGTTCCGGTCAGCAGTCGATTCTCGGGGCGCGTTACAGTCAACACTGGTGACGCTTCCGTCAGACCGTAGCCTTCGAGGATCGTGAAACCGAGACCGTGAAAGTCGTGCTGGATCTTCTCGCTCAACGCAGAGCCGCCGCTGATGAAATAGCGAATGCGCCCGCCGAGTCCTTCGTGAATCGGATAGAACAGCACCTGGCCCAGGTTGACGGATGTTTTGTCGCGCAGCCACGCATTCGCCCACATGACGTTGTCAGCCATTTTGCCGATCAGGTCGCTGCGTTCGTAGAGCCGATTCTTGATGCGGCGATGCAGCAGTTCCCACAACGCCGGCACGCCCACCATGCCGGTGACGTGACCGTTCTTGATCGCGCGCGCGAGTGCGTCACTCGTGAGCTCGGGCAGGTAAGTGATCTGTGCGCCACGGCTGAGTGGTGTGAGAAAGCCGGTCGAGAACTCAAACGTATGATGCAGCGGCAACACCGACAACACACCGTCGCTTGTTGTCATATCGAAGACGGACGACAACATGGAAACCATGCTCGTCAGGTTGCGATGCGACAGCATGACACCCTTCGGTTGGCCCGTCGTGCCGGAAGTGAAGATCAACGACGCCACACTCTGCGCGTGCACGCGTGGCGGCAACAGCGCGATGCGCTCGTCTTCCGTCTGCTCGTCCGGCATTTCGAAGACTTCCGTGTAGGTCCAGAGTCGTGCGAGTCCTTCCTGCTCCACACGTTCACGCAGATCGGGACGCTCGTCGAGCACCGCTTCGCTCGCGATGACGCCGGCGGCGTTGCCGGCGCGTGCGAAGTTAAGGATTTCGCTAGTCGAACTCTCCGGGTCGCACGGAATGCAGGTCGCGCCTGCCTTCAACACGCCGAAGTAAGTCATGCCCCATTCGGGCGCGTTGCCGCTGACGAGTAACACGCGATCGCCTTGCTTGATCCCGTGGGCTGCCAGGAATCCTGCGACACGCGTCGCGAGTTCGCGCAGGTCCGCATATGTGTACTGCTCTTCGCGTCCCTCGCGTTCGATACGCATCGCGACGCGCGTCGCGTGACGCTTTGCTGACGTCTCAAACAGCTCGAGCAGATCGCGATAGGTGTAAACGCGCTTCGGCTGCGCGCGCATTTCATCTTCGAGCGTGGGAAACACCCACTTAGTCAGTCCCGGCAGGTGAACGTTGAGCCAGTAGTCGTACCAGTCAAACTGTTCGGGATTCCAAGTGAGCAGCGAGCGCTCGTCTTCACTTATACGGTCGAATAACGAGCGGACATTGTCACAGCGGAACACGTAAGCGTTTTCTACGGTGAACGGCCGAAACATATCGAACGCTTCACTCGTTTCGCGCGTGAGCTCTTCGACGCGTTCGATCTTGTCCTTCATCATGTCGATCACGTCGACGACGCGCCCGCCGCCCCAACGCGGCCGCACCCGATCGAGCAGTGACGAGGCTTTCTTAGCCGTCGCGTTGAACATCGGCACGGACGTTTTTTCAAACTTCGACACGGACACCTGCCTTGGTTCCATGCGACCCGCGATGCGGTTGAGGAATTTGATGCCGTCGTCCTTCTCTTCAAAGTGCCGCCGTTTGTCGAGCCCGCAGAGACCGATGATCCGTTCCATGTTGTTAGCGTTTGAGTCGCCGGTCGCAGCCTGGTAAACGAGTCGCGGTTCTTCGACGCATGCCTGCGCCGATACGGCCAGCATCACCGAGGCGACCTGGTCCACAGGCGTGATGTCGAGAATCAATTTGGGATCGGCTGGTATTTGCGTTTGGCCCTTGCGAAGTAGAAAGATGATCGGCGCCGTCGTCGTGAAGCCCTCGTTCCAGCCGGGGAACGGATACGACATGGCCGACTCGACGATGCTCGGGCGCACGATGCTGCGCACGATGCCGGTTTCAGCGGCTACGAGTTGCTCGCCGAGCGACTTCGTGTAGGTGTAGATATTGGGCCAACCCCAGTACGCGGCGCGTTCGACGCCGAGATCCGTCAGACGCGTGCGCGTCCAGACTTTTCTTTCGCGGGCGACGGCGAGTCCGAGCGCGTCGGGATCGTCGACGTCACGCCCTTCTTCGTTGAGACGTTTGCGTGCGAGTTCGCGAAACTTTGCAGCCATCATCGCGTCGCGTGCTTCATCGCGGACGCGATCGGCAAGCTTCGCGCAGTCGGCGATCTCCTTGTCGACGGAAAACTCCACGCCGGGCGTCTCGCGTCGCCGCGGGAAGTAACCGAGCACGGAGTCGCTTTCCCACACGGCACCCGAACGATTGCCCGCCACGAAGCAGGTCGAAACGTGGACCAGCGCCGGACGTTTCATGCGCTTCGCGAAAGCGATCACGTTTTGCGTGCCGACGACGTTGGTGCGCAGGCCGCTTTCGAGTGTCGGATTGAAGGTAACGTTACCGGCGGAGTTGATGATGATGTCGATATCGCCGGCGATGGCCCGTACTTCTTCTTCGCTGTAGCCAAAGTTTGTGTCGGCGATGTCGCCCCCCTTGACGACGATCTTGTCGCGAATAAAGCCTTCGAGCGCGGAGCCGTAACGTTCGCGCAGTGGATCAAACGGCGGGGCGGTAATGATGTTGTTCCAGAAGCGCGTCTCCGACTCTTCCTGCGAGCGAGCGCGCACGGTGAGATAGATCTTGCCGACGTTTGGAAAGCGATGCAGCAACATGCTCAGCGTTACCTTGCCGAGAAATCCGGTGCTGCCAATCAGGAAAATCTTCCGGTCCCTGTAAATCTCTGTTGGGGAAAGCTTCATAACTACTCCATATCTGCAACGCCGATCATCGGCTGGTGCAGCATCGTGATTTCGGCGGAGTTGCCCATATAACTCCGCGCCATCGCGATCGCTTCAGTAAGGTTGTCGGCGCGTTCCCAACCCAGGATCGCGGGAACGTGCGCGTTTTCCGCTCCCGCCGCGATCACTCGTCCGACGTGTTGACGGCCGTTTTCTCCCCAGTACCACATGAAAAACGGATGCGCGCCGTGATACGCGTTGCCGCGCCGGTACATCTCGACATAGCTCGGATTGTTGGCAAACTCGCGTTCGTATTTCTCCCGCAACGTGAAAGCGTCGCGCGTTTCCGGCAGCAGCCGGTGGAAAAACTCAATGTAGCTCGGGTGAAACTGGTGATCGAACTCGTCGTAACACGGGTGATGCAGAATCAGCACGCCGCCCTTCTTCAGCAGCGGCTTGTTGCGATAAAAATTGAAGTGATAGCCAAGCGCCATCACCTGGACCAGCAACGGATTCAGGATCGAATAGACGTTGTACGGCGAGATGTCGGGAATGCCGGTGATTAGAATGTCTGCTTGCCCGCGGATCGGGATCGCGTACTGCTCGAACCCTTTCGCCACGATCTTCTCGTGCACCGGTTCCGTCTTGCCGGCGTGGCACGCGATCATTTCGTACTGCGCGGGACGCGAGTGCAGCAGCTTGCGACGAGCCGGACGCGGCAACTTGCTCATCGTGTAACGCATGGCTTCGAATTTCATGCGATCGAAAGCGCTGAAGTCGTCTTCGTTGCGGAGCAGGAAGTCCATGTCCGCGCCGTACATGCGATTGTTGATAGCCGTTTCGATGTGAAAGACGTTCAGTTCGCGATCCACGATCTTTCCGAGTTGCACCACTTTGTGATTGAGGGCCGAGCGCGCCGGATCCATGTAACTGTCTGAGTCGCGAATCGTCTGTGGATCGTGGTGCATGCGCAGCGACTCGTAATCGCAGAGTCCGACGGCGACGGATTTGTGTCCGCCGTCCATCGGCACGAGATTTATGTTGACGTAGATCAGCAGGTCGCTTTCCGCGGCGCGGCGATTCAAAACCAGCGGATCTTTGTGCTTCGTTTCGCCGATCTTGATGAGTCCATCGGACCACTCCGCGTCGTGGTTGTAATAACGATCGGGATAGTAGTCGGCGAAGATCCGCGGCCCGACCATGCGTTTCATTTCCCACTCGGTCATCTTCCGGTGCAGGGAATTGGCGATGATGATGTGCACGTCGTCAACCCCGTGACCCGCCAGCATGTCGAGCACGACTTCGAGAATCGTTTGGCGAATGTCGGGTGTGGCCATCGGCGGTAACGGCAGACTGATGTCGTCAACGGCGACGGTGACTTTCATGCTCGGTTCGAGTTGGGCAAACAAAGGATCGCACCCGTGCGGATGATTGAGCGCGTATCGGATCGCGGCCTCACGGTTTGGCAGTCCCTTGATCGAGGGATTGGGATAGAGCACGCGCGTGCCGATGGGCAGGTCTTCGAGAATGAAGTCTTCGCCCGAAGGAATAATGCGCGGTGCGCTGTCGCGGTCGATGTAGACCACGGACTCGTGTGTTTTTCGTCGGAGTTGCAGTGCCATTATTTTAGATTCAGAATCGGCCAGTCATGGTGCAGCGCGGTCTGGCGCAGACGCATATCGGGATTGATCACCGCCGGGTGACCGACAATCGACAACATCGGAAGATCGCTCATGCTGTCGGTGTAAGCGTACGACTCGCTCAGGCTGATGCCTTCGCGTTCAGTGTAGGTTCTGATCCAGGAAGCTTTCGTGGCCGCAGCCATCACTGGAGGTAATAGGCGCCCGGTCGCATTGCCGTTAACAAACTCGAGGCGATTAGTCACATACTCAGTGATTCCCAAATGCTCCATCAGCGGCTTGACTGAAATATCCAACGCGCCCGTGATCACTACCTGTCGCAGACCGAGTTTTCTTGATTTGTCGATCAGTTCATAGGTGCCCGGAAACACTGCGGGCTTGATCACGTCTTCGAAGAGTTCCTGCGCGAAGTAACGCAGGCGGTCTTCCGACTGGCCCTTGTAGCGCTTGAAATAGAGGTCGTTAAAAACTTTTCGGCTATACTGGTCCGTCACCGCGAACAAAGGCAGGCTCAGATAGGTGGCCGCGCTCTTCTTAAAACTGGCCAACAGACCTTCCTGGCGGCCGGCGTAAAAGGCGAGGGTATGCACCAGATTGGTGCTCACCAGAGTTCCTTCGAGATCGTAGAATGCTGCCCCTGCCAAGCTCTCCTCCAAGTGGACTCGGCGGTATTGAACCGTTAATGCGTGCCGAATGGAAAGCCACTATACCGTATTCTCGACTGTTTCCGTACTGCGAAAGCAAAAGTATTACAAACTGTATGGCGACACTAGACAATCGGAGGTCGTTGATGGGAAATCCTAAGAAAACCCGAGAAAAACTGCGCTTGCTCATGGTGATTTCCGCCACAGTTTGTGTGAGTTTTTGGGGACTTTCGTGTCAGAATGGGCCGCCGAGCGATGTAATGACGAGCAGCACCGACGTAAAAGCTGCGGCCGACCGCGTGGCGGAAGCGGATGCGCTCTACGAGGGACGGGAAGACATGAATAAAGCGCGCGTCGCAGTGGCGTCGTTGCGCCAGGCGCGGGTTGCGGATTACGGAAACTACGAGGCGGCGTGGAAACTGGCGCGAGCAGCTTTTTACGTTGGCAATCGCAGCGATAACGACTCCGAAATCGACGACATGTTCCGCGAGGGCACGGAGGCGGGGAAGGCGGCGGTTGCGCTTCAACCGAACAGGCCGGAAGGGCATTTTTGGTTGGGCGCAAATTATGGTGGGGCTGCGGCGCACAGCACGCTCGCGAACCTTTCGAGTTTTCAGGACATTAAGGGCGAGATGGAAGCGGTGTTGAAGATCGACGAGAGTTACCAGGGTTACAGTGCGTATCTGGGTTTAGGCCGGTTGTATTTGCAAGCGCCACGCGCGTTCGGTGGCGACACGGCCAAAGCGATCGAGTATTTGGAAAAGGGCGTGAAGTTGAGTCCGAACAACACGATGATGCGATTTCACCTCGCCGAAGCCTACCGCGAAGCCAATCGCGACGCGGAAGCCAAAAAACAGATCGAAATGATCAAAGCAGCAACCCCGGATCCAAAATACGCCGCCGAACACAAAGACGCAGTCGCAAAGGCCGACAAGCTGTTACAGAGACTCAGATAGATTTGTGGTTACGGTCTGCTGAGGCGGCGGATCTCTTCGAGGGTGCGGCGGTGTTGCTCGAGTCTTTGGCCCGCCTCGCCGTGTTTGCCCTGGGAGGTCAGGCGTTGGTAGTCGTCGAACTCCTGGATTGCGCGGTTTATTAGCTGCTCAAGGTTTTGGGACGGCGTCGTTGTTGGTGATGGTTGACCGGTTGCACCTGTAGGCGAAACACCAGCTTGACCTGGACCAGCAGCCTGAACTTGGCCAGGAGGCTGGCTTCGATCGCCAGTCTGGCCCGACGGCGTTTGAAATCCCTCGCCAAACAAATTCGTCAACGCCTCATTGAAATTCTGACCGTGCGCGAGTTTCTCGTGTGTCGCGAGGACCACGACCCGCAACTCCGGCATCGGACTGTGTTCCGCCTGTAAATACACCGGCTCCACAAACAGCACCGAACGCCCGATCGGTATCACGAGCAGATGCCCGCGTATAACCTGCGACCCTTGTTGATTCCACAACGTAAACTGTCCCGAGAGTTGCGCGTTTTGATCGATACGCGCATCGATCTGCAATGGACCATCGATCAAACGCGACTTCGGGAAGTTGTAGACGAGTAACTTGCCGTAGTTCTCACCATCACTGCGTCCCGCCATCCAACCTATGAGGTTATTGCGATTCGACGGCGTGAAGGGCAGGATGAACACAAACTCGTTCGCCTGCGCCTCGCCCGGCAACTGCATCAGCACGTAGTAAGGATCGATCGGGATCGCTTGTTTCTTCCCATTTTTATCCACCGAAACGCGCTGCGCGATATTCCAAACATCCTCGCGCTGGAAAAACGTCCGCGGATTCTGCGTGTGGTAAAGGTTGTAAACCTCGCCCTGCGCGCGCAACAGCGTTTCCGGATAACGAACATGCGAACGCAGATCCGCAGGCATCTGGCTCGCGTCGCGAAACAGCGCCGGAAACACCCGTTGATAAGCTCCGATCAGCGGGTCCTGCTGATCGAAAACATAGAACGTCGCGCTTCCGTTATAAGCATCGATCACAACCTTGACGCTGTTGCGAATGTAGTTGATCGAATTACCCGTGACGTTGTGATGACTCGAATACGGAAAGTACGACGACTCGGTATACGCATCGACGATCCAGAAGAGCCGGCCTTCATTATTGACGACGATGTAAGGATCCTTGTCGTAGATCAAAAACGGCGCGACGCCATTAACGATGTCACTGATGTTGCGATTGATCAGCACGCGGCTTTCGCTCGTCACATCATTCGAAAATGGCAGCTTCGACATGTCGCCAAGACTCCACGCCAGCAACATCCGTCGCAGCCGGCTCCCGATCTTGATCCCGCCCGTGCCTTGATACGTGGTGTACGTGTTCGTATCGCCCTGCGGATAGTCAAACTCTTGCTGAGTCGTATTCACGTAAATGTAGCGATTCGTCAGTTCGCCGTAATAAATCTCTGGACGCGTGACTTTGATTTCCGAGGCCGCCGTCTGCACGGGCATGTTCGACAACATAAACTGTGGCAGGCCTTCGGGCGTGAAACCGTTAGCGCTGTTCATCGTCACGCCGTAACCGTGCGTGTAAATCAGCCGGTCGTTGATCCAGTTGCGCGACGACGGCGGCAGCTTCGCGTCGTTGATCTCGCGCGGCGCGATCATCATCTGTCGCGTTTGTCCACCAACGGTGTAGCGGTCAACATCGACGTCGATGAAGTCGTAGTAAGTTCGGATAGCCTGAATTTGTCGCAACGTGTCCTGGAGCGCGCGCCAATCCCAGAGACGAATATTGTCGAGGCTGGCGCGGTTGTTCGGCAGGTCGAGCGCCGCGATCGACGTTTCAGCTTCGAATTCGCGCAGCTCGATCTGGTCGAGGCCAAAGCCGCGGCGCGTCCATTCGATGTTGTGCGTGATGTAAGGGGATTCGCGATCGAGCTCGTTCGGTTTAACGATGAAGCTTTGAATGTATGCGGGTACCAGCACGACGCCGACGATGTAAACCGCGACCGGCAATCCCACCGCGAGCATCAGCAAACTGAAACGCCTCACGGTAAACGCGTTCACCAGCGCGATAATCGCGGCAATGACCAGCGCGACGGAGACGATCAGCAGCGCCGGTAGCGTGTAATGCGCCTCGGTGTAAGTGACGCCCGCAAAGATCGGATGGTCCTGCCAGAGATACGGAAAACGCGAGAGATAAGTGCGCCAGCTAAGCACCAGTAACACGAGCGCGAGCGCGCAACAGACCGCGCGAAACGCCGCGCCCGACGACCAGCGCACGCTCGGTTTGAGCACCGTCTGCGGCAAACCGAGCAGCGAATAAAGAACAGCCGCGATGAGAATGATGAAAGTCACTCCCAACAGCCACGAGCTGATCAGATCGTAAAGCGGCAGTGAGAAGAGATAAAAGCTTACCGACTTACCGAAGATCGGATCGTGCGTCGAGGGAGTGGGTTGATGAAGATAGAGCGCGAACTGCCGCCAGTGTTCTTTCAACTGGAAACCGTAAACCAAACCAACCACGCCCGAGACAATCCAACCCAGAGGCCGGATAAACCTCGCGGGCGAGAATTGAAACGGTTGGTCGTTGAGCATAATGGTCCGGCTCTCGAACGCGTAAGCGCCGAAGAGTCGCTGGAAGATGAGAAATGTTGTGGCGAGCAGGAGCGTGGTCAGAATTGCAAAGCCGAAGAACAGGATCAGCTTGGCTTTCAGGATGTACCAATAGACTGACGAGAAACCGAGAGAACCAAACCACAGCGCTGACAAGTAAATCGAGAGTATGCGGGAAACGAAAACAAGCAGCAGCACCAGGCCGGCCAGGATCCAGATCCTGAAACGGCGTCGCCGAGGAGGGTTGACGTCAATCACCTTTGCGTTGCGCGCATTGGTACTCACGCGCTTAGCATACCTGCAAAGAACACGACACTCAATCTGTGTAATCGTTGGAGACCATGTATAATCGCCGCTGATGCTGACGCCCGAAACAATCCTCCAGGGACGCTATCGCATAATTCGGCAACTCGGTCAGGGCGGCATGGGAGCCGTCTACGAAGCGATCGACCAGCGCCTGGATACCACGGTTGCGTTGAAAGAGACGCTGTTTGCCGAGGAACGGCTCCGCAAACAGTTCGAGCGCGAAGCGCGTCTGCTGGCGCGTTTGCACCATCCGGCACTACCTCGCGTCAGCGACCATTTTTCCGAAGGCGACGGACAGTTTCTCGTGATGCAGTTCATCCCGGGCGACGATCTGTCGGAGATGATGACGCGCAAGCGTGGTCCATTCCCAGCGGATCAGGTTCTGACCTGGGCCGATCAACTGCTCGACGCACTTGATTATCTGCACACGCAGGATCCGCAGATCGTTCATCGTGATATCAAGCCGCAAAACCTGAAGCTCACGTCGCGCGGTCAGATCATTCTTTTAGACTTCGGTCTCGCAAAGGGCCAGGGTGGAGACATCTCGCGCGTGACAACTGCCGCGAGTATTTTCGGTTACACACCAAACTACGCGCCGCTCGAACAGATTCAGGGATTGGGAACCGACACGCGCAGCGACCTTTACTCACTTGGCGCGACGCTCTATCACTTAATGACCGGCGTGAAACCGCCGGACGCGCTCACACGCGCGGCCGCGCTCGTAAACGGTCAACCCGATCCGTTGCAACCGGCGAGTGTCGCAACTCCGGCAGTGGCTCGAGAAGTTGATGAAGTACTCCGCAAAGCGATGGCGCAGAATCGCGATCAGCGTTACGCGACCGCAACCGACATGCGGAGAGCGCTGCACGAGAGCGAACAGGCGACGACGGTTGTGAATCGCGGTGAAGCGCAAACGGTGCTGTTTCCAACGCCGCCGAAGACCGTTGGTGGCCCCGCGGCGCAAACGGCGGCGCATACCACGCAGGCAGGGACGCGACACCAAACAGTCAGGACAGGCGAAACGACTGTAGTGCGGCCGGTGGTTGGCGGTGGTGGCCGGCGCGTGTTGCCGATAGCGTTGTCGGCTGTGGCATTGTTGGTTTTAGCGTGTGGTGTGTTGGCGTTCTTCATGTTGAAAAAACGCGATGATCATGTGGTACAGGCGACGCCGACGCCGTCACCGGTTGCGAGTCCCGCGGCGTTAACGCCGAGTCCCGCACCATCGGCGGCTGAAGAACCGGAAGAGGATGAAGATGAGGACGCGGCTAATGCGCCAACACCGACGCATGCGCCGAAGAGAACGGAACGGCCGCGTACGGAAGAGCGAGCTCCGCGTAACGACAACGCTGAGAGAAATCCGCGTCCCGAAGATCCGGAGGCGGACGTTAAGGTGTATGTCGAAAGACCGAACGTCCCGACGCCGCCTGACCCTCAGAATCGTCCGCGACGACCGCAGACGCGCGTGATGCCGGGTGGGATGGTGATGCGAACTTTTCCCGACGGCTCGCAGATGATCACGATGCGTGACGGAACGCGTATTTACGTCAGTCCGGACGGGCAGCGCCGCGTGGTTCCGCCGCGCGAGCGGATGAACCGCCGCACACCCGTCCCTGTCCCCTCCCCATCGCCGTAAGCCTTTGGCTTGGTCCGTAGAATTTAAATGCTTTGCGCGGACTCGCTAACGTGAGGAACAAACTTATGAAAAAACCAAAATCCCGTTGCCCTCGTGTCGTTTTTGCTTTGTTTGCTGTCTTCGCCCTGCTCGCGTCGTTCAATTCAGCGGGCGAGATAAACGTGCGCGCGACGGGGGGACCAACAGTCCCTTCAAACATTCGGCTCACACCACCCGCGCCGGTTTTCACCGATAAGGAGCGCATCGCAGAACTCTCGCAACGACGCGAGCGCGTGGCGCAAAGTGTTGGCCCACAATCGTTCCTCGTCCTGTTCAGCACCGAACCGCGAGTTTATACAAACGACGTCGACTATCCGTATCGCCAGGAAAACAACCTCTACTACCTCACCAACCTGAAACAAAAAGGCGCGACCCTCGTCCTGCTGCCGGGCAACACGAAGATCCGCGAGATCCTGTTTCTGCCGCGTCGTAACGCGCTCGCGGAAACGTGGACCGGCCACATGTACAGTGCCGACGAAGCCCATCAGATCTCCGGCATTCGCGAAATCTGGCAGGCGAACGAGTTTGACCCGTTCATCAAAGCCCTACGTAATCGCCAGCCTTACCGGCCCAAACCGGAGAACATTTTCAAGTCAGACTTGCCGCTCGACATGCCGTTGACGAACGACCACGGCTACACGACGCTGTTCGACGCCGCTGCGAAAGGCGAAGCCGGCATTCATCTGCTGGTGCCCGGATCGAACGAGAGTCGCGAGTACAAATACGAACAACGTTTCGCTTCCGAGTGGGCGCAAACAGCTTCCGGCTTCAGCGTCAAAAACGCGTGGCCCATCTTCACCCAGCTGCGACTCGTAAAGTCGCCCATGGAGGTGCGGATCCTGCAACACGCGATCGACATCAGCATCGAAGCGCACCAACGCGCGTGGGCCGGAGCGGCTGACGCGAAGTGGGAATACGAAGTCGACGCGATCGTCGCCTACACATTCAAGCTGCGAAACGCTGACAACTGGGGCTACCCGGACATCGTCGGGTGTGGTCCAAATGCGACCACGCTCCATTACATCGAATCGCAAGGGCCAGTGAAGCCGACTGATTTACTGTTGATGGACGTCGGCGCGGAATACGATCACTACACCGCGGACGTGACCCGCACGTTTCCGATCAACGGCAAGTTCACGCCGGCACAAGCCGAAATCTACCAGGTCGTTTACGACGCACAGGAAGCGGTAGCGCGAGCGTCGAAACCAGGAGCAACGCTTTCCGACGTCAGCCGCGCGGGTACAGAGGTGATCAAAGACGGGCTGCTGAAGCTCGGGCTGATCACGGATCGCAACTCAATGCAACACCGACTGTGGTTCATGCACGGCACGTCGCACTGGCTCGGAATGAACGTGCACGACGTTGGCGGCGGAGCGAGGATCGTGCCCGGCGTGGTTTTCACAAACGAACCGGGAATCTACATCCGGCCCGAAGCGTTGGACCAGATGCCGCCGGGTTGGAAACAGGAAGACTGGGAAAAATTCAAAGCGACGGTGCGGCCGGCGTTTGAGAAGTACAAAGGGATGGGAGTTCGCATCGAAGACGATCTGCTGGTTACGGCTGACGGTGTGAAGTGGATGACGGAAGCACTGCCGCGGAAGATCAACGAGATCGAAGAGTTCATCGCGAAGGCGCGTCGGCAGTCGGAGTAAGCGCCTGGAGCTTTAAGCTTTGTACTTTGTTCGAAACACAAAGCTCAAAGCACATAGCTAACGATCATGTTACGGAGGTGGCTCACCCGCTTCCGGTTTTGCTGCTGCACCGAGACAAGTGAAGAACTGCGTAGCCATCATCTTCGCGGTGCCTTGAATCATTCGTTGGCCTACGCTCGCGATCGTCCCACCGACCTGAACATCACCTGCATACTTCACGCGCGTGATCGCGCCGTCCTGCTCGAGATCCAGATCGCCTGAGCCTTTCAAGAAACCCGGCGCGCCTTTCCCTTCAACGACGATGCGGAAGTGTTCCGGTTCACGCAGATCTTCGAGACGCACGTTTCCGTCAAATACGCCTTTGATCGAGCCGACACTTGTGCGAATCGTCGCAGAAAACGTGTTCTCGCCGGTGCGTTCCAGCCTTTCGCATCCGGGAATGCAACGCTGCAACACCTCCGCATTGACCAGCGATTGGTACACGCGTTCGCGCGTGGCTTCGAATTCATGGGTACCGTCGAGCTTCACAAGTTTTCCATCCTGGGACCGCAGGCTTCTCGCCTGCAAGGCGGCGAATGAAACCTCTACCGTCGGTTGCACGCGAGACGCCTGCGTTCCCAGGGGGTATCAAACTGCTTTGGCGGCCTGAATCGCACGTCGCGTGTACACCTGCGCGAGGGCGCAACGATACTCGCCTGATGCGTAAAGATCCGAGTTTGCATCGACGCCGTCACACACGTGCGCAGCCGCAGAGGCGATCGTCTGGTCGTCGAGATTTGCGCCGGCCAGGGCCGCTTCGACTCCCTGTGCGCGATACGCTTTCACGCCAACGCCGGTCACGCCGATTTTCGCTCTCTTGCACGAGCCATCGTCGTTCAGTTCGAGATGAGCGGCGATGCCGACGACCGCGAAGCCCGAAGCCGGATGCGGCACTTTCTGATACGACTCGCCGAAACGTCCGGACGGTTTCGCTATTCTGATTTCTCTCAGAATCTCTCCAGGCTGAAGATCCGTAGTTAACAGGTTTACGAAGAAGTCGGTCGCCTTCACGGTTCGCTCACCATTTGGACCAATCAACAGGAGATCCGCATCGAGCGCAATCACCGCCGCCGGCCAATCTCCCGCCGGATCAGAGTGCGCGACACTGCCGCCAATCGTTCCCTTGTTGCGCACTTGTACGTCGCCGATACTCACGGCGCACATCGGCAATAGCGGACAGATTTGTTTCAACAGATCAGACGACTCGAGCTGGTAGTGCGTCGTCGTGGCGCCGATAAGGATTTGATTTTCTTCTTCACGAATGTAAGCGAGCGACCTGATGCGCGCGATATCGACGAGCAGTTGCGGTTGCGCGAGACGCAGTTTCATCGCCGGAATCAAACTGTGACCACCGGCGAGGATTTTCGCTCCATCAGGATCGCCAGCCAGCAGCGAAACTGCCTCCTCGAGAGTTGCGGGTGCCTGGTAATCAAATGCGGCTGGAATCATTGTTAATAATCCTCCAAACATCTTCGGGTTTGATCGGCATGTCGAGATGCTTAACGCCGAATGGAGCGAGGGCATCGACGATCGCGCCGACAATCGCGGGCGTTGCGCCGATTGTGCCCGCCTCGCCGACGCCTTTGACGCCGAGCGGATTCACCGGCGACGGCGTCTCCGTGCGATCCAGTTCGAAATTCGGAACGTGTTTCGCGCGCGGCACCGCGTAGTCCATCAACGTGCCGGTGATCAACTGTCCCTGCTCGTCATACACCACCTCTTCGTACATCGCTTGTCCGATCGATTGAACGATGCCACCGTGCACCTGGCCGTCAACGAGCATCGGATTGATTACTCTGCCGCAGTCGTCCACGGCAACGTAACGCAGAAACTTGATGTCGCCCGTTTCGCGATCGATTTCGACGACGGCGATGTGCGTACCGAAGGGGAACGTGAAGTTCTTCGGTTCGAAAAAGTAAGTGGCGGAGAGTCCCGGTTCGGTATCGGGCGGCAACTCCTTCGCGAGGTGCGCGGCAAGCGCGATCTCCGCGATTGTGAGACCCGTCCGACCTTCGGTTTGCGGTTCCGGAAGCGCGCCGGCCGGACCCTGGCCGACCGGGTAGACGGGTTCGGAGGATCCGGTTGCGGCGGTGGCGCCGGCGGCTTTCGTCACCGAATACTTGCCGCCTTCGAAAGAGACTTTAGAAGCGTCCGCTTTCAGGATGTGGGCGGCGATCTTCTCAGCTTTTTCTTTTAGTTTTTGCACCGCAACGTAAACTGCAGTGCCGCCGACGGCTGTCGCGCGGCTGCCAAAGGTCCCGATGCCATATTGGACCACGCTGGTGTCGCCGTGAATCACAGTGACGTCGTTGATGCTCACACCGAGTTCATCAGCGACGATCTGTGCGAACGAAGTCTCCTGACCCTGGCCGTGTGGTGACGTGCCGGTCAACACCGTGACCTTGCCGGTCGGCTCGATGCGCACCGTCGCGCTTTCCCAACCACCTGCGGGCATCGCCGTGGATGGACCAAGCGCGCAGATTTCGACGTACGTCGAAACACCGATACCCATGATCTTTCCTTCCGCGCGTGCCTTCTTTTGTTCTTCGCGCAGTTGGGTGTAACCGGCGATCTGCTGCGCTTTGTCGAGTGCGGCTTCGTAGTCGCCGCTGTCGTAATCCAGACCGGTCGCGGTGTGAAACGGAAACTCATCTTTGCCCGGGAAATTCTTGCGCCGCACTTCAGCGGGATCGGCGTTGAGATCAGCGGCGACGAGATCGAGCGCGCGCTCGACGACGTAGGTCGCTTCAGGACGTCCCGCGCCGCGATATGCGTCGGTGGCCATCTTGTTTGTGAAGACGCCGGTGATGTTGATCTGAATCGCCGGAATCCTGTATGCCCCGGAAAGCATCAGGCCGGTGAGCGTGGGAATCGCAGGCGTTAACAGTTGGTGATACGCGCCGAGATCGGCGATCACGTTGTAACGAAGTCCCGTGAGCGTGCCGTCGTTTTTGAAAGCGACTTCGATGTCGCCGACCTGTCCGCGCCCGTGAATCGTGGCCTGAATGTTTTCACGACGCGTCTCGATCCATTTGACTGGTTTGTGGAGCTGCATCGAGATCCAGCCGAGCAAAGCTTCTTCGGCGTAGACGTTTAGTTTCGAACCAAAACCGCCGCCGACTTCCGGCGTGATCACGCGCAGCTTGTTTTCGGGAATGCCGATCATCAAGGCGACTTGCGTGCGCATCAGGTGCGGAATCTGCGTTGAAGACCAGAGCGTGAGCTCTTCTTCACCGGGAAAGTAACGCGCGAGCACACCGCGCGGTTCCATCGCGATCGGCGCCAGCCGTTTGTGCCAGATGCGTTGTTTCACCGTTCGTTCCGCAGCGGCAAAAGCAGCGTCGATATCGCCTTCACCCGCGGTCATTTTGTAAGCGATGTTGTCGCCGAACGATTCGTGAATGACCGGTCCGGTTCCTGCCGCTGCCTGTTCGACGTCGGTAACCACCGGCAGATCTTCGTAATCAACAACGATGAGATCTACCGCATCGCGCGCTGCGTAACGATCGGTGGCCACAACCGCGGCGACCGGATGACCCACAAAGTAAACCTTGTCGGTGGCGAGCACGCGATGGTCCGGTACTTTCAGTCCCGGCAAGGCGCCGGCGCACGGCACTGGTCCAATCTTCGCGACGTCTTTACCGGTATAGACAGCAACGACACCCGGCACATCAAGCGCTGCGGACGTATCGATGCTGTTGATTTTTGCGTGAGCGTAATACGAACGAACAAACGCGACGTGCAACGTGCCCGGCAACGCGATGTCGTCGACGTAGTGGGCGAGGCCTTTGATCAGGCGCGGATCTTCAGTTCGTCTTACTCGTTGGCCGACGTAACTTGTAGGCATGGTTCGCTCTCCCGAATTGAGCTTGGAGCTTCGAACTTTGAGCTTTGCTCGCGTGGCGCGAGAACAAAGAACAAAGCTCCAGGAACAAAGTTCACGACGCGGTTTTCTTCGCCGCGTATTCAACCGCTTCGATGATGTGCTGGTAACCGGTACAGCGGCACAGATTGCCTTCGAGACCGTGGCAGATCTCTTCACGCGACGGGTTGGCGTTGCGCTCGAGCAACTGCGCCGCGGTTATGATCATGCCCGGCGTGCAGTAGCCGCACTGCAATCCGTGACATTCCCAAAAACCTTCCTGCACTGGATGGAGTTCGCCATCGGTTGCGAGTCCTTCGATAGTGGTGACTGTCGCGCCATTGGCCTGGACGGCAAACATCGTGCACGATTTGACGGCCTCGCCGTCGAGCATTACCGTGCACGCGCCGCACAGCGACGTTTCGCAACCGACGTGTGTTCCGGTCAAGCCGAGCACGTCGCGCAGGTAGTGAACCAGAAGCACGCGTGGTTCGACCTCGTCCGTGCGAGAGACACCATTCACGTTCAGGTTGATAGCCTTCTTCATGAGCTACCTCACTTTTGTTAATTGAGAGTTTAGGCGACAGATTATACAGACTATACGGTCGCTTTGTGTATACGCCGTTTGAGCCGGTGGATGGTTCTGCGCACTACTTTCAATTGCGCGTGATCGTGCGCATTGATTGCCGCGGCGCGTTGCGTCTTCAACTGGCGAATGCGCGCTTTGATCGAGGCTTTGTCGATGCCGACGACGTCGTGATGCTCGTGTTTAATGCCGAGGGCTGTGGCCAACGCGCGGATCAGGTGTTCCTTGTTCATCTGGGTGTAGCCCTGAACGGCTTCGTGCTCGATGCCTTTCGCCACTTCGCGCAAATCGGCGAGCGTCATGTGCTTTAGTTGTTCGTAGGTGTAGGCCATAAATCTCTCCAAATTTGATCGAGATGATGTTTGAGATGATCGAGATAATCGCGAATGAGGTATTCGAGTGTGGCCGGCGTGTTCGGCGCGACCGTTTTGAACGCGATCTGATCGAGAGTGTGTTTATCTCGAGTTTGCGTTAAGACCGGCTGCGGTATAGCGGAGACAACGTGCAACAGATGCAGATTGTATGCGCGCCACAACTCGATGAGATTCGGCCACGGCTCGTCGTTATATCGCTGCGCGCTCACCCACTGATCCTGCTCGTAACCGGGAAACACAAGATCCTCTGTGAACTGTCCCCGCACGAACCGCTGATGATTGTTCGCGGCCGAGTCGATCAAGTGACCGAGAATCTGTTTACGGCTCCACTCGTCACCTCCGCTTCTGGCGCTGTCATCCGCGGAGATCTGTTGCAAACGACTCGTGGCTTCCCGAATCGTTTGCTCGAAATCGCCGAGAAATTCCTGATAACTGTTTGCCGCCATGGGCCACTTACGTTAATCCAGAGCGCATCGAAGCGCAAGCAGTTCCTGGTCGTGCGTAGGTTCGGGAACTAGTTTTCAAAGAGTTCGTTTAATCTTGGGAATGAAACGCCTGTTAAAGCTGTTTAGTATTGTTGGTGTGGCGCTGTTGCTGCTCACGGTTACAGGCATAACCGGAGTGATCGCGGACAAACTCAAGTTCTACTTTGAAGTCGCCCGGCTCTACTCAAAAGAGCCTGATCGCCGTATCGCAATGCCTCTGGAAGAGGTTTCGAAGCGGCAGATCGCCGACACTTGGGGCGCGCCGCGCGGTACCGACCGTCGCCACCAAGGCCAGGACATCTTCGCACCCAGGGGCACTCCCGTTTTCTCCGCGACCAGCGGTTTCGTTTACAACATCGGTGAGAACAGTCTCGGCGGCCAGACAGTTTCAGTGATCGGCGCCGGCGGCCGCCTCTATTACTACGCGCACCTTGATAGGTATGCGCCGGGACTCCAGGAAGGCGATCGCGTCACGACGAGCACCGTGCTCGGTTACGTCGGCACCACCGGAAACGCACAGGGCACGCCGCCACATCTTCATTTCGGCATTTACACCGCATCGGGCGCGATTGATCCGCTGCCGTTGCTAACAGATCGCACTACACCTCGCGTAACGAACGCCGCACCACGAAGGACGCCAAATCGCTTGCGAATCTGACGGCACTTCCGTTTCTTCGTACGCCGCATTCGTGATATCGTTCGCCAAAATTGAATACCCCTTAGCGGAAGGAGCTTACGCATGCGAATGCGACCCCGGTCTCTCCCTCTCTCTATTCTTGTTCTCTCGTTAATCATCTCCATGTTCGTTCTGGCCCCGCGTTCCGGCGCCACGAGTGAAACTCAGGATCCACCAGCTGCAGGCGGCGGCGCAGGTCAGGAACGGTCAGGCCGTCCCGAACAGTCGACCGAGCCGAAGCCCTACGACAAGGTGATCACGAAAGAAGCAAAGTCAGACGAGGGCATCTTTACTGTCCACACGATCAAGGACAAGGTTTATTACGAAATTCCCAGGAGCGAACTCAACAAAGAGTTTCTCTGGGTAAGCCAAATCGCCAGGACGACACTCGGTGTCGGTTACGGCGGACAGGCCGCTGGTAATCGCGTAGTCAAGTGGGAACGCAAAGGCAATCGCATCCTGCTGCGTAACATCGCTTACGACGTCGTCGCGGATCCGAAGCTCGCGATCTCGCGCGCCGTTCAAGCTGCGAACAACGACACGATCATCATGGCCTTCAATATCGAGGCCATCGGCAAGGATGATTCGGCCGTGATCGATGTGTCGCGTTTGTTTACGACGGAAGTGACGGAATTCAGCGCGCGCACGCGTTTGCGCGCTCGCGGTTTTGACGCCAGCCGCTCGTTTATCGAGAAGACGAAGTCATTTCCGACGAATATCGAAGTTGAAGTTTCGCAAACCTACACTTCACCACCGGAGATGACGCCCGGAGGCGGTGGACCACAACCCGCGCCAAATCCGTTTGCGCAGGGAATGCGGGCGGGCACCAACGCCACAGTCGTAATGCATTACAGCATGGTCAAGCTGCCGGAGAAGCCGATGATGCCGCGTCTGTTTGACGAGCGCGTCGGTTATTTCTCGATACGCAAGTTTGACTACGGTATTGACGAACACCGCGCGCCGCAGCGCCGGTACATCACTCGCTGGCGTCTGGAAAAGAAAGATCCTGGCGCCGCGATCTCCGAACCGGTGAAGCCCATCGTTTATTACGTTGACCCGGCGACGCCGGCGAAGTGGGTTTCATACATCAAGAAGGGAATTGAAGACTGGCAGCCTGCGTTCGAAGCCGCCGGTTTCAAAAACGCGATCATCGCGAAGGAAGCTCCTTCAAAAACTGAAGATCCGAATTGGGATCCCGAAGATGCGCGCTACTCCGTGATTCGTTACCTGCCGTCGAATATCGAAAACGCCTCCGGTCCACACGTGAATGATCCACGCACCGGTGAGATCCTCGAGTCCGACATTCAGTATTACCACAACGTTATGAACCTCCAGCGCTCGTGGTATTTCCTTCAGGCAGGAGCGCTCGATCCGCGCGCGAAGAAACTTCCGTTGCCGGATGATTTGATGGGCGAGCTCGTCCGTTATGTCATCGCGCACGAGGTCGGACACACGCTCGGTTTTCAACACAACATGAAGGCGAGTGCGACGTATCCCGCGGATAAAGTGCGCGATCCGCAGTGGCTCAAGACCATGGGCCATACGCCGACGTTGATGGACTACTCGCGTTTCAACTACGTAGCCCAGCCGGAAGACAACATCCCGGTGGAATTGCTCGTTCCGGGTATTGGACCATACGACAAGTGGGCCACGATGTGGGGTTACAAACCAATCCCGAGCGCCAGGACTCCTGATGAAGAGAAGAAGACGCTCGACGAGTGGGCGCGCGAACAGGACTCGAAGCCGTATTTGCGCTTTTCAACCGCTGACTCGCGTGGTTCCGATCCGGGTGAGAACACCGAGGCGGTCGGCGACGGCGACGCGGTGGTCTCAACGGCGCTCGGCATCAAAAACCTGAAGCGTGTGGCTGACATGCTACTGCCGGCGACGTCGCAGGCCGGCGAACCGTACGACGATCTCGAAGAGCTTTACGGCCGCATGTTGGGCCAGTGGGTCACCGAGCTGAATCACGTGACGGGCATCGTCGGCGGTTTCAACTCGCAACAGAAACACGGCGGACAGGACGGAGTGCGGTTCGTGATGGTTCCGCGAGAAAAACAGGCGGCGGCCGTGCAGTTCCTGAACGAGAACGCGTTTGCGACACCGAGATGGGCGCTCAAAGCAGACATCCTGAGACGTATCGAGCCGATGGGCGCTTTGGCGCGCGTGAATTTGGCACAAGAGCGAATCCTGAACTCACTCATGAGCAACGCGCGGTTCGATCGTCTTGTTGAGCAGGAAGCGATTGACGGTGCGGCGGCTTATCGTCCGGCGGATTTCATGTCTGATGTACGTCGTGGAATCTGGAGCGAGATCGAAACCCCGGGAATCGTGCGGATCGACGTGTATCGTCGCAACTTGCAGAACTCGTACATCGATCTGCTGTCGAACAAGTTGAACATGCGACCGTCAGTAACGGATGACTACCGCGCGTTGATTAAAGCAGAGCTCCGTGACTTGAGTGGCGCGATTAACTCGGCGATGCAGCGGGCCGGCGATCGTACGACACGTGCGCACCTCGCAGATGCGCGGGATCAGATCGCGAAAGCGTTGGATCCCAAGTTTGCGCCACCGGCGGCTCCGGCCTTACCGGCGTTTCCGTTCGGATACGATGACGACGACGATCCGTTTACTTTCAACTGCTGGCCCGATTACGCGATTCGCGTCGAGCCACGCAAAGAGCAGTAACCGACTGCCTGGGACCGCAGGCGTCTCGCCTGCCTCCCATCGCAACCGAGTTACTACCGGATCCAGCAGGCGAGACGCCTGCGGTCCCAGGTAAGAGTGTTACTCGTAACTCAATGCTTCAACGGCATCCTGGCGGGCAGCTCTCAGCGCTGGATACAGGGCGCCGATGCTCCCGCCAACGAGGCCGACTGCGAGTGCAACCAGAATCCAGCGCGGCTCGATCTCGATCGTCAAGCTCGTCGTACGCATCACGGCAGCACGCGCGACTAACGTCAACAACACACCTACCGCCACACCGAGGAAGCTGACGATAATCGCTTCCTGCTCGATAACCCACGCAATCGAAGTCTTCGACATGCCAAGCGATTTCAGAATGCCGATCTGACGCGTGCGTTCAGTCACGGTCGTGTACATCGCGAGCAGGATCACGAGCATACTGATCGCCGCCGCCACGCCGACTACGACTTTGATGAACACATTCAATGCGGGAACTCCGCTTGCGTAGATCTCCGGCAGGTCGCGCGTGAAGACGAGCTGATCGTTCGGGAAGCGCTCGAGAATGCGCGCCGCGACCTCGTCCTGTTTCGCCGGATCAGTACACGCCACCAAAATCGCGGACGCGCGATTGTCCGAGCCTTCCTGTTCCTGCATCGTGCTCAACGGAATCTTGATACGTCCGCCACCGGGCGGTTCGTAAACGCCGACGATCATGAACTGCCGTTCAAATAACTTGACCGTGTCCCCGACCTTCGCGTTGCGGCTGCGTTGCCACTCCGGATCGATGATCGCTTCGTCGCCCGAACCAAGCTTGCGTCCTTCGCGCACCGTGATGCCCGCGAGCGCCGCGTACTCGTCGTAAATGACACCATCGATTAATCGCTGACCAAAACCCGAATCGCTCTTGTCGAGTGTTTGTCCCACGGGCGTCGCCGCGCGCACGCCGGGAATCGACGCGAGCTCAGCTGCGTGACCAACAGGCAAACGAAACTGCGAGCCACCGCCGAGTCCGACCGAACCAGACGCGCGGATCATGATCTCGGCGCCGATGTTTGATTCGCGACGGCCGCGCTCGTGCAGCACGCCGTGTGCGAGTCCGACTGTGAAAACGATAAGGAGCACGCCGACCGCGGTGCCGAGAATGCTGACCGCCGTGCGAGCGGGTCGATGAGCGATGTTTGAGAAGACGAGGCTATCCATAAGACGTTGTAAGCGAGGACTCCGTTCCAGTAGTCGATTCCACGCGTTTGGCAGCGTACGCCAGGTAAGTACGAACAGGCCGACGGACGTCCACGAAACGATGGCGGCTTTGCGCACGAGAGCGAGCGCGAGTCCGGCGGCGGGTGTAAAACCCAAGCCCTTTTGCAGGATCACTTCGGTGCCGCCTTCGTAGACGCCGATCGTTCCCGGCACGAATGAGAACGCAAAGTTAATTACCTTCGTGAGCGACTCGATGATGTAAGCCTGCGCCCACTGCGGCTGGAACCCGAGCATTTTCAACGCGAGATAAACCTCCAGGACACTGCTCGCGTGAGCCAGCAGGTTGCAGAGAATCATCACGAAGAAAGCGCCCGGATGATGTTTGTAGAAATCGTAAACCTTCGACTCGATGTGATAGATGTGATCGCGGCGTTTGAGTATCACCTTCGGGCTCAGCCGCAACTGCGCGAGCCGATCGATCAGCCACGTCAGGAGCCTCACGCGCCGCTTCGCCGCAATCGCAGCGATCACGATGCCGAACGCAGCCAGGAGCGCGATGCCGACCAGGATCACGTAAACCTGCGGCGGCAGCGGATAGGTCAACAGCATCACGCACGCGCCACTCAAAATAAAAAATACGACTGACAGGTTGTAGAGCAGATTGTCTACAACGAGCGCGGGAACGCCGTACGTCAACGGCACTCGCTTGCGCAACAGCGCCACCTTTGTCGCCTCGCCGAGCAATGGCCCAGTGAACGTCAGAAAACTGATCGCTTCACCGCCGAGTCGTGCGGCAAACGCCTGGCGAAAAGTTATGCTGCGATGTTCAGCAGGAACTGCGGCGCGCATCGAGATCGTGCGCAGGAAGTGTCGGAGGCCGCTAAGTCCGAGTATGACGAAAAAGCCGAAGCCGATGCGAAGTAGTGCGTCGAAAAGCGGCTGCACGCCGACGCGATTAATAACGAAGATGAGAAGTGCGAGACCGATGAGGAAGGCAAACGTTTGCAGCCAAAAGAAAGAGCGGCGAGAGGTGTTCGTGGTGGAAGTTTCGGGCTCTTCCGATAGTTCTTCTGTGTCGGCGACCGGCCAGTTCTCAGCGAACTCTTTTCTCGACTCAATCAAGGCGACGCGTCTACTCCATTCCTAATTACTGGGTCCCAGGGAGCAGTTCCTTTACGATCGGCCCCGGAAAGCGGGTGAATCCTCGATCCCGCAACGTTGGAACGGGATTGTTATCATCGCGTACTTCGCCCGTCAATGCCAGCAGCGTCGGCACAAAGCTGAGACTATCGTAAGGCGTGGCGATATCGAGCGCGCGCGGAATGTTTGTCATCTCTCCGCCTGCTACCATGAAAACGGAATGGGTCGAGATGCGAAAAAACGAACCGTGATTACCACCCGGATTGAAACCACGCACGTCGAAGTTCCAGTGGTCCTGCGCGACGATCAACAAGTCAGCCTCCACAAGCTCACGATTGCGCCGCTCGAAGTCTCTCAATAAGCGTTGCTGCTCGCTCAACCCAGGCTCGGCAGACGAAAGCTTTTCGAGCCAATGACGCGCGAGTTGCTCGTGCAAACCGACGAGACCGTTGGAATATTCCGTTCGATGCAGCGCGTCGAGCCATTCCCGATCGGTGTGCCACTGACTCAACCATCGCGTGCGATCCGCGGCGGGAATGTTCAGATTAGGATCCTCGAAGATGCGCAGCGGCAACCCTGCCTGCCAACTGATCACCTGAAAACGCAATCGCCCGTTTTCACCCTGTGTCAGGTTGCTCACCGGCACGTACCGTAAACTCAGTTGGCCGCCGGCATTTCGACGTGAAAGCAGCAACGCCTGACGATTAGCGCCGGCCGTGACCCAGATGACGTCCTGGTCGATCTCTTTGTCGTCGAGCTGCTTGTCGTCGAATAGGGGCAGCACCAAGTCGCGCGATAACCGCGCCGCAATCATATCTACGGGCCGGTTAGTAATGCCGCGCTGCACGTTGTTGCGGACCGAAATGCCGTGCAGTAACGCGAAGTAATCGATCCGCACAAAACTGCGTTCCAGGTTCAACGTGCCATCGCCGTTGAGTACGAGCCCGCCAGGCGCAACACCGACCACGTAATTCTGTAGTTCGTAGATCGTGTTGCGATCGCCCATCGACATCTTCGGGATCACAGTAGCGATCTTGATCTGCTCAGGCGCGAACGCTTCGGCCGAGAGTCGCAAAAGGTTCTCCAAGCACGCTACATACTCGCCGTACTCTTTCTGTTCCTGCTGCCAGCGATCGAGCTCGACGTAAATGCGTTTCGCAGCATCGTCGAGACCGGCGTTCTGCTGTTCCTTGGTAAACTTTTTCGGCTGCGCCTGCCAAAGCTTGCGCTGTTCTTCGATCGCGACGTTGAGGGCGCCCAACTCAGCTTTCAACGTGCGCAGGTTCGTTTGCCATTCTGCGCGACGACGCTCGATCACGCTGAAGAACGCCTCGCTCGCGGCTTTGTGAACGGCTTTCGGCAGATCGCGTCGCTGCATCTGCAATAGGAGGATGTGCAGCGTATTTAGATCGCTGTCGCGCAGGTGGACCGAAGCACGCTCGTTGCCGTCGAAGTCGAGCATCGCAGTCGGATACGTGGTGCTCTCGCCCTTGAGATAGTAAGTGTCGTTGGTGGTCGTCGTGATCAGAGGCACAAGGGGATTAACGCCTTTGATGGAATAATCGAGCATCAAGCGACGTTTGGTGATCACGTGATGCCCACCACCTTCGCGACTACCGAGCAGCTTCACGAGGTTGTAGCCCTGGCTGTAGATCTTGCTGTCGCTATTGAAGCCGTGATCGGAAACGAGCACGAGCGCAGTTGTGCCGGCGTTTGGACTCTGCTGAATAGCGGCCCACACCTGACCGATGATCGCGTCCATCTGTTTCAGCACGAAAACCTGTGACTGCGTGTCGTTGTTGTGGTGCGCGACATGATCGAAATCCGCCAGGAACAGATCCAGGTAACGGAGCTTTGGATTGGCCAGCTTCGCGATCAGCTCGCGGACGAGTTGATCTCTCAGAGCGCTTCTCATCTCGAAACCCATCGTCCATTCGTCAAGCAATTCCCTGGGCGATCTCATGAAGCGGTTCTGCAAACTGCTTTGTAACGTCGCGTAACGCACTCCGCGCAGAAACAACGAGAGCGTAATATAACGTTCATCGTGCGGATACGCGTCGGGAAGCATCGGCAAGCCCAACAAATCGAGCACTTCAACGCCGCGCATATCGACCCGAGTGCCGAGTGTGCCTGCGAGATAAAGCGGAAAGAAGTTCAGGTAGTCGTAGGTATGAAGCGTGTAACGATCAAACTCGACGTTGCCTTTGATCTGAAGATGCTGGCCCGTTTCGAGTAACGACCACGAGGGCGCGGACAAACTCATGCCACGCACGTAGAAACTCGAGAGCCGCGAGCCGCGCTGGTAGAAGATGTGATCGATCCACGGCAGACTGCTCTTACCGGTGTCGTTGTCGCGTTGTTTTACGAGCTTGTCAACGAGATCGTACGGCAGCCCATCGCACTTGATCACGACGAGGCGCTTCGTCTCGGCAAGCGCGGTGACCGAGTTACACGTGAGGTAGATAAAGGCGAGGACGAGAGCCAGCCACGCGGTGCGCATACGAGACCCAGCGCGTCGATCTATTCCTAAGGCCACTGCTATGGCCATTGCTATGGCTGGCCTACCTTGATAGCTGAGTTGTCGTTAACTGTAACGGCGATCGGTTCCGTTCGCGGGCTGACGCCACGCACGTAATCGGCGGCGATATCACGGAGCGTCTGATCGACGGCGGGATTTTGCGAGATTCGCAGCAGCTCGTTCTTCGCTTTTGAATTGTGAATGCGCGACAAGCTTTCGAGACACGCGCGCCGCGTCTCGTCGTCTTTCGTGCGCGCAAAGATCTTCGCCGTGGCAGAAGCTGCGGCGGCACCGGCTTCAGTGCCGTGTTCGGCGATGAAATGTAACGAGCGCAAAACGTCGCGTAAGTTTGCGGTGATCTCGACTTCCGCGGTTGACTTCGCGATCTGTTGTAAGAACTTCGTGTGATGTTCCAACCGGCGCGCGATGTCGAGGCGCGTTTGCATGTCGTGGGTGCGTTCTTCACGATGGATGTAGGTACCCAACGTCAGCATGTTCAGCGCGCGCAACGCGAGCCGTTCGGTGCGGCCATGTTCCAACGGCATCATCTCGGTCCGTCGATCCTGATCGAGCTTTGCCGCCAAACCTGACGGATCTTTCGCGAAAGCGACGAGGGCGTCGTACTGCTCCAACGCGAGATTCGCCTCGGCGTTTAGATCGTTTTCGAATGGATTCAGCGAGATCGTTTCGAGTCGACCGCCAATCTCGTTGCGCAGATCGGGTTCCATCGACTCATTGAGAGCCAGCAACAGTTTTAATTGCGAATAGGTCTGCAAACGCGACGGCTGATTGATATCCATGCCGCGACGGCCGGTTACGAAATCAAAAACCGTACGACCGAGAAACACCGGCATATTGCCAAACTTCGAAAGCGATAACACGTTTCGCGTGATGTCGTTCAACACGCGGCGCGACATCTCACGCTTTTTCGGGTTGTAGTTGTCGCGGAAATCCACAAGCAGCATCGGAATCTTGGGATTGTCGAGACCGTAAAGTGCGAGCGGGATCATCTCGACTGCTTCAGCCCCTGCCGTGTCGCTGTCGACGGTCTGATTTTCAGCGTCGAAGTAACGCGTCTCGACGTAACCGCGCCAGTTCAGCAGTCGCTTATCGTTCCAGGGATTCGCGATGTTCAGGAAGCGGCCGTTGTATTGCGCGCCGTGATTCTTCATCAGATCGCGTTTTGCTACCCACAACAACGCGTGCGTCGCGCTGCCGTCCGGTAGCAACAGCGGTTCAAAATAGAGCGACTCTGCTTCCGCTTGTTGGCGAAGCAGTTCCCAATTGTGCGCGCGCTCGTCGCGTACCTGCGTGGTCTTTTTCGCGTAGTAGTTGCGCAGGTTTGCGTCATCGACGAGGCCGCCGAACGTTTTGTCAGTTAACAGCAGACGGCCTTGAATCGTAGCCATCTCGGCGTCACTCAAAGCCGATTCGCCCTCGACTGCTTCGTAAAGCGATAACACTGAGAGCGCACGAATGATGTGCGATTTTCTATAATCACTCGTGTTGCGCCGATAGGAACTGGCAGACGCTTTGATCGGCGTACCATACGGATCGAGCAGCACGTTCTGAAGTGCTGCCCAGAAGATCTTGTTCCACACGTCGCCTTCAGGCGCAGCGAGATGGAGCGCCGGCGGCGGAGTTTTTGAGGTTTTCTGTTTGTTACCGACGCGGGCGTAGAAAAAGGGAATTGCTGCCGCCAGACGTTGCTTCAGGGACGGACGCGTGTAAGTCAGCGGCCAAACGTAGCGCAGACGGTTGTTTTCGGGGATATCGTCGCCCAGCGTGTCGCGCAGAATCGACACGAGCGGGATCCACTTGTCGTTTTTATCGGACTCCAAACCCAAAAGCTTGGCGTGGACGGTGATCAGTTCCGCGCCGCCCGGCACCTCGATCTTTTCGAGACGGAGCAGTTGCGACAGCGGTGTCGTTGGGTCTTTGTTCGCGGTCTTTGCGGCATCGTGACCCACGCCGCAAGCCGTGATGATTGGCAGTAATGGCGCGACAACGAGCAGAAATGCAAATAAGCTCGCCCTCAGATGCCAGTGTCTAAACCTTTGGATCTTCATCCTGCGTTCGTTTTAAACCAACAATTTCTGGCAGTTGGGGAGTTTGTGCTGCATTCCCGGGACGGCGGACTAACAGACACTCGAATAACCTCGCCCTCGACGATTTCACTTTGCAATAACCATGCCCGCAGAGGGCGTTAAACCAAATATACAATAGTCTGGCTAGCCATGGACCCATTTTGTACTGGCAGTTGTGACAGGCTTTGCATTGCAATACTCGGAAGATCAGATGCGCGGGTCACGCCGGTACGTTTGCCATTTGTAGTGACGGTTCTGCACACTAAGTTGTTAACTGTGGCGATGTTGCTGATTGCGCTAGGGGACGTAACTGGATGGCTGACCCGCAGTCTCGACTTCCTTGCCTTCCTTTGGTGGCGCGGTCCAGCCGGTGCGCTCGAGCAGGCTGATGGCGAAGCGAGATGGAACAGCGAAGTTTGACGCCTGGTTTTCGGTGAAGACTGCGAAGTTCACGCCGATGACGCGTCCTGATGGACCAAACAACGGCGCGCCGGAACCACCTTCCGCGGTGCGTGCGTCGTAAACGATGCGGCGAACGTCGAGATCCGTGATGCTGCCTTGCGTCGTTAGGGGTTGAATGCGTTTCGTTTCGGCGAGGTACGCCAACTGAGCCATCGGCGTACCGTAGCGTTGTTGAATACCGCGCGACTCCGCATCGTCAAGCAACGCGAGCAATCGATCCGGACCTGATGGATAACCCATCATCACGACCGTTTGGCCGACGGCCCCTGCGTCAGGATCAGTTTCCAATGGCAAGATCGGAAGCGCTTCCGGAATTTGCGGAATGTCGAGTTCGGTCACCGCCAGATCGTCGCGCTGCGAGGCGCTCTTGAATTTGAGTGGGATGGCTTGCGTGAAGTCGGGGAAGTAAGCCATCAACTTTTTCAGTCGCGGCTGTGCTTTCAGTGCGCCGCTGATGCTCTGTGCCCGTTCGTCAGCGATCCACGGCTGCGCGATGTGACGATTCGTAATCACAAATCCCTGGCCAACGTAGAAACCGCTGCCGACAAATTCATACTCCGCAACTGCGGCGCTGCCTTCAGGCGTAAGCGATTCGGGAGCATTGCCACTCTGGACCGCGCCGCCGCTGTCATTCAACTGCGCTTCGGCGTAGCGAAGCGGGCGTCCGGTTCCCGTCTCGACGAAATAGAACGAACCAGCGATCAGGCAAACGCCGCGGCCATACTCGCTGCGCAACTTCACGGCGAGCGAAAGACTGTCTTGAAGTTCCTTGGTCGAACGGCCGAGATCGGATAACTGCGTGTTGGTTTTCGAAACCTGGTCGCGCATTTGGCTGAGTTGCGCGCGCTGGTCGTCAATGAGCCGCCGGCTGCGCTGTATCTCTTTGAACATCGCGAACCCGAGATAAAGGATGCCGCCAACGAGCGCGAGCGCGATAGTCAGAGTTATCAGTTTCGTGCTCGGCTTGATTTCGCGAACGAGCTCGCGTGTGAACTCCCGCAAAAAGATTTTGGCATCGTCGCGTCTCGCGGTCGCGGCTGATTCGAGCGCCGCGGCTTCAATGAACGGGGCGACGTGCGTTTCTCGTGTGGCCGCTGGCACAACGGCCGGCAGCGCTCGCACGGGATAGAAGTGCAGAACGAGGTCAGCGTCGTCGAGGCGCATTTCGTCGCCATCGTGGATCTCGGCGCCGGTGTTCACGGGCACGCCGTTCAGGGTCACCGGCAAGAACTGGTCGAAATCGGTCACGCGATAAGCATTGCCGTTTGAACGCGCCAGCTCGAGCAGCACGGAGTTCGCAGCACTTTTTGGCAGACTCGAAGCGCGCAGCCGCAGATTGCAGGCCTCACTGGTGCCGATGCGAATACTGTCGTCGGTGAGGATTTCGGTGTGCCGGTCTTCGCCCGAGGAGATGTGGATTACCAGGCCAGTTGCCATAAAAAGCTTTAAAGCGCCAACCTCTCGACGCTGATTCTACAATGAGTTAGCATGAAATCGAAACGAGGTTTGTTTGGCGGAAGTAAATTTTATTGAAGATTGCGAGCGCCTGAGGGACCTGGCGCCAATCGCGTCGGCGCGGATTCAGCGCCACGTTTTTGTTTGCACTGGAAAATCGTGCTCGGCGGCCGACAGCGCGGCGGTAAAGGACGCGTTCGCACGCGAGCTCAAGATGCGCGGGCTTCAGTACGGCAAAGTTTCGAAGGGTTGCAGTCCGGATGGCACGGTTGTGTTGACTGAATGTGGTTCAGTTGGGTTTTGTGCGATCGGCGCGGCGGTGATGATTTATCCCGACGGTGTTTGGTACGCGCAGGTGCGCGCCAAAGATGTGCCGGAGATCGTTGAGGAGCACATCGTCAACGGGCGTGTTGTCGAACGCCTCGCGTTGCTCAGGATACCGAAGCCGGAGTAGCTTCCGTTTCTGCCACCTGCGGTTTCCAGCGGAGAACAGGTTTGCGTGCAGCGGCTGCTTCGTCGAGACGGCCGATGCGCGTGTCGTGCGGCGCGCCCAGTACCAATTCCGGATTTTCCAAAGCCTCACGTGCAATCGAACGCATCGCTGCAATGAACTGGTCGAGTTCCTGCCTGCCGACTGATTCCGTCGGCTCAATCAACATCGCTCCCTGCACAATCAACGGAAAGTAGATCGTCATCGGATGAAATCCGTAGTCGATCAAGCGCTTGGCGATGTCGAGCGTGTGTACGCCTTTGCGCGACTGCCGTTTGTCGGTGAAGACGACCTCGTGCATTGGCGGACTCGTGAATGGCTTGTCGTAATCCGACGTCAGTCCTTCGGCGATGTAGCGAGCGTTGAGCACCGCGGCTTCAGTCGCTTCACGCAGACCGTCGTAGCCGTGCGTCAGCGTGTAGGCGAGCGCGCGGAGCATCATTCCATAATTGCCGAAAAACGCTTTCACGCGGCCGATCGATTTCGGTTGATCGTGATCGAGCCGAAAAGCTCCATCGGTTTTCACGATGCGCGGCACGGGCAGAAACGGTTCGAGTTCCTTTGTGCAGCAGCATGGACCACAGCCTGGTCCACCACCGCCGTGTGGCGTCGAGAACGTTTTGTGCAAATTGAGGTGAATGACGTCAACCCCCATGTCGCCGGGTCGCGCAACGCCGACGAGCGCGTTCATGTTCGCGCCGTCCATATAAACGAGACCGCCGGCTTCGTGAACGATGTCGCAGACCTGTTTGATGTTGCGTTCGAAGAGTCCGAGCGTGTTCGGATTCGTCAACATGAGACCGGCGACGTCGCCGTGTGCGCAGAGTTCGCGCAAGTGGTCCAGGTCAGTCAGGCCTTCAGCTGTTGACCTGATCGTTTTAACTGAGAAGCCTGACAGGTGCGCGGAGGCTGGATTGGTGCCGTGCGCTGAATCAGGAATAAGCATTGTGCGCCGGCCCGCAGCGGCAGCGCCGTGCCGCGCGTCGAGAAACGCACGGATGATCATGATGCCGGTCATTTCGCCGTGGGCGCCGGCGGCCGGTTGCAAAGAAACGCCCGGTAATCCGGTGATCTCCGCGAGATATTCCTGAAGCTCGTAGATCACCTGCAACGCGCCCTGGGCGTCTTCTTCATCCGCGAGTGGATGCAGGTTCGCGAAACCTGCGATGCGTGCCACACGTTCGTTGAGACGCGAGTTGTACTTCATCGTGCACGAACCGAGTGGATACATGCCGATGTCGATCGAGTAATTCCACGTCGACATGCGAATGAAGTGACGCACCACGTCCACTTCGCTGACTTCCGGCATGCCCTGGAGATCGTCGTCGCGTTGAAACTGCTGCGGAATCAGGTCGTCAACAGGCGACTCCTCGACGTCGAGCGCCGGTAGTCGATAGCCGATGCGTCCCTCTTGTGAACGCTCGAAGATGAGTTGCTCGTTGGGACTGATGTGGGTTGTAACTTTGGTGATACCGCTGGTCATAGTTCACTTAATGCTGCGACGAGCGCATCGATCTGCTCGCGCGTGTTTGTCTCCGTAACGCACACCAGGAAATCTTTGTCTCTATCAGGCAAGTACCGCGACAACGCAATCCCGCCTTCAATTGATTTATCTTTCGCCAGACGCGACAGAAGCTCAACGGCCGGAATGGGGCCGCGCACGACGAACTCGTTGAAGCATGGACCGGTGAAGGGGAGCGAAAAGCCGTTCACGCTCCTGATGCGGCGCGCTGCGTACGCCGCTTTTTGCAAACACTGGTGCGCTGCTTCCTGAATGCCGCGCCGGCCCATCGTTTCGAGATAGACGGTTGCCGCGAGCGCGATCAATCCCTCGTTGGTGCAGATGTTCGACGTAGCCTTCTCACGGCGAATGTGCTGCTCGCGCGTGGCGAGAGTGAGTACGAAACCGCGCCGGCCTTTCTTGTCGTAGGCTTCGCCGACGAGCCGGCCAGGAATTTGGCGCGCGTATTTGTCACGTGTCGCGAAGAGTCCGACGTATGGACCACCAAACGAAAGCGGCACGCCGAACGATTGGCCTTCGGCGACGACGATGTCTGCGCCGCACGCGCCCGGAGACCTCAGCATGCCAAGCGACATTGCTTCCGTGATCGCGACAACGAGTAAAGCGCCTTTCGCGTGCGCGGCGTCTGCGAGTGCGGTCAGGTCTTCCACGCAGCCGAAGAAGTTTGGTGATTGGACCACGATTGCTGCCGTCTGATCGTCCACGGCTTCAGCGAGCGCTGCCCCCGCCAGTCCGGTGTTTTGGTCAAAATTCGCCAGCTCGAGGTCGATGCCCGCGTGCTGCACGTATGTGTTCACGACTTCCAGATACTGCGGATGCACGGCCGCCGAAGAGATCACTTTCGATCGCCGCGTGACGCGTTCGGCCATCAGCACGGCTTCGGCAAGCGCGGTCGAACCGTCGTACATCGACGCGTTCGCCACTTCCATGCCCGTCAACTGGCAAACCAGTGTTTGAAACTCGAAGATGGTTTGTAACGTGCCTTGCGAGATCTCGGGTTGATATGGCGTGTAAGCAGTGAAGAACTCGGAACGCGAGATGATGTGATCGACGATCGTCGGGACGTAGTGTGAATAGGCACCGGCGCCGAGAAAACTGGTGCGTCGCGCGGCCGCATTCTGCTGGCCCAATCGTTCAAACTTGTCGAGTAGTTCGATTTCGGAGAGCGCTGCCGGAGTATTCAGCGGCCGCTGCAAACGTAACTCCTGAGGAATCGAATCGAACAGTTGCTCAGCGGACGTGAGTCCGATCGCCTCGAGCATCTCCGTGCGCTCTTCCGGCGAGTTAGGAATGTAGCGCAAGATTATTCGCTCTCAGCTTTCGTAAAATCTTCGTACTCCGCGGCGGTCAACAGACTGTCTACGTCGCCTGGATTCGCCATGCGCAAACGAATCATCCAGCCTTGACCATACGGATCGGAGTTGACCCTCTCTGGTTCATCAGCCAGCGACTCGTTAATCGTAACGACAGCGCCCGCCACCGGCGTGAAAACTTCCGACACGGCCTTCACAGATTCAACAGAGCCGAACGGTTCGTTCGCCGCAAACTCTTCGCCTGTCTTTGGCAACTCAACATACACTACGTCGCCCAATGAGTTTTGAGCGTAATCGGTGATGCCGATGATGGCTTGATCGCCTTCGACCCTGACCCACTCGTGGTCTTTGCTGTAGTGTAGGTCTTCTGGAACGTTCGCCATGGTTCCTCCAAACGGTTTGAGATTTATCCTTTACTTCGCGCGCTTATAAAAAGGTGTCTTGACTACCTGCGCGCCAACGAGCCGGCCGCGCACGTCGATCTTGATCTGCTGTCCGGCGTTTGCATACTCGACTGGAACGTAGCCGAGCCCGATGTTCTTTTTCAAAAACGGCGCGGGACTTCCGGACGTGACTTTGCCCGCCGCTTGCTCGTCGATCACGATGTCCTGATCGTCGCGAGCGATACCGCGATCGGTTATTTCAAAACCAACAAGGCGGCGCTTCAGGCCTTCAGCTTTCTGCCGGGCCAACGCTTCGCGACCGATGAAGTCGCCCTTGTCGAGTTTACAAATCCAACCGAGGTTTGCTTCGAGCAACGTTGTCTTCTCGTCGATCTCGTGTCCGTAGAGCGCCATGCCGGCTTCGAGCCGGAGCGTGTTGCGCGCCGCGAGTCCGCAGGGAAGCACGCCGTCGGCCGCGCCGAAGTTTCCCGCATCAAGAAACTTGTTCCACAGTTTTTCTGCGTGTTCGGGGGCCGCATAGACTTCGAAACCGTCTTCGCCCGTGTAGCCCGTGCGCGAGACGATGCTGTCGATGCCGTCAACCTTGCCGGAGGTGAAGTGGTAATACTTGATCTCGTCTAGCGGCAGCTCGGTAAGTTTTTGCAGGATCGTGACGGCGTCTGGTCCCTGTAAAGCGATCTGGCAATAATCGGAGCTCGCGTTTTTTAGTTCGACGTTTTCCTTGTGTCCGCCCGCGGCGCCCGTGTGATGTGAACTGATCCATTCCCAGTCTTTGTCGGTGGTGCCGGCGTTTACGACGAGCAGCAGGTGATCGGCTGTTAGACGGTAGACGAGCAGGTCGTCGATCACGGTGCCTTCGGGCGTCGTTAAGGCGGTGTAGTGCGCCTGGCCGTCGATGAGTTTGGTGACGTCGTTGGAAGTAAGCCGGTTGACGAAGGCGATCGCATCCGGTCCGCGCACGTCGATCTCGCCCATGTGCGAGACGTCGAAGATGCCGGCGTGCGTGCGCGTGCGCAGGTGTTCTTCGATGGTGCCGGCGGGGTATTGAACCGGCATGTCCCAGCCGCCGAAATCAACCATGCGGCCGCCCATTTGCCGGTGAGCGTTGTTGAGTGGAGTCTGTTTCAGTTGCGGCGCCGTTGCAGTCAAGTTACTCACCACGCGCGACTCGTTCGAGCCTCACGCTGTTTGAATCATAAATAACGGTGAAGCCGCAAGCTAGCATGCGGAGTGCGGTGCGTCAAGCGAGGGGTTGGATTAGCGGGGCTGCGGGTTAACTTTTAAACCTCCGGAGTAATGAGATTGAATTCCTCGCTGATGATTTTGTCAATCAACACGATTTGCTTCGCTTCCGTGCAACGGACCAAGCTCGGATTGCTGTACTGGTAGGTTCTGTACGTTTTATTCGAGAGCACTTCGATCACGACGCCAACGCCATCAAGAGTCTGACCATAGCATTTCGTTTGATTGCTGTTGGGTAATACCAACATACCCGCATCGGTAAGCTGTTTCCAAAGAGTATCCCAGCCCGATCGGGGCGTTCCAAGATCCTCTTGCTTAATGGGAGAAGGCCAACGATCGCGTGTCTGACGAATTCCCAAGGCTGACCAGTTATTGTTCAGGCGGCGGATTACGAATCCATTGATCACATCCGGGCTGGCGTTGTACCAGTAACGCACCTCAAGGTGGTCATCGGTAAAGTCCAATCCTTTTAATCTCGTCAGGTTGACTTGGCTTGTGCGTTTCTCAAGCTCCGAAAAGAAGAAAGCTTCCCACTTGGAGTCAGCAACGTCGGCGGAGGGCGGGTTATGCGTTGGTGAAGAGCCACCCCGCTGCGTACTCCTTTTACTGCCGTATAGTAAGGCCGCTGTGGCGCAAACCCCGACCAATAATGCTAATGCAAGCGCGTATTTGAGTTTGGCTTTGTGCATACTAACCCCGGCCTCTCTTCAGATTCCAGAGGCAGTCATTCGCCTTCGCATCATCCGGGCCGAACGTTTCCCCCCTACTAAAGAACGAATACCCCTTGCCGGTACGTATAATTCCTAACACGTTACCATGTCTTTCCTGATACTCAGTGTCTACTACGGTAGGCTGGCCCGATCGAGATTCCGAGGGAATACCGGGGAAGTTCGGATGCGTATGAAAAAACGCCACGAACTCGACCTTACGGTTCGCGTTTCGAAAATTCCTTTTCGCATTCTCAGTGTCAGTCCCTATTTCGGGCAGTGCGGGATAACTTAGAGCGTATTTACCGGCACGCTTCTCTCCACCACTGATGCGTCGGGTCATCAGAGCAGCATTTCGTATGCAGACTCATTCTCCGACAGCGTAAATCGCAACACGTTTGCCTACCCGACGACGATCACTGACGCAGGCGGCTTCAGTTCCTACGCCCAGTACAATTACGACATTGGCGCAACGCGCGCAGGCAGTCCCCCGCTCCAGCAGGTCAGTCGCAGGGCGCGATTCAAACGCTGACTTATAACAATCTGGGCCAACTTGAACGAATCACGACGACGAATAATGGTGCTTACAAACGCTTCTGGTACGGCCCTGATTACGTGGCGAGTTATGCCACGGTCAACAATGTCGCTGATGAGTTGTACTCGATCGAAGTAGTCGATGGTTTGGGTCGTGTGATTGGCGCGGCCGGTAATCATCCGGGCAGTAGTGGCGGTTATCGCTTAGTCAACAGCGTCTATGATCAGATGGGACGGCTGTGGAAGCAGTCCAACCCGACGGAAGTTAATAACTCGTGGACTCCGTTTGGCGACGATGCTGCGGGGATCTACTACACCGAGCTGACTTATGATTGGCAGGGCCGACGGCTCGTCACAGCGAACCCCGATCTCACGACGAAACTCGCTTCATACAGTGGCTGTGGTTGTGCCGGTGGCCAGGTGGTCACGCTCACTGACGAAGGCACGCTCGATGGTGGTGTAACGAAGCGGCGGCAGCAGAAGATCTATTCCGATGTGCTTGGCCGCAGCGTCAAAACAGAGGTTTTGAACTGGCAGGGCGGCGGCGTCTATTCAACTACAGTCACTTCATACAACGCGCGCGATCAGGTCACCCAGGTTCGCGAATACGCGGGCGCGGAAGGCAGCGGCACTTATCAGGACACGGTGCAGACTTACGATGGCTACGGCCGGTTGAAGACCAAACACGTGCCCGAGCAAAGCGCCGGCGCCTCCACCGTTTGGACCTACAACGCGGACGATTCGATCAACACCATCACCGACGCGCGCGGCGCTGTCAGCACGTTCGGCTACAACTCGCGACACCTGGTGACTAGCGTCAACTACAGTGCACCCGCAGGCGTGACCGCAACAGCCAATTCCACCTTTGGCTACGATGCCGCTGGAAATAGAACTTCAATGACCGATGGAGTTGGTTCACATTCCTACGCGTACGATCAGCTATCGCGAATGACTTCAGAGACTACAAACTTCGCCGGTCTTAGCGGTTCCAATACGCTCACCTATAGCTACAATTTTGCCGGAGCCCTGACGAGTCTTGCGGAGCCAGTGCAGTTCGGCGGAGTGGTCAATTACGCATACGATGCGATCGGACGCCTCACTGCCGTTACGGGCGGAGGCGGGATAAGCGCACAGCTTTTGACGGGAATGCAATACCGGGCGTGGGGAGCGCTGAAACGCGCTAACTATGGCGATGGACCACAGCTCAACCTTACCTACAATCCGCGTCTTTTGCCGGCACGTTACGAGTTGAGCAACGTATACCTGAGCGACCTAACTTCTCCGGGTTACTACACAGTCGGTACAGAGAACGAATACTACGCCGATGGACGAATACGCTACGCACGCGACTTACAAAGCGGAAACTTCGATCGCGCTTTTTCCTTCGACCATGTCGGCAGTGTAACTGAGTAGTTGGTGTATGAGGTCAACTTCTTGGCGGCGTTATTGCTCTCCGTGATGTGCCAGCGCGAGATTGAAGTGAGGTTTCCCCGTGCCGTAAATGAAGTGTTGTAGGTGGTGTGGTGCTGCGTCGCTGCGGCAGGCGTAGCTTGGAGTCGCCCCGGGTCGTCATAAGTGAAACTAGTCTTGCTCTGCCATTGAACTGCATTCGAAACGTGCACGAAGGAAACCAGACCGATGATGCGTCGATCGAGATAAGCCTGGCTCAGATTGTAGTCCGTGAACGTGTGCCGGATCTCCGTCACACCGTCAGCCGCATACTCTTTCACCCAGTAAGGCAAACCGTATTGCGCATACCCGCCGTAATCGATCACGGTGCGGCGGCGGTTGTCGCCAGCATCGTAAACATTCGTTTCCGTCACCCGTGGGTTGACTTCATAACCAACCGACGTGTTGTCCTGCGTCCACGCCGTGGTGGTCCACTTCTGCCGCACCCCGCCCGACCACACTTCGCTGAGCGTGGTTAGTCCCTTCTGCCAACCCGTGCCGTAGTACTCCTTGTAGATCGTGCCGTCAGTCGCAGTCAGTACACACGCTCCATCGCTGGCGACACTGTAAGTCGTGATGATCTGCGCCGGCACACCATTCACTCCGGTCCAGTTACGTGCCGAAACACGACTGTCAAGCAGTCGCGGCACGTCACCCGCGGGCGTTTCGTAAGTAAACGTGGTGGCATTGCGTTCAATCGCGTCAAAGTAGTTTCTGATAACCGAGACCTGGAGCGAGTTCGTGTAATCAAAAGTGAAGTGCGACGTGTCGTTGAGCGTGACTTGAGTAACCACCGGCAACTGCGCGCCTGTGGCTGTTCCGACGACCAATCCATTTGTAAACGCGGGCTGCACGTTGCGGGTGCTCCAGCCAAAGCTGACCCACGAATGCGACTGCCCGTTCCAGCTCTGCGTCAGCGATAACAGGTTTGCGTTAACATCGTAGTTGAAATTGATAACGCGGCCGAGCGTCTCGGTGACGCTCGCGATCTGGCCGAGAGCGTTGTGATTGATCGTCAGGTAGTTGCCGTTACGGTCCTTGACCTGTGTGCAGCGATACTCATTGTCGATCTCCACGAAGCTGAGCTGCGTGCCGTCGGTGGCGCGCAACAGCAGGTTCGGGCTGTTGTCCGTCAACTGGAGATATGACGAATCGGCCGCTTCGTAAACGTTTGACGTGCCCACCTGGCACAACTCGACGCGCCGTCCGGCCGCCGTAATCAGCAGATATGCATTCTTTCCCGTCTGCGCATTGAAGACGCGCCGCTGCACGCTGGGAAAGCCAAGACGGAAACCCGGACTCGGAAAACCATTGTCTTCGTCGAAGTAAATGTATGGACCAGAGCGCGTCCACACCATTGACGAGTAAGACAAGCCAAGACCGAGATCGAGTCCATTGCGACCTGGCAGGCTCAGCAGGGAAACACTCCAGCTCGCGTCGCGCGCCAGCATCCCGCCGCCGGGTTGATTGCGTCGCTCCGAGCGCGCAGAGATCAATGATGAAGCGTTCGCGGTTGCCGAGCCGTTCGGAACGATGCTCGCCAGAATCGCCGCAAACTCGGGCGCTTCTTCAAACCCGCGGCGCACGTTCACGCGGCCGTTCAGCGGAACCTGATTTTTCCAGTAGGTCCAGCCTGACGGGTCGGGCTCGCGCATCAGAAACGTCTTGTACAGATTCGTAAACGTAACTCTCATCGTCACGAACACGCGCTGCATACTCAGCCGACTCAAACAGCGTTTTGCCCAAGGCCACGGCAGCGAGTTTCAGCGATGCCTGGCCCTGCGCATACGCTACGCGAAACTGGTCATTCCAAAACGTTGCTTCGTCAGGATGCGGTGCACGCGCGAGAGCCCACGTGAAGAAGTTCTGGATAAATTGATCGTCGAGTACAGGTGGTGGAGTAACGCGCTTACGCGCGTGAGCACGAACGATCTGATCACCAACGCGGCGGCCATTCCAGGGTTGCAGTGGAACTTTCGGCGAACGCAGCGTCGAAGGAATGGGCGGTGGTCCGGTGCGTTGACCACCGTCGCGCCCACGAGCAGGATCACCTTCGCGTTGCACCTCATCCAGATTGGGCCAACTGCCTTCCGGCTTGCCCGGCCGTGGCTTTCCCGCGCGTTGCTCCAGACTCTGACCTCGCGCGGCCCGCGTGGTGGACCACCCAACAGCAAACGGCAAGAGGGAAATAGAAGCAGTGATCGCTACAACGCACCGAAAAGTACAACAGCGGAAGAAAGGCCGACTATGAAAGGTAGACCAGCGAGCGGAGTGAGGAAACATAATGACTCCAGGCCAAGCTTGAGTAACTTCGAGGTTTATTTAATCAAACGCGTGCCCGCGCGGGGGAGGCCACACGCATTTCCGGCTAATTAACTGGCCCATGCGGGCTCAACCATAAAGTGGGCCAGCGCAATCTATACCCAGCCTGAGATGAAGTCAACGAAATCATTGAGGACGGAAGAGGCGCGGTTAGAAGTTGCGTTCGTCTACGTCAACCTTTTGCACCGCAAACACGACGCGCATCGTGTCAGGGCGGCGGTCGAGGGCCGCAGGCACAAAAGCGGCATTCTGACGCAATGCCGACTCAAACTCGTCAAGCATGCGACGATCGCGCGGCGGTTGGACCACATCAGCAAGTGCAGCCGCGCCATTACTGAAAACGTCCGTAACGACGATCATGTCATCAGCATCCCCATCAATCTCCGCATGCGGACGAGCGTAAGAGATCGTGAGCGCCGCCAGTGCGCCGCCGGGATTCAAAGTCGGTGATACAACCGTGAATGGAGCACGGTCAGCAGCCAAACCTTCCTTCGTGATCGGCTGGTAGATATCGTAACCAGGATCGATGCGTTGCGACGCGGCGGCTTCGCGCAGGGCCACAAAGTGTGGACGAAGCGCCGCAAACATCAGGAAGAACATGATCACGGATGCAAACGAACCGGCGCTGTACGGCATCACCCAGGGTTCGACGAAACGAGCAACACGACGGCCCAGCGAATGAATCGGCTGCTGCCGGCGAGCCGCTGCTTCAATCGCCAGAGCGTTGGAGATGGTGACGGCGAGATCCGCAGGTGGCGCCGGCGTCGTCATCAAACTCAACTGCCGATTCAACGCGCGCAGTTCCACCACCTCATCCCGGCACACCGGACAGCGATCGATATGTTCTTCGATCGCTACCCGAGTCGGGAGAGATACACAATCGTCAACATAAAGCGAAAGCGATTGTCTGGTTTCTTCGCACAACATAAGAAGTTTTCCCAATGCTGGTTGTGGATGGCTGGCCGACCCCGGCTGCTCCCTTATACAAGAAGCAACTCCGACAAGTTCCGGGCAACCCCTTCAGGCTTGAGTGAGCGATGCGTCAACGGGTGTTGCTGGCCACGTTTTCAAAACGCCCTGTCATGCCACTGCGGAAGCCTTGATCCCGCCGTTTTCTCACTTCGACCCATTTGGCACCGAGTTTTTGTGAGCCGGGGCGGGTCAGCCATCCTGATCCCAATCGGCTATTACAAAGATCCTTCCAGCTTTCGCCGGAGCTCCTGACGTCCACGCGCGAGTCGGGATTTCACCGTTCCAACACTTATATCGAGCGCGACTGCGATCTCGTCGTAAGCAAAACCTTCAATATCTCTCATCACCACCGCTTCACGATAAACGCGCTTCAAGGAACTCAACGCCCTTCGCAGGACCCTTTCGCGCTCGTGCGCGAGAGCGTTCCTCTCAGGGTTACTGTCAACGTCCGACTGTAGCGTTCCTGCGAGCGTCGAATGTCCATTCGCCTGCGGCGCGTCGATCGAAACTGTTACATCGCGACGTCGCCGGCGCCACCAGCGCCAGCGGTTTCGTGCCTGGTTGATCGCGATGCGATAAATCCAGGTGCGCAGGTCCGACTCGCCACGGAAATGCCCGATACTCTGAAACGCCCGCAAAAACGTTTCCTGCGTCAGGTCGCGGGCTTCTTCGCTACTCTCGGTCAAGCGATAGAGCAGACCGTAAATCTCGCCCGAGCGTTCATTCACCAGGATTTCAAACGCCTGGGCATCGCCGCGTTTCAGTCTTTCAATGAACTGGGCCTCAATTTGAGGCCGTGCTTCGACCAGGGTCGCCGGGGCAACCTGCTCCAACTCGATTTGCCCGCGGAGGGCTATTGGCTCTCCGTAGCTCACTCATCACCCCCTGGGGCGGGAATCGGAGCAATTAACAAACTTTGCCCATTCCCGGACAGGCAATCGCTTAGACAACCCGTCTGCACGATTTGTTCCCAAAAAATTTTCATCGCCCGTCTGAGATTCATTGCGGGGTTAAAAATCATCACCCGTATTGGATGCATTCGCTGTTGACAACTTTTCCAACGCGCCATTAGAGTGACAATTTCGCTAATCATACACCTAACAGAACGCAGCCGACTATGCAGGCTTGCGAGAGGAATCCAAGTGGCAAAGTATAAGAAAAAGCGGGTGCGGGAACTCCAGCACGACCGCTTTCGCGATACAACAATGGGCTTTTTAGATCGGCTCGGCAACCTTTTAGAGGGCCGCGGCCGGACAATCCTGTACGGTTTAGGCGGACTGCTGGTCGCCGGGATCCTCATTATCGTTTTCGTAAAGTGGAGCAACAAGAAGACTGACGAAGCCCGCCAGGCCCTCGGCCGCGCCATTTCCATCTCCACCGCCGACGTCAACGCCACCCCGATCGCGGGTGCCACCGAGCCTTCATATACGAGCGAATACGAACGTGCCCAACGCGCTATTGAAGAGTTTGAAAAAGTCGCCGCCAAGTATGGAGATCCCTATCGTTCGGAATCCCGCTATTTCATCGCCTCGAATCGTTTGATTGTCGATCGTCCCAAGGGCATGACTGAGTTAAGCGAACTGTCGAACAGCAGTCTTCCGGAAGTTGCTGCGTTGTCGAAGTTCGCCCTCGCACAAGCCAAAGAGAGTGACGGAAAACTCGACGAGGCCGCTCAGCTTTACGGCGACCTGGCCAGACAGAACAGCGTGAGCGTGCCGTCGGAAACCGCGAACCTCCGCCTCGCCAAGGTCTACAACAAGCTCGGTAAAAAGAAAGAAGCAGTAGACGTTCTCTTCAACATGGTTGACGCGTCGCGCAAAGCGAAAGGCGAGGACAATCAGCCCGCGCCGATCTCCGCTGCCGCTCGTGAGGCAGCCACGGAATTACAAAAGCTGGATCCGGATCGTTATTCCCAGCTTCCGCCAGAGACCCCCGCTTCATTGATTGGTTAGGTCTGGGAACCCGCGCGGAGGAACCATCCGGATTGGACAATCTAACGCACTCCCTCGTCGGACTCACTGCAGCCAAGGCGGGTTTGGAAAGATTGTCGCCCGGAGCCTCGCTACTGTGTGTTCTTGCCGCTAACTCACCCGATTCGGACATCGCAGTAATCCTCTTTGGAGATCGTTCGGACTATCTCCACCACCATCGCGGCATCACTCACTCAATCGTCGGCGTCGTATCTCTGGCTATTCTGCTGCCTTTGCTCTTCTACGGCGTCGATTGGTTGTGGGCACGTCTGCGCCGACAACTGCCAAAAACTAAACTGCGCGGATTGCTGCTCGCTTCATTCATCGTCAGTGCCACTCATCCACTGCTTGATTGGACCAACAACTACGGCATTCGTTTGCTGCTGCCGTGGAGCCCGCGCTGGTTCTACGGCGATCTCGTTTTCATCGTCGATCCGTTTCTGTGGGTAGTGCTCGGTGGCGCTGCGTTTCTGCTTGCTTCAAAGACGAAGATTTCGAAATTCATTTGGGCGGCGTTTGCCGCGGCAATCACCCTGCTGATCGTCGCTGGACCGAGGAGTGGCGATTTGTCGAACCGGACTTTGATCGTCGCGTTGTGGATGGCTGCGTTGACTGGGACGATCAATCTATATGTGATTGGCGCGCGCGAGAAGTGGGGCGAACGGATCGCGCTTGTAGCGTTTGCGGTGGTGCTGGCGTACTGGGGCGCGCTCGCTTTTGCTCACTCACGCGCGGTGGCGCAGGGCAGGGAAGAAGCGGCGCGAATCGCCGCCCCGAATGGCGAAGCTGTGTTGCGTCTGGCGGCGATGCCGACGCTGGGGAATCCATTCCGCTGGGACTGCGTTTTCGAAACGGATCGCGCGACTTACCGGTTTCCGGTGCATTTAATTACGGACAACTCGGCGCCGCGAATGATCCGTTATGAAAAGCCTTCGGGAGCTTTGGCGCAGGTACTGGACACCGTCGAACAGCAAAAACCCGCGCGCGTATTTCTTGGTTTCGCGCGGTTTCCCGTGGCGCGTCTCGCCGATCCGGGCTGCGCAACGCAAACTCTCGTTCAACTTGCGGACTTGCGTTACACTGAACCGGGCAGATCGCGAGGCACTTTTGCGCTGGAGTTGCCGGTCGATTGCCCGAACGAACCTGGGACTGAGGAAAGATGAGCCAAGAGGGCAGATGAGCGATACGGAACAATTCAAGAGTCTGCCCGCACTCGTCGGTGTCAACGATGAACGCGAACGCGCCTTCAAGAGACCCGCGATCGCGAGTGTGCGTGTTTCTCCTGGTCCATATCTCGCCGCCGGCAGCGTCGTCACTTTCTTCAGCGCTATGTTGTTGCGCGCGGAGTTTGACGCGCCGGCTCTGCTCCTTATCACACTTAGCTGGCTGCTTATTTCTTTACTCGCGTTAACCGATCGCATCGTGTTCGATGGGATCTCGTTGCAACGTCGCGGCCTGCTCGCCTCGTTTCTGCATTTACTCTTTGGTTATCGAAAACAACTCGCCGTTGACGACTTCGAAACCGTCGAGACGCAAGCGGTGCGCACGTTGCGACGCGGCGGCAGCGTTCGTTATCGGTATCGCACGCAGATCAATGGCAAGGGAAAACAGTTTGTCATCATTTCCGCTGGACGCGATTACCGCCGGATGGTGCGCGAGCTGTTTCCGCTGATTCACGAAAATAAACTCGACGGCCGCACGCGCGATCTACGCGATTATCTGCACGACCCGACATTTCTCGAACGAAAAGCACAACTCTCGCAGCTGGCTTCGCCGGACGTTTTAGAAGTGTCGGAGGCGGAGTTCAAACTCACCGGTAAGTCGAAACGGCCTCTGGCAGTCGAGGCGACGGAGGCGACGCCGCACGATTTCGAACGCGCGCATGTACTGCGACGGCTCGGTAACGAGTTGCGCGTGTCGGGACGTCTGCGCGAGGCCGGCGAAGCGTTTCGTCGTGCGTTGAACGTTCGTCCGCACGGCGCGTGGCTGATTTACGATTTCGCGCGTTTGTTGCGTTCGCAGGCGAGTGCGCAGTCGGATGCGCGTTTGCTTTCGCGAGCGCGAGCGGCGTTGCGGCTTGCGAGTATCAGGGCGAAGAACGATTTGGTGCTGTTGCCGTTGATCGGTGAGAGTTTTCTCGAGTGCGGCGACGCGCGACAGGCGCGGCTCGCGTTGCAAAAGGTAATCGAACTCGATAGCGGGAATTTCAAAGCGCGAGTCGGACTCGCTGACATCGCGCTTCGTGAAGGCAAACTCGCGCACGTGATTCACCACTACCACGAAGCTGCGCGCGTGAGTTCAGAACAAGCCCTCGCCCGCTATGCGCGGAGCGAGGGCGAATACTACATGCAGCTCAATAACGACGATGATTATCTCGCGACTGAGCTGCGCCGGATTAGTTGGTTGCAAACAGTGACGCGGATCCGGCGATTGGCGTTGCGCGTCACAAACTTCAGCGTGCTGCTCGCATTGGCCGGCGGTGTCATCGATCCCAGCGCCGCGGGTGTCGGTTGGTCAATGGCTTCTTCTGCTCTCATCATTTGGCTCTTAACCCTCGCGGGAACTAAGGCCCTTTTTCACAGATCAAAGCCTCGATCCGTTTAATCCCCGTCTAGTTTTTCTTACGCTTGGTCGTCGCGGGCTTTTTTGTAGCCGTCCCCGGCGCAGGCGTTATTGTCCTTGCCTGTTGCTCAGCAGTCGCAGCTACTGCATAAGTCTGCACCGGCGCGGGATTCAACAACGCATCCCAACGATAACGCGACGCATCCTTCGGCTCCGCCAACCTCTTAAACACCAGATCAGTCACCGCATTCACGATCCAGTTGTGATAAAACTCGCCAACCGACGCCAACTCCGCATCCGGAGCGGGATTCATGAAATCGATCGCATACGGGACGCCGTCTTTGATCGCAAATTCAACCGTATTAATGTCATAACCAAGCGCGCTGCAAAGCGTCCGCACATCTTTCCGAACGCGATCCGCGAGCGCCGGCTCGAGATAGTCGGGGTTGTGAACGTACTGCTCCCCCGAGAGATACGGCTTGCGCGGATCGTAAGCCATGATCATCACTTCTTCCTGACCCACACAGTAACAACGCACAAACTGATCGAAATCGATCGACTCCTGAAGAGTCATACACAACGTGCCGGTCTTGTTGTAATCAACCCACAGCTCTTCCAGTGAGTTGATCTTCGAAACGTTCTTCCAGCCCCCACCATCGAACGGCTTGAGAAACGCCGGCAATCCAACGTAATCGACGATGCCCTGCCAGTCGATGGGAAATGCGAGATTGCGCAAGCTCTCGCTGACGATTCCCTCCATATAGTCCTTCTGCGGCAGCAGGACTGTCTTTGGAATCGCCACGCCGAGCTTTATGCCAAGTGAATAGTTGAAAAACTTATCGTCTGCCGACCACCAAAACGGGTTGTTTATTACTTTCGTGCCCTCGAGCGCCATGCGTTTCAGAGTCGCTCGATAAAACGGAACTTCGTGCGAAATACGGTCGATAACCAGATCGTACTGCGGAGGGTCGTCGTATCGAATACCGTCCAGCTTGAGGTATTCGGCGACGACGCCGCGGCCTCGGTCGTTGATCTGTTGAATTATTGCCTCAGGAAAAGTTTTTTCCCGGCCTACCAAAACTCCCACACGCTTCATCTGAGTTGCGTATCCTTTCTGCAAAAACAAAGGAAAATACTTGCGGCGCTGTTGCTTGTCAAACGCAACGATCCGCGGATACAATTCGGCTCTCCCTAGTGTTTGCCTAGAATCCAAGGAGAACAATTACATTTGTTTCGCTCATTAGTTGCCCTCATAGTTCTCTCCGCGCTCCTTGTTCTTATTCCATTTTCCGGGAGGATTCCGGCTGCGGCGGCTTCGCAGGACCCAAGGACAACGCCGCCTCAGGATCCGCGCACGCAGGACCCGAAGACTCAGGAACCAAAGAACCCGCAGCCGAAACCCGCCGAGTCGAAGTCTCAGAAAACTGAGTACACCGCCGAGCAGATTGCTGAGTCTGTAATCCTGATCTACGGCACGCGGCCCGGTTTGGAGCAGATTCGCCGCAACGGCGTGGAACGCGGCCGCATAACCCGCTTCACCGCAGATGGAAATGCAGCCGAAGAGACGAGCTATGAGCGCCGGTTCGTTCGTGGTGAAATCCTCGCGAAAGACAAGATACGTCTCGACCAGAAGCTGCCGACGATGGAGTATTCGTTGATTTTCGACGACGGCAAACTCTGGGGCGTTATCAATGGCGCCGCGTTTACGCCGAAACAGGAGGCCAGCGTCGAGTTCATCTCGCAGCATCATCACAGCATTGAAGCATTGCTGCGTTACAAAGAATGCGGCTCGACGTTAACTCTTGTCGGTAAAGACGCGCAGAAGGGCCTCGACCTTTACGTGCTCGACCTGACCGACAAAGAGAAGCGCAAGACGCGTTATTACATCAGCGCGCGATCGCTGCGGGTGCTCTGGTTGGAGTACGACGAAGGCACGCTCGGCGGGGTGCCGGTGAAGTACACGAGGAAGTTTTTGGATTATCGCGTTGTGCAGCAGACGCTCGTGCCGTACCGGATCATTCTGACCGCCGATGGGCGGCAAAGCCAGGAGACGCGCGTTCTCACCATTACCTACGGCGTCAGAGTCAGCGACTCCATCTTCAAAAACCCAGACGCGTAGTGTGAGAAATTTGTAGTTGAGTACTGGCGTTAGGTCGTCGATCCGCCTAAATCCCTGTCCCTCTTGACCTAACGCTGCATGCCGTCAACGCTTCCAGCGAAACACGGATTTTCACGGAACCAAGCCGGGAATGGCGCGTGTATGCCTTCGGTTGGCGCGCCGGTGTGGCTATAATTCCAACTCCGTCGGCCAATTACTTTTTTGAGCCTGCCTGCCTGATGAACACGTTGACTACCATCGACGAGCTGGCGTTCGCGCCAAGCTTGCAGGAGGAAATGTTGGAGGACACCACCTCCGATCATGCCCTGCTGGAAGCCACTCGAAATGGCGATCAGGACGCCTTCGCCGAGCTAGTCACACGTTACCGTAACCAAATCACGAGCTATATCTACCGCATGACCAGCGATTACGACGGTGCTGTTGATTTGGCTCAGGAAACGTTCGTCAGGGTCTACCGCGCACGGGATCGATATCAACGTAGCTATGCGTTCTCGACTTACATCTATCGCATCGCGACCAACCTGGCGATCAGCGAACTGCGCAAACGCAAACGGCGGAAACTCGTTTCGCTCACCGGGTTCTTTCAACAGACCGACGGTAGCGAAGCGCAGGAACTGAATCCGCCCGACGGCCGGCCGTTACAGGACTCGGAACTCGTCGAGGCGGAACGCCGCCACGCCGTGCAACGCGCGATCGGCACACTGCCGGAGAAATATCGCGCGCCCTTAATTCTGCGCGACGTCGATGGCCGCAGTTACGACGAGATCGCTGCGATCCTGGAAACGAGCGAGGGCACGGTGAAATCGAGAATCAGCCGCGCGCGCGGATTTCTGCGAGAGAAGATGCGGGCTTACTTGTAGGGTGAGGTAATTATGAAAGATAGACAATGTGAAATGATTCGCCGGGAACTCGAAGAGACAGCACTGAACGAGGAGTTCAGGGCCAGTGCCGCGAACCACCTGGAAACCTGTGCCGACTGCCGCGAGTTTCACCGGCAACAGACGAAGCTGCGGCAGATCGTCGGCAGTCTCGGTACGGTCAACGCTCCGGCGGATTTCGATTTTCGACTGCGGGCGCGACTCGCTGCTGACGCGGACACACCGGGCTTTCGCTTTTGGACCATGACGGTTCGCGGTTTGGCAACGGCAGCGGTGCTGGTGGTTTTCGGCGTGGGCGCAGTCGTGATTTGGCAACGTATGCAGGAGCCGGCGCCGGCGACCGTTGCAGTCGCCCCGCAACAGCCGCCGCAAACGATCGAACCGCCGCCAGTCGAAGACGGAAACCGGGCAACGGGCTCGTTATCCCACGGCGGAAACCCGCTTCCTGCGATCGCCGATAACACCGCGCCGCCGCGGCGAAAGGGTGATCGACCTCGCGCGCCGAAACAGAAACAAACGATCACGGCAGTAGACTTCAGTAACGTAGGCGCCAACGTCGTTTCAGACACACGAACCGCAGCGGACACTGTGACAGTTTTCCCAATCGAAACCTCGTTGCAATCGCTCAAGGTTTCACTCGACGACGGCCGCGGAAACGCGCGCACGATTTCGTTTCCGACCGTCAGCTTTGGTCAGCAACGAGTGCTGACCACCGGAAATCAATTTGCTCCCAAGGATGGTGTTTGGTAAACGGATTTATAAAGATGTCTGTCAGAGCAATAATCAAGCGAACGGCAATCATTGTGACCCTCGCGCTCTCGTGTGCGGCGGTAATGGCCCAAGCGCCGTCGCCGTCGCCACGAAGACCGTCGCCACCCGCACGCAATGGACAAAGACCTGTCGATCGGCGCAACGCGCGCCAGGTAGTCACGATTGTTCACCGTCTCAACGGCCTGAAGATGTTTCGACTGCTGCTGCGTTCCCAGCAGCAATGGCAGGCGATTAACGGACTCGATTCGACGTTCAACCTGACGGACGACGTGCACACCAACGTCATTGCCGGTCTCGCGATGGAAGATGGCGAAACGATCGCGGCGTGGCTGCCTGAAGCAGAAGTTGAGTTTGGACCATCATTGCCTCCACACGGCGCCGCGGACGTAAAGCTCCCGACGATCCCGGGTGCATTCGAAACAACGATTCCGGCTTTCAAAGATCGGTTCATCAACCGTCCCGACGTCACCGTCATCGGACCAGACGGTAAACAGCTACTCGCAAAATACGTCGGCTTCGACGCTACTACCGGACTGTCCATCCTGCGACTCGCCAACAAGAATCTCTTTCAGTCCGCAGCGACGACTAAAGACGACACGGTTGACGTGGGCGACAACGTTTTACTGTTTGGACCAGAACCGGTGACGCGAACGATGTTCGGCAGCAATGCGCTCCCGAACAATCTTTACGTTCGCATGGGCTCGATGGAAGCGCGCATTCAGAACGTTCTGCCGTCGCCTTCCGGAGAGGTTGCGCGACTGAAAATCAGTGCGCAACGTCTGTCACAAGCAAACATCGGCGGCGTCGCAGTTAACGAAGCCGGTGAAACGATCGGCATCGTTGACGGGCTTGAAGGAAACGAAGCGACTATTTTGCCCGCCGCGTCCATCCGTCGTGCCGCGCAACGCGTGCTTGAACAGCAAGCAAGCGTTCCGCGTCCGTGGCTCGGCGTCAAAGGCGAAGCCATCTCGCAGCTCAAACTCGATCAGATTCTTAACCACGGCTGGGCGCAGGAACGCGCCGCAGCACTTGCCGGCAAGCACCACGGAATTATGCTTACGTCGATCGTTCCCGGCAGTCCCGCGGCGATGGCTGCGCTGCGCGCGGGCGACGTGATTCTCAAAGTGGACGACAACGAAATCCAGAACGCGGCGGATTTCACCTGGTGGTTGGAACGGGCCGGACCAAGTAGTTTAGTGCGTTTCACGGTGGCGCGTCCCGATCGCCCAGTCGAAGAAGCACTCAGTGTGAAACTAAGCGGACTGCTCGATCCCGCGATTAGTTTTAATTTCCGCAACAGCTTCCGCACCGGTAAGGGGTCATCGCTGCTGGAGCACGGCATCGAAACCATCGTTTTGCGCCCTCTCGTGGCGTCGCAACTCGGAACCAACGCGGGTCTGCTGGTGACCTACGTCGAACCCGCAACACCCGCCTTCGAAGCGGGCCTTCAGCCTGGCGACGTGATTCAGTCAATCGACGGCAAACCAGTGTCTATGTTGAGTCGTTTGGTTCCGGTAAAGGCGCCGTCGTCAATCGAAATCATGCGCGCGAAACAGAAGCTGGTCCTCACACTTGCAAAACCGGCCAGGAAGGGTTAGACCGCGGCACTCGGTTAACCCTCGTCTGTGATACGCTAAGCGCCCTATGTTTCCAGAGGCTGTGGCGCGGTATCACGAACTGCTCGCCAACCACGATTTAGCCGAAAATTCCAGGGCTACCCTCGACGACGGGCTCGAACACGCGAAACTCATCTTCGGTGGACGGCGACTCTCGCCGTATCTCCGCCCGCACTTCGTCACTGAAACAGACTTCGCGCGCATCACGCAGATCTGCGAAACGGTCTGGTCCGCGATTCAGAAAGTGAAAGACGCGGCCGTCGCTGACGAGACGATCGTCGCGGATCTCGGGCTGACCGAAATCGAACGTGAACTCGTCGCGATCGATCCGGGTTACCAAGCAGTTTCACCTACGGCTCGACTCGACTCGTTTCTCACTGCGAAGCGTTACAGTTTTGTCGAACTCAACGGCGAGAGTCCCGCGGGTATTGCTTACGCCGACGCGGCTTACGACATTTTCTCGTCGCTGCCGGTGATGAAAGAATTTGCGAAGCACTACAACGTGCGCCCGCTTTACGGCAGACATTTCATGCTCGAGGTGCTGCTGCGTTCGTACGAAGAGTTTTTAGGACACGAGCCGCAACAACGACCGCGAATCGCGATCGTCGATCTGCCGGGCGTGCCGACCGTCAGCGAGTTTGAACTGTTCAGAGATTATTTTGAAAGCAACGGTTATCCATCAGTGATCTGCACGCCGCAGGAACTGGAGTTTCGCAATAACCGGTTATCCGTACATGGACTCGAGATCGACATCGTTTACAAGCGCCTCCTCGTGAACGAGTACCTGCCGGTGATGCAGGATTATCCCGCGTTGTTGAACGCCTATCGCGCCCGCGCGATCTGCATGGTTAACAGTTTTCGCTCGAAGTTGATCCACAAGAAAGCTCTCTTTGCCGTGTTGACGAATCAACGTCACGCGTCGCTCTTTTCGCAAACGGAGCTTGAGGCGATTCGCGCGCATGTGCCGTGGACTCGGACCGTCAGAGACGAACGCTCCGACTACAACAGCGAACAAATCGATCTGCTTGATTTTGTGCGGCGTAATAGCGAGCGGCTCGTGTTGAAACCGAACGACGATTACGGTGGCCACGGGATCACGATCGGTTGGAACGTCGATCACGCAGGTTGGGACGCCGCTATCGAGCAGGCGCTGGCAAACGGCGATTATCTCGTTCAGGAACGGGTGCCGACCGCGAGAGAGACTTTTCCCGCGTTAACAGATGATGGCCGGGTGGAGTTTGCCGAGCAACTGGTGGATCTTGATCCGCTCCTGTTCAATGGCAAAGTCGAGTCGGCGTTTACGCGTTTGTCCTACACGGAACTGGCCAATGTAAGCTCCGGCGGCGGCATGGTGCCGACTTACATCGTCAGCCAAAAGTGAAGAAAAAGAGTACAATTCGAGCCAAGCGTTTTCATTCCCGACAAGGAGCATTTCCATGGCTGACGATCTCGAAGAACCGGTCGAATCGCCAGATGAGCGAAGGGCTCACGACCGTTCCCGCTTGATTCTGGATGTGTTTTTCGACGGCGAGGATATGACCGGCGTAGCGAGCACGAAGGACATTAGCCCGGGTGGACTCTACATGAACACGCAGGCCACGATTCCCCAGGGCGCGATGCTGCTCGTGCGCATACCTTTCCGTCCCGACGCGACAATGGTGTGTCGCGCTGAAGTGATTTATACCGAGCCCGGCCGTGGACTCGGTTTGCGATTCATCGATCTTTCCGACGAAGGTCGCGCACTGCTGGAGCACGAGATCGCCAATGGCTGAACCGGAGCCGGTTTTGACGTGGAGCATGTTGCCGGCCGCGACGCGCGAGTTGCTGACCGGCAAACTCGCCGGACTCTGGGGGGCGGCCACCGATGCCGCGGCGTTTGACTCGTGGCCAACGGATAAGAAGCGTGCGCTGCTGTTGTTGGTCCATCGCCTTCAAGCGAAAGGCTTGTGGACGTTGGTGAAGCGGGTGACGAACGTTTACGGTGAAGGCGGAGTAGGGCTGGAGTTTGAAGCGTGGCCCATGATCGCCTCAACGTTAACGCGCCGCCGCGACTTCACGCGACTGTTCGCCAATCACAACGACACGAGCGGCGGTTTTTACGAACTCGATCGCGGCACCGCGATATTGCATTTCCTGTTTCAGGAAGGCGAACCGCGCCGCTGGTACGTGCACTTCGATCTTTATAGTCCCGTTCATTCGGCGGGCAGCGCCTATCGACATTGGCGGCACGAATATATGGGCAAAACGAAACCCGACTGGCGAGTCATCGCCAAACATTTAAATGCCTGAGAGCAAGAGGGCCAACATGTTCGATCAATTCACGCTCGGCATCGAAGAGGAATTTCAGATCATCGATCCGCACACACGCGAGCTGCGCTCGCACGTCGCCGAGATCCTCGAAGAAGGCAAGATGCTCCTGGGCGAGCAGATCAAGCCCGAAATGATCCAATCGATGGTTGAAGTTGGCACCGGCATCTGTCGCAATATCCAGGAAGCGCGGGAAGACATCACCCGTTTGCGCAGCATCATCGCCGGCCTTGCAAAGAAAAACGGGCTGGCGATTGTAGCGGCTTCGACCCACCCGATTTCACGCTGGCAGGACCAGGAGATTTTCGAAGACGAACGTTACGAGCTATTGGTGCAGGAACTGCAAACCGTCGCGCGATCGCTTCTGATCTTCGGACTTCACGTGCACGTCGGCATGGCCGACCGCGAACGCGCGATTCACATTATGAACGCCGCGCGTTACTTCCTGCCGCACGTGCTCGCGTTGTCAACGTCGTCGCCGTTCTGGGTAAGCCATAACACTGGTCTGAAGTCGTATCGCACGGAAGTTTTCAAACAGTTTCCGCGCACCGATATCCCCGATCACTTCGACTCCTACAGCTCGTTTGAACGTTACGTCAGCCTTCTCGTGAAGACGGGTTGCATCAACGACGGCAAAAAGATCTGGTGGGACATCCGCCCGCATCCATACTTCCCGACGCTCGAGTTTCGCATCTGCGATATCCCGACGCGTGTTGACGACACGATTGCGATCGCGGCGTTGTTCCAGGCCATCGTCGCCAAGCTCAACAGTTTGATCGACAGAAATCTCGGGTTCCGGCTCTATCGCCGCATGCTGATTCAGGAAAACAAGTGGCGCGCGGTGCGTTACGGGCTGGAAGGGAAGATGATCGACTTCGGCAAGGAGAAGGAAGTGCCGGTGCGCGATCTCGTGTTGGAGTTACTCGAGTTTGTCGATGACGTGGTTGATAATCTCGGTTCGAGAAAAGAGATCGAGCACATTCATACGATTCTCCAGCGTGGCACGTCAGCCGAAAGGCAGCTTCACGTCTACCGCGAGACGAACGATTTGAAGGCCGTGGTCGATGACTTGATGAAGTTTACGCTCGAGAACGTGCCCGAGAGCAAGCCGATTGACGCGCCGTTTCCGACTACGACTGCGTCGACGATCTCGAAGTAGGTTTTGGAGTTCAGCTTGCCTTCCGGCCGAGGTAATACTGCCAGAGCATCCGCGCAGCCACCGCGCGATGCGGGCGCCACGCTTCGGCGATCTGTTCGAGTTCCTCGGGTGAGGGTCTCGCCGTCAAACCTTTCAACTCCTGGATCGCAACTGCCAACGCAAGATCACCGGCCGGCCAGATGTCTGCGCGTCGCATCGCCATTAACAGGTAGATGTTCGCGCTCCACAGTCCGATCCCTTTTATTCGCGTCAGACGGAGTAACACCTCATCGTCACTCAACCGCGAAAGCCTTCTGAAACTCAGCTCACCGCTAACGATCGACTCCGAAAGATGGACCAGGTAAGCGGATTTCTGTCGCGTCACACCGAGGCTTCGTAAATACGATTCACCAAGCACGAGAAAACGTTCCGGCGTGAACGGTCGAATCGCGGTCTCGAGCCGCGTGAGCATCGACTTCGCCGACCCCAGCGACACCTGTTGTTCGAGGATGATATGGACCAGCGTCCGAAACCCGCTGGGGCGTTGCCAGAGCGGCGGATCGCCGTGAGTGGCGTGTATGTTTGCGAGTAAACGGTCGCGGGCGGCAAGCTCACGCGCCGCCAGCGCGAGGGTCTTCTGCGTCAGTGGAACTGTTCGCACGACGGAGCGACGCTAACTCGTCGCGAGAAGCAGGAAATTCTCAAACAGGATGCGGCCGTCGCGAGAGTCGTTTTGATGTTCCCAGCGCGTGCGGCTCTTGTTCCAGTCTTCAAACGATTTCTCCAGATGAAACTGGACGGTGTAGATTAACTGACCCTCGCTGCGCTTCACCATCATCTGATTGCGGCACAGATACGACGTCGCCAACAGCGAGAAGCCCTCCGGCACGCGATCGAGTTGCAATCCGTGGTTCTGCCAGACGTGAAGAATGTGCGAACCCTTCGCATCCTTTGGCGTCTCGCACACGGCAATGTTCGTGAAGATCGGATCGTCAGGTTCGGTGATACGCACGTAACGATATTGATACTCGTGCGGCCGATCGAGACGTCGTTCGTGCTGCTCGAGGTTGTCGAGCGTCACCACGCGCGCGCCAAAACTCAAACCAACGAGCTGATGTCCGCCGCAGATCGCGAGGACCGGCATCTTCGTCTCGCGAATAAACGCGGTAAACCCAACCAGAATCGATTCTTCGTAGTAATCAAAATCGCGTAACGTCCCGCTCAGCACGATCGCGTGCGGTTGAAACTCCGCGGCTGCTTCGGCTAATTCCGAAACGTGGGCCACGCGTGTTTCGGGTTCTTTCACGAGCCGCGAAATGTTGCTGAGAATATTTTCGATCGCCATCCCCGCGATCAGTCGCTCGCGTTTTAGTTCGGCGACGAGCGAGTTGCCCCACTCCGTGCGCGCCACTTCCGAAACATCTCGTTCGTCGCGCAGCAGGTCGTCAATCACCAGCACGCGCGCTTTCTCAATGCGCTGCGCGATAGGCTCATAGCGACAGACCGTTTTGAAAGGGAAAGGGAGCGAAGTGGGAACGTCAGTGCTGTTTTGTGTGGGGGTTAGTTCAAGCAATTCCTGGGTCATATTTATCTGAGAAAAGGTCGTTAATTTTGTCGTTTAGTACTCTGCTTAAACTCTGGAATGCGCGTACCGGCACCCGCCGCCGCAATCTCCGCGCGAATGTTAGCAACTAACGAGCCACGGACGCGACTCCTGAAACTCAGGCTTTTTGTCTTGGCATCCTGGTCGACCAGCAGCAACATTCTATACCACGATGACTCCAATTCGTCCGCTAACTGCGAAATCTTCGTGATGTCGTACGGCAGTGCTACATCCTGGCAGCCGAGCCGGGCAAACACGGACAGGTACCGCGCGGTCGCCAAATCTGGACAGAGCAGGCGTTTACGTCCGACCTTCAGCTCGACCCCGAGCAGCGTGTGCTGGATAAGAATCCGTTTCGGTGCGCCGGCGATCTCAAAATGATATGAGCGCGTGCGTAGTTTGCGGACGCGGTCCCGGTAGATTTGCGGCAGCCAGGCGTCACCGAGTCGTTCGCGAATCTGTACGACGCAATCTTCGACAGTCACACTAGTTATCTACGGGTTTTGAGTATGGGTAAACACCTGAGGCTCGATCCGGGTCTGAAACGCGTTAATAACTCGGCCCGGAAACACGCCGAGGTAAAGCACGCCGAGCACCGTCAGCGCCAACGCCAGCGCCACGCTCGCCGGAATCCTCGGCGCGTGCCACGCCGTGATGCGCTCGCCGAAGAACATCACTATGATTAAACGCAGGTAGTAGTAAGCGGATACGGCGGTGTTGAGCACGCCGATCACGACGAGCACGTAGTAGCCCTGATCGATCGCCGCGCCGAACACCATGATCTTGCCGATGAATCCAGCCGTCAGCGGCATACCGAGCAGACTCAGCATGAACAGACTCAACGAAAACGCGAGCACCGGCGACTCAAAACCGATGCCGCTGTAGTCTTCCATAGACGTGCGGCGATCGCCGCTGCGCGCGATGAGTTGGACCACGGCAAACGCGCCGATGTTCATCACTGCATACGTGAGCAGATAAAAGATCACGGCCGTGATCGCTTTGTTGCGTTGCGCGAGATCCGTGGCTGCGCCGGCGGCGACGAAACCAACGAGCGCATAACCCGCATGCGCGATCGACGAATACGCCAGCATCCGTTTCACGTTGTTCTGCACGATCGCGACGACGTTTCCGAGCGTCATCGTGAGAATCGCCATGACCACAAGTGTGCTTACCCACGCCTGATGCAGGTTTCCAGCCGACGTATTCGACGCGGAAACAACAAACGGCAAGCCGAAGACAAACACGCGCATAAACGACGCGAAACCCGCCGCCTTTGGACCAGCAGCCATGAACGCCGTCACCGGCGTGGGCGCGCCTTCGTAAACGTCGGGCGTCCAAATGTGAAACGGCGCGGTGGCGATCTTGAAACCGAAACCGACGATCATCATCGCGGCGCCGGCGTACAGCAGCGCGGGATACTGCGCCGTGTTTACGCGTGTCGCAATTTCCGCGATGTTAGTAGTTCCGGCAACGATGCGGCTGAGCTGTCCGCCCGGACCGGGTTCGGCAATCGAAGTCGCGCCGTAAATCAACGCGATTCCGTAGAGCAGAAAGGCCGACGAAAACGAACCGAGAATGAAATATTTCAACGACGATTCATTCGAGCGGACATCTGTGCGGCGAAATCCTGCGAGCACGTAGGTCGCGATCGAAAGAATCTCGAGGCCGAGGAAAACGATTACGAGATCGTTGCCCGAAGCCATCAGCATCATGCCGACGGTCGCAAACAGCAACAGCGAGTGAAACTCACCAGCGGGTAGTTGTTCGTTCTCAACCCAGACGTTCGACAGCAACAACGTGAGCACAGACACGAGCAGGAAGATCAACGTGAAGCCAAGCCGCAACTCGTCGAGCACGATCATGCCGTTGAACGCATCGGCGGACGGCGTTCCGTAGAGCCAGAGAAGGACACTGGCAACTCCGGCAAGAACAAGTCCAGCGAGCGAGATGCCGCCGGTGATCCAGCGCTGGGACGGACGCGTAAACGCATCGACCAGCATCACGATGACTGCCGCGGCGCAAACGATGACCTCGGGCGCGATTATCGACCAGTTGATGATCGGCATCATTTGTCCGTTTGCTCCAGAGTAGCAGTGGTGTACGAGCCGCCGGCGGGCGTGGTGTTCACGCGCGCGCGAATCGATTCCACACTTGCGCGCGAACGATCGAGAAAGGGCCGCGGGTAAACACCCATTACCAACATCAAAATTAGCAGCGGGACTAAGAGCCCGATTTCGCGGCCGTTTAAGTCGCGAAGCTGCGCGTTCTCCGGATTTGTGACCTCGCCAAATACGACGCGCTGCAACATCCACAGCATGTAAACCGCGGCCCAGATTACACCCGTGGCTGCGAGCATCGTCACGACCCACGAACGCTGCACCGCGTTTGAAGTCCAGGTGCCAATCAGAATCAGAAACTCGCCGACAAAACCGTTAAGAAACGGCAACCCGATTGATGACAGCGATGCAATCACAAAGAGCGCCGAGAACCACGGCATCGGTTTCGAGAGCCCGCCAAACTCGCTAATCATGCGCGTGTGCCGCCGTTCGTAAATGAAGCCGACAAACAGGAAGAGCGCGCCCGTTGATACACCATGATTGAGCATCTGGTAGAGCGCGCCCTGCATGCCCAGCTCGGTAAATGAGAACAGGCCGAGGACGACGAATCCCATGTGACTGACCGATGAATAGGCGACGAGGCGTTTGACGTCCGGTTGGACCATCGCGACGAGCGCGCCGTAGATGATTCCGATCACCGCGAGCACGATGATGAGCGGCGCGAACCGCCGCGCGGCATCAGGAAACAACGCCAGGTTGAAGCGCAACAGTCCGTATGTACCCATCTTTAGCAGCACGCCCGCGAGAATGACTGAACCCGCAGTCGGTGCTTCAGTGTGCGCGTCGGGTAACCACGTGTGCAGCGGAAACAGTGGAACCTTGATACAGAACGCGAGCGCGAACGCGGCGAACAGGAAGAACTCGGCGCGCGGCGTCAGCGGGCTCGCAGTCATTACCTGCAACAGCGTCGGATAGTCAAACGTGTTGTAGATGAAGTAGAGCGCAATGATGCCCACGAGCATCAGCAAGCTGCCGACGGCTGTGTAAATGAAAAACTTGATCGCGGCGTAAATGCGACGCTCGCCACCCCAGATTCCGATGAGGAAAAACATCGGCACGAGCGACGCTTCGAAGAAGAGATAAAACAGCAGCAGATCGAGCGATACGAACACGCCGATCATCGCCGATTCGAGTATCAGCAGAAATGCGAAATACGCGAGCGGGCGTTTGCTGATTGAGGTCCAACTCGACAGTACCGCGATCGGCATCAACAACGTCGTCAACAAGACGAGCCACAAACTCACGCCATCGACGGCGACGTGATAACGCGCCCCGATCGAACCGATCCAGTTCACGCTTTCTTCAAACCTGAACTCCGCGCCGGTTCCGCCCAGTCCGCGCAGCAGTAACAAAGACACTACAAACGTCGCGACCGTGGTGCCGAGCGCGATCCAGCGGTAGTGTTGCTCGCGTCGCTGCGGCGCAAAACCGTAGAGCACGAGTGCGAGCGCGCCGGCGAACGGCAGGAGAATCAGGATTGTGAGCAAATACGGCATAAGTTAACGCGCGAGGGGAAACCCCAGATAAGCGAACAGACCGATCAGAATCAGTGCGCCGAGCAAAATGATCGCGGCGTAACCGCGGACGAATCCGGCTTGCAGGTAACGTGCGACACGGCCCGCTTCGGTGACGGCGTCGCCGAGCGCGTGTAGTAGACCGTCGATCACACCGACGTCGAAAATCTTCCACAAACCTTCGCGCGAGACAGCTTCAATCGGACGGATTAAGGTTTTGTCGTAGATCTCGTCTACGTAAAATTTGTTTTCGAGGACGCGCGGCAGTTCTAACAACGGCCGCCGCCGGAACAACACCCACCCAGCGCCGATTCCGAGCCCTGCAATCACGATCGACACACCCGCCAGCAGTCGTTCCTCATTAACATGGGCATGTTCATCCGTGTGATCCGTGTTTACTGAACCTGGCATTTTGGCGACCACCGGTTCCAGCGTATGCTCAATTACGTTGACGTCACGATTCACGAAGGCATAAGGAACACCGATAAAACCACCAACAGTTGACAACACCGCTAAGACGACCAACGGTATCGTCATAGAGCGGGGGGATTCATGCGGATGAGGCGGATGATCCCCAGCTCGAAAACGCTCGTCGCCCCAGAACGTCATCACCATCATTCGCGTCATGTACACCGCGGTTAAAAACGCGGTGAGAGCGCCGATGGCCCAGAGCACTTTGCTAAACGAACCTAACCCCGCTGCGCTCCACGTCTTCCAAAGAATCTCGTCCTTTGAAAAGAAGCCGGCAAAGATCGGCACGCCGGAGATCGCGAGCCAGCCCGCTAACATCGTCGCAAACGTGATTGGCATGTACTTCCGCAATCCGCCCATGCGCCGCATGTCCTGTTCGTGATGCATGCCGTGTATCACCGAACCCGAACCGAGGAACAACAGCGCTTTGAAAAACGCGTGTGTGATTACGTGGAATATCGCCGCCACGAACGCGCCGACGCCACAGGCGAGAAACATGTACCCGAGCTGCGAAATTGTCGAGTAAGCGAGCACTTTCTTGATGTCGTTTTGCGCAAGACCGATCGTTGCGGCAAAGAGTGCCGTCGCTGCTCCGATGATCGCCACGATGAACATCGCCGTCGGCGCGTGCACGAAGATCTCCGAGCAGCGTACGATCATGTAAACGCCCGCGGTCACCATCGTGGCCGCGTGAATCAGCGCCGAGACAGGTGTCGGACCCGCCATCGCATCCGGCAGCCAAACGTAAAGCGGGATCTGCGCGCTCTTTCCCGCAGCGCCGATAAAAAGCAACATCGCGATCGACGTTGCGCCGCCCGCGAAGATTGCTGCAAACGTGAACGATTCAGCCGGTTGGTTTTTGAAATACGACAGCGCTGTTTGCGCGGCTTCGCCTGCCGCGGGATTGGCAAAGAAGCTGACTGAACCCGTGACAAAGAAAGTCAGCATGATGCCGAGCACGAAGCCCCAATCACCGATGCGGTTCGTGATGAACGCTTTCTTCGCGGCGTCGCCGGCTTCCTTGCGATCGAAGTAGTAACCGATCAGCAGGTAAGAACAGAGACCGACGCCTTCCCAGCCGACGAACATCAACACGAAGTTGTTCGCGAGCACGAGCGTCAGCATCGCGAACATGAACAAATTCAGATAAGCGAAGAAGCGATAGAAGCCCGCCTCGCCGTGCATATAGCCGACGGCGAAGACGTGAATCAGAAAACCGACGAAGGTGATGAAGAGCGCGTAAGTGCCGCTCAGTCGGTCCATCGCGAGACCGAAATCGGCCCGCAGAGTGCCGACCTGGATCCACGTCCAGATGTGATCGAGCAACGGCTCTTCCGTGCGCAACGCGCCGTGCGAGTTGAAGGCGAGATAGAACGCGACGAGCGTCGAGATCGCCACCGAGCCGCACGCAACGGTCGCGATGAACCGCTCGTTGCGCACGCGCCGGCCGAGAAACCAGTTGATCGCGGCGCCCGCGAGCGGCGCGAAAATGATCACGCTGAGGAGATTCGTTTCCATTTACAGCTTCAAGATGCTGGCATCATCGACGTCGAGCGACTCACGATTGCGAAAGATCGCGATGATAATTCCTAAACCAACCGCGGCTTCGGCGGCGGCCACCGTCATGACGATGAACACGAAAAGCTGGCCGGTGACGTCCTGGAAGAAACTCGCGAACGCGACGAAAGTCAGGTTCACGGCGTTGAGCATCAACTCGATGCACATGAACATCGCGATGACGTTGCGCTTGATGATCACGCCCGTCATGCCGATCGTGAACAGCACGGCGGAGAGCGCCAGATACCAGGAGAGTTGTGGTTCCATCTTTCCTCTTAGTTACCGTTGGTCCCGCTTCGCTGGATCGCGCGGTGAAATCAGACCACCGCGGCGAGCCAAAGTCATGGCGCCGACTATCGCCATCAGCAACAAGATCGAAGTGATTTCAAACGGCAGCAGATATCGCGTAAACAGCGCCGAACCGATCGATTGCGTGAGTCCGACGTCGGACGTGCTCGACGTCGGCACGACGCGAGACTCCTGCACCGACACCAGAATGAAAGCTACCTCGGCAATCAACACCGCCGCGAGCGCCACAGCCGCCGGCACGAGGAAACGCAAACGCGGGCGCCGGTGTGCTTCCTCTTCCACGTTCAGCAACATGATCACGAAGACGACCAGCACCATGATCGCGCCCGCGTAGACGATCACCTGCACGGCCGCGATAAAGGGCGCGGCCAGCATCACGTACAAACACGCGAGCGAAATAAAAACGCCGACCAGCGAGATCGCACTGTAGAGCGGGTTGCGTTGCGCAACGACGGCGAGCGCGCAGCCAATCGCCATTGCCCCGAAAAGTATGAACAGCAGAACCAGCATCGTTAAAACAAGTTCGGAAACGCGAAGATCAGCGTCGCGGTGATGAAAATGCTCAGCAGCGCGAGCGGCAAGAGAATCCTCCAGCCGAAGTCCATCAGTTGATCGAAACGAAAGCGCGGCAACGTTCCGCGCAGCCAGATGTAAAGAAACAGAAAGAAGATCACCTTCGCCAGAAAACCGAGCGCGCTGATGAGTCCGAACAGAAACGAGCCGCGCTCGATACCGATGTATTCCAGGCCCGGGACGTTCCAGCCGCCCAGAAACAGCGTGGTAGCGAGCATCGAAACCGTGAACATGTTGATGTATTCAGCGAGAAAGAAGAGGGCAAACTTCATCGCGCTGTACTCGGTGTGAAAACCGGCAACGAGTTCAGTTTCTGCTTCCGGAAGATCGAAGGGAACGCGATTCGTTTCGGCGATCGCGGCGATTAGATAAACGATGAAACCGAGTGGATGAAAGAAGATGAACCAACGAAAACCGGATTGCTGTTCGACGATCTGCGCGAGATCTAAAGTGCCGGCGAGCAGGATGACGCCGATCAAGCTGAGTCCGAGAGCGAGTTCGTAAGAGATCATCTGCGCCGATGCACGCAGGCCGCCCATCAGGCTGTATTTGTTGTTTGACGACCAGCCCGCGAGCATAATGCCGTAAACGCCGACAGAAGTGATTCCTAAAACGTAAAGCAGACCGATGTCGAAATGGGCGACGACCAGCGGGATCGTGATGTCGGTGAAGGGAATCCGGGTCTCGGGTCCGAACGGATACACGATCATCGTCATCAGCGCGGCCATGGTGGCGATGACGGGCGCGAGAAAGTAGATGAAGCGCGTTGATTTGTCGGGAACGATGTCTTCTTTAAGGATGAACTTCAGCAGGTCGGCGAACGGTTGCAGCATACCGCCGGGACCGACGCGGTTTGGACCAAGCCGTCCCTGAATGAGGCCGAGCACGCGCCGCTCCGCGAGCACGGTGTACGCGACGACGAGCAGCACGACGACAAACACCACCGTGATGGCCGTGAACTTAAGGGCAATGTCAATGGCAGTCTGCGAATCCATTAGTTTATTGCCGATTGTCGATTGCCGAATGCAATTGGACTGCGGCGAACGAGCGACTCTTTCAATCGGCAGTCGTCGATTGGCCAGCGGCAACACTTCTCCCAATCTGGTACAGCGGTGAGACCGCGGTCGTTTCGGGGCGCGGATTGCCTGACGCCAGCAAACGAAACTGCGGCACTTTCTCAGTCAGCATTCCGAGTCTGAACAACCCGTCGCCGACGTCCGGCGTCACGGTGATCTTTTCGCCCGTTGCGTCCATTGAATCGACGCGTTCGTGAAGAGCGCTGACCGTTGTGCCGAAGTTGGTCGCAGCGCTCAACTGATGTTTCGCTTGAACGGGATTTGACTCATCTTTCAGCAACGGATAGGTCATACCAGAATACGCCGCCACGTTCTTCGCGACGTCGCGAAACACCGCGGACGCAGAGAGTTCGTACCCAAATTCCAAACCGAGCTCTTTCGCGAGTTGGGCAACGATCATCCAGTCAGCTTTTGACTGGTGCAGCGGCGGAATCGACTGCCGTACGCGTTGGACCAACCCGTCGTTATTAGTGAACGTGCCGTCAATTTCTGCATACGACGCGGCAGGCAACACCACATCCGCGAACGCAGTCGTTTCGTTTTCAAAGAGTTCCTGAACGACGAGGAAGTCGAGCTTCGAAAGCGCGTCCGGACGTTCGCGAAGATGTTCCGGCAGAAAGCCTCCGGCGAGATACATCGCGCGGACTTCGCCACCCGCTTTTTCGAGCAGGTCGTAAGCAGTCAGCCCACGGTCCATCAGTCCCATGTCATGCGCGCCGATGCTGTTGTTGAACAGCGGTAACGGATGCATCAGCACGCGACGCCCTTCACCACCGAACACCGTCGAGAGTTGCGCGATAACTGTTTGCGCTTCAGCGCTAAGGCCGGCGTCAAACATCACGACGACGTCGCCATCCGTGCTGGTGATCATCTGGCGCGCCGCGCCGAGTTGTTCCGCCGCGATACCTGCTTTATCCGCCGCGAGCGAATCGTACGCAGGATCTGCCAGCGCAAGCACTACAGCTTCCTCAGTGCCCGGCCGGACGTGCAGGAACAACGCCGTCTGTTCGCGCAAACGAATCGGAACCGGATTTACAAGAATCAATTGCGCGCCACCGTTTCGCACGGCCTGGCGTATCTGTTTACCTGTTAACGGTTGCCATTCACCGGGATCGCCGCCGATCAGCACGATCGTCTTCGCGTACCGAATATCGCGGTGCGTCGCGAGGGGAGCGCCAAGATTTTCAAAAAACGGCTGCAAGCTATGCACGTCAGTGGTCGTGTAGTTTTCCGTGCCCACCAACTCCGTCGCAAACTTCCGCAGCACGAAAAGCGACTCGTTCGTCAAACGCGGACTGCCCGCGATGCCGATCGCATTTCTTCCGTGCTCCTCCGCCACCGCATCGAGACGTTCAGCGACGTGACGGATCGCTTCATCCCACGTCGCGGGAATCAGCTTGCCGCCTTTCTTGTAGCGGATCATCGGCGTGCGGATGCGATCCTCGTGGTTGATGAACGGGTGACCAAAACGTCCCTTCACGCACAAAAACTCGCCGTTGATTCCGTTGACGTAACGATCACGCGCGACCACGCGCCGCACTTCGCCGCTACGTGAACCGATCGACATCTGGCAACCGTCGGAACAGTAGTTACAAGTCGAAACCGTTTGCGCGAGTTCCCACGGACGCGTCTGGTGACGGTAAGTCGCATCGAGCAGCGTACCGGTCGGACAGACCTCAATGCAGTTGCCGCATTGCGAGCAATCGAGCCAGCCGAGATACGTGCCGATCACTGTATGCGCGCCGCGTCCACCTGCTTCGATCGCTTCTTCGCCCATCCACTCGTCGCAAACGCGCGTGCAACGTTTGCAGAGAATGCAGCGTTGCGGATCGTTCGCAACCATCGGCGAGAGGTACCGCTCGGCGTAGTAATTCTTTTGCTCGGTAAAGCGTTCTTCGAGTCCGCCCCAGTCAAACGTCATCTCCTGCAACTCACACTCGCCGCCGCGATCGCACACCGGACAATCCAGCGGGTGATTCGCGAGCAGAAACTCGGTCATGCCGCGTTGCGCTTTTTCGATCTCTTCGCTTTGTGTGGTGACCACCATGCCGTCGGCGACGGTGATGGTGCAGGAGGTTTGCAACTTCGGCATCTTCTCGATGCGCACGAGGCACATGCGACACGACGCCTGCAACGCGAGGTCTGCGTAATAACAAAACGACGGGATGTCGAAACCCTTTTCGCGGCACACGTCGATCAGACGAGCGCCCTTCGGGACCTCAAACAACTTCCCATTTACCGTGAGCTTAACTAATTCCGTCGCCATTCTTTGCCAATCTGCGCCTGAAATCTTCCGGGAACCTCTTGATTGCGGACTGGATGGGCCAGGACGCGGCGTCGCCAAGCGGACAAAACGACTTGCCCTCGATGTTGTCGCAAAGGTCGAGCATCAACTGCGCGTCTTCCGGACGTCCATCGCCGCTATCGATTCGTTTGAAAACCTTCACCAGCCAGTCAGTGCCCTCGCGGCACGGCGTACACCAGCCGCAGGACTCATGCTTGTAAAACTCCGTCAGGTTCTTCGTCGATTCAAAGATGTCGACGGTTTCATCCATCACGATGAAACCACCTGAACCAACACTCGAACCCGCCGCTACCAAACCTTCGTAATCCATGCGCACGTCTTTGCCGACGATCTGATCCGCGCGCATGATGTAGACCGACGAACCGCCCGGAATCACGGCTTTCAACTGTTTGCCGTCGAGCATCCCGCCGCAGTCTTCAAAGATAAACTTCTCCATGTCGTCGTAACCCATCGGTAGTTCGTAAACGCCGGGGTGCACGACGTGACCGGAGACGGACCAGAGTTTCGTGCCACCGCTCTTTTCCGTTCCGAGTTTTTGATAAGCCTCGCCGCCCATCTTGATGATGTCGGGCACAGCGGTCAGCGTCTCGACGTTGTTGACGACGGTCGGCGACGCATACAAACCTGACACGGCGGGGAAGGGTGGTTTCATGCGCGGATGTCCTCGCAGTCCTTCGAGCGAACTCAACAGCGCGGTTTCTTCGCCGCAGATGTAAGCACCGGCGCCGGTGTGCGTGTAGATCTCACACGAGAAGTCAGAGCCAAGAATCCTGTTACCGAGCAATCCCGCCGCGCGTGCCTCGTCGAGCGCGAGGTCCATGATGTCGATCAGATACCTGTACTCGCCGCGCGTGTAGATGTAATTCGTTTTAGCACTCAGCGCGTACGCGGCGATCAACATGCCCTCGATCAGCAGGTGCGGATCGCGTTCCATCAAGTAACGATCTTTGAAGGTGCCCGGCTCAGACTCATCCGCGTTGCAAACAACGTATTTCGGCTTGGGCGAATCCTTCGGCACGAAGCCCCACTTCATCCCGGTCGGAAAACCGGCGCCACCGCGACCACGCAGAGCCGACTTCTTCACCTCGTTGATCACGTCGTCCGGCGACATGCCGTCGAGGACTTTCTTCACTGCCTCGTAACCACCGTTGCGGCGATACACGTCGAGACTGCGCGAGTTCTCGAGATGAACTCGGCGAAGTTGCAGTGGTTCACATCCGATGGCTTCGATACGCATAAATCGTTACGGCAGCGCGGCCAATTACGGCAACGCGTTTAGCACCTGATCGATCTTTTCCGGTGTTAGGTTCTCGTGATAGTCGAAGTTGATCTGAAGCATCGGGGCCGTGCCGCACGATCCCAGACACTCGACTTCAGACAACGTGAAACGGCCGTCAGCCGTCGTCTCACCAACCTTGATGCCCAACTTGTTCGAGCAATACTCTGTTACCTGTCCCGCGCCGCGAATCTTGCACGATAACGTGCGGCAGACCTGAATGTGATACTTCCCGATCGGCGACGTGTGAATCATCGAATAGAACGTCGCCACTTCCCAGATGTCCGTCACTCGGACCTTCAAACGGTTCGCGAGATACAGCACGCCCGCCGGATCGAGATAGCCACGTTCGCGTTGCACGATGAACATCAACGGGAGAATCGCTGAACGCGCGACCGGATACTTTGCAAGGTGGCTATCAATTTCAGCTTCTACCATCGACGAAAATGTCGCGGGTTCAACACCGAGCGAAACCGGCTGCGACAGTGGTCCAATCCGTGTTATCTGTGTTGGTTGAGAACTCACCGATCAATTTCCCCGAGCACGATATCCAGCGACCCGATGATCGCGACGACGTCCGCCACCATTTCGCCCTCAGCCATCACCGGCAGCGCCGACAGATTGATAAAACTCGGACCACGTACGTGAACGCGGTTCGGCTTTGCCCCACCATCTGATTTCATGTAAACACCGAGCTCACCCTTCGAGCCCTCGATCGGGAAATAAACCTCACCCGCCGGCACGTCGAACCCTTCGGTAATGATCAAAAAGTGATGAATCAGCGCGTCCATGTGGCTCTTCATCGCTTCACGATCCGGCAGCACGACTTTCGGCGCGTCGGCCTTCACGGATCCGGGCTTCAAACGCGACAACGCCTGCACCGCGATCTTGTGCGACTCCTTCATCTCGCGCATGCGCACCATGTAACGCGCCCAAACGTCACCGTCAGGCTCGGTCGGCACTTCGAAATCGTAGCTCTCGTAACCGCAGTAGGGATTTGCGCGCCGGATATCGAGATTCACGCCGCTGCCCCGCAAACAGGGACCAGAAAGTCCCCAGTCGATCGCGTCTTCAGCCGAGATGCGGCCGACGCCCTGCGTTCGGTTCTGAAAGATTCTGTTGCCGGACAAGAGCGTGTGAAACTCGTCCACGGCGCCAAGGAACGCGTCGAGAAACTGTTTGCAACGCCGCTCGAAACCCGCGGGCAGATCCATCATCAAGCCGCCGATCCGGAAATACGATGGCGTCAGCCGTCCACCGGAAGCGGCCTCGATCAAGTTCAGGATCTTTTCGCGTTCGCGGAAACAGTAAAAGAAGACCGTCATTGCGCCGATGTCGAGCGCGTGCGTGCCGAGCCACACGAGGTGTGAAGCGATACGCTGGAGTTCGCACATCAACACTCGAATCACTTGCGCGCGTTCGGGGATTTCCAGCCCGAGCAGTTTTTCCGCGGCCATGCAGTAGGCGAGGTTGTTTCCGAGCGGATTAAGGTAGTCCATCCGGTCGGTGATCACGATGCCTTGCTGATACTTCTTGTATTCAAACAGCTTCTCCATGCCGGTATGGAGGTAGCCGATGTCCGGCGTGGCCTTCACCACCATTTCGCCGTCGAGCACGAGCTCGAGTCGCAGCACGCCGTGCGTCGATGGGTGTTGCGGACCCATCGAGATCGTCATCTGCGTGTCGAGCGGGCGATCGACGATTTCGAATTGCGGCGGAATGGTCGGTGCTGAGTTCATGCTTACTATGTTTTATTGCCGATTGCCAATTGCCAATTGCCAATTTTTGAACAGCTCTCGACTACCGGAAATCGGCAATCGGCAATCGAAAATCGGCAATCACTTCAGGCTATACGGCTCGTAGCCTCGCAAGGGAAAATCCTTGCGCAACGCGTGACCCTGCCATTCGTCCGGCAGCAGAATACGTCGCAAATCCGGGTGACCGTCAAAGATCACTCCAAACATGTCAAAAGTCTCGCGCTCGTGCCAATTCGCGGTGCGCCAGACACCGGTAACGGTCGGCACGTGCGTATCTTCTTCACTCAACACGACCTTCAAACGCAATCGATGATGTTTAGTGGTTGAGAAGAGATGGTAGTTGACTTCGAAGCGCGGGTCTTCTTCTACGCCGCGATCCGCGCCGCAGATGTCCGCGAGAAAATCGAAACGGGTTTCGGGCGAGGTCTTCAAAAACGAACAGGCCGCCACGAGATGCTCGCGAGGCACTATGATCGTGATCTCGTCGAATGCTTCGATTACTTCGGCAAGCCACTCCGGATGCTCACGTTGCAACGCCGCCACCAACGGTGACGGCGCGCCGGCTTCTAAAGTTGGAATTGGATTTATTTCGTTGTTTTCCGGCTCTGATGCCATCCGCACTAGTCGCTCGACTCTCTATGAAGAACGCCGCCGCTCGTGTCTCGAAGCGATCGTGTAAGGCCGCTGTTCCGCGAGTGCTTCCTTGACCGCGGCTGCACCATCGGTCACCGGCAGCGTGCCCGGCGGTACCGCCTCGCGCGCTTCCTCTTCGGGCACGTCTTTACGATCGCGCACGCTCTCCTTCATCACTTTTTCCTGTAGCATCATCACCGCGTGTATCAGCATCTCCGGTCGCGGCGGACAGCCGGGAATGTAAACGTCAACCGGCACGATCTTGTCCACGCCCTGCACGATCGCGTAGTTGTCAAACACGCCGCCGGACGTCGCGCACGCGCCCATCGAGATTACCCACTTCGGTTCCGGCATCTGGTCGTAGATGCGGCGCAGGACTGGCGCCATTTTTCGCGACACGCGTCCCGAAACGATCATCACGTCGGCCTGCCGCGGACTTGCGCGAAACACCTCTGAGCCGAAGCGTGCGAGATCGTTTCGCGACGAAGTCGAGTTCATCATCTCGATCGCGCAACAGGCGAGGCCGAACGTGGCCGGCCACAGCGACGACTTGCGCGCCCAGTTAATCAACGAATCGAGCCGCGTCGTCAGCACCTCCGGTAAAGCTTCGGCAATGATGTTTTCCAGTCCCATAAAACCGTCTCAGGCAGCGGGCCGCTCTTGCTGCAGCGCACGCCGCGCTTCCAACTGATGCAACGCTTTCGCCTCCGCTTCCGCGTCGCGTCTCGCTCTCTCGTTCCAGTCAAAAGCGCCCTTCTTCACCACGTAGATATAACCCGCCAGCAGCAGTCCGACGAAGACCATCATCTCGAGATAAACAAACCGGCGCATTGCATCGCCCTGCGATGCCAGCGACTTGAACACCGCTGCCCACGGCACGAGGAAGATCACCTCGATATCGAAGAGGATGAAGATCATCCCGACCAGATAGAACTTCACCGAGAACCGTTCGCGCGCGGAACCCACCGGGTCTTTGCCGCACTCGTAAGGCATCAGCTTCGTTCTGGTTCGTTTACGTTGGCCGACTAGCTGCGAGAGGAGAACGTTGCCGACTGCAAAGCCCGCGGCAACGATGAACATCAGCAGTATGGGCAAGTAGTCGTATAGACGGAACGACATCTCAGGCGCTCCCTTGCCGCACAGTAAATAGATTGAGAATCATTGTACAAGCGGATGCTAGACGAAGTGATCAAGGGTGTCAAGCAGCGTTCCGGCGGTGGATCCGCGCACAGATCGAAGGTCAGAACAACGCAGAAAAAATGCTGATTGACCGTGAAAAAATGCTTGTGTTACCGTTCAGCAAAGCCTCCTCGCGTGGCTTTCGCCGTGAGTTCAATCGGGAACCAAGCAAGTCCTTGCAAACGTGATTACCGGATTCAACACCGACATCGAACATGAGGGCGTCGTCTATCATGTTCAAACAGAGGACAAAGGACTCGACACACCGCTCATTCTCTCTCTCGTCTATGTCGGCGGCACCATCCTCGCCAGCAAACGTTCTCCATACGAAGATCTAATCGAACAGGGCTTCAGTGATGAAGCGCTGGCCGAACGTCTCAAGCGCCAGCACAAGCTGATCTGCGCCGCGATCAACTCCGGCCGCATCGACGATTTGAAGAAGATGACCCGTGCGGGCAGGGACGCTGCCCCGCTCGAGACGGATATCGAGTCCGAGATTGTCATCGAGCCGGAGACCATGATCCACCCTGAGCCGAGAGAGGCGCCACCAGCTATCGCTCTGGAGGGGGTTGAGATCGAGTACGGGCCGATCACGCAGGAGTGGACGCCGCCGCCACCGCGTGCCGAGGAGCCGGTTGTTGAGACCACGGATGAATACGAAACGGAAGACAGATGGGAACAGGTCGAGGCAGCGCCGCCCGTTGAAGAAGAGCCTTTGGAAGCTAAGCTGGTGGAAGAGTCGTTACCGGACGGGCTCGTGATCACGCTGCTCGACGACCAGGAGTTTTATTCCAGCGAGCGATACACGTTGCGAGTGCTCATTAGTAATCGTCTCGATGGTGATGAGACGCCGTTGCCGAGCGTCGCCGTGTCGATCAAGATCCTCGGAACAACCTTCCGGCCGTTAATCTATTCAATAAAGACTGAGAGCGACGGCGTAGCGTCGGTGGAGACGCAGATTCCCGAGTTCACTTCGGGACGCGCGGCCGTGCTCGTGCGTGCAGTCGCGAAAGATCAGGCCGCCGAGCTACGGCGCGTAATTCACCCGGCGCAATGAGTTTGCGGGTCTACGTCAACGGCGAATCGCGAGAACTCTCCGCTCCAATTTCCCTGGCCGAATTAATCACGCAACTTGATTTACCGGCGGCGAGAATTGCCGTCGAACTGAACCGCGCGGTGGTGCGTCGCAGCGCGTGGGGCACGACGATGCTCAAGGATGAAGACCGGATCGAAATCGTGCACTTCGTTGGTGGTGGATCCATTTAGATCCGTGTAAAGTTTTACTCATGATTATTGGCGGTCGCGAACTAACTTCACGTTTGATCATCGGCACGGGAAAGTATCGCAGCTACGAAGAGATGCGCAGCGCGCACACGGCTTCGGGCGCGGAGATGGTGACTGTTGCGGTGCGGCGCGTGCCGCTCGATCGCAGCAGTGAGTCGTTCCTGGACCACCTCGATCCGTCATTACAGATTCTGCCGAACACGGCAGGTTGTTATTCGGCGGAGGATGCGATTCGCACGGCGCGTCTCGCGCGCGAAGCGTTGCAGACTGATCTCGTAAAGCTCGAGGTCATTGGGGATCAAACGACGCTGTTTCCCGACAACGAGCAGACGCTCGAAGCGGCGCGCGTGCTGGTCAAAGAAGGTTTCGTGGTCCTGCCGTATTTCAATGACGACCTGATCATGGCGAAAAAGTTGCTCGACGCAGGTTGCGCGGCAATCATGCCGTTGGCGGCGCCGATCGGATCGGGCATGGGCGTGCAGAATCCGGCGAACCTGCGGATCATGCGCGAACAACTTCCCGAAGCGACGATCATCGTTGATGCCGGTGTGGGAACGGCGAGTGACGCCGCGGTGGCGATGGAGCTGGGCGCTGACGCAGTGTTGATGAACACGGCGATTGCGGAAGCGAAAGATCCGGCGAAGATGGCGACCGCGATGAAGCTCGCGATTCAGGCCGGCCGGTTGGCGTACGTGGCCGGACGCATGCCGCGACGGTTGTATGCGAGTGCGTCGAGTCCGCTCGAAGGTGTAGTTAAGTAGCGCACAGATTTGATGAATTTGAAGGATGAAAAAAAGCGGTTGACCTCACGCGTCTGGTCCGTGTCTTTGAACACCACGGTTGCCGTCTGAAACATTCGCTTCCCGATCAGAAAGAGTTGCGAACGGATGTTCGCCGCGGAGTTCTCGCTGGTGAACTCGATTCCCGTCTGCCCGTCCACAGTGATTTCGCGGCTGGAGACGAGCTTCGCTTGCAGACCTTTATTAAACCGATCGCGATTCGCCGCCAGAAACGCAGCCGGTCCTAATTTGATCTGCTGGTAATCAGTGTAAGAAACGACGTAGGTGGCCCGGCCCGCCGTAGTCGTGAAGGAATGCATCGTGTAGATCGGCTTCGCGGTGATCGTTTCGACCGGTTTTGTCGGGAAAAGCATCGAGAACCCGCCGCCTTCAGGAGCGAATTCCTCCCAGCCGGTTTGTTCCGTCTGCGCGGAAGCGTGGGCCACGACAAATAACAAAAGAACGCAGCTCAGAAAAATTTTCATTTGCACCTCACACGCCAACCGGCAGCGCGAGCTCAATCAGCTCCTGCTCGCGCATCACTCGATCTCCGAGATCTGTATTGGAGATCGTCGGGTACTGCCGCCCAGTTACCTGCATACAGCCGGCGGCTGTCAAGGCGTCGATGTAGAGTTCCAGTTCATCGTGCGCCATATCGCGCAGCAGTCCGTACGTTGAGAGCTCGTTAAGACGGGCTTTTACTAGTTGCTTCGCGGCCGACCCGCGCAAGGTGCCAACCAATAACTTCTTTCCAAACCGTCCATTCATCCGTTTCGCACACGCGAGTATTTTCCGCACGCGCAGCAGTTCATCATCCGTCAAGATTCGTGTTTCAAAAATTCCTGATGCCAAATCGGCCTTAAATGTTTTTTCCCTCTCGGCCTCACGGTAGCGAACGTCCGTGGCCGGCTGACAGTTGCCGCAACCGCCGCACTGACGCGGATGATTCCGATCCCCAAAGTAATTGAGGATATGCGAGCGATAACACTGCTCCGTGTAACAAAACTCGATCAACTCGCGCAGCTTCCGTCTTTCCAGATCCGCCCGTCCAGACACCTGCCGCGGATCGACTCGCAACGGCGCAGTGTCGAGCATGAGAATCGTGCGACTCTGCCGCCGGCCGTTCTCCGAGCGATTCGCCGTGCGCTGGATGTGACCAGCCCGCTCGAGCAGGTAAAGCGCGGACTGTATCGCGAGTTCGTTTTTCGCACCGGCGAGGTGCGCGATTTCCGACGTCGAGAGGTGAATCTGCTTCAACTCAGTGCGTACCAAAGAGTTGTAAACGGACTTCACCAGCGCGAGATCCGGATACGAACCTTCGATAAAGAAATCGTGCGTGTTCTTGTCCGCGTAGTTGAACAGCAGGACGCACGTTGACGGCAGACCATCGCGGCCGGCGCGTCCAATCTCCTGGTAGTAAGCCTCGATCGAACCGGGTATCTGATAGTGGGCCACAAAGCGGATGTCGCGTTTGTCGATGCCCATGCCAAACGCATTGGTCGCCACAATCATCTGCGTGCGCCCGCTCATGAAATCGTCCTGCGCGCGAACGCGAACCGCGTCGCTCATCCCGGCGTGATAAGTCGAAACGCGCAGTCCCAAACGCTTGAGCTCTTTGCCGACCTGTTCTACTGCTTTGCGCGTGGAGGCGTAGACGATGCCGGAACCCTCGTGCGCTTGCGCCAGGCGTTTGATGCGCGTGATCTTCTCGCGCTCCTTTTCAGTGTGGACAACCTCGATGCGCAAGTTGGGACGATCGAAACCGCTGACGTAGGTCTCCGGGCGCTCGAGTCCGAGTTGTTGAATGATGTCGGAACGAACGTAAGGCGTGGCGGTCGCGGTGAGCGCGAGCGTGCGAATGTTTCCGAGCGAGTGAATTACGTGTCGCAGGCGCAGGTAATCGGGACGAAAGTCGTGACCCCACGTGGAAATGCAGTGGGCCTCGTCAACCGCGAAGAGCGAGATCGGAATTGACCGCAGCGCAGCATTGAAACGGCTGCTGCGAAAACGCTCGGGCGCGATGTAGACGAGTTTGTGTTCGCGACGCCGCAGTGCCTCGATGCGCGCGTGTTGTTCCGGCTCAGGAATCGAACTGTTGATGAAGGTGGCGGGCAGTCCGCGAGCGTGGAGCGCGTCCACCTGGTCTTTCATCAACGCAATCAGCGGCGAGACCACGAGCGTCACGCCGTCGAGAATCATCGCCGGCAGTTGATAACAGAGAGACTTGCCGCTGCCGGTGGGCATGACCACGATGACGTCTTTGCCCGCGAGGATTGAGTCAATCACTTCACGTTGGCCTTCGCGGAAGTTGTCGAAACCAAAGTGCTCGCGCAGCGAAGTGATTGCGTCTGTGAAAGAGTGCATGAACGATTTTGCTGAAGACAGATCCGTCGATGCGTGTGCCCGGACTGAAGCTTCGGTTTTCGGCACCGGCGGCGGTTGAATGCGACACGAACTGGCCGATTATATCTTGAGCCCGCGTGAGCGACTGATTTAAATCTGCGCGTAGGCCGACGGCCGCGCCGTAGGTTATGGAGGTGACGATCTCGCCGGTGGGTTTTCGCAACGTGATCACACCGCCGGCGTTTGTGAGCGAGAGGCTGCCGCGTGAAGCCGTGACCACCTGTGCGCTGCCGAACCGCGGATTGTGCGGATCAGGTGAGCCGCCGCCGAAGATTACGATTGCACAGCCCGGCGGCAAGATCGTTCCCGAAGCGAAGCGATGGCGCAACGTGTCGTTAGTTGTCGTGAGACTGCGGCTGGCGAGTTCGTAGCCGCTGAGATCGAGATCGCGCGCGGTGGAGTTGACGAGCTCTACGAACTCATCGTCCGCTGAGTCACGAACGCCGTCGTGGTTTGCATCACCAGCGAGGCCGTCTGGTGGATCGGCCAGAAACTCGTTGATGACGATGTCGCGCAGCGAACTGCCGCCAATCGTTATCGTCGACGAGTTGCTTTGCACGCCATCGGCCGTAACGGTCAGCGTGCTCGCGCCCGCGCCGCTCAATTCCGACGGAACCAAAACGTGAATCTCATCGAGTCCGGGCAAGCCGCCCCGCGCCACTGCCTCGACTTTCAACGGTTGTCCGTTGATCGCGGCAGTGACGTTTTTCGCGTGCGCCACACCTGTAGCGAAGATCGATAGTCTTAATTTGCCGCTCGACGGACCAAACGGTCCAACGGTCTGCGTGTCGGCGTCGAGCACGATCGCTTCGCCTTCACCGTTTCCGTTGACAGTGAAAACTCCCGGCGCGGATGTCGTGATCCGTGTTTCCGATTTCGAAACGAATCCGTCGGCATTTGTGACCACCACATCCACAAATCCCTCCTCCAGGCTGTCCGGTAGCACAAACCCGACTTCCTGCGGAGTCACATAGATCAAACGCGCACCGATGCCACTAACTTTCACGCTTGTTCCCAGCGCGTTTCCACGGATAATCGCGATACTTCCCGGCGCAATCGCAGTTCGTAACGAGGCGGCATTCAACACAGTCGCGACGCCAAACTCGGGCCGCCCCGCAAGCGACGCCAAATAGATCTCATTGTTATTTTCGAAACCATCCGTAACTGGACCCGACAACACTCGCGGAAAACTGAACGCCACGAGACTCCCGTCGAGATTGAGCGACGCCGCAACCTCCGCGGTTGCACCCGAAGGCGCGTTCGTAACCTGCTGCGTCTGTCCACTTGGAACGTCGTAAACATAAAGCTCAACGCCGCCATCACTCGCGCCAACTACTCTCCGCCTCGTCGCAAACGCGACGCGCTTTCCATCGCCGCTGATCGTCGGTTGCAACGCGACGTCTACGGTTCTCGATCCGAGGTGGGTCAATTGGCGGGTTGTGTTTTCGCGAGCGTCGAAAAGAAAAACCTGGCTTTGGTTTTCAACGAACTCAGCGGAATAGACCAGGCGTGTGCCGTCGTGACTGACCGCGCGGCCTGACGCGAGTGCCAATTGCGGCACTTCAGAAACCACGATCCGTTTTAACTTTGACTTGAGATCGATCAGTAGCAGATTCGAGTCGTGTTGGTAGTACAGTTTCGATCCGTCGCCACTGATCTTTGGATTAGCGGCGCCGTTAGCTAGTAGCGAGAAGTCTTCGGTTTTTGCGTCAACGACGACTAAATCTCCGCCAGACGTGAACGCCACTAATGTTCCGTCGGCCGTGATCGAAGCATGCGAATTAGTCAGCGGTGGCGAAGTGTGCGTGATCTGTCTCAGCCCGGAGCCGGTGAGCAGAAAGATCTCTGAATTACGATCAAAGTTCTCACCAACGAGATCTTCACTGGACGAAAAAGCCACGACACTGCCGTCGCTGGACAGCGCGGGCGAGACGATCCGCGTTCGCGCCACGTCCGTAAACACCGGCGGATCGCCACGCACCTCTACGCGCATCGCATGAAACGAATCGTTCACGCCACCCGCAAAGAAATTCGCCGATGATTCGAAAACGACCACCTTCCCGTCATCACTCAACGACGGATTCAAGTTGACGGCCTGCTCGGGTGTGTTCGTCAAACGCACTACGCCCGAAATTGACTCAACAGTTCGCGGAGTAAACACGAATAAGAAAAGACAAGCTAGAGTGAGGAAACACAGTTTGAGTCGAAGCATGTGAGGTTGCTCCTTGCAAAATTTTGGTTGCGGATTCTACACGCGGGAAAGAAAACTGTCTACTGTGCTATTTTTAGGCCCTATGAAAATCCTCATCAGCGGCTCTCATGGTCTCGTCGGCAGCGCACTCGTGCAGTTGCTGGTCAAAGACGCTCATGAAGTGGTCCGTCTCGTGCGGCACAACCCGCAAGCCGGCTCAGAAATCGAGTGGCACCCGAACGAAGGACGCCTCAACGCGCAAGACATCGAAGGCTTCGACGCCGTGATCCATCTCGCCGGCGAGAGCATCGCCTCCGGCCGTTGGGACGACGAAAAGAAGCGCGCGATTCGCGAGAGTCGCGTAAAAGGCACAACGCTGCTCAGCCAGACGTTGGCCCAGTTATCGCAGCCGCCGTCTGTTTTCATGTCTGCATCCGCCATCGGTTACTACGGTAACCGCGGCGACGAAGTCTTAACGGAAACGAGTGGTCCAGGAAACGATTTTCTCGCCTCCGTGTGTGTTGAATGGGAAGACGCGACACGGCCGGCGGCAGAAAAGGGAATTCGAACTGTCCTCACACGTTTCGGCATCATTCTCGATCCTGACGGCGGCGCGCTGGCTAAAATGCTGACTCCTTTTCGCATGGGCATTGGCGGCCGCGTTGGCAACGGGCGTCAGTGGATGAGCTGGATCGCGCTTGAAGACGTCGTTAACGGGCTCAAGTTCGTAATGCGCGATCGAGCGGTAAGTGGTCCAGTCAACTTCGTCTCGCCTCATCCTGTAACCAACTCCGAATTTACAAAGACTCTCGGCCACGTTCTTTCGCGACCCACATTCTTTCCCGTGCCGGCATTCGGTGCGCGTCTCGCTTTTGGTGAGATGGCTGATGCGCTGTTGCTCGCCAGCCAGAGAGTCAAACCTGGCGTGCTGATAAACAGAGGATTTGCGCCTTTCTGGCCCAGGCTCGAGCCCGCATTGAAGCGCATGCTCCACAAGGAGTACACATGACATACATCAAGTTCGTCTTGCTACTCGTGTTAGCGCTGCTTGCAATTCCGCAGCAGCCCGGGGTTGAGCTCATTCTTCACAACGCCGTCATCTACACCGTTGATGATCGGAACCCCACTGCTGAAGCGGTCGCGATCAACGACGGAAAGTTCGTGGCCGTAGGCCCGGACAAATTCGTGCTCAAACTTCGTGGTCCAAAGACGCGCGTCATCGATCTCAAGGGACGCTTCGTCGTTCCCGGGTTCAACGACAACCACGTTCACTTTGCTTCGGCCGCGCAGTTTCTCGAGTTCAACATCATGCGCGCCTCTACGCAGGATCAATTTGTCGATCGCGTGAAGGACGTGATCTCGCGATTGCCGAAAGGCGAATGGATTGTCGGCGGTTTTTGGGGCGCGTATGACGAGTGGGCCGCAGGCAGCGCCGGCGGTCAACGCCGCGAACCGTTCGCGCCGGACATGAACCGCATCGAAGCGCTCACGGCTGACTATCCGATGTTCATTCGGAAGTTTGACGACAGCCAGTTCGCCGCGAATCATGCCGCGCTGCGCGCAGTTAAGATCGATCCGAATAATCCACAAGCGCCGGACGTCGAGTTTCTCAAAGACAATCAGGTCCGTTTCAATGGTCACATGCGCGGCAAAGGCGTCGTGCGTCTATTCAACGGCGTCATCCCGCGCACCTTCTCGCGCGAACGCCGCATTCAGCAGACGAAAAATGCGCTCGCCGAGATCCGCAAGTTCGGTGTCACGAACGTCAGCGACATGTCTGACGATCTGCAACTCGACATCTATCGCGAACTGCATCAGAAAGGCGAGCTGACGGTTCGCATTCATTTCCGTCCCGGTCTCGATCGCTGGAAAGAATTGTCGGACAAGGGCATTCGCGTGGGCTCGGGCGATGACTGGATTCGGCTCGGCGCGCTCAAGGGTCACATCGATGGCATCATGGGGACCAGCAGCGCCCGTTTCTTTGAGCCGTATTCACACGACGCGAATAATCGCGGCCGTTGGCGTCCGTTGATGGTCAACGACAAGGGCGAGTTTGTCGAAGGCAAGTTTCTCGGTTACATGCTCAGCGCTGATCGCGCCGGTCTACAGTTGACCGTGCACGCGATCGGCGACGAAGCGAACAACGTCCTGCTCAACTATCTCGAAGAACTCAACAAGCAAAACGGCAAACGCGACCGGCGCTTTCGCCTGGTCCATGCGCAAGTGCTCGCGCCGCAGGATTTCAAACGTCTTGGACAGCTCGGGGTGGTGGCGGAAGTGCAGCCGTTTCACCTGAGTGACGACATGCGTTGGATGGAGGAACGCATCGGCGCCGAGCGTACGAAAGGCGCGTACGCGTTCAAGACCATTCAGGCAAGCGGCGCGGTGCTGAGTTTTGGCACTGACTGGCCCGGCACGTCTGCGTCGGAGTATCCGATCAATCCAATGCTCGGCTTGTACGCTGCCGTCACACGGCAAACGATCACGGGTCAGCCTGCGGCGGGTTGGTTTCCAAACGAGCGGATCACGATCGAGGAAGCGATCAGGGCGTACACGTACGGCACCGCGTACGCAAACTTTGAAGAGAAGAGTAAGGGATCGATCGCGGTCGGAAAAATAGCCGATCTGACGGTGCTCTCGAAGAACTTGCTGAAGGTCGAGCCGAAGGAATTCTTGTCCACAAACGTGATTTACACGATCGTGGGCGGAAAAATCGTTTACCAGGCTGCTGACAACTAAGACGACTTAGCCCTGGGACCGAAGGCGTCTCGCCTGCAATGTGACGAAACGAGCGCTACCGTAAAACTGCAGGCGAGACGCCTGCGGTCCCAGGGAGGCTACGGTCCGCAAGGCCTACGGTTCGGAATTAGCGCAGCACGTCAAACACTTCGAGCGCGTACTTCACGTTGCCAAACGGCGCCGAAACCTGCACGCCCTGAATCTCGTCGCGCACTTCCATTAACGATTCGCGTGCGATCTTCAAACCTTCGTCACGTCCCGCTTCCTTGCTGATCGTCGATGCCGCCCGCATGCGGTCCATGATGGACGACGTGACTCTCACACCCGGCACTTCGTTGTGCAAAAACTCTGCGTTGCGATACGAAACGAGGGGCCAGATGCCGGCAATGATCGGAATGCGCACGTGTTGAATGCGTTTGAGAAAGTCGCGCAACTGGTCCGTATCAAACACCGGCTGCGTGATCGCATACTGCGCCCCGGCTTCCACTTTCCACTCGAACCGTTTGATCTCTTCATCGAGATTTATCGCGCCTGGATTCACGCCGACGCCGATGCAGAATGACGTCGGTTCGCCAATCGGATTGTTTCCCAGATCAAGACCGTGGTTCAGCTTGCTGACCATGTTGGTCAGGCCGATTGAATCAATATCAAAGACAGCCGTGGCGTCGGGATATGGTCCCATCTTTGGCGGGTCGCCCGTGATCACGAGTATGTTGCGCAATCCGAGAGCGGCAGCGCCGAGCAGGTCTGACATCATGCCCAACAGGTTTCGATCGCGGCAGCAGTAGTGCAACACCGTTTCAATCCCGATCTGCTGTTCGACCAGCACTGCCGTCGCGAGTGCGCTCATGCGCGACTGTGCACGCGCGCCGTCGGGTATGTTTACGCCATCGACGCCCGCGTCCTTTAATAAACGGATCGAGTCGAGTGTTTTCTGTGCGTCAACGCCTTTTGGCGGCAGCACTTCGACGGAGGTCACAAACTCACCCGTCGCGATCTTTCGTCCCCACGCGGATCGTTCTTCAGGCGGCACGACCTTGATGTCCGTTGGCGTGACTTCGACTACCGCCGTGCCTGCGCCGCTGAACGTAACTCGCTGCGCCCGCGGCGACGCCGCGCGCACTGAGTCGGAGATCAACTTGATGTGCGAAGGCGTGGTGCCACAGCAGCCGCCGATAAACTTCGCGCCTGACTGGATAAATCGTTTGGCAAACTTCGACATGTACTCGGGCGAGCACATGTAGAACTGCCGTCCCTGCACGTCGCGCGGCAAACCCGCGTTCGGTTGCGCCGACAGTTTTTTCTTGGTCACCGCGCGCATCTTTTCGAGCGCACTGAGAATGATCGCGGGCCCGACGCCGCAGTTCAGGCCAATCACGTCAGCGCCCCATTTATCTAGGCGTTCGGTGAAGAGTTCGGGCGTGGTGCCAAACAGCGTGTTGCCGTCGGTCATGATCGTCATTTGCGCGACGATTGGCAGATCGCAGAGTTCGCGGATCGCGGCGATCGCCTGGCGGATTTCGGAGACGTCGGAAAAGGTTTCGAGGCAAAAAAGATCGACGCCGCCTTCGAGCAACGCCACGGCCTGTTCCTTGAACAAGTCCTTCGCTTCGTCGAACGAGGTTGGACCATACGGTTCGATGCGCAAGCCGAGTGGTCCAATCGCACCCGCGACGTAAGCGCGATCGCCTGCGGCTTCACGAGCGATGCGCGCCGCGAGGGCGTTGATCTCGTGGAGATTGGCTTCGAGCCCGTATTGCTGGAGTTTGTGGGCAGTGGCGCCGAAGGTGTTGGTCTCGACGATGTCGGCGCCCACGCGGATGTACTCCGTGTGGATCTCACGCACGAGGTCGGGGTTGCTCAGATTGAGTTCGTCGTAACAGCGATTGATGTAGACGCCCTTGGCATAGAGCATCGTGCCCATCGCGCCGTCAACGACGTGAATTCGGTCGGTCTCGAGAAGTTCGCGGAATGGCTGCATAAGGCAAATGAAAAAGCCCCGCGCTAAACAACGGGACTTCAAAGAGTGTTTGAAGTTTTCGGGTCTGCCGAACTATTTATCAGAGGCGCCCGAGCTGTTTAGCTGGTTATTTTACGTGGCCGCAAGTCGCCTTAACTCACCACGTTTGTCATCGCTGCTTATACGCCGCCCTGCGGCACCTGTCAAGCAGTACCTCATCGGTCCACGTCTGCTGATCTGCCCACTTGAGTGGGGAATATTGACTCTTGACGTGGCGTCCGGCGAAGCGTATATAGCGGTCGTTCCTCTGAAATCTAACGTATCTCTCGCCCATAACGCTCAACCTGTTTCTCTCCTGAGCCCCTGTGTTGGATGTCTTTCAGCAAAGACGCGCGCACATCTTCAAAAGGAGGACGTAAATGTATCTACGAAGGATTCTTCTCACATCGTTGATCTTCGCAGTTGTTTGTCTTGCCGCTGATTCTGTTGCGGCAGACCCTATCACCGTCACAGGTACCGCGACTGGGTCAATCGGAGGTCAGCCACTAAATGCTACGGTTTCGGGATCGCTCGGCGGTGGCTCTGGGGGGACCGGCAATATCACTGCGACCTTTTCCTCTCTGCCCGACGACATCACTCCTGCAAGTGTAGTGATCATCATCACCGTTCAGTGTCAAATTATAACGCCCGCTTCAGACGAAGGTTGTTCGCAGGACATCTTCAGCGCCACTGGTGGAAACTACACGCTGAACCGCACCTTCACGTTTGATGGTTTCCCAGCATCCAGTTTGAACGTGTCCGCCAGCGTTATGACGGTGGGAACAAACTTGACCTCGACAGCGGTATTCAGTGGCGATCTTCCAGTCGGGGGAAACTCCGTCCTCAGCTATACCCAATCCGTAACTCCTAATGGTCCCGGAAGCATACTGGAGACCGGAGTTGCTGTCCTTGACTCAGGACAGGTGATTCGATGGTCCGGCGTATTCACGTACAGCGGGCCAGCGCTCGCCGCTCCGTATACGATGAACATAAACTGGAATTCCATCACGCTTTCAGGCACCACTCTGATTACTGATTTTGACACTCAGTGTGTGCCGGAACCTACAAGCATGTTCCTTCTCGGGACCGGCTTGGCAGCATTTGCTGCCGCAGTGCGCAAACGAAAACACAGGTAAGCGTTTCGCTGTTTTCCGAGACCTTGAGTGTGCGCTCCATCGTGGTGCGCGCAGCTTGTAGACACTCATACGAACGTTCGCGTTCGTGTGGACTGCGTTCCACGCGTACGGCGGAGTATGTCCGCTTTCTTGTGTCAGGCTGAATAGATCCTTCAAATCGACCGATCTCTCCGAACCATTTAAGTACATGATTTTCAAGAACTTACGGGCAAAAAATCCGTAAGAAATAAGCAACTATCGCTTGCATAGGACCATCAGAGTCGCGTCCCTGACAGAGAGATTAACCCTTGTGTTCGATTTAACCCTGGAGATTGTTCTTGATGAAGTTTCCCCGAAAGTTACCCCATTTCCGCGCGTTGAAGTTTGCACCATTCGCTCTTCTTGCTCTGTTTTTCTTTACTAACGTTACAGGCCTTTTGTTCAGTCGTGTGATGGCTCCAATAGCCGTCGCCAGTTCGCCCCAGCTTGCTCCCATTCCGGCTGACATACCGACTTCCGGCGACCCGGAGTTGGACCGGCTCATCTATGACGTGGGCCGACGCGAGGGTATTGATCCGCGATTCATTCACGCGGTGATCTGGCAGGAATCGAAGTACAAAGTTGAGGCTCGCTCGCATGCCGGCGCACAGGGCTTGATGCAGTTGATGCCCGCGACCGCGAAGCGTTTTGGGTGTGAGGATCGAAACGATCCAGTCGAGAACGTTGAAGCAGGAACAAAGTACCTGCGTTGGTTGTTGAAACGATTTGAAGGAAACGTTGAGCTGGCGCTAGCGGGTTATAACGCTGGTGAAGGCTCCGTCGATAAGTACAACGGCATCCCCCCTTACAATGAGACCCGCAATTACGTAAGGATCATTTCCAAGCGCTACGGCAAAACGCATCACCCGGTCGTAGACTCTTCCATCACCGACTAACGCTACGATAATCCCCTAAGTAAGATCCTTCCTCCGTCTGTGTTATCCGTGGTCCTGATCCTTGACCACGGATAACACAGATGCTTGAATGGCTCGCATGAGCACAGCCGAAGATGCAGCTCTTGCTGCGCCCGCATCACGCCGGACTTTCTTTGGACATCCCGTCGGACTCTCAACCCTCTTCTTCACGGAGATGTGGGAGCGCTTTTCCTACTACGGTCTGCGTCCACTGCTGATCCTTTTTATGTCGGCTGCTCTGGCTGACGGCGGGTTTGGGATTGAGCGTAGTCAGGCTTCAGCCATCGTCGGTATCTATGCAGCCAGCGTTTACCTGATGTCGCTGCCCGGCGGTTGGGTTGCGGACCGGCTACTCGGTCTGCGGCGCGCAATCATGGTCGGCGCCGTACTAATCTCGCTCGGTCACATCTCCATTGGTTTCTCATCATTTGCGGGTAGCGCACTGCCGTTTTTTCTCGGCCTGATTCTCATCGTCCTGGGCACAGGACTGCTCAAGCCAAACATCTCCGCGATCGTCGGCGACCTGTATCCCGAAGGCGGCGCGCGACGTGACGCCGGATTCTCGATCTTCTATATGGGAATCAATACGGGCGCGTTCGCCGGGCAGCTCGTCACCGGCTTCCTCGGCGAGAAGTTTGGCTGGCACTGGGGTTTTGGCGCGGCGGGCGTGGGAATGTTGCTCGGACTCATCTGGTTCGCCGTCGCCGCTCGTCCAACACTTGGCAACCTCGGAACGGATGTTTCGCGCGATCCGGATCCCGTCAAGCAGGCACGCCAGGAAAAGATCATCAAAATCGCGCTGGCCGCAGGTCTCGGTCTGCTGGCGCTGGTGATCGTTCTCGCCGCCACTGGTGCGCTGGTTCTCAATCCGCAGGCAATCGGTCAGCGAATGACCATCGTCCTCGTGGGTACAGCAGTCATCTACTTTCTTTATCTGTTCCTCTTCGGCGGGCTGAATAGGGGAGAGAAGAAGCGCATTTTGGTAATCGCGATCCTGTTCTTCTTCGCGGCGATCTTCTGGGCTGCGTTTGAGCAGGCCCCGACTTCGCTCAACCTGTTCGCGCGCGACTTCACGGATCGCTACGTTGGGGGGTTTGAGGTTCCCGCGCTCTGGTTTCAATCGATCAACTCACTCTTTATTATCCTATTGGCGCCGGTATTCGCCGCGATCTGGATGGCGCTGGGAAGACGCAACGCGAATCCCTCGAGCGGGACGAAGTTCGCGCTCGGGCTACTGCTCGCGGGTATCGGTTTTGCCCTCATGATTCCGGCGGCGAATCTCGTCGTTAACAGTGGCGGCAGTTTGAAAGTTTCACCGTGGTGGCTCACGTTCAGTTATTTCTTTCAGACGTGCGGTGAGTTGTGTCTCAGTCCTGTTGGTCTCTCCTCAATGACAAAACTCTCGCCGCGCAAGTATGTGGGCCAGATGATGGGCATCTGGTTTCTCGCCACGTCCGTGGGCAATCTCATCGCGGGTCTGGTTGGCGGCAACGTCGATCCCGAGAAGTTGGACCAGATGCCGATGCTGTTCATCGGCACGACGGTGGCGCTGGTCGTGGCGGCGGTCGTGCTTGCGGTGTTAGTTCCGTTGATCAAAAAGCTAATTCCCAGCGAAGACAAACTCACCAGCGAAGACAAACTCAGAGGAGAGTAATCTTGCTCAATCGTTCATCCGTCTACCTGGCGCTGGTTCTGATTATCACCAGCGCAGTTGCCGCGCATTCGCAACAGAAGCTTCTAACCATTGACGACATCTTCGATCCGGGGAAACGCGTCAATTTCAACGGCACCACGCCGAGCATTCGTTGGCTCAAAGATGGCAATCATTATTTACTGACCAATGAAGCGAGTCGTCGCGAGGTGCCGCGGTTGCAGAAAGTAAACGCCGCGACTGGCGAGGCCGTGCCGTTTTTCGACGCCGCGAAGATGCAAGCTGCTTTTGCGGTGCTTCCGGGAGTTAGCGCAGAGAACGCGCGTCAGCTCGCGAATCGCGGTAACTACAACCTTAATCCCGCGGAAACCGCCGTGCTGATCAACTGGTCCAACGATCTTTTCTATTACGAGTTTGGCAGCGACCGTGCGATTCGACTCACGAGCACTCCCGAAGAAGAGCTCAGCGAAGAGTTCAGTCCGGACGGACGCATGATCAGCTTCGTGCGCGGAAACAATCTGTACGTCGAAGATGTCGGCATGCAACGTCGCGAGCGCGCGCTGACGCGCGACGGCAGCGAGAAGATTTTGAACGGCCGCCTGGATTGGGTTTACCAGGAAGAGTTGTACGGCCGCGGAAACTTCGGCGCGTACTGGTGGAGTCCTGATTCGACCACGATTGCGTTTCTGCGTTTCGACGAGAATCCGGTGCCGGAGTTTACCGTCGTCGATCACATTCCGTTGTACCAGAACGTTGAAGTAACGCCATATCCAAAAGCAGGCGCGCCGAATCCGATTGTGAAACTCGGCGTGGTGAACGCCGCGGGTGGTGATATTCGTTGGGTCGATACGTTCAAGTATCAACCGGCTGATTTTCTGATCTCGCGCGTGGCGTGGACGCCCGACAGTAAAAAAGTCGTGTACCAGGCGCAGAACCGCGAGCAAACGTTTCTCGACGTGAACTTCGCGGATGCGCGCGACGGCAAGTCAGAAACAATCATTCACGAGACCTCGAGGGCGTGGGTTGCAGTAAACGAAAATCCGATCTGGTTGAAAGATGGATCGTTTATTTGGGCCAGTGAGCGTAGCGGGTGGGAGCATTTGTATCACTACTCGGCTGACGGAAAGTTGTTAAAGCAGATCACTGATGGCAAGTGGGAAGTGCGCACGATCGAAGGCGTCGACGAAACGAACGGTTTCATTTATTTCAGCGGCACGGAGCACAGCCACATCGCGCCGCATGGTTATCGGATCAAACTCGATGGCACGGGATTGCAGCGTTTGACGATGACTGCGGGTTCGCATCGCGTCGATGTTAGTCCGGCGAACAACTACTTCCTCGATTTTTGGAGCGACCTCAATACGCCGTCGCAGGCGCGTTTATACGATGTCGGCGGCAAGCTCGTGCGCGTCGTCGCGGAAAACAAGGTCGATGCGCTGAAGCAGTACAAACTCGGCACGGCGGAACTGCTCCAGGTCAAAACGCGCGACGGCTTTGTGATGGAAGCGATGATGATCAAACCGCCGGATTTCGACCCGCGCAAAAAGTATCCAGTGATGAGTTTTACTTACGGTGGACCACACGCGCCGCAAGTGCGTAACGCGTGGGGATCGACCACGTACATGTGGCACCAGATGCTCGCGCAGAAGGGTTACATCATCTGGGTTTGTGATAACCGCACGGCGAGCGGCAAGGGTCTCGAGTCTACCTTGCCTGTTTACAAAAACTTTGGCGAGCTCGAGTTGCGCGATATCGAAGACGGTTTGAGCTGGTTGAAGAGCCAGCCGTATGTTGATGGCTCGCGCATCGGGATCTGGGGCTGGAGTTACGGCGGATTCATGACGAGTTACGCATTGACGCACAGCCAATCGTTCAAGCTCGGCATCGCGGGCGGAAGTGTCACTGACTGGCGCGACTACGACAGCATTTACACCGAGCGTTACATGGGAACGCCGCAGAACAATCCTGAAGGTTACAAAAAGAGCTCTCCGGTTCATGCGGCGAAGAACCTGCACGGCAAGTTGCTGTTGATTCACGGCGCGATCGACGACAACGTGCACATGCAGAACACGATGCAATTCGTTTACGAGTTACAGAAGGCAGGAAAGCAGTTTGAGTTGATGCTTTATCCGAAGTCGCGTCACGGCGTGACCGACCCGCTGCTGCTGAAGCACATGCGGCAGATGATGACCGACTTCATCGTCGCGAACCTTTAACCCTACCTATAACTCGCAAACTTCTGCGGAGGAGCCTTGCTGGTCGCCGTCGTTGGCACGGGCCTTGCCGTTCGGTGGCTGGGTCTCGTTCCGGACAGGTGTTCTCAGCGAGCAAATACTCAGTCCCAACCTTACCCACTGGTCCAAACTTGGACGCCCCGGCTACCTCAAGGAGACTCGACGATGTCCACAGCTCTCGCTGCCATTTCTCAAGAACCTGAACCCCAGTTGCCCCTCGTCGGCGACGTAGTCGAACTCCATCCACGGACGGACGTCCAACGTGAGGTCCAGGCTAATCTTCAAAATGCGATAGACCAGGTTCTGGGTGACATCGAGAATCCCGAGTTGCGAAACATCACCCAAACCATTCTCGGTGAGATGGTTCGGTTCTTCGATTGGCTCGACAGGATCGAGAACAACCTGCACAAACTCGACACCCTCCTCGAAAGTTTATCGTTGCTCGAAGTGCTCGAGTTTGAGGCGCGTTCACTGCTCGTTTACATCGAAAGAAGAGCGATCAAAGCAGCTACCGGAAACGACCGTCTACACGAAGTCCTCGACGGCATTACTTACGGAATTTCCCACGATTTAAGGCGTATTTTCGAGCGCGAACTGGTCCGTGGCGTCACCGAACACTCGATTCCCATCGTCTACGGCAAGATCCTCCACGCGCACGGTTTGCTAACAAACTGTTTCCAACAATCCACCATCACTCTGCTCCAGGTGTTCAGCCCGAAACTCGATGCCACCTCGCTCTTCAACGACATCGAAGCGCGGTTGAAACAGTCTCTCGTGCTCTGTAAAGACCTCTCCTCATTAATGCGTTTTGTGCGGCTTTCTCAAGCCAACTCAGACTCCGACGTCCTGCGCACAGTCGTCGATCGCATTCTGGAATTTCGCGACGGCAGCATGCATTATTTGATGTACAAAGACTGGCGTGGTTACGAGAGCCTCGCGCTGGAAGTGATCACGGCCATTGAAAACAACCTCGACCCGAAACCGTTGTTACACCGGTTTCTCTGCTTCCTCGAACTCCTCTACGGTCACGTGAAGATGCGCGCGGTGCTGGCGGAAAATTTCCCCTTTTCGGGCGGCGAGTCTGAGGAGTAAAGCTTTCGCAGTTGCCGGCAAAGTGCCACAAAGTGTTACCGGCGGGGTAGCATAAATTGGTATTCAAGTAGTTGGCCCCTCGAATATGCATCCCGAAGAACGGCGACGGACCCAAGGAGCGGTTGGTCTCTCGCCGTTTGACGGGATGCATATTCTTTTAGCTGCTACGGGCACAAACTTACTGGATTGCCGTTGTTGTAGTTGTCGAGCTGAGTCGCCAGACAGTTCGCAAGGTTAGTGTCTGCGGCGGTCAGCTTCGGCGAGTAGGTGATGCCATTGAACTTGTACTTGCCGTTCAGTAACACGGCGCGATCGATGTTCATTATGGTCGTGCCGTTGATGCCTGCGCCCATGAAGCGATTCAGTTGGGCAGCCATCAATTGCGCCGTCATATTGAAGAGTGGATCGCTCGACATCTTCTTCCTGCCGTCGATGGTTGACTTGTTGAGCAGGTTCACAGCTTTTACACAGTCCGGAGCTGGCCGGATGTTACCCGCTGTGCTTGCTGGGTCGCCCTTCAGGACCAGGTACCAGAGCGACGCATAGTTCGGCCACAGCTCGCCGGGGTTCTGCGCAGAGCCCACTAGACCGCCTGGCGGGTTGGTCGTCATTGCACTGGCAATCCCGAGGGCCAGGTCGAGCATGGGTTTCTGGCCCTTGCCATTCGAAGTGGAGCAAGATGCCCAGTTCTTCCAGAACCCAATAGTTAACGCACGCCCACCTGGTGGCGGCGAGTTGTTCACGGTGAACGTCCTTGTCTCGCCGGGTTGCACCGTGAAGTTTGTGCAGACGGTTAGATTATTGACGTTGGGATTTGGCAGTGCGGGCGGGATGAGACTGTTCGGAACAAACAGCGGTCCATCACCTGCAAGATTTGTGTTCCAGCCCGGGAACACCCATTCGCACATCTGATACGTCTGACCCGCAACAAGCTTCGTGGTGAAGTTCAGGTTACCGCTCGCATCAGTGTTCTTCGACTCCAGAACCGTGCCGTCAGACACAGTCGAGGCTCCCTGCCGGATCTCGAAGGTGAAACTCTGACCTGCCGCCGGGGGCAGGCCGCTTACGGTCTTCACGATCTGGGCCATGCCCTTCTTCGTGTTTGTGATGGTGCAAGTTTTGTTTTGAGCCAGGGCTAATGAAACGGTGCCATTCGCTGCACAGTCTCCGCCGATGACGCTAACGTAATCGGAAAGTGTTGTTCCATTGCCGGCCGTTTCACTAACAACGTGGTTGCCGGCGTTCACAGGTACAAAGCCGGTAGTTCCGTTGTCGCCGACGTTTGCGCCGGTGCCGGCTACGACTCCGTCAATCCGCAGATTGAACAGACCTCCGTCCGTATCCGGGACGAGGTCCTTGATGACTCGCAAGGTTGGAGAGATGTCGTTGTTGGTGACCGTACAAGTCTTGGTCTGGCCGTTAGCAATCGAACCGGAGCAGTCAACCGAGAAACTGGCTGCGTAGCCTGATGGACCAGTTTCGGTGACGTTGTAGGCGCCCGCGTCGAGTGTCACTTCCGTGCCGGGTGATTCCGCACCCGCGAAGTTGTCAGGTGAATCGTCAGCGCCACCTGAATCGAGTGTGAAGTTAGCGGCCGTAGCTGTACCACCATTGTCGTTGATGACGTGTTTGATGACGATCAGCTTTGCTGCCTGATCGTCGTTGGTGACGGTGCAGGTCTTCGTCTGGCCGTTAGCGATGGAGCCGGAGCAGTCAGCGGAGAAGCTGGCGGTATAACCGGATGGTCCAGTTTCGGTGACGTTGTAACTGCCGGCATCGAGCGTCACTTCCGTGCCGGGTGATTCCGCACCTGCGAAGTTATCAGGCGAATCGTCAGCGCCACCTGAATCGAGGGTGAAGTTAGCGGCCGTGGCCGTACCACCATTGTCGTTGATGACGTGTTTGATGACGATCAGCTTCGCTGCCTGATCGTCGTTGGTGACGGTGCAGGTCTTCGTCTGTCCGTTAGCAATGGAGCCGGAGCAGTCAGCGGAGAAGCTGGCCGTGTATCCTGATGGACCAGTTTCGGTGACGTTGTAGGCGCCCGCGTCGAGTGTCACTTCCGTGCCGGGTGATTCCGCAGCCGCGAAGTTGTCAGGTGAATCGTCAGCGCCACCTGAATCGAGTGTGAAGTTAGCGGCCGTAGCCGTACCACCATTGTCGTTGATGACGTGTTTGATAACGATCAGCTTTGCGGCCTGATCGTCGTTGGTGACGGTGCAGGTCTTCGTCTGGCCGTTAGCAATGGAGCCGGAGCAGTCAGCGGAGAAGCTGGCCGTGTAGCCTGATGGTCCAGTCT
>JAIVJV010000014.1 GCA_020199835.1 Acidobacteriota bacterium | reverse complement strand
GACCGTCTGGCCGCCGTCAAGTGTGTCGTTGCTGTCGTTGAAGTTCGTGTCAGCCGAAGTGAAGAGCGCTTCGACTGTGTGGTTTCCTGCAGTGAGCGTGCTGATCGAGCCGCTGCTTGCGGAGCCTCCAGCCAACGCGACCGGAGCGCCGAAATTCGCGCCGTCGATCTTGAACTGCACCGAACCACCGCTCGGATTACCAGCGCCAGCACCAGTCCCTGCAACCGTCGCCGTAAAGCTGACGCTCTCACCAAACGCTGACGGATTCAGGCTCGACGAAACTGTCGTCAATGTGTCGCGCTTGTTAACCGTCAGCGTCTGCGTTCCACTCGTACTCGAGGTATAAGTCGTACCGCTAATCACCTCACCAGCAAACGACGCCTGTACCGTGTGTGGTCCAGCCGTAAGCGCCGACGGATTGTAAGAGAACGTCGCCACGCCACTGCCATTCGTCACACCAGTGCCAACGCTGGTTCCATCAACCGTGAAATCAATCGTCGCGCCCGCCACCGCAGCTCCGCCCGTCGTGCGCGTGAGCGTGGCCGAAAGCGTCACCGGACCAGTCGATCCAAAAGCGACCGAAGCCGGACTCGGCGCCGCGAGCATCAACGTTGTGGCGACGTTCGCGTTTGCCGTGACGATCACCTGCGGATCCTGACCGTGCTGATTGTCGAACGTGTAAGTCGTCGTGGCCGCAGGCGTCGGCGCCGTCGCATTGGCGTACGTCAATGTAAACGACGTGCCGTTTGTACACGTGCCGGTTGCGGGCGAAGGCGGCGATTGCCGAATGGTGATCACCATTCCCGCGATGCTTTGCAGCGACACGTTACACGGACTGGCGCCACTGCCGGCCACCGTAACCTGGCCCGGTCCAGCCGCCACTTGCGGGGTGGTCCAACCCGCCGGCACCGTGAACGTAGTGGTTTGCTGATTACCGGAGTTTGTCGCCGTGAAGACCCAGGCAAACGTGTTTGTACTGCCGGCCGCAACGGATTGACTCAACGGAGTCACGTTGAAGTTATTTGAGTCGGTGAATGTCGTCTGAGCTGTTTTGCCGGACGTCAAACCGCGCGCACCGGCGATGAACTTCATGTTCAAGTCGTAATCCATTACGACATACTCGCCGCTGAAATTACCTGTGCTGTCGGCCACCACTTCGAAGCCACGTTCCTGCGGCGTGTGCGGATCTTCGTGAATCTTGAGCCTGACTGTCTCGCCCGGTTGGAAACCACGACCAGAAATGTGCGCGATTTCGCCCGGCTCGTAGTCCATTTTGTCTGTGCTAATCGCCGCGCTGGAGCTGCCGACGAGCGAGGACGAATTGAGCACGGTGCCACTGCTGTTTGCGCCGCCAATCACGAGAGCCTGCCCGTTAAGCTCGGTGATCGTGTGTCCGGATCGGTCGAAGAGCGGATCAGTTTGCGCGTTATGGAAGAGAGCGGCGCGCGTTTGCGACGCGAGTATCTGCGCCGCTAAACCGGTGCAGGGATCGCTTTCGGGAATCACGTGCGCATACGCGCCGAAGCTTTCGTAAAGCGGATCGTAGATCTCCATCGAACGATCGTTGTTGCCGCCGATGATCTGAACCTTGCCGTCAAACATCACGCGCAAGTGTGGCCGCACGCGCGCGACTTTCAACGCTCCCGCGATCGGTGAAAACGATCCGGCGGGCGTGTCGAAAATCTCGCCCGTCGCTAATTCGTTGTTACCGGCGTCACGTCCGCCTACGAGCACAACCCGGCCATCCGCCAGCAGCGCCGCCGAGTGCATTGTTCGCGCGGTATTCAATGTGCCGGCGCTAGTAAACGCAGATAGTGCTGCGTTGAGAATTTCCGCATTGTTACCGCCGGCGACAAACACGCGTCCATCAGCAAGCAGCGTCGCAGTGTGATCGGCACGCGCAGCGCTCATCGTTGGACCGCTGGTAAAGGCGCCAGTCACTGGATCGAAGATTTCAGTGGAGGCCAGCCCGCCAGCGGCGTTGCGGCCGCCCATAATCAAGACGCGTCCGTCCGCGAGCAGCGTCGCCGAATGATCGGCACGCGCTTCATTCATGTTTCCGGAGGTTGAGAAAGTCGCCGCCACCGGATCGTAAATCTCCGCGGTGTTCAAGGGACCACTCGCGTTCTCACCACCAGCAATCAACACGCGGCCATCTGCGAGACGCGTCGCTGTGTGACCGCGACGCTCAGTCGCCATCGTCGAACTCGACGTTTCGAGTTCGGCTGCTGCCAACGCGTGATCCGCATGCGCGGCTTTCGCGGGAGCAATCATCTCCGCAGCTTTCGCAAACAACGTTCGGCCAAGAGAATTAGCCGATGACTTATTTGCGGCGAACGCAGCGCCGGCGAGAGCGACGAAGGCTATCAGCGCGATCAAGCGAACCGGATGATTAGTGGGAGTGGTGAGCGAACGTAGAACAGATCGTTGGCGCGTCGGGGGCAACATTCTCATGAGACTCCTAAAGCAAACAAGAGGCACAGGCTTACGACCCGGCCAAAAGGTGAAGGGTTCAAGCTTGAAAAGCCTTATCGCAGAATCGCTGTCGGCTTGGGAGCGCGATTCCCGCACGCGAAAGGAACAGTTATTTCAAGTCACTGCTCGGTAAATGCCGCCCAGCGCCCTAAGAACCCTCTGAGCCAGGCGCGGGTCACAAATGCGACTCGGATCCTTTCGCGAGAGAGGAACCACCAGCCAGCGAGTACGCAGTTGTGTACTGAGGCCGTGTGCAAGAGGCGAGCCAGCCACTGGAAAGATAAAATTTAAGGCCGACCAAGCGTTAAGTAGCTCGGCGCGTTGACGTTAAGCAGGCTAAAGAAATCGGACCAGAAACGAAAGGAGGGGAGTGCGGCAAATTGAAACTGCTCGCCAGCGCTCACATGTTGCAGAAACACGCCGAGGAACCGCGCAAGATTAGAGGGCTCGGACCACCTCCGAGCCCCCCTTTGGAAGCACCGGTCGGGTTGATCACCGGCAGCCGCCCTCTCAGACAACCGGCCACCGGGACACACTCGGTTAACTTCCAAGACGCCAGGACATCTGGGCAGTCCTGACGCCAACTCGAACGCGCCGCTGCTTAGTGCCGGAGCCGCTCACGCTCGAGCTGTGCGGGCCCGAGGCGACTCAATCAACGCCTGCACTACCTGCGCCACTTGCGACAACGGCTTCGGCTTGCGCAAGAACGCATCAGCGCCCGCCCGCCTCGCTTCCTCTTCAACCTCTTTTGAGCCGTACGAGGTGAGCACGACGATGCGCGTCTCCGGATTTCGTTTGTGAACCAGTTTGATGATGTCGATCCCATCAGGGTGCCGGGTTAAACCCAGCCGCAGGTCCTGGATAATCACTTTGTAATCGGTTGCTTTGATGAGTCCTTCCGCTTCTTCCATTTCGCTGGCGGTGTCTACCTTGAACCCATGCTGGGAAAAGTATTCACGCATGGAGAAACAGATCGACTCTTCATCGTCGACGACGAGCAATGTCCTGCGACCGGAATCGCGACTTTCATCTGCTGTTTTGCCACGGCCCAGCAGTAACTTCAGCAAACGACCGGATACGGTTTTCAACATTGGCATAGAGGCTAATCGGGGTGGTTTTGTACGTTTTGATTATGGACATGTTGCAAATTGATAACAACGGAGGTAATTGCCCATTTAACTGGCAGGAAATAACAGTTTTCGACTAACGCTGAATGGCAGGATCCTGCCGGCGGTGTGAGCCGCAGCGGCGGAATTCTGGGTCCCAGTGCCCGCGACAATAGCTATTCGGGCAGTTTCGCGAGTTTGTTTGCGAAAGCGTAGACAACGAGTTCCAGCCGGTCCGTCACGCCGAGTTTCGCGTAAATCGAGCTGAGGTGATGAGTGACGGTCGTTTGGCTGATGAAGAGCCGCTCCGCAATCTGTTTGTTCTTAAGGCCTTGTGCGATTAGCGTGATGACTTCGCGTTCTCGCTCGGTGAGAGTCGCTATCTTTCGTCGTTGAGGGTCAACCGACTCATTGACAGTACTGGTTAACTGCCAGAGCAAGCTTCCGAGACTCAGGCGATCCAGCCAAACTTCGCCGAGATAAACTTTCTCAATTGCTTTGATCAGTAACTCGGCCGCGTCTTCCTTCAGCACAACACCCATGGCGCCGAGTTGTACCGCTTTTTTGTGCGTCTCTGAATCGCGCACGCCTGTCAGTGCGAGCACGCGTGCTTTGCCTGCAGTTTCGCGCAACTTGGGAATCACAGACAACGCGCTGGACCCGCCGAGTTCCAAATTGAGAATGATCAGGTCGAAAGGTTGGCGCGCGATTATCTCCAGAGCGTCGGCGAGCGTGCTTACCATCGCGGAGATCTTTATTCCGGGATGATTCTCGATTAACAGACGCAGTCCTTCGCGGACCACGAGTTGGTCGTCGATGATGAGGATCCGAATTTTCTCGGGAGCAGGTTCCATTCAAGGATAGTCGGTCTGCTGCTAATCCGTTGCAACGGGAATCAATGCCCATTTGTATGGCAGGAATTTAGGATTTTAAGCGGCAGCTCGTGGCACGATTCTGCTGAATGCCCCTATTTGGGCATTTTTGCGAGGCCGTGACGGAAGGCGTAGATGATTAGTTCGAGCCGATCGGAGACTTCGAGCTTGGAAAAGACGGAACTGAGGTGGTGGGTTACCGTCGTTTCGCTGATGAACAAACGTTCGCCTACTTGCTTGTTTTTCAAACCCTCGCCGATGAGGGCGATCACTTCGCGTTCGCGTTCGGTCAGTGATTGGATCTTGGCGACCTCCGGATCGAGCAGAGTCGGCTTGTTCAACTCCTGAATCATGCTGCCCATCATCGAACGCTCGATCCAGACTTCACCTTCGTAAACCTTTTTGATTGCTTTGAGTAGTTGGTCGGCGGCGTGTTCTTTGAGGACGATGCCCATCGCTCCGCGACGGATTGCGCGCCGGTGCGAGTCAGGATTCTGCACCCCGGTCAAAACCAGCACACGCGATCCCGGACTCGCCTCGCAGAGTTCCGGCAAAAACGTTAACGCATCTTCGTCGCCCAACAGCAGATCGAGAATGATCACGTCCGGCTTTTCACTCGCGGCGCGCTCGAGTGCTTCCTGCTGGTTTCCAGCCATCGCCACCACGCGCATTTGTTGATCGTGCTCGATCAACATGCGCAGTCCGCTGCGGATGACGACGTGGTCATCGACGATCATGATGGTAATAGGGGGCCGGTCAGTCATGATGAGGTTTTCTTTAGAGCGGGATGCCGATACTTACAACCGTGTAATCCTTTTCATCGACGAACACATGTGTATCGCCACCGAGGGAAGCCGCTCGTTCCGCAATCGAGTGCGGCCGGAAAGGTTTTACGCTTTCATTGCCGTCGGCGCGCTCAGCTTCAGGATTGGCGCGCGGCCGGCTGTTTTTAATCTGCAACAGCAGCGAACTGTCTTTACACGATATCTCAACCCGCGCGTCGCGACAAAAGGCGTGACGCCTCACGTTGCTCAAACCTTCCGCCACGATCTGAAACAGTTCCGCTGCCAAACGATCGTTCACCTTCACTTTGCCACGCGCTTCGACATCAACCTTGATGCCGGTCACGAGCGAGAACCGTTCGGCGTAACGTTCGATCGCGGGCAACAGCACGTCCATTCGTTCTTCGCCCGCCCGCAAACCCCACACGAAACGTCGCAGCTCAGTGAGTTCGATATTTGTCAGCTCTAACAGTTCCTGGATGTTGCCGCGGATGGCGGTGTTGCCCGCTTCGAGTTTCTGGTCGAGCGCGGCGAGTCCAAACTGCAAGCCGAGATAGGGTTGAATAACACTGTCGTGAATGTCGTGCGCGATGCGCCTTCGTTCCTGTTCCGCGGCGTCGGAAGCGAGATTGTCAATGAGGCGGATGTTTTCCATCACGGGAGTGACGTGGTCCATCAACTGCAAGAAAAACTCCATGTCGGGCGCGTCGATGCGAGTTGGACCGTTGAGGATATACATGCGTCCGACTGGTTGATGACGATAGTAAACCGGCATCGAGAGGTAACGCTGGGCGTCGAGCATTCCAGCAATTTTGTCGGTGTTCGTCGAGTCGGTTTCGGAGAAGGTCCTGGCTTTTACATCAAAGAGACGAGTCTGTGAAGAACTGTTGCGGTGATAGATCACGGCATGGTCCAACGACGGTTCGAGAAACTGCGCGGCGGCTTCACGCCCGATCTCAGGTGGTGCTGATCGGCTCGGCGTCGTGTCGCGTGTCACGCGATACATTTGATAGCTCTCAGCGCCGGGCTTGCCGGGAATTACCAGCAGGCACGCTTCGGCATCGTAGAAAGCGCGAATACTTTCGAGAATCGCCTTGATGGTGCGATCGATGCCGTAGCGCGGGTTAGAAAAAACGGTAACGTCTTTCAACAGCTTCAGCCGGTTTTTCAGTTCTGTGTGATAGCCGCCCCAGCGCGCGATGATGTAGCCAAACGTCAGCAGGCCAATTGGCGCCATCAAAAGATGGTTGAGCCGAATCGATTGTTGGCGTTGGATGGTCATCAGCAGCGCAATAGCCGTGTAGATCACGGCGGAAGCGAGTGTTAGCTGCAATCCGGCCGTGAGTCCCCAGTTGAAAGACGCGACGACAATCGAAAAGAAAAAGAAGTAGTAGAAGACGCCGTTGCTGCCGTTGCTGAACGCAAACGCGATGAGCGGCAAATACCAGAGTAGATCAAGCCACGGAATGATCCTGTGAGCAGCGACCGGATTGCGCCGTACCGATAGGTGATAAATAACCAGGCCGTACAGGCAGTAGAGAACGAGCGTCATATTGGTCGATACGGACCACAAGCGGGGCTGAACGGAGCCGAGCATGGAAATCAGCAGAGCCGAAGTCCCAAGCACGACGCGCATGCCCGCGATCAGACGCAGGTCGATCCACTGTTCGGAAAGTGAATCCTTAAAGATCAACTAACTCTCCCCAAGCAACCGTTGCAGCATCTTCCACGTGCGATCCGCTTCCTCGCCGAAGATGATGACATCGTTCTGTCGATTATCGAGATCCAGACCGAGGCGGGTCTTAACTTCGCCGTCGCCCGCGCGATAGTGGGCGCTGGTGATGTGATCGATATTGACCAGAAATCTGCCGCCCTCGGGATGGGCGAACTCGATGAACTTCATAGTGTAATTACCTCTTAAAAAGTGCAGAAAACGATTGAAATCAGTTAGCGGCCGGAAACTCTCGGTGATCTGTTTCCAATATGGATGTGAGGGCCGGTGGCCACGCCGGGAACAGGACCGCGAAAGGCCAGAAAGGGAATCGATTCGCTGCGCAGGAACTCAATCAGCGCGCGCCCTTCCGTGCTGTCGGGATGTATTCCGACGTCGATACCATTGCGATGGTCCAGGCCCCAACGAGTATGAAGGTCTGACTGTCCGAACGCCGTTGTCGGCAATGGTTTTTTGAACCTGGCAACAAAGAAATCCTGGATCTTTTGGGCGTCAGCAAGCCGCCACTTGCCGTTTCCTTGCAGCGGTTCGGCGGGTTTTTCCGCTTCGGGTGGCTTGGGATACTCAACGCGCGCTACGCGTTCACGATCCAGAAAGGTGGTGACGTTTCCGCGCTTGTACCAAAAACCGTCTGTCGCCTCTGAGACCTCGTCAACGACCAGCGGTCGAGCATCATTCTTCAGAACGATGGTGATTTTCTCTTGCGCTTGCGTGCATACAAAAGCGCAAAGCACGATGAAGAGTGAAGGGGCAAGTTTTTTGCAAACGGCTAACACGGATTCTTATGTCTTTGGTGCGAAATAACCGACGCGAGTATGTGGCTTGTGAGCCGGGTTCGTAGTCTCCACGCGTATGCGGCGAAAACTGCCGTCGCGCGCTTTATTCATAGGAGAAAAGTACAGCGCGTATTGATGTCTCAATTCATCCGCGACCTCGGCGTAGGTCGATTCCAACGCATTGAAAGTCGTTGGTCTGTAAAGCCGGCCGCCGGTCGCCTGCGCCAGTTGGGCGAGGTTCTGTTCGCTGCGGTCGAGCACGCGCAAACCTTCGCGCAGATCCTCGATCCGCAGTTGGTTGAACTGTGCCGCGCCACCGGTCGAACCGAGAAGCTGGTCGAGTTCGGCGCGTTTGTTGGCGCGCGAGATCTCCGTATTGCTGACGACGTAGACGGTCACTTGCGCCTGAATCAAAGCTTGCAATGCGGCCTCGAGATTAGCCGAGCCACGACCGCTATCGATGCCGTCAGACAAAACGATGACGGCGCGGCGCGACTTCGCCGCCGCTGCGAACTGTTCGCGCGAGGCCAGTAGCAACGCGTCGTTGAAACGCGTGAACATGCCCGGTTCGATACGATTCAACGCGCGCTTCAGCTGAAAACGGCTCTTGGTCCAATCCTGCAAAAGTTCTACCCGATCGTCGAACTTGATCAGGCTGATACGATCGTCTGCTTGCAGCCGGGCGGCGAATCCTTCCGCCGCGCGCCGAAAGTCGTCGAGGTTGCTCGCGACTGACGACGAAGCGTCCACCATCAACACCACATCGACCGGCACTTGCCGCAACGCCAGATCGCTCAGCGGTTGCAGGCGATTGTCTTCGTAAACGCGAAAGTCGTTGCGAGTTAAGTCGTTGATGAGACGGCCTGACGCGTCGCGCACCGTCACCGGAAACATGACTTCGGTCGTGTCCACCGAAACGACGTCGCCGGGGCTGACTTCCTGTTCGGGTTGTTTCTTGAGCGCCGGCACTGGCGGTGGCGGTCCCATCGCTTCCAGCGCCGATTGCGGTTTCTGCGGCGCGGCCGGCTTTGCCGTGGATTTCGGTTTAGGTGTGGTGCGTTGTTGTTGAGTCTTACGCTGAGCACTCGCCGCTACGGAAAACAGGAGCGCAGCACAAGTAAAAAACAACAGGAAACGATTTACTCTCATAAATTCTTCCTCTGTTGTTTACTTATCCTCGCCCATGGCGGCCTTCATCGCGGCGATCACTTTATCGCTGACGCGGCGCTTGCGCATGTCGTCGAGCTTGCTTGCGGTCAGATCAAACTCCACCGGCGATTGTTCGATGCGGCGGATAATCGTGCCTTCGGAGAAGCCTGCTTCCACGAGTTCGACGATAGCTTCATTCGTCAGGCTCTTGGTCTTTTCGAGTTTTGCCGAGCCGGGTGCGCCTGCTTCGACCGGTGGCTTGATCAGGCGCACGGTCGCGCTGCCAGTGGTCACGATGTCGTTATTGACGCCGCCATTGCCCATGTTTGACTCACTGCGGCCTTTGACGCCGCCGCTCGAGCCGAAAATGTTTGTGCCGGGATCGTCAGTGCCTCCCGCGCTGTTGTTGTTAGCGCGTGGGTTCCCCGTTTTCGGATCCAGACCCTTGCTCATGAACTCTTCATCGGCCCACGACTCATCGTCGAAAGGATCCATGCCTTCCTGGCGAGCGAGCATGGCAATGATCACTTTTTCGGTAACGCCGTTTTTCTTGAGATCGATCATTCGATCGGGCGAGAGATCGAAATTCGGCATGCGGCTGTTGATGATCGAAATGATCGTTTTTTCTTTGAAGCCGGCTTTGGCAAGTTTGACGACGGCGGCATTGTTGAGCGTCTTTTGCGACTGGTTGGTTTGGGCCAATCCAGCCAGGGAGAGCATCAAGACGAGGGAGACGGAAAAGAGAATACGAGCTGCGAATGATTTCATCGTGTCACCCTGCTTTCTTCGTAGACCTTCTATCGCTGCGGAACCGGTACGTCGTTCTCTTCCTGAGGCTTGCGGCCGTCAATCCCGTATCGCTTACCGATCTTCTTCACGTATTCGCGAGTCTCGCGATAGGGCGGAACGTTGCGTCCATACTTCATTACGGCCCCTTCGCCCGCATTATAACTCGCCAGGACCAGATCAACCCGGCCGTTGAACATCGTCATCAGTTCCTTCAAATAACGCGTGCCACCCATGATGTTTTCCGCCGGATCGTAGGGGCGTCGTACCCCGAGACGGCGTGCGGTCCCGGGCATCAACTGCATCAATCCCTGGGCGCCTTTATGGCTCCGCGCGAACGTCTTGAACTGCGATTCCTGCTCGATCACGCAAAACACCAGGTACGGGTCAATCCCGAACCGGGCAGCGTTAATCTTTATTAAATGATCAATACGGTCATTTCCGGAGGTCCAGCCGCCCTGACGCCAGGCCGGGGCAGCGGTCTCGGGCTGTCCGCGTTCAATACGGGCGATCCGCTCGCGCTCCAAAAACATCTGTAAATTGCCGCGTTTGTACCAGGCGCCGTCGGTTGTTTCGTTAACTTCGTCGACGCGAACGCGAGCGCCGCCGTTTAAATAAATCCAGATTGCGAGGGGCTCAGGTGGCGTCAAGGGCTTGGGAGCGACGGCTCCGGGGGCCACGGCTTTGGCTGGAGGGGCTTTGACCGCGAGAGGGCCGTGCTTTTTTATGGACGAGGCAGCTATACCTTTGGAGATGTTGCCGTTGCGATACCAGAGCTCGTCACCCTGTTGCCAGACTTCATCGACCTCGAAGGTGCGACCGTCGAGGAGGGTGATCTGATGCCGCGTTGCACCGGGAGGTGGCGCTGGAGTGTCAGTTTGGCCGAATACAGCTTCGGCCGGTTGCCAGATTAGCAGGCAAACTATGAACACCCCGATTATGCGAGCCGCACTCGTCATCACTTGCAAAAAAATCAGGCGGTTTTCGCCAATTCAAAGTGCGTCTGATCGGGCGCGAAGCCGTGCGACGTGCCGAAGTAGTTGCCCCAGGCCGTATCGATCAGCTCGGGAGTCAACTGTGCGGGGCGTCCTTCAAACAAACAGACGTCTCTAACCTTGTTAAGCAGATCGCGCGGTTCACATCCCTTCATGACGCGCTTCTCAGCGACGTACTTCCTAAGGATGTGGTCCATGCACTCCTGGTTAATAACGATGCCGCGAGTGGTGGCAGTGCGCTTGAAGATCTCCACGAACGCGCTGGCCGTGGGCGGCTCGACGCGAGCGCGATAACCCATGCGCCGGAGAAATGCTTCGTCAACGAGATCGCGCTCTTCAAGATTCGTCGAGAAAACAACGAGCTCTTCAAACGGCACTTCGATCTTCTTGCCGCTGTGCAGTGTCAGGAAATCGACTCGCTTTTCGAGCGGCAGAATCCAGCGGTTGAGCAGGTCCGTAGGTGACACGCGTTGCCGGCCGAAGTCGTCGATCACGAGCGTGCCACCGTTGGCCTTCATCTGAAACGGCGCTTCGTAAAACTTGGCTGCCTCGGACCAAGTCAAATCGGTGTTGTCGAGGGTCAACTCACCGGCGACGATAACGAGCGGGCGTTCGATCTCAATCCAGCGACGATCGTGTTCGATCAGTGAATCGTGTTCCGGGACTGCCTGATGGTTGTGCGCGTCATACACGCGGATGATCTGTCCGTCTACTTCGACTGAGTAGGGAATCCAGATCGTGCCGGAAAGCGCTGCATTCATTCTTTCCGAGACGGCTGTTTTACCCGTGCCGGGAAGACCCGTCAGGAAGAGCGAGGAACGCGAGTTGATCACGCAGCCGAGCGTTGTCAGCAACGAGTCGGGCAACACGAGATCTTTGAACGCCGAGCGAACGCTCTCCATGGTCGCGGAGCGAGACGGTACAGCCTGAAGCCGCATCATGTGTGCGTAATCGTCGAGCGAGACAGGAGCAGCTCCTAAATAACCGCTCTGCTGCTGGAGACGCCCGACGCGTTCCCAACCGTGGTCCAACATCGCGTAGCGCGTCGCGCCCACGGCGCTCTGGAGTCGCATCTCGATCAGCTTCTCGCGATAGAGGTGGTAGAGCAACTCTTCGGTGAGAGCCCGTGGCAGGCGCATCCGATCGGCCACCGAGACGGTGCTTGGTTCGGGCAGCATCGCAACGTGTTTGAGTGCGAGGTCGCAAAGGAACGCTTGGTGGACTCCAGTCTCTGACAACTCTTCCGGAGTCGGTGGGCCCATGCTTTCGATTTCAGCCCGGCTCAAGATGCTCAGATGTCCCATTGAGGTCACTCCCGTTTTAGTTTGCCGCTAATTTGTTATTGGCCCGCAGCCGCGGCCGTTGCCTTGAGTGATAAGAACGCCTTGTTCGCTTCCTCAGCTTCCGCCGTTTGACCGTTGCGCGCATAAAGCACTGACAAGCGGTAGAGAATGTCGAGGCTGTTTGGCTGCATCGCCCGGCATTTCTCGAGGTGTTTGATTGCTTCCTTGTCGTAACCGAGACGAAGCAGGCGCGTGGCGATATTCATACGCCCGTCAAACTCGCCCATCGCTTTCGCGAAGGCTTTGTAGGCTTCGTCGATTTTGCCGATCTGGACCAACGCCAAACCGAGGTTATTGTTGAAACGTTGATTGTCGGGTTGAGCCTTAACAGCGCGTTTGAGGTACTTCACGGCGCGGGCGTATTCGCCGTTTTTGATGAGAATGTAACCAAAGTCGTTGATGTGTTCGGGCTGATTCTTCTCCGCTTTCAACGCTATTTCGAGAGACTCGAGCGCCTTCGAACGCAGGCCTTTCATCTCGTACGCGATACCAAGGAGGTTGTGCGCGTCCCACAACTTCTTATCCAGCGAAACTGCCATCGAGAGCGAGTTGATCGCGCCGTTGACGTCGTTTTGGCCGAAGAGCTCGCGGGCGCGTTGGAGATGTTCGCGGGCGAGCGATTTGTTCAGCTCGAGCGCAGTGGCGTCGCTTTCGAGATTTTCGAGCGACGCGCTCGCGGTCGGGATGGTCGGATCAGCGGCGGCGGTTGTCGGGGCTGGAGGTGTGCGTGCATCGACGACCCTGGTCATTTTGGACGATTCAAACTTCTTTACGTCCTTCTCTGACAGCCGATGCAACTTGTTGTCGTCTTTCTTGCCGCCGCGGCCAAACAGACGGCCAATGGCTTTGAAGGGTGCGGTCAGCACTTTGACAAAACGGTTGCCGTCCTGCTTCGGTTGCGCGTCGTCAGTGGTAGCCGTCGCATTCATTACCGCGATTTCTGAGTCAGTCAGCACGCTGCTGAACACTGCCTGGCGGTGTGGCGCAAAACCCAAAGTCAACGTGAGCGTGAGCAGAAGCACCACGGCGAGTCTTTTCAACATGACGATCACTCCTTACTTAATTGTTACGTTGCTGGCGGCGCCACCACTCAACATATCCATGATGTTCAGCATCGCTGGGCCAAGAATGATGATAAACATCGTCGGAAACAACAGTGCACCGAGAGGTAGCAGCAGCTTGAAGGCCGCTTTCTGTGCCGCCTGTTCCGCACGCTGACGGCGCTTAGTCCGTAGACTGTCGGAATATACGCGCACCGCTTTCGCGATCGACGTACCGAAGCGGTCGGCCTGAATCAACATGCCGACGAGGCTGTTGAGATCTTCAACTCCGGTCCGTTCTGCGAGGTTGCGCAAGGCCTCACTGCGTTCGCGGCCCACGCGGATCTCTAAATTCGCGATCTCAAACTCTTTACTGATGTCCGGGTGAACGTCTTTCAACTCTTCGCAAACCTTGAGCATCGCGGCATTCAAACCGAGTCCGGCTTCCATCGTGATCACCATGAGGTCGAGCGCGTCAGCGAGACCCCAGGTGATGCGCAGTTGACGGCTCGCAACGAGGCGATTGAGAATGAAGCGGGGCAGAATAAAACCGGCTACGAAAGCAAACAGTATGGCGATAGTTGCTTCCATCATCGGGCGTGCCAGGTACATCCACAGCAGCGTTATGCTTCCGGGCAAAGCTACCATTGAGACGAGCTGCAACACACGATAGATACTCGTGGCATGAGCCGAGCGATAACCTGCCATCATCAATTTCTTCTGCAACTTCTTCGCATCGGCGGCCGAAGGCGGCACCAATCGGTTAATCGGTTCGGTGATACGTTCAGCGAACTTCATGACCGGGCTGTCTTCAAATACGGCTGTACCCGCGCCACTTTGATCGTCCAGCTCGCGCAAACGGACCGCAGTCGCGCTCGCGGGACGAAACATCAACCAGTAAACGGCCATCACCCCGAAGGCGATACAGACAAAGGTGGAAACTGAAATTAGCAACATAGTCTTACCCTATCAACTAGATCTTGATCTTCATGATCTTCTGGACCACAAGCATGCCTAAAATTTGCATCGCTGCGGCAACAAACAGCAGGTTGTGACCGCGCGGATCGCGCCACATTACTTCCATGTAGTTCGGGTTCATCACGCTCATGTAAATGGCCATGAAGATCGGCAGCGCGCAGAGCAACCACGCTGACCAGCGCGAACTCAACGTCAACGTCTTTAAGTCTTCCATGATGCGGAAGCGCTCGCGAATCGTGTAAGCGACTTTCTCGAGCAACTCGGAAAGATTGCCGCCCGTTTCGCGCTGAATCATTATCGCCGTCACGCACATGCGCAGGTCGAGCAGCGGCATGCGATGGACGAGGTTATCGAGCGCGAGCTTCAAAGAGAGACCGAGGTTCTGCTCATCGTATGTTTTGCGAAACTCGCTCGAAATCGGCTCCGGCATCTCTGTCGAGACCATTTGCAGCGCTTCCGTGAACGCGTGACCAGCGGAGAGTCCGCGGGCCATCAGGTCGAGTGCGTCCGGCAACAACTGCAAGAACTTCTTCATTCTCTTCTTTCGCTTGCCCATCACGTGCAGGAAGGGAAACGCGCCGGCGACTAAGCCAAATAACACTTTCAACGGCAGGGAGACCGTGATCATCGAGGCGGCGAGAAAACCAAGTGCCGCGCCGGTCAACGAGAAGAGCACCAGTCTCATCACGGTGATCTGCAAGTCAGCCTGATCGATCAGGCGCTTGATGCGCGACGTGATTTCCAGCTTGAGCAGCGAACGATTGAGCCACGGAATCTCGCTCAGCAACTCTTCGCGCGCGAGTTGCACTTCGGCGTCGCTCGAGTGCGCGGACGAACGAATTGCTTCCGCGAGGCGTTCGTTGAGCAACTTGCGCTTCGCGTCAGACTTGCGCGACGTGATCAGGTAAAGCGCGTAGACGCCGGCCAAACAGGTGAGAAAGACAAAAAACGGAATGAGAGACGACAGAAACATCAGGCAACCTCCTCGAAGAACGATCGCGGCAGTTGCATGCCGTAGACCTTGAGTCGCTCGGCAAATCGCGGACGAACACCGGTGGGACGGAAGCGACCGATTACGCGGCCGTTCTGGTCCACTCCGCGCCGCTCGTAGATGAAGACATCCTGCATGGTGATCGTTTCGCCTTCCATGCCGGTGATTTCAGAGATCGCAATGATGCGACGCGTGCCGTCGCTCAAGCGGGCCACCTGGATCACCATGTTAATGGCCGAAGAGATCTGCTGGCGCATGGCTCGATCGGATAGACGCATGCCCGTCATCTGGATCATGGTTTCGAGGCGAGCGAGTGCGTCGCGCGAAGTGTTCGCGTGCACCGTGGTCAGCGAGCCGTCGTGACCGGTGTTCATGGCCTGAAGCATGTCGATCGCTTCGCCGCCGCGGACTTCGCCGATCACGATACGGTCAGGACGCATACGCAGTGCATTTCGCACCAGGTCGCGCTGGCTGACTTCGCCTTTACCTTCAATATTCGGTGGGCGGGTTTCGAGTCGCACCGTGTGCGGTTGCTGCAACTGTAATTCAGCCGAGTCTTCAATGGTGACGATGCGTTCGTTGTGCGGAATGTAGGCTGAGAGGGCGTTGAGTAGCGTCGTCTTGCCGGCGCCGGTACCACCGGAGATCAGGATGTTCAGGCGCGCGTTGATGCACATCTCAAACATCGCTGCCATGTCCGGCGTCAGCGCCTGGTTTTCGATCAGCCGGTTCATGCGCAGCGGCTCAGCGCCGAATCGCCGAATCGAGAGCACCGGGCCGTCAAGTGACAACGGCGGAATAATCGCGTTCACGCGCGAACCGTCTTTCAAACGGGCGTCAACCATCGGCGACGATTCATCGATACGGCGGCCGACGGAAGAAACGATGCGTTCAATCACGCGCATCAGGTGCTCGTTATCTTTGAACTCGATATTGGTTCGTTCGAGTTTGCCGCCGCGTTCGATGTAGATGTTGTACGGCGAATTTACGAGGATGTCGGAGATCGACGAGTCAGCCAGCAACTGCTCGAGCGGTCCAAGCCCGAAGAGTTCGTGGCGGACTTCGTGAATCAGGCGTTCGCGCTCGACGGTGGAGAGCGGCGTCTCTTCCTGGGCCAGCAGGCTGGTGGCGAGCCGTGCGACCTCTTCGTGAACCTGCTCGGGTTCGAGCATTCCCAGCTTGGTGAGATCCATCCGGTTGATCAACATCCGGTGGAGCCGTGCTTTCATGTCCTGAAAGCCCTGCTGGTTGCTGATTACATCCTCGCTCAGTGGCGCCGTTGGTCCAGCTTCTCTTATTAGTCTTTCGCGTAATGCCATGTTGTTCTTTCCCTATTGAAAAGGTGTTTATTAAAGGTTCGCCCGGTCCAAAGCCGCGGTTAGACCAAAATCTTCAACGCTTACTTGCTGGCGCCGAAAGATCGAGTTGAAAGAACGCTTCGTTTCGCTCGTCGGGGCGGCTGATTGCTCCGACTTGCCGTCGAACAACTTCGCGGAGATGTTGCGCAAGTCCGCGGTGACCTTGGACGTGGGCGCTGATTCGACCAACGGCTGGCCCAGGTTGATTGAGTTGACGGCGGCGCGATAGTCACTCTGCACAAAACCCACCACGCGCTCGCCGAGAAAGTCCTCAACCTGCTTCTGATCGAGCTCGATATTCTTGCTCCAGCGATTGACGACCAAACGGATCTTCTTGCGCGGATAACCGAGCCGGTCGAAGATCTCGAGCGCGCGCCGCGTGCTGCGAATCGCGTGAATCTCGAGCGTCAGGACCATCAGGATCTGATCGGCGTGATCGAGAGCGGAAATCGTAACGGCATCGAAGCTGTGCGGCGTATCGATGATCAACGTGTCAAAGCGCCGCCGCAGCAACTCCATCACTTCATAAATGTGGCGCGGTTCGATGTCTTCGGCACTCTCCGCTTTCAACGGTGCCGCGAGCAGTGACACGTTCTTTGAGCGTTGCGTTAGATAGCTGGTCAGCAACGCGTCGTCGAGGCGGTCGCGATTGTCGACGATGTCCGCGAGCGAGAACTTCGGCCGCACGCCAAGCATTAACTCCAGGTCGCCCGATTGCAGGTTGAGGTCCATCAACACGGTCGGCGTGGTCTGTAGCATCGCGAGGTTTGTCGCGATCAGGGAGACGCCGCAACCACCTTTACTCGAGAAGACGGCAATCGCGCGTCCTCTCTTCGCCAGTTCGTCCGGAGCGTGGTCGCTCACGAACTCGTTCGTTCTCTCGATCACCGTGGAAAGCTCGTCGTCGTTTATGGGTAAACGAATGAAATCGCGTGCGCCCGCACGCATGCTGCGCAAAATAAGCTCGGGCGACGTTTCGCGCGAAGCGCAGATCACCGCGGTATTCGTAAATTCAGTACACAGACGTTGGACCAACTTGAGACCGGGTTCACCGAGATGGACCAGGTTGATGATCACTGCCGACGGACGGAGACGCGCGGTTTCGGTAAAGACCTGCTCGGGATCGTCACTCATGACCAGCACGCTCGTTCCCGCATGATTATTCAACGCGCGACCCATCTCTTTCAGTTCCGCTGCGTCTTTGCAAAGCACGATGAATGTCAGATTTCGCTTCATTACTATTCGCTTTCCCTTCGGGTTCTGTTCCTGCTCGCCCTCTTATGGTGCGGGCGGCGGCGTCACGATGTCTTCAGGCTCTTCACCGGCACTTTCCGCCGTCAGTGTCGTTATGTATTCGGGGAGCGTTAGAGTTCTGCCTATTACAGGGATACTCAGATTGAACTGATAATTCTCGATTCTGACAGTCGCCGTTCCCAGGTTGCTGCCGAAGTTCGTCGTGCCCGGTGTCGCCAGATCGCCGTCCAGGTCGACTCCTTCGAATTCCACTTCCACCATTTCGGTGGTCAGGTCGTTGATCATTGGCGGACGGCTGGGATTTCCCGCGCCGTCGAAAGTCACGCCTGGTCCGTAAACCACAAAGTTCCTGACTTCCTGCTTGTCGGCTTCGGTTAATCCGTTATGAAGCACGGCATACCGAGCTCCCCTCCTGGTGGCATCAGTGAGAGCGTTGTGCGTGTAGAGCAGGCGGCCAAATTCAATAATCGCGAAGATGAGAGTAAAGAAGAGCAACGCCACGACCGCAAACTCGGCGATGGTCGTGCCTCTTTCGTTCTGCCGGTGATTCAGGGTTTTCACGTTCTTTACTCCTCGGCACCCGCAGGATCAACCCACATGTAGTACATGGTTGTGCTCGACCCAATCGGCAGATTGGTGAAACTGTCGGCTTGCAGTAGCGCGCCGAGGTTGAAAAGGGGTTGGAAGTTGTAATCGACAATGCTGATCGTCACGTTGATCGGATTACCGCCGCCGCCTGCCTGATACTCGGGTGTGACTACGACGTTGTCGGTCGTTAGATTCTTAGCAAAAGGCTCAATGCCGTCGCAATTGGTTTTACCGCACACAGCCACGTTCTTCGCCTTGTCGATTTCGTTGTCGTCGTAAGCAACGTTCGACAGATAACGCGCCGCGGCACGAGTAGATTTGGACAAGTTTGTGTAAGCCTGAAACAACCGGCCGAGCTCGGAAACGGCGGCTATCATGACGATTAGAAAGGGGATCAGAATCGCCAGCTCGGCGAGCGTGCCGCCGTTTTCGTTGCGGGCAAAACGATGTCCGCGTGCTGTGCTTTCTCTTTTGATAAACGTGAGTAGGCTTTTCATTTGCTATCCCCCGTTATCGATAGAGAACCGGAACAACGATTGGAGCAGTCGGTCCACCCTCGGGGTCGAAACCACCGGAACCAAACGCCGGGCTCATATACTCGACATAGATCTCAGGGCTCGATGGAATGCCGCCCACCTTACGGTTAAGGAAGAACTTGCCGAACTTCGTAAACTTCACCGTGTCCCTACCCGCATCAAACTCCGACTGGTTAATGATCGGCATCAGTATTTCACGCCGGCCCTCTGCGGGCGTATTTTTGGGTGCTACCTTCGGCGCCGATGGGTCCTCGTACGTGTTGCGAGAAATTCCCGGATACGGATCGTTCTTGTTCTTCGGCGCGTTCTCGTAAATGTTCGGATCCGGCGGAAACGCCTCTTCGATAGGTTTCGAAACGCCGGCTATAACAACCGTGCCGCCGCCACCAAAAGCCTTGTAGTCGTCGAACCGAGTGTTCAATCCTTTCTGGATTGGACCAGTCATACGGCCGGGCTCGGTTTCGGTAATGAACTCCGCATCCTCGTTGGTCCGCAGGCAGGCACTCGCGCCGCCCGCTATTGCAAGCTTCAGATCTTTGGCGCCTGAACCAGCATCGAGTGCCTGGTAGTTACCCGGCGAAGTGTCTTCCCAGTTTCCTGGTCCAGCGATCATCTTGTAGCGGCAACCCGGGCAAAACTTCGTGTTTGGATCGCAAGCCGGTGCACCGGCTGGCGGCGAGCAGTCCGTCGCGTAGTCCTTGACTCCGTCGCCGTTGAAATCCTGCCAGCCAACACCACCGCCGAATGGTCCTTCCACCACAGCGATCGGAATGTAGTTGCAGAAGACATTAGTCTGAACGGAAAGGCCGGCGGTCGCTGTGCCCGTCATGTTGCGCGCCAGGCCGAGAATCGGAATCGCAAAGAAGATGTTGACGTCAACAGTTGGAGTGTCGACTTTGACGAAGCGAATGTTGTCCGTCCCGGCGGCCGTCGCGGCATTGACGTATGGACCATCAAGGTTCACGGCGAACGTAATGAGCGCCGGCTGATCCGCTTTAGGCACTACATCTTCGAATTCCTGGCTGTTGAAGTTGTATTTGTTCTTATTGAGCGTATCCACGGCGCGCTGAACTGCGGTAGGGATTCGATCGGCTTCGGGCAGCAACAATGCGGAGGCGCCGGCTAGTGCGGCGGCGTCAGCCGCGTTCTGCAATTCAGTCCTGACGAGATACAGGTGACTCAGGTCTGCGCCGAGGCCTACCGCCAGAAACAGAAAGAGAACGGATATAACCGTGTAAGCCAGAACGTTTCCGCGTTCGTTCTTTCGATGGCTTAGATTAGCTGCGATTTCCTTCTTCATCACCTTGCTCCTCAGGATTCATCAGCAACCGCACCTTTGCTAATGATCGAAGAGTGGTAGCCGCTGTCGAGAATGACTACCACTCTTCTTTGGTTCAATCTGGTCGTTCGGGCGACCAGAATGGTCGGGTTACGGAGTGGCGCCCTTGGTTGTGCCGGGCGTTGCCACCGGTTGCGGGGCTGTTTTCGCTCCTGTGTCAGTTGCCGGTGCACCGTTGGCCGGCGCAGCGGGTGTAGTCGTTGCCGGCGTGGCGGTCGTGGTCACCGGAAGCGGTACTGCTGGCACAAGCGTTGGCGTCTTCGTGGGATTCGCAGCCGCGCCTTCAGTTGCGCTGCCGGTTGAGAAGCCACTGTTGCCACTGATGCCGTCGCCGCCTGCGGGTTCAACGCCGAGCGGAGATCCGGTTCTCAGGCCGTCCACACCTTTCATCTTCGGCAGTTCGTCGGAGTTGACCGGCTTAACCAGATCGGCCGTGATTATGAACATCAACTCTGTTTCCTGCTTCTGGAAGGAAGACGACTTGAACAAGTTGCCGAGGATCGGAATGTCGCCGATCAGCGGAATCTTCGACAGCGATTTGGTTTCGTTGTTGTCGAGCAGACCGGCCAGCGCGAAGCTCTGCCCGTCGCGAAGTTCGACACCAGTGCGCGCGCGGCGCGTGCGCAGGGCGGGAATCACGAAGCCGTTGAAACGAACGCCGTTGGCGAAATCGATCGTCGATACTTCCGGTTCGAGCTCGAGGCGGATGTGATCTTCGTCGATGATGGTGGGTTTGAAGTTCAGACGGACGCCGTATTCCTTGAACACGACGCTAACGGAGCTACCGCCGCTGCCACCCTGGACCACCGGGATCGGAAACTCGCCGCCGGCCAGGAAGCTTGCCTGCTGACCATTCATCGCGATCAGGTTTGGTTCAGCGAGAGCACGGAGCGCGCCGTTGGTCTTGAGTGCGCGAATGTAGGCGCCTGTGTTGAGGCTTGAACTGAACAGGAAGAGGTTTAATGCGTTACCGGCAAACTCTGTGATGAAGTTGCCGTTGGTATGTTCCTTCATGGTTGCCGGACCACCGCCCTGCGCGAATACCGAGGTGCCGTTCACTGACCCGAGCGACGAGCCGAGCTCTCTCAACTTCTGGCGGCTGACTTCCGCCACGCGGACCGATAACTGGACCTGAGTCGCATCAGTTACTGGTGATTGCAACATGTTGACGGTCTTGAAACCGGCAGCCTGGACTACTGCGTCAGCTTGTTGTGCTGCTTGCGGAGTGCTCACCGTGCCGGAGAGCACGACCGAACCGTTTGCCTGGCTTAGACGAATGTCGTCACGGGGAAAAAGCGCGCGGATTTGCGAGTCGATCAGCGAGAGATTCGCGCGCACGAACACGTCGAACACGATGAATTTCTGGTCTGACTTTTCCCAGGCGATGAAGTTGACCTGCCCGAATCCTTTTCCGTTAACCAGCACCTGATTCGGAGAGACCATCACGGCTTCCGCAATCTCCGGGTTGGAGATGGAAAAGCGACCGATAGGACGGTCAAAGTTGATGACGCGCGACTGGCCCACGAGTACGTTGATCGGAATGCCTTCCTTTGTCGCACTGCTGAATGAGGCATCATAAGTACTCTCCTGCGCATTCGCGACTAACGTCCAGCCCAGGGCCGGGATGATCAGCAACAACCCCATCAAGAGATGAATCAGGGTGTGCTTTATAGAATACTGATTGGCCATTTTTACGCTCCTTACTACGAATTTCGCAGTTTTGATATTGGGGCGCTGCGTTTGCTAATGGGGGCAGCGCCGACTCATTCCGTGCAGCGGACTATGGGAAGTCCACGTTCTTTTTCTTCGAACCTTCGATCACTTCAATCGACGGACGTGGCGGTGCGGCCGGTGCGGGCGCAGCTTTCGTTACGGCTTCGTTCGTTGCGACCGGTCGTGGACGCGGGGCGCGTCTTGCGGTGGTCGCGCGCGGCGCGGGAGCTTCCTTACCGCCGAGGCCCGGTTCGGGAATCGGCAACGCGCGTTCACCTGACAACAAGCTCTTCTTGTTCGCGCCCGGCGTCACTTCGTCACCCTGGTCGATCGAATTGCGCATCACGAGCTGCAAGCGTCCTTCACTGGAGGCAAGCGCGAGTTTCTCCGCCTGCTCGGGCGTGACTTGCAGCGTCACAGTCTTGACGCGCTCGGCTTCTTTCTCATTCTTCGGTTTATCGAGGTTCTGACCGTTGGCCAGCACCTTGATGTTCTGGAGCACGATCTTCGAGATCCGTTCGCGGCGTTTGTCGTCGTCCGGCGGCTCGATGACGACGACGATGTCGACGAGAGTGTTGGGCATGATGAACCCGGAGATACCGACTACGTCGTCAACTCGGACGTTCATCGCGCGGTAGCCTTCGGGAATCACCGATGACAAGCCCGCGGCTGAGCCAACCGGAGCCAGCCGGCTCTCAGTGATTGGTTCGCGCGCGGCAATTCTGGTTACCGCAACTCGGCCGATCAGTTTGTCATCGATTTTTCCGTACGTGCCTTCGGGAGCAACGCTGCGCGGAAACTGAGCCACGGTCAGTTGCTCAGCGATGATGCGTGAGCCAACCGGAATGTCGACCTTCGCGATGACGACGTTGTTGAGGTTTTTGGTGTAAGCCTGCGCGTTGGCCAGATAACGGCTAACAGAAACAGCGGCGATCAATCCGAAAGCGAGCGCTGCCAGGACGGCGATGATCAAGCGTTTATTCCGCATGATGATTTATCTCCTTCAAACGTGTGCGACCGAGCGTTACGCCCGGAACAAAGCGGCAGATATCAAACTCCCAACCATGATGGCGACGCCATAAGGAATGGTGTGACGCCGGTCGCGAGCCATTGCAAAACGAGGCATCTCCCAACCGGGAAGCATGCCGACGAAGATTCTTAAAACTCCGTGCATGGTCGACAGAATCGTGCCGGCGCGGAGGGTCATTAAAATCGCGAGTATTCCCCCGGTCATGGCGACGAGGACGAGAGTGATGGGCATTAGACTAACGCCGAGAATTGCGCCCACCGCGCCGGAGAGTTTTACGTCGCCGGCTCCCATGGCCCCGAAGATGTGCAACAGCAGCATGGGAATGAATCCGAGTCCAAATCCTAAAAGACTATTGCCGAGTCCATTCCATCCGCCGAAGAAACTGTTGATTCCGATACCGGCGACCAGCGCGGTCAGCACCAGCAGGTTCGGAATGCGGCGATACTTGACGTCCTGGTAGATCACGCTGATGGCCAGTGGCGCAAGAATCGCTAACTTCATCATTGCTTCAGGGGTGATGGACATCTCGCTTCTAACTCCGCACGTTGTTGAATGTGAATATCGCGTTGAAAAGACCGCGTGGTTCCAATCGGTTAAACGTTATGGCGCTGGCGGCGCCGCCGCCGGCGGAGCGTCGATATCGCTCGCGACGTCGTTCATTTTGTTGTTGATTGCCTCGCCCAGAACGTTGAAAACGATGATGGCAATAGCTACGAGGATGGCGCAGGCCACTGCGTACTCGGCTAATTCCGCTCCGCTCTCATCGGCAAAGAAGTTCTTGATCAAGTTCATTGTTGTATAAACCTCTAATGACGATCACTTCGTGATTACTAAAACGGGAACGTTCTCGGAACACTTTCCACCTGTGCTCCCGTGCCCGAATTTTGATCCGCGATAGCCTGGCCCAGCATGTTGTAGACGACCACGGCGACGAACACGAGCAACGCGATGCCAACCGCGTACTCGGCAAGCTCAGCCCCCACCTCGTCCTTAATAAAGCCTGTAATGTGCTTCATTGACGCTTTCTCCATTCAAGCTAGGGAAGCCGCGGTCGTAAGACCAGGCGGCTTCCCCATATTTTTGCCGCACGAGTATGGGTTGGAATTACGGGTTGACAGTGATCGTCGGGTTCTGGAGCTCTTGGGCAGTGTCGCTGTTCGCATCACTGATGCCCTGACCAAGGACCTGGTAAACCACTAACGCGACAGCAACCAAAAGCGCGACGGCCACGGCGTATTCCGCGAGTTCCGCACCAGTCTCGTCCATCAAAAAGTTCTTAAACATGTAAGTAATCTCCTTTGGGAATTATTTTTAGTGTTGAGACCTGCGCTGGTCCGTCACTGATTTCAAAGCCGGGGTCCAACGAGGCCGATTGTCGGCACGCTGGCAGTGCAGGCGTCATCCCAGGAGTCCTGAGCTGAGCCGCGTTCCCTGCCGATCACGGCAGCACTTCCATGCGTGTGACGGAGCCTTTGGCAAAGGGTATGCCGTCCGCGATCCAGCCGTGTTTCACTGTGTTCATTGCATTACCGGGGTGGTCCAGGCGTGCGACAACTGCTCGCTGGCGAGCACCTGCGACAAAACGGCGCAGCGCTCGCGCGCTCACCAGCGCGCAATCGCCGCAAAAACATCAACTGCCGCCACTTATGCCTCGGCCGCGCGCTGGCATATTCATTGCTTCGACTTGGTGATCACTTCTTGTCCAAATGAGGCGTTGGCTCTGATCTGGCTGAGGGTTTGCGCCGCGTACTCAGAAAGGAATCTGCTGTGAAAAAACCATTCCTGCCGCTCATGATAGGGTTGTTACTCCTGCTTATGCCCTCGTTGGCGAACGCAATGTCGGCTGAAACTGACATTACCCCGTTGAGCAACAAAGACGTCCTGGTGATGGTCCAACAACACTTATCGGAAGAAGCCATCATCAAGGCTATCCATTCCTCGCCCTGCACCTTCGACACGTTTCCCCCGGTGTTGAAGGATATGAAGCGCCGCGGTGTTCCTGACGCTGTCTTGCAGGCGATGGTTCAGGCGCCCTATGGCCCGGCGTCGCAAAATGTGCGCAGAGACGACCTCGGCGAGCAGCCGATCTATCACTACGCTGACCAGTTGCGGCAGATGGGTTACATCACGCCGAGCACGGGATCACGCAGCAGTCAGTTTCCACGGGCAAACCGCACGCGCGCCGCACGGCGCCGGCAGTAGAACGAGCCGACGGTAAACGTTATGAAACGCTGTCCCGAGTGCTACGAAGCCTACGATGACGAGCAGAGATTCTGCGAAAACGACGGCCAGGAGCTGTTAGCGGATCCGGTCTATTCGCCGAAACCTGAAGTCGTTGTCGCCAACTCCGCGCCTCCCAGATCCATGTGGTGGCCGGCGGCCGCTCTCGGCGTTTTGATCGGCGTTGTCTTTGGAGCTGGAGTCTTCGTCGTAGCGCTGCTCATTTCGGCGCCGGACAAGAGCGAGCCTCCAGCGGCGAGCCAGGCTACGGAAGTCAAAGAAAAAGTTGTCTCCAATCGCGCAGTAGCAACCTCGAACCCCGCTCCAACACCGGAGCCGGAAGCAAGTCCATCGCCTGAAGAAGAAGCTGAGGCGGAACCGTCACCAGCTACAAACACGGAAACCAAAACCGCCGCCGTTCAACTAAACCAGGGCCCGATTTCCACCGGGGAGAAAAACAAGGCCGGTGCGGGCGAAAGCGCCACTCAGACTGTCATTGAAATGACTGATGGCAGCACGCTCGACGTGGACGCCGCCTGGGAAGACAAGCAGGGAATCTGGTACCGCCGCAGCGGGCTGGTCTCGTTTGTCGACAGCTCGCGAGTGAAATCAATCACGTCTCGTAGGGAAGCGAAAGTGGCTGAAAATCCTCACCGCTGATTTTCACGGGAGCAGTGCAATGAAAGAAAGGTTTCTTTCCAGTGGCATTGTGCTAGTAGCCTTTGTCCTGGCAGCAGCGTTGATTCTTCCGAACCGGAGTATTTCAGGGTTCATGCAATCGTGCGGTCAATTTATAGCCGACCTTTTTGGACTCTGAAAATAATTGCCTTCGGAATATCAAACACGATACGCTCGAACTCGCGTTCTTCGAGCTTGAACCTTCCGTCTGCCCGCCGCCTGCCTGAATGAACAAGTCGTTAATCAAGGTCTTCCAAATCTACGTCTTTGCGTTTGCTTTTCTGTTTGCGTCGCGCCCGATGGGTGATGCTGATTTCTGGTTTCATTTAAAAACGGGCGAATACTTCTTCACGACCGGCAGCGTGCCGCGCATGGAGATGTTTTCGTTCACCTTTCACGGCATTCCATGGGTCGCGCACGGTTGGTTGTCGGGAGTGATCTTCTACGCGGTCTGGTCGGTCGCGGGACCAAAGCTGCTCATATTCATCTTCGCACTCCTCACTGCCATTGCGTTTTGGATCGCCTTCAAACGCGCAAATAGTCATCCATTTTTCGCCGGAGTTGCAGTGCTGCTCGCAGTGTGGACGGCGATGCCGAACATCGGCGTTCGGCCGCGAGTGTTCACGATACTTTTGGCGAGTATTTACCTCGCGCTGCTGGGGCGTTTTGTGCGCGGCGTGAAGGAACGCTGGATCTGGGTGCTGATCCCGCTGATGACGTTGTGGGCCAATCTGCACGGCGGGTTCTTTATCGGTCTCGCATTGATCGGGCTCACGGCCGTCGGAATGGTGCTGGACTATTGGACCGGGGTTTTGGACGAGCCGGAAAGCTTGCGGCCGCGTTTACGAAAGCTCGCGATAGTGTTCGGCGGTTGTGTGCTGGCTGTTCTGGTAAATCCCTACGGAATCAAGTTGTACACGGGGCCGATTGCGGTTTTGCGTTCGCCCATTTTTCAGGACCTGGTTACCGATTGGTTATCGCCTAATTTTCATCTGCCCACGGCTCGTCCCCTCCTGGTGGTGCTGCTTTTAACGATTGCGGCGCTTGCGTTGTCGCCCCGGCGGCCTAAGCCGAGTGAAGTGCTGCTGTTTCTCGCGACGCTTTACGCAACGCTCAAGACGCAGCGCAACGCCATTGTCTTCGCGCTTGCGTCAGCGCCATTGTTTGCCAACTATTTTCAACTCTGGTTTGATTCGACGAGATTCAGTCAACGCTTTGACGCCGCTCGACCGGACTCCAACCCGCGGCTCGCGCGGCTATTCGCCCTGGTCCTGCTGCTTCCGCTCGTCGCTTTTGCTTACAAACTGAAAACCGCGGTCTATTCAAATCCGACTCAACAATCGCTGCGCGTGCCCGTTCAGGCCATGGAATATCTGAAGCAGAAGGGAATCAACGGCAACACGTTTGCCGCCCCGAACGTGTGGGGCGCGTACGTGTTCTGGACCTCCGCGAATCATCCGGTTTACATCGACGGCCGTGACGTTTACCCGGACACGTTTGTAAAGGAGTTTGTAGACATTCTTTATGGTCGGGTGGACTGGCGTCGAGTTTTCGATCAGCGTGGTGTTCAGATCGTGCTGATTGAGCCAGGTACGATGCTCGCGCGACAGCTCGGAGAGGCGCCCGGATGGGAGCGTATCTACCAGGATGACATGAGCGTGGTTTTTCGGCGCCGCTGATGTAATGACTCACGCCCGCGTAAAATCAGCGGCCGCTGTTGATGTCGTCCAGTATGACGTTCATTGCGTCACTCGAGATGGAGTGTTTTTTGTTCCTGGTGTCGAGATAAACCGCGAAAGTGCCGTCGCTCCCAAAACTCTTAACACGCTCGTTGATCGCCACCTCGTAAGCTCTGAACGATTCGCCGCTCAGACAGCAGGGGTCGTACTTGTTGAGTATCTGCAACTGTTTTCGGTGCTCACCAACGGAGCTGAGAATGTAGAGATCCAGATAGTTTGCAATTGCGTGTAGTTCCGGAATTGACTGCTCGTAGTCGCCCCAATCTGCCGGACGTTGAGCAGAGTTTGTCCGTAGTCGATCTTTCCTCAAGTGCAATGGAAGCGTGCCGGCCGCTGGATAACTGCGCGTAATGCGCGGATCCACCGCGGCGTACATCGTGGTAGTCCAACCACCACCCGAAACCCCGGTCATGAAAATCGAGTCGTAGCCGAGCGGTTGTGCATAATTTAGAACTACGGCCACGGGCGTCAGAAACACTTGCACCGGATGGCCGGACTTCATCTTCAGCAACTTCAGTTGATCGTGAAAGGTTAGCTGGACCTTGCCGATACGTTCGAGCTCGACCACGGGATGATTGTTCAGGCCCTCGAGCGGCATGCTCATGCCGATTACGCTGAAACCGTTCTTTAGAAAGAAGGCGATCAGATCCTTCGCGATGATGAAATCGCCATCGTGACCACCATGATAAATGATTAACTTGCCGTTTGCCTGTGCCGGGATGAAATGATAGGCCGTTGAGGCCAGGCCCCACTCCATGTTCACCGTCACGCGATCAATCTGCTTGAGGTTCTCCAGCCGTGCGTAACGTTCATCGTGAATCGCTTTTTCGACGTTGGCCGGTTGGTCTTTCGGCAGGCCGTTCGGGCCCCAGATAAAACTCACGAGTTCAGCGCGCTTTGCTGTTGCTGTGTCCTTGTCGTGGATCGAGATGAGGTCATTGACGTTAGTGTCGAGGAAGATTCGCCCGGCAACCGTCGCCTGAGGTGGCGACACGGACTGCATTTTGAGCGTCGCCAGCACGCCCAGTGTGAGCCCGAGAGCAAACCACAAAAGCCGGATGATGACTGTTCGAATCTTCACGAGTTTTTACCGTTGAGACGCTTGGTTCCAGCGAAACTTTGGCAATAATCATGCCCCGTTGATCTATTCGCAAAAGGTGTAGTTACTGCGGTTTGTGAGGAACGTGCGGCTCGATCAACCATTCATTTCGCCGCAACTGTTCGCTGGCGAGCACTTCCCAAACCCTAAAAACCACGAAATTGCCGCATTTTTTACGGCATGATCGTTGCCGATGTGACGCACTACTGCGTTTCTAACGGGGGTTATCGTGTCTTCAGTTCTGGTTCTGAACAGACATCGCGCGGGCTGGCTGCGCGGACTCGGATTTGATTCGACTTACATTCTCGGCGTCGCGGCGTTGGCGGTGGCTTGCGGCGCGATCGTCGTCTCCAATCCGGTACTCTTTCCCCTCGTTTTTGTCCTCAATGCGTGGCTGTTGGGCCAACATCACGTCGTTTCCACCTTCACCCGGCTCACATTCGACAAAGACAGTCTCTACGAACACCGGTTCCTGGTGACGTGGCTGCCAGTCATTGTGCTCGCAGCGGTCGTCACCGCCTGTCTCGCGGTGGGAACCTGGATCCTGACTACGGTTTATTTGTACTGGCAATGGTGGCACTACACACGACAGTCCTATGGCATTTCGCGGATCTACCAACGCAAGGGCGGTCTGGATAATGATCTGCTTAACAAACTGGTCATTTACGCGCTTCCGGTTTGGGGAATTCTCAACCGTTCGTGGGAGGCGCCGGACAAGTTCCTGTTCATGGATGTCCGCGTTGTGCCCACGCCTTCGTGGCTGGTCGCTGCTGCGGGTGCGGTGGCCGTGGCCGTCATCGGTTGGTGGGTTCTGCGAGTAACCAGGGATTGGTTTTTGGGCACCATTTCCATTGCACATACGCTTTACGTCTGTTCGCACCTGCTGATCTTTGGGCTTGGCTACATCGCCATCGCGAACATTAATCACGGCTGGTTGGTTTTGACCGTTTGGCACAACTGCCAATACATCCTGACTGTCTGGATGTTCAATAACAACCGTTTCAAAGACACGGTCCATCCAAAGCATAAGTTTCTCTCGCGCATTAGCCAGCGGAAGAAGGTCTTTACTTACACTGCCGTCTGTTTTGGGATCTCGACTGTCGTGTATTGGGCATTGAAATCCTCTTTGGGATGGATCGCCGCCGTCACGGCGACATCGGTGCCACTGTTCATCATTGTCTTTCAAGCCATAAACTTCCATCACTACATCGTTGACGCCGTTATTTGGAAGGTTCGCCGTAAACCGATTCAACAGAATCTTGGGATCGAGACTGCATGAGTGCGCACAGTCTTCCGATCGCGGTCCACGCGGACTTAACAGCCACGGGGCGTTTTGAACTTGGCTATCGTCCGGCCCTGGACGGCGTACGCGGAGTAGCGATTCTCGCGGTCCTGGCGGTGCATACCAACCATCTGTTCGGTTGGTCCTTGCTGAAGGGTGGCAGCATTGGCGTCGATATTTTCTTTGTACTCAGCGGATTTTTAATTACCTGTATCCTGCTCGAAGAGTGGACCGGGGCGGGAACCATCAGTCTCCGTCATTTTTACGCGCGACGTTTGCTGCGGCTCGTACCAGCGCTGGTGCTACTCGCCGGCGTTCTTTTGCTTTTGTCAGGAGTGCTTTTCTCCGCCGGCGAAGCCGCGCAGACGCGGCGGACGGTGCCTATTGCGCTTCTGTATCTTAGTGACTTTTTCGCCTCACTCGCTCCGCAAACTTCACTCGGTGCGTTGCGGCACACGTGGTCGCTCGCAATAGAGGAGCACTTTTATTTACTGTGGCCTCCATTCCTTCTGTTCCTCCTGAAAAGCGGTGTTTCGCGCCGCGGTCTCCTGATACTTACTACCTCAATGGTTGTCGCGATCTGTGTTCATCGGGCTCTTTTATTCGAAACCGGAGTGTCGCCGGCGAGAACCTACTTCGCGTTCGACACGCGTGCAGATGCACTGCTCATTGGCTGTGCCGCCGGAATGGCCGTGAGCTGGGGATTCGTGCAGAGTTTCAATCGCTTGAATACGCTCGCAGCCGTTACCTTGATCATCCTCTGTTTGTTTGCGACAGACTTCGCGTCGCCGATCATGCATGAAGGCGGGTTTACTGTACTCGCAGCAGCCAGTGCTTTGCTGTTGATTAACCTGGTTTCAGGCCAGAGCGTTTTCTTCAATAAGTTGATGGAGACGACGCCGCTGGTGTGGGTAGGCAAGATCTCGTACGGCTTGTACCTGTGGCACTATCCGGTGTTCAAGTGGATCAAATACGCCAGTGCGCCGTGGCCAATCAAACTTGCGCTGGGACTGCTGGCGACTTTTGCAGTCGCCTCCGTCTCTTTTTACTTGATCGAGCGGCCACTGCTGCGCTTGAAACGGCGATTTGCCTAGGTGGCATTTCGGTGAGGAAATTGCCGATGTGTCACTACATCCTTCGTGACCGCCGCTTAATCACCAGATAACCCAGGGCCACGACGATCACGATGATCGCGATTATCATCGTCGAGTTCATTCGCATTGTATTTTTCTCCGGTCGGGTTTTACGCGATGTGCGTCGTCTTCATACCGCCGCGGAACTGCAAACCCTCCAACTCTTCTTCCTGAAGGAACTTCACCGCTTTGACGCCGTACTGGCGCAGGCGGCGATAGAGTTTGCTCCGGTCGATTCCCAGCGCAGCAGCGGCTCGTACTTGATTGCCGCCGAATTGCTGGAGCACCGACAGTATGTAGCGCTTTTCGATTTCGGCCAGGGGGACAGCGTCGTTCATGTAGGCTTCCAGGAGTTCGCGAAGATCTTCCGGATTGGACTGGACACGAGCCTGCGTTAATTCCAACGGCAGGTCTTCGACGCCAAGCTCATTGCCATTGCCGAGCGCGAGTGCGTACTCGATTACGTTCTCAAGTTCGCGCACGTTTCCGGGCCACGGATACTCGTTCAAGGTGCGCATCGCTTCGGGCGAGAAGTGCGGCACGCTTGTCAGACCCTGGCGTTCAGACTTCATCCGCAGAAAATGCTCGACCAGCAAACTGACGTCGCCGGCACGTGTGCACAGTTCCGGCAGATGCAACGGCAGCACTCGCAGGCGGTAGTAGAGGTCGGGACGAAAACGGCCCGACGCCACTGCCTGCGCGAGATCGCAGTTGGTTGCGGAAATAATTCGCACGTCGATCGCGATGTTTGCGCGGGCCCCAATACGGCGTACCGTGCGCTCTTGCAACACACGCAAGAGTTTCGCTTGTGCCGACAGATTCAGCGCGTCCACTTCGTCGAGAAACAGCGTTCCGCCGGAGGCCTTTTCAAAAAGGCCGCTACGGTTTTCGTGCGCGCCCGTGAAAGTGCCGCGCTGATGGCCGAAGAGTTCGGCTTCGATCAGCGTTTCGGGAATGGCGGAACAGTTGATATCGACGAAGGCTGCGTCGCGTCGCGGACTCATGTTGTGAATCGCGCGTGCTGCGAGTTCTTTGCCGGTGCCGGTCGCGCCGGTGATCAAAACGGAAGCGTCAGTTGGCGCCACGCGTTCGATCACGGAAAACAGCTTGCGCATCGCGGGTGACTGTCCCACCAGAGTGGGTGATTTGGTGTTGCCTGGGGATGGGGAAAGTTTTGGAGCTGGTGCTTTCGCTACCGCTCTACCTTGATTGTCTGCATTGTTAGTGGTCCAACCATCAAACGCAGTGGGAGTGGCAAGGGGCATTAATCAACAAACTCCTAACGGGCGATCCTTGAGATTACGGCCTGCTTCGAGTGTCCGTGTCGGGGGATACAAACCCGGGAGCACTCCTTTCCAGACTGAGATAAATAAAACGTCTAAACGAATAAATGTTCCGAATACTAAGACCTAGGCTCAAACAACGAAGCGGGTGGTGTGGCCCCGTTCGTCAAAATTCTTGCAAAACGCAAAATCTGACGCTCGGGTCTTTTTTGTAGCTGATGAACCTGGACCAGTTTCGAGACCTTGCGGTTTTAGGGTAAAGCCAGGTAACGCCAACTCGAGTGGTCCGTTGCAAAGATGATAATTCGCGGAGCACCTCGCAACTCAGGGGCCACGGTTTGAAGTGGTCTATTTCCTCACAACAACCAAGAAAACAGAGTCGAATGGGTTGTGCGTGGCGAGTTTTTGTCCATTGTTTGGACGAGCTTTCTAGAATCGGGACGAGCTCTGTCGATGTTCGTGAAATCTTCCACTGACTGGAAAGGCGCGAACATTACACCTTTCACTCGGGTACAGACAACTCGGGAGAAACATTTAGTGGCTATCAGGCTCTACCTGTCAGCGTTGACACTCATATTCCTATTTTTGACCTGGCTGGGCCGTGGCCTAGGGCTGCTCGACGCGATTGTCGTGACCTGCGCCCTCGTTTACCTGATTCTGGATACCCGCGAACGCTTGCGACTCGTCAATGAAGACCTGGCGCTGCTCCGCCAACTTGAAAAGAAACTTGCAGCACTGCTGAACTGATTCCACTTCAATGACCATCTCCATTGTTAATGCCGTCGTAAGCTTTGTCGCCGCACTCGTTCTTCACGAAGTTGGTCATTATGTTGCCGCGCGTCTCTGCGGCGTGCCGATCAAGCAGGCAGGATTCGGTTGGGGACCAAAACTGTTCGGTGTTCGGGTGAGCGACGTGGACTGCCAACTACGCATGTTGCCGGTTGGAGCTTACATTCAGATGGACATGGTCGCATTACAAACGCGGCCGTTGTTGCAGCAGTTGTTTGTTCTCGGCGCAGGCATCGGAATGAACCTGACGCTTTGCATACTGACGTGGGGTTCGCTTTTTGGCGCACTAAATCTCGCGCTGGCGATCGGGAATATCGTGCCGTTTTATCAACTCGATGGTTGGAAGAGTGGCATGGTGATCTGCCGGCGGATGTTTGGACGGCCGAGCCCGCTGGTCGAGTGGGTGTTGACGCTCGGAGGCGGAGCGATCGCATTGGCCGTCTTCGTTCGAGCTTTCCTCAATTTTTAAGATGAAGATGCTCTTGCCCGGTACAATCGATAGCCGCCGACTAGCAAAGGCCTATATCGCTTTAGCTTTTGCCCAGGATGTCGCGAAAGGTTATGTGGAAGAAAACGCGTCGGCACACCCGCTGATCACAGCGCTCGACATGTCCGCTAAGTTGCTGGAAGAACTTCTGGAAGAGGTGTTGCCGGAAGTGGAGGAACTGTCTGCCACAGAGAACACGGACTACACAGAACTAACTATGTAATCCGTGTTTATCTGTGGGAAGCGTTGCCTACATGCCCATTCCGCTCATGCCGCCCATACCGCCTGGCATTGCGGAACCGCCGCCCTTTTCGTCTTCGGGGAGCTCCGAAACCATCGCTTCGGTAGTCAACATCAGACCCGCAATTGAAGCCGCGTTCTGAAGAGCAGTGCGAGTGACCTTCGCCGGATCGATGACGCCGGCTCTTACGAGGTCTTCAAACGTTTCGGTCGCAGCGTTGAAGCCGATGTTCTCGTTCTTCTCGTTGCGAATGCGTTCGACTACCACAGCGCCTTCTTTGCCGGCGTTCTGCACGATCTGGCGCAGTGGCTCTTCCAACGCACGGCGCACGATGTTCACGCCGATCTGCTCGTCGGGATCCCCTTCGCCTTCCTTGTTGATCTGGAATTTCTCGAGCGCACGCGCCGCTCTTACCAACGCCACGCCACCACCCGGAACGATACCTTCTTCGACCGCCGCGCGCGTCGCATGCATTGCATCCTCAACGCGGGCCTTCTTCTCTTTCATTTCAGTCTCGGTCGCGGCGCCGACTTTGATCACGGCAACGCCGCCGACGAGTTTCGCGAGACGCTCTTGCAGTTTCTCGCGATCGTAGTCGGAAGTGGTGTCTTCGATTTGGGCACGCATCGTCTTGACGCGGCCTTCGATGTCTGACTGCTTGCCGCTGCCTTCGACGATGGTGGTGTTGTCTTTGTCGATCGTGACTTTCTTCGCGCGTCCGAGATCTTCGAGTTTGACGTTCTCGAGCTTGATGCCGAGATCTTCACTGATGACCCTGCCGCCCGTGAGAATCGCGATGTCTTCGAGCATTGCCTTGCGACGATCGCCGAAGCCCGGGGCTTTCACGGCCGCGATGTTCAACGTGCCGCGCAGTTTGTTGACGACGAGCGTTGCGAGCGCTTCGCCTTCGACGTCTTCGGCGATGATCAGCATCGGTTTGCCCATCTTCGCGACCTGCTCCAGCAACGGCAGCAGATCTTTCATCGAGCTGATCTTCTTCTCGTTGATCAGGATGAGTGGATTCTCGAGCACGGCTTCCATGCGCTCGGGATCGGTGACGAAGTAGGGGCTGAGATAACCGCGGTCAAACTGCATACCCTCGACGACTTCGAGAGAAGTGTCCATGGTCTTGGATTCTTCGACGGTGATGACGCCGTCTTTACCGACCTTGTTCATCGCTTCGGCAATGATGTTGCCGATTGTGGTATCGCCGTTGGCGGAAACCGTTCCGACCTGGGCGATCGCGTCGCCCTTGACGGGCTTCGAGAGACGCTTGATCTCTTCGGTAGCGCGTTCCACGGCCTTGTCGATGCCGCGCTTGAGAGCCATAGGGTTCGCGCCGGCGGCGACAGTCTTCACGCCTTCGCGGAAGATCGCCTGGGCGAGAACGGTCGCAGTGGTGGTGCCGTCACCGGCAACGTCAGAGGTTTTCGACGCGACTTCGCGAACCATTTGTGCGCCCATGTTTTCGAGCGCGTCTTTGAGTTCGATCTCTTTGGCGACGGTAACGCCGTCCTTTGTGATTGTGGGTGAGCCAAACTTCTTGTCGATCACCACGTTGCGGCCTTTTGGACCGAGGGTGATCTTGACAGCGTCGGCGAGCTGGTTGATTCCGCGCAAGATCGCCGCCCGCGAGTCCTCACCGTGGATTACTTGCTTAGCCATTTCTCTATCTTCTCCTGCTTCAAATTAATGTGAGTTCCCAATGAAAAGAAGGGCAGTGCAGTCGTTTGGACTATGGAGTCGTTACGACTACTTGCCGTTCTTCGTGGCTTACTTGCCGCTCTTCTTCGTACCGCCACCTGCGGCGGCCCCGGCGCGCTCGAGCACGCCGAGGATTTCGTCCTCGCGCATGATCAAGAACTCTTCGCCGTCGATTTTGATTTCGGAACCGCTGTACTTGCCGAAGAGAACGCGATCGCCGACCTTCACATCGAGGGTCTGGCGGGTGCCGTCTTCCTTGTATTTGCCTTCGCCGACGGCGATGACTTCGCCTTCCTGAGGCTTCTCTTTGGCAGTGTCAGGGATGATGATTCCTCCCCGAATCTGCTCGCCTTCCTCAATCCGGCGCACGATAACGCGGTCATGAAGCGGCCTGATATTCGTAGCCATACCTTGAATCTCCTTTCAACTTTCGCGCAAAATTTTGATTTGAATAATGATGCTAGCACTCGTAGTTTGAGAGTGCTAAGAATAGAGCGAGAAGCGGGTCGCTGTCAACGGGCGGTCGCGGGTTAGCTCGGAGCCTCCGGTGGCCGGGTCATTACCGCACTCGTTATCGCGCCAGCCCGGTTATTGCGCCAGCCGGTTCAACGCGCCAAGGGGGCGACGGCCTGCGTCGGCGCGAACGCGGATGGGCAGCGGGGTCGGCCCATATCGCGTCACGACACTAACGCCTTCGGCGTTATTTGTGCGCGTCGCTGTCACGCGGGCGGGTCGCTGTCACGTGCGTGTCGCTGTCAACGGGGCGGAAAGACTGTCAGCGCGCGGCGCGTTTTGGGGGGCGGGTGCCGTTGCGGTCCTGCTGTTCGTAAAGGGCGACGCGCTTGGCGAGGGTGTTGCGATGGATGCCCAGGACGGTTGCGGTGCGCGAGAGGTGTTGCCTGTTTTTCGCGAGCGCTTTCTTTATGTAGAGCTTTTCAAATTCGGAGATCGCCTCGTCGAGTAGTATCTGGCCTTCCAGCATTTCGTCGATCAAGGTTTCGAGTCGGGCGCGCATGATCATGTTTGAACAATTAACGAGCGACGGCGCGGCACGCTGTGGCCGAAACCGTGGGACGCTCGCGAAACCTAAAGCTCTTTTCCGGTTAGCAGCCGGTACGCGTCGAGATACCGCGCAGTTGTCGCGGCGGCGACCTCGGCCGGGATCACCGGAGCCGGCGGCTTCTTGTCCCAGTCGAGCGTCTCCAGATAATCGCGCACAAACTGCTTATCGAACGACGGTTGCGAACGCCCCGGTTCGTAGGATTCAGCCGGCCAAAAACGTGAGGAATCCGGCGTCAAAACCTCATCAACCAACATCAACTCACCATTCGTGTCCAGGCCAAACTCAAACTTCGTGTCGGCAATGATGATGTCGCGTTGACGCGCGTATTCGTGAGCTTCTGAATAAAGACGCAACGACGTGTCGCGAAGCTGCGCAGTGCGTTCCGCTCCGATCAACTCGCGCACCTGATCTTCAGTGATGTTCTCGTCGTGACCGTGTTCCGCTTTCGTTGACGGCGTAAACAACGGCTCCGGCAACTTCGCCGACTCCTGCAAACCCTCCGGCAACCGGTGCCCACAGACTTCACCAGTGCGCAAATAATCCTTCCAACCCGAACCAACCAGGTAACCACGCACCACACACTCGACCGGAAACACTTCCGCCCGACGCACGAGCATGGCGCGTCCCGCAAGCGTCTCTGCGTGACGCTGCACCGCTTCCGGCATCTCGTCGACGTTCGCGGTAATGCGGTGATTCGCAACGACTTGGTTCAACTTCTCAAACCAAAACTCCGAAAGCGCGGTCAACACTTCGCCCTTTCGTTGAATCGGCGTCGGCAGTATGCAGTCGAATGCAGAAATGCGATCGGTCGCGACGATCAACAAGCTGTCATCGTCGACGGCGTAGACATCGCGTACTTTTCCGCGACGGACCAGTTTCAGATCGGAGAGAGACGTTTGCAGCAGAGTGGCAGCACTCATGTTTTTAATAAACGAGCAGCGATTGATTCAGTTTTTAGTAAGAGGCAAGCCGGATTGTGCTCGCGCGAATAAACTTTGTCAAGAACAACACTAGATTTAAGTACGCTTCGGGACTTAAGTGTTGATCCCGTCGCGCAAACGACGAATCTGCGCTGCGTGATCGTGTGCGTGCGCGGTATAAATCCTCAACCAATCCTCAGCACTGTAAGCTCCGTTCTCGGTGTGCGTGCCCGCGCGCTGCCAATCTTCCTCCGTCATCAGTGCGAGCAATTGCAGAGTGGTCTCGCGCGCGTAGCGAAACGCCTCGAGCGCCGGCGCCATATCGCGTTCGTTGTAACGCAACCGACGCGCAAACTCGTCCTGGTCGTAACCATGGATCAACGGCTGTTCTTCGCAGAGCAATCTTCTGATTCTCACGGCCGACGTCGTTTCACTGTCGCCGAGATGATGCACAATCTCTCGGGCACTCCACTTGCCGGGAATCGGATGCGCGCCTAAACTCTCCGCAGGAAAGTTGTTGAGCGCGTCGATCACTTCATCGTACCCGGCGGCATACTGCTTGATGAAGACGTCTCGTTCTTCAGGAGTCATGGTTCGTGGTCCTTTATTAAATAGGGGTTCAAACTTTGAGAGCAGCATATCAAAAAGACATAGCGGGTGATCAGTCCCGCGGGCGAAGTCACAAGTTTGGGCTTGAACAGCCAGCCGATTCTCCTGTACTATCCTCCGCGAACCGAGTTGCGCCAACGACCCCGTGGTGCTTGCCCTCTAAGCCTCCTGCTTGTCAGTTCAGGTCGACGAATCACTCTGATGGCTACAGCTACCGACAGACAGAAAATCGCTAAAGAAACTTTTCCCGTGCCCGACTCAGGTGAACGCAAAGTGTCATTGCTCGTCGTCGAGGACGACGAAAACATCTCGACCGCGATCAGTGAGTATTTCTCGCGGGCCGGCTACAACGTGCGGACCGTCGAAGACGGTTTGAACGGCGTCAAAGCAGCTTTGGACGATCCGCCCGATGCGGTGGTCCTTGATCTGATGCTGCCCAAAATGGACGGGCTGGCAGTCTGTAAGGAACTCAGGGAAAAAGTCGGCTACCTACCGATACTGATGCTCACGGCCAAGGACGACGTGGTCGACAAGGTCCTCGGGCTGGAGATGGGCGCCGACGATTACATCACCAAACCGTTCAGCCTGCGCGAACTGGAAGCACGCATCAAGTCAGTGCTCCGGCGCACGCGCAACGGACCAACCAGCGACGGCATTCGTGACGAAGCGCCGATCGTTCGCGGCCGGCTGCGGATCGATTCAGCCAAACGCGAAGTCACCATCGGCGATCGCCAGGTCGAGCTGACGCCGAAAGAGTTTGATTTGCTTCGTCTTTTCGCCTCAAACCCGGGCCGCGTGTTTCCGCGCAAGTACCTGCTGGAAAAAATCTGGGACTACTCTTACGAAGGCTACGATCGCACGATCGATTCACACATCAATCGTCTCCGAGCCAAGATCGAAGAGAACCCGGAAAACCCGCAGATGGTCCTAACCGTTTGGGGCATCGGCTACAAATTCAGCGACGAACAGTAACTCATCTGAAGGGGTGGACCCGCACGGCCACCCCGCATCCCACCTTTATTTTCAAAACCTATAGTAATTTAGAACCACTTATTGTATTCTTCGCGGCAGTTTGTACAAGATAGTGGGCCCCCCTGACTACCTTGTCTCACGTTTCGATATTTGAAACTGGAGGAGTCTAGATGAACTGCATCAAAGGCCGAATTGTGCCTGCCGTTCTAGTACTGGGGCCCGTACTGACTTTCACCGCGCCGACCGTCCTGGCGCAAAACAGTGTCACCGCTTCGGCGCGACCTGCTATATCCGTCCTCGATAGCACTAAAGAACAAGATGGACTCGTCGGTTCTGTCCGGCGAGTTAAGACGGAGACTGCCCGGATCGCGATCAAAGAGGGGCGGCCGATTGAAGGACCACCGCAACTCGTTGAAGTCACCACGTACGGGATCAACGGGAACCGAATTGAGAACACTTCCTACCCGGTGCCTGGGTCTCGCGCAGGCAAAGAAGAATACAAGTACGACGAAAATGGAAATATTACGGAGATGACGCTGCGCGATGAGCGCGGAGCGATCGTCAGCCGTGAGGCGTACTTGTATGAGTTCGACAAGTTTGGCAACTGGACCAGGATGGTCACCAGTTTGGTGGTGTTTGAGAATGGCGAGTTGAAACGCGAGCCGGTTGAAGTGACTTATCGGACGGTGACTTATTACTTCGACGATAACGTTGCGAAAGCCGTTGAGGCACCAGTCAGGACTCGGCCAAAAAAGGTTGTGACGACGGCCCAGTCAGTTCCGGAGCCCGTTCTGCGGGAGGTCGAGGGGGTAGGAATTTTAAAAATCGACTACGACGAAGTTCCGCCGTCTACGCCTGAAATTTCTAGAAATCCTCCTCCCCTGGTACTCAAAGTAGCGCCAGCCGCGGCCCCAGCAGTTCCTGCAACTCTTCCGACAAATAGCGCGATGGATCTGTACGCGACCGGCCGCACGCGCTTTGAGTCCGGCGACGTCAAAGGCGCCATCGAATCTTTCCTTCAATCGATCAAGCTCGAACCAAAATCCGCTGAAGTCTATCTCAAGCTCGGCCACGCTTACCTGAAACTCGAGAAAGACGCCGACGCCGCCAAAGCGTTCAAGCAGTCGATCAAGCTCCACCCCGACCAACCCGAAACACAATACGGCCTTGGTCTCGCATCGTTTCGCATCCGGCGCTTCGAAGACGCCGCCGCCGCGTTTAGAAAAGCAACGATGCTGAGCCCGAGCATGGCAAAGGCCCATTACGGTCTCAGCCTCTCGTACCAGGAGTTGGGAAACACAAAAGGCTTGCTCGAGGAGTACCGCATTCTTGAAACGCTCGATAAAAGCCTCGCGCGCAAACTCGCGCAGACCTTCCCGCAATACAACTTTTCGTGCCGCGGCGTGTTGCGTGGCTGCCCATAACGGCAACGGCCTAGACGATTTGTAGGAGCAGTAATGCAGAACCATCGTTTTGTAGTTTTGACCGGACACCTCAGCCACTATCCCCTTTCCGATCTCGTCGGCATTTTGCGCCACCAAAAGAAGACCGGACGGCTGCTGATCGAATACCCGAAAGGGCCCGCGAGCTTCTTCTTTTTGGAAGGTGAGTTGGTCGACGCGCGCATGAACGACCTCAACGGCTTGCAGGCGATCTGCGTCGCGTTGGCCCAACCGGAAGCGGCTTTCAACTTTAATCCGTTGATTCCCGCGACGCGAAGATCGATCGATCCGTCGTTGCGAAGAGCAGTGTCTGAGTTGTTTGGGTGTTGGGATGAGAGTGCGTTGCAGATCGAAACCACTGCGGCCGTGCAGCCATCCCTCGCGACGCAACCAGAGCCTCTCGCGCTTCCACCCGCGCCAGTGTCTCCTTTGCGCGGGCGTTCACTATTGTTCATGGCGACGGCAGTGTTGGTAGGTGTCGGACTCTCAACGGTAATCGCAGTCACCGGTGGTTTCAATTCAAACCCGCCGGCAGTAGCGGCAGCGGAAGCTCCAGCAGCAGCGCCGATATCGTCAAATCCGCCTCCATCCGTGGCATCCGTGGTCCCCGTTCGCGCGCCAAAACCGCGACGAAAAACCAGTAACACGGATAACACCGATAAAAAAACAGAACCGATAAAAGTCACGATGCAAATCGAAAACGGCCGCGTGCTCAAAGCATCAATCGCCAACCACAAACCGGGCCGCGAAAGCTACGAAGCACTCGCACTACGTATCGCTCGACAGCGCCGCTATCCCGCAACCGCAAACGGCGGCCAAACCGTCACGATTACCGTCAATCCCGAGGATTAAGACGATGTTATTTCTCGAAACCAAAACACTGAACCACCCGGTTGATGGTGACGCCCGTGCGCGACTGCTCCAGCAACTACAGGAACAAGGACTCGCGCCGCTAATCCGCACCACGCGCTTGCGGTTCTTCGAAGACGCGCTGCTCGGCGCGGAGCGCGTTTCGGAGCTGGAAACAGCGCTCGCTTCGTACAACGAGTCGACCATCGACGAGCCTTTCGTCCGCGGTGAACTCTTCTGTTTTCACGACTATGTTCTCTTTCTGCTCTTCGAGAACGACGACACGAACCGCGCCTTCCTGCGTGCCGGAATCGTTTACGAACCGCGCACGCCCGAGCCGTTCAGAAAACTCGACTCGTTTTGCCAGGACCTTCGCACGCTGCTCGCCACTGGCGCAGAGCAGAACGGTGAGTTCCCGCCGTGGCAATCGGGCAAGTCGCCGATGCCCCAGGGCTTTCGCACGTTCGTCGAAAAGCAGGACGCTGACACGCTCTACACGAGCCTTCGCAAAGAGTCGATGACTAAACGCATCCTTGCGGCTTCGAAACTCGAGGACGAACGCGCGCGCATTTTCCTGCGCACCGCGCGTAACGCACATGAAGAAGGTTATGCCGCGAAGCTTTTGACTGGAAACACGGACTCGGCGCACGTGCCGATTCAGCGGCTGGAAGACGTCGGCCTGGTCGAACGTGAAGTGCAGATCAGTTGTCGCAAGACGGGGCACGCGCTGTTTCGTTTGCCGAATCCGCATGCGCTCGCGGTAGTCACGGTGAGTGATGCAACGTGCAGCGAGTGTGGCGCGCCGGTGGCTGACGAGAACGTTGAGGAAGTGATCGCACCGACTCAGCTCGCGTCGTCGTTGCTCGAGGATGGTTCGTGGCTCGTGAGCCGCATTCATTTTGTGTTGCGCGAGTTGGGTGTGCCCGAGCGAGAGATCGCGGTTGGACCATCGGAAGGCACGGGTTACGGGCAGATGATGGCGAACATCTGCGGCGAGTCGTTTTTGATCGTGACGCGTGATGGAGATCTGACACCGGCGTTTGCACGTTGGGCTATCGATCTGGAGATTGAAACCGAGGCGGCGCACCTCGTGATTGTGGCGACGGGACGGATTCATCGCGAGGCGGGCGTGTTGCTGCAGAATCACTTGCGACGGCGTGTGAGTGGCGGGCAGGATTTTGAAATGATCGTTGCCGATGACGCGGCGACTGCGGGACGTGAATTGGAGAGTGCGTTGGAGCGAGTGTCGCAGCGCGTTATCGCCGAACAGCTTTGCGTGTTGGACAACAGCATCGGCCTTTCGGTTAGCCGGCTCGTGTTGAAGAAGTTTCAGTTTTTAAGAACCACAGATGAAACGGATAACTTCGTTCACGCAGATGAATCCGTGTTTGTGGAGCCGAGCGCCCCGCTTACCCTCGTGGCCGGCGCGGGCGCGAGTGAAGCCATCAACATTGAATGAGTAAACACGACCAGCGTTGGACTGAAGACGTCGCAACCTTGCGACGCGCGGCGGAGGAACTCGTCCAACGCCGCCGTCACTCCAAACTAACTCTCTCCCACTCTTCGTCGCTCACTCGACCAATCAACAGCCACTTCGACGAGATCGCCCAATCGCTCGACAATCCCTCACCCGAAATCCGCCAACAAGCCGTCCGCGATCTCTACGAACTCGATCCCGACCAAGCGGCCACCCTCGTCAACGACGCCCTTCGCGCAGGTTCGCCTGACGAACGCCGTCGCATCGGCCTCGCGCTCGCCGATTCCGGCCTTATTTACGAAGCCATCAACGACCTCATGGCCGAAAACCACGAAAGCTGTTACGGCGCTTTCTCCTTGTTATTCCTCGTCGCGAAAGCCGGCGTGGTCGAACCTTTGACCACGATCATCGAGAACCATCCCAGCGTGGATCTCAGCCTTGCCGTGATTCGCCTTCTCGCTTCGAGCCGCCAACACGAAGTCGTACCCGCCTTGCAACGGCTGGCTGCCAGTCCCTCACTAGCCCCTGAACTCCGCTCCGCCGCAAGTGAAGCAGTTACACAGATCAAAGCCTAAAAAATCCGGATTTCCCATCTGTCTTTATCCGTTTTACTATTTGCGGGACACATGCGGTTCAAACTTCATTCTGAATACCAACCCAAGGGCGATCAGCCAGCGGCCATCGACGCACTCATGCGCGGTCTGAACGACGGCGCGAAGGATCAGGTGCTGCTTGGAATCACCGGCAGCGGCAAAACGTTCACCATCGCGAGCGTGATTGAACGCGTGCAGCGTTCGACGCTCGTGCTGGCTCACAACAAAACGCTCGCCGCGCAGTTGTTCCAGGAGTTTCGCACGCTCTTTCCGGAGAACGCGGTTGAATATTTCGTCTCTTACTACGACTACTATCAACCGGAAGCGTACGTTCCCGCCGCTGACGTCTACATTGAAAAGGAAGCGATCATCAACGAAGAGATCGATCGCCTGCGGATGTCCGCGACGCGCGCGCTGTTTGAGCGCCGCGACGTGATCGTGGTCGCGAGCGTCTCGTGCATTTACGGTCTCGGCGACCCGGACGCGTATTACGGTTTGCTCTTCTTTGTCGAACCCGGCGGCCGCATGTCGCGCGATGCTCTGCTGCAGCGACTCGTCGAGTTGCAGTACGAACGTTCCGACATCAACTTTCAACGCGGCACTTTTCGCGTGCGCGGCGACGTGGTGGAAATCTATCCGAGTTACCAGGATCTCGCTTATCGCATTGAGTTGTGGGGCGACGAGATCGACTCAGTTTCAACGATCGATCCGTTGCTTGGCGAGGTCGTTGAAAAACACGTGTCGCGGGTGCCGATTTATCCCAAGACGCACTACGTGATGTCGCGGCCGACGATCAAACGCGCAATCAAGACGATCAAGGAAGAGCTTGAGTGGTGGGAACCGAAGTTGATCAACGAAGGCAAGCTGGTCGAAGCACAGCGATTGCACCAGCGCACGATGTTTGATCTCGAGATGATCAAGGAGATGGGTTTCTGCCGCGGCGTTGAAAACTATTCGCGCCACCTGACCGGAAAGAAACCTGGCGAGCCGCCGCCGACGCTGCTCGACTACCTGCCGCGCGATACGCTGATCGTGATCGACGAGTCGCACCAGTCGATTCCGCAGGTGCGCGGGATGTTCGAAGGCGATCAATCGCGTAAACGCACGCTCGTTGAGTACGGTTTTCGTTTGCCTTCGGCGCTCGATAACCGGCCGTTGAACTTCAAGGAGTTCGAAGCACGGATCGGACAGACGATTTACGTTTCGGCGACACCCGGACCTTATGAACTGACGAAAGCGAGCGGCGAAGTGGTCGAGCAGATCATTCGTCCGACCGGATTGATGGATCCGGAGGTTGAAGTGCAGCCGGTGAAGGGCCAGATCGATCACTTGCTCGAGGAGTGTCGCCAGCGCGCCGAGCAGCATGAGCGAGTGTTGGTGACGACGTTGACGAAGCGAATGGCGGAAGACTTGACCGAGTATTTCACGGAAGTGGGTGTTCGGGTTCGTTATCTGCATTCGGATATCGAGACACTCGAGCGCATCAAGATCCTCCGCGACTTGCGGCGCGGCGAGTTTGACGTGCTTGTTGGAATCAACCTTTTGCGCGAAGGACTCGATCTGCCGGAAGTCTCGCTCGTGGCGATACTCGACGCCGACAAGGAAGGTTTTTTGCGTTCGGAGCAGTCGTTGATTCAGACGATTGGCCGCGCCGCGCGGAACTCGCGTGGCAAAGCGATACTGTACGCGGACCGCATCACCGATTCGATGAAGCGCGCGATGGAAGAGACGCAGCGGCGCCGCGTGATTCAGGAGGTTTTCAATCGCGAGAACGGGATCACACCGCAAACGATCATCAAGCCGATTGAAGCAACATTGATCACGGCGTCGGAGGCGGACTACTTCAAGGTGCCGACCGAAGTGGACCAGATCGAAGATTACTCGCCGGCGAATATCGAGGCGACGATTGCGCGGTTGGAAGTGGAGATGCGGGGGGCGGCGAAGCGGTTTGAGTTTGAGAAGGCGGCGGAGTTGCGCGATCGCATTAAGGTCTTGCGCGAGCGTGAATTACAGTTGATTTAAAGATTTCTGTTCCCCAATGCACGTTAAGTCGAACCCCGACGAAATCCAGTCGTTCCTCTCCGACGCGAGTTTCATACGCGACGGTTACGCAGATCGTGTCGTCTTGCCGGAAACTATCCAAGAGGTGTCGGAAATCCTTTCTGCGGCGAACCACGATCACACGCCGGTGACGATTTCAGGCGCGGGCACGGGCACAGTCGGTGGACGTGTTCCTTTCGGCGGGATCGTACTCGCCACGGATCGACTCAACCGCATCAAGAGCATCGAAAGCGACCGAGCTGTCGCTGAAGCGGGAGTGATCCTCGCGGATTTTCAACGCGCGGTAGATCAGAAGGGACTATTGTACCCACCCGATCCAACCGAACGCGGCTGCTTTCTCGGCGGCACTGTCGCGACGAATGCTTCGGGCGCGCGAACTTTTAAATATGGTCCAACGCGCAACTACATCGAGCGTTTGAAGGTGGTGCTTGCTTCGGGTGAGGTTCTGGAGTTACGCCGTGGAGAAAAGAATTTTTCGAATATTTCAAATATTCCTCTACCAAAATACCGTCCACCTGCAACCCGCAAGAACGCAGCGGGTTATTTTGGTTCGGCGAACATGGACGCGATCGATCTCTTCATCGGCAGCGAAGGCACCCTTGCGGTAATCTGCGAAATCGAAACGCGCCTTGTCCTCAAGCCGCAAGGTCTCTTGAGTGGCATCGTCTTTTTCGCGAACCAGGCCGACGTGCTGGCCTTTGTCGCAGCCGCGCGCGCCACGCTCGACGCGCGTGCCCTGGAGTTCTTTGACAACGAATCGCTCAACTTCCTGCGCGAAAAATATCCGAACATACGTGCGGACGCCGCCGGCGCGATATTCTTCGAACAGGAGACCACGGATGAAACCGAAGAATCGATCCTGAACGACTGGCTTGCGCTCCTGGACCAGCATCACGCTTTCGCGGATTCATGGTTTGCCACCAACGAACAGGACCAGGCTAGATTGCGCGAGTTTCGCCATCAACTGCCGGTGCTGATGAACGAGTGGTTCGCGCGCTACCGCCAGCGAAAAGTGTCGACTGACATGGCTGTGCCGGACGAAGCGTTTGCGGGATTGTTTCGTTTGTACTATGACACCTTGCGCACGAGCGGCTTGCGTTACACGATCTTCGGTCACATCGGCGACAATCACGTTCACGTCAACATCCTGCCGCGCGATGAAGACGAGGGCGCGCGCGCGCGTGAGTTGTACGCGCAGTTTCTGAAATACGCGGCGTCGGTAGGTGGTACACTCTCAGCAGAGCACGGAGTAGGAAAACTCAAGCGCGAATATTTGCGCCTGTTTTATACCGACGACCAACTCCGCGAGATGGCAGCTCTGAAAAAGACTTTCGATCCCAACGGTATTCTCGGAAGAGGCAACATTTTCTCCGAAGACTTTTTGCATGCTTAGATTCACGACAGCCGGAGAATCCCACGGACGCGCACTCGTGGCGATCGTCGAAGGCTTGCCCGCGGGCGTTGCGGTCGATCAGGAACTAATCGACTCCGAACTGCGGCGTCGCCAGCTCGGTTACGGTCGTGGTGGACGCATGAAGATTGAGCGCGATCATGCGGAGATCCTGAGCGGCGTTCGACACGGGCTTACTTTAGGCTCGCCGCTCACGCTGCTGATCGAAAATAAAGACTGGCCCAACTGGACGGACGTGATGGCTGCGGAACCGCGCGACGTTGCGCCGGAGAAATCGCGGCGTTTGAAGCGTCCGCGACCGGGGCATGCTGATTTGCCGGGCGGTTTGAAGTACGACGTGCGCGATTTGCGTAACATTCTCGAGCGCGCTTCGGCGCGTGAGACCACGGCGCGAGTGGCGTGTGGCGCGCTCGCGAAACAGTTGCTCGCGTGTTTTGGTGTGGAGGTGCGCAGTCACGTGATTCAGCTCGGCGGTATTCCCGATAAGCCTCTTGAATTAACGTGGAACGAGATCGCGGCGATTGCTGACGACGCGCCGCTGCATTGTGCTGACGCTGACGCGGAACAGAAGATGATCGCGTTGATAGATGAGACGCGTCATCGTGGCGACACGCTCGGCGGGATTTTTGAAGTCGCTGCTCGTGGCGTCGTGCCGGGGTTGGGTTCGCACACCGCGTGGGATTTGAAACTCGATGGATTGCTGGCGCAGGCGGTGATGTCGATACCGGCGGTCAAAGCGGTGTCGATTGGCGCGGGCGCTGAGGCGAGCAGTTTGCCGGGTTCGGAAGTTCACGATGAGATTGCGTACAGCGCTGAGACTCGCGAGTTTATTCGCGAAACAAACCGGGCGGGCGGGCTTGAAGGCGGGATTACAAACGGCGAAGAGATCCGCGTGCGTGGGCATCTGAAACCGCTATCGACGCTTCGCCGCGCACTGCGCTCGGTGGACATCGATACGAAGGAAGAAGAGTCCGCCGCGTTTGAGCGTTCGGATGTGACGGCCGTGCCGGCAGCAGGCGTGATCGGCGAGTCGATGGTGGCTCTCACGCTCGCCGGCGCCATGCGCGAGAAATTTGGCGGCGACAGTCTGGGCGAGATGAAGCGCAACTTCGACGGTTATCGCGAGCAGTTGCGCGGGTATTAAGGCCCGTATAACATCGTGGACGTCACTCGCGTGTGACTTGGAAACGGAAGTAAAAATGGCAGTTTTGGAAATCGTAAAATGGCCGGCGCCGGTACTCGACGCTCCCGCTGATCCCGTCACGGAGTTTGACGAGGACCTGCAAAAGCTGGTCAGCAACATGTTCGAGACGATGTACGTCGCGCCGGGCGTGGGCCTCGCGGCGGTGCAGATCGGTGTCCCCAAGCGGCTTTTTGTGATGGACTGCTCGGGCGGAAAAGATCCGGCGCAACGCGTCGTAATGATCAATCCGGAAGTCCTGCGAGTCGAGGGTTCGCAAAACGGCGAGGAGGGATGCCTCTCGTTTCCCGGCATTTTCACACCCGTCGAACGTAGCCTGCGCGCGGTTGTTCGCGCCCAGGATCTAAAGGGCAACTGGTTTGAACTCGACGGTATGGAACTCACCGCGCGCTGCATGCTGCACGAAACCGATCACTGCGACGGCATCGTGTTTCTCGACAAGATGAGTGCCCTCAAGCGCGAGATCGTCAAACGCAAGATCAAAAAACTACAGAAGACAGGGAAGTGGGACTAGGACAGATCACAACCGATCTGTGTCCCTCATTAGCAGATGCCAACAGAATTTCGTAATGAACCATTTACTGATTTCAGCAAAGAAGAAAACGCGCAGGCAATGCGCAACGCCCTCGAGAAGGTCAGAGCAGAGCTCGGGCGCGAGTATCCGTTAGTCATCGGTGGCGAGCGTCTCACCACCGAGAGCAAACTCGAGAGTTTCAATCCCGCCAATCGCACGCAGCTAGTCGGCAGGTTCAACAAGGCCACCAAGGAACTCGCGAATCGCGCTGTTGAAAGCGCTTTCGAGGCGTTCAAAACGTGGCGCAATACTCCGGCCGCTGAACGCGCGGCGCTGTTGTTTCGCACTGCGGAGATCCTGCGCGAACGCAAGCACGAATTTTCGGCGTGGATGATCTACGAAGTGGCGAAGACGTGGGCCGAGGCTGACGGCGACACTGCTGAAGCGATCGACTTCTGTGAGTTTTATGCACGCGAGATGTTGCGCTACGCGGGCGAGCAGCCGCTTTATCAAGTGCCGGGCGAAGAGAGCGAACTCGAATACATTCCGCTCGGCGTTGGCGCCGTGATTCCGCCGTGGAACTTTCCGCTCGCGATCATGGCGGGCATGACCGTCGCTTCCGTGGTCACGGGTAACACGGTTGTTCTAAAACCTTCGTCAGACGCGCCGACAATCGCCTTCAAGTTTTTCGAGATCCTGGAAGAAGCAGGACTGCCGGCGGGCGTGGTGAACTTCATGACCGGCTCCGGCGCAGAAGTGGGCGACGTAGTCGTGGACCATCCAAAGACGCGTTACATTGCGTTCACGGGTTCGAAAGAAGTAGGACTCCGCATCAACGAGCGTGCGGCGAAGGTTCACGAAGGACAGATCTGGATTAAGCGTGTCGTGGCGGAAATGGGTGGCAAGGACGCGATCATCGTTGCCGGCGACGCGAATCTTGACGATGCAGCGACCGGCGTGGTGCAGTCGGCGTTTGGTTTTCAGGGTCAGAAGTGTTCGGCATGTTCGCGCGCAATCATCGACGCGAGCGTCTACGAGGAGATGGTCCAGAAGATCGTCGACCGTACCGCGAAACTCAAACTCTCGGATCCGACTGAACCGTCAACCAGCCTGAGCGCCGTTATCAATGAAAAGGCGTTCAAGACGATCAACTCCTACATCGAAAAAGGGAAGAGCGAAGGCGGTCGCGTCGTTATCGGCGGTGGATCAGATGGCGAGCAGGGGTTCTTCATCGAACCGACTGTTATCGCCGATGTAAAACCGGGCGACACGATCGAGCAGGAAGAGATCTTTGGACCAGTGCTCGCGGTGATTAAGGCGAAGGATTACGACGACGCTTTGCAGATTGCGAACGACACGCAGTATGGCTTGACTGGCGCGGTTTACAGCACTGACGAAGAGAAGCTTCAGCGAGCGCGCAAGGAGTTTCACGTTGGGAATCTGTATTTGAACCGGAAGTGCACCGGCGCGCTCGTGGGTGTGCATCCGTTCGGCGGCTTTAACATGTCCGGGACCGATTCGAAGGCGGGTGGACGCGATTACTTGTCGCTGTTCCTGCAAGCGAAGGTTGCGGCGGAAAAAGTTGGCGCGACGACGAGTCGTAAAGCATCATCGGCGGCTAAACGCACTGCGATTTAGGTCGCACACGCGAACGAAGTTGGGGCACCGACTTCGTCGGTGAGATTGTACGGATAAATGCGAATCGTTTTCATGGGAACACCTCGAGCTGCTGTTCCCACGCTGCGGCGGTGTATCGAGGACGGCCACGAAATCGTTGCCGTATGGACGCAGCCCGATCGACCTTCAGGTCGGGGTAGCAGAGTCACAGCACCACCGGTCAAAGAGTTCGCACTCGAGCACGGCCTCACCGTTCACCAACCGCAACGCATAAAAAACGACGAAGCGAAACAGCTATTCGCCTCGCACGATGCAGACATCGCCGTCGTCGTCGCTTACGGCCGCATACTTCCCGAAGAGTTCTTGCGCACACCTTCGCGCGGCTGTATCAACGTTCACTTTTCGTTGCTGCCACGCTACCGCGGCGCCGCGCCCGCCAACTGGGCCATCATCAACGGCGACCACCAAACCGGCGTCACGACGATGTTTATAGAACCAACACTCGATACTGGCCCAATACTGCTTCAGCGTGCGACCGATATCGGCCCCACCGAAACCGCGCCGGAGTTGATGCTGCGACTTTCCGAAATCGGAGCCGAGTCGTTAAGCGAGACGCTCGCAAACCTCGATAACATCACGCCCAAACCGCAGGACGACAGCGAAGCAACGTTTGCGCCGATCCTGAAGAAAGAAGACGGGTTGATTGATTGGATCATGCAGGCTAAGGCGATCGAGTACCGCATTCGTGGTCTGCAGCCGTGGCCCAACGCGTACACCAGTTTCAACGCGCGCGGGCTAACGATCTGGCGTGCCGAGCCGCTCGCATCTGCAAATCCCCAAGCACAACCCGGCGAAGTAATCTTCGCACACGGAGACGATTTGCTCGTGCAGTGTGGCGAAGGTACCGCGTTGCGTTTGCTCGAGCTTCAGCCGGAATCACGAAAGCGTATGAGTGGGCGCGAGTTTCTGGCCGGCAAACAGTTGAAGGTTGACGATCGTCTTGGCAAAGCCTAAACCAGTCAGTCCTGCTCGGCGCGCGTCGTTTGAGATCCTTCGCGAAGAGGAAGCGGGCGCGTTTTCTTCCATACTCCTCGCTGCTTACGAACCACAACTGAAGCCCGCCGATCGTGCGTTGTGTCACGAGGTGGTGCTTGGTGTGCTGCGTTGGCAACTGTGGTTAGACAAGCTCATCGAGCATTACGCGAAACGGGCGGTGGAGAGTTTGGACCTGCCGGTTCGACTCGCGCTGCGCATTGGGCTTTATCAACTGCGGTTTCTCACGCGCGTTCCGGCGTCGGCGGCGGTGAACGAGTCGGTAAATTTGGTGCGAAGCGCTCGGGTCAGTTCTGCAGCGGCGTTTGTGAATGCAGTGTTGCGGCGTGCGATCCGCGAAGCTGATTACGATCCCTCGACTACCCTCGCAGATTCGCTGGAGAAACTTGCGGTTCAAACTTCACATCCGCTGTGGTTGGTTCAGCGTTGGGCCAACGAGTTTGGGTTTGAGGAAACGGAGGCGTTTGCGCGCGCTAATAATAGTGTGCCGCCCACGGCGCTTCGTGTAGTTAACAGGGATTTTAAAGATGTCGAAACGCAATTGATCGAAGCCGGCGGCGTGATTGAGCCTTCAAAAGTTGTTGAGAACGCGTGGCGCGTTTCGGGCGCGTCGTCGCTGCTGCGTGAACTTGCCGCAAACGGAAATATCTACTTGCAGGACGAAGCGTCACAACTCGTTGCGCAAACTGTAGATGTCCAACCCGGCGAACGCGTCCTTGATCTGTGCGCCGCTCCCGGAAGTAAAACGACTTTGATGGCCCAACAACCCAACGAAAGCGCTTCACGCCGCGGCAGCGCTCTGATCGTTGCTTCCGATCGTTCAGCAAAACGCCTCGAAACGATTACGACCACGAGCGCGCTCCACAAACTTACTTCGATAAAATCCGTGGTCCTTGACGCAGCCCAACCCTTACCCTTCGCTAACAGAACTTTCGATCGCATCCTTCTCGACGCGCCGTGCTCCGGCACCGGCACCCTGCGCCGCAACCCCGAGATTCGCTACCGCATCTCCGAACACGACATCCACACCCTCGCCGCCCAACAAAAACTCTTTCTCGCAAACGCCACCCGAGTCTTAAAACCGGGCGGCCAACTCGTCTATTCCACCTGCTCAGTCGAACGCGACGAGAACGAAGATGTGATTGCTGCCTTCCTTCAGAGTCACGCCGCGAGTCACGCGCAGTTTCAAGCAATAAACACCGTCCGCACCTGGCCGCAGTACCAAGGCACCGACGGCTTTTTTATCGCCAGCTTACGGCTTGCGACCCAACAATAGCGGGTGCTAGACTTCCACGCTTGAGTTTAGTAGCCAGAGTTGTATCCGTATTCCGAAGCATCGCCATCGTGATCGCGATTGCGGTGGTTTTTCTCTTCGGAGTGGCCACGACCGTATATCTCTCTTTGCGCAGTCCGGAAGTGAAAGTGCCGGACGTTGTCGGCAAAAACCGGTTCGAAGCGGAGCAGGTCCTGGCTGAAGCTGATCTCAAGTTTCGCGTACGCGCTTCGCGACCCAGCAACGAGGCAAATCCCGACACAGTGGTGTTTCAGTTACCGAGAGCGGGTGAGGTGGTGAAAACCGGGCAGACTGTCGCGATGGACGTCAGCCGCCCGACGAAAGCAGGCGAGTCACCCGAAACAGTCACACCCGACGAAGACACAAACACCAATCGCAACGCCAATTCCAATTCGACAAACGCCAACAGGCCCAGGCGGCCAAGAAATCGAAACGCGAACGATAACGGTAACGCGAACGCGAATCGAACGAACGCGAATACGGCAGGCAACGGCAACGCGAATCTGCCGCGTACAAACGTGAATCGCATGAGTACGCCGAACGTTAATGCCCGGCCGGCGAGTAATCAGAACGACAACAAACGACCGGCGGCTCCTCGGCCCACGCCGGTTCCCAACCCGACCAGAACCAGACCGGCTCCGTAAGTTTTTCGGCAGCGCCGAGGCGAGTGAATGCTCAACAACCGAAATATCGAGATAGCACCGTCGATTCTGTCCGCCAACTTCGCGTGTCTTGGCGATCAGATCGAGGCCGTGGAACGTGGCGGCGCGGGCATTCTGCACGTGGATGTGATGGACGGACATTTCGTGCCGAACATCACCGTCGGCTTGCCGGTCGTGAAATCGTTATCGAAGTTCACTCGTTTGCCGATCGACGCGCACCTGATGATTTCCGACCCGGGAACTTACGCAGCGCAGTTTGTTGAAGCGGGCGCGCAGATGGTGTCGGTTCACGTGGAAGCGGATGCGCACCTGCATCGAACCGTGATGTCGATCAAGGCTGCGGGCGCGCAGGCGGGAGTGGTGTTGAATCCGTCTACTCCGGTAGTTGCCGTTGAAGAGGCTTTGCAGTTTGTCGATTATGTTTTGGTAATGTCGGTCAACCCGGGTTTTGGCGGTCAGAAATTCATTGCGCAGACGCTCGACAAGGTTAAACGGCTGCGGCAGATGATTCTCGAGCGGCAGTTGCACGTGCGGATCGAGATTGACGGCGGCGTGGATCGCTCAAACATCGAGTCGGTCGTCGCGGCCGGGGCGGAAATCATCGTGGCCGGCTCGGCCATTTTCGACAAACCCGACGCGGAAGCTGCCGTGAAGGAATTACGAAACGCCACGGTTCAGTGGGTATAAATACGTAGCCGCGGCAAACCGAACGAGAGAAAAGTGAATCCGATAGTCTTAATAGCCCGGAACTCTCTTTTCTTCGCAAGAAAAACAAGTTTTTGCTGGAGGTCGATTTTATGAAGTCTCGCTTTCTTATCCTGGCGCTGCTCTGCGCCGCAGTTTTTGGCTTGCCCCAGACTGTTTTTGGCCAAAAACCCAGCGGTCAGAGCGAGTTGTCTACCGCTCAGCGCCTGGACGTGATGAGCTCCAAGCTCGATTCGATGCGCCGCTCGCTCAACAGCGCAATTGCGGCCATCCCCGAGGACAAGAGCAAAGATAAGAAACCGAACGCCGACGATCCGGGCGTGAGACTCAAGGGTCTCGAAAAAGAAGTCTCGTCACTCACTTCTGAAGTTAACGACCTCAAAACCAAGAACGACAAGGCTGAGAAGTTTGACCCCGCCTCGGTCGATCGCCTCGAAACCGCCGTTGCCGAGCTGAACACACGCGTCGATACCGGCTTGCAGCAGACGGCGAGCGCTCGCACGGGTAGCGCGGCCGCGGGTTCTTCCGACAAAAAGAAGAAAAAGAAAGGCAAGCTGTTTGGCTTGTTCGGTGGTGGTGAAGATAAGTACGCCGATTTGACGGGCGCGGCGGTTGCCGGACGCGATCGCGTGCTCTTCGAGGAAGCCGCGAAGGAAGTTCGCAAAGGCCGTCACGATACGGGCCGTTTGTTGTTCGCAACGATTATCAACACTTATCCTGACTCGCCGTTTCTTCCACTCGCGAAACTCGCGATTGCCGACTCATTTTTCCTCGAAGGCACGACCAGCGCGCTGATTCAGGCCGCGCAGGCATACCAGGAATGGCTCACGTTCTTTCCGACCGATCCGCTGGCTGACGATGCGAGTTTGAAAGTGGCGGAAGCAGAGATGCGGCAGATGGGTCTTGCCGATCGCGACATCTCGCACGCTAAGAAAGCAGAGCAACGGCTGAAGGTTTTGTTGCAGCAGTATCCGGCCAGCCCGCTTCGCGCGACGGTCGAGGCGAGACTTGCGGAAGTGCAGGAGAACCTCGCGATGCACAATCTTCAGATCGCGCGGTTCTATTACGACGTGAAGTATTCGACCGGAAAAGGCGGACTGAAAGGCTCGCAATCGCGCCTGAAAGAGATCGCCGACAAGTATCCGTGCTTCTCGTTCAACGACGAAGTTTTCTATCGTCTCGCCACGACTTATCAGGCGGAAGAAGAACCGGATGAAGCTGCGCGTTATTACCAGAAGCTGGTGCAGGAGCATCCGGACAGCGAATACGTCGAGAAGGCGAAAGAGCAGTTGAACATCATCGGCGTGCCGATTCCGGACAAGACCGCGCCAAACCCGTGTTCGAAACGCGAGCCGCAGAGTTTCATGGGAAATTTCATGCAGCAGGTTTCCGGCCGTGCCGACATAACCGTCGACAAGAACGGCATCCTGATCAGCAAAGATGGTAAAGAAGGCGCCGATCTGATCGACGAAGCGTTGAAGTACAACGGCCAGTTGCCAGAGCGAAGAACGCCTGACGCGCCGACCGACCGTACGCGTCCTGCGCCGGCCAACGATCCGAAGACGCGAAACTCCACGAGTGGAGCCACGCCGGCTGCGTCCAATACGCCGACGCCGGCTCCAACGGCTAACAAGCCATAGTCGATTCATGGTCGCAGACCCTACTTCGCCAGAAGCGCAAGCAGAGGTAGCCCGCAGGCATAAAGCAGCAGCTACAACTGTCATCGCGTTGTTCGTCTCGACCGTACTGCTGTCTATCCTGGCTTTCGTCGCCGGTCCTTATTTGGAAGAGAAGCCGCCGAATCTCCCACTGGATTTCGGCGTGCGCATCACGGTGCTGATGCTCGGCCTGGGCGCGATTGTCTGGCGGCGAAACAAGTTTTCGGCGATGCGGCTCCAGGACATCGCTGGGCTAGCGGGCGTCAGCGGCCTCCTCAGAACCCTCGAAAAGACCACAATCCAGATCGCTGTCCTCGCGGAAGCTATTGCTACAATTGGGTTTGTCACTACGATCGTCACCGGAAACCAGCTTTACACCTACTGGTCGGGCGCGATCGCCCTCGTGGTTTTGGTCTACTGCTACCCGACAAAATCCTCCTGGCTGAAAACGACTTACCGCTTCACCGACCCCGGCTTTCAACAAAGCAGTTGATCTGGTTTAAACGAGTTTGGTAACCTGAATCCGTGTTACGGATGAGCCGGACAGTTCTGTTTGTGGTCGTTGGGCTTTTGGGCTGCCATTCTGCGGTGGGTCAGGAGACTGAACTGAAGACCGGGCCGCAGCCTGTTTCCAGGCTGATCACGCGTTTCGCGGTTACGAAACCGCCGGTCAGTCCGAGCGTCACCGCGCCGACTCTGGCCGAGGCGAGTGAGATCGAGCGGCGCGCGTTTGAACAGACGAACCAGGTGCGGATTAAGAACGGTTTGCCGGCGCTCGAGTGGGACGGCGGCGTCTGTCGCATGGCGCGCACGCACTCGGAGAACATGTCGCGACTCAACTTCTTTTCTCACGTCACCCCCGATGGTTTGCGGCTGCGAGACAGAGCACGCGCGGCCGGCATTCTCACCTACACCGTGCTCGGTGAAAACATCGCGTATAATCAGGGCTACCAGGATCCAGGCGCATTTGCAGTTGAGAGATGGATGGCTTCACCGAAGCATCGGGCCAACATTCTTTCTGCTGAATTTCGCGCGATGGCGATCGGAACTTATGTCGCTGCTGACGGATCCGTGTTCCTGACTCAGACTTTTATAACGCGATAATTTGCTGAAGCTTCCTTCCTTCGCCAAGATCAACTGGACTCTGCGGATACTCGGAAAGCGGCCGGATGGATATCACGAGGTTGCGACCGTGCTGCAGAGTATTTCTCTGTGTGATGAGCTGGTTTTTCATCTTCGAGATGATAACGAGATCTCGTTGTCGTGTGACGATCCAGAGATACCTGTTGACGACTCCAATCTCATCGTACGAGCCGCACGCGCGTTATCAAATACACAGGGCGCCGATATCAAGCTGCTGAAAAAGATCCCTGCTAAAGGCGGTCTCGGTGGGGGATCGTCGAATGCTGCGATCACGCTGCTGGCGTTGAATGCGTTGTGGCGGTTGGGGCTCGGCGTTGCGGATCTCAGGGAGATTGGAAGCGGGTTGGGTGCCGATGTGCCTTTCTTTTTTGAGGGTGGAACTGCACAGGCCGCCGGTACTGGAACAGAGGTCGCGGTCCTGTCCGACTTGCCGAGACAGTACCTGATCGTGGTTACTCCGAACGCTTCCGTTTCAACTGCAAACGCGTACGAAGCGCTCAATGCTCGTTCCTTGACAACTTTTGACCCGCTCTCTATTCTTGCAAGTTCCTTCACGGAGCCATTTTCCGGTGATAACAGCCCGTGGCCTCTGCACAATGACTTTGAAGGAGTGATCTTTGAGATAGAACCTGAGATCAGGCGCGCGAAACTCGCGCTGCTTGAAGCGGGTGCGCGAAACGCGTTGTTGGCTGGAAGCGGTTCGAGTGTGTTTGGTATCTTTACTGACGAAGCGGCACGAGATCAGGCTCTCCGCAATCTCAGGTGTGAAACAGGTTGGCGAGTTTTCGCCTGCCACACTCTTTCACGCGGCGAGTATTGCCAGGCAATCAGTACTGGGGCGTAGCCAAGTGGTAAGGCACCGGTCTTTGGAACCGGCATTCGTTGGTTCGAATCCACCCGCCCCAGCCAAATCTACAACAAAGCTATGAGCACAACCGGCGGCATTAAAATCTTCTCCGGAAATGCGAATCCCACGTTGGCGCACGAAATCTGTCGCCAACTAAGTTGTGACATGGGCAAAGCGTACCCCGAACGTTTTTCTGATGGTGAGTTTAACTTTCAGATTGACGAAAACGTTCGCGGCGGTGACGTTTTTATCGTGCAGCCCACGAGCCCGCCGACCGATGCGCACCTGATGGAGCTGCTGGTGATGCTCGATGCGTTTCGACGTTCTTCAGCCGAGCGCATCACTGCGGTGATTCCGTATTACGGTTATGGACGTTCGGACAAAAAAGATCGTCCGCGCGTGCCGATTTCCGCAAAGCTCGTCGCGAACCTGATCACGATTGCCGGCGCCGATCGTTTGTTAACGATGGACTTGCACGCCGCGCAGATCCAGGGCTTCTTTGACATACCGGTGGACCACCTTTATGCAGCTCCGGCCTTTATCGGTTATTATCAGGAGCACCCGTTGCCAAACCTGACGGTCGTTGCGCCTGACACCGGTGGAGCCGAGCGCGCCCGCGCTTATGCAAAGCGACTCGATGCGGAACTCGCGCTTTGCGACAAGCGTCGCGAGAAGGCGAACGTAGCCGAAGTCATGAACGTCGTCGGTGACGTTCGCGGCCGCAGTTGTTTGATTGTTGACGACATGTGCGACACGGGTGGGTCGCTCACGAAAGTCGCGCGCGCGTTGAAAGACGCGGGCGCCGAAAGAATTCATGCGTGTTTCACGCATCCGGTCTTTTCCGGTCACGCGGTTAAGCTACTGGCGGAATCGGATATTGAAAAGATCATCGTGACGAACACGATACCGTTGCGCGATCACGCGTGTGAGCTTGATAAGATCAAGGTATTGAGTATAGCGCCGCTTCTGGCGAAAGCGATCAAGTCGATCCACGAGGAGACTTCAGTCTCTTCGCTCTTCGTATAAAGCGAAGGGCAAACACTGGTGGCTTATAGAAGACCATCAGCGACCCTGTGGCTGGCCCACGGGTCGCTGAAAGTTTGTAAGGAGAAATCATGGCGGAGAAAAAAGAGTACAAGGTGCAAGCAAAGCTGCGCCTGGGTCGTGGCAAAAATGATGCGCGTCGCGCAAGGCGCGACGGAATGGTTCCGATCACTGTCTACGGCGGTGGCGGCGAGACCGTAGCGGCAGTGGCGCCGGCACGCGACCTGGCCGCAATCCTCCGTTCGGAATCCGGGCGAAACACGATCTTCACCGTTGAGGTCGACGGCATGGGCGCGAGTGAGGTGATGTTTCACGATCGTCAGGTCGATCCAATCAAGGGTCGTCTGATTCATGCTGATCTCGCACGCCTGGTGAAGGGCCAGAAGATTGAAGTGACTGTGCCGTTGCACCTGGTCGGCGAACCCATCGGAGTTAGAGAGAAGCAGGGCGTGCTGGAGCAGATCATCCGCGAGATTGAGATCAGGTGCGAGCCACGTGACATTCCCGACGCGCTCGAGCTTGACGTTTCTAACCTCGACGTCCACGACGTGCTTCACGCTTCTGACATTCCAGTGGCTGAAGGCGTCGAGATCCTGACTGACGCCGAACAGGTGATCGCAACGGTCGGCATTGTGAAGGAAGAAGAGCTCGCTGCTACAACTCCGGCGGAGGGCGAAGAACCCGCCGAACCGGAAGTTATCGGCAAGGGCAAGAAAGACGAGGAAGGCGGAGAAGGCGAGTAAAGACATTGTCGATTTGCGATTGCCAATTGCCAATTTGCGCGCTGAGCTTGGCAGGACAAATCGGCAGTCGGCACTTGGCAATCGGCAATGCTTATAGTGGGTCTTGGCAATCCCGGCTCCGACTACGCTTCCACGCGTCATAACCTCGGGTTCATGTTGATTGACAAACTGGCGAACGATGAACGGATCGTGGTGAAGCGCCGCGAGTGCAACTCGCTCGTGGGCCAGGGCGAAGTCGAAGGTGTGAAGACGAAGCTCGCCAAACCACAAACGTTCATGAACTTGAGCGGCGGAGCGGTTTCCTGTCTGTTGCGCAAGATCGAAACGGATCAGCCAGTAAAACAGTTGGTAGTGATTTCCGACGATCTGGCGCTGCCGCTCGGCAAGATTCGCATTCGCGAACGCGGTTCGGCCGGTGGCCATAATGGTTTGAAATCAATTATCGCGGATATCGGCACTGATGAGTTCGTCCGTGTGCGAATCGGGATTCAACCCGAACATCCGATTGCTGATGCGAAAAGGTTTGTGCTCGATGCGTTTGCGCGCAGCGAGTGGCCCATGGTTGAAGAGGTTCTCGAAACGGGCGCAAGCGCATTGCGAGTGATTATCAGGGACGGCGCTTTGAAAGCGATGCAGCAGTTCAACTGACGGAGGAATTTTGTGAATAACAAGAGACAGTATGAAGTGGTCTTCATTGTTGACCCGACGGCCGACGACGAAGTGTCGAAACTGACCGAGGGTTTCACGCAGATCGTGACGGACCAGGGCGGCACGATAACGAAGTCGGAAGTCATGGGCAAGCACAAGTTGGCTTATGAGATCCTGCACCACAAGGACGGCACGTTTGTGTTGCTGGAGATCGAAGGTTCCGGCCGCGAGATCGCCGAGCTCGAACGCCGCATGCGCGTAAACGATCGCGTGTTGCGTTATCTGACGGTTCGCGTTGATGAAGATCGTCGCCGTGCTGACAAGCTGAAAGATCGTCGCGCGCGCAAGGCTGCGAAGCGTCCGGCGCCTACCGGACACGGGCGTCGTGGTGGTCGCGACATGGAGTTTTCGGAACCTGCCGGCGAGTAAGATTTTCGACTTACGATTAAGAGGATAACTATGGCAAGCAATTATGAAGACCGTTCACGCGGTGGCGGCGGCGGTGGATACGATAGCGATGATGATCAGGATCGACGCCCAATGGGCGGACGCGGCGGCGGACGCCGCATGCACCGGCGACGCGTCTGTCGCTTTTGCATCGACAAAGTGGACCTCATCGATTTCAAGGACGTCCGGCTGTTGATGAACTACCTTCCCGAGCGCGGGAAGATTCTGCCGCGGCGCATCTCCGGTAGCTGTGCGACACATCAACGCATGTTGGCGGAAGCGATCAAGCGCGCGCGCAACATCGCGCTGCTGCCGTACACCACCGACTAAAGGAGAAGCAAGATGGGACACACGAAAGTTCTATTACGTGAGGATGTTGACGATCTCGGCGCGCGCGGCGAGATCGTGCGAGTCAGGGCTGGTTACGCCCGCAACTATCTCTTGCCGCGCAAGCTGGCGGTTGAGGCGACTACGGGCAACGTCAAGGGCATTGAACAGGAACGCGAAGCGCTGTTGAAAAAGGAAGCGAAAGAGCGCGCGACCGCTGAATCGCAGTCGCAGCAGATGGGTTCGCTCGTGCTCGAGTTCAAACGGAAAGCCGGCGAGCAGGGTGCCTTGTATGGTTCGGTCACGTCGATGGACCTGGCGGAGGCATTGAAGGAACGTGGTTACGAGATCGACCGGCATCGGATCCACTTGCGCGAGCCGTTGAAGCGTTTGGGTGAGTATGCTGTTCCGGTGCGTTTACATCGCGAGGTGACGATCGATTTGCAAGTGAAGGTTGTGCCGGAGGGTGAAGTGATCGTCGGTCACTTGTCACCTGAGCAGGAAGCTGAGCTCGCAAGGCAAGCTGCCGCTAACGAAGAAGAGACTGCCTCGGAGTAAAAATACGTAAAACACCGAGGCTGTTGTATAGTCTGGCGCCGTAGGTGGTTTCTAGCCTACGGCGCTTTTCTGTCCGCAAACGAAAATCGTTACTCCATAATCTCTTAATGGCTGCTCCTGACATAGTTCGTAACCAAGCGTTCGAGCGCGCGCTGCCAAACAGTTCGGAAGCGGAGCGCGCGATTCTCGGCGCTGTTCTGCTTGATAACGGCTTGATCAGTCAGGCCATCGAACAGCTTCGGCCCGAAGACTTCTACGTTCCGTCACATCGCCGCATCTTCATCGGAATGATTGCGCTTTTCGAACGCGGCGCCGAGATCAATCCGATTCTGATCGGTGAAGAACTGAAGAAAGAGAACGCGCTCGAATCGGTCGGCGGGATCAGTTTCATCACCAACCTCACTTATGGTCTACCGCATTCGACCAACATCCTGCACTACGCGAAAGTGGTGCGTGGGAAGTCGATGTTGCGGCAGCTCATCAAGAGCGCGAACAAGATCACGCAGGAAGCTCTCGCGGAAGAAGACGAGCCGGAGATCATTCTCGACCACGCCGAGCACGCGATCTTTCAACTCGCCGACGAACGCATTCGCCAGGGCTTCATGCACGTGCGGCCGATCGCGGAACAGCTGCTGGAAAAAGTGCAGGAGATGGAAGGCCGTGCGGCGGTCTTGACAGGACTGACGACGGGTTTTCCAGATCTCGACAAGATGACTTCCGGTTTGCAGAACGCAGATTTGATCATTCTCGCGGCGCGGCCGTCGATGGGAAAGACGAGTTTTGCGTTGATGCTCGCGGAGAATGCAGCGATTCACGCGGGCGCAGTCGTTGGTGTGTTCTCGCTGGAAATGTCGAAAGAGTCGCTGGTGATGCGCATGCTCTGTTCGCAGGGCAACATAGACGCGCAGCGTTTTCGCAACGGATTTTTGTCGCGGCTCGAGTGGGCGCAGATCGCGAAGTCACTTGGGATTCTCGCGGATACGAAGATCTATCTCGACGACACGCCCGGGTTGAGTGTGCTGGAGATGCGTGCAAAGGCGCGGAGGCTCGCGGCCGAACAGAAGAAGCTCGATCTGATCATCGTCGATTACTTGCAGTTGATGTCGGGATCGTCGAAACGAACCGAGTCGCGGCAGCAGGAAGTGTCGCAGATCTCGCGCGAGTTGAAAGGGTTGGCGAAGGAGTTGAATGTTCCGCTCGTGGCGTTGTCGCAGCTTTCGCGCGCGCCGGAGTCGCGTTCGGACCATCGTCCGCAACTGGCGGATTTGCGCGAGTCGGGCGCGTTGGAACAGGACGCGGATGTGGTGGCGTTTATTTTTCGCGAGGAGCAGTACAAGACGCCCGAAGAGCGTGACGCGCTGCCGGAGGATCAGAAGAATATCGCCGAGATCATCATCGCTAAGCAGCGCAATGGTCCAACCGGCACGGTGGACCTCCGCTTCACCCCGTCCAGCATGCGCTTCGACAGTTTGTATCGCGAGTAGGCGTTAGCGAACGCTTTCAGCGTTCGCCTTCGTGTCTCTTTTCCCCAGGGTTGTTCCAACCCTGGGCTGGAATTAGTGAACGCCGTTGGCGTTTGGCACTACTTAACTGGGGGTGGTTCGAACAAACTCGCGTCGAGCGGAACGTTGTGCGTGATGTCTTTTACCGTGAAGCTCAACGTCAGTTTCGCAAAGCGCTGGCTGAAGCTAAACGGATACTGCACCCCGTCCACCGCTTTCCACTCGTCAAGATAAATCTCCACCGGTTCTAACGTGTTTCCAATTTTCCGATGTGTATTGACGCGCACGGGAAGATACGTCTTCGCGTCAAGGTACACTCTTTCCACCGCACCGGCCGCCGGTTGCAGATCGAGCACGTAAACCTGTCGATACCCGATCTCGCTCATGCCTGGCGCTGTGACTTTCACGTAATTATTCTTGAGCCGCAACACCGCATACAGATCCGCGTCGCGTTGGATCGAGCCCAACTCCGCCGGAACCTTCACCGGACGCACCCCCAGCGCCGTTTGCGACCAGGCACTGCGACCGTTGTAACCGATCTTGATCGTGCCGAATGGATGGGCCTGGATCATGCTCATTGCTTTGTTCGGACCTTGTAAGTACGATTCGAAGCTGCCGCCGCGACTCACTCCCGGAACGTCAACCGTCCCTTTCATCACGCGACTCGTCACCGCCCGAATCGCTTTCTCTCCACCCATCGCTTCGACGTAACGAGCCAGCAGTTCATCGACACTCAGAAGCGAACCGCTTTTTTCAATCGTCCGCCCGTCTCTAATCGCCGTGGTTCCACCACTCGCATCGCCGCCGAGCGTGCGCGTGGTGCTTGTCGAAACGGGCTCCACAACTGCGAGCGCGCCACTCGCTTTCGCCGGACCGCGCGACGTTGCAGTGCTGCGACCTGCCGCGGCTGGATTGTTCAGCGAGTCAAGCAAGTATTGCGCTTCGTCTTTAATCGCCCGATCCGAATCGCGCGTGAGTGGTTCGAGCAGCGCACGCGCGTTTGCCGTGTCGGAGCGGCGCAGGTGAATCTGCGCCAGCAGCAGCGCCGGAAAAGCTGGTTTAGGTTGCAGCCGGTGCGCTTTCTCCGCCATCTCACGCGCTTCGTCGAGACGTTCGTCCCTGACGAGATCCACCAGCGCCAGCAGGTAATATGCAGCAGCAAACTGCGGCGCCAGCTTGATCGTCTGCAACAGTTGTTCGCGCATCACGGCGGCGTTTTCCGGAGAGATTTCGTTGATGCGTCCCGTTGACGACACCGCTTCGCGGCTCAACACCCACGCATAGTTGTAATGGACCAGGTAGTGCTGCGGTGACTTCGTCGATCGCTCAAAATGCTTCTTCGCTTCGTCATAGCGCTTATGGCGAAGACTGACGTGGCCCAGCGCTGCGTGCGCGAGCGTCAGAGTCGGATCAAGCGCGATGGCTTGTTTGAAGTAACGCTCAGCATCTTCGTCGCGGCCGATGTGTCGTAGTAAGTCTCCGAGGTAATAATTCGCTTCACCTTCGGAAAGCGCCTGTCGCTGCATCGCCGTGTACGATGCATACGCTTGCGGGTCGTCGGCGTTCGCGATGCGCAGCGACGGCACGTCGCCACGACGAACATACGCGTTCAGCTCTTTCTCGAGCGCGTCGAGAGTCATGCCGAACGAGTTCTCCAAAGCTTTTACCGGATCGTCGCCGCGGCTGACCTGTTGGAGGAAACGTTTGAACTGATCTTGTCCTGAAGGGCCACTGCCGAGCATTAGGTAGTGCACCAGCGCCCACGACTGGCCGTAGAAGATCCCTGTCTTGTCCTGTTCGTTGTAGTGCGGAGAGCGGCTGTCGATGCCGAGGAGAGTTGTGAGCGGCAACATCTCTTCCGAGCGCAGCAACCGAATGTAGTAAGGCAGCGGCACGCCCAACAACGCTTCGCCGCCGGAGAATTGTAACGAGCCGTAAAACTCCGCCAGTCCTTCGTTGAGCCACAACGGAACACCGGGCACGTTGTCTCTCAGGTGCAGGTGCACGTACTCGTGAAACGCGATGCTGAACGGGTCGCGTTCGCGCGGATCGAGAGACATGGCGATGTAGTTGACGTCCTCGCCGGGTTGGAAGTAGCCCGCGACGTTCGCGGGCCGGCCCTGGTACAACGGCTTGAACGGGGTGAACGACGGATCGTCACGAAAGACGATCACGGTTGTTGGCGTGGAAGAATCGAGCACGTTGCGAGACACGAGCCGGGCAAACGCGCTATGAAAAAACTCCAGCCACACCGCCACCTGCCGCAGCTTTTCAGGCTCGGCATTGCCGATAACGAAAAGATTGTTCGTGCGTACACTGCGCCAACTGTCGCGCGCCTGGATCGCAGCGGGAGTGGGAACACTAATCAGGACCGCGAGAAATAAGGTGATGAAAAACTTCATGACGAGGGACTCTACTTCGACCGCCGGACTTATCGGACGTGAGGTTCGGCGAGTCTAGCGAAGAATCGCTCGAAGGCCAAGTGTAATTTTTGACCGGTTCTGTTAAGACGACTTTGGGCTTGCGAGAGGTCGAAGGGGGCGGCTCACGCCGCCAGATCTGAAGGCAAATTGAAAACGTTTGCGCGTGAAGTGGAGTCAATGAATTAGGTACACTAAGGCATGCCATCTTTTCGGGAGTTGCAAACCGAATCACCGCGCCGCCCCACGTGGGCGGAGATCGATCTCAATCAACTCGCCGCCAACTTCAAGCAAGTCAGACAACGCGTCGGCACGACTGCGCGAATCATGGCCGTCGTCAAAGCGAACGCATACGGCCACGGCGCAGTCGAGTGTGCTCGGCGGTTCGCAGCCGAAGGCGCCGACTGGTTCGGCGTTGCGCTTCCTGAAGAAGCAATTCAGTTGCGCAACGCCGGCATTACGCAACCGGTGCTTTGTCTCGCAGGGTTCTGGCCCGGTCAGGCCGCGGCGTGTATTCAACATCGATTGACGCCCGTCATTTATCGTGTGGATATGCTCGACGCGGTCAATCAGGCCGCAATGGAAGCCGGCGTCATCGCCGACGTGCACGTAAAAGTAGACACCGGAATGGGACGGCTCGGCGTGCGGTTCGATCAATTGAGCGATTTCGTCGGCGCGCTGGAGCGCTTTCCGAACGTGCGTGTCGATGGACTCATGACGCACCTCGCCGCGGCTGACGATGCCAATTGCAAACCATTAACTCTCGATCAGATGCACCGTTTCGACGAAGCAGTCAGCGTGTTTCGCGAACACGGCTATCGCCCGACGCACCTGCATCTCGCAAATTCCGCCGGCATCTACGGCCACCGCGAATCGTGGGGAAACATGGTGCGTCCCGGAGGCGTGTTGTATGGCTTGTGGCGTGACGTGCTGCCGCCGTCAATCTCGAATCCGCAACTCTCGCCGGTGATGTCGCTCTACACGCGCATCATCATGTTGAAATGGGTTCCGTCCGGTGAAACGATCGGTTACGGTTGCACGTTTGAAGCCTCGCGGCGCAGTTTGATCGCGACGTTGCCCATCGGTTACCACGACGGCTACATGCGTGGTTTTTCAAATCGGGCGCACGTAATCGTGCGCGGCGTCTACGCGCCGGTGGTCGGACGAGTCTCGATGGATCTAACATTGATCGATGTCACCGACGTGCCCGGCGTGCAACTGCACGACGAGGTTACATTGCTCGGCTGGGATCGCCGCAACCCCGACCTGCGCATTCGCGCTGAAGACCTTGCCCGCATTTCCGGCACGCTGTCATACGAAGTGACGTGTGGCGTCGGTGATCGCGTGCCCAGAATTTACGTTTAACTTTCTCTCTAATTGACTACTCCGCAAACGGTTGACTACTATGCGATTCCTCGCAAAACGAACGGAGGTTCCTCTTAAATGACGTACACAGTAAAAGCCGGCGATACGCTTTCGAAGATCGCGGCGCGCAATGGCCTGACGATGACTCAGTTACTTCAGGCCAACCCCCAAATCTCAGATCCCAACAGAATCAAAATCGGCGACGTGTTGAATTTGCCAAACGGTTCGACTGCAACCGAGAACACGAGGCCCCTGCCCACCAAGCCGGTCGCCACCAATCCCGCGGCGAGTAATCCCGCGACCCCGATTTCAACCGAGAACACGCAGCCCTTGCCCAGCAATCCGGTAGCGTCAGCAGTGGGCGCGATCGGCCAGGCTCTCGCAGATGCGCTCGGAGCACTTTCGGCTAAGTACGAAACAGGCGGTCGTGGTCCCGGCACGGTTTCCACGGGCGCGGGAGACCCTGGCGGAGTTTCGTATGGCTCTTATCAGATGGCCACGAAGATGGGCACGGTCGCTCGCTTCATTGCTCAGGCAGGTTTTAAGTGGGCCAGGGACTTTCAGGGGTTGGCGCCGGGAACCGCGCAGTTCACCGCTGTTTGGAAACGCATCGCCGCCGAACAAACCGCCGATTTCCAACACGCACAGCACTCGTACATCAAGGCGACACACTACGACCTGCTTTGCGCGAAAATCCTTTCGGAAAAGAAAGTGGACATCAACACGCGTAGCCGTGCAGTGCAGGACGCGGTCTGGTCCACCGCCGTCCAGCACGGCGGTGCGACGCCGATCATTGGCCGGGCGATCGCGACCTTGAAGTGTGACTGTTCGGATCCGACTTACGACAAACAACTCATCTGCGCCATTTACGCCGAACGCGGGCGGAAGAAACCAGACGGCAACCTCGCGTACTTCTCGAAGAGTTCACAGAGTGTGCAGGCGGGTGTTGCGAGACGGTTCCGGGACGAGCAGGCGGATGCGCTGGCGATGCTCGCGAAGGAAGTTTAACCAACACATGGCAGACGAAACCGAGACACTGACAATCGAGGTTAACGAGAAAGAGTCGGTTAGCGCGCTTCTTTATCCGGCAGCAAAGAAACTTCGCGCCGGGCTGACGGCCCTACTGGGCCATGGCGCCGGCGCGAACCAGTTGAGCGGTTTCATGCGCATGTTCGCGCGCGGCCTGGCAGCGCGTGGTATGGACGTGATGACTTTCAACTTCGTCTACATGGAGCAGGGACGTTCAGTTCCCGACCAGAAGCCGAAGCTTGAATCATGTTTTCGCGCCGTGATCGAAACGATCGCGAAGCACAGGAAGTTGAAGAGCAACCGGCTCGTGGTCGGGGGTAAGTCGATGGGCGGGCGGATCGCGTCACAGGTCGTTGCCGCGCGTGAAGATGAACCACTCGCGCTCGATGTTAGCGGTCTGGTTTTTCTTGGTTATCCGCTGCACCCACCAGGACAATCAACCAAGTTGCGCGTCGAACACCTGCCACACATTCAAAAGCCGATGTTGTTTGTGCAGGGCACGCGCGACGCGCTCGGTACGCCTGAAGAAATCCAGCCGTTTGTGAAAGACCTTCGTCCTCCCGCGAAGATCTATGCGATCGAAGGCGGCGATCACTCGTTCAAGGCACCGAAGAAAATGGGCTTGCCGCAGGAAGAAGTTTACAAAGCCGCAATGGACGAGATCGCCCGCTGGTCAGCGACAATTTGAGACCACCGCTCGGTGGTCAGGCGGGAGAGGTACGAGAACCGCATGGTTTCGTACCTCTTTGCTTGGCAGGCATCTGACAAATCGTTGTCAATTTCCGAGTACGAAGTTGTACGTGATGACTCCGGAGACTTTGACCGGTTGATCTCCGAGTTTCGTCGGTGAAAACCGCGCCTGCATCGCTGCCTTCTGCGCTTCAATCAACAGGAACGGACTTCCTGACACCGCTTTCGCTGAAATGACTCTCCCGTGCTCGTCAATCAGCACCTGCACGCTGACAGTGCCTTGTATGCGCATCCGTTTGGCCGTTTCGGGATACATCGGTTTCGGCAGCGAGAGCGCCTGACTGGTAATCACTCCTTTGCTGACTACTTTCGGAGGCTTTGGTGGATCCGGTGGTGCCGGCGGCGGCTCACCGATCTTCACGATCTGCGTAGGTTGGACCACTCGGCTGTGGCCAGGGGACGTCGTGGCTGGACCACTGATGGAACCGGCAACGTCTTGTCCTGTGATTCGGACCTGACCAGGCGGTAGCGGTAAGTGCGGGCTTCGTGTTGCCGAGACGGTGTCGGGCACGACTTCCGGACGATCGGTGTCGAGCATCGCAACAGCGCGCTCCGGAATGGTTGACTCGTTAGTGTTTGTGGCTCGGGCGCGATCGGGTTGTACGGCTGGCGGTCGGTTCGGCTCGGCAGCGATTTCCTGCGGCGGCAGCAGGGTGACGACGTAGTCGAATGTCTGCGCCTCGAGGTGTGCGTCGTACGCGTAGATGCTCACCACGCCTGTGACAACGAAGAGCACAATGTACACGGCACCGGTAAAGAGCAGGAACGATCCGCGCCGCTTGTACTCCTTCGTGTGCGAGCTGGATTCGATCAGGTTTTTAAACATCAAGTTCCTCCGCTAGTTGCCGGTGCCATCGGGTCGCGGGAGCTTACTCGTCCGAATTAGACACCGCTCGCGCGCCCGAGTTCCCACTGCGAAGCCTTGAACTCTGAACGGTAACGAAATAGGATTACCGCCGCTCTCCACAACCCACAACTTACCAGGAGCGGATGCATGGCGACTCAAAAGGCGTTTCAGGAAGAACTTAATCCCTTCACAATTGCCAAACAGCAGTTCAACCGGGCAGCCGACTTCCTCGATCTGGACGCCTCGATGCGGCATGTGCTGGAGAATGCCAAGCGCCAGTTAATTGTCTCGATTCCGGTGAAGATGGACGGGGGCGACGTGCAGGTGTTTGAGGGTTACCGGGTGCAGCACAACATCGCGCGTGGTCCAGCCAAGGGCGGAATACGTTATCACCCGAACGTTACGCTCGATGAAGTCAAAGCATTGGCGTCTTGGATGACGTGGAAATGCGCGACTATGGGCATTCCCTATGGCGGTGGCAAAGGCGGCGTGATTTGCGATCCGAAGAGTCTTTCGCGCAACGAGCTCGAACGGCTGACGCGCCGCTACGCGTTCGAAATCGCGCCAATCATCGGACCGGATCGCGATATTCCCGCGCCCGACGTTTACACGGACGAGCAGACCATGGCGTGGATCATGGACACGATCTCGATGGTGCGCGGCCACACGGAGTTGGGCGTGGTGACCGGAAAACCGATCTCGCTCGGTGGTTCGCAGGGACGCGCCGAAGCAACTGCGCGCGGTTGTCTTTACGCGTTGCGCGAAGCGTGTCGTTTGAAGAACATGAGTTTGAAGGGCGCGCGTGTTTCCGTGCACGGTTTTGGCAACGCGGGTGCGAACATTGCACGGCTCGTCGCGGAGGACGGCGCAAAGGTAATTGCGGCTTGCGATTCAAAGGTGGCGGTTTATAACGAAAGCGGGATTGACGTAGCGGAAGCGTTGAAGCATAAGGCGGAGACGGGATCGTTAGCCGGGCTTGCCGGCACGAAGGAGACGGAATGTGACGATGTGCTCACGATGGAGTGCGACATCCTGCTGCCTTCTGCGTTGGAAAACGCGATCACGCTGAAGAACGTCGGCAATGTGAAAACCAAGATCATCGCGGAGCTTGCGAACGGACCAACGACGCCGGGAGCGGATCGTGTGCTCGACGAGCAGGGCGTGTTGCTCCTTCCGGACATTCTGGCGAATGCGGGCGGCGTGACGGTGAGTTACTATGAGTGGGTGCAGGATCAGTATTCGTTCTTCTGGACGGAAGACAAGATCAACAAGACGCTCGAAGACACGATGCGGACGGCGTTCAAGTCCGTGCACGAGACCACCGAAAAATACAACACCGACATGCGGACCGGCGCTTACATTCTCGCCGTGGGCCGTGTGGTTGAAGCAACGAGAGTGAGAGGAATATTCCCGTAAATCATGGCGGACAAGATCACGATCTACGAAAAGCCCACTTGAACGAAGTGTCGCGAGATGGACAAGCTGCTCCGGGAGAGCGGTGTCGCGTTTGAGAAGGTGAACTATTATGTCGAGCCGTTGAGTAAGAAGAAACTTACTGAGCTCGTTCGGAAGATGGGAATAAAACCGCGCGAGCTTTTGCGCAAGAGCGAGCCGGTTTATAAAGAGTTGGGATTGGCGAACAGGGAAGTCAGCGACAGTGAATTGATCGCGCTGATGGTCGAACACCCGGATCTCATGCAGCGCCCAATTGTCGAGCGCGGCGACCGCGCCGTCCTCGGTCGCCCCACCGAGAACGTGAAAACGTTGTTGTAGGGAAGTGTTGTAGCGCGAGTTGCTGTAGCGCGCAGTTGCACGCGGAAATTTTCTAGTACGAGTTGCTGTAGCGCGCAGTTGTTGTAGCTGCCCAGTCTTCAACCGCAACGGCGTTCTTTCAAGGTTCCAACCGCAACTCGGCTGCGGCCAACCGCAACGCGGTTATCTAATTTCAGCCCAGGGTTGCCGCGCTTCGCGGCTACCCTGGGGTAACAAGCGCAAAGCGTTCAACCCTGAAAGGGTTATCTAAAGCGTACCTTTGAAGAAAACAGAAACAGTCTTCATCTGTAACGAATGTGGGCACAAGTCTGGAAAGTGGCTGGGGAAGTGTCCTGAATGTGGTGAGTGGAACTCGCTCGTCGAAGAGAGAGCCCAAGCCACGCGCAGGGGTGGCGGTCTCCGCAACGGCTTTCAACTCCGCGAAGTAACCGCTGTTCCCTTCACCGAGATCGAACCGCAGGACGATCAGCGCCTGGCGTCAGGCGTCACTGAGTTTGATCGCGTACTCGGTGGTGGCATCGTTCCCGGCACACTCGTCCTCATCGGTGGCGATCCCGGCATCGGCAAGAGCACACTCCTGCTGCAAGTCGCGGACAAGTTGAGCGCTGCCGGCACCTGCGTCCTCTACGTCTCCGGCGAAGAATCCGAACGCCAGATCAAACTCCGCGGCGAACGACTTTCAGTCGTCGCCAAAAACGTCTTCCTTCTTCCCGAAACGAACCTCGAAAACATTTTTCGCGAAATCGAACGTGTCAAGCCGGGCGCGATAATCGTCGACTCGATCCAAACAGTCTTTTCAAGCGCGATCGAATCGGCTCCCGGATCCGTGTCGCAGGTGAGGGAAGTCGCGCACCAGTTCCTACTGCTCGCAAAGAACCGCGGCATTCCCGTTTTCCTGATCGGTCACATCACAAAAGAAGGCTCGATCGCCGGACCAAAAGCGCTCGAACACATCGTAGACACCGTGCTCTATTTCGAAGGCGAGCGACATCACAACCATCGCATCGTTCGCGCAGTGAAAAATCGTTACGGCGCGGCCAACGAGGTTGGTGTGTTTGAGATGACGGGCAACGGCTTGATGCCGGTGGCAAATCCTTCGCAGATGTTTTTGCAGGAGCGACCGCAGAACGTTGCGGGTTCGATCGTGACCGCGTGCATGGAAGGCACACGTCCTTTGCTCGTTGAAATCCAGGCGCTGGTTTCGAGTAACAAGTACGGCAGCGGCCGTCGCATGACCCAGGGTCTGGACCAGAATCGAGTCGCGCTGCTGATCGCAATGCTTGAAAAACGCGCCGGGCTGCAACTGTCCGGCGACGATGTGTTCGTAAACATCGCGGGTGGTTTGGAGGTGGACGAACCCGCGGCGGATCTCGGCGTCGTGACGGCAATCGCGTCGAGTTTCAAAAGCACGACGATCGATCCACACACGGCGGTGTTTGGCGAAATCGGATTGACGGGAGAAGTTCGCGCCGCGATGCAGGCTTCGGTTCGTGCGAGAGAAGCGCAGGCGCTTGGCTTCAAGAAGATCGTAATGCCCGCGTCGAATGTGCCTGGGCTCGAGCGTTTGCTTGGCGTGCGTGTTGTGGGAGTTAAGTCTGTCGACGAAGCCTTAGAGGAGTTGTTCTAGCTGCGCTGGTAGTATTTAACTCTCAGCCCGTCTCCGATGGATTCAGAGTTTGTGGGTTTGAAGTCTTCCAGGTAACCCTCGGGCATAAATGCGTCCGCGCCTTTCACCGTTAGCGGCACTTCCGTAATGATCCACCTTTCAATACTCGGCAGAAATGCCTCATAGATCTGCGCGCCGCCAATAACAAACAAGTCTGTCGTCAACGACTGATGCAACGACAACACAGAATCAATATCACTCAGCACTAACAGCGACTCCTGCGGCTCGATGTTCGGATCGCGACTCAACACAATGTTAAGCCGGTTCTTCAACGGCTTGCCGATCGTGAGCCACGTCTTACGGCCCATCACGATCGCATGGCCCGTCGTCGTCTCGCGAAAAAACTTCATATCGGCCGAGTAATGCCACGGAAGTTTTCCACCTTTCCCAATCGCGCCCTGCCGATCGACTGCTGCGATGCCGATGATCATGCGTCCCATCATATCAGTCCGCGCGCAAATGATTCGCAAAAGTTTTTGTTTACCAAAAAGCTTCGCCCAGTTTTATGCTGCTCGCAGCTTCGCACCACATCTCTTCCACCTGCGCGACGTGCTGAAGCACTTGCGTTGACGTTTGCGTTTGACGACACGCAGGATTTCCTTGAGGCTCCCGGTAGCCGGGAGATCGTGTATTACGTGATCGGGGCAGAAACGATTGTGAAAGTGGCCGCGGGTGTGATGCACATCGCCGCCGTGCAAACCGAACACACGCACGGCTAAATGGCGACTTTGGCTGCGATGTGCGGGTGAGATTGGTAGTTCACGATCTCAAAGTCTTCGAATTTGTAATCAAAGATCGATGGTGGTTTTCTGTGGATCGTGAGCTGCGGTAACGGCAGCGGATCTCTGGTGATCTGAAGTCGCGCTTGTTCCAGGTGATTTTCGTAGAGGTGTGTGTCTCCGATAACGATTGAAAAGTCGCCAACGTCGAGATCGCATTGTTGGGCCATCATGTGCGTGAGCATTGAGTAGGACGCAATGTTGAAGGGCAGACCAAGAAACACGTCCGCGCTGCGTTGATACATTTGGCAGGAGAGTTTTCCGTTGGCAACGTAAAACTGGAAGAGTACGTGGCACGGTTGAAGAGCCATTTTCTTCAGCTCGCCGACGTTCCAGGCGTTGACGATCAGGCGGCGGCTATCGGGATTGTGTTTGATGTCGTGGACTACGTTCGAGATCTGATCGATAACTTCACCGTCCGCGGTTTGCCATGCGCGCCACTGCCGGCCGTAAACCGGACCTAAGTCACCATTCTCGTCGGCCCACTCATCCCAGATCCTGACGCCGTTCTCTTTCAGAAAACGGATGTTGGTGTCACCCGCAAGAAACCATAACAACTCATATATAATCGAGCGCAGGTGCAGCTTCTTCGTGGTGATGAGCGGGAATCCGTCGCAGAGGTTGAAGCGGAGTTGTCTGCCAAAGACCGAACGCGTGCCGGTTCCTGTTCGATCGTCTTTGTAAATACCGTTGTCGAGAATGTCCTGGAGTAGATCGAGATACTGTTTCATCGGGCGCAAATTATAATACTGAAACACGCATGAGACGATTCAGGCTCTGTTTTATTGGTTTCGGGAACGTCGGTCGAGCGCTGGCGCGGCTGTTGGCCGCGAAGTCGGCTGAACTCCGCGACAACTACGGCATCGAGTGGGAGATCACGGGCGTGGCGACGCGTCGGATGGGCTGGCGTGCCAGTGATGAGGCGATCGATGTGAGTGCGTTGTTGGCCGGAACTGAGCAAACGCAGACGCATACCGGTATCAACGAATGGCTTGCGTACGCGAAGCCCGATGTTGTTTTTGAAACGACCTCACTCAGTCCCGAAAACGGTCAGCCGGCGATCGAGTATCTGCGCGCTTCGCTGCAATCAGGCGCACACACGTTCACGGCTAACAAAGCCCCGATCGTTTACGCCTACGACGAGTTGAACCAGATCGCGATCACTCAAGGCAAACGCTTTTTGTTTGAATCCACTGTGCTCGATAGCGCGCCTGTGTTCTCTCTGTTTCGCGAGACGCTGCCGGCGGTGAAGATCCGTGGTTTCAGTGGCGTGTTCAACTCCACCACCAACATCATTCTCGAAACTATGGAAGCGGGTCGAAGTTTTGCCGAAGGCGTGAAGAGCGCGCAGGAGCTCGGCGTTGCCGAGACTGATCCGAGTCACGACGTCGATGGGTGGGACTCGGTGATGAAAGTCTGCGCCATCGCACGCGTCGTTCTGAAAACGCCGCTGTTACCGATTCACGTGCGGCGCGAGGGAATCCGCGGGTTGGACCATCGCGTATTGCAAGCAGCGCGGGCGGAAGGAAAACCGTTCAAACTTTTCGCGCGCGCAACTGTAAACGCCGATGGCTCGGTTACAGCTTCAGTTCGTCCGGAACAGATTGCCACCACCGATCCGCTCGGCAACGTGCGTGGCACTTCACTCGCGATTCACTTCGAACTCGACACTATCCCCGGCCTCACGATCGTTTCGCACCGTCCCAACCTCCAAAGCACCGCCTACGGCCTGCTGGCGGATTTCATCAACGCCGTGAGTCCTACCGATCAGCAATCCGGAAAGTATTGACACAAAAACGAGGTCGTAGTAGCGTACGCCCATCGCGCATCTCATTTGCCAGAGGAGTTCCGCGCTGGCGCCTCTCTTCTGCCTCTACCTAACTTCTAACCTCGGGGGAGAATATGAATAAAACACTTTCAAGGAGGCTCCGATTCCTCTCGATCGCGCTGTTCGTTACGGGAGTGGTATCAGCCGTGATCGCCTACGCTCTGCCACCGAAGGGAGCAAAAACGAGGCCCGCGAAAGGCTTCACGATAGTAACGAAAGAAACCATAAAACTGCACGATCCGAAAGCGCAGGCAAACCCACAGCAAAGCGATTACGTGATTACAGTGAGAAGCCAAAAGTCGGATGGGACCTGGAAGGAGGTTCGAACTGCATACAAGAACGACGGCAAAGTGACAAAGGAGCACACCGCCTTTGGCATTCCCGGAGATGGTGTCTTTCAGGATTCGGGCAAAGGTGAGTTGGAATTCCTCTCGGCGATGCCGGGGACGGACGTAACTTCGCTCGTTCCAATTGTCGACAGTCATAGTGATCCTAAATTCGTTAGAGACGAAGTAGTCCAGGGCTACAACTGTTACGTCTTGCGCTATGAAGTCGATAAGAATGGTTCGTACGAGGAAGAGTTTTACGCGCGGGAACTGGATAACTATCCGATCCGCTCGGTGAAAGTCGCGCCTCACGGAGTGTCAACCACTGAAATGGTGCAAATCACGTTGGGCAATCCCGCTGACGACGTATTCACCTCGGTTCCCAAGAAGCCAGTTAAATACGAAGCTTTCAAAAACAAGATCAAAGCCCTCGAAGAGGATGGAAAGCATGGGGCGGCAGACTCAATGCGTCGAGATCTTGACCGGCGACTCGCGAAAGCTCCCCAGTGAAGCGCTGGGACAGACGTCACGAGAATTGTTCGGTGTGTGGCCACCCTCCGCGAGAGTTGAATTGACGAGATCTCTCGCTTCTCACAAGGAGTTAAAAATGAAAAGCAGACTGTTTGACGCGAGTTATGCGGTTCTCGGTATCGCGGGGCTTGTCTTGCTGACTTGGGCAGCTTTCCACCTCGCAATCGCTCGCGAAGTGCAAGCATGTAGCCAGCAGGATTGCTCTACGAGTTGGACGGTACTCGGCGTTTCCTGTGATGACCTTTTCCAGTGCGGTTGCGGCACAAATTGCACTTACACCCCTAATACATGTTATCGCGAGAGAGGTTACTGTAACGGAAGTACCCCCACGAACAACATTGTCTTCAGAAAGTGTTACCTCGGTCAGTGTCCCTGCCTGGTTGCGGGCCAGGGCGCCGATGGAGGTTGCAAGCGTGGGCAAGCTGGATATTGTCTCGGCATTCAGGACTTCATCGGCTTTCCATCCTCAGGCTGTGTGACTGGACTAACATTTTCTAGTTATTGCACGCGAAGCAATGCATTTCGCAGCAAGTGTGAAGACTACAACGACGAGGATTGTAACTGCACAGGCGGCGGGTTTATGTCTCCAATCGTTGTAGACGTCGATGGCAATGGTTTCTCCCTGACTAGTCCGGCAGCCGGCGTTGTTTTCGATATGCTCAACGATAGAGTTCCGTTACAACTTGCGTGGACAGCAGCGCAATCGACTAACGCGTTCGTCGTTCTGGATCGGAATGGTAACGGTACGATCGATAACGGAACCGAGCTGTTCGGTGATATGACGCCTCAGCCTCCCGTGACTTCACCCAATGGGTTTATTGCTTTAGCCGAATACGATAAACCCGGCGGTGGCGGCAATGGCGACGGAAAGATTACTGCCGGCGATGCGATCTTTGCTCAACTCAAGTTATGGCAGGACTCGAATCATAATGGAGTTTCCGAGACTTCCGAACTAAAGGCACTTACCGGCATGATCGAAGGCATTGATCTCGACTACAAAGAATCCAAACGCACAGATGCGAACGGAAACCAGTTCCGATATCGCGCAAAAGTGTTTGGCACTGGAGGACAGCAGAACGGACGCTGGGCGTGGGACGTGTTTTTGAAAGTTCAGTAACCGGGACGCACAACAGGGATCATTCCAGTTCGACTCGACGACGGGCGAGTACAGTTTCAGCCCAGGGTTGCTTCAACCCTGGGCTGATCATCTCCCGAAAGCGGCGAGCCATATTCAAGTGAGACATGCCGGTCGAAGCAGACGAATCTGCTTTCGCGGCGAGCCCCAATAACAGCCTTGGTTCCATGGATTTTTAGTTACGAAGAGCATCAACGCCGTTCAGTAAACGATCGATCTCTTCTTCTGTGGTGTAGCAGGCGCAACCGGCGCGGATGAAGCCTTTCGGTTCGAGACCGAAGCGATTCACGACCGTTGCTGCATAGAAATCGCCGTGCGAGATAAAGAGACCTTTCTCAGCCAAATGACGTGCGGCTTCGGTTGAAGTACGGCCTTCGATTGTGAAAGCGAGCGTCGGTGTGCGTGATGAATCGGGTGGTGGTCCATACAGCGTCACACCCGGCATCGAACTCAAGCCCTGCCACAAGCGTGTGAAGAGTTGCATGTTCCGCGCGTGCATCGCGGCGAACGCGCTGCGCAGGCTTTCGCGTCGCATGCCCTCGCGATCCGACAGGCGAATACCGCCGTCCAACGTTGGAACGCCGCCATGCGATGACGCAACAAAACCGCCGAGTGACGCGAGAAAGTCGATCGCTGCCGCTGCGCCAACCATCCCTTCCTGATTCTGTGTTCCAGTCTCCGCGTTCTCGGGAATGTAATCAGGCGCGGGTACGAGCTTCGGAAAATTGATTTCGCGCAACAACGCGCCTTTCGCCCATAGTATCCCGACGTGTGGTCCGTAAAACTTGTACGCCGACATTCCAAGAAAGTCGCAGTTCAGTTTCTTAACGTCGATCAAAGCGTGCGGCGCATAGTGAACCGCATCAACAAACACGAGCGCCCCGGCGCTGTGGGCCAATTCAACGATCCGGTCGAGATTATTTATCGTGCCCAGCGCATTTGACGCGGCGCCGATCGCGACCACGCGTGTCGTTGGTCCAACAAACCGTTCAAGATCTTCGTAGTTAAGCTGACCTGTCGCGGTGTCGAGCCGCACGGTGCGAATCGTCACCCCGCGCTCAACCGCCAGCCGCCGCCACGGATCGATGTTCGCGTGATGATCGAGTTCAGTGACGACGATCTCGTCACCCGGCCCGTAGTTCAAACTCAGCGCGCGAGACAGATGAAACGTCAACGTCGTCATGTTCGCGCCGAACACGACCTCATCCGGCGACGCGTTCAGAAACTCAGCACAGACCACACGCGCATGTTCGATCGCGGCGTCGGTCTCGGCACTCGTCGGATAAGCCCAATGTGTGTTCGCGTTGTGGTGATACAGATAGTCGCTCATCTGTTCGACGACGTAACGCGGCACCTGCGTACCGCCAGGGCCGTCGAAGTAGGCGACCGGATATCCGTTATGTACTCGCTCAAGGGCAGGGAACTGTTTTCGAATCTCCGTGACGGGTAAAACCTCGAATTTTGGTTTGAACATGGCGAGCCATGATATAAAATCGACTGGCCGACTGACAGCGGGCGGCCTCAATTCTGAAAGCCACGCTGTTCCCAAAAGCCCAGCACTTATGGACGAACGCCGCAGCGAAGAGCGAATCGAGGTTTCACTGGAGACCGTTTGGGACGGGACTGGTAGCAAAAGACTATCTGCCCGCATCACCGATCTGTCCGAGGGTGGCTGTTTTGTCGATACGACCGGCGAGGCCCAGATCGGAGAGCGGCTCACCGTTCGCATCGAACTGCCGGACGCCGGCTGTCTCGAGTTGACTGGCGAAGTCGCTCATGAGTGGCGCCCTATCGGTTTTGGCCTGCGTTTTATCGATCTTTCAGACGAACAGCGCGAACAATTACGTTCGTTTCTCACGAGTCTCAAAGGCCCAAACGACCCGGTACCCGCGACCCTTCGCTAAAAATCGCACGCCTCTTCACGAGCCAATTTGTCGCAGATCTTTTACAATGGCGTGCCATATGATCCAGCCTTCCGACCGAGCCGCCAACTTTGTCTATGCCATTCGTAATGTCGTCCGCGCTGCCGAAGCACTCGAGCGCCAGGGACGGCGCGTGATTTATCTGAACATCGGTGATCCCCAGTCGTTCGGGTTTCACCCACCGGATTTCGTTATCGAAGCGGTGAACCGCGCGGTGCGCGACAAGTTTTCGGGTTACTCGCACTCGTCAGGACTGCTCGAAGCGCGCGAGTCGATTGCGCGTTATGCGACGGCGCTGGGCTCGCCCACGCAAACGAAAGACGTCATTGTTACATCCGGCGCTTCGGAAGCTGCTGACCTAACACTAACGGCGCTGGTCAATCCCGGTGACGAAGTGTTGTTACCGGCTCCCGGCTATCCGATCTATCCCGCGATTGTCGGCAAACTCGGCGCGCAGGTCCGTTACTACCATTTGCAGCCGCAGGAAGGCTGGCGTCCTTCAGTCGATGAAGTTCGTTCGCTGATTACTCCAAAGACGCGGGCGATCGTTTTGATCAACCCGAGTAATCCCGCCGGCTCGATCACACCTGACAACATCACGCGTGAACTACTCGCGCTTGCAGCGGAACGCGAGTTACTCATCATCAGCGATGAGGTCTATCGCGAATTGTGTTTCACCACGCCGCCGACTGCCGCGTCTGTACTCGCAAAAGAGAGCGGCGCCGCAGTGGTCACGCTCGAGAGTTTGTCCAAGACGCACATGCTTTCCGGCTGGCGCATCGGCTGGTTACGTTTCACTCATCCCGAGCGCATGAACGGTCTCGCCGATTCGGTCGTCAAACTCGCGGGCGGCCGTTTGTGTTCGCCGACGCCGGCGCAATATGCCGTGGCTCCGGCGCTCGAAGGCAGCAAAGAGTACATCGCGAATTTCATTCGGGAGATCAGACGCCGGCGCGACCTCGCGACCGCGCGTGTGGCGGCGATTGACGGCCTGAGTTGTGTTGTTCCCGAAGCCGCGTTTTACCTGATGGTGAAGACGGAAAATCTCGCGGGCCGAACAGACGAGCAGTTTGCGCTCGACCTGCTCGAAGCCTCGGGTGTGCTCGTGGTGCACGGTTCCGGCTTCGGCTGCGACCCCAAAGATGGCTACTTCCGGCTGGTCTATCTGGCCGGCGAACAGACCCTCGACGCGGCTTTCGACGGAATCGAGCAGGCGATGCACGGGAAGCCGGCCGAAAGTGGGATTGGGGCCGTATTACACGTTTAAATCATTCGCATTCGGACAAATAAAACAACGAGCAATTAACATTCCCCCATGCATAAACTTATCGTTTCGTGCTATTACTGGCCGGCTCGTGCGGGACGTTTGCGGCTTCGGAATTTAACACTCAAACAGCAGTTTTCGGGCGCCCCTGGTAACATCACCGACCCGGAACAGTCGCTGATCAGAAGAACATTAACCACCTTGGACAAGCTAGCTTCATCGATCGAACGTCGCAGCATGCGCCGGCTTCGAGTGAAATGCGAAGTGGAACTCGCCGCGAACCTGTCGCTCCTGGACAACGACGCTTACGACTCGGATTCGCCACTCGTGTTTTTCGGCCAGACCAGTGACCTGAGTGCGGTCGGACTCGCAATGGTCCTCCCCGCGACGCTGATTGACGAACGATTCTGCACCGAGTCAAACCGCCTGAAACTTTCGTTGCACTCGCCGGATGGACTGATCGGATTGGAAGTCGCGCCGGTACGCTGCGAACGTCTCACCGACGCCTATTCAGTGAACGGTTACCTGCTCGGCACGAAGATCACCAACGTGGAGCATCGCGAATCGTTTGAGCGTTATCTGGAGAGTGTTTCCGGAAACTCAATCAGCTTGTTCTAAAAAATCTTTCGTGCGCGGATCTTTCGGAGAGTTGAGCACTTCTTCGGTTGGTCCATGTTCGACAACCAACCCGCCTTCCATAAACAAAATATTGTCGGCCACACCGCCGAGAAATCCCATCGAGTGGGAAATAATGATCATCGTGTGACCGCGATCGACAAACGTGCGTAACAGTGCGCGCAGACTGTTGATGCGCCGCGGGTCAAGCGCGCTTGTTGGCTCGTCCAGCAACAGCAGCGCTGGATGCATCGCGAGTGCGCGCGCGATCGCGACGCGCTGTTGTTCGCCGCCTGACAACGATCCAGGATAACGGTTTGCCGTGCCCGCGAGTCCGACGGATTCGAGTAGTTGCAATGCTTCGGTCTCAGCCGTTTTCTTCGGCGTGCGCAACACGTGAACCGGCGCTTCGATGATGTTCCCCAGCACAGACAAGTGCGGGAACAAGTGAAAGTGCTGAAAGACCGTGCCGACTTTTAGCCGCAGATCCTTCACGCGCCGTCGATAGTCCGCCGGGGAAATCCTCGCTTCCAGACGCACGTTGTCACACTCCATCGCGCCGTCGTTGATTGTTTCGAGCCCGTTTAGACATCTGAGCAGCGTGGATTTGCCGCTACCCGAAGCGCCGATAACGCCGAGCACGGTTTTTGGCGGCACCTCGAAAGAAATGCCTTTAAGGATCTCGTTCGCGCCGAAGCGTTTGCGCAAACCGGAGACGCGGATCATGCGTTTGCCTCCGCAGGTTCGATTTCCACTGTTCGCTCCGTGCCGCGGTTGCGGAGTCGCCGTTCGAGCAAACGCGCGAGATGGGCCATCGGCAAACTCATCGCGAGATAAAACACGGACACGGCGAGGCCAAGCAACAGGAACTGGCCCGATGCATTCGCGAGTTCGCGATACGCGGTGGCGAGTTCCCAAACCGAGATTGCAAACGCGACTGACGTGTCTTTGAAGAGCGAGACAAAGTCGTTAGTCATCGGCGGCAACGCTATGCGAAACGCCTGCGGCAGAATGATCCGGCGAAATGCGAGCGTCGGGCTCATGCCGAGCGAATAAGCAGCTTCCCATTGACCGTTTGGAATGGCTTCCAGCGCTGCGCGATAAACCTGCGATTCGTAAGCGGCGTAATTTAGTCCGAGTCCGACAAGTGCCGTCAGCCAGCCGGGCATCGCGATGCCGATCACTGGCAGTCCGAAATAGAGAAACAGCAGTTGGACCAACACCGGTGTGCCGCGGAAAAACTCAACGTACAACGTGCAGAAGGCCCGCAACCACGCCGGGCCTTTCCACTGTCCCACGGCAAGCGGCAACCCGAGCAGAACTGCGATCACCATAGCACCAAGGGCGATAAAAACGGTGACACCGGCCGCGCGCGTCAAACGCCATAGCGCTTCGCTCCAGTTGAATGTCGCGTTCGTTGTCGTGTACTCGACGATCGTTTGACTTTCCGTGCCTGACCGAATGGGCGCTTGATACTCGACTTGCGCGTCGTTCCAGAGTCCCCACTTCTTGAGAATCGTTTCGAGCGAGCCGTCGCGGATTATCTTGTCGATCGCTTGATCGACTTCTGCTTTCAACGCGTCGTCGCCTTTGCGCAGTCCGATGACGTACTGGCCACGCGTGAACGGCGGGCCGGCGGCTTTCAATCCCGAGTTCGGCCGCGCGTAGAAGGCTTCCGCGGGAACGTCCATTAAAACGGCATCGAGGCGTTTCAACTCCAAGTCGCGGTACGCGCCGACCGGATCTGCGTAACTGCGCGACGGAATCTTCTCCTGGTCCAACAGTCGGGAGGCGGCGGTGTTTGCGAGTGTCCCTACGACCCGGTTTTTGCAGTCAGCGAGCGAAGAGATGCGATCGTCGTCGCGCCGCACCGTGAGTTGAAGCTGAAAGATGTAGTAAGGCTTGCTGAACAGGATTTGCTGCGCGCGATCGCCGGTTGGTTCGAGGCCGTTGACGATTACGTCGAACGACTTGCGCTGTAACGCGGAGACGAGTGTTTCCCAATCGCTCGGAACAAACTCGGCGCGGCGTCGCATCGCCGCGGCAAGCGCATCGACCATCTCTTTTTCATAGCCGATGTAGCGATCGGGATTGGCTGGATCCGTGAAAACGTACGGCGCGCCGCCGCTCGGATCGGCGCCCCAGGGCAGCGTCTGTTGCGCGTTGATCGGCAACACAAAGAGGCCGCACAGGATTGCGATGAGCAGAGTGGTTCGGGCTTTAGCCACTGATCTTCTGAAGGTCCACGTCCGCGGCTATCGTCGTATCAGCCTTCAAAACAGTTTCCATCTGTTTCAGAGCGTGACGGTTCTCTTCTTCCGTGTTTGAAACAACGCAATCCGCCGGAATGAAGAGTTTGAAATCGCGCATGTAAGCATCGTTGGCGGTGAACAGAACGCAGTTGTTGCCGGCGATGCCGGTGAGTATCAGGTTCTCTGCGTTGAGATGCGTGAGCAGCAACGAGAGCGTCGTTGAATAGAAGCCGGAGTGTTTTGGTTTCAAAACGAAGTAGTCGTCGTCTTCCGGCAGCAGCATTTCCACGAAGGGTTTACCGCGGCCGTCGTCGCGCCGGCAATGAGCGACGATCTTTTTGAAGTCTGATTGCCAGCGGCCGAAGTTGTCGTTGACGTAGATCGAAGGAATGCCTGCGGCTCTCGTGCGCTCTTTGAGTTTCGCGATATTTCGTCCGGCGGGCATCGCAAGCCGAAGCAGATCTTCGCCTTCTTCGAAATCGAAATCGTTGATGACGTCGATGAGCAGCAGTACGGTTTTAGACTTGTCTGGCGCTGAGCCGTGTAGATCTTCACTTCCGTTGGTCATGTCGACGCGATTCTAGCCGCTGGCCCTTTCACTACTCAACCATCATGTTGTAATTTGTGCACCATGTGCACCGATCGCCGAGACTTTCTCCGCTTATCCGCCGGTGTTGCCGGCGCTACTTTGTTGGGTCACTCGTTTGCCTACGCCGACACGGAAACGCTTGAACCCGCGCAGCAATCAAATCAACCAGAAGCCATTCGCCGCTTGAGTCGCATGACCGCGAACGTCGTTCCGATCACGCTCGACGAACGCAGGGCGCGCATCGAGAAGGCACAACGACTGATGCGCGAGAAGCGCATCGACGCGATCTACATCGAACCCGGCAGCACGATGTTCTATTACACCGGCATGCGCTGGGGCACGAGCGAAAGAATGTTCGCGGTCGTTATTCCCGCGCGTGGCGAACTGGCGTGGATCTGTCCGAAGTTTGAAGAAGAACGCGCGCGCGAGCTCATCAAGATCGGGACCGACATTCGCACGTGGGAAGAAGACGAGAGTCCGTACAAACGTGTCGCTGAAGTGTTTCGCGATCGCCGCATTCGCACCGGAACGATCGGCATCGAAGAGCGCGTTCGCTTCTTTCTCTACGACGGCATACGTCTCGCCGCGCCGGCTTTGAAATACGTTGACGCGACGCCTGTCACTGCCGGTTGCCGGATGTTCAAGTCACCGACGGAACTCGCGTTGATGCAGATCGCGAACGACATCACGATCGTCGCGTACAAAGCGACGCGCGACAGCATGAAGGAAGGGATGACGCAGGGCGAGTTCGCAGGCAACTGCGCGGCAGCGTTTCGTGCACTTGGTACATCCGGCGGCATCTTCGTGAGTTTCGGCAAGTACACCGCGTTTCCACACGGCAGCAGCACACCGCAAAAACTAAAAGAAGGCGACGTTGTGTTGATGGACGGCGGTTGCAGTGTCGATGGTTATCAATCGGACATCACGCGCACGTTCGTCTTTGGCAAAGCCACTGATCGCCAGCGACAAATGTGGAACCTCGAACGCAAGGCGCAGGACGCGGGTTTTGCGGCCGCGAAGGTGGGCGCTCCGTGCGAAGCCGTCGATGCGGCGGCGCGCAAAGTGATCACCGACGCCGGCTTTGGTCCCGATTACAAAGTTCCCGGTCTGCCGCATCGCACTGGTCACGGCATCGGACTCGATGGTCACGAATGGACCAACTTCGTGCGCGGCAACAAGACTCCAATCCAGCCAGGTATGTGCTTTAGCGACGAACCGACAGTTGTGATCTACGGCGAGTTTGGTATTCGTCTCGAAGACTGCCTTTACATCACTGAAGACGGACCAAAGTTTTTCACGAAACAGAGCGCTTCGATCGACGAACCGTTTTAGCCGCGGATAACCACGGACTTACACAGACTTAAAAGGTTGGTCCGTGTCTTCCGTGTTAGTCTGTGGCAAATATGGGCCGGTGGGTACTCGCAGCGACGATTCTTGCCTCGAGCATGGCGTTCATCGACGGCACGGTCGTGAACGTCGCCCTGCCTTTTCTGCAAACCAGTCTCAACGCGACGGCGATCGGTCTTCAGTGGGTCATCGAAGCGTATTCACTTTTCCTCTCAGCCCTGTTACTGGTCGGCGGTTCGCTCGGCGACCGTTACGGACGCCGCCGGATCTTCAACATCGGTGTCGTCGTTTTTGCGATCGCTTCAGCGGGCTGTGGTCTCGCCATGAATATCGAGCAACTGATCGCTGCGCGCGCAGTGCAGGGCATCGGTGGCGCCTTGCTGGTTCCCGGTAGTCTCGCGCTGATCAGTGCTTCGTTTGGAGCCGAGGAGCGCGGGAGAGCGATCGGAACGTGGTCGGGGTTTTCTGCAATCACCACAGCTATTGGCCCGGTGCTGGGCGGCTGGCTCGTCGAACACGTTTCGTGGCGCGCGGTGTTCTTTCTTAATCTGCCACTCGCGCTCGCGGTGTTAGTGATTTCCGTTTGGCACGTGCCGGAAAGTAGCGAAGAAAACCATGCACCGCTCGATTGGTTCGGTGCGGCTTTGGCGACGGCCGGGTTGGGCGGCCTAGTGTACGGTCTGATTGAATCGCCGCGACGGGGTTTTGGAGATCCGCTCGTGATCGCGACGTTGGTGGGCGGCGTGGTGTGTGTCGTGGTCTTCGTGCTTCACGAAGCGCGGGCGAAGAACCCGATGGTGCCGTTGCAACTCTTTCGTTCGAGAGATTTCGCTGGAACAAACCTGTTAACGTTACTGCTCTACGCCGCACTCGGCGGCATGTTTTTCTTCTTCACGCTCAACCTGGTCCAGGTGCAGGGTTACAGCGCGACCGCAGCGGGCGCGGCGTTGCTGCCACTCATCGTGCTCATCTTTTCACTCTCGCGTTGGTCGGGTGGTTTGATCGATCGCTTTGGCGCGCGATTGCCGTTGATCATCGGGCCGACGATCGCCGCCATCGGGTTCGCATTGTTTGCGATGCCCGGTGTTAGTGGAAACTACTGGACCAGTTTCTTTCCCGCGGTTGTGGTGCTTGGTTTAGGAATGGCGATCACAATCGCACCGTTGACGACGACGGTGATGGGTTCGGTCCGCAAGGAACAGGCGGGAGTCGCTTCAGGGATTAACAACGCGGTTTCGCGAACGGCTGGTCTGCTGGCACTCGCGGTCTTTGGAGTGGTGATTCTGTTTGCATTTAGTAACCAGCTTGACGCTCGCTTGAACGGGATGGGGATCGACGAGCAGTCAAGACGTTCGGTTTACGAACAACGAGTGAAACTCGCGGGTTTACAGGTTCCGGAGACGTTGAGCGCTGAGGTTCAAGCGGAGATCAAACAGGCGGTGGCGGATTCGTTTGTGTTCGGTTTTCGACTGATCATGTGGATCTCGGCGGGGCTCGCACTCGCCAGCGCGCTTAGTTCGTGGCTGATGATCGGCAAGTCACGACCAGTGAAGGCCGGCCAGCGCTGAGATTCCCCAAACGAGCAGAAACGCGCCCGCGGCGACCGCAACGCTGAGCAGATAGACCAACCACGTCTCGATCAGTTCGGAAGTCTTCTTCTCTTCGATCATGGGGAGATCCTTCACTTTTAGTTTTTACGTTTTGAGATTACAATCGTCGCGCTCGCTAAGTCCTCAAGGCAGCACTCAAATTTCCTCAATGATGTTTCTCAAAGGCCGTTTTTATGGGGCAACAGGACAATCGTAGTTATGAATTTGGCCGCTTCCGCCTGAATACGGCGGAGCGTGTTCTGTTGCGCGAAGGCGAACTCGTTCCGCTCACGCCGAAGGTCTTCGACATCCTGCTGACTCTCGTCGAAAACAGCGGCCAAGTCGTTTCCAAAGAGAATTTGATGAAACGCGTGTGGCCGGACACGTTTGTCGAAGAAGGAAACCTGACTCAAAACATTTCACTTTTACGCAAGGCGCTCGGAGAGACTCCTGGCGGGGTGCAGTTTATTGAGACGGTGCCGCGCCGCGGTTATCGGTTTGTGGCCGTGACCAGCGAGCCGTCGCATCACGTTCCAGTAGCTGCGGCCGAGATTCGGGCGATTGAAGTTCCGCCGGCCGTGGTTGCAGTGCCGACCAGAAACCGTCGCACGCCCGCGTTTGTGCTGGCTGCCGGCTTGGTGATCGTCAGCATTATCGGGGTGATGTACTTCACCAGTAAGGCGGGCAGCACCAGTCCAATTTCGTCGATCGCGGTGTTGCCGTTTGTGGATGAGTCGGCCGATCCGGATGCGTCGTACATCAACGACAAGATTGCTGAGAGTTTAATCAATTGCCTGTCGAAGTTGCCGCAATTGCGCGTTGTGCCACGCAGTGTGGTTGCCGGTTACAAAGGCAAGGAGATCGATCCGCGCAAGATTGGCGAAGAGTTGAATGTGCGTGCGGTTGTGACCGGCCGCTTGCGCCGCCACGGCGACGTTATCAGCATCCAGGCTGACCTGATCGATCTGCAAAACGTCGCGCAGATCTGGGGCCAGCATTACGACCACAGAGTTTCCGACGCTCTGCTCGTGCAGGACGACATCTCGCGCGACATCTTCGAAAACCTCCGTTTGAAACTGAACGTCGAGGAGAAGAAACAGCTCGAGGCTTACGGTCTTTATTTAAAGGGACGCAACGCGTGGAACAAACGCACCGGCGACGCCCTCTTGCAGGCCATCGAGTTTTTCAATAAGGCGATCGAGATCGATCCGAACTACGGCGCCGCGTACGCTGGTCTGGCTGACTGTTACAACATGCTCGTCGTCTACGGCCGGTTGCAACCGAAGGAAGGTTTTCCGAAGGCGAAGGAAGCGGCGGCAAAAGCGCTCGAGATTGATGAAAGCTCAGCCGAGGCCCACAGCTCGATGGCGTTTATCAAGTTTCGCTGGGATTGGGATCGCATTGCGACCGAGCGTGAGTTTCAAACGGCGATCAAGTTGAAACCCGCGTACGCGCCCGCGCACCAGTGGTACAGCTCGTACCTTGTTGCGGTGGAGCGTTTTGACGAGGCGATTGCGGAAGCGAAGCGAACTCAAGAACTCGAACCGCTTTCGTTTGTGGCAAGTTCGCATCTCGGCTGGATCTACTATCTCTCCGGAAAAAACGACGAAGCGATCGAGCAGTGTCGCAAGATACTCGAACTTGATCCGAGTTCGTTCCCGGCGCGGCGTTATTTGGGACTCGCTTACGAAGCGAAGGGAATGTATCCGGAAGCGATCGCGGAGTTTCAAACGGGCGTGAAGCTTTCGGGTAGTCCGTTGATGCTCGCATTGTTGGGCCATGCGTATGCGGTCGCGGGCAGACGCGCCGAAGCACAGCGAGTGCTCGAAGATTTGCAGCAGCTCCAGGAGCAGCGTTATGTCTCGCCGTACACGGTGGCGGCGATTTACGCGGGACTGGGCGATCAGCAAAAGGCGTTCGAGTGGCTGGACAAAGCCGTGGAAGGACGCGACATCTGGTTGATGAATCTGAAGGTCGATCCTGTCTTTGCGAAACTGCGTTCCGAGCGACGATTCACCGATATCCTCGCCCGCATCCGTTTGCGTCCGTAACGCAAATCGGTATTCCTCGGTCGAATCGATGCGATCCAACCTCGCCGGCTCCCGAAACAACGTCACACAATGTGAGGCGACCTCGCCGAACCCCGAAAATGCACAGACCCCACGCCAATGTTTGACTTCGCACATACGACACTAGGTCGTTACGAGATACGTGAACCGCTAGGTCACGGGGGACTTGGTGAGGTTTATTGTGCATTTGATACTCGTTTGCGAAGGCTCGTAGCCCTTAAAACGCTGCGAAAGGAATATACCGCTAACGACGATTATGTTGGTCGTTTCAGACAAGAAGCATTTGCCGCGTCGAGTCTAAATCATCCGAACATTCTAACGGTCTTCGACATTGAGGTCGTGGCCGGAACCTACATCATCGCAACCGAATTAATTCAAGGTGAAACTCTTCGGAACCGAATTGCTAAAGGTGCTCTTTCCGTTGTCGAAGCCCTCAGGATTGCGGTGCAAGTGAGCGACGCGCTGCTTGCTGCTCATCAAGCCGGAGTCATCCATCGCGACATTAAGCCCGAGAACATCATGCTTCGCCCTGACCACTACGTGAAGGTGCTGGATTTTGGCATCGCAAAACTAACTGCACCGATGGACGGGATTGCGCCTCACACATTGCCGGGCATACTGATCGGCACGCCGCAGTACATGTCACCAGAACAAGTGCGAGGTGTCGACGTCGACTATCGAACTGATATCTGGAGTTTAGGCGTTGTTCTATATGAGGTGCTGACAGCGCGGCGTCCTTTTTCCGGTTCAAACCGTGACGAACTGCTCAAAGCGATAGTTGAGTGTGAGCCCGTGTCAATTTCAGATCTTCGCCAAGATTTATCGTCGGAGCTTTCACGCTACATCATGACCATGCTGTCAAAGCAACCATCGCAACGCACCCGCGAATTGGAGGGACCGTTGTCGACCTTCAAACAGTTGCTGAAAGTGAGTGAACGTCTCCACTTCAACCGGGTTGCTCCGACAATCCCAAACCCGCCGGACGCGGTTAAGAGTGTACCGATTGGCCAAGCGAAGAAGACTACCAGGAAACGCCGGCGCGTAATCAAAAGCGTGGCGATTCTTCCCTTCGTTAATACCCGCAACGATGAGATGGCAGAGTACCTGTGTGATGGAATCACGGAAAATATTATCAATAGCTTGTCGCAACTACCTCAAGTGCGGGTTATGTCACGCACCAGCGTCTTCCGTTTTAAATCGAAGGATCACGATCCGACTGAGGTCGGGCGGGAATTAGCAGTGCACGCAGTGGTTACCGGAAAGCTATCGCGTGTCGGCTCCAGATTGATGGTCCAGACTGAGCTGGTTGATGTTCAGGATGGGGCTCAACTCTGGGGCGATAGCTACAATGAGAAGCTATCAAACTCACCGCGGATTCAAGAGCACATTGCCACTCAAATCTCAGATAAGTTGCAATTGAGATTAAGTGACCAGCAAAGAAAACGATTGACGAAAAGACATACCACCGATGAGGAGGCATACCTAAACTATCTCAGAGGAAGGTTCCATTGGAACAAACGTTCACACGAAGCAGTCACCCTTAGCATTAAGTTTTTTCAGCAAGCGATCGAGCAGGATCCCCGTTATGCCGTAGCTTATGCGGGACTTGCGGACGCGTATGTTGTGCTTGGTCATCAACATCTAATGGTCACAAGCGATGCATATTTACGAGCTAGAGCAGCGGCAACCAAGGCGTTGGAGTTCGACGACATGCTTGCCGAAGCACACACCACGCTAGGCTTCATAAAAGGCGCATACGAGTTTGATTGGAGCGGAAGCGAAAACTCATTCAAGAGAGCATTGCAGTTGAATCCAGGTTATGCGACTGCCCATCAATGGTATAGCACGATCCTCCGAGCCACCGGCAGAACGGAAGATGCCCTCGCTGAAGCGTTCGAAGCATTTCATCTCGATCCGTTATCTACGAGTATTAATTTGAACGTTGCGTCTGCCCTGTATTGTGCAAGACGCTTCGATGAGGCTATCGACAAGTACAGGGGAATCGCAACGCTGGATCCGGGCCTCTTCTGGATGCGCTATGGTCTGGCCCTCGTCTACAGAATAATCGGGAGAAACGACGAGGCCATACGTGAACTCGAGCAGGCCTTGAGCGCGACGACCGATGAGGGCATTCAAGCCGTAGTCACCGCAGATTTGGCATACAGTTACGGACGCTCAGGCTCGATCGAAAAGGCCCAACAAATGATTGAACGTGTAACGGAATTAGGGCAAACGAATTACATCTCGCCGTGCGATGTCGCCGTGGCCCACCTCGGAAGTGGTGATAAAGACCAGGTTTACGAGTGGCTTGAGAAAGCGGTCGCCCAACGCGCCGAAGGATTGATGTGGCTTAAGATCGATCCAATCTACGACGACCTCAGAAGTGATCGACGCTTCATGGATCTTTTAAGACGGATCAATCTAGGTTGAGCGACCATCAATCGCCGATTCTAACCTTTTACGTCTGGCTCTATACTTGAGAGCGCCGAGAAGTCCCGTACCAAGCAGCAATAGGGTCGACGGCTCGGGAATTTCAACTCCCGGCATAATGCTCCTGGTCCGAAGCGAGCCACCAGAACTGAGCCAAACCGAAACGGGAGCACCGTTAAACTTTACGGAAAACACCGCACCATCCGATTTTGAGTGGAGGACAGGTGACGTACTTGCACTCGTCAGAATGGGGGACCGTTCTATCGAAAAGCTACTCGCGTTCTCGACCGCGTTGAAATTCCTCGGAGCAAGATCGGGACTGGCGTGGGCTGTGATACCGGACGCAGCTAACGTTAACGCTGCGGTTAACAGCATTCGACGGGTAATTATCATGAGGAAACGCTCCAGATGAGATTGGGATAGAAGACCGCGCAATCTCCAGCAACTGCTATACCGGTAGGCTCGAAACGGATTCCACTGCAGAAAGTGAATCCGAGACGTAAAACTCTCTCTTTAAAGCTGGAGTTTGCTGCGTCATCCTACAACAAGTGCGCGCCCACGACCAGCGCGTATGAGGTTCCTGGATGTGTCGCTGACTGGTGGTAGCGAAGGCAGCGATGTTGGCCAAACCCACGAGGTGCCTGAACCTCATCGATCTTGCTGCCACCTCAATGATGGCCCATCTCACTAACCAGCCAGCGCCCGCAGTACGCGCCGTATTCCCACGTAAAGTCGTTATGGGTGTGAGCCTTCGCCTGGCCGAAGGTGTAGCTCGATGCAGGAGCGCAGGCGCTCGGGTTTGACGAACAGGACTGAGCAGACGCTTCAGGCGGACAACTCATGACTACCAGAATCAGCAGGCTTGTGAGAATGATTGACTTCTTCATTGCTTTTTCCAGTCTGTGCGCCACTTGATGGATTCTTACTACCGAGGAGGGCGCGGCCCTCGATGAGGTTTGAAGCTGACCAGAGTCGACACTTTGTTATGTTGGCTTTGCTGGTTCGTTAAGAGTGAAATCCGCAATCGTGGGGGTTACTCGCGGCGCAAATGCATTGGCTGATGTCTTCTATTCGTCGTTTGAGATTGACGGGTTCGGCGGCAGAGATGGCGCCGTTTCTGTATGCACTCGGCGTCACGCCGTACATGCGTTTGAAGTCTCTGACGAAATGACTCTCGTCAGTACAACCGACGCGTCTGACGATCTCTTTGACGCTGAGAAAAGTGGTTGTGAGCAGTAGGGCAGCATGTTCCATCCGCAGAGTTTTGAGATATCTCGCGGGAGGAACTCCGGTGATGGATTTGAACAGATAACAAAAGTAAGGTGGTGAAAGGTTTACTGATTGGGCCATCTCTCCGAGTGAAAAGGTTCGACTCGGATCTCCATGCATTAATTCGATGACCCGCTTAACTCGCTCCGCCATGCTCCCTCCGTTTTTTAAAGACGCTACGAGGCAAACATTTACAGCCTCGAGAGGTTACCTGCTCGACGTTGAATGGATATTTCGCAAAACCGCAGTCGGACTTTGCCAAGAGGTCGTTTTCTATCTGGAACTTTGTCTCAAAAGGACATGTGCGGTTGTCCATTCGAAAAATTGCGCCGGACAGTTTTACCGCAAGAGTCCAATTTGATCAAGGGGTTCAATGGGTGGCTTTCAGTTTGCAAGTATTCGCGTTAAGCTGAGTTTCGAAGTCAGGAGGTACGTGATGAGGTCAGCCAACATACTTGTGTTTCTGTTGTTTTTAACTTTCATCTCGACCACTGCGCACGCGCAGGAACCAACTTCTGCTGCCGAATCCCTGGAAAAGCTGCGCTTGCAATTGATCGAAGTGCAGGCCAGGGAAGAATCCCTCCTAGATCGCGCACAACAACTCGACGAAGCGCTCAAACCGGAAAATATCGAACGGTCGCTGGCCGGAATCGGTTCGACCAGGCCAGAAGAATTGCGCGAGGCACGACGTCGTCAATTGCAAGCCGAACGCGATGGCATTGCCGCGCAGTTGCAAACACTTGAGACAAGCAGACTGCGGCTCGAGGTTGCCATACGCGATGCCGAAACGCGTGCGTATCACGACAGTGCAAAAGGCACAGCGCCACCGAGCGACTTGCTCGTGGCGCAGTCGCCGTGGGGCACTCGCTGGTTAGTTTCCGGCTCCGCGAGTGTGGTCGTAGCCGGACTCGTCGCGGGACTCTTTATCCGTCGCCGTTTGCGTCGCAAATCGTAAAACACTTTTTTAGCCCTTAGTTTCTCCGAACACTGCGCTGCGCTAGAACTAGTTCGCTAACTTCTGCGATACTTAGCCCACCTTTCTACTTTCGATCTGGAGGATTGCTCATTATGCGATATTTTGTTGCTTTGACTCTTGCTCTGCTCGCCGTCATGTTGGCGCCACGCACTCACTTCTCGCAGGGCGGCCAGATGGAGGCTTCTCGCAACGTGGCCGGCGGTGGAATTTCTGTCACCGGTTGGACCGGAAAGATCGACGCCAAAGAAGAGGCCGCCGGACTCACACTCAACAGTGCGAAGTTCGCCAAAGACGGCGATGCGTTGCACGTGGTTACCGGTCCTGCGGTCACCTACTGGAATCCCGCAAACAAAGCGACCGGCGATTACAAAGTGAGCGCGACCTTCAAAGAACCGCAGTACATGAACCTCAATAACCATCCGCATCCTTACGGGATCATGATCGCGGGCAACGATCTCGGTACGGACCAGCAGAGTTATTTGTACTGCGCGGCTTATGGCAACGGTAACTTCATCGTTCGTGGGTTCGGTCCCGCCCCGTTTCAAATGAATGGACCACGCGGCGGCGCTGATCCCGCGGTGAACAAGGCGGCGGGGAAGGGCGAGCCGGTCACGCAGGAGATCGCGGTGACGGTAAAAGGCGACAAGGTTGAGTGTGCGATCAATAACAAGGTCGTTGCGAGTTATGACAAGTCGGCGGTGGTTTCAGAAGGCAAGTTGAAATCGACTGACGGCGTTTACGGGCTGCGTTTCGCGCACAACACCGAGGTGCTGGTTACCGGATTGAAGGTGTCAAAGCCGTAGCGGTAACGTTCGTTCAGTCGCTGGTCGTTTCAGCCGCGGTAAGTCGTCACCACGCTGATGATGGAACTAATAAGATGAGCGTGCTCGCCGTCGAGGGAAAGCATCACGATTGGCGACGGCAGTTCGACGTTGGTTGACAAGTCTTCAAACAACTGACCGATGTGCATTGCGTTCTGGCGTCTTTCCACGTGAAGGCGGTCATAACCGCCAGCACGTACATCGGTTCAGGGCCTTTAATGATCTTGCGAATGAGAAACGCCGCGCTCAATCCGCGGATGGTTTGCAGTTGCGCGTGTAGTTTCTGCAGACGGGTCTGATCGAGATCGTGCGGCAGGAACTGGTCTTTGCTGGAGAAGTTCGTAGCCTGCTGGTTTAACTTGAGCGCTTTGTCCCAGAGCTTAACGTTAAGGTTCCAGTCAGATCAACTATGACCGTAGCTTTCGTTGTAACTGTCGCGATCTTTTTGGGTCTGCTGCTGTTTCTTATTAACGAGGTGCGTCGGACCGTTCAGGTCACGAAGTGGGAGGGTCGCGGCCCGTTGTGGCGAAAGAGACTGCGCCTTGCACTCGCAAGCATTCTCCTGCTTCTTGTCGGCGTTGTGGGTTGGGCGTTTTTCATCGAGCCCAATCGTTTGATCGTCCGGCACGAAACGCTCCAGATGCAGCAATGGCCCGCCTCAGTTTCCAACCTGAAGATTGCTGTGCTTTCAGACATCCACGTCGGCGGATCGTTTATCGACGACGACAAGGTCAGGACGATCGTGCGACGAACCAATGAGCTTCAGCCCGACCTGATCGTGATTGCCGGTGACTACATCTCTGGTGACGGTCGCAGGCGTCCTACAGTCGCGCCGGAAACATACGCGCCGCTGTTAGGAGAACTTCGTGCGCCGCTCGGTGTTTACAGTGTGCTGGGCAATCATGACTGGTGGTACGACGGCGCCAGAGTGCGGCGTGCGCTCGAAGCAAACGGCATAAAGGTTTTGGAAAACGAGACGGCGAAACTCGACGTCCGCGGGACGCCATTGTGGCTTGCCGGACTCGCGGATCTATGGACGCGCACGCCACGCATTCTCGAAACGACGGCGGCGATTCCCGAAGGCGAAGCCATTATCGCACTCACGCACAATCCCGACATTTTCCCACGATTACCGCAACGCGTCGCACTGCTGATCGCCGGTCACACGCATGGCGCACAGATCCGGCTTCCATTTATCGGCCCCATCGTTCAGGCGTCGAGAGTTAGCCCGGCCTACACCCGCGGACACGTCGTCGAGAACGGCCACCATCTTTTCGTTACTACGGGGATCGGCACCAGCATCTTCCCGGTGCGCTTCGGTGTCCCTCCCGAGATCGTTTTACTGACACTTACCTCGACAAATTAATCACTGTCGAGACTCGCACCTTTTCTGAGCAGGTAATGGCGTTCTACACGAAACTCCGATGAACTCTACTTTTGAAGTTGTCGAATTCGAGCTCTGGCGACCAACTAACACTCTTCTCGAGCAAGACATTCGCGGGCTCGCCGATCTGTTGCATGACTGCGTTCACGCCGGCGCATCCGTAAGTTTCATCCTTCCGTTCACGCGCGAAGAAGCCGCAGCTTTCTGGCGTAACAAAGTGTTGCCGGCGGTGCAGGACGGAACGTGCCGCGTCATCCTCGCTCGACGCGATGAACAAATCGTTGGTACGGTCCAGGTCGATCTCGCGACACCGCCGAACCAACCGCACCGAGGCGAGATCAAGAAACTGCTGGTCCATCCTACCGCTCGACGCCACGGCATCGCTCGGGGGCTGATGATTGCAATCGAAGAGCAGGCGCGCGCTGCGCAACGTACGTTGCTGACACTCGATACTGCGAGTGCGGCAGCGGAACATCTTTATGCCTCGCTCGGTTACGTTCGCCTCGGCGTCATCCCGCGTTTCTCGCTGCGGCCCGACGCATCCGCGTTAGAAGCCACCACGGTGATGTACAAAGAACTTTCGCCCGCGTCTTAATCTGCGGAGTGCGGCGAGCGATTCATCACTTCACGTACTTCGATCGGCTTCGTCTCAGGCACTCCCCCAGGCGCGGGAGCCTGTAAAGAAACTGTTTCGCCCCTCGCCTTGACTGCTACTACCGTCGGTAGTAGTCTCCTCTCGCTTTCACGTTCCGCCGCTTAATCACGAAAACGGACACGGAGTTTACCTCGCGACGCAAGGCCTGAGGCTTGCGCCTCACTCCCTAACCCTTGAAACCTTAAAGGAGAAGACATGTTAAAAATCCGTTCCCTACTGATCCTCTCATCGTTGTGTGTCGCAGTCGGAATCTCATGGCTCGCTTATTCAGCCAGAGGTAGTGCGACCACGCTTGATGGTCCAAATCTTTCCGTTCGCTCGGATGTTCTCGGCTCGCAGTGGGTCGTGCGCGACGAGAACATCACGGCCAATTCCTGCAGCGCGATCGAAGGTGAAGTCACGCCTGGATTGCGGAAACTGGTGCGTTTCACTGTGATGACGCCGAACACCGGCAATCGAGATATCTTCGTCGGCGATCCAAACGATCACTTTGAAGCAAACGATGGTCTCTTTGAGCTGGCTACCTGCCATAACCACTTCCACTTTCGACACTATGCGCTTTACGAACTGGTAGATCCACGCACCGGCCAGGTGTGGCGCGCGGCGAAGCGTGGCTTCTGCATGCTCGACACCGATCCGAATCCTGTGCCGGTCGGCGGCGTTCCACCGGGACCAGGAAAGTTTAGAAGCTGCGGCGCGATCGGCATTCCCGGGAATCAGGGCGTCTCCGCCGGTTGGGCTGACACCTACCGGTTTACCCTTGCCGGACAGTATTTCATCCTCGACGGCGGCGATGGCCAGCCGGCGGTGCCTCCGGGCAATTACATCATCCGAATCACTGTGAATCCGCCGTTCGTTGCCAAGCGTAACGAGGCCTGCCCCAACGTTGACACGAAGGGCTTCTGCCATCAGTTGCCGGAAACCAATTACGAAGACAACGTCGGCACCGCTGCGATCTCGATCCCGCAACACCCCGGCCGCAAAGGCACGGGACCGTTGGCCGGTAACAACGAAGCAACGACGGACTGCGACCACGGCTGCAACCCTTAACGCCCACCTTTCATCTGCATCAACAAGGGGCGGCCGCGCAACGCCGCCCCTATTAGTAACTCCATCTGCACGGTATATTGACTACTATCATGTTTTCCAAGGCGCTTCTTTGCCTACTTCTATTTGTACTCCCCGCCTCCGCCCAGCTACGGCGGACTGTCCCGCAACCCGTTAAAAAGTCGCCGGTCAAGGTTGCGCTTTCGCCTGACGGCCAGATGCTCGCGGTCGCCCGCAGCAAAGACCGTTCGGCACGCGTTGAACTCTTCAGTACGGCGACGGGCGGGTTACACCGGACAATCGAAGGCTTTGATGGACCAATCTGGTCGCTAACGTTTTCGCGAGACGGCAAATCCGTGATCACCGTCAGCACCGAAATCCGCGACGCCAAAATTCAGACGTCGGTTAAAGATCGCCGCCAGAAAGTCATCGGAGAACTCAAGTGGTGGGACGCGCATTCGGGAGAGTTCATCAAGAAGCTTTCACTCGCGGATGAACGTGTGTTCAGTTTGGAAGCGGCGTGGTCGCCGGCCGGTGATGTGATGGCGCTCGTTGAGCGTTACTCAGAATCTTACATCGCCCCAGACCCTTATAACGGCGCATTCGGCCAACGCATCATGGTTATGGGTTGGATCCAGGTGCGGGATCTCCATCTGAAACTCCTCGATGCTCAGACCGGGCAAAAGCGTGTGAAGGTAGAAGATGCCCAGCACACCTATCAGGGTCAGTTCGCATACTTGTACGGCCGCCTTGAACACCCGGTGTTCTCACCCGATGGACAACTGCTCGCCGCAGTGTCAGGGCAGGAAGTTTTTGTTTGGAACGTTGCGACCGGCAAGAAACTGTTGACGGTTAAGAAAATGATGGGACTGCCGTCGGCGATCACGTTTTCTCCGGATAGCAGTGTCGTGGCCGTTGCCTCGGTAAAGTTTAAAAACCCGGGTGCGGAGAGTGAGATCACGCTTTGGAACGTCTCCACTGGCAAACCTGTAAACACGTTGAAGGGCAAGAGTGATTCGATCGCGTGCCTGCAATTTGTTGCGCAAGGCCGGCTGCTATTGATCGGAAGTTTGCAGTATGGACCGGAAGGAACGAAGGGCACGATGAAAGTGTGGGACGTGCGTGACAACCGTTTGCGCGTGATTGATGTTCACGAGGGCGGCGAAGAAGGAGTTTCGTCTTTGACCATGCTGCCGGACGAGTCGGCAGTCGTGGTGCAGTCTGGACCAAACGTGGAACTCAGGGAAACAAGGTCCGGAAACATCATATTTTCCTTCGCCCCGAGCGGAGAAGACGAGACGGAGTCGATGCGACGCAGCCGTTACGTAGTTTCGGCAAATCGGGCGTTGGCAGTTGCGTTCTCACGCGATGGCACGACCGTGTCGGCGGAGATACCTGGCGAAGGCGTGCGGCGCTGGGATGCACGCACCGGTGGTGTGAAAGAACGGATCGAACGCGAGCAGGGTTCGGAGACGATCGCGATTTCCTCAGACGGAGATGTTCTGGTCGAGGCGACGGGAAGCGGAGTGATTCTGACCGACCTGGTAAAGGGAACTACTGATGTGGCGGTGCCGGCGACTGGTCCGATATCCGCGCTGGCACTTTCGCCTGATGGAAAGTTGCTGGCGTTTGGCAGTGACGATGAAATCGAACTCTGGAAAGTGGGAGACAAAGCGGCGTCGATCACGATCAGCGCAGGCCAGAAGATCACGGCCGTCGCCATCGATGCTTCAGGACGGTTGGTGGCTGCTGCGCGCGAGGATCGATCGATCGGTTTGTGGGACGTGAAAACCGGCGCGTTGCAAGCCGAATTGCGAAAGCACGAGAACGTGGTTAACGCGCTCGCGTTTTCTCCCGACGGTAAGACGCTCGCGAGCGGTGGCGACGACCGCACCGCGATTCTATGGGACATTCCATCCGGCAAATCAAAGCGGACACTCAAGGGCCATGACATGACTGTCACCTCGCTGGCCTTTTCACCTGACGGTCGTTTGCTTGCCAGCGGTAGCGGCAATACAGCGGTCGTGTTGTGGATCGTGGAGAGCGGCAAGATCGATCGAATTTTGCGTTAGACCACCGTTAATAAAACTCGTTCGGTTCGCGTTTACTCACTGATGCAAGCAGGAGAATACCTGATTGAAACGCGTGGGCTGAGTCGCCGTTTCGGCGCCCAGCTCGCGGTTAACGATCTCAATCTGCTGGTGCCTGAGGCCGGCGTGTATGGCTTCCTCGGTCCCAACGGCGCGGGGAAGACGACCGCGATTCGGATGTTGTTGGGTTTGATTCGGCCAGATGCGGGTGAAGTGCGCTTGTTTGGGCAACCACTGATTTCAAATCATCGTGCGTTGATGAGTCGAGTCGGCGCACTGGTTGAAGCGCCCTCACTTTACCCGCATCTGACCGGCCGCGAAAACCTCGAAGTCACGCGCCGCTTGCTTGGATCGCCGCGGGAGTTGATCGACGTTGCGCTCGAGACTGTGCGGATGACGCGCGATGCTGGTCGTCGTGTGCGCGAGTATTCGTTGGGCATGCGGCAGCGGCTTGGCCTCGCGCTCGCTTTACTTAATCGGCCCCAACTGCTGATTCTCGATGAACCCACCAACGGTTTAGACCCGGCCGGTATTCACGAAATGCGGGATCTGATTCGACGTTTGCCGGAAGAGTTTGGCGTTACCGTTTTTCTGTCGAGTCATTTGCTCAGTGAAGTCGAACAGATTGCCGGGCATATCGGAATCATTCACGAGAGCCGGTTGTTGTTTCAGGGCACGCTGTCTGAGCTGCAAACAAAGCAGCAAACGGAACTCGCGGTCGGCGTGACGCAGTCCGAGGAAGCGATGGACTGTTTGGTGCGCGCGGGTTGGAGTGTGGAACGAAGAGATGGATTGCTGAGTGTGCGTGCTGCCGCGCCTGACGATGCGATGAAGATCAACCGATTGCTGTTGGACCAGCGGTTGGACGTGTTTCATCTCGCACTGACGCAACGCTCGCTTGAAGACATTTTCCTGACGTTAACGAGCGACGTTAGCGCTAACGGCCGCGGCGCGGAAACGAGCGGAGAAGCGAACGGGAGGGCTCGTTGATGCTGCGCTCCGAGTTCACATTTTTATTCCGTGCGCTGCATGCGGAGTTGCTGAAACTTAAACGCACGCTCGCGTTTCGTGTGATCTTTGTCCTGCCGTTTTTCATCGCGTTGTTGCAGTTCTTCGTCATCTGGCGCACGAAGAAGTTTCCGGCCGATTTCAATCTCTGGCAGACGCACGCAACGAACTCGTTTCAGATCTGGGCCATCTTCATGCTGCCGCTGCTGATCGCGTTAGTGACCGCGTTGCTAAACGGCATCGAACACGCGGATAAGCAGTGGAAGCATTTATTTGCCCTGCCGGTGCCGCGGCATTCGATCTATTTCTCAAAGTTCATCGTGGCGCAGTTATTGATCCTGGTGAGCACCTTCATACTTGCTTTGTTGACGGTGCTGGTCGGACTAGCGTCGATCTACCTGAAACCCGAACTCGCGAACACAGGTTCAGTTCCGTTCTGGTGGATTACAAAACTGGCGCTACAGGTGTGGCTCGCGGCGTGGCTCATCATCGCCATCCACACGTGGATCAGCATGCGTTGGGCCGGCTTTCCGATCGCACTCGGCGCGGGAATCGGTGGAACGTTCTTCGCACTCTTCGCCGCGAGCGCCGCGATCGGCAAGTACTACCCGTGGCTATTACCCATGAACCTCTTTCTCGACGGCCGCTTCACCTCCGCCCTCGTCCTCGGCATTGGTGGCGGCCTGCTCGCCGCGCTCCTCGGCTGCCTCGAGTTCATCCGCCGCGACGTGAACTAAGCTTTAACTCTTTTGTGACCCCGCACCGGACGAAACGTTCCGAGAATCAGATCGAACAACGGAGAAGTGACGCCAAAACGCTGCTCGGGAGTCTGGTAGTGGTGTAACAGGTGATACCTTCTGAGATATCTGAAGAGGCGTAGCCGAGGTCGCCGGTGGTGTGCCTGGAAGTGAAGCCATTCGTAACAGCAATAACCTGCGACGAGGCCTGTGAATAAGTACGCCGCCGCGCGCAACGAGCCTGTCGCGATCCAGGCAAGCAGCAGGTACGCCGTTGCGATTGGCAGACTGATCACCAAACCCGAAAAGAGCCGGCTCGTCGCACGCGGATTTTCATGGTGGGAAAGATGTGCGGCATGGAGTAACTTTCTGCCGAAGAGAGAACGCGCGCTGTAGTGAAACACGAAACGATGTAGCGTGTACTCGGTAAGCGTCCAACTCAAGATCCCGGAGCTAATCAACAGAACGGTGTGACGCCAGGAGAAGTTTGCGCGAGGAGTGATCGAAAGCAGACAGACAACCAGTGTCGAATAAAAGTAGACGGGCGCTAACTGCTTCCGACCCGTGACTGGCACCTCTCACCTCTTAAAAACGCTTTGGGAGAGTCGGTTGGTTGTTAGTATAAATTCGATGGCTATCAGTTGCCAGCCGTTTTCGTCAGATCCCGCTCGCCTACGTCTGAAATTGCGTTGCACTTCTGAAACAGTTTGGTGATGAAAGGCTGGAAACATATTGATGGTTAGCCATCATCATCGGAGGTGTGAGTACGTATGAGTAGGACGAATGTGGCGGAAAATGAGAACTCGAACATGATCAAGGATCCTGACGAGTGGAAGACAGGCGACGAGGAAATGACCGGCGCGCAACGCTCGTATCTTCAGACGCTCGCCGATGAAGCAGGCGAAGAAGTTGATCTGAACCTGACAAAAGCCGAAGCGTCGAAGCGGATCGAAGAGTTGCAGCAGAAGACCGGTCGCGGAGTTGATTGAGTTGACGGGGGTGGATTCCACCCCTCGCGATTCAGGCTCAGCAATGTCGGCTATAGCGCGTCCTTCGGAAAACGGCAGAGCTGCCATCGACTTCGACAGGATACAAATGAGACGTCGCCGCAGCCGCATTGCTGCTCTGTTGCACGTTGTCACCGGTGACGTTACAGGCGAGCAAACCAGCCGTTAAGATAACAGCCGCACGGAATTGATCGCTTGTCTGGAGCAGCGAAAACCCATGAACGGATTTTACATTTAATTTGACTACAACCCCCACGCAGGCGCTTGACCGTTTTTTACCAGCAGGCGGAGATCTGATCCATCCACACGCATTACCCATAATTCCGGAATTGTCTTCTGAGACACGACGAGGCTTAGAACACTCTCTTCAAGCGTCTTTCCAAACTCGACGACCAACCAGTCACCATCCTGCGAGATACTCATCCCGCGTATGGTCTTATCACCGAAACTCTTCACCTTCGATATTTTCCTCGTGCTGAAATCGTATCGGTTTAGGCTTGAACCAGACGAACCCTCGTTCAGCACGAAAAAGAAACTCGCTCCCGAAGGATGCCAACGCATTTCGAATAATATGCCCTCGTATGCAAATAGCTTCTGCCGTTCAGCGGACGTGGTACTCGCAAGATAGATACTCGTATCGCCCAACGCACCCGCGACGATGAACTGATCAGCTAAAGCTTTAGTCGGGCCCCAACCCCACCCGCACGCGCCGGCTTTGGTCGCTTCGAGCTGTCTACCAACACCCGCTCCCGCTGCTGTCTGTGCCGGCAACAGCCAAACGCCCGCGCATCCCATCGCGTAGCCGATCTGGGTACCGTCATGACGCCACATGGGCAATGATGCAGAAAGATCGCGCACGCCTCCGTCGAGGATGTTGAGCTGCGGCGATTTCACCGTTGCCTTTGGACGCACGTCAACACCCGGATTAAACCAGCGAAACGGCCCGTTCATCGCGACGACCGGTTGCGTCAAATTCTCACCAGCGTCAGCCACGTTTGTGAACGTGAGCGTTTGAGAGCGCCCGGGCGGGACGGTTGCCGACTGCGGCTCAGGCGCGCCAACTACGTAGACGATAAACAGGCCAGTTGTTTGCTCGTGCAATAGATTACGTGCATCGTTGTGCACCGTAACAATCACAGTACCTTTAGGGAGTCGCGCGAATTCGGCGCGCGCGGGTGGGTTCGTCAACTTACGCAGACCGGTTCCGTCGGGACGGATGGAGTAGAGGTCTTCCTGAAAGAGCGAATACACGGCCTCGTGCCCGCTCGTAAATGCCAGTTCCGTGCCGTGCGGGTGCCATGCAAGTCCCCTGATGCCCTGGTTTTCTGCCAGGTCCGGACGCGGGTGGGTCCACAGACGACGATCGTTGGTACCGTCAGGCGCGATTAGTCGAATCTCCTTGCCTTCACGGATGTAAGCGATCACGCCGCGCGGCGCGTTAACGTTGGGCTGCTGACAATCAACACGTCGTGCGTGGGTAAACGAGAACAGTACCGCCGTGAAGATCATCAACGAAACGCTTCGCATGTGTAACTCTCCTGGCCCATCCAACCCATTTGGAACAACTCATTGTGCCAATTCCAGCCTCTGAATCACTTCGTCGCCGGGCGATGACGACTTGAAAGCATCGAGCACAGTTTTGCTTTCCACCGGCTGGACAAGTTGCTCGTTGATTTGTAATGACTCCGGTACCCAATCCTGGTTCAGCTTAATGATGAATAGATTTCCTTTTGAGAGAGAAAAGCTTTTACCTGCCAGCGTCACGATTTTGTTGATCGCGTGATTGCCGATTCTCAATTCCTTCTTGTCGGTGTTTTTGTAGTCATTCGGCGTTTTCTGAATGGTCCAGGTGATTGTCACGGTCGCCAGCGGACCCTCATTTAAGAATCCACCGCCGATGCTAAGTATCCGCGAGTCGGGGTGAAAGATGAGAGCGTGATAGACGGATGCCGTCTCAATCTTTGTTCTCGATAAACGGCGCGAGCCCTTAACAGTGAGCAATGTCACCGGCGCACCGTTGAGAGACTCGGCACGTGTGCCCGTAACTGTCATCTCTGCCCGCTTGAGTTTTGGCCTCACTTGCGAGTTGCCAACGCAGGTCATCATCGTCAATATGTAAGTGTCCCGAATTTAGGACCACCCGTGAGTAGAGATTTCCGGTTTTTGAGTTAGTAGAAATTCTCTGGGCGTCAGGTCGCGCAGAGACTCATGTGGTCGCTCCTCGTTGTATTCCT
>JAIVJV010000008.1 GCA_020199835.1 Acidobacteriota bacterium | reverse complement strand
TATAATGGCTTCAGACCACATAGTGCCTGGTCCGGTCTGACGCCAAACGAGGTGGTCCAACAACACGCTTATGGTCCAATTTTTTCCATTTTAGGACGGTAGCGGAATTGGGAGGAGCTCACTGAGGTAGGCAAGAGATATGAACAATTCAAAGAGCTAAGGGTGAGGCAAGAAAGAAGGCAAAAGCGATACAGGTTTTTTTGGGCAGTACTTATCGCGGGATTTTGTATCAGCTTTGTCGCTTCGAACTCCCTCAAATTAGCGCCAATAAACAAGTGGTGGCTGTTGGTGCTTGGCGCGCTCTTGACTTTCGCTGTGGCGATCATAAAGGAGTATTGGTTAAGCCCCTGGGTCAGGAGTAGAAGGTTGGACCTGCAACGGAAGTTGTTGTTGTCCTGTCTGGCGAGCCTATATGAAGCTGAGCTGTCTCTCATTGTTTATTCACCAGAAAAAGAACTCATTGAGTCAATGTGGACGAAAGGGCACGACTGATAGTTTTTGTTGACGGGCTCTATGGTTGACTCAAAAAGAGAGCCCAGGTGGGCACGGCTCAATCGGTTGGCTGAGACGGTCATCCAGTTATCACATTGGTCGCCATCGGTCCCGTGTCATGTGGAGCGGTCAGATCTCATTCGTCCTTGATAGGTCGGTGGTCGACAACAGCGAGTAACTCAGTGGCTGAATCGGCACCCAATTCAGAAAGAAGTTCTTTGCCTTCGCCATCACCGCTATGGTTCTGGCAGTATTAGCATTCAGCTCTTCGGTATAAGGCAAAACGCCCTGATGCCAGGCGCAAATAGTGTTTCGACTTTGACCGCCACATACTGATTTCCGGTTTTTGCCAAGTCGATTGTCCTTTGAAGGTCTTCGGCCCGAGATTTTCCCCAGGCGTAGCAAATGCGTCGCGCCTTTTTATTGCTGCTCAACTTTGAATTTGGCGTGAACGTGTGCAAAAGGCCACAACGCGCGGCGTAGAGATCAATGGCAGTACAGAATAGGGCGTTCGTTGATAAGAGGTATCGGTTTGTCCAACCAATGAAGCTGTTGCGCGTTGCAAATTGGTGGTCACGGTCAAGCCAGCCAGCTGTATCGATTGCGGAGTAGATCAGGATAAGGGCTGGGCCAATGAGCTTGTTATCAAGGCAAGCGTCCACTCCCTTACTCAGGGACATAAGGTTTTCATATATAATTTATGTTCACTCATGGCAACATTATGCACGTGCAGTTAGTTAGGCGGTCAGCCTCCCTTTGATCGCATCCCCACATGATGCTGCTTAGAATGGCGATAATAGTTTTGACACATCCCCGAAAAACTGGACCAGAAATGGTGGAGATTTCTAGGTTTTCAATGGCGTGGATTGAGAGATCTTGGTATGAGCAAAAAGAAAATTGAGACCGGGGCCAAAGGTCTGGAGGAGCTGAAGGACGAGCTCGTCAAACGTGGTTATGAGGTAACTATCGTATCGCAGACAAATAAGGGTTTCGATGCAATTTGCCGATCTCCAAAAAAGAAAACGTTTAGGGTTGAAGCAAAGACTTCAACATCACTTACGCAACTTCCTATTCAGCCTCACCACGTAGAAGGGAAATTGCAGGACAATCTCTTTTACGTTTTTGTGAGGTCAGTCTCCGACGAAAACAAGCATGTGCCTAACGGCTTTTATTTCTTCACACATGAGGAAGTGAAGGCGGCTTGGATCCTTATGCCAAGGATCAACCTGAAAAACGGCCAACCATATGACCCGAAATGGAAATCCCTTGATTGGTGCCTGCTTAGGCTTCATCGAGACCGTTGGTACAAAATACCTGAATGAGTACAACGTCTTGCTCAATTGGGAGCGGTTCAGTTTCAAACAGAATCCAAGTTTGAATCGGATGGATGCCCTTCTCTTTTGATTCTAGTCGTAGTTCATAAGGGCTCGAAAAGGCAGCTATGCCGGCCATGAAGATGGCGATCAGAGAGACAACAAATGAGTTCTGTCTCGAAATGCCTCAGCTTGTCGATGGTTACGGCACTACCGGAGTAGGATTTCTAAGCACAATTTCGCCCGAGCGAATTTGGCTGGCTAGCGGGGTCTGTCGCTGAGATGTAAGTATCTGGCCTACTGTTTCGTCTCTACGCAAAGACCACTCATAGGGTGACGGAAAGAAATTAAGCATCGGTGTGCCGCCAACAGGTGGAATAAATGGTGTCGCACCAGTGGATCCCGGCGGTTGAGAGTTAACCCACTTCTCAAGTTCAGCAAAAAACTCTTCAATAGCAGTTTTTAGTTTGTCCTTTATCGTTATTCCTGTCGGCTCGAGCACCTCATTCAACTTATCTTGATAAAAGCGCGAATCAGTAAATTTCTTTGCCTCTCCCCTAGCTATTAAAGAGTTCGGAAGTCCGATACCGGTTATTATGGACTCCATTGCAGCTGCGTAAATCATTTCGTAAACATGCCCTGTCGGATTCTGGCGGATTTGTTCTACGAGAAAATATGGTGTCTCACTTATTCTTTCGTAGCTAATCTCCGCCCCGTTGACAAGTTTATACGCATACCTCCAACGCATTAAGGTGAAGTTATTCCCGTAAGTAAGAGTGACTGCTGGCAAGCCTCCATCTGAGATCTGGTTAGTCTTAAGCAATGCTTTAGCCTTGGCTATATCTTTTAGAAACTCTGAAGCGGATTTCTGGTTGAACCCTTCGATCAATGATTCTCGCTCTGCCTCGGTTAGAGTTTCTGTGCCACCTCCAGGCATTAGTAAGTCTAACACTACAGTCGTGCGAACCCACTGACGACTTGCTATGTTATCTGCTTCAACCGCTTCTTTGTATTTAGCGGTTAATAAACTCAGCATCTCATCTGAAATTGCGCCAGCCTTAATAGAGATCAACAATGCATCCCGTTCACTTTGTGTTAACCTCGGTTCCGCACGCGAGATTAAGCCTGATAACCATACTCCTTCACTATGCCTATTGGTCCACAGTTTCCAGTTGTTTTGTAACGGCGGAAGTCTCAACCAAGTAGAGGGAATTTCAGTATTAACAATCAAGTTTGCTGCGGTACGGGGGTCAGTCATCGTATTTACTACTCTATACGACGTACCGGCGACGGCCATACGGGTGGGCATGTATGATAAAGCCGCATCAAATGCAGCTCGATTGTAAGCCGTGCTGAACCCCTCAGCTTTCTCATCTGGCCTAGGGAAACGTAGATTGAAACCAAGAGGCAATGTCTGCCCGTTGATTGTTCCTGTAGCCGTTATCGTTCCATTAAACGATGTTGAGAAATTCACACCAACTCCACCATATGAGAAGGTACCAGTGTATATTGGGACAGGGGCTCCAAACGTGACAGAAACGCCAATAACGAATTCATTACTTACTTTCTTTTGTCTCTGTATCTCATCGATTGTTGGTTGTGTATTGCTAGCGACAATGTCGCTGATCTGCTTTGCTATCGTTTCTATTTGAGTGCCTATAGCATCTATAAAATGCGGTTTGGGCACATCATTCATTGGTAACGCTTCCCCCAATGCCCAATCGTATATTTCGGAGACGACTGTTAGTTCACTAGACCTAATCTTACCCTCGATTGTTCGATACAAGGGTAAAGAGGGTCGTACACTAAAGTCAGGTGAATTCAACGGATAAAATCCTGTGCGGTTCAAAGCTGCAAGAGCGGCGTCTTTTCTATAGAAACGTTGTAATGCTGCTACTAAACGCGCTTCAGCGCCTTCACTCATTTGTGGTAAGTCGATATTAAATCGATACAAGAAATTTGGATCTTTTCTTATCGCCTCAAGCACAATTTCTGGTAACGGACTCAGCTTACCTCTTACTGGCATATACCTAATCACACCGTTGTCCGTCAGAACATGATAAATGGCAGCAAATTCAGACAAGTTAGGCTTTAACACCATTGCTATCAAATTAACTGATCTGATTTTAGAGTTACGGAGCGAACTTAAATCCCACTCTTGTCTGACTTTTTCATTAGCACTGCTTTCATCAATCATTTTATGAATTTTATTAAGTGCCCCATCCCTTGGGATGCGCTTTTCCTCATCCACATGCGGATAGTTACCAATCCCTAACCAGCAGGGCGGATTAAAAGGGTGGCACGGTTGGTAAATATCGATATTCTCCACATAAGGTTTAAGACGCTCGGCAATTAAACGCTGGGTCCGATAAGTTAATAGGTCGAGGTAGGGCTTTTGGATATCAGTAGCGGCGGATTCAAAGGCACTATCCGATGGTGCAATGCTAATCCCACTTACGTTAGAGATCCCGCTTGGTACGGGTTGTACGGCAACCGGAGGCCGATTCGTGTTTATAGGCTGGGCTGTGGCGGCTAAAAATGATATGGGTTCACCGTAGTTCGATTCGACGATAATTGTATCTCTAATGTGAGACCAAGGAACATTCGGACTCGTGAGTCCCGTTGCAAGATAAGAAATTGCAAGTATTGGGTTACTTCGAACGTAATCTATATCCTCCATCAGAGGTGGTGCATTTTTCGCCTCGACCTTAAACTCACGTGCTGCCAAACTGATCGAAGGAAAATCCAATAGCCTAGGATGTCTTCTGAGCGCAACAACTAATGTTAGGGGAATCGGGCCGACCCATCGCAGATCCTTTTTCTCACCACTCGCGCAGTTAACACTGAGGTTCTCTTCGTATAAACCTTGATTGAAACTGATGTTGCGGGAAATCACGTTGAAACTCACACTGCCGCAACCTGAAGGAAATTGAGTGTTTAATGAAGCCGCGTTCATAGGCACTATTTCACTAACTATTTGTGTTCTAAGTACGCCCGGAAGATCTCCAATAGAGCTCGAAAGAGAATCAAGTTCTTCGTCCAACTTAGATATGTCTAAAGGTTGAGAATTGAGCTGGGCACGTCGTCGAGCCGCAAGGATCGAATAAAGGACGAGGGACCGCCTTTCCAACTCCTTCGCCACTAGTACCTGGGATAATTTCGACGCTTCCTCATTTGTCTGTCCTAACCTTTGAAGGGCGACTGACAAACCTTCCGTTAAGCTAAAATAGGTCGTATTCAAGGATACGTAGCGGTATGGCAACTCCGCATCAAGCGTGGGAAATGATTGAGGGCTGAGAATTGTATCTGAAGTATTTAAATCGTATGAGCTGCCAAGATACTGAAATATCGAATTAACTAGGTTCTTTAGTTCACGATTCACATCGGCTTCTGATCTCGAGAAATCACCACTACTAACTAAAGCACCGCGCGGGCCGGCGAATTTTTCATAGGTACGCAATTCCTCGTACTTCGACTCTGGAAGAAACAAAGAATTGCGAGGGAGTCCTATACGTAATTGTTTCGTTACTGACCAAGCTTTGGAGTCTGTATCAGCATTCATGAAAACGAACGATCCTGCCGGCAATAACCATGGAGCACGCTCCATAGCTTTGTAATCAACAGCACGAGCGGGATCTCCAATCGAGGGATCATCAGCTTGGGTAAAACGTAGGAGTACCGACAGTATCGCGGGGCTTGGGTTGCTTATGCTTAAGAGTGACTGCTCTATCGCTTTACAAACTCGATATCTCTGTGATGTTGGTGGGCCGGTGTTTAAGGGCGGCAGCCCGGCAGGACCAAATACTCTCTCATCACGTCCTAAGAAAAAATCGTAATTAGGCAGAAGGCGCAATAAAGAATCATGATCTTTTGATACAGTGTTAATAAAGCCGATAAGTTGGTCGGCGGCTTTGGCATCAGCGTCCAACTCAAACCTGCCGCTTGGAGTATTGTAGAAATTGACCGCATGTGAAGTCGCGAGAGCGGGCACCAATTTGAAGTAAGCAGCCCATAGTTGTCGTCTGAAGCTAAGCTGTTCTGGTGAAGGACCAGCCGCTGAAGCCGGGAACGGGAGTTTGGCTAATTCCTCGAGTCTTTCAATGGACTGCTGCCCGCCAGAACGTGCGACAGCCTCTAGTATCAAATCCAGGTCGGGTCCGAAGCTGCTGGTTGTGATGGGTGGCAATAAAAGTGCCAACTCAGGATCGAATTCTCGGATAGTAAAATGCGATAGCGACAGTAAGACAAAGTTCCTATACTTCGGACTATTTAGAAGTTCACGCAACACTTTTTCCAACTCGGCTTCTCGTCCAACCGCCCGCACCTGTGACATGAGTTCAGCCGCTCTCTCTATTTGAGCTTGTGTCGGCAATGAGCTGAGTGTAGTCAACAGCGTCGAAAGTTCGTCGTCTAGAAGCTGCGCAGCGGCAAGCTGCGACGTTTGTGAAGGATCTGGCGGACGATCGGACCTAAGAGAGTTTGTCGTAACGTCTTCTGCTTCCGCAACAGACTGAAAAACTTGCACATTCAGAACCGCTCTGATTTGACCAAATGTAGCTGTTACTTGTGCAACGCCAGGCCGTTTAGCTTTAGCCTTACCATTCTTGGAAATTGATAATACAGAAGTATTTGTGGAAGCCCATTTCACCGGCATCACGACTTCTTGTTGACTTCGCAGATCCCTACTAACGGCTATAAAAACTACTTTTTGTTTTACAACTAACTTGGGAGCGTATTGTGGGCGGATCAACAGCACATGAGTGTCATCGATCATCTCTTGCTTCCGCTCTTGCGGCCGATCTGCAATTTGCGGCAGTGTCAACTGGTGGTCTGTTTTTTTAGCTAAGGGGGAGAGCCTTTCGACATTCGATGTGGCGGCGCTCGACCCAAAAGCGAAAGTCAGTAGGAAGGTTGTACCTGCTGACTTAAATAGAAAGCTGCGCAAAGCTAAAAGTTGGCTGCGTTTTGGCACGATTGTGAGGTCCCTCCTTGAAGAAGACGAGAAAAACTACAACTAAGACATAGTCATAGTCAAGCGGTCAATCATTTCGCGTTGCGCCATTCCGCAGTTAGTACGTTTCGATACAGATGAAGAGTCTCCTTGGCATGCCCACGTTTTGATCTCGAGATCCATACAACCACATAACGGAGATCCTAGACCAGACTTCACAGCGGTGAGAAAACTTAAACTACATGGGTCCGCCCTGACCTGTCCCGAGGTGAGAGAGACTCTTGATGTCATCTAAAACGTTACGTCGGCATCGCGGCGCGCGCTTCGGCCTTTGATGATAAAAAGACCTGCTGTTGTTTTTCAGTTTGGCTATATAGCACCAAATATCCTCGTTTATTATTTCTTCTTGGACGCTTTCTTCTGTTTTAAGCGACGCGCTGCCTGCATTTTTTTCACAATTCCCTTTGGGACCAAACCGTAAGACTTACGGCAATATGCTAAACGGGCATCCTCTAAAAGATGTGTTGCTTCGATATACCATTTTACAAATCCAGGGAGATCTTCCGGATTTATCAAGTCGGTGATCTTCATGAGATGTAAGTACCCGTGTCGTGAAAAGTAAATACATATCTGATTCACTTCGCATTCTTCTCTAAAGTCGTTGACGTGACGCTGGAGTCCGAGATCAAATGCCTTCGACAGATAGCAAAATGTAATATTGGACCTACAATACTTTTCTGCAAAGAAACAAGGCTTCGCATGGCAATGCGGGATCTCCGCTAACACTAAAGTTTAATCAGCTGTATCCTTGGGCTTGGCCGAAGGATCAATGAAAACTGATATTGGCATCTCTTCTCCCCAACTATTTCCGCGACCGAACGTAGTGTATATCGCGTTCTCAACTAAGTTGGGACGGCCTTCATGCGAAGCACTCAGGAATAGTCTGTTCAGCACTACCAGCTGTGGATTGATGCCTCGCTTGCGGATCTCCCATTGTGCGATCTGATCTAAAAACTTCTGTGTGCGGCAGTCGGCTATTGCGGCCCGATGCGTCTCCTCATATGCAACATAAACAAACCCAGCTTCGCCGACCGGCACTTGGTAGAACGCCTCAGATAATTGGCTCGCCAACGATCTCGCTTTGCGATCGAGAGACTTCTCGGCCTCGCTTCTCCATCTCAGGCAAAAAGGCAGCTCAGCACGAAGAACCGTGATCGAGCGATTATTTCGAATCAGCGCACAGATCCCGTCGTAGTCTGTGGTTTCGAAATCCCACCCGAACACTGCTTCCAAAAAATCGGGACTGTAGATGCGTGTGGGCTCCCTCAGCTCAATCGTAGGATCAAGTGGTGCGAAAGATATTGTTCCCCATGCTTCAATAATCGACTGATAAGGGTCGATTCCGCCCACGCATTTCAAAGAGGCCTCGAGTAGCGCTTTGATTCCAACATCCTCAAGCGGTACGGTCGAAACGATGGAGAGAATTCCTATCAAGCGATGTGGGCCCATTGCCAAGGCGCTGAATAACTCTTGCATCGTCACGAATTCAAGCTTCTCATGCGCGGAGAGCCGGCTCTGCATCTTACATTCGACCACTGCCGGGAAGCCTAAGTTAAGAATGCGTAGATCCGGGGTGACTTCTGCTGGGTCGGCAGGAAGAAACTCAACATCTCTTCCCATTAATACGCATCGGCCACCCACGATTAGCTCGTACAAACGTGAGGGAATTTCACCGCTCGGCGCCAGCCGCAATTCATCCAGCTTGTCAAACCCGCTCTTCGCCTCCCGAAGTGGATCGATCAGAGAGCATAGCTTCGCGATAAACGGGACAAGGAACGCACCGGAGTAGATGTCATAATTTTCACGTCCTGCGAGATTATCTCGAGCAAGCATTAAGGCATAAGCATACTGGTGAATTGGGGATGCTAAATGGCTCTCTGAAACGCTGCCGAACAGCACAACCGATTCGCGTAAGTGTTCATGACCAAAATCCTCTCGTCGTTGGTTTTGTTCTTTCCACCAGTCTTGTGGAAGGCGGCTGATTAGAAAATCCAGGCCATCTGCTAAAGCATCTTCAATGTAGGCATTGACGGCGACCTTTTCCCGTTCGAGTTCTTCTCTCCATAATCTGTCAACCTGAGGAGGAACAGGAGTTGGCTCAGGCGGGAAAACATATCCTTCAGCTACAAGTTGTTGTTCGGCGCGTTCGAGCAGATGTTGGAACTCTTTATGTGCCGCTAGCATCTCATTTAATGCTTCGTTAGCGCGATCCGTGGCGGGCTTGTCCCAATCTGCTTTGGCAGCAGCTTTGAGAAGTTGGCTATGCTCATGAATTTTCGCGTCAACCCGAGCGTGAGCCTCGGCCAGCATCGTGAGGAGTGTATCGTGATCTACTTCATTTCCCATTAGTGCTGATTCTACTCTCTCATTGGTGACGCCGTGTTTCCACACCAGACCCCAATAGGTAGCTTGGGCAGCAAGGTGAAAACCTGCGTACGCTTCACTGGAGTGCCAAATCCGGGGAGATCAACTCACGTTGAACCCAAAACGACTTTACTGATGCAAATGAAAGATTTGGGTGTACACGGTGATTTAAGACTACTGCCGATCTTCGTTTAAAAGTGGCTCTGGGCAGAATCTTTCCGATCGGTGGTTGTTGCCTGGCGCAGAGTCTTGCGACTCACCTTTAGTTATGGGCTTGTCCTAAAACCGAAAGGCCGGTTTGGACCGGCCTCTCAAGGTTGGGTGAAAGCGTTCAGCTTTCAGGGTCACTGTCCTCACCCCAGTGACCTAAACCCGATTGCAAGGCATTTTACGGTTATGAAGAACTCTGTCAATGCAACAAGTCTTACATCCCCTTAATGAGAACGGATTGTTAGAGAGTCATTATTTTTCTTTGGTCCAAAGATGCGTGGAAGATGCGTGGATCACCTAGTGATACGAAGCAGGACGTAAGCTACTTTCAACGGCTGAAACGTCGGTAAATACTGCTTAGTATCGTTTGGTAGCACTAGGTACTACGGCGCACTGAGGATTTTAAGTCCGTGTGTTAGTTTCGAACCTACCAAACAATCTAACCTTCGATAAATCCACTGTTGCAGCCGTTCCCGTAGGTGCGGAACTCCCGTTGTGCAGTGGCAGCAACGCGGGCCATACCCTTCGGAGAAAGCAGTTTACGCCGGGATCTTGGGCATGCATTGACCAGTTTTCTGAGCACCCGGTCCCAAAAAAAACCTCTTTGGCGTGCGGGCCTGTCGAAGTTTTAGTTAGTCCTACTTTTCGTTCCCACGGTACTCGAACTCTCCGAGCAGAATTACAACGGCATAAGTATTGAATGAACATTGTGCGCCCCACAATTCCGTTGACGGTGCTTAGCAATGCAGCTTTTAAAGGTACCAGACTCTCCGCGGTTGCTTAACGTTGGCGAAGTTGCAGCCTTCTTGAATGTCAAACCGCGCACGATCTACGAGATGGTTGCGCGGAAGCGGATTCCTTACCGCAAGCCACCTGGCTCGAACATATTGCGCTTCGATCTCAATGAGATCATCGCCTGGACCAAGGCTGGAAATAACAAATGACGACATAGGTTGAAGGTGTTAGTATGCGGCCATTCTCTTTGGTGGCTGCAACCTCAAGGAGAAAAAATGTCGGTTTTCAAAAGAGGTAGGGGCACGCACTGGCATTACTACTTCCGGGTGCGTGGAGTGCGATACCGTGGGTCAATTCCCGAGGCGCGTACTAAAAAGGACGCAGAACAAGCGGAGAGCAAGATCAAGCAGGACGTCTTCGAAGGTAGGTACGGCAAGAGAGACACAGGTACGATGATGCTGGCCAGTTTTATCGATGACATTTACATGCCCTGGGCTAAGTCGAATAAAACCTCATGGCTAAACGATCACTACAACTCGGTCACTCTCAAGAACTACTTCGGGGAGAAAAAGTTGAAAGAAATTCAGCCGCTTGATGTCGAACGTTTCAAGAGCAAGAGGCTGGCCACTGAGACCAAGCACGATACCCAACGAGCGCCTGCATCAGTCAACCGGGAGTTTGAGCTGCTATCGCGAGTTTATACCCTGGCTATTGAAGTCGGTAAGGCTGATGCGAATCCGTGTCAACGCGTGAAGAAGTTCAAGCTGGATAACGAGCGCTACCGGTTCCTTACACCGGTTGAAGAAGCTGACCTCATGAGCTGGTTGATAGGTCCGCGGGAGCATTTGCACGCTATGGTGATCGTTGCTTTAGGCTTAGGACTAAGAAAACAGGAACAACTAAAATTGCGCCGCGACCAAGTGGATTTTTTCCGCAATGTCGTGGTCGCAAGTCGAACCAAGGGGAAGAGAAATCGGGAAATTCCAATGGATGTCTTAGACGAGCGCGTGAAGCCAATTCTCTGGAAACTCTGTGAGAATAAGAAGGCCGATGAATTCGTGTTCGTGAATCCGAAGACGAAGAAGCCTTATACGGATGTCAAAAGAGCATTCGGTACAGCATGCGATCTAGCTGAACTCAGAAACCTGGAATGGCATGATCTCAGAGCCACGTTTTGCACGCGATTGGCTATCGCAGGTTATGACGCATTCACGATCAAAGCACTGATGGGTCATCGCGATATGAAGACTACCGAAAGATATATCCGAGCCCATCGACTCACGCGTCAAGTGGCTTTGATCGAAAAAAATGTCCACAAATTGGCCACAAATGAAATACGGCCGCCAGTGCTGGCAGCCGTAAGTTGTTGATGTTATTGGTCGGGGCGAGAGGATTCGAACCTCCGACCTCACGGTCCCGAACCGTGCGCTCTACCAGGCTGAGCCACGCCCCGACGATGCTGGATGATAGGCAAGCAAGCTGCGAGTGTCAAACACGCGTCACTCTCGCATCGCTCGCGCGCCGCTCTTCCGTCACTCTCGCGTCGTACCGGCGGTACCGCGCATGATGCCGGATCCTCCGGCGCGAATGGTCCAGGTAACTCACCTTTAGCGGGTAATCCATGCGGCTAATCCATGTTGGTTACGACGGGAATGCGGGCGAGATGCGCGATTCCTTCAGCAGTGTGTTGCGTGGATCTAGTCCGATCATCAAAGGCTTTTCGCGTAACCGAATCGTTACGGTCGTCGCCCTGCCCATCGGTTTGAGAACAATGTCGCGGGTTCCGGAAGCAGTGCGGATGCTAACAGGTACGGGATCCGCAAACACGTTACCCGGTTGCACCTGCCGCAGCACGAGCCGCAGTTCCCGATCGCGTAGCCACTGCCACGAGAGCTCATACTGCGGATGCCCACTGTCGTAGATCCAGCGCGCGAAGAACGGGCGTAAGTTGCGGCCCGAAGCTTTCTCAAGCGCCGCACGCAGATCTTCGCTGTTCGCGGTCTTGCTCACGTGCGCCTGGTAATAACTTCTAATCGCGCGAAAGAACACTTCATCACCCATGCTCGAGCGCAACATGTGCAACACCCACGCGCCTTTTTGATAGTTGTTCGCGTTGAGCAGATCCATCAAATCTTCCGTGTCACGATCGACGATCGGCATACGCTTCTGCTTTTCGAACCCAAACGCGGCTGCGGCGGCGTCGCTCATGTAACGTTGAAATGCCTCTTCGCTCTCGTACTTCTCCAAGAAGAGTCCGGCGAAGTAAGTCGCGAAGCCTTCACTCAGCCACAGGTCAGCCCACGTCGACTCGGTCACTGAATCGCCAAACCACTGGTGCGCGATCTCGTGCGCGATCAGGCTCGTAATTCCCATCGGGATTCCGTACGTCTTACTGATCCGCGCTCGAGGTCTGGGATCGAACAACGTGCGCGAGAAAACGATAGCACCTGAGTTTTCCATGCCGCCGAACTGCGTTGCGCCGACGATCAGCGCGAGCTTTTCGTAAGGGTACGGCGCGATCGTTTCACTGAAGAACGACACTGAAGGATTCGCAGGAGCAAAGCCTTTGATGGCATGCGGCGCGTCGGATTGCGGAACGTAGTAGGAAAGCGGTGTCAGCGAACGTTCCGTTGGTTGGAAAGTCTTGAACTGGCCCACTGCGATGATCATGCAGTACGGCGGAATCGGTGCGCGTTCAGCGAAGGTCCAGGTCCGAGTGTTACTGGAACTGGTTGCGACGTGGTCCAGGCGGCCGTTGGCGACGACTTCGTTGTTTGCCGGCGCGGTGATGTTGAAGGTGACGGTCGCTTTCGCTGATGGATGATCAAATGTAGGTATCCAGTGATGAACGCGGTTGGGCCAGTTGTCACCGACCGCTGATGGTTTGCCGTCTTTGTCGGCGCTAAGAATCAAGCCATCTTTTGGTTTGCCGTGGTATTGGACGGTGACTGCGTGGACTGTGCCGGGTAGTGAACGTTGTGGGAGGTTGAGGTGGAGTTTGCCGTTACGATGGGTGAAGGGAACTGTTTTTGAGTCCAGGGTGACGGTGTCGATCGTTAGTTCGCCGAAGTCGAGATCGATCAGTGTTGTCGGTTTCAGGATCAGGGCGTCGATGCGTACGGTTGCGGAGATCTCGGAGAGTTGATCGTTGAGCGTGATGTTGACGACGTAGTGTTTTGGTTGCCAGGTGTCGATCAGGCGTTCGACGCGCGCGGCGTTCGCGAGCGAGGTTACGGTTAGAATCAGGGCTAGGAGCCACAGGCGAGAGAAAGAAGGTTTCTTCATTTTAACCGTATCTTAAAACCAATTTAACGAATCCCAAGCATTAATAAAGCAGATCGATCCGAAACAGGGCGGTCGGTTTCAAGCCACTTGCGATACTCCCCCAACTCATCGTCACGCACCGGACGATTACCAAGACGCGCCGCGGGCGTGCGTTCAAACGCACGATTCGTCAGCGCCATATGTGCTTTGCGCACCGCCAACGCCTGTGGTCCAGCAAGCGCCGACTCAGCCGATTCTACGTTCGGATAGAAATCTTCGTAAGCAAGCAAGTGCCACACACTGTCCGCGCCTTCGCCCTCAACCGCGAGCACCCGCAGTAACCCGAAGCCGCTTTCGAGTTGAAAAATTAAATCATCCCCGGCTTGAAATTCAGGCATAGATTCGACACGGAAAACACAGATTGCCAAATGAAAATGGCGACTCTAGAATCTGACAACTCCCTATGAACCAGTTCGATTCGAACAAAGACTACTATGGCGTTTTAGGCGTCGACAAGGACGCCTCGCAGCGCGACATCGATCGGCAGTACAAGCGCGAGGCTGCGAAGCACCATCCGGATCGCGGCGGTAACGAAGAACAGATGAAGACGGTGAACGAGGCGTATGGCGTGTTGAAGGATGCCACGTTGCGTCGCGCATACGACGAGTCGAGGACAACCACGGCGCCACGGTTTACCGATTTCGTTCCGGCTTCGACACCGACCGCCCGGGACGTTGGCGTGCTGGGACATTGCCTGAGCGCGTTTCTGTGTTTGTTTACCGGATTATTTTTGCTATTTCTGGTGCGCATCCAGTGGATCGGGTTTTTGTGGCCGCTCGCGATCGTCGCGGTTCTGGTCGTAGCGTTTGGTGTGCTGCTCGCGCGTAGCGCAATGGTGGCAGTAAATGATTCGTTACCGGTGACGAACCGTTTCAAGCGGCACACGCGGCTTCAGGAAGTGGCGTTTTGGACCGTGATTGTAACGAGCGCGTATGGGCTTTACCTGTTGCTGACTTATGGTTATTGAGAACGGAAGCGAGATGATAAGCGGTCTGGACCTGCTGTTTTTTGAGGTCAATAGTCTCGAAGAGTCAGTCGTGTTCTATCGAGACGTGCTCGGGTTTGAAGTCGAGTCGATGAGTCTCAGCTCCGAGCCCCCGATGGCGCGACTTCGCGGCGGGGAACTGAGAATCACGTTGGCCCAACACCTCGAAACCATGTTGCGGCGCGGACGCGGTGTTCACTTCTTCGTCGGGGTTGAGGACGTCGATCGCTTTTACGACCAGCTGGTCGAGAAGGGAGCCGACGTTCAGCCTCCAATCGATGAAGGTTGGGGCGGACGTTTTGTCACTCTGGAAGATCCGGACAAGTACCGCTTCTTCTTTGTGACCTGGACCATGACGCAAGAAAGTCAGCCGTTGGCAACTGCGACAGAAACGGGGTAAGCGATGGCCGGACAACATATTGAAAATCTCTTTCGCCGTTTTAAGGGCGAGACCATTAGTCTCAAAACTATCTCGGGCGGCATTTATGAAGGACGCGTCGTCGAGATCACCAACGATTACGTCTGTCTGAGCGATACGGCCGCTGCTGACAGCAAACCTGTTTTCATCTTCTTTACGGCAGTCGAGTCAATGACGGCAACTGTTCCGAACGAATGAGTTTGTAAGGTTCGAAAGATGCAATACGTTGCGAACCCACCAAATCCCTGGCTGACTCACTCCGTCGAGTGGATTGGCGAGCCTCCCGAAACCAAGCTCGAAGTCTTTGAAGAGACCGAGACGCGCCGAATCATCACGCACAACGATAGCCCCGACGTTGGTTTTGATTACACGGTCAACTGTTATCGCGGCTGTATTCACGGCTGCACTTATTGTTTCAGCCGGCCCACTCACGAATACCTCGGCTACGGCGCAGGTACAGATTTCGATCGCAAGATCGTGGTGAAAGTCAGAGCCCCGGAACTCCTGCGCGAGGAGTTGCTGAAACCGTCATGGAAAGGCGACGAGATCGTTTTTTCGTTTACTTCTGATCCGTACATACCGCTGGAAGCAAACTACAAACTCACGCGACGATGTCTCGAAGTCTGCGCGGAGTTTCGCCAGCCGGTCGGTGTCATCACGAAGTCAGCCATGATCCGGCGCGACATCGACGTATTGCAGGAGTTGTCGCGCAACGCGCACGTCGGCGTGTTTCTGACGATTCCGTTTATCGACGTAGAAAGCGCGAGAGCGGTGGAACCTTATGCGCCTTTGCCCGAAGCGCGTTTCCACGCGATGGAAGCACTCGCCGCCGCCGGCATCACCGTCGGCATCGGTATCGCCCCGGTCATTCCCGGTCTCACCACAGACATTCCCGTGTTGCTAAAACGTGCGAAAGAAGCGGGCGCGCAACACGCGTTCATCAACATGCTGCGATTGCCGGGTAGCGTGGCGCCGTATTTCGAAGAGCGTCTGCGTGAGAAGTTGCCGACGAAAGCCGATCGCGTGATGAACCGCATTCGCGAGGCGCGCGACGGCAAACTCAATTCAAGTACCTTCGGCGAAAGAATGCGCGGCAAAGGTGAGTATTGGGCCGCGACCGAACGTCTCTTCAAGATTCACTGCCAGCGCCTCGGCTTCAATAAAAAACGCACTCACGAAACGTCTGAAACCTCTACTTTCCAGCGTCCCTCGGCCCAGCCCACTTTGTTCTAACTTTGAGCTTCGTTCTTCGATCTTCGTACTTTGTCGCTGACTCTAGTCACCGCCCAACGACAAAACACAAAGCTCCAAGCACCAGGCACAAAGAAGAAAGTTCCCCAAAACGCAGAGTCACGTCTATAATACCGGCTACCCCAACAGCCAAATCAGGAGGCGAATGCGATGCTGATCCGCGATGTGATCCGGAACCGCGAGCCTTACTCGACGAAATCTTCTGCCACCGTGCAGGAGGCCGCGGAGTTTATGGCTGCGCGAAACATTGGCGCGGTGTGTGTCATTGACGACGACGGAAGACTGCTCGGCGTGTTTTCCGAGCGCGACGTTTTGAACCGCATCGTCGTTCCGCAGCGAAACCCGCAGAGCGTGAAGGTAGGGGAAGTGACCAGCGAGCTACGCGCGGTGATCCAGTGTGACGAAACTCCCCATCAGGCCCTCGAACGCATGGAGCTAATTGGTACTCGTCACCTGCCGGTGGTCGATGGTGAACGCTGGGTCGGCATGCTCTCGATGCGCGACCTGCTTCGCGTCGAGGTCGGCGAACAGGGAGACGAGATCAAGCTGCTCCATGAGTACATCCAGCATTAGGTTCAATCTCGTGTCATCTACATCTTCGTGTTCTTTGATCGTCCTGATGATCATTCTCTGCGCGGCTTGCGATCAGGCGCCCACCGGTCGTGGCGCGGGAGAAATCGGAACTTCGGCGCAATCATCCAAACAGGAATCCGTTCGTTTCAAAGTCGAAAAGGTGGCCGGTGGACTGCAAGTACCGTGGTCCATCGTGTGGACGCCGGACGGCCGCATGATCTTCACTGAGCGTCCGGGCCGCGTACGTGTAATTGAAAACGGAACGCTGCGGCCGCAACCGCTGTTCGTCGTGCCTGACGTTGAAGAGTCGGGCGAGAGCGGTTTGATGGCCGTCGCCGTGCATCCGCAGTTCAGCACCAATCGCTTCATCTATCTCGCCTATACCTACTCGTCCGGCGGATCGAGTGTGCGCGTGGTGCGTTATCGCGAAGCGCCGGAAGGGTTCGCGGACCGAAAAGTGATCATCGAAGACATTCCAGCCGCGCGGTTTCACGCAGGTTGTCGAATCGGTTTTGGTCCAGACGAAAAACTCTACGTGACAACAGGCGACGCCGGGAGTCGCGAGCTCGCACAACGGATGGATTCGCTCGCCGGAAAAACGCTGCGCTTGAACGATGACGGCAGCGTGCCGCAGGACAATCCCTTCGTCGGACAACAGAACGCGCGTTCGGAGATTTGGTCCCTTGGCCACCGCAACGCGCAGGGCATGGATTGGCAGCCCGGCAGTAATCTGATGTTTCAAACCGAACATGGACCAAGCGGCTTCGATGGTCCGGAGGGTGGCGATGAGGTCAACGTCGTCGAGCGCGGAAAGAATTACGGCTGGCCAACCGTTCACCACAAACAGATGCGCGCGGGAATGGAGCCGCCGTTGCTCGAGTACACACCCGCGTGCGCGCCCGCGAGCGGAGCGTTTTATAACGGCTCAGCGTTTCCACAGTTCAAAGGAAATTTCTTCCTCGGTTGTTTGCGTGGCGAGAGATTGATTCGCGTCGTGTTAGACGGACGCCGTGTGGTGAGTCAGGAAGATCTTATCAAGGACTACGGTCGCATTCGCGAAGTCGCTGAAGGACCGGATGGAAACTTGTACTTCTCGACGTCGAACCGCGACGGGCGTGGCAAGCCCGCTTCGGATGACGATCGGATTCTGCGTTTGGCGCCGGCTGGATCTTAAATCTTTTGCGCGAGAATCGCCGTCTTGCTCCAGCCGATCATCTCCTTTTTCGGGAAGTGATACTGGTGAACGATGCGGAAGTGTTTCTCCGTTTCGTCTTTGACGAAGCGTGGCGGATGACTCTTGAAACGAAACATGATCTCGAGCAGCACGCCGATCACGCTCGGATGAACCGGAAAGTGAAGCAGGTGACCGCCGGGAGCGATCACGCGCGCGAGTTCGTTGAGTCCGTCTGCGAGGTTCACGTATTCGAGCGCGCCCGAAGTCACAACGAGATCAAGTGACTCGTCGGCAAACGGCAGACACAACAGGTTACCCTGCGTGAACGTAACGTCGCGTTTTCGTCCGGGACTGTAGTAGAGCGATTTGCGTGCCGCCACGACTGAAGTCGACGACAAATCCAGGGCAGTTATGGAAACCGGGAAGCGGATGGCGCGCAGCAACGCGAGCGTCAGCAGTCCGGTACCGCAACCCGCATCGAGAATCTTATCGCCCCGCGAAACCGGCAGCGGATGATTCGCGAAGTACTGATCAAGGGAGCGGGCGTAACCGTTAAACTTGAAGGTCAGATCATAAAACCGGGCAATCCGGTCGTAATAAGAGCCCGCACGAGCCTTGTTTTTGGTTGCAGTTAAGGCATACTCCATGAGCTTTTCTTAAGCCTCACTCCAGTCTGTTCAGTTTTAGTGTATTTCGTCTGGATTGGCGTGGGCCATTGTAACGGCCTCGCCAATATTACTCAACCGTAAATCCAAAGCAATAACAAACCTCACAGCTCCCGAATATGGTCCTGCAAGAATCCGGCCAGAAAGCCGTTCTTCCGTTGATTGCATTTTTTTAGGCGAAGGAGCGGGGTCATGAAGCGACTTCTTTTCATAGCGAGCGGGATGGCGTTTCTTTTGACTACACTCGTGGGTATCGGTGCAGCCATTCTCCTACAGAGCCCGGCCGCAGCCGCGCCACCCCAGCAGTCCGAACGGGTCACGCCCGGCAAACGCATTTTGTACTCGCGGTTCGAGCTGGATGTGCTCGTCGATGGCCGCCGGTTAACAGAGTATAACGAGCGAGGGCGAACGTATGTTGAAGCAGAACGCGGTGAAGAGTACGCGCTTCGTCTGCGTAATCCTTCAGGCGATCGCGTCGCGGTGACGCTCTCGGTTGACGGTCTCAACACAATTGACGCGGAGCAAACATCTGCATGGAACGCGAGCAAGTGGGTCATCGAACCGTACGAAACGATCACGATCACGGGCTGGCAAATGAGTTCTGAACGTGCGCGAAAGTTTTATTTCACCACAGAGCGCGATTCATACGCGGCCAGGCTGGGACGCAAGGCAGACGTCGGTGTGATCTCGGCGGTGTTTTTCAGAGAACGCCGGCGAGAGCCGATTCCGATCACGCGAGGCAAGTCGGCAACGCAAGGGAACGCACCCTCGTCGGCAGCAGAGCCGCAATTACGAGCTGACGGCGAAATGTCGCGAGCGGATCGCGCGGCGACGGGTATCGGGCGATCGGTGCGAAACGATGTTCGCACGATTGATATGGAGCTTGATTCGCGCCCGGTGGCTGAGGTGACGCTGCGTTACGAGTACTCGCGTCGTGGCCGTGACTTCTGCGGCACGCGCTTTTGTCCGAAGCCTTGAGTTAGCGACGAACTAAATCAGAAGTGTAGAGCTGCCGGTAGACGCGGAAGTTCGCCATCACTTTCTGCACGTAACCCTTGGTTTCTTCGAAACCGATCTCGGCAGTGAAAACTCCGCGGTCTTTGTGTTTGGCGCGTTCGAGCCAGCGCGCGACGTTGTCTTCGCCGCCGTTGTACGACGCCGCCACCGGTTCGAAAGCTTGCATTTGCGGAAACAGTTTCATCAGGTGTTCGATATACTCGGCGCCGACCTCGATTGAAGTGTCAGGCTGGTAGAGTTGATTCTCCCGCAGTGAGTTCAGGCCCGCCGCATGCGCGTATTTTTGCGCCGTGTCCATCGTGAGCTGTAGAAGACCACGCGCTCCGGCCGGAGATTTCGCCAAAGGCTTGAACACGCTCTCCTGTTTGATCAGCGCCAGAATAAAACGCGGATCGATTCTTCGCTTTTTCGCGGCAGCGAGGATCGCCTGGCGATAAGGCGCCGGATACGAATCAGCAACTCTCGCGATCGCGGAGTTCACACGCCCTTCGCGTTCGTTAATGATCGACACCTGTTTGTTGTCAGCCAACGCCGCGAGACGTTGACTCGCGAGCCAGCCGTAGTACGAATCAATTCCGTCAGGCACCGCCAAATAAGCTGAAAACGCGTCGTCCTTGCGGCCGGCCTGTTCGAGACTGAAAGCTTTGAGATACGCGACTTCGGAACGCGACGTCAGCACCGCTTTCGCAAACGTTCGCTGCGATAACTGGTCCGCCATCGCGACTGCCCTGGACCATTCGCCTTCCGAGACGTGCAGTCGCAGCGCCCCAAACATCGCGTTAGTTTCGGTGGCGCTGCCTGTAAAACGCTGCCTCGTTTTGGTCACCCACGTGAGTGCATCGTTGGGACGGTCCGCTTCGCGCAGCGTGTCGATCATGTTCAAGTGCGCGGTGTCGATGCGTTCGCCGTTGGGAAAACGATTGATGTACTCCTCGTAACGCGCCGCCGACTCCGAGAACTTGCTCATGCGCAGCAGCGACGCGGCGCTGAAGTTCAGAGCTTCTCGTTGTTCCTTTGTGCCGCGATACTTCTGCACGAGCTCGTTGAAGACAACGTAGCCGTCCTGGTACGACTTGCCGAGAAAATAAGATCGACCAATGCCGAGCAACGCTTCGGCTGCGCGCGGATCCTGTGGGTAGTTATCGAGAACAGATTGCCAGTGCGCGCGTGCTTCGGCGAACGCGCGATTGACGAGATAAATCCCGGCGCGGCGCATGTGTTCCGCCGGCGTGAGCTTCGCTACGTTTCCGTTCGCATCGCGAGCTGAGGCGTCACTGCGTCGCACGGCAGCGAGCGCGGTTTCGCTGGCTGTTTGCGAGGTTGCTGAAACTGTTAGGAGGAGAGAAAGACTAAAGGCGGCGGCGATCTTCTTTGACACTACGAATTACTCTCCAGATGTTCACGCGGTTCTTCGATGATCTCAAACGTGGTTTGGATTTCCACCTGCGGCCGAAGCGTGGCGGCAACGCTGCAATACTTCGTTTCGGAAAGTTCAATGGCGTGTGCGACGGCCGCGGGTGAGATGCCGGTTCCGGTGATGATATGACGGACCTGCATTGACGTGTATCGCCGCGGGTAGTCCATACGACGTTCTCCCGAAACTTCAACCGTGTAACTCGTCACTCGCTGCCGTTTCTTTTTCAGGATGGACGCGACATCGGTAGCCGTGCACGAGCCGAGGGCAACGAGCAACAGTTCAACAGGCGACGGCGCTGAAGAACGTTGCGAATCCGTATCGAGCACGAGCGCGTGTCCGCTTGGGGTTGTCCCGACAAACAGATCGTCATCAACAAAACGAATTATCGCTTTTCCAGCTTTATTATTAGCCGCGGGCATCCGCGGGAAGCATAACATAGCGGAGCGGGAGGGAAGTGTTAAGTGATCAGGCAGCTACAGTCGAGACGTTCTCTATGCGTGAGGCGGCTGCGCGGTTGTTGATCTCACACACCAGCTCGACGATCCGTTCAGCGGTGAAGGGCTTCGCGATCACCCAATCGACGCCGGCAGCGCGTTGCTCGTTCGAGCCTACGATCTCGCCCCAACCAGTGATGATCGCGATCGGAATCCGGTTGTTGAGTTGACGAATTTCGCGCGCCAGTTCCCAACCGCTCATTCCCGGCATGCCGACGTCGGTAAAGACTCCGTCAAACTCACGTTCGCGAAAGAGCGCGAGCGCTTCAGTGCCATCGTGGGCCACTTCGACCTCGCAGTTTTCACAGTCAAGAATGTCGCGCAGCAGTTCGCGGACGAAGTCTTCATCGTCAACTACTAACAAGCGTGTTGGGGAAACGCGTCCGGCGGCCTGGCCAGGAACGAGTGCGGGCTGCGGGTCTGGTTCCTCAACAGCCAGCTCACGTTTGATGATTGGAGTTTCCGCGATCTTCGCGACCGGGAGAGTAATACGAAACTCCGTGCCTTTGCCGTATTGCGACTCGACTTCGACGTTGCCGCCGTGTCGTCTGATGATGCCGAAACTGACGGCGAGACCGAGTCCGAGTCCCGCTTTGCCTTTCGTCGTGAAGAACGGATCGAAGATGCGCGAGCGCACTTCCGGATACATTCCGACACCGGTATCGACGACTTTGATGACAACTTGGTCGCCAATCGTGCGTGTCGACAACGTCAGCGTGCCGCCCTCAGGCATAGCGTCGGTCGCGTTGAAGACCATATTCACCAACACTTCTCGCAGCTCTGAATCGTCGCCCATCACCATCGCGTTCGAACCGATTTGCAGATCGAGAGTGATGTGAATGTTTGAAGCTTCAGCGCAGTTCTTCCAGCGTGGCCGCGTGATTTCGCTCGCGTCCATCAGGATCTGATCGATGGAAACAAGTTCGAAGTCGTGATCGCGGCGCTGGCGCGCGAAGTCCTGAATGCGTTTGACGGTCTTCGCGCCGTCTTCCGCGGTTTTGATGATGATGTCGAGACCGCGTTGAATCTTCTCGGGATCGTCGGTGCGCTGCAACAATTGAGCGCGGCCGAGAATGCCGGCGAGAGTGTTGTTGAAGTCGTGAGCGACGCCGGACGCGAGCTCGCCGAGTGCCGACAGTTTCTCCATCTGCGAAAACTGCTCGCGGATGCGTTCCTGTTCGGCGATGTAGTGCGAGAGTTCTTTGACGTGCTTCTCGGCTTGCGCGGCCTGGGCAGCCGAGGTTTCGACGTGTCTGAGATAAGTGCGGTAAGTGAGAAAGACGATCGCGATGATCGGCAGCGCAATGACAAACGCATACGCGCCGATGAAGTAGACCAGACCGGCGATGACGCCGGCGGCCACCGCGCCGGAAAAGTAAGTGATGGAAGTCCAGAGATAATGTTTGCGCCACGTCGACCAGATCGGTTCGTCGGTCTTCAGTGCCGCGCCGATGGCGACTATTCCCGAGTTCGCGACGTACTGTGTCAACGCCATGGTCCAGATCGCGACAGCGAAACGCGCCGTGAGCGGTTGTGTCCGCAGCGCGAGTACGTCGCCAAAGATCGCTTGCAGCACACTGCCTGTGATGAAGACTGAAACCGCGGCACTGGCCCAGTTGAACGCCACGATACTTCGTTTGCGACTAAAGCGAAGCGATGAGACAAAAGCCTCGAGCGCCGCCACGATGATCGCTGCCGGCGTTCCGTAGAGCAGCAACACTAAAAATACAAGCGTGTCGGAAACCGAGATTTGCGAGCTGAGACGGGGAATCCGAACCGTGATTCGCGACGTGAGCATCAAGGCCATCGCCACGAGCACGACAAAGCGCGAGTCAAACTGGGCCGGGTCTAATCGTAAGAAGGAGTAGAGAAATGCGAGACAGCCAGCTCCTGTTACGACCCAGAGGAATGGTCCGAAGAATCTGTTTCTGGTGGTGCTGGGGTTGTCGGGCATTGAACGTTTGAGATCAAGGTGAGGTTAAGGCGCTCCTTTATCAGGTTAGATCGGGGGAGAATTAACGCCTAGTTTTGTGCCTGCTCCAGTCTGGGCAGGAAGATAGTTTCGTAAGTCGCGCGGAAGTGAAAGCCACACTTACGGTAGAAGCTTTGCGCGCGTTTGTTCGCTTCATTCACGAGCAGGCAGATTGATTTCGTGTCTTCAAGCAAGCGACGCATCAGGGCAGACATGAAACGAAGGCCGTTGCCGTTTGCGCGTCGCTCTTCGGAGATCCAGATTCCTTCGAGATAGCTAACCGCGGCCGTTCGCGAGATCACATCGGCTTTGAAGATCAGTTTGCCGTCTTCGGTAACGACCCAGGTGCGGCCTTGTTCGATGCGGCGGAGGCAACGCTTGCGGAAACCTTCCGGATCGACCTGAAGCGGATTGATTCCACTTTCGGCAAAAGCGAGTTCGGCTTGCACGGGCATCACGAGCTCCAGCTCCGCTGCGGTCGCACGGCGCAGATTTTCAACCGGTTCACGCGCTTCGATGGGCCAGCTCAACTCGAACAGCCATTCGCGACAGGCGAGCCGGTGTTGGCGACCGGCGGCTGCGTAGTATCCCCAAAAATCAGCCACGCGCTCTTTTTCACCCATGATCATGTGGGTGTTGGCGCACTGCTGCGCTACCAGGGCCAACGCTGCCAGCGCACGATCCGAAACAGTTTCCATCAACGTGGCGTGACCAACGAGTGCAACCCCTTCAAGGCGGCCGTTCAGGTCGCGACAACCGTAGAAGGTGCCGCGATTGAGTGGACTGACGAGTCCGTTGTCTTGAATCATGCTCGTCATTGCCACAGTGTGAATCGGCCTTTGGGCGAGAAACTCGAGTACTTCAGCCTCCGCGCTATTCATCAGGATATCGACCACGATAGCCTCGTCCTTTAGCGCGAGTTGGTGGTTGAACTTGCTGGCTCTTGAATTTGTGCGTACGTGTAACATTCGTCTACTCTCCGACATTAGTTTCCGATTTCGTTGGATTGGGCTTGCCTGGTTAGTAACCCAGATAGTCCGTGTCGTCGTCGGGAACGATTGCCATTGCGGTACTGGGATCGCCGTTGATCAGTGAGCTTAAGGCGATCATGATCGAGTCGCCGATTAGCACGCCGTCGCCTATCAATACTCCGTCGCCAATCAACACGCCGTCACCGATCAGAACGCCATCGCCGATTAGTACGCCATCGCCGAGGAGCACGCCGATGTTTATGAATGTGACACCGGCTCCAAATCTGGTGCCGTTGCTCGTGTGAATGGTGTCGCCAAGCAGGACGCCATCGGAAAGCATGGTCGAGTCACCAATCAGCACGCCGAGAGCGTCACCGACGAGCACGCCATCACCAATCAGAACACCATCGCCGATGAGCACGCCGTCACCAATCAAGACGCCATCGCCGAGTAACACGCCGTACGTGTAGATCCTTTGATACTGCGTGATAAGTGCGCTGCCGGTGGCGTAAGTGTTACCGAGGATAATGCCCTGGGCCCAGGAGAAGGTGGTTGTGGCGTTGCCGCCCAATGTAATGCTGGTCTGCGGAGCCGGAGGCGCGCTGATTAATAACGACGCTCCAAGCGGAGTCGAACTATTGATCGTGGTGCGAACAAGCTTCGCGAGACGCACTGCGCCATCAACGTTCAGTTCGCCGGCGCCCTGTTCCAACGTGTTGAAGTTGGGAAGTTGCTGGGCGGTGTACATCATCAGCGACTTCACCAAATTTGGAGTCAGTGTCGGGTTGGCTTCGAACATCAAGGCTGCCGTGCCTGCTACGAGCGGCGCGGCCATCGAAGTGCCACTGAGCATCATCTGTTTGCGCGTGGGGCTGTTGCTGACGCTAGCGTCTAGTAAGGGATTTTGGGCAACGAGGAAATTGTCTGGGGCCTGGGCAAATACCGTTTTGTTACCGGGGGCAGAGAGTTCCGGTTTGATGAGATTGTCGTAATGGTTGACGCCGTTTTCATCGGTCCAGAAACTGCGCGTCGGACCACGCGAACTGTAAGTCGCCACTGTGTCGTCAGCACGCGTGTCGGTTCCGTGCGTGTCGACCGCGCCGACGGTGATAGCTGACGGCTCGTTACCAGGCGCATGTACCTGGCCGTAGACCTTCTGGCCCGTGCCGTTCTTGCCGTTGTTACCGGCTGCGGAGACGACGACCATGCCGCGGTCCACGAGTTTTCGAACCGCGACGCACAATGGATCAAACTTGTAGGAATTTACCGCCGGCATGCCGAGGCTCAGGTTCACTACGCGAACGTTGTAGTTCGCTCCGTGTTGCATCAGCCAGTTAAACGCAGCCAGTACACCCGAGACGGAGCCGATACCCTTTCCGTTTAGCACGCGCAAATTGAGCAGCCTGGCACGCGGTGCCATACCGATGTATTCGCCGCGTGAAACGATGCCGTTGCCGGCTGCTGCGGCTGCGACGTGAGTGCCGTGTCCGTACGGATCGTCAGTGCGGCCTTCGCCGGTGAAATCCTGATTGACGACGATGCGCGACTGACCTGTTTGCGTGTCGGTAAATGAGGTGTGTGCGTTGTAAATGCCGGAGTCAACGATGGCGATGCCGATGCCGTTACCGTCAAGTGCACCGTCGGCACTCATCGTGCGGACGTTGTCGGCGCCTGACGTACGGGCCACGTGGCCGCCGAGCGTCATGACTTCGCTATCGATCGAAATGAAAGCAACTTCTGAGAATTGCGAGAGAACGTTAACTACGTTGAGGGGTAGTTCAAGGGCAAAAGAGTCGAGGCTGGTGAAATGCTTTCTGATTTTGACACCGTTTGAGGCCAACAGGGCGTTCAACTGACCACTCGGCTTACCGTCGAGCTGCAGGATCACCTTGACCATGCCGGCGCCATGCTGGTTGCCGAGCTGGTGGCGAAGATCAGCCGCAATCTTGTTATGTTTAGTACCCTTTTTAGTGGAGGCGTTCTTGCCTTTGGAGCCGTGATTACCGGCGTAAGCAATGCCACCCGCAAGGGTTGGTCCCAATGCGAGGTTCGCCAGCAACGCCAGCGTCAGGAACCGTTTTGTCAGCTTCATCGATTTCACCGTTGTTCACTCTCCGTCACTTGAGGTTTGGTCTAGCCCCAACACAACTGGGCGAGCCCCACTGTGCAGGGCTCGTGCCACATCACGCGAAATTACATACATTGTTGTGCCGCAACGACTTACCGTTATAACGGAGAAATGTGCCGGGCTTTTTTAGCTGACCGATCGAAGCAGTTTGACCGGAGGGCTAAATCACTTTGGTAGAATCCGCCGCATGCTGCCGGAAGAGATCGAAGCTCATCGCGATCGCATGTGGCGACGCGACCCGGAGTTCCGCGTTGAGGACGTTTATCCGGCGGAGCGGTTCATTGACGACGTGGGATTTTGCGAGGCCTTAACGGATTCCAGAAGACCTGGCCCATCACTGTACGTTGCTGTGTGCGGCCGGCGCGACGCGCACATGCCGCGGAACGTTCAAAAGGATCCGGAGAGCCGTCTTGCATGGACCATTAAGGACGACGTGATGCGTCGTGGCCGCTACTTTTACGCGAAGCTGATCAAGGGCCACGCGACGTTTATCACGCCGCGTCTGCTTCCGTTTTTCAACGCGCTGTGGGGAGTGCCGCAACGCATGGAGAAGCAGGTGCTTTCCGCGGACGCGCTGGCGATTCTGAAAGTCATGCGCAGCGAATGGGAAATGGCGACTCGCGACTTGCGCGAGGAGAGCGGAATCAAGGAACGCGCCCGTTTCGATCGCGCGATGCTCCAGTTGCAGAAGACGCTGAAGATCATTCCGAGCGACGTGCTTTACGAACCCACGTTTACTTACATCTGGTCTCTTCCGGAGGCGCGTTTTCAGGAGCAGTTGAAGGAAAAAGTGAAAAGGCAAGTAGCGTTGCGAGAAATCGCTCGGGCTTACCTCACGGGAGCGGGAATGACGTTTCGCGGCGAGCTGGCGCGGGTGACAGGATTGAGCTCACCCGAAGCCGGACTGGGAAATTGGGCGCTTGTCGATGAGGGATTTGCGGAACGAATGGGCCCCGGTATCTACCGCCTCGCTAACCTTCCCTCACACTCTTGCCTTCAGTCAAACTCTTACCTTCAGTCGGACTCTTAGGCAGGCGAGGCGTGGTTTCTCGTAGCATTTGTTGCTCGAGTTGCGCGATTTCCAGCACGAGGGGTAACTGGTCCTGGGCGCTTCCCAAACGCTGCATCATGAGATCCGTCTCGCCTTCGGTGAGGAGTTTTCGACTCGCCGTGGCCTCGATCACCTGCAAACGTGTTTTGGCGTGATTCAGGTGTTCGTTTGCCTGTTGGAGCAGGTGTTTTAGCCGATCGTGGTCTTCGGAGAGATCCTGTTGCAGGGTTTTGGATTCCGGTGTTCCGAGAGTTCGCGCGCGGTTCAGTCGCCGCTCGACCTTCAGGAGTTCGCGTTTTGAACGGGTAATAATGCGCGAAGCCGTGAGCCGGCTGGCCAGGGTTTCAAGATAGGCGTCGGCCAGTAAAGGATTACTTTGCTCGATTTCCCTGATGGCTTTGCGTTCGGCGGAGGTCAGTTCTGAACGGAACCAGACAACCTCATTCGCCGTGATTCCATCCGATGCTAACCGGTCGCGTAATTTTGAGAGCCATTTTCTGCGGTAGAAGAGGATAATGGCAGCAATCACCACTCCAAGGGCGAATCCCAGGGTCAGTGAAAGGCCCGCCAACAATAGATAAACCGCGGCGGTATCGGTTGCCGTCGCGCTTAAGAACAGTATCAGGAAGACGAGCGGAGCCGGGAGCGAAACGGCCAACAGGGCGATCCAGGGGGCAAAGTTCAACACACGCGCGGTGGTCGCGTCTTTAGTGGAAAGTTTACCTTTCGGCTGGCTCAGTGACATCTGCATCGTTTCGTAGTCCCTGGTTTCAGATCTTAGCTTGTATAATGAGCTGACTCAATGAGAGAGGATCTAATGAATACCGTCCGACGACTGCACCCGATTGCGTTCAACCTCGCGTTATTGATCAGTTTTGTGATTTTGGCTCCGGCCGTGCTTGCTCAAGCACCGGCTAGTGGGAACGGAACTAACGCGTCTCGCGCTTCCGGCAGACCGGTCACGATTCCGTTAACAATAAAAATTAACTCGCGGCAGTTGGAATCGGAAAACGAGCTGCAAAATATTGATCTGACTGTAAGTGAGGATGGCGAGCCGCAAACGATTCTTTCACTCCGTGGCGTCGGCACAAACTCGCCGATCACCCTCGCGGTATTGATTCAGGAAGATCTTGTGCCGTCCGTAGGTAACGAAATCAAAGCCCTGGCCGAGTTCATACGCAGTTTGCCGAAGGGATCGCGCGTCATGATCGGTTACCTGCGCACCGGCAGTTTGCAAACCAAGCAGAAGTTCACGACCGACCTGGAAAAAGCCGCGAAGGCTTTGCGGCCGCCGAGCGGTTTCGCGAACTCCGGTCCATACAATCCTTACGTCGAAGTGATCGAGGCATTGAGGAAGTTTGAGTCGCAGCCGCTAGGCCGGCGTGCGATCTTGTTGGTTTCCGACGGTTTGGATATTTCGCGCGGGGTAGATTCGTCAGCGCCGACACAGAGTATTGATCTGCAACGAGCGGTCAACGAGGCGCAGCGACGGAGCGTGGCGATTTACGGATTCTATGCGCCAACCCTCGCAGCTTCGACAAGCCCTCTGCTCGCGGCGAACGCGCAGAGTTCGCTGTTGCGATTATCAAATGAAACCGGAGGTCACGCGTTCTTCCAGGGTACGGGTGTGCCGGTAAGTTTCGATCCTTTTCTGCGTGAACTGGCGGTCTCACTCGACAAGCAGATCGCGCTCACATTTCTCTCGACGCATTTGAATAAAGGTTTTCACCGGATAGAGGTGCGTTCAGTGACTCCGGGTGTGCGAGTGACGTACCCAACAGGTTATATAAGGTAATCGCGGTATTATTGAAATACTAGCGTATTGAGCGACCTTGCGAGCTCGACCCGCGTGAGATTCCGCGATGGGCTGAACGCGTTTCCGTCGAGGGAAACGAATCCTCGCTGGAGAGCGACGGCGACGTAGCCTCGCCACGCGGCAGGTATCGACGAGGCGTCGGACAGTGTCAGCGGAAGCGAAGCGGAGGCGGCTTGAGAATTGAGGCCAGCGGCCTTAACAAATGCGATCGCTGCCGCGAGTTTCGTAGCTCCGTTGAATGGAGAGAACTTCCCGCCGGGGGTTGCATCATAAAACAGCGAACCAGACGGGAACGCCTGTGTGCTCTCGACCGAGTTCCGCGAATACGCGTCGCGAACATCAGTGAACATCGCCGCTGACGCCATGTATTGCGGAACCAACCCGGCTCGGACCAGTGACTCAGCAAGTTCAAGACGGCTGACGGCCGCGTACGGACGGAATTTCCGGCCTTCCGGCAGCATCAGATTTGCAAGCAAGCTCTTCTCAACCTGTGCGGCTTGGTCAGGCGACAGGGTCGACTGATCGAGCATTAGCGGATACTCAACCTGCGTTACATCGACCGCGCCGAAGACTTGCTGGCTTGTCCCCACAAAACCTGAATGCGATATCGACGCACGCAGCGTTTGGCTCAACGGGTTGCGGAGCACTACTTTCTCACGGCGTCCGGTGAAGCCAGGCAGGTTGATATAGTTCGATTCACCCAGTAATGAGTTCGACTGATCATAAACTTTCAGTCCAAAGTCGTTTGCACTGAGGTCCCAATAGATATTGACGCTGACCTGAATTGTGTTCGGCGGGATCGCGAGGTTCGCTGAGCTTGTCAGGTTCGGAAACACGGTCTGGTCCAACGTCTGCGACGTGCGTGTGATGAACCGGATCCCGTTGCTTGATAGCGTTGAGCGAAATCCGCCCATATGGCGTTCGGGAAACGCGGCCTCGAGCACTGCGGCGTACGTGTTGAGCATCCCGGCACCGGCTTCGTGGAAAAAGTATCGAGGCAACGGCGTTGCCGTGCGGCTCAGGATGTCCTTGACGTCGGCCGGAGTCAGGTTCGGATTCACTTCGAGCATCAAGGCGATGGCTCCGGCAACTTGTGGGGCCGAGAACGACGTGCCTGTTGCCGTCGTGTAGTACGGCATTTCGGTTGCCGATAGACGCTGGGTGTCCGCACCCGCGATTCCAGAGACTCCTGAGATAGCCGGCGCACTCCGAAGGCTGATGATGTTCGTTCCAGGCGCGACGAGCGAGGGGTGCTGCAAAGCATCACCAAAGTTGCCGCGTGACGAATAGCTCGCGAGCTTGCCTGCCGCATCGGTGGCGCCGACACCGATCACCCACGGCGCTATCGCATACGGGTTCATCGTTCCATTTCCGGACCCGCTGTTGCCGGCTGAGAATACAACGTTTATGCCTGTGTCAGTCAGCATCCTGGTCGCCACGTTTACCGGATCGTTAAGATCGAAAACCGTGTTCGCCGAGAAGCTGCAGTTCACTACCCGCACGTTGTACTGGACTCTTTTGTCGAGCAGGTAATCGAACCCCGAAAGGACGTGCATCAGGTTAAAATCGCCGGCACTAAGCCCCAGAAGCCGCGCGCCCGGAGCAACGCCGGCAAATCGTCCCGACGAGCTCACTCCGCTTGCGGCGACCACGCCGCCGACAAACGTTCCGTGGCCACTCACGAGATCGGTGTTCGTGAAATTCTCGAGCGGAACCGGATAAGCAAAAGAGCCGGGGAGACTTTGCGTATCGGCTAATCGAACATTCTGAACTACTTTGCCTGCAAGATCGGCGTGCTGGCTGTTGATACCCGTGTCGAGGACCGCGACCGTCACATCGCGACCAGTCACGGGCATGGCGCCGTTTCGCTGACGAAGCTCGTCGTCTGGTGCAACACGCTGTGCGCCGGTGGTGTTGAAGTAAGGATCGGAGTTGAGCGTCAGCGTGCGGTTACCGTAGAGCGAGCGGACTGTCGGCAGCTGTGAAACCGCGAGTAGCTGCGCTTTGGTTGCCGTGACGTAAACCATCGGCAACCTACGCAAACGCGTTCCGCCCGTGATGCCGAGTTGCCGAAGCTGCGCGATGTCGGCGTCAGTCACCAATGCGTGATAGACGATCACGGCGTTTATGTTGCTGTCGTCCGTCGCGTTATTAAGAGTAACGGCAAGTTCAGGATCCACACTCTGAAGTCCCATACTATCGTCCGCGCCGGTGAGCGTAATGCCGTCGGCGCCGGTGAGTGTAATGCCGTCCGCGCCGGTGAGCGTAATGCCGTCGGCGCCGGTGAGTGTAATGCCGTCCGCGCCCGTGAGCGTAATGCCGTCCGCGCCCGTGAGCGTTATGCCGGTTGGGTTGGTGTGGTCGAAAATGACGCCCGTTGTTCCCAGGCCCGTGACCGAATCGGCACCGGTGAGCGTAATGCCGTCCGCGCCTGTAAGTGTTATGCCGTCAGCTCCGGTTAACGTTATGCCGTCCGCGCCGGTAAGTGTAATGCCGTTGAGGCCGACCGGCGTAGCGCCGTCGGCGCCGGTCAAGGTAATGCCGTCCGCTCCTGTGAGCGTGATGCCGTCCGCCCCCGTTAGAGTTATTCCGTTAGGGCGGCGAATTATGATCGAGTCGGCTGTGTACTGCTTACCATCGGCGCCAGTCAACGTTATGCCGTCGGCTCCGGTCAGCGTGATGCCATCAGCTCCGGTAAGGGTGATGCCGTCGGCTCCGGTCAATGTGATCCCGTTCGGTCCCGTATACGTCGCGCTGTTAGGACCGCTTGACGTGATGCCGTCCGTTCCCGTCAGTGTAATACCGTCCGCGCCGGTGAGGGTGATGCCGTTCGAACGGTAATTGAAGATTCCGTCTGCTCCGGTGAGCGTAATGCCGTTGACCCCAACATAGTCGATGCCGTCAGCGCCGGTTAGAGTGATGCCAGATGACCTCACGACGGACAGGCCCGCCCACGCGGGTTGTGCCGTCAACAGCAATAGTAATAGGAGTGCTACGAACCTATTCATCTGATCTCGTCGTGAGTCCGCGAACCAACTCAGCGGGGGATTCGCATCGAATGGGTACGGGCGGTAGGGCGTGCCATGATATATCGTCCCCGCAGTGAACACAAGTTAACGACGCGAATCTTATATAGAGTTGGTTGAGAAAAACTTGAGTGTGATTCAAGTTTTTCTCAAGGACGCGTTCGTATGCTCCGGTCGATGACTATGAGCTTCATCCTTCAAGACCATTTCGATGCGACGCAAGGATATTCGCGGACGATCCAAACCACGCCGGCCACGCCTTCGAAAAGCGAACGCGAGGGTGTGCATATCTTGAATGAGAAGCTTGAGATTCCTCACTGTGCGGGGCACATCGAACGGCCCAGGCTCATTGGAAAACTTGAAAGATCGCTTGGCCAGTTCGCCGCCACACTGGTTTGCGGTCGTGCGGGAACGGGTAAAACGTCGATTGCTGCGGCATATGCGCGAACGCGAAAGAGAACCGCTTGGTTTACGGTGGAATCGTCCGACATCGATTCGAATGTTTTCGCAAGTTACCTCGCAGCGAGCGTGCTGCGAGTCGTCGGGAGACAAAAAACTTTCGGCGACTCGCTGCCCGCTCTTGCTGATTCTTCGCCCGCCGCAATGGCGATATTCTTCCTTAACATATTTTCCGAGTTTGAAACTGCCGAAAAGGATCAGCGGCCATTGCTTGTTCTTGACGGCATACACCATTTGTTCGACGCCGATTGGTTTGGTGGGTTCTTCAGTATTCTGCAGCCGTCGCTTTCCGAAACTGCGGACCTGCTTATTCTGTGCCGGAGTAAGCCGCCGAACCCCTTATGGCGTTTGCGATCGAAACAGCAGCTTGACGTTATCGACGAGAAGACGCTGGCCTTTGACCGGGATGAGACGATATTGCTCCTCAAGCAGGTCGGACGTTCGCAAGCCGAAGCCGCGCGCATTCACGCGGAAACGTTCGGGCGAGTTTCGAAACTACTTCCGTTCATCAAAGGCGGGAAACCATCTAAGTCTCGGCTTTAAGCGAGTCCTTCGATTTGCATCCGAACGGCGTGGCATAATACAGCCTTACCGACAGGTCTCGTCGAAGCGATGCAGGACAGAAAATTTTTTCTCCGCACAAAACTGCTTCCCCCGCGCGCTGTTACTGAATTACTGCAGCGCCCGCGGCTTACGAAAAAGCTGCAAGCCAACCTGGGCTCTCCGATAACAATGGTTGCGGCGGATGCCGGATGCGGCAAGACCACTCTGATCGCTGACTTTGTTCGCAGCCAGACACGACCCACGGTTTGGTACCAGCTCGACCACACTGACGCGGATCCGGTCGTATTTCTCGGTTATATAGCGCACGGCATCAAGAATCTCTATCCCGCATTCGGCGAGGCTATCTTTCCATACCTGAGCGAAGCTAACGAAGAGGTGCTTCGGTTTCCTGAACGATCAGCCGACCTGCTGATAAACGAGATACTTCAATCCGTCGAGCAGCCATTCATTCTTGTTTTGGATGACTATCACCACATCGGGCGCGATACGATCGTTCACAAGCTGGTCGATCGGCTCGTGCAATATTCGTCCGACCTGGTCCATCTGATCATAACGACCCGCGACCTTCCACCGCTCGCGACCATGCGGCGAAAGACACAGTCGGCTGCGTTGATGATAACCCGCGACGATCTTCTGTTCACCGACGACGAAGTGAAAGAGCTGTTCAAACAAACGCTCAACGTCGAGCTGAAAGAGGAAGAGATAGCCGAGTATCGCGGGCGAACCCAGGGCTGGATAACTGCGCTTCAGCTTGTACGTCAGGTTGCCGAGCAGGAGATGCATTCTGCGAACGGACCGGCGGCGTTGGACCTGCATCACATTCTGCAGCAATCGGAACGCGACATCTTCGACTATTTCGCGGAAGAGGTTTTTTCGCGGGAGTCGGCTGACACGCAGAGGTTGCTGATGGATCTTTCCCTGCTCGAATCGCTGCAACTCGATCTCTGCAGCGCGCTGTTTCCGGAGTTGCGCTGCTCGGCCGCACTCCCCGAACTCGCGCAGAAGAACGTGTTTCTTACCGTTGCCGGTGATCGTCAGACGGGCGAGGAATATAGATTCCATCCTCTCTTTCGCGAGTTTCTAGTTCGCCGCTTGCGATCCGACGTCGGCCAGGCACGCGTCGCCGGAGAACGGAACCGGATCGCCGACCACTTTCTCAAACACCGAAAGTGGGAGGTGGCCCTGCCTTATCTGATTGACGCGCGAAACTTCGATCGTGCAGCGTCGGTGATCGCAGAAACGGGAAACGAATGGATCGCCGCCGGTGCGTTCACTTCACTTGGGTCGCTCGCGGAACAGATACCCGATCGATCCCTCGAGGAACATCCTCGCTCGCTGCTGCATAAGGCTGAGGTTGCACGGCTTCACGGCGAGCTTGAAAAGTCGTCGAAACTTCTGAACCGCGCCGTTGAGCTTCTAAACAAAACCGGGGATTCAACCGGAGAAGGCGAAGCTCTTCACTCCCTCGCCAGTCTCGCGCGTCGCCGCGGTCGATACGTCGAGGCGTTCTCACTTATCGAGCGTGCCGAAACTCTCGTGTCGCATACTTCGGAAACATTCATGAAGTGCGCTAACACGCGCGGCCTGTGTCTAATCGTCCAGGGGAAATGGACCGAGGCCGAACAACAATTCAGGATCGCCCTCGAACTGGCAGACAAACTTGGAAACGACCAATACGTTCGCCTCGTGACACATAATCTCGCGCTTGCCCCGGGCTTTCGCGGAGATTTTGGTGAGGCTTTGCGGTGGTTTAGACGCATTTTTCGCGAGGGCCAGCCCGACAAGCAACTGCCGCAGGAGGCCATCGGTCACTTGAACGTGGCACGCCTGCATCTTTACCGCGGCGAATTTGAAGACACCGAGAAACACCTGAGCCGCTCGCTCGAGCTGTGCCAACTCTATAATCTTCGGTTTTTGCGGGGCGAAATATTCGAAGCCTACGCGAATTTCTATCGCGAGAAAGGCGACTTCGCTCACGCTGAGGAATTCTACGAGCGGGCCGCGAATGCATACGATGAGGCCGGGATCGACATCACGTCGAAGGAGTTGAACGAAGAACGCGCGGCTTTCTTCCGCCTGCGTGGTGAACTACCGAAGGCGCGCGCGTTGCTGGACGCTTTGATCACGGGACGTGAACGCCAAGGCAACGAACTCGGGGTCCACACCGCGCGTCTGCGTCGCTATCAACTTGATCTTGCCGAAGGCATCTCAGAAGAACTTGACGTGCACCTCCGTGAACTGCTCGATTATTTCAACCGCCACAATCACTACTACGACGAAGCGTTGACAGCGATGCTCCTGGCCGAGACCTACTTCGTTCAAAGAAACACGAAAGACATGATCGAGTCCGTCAGGCGGGCTTTGGATCTTTCTAATCGTTTCGATTACGAGTACTGGCTGCGCCGGGAGATCCGGCGAAATCCGGCGATATTCGGACATGAAGACATCGCGGACCGCCTGCCCGTAGATCTTCGCGAGGAACTCAGTGCGGAACGTTCGGTGCGACCGGCGCGCGTCCAATCTCATTTAGAACCGCCTGCGCCGATCACGGATCTCACTATACGGGTGCTCGGCCCAGTGGAGATATTCCGCGATCCTTCCGTTCAGTTTGCCGCCGACGCCTGGACGACGCGGCGGGCACGAGACATCTTCTGCTACATAGCAACCAGCAAGAATCGACGTGTTTTGAAGGAGGTACTGATCGAGGCATTCTGGCGCGATGAGGACCTTGAAACCGTCGAGAAGAATTTTCATCCTACGATCTCGCATATCCGAAAAGCGCTCAACAGTCGTCAGCCCTTCAAGCAGAACTTTCTTATGTTTCGAGATGGTGCTTATCAGCTCAATCCCGAGCTTTCATATTCCATCGACACCGAAGAATTCGAGCGGTGGATTGTCGAAGCGGAAAAAGCAAAACGCGAGAAAGACGCGGCGCATGAACGGGCAAGTCTCGAATTCGCCCACAAGATCTACCGGGGGGATTTCATGTCCGGCGTTTACGAGGGATGGGCCGATGAAAGACGCCACTTCTACTCAGAACAGGCTGCACGTGTCGTTGCCGCTCTTGCAAAACTCTCGCTCTTAGAAAAACACTGGACCGATGCGTTGAGGTACGCGGGCGAAGCGTTGGCAGGCGATCCGTTTCGCGAGGACATGCATCGGCTGACGATGAAAGCGTTCGCGGCCCAAGGCAAGCCAGTGTCCGTTAAGAAGCATTTCGAAAGAATGAAAAAAAACCTGCACACCGAACTTGGCATCGAGCCGTCCGAAGAAACAAAGCGTTTGTTTGCAGAACTTATAAAATAAAGGCGCGCAGCCTCAAGTTCGCCTCAACTCCTCAGATCTCCGCTCAAGTTTTTCTCAAAGCCCTTCCTCTATTCTCGCTGACAGTTAATTTCCCGAATTGATCGTCAAGGAGACAAGACCGTGAACTTTCGAAAGAGGATCCTGTTAAGAAGGACGCTCACCCTTCTGTTTTTGTTCGCGTTGGGTAGCGGATTATGGCTAACGCCATATTCGCCCCTCGCTCCCGCTTTATCGGCGCCAGTTGGAAGCGCAACGCTTAGCCCAGCGCTGGGCGCCGGTATAGCGGGAGTCGGGAACGACGCCGACGCCGGAATGGTTATCGTTGCCTTCAAGTCGTCGAACGGATTGCGGGACGAGCATCTTAACGTCTTGCGTTCAGTCGGCGTGACCGGCGGCCAAACGTTTCCGACGCTGGGGATGGTCGCGCAGCCGCTGACCGCGGGCCAGGTGCGCGCGCTGGCCGCGAACCCCGCAGTGAGATCGCTGTGGTCCAACGACCCCTTGATGTACTACATGCATCAGGCACGCGTCCTGGGCGGGGTCCAGAAAGTGCAGACGGACGCTGCAATGACGCTGCGGAACGGCGGAATGCCGGTTTCGGGCTCCGGTGATTTTTCGGTGTTAGTCATCGACTCGGGCGTCGACGCAACACACGCTGATCTCCAATTCGGGACTAAAGTTATTCAGAATGTGCAGACTCCCGTCGCGGCAGGAACACTGCCCGGTTTCACTCCTCACGTCTCGATCGAGAACGTGCCGAACACCGACCAAACCGTCGGCCACGGCACTCACTGCGCAGGGATCATCGGCGGAACGGGATTGCGATCGGGAGGCCTTTACACGGGCGTTGCCCCGGGGGCGAAGATCATCGGTGCGGGGCTTGGGGCGGGAATTTTCGTAATAAACGGCCTCGCTGCGTGGGAATGGGGACTGGCAAATCAATTCCGCTACAACATCCGCGTCGTTTCGAACAGCTACGGCAGCGCGGCTGCATTCAACCCCGACAACCCGATCACGATCGCCTCAAAAATGGCATATGACCGAAACATCGCGGTTATCTTCGCAGCCGGAAATGACGGGCCCACGAAGGACACGTACAACCATTTTGCAAAGGCTCCGTGGGTGATCGGCGTTGCGGCGGGTTCGAAAGAAGGCGATCTGGCTGACTTCTCTTCACGGGGAGTTCGCCGTGATATTCGGCTGAGCAACGAAGATCCCAATGATGACTTCAATGCTCCGACGATCACCGCTCCAGGCACCGGCCGCATTTACGAGACGAACGCTGGTAGGTTCACCTCCGCCCTTGTATCTGTACGCTCAACTGTCAATCTCACGTCGAACGGGCTCGACGCCGATGCGGATCTTCCGCCCGCACACATCCCGTTCTACACGCAGATCTCCGGCACATCGATGGCCACGCCTTACATCGCCGGTGTCGTCGCTCTGATGCTCGATGCCGATCCAACGCTTTCGCCGGATGAGATCCGCGAGATCCTTACTTCGACTGCCACCAAAATGCCGGGGCGCGAGGAATGGGAAGTCGGTGCCGGTTTTGTCAACGCACACGCTGCGGTCGATAAGGTTTACAACCGCTCCAAACCCTATACGAACATTCAGGACGCCACGTACAACGTGACCTTCGGTGAAGAGGGTCCGCCCGTGCAGAACTTCCACATCGATTTCAGTCCTGACGTCTCTGGGCCGGCATCGGCGAACGCGAGAACGTTCACCGTCGAGCCGGGTATCAACGTTCTTGATGTCTTTGCGACGGTCGACACGATTGCCGAAGAAGGAACCGGAAATCTTGTCGGGATGCGCTTAACCAGCCCGAGCGGAGTGAACTTTTCGACGGCGATCGACTTTCCGGTAATTGGTTCGGATAAGCGACAGATCGTGGTCCAGAATCCCGAACCGGGAACATGGATACTCGAGATACGCGGAGCGCGCGGTTTAACCGCGGCGCCACAGGCATCGTCGCCAACTCAGTTAGCGGCTCCGGGACCGGTCGATGGAAACATTACACAAACGAGATTCATTCTGCCGGTGATAGCCGACATCCAGGGACATCCGCAACGGGCAGCGATCGAAGCGGCGTTAAAGAGCCGCTTGATCGACACCTTCGCAGACGGAACCTTCCGTCCAGATTCGACCGTCACTCGCGAGGACCTGGCGCGTTCACTCGCCTTGAACACGAGCCTTCGTCAGACCCTTGGCTCGACGCCGAAGTTCATTGACGTAAGTGGAGATCTTCGGCTGTTCGCCGAATACGCTACTGCTCGCGGATCAACGAACCGCGACTTCGATTTCACTCCCACAGGAATGATCGCCGCCTCAGGCACGTCGTTCAATCCGGCAGGCTTAGTAAATCGCCTTGACCTTGCGGTCGCGTTAGTGAAAGCACTCGGCCACGACGCTGCGGCACGCGCTCTTGCAAACACCACTGTCACGGCGAACGGTACGGCACTTAGCGACAACGCCCAGATACCCGGATCGCTTCGTGGTTACGTTCAGATTGCAATCAATAAAGGCCTGTTCGAAGTCTTTCCGGCTGAAGTTCGTGAAATAGCTCCGGGCCAATTCGTGGTGATCCCGGGACCACGATTCGAGCCGGCAACAACGGTATCCCGCGCCGTACTTGCACAAAAACTCACCACTTATCGAACGTTGTTTACGACGGGCGGCTAAAGGAGGAAGGATGAAAGACACTACCACAACAGTTAGAAGGAAGAGCCTGGTTCGGTTCGCGATGTTGCTTACCGCGGCTGCCGCGATCCTCGGAGCGACGGTTTCGCTACCGTTCGATACAGGCAAGGCCGCGCCCGGAGCATCGGAAGCTGTGAAGGAGCTTTACAAACGTTCCGCTCCGAACTTCGATCTGAACGCCTCGCGGAATTTGCCGAACGTTCGCCAGGCAACATCCGCACAACTCGCCGCTCTCAACAACCTCAAGACATCGGTGAACTCGCCAGGTATGACCACACGCTGGAACGACTTTGGCGGATCGCCCGAAGTGATGTACGACTTTGCCTCCCAGCCGTATACGGGCACGCCGGAAGAAGCAGCACGCGCGTTCGTCATGCAGAACGCGGTCATCTTCGGCGTAACCGAGTCGAATAACTTCCGCGTCTTCAGCTCCCGCAACGCGCTCGGCGGACATCTTGTTAGATTTCAGCAGACGTTCAACGGCGTCGCGGTTGAAAATGGCGGCATCGGCATTGTGATGAACGCGAACAAGCAGGTCATCATGGCGTCAGGCCCGTTCTTTCGCGATGTTGCCGTCAACACTCAGCCGTCCTTGACCGCACAACAGGCACGAACGGCGGCGGTGAACGATCTGAAGCAGTTCTACGTTGGGCTCCCTGCCGCTGCGACAAATCTTCTCCAGAACGGTTTATCGATCCTCTCGCAGCAACTGGCGGCGGTAGAGAACATTCCGCCTACTCTCGCAATCTACCCAACTGCGGATGGCTATCGTCTCGCCTGGAAAGTCGCCAGGTTTTCGACCAATCCATTCGGCTTGTACATGGTCACTGTCGATGCAAACACCGGTGAGATCCTAGCACGCAAAGACTTTTCAGCGTTTCAAACCACGCCCGGAGCGGAAACCGCGGACATCTATCCGAAGTACCCGCAGATCGATCAAAATCTGAAGGGCAACAGCATAATCAGCTCGTGCACGACAGACGGCGTTGTGGCGCCGTGCGGACAGGAGCGTGTGAATTTGCGCTCTTTCGATCCGTCGAACCGAGTAACCGGCGTGAATGGTACTCTGACCGGAGCCCACACCATCGTCAACAATGCACTCGCGACAAAGCAGCCGTTCGGACAGGCCGCGCTCGGCACCTGGCACTTCCGCAAGGACGACCCGGCAGCACTGGAAGCTCGCACAAATGAACAAGATCAGCTTGCTGAACCAGCCGAACACCAGGACGAGATCAATGCGTTCTTCTTCGTAACTTATCTCGTCGAGTATGTTGACTACCTGCATATCGGCGGCGATAACACGACCATCGGCGGCGGCGCTTTCCCGGACGATTATCCAAACAAGACGACTCCGCTTCCCGCAACGGTCCACATTCCCAATGTTCTGCTCGCGATAGATGTCGCCAACGGTGATGTGCCTGATCCAACGCATCCTGACTTCGTCGAAATCGTTTTGGGCCTCGACAATGCCCTCGCATTTAATTTGACGTCGCTGATCGAAGCCGTCACAGCCAGCAAATCGCCGGTCGTCGTGAACCCGACGGTTTACGGCCATGGTTACTTCTTTAACGACCTCGCTCTCGAGGGAACAGTTCCGTATCACGAAGGGATGCACGCAATCACATCACCGATCGCCGGACTGGAAGGCGATGAAGGAAGCGCCTTGAACGAGGGCCAGGCAGACATGTGGGCCTTCACCATCACGGACAATGCAAGCCTTGGCGACTATGTCGTCAACGCAAAAGGCTTCCGCCAGCTCTTTCGTGACAACGGACGCGATCCGGATTCGATCGCGTATATCCGCAGCGCACGTTCGACCCTTAAATATTCCGACTACGGAACTTTCGGTGCGGCCGGCCAGGTTGAAGAGCATCGCGACGGCGAGATCTACATGTCAACGATGTGGGACATTCGCGAGATGATGAATCGCGTCTATCCGCAGGCTACGACCTTTAAGCGTCCGCGGGCCAAGGACGGTCTGCCGCAGAAGGCCATCACCCTTGGGACCAACATCTTCGAGCGCGATTTCCTCGGCTCGATGTACATCCTCGGCACTACGTCCCCGGATACGATGGTCAAGGCTCGTGATGCCTTCATCGTCGCGGACCAGATGCTATATCCGTCGGATTCGACCGATCCTGACGCGCCCGGAAAGCATCGTGCGATGATCGAACAGATCTTCGCTGCGAAAGAACTCGGCATTAATGCCCGCGAAGTTAGTGGCGGACAGGCGACGATCTCGACGCAGGTTTCACACTTCGCCGGTGATCAGGCGGCTCCGGCGGTTCCGCAAAACGTGAAGGTCAGCCCATCTTCGGCAAAAAGCGTAACGGTTACGTGGGATGCTGTGCCGGGCGCAGTTGCCTACGAAGTTCTCAAGCGCAAGACCGCACTTGCCGGCCAGCGAGAACCGAACGGCAAGCGCGTGTATGCCGACGGTGATGCCTCGACGACAGGCTACCGCCATGCATTCTTCACTGCGGGAAATCAAACCTCGTGGGACGACAACGGGCCGATCTTCGAGATCTTTGCGCCGACAGGCCTGAAAGACGTGTTCGACAGCGAATATGTTGTCCGGGCAATAGGGGTGAACTCGACCGGCCAGCTCGGATGGTCCAATTTTTCGGGTTCGTCAAGGGCATTACAAACACGTCAGGACGTTACAGCTCAAGTCGATTCAGCCATCTCCAATGTGTCGTTCGCGAATGGCGTGTTGGCTTTTGACAATCGTCTGACAAATGCGCGCGGTGCATTCTCGACAGACAAGACTCTGTACAAACCGCTCGAATTCCAAATCGTGAGCATCTCGAATCCGTCCGTAACAGTTCGCAACGCGGACGCGAACGGCAACACGTTCCTCTACAACCAGACACTGACTCTCGGGCAAACATCCGCCGCGAAACGGATTGAATTCAACGACCCGATGGCGCAGATGTTCAGCTTCGACGCCAAAGTCTTTGCAAACGCGTTTGCAGGCTCGACGGTCGGCACGGGTTCACAAAGTGGAGATGGTTCTTCGAACCCGCCGGCAGCGGTCACGTATTCGATCTTTACGGAAACGAGGACCGGAACATTGCTCGGTGGCGAGCCAACTGCCACGGTCGGCACAAGCGCCACATGGGGCAGCCCTACATTCAAAGGCATCACATGGGACGACGTACTCGTCACCACCAAGTCCGATGCGCTGGCTCTCGAGGGACAGCTCACCTCGGCTACGGCGGTCGATTTGGACTTTGAGCTGCGAACTATGGACGGGAAGATCCTGATGCGTTCGGCCGGAGCAACGGCGACCGAGTTCGTCTCGTCCGCTGTTCAGCCGAATACAACGTACGTCTTCCGTGTACTCGGGTTTGCGAACGGTCCGAGCACGTTCCAGATCGTATCGAATCAGTTGCTTCCGCAGGGCTCGTCTAACGAGAACGGCGGTACGCGAACGGTAGGCGGAAGCTCGACTGTGTCAGCCACGACGAATGTACTCACTCGTTTAGTCCGGTTTACAATCAATCCGCTGACCAAAACCGTTTCCTTCCGAATACTCTAATTCGCTGGAGCATTCGTGTCTTTCCAGAAAGGCTGTCCGATCTCGGGCAGCCTTTCTCCTCTTAGGTAGTTAACAGGCTCAAGCAGACCTCAAGTAAATCTCAAGCCGCCTTAAGTAATCTCAGGCTACATGAAACCAGGAGGAATCCGATGAGAATGCTCGCAAAAGCGCTCGCTGTAGTGGTCGTCACGATCGCCGCGTTCTTTCCTGCCGCTGCCGCACCGTCAGTCGACGGCCTTTTGGCAGCCAGGATCAATGCCTCGCCGTTGTCATTAACACCGGTTGTGATCACATTCGATCACAGCGTGACAACTACCGACTTCCTGATGCTGCAATCGCTGGGCATTCGCGGAGGACACTACACCAAGGCGTTGCCAATCGTGCTGACGTCGATCAACCGAACACAGTTTGTTGCGTTGAGGGCCAAGCCCGGCATTCGGTCGCTTTATGCCAATCGCACGTTTCGCCTACTGGATCTCGAAGGCCGCACGATAACGGGTGTCGAGAATCTCGTCCGCGACAGTCAGGTGACAGCGCTCAACCACGGGCTGCCGGTGACAGGCAAGAACATCGGCGTTTCGTACATCGATACGGGCATTGACGCGACCCATCCCGATCTGCAGCTCGGGCAGAACGTAATCCAGAACGTCTATTATGCGACCGCTGATCTGCCCGTCGAGCCGCCCGCCGGATTTCTTCCCGTTTTACCCGTCGAGAACGTGCCGATAACGGACGTTGAAGGCGGACATGGAACTTTCGGAGCAGGCGTAACGGCAGGCACTGGCGCTGCATCCGCCGGACTCTACAAGGGAATGGCACCGGGTGCGAAATTGATCGGTATACGTGCCGGTAATGATGTCGGACTCACGACCTACGCGATCGTTCAAGCCATGGATTACACGCTTGTAAATCAATTCCGATACAACATCCGCGTATGCAATAACTCGTGGGGGACTACGCTTGCGGATAATCCTTACGATCCGAACGACCCGATTAATACCGCCACGCGTATGATGCACGACCGAAACATCACGGTCGTTTTCGCCGCAGGCAACGACGGCGATGCACCGGACATGATCAATCCGTTCTCGGTCGCTCCATGGGTGATCTCGGTCGCCGCCGCTGAGAAGCAAGGCCTCGGTACGCCGGCCGGATTTTCGTCACGCGGCAACGACAATGGCACGGGCAGTGATACCGCGGGCCAACCTGCTGATCCTGGAGTTACTCCGAATCTGCGGCCGGATATCACCGGCTCGGGAGTCGATATCAAAAGCGCACGCTCGAAGGCCCCGGGTGTGACGAACATCGCGGGCACCATTCCGATCTTTGTAGGTGCAAACGACCTCTCGACGATCCCGCCCGCGTTCCTGCCGTACTACACCACATCACAGGGAACCAGTTTCTCGACGCCCCAGGTCTCAGGGATTGTCGCCTTGATGCTCGAGGTCAATCCGCTTCTGACGCCTGACCAGGTCGTAACGCTGCTTCGGCAGACTGCAACGCCGATGCCCTATGAGGAACGCGTGGTTGGCGCCGGCTATGTCGATGCGCACAACGCGGTACGTGCCGCGATGTCGTTAACGGCGGTGCCGCATCCGGCAAACCTGTTTCCTTCCGACGACCCGAACGCGCCGCAAATCGTCGACGGTGCGGACGATCAGATCGGTACCACTGCACAGGATATTCGTGCTGCCTTTTTCAAATACGATCCGGTCGCAAACCAAATCGTTTACCGGCTGAGAGTCACCGACGCGTCGGTCCGCACGGCGAACATGCGGTGGACACTGACATCATCATTTGGCGCCGTCGAGGTTTTCGTCACCGCATCGGTCGACGAGACCGCTGTGACATACGAGTATGGAAAGATCACCACCCTCGCGACCGGCACGCGAAATCAGGAGACCATCGGCGCGGTAGACTTCGGCGTAATCGATGGCAATGAGATCACAATGAAGCTTGGTCTTGCAAAGGTGAACGCCGCGGTCGGGAGCGATGTCCTCGGAACGACCTCGACGAACACGCAGGCCGATGCTCAAATACTTATCGGCTCGTCGCTGTCCGGCGGTCTTCTCCTGAACTCCGATTCCGGAACCGGTTCGAACTTTGATGTCGCTCCGGACTCGACTGATCCGACACCGACACCGACACCGACACCGACACCGACACCGACACCGACACCGACACCGACACCGACACCAACACCGACTCCTACGCCGACTCCGACGCCCTCGCCAACTCCAGACCCTGGGGGTGGCAGCGGCGACGAGGGGAGCTTCCAGGAACGCCACTCGGGTACGATCCAGCCGGGGCAGTCGTCGGTTGAGCTTCGTTTTTCGCTTCGACGTAGCGGGCTCGTTGCGCAGATCAAACAGAACCACGGAAACCAGCGGATCTCTTTCGAGCTGCTGGATGCGAATGGGAACGTGATCGCGATCGCTGCGGACGATACGATCGAATTACGTAACCTTGCGCTCGGAAACTATGTGTTCCGTATTCGCGGCAACGTAACGAGGGCGGTCGATTTCACCATCAAATCTGAACAGGACAATGACGGCGATTAAATCGCCGTCGTTATCTTATTGTTTGATAAAAAGCTCGTCCGCATTCCACATCGAGTAAGGGAAGATCGGGCTCGGTGAGAAGTTTCCGACGCGTGAGTTCGCCGCCGAAACAACGTGGCGGCTGACGACCGGGATGACGGGCGATTCGTTTGCTACGATTCGTTGAATCTCGTGAAATTTCGATTTTCGTATTTCCGGATCGGACTCGCGGGCCTGCTCGGCGAAAAGCCCATCAACCTTCATTTCCCATTCGTTTGCCGGCGACTTTTGATTCGGCCTCCAGTGATGCGCTTCGCCGCTGCTCAGCATCAAGTTGGCGTACGTTGATGGCTCAAGGTCCGTAACGGAGAGACCGAGCAGTATCGCATCGTAATCATAAGACTTGGTCCAGGCGTTCGTGACAGCGGCGAATTCGATCGGCACGACCTGCATTCTTATGCCGAGCTTCGCCAAATCTTCCTGGATCACCGCGGCTATCAGCTTGCGGGGTTCGTTCTCAGCAGGGACCAGCAGCGAGAACTCGACGCGATTGCCCTGTGCGTCCACCAGTTCGGGGGCATCGGCGGCTCCGCGCCTGGTGAAACCAGCTTGTTCCAGCAGCGAAGCTGCTTGACCAAGGTCGTACGCGATCTTCGGTAGATCGGGATTGGCCCAGATTCGGTTCGCCGGTGAAACAACGCCGTAGAGCGGCGTTGCCAAACCCTGCAGGGTCGACCTGGCGATCGAGTCGCGGTCAACCGCCATTGAAATCGCCCTTCTAAACCTCGAATCCGAGAACCATGCGAGCTTGACCGGATTTATCGGTGTGCCGTCTGCCTTCGCGGGGTTCAGATTGAACCAAATATAATCGACACCAAGACTTGGGCCGAGATCGAAGGCTCTCACGGCTCCGCCGGCGTTCAGCAGCGAAGCGTAATCCGTCGGGCGTATACGGTCCACGATATCAATTGTGGACTGGTCCAATCCGGCGCGTGCCTGATTCGCATCGGGGACTACTTGGAGGGTCAGTTCATCAAGATACGGGAGCTGCATTCCTTGTGCATCGCTTTTCCAGTAATGGGGATTGCGTTTGAGGACGATCCGCTCGGCGGCGGCCGCTGACGCGACAACGAACGGACCGCTCGAGACCACGGACGCCGGCGGCGCCGTTATCTTCCACGCCTCGGAAAGCCGGCCCGCTTTTTGATCGGATTCGAGAGCGTTCCTGGACAGCACGGCGATGTTATAGAGGTAATTGTCTGCGGCCGCTATCGTTTCCGGAAAGACAAACTGGAGATTTCGATCATCGATCACCTTTAAAGATATCGGCTTGCCGTTGATCAGGAGTGCATCACGGAACACTTCTGCCTTGTTCCGCTCATCGTAAGCAGCCTCCAGCGTGAACGCCACGTCACTACTCCTCAGAGGGTTCCCGTCCGAAAACTTCAGGCCATCTCGAAGCCTGATGTCGACCGAACGGCGATCAGGGCCCATGGTCCACGCTTCCGCGAGACCAGGCACGTAGGATTGCGTTGAATGATCGAACTCCACCAGCCGGCTGTTGAGCAGGAAGAACGCTGCTACGATCGATGGTTCGTCGTTTGCGACAAGATAGTTGAATGTTTTGGGCGGCGAAGATACACGATAGACCAACTTCCCGCCCCGTGTGCCGATTTTTCGTTGTTCTGGTTTGGCGGTCCCTGTGGCAGTGTTTGATGTTGGCGGTTGCCGGCAGGAAAACAGAAAGGGAAGCAGAAGAAAAACAGCGAGTCGAACGTATGTGAACGGCCGCATGGTGCTATTCTCCACAGAAAGTTTAGGGAAGCCGAAATCCGAAGGAGTAAACTGGCGAGAGTGTAAGAACTTTTGTTTTGCAGATCAAAGAACAATAGTGAGAAATAGCCGTAGCCCACGCGCGGCGTTCCTCGCAACAGGCGAGAATGATCAAGTTGCTGCTGAGAAAATGGCTGCAAGGGCTCATGATGATATTGTGCGTTTCAGTCGTGACCTTTGCGTTGCTCGGTTTTGCGGGTGGAGACGCGCTGACGCGACTACGAGATAACCCGCAGATCTCAGAGGAGACGATCGAGCGTCTTCGCCGCGTCTACGGCCTCGATCAACCACTTGTGATCAGGTACTTTCGGTGGCTTTCCGGCGCGGTTACCGGAGACTTGGGTGAATCCACATACTTTCGTGTGCCGGTAAGCGGCCTTGTATGGGCGCGTTCGGTAAGTACATTTCTGCTCGGGACCGCCGCCTTTGCAATCGCACTAACCCTTGCGGTACCTCTAAGCCTCATCGGCGTGCGATACAAATCAAAGACGATTGCTGCATTCATCGACTTGTTGATTCTTGTGACAGCATCGACGCCGCGGATCGTCCTCGCGCTCGTCGCGCTCGCGATATCGGTCCGATTGGCGTCGTTTACGGTGGACACGTCTTCACTGGTCCTGTTCTGGTTGGCGGCGTTGGCCCTGTCGGCGCCGCTGATTTCGGCTTTTCTGGCGCAGTTTCATGGCGAATTACAACGAATTATGCGGGAGGATTTCATCAAGCTTGCACGTGCGAAAGGCTTAAACGAGAGTGCCGTCATCCTTCGGCACGCGGTCAGGCCCGCACTCAATCCGGTGCTGACGATCGCGGGTCTCTCGCTTGGGGGTGTGCTGGGAGGCTCCGTTATTGTCGAATCCGTGCTCGGACGCCAGGGCCTGGGAACATTGATGGTTTCAGCCGTGCGCGCACGTGATCTGCCGTTGGTAATGGGAATTGTCCTATTTACCAGTACAGCGATTTGGCTTGGAAATGCCCTCGGCGAGTTGCTGCAGGTAGTCAATGACAAGAGGCTTCGCGACCTCGGCTTTTGAGCGAACATCTATCAAGAGATAGTTTCACTAAGCGGCGAACCGATCTGGTTGCGATTTTCGGTTGGCTCCTTATCGGGCTGTTCGCGCTCTCTGCTATGTTTGCTGGCTTTCTTGCACCCTACGATTACAGCGCTCAGTCACGATCTGAGCCATCCGCGCCGGCGACGACGATCCACTTCAACAGTCTGACACCGATCATTCACCCACGACGTGTCGAAGATCAGCTTCAGCGCACTTACACGGAAGACACGTCAGTCGCCTTTCCCGTGGGATTCTTCGTCCGCGGGTATTCATATAAGTTGCTCGGCATCGCAGAAACCGACGTACATCTGTTCGGGGTTAGAACCACTTCGGGCATCGCTCCGAAGATTAATCTTCTGGGAACTGACCAATTAGGACGCGACCGCTTCTCCCGCTTGCTCTACGCGTTGCGGTTTTCGCTCGTCGTTACGTTGATCGGCGTTCTCTTCGCTAGTCTCGTCGGTATTTTAATAGGAGGGTTGAGCGGCTATGCGGGACGGTTTGTGGATACGTTTCTGATGGGGGCCACGGACGCCATGCTTGCCCTGCCGACACTGATTCTGATACTCGGGGTGCGTGCGGCTTTTCCGCTGGAGCTGCCAATAACCCGCGCGGCTTTGCTTCTGCTACTCATCTTCGCCCTGACCGGCTGGGCAGAAATGGCCCGGTTGACACGCGGACTTGTGTTGTCATTCCGAAAGCGCGAGTTCGTAATTGCGGCAGTCGCTTTGGGCGTAAGTCAAACGAGAGTTTTGTTTCGCCACATTCTGCCAAACATTCTGCCGTCGCTGCGAACGCGGGCGCTTCTACTGCTGCCGACGTTCCTGCTTGCTGAGGTTGCTCTGTCATACCTTGGCGTCGGGCTGCAGGAACCGGAACCAAGCCTTGGAAATATGCTCACTGCTGCAAGCGATCTCGATCAGCTTCGTTCGCAACCGTTCAGCGTACTGTCGCCAGCACTCGCCGTGTTGTTTTTCACACTTGGGGTACGACTGATTGGGAGAGGCGAGCGGTTGTGAGTTCGGACGGGTCATTGGACCGTCGCGGCGAGTAGCGAGCCTCGATGATCGCTGGCGATGGCCCAACCGTCAGCGAGTTGGCCGATCATTCCGTGGAAATGAATGTCGCTGCCGCTGAGCACGACGAGCACGTCACCGGCGTGATACTTCGGATCCTCAAGTCGAAACCTGATCACCGTAGCCTGTCCGTTTTTCTGTTCTAAAGTCTCAAACTCGAAAGTGTCGGCGTCGGCGACGTAAGTTTGAGAATTGTTCGCTACTCTTTGTTCATCAGGCATAATTGGTCAGGCATAAAGTAGTGTTTGGGTGTTTGGGGCGGCATGTGGGGATCGAACCCACGACCTCCAGATCCACAATCTGGCGCTCTAACCTACTGAGCTAATGCCGCCATATCCTGTTTGGTGGTGGTGCCCCCGGCAGGACTCGAACCTGCGGCCCTCTGCTTAGCTTCCAGCATCAGGCTTTCCCTGACCGCCCGTCAAAGCTGGGGTTGCTGGCTGGACTATATCTTGGACGTCTCAGTCCCGACCCGTATAGTCTCTGAGGATCCCTCACAAATATCTTCGAGGTTTCCTGCGGATTACCCAATCCTCGCGGGTTTTTACTACGACTTATCGAGGCGCAGTACCGGAGGCTCTCAGGGCGTCCCCGCATACAGGGTCGTCCACTCAATGGGTTCCCAGTTTTCCCCATCAAGGCTCCAACAAGGCAGATGCTCTATCCGCTGAGCTACAGGGGCATCGATTCAATGGCAGCGCGCATGTTAACGCCGGTAGTTGATCTGGTCAACCACGACACTCGCTAACCAAAGAAGGAAGACTACGTTCAAAGACCAACAAAAAGAGATCGCCCTTAGGGGACGATCTCTTTTCGAAAGAGAGTAAGCGATGGCGTTAGGCTGCGCGCGATTGGTCCTGTGTTTCCGCAAACACGCGACGGCCGTTAAGCGCATCGTCGATGATCTCGCGTACGGCCGAAGTCTCCGGGTTAACGTCCATTCGGTCGCACGCCTTCAGATGTCTGATGATACCCTCGGTCGCGATGTCGAGAGCCATGCCGTTCAGCTTGGAAAATCGGCGCGCCTGGATATGATCAATTCTCATAAGCCGCTCATTCAGCGGCAGGTGTGTATCAAAAGTCACGATTGCCTCAACTCCTTCAGATTAGAATCCGCGTTTCAAATATATGAACTATAGATGCTCTCACAACCCGCATGGATGCAGCCTTCACCCCACACACAAAGCTTCACCTCTGGGGGTAAAACCCCAAAAAACAAAGGCTGCTTAAGACGCATTGCCGCAGGGGGTGTTCAGCGAAACGTGGGATTATAACGAAGACGGATTGATACGTCCATCACTTTTTACTACGACCGGAACTGATTGATTTGGAGGGACTTACGGGTACTTAATGACAAAAGCGCCGCCCAACTCTCTCGTGTACATGTAGGGCGGCGCTGTTTGCTGAAAAATAAGAGTGCCGGGTTTTCACTTTTTTGGCAGCACGGTATCTTTCATTCCCTTACCGACTCGAAACTTCAACGTGGTTTTCGCGGGAATCTGAATGGTTTCGCCGGTCGCCGGGTTACGACCCTCACGCGCTTTGCGCTCGGATTTCACGAGTTTTCCAAATCCGGGAAGAACAAATTCGCCATTAGACTTCACTTCACGCGCGGCGAGCGTGGACAATTCTTCGAAGAACTCCTTCACCTGGGCTCGCTTCATGCCGGTGGATTCGGCAAAGTGGTTGATAACTTCAGATTGCGTCATGCGCTTCTTGCCTGTAGCGGCTTTGGTCGCCATAGTCTGGTGTGACACCTCCAACGGGAACTTAGAATGGAAAAGCAGTAGGACACTGATATATCACACATAAGCGGCAAAGTCTTCAACAAACCCGCATTTCCGCTAGGTTTTTTGGGCTTTCGAGGGGTTTTTAGGGGTGCCACGCCACGAGCGTTGAGGTCCATCTGGCGTCGCAGAGGCCAAACGTGTCAAAAGTCCGCCGTCGATACTTATGGCGCCACGTTGAAGAGTACGTCCCAAGCACATCTTCCTACGCGCAAATCTCGCTGGTCCTTGATTTTGGCTCGATACGGGAAACCGATTTCGATACTGATCGGTCCGGCAGGTGGGTTGTAGGATCGGCAGAACCCACCTTTGCGTCTCCAAGTCGATTATCGTAGACAAAGCTAAGAGGCGAGTGTAGGCTCTGTGCCTCAAACGTCGTGGAGGTTTCCTCATGGACTTCATCCCTGTCCTCGGCTTCTTGTTCTTCGTTGTCGTCCTTGTGATCATTGTAAGTCGCTCAGCACCGATCCGGAGACGGAGTAGATCCCGAACCTGGCAAGACTCCGGTTCGAACCTTTCCATACTGCCATTCGCTCATCATGATACTTCGCCCCTCTTCGCGTCCAATGATTCACCGAGTGACTTTGACAGCTCTGGCGACAGCCGCACTACCAATGACCAAGATAATTTCGTGAGTGGCCGTACTGTTGATTTCAGTAATGATGATTACGGCAAGAGTAACGACTCCAGCGGTGGTCTAGGTAGTGCTATGGCAGACGCGGTGGATTGGAGTGAAGGTAGCTCTGGCGGATTCGATGGCGACGGTAGTGATTATGGAAGCAGTAGCGACTGTGATAATAGCGATTATGGCAGTGACGACTGTAGTACCGACGATTGAAGCAAGCTCAAAGAATACGGCTGCCGATGAGGGCAGCCGTATGTGGACTCGAGTTACTTAGATACGGTTAACGAAATTGACCGAATATATTTGAGAACGCCCAGTTGCTCTGCGTAAGCCCGCTACAAACAGGCGAAGCAAAACCCTGGTTCGGGCAACTGCCGTTGTCCCTCGCCACAGACCACATCGACAATCGCGTGATGTAGCTGTTTGCATTCGCAAAGTTACCGCAACTCCGTTCCGGAAGATCGTGTAGCCGGTGTATCTTCAGGATTCTCGAAGCACAGTCCGCCGAGTCCAATCTCACGACTAAAGACACCATGGCCATCAAAGTGGACCACATGATAGGGCTTCCTCTCATTGCGAGCACGATCGAGTTCCGTGCGGAGCGCTGATAGCGTCGGCGGGCTGAGGACTTGGATCTGGACCAGACCCGGCAGAGACTCCATTGCCTCGACTAGCGGCAACGCACTCACGCGATGATCGAGGTAGCTGCAGGAGTCATCTTCTGGACGTGCAGTGACGAGCAAAATGCGAATCGGAGATCACGCACAAATGACTGGTCTTGCGAACTGTGTGAGATAAATAGTCTAGCCATAAACCTCAGCAACCGTTCAAGCGTCGATGGTTGGGTTAGCTGCGCATCGCCCTCGAGCAGTTCTAGGCACGTAATCGAGCACGGGTCGCGGCGGATTCACCTGACCAGTTGGCCCCAAATGAAATACGGCCGCTAGTAATGGCGGCCGTAAACTTTGAATACTGGTCGGGGCGAGAGGATTCGAACCTCCGACCTCTCGGTCCCAAACCGAGCGCACTACCAGGCTGTGCTACGCCCCGAAACTGACTTGTCAAAGTACGCGAAAGTCTGAGGCATTCTAAGAGTCGCTTATTGGCTGGTCAAGCAGCGCTTACGCCGGACACGGCATTCACTCGGCAAGCAGCAGCCTTCGGTCGGCGCGCGGCGTATTCGCCACGCAATATTGGCTAATTGAGTAGCGGTTGCTTTGACGTAAGAAACTCCCTCGCGTTGAGCAGCGCTCGTGCACGGTGGCTGATCCGGTTCTTGATGGAATCCGCAAGCTCCGCGAACGTTTGCTCGAATCCGTCCGGAACGAACAGCGGGTCGTAGCCGAATCCACCGTCGCCACGAGGTGCGAAAGTGATCTGGCCGCTGCAAGTGCCTTCGGAAACGTTCAGCACGTTTCCGTTCGGCTCAGCGATCGCGACTACCGAAACAAAACGCGCGCGACGGTTCTCGTTCGATACGTGCGCGAGTTCCGAAAGAAGCAACACGCGGCGGTCCGCATCTGAAGCATCCTCACCTGCGTAACGCGCGGAGAAAACTCCAGGCGCGCCACTAAGCGCTTCGACTTCCAAGCCGGAATCATCAGCGAGTGCGCACAGCCCTGTCGCACGCGCGTAAAACTGCGCTTTCGCAATCGCGTTGTCTGCGTACGTGTCAGCCGTTTCCGCGGCGACTCCAACGTTTTCAAATTCGCGGAGCGATCGAATCTGCCACGGAATGTCACCGATGATGAACTCGATCTCACGCACTTTGCCAGCGTTGCGCGTGCCGAGCAGCAGGGAAGGCAAGTTGCTCATTGCCGGCGCGCCACTGAATCAACACGCGTCTGCCAATCACCACGCCCCACTGGACCAACACGCGCCACTGAACCACCACCATCCGGTTGTAGCAGCGAAGTGAAAGTGCTGAACTGCCCAAACGCCGAACGCGTGCGGCGCTCGATGCCCGCCTGCCCCAGGCGCGTCTCGCTTGCCGCAAAACTCGAGCGCCCAACCGTATTCTGCAATTGCGCGAACTCTTCACTCGTGAGCCGGCGTCCTTGCAGCATCACCAACGTCGAGATGAAATTGGTCAGACGCGCTTCGTCATTCGAATAAGTAACGATGGCTGCCGTGCTCTCTCTCGCCGAATCCTGCACACTCTTTTTCTCTTCCGTTACAGTCGCCTGGCCCTTCCGCAGCTCAGTCAAAGCCGGACGCATGTTTTCAGTCTTGCCGACAATCACGTACCCGTCAGCAAAAACAGCCGCGAACTCTTTTGCCGGATCAGGCTCAGCCTGCAGTCCTTCGAGAATCTGCGTCCGGCCGACCCCAACTACATAACCGTCGTCCTCTTGCAGCGACTTTCGCAAACGCGCTTCATCACTCACCCGTGCAATCAACACCGAACCCTCCGCTCCCGCCGGCGGCTTCATCGTCAACAACGGCGGACTCAACGCCGCCAGCGCCTCCTTCGGATTGCTAATCCCGTAAACCAGCAGACTCGACTTCAACAACGAACCAAACAACACCGCCGGCAGCGCATCGAGTTTCAACGCGACCGCCGAATCGAGCGAACTCCATGCAGCGGCCGGTTCGCGACTCCGATAGATCGTCAACGACTGAAAACTTCCCGGCACCATTTTCCAGATGTCCTCGTCACGTTCTGACGTTTCGAAAGCAGGTTGCAGCCGCGCAATCACGCCCGGTTCGAGCGAGAAGAGAAAACGATCTTCAATACCGCCACCCGCCGGCACCGCGGTCCACGCGATCCCACGCAGGATCTTGCCGGCGCTGACCGCGAGCAGTTGCTGCACCTGTTGGTCACCCGGCGCCATACCCATCAACAAAGGAGCAGCCCACGAAAAGAGCTTCGCGGAATTGGCGGAAGAGATGTAGCCGAAACCGAGTGATTGCTGGGTCATAACACTCGAACGCGATCGCAAAAACTCAGCGTCCGTTCGAATGCTGGGCCTCGCGCCGCGACGTACTTCCAAACAACTTCTCACTGCATTATCACTGTTGCCCAGAATCACGAGCGTGCCGTCCACGGCGCCGATAAGCTTCCGTTCGCCGGCGTTCGCTGAACACTCAACGTAATCCGCATCGCCGCTTCGTTCAGTGCAGGTCGATGCTCCGTACGCAAAATCAGCCAATCGCTTGACGGCTTCAACCGCAGCAGGCTTTGTGCGCCATTGCGTCGTGTGCGTCTCGGCAATAACGGCAACCTCCGGTTTCACTTTCAACGTGTCGTCCTGTTCGGAAGTGTTCAAGCCAAGGACAACAAGCGCAACTTGCGCACGGGTAAACAACACGCTCTCGATCGGCGCAACGCCGGCCCGTGCCGCAGCAATCAGCAGCCTGTTTTCACCACGCGGTTGGCTCTGCGTAATTGGCGCCGCGGCTTTCCACACGTCCGTGTACCGAATCGCTCTCGCCACGTCCGCAAGGTCATTAAACTCGACGTACACGAGCGCATCCGCGGCTGCATAATCGGCAAGATCAACCTGCGCCGGCGTCGCAAGCCAGAACCACGCTGCCGCAAGCAGAACCATCAGCAGGACCAACCCTACAATCAGATGAAGACGCTTCATTTGCAGCGCATGCTAGCCTCCGGACTAGCGCGAGGCAAGTTGCCTCACTCAAAATCTCTGTTTCTCTGCGGCCAGGACCTGTGTTACTTTGACTCGACGTCCGCTTATGACTTACCGCCAATTGTCTGCACAGGCCCTGGCAGAACACGACTACAAAGGCTTCCTGACTGAACTAGAAAAGTCGCTAACAAACGGCGCGACGAATCCGAATGACGTCGTGCGTGACACGCTCTTTCAGATCTATTACGGATCGGGACGAACCAATCCCGAAGACCTTCCACTCGCCGCGCGCGCTACCTATCACACATTCGATCCACGCAACATCACCACGGAGCCCGAGTACTACACCGACATCGATTCCAAACTCTATGCGCAACGCAAGCCGATGATCTGGCTCTGGCAGATGTTTGATCGTTCACCACTCGGACAAAACGCACTGCTCGGCCACGACTTTCGCCGCATGCTTGCGCCGTTGATCTTTCGCAGCGTCGGCGACAACTTCAAGTGCTGGCACTCTGTCGAATGGTCCTTCGGCTACAACATCTCGATCGGCAACAACGTCGTCGTACATCGCAACGTGCTGCTCGACGATCGCGGCGGCATCGAGATTGGCGACAATGTCTCGATTTCGGACTACGTAAACGTCTATTCCCACAGCCACGATATCTACGACATCCACAAGGTCGACACGCCCACAACACGCATCGGCAACGGCGTCCGGATCACCTATCACGCCACAGTTCTGGCCGGCGTCCAGGTCGGCGATCGAGCGATGATCGGCACCAGCGCAGTAGTCACGCGCGACGTCCAAGCGAATCACATCGTCGTCGGAATTCCCGCAAAAACCGTCAAGCTCAAAGACCCGCCTTGAGGCTCTCACCTCTGGAAGACACGCCATTCTGTTCCAAAAACCAGTTCTAACCGCTGCTATAGAACGAGTTAAACGCTGAAAAATAGCGGTTGACACTGTTTGGCACGCTAGGGTAATCTGACTCAGGTTAACGGCGCGACTCTGCCGTTGACGCCTGCCGGACACTTCCACGCAAGTTGGCGCCGTGACTAAAGACCTTACCCAGAAGGTGAGCATGATTCTGAACCCGACAAATTCTCCCGCCACTACGAAACTAGCTAAACGAAAACTGCCGCGTGCGCGGAAAGCACGTGCCCGCCTTCGCCAGCAAAACAAATTGCGCGCTGCCGCGGTGAGGACCCATTAGACATGTTCAAAAAAGGCTCCGGAAAAAAGAACCTCGTCGGCCTCGATATCGGCTCCAGCTCCGTCAAGGCAGTTGAGCTCGGCAAAAAGGGAGCATCGTTACAGCTCGTGAATCTCGGTTTCGAGAATCTTCAGACCGACACGATCGTCGATGGGCAGATCATGGAGCTGAACAACGTCTCCAACGTCATCTCCCAGATCTTCAACGATCACCAGATCCGCACCACGCGCGTGTGCGCGGGTGTGAGCGGTCACTCCGTGATCGTGAAGAACATCGTGTTGCCGCAGATGAGCCAGGAGGAATTGCAGGAGTCGTTTAGCTGGCATGCCGAGGAGCACATCCCTTTCGACATCGCAGACGTGAATCTCGATTACGAGTTGACGAGTAAATCGCAGGACGCTTTGCACGTGCTTATGGCCGCATGCAAGAGCGACAAGATCGCGAACGTGAAACAGGCGATTCAACTTGCCGGCATGCAGCCGGTCATCATCGACGTTGACGCGTTTGCGTTGCAGAATTGCTACGAGATGAATTACCAGCCGCATCCCGGCGAGATCGTGGCCCTGCTGAATATCGGGGCCGCGACGATGAACATCAACATCCTGAATGGCACGCGCTCAATTTTCGCGCGCGACGCTTCAGTCGGCGGCAGCCAGTACACCAGTTTGCTTCAGAAAGAACTCGGTCTCAGCTACGAACAGGCAGAAGCCGTAAAGCGCGGTATGGCGTTGCCCGACAGCGTCGAACCACGGCCCATCCAACCGATCATTGAAACCGTTTCGGAAACCCTCGCACTCGAAGTGAAGAAGACCGTCGACTTCTATCGCGCGACTGCGCAGGAAGGCGAAGCAGCGATTCAAAAGATTTTGCTCGCCGGCGGCGGTTCCAAGCTTCCGGGTTTGGCTGAGTTCCTCGCGCATCGTTTTGAGATTCCGGTGGAAGTTTTCGATCCGTTCCGGCAGATCGAAGTCGATGCGAAAAAGTTCGACCCGGATTACATGCGAGAGATAGTGCCTGAGATGGCGGTGGCTGTCGGCTTGGCGCTGAGAGGAGTAGAGGCATGATCAAAGTAAACCTTCTCGAATCAGTAACCGACCGGCCGCAGGGCGTCGCCCTCGTTGAAGACAGAGTCGCGAACCCGCGCATGCAGACGTTCCTGCTCGCGTTAACCGTGTTTGGTTTGATGGTCCTCGCGATGGGCTACGACTACGTGAGTACAAACATGGCCCACACCGCGGCGCAGAAAGAGCTCGATAACCAGAAGCGCATCAACCAGCAGATGCTCGCTATTGAAAAGGAGCAGAAGGAACTCGAGAAGAAGAGCGAGGAGATCAAAGCGCGTATCGATGCGATCAAGAAACTTCGCGAATCACAGCAGGGACCAAGCGCTGTGCTGCAGGAGATCAAAGCGCGTTTCGATGCGGTTCCCGGTCTTTACTTAACGGCGATCGAACAAAAGGAAGGCGAAGTAACCATTAAGGGTGAGTCGCCCAACGAGTACTCGGTCACGAAATTCGGCCAGAGCCTGGAATTCTCGGGCGGATTGTTCAGCAACCTCAACATCGAGACGCAACGAGAGGTTGCCAAGGACACGAACACGACGGCCGCCGCGCCGGCTGCGGGTACTGCGCCGGGCGTGAACGATGCGACTGTCATCAAACCTGAAGTAGTGGTCTTCACCGTCAAAGCAAGCTTTGCCACTTCAAAGTCGCAGTCACAAGCTGCTCCTGCCCCGGCGAATCAGGTCGCGATGAAGAAGTAGCGCTCTGAAACTAAAGGATCAATGAAATGAAACTCGGCAATCTTCCAACCCTTCCCTGGTATTTGCGACTAGTCGCGTTCCTGGTTGTCGGCGGTCTGCTGTACGCCGGCTTCTGGTATTTCGTTACCAGCGGCACGCGCGCTGAGATCAAGACGATGGAAGACGAGATCGCGCAATTGCGTCCGCGTAATGCGCAATTGCAAATCGTTTCGCAGAACCTGAACAACTTCAAAGCCACGTACAAAGCGCGTGAAGAAGAGTTCGCTGAGTTGAAAGCTTTGCTGCCCGAGCAACGCGAGCTGACGATGGTGTTGCAGGGAATCCAGGACCGCGCGCGCAACAACGGCCTCGTCCTGAGCCGGTTCAATCCGAAGGAAGACATCCAGCAGGACAACTACAGCGGCAAGAAGATCGAAGTCACCGTCGTGAGTGGTTTTGCCGGTTTGCGCGCGTTCTTCGAACAGTTGGCCCACTATCAACGAATCGTTTCGATCACCAATTTCGAACTGAAGCAACTCGAAAAACAATCGTTGAACAAGACGGTTGATGCGCGTTTTGATCTCACCGCGTATTACGTTCCCTCCGAACGTCTCCAGAACACACCGCAGGTCGCCAACGCCAAGGGTGCATCCGGTGGCGCCGCTCCTGCCCCTCAACCTGCCAAATAGTTAAGAGAGTCATCATGATGCATGACAAGAAAACATCGAGAGTACGGTTTACGGCTTCGCTGCTGGGCGTGGTGATCCTGAGTGCCGGCGGTTTAGTTCTGCCCGCAATGGCCCAGCAAACTGAGGCGACTCAGCCGCCGAAGCCTGCGGCCAAGCGCGTGTCGACCGGTGGTCGCGATCCGTTTAGAAAGTATGAACCACCGCGTCCGATGGTGAAGCGGGTTGCGAACCAATCGCCGATTCCGTCGATTCAGGAAAGAATAAATGCGTACAAGGCGCAGAAGGCTGCCGCGATGAGCGCGCGCATGCCGGCGCCGAAGCCCACCACCGCTCTGTTGCTCAGCGAGATCGAGGTGATCGGAATCTCTCGCACGCCGAGAGGATATGCCGCGATCGTCGAAGCAACTCCCATCAAACTTTCCTACGTGATCTATCCGGGCGAACCGTTCTACGACGGTCAGCTAGTCGCTATCGAAGACGGTCGCCTGGTGTTCCGTCGTGAAACAGTGTTCACCGATGGCCGTCGTGAAAGAACAGTCCAGCACAAGCCTTTGCGACAACCCGCCCCGGTAAACACAGTCACTGCGCCCGCAGGCGCTGCCTCGTCAGTTGCGACTGCCAAGCCCTGACAGTTTGGGTTTGGTAAGTTGGACCAAACCGTTATCGCGCTGGTGTTCTTCATGCCGACCCACCAGCTCCTTTGACAAAAACAGGACAACCGCGTTCAGTGCGGCGCGCGCTTTATTTGCCCCGGCAATCGAGCGTAGTGCGTGGCGGCGGCTCCTGAAACCAATCCCCCTAAGGAGGGAATGATGTCTTATCCCCCCCCCGCCGATAAACAGTCGGAGCAGGGCCGGCAGTACGGACAACCCGGTTTCGTCGGTGAGCCGATCAACCTGAACGTCGTGAATGCCGACGTCCGCGACATCCTCAACTACATCACCGAACAGTACGGCGTAAATTTCGTGATCGACGCTTCGGTCAGCGCCGTGCCGGTAACGGTGAACGTGCAGGATGTGCCCTGGAATGTGGCGCTCGATGCAGTGCTCAAGGCCAACCGTTTAGGTATTGAAGTCAGCGGTAATATTTTGCGTGTCGCCACGACTGACGTTCTCGCCAAAGAAGCGGAAACGCAGAAGGTGATCAATGACTCGCGGCTCGATGCTTCGCCCCTCGTGACAGAATTTATCCGACTCAACTACGCGCGTGCTTCGGGCACGTTGGCCCAGGCGGCGGGTTCGACGGGCGCGTTCTCCGGTGGCGCAACAAATCTTAGTTTCAGTGGCGGCGCTGGTGGTGATGCAACCGGCGGCAGTAGTGATCAAGGTCTGTTGCCGATCATCTCGCGCCGTCTTTCGCGACGTGGTTCGATCGAAGTTGATGGTCGCAGCAACACCCTGATCATCACGGACGTTAAAGAGAACATCGACGCGGTTAGGCAGTTGGTTGCAATCCTGGACCAGCCGGAACCGCAGGTAGAGATCGAAACGCGTATCGTCATCGCACAACGCAACTTCAGCCGCGACCTTGGCGCGCAGCTTTCCCTGGGCGTTATGAATCCGGGTCGTGGTGGTTTGGGCAGCTTCACAACGCTACCGTCGAGCAGTGGGTCCAGCGGTGGTGGTGGCGGCGGCGGTGGCGGCGGCGAGGGCGCTGTGAGAACAGGTCCGAATCCGTTCGGTGTCTTCGGTGGTTTGGACGGCACGAATCAACCGCTCCCCTCGCTCGCGGCTGCCGCGGCAAACACTGTAATCGGTTTGACTACCGGACTACTCGGTACTGGTCAGATCAGTGCGCTGCTTTCACTTGCTGAATCCCGTGGTCAGGCGAAGACTGTTGCGACTCCGCGCGTCACGGCGCTCAATAATCGTCCGGCGCAGATCGAAAGTGGTTCGCAGATTCCGGTGCAGACGACACAGGCCGCCAGCGGCACTGCCGTTGTGACCACGACCTTCGTTTCAGTTCCGCTACGTCTTTCAATCACGCCGCAAATCACAGACGCCGGCACGGTCGTGTTACGCGTCACGATTGAAAACAACACCATCAATACCGGTATCGCCGTCGGTGGCGTTCCGGGTATCGACACTCAGCGCATGCAATCGGAAGTGCTGGTTCCAGATGGCGGCACCACGGTTATGGGTGGCGTGCTGGCCGACAACGAAGGCGAAGTTCAACAACGCACTCCGGGACTCGCTTCGATTCCCGTCCTGGGCAATCTCTTCAAGCGCAAACTGACGACGCGACAGAACAGTGAAATCCTGTTCTTCATTACCCCGCACATTTACCGTCCGGATTATCAGGGACGTCCGACAGCGGGTACGGTTGGCAACGGTGGTCAACGCACGGTGACAATTCCGCAGCCGGTGCCACTCGGAAATCCGCCGAGCAACACGCCGACGCCGACCCAGTTACAACAACCTCAGTCTCAAACGACGCCAACAACTCAGCCGCAATTGCTGAGCGCTCCCACCGCCAACAGTCCTGCCGGCGCGAACCCAGCGCGTCCCGGTTCACTGGGCGGTCAACGTCCGTAATTGGAGGCCACAATGTTCAAGGAGATGCTTGAGTCCATTATCGAACGCACCGAGGGCAGCCTCGGTGCGCTCATAATGGGAACGGATGGTATCGCGGTCGAAAAAGTCCTCGGCCAGGCTGGCGTGGAAGCAAACCTCGACGTTGCAGCCGCGGAGTTTACGTCGATTGTGCGCGGCGCGCAGCGAGCGGGTTCGGACACCGGTCTTGGTGGTCTGCGCGAACTCGTCATATCGCTCGAAGGCGCGGTGATGCTGATGCGGCTATTGAGTAAAGACTATTTCGTCGTGTTGGCGTTGGGCGCTGCAGGCAATATTGGCCGCGGGCGTTTCGAGTTGCGAAAAGCCGAGCTCAAGCTGGCGAAAGAGTTTGCTATTTAGTCCATTGCGGGCACGCACTATGACGCGCTATCTCGTCCTCGCTTTTCTCCTCGTCACCTGTCTTGCAAGTCTTACGGGTAACGTAGAAGCTTCAACTCTGTTTGGACGCGTCATCGAAGTCAACGATGGCGACGTCATCACTGTTTTTAATCTCAATCGACCGGTTCGAATCAAACTGCTCGCGGTTGACGCGCCCGAAGCGGGTCAGGCTTTTGGCGACGTTGCGAAGAAACATCTCACGGATCTCGTTTATGACCGATCGGTTCTGGTTGAGTACCAGGGCATTTCGGCGGACGGAAGTCTGGTCGGACGAGTAATGCTCGACAAGACCGACATCGGCGCGCAGATGATTCGTGACGGCGCGGCGTGGTTTGATGCGAGTAATTTCCATCGTTTGAACACGGCGGATCGCGAGGTTTATCACCAGTCTGAACAAGCCGCACGACGTGAGCGGCGCGGGCTGTGGCAAGCGGAAAATCCGATCGCGCCGTGGGAGTTTGTCAGGGCGCAAACACTGAGACGGATTCCGGCGGCGAGTCGTAACGAGATACTGCCCGCGGCAAAAGCACGTGAGGACCGTCCGACTCCTGAGTTGACGAGTTTTATGCTGCTGGCGACACGAATGGGCGGTTCTTCAGCCGCGAGCCGGAGTGATGCTGGTGCTTCTGGTCGTGTTCCGTGGGAGGAAAGTGCGCGCAAGAACTGGCACGTTTACAAACCAACCGGCGAGAACTTCACCGCACTCATGCCGGAAGACGGCAGACACGCAATTTTAGAAGTACCGCATGAGGGTGAGACTTACGAATTACATGTCTACGCTGCGCGTGATGGATGGGCCATTTATGCGTTGATGTGGATCACTGGACCAACTAACGGTGAGACTGACAAAGACGTGGCCGATCAGATGGTCCGTAAGTTTCTCGAGGGGTTTGGCGAGGGCTACAAGCAGAAAACGCAGCAGGCGTTTACGTGTGAGCTGGAAGGCGAAACGCGTAGTGCAATCAACGGCTACAGCCGGAGCGAGTTTGAACTCGCATCCTGCACGATTCCCGCCAAAGTGCGCGTCTACACGCGCGTCACCAGGGGCAACCGCCAGATGTACGTCGGCGCGGTCTTTTACGTCGAAGAAGACGACAACATCTCTCGCTTCATCCAATCCTTCACCGTCAGCACGTCAAAACCCAAATCCAGAACTCCCAAACGCTAAGGCAATCGCACATAGGGCACGCCGCGCAGGATGATGCGCTGCCGGCGTGTGACGCGGCGCGGGTTGGTTTGCGGGTTGAAGACCGTGCGCGGGTTGGGAATCATTGCGGAGAGAAAAGCGGCTTCGTTTGCCGTCAGTGATGACGCTGGTTTGCGGAAGTATTTTTGCGCCGCGGCTTCGGCGCCGTAAACACCGTCGCCCCACTCGATCACGTTCAGATAAATCTCGAGTATGCGTCGCTTCGTTAACATGCGTTCCAGCATGATCGTGACGATCGCTTCCTGGCCTTTGCGAATAAACGAGCGTTGCGAAGACAGATAAAGGTTCTTGGCTAGTTGCTGCGAGATCGTTGACCCGCCGCGCCTGAACTCCGGGATGCTTGGCAGCCAATCGTCGTTCTCGCCTTCACGTTTTGCCTCGCGCGCTGCTTCCCGCTGCGCCTGTTCCCACGCTTTCTGAATTGCCTCGTAGTCGAAACCACGATGCGTGATGAAGTTGGTGTCTTCACCGGCAAGCACTGCGCGCTGAAGGTTTGGAGAGATTCGTTCGAGCGGCACCCAGACTTGTTCGCGACGGGGTTGTCGGCCTTTCGCTCGTGCTTCTTTGGCGCGCGTGTCGATCAACGAGGTCGAAGAAGGATTGTTGCTGCGCAACCGGTAGACGCGAAACAGGAGTACCGCGTCGTAGGCAAGGACCCCGACGATAACACCCAGTATTCCCAAAAAGATCCAGCGAAAGATTCTGCGCATTCTAATTTCAGGCGAGCCGTCGCGCCGCGGCGTGTGACTCGAAGACTTCTTTGACCATGCGAATCGTGTTGCAATGGATTTCGATTGTGTCGTTGATGTCTTTGCCGTAGCCACCGGACATTACGGTGACGATGGGCGTCTCGCGTTCGTAGCATTCGCGCAGGACGCGAAGGTCGCGTTGGCGTAGTCCATCGATCGTTAATGCGAGCCGGCCAAGTTTGTCGTTTGAGTAGGGGTCGGCGCCGGCGAGGTAGAACACGATCTCTGGATCAGCGGCGTCAAGGACCTTCGCTAAGTGATGGTTCAGGATGTTCAGGTATTCGTCGTCTGCGGTGCCGTCCGGTAGTTCGATATCGAGACTCGAGCGCGCCTTGAATAGCGGGTAATTATTGGCTCCGTGGATCGAGAACGTGAACGTATCTTTGTCGTCAGCGAAGATCGTGGCGGTGCCGTTGCCCTGGTGAACATCGCAGTCGACGATCGCAGCGCGACGAATCAGACCCTCTTTTCGCAAAACACGAATAGCGACCGCGACGTCGTTGAGCACGCAAAAGCCTTCGCCGCGATCGGCGAACGAGTGATGCGTGCCGCCGGCGAGGTTTGAGGCATAGCCATCGACGAGGGCGGCGCGGGCTGCGGCGATCGTTCCGCCCGTTGCGTAAAACGAGCGGCGCACGAGCGATTCGGACCAGGGAAGCCCGAGACGGCGTAGTTCTTTGGGGGTTAGTTCGCCGTTGCACAGGCGAGAGACGTAATCATTCGCATGGACCAGAAGCACGTCTTCAACTGTGGCGGGCGTCGGCTCGAGCAGTTCGCTCGCGTGCAGTGTGCCGTCGCCGAGGAGTCGATCGCGCACGAGTTCAAATTTGCGAATGGGGAAGATGTGGCCGTTGCCGATGTCGGCGTAGTAACGGTGTGTGTAGAAGACGTGCATGCGAGCCACTAATCTACACAAAAAGATCTGATTTGTGTTATCCCGGTTGATCTGTGGGTTACTTACGGCGGGATTTGCGCGAGAGGCCGCGGTAGTTGACGGTGCCGGGGAGTTTGCGCGGCAGATCCAGGTCGTCGTCGACGATATCTTCGAGGTGTACACTCGCGGCGCGCGCGTAAGCCAGCAGCGTCATCAGCGTCGGCTCGCGTTTGCCCTGCTCGTATTCCGAGATGCGGCCGTAGTGCATCGTTTCTTCGAGGCCCATACGCGTGAGCATCTGCGTTTGCGACAAACCAAGCCCCTGCCGGATCTGCAACAGCTTTTCGGCGAGACGCAACGGCTTCGGACGCGGGTTGCCCATTAACAGCCGCCTCCGTTCAAGAGGAGGTTTGGCGCCGCCGCGGCTCTGGCCCGCACGGTCCTGTCTCGCCTCAAGGCTCTGTAAACGTCTCGCTTGCATCTACTCGCACTTGGGAGTAATATGCGCTCGCTGTTGTTTTTCGCCGTGAGTATGGACCTTCCTTGCTCGACGGCGATGCTCATCACTCGTTAGTGGGTTGTGAGCCGCGCATATGGCCGTTGCTGAATTGTCAAAGACGGCTGCATCGTAAACGACAAGCCCCCCGCCGTAAACAGAAAAATCATCATCTTGGCTGGCCCTTGTGAAGGGGCCAAAGAGTCCGCGGACGACGGAAGGCCCAGATCCGCGCCGCGGACTCTCGGTCTACTTATCGCCTGCAACTCACCGGCTCGCTGAAAAACCTCTTCGAACGCCGCCAGAATCCTACGCGCCGTCTGCCGACGAGCCGATATAAGCAGGCGGGAACTACAACGAGTATGCTTCGTTCTGCTGGTCGAGTAACGGTGGCGCTTCGCTCCGAACCGCGCGCCTCAGCAGCAGCGGATCGTCAAACATTAACGCGAGCCCACGCACGATCGCGTAACGCGGTTCTTCCGCAGTCTGCACCGCCAGCTTCGTTTGGTCGCCCAGGTACTGGGCCATACCGTTGAACAACGCTCCGCCGCCTGTGAGAATGATGCCGCGCTCGTAAATGTCTCCCGCTACTTCCGGCGACAGTTCGGCCAGCGTTGTCGAAACCGCCTCCGCGATTTTGATCACGACATACTGGGCCACCGGATAGATTTCCCCAGCCGTCAGGTTGATTGCTCCCGGACTACCGGTCACCACGTCGCGACCACGGATCGTGATTTCGCGCGCGAGATCGTCGGGCAGCGTGGCCGAAGCCAGTTCGAGTTTGAGCCGCTCGGCTGATCGCTGACCAATCGCGAGCCCGCGGTGACGTCGCACGTGATTGATGATCGCCGTGTTGATGTCCGCACTCCCGATCCGTTCTGAACGCGAATGAATGATCGCGCCGGCCCCCACGACAGCGACGTTGGTCGTGCCGCTGCCGATGTCTACTACCGCTGACGCGTACGTGTCGTCAAGCTTCACACCCGCGCCGAACGCTGCCGCCAGGCCTTCATCCATCATCATGACGCGGCCGATGCGCGCGTGTTCCGCTGCCGTCAGCAATGCGCGGCGCTCAACGTGAGTCACGCCCGGATAAACACTCATGAGCGCGCGCCGGCTGAAAAATGAACCGCCGCTGCGTGCCTCGCGCACGAAGTGCGCGAGCATCTCGCGCGTCCTTTCGAAGTCGGCCACCACGCCGTTCAGCAAAGGAGCGACAACCGTAATGTCGCGCGCCTCGCGGCCGTACATCTGGCGTGCTTCCGAGCCCACGGCGATCACTTCGCCTGAAATGTCGTTGATCGCCACGAGTGAAGGTTCATCGACTACGACGCCGGGGCCGCGTACATAAATGATTGTCGCGCCCGATCCCATGTCGATCGCGATCGAGTCGGACACCAGGTTTCTCAGCGACGCCATGCTCATAAACGCCGCCGTCTTGCTCATGAATCCCATTGTGTTAGCGATAATGTGTAAACGCTAAAGCGTTGTCAATCGTGCGTGATTTGAGTAGCATCGCGGGCCATGGCTACAAAATTCGACACCATGAGCGGCGAGCAGATCGTCGAGCTCTCGCGCCGCCACACACTCTTCGAATGGTCCGTTCAATCGGCAGTTGATCCGATTCCCGTTGCGCGCGCCAAAGGCATTTACTTCTGGACGCCGGAAGGGAAGCGCTTCATCGACTTCAACAGCCAGTTGATGTGCGTGAACATCGGCCATGGCGACGAACGGGTAATTCGCGCGATTCAACAGCAAGCGGCGACACTCGCGTATGCGAACCCTTTTATGGCGACTGAAGTGCGCGCCCGCCTCGCCGCGAAGCTGGCGGAGATCACGCCTGGTGACATCGACACGTTCTTCTTCACCAACGGCGGCGCTGAAGCCAACGAGAATGCGATCCGCATCGCGCGCCTGGTCACCGGCCGGCAAAAGATCGGCGCGCGTTATCGCTCGTATCACGGCGGCACCGCGGGCGTGTTGACGTTAACGGGCGATCCGCGGCGTTGGGGCGCGGAACCCGGAATCCCGGGCGTGTTTCGTATTCCTGATTTCTATCACGGGATTCAAAAAGGTTACGACACGACCGAAGACGTGCTCGCCCGGACTGACGAGATCATCGAGCTGGAAGGCCCAAAGACGATCGCCGCTATCATTGTCGAACCGGTAACCGGCACGAATGGAATCTTGATTCCGCCGGATGGTTACCTGCAGGGCCTGCGCGACATCTGCGACAAGCACGGCATCCTGTTGATCGCCGACGAAGTGATGGCCGGGTTTGGTCGCACCGGCGAGTGGTTCTCGGTAGATCACTGGAAGGTCCAGCCTGATTTGATATCGATGGCCAAAGGATTGACGAGCGCGTACGTGCAGCTCGGCGCGGTCGGAATGCGACGCAACATCGCCGAGCACTTTCAGAAGAACTTTTTCTACGGCGGTTTGACTTACAACAGTCATCCGCTGGCGTGCGCAGCCGCGATCGCCACGATCTCCGTCTACGAAGAAGACAAACTGATCGAGAACGCGCGACAAATGGGAGAGTTGATGCACGGTCTGCTTCGCGATTTGGTCGACCGGCATCCGTCGGTGGGCGCGACTCGCAACATCGGGTTGTTTGGAATCGTTGAGTTGGTTCGCAGTCGCCGGACTCTCGAACCGATGGCGCCTTTCAACGGCACCGCGCCGGAGATGCAGGCGCTCGGCAAGTTCTTCCGCGAGGAAGGCCTCTACACCTTCGTGCGCTGGAACACGTTCTTCACCAACCCGCCGCTATGCATCACCGAGACAGAGCTGCGCGAAGCGTTTGCGATTATTGATCGAGGGCTGCAGATTACGGACCAGGCAGTTACGGATTAGTGAACCAACGGAGGATCGAGGACCGAGTCGTCGTTGCCGATGCTGAGGGCGAGGGCGCGGATGGCGGCGCGGGCGTCGTGCTGCTGTTCGGGTGTGAGCATCGACCAGGCGAGAGGTATCGGACACTCGTCGTCGTGCCCGAGGGCTTTGTGGCACACCGGGCACGTATCAAGCGATAGCTCGAGTATTACGTACAGTTTCGCGAGCAGCATGACGATCCGCTCAGCACGCTGTTTTTGCTCCTCTGACTCAAACATGGGCCACCGTTGGCGCTAACAGGGGATTCTGGGGTGCGACTGATCGCTGGTTAGTACTGGAGCGTGTTCTCCCACTTCACTCGCTTCAACAGCGCAAAATCGGAAAGCATTTTACCAGCTCCGAGCACTACCGACGTCAGCGGATCATCCGCCACGAAAACCGGTAAACCGGTCTCAGTGCGCAAACGCTTGTCGAGGTTCGCAAGCAATGCGCCACCGCCGGTCAGAACCACACCGCGATCGATAATGTCTGCCGAGAGCTCGGGAGGCGTGCGCTCGAGTGCCACGCGCACCGCATCGACAATCGCACTGATCGAGGGATCGAGGGCTTGCCGGATCTCTTCGTCCGTCACAGTAATCGTTTGCGGAATACCTTCGATGAGATTGCGGCCACGCACTTCCATGCTCAACGGCTCGTCGAGCGGAAACGCACTGCCTAGACGAATCTTGATCTCTTCCGCTGTGCGTTCGCCAATCAACAAGTTGTATTTACGCTTCACCCACTCAGCGACGGCATTGTCCATCGCGTCGCCGGCCGTGCGCACCGCACGGGCGTAAACGATTCCACCAAGGCTGATCACGGCGATATCCGTCGTGCCGCCGCCGATGTCCACGACGATATTGCCCTGCGGTTCGGTAATCGGCAGTCCGGCACCAATCGCGGCCGCGACAGCCTCTTCAACGAGGTAAACTTCCGATGCCTTCGCGCGATAAGCCGAGTCTTCGACGGCACGCCGCTCAACCTGCGTGATCTCCGACGGAATCCCGATAACTACCCGCGGGCTGACCCACGTCCGGCCGTTATGCGCCTTGCGGATAAAGTGCTGAAGCATCTTCTCGGTCACTTCAAAGTTTGCGATGACGCCGTCGCGCATCGGGCGAATCGCCACGATGTTGCCCGGGGTCCGGCCAAGCATCTCCTTTGCTTCTTTTCCGACCGCCTCCACGTTGTTAGTCACTTTATTGATGGCCACGATGGATGGTTCGCTGAGCACCACACCGCGCCCTTTGGCGTAAACCAGCGTGTTTGCCGTGCCGAGATCGATAGCCAGGTCGTTGGAGCGCAGACCGGAAAGCAGAGGAAAGGACATAGGTGTACCTCGAATCTAGGTTGTTGTTGGACGCCGCGTGTTTCGGTTTCAGAAGATCGGGTAGGAAAAACGAAGTGAAACCATCTCTGTACGTCGAATAACAGAGACAAACAGTATTTAATTTATTGACCTGCCGCTGTCAAGAAGAATTTTCAGACGGAACTGACCTCAAGGCGAGGGTCCTCGGCGACGGCGAGGGCGTCCCTTTCCAGCGTCTCGAGCAAGATCTCCTCGTTGGCGTAAACGAAGGCGTCGCGCTCGCGCAACAGTGCGTCCACGACACGAACGCGTGTTTGGTCGATGACTTCCGGAGTCCATTGCACGGGCAGGTTGTCGGAAAAACTGGTACGACAGATCTTCTACGACTCGCAGCAATAGATCGTTGCTCCTCTTCGTTATTTCGCGAAGAGCATCTTTGTAGTTGTTAAACCCAGACAATGCCGGAAACAGTCTCTCCATCACGGCCACTTCATGCCATGCGCATCCGAGTTGGATAGTCACCGCTTCCAGACCATGAATCCAACAAGTAAGACTCACGAGTTCCGTTAGCGCCTGATAAAACTCGCCGATGCGCGGATCGAGAAAGTCGTAATCCGGATTGCAGACGTCGCCACGCAAACGTCCGGTTCGCACGAGCTCGTCTTTGATCGGCGTACCGTCGTAAGGAAGCATGCGGCAGAAGGTCACGGGCAAACAGCCGTCGGCGAGAATCGTGCGCAGGAACCCGATGTTTTCGCGGACCGACTCAAACGTGCTCGAAGGATCGAGCAGCATGAACCCGTACTCGAACATCAGGCCGATGCTCTTCAACGTTTCGACGGCTTTGAGGTTCTGCTGGACCGTGATCTGCTTGTGCAGAAACTCCTACGAATGGGAATGAGGTCTTGCGCTGTTGAGAACGTGCGCGCAATATTTCACTCGCAGAAGGTTGTCAACAAAAAATCAATACTGCCAGTTCACGTTCACCGAGCCGGTGCCACTCGTCGGCACCGTGTACGTGTGATTGGAACCTGCTTCCCATGTCACTGAGCCGTTCGCGGCGATCTTGATGAACTTGAATTGAATCGTCTGGCCCGCGGCCACGCTCACGACGTTGAACCAGTTCGGATAGTTCGGCGTCAGCAATGGACCCACAGCGCCGTCCCACGTGGTTGACCATTTGCCGAGTTCGACTGTGTTGCCGGTGAGAAAAATATAGTCACCCACTGATGTCGGGCTCGCGTTGTTGACGGTGAACGTGATCGGAATGAGCTTCGCCGTGAGCACCGTGTACTGAATGGGATTCGAGACTTGGCCGCCTGAGTTCGTAACCGTGACGCTGTAGTTGCCGTTGGTAACAGACGGCGTGGTCGCGACAATGTGTGTGGGCGTCCAGGAGTTCACGGTCGCGGTGGTTGTGCCGAATTTCACCGTACCCGTGGTGCTGCCGAAGTTTTTGCCCCCAATCGTCACTTTCACGCCGGACTGACCGTTGGTTGGTCCAATTGAACCGACCTGTGGCGAGCCGCCGCTCTCGGTGAATTGCCAGACGGAAACCGTGTGCGCCGGCAGAGTGAAATTGGTAACCGGATTGTTCCCACCCGAGCCGGAGTTGACCGTGATCGAGAAGCCGCCCACCGAGCCCGTCAGATAATCGGAATAACTGCCCGCCGGCAAGGACGTGTTTAGTCCGGTGATGCTGTAACTGCTGCTCTCGTTCTTGTTGATTGCAACCAGCACCACGTTGCCAAAGAACTTCCGCTCGTAGATGTAGACGTCGTTATTCATCCAGCGCTGACTCATCGAGCCGTACGGAATGGCGGTGTTGTTGCGGCGCAGCGTCGAAAGCTTGTTGATGACCTGATACGCGGTCGTGCTGGTGCTGAAGTTGACCATCATCGGACGGTTGTAAGGATCAGTGCCGCCACTCGTGTCGTTGTGCAGATATTGCTCGGTGCCGTAGTAAATGCACGGAATGCCGCGGCTCGTCAGTGTAAACGCGAGCGCCTCGTGCAGACGGTTGTTGTTATTGTTAATCGACAGAAAGCGCGCCATGTCGTGATTGTCGATGAAGGTGACGAGGTCTTCTTTCCAGGTGAAGTTGCTGCCTTCCTGTGAGATGACGGAATCGATTTGGGAGAAGTTGGCGTTGTTGCCGAACACGTTGCGAATCGCGGTGTTGAGTGGGAAATCCAGCATTGAGATACCACTCTTGTTTGCGTATTTGTAGGAGTCGCGATAGAGCGGGTCCGAAGTGGTGCCCTGGAACCACTCACCAAATAGGAAACTGTCGCCGAAGGTGTAGATCGAGTTTGCCAGACTGTATTGCCAGCCCCAGTTGAGGTGCTTGATCGCGTCGATCCGGAAGCCATCCACGCCGTGCTGTTGAAAGAGTTGCGCGGCCGCTTTCAGGTAGGCGTCCATCGTGGGGTGTTGCTGGTTGATGTCGGCGAGATCGAAGAGGGTGAAGTACTGCGCCTGGTAACGATCGTCCCAACCACCGCCGGAGATATTGGCGTTGTGATGAAAGTAGCCGTTGGTGTCGCTCGTGAAATTACCGAGGAGTGCGCCGTTGTCGTAGAGCGCGCCGAACTCGCCCGCGTTGTTTTGCGTTGAGTGGTTCGGGGCGAAATCGACGATGACCTTGATCCCGTTTGCGTGCGCGGCAGTGACGAGGTTGTCAAACTCGGTCCAACTGTTACTCGAATTGCCGAAGTGTTCTTCGATGCGTTTGAAGTCACGCGCCTGATAGCCGTGGTACGAAGCCGTCGGATTGCCACTGCCGTCAGGGATGTTAGTGTTGAGATTATCGACGGGCGGCGAGATCCAGATCGCGGTGACGCCCATACCCGCAAGGTACGACATCTTCTGTTGAATACCCGCCAGATCGCCGCCCCAGTAAGCGCGCCAGTTTGTTTTGGTTGAGTCGTAGAGTCCGGAACTCTGCGACGGATTGTTGTTGCTGGTGCTGCCGTCGAAGAAACGATCAGTGATGATTTGATAAATGACTTCGCGTTTGAAATCCGCTGCGAGCGTGGCGCTGAGCGGAGTGAGCACGAAGCAGAAGAGAAGTGAGAGACCGATAAGCCGGCGAGAGAGTTTGAGCATGAGAGTGAACCTCCGGCGGCAATGATATATCAGCTTCGGCGGCTCACATAGGAATTGTCGCGGATCCAGAAGCGCCACGGTTTATAGATCCACTCTTCGGCGTAGTCGATGCCGATGCGCGGGCCTTTGGCGATCCGGCGCGGCGAGACCGACTGGTACTCTTCGAGCCAAACGCGATCGCCTGACAAATCCGCGTTGTTGAGGGTGCGATCGATGCCGAGCGCGATGCACAGTTTGCCTGGTCCATTCGTGAGATTGTGATCCGGATGCTTGTGACGCCGTTCGCGCATCAGCTCGATGCCTTCGACCGGTTGCAGCGCGCGCATGAGGATCGCGTGCGGAATGTCAGCCACGTTGCTGACGACGTTGAACTGGTAGTACATGCCGTAGACAAAATATACGTACGCCACGCCACCTAACCCGTACATCGTTTCGGTTCTTTGCGTGCGACGCCCGCCGTACGCGTGTGACGCGCGGTCTTCGGGTCCACGATATGCTTCAACTTCCACGATCATTCCCGACACACGTTGGCCATTCGCCGCCGGCACTACCAGCAACTTCCCAAGCAGGTCTCGCGCGACGGTCAGCACGTTCGGACGCGTGTAAAACTCGCGCGGCAGTTTCGCGGATTTCATTGACGCAGTTTCCATATCATAGCCACGAAGATTATCAATCCGATCACGACCACGCCGCGGCGCACCCATGTCTGACCGATACGCATCGCCATGCTCGCGCCGAAGTAACCACCGGCGAGCGCGCCGCAGGCCATCACGAGCGCGTCCTGCCAGACGACGAGTCCGGCGAATGCGAAACTCACGACGGCGATGCTGTTGATGCAGATGCCCAGAAAATTCTTGATGCCGTTGGCACGATGCAGTTCGTTCAGACCGAGGAGGCCCATCGCAGCCAGCATGAGAATGCCGTTACCGGCGCCGAAATAACCACCGTACATCGACGAGAAGAACTGAAAGACGATCGCGCCTGTCCACCAGAGTCTCGTCGGCTTGCCTTCGAGCGATCCGAGCCGCAGACGCTTGTTGATGACTCCCTGGAACATAAAGAGCACTGTCGCAAACAGAATCAAAAACGGTACGAGGTAAGCAAAGACCGGCGATGGCGTCCAGATCAGCAGCCATGCGCCAACCGCGCCGCCGACGATGCTGGTTAGACCAAGACGGATCAGTATCGGCGAACTGTTCGCGAGTTCGTGGCGATAGCCAAAGAGTCCGCCAAACAGACCGGGCCAGAGCGCGACCGTGCTGGTGCCGTTTGCGACTTTGGGATCGAGTCCGAGCCAGATGAGAACGGGGAAGGTGATTAAGGTTCCGCCCCCGGCAATGGAATTGATCGCGCCCGCGGCGAACGCGGCGCACAACATGACAAGCCAGGGGAGCACGCGGCCATGTTAAGATCCGCATCGCTCTTACGCCAGTAAAAATTTTAGACGAGTTGACCCACAGATGAAGCGGATTCCTCAGCGGACAGGCCTGCTGTTACTACTGCTGGCTGTTTTTGTTTCCCCTGCTCTTGCGAATAAGACGCTGCGCGTGATGACTTACAACATTCACGTCGGCGTCGGCATGGACAAGAAGCTCGATCTTCAACGCATCGCCGACGTGATCAATCGCGAACGCCCGGATCTCGTCGGTTTGCAGGAAGTCGATCGCGGAGTGAAGCGAACGGAAGGAAAAGACGAGATCGCGGAACTCGCTGCGCTGACGCGAATGGAGTATGCGTTCGCTCCGAATCTCGATTACCAGGGCGGAAAGTACGGCGTCGCGATCCTGTCGCGGTTTCCGATCAAGAGTTCCGTTCACCGCATGTTCGAGAACAAGCGTGAGTCGGAGCGGCGCGGGATGTTGCAGGTCGAAGTGGAAGTAGATCGGCGGCGGCTGACTTTTGTCACCACGCATCTGGATTATCAGTTTGAAGACGGACGTTTGTTCGAAACTGAACAACTGCTGAAATATCTAGCGGACGTCAAACCGCCGCTGATCGTCGTCGCGGATCTCAACGATGTGCCTTCAGGCAGTGCCTACCAACTGATGCGCACGAGGTTTGACGACGCGTGGATCACGAGCCGCGCGAAAGGCGACGGTTTCAGTTATCCGGCGGACAAGCCCGGCAAACGGATCGATCACATTTTCTACAGTTCGAAAGCGCTCCGCGCGAAGAAGGCGTGGGTGGTCGAGAGCCTTGCTTCGGACCACATTCCAGTTGTCGCCGAGCTGGAAATCGGACGGGTGCAGTCGCAACACGCGGCTTGCGTATGGTCGGGCGCCGATCTATACAATGCGCGAGGACGATGACATCTCCCTTTAGCCCCCTTCGTGTTCAGAAACAAACGGAAACCCGCTTATGCCAAAAGATGCTCATGAAATGAGCGAGAACGAGATCCGTTCGCGCGTACTCACGCTTGCGTTCGGCGGAGATGAACGACTCTTCATCGCTTTCTATCGCAAGCTGCAACAAGGTCTGCCCGAAGGCACCGGTATCGTGCTGCGCGGCAGCGTCGTCACCAACCAACGCCACGAAGACGGAACGCCATACGATTCGCTGGGCAAGAACACCAGCGATCTCGATGTCACCCTCGTCGGCAGCAAGGCGATGGAGCTTTGGAAAGCAGATGCCTACTACCTACCGAGCCTGCACACCAAACCGCTGGGCGACAAGGATCCGGACATCGCCACTCCAGAGTTGAACGCGTTGCGCGAGTCCGTACAGGAGCTCGTCGGACGTCCCGTAAACTTTCAGGCGACTTCAAGCCTCGTCCTGTACAGCCGCGACATTCTGTTCGGCGAGCCATATTACGTCGTGGTCCACACCGAGGCAGATGCGTGACGCTGAAGTTGCTCAGTTACAACATCCGCTTCGGCGGCGTCGGCCGCGAACAGCCACTCGCAGAAACGATCACAGCCGCTGATCCGGATCTTGTTGTTTTCCAGGAAGCGATCTATCCGGACGTCATCGAACGTATCGCGAAAGCGACCGGCTTTCCGTTCTGGGCTTCACGACGTCATCACTCGATCGGCTTCATCAGCAAAAAGAAAGTTTCGTATCACGAGTGGCACTATCCCGCCGGCGCGCGTCACTCGTTTCTCGAGATCATCCCGAACAACAGCGAGACACGCGTCTTTGGCCTTCACCTCAGCGCGCGGTTTTCGAAGTGGGACGAACGACGCCGCGCACGCGAGATCCGCGCGCTGCTGGAAGGAATCAAACGCCACCAGCACGGTTTTCACGTACTCGTAGGCGACTTCAACACGCTCGCGCCCGGCGACATCCTCGAGATGGATCGCCTGCCGGGGTGGATCAAAGCTTTGATCTGGATCAGCGGCCGCAAACTCCAACGCGAAACGATCCAATTAATGCTTGATGCAGGTTACAACGATGGTTATCGCACGTTGCACGACGACAAGGGATACACGTTTCCGACGTGGGATCCGCACGTCCGGCTCGACTACGCTTTTGTGCCACGAGCATTTCGCGAGCGGTTGTTGAAATGTACAGTGATCACCGATCCAGAAGAACGAATCAGGGCCGCTTCGGATCACTGTCCGTTAGAGGTGGTTTTAGGTACTGATTAGCGGACCAAGAGGAAATTGGCGGCCACCAAACCCGGCCGGCAGTTGCACCGGATTCTGACTGTGAAGGCAAAACTCGGTGGTTGGTCCAAGCGTCATCTGCCGTCCCCACAACGCGACGCCCGGCTGTGAAGTCAACGGACTGAGCGCTTCGTAAAAATCTCTGTACGTCACGCCTGCGGGCTTCGATAACCAAACCGCAAATCTCGCGTCGCTTAAAACTCCCGCACCGGCTCGCAAGCGATACAAGCCGCCGGTGCCACCATCGGCTTCACGAGCGACGCGGTTATGCGGTTCCTCGCACACGCCGGAAACCGCGGCGTCGTTCAACGGGTCCATCGCGGCGGAATCGTCGAGTAAATACCACTCTTCGTATGCCCCACCGCGAGTCTGCAACCAGTCAGCATCTTCGATCTGAAAGACAACGGAACGCTGAAAGCCTTCTGGCTTATTGGCCGCGAGCGTGCGATGAAAGCTCTCGAGATGAGCTACGTAGGTTTTCGTGTCTACGCTCGCTTGCGGCCAATGCCAGAAGACGTATGCGAGCATTTTATCCGCGACTTCCGCTGCCCTGAGCTTGTCCCTGTTGCTGTTGCATTTGTTTGATGTCTTCGAGCAGCACCTGCTCGTGACCCTCAGGATTTACCTTGCGATAAATCTTGCGCAACTTGCCTTCAGGATCGATCACGAAACTGGTGCGGTTCCAGTACATCGTTCCCTTGTAGTCGCTTTGGCCCACGTCCGCCGCGTTCAAAAGCTGGTGCTGCGGATCCGCGAGCAGGTCGATCGTGAACCCAAACTTGTTACCAAAGTTCTTGTGCGACTCAATGTCGTCTTCGCTGACGCCCACGACGGCGATATTAGCCGCGTCAAACTCTTCTTTACTCGCCGTGAACGACTTTCCCTGAATCGTGCAGCCCGGCGTGTCGTCTTTCGGATAGACGTAAAGCACGAGCCACTTGCCTTTGAAGTCGTCGAGCGAGACGCTCTTGCCGTCCTGGTTCTGAAGTTTGAAGTCTATGAAGCGTTGACCTTCTGCTAATGCCATGATGATTCCCCCTAATAGTCAGAATTAAAACTACATTGTTGTCTCAGCAAGATTCGATTTTTGTTTCGTATTGGCCTTGCGGTCGTTCATCTCGATGTACACCCAGCTCGGCGGCACTTCGTCCTGAGGCAGCGCGAACCAGATCTTTGTCAGATCCGCCGGCTTACTTAGGGCGCAGAACCCATTCAAGCGCTTTCCGCTCTGGTCATAAACGTCCACCCATGTGCGAGAGGCCTTTGTGTTCGTTCCACAAGGCGGCAGATCCGGCGAAGCTGTAAAAAGTTCTGCCGGAAACTCTTCCTTGTTAGCGACTTCGAAATGATAACGCGTCATTTTGTTGCCGCCGGCTTCGTAGTGCTCCTGTCCGCGAAACGCGAGCACCGGTTTCGGCAAATCCGGCGCTGCCGCCACGTTGGCTTGAACGATGAAAGCGATCGCGAAAGCAAAAAGAGTTAAGAGGATCTTCATTAGGGGACTCCTTTAGGATTGGTTTCACATCGACTTCTACCACGCAACGGCGTAACGGCTGCGACGCGGATCGGCTCCGGCCGAGGCCACGCCGGTTTTCGGATCGTAAATGATGACGGTTGGCGCTGAGAGCGTGCCCCACTCGCTTTGCGTCTTCACTTTGTGTCCACGCTGTGAGAGTTCCTGAATCGTCTTCAAACCTACACGCGACTCGAGATTAAGGGAACCCGGCAGAAACTCGTGATCGTCGAACGAGCTCACATAATGCTGCGTGTCAAAACGAGCGGCTTCGACGGCCTCCTGCGGGTTCATGCCAAACTCGATGATGTTCAGCAGCACTTGCAACAGTGCCTGGTCCTGGTTGTCGCCGCCGGGCGTGCTGAGCACCATATACGGCTGACCGTCCTTGAGCACGAGCGTCGGCGTCAACGTTATGCGTGGACGTTTTCCTGGCGCCACGACGTTCGGGTGGTTCGGATCGGTGAGGGCGGATTGCAAGCGTTGGCCCATCAACACGCCTGTGTCGCCGGCAACTACCGCCGGCAGCCAGGCGCCGCTCGGCGTTGCACTGAAGAGATTGCCTTCTTTATCGACGACGTTGACGCACGTCGTATCGTTAGCTCGTTCGAGCTCCGGCACCGCCGACGCTCTACCTATTATTTGGGTGGAGCTAGCCAGAATCGGTTTTTTGTTCAACGGATCGCCGGGCAACTGAGACATCGAAGCGCGTCGCTGATCGATGAGGGGACGCCGGAGCGCGGCGTAGTCTTTTGATAACAGTTCGACCATCGGGATTTTTACAAAATTCGGATCAGCGTAGTAACGATCGCGATCCGCGAGCCCGAGTTTGAGTGCTTCGGTGAGCGTGTGAATGTAATCGGGCGAGTTATGGCCCATCTTCTTCAAGTCAAAACCTTCGAGCAGGTTGAGGGTTTCGACCATCGCCGGACCTTGAGTCCAGAAACCGGCTTTATAAACCTCGTAACCACGATAGTTCGCCGACACGGGTTCGCCTACGTTTGCGGAGAACTTCGCGAAATCATCCCGGTGAATCAGGCCGCCGTTGGCCTGCATGTAAGCACCGATGCGCTGCGCGATTGGACCTTTGTAGAAATAGTCGCGCGCCGCCATCAAACCGGCGTGCCGGCTACTGCGCGTGCCGCGCGAACCGAGTTTCTCAGCGCGCACGATCTCGCGCAGCGTCCGTGCGAGGTCCGCCTGCACGAAGATCTCGCCCACTTTCGGCACCACGCCGTTCGGCAGGAAAACACGTTTCGCATCGGGCCACTGCGAAAAGATTGACGAGCGGGTGCGAATGTACTGAACGCGCAGTTCGTCGAGGGGAAAACCGTCGGCGAGTTCAATCGCCGGTTCCATCACTTCGGCCAACGTCTTCGTACCAAACTTGTCGAGAGCGGTGACACAAGCATCGAGAACCGCGGGCACCGTCGCAGACAGTGGTCCGGTTGATGGAATCAAACCGCCCTTTCTCGCGCCCGGCATCGTCGTGCCGCTGGTCGCGTCACCCTGGCTGCGGCTAACGAAGAACTCGCGCGTGGCCTGCATCGGCGCCTGGCCCATACCCTCGATGACCACCACCTTCTGGCCTTTCAACTTGATCAGGATCGGCACCTCGCCGCCGAAAGAGAAGTGGGAAAACTCGATGACTGACGCCGCGAGAGTCGCGGCCACGCCCGCATCAACAGCGTTTCCGCCGCGTTGCAGAATCCGCAGACCGGCTTCGACCGAAAGCGGTTGGCCCCCGGCGACGACGCCGCGCTTGCCACGCACGACCGGCCGGAAAGTGTCAGCGCTGGTATTGGTTGTTAAAGGAAAACTGGCGAAGATAAAGGACGCAACGAGGCAAAATGCCATAGTGCGTCGTTTCCAGAAGGTCATCGGTGAGCCACCTCTTTTATTTAAGACCGGCGAATTGTCGTTCGGTTCGGCGTGGCAGTCAAGAAAATCAGCCTACAAAGTACGCAACGGTTAATTTTGCTGAAGGAGAAAGCGGAGTACTGGTAAGATTATCGGAGACAAAAAGAGAGGGCACTGACCTCCCCCAAGACCAGTGCCCTTGCCTTTATCTCAGTTCTCCCATGGAGAATTAACGACGGGCTGATACTAGCTGCCCTCAGGAAAACGTAGGTTGCATCAACCTTGTAAAGCCTTTGCGAGGTTGTAACTAAAAAGTCCGCAAAGTTTCACGGCGCTGGAAACAGGTAAATTTTCGAACAAAACCGCAAGGAGCAGAGCACCTGGCTTGTCAAACTCACCAAAGATCGCACCGTACGGCTCTTGGAAATCACCTATCACGTCAGAACTCATTGTCAGCGGCTCGGTCGGTCTTGGCCAACCTACGTTCGACGGCGGCGACATTTACTGGATTGAGATGCGTCCGACCGAAGGCGGCCGCAACGTCATCGTCAAGCGGGACCTAAGCGGCGCACAAACCGCTCTGACACCGCAGCCGTTCAACGCGCGCACCCGTGTTCATGAGTACGGCGGTGGCGACTACCTCTCGGTCAACGGCACCGTTTACTTTTCAAACTTTTCTGATCAGCGCGTTTATCGACAGGACAGCGGCGCCGAGCCGCGAGCGATCACGCCTGCTGAGGACGTGCGTTATGCGGATTACTGCCTCGACGAAGCTCGCGGACGGCTGATCTGCGTTCGCGAAGATCACCGCAACGCCGGCGTAGAGGCGTCAACCTCCATCGTCGCGCTCGATCTCGAGGGGAACACTGAACCCGGCCGCGTATTGCTCGAAGGTAATGATTTTTACTCTTCGCCACGCGTCAGTCCCGACGGCACTCATCTCGCCTGGCTAACGTGGAACCATCCAAATATGCCTTGGGACGGCTGCGAACTCTGGGTGGGCGAGTTTGGTGAAGATGGATCGTTGACGTCAACCCGCCGCATCGCGGGCGGCAAGGCAGAGTCAATCTTTCAGCCTGAGTGGTCGCCGGATGGCGTGTTGTATTTCGCGAGTGACAAAAACGGCTGGTGGAACCTGCATCGCATTTCGAGTGATGGAGAGATCGAAAGTGTCACTCAATTAAAAGGAGAACTCGGTATGCCGCAATGGGTCTTTGGCATGTCGTGTTACGCGTTTATCTCATCGGAGTTGATCGCGTGCAGCCACGTCGAGCAAGGTGTTTCCACGTTTGGCCTAATCGACACAGGCACCGGCAAGCTGACCACTGTGGATTGTCCGTACACTGACATTCAGTACGTGCGCGCGCACGATGGACAGGTTGTTTTTCGCGGCGGCTCGCCAACCGACGTAGTCTCGATCGTCAAGTTCGACGTAAATACGAAGCAGTTCGAAACGTTGCGCCGATCGAACGACCTCGAGATCTTTCCGCGTTACTTTTCCGTCCCGCGCGCGATCGAGTTTCCGACCGAAGGTGGACTCACGGCCCATGGTTTCTTTTATCCGCCGCAGAATCCAGACTACCGCGCACCTGACAACGAAAAGCCGCCGCTGATCGTGAAGAGTCATGGTGGCCCAACCGCGGCCGCTTCGACGGCGTTGAGTCTTTCGATCCAGTATTGGACCAGCCGCGGATTCGCAGTACTGGACGTCAACTACGGCGGCAGCACCGGCTATGGACGGCAATATCGCGAACGGCTCAACAAGAAGTGGGGCATCGTTGACGTGGACGATTGCGCCAACGGCGCGCGTTATCTCGCGAACCGGGGCGAAGTCGATGCCAATCGTTTGATCATTACCGGGGGCAGCGCCGGCGGTTACACAACGCTCTGCGCGCTGACTTTTCGTAAGACGTTCAAAGCCGGCGCGAGTCACTTCGGTGTCAGCGACGCTGAGGCGCTGGCCCGTGACACGCACAAGTACGAATCGCAATATCTCACCGGGTTATTGGGTCCGTATCCGGAACGTCGCGACATCTACTACGAACGTTCACCGATAAACTTTCCCGAGCGTCTGTCGTGTCCGGTGATCTTCTTCCAGGGTTTGGAAGACAAGGTCGTACCGCCGAACCAGGCGGAGAAGATGGTTCAAGCGATGCGGGCGAAGGGATTTCCAGTGGCGTACGTCGCTTTCGAGGGCGAGCAGCACGGCTTCAGGCAAGCAAAAAACATCAAGCGGGCGCTGGACGGAGAGCTTTATTTCTACTCGCGAATCTTTGGTTTTGAGTTGGCCGAGCCCGTCGAACAGGTGACGATTGACAACCTGGCGAAGCGCCGGTTCAGTAATTAACCGGCTGGTCGGAAGCACTTGCGGCCGCGCCACCACGGTCCGCGCCGCGGACGACGCCTGACTTGTCCAAAAAGAACGACAGCTTTCCGGTCTTGCCATACTCCGTGGGAACCGCGGTCACCTCGAATCCGTCCCCCGTCAATCTGAAGTCGATTTTGTAACCCGCGGCTTCGACCGCGTCCTTCGACAATATCTCTGTCTCGATTAACTGTTCAATCGAGCCGTAACTCGTGCCGGTTTTTTCCTTGTATTGCCGCTGAGCGCTCGCAATCCGCCAAAGCGCGTATAGTGCGCTTCGCTCGTTCTTTGCCGCCTCCGGGGGGTTCTCAGCGCTGGCCATACCAACTGCTGCGAGGGCGATGATGTTTTTGGGAACACGCAATTCATGCAGCGCACCGAGGCCGTCGTTTGAAAGCGAGTAGGTGATCGGTTGCGGGTTCGTGCTCAAACGCGTGATGAAGTTGCGCGCGTCATCGGTCAGGTGCGTGCTCGAGCTGTTGGCCCACATTTTATAACTCTCCGCCATTGCCGGTGAGATGTAGACCTGTCCTTGCACCTGGCGCGGTTGCCAGCGAGTGGAGTTTTTGAAATGCGGATCGGCGGACAGAGTCTCGCCTTTTAAATATGAGTCGACGACGTAGCGTGTAGCCGCGGCATCCGGAGAGAGCACGAGGAAGTTTCCGACGAACGCGTAAGCAAACATGTTGGCGATCGAAACGAGTTCGGTGTCTTCGCGGCGTTCGGTTTGGGCCAAGGAGGCAGCGGCTTTACCTCCGAATCCAGCCAGTACCTTTGGCATGAGCTGGCGAACCGCTTCCCGGTCGCGAATTGAAATCGCGACGATCGGAGCGTTCGGAACCGCCGTCGCTGCTTCTGATCCCTTTTTAGTTTCCGCTTGCGGTGAGAGGATAGGCGGTCCAAATGGAACGTACCCGGTGGCGGGCAAGCCGATCGCGAGTTCCGAACCAAGCACCGGAAGCAGTTCGTCTTTGATGTTGATCTTGAGTAGCTTCTCGATTGTTTTCAGTGGCGCGAACATTTCATCGTCGGCTGCGCCGACTGTAGCGCGCAGTTCGCCTGTAGGTTGACCTTCGCTCTCGACATTCAAAAACGTCTCGCGTGCTTCCATCAACGACATTCGCGAGTGGATCTCCGGGTAGTCGATGGACATCATCACCAACATTTCAGTGCTCGCGGGCAAAACACGCGCCGACTCCGGCGAGATTGGCGCCCCTAAGCGAATGCCGCCGAAGATGGGAATCGGATCGCTCGTCTCACCGGGAGAGTTAACCAGCAGAACGCGCAGTTCAAACGATTCGTTCTCAGGCGCAAAGGCGATGCCGACACCGCTCGGCAGGTCAGGTATGTTTTGGAACAAATACATGCGTAGCCCGCTAAACGCATTCGCTAACCTCTGCGATTCAGAAGGTTCCGATTCCGTAGCCGGGGTCGCGCCCGCCGCGGTTAGCACTCCGGGCGCTGGCGTTGGTTCGGGCATCGCCTCGCCTTCTTCACCAGGTTCTCCTTCGCCACCTTCTTCCGCTGGCGGTGGCGGTTCCGCTTTCAGTTTTTCCTCTAAGGCCTTTTGCTCTTCTTCTGCTTTTTTCCGCAGCTCCTCCATGTCCTTCATGCGCTCTTCCTGGGCTTTGGTAATTGCGTCGAAGTCGATGTAGACGAAGATCGGTTCCGAACTGAACCGGTTGTAAGCAACACGGAAGTTGGTGTCTTCCGAAAGAAGTTTGCTTCCCTTGGGACGAAGCTTTTTGAGTTCAAACGGCCGAGGCGTGATCAGCAGCAGGGAATCGGCGCGTTGCAGGTGGTAAGCGGGTGTTGGCGCCGGAGCGGGCTTGGGTGGTTCGTTCGCCTGCGGGGCCATCTTTTTCTCTTTCTCTGCTTTTTCTCGATCTGCTTTTGTGGAAATCTGCGGTTCGTCCTTAACACCGCTTTGCGGCAGGGGCGGGAGAACGTTCGACAGAATGCTGTTCAACTGCGATTCGAGCTTCGTGGCTTCCTCTGCCGAGGAAAACTCGATCGCGACTACGACGTCTGGAACTTCTTTTAAGTTGGGCAACGCCGCAACCAGCATGCGAGAGGTCATCAGATCGTCAGCATGACGTCTCAACCAACCAATGAGATTGCGGAACTCCGTCTGTGGACCACCGAGCCTTAGAATCGGCTCGAGCACGTCATTGGCGGCATTGGAGCGGACGAGTTGGCCGACACTGCGCACCTCGCCGTAGATCTTGAAAGACTCGGCGGCGATCAGCGTGTCGAAAGTGACGGGAGGTACAGGTGCCGGCGCGGGAGCGGCTGGCGCCTTAGCGGGAGGTTTTTCTGTTGTGCGGCGTTTCTGCTGACCGGCAATGGGAGTTGCGATGATCGAAACCAGCAGCAAACAGATGAGTGGGGGCTTAAGGAGGTTCATGGAGTTGTCTTTCAAACTGCGGTGTGGCGCTTACGTTGACGGTTCGGCGGGCCTAAAACTTCGCCGGGTCAGAGCTTCGCGGCTGGTTGAAGCAGTGCCGGGGTCATCATAGCTTCGCTGCGCCACACGTTTCAATTTATTTTCAGCGTTCTGTTGGATCAGTTTTCCTTCACCGGCCACATAAAGCGCGATTCCTTCTGCGAGCCAACCGCCGCGTTTTTTGCGCCGCCGCGCATGTGAATCACTACATGTACGAGTTCGTATTGCAAAGTTGTTTCCACAATGCGATCCCGTGGACGTGTGCTGAAGACGTAAGGCAGATCATCGTGGTCCAGTTTCGGCGACAGGTTGATTTCAGCTCGCACGTACCGAGCGGCGCCAAGGTCGTTTTCTAACGCCCAACATGTGGCGAATTATTGCTTTTGATGTTTCGTGTCGAAACAGATTTGGGCACGACACGCACTCCGGTTAGCCTCTGTAAAGAGATTGGCTTTGTACGGCAAGAAACAGTGTGGGGAACCACGGTTTTTGGTCCAAAAAGACTGTTGCAAATTCCAGCACTCGCGGGTAGATTGATTTGGTTGCTTACAAGGTTGTGGTGCTCTCCCGACTAAGGGGAGTACCCTTGCCTTCTACCTAAGACTGCGGGGGAGGAAGAAACAGTGCCGACCGGAACTTGCCCGGAATGTGATGCTGATGTTCACGTTGATTTGGACACGGACAAGGGCGAAATCGTGACTTGTGAAGAGTGTAGTACCGAATTGGAGGTTGTTGGACTCGATCCTGTCGAATTGGACATTGTCGAAGATGAGAGCCTCGAGGAAGAGGAAGACGAGGACGAGTATTGAAACATTGTCGATTGGCAATTGCCGATTGCCGATTAAAAGCTGACTAAGCGCTTAGCCGGAGAAATTGGCAACGGGCAATTGCCAATCCGCAATTCCTACTGCTTGTCAGTCGCCCGATATTCGGTGCGGCTTTGGCGCAACGTTAATCCCCGCGGTCCCTCAACGCGAATGGTGTGCACTTTTCCATCGCGTCTTTTTTCTTCCGGCGGATAGAAGGCTAGCACGTACGCTGAACTCACTTCCTCAGCCAGTGCGCGAAACAATGGCGCGTAGTCCTTCTCGTTCGCATAGACGTTTCTGCCTCCAGTTAGCTCGGCGAGTCCGCTGACGTCAAGCGGCGTAGGCAGTGGTGTCTGGTTCGACGAGGCCATCACGCGCGCAAACGACGGTAACGTCACGACGAAAACACTCACGTCCGCGGCGTTTGCCCTTTCAATGACGGTTTTTGGCGATACCGTGTCGCCTACTGGAAAACCGTCTGTCACCACGAGCACCGTGCGTTTCATCAAGCGACGTTCGCGCGTGCGTGGCGCACTGCGCACCAGCATGCGAATCGCGTCGTCAACTGCGTCGTAAGTGTGCGTTGAGAGACCGTGGGGCGCGTCGCGATTGATGCGATCGACTGACTCTTCGAGTCTGCGTGGATCGGAAGTGAACTTCTGAATCGTCTTCACGCGCATCCCAAACGCAATCACGGCGTACGAAACCGGATGACTCGCGAGTTGATTCGAGAACGAACGTAACGCGAATCGCAGCCGGTTCATTTCATCCGCGGTCACGCTGCCCGAAACGTCGAGAGCGAAGACGATGGCCAGTGGGCGCGGTTCGCCAGGCCGTCTTTCCAGTTGAAAAAACGAGATCGGCTGTTCGACTCCGTCGGAAAATATCTTGAAATCTTCCTGCCTCAGGTTTCTAACCGGCTGTCCATCTGCATCAAAGGCCGTGACATCGAGCGAAACGAGGTCCGTATCGACCCGGATGATGTCTTCCGGGTCCTGTTCCTTTGGAAACACTTTGCGAGGGCGTTCGGTGTTGGGCGATGGAGGCGTTTGAGTCTGGGGTACACCAGGCGCAGCGAGTGCGATCAAGACGAGGATCAGAAGAGAAGTTCGCGCTGTAAAAGCCGCTGGTTTTTTGAGCATTATTACTCTTTCTTGTGGGCGCTGTTCCGGATTATACGCTATGATTTCGGCAAAGATTACTTGGATGCAAGTACGCGGAGGAACTCCTATGAAGTTCGAGAAACTTATCCTGTTGCTTGTGATCGCGCTGGGGGCCGCTGGCGTCGTGGGGGCGCAGGACAAAACTCTGGGAGCGATCAAGGGCAAAGTCCGCGTTGAAACCGGCACGCCGGGTGGAGTTACGGTTGTCGTGAGGCGCGGTGAAACGGAAGTGACTCGCACTGAGACGCAGAAGAATGGCGATTTTATGGTTTCGCGGCTCACGCCGGGTGTTTACGGTTTGACGTTTCGTAAGCCCGGTTTGAGTATCGGTACGATGGAAGATGTCCAGGTGAAGCCGGGCAAGACTCGCTCGCTCGGCGACCGTCTGGTCCTCACGATAGACGAGGGATCGATCGCGTTTTTGAGTGGCAGCGTTTTTACCGCGGATGACCGCAGCGTGCCGAACGCGAAGGTAGAGTTGTTACGGATTCTGGAAGATGGAACAGTAAAGAAGATTGACGGGCGGATTACGACCGAAACCGGATCGTTTAAGTTTCGTTTGTCGCCGGAGCCGGCCAAGTATCGTGTGAGTGTGAAAACGAGCGGCTCCGAAGCAGTCAGCAAAGACGTCGAAATTGACGGCGCCGCGGTTTATCGTGTTGCGCTTTCCTTACCGCCGAAGTCTTGATTCCTTACACGAAAGTGTTGATTGATCTTCAACCTTGGAAGAGAAGCGCGAAAACACAGAGGAGAAGCGCGAGGAATTTCTCACCGCCAGGCAGCTCGCGAAGCACCTGCAGGTCAGTGAATCGACTGTACGGCGGCTCGCAGCGAAGCGTCGCATTCCTTCAGTGCGACTGACGCCACGCATCATTCGTTTTCATCTGGACGCAGTTCGTGAGGCGCTGGAAGTGCCGCGTCATCGTATTCGGCATGGCGAGTACACCGAACGTGTCGACGACGCTCAGCTCTCGTTTGACGATCTACTTCTGCTGAGCTAGCGGCCGGGGTTGAAGCGTACCCACTTGTTGTTCTGTTTCATAAAAATTTGTGGCTGCCGGATCTTGAAACCTTTACCGAAACCCGGATTGTCCGCGAGAAACCTCTTCAGCGTTGACTGATCGCCGGTCGCAACGCGCCACTTTCCTTCTTCACGCACAAGATACTGCTGAGCGACGATTTTCCCTTCCGCCTGAATCGGCGCCATCACGCGACCGTAAAGCACTGTATCGACAACCGCGAGATTGCCGTTCACCTTGATCGTGCCGATCTCGAGGCGGTCGAGTTGATAGAAATCCTGTGCACGTTGCAGCGAACTGACGAAACGATCGCGCGACAAACGGTTGCGGGCCGCGCCGGGCAGCACGTCATAAAGTCCCGAGTAATTGCCTGACTTTAGCTGTTCGAAAACGTTCTGCACCATGCTCCGCACGTCGCTCACGTCCGACGCGTGCGCCGCGCTACTAAAAACCAGTAGCAGCAGTGCGAAGCTACAAATTCGTGTCTTCTTCATCCCTGTCATCCATGCTCCTAAGTTTCTCCCGCAACTGGACCCTACAGCTCAAGAACCACGCTACCGCTCCGATTGCCGCCGCAAGAAATGCGTTCTCGTAGTTTTGCTGCACCGTCGTAACCAGAGCCGTCGCGCCGCAAAGAGCTGCCACAATGATCCAGAAGGTCTTCACTTAATCGTCACCGGAACGCTCAGATCGATTACCCCCGGCGCATAACAAACCCGATCGTCACATGCCTGGACGCGCAGTTTAGCTGAAAGGTTGTGTGTGCCTGCTGCCGCCGACGGCCCTGCCTTGAGCATCGCTTTCACAGGCGTGTCGCCTTCGTAAACTTTCAACGGTTCTGCTGAAAACGAAAACTTCTTCGTCAGCGGATCGGGATACGTAACGAAATCTACCGAGAGACCGTTGGCGGGCGTCAGTTCGAGTTCAGTGGCTTTCAGGTAAGGAAAGCTCGGTGGATTTGCGTTGATGTGATAACCGTCCTGGATTAACAAATGAACGACTGCGTAACCCGACTCACCTTTGGCAAGCGTGAGTTCCTGTGGATTCGCCTTCACGACGTCCGTCGAGGCAATTCGCGGCGGCTCACTGCTTCCGGCCGAGGCGGATTGATTAGTGTCCGCCGCAGGTTTCGCACATGCTGATAGAAATAGAAGAGTAGTAAGTATTAGAAACTTCGCTTTTGAAACCGTCACGGTGCTCCTTCGGGAATGGGACCTGCTAGTGCCGCGGCCAGACGCATGCGCCTGGCTCTGCGAATAAAATAGCGAACTAGCAGTCCACCCGGCAAAAGCAGCAGCAGCGTGATCGGGATCATCACCATCACGAACCGCACGAAGAAGAGCACGATTTCAGCGCCGACTTCGAACGATCGTGTGTTTCGAAACGTTCGAATAATTTCTACTCGATCACGACGCGGGTGTGAGATTTTTCTGGTGCGCGTTCTTTTGGAGAGATGCGAACTTCGACGCTGTGACCAAGACGATTCAAAATTGCGAAAAGGCGGTCGGCCGAAAACCCCGAGAGCTGGCCGCGCAGCAGCCGCGATACTTTCGGTTGGTCTAATCTGGTGCGTTCCGCAGTTTGAGCTTGGGTCCAGCCTTTCTTCTCTATCAACTGAGCAATCTTGCTGGCTAATTTTGCTTTTAAGAGACGTTCCTCGGAATCCGCAAAACCCAGGTCGGCGAATACATTACCGCTACTCATCTCGACCTTCTCCGGGTTTGCTCTTCTTCTAGTCTTCGTGGGTTTGGCTCTGTCTGTCACTTCGATAATTCCTTTGCTGCCCGGCGAGCTTCGTGATCTTCTTGCGCCGCTCTTAATCGTTTCTTGACGAGGTCAATGTTGGGCTTTGGGGTAGTGATGCCTTTTCTGGATTTCTTCTGAAACGCATGCAGCACAAAAATGAAGTTTGAAAACTTCACTGTGTAAACGGCCCGGTAAGTGTCAGTCTGATAATTCGCCACGACTTCGAGAACACCTGCACCGCCAAATCCGCGTAGCGGTTTGGCTGATGCAGCCTTCAACCCCAACTGGGCCTGGTACAATGCGTAGCCCATAACGTCCTTAACCTCCGCGGGAAACACTTTGAGGTCAGTTCGGGAGGATCTAATCAAAATTATGGTCTTAAGCGGTGAGGACGCTTCCACGCACGGGATTATGCCTCATCTGGCATGACAAGCTCAAATGTAGCCGCGGAGGAGCGACCACTAATTGCCACTGAACGAACGCGGTTAGAAGATGATGATCGTGAACGTTTCCCACGCGGCTACGGCGGAGCGGTTGGCGTTTACTACACTGCCGCCGCCGTCTTCCGCTACGACGTAGTTTCCACCACCTCCGGACCAGCCGTTGGCAGCCTGCAAGGAAATCGCGTCTCCTGATCCGATCGTTCCGCCGGCAGTCGTTCCCCCACTGGAGACTCTCTGGATGCGGAACGTCTCCCAACTGAATGGCTGGGTCCGGTTGCAGTTAACGACATCGTCACCGCCGCCCTCCGCGACCACGTAATACCCATCCACGCTCCTAATATTAATGAGGTCGCCACTCTCCAACGATCCGCCATTCAGATCGATCACCGTAAACGTCTCCCACGAACCAACCGCGAGCCGGTTCGCGTTGAGAACATCACCGCCACCACCTTCAGCAACAACGTAGTAGCCGCTGACAGTCCGAAACGCAGTGGTGTACGTGCCGTTGCCGGGATCGCCGCACGCGCCGAGACACGAAGCGCTATTGAACGCGTTGCGGATCACATTGCCAGGCTGCGATCCGAAGCCTTGCGAAAAATCAACTCCCACCGAGTTGAGATGGCAGTAACTCATGATCGTTCCGCCACTCCCCGGAATCGGCCCGTTACAACCTTCCGTAAATCCCGCTGTTGGACCACACCCGTCGATCGGAGTCCCGTTGCCGTTCCAGACACACGCGTGCGTGTGGCGCGATCCGAACAAGTGACCGATCTCGTGAGTGAAGACGTAAACCGTCCATGAGTACGTCGGAACTTCTGAGTAGAACGGAAAGATTCCGCTGTAAGACTGACGCTGCGCCGCGTTCGGATTGCAGAACGCGTTAAACCCGGCGGCAACTCCACCCTGGTTTTGGAGATCGATGAGGTGTCCGACGTCGCCGTTGAATGACGTGCGCACACTCTGAAACTGCGCCAGCTGCTGGCCCGAAGATGTACCGTTGTAAGGACTCGGCGAGGTCCAAACAAAGATCTCGGAGAGCGAGATCGACAAGCCCTCATTGTTGTACAACGCGGCCGACTGGTTGAAGACGCCCGTCAGGTAGTTGACAGTTTCGCTTACGCTGCCTTTGTTCTGGAACAGATCGAAATCGGCTTCGAGGTAGATCTTGATGCAGCGCGTTGCGGCCTGAGTTGCTAACGCGGAGTCACTCACTTGCTCGGGAGAGAAAGGCGTGTCGTCGTCCGGCATAGCGCAGGAAACAGGAATCTCGCTGGTGAGATCGTTCTCGGCATACAGAATGTGATCGCGTTGCGGATTGTTGCCCCCGAGTTTGCCCACGACGAAATTGCCTCGACCAGGCGAACTGAACGAACCGATCACCTCGTCTTTAAACACACTGAACGTGGCGAGTGAGTTTTCGACACCTTTAATCGTTCCCCAGTAATGCACGCCGCGGTTGTAAGCGACGGGCGCGCCTTGCGAGTCGCTGGTGGCAACAAAAAAATTCAGCGCAAGGAGATGGACCTTAACGAGCTCGAGTTCAACCGGAGAGCCGCCGAAAGTCGGAACGCGCAGCGTCAGCGTTTCCGAATTCTTGTTCACTACATTTAACAACGCATTTGGCCGCAACTTGAGTACGGTGCCCGCCTTCACGGCTCGTCTTCGCGCAACGTCGGCGACGACCGAGCGCGTTTGAGGATCAAAGACCTCTACTCCCGAAAAGTCTCCTCCCGTACGTTTTGCATTTGCGACGAGTCGAGCAGCCGGTTTGTTTTCGTCCGGCGCCAGAAGCGTTTGCCTTTGTGCCGAGGTTTGAGACGATAACGGTGATCCAAATAGGGCAATGAGAGCGACACAAACAAGAAAAAGAATCGAGACGAGGGCTCGGGTTTTCATTACTGCAAGGTCCTTTCTGCTTTAAAACCTAGGTTGCGTGGCAGGAGGTGGCGGATAAGTCTTAAGGGGTTAAGCCTCAGGATTGTCGCCGTCGCTGTCGCCGTCGGGTTTCTTTATTCCGAATTTTTCCAGACGATACTGCAAGGTGCGAAACGTAAGTCCGAGCAGTTTCGCTGCTTTCGTGATGTTGTAGTCGGTCTGCTCCATTGCCTGCGTGATCAGGTTTCTCTCGACGTCTTCGAAGTTGATGCCTTCCGCCGGCAATTTGAACGCTCCTTCCGCTGTTGGTCCAACTTCCTGCCGCACTTCCGTCGGCAGGTCTTCCAAAGTGATCTTGTCGTTCTCAGCCAGCAGCAGTGCGCGTTCGATGGCCGACTCCAATTGCCGCACGTTTCCCGGCCAACTGTAGTCGATCATCAACTTCTTCGTTTCCGGAGTTAGACCGGTGATGAGGCGCGACGTGTTCTTCGTGTGCTTCTTGAGAAAGTAATCAATAAGGACGGGAATGTCTTCGCGACGCTCGCGCAACGGCGGCACGTCGATCGAGAGCACGTTGATGCGATAGTAAAGGTCGTCGCGAAAACGTCCGTCAGAAACCATCGCGCGCAGATCGCGATTCGTCGCAGCGATCACCCGCACGTCAACACTGATCTCATGAGTGCCACCAACGCGCCGGATCTTGCGTTCCTGTAACGCGCGCAACAACTTCGCCTGGATGCCGACGTCAAGCTCGGCGATCTCGTCGAGAAATAACGTGCCGCGATCGGCGATTTCAAACAGCCCTTTCTTCTCAGCGTGTGCGCCCGTGAACGATCCTTTTTCGTGACCAAACAGTTCCGACTCGAGCAGGTTCTCGTTGATGGCCGCACAATTCACCGCCTGAAACATCTCCTGCGCGCGCGGCGATTGATTGTGAACAGCACGGGCGATCAACTCCTTGCCGGTGCCTGATTCACCACGAATCAACACCGTCGAGTTTGAACGCGCCACTTTCAAGATCATCTTCTTCACCGTCTCCATCTTCGGCGACGCGGAGATGATCTCGATATCGATCGCGTCGAGACGATCGAGCGCGCGATTAATCGTTTCCAGCAGCGCGGCTTTGTCGTAAGGCTTTTCGAGATAATCAAACGCGCCACGCCGCAATGCGTCCTTCGCTGATTCGATCGAGCCGTGCGCGGTGAGCAGGATCACAATTATGGACGAGTCGAGCGCGAGCAACTGTTGCAGCAGTTCGATACCATCCATGCCGGTCATTTTCAGATCGGTCAACGCGAGATCGAACCGGCGTTCCTTGGCAAACTTGAGCGCGGCTTCGCCCGACGTCGCGGTTGTTACGTCGTAGCCTTCGTCGGCCAGAATCATGTCGAGGATTTCTCGCTGCGCTTTTTCGTCGTCAACTACCAGGATGCTCTTTCGTGCCATGTCCCTTCTCTCTAGCGGGCAGAATTATGGTGAACGTAGTACCCGCGCCCTCCTTTGATGCAACGCTGATGGTACCGCCGTGGTCGTCGACAGCTTTTTTTACGATCGCGAGACCGAGGCCCGTGCCGGTCTCTTTGGTTGAAAAGTACGGCTCAAATACTTTCGAAATGTCCTGCGGGGAGATACCGCGTCCTGTATCGGTGACTTCTACCTTAACAGAGTTCTCGTCGGTGTTCGAAAGCCGGATCGAAACCTTGCCGCCTTCGCCGTCAATTGCTTCGAGCGCGTTTATGAAGAGATTTGTAAACACTGAGCGCAGCGATTCGCGATCGGCGACCACTCGCGGCAACCCGTCGTCCTGCTCGATCGTCGTTTCGATGCCGCATTCATCAGCGCGCACTTCAACCAGACGCAAAGCATCCTCTGCCTCGACTCTGATATCTAAGTCCTGCAACTCGAGCTTCGACGGTCGCGAATACTTGAGAAAGTCAGTGATGTGACGATTGATACGCGCGACTTCTGTCTTTAGTTGATCCGTAAGCCGCACAAAGGTGGTCCGCTTCGTCTCGTCCGCAGGCGCAAACGATGAGCGCAGGTGATCGAGCGTGAGATTAATGTAGTTGAGCGGATTTCTAATTTCGTGGGCGATCGCCGCGGCAAGCCGGCCCACGACGGCGCCTTTTTCAGCTTGATGCAGTTGAGTCTCGAGTTCACGCGCACGCCCGAGCTTGGCAGTCATTTCATTAAAGGCTGAAGCGAGCATACCCATCTCGTCGCGGGTTTCTGAAGCAACCTGCACGTCGAAATTCCCGCCGGCAACTTTTCGCGCGGCGACTGAGAGCTCTTTGACTGGACGCGTGAACCGCCACACGAAAAAACCCGTAACGATCGTGGTTACAAAAAGGACCGCGAGGGTGTACAGGGCAGAACGGGTGGCCTGACGCTCGAAGACGTTGGTCAGAATATTGGCCGAATCGAGCACCACGATTATGAAACGGCGGCCCTTATCGGTCTGTACTGGAAAGTAGAAGGCCCCGGCGGCGCCGAAGTCCGAACTGGTCGAAGGGGGAATCCAGGCCGGAAGTTGCTGGTTTTGGGCGCTGTATAGGACGGCGCTCCGCAGCGGTGGCAGTTCCAGATCCTGGAAATGGACGTATTGGGTGGTTTTGTCTTCGCGTTCGCGCGGCCCGTACTCCTCGAGCAGGCTGTCGATGACATTGCCGTCATCGTCGACGACGAGGATGTTCTTGACCCTGACGTTTTTATCGTTGAGCAGCGGATCCTGGACGCTGCCGACCATTTCCGGCAGGTACTGCTGGCTCTGAAGGCTGGTCACGGCGAGACCGATGCCGTTCATGATCGCCTGCTCCTGCTCGATGATCATTTTGGCATTGTTTTTAACGGTGCGAAGGTTGAAGTAATACTGGATGCCGAGAGTAAGACCGAGCATTAGAGCCAGGAGGAGAAGGAGTCGGGCTCGGAAGCTTTCTATGACGGCCGGAAATCTCATAATTCAGTGTGGTGCTGGCTTTCCAGTGAAATATGTATAATCAATTACTTTTTTATTGCCCGTGGGAGAATCTGGATGTTATATTTGTGCCGGTCTCAAATCAATGTCCCCAGGGACCGCCGTTAGGGAAATCTTCCCACCTCAATGTTGCAGTCAGTTGCTCGAGACCATTTGCGAGCAAGGTTTAGGTGTTCAGAACCTAAGGAGAGAGGTTTTTTTAAGTCACCGCCAGGTGAGCAATCCCTAAGTGAAAGGTACTAAGCCCTGATGACAGCAAAGTTATATTCCCGTCGCCCCGACCGGCTCGTCCTTATTCTATTTGTCCTTCTTTGTCTTGCTTTTTCCGGCACAGCTTTCGGGAAGAAACGTAACACCTCGGGCCGAAGCGCCCGCGCTCAGAAGAGCAGCAAAAAAGCGTCAGCCAGAAATCGAACCACTCGCGGCCGCGTCACTGCGAGAGCTTCTCGCCGTGGTCGTGGCAGCCGTTTGTCGGCTCGTGACGTTCGCCGGCAGCGCGCCGTGGTTGCTCGCGAACAGTCGTCAGCCGTAAGAGCGCTCGAACGCAAACTGCGCCGCCCGCTCACGAGACGTGAACGCGCCGCCGCATTGCGTGGAGTTCAATCACGAAATCGTCGCGCTTTGGCCGAAGCTCGCCGCCGTGCGGAAGCCGCGCGTCGTGCCGCGATAGCTCGCCAGATGGCGATTGACAAGGCGATGCGCGATCAGGTTCAGGCTTTAATTGCGAAAGACGATTTAACTGGTGAAGATCCCGAAGTGCGCCGCGTTGCTGTGAACGCGCTTGGTCATCGTGCCGGCACCGTTGTCGTAATGGATCCGATTACGGGTCGTGTTTACTCCGTTGTGAATCAGGCGTGGGCGCTGAATCGTGGATTCAAACCGTGCTCGACGATCAAACTGGTCACGGGCGTCGCCGGACTTTCCGAGAACGCGATCCCGCTCGTTGACACAGCGAATGATGGTTACCGCACCGATCTCACTTCCGCGTTGGCCCATTCTGACAATCCGTTCTTCCAACAAGTTGGCAGCAGGATCGGCTTCGACAAAATGGTCAACTATGCGAAGCAGTTCGGACTCGGTGAGAAGACAGGCGCGAATGTTCCTTTTGAATTTCCGGGCAAACTGCCGGAACTCACGCCCGGCTTTAGCGAGCGCCGCATGTTCTCGCATGCTGATGGATTCCAGGTGACGCCGCTGCAATTAGGAACGATGGTGTCGGCAATGGCCAACGGTGGCCGTTTGCTGGTCCCACAGATTCCACGCAGCGCGAAAGAGCAGAGCAAGATGAACGCCAAAGTTCGTCGCGTGCTCGACATCTCCAATGATGTATGGCAGCGCATGATCCCGGGCATGGTCGGCGCGGTGAACTATGGCTCAGGCCGCAAGGCTTACGATCCGACGCAGACAGTCGCCGGCAAAACGGGCACCTGCATCGGTGACAATGGTTGGGTAGGACTGTTCGCCTCGTACGCGCCACTCGCCAATCCACGACTCGCAGTAATCGTGATTGCTGAAGGCAGCGATGCTCGCCGTCATTTTCCAGCGGCAGTTGCTGGTGAGATTTACCGGCAGTTGAACCACCGTTTTGGTACTGCGATCAACCTGCAAGTCGCTTCCACTCTCGACGATGAAGAGAAGGAAGTCGCGGACGCAGAAGCAGCGGCAGAGAACACCGAAACTGGTGAAGGCGAAGAGACAACTGCCACGACCGGCGCCGCGACCGGGCTTCCCGCAGACACCGCGCCTACACCTAACAAGGCCGCAAAGCCAGCAGTGACTGAACCGAAGAACACGGTCAAGCGCGTGCTGATGCCGCTCAACAACAAAACTCCTGAAGCACAAAAGACGCAACCAGCAACTAACACGAAGACTCCCGCGGCGCCAACTAACACGACTGCGCCGAGTGAACAGCGTCCACGTCGTATTCAGCCATAAACAGACTTAGAACACAGTCTTGATTGTTTTGCGCCGGAACCTCAATCTCCGGCGCAAATTTTTTTGGCAAGTTATCCGCGGCAATTGCCCATCGCTCCTTGACACATTTAATGAAGTTGCAGGAATATTGCGGGCGTTCTTTTTTGCTTAAAGTTCAAGGCCCCAGAGCACATTCCCCTCGATGCGCAGATCGGCAGCAACCGGTATCTGTATCGTTTGCATCCTAAGTTCCTGTCAACGTAGCTAACGAAAGGCTCAGCCTTAGCGCGATTGCTGAAAAAGATTTTTGGAGGTCCGACGACTAATGAAAAACCTAAAGATGTTTTTAATGATCGGTGCGACAGTCGCGTTGCTTGCTTTGCCCGTTACTGCGACCAATCTGATCAAAGCTTCTGATAACAGCGTTCAAGATGAATGTGCACAGGCGAACAAGGACGCGTGGTACGCCGAGTTTCTCAAGATTAGAACCACTGACCAAGCCAAAGCTTTCGAACTGGCGAAGAAGTACCTCGCTTGTCCGGCTGCCGGAGAAGTTACCGAAGCTCAACAGAAGATCGTCGACTACCTGAAGAAGTGGGCCACTGCCTATGAAGAAGGCATGTTGAAGATCACCTTCACCGACGAGCTCTATAACAAGAAGAACTATCCAAAGGCCTATGAGATCGGCCGGCAGATTCTCGCCAAAGAGCCTGACAACCTGAAAGTGCTCGTTGATCTCGGCGCAAACGGCTACGTCCTGGCGCCGCTGAAGAATGCGCAACTCAACGCCGAGTCGGTCGAGCATGCTCGTAAAGCACTGCAACTGATCGAGTCCGGAAAGACCGTTGAAGATTGGGCGCCACTCGCCGGCAAAGATGCCGCGGTTGCTTACCTGAACTTCACGATCGGTACCCAGTCGGTCGAGAAAGATCCCGCGACTTCTCTCAAACACGTGCTCAGAGCAGCGCAGTTGGAAACGCCGTTGAAGAAGTCGCCATTCACCTATGCCTACATCGCGGCAGCTTATGAGACCGGTGCTTATGCGAAGCAGTCGGAAGCTTACAAAACGATGTACGGGGGCAAGGATGAAACTCCGGAAAGCAAGTTGGCGCTCGCCAATATCAACCAGATCGTCGATCGCATGATCGATGCCTACGCTCGCGCGGTTGCGCTCGCTGGTACCGATCCGCAGTTTGCAACGCAGAAGCCCCTGTGGCTCGAAAGCCTGACGACCTGGTACAAGTACCGCAATAACAATACAGATACCGGGATGAACGAGTTGATCGCCGGGGTTCTTGCCAAGCCGTTGCCGCCCGAGCCGTCGCCGATTACGGTGCTTCCGGTTTCGACACCGGCTGCGACTCCGACCGGCACTTCAGGCGCAACGCCGGCCAACGGAAACGGAGCTTCAGGCACAACCGCTCCGGCTGGAACGACTCAGCCCGCTAACAAGCCGGCAACTCCTGCGGCGAGCCCGAGCCCGTCGCCCAAGCCCGCAGGCACCAAACCAGCAACTCCGGATCGACCACGCCGATAACGGAGTAATCCGTTATCTGTTTCACCGCCGGAAGCGCGTCGCAGTTTCGACAAGCTTCCGGCGTTGTTATAATTCAGCCCGCTTTGAAGAATCCCGAAACGAATCCTGATCTCGACCTCCTTGAAACGGTCCTCTCCTACGATTTCAGAGATCGTTCTTTGCTCGAACGAGCCATCACTCATCGCTCATGGGCGCACGAGAAAGTCGCACCAGGTGATGAACTGCAAGCTCGCAAACTGCACAACGAGTCACTCGAGTTTCTCGGCGATTCAGTACTCGGTCTCGTCGTCGCCAACTACCTTTGCAATTCCTATCCAGCCGGAACCGAAGGCGAACTCTCGCGCATGAAGCACCGCCTGGTGAGTGCTCCCACACTCGCCGAAGCTTCACAAGGTTTGAAGCTTGGTGAGTTCTTGCGCTTCGGACGTGGCGAAGAAAAGAGCGGTGGCCGGCAGAAGAATGCGTTGCTCGCTGATGTTTTCGAAGCGATCACCGGCGCGATCTTTCTGGACGGCGGACTCGAAGCAGCAACCCAATTCATTTGTCGTGCACTCAGAACCGAGCTCGAAGCGGCCGATCCGCTGAGTGCGGCCAAAGCCGATTACAAAACGATGTTGCAGGAGAAGCTTCAGGCCGAACGCCGGCCCGCACCGCGTTACACGGTGATCGAAACGTTAGGTCCGCCGCATCAACGTATTTTTCACGTCGAGGTCTCGTGGGACCACGGCAGTATTCGCGGTTCCGGCCACTCGATCAAAGCAGCCGAAGCTGCCGCGGCGAGAGCCGCACTCGAAGTGATGGCCGACCTTGTAGAACAGGTAATTGAGGCCGTGGCCGAAGCTGAACTTGACCATGGCAGGTAACGTATCTAGGATGTTTTGAATGGCCACCAACCGAACGACTGACAAGGTAACCAACGGGCAAACGGAGACGAAAACCGAGGCCAGGCGTTCCTCTTTCTCACGTTTCTTTGATCGTAACGGTCACGAAAAGAACGTGCCGCCTCCGGCGCCGGTCCAGGGTCCGCCGAAGAGCGTGGTGCGCGAGTACTTCGAGTCGGCAGTTGTTACAGTCGTGATGGCTCTGTTTGGCATGACCTTCATCGTGCAGGCGGTGAAGGTGCCGACCGGATCGATGCAGAACACGATCACGATCGGCGATCACCTGCTCGTGAACAAGTTTATCTTTGCGCCCGGGGCGTCGTTGCCGTTTTTGCCGCAAAGAGAGATCCGCCGCGGCGACATCATCGTTTTCAAGTATCCGGGAAACAAATACGAACCTGATCGCGATCAGCGGCCGGACAATACGCCGATACTCACCAACTACGTTAAGCGCGTGATCGGTTTGCCGGGTGATCGCCTTCGCATCGTCGGCAAGGACGTCATCGTTAACGATGAGGTGCTTCCCGAACACCGCATTACCGTCGAGGAGCGTTCGGAAAAGGCGCCGCTGACGATCATCTCGGAGTCGCAGCCCCGGCCTGAAGACCGTTACAACGTCTATCACAAACCTTTCTTCGATTCTGACGGACGCGAACGAAATGCGTTCGAAGGCCAGGACGAACTCATCGTTCCACCCACTAGTTACTTCGTGATGGGCGACAATCGCGACAACAGTGAAGACAGTCGTTACTGGGGCTTCGTGCCTCGCGACCTCGTAATCGGCCGTGCGATGTTTGTGTACTGGTCCTACGACGAGAGTGCGCCGCCCACCGGTTACGGACTGCTGGTGGACTACTTCGTAAACACGCGTTGGAGCCGAACCGGAACCCTGGTTAAGTAGTGTGTACCACTATCGTCGAAATTCCATCTGTCTCTGGCTACTCACACTGAGTCTGCTTGTCTCAGCCAATAGCGTCTGGGCGCAGAAAAAATCGAGAAAGAAAACACCCGCACCCGTTAATGAATTAGCGAAGTTGCGGGACGAGTTCGTTAAAGCCACTAACGAGGTCAAGGCGAGTCTGGAAAAACTGGTGCCCCTGTACGAAGCGGAGGTTAAGCGTGCTGAAGATAGACTTGCCGTCTCGAAGAAGCTTCTCGCTGAAGGATTGATCCCCAAGACGCAACTGGAAGAGAACGAGCGCACGCTTGCGGAGGCAAAACAGAGGGTCGCGGAAACACGCCGGCAGATGATCACTGCGGACGACCAGATCGCAGCGGTGCTGGTTGAAACTGCCGCCCACGAGCAGCTCGCAAAGAATCTTAATCTGGCGAAACAACGGCTCGTACGCACGTCAGCTTTTATTCGGTTCACCGGTGGTCCAGGGTGGAATATCGGCGAAGCGTGGAAAGTTCAGCGTTTCTTCTCGGACACTTTCCGCAGGGAACTTCCGGTCGCCGTGTTCGGCCAGGGCGCCATTCATAACCGCTGGCGGCTGGACCATCGCAACTCCATGGATATCTCGCTTCATCCTGACAGCGCCGAAGGCGTGGCGTTGTTGAATTACCTGCAACGAAACGGAATCCCTTACCTGGCGTTTCGTTCGGCGATTCCGGGTACGGCCACTGGTCCACACATTCACATCGGTAGACCATCGCATCGCTACTGACCGCCTATGAACCTGACCACTCGTTTGGTACTCGCCGCGATTCTAGCATTCGGTGCTGCCACGCCCGCGCTAACTCAAATGAAGTTCGATAACTCACTTAACGAAAAACAGGCGTCGCACTTTGCGGCGCTCGCGTTGAAGTGTGTGGCGCGCGAATTTCCCAACAAGCCCGAACACGTAATGAACAACGCGAGCGAAGTTCAGAGTCCAAAAGTTCTGCATCCGGCTTTCTACGGTTGTTACGACTGGCACTCTTCGGTTCACGGCCACTGGATGTTGATTCGCTTGTTGAAATCGTTTCCGAACCTTCCCGAGTCGGCCCAAATCCGAACTGCTTTGAATGCCAACCTCACTGCTGAAAACATCGCGGCCGAAGTTGCTTACATGAAGCAGCCGAATCGCCAGTCATTCGAACGCATGTACGGTTGGGCCTGGGCGTTGAAACTCGCCGAAGAACTTCATGCATGGGACGACGCCGACGGCAAGCGCTGGTCCGAGAACCTCAAGCCTCTCGCGGAAGTGCTTTCCAGGTCGTATCGCAATTTTCTTCCGAAGCAAACCTATCCCATCCGAACCGGCGTGCATCCAAACACCGCTTTCGGATTAGCGTTTGCCCTCGACTACGCAAAGACCACCGGTGATCGGGAGTTGGAAGCGTTGCTGAACGAGCGCAGCCGCACCTACTTTGCAAAGGACACGAACTATCCCGGCGCATGGGAACCGGGCGGCGAGGATTTCTTTTCCGCGGCCCTGATGGAAGCCGATCTCATGCGGCGAGTGATGAAGCCGGCGGAGTTTGCCGCGTGGTTTCGGCGCTTCTTGCCGGGAGTTGCGAAAGGCAGTCCGGCAGCTCTGTTACAACCTGCGATTGTTACCGATCGAAGTGATCCGAAACTGGTTCATCTCGATGGTCTGAACCTGAGCCGTGCATGGTGCATGCGCAGTATTGCGCGTGCGTTGCCGGCGCAGGATCCGGCGCGCGTCATTCTATCGCAGTCAGCCGACAAACATGCTGCCGCGGCGTTGGCTCATGTCGCGAGCGGCGACTATGCCGGGGAGCACTGGCTCGCATCATTCGCGGTGTTCCTGCTGTCGACGACAGAAAATTAAAGCTCTACCTGCAAGTCTCCCCGCCTCAGTCCGTTCAATCCGCGGTTAGGTGTCTACTATGAAAACTATTGCCATCTCTATCGCCGCCTTTGTGTTCCTCATTTTCAACGCGTTTGCCCAGCAGCCCGACTATTCGCAGTTGAAGACCGAGGCTGAAGCGCAGTACGCCCAAGGTTCCTACGCGCGTGCGAATGAGATCTATTCCCGTGTCGACAAGACCAGGCTGAACGCGCAGGACGTTCGCTGGGTCGACTTTCGCCTTGCTGATACGTCATGGCGGGCCCAGGCTTCAACTGAGACTTCTGACACCACGAAGTTTGAAGTGGCTCAGAAGCAACTGGAAGAACTCATCAGGGCCATCGACAAGGAAGAGAACCGCGATCTTGTATGGGCCGAAGCCCACGAGTCACTCGCGGATTTCTTTTGGACGCGTCGTGCGAACGTGAACTGGGGTGGCGCATGGCCCCACTATCAACAGGCGCTCGACTGGTGGGCGGGTCAACGCGACCTCGATCGCGCTCGTGATCGTTACCTCAAGATAATTTTCAGAATGGCGCACCCGCCGGTTTACGACGGTTATTACGTGTATACGTCGTGGGGCAATTACATTCCCCTCGACGTGCTCGAAAACGCACTCAAGATCAGCAACAACGCAAACGATCAGTCGCACCTTCACTTTCTGATCGCCATGACGATGCGGCACACAGGCGGCGACCTCGCGACGCGCCAGCGCGTTCCCGATGAGTTTGAAGAAGCGCTTGCTGGTGGAAAACGAACCGCTTGGTACGACGACGCGCTCTACCACTACGCCGATTGGATGAACTCTCAAGGCACCATACGGCAACTCGCCGACAACCAGTGGGTGACGCAACCCGACTACGCGAAAGCACTCGAGCTTTATCGCCGTCTCGTTCGTGAGTTTGCCAAAGGTGAGACTCGCTATTTCGATCCGGCCCAACAGCAGATTAAAGCGAACACCGAACCAACACTAGGCGTAGGCGTGTCGAACATCTTCCTGCCCGGCTCTGAAATTCAATTCGGTCTGAACGCACGCAACGTACGCGGCGTTGAATTCGCGCTCTACAAACTCGATCTGACACGCGACGTGCGTTTTAGCAGATCGTACGACACCGACGAAGGTGTCATGGACAATGAATCGTGGCTCCAGAAGCTTACAATCGCAGGCAAACTACCGGTGAAGTCCTGGACCAGGCCGCTGGAAACCGGTGAACCGCATCAGCCAACCAACGTTCAGGTTCGCCTCGAAGGTCAACTTCCGGCCGGCGCTTATCTGCTTGAAGCAAAGAGCGGCTCGCTGTCGGCGCGTGAGCTCATTCTCGTTTCCGATGCGACGCTCGTGATCAAATCGTCTACGCGCCAGGCGTTGGTCTATTTTGCCGATGCAGTTAGCGGCGCGCCGATTGCGAATGCGAACATCGCGTTGTGGGAGAGTTACCACGACGGCAACACGTGGCGCTGGCGTCGTCTGCGTCAGACCACCAACGCTGATGGGCTTTCACACTTCCGGCTCGACGGTATTTCGCGCGCGAGCAACCTGTTTGTGACTGCGGCCAGCAACGACCGCCAGGCGTTTGCGTCTGCTTACGCTCACGGCCAGGCGCAAGCACAGGGCTGGAACATCTACGCGTTCACCGATCGCCCTGCCTATCGTCCGAAGGAAACGATGCAGTGGAAGTTCATTGCCAGACAACGCGGCAACGGAGTTTATACGACGCCCGCAAACCAGGTAATCGAGTACCAGATCAACGACCCGCGCGGCACCAAAGTTAGTGAAGGAAAGGCGACGCTGAATGCGTTCGGCAGCGCCTGGGGATCGATGTTGCTGAATGAACAATTACCGCTCGGCGAGTATCACATTCAGTTTTGGAATGCCGGCCGTAACCATCACATCGGCAGTGCGCGACTGTTTCGACTCGAGGAATACAAGCTGCCCGAGTTTAAGGTCGAGGTAAAGACTCCCGAACAGGATGGAAAGAAGAAAGCATTCCGGCTCGGCGAGAAAGTAGAAGTCGACATTCAGGCGGATTACTACTTCGGCGGCGCGGTCAGCAATGCTTCGGTCGAGGTGGTGGTCTATCAGAATCCTTTCCATCACTACTGGTACCCGCGGCGTGAATATCCGTGGTACTACGACGACATCAGTCAACGTTGGCGTGGTTACTACGGCGGTCAGGGTTCAGTCGTCAAACGTGAGACGTTGAAGACCGATTCGACCGGCAAAGCAAAGCTCACCTTCGACACGCCGCGCGAGAACTACAATCAGGATTACGAATACCGGATCGAAGCGCGCGTCGTCGATTCGTCGCGACGCGAAATCATCTCCAGCGACACCGTTCGAGTTACGAGGCAGCGTTATTACGTCTATCCACGATCAGCGCGGAACATTTACCGGCCGAAGGACAAGGTCACTGTCGATATCAAAGCAGTCGATGCGAACGAGCAGCCGGTCCAAACCGAAGGCACCGTTAAGGTGACGCGCGATTACTGGTGGGAAGTATGGATCGATCCACGCGGACGTGAAGTGCAGGGCGAGGAGTTGCGGCAGTTGCGACAACGGTCCGATGTGTTTCCGCCTTTGCCGCCGCGTGGTCAGCGACCATGGCAACTGAAGTTTCGCGGCTATCAACACGAAGACATCGCCACTCAAACCGTGAAGACGAACGCGGAGGGAGAAGCGCAAGTCAGTTTCACGCCCGATAAGGACGGCTACTATCGCGTGGCCTGGCAGAGCAGCCAGGGCGTTGACGCGCGACGCGATCGGTTCCTGCCGCCGGTGAAAGCAGAGACGTACGTCTTTGTCGCGACTAACGCGACTACCGAGCTCGGTTATCGTCGCGGCGGTCTCGAAATCGTGGTTGATAAAGACACGTTCCGCAGCGGGCAGACCGCGCCCGTGATGATCAATGTGCCGACGCAGGATCGCTATGTTTTGTTCAGCGTCGAAGGCGACGATCTCTACAGTTACAAACTGGTCCATGTAACGGGCACGACAAAACTGATTGAAGTTTCTATCGAAGAGAAACACGTACCCAACATTTACCTTAGCGGAGCGATGGTCAGCGACGCGTCGTGGTTCGTGGATACGAAGCAGGTGGTCGTGCCACCGGTCCAGCAATTTTTGACGGTGGCGGTGAACGCCGATCGCGAGCAGTACCAGCCACGCGAAGAAGGAACGTTGTCGATCATCACGAAAGACGCAGATGGCCGCCCGGTCTCCACGGAGGTCGCTCTTGGTCTAACTGATGAGTCGGTCAAGTACATTCAGGCGGACTACGCCGGAGACCCACGTCAGTTTTACTACGGCGCTAAGCGCGCGCACATGGTTCAAACGCAAAGCACGCTCAGCCAAAAGCCGTATGCGCGGTTGATGGATGTTGAGGGTCAGTTGCGAGATAAACGAGAAGTCGGGGCGAAGGACAGGGATGAGTCTCGGAACTTTCGTTTTGATGGTTCGGTTTACGCGGCCCGCAGCTCGGCCGAGACTGTGGAGGTCATAGCAACCGATAGCGTGTCCGAATACAAGGTCAGTAACTTGCCGGTGCAGGGACGGAACACTCAGAACCTGTACATGCTGGCGGGCGCAGGAGCAAAAACCGGTGCGGCAAACGAGCAGGAATCCGCTGTGCAAGTAGTACGTAGCGACTTTCGTTCGACAATTCTTTGGCTGCCGGACGTGAAGACAGACGCGGATGGCACCGCGACGGTGAAGGTGAAATATCCGGATTCGTTGACCACGTGGTCCGCGACCGCGCGGGCTGCCAGCACTGGAAACCAGTTCGGCATGGGCAGCTCGTCAACGAGAACGAAGCAGCCGTTGATCGTTCGCCTGCAAGCGCCACGTTTCTTCGTGGTCGGCGATCAGGTGACTGTGTCAGCAGTTATCAACAACAACACGGATCAGCCGATGCGCGTTGCACCCGGGTTGAAGGCCGAAGGTTTGACCGTATCGGGCGAGCCGGCGCCCGTTGAAGTCAAAGCTAACAGCGAGACGAGGGTCGATTGGCGCGTTGATGTAAAGCACGCTAGCGAAGCAGTGCTCAAGGTCGAAGCTCGTGGATCGCAATTCTCAGACGCGATGGAGAAACGCTTTATCATCTTCGAGCACGGCATCGAGAAGTTTGTTTCGCGCTCGGGCAAGATGCGCGGTGACAGCGTGGCAATCAAGCTCGACATTCCGAAAGAGCGTCGTGTGGATTCAACCAATCTCACCGTGCAGGTCGCGCCAAGCATGGCGACGACGATGCTCGATGCGCTGCCTTACCTGATCGACTATCCGTACGGCTGCACCGAGCAGACGATGAGCCGTTTTCTGCCCGCGGTCATCACGGCAAAAACGTTGCGCGATCTTGGGCTCAAACCCGAAACCGCCATGGAAAAGATCTTCGGCGGGATCGAACAGGCAACTAAGGAAGCGACACATCCGAAAGGCCGCCGCGATCTGAAGGAGCTCGACGCAATCACAAAGCAGAGCCTCGATCGTCTCAGCGATTTTCAACACGCCGATGGTGGCTGGGGCTGGTGGAAAGAAGGCGACAGCGATCATTTCATGACGGCGTATGTCGTTTGGGGACTTACGCTCGCACGCCAGGCGGGACTGGACGTCAAGTCTGACGCGATCGAACGTGCCGTTAGTTATCTCGACAAAGAGCTGGTTGAAGAAGAGCGCAACTACGACGCACAAGCGTGGATGCTGCACGCCCTCGCGGTACAGCACAACGCCCTCAAGCGTTCCGGGGCGATTACAAAGTTTCAGGAGACTGCTTTCCAAAATCTCTGGAACAACCGCGAGAAACTGAACGCTTACACACGCGCGCTGCTTGCTTTGTCCGCGCACAACTATGGTTATAGCCAGCAGGCGAAGACGTTGATTCAGAACCTTGAGAACGGGGTGAAGATCGATTCGCAGCCTGATACGTCGATTGTTCAGCGGGGCGCGCAAACGTCCGATCCGTCCGTGATCGGCACGGCACACTGGGGCGAGGACGGTATCTACTGGCGCTGGTCCGATGGTGGCGTCGAAGCGACTGCGTTTGCGCTCCGCGCGTTGTTGACCATCGATCCGCAGAACAAACTGGTTGAGCCGGTGACGAACTGGCTGATCAAGAATCGTCGCGGTGCGCAGTGGAGCAATACGCGCGACACGGCCATTGTCGTGCTCACCCTCAATGATTACCTGCGAACGAGTGGTGAACTTCAACCCGTCGTCGGCTATGACCTCGTTGTCAACGGCACTGTAGTCACGTCAAAGCAGATTACTGCCGCGGAGGCATTGAGCGCGCCGACGAAGTTTCCGATCTCGCGCGAGCTGGTCCGCGATGGAGCTAACGAGATCTCGATTGTCCGCAAAAACGGCAATGGTCCACTTTACTTTTCGGCACGGGCGGAGTTTTTCAGTCTCGAAGAGCCGTTGAAACCGGCGGGCAACGAGATCTTCGTGCGGCGCGAGTATTTCAAACTCGTGAACCACCCGACGTTGCTCAAGGGCGTGGTGTCCGAGCGCGTGCTGCTCAAGGAAGGCGAGACAGTCAAGAGCGGCGATCGAATCGAAGTCGTGCTGACGGTTGAAGCGAAGAACAATTACGAGTACTTGCTGTTTGAAGATCTGAAACCGGCAGGACTTGAAGCGGTGCAGCTTCGCAGTGGCGACAACGTTTACGTTCGTGAACTGAAGGCCGGTGGCGGGTTTACGCAGCGAATGCGTTGGGTTTATCAGGAACTACGCGATCGTAAAGTCGCGCTCTTCATCGATCGACTGCCGGAAGGTGTGTGGCAGGTGAGTTACGAGATGAGAGCGGAAGCACCGGGAGCGTTTCATGCGCTCCCGGTGTTGGGCCATGCGATGTACGTGCCGGAGATTCGAACTAACGGCGCCGAGACACGCGTGCGGGTCGTTGATTAAGCCTGTCGCCATAGCCGCAGTGGTAGCACAAGATTACCTAGCGCGTTGCGGACGTAGGCTGTAGAGACATCAGCTCTTGAATTCTCTTCCGAACGGCTCCTGCGAGCATTCGCACTTCGTCAGGACTGTAATTTGCGGCACGAAACGCATCCTGGAGCTGGCGATCGTCAAGACGCGAGAGCCACCCGCCTATCCATTTTGCATCCGCAATGGTGATGTCGCGCATCAAGTCAGAATTCTTGCCACTGTAGTCCAGCAGGAGTCGATTCCCTTCAACACCGTCGACAAACTTATCCTTAACATAGTCGTTCGGCTCATTGCGGCTGCCTTTTATACTTTTGACAAACGCGATCGGTGACTTCTGGCCACCCGTCTTACCGAATGTTGTGCCAAGATCGCTAACGATGTATTGCAGTTCATTGCGGCCGCCGTTTCGAACAACCAGTATGCGATTGTTGTCATCTTTCAAGTCCCAGTTTTCCATCAGCGCCATCAGTATCTTCAGTCCCTGCAACTCGCGCTTGCCTGCAAACGGGTTCTCAGTCCATTTCCATTCATCGAAACGGTCCACGTTCTCAGGTCTAGCTTCGAATCGCACGTTTTCAAACGTTCCTTTTCCCTCGATGGTTACGCGAGGAACGAGATAATTGATCTCGCTGACATACCCGACTGCCCAAACCAATCTCACCGCGGCGGTTTCGCTTTGCGCCTCTTTACCTATCTTCGCCACCCACACGCGCCCCTTCCCATCTTTAACGCGATACTTCTTCGAGTATCCGCCTGTTTCCTCTTTAACAAATGTGATGCGGCTAAGGTCTGGTTTCATCTTTTCGCCGCCCGGCCCAAGCAGGAGATTGCGCGATTCAATATTGGCCGGCTCCCGCCAGAGTATTGGCGTGCCTCGAGGCAACTGTTTCTTTTCTTTCTTATCCTGAGAATACGCAATAGTAGAACCGCTCAGAATGAACACAACTGCGACTGCGAATAGCTTACGTATTCTGCTTGACTGCGACATGGCTTTCCTTTGGCTCCCCTCGTTCTGCGAGAATCACCCCCGATGCAACTAAGGGTGAAGTAGATTTTACTTGAATTTCCTGGCTACCGAAGCTCATCGAGGCGGGTCTTCGCTTCCTGAATCATCGCCTTGACCTTCGCCAGCTCGTCGAGCGTTAGAAGTTGCGACGTACGATCGCAGATGCCGGTGGTCATCATGGCGGCGTTGCCGCGACGCGTTTGCCGAAACACGCCGATTTCGAGATCGCCGAGCGTCTTATATCTCGCTTCGAAACCGGGGAGACGCGTCATCGTTTCGTCTACCCGAGCAATGGCGTCGATCGCCTGAAGCAGCGCGTCGATTTCCTCATAATCGACAAACGCGCGATTCTCTCGGGGACGGCCGCCGCCATCTTGCCGCGCGCCCTCGCCCTCTCTCAGCACGACAACGATACCTTTCGCACGCGCAACGTTTCCGAGCTCGCGCATCTCGACCGCATCTATCCGCACGCCGTTCACTTCCAGCGTTGTGATCTGCGTAAAGGCTTTGATAATCACGGAGCTGTGCCGTTCGTCGATCGCTTCGAGTTTGGTTCGCGGCTCAAAAGGTTCGCAACCAACTTTGCGCCAGAATTCGGGACCGGGTCGCTGCGCCAGGGCCGGGCCGGCGCAAAACAAAATTAGAGCTGACAAAAGAATGAGACGTGTGGGATGCACGGGTTATCTCTCCTTCGTTAGGTTGGCCGAGCACAGGGAGAGTAAGTTGCTGACCACTGTCACCTGTGAACGCCTTGCCAGTTCCAAAAAATCTTACAAAATCTTAGTGGGCGCGCGACGATGATTGTGGATTTGGCGATTGCAGATACTTCTCCAACCAATCAAGGACCGTGTTGAACCACAGTTGCGAGTTTTGTGGTTTCAGTATCCAGTGTCCTTCATCGGGGAAGATAAGCATCTTCGAATCGATTCCTTTGCGTTGCAGTGCGGTGAACAGTTGCATGCCTTCGCTAACCGGCACGCGGAAATCCAGCTCGCCGTGAGTTACCAGGGTCGGAGTGTTGAAGTTCTGGGCAGACTTGTGTGGTGACCAGCGGCTATACATCGCGGGATTGGACCACGCTGGGCCCTTGAACTCCCATTCGGGAAACCAAAGTTCCTCGGTCGTGCCGTACATGCTCTCGAGGTTGTAAACGCCGGCGTGCGACACCAGAGTTTTGAAACGCGCACGCGGGTCGTTGTTGTGGCCGAGAATCCAGTTGACCATGTAACCGCCGTAACTGGCGCCTGATGCGCCGATGCGGTTGCGATCGATAAACGAGTTGCGACGCAGCACATCCGCGACGCCGTTCATAAGATCAACGTACACCTTGCCGGCCCAATCACCGCTAATCTCGTTAACAAACTGCTGTCCGTAACCCGTCGAGCCGCGCGGGTTCGGCGCGAACACAACGTAACCGGCATTCGCAAACACCTCGGGGTTCCAGCGATAGCTCCAACTGTCGTTCCACGCGCTTTGTGGTCCACCATGAATCAGCACCAACAACGGGTACCTCTTATTGGGATCAAAGTCGTTCGGCTTGACGATGAAACCGTGAATCTTGCGGCCCATCGCGCCCGTCCACTCCACTTCTTCCGCCGGTCGCAACTTCGCGCGCGCCATCAGTTCCGCGTTGACTGTTGTCAGCGCTTTGAGACCACTGCCGTTGGTATTCATCACGTAGATCTCCGCCGGCGCGGCGATCGAACTTGACGCGAATACGAGCTTGCGGCCGTCGGATGAGATCTGAAGGTTCGTCGCGAAAACGTTGTTTACGAGTTTTCGCGGCACACCACCACCGATGGGAATCGTGTAGATCGGTTCTTTGCCGCGATCGTTTGCGGTGAGATAGATCGAGTTTCCATCTGGTGAAAGCACGACGCCTTCAACTTGCAGGTCGAATCCTTTCGTCAACTCGACACTCGTGCCGGTGGCGCGGTTGTAAGCCATTAAGCGCCAGCGATCCGCTTCAAATCCGGCAGTCGCTTGTGAGCGATAAAGGATTTGTTTGCCGTCGCGCGTGTAGATCGGGGCGGCGTCGTAGCCACGATTCCGTTCGGTAATGTTTTTGGTTGCGCCGGACGCGAGGTTCATCGTGTAGATGTCGCTGTTGGTCGAGATAGCTTCGACTTTGTCCGGATTGCGCAGAAATGCGATCTCGGTCGAATCGGGCGAGAACGCGTAATCCACGCCGGTTGACGCGGCATACGGAGGTGAATCCCAGTCGCCGGTCGTGATCTGGCGTGCCGTTCCACCGTTGCTGGAAACCACGAAGACGTGCGTGCGTTTCACATCGCGCCACTCATCCCAGTGTTTGTAGAGGAGGCGAGTGACCAGGCGTCCTTTCACCTTGCTGCTTTCCGCCTGTTCGCCACGCTTCTTGTTGCAGTCGTCGTTATTGCAATCGGGATACACGTCTGAGGTGAACGCGATCCATTTGCCGTCGGGAGACCAAACCGGGTTGGCCACACCGGTCGAGATCTTTGTGACCTGTTCCTTGTTGTCGCCGTCGTGGTCCATGACCCAGATCTGTCCACCGGTGGTGAAGGCGATCTTCTTTCCATCAGGCGACCAGCGCGGCGCCGTTGACGAACTCTCACCGCTGGTCAGGCGCTTCAACTCGTCCCCGCCGTCGATTGACGTAACGTAGATTTGGGTCACGACCCGGTTAGCAGTGAAGTTCACGTCACCAATCGTGAACGCCACGCGGCGTCCGTCCGGTGAAATCCGCGGATCGCCGACGCGCCGCACTTTCAGCAGATCGTCGACGGTGTAGGTGCGGGATTGACCGGCCGCAAGGGAAGTCAGGACCAGCAACAAAACGGGAACAAAGAGAACGACACGCTTCATGATCTTCCTCGAAAATGAATTTTGAACCAGTTGGGAAAGCGTGAGTATTATTGCACAATGATCCGTCGCCTCATAGTTTCGCTAGTTCGCCTGGCGCTACGAATTTATTTCCAACGCATCGAGGTCACAGGTCTCGAGCACGTGCCGCGGGACGCGCCGGTAATTTTCGTCCTCAACCATCCGAACGCGCTCGTCGATCCGGTTTTCCTGCTCTGCCTGGCGCCGCGAAGGGTTTCGTTCCTCGCCAAAGAGCCGCTTTTCCGCATGCCGGTTATCGGCTATCTCGTGAAGGCGCTCGATTCGCTGCCCGTCTATCGCCGCCAGGATGAGGGACAGGACGCCACCAGAAACGAGGAGACGTTTATCGCCGCGCGCAAGCTGCTGGCGAAGGGCGGCACGATCGCGATCTGCCCCGAAGGCGTGTCGCACGACGAACCCGGGCTGCGGCCCATCAAGACCGGCGCGGCGCGCATCGCTTTGGCCGCGGTTTCGACCGGCGAAGTGAAAGACGTGCAGATCGTTCCGGCCGGTCTTTATTACACGTCGAAAACGAGCTTTCGCAGTTCTGCGTTGCTCTACTTCGGCGCGCCATTGGCGGTAAACCCGGTGAAACTCGAATCCGACGGCAGTCCACCACGCGACGCCGTGCGAGAACTCTCAAACAAGATTGAACGCGCCCTCCGTGAGGTGATTCTCGACGCACGCCACGAAGAAGCGCTACAGACGATTGCACGTGCCGAGCGAATTTTCTCGGCGGACATTCGAGACGGCGACAGCGATAGTTTGACGGACGAGCTGCGTCTGCAACAACGGTTTATCAAGGCCTACTCGATTCTCGAAGGACACCAGCCCGAACGGCTGCGTCGCCTCGAACAGCGAATGATCCGTTTCGAAGAGGAGTTGAACCAGGCCGGCGTTGACGCCGAAGAGCTCGCTCCGCCTACGTCGACGTCCAGTGTTTTGAAAAGTATCGTCAAGCGTTCGTTGTCGTTTCTGCTGATGCTTGGACCATCGCTCGCGGGCACGATCGCGCATTATCCTGCCTACCGGCTCGGCGGTTACCTGGCAACCAAACTTTCGCGCGATTCAGAAGACATAATTTCGACGATCAAGATCATGTCGGCGATGTTACTGTTTCCGCTGACCTGGTTGATCCTGGCGGTGGTGAGTTATTGGCTGTTTGGCTGGTGGGCTGGGGTGGCGGCTTTGCTCGTGATCCCAGTTTTCGGGTATCTCGCCATCATCTTCTTTGAAGAACTGGATAAGTCGATCGCGGGGGTACGCGTGCTTACGTTCTTCCTGGTGCGACGGCGATTCTTTGTTCGGCTGCTGGCGGAGCGTAAGGCGATTAGAAACGAGATCGTCTCACTGGGCAAAGAGAATCCCATTGCGAGCGAATAGGGGTTAACTAGTCAGCGACCCGCATTGGGAAAGGGGGAAACAGTTCATCACGAAAAGGAGCTTACTTTTTGCGTGATTTCGTTTTCGATGACTTCGTTGACTTGCTTGACTTGGTTGATTTGGTTGACTTTGTGGACTTCTTCTTCGTCGTGGTCCCTCCTCTACTGCCGCCACCACCGCCACTGCTGCTGCTGACGCTTCTGCCTCTGCGGCCTTCACTCCGCAACCTGCCGGCGTCCATGAGCTGTTCATAAGCACCACGAACAACATTGCGCGCGACCTTCAGCGTATTCGCCAGCTCACGTTCGCTCGGAAGCAAGGTTCCTGCTGCGAGCGATCCCGCTTCGATAAGCTCATCCAGTTGTTCGCGAATCTGTCGCGTCATCGACTCCGGCCGTTTTCGATTGACACGAACATTCAGTCTCGTCGTCACTGTTATGACTCCCTTTTCAGTAAAGTTTAGTTATGGGGGTTCGAGAGGATTCTATGCAGCGGTATAGCGAGTGTCAAACACTTTTACAGTCAGTATGAAAAGGTTAGACCACCGTGAACTTGTCGTGATAGTGCGGCTACGGTTTAGGAGCACTTAGGCCATGCTTTCGAATAATCTCCAGCGTACGGTCCAATGGCAGCGCTTCGACCGTATGGCCCTTACCCGTGATGGTGTTGGCCCTGAAGAGCGAGTTGTAAATGGCCTCTTCAGTGGCCTCGATGACCGCGAGAAAGAGCGGCGACATCGCGTCGTTACCCAGAGTTTTGACCGTGCGCGGTACGTGGCGATTAGTCGGGGCACTCTGGGCGCTCTGGGCGCTTTGGGCCTGTGGCCGCACGCGCACCTCATCGGCGGTTGAGAAGGCGATGGCGTAGTCGCCGCTTCCGTTGGTGGCGGCGGCGCCGGTGCGGGCAAGGCCCATCATCGCTCGCGCAGCCATGCGACGGAGGTTTCGGGCGTCCACCGGAGCATCAGTCGCGATGACGATGATGACGGAGCCATCAGCCTCGTTCTCCCCGGCCTGTGACCTGCGGCTCGCCTGCCTGAGATCGTCACGCAGGTAGTAACGATCCAGTTCCTGGCCGACCGGCGCGCCGTTGATCGTTAAAACTCCGCCGAAGTTTGTTTGTACCAGCACGCCTACCGTGAATCCACCCAGTCTCGACGGCAGCTTGCGCGACGAGGTGCCGATTCCGCCTTTGAAACCAAACGCGACCGTACCAGTGCCCGCGCCGACCGAACCTTCGGCAACGGGCCCGTTTTTTGCGCTTTTCAACGCGGAAAACACGTCGTCGCGCGTGATGTGGCGGCCGCGAATGTCATTAAGATAACCGTCGTTGGTTTCGGCCACGACGGGATTGATCGATTGGACGTCTTCGTTTCCGGGCAGCGCGAGCATGTAGTCGATGAGGTAATCCGCGACGCGGGGCACACTGAGTGTGGAAGTCAGCAGGATAGGCGTTTCGATCTCGCCGAGTTCGTTAACCTGGGTCGAGCCCGCGAGTTTGCCGAAGCCGTTGCCGACGAAGATTGCGCCCGGCACTTTTTCACGAAACAGGTTTCCGCCGTGAGGCAGAATCGCTGTGACTCCCGTGCGCACGTCATCGCCGCGAATGAGAGTCGTGTGGCCCACGAGCAGGCCGCCGACGTCTGTGATCGCGTTGAGTAAACCAGGAGAAAGAACGCCGACCTTGATGCCGGCTTCGCGAGCGCGGGGTCTGTTCTGGCTCTGAGCCACAAGTCCGACGGTCATAATGAGAGCGAAGACTAGTAGTCGTTTCATCTGAGAGAAGCCGAAGACATCGATCTGCGGATCGGCTCGACGGGAAGCTCTGCGTCGAGCCACGCGTTCCAGCCGCCGAGGAGTGCGCGGGCTTTGGTCCATCCTGCTTGTCGGAGTTCCTGCGCCACCCGGGCGCTGGTCGCTTCGTTTGGTCAAGCGCAGTAGGCGATTAGCCATGCGTCCTTTGGTAGTTTGAGTTCGCGTGCCTGTGCAGCGACGTGTTCGGGCGGCATGCGCACCGCACCGTGGACCATTGACTCGCTGGTCTCCATGCTGCGTTCGGTCCGCACGTCGAGGAGGCTCACTTTTTCGCCGGCATTTTGCAGGCGGTCCACGTCTTCGATTGTCACGATGCCTGGACCAACCTCGGGCGCGGCGGTTGATGACGGTGTTGCAGTGCTTGCGGTTGACCTTGCTGTGGTCGGTGCTGCGTTTGTGGCAGTCGCAGCGCCAGGCAGTGTTATAGCTGCGGTAGCAGCGGCCGCGGCGGCCCTTTCAGTTTCAGGTGAAGGCGTTACGTCATCCTCCTTCGGTTTACCGAAACGGGCGAGCAGCATCGGGGACGTGCCGTGGATCACGACCGACGACAGGACGATCAAGGCGCAGACCTGAAACAAACGTTCGCTACCCGGTAGGCCCGCAAACACGGGCAACAGAATTAACAGCAGTGAGCTGAGCCCGCGCGGTCCGAACCATGCGATCAACAAACGCCCGCGCCGATTGACGCGCGAACCGAGCAGTGACGCGAGATAGATCGGAATGCGGATCAACATTGCCACTGCGGCGAAGATCAATGTCGGCCAGTCGAGTCCGCTGAAACCCGTCCAGATTAGCGAACTGCCGAAGATCACGAATGTGAAGAGCAACAACATCTCGGCAGTCACGCCGCCGTATTCGATAAAGCAGTCACAGAGTTCGACGTCGAGTGCGGCTATTGTTAAACCTGCTGCAAACGCTGCGAGAAAGCCGCTGCCGTGAACTGCTTCGGCGGCTGCGTAAGCTGAAAATGCGATGCCCAGCGAGTACAACGATTCGTAATCGCGGCGGACGCCGGTTCGTTTGCGAATCAGATCGAGTGCGGCCACGCCGATTAAGCCGACGGCGATACCCGCGCCCGGGCCGAGAATAAAGAGGCCGAGATTGAGTTTCGCGAGACTACCTGCGTTCACTTCGTAGTGACCGGTGAAAGCGATCGCGATCACGACGATCGGAAGCAGCACGACGTCGTTGAGTCCGCTTTCGAGTTGCAGGGCCTGGCGCGCGTCGTCCGGGATGTCGCGGCGGCGCAGCAGACCGCGAAGCAGGACGGGATCGGTCGAAGCGAGTGCGGCGCCGAGAATACCGGCGGATGCGGGTGGCACTTTCAGTAACCACCACGCGGCGATGGCAGTCACGGCGGCGCACAGGATCGTACCTGGACCGAGCATCCGAAAGGCGAGACCGCTGTGACGTTTGACCTCTGAAATGCTGAGCGAGACAGCGTCGGTGAAAAGCACCAGGGTCAAGCTCAATGTGGCGACGACGCGCAGCGCCGGGGAATCGAGTGTCGTATTGAAGACACCGAGACCCGCGGGACCCAGGGCCGCGCCGATCGCGAGAAACACCGCGACCTGCGGCAAGCCACTACGGTCGATCAGCCCGGAAAGCAGCGCCGACACGATGATGACGATGCCGATTAAGGCGAGACTGGTAACTAGAACTTCGCCCGAAACGTCTGTCATGTGTGGCCGAATAGTAATCGTTGTGGCGAGACTTTAGCCAGCCCCTTCCAAACCCGTTGAATCTGTTGACAAGCCTTCGGGCTGAATATAGTCTATGCCGCGCTCGCAAATCTCGTAGTCCTTTAACCTTCATTGGCCGGTTCGTTATGGCCGATCCTCAAACAGCAAAGTCAACACAAACGGAAGTCACGACGCGATCTCCCTCGGGCGCGGATCTCGTCTCGCTGCTTCTGCTCATACTCTTGGGTTTCGGCGTTTGGGCTGTCGTCGAGCGTGGCTTCACCGAACTGCTGCGCGAGCGCGAACCGAACGAGCAGAAGATCCTCGACGCTCATGGCGTGTCGAAGCAAAAAGCTGAACTCGCAGACGTGAAAAACGAGTCGACGGAGATTCAGAAATATCTCAACGCCGCCCGGCTCGAACAGCTAAAACAGAACGCAGCCGTTCAATCATATATGGCCACGTATCCCGAACTAGCCGACGCCAAGTCACCAGCCAACGTGCCGCCGGAGATAACCCGTGCCTACACGGAAGCTCGCAGACAGGAGCGTTCAACTACGACGGTCGTCAACTCCCTCGAAGCACGACTCACGGCGTTGAAGCAACAAGCCGACACGCTCACTTCAGAATTGGATCGGAAAACCGGACCCGCAGAGTCGCAATTCCGCCGGGCCAGTTTTTGGTACGCCGTGGTCAAACGCCTCGGAACTATCGTCATCACGTTAGCCGTTGTCACCGGCGTCGTGTTGCTGGTGCGAGTGTTGCTTTGGAGAATGGCCGCGAAGAAGAGAATGTCTACGGTCGAGGGCTTTCGACCACTCGAACTCGCCCTGGCCGCGCTCATGCTGCTGTTTGCTTACGATCAATTCAGTTTTCCCGGCGCTGCGCTCGTGGGCCTTCTGCTCCTGCTGATATTCCTGCGACGAATCAAGTGGCCCATGAAATCAAACGTGACGGCGAAATGAGTACGCCCAACAAAATCATGGCGCGCGCGATCGATGAGCCTTTGGTCGAGCCTGAAGGCGATCTGCTCGACATGAATCGCCACGCAAAGGCGTTGGCGGATTTCATCAAGCAGGATCGCAAGTTGCCGTTCACGATCGGCATCTTCGGCGAGTGGGGTGAAGGCAAGACTACGATGGTGAACTTTCTGAAACGCCATCTCACTCCAGGCCCACGCCCCGATGAATCGGGACCACCGTCACCCTTCTATTTCGTCACGTTCTCGGCGTGGCCCTACACGACTTCCGAAAAACTCTGGCGCGCTTTGATCCTCGAGATCGCGAAAGTTCTGTATCACGTTCCCAACGAGGCGGACGAAAAAGACGAACCGGATAAACCGAAGACAGAGTCGAACAAACAGCGGCCGGACTTGTTCGCCAACCTGAGCGCCTTTCTTCACGGAGATCTTTTCCGCGACAAGACGCCGCCCCCCGAGGTGACGAGGTACGAGCAATTGAAGATCGATCTCGACCGCACCGATTACGGAAAGATCAGCAAACGCACGCCAAAGGAATCGCTGGACCAGGAAGCCGTCGTGTCGGCCGTGGTCAGCGGAGCGCTGTCAGTACTCGGAACAGTCTCGCCACTCGCGGCGGGTATTCGCACTTTTTTCGGCGGGGAACCAAAACCTAACTCGGGAAAGTCGCGGGACGCGAACGGCAATCAAGCGCCGAGTGAAGAGGTCGATGCGCTCACGAAATTTCAGGAGATCTTTCGCGACCTGGTCGGGACGAAGGTCGGCAGAGATCCGGTTTACGTTTTCATCGACGATTTAGATCGCGCGCAGCCCGACGTTGCGCTCGACATCATGGAATCTATTCGCATCGCCCTGTCGGAACCCGACTGCGTTTACATCATTGCCGTTGATGAACGCTTAATTGCGCAGGGGCTGCGGCTGCGGTATCGCGAGTTGTTTGAGAGAGAAGCGGAGCTGGAAATCGCGTCGAAGGGTCAGGAGTATCTGGAAAAGATCATTCAGTTTCGCACGCGCGTGCCGCCGCGCACGCCGGAACAGACGCAACGGTTGATCGCGGCGGAGTTTCCGCACTGGACACCGGCCGGTGACATCATTCAGAGCATCGTCGGTAATAATCCACGGCGGGTGAAGCAGTACTGCCAGCGTCTGACTTTTCAGAACGTGGTTGGGAATCCGTTCTCCGTCGGGTCTGGTCCCACGGACGTGGAAGGCCCCGAAAGCGTTTCAGCGGCTGAGCCTCGCGAATCAGACATCTCTGAGGCACTCGCTCTGTCTCGATTTATTAGGCCACCAAATTTTAACGAGCTTGAAATACCCGATCTGTTTCTTCTCTTGAACGAGCCGTATGGAAACTACAACGGTACCCCCTTCGAGCGGGCAAGCGCCATGATCAAAAAGTACGATGACACTGGCAGACTCGGCGACGTGAAAAGAGCCGTAGAATCTGTAAAGCCGGGTTTACTTGCGCAAAGTAATCTCCGGCCGGCGGAATGAGGCAGGTGATGGACCAACAAACTTCCATTGAACCAAAGCAAACGATCGAGTGGCTCAACAAACTCATCGTGCTGGCCCAATGGAACAGGAAACTGCCGTTCCATACCGTTCGACTTCTGACCGATCCGCCCAACTACCAGGCCTTTCTAACGCGAGTCAGAGCTTCACCGATCGACAAAACACAACTCACCGACTTTTCCACTGAAACCTGGCCGACTGCCGTCGCGCGAAGAAAACTGCTCGAAGCCGTCGCCGCTGTGCCGGCGCTTCGCGAACTCTTCGGCTCGGATCAAGATCCGTTCAAGGACGCGCGCCCCGCTCATCTTGAGTTATTGGCGGAAGTCTCCGACGTCACGGCAGAGTCGCAGAAGATGGTCTATTCACGAAACGGAACGCTCGAGGCGGTGATTGCAGGAATGCGGACCACGGGCGTGCTCGATCCAAATCATCTGATTGTCAACGATCTGAACAAGTTCCTGACGTTATTGGAAACGGGGCCCGCGGCGGCAAATGAAAAGTCCACTGCGGAGCTCTTGTATGACCTTGCTATGTCGCCAAACTGGTACATCGTCATGGCTTCGCTGAGGGCCAGTCGCGATTACACGGGCGATGAGGAAGCGTCTGTCGTCAACGTTCTGACGCTTTGGCGGGAGAAGATCGCGAAGCAAACATTGCAACAGTTGTTCCTAAACCCCGGCCATCTTTCACGTGCGCCTAAAAAACTGATTCGGCTCGCGTGGGAGCATCGCGAGCTGTTTGCAGAGGCGCGCGCGAGGATACCGGAGAACGCGCGCGAGAAAAAGCCGGATGACGAGCGAAAACAGGTGGCGAACTCCGCATTACTGCTTTTCGATGAAAAGTTCAAATTGCAGGTTGACGAGATCAGGAGCGATCTGAACGTGTTGGCTACTGTCGCGAGCCATTTCGTCAACGTGCGCAAGTTCGCGAAGTTCGATGGGTTTGTCTACACCTGGCCCGAGATCGCGCGACTCTGCAGGGCGAATTACGCGGCGCTCAAATACGTCGAAGAGTTGTTGCTGAATAGAATGCCGCCGCCCACGGATGCGGATCTCGACGCGCGTGAAGCGCGCGAGCTTTATATGCTGATCGACAGGGATGATCGTCTGAAACGGTTTATGCGTATCAGGCCGCACTTCCGCGAGATCAGCGAAAATGAGTTGATGCAGTATCGGCCGCTTGCGCCGGTGGTGATGATGACGAGTAGACCGGTAACCGCTGTACCTGAGTCAGTCAACTTTGTGGCGCAGCACCCACTGCCGTCGCCCGTGCCGCCCTCCCCGGCGCCGCAAGCGCCGTTGCCGTCGCTGCCGAAAGTTCTGCAAGTACAGACATTGAGTCTTGAGAAAGCACAAGGCGCGCCCCCGTCTGATGGCGGGATCACGTACGACGTCAATTTTTCCATGCTCGGCAACACTTTGACGGGTCCCGTGAAGTTTCGGGTCGAAAAACTTCTGGAAAAGATTCTGGCTGCGATGGGCGTGAGCTCTGATAGCGGGTTACAAGAGGTCCTGAAAGAGCTTTTCGCTAGCGATTCGAGTTTCGCTGAAGAACGGATCCGGCGTGGAAGCGTGGAGTTAGCTATGAATGTGCTGCCTGTAACCCTGTATAAGCCGTTATCGGAAGTGCTCGCAACGCCATCGTCGTTGCGGCTCGTGGTTAACTCCAGCGAGCGAGAGATACATTATCTTCCATGGGAATGGTGGCCGACTTCAACGCCAGGTCTGGCACTCAGGAGTCCCGACCATTCGGTCGTCAGAAGTGTTAAGTCAGCTACACAAAACCTGCCGATGGCGATGTTGCCGCCGTTGCGGCTCATGAGCTTTATACCCGACACACCAACGGGCACACGATTTACCTCCGACATAACTCTTAAAACTTTGGAGGAGATCGCTTCAGGGCCAGGCACGCAATACCGTGCGCTAACGCACGAAGAAGCGACATGGAAAAATCTGCAACACGAGCTCGAGTCCTTCAGACCGCACATAGTTCATTTCGAAGGGACTTGGATGGTTAGCTATCAGCAGGTCACCAACGACCATCCTGGTCATTATGAAGGTGTACAAATTTATCTGTCCGACCGTACGCCTCGCGTCGAAGAGTTCAGCGACCTGCTCAGAAACAGCGGTGTCAATCTGCTCGTAATCGGAAGAAACGGCGTGAGTACCATCTTCGAGAATCCGTGCGCAAGCGCCGCGTTTGAACTCGCCAAACGAGGTGTGTCAGTCCTCGCACCCATGCGCGCAATTGACGACGCCTCCGCCACCACCTTCACCACCGACTTCTATGGTGCATTTTTAGCAGGAAACAAACTCGAATCCGCACTCTACATTGCCCGCCGCAATCTCGCCTCGAAAGGCAGCGACTGGACCGTGTTCGCCCTCTTCACCGAACCCGATCGCCTCCAATACCTCGAACTCGTACGCCCGTCCGCTTGACAGAATCGCCTTCTTGCCTTGTGATAACAGCCGTTTCTGAGCTACCTGCCTGCCGGTTCATGTGAAGACAGTGCGCTCTGCTACTTTGGCGGCAACCCGAAAACTGGAGAAACACACCCCATGAAACTCGTCACCATCGACTGGTTGATCATCGCGGCTTACTTCGCATTGTCCCTGGCCATTGGGCTCTACTACGCCCGTCGCGCAGGCCAATCGACCGAAGAATATTTCGTTGCGGATCGCTCAATGCCGTGGTGGCTCGCCGGCACGTCGATGGTGGCAACGACATTCGCTGCCGATACGCCGCTCGCCGTCACCGAGATGGTCGCCCGCAACGGCGTCGCCGGTAACTGGCTCTGGTGGTCCATGCTCGCCAGCGGCATGCTCACGGTGTTCTTCTTTGCGCGGTTGTGGCGACGCGCGCGCGTCATGACTGACGTTGAGTTTGTTGAGCTCCGTTACTCCGGTAAACCCGCGGCTTTCCTGCGTGGTTTTCGCGCGCTTTATCTCGGTCTGCCGATCAATTTGATCATCATGGGTTGGGTGAATCTCGGCATGGCTAAGGTGCTCAGCGGTACGCTTGGTCTTGCGAAGTGGCAGGCCTTGGCGCTGTGTCTGGGCATCACGTTTATCTACTCGATCATTTCCGGGTTTTGGGGCGTCGTTGTAACCGACGCGGTGCAGTTTGTGATCGCGATGGTGGGCTCGATTGCGCTTGCTGTATTTGCGGTGCGTGCAGTTGGTGGACTCGATAGTTTAAAGGCCCGTCTCGCTGGTGTAACGCCGGTGGGATCGACCGAGCCATTCGGAGCCGGAGGCGCGATTCAATTGCTGCCTGACGGGACCGCGATGTGGATGTTGCCGTTGTTGACCCTCGCGGTTTATCTCGGCGTGAACTGGTGGGCATCGTGGTATCCGGGCGCCGAGCCCGGCGGCGGTGGTTACGTGGCCCAACGTATCTTCTCTGCCAAAAATGAAAAGCACGGACTGCTCGCGACGCTCTGGTTCAACATCGCGCACTACGCCTTGCGGCCATGGCCGTGGATCATCGTGGCGCTGTGTTCGCTCGTGCTGTACAACGGGACCACGCTCAATCCCGAGACCGGCCTTCCCGATCCGGCGTTTGGTTACGTGCAAGTGATGAACGATTACCTGCCAATCGGGTTTCGCGGTCTGTTACTCGCGTCATTTGCTGCTGCTTACATGAGCACGATCGCGACGCAGATGAACTGGGGCGCGAGTTACATCATCAACGACTTCTACCGTCGTTTTGTAAAACCGGAAGCGACCGAGAAGCACTACGTGTTTGCCTCCCGAGTGGCGACGTTGATTATCGTGTTGCTCTCGGTCGTCGTGACTTATTACATGAACCAGATCACCACCGGGTGGGAACTGGTGCTCGCGCTTGGCGCGGGCACGGGACTCGTTTACATCCTGCGCTGGTACTGGTGGCGCGTGAACGCGTGGTCTGAAGTTGCGGCAATGGCGTGCGCGCTTGTCGTGTCGCTCACGCTGCGCCAGATCCTCACGATGGAGGAGTTAAGCGCATACAATCCCTCGACGCCCCTGGGATTTGCAGTTCAAATCCTCGTAACCGTCGGTATCACCACCATTGTTTGGCTGATAGCGACTTTCGTGACCCGCCCCGAGCCGATGGAAAAACTCGCCAGCTTCTATCGACACGTCCATCCGGCTGGAAGTGGTTGGCGGCCGGTGGCCCGCGCCACGGGTATTCCAGAGCGCACGGGTGAGATATGGCCCAACGTGCTCAACTGGGTGATGGGAATCATTCTCGTTTACTCCACGTTGTTCGGCATCGGCGAGTTTATCTTCGGCAGATGGATCAGAGTCGTATCGTTCGTTGTCATGGCTGTGGCTGCAGGCGCAATCATGATCTGGAACCTGAATCGGACCGGCTGGGCTGGCCTGTCCGAAAGCGCCGAACCGCGAGTGGGCGATATCGTTGCTGAAGGCGCTGATTGATGAGCGACAAACCAGGTGAGGGCCAGAAACTCGTCTTCGCAGCCGACTTGGGTGGGACGTATCTTCGAGTAGCCCTCGTTGACGAGTCAGGAAAAATCCATCATCAGGCAAAACAGCGAACGCCGAAAGGCGACTCGCCGGACTACGTCGTGGATGCGCTTGCGTCAGCGGCCGAAAGGTGGCGCAGTGAAGATGGGCGACGAATAGCCGCGGCGTCGATCATGGTGCCCGGAACTGTTGATAACGAAAACGCCGTGGTGGTCCAGGCGCCCAATCTTCCCGCACTAGCGGGGTTTCCGTTGAAAGCAGTGCTCGAAGAACGATTTAGTTGGCCCGTGCTGCTGGAAAACGACGCCAACGCCGCGGCTGTTGGTGAGATGTGGATGGGCGCGGCGCGTGGTTGCCGCGACGTTGTCAGCGTCACGTTGGGAACGGGTGTCGGCGGCGGCGTGATACTGGATGGCGAGTTGTGGCGCGGCGCGCACGGTTCGGCCGGGGAGATCGGACACTCGACTGTTGACCCCTTCTCGAACCTGAAGTGCAAGTGCGGCAATACCGGTTGTCTGGAGATGTTTGCTTCCGCGACCGCAATCGTACGCATGACACGCGAGGATCTCCCACATTTCGCGAAATCTGTTTTGCATCGCGAAGAGTTGACGGCGGAACGTGTTTACGATGCCGGTCGTGGTGGCGATGAACTCGCGCTCAGTGTCTTCAAACGTTTCGGCGTTTATCTTGGAATCGGACTCGCGAACCTCATCAACATCATTGACCCCGAGATCATCGTTATTGCCGGCGGCGCAGTGAACGGTTGGGACCTGTTTGCTCGCGACATGCAGCGCGAAGTTGCGGAACGCGCCGTGCGCGTCACCGCGCAACAGGTGAAGATCGCGGTGGCTGAGTGCGGCGACAATGCCGGCCTGCTTGGAGCCGCTCGCCTCGCGTTTGATAAACTAGCGGGCGAATGACTGCACTCATAATTCACGGCCACTTCTACCAACCACCACGCGAAAACCCCTGGACCGGCGAAGTCGAACGCGAACCATCCGCAGCGCCGTATCACGATTGGAATGAACGCATTCACGACGAGTGCTACGCGCCCAACGCAGTCGCTAACAACTACGCGAAGATCAGTTTCAACTTTGGTCCAACGCTTCTCTCGTGGCTCGAACGCGCGCATCCCGAAACTTACCAGCACGTCCTGGCGGCTGACAAAGAAAGCGCCGCGCAACGTAGCGGTCATGGTAATGCGATCGCGCAGGCGTACGGTCACGCGATCCTGCCGCTGTGCAATGAACGTGATCGACTGACGCAGGTTGTTTGGGGTGTGGCTGATTTTCGTTTTCGCTTCGGGCGAGAACCTGAAGCGCTCTGGTTACCTGAAACGGCCGCGAACGACTCGACGCTCGCGCTGCTAATAGATCAATGTCTGCGTTGGGTGATTCTCGCGCCGGACCAGGCGAGGCGTGTGCGTACGGGTGATGAATGGGTTGACGTTGGCGGCGGCATGGTGGACACCACGAAACCCTACCGTTTCGAACACCCTGATAGCTCGGGTCGTTCAATCGCCGTTTTTTTCTACAACGGACCGCTTGCGCGCGCGATCGCTTTCGAGAAAGCGCTGACTTCCAGTCGCAGCCTCGTCGAGCGTTTCGTGCAGGTTGCAAAACGTGGCGATCTCGTGAACGTTGCGACTGACGGCGAGACTTACGGTCATCATTTTAAGTTTGGCGATCTGTGTCTCGCGCACGCGCTCGGCGTCGAAGCAAAGGAAGCGGGATTCTGGATTACAAACTATGGCGAGTATCTCGATCGCAATCGGCCGGAGTTGCGAGTGGAGATCGATAACGGTTTGCAAGGCGAAGGCAGTTCGTGGAGCTGTGCGCACGGTGTCGGGCGCTGGACACGTGATTGCGGTTGTCACACGGGTGGCGAAACTGGTTGGAACCAGGCATGGCGCGATCCTTTGCGAGTCGCGCTGAATTACTTGCGTGACGATGCGGCGTTGAAGTTTGAAAGTCGTGGTGGTGAGTTGTTGCGCGATCCGTGGGGGGCGCGAAACGATTACATCTCGGTTTTATTAGACGAACGAACACGCGCTGAGTTTTTGGCTCGTCATGCTGTTCGTCCGTTAAGTGACGCTGAGCAGACGAGAGCGTTCAACTTGTTGGAGATGCAACGCAGCGCACTGCTGATGTTCACGAGTTGTGGCTGGTTCTTTTCCGATCTCGCGGGAATCGAAACGATTCAGGTTTTGCGTTACGCCGCACGCGTGCTGGATCTGCAAAATCAGCTCGGCTTTGACGCGCCGCGCAAACAGTTTCTCGACCTGTTGGCGAACGCGAAGAGCAACCAACCTGAAAAAGGCAACGGCGCAGACATCTTCTCGCGTTTTGCCGATCCGGTTGCCGCCCTCTGATGAAAAAAGAGACCACGAAGCGCACGTCAAACCGCGTTCGCAAGCCGGCGAGCAAACCGTCTTCGGCCGATGATCTGTCTCCGGCGTTGGGTGAACTCGACCTTCATCTCTTCGGCGAAGGTAAACATGAAGAGATCTACAACAAACTCGGCGCGCACGTCGCGAAGAACGGTCGCACGCGCGGCGTGAGCTTTGCCGTGTGGGCGCCGCAAGCTGCGAGCGTCAGCGTCGTCGGTGACTTCAACGGCTGGGACGGCCGCGACCATCAGATGCAACCGCTTGCGACCTCCGGCGTCTGGGAGCTGTTCGTCGCCAAACTCGCCCCGCGCATGCTCTACAAGTTTGAGATTCGAACGCACGACGGTCTGAAAGTTCTCAAGGCCGATCCTTACGCGCAGTACACCGAAGTTCCTCCGAACACTTCATCGATCGTCTACGAATCGAAATATAAATTTCGCGACACGAAGTGGATCGACGCGCGCGCCGGACGCGAACACTTTCGCAATCCGCTCTCAATCTACGAAGTGCATTTTGGTTCGTGGCGCAGACGCATCGAGGAAGAGAACCGTCCGTTTAATTATCGCGAAATGGCGGAGCCGCTCGCCAATTACGTGAAACAGATGGGCTTTACGCATGTCGAGTTTTTGCCGTTGAAAGAACATCCGTATGGTCCATCGTGGGGTTATCAGGTCAGTTACTACTACGCGCCATCTGCACGTTACGGCGAGCCGGATGATTTGCGTTACCTCATCGACTATCTGCATCGCCACGGCATCGGCGTGATCATGGATTGGGTTCCCGCGCACTTTCCGAAAGACGCGTGGGCGCTCGGACGCTTCGACGGTTCGGCTTTGTACGAGCATCTCGATCCGCGCAAAGGCGAGCATCCCGATTGGGGCACTTACATCTTCAACTACGGCCGCAACGAGGTCCGCAACTTTCTACTCGCGAATGCGCTCTACTGGTTTAAGGAATTTCACATCGACGGACTGCGTGTCGATGCGGTGGCGTCGATGCTGTATCTCGACTACAGCCGCAAGGAAGGCGAGTGGGAGCCGAACGTTTTTGGCGGCCGCGAGAATTTGGAAGCGCTCTCGTTTTTGAAGGAACTGAACGAAGTCACACATCGCGCTTGCCCCGGCATCATCATGGTCGCGGAAGAATCGACCGCGTGGCCCGCCGTGACTCATCCCGTTTATGCGGGTGGCCTCGGGTTCGACTTCAAGTGGAACATGGGTTGGATGCACGACACGTTGAAGTACTTTCAGACGGATCCACTCTTCCGCGCCGGCAATCACAACGCGTTGACGTTCGGTTTGATTTACGCGTGGAGCGAAAACTTCATCCTGCCGTTCTCGCACGATGAAGTGGTCCACATGAAGGGTTCGCTGCTGAACAAGATGCCGGGTACGACCGAACAGAAATTTGCCACGCTACGGGCGATGTACGCTTATATGTGGGCGCATCCGGGGAAGAAGTTGTTGTTTATGGGCGGCGAGTTTGGGCAGTGGCGCGAGTGGGCCGAGACTGAGAGTTTAGACTGGCACTTGTTGGAAGATCCTCTGCACGCGGGTGTGCAGAAGTTGATTCGCGATCTGAATCAAACTTATCACTCGCAAAAGGCGCTTTGGGAGGTCGACGGTGAAGCCGCCGGCTTTGAATGGATCGATGTAGACAATGCACGTGAAAACATCGTCGCCTTTCGCCGCCGCTCCGCGACGCCTGAGGGCACGGCGACGGCCGAAAGCGAATTAATCTGTGTGTGCAACTTCTCCGCCGTCCCGCGTCCGTCTTACCACCTCGCCGTACCCGACGACACTGAGTATGAAATCATTCTCAACACCGGCGCAAAAGACTACGCCGGCAGCGAAACCGTGGCGCTCGCCGGCGCGGAGATCGATCTCGCTCCGCTCACCACGATCTGGCTTTCACCTTGTCGCAGCAGAAAAAAACGTTAACTGGCGCCGAAACACGCTACAATCACCCGTGCTTTCTGGCTTCTTCGTCGCCTATGTATGAGAAGTTCAAGGAAGTAGACGGAACACATCCCTGGCGGAATGTTAGTCCGGATGGTTACATCGATTACCGGGCGCGCTACCGTCCGCACGGTCGTGTCATCTATTTCAACTTCCCGCTCGCAAAAGAGATGGGCCTCATCCCCGCGGATCATCCGGCGCAAGTTAACAAAGAACTCGAACAGGTGATACTCGACACCTTCTCGCTTGTGATCATCAACGAATACGATCTCGAACAAGGCAAGAAGTTTCCACCCGAGACGATCAGGCCCAACCCTTACATGGCCACGCGTTACTTGCAGACGCAACACCGAAACCGGCAAGGTAAAACATCGGGCGACGGCCGCAGCATCTGGAACGGATACCTAAAGAGCGCGAGTCTGACATTTGATATCTCGAGCCGCGGCACGGGCGCCACGATTCTTAGTCCCGGCGCGGCACATGCTGAGGGCGCAATCCCCACGGGCGATTTCACTCACGGGTATTCATCGGGGCTCGCTGATCTCGACGAGATGCTCGGCAGCGCCGTAATGTCGGAGATCTTTTATCGACAGGCAATACCAACCGAACGTTGTTTGACCGTGATCGCTTATCCCGACACCACGGCGATCGGAGTTCGCACCGCCCCGAATCTCATCAGGCCCGCGCATATCTTTCGTTATCTCAAACAAGGCCGTCACGAGGAACTCAAAGCGTCTGTCGATTACTTCATCGATCGCGAGATCGAAAACGGCATTTGGAAGATGCCTGACGATGCGAAACTGCGCTATGCGACCGCGCTCGACTACTTCGCGCGTTCCTATGCAAAATTCGCGGCGCTGCTCGAAGAGGAATATATCTTCAACTGGCTGTCGTGGGACGGCGACAATATGCTGGCGAGCGGCGCCGTGCTCGATTACGGATCGATACGCCAGTTTGCGGCGAAGCACGACAAGTATCGCTTTAAAGACGTCGACCGTTATTCGGCCTCACTTGCGGAGCAGCGGCGTTGGGCCAGGACCCTGGTCCAGGTGTTTGCCCAGGCGATGGACTTTGTCGAAACGGGCGCCAGGAAAACGCTTGACTCGTTCAAGAATGCGAAGTGTCTCGCAGTGTTTGATAAAGCGTTCGCGAGCGAAAGAGATCAGCGAATGCTGTGGCGCATCGGGTTCACACCCGAGCAGATCATCTATTTCATGAACAACGCGCAGCAGGAGATACGCGACTTTGATCGCAGCTTAAGCTATTTTGAGGATCGCAAGGTCGCGAAGGGAATTGAAAAACTCCCGGACGGTTTCACGCATAGCCCGGTCTTTCTCATCCGCAATCTGCTGCGGCATCTGCCCGCGTACTACGTTGCGCAAACCATCACTCGCGCAGATGATGAAAGCGCGTACATGCCGGACGAGATCTTTTTGCGTACCATGGCTGCGTCTTATGTGGGCCGTAAAGATCTCAAACTTACGCCGGCGCGCGTGGCTCAGGTTAAGAACTTTCAGGCTTGTTATCTCAGGCTTGTGGCGGCGCTTGGCGGCCCATTCGAGATGGTGTTAAAGACTTTGCAGGAGCGTTCGGCGGTTATCAATCACCGCCACCGGATTACGGGCGACGCGGTAACCTGGATAATCGAAGAAGTGATCACAATGAAAGACAAGATCAGGATCGACGGCTTACAGGAAGCGATCGACGCCTTTATCGATTCGCAAGTCCTGATTCCCGGCAAATGGCAACCCGTCCCTCTCGACCGTCTCAAACCAAACACCCTCAAGTCGCGCCTCTTGCAAAAGATCCAGGCGAACCTCGAAGCTTACAAGGAATCGATCTAGGCCACAGATTTCACAGAAGAACACTAATGCTTGATTGGCCCAACGTCCGGAAACAGTTTCCCGTCACGAACAATTCTGTTTACCTGAACACCGCGGCGGCGGGGCCGCTGGCCGAGTCGACGGCGCGAGCGGGGGCTCTGTATTACGAACAGATGATGAACGACGGCGATGTTCATTGGGAAAACTGGCTCGCAAAGCGCGAGGAGGTGCGGGCGCGGGTCGCGCGTTTTATAAATGCCGAACCCGACGAGATCGGTTTCACCACGAACACGTCAAGCGGAATAAACATCATCATCGATGCGCTCGAGAAACACGGCGAGGTGATCTCGTGCGATCTCGAGTTTCCGGTGACGACGATCCCCTGGATGCACCGGCGCATTCCCGTTCATCTCGTGAAGTCGGTGGACGGCGTCGTTCACGCTGAAGATTTGCGCGCCGCGATGAACACGCGGACAGGGATTCTCTCACTGAGTTACGTGCAGTTCTCAAACGGTTTTCGTTTGAATCTCGAAGAACTCGCTGCGATCAAGGGTAAGCACGCGCTCGTCATTAATGCGAGCCAGGCGGCCGGCGCTTTCGAGATCGACGTAAAGCGCATGAAGATCGACGCGTTGTGTACGACGGGCCATAAGTGGATGCTCTCCGGTTACGGTTCCGGCCTCGTTTACCTCAGCCGCGAGCTTCAGGCGGCATCGCAGCAACGCACGATTGGCTGGCTCAGCGTCAGAGATCCTTACGCGGTTCAAAACAACGAAGTACACCTGCGCCACGACCTTTCATCACGCAGCGAGATCGGTTGTCCACACTTCGCCGGTATCTTCGCGCTCGGCGCGTCGATCGAGATGATGCAGTCGCTTGGACCAGCAAACATCGAAGCACGCGCACTGGAATTGAATCGCCGCTTGACGTCGGGTTTGACTGAGGCTGGTTGGAAAGTTTTGTCGCCGCTGCAAAACGAAGATCATCGTTCTGCGGAAACACTCGTCGCTGTCGAAGATCCCGCGCAAGTGGTGAGCAAACTCGCGCTCCAGAACGTTTTAGTAACCGAAAAGCCCGAAGGCTTTCGCGTAAGCACAGACTTCTTCAACAACGAAGACGATATCGAACGCCTCGTGGACGCCCTCAAGTAGTCGTTTTCAAGTAGTCAACTTCACCGTAATCACTTCTCACGCGTGGTCACTGCAACGTGCGTAGTCACTTCTTCACGCGCGCTTTGCTCTTCGGCTTCTTCGATCCATCGACAGAGACATCTCTCAAGAAGTTCTTGCGCGCGAGCGTGACAAACTTCTGCATGATCGGTGAATCGTAACCGTTGCTAAGCTGCGCGATTCCGAGTTCCCAGTTTATCTGCGCGCCTTCGATCCACCAGCGTATCAGTCGTCCTTTTTCAACTTCATCTCTGACGGATTGAAGCGGCACGATCCCCACACCCATGTCTTCTTCAACCATGCGCTTGATCGCCTGTTGGCGACTGAGTTCCATCGCCACGCGAATCGAGACTCCCGCTTGCGCAAAGAACTGATCGATCAAACGGCGCGTGTTTCCGCCACGCTCACCGAGAATGAGTCTTTCGCCGGCGAGTGTGTAGGCGCTGATGGTCTTTTGTTTCGCAAGCCGGTGCTGCGGCGAGGCGACCGCCACGAGTTGATCTTCACTGAGCCGTTCGGTCTTGATGCCGCGCATGTCGACGGGAAGGGAAACGAAAGCGATATCGACTTCACCGGCGAGGATTTGATCGACCAGCACTTCGCTCGTTCCCGACGTGACGGAGATCTCTGCTGCCGGATGCTGCCGGCGGAGGTCTTTGAGTATCGCCGGTAAGTGTTCGGTCAGGACCATTGCCGACGCACTGCCGATACGCAACCGCCCGCGTTCGGCGCCGGCCAGTTCCGCAATCTCGTCCAGCGCAGCGTCGTGCTCGCGGAGGATGTGACGAGCGCGTCGCAACAACTGTTCGCCCGCTTCGGTCAGAATCACGTGGCGGGGGGCACGCACAAACACACGCGCCCCGATTTCGGACTCTAACTGTCTGATCTGCATGCTGATCGCGGCCTGGGTCACGTGCACGCGCAGTGCTCCCGCGGTAAAAGTTCCTGTTTCCGCAATCGCTACGAAGGCCCTTAGTTGTCGAATTTCCACGGCAGGCTCCACCTATCACAATGAATTATCGTAATAATAAAATCTTTTAGTTTGGATTATAAATCACCGGCTCCTAAAATGTTCGAAAATGTTTAGCACCTCGTTCATTGGCCCAAACGAGCCCCAATTGTGAGCACCGACGGACGCACAGCAGATCTCTCACCAGCCAGACGCTTGCACACGCAAAATTCGGTGGTGGGTGTGGATGGTGGCGGCACCAAGACCGAAGCCGTGATCATGGATGCTCAGCAACGCGTGCTTGGCGAAGGTCTTGCTGGTCCATCCAACCCCTTGCGAGTTGGTATTGCCGGCGCTGTGACCGCGGTGCGCGAAGCGATCGACAGCGCATGTGCGATGGCCAAACTGCGCCGTAACGATCTTGTCGCCGCGCAAATCGGACTCGCCGGCGCGCGCCGCCGTGAGTTGCGCGAACGCATGCGCGAGACGCTGATGCCACTCGGCATCGGCGACATCGAAGTCGTCACTGATGCAAACATCGCTTTGTACGGCGCCACTGATGGCGCACCTGGTCTAGTCGTGATCGCGGGCACTGGATCGATCTGTTGCGGCATCAACGCGCGCCGGAAACGCTTTTGTGCCGGCGGTTGGGGACCAATTGCCGGCGACGAAGGCGGCGGCGCGTGGCTCGCTCGTCGCGCGTTGCGCGCGATTGCGTACGCTTCCGATGGGCGTGGTCCAGAAACGCTCTTGACGGAGTTGGCGGTCGCTTATTTTCACGTTACGAGTGCAGACGATCTGACGACCGCGATCTACGCGCCGACGATCACTAACGAACGTTTGGCAGGGTTTGGCCGCGACGTGGTTGATGCCGCCAAGCAGAAGGATCCAGTTGCGCTGCAAATCGTAGCTGACGGCGGCACCGAACTCGGACACGCTGCTGTCGCGGTGATTCGTCATTTACAGATGGAGCGCGAGCGCTTTCAGGTTGCGTATGTTGGCGGCGTCTTTCGTTCAGCGGGCGACTTGATGCTCGATCCACTGCGAGCCCAGGTGAGCAGAGTCGCTGCGCGCGCGTACTTCGAGCCGCCGCACTTCGCTCCAGCCGTCGCTGCCGCTAGAATGGCGCGCGAACGCGTGAATCATGTCGCTCTCGCAGTCTGATCCCAGATGAGTAACGAAACCAGCGCCGCGCTGCCGATCACTGAACAAGACAATCCACGTTCCCAGAATCTGAGTTCCCAGTCGACACGCGAGATCGTTGCGCTGATGAACGAAGAGGACGCGACGGTTGCTGCTGCGGTGCGACTGGTGCTTGATGACGTGGCAAGGGCGGTTGACGAAACAGCAGCCAGATTGAGTGCCGGCGGAAGACTTTTTTATATCGGCACGGGCACGTCCGGGCGGTTGGGTGTACTCGACGCATCCGAGTGTCCACCCACGTTTGGCGTGTCGCCGGAGTTGGTCCAGGGCGTGATCGCGGGAGGTTACGACGCGTGTTATCGCGCGGTGGAAGCCTCCGAGGACGATGCGAACGCAGGTGCGACTGATCTGCAGCAACGGGATTTGACGGCCAGAGATGTTGTGGTCGGTATTGCGGCGTCGGGAAAGACGCCGTACACCGTCGGAGCGGTGAAACACGCGCGATCGATTGGCGCCTTTACGGTGGCGTTGACCTGTGTTCCGGAGTCGCCGATCACGCAAGTAGCTGAGCTCAGCATAGTGCCGATTGTTGGACCGGAAGTGTTAACTGGTTCGAGCCGGTTAAAAGCAGGCACCGCGCAAAAGATGGTGCTCAACATGATCTCGACCGCGACGATGGTGCGGCTCGGATACGTAAGCGGCAATCGCATGGCAAATTTGCAGGCGCGGAACACGAAGCTGCGCGAACGCGCGGTACGCATTGTCATGGCGGAGCGCGGAGTGGACCAACGACAGGCGGAACACGCGCTCGAAGCGTGCGGCTGGAAAATCCCTGACGCTCTGCGGCAACTCAAATCTGTTACATGAAAGCCCTCGATCTCATCATTATCTTTGGCTATCTGATCGGGATCGTGCTGTTTGGCGCGTGGTTTGGCCGCAAACAGAAGACGACTAGCGACTACTTTCTCGGCTCTCGATCGGTGCCGTGGTGGGCCGTCGCTTTCTCTATCGTGGCGACCGAAACCTCGACGATAACTTTCATCTCCGTCCCCGGAATCGCGTTCGCGCGAGGTGGTAACTTCCAATTCCTGCAACTCGTTTTCGGCTACCTTCTCGGCCGCATCGTCATCTCGCTTTTATTCATCCCTTCGTATTTCCGCGGCGAGCTGCTGACAGTTTATCAACTGCTCGATCGACGTTTTGGCGGCAAGATCAAAATGCTGGCCGCTTCGCTGTTCGTCGTCATGCGCAACATCGCTGACGGCATACGCCTTTTGCTTACCGCGATCGTGCTCGCCGCCGTCTACACCGCATTTCAACCCGGTGCAAACGTTGAGACGATCACGATTGCGTCGATCGTCTTGATCGGCGCAGCCATGATCACTTTCACGTATTTCGGCGGCATGGAAGCTGTCATCTGGGTTGAAGTCGTGCAACTCGGAATCTACATCGCGGGCGCGATTGCTGCCGCTGTCGTGTTGATTAATTCGATCGACGGTGGATTCGCGGGTGCGAGCGCACTTGCCAGTCAGTTCGGCAAGTTTTCTGTGTTTGACTTCGCTTTCGATTACACAAAGACTTACACCTTCTGGTCAGGACTGATCGGCGGCTGTTTTCTGACGATGAGCACGCACGGCACGGATCAATATCTGGTCCAGCGTTACCTGTGCACGAATCGCCCGCGGCACGCTACGATTGCCTTGCTGACGAGTGGCGCGATCGTTTTGGCGCAGTTCATCGGTTTTCTTTTTATCGGCGTGTTGTTGTTTGCCTTCTATTATCCGGCAACGGAGCAGTTCACGAGTGGCGATCGCGTCTTCCCTGATTTCATCACGAAGCACATGCCGAGCGGGCTTTCGGGACTGGTGGTAGCAGCGATCTTCGCTGCCGCGATGTCGTCGTCGCTGAACTCGATCGCCGCGACAGCGTTGAACGATCTGTACAAACCTTTTCGTCCGGCGAAAGGTGACAAGCACTATTTGAAAGTGTCCCGCGTGCTGACGCTCATTTGGGGCGTGGTGCAGATCGGCGTCGCGTTAGCGGTGAGAAATCAAGCCGGCTCGGCGCTCAGCAAAGCGCTCACCGTGGCTTCGCTGATCAATGGTCCAATACTCGGCGTGTTTCTGGTCGGCACTTTGATGCGTCGCGTCAGTCAGCGACCCGCCTTGATCGGCATGCTGGTGAGTCTTGGCGTGATGCTTTACATCTTTCTGACGCAAAAGCCGATCGCCTGGACGTGGTACGTTTTTATCGGCAGCTCGATTACGTTTGTCGTCGCGTGGCTCGCGAGTTTCGCGTTTCGCCCCGCGCCTGTGGAGATGGCTGATGAACTCTCGGTTTAAACTCAATTTTCTTTTATCCCTGTTCCTGGTTCTTACGCTGTGTTTTTGCGCGTTGCCGGTGCACCCGCAGGAAGCTGCACGGGCGAAAGCGCCGGAGGTATCGAAGCCATCGAAAATCGCCCCGTTCAGACGAGAGCCGTCCAGTGCGGCGTTGAAGTGGGCCAACGAAGAACTGCGTCGCATGTCGTTGGAAGACAAGGTGGGCCAGCTAATCTCGGTCGGCATCAACGCGACTTTTCTCAACCAGGAGTCGGACGCGTATCGCGCGCTCAAACGCCACGTTGAAGATAACAAGATCGGTGGGATCATATTGTTTCGCAGTCCGGTTTACGAATCGGTGATTCTCGTAAATCGAATGCAGCAGCTAGCGCGCTATCCGCTGCTGATCTCCGCGGATCTCGAAGCAGGCGCGGGGATGCGTTTTGACGACACGGTAAACTTTCCCTGGAACATGGCTGTTGCCGCGACGGGTAATCCCGAATACGCGCGACGCCAGGGTGAGATCACCGCCCGCGAAGCTCGCGCAATCGGAATCCAGCACGTCTTCGCACCCGTCGTTGACGTGAATAACAACGCCGCGAATCCTGTCATCAACGTTCGTTCGTACGGCGAAGATCCGGCTGACGTCGCGCGCTTTGCGGCGGCGTTTACCGTAGGCGCACAGGCGGCCGGCGTAATTGCGACTGCGAAACATTTTCCCGGACACGGCGATACCGCGGTCGATTCGCATCGCGGCTTGCCCGAGATCAACGTCGCCCGCGATCGACTCAACGCGGTTGAGTTCGTCCCATTCAAGGCTGCAGTCAATGCGGGCGTGGGCTCGGTGATGGTGGGCCACATCGCGTTGCCGCAGATCGACCCCACCGCGATCAAACCGTTGCCGCGGGAAGTGAAGGGCAGAGCGATCGACACCGATGAAGCGGGTGAGATCATTGAAGAAAAAGCGACGATGCCGGCAACGATGTCGCCGGTTATGGGCCGCCTTTTGCGCAGCGAACTGGGGTTTTCGGGAATGATTGTGACGGACGCGCTCAGCATGAGCGGCCTGACGATCTATTTCACGCCGGAAGAATCGGCGGTTCGCGCGCTCGAAGCAGGCGCCGATATGCTGCTCAAACCGGCGGATGTCGATGCCGCATTTCGCGGCGTGCGCGACGCGGTGAAGAGCGGCAGGATTGGCGAACCTCGCATCGAAGAATCGGTGCGCAGGATACTCTCGGCGAAGTATGATCTCGGGCTGGTCGAACAACGCCTGACGCCGATCGACAACATCGATCGCATCGTCGGCAGTAAGGACGTTTTGGAACTGGCTCAGGAGATTGCCGAACACGCGGTCACGCTCGTGCGTGACGAAGACAAACTGGTTCCGGTCAAGAACCTGAAGCGCGACGCGAAGATCTTTAATCTCGCGGTTACCAATGGCGACGACCGGGCATCGATTGCGAATCCGTTTGTCTCCCGATTCAGTCGTGGTGGTTTGAAGATGGAGACGATGGTTCTCGACGAACGATCGAGCGATCAGGAAGTGCAGAAGGCGATCGAGCGCGCGAAGTCGGCGGATCTGGTGTTTGCATCGTTGTATGGTCGCGTGCGATCCGGACAGGTTTCAAGTGTTGGCATTCCACAATCCGGCGCGAAGGCGCTGTCGAGTTTGATTGCCGAGAAGAAGCCGATGATCGGCATCAGTTTTGGCAATCCTTACCTGTTGCAAAATTTTCCCGGCCTGCGAACTTACGTCGTTGCGTACGGCGACATGCCGAGTTTGCAGCATGCGGTGGCGCGCGCGTTGTTAGGTGAAATCGAAATCACGGGCAAGCTCCCGATCTCATTACCCGGTTTGTATCCGCGAGGAACTGGTATTCAGGTTAAAAAATGACACGTCTTCTACTAATCGTTTTATTAGTTGCGCAGCCCGTGCTAGCGCAACTGCGATCCGCAAAACCCGAAACTATCTCTCTGTCGTCCGTGGCTTTGGCCCGCATGGACTCGGTTATTCAGGACGAGATCGCGAAAAATCGTCTGCCCGGCGCGGTGGTCCTCGTGAGTCGCAAAGGTCGCCTCGTGTGGCAGAAGAGTTATGGCTCGCGCGCGGTTGAGCCCGCGCGTGAAGCGATGACGCCCGATACGATCTTCGACGTTGCGAGTCTGACTAAAGTAGTCGCCACTGCCACGAGCATCATGATCCTCGTCGAGCGTGGCAAGGTGCGTCTGAACGATCCGGTTTCAACCTACATTCCCGAGCTTAAAGGTGAGGGCAGGGAAAACATCACGATCGAACAACTGTTGATTCATCGCTCCGGCTACGCGCCCGATTTTGATCTGCGCGAACGTTGGACCGGTTACGACGAAGCGATCAAGAGACTCATCAAAGAATCGCTGCGTAATCCGCCGGGCACGCGATTCATTTACAGCGACATCGGTTTCATCGCGTTGGGCGAAGTCGTGAAGCGCGTGAGCGGAATGCCGCTCGATCAGTTTGCAAAGCAGAACATCTTTGTGCCGCTGCACATGCGCGATACCGGTTTTCGTCCGGGCGTAGCTTTACGCGCGCGGATCGCGCCAACTGAAAAACGACGCGGGCAGTTGAGCTACCTGGGTGATACGCCAACCAACATCGGCGCGGAGGGCGATGTTTGGTTGCGTGGACAAGTACACGACCCGACGTCATATCGCATGAACGGCGTTGCCGGGCACGCTGGTTTGTTTTCCACCGCCACAGATCTCGCGATCTACTGCCAGATGATCCTGAACGGTGGCGAATATGGCGGCACCCGTGTTCTATCGCCGTTAACTGTCGCTGAGATGACGCGGCCACGGCTTATATCGAGCACCGGGGCGACGCGTGGTCTCGGTTGGGACATCAATAGCAATTTTTCAACGAATCGCGGCGAACTCTTTCCGCTTGGTTCGTATGGCCACACGGGTTTCACCGGCACGTCGATCTGGATCGATCCGTCGAGCCAGATGTTCGTCGTCTTTCTCAGCAACCGTGTGCATCCGGATGGCAAAGGCGATGTTGGGCCACTGCGCGGCCGCGTAGCTTCGATCGTGGCGGGCGCGATTACCGATATGAGCGTCGCCCAACACGCGCGCGAACAGTCGGCGAATTACTACGCCGAAACAATCCGCGCGCTACAGCAATTCGCGCCGCGCAACGAAGGTTCCGCCACGTCGGTAAAAGTGTTGACCGGCATCGATGTGCTGGAGCGCGACAATTTTAAACAACTCGCGGGTATGCGCATCGGTCTCGTAACCAATCACACCGGCCGAAATCGTGAAGGTCGTCCGACGATCGACGTGCTCAACAACGCGCCTGGCGTAAAAGTGGTCGCGCTCTTCGCTCCCGAACACGGTATTCGCGGACTCGCGGATGAAAAGATTTCCGACTCAAAAGACGAAGCCACGGGGCTTCCGATCTATTCCCTTTACGGCGAGACACGCCGTCCGAAAGCTGAGCAGCTCAAGGATCTCGACGCACTTGTCTACGACATCCAGGACGTCGGCGCGCGCTTTTACACTTACATCTCGACTTTGGGCCACGTGCTCGAAGAAGCGGCGAAGGTTAAGCTGCCGGTCTTCGTGCTCGATCGTCCGAACCCGATCGGCGGCGTTGAGGTCGAAGGCCCGGTCGCGGACAAAGACAAGCTCTCGTTTATCTCCTATCACACGATTCCGACGCGTCACGGTCTGACGATTGGCGAGTTGGGCCAACTGTTCAATCGCCAACGGAACATTGGCGCGGACCTGCGCGTGATCAAGATGGACGGCTGGCGGCGCACGATGTGGTTTGATGAAACCAACCTGACGTGGATCAACCCGTCGCCCAATATGCGCAGCCTGACGGAAGCGACGCTTTATCCGGGTGTGGGACTGCTCGAGACGACGAACGTTTCCGTCGGCCGTGGCACCGACACACCGTTTGAAATTGTGGGCGCACCGTGGATTCAAGGCAATGAGCTCGCGGATTTTCTTAATCAGCGCGGCATTCCTGGCGTGCGTTTTGTGCCGGTGCGCTTTACGCCCAACGCTTCGGTTTTTAAAAACGAGGCGTGTGGCGGCGTGAACATCATCATCACGGATCGCATCGCGTTTCGTCCGTTGGTGACGGGGATCGAGATGGCGCTCGCGTTGCGAACTTTGTATCCGAACGACTGGAAGATCGATAGTTACCTGCGGTTGCTGGTGAATGCCGACACGCTGGAGCGGATCAAGCGTGGCGAGAGTGCGCGCGAGATCGTCGCTTCGTGGAATGCGGCGTTACAGGAGTTTCGGCGCGCTCGTGCAGAGGTCCTGCTCTACAATTAATTCTGCTTTCATCCATTTGCGCACTGAGTTGATCAGAAACAACTCGTCAGCGTGTTTCAGTTCCTCGACTGTGATCACCCGTTCCTTGATCTTTCCCTCGGCGAGTAAATGATCGCGAAACGTTCCGGCGAGCAGGCCGCAGCTCACCGGTGGCGTGAATAGTTGGTCGCCAAGTTGGACCACGACATTCGCGGTACCCGACTCTGTTACTTCGTTTCGCTCATTGTAGAAGATGACATCGTCGCGGTAGTCGCGGTTTGTAGTTTTGTGAAAGAGGAAGCGATTGGAACTGTTGACTGCTTTCTCTGCGAGTCTGACGAGCTTTGGACCAGCTTGATTCGTGATCGGTAAAGTTTCAATGGTAAGACGTCCGTCTTTTCGGAGGCGCAGCTTTAGTTTCGCCGTTTTGTTTGGAATATGAGTGAGGAGTTCGGAGAGCGCCTCTGGTTTAAAATCAAAGCCGAAAAAAGCCGCTGAACGTCTGAGCCTCTCGAGGTGTCGCTCCAGCAGAAAGATCTTGCCATCCTCCAACAGCATCGACTCGAACAACTCAAACTCCACCGCCTTCTCGGAAAGAAAACGGCTCTTCACCAAACACTCTTCATACTCTCCCGTCGCGGTCGAGTCGATCGTCACCCCACCACCAACACCAAACGTCGCAACACCACTCTCTTTATCGATCGCCACCGTGCGTATCGCAACGTTGAAAACACAATCACCGCCGGGACGCAAAATCCCAATCGTCCCCGTGTAAATACCACGCGGGAACGGCTCCAGCTCGCGAATGATCTGCATCGTGCGGATCTTCGGCGCGCCCGTGATCGAGCCGCACGGAAACAACGCACCCATCAGTTCCACCAAACTCGTTCGCGGCCGCAGCGTCGCTTCGACAGTTGACGTCATCTGCCAAACAGTCTCGTAACGTTCAGGCTGAAATAACGACGAAACGTACACGCTGCCGGGCAACGACACCTTGCCGAGATCGTTGCGCAACAGATCGACGATCATGATGTTCTCGGCCTTGTCTTTCGCGGAGTGCTGAAGCCAATGCGCCAACTCTTCGTCTTCTTCGAGCCAACGCCCACGGCGCACCGTGCCCTTCATCGGTCGCGTTGTGACCTGATCGCCTTCACGTGCGAAAAACAATTCAGGCGACAACGAAAGCACGTGGTATCGCTCCAGATCCAGATAAGCGCAGTAGCGCGCGCCACCCTGGGCCAGGCACAACTCGCGATACCACGCATAAGCATCGCCACTGAAAGTTGAAGTCAAAGGGAAAGAGTAGTTGACCTGGTAAGTATCGCCGGCGGCAATCAACTCGCGAATCCTGCCGACTGCATTCGCGTATTCATTCTTACTCGCGCGCGGCTGCCAATCACCCGAAACAAACTCGCCGGGCGATCGTCGATCGACTTCGGAAGCTTCAGGAAATACCGCGGCCCACGCTAACGGAAAGTCCGTCGCATCGTGGGTGACGAGCGCTGAGTCAAACGCAGGCGCTGCTTCGTAGCTGAGCATCACGACTACGTAAGCTCCGGCGCGCGCCTGCAAATCGGCAAACTGCAGCAGCGACAGAACATCGTCAATTCGCTTCGCCGTTCTCGTTTGCGACGCTCGGTCAAACGCTAAACGCCAGCCGCTAACTGGAGTCCTAACGGAACCAAAAATCACTCTCGACATCCGTGGCGGAGTCTAGCACGCCCTTCCGCAGTATCAGGAGTTCTTATCGAAATGATAAGAATCTTTAGCTACCATTATTCCGATCGCCGGGCCTATAATCTGGATCTTCTTGGAACACCACTCCGCAGATCAGCGATTGGTTTTGGGTTTGGACGCTGCTGAACAGAACGCTGCGGACTAGGCGACAGTCTTTCGCGAGCATCGACATGCGTGCCGGATTGCTGCACACATAGTTGAGGTGATGCGCGATTCTTTGACAGATCAACTCTCAATTAACAGGAGCCCGAGATGAAAACCATTCGCCGTCTTCTCTACTTGCCAGTCCTGCTCATGGTTTGCACTTCCGCTCTGGCGCAGACCTCAACTGGACGCATTGTTGGTATCGTTCAGGATCAAGCCGGAGCAAACGTGATCGCGGCAGCGATCACTGCTATTAACGAAGAAACCGGGGTCACTTACACGACTACTTCTTCTGACAGCGGCAAATACGCCTTCGAGGCCTTGCCTGCGGGTCGATACACGCTGACCATAGAAGCAGCGAATTTCAAAAAATATTCCAGCAGCCAAAATGTCGTGACAGCTAATGACACGATAACCATCAATCCTGCGCTTGAGGTGGGTAACATCTCAGAGACGGTACAGGTCGTAGGAACTTACGAGCGGGTACAGACTAGCCAGTCAGGAAACATCGGCACGATCATCAACGAACGCACGCTTGCAGACCTACCCATTGCCGGTCGAAACCCGCTCGCGCTCATCGCCAGTCAACCAGGCGTTTACTCCGGTTCGAACTCGACTGCTAACACGCATGTCTTTGGTTCCCGTGACCGTGCGTTCAACATTACTCTCGATGGAATCGATGCGAATGAAACTTCAGCCGGCACGGCTACCTTCTCTCCGATTCGTACGAATCCCGACTCACTGCGAGAGTATCGAGTCATTACCTCAAATCCATCGGCCGAGTTCGGACGCAACAGCGGAGCCCAAATAGCTCTTGTTACTAAATCAGGCACAAACGAATTCCACGGCACTCTTTTCTGGTATCACCGAAACCGCGTCTTCAATGCCAATGAATGGGAGCTTAACCGTCAGGGCGTAGACCGCCGGTTCCTTTTGCGAAATCAATGGGGCGGATCGATTGGTGGTCCTATTATCAAAAACCGGACCTTCTTCTTTTTCAATACGCAGTGGCAGCGTCAGATCCAAACGCTTGAGCAAACGAGCACGGTGTATACGGCATCAGCCCGGCAAGGAATCTTTCGCTATGTATCAGGTGGGCGGAATTTTCCCTTTGGATCTGCAACTGCTTCGGTTGATGCGCAAGGGAATCCCTTGCCTGGTCTAGCGATTCAGACCTATAACGTTGCGGCGCGTGATCCTCGCGCCATGGGATTCGATCCGCAGGTACGGTCAATCCTCGAACTCACCCCGTTGCCGAATCGCTTCGATGTGGGAGATGGCCTCAATACCGCAGGGTTCCGGTCATTGGCGTCGCGGACTGACCCGCAGCGTGATTTCAACGTCAGGTTCGATCACACCATAAACTCAGACAACAACTTATACGGACGCTACAGTTGGGGCCAGCAGGATACAGTTGGTGACACGACAAATGCAGGCGCGGCGCGCTTTCCCGGATTGCCTCCAATAGTCGCGACGTTCCGCGCACCACGCAATCTGGCGATCGGGTGGCGCTCTACCCTAAACAATTCGACCGTTAATGAGTTGGTCGTTGGTGGCAACCGCTTTATCTTCGACTTCGCCATTCCAACGAATCTGGATCCTCGGACAACTCCGATCATAACGCAGCTGATCACTGATCCACTTTCAAATTCTTTTGGTAACAAACGCACCATCAATACTTTTCAGATCGTGGACAATCTGAGTAACGTCAGAGGCTCGCACACGCTGCGTATGGGTGTAAACGTACGTCTGCAGCAGCATTATGATGTGCGCGGGTCGATCGCCGGAATCGATGCCAATCCCAATTACTTTCTCGGCGGTGCGGTCGACCCGACTGTGTTCCAGCTACCGACCCTGTGTAGCTCATCAGTCACCACTAACTGCATTAACACGAACGATCGGCCGCGGCTTCAAAGCCACATCAACGACATGCTCGGAAAGGTAAATCTATTCCAGGTTGGTCTCGTTACATCCGGCAATGGATTTGCTGCTCCAGGTTCCGCGTTCCTTTTCGACGCGTGGTATCCAGAGTTCGATGTGTATTTCCAGGATGATTGGAAAATTCGCCCGAACCTTACTCTTAATCTCGGTCTGCGTTGGGAACCGAAGCCTAAACCGTACACTCGCGGCGACAGCAAAATCCTCGTTCCCGATCGGCCCGTAGTCTTTGGTTCTGCACCTGCGGACAACATCACTTTCGTCGAAGGAGATCTTTATAAGAGCGATTGGAACAACTTCGGTCCCGCTATCGGTGTTGCGTGGGATCCCTTCCGCGACGGTCGAACTTCTGTTCGCGGCAATTTCCGTGTTGCCTTTGATCGCATCTCAACATTTCTGCCGTCCTCTGCTGTTTTTCCAAACACGCCGGGCACGACCTTTGCGAATATCATCCGCGTCGGAACCACCGCTGACTTTCGGCTGCGCGACGGCATTCCTTCCTTAGCAGCGCCGTCGAGCGCAAGTCCGCAAGCGCTCGCGACGGTTCCGTATCCGAGTTTCGGATCGCAAGAAATCATAGATCCGGACTTCAAGACGCCCACCACTTACATGTGGTCTTTCGGCATTCAACGTGAACTGCCCGGCAAACTCGTAGCTGAAGCCACTTACATCGGGCGCGCGGGCCGAAATCTGATTGGAGGCTATGAAAGGAATCAGGCGGAGATCTTCAACAACGGCTTTCTGGAGGCCTTCATCACAGCAAAGGCTGGCGGTGAAAGTGCTCTGCTTAATCAGCTGACTGCTCTGCATCCGAATCGCACGTCGGCCGAAACTGGTGCGGCATTTCTGCGTCGGTTTTTTGGCTCAGTGTTGGCAAACAATAACGTGGCTAGTTTAGCGGCAACGTTGAACGGCGTCACTGTTACTCAAGCTGGGGTAACCAGGATCCTTCCGGATGCTGCCGGTTTGGGTAAATTCTTCTTCATGCCTTACCCACAATTCGGTGGTGGTATGCAGATAATCGACAGTAACTCGTTTTCCAATTATCACGGTGGCGTCTTCCAGTTGTCGCGTCGATTCGAGCAGGGAGTCGAGCTGAGCGCCGCGTATACCTGGTCGAAGTCATTGGATGACAAGTCGTATGATCCAACTTTTACTCGGATCAGCAGCGGCACTGCAGTCTCGGCCGCAAGCACGCCTTTTGATGCCGATAATCGCCGGCTCAACTACGGACCTTCCGACTTTGACCGCACACACCTTCTTCAAGTTACTGCGATTTACGAACTGCCGTTCGGAAAGGGCAAACGTTTTGGAGCAGGCTCGAGTGGTCTCGTCTCTCGGCTGATCGGCGGCTGGACTGTAACTACAGCGCTTGTGTGGCAGAGCGGTGTGCCGTTCACAGTGGTTTCGGGAACGAATACGTTTAGCAATCGGAACAGCTCACGCGCGAACTACTCAGGTACCAATTTCAATCCCAGTTACGCTGACGACCCGACGCTTGGTGTGCCTTTCCTGTTTACTGCGACCGAGCGTGCGCAGTTTTCGCTTCCTGCACCGGGTGAGTTAGGAAACACTAGCCGCAATCAATTTCGCTTCCCGGCCCAATTCAACATGGACGCTTCAATCATCAAGCGGATCCCTATCACCGAAACAAAGAACATCGAGTTTCGCGCCCAGATGTTCAACGTTACGAATACTCCTTACATGGGCTTCCCCTCATCGGGATTGTCGGTTCTCAGCGGCTCAACTTTTTCACGTGATCTAACGTCCGATTCGTTCGCGCGCGTGATTGAATTTGCTTTCAAGTTTAACTTCTGAAAACGATGCACATAGAAGAGGCACAAGCAACTGCAGCTATTCGCCGTTGCTTGTGCCCCTTATTGTGTTTAGAGGCCATCCTAGAACTGGAATTTCAACGCAAACTGAATCACGCGCGCGGCTTCACCCGTTTGCACGATGGTCTGCGTTGAAGGTGGCGCGACCGCCGCGCAACAGGCAGACGCAAATACATTCGACCTGATGCTCGGCGATCCGGTTGAAGCGTCGCGCGGATTGTCAAAGTTAGCGTGATTGAAGGCATTGAACATCTCCGTCCGGAACTGAATCCTCACGCGTTCGGTAAGTTGAAACGTCTTGATAAAACCTAAATCGACGTTCCAGTAACTCGGCGCGACGAAAATGTTCCGTCCAGCTCCGTTCTGTCCCGGCGCCGGAATGCAGAACGGCTGTGACAGATCGACGCCGCAAGTAAGTGCGGTCACCGGTTTGAACAAGACCGGACCGGCAAGTGGCGAACTAGGAAGCTCCTGAAGCTCCGCTTTCACTGGACCCTGCACGCCGGCGCGTGATTCGTGGCTGCCGTTCGAGGTAAACGCCCCGCTCCGAACAGCGAATGGTTCGCCGGTCATGTAATTGAAAATAGTGTTGATGGTCCAATTACTAAACACTTGATTGATCAGACCGCCCGAGTTGAGAAATCTTCTGCCTCTGCCCAGGGGCACTTCCCAAACTGACGCGCCGGTGAAAACGTGCGTCCGATCGAAATCGGACCGCGCACGTTCTTGACGGAAGTCACGAATATCAGTCGGCGTTCGTGAGTTCGTAGTCGAAAGACCCCCACCCGATGCCGAGCCCACTGGATCGACCGATTGATTGTCGATCGATTTACCGTAGGTGTAAGACATGCTCAGACCAAGGCCCGTGCTGAATCGGCGTCGCAAAGTGAACTGACCGGCGTGATAGTTTGAATCCCCGCTGTTGTCGATGTAGGTAATCACCGCAAACTGTTGATTTGGTCGCAGCTTGAGACCGAGGGTGTTGTCTTCGATGCGGCGTGCAAAACTGCCCGCGCCGTTGAGGTCCAACTCGTTTAGGGTTGTCGTCGAGTTGATAAAACTTGCCGCTGCGGCTGCACTGAGTCCGCCTTGAGTTTGCAGTTGATTGAACAACGGGGGTGTAACTCCAGTGACGCCCGCCGGGCATCCGGTTCCGTTCGCAGTGCAACCCCTGGCCCGGTTCTGTTGCATGATCAGAAACGACGGCAGAATTTTGTCCGGGTTAGTCTGGTTAATGTCGTACGCCATGAAAAGATGTTGTCCACGCCGGCCAATGTAAGAAGCCTCAGCGACCATGCCCCACGGCAATTCGCGTTGCACACTGAAGTTCCATTGGTGAACTGTCGGCAACTGCATCTTGGGTGCAAAGACGGTGATGGGTGGCGCGTTTGTTCTGAGTTGTTGTGGTGGCGTCAACAACGACGATGGTTTGACCGAAGGCGCGGGCAATTCTGTCGGAAAACCACCGGCGACGGTCTTGTTGATGTCGGGTGAGTTCACGCAACCGGCAGTGATTGAAGTGAAAGCGCCGGCGGTCGCGTTGTAGGATGTTGTGCAGCTTTGGACCAACCCGGGAATCCTGCCCGCGGCCGCAGTTACCTGAAACGACGAGATCGTGTCGAAGGCCATGCCGTAGCCGAGCCGTATAACGCTCTGGCCACTGTCACCAAACAGCGCGCGCAGGAAACCCGATCTAAAATCCGGACTGTAGGCGAGTCCGAAACGGGGACCGATGGCCCACTTGAAGTTGCCTTCATACCAGCGCGTTGCCGGTACAAAGCTGACGGCGCCCGGCTGGTTGACGACCGGTATGGCGGGGAGCGGTGTCGCGGCGATCGGTGTGGCGGCGACAAAGACGTTGTCCTTCGGCGACGTGTTGGCGGGTGGGTTGATCTCCCAGCGTGCTCCGTAGTTCAGTGTCAGGTTAGGCCGCACTTTCCATTCGTCCTGGACAAAGAAGTTGTACTGATCGAGGTTGTGTTTCTCCGCATACAACGTAACCTGATCGCCGGTCCTGAACGGCAGGAAGACATCGTCTTTAAGATTTGAGAGAAAGACCTGGTTCATCGAAGCCGGTAAACCGTAGAGATTGTTTATCAGGCTGCCGACAAGCGTTTGGTCAGTGGAGTTGATGTTGGGCGCCACTCTGAAACCCGAGTTTCCGGTGGTCCCGAGAAACGCCGGTCGAGTGGTCGCGGAGAACGTCACCGATGGCGTCACGTTGATGCCGCCTGGTTGTCCGCGTTGGTCCACGTGTCGATAGAAGCGGAAGTTCAGCCCCAGACGGAAGACGTGTTCACCGTGAACGATACTCAGATTGTCGAGCAGTTGCGGAGTGGTTACCCAACGAGCGGTGCGGGGCGTGTTGATGTAAGGTTCATCGATACTGTTGAGGTTGAAAGGCGGCACGTCGGGCCAGGCAGGATTCGCTTCACCTTGCGTGAAGAGAAAACCAAAACGACCGAACCCGGCGGTGAACTCGTTCACAATGCGCGGCGAGATTACGCGCCGCCACCCGACGGCGAGATTCGATGTGCGCCGGAACACTTCGCCCTGCGGCGGATTGTCGGGATAAACTTGCGGTCTGCCGTTGAGCGGATCGCCCTTCAGCGTGTTGTAATCGGACCACAAGTAGCGCACGAAGATACTATTGTTCTCGTTGAAATTGTGATCGACGCGCGCGTTGATGGCGGGACCGCGGATTGCGGTCGGCGGATTCCAGAGGAACGTGGCAGTGTTCAGTCCATCGCCTGCCGCGGCAAAGTTGTTTGGTGACGGATAAGCGGTGAGCAGACTCGCGACTGTAGCATCGAGCGGTCTTCCCGCAGTGTTGTTGAGTGCGGCATTGACATTGTAAACGCGAATGCAGCGTACTGACGTAGGTGTGGCACACACAGGCACGATGGGTACGCCAGTCGCCGGATTTACCAGCAGCGTCGAATTGCGAGTGATGGTAGTGCCGCCGATCACGAGCGGATTCGCCGGGTCGGGTACGAAGTAGCGGAAAATTCCGTTACGCGCCTCGTTGGTGTAGACGACCGGAAAGCCGCCAAATGTTTGGTCTATCGGCTGCGTGAAGTCAATTCGATTGTATTGATAGCTGCCAAAGAAGAACGTTTTGTTTTTCTTAATCGGCCCACTCATCTCAAAACCAAATTGGCCGAGGCGGATGAGTGGCTTGGGCGCGTCCTGCGCATTCGCATACCATTCGTTGGCGTTCAGTGCCTCGTTACGCAGGAAATAGAAGCCGGTGCCGTGAAACTCGCTAGTGCCGCTGCGCGTCGCGATCGAGATCGAGGCGCCGCTGTTTCGACCCTCTTCCGCAGTCGCGTTGTTGGTGGTTACTTTGAACTCCTGCACGTTATCAGGGTTGATGCGATAGAGGTTTGAAACGGGGTTGGGAACGCTCGACTCGTTCGCTTCGATACCGTCGATCGTTACGTTGTAGGCGCGATCGCGCGCGCCGTTCACGTGGACGCCTGAGCCGGCAGCGCCCGCCGACCGCTGTACGACGCCTGGTTCCAGTAAGAGCAGTGTCAGTGGATTGCGGCCGTTGAGCGGCAACGCTTCAATCGCTTTTTGTTCGACCACATTCCCGAGAGTGGCGTTTGCCGTCTGTAACTGTTCCGGTCCACCCTGGACGGTGACGGTTTCTGTGACCTGTCCGACCTCGAGTACCACGTCAACAGTCAAAGGGTTGTTTACCGCAATGTGGTTACCGGTCTTCTGAAATTTCTTGAAACCATTTTGCTCGACGGTGACGGTGTATTGACCTACGGGTAGCGCTTCGAAAGCGTAGACGCCTGCCTCGGTCGTCGTCTGTGTTTGGGAGACTCCGGTTGCTTCATTCGTGATGGTGACGCTCGCGCCTGCTATTGATGCCTGGCTGGCATCGACGACGCGTCCGCTTATACGAGACGTGCTCGTTTGCGCGATTGCGGCGACGGGGACCGCAGCAAACAAGCCGACTACGAATACGAGTAGTAATTGAGCGCGCGACATGGAAGACCTCCTGTCCTGTTCTGCGTTTGGTTGGCGAGGCCCGCAGTATATTCCTCTACGGCTTTGCGTGAAAGGTTTTACCGGCTCTGGCATCTAAATCTTTCTTCATCAGCGATTCTTATCAATTGAATAAAAATCTTTAGCTATTATTATTACAGGTTGCGACCTATAATCCAGTTCTTCATCCGGTATTCATTACGATTTAAGAGAGCGGACGGACCTGAGAGCAGTGAAGGCGAGTTTTCTCCATAGCTCTGCCGCGCTTGTCTTGATTGCGCTGGCGCTCGGCAGCTTTCTCGTGGGCCAACAACGCACGGAGGCCCAGGCGGGTCTGCCTGTTTACGATCTGCTGATCACCAACGCGCGCATTATCGACGGCAGCGGCAATCCCTGGTTTCGTGCCGACGTCGGTATCATCAAAGGCCGCATCATGCGCATCGGGCGCATCGATCCCGCCACAGCTTACAAAGGCATCGACGCGCGCGGCCAGATACTTGCACCCGGCTTCATCGACGTACACACACACGTTGAATCGATCTACAACCTGCCCGCGGCCGAGAACTTCGTGCGCATGGGCGTGACTTCGCTCGTCACCGGCAACTGTGGTTCATCCACCACGGACGTCGGCCAGTTTCTAAACCGAATTAGTGAAAAGCCGCTCGCCGTTAATCTCGCGACGCTGATCGCGCATGGTTCGGTGCGGCGCAAGGTAATCGGTCTCGACGACCGTGCTCCCACGCCTGACGAGCTCAAGCAGATGGAAGCCGTCGTGGCGCAGGGAATGGAAGAGGGCGCGGTTGGTCTATCCACCGGACTGATCTACGTTCCCGGCACTTACGCGAAGACAGACGAGATCGTGGCGCTCGCGCGTGTGGCAGGGCGTTATGGCGGTCTGTACGCAACGCACATGCGCAACGAAGGTGACAAAGTCGCCGACGCGATTCGCGAAAGTATTCTAATTGGTGAACAAGCGGGACTGCCGGTCGAGATCTCCCACTTCAAGATCAGTAACAAAAAGCTATGGGGCCAAACGCCGATGACGCTCGGTCTGGTGCGCGAGGCACGAGCGCGCGGGTTGATGGTCACAGTCGATCAGTACGCCTACACCGCGAGCTCAACGTCGCTTGATTCTCGTTTACCGGCGTGGCTTCGCGCCGGTGGGTTTGAAGAAGCGAAGAAGCGTTTGGCTGACAAAGCCACGCGAGAAAAAGTCATCAACGACACGAAGGACGCGCTGAAGCGCAGCGGATTCAAAGACTACTCCTTTGCAGTTGTTGCTTCGTACGGGCCTGACAAGTCGTTCAACGGCAAATCTATTGCGGAGATCACGAAGCAGGTTCGCAAAAAGACTGACGTCACGAGTCAGATCGAGCAGATGCTCGAGATGTACGAAGCCGGTGGCGCAGGCATGGTCTATCACGGCATGGACGAGGCGGACGTGAAACGTATCATGCAGGAGCCGTTCACGATGATTGCTTCCGACAGTGGCGTGCGGCAGGTCGATGAGAGCGTGCCGCATCCGCGCGGCTACGGCAACAACGCGCGCGTGCTCGGCCGTTATGTGCGCGAGCAGAAACTCATCACGCTCGAAGATGCGATTCGCAAAATGACGTCGCTGCCGGCACAGACGTTTGGTTTTCGCGATCGCGGTTTGATTCGCGAAGGGTTCGCGGCCGACCTCGTGATCTTCGACGAGAACACCATCAACGATCAGGCGACGTTCGAAAAGCCGCACCAGTTTCCCGTGGGCATCAGCTACGTGATCGTGAACGGCCAGACGGTACTGGCAAACGGACAAATGACTGAGGTTCGGCCGGGTGTCGCATTGCACGGTCACGGTTATCGGATGACCACCAGCAAAGACACCTCAAACTCGATGAACTGAGGAGGTTCCCGATGTCTCACTCCAGCATCACTCGTCAACTCATTTCTGTTGGATTCCTTTGCGCCGCGTTGTTGTTTATGACAACCGCGGCGTTCGCGCAAACGGTGACGGGAACGCTGCAGGGAACTGTCAGCGACGCAAAAGGCGCGGTAGTCGCGGGCGCCGAAGTAGTTATTCGAAACATGGAAACGGGCCAGGAGCGCACGCTGCAAACAAACAGCGAAGGCTCCTACATCGCGCCGTTTCTTCCACTCGGCCGCTACACGGTGACGGCGGGAGCTACGGGTTTCGGCAAGGTCGCACAGGAGAACATCGAGATCCCGTTGAATCAAACGCGGGTGATCAATTTCACCCTCAATCCGAGCTCGGTTACCGAGGCAGTAGTCGTCACAGCGGACACAGCGCCCATCAACACAACCAACGCGGAGATCAAGGGCTCGTTGAACGCGCAGGAGATTCTGGAGAAACCGACTTTCAACCAGGGAAATTTTTTGACGCTAGCCGAAACGTTCGCGGGGTTTCAGGAGAACCCAACCGCCGGCCAGAACAACCCGACTGCCTCTTCGGGTACATCGGTTAACTTCAATGGCACCGGCACGCGCGGCACAACTTTTCAAATCAACGGCGTGAATAACGACGACTCTTCTGAGAACCAGCATCGTCAGGGCGCATCGCTGTCAACCATTAAAGAGTTTCAGGTGATCACGAACAACTTCAGCGCCGAGTTTGGCCGCGGTTATGGCGCGGTGGTCCTGGTGCAAACGAAGTCGGGAACGAACAACATTCATGGCGATGTTTATTGGTATCACAACAACAGCGCGTTGAATGCCACCAACAATGTGTTTGCGCCGGGGCTAAAGAAGCCGGTTTCACGGCGCAATCAGTTTGGTTTTACCTCAGGCTTTCCGGTGCTCGAGAACCGTCTGTTTGGCTTTGTCAGCCTGGACCACCTTGAGAACACGGGCGCCAATAATTTCAACCGCGACGTTTTCACGTTGGCGGAGCGCGATCCCGCGAACTGGTTCAAAACAACACCCGCGAACGATACGCCGGCAAACCGGGCTTTCATCGCAAGCGTCATCGACCGTTTTGCCAACGCGGTGCCTAACGATCCCGCTGCTGGTCCAAGAGTATTTCGCGGGCAACAGGGTTTCGATTTTCCGGCTCGCGATTACTCGGGACGGTTCGATTGGAATCCCCGTTCGCAAGACAACCTCTTCGCGCGCTGGCAGTACACGCGGCAGAGATTTGTGGCTGAAGACGTCATTCCCGGCGAACGCGCCGATCAAAATCACAAGCAGCAGAACTTTGGGTTCAACTGGATCCATCTGTTTTCCGCACGCTCCATTGGTGAATTTCGTTATGGTCTCGGGCTCCGCACTACGCTCGTAAACATCGCCGCGGGTAACGACACGCCGATCATCCGGTTCTTCAATCCGAGCCCGGTAACCACGCAGTCGAGCCTCGGCAGCGCCGGAAACTTTCCAATTCACCGCTTTCAGACTGATAACCAGTTCGTCTATAACTTCACCACAGAGTTCAGCAGTCACAGCCTGAAGTTAGGGACTGACATTCGCCGGCAACAACTCGACGATCTGGCCGACAATTTCTCGCGCGGCTTCTACAGCAGTACCGTCGCTACCTGCAATGGCATCAACTACGGTAACGGGTTCTCTCAGTTCATCAATGGCTGCACTCCCAACTATCAGAAAGGCTTTGGTCCTTTCTTTCTCGAAAACCGGATTAACGAAGCAAACTTCTACGGCGAAGACAATTGGCGAGTTCGCAGCAATCTGACGCTCAATCTTGGCCTGCGCTACGAGTATGTCTCTGCGCCGCGTGAAATCGCGGGCCGTATCGACTATGGATTCAGTGCGGATAAAGACAACTGGGAGCCGCGCTTTGGTTTTGCGTGGAGTCCGGATTTCGAGAATGGTTTCCTGCGCGGACTGTTTGGTAATACGGGTGATTCTTCGATCCGCGGCGGTTACGGCATTTACCATGGACGCCTCTTCCAGTCAGTGTTTTCTCAAGGTGGAGCCACAGTCAGATTCAATCCGCCGAATGCTTTCTTTTACAATCAGTCAGGCCTGGCGACTTCAACCTTTAATCCAGTCAACCTCGCGGATCCAACCAACGGCTTCGTGTTTTCACCTGGACCACAGACTGCCCGGCATACGCTGACCTTGATCGATCCGGGCCTGGAAATGCCGTACACGCAACAGTGGAACTTCACGTTTGAACGGCAGATGCCATTCGCGTCGGCGTTTCGCGCCAGTTACACGGGCAACCGTGGTATTGGGTTGTTGAGATACGCGCTCGATAACCTTCCGGTCCACGACGCCGTCAACGGCGTGCTTGTCGCGAATCATTCGAACAATCCGGCAAACCTTCGTGGCAGAGTGATTCGCCTCGCGAGCGATTTTCAATGCGCCGGCACGGCGGGGACTACCGCCATACCGTTTACGACCCAATGCCCGGTCGTCGTCCCGATAGGCGAGTTTGAATACAGCTTCCGCGTACCCCGAATTAACGAGCGACGGCCCAACGGCCAATTTGGAACTAACGTGGCTGTTTCCAACGGCGCGTGGAGTTACTACCACGCGATGCAGCTCGAATGGACCAAGCGTTTGAGCAGCAATCTGAATTTCCAGGCCGCATACACGTGGAGCAAGGCCATCGACACCACTTCCGAAGCGACTTTCGTGGGCGCTGGTGACAGCAATCAGAATGGCAACAACACCCGTGATTCGCGAGGCTTGTCACGTTTCCACACGCCACATCGATTCACGATTTACGGCACGTACCGGCTGCCGTTCTTCAATGGCGATCGCGGGTTGCTGGGCCAGGCTTTTGGTGGTTGGCAGTTTTCGGCTGTGGGCAGATTCGCCAAGGGAACTCCGTTCACCGTGACCACGACGGCGCTCGATTTGAACTTTGACGGCTTCGGTGAAAGCCGCCCGGTGCTGCTCGATCCGTCAATCCTTGGCAACAGTGTCAATCTTCCGGCGACGTCACGCGAAGCATTGCCGCGTGCTGCGTTTCGTACTTTGACTTCAGCGGATTTCAACAACCCGAGCCTGGTGGGCCGCAACACTTTCTTCAGCGACGGCGTGAAGACGATTGATCTTGGCATCACGAAGATCTTCTCGATGCCGTGGGAAGGCCACCGGCTCACGCTCCGCGCCGATCTCTTCAACGCGTTCAACCACGTGCAGTACGGGATTCCGAGTGCGGCGATCACGAATACAAACTTTGGCGCGATTACCGTTCCGGCTGTTACTTACTTGCCGCGTAACATCCAGGTGTCGTTGCGTTACCAGTATTGATAAATCTGTGCCGAAACTTTTCTTTACCATAATTTGGTCGTTCTGCTTTTGTTCGCTGTCACTGGCCCAGGCGGCGCGCCCGAATGAAGTGCGTGCGTTGTGGGTGGTGCGCACGACGCTTACATCGCCCGAGAAGATCCGGCAACTCGTAAGCTCCGCGGCGGACAACGGCTTCAACACGCTTATCGTCCAGGTTCGCGGTCGTGGTGATGCCTATTACAAGTCGCGCGTTGAGCCGCGCGCCGCGGAATTAAAAGATCAGCCCGCAGACTTCGATCCGCTGGCATTCACTATTGCTGAAGCACGAGGGCGCGGACTGAAGATCCATGCGTGGCTGAATACGAGTCTGCTCGCCAACCTCGACGCGCTGCCGACAGATCCAACGCACGTCTACAACCGCCATCCGGAATGGCTGGCAGTGCCGAAGCCGGTCGCTGCCGAACTTTACCGGATGTCGCCGCGCGATCCGCATTACCGGCAGAAGATAGTCGAGTGGTCAAAGGCTAATCGTGGCGAGCTGGAAGGCATCTACACCGGGCCGGCAAATCCCGCAGTCAAAGAACACATTTTCAAGATCTGGATGGACGTGCTGAAGCACTATCCGGTCGATGGTTTGCACTTCGACTACGTTCGTTTCGCGAGTCCCGATTTCGATTACAGCCGCCGATCGCTCACGCAGTTTCATGAGTGGTTGAAGCCACAACTGACTGGTGCTGAACGCCGCGAACTAAAGGACAAGCTCAAAGAGAATCCGCTCGCTGCTGCTGAAACCTTTGCCCCGAAGTTTGCGGATTTTCAGCGAGCACAGGTCACAGCTCTCGTCGAACGGATCTATCGCGCAGTTAAAAAGCGGCGGCCGCAGGTGATCGTCTCAGCCGCGGTCTTCGCCAACGATGAGAACGCCTACACGCGTCGTTTTCAGGATTGGCGGCGTTGGTTGCAGATGGGAATCCTTGATGTTGCTTGTCCGATGGCGTACTCAACGGACACGGCTGTGTTCAGGAAACACATTGAGGTTGCGACGAGTACAGCGCAGGCAGCGAATCGCCGGGTTTGGGCGGGTATCGGCGCTTACCGCATCACGTCTGAGTCAGCGGTAGAAAAGATTAATGTCGCCCGTTCGCTGAATACGGAAGGGTTCATTCTTTTCTCTTACGACTTTACAGCGCGCCCGAGCGAGTTGAATCCCGACGGAGCCTATCTGGAACGCGTTCGGCGCGCGGCGTTTTAAGACGGCTTAGTTGCCATAAACTCGCTGTTATGTAAGAATAAGCGGCACTTAGTATTCGAGCGCAGCTTCTTCTTTTCCACGACAATTGCAGTACTTAACTTTGCGACAACCCAGATGTCTTGAGGTTCTCCCGAACTCCCGTTTCGGAGACGGGCCAGCTTCCACTTAATTTGCATGAAGAGGATTATCCCCATGAAACGTTACATGAAAAATTTCATTATGTTGCTCGTGCTGCCCTTCGCCCTCTGCGGCGTCGCCCTTGGGCAGGAGATCACTGGCAACCTCGCCGGAAACGTTAAGGATGCGTCCGGCGCCATCGTCAAAGGAGCGACCGTCACTATCACGGACGTTCAGAAGAACTCAGTTGTGCGCACACTTGAAACGAACGACGCAGGGGATTTCAGCGTGCCCAACCTTCAGGCGGGCATCTACTCGATCTCAGTGGAAGCAACGAACTTCAAAAAGACTGTTCAGAACGACATCAAGGTCGACATCGGCCAACGTAGAACGATCGATGTCGTTCTCGAAGCCGGAAACATTTCGGAGACGGTGCTAGTGAAGGCCGATCCGGTCGCCGTTGAGTTGTCGACAGCCACTGCCTCGAGTCTGATTAGCGGTGAACAGGCCCGCGAACTCTCGTTGAACAACCGCAACTGGGTACAGCTTGTGGCGTTGGCGCCCGGCGTCAGCAGCAACCTTGACGACCAGGTGTACGTCGGTACCACAAACCCGGATGGACAAGCCAACACGATCAATCTCTCGGTTAACGGCGCGCGCAGCAGCCAAAACACGTTTACGGTTGACGGCGCTGATATCACCGACCGTGGTTCGAATATCACGATCCAGGCGTATCCGAGCGTTGACTCGATTGGCGAGTTCAAAGTGCTGCGTAGTCTTTTCCCGGCTGAGTCAGGACGCAGTGGCGGCGGTCAGATCAACGTCATCACGCGATCTGGAACCGATGAGTTTCACGGTAGTGCTTTCGAGTTCATTCGCAACGAAGCCTTCAATGCGAACAACTTTCTTGCGAACGCGTCGACTAATCCCCAGTTTGGCAGGGACGAAAACGGCAAAGCCAAACGAGTTCCGTTCCGCTACAACAATTTCGGTTGGACCCTAGGCGGTCCGGTTTATTTTCTCCGTTTCGGTGAAGGACAGCCGGGCGACATGTTCGAGAAGGTTGATCGGACGTTCTTCTTCCTCTCGCAGGAGTTCCGTCGCGACCGTCGTTTCAGCGCGCCCGTGACAGTAACCGTTCCGGACGCGGCGCTGAGACAGGGTATTTTTCCGGTTCCCGTTTGTATCGCGCGCAGATACCTGGGTGAGAACTGCAACAGCGGCCAGAACATTCTGCCCGCCGGCACACCGATTCCCGCTGACCGTCGCAGCGCCGCGGCGCAGGCCTATGTCACCCAGATCTATAATCAGTTGCCGTTGCCCAATGCCGCGACGGCTACCGCGCCGTACAATCTGAACGTTGCCTTGCCCAACGTCGCCGACTTCGATCAGACAATCGTCAAGATCGATCACGCGTTTAGTGACAACTGGACGGCCTATTACCGCTTCCAGAAAGACAAGATTCCAACCATCGACGCAAACTCGCTGTTCTCGAGTGGTGGTAGCTTGCCCGGCGTTTCCGTGACCCAGACTGATTCACCCGGCAAAACGCACACCTTCAACACGACCTACGTGCTCAGTCCGACAACAGTTTTGGAAGGTCGTTACACGTATGGCTTCGGCGCGATTCTCAGTCAGAACGTCGGTCTGCTGGCTTTGACGCGCACGACGGTGCCGATCAATTTGCCATTTGAGAATCAGCGTGACCGCATTCCGTCGATCACTACTAACGGCTTCAACGGTCTAACCAGCTTCGGCCCCTACGATAACTTCTCGTGGAAACAGAACTTCGGCGGCAACATTACCTCCATTCACGGCAATCACACGTTCAAGTACGGCGCTGTTTATTCGATGTATCGCAAAAACGAAAACGCGCTCGCCGGTAACAACGAAGGAATTTTCAACAACTTCGACAGCACTGTCGTTACGGGTGTTACAAATAACGCGCTCAACCAGAACCGCCAGCGCTGGGCCAATTTCCTCGTAGGCAACGCCCAGGGATTTTCGCAGGCGCGTTTTGACTACACCGCTGACCTGCGACAGAAAGCGTTCGAAGCGTTTGCGCAGGACGAGTGGAAAATGCGTCCAAACCTGACCGTGTACTACGGCGTGCGCTACTCGTATTTCCCTGCGCCCTGGGACAAGAACGGACGGCTCTCGACGTTCGTGCCTGAGCTGTACGATCCGTCAAAGGCGCCGCAAGTCACCGGTGCAGGTAACCGCATCGCGGGCACGGGGAATTGGTGTAACGGCCTGATCGTTAATTCGCAGAACTTCACCACCGGCCCGGCGCAGTTTAATTGCACCCCAATCCAATCGCCCCACGGCAAATACGTCACTGACGTTTCCAAGAAAGATTTCGCGCCTCGTTTCGGACTCGCGTGGGATCCAACCGGCGCCGGCAAGACTTCGATTCGCACCGGCTACGGTATCTATCACGAGCAGGTGCTGGTCGGAACGTACCTGCAAAACATCGGTTTGAATCCGCCGTTCCAGGAGACCGCTACCGCTACGAACACAAACCTGGATAATCCGGGTGGCGGCGTGGCGTTGAGCGCTGGCGTGCAGTCACTCCGTGCTGTGCAATCGAACTTCCATACACCGTACATGCAACACTGGTCGCTGGATTTCCAACACCAGCTCACCAGCAACACGATGTTCACTGCCGGTTACTTCGGTTCCAAGGGAACGCACTTAATCGGTCTGACAGAACTCAACGAGGTTCCACCGGGAGTCGCGTTAAACTCACTGTGTGCGCCGGGCAACGGCGCTATCGGTCAGAGTCCCGCGCCCGCGCTCGTTACGTGCCAACCGGCTGGTTATGCATTCCGCAACTCGACGACAACGGCGGCAAATCCCAATCGAGTGGGAACTACGAACTTCTCGGATCTGCTAATTCTCGATCAACTCCGGCCGTTCAAGGGATATCGGTCAATCGCGATGGTGCAGCCACGTTACAATTCCAACTACCACGGACTCCAGGTCTTCGCGCAGCACAACTTTGGGAGCACGTCGCAAGTGCAGGTGGCGTACACCTGGTCCAAGAACTTGACGGATAGTCCAAACGACCGCACCACCTCGCCGCAGAACAGCTACGACATTCGCAGCGAGTATCAGCGCGCCGCACTGGATCGGCGTCATGTGTTCAACCTGAACTATATTTACGAGATACCGCTCCTGCGCAATCGCAACGACTTTATCGGCAAGGCGTTTGGTGGTTGGCAAGCTTCGGGGATCGTCACGGTTTACACGGGCGTCCCGTTTAGCGTGACGACGTCGAATTTCGATCCGGCTGGTTTGGGTCTCATTAATGCTAACCCGGCAGCGCGTCCAAACCTGCTGTGCGATCCAAACGAGAACGCACCGCATGGAGTGCAGTGGGTAACTAACCAGTGCTTCCAGCTCAATCCGGCGGCCGATGCTCTCGTCGTGAATACGCCGGGCACTACGCCGCGCGGCATCATTGATGGTCCACCGACGCACCGCGTCGATTTCACGTTATCAAAGAACTTCCGGTTCACCGAGTCGGTTTACCTGCAGTTGCGTGCGGAAGTGTTCAATATCTTCAACCATACGAACTTTAGAAATATCTCGACGAACATTACTGCGGCGAACTTCGGCGCGGTGACGACGACGCGTGATCCGCGCACGATGCAGTTTGGCTTGAAGCTGAACTTCTAATTGTCAGGTTCAATTAGCGGTGCCCGCATTGCGAGCGATTGCAATGCGGGCATCGGTTTGTAGAGTCGATGAAAAACATCTCGTCTAAAAACGTGTTGCTGAGAAACGCTACGGTCGTGCTGCCCGAACGCGAGCTGGTCGGCGGGTCGGTTTTGGTCCTCGGCGGCCGGATAGTCTCGATATTCTCAGCCGAGACCGCGCCGCGCGCGAGCATTGTTGAGGAGATCGATCTCTCCGGCACGACGCTGCTGCCGGGTTTTATAGACGTTCACATTCACGGCGCGGTTGGCGTCGATGTCATGGAAGCGACGCCGCAGGACTTGCAGAAAGTTTCTCACTATCTAGCGTTGCAGGGAGTGACGGGTTGGTTGCCGACGCTGGTTCCCGGGTCGGATGCGAACTATGCGAGTGTGGCGGCGGCAGTATCGGAAGCAATGCATAGTTCGGAAGCAGCGGGCGCGCGAATTCTTGGTGTTCATTATGAAGGGCCCTTTGTGAACTCCGCACAATGCGGTGCGCTCCACGTTGAGCACTTCAAAAATTATTCCGGCCCACTTGATCTCGAGTTTTTGGCAGTGCCCGAAGTTGACGCGGTTCGCATGATCACTCTCGCGCCTGAAGTGAGCGGCGGAGTGGAGTTGGTGAGGGAACTGAAACGCCGGCGCTGGGTGATCTCCATCGGGCACACGCGCGCGTCTCTCGAACTTCTGGACCAGGCGTTTGCCGCGGGCGCGCGTCACATGACGCACTTCATGAACGCGATGTCGCCGCTGCATCATCGCAGCCCTGGGCCGATCGCGTGGGGACTCTCTCGCGACGACGTCACCTGCGACGTGATCGCCGACGGCATCCACCTCGATCCGTTCATGCTCCGGTTGCTGGTCAAGATCAAAGGCGTGCGAGGCCTCGCCTTAATCAGTGATGCGATTGCGGCGACAGGAAAAGGGGACGGTGATTATCGGATCTGGGGCGAAACGATCTCGGTCAAGAACGGCCGTACCAGCAATCCCTCGGGCAGTATCGCCGGATCTGTGATCACGATGCTCGACGCCGTGCGCATGATGCGTTCGCTCGGCGTCTCTTACATCGATCTCGCGCAAATAGCCTCGGCCAACCCCGCGCGGCTGCTCGGCCGGCATTACGACTGCGGAGCCATCAAAATCGGCAACCGTGCCGACCTCGTCGCCCTCGACTCTGAGGGTAACGTCCGCCTAACGATTATTGCCGGCGACCGTTTTCCAGAATGAAAAAGGGCGAGGCCGAGGATGGAGCTCTACTCTCCATCGCCATAAACACCGGCTTGTGCGTACGCTTCATCAATCAGTTCGATCGGGTGGCAAACTTGCAGCTTAATTCCCGCCAATTGTGCGCCCGCGCCGATCTGCATCTGGCATCCGGGGTTACCCGTCGCCAGTATCTGCGCCTTCGTCTCGCGCACGTGGTCCAGTTTCTCCTGCAACACGCGTCCCGACATCTCGGGTTGCAACATGTTGTAGATTCCCGCCGCGCCGCAACACCTTTCCGAACCCTCAAGCGGCACGAAGTTTGGTCCAACCACCGCGCTCAACATCTGTTGTGAAGCGTCGCCCGCGTGCTGTCCATATAAAAGATGACACGACGTATCGTAAGTCACGCACCTACCATTCGTCGTGTCCGGAACGGATCGCGCCTTCTTATTCAGCGGCGCAGCCTCGGCTTCGACGGTCTGAAGCTGTTGACTTACGTCGCGTACGCGACTGCTGAACTGCGCGGCGGCTTCAGCGACGCTCGCGTCGTTTGCCAGCAGATGTCCATAGGAAGCCAACATTGCGCCGCACCCACCGGCATTCGTGACGATCGGCTCGCCGGACTTGAAAGCCGCGATATTCTTTCGCGCCAGCTCACGGGCGCCATCGAGATCGCCGGCGTGCGCGTGCAACGCGCCGCAACAAACCTGGTCTTCCGGCGCGCTTACCTTAAAACCATTCGCGAACAACACGCGCTCGGTCGCACGGTTCACGCGAGCAAAAAGACCCCCACCGACGCAGCCCGCGAACAACAATACGGGCGGGGATTGCCCGTCGGTTTGCGACGCGCTCGGAACGGATTTTCCGGAGGTGTGGAATATAGTCCGGGAGTTTTCGAGCAGCGCGAGCGCAAAATGCGCGCGTTGCGAGAACAATCGTGCGAGTCCTGTTTTTAGCAAGAACCGCGGCAGCCCAAGATCGCGAAACACACGTGCGCTGCCGAAGAATAACCGCAAGCGCGTCCGCGACAGCCACACGTGCTTCAACACAAACCGCAAAACTTTGTCTGTAAAATCCGACTTCGGCTGCGCGCGCGACAACTCTTCACGGCTCGCCTCCAGCAGTTGCCCGTACTCAACACCCGCCGGACACACTTGCTCACACGCACGACAACCGAGACAACGATCGATATGCGTGCGAAACGCGTCGGACGTATTCTCAAGCCGTCCTTCAGCGACGGCGCGCATCAGGTACAGCCGCCCGCGTGGTCCATCATTCTCGTCGCCCGTGATCACATACGTCGGACACGCCTCGAGACACAGGCCACAGTGAATACAAGCGAGAAGTTTCTCTCCTTGCTGGGCCAAAACTATCGATGAAAATTGCTCAGACAAAAATCAATATCCCACTGCGGGTCCGTCGCTGCGGCGCGGGTCGGTAGCGCCGAGACGGATGCCGGTCTTCTCTTCGATCATGATGCCCTCAGCGTCGCCCAGATAGCGTCGTTTCTCCGCGACTGTGTGCCCGCGCGACGTCAACGCGCGCACCGTATCGCCTGACAAACCAAACGGTTCGCCGACGAGTTCATCCGGCAGCCACTGATGATGAATGCGCGGCGCGTCGATCGCTTGTTGAATGTTCATTTCGTAATCGATGACGTTTGTGATAATGCAGAGCACCGTGTTGATAATCGTTGGGCCACCCGGACTCCCGACCGTAAACCACAAGCTCCCGTCCTTGCGCAGAACGATCGTCGGCGTCATCGCCGAGAGTGGGCGCTTCTTCGGCGCGACCGCGTTGCGCTCGCCCTGAATCAAACCGTACAGGTTCGGTGTTCCCGGCTTAGCGGCGAAGTCGTCCATCTCGTCATTGAGCAGGATGCCGGTGCCTTTCGCCATTGCTGCCGAGCCATACGAATTATTCAACGTGTAAGTGTTTGCGACTGCGTTACCGTCCGCATCCACCACGGTGAAGTGAGTCGTATCTTCGGATTCATAACCTGCCGGACGACCGGCCCGCACTTCGGCACTAGTCGACGCGCGCTCGGTATTGATCGTCGCACGCAGCTTCGTCGCGTACGCCTTATCGATTAGCCCGGCAATCGGCACCTTCACAAAATCGGTGTCGCCCATGTACTCGGCGCGGTCCGCAAACGCCCGGCGCATCGCCTCGGTCATGAGGTGGTAACGATCCGACGACGATGCTTCGAGCTTGCTGAGATCGTAGCCTTCGAGAATGTTAAGCATCTGGATCAGTACGGCGCCGCCGGAAGACGGAGGCGGCATCGAAATGATCTCGTGCCCGCGATAGTTGCCGCGCAACGGAGTGCGCTCTTTCGCGACGTAATCACGCAAATCCTCGAGCGTCATTAAACCGTTGTTTCGTTTCATGTCGGCAACGATCAGCCGCGCAGTTTCACCTTCATAAAACTCGTTGGGACCAAAACGCTGCAGGCGCGCAAACGTAGCGGCGAGCTCGGGTTGACGGAAGATCTCACCTTCCCGGTAGAAGTTGCCGTTACGCAAATAGATCCGCTTTGTTTCGGCATACTTCGAAAGGTATTCGTCATTGCTCTTGAGTGAACGTGCGAGTGAATGCGTCACTGTGAAACCAGTCGCTGCAAGCCTGCGCGCGGGTTCGACGAGTTGGTTCCAGGTGAATTTCCCGGAGCCATACTTTTTCAGCGCCAAATCCATTCCGCGCACCGTGCCAGGTACGCCCACAGCGCGATAGCCGATGAGTGAACCGCCTTCCCCTTCGATGAGGTTGCCGTTCTTGTCGAGGTATACGTCGCGGTGCGCAGCGGCGGGCGCCATCTCGCGATAGTCGATCGCCGTGCTGTGGCCGTCTTTTAAACGGATCATCATAAAGCCGCCGCCGCCGAGATTGCCGGCGGCAGGATGTGTGACAGCCAGTGCGAACGCGACCGCGATCGCCGCGTCGACGGCGTTGCCGCCACGCTTCATGATGTCGACGCCGACACGCGACGCGACTTCATTCGTGGAGGCGACCATGCCGCGACGGCCGCGCACCGGTTCGCGTGCCGCGATCGGAGCCACAGATGCGTTGATAAAAACTACAATTAAAAATATGGGTCCGAGTCTACGCAGCGTGTTCATAGTCGTGTCCTCTAAACAAGTTGAGGGGATCTAAATTGTGCTTCACGCGTTGGCTAAGCGGGTCAAGTGACGTGTTAGGTTGCACGTGCTTAAATGTTCTTACCCGGCCGTCTGCAACTCCCACTTGCCACAAAGAGTGACTATCGAGCGAAGTGTCTGCCAACTTCGTTGGTAACACATGTGTTGCGAAAGAAGGCGCTTCTCGTACCGGCACAGCGGCAAGATTCTGCCAAATCCAGGAATCGTCTGAAGCAACGCCCGTTTCCTCAATCGACGCATTTTTCAGATGCAGCAACGCTTGCTCGACTTGATACGCGACGCCTTTTTCGTTTCCCGCAAAACGAATCAACAACGCTGCCGAGTCGACTTCAATGCCGATGCGGCTTGCGAGTGATGATGATAGCAACTCCACCCCTACTGGAAAGAGCCGCGCGTCCAACACGCCGCGGGCGGCGGCAAGGAGTTCGGGGATCGAGCCGTTGGCGACGACGGTCGCTTCGCGCGCGGGTCGCGGACGCAGCTTGAAAATGAGTTCAGTGATGATGCCGAGCGTTCCGTAGCTTCCGGTAAATAACTTGCACAAGTCGTAACCCGCGACGTTCTTTACGACGCGACCGCCGGCTTTAACGATGCTGCCGTCGGCGAGCACGACGGTCATTCCGATTACAGAGCCGCGTGGGCGGCCGTAACCGAATTGTTGTGGACCACCGAGACCGGTTGCGATGATGCCGCCGAGGGTAGCGTGGCCGTTGTCGGGTGGATCGAGTGGGAGCCATTGGCCGTTTTCGGCGAGTTTTTGGTTGAAAGTTGTGAGTGGGACGCCGGCCTGTGCGACTGCGATCAGATCCGCTGGTTCGTGTTCGATGATTTTATTGAAACGACTCATCTCGACGATCAGGTTTGTTGCCGGATTCGTGTTAAGTAATGTTCTTCCGCCAGCGGGCGTGATCGTCAAACCTTGGGCTGCTGCGCGTTTAACTATTTCCGAGAGTTCCTCGATGGAGTCAGGTGGAGGGACAGCGGATTGGAGCTTGGTTGCGAGAGGCACTGCATTAGTTTCCGCGGATATAGCCCGAGCTTCGCCGCAGCCGCGCAGCATGGGAATGATTTTGCCGGGGTTGCACAGGCCGAGGGGATCGAACGCGGCACGCACACTCAGCATCGCGTTCATGTCTGCTTCCGAAAACACAAGCGGTAACAGATCCCGTTTATCCAAACCGACCCCATGCTCGCCTGTGATCGTGCCGCCCGCGGCGACACAAACTTCCATCAGCTCGCGTCCCGCTTCTTTGACACGCCGCACCTGGTCTGCGGAACGCGAATCGAAGCAGATCAACGGATGCAGGTTGCCATCACCCGCATGAAACACATTCGCAATGCGCAACTGATGTCGAGCAGCGATGTCATACGCCGCATGCAACACTTCGGGCAGACGGGAACGCGGCACAACCGCGTCCTGGATCATCGAATCGGGCGAGATGCGGCCAATTGCGCCAAACGCTCCCTTGCGTGCGGCCCAAAGCTTCTTGCGTTCGGTTTCATCACGCGCGAGCCGGCAATTGCGCGCGCCGTATTCCATGCAGATGCCTGTCACTTTGCGCGCTTCGTCGTCGAGTCCCGCTTCAATGCCGTCGAGTTCGATCAGCAAAGCCGCGCCCGCGTCCGGCGGTAGTCCGGCCGCAAACACACTCGCTTCGACCGCGCGAATGATCTCACGGTCCATCATCTCCAGCGCGGCAGGCATCACGCCCGCCGCGATGATCGCCGAAACGGCATGACTCGCATCGTCAACTTCGGCAAACTCCGCGAGCAGCGTGCGCACCGCGGGCGGAACCTGGCTCAGCCTCAGTGTGGCTTCAGTAGTAATACCAAACGTTCCTTCCGAACCAACATACGTGCCGAGCAGATCGTATCCGTTATATTCGGCGCTGAGATCGACGATCTCGCCGCCTGCCAGCACCACGCGACAGCCGAGCACGTGATCTGTGGTAGTGCCGTACTTCAAACAATGAATGCCGCCCGCACTCTCGGCGATGTTGCCGCCGATCGTGCAACTCGGCTGGCTCGAGGGATCGGGCACGTAGTACAAATCGTATGGCAACACTGCCCGCGAGACGTGAAGATTCACCACGCCCGGCTGCACAACAGCCAGACGATTCTCGACGTCGATGCGCAGTATCTTGCGCATTCGCGCAAACTCGATCACCACGCCTGAGTCGAGCGCGAGCGCGCCACCCGAGAGACCCGTTCCTGCTCCACGCGGCGTAAACGAAACCTTCGCACGCGCGAGCTCGCGCATAATCGCCGAGGTCTCTTCAGTTGAAGACGGAAAGACGACCGCCCGCGGGCGATGCTTGTGATGCGGCAACCCGTCGCACTCGTACACCAGCAGTTCGTCTGCTTTGGAAAGAACGTTTTCGCGGCCGACGATAGCGCCCAGGTTATCGATTAGTTTGTCGGTTAGTTGATCCACACGAGATTGTTTGACAGTGTACAATCTACCGCTGATGAAAACCACACCCCGGCTGATTTCGATCCTGTTGCTCGTGCTGTGTCTTATGAACCTTCCTGTTCAAGCTGAAAAACCGGCGCTTGTCGCCGACACGATCATCGTCAACGCCGTTATTCACACGATGGATACAGCGCAGCCCACCGCGGAAGCCGTGGCGATCTACGCGAACCGGATTGTCGCGGTCGGTTCGAGTAGAGACATCAGTAAACTCGCTGGTCCAAACACGCGCACGCTCGATGCGAAGAAGCGTTTGCTGTTACCCGGTTTCAACGACGCGCACACGCACTTCCTGAGCGGCGGTTTTCAACTCTCGAGTGTCGATCTGCGTGACGCGAATTCGCCGCAGGAGTTTGCCGAACGCATCAAAGCGTTTGCCGCGAAGACGCCTAAGGGACGCTGGATCACCGGTGGTGATTGGGACCACGAACGCTGGTCTGACGCAAAGCTGCCGGCGAAAGAACTGATCGACAGCTTCACTCCAGAGACGCCCGTATTCGTAAATAGATTGGACGGTCACATGGCGCTGGCTAACAGTCTTGCGCTCAAGCTGGCCGGTGTCACACGCCAGACTGTCGATCCGCCCGGCGGTGTGATTGTGCGCGACAAATCGGGCGAGCCCACGGGTGTGTTGAAAGACGCGGCGCAGAGTTTTGTGTGGAAAGTGATCCCGCCCGCGACGTTTGATGAAAGACTCGCCGCTGCGCGCGCAGCCACGAACTACGCGGCGAAACTCGGCGTCACGAGCGTGCAGGATGTGTCGGCCGGAACCGACGTCGGCGTTTACCAGACGTTGTTGGACCGTGGTGAGTTGAAGACGCGCATTTACGCGGTGGCGCCGTTACCCGCATGGGAACGTTTGGCTAACACCGGCGTGCGCGCGCACTTCGGCAGCGAAATGCTTCGCGTCGGCGGTTTGAAAGGTTTTTCAGACGGGAGTTTGGGCTCGACCACCGCGCTCTTTTACGAACCGTATCGCGACGATCCATCGACGAGCGGCATCGCAGGCGATGAGATGTATCCCGAAGGCGCGATGCTCAAACGCGTGCTCGAAGCGGATCGCGCGGGTTTGCAAATAATGATTCACGCAATCGGGGATCGTGCGAACGACGCGATCCTGAGTACTTTCGAGCAGGTCGAACGCGAGAACGGCAAACGCGATCGACGTTTTCGCATCGAGCACGCGCAGCATTTGCGATCGCAGGACATTCCGCGTTTCGCTCGTAACAGTGTTATCGCGTCGATGCAGCCGTATCACGCGATCGATGATGGTCGTTGGGCTGAAAAACGCATCGGCAAGGAGCGCGCGAAGACGACCTACGCGTTTCGTTCGCTGCTCGACGCCGGCGTGACGCTCGCGTTTGGCACTGACTGGACGGTGGCGCCGCTCAATCCTATCTTGACGATCTACGCCGCTGTTACGCGACGCACCATCGACGGCAAGAACCCAAAAGGCTGGGTGCCGAAACAGAAGATCTCGGTTGATGAGACTGTGCGTGCCTACACGGTCGGTTCGGCTTACGCTGAGTTTCAGGACCACATAAAAGGAAGTATCACCACCGGCAAACTTGCGGATCTCGTGCTGCTCTCGCGTGACATCTTCAAGATAGAGCCGGAAGAGATCGAGAACGTGAAGGTCGTGTTGACGATGGTTGACGGGCGCGTGGTTTACGAAGAACGCGAGCGCGAGTAGAGCCAGTAAGCCAGGTAGATCGCGAGACCGACAGCGCCTGCGAGTGCGGCCGCTTTTGCTTCCTGCAACGTGCTGTGCAGTAGGAGCCAAACGATCAGCGCGAGCGATAACATCGCGATGATCGTTCCACCGGGTAAGCGAAAAGCCGCCGCTGGTCCGTCTTTACGACGGCGGAGGATCGGCAGCGCAATGCAAGTCGCGCCGTAAGTAACCAGTCGTGCAATCGTGCTGATCGTGAGGGCGGCGACAAACGAACTCTTCAACGTCAGAAACAGCATCAATCCCGCTGTTAGCAAAATCGCGACGTAGGGCGTGAAAAACGATCGGTGTACGCTGCCAACGAACGCCGGTAACTGTTTCTGTTCGGCCATTGCAAACGGCAGTCGCGAACCGGACAACATCAGGATGTTCAGGTTTCCCGTGATCGAAATGATCGCGCCCGCCGAAATGATCGCGCCGCCGGCGGTGCCGAGAAACTGCGTACCCGCATCAGCGAGGGGCTTCTGCGATTGGCCCAGGCCGGGCAGAGTTCCAACGCAGACGATCTGGATCAGGATGTAAAGCACGGCAACGAGGAGAATCGCGATAATCAGCGCGCGCGGCAGGTTTCGTTTCGGATCCCGCACTTCGCCCGCTGGGATCGTCGCCATCTCAAATCCGGTGAACGCATAAACCAGCAGCAGCACTGATTGCGAGAACGCGCCAGTGTCGGGACTCGCACCCGGCGTGAACGCTTGTGGATTGAGAAAAAATAATCCCGCGCCGATGAAAATAATGATCGGAACAAGCTTGCCGATCGTGAAAACGTTGCTGACGATGGCCGCCTGCCGGATGCCGAGTAGATTAATGGCCGCGAGCACCGCCACGACAGCGACGATCACGGACGCGCGCCAGAAGGTATCCGTAGCTGAGGTCCAGAAGTAACCGACGTAGTTGATTAGCAGATTCGCATTCGCGGCGAACGCCGTCACGCGCGCGAGCCAGATCAACCAACCGATCTCAAAGGCTACGGCCGGATTGAACGCCTCGCGAGCGTAGAGATATGGTCCACCGGTATCGTCGAAACGACTGCCGACCTCCGCGAAACACAGGATGATCAGCGCGACGAAAACCGCACACGCGATGAAGGCGATGATGCTGTACGGGCCGAGCAGGGAAAAGACTTTGGAAGGGAGTCCAAATATTCCCGCGCCGATGATGCCGTTGATTGCAATTGCGACCAGGTCCCAGCGGCGGATGCCGCGGACCAGGCCCTCGTCAGTCTGGTTCTGCACAGGGACGACAGCTTATAGTGGAGCTATGATGATACGCAAACCAGCAGCCGCTCTTTGCACACTTCTACTTCTCTCCGTGTGTGCTGTAGCCCAACAACCGAAGCCTTCGCTACAGGACGTTGTCGATCGCGCGGTCAAAACCACGCTCGAACGTTTCGCTGACAAGAAACTGGAAGAGAAGCAGCTTTCCGTCACCTTGATCGACCTGCGCGATCCGCAGCATCCGGTCACCGCGAGCTTTCGCGGGAACGAACGCGTCTATCCCGCGAGCGTAGTGAAATTGTTTTACCTCGTCGCGGCTCATCGCTGGCTGGAAGACAAGAAGATCGAGTTAACGCCGGAGCTGACGCGCGCGCTGCGGGACATGGTCGTCGATTCCTCAAACGAAGCGACGCAGTACGTCGTTGATGTGTTGACTCACACAACTTCCGGCTACGAGCTGCCCGCGAAAGAAATGGAAGAGTGGCAGTACAAACGAAACGCGATGAACCGCTATTTCTCCGGACTTGGCTACACCAACATCAACGTGAACCAGAAGACCTTTTGCGAAGACGCATACGGCCGCGAAAGCGTTTCACGCGGACCCAACGGCGAGAATCGAAACAAGCTTACGACCGATGCCACCGCGCGTTTGCTGATGGAGATCGTGACCGGCAAAGCAGCGACGCGCGAGCGTACGGCGATGATGATGGATCTTTTGAAACGCGACTACAGCGGCTCAACCAATGACGCCGACGACCAGGGACACGGCTTTACGGGAATTGCGCTAAAGGGTGTTGCGGGCGCACGGCTGTGGTCTAAGGCGGGTTGGACCAGCACCACGCGTCACGACGTTGCTTACATCGAGATGCCTGATGGTCAAAAGTTCGTACTGGCGACCTTCACGACCGGGCACTCAAACGAGCGCGACATCATTCCGACGGTCGCTCGCGCCGTTATGGAGGGGCTGGCGTCAATCAAATAAGGCGGGAACTTTTCGGCGGTGCCATTGTCTAAGTCGGCATGACGAAGACAACCACCTCGACTGCGCCGAATATCAACGTCACCCCACTTATCGATGTTCTTCTCGTGCTGCTCATTATTTTCATGGTAGCGGCGCCTCTGAAACCTCACCAGTTCACGGCGAGAGTTCCGGCAGAACCGCAGCCTGATCTGCCCCTGACACCAAACATCAAGACTCTCGTAGTGACTATCGAGCCTGACCGCACTCTACGACTGAACTCCCTCACGGACATGGGCAGCGTCAATGATGTCTCGAAGCTAAGCGCGAGGCTGATCTCGCTTTTTGACGAACGGACGCGTAATCGGGTTTATCGAACCGAGATGGTTGATCGGCTGGACGTACCAGAGCAGTTCAGGATCGAGAAGACGGTGTTCATCAAAGCGCCTCGCAACCTTCCTTACGGTGAAGTGATGAAGGTGATGGATGGCCTGAAGGCCACAGGCGCTGCGCCGATCGGTTTGCAACTCGACGCGCTCCCGTAGCTACTCTACTCGTCGCACCTTTTACGCCGCGGCTGCCGCAGCCTTGTGTCTGTGGGTGGAATCGGTTGTAATCTGCTGGTGAGGAGACGTAGTTAGCATGAAAAATCCCCTTTTCCCTCTCGTTTTGGTAGTTATTGGGCTGGCCGTCGCAAGCGTCGCGGCCCAGGACATTACGGGTGGTGGCAGCGTCGTGCGCGATATCACCGGCGGCGCCGCACTCGTCTTTCGCACTCCGCAAAATCCGACGGTCCACGCCTCCGGAGGCGGACAGGCTGCCGGCGGCGGTCGCATTAAGGGTCGGACCACACCCAGGCATTCTGTGCGGCAACAGGATTCGATCATCGCGAAAGCAAACGCCGCTCGCAGTGCACCACTGCCACGTTACGATGAAGCTGAACGACAGTATCAACTCGCCGCGCAGATCGCTCCCGACGATGCGCGTGCGTTTGCCGGTCTCGGCAATGTTTATGTGGACCAGGGCAAGTTTGCCGAAGCCGTGAAGGCTTACCAGCAGGCGATCAAAGTCAAACCTGACTATTCCAGTGCGTATTTGCCGCTCGCGTTTTCACTCGCGCGACTGAACCGCTATCCGGAGTCGATCGAGGTTTATCAACAAACGTTGAAGTTCGATCCGAACAGTCCGGACGTCTACAACAATCTCAGCTTTGCCTACAACCATAGCGACCGTTACCGGGAAGCGGTGGACGCGAGCGAGAAGGCAATCAAGTTGCTTGGCGAGACCGGTGAGGCTTACAAACTTGGCTTTCAGGAAAGAAACGAGATTCGTTCATACGCTTACAAGAATCTCGGCAATGCGTACAGTGGTTTGAAGCGTTATGACGAAGCGGCGAACGCGTTGAAGAAAGCCGCGGAGATCCAGCCGAAGAACGCGTCGGCGCATTTCAATCTCGGGTTGACGCTTTACACTGCCGGACGCTATTCGGAAGCCATCGAGTCGTACAAGGAAGTCATCAAGCTGCGGCCGCAACTGGCCCAGGCCTACTTCAACCTCGCACTGACTTACCATGCCATCGACGACAAACCCGCGGCCCTGGCCCAGTATGAAACGCTCAAGGGCATCGACGCGGAAATGGCGAAGCAGTTGTACGACGCGATTAAATAATCAATTAAGGTGCAAGCTCGTTGAAGGAGTGAATCAGCGGGTATTCATCCGCGAAGTCCTGTGGTTGATTGCCCGGTCTGATTGAGAGCACCGTTTTCATACCCGCCTCACGCGCGGCCGCGAGTTCACTAACAACGTCAGAAATGAAAAGAACCTCGCCGGGTTTTAGGTTCAACTTTTCAGCTATGCGGCGATAGCTTTGCGCGTCGGCTTTTGGGCCGGTGCTGGTGTCAAAATAGTTGTTGATGAACGGCGTAAGATCGCCGGCTTCTGTGTGTGCAAACAGGAGTTGTTGGGCCAGTACGCTGCCCGACGAAAAGATGCTGACGTTTAAGCCTGCGTTTCGCCAACGCGCGAGCACGGGCGCAACATCAGGATAAACTTGCGAACGCAAACTGCCTTCCGAATAACCCTCGCGCCAGATCTTTCCTTGCAACGATTTCAATCCAGTTGATTTGCGATCGAGACCGACGAGCCAGTGAACGTAATTCGTGATCGACTCGATCTCGTTCGGTGATCCAGTTTCCGCCAAAAGCGGTGGTTGTTTGCCTTCGCGTTCGTCTACGCCGTGCTCTTGGCGCAGGAGTTGAATGTCCTTGCGAACGTCTTCAGTGTGGGAATGTTTCGCGAGATAGTCTGCAACGTGCGTCTTTGCGTAGGAGAAAAGCACGTCGTGAACAAATGCGATCGGCGTGGTCGTGCCCTCGATATCGAGCAGAACGCCACCAACACCTGCAATGGAAACGGGCGTGGTCACGACGTCGTCGAGCGTTGTTGCGCGAGGTGTGAAAGACTGAAACAAACTGGCAGAAATCGTTCATCAACACGGCTGTCGGTGTAATGCGGCGACCAGCCGGATGTGTCCTGAAACAGGCGAATGGTGCGAATGCGTCGATCCGCGCACAGGTTGAACCAGTGCAACGTGCCGCGTGGCACGCGAATCAGATCGCCCGCTTCAACTTCGATTGCCAGCACTGGTCCAGCGGCCGTGTGGATGTGAAAGAGTCCGTGACCGGCGATGATAAAACGCACTTCGTCTTCATCGTGCCAGTGTTCGCGGCTGAACTTTGCCAGCATGGCCTCGAGCCCGGTGGTGTTGGGATCGACGTCGATCACGTCGGCGGTGACGTAACCGCCACGCTGTTTGAGTTCGTCGATCTCGCGGGCGTAGGCGCGAAGGATCTCTTCGGGCGGCGCGTCGTCCGCCACCTGGTGTGCCGGGTTCCAACGTTCGTAGTCGATGCCGTAAGTTGCGAGCAGGGCAGTGATCTCTGCTTCGGTGCTTACGGTTTTGTTTTCGCCGCCGATCGTGGCGATTGTTAATAGGGCCATGTGTTCAGACCTCTGCTTTCAATAACAGCGTTCTTCCGAGTGTTTCAAGTAAAAATTCCAGAATCTCGATATGTCGTTTGGCCTGGGAGAGATTGTCACCCCAGGAGTAGAGTCCGTGACGTTCGAGCAGAAAACCGTGAATCGCGCGGTGGTTTTTGAGTGTCTCGCCGATCGTGTTCGCGAGTGCGGGCATGTCTTGCGAGTTTTTGATAATCGGCAGCCACTCGTTGTGCTCGTGCGAACGCACGCCCTGCAATCCTTTTAACATCTCGTAGCCTTCGATGTTAATACCGTTTTCGTGGGCGTAGAGATCGGAGAGCATCGTGTTCCACACGGAATGAGTGTGCAGCACCGCGCCGGCGTTGCGTTCCTTAACGATGCGGATGTGCAGCAGACTTTCATCAGAAGGTTTAACTGTCGGATCGCTGATTACGCGAGCGTTGTCGTCGATGGTTAGTAGTTGCTGCGCGGTGAGTTCGCCTTTGTCGACGCCGCTCGGGCTCATTGCAAGACGCAGCGGTTCGCGTTGCACGACCGCGCTGAGGTTGCCGCTAGTGCCGAGCAGCCAACCTCGTGCGTGAAAGCTTTTGGCGATCGACGCGAGGTTGGCTGCGAGTTGTGCGGAATTGTTTTCAGACACGCAGCAAAGGATGCTACCAAACGTGTCTTTCGCGCAAGTTCTTGAACGCCGACATGCCCTGGATTTCAAACTGAACCAGTATCAACGCCGAAGGCGTTTACTAATTGCAGCCCAGGGTTCATACCCTGGGAAACCGAAGCCCCGAAAGATAACTGAACTCTTAAGGCGTTGGCCAACTCTTTCAGAGTTGAATACGCGGTTTCTCCAAGTCCCAGGGTTGGAAACCCTGGGCTGGAATTGCCAACTCCTTCGGAGTTTACCGGACGCGGGCGACGCCGATTTTTCGCTGCACGAGTCGTTCGACTTCCAGCGGCACGCCTTCGGATTTCGCCTGGCGAATGAAGTCGGCGTCGATCTTGAAGATGCGCAGTTTCACAACCTCTTCGACCTTAAGATTCGTCAGACCTTCGTTGCGCACTTCGGTGATGAACTCCGGCGTCACTTTGAAGATCTGCATCTTCACGAGACTCTCAAACGGTTCTTTCTCGAAACCCATCTGACTTACTTGTCTCACAAACTCGGCGTCGATCTTGAAGATTCGCGCTTTGACCAGCTCTTCCATCCCGAGATTTTCAAATCCACTCGCCTTCATTTCGCGCGCAAACTTCGAGTCGATCTTGAAAATCGCGGCTTTGAAAAGATCCTCGGTGCGCAGATTGTTGAAACCAGCGGCCACGAGATCATCCGCGAGTGCCGTCGTGACGTTCAGCGTCGTTGCCGCAAACAGCTTGTTTTCACCGCGATGATTGTCGTCATTCGCGTTTTGGTCTTCGTCAAAATCAAAACCGCGGCTCTTCATCGCGGATACAAATGCAGCGTTGCCAGTGAAACGAAACGTTCCCGAGCCTTTGCCGTCCTGAAAACCGCCTTCGCAATCGATGCGGCCCGCTTCGCGTATGAGACTGAAATTGACCGGCCCGCCGCTGAGTGCCTGTTCGCGGGTTAGCCCCTGCAAGTCAGAGAAATCGTACGTCTGACCCATCTGATTGCGGCTGTTCTTGCTGCGCCGCTCGAGGTTGAGATTGATTTTCGAGGTGTCTTTCCCGTCTTTTGAGACGGAGGCTGTCCACGTTCCAGTTACCGAGCTTTGGGCTTCAACATTAGAAACCGCCGCCCAACCGACGATCACCATACCCGCAACCACGGCCAGGCTAACAACAACGCGCATCCACAGTTTTGACATGACAAACCTCCAGGGAAGACTTATTGGCTTTCAAAATAGAAACACCGTGAAACGTCTTTTGTGACGAAAAATGAGAGATAAAAACGTTGCGCGGTCGTAGGTTCGGCATTAGAATCCACGCAGACAGAGGTCGTCTAACCGATCCCGCGTGGAGTTCTTCCACGATCGCCCCGTTCCACGCGACCGATCCACCTCTTCAAAATTGCTCTTGGCCTGTGAAAGTTTGATTGTGCCGCAGTGCCTCCAGCGACGCCCAGTTGGCTGGTAATCTGCGGGTCGCGGCCCTTCTCTAACGGCACCTTGACTCCTGGGGGTTCCAAGGATGAGAGACAGGCAAACACCGAGCGCTTCCGCGCGTTCACTCGAAGACGACATATCAGCCCGCAGCAGCAATAGGCTAACAGAAAAGTCCGACGCTCCCGCCGAGGCCGCTGTAAAGACTGATGACCTTTTTAAAGCGTGCTTCGAACATGCAAGCATCGGCTTTTCCATTACCGACCTCGAAGACCGCTTACTCGCCGTCAACCCCGCATACAGCGCGATCACGGGTTACACGGAAGCCGAACTCCACGCCGCTGATCTCAAAAGGTTAATTCACCCAGACGATCTAGCCGTTCACGAAGAAAAGCTACAGGCATTGAAGTCCGAAGAAATTCCGGCGTTCACCACTGAAGAGCGTTACCTGCGCCATGACGGCAGCCTCGTCTGGGTCGAAAACAGCGTTTGCGTGATTCGAGATGAAAGAGGACGGCCTACGCACCTCGTTACACTCACAAACGACATCTCCGAACGCAAAGAAGCCGAACGAGCACTGCGCGGCAGCGAGGAGCAATATCGCGATCTCGTCGAAAACAGCCGCGAGTTGATCTGCACTCACGACCTCAGCGGAAAGCTCCTTTCAGTCAATCGAGCAGCCGCCGAACTGTTTGGCTACGAACCGAGTGCGCTGGTCCATCAGAAGAACATACGCGATCTGCTCGTTCCGGAAATGCGCGCCCAGTTTGACGATTACATGAAACGCATCTGCCGCGAGGGCGCAACGAGCGGCACGATGCTCGTGCAGACAAGCAGCGGCGAACGACGCATGCTCGAGTACTACAACTCTCTTCGCACGGAGGGAGTCGACACGCCAATCGTACGCGGCATTGCGCGCGACATCACCGAAGCTCGGCGCGCGCAGAAGGCTCTCCGCGAAAGCGAAGAGCGTTATCGCGAACTGTTCGAAAACTCGAAAGACGCGATTTACGTCCACGACATGAGTGGCCAATACACGTCTGTGAATCGCGCTGCCGAGCAGTTGTCTGGCTACACCCGCCAGGAACTCATTGGGAGACACTTCTCCAGTCTTGTGTCACCCGAATACGCACGTCACGTTCGCGAGCAGTTGTGCCGCAAACTTCACGCATCCGGCGAAACGACGTACGAAGTGGAGTTGATCACAAAACAAGGCGAGCGCATTCCGGTCGAAGTAAGCAGCCGTCTGATCATCGAGAACGGTTTGCCGGTTGGCGTGCAGGGCTGTCTGCACGACATTTCCGAACGAAAGAAAGCTCACGAAGCCTCACGCACTTACTCACGGCGATTGCTCGAGGCGCAGGAAGCAGAGCGCAGACGCATCTCGCTCGAGTTACATGACCAGGTCGGACAGATCCTCACCGCTGTGAAGATGAACCTGCACGCGTTGCGCAAGGCGTATAACTCACCGGAATTTCTCACGTCGATCGAAGAGAACCTCAACGTGATCGACGAAGCAGTGGACCAGGTCAGGGATCTTTCCGTCGATTTGCGTCCGTTACTGCTCGACGATTTTGGTCTGGTGGTAGCGGTGCGCTGGTACCTGGACCGTCAGGCCAGGAACAGCGGCGTGGCAGTAGAATTTTCGAGCCACTCGCTCACTGACGACGACCGTTTTCCCGCAGCGCTCGAGACTGCCTGCTTCCGCATCATGCAGGAGGGAGTCACGAACATCATTCGCCACGCGCGCGCGACACGTCTCGTGGTCGGGCTGGAAAGGACCGGCTCGGAGCTGTTGCTAGTCATCGGCGACAACGGCAGCGGGTTCGACGTGAAGCAGATGCGCAGTGCCTCAGGCGCGCCCACATTGGGTCTGCGCGGGATGGAAGAACGTGCCCAGGCGGTCGGCGGCACACTCACAATCGACTCCGCGCCGGGTCTTGGTACACAGGTTTGTGCCAGTTTCCCTGTGACTATCGAAGAACTACAAGTTCAGGTAGCTGCCGTCTCAGGTAATTCCTGATTGTTGGATCAGGTGGTTCCTGCAATTATGCCTTTGTCAAAGACAAGTGATGAAATCTGTGCGGACACTCATAGCTGACGACCACGCGCTGGTTCGAGCCGGGATTCGAGCACTGGTGGAGAAAATCACGGGCGTGACGGTCGTCGGTGAGGCTGGCAAGGGCAGTGAAGCCATCGACCTGATCAACGAACTCGTGCCTGATCTGGTCTTGCTCGACATCACCATGCCGGACGGCAGCGGTTTCGATGTCCTGCAACATGTGCAGAAAAAGTTTTCGACGATTCGCGTCATTGTCCTCACCGTCCACGAAGCCGGTGAATACGCTATCCGCGCCTTACGTGAAGGCGCCGCCGGCTTCCTCCCGAAAAGCGCGGCCAGCACGGAGCTTGAACAGGCAATTCATACAGTGATGAACGGCGAGGTCTATATCTCGCCGGAAACCTCACGGAAAACGCTTATTGAGTACGGAAAAGGGGTTACAAAACGAGATTTACTGGAAACACTAAGCCCGCGGCAGCGTGAAGTGTTGCGACTGATAGCCGAGGGGCGGACCACCAAGCAGATCGCGCAGGAGTTGGAAATTAGCGTGAAAACCGTGGAAACGCACCGGGCCCAACTCATGGAGCGCCTCGGCATTCACGACGTCGCCGGGCTCGTGCGTTACGCGATCATCGTCGGCCTCATTGAAGTCGAATAGCAACTAGACGAATCGGTCCACCGGGGAGTGCTTTTATTGATTAAACCTTTTGTCCTCAGGAATTAACTGATGTCTGTTCAGGATTCTCCTCATTGCATGCTATTTACATACAGCTTAGCCTAGCCGTGCGATTTTTGAGCATAGCCCACACTCAGTTGATGCGTGGAACACGCCGAGTCTTTACACCTCACGCAATCGGGTCAACGGCTATGAACCGCAAACGAGGACCCGACAGGCACAGGGAGATCGGTGACGAATCCCAAGCGGCAGTGCATTGAGATTTAGAGATACGCGCGCAGAGTCTCGAACAGTCCCTCGCGCGTGCAGGGGAACGGTGGCCAGGGCGAGGTCGCCGTTCCCCACCTGCAAAGCCGCTACACGCTTGAGCCATACCGGCAGCGGCCTTTCATAACAAAAGCAGTCGCGATCGGAACCAACGTGGGTTCGTTCAGGGTCCACTTCTAAGCCAATGTTTGAAGTAACAAAATGTGGGAGGAACATCGGTGATGAGCGACAGGGCGATTGACGGAAATTTTCAGACGGTGGTAATCGACGACAAGCCGCAAGTGCGCGAGCTGATAGCGTTCAGTGAACAGTTGTCAGAACGGTTCCAAGGGTCCTCCCCCACGACACGCATGGCTGCGTACCACTCAGACAAAGATCTAGTGGGACGCAGCCAGGCGTTCTTAGAGGTCATGAAGCACGTTGAACGCGTTGCCAATACTGATTTGCCGGTGTTGCTCACGGGAAAATCAAGAACGGGGACAGAGTTGGTCGCAGCAGCGATTCACCAGCGCAGCAGCCGCTCTGATAAACCGTTTGTCACCGTGAAGTGCAGTGCGGATCGCGACGAACTCGAGCAATGGGAAAAAGCCGATGGGGGAACGATCTTTTTCAGTGAGATCACGGAAACGACCCCTTCGTTTCAGGCGCACTTGCTGCGGACGTTGCAGACGGGTGAGATTTGTCGCGCCGGTTCTAGCCAGACACAAAGAGTGAACGTGCGTGTGATCGCCGCGACCGACCGGAACGTGGATCAGGAAGTCGCTGCTGGAAGGTTTCACCGCGACCTGTTGAATTGTTTGAACTCCGTGTCGATCGCATTGCCGCCGTTGCGTGCGCTCAATTATTCGCAGAGTGCTGCGGAAACTAACGGTCACTCGACCGAAACGTCGCAGGAGGAGTGGGTTCCGTTATCGACGATTGAAGGACGGTACGTGGCGCAAGTATTGGAGCACACACGCGGCAACAAACAAGCCGCCGCCCGCGTCCTCGCAGTCGATCGCAAAACACTCGATCGCATGATCAAACGCCACCACATCGACTCCGAAAGAGTGCGCCGCGCCTACCGGTAATCATTGGCCTCTTTTCTCACCGAATTACGCGTTATTCAGTGGTGCGAAACGCGCACCATTGAACAAGTTAATTCATACAGGAGAAAAGATGTCCACAGCGGTCTTTGAAGGTGAAAATCCGAATAACCATTCAGTTAACCTTGGGGAACAATCGTCAGTCAGCACCGAAGCCTCTCCTCCTCCGGCTGCTTTCCTGACACAAATCCTGCTCGGCAGCCTCGCCTCGCAAACGCTTTACGTCGCGGCGAAGCTCGGCATCGCAGATCACCTCGTCGACGGACCGAAATCAGTCGAAGATCTCGCCAAAGCCACCGACACCGACGCGCCTTCGCTTTATCGCGTGTTGCGCGCGCTCGCTTCACTCGGCGTCTTTACCGAACAGGACGGTCGCAAGTTTGCCCTGACTCCGACCGCCGAACCGTTGCGCTCCGACGTGCCTGATTCACTGCGCGACGTCGCGATTTTCTGGGGCGAAGATTGGCACTGGGACGTTTGGGGCAAGATTCTCTACAGCGTCCGCACCGGCAAATCCGCTTGGGGGCAGACGCACGGCGAAGAAGTGTTTTCGTTCTTCGAGAAGAATCCGGAAGCCGCGCAGGTCTTCAACCGCGCAATGAGCAGTTTTTCAAGCGTCGCCACTGCTGCCGTTATCGAAGCTTACGACTTCGGCGGAATCGAAACTCTGGTTGATATCGCCGGCGGTCACGGCCGCATGCTTACGGGAATTCTGGAAGCAAATCCGAAAGTGCGGGGAGTTTTGTTTGACCTTCCGCACGTGATCGCGGGCGCGCGTGAGCAAGTCGCTGCGAGTAAAGCAGCGGAGCGCGTCGAGTTTGTAGACGGCGACTTCTTTGCAGAAGTGCCGGAGGGCGGCGACGCTTACATCATGAAGCACATCATTCATGATTGGGACGACGAGCGAGCGCTGACGATCCTGAAGAACATCAAGCGAGCGATGAAGCCAGGCGGCCGCGTGCTGTTGGTCGAAGCGATCATCGCTGATGGAAACAACCAGGACTTCGGCAAGTTGCTCGACATCGAGATGCTTGTTTCGCCGGGCGGCAAGGAGAGAACCGCGAATGAATACCGTGAACTCTTCGCGCGCGCCGGTTTAAACATGACGCGTATCGTTCCGACGAAGTCGCCTTACAGCGTCATCGAAGCGGTGGCGGCCTAAGTACGAAAATCTGGGGCCTTGACACGGCCCAAACCGCTTTGTTAGGGTCAGCGACCACTCAGCATGAAAAGCACCCTGCTTGTCATAGCGGTCGCTGCCCTATACATCCTTCATCAGGACATCTGGTTCTGGCGGAGTTCCTATCTGGTTTTTGGTTTCATTCCGATCGGACTCTTCTATCAAGGAATGTTTTCCGTCGCCGCGTCGCTGTTGATGTGGCTGCTGGTCACCTTCGCCTGGCCTTCTCACCTCGAACGTGAAATTGAACAAACGAAGCCCGGGGAGGACGAGCGCGCTTGATTCCCGCGACAGTTGTATTCCTTTACCTCGGGGTAGTTCTCTACATCGGTATTTTTGCGTTTCGGCGTACAGGCGGAAAAGAGAAAGCTGAAGACTACTTTCTCGCCGGCCGCTCGCTTGGGCCATTCGTATTTCTGTTTTCACTCTTTGGCACGAACATGACGGCGTTCGCGATCCTCGGCTCGTCGGGGCACGCGTTCAACAACGGCATCGTCACGTTTGGCCTGATGGCGTCGTCGTCGGGACTCGTCATTCCGTTGACGATCTTCCTGATTGGCACACGCATGTGGGCGTTGGGAAAGAAATACGGCTTCATGACGCCAGTGCAGATGTTTCGCGATCGCTGGGAGTGCAGTCACATCGGCACGATGATCTTCGCGGTCCAGGCGGTGCTGCTTGTTCCCTACATCATCATTGGCATCATGGGCGGCGGTACGACGCTTAGCGCGATCAGTGGCGGCAGAGTGCCGTTTTGGTTTGGCGGCGCTATCGTCGCGATGGTCGTAATGAGTTACGTCTTCTTTGGCGGCATGCGTGGTACGGCCTGGGTCAACACATTTCAGACCGTGCTCTTTTTGTGCTTTGGCGTGATTGCCCTCGTGGTAATTGGCTACGGAATGGGTGGCTTTGGCAGCGCGGCGCAGGCAATGCAAAACTCGCCCTTGTCGTATTTGTTGACGCGCGAGCGAATCTCGCCCTACTACTTCTTTAGCTACACGTTCATTCCGCTCTCCGCGATCGCATTTCCGCATATCGTGATCTTCTGTCTGACCGCGAAAAAAATGGCGCAGTTCAAGAAGACAGTCATCTTCTACCCGGTCTGTATTCTCGCGATCTGGTTACCCTGCGTGTTTCTAGGCGTAATGGCCAACCGTGTCGCCGACGTGCCGCAGATTCGTGCGAAGCAGGAAGCACGCCGAACGTTGGCTACACAGGGCCGTAACATGGAGCCTGAACAGCGGGACCAACTGCGTGACCAGGCGGCCGGCGACGACGTGATCATGTTGCTGCTGCAACGATATGCGCCGTTGTGGCTGGCGGGCCTGCTAGGCGCAGGCATCATGGCGGCAGTGATGGCGAGCGATTCGCAAATACTCGCTCTTTCGACGATGTTTACGGAGGACGTCTTTGCCTTCTACGGCGGCAAGCGGCGTTTTGGTGAAACGGTGCAAGTGTTAACCGGACGTATCTTCATCGTTCTCATTACGCTCTTTGCCTACACGATTGCGTTGCAGGCGCCCGAGTCTATTTTTGAACTGGCTATCCAATACGGATTTTCCGGTTTCGCGGCAATGTCACCGCTGCTGATTGCCGCGCTGTTTTGGAAGGGAAGTACGAAATGGGGCGCGCTGGCAGTGACTGTCTGGGTGGCGCTAACCGTCGCCGCGGTTGCGATCTTCCAGGAAGTTGTACCGGCTCCCGCGCCTGGACCATCGACAGTGATCTGGTCAGTTGGCGGGAGTGAAGCATTGTCGCGTACGCCGGGGGGCACTGCTGTCTTTGGTTTTCTTCCGGTCGTACCGATGGTGCTGGGCTCCGCATTGTTGATGTGGTTAGTTTCGCTGGTTACACGGAAGCCGGCGCAAAGCACGCTGGCCAGATATTTCGGAGGTGGAAACCAATGAAGAGATTGATTCTGGTAGTCGTAGCGATCGTTTCTTTGAGTGGCTACGCTGAGGCGCAAACATCAAAGCGCAAGGTCGTGCAGACCGGAACGCCAAACGGCATCTTCTCGCCCGCGATCGTCGTGGGCGATCTCGTTTTCACTTCCGGACAGATCGGCCTCGACCCCAAGACCGGACAGTTCCCGGCGGGCGGGATCGAGGCGCAGCTCGAGCAGGTGTTTCGCAATCTCACCGCGGTGCTTGAAGCTTCGGGCAGCAGTATCGATCATGTCGTGAAGGCCACTGTGTTTCTCGCGGACATGAACGACTACAACACGATGAACGAACTTTACCGCAAAAAATTCAAAGGCGATCCACCCGCTCGCTCAACCGTGCAGGTCGCACGTTTGCCGCGCGATGCGCGCATCGAGATCGAGGTCGTCGCGGTCCTCAAGTAGCCACAGAGCCTGACGCTTTCTGCGCGTGATGCTGGAGAAACGCCAGCGTCTTCTGGTTGAACTCGTCCACACTCTCGTAGATGGGTGCGTGTGAAGCCTCCTCGAAAATTACTAATTCCGAACCTTTGATGGCGCTGGTCAGGGGCTCGGCGAAACGCACTGAAGTCACCTGGTCATGACGGCCAAAAGTAATCTGCGTGGGCGCGGTGATCCGTGCGAGCTGCGCCTCAACGTCGTGCGCAATCACTGCGTCAGACTGTTGCATAAACGCATCGACCGACATTGGCGGACGGCTCCGAACGAAAGCGGCTAACGACTCGATGTAGTCGTACTTTGTGGCGTACAAGCCTGGCGTGAAACACCACGGAAAGATGCCTCGAACCACCAGCTCAGGAATGCTATTGAAAGCTTTAGCCATTACCTGCCAGCCTTCCACTACTGTCCTGACGTAAGCATCGGTTTTGGTCCAAGCACCGTGCAGCGATAACGACTTGACTCTCTCGGGATGTCTCGCGGCCAACCACATGCCGATTGCACCGCCGAACGACAAACCTGAGACGTGCGCTCGCTCGATTCCGAGTGCCTGCATCAATGCAGCCACGTCCTCTGCATACAATTCAGTGGAGAACACGCCATCGGGTTTATCGCTCTCGCCCGTGCCGCGCAGATCGACGGAGATGCAGGTGAAGTGTTTCGCGTATTCCGCGACCTGAAACGCGTAGCAGGCATTGTCAGCGGAGAGGTAGGGAATCAGGATGAGCGGCTCGCCGCTACCCTGCTGTTCGTAGTTCAGAGTAATGCCATTGGCTTGGACCTTAGGCATGAGTTCCTCCTTTTGTGGGCGGCTAGTTGGCTGATTAGTTGGCTAGCCGAAGCAATAGAGACGACCGTCTTGAGAGCCGATGACGATGCGTCCGTTTGCGATTGCGGGGGATGCGGATAGCGGGGCGCCCGCCTCAAATTCCCAGAGCTTGGCCCCGCTAGCGAGATTCAAAACGTAAAAGCGTCCGTCGTTGGAACCGACAAACACGCGTCCGCCGGCGATCGCGGGCGACGATTCGACGCGTGCACGCGTCGTGAAAGTCCAGGCGGATTTTCCAGCGAGAGTTAATCCATGGACCAGCTTGTCACGGCCGCCGAGTACGACTCGCGAAGACGTCACGGCGGCAGACGAGTAGAACGGAAACTGTCGTTGCGGATGTTGGTAACGCCAGGAGATCTTGCGGTCCGTCAGGCTGACTCCGAGCACTTCGTTGTCGAAGGTGCCGTAGAACGCTGAGCCACCAAGCAACGCTGGTGAAGCGCCGGTGTAAGCCCCGGAAGAGACGGTGAAAACTTCTTTACCATCCGAGATCCGAATCGCCCGAAACAGTTCGTCGCAACCAGCGATGAAAGCCATGCCGCCGGAAATGCCGGGAGTTGCGTGCACTGGTCCATTCGTCTTGAACTTCCAGATCAATGAACCGTTGCGCGCCGAGAGGCAATAAAGGTGTTCGTCATAGGAGCCGATCAAGACTCGATCGCCAACCACAACCGGCGATGATTTGATTTCACCGTTGGTTTTGAAGGCCCAGAGTTTTCTTCCGTCAGACGCGTTCAGCGCGTTGATCCAGCCGCCAAGGTCGCCGATGTAGACGGCGCCGTTGCCGTAAGCCGGCGACGATTCACCGATCGCGTTTCCCGTATTGAATTTCCAGTAGACCGATCCGTTTTCGAGACTCAGCGCGACGAGTTCACCTTTTTGCGAGCCGACGAACACGGTGCTACCGACGATCGCGGCCGACGATTCGATCGCGTCGCCAGCTTCATAAGTCCACAGTGGTTTCAGCGAAGTGGGAACGTTCGACTGCGACACTCCGGTCAACTCATGATTGCCGCGAAACTGCGACCAGTTGTTGGCCGGCGCTTCCTGAGCGTTGACGGCAAAAGCGAACAAAAACAGAGAGGCGAGAATACTCAATATGCGCACGAATAAACCTCCATCGCGCCTTCTTTACTGAATGGACGCGGATTGAAAGTGCCGGTCCATTGCTCGGCTGCTTCGGCAGCGAGTGCCGCGAGATCGTTCTTGTTGATGCCGGCGGTGCTTAACTCGCTTCGCAACCCACCAGCCTGAGTTAATTCCTCGAGCCGCCTGGCGAGTGCTTCAGTTGGAGTTGAATCGGGGTTCTTGTTGGCGACAGAAGAAGAATTGAGCAGCGTCGCGTAACGATCCCCGACGGCGCGTTCGTTCCAACGCACTACTGACGGCAACAACATCGCGATCGCGGCGCCGTGCGCCGTTCCGTAACGCGCGGTCAACGGATTCGCGCACGCGTGCGTCGCGCCGAGCATAGAGTTTTCAATCGCCACGCCGGCGTAGAACGCGCCCAACTGCATCGCGCCGCGAGCTTCCAGATCGTCCGGTTGCGTCAGCACACGTTCGTAATTGTGTTCGAGCAACGCCCACGCTTCGCGAGAAAAGATCTCAGACACGGGCGTGCGTTTGGTAGTGACGTAAGTCTCGACTGCGTGCGCAATCGCGTCAAAGCCGGACGTTGCGGTGATGCTGCGCGGTTGTGAAAGAGTTAAAGCAGGATCGAGCAACGCGACGCGAAACGCCGCTTTCGAATCGCCGCACGCCATCTTCACGTGCGTCTCTGCGTCGGAGATCAGCGCGTAACTTTGTGCTTCACTACCCGTGCCGGCGGTGGTGGGAATCGCGATCATCGGCAACATCGGTTTCGTCGCTTTGCCGTAACCGCGATAGTCGGCAATGCGGCCGCCGTTGGTCAGCAGGAAGTTGATGCCTTTGGCGCAGTCCATGGAACTGCCGCCGCCGAGTCCGATGATCGAATCGATGTTTTGCGTTGCGACGAAAGCAGTTCCCGCTTCGACCATGCGCGTGTCGGGGTTAACTTCGAAATCGTGAAAACGAACGACTTCGATTCCGGCTTGTTGTAAAGGCGTGACCGCTTCATCGACGTGTCCCGACGCGACGAGTCCATGATCGGCAACCAGCAGCGTGCGACGAAAGCCGAGCTCCCGCGCGATTGTGCCGAGTTCGCCGATGGCGCCCGCGCCGAAGATCAGACGAGTCCGCGGCTGAAAATCAAAACTGTTCATCGCGGCTTTAGTTCTTGGTCGGCGGTTTGGCCGCCGCAGCCGCAGGTTTCGTCGCTGCAGCAGCCGGCTTCGTTGATGCAGGAGCTGGTTTCGCCGCATCGGCGGCGGGTTTCGTCGGGCTCGCCGACGGCGTTGCCGCAGCAGCTCCATCGGTTGCGGGCTTCGCGCCCGGCGTTTCACTCAGGGCGTAAAGCTGGTTGCGATTCGAGATGTAAAGCGCACCGTTCGCGGGCACCGGAGTCGAATACACGGAACTGCCCATGTTGACCTCGGCGAGGACCTTCTTCACCTTTCCTTCCTGCATCATCACGACGTCGCCGTCTTCGTCACCGAGATAGACCTTGCCATCGATGAGCATCGGCGATCCCCAAACCGCGGCGAACACATCGTGTACCCAGTAGACCTGACCGGTCTTTGCGTCGAGTGCGTGCAGAAAACCGCTGAAATCAGCCTGGTAAAGAATGCCGTCCTTGATCGCGGGCGTGGAGATGGAGCGCCGAATCTTGTCGTAGTGCCACACCATTCCGCTTTGCGTGATATCGCCGCGCTTGGTCGCGTCGATGCAGTACATGTGGCCCACGCCTTCGCCGTGCTCGGGATCCTGCCCGTTCGAAATGTACACGCGATCCTGGTAAACGACCGCAGTGCTGATCACCTCGTTGCGTGTCTTGGGCCAGACGGAGTCTTTCGGGTTCGTATCAAACTCCCAAAGTTTCTTACCGGTAAGTGCTTCGTAACCACGAATCCAGCCGTCGCCCTGCCCGTGAATCACCTGGACCACGCCGCCGATCGTGCCGACCGTCGCTGAAGCCCATTGGCCGTGCAGAATGCGTTCGCCAACCGAATTATCTTCCCATTGGAGTTTCCCGGTTTTTTTGTTGACGGCGATAATTGCCGGCGCTTTCGGTGAAGGAACGTTGACGTGACTTTCGTCCTGGCCGTTTGACGTGCTGACGAAGATTAGATCGCCGTGAGCAACGGGCGACGAGTTTGCGAGGTTATGCGGCAACGCGCCGACTTCCTCAATCATGTCGTACCGCCACACGATGTCGCCATTCGTTTCACCGGTCAACTTCTCGTCGGTGACTGGACCATCGTTCTCTTTGTCGCGAAAACCCTGCGTGTCAACACACATCAACTCAGCGCGGTTTGAGACGTAATACAGGCGGTCTCCTTCGACCAACGGCGACGACGCGACGCCCTGGTACGGCCAGTCGTTGACGCGTCCGGCTGCGAGTTTGTCATGGATCATCTGCCACATGAACTGACCGTCAGACTCGCGAAACGCCATCACGACGCCTTTGTCGCCGGTTATCTTCGGATCGCGCACTCCTTCATTGTTTGTGCCGACGAAGACCATACCGCCCGCAACGACCACGTTGCCGTAAGTCTGTGAGCCCAGTTGGGCCACCCACTTGACGTTTTTCTTGGACTTGACGTCCCAACTGGTCGGCAAGCCTTTCATGTTGGAGATCATGTTGCGATCGGGAGTGCCGCCCCACATCGGCCAATCGCCGGACCCAGGATCGGAAGCGGAGCTGGCGGGCGCGAGAAAGTAAATGCCTACGCCGAGGATCAATGCGATAAGAATGAACAGATTTTTAACTCTCATTTGTTCGCGTACACCTTTATGTTGTCAAAGTAGAGTTCGGCGAGGCCGTTGCCGAAAATTCCGGGAGCTCCCTGGCGGTTGGGAATCGGATCGACACGTTCGATCATCCAGGCTGCGGGTTCCGCCTCCCCCGCTGGCCAAACTTTTCCGCGCGCGCGCGTCTTGCCGTCGGGCAGGTTTTCCACCTGAAGTTTCAGGCGGTACCACGTGTCGGGCTTCCACGCGTAAGGAATACTGACAGTGCGTTTCGTTTCCGGTTGCCACGGTTCCAGATTAAGCACTTGACTGTTACCGTAAAGCGTCAACACGTAACGTTGCGCGATCACGCCTGCGTCGCCCTGCTGGCGGCGCTTCGTTGTCGCTGAGGCATCAGCTTCGACCGTATAGTTGGACCAATCAGACGGTCCAATGTAAGCCCGCGAGCGACTCAGCAGTGACGAACCCTCAGTCAACTTCGCGAGTACTTTATTGCCGTTCTGATCGCGCACCGCAAACTTCAAGGTCATGTTGTTCCACGTTGGCGGCACGGAGTTTGGCGCCATCGCGTCGAAGTTTTCGCTCCACGGCAATGGCGGGAAGACGCGTACGCCGGCCGAACCGGTAATACCATTCACCGTCGCCTTTACCAGGCCGGCCTGAGCAGTGTCGCCTTCCGCGGTGAACTGTCCGTTGGCAATCGCACCTTTCAATTGGTCCAGCGACCATTGAGCTGCTGATTCTTCGCGGATGAAGTTGCCCTGCGCGTCAAACAGCCGAGCACGAAAATTGACTTTATCGCCGGGCTTCAGAATTAGTTCCGTCGGCACGACCTGAACGTAGGTCGCGGCCTGAGAACTACCAGCCGCCGGAGAACTAACATTGGAACCAACGGGAGAAGCCGCTGCCTGTGATGAGTTGCCGCTCGTCTTCTTGCCGATGCAATAAAGATTTGAATCACTGACCACGAACACGCGTCCATTTGAGACCGCTACCGAGCCGATGATCGCTTCGGGACGCGCTTCGGTACCGAGTTGATCCTGATCGAGAACCTCAGCGCCGGTTGGACCAGGTTTCAGAATAAAAAACTTTCCGTTTTCAGTGCCGACGTAGAGTTTGCCGTCCGCGAGCACCGGCGACGCTTTTTGAATCGTGCCGAGGTTTTGTAGCCAGAGTTGCTTGCCGCTGTTTACGTCAAACGCGGCGATGTTGGAGCCGTTGTCCAACTGGTAAAGTCGATCGCCATCGATTACCGGAGAAGAGAAGCCACCCTGCCAACCATAAACTCTCCATTTAACCTGTTCTTTTTTAACGTCGCCTTTGGCAGTCGCATCGACAGCGACGATCATTCCCATTTCGTTGGAGTCGAGATTTTCTTCGCTGTGCGTGAGGATTGCGGTAGTGCCTTTGACGACGACGCCGGTGTTGAGTCCGCGTTTGCTGATCTCGTACTTCCAAACCGGTTCACCGGTTTGTGGTTTGATCGCGTGGACCACGCCGTCGCTTGCGCCCTGGATCAGCAGCCGTGTGCCGTTGATGTTAGCGATGATCGGCGGCGCGTAGGTCGTGTCGTACGGCCGTCCGCCTGGAGCGCTCACGTAAACAGTTTCGCCGGTCTTTTTATCGAAAGCCATGAAGCGGTGCGCGCCCCGTCCATGCTGGCCCCACTGAAACGTGACGCCGCTCACGATTACGAGATCGCCATCGATGATCGGCGATACTGTGCGGCCGCCGTGCGTGGTGAGCAAACCAAAATCCTCACCGAGCGAGCGTTCCCACAAGACTTTTCCATCACGGTTCAATCCGAGCAGGTGGCCGCCGCCGCCGAACACGTAAACATTTCCCGTCGTGGGATCGCCAACCGGCGAGGCCCATCCGACGCGATGCGGTGGCACATCGCTGAGATAGATATTGAAACGATGTTCCCAGAGGAGTTTGCCGGTGTCGGCGTTGAAGGACATGATCCGTTCCTGTAAATTCTCGCCTTGTCCGGCTGAGTTTTGCAGGTAAACGCGATCGCCCATCACAATCGGCGCAGAGCGTCCGCCGTATGGAGCTTTCCATGCGAGATTCTCGCCGGCGGGCGACCATTTCTCCGGCAAATTCTTTTCCGTTGAGACTCCGTCGCGTGCGGGACCACGCCACTCGGCCCAATCATTCGCCATTGCGACCGAGAATGCGAGGCACAGGTTCAAATAAATGGAGATCAGCTTAATCATTTTTCAGACCATCACGGATTTAGGATGAACTATGTTTTCGCTTGCAACCCTAAGGATGTAGAATACGTAAGCTCACGTTGCTGCGTTACATTTTTTTCCGGTAATTCTAACAGGTTCCGCCTCATCCGTTAATCTGGCGTTAGTTAAGTCTTGTCAGCAGGAGAAATCATGGTGCTACATAAGCTCTTCCTCTTTTCGCTTCTGGCACTGCTGCCATTACAGGCGGCAACGAACTCGAAACAGGAATTAAACGACCAGCTTTATGAGGCCGTGCGCAAGGGCGACGTTGCCGCAGTTACCGCAGCACTCGATCGCGGCGCTGACGTGAACGCGAAGTTTCGCTACGGTGCTACAGCATTGTTCAAAGCCGCTGAACGCGGCAACACCGAGGTCGCGAAGGTACTGCTCGACCGTGGCGCCGATGTGAAAGTGAAAGACACGTTTTACGGGGCGACCGCGATGACGTGGGCCCTCGACAACGATCATTTCGACATCGTGAACTTGTTGCTTCAGAAGGGCGCGGACGGCGCTGACGACGTGTTGATGGCCGGCACGCGCGCGAGTAAAGCGGACCTGGTGAAGATGGCGCTCGACAGTGGCCGTGTCAAACCGGAGACGATGACGCTTGGGCTGGCGACGTCAGAAGGCAATGAAAAGAACGCGGTTATAGTTGATATGTTGAAGAAGGCGGGTGCTGTGCCACCGATAGTAGTTGAGCCAGCCGTCCTTCAGTCATACGTTGGAAAATATAAAGGCGAGCCGGGGCCCGAGATTTCCGTGACGATGAAGGACGGGAAACTGTTTGCGTCCCTCGGCCGCGATGGTCAAACGTTAATGGCGATTGATAAAACCACGTTCCGGCCGTTAGGTTTCGGCGGATTGACTCTCACGTTCAATCTTGAAGCTGACAAAGTAGTGGGAATGACCATGAAGCAGGGTCAAAACACTACCCAGTTGAAGCGCATCGAGTAAAAATTCAGAGGTCACAAATGAAACGCCTGATGAAACGATTGCCCTTATCTATCGTCCTTATCGCTGTGATCGCCGCGACGGTTCCCGCACAGAAAACGCCGGCGCAGAACTGGCCGCAGTTTCGTGGTCCGCTGGCAACGGGCGTTGTCGAGAGTCCCGGCCAACCAGTGAAGTGGGACGCCACCGCCGCCCAAAACGTCCGCTGGAAACTCGCGATTCCGGGTCTGGCCCATTCGAGTCCGGTTGTTTGGGGCAACAAGATTTTCGTGACGACGGCCGTCAACAGCGCCAAGGATGAAACCCGGTTCGGCCTCTACGGCGACGTCGCTCCTGTTAAGAATGACCCCAAGCACACGTGGAAGGTCTACGCGATCGACAAAAACAAAGGCACGATACTTTGGGAACGTATCGTTTCCGAAGGTATTCCAAAGGTCAAACGCCATCCGAAATCCACTCACGCTGACTCGACGCCGGTAACGGACGGCAAATACGTGATCGCGATGTTTGGTTCCGAAGGTCTCTATGCCTTCGACATGAACGGCAAGCAGCTTTGGAAACAGGATCTCGGCGTGCTCGATGCGGGTTGGTTCTACGACCCTGATTATCAGTGGGAGTACGGCAGCTCACCGATCATCTACAAGAACTTCGTCATCGTTCAGGCGGACCTTCAGAAGAACTCCTTCATCGCCGCCTACGATATTAAAACCGGCAAACTCGCGTGGAAGACGCCGCGCGAGGAACTTCCTTCGTGGGGGACGCCGACTGTTTACGAAGGGAAAACGCGCGCCGAGTTAATCACGGTCGGTCCCAAAGCGATTCGCACTTACGATCCCGCGACCGGAAAAGAGCTGTGGAAACTCGGTCCGATGTCTGAGATCACCACGCCGACTCCGTTCGTTGCGCACGATCTGATCTTCGTGACGAGCGGTTATGCGCCGGTTCAGCCGATCTACGCGATTCGTCCCGGCGGCAGCGGCGACCTTTCGCTCAAAGACGGCAAGGAGTCGAGCGAGTTTATCGCCTGGAGTAAGCAGCGCGGTGGGCCATACATGCCGACGCCGATCGTCTACGGCGATCTGCTTTACACGTGCTCGAACCAGGGCGTGTTTACGGCTTACAACGCGAAGACCGGCGAACGTGTTTACCAGGAACGACTCGGCGGCACTGGCGGCGCGTTCACTGCCTCGCCCGTCGCATCAGACGGAAAGATTTATCTGGCCAGCGAAGATGGCGATGTATTTGTCGTCAAGGCCGGACCAAAGTATGAGTTGCTCTCGAAGAATCCGGTGGGTGAAGTCATGATGGCCACGCCCGCGATCTCTGATGGCCTCCTGATCGTGCGTACGGTGTCTCATTTGTACGCCTTTGGATCCACAGAACAACAATCGAACAGCAAAGGATCAAACAAGTGAAGGTGTCGCGTATAACCAGTCTCGCTCTTCTCGTATTTTTATCGCTTACAACAGTCGGATCCGCCGCTAATTGGCCACAATGGCGCGGGCCGGATGGTTCCGGAATCTCGAATGAAAAGAACCTTCCCGCCGAATGGAGTCCGAGCAAAAACATCAAGTGGAAAACACCGATCGCCGGCCGCGGACACTCGTCACCGATCGTGTGGGGCAAATACATATTCGTCACGACCGCAATTGAAGGTGAACCGGTACCGGGAGCAAAAGCTGCCAAGCACAAAATTGGCGACAAGGAGTTTGTTCACCCCGACAGCGTCGGCGCCGATCGTAAACACACGTTCAAAGTAGTCGCGCTGGATCGCGACTCCGGCAAGATCCTTTGGGAATCGGTTGCGTGGGAAGGAACGCCTTACGACAACCGCCACCGCAAGAGTTCCTACGCTGCTTCGACACCTGCGACCGACGGCAAAATGGTTTACGCGTTCTTCGGCACAGAAGGACTTTACGCGTACGACTACAAAGGCAAGCTCGCGTGGAAAGCACAACTCGGAAATCTCGCGACGCTCGGAATGGGTACCGCCGCTTCGCCGATTGTCTATGAGAACCTCGTGATCGTTCAGTGTGACGAGGACAATGGAGACGCGTCGTTCATCGTTGCACTCAATAAGAAGACGGGCAAAGAAGCGTGGCGGACGCCGCGCACAAAGATACAGGTGAGTTGGTCCACTCCGTTGCTGGTGCGCACGCCCAAACGCGCGGAGTTGATCGCAAGCGGTACCGAGCACGTGATCTCTTACGATCCGGCTACGGGCAAAGAGTTGTGGCGTCACAAAGGCCTCGAGAGCAATGCGATTCCGTCGCCGGTCGCCAATAGTGAAATGGTATATCTCGTGGCTGGTTACCCGGCGAAGCTCGCGATGGCCATCAAGCTTGGCGGCAGTGGCGATCTGACCGGCACGCCCAACGTGCCGTGGAAATATACGAAGGGCACGGCTTACGTCCCGTCACCGATTCTCTACGGCGACTATCTTTACCTGACGACCGATCGCGGGATTCTGACTGCTCTCGATGCGAAGACCGGCGCGATCAAGTACGAAGGCGGCCGCATTCCGATTCCGGCAACGTTTACGGCATCGCCCGTGGCGTTTGAAGGAAAGATTTTGATGACCAGCGAAGACGGCGACACGTTTATCGTGAAGGCCGGACCGAAGCACGAGATCCTCGGCACAAACTCGCTTGGCGAAGCAGTTTATGCGTCGCCGGCAATCGCCGATGGCCACATTTACATTCGCGGTGAGAAGAACCTTTATTCAATCGGTAGTTAGTTAGTGTGAAACATTTCCGCTTCACCGGCGTCTAAGAGTTATCTATGTTTCAACAAGAGAACCGTGGACCCTGGTACAGGTCCACCATAGTCATGATTGGTGTACTGGCGGCGGTTGTGCTTGCAGCGGTGGGGGCTTTCCTTTATTTCCGCTCCGGTTCCAACGATTCGCACTACGCGGCGCTCGAACAGCACCGCCAACAACAAGCAGCGCAGGCGCCGGCAGCGGCGCCTGCCGCGACTGCTACGCCTGTTGCTGAAGCAAGTCCCACTGTGTCGCCGAGTCCCGGCGCGGCGGCCCCGACTGCGTCCACCGGCAGAAACTACTGGACTACTTTTCGCGGACCGAAGCGCGACGGTAATTACGAAGCTACACCCGTCCTGACGAGTTGGCCTGCGGGCGGCTTGTCTCCGATCTGGAAACAACCGATCGGTCTCGGTTTCGCGTCGTTTGCCATTGCTGACGGCCGTGCTTACACGATCGAACAACGCCGTGGTCAGGAAGTCGTCGCGGCCTACGACATTGGCACTGGTCGCGAACTCTGGAAGCAGGCATGGAACGCGGAGTACAACGATTCGACGGGTGATGGACCACGCTCGACTCCGACGTGGGATCAGGGTCGCGTCTACGCGCTCGGCGCGACTGGCGAATTGCGCTGTATCGACGCAAACAACGGCTCCGTCATCTGGGGTAAAAACATTCTCACCGACAATCAGGCAGAGAATCTTCAATGGGCCATGGCTGCGTCACCGCTCATCGTGGATGACAAAGTAATCGTTCTACCCGGTGGTACGAATGGCAAATCAGTCGTTGCGTACAACAAGATGACGGGCGCGCCGGTTTGGAAAGTGCTGAATGACAGGCAGGCGTACGTTTCACCGATGCTCGTTGAGCTCGCGGGCCGGCGGCAGATCGTGGTCGTTAGCGCGTCACGAGTTGTCGGACTCGCGCCTGAGAACGGAGCGTTGCTTTGGAATTATCCATGGGATACCGACATGGGAATCAACGCTTCGCTACCGGTGATGGTCGACAGGAACCGCTTCTTTATCTCGTCGGGCTACGGCAAGGGCGCCGCGCTCGTCGCAGTGAAGGGAAGCGGGAGCAACTTCACCGCAACGACGATTTGGGAAAACATCAATATGAAGAACAAGTTCAACAGCTCTGTTCTTCATAACGGCCACGTTTACGGGCTTGATGAAGGAATCCTCACGTGTCTTGACGTGAACACCGGCGAGCGCAAGTGGAAAGGCGGGCGCTACGGCTACGGCCAGGTCATACTCGCGAGCGGTCACTTGATCGTGAGCAGTGATGCGGGCGATGTGGCGTTAGTGAAGGCGACGCCAGCGCAATACACTGAAGTCGCACGCTTCTCGGCGTTGCAAGGCAAGACATGGAACTACCCCGCGATCGCCGACGGCCGCCTGCTCGTGCGTAACGCAAACGAGATGGCCGCGTATGACATCTCGCCGAAGTAAAGCGCCGGACTTAAAATTTGTTGTCTGAAATGATGGGCGGGTTCGACTCCGCCCTTCGGCGCACCACCACTCATCTCACTTTCATTGGCGATCGAAACCGTCGTGAAACTTTCCATCTCACACAGCTCAGCCCTCAGCTTGGCCGCGACCAGCATGATGAACAGGGGCAGCGGCACGTTTGTGTGATTGCCCGTCGCGGTCGCCAGAAAGTAATTCACATTCACCGTCCGTAATGCGAGTTGTTTCTCAGGCGTCGCACAAGGCTTGAAGGACTTAATCCGCTAGGTTCAGGGGACGGTATTATCAGCAACCACGACGCAATTTTTCTTTCACTGCGACTGTGGCAAGACACGAACCATAATGGTGTCTCTGAGCAAAGCGAACTACACAAGGTTGAAGGCTTGGGCCTTAAAACAATTGAGTTGCAATACAAGCAGTCGAAGCGAACTGACAGACACGGCAATGAATTCAAGTACCGCGCTAAAGTCAAAGCCGATAAAGACGCTCAAATGGGTCGGTGGGCATGGGATGTGATTCTAGTCAGAGAGCAATAACCCGCCTAATACCAAGTACGAAAAAGGCAGTCCGGACAGTTTACAAGGCTCATCGGCGACTCTTCTTTCTGCGATTATCCTGACCTTTTTAAGTTCCGTTCTTCGAGGAAAAAATGTCGCCTGACGCAGTAATCAGTTTTCAAGCCGATCCTGACTGCAAGCTCGCATCGAAGAACTCGCCCGAAAATCGACGGAAGGCGAGCTCACGGAAGACGAACGCGCCGAATACGCAGGTTACGTGCGCGCGAACAAGTTTGTCGCCATTCTCAAACGACAAGCGCAGCAGATCACCAACTCACGTCATAGATGATCAGTGCACAGATCAGGGCTCAGGTTCGCCAGCGTGCTCAAAACGTTTGGGAATACTGTCAACACTCGTTTCCGTCGTGGGCGCTCTCATCGCGACGCATCCTTTCGTCGCCGCTGCTCGCTCTCCTTGATCATTTCGCTTATATCCGCAACCGGCCGTATCTCAACCGGTCCAAGTCCATACTTAAAGCCTGGAAGCGCTGAGATAAGCTGAACGGCATGATTGAGGTCTCGCGCCTCAAGGATGTGAATGCCGCCGAGCTGTTCCTTGGTTTCCGCATAGGGGCCGTCTGTCGTCGCGACTTTGCCGTTTTTCCAGTACAGGGTTAACGCAGTCTCCGGAGGCTGAAGAGGTACTTCGGCAACAAGATGTCCGTTGGCGCGGAGATGGTCGTTGTACTCAAAGCAATCGTCGAGCGTTGCGTGTAGCTCGTCCTCGGTCATCCCTTCGAATTTTCCTGGCTCGATGTATCCCAAACAGATGTATTTCATTGTTCTTCTCCGCCTCCGTGGTAGCCAGCAGCACAGCTGTCGCAGATTTTTCTGTCACTGTTTCGAGTAACGAAGCGCGACACATCCGGATTTAAAAATCTTTGACTCAACAAGTCTTAATTGCAATGTCTCCGGCAGCTTAACGCCCTCCGATAACCGTCTTCCTTCTCCGGCAACGATTGGGCCAACGACGAAAAGATATTCATCAACCAGACCAAGCTCGATAAGTTGTGAAGGAATACTTACGCCACCGGTTAAGATATGTCTGCCTTCTTCTTGTTTCAATTTAAGTATTTCGTCGCGCAGGTTCGTACGAATAATTCTCGTATTTTTATCTTCAGCGCTGTCCAATGTTCGTGAGAAAACAATTTTGTTGATGGCTTCAAATGCTTTAGCGAATTCGTTCGACGCTTTTGTCATCGACAGGTTTCTTGCGACTTCAGGCCAGAAAGGAACCATCAATTGATAGGTCTTGCGCCCATAGACAAGCAGGTCAACCCCACGCAGGAGATTCGTAAAATATTCATGGGTCTCGTCATCAGCAACTTGCTTGGTGTGGTCGCAGCAGCCATCCAGGGTAATGTTGATTGCGAAGATTAAATTTCTCATTTGAGTGTCCTCCCCCAACACGACGCGAATGTTTATAGACTTGCGGTTCCGGTTGTGATCGCGCCTGCTCGCTCGTAATTCACGAGAATGACGCCATTAGGGCCGACTATGGTTTCCGTCACCTTGAAGGCCGCCGGGATCGTGCCATCAGCAAACAACCGCTTTCCAGCGCCCAACGTGATCGGATATATCATCAGCCAGAACACATCGACCAAATCGTGCTTGATAAGCGTCTGAAGGAGATTGCCACTTCCCCAAACGTGTAGATCCGGCCCTTGCTCTCGCTTGAGCTTCGCGACTTTTTCTGAAATATCTCCGTTCAAAAACACTGACGGCTGCCATTCGTGCGAAGTCATGGTATTCGAGGCGACGTATTTGGTCGCCGGGTTGACGCCCGGCCATTCGTCCGCATGTCGCGGCCAGAACCCCGCCCAAATCTCAAAGGTCTTGCGTCCTAACAGCAGGTCGAACGGCATATTCATCTTCTTTGCCAGCGCCGTTCCGATAGTCTCGTCAGAATACGGCGCTGACCATCCGCCATACGCAAAGCCGTTGCTGGTATCTTCCTCCGGCCCGCCTGGGGCTTGTATGACGCCGTCAAGGGAGATGTGTTCAAGCACAATAATTTTTCTCATGACTGAGTTCCTTCGAGCAGATACTGTGGCATTACTTTTCTCCTTGTTTTCTGTGGTTTGTTTCCTGTCGCCTGTTTTCGGCTGACGCATTTCCTGTCCCTCAGGAAACCGTAGCTCATCGTTCTTTTGTCCTATAGTCGTTGGGGAGACGGAAAATCGACAGCTATCCCAGAAATTTTTTGCTGACACTCACCGTTCCTGCCGCCGTTCGGCTTCTTCCAACCACTGGGCCATCTTCTCGTCATTTGCAGCGTAACGCGCCCAGCCTTGCGCAGTACTATTCCAGCGGTGGTCTTTGATGGTCATATCAATGCCGCGGTCGATGAGGAATTGCATCGCCTCATAGTTTCGGTGCCAGACGAGTTCGTGCAGGATGCTTGCCGGCTCATGGGAACTCCAGGTCGTGTTGATATCCGCTCCGTGTTGAAGCAGGAAGTCGGCAACGTCGAGGTGACTGTTGATGACGGACCAGGCGAGCGCTACATCGAGCACACGCTGCCGGCTCGGCGGGCCCCATTGGCGTGAGTATTCCGCGACGCGACCTTCGGGCATGTAAGGACTCGAGGGATAGTGATGCTCAATTCCACCGAGTGCAGGCGCTCCCGCGTCGTCGAACCACTCCTTCACCCGTGAGAGATCGCCCATGCCAGCCGCATGCGGTAGATCGTCCGGCACTGGCCAAATGCGTTTGAGGTCGGGAATGACGTGTGCGTTCGCGTAGGTAAACGCAAACTCAATCGCCTGCGATCTCGGCGGCGGCTGACGCTGTAGCATCGCGGGATTCAGGTCGAGCAAGGCAGTGAGGAATTCGGCGCGACCCTGCAGCGCTGCCCGCTCGATGATTTGCGTTTGAAACTCCACGAAGGCCTCACCGAGGAGCCACTGCTCACGACGTAAAAGACTAACGAACGTGGGCAGGTCGCTGTCTCCGCGTGGATCCTTCAGCGAGGTCTCGCTGCCGCTCCACGAATAGAGTGCGCGGCTGACCTGCTCCATAACAAACGCCTTCCAGAGCCCGACGCCGGTAGCGTGCCTGGGGCGCTTGTCGATGAAGTACTGCACGAAGGCGAGTCGTCCTACGTTTGCGTCGATGAGTGCGCCAAGCTCTGGCTCGTGCGCAATGGCTTCGTCGAGCAAGAGAGATGCGATCGACTCATGCTCGAAGTTGCAGGCGATCGTGAACGCTTCAGTGACCGCGGGTCGATCGTTCTCGTTCTCATCGAGCGCTGTGCGGACCGCGTCCGTATCGCCAAGTGCCGCAAAGAAGTTGAGAGTGCGCGGCAGCAAACCTTTTCGCTGAAACAGCTGCAGCAGTCCCCTGGCGCGGGAACGGAGAATTTCATCACACACGGATGGAATCACGACTGCGCCGGCATTGATCAGCAACTCTGCGCAGTCCGCGCGGGTGAAGTGTTGTTCGCTGAGCGAGTTGAAGCTATCGCCATAAGAGCCCGTCGCGAGTCCCAACAGACCGCGCTCAGCACCGACATCATGCCAGGAAAGCAACGCGGGATATTCGGTTAACAGTTGCTTTAGACGTTCGACGTCGTTCTTATGAATAGCGGCTTGAGCGTGCGCTGCTGCTCGTTCCAAATCGTTACCGAGACGTTTTCTCACTTCGGCCGTTAGGTCGTGCCAACCGGCGAAACCGTACTCACGCGCGATCACTAATTGCGCGTTGCGCTGCGTGAGAGGGAGCTCAATATTTGGGAGTTGCAGCCGCGCACGTGCGATAGCGTCGATATCACGGGCATCAATATCGCGCGCGAGTTTTTTTGCCTGTTTACGGAGAGACTCGAGAGAAGGACGAGGCGGAAGAGACTTCGAAGTGGTCATTGCGACCTCCTTTCATGAATCGCCTGTGCCCCGCTGAAACCAGGCTGAAAGAAGGTGCAAAACGCACACGACTCAGACCAAACAGGTGGGAGTGTTCCCTTGCCGCGGGTTGGTGGCGCCCTGTAAGCGCGCTGGGAGGAGTATCAAGGGACTCTGAGTTCGATGTCAATCGCGCAACAAGCCCACAAACAGATTAATCGTGAGGCGAAGTCTCTACTTCAACTAATTTTTCAACTGCCGAATCCGCTCTTGCAGGAATTGCCGCTCTGGTTTCTGTTGCGTCAGCGCCAGAGCTTTCTCATAAGCGGACCGAGCCTCAGCTATCCTGCCGAGCCTCCGGTACATATCCGCACGGGCTGAATGCGCCAGGTAATAATTTGCCAATTCGCCATGCTCCAACACCGCGTCGATAAGGGTCAGACCGGCCTCTGGACCATCGCGCATTGCGATTGCCACAGCACGATTTAGTTGGACCACCGGCGAAGGCTGAATTCGTAACAATCGGTCGTAAAGCGCAACAATCTGCCGCCAGTCCGTCGCGTCGACCGATTTCGCCTCCGCGTGAACGGCAGCAATCGCAGCCTGCAGTGTGTAAGCGCCGAAGCGATGGGACTTCAGGGCGTTCTCCAGCAACTCGACTCCCTCCGCGATCTGCTCTCGGTTCCAGAGCGAGCGATCCTGGTTCTCGAGCAAAATCAGCTCTCCAGTAGGAGAGGTTCTCGCGGCGCGACGGGATTCCTGTAGCAACATCAGAGAAAGCAGCCCAATGACTTCGGGCTCTGGCTGGAGTTCCGTCAGCAACCGGCCCAGTCGAATCGCCTCGCAGGTTAGCTCGGCCCTCGTTACCTCCGCGCCCGCCGCAGCCGAATAACCCTCGTTAAAGACGAGATAGATGACCTGAAGCACCGCCCCGAGTCGTTCTGGCAATTCCTCCGGCGCCGGCACCTCGTATGGAATCGGTGTTTCTCGAATCTTTGCCTTTGCGCGGACAATGCGCTGCGCGAGGGTACGCGGAGTGATGAGGAAGGCCTTCGCGATCTCCTCGGTTGTCAGTCCGCACACCTCACGCAAGGTGAGCGCAACGCGCGCTTCCGGCGCAAGAGATGGATGACAGCACGTAAAAATCAGACGCAGGCGGTCATCTTCAAGGCCGTCATCAACGCTGTCCTTTGTGGATCGTTCCGCCGAACTCAATTGCGCTTCGAGATGTCGCACGAGCTCATCTTGAGACGCGTCAAACCTTGCACGTCGACGCAGAGTATCGATGGCTTTGAATCGCGCCGTCGAAATCAACCATGGTCGCGGGTTACCGGGTACTCCACTCCTGGGCCATAAGCTGAGCGCAGCCGCAAAGGCTTCGTGCATCGCCTCCTCGGCAAGATCGAAATCACCGATCAAGCGGATCAGAGTCGCGAGGATTCGTCCCGAATCCACGCGATAAAGGGAGTCGAGCAATTCGCGTATCTGCTCAGTGGAACGCTCGGACATGACGACGGATGTGCTGATTAAGGGGACCGCAACAGTGCTTGAAATCTGGGGAGACTTCGGAACGGATCCAGGTAGCTGTCGTACTCGAGCCATTTTCGATCGGCGCAAAACGGGAGCGACTTCTCCAGGCAGGTTAATGCTTCTTCAAGTTCACCGGATATGCAGAATGCGCACGCGGCGTTGTACAGAACATTCGGGTCTTCCGACTCCAGTTCGAGTGCTCGCCGCGTCCACTCCAGCCCGCGCTTCGTGTCCCCGAGATCTATGAGCGCAATGGCTCCCAAAAGAAGTGGCCTGATATCACCGGGGTAAAACTCAAGATGATTTTGGGCAGCGGCGAGACACTTCTTGAATGTTTCCTTCTTCAACTGTTCTCGCTTCTGCCCCCGGTATATGCCTCCTAACATTGACAACGCATCGATGCTCTCGGGTCGAACTGCTGTAGCTTCCTCTAACAACACAGCTGCCTGCTCGAGTTTTCCCTGCGAGAAACATGCTCGTGCGTAATAGTAATAGGCCTCATAGAGCTTCGGATTCAGGCGGAGCGCAGTCTCAAACTCTCGTTCTGCTTCCGAATACTGGCCACTGAGTGCAAGGACGATTCCCCTTGAGGCGTGACCTTGTGACAAATTTGGATCGATCTCGACCGCTTTAGAACTCGCACGATCGGCGTCTACGAGGTCTGACTCAAGCCCTCCCCAATCCATATACAGAAAAGAGCAACAGTCGGCTATGCCTGCATAGGCGGGACCAAAGTGACTATCCATTTCGATCACTCTCAGGAACATCTGTCTGGCGGATTCGAGGCTCCTTCGTCGCATGTGGTGGAAGAGTTGCCGTCCGCGCAGGTAGCATTCGTAGGCTTCTATGACGGTCGTCCGTATTCTTTGCAAGGCGCGTTGATCATCCGAGCTTAGCAGTACTTTAAGAGCCTTCACCGTGCTTTGTGCAATGTCTTCCTGGACCGCAAAAATGTCTTCCAGTCTGCGGTCGTATGTTCGTGACCATAGTTGGTAACCGTCGACTGTACTAACCAGTTGGGTCGTGATGCGGAAGTTGCTGCCGGCTTTTCTGACGCTTCCTTCAAGCACCGTGTTCACGTTTAATCGTTGGCCCACCTCGCGGATATCCAGTGTCGTCGACTTAAATCTGAAGGACGACGTTCTGGAAGCAACGTGCAGGTTAGGCAAGCTGGCGAGCGTATTGATTAGCTCGTCGGCGAGACCTTCGCAAAAATAATCCTGGTCCCGCTCCGGACTCAAATCCAGGAAGGGCAGAACGGCTATCGAGGCAACTCGCTCCGACGATGGGTTAGTGGCAGCTTGCGATTCCACGACCTGCGTGTTGATCCGCCGCGGCACCTTATCGCTCACGATGCCTATATCGCTCAAGACTTCTTCCACGTCCACGATGAAGCGGTAGCCGCGCTTTGGAATGGTTTCGATGTAGCGCGGGTGGCGGGCTTCGTCACCGAGAGTCTTCCTCAGTTGCACGATACAGTAGGTTAAATTCGACTCTTCGACAAAAGTATCCGGCCAGAGCCGCCTCATCAACTCTTCCTTCTCAATGATCCGTCCGCCGTTTTGAACCAATGTCAGAAGAGTTTCAAGAACCTTCGGCGCCAAAAGCAAAGGCTTGCCGTGGCGCAGCAGCACTTTTTGGTCCGCATCAACGATGAACTCTCCGAACCGATAAAAGTGATTAATGACCGAAGGCATGACTACTAATAACTTCCTCTGAACTTCCTCAGGGTTTTTTCGCGATTTATCGACTGCTCGTCATGTAACTTGCCACGGCTGGCGATAAAGGTTGGGGAGAGCGGATTTTATCAGCAGCCTCAGCCCTCATCAATCGGGCGTTGATCGTTACTTCCGTTACCGAACGGGACTAAAGTCCCAGACTCGTTACGGGAAGAGTATGTGAACCGGGACGAAACGCCCATAGTCAACTCGGGAGGCCAGCCTCATCATGGAGTCAAGGCTATGTTTAAGCGAATCGGATCCTTCATCTATGGAACTCTCAGTTATCTGATCTTTCTCGGCACGTTCTTGTATGCGATCGGTTTCATCGGCAATTTTGGCGTGCCAACAACGCTGGACGGCGTTCCGTCTCGACCAGTTGGAGTGGCCTTAGCCATCGATGTCGGATTACTCGGTCTCTTCGCGCTGCAACACAGCATCATGGCGCGAAAGTGGTTCAAGGACTGGTGGACTCGCATCGTGCCAAAGCCGCTCGAACGATCTACCTACGTGCTCTTTTCGAGTCTTGCTCTGATTCTGTTGTTCTGGCAGTGGCAACCGTTGGGCGGTGTCGTGTGGACCATCAAAGATCCGCTGGCACAGGTCGTCCTGCGCGGCTTGTTTGCATTCGGATGGGGATTGGTGCTTGTGTCCACATTCCTGATCAATCACTTCGATCTGTTCGGCATGCGTCAAGTCTGGTTATATCTGCTTGATCGGCCTTACACAGCGCTACGGTTTGGGACGCCTGGACCATACCGGCTCGTTCGACACCCATTATACGTCGGTTGGCTGTTCGCATTCTGGAGCACGCCGACGATGACGCTGGCACACTTTCTCTTCTCGGTTGCCACGACTGCTTACATCCTGATCGCAATTCAATTAGAGGAACGCGACCTGGTGCGCGAGCACGGTGATTCTTACGAGACCTACCGCCGTTCAGTGCCGATGCTTATTCCCTTTTTTCGCCGCCGTCAGGATTCGCCGCCGGCGGAACGCGTCATAGCACCTAAACACACTGGAGGTAACATATGAAAAGAGTTCTACCATTTCTAATCTTCGTCGCGATCTGCTGTGTAATCATTGGGAGCTCGCCGACAACGACCAGCACCACTTCTGCTGCTGCAAAGCCGCCAGTTGATAATTTGTCTCCTGTTACCAACGCCGAATTAGCACGAGCTCGCAAGGCGACTGCTAAGTATCACGACTTCGATCGCGCGGACGCTGAGGGGTACGAATTTTTACATTGTGTGCCAGGCGAGGGATTCGAGTACGTGAATTGGTCCATCGTTGACTGTACCTTCGATATCGAGCATCCGGAAGCACTTCACTACATCGAGGAAGGGAACGGCCTGCGACTTGTGGGCGTCGAGTATGTCGTGCCGACTGCCTGCACAGCCACACCGCCAGAGGGGTTCACGGGTGACGCCGATGAATGGGAGTTTATGGCGGAAGGCCTGCCTATCTGGGCGTTGAGAGCCGCGCTCTGGCTACCCAACCCCGAAGGTATGTTCGAAGAGCACAACCCACGCGTACGAACGCAATGCCCATAGTCGGGGAATGGCCGAAGGACATAAGTTTCATGTGTATCCGACAATACAAACTATCAGTCGTAATCGCGGCGCTGGTGTGTGTAGGAGCAGTCGTTCTATCGCCCAGAGCTTCGGCTAACAGTACGGATGACGTACTGAATGAACAGTTGTCTGCGATGCTGAGCCGACACGGGTTTACTGGCAGAGTCGGATTAAGTCTGGAACAGAGGCTAGGCCGAAAAATCGACACCAAACTTGCCGACTTAGGCAGGCTTACCTTTCATGACAGCTTGCTCGGTTTGAACGACGACAACTCATGTTCAGGTTGCCACTCGGCGCCTTTGGGCTTCGGCGACTCGCAATCAATTGCGATCGGGATCGGGAATAACAATATAGTTGGTCCTGATCGCACTGGTCCGCGGAATCAACGGCGCACGCCGCTCATTCTGAATAACGTTTTTTACCCGGCGCTGATGTGGAACTCGCGGTTTAGTTCAGTCTCCGGCAATCCGTTCGACAACATTGCTGGATTTCAGTTTCCGCTGCCGGAAGGCTTCTCGCTCTCCGGCCTGCCTCATCTCCTCACAGCGCAGGCTTTCATTCCCACGACCGAGAAGCCTGAGATGACTGGATTTCATCCGTCAGTCCCCGGAACTAACGACGGCATTCGTGCAGCAGTTGTGGAACGGTTAAATGCGAATGCTGAATATCGAAAGTTGTTCGGCAAAAACTTCCCAGAGGTGAAGTCAGGCGGACCGATCACTTACGAGATGCTCGCCCGCGCGATCGCTGAGTTCGAATTCACGCTCGTCTTTGCAGACGCACCGGTTGATAAATTTGCTCGCGGGCAGAAGAATGCCATGACCGAAGATGAGAAACGCGGTGCCTTGATCTTCTTTGGGTCGGGCAACTGCGTTAGCTGTCACGCGGTCTCAGGGGAGTCGAATGAGATGTTCAGCGACTTCCGTCAGCACGTTGCCGGTATTCCGCAGATCGCACCTGCTGTTGGAAACGTCATGTTTGATGGTCCTGGAGCGAACGAGGATTTTGGTTTGGAGCAGGTCACCGGGAACCCAAATGATCGCTATGCCTTCAGAACCTCGCCGCTGCGAAATCTAGCCTTGCAGCCGACGTTCTTTCACAACGGTTGCTTTACCAAACTGGACGACGCAGTGCGTTACCACTTGAATGCAATCGGCGCAGCGCAGGGTTACAACCCGATCACAGCTGGTGTCGATGCTGACCTGCAAGGCCTGCAAGGACCTATTGCGCCGGTTTTAGCGCGTATTGATCCCGCCCTGGCGACACCAGTCACGTTGTCGACGGAGGAATTTCGTCAACTCATCGCTTTTCTCCGTACTGGACTTCTCGATCCAAAAGCGAATGCGCACGACCTGCGCAAGCTCATTCCAGCTCGCGTGCCCAGTGGAAAGTCTGTTCACGTGTTCCAGTAGATAGGTTTCCGCTAACGACATTGGCGGCGTAGGACATCCTCGGACTGATTTTGCTCGCTTCTGAAGACTGTAACTTCTGTTGCAGCTACTGCTATGAGGATTTCGCAACAGGAACGTCGACTCGTTGTTCCGCGATTATCTTGACCTTTTTGAGTTCCGTTCTTTCTATGCCAAAAAATCTCGCCATTTCGATGATTTGATTTGGACTTACGAAGTCCGAGCGCTTAGCGCAGAATTGCTCTATGCCAGGAGAAAACTCGCGGCACTTCATTGTTTTCGGGATGTTCAGGCCGAGGCGGCATGTGCCTTCTGGTGAGCGAAGCAGACAGAAGTCGCAAATAATCATTTCACTTTCCTTCTGCTGTTGGTTTGTTCCTTAAGAACGTTGTAACCGTACGAGGATGCATCGGTACTAGGCCGATGGCTCGCAAATTTTGCCAACGCGTCGAGCCCGGCCGAATCTATGTGCGTAACTCCCGCTAGGTTCAAATTCCGGGGGAGTTGAGAAGGGAGTAAGCAACACTCGTTTCTAGTCGACCTTATGCCCGCTACGTGTAATTGTCAAACCTGACATATATTCCGCATATACAATTACTCTCGGAATCACGGCCCATCCATGTCGTCAATCGTGCCTCTCCTGTGACCATTTTTTGAACATCAACTGGCGAGACCGCCGGGCGAATGCACGGTGAGATGAGGGTGCTCGATCACTCTTTTCTACAGCACCGTTCATCGGAGTTCTGTCATCGGCCTGACCTTCTGAGAGCCACGGATTTGCAAGCGCCCAGCGTGTCGGATCAAACGGCGCGTGTGTCAGAGAGTTGTTCGATGCCTTGTCGCTCATAGAAGGTTTGAAGAGCAGCATGTCCCCGTTTCGCAAACGAGCGGTCATGTTGCTATGAAATAGTTGCACGCAACACCGACCGTGATGGTCAAGCGCAAACACATCACCGTTCGCGTTGCATGGCAAAGATATCACTCATAGGAAGAATTCTTACCACTTCAAGGGCGGGCGTCTGTGCGTTAGGCCACTTACCGACGGGTTGTTAGTAGTGTGTGAGCAGAAATCGGACTGCAAGACTTACTTACATATGTGTGTTGGCGCACGGATGGACAGCGTCGCGAGTTGTATGTTGGGGTTCAAGTTTTTGGCAGGCCGAGCAGTCACGCGTTGCTAAAGGTTTCGAGAGAGACTTGATGCGGAACAAAAACAGCGCGAATCCGATCGTTCTGGTAGTCGAGGATGTCCACGAAACTCGCGACGGCATTGAAAAATGCTGAAGGTTGTACACATCGCCCAACCTGCCAAAGTTGCGAGTCTTCTTTCACGAGTGCGGCGAACTATTGCAACGGCCGCTTGGATGAGACTGACGGAATCCGCCTCATCGCTACAGAAAGAACAATCAGGACCGCCTGATAGCAGCATGAAGAAAACTTTTAACTTCAGATTCATAGATGCGCCACCAAAGACTGTCGTGGAGTTAACGAATGCCAGCGAGGACACGGTCAAATCCATCCAGATTCTGACTGTTTTTCTGCAGTATAAGGAAACTTCCGGCGGTGGTCCTTCACACGCTCATATTCGATTCGACGGGGTAAAGTCTATGCAACCAGGACAGGAGACAGTTCTATCTCACCGAACCTGGATTAATGGAAGGCCGGCTGACGGGGATCACGATCAGATGGAACGACTCAAGCTCATAGCAGGCCAGGCTAACCCTTATGCATTAGATATTTCGTGGGAGGATCCGCAGGGTAAGATGCGTTTTCAACGGATACCGGTCGGCAATTGACAGGAGAAACGAGGAGGACTATCCCAGTAACCGCTCGAACTCGTCTTTCACTACACGGTAATACTCGCAGTCCGCGAGATCTGAGTGCTCAGTAGCAGCCGTCATCGTTCTGGCACTGAACCTTTTCAAGCGCCGAAACCCGGCATAGCTCTGGAGAACAAGCAAGGTGAGGGCAAGGGAATCACGGTGTGCGGGTAACACAAGGGCGCACAAGGCACAGACGCCGTGCCTCGCAAACACCAGTTACCTTGTGCAGAAAGCGACGTGCGGCTGTAGCCCCGGCGCCTCAGCAACGAAGACAACCTCTGTTCGTACTTCCGAATTGATTACTGCTTCTTGAAAATCCGCTTTGCTTCGAAGGAACCTCTCGGACCGTCGAAGTATGTGTCGACTACCAGTTCACCCTGCGCATTGATGGTCCACTTCCGCACGTTCTGAGTCGTGGTTTCACCATTCGGCGTCTGCGCCGTGGTCACGTCAGTCACGCTGATTCCGATCTCTCCCGGTAACCACGCCGCCGTTCGTTTGCCTTTTGCGGGCGGTGGGGCCGGTTGGTTCGGTAGGGTCGGAGGCGCCGGCGGTGTGAACTCGCGCTCTTTGCCGTCCAGCACGAACGTGTCTTTGATCGTCCGTTCGTTGTTTGGCTGGATAACTTTCGTCTCCACCTCGATCTGATCGTCTTTGTGAGTGATCGTGAGCACTTGCGTCATGTCCGGCGGCATGCCGAAGCTGCGTGCGCGATCCAGGTTCCAGGTGCCGCTGAAGTTTGGTTTCGTGGTGGCGGCTAATACGAGCATCGATACAGCCATGATTGCGGCAAACGCCGGCAACAGTTTCTTCGCCATTGCAGTTCTCCTTATTAAGTAGTTCCTTTTGCTCGAATGTTGACCAGCGAGAGCAACGGTCCGGTCATAAAGGTTGTGACCAGCGCCATCAACACCATCATTGCAAAGATGCGTCCCGAGAGAATACCAAGATCGTAGCCAATATTCAGCACGACCAGTTCAACTAATCCACGCGTGTTCATTAACACGCCAATCGAAAATGATCGCGACCAGTTCATGCCGGTCACGCGGCTCATCAGCATGCTGCCGCCGAGCTTGCCGGCGATCGCCACTAAGATAATTACACCGCAGAGCGCCCAACTCTGCCAATCGTTCAATAAACTGATCTGCGTCCGTAAGCCCGTGAACGCAAAGAACAGTGGCAGCAGCGCCGCCGCACTAAACGCTTCCAGCTTCTCCCGAAGAAACATCCGGAAATCCGCTGATGGTGGCATAACAACGCCGGCGATAAAAGCGCCGAATAGTGCGTGAATCCCGATCGTCTCCGTGATCAGCGCCGACATTAATACAAACGCGAGGACGCCAGCTATCACTCGCCGTGTGTGAACGTGCGAACCGGTCGCCTGTTTCACCAAGCGGCGCAACTGCGGGCGTATTAAAAAGATCATCGCCGCGGCAAACAGGATCGTGAAAACGAGAGTGACCAACGAAACGGCGACACCGCTCGCCTGAACGAGTGCGATTACGAGGGCCAGGATGCACCACGCGGTGACGTCGTCAACCGCTGCGCATGTCAGTGCGATCGAACCCAGATCCGTTTGCGTGAGATTGCGGTCTTCCAAAATCCGGGCGAGCACCGGAAAGGCGGTGATGCTCATCGCGACCCCGATGAATAACGCAAAGGCAGTGAACGAGGTTCCCGGCGGCGCGAGATCGCGATACAGAAACAACGACAGCGCCGTGCCGAGAACAAAAGGCACGACGATGCTCGCGTGACTGATCATCACCGCGGCCGAACCCTTCTCCTTTACGTGCCTGACGTTCAGTTCCATTCCCACGACAAACATGAAGAGCACGACGCCGATCTGGCTCAGGAGCCGCAGTGTTTCCAACGACGGAGCAGGGAACACAAACGACATGGCCTCCGGAAAGAAGAATCCCAGCACCGACGGACCGAGGATGATGCCGGCTACCATCTCGCCCATCACTGGCGGCTGGCCAATTTTTCTGAACAGGCGACTGAACGCTCCCGCCACGAGGAGTATCACCACGATCTGCACAAGCAGAATGCCGAACGGGGAACGGAAGTTTTGCCACAGGACGGTCGTCAAAGAAGATCCAGAAGTGCCGGCGTCTGTCTGTGGGGACGTGGGTCCCAGCCAGAGAATTAGCGGTACTGCGGCCAAGAAGAACAGCAGCATGAGAACGTAGATGAAATAGTGCTTGCGATCCGAAAAACTGAAGCCTGACGGCATGTGCAACCCAGGAATTGATCCGCGCGTAGTACCGAGAGATTATACAGCCCAATTGCTGATCCGGCGCGGATGATGCTAATTTGCTTAATTCATGACTGTAGAAGTTTCGCAAACCAGAACTGAAGTCGGAAATTATTTTGTCTCGAATTACCCACCGTTCTCCCAGTGGAAAGCCGAGTATGTTTCCCAAGCCCTCGATGCGTTGGCGCAACCTGCGCGCGTAGAAGATCCGCTGGGTCTATACCTTCACATACCGTTCTGTCGCAAGCGTTGTCACTTCTGTTATTTCAAAGTCTACACCGACAAGAAATCTTCAGAGATCGAGGTCTATCTCGACACGCTGATCAAAGAGAACGAACTCTACAGCCGCACCGCTGCTTTTCAGGGACGACAACTGCGGTTTGCTTACTTCGGCGGCGGCACTCCCTCCTATATCAGTGAGAAGCAACTGCGTTATCTCGTCGAGGGTTTGAATCGTCACGTGAGTTGGGCTAACGCAGAAGAAGTCACGTTTGAGTGCGAGCCCGGTACGCTGAACAAAAACAAGCTTGAGACGCTGAAAGACATCGGCGTCACCCGCCTGAGTCTTGGTATCGAACACTTCGACGATGAGGTTCTCGCCGCGAATGGACGCGCGCATCTGTCGCCGGAAATTTATCGTGCATATCAGTGGGCGCGCGAAGTCGATTTTCCGCAGATCAATATCGATCTGATCGCGGGAATGATTGGCGAGACTGAAGAAAAGTGGCGCGAGACTGTGCGCCGTGCGGTTGAACTCGAGCCGGATTCGGTCACGATCTATCAGATGGAGTTGCCCTATAACACCGTCATTTCGCAGGACATATTGAAGAAGGGCATCACGTCGCCAATCGCCGACTGGCCCACGAAACGCGGGTGGCTGAATTATGCTTTCGAGCAGTTTTTGGCGCGCGGCTACGAAATCGCGGGCACTGACATTGTCGCCACGAAAAAGAAGACCTGCCGGTTTATTTACCGCGACGCGCTGTGGCACGGCGGCGACATGATCGGGATCGGTGTTTCGTCATTTTCGCACTTTTCCGGCGTTAATTTTCAGAACGCACACAACTTCGAGGACTATGTGCGCATCCTTAACGAAGACCGCCTGCCGATTTATCGGGCCGTCTCGCTGACGCCAAAACAGCGATTGATTCGCGAGATGGTGCTGCAACTGAAAACTGGAATACTCGACACTGGTTATTTTCGCAGGAAGTTTGGCGTTGACGTTTGGGAAGAGTTTCGACCAGTTTATGAAGACCTCGAAGACAAGAGCGTTTTGCAACGCGACAATGGAACGATTCGTTTGACACGACGCGGGCTGTTGGAAGTCGATCATTTCCTGCTGGAGTTTTTTGAACCTGAATTGAGAACCGTACGCTACGCATGAGCACAAATAATACTTACGACGTGATAGTAATGGGTGGTGGGCCTGCCGGAAGTTCGGTGGCCAGTATGCTGGCGCGCGAAGGGCGTCAAGTCATCCTGTTTGAAAAAGAAATCTTTCCCCGTCATCACATCGGCGAATCGCTGATGACCGACACTTACTGGACCTTCCGGCGCATGGGCATTCTCGAGAAGCTCACGGACAGTCCGTTTGTGCGGAAGTACAGCGTGCAGTTTGCGAACGCTGCGGGTAAGGAGTCGCGCCCGTTCTATTTCTTTGAGGCTGTGCATCACGAGAGCGCGGTTACGTGGCAGGTGACGCGGGCGAAGTTTGATCATCTGCTGATCGATCATGCGGCCGACCAAGGCGCGACGGTCCATCAGGGTGTGCTCGTCAAGCAGGTGTTGTTTGAAGGTGATCGCGCCATAGGAGTAGAAGTCCAGATGCAGGACGGTTCGCGCGAGAAGTTCTACGCGAAAGTCGTGGTTGACGCGACCGGCCAGATGGCGATGCTGTCAAACAAGTTTCGCTGGCGCGTGCGCGATCCGAAGCTCAAGAAAGCGGTGCTGTATTCGTACTTCAAAGGCGCGCACCGCGAACCGGATCTTAATGGCGGCGCCACGCTCGTGCTGCGCACTGAACACGGTAGCGGCGGTTGGTTCTGGTACATTCCGCTCGAAGACGACATTACGAGTGTCGGTATCGTTGCGAATCCCGATTACTTGCTGAAAGGTCGCGGCCAGGATCTCGCGAAGATCTTCGAGGAGGAGATCGCAAAGTGTCCACCGTGTGCGAAGCGCGTTGCGGGTGGTGAACGCGTTGACAAGATCTACTCGATTCTCGATTACTCGTATCGTTCAAAACACAACGCGGGTAACGGTTTCATCATCATCGGCGACGCTTACGGGTTTCTCGATCCGATCTACTCGTCAGGCGTGTTGCTGGCGTTGAAGATGGCGGAGTTGGCAACGGATGCGATTCACGATGCCTTCCAGCATGACGACTTTTCCGCTGCGAGGCTTGGACAGTATCAGACGAAACTCGATCGCGGAATTGAGTCGATGCGCAAGCTGGTCTATGCGTTCTACAACGACGGGTTCAGCTTTTCGGGATTTCTGCGGAAGTATCCTGACGAGCGATTCCACATCATCAACTTGCTGATCGGCGACGTGTTCAAGGAAGGCGTTGATGCCGTGTATGGGCCGATGTCGGAGTTTGCTGAAATTCCGCCACCGCTTTACGAGCAGCTCGATGGAACGCTCGTGCCGCAGATGCCGACGGGTGAAGAGTCGGAGCTGCTGTTAACTGCGAAATACAACTCCTTCGACGACCGCTCACAGGTTCAAACGGACGGCGCCGATTAATCTGTGCCGTCCCTTTAAAATACCGTGCGTTGTGGTAGTATGCGCTCAAGCAGTTCAACCTCACACTTGGGAGCGCATAATGACCAACGAAGAACGACAACGCACAATGGATTTCATTCTCCAGCAGCAGGCCCGGATGACTGCTCACCTAGAGCAACTTCAAGAAGAGCGAATTCGAAATCAGCCACGGCTCGCCGAGCTGCGACAGTCCTTTAAGGACTTAGTTGAGCTAGCGAGAATCGCTGAAGAACGAATGGACAACGGAGAGTTCAGAGTTACCGCACTCGAGACCAGGAGCACCGCGCTCGAGACGAAAAGTGCAGCTCTGGAAGCAAGTATGGCTCATCTTGCCGAAGCGCAGGCCCGCGCAGAGGAAGCGCGAGCCCACGCTGACGAACGAGTAAGCGCCCTTGCCGTGACGCAGGCTCACGCTGACGAACGAGTAAGCGCCCTTGCCGTGACGCAGGCTCACGCTGACGAACGAGTAAGCGCCCTTGCCGTGACGCAGGCTCACGCTGACGAACGAGTAAGCGCCCTTGCCGTGGCGCAGGCTCACGCTGACGAACGAGTAAGCGCCCTCATCGACATCATCATCGAAGGCCGAAACGGCCCCTCTTAGGGGCCTTCGGTCTAATCCTCAAAACAGCAGCTTTAACCCAAACTGTATATGCCGTGGGTCGCGGGCGGAGGTGATCCGTCCGAACGTTGGCGAGCCGAGAAAGTTGTCCGGCAAGTTAAAGTTCGGATGGTTGAAGAGATTAAACGCCTCGACGCGGAACTGAAGATTCACCCGTTCGCCCAGCGGCGTGTTCTTCATCAACGAGACGTTCACGTTCTGAAAACCGGGCCCATCAAGAATGTTGCGCCCCGCATTGCCAAACGTGCCCGGTGCTGGAAACGCGAACGCACCCGTGTTGAACCATTGGCCCGTCGTCGGATTCGAAAGCTCCGGATTACCGACAAGATTCGGACGATCGTTAGCGCCAAAACCGAGAATCGATCTACCGGTACCGCTGTTGTCGATCTCAGGCAACAGCGCCACCGTGAACGGTCTGCCGGATTGAACGGTGATGATGCCGGCCGTTTCCCATCCACTTAAAAGCACCGAACCCCAGTTGTCGCCATCGAGAAACTGCCGTCCCCTGCCAAACGGCAGCGCATACGTGTAACTCACCGACAACCGATGCCGCACATCAAAGTTCGAGCGACCCCGCTCAGCCGCCGCGTTGTAACTGTTTTGCGGAAAGTTCGGATCACCGGCGCTGCTGAAGAAATTCGAAGCGTCGTCAAGCGACTTGGACCACGTGTACGAAGCGAGCGCCGTAAAGCCACGTGCGAGCCGCTGCTGAAAACGCGCTTGCAGTGCGTTGTAATTCGAGTTGGCCCGCGATTCCAGCAAGTCGATATCATCAAACCGCGGATCCGGCCGCGGCGCGAATGGCAATCCGGGCGGCAACACACTCGGCTGCGGCTGATTGATGTCTCGCGCGGTCAAAAGCTTTGTTCCCTTCGAACCAACGTACGCGAGCTCGATCACGCCTCGCTCACCAAGTTGGCGTTGGACGTTGAGATTCCAGTGCTGCATATAACCGGTGCGCAGATCTCGTTGAATCGCGAGCGCCGAATCAGGCAGCGGGAACGGGAAAAACGACGGGAACGGATCGTTCAACGTCAGCGGCAATCCCGGAAGCGAGAAGAAGATGTTGTTGTCGAAAAACGGCGAGTTGAAGTAGAGCGCTTCAGCGGGCGCGAGCGGCGACTGATCGTAGTAAACACCGTAGCCGCCACGCAGGACTGTCAACTGATCATCGCCGATGGTCCATGCAACCCCAACACGCGGCGCGAAGTTGTTCTTGTCGGCCTCAAATCCACTGCGCGGGACGCCATTTGTTCCCACCTGCACGAGGGAACGCGTCGTCACATCATAAACATTCGCGCGATCGTCTTTATCCACCGGCGGCGAGTTGTACTCATAACGCAATCCGCCGATCAGCGTCAGCCGCGGTGTCACCCGAAAACTGTCGTTGATGAAGAAGTTGTAACTCTCAGTGCGAATCTGCTGCGGATTATCAACCCGCGCGACACTCGTGAGCAACGGAAAGCCGAGCAACAAATCAGCAAGCGCGTTGTTCGTGAGCGTTAAGAATGGCGAGAACTGCAAACGTCCGCGTGACTCAACATCACGAAAGGCGTTCTGTTGCGAGAAACGAAAATCGAGACCGAACTTGATGATGTGATCTCCGTGAACATAACTCGCGTTGTTCAGCACCTGGTAAACGTTGGTCACACTCTTTTGCGGATTATTGCCCTCGTCGCCCAACGGCGAAAAGCCGGTCACGGTGATGAAGCTCAACCCGAGATCACGCTCGCGCGGCGAGATCGTTGGCAGTCCGACTTGCGAATTAAGAACACTCGCCTCCTGCGTCACTGAAGCCGCTACGCGACTAAAGGCAACGCGCGTTTCGTTCACCAGATTTGGCGTGAGCACGAGCGTGAAGGCGCCCATGCCGTTCTGACTGCGCCGCTTGACGGTATCGCCAAAACCCGGCACGAGCGAAAACGCGGCGCCGGTAAACGGCTCAAACAGATTGCGATCCCCAAAACTGTATCTGAACGTCAGATCCGCCTTGTCGTTCAGCCGGTGATCGATACGCGCGTCAAAGCTGTCGTTGTCATCCCGTTGCGTCGGCGACGAAACAAAGTTCTGAAACGGCACATCGCGATTTGGAAGTGGATAAAGCGCAGCAATCGCACGTCCGACCGGGTTGATAAAGAACGACGGAATCACACCGCCCTCGAACGGCTGGCCTGTAAACGGGTTAGTCGGAACACCAAAAACACTTTGTGAGAAATCACCTTCGCGTTCTGCCGCAGTCGGAACGTTGGTGATGCGCGTAATTCCTTCGCGGGAGCGCGTGCCCTCGTAATCGGCAAAGAAGAACGTGCGATCGCGCACGATTGGTCCACCAATCGCGCCACCATACTGGTTGCGAATGTATTTAGGTTTCCCCTCGCCGGCAGGTGCGAAGAAGTTGCGCGCATCAAACGCAGCGTTGCGATGAAATCCAAACACCGCACCGTGGACGTCGTTTGAACCCGAGTTGAGGATGACGTTGATCTGCGCGCCCGGATTGCGTCCAAACGATGCGTCGTAAGTGCTGGTCAACATTTCAAACTCGCGAATCGCATCAACTGAAGGACGCACGCCAAACGTGTTGAGTTTGGGATCGATGTTGTAAACGCCATCGAGAAGGAAATTATTTGCGTCTTCACGCGCGCCGTTGACGCTGAACGAAAAATCACCGCGCGCCGAACCAGCCGAACCTTGCGCCGGTGGCACAGCACCTGGAACCAGCAAACTGAGTTCGTAAAAGTTTCGGCCATCGAGCGGCAGTTCCGTCACGTGACGGTTTTCGATCACTGTACCAAGCGAAGCAGCTTCTTTTTTCAACCCCTCCGCTTCGATATCCACATTACTTACCATGACATCCGGGCTGCCGATGTCAAGCGTCACGTCTTCACGACGCTCTTCGTTCACCAGCAGCTTGATCGACTTCATGCTTGCCTTGAAGCTCGTCCGCTCGATATGAAGCGTATACTGACCAGGCGGAATGGACGTGATTGCATAAGACCCATCGTCCGCACTGATGGTGGTGCGCGTCTCGCCGGTCTCCCGGTTCTTCAACATAATGGTGGCGCCCGCGACCGTCGCCTGATTCGGGTCGTAAACAATTCCGCGGATCGAAGCGCGATACGTTTGGGCCAACGCGGGCACGGTGAACAACAGTGACAGAGCGATTACGAAGAGGACTCGATGGTTCGACTTCAAGATTCAAGACTCCTGGTTCGGAATTTTGTAGAAAACCGGTGCGTGATTTCGCAGACCTTAGCAAATCGTTTTCTATTATGCTAATTGTCTATTCAAATTTGGAAACTGACTGCTAGAATGCCCGGATTCAAAGAGTTGTTGGAAGTACGGAAAAACAGTTTTCGGAGTTTCAGCTAAAACCGTAGATAGATCACCTTCGGAGGTCTTAATGCTCTGGATCCTTTTTGCTCTCGGCGCCGCTTTGTCGTGGGGACTTTACGGCCCTGCTTTGCACCGCGGACAAGTAGAGCTCGGTAATCCAATGCGTGCCTTGTTGTGTGTGGGTGTCGCTTATTTTTTGATCGGCGTGCTGGTGCCCGTGATCACACTTTCATCGCAGGGCCAGTTGAACGGCTTCTCGATGAAAGGCTCGGTCGGCGCGACGATCGCAGGAATGCTGGGCGCAGCGGGCGCCGTCTGCATCATCTTCGCTTTCCGTTCAGGCGGACTGCCGACGTATGTAATGCCGCTGGTATTCGCCGGAGCGCCACTCGTCAACGTGCTCTATTCGATGTGGCTTCATCCGCCGAAGACTTCGCCGAATCCACTGCTGTATCTCGGTTTTGTGCTCGCGGCGGTGGGTGGCGGATTGGTACTTTATTTCAAACCACAATCGTAGTGGTTCTTTCGTGTCTCCCCGCCGACGTTCGAAAAAACACGAAGGAGATCTGAAACATGAAAAGCAAGCGGGTAATTTTATCCGGATTGGTGTTGTTGTTTGCCTTGGCCGGCCAGGTGATGGCCCAGGCCGGCGCGAACTGGCCGCAGTGGCGTGGTCCAAACCGCGACGGCGTCTCTAAAGAAACGGGGCTGCTCAAGCAATGGCCGGCAGAAGGTCCGCCATTGCTCTGGAAATCGAGTGGCGCGGGCAACGGCTACTCCTCATTCGCGATTGCAAATGGCCGGTTGTACACGATGGGCTTGCGCGGCGACCGCGAGTACGTGATCGCGTTTGACATCGCGAACGGAAAAGAAGCTTGGGCTACTCCGCATGGCGGCGCGTTTCGCAACGATCGCGGCAATGGTCCACGCGGTACGCCGACCGTTGAAGGCAATCGCGTTTACGCGCTCGGGGGCAACGGTGACTTGTCTTCTCTCGACGCCAGGACCGGCAAGATCGTGTGGTCCAAGAATGTGTTGCAGGAGTTTGGCGGATCGAACATCACGTGGGGCATCAGCGAATCGCCCCTCGTGTTAGGAAACAAGGTGCTGGTAAATGCCGGCGGCCGTAACGCGTCGATCGTAGCGCTCAACAAGGACAACGGTGCTGTTATTTGGAAGAGTCAGAGCGATGAAGCAGGTTATTCGTCAGCGATTCCGTTACAGGTGAACGGCGGCACACAGGTCGTGTTCTTCACGGCCCAGCGCGCCGTGGGCCTCGACGTCAACGACGGACGCCTCCTGTGGGAGTACGGCAAGCCCTCAAATCGTACTGCTAACGTCGCGACGCCGGTTGCGCGTGGCAATCGCGTGTTCATCTCTTCCGACTACGGAACGGGTGGCGGCGTGGTGGAGATCAAAGCGGACGGTCAGGCGCAGGAGATCTACTTCACAAAAGACATGCGCAACCATCACAGCAGCTCGATTCTCGTCGGCGATTATCTGTACGGCTTCTCCGGCGCGGTCTTGACCGCGATGAAGTTCGATACGGGCGAGATCGCCTGGCGCGATCGAAGCGTGGGCAAAGGCTCACTCGTTTTTGCCGACGGACATCTCTACGCTTTCAGCGAGGGCGGCGTGGTTGGTCTGATCGAAGCGACGCCGGAAGGTTATCGCGAGAAGGGACGTTTTCGGATTCAGCAGGAGTCGCTGCCGACGTGGGCGCATCCGGTTGTCGCCGGTGGACGTTTGTACCTGCGCGATCAGGATACGATCTACGCCTACGACGTGAAGCAGAAATAGCTCAGGCTTATTTTTCGAGTTTTAGAAATGCGCGTGCTTCGCGCGATTCCGGCAGATCGTCGTCTGCCTGTTTCCATTGCTCGAGGAGCCTGGCATAGAAGGTCGCTGCGCTGGTTTGATCTCCGCTTTGCGCAGCGGCCCTCGCCGCGCCGAGCAGGGAACGCGCGCGATTTGGTTGCCGCAACAAAGCCGTTTGGAACTGCGCCGCCGCCTCAACCGGTTTACCCGCCCGCAGAAGAATCTCGCCAAACAGTTCGTGCGCCGGCTTAATGAGCGACGGAGGACCGGACGGTGGAGGCCCTTGCTCTTCAAGTTCGGCTGCTTTTCTGATCAGCTCGACCGCTTTTTCGTGGTCCGTTTTTATCGACGCTTTTACCGCTGCGAGTTGAAGTTCCTTGATCTCCGGTAGACCTGTTGGAGCGTCGTTTGAACCGCGAATGGCCGCGGAAAAAGCACGGATAAATGCCGGTAGAGTTCGAGCCGCGCCTGAGTAGCGCAGGGTGTTTGCAGGCGCGCCTGCACCATGCATGCTGTGACCCGCACTCGACGCCTCACTGGAAAGAGCGGGATTCTTATCGAGAGGAAAAAGGTCAGTTGCCAGGTTCCAACGCTCGGTCTCGACGATGAATGCAGCCGCCATGTTGGCCCAGTTGTTTTCGTAGTAGCCAGGCCGCAGCTTGTTATCGTAAGTCGATTCCGACATGACTTTCTTCATCAACTGCAACAACTCTTCTGCCTTGCGATAACGGCCTTGTTGCAGGTACGCGTAAAGCAGCCAGTGCAGGCTGTGATAATCACGCACGCTCAACGACAGTTTCTTTCGCTTCATCCAGTTGTCGGACGATTCCCACGCTGACTCGTTCGACGCCGCAGTCTCCGGCCACATTCCGAGTTGCAGAAAAATATGCGACGGCATGTGACGCGCGTGATGTGCTTCGGGCGCGATGTCTGCGTAGCGACGCGCCGCGGGAAGCGCGAGGATCGCGTGATCGGGATCGTCAAACGCGTGAATGATGTAGTGGGCGGCGCCGGGATGGTTTGGGTTTTTCTCATAAACCGCGAGCGCGATCGCGCCGGCCTGCGCCTGCAAGCGGTAACCTTTGTGAGCCGGACCCATCAGACCGAGCAGCGACAACAAATAGAACGCCGCGGCGTCGAGATCTTCCGGATACGCGCGATAGACCTTCTCCATTGCGGCTGAGTACGCGACGTCGCGCGCACGTTTCTCGCCGTCGCCATAAAGCACCTTAAGCGCGTTCAGGTAAGCGCGTTCACGTTCGGTTAGCTTTGGGGTGTCTTTGATCTTCGCCACTACCTGGCGCGCCGCGGTGAGATCCTGTTCGGACCAGAGCGGATGGTTGTGGGCCATCGCTTCGCCCCAGTAACCCATCATGAAGTCGGGTTCGGCTTTGGTTGACTCGCGAAAGGCTTCGAGCGCTTCTTCGTACCAGAAGGAGTGCAGCGCCGCGAGGCCGCGGAGAAAGTGTGCTTGCGCCGCCGGCGAGCCGGAAGTCGGGAAATCTACGCGGCCGAGTTTGGTGTCCTGCGCGTTGACGGTTACTACAAGGAAGAGCGTTAAGAGCGTTGACCGTAGCATAACTATGATTTACCGATGCTATAGAGAAAACCGGCGGTCCGAATGTAGATCCGGCCGTCAGAAATCGCCGGCGAACTCAGCGTGAAATCGTTCAGCGGGTTCTCGGAAAGAACTTCAAACTTCGGACCAGCCGCGAGCACCGTAGTTAATCCGTCTTCATTCGTGATGTAGATCTTCCCATCCGCCAGCACCGGGGAAGCGCTGTAAATGCCGGGCTTGATGCGTTGCTGAGCGTAAACCTCCGCTCCAGTCTTTGCGTCGAGACACCACACGATCCCACGATCGTTGATGATGTAAAAATACTTTCCGTCCGTTACCGGCGTCGGCACATCTGGTCCATTCACGGTGGACCACAGCACGTGCGAACTCGTGACATCACCGCGGCCACCTGCACGCAAGGCGAGCAACGGTTTCACACGCGTGGGCGCGTAGATGATTTCATTGAAGATAATAGGCGACGCCACGATGCGGTAAGACGGATTGTTGTCGGGATTGAGACCGTTCGCACGCCAGAGTTCCTTGCCGGTGGCTGGATCATGACCGGTGACGCAATCGCCGCCCGTGATCACAATCTCGGTCGTCTTGCCATAACGAAGCAGCGCGGGCGTGGTGTACGAATCAGGCGATTCGCGAATTGCGTTCGTGGGCCGATCGACTTTCCACAACGTCTTGCCGTTCTTCTTGTCGATGCGCATGACGTACGACGGCTCGTCGGTCTTCATCCCGTGCAACACCTGGACGTATAGCGAGTCTTCGTGAAGCAGCGGCGACGAGGCGTAACCCCAGTTCAAACCAAACTCGCCATACTCTTTCTGAATGTCGCGGCCCCAGAGTTCCTTACCCGCGAAGTCAAACGCCCTGAGCATGCCGGTGCCGGTCATGACGTAAACCGCGCGCCCGTCAGTCACCGGTGAAGGCGACGACATGTTGTGCTTGCGCATTTTTACATTGCCGCCGCCGAGCGGTTGTTTCCAGAGGATCGTGCCTTTCGCCTTATCGACGCACCAGAGCGCGAGATTATCGCCCTCCGCAAGGCTCAGAAAAATGCGATCACGCCAGATAATCGGCGTTGAGCCGGTAACCCCCGGCGTCTGAACTTTCCAAACGACATTCTCTTCAGTGGTCCACTTCACCGGCAGGTTCTTCTCGTTGCTGCTACCGTTGAGGTTTGGCCCACGCCACTGCGGCCAATTTTCCGCTTGAGCAATAGATAAGGACAGCATCAGAACAGCTATGATTCCGAGAATCCGTTTCCGCATTTTCATTCCTCCAATTTCAACTCAAATCGAGCGCAGCGATGGTACGCCGGTCACGTAAATAAAGTTTTGTTCCTGCCAGTGTTGGTACTGTCCAGGCGAGGTTCTTCATTATACTCGCCTTTGAAATCACCCTTAACCCCGCGGGCGAAGCCGTCGCCAACGCGAGGTGGCCGTCTTCGTCGAGCATGATGAACTTTCCATCCGCGAGCACAAAATTCGTCTTGGGAAAACTGCGATCCTGGAACAGCAGTTCGCCGGTTTTCACGTTTGCGGCGGCGAAGAACGCCGGTCCAAAATCGCCGCTCGATCCATAAACGTAATCGCCAATGCGAATCGCCGTGCCGTGATGAATCCGCAGCCGGTTATTGAACCAAACCTCTTCCGCCGTGGTCTTCCCATCCTTCTGCTTCAACCGCAACGCGCGACTGCCACCGTTGTAGGCTGAAGAGATAAACAGCAGATTGTCGGGGCCCCACACCGGCATCGTGATGTTCAGTCCCCAATCGGTGACGTGCGGATGACTCCAAAGCAGACTGCCATTGTTTGGATCCAAACCCGCGATGACCCTGCCGAGAAACATGATCAGTTGGTCCTGGCCATCGACGTTGATGATCATCGGCGACGATGGCGACAGGTCGAGTGACTGGTTCTTCCAGGCAACGCTACCGTCTTTTTGGTTGAACGCGATCAGGGTTTGGCCCTGGCCGCCGAGGGTGAGAATGATCGTGTTTTTGTAAGCGACCGGACTGCACGAGTAGCCGCGGTCCATCTTTCTGCCGTTGTATTCCGCCCACAGATCATGCGTCCAGACGACCTTGCCGGTCTTCTTCTCGAGCGCGAAGAGTTTCGCCGTCGCTCCCACGGAGTAGAGCAGATCGCCGACGAGCAGCGGCGTTGAATGCGGGCCGGCGCCGTATTCCAAATTCAGACCCGCGGGCGGCGCGCTGTATTTGTGTTCCCAAATCGTTTTTCCCGTATCGGCTGCTAGAGCAATAACGACTTCCTGATCCCCCTGGCTGTACATCGTGTAGAGCGTGTTACCGCTTGCGAGAATTGCCGAATGCCCTGCGCCGAGCGGGCGCGACCACAACTGTTTTGGACCAGTGGCGGGCCACGAAGCAGCGAGTCCTTTCGCCGGTGAGGTGAAGTCGCGGTTTGGTCCACCCCACTGCGTCCAGTCACTTTGTGCGTGCGCGTTAACGAATGAAAGAAACAGTAAGACAAAGATTAGAGGGATCCGCTTGCTCATTTTTCACTCCTTCCGATCTCACTCCGCTCGGAGCGCGGGCAGCAAGGGCGAGCGCAACGCCGCGAGCGTGGCCACGAGCGATGCGAGTGCACCCGAAACGAGAACCGCCAGCAACAATAGACCGAGCGAGATGTTTGGCATCCGGCCCCCGCGTTCGAAAAAGACAGGAGCAATCGCGAGCAACGCACAGACAAATCCTATTGCCAGGCCGCAGCACAGCATCAGGACGTTTTCACTAATCACCATCAAAGCAAAGTGTGAAGAGTTATACCCTACGGCGCGCAACAGAGCCAGTTCTCGACGCCGTTCGAAGACGTTGCGCAACAAGACCGCAGCCATGCCTAACGTGCCGAGTACGAGCCCTAAACCACCGAGAAGCTGAAACGTTGATAAATACGTGTTTTCTACGCGGTGAAAATTTTCGAGGCGATCGGCCGTTGATTGTGCGTCGAAGCCGAAGTCCGACAGTCGATCTTCGAGAACCGACGCGACCGCGGAGGATTTGGTCGCAGGACTGTCGAGCAGGAAGAAACGATAGCCTTGCGCTTCCGGAAAGAGACGCACGAAATTTTTCTCTGACATTAGCAACTCGCTCTGGAAGATGCTGTCCGAGAGTGCGGCGACGATTCGCAGGCGTAACGGTTGCGGCGAATGGTCCACCACGAGATCCTCGCCGACTTTCAAATGCAGCACGTATGTGAGCGAGTTGGCATCCGTGATTACGGGAATGGCGCCATCGGAAAACTCGCGGTTCAAAAGCAGCCACGGATTTTTCTCCTGCGTGTCGATCGAGCTTTGAAACGCGAAACGGTTTTCCTGGAGGAAACTCTCGGGTGGCGCGACGATCTTCGGGTTGCGGGGTTGATAAAGGTTAAGACAACTCGTGTCGTCGCCCGGACGTACGCGGAAGTTTACAAACTTCAGATCGCTGAGTGCAGCGTCGTTGTTGGCGGCGTTCAGATTCAACGCCTCGCGGCCCTCGTTTGTGGTTGCGTCGTGGGCGATAGGCAACAGCGATTCAGCAACGAGTGGAAAACCGCCGCTGCCGGACTTCCGATCTGAAACCGCCGAACCCGTGCGACGAAACGCGTCTACTGAGACGATGATGAACGTCGCCGAAGCGATCAGCGCGACACATAAAACCGTGCGGCTCGGGCGATGAGCGGCGTTACGAAAACCGAGCAGGGATATGGTCCACCAACCCGTGCCACGGATCGGGTTTCGATTTCTTCGCACTAACCAACTGTGCAAATAACAAACACACGCGGCGAGCAGTAGCACACCACCGCCAAAGAACCCTGCTACTCGCGGAAGCACTTGCAGCCCGCCCGCGATCAGTAACACCGCCCCGATCACCGTCAGTCCGCACGCGGTCCAAAAAATCCGTGTTTCCTTTCTTTCCCCAACCAACAAACCTCTCGTGGATGAAGCGGTAACCTTCCTTAAAGTCAGCAACACACAAATGACCGCAACCAACACACCACCCACCGCCCCAATCAACATCGACTGCCACGAAACGTGCAGCGCCAGCGCAGTTGTTCCAACTGCATCAACCCACCACGTGCGCAGCCCATACATCAGCAACTTCGCATACACGATCGCGCCGGCGACACCGAGCAAACTTCCCGCAATCGCGAGCAGCAAACCTTCCCCAAGAAACAATCGGCGAATCCGCGAGTCGGGAAATCCGAGCGCCTGCAACGTGCCGATCTCACGCAAACGCTGCTCGATGCCGAGTTTGAAAAACAGTGCCGTCAACAATAGCGCCGACACAACAAGGAAGAAGCTGAAGTAAAGAAAGTATTCGCCGAAATCCGTCGCGCCGCGTGAAGCTTGCAGTCCTTGTTCACGAACGGCGATCACTTGAAAGCCTGACTGTGGTGGTGAGAGCGACTGGCGCAACGCCTGTTCGAGGAGATTAGCGCGATCGGGCAAAGAGTCGTTCGCGCTTAGTTGAAAGCGGATTGAAGTCAACTTGCCGAAACGCGTCTGCCAGAGTTTTTGAGCGTCGGCGAGCAGTACGAAAGCCTTGGGCGTCGTTCGATACTCGTGCCAATAATCTTCATCCTGCGACCGCACGCGTTCCAAATCGATAGGGAAGGGAGGGTCCCACTCCGACATGTTCTCGGACTCAGTAATACCCGGATACGCGGGCACCAGATCGCGATCCGCCGCCAGTCCAGCGATCGGCGCGATACCCTGGACGGTAAAGTCGGCTTTCTTTGTCTCAAGCCGGCCGCCTTCGTGCCAAACGTAGTACTCGAGGGAAACCCTGTCTTCCAGCTCCACCTTTAATTCGCGCGCCGCCCATTCGTTGAGCATGATCGCTGGAAGCCCGCTGTAGCTATCCAACACGTAGTGCGCCTGACGCGCCAGCTTCGTATAAGTTTCACTGTCTAGCGCGGTAACGATCGAATACGGCACCGCACGCTCGTCGGCGTTGATGCTGTTCGCCAGATAAGAGAGCACCTGGGTGGTGGGCAGTGACAAACCCGAGGCCGCTTGCTGCGCCGCAGCCGCGACATTGTCATTGATGATGTTGCTGTCGGTTTCGAGAACGAGCGCGTGCTGTTGTTCCAGAACGCGCAGTTTGACGCCGAGGTCTTCCAGCGTTGCTTTCTCTTTGAGCAACGAGTCGAGCTTCGACGACATTTGCGTTCGCTCGTGCTGGTCCAACCCGGAAAGCTCTGAAACCAGAATCGCGTTGACTTTATCCTTTTGGTCCAACTCCCTTTGCAGAAACGAAAGCGAAACGAAAACGGCGCGCACCGGTCCTTGCTGTGGCCGCAAGGAAAACTCGCCCAACGAAGACGCCGGCAACACTGACTTGAGATTCAAACGAATCGTGCGACCCGGATCTTCTTTGCGCCCGTGCAGCGACTCGACGGGAATATCGGAAGGCTTTTCGATTCGCAACAAAACCGAATCGCCACTCGCGCCTCCGAGTTCACTCGCGAGACTCTCACTGACCAGCACGTCACGATTCTGCGGCGCCTCAACCGCTACCCCATTGAATTTCCAGAACCGCTCATCGACGCCGTAAACGCGAACGCCTCCCGCACGCCGACGGCTCGGCTCGTGTGTCACCAAACCGTCGAGCGCGATCAACGGAGCAGTGCCGGCGATCCCACTCGTCGTAAACACGCCGGGCTGCAGGATGTCCGCCGCCAGTTGTTCGCGAAAGAAACCGGTCGAAGCGATGAGATCGTCCGTGCGGCCGAGACGTTGCGAGACGAGATCGCGCAGACTGCCGCGCACTGACTCGCCAATCAACAACGCGCCGGTCAGCACCGCCACGGCAATCGCGACCCCGAGAACGACCACGAGGTTCGTTTGCCAGTAGTAAACGAGGCTGCGTTTTACGAGGTGAGTTGCACGCATTTAGGCGAGTTCGAGATGTTGGTTTCGGAGTTCGAAACGTTGGGGGAAACGTCCGGCCAGGTCGCTGCTGTGAGTGACGACGATCAGAATCGTGTTTGCCTGGCGATGGATGTCGAGCAGCATACCGGCCACGACTTCAGCGGACTTTTGATCGAGATTTCCCGTTGGCTCATCACAGAGCAGCAGTCGCGGCTTCATGATCAGCGCGCGCGCGAGGGCCACACGTTGCTTTTCGCCGCCCGAGAGCTGTGCCGGATGATGATTGATTCGCTCGCCGAGACCGACTTGATTCAGTAAATCGCGCGCTCGTTGGTCCACCGCGCCGTTCGGTGAAGCAACCAGTGTCGGAGTGAGCACGTTTTCAATCACGGAGCATTGCGGGAGCAAACAGTGGTCCTGGAAAACAAAGCCGATGCGTTGATTGCGAAACGCGGCGAGCCTTTTGGTGTCGAGCAGAAAAGGGTTCTGATCGTCGAGTGTGACTGTGCCACTCGATGGCGGCTCGAGCGCCCCGATCATGTAAAGCAACGTGCTTTTGCCGCTGCCTGATGGCCCCATGATCGAGACTGCCGAGCCCTCCGGCAGTTCGAGTGAAACGTCGCTGACGATTCGCAGTGGTCCAGCCGGCGTCGGATATTCTTTGGAGATGTTCTCTGCTTTCAACAAAATCTACGCACCCGTGACGCTTTTGTAGACGTCGAGCAATCGATCGGCCATGTGCGCGGCGGTGTAGTGTTCGCGCACGCCGCGGAAACCACTCGAGCTCAACTGCGCGGCCAGTTCTTTGTCCTGGAAGACTTCGCGTATGCCGTCTGCGAGACTCTCCGGATCGTCCGGTTTCACGAGCAGACCACCGCCGGTCTTCCCGACAATCTCCGTGAAGCCGCCGCGGCGTGGTTGGACCAGCGGCACGCCGCAAGCCATCGCCTCCAGCAACGACACGCCTTTCGGTTCGTCGTACGTGGCAGGAATCGACATCACGTCGAGCCGCCGCAGAAATGCGATCTTCTCCGCGCGGTCGAGTACGCCGTGGTAACGGAACTCACTTTCGAGATTCGCTTTACGTAAATTCGTCTCGATAGCGGCGAGATACGGCTTGCAGTCGTCGGCCATGTATCCCGCAACTTCCAATCGCGCCGGCGGCAAGTCACCTGACTGTCGCAAAATGCGATATGCCTCGGCGAGCACGTGCAATCCTTTTTCCGGCGCGACCCGCGCGAGAAAGCCGACAGTAAACGGCCGCCCGTTTTCTTGTTCGCGCAGTTCAAAACCCTTCGGATTAATGCCGAGCGGAACGACCCGAATCTTCTCGGCCGGAATGCCGAGATAGCCGGGCATGAAATCCGCGTAATACTCGCTCACCGAAAGAAACAGATCGACGTTGTTCACCTGCCGGCTAATAAGATCGAGCGACTGCCGGCGATAAGGCTCCTGTAATCCGTCGAGAAAAAGATCTTCGCCCTGAAGTGTGCAGACCACCGGGCAATTGAATGCTTCCTTGAGCGGGCGCGCGAGAGCGATCAGAAGCGTGTATGGAAGATTGATCACGTCCGGTGGCGGCAACTGCTTTACCCATTCGATCAGCTTCTGGATCTCTTTGCGTTGAAAACCCTCGTCGCCTTTCAGCACGGAAACCGTCATCTCGCCGAGCATCTTCGGATTGGTCGAGATCGACTTGCGCGAGGCCAAACTCAGAACGGTTTTCGAGTCCCACAGACGATCGAGCCACGCGGGCGTCTTGCGAAAGAACGGAACGTACTGTTCGAGGTACGCACTGATCCCGCCCAGCACGACGTGGTCCTGACTGACGTTTGGTTCGTCAGTGAACGTGGGCGTGTAGACGGGCAGAAGCAAAACGTCGTGGCCGCGTGCGATGAGTTCGGTCGCCATCGCGTTGTCGCGCAAGCAACTGCCGCAGTACATGCGACCCGCTCCACCTGTGAGATACAAGATTCTCACGCGCGCTCCTCAAACAGCGATGGCATGTTGAAAGGCTCGCCGCCCGTAAAGGTGATCGAAGAGATTGCCTTCGTGAGGTTGGTCCCAACTGACCTGGTTCGTGGGCATTGGGCCAATGTTCAGGCGATCGATGTGCGGGGAGTTGACGAGTGTCTGGATCAGTTTTGGGTTTCGAGTGATCGCGGTAACGACAAGGCTCGATTCGAGCCGTGACACGAGCTGGTCCTGCGGAACGTCCACCACCGCGGCAAAGGGGAAAAGATATTCTCGTGCTGCCAGCGGGTGATCCGCGTCACAACGGATTAAGGTCGGACTTAAATATGAACAGTTGTTCCAGTTCACGAGCCGCTCGCCGTCGCGATATGATGCGGTGACGTCGCGTGCGCCGGGCTCGTGCAGGCCCTGTTCGATCATCATGTTAATTCGCGAGGCGATTTGCGGATCCGTGAACGGCGCGAGTTGCGCCTCAGGATCGTCGGCCGCGCGCGGAACGATGCGCGCGAGACGTTCCGCGAGTGCTTCGCTTATCTCATCAGCGTGACGCGGCACCCAGACTGCCGAAGCATTCACGCACGAGCGTCCACCGTTGTCCGCGATCGAAGCGACCATCACGTCCAGATACTCTTGCCACTCATCGATGCAGTCCTCGCCGATGATCACTTTGCTGTAACCCGGCCCGTGGATCTCGATGCGCGGATCGTTGGCCCAAATGGACGTCGTCGAACTGTCGCCGAACAGCATTGAGCGGCCGCAGTTCCGAAGGATCTCGCTCGCGCCCGCGTGGTCCGTTGGATAAAAACTGAACGCTTCCTTTGGCGCGCCCGCCTTGATCAGCGACTGAATGATGCGATACGGGGTCCACGGTTCAGCACTGCCGGGTTTGAGCACGAGCGGAATGCGCAAAGCGAACGCTGGAATCCAAAGCGAGTGCACGCCTGGCGAATTGTTTGGCAGCACGGCGCCGAGTGATTGGGTGCGAGGAAAGAAACTCAACGTCTTTCCTTCAACTTCGCCGAAACCGCGATCGAGTATGTCCCAATCGATGTCGCGCGTGAGTCCGTTTAGCACGCTCTCCATGTTTGCAAACATGCTCTTGATCTTCAGCATGTTTCGTTCGACCAGGGCGTGTGGCAAACCGGTCGTTGCCGAAACCTGAGTAATGTAATCTGTGGGATCAGCGGTAAAGATTTCCGCGGCGCGCATGCAGATATCGACGAGTTCGCGCGTTGTAAGTTTCTGTAACACGGATCGGGCAATGTCCTGCTTGCCGAGGTCGCGACGGATCAAGCCCGGATTGGCCTGGCTGACTTCGACGAACGGTTCACGCGTGCGATGATGGACGACTCGCGCGACGTCAAGGCTGTAATACGGCTCACCCTGACGCAAAATCGGCAATCGGCAATTGGCAGTCGACAATTAATACACTCCCTCCACAACGCTCGCCTGAAGTTTCGAGAACGGCCGGACATTGCGCACCCCGTCCCACGGATACTTCTCGCACGGCGGTTCACGCTCGGCTTCGTCACGCTCCAGAAAACGCGGCATGAAAAACTCTTTCGTCAACGTCGTCAGCCGCACGCGCCCCGTCTCACCATACTCGACCACTCGTTCCGGATCATCCGGATCGACCACTTCCACCATTGCGCGCGGCACAGGTGGATAATAAATGATTGCGTAGTTGTCTTCCGCTACTCGCGGTTTATGTACGGCCAAACCCATCAATGTGTTTCCGTAAGTCGGAGCGAAGTACGCACCTTCGAGCAGTTCTTCGACCGCGAACCGGTGAAACTGCGGCGTCATCTCGGTGCCGCCGCAAAACACGCCCGTGATGCCCGCTTTCTTGAGCGAGATTTTTTCGCAGAGCGCCTCCAGTAATTTGGGCGTGGTGAACAGGCAACGAATGTTGTCATGCGCGCGCAGCAACGTGAGTCCCTGGTCCACGACGTGCTGCTTGTACTGTTCCGCCATCTTGGGTTGGCCCATCTTGAGCAGCTTGATGACCCAGCGCGGATCGAGGTCAACCATGAAACAGATCCCGCCGCGATGCTGCGCCAGGTGCTCGACTGCTAGCCGCAAACGTCGCGGGCCGGTTGGTCCAAGCGACAGCCAGTCGGCGGCGCGTGGAAAGAACTCGTCCGGAAGTGTGTCGCTGAAGGCTTCGTAATCGATGCGGAAGTCGTCGATGTTGATACGCGACTTAGGGACCCCGGTGCTGCCCCCCGTTTCAAACGTGTAAACGGGACGATCGGCGAGACCTTTCGGCACCCAACGTCGCACTGGACCACCGCGCAGCCACTCGTCCTCGAAAAAACCGAACCGCGAGAGATCTTTGTAGCTGCGAATCTCTTCGCGCGGATCCCACGAAAGATTCTTCGCGTAGTCCAGCCAGAAAGGACAACCGGTTGCCGGATCAAAATGCCATTGAACGACTTCGCGCACCCAGGCGTCGAGGGACTCTATTGGCGTCAAGGAATCGTCTTCTCCGTTTCGCGTAGAAAATCATTGAAGCGCGGATCGTTGCGCAGCTTTCTCAGGTGCGGATCGACGCGTACAAAAGTAAAACCGACGGCGTGTTCGCGTTCCGCCTGGCCCAACCAGCGAAACGCATTGTCGAAGTCGTCAAGCAGCGTGAAGATGATGGCGATCTCGTACGCCGTCACCCAGTTCTGACTACGCTTCGAGATGATCTGTTCAAGGATTGTGCGCGCTTCGTCTCGTTTGCCGATCGCTGCGAGCACGTGCGCGCGCTTCGCGTGCGTCGTCGGCGTGTCGCCCGCGAAACTGCGTTCCTGCTCAAACGCTGCAAGCGCCTCCTGCTGCATGCCCTTCAACTCATAGGCCCAACGCAAAACAGTGTGCGCTGCGACCGCCCCAGGATCGAGCTCGAGTGACTTGCGACACTGCACGATCGCTTCGTCAAATTTTCCGGCGAGGAACAACACGTTTGCGACTGCGGTCGCGATCACCGCTGACTGCGGCGAGATCTGCCGCGCGCGTTCAATCTCCGCGTACGCTTCGTCGTGACGGCCCATCGCAGACAGACTGTAGGCGTACCAGCGATGTGCAACCTGGTTGCTCGGCTTCAACTGGATCGCCTTGCGGAGTTCGCGTTCGGCGTCAACCCAATCCCGATCGTAGTGCAACCTCACGAATCCAAGCGACGCGTGCGCCTCCGCAAGATCCGGATCTGCGGCAACTGCGCGCATCGCAGACGCCTTGGCGCGTTCCCATGCGCCGGGTGGTGGTGGTTCGACGTACCAGTTCAGCAGCGCGTAACAATCGGCAAGCTCAGCGTGGGCGATCGCGAATTGCGGGTCGAGTTCGACCGCGCGTTCGAGTCGTTCGATTGCCTGGCGCACTCCTTCAGCGGTGCGGCGCGTTGAGTAATAACGACCGGCGGTGTAGAGCTGGCGCGCCTCTTCGTTCTCACCGCCCTGCGTGTCGGGAGCCGTATTGATGATCTGCGTCGTGACGGGCGGGATGTGATCTCTGCGTTTTCGTTTTGGTGTGCTCACAGCTGCCGCCGCGCGAGCCCGCGCCAGTTTGCGACCCGCTGCGGGGTGACGGAGTGCGCGCAGAATCGCTTCGAATGACAGATCGCCGCGAAGCGGATCCCATTGCGGCTCGACGCCGAGCCAAACGACCCACGCATCCTTGATTGAGTACGCCTGGTGGAGCAGTTCGAGCGCGCGCTCGCGTTCGCCGAGCTGCAAATAAATCATCGCGCGGTGGTACGGCGAGACGTAACCATGGACCATCATCTGCTCGAGGCGGTCGAGCACTGCGCGAGCATCCTTTTGTCTTCCGGCAGCCGCGTAAGTGACACCGAGCTGCGCTGTATAAAACTGGCCGCCACCGGATAGATCCAAGGCTTTCTCAGCGGCTTTAACAGCGTCATCGACTGCGCCCGTGTGACGAAGCACCCATGCATAGGTCACCAGACCGTACGGAAAATCGGGCACCGCTTCGAGCATGCTGCGGAACGTCGCGATCGCTTCATCTAAACGCCGCGCCTGGTAGTAACACCAACCGAGCGCCTGAAGCACCGCGGGCGAGAGCGGATCGAGTTCGCGCGTGCGCAGCATCTGTTCGAGGCCGTCGTCGAAACGCGCTTCCATGATCAGATGAAACGCGTACCAGTTGTGCGCGGTCGCGTAGTTCGGATTGATCTCGAGCGCGCGACGGTGTTGGCCTTCAGCGACGGCCCAATCGAAGTCGTGACACACGGTGGCGAAACCGAGCGCCGTGTACGCTTCGGCCGAGGTTGAATCAAGTTCGACTGCTTTCGATGCGGCCTGCTTGGCGGCGGCGGAGCATTCGGCAAATGGCTTAATGCCAAACACGCCGAGCCAGTTGTAGTAATCGGCGATTCCGGTGTAGGCGAGCGCGTAGTCCGGATCGAGTTTGATCGCGCGTTGGTAGCAGTCGAGTGCTTTCGCGAGACCTGTTTCGGTGTAGGAGTTCCAGTAATAACGACCGCGCAGGTACGCTTCGAAAGCTTCAGAACTGTCGGTGCCGCGTTTCGCGAGTTGATGCTGCTCGTCGCCGGTCAACTGGGGCAGCAATGCCGTGGCAACCTTCTCGGAGATCGAGTCCTCGATCTGCAACACATCGGTGGAATCTTCGTCGAAGTGTTCGGCCCAGCGGGTGACGCCTTCAGCGACGTTGAGCAGTTGGGCCGTCACGCGAAGACGACCACCGGCGCGGCGCAGGCTGCCGTCAACTACGTAGTCGGTGCCGAGATCGCGTCCGGCGATAAGCGGATCGATGTTCCCGCCCTGGTAACGCAACACGCTGCTCGTCGGCCGAATCACCAGTCTTCTAACGTTGCTAAGCCGCGTGATCAGCGCGTCAGTTAAACCGACTCCGAGATACTCGTCACCGGTGTTCTCTCCCGACGGGCCAAGGACGCGAAACGGAAGCACGGCGATCGATTCCTGCTCTTCGCGAAGCTGTCCGGCAATCGGCGGCAGTGCGGCTAGACGATGGTCCAACTTCCGCAGCAGATCGCTGAAACGCGGATGGCCGTGCAGCGGATCGAGTTCCGGGTCAACGCCCATCCACAACACTTTTGCGTCGCCGGTGTTGTAGGCTTCGTCAAGCAGATCGAGAGACGCTTCGATGCGGCCGAGCGCGCAATTAACGAGCGCCAGGTGATAGGGCGAAACGTAACGTCGCGTGGAAAGCTGGTCCATCTCATCGAGCATTTTCTGCGCTTCGTCGAGATTTCCGGCAGCGGCGTAGGCGGCGCCCAGGCGGCCGAGCGTGTGCGACGCCTTGCCGAGTAATTCAACGCAGCGTATCGCGGCATCGATCGCTTCGGCGTGGCGGCTCAAGCGGCTGAGCACGAAACTCGAGCCGTAGAGCATCATCAAATTGCGCGGCTCGGTTTCGAGTGTGGCGCTGGCGAAGCGGTACGCTTCGTCGTAACGGCGCGAGTGATACGAGCACCAAACAACGGTGAAACGGGAGATCACGGCGAGTGGATCGAGATCGCGTCCAATGTGCGCCTGGCGCAACGACTCGCTGAAACGCCCTTCCATCGCGAGCTGCAACGCGTACCACGTGCGTGCGGGCGAGTAATTCGGATCGAGTTCGATCGCGCGTACGAGATGATGTTCCGCACTGGCCCAGGCGAAGTCGCGGCAAAGAACCGCCTGGCCCAGCGCGGTGTGACCTTCGGCGAGGTTCGGATCGAGATCGACCGCGGTTGACGCTGCTTCGTATGCAGCCGCCGCACACTCCGCAAACGGCATCACGCTGAAAACACCGAGCCAGTTGTGATACGCGGCGACGCCGGCGTGGGCTAATGCGTAGTTCGGATCGAGCGCAATGGCTTGCTGGTAACAGACGATCGCGCGTGCGAAGCCTTCTTCCGTAAACGTGTTCCAGTAGAAACGACCGCGCAGGTACGCTTCGTGTGCCTGCGGATTGTCGGTGCCGCGTTTCGCCAGACGCAGACGTTGATCGACGGTTAAGTGTGGCAGGATCTGTTCGGCGACGTGCGAAGAGATGATGTCTTCGAGATTGAGCACGTCGGTAAACTGCTCGTCAAACTGTCCCGCCCAAGCGGTTGTTTCATCGCGAACGTTGAGTAACTGAATCGTCACGCGAATGCGTTCGCCGGCCCGGCGGATGCGGCCGTCCAGCACAAACGCCACGCCCAGTTCACGGCCGGCGCGCAGCGGATCGGTGTCGGCGCTGTAACGCAACACACTGCTCGTCGGCCGCACAGCAAAACTGCGAATCGCACTGAGGCGAGTGATCAAAGCGTCGGCCAGTCCGGTGCCGAGATAATCCGGACTTGCTCCGAGTTGATTGAGATCGAGCAGCTTCAGTGGCAACACGGCGAGCGAGTTTTCGTTCGTCGTGTCTGCACGCGACAACGCACTCGCGTGCGGCGGGTCGGGAAGATCAGAAACCGGACGCCCTTCGAGATAGCGTGTGATGTCGTCGCGCAGATCGGCGGCAGTTTGATAACGCCACTCGGGTTCTTTGCGCAGCGCCTGCATGACGATGTTGTCGAGGTCGCCGGCAAGCGCGCGGCGGATCGACTCGAGCGTGCCGCCGCGAGTCGTGTAGATCTGTTTCAGCGTGCTGTTGTCGTCACCCGTACACAAACTCGGTAACAGGTCTTCAGCGCGCGTGATGATCACGCTCGGCGGCGCAGGAGCTTCTTCGCAGATGACGCGCGCGATTTCGTGCGGCGCGCGGTTCACGAGCCGGTACGGGCGGTGGCCGGTGAGCAGTTCGTAGAGCAGCACGCCGAGCGAGTAGACGTCAGTGCTCGGTGTGGTCGGCGCACCCTGCACCTGTTCGGGCGACGCGTATTCCGGCGTCATCAAACGCATCGCTGTCGCGGTCGGATCGTGCGTGATATCACCGGCGAGCGTCGGGTTGAGCAGTTTGGCAATACCGAAGTCGAGTAGTTTGGGAACGCCTTCGGACGTGACCAGCACGTTTGAAGGTTTGATATCGCGGTGCACGACCTGTTTCTGGTGCGCGTAATGGACAGCGTCGCTGATGGAGCGAAACAGTTTGAGCCGTTCGGCGATGCTCAGTTGGTGCTCGTCGCAATAACGATAGAGCGGCTGGCCTTCGATGTACTCCATGACGAAGTAGGGCAGGCCGTCTTCGGTGGTGCCGCCGTCGAGCAATCCCGCGATGTGTGGATGATCGAGAGCGGCGAGGATCTGTCGTTCTTTGCGAAAGCGGCGCAGGATGAAGTCGGTGTCCATGCCGCGCTTCACCAGTTTTATGGCCGCTCGTTTATTAAATTCGTTGTCGGCGCGCGAAGCTTCGTAGACGGCGCCCATGCCACCGCGTCCAACCTCACGCTCAATTCGGTACGAACCAAGGCGGCGCCCGATCATCGGATCTTCTTCTTCGACAAACGACTCAAACACGTTCATCTCGGTATTGCCGTAGAACGGTTGATCGAGAAGCTCTCCGGCACTGTCGTGTTGAGACAATAAAGATTCGACGTCGTGTCTCAAGGTCGTGTCGTTGGCGCAGACCTGTGCGATGTAGCGCGCTCGTTCTTCGGGCAGCAGATCGACCGCAGCCTGGAAGATCTCTTCAACTTTTTGCCAGCGTTCCGGGGTCATGTCTTACTGGACGCTAATTCTATAGCTAATTAAGTAAGGATAACTTTTGATGCAGAAACGGGTGGACTAGCAACGTACCTCAAGCATCTCTTTGCATTTCACCATGAAGCCACGCCTTGGCGGCCCGCCAGTGACGTTTGATGGTCGTGGGAGTGACGCCCATCACGTCTGCCGTCTCTTCAATAGAGAGGCCGCCAAAGTACCGCAACTCAACCATGCGCGCTTTTTGTTCGTCGAAGGTCGCCAAAGTTTTCAACGCGTCGTCGAGAGCGATGAGCTCGGCGCTCCGCTCAACGGCGCGGTCGATGTTTTCATCCAGCGAGAGCTTCTTAAAATCCTGCCCGCGTTTTTCCGCGTTGTGTTTGCGAGCATGATCGACCAGCAGGCGGCGCATTATCTGAGCCGCAACGCCGAAGAAGTGTGCCCGGTTCTGCCAGTTCACCCGCGTCTGGTCTATCAGACGCAGGTAAGCCTCGTGCACTAAAGCAGTCGGTTGCAGCGTGTGATCTGGGCGTTCACGTCGCAAATAATTCGCCGCGAGTTTTCGTAACTCATCGTAGATGACGGGTAGTAAAAGATCAACCGCGGCCCGATCGCCGTTCGACAGTTCAATCAGTAGTTTGGTGACGTTGTCAGAGGGGTGTTTGCTCAATCGTTAACTCTCCCGCGCGTGGCGCCAGTATAAGGCAGAAATAGCGTTACAAAAAGGTGGCCCTTATCGCTAAATTTTTGCGCGTTAATCAAACGAAAGCAATTCTGAAAGAGGTGAGGCGATGCAGGCTGGTCAAGTAACAGGCGTAACAGAAAAAATCGAGGGGTTGATGGCGCGGGTTTTTGGTTGCCGCCATGGCGAACTCACCCGTCCGTTCTCTCGCGAAGGCCGGGCTTATCGGTCCTGTGTGAGGTGTGGAGCTGAGCGGCGGTTCAATCTCAGTAACTGGCAAATGCAAGGCGATTTCTTTTACCGCAATCCTTCCCTGTCCAACTAAGCACCGACCCCATATAATGCCGGTCATTGCATCACCTATGACCGGAAGCGTACCAAACAAGCTGGGCTATTATGTTTACTGTGTGGCCGAAAGTGCGGCCGCGCGGGCGTTGGACGCGGGCTCGTTTCCGACCGCAATCGAAGACGACACGAAGCTGGAATGGGTTACGGCGAACGATCTCGCCGCTTTGTGCAGTCCTGTTCCATTAGACAGCTACGGTGAAGAAACGCTGGCGGAGCGTTTGTCGGACGCAACCTGGACTGCGGTGCGCGCTATGCGGCACGAAACGGTCGTCGAGTACGTCGCGAAACGAGTGAGCGTCGTGCCGCTGCGTTTCGGGACGATCTATCTTGAACGCGCCGGCATCGAGCGGATGCTTACCGACCAGGGCAGGGAACTCGCGCAACTTCTCGAACGGCTGCGCGGGCGCGAGGAGTGGGGCGTCAACGTTTACGCCGATCGCGCGACGTTGCTGGCGAGTATCACTTCCGTGAGTCCGCGTTTGCGGGAGATGGTCCAACAGGCAGAAGCTGCGTCGCCCGGCCAGGCGTACCTCCTGCAGAAGAAGATTGAGACGATGCGAGTCGATGAGGTCCGTGCCGCACTGAACGGTATAATCGACAGCATCGAGAAGAAGCTGAGCGAGCAGGTTGACGACGCGAAGCGTCTGCGGATTCTGAAAGTAGAAGCGACGGAGCACGGCGAACTAAAGGGCAAGTTCGCTTTTTTAGTGAAGCGGTCGGAGTTTGAAGAATTTCGCGACGCCGCTGAACGGCTCGCTCAAGAGCATTCGGCGGCGGGTGTGCGTCTCGAACTAACCGGCCCCTGGCCTGCTTACAACTTTACGGTGTTCGAGAGCGTTGCCACGTGACGTTCGACAGCGTTGCGACGTGACGTTCGACAGCGTCGCGACGTGACTTCGATCCGTCGCTGCGGCTTCGCCGCCGCCTTAACGCCGAAGGCGTTTACTAACTTCAGCCCAGGGTTTCTAACCCTGGGTACATTGTCCCTTTAGAAATACTCAACTCCAAAGGAGTTGGCTAACTCTTTCAGAGTTGATTGTGTGTGTACTCCTGTGATCCAGGGTTAGAAACCCTGGGCTGAAATTAGCAAACGCTTCGGCGTTCCATCGCGGCGTAGCCGCAGTGACGTATTCGAAATCACCCGGCGAAGCCGCCGTGACGTGTTCGAACACCCAGCGAAGCCGGACCGACGGCGTGATGAAGCGATCTTGAACCGAACATGAGTTCTCCTTTTGACCAAATATTGATTACGGAGGGCGGCGAGGCGCTGGAAGAGTCAGAACTCTCGCTGCTCGAAACGCTCGATCACGTTCTGAACCGCGGCATCGTGATCACCGGCGAGATCACGATCGCCGTGGCCGATATAGATCTCGTTTTTATCGGCCTGAACGTTCTGCTCAGTTCAGTGGAGACCGCGAACGAAGTCATACGTCATCGCGAGGACAACAACGCAAACAGTTGATGAAGTTATACGTTTACTTCCTGGCCGCGGGCATCGACGCGCTTCCGCATCCGCTTCGCGGCATCGCTGGCGGTGAGGTTCGTTTGCTGAACGCCGGCGATTTTTCTGTAGTGGTTAGCGATTTCGCCGGTGAGAAGGTGGCCGTTAATCGCGAAAACGTGGTCGCCCACGCGGACGTAGTAAAAGGCGTTTTGGAACATACGACGCCCTTGCCGTTTCGCTTCGGCGTCGTCGTCACGCAGGCGCAACTGGAAAGTTTCGTGACCGCCCGCCGCGACGCGCTGAAAGCGAGGCTCGATCTCGTCCGTGGTTGCGTCGAGATGAGCGTGAAGGTTATTTCGAGCGCCAACGACGGCAAGCCGCAGCGGCTGGAAGCGCAAACCAACGCGGACGGAGATAAACCCGGAACGATGTTTCTGCTGGAAAAACGCCGCGAACTGCTCGGCAGTGAAGCTCGTGCTGCCGAAGCGCAGGCAATCGCCTCGTGGCTCCAGACGCAAATTGCCGAAGTCGTCAGAGAGACACGGATCGACACAAATCTTACTGATAAACTTCTCCTCGCCACGTCCCATCTCGTGGAAAGGGGCGTTGTGAAACAGTACCGGACAACGTTGAAATCGGCGCGGCTTGCGCGGCCGGAACTCAACTTCCTTGTGAGTGGACCCTGGGCTCCGTATAGTTTTGCAAATATAGACCTTGAGTTTAAAACACAGTTCGGAGTAAGCTGATGGAGCTTTCCCCCGAAAACCCCCATCCGGCTGAGCCGGAGATCGAAGCGTCGCAGGTAGAAGAGTTCGTGGAACAACTACGTTGCGTCACTGATTCTCTGCCTTCGCGAATCAACATCGACGCGCAAAGTGTCGAGCAAGGTCTGGCAAAGCTCGTTCTTACTCTGATTGAGTTCATCAGGCGTCTGCTCGAGAAGCAGGCCGTCCGCCGCATGGAAGGCGGAGATCTCTCACCTGAACAGATCGAAGAGTTGGGATTGGCGCTCATGCGATTGGAAGTTAAGCTCCAGGAGCTGAAAACACATTTCGGGTTAAGGGACGAAGACCTCAATCTTGATCTTGGTCCAATAGGGCGCCTGATTTAGTAGTTTGGCCACTTGGCCACAAGGCAACAGCGGTTACCGATGGTGGCGGCCATCTAAGCTTTTTGAGTAAAGCCGCCCCCTAAGTGTGGAGGGCGAAAGTGTCCAGTGAGCGGTCTACCCTTATAACGGCTCGTCCCCCGGGCCTGGTTGATGTACTCGACCGTATTCTTGACAAAGGACTGGTGATCGCCGGCGACATCAAGGTGTCGCTCGCGAACGTTGAACTACTCACCTTACAGATTCGGCTATTGGTGTGCTCAATCGATAAAGCCGAGCAGATAGGGCTGAACTGGTGGCGTTACGACACCAATCTGACTACCCGAGCGGAGCGGGCCGAAGCCGAAAACCTCGAGCTTCGCGAACGTCTCTCGGAACTCGAACAGGAGATTAAAAAGCTGGGTGCGGCAGCTCGGGTCGCTGATGACGAACCAGTGACCCGTCAGGTTAAAACACGCAAGACGCGAACGAAGCGTCGCACATAAACCAAGGGCGTCGTGAGTCCTCGCGCAAGCAGTGAGCTGGTTTTGCCAAACTCTAGGAAAAGGAACCGAAGCAAATGGCTGTCGAAAGAGCACCAGGCGGTACTAGTTTAATAGACGTTCTCGATCGTGTGCTCGATAAAGGAATCGTTATTGATGCGTGGGTCCGCATTTCGCTGGTGGGCATCGATCTCATTACGATTGAGGCTCGCGTGGTAGTCGCATCGATCGATACTTATCTCAAGTATGCAGAAGCGGTAGGACTAACGCCGGCAGTTTCTCGTCCGGTCCTGACAGGCCCGTCGGAACCAGTAGAAACTGAACCACGACGTCGAGTGTCAGCGGAGGTCGAAAAGTGAAAGCCAGCTCGGCGTTAATTGCCTAGTACGCCGCGCCAGTGAAGTTCAGCGATATGGGAGAAGTTCCCTCAGAGTTAACCCTTCGGGCCGCATCTTCAATCAGGGAGGCGTCGCGCATAAAGCCGCGTCCTTTCGATGTGTTTATCGAAACGACGACGCAGATGCTCGCCACGCCCAGACTCCAAGAGCGATTAATTCTCGCACTCGAAGCCATCGTTCACAGCTTTGGCTGCCAGCAGGCGGCCATCGCGCTCATCAATGAACGCGAAGCGGAACTGCGGTTTCGCGCGGCCCTGGGTTTTGACGACGAAGATCGGGGCGTCAGCAAGATTGAGATGCCGCTTGATTCGAGCGCCGCGTGCGTGCGCGTAATTCACGATGCCCAGCCCGTCTGGATCGATCTCGAACAGGACGAATCCTCCCGCCAACTCTTCGGTAACATGGACTGGCGCCACGACGTTCTGGCGTTGCCGCTGTTTGGTATTTCAGAGTTACCGCCGAAAACCGGACGCGACGCCTCGCGGCTCCCGAGTCAATACTGGACGTTCGAACGTGGCTCGCGCCTCGGCGTTCTTTACGTCGGAACTGATCGCGACAATCTTGATAGCGACACGTACGACCTGCTCAGGCGATTCGCAGAACGCATCGGCATCGTCGCTTCGCTCGCCACACACCAGGAACGCCTCGTCACCACGGTTACCAAGCTCCAGCGCGAGCGAACGTGGATCGAGTCGATCATGAAATCCGTCGCCGATCCGATCGTGCTCACCGATCTCGACAACGAGATCCTGCTTCAGAATCGGCGCGCGGAGGAGTTGTTCAGCGGCTCGGCAAACGCGGGCGAGGGAAAACGGCGCGCGTTGAAGATGAACGACCTGTTGTTTTCCGCGTTTCTCTCGAGCGCCACGGTTTCCTCGTCCGAAGTTATCCAACGCGACATCACGCTCGTCGATCCGATTGAAGGTTCGGACATTCACTTCGAGGTAATTTCAACACCCGCGACAAACGGCCGCGGCGAACCGCTCGGTCTAGTTTCGATCTTTCGCGACGTGACCGACCTGCGCGAGGCGAACGAAGAACTCGCACGCAACTTTGCCAAACTGCAAAACGCGGAATCTGAGTCGCGCCGCGAACGCGACCGCCTCGACCTGATCATCGAGAACGTCGGTCACCCCATCGTCGTCTGTGATTCGGCCGGCAACTACATCCTGCTCAACCGCCGCGCTGAGCTGTTGTTTCAGGAAAACGACCCGCCCGGTTCATCGGCCGCGACGGCCGTTCGCGCCAATGCCGTCAAGTTAACATCGTTTATTTCGACGCTCGCATCTGCCGCGGATACAGGGCGCCAGGCGGAGATCGAGTTGCTCGATCCCGAGGACGGACGTGCGTTGCCGATGGAGATCACCGCGCGCGAGGTTTTGGATGCGACCGGTCAGGTGACCGCGGTAGTCTCGATTCTGCACGACCTGACCGAGATTCGTGAGCTTGAGCGCCGTCGTGTCGAACAACAGTTGTTCGAGTCAGAAAAACTCGCCGCCGTCGGACGTCTCGCCGCCTCGATCGCGCACGAGGTCAATAACCCGCTTGAAGCCATCAAGAACGCGCTCTACCTGATGCAGACCCCGAGTCCTGATGTCGAGCAAAACTCGCGCTTTCTCGAGATCGCGAGAAAAGAGACTGAGCGGGTTTCACACATCATTCGCCAGATGCTCGGTTTCGCACGCCGTCCGGGTGAAGTCGATTGGGTTGACGTGAACCAGTTGCTCGAAGAGACGCTCGTGTTGCTCGAGAAGAAACTGCGCCAGCAGCGCATCCGTCTGACGAAGAATTTCGATCCTCTGCTGCCGCCGGTTCGAGCCCGCGCCGATCAACTCCGCCAGGTGTTTCTGAATCTCATTATCAACGCGCAGCAGGCAATCAGCGGTGAAGGCGCGATCAACGTCTCCACCTCGCGCTACGAACAGGCGTTGCAGCCGTCGATCCTCGTCCAGCTCAGCGATAGTGGCGTCGGCATCGCGTCCGATGATCTTGCGCGCATCTTCGATCCGTTTTTCTCGACCGGCAAAAAGGGAACCGGTCTCGGCCTGTGGGTGACGCAGGACATCGTCAGACAACACGGCGGCCGCATCGAAGTCAGCAGCGATCCTGGCCGCGGCACCGTTTTCAGCATCGTATTGCAAGTCGACTCCCCGATTCTTGAAGACAAGAAACCGGAGCACCCGCCGAAAAAATGAGCGGCTCAATCGACCCGACTAGAAACGATCGCGCGGAAGCCTCGGAATTCCTTCCGATTAATCAGGCGCGCCTGCTGGTCGTCGATGACGAGGAAAATCTGCGTATCACGACTGCTGCGATCCTGGAAAAAGAAGGTTACTCCGTTGACACCGCTGCCAGCGGCAACGAAGCGATCGCGCTGCTCGCAAACACCGATTACGATCTCGTGCTCACCGACCTGCACATGGACGAGGGCGAAGGACTGGCGGTGCTCAACGAGATCCGCCGCAACTCACCGTTCACGATTTCGATCGTCCTGACCGGTTTTGCTTCCGTGGAGTCCGCCATCTCTGCACTTCAGGAAGGCGCGTACGACTATCTCGTCAAACCGTGTGACATCGAAACGATGAAACACACGATTCGCCGCGGCGTCGATCACCGCCGTCTCATGCTCGCCGAACAAAAAGCGCGAACCGATCTCGAGCAACTGAATCTGGATCTCGAACAGCGAATCATCGAACGCACGGCCGAGCTAACTCGCCTCAACGCGGAACTCGCCGAAGCCAATCGAGCCAAAGACGTTTTTCTCGCTACGCTGTCGCACGAATTGCGCACCCCGCTGACTCCGGTTGTTGGTTGGATCAAACTGCTGCGCAGCGGCAATCTTGACACCAAGAGCGTCGCTCAGGCACTCGACGCGATCGAGCGGAACGCATGGCTGCAGGCGCGGCTGATTGACGATTTGCTCGATACATCGCGCATCGCGACCGGCAAGTTGCAGTTTGAACCGCGCCCAATCGACTTGAACGTTGCCGTAAAAGCCGCGCTCGATACCGTCCGCGCTCTTGCTGCCTCGCGCAACATCGAACTTTCCGTCACGGTGCCGCACGAGATGCTCGTCGTGATGGGCGAACCTGTTCGACTGCAGCAGATCGCCTGGAACCTTCTTTCCAATGCTATCAAGTTCACCGAACCGGGCGGCAAGGTAACAGTGCGCACCGAAGCCGAAAACAATGAGGCTCGTCTGATCGTGAGTGACACCGGAATCGGCATAGAGCCGGATTTCCTGCCGCACGTCTTTGATCGTTTTCGCCAGGCGGACGGCTCGACATCGCGTCGCCACGGTGGACTCGGACTCGGCCTCGCGATCGCCGACGCCCTCGCGAAGATGCACGGCGCCCGCCTCGAAGCGCAGTCTGAAGGCCCGGGAAAAGGATCGACCTTCATGTTCCGCATCGGTTTAGTCGGAACGGAAAATGTCGCCGCGAACGTCGTCGAAGAGAAGACACATTCGTTGAAGGATCTGAAAGTTTTGATTGTCGAAGACTCGGAAGACACGTTGACTTTGTTGGGCGCTATGTTTGCTCGCGAGGGCGCGCACGCGATCACCGCGACTTCAGCGGCTGAGGCTCTCCGGTGGGCGAGCACAAACCAACCGGACATCGTGATTTCCGACATCGGCATGCCGGACGTTGACGGTTACGAACTGCTCGAAAAGCTCAAGGAGCTGCCCAGGATGAACAGCATTCCGGCGATAGCGATTTCCGGCTACGCGAGTGACGAAGACCGGCGCAGAGCCATCGGCGTCGGCTATATCGCGCTCGTACCGAAACCGATCGATGTTGACGCGCTTTTCACCCTCATTCATGACCTAAAAATCCCCGCCGGTCAGCCCTAAACGCCTCGTTTTTCAAATAGTTGACAAAAACGAAATTGTAACTATAATGGTTACAAAATTGACGCCCGAATTGGGACCCCTGTTGTTGATATATGTCGACTAATAGCCGCTTCGCGGTTGCGGTGCATGTCTTGAGTTTGATGGCTTGGTCGGGCGAAGAACCCCTTAAATCCGAACAGGTTGCAGAAAGCGTGAACACCAATCCGGTAGTTATTCGCCGGATGTTGCTCGACCTGGCGCAAGCCGGGCTGGTGGTCTCGCAGACCGGTTCTATGGGCGGTTCCCGGCTGGCCACTGACCCGGCGAAAACCACGCTTTTGGACGTTTACCAGGCGCTCGAATGCGGCGGCGTTTTTTCATTGCACCGGCAGCCGCCCAGTCGCGATTGTCCGGTCGGCGTCAACATTGAAACAGTACTGGGCGAAGTTTTAAAGGAAGTCGATTCCGCCGTCGAACTGGTGTTGAAAAACATCACTATCGACGATGTCGTACAACGATTGAAGCCGTGCGGAACTCTCACTACCGGGAAAACTCCCAGGTTAGGAAAGTCGAACGGGAGAGTCGCAAAAATACTTCGAACTGCCTAATCGAGAAAGGAATAGTTAATTTGTCCAGGCTGGAAAAAGATCAAAGCGGTATCGAGCTCATGAATTCGGTTAAGGGCGATTTCGCCAACCTCAGTGAGGAACTAACCGACGATGCCGTGTCGATAGAAGATATCGACGAGGTACTACAAACGCTGGAACGGGCTACCAGCGGTGAAACGGAGATCGAGGAACCTTTGATTGAAGAGGCTTCGTCTGCCGCCGAATCAGATGAAGCAATGGGTGAAGAGGTCGAGTTGGATCTCTCGGCCGGCGAGATGGATAAAACCTCCGATCCCATTCGCGTCTACATGCGCGAGATGGGCGTCGTGCCTTTGCTGACGCGCGAACAGGAAGTGTCCATCGCCAAGCGCATCGAACGTGGTCAGAAACGAGCCGAGAAAGCGATCGCGCGTTCGCCGATTGCCGTCGTCGAGCTCTTCCGGATCGGCGACGATCTCGCCGCGGGATCTCTCAACATTCGCGACGTTGTCGCGTTCTCGGATCAGATGGAGACCGAGGAACACGAGGATCGAAGCGAAGAGTATTTGCAGTGGACGATCGAGGGACTGAACAACATAAAGCAGCTCTACAAGCGGGGCTTGAAAGAGCTTGAGAAGTTTGCCGACGAGCAGAGGATCTCGCGCGGCAAGCGCTCGAAGAAGTTGCTGCGTTACCGTCGCAAACTCGCCCGCACGCGGTTGGAAATCGCGCAGGAAATCCGTGGTCTGCACATGAAAGAGGCCGCTCGCCAGCGTCTGATCGCCGCGATCGGCGTCGTGCACAGGGAAGTCCGCACGCTCGAGCGCGAAATCGAATCGAGTAACGACAAACTCAAGCGCAAGGGAGTCAAGCCCGACAAGCAGAAGGAGTATCGCAAGCAGATCGCCACCGCGAAAAAACGGCTGAAAGACATCGAGGCCGAACATCATCTGTCGCCGCTTGAGATTAAGCGTTCGCACCAGATGATCGCGATCAGCGAAGCACAAACGGCACAGGCGAAGCACGAGCTGACCGAAGCGAACCTGCGTCTAGTGGTTTCGATCGCGAAGAAGTATCAGAACCGTGGTTTGCAGTTCCTGGATCTGATTCAGGAAGGCAATCTCGGTTTGATGAAGGGCGTTGACAAGTTTGACTGGCGCCGTGGTTACAAGTTCTCCACGTACGCAACGTGGTGGATCCGCCAGGCAATCACCCGCGCTATCGCCGACCAGGCGCGCACGATCCGCATTCCGGTGCACATGATCGAAGTGATCAATAAGCTCAAGAACACTTCGCGTGAACTGGTGCGTGAACTCGGACGCGAACCAACGACCGAGGAGATCGCCAAGAAGATGGACACCTCGGTTGACAAGGTACGCAAAGCTCGCAAGTTGATGCAGGACCCGATCTCGCTCGAAACACCAATCGGAGAGAACGGCGATTCGCAGCTCGGCGACTTGATCGAAGACAAATCGAGCGAGAGTCCGGCCGCGCGCGTGATCACTTCAAACTTGCGGGAGATTGCCGGCGACGTGCTGCAAACCTTGAGTCCGCGTGAAGAGCGAGTCATTCGTTTGCGGTTCGGTTTGGATAACGGTGGTCACGAGAGAACGCTGGAGGAAGTCGGTCAGAATTTCAACGTAACACGCGAGCGCATTCGCCAGATTGAGGCAAAAGCGCTGCGCAAACTCCGCCACCCATCGCGTGCGCGGCTACTGAAGAACTTCCTCGAAGGCGAGGGGCAATAATTTCAGAGATTACAGCAGACTAGGAGCAACGAGAGATGAGTGAATTTGTAAAAGACGTAAGTGACAGCTCGTTTGAGAAAGAAGTATTGGGATCCGACAAGCCCGTGCTGGTGGATTTTTGGGCTGAATGGTGTGCCCCTTGCCGCATGCTCGCCCCGACCGTGGCCGCCGTTGCCGAGCAGTATGGCGATACCGCGAGCGTGGTGAAGTTGAACGTCGATGACAATCCGTCGACTGCGCAACGTTACGGCATCAAGGGCATTCCTACTTTGATCCTCTTCCGCGAAGGTAAGGAAGTCGAACGCGTGGTCGGCGCGACCACCAAAGAATCCATTTCGCGAATGGTCGAGAAGTACGTCCGCGCGGTAGCGTAACCACAGATAACACAGATTCTTCATGGCCGGATGTGTTAAGCATCCGGCCTTTTTTGTTTTTCTTTAATTCGTGTGAAAATGGCCTCACGCATGAACCCGTCTCGACTTATAGTGGGAATCACTGGAGCAACTGGAACGATATTTGGAGTACGGCTGCTTCAAATGCTGCACGGCTCCGGCGTCGAAACGCATTTCGTCATGAGCAAGTGGGGCGCGCGCACGCTCACGCACGAAACCCGGTACTCACTCAAAGACGTACAAAACCTGGCCACGCACAGTTACGCTATCGGCGATCAGGGCGCAGCGATCTCCAGCGGTTCTTTCGTTACTCTCGGCATGGTGATCGCGCCGTGCAGTATGCGCACCGTCGCGGTGATCGCACACGGTCTTGGCGACAACCTGATTCACCGCGCGGCCGACGTCGTCCTGAAAGAGCGACGCAAACTGGTTTTGGTCGTACGCGAGTCGCCGTTCAGCGAGATACATCTCGAAAACATGTTGAAGCTCGCGCGAATGGGCGTTGTGATTTTGCCACCAGTGCCGGCGTTCTATAACAATCCTCAGAACCTCGACGACATGATCAATCACATCACGATGCGCGTGATCGATCAGTTTGACATTCACCTCGAGGTTATGAATCGTTGGGACGGCGTGTTGCGCACGCAAGTGGAAAAGGAGTAGGCGAACCGTGGGAGAGTTGGTTGAGTTCAAAGCAAACGGTCGAACGTGCGAGGGATATCTCGCGATTCCGGAGCAAGGCAGCGGTCCCGGCGTGATCGTGATCCAGGAGTGGTGGGGACTCGTCGATCACATCAAAGACGTTTGCGAACGCTTTGCGGGTGAAGGTTTCGTCGCGCTTGCTCCCGATCTTTATCACGGCAACACCACCAAGTCGCCGGACGAAGCGGGCAAGATGATGATGGCGCTGCGCATCGACGAAGCGGAAAAGGATTTGAGCGGCGCCGTGAAGTACCTGTTGGACCACGATGCGACCACTGGAGATAAAGCGGGTGTCGTGGGATTCTGCATGGGCGGTGCGTTGTCGCTTTACACAGCGACGAAGAATGCGAATATCCGAGCTTGCGTCGTCTTTTACGGCATTCACCCTAATGTGAAGCCCGACCTGCCGAATTTGCAAGCGCCGTTGCTTGGCATCTACGCTGAGCGCGACGGGTTTGCCACGCCGGAGTCGGTGCATCAGTTGGAGCAGCAATTGAAGGCGTTGGGCAAGCAGTTCGAAACGATCATTTACCCAAAGGCGGACCACGCGTTTTTCAACGATACGCGACCTGAGGTTTACGATGCTGAAGCCTCCGCCGACGCCTGGCGGCGCACTATCGAGTTTCTACGATCCGCGTTGAAGCGTGTCTCCTGACACGTACATAAGCAGCTTTACACAACTAAAGAGGAAACTTTTTTATGACCGTCTCCAGGTGCGTCTGTGTCTTGTTCTCGTTGTTGCTTCTCTCTTTTACTGTCTCAGCGCAAGAACCGCCCGCTGGGCCGCAGCCTTCTCCAGTACCGGTTCCGTCACCGAGCGCGAGTCCGAGTCCGAGCCCCTCACCCGACGCATCAGCAACACCGCGCGATCCGATGTCCACGCCGACTTTCAACGGATTGCGTCTGCGATCCATTGGTCCGGCGTTCACGTCCGGTCGGGTGATCGGCTTCGCGGTCGATCCGAAGAACCCGGCGAAGTATTTCGTCGGTGTCGCGAGTGGCGGGGTTTGGAAGACCGTCAACGCCGGCACGACGTGGACGCCCGTCTTTGATAACGAAGCATCCTACTCGATCGGCACCCTCGTTCTCGACCCGAAGAATCCTTTAGTCGTGTGGGTCGGCACAGGCGAGAACAACAGCCAGCGCAGCGTCTCTTACGGCAACGGCGTTTACAAATCCGAAGACGGCGGGCGAACCTGGAAGAATGTCGGCTTGAAGACTTCCGAACACATCGGGCGCATCGCCATCGATCCGAAAGATTCGGACATCGTTTATGTCGCGGCGCAGGGACCGTTGTGGGGTCCGGGCGGCGAACGCGGTCTATTCAAAACCACCGATGGCGGTAAGACGTGGAAAAGTATCCTCAACATCAGCGAGAACACCGGCGTCACCGACGTCGTGATCGATCCGAACGATCCGGAGACCATTTACTGTGCGTCGTATCAACGCCGCCGTCACATGTGGACGCTGATAAATGGTGGTCCAGAGAGCGCGATCTACAAGTCAACTGATGCGGGCGCGACGTGGAACAAGTTGCGCGCGGGATTGCCCACCGTTGAGCTGGGCCGCATCGGTCTCGCAATCTCGCCCGTCGATTCGAACGTGCTCTACGCGACTGTCGAAGCGGCGGATCGTCGCGGGGGAATTTTCCGTTCGAGTGATCGCGGTGGCAGTTGGGATCGCCGCAACGAGTTTGATTCAACCGCGATGTATTACTCGCGCATCGTTGCGGATCCCAAAGACGTCGATCGCGTTTACGTGATGAACGTTTTCCTGATGGTCTCAGACGATGGCGGCCGCACTTTGCGTCGCCTCGGCGAGAAATCGAAGCACGTCGACAATCACGACATCTGGATTAATCCGGATAATACCGAGCATTACCTCGTCGGTTCTGACGGTGGCGTTTACGAGAGTTTTGATCGTGGGGCGAACTGGGAGTTCAAGGCAAACCTGCCGGTGCCGCAGTTCTACGACATCACGACCGACAACGCGAAGCCGTTCTACAACATTTACGGCGGCACGCAGGACAACTTCAGCTTTGGTGGTCCATCGCGCACGCGCAGCGCTTCCGGCATCGTCAACGCCGATTGGTTCGTGACCAACGGCGGCGACGGTTTTCGTTCGCAGGTAGATCCGGAAGATCCGAACACGATCTACGCATCGTTGCAGCATGGTGTGATTGTGCGTTTCGACAAGCGCACCGGCGAACGCATCGGCATTCAACCGCAGGCAGCCCGCAATGAAGATCCGATGCGCTGGAACTGGGACTCGCCATTTATCATCAGTCCTCACTCGCGCACACGTCTCTACATGGCGTCCGACAAACTGTTTCGCAGTGACGATCGTGGCGACAGTTGGACCGTGATCAGCGGCCAGCTCTCGCGCAATCTCGATCGCGATCAGTTGCCGGTAATGGGCAAAATCTGGAGCGTTGACGCGGTGGCGAAGAACGCATCGACCGCGTTTTTCGGCAATGCTTCAGCGCTCGCGGAGTCGCAGAAGAAAGACGGTCTGATCTACGTCGGCACCGACGACGGCCTGGTCCAGGTGACTGAAGACGGTGGCAAGAACTGGCGCAAAATCGATAAATTTCCCGGTGTGGCGGACATGGCTTACGTCAGCCGCATCACCACTTCCAATCACGACGCAAACACCGCGTACGTCGCTTTTAACAACCATCAGAACAACGACTTTAAGCCTTACATTCTCAAAACTACCGACGCCGGACGAACGTGGACTTCGTTGAGCGCGAACCTGCCGAAGAATGGACCGGTTTGGGCCGTGGCAGAGGACCACGTCAACCCGAACCTGCTTTTCGCCGGCACCGAGTTTGGGCTGTACTTCTCGATTGATGGCGGTCAGAAGTGGGTGCAACTCAAAGGCGGTCTGCCGACAATCGCCGTACGGGATCTCAATATTCAGAAACGCGAGCACGATCTTGTACTTGGCACGTTTGGGCGCGGCATTTACATCCTCGATAACTACACCCCGCTCCGTCTGCTGAAACCTGAAACGTTACGGCAGGAAGCGGCGGTTTTTCCGGTCAAGGATGCGTTGATGTACATCGTGTCGCAGCCCCTTGGCGGCCGCGGCAAGAGTTTTCAGGGCGAGGCGTTTTACACGGCGGATAACCCGCCGTTCGGCGCGGTCGTGACGTGGTATCTCAAAGAGTCGATCAAGACGCGCAAGGAGCGACGCCAGGAAGCAGAGCGGGATGCGGAACGACGTCGCGCGCCAATCAGTTGGCCCACGCGCGAGCAATTGCGCGCCGAAGAAGAAGAGGAAGCGCCGGCGATCGTCCTCACGATTACGGATTCCGGCGATCGCGTCGTGCGCCGTTTGACCGGTCCGGTCAGCGCCGGGATTCAACGACTAAACTGGGATTTGCGTTATCCCGCGGCGAATCTTCCCGCGCCGCCGCAGCCCGACGCCGATCCGGATTTTGAACCACCGTCAGGACCGCTCGTCATGCCGGGCACTTACAAAGCGGTCGTGGCGAAGCGAATCGATGGCGTGCTGACACCGATTGGACCGCCGCAGGAGTTTCAGGTGGTGGTTGAAGGACAGGAAAACATGTCCGTTTCGGATCGCACGCTGCTCGTTGAGTTTCAGCAGAAAGCGGTGCGCTTGCAGCGCGCGGTGAGTGGCGCGTCGCAGGCAGCGAACGCACTGAGGCCGCGATTCACAGCGATCAAACGCGCCATTGCGGAGACGCCGTCGCTGCCGGCCCGTCTGTACGAAGATGCGATAGCGCTGGAGAAACGTGCTAACGAGATCGTGCGCGCGTTGAGCGGTGACAGTGCCGCGCGGCAGCGCAACATGAATACGCCGTCGTCGATCAACGATCGTGTCGGTTACGTCGTGGGCGCGCAACGCATGTCCACCGCGCGTCCGACGCAGACGCAGCAAGCGCAATACACCGCGGCCGCGCAGGATTTCGAAGGTGTGTTGGTCAAATTGCGGCAACTGATCGAAGTGGACCTTGCGCGTCTGGAAAAACAGTTAGAGGCGGCGGGCGCGCCCTGGACTCCCGGACGCATCCCCGAGTGGAAAGACCAGTAGCATGAAACAACTAAAACTCGCCGGTCTGTTCGTCTCCTTGCTGTGTTTATCTGTGGCCGTTCACGCACAGTCCATCGCGGACAAGGTGAAAGGCATGGAGAAGTTTCCCGGCTTCTTCACGTTCTACTGGGACGCGAAGGCGGGAAAGATCTGGCTGGAGATCGACAAGTGGAACACAGAGTTTCTCTACGTCGAATCGCTGCCGGCCGGCATCGGCTCGAACGACATCGGTCTCGATCGCGGCCAGCTCGGCGACAGTTCGATCGTTCGTTTTGATCGCAGCGGCCCGCGCGTCCTGCTCGTCGCGCCCAACTATTCCTTCCGCGCAACCTCAAACAACGCTGACGAACGCGTGGCCGTTAAAGACGCGTTTGCCGAATCAACACTCTGGGGCTTCGACGTCGCGGCCGAGGACTCCGGACGCGTGCTCGTCGACGCCACCGATTTCTTCCTGCGTGACGCGCACCAGGTCACCAACGTCCTCAAACGCACGCAACAGGGAGACTACAAACTCGAGCCGAAGCGCAGCGCGTTTTACCTGCCAAACACGAAAAACTTTCCACAGAACACGGAGATCGAAACCACGCTGACTTTCACCGGCGAACCTACCGGCCGGTTCGTGCGCCAAGTGGTTCCGGTGCCGGATGCGATCACGGTTCGCGAACGCCATTCTTTCGTGCGATTGCCCGACACTGGTTACAAACCGCGCGTCTTCGACCCGCGATCCGGTTTTTACGGCATCGAGTACATGGATTTCGCCACCCCAATCGAAGATCCGATCACGAAACGTTTCATCGCTCGTCATCGCTTGCAGAAGAAGGATCCGGCGGCGCGCGTGAGTGAAGCTGTTGAGCCGATCATCTACTACGTCGATCGTGGCGCGCCCGAACCGGTGCGTTCGGCGCTGCTCGACGGTGCTCGCTGGTGGGCGCAGGCGTTCGAAGCGCTCGGTTACAAAGACGCGTTTCGCGTTGAAGTGATGCCGGCGGAAGTCGATCCGATGGACGTGCGTTACAACGTGATCCAGTGGGTGCATCGTTCGACACGTGGGTGGTCGTATGGCAACTCGTTAGTCGATCCGCGCACGGGCGAAATCATCCAGGGCCGTGTTTCACTCGGCTCATTGCGCGACCGGCAGGACCTGCTAATCGCCGAGGGTTTGCTCGCGCCGTACGACAACACAAACACCACGTCCCCGAAGTTGCTCGAGATGGTGCTGGCGCGTTTGCGACAACTCTCCGCGCACGAAGTGGGCCACACGTTGGGACTGCAACACAACTACGCGGCGAGTCCCACCGGACGCGCCTCCGTAATGGATTACCCTGCGCCGTGGGCCAGGCTTGGACCGGACGGCGTCCCCGATCTTTCCGACGCCTATGCAAAAGGGATCGGCGAATGGGACACGGTGGCGATTGCCTTTGGTTACCAGGATTTCGCTCCGGGAACCAACGAAGCACAAGCGCTCGACACGACGTTGCGCGAAGCATTCGCGCGCGGGTTAATGTACTTGACCGATCAGGACGCACGACCCGCCGGTAGTTCAAGTTCAGTGGCCCATCTTTGGGACAATGGCCGCAACGCCGTTGATGAACTCGCTAACGTGATGAGAGTGCGCGCGGCTGCGTTGCGGCGCTTTGGTGAGAACAACATTCGCGCAGGCGCGCCGCTCGCGACGATCGAAGAGGTGTTGGCGCCGATCTACATGTATCACCGGTACCAGGTTGAAGCCGCGGCGAAATCGATCGGCGGTCAGGATTACACTTTCAGTCTGAAAGGAAAGGGCGATCGCGGTCCGCAGATCGTCGCGCCCGAAGAACAGCGCCGCGCACTTGCCGCCGTGCTCGAAACGCTCAAACCGGAAGCCCTCGCCGTGCCCGAGTCGTTGTTGCGTTTGATTCCGCCGCGTCCGTCCGGTTATCCGCGCACGCGCGAAGACTTTCACATTCGCACCGATCCAGTGTTCGACGCGCTCGCGCCCGTCGAAGCTGTGGCCGATCACGTGAGCAAATTTTTGTTCAATCAGGAACGCGCCGCGCGGCTGGTCCAGTTCCACGCGCGCGACCGGCGAAACCCGAGTCTCGCGGAAGTTATCGATCGCGCGCTGGCCGCCACGTGGAAAGCGCCCGCCGCAAACGGTTACACGGGCGAGATCCAGCATACCGTCAACATGGTCGTGCTAACTAATCTCATGTCGCTCGCCGCGAACGATCGCGCAGCGAACCAGGTTCGCGCGGTCGCTTCGTGGAAACTCGAGCAGTTGAAGACGTGGCTGTATACGCAACGCCGTTTGACCACGGACGAAAACCGCCGGGCGTTTCTTTATTACAGCTTCGAACAGATCAAGCGGTTTCAGGAAGATCCGAAGAAGATGAATCTGACGACGGCGCAGCCTCCGCCGGACGGCCCGCCTATCGGCGCCGATCGGTGGTAGCATTAGAATCTCATGCCCGCACTCGAACATTACCTGGGCCAGGTGCTCGACGATAAGTACCGCCTCGAACAGCTCCTCGGGCAAGGCGGAATGGGCGCGGTGTATCTCGCGACACACCTCGGCACCGAACGCTACGTGGCGCTGAAACTGATCTCACCGCAGTTCATGCGCAACAACGAGTTTGTCGAACGTTTCAAAAGGGAAGCGCGTGCCGCGGGACGCTTGCGCCATCCGAACGTCGTTGATGTTACCGACTTTGGTTTCGCGCGTGTGAAGGAAGGCCAGGTCGCGTACCTGGTGATGGAATATCTCGACGGTTGCACGCTTGGCGACGTGCTCGCGGAAGAGAAACGGCTGCCGCTCGAGTGGGTGGCCGACATCATGGAGCAGGTGTGCTCGGCCGTTAACGAAGCGCATCAACAAGGGATCATTCACCGCGACCTGAAGCCCGACAACATCTGGCTCGAACCAAATCGACTCGGTGGTTACCGCGTCAAGGTGCTCGACTTCGGTATCGCCAAGCTTGGTCCAACCGGTGAAGCGCCCGCGGAAGACAACGCGGCCTCGACCATCATCGATAACGTCTCGCAGCTTCGCGCCGCCGCCGCGGCCGATGCAGCAGCGACCGATCTGGAAGTCAACACTCTGCTGCAATCGCCTCAACTCACGAATCGATTCTCCACGCAGCACGACGTAAATGCTGATGAAGACGGGACGTTGCTGTTCGGCGATACGAGAGGAACTGACGGCCCGCACGGCTCCACGACCGTACCCGGCTCGGCGCTCACGCGTGTTGGCGCGATCATGGGCACGCCGCTTTACATGTCCCCCGAGCAATGCGGCGGCGGGCACGTGGACGAGCGTTCCGACATCTACAGCCTCGGCGTGATCGCTTATCAAATGCTGACTGGCGAGCCGCCGTTTTCGGGTAACACGTCCACGGTCATGCGTGCGCATCGCGAGCAGGCGCCGCAAAACCTGCGTGAGCGTGAGAAGAAGATTCCGAAGCGCGTTGCAGGCGTGGTTATGTCGGCCTTGTCGAAGAACCCGGCTGAACGTCCGGCGACGGCATTTGCGTTTGGCAGTTCATTACGAGGCCAGTCTGAAGGCATCGGCGCGCTGTACCGGCGCGCGTTTTCGCTTTACAGCGAATACTTCCCGAAGTTTCTCAAGCTCAGCGTCATCGCTCATATTCCGGTGTTTGTCACGACGTTTTTGATGAGCGGGTTATTTATTGTCGATTACTATCTGCGTGGCAGCGGCCGTGGAGTCCAGATCGCCCTAATCGGCGTGAGTGTGATCTTCTCGTTGACCAACCTCCTGGCGTACATGGTTTCGAGCTCGGTGATCTCAGGTGTGACCGGAATCATCGTCACGCAACTCGCGGCCGCGCCCTTGCGGCCGGTAGAACTCCGCGATGCGTTTGGAGTTTTGCGGAAGCGGTGGCGTCCGTTTGTCAAGACAGTCGTGCGCGTCACGCTGCGTATCTTTCTCGGCTTCTTGTTACTGATCATTCCCGGCATCATCCTCTCGATCCGCTACTCGCTGTACGCGCCCGTGGTGCTGATCGAAGGACTCGAGAAGAAAGCGGCGATGAAACGCGCGCGCGAACTCGCATCGCGCTCGTGGCGCACGATCATTATCGTTTCGTTACTCCAGATCGTGATTCCGATGACTGTCAGTTTCTTTGTGGGACGAATCAGAGTGGGATTCAATATGCCGCGCGCGTCCCTCGGAGAGAAGCTTTACCAGCAGGTGTTAGGACTGGCAAACATTTTTGTCATACCGCTGATCTCGATCGTGCCGGCGTTGCTGTATCTGAAGATGCGTCAATTGGGCGGCGAGTCGCTGAGTGCGGTATTGGCGCAGATTGAAGAGAGTGAAGGCGAGCGCAGCAAGTGGCAGCAGCGCATGCGCACGCGCTTGAGTTTGCCCACGCCCACGAGTCACAAGGTGACGACTCGCTCAAATCCCTCGACTCACTAGTTCACAGACTCGGATCTCGCGGCGAGATCGTTGGATTGCTCGTTTCGAAAGTGGGATTGAGAAGTCCCGCAAGCGAAACCATTGTTCCGGTTTTCCGGCCTGAATCGGCTATTTATCAGGGCTTTTGTGCTGGCACGGCCTTTGTTTACGTGCAGAACCGGAGAACTGTATAGTTGCGTGTGAAGTTTAATAGCTGAAGGTAGGCTCCGTTCTTCGCGCGCGCATCGCCGCTCTCTCAACTGGCTTTACAGCTCTCCAATAATTTTTGTGAAGTAAAGAAGTTATGGACATCAAGCGACCCCCTAAATCCAAACTCAAAAAGAAGATTCGCACTGCCGTCATGATTGTGGTCGGACTCGCGGCTATCGGCGGCATCACCTACGGCCTCACGAAACTCAAACCGGCCGCACCGACGATCGATCCATCCACCGTGGTGATCGATACCGTCAAACGCGGTGAGATGGTGCGTGACGTGCGAGGCAACGGAACGCTTGTGCCCGAAGTGACTCGATGGGTGCCGGCGCCGGCAGAAGGACGAGTGGAAAATATTCCCATCCAGGCCGGCGCGGTAGTTGATCCCTCAACCGTGATCGCCGAACTCTCCAACCCCCAAATGGAGCAACAGGCGACCGACGCCGAGTTCCAGGTCAAAGCTGCCGAAGCGGACGAACAGAACCTGCGCGTGAAACTCGAAAGCGACACGATGACGCAGAAATCAGCGATCGCGACGATCAATGCGCAATACAGTCAGGCGAAAATGCAACTAGACGCCGACGAGTCCCTCGCTAAACAAGGACTCGTTGCCGATCTTACTCTGAAAATCTCGCGCGTTGCGGTGCAGGATCTTGCCAACCGTTTGAAGGTCGAACAAGAACGACTCGCGGTTGCTGCCAAGTCGACTAAAGCGCAGCTCAATGCAGCGTCTTCCCGGCTACAACAACTCCGCGTCATGGCCAAACTCCGGCGCGATCAAGTCGAAGCTTTGAAAGTCCGCGCAGGAACCGCGGGCGTGCTGCAACAGGTTTCAGTTCAGGTCGGACAACAGGTAACCCCCGGACTCAACATCGCACGCGTCGCCGATCCGGCCTCGTTGAAAGCTGTTTTAAGAGTTGCCGAGACGACGATCAAAGACGTGCGCATCGGTCAGACCGTGCTCGTCGATACGCGCAACGGCATCATTCAGGGAACCGTCTCGCGCATCGACCCCGCGGCTCGCGAGGGCACGTTTGAAGTCGACGCGTCGCTGATCGGACCGTTGCCGTCGAGTGCTCGTCCCGATCTGAGTGTTGACGGGACCATCGAGCTTGAAAGGTTGAAAGACGTGCTGAAAGTCGGCCGGCCGGCGTTTGGCCAGGCGAATCAGACGATCGGCATGTTTGTGCTGACGCCTGACGGCAGCGAAGCCGTGCGCACGTCCGTGAAGCTCGGGCGCAACTCCGTCAGCACGATTGAGGTTCTCGAAGGGTTGAAGGAAGGGGATAAGGTCATCATCTCGGACACTTCAGCTCACGACAGTTACAATCGGATTCGCATCCGCTAAGGCTGGGCAAGGCAGAGCCATGCCACACATCCGGCGGCAGAGCGGATGCGGCAGTGGCTTCAGCCACCTGATGCGCCAAACGTGGGGAGTACACCTGACGCGTCACAGAAACTAGCTGGGCGGTGTTCAAGTTTTAAGATCGATCACACAAAGAATCTCTTAAGGAGCGAACAATGAGTTCCAACGGGCAGCCCCTGATCCACCTCGCAGACGTCAAGAAAGTCTTCGAAACTGACGAGGTCGAGACGCACGCGCTCACCGGTATTCACCTCGATATCAAACAAGGTGAGTATGTTTCTATTGCCGGTCCGTCCGGATGCGGCAAATCTACCCTTCTTTCGATCCTTGGCCTGCTGGACACGCCATCTGACGGCGAGTACGTCCTCAATGGCCACCCGGTCGAAAATCTTTCCCTCTCCGAGCGCGCGCGCATACGCAATCGCGAAGTCGGTTTTATCTTCCAGAGCTTCAACCTGATCGGCGATCTCAACGTTTACGAAAACGTCGAATTGCCGCTGACTTACCGCGGTATGAGTTCAGCGGAACGCAAGAAACGCACGACCGAAGCGCTCGAACGCGTCGGTATGGCGCATCGCGCGAAACACTTGCCGAGCCAGCTCTCCGGCGGTCAACAGCAACGCGTCGCGGTCGCGCGCGCAGTCGCCGGAGCGCCGAGCATCCTGCTCGCCGACGAGCCGACTGGAAACCTCGACTCAACCAACGGCGAGGCCGTGATGGAACTGTTGCGCGAACTGCATCGCGGCGGCGCAACGATCTGCATGGTTACGCACGATCCGCGTTACGCGCAGCATGCCGATCGCATCGTTCACTTGTTCGACGGCCAGATCGTGGAAGAAGAGCAAGGCGCCGAGCGACGCGAGATCATGGAGCGTGAGTTGAAAGAGAGCGGTTTCGGAGCCATTTCATGATCAGTCTTCGGGGCGTCGAAAAGTTTTTCCCCCACGGTCCCACGAAGACATACGTGCTCCGCCGGATCAATCTCGACATCAAGCCGGGCGAGTTTGTTTCGATCATGGGCCCGTCCGGAGCAGGGAAGTCGACACTGCTCCACATCCTGGGAATGCACGACCATTCATGGACCGGCGAGTACTACTTCGACGACGTGCCGGTCCATCAACTCGATGCGAAGAAGCGCGCGGCGCTGCGCAATCGAAACATCGGTTTCGTTTTTCAGAGTTATCACTTGCTGGATGACCAAACCGTTTTCGAAAATCTCGAGTTGCCGCTTTCCTATCGCGACGTCAGCAAGAAAGATCGGCAATCGATCGTTTGTGACACGCTCGATCGGTTTCAGATGGTCGGAAAGAAAGATCTTTTCCCAACGCAGTTGTCAGGCGGTCAACAACAACTCGTCGGCATCGCGCGCGCAGTGGTTGCGAGTCCGCGAATCATCCTGGCCGACGAGCCGACCGGTAATCTGCATTCGGCCCAGGGCAAAGAGATCATGGACATGTTCAAGCGCCTGAACGACGAAGGCACCACGATCATTCAAGTGACGCACTCCGAGATCAACGCCGGGTACGGCAATCGGGTTGTGCAGCTTGAAGATGGCTGGATCGTTAACGGCGAGGCAAGCCTCGCCTCACATCCGGCGGCGTAGCCGGTTTGAAACGGCTTCTCGCCCGCGGGATGACGCAGTTTCAAGTCAAAGGTTCCCTAACCCTGTAGTTGCTCTCAAGTAGTTGGTCCTTCGAACGAACCCAGTCAGTTCGTTGACGTCACTCGTGTGCCTGCGGGCAAGGAGAAACTATGGACGCCTTCCTGAACGACATTCGTTACGCGGTCCGTAACCTCATCAAGCGTCCGGCTTTCACTCTCGTCGCAGCCATCACTCTCGCGCTCGGCATCGGTGCAAATACAGCGATCTTTAGTTCCGTCTACGCGCTGCTGCTTAAGCCGTTGCCCTTCCCGGAACTCGATCGCGTTGTGACCGTCTGGCATTCGTATCCGAGTCGCGGTGTGACGCGTAACGAAGTTTCGATGGCCAATTACATCGATTGGCGCGCGCAAAACCAATCGTTTGAACAGCTCGCACTTTACCGCTGGTGGAGTGTAAACCTAACGGCAATCGATCCCCCCGAGCGGATTCAGGGTTTTCTCGTCACCGCAAATTTCTTTGATGTTCTCGGCGTGAAGCCGTTCATGGGACGAAACTTCGCGGAAGACGAGAACCAGCCCGGCAAAAACGTCGCCATCCTCACCTATAATTTGTGGCAACGACGCTTTGGCGCCGATCCAAACATCCTCGGCCAGACGGTTACGCTGGCCGGCTTTGCGTGCACCGTCATCGGCGTGATGCCGGAAAATTTCAACTACCCGTCGAACGCCGAGGTCTACAGCACGATCGAGATCACACCGACCTCGGCGGCCAATCGGCAGTTCAACTCCTACTACGTGGTTGGACGTTTGAAAAACGGAGCATCGCTCCAAAGCGCGCAGGCGGACATTGACAACATAACGGCACGACTCGAGCAACAGTATCCGGAAACGAACACCGGGGTCCGGGCGACAGTCTTTCCGATCGTTGCCGACACTGTGCGCAAGTACGAAGCCGGGATCTGGATCAGCATGGCGGCGGTCGCCTTCGTTCTGCTGATTGCTTGCGCGAATGTCGCAAACCTGATGCTCGCGCGCGCGAGTGGACGACAGAAAGAGATCGCGTTGCGCGCCGCTTTGGGCGCCAGCCGCTGGCGCATCATTCGCCAACTGCTAACCGAGAGTTCCATCGTCGCTTTGATTGGTGGCGCCCTTGGAGTTCTTATCGCCGTCTGGGGCATCGATGCATTGCGAACGGCGAACCCCGGTGATGCCGCGAAGTTTGCTCCCGGTTGGCATCAACTCGGAATCAATTTTACCGTGCTGATCTTTACGATCGGCGTGTCACTAGTCAGCGGTTTGCTGTTCGGCCTGGCACCCGCCCTTCAAGTCTCAAAACCAGATCTCAATTCAGCCCTGAAGGAAGGCACCCGGCAGTCTTCGGGCCGCTCACATCGACTACGAAGTTCCCTCGTGGTGCTTGAAGTTGCGCTATCGCTGGTTCTGCTCGTCGGCGCCGGTCTCTTCTTTCGCAGTTTCATTTCGTTATTCAAAACCGATCCCGGGTTCAATCCTGACAACGTGTTGACGATGAATCTTGTCTTGCCGTCGACGAAGTATCAGGAGAGGCCACGGATCGCTGCTTTTTATGCCGGCCTGGTCCAGCGCGTGAAAGCTCAGGCGGGTGTCCAGTCCGTTGCGGCAGTGAACCATCTCCCGCTCGGCGGCTCAAACTCATCGGATGCCTATCTCGTGGAAGGCGCGCCGGAACCACCGCCGGGTAAGGAAGACATCGGACGGTATCGCGTGTGTACTCCCGACTACTTCGCGACGATGCAGATTCCCATCGTCAAGGGGCGTGCATTCACCGAGCAGGACAAAACCGGCGCCCTGCCGGTCGCAATCGTGAACGAGACATTCGCGCGGAGGCATTGGCCCGGGCAGGAAGCGATTGGCAAACGCATTCGCTTTGACGCTCCACTCGATCGCGCTCCGTGGATGGAAGTTGTAGCCGTAATCAAAGACGTCAAGCACGAGCTGACGGTCGAGGTCACGCCCGAGTTTTACTTGCCTCACGCACAGGACGCCTGGAGATCGATGGTGCTCGTCGCCAGAACCACTGTTGATCCGGCGTCGCTGGCAGGCTCGATTCGCCAGGACGTTTGGACCATCGACAAGGACCAACCGGTGTTTGACGTGCGCACGATGCAGGAAGTGCGTTCGATGTCGGTCGGCCTTCAGAAATTTAACTCGCTGATGATTGGAATATTCGCGGCCGTAGCCTTGTTGCTGGCGGCGGTCGGAATCTACGGTGTGATGGCCTTTGCAGTTACCCAGCGCACGCAGGAGATTGGGATTCGCATGGCGCTCGGCGCCCGCGCACCCGATGTGTTGAAACTTGTCGTTGTAAACGGAATGAAGCTGGCGGTTTTCGGTTTGGCAATCGGCCTGGTCGCGTCATTGGTATTAACGCGCTTCATCTCGAACCTGCTGTTCGGAGTGGCGCGAACAGATCCGCTGACGTTCGGCGTCGTGTCGTTGTGTCTGTTGGCCGCGGCGTTTCTCGCCTGTTACCTGCCGGCGCGTCGCGCAACGAAAGTCGACCCATTGGTAGCCCTACGATACGAGTGATCATCATGGACTCTCTAATCAAAGATCTCAAATACGGTTTTCGCGGACTGCTTAAACGCAAAGGCTTCGCGGCGATCGCGGTGCTCACGCTTGCGCTCGGCATCGGTGCCAACACCGCCATCTTTACGCTCGTGAACGCCGTGATGCTGAAGTCGCTGCCGGTTAGTCAGCCCGAGCAACTCGTTCTCTTCAGCGATACGACGGGCGAGGGAACGTCAATCGAAGACAGTCCGCGCAGCGGCCAGTGGCAGCGTTTCTCGTATGCGTCGTATCTCTACTTCCGCGATCACAACGAGTCGTTTCAGGACATCACCGCGACGCGCAACGGCGGCAGCCGTTTGAGTGTTCGTCGTGCTCACACGCAGGGCGCTGCCGCAACACGCGCTGCCGGACATCTGGTTTCCGGCAACTACTTTTCAGTGCTGGGCGTCGGCGCGATGCGCGGCCGCGTGCTCACACCTGAAGACGACAAGGCCAACGCGGCGCCCGCAGCGGTGATGAGTCACCGCTATTGGAAAGATGAACTCAACAGCAATCCGTCCGTGGTGGGCCAGACGTTTGTCATCAACGGCACAAACTTCACCGTCGTCGGCGTCACGCCGCCGGAGTTTTTCGGCGAACGCGTGCGGCGTCCACCGGATTTCTGGTTGCCGCTCGTGTTTCATCCACAGATCGAGTTGCGCAAGTCGTTCCTCGAAGACAAACAGGTGTACTGGTTGATGCTGTTGGGTCGGTTGAAACCCGGCGTGCGAATGGGCCAGGCGCAGGCGAGTGTCAATCTCGCGTTGCAACAGTTCCTGACGGACGAAGCAGGCAGCCAGCTCACGGAAGATCGGAAACGCAGCATTCAAAACACCTACATTGCGCTCGCCGAAGGCAAAGGCGGGATCTCCGGACTGCGGCGGCTTTACTCGACGCCGCTGCACATGCTCATGGCCGTCGTCGGCATGGTGTTGCTGATCGCGTGTGCGAATGTCGGCAGTTTGTTACTAGCGCGCGCGACTGCGCGCAAGGCTGAGATCTCGTTGCGCATGGCGTTGGGCGCGAGCCGCTGGCGCATCGTTCGCCAACTGCTCACCGAAAGCATGTTACTGGCAGTGATCGGCGGATTAGTGGGTGTGCTGTTGGCCCAGTGGGGCGTCGTTCTTCTCGTTAAGCTTGTCGCGGAAGGATCACCACTCGACACGCGGCCGGATGCGAGTGTGCTCGCGTTTACGATTGGCGTTTCGATCGTCGCAGGACTTTTGTTTGGACTCGTTCCAGCCTTGCGCGCGAGCCGCACCGATCTTGCCACGGCGATGAAAGAGAAGAGTCGCACCGGCAGCAGACTCTGGCGCTGGAATCTGTCGTCCGCAATGGTCGTGTTGCAGGTGGGACTCTCTATGGTGTTGCTCACCGGCGCCGGTTTGTTCGCGCGCAGTCTCTTGAACCTGCAAAACGAGAACGTCGGTTTTGATCGCTCAAACATGCTGCTGCTCGGCATCGATCCACGTCTCGGCGGATACAAGCCCGCGGAACTTCCCACGCTTTATCAACAGATACTTGATCGCGTCGGCAGTCTTCCCAACGTGCGCGCGGTCTCGATGGCGACTTATTCGCCGATGAGCGGCACACAGCGCAGCAGCAGCATCCGCGTGCCGGGATACACCCCGCAGCCCGGTGAAGATCCGATCGTGGAAGATATTTTAACGGGACCGAAGTACGCGGAAATCCTCGGCGTGCCATTGCTGCGCGGACGCGAGATCGAGGTTCGCGACAACGTTTCGGGTCCGAGAGTAGCCGTCGTTAACGAGACCTTCGCCAACACTTTCTTCAAGGATCAAAACCCAATCGGCCGCCAGTTCACGTTCGACGACGACACTGACGGCGGCGCGTCGCTCGAGATCATCGGCGTCGTGGCTGACCTCAAAAACCAGGACGCGCGCGAGAAGCCGTTACCCGCGGTCTATCGCCCGATTCTACAGTTAGCGCATCAGGCCGCTTACTCAGTCAACATTCACATTCGCACGAATGGCGACGCGAGTTCGTTCGCAGGTGCAGTGCGGCAAACAATCAACGACATCGACGACAAGATTCCTATCTTCGGCGTGACTACGCTCGAGGCACAGGTCCATGAAAACCTGCAACAGGATCGCTTGATCGCCCAGCTCGTCAGTTTCTTCGGCGCACTCGCGTTAATCCTCGCGTGCATTGGTTTGTACGGCGTGATGGCCCACGGCGTGGCGCGTCGCACAAACGAGATCGGCATTCGCATGGCGCTCGGCGCTCGCGGCGGCAACATCGCATGGATGATTTTGCGCGAGACGTTGACGTTGGTCCTGATCGGCCTGGTAATCGGCATACCGACGGCGCTGTTCGCCGCAAAATTCATCTCGTCTCAATTGTTCGGCTTGAACGCCGCCGATCCCGCAGCGCTGATCGGCGCGGCGGTGCTGTTAACGCTGGTGGCCTTAATCGCGGGTTACGTGCCGGCGCGTCGCGCCTCGCGCGTGAATCCCTTGAACGCGTTGAGGTACGAATGATGGACTCCCTCAAAGACCTTCGGTTTGCGGTTCGTGCGTTGCTCAAGCGCCCTGGCTTTACCGTGATCGCCCTCCTTACGCTCGCTCTGGGCATCGGAGCAAACACCGCGATCTTCAGTCTGGTGAACGCCGTCGTTCTGCGGCCGCTGCCATTTCCTGAACCCGATCGTCTCGTGTGGGTCTTCGGCAATATTCGCAACGGCGGCAATCGCGCGAGTGTTGCGCCAGCCGACTTTCGTGACTATCGCAATCAGAACAAGGCGTTCGAACAGTTTGCCGCGTCACACTCGATCCCGTTAGCGGCGACACTCACAGGAGGCGGTGAGCCCGAACGCCTCCGGGCATCAGTCGTCACCGGCAACTACTTTCAGGCCTACGGCGTCGCTCCAGTTCTCGGCCGCGCATTCAGTGTTGAAAACGAAAAAACCGGCAACGATCAGGTAACGGTACTCAGTTACGCGCTGTGGCAAAGACGTTTTGGCGCCGATCCGTCCATCGTTAACAAGAAGATCGTCCTCAATGGTAAAGCTTGCGAAGTGATCGGCGTGATGGGAGAAGACGTGAGTTTTCCGCAGGTAGCGGACCTGTGGGTGCCGATAAACTTCGATTCCAATCCCGAGGAGTACAACTCACGTTTCGCGCACTTTCTGCGGCCCATCGGACGGCTGAAACCGGGAGTCAGTCTTGCACAGGCCCAGGCCGATACCGACGTGCTCGCCGCGCAAATGGAGCAACAGTTTCCCGACTCCAATACCGGTTGGAGCCTCCGTCTCGTTTCGTTGCGAGAACAGCTCGTCGGTGGCAGCCGCACCACCGTCTTTATTCTTTTCGGCGCGGTGGCGTTTGTGCTGTTGATCGCGTGTGCAAACGTTGCCAATCTGCTGTTGGTCCGTGCGGCTGCGAGGCAAAGAGAGATTGCCTTGCGCGCGGCGCTCGGTGCGAGCCGTTTGCGCATCATGCGCCAGATGATCACAGAGAGTTTGTTACTCGCAATGTGTGGCGGCGCACTGGGAACGCTGTTCGCCATGTGGGGCGTGAACCTGCTCGTTACGCTCAGTGAGAACAGTATTCCTCCGACCGTGCAGGTGAAGATCGACGGGACGGTGCTCGCGTTCACGCTGCTCGTGTCCGTTGTCACTGGCGTTTTGTTTGGACTCGCACCCGCGTTTCGCACTGCGAAAGTCAATCTTATCGATTCACTCAAAGAGGGTTCGCGCGGTGAAGGTCACAGTGCGCTGCGCAGCGGCACGCGCAGTGCGCTGGTAATTTTTGAGAGCGCAGTGGCGGTCATGTTGTTGATTGGCGCCGGGTTGCTGATTCGGAGTCTCGTCGCTCTGCAAAACGTGAACCCGGGATTCGACGCGAACAACGTATTGACAATGCGCATCGATCTGCCGCGGCAGAAGTACGACACAGCCGAGAAGGCCGGCAATTTCTTCAAAGAGCTCGAAACCCGTGTTGGTGGCTTGCCGGGCGTCGAGTCTGCCGGTCTGGTGACTGAGCTTCCACTCAGTGGTCAACCCAACGACATTCCATTCCTTGTCGAAGGCCGTCCGCCGGTAGCTGCGAACGAACGACCCAACGCTGATTTCCGCCGTGTAAATCAAAACTACTTCAGCGCCATGCGCATTCCTTTGCTGCGTGGCCGAAACTTTACAGACCAGGAAGCGACCCGGCACGACAAGGTAGTCGTCGTTAGCCAACAACTCGTCGACACCTTCTTCCCGAATGAGGAAGCGTTGGGTAAACGTCTCATCACCGGACCAGTGAGCGAGCCGTATGAGATCGTGGGAATAGTCGGCGATCTTCGTCACCGATCCCTTGAAGGTGCGCCATACCCCGCGATGTATTTCCCCTGGCGGCGAAACGGTGGGATGAATCTTGTGGTTCGGACCACTGGCGAACCGTTGAGCATTGCCGGCGCGGTGCGCAACGAAGTCCGGAGTATCGATCCTGATCAGCCAATCGCCGCTGTGAAGCCCATGACTGAGTGGGTCGATTCATCAGTGTCGGAGGAGCGTTACCGCACGACGCTGTTCGGCTTGTTTGCGGCGCTCGCGATGATCCTCGCAGCGACTGGAATTTACGGCGTCATGTCGTACACCGTGGCCCAACGAACTCACGAGATCGGTGTGCGCATGGCGTTGGGTGCGCGGCGCATGGACGTTTTGAAGCTCGTGGTGCGGCAGGGCATGGTGCTCACCGCGATCGGCGTGGCCCTCGGTTTACTCGGCGCGTTCGCCCTCACGCAAGTAATGGAAAGTTTGCTGTTCGGCGTGACGACGCGAGATCCGATGACCTTCGGTGTGGTCGCGGCGTTGTTGCTCGCAGTCGCTTTCATCGCGTGCTTTGTTCCCGCGCGACGGGCGACGAAAGTCGATCCGTTGGTTGCTTTGAGGTACGAGTAATGGAAAGAGATCTTCGTTTTGCGTTTCGCGGATTGCTCAAGCGGCCGGTGTTTACCGCGATCGCGGTGGTCACGCTTGGTCTCGGTATCGGCGCGAGCACGGCCATCTTCAGCGTGGTGAACAGCGTGGTGTTGCGGCGTCTGCCGTATCGCACTGCCGATCGCATCGTGGCGATCCAGGAGTTGAATCCGGAAGGAAAACGAATCCAGGTTACGGGACCAAACTTCATCGACTGGCGCGCGCAAAACTCCGTCTTCGAACATCTCGCCGCGATTAAAACCAGGAACGTAAACCTGACGCTCGCAGGCCAGGCAGAGCGCATCGATATGGCCCAAACCTCCGCCGACTTCTTCGACGTGTTTGGCGCCGCCGCGCAGCATGGCCGTCTGTTTGTGTCAGGTGACGAACAAGCGGGACATGCGCCAGTGGCGGTTTTAAGTGACGCTCTGTGGCGGCGACGGTTTGGCGGCGACCCGAGTGTGCTCGGCAAACCAATCACGCTCGACGGTAATACCTACAGCATCATTGGCATTGCGCCGGCGGGTTTCCAGTATCCCGACAAAACGGAGGTGTGGTTGCCGCCGCTGAAACTCGCGCCGGAGTTTAGTCCGAGAGTGGAGCCCACCGAGCGGCGCGGTATGGGTTACCTGAGCGCGGTGGGATTGCTCAAACCCGGCGTCACTGTGGCGCAGGCGGCCGGCGAGATGGAAACGATCACCAGCCGTCTCAGACAACAATATCCGGAGACGAACAATCGCCGCTTCAACCGTGTCATTGCGCTTCAGGATCATCTCATCGGTGATTCCAGGACCATGCTGTGGCTCCTCTTCGGCGCGGTCATGTTTGTGTTGCTGATTGCTTGCGCCAATGTCGCCAATCTCCTGCTCGCCAGTGCCGCTTCACGAAGCAAGGAGATTGCGATTCGCACCGCGCTGGGCGCTTCGCGGTGGCGTGTGATGCGGCAGCTCCTCACCGAGAGCGCGATGCTCGCGCTGGCTGGTGGCGTGCTTGGTCTGTTCCTTTCGAGTTATGGCGTCCAGGCAATCACAAAGTTGCTGCCACAGGAGTTTCCACGCCTCAACGAGATCGGCATGGACTGGCGCGTGTTTGGTTTCACGCTCGGCGCTTCGTTGCTCACCGGATTTCTCTTCGGCTTTGCTCCCGCGCTCCAAATCTCGCGCGCCGACGTTCAGGAAGCAATGAAAGAGACCGGACGCGGCACGGCGGGCAGCACGCGTCACACACGTCTGCGACACGCTTTGATCGTTGCCGAAGTCGCGTTGTCAGTTGTGCTGCTCGCGGGCGCCGGATTGCTGTTCCGCAGTTTCATGCGTTTGCAGGCAGTCAATGCGGGTTTCACGCCGCAACAAGTCTTAACGGCGCAGCTCTCTCCTGCTGGTCCAAGGTACGACGACAACGGTGACTACATCGCATTTTACGATCAGGTGCTCGAGCGAGTGCGCGCCATTCCAGGCGTAGACAGCGTTGGCGTGATCAATACGTTGCCGCTCAGCGGCGGGCCGACAATCGCTTTCCGCGTCGAAGGACGTCCGATTCTCACAGTGGACAAATGGATTCCGACCAACTTTCGCAGCGTCAGTCCTGATTATATCCGCGCAATGAACATCACGGTGCTGCAGGGGCGCACGTTTAGGCCGGAAGATAACTCGGACGCGCCGCGCAAATTGATGATCAATCAGGCCCTGGCCCAGCGCGACTTTCCGAATGAAGATCCAGTCGGGAAACGAATCACGTTAGGCAACACCGACGCTAACAACCAACCCATCTGGTTTGAAATCGTCGGCGTGACCGCAAACGTCCGCAGCCTCGAATTGCGTGAAGAGGCGCCACCGGAACTGTACTTTGCTGCCGCGCAACTTCCGTTTCAAAACATGGCCATCGTTGTTCGCTCGACAGTCGAGCCTGAGAGTCTCGCGCCCGCGCTGCGCCAGGCTGTGGCGGAGGTCGATCGCGGTGTTCCTGTTGCTCAAGTAAAGACGATGGAACACATCGTGAGCGCGTCAGTGACGCAGCCACGCTTCAACCTGTTTCTGGTTGGTCTATTCGGTGGCGTCGCGTTGTTGCTTTCCGCCGCCGGCATCTACGGAGTCACTGCTTACACGGTCACGCAGCGCACGCACGAACTCGGCATTCGGATCGCGCTCGGCGCGCAAGTGAGCGATGTGCTGAAACTGGTGCTCGGCCAGGGAATGGCAGTGATTGGAATCGGCCTGGTGATTGGTTTAGCCGCGGCGTTTGGCCTGATGCGCGTGATGAGAAGTTTGCTGTTCGGTGTTGGTGAGAACGATCCACTGACGTTTGCGGCGATCACTCTGGTGCTGCTGTTCGTAGCGTTGCTCGCGTGTTATCTGCCGGCGCGGCGCGCGACGAAAGTCGATCCGATGATCGCGTTGAGGTACGAGTGATGAGAGCTATGTTTCAGGATCTTAAGTTTGCGTTTCGCAGCTTGAGCAAACGGCCCGGCTTCACGTTGGTCGCCGTACTGACGTTGATGCTCGCAATCGGCGTCAACACAACGATCTTCAGCGTGGTGAACGCGGTGTTGCTACGCGCGTTGCCGTTCCGGGATCCCGAACAACTCGTCGCGCTTCAGAAATCCGCCGGCGACAACGGCTTGCCGGGCATCGCTGCGTATCAATATCTCGCGTGGCGCGAAAAACAGACGAGCTTCGCAGACCTCGGCGCTTACATTGATAACAATTTCAATCTCACGGGCCGCGGAGAACCGGAACGGATCTCGTGCGCGCAGGTAACCGCGAGTGTCTTCACTACCCTCGCTGTGCAACCCGTCAAAGGCCGCGTGTTTTTGCCGCAAGAGGATGCGGCCGGCGCGAACAACGTCGCGATCGTCAGCGAGAAGTTCTGGCGCGCACGTTACGGTGGCGAAGACTCGATTCTCGGCAGCAGTCTCACCCTCGACAACAAGCCTTACACAATCGTCGGCGTCATGCCCGCGGGTTTTCGCTTTCCCGGGGACTTTGATGTTTGGCTGCCGCTCGTACTCGATCCTGCGAAAGAGTTTGGCGATTTCTTTACGTTGATCGAAGTGGTCGGCCGGATCAAGCCTGGTGAAAGTTTCGAACGCGCGCAAACCGAGTTGAGTCTGCTCTCACGCAACGCGTCGGAATCAGTCAAAGAACAAGGCAAAGAAGCTTTGCCGCTCGCGCTTGTTGAAGTTGTGCCGCTGCATCAGCAACTCGTCGCGGGCGCACGTTTGACGGTGCTGGTTCTTTGGGGCGCCGTTGGCCTCGTGATGCTCATCGCGTGCGTGAACGTCGCCGGTTTAATGGTCTCGCGAACACTCGCGCGCCAACGTGAAATGGCCGTGCGTGCTGCTGTCGGCGCGCGCCGCTGGCAACTGATTCGTCAACTCCTGATCGAAAGCGTTGTGCTCGGCCTCGCCGGCGGAGCCCTTGGGTTGTTGATCGCTCTCTGGTCCACCCGAGCGGTTGGTTCGCTCGTGCCCGCTGACTTTGCGACAACGGTTTACAACCTTAACAACATTCCAATCGACTGGCGCGTGTTTGCTTTTACTCTGGCGCTCTCGGTGGTCACCGGCATCGTGTTTGGACTTGCGCCCGCCCTCGCGGCTTCGAAACCGGATTTGCTTCAAGCGCTACGTAACAGCCGCTCGATCGGCTTGATGAGTTTCGGATTGCGCAGCTTCCGTGGCTGGCTCGTCGTCGCGGAACTCGCGCTGGCGATGGTCTTGCTCGTGGCCGCGGGACTGCTCGTGCGCAGCTTCAACAAGCTCAACGCGATCGATCTCGGTTTTGATCGCGAGAACGTGTTGACCGCGCGAATCAATCTGCCGCGTTCGAAGTACAAGGAACGCGCACAGACACTCGCGTTTCAACAGCAACTCCTCGAAAGGGTGAAAGCACTCCCGGGCGTGCAAGCCGCGGGCGCGATCAATCACACGCCGCTCAACGGCTTTGGGATGATCGTCTTCACGTCCATCGAAGGACAGCCGCCACCCGACAAAAACGATCCGCCCATCGGAGTGGGCGTAGTCTCGCCTGATTACTTTCAAACACTGAAAATCCCGTTACTGAGCGGGCGACATCTCGACGAGCGCGATGGCCCAGACAAGCAGAAAGTCGCGCTTGTTAATCAGGCATTTGCGCTCCGTTTCTTCTCGAACGGCGACGTGCTGGGAAAACGAGTCGGGTTTGCGTGTGAAGAGTCCGAAGGTTTGTGCCGGACGATCGTTGGCGTAGTCGGAAACATTCGCCAGGAGAGTCTCACCGACAACGTCGCCCCCGAGCTTTACCTCTCGAGCGCGCAGATGCCGATGAACGGCATGACGCTCTTTGTGCGCACGACGTCGGATCCGCTTTCGTTGGTTGCGTCAGTGCGGAGCCAGGTGCTCTCCGTCGACAATGACCAGCCCATCTTTGACGTCAAGACGTTGGGGCAACGCGTCTCTGCTGCGACCGCTGTTTCTCGTTCGTTAACGGTTTTGTTTGCCTCGTTCGCGGTCCTCGCGCTCGTGCTCGGGCTGGTTGGCGTGTACGGCATCGTCTCCTACTCCGTGACGCAGAGGACGCAGGAGATCGGGATTCGCATGGCACTCGGCGCACGAGCGCCCGACATACTGCAACTGATCCTTCGCCACGGGTTCGTTCTGGTTCTGAGCGGTGTTGCGTTGGGCGTTGCCGGCGCGCTCGCGTTGACGCGCTTCCTGACGACTTTACTTTTCGGCATCACGCCAACTGACACGTTCACGTTTGTCGTGGCAGCCGCCATCTTTTTCATCATCGCGATGGCTGCGGCGCTGATTCCGGCACGGCGCGCAACGAAAGTCGATCCGTTAACTGCATTGAGGTACGAGTGATGGATTCTCTGATTAAAGATCTCAGGTTTGCATTTCGTAGTTTGTTGAAGCGGCCGGGTTTCATGGCTGTGGCCGTGGTCACGCTCGCGCTCGGCATCGGGGGCAGCACCGCAATCTTTACTGTGGTCGATGCGGCGTTGTTGCGTGGCTTGCCGTACAAGCAACCCGATCGTCTCGTTCACCTCTGGGAGAAGACTCCGCAGGACGCATTCTCCAAGCGCGAGTTCTCGTATCCCGATTACCAGGATTACCAGAAGAACAACGTGTTCGAAGGACTCGCCGCTTACACGGGCGGGCGCGTACTGCTGAGCGGCTACGGCGAAACGGAGAGTGTCGGCGGCCCACGCGTGAGTGCGAACTTCTTCTCCGTGTTGGGAGTTGAGCCGATTCTCGGCCGCACGTTCCAGGCTGGTGAAGATCAGCAGGGTGGACCAAAAGTCGCCGTTCTCAGTTACGCCTTGTGGCAACGAAGATTCGGCGGCGACGCGGGAGTCATCGGCCGGGGACTCACGATCAATGGCGACAGTTACCAAATCGTCGGCGTGCTGCCGTCGAGTTTTCAGTTTGCGCTCAGAAACGGTGAACTGTTCATTCCGTATCAGCCGACACAAAACCAGTTGACGCGACGGTTCATGCACGGCACGAACCTGATCGGACGCCTCAAACCGGGCGTTGACGAAGCTCAGGCGCAGTCGGAACTGGCCGTCATTGCGAGCCGCATCGAGCACGAACACAACCAGTCACACGCGGGCACGACCATGCGGATCGTTCCGTTGCAAGAGGAAGTGATTGGCGCCGTCAGGCCGATACTGCTGGTGTTGTTAGCGGCGGTTGGATTTGTCCTGCTGATAGCGTGTGCGAACGTTGCGAGTTTGTTGTTGACGCGATCGCTTGCGCGGCAGAAGGAAGTTGCGATCCGCTCGGCGTTGGGCGCGAGTCGCTGGCGCGTAGTGCGACAACTGTTGACCGAATCGATCGTCCTGTCACTGATCGGCGGTGCTGCCGGTCTGCTGATCGCTTACTGGGGCGTTCCCGCGCTTGTCTCTGCACTCCCGCAGAACCAGTTAGTTGCGATGCCGTTTCTCAAGACGTTGAGTCTCGATTCAAGCATTCTCGTGTTCTCATTTGCGCTTTCGCTTCTCACCGGTCTCGTCTTTGGTTTAGCTCCGGCCTTGCAATCGTCGCGTCTTGATCTCAATGAAGTTTTGAAAGAAGGCGGACGCAACATGTCCGCTGGCGCAGGTCACCGGTTGCGCAGCGCGATGGTCGTCACTGAGATCGCGCTCGCGGTGGTGTTGCTGGTTGGCGCGGGACTGATGATGAAGAGCTTGCTGCGGCTGCTGGAAACCGACGTTGGTTTCAACACAGACAACCTGTTGACGATGACCATGGTGTTGCCGCCGGCGAAATTTACTCAAGCTAATCAACTCGTCAACTTCAGCGATCAGATCCAGGAGCGCGTGCGGTCGCTGCCCGGCGTCAGTAACGCCGGAACGGTCGACATTCTACCGCTCAATGGCGGCAACACGACGCGTTTCTACATCGACGGTGATCCGGTTCCGCCTCCGGGCAAAGAGATCGAAGCGAACATGCGCTTCGTCAGCGACACTTACTTTCAAACGCTCGGCGTGCCCCTGCTCGCCGGCCGCATGTTTGATCAGCGCGACACACCCGATAAGCCGCCTGTTGTTCTCGTCGGCAAAACCATCGCGGATCGACTCTTCGCCGGGCGCGATCCAGTCGGCCGAAGGATCAGATACAACGCGATTCAGGCCGACCCAATCGAGATTGTCGGCGTCGTCGGCAACGTGAAGATCACGGGTCTCGATGAAGCAGTCAAGCCGGTGCTCTACTATCCGTACCGCCAAAACCCGGGTCCGAACGCGAATATTGTCGTGCGCACCAACGGCGATCCAGCGGCACTCAGCGCCTCCGTTCGCAATGAGATCCGCGGCCTTGAACCGGACGCAGCGATTCTCAATGTCAACACGATGGACCAGATGATCGCGCAAACGCCTGCGTCGTTCATGCGGCGTTTTCCGGCGTTGCTGATCAGCATCTTCGCCGCGGTCGCGTTGTTGCTGGCGTCGATCGGAATCTACGGCGTTGTCTCGTATTCAGTAAGCCAACAGACGCACTACATCGGCGTTCGCATGGCGCTCGGCGCGAGTCCGTCTGACATTCTCCGGATGGTGTTGAAACAGGGACTCGTGTTGGCGGTGGCGGGCGTGGTGATCGGCATCGTGGCTGCGCTCGGGATGATGCGCCTCTTGCGCACGTTACTGTTTGAAGTAAGTACCAGCGACGTTGCGACGTTTGCGACGGTCGCAGGCGCGTTGTTCGTGATTGCGCTCGTGGCTTGTTACCTGCCGGCGCGACGCGCCACGAAAGTCGATCCGCTGGTTGCGCTTAGATACGAATAAGGACCAAGGGAAATGAATATTCTGTTGCAAGATCTCCGCTACGGCCTCCGCATGTTGTTCAAGCAAAAAGGGCTGACGGCCGCAGCCCTGCTGTCGCTCGCGCTGGGCATCGGCGCCAACACCGCGCTCTTCAGCATCGTGGATGCGATGTTGCTCAAGATGCTGCCGGTGAAAGAGCCTGATCGTTTGGTCCTCTTCAGATCGGTTGCGCCGCAGGGATTTTCCGCCGGCAGCTACAACGGAAGTTCCAACACCGATCCCGCAACCGGCGAACGGCACATGACGTCGTTTGCGTATCAGAGTTTTCAACGCATACGCGAGCAGCAGGGTCCGCTGTCAGACGTGTTCGCGTTTGGCGGCGTCGGCTTGAATGTCAGCGCGGATGGACAAGCGGACGTGGCGACCGGCCAGGCGGTGTCGGGCAATTACTACTCCGCGCTCGGCGTGCAGCCTGCGGCCGGCCGCTTGTTGACTGACGAGGATGACAAACCCGGCGCCACTCCCGTCGCCGTTATCAGTCACCGTTACTGGCAAAAGCGTTTTGGCGGTGATGCCGCAGTGGTCGGTAAACAGATCAATCTCAACAATCTGGCGTTCACGATTATCGGTGTTTCCGCGAAAGGGTTTGACGGTGCGATGGGCGTGGGCTCGACGCAAGACGTCACCATACCGGTGTCGCTCGAGCCTCAACTTTATACCGAGAAGCAACGCTCGTACTTAAACGGGAACGTGTGGTGGCTGCGCATCATGGGTCGTCTCAAACCGGGCGTCACGCACGAACAGGCGCAGGGCCAACTGGAGAACGCGTTTCAGCAATCCGTTGTCGAGCATCGCGCGGCGCGACAGGCTGCAGCGAAGGCCAGCGGCGGAAACGTCATTAGCGATCTGGACCCAAAGCAATATCCCCGCCTCTTTGCGGATCCCGGCGGTCAGGGTGAGATGTTCCGCCGGAAATATTACGCACCGTCTCTATATCTATTGATGGGAGTTGTTGGGCTGGTCCTGCTGATTGCCTGCGCAAACGTTGCGAACCTGCTCTTGTCGCGCGCGGCCGGGCGGCAAAAGGAGATCGGGCTGCGCTTAGCGCTCGGCGCGAGTCGCTGGCGTCTGATCCGTCAATTGCTGACTGAAAGCCTGTTGCTTTCAGTGCTCGCGGGCTTCTTCGGCATAGTCGTCGCGGTCTGGATCAAAGATGGACTGCTTGCCGTCGGCGATTGGGGCGGGCGCGGTCTCAGCGCGCTTGAACCCCGGCTCGATTGGCGCGTGCTTGGTTTCACCATCGCGTTGTCGCTGCTCACCGGAATCATTTTCGGACTTGCTCCGGCATGGCGAACGACAAAAGTAGATCTGACACCGTCACTGAAAGACAGCGCGCGCGCATCCAGCGCGGTCCATCGTTCGTTTTTGACGCGCGGGCTGGTGGTGGTCCAGGTTGCATTGTCGTTGTTGCTGCTCGTCGGCGCGGGATTGTTCGTGCGCACGTTACTGAATCTCCAACGTGTCGATCCAGGATTTGACACGCGCAATCTTTTGCTCTTCGAGGTGCAGCCGGGGTTAATCGGCTACAAGGATGAGAAGCTGCGTCAGCTCTATCAGCAGATGAGCGAACGTTTGGAAGCTGTTCCCGGTGTGCAGGCAGTTACGTTTTCACGTTTGCCGTTGCTCTCGCAGAGTTCCAGCTCCAGCAGCGTGTTCTTGCGTGAAGCGTTGTCCGCTCCGCCTGATTCTGAAGGGCGCATAAAGCCATCCGGTGAGGGTTACCGCCACACAGTGCGTGAGAACTTTCTCGAAACGATGGGCGTTCCGCTCCTTCAGGGGCGCACATTCGGGCCGCACGACAACACCACTTCACCCAGAGTCGTAGTCGTCAACCAAACGTTCGCGAACAAGTATTTCCCGAATCAGAATCCGATCGGCAAACGCTTCACTTTCGATACTTCTAAACCGGATGAGATCGAGATCGTCGGCGTCTGCAAAGATGCGAAGTACACGAGTCAGCGCGATGACGTTCCGCCCACTGTGTACTCCTCATTCCGGCAGGAGCGGCCGATGGCCAGCGGGGTTTTTGAAGTGCGCACTGCGACGGATCCGGCGTCCATCACCGGATCGATCCGCAGCGTCGTGCGCGAAATAGATCCAAATCTGCCGGTGATGAACATCAAGACTCAGGTTGAGCAGGCTGACGAGACGCTGAGCATGGAACGCTTGTTTGCAAAGTTACTTACTCTCTTTGGAATTCTGGCCCAACAACTCGCGGCCATCGGATTGTTTGGCGTTCTCGCCTACATGGTTTCGCAACGCACTCGAGAGATCGGTATTCGCATGGCGTTGGGAGCCGATCGCGCGAGCGTGCTCAGGATGATCGTCCGGCAAGGGATGACGCTGGCGGTGCTGGGTGTGATTCTGGGTTTAGCGGGAGCTTACGTGCTCACGAAGTACCTGGAGAGCTGGATTGGTCTTTCGAAGATGCTGTTTGGCGTGAAGGTTTCCGATCCGCTGACGTACGGCGTGATTGCCGTGTTGCTCACGGTGGTGGCCGCGATCGCGTGCTACATCCCTGCGCGACGCGCGACGAACGTTGATCCGCTCATTGCACTTAGATATGAGTGACGCGCTCAGATACGAGTGAGGCCGTTTGATACGACGGAGGTGAGAGGTGCTGAAAGATCTTCGTTACGGAGTACGAAGCTTGTTGAAGCGTCCGGGTCTGACGGCGGTCGCTTTGATCACCCTCGCACTGGGCATCGGCGTCAACACCGCGATCTTCAGCGCGGTTGATTCCGTTTTGCTGCGGCCATTGCCATACAAAGATCCGGAATCTTTGATGGCCGTTTGGGAACACACGCCGGCCCTCGGGATCGCGCAAAACCAGTTTGCGCCCGCGAACTATTTTGATCTGCGGAAGCAGAACCAGTCCTTCGCGGACGTCGGCGCGTTTGGGCCACTGAGCATCAACCTCACTGGCGAAGGTGAGCCGGAGCACCTGGAAGGACAACTCGTAACTGCGAATGTGCTCGCGTTGCTCGGCGTCCAACCCGCACTCGGAAGAACGTTCGTCGCTGACGAAGATCAATTGGGCCGCGAGCACGTGGTCGTATTGAGCGACGCGTTGTGGCAACGCCGTTTCAATCGCGATCCCGGAATCATCAATCGGAACATTACGCTCAATGGAGAATCGTTCACCGTTGTCGGCGTCATGCCGCCCAACTTCTTTTTCCCGGAACGCGAAACCGAGCTGTGGCTGCCGTGGGCCATGGAGCCGGGCCAAGCCGAAGGCCGCGGCGACCATTACTTCCATTTGGTGGCGCGTCTCAAGCCGGGCGTCACTCGCGAACAGGCCAACGCCGAAGCCGAATCTATTGCCGCGCGACTCGCCGCTGAGTATCCGCGAACAAACGAAGGTCTCGGTTTCGTCGTCAACTCGTTTCACCAGGATTACGTCGGCGATCTGCGCCGGCCGATGTTGATTCTGTTTGCCGCAGTGGGTTTGGTTCTCCTGATCGCGTGCGCAAACGTGGCGAACTTGATGCTGGCACAGGCCACGACGCGACGACGCGAGATCGCGATCCGCATGGCGCTCGGCGCGCGGCGTTGGGTCATTGCGCGGCAACTGCTGGCTGAGAGTTTGTTACTCGCGATCGCAGGTGGATTGCTGGGCGTGCTCGGCGCGATCTGGGGAGTTGAAGCGCTCTCGAAGTTGCTGCCCGAGAGTCTCTCAAAACTCCAGGCGATCACCGTCGATAGCCGCGTGTTTCTGTTTACCCTAGGCGTGACCGTGCTCACGGCGATCGCGTTCGGCGCTGTCCCCGCGTTTCACGCAGCACGAGCGAATCCCGGCGACACGTTAGGCGAGACAGGACGAGACCTCTCGGGCGGCGTTTCGGGTCGTTATGTCCGCCGCGTGCTGGTGGTCTCGGAAGTTGCGTTGGCAGTGGTGTTGCTCGTCGGCGCCGGACTGTTGATTCGAAGTTTTCAGCGACTGCGCGAGGTGGATGTCGGCTTCAAACCGGACAAGCTGCTGACGATGAGAATGGTCCTGCCGCTGCCGAAGTACGCGAAACAGGAAAACCGAACCGCGTTCTACGATGAACTGCTGCGACGTGTTGACGAGCTGCCGGGTGTTGAGTCGGCGGGCATGATTTCGTTTTTGCCGTTGTCGATCAGCGGCATGAAGTTCAGCTTCAGCGTCGAAGGCCGCAACATGCCGAGCGACATGCAACTGTCGTTTGCGCTCTATCGCGTTGTCAGTCCCGATTATTTCCGCGCTCTCGGAATCCCGCTGCAACGCGGACGCTTTTTCGACACGCGCGACTCGGCCACCGCAACGCCCGCCATCATCATCAATCGAAACCTCGCGGAGAAATTCTGGCCCGGCGAAGATCCGACCGGAAAACGACTCAAGATTGGACCACCGGACTCGCCCAATCCGTGGGCAAGTGTTGTCGGTGTCGTCGGCGACGTGCGGCAGGCGGGACTCTACGGCGAACTGCTGCCGGAGTTGTACGTGCCGTACGCGCAGGAGCGGCGGTCGTTTGTTGCGCCGCGCGATCTGGTGGTGCGTGTGAATGGAGACTCAGCCGCGCTCGCTGGCGCGGTGCGTGAAGCTGTTTGGGCGGTGGACAAGGACCAGCCGGTCTCGAACGTACGCACGATGGACCAGGTGTTCGCAGCGGCAGTCTCGCGCGAGCGCTTTCAGATGTTGCTGCTGGCGTTATTTGCGACGCTCGCGCTCTTGCTCGCGTGCGTCGGGTTGTACGGCGTGATCTCTTACGCAGTGGCCCAAGGCACTCACGAGATCGGCGTGCGCATGGCTTTAGGCGCGCAGCCGCGCGACGTGTTGAGACTCGTAATCCGGCAGGGAATGGCGCTCACGATCGCCGGCTTGCTGGTAGGGATGGGAGTTGGTCTCGCGGCGACACGCGTGATGACCGACATGCTTTTCGGAGTTACAGCGACTGACACGGTGACGTTCATCAGTGTCGGCGCGTTGCTGGTCGTGGTTGCGTTGCTGGCTTGTTACGTACCAGCGCGACGAGCGACCAAAGTCGATCCGTTGGTGGCGCTTCGGTACGAGTAGAACCAGAGATCACACATGAAAAACGATTTACGTTTCGCGCTGCGGTTGTTCGCGAAAAATCCTGGATTCACATTTGTGGCTCTGGTCACGCTTGCGTTAGGCATCGGTGCGAACACCGCGATCTTCAGTCTCGTCAATAGCATTCTGCTGAAGCCGCTGCCGTATCGCGACTCCGATCAGTTAGTGCGCGTGATTCAGGCGAGTCCGAAACTCGGTCTCGCAACCTGGGGCGTTTCGCAAGCAAATTTCGCGGCCTATCGCGAACAGAATCGGTCGTTTGAAGCGATGGCGATTTACACTTCGGGCGGGATCAATCTCACTGGCGACGGCGAACCGGAACGTTTGCCGGTCTCGAACGTCACCGCGGATTTCTTCAAAGTACTCGGCGTCAATCCAATACTCGGCCGCACGTTTCAGGAAGGCGAAGACACGGCGGGCCGCAACGATGTCTGCGTGATCAGTTTCGGGCTCTGGCAGCGACGCTTCGCCGCCGATCGAAACGTGGTGGGCCGAACGCTCAAGCTGAACCAGACGCCGGTGCAGATCGTCGGTGTGATGCCGGCGAACTTCAAGTTTCCGCGCGCGGAGATCGATCTCTGGGTGCCGCTCGCTTTCGATGCGAAGCGACTTGCGCCTTATTTGTTTCAAGTCGTCGGCCGGCTCAAACCCGACGTTCCTCCAACTCGGGCGCAGGTTCACACGACTGAGATTCTTCAGAATTTCGGCAGAACGAACCCAAACCTCAGCGAAGCCGTTGGCTTGAGCGAAGGCAATGGACCACTAACGATCGTCACGCCGCTGAAAGAAGCGATGGTCGGCAGGACTCAGAAACCATTGCTCGTGTTGCTCTGCGCGGTGGCGCTCGTGCTGCTGATCGCGTGCGCAAACGTCGCGAATCTCTTGTTAGCGCGAGCGACCGCGCGAACGCGCGAGATGGTCGTGCGCGTCGCGCTCGGCGCAACGCGCGGAAGATTGCTGCGTCAACTGCTGACCGAAAGCGTGTTGCTTTCGACCTTCGGCGCGCTCGCGGGCGTGGCGCTCGCCGCTTACGGCATTCAACTGCTCGCCAAGCTGCCGATTGCGGGAATCGCGCGCATCGATGAAGTTCATTTGAGTGGAAGCGTGCTCGCTTTCACCGCAGGGCTCGCAGTGTTGACGGGATTGTTGTTCGGTGTCGTGCCTGCTTTGCGTGCGCACGCGGCGGGCGTCTCGACAGGTTTACGCGACGGCGCGCGTGGCAGCGTGAGCCACCGGCGTTTGAACTCCGCGCTCGTTGCCGTGCAGTTTGCCCTCTCACTCGTCTTGCTGATCGGCGCGGGACTGTTGTTGAAGAGTTTTCAACGCCTTGAGTCGGTTGATCTAGGCTTCGAGCCGGAGCACACATTGACGATGGTCGCGACGCTGCCGCGCGCGAAGTATGAAAACGAAGAGCAGGCGTTGCGTTTTTACAACAGCGCCCTCGAGCAGCTCAAAAACTCACCGGGAATCAAAGCGGCTGGTCTTACTACGAACCTGCCTTTTGGGGAAGGCGGAAACTCCGACGGTTTCATCGTCGAGGGACAGGAAGTTCCCGAAGGCAGCAACGTTTCGGAAAGTGAACAAGCAGACATAGTGAGCGTCACTCCCGGCACGTTCGACGCGCTCGGCATTCCCCTGCGGCAAGGCCGCGACTTCCAGCATACGGATGACAGCAACACGCCGCGCGTAGCCATCATCGACGAAACGCTGGCGCGTCGTTACTGGCCCGCGAACGATGCGATCGGCCGGCGAATCCAGACGACGGGCGATCGCGACTGGATGACGATCGTCGGCGTTGTCGGCGGCATCAAGCAGGCGAGCCTTAGCGAAGAAAAGACACCACACATTTACATGGCGCTGGCCCAGGCGCCCGCGCCGCGGGCGTCGTTTATCGTGCGCACTGATGGACCACCCGCCGCAGCGTTTTCCACTTTCCGCGCCGCCATAAAACAAGTTGACCCGGACATGCCTTTGTACCGCGTGCGACCGATAACCGAGCTCATTGGCGACACGCTCAGCACGCAACGGTTGACGAACATTCTGTTGACCGGCTTTGCAGTGCTCGCGTTGCTGCTCGCGGCAGTCGGCATTTACAGCACGATGTCGCTCTACGTCGGCAGCCGCACGAAAGAGTTCGGTATCCGGCTCGCGCTTGGCGCGCAACCCGGCGCGTTGCGGCGCAGCGTGTTGCGACAGGGACTATTGCTGACGGCAGCGGGTGTCGTGGTCGGTCTCGCGGGCGCGCTTGCGCTTACGCGAACGATCCGAAGTCTTTTATTTGAAGTCAGTGCAACCGATCCATTTGTGTTTACGGCGATTCCAGTGCTGCTGGTGATCGTTTCGGTGGTGGCGTGTTACACGCCCGCGCGTCGCGCTACGAAAGTCGATCCACTTGTCGCGTTGAAGGAGGACTAGACGGATGCTCACGGATGTTCGGTACGCGTTGCGCATGCTCGCGAAGAACCCGGGTTTTGCTTGCGTGGTGGTGTTCACGCTCGCACTCGGCATCGGCGCTAACGCCGCGATCTTTTCACTCACGGATCGCGTGTTGTTACAGACTCTGCCCGTCGCGAACCCCGAGCAGCTCGCGGTGTTGTCGTCATTCGACTCGAAGGGGGAAACACGTATCGACAACTCCTTCTCGTATCCGATGTATCAGAGCCTGCGGGACCGAAACGATGTGTTCTCGGGAGTACTCGCACGCGGCAGCGCCCAGATGAACGTCAGCTACGGTGAACAAACTGAACGCGTGCGTGGCGAGCTGGTAAGCGGCAACTTCTTCGAAGTGCTCGGCGTTCGTCCGTGGGCCGGACGACTCTTCAGTCAGGACGACGATTGGACTCCGAAGGCGCATCCGGTCGCGGTGCTGAGTTATCGTTTTTGGGAAAGCCGGTTCAACAAAGATCCGAACCTGATCGGCAAAACGATCCTCGTAAACGAATATCCGCTGACTGTCATCGGCGTCACTCCTCCCGGATTCTACGGTGTGAGTCTCTCAAACAATCCGGACATACGCGTGCCGTTGATGATGACTCCCGTTTTCAACCCGCTCCCGCCGACACGTTTGCAGAGTTGGCGTCATCAATGGCTGACGCTGATGGCGCGGCGCAAGTCCGACGTCAGCGCGGAACAGGCGCAAGCGTCGGTAAACGTTCTCTATCGACAGGTCCGCGAAGCGGAAGCTCAACAGTTGCCGTCGAGCCTTAGCGCATTTGAGCGCGAACAGTTTCTGGCGCAGAAGATCGCAGTGATACCCGGTGACCAGGGATTTCGTCACCTGCAAACGGAACTCAAGACTTCGCTGTGGTTGCTGTTTGGCGCAACGTGCGCGGTGCTCCTGATTCTTTGTGCGAACCTCGCGAACTTGATGATGGCCCGCGCAACAGTGCGCGCGCAGGAGATCGCCGTACGGCTCGCCTTAGGCGCAGGACGTTTGCGTCTGTTGCGGCAGTGGTTGACGGAAGGAATCGTACTCGCGGTATTCGGCGGCGCGCTTGGCGTGATCGCCGCGCTGTGGATGAAAGCCGCGCTGATGGCTTTCATCCCGCCGGATTTCCGTCCCAACCTCAACGGCTCTTTCAACTGGCGGTTGTACCTGTTCATCTTTGGCGTCGCGATCCTGCTCGGCATCGCGTTTAGCCTCGCGCCGGCGATTCAAGCGGCGCGACAGGTGTTTGCGCCGGGATTACGTCTTGAGTCGCGCAGTTTCACTTCGGCCGGACGGCTTGTGAGTTTGCGTAGCGCATTAATCCTGGTCCAGGTTGCGCTCTCGCTGCCGCTGCTCGTGACGGCTGCATTGCTGGTGAAGTCGCTGCAAAATCTGCGCGCAGTCGATACCGGTTTCAACAAAGAGAACGTTCTGCTCGCGAGCATCAATCCCGCCCTCAACGGCTACACACCGGAACGCACCGCAAACTTTCACAACGACCTGCTCACGCAGACGCGTGCGTTGCCCGGCGTGAAATCCGCAAGTCTTGCTTCTGACTCGCCGATCTCCGGCGGCTGGGATCAAAACGTGATTTCGGTTGAAGGTTACACGCCGCGCGAGGGGGAAAGAATGGTTGGGGACGTGACTGTTGTTTCGCCCGCGTATTTCAAAACCCTTGAGATCCCGCTCGTAGCCGGACGCGATTTCACCGATGAGGATCGCCAGGGAAGTCCGAAGGTGGCCATCATCAACGAGAAGATGGCGAAGCACTACTTCGGCTCGACTGACGCGCTCGGTAAACGGATCGGTCTGGACAAGGTTCCGGACATCACGATAGTCGGGATCGTGAAGGACGCGCAGTACGTAAACCTGCGCCAGGACATCCGGCGACATTTTTATCTTCCGGCGGCGCAGGAAACGGTTCTTACAAGCCTCACTCTGCACGTGAAAACCCAAACCGAACCGCAAATCGTAGCCGAAGCGTTACGGGAGAAGTTGAAATCGCTCGATCCGCATCTGCCGCTCTACGACGTGAAGACGCTTTCGCTCGAGATTGAAGAATCGCTGGTCCAGGAACGAATGGTGACGTGGTTGTCGTCGGCGTTCGGTCTGTTGGCGATGTTGCTTACGGCGCTCGGGATCTATGGTGTGCTGACGTTCTCGGTTGCAAGGCGCACGCGTGAGATTGGAATCCGCGTGGCGTTGGGCGCACAACGGCGCGACGTGTTCAAGTTGATCATGATTCGCGGCGTGGTGCTGATCGGTGTGGGCGTGTTGATTGGTGTGGGCGCGTCGATCGCGTTCTCGCGTGTGCTGGAATCGTTGTTGTTTGGCGTTACGGCTAACAACGTCACAACGCTCGTGGTTGTATCAGTCGGGTTGATCGTGGTGGCGTTGGTTGCGTGTTGGATTCCCGCGAGGAGAGCGACACGAGTGGATCCGTTGGTGGCGCTTAGGTACGAGTAAGAGGGGAAAAGGGCCATGGAAACCATAATTCAAGACATACGGTTTGGTGTCCGCATGTTGCTCAAGTCACCGAGCATGAGCATCGTTGCCACAATCGCGCTCGCGCTCGGCATCGGCGCAAACACCGCTATCTTCAGCGTCGTTAATGCAGTGCTGTTGCGGCCGCTGCCGTTTCCGAATCCCGATACGCTGGTTGCGCTGTTTGATACAAATTTGCAGCGTGGCCGTTTGCGTGGCTCTCATTCCTATCCAAACTTTTTCGACCTGCAAACACAGAACACGGCTTTCGAGCGGGTGGCTGCTTATCACAGCAGCGACTTCGTGATGACCGGCCGCGGCGAGCCGGTGCGCTTGCAGGGCGCGGTCGTAACTGCCGATCTTTTTCCCCTCCTGGGCGTCGCGCCGATACTCGGCCGCACGTTTCTGCCGCAGGAAGACCGACCCGGTAACCGCGTCATCGTTCTGAGCCAACAGCTCTTTGAAAAACGTTTCAACTCCGATGCGTCAATCCTGAACCAGTCGATCACACTGAACGGCGGCAGTTACACCATTATCGGCGTGATGCCGGCGTCGTTTGAGTTTCCCATTCAGAACGAACCGGTCGAACTATGGACCACGATTGCCGGCGACGCGTCCGGCAAGAGTCCCGTCACCGCGCAACGCGGCGCGCATTTCCTGCAAGTGATTGGACGGCTGAAAGCAAACGGTACTCCGGAGCAGGCGCAGAGTGAGTTGAACGCGATCGCCGCACGGCTGGAGAAACAGTATCCCGACACGAACACCCATAAAGGGCTGAGACTTGAATCCGCGCTGTCGGCGTTGGTGGGCGACGTTCGCCCGGCGTTGTTGATCTTGTTGGGCGCCGTGGCATGCGTGCTTTTAATCGCCTGCGCGAACGTGGCGAACTTGCTGTTGGCCCGCGCGACTGGCCGTCACAAAGAGATGGCCATTCGCGCTGCGTTAGGAGCGAGCCGGCTGCGCGTGATCCGGCAGTTGCTGACAGAGAGTGTGCTGCTGTCGCTCGTTGGCGGAGCAGTCGGGTTGCTGCTCGCGGTCTGGTGGTCCGATCTCCTAATTGCGCTCGGCAAGGACGACATTCCGCGTGCGGTTAAGGTCGGCATCGACTGGCGCGTGCTCGGATTTACATTTGGTGTCTCGGTTCTTACCGGACTGATCTTTGGACTGTTTCCCGCATTCCATTCGTCAAAAACCGAACTGGTCGAGTCGTTGAAAGACGGCGGACGCGGCACGAGCGAAGGAGCGCGGCGCAATCGCATGCGCAGCGCCCTCGCGGTCGGCGAGCTGGCGATCGCGGTCGTGCTGCTGGTGGCCGCGGGTCTGCTGCTCCAGAGTCTGTGGCGTTTGCAAAACGTCAACAGCGGGCTCAATCCGGAAAACGTGTTGACGTTCAGTGTGTCCGTCCCGGAAAACAGGTACGAGGGTGTAAAGCAGGGCCAGTTCTTTAGCAACCTGATGACGCGACTCGAATCCTCACCGGGCGTGCAGGCCGCCAGCGTGATCTCTCCGCTGCCACTCAGCGGCGATCGCTTCTCAATCTCTTTTCAGATCGAAGGCCGCGAAGTTCCGGAAAAGGATGAACCGTCCGCCGATCTCTTCATGACGGGCGCGGGCTACTTCCGCACGATGGGCATCCCGCTGATCAAAGGCCGCGAGTTCGACAACCGTGACCAGTATGGTTCACCGCCAGTCGCGATCATTACGGAGGAGTTTGCGCGCCAACACTTTCCGGGTGAAGACCCGGTCGGCAGGCGTATCAATCCGGGAATCTCAACGATCGAAGGCGATCAAACGACGATGCGCGAGATTGTCGGCGTCGTCGGCAACGTGCGGAACCGCGGGCTGAACACTCCACCTATGCCCGCCTATTACCTGCCGCAGACGCAGGTGCCGTTCAGCCAGATGGTGGTAGTGGTTAAAACCACTGGCGACCCACACAGCTTGATCTCGGGCGTGACGAAAGAAGTTGCGGCGATGGATCCGGATCTGCCGTTGTTTGGCGTGAAGACGATGGAAGAGTACCTGTCGGCATCGGTCGCCTCACCGCGTTTCAACACTACGCTGCTTTCGATCTTTGCAGCCGTGGCGCTCGTGCTGACGATCGTCGGGCTTTACGGCGTGATGAGTTATTCGGTGGCCCAACGCACCAATGAGATTGGCATTCGTCTCGCGCTCGGCGCGCAGCCGCGCGACGTGCTGTTGATGATCGTGAAACAGGGTTCGCTTTTAATCGTGCTCGGCTTGGGCATCGGGTTGTTAGGTGCATACGCGGCGACGCGATTGATCTCGAGCTTGCTGTTTGGCGTGACCGCGAAAGATCCCATCACGTTTGTCGTTGCCGCGGTGGTGCTGGCGCTCGTGGCTTTGCTCGCTTGTTACATCCCGGCATGGCGCGCAACGAAGGTCGATCCGTTAAGAGCACTGAGGTACGAATGAGATGGACCAACTGATCAAAGACATCCGTTTCGGCGCGCGGATGCTGGTGAAGAGTCCGGTCGTGACGATCGTGGCGATCGTTGCGCTCACGCTCGGTATCGGCGCAAACACCGCGATCTTCAGCGTCGTTAACGCAGTGCTACTGCGGACGTTTCCTTATGCGGATCCCGAGCAGCTGGTGCTGGTGTGGGAGAAGCGACAGGGCGGACGCACCGATCAGAACGTCATCAACCTGGCAAACTTCTCCGATTGGAAAGAGCAGAACCAGGTCTTCAGCGACATGGCTGTCTTTTTCGATCGTGCCTTGAATCTCACGAGCGATGGCGAGCCCGAAGAAGTGCCGGGACAGTTTGGCACGACGAATCTCTTCTCGGTGCTCGGGACGAATCCGCTGCTGGGGCGAACGTTTGCTGCGGACGACGCGCGCAAGAACCGTAGTTCGGTCGTGGTCATCAGTTATGGATTGTGGCAGCGACGCTTTGGCGGCGACAGCAATGTCGTGGGACGGAAGATCACACTGAACAACCGATCCGCTGAGATCATCGGCGTCATGCCCGCGGGTTTCGGTTGGCACATTCAACGCGGTAATGAACCGAGCAAGCCTGCCGACATCTGGATACCGTTTCAGATTACAAATGACATGCGCGTGCGGCGCGGCCGTTTTTCGTCTTCTGTCGCGCGTCTGAAACCCGGCGTTACGATCGAGCAGGCCAAACGCGAGATGGACACGATTGGCGCGCGGTTGGCCCAACAGTATCCGGATTTCAATACGACCTGGGGCGTCAATGTCGTGCCGCTGCGGACGCAGTTCACTGGAGAAATCCGACGGCCGTTATTGATTCTCCTGGGCGCGGTTGGATTCGTGTTGCTGATCGCGTGTGCGAACGTCGCGAATCTACTGCTCGCGCGTGCGAGCTCGCGAAGAAAAGAGATCACCGTGCGCGCGGGTCTGGGCGCGAGTCGCTGGCGCATCGCACGACAGTTGCTGACCGAGAGCGTGCTGTTGTCGTTGATAGGCGGCGGACTTGGAGTGCTCGTGGCGTGGTGGGGAACGAAGGCACTAGTAGCGTTGAGCCCACCTGCGCTCATCGATTTGAAACGCGTGAGTGTGAGTTGGACCGTGCTCGGATTCACCGTTGGGTTGTCGTTGCTCACCGGAATCATTTTCGGACTCGCGCCGGCGCTCGAAGCCACGCGCTTCGATCTGCAAGGCTCGTTGAAAGAAGGCGGAAAGAACGTTGGTGGCACGGCCGGTGGGTCTCACCTGCGCAACGCTTTCGTCGTTACGCAAGTGGCGCTTGCGCTCGTGCTGCTCGTCGGTGCGGGACTGCTGGTCAGGAGTTTCAACCGTCTGCAATCAGTCGATCCCGGATTCAATTCGGAGAATTTGCTGACGATGCGCGTCAGTCTTCCTTTCGCGAAATACGATACGGAACAAAAGCGAATCGATTTCTTCCAGCAGGCGATCACGCAGATGCGATCGTTGCCGGGCGTCGTGTCGGTCGGCGCCATCAATACCGCTCCGTTCACCGGACTCTACAGTGGAACGACTGTCGAGATCGCCGGAGCACCGAAGTTGCCGCCCGAACAGGAATTGAAAACCGGCGTCTGCGTCACCGATGCCGACTACTTCCAAACGATGCAGATTCCGCTGAAGCGTGGCCGGCTCTACACGCCACAGGAAACGACCGAGATGCGCAACGTGGTCGTTGTTAATGAAACGTTTGTAAACAAGAATTTTGGCGGCGAAGACCCGATCGGCAAACGAGTGATCATTTACATGAAAAATGAAAACCCGCCGACGGAGATCATCGGTGTCGTCGCGGATCATAAACACCTCGGCCTCGACCTGCCCATCGAGCCGGTGGCGTACTGGCCACACGCCGAACTGCCGCTTAATGGAATGACGTTGATGTTACGGACCACTGGCGATCCGGGTGCGGTTGCGTCCGCGGCGCGTGGCGTGATTCGCGCAATCGATCCGTTACAGCCAATCGGTGAAGTGAGCGCGATGGAGAGTCTGTTGTCGGTATCAGTCGCACGGGCGCGCTTCAGCGCGTTTCTGCTGACGGTGTTTTCAGTGGTCGCACTCGTGATGGCGGCAGTCGGAATTTACGGTGTGATGTCGTACACGGTCTTGCAGCGCACGCATGAGATCGGCGTACGCATGGCCCTCGGCGCACAACCGCGCGACGTGCTGAGACTGGTCGTGACGAAGGGCATCGTTCTCGGCGTTATCGGTGTAATCGCAGGTCTCGCAGCTTCGTTTGGACTCACGCGATTGCTCGCAACGTTGTTGTTTGAAGTCACGACGACCGACCGCACGACGTTCGCGGTCGTTTCGCTCGGACTGTTTTTGATCACGTTGCTTGCGTGTTACGTCCCCGCGTGGCGCGCAACGAAGGTCGATCCATTAAAGGCACTGAGGTACGAATAACTTATGTTCAAAGACATTCAGTACGGCGTTCGGATGCTGTTGAAAAACCCCGGCGTGACGCTCGTCGCGGTGATCACACTCGGTCTCGGAATTGGCGCGAACGCTGCGATCTTCAGTGGCGTCAACGCGTTTCTGATGCGCCCGCTGCCGGTGACGCGACCGGACGAAGTGATTCGGCTCATGGAAGTTGCCGGAGATGGCGAGGTGAACGACGAGCTCTCATATCCCGACTTCCTCGACTATCGCGCGCAAAGCAGTTCGTTCGCCGGTCTTGCTGCGGAAGACATGGTGCCGGCGGCGATCGACACCGAGAACCAGAACGACGTCATCTGGGGCCAGGTTGTGTCGGCGAACTATTTCGACGTGGTCCAGATCCAGCCGATCCTCGGGCGTGCGTTCGCACCGGTTGAAGACAAGACGATTGGCGGCAGTCCGGTGCTCGTGTTGAGTCACAGTCTGTGGCAACGTCGCTTCGGCCGCGATCCCAACATCGTCGGCACACAGGTTCGTTTGAACAATCGACAATACGAAGTGATCGGTGTCGCGCCGGATGGTTTTACGGGGACGAAGTTTGCGCTTGCGCTCGACTTCTGGACCCCGATCTCGATGGCTGAAGATCTCCGTCGCGCGCCCAAGTTGCTCGAAGAGCGAGGCAGTCACTGGATGAACGTGATCGGCCGAATCAAACCCGGCGTCTCGCTCGAGCAAGCCTCAGCCGAAACATCCGGAATCGCGACGAGAATAAACCAGGCTTATCCCAACAATCGATCCAGCGACACGCAAGCACGAGTGCTGACTGAAGTCGCAGGACGCTTTGAAGACATGGGCGGCGTCTTCCGTACCAGTGGCGCGATCGCGATGGCCATCGTCGGTCTGATTCTGCTGATAGCCTGTGCGAACGTTGCGAACCTGATGCTCGCGCGCGCCGCAGCGCGTCGCAAGGAGATCGGGATTCGACTCGCCCTCGGCGCGAATCGCGCGCGTTTGATTCGTCAACTCTTGACCGAAAGCCTGCTGCTTTCCATGCTTGGTGGTGGCCTCGGTTTGTTGCTCGCGTTTTGGGTGACGGATCTGATGCAGGGCTTCGTTCCGGTTCTCGAGTACACGATCCTCAAAGACTTCTTCGCGCTGGATTCGCGCGCCCTGATCTTTACGGCCGTGGTCTCGCTCGCGACGGGATTGATCTTCGGGCTTGCGCCTGCGTGGCACTCATCGAATCCGGAGGTCGTGCCCGTGTTGAAAGGACTGCCGGAGACACAGCGCAAGGGAAGGTTCCGCCGGTTCGGTTTGCGCAACAGCCTCGTCGTGGCCCAGGTCGCATTGTCGCTCGTGGTCCTCGTTTGCGGTGGACTTTTCATCAAGAGTTTTCGGCAGGCGCAGACGATGGATCCCGGTTTTCATAATCCAAACGGACTCATCGTGACGCTCAGCCCGCAGTTAGTCGGCTACGACAATGAGCGGTCGCGCAACTTTTATCGACAACTTGTTGAACGCACGAGCAGTTTGCCCGGTGTGGAAGCCGCGGGTGTGACGCGTTTGATGCCGCTTGGCGACAGTTCCAACTCGAATGGTCCGATTCTCAAAGAAGGCGAGACGCTGCCGCGCGGCAGCTCGGGCCGTACGATCATGACCAACGTTATTGGACCATGCTACTTCAAGGCGATGCAGGTACCTTTCGTGGAAGGCCGCGACTTCGACGAACGCGATACGCCGAAGACTCAGGCCGTGGTGATCGTCAATCAAAGGATGGCCGAGACGCTTTGGCCGGGCGAGAGTGCGGTTGGCAAACGGATCTTCGTCGGTTCCGAGAGTCGAGAGGCGTTTGAAGTTGTCGGGGTTGTAAAGACGGGCAAATACCGCTCGCTGGCGGAAGAACCGCGGTCGTACTTTTACTACTCGATGACGCAATTTCGTCCGGGAAACATGTCGCTCGTCGTGCGGAGCAACGTCGATCCACGCGGGCTCGTGGGCGCGATTCGCAACGAAGTGCAGACATTGGACCGCAGCGTGCCGATCTCGGCGGTTAAGACGATGAGCGATCACCTGACGTACGCGTTGTGGGCGCCGAACATGGCTGCATCGTTTTCGTTAGCGTTTGGCGTACTCGCGATTTTGTTGAGTGCGGTTGGGCTTTACAGCGTGATGGCTTACGTGGTGTCGCAACGGACGCGCGAAGTCGGCATTCGCATGGCGCTCGGCGCCGATCGCAGGCACGTGTTGAAGATGATCACGAAGCAGGGAATGTGGCTGGCGGGTGTGGGCGTCGTGATTGGCGTGTTGCTGTCGCTCGCGCTGGTGCGTGTGTTGTCGTCGGTGCTGATCGGCGTGAGTGGTTATGACGTGGGAATCTTTGTAATCGTGCCGCTGCTGCTGGCAGCGGTGGCATTTATCGCGTGTTACTTGCCCGCGCGGCGCGCGACGAAAGTCGATCCGTTAGTGGCGCTCCGTTACGAGTAGGACCAGGAGTTTGTACTTGCGGCTCTGCCGCCGGATGTGACAGAGGTAGGCGATGATCAAGGATGTTCGATATGCGATACGTAGTTTGCTAAAGAGACCGGGATTCGTCGTCGTAGCGGTGATTACGCTCGCGCTCGGTATCGGTGCGAACACGGCCATCTTCAGTCTCGTGAACGCGGTGCTGTTGCGTTCCTTGCCGGTTGAACAGCCCGACGAGATCGTCTCCGTCGCGATTCGCGGCAAGAACGACTCGATGTCCGCGTTTTCGTATCCGAACTACCGCGACTTCCGCGATCGTAACGAAGTGCTCTCTGGATTGTTGGTCTACCGGTTCGTGCCGCTGAGTCTGAGTCGCAGCGGCGCGAACGAACGCATCTGGGGTTACGAAGTCTCCGGTAACTACTTCGACGTGCTCGGCGTGAAAGCGATCAAGGGCCGCACGTTTCTTCCCGAAGAAGACAAGACGCCGCTCGCGCATCCCGTCGCGGTGCTGAGTTACCACTCGTGGCAGCGTCGATTCGGTGGCGATCCGGAGATCGTCGGCAAAGACGTGCTGCTGAACAATCATCAGTTCCGTGTGATCGGCATCGCGCCTGAAGGTTTCAAAGGCACGGAACTGGTCTATACGCCGGAGATCTGGCTACCGGCCGCGATGATGGAGTGGGTCGAGCCCGGCGCCCAATGGCTCGAAGATCGCGACACGAGCAACTTCTTCGCTAACGGGCGGCTCAAGCCCGGTGTCGATCTGCGCCAGGCCGAAGCTTCGCTAAACCTGCTGGCGCTGCAACTGGCGAGAGAATATCCCGACACAAACGAAGGACAATCGATAAGGGTTGTGCCGGCTGGTTTTATTCTTCCCGAGTTGCGTGGCGCCGTGGTGAGTTTTACGTGGGTGTTGATGGGTGCCGTTGCGTTGGTCCTGATCGTCACATGCACAAATCTCGCGGGACTGATGCTCGCACGCGCGACAGACAGACGACGCGAGATCGCGATCCGTCTGGCGCTGGGCGCGAACCGCGTGCGTTTGATCCGGCAACTGCTTACGGAGACCGTGTTGCTGTCGTTTGTCGGCGGACTCGCAGGCGTGTTGCTTGCGTTCTGGATTATCGACGTTTTGCTCGCGTTCAAACCGCCGATCGATTTCCCCCTCGCGCTCGACGTGGCGGTTGATTGGCGCGTGTTGCTGTTTTCACTTTTCGTGTCGTTCGCCGCGGGCACGATCTTTGGTTTAGCGCCCGCGTTGCAAGCGACGCGGCTCGGTTTGTCGCAGGCTTTGCGCGAGACTTCGGCGCAAGGCGGCGCGGCGCGAACGCGTCTGCGCAGCGTGCTCGTGGTGGCGCAGATCGCGATCTCGCTCGTCGTGTTGATTGCCGCGGGACTCGTGATGCGCACGCTCCAACAGTTGCAAACGATGACTCCGGGATTCGATTCCACGAACGCAGTGACGATGTCGTTTGATCTCGGCTTGCAAGGTTATGACAGAAATCGCGGCCAGCAGTTCTACCAGCAACTGTCGGAACGCGTCCAGTCGTTGCCGGGTGTCACATCGGCGGCAGTGTCGAGCTACATTCCGCTGAGTCTTAACTACAACAGCCGCACCATCTTCGTCGAAGGCCAACCTGCCGAACGTGGCCAGAACGTGCCGGTCGCCATGAACGGCAGCGCAGGACCGCGTTATTTTGAAACGATGCGAACGCCGCTCGTCCAGGGACGCGAGTTCACCGATCAGGACGAGGCGAAAACTGAACCTGTGGTGGTGGTGAACGAGACCTTCGTGCGGCGACTGATGCCGAGCCTCAGCTCGCCGAGTGAAGCCGTCGGGAAGCGAATTTCGTTCAACAGCGCGAGTGGTCCATTCAGGCGCATCGTGGGCGTCATCGGCGACGGCAAGTATTTCAACATTGCTGAAGATCCGCGTCCGTTCATCTGGGCGCCGTTGACGCAGGACTATTCGTCGAGCGGAATTTTGACCGTACGCACTGACGGCAATCCCGAGTCGCTGCTCGCAGCCGTACGCAAAGAGGTGCAGGCGCTCGATCCAAACCTGCCGTTGTTCGACGTGAAAACATTGAGCGAGCACATGCGGTTCGCGTTCTTTCCGGCGAAAGTCGCGGCGACCGTGCTCGGAGTTTTCGGCTTCGTTGCACTGTTGCTTTCCGCGATCGGCATTTACGGCATCACGTCGTACACAGTCGCGCAGCGCACGCACGAGATCGGTATTCGTCTCGCGCTTGGCGCGCAATTGTCAGACGTGTTGAAGCTGGTGCTGAGTCATGGTTTGAAACTGACGCTCATCGGCGTGGCGCTCGGATTGTTTGGCGCGTATCTCGCGACGCGCGCGATTACGAGCTTGCTTTACGGCGTGAGCGCCACGGACCCGTTGACGTTTGGTCTGGTGTCGGTGCTGCTGATCGGCGTGGCGCTGCTGGCATGCTACGTGCCGTCACGACGGGCCACCCGCGTTGATCCATTGATCGCACTGAGGAACGAATAATCATGCTTAAAGATGTTCACTTCGCCATGCGCACTCTACTCAAGCGGCCGGGCTTTCTGTTCATCGCGATCTCCACGCTCGCGCTCGGCATCGGCGCGACCACCGCGATGTTCACGGTCGTCAACTCGGTGTTGCTACAGCCGCTCCAGTTTCCCGAACCCGAACGCCTCGTGCTGTTCGAAGGCATCAATCCGCGGCAGGGAATTAACCGGAGCAACATGTCCGTGCCGGATCTCGTCGATTGGCGGCAACAGAGCCAATCGTTCGAACAGATCGCGGGGTTTGTTACGTGGGGCGCGTTGCTGACGACCGGCGATGAGACCGAACGCGTGGACGCTGCGGACGTTGTGCCTGAGTTCTTTCCGCTCTTGCGCACAACACCGCTCAGCGGCCGCACCTTCAATTCCGGCGATGCACAACCCGACAGTGCTCCTGTAACGGTGATCAGTTATGCGTTGTGGCAACGGCGCTTCGGCGGCGCTCCTGACGTCGTCAATAGCACCGTCACGTTGAGCGGCGTGAAAAATACCATCGTCGGCATCATGCCCGCTGGTTTCGACTATCCGGGCGATACACAACTGTGGACGGCACGCGGGCTGAATGTCAGCGAGGAGCCGCGTGACAACCGCTACCTCAACGTTGTCGGCCGGCTCAGACCTGGCGTGTCGATCGTCCAGGCCCAAGCAGAGATGAACACGATCAATCAGCGACTCGAGCAGGCCTATGCAATCACAAATACGGGTTGGACTGTTCGCCTGACCGAGCTGCGCGAACGGCTGGTTGGTGAACTGCGCACGTCGCTGGTCATGTTGTTTGGCGCGGTCGCGTTTGTTTTGCTGATCGCGTGTGCGAATGTCGCGAACCTGCTGCTCGCGCGCTCGGCGTACCGGCAAAAAGAGATCGCGCTGCGAACTGCCCTGGGTGCGAGTCGTTTGCGAATCGTGCGGCAACTGCTGACTGAGAGCGTTCTGCTTTCGCTGGTGAGTGGCGCGATTGGACTCGCGCTGAGTGTTTGGCTGATCAAGTTGCTCGTCGCGATCAGTCCGGCGGATACTCCGCGTTTCGACGAGATCTCGATCAACTGGCAGGTCTTTGTCTTTGTGTTTGGCGTGACGATACTTACGGGCCTGCTGTTTGGAATCGTGCCGGCGCTGCAAAGCTCGCGCACGAATCTCAACGAGACGTTGAAAGAAAGTGGGCGCAGTGGTGGTCCAGGTGGCACGAGAAATCGCGTCGGGAGTCTGCTGATCGTTTCGGAAGTGGCCCTCTCGTTTGTGCTGCTCGCGGGCGCGGGTTTGTTGATCAAGAGCTTCATGCACCTGCGCGAGATCGATTTGGGTTTTCAGACTGAGAACGTACTCGCAGTTCGGATAACTTTGCCGCCCGGCAAGTACAAGCAAGGTGAACCGCGCGCGCAGATTTTTCAGCAGCTCCTCGCACAGGTAAAGACCGTTCCCGGCGTGCAAAGCGCAGGTGCCATATTGAGTCTGCCGCTTGGCGGGGACACGTTCAATGTCGGTCGCGGAGTGTTGCTCGATGGCCGCCCTCCCGCACCGGAGAACGCTTCGAATGCGATGTATGTTGCGATCACGCCTGATTACTTCCAAACGCTTCAGATTCCACTCAAACAAGGACGCGCGTTTACCGACTACGACAACGCGCAGAGTACGAAAGTCGTGATTGTTAACGAAACGATGGCGCGGCAACTGTGGTCGGGTGAAAGTCCGATTGGCCGGCGTTTCAGCATCTGGCGCGATGAGAAGTTTTCGCGCGAAGTTGTGGGCGTGGTGGGCGACACCAAATCATCGCTCGATGAGCAAGCTACATCGCAGATGTACGTGCCTTACGCGCAGGATGGAACCTGGAACAGCATGTCGTTGGTCGTCCGGACGAATGGCGAACCTACGGCGCTTGCAGCATCGGTGCGCGACGCACTCCGTTCGGTCGATAAAGGCGTCGCCACTTACAACCTGAGGACGATGAACGATCTGGTTTCCACGTCCGCCGCGCCGCGGCGTTTGCCGATGTTGCTGTTGACTGCGTTTGCGGGCGTCGCGATGTTGCTTGCGATGCTCGGCATATACGGGATCACGTCTTACTACGTCACTCAACGCACGCACGAAATCGGTGTGCGCATGGCCCTCGGCGCGCAGATCGCCGATGTGTTGAAGCTCGTATTGCGCCGCGCGATGTTGCTGGTGGTGGTGGGTGTTGGTCTCGGTCTCGCCGGCGCGTTTGCTGTTACTCGTTATCTCGAGACGATGTTGTTCGGTGTGAAACCGGTCGATGTGATCACGTTTGCTGCGGTCGCGGTGGGTTTGGTGCTCGTGACGTTGGTCGCATCGTTGATTCCCGCGCGAAGAGCGACAAAAGTGGATCCTTTGAACGCGCTGCGGTACGAATGATGTAGGACCTAAACGCCGAGTTGGGCCTAAACGCCTTCGGCGTTCAGAGCAGTACGCGCTTCAGCGTCACATTTGAAGTGATTGTGGTGTTACAGGACAAAGGGGAAGTTTTAATCAGCAATGGAAACTTTAATCAAAGACATCCGCTACGGTGTGCGCGGATTGTGGAAACGTCCGGGGTTTACCGCGGTTGCGGTGCTCACACTCGCTCTCGGAATCGGCGCCAACACCGCCATCTTCAGCGTCGTCAACGCGGTGCTGCTCAAACCGTTGCAGTTTCGCGATCCCGATCGCCTGGTAATGATCTGGGAAGACGCGACGTTTGCGGGTTTCCCGCGCAACACGCCCGCGCCCGCTAACTACGTCGATTGGAAAACGCAGACGCAATCGTTTGAAGACATGGCCGCCAGCGCCGAATCCACTTTCAACCTGACTGGCGATGGCGATCCGGAACGCGTCACCGCTTACAAAGTAACTGCAAACTTCTTTCCCCTCTTCGGTGTTCCACCCGCGCTCGGACGCGGCTTCACGGCCGACGACGATCGTCCCGGCGCGCAGAAAGTCGCAGTGCTGAGTCACGCGCTCTGGCAGACTCGCTACGGCAGCGATCCGCAAATCGTCAATCGGGACATACAACTCAACGGCGAGAAGTACACCGTTGTCGGCGTGATGCCCGCGGGCTTTCAGTTTTTCGAAAGCGACGTACGTTTGTGGGTACCGCTTGCGCTCGATGCGGAAGGTTTCGGGAATCGCGGTGGTCACTACCTCAAAGTCGTCGCGCGCATGAAGCCCGGCATCACGATGGACCAGGCGCAGGCAGATCTCGCCGGGGTGATGGCACGCATCGGGAAAGATCATCCGCAACAAACATTCGACGGAAAACTCGGCGCGTTTGTGATGCCCTTGCGCGAACAGCTAACCGGTGATGTTCGCAGTTCACTCGTCGTGTTGCTGGTCGCCGTCGCATGCGTGTTGCTGATCGCGTGCGCAAACGTTGCGGGACTGCTGCTCGCGCGTGCCGTTGCACGTCGTCGCGAGATCGCGTTGCGTCTCGCGCTCGGCGCTAGCCGGCCGCGCGTTGTCAGACAACTGCTCACCGAGAGTCTGTTGCTCGCGGCAGCCGCGGGAATTATCGGTTCGATTCTTGCGTACTGGAGTTTCGCGTTTTTACAGAAACTCATTCCCGAACAGATGGCGTTATTGACGAGCCTGACACTCGATACACGCATCCTGCTGTTCACGCTTTTGATCTCAATGGTCACCGGAGTCATCTTCGGTCTCGTCCCCGCCCTTCAATCAGCGAAAGTCGATTTGAACGAAGCGTTGAAGCAGAGTACGCGCGTGACTTCGACCGGCCGTTTGCGCAGCACGCTCATCGTGTTTGAAGTCGCGTTGTCGCTCGTGTTGCTCGTCGGCGCGGGACTGCTCATCCAAACCTTGTTTCAACTCTTCAATCAATACTCAGTACTGCAACCCGAGCAAGTCCTGACAATGCGCACGGTGCTGCCGCAGACGAAGTACAGAGAGCCGCAACAACGACAGGCGTTCTACGAACAGGTCCTGGATCGCGTCGAGCATCTGCCCGGCGTTGTCGCTGCCGGTTACACCACGTCTATCCCCCTGGTGTGGAAAGGCGGCACGAGCGGCTTCGTTCCCGAAGGAATCACAACACCGATCCCGGGCATGGCCTACGACGCGAACCATCGGGAAGTCAGCGCCAACTATCTCCAGGCGATGAATATCCCGCTGCGCCACGGACGCTACTTCGACAAACGCGACAACGAAAACTCGATGCGCGTGGCGATTATCAACGAGACGATGGCGCGACAGTACTGGCCCGGCCAGAATGTGCTCGGCCGTCGCTTCAACATCGGCGATCCAAACGATGGCGAATGGATGGAGATTATCGGCATCGTTGCTGACGTGCGGCAGATGGGACTCGACGAACCCGTGAAGGCGGAGATGTACCTGCCGTATCGACAGGTCACGGACTGGCCCGGTTTCGTTCCGCGCGCTCTGGCGATACGCACGAGCGGCGATACGTCGAACGTCGTCGGAGCAGTGCGGCAGATCATTCGCGAAGTCGATCCCGATCAACCGATCTCGAACATCGCCACGATGTCAGAGGTGTTAGGCGTTGAAGCGGAGCAACGGCGCATGGGCATGATCATGCTGGCGGCGTTTGCGGGACTCGCGTTGTTGCTCGCGTCGCTCGGAATTTACGGAGTGCTCGCGTACTTCGTGACGCAGCACACGAACGAGATCGGCGTGCGGATCGCGCTCGGCGCAAACCGGAGCAACATCCTCGCGCTCGTGTTGAAGAAAGGCATGGGCCTGACGCTGCTCGGCGTTGCGATCGGTCTCGCGGCAGCGTTCGCGTTGACGCGTTTGATGAGTTCGTTGTTGTTCGGAGTCAAAGCTTTCGATCCGCTGACGTTCGTTGCGGTGCCGTTGCTGCTCACCACCGTTGCGTTACTGGCGTGCTGGATTCCGGCGCGGCGCGCGACGAAAGTCGATCCAATGGTCGCACTGCGCTACGAGTAATCCCTTGCCGGGACCGCAGGCGTCTCGCCTGCAACTCATGGATGGCTCGTTCGACACCTTGCAGGCGAGACGCCTGCGGTCCCAGGTAGGAGTAAATCTTATGGAAACTCTCCTTAAAGATCTTCGTTACGGCGTTCGCATGTTAACGAAAAATCCCGGCGTGTCGCTGATCGCGGTGATCACGCTCGCGCTCGGCATCGGCGCGAACACCGCGATCTTCAGCGTGGTCAGCGCAGTCCTGCTGAATCCGCTGCCTTACAAAGATCCGGATCGCCTCGTTTCGATTTGGGAAAACGTGCCGCAACACGGGCGCTGGCGTGCGGCGCCCGCGAACTTCCTCGACTGGAAGAAACAGAATACTGTCTTCGAAGACGTCGCTGCGTTTGGCGGCGCGACCGCAACGCTCACCGGCGACGGCGACCCCGAGCAACTGTCAGGGACCGGAGTGACTCCCGGTTACTTCGAAGTGGTTGGTGTTCACCCGGCACTCGGCCGCACGTTCGCCGCCGAAGAGTACGAACTCGGAAAAGATAAGGTCGTGATTCTGGGTCACGGCATATGGCAGCGACGCTACGGCGGCGACAAGAACGTCATCAATCGCACCATCACACTGGATGGCAACAGTTGGGTCGTTGTCGGAGTGATGCCTCCAGGAGCATATCCAGCGCGCCCGACTACCGACGGCCGTATCCACTTCGACGAAACAGGACAGGACTTCTGGCGCCCGATGTCTTACTTCGTGCACTTTGCTGCGCTTCGAAGTGCTCACATTCTGGGCGTCGTGGCCAGGTTGAAGCCGGAGGTCACAATTCAGCAGGCGACCGCCGAGATGAACACGATCGGCGCACGCCTTGCGCAGGAGCACCCCGAAAATAAGGACGAGGGAATCATCGTTAACCAGTTTCTGAACGAGGTGGTCGGAGATGTGCGGCCGGCACTGGTAACGTTGCTGGTTGCAGTAGGGCTGGTCTTGTTGATTGCGTGTGCGAATATCGCAGGGTTGTTGCTGGCCCAACACGCGGCGCGAACAAAAGAGGTTGCGATTCGCGCCGCGTTGGGAGCGGGCCGTGCTCGCCTCGTGCGGCAATTTTTCCTGGAGGGCTTGCTGCTTTCGCTGCTCGGCACGGCGGTGGGCCTGTTCGTCGCTCAGTTGGCTTTGAAGCTCTTGTTGCTGAATGTGGTGGCGCAACGTATTCCGCGGCTGGCGCAGGTCGGGTTGGACTGGCGTGTGCTCGGGTTTACGTTGTTACTGTCGCTCGTGACGTGCCTTTTGTTCGGGTTGGTTCCGGCATGGCACGCGTCCAAACCGGATTTGCAGACGGCGCTCGAACAGAGTGGCCGCACGTCTGGTCCAGGGGCCGCGCGTTTGCGCTTTCGGCAGTTCCTCGTTGTGTTTCAGGTGAGCATGGCGGTCATGCTGGTGATCGGCGCGGGTTTGCTGGTGAAGAGTTTCTGGTTGCTGCAACGCGTCGATCCTGGCTTCAGGGCGGAGCGCGTGTTGTCCGCCGAACTGACTTTGCCGCCCACGAAGTATGCGGAACCCGCCGACATCAACAACTTCTACAAACAACTGCTCGAACGCGTCTCAGCGTTGCCGGGCGTGGAAACGGCGACGATCGCCTACGACCATCCGTTACAGTCAAACTGGCTCGACTCGTTTCGCATAGAGGGACGAGTTGCGTCGAACAGCCAGCCGCCATCGGCGAACTTCATTCCGGTTGGACCACTATATTTCGAAACAGTGAAAGCCGAGATCATGCGCGGCCGTGCGTTCACACCACAGGACGACGCGGATCATCCGGGCGTGGTGATCGTGAACGAAGCTTTCGTGCGTCATTACTTTCCGAGCGAGGAGCCGATCGGCCGGCGCATTCGTCCGTCGCCGCCGGGAAGAATCTGGCAGCAAAAACGTCTGACGTCCTTCGAGATCGTGGGCGTGGTTCGCGATGTGAAGTTTGATGGGCTCGCGGCTGAATCCGAGCCTGCGTATTACGTGCCGGCAGCGCAGGCGCCGCTCAATGACATGACGATCCTCGTGCGCACGACCAGCGAGCCGTTGGCAATCACAACTTCGTTGCGGCAGGCGGTGTGGTCCATCGATCCCAATCAACCAATCTCGAAGGTCAGCACCCTGGATGAGATCGTTTCCGCGAGTATCGCGCAACCGCGTTTGAACATGGTGTTGATGTTGCTCTTTGGCGGACTCGCGCTGTTGCTGTCAGCAGTCGGTATTTATGGTTTGCTGTCGTATGCGGTCACGCAACGTACGCAGGAGTTGGGTATTCGCATGGCGCTGGGTGCGAACGTTACCGACGTGTTGAAGCTCGTGTTGAAGCAGGGGATGTTGCTTGCGCTGATCGGCGAGGCGATTGGTCTTATCGGGGCGTTTGCGTTGACGCGGTTGATGAGTGGGTTGTTGTTTGGTGTGACGCCGACGGATACGAGCATCTTTGCCGGTGTTGTTGTCGTGCTGACGCTTACAGCGCTGCTGGCGTGTTATTTACCAGCGAGGCGGGCGACGAAAGTAGATCCGTTGGTAGCGCTAAGGTACGAGTAAGTAACCACGGATAAAACAGGATGGATACACTAATCCAGGATCTCCGCTACGGCGTCAAGCAACTCTGGAAAAATAGAGGCGTTACCGTCGTCGCGATCGTGTCACTCGCGGTCGGCATCGGCGCAAACTCCGTAATCTTCAGCCTCGTCAACTCGCTGTTGTTGCGCCCACGCGCGGTCGCGAACCCGGACCAACTCGTCGAACTCTACACCGGCGATCGCAACCAGCCTTACCAAACCTGCTCGTATCCGAGCTATCTCGATCTTCGCGATCACAACGAAGTGTTGAGCGGACTCGCCGCCTACGGGATCAGGCAGTTCAAACTCGACGACGGAAACCAGGTCGAACAAATCTGGGGCGAGGCAGTTTCGGGAAACTACTTCGACGTGCTTGGTGTGCCCGCATACAAAGGCCGCACGATTCTGGCTGAAGAAGACGTCGCGCCCGGTCAATACCCCGTTGCCGTTGTCGGGCACGCGCTCTGGCAGCGAAGGTTCAACTCCGATCCGGAACTCGTCGGCAAAACAATCACCGTTAACAAACAGCCATTGACTGTCATCGGTATTGCTCCACCGCAGTACACGGGAATGTTTCGCGGCCTCGCGATCGAGATCTGGGTGCCGGCAATGATGATGCCTCACCTGGAACGAACTATGGGTGAACGCATCGTGACGAGTCGCGGCAACCGCTGGCTGATGCTTGTCGGCAGGCTGAAACCCGGCGCCACGATGACACAAGCACGCGCGCGCTTCGATCTGCTCACCCACGAGATGCGCGCGGCGTATCCGGAAGAGTGGCGACGGCCGCAAAAGGAACTCTTCGTTACGGTGCTCTCAGAAAGCGAAACACGTGTGCATCCGCAGATGCGCGAAATCGCTTACGCGGGCGCGGTAGGGTTGTTTGTGATCGTGAATCTCGTGCTGCTGATAGCGTGTATGAATCTCGCGAGCATGTTGCTCGCACGCGCGGTAGTGAGACGCAACGAGATAGCGATCCGGCTCGCGTTGGGCGCACGGCGTTCACGCATCGTTCGGCAACTACTCACTGAGAGCGTGCTCTTGTCGTTGATCGCCGGCGGCGCCGGGCTGCTGCTGGCCGTTTGGTTGATCCAGCTCGTGATGGCGTTCATGCCCGCTTTGCCGGAAGGGATACGCGTCGCGATCGATCTCAGTCTCGACTGGCGCGTGCTCGTTTACACGTTCGCGTTTGCGAGTATTACGGGCGTGTTGTTCGGACTGGCGCCGGCGCTGCACAGTTCAAAAGCCGAAGTGGCGACTGTGTTGAAAGACGACTCGAGTCTTGCAACCGGACGCTACCGCAAGTCGCGCATTCGCAGGGCGTTGGTGGTGGCCCAGGTGGCGTTTTCGTTGCTGCTGTTGATCGGCGCGGGTTTGGTGTGGCGAAGTTTGGAGAAGGCGCGGCCGACGCGTTTGGGTTTCAGTACTGACAACATTCTCGTGGCGCCGCTCGTGCTGGATGAAGATGATTACGATGAAGCGAAGTCGCGAGAGTTTTACCGCAATCTGTCGGAACGGGTCGCGGCTTTGCCGGGAGTGCAGGCGGTAGGTCTGGTTGATGTTGTGCCCGGCGGGATCCTGGGCCGTTCGCGACGGAGCACCGACATCGAAGGCTACAAGCGGCAGCCGGGCGAGAGCAAAGAGATCGATGCGACTGTCGCTGGGCCGCGTTATTTCACGAACCTGAAAATGCCGTTTTTGCAGGGACGCGATTTCGACGAGCGCGATCGCGAAGGAGCGCCCTGCGTCGCGATCGTAAACGAAGCATTCGCACAAAAATATTTTGGCGGCGCATCGCCGCTCGGTAAACACCTCGCGAAACACAGTGGACGCTCGACGAAGATCGAGCAGTGTGAAATCGTCGGCATGATTCGCGACAGCCACTGGCAATCGTTGAACCAGGAGGTGCGGCCGTTCTTCGCGCTGCCGTTGTACCAGATTGGCGACGCACAGATGACGCTGATGGTCCATGCAAACGGCGATGCGAATAGTTTGACTGCGTCCGTGCGGCAGGCGATCCGCGATCTTGACCGCACGATCCCCGTCAATGATGTGCAAACGCTCCCGGACTACTTCAGAGTGGCGCTCTTTCCGTTTCGACTCATCGGCGCGGTGATGGCGGCGTGTGGCTTGATGGCGCTGCTGCTCGCGTCGGTGGGTATCTACGGCGTGATTTCGTATTCAGTGGCCCAACGCACGCGCGAAGTCGGCATTCGTCTCGCGCTCGGCGCGCCGCACGGCGAGATCCTGAAGCTCATCGTGCGCCAGGGCATGCTGCTGGTGGGTTATGGACTCGGGGCGGGACTGTTGCTCGCGGTCGTGCTGATGCGTGTAGCGGAGAGCGCTTTGCTCGAAGCAGAGTTGTTGTTTGTCAGTACGACCGACACGTTGACGTTCGCGGGCGTCACGGTGTTGCTGATGTTCGTGGCGCTGGTTGCGTGTTACGTTCCCGCGCGGCGGGCGACGAAGATTGATCCGTTGGTAGCGCTAAGGTACGAGTAAGAGGGTTTAAAAATTTAAAGCCCAGAACAGACGATCCAATTCTTAGGAGAAACACGATGGCTACACTGTGGCAAGACATCCGTTACGGTTTGCGAATGCTCTGGAAAAATCGCGCTGTGTCCGCAATCGTGATCCTTGCGCTCGCGCTCGGCATCGGCGCCAACACCGCGATCTTCAGCGTTGTCAACACGGTGCTGCTGCGGCCGTTGCCTTACAGCGAATCCGATCGTCTGGTGTTCCTTCACGAAAAAAGCCAGGTGCTCGACGAGATGTCGATCTCCTATCCAAACTTCCTCGACTGGCGCACGCACAACCAGTCGTTTGAAAAAATAGGTGTCTACAACCGCGGCAGCTACAACCTGACCGGCAGTGGAGAAGTTGAACGCCTCATTGCCGGCCAAATGTCGGCTGACCTGTTTACCGTGTTACGCGTCAATGCGCTGCATGGCCGAGTGTTCACCAACGATGAAGACAAGCCGGGTGCCGCGCCCGTCGTTGTATTGGGTTACGGCTTGTGGCAACGCCGCTTTGGCGGCCAGACGAGCATCCTGAACCAGCCGATTACCCTTAACGGCAAGAGCTACACAGTAATCGGTGTCATGCCGCCAACGTTCATCGGCCCGAGTCCGGGGTCGTTCCGCATGGAGATGTATGTTCCGGTGGGCCAACTGTCGGATCAGCCGGGTTGGCAGAGCCGTGGTAATCATCCGGGTCTCTACGGAGTTGCACGTCTCAAACCTGGCGTCACGTTCGAGCAGGCGGATGCGGACATGAACACGCTCGCCGCGAATCTGGAGAAGCAGTATCCCGACACGAATGCCGGCACTCGCATAAAGCTGCAACCGTTGAGCGAGATTTTTGTCAGCGACATCCGCCGCGCGCTTTGGGTGATCTTTGCAGCCGTGGGATTCGTGCTGTTGATCGCCTGCGCCAACATTGCGAACCTGTTGCTCGCTCGCGCGAGTGCGCGTCGCAAAGAGATGGCGATTCGCACGGCTGTCGGTGCAAGTCGATGGCGCCTCAGCCGGCAGTTGCTGACCGAAAGCGTTTTGCTTTCGTTGCTTGGCGGCGCGATCGGACTGTTGCTGGCGAGATGGGGCATCGATCTAATTCTTTATGTCAGTCCCAATGCGATTCCGCGTTCGAGTGAGATCGGACTCGATTGGACCGTGCTCGGGTTTACGATCGGTGTTTCGTTTCTCACCGGCATCCTGTTCGGACTCGTTCCGGCACTTCAGGCCGGCGAATTAGACGTTCACGAGACGTTGAAAGAGACCGGCCGCGGTGTCACCGGGCGGCAATGGTTACGCAGCTCGCTCGTCGTCATGGAAGTAGCCACGACCCTCGTGTTGTTGATCGGCGCGGGTTTGATGATTCGTAGTTTTTACCTGCTGCAAAAAGTGAATCCGGGTTTCTCTTATGAACACGTGACGAGTTTCAGCGTCTCCTTGCCGGATCAAAAATACCCGACGGTAGAAAACTCTCTCTCTTTCTTCGACCGCTTGCTGGAGAACCTTCACGCGTTGCCGGGGGTTGAATCCGCCGCAGCTGCCTCCGGGTTACCACTCGGCAATAACGGTTGGCAGACGGGATTCATCATCGAGGGACGGCCGGTTCCACCGCCCGAACAACAACCGCTGATGGAAGCGTGTTTGGTAACACCGGACTACTTCCGTGCGATGAACATTCCCATTTTGCGAGGCCGTGCATTTACGGCTAGCGACGATCGGTCGCATCTCGAGGGACGCGATTTGAGCAAGATGAATGAAGAAGAAAAATCCATCGCCGGTCTGAATACGATCATCATCGACGAGGAGTTTGCCCGGCGCTATTGGCCCAATGAAGAAGCGGTTGGTAAACGAATCAGGCTCGGCCGTGAGAGCGACGCGCAAGTACTGGAAGTCATCGGCGTCGTGGGTCGTGTGAAGATGGAGAGTCTGAATCAGAACAGCGATCGCGTCCAGGGGTATTTTCCGTTTAACCAGATAGGTTCGGGCGCCATGACGGTGATCGTAAAAGGCAGCTCGGATCCCAACCAGTTGCTTTCGTCTGTGCGTGCGGCCGTGAGGCAGATCGATCCGGATCAACCGATCTATAACCCGCGCACGATGTATGAGATCCGCGCTGAGTCGGTGCAGACTGAACGTTTGAATCTGACGCTGCTGAGTATCTTTGCAGGCATCGCGCTCGTGCTGGCGATCGTCGGTATTTATGGGGTGATGTCTTACTCGGTGACGCAACGCACGCACGAGATCGGCATTCGCATGGCGATTGGCGCGCGTCCGCGCGACGTGTTCGCGATGATCCTGGGCCACGGGATGAAGCTGGCGCTAATCGGCGTGGGCATCGGGTTGCTCGCGGCGTTTGCGTTGACGCGTTTGATGGAGACGATGCTCTTCGGCGTTGAGCCGACCGACGTGCCGACGTTCTCGCTGATCTCGTTGCTGCTGATCTCTGTGGCCGCGTTGGCTTGTTATATTCCTGGACGAAGGGCGACGAAAGTCGAACCAACAATCTCGCTGAGGTACGAATAATCAATTTGATCGATCTGCGTTACGCTCTGAAAGATTTGCTTGCTGTTTGGCGTCTCGCCTTCAGATCAGTTCGTCTACGTTCTCGCCGGCGCGGGCTGTTTAGTGGCAGCGTTTCTCGCATGTCTCGTACCCGCGCGACGCGCGACTGACGTCGATCCGCTGATTGCCTTGAGATACGAGTAACACGACAGAGGACAAAATGCTCAAAGATATTCGTTACGGACTGCGCAGCCTGATCAAACATCCGACGTTCACCATCGTCTGCATCGTAACGCTTGCGTTAGGCATCGGCGCGAACACCGCGATCTTCAGCGTGGTCAACGCCGTCGTTTTGCGTCCGTTACCATTTGCCGGCGCGGATCGTCTCACGATGATCTGGACCACTAAGGACGCGAATCAGGAGCAGCCGCTGTCGTTTGCGGATTACAACGATTTAAAGGATCAGACGAAGTCGTTCAGCGCGATCGGCGCTGCGTCGCCGTTGTGGAACTTTACTTTGACGGGCGCCGGCGAACCGGAACCGGTGCAGGGATTGTATGTTTCGGCAAACCTGTTTGAATTGTTGCGAGTGTCACCCGCGCGTGGCCGCAATTTCAATGCGGAAGAAGATCGTGTCGGCGGAACTCCGGTCGCGATCATCAGTCATGCTTTGTGGGAACGTCGTTTCGGTGGCGATCCGAACATTGTTGGTAAACCGCTCACGGTGAGTGGTCTCAACGCCACTGTCATTGGCGTGATGCCAGCGGGTTTTCAATTCCTCGAACCACCCGCGGAATTGTGGGTGCCGCTTTCGCAGAATCAGTTTGCGTCCAGTGCGCGCAACGTGCGACTGCTGTCGGTCGTGGGCCGTCTGAACGACCGCACCCAAGCGGCGGCGGCGAGTGCGGAATTGAACACGATCGCGAGCCATTGGGCGGGACAATATCCTGACTCGAACGCCGGCGTCGGGATGCGTACCGTGCCGCTGCATCAACAGGTAACCGGAAAAATTCGTCCGGCTTTGTTGCTGCTGCTCGGTGCGGTCGGCCTCGTCTTGTTGATTGCGTGTGCGAACATCATCAACCTGATGCTCGTTCGCAGTGCGTCGCGACACAAAGAGATAGCCGTGCGCGCGGCGCTCGGCGCGGGACGAAGGCGTCTGTTGCGGCAGTTGCTCACCGAAAGCATAACGCTGTCGCTGATCGGAGGCGGTGCGGGAATCGTGCTCGGCGCGTGGGGCGTGCAGGCGCTGATGGCGCTCAATCCGATTCGACTTCCGCAGTACAACGAGATCCGCGTTGACCTCACGGTCCTGGCGTTTACGTTGGGCGCTTCAGTTGTCACCGGCATTGTCTTTGGCCTTGCGCCCGCGTGGCAGACGCTCAAACTCGATCTCAACAGCGCGCTGAAAGAAGGCGGACGCACGACGATGGCCGATTCACGTCAACGTCGACTCAGCAGTATGCTCGTCATTGCTGAAACCGCAATGGCAATGGTTCTGTTAATCGGCGCTGGCCTCTTGCTCAAGAGCTTTGCGCACCTGCTCGATGTGCAGCCCGGCTTCGTCACTGAAAACGTTTTGACGATGCAAATCGGACTGCCAAACCAGGGGTACCAACAACCACAAAAGCGCATCGCGTTCATGCAGCAACTCGAAGCAAACCTCGCTGCTGCGCCGGAAGTGCAATCGGTAGGTTTCGTCACGCGCTTGCCGCTGAATAGCGCGATGAACAACATCACCTCGTTTCTGGCGATTGAAGGAAGAGAAGTGCCGGTGGCGAGCCGGCCGGAGATCGATTTTCGCCGCGCGAGCACAGGTTACTTTCAAACGATGGGCATACCGTTGCTCGCCGGTCGACTCGTCACCGAACAAGACGTTACGAACAACACCGGTTCAGTCTTGATCAACGAAGCGATGGCCAAGCGTTTCTGGCCCGGTGAAGATCCGATCGGCAAGCGAATCAGCACCGCGACCTCGTCGGGTCAACAAACGCAGTGGCAAACGATCGTCGGCGTTGTCGGCAGCGTGCGTCATCTCGGTCTCGACGTTGAGCCGCGACCGGAGATCTATTACCACACGAACACCTCGCCACCGTTTGGTCCAGTCGTCGTACTACGCACCACGGGCGACCCACAGCGACTGATCTCAATCGCACGGGCGAAGGTGAGAGAACTCGATCGCGACGTGCCCATCTCAAACGTCAACACGATGGAGCAACTCGTCGCGCAGTCAGTGGCGCAGCGACGTTTCGGTATGTTTCTCGTCGGCATCTTCGCCGCGCTCGCGCTCGTGCTGGCGGTGATCGGCATTTACGGCGTGGTGAGTTACTCGGTCGCGCAACGCACGAATGAAATCGGCGTGCGTATGGCGCTCGGCGCCTCCGGCACAGACGTGCTGAAGATGGTGCTGAAAAACGGAATGACGCTCGCGCTGATCGGCGTCGGTGTCGGACTTGCCGGCGCATTCGCAGCGACTCGCCTGATGGCGTCGCTTTTGTATGAAGTCAAACCCACCGACGTCGCGACGTTCGCAATCGTCTCGGTTGGACTGATCCTTGTGGCTTTGTTAGCTTGTTACTTGCCCGCACGCAGGGCGATGAAAGTCGACCCGCTGGTGGCACTCCGATATGAATAACGCCACAGATTACCTATGCCTCGCATTCTGATCGCTGACGACCAGGCTGATGTGCTCGCAGCGTTGAGCTTGCTGCTGAAAGGCGAGGGCTTTCAGATCCAAAGCGCGTCGTCGCCTGCCGGTGTGCTCAGAGCCATCGATGGGGACGAGTTTGACGTGGTCCTAATTGATCTCAATTATGCGCGCGATACAACCTCGGGCAGTGAAGGTCTCGACTTGCTGAGCAAGATCCGCGCGGTCGATCCGTCGTTACCGGTGGTGGTGATGACCGCGTGGGGCAGCGTTGATCTCGCCGTCGAGGCGATGCGCCGCGGCGCGCGCGACTTCATTCAAAAACCATGGGACAACGCGCGACTGCTCGCCGTGTTGCGAACACAGGTTGAACTCGCGGAAGCGTTGCGACGCGGCCGGCGTCTCGAAGCCGAGAACATCGCGCTGCGCGACACCGTGTCTGACAGCGACATTCCGCAGATCGTCGCCGAGTCGCCGGCAATGAAAGCGGCTTTGAAGCTCGTCGAACGGATCGGCCCGGCGGATGCGAACGTGCTGATCATGGGCGAGAACGGCACGGGCAAAGAAGTCATCACGCGCCTGCTGCATTCGCTCTCTTCGCGCCGGACGAAGCCGCTCATTTCGGTAAACGCGGGCGCGCTCGCTGAAAGCCTGTTTGAAAGCGAACTGTTTGGTCACGTCCGCGGAGCTTTTACCGATGCGAAGAGCGATCGCGTCGGACGTTTCGAACTCGCGGACGGCGGCACACTCTTTCTCGACGAGATCGCGAACGTGCCGTTGAATCTGCAAGCGAAGTTGTTGCGCGTAATCGAGACGGGTGAGTTTGAGCGTGTCGGTTCGTCGAAAACGCAGAAGGTAAACGTGCGTTTGTTGTCGGCCACGAACGCCGATCTGCACGGGGAAGTCGCGCAGGGACGTTTTCGCCAGGACCTGCTGTTTCGACTCAACACGGTCGAGATTCGTCTGCCGCCGTTGCGCGATCGACTCGAAGATATTCCGGTGCTGGCGGAGCATTTCTTAAAGATTCATCGCGAACGTTATCGCCGGCCGATTATCGGTTTTACGCCCGAGGCGTTCGATGCTTTGCGGCATCACCTGTGGCCGGGAAACGTGCGCGAGTTGGACCACGTGATCGAGCGGGCAGTGTTAATGAGCACGGGAACGATGGTTACGGCATTTGACCTCGCGCTCGAAGGGACTCCGGATGCGCGTCTTTCGGCGCGGCTCGAAGAGATGAGTCTTGAGGACGCGGAGCGCCTGTTGATTAAGAAAGCGCTCGCGCGTTTCGAAGGCAACGCGAACCGCGCTGCTGAAGCGTTGGGCCTGAGCCGCAGCGCGCTCTATCGCCGCCTGCAAAAGTACGGGTTGGGATCTTAAGTCACAAAGCAATATCATTAATTCGTGGCGAAGCCTCAAAAAGGGACATCGTTCTCCTCGCTTGAAGCGTCACTCGGACACGGCACGCGGCTGAAATTCGAAAGACGCGTCACGCTCCTTGCGCTGGCAGCCGGTTTTCCCGGCGTCGCGCTGTGTGCTTTTCTGCTCTGGTACAACGGCTACTCGGCGCAGGTGCAGTGGACCATCGATCTGCTGCTGGTCCTTTTATGGCTCGGCATCTCGTTCAACCTCAAGCAGCGAATTGTCCGTCCATTACAAACGCTTTCCAACATTCTGGCCGCGATTCGCGAAGGCGATTATTCGATTCGCGGGCGTCGCGCTTCGTCGGGCGATGCGCTTGGCGAAGTGATGCTCGAGGTTAACGACCTGGGCCAGACGTTGCGCAACCAGCGTCTCGGCGCGATGGAGGCGACTGCGTTGCTGCGTACCGTGATGGCGGAGATTGACGTCGCAGTCTTTGCGTTTGACGGCGAGCAACGGCTGCAACTGGTTAATCGCGCGGGCGAGAGATTGTTGGCCCAACCAGCGACGCGATTGTTGGGCCGCACGAGCGATGAACTGGGGCTTTCCGAATGTTTGACTGGGCCAGGCGCGGGCCCGCACACGATGCAGATGGTGTTTCCCGGTGCTTTCGGACGTTGGGACGTTCGTCGTAGCACGTTTCGGGAGGGGGGCCAGCAACACCAGTTGCTCGTGCTCACTGACTTGAGTAAGACCCTGCGCGAAGAAGAACGCACCGCGTGGCAACGATTGTTGCGCGTCCTGGGCCACGAGCTGAACAACTCGCTCGCACCGATCAAATCAGTTGCAGGGAGTCTCGCGGATCTGATGCGTCGCGATCCGGAACCGTCGGACTGGCGCGAAGACATGCATCACGGGCTGGCGGTGATCTCTTCGCGTGCGGATTCGCTCGCGCGTTTTGTCGAGTCGTACTCAAAGCTGGCGCGACTGCCGCCGCCGCGATTGGAGCCGTTGAAGATTGGAACGTTGGTGTCGCGCGTGGCGAGTCTCGAGACACGCTTGCCGGTGAACGTTGTGTCCGGTCCGGATGTGATCGTGCGCGGTGACGACGTGCAGCTCGAGCAGTTGCTGATCAACCTTGTGCGAAATGCAGTTGATGCTTCGATGGAGACGCGTGGCGCAGTCGAGGTTGGCTGGCAACAGAACAACGGGCAGGTTGAAGTGTGGATTCGTGATGAAGGGCCGGGGCTGGCGAGCACGGCGAACCTGTTTGTGCCATTCTTTACGACGAAGGCCCAGGGATCGGGGATTGGGTTGGTGCTTTCGCGCCAGATTGCGGAGGCGCATGGCGGTACGTTGACGCTGGAAAATCGGCCGCAGCTTCGGGGTTGCGAGGCGCGGCTGCGGTTGCCCCTGTAATGTCGCCGCTTACCTCACGCCCAACAGTATATCCATCGTTAGCTGGTCCAGGCGTTCGTAGGGGAGACGTTTGTTTGCTAGTTCGGTGCGGTCGAATTGGAGGTTCTTGATCCGTTCAGCAGTAAGATCTGTGTTCATTTGTGTTCCACGGATCTCGGCTAATAGATCACGGATTTCAGCGTCGTCGTTAAACTGCCTCGCTTTTTCTTGAGGATTAAGTAGTTCCGCATACACCCGGCGGCAAACTCCCACACGCCCTCTTCATTCTCACTCCGATACGAGTGCGCATCGAAATGCCGTGGCCCTTCATAACCGGACTCTTCCAACAACTTCACCAGAAAGAACAGGGTCTTGTCTCAGGCTTTGGTTGTAATTGCATCTGTGCCATTTGTGTTTATCTGTGGCCTACTTCCAGCTTGACGGTCTGATGTTTCACGGAGCTTGGTCCGACCATAATGTCGAATGTCCCCGGCTCCACGACGCGCTTCATATTTAAATCGTAGAACCACAGTTTGTCCGGTGTGATTGTAAACTCTACCGTTTTCGTTTCGCCGGGTTGCAGCGAGATGCGTTTGAAGTCTTTCAGCTCGATGATTGGCCGGGTCACCGAACTGACGAGGTCACGAATGTAGAGTTGAACGATCTCGTCGCCCACGCGCTTGCCCGTATTTGTTACCGCAACGGTGACTTTCGCGTGGCCGTCGGGCGCGATCCGAGCCGGCGCCACTGTTGGCTGGGCGTATGAAAATGTGGTGTAACTCAAGCCGAAACCGAATGGAAAGAGCGGCGACTTATCAGCGAACAGATATCCGCGACGGCCGCTCGGTTTCTGGTTGTAGTAGATTGGCACCTGTCCGACCGAACGCGGAAAACTGATCGGCAGTTTGCCGGCGGGGTTGTAGTCGCCAAACAATACGTCGGCAACGGCAACGCCGGTCTCCTGTCCAAGATAGAACCCCTCGAGAATCGCCGGCACGTTCTCCGCGACGTAGTTGATTGCGAGCGGACCACTGTTGATGAGCATCACCACCACGGGCTTGCCGGTCGCGAGCACCGAGCGCACGAGATCGTTCTGACGGCCAAACAACTCGATGCTGTCGCGGTCACCGAGGTGATTCGGAGCCCAGGCTTCTTTGTTCGTGTCTTCGTTGCCGCCGATCACGAGTAACACTGCATCCACGGATCGGGCCGTCTCAACCGCTTCGGCAATCAGTTTCCGATCCTCCGCTTCGTCGCTCGGTGTTGCCGTGTCCGCGAACCAATTCCCGCCTTCCTTCGTGATCTTGCAGCCTTCCGCATACACGACCTTGATCCGTGGCCCGGCTTTTTCGGTCACGCCTTGCAGCACGCTCACGCCGCGACCCGGATTGTCGCTGTAGCCGCCAAGGTGAACACGCGCTGCGTTTGGACCAATCACCGCGAGTGTCTTCAACTTACTGCGATCGAGGGGCAGCAGGTTGTTTTCATTTTTTAAGAGGACGATGGAACGGCGCGCGGCTTCGGCCGCGAGCTTCTGATGCTCGGCGGAGTTCGTAACACGGACTGCACGCTCTGGATCGACATACGGATTTTCAAACAACCCAACCTGAAACTTCGCGCGGAGATTTCGCGCCACCGCGCGGTCGATCGTTGCTTCGGAAACCTTGCCTTCCTTCACGAGTTGAACCAGGTGCGGATAAATATCCGGGTCCGGCAACTCGATATCCACACCCGCTTCGAGCGCGAGTTTCGCGGCTTCCGGTTTACTGCCAACGACATGATGCAGATCCATCAACTGCGCGATCGCATAATAATCGGCGACGATGTGACCTTTGAAGCCCCACTCCTGTCGCAGCACTTTATCCAACAGCCACGAGTTCATATGCGAGGGCACGCCATCGATCTCGTTGTACGACGCCATCACACTCGCGACGCCCGCTTCCTTCACCGCCGCTTCGAAACTCGGCAGAAACGTCTCGCGCAACACTCGTTCAGAGAAGTTAGCCGGGCCGACATTCGTGCCGGCTTCGGGTTGTCCATGTGCGGCGAAGTGTTTCGCTGTTGCGAGCACGCCATTTTCCTGAATGGCTTTGATGAGCGCGACGCCCATGCGCGAGACGAGATACGGATCTTCGCCGTAGGTTTCTTCAGTTCGACCCCAACGCGGATCGCGGCCGAGGTCGAGATTCGGACCGAGTACCTGATGACTTCCGCGCACTCGCGTTTCAAGCGTAGCGGCCGTGAACACTTGCCTGATCAGATCGACGTCCCAACTTGAAGCGAGCGCGATCGGTTGCGGAAAGCTGGTGCTGCCCTGGCCCATGTGGCCGTGCAGGATCTCGTCGTGAAAGATTGCGGGAATACCGAGTCGCGTGTTTTCGACGAGATACTTCTGAGTGGCGTTCGCGTAAGCAGCGCCTTCGCGCGGGCCTTTGCGTTCCTGTTGGCGCGCGACCTGGCCGAGGCCGTGCTTCATTTCTTCGGGTTTGAGATCGCGGCCTCGCGGCCAGATGCAGATTAGTTGCGCGACCTTTTCTTCGAGCGTCATGCGTTTCAGGAGGTCCGGAACGCGCTCGTCAACACTGAGATTAGGGTTGCGGTAAGCCGGCACCGCGGATTGAAACGTAAAAAGCGCCATAAGTAGCAGCAGCAATGAAACGCGGATGAACACGGATCACCTTCGGGCGGAGAATCGATAGATCGTTGTGGAGCGATACGTAGCACCTTTTCGCAACGTGGTGGTTGGAAACTCTGGCCGATTTGGCGAGTCGGGATAGTGCTGCGTCTCGAGACAGAAGCCGGAACGGCGCGGATACGGTTTGGCGGATTTGCCCGTGATCGTGCCGTCGAGATAGTTGCCGGTGTAGAACTGCACGCCCGGTTCGGTGGTCCAGACTTCCATCACGCGTCCCGTCGTCGGTTCATGAACAACCGCCGCCTGGCGCAGCTTACCGGCGGGACCGTTAATGACCCACGTGTGATCGTAACCTTTGCCGTATTTGATCTGCTCGTCTGTCTCCTGGTTGATGCGCGCGCCGATCGCGTTTGCAGTGCGAAAGTCGAAAGGCGTGCCGGCAACGTTGCGCAGTTCGCCGGTCGGGATCGCGTTTTCGTCGGTCGCCACGAAGCGATTGGCTTTGAGCACGAGACGGTGACCGAGAATGTCACCGCTACCTTCGCCGGCGAGATTGAAGTAAGAGTGATGAGTCAGGTTCGTGATCGTGTCTTTGTCCGTAGTCGCTGTGTAGTCGATCTTCAGTTCATTCTTTTCGGTGAGGGTGTAGACAACGTTCACGGTGAGATTACCCGGATAGCTCTCCTCGCCGTCTTTGCTCACGTAGGTCAGGAAGATCGCCGGCCCCGCGGGCGTGGTGCGAACCTGCCTCACGGTCCAAACCATTTTGTCGAAACCTTTGATCCCGCCGTGCAGGTGGTTCTCGCCGTTGTTCTGAGCGAGTTTGTATTCGACGCCGTTGAGAGTGAAACGTCCTTTGGCGATGCGGTTTCCATAGCGGCCGATGATCGCGCCGAAGTAGGGAAACGGCGGGTTCATGTAGCTTTCGAGATCGTTGTAACCTAGCGCCACATCGGCAAACTTGCGATTGCGATCGGGTGCAGTGAGTGACACGACGATGCCGCCGTAGTTCGTGATTTTGACCGTCATGCCGCGCCGGTTGGTGAGTGTGTAAATATCGACGCTTTGACCGTCAGCAGTCTTGCCGAAACTGGTCTTGATAATCTCAGGTTGCGCAACCGCGACCGCCAGAGGGGAAAAAATTAAAAACAGGAATAAGGCGAGTTTCAAACTCAAACGTACTTTCAAATTCAATCTCATCATTTTGCCTCACGCGCACTGAGTTCGCGCATCAACGCCACCTGTCGCCGGTTTCTGCGTTCGGTAAAGATCTGATCCGCCATGACGCCGATCAGAATCACGGCGCCCATCACTGCGAAGTCGAGGGAACTCGGAATACCGAGCAGGTTAACGAGGTTTCGCAGCACTTGTAACAACGCCGTACCGATCAGAATGCCGACGACGGAACCCTCGCCGCCACGCAACGAGCAACCACCGAGCACCGCGGCCGCGATGCCGTAAAGCTCGTACGCATTACCGTGATTCGCGGGCGAAACCGAGTTTGTATAAAACGCGAAGATGATTCCGGAGATCGCGGTGAGCGCACCTGAGATGACGTACGTCAACGTGATGATGCGCTTGGTGTCGATGCCGGCATAGCGCGCAGCTTCCGAGTTGCGTCCCGTCGCGAAGAGATAACGGCCATAGACGGAACGGTGCAGCACGAGCCACGTGATCGCGGCGATGACGAGCAGCAGTACAAAGGGCATTGGAACGCCGAACAGATTTCCGTTGGCAATGAACCTGAGAGACTCGTAATCGGCTGCGCCGAAGCCTTTGGTTTCATCGTCCGTGACGAAACGTGCAAGGCCGCGATAGAACAGCAAGCCGCACAGGGTCACGATGAATGGCTGCATGTTCAGGCGCGTGATCAGCAATCCATGGCCTAGTCCTAATCCCATCGCGAGCCCGATGGACGCGAGCACCGCAACCGCCGCACCGTAGCCGTACTCAGTCAAAGTCATCGACAGCAACACTCCGAGCAGCGCCATCATCGAGCCGACCGAGAGCTCGATGCCGCCAGTGATGATCACGAGGCCCAGGCCGATGCTGAAGATCCCAAACGCGCCGATCTGCCGCGCCAGGTTTTGAAGATTTATGCTCAGCAGGAAGTTTGGGTTGATGATGGAAACGATGATGCAGAGAACGATCAGGAGAATGAAGATGCCGAGCTCTTTTTTCATAAGAGTTTATCCTTCGGTGCCGGTCGCCAAACGCATCACAGCTTCTTCGCTGAACTGGGCGCGGTTAAGAATGCCCGTTAACCGTCCTTCATGCATGACTGCGATCCTGTCGCTGATTCCCAGCACCTCTTCCATCTCACTGCTGATTACAATCACTGACACGCCCTTGGCGGCCAGGTTGCGGATGAGTTCGTAAATCTCAGCCTTCGCGCCGACGTCGATGCCGCGCGTCGGTTCGTCGAAGATAAGAACGCGTGGCCGAAACGTGAGCCACTTCGCGAGCACGACCTTCTGCTGGTTGCCGCCGCTGAGATTCGCGGCACGCATTTCCGGCGTCGGCGTCTTGATGTTGATTGCTTTGACGGCTTCAGCGGCGGCTTTCGACTCTTTCGCGCGGCTGATGATCTTCGCTGAAGAGTAACTCTCAAGGTTCGGAAGCGAAATATTTTCGCGCACGTTGAAGTCGACGATGAGACCGCTCAGGCGGCGATCTTCGGGTACCAGGTAGATGCCGTTACTGATCGCGTCCTGTGGTTCGGTGATGCGCAACGTTTCACCGTCGAGTGAGACTTCGGTTTCGAGTGCTTCTTCGACGCCGAAGATCGCGCGTGCGACTTCGGAGCGTCCGGCGCCAACGAGTCCGGCGATGCCGAGCACTTCACCCGGCGCGACGTCGAACGTGATTGTGTGATTCGGATAACGGATCGTACGGAGACGGCGGACGATAAACCCATTCCCGTTGGTTGTTGAGGATCTCTCGTGGGCGGCGCCTTTGAAAAATTCTTTCAGGTCGCGCCCGACCATCATGCGTACCATTCGTTCGTGAGTGATCTCGCTGCGTTGGAGCGTGCCGGCGTTCTTGCCGTCACGCAGTACCACCGCGCGATCTGCGATCTCTTCGACTTCATGCATGCGGTGGGAAATGTAGATGATGCTGACGTTTTGTCGTTTGAGATCCTTGATGATTTCGAGCAGGCGGCGGGTTTCACTCAGCATCAAACTCGACGTGGGCTCGTCCATGATGATGATGCGCGCGCCCGCGCCGAGTGCGCGCGCGATCTCGACTAACTGTTGTTGCGCGAGGGAGAGTTGGTCCAGTGGAGTGCGGCTCGAGATGTCGAGACCGAGTTTATGTATCAGGACGTCGGCTTCGCTGTAGATTCGCTTGCGATTGATTAACTTCAGGAAGCCCGCGGTGGTTGGTTCCCGGTGGAGAAAAATGTTCGCGGCCACGTCGAGGTTATCGAGCACGCTGAGTTCCTGGTGAATAAACTCGATGCCCAGCGCGCTCGCTTCACGCGGTGAACGTATTTCAACCGGCTCGCTGTTGATCTTGATCGTCCCGTTGTCGCGTGCGATGGCGCCGCCGAGGATCTTCATCAACGTTGATTTGCCGGCGCCGTTCTCGCCGATCAGCGCTACGATTTCACCGGCGCCGACACTCAGGCTTACGTTATCGAGCGCAACGACGCCCGGGAATCGTTTACTAACGCCCGCCATCTCGAGTATCGGCGTGTTCACTGTCACGGAATTTTCCACACGGATTAGCTGCGACCGCGGAGCTGATTGATCTTCTGTTGGAACGCGTCAACGTCTGCTCTCTTCACCGCGATCGTCGGGACGAAGATTTGCTTGGTCGCCGGTACGACTGACTTGTCGCCGTTGAGATACTTCGCCATCAATTCCATCGAGCGATAACCAAACTCGAACGGCTGTTGCACGACGGTCGCGTAGATCGCCCCTTCTTTGATGCCTGCCAGCGTCGGATCTTCTTCGTCGAACGCGACGATCTTCACCTTGTCGACTTTGTTTGCTTCCTTGACCGCGCTGAGAATGGCAGGGCCGTTGTAGGACCAGAGACCAACCATGCCTGCGATGTCAGGATTATTGACGAGCGTGTCGGCGGCGTTGGATTTCGCGCGTACGCGGTCGGTGTTGTCGGTGCGGACGTCGATGATCTGCACGTTTGAGCCATTGAGCGCTTCTTTAAGACCCTGGTAGCGTTGCTGCGCATTGGCAGCATCGAGCACGCCGACGAAGACCATGATCTTGCCGCCTTGCGGAAGCGCTTCTTTCAGGAGTTCGCCCGCCTGGCGTCCTGCGGCAACGTTGTCCGTACCGATGTAACAAACGCGATTGCTTTGGGGCGCGTCGCTGTCCTGAGTTACGACCAGTGCACCGCTCGAGGCGCGATTGAGCATCTGTGTTTGATTGACCGGATCGACCGGGCTGATCGCGATACCGTGAATGCCTTTCGCGAGCAGATCGTCAATCACGCGTTGCTGTTCGGCGGCGGTGCCGTCCGAGGGAATCCTGAACTCGACTTCAATGCCGGGAATCTCCGCCGCGGCCTTCTCGGTTCCTTTGCGCGCGATGGTCCAGAAGTCGGACGCGTTGTTGGTAACGAAGGCGAGTTTGTGTTTGCCGCCCGCGCCGCCGGCTCCCACACCACCGCCACCGCTGTGAATACCTTGCTGACAACCGGCTAGCAGCAACGTGATTACGCATAACAAGATCATCGGCCTAAAGGAGTTTTCTGGTCGCATGTGGTTCCTCGCTATTAAGTATTGAGCGTAACGCCGGGTAGAGTGCTACATACTTTCGATATTGTCGATGAAAAAGTTTTGCAGCGTCGGGGTCGGGTTTGACACGGCTGCGGGTTGTGACGACCTGGTCGCAAGCGGCATCAACCGTAGGCCATGCTCCGGCGGCGACTCCGGCGAGTATCGCGACGCCGTAGGCCGCACCTTCTTCGGCTTCCACGGTCTCGACTTCGTGGTCGTAAACGTCGGCCTGGATCTGCCGCCACAATTCTGAACGTGCGCCACCGCCACCGAGACGAATCGTGTCGCAAGGCACGTTCAACTCTTTCAAAATTTCAAACGAATCTTTCAGACTGAAAGCGACGCCTTCGAGCATTGCACGCACGACGTGCGCTCGCGTGTGACTTGCCGTCAGGCCTGCGAGCATAGCGCGCGCGTCCGGATCAAGGTGCGGCGTTCGTTCGCCCATTAAGTATGGCGCCCAGAGTAAACCATCTGCTCCGGGCGGCACGCCTGCCGCTTCTGCTGTCAAACTGTCGTATGGATCGCCGTCAGGTACCGAAGATAGTACGCCGAATTGATCCCGGAACCAACGCAGCGAGAGGCCCGCGCCCTGGGTCACGCCCATGACGTGCCAGCGTTCGGGAATCGCGTGGCAGAACGTGTGTACACGGCCTTTTGGATCGAGTGCGGGAGTGTTGGTGGCGGCGAACACGACGCCGGAAGTTCCGATCGTGGCGCTCACCATTCCCGGCTGGACAATCCCGAGACCGACTGCGCCTGCCGCTTGATCGCCCGCGCCGGCGATCACGGGCGTTCCGGCTTTCAATCCGGTTTCGTCCGCCGCCTTCTGTGAAACAGAGCCAGTGATTTCAGGCGACTCGTAGACCCGTGGAAGGATGTTTTGGTTTAGCTCCGCGGCCGCAAGCATCTCGTTGGACCAGCGGCGCGCGGCAACGTTGAGCAGCAACGTGCCCGAAGCGTCGGCTACGTCGGTCGCTTTGTCGCCGGTTAATCTGAAACGGACGAAATCTTTTGGCAGGAGAACTGAGCGCACGCGCCGCCACGTTTCGGGTTCGTCATCGCGCACCCAAAGCAGTTTTGGCAACGTGAAGCCGGTCAGCGCGGGGTTGCAGGTTAGCTCGATCAGTCGACTGGCGCCGACGTTCGTCGTCAGGTTGCGGCATTGATCTGCGCTGCGTTGATCGCACCAGATGATGGCGGGCCGCAACACTTCATCATCGGCGTCTAGCAGCACCGCGCCGTGCATCTGTCCTGACAGACCGACGGCTTTGATGTCTTCCGGCGGAATACCGGCTTTAGTAATCGCAGAGCGAATCGCTTCGGCGGAAGCACGCCACCAGTCGCGCGGGTCTTGTTCGGCCCAGCCGGTGTGTATTGAAACGAAGGGTTTGTGTTCGACAGTGGCGGAAGCGACGATCTTACCGGCAGTGCTAATCAGCACGGCACGCGAGCCGCCGGTGCCCACATCTATCCCAAGAAGGTGCATTGTTTTGGATCTGTGGGCACCTTCTTAACATATAAGACTCCGAGAGGAAAGCTCGAAGACTGCGTCGTAGCGGTATAGCCAGGATCGACTACTTCGAGATCACGCCGCAGGCGATGCGGTCGCCTGAGTTGCCGGACGGATCCGTTTTCTGATCGTCGGCTTTGGCGTGGACCACTAGTGACGTTCCGGTTCCTGTGTAGAGCGATGTATTGCCGTCACCGAGAGTGACGCGGTTGCTGGTGACGGTCGCGTTAGCTGTGCCGTTGCGTTTCACCATGAAGTTGTTCATGTCGCCGGCATGCGCTCCTTCCGGATTCTTCAGGCCGTGTTTTTTCGATGCGGGATTAAAGTGTGCTCCCGCGGTTTCGAAAGTGGGACCTTCGCACTTCGCCACCTCGTGAAAATGAATCGCGTGTGTTCCTGGCGTGAGGTTCTTTAGCGCGAGTTTGATACGCACACCTTTATTATTCGCGATCGGCGCGAGCGTCGCTGTACCAACGCTTTCGCCTTGTCCGTTCTTCAGTTCTACCGTGACGTTGTTCTGCTGCGCGGTCTTCTGCGCCGTCTCCTGCGCGGTCGCGTATGACAACAAACAAGCGGCCACACCGGTGGCCGCTAACCAGATACCAAAGTGTTTTCTCATTAAGCCTATCTCCCTATGGATTTATCTCCTTCACTCCAGCCGCACGGCCGGCTTTTCCTTCGTAGTTGCGTAGTGCGAGTAATGCGATGAGTCCGGAAATAATTAGAAACCACAGCAGCGGACGAATGCCGCCAAACAAACGATGTTTCCAACCGCCCGGCGGATTCGTCGAAGCAGTCAGGTCGCGCGCGAGTGCGGGACCTTCGAAGGTCAACTTCGAGTTGTGGAGAATGCCTCGCAAACCTTCGAGCGCTTTCTTCTCAACGACGCCACGCTTGAACTTGCTGAACGGTCCGCTCAGGCCGTCGGCTCGCGAACGGTTCTCGTAAACGATGTAAGACGTGGGACCAGCCACCGTCACGAATCCCGTCAACGCCAGCGACGAGTTGAAATAATGGTTCGCGTAAATCTGTTTGGAGACGAAGAGCACCTGCGGCCCGAGTTCGCGATCCCGTTTGTAGATCGTGACGTGGTTGATCGCGACGACGGGCTTGAGTCCAAACTTGATCTTCGACCAGACGAGTAGTTGTTCCAGTGGTTGCAACTCCGTACTCGAACCCGCAGTGCTCGCCAGATCGCTCAGATAACCCGAAACGCGCCTGATTGCCTCGTGCTCTTCGGCGACACGGATTTCGTTCTGCTTGTCGTTGTACGCGATCAGCGCCGCGTCGCCACGCGAGCGATAGTCGTTGACATACTCGAGCAGCATCGTTTTGTAGAGCTGCGTGGCTTGCCGTGCGTAATCGGCCGCTTGCCAGTTTACGTCCCGACCGAAGCGTTCGATCATCGCCGCCGACAGTTTGAGCTCGCAGTTACCGACGACGCAGTTTTTCAGGTCTTCGACGTCTTTCGCTTCGAGCGTCAACTTTTCCAGGTCGGCAACCGAAGGCGACGAACTGAACATTCCAACCTCAAGCACCGCGGCGTTGCTTTTTCGCGTCAAACTGTCGCGGTAGGAACGCAGAAACTCGTCCGCGTTCGCGCGCAGGTTTACCAGGCCTGAGACTGCGATCTCTCGTTTGTCCTGCACGGGCGCGAGCGTGACGATCGTCTCGCCGCGTTGAAGCGCGGCGAAGTCCGTCTCGTCAAACGCGACCTTCTCGCGCAAGATTTTTTGCAGTTCGGGCAGGGAAGTTTGAGCCTGGGCTGCGCTCGTCGCTGCGGACAGCACGGCGCAAGCCAGGAGGAGTACCGGAAGATGGCGTACGCGGGTTAACATTGTGAACTCTTTTGTTACGGCGAAAGGGGACTGTGGCACCTGTTCGCATTGCGTGTGCCACAAACTCGGGGAAGGAAAATTATATGCGACGCGAAGCTATCAGATGTTTAGCTTTGGTTCTGATTCTTCTACTTTTTGCTCCCGCAATTCTGTCGGCGCAAAGCCCTGCGCCGCCGTCACAGCCGCCGTCGGGGCCCGGAGGCAAGCAGTATTTGCACCGTGCGGTGAATAAAAATTGTTACGGCAAAGGCGGGCAGGAGTACTGGATTTTCGAGCCCAACGCACCGAAGCCGGCTGCCGCCGCGCCTCTGATCGTGTTTCTGCATGGCTGGGGCGGCATGAATCCTTTGTATTACGGCGCCTGGATTGACCATCTCGTAAGGCGCGGCAATATCGTGATCTACCCGCGTTACCAGGCGAGTTTGTTGACCGGCGTAAAAGAGTTCACGCCAAACACGCTGTTCGCGATCAAAGATGCTCTTAAGCGTCTGCAAACGGAACCCGGACACGTTAAACCGGATCTGAATAAATTTGCGACGGTGGGTCACTCAGTTGGTGGGATCCTGGCCGCGAGTGTCGCGGCACTCGCGAGTGAATCGGAGTTGCCGCCGGTGCGGGCGGTGATGTCGGTCGAGCCTGGAATTACGGAGTCGCCCATCAATATTCCGCTCGCCGATTTGAAAAAGATTCCGGCGGAGACGCTGTTGCTCGCGGTGGCGGGCGATGCAGGATACGCTCGTGCGCGATACGGATGCGAAACGTGTTTATTACGAGTCGACGCGCGTGCCGGCGAGTAACAAAGATTATGTGACCCTGGTGTCTGACGCGCATGGCACGCCCGGGTTGCAGGCGAGTCATCGTGCGCCGACCGCGCATGACAAGGCCTACGACAGTGAGGAAGGAGTCGGCGGTGGACCGGCGGAGAGTTCGGATCGCGCGGGTGGTTTGTCGACGCGCCGGGTTGATGGACCGCAAGCCCGACGGCGCGATCGACTCGAGACGATGATGGTGAACGCGCTGGATTTCTACGGCCTGTGGAAATTGTTCGATGGTCTATGCGATGCGGCGTTTTATGGGAAGAACCGCGAGTACGCGCTCGGTAACACGCCGCAGCAACGGTTTATGGGTGTGTGGAGTGATGGCGTCGCAGTGAAAGAATTGAAAATCACCGATAATCCGTGACGTAATTGTGTCAATTCGCCCTTAAGAAAAGCCCCATGTCAAAACGAACACTTTGGGCTTTCTCCTTGATTCTGGTTGCGGCGTTTTGTGTTTACGGCCAGGACTCAACTACGCAGACTGCGCAGCCAACGCCCACGCCATCGCCGCCTTCAACTTCAAACTCAACGTACGTCTTTCCGACCAAAGGCGAACGGTTCAAGCGTTATGTGAATAGTACTGTTGGACCGTTCAGGTTGGCTCGCACCGCTGTCTCCGCAGGACTCGATCAGTGGAATGATACTCCGGAGGAGTGGGGACAGGGGATGAAAGGGTACGGCAAGCGTTATGCGTCAGGGTTGGGACGGAATGCGCTCCAGCAGACGATAACGTACGGGCTTGATTCGGCGCTAAATCTTGATACGGGTTTTCAGCGCAGTACGCGCAAGGGGTTTTTTCCGCGTTTCAAAGATGCGCTATTACAGAATGTGACGTCGCGAACGAGGAGTGGGAAGCGCGTGATCTCCGCGCCGCGTTTTGTGGGTGTGTACACTGGGGCGGTGATTGCGTCTGAGACGTGGTATCCGGAGAGGTACAGTTACAAGGATGGATTGCGAAGTGGTACGTCGACGATGCTCACGAGCTTTGGGATCAATCTAATCCGCGAGTTTGTGATCAATTGGTGAATCGCGGGCGCTAAACTCGCCCGCTCTACAACCGCATTGAAACATTTCCTCTGAAAGGTCGTACGACCGAGAGCAGTTCTCGCAGTAGTTCCCCGGTCCACAAGGAGAATAAAGTGAAATCGCGAACTCTTGCCCTTGGTCTAATCCTCTGCGTTTGTGTAATCAATGTTTCGGCTGCGGATTGGCCTCAGTGGCGTGGTCCTGAGCGCAGCGGCGTTTCGAAGGAAAGCGGTCTGCTCAAGCAGTGGCCGTCAGGCGGGCCGAAGCTTTTGTGGCAAGTTGACGATCTCGGCGATGGATATTCAACGCCCGTAGTGGTAGGAACGCGAATTTATTTCCTGAGCAATACCGGCATGGATAATGAGTTCGTGCAGGCACGCTCAACTGTGGACGGCAAGGTGATCTGGACCATGCGCGTCGGTAACGTCGGCAATCCGAATCAAAACCCGCCTTATCCGAAAGCACGATCGACTCCGACGATCGATGGCAACCATCTTTACGCGTTTGGTTCAGATGGTGACCTTGCGTGTCTGGAATTGAAGACGGGCAAGATTCGCTGGACGAAGAACGTGCGGAAAGAGTTTGCCGGTCAACCGGGTGAATGGGCGTATGCGGAGTCGCCGCTGGTTGATGGTGATCTCGTGGTCGTCACTCCGGGGGGACCGGAAGCGACGATGGTAGCGCTGAACAAGAAAACCGGCGCGCTCGCGTGGAAGTCGGCGATACCAAACGGTGAGCCTGCGGGTTATGCATCGGCGATTGTCGTGCAGGCTGCGGGCCGCAAGCAATACGTGCAACTTCTGAGCAAAGGCATGGTCGGAGTTGACGCGAAAACCGGCCAGTTTCTGTGGCGCTATGCAGACGTTGCGAAAGGTCCGGCGCAGTATTTCACGCCCGTGGCGCGTGGCGAACAGGTGTACGGCGGAGCGCTTGGGATTGGCGGCGGCATGGTCCATCTGAAAGCGAACGCGACCGGCGTTTCGGCGGAGCAGGTTTACTTCAAACGCGGGTTACCGAACGGTATCGGTGGCGCGGTGGTTATTGGCGATTATCTGTACGGAACTGAAGTCACACAGAAACTGCTCGCGGTTGAGTTCACCACCGGAAAGGTGATGTGGGAGAAGGAAAACTTCGGTTGGGGCTCAGTCGCATCTGCCGATGGACTGCTGTTTGTTCACCTGATCAGCGGAGAGATCGCGTTAGTTGAAGCAACACCGGCAAGCTTTCGCGACAAGGGACGTTTCGCGCCGCCGAACCAGCCCAAGAAGAAACAAGTGGGCCAGTATCCTGAAGGCGCGTTTGCGTATCCCGTCATTGCGAACGGCAGGTTGTACATTCGCGACCTCGGAACGTTGTGGGTTTACGACATTAAAGCAGGCAGCTAATCGGTTTTGTAATCGCGCATAGTGCGGAAAGTGATCGAGTAACGTAGCGAGTCAACGCGCAGAATGCTGTGTTGCCACTGCGAGCGCGCTGGTCCAGTCAGGTGATAGGCGGAGCGTGGTTCGGTTGCGACGTTTACTCCTTCCCACTTCTCGCCGGCTTTGTAACGAAAGCGCAGCACGCACGGTGAGAGCAGGGAGATCCCGACGACTTCTCCGAACACGGCTTTGTCGCGATGCCAACCGATTCCCGCACCTGGTCCATACTCCGTGACGAGCACGTGCTCAAACGCCGCGGCGTCTATTCCCGCGAACGCCGAGGCGCTACTCCTCAGTGGCAACAAAAACTCCGGAATTTCTTCAGCCTTACGCAGTCGCTCGCCGGAGAATTCATACTTCCAGCCAAACGAGACCACGCGGCGTTTGCCCGTGTAGCCGTGGAACTCAAACTCACGAAATGGTAACGTGCGCAGATGCGTTAACAGCGTTTCTTCCGCGGCCTGGTCCAACAGATCGGGCTGATAGCGAAAACCCTCGAGACGACTATGACCACCAACTCGAACCATAATTGTCAGGTTGGGGTGGCGGGGATTTCGAAGCGACACTGCGGGCGGGGTTCGCGTTGACAATGCTCCTCGACGGGTGCTTGGACGATTTCGGCGAGGAGGGCTTCGGCCAGGCGACAGACTTCCGGATGAACGCTGACCGCAGCCGCTAAAGGACAGCTACTGCTTCGGATCACGATCTTGTCGTCGTGCTTTTCGACTTCCGCAGCGCCGCCGATCGCTTCCAGTGCGCGCAACGCGTTTTGCACGCGACTCTCGAAATCGTTGCTGCGTCCGTTTGAGGCGTTGGCCGCGACCGCATGCCCGACCTCGCGCAGGATCTCTTCGATCTCGCCCGGCTTTAATCGATTCTTCAGTACAGAAATCAGTTGATTGAGCAACGCGTCATAAGCTTTTGGGAAAAGCCGATCAGCCTCGGGGCTCAACGCGTAGGTGAAGTGTGGCTTGCGCGTGCCGCGACGCACTCCGCTCTGACGGACGAGTCCGTCCCGTTCGAGCGTTGCCAGGTGTGCTCGTACGGCGTTGTCCGTGAGATTCAGTCTCCCGGCGAGATCCTCAACCGTGCACGGAGATCCACGCAAGATCGTCACAATCTGGCCGCGGGTGCTTTCGAAGAACCGCTTGTCCAATCCGTACCTCCGCTGTTTCCAGCGTTCGAGACCTCGAAAGTCTAGCCGTTTCTCACGAAAATAACAATCAGTCAATTAAGCCCTTGACTTATTAAGCAAGTAGAGTATGGTGGGGCGCATATACTAAGGAGGAATTGAAAGATGTCAGGTGACAATCCAGGGAGACGTGTTTTGGTGGAGAGGCGGCTCGCGAAAATCGCGTTGGTGCTTTTCATCGCCGCTGTCATGGTGGTCTTCGTCAGCGTGCGCAGCGACGCGATGCGCGTTGACGATCAAGGACAGCATCGCGGCAACTCCGGGAAGTTGACGGAAGCGGAACAGCAAACTGATGCAAATGCGCAGCGGATGCTCGCAGAAGGGAAGCAGACTTTTCGCTTCGACACTTTCGGCGATGAAGCGTTCTGGGGTGACATGCTGCAACTTCATCGCGCGATTGAAGGCGAGCGGTTCGGCGGTGTTGGACCAGGCGTTTCGCCGAACACCGCGCTCGCGGTGGGATTGAAAGTTGATTCAGACGCGCTGCCGCAACAACTGATTGCACGGTTGAAACAGGGACGAGTGAACCTCGACGATCCGGCTACGACGCTCGCGTTACTCCGGCTCAACGCCGTACTCGGTGTGAAAGGCACTTTCAAAAGCGATGGCAGTCTACAAGCCGTCGGGATCACCTGTGCGCTTTGTCACTCGACCGTGGACAACTCGTTCGCGCCGGGGATCGGACATCGTCTCGACGGTTGGGCCAACCGCGATCTCAACGTCGGCGCTATCGTCGCGTTGAGTCCGAATCTGCAACCGTTTGTGGACCTGCTCGGCGTGCCCGAAGCGACGGTGCGACAAGTGTTGCTGAGTTGGGGACCGGGAAAGTTTGACGCGGAGTTGATCCTCGATGGAAAGGCTTTCCGGCCCGACGGTAAATCGGCTGCGACGCTGCTTCCGCCGGCGTTTGGTCTGGCGGGAGTGAATCTGCATACGTGGACGGGCTGGGGTTCAGTGACGCACTGGAACGCGTTCGTTGCGAATCTTGAGATGCGCGGATCGGGAACGTTCTTCGATCCGCGTCTGAACGATCCGGTGAAGTTTCCGATCGCGGCGCGTGAAGGCTTCGGCAACGTTCGTAACGTTCCGGATCTGATCACGCCGAAACTTCCGGCGCTGCACTTCTACCAACTGGCGATACCCGCGCCCCCGGCGCCCGCGGGAAGTTTCGACGCGGCTGCGGCCGCACGCGGCGCAATGGTTTTCAATGGTCAGGCGAAGTGTTCGACGTGTCACGTACCACCGATTTTTACGGAGCCGGGTTGGAACATGCATACGGCGGAAGAGATCGGTATCGATGACTTCCAGGCCAAGCGTTCACCTGACGAACGTTACCGCACGGCGCCGTTGAAGGGACTATGGACGCATCAGAAGGGTGGGTTCTATCACGACGGACGTTTCGCAACGTTGCGCGACGTGATTGAACACTACAACACATTTTTGGCGACGAACTTGAGCGAGCAGCAGAAGCTGGATTTGATCGAGTACCTAAAGTCGTTGTAAGGCGTGTTCAGTTCGTCGAGTGCGGGCCTCACATGGAGTTGTTCTGTCAGCCAACTGACTGGGCGGTTGGCTGACACCTCCATCGGCTACTTTGCGCCGCCGGTACGTTTCAACTCTGACTCAGCCGCGATGTAGCCGAAGCTGGCCCACTGATTTCCTGCCCTGACCCAACCAAAGATTACTTCTGGCAGTGCAGGGTTCCCGTTGTAAAGAAACCAATTTCCCAGGCCATAACCGATCGTCGCACTACTGAGATTCTCGTTGTCGCGAATCTCCTTCCAGACATCTTCTGCTTTACGTTTGCCTTTGTACACACTGATCATCTTGTAGTAATCAGCGTTCTCGATGATGTCGAGATCGTCTCTGATCGCAGCCAACGTTTTGTTCGCTTCGCTTTCTCGTCCCATGCGGCGCAACGTCATGTAGAGCCAATGCGTCGTCGCCACCTGCATGTCGGCGTTGGTCGAAACTTTCTCAGCTTCTCGGTAAGCGCGGAGCGCGGGCTCGAAATCACCTTTCAAGTAGTACGCCAATCCCAGGTGATACCAGATGTTTGATTGGAGCGTGCTGGTTGGACTGTTACGCGCATTTGGCAGGCCATCCGGTTCGGTCTCGTCGGGGCGACCTCGAATCAGTTTTGCCGCTTTTTCGAAATCTGCGATTGCCGAATCGAAACAGCGCAGCGTGATGAAACGATGACCGCGGTGTCGATAGAGCCGGGCGTCTGAAGGAAACTGCGCGATGCCGTCGGAGTAGATTTTAATCGCATCTTTGTAACGTCCGAGGTACGCGGTACGTCGGCCGACCCAGATAATGTTATCGGCGGACTTAGGATCTTTTTCGAGTAGTTTTCGCGCATCGTTGAGTTTCGTTTCAAAGTCGCGCTGCGTTTCAGCGGAAAGCTGTGGCGAAACCTCGCGCGCGGTTTCGACACAATGACTTTGCGCTGCCGCCGCGGTGCTGAAGAGACAAAGGAGGAGGGGCAGAAGTGTTTTCATAGAGCTGAAGCTGCGGTTTGTAGTCGTTGAAAAGCCGCGCTAGAGTATCACGTGCCACGCCCAGGCACCGATTCGTCGTTAACTAATGAATGAACCGATTGTTCGGCGGTCTCGTACGAGCATTCGTTCAGTGCTCCATTCTTCCTCCGAGGTACAGCTTATGTTTCGCACCACAACCCTTCTCGCCGCCTGTTTTTGGATTTCAGTGGCCGTCCTCGCGCAACAGGGCAGCGATCGACCTCTCTTGATCGGACGCGTCGCGATCAATCCAACACATGTCGCTTTCACATACGCCGGAAAGATCTGGCTCGTCGAGCGAACGGGCGGTACGGCCAGGCGGCTTACCAGCACGCCGAACGAAGAAACCAGTCCAGTCTTCTCACCCGACGGACGTCGGATCGCGTTCTCGCAGTCGAATGGAAATGACTGGGATGTGTTCATCGCTCCGGCAGACGGATCGGGTCAGCCAACGCGCGTCACGATGATGCCCGAAGACGATTTCGTCACTGGTTGGTCACCTGATGGAAAGGAAGTCATCTTTGAGACGACAAGGGATGAGGAGAGTGTCACGCGTCTCTATAAAACTTCGGCGGACCGTCTCGCTCTTGCTACTCCGCTGCCGTTGCACCAAAGCTATTCCGGTTCCATTTCGCCGGACGCGACTCGAATTGTCTACAACCCGCGCTCGGGCGCAGGCGATTGGCGTTACTACCGCGGGGGATACGCGGCGCCACTCTGGATCGCGAATCTAAAAACCGGGGCTCTCGAAAAGCTTTCAAACGGAACGCACAACGATCGAAATCCGCAGTGGATCGAGGACCGGATCTTTTTCGTTTCCGATCGTACGGGAATCTTCAACCTCTATGCTTACGACACCAAATCGAAAAAGACACAGCAACTGACGCAGTACATGGGCCAGGGTGTTCGCACGGCTTCTGCGACGAATGGCGCCGCGGTTTACGTACAAGGCGGTCGCCTACACCTGCTCGATCTGAACACGAACAAAGATCAGGTGCTCAGTGTTTCGGTCGCGCCTGATACGTCAGAGCTCGCAACGCGCAACGTCGGCGCCGCGCGGTTCCTGGAACAGATCCTGCCATCAGCGACCGGCGACCGTATGGCGTTCGGCGTACGCGGTGAAGTGATCGTCTTCGATCCCGCAAACGGTTCTTACAAGAACCTGACGAACACGCCGGGAGTTGCGGAACGCTATCCCGTTATCTCACCTGATAACAAATCAGTTGCTTACGTTTCAGACGAGTCGGGCGAGTACGCGCTGCACGTTCGTTCACTGGAAAACGACGCGGTGAAAAAGATCCGCATCGAGGAGAAGCCGTCGTACTACTGGGATCTCGCGTGGTCGCCTGATTCCCGCATCCTTACTTTTCCCGACCGGCGATTGGGCTTCTGGCTAGCCGACGTCACCTCTGGAACCGCGCTTCGGGTTGACACGTCAACTTATTCGGCCGAGGAATCATGGAGGCCAGGCTTCTCGCCCGATTCGCGTTTTCTCGCGTATTCGAGACGTATGAAGAACCGCGCGGGCGCAGTTTTCATTTATGACATCGCGCAGAAGAAGAGTTTTCAGATAACAGACGGCGTTTCGCACACCGAGCGTCCGGTCTTTGATCGCAACGGCAAATATCTGTATTTCGTTTCGAGCCCTAACGTAGGCACGACCGAGTTTAGCTGGGGCGTCCTCAACGGAGTATTCGCGAACCCGCTCGTTGTTCGCCGCGTACACGCCATGGTTTTGTCGAAGGATCAGCCGTCGCCGCTTTTGCCAAACGGCCAACCCAATCCTGACGCGAAGGTCAGCGAGATTGTGCCGCAAGTAAAGATCGATTTCGAAGGTCTTCGCTCGCGCGTTGTAAATCTGCCGCTGCCTCCACGCGACTATGCGCAACTGGCAGTTGGACAACCGGGCAAGTTGGTTCTGGCGGTTAGAGATTGGACGGGCGATCCTGGCGGGCCTACAGGCCAGAGCGTTCATTCGTTTGACGTTGCCAAGGGCGGCCAGATGCAGAAGATCGTTGACCAGATCAACGGTGTCGATATAACCGCCGATGGCAAAAAGATTCTCTATCGCAAGGGCCGCGATTTCTTTCTCGTCTCCACGGAAGCTGCCGCCAAATCCGACGAAGGCCGGCAGGATTTCAGCAAGGTGGAAGTGCGTGTAGTACCCGCTGAAGAATGGCGTCAGATGTTTCACGAGTCGATGCGCATCATGCGCGACTGGTTCTACGACCCGAACCATCACGGGCAAAATCTCGCCGCACTGGAAAGCGAGTTTGCTGCTTACTTACCAACAACGGTTCGCCGCAGCGATCTCAACCGGCTCATGCAACAGATGCTTGGCTCAGTATCAGTCAGCCATCTCGGCATCGGCGGCGGAGATGCTCCACCTCCGGGAAGCGGCGGTAATCGTATTGGCCTACTCGGAGCCGATTACGAAGTTATCAATGCGAAATACCGTTTCAAGAAGATCTATCGCTCGATGACGTACTCGTCTCCTGCTGGATCGTTCGGTGCGCCGCTCGACCAGCCAGGAGTCGATGTTCGCGAAGGAGATTATCTGCTTCAGGTGAATGACAAACCCGTTGAAGCAGAAAAGAACGTGCTCAGCTATTTCGAGAACACGATAGGCCGGCCGACGAAGGTCACTGTCTCTGCAAACGCTGACGGCGCGAACGCGCGAACCTATACGGTATTTCCGGCAGGCGGTGAAAACCGCTTGCGTCGTGCGAACTGGGCCGAAGAAAACCGCAAGCGGGTCGAACAACTCTCCGGCGGCAAGCTCGGCTACATCTTTATCGAAGGCTACGGCGGCGAAGGCATCATGAACGCCGTTCGTGGGCTGACGGGCTACGGAGACAAGCAAGGCGTCATCATCGATCAACGTTTCAACGGCGGCGGTATCACGCCCGATTATCTGATCGAGTGGATGCAGCGCAGGCCACTTTACTACTACATGTTTCGCGGCGGCGACGACATCGCGACGCCCGTAAATCCCGCCCCGCCGGTGAAGGTCATGATTGTCAACGAACTAAACGGTTCCGCGGCCGAGACCGGCGCGTTTATGTTCAAGCTTGGGAAGGTTGGTCCAATTGTCGGCAAACGCACTTTCGGCGGGGGAATTGGTCCATATTACTTTACTCCGCGGCTGATCGATGGCGGGCAGATTCAGCTTCCGAATCGTGCCGCGTACGATCCGAGCGGTACGAGTTGGGGCGTGGAGAACGTCGGCGTAGCTCCTGATTTCGACGTCGAGATCACTCCCGCGGATGTGATCGCGGGACGCGATCCGCAGCTCGAGAAAGCAGTGGAAGTTGCCCTCGCGCAGATTTCGAAGACTCCCGTGATTGTGCCGAAGCGTCCGCCGTTTCCTGTTCATCCGGGCGAGCAGAACAAGACGCAATTGGAGGTGTCGATGTCGTCGCTGCCGCAGCCAGGGTCCGCATTTCCGGCGCCGGCAACAAAGTCCGCTCAAACACCACCGGCGACACCTGTGACTGATGCAAAGTTTGCTGCGTTTGTCGGGCGCTACGATGGGGGAACGATGGGCGTGCTCGTCATCACGCAGGAAGGCGAAAAATTGCTCGCTATCGATCCCGGTGGTGGACGAGTTGAGCTGGTGCCGGAGGCTACGCCGGATAAGTTTACGGCGACATCGGTTGGTGGCGGTGTAACTTTCGAAAGAGATGCCGCCGGTAAAGTAACAGGAATTACCGTTACTCTACCGGACGGGCGGACAATCAAAGCGCGAAAGGTCTGAGTAAATTTCCACGACGCGCGATGCGCTTGTACTTAAGCGCGCACGGCTACGACCTTCAAATACTCGGAAGTCACGACGGTTGTCCCGTCAGTAGCCCGGTTGTGCGTGGTCCAATGCTGCTCGAGATCGCGGCGAAACGCAGCCTTGCCGTTTTCATCGAGCGTGTTGTAAGCCTTGTTGGTTGGACCATAGTAAATGAGGAATTGCTCAACCGTTTGCGCGGGACTAAACGGAAGAATGAAATTTACTGACTGCCGGCTGGTTTGCAAATCGGAAATCCCTTCGCGGAGCCGTTCACGCACGACGTCTTCTGAACCCCACATGAGTGGCGACGGCATGTTAGGCGGAGGCGACACGTGTGAGCCGACAATCTTAAACATCTGACCGATAAATCCGGTCGGCGTCCAGTTAGCCATGGCGATGAAGCCGCCCGGACGAACCACGCGTTTGAGTTCGGCGGCGACTAATTCCGGACGCGGCGCAAACATTGCGCCAAACATCGTTATGACTGCGTCGAAACTCGCATCTTCGTAAGGCAAATTTTCCGCGTCGCCTTCGTCGAATTGAACTGTTAAGCCTTCGCGCTTTGCTTTTTCTCGTCCCTGCTCGATCAGGTTCGGCGCGATATCGACGCCCGTGACAACAGCGCCGAGCCGAGCCGCGGGAAGCGCGACATTTCCGGTACCACACGCAACGTCCAAAACGCGCATGCCCGGCTGAAGATTCAGTCCGCGGACGAACTCTTCAGCGTCCGTGGCGTAGGTTTTCGCAATCTCACCAAAATCGCCAGCGATCCACGTCGCGCGCAGTTTTGTTTTTAATGCCTCCATGTCGGAGGACATTCCAGTGCCTTGTGTCATTTAGCTCCTTTGCCGCATAAGAACGTTATGAAAATAATGCATCTTTTCTCTAACGCGCAATCAGCGTGAGAGTGGCTCCCGCCGCGGATGCTACAATTTGCCTGAACCTCCGGGTGAGAGGAGCCGAGCGATGAGTTGGTTCATGCGATCCAGATCGATGGGTTTTGTTAAGTAGCCCGCTACGCCTGCATCGTACGCTGCGCGTTGAAAACCTTCAGTACCCAACGCAGTAACTGCCACAATCGGTATATCTCGCAAACCTTCCGTTTCCCGAATTCTGCGCGTTGCGCCAAGACCATCAAGGCCGGGCAAATTGATATCCATCAGGATGAGATTGGGCGTAGTTTGTTTCGCAACGCTGACGGCATCCTCGCCGTTGGCGGCCGTGACGACCTGGTAGCCCTGTTGTTGCATGGCGAGGCTGATCATCGCCAGGTTGTCAGGGGCGTCGTCGACGACGAGTATCAAAAACTGTGATCCAATCGGCTGACCCTCTTTGGAGACCTCGCGTTTCGGGACATCGTCACGTTTGAGGCTCGGTAGTCCCGACGTGGCTAGAGGGTCTTTTGTTGGCATGTAGAGATTATATAGAGGAAGGGCGGAACATATAAGCGGGCGTGAGTTCGGCTACCGTCCGCTCGCTGTAGCATGGCGGGCAACGGGCGCCTGTTTGAATTCCATGGTGCCGTCGTCAACACGTCCGTAGCGCATCATCGAAAGGTCTTTCACGTAGTTTTGATGCAGGCGCCACGGCGTCTTCGATCCCTGACGCGGGAGTGTGTGCAATGAGCGGAGGACATAACCCGAGTTGAAGTCGATGACGGGCTCGTGTTCGATGTCTTCATCGTTTAGGCGTGGCGTGCAGACCGCATAGCCGTGTTGGTCCATGTAGTTCAGGAGGCGGCACACGTACTCCGAAGCGAGATCGCACTTCAAGGTCCACGATGCGTTTGTGTAGCCGATCGCGAATGCAAGGTTCGGTACGTCGCTGAACATCATTCCTTTGTAGACAAGCATTCCCGGCAAGTCTACGGGCACGCCGTCGACAGCGAGTTGCATGCCGCTGATGAGTTTGAGAACGAGTCCGGTGGCGGTGATGATGATGTCGGCGTTGAGTTGCTGGCCTGACTTCAGCAAGAGACCGTCTTCGTTGAATGTCTCGATGTGATCGGTCACGACTGAGACGCGTCTTTGTTTCATCGCGCGGAAGAGATCTGCGTCGGGCGCGATGCAGAGGCGTTGGTCCCACGGGTTGTACGGAGGCGTGAAATGCTTTGGGTCGTATTGCTTTCCGAGTTGACGACGCACGCCGCGCGCGACCATCCACTTGAAGACTCTAGGTCTCGTTCGCGCGATGTTGTAGAAGAAAGTTCCGAGCAGGACGTTTTTCCAGCGACTTGCTGCATAGGCGGTGTTGTCAGGGAGAACTTTACGCAGGAGGTTTGCGAGAATGTCTTCGGCTGGACGCGTGACGATGTAGCTCGGTGAGCGCTGAAGCATCGTGACGTGCGCCGCGTGTTCGGCGAGTGCGGGAGCAAGTGTGACGGCGGTTGCGCCGCTGCCGATGACGATGATGCGTTTGTTTGCGTAGTCGAGATCGTTGGGCCACTTCTGCGGGTGGATGATTTTGCCCCGGAAGCGTTCGAGGCCGGGCCAGTCAGGCGTGTAACCGTTTTCGTAGTCGTAGTAACCGGTGCACAGGTAGAGGAAGTTACATTTAAAATAAATTATGGTTTTTGATGTCTCCACCTGAACTGTCCATTGCGTTTCCTCCGACGACCAGGACGCACTCACAACACGATGTTTGTACCGAATGGCCTTATCCACTTGATATTCAGCGGCCGTCTCGCGGATGTAGTTGAGGATCGCTGGACCACCAGCAATAGCCTTCGGATCGCGCCACGGACGAAAGCGATACCCGAGCGTGTACATATCGGAGTCGGACCGCACGCCTGGATACCGAAACAAGTCCCACGTGCCACCGCTCACATCGCGCCCTTCGAGAATGACGAAACTCTTCTGCGGACACTGCATCTTCAGATGGCACGCCGCCCCAATCCCCGACAACCCCGCGCCTACGATGATGACGTCAAAGTGCTCCACGGTCAGCCTCAAAATCTTCTCTCCGAAAGTAACTCCAGCTTCTCCAAGTACCATGTTATGCCTACGCCAGCTTCACAGTCTAACGAGGCAATTCGCGAAATGCTGCTTGCCGATTTAAATGTTGACCGCTCGGAGTCTGGTCCTACTGGAGCGCGCGGAATGCTTCCTAACGGCACCTTGAAAAGTTAGAATCAAAAACGAGGAATAAGCCCATGTCGACAGTAGAAGAGATAGTAGAGGCGATTAAGGAACTCTCACCCGACAAAAGGGACGAAGTTAGACGTCAGCTGGTTGCGTTGTGGCCGTTAGATCGCCGTTACATCAAATCTCCAGGTTTGTTTATAAAGCGTGCACGTCCTCGACGTCCCCCAATACAAATCAAAGGCAAACCCCTCTCTGAAACCGTGATTGAGGATCGGCGGTAGTGCCCGATTACTTTTTTGATAGCAGCGCCCTTGTCAAGGCCTATATCAGCGAAGCCGGTACTAATTGGGTCCGAACAATCCTCGACGATCCGCAACACAGAATTTCAATTTGTGCGTTGGCGGAGATTGAAGTCATTTCGGCGCTGACACGACGATTCAAAGAACGCGACCTTACCCAGGTTGAGCTAGATCAAGCCTGCGACGAATTAAGCTTGGATTGTGCAACCTACCTATTGGTCGATATCACAAGTCAGGTCCTCGAAGCGTATTAGCTGAGCTTTTGGCATGCCGGATCCGAGCGATGGTCATAAACCCAGCGGCCTCAAGTGCACCAGGAAGCGTTTTTCACTCATTGGTAAGTAGGTGGAGGACAAAATGAACTCGAGATCGAAACGCGCCTCACGCTGGCTGTTGTCTGCTGCGGTTGTTGCCGGCGCGATGCTCCTCGCAACAATTGCCACTGACACCGAACCCGCGTCGGCCTTTTCTACGGCCATCCACGAGCGGATCACGCGCAACGCTTTTCCGTTCATGACTGATCACGTCTTAAAGACCATCGTCGATGGTAACGAGGACGAGGATCAGGGCCGCGAAAAGGATCTGGCGGAACGTCACGCGCAGAACTGCCGCTTCAGCGACAGCGCCGATTATGCCAACATGAGGTACCAGCAGGTTGTCGATGCCCTGCGGGAGCCGCAGGCTAATGACCCCGACCGCGCGGCGCGACTCTTCGGTCACCTTCTGCACGGCATTCAGGACTTCTATTCACATTCGAACTGGATCTCCACGGCGCCTGAAGGGTTGCGGATTCGTGGTCGTCTCTTCGATTCGGGCTTGAGTCTTTGGGCTTTACCAAAGCCCTACTCAAAATTCTTCGACGACGTTGTCCTCGTCGAGGGCGATCCTCCTGACGGTGTCAGCATACGCCTGCCTGCGGACGCAAATGGCCGCGTCTCCTCTGCCGTGCCCATCGTTCTAGATCGGCGAATCTTCGCTCAACCGCAGCCTTCGGCCAGCGTGAGTGGACAGCGGTTTCGCGGTTTGATGACTTCCGCTGCGCCGCGCCCAGGGGACAAACCGGGTGATCAACGCTGCCCGCCTGTGGCGGCCAACTGCAATATCGCTACTCCAGAAAATGTCTGTCTGCGTCACGGAGAGAAGCGGAACGCGGGGACGAATGCGCGTTCCTTTGACGGCGTCGGTCGAATGAACCTCGATGGTGAGGGAGGAGGCGATTGGTTCGATGCGAGACATGTGGCTCGGCTGCAGACTCGCCACGAATGGTGCCGGCTCCTGCATCTCTCTCGCGATCTCGACCCGACGTTCGTGGCCGCGGGTCGTCTGCTTGGAACGTGGGTCAAAACAGACAGTGGCGCGATCACTCCACACATTCAGGGCACGCCCTGCGCACGCGGCTCGGCTCGGCGCCACCTGGTCGAAATCTCCGCAACGCCGGGCGCGAACGCCCCGCAAAGCGTCCCCTTCGTGGTGTTCCGCAGCGACTTCACCAGCTCCGCGCGTACGGTTGTTGCTCGTCAAACCACGAAGACGCTGCGCATCTGCGGCAACACGAACGAAAACATCGTCGCCACTCTAGTCCCGCCGCGCACCAGAGGCGTCACGCATGTGGTAACTGTGCCCGCAACGGCACAATCGTTGATGGTGCGAGACCATCGCGGTGAGTTTGTGGTGTCGTTCGCGATCAAGGTGACGCCAAACATCTGCTGAGCCGGATCAAATCGGTTTCGCTCTACGCCGCAACTCTCTCGAAGCCGCGCAGCTCAGCCCAGTATTGCGGCGGGACCAACAGCGTATGGACCACGGTTTGAAGATTGAGCGGACTGATCAAGCCGTACGTCTGCACCAGTCTCAACATTAATCTGTTGGGACTCATACGCAGCAGGCGGCGCACCTCGTCCGGTGCGAGCACGGCCTGCACCTGGAGCAGCAGGTTGTAACGCCAGACGCCTAAGTGGCGGCGATACTGCTGAAACAAGAGCGCTGTGTGCCGGCTGTAACAAAGGTCCCGCACGAGATGACGACGTCGATCCAGTTGCCAATCTGCATAACTCTCCGGTAGTTCAGAGATCGCTAACCCCTCCCCGATCCTTCGAAACACACTGTACAGCTCGTTTCTTTGCGACACTGTGAGTGGTCGATAAAGAAGTGTGTACGCGCGTTCCGAGTAATCGATCAGCATGTACAGAACGTCGCGAAAGGCCCATTCCGGGATCGTTTGCTCACGGTCGCGCTCGACTGCCCGATGCGCGGCATTTATTCGACCCAGCGTGCGCTGAGCAGTCTCCTCATCAACAAACACGATCTCCTGCGCATAACGCACGGTTGAGAAGAGCCGCCCGATCGGATCGTTTGGAATCTTGCCGGTGAAGAAAAGCCAATCGACCGCACGGTTTAGCGCAAACTCTGCCGCGGAGCCCGCGAAGATCAAAAGAATCACATCCGGGTCACCCCAGATTGTGCGTACGATCGAGCGCTTCGGTACAAATTCGTCCATGTTTACAACTTTGCGCCGCAATACTTGCACCACACCGCGTCCGGGTCGTGTCCCTCTGCGCTGCATGAAGGACACGCCTGGCCCGAAATTCCCCGTTCTCGTACGGCGTGTGCGAGTTCCACCGACACAATGCCGGTCGGGACTGCGATGATGCCGTACCCGATCACCATGACGATGGACGCCAGCATTTGACCCAGTGGGGTTTTGGGTGAGAGATCACCGTAGCCGACCGTCGTCAGAGTTACGATTGCCCAATAAATACTCACGGGAATGCTGGTGAAGCCGTTTGCCTCGCCTTCAACGACGTACATCATGGCGCCGATGATCACCACGAGGAGTACCACCGCTGAAAGAAAGACACTGATTTTGCGCTGACTCGCACGAAGAGCGCGTCGCAGCGTGTCGGCTTCCGTCACGTATTCGGAAAGTTTCAGCAAACGAAATACTCGGAGCAAACGGAGTATGCGAACCACCAGCAGGTACTGGCTGCCTGGCACGATGATACTCAGGTACGTGGGGATGACGGCGAGTAGATCGACGACGCCGAAAAAGCTCGTTGCGTAACGCAGGGGACGGCGTACGCTCAGGAGTCGAAGCAAGTATTCAATCGTGAATAGCACCGTGAACAACCACTCGAGCCCGTAAAGCAATACGCCATACTGCTCTCTGATTTCACGGACGCTTTCCAGAACAACTGTTGCAACACTAAGAAGGATCAGCCAGATCAGGATGAGATCGAAGGCTCGGCCGGCACGCGTGTCCGATTCAAAAATGACTTCGTGCAGTCGCGCGCGTCGTTTTGTAGACGGACGTTCCTCCGCTGAGCCTATTATTTGATGGGCCTCTCGGCTCATTCGGTCATCGCAGTGAGCCCGAGAATTTGCGTAGAAAACGGCGGGCGCGGAAGGTTTCTCGTTCCACGATTCGCATGCCGTCGCCGATGTGATCGTCGAGATCGTCAGCACTGCGTGGGGACTTGAGCGTTGTTTCAGGTCCGAGCTTCGCTACCCAATGTCCGTAATCCTTGACGTAGTCGCGCATCCAGAATTGAATTCGTTTCATACCGGAGCGCTCTGCTTCTACGAGAGCCTCGCTGCCGCTACGTCCCTGGTGCGTCATGCGATAGATCGCCACGATCACCCCTGTACGATCAACGCCTTCTTTGCAATGGACCAGCACCTTTCCATTCTCCGGGGCGGTAATGAGCGCGAGTATGCGTTCGACTCGCGTGTCTTGCGGCCGTCCCCAATTGGGAAGCGCAACGTTGAAATAATTAAATCCGAGTGCTCGCGCTTCGGCCTCCTGGGCTCTCGTGGTCTTACTCGTGCCTCGTAGATTGATGATGGTGTTGATGCCGAGTTCGCGCAGACGCGGGAGGCCGCCAGCGCGTGGTTGACCGCTGCGGTAGAGCTTCTCACTCACTTGCTGGAAGCGCGGCAACTCAGCGTAGGTCGTCGCATTCTGAGCGAACGCACTCGAAAAAAGAAGGATTAACAGGATGGCAGCTGCGGGAACCGCCCGATAAAGTCTATGCATGGGGTCCTCTGCCGTTAGCTGGTTTTTGAACGAATGGATTAACGAATGTCAGTCCGTTGCAGCATAGCCGCTGGTGTCGAACACGATGAAGACAAAATCTCGCGCGCCGTTTGAAAAGCGAGTGATGCCTTCAGGCTTGAGACGGCGGTCAAACGTTTCCAGTTCACGCAACGTCAGTGTTGCGCCGTTGCCGCTCCACTCCCAGGTCTTGAAATCCATTTTCTCAGAATTTGGTCCCGCACCGGTAATCAAAACGAACGCCTTGCGGGCTTCATCGTATTCGATGCTCCGAATTCCCGCCCCACCAAGCGGCAACCTGATCGCCTTGCGTCCCTCGACTTCGAGGTTGTCGAATGTCAACGCTGCTTTTGGATCGCGCAGTTTCAGCGGCACGACGAGAGCATGGCCCTCGACTACGGGCGAACGCAAGCCCAGCAGCAATCTCGCGTTCCGCGGATCCCACGCGATGCCTTCGACGTTGATTCCGCCGTCGTTATATTTCGTGTTTTCCAGACCACTGAGCTCGGCGACATTGTCAGCGAGAAACTTCTTGAGCCCCGAAGCGGCTTCGATGCCAACGGCACGTTGGCTTACCGCGTCGAATTTAAACCGTGCAAGACCGGCTTGATCAGCGCCTTTCGACTTCGATTGCGAACCTACAATGTAGAAATACTCACCGTCGGTCGTCATGCCTTCGAGATCGATGATGCTCGTGGCGATATCGATCGGTTTGATCGCGCCTGCCTGTTTGCGATCTTCGCCCAGTTGCATCAGGAAGATCTCGTTTGGCCGCCCGTCGTCAACAAAGAGCACCGCGTCTGTGTTCGGTACATGCGCCACGCCCGACGCTTCGAATGTTCCTCCTGAGAACGACGTCATCGGCGCCGGCGCCGCCGCCTTTGGAGCACGAAAGATAAGGCCACTAGCGGTTATCGCGAGCAGAAGAATTATTGCGAAACCAATGGACTTCACTTGCATTTCACCGCACCCGACCCAACCACAGTCAACGCACAAGTAATACTCCAAGGTTTTGTCGAGAGCGTCAAAAAGTTGAGGAGACAGTGTGATTGAACTCGCTCGTCATCAGTTGTAGAATCACGGTACGAAAAGGGGAGTAGGTCGCCTGCCTTTATGGTCTGATGTGGCCGTCAACACGGTGCCCGATGCTGGGCGCCCGGCGCATCAGGTAGGGCAAACAAGCAGCTCCACGACCAAGACCTTTTGCGGCTGACGCAGCGCGCAAAGGGTTTTTTCTTTTGCGCGGCGTTCAGATGTCCACAACGCGACGCGCGAAAGGATCGGGGATGTTCCGCTTTCCGAAGTCCGGCCGTATTGTTACGGCTGCGCCCACCATCTTCCTCTCTGTTCGGTGGTTCACCCTCGTCTGCCGTCTCGATGAACCCACAAACCAATGGGCCACACGAGGTGAAACATGAAACAGATCTCGAAAGTACTGATCGCTTACGACGGTTCCACGTGCTCAGACGCGGCGCTCCGAGACCTAAAGCGCGCCGGTCTTCCGGAACACCTCGAAGCGGTGGTGATCAGTGTTGCCGCACTCGTCTTTCTTTCTCCCGACGATCGATTACCTGACGATGAAGTGGTCTCGCCGGCCGCCGCGGCCATGGTCTCGCCGCTGCAACAAGAAGCGCGAGCAGCGCTGAAACATGCGCACGCAATCGCGCAACAGGGAGCCGATCGCGTCAAACGAGAGTTTCCCGGGTGGACGGTGAGTTTCCGCGCGGAAGGTGATTCGCCCGCTTGGGGAGTAATCAAGACGGCGACTCGTCTTCAGAGTGACCTGATCGTGGCCGGCGCTCATCGTCATTCGTCGCTTGGCGGGCGTCTCATCATGGGCAGCGTTTCGCAACGAGTGCTTTACGAAGCGGACTGCCCTGTGCGCCTGGCGCGATGTTCGAACCGACAACGTGAAGGACCGATTCGGATCATCGTGGGCTTTGATGGGGCGGCCGAGTCAGACGCGGCGGTGGATGCAGTGGCTTCGCGTGTCTGGCCCGCGGAAACTGAAGCGCGCGTGGTCATAGTCCGTGACGCGATGACGCTGGGAGAGCAACTGGAAAAACTGCGCACGTCCGGATTGAAGACTTCCGAAGTGATCAAGCACGGCGATCCCGCTCATGTCCTCCTTCATGCAGCCGAGGAATGGGATGCGGATTCGATTTTCGTCGGTAGCAGGGATCTGCATGGCTTCCGGCATCTGCTGCAAGGCAGTGTCGCTTCAGCGATAGCCGCTCAAGCGCAGTGTTCGGTTGAAGTAGTGCGTCACGCACGAATCGCCGCCTGATTGATCCTGAGAACCTGGTCGACGTTTTGGGGAGCCTATGTCTACAAAAAATATCGCTGCGACGTCCGGCACGCGCTGGCACACGTTAACAGTTGAAGAAAGTGTGAAACAGTTGGGGTCCGGTCCGCGCGGCCTCAGCTCTGAGGAAGCTGCGAAGCGTTTGGAGGAGTTTGGTCCAAACGAACTTCAGGCGCGCGGCCGTGTCTCGCCATGGTCCATTCTGCTCGAACAGTTCAAAAACGTTCTGATCGTTATTCTGTTGCTCGCAACAGCGCTCTCCGCATTTTTAGGTCACGGCGTGGAGGCAATCGCGATCACTGTGATTGTGCTTTTCGCAGTCATCCTCGGGTTTATCCAGGAGTTTCGCGCCGAACGCGCGATCGAGGCACTTCGTGAAATGGCAGCGCCCAACGCGACCGTGATTCGCGACGGACGCGATCAACGCATTCCGGCGCGCGATATTGTGCCCGGTGATCTCGTAGTGCTCGCAACGGGTGACAAGATTCCGGCGGACGCGCGTTTGACGCAAGCAGTCAATCTGCAAACAGTCGAGGCCCCACTCACCGGCGAATCCGCGCCGGTTGAGAAACATTCCGATGCACTGCCGGAGGCGACACTCGCAACCGCTGATCAACGAAACATGGCGTTTGCCGGCACCGCCGTTACTTACGGCCGTGGACGCGCGGTCATCGTCGCCACAGGTATGTCTACCGAGTTCGGCAAGATCGCCCGCATGCTCGAGGAGGTCGACACTGCGAAGACGCCGTTGCAGAAGAACCTGGATCGTATCGGCAAAGCACTCGCTCGCGCGGCGTTTGCTGTCGTCTTCGTGATCGTTGCCCTTGGGCTTTTTCGCGGACAGCCTTTCGTCGAGATGTTGATCTTTGGCGTGGCCCTCGCGGTGGCAGTCGTGCCTGAAGCGTTACCGGCAGTAGTTACGATCTCACTCGCGCTCGGTGTGAAGAGAATGGTGCGTCGCAACGCGCTGATTCGGCGTCTGCCCGCAGTCGAGACTCTTGGCAGCACTTCCGTCATCTGCTCTGACAAGACCGGCACGTTGACGAAGGACGAGATGACTGTTCGCCGACTTTACGTTGCGGACCACATGATCGACGTCTCGGGTAGTGGTTATGAACCGAGCGGCAGATTTTCGACAGACGGTTCGGCGAATGGCTCGGGAGACGCGTCCGGCTCCGGTGAAGGGAAGTCGGCCCCGCTTTCGATGTTGTTGCAGGCTGCTGTGCTTGCGTCGGACGCGCGGGTGGAGCAGAGAAATGGCGCCGGTACGTGGGAAGTCAAAGGTGATCCCACTGAAGGGGCGTTGATCGTCGCGGCGGCGAAAGCTGGTCTTAACAAACCTGAACTCGACGCGCAGTTCTCGCGCGTTTCCGAGATCCCGTTCACCGCCGAGACGAAGCGAATGACAACTCTGCACGAGACACCGGGCGGCGTTGTCGCCTATTCGAAAGGCGCGCCCGAAGTGATTGTGCAATCGTGTGCTTCACGACTGACGGACGCCGGGGTCGAGCCACTCGACGAAATGCGCCGGGCTGATGTGCTGGAGCGTGCCCGTGAAATGGCGGCCGAAGCGATGCGCGTGTTGGCAGTCGCGTATAAACCGCAGGCGACGTTAGGCGACGCCGAAAAGGAGATGACGCTGTTGGGTCTCGCGGGAATGATCGATCCGCCACGTCCGGAAGCGAAATCCGCGGTGCGTAAATGTGAGGAAGCTGGGATCAAAGTGATCATGATCACCGGCGATCACCCACTGACCGCGAAAGCGGTCGCCGAGGAGTTAGGGTTAAGCAAGAGCGGTCGCGTTGTTAGTGGCGCGGAACTCGAAGCGATGGATGAATCGCAGCTCGATCGCGAGGTCGATTCGATCGAAGTGTGTGCTCGCGTGTCGCCAGCGCACAAACTGCGCGTGGTTACTGCGCTTCAGAATCGCGGACAAGTGGTGGCGATGACGGGCGACGGTGTCAACGACGCGCCCGCACTCAAGAAAGCCGATATCGGAATCGCGATGGGCATTACGGGCACCGACGTTTCGAAGGAAGCAGCCGCAATGACGCTCACTGACGACAACTTCGCGTCGATCGTCGCGGCTGTTGAAGAAGGTCGCGGCATTTTCAGTAACATCAAAAAGTATTTGATGTATTTGTTGTCGTCGAACATCGGCGAGATCGGATTGATGGCGGGAGCGTCTCTGGCAGGCTTACCGCTGCCGTTGAGTGCGGTCCAGATCCTTTACGTGAATCTTGCGACCGACGGATTGCCGGCTCTGGCACTGGCAGTCGATCCACCTGAACGTGGATTGATGCAACGCCCTCCACGCGATGCGCGCACAGGTATCTTCACCAGACCGGTGGTGCTGTTGATGCTGGCTGGTGGCGTGTGGTCGGCGTTAGTTAATTTGGGTCTTTTCATTTGGGCTCTGAACTCAGGCCGGCCCGTGGCGGAAGCGATGACCATGACGTTCGTGTCGCTGGTCCTGATTCAGTTTTTCAAAGCGTACAACTTCCGCTCCGATCGACAGTCGGTGCTGCGCGATCCGTTCGCAAACAAATGGCTCAACCTGGCGATTGTGTGGGAACTGGTCATGCTGGGCTTGATCCTTTACGTGCCGCTGTTGGAGAGGACGTTTGGCACGGTTGCGTTGCCGTTGTGGGATTGGGTGATCATCGTTGCGGCAGCGTTTACGGTGTCGCCGGTGCTTGAGTTGACGAAGTGGGTCGAGCGTCGCTGGTTTGCGGAGCTGCGGTAGGCGGGAGACCAGTGTACCTTGGGCGCAAAAAGGCCGGGACGCATACCAGAGCGCCCCGGCGCCTCAAAAACTTATGGTCCAACCCGTTGATCGTGTGGAACCAGAATGGTCCTCGTGATTGTAGATGTATTCCCGGCTATGTCCGTCAGAGTTGCGACCACGACATATCGCCGTCCATCCAGATCTGTGCCTTCGCGTCGAGCTTCGACGGGCAGCGTTTCAATCCACGTACTCGAACTTTCCGAAAGTGAGCGTACCGGCAGCGTTAACGTCGCGCCGTATTCGTCAGTCACGACATAACTAACACTTGCAAGTCCGGAAACCGAATCACTGCCGGCGCCATCGATTCTAACGTTGACCGTCTCCCCGGTGACGGGCCAGATGACGGATGGAGTGGCAGTCAAAGTGAGTGCCGGTGCGCTAGTGTCGATCTTCAGCGTGACGCTCTTCGCAGTCTCAGAGTTCGTCGCTCGGTCGATGGACCGATAAAGGATCGTAGTTGTTCCTTCGGTACTGAAGACGAAAGGTGCATTGTACGTCTGCCACGTTGCGCCTCCGTCTGTGGAATACTCAGTAGCGGAGACACCCGAGCAGTTATCGTTTGCGCTGAGCGTGATCGTGGGCGCTGTTTTGTACCAGCCGTTTTGGCCGTCGGGAGTCGCGGGCGTAGCCGCCGCGCTCGTCTGCGGTGCGAGAATATCCAGGTCGGCATTGGAAACAGTTCCCGGAGTTACGTTGAAGCAGTAGTACAACGACTCAACCTGGGCTCGATATGGTCCAGGCTGTAAATCAACGGCGCCGAAAAAGCCACCACCATCAGTATTCGCATTTTTCGCGGATTGCGTCTCAAGGTTTTCGATTGTTACGGCCGCCGTGTCCAACGTGGTGCCGTCTGCGCGGCGAGCTTCTCCTTTTACGTGTCCGCGCGTTGGCGCCAGCTTCCATGAAAAGGTTGGAATCAACGCGGGATCGTTGAAAATCGGAGTGAGTCCCTCCGGTTCGTAACGGACAAGACCGTTTACCGATTTTCCGGTCGTCAAACCAGACGCGAATTCAGCGAACGGCCGGTCCGGAGTTGCGCCTGGTGGAATCGCAAACGGATTAGAAGCGACGGCGACATCACTGGTGGCCATGGAGAAGAAGATGATGCCGCTCAAGTTGGTTGGACCGGAAGACGGCGTCAGTGTTCTGCGCGTTTGTCGAAGTGTTCCCTCAACTGCGTTAACCAACGAGCCCTGTCCGGTTATGCCGGCACGATTGTAGAGATGATTACGTAACCACGCGTCCCATTGGTCGTATTGCGGCCTTATCGTAGCAGTGTGTTCCGCTTTATAGGCCATCGGCATCGCGATGTCGATGATGCCTTCTTCCGTCCACGCACGCCAATCCTGATACACGCGCCAGAACGCCTCGGCGGAATTCCACGAGCTCTCGGTCGCACCGATACCACCAAACGCGATCAGGGCTGCTGAGATCTTCAATTGCGGTTTGATGGCGAGTGTTTCCAAATAAACGCGCCGCACAACGTTTGTGATCTGATCGCGCCGCCACTGATTCCATTGCGGATTATTGGGAGCTGGTGGAGGACCACCGACTGGAAGGTTGAAGTGCCGCTGGAAACGTTCAACGTTCGTCGGGTTGTAACCGATATTCGTTCCGGTCGATGGTGTTTGCCCCGAGATACTTATGTCCGGGTAACGAATGCGATCGAGGTGTAATCCATCGATGTCGTAGTGCTGAACGAGATGCTTCACTACATTGACGGTGTAGGCGGCTGCGTCGGGATGTCCAAAATCAACCCAGAAATCGTTGCCGAATCGATGACCCTGAAAGGCGATCGCTGTGCTGGCAGGTGTTGTGTCGGGCAGCAGAGTGCGCGTAAGCCAGTTGTTTGGCCCCGGGATGATGGTGTTTGTCGCTGCGTTATAGCCGCCATGTAAATTAAAAACGTGATTAGGATTTTCGGGTGGGAACAGATTAGGCGCTCGGCCCCAAATCGCGTTCATGATGACGAACGCGTGCACCTCGATACCCTCCGCATGGGCCACATTAATAATGTCCTGAAGCGGATCGAAGCCAGGTTGAATCGGAACGCGGTCGCCGAGTGGTTCGAGAGAGTTCAAGTACCACGAGTCACCACGTCGACGCACTTGAACGAAGAGGGCATTCGCCTTCGCGGCTTTCGCGTTGTTTACGACAGTTACCACATCGTTGTGGTTGTTGAGGTTGGTATTGAATGTGTCGACCCAGAAGGCCCGGTATTCCGTTCTTACTTGTCCGTTGGTTATGGAAGAACCAAGGATCAACAAACTGCATAGCAAGGCGAGGCGAGCATAGTTCAGTTTTGTGTTCATCATGATGCGAAAGAGGTATTAGCGATCGTTATGGTTAGTGGGGGATTGAATCGCGGATACTATCGCACAGATCGATTGTCTTTACTAGATGTTTGTTGAGGCTATTGCTTTTACAACTGCAACCCTCTATCATCTGCCGCACCCAGAAGACAAGATAGCATCACCTCCCGGAAGTTTTCCTCTCGATAACTTTGCGTACTCCCGAAGGCTCCTCCCGTTTACCCCAGGAACTGTTCGTCTATCTCTGGAGGTCACATGAAGAAAACACTCGTCTTGTTTGCTTTAGTAGCTCTATCTGTGGCGGTCGTGGTCCTCACGTCCGTCCAGGGCCAAAACCAAAACGCGCAAGCCAAATTCCGGCGCCAGCGCGCGGAGAAACGCATTCCCAATCAATACATCGTCGTCCTCAAAGATGATGTCGCTGACGTCGAGGGCGAATCTATTCGCCTGTCACGTGAATTCGGCGGCGATCGCAACGGCGGCCATACTTACCAGCGCGCCCTGAAAGGTTTTTCGGTGCGCATGCCTGAGCAACAGGCACTTAGATTAGCGGATGATCCGCGCGTCGAGTTTGTAGAAGAGGATGGTGTGATCAGTTTGGGAGCAGTCCAAACCGGCGCTACGTGGGGACTCGATCGCATCGATCAGCGCAATCTGCCGCTCGATGGCAGCTATACCTTCAACGCCACCGGCAGCGGAGTCAGAGCTTACATCGTCGATACCGGCATTCGCGCCACGCACACGCAATTCGGCGGCCGCGTGGTTTCCGGTTTCACCGCAATCAACGATGGCCTCGGCACGAATGACGGCAACGGACACGGCACTCACGTCGCCGGTACCGTTGGCGGTTCAACGCATGGAGTGGCGAAGAACGTTACGCTCGTAGCGGTTCGCGTGCTTGATTCGAGTGGCAACGGAACGAATTCCGGCGTCATTGCGGGTGTAGATTTCGTTACCTCGAATCACCTGGCCGGGCAACCGGCAGTAGCCAACATGAGTTTGGGCGGCGGCGCTTCCTCTGCGCTGGACACTGCAGTTGCGAATGCAGTCAATGATGGCGTGACTTTCGTAGTGGCCGCCGGAAACGAAACTCAAAATGCATGCAACGTCTCTCCGGCTCGTGCGCCGAGCGCGATTACGGTCGGCTCAACCACGACGAGTGACGCGCGTTCGTCGTTCTCAAACTTCGGCACGTGTGTCGACATTTTTGCGCCCGGCAGCAGCATCACATCGACATGGCGAACCAGCGACACGGCCACCAACACGATCTCCGGCACGTCGATGGCGTCTCCGCACGTCGCGGGTGTCGCGGCTTTGTTCCTGGAAACAAATCCGACTGCGTCGCCGGCGACGGTCACCGCGGCGATCATCAACAACTCGACTGCGAACAAGGTAACTAACGCCGGCACAGGCTCGCCAAACCGGCTACTCTTCTCGTTGCTAACCGCCGGTCCCACGCCAACTCCGACGCCGACGCCGGTTCCGGGAGCGGAACTGTTGCTCAACAGAGGTTTCGAGTCAGGCGCTGTGAATTGGACGGCAACGACGGGCGTGATCACGAATACAACGCAACAAACACCGCGGACGGGAGCGTGGTACGCGTGGCTGAACGGTTACGGCGTAACGCACACCGATTCACTGTTCCAGCAGATAACGATTCCCTCGACAGCAAACTCGGCGACGCTGAGTTTCTGGCTGAAGATCAGTTCTGCTGAGACGACCACGACGACAGTCTTCGATCGGTTGCAAGTGCAAGTTCGCAATTCCAGCAACACGGTGCTGTCGACTCTTGCTACCTTTTCGAACTTAAACGAGACGACGGGGTACACGTTGAGGACATTCGATCTGACTGCGTTCCGAGGACAGACGATTCGGATCTACTTCCTGGGAACAGAGGACTCTTCGCTGCAAACGTCCTTTGTCATAGACGATACGTCGTGTACGACGCAATAACGGTCGGCCCAAATCTTTCATTGGAAGGGACGAGCTTACGCGGCTCGTCCCTTTTCTTTTTCGGTGTGGTATGTTGAGGCGCGTGTCGTTCGGACAGGTCATGATGAGGCAAACAATTCTTTGGCGCGGCATCGATCGTACGGGTCATGAATATTGCTCGGTCTACAATGACGAAGACTCGTGGTTTCTTTCGGGCGTCGCCGTGTTCCTTCACGAAGATCAACCTTGCCGGCTCGAATACGTAGTGCAGTGCGATTCAGCCTGGAACACGTTGATGGCGAAAGTTTCCGGGTGGGTTGGTAACACACGAATCGACGTTGAAGTTACAACAACGCCCGATCACCGTTGGTTTCTAAACGGCGGCGAGCAGCCATCGGTTAGCGGTTGTATCGATGTGGATCTTAATTTTAGTGCCGCGACGAATTTGCTTCCGATTCGCCGCCTGAACTTGCCGGTCGGACGCGAAGCAAAGGTAAACGCTGCGTGGCTGAGATTTCCTGATTTCGAACTCGAGCGTCTCGAGCAGACTTATAGTCGCGTCAATGAACGCAGTTATGGCTATGAAAGTGGTGGTGGTGAGTTTGTTACTGAGTTGACCATTAATCAATTCGGTCTAGTGACTCGGTATCCTCCGCTTTGGGAAGAGGAGACGACATAATGACCCCAACAAACGTCTTGTGCGAGCCGGTTCAATACCTCGAGACAGAGAGAGAACGGCTGGAAGAGGGAATGGCGTTATGTCTGTCCGGCGGCGGTTACAGGGCAATGCTTTTCCACGCCGGCGTCTTGTGGCGGTTCAACGAAATCGGTTTACTACCGAGGCTCAACAGGATTTCCAGTGTCTCCGGCGGCTCGATCACGGCTGCCGTACTCGCGTTGAAATGGCGGGAAGCGTTGCGGTTTGAAAATGGAGTCGCGATCAACTTTATCGAGGAGGTCGTGAACCCGATCATGCGTCTGGCCGCTCGCACGATTGACGTACCATCCGTGTTCAGCGGCAGCCTGTGGTTTGGCAGCATTGGAGACAAGATCACCAAGGCTTACCGAAAACAGTTATTTGGCGAGGCCACGCTGCAAGACATCGTGGACGAGCACCCGGGCGTCTCCCCGCGCTTTGTATTTAATGCAACCAATGTTCAGTCCGGTGTGCTCTGGCGTTTCATGAAGCCGTACATGAGGGATTACATTGTCGGCGAAGTAAAAAATCCGAAAGTTCCCCTGGCGCAGGTTGTTGCTGCCTCCGCAGCGTTTCCACCTGTACTCTCTCCCATTACGCTCAAGCTGAATCCGAAGGACTTTACGCCAAACAGCGGCGCGAGTTTGCAGAGTGATGACTTTAAAAGCCGCGTGATTCTTACCGACGGCGGCGTCTACGATAATCTGGGTTTAGAGACCGCCTGGAAGCGATATAACACAATCTTTGTCAGCGATGCGGGTGGCGGTTTTGCAGCGAAAGCAAATCCCAGCTCCAACTGGGTGAGCCATGCAGTGAGAGTTCTATTTACGATCGACAATCAGGTTAGGAGTTTGCGCAAACGACAGATTGTCGGAGCTTACCTCGATAAGATTCGACTAGGTGCTTATTGGTCGGTCAGTGACAACCTGGATCAGTTTGCGGCTGAGAATCCTCTGAAATGCCCGTTCGAGAGCACTAACAAACTCGCTCGAATCAGCACCAGACTGTGCAAACTCGATCGAACCACTCAGCAGAAGTTGATCAACTGGGGATACGCAGCTTCATCGTGGCGTTATGGTCGGTATTACGATCAGTCACTGCCACCCGCGAGTACGTTTCCGTTTCCGGGTGTGGGAGTTTGAAGAAAAGACGCCGGAGGATCAGAAATGTCTAAGTTAATTCTTAGGATCGGATTACTGATATTGTTCAGTACGTTAACTCGCCCATTGGCCCTTGCCACTTACGTTAACGACATACCCTTCGCGTTTGAAAACGGTTTCGTAGTCGTAGAAGCAAAAATAAAAGGGGACGCGCCGGTCCATGTCGTGGTCGCTACTGGTTCCGAATACTCGATCGCCGATACGGCGTCGCTGCAAAAGTATGAGTTGCCGGTGTATTACGCTCCGGATGGACTAATGGCGGGCAGAAACGACAAGTTTTACAGCTACACGAAGGTCTCCAGCGTTCGCACAAGCGACAGCAAAGCAAAAGACGTGGCTATGAGGCTGGGGTCGATGGGTCAGATAAGCCAGATGGCCGGCCGTGAGGTATTCGCGGCTTTGGGAGCAGATTTTTTTGAAGGTCAGGCAGTGCAAATCGATTTCAAGAACAAGGTGCTACGCTTTTTGGACAAGCCCGCCGTTGACGCACTCAAGGGTAAGTCGGCTGCGGCGAATAAAATACTGCTGCAAATGGCGGAGAAGGAAAGTAACCCGTTCCTGAGAACCTTCAGAGTACCGCTGGTAACGGACGTCACGTTTGACGGGAAGAAGAGCAAGCTCTTGCTGGATACGGGAAAACCAACTCATCTCGCATTATCGTTGTCGGTTGCGAAGAACGTGGGTTTCACACTTCCGGCGGAAAATGATCCGCCACGTGATGAGAGAGTTAAGTCGCTGCGCCTGGGAACGTCTGAAATGAGTGATCTGCCGGTAATCGTTTACCCAAAAGGCAGCAATGCTGAGAAGAGCATCAGTAAATACGGAGCCGTTGCCGGTTCGAGCTTCTTAAAAGACTTTGTCGTGACATTCGACTTTCGAAGCGGGCTCATTGTTCTCGAGCGGTCGTAAGCGGTCACGACCTGCGGACCACAGCGGATCAGGTCGCGCTATAAACGCAGCCTTGCAGCAGCGTTATCGTCTCTGAAGCGTTTGCTTCATCGTATTCATGCCATGCTGAATCATCTGCCCGATGGTTTCCGTAACTTCATTCGGCATGAAATCCGCTATCCAAACTACTCGACAGCGCTCTGGACCATCCGAGAAAACCTGCACTGACGCATTGTGATGGGTGAGTGGTTCACCTCGGGCAGACCATGAATGTCGAAATGTCTTATCGTCAACACTCACGATGAGCTCGCGCACAACCATTCCATTGGCAAAAGTGACGGTTCGCCAGTCACCGTCGAGTTTGCAGTCCACGACGAATCCGGGCACTAAACGTGTATGAATAGCACCAACATCGCGGATGGCTTCCCATACAAACTCTCTGCTGCGATCGATTGTAATTTCCTTGTAGATAGTGGCCATTTCAGTGTGCGGCTAAACCGACTTGCGTCTCTTGCAGACTCTGATTGTGATTCCCGCGATACCGGTGCCGAGCAGAAGCATTGTTGCTGGTTCTGGTATAGCCACGGGCTTCTGGGTGCTTAGGGTATAAACCTTTGAAATTCGCGCGGAGATTATCACCGATCGCTGCGGTTTCTGCATCCCTTTTGGCCTACTTTTGCACCTTTGATCGGCCCTGGTTTCGCGCCAGGTAGCTGCCTGTTGACTTTTCTTTTCCAACAAGAATAATCTCCACCCCGCTTCAATAGAACGGCTGATTATGTTTCGAGAGATGAACCCGCTAATGAGAACGACGCGCTTTATGTTATTCGCCGTGTGTTTGCTGGCATGCCTGAGGACCGATGGGGTTTTAGCGCAGTCTTATAATCGTGTCAGTGAAAAAAATATAAAGGTAGTCAGAGGGAAGAAGCTGGTTTTAACTGGCGCGGTCCGTGACGGTGACGAAGTCGTTTACCGTTTCAGAGCCCGCGCCGGGCAAAAAGTAACCGTCAACATCATCGGCCGAGACTCAGACTTTTCAGTTTATTTGAACTATGGATTAGACGTTGAGCCAGTTGCACAGGAGACAAAGTCGTGGTCGGGCACAATGCCGCGTGAATTTAACGGCCACTGCGAAATTGGAGTTCATTCGACCTATAAAGTAGCCGATTACCGGTTGGAAGTCCTGGTGAAGTAAAGACTGAGGCCTATATGACATTATTCGAGCTTCTGATTCTGCTGTTAGTAGCTGGGATCTGTGGAGCGCTCGGACAGGCGATTACAGGCTTTTCACGTGGCGGCTGTCTGGTGTCGATAGCACTTGGTTTCGTTGGCGCAGTGCTCGGTATGTGGCTAGCTCGAGTGCTAGGTCTTCCGGAGCTATTTGCAGTCCAGATCGGCACGACCAATTTCCCTATCGTCTGGTCCATCATCGGCTCCGCCCTCTTCGTGGCGGTCATTGCGTTGCTGACGAGACGGTATTATTGAGAACCAAGCCTTACCTAAATGTTTACCTACACGAATAATCCATAGACGAGAATCCCTATCCCCATCACTAACGCAGAGATTCCGGCTAATAAGAACATCGATGATTCGCCGGCTTTAAAACGCACAGGACTAGTCTGCATCAGCGCTTCACGTAGACTTGGGCTGAACGCGAGAACGATCTCAACAATCCCGAACACCAGGAGAATAGAGGCCGCGATATATTTCCACATGGCCATAGCATACCGAGAATAATGGTGCGGCCGCGAGTTAAGGCGCGCATTGAATAACAGTTCACTTTCGTTTCAGCCACCGATGGTCCACCATCAGGCAGCGATCCTGAACGACTTTGATCCCCGCTTTCGCAAGTGTTTCGGCAACGGCATCGTTGCGAATTCCGGATTGCAGCCATACCGACTTAGGCATCTTTGCCAGAATATCTTCGACGTGAGGAGGAACGTCCTCAGAACGGCGGAAGATGTTGACCAGGTCGACGTCAATCGGAATGTCAGCGAGCCGGCGATAGACCTGTTCCCCGAGTATGCGCGTCGCGTCTGGATAGTAAGCAGGTACCGGGATGATCCGAAAGCCGGCAGTCTGCAGGTAGCTCGGGACATAGAATGCGGGTTCGCCTGCTTGAGCTTCAGTTTTAATACCGAGCACCGCTATGGTGCGCGTCGCGTTCAGGAGGTTTGCGATTTCGGTGCTGTTCGTAATTAAGTTTCGCTGCCAATTCATGAGCTGAGTATAAGACAGCTCTTCCCGCACCCCGCAAAGAACTGACTTTCAACCCGCCTAGCGTCTACCTTGCGGCTCACCAGGTCGAAAATTTGGTTGCCTCCCCCATGGTGTTAGTGTCAATGTTCGTCTTGCAGACCGCGATGCGATCGGCGGGACACAGTGAATGGGAGACATCTACGATCAATTCGAACTGGAACTAGCCGCCCTGGCGCGCAAGTACGCACAGCATCCGCGACGGCAGATGATCCGGCTGTTCCTGCTGGCCCTGGAGCGCGAGGAGATCGTGTCCGTCGGTTACCGCGAAGAGGTGATCGCGGCACGGTTGAATGCTATGCCCATCTCCGAGCAGGAGCGGGAGATTGTCCGTCACGCATTGCTTTGGATTTGGAAGGACGAAGAAATGCATGCGATCTACATTCGTGGTGCAATCTTTAAGGTGGGCGCCTTCTCCCTTCGGATTCGTGCTTTGTTCCGGCAACTGGCAGGCGCATTGGGTGGGTGGTCCACCTCCGTTCGTCAGCACGTTCGCTGGTCAGACGCGCCGTTCTCACGCGCGGTAGCCACACTCCTTACGTGGACCGGTTCGCTTACCGGAAAGGTTCCCGCCGACGTCCGGCGACATCTTCGCTATCGTTCTTTTCGCGACTTCTGTCTCTTCAACGTAGATGCCGAAAAGACAGCATGGCTATGTTGGGAACGACTCATCGAATTGACAAGCGGCCAACCGTTCATGCTGCCTTCTTTGATAGAGGATTTTCAGCGTATCAGGGATGACGAAAATCGCCACCGGCAGATTTTTGAGATTTTTGAGGCGGCATTCGACGACAACGATCGACTTGTGCCCAACGAAACGGCCGAGAGCCTGGCGCACAAGATTCGCGCAGTGGGAGAACCTTTTCTTCCACGTGCAATGCGCGACCGGCGAGTTTCGGAGAACCCGGTTGGAACCGGTGGCCGGGTGAGGATTGTGCAGGGAAGCGCACGTGATGAAAAGTTAGCTCTCTTTCGCGCCTTGCTTGCTGACGATCTTGGCGATTTGTTGCGAGATCGATCCGCCAGTAGTGGTAAACCGTTGAGCGAATTTCGCGTCGCTGTAAAACCTTCCTTAATGCTCGGATATGATCGCCGCGACCGCTCGATGATCACAGATCGGGAATTGCTGGTTGAGTTGGCTCGCTTTCTGCGTGATGAGTGCGGATGCAAGGACGTTGCGATCGTCGAGGGTCGTAATCTGTACGATCAGTTCTACCAGAATCGCTCAGTGCTGAGCGTAGCGCAGTATTTTGACATCTGTTCCTCGTATTTTCGCGTGGTCGATCTTTCCGATGAGCAAGTTCCGCACGCGTATTTTCGGGGTATGGGGCAGTACACCGTCGGCAAGACCTGGAAGGATGCCGATTTTCGAATCTCCTTCGCCAAAATGAGGAGCCATCCGGTTGAGTCGGTCCATCTTACCGTTGCCAACCTGGAGGGCATCGGCGCCCGTTGCGATCAATTTCTGTTCGCCGAGCGCCAGGCCGATCGAGAAACGGCCACGATGATGTTGTTGGATGAGTTTCCTCCTCACTTCGCGATCATCGATGCTTACGAACAGGCCGCTGATGGGTTAGCCGGCATAATGGGGTGCCCACGGCCCACAACTCCGCTGCGGTTTTATGCGTCCAGCGATGCTTTAGCACTTGATATCGTCGCAAGTCGTCACATGGGGATGAACGAGCCTCGCGATGCAACCCATCTCCGCGCTGCCTGTCATTGGTTTGGCGACCCTGAAAAAAATGTAGAAATTGATGGGTTGGACCAGCCACTGCATGATTGGCGCAGTCCCTATCACAATGAATTTTCAACCATGCTGAGTTTTGTAGCGTTGCCCGTTTATGTGCTGGGTAGCGGACGCGGCGCTCTCTTCGTTCCTGAGATGGACCAGGAGGCATTTCCGCCACGGCGCCCGGAGAGTGTGGCGTTGCGGTTAGGACGGTACGGTATTCAGAACCTGCTGGGATTGCGTCATCGGCAATGACACGACGCGTGGTCATTATCGGTACCGGGATGGGCGGGTTAACGGCCGCACTCCGGCTGGCGCAGCAGGGGTTAAACGTCCGCGTCATCGAGGCCCGCAAGGAAGCCGGTGGACTCGCATCCGCTTTCGAGAAGGATGGTTTTGTATTTGATGCTGGTCCATACATCCTGCTGGATCGACCCGGATTGGAATGGGCCTTTCGTTCACTGGGTCTTGAACTTTCAGACCGCGTAACGTTGCGGCGGATCGAGGACGTCTACGAGGTGTTCTCGAGTGAGGGTGCTACGGTCCATTTCTACGCGGACGAAGAAAGAACAGCCGCCGGAATGGAAGCTGAGTGGCCAGGAAGCGGCCAGCGTTACCAACGCTTTGTCGCGGAAATGAGAGAGGCGCATCAGCAACTCAGTCCGCTTTTAACGGTTTCACATCCAGGTCCTGCGAGTCTCTTCCACAACCGGGCCTTTACACGAATTCCTTTTCTGCTCAGGTCCCTGGGCTCGGTTCTCAAGCGTGCGAATCTTCCGCAGCCCGTAGTCGATGCAATTGCCATCTGGACACAAATTGCAGGACAGCCCATCGATGAAGCGCCGAGCCCGTTGGCGTTTGTGCCTGCGCTTATTCACTCAGTCGGAGCTTTCTATCCGGTTGAAGGTATCGGAACCATTCCGCGCACTTTGGCGCGAGCAGCGGAAGAAGCCGGAGTCGAATTTCAGTACGGCACCACAGTGCGATCAATCGTCGCTCACGACGGGCGAGTTCGGGGAGTCGAGACCAACCAGGACGAGATCATATCGGCAGACGCGGTCGTCTCGAATTACAACGGCATCGGCACATATCTGGAGATGCTTGCCGATACTCCGGCGCGTGCGCGAGAAAAGCTCAAGATGCTTCCGCTTCAGTCGCCCGGAGCGTGTGCCTACCTGGCCGTTCGCGGTGAAATCGAGCCACCATACCTGCGGTTTCAACTGCCGCAAAACGGTGAGCTTTGTCGACTGTTAGTGACGCCGGCGGTCGTGGCTCCTGAGCTGGAAAGGAATGGCTGGGCTCCGGCGCGTCTCATCAGCCCGATGAAATACGAATCGGCTGAACGTCTGTCGCTCGCGCAACAACGCGAACATCTGGATCGCCTGTTGGCTGAGAGCTGGTGGCGAAAGAGCTTCAATGAGGTTCGTGTTCTTCATACACGCGTCCCCTCAGAATGGGGCGCACAATACGGTCTCTATCAGAACAGCATGAATCCTGTCATGACGTCCCGCTTTATGCGAGCGGGGCGTTTGGCTCATCGCAGTCCTCATGCGCGCGGACTTTACCTGGCAGGAAGCTCAACACATCCGGGACAGTGGGTGAGTTTCTGCGCCATTTCGGGAATCCTGGCGGCTAATGACCTGCTCGAGGACATGAACTGAGGGACATGGAGATGAACAGACGGATCAACTAATGCTGCTGGCAACTGCCGTTAAGAAGCTTTCTTCCGGCCGACTGTTGCGGATGGCTCGCGTCGGTACTGGACCACCTGTCGTTCTGCTGCATGGATACCCCGACAACTTGCAGATTTGGTCTGAGTTGGCAAAACAACTTGCGAGTGAGTTCGAAGTGATAGCGTTTGATTGGCCGGGAATGGGGTACAGCGAGGCGTGGCCCGGGGGTACCACACCATTCCATATGGCTGAGCGCTTAGACAAGATCTTTGATGAACTCTCGATTGAACGCGCCAGCGTGGTTGGAATGGACATGGGAGGACAACCAGCACTCGTATTTGCCGCCAATCATCGGGAGCGGATTGATCGTCTCATCGTCATGAACTCACTGGTGTGGTGGGATGAGAACACCTCATGGGAAATCGAAGTTTTGCGCAAGTACGGGTGGAATCGGTTCATCTTACGCAACTTTCCGCGCGTCGTATTTTGGCGTGCCGAGAGAAGCTTTCTCCCTCCGGGTCTCAGGCTTCCTTCCGAGTTGAAGGAAGATTTGTGGAAGAGTTTTTCTCAGCGCGATGTTCGCGTTTTTATTGCGCGCGTTTGCGCCGGTTACCAGGGGACATTAATGCAATTACCTGAGGCATACAAAAAAATCACTTGCCCGACTCTGGTCCTTTGGGGAGAGCAGGACCAACACTTCCCACCGGCTCACGCAAAGCGGCTTTGTGCGGCGATACCCGGTTCGAGTCTCGAAATAATTCCTGAAGCAACGCACTGGATGGCCTGGTATCTCGCCGGCACGGTGGGTCAATCCATTCGCACCTTCCTGGTACGGTGAGTTTTCAATTGATGAGTGCCGGTGGAGAACCTCAATGAAATACTCAAGCGCACGTTAGCAATTACAACGATCGTGATTGTTCGTCTCAGTGTGGTTAATAGCGACCTCTATGTGTGTTGTCGCACAGACTCGGCCGATCTCAGTCGATACAGTCGCTGCTTCTCGTTTTGTTCTTACCGCTCAGCGGGCTGCGTCATCCGGAGTTGCGACGCCGCGAGGCACCGACAACTGTCTCCCCCTGACCAGCCTATTCCGCCAAGCAGGGTTTAGGGTTGTTTGCAAACCACTTGGCTAAAAGTTTTACTTTCCAACGGAGGCCGTATGAAACGTTCTGCTTTGATCGTCGTCTTGTCATTGCTGTTTGCAAGCGCGGCGTTTGCTCAAACGAAATCCCCGATTGAAGGTGTGTGGAAGGTTGCCGAAGTGATACCGGCTAGTATCAGCGCCAGTGAAAAGCCCACACCTATAACAAACCCTCAACCAGGTTTGTTACTTTTCACCAAGGGTTATTACAGCATTGTGATGGTGACCGGGCAAACCCCGAGAGCTGCGGTGGAGCCAAAAGATCGGCAGAACTTAAGCGACGCCGAGAAGATTGCTTTTTATGACCAGTGGAGAGCCTTCGCTGCAAATTCTGGCACCTATGAAATCAAGGGTTCGACGCTCACCAGGCGCCCCAGCGTGGCTAAGAACGCAGGTGTGATGAGCAGGCAAGAGGCAATGTCTTCCGAGTTCAAAATGGATGGGCCAAATACGCTGTGGATATTGCCACCAGCGGATCGCCCGAATGAACCACGGATTAAGTGGACTAGAGTGGAGTGACTTTGGCCAAGTTGTCGCGTTGCTTTTAGCGACTGACGCCAGCCGCACTTCGACCACTCCGCAAAAATTTACTCGTTGCAACGTACTCGCCCAGCTCCCATTTTCGATCAGTTCTCGGACGCCCAGAAACTTTCACTTAGGAGAACAAGCCCATGAAACGATTACGCCTCGCTTTTCTTTTGACCGCCGCTGTTTCGGCTCTTGCAGTTGCGACATATCTCGTCGCGGCGAATAATCAACACGATAAGAAGGCTCATGCTACGGCTTCGAGTGTCGATAGCGGTCCCCTTACGAATGCCACCGTTAGCTTCGGCGCCTGGATGACGTCGCCTCCTCTCGACAGATTCCCGAACATCTCAAACACGCGCACCTCGAATCACCATGTAATAATTCCCGAGGTGGCCAAAATAAAGGCGGGCGGCACCGTCAACTTCATCATAGCCGGTTTCCATCAGGTCATCGTGTACGACGACGGAACTCAACCCGCCGACATAAACACGACCATAACGGTCCTGCCCACGAATCCACCTTCGCCGCCTCCGGCCCTGATTGCCGACCCCAACCGCAGGATCTATAGAGGACTCGATCCTAGTTTGCAGCCGGCGGACCGCGTCGAGGTCGTGCACTTCGCTCAGCCGGGCACATACCTGGTGATTTGTGGTGTCCTCCCGCACTTCCAGGCCGGCATGTACGGATTCGTGCGGGTGCTGCCTTAGTAAATCTTGCGGATTGCGGTAATGCTTGCGACAAAGATCACGGGGGGATGCGCGCCGATATGGGCTTGTGTCTCCGTGCAAGTGATAGACTCCGCGAAGTGACAAGGCATTGGTTTAGTTCGGCGTGGTCGAGCGATTTGGGCCTGGTTCTCTGAGACGGTGCCTAACAAGTTCGCCACGCCGATTTTCTTCTACAACGCGAACAGTTGCGTTGGCGGTTTCAGCGGAAGATTACTTTTGAAGGCGTTGGGTTCGGGAACGATGGCCAGGAGCTGAAAATGGCGGCGCAGGTAATCAAGCAAGTAAGGCCACGAAAGACTGGTCCATGCTACTCGCAAAATTACCCGCGCAGTCACTCCGCACGTATAAATTCAATACTTCACCTCATGGCCCGGCGTTTCTTCACAAAGCCGGCCATGAACCCGATACCCGAAACCAGCAAGACTACTGATGCCGGTTCTGGAATTTCACTTTGTGTTGCCCGTGAGTTGGCGCGAACGAATATGTTGAAACTGGATGGCTGATTGAATTGCAGGGCCAGTATTGCGAGAGTTGTTGTTGAAATGCCAGTGATGTCGACGAGTTGGGCCCGATAACCAGTCTGGGGTCGAAAGAGAAGTTGATGACGCTACTCAGAGTGTCGGCAGTAAACACCGAAAGTCCAAGGCTGGCGTCCGATGCGGCACCAAGACTGAACGGGTCTGTCATTAAGTTCTGCGCCGTCTGCAACAGCGCCGAGAAATTCACATCAACGTTGCCGGTGCCTCCGACGATCGTGAAGGTCGTCCTAAGAATTGACTGCCCTTCGGCCTCCGCAGAGCAACGACAGCCGGAAAGCATAACGCTGCTGTTAGCCGAGACGACAAAGTTGGTGAAATCCGACACCGCATTCGCGGTTGCACGCGGCGTAGTCGTACTGGCCTCCGAACGAGTCGGACTTTGTTCGTCGTCGGCCACCTCGTCCGCGGAACCATCTGCGATGACGGTGTGAGCTATTGTTCGCGAGCCGACTGGCGGCACGCTGAACACGATGGTTCCGGACGACGTGACTAACTGAATGTTACTCACACTCACTGAAGTGACCGATATGGCGTCTGCGTAGGCGCTCGAGGATGTGACGAGCAGCAGCGCCAGCAGTAAAAGACAGGTGCGAAGTGGTTTACGCGTCATAATTTAGTACCCCGTTGTGTAGACAGTTTTGTGGTTCAGGGGGTTAGTGCTTGGGGAGCAGATACGACACGCTCGAGGGGTGCTTTCTCTCGCGGTAGGTTAACTGTCATCGCGGCCCAAAATCGAGCAGAGGAGCACGCGATTTTCTACCGCGCCTTATACGCCCAGTGCGACAGCCGAGTCAAGAACCTAGATGACGGAAATCATGTACTTTTCGTCACAATGTTTGAGGTTTTTGTGCTTCTGCGTGGACCGGCTACATCAGCTTGGGCCACCCGAATGCTTCTTAAGCTTTTTGCGCAGCTTATCGCAATTCCTGTCAAACCGGTCCCAAGCAGAAGCATGGTCGCCGGCTCCGGAATTTCGGCCTGAAATTCACCGTTGCCCGTGAATCCGGTATATCTCCCCAAAACCTCACCTTTTCATAGCAAAGCTGCAACGATGGCCCAACAAGCACCCGTATGTGCGCTGTCGTACGATCTCCGCTCTGCGTTTCAAGCAATATCGCAACCGAATCACGCGCAAGAGCACTCCTTCTCTTAGGAGGCGCAGGTAACGTGCGTGAACGCTAGACGCGTAAACAACAAACCGACGCTGTTACGACGCGTCTTTACCGAAGAGGAGCACAGTGATGAAAAAGGGTAATGCTTTGTCAAAATGGATTCGGAGTGGCGTACTCGCGCTCACTTTAGTTCTTTGCCTATTCGCTATCCCGGTGTCTGCTCAAAACGCAAATACGGGAGCAGCCGGCACGCCTATTCAGACGGTCAGAGGTGATGATGACACCGATTGGGGCTGGATTGGCTTGCTCGGTCTGTTAGGACTGGCCGGTTTGCTGCGCCGACGCGATGCACCCGATCGTGATCGTAATGTTGATCGCGACCGCAGGTAGTTAAGTCGTTGCTTCAACATCGTGGCGCCGGTGATGGGAACCGGCGCCAACTTTATCTCACGCAGGACCATCAACCCACGCACGCGGTAAAGAACTTCCTTTCTAGCACCGCAATCTGCGCGTCTACCAAGCCCTGAAGATTTGGGTCTGCGCAATGAGTGAAAATAATATGCTTAACGGCATTCGCGAGTGCCTTCGGGTGTGACGAGTTTTCCAGCGTTGCCAAAAGGACGAGCAGTGCGCCTGACTTGATTTCCGGCTCATCACCGGGGCGGCAAATGATTGCTGCGAGTGTTTCGATCTTTTTTGCGCTGTCGTTGTGTTCACTTGGACCATATCCGCTTGGATCGTCTCCCTTGCATTCGTGTTCGCTCGAACCGTTCTCGCTGGTGTGTGTTGACAAACCAACGGTGTCCACGAGCGTTGTCTCAACAATCGCTTCGCCTGCCTCGGCGCGCCGGACCAGTTCAGCAAGCCACGGATCGTTTGTTTCCAATCCGTACCTGATGATTGCGCGACTCTGCGGATCGATCGATTTATCGTTCAAGACTGCCTGCGCTCTTTGTTTGAGAGCGTTGATGATCGTTGCGGTCCTGGTTGTTTCGCTTGGGTCTGATGTTTCGGTTGGGTGAGGTGCTCGAACGCGCGTTCTTGCGCTAGTATCTTTAGCCATGATCTTCATCCTTTCGACAGAAGGTTGAGGGTCGAGGGTCGGTTTGTGTTACCGCACAAGCCGGCCCGCTTTCGTTTTGTAATGGGTAACGAGATATACCCCCGCCATTTTCGTCTGTCAATCGGAATACGGGGAACATTTCAACTATCGGCTAATGCGCGTTCAGCCTCTTCTATTGAGCGTTCAAGTTCGTTGATTTGGTGCTTCATTCGTTCATTTTGTTCATCTGTGAATACAGGACTAAAGCCACGTGTGATCTCTAATTGGAGCAAACGTGATTTCGCCATAAGAATATTCAGGCGGGTGGTCCAAGAGTTCCGACTTCCAAGGCGGGCTCATTGTGCTTCGACCGATCCTAGGCCGTGAAAAGTATAGCAACCGATATATTAGGCCGCTTTTCGGGAGGCCACTCGCTTAATTTTTTCGTATTCTTCCGCCGAGCCTGATGAGTATCCCAGAGATCGACGTCCTGCTGTAACCCTAACCACATCTCGGGTGATGTGCCGAACGCTCGCGCTAAGCGATGCGCCATGTCGGTTGTAACCGGTCTGCGCTCGTGAAGTATCTCGCTAACAGTTCGTCGCGAAACACCAAGTAGCTTCGCCAGCTTGTCTTGCGTCAATCCCGCTGCGGGGAGGACATCTTCGCGCAGAATCTCGCCGGGATGTGTCGGTCGCCTCTTTCTGTTGTTCAGCCAATTGTTCGGCATTGCTCAATATTCTTCAGTGATAATCTTCGAGGTCAACGTCGCAAGCATCTTCGCCTTTGAATGTAAAGGTCACTCGCCAGTTGCCGCTAGCCGCGACACTCCACGTGCCGTCGCGATTGCCTTTGAGCCGGTGCAGTCGATAACCAGGCAAGTTCATGTCTGGTGTGGCACGAGCGCGGTTTAATACGTCCAGTTGCCTCCGCAATCGATCGGCAAGTTCCGGAGCTACTCCGCGTCGATCGCCCATTTCAAAGAGCCGCTTCAATCCCGTCGTCTCCGGATCGGTTCGCGTTTTTATCATGTCGCGGCGTTCCTGAGGTTGCTTCAATCAAGCGCAAAAAGAGCACTCGAGCGTGAGTTTGGCAAGCGTCAAAGGATTAGACCCGACAGTCCGAGGAGCCAAACCATCGCGGATGCAGCCACTCTTTGATTATACGGAAGTGATGTCGAACCAAACCGGCGGCAGATTAGACCAGCCATGCCGAGGTGTCAATAAACACTGGTCAGGCATTCCTTTTGCTTCGTTATGAAGTTTTTTGCACAGTTAGGCGCTGTTTAGTAAACGGCTTAGCAGGCGTGGTCCATGGTCTCGCTAAGTTACTGAATGATTGATGGTAACATTGGAAGCGGCGATCGGAATCGAACCGATGAATAAAGGTTTTGCAGACCTATTAGGCCACGATGCACTGAGTACCATCGCGTAGCATACAGTAATAGATAAACAAGTTAAGACCAGGAGCAAGTGCTCTGTGTTGCTCGATGATATTCGGCGGTAAGTACAAACACCGAGCAACTTGTCTAAAGCCTGCGCTTCTTTGCAAATTTCCATTTCGCGCCTAGTCCCAATAAGCCGGCGGCCAGTAGCGTTATGGTCATAGGTTCGGGAATCTCTGCGCTTTGGAAGGTGTAGGTAAGCCTGTCAAAAAAGAAGAGGGGTCTGCCGTTGACTAGAAACATATTCAGTTCAACCGTGGCGATTCCCTGTCCCACCAACTCGGTGCTGAAGATCACGGCATCCCCGCCACAGTCTGGCGGACCACCCTTAAATGGGCACGCGATAAGGTTACCGGCAAACGTAAACGGAGCGGTTATGGTAATGTTTGTCGTAGCCGCAGGTATGACAGCGGACGCGTCAAACTCCCAGGTGCCTGCGAAAACCAGGTTAGTCAACGACATGCCGTCGATAGTAACACCACCGCCCCCAAGGCTCGAACCAGCAATAAAAGCATTCAGGCTTAACACCTGGCCACTCACACATGGGAAACAACTCGTGGCTCCGAAGGACCCTGGTTCGCCACCACCGCCAATTGAAAAGTTGTCACCAAAAACGACGTAACTGGGTCCATCAAAAATTCCTTCAATTGAAAGAGAACCGCCGGTCACTACGAGCGGGTCGGCCTTTACAGACGGTGCGAGAGTCAACATCAGGAAAGCGCATAAGACGCTCAGTATTCTGGGCATGGAATTCTCCTTTAAAACATCTGGGCTTCAATGGAGGAGAGCTGGGTGCTGTCAACATACGAAAGCCGACAGGAGACTGTCAACATAAACGCGGAAAAGGAAACGAGGTGTTCTTTCACTGTTTTTGAATAGCGGCCATGCCGTCGCGAACGTTAAGCGTAGGCGGTTGATTTCCTCGTTCCGACTCTCAAGGTGGGTCCAATTGCCGTCACAGTCGATGGTCCATATCGCTGCGCGAATCGATCCGTTCAAACGGCAAATTGTTGGAAGTGTGAAGGTTGTTTGGAGGCGGCGATCGGAATCGAACCGATGAATAAAGGTTTTGCAGACCTCTGCCTTACCACTTGGCTACGCCGCCACTCGGACTGTCAAACGCAGAAGGCGGAGAGATGAAGTAAGTTTACTCGAAAGCGTTAACACCTCGAAGCCGTGAACGCCTCAAGCGCGAACGCTCTCTCCCTCCATCCCACCGCCTTAAGCTTGAATTCATGGAGCGGGAGACGAGATTTGAACTCGCGACCCTCGCCTTGGCAAGGCGATGCTCTACCACTGAGCTACTCCCGCTTCGGAGCACGTGTGATTCTAGCGATTCAAATCGCGTTGTCAAGCAGGGTTCGTCAGCACGGGAACAACAGGAACACGGATTAACACGTCTAAAATCAACAGATCTAAAAGGAACAAACGGCGCAATGCAAAAGGGGATCGCCCCGTAACATTGCGCCGTTGTTTGAACCCTAAGCCTCACGCCGGTACCGACGCGCAGCCGTCGAGTCTATGCGCCGCAGTCTAAGCATCCACACCCATCACGTCAATCTTTTCAGTCGAAATAAAACACCCAACGTCGAATCGGAAAATGAACTCTGGCCGCAAGTGTTGACTTCCACCCGCATCTTTAATAACTTGCAGGGCCGATCCGAAGTCTCGTACAAGACAACCCCTACAACCGTCAATGCACAGTGCTGCCGCGGAGGTGTGCGCCATGAAAAACCAACACAGATCGTCCCTGGTGTCGCTTGTCCTTTTATTAATGCTCGGCGTCGCTAGTGTCAACGCTCAGCAGGGCTACAAGAAGCCGCCGAAACAAGTGCTCGACATTCTCAACGCGCCCATTACGCCCGGCGCGTCCATCAGCCCCGCGCGCGACAACATGCTGCTGACAAAAGCTCTGCGCTATCCGCCACTCGCGGATCTCGCGCAACCAATGCTCCGGCTCGCCGGCCGGCGGATCAATCCGGCATCAAACTCGCCACACCGCTTCCAGTATTCAGTCGGACTCATTCGCAAACGCATCGCCGACGGTTCCGAGGTACAAATACAAGTTCCACCAGGCGCGAAGATCACCAGCATCGAGTGGAGCGACGACGGTAAACACTTCGCCTTCCTGAACACGACACCGAATCGCGTCGATCTGTGGGTCGGCGACGCCGCCACCGGCAAGATTCACAATGTCAAAAACGTGCAGATCAATTCAGTGCTCGGCAATCCAGTCACATGGATGCCAGACAACCGCACGTTGCTGGTCCAACTTGTTCCACCGTCGCGCGGCGCGGCGCCGGCGTTGCCGCCCGTTCCGCCCGAACCAAACACGCAGGAGAGCTCCGGCCGTCCTGGACCAGTCCGAACTTACGAAGACTTGCTGAAGAGCCCGCACGACGAGAACCTCTTTGAGTATTACGCCACGTCGCAACTCGCACTCGTAGATTCAGCAAGCGGGAAAACGACACCCATCGGCCAGCCGGCAATCTTTCAAGCGATCGAGCCGTCTCCGGACGGTCATCACGTCCTCGTGACGCGCGCGCATCGACCGTTCTCGTATCTATTCCCTGATAGTGCGTTTCCGAAAGATTTGGAAGTGTGGGACACGAAAGGAAAGGTCGTTCACAAACTCGCGAGCCTGCCGCTCGCCGATCAAGTTCCTATTGACGGCGTGATCACTGGCCCACGATCCGTTCGGTGGAACCCGACTGAACCGGCGACGCTCGTCTGGGTGAAGGCGCTGGACGGCGGAAATCCAAAAAACAAAGTCGCGCATCGCGACAGTGTGTTGATGTTGAAAGCACCGTTCACGGCCCAACCGGTCGAGATCTTCAAAACCGAGCACCGCTTCTCGAACGCCGGCAACCCCGGCTCTTCCAACGCCAGCTTCACCGACAAAGGACTCATGTTCATCTCTGATTTCGAGCGCGACAAGCGTTGGATCAGAACGTTCCTGATCGATCCGAACAAACCGGAAACACCGGCGAAGTTGATCTGGAGCCGCAGTCAGCAAGACCGTTACAAAGATCCGGGCACGCCCGTGACACGCTCCCTCAACGGCCAGCGCGCGATCCTGCAAAACGGCGATTCGATCTACCTGTCCGGTAACGGCGCGTCGCCCAAAGGTGACCGCCCGTTCCTCGATCGCTTCAACTTGCAGACACTCAATTCCCAACGTCTCTTCCGCAGCGATGCAAACAGTTATGAAACGTTCGTGGCGTTGCTGAGCAACGATGGGACGCAGTTCATCACACGTCGCGAAACACCGACCGACGCGCCAAATTACTTCGTGCGGTTCATTGGTGACGGCGCCACCGCGAAGGCGCCGCGCGCACTGACAAACTTTCCCGATCCGATGCCGCAGTTGCGCGGAATCAAGAAACAGCTAGTCACGTACAAGCGCGCTGACGGCGTCTCGTGTTCGTTCACGCTTTACCTGCCGCCGGGCTACAAAGAGGGAACAAAGCTGCCGACCGTCGTTTGGGCGTACCCGCTCGAGTTCAACGATGCTGACACCGCCGGACAGATCACCGGTTCTACCCAACGCATCACCTCGATCACTGGTCCATCGCACCTGTTCTTTCTGCTCGAGGGTTACGCGGTTCTCGACAACGCAACAATGCCGGTGGTCGGCACGCCCGAAACGGTCAACAACACCTACATCGAACAGATCGTGATGAGCGCGAAGGCCGCGATCGACAAAGCTGTCGAGATGGGCGTGACCGATCCGGAGCGCGTGGGTGTTGGTGGACACAGTTACGGCGCGTTCATGACCGCAAACTTACTCGCGCATTCGGATCTGTTTCGTGCCGGGATAGCGCGCAGCGGTGCTTACAATCGCACGTTGACGCCGTTTGGTTTTCAAAACGAACGCCGTACGATCTGGGAAGCGCCGGAGCTTTATCTCAAAGTGTCGCCGTTCATGGTTGCGCAAAAGGTGAACGAGCCGATGCTGATGATCCACGGCGAGGTTGACGACAACACCGGCACGTTTCCGATTCAATCGCAACGAATGTACCAGGCGTTGAAGGGGCACGGCGCGACCGTGAGGCTCGTGATGTTGCCGCACGAAGCGCACGGTTACGCAGGGCGCGAAAGTATCGAGCACGTGCTTTACGAGATGATCAGTTGGTTTGATAAGTACGTGAAGAACGCAAAGCCATCGCGACAGGAGACAAGCGCTCAAGGCGCGAAGTAGTTGCGCAACAAATCAATCTCCGGTGGGTCCGCGAGGACCACAGAGACTGCATCGAAACGGTAAGGCTGATCTTCAAGCTCAAACAGACGCCGGTACGCACGCGCTGCACGCGCGAGCTGCCGGCGTTTTCGCAAGTCGATGTTGACCTGCGGCGGTGCGAACCAGTCTGACGTCCGGGTTTTGACTTCAATAAAGCAAAGCATGTTTTGGTCGTAGGCGACGAGATCGATCTCGGCGTTGACGACCGCGCCGCGCAGGTTGCGACCGACTGGCAGCGTGAAGTTTGCGGCAACGAAACGGAAACCGAGTTGTTCGAGATACGCCGCGGCGTAAGCTTCCCCGAGTTTTCCGATCTCTATTCCAGGTGAGGTTGGCATGAGAAAGTAGGATGAACGCTAAAGACCCGTCTTCCTGCTCACGAGCTAAAGTCCACGGATGAAAGAAATTTCGGTGGACGGCGGATCTTTGTCGCCTGCTCGAACGCGTAAGCCATCTTGATCAGTTTCGCTTCGCTGAACGCGCTGCCGAAAAACGAAATCCCCACCGGCATCCCGAAAACATAACCCGCCGGAACCGTGATGTGCGGATAACCAGCGACCGCCGACGCCGAAGAGTAGCCACCACTGAAATGATCGCCGTTCAACCAGTCAGTCGGCCAAGATGGCCCACCCGTCGGCGCAATCAGCGCATCCAGGCGGTGCTTCTTCATGATGAAATCTATGCCTTGCGTGCGCGTCAGCAAATGGTTCTTGCGCAGCGCCGCGATGTACGCCTTGCTCGTGAGCGGTCCTTTCGCCTGCGCTTTTTCCATGATGTCCTGACCGAAGTAAGGCATCTCGCGATCGCGATTTCGCTCGTTGAACGCAATCACGTCTTTGAGCGAACGCACGGGCGTCTGTGGTCCAAGTCTGGCAAGATACGCGTTCAGATCGGCTTTGAACTCGTACAACAGAACTTCAAACTCCGAGTCGTCAAACTTGCCGGACGTGGGAATGTCCGCCGGATCGACAAAAACCGCGCCGAGCTTTTTCATCTCGTCGATCAAACCATTCATTAACTTATCGACACGCTCGCTGAAACCGAAATGCTTGCGCGCGACGCCGAGACGCATGCCTCTCAGGCCATCCTTATCCAAAAACCTCGTGTAATCCGCGGCGGCTTTCCCACGTCCCTCGCGCGTTATCGCGTCGCGCGGATCTTCGCCCGTTAACGCAGTGAGAATGATCGCTGCGTCAGCGACGGTTCGCGTCATTGGTCCAGCGGTGTCCTGGCTGTGCGCGATCGGAATGATGCCCGAACGGCTCACGAGTCCGAGCGTCGGTTTGATCCCGACGAGCGAGTTTGCCGAAGAAGGGCAGACGATCGAACCATCGGTTTCCGTCCCGATAGCGCCGGCGCAGAGATTCGCCGCCACCGCGACGCCCGAACCGGAACTCGAGCCACACGGATTACGATCGAGCGCGTACGGATTTTTCGTTTGACCACCACGCGCGCTCCAGCCGCTCGACGACTTGGTGGAACGAAAGTTGGCCCACTCGCTGAGGTTCGTTTTGCCGAGAATGACCGCGCCCGCATCACGCAGTTTCTGCGCGATGAAAGCATCCTGTGCGCGTTTGGCGCCGACGAGCGCGAGCGATCCCGCAGTGGTCATCATGCGATCGGCGGTGTCGATATTGTCCTTGAGCAGAATCGGAATGCCGTGCAGTGGACCACGCGCGCCACGATCTTTCCGTTCGCGATCGAGCGTAGACGCGATCGATTCCGCGTCGGGATTGAGTTCGATCACCGATCGCAGCGTTGGTCCCTTCTTGTCGATGTCGTTGATGCGGTCGGTGTATTTCTCGACCAGGGCTTTGGATGTGTACTTACCTGATTGAAGTCCTTGCTGGAGGTCGGCAATCGTAGTTTCGTCGAGCTCAAAATCGGGCGAGTTGAGGGCAGACGCGGGTTGGGCCATGGCGAACACACAGCCTGCCGCAGTTTTGTGCAGAAAGTCTCTACGCTTCATCAGCGCCGTCCTTTAATTGTTCGAATAATTGTGCGACTAAACTATCGACTAACTTTGAAAGAGTTGAAAAACTTCGTTACGGGAGCAACCGTTGCGTCCTCTTTCGGATAACCGATGACGATTTGATAAGGTCGCCGGCCGACCATGTACACGCGCGACTTGAAAGTGCGCTCGTTCGTGTCCGCCGTAAACTCGAGCACCTGATACCCGTCGATCGTCAACGAGCGCGAGCCGGTGAGCGTGGCCTTGACGCCTTTGACGAAGTTATCGCGATTCGCTTCCATTTCGCTTTGCCGGTTGAAGTTGAATTTCGGATCGTAATCTACCCAGCCGATCAGGTAGACGTTTCTTTCGTCGCGTGCGATGAAGAGATATGTCGTGTAAGGTCCGTGATCGCTTTGCGTTGTTTCAACGGTGTCTTTGGGAATCTCCGGCATCAATACCGAGAAGCGCCCGATAGCCGAGTCGTAACGCACCCACTCGGGCGGTTCCGACGCTGGCCTCGGTGTGGGTTTCGTTGGTCTGGGTTGCGCAGGAGGGGGTGTGGGTAGTGGTTTGGTATGTTCCTGAGCGTTGACGAAAATGCTAAGCCCCAGAACCATTACTAAGATTGCGAGAAATCTTTTCATACTGAGTTCCTTCCAAACGAGCTCAAAGACTAGAGGCTTATACCACGGATTGATACCGGATTAGAACGCCCTGTAAGCTATCGGACTCTGATGGAAACCAAACGCGCCATGGTGGCCATTGTCGGCCGCCCGAACGTAGGGAAGTCCACGCTGTTCAATCGTCTGATTGGGCAGCGGCGGGCGATTGTCGGCGATGAACCGGGAATCACGCGGGACCGAATTTATGCCGAGGTCGAATGGTCGGGGACCAGGTTCTCGCTCGTCGATACCGGCGGGATCGTGCCCGACGACGATGCCGTGATCCCGGCGAACATCTTCAAGCAGGCGGGAATGGCGATTCAGGAGTCGCATGTCTTGATCTGGGTGGTTGATGCCCGAAAGGGAATTACACAGCTCGATCAAGAGCTCGCGGGTTTGTTGCGGTCGACGGGTAAGCCTGTGCTGGTTGCGGCGAATAAGCTCGATGCCGCAAGTTTGGAAAGTGAGAGTACGGAGTTTTATCAGTTTGGGTTTGAAGACGTGTATCCGGTGTCAGCGGAACAAGGGGTTGGAGTTGGTGAGTTACTCGACGGGGTTATTGCGTTACTGAGCGGGGAAAAACATTCCACGGATGAGACAGCGGATTCAGAGACAAATGAAAACCGAGAGCTGCGGCTGGCAATTATTGGAAGGCCGAATGTTGGGAAGTCGTCGTTGTTGAATCAGCTACTCGGGGAAGACCGCGTCATCGTTTCGCCGGTCGCAGGAACGACGCGCGATGCGATCGATACGCTATTGGAGACGCCGGAGCGGCGGTTTCGCATCATTGATACGGCGGGAATCCGGCGCAAAGGCAAGACTGACGAGATGGCCGAGAAGTTGTCGGTCATCATGGCGCGAAAGAGTCTCGAGCGTGCGGATGTCGCGATGGTTTTGATCGATGCGGTTGAAGGAGTAACGGCGCTGGACGCCAACATCGCGGGATACGCCGTTGACGCCGGGTGTTCGATCATTATCGCGGTTAACAAGTGGGACGCGGTCGGGGAGAAAGAGACGAACACGGCGGCGGAGTTTGAGCGGAGTTTGCGCGACAAGATGAAGTTTCTGGACTGGGCGCCGGTGATCACGATCTCGGCGTTGACCGGGCAGCGCGTCGAACGGATTTTGTCGCTCGTGGCACGAGCGGATGAGGCGCGAAATCGTCGTGTGCCGACGTCGCAGTTGAACAGCTTTTTCGAGCGTGCGATTTCGCAGCCGCGAGGTGGAACTGCTCCGTCGCCGGCGCGTGGCGGATTTTCGCGCTTGAAAGTGCAGTATCTGACGCAGGTCGGAATTCGTCCGCCGACGTTTGTCGTTTTTACTTCGGGCGGCAAACCGGGTCTGCACTTTTCGTACGAGCGCTATCTGTTGAATCGCCTGCGGGAAGAGTTTGATTTCTTCGCCACGCCGCTAAGAATCGTTGAGAAACACAAATCTAAAAAATGAAGAAGTACCAGCCCTGCGCTTCGAGGTCGTCGCGCAGGACGAGGCAGCTCGCGCTGGCGTTATCAAAACACGTAGAGGCGAGATCGAAACCCCGGTGTTCATGCCGGTCGGCACTGCGGGCACAGTCAAAGGCATTCGCTTCGAAGAACTCGAATCGACGGACCTGAACGCGCGCGTCATTCTCGGGAACACGTATCACCTGTGGCTGCGGCCCGGCATTGAGGTGATCAAAGCCGCCGGCGGACTGCATCGTTTCATCGGCTGGAACCGCGCGTTACTCACAGACTCCGGCGGTTTTCAAGTGTGGAGCCTCGGTTCGCTGCGCAAGATCTCTGAAGAAGGCACCGAGTTTCGTTCCCATGTTGACGGCTCGCTGCGATTTTTGTCGCCGGAAGTTTCGATGGAAGTCCAGGCGGCGCTCGGATCTGACATCGTGATGGTCTTTGACGAGTGCGCACCCGGCCAGGCTAGTCACGAAGAAACCCAACGCAGCATGGAACTCACCACGCGTTGGGCGCGCCGCTCCAAATCGGCCTTTGATCGGTTTCAAAATGAGGAAGCAGACAGTGGTCGCGCAAACACGACTGACGACCTCAGCGGACGCCAGGCTCTTTTCGGCATCGTGCAGGGTGCGAGTCACCTCGATCTACGCCGTCGCAGCCTCGAACAAACGGTCGAGATCGGCTTCGACGGCTACGCGATCGGCGGCCTCAGTGTCGGCGAAGAGAAGTCCACGATGTTTGAAGTAATTGAAGAGATCGCGTTGCGTATGCCGCGCGACCGTCCACGATATTTGATGGGAGTCGGGACTCCCGAAGATCTCGTCGAAGCCGTCGCTCGCGGTGTGGATATGTTCGACTGTGTCCTCCCGACACGAAACGGCCGCACCGGTCAGGCTTTCACCTCGCGTGGCAAGCTAAACATCAAAAACGCGCAGTTCGCAAAGGACCCGCGACCTCTGGACGAGTCGTGCCAGTGTTCCGTCTGCCGGCGTCACTCACGTTCATACTTGCGGCACCTTTACACTGCGGGCGAGATGCTTGCGAGCATCCTGTTGACACACCACAATCTGGCCTTCTTCCTTGACACTATGCGACGTGTGAGGCAATCTATCCGGTCTGGCGATTTCCCTAAATTCCGGCGAGAGTTCATGGAGCGGCTGGGTGCGAATGGTGAATAGTGGTTCGCGAGCTGGCCGCGTACCTTTCTTTAAGAATCAATGCAAACTTTCCTGATCTTCCAGACTGGCGCAGGCGGGTTGATACAGCTACTCCCTATCCTGCTCATCATTCTTGTTTTTTACTTCCTTATAATAAGGCCTCAACAAAGACGGCAGCGGCAACTTCAGGAAACCATAGCCAACTTGAAGATTGGTGATCGCATCGTGACTACCGGCGGCGTGATCGGCGTGATCACGACCGTTCGTGACACGAGCTTCCTGATTCGCAGCGCCGACAAGTCGATCCTGGAAATCGCCCGTACGGCCATCGCCGGCATTGACGAGGAAGGAAGACAGGCTACTTAGTTCCACACGATCTTTGTGATGAAGAAAAAGAACCTCCTCTATCGCGTAATTATCATCGCTGTTGTCACCATCATCGGGCTTTACCTGGTAATCGGCCCGCGCCGTCGTCCCACCCTGAGGGACTTTACCTGGTCGGGAATCAAGGCCTCGCTGGCGTCAAATATTCACCTCGGTCTCGATCTCCAGGGCGGCTTGCACCTGGTGATGCGCGTAAAAACGGACGAGTTTTTGCGAAAACTGACTGAAGACAACTACACGGCCGCACAAAACGCGGCCAAAGACGCCGGCTACGAGATCAAAGGCGGCCAGCCACAGATTGGCGGCGGCAACTATCGCATCATTCTCGAACCCGCCGACGTGGCGCGGGCGAACGAGATCAAGGATGCGATCGAAAAGAAAGTAGAGCTTGGCGACACGTCCGTCTGGGCTTACAACACGTCAGGGTCGCAGATGATTTGGACCATGACGCAGAACGCTCAACGCGTGCTCGCCGACAACGCGACGCAACAGGCGCTCAACATTATCGACAGCCGCATCAACGCGCTCGGCATCACTGAGCCGACACTACAAACGCACGGCGCCCAAAGTTCGCACCAGATTCTGTTGCAAATGCCGGGCGAGCAGAATCCGGAACGTATCAAGGACCTTCTTAAGGGCGAATCACGACTCGAACTGGTGCACGTGATCGGTCCACCGAGCCCGGCGCCGGCAACGACTTATCCGACTGAAGCTGACGCCCTCGCAACCCTCGGCCCCGTGCCTCCGCCGAATCGCAAGGTTTTGCCGTACGCTGAACGCGGGGATCCTACGGATTCCACGGACCAACAGCAACAAAAACCAACGCAATACGTCGTCGTTGAAACACCGGCGATCATCGACGGCACCGAATTGCGAAACGCCAGTGCTACCCAGGCTTCCGGTGGCCGCGCAGACGACTACGAGATCAGCTTCTCTCTGAAGAAAGCCGGAGCCGACAAGTTTGGTGCGTGGACCGGTTCGCACATTAACGAATACATGGGCGTCGTGCTCGACGGCAAAGTCAGATCCATCGCTTACATCAAATCGCAGATTTACGATCAGGGACAGATTACTGGTCGCTTTACGCAGCAGGCGGCTGAAGATCTGGCGCTCACGTTGCGTTCGGGCGCGTTGCCCGCGCCGATCGAATATCTCGAAGAGCGCACGGTTGGACCGAGTCTCGGTGCCGACTCCATCCGCGCAGGCGTGAGAGCATCGCTCGTCGGATTGGGGCTCGTGGTCGTGTTCATGCTCGTCTATTACCGCGGTTCCGGCGTGAACGCAGTTATAGCGTTGATCCTGAACATGATCCTGATGCTCGCCGGATTGATCGTTTTCGGCGCGACGCTGACGTTGCCGGGCATCGCCGGTATGATTCTCACAATCGGCATGGCCGTCGACTCGAACGTGCTGATATTCGAGCGCATCCGTGAGGAGTTGCGCTCCGGAAAGACAGTGCCTTCGGCCGTCGAGCAGGGTTTTACGCGCGCTTTCATCACCATCATCGACACACACGTGACGACGATTGTTTCGTCGCTGTTCCTTTTCGTGTTTGGCACCGGCCCGATTCGTGGTTTTGCCGTCACGCTGGTGATAGGACTGCTGGTAAATCTATTCTCGGCCGTCTACGTGTCGCGCACCATCTTCATCTGGTTGTTGACCCGAAAGGAAAGAGTGGAGTCGCTCAGCATTTAGAGATCATCATGTTTCAGATTCTGGAAAAGGTTAATGTTAACTGGATGGGGCACCGGCGCTGGTTCATCGGCCTCTCGGTGCTCCTCATGCTGGCGGGGTTGGGATCCGCGATTTTTCGACAGTCCACCGGCGGCCAGGCTTTCAACCTCGGCGTCGATTTCAAAGGCGGCACCGTCGTCACTGCACGTTTCAAACAACGGCCGACGGACGAAGCGATTCGCGCGGCGTTGAATGAAAAAGGCGTGCCCGATGCAGTGGTGCAGTCCGTGACTGACAACCCCGACACAGTGCTGATCAAAGTGCCGTTAGAGGAAGGTAAGGACGGCCGGACGCAGGTACGCGACGCGCTGAACAGTTTTGGCAAGGAAGCAGAGGCAACACTCGAGTTACCGAACGACCCAAACGCCGCGTACAAGATCGTCGGCACGGACGCGGTCGGCTCGATCGCGGGGGCGCAACTGCGCAACAAAGCGATCGCCGTCACACTCGCTGCCCTGGTCGGTATCTTGCTCTATATCGCGTTGCGGTTTGAATGGACCTACGGTGCGGCCGCCGTCATCGCGGTATTTCACGACGTGCTCGTGACGCTCGGCTTCTTCTCGATCTTTCAGTGGGAAGTCAGCTTGACGGTGATTGCAGCGTTGCTGACTCTGGTTGGTTTCTCAGTGAACGATACGATCGTCGTCTTCGATCGCGTCAGAGAGAACCGCAAGCTGCATCGCCGCGACTCGCTTTACAAGATTACTAACGACGCAGTCAATCAAACGCTCTCGCGCACAGTGATCACCAACGGGCTGGTGTTTTTGTCGGTGCTGGCGCTGGTCCTGTTCGGCGGTGATGTGCTGCGCGCGTTCTCGCTCGCGTTGTTCATCGGCGTGATTTTCGGCACTTACTCGTCGGTCGCCATCGCGGCTCCGATTATGGTCTGGTGGGAACAGCGGCTTGAAGCGGCAAATCGACAAGCGGCACTTGAGTTCAATAAGCCGCCTCTTAAAGGAGGCGTCCGCGCTCCGGCAAAAGCATCGAGCCGTCGAGCGGGTGCGAAGTTATAACTACAAAAAGGGTACAACAGGGTAAAAACGGGCCAATAGCTCGTGTCTGAGTTTGGTTTGCGCTTGACTTTGAAAGGTCATGAGGACTAGACTGCGCACGTTGCTGGCCAATTAAATACGCAAGTGTCGAACCCGTGTGTGTGTTTCCGAAAGTGGGTTGCGGCGGCGGTGTGTTGAGCGGGCCGGCGAGTTTTTCTCGCGCAGCGGCTTCCAATCTAAACGGTGTGCTCAATATCGCAGAAGCTGCTGTTTCCCCTTCAATAAGTGACGGAACTCACGCGGTATTAAATCGACGTTTGCGACTGCTTAATTTTTTGTAACCCCTGATCCATTTGGCGCCGGAATCGGAGGACAACATCAATGTTCGATAATTTAGTCGAGTCCAGTTCGCACAAACAGGATATTTCGCGAAAAGGCTCATTCGTTCTGGTCACCGCGTTGATTTACGGTGTCCTGCTGGGGGGATTTTTCGTCGCCGGCATTCTTTGGTATGACGCCCACCTCGCGGAACAGGAGCTCGAGCTGACAACTCTTGTGGCTCCGGTTCCGGTGCCGCAGCAACAGAAAGAGCCCGAACAGCAGAAGCAGGAAGCGAAGCCTCAGAAGGCGGAGCAGAACGTCGACATTCGTAAGGAGCTCGTCGCGGACGTTGCCGAGAGCCGCGTGCCACCGAAAGAAATTTCGGCCAAAGCCAGCGATGTGCCTCCGGTCCGCCGTGGCGTGACGACTGTTATCGGTAGCAGCGACTCTAACGCCAGCGCGCCAATGCCGGCCGGCCCGGGCGCAGGCACCGGCGTGGTAACAACGCCGGGGAAGATCAATATCGCCGAGGAACCACCCCCACCTGCGGCGCCCAGCCCAACCCCGCGCACGGCTCCGATTTCCGGCGGCGTGCTCAACGGTAAAGCCATCAGCTTGCCCAAACCGGCCTATCCGCCGATCGCCAGAGCGGCACACGCTTCCGGCACGGTGGTGGTCCAGGTGCTGATCGACGAAAACGGTAACGTGGTTTCCGCGAAGGCCGTTTCGGGTCACCCGTTGTTGCAAGCGGTTGCGGTCTCGGCGGCGCGTCAGGCGAGATTCTCGCCGACCAAGCTTTCGGGGCAGCCAGTTAAAGTTACGGGAGTGATCCAGTACAACTTCGTGGCGCAATAACTGCGGAGAATTTTTGTCCGTGTCGCCGCGGTTACCGTGGGCCGTCCCGGCATCTCTGCTTGCTATCAAAACTAAATAAACCTATTGGAGGGGTTCACCGTGACAATGCTAATGAGTCTTTTTGGAACCAAGTTCCTGAGTTTTATGTTGCTGTTGCAGGACGCAGCAGCCAGCACGGAGGCAGCGGGCGCCGATCACTTCAGCCTGACCGCGATGATCAAGAGCATGGGCGCCGTCGCTATCGCCGTCGTTCTCGTGCTGCTGATCATGTCCGTTTATTCGATCGCGATCATGGTCGAGCGCTACTTGACTTACTCCGCGGCGAAGAAACAGTCGCGCGAGTTTGCGCCACGCGTCGCGCAAGCGCTTAAAAACGATCGCATCGAAGAAGCGATCAATATCAGCGACAAGCATCGCAAATCGCACCTGGCAATGGTTGTCAGCAGCGGCTTGCAGGAGTTTCGCGCGCACGGGGATGCGTCTGACATCTCGGGCGACGAGATCGAGGCCTCGAAGCGTGCGCTGCAACGTGCAATCGCAATCAAAACCGCCGAATTCAAACGCGGCCTTTCCGGTCTAGCGACGATCGGTTCGACCGCTCCGTTCGTGGGTCTCTTCGGAACCGTGTTCGGCATCCTCAACGCTTTCCAGGGCATGAAGAACGCGGAGTCGGCCGGTATCGCGGCCGTCGCCGGCGGTATCTCGGAAGCGTTGTTTACCACCGCGCTCGGCTTGCTCGTGGCCGTGCCCGCAGTGTGGCTGTTCAACTACTTCACCGGCAAGGTTGATGGCTTTGTAGTCGAGATGGACAACTCGGCCTCCGAACTGGTGGACTACTTCATCAAGAACCGGACGAAGCAGTTGAAGCCTTAGGTAATACGCGTCACAAACGCGGGATGGTGAACCCTGAGGTGCGGCCACCGGCAGAAACGCCACCGCACCGGCGTTTGCCTGAAGTTAAAAAGGAGATTTTGTATGTCAATGTCAGGCGGCGGAAGTGGTCCCGGCGGACTACAGTCCGAGATCAATGTCACTCCGATGGTGGACATCATGCTCGTGCTGCTGATTATCTTCATGGTGGTCACGCCATTTTTGCAGCAGGGTATTACGGTAGCTCTACCCAAGAACCTGAACAACCCGGACGTCGATCCGCGGATCATTAAAGAGTCGTCCATCGTCGTTTCGATTCCGAATGACGGCGAGTACTACCTCGGCAAACAGCGGCTGCAAAGAGAGCAATTGACCGAGAAGGTGGATTCGATGTTGGAGAAGATTAAGAACGAACAGGACCGGATTGTTTACATCAAGAGCGGCGTTGGCGTTAGCTATGGCGACGTCGTCAACGTCATCAACGAGGTCAGAAAGCTCGGTGTAGACAAGATTGGACTGGTAGCCGACAAGAAGAAGAAGGGCGCAGCCGCTGCCCCGGCTGCTTAGCTTCTTAACGTATTTAGACGAGGAGAAATTACGATGTCGATGGGTTCGATGGGTGGCGGTAGCGGCAAGAAAGGCAGTACGACTGCCGAGCCCAATATCAACGTCACACCGTTAATTGACGTTTTGCTGGTGTTGCTAATCATCTTCATGGTGGTCACGCCGCTGAAGCCAAGCCGGTTCCAGGCTGACATACCGACGCAGCGCGATCCAAATGAAGACCTGAGCCAACTGAAACCAAACCCGCTGACGCTGGTGGTTTCGATCGCTGCTGATCTCTCGATGAAGCTGAATGCGGACTCAATGGGCTCGGTAAACGACGTGGCGCCCTTGGCGCAGAGATTGGCGCTCGTTTTTGCGCAACGTAAAGAACAGCGCGCGTACAAAATCGGAATGGAAAACCGGACTGACCTCAAGGAAGAAGACCGGATCGAGAAAACGGTCTTCGTGAAAGCGCCGCGCTCGCTGCGTTACGGCGACGTGGTGAAGGTCATTGATGCGATCAAAGGCGCGGGCGCGAATCCGGTTGGTTTGCAAGTGGACGATCTGCCTCAGTAAAAAATTGGAGTCACGGTAAATGAAACTCGCTCAGACCAGGATCGCCATTCTTTTGGCGATCCTCGTTGCCACTAACTCCGGGTGCGGAGTAATCAATCGAATAAGATCGAAGAATCAGTTGAACGAAGCCGCGCGCGCTTATCGTGAAGGCAGGTTCGTTGAGGCCGAACAGTATTCGCGCAGAGCCGCGGAACTCGACCCGAACAATAAGACGGCGCCGATGTTTATCGCTCGGACGATCCACGCGCAATATCGTCCCGGCGTGCAAACGCCGGACAATGTTGCCAAGGCCCAGGAGGCGATCGAGGCGTATCAGCAGATCCTTCAAAGAAACCCGAGTGACGACGAAGCTTACAAAGCAATCGCCTATCTCTATGGCGCAATCAAGGATAACGATAAGCTGAAACAGTGGATTACCGCGCGCGCCACCAGCGACACTACCGACCCGCCCAAGCGAGCCGAAGCTTACGTGGTGCTGGCGAGTAAAGACTGGGAGTGTTCCTTCCAGATAACCGAACTGCCCGGGAACAAGGTGACGACGGTCGATCCGGCCAATAACAAAGCGACCGTTTCCTATCGCAAGCCGAAAGAGCCGAAGGATTTTGATCAGGCCCAGAGGTGCGTGAAGCAGGGGCTCGCCGAAGCCGAAAGCGCGATCAAGTTTGATCCGAACAATGAAGCGGCGTGGTCCTACAAGACCAACTTGCTGCTCGAAGCTTCCAAGCTTGCGGAGATGGAAGGTCAGACGGAACAAAAAGCTCAGTTTCAAAAGGACTATGAAGCCGCTTTGAAACGGACCACGGAGTTGAGTGCGGCCGCTGAAAAGCGTAAGGAAGAAGAGGCAGCGCGGCAAGCTGCTTCGCCACCCAAGGGCTAAACTCAAAAGAGCGTTACTTCAGGCCACAGGTTCTCACGAACAACGCGCCGTTCTCCGATCGTGTTGTTCGTGACGATCTGTGGCCTTTGTTATACTTTTACCCGCAGCAATGATTCGGATCGAAGACATCGTCGAGAAGGTCGCCGGTAATCACCCGCAGGCGGATCTCGATCTACTCCGTCGCGCGTACCTGTTTTCCGCCAAGGAACACAAAGGCCAGAAGCGCGCGTCGGGTGAGTCGTATCTGGTGCATCCGCTCGAGGTTGCGAACATCCTTGCGGACATGAAACTTGACGAAGTTTCCGTCGCGACCGGCCTGTTGCACGACGTAGTTGAAGACACGCTCGTGGAGCTCGACACGATTCGGCGCTTCTTCGGCGAAGAGATCACGCACCTCGTTGATGGTCTAACGAAGATTGCGCAGATCAGCAACATCTCGCGCGAAGACCAGCAGGCAGAAAACGTTCGCAAGATGTTGCTGGCGATGGTCGATGACGTGCGCGTCGTGCTCGTAAAGCTCGCCGATCGACTGCACAACATGCGCACGCTACATTATCTGAATCCCGAGAAGCGCAAGCGCATTGCGGAAGAGACGATGGAGATCTTCGCGCCGATTGCGCATCGACTCGGAATGGGTAAGTTGAGAGGCGAGCTCGAAGATCTCGCCTTTCGTCATCTTCACCCCGAAGACTATCGCGAGCTCGCCGAGCAACTCGAGAAACGCCGTCCGGAAAACGAAGCATTTCTGACGACCCTCACCGCGCGCATTCAAGACAAGATGAAAGAGGCGGAAGTGCCGGTCGTACGTGTTGAAGGTCGCGTCAAACGGCTCTACTCGATCTGGAAAAAACTTCGTGCGCAGAAGATCAGCTTGGACCAGGTTTACGATCTCGTGGCCGTGCGCATCATCACACCGGACGAGATTCGTCACTGTTACGCCGCGCTCGGAGTCGTTCACAACAACTGGAAACCCGTTCCCGGCCGTATCAAGGACTGGATTGCGACACCGCGCGACAATCTGTACCAGTCGCTGCACACGTCCGTCATCGGCTCGAACCTGCAATCGTTCGAGGTCCAGATTCGCACGGAGGAGATGCATCAGATCGCCGAGGAAGGCGTCGCGGCTCACTGGAAATACAAGGAAGGTAAACGCGGCGCGCGCGAGGACGATCAGGCGCTCGCAGCATTGCGCTCGCTCGTCGAGTGGACGCAGGAGGTCAAGGACTCTAAAGATTTCCTCGACTCGCTGAAGCTCGATCTTTATCCCAAGGACGTTTACGCGTTCACGCCAATGGGCAAGGTGATCCAGTTACCGCGCGGCGCTAGTCCGGTTGATTTCGGCTACATGATCCACTCGGAAGTCGGTAACACGTGCACCGGCGCCCGTATCAACGGCCGCATGGTCCCGTTGCGCACGCAGATTCAGAACGGGGACGTCGTCGAGATCATCACCACGACCAACTCGCATCCGTCGCGCGACTGGTTGAACTTCATCGTCACGTCACGCGCACGCAATCGCGTGCGCCACTGGGTCGCCGAGCAACAACGCACCGAGTCGATCGAGATCGGCAGAAAACTTTTTGAGAAGGAAGCCGCGCGTTTTCAACTTTCGCCGAAGAAGGTGCTGAGCGATTCGGACAAGGACATGAAACGCGTCGCCAGTGATTACGGCTACGGGCGCGTTGATGATCTGTTGGCGGCGATCGGTTACGGCAAGCTGGTGCCGCGAAACGTGATCTCGAAGTATCTCGGTCCGGAACAGTTTGAACAACTCGACAAGCAGAAGGAGTCGCGGCTCAGAAGCGGCGTCCGTGCAGTCAAGCGTCTGATCCGGCTCGGCGACGATTCGATTCTCGTGCGTGGTATCGACGACTTGATGGTTACGCGCGCTCGTTGCTGCAACCCCCTGCACGGCGAAGAGATCATCGGTTACGTCACGCGCGGCAAAGGTGTCGCGGTGCATACGACGCGCTGCAAAAACGTGACGCAACTGATGGTAAACCGCGAGCGCATTGTTGAAGTCGAGTGGGCCGGGCGGCCGGAGAAGACCGCGTACGCGGTGAAGCTTTTGGCGATAACCGAGAATCGCACTGGCATGATCGCCGGTATCACCGGCGCGATCTCCGATATGAAAACCGGTATTCGCGATGCTCGTGCTTCAGTGTCGCCCGACGAACGCGGCCATATCGAAGTGACTGTGGAGGTGTTCGACGTCAAACATCTGGATAAGGTCATCGGATCGATCAGAGGCGTCCCGGGCGTTCTGGATGTGGAGCGTTTGCAGGGCGCCGCATAAAACATTCGTGGCATTGGAGCTTTTGCCCTTCTCAGAGTCCATCTGGTAGAATCCCGCCTTTGTTTACCGTGAGAGAACGCGTACAGACTGATCAAGCGCCGGCGGCGATTGGGCCTTATTCACAGGCCATTCGCGCGGGCGGATTTGTGTTCGTGTCCGGCCAGATCGCGATCGATCCGGCCACTGGTCAGTTCATCGGGGGAGATGTCGCCGAGCAAACGCGCCAGGTATTCAAGAACTTGGCGGCGGTGCTCGAGGCAGCGGGAAGCAGTCTCGATAGGGTTGTCAAAACCACCGTGTTTTTGCAGGACATGCAGGAGTTTGCCCAGATGAACGAGGTTTACGCGACGTTCTTCTCGGACGCGCCTCCGGCTCGGGCGACGGTGGCAGCGGCGGGATTGCCGCGCGATGCGCGAGTGGAAATCGAGGCTGTGGCGCTGCTTTCAGAATGAAACAACCGGCGGCCATTGGCACGCCGGTTGGAGGTTGACAGGTAGATTGGATAAGCCGTTAGGCGGCTTTGGCGACTTTGCCGGCCTTAATGCACGTGGTGCAGACTTTCATCCGGCGAGCGCCACCCTGCGGCATCTGCACGCGGATGGACTGCAGATTTGGATCGAAGCGTCGCGGCGTGCGATTGTTCGCGTGCGAGACATTGTTGCCGAATTGAGGTCCCTTGCCGCAGACTTCGCAACGTTTAGCCATTTGTTTCAACCTCCTAAATTTACAAAACTGAGATTTATAGCAACGGATTTCGCGGTCGTCAAGCAGACGGCCTAGAGAGATTGCAAAAGGAGCAGAGTTAAAGTGCAGAAAATCGGAAAAGTCTTCGCTGTCACGTGTCTGGTGGCTTCGGCTGTGGTGCTCGCCGGCTGTGCGACAGGTGGCGCGCCATCCAATGACAACATGGTGGCCGCAACCGTCAACGGACGCAACATCATGCTGCAAGAGGTCGAGCGAGCCGTGAACCGGCAGGCCGGCGGCAATCCTTCGGCGCTGTCGCAACTACAGTTGGCCCAGGCCCGGCTCACCGTGCTTGATGAGCTGATCAAGCGAGAGGTGCTGTTTCAACGCGCCGAGCGCGAGAAGGTGCTGCCGACCGAAGCCCAGATCGACGGCGCCATCGCCCAGCAAAAAGAACAGACCGGCATGACGCAGGAAGACTTCGAGAAGGGATTGAAGGCGCAGAATATGTCGATGGAGACGCTGCGCGAGGAAGCGCGCAAGACCCTCGCTATCACTGCACTGCAAGATAAGTACAGCGGCAAGATCGCCATCAGCGATCGCGAAGTGGAAGATTTCTACAACAGCAACCGCGAGAGCTTCAAAAACCAGCGCGGCGTAGCGATCGCAATGATCATGGTCGATCCCGCGGACAATGCTGCGACCGGCATCGCGGACGACGCGAAGAATGACGCCGACGCCAAGTTGAAGATCGACAACATCTATCAGCAGTTGCAGGGCGGTGCCGACTTTGCCACCGTGGCGCGCGCCAAGAGCGAAGATATTAATTCACTGCGCAGCGGCGGCGACATCGGTTTTGCGACCGAAGAAGATCTACGGACCAACGGCTTTCCGCCGGAACTGATCTCGAATTTCTTCGGACCGATGCAGGTTGGCGACTACACTCCACCGCAGAATTTCAGAGGCAAGTGGTACATCTTCAAACTCGCCGAGAAACGTTTGCAAACTGAGAACCTGACGCTCGACAGTCCGGGCGTCCGCCAGCAGATCACGCAGGGGCTCACCAATCAACGCAAGCAGATTCTCAACGCCGCGTTGCTTGAAGTGGCGATCAATGAAGCGCGAATCATCAATAATCTCGCCGCCAACATGATCAATAACCCTGGCAACCTGGGTCTGCGTCCGGCCGGCGAAGGAAGCACTCCAGCACAGCAGCCGGCAGCTCCGGCAGCGTCACCTGCGGCTTCAGCTCCGGCGACCAGCAGCAGTCCGGCGGCTACCAGTTCACCCGTTACAGTGCGGCCCAACACGAACAAATAAACCGTGCAGTTGATGGATGCTGTTTCGTCTTTCAGAAGTACATAAGTCCTATGGCGTTCGGGACGTGCTGCGAGGCACGTCCTTGCAAATCAATCCCGGCGAACACGTCGGACTTGTAGGTCGAAACGGCGCAGGCAAGAGCACGATCTTTCGTCTCGTCAGAGGTGACGAGACGGCGGACCGCGGAGACGTTGTGCGTGCGCGCGGCCTCCGCCTCGGCCTGTTGGACCAGCACGTTCACTTCAAGCCCGGTTCCACCGTTCACGAATCAGCGCTGGCGGCGTTTGGCCGGCTTCAGCAGATCGAGCACGAGATGCACGAGCTGGAGCATCGCATGGCGGACGCCGGTGATGACCTCGATAAAGTTCTCGAACGCTACAGCGATTTGCAACACGAGTTTGAGCTCGAAGGCGGTTTTGAATACACCGCGCGCGCGGAAGCGATTCTCCAGGGCCTCGGGTTTGATCGCGACATGTGGTCGCTCGAAACCGAGAAGCTCTCGGGTGGTCAACAGAATCGTCTCGGCCTCGCGTGTCTACTGCTTGCTGCGCCTGACGTGTTGCTGCTGGACGAGCCGACGAACCATCTCGACGTGCACGCGGTCGAGTGGTTGGAAGAGTTTCTGCAAGAGTACGAATCGGCGTACGTGATCGTCAGCCACGATCGTTATTTTCTGGATCGTTGCTGCCGCCGCATCATCGAACTCGAAAACGGCCGCGCTGCGAGTTACACCGGCAACTATTCTGATTACTTAGTCGAGCGTGAAGAACGTCGCGAAGCGCAGCAACGCGCCTACGACAATCAGCAGCAGCTAATTGCTAAGACACAAGAGTTTATTCGTCGCAACATCGCCGGGCAGAAGACGAAGCAGGCAAAGTCGCGCCGGAAGATGCTGGAGAAGCTCGAGCGTCTGGACGCGGTGCGGCCGGAGCAATCATCGGGCAACTTTCGTCTACAGACGATCGAACGGACCGGCAACCACGTGCTGACGGTGATGGAGTTGGCCGTTGGTTATCCGGACAAGAAACTGGCGAGTGATATTTCGTTCATCCTGCGGCGTGGCGAGTGTTTGGGCATCATTGGTCCAAACGGTTCGGGCAAGACGACGTTTTTGAAGACGATTCTCAACAAGCTTCCGCCGCTCGCCGGTGAGGTTCGTTGGGGCTCGAAAGTTCAGATCGGTTATTACGCGCAGCAGCTCGACGATCTGGACGATCGCAACGAGATCATCATGGAGCTGCGCCGTGTCGCGCCTTCGACTGCGACTGCCGGTGAATTGCGTTCGTTTCTGGCGAAGTTTCTGTTTACGGGTGACGACGTGTACAAGCACGTGCGTGATCTTTCGGGTGGAGAGAAGGGAAGACTGGCGCTCGCGAAGTTGATCTACTCGCGCGTGAACGTGCTGGTGCTCGACGAGCCTACGAACCACCTTGATATTCCGTCGCGCGAAGCGTTGGAAGAAGCATTGTCAGCGTACGAAGGAACGATCGTGACGATCAGTCACGACCGGTATTTTCTCGATCGCGTGGCGACACAGATCCTCGCGCTGGATGGTCTTGGCGGCGCCGAGCACTACGACGGCGATTACACGGAGTATCACGATTGGAAGCTGGGCTTCCGTTCTGTATCCCCGCCCGAAAAGACCGAACAGGAGAACCTCGTGAGTGTCGTTGCTGCTGCACCGGCGAGTGCTCCACTTCTTGAAAAAGCTCTTCCACCCAAACTCAAAGCCTCGACAAAACCGGGTGTGAAGGTCATCAAAAAGAAGAAAGCAGAGACGCGAACGTCCGAGCAGGTTGAAAGCGATATCGCACAGGCAGAGTCGCGACTTAACACGATCTCCGAGCAGATGGGCACGCCGGAAGTCGCACGCGACGCTATTCGCTTGATAGCGTTGAATGACGAATATCAACACACTGAAACATTGCTAAAGACGCTCTACGAAGAGTGGGACCGCCTATCCGCCTAATCACACACGAGTCCTCCGCATTAGAATCTTGGGTAAGTTTTGAACCTGCCCTCCCCGCATATAAGACCTAGTGGCGTACCGCCTCTGCGTTATCACCGACCAGTGCTGTTTCGCACAACTGCTCGCTAGCGAACATTACTAACCATGTGCAGTATTGAAAACCCCAATAAAACATCCCTGAATGCGTGGAACGCTGTTTGCCACCGACTTCGACGTACACCTCCGAACGCACGCAGTGCGTGAAGCCTCTTTGTCTCCCACTCTCCGCATTATCGGTGGTGATTCAATACGGCAAGCCCTCTCTACCTTCGCGACTAAGGGTGTGCGCGAAAAATACCTGTATTCGAAAGGATCCCCCATGGCTAAATCTCTCTTGTCCACTGTTATGGCAGTAACGCTTCTCCTCTCAGTCGTTTCCCCCGTGTTCGCGCAGGATCCCACCTTGCTGTCGAATGCGGATATATTGACCATGGTAAGGGCCAAACTCCCTTCAGCCCTTATAGTGGAGAAAATCAACAATTCTTCATGTGCGTTCGATACGTTTCCTTCAGTGCTTGCAGAGTTGAAGTATAAAGGCGTACCAGACGAAGTCTTGATGGCTATGGTTGAATCTCCTCACGGCGGCCGTGCCACACGAAAGAATAAGTCAACCAGCGAGAAGCCGCGCGAAGTCGCCTTTGAACTAAAGCAAGTCACTATTCCTGACGGCACTGCCTTAGAAGTTGAATCCACGTACACAGTTTCTTCTGGCGAGGTCGAAGAAGGAAGTGCGGTGAGCTTTACCGTCGTGCATCCGGTCGTTATAGACGGTCTAACTGTCGTTGCTAAGGGCGCGCGGGCCACCGCACGAGTGACCAAGGCGAAAAAGGGAGGAAGCTGGGGACGTGCGGGTCAATTAGCGTGGGCGATGCAAGATGTGATTGCGGTGGACCGCTCGAAAATCCCACTCGAATTTAGCAAGAGTACAAAAGGCGACAGCAAGGGTGGAACCGTGGCGACGGCCGTGATCGTTACTGGGGTACTGTTCTGGCCAGCCGCGCCTCTTTGGGGTTTCAAGAAAGGTAAAGATGCGAAGGTTCCTGCCGGCCAACGGTTCGACGTTGTGGTACATGGAAATGTTACTGTCCAAGTGAAAGTGGCGTCCGACCACTCATCGGAAAACGAATGAGATTTTGTCAGCACCTGCAACCTCGTCCTGGAGCTGAAGCTGCAAGGACCTCAAGTGCATAGGACGAGTAACGCGCTCCTTCATTCCATCAGCCGTCTTCTAGTTCGTTCATCTAAATGCGATACTGTTTGCCTTGTTCACGTATCGCATGAATCCATTCTTTCCAAAACCTAAACCGGTTATCGGTGTTATTCATGTTGGCGCGTTGCCGGGGACCCCGCGCGCTTCTCAAAGTGTGGTTCAGTTAGCCAACGTCGCGCGGCAGGAGGCAAAGCTGTATCGTGAGTGTGGCGTTGATGGTGTGATTATTGAAAACATGCACGACGTGCCGTATCTGCGCGGCGAGGTTGGACCAGAGATCATTGCCGCGATGACTGCGATCAGTGTTGAAGTGAAGAGCGAGTGTGGTTTGCCCGTTGGTGTACAAATACTCGCCGGTGCGAACATCGAAGCGATGGCCGTCGCCCACGCCGCCGGACTGGATTTTATTCGTGCGGAAGGTTACGCGTACGCGCACGTCGCTGACGAAGGTTTGATTCAGGCGTCCGCGGCGAAGCTGCTGCGTTACCGCCGAATGATCGGAGCTACGCAGGTGCAGGTGTGGGCCGATGTGAAGAAGAAGCACGCGGCTCATGCGATCACGGCGGACGTGAGTCTCGGCGAGACTGCGGAGACGGTTGAGTTCATGGGCGCTGACTGCGTGATTGTCACCGGCAGCGCCACTGGCCGGCCGCCAACGATCGCCGACGTGCAGGAGGCGAAGAGTCATTGCGGGTTGCCGGTCTTTCTCGGCTCGGGAATTACCGGTAACAACATCGCGGAGTTTTACGATGATGCTGACGGGTTTATCATCGGCTCGGCTTTCAAAGTCGACGGGCTGTGGTCGAACACGATCGATCCAGCGCGGGTTACAGGTTTCATGAACGTCATACAGAAACGGAACAGTACTCGGAGTTGAGAATGAAGTCGTTACTAACATCGTTAACACTTGTCTTTATAGTTGCCACTTTTGCGAACGCACAGAGTCTACCGGCGAAGCTCGAGGGGCAGTTGGTGTGTTGTGCGGAATGTTGGGCCGAAGCGGATCGCACAAAGGTCGAGTTCGGCACAGCCGAGGACTTGTTGAAAGCGAAGTCGTGTGTCGAGGGTGGTGATCCCACACTGTTGGCGGTTCGTGAAGGTGAAGGGTTCAAGCTCTATCACTTGGCGTTGGGTAAGTTTCGTTTGCCGGGAAAGAACTGGCTTGAGTTTGTAGGCAAACGCGTTGCGGTTGAAGGAGCGATTCAGACGAAGAAGGATGTCAGCACGATTCGCGTTGATAGCTTGCGCGTGCTCGCGCCCAGTCTGGCGGAGCGTGAGGCCCGGAAGGTAGTCGGCCAAACGGTCGACTTGAAACTGAAGGACCTCTCAGGCGTGGAGCAAAGTCTCGAAAGTTTGAAAGGCCGGATTGTGATTCTGAACTTCTGGGCCACCTACTGTATTCCGTGTCGCAAGGAGATGCCGGATCTCGCGGCGCTGCAAAATCAATTCGCGCCGTTCGGTGTTCAGGTGATTGGTGTGTCGACCGACGACCTCGAAGATCGAGCGAAAGTGCTGCAATTTGTTCGCGAGACGAAAGTGAATTTTCCAATCTGGATCGGCGGATCTGCACAGCACATGATGAGATTCGGGTTGGGCGGTGCTTTGCCGGGAACCGTAGTGATCGATCGTGAGGGAAATATTTTCAAGAGCATTTCCGGCGTGATCGATCAAGCGATGTTGCGAAAGGAGATCGAATCCCTGCTCGCGACGCCCGCCAGGAGCGGCGCTCTGAACACGAGCGGTAAAAGCGTTACGAAGAGCGAGGAGACGCGGGAGGTTTCAACAGTACCGAGTTGACCGCTTTGACCGGGGGAAGGCCGCGCCGTGAGCGGGGTTGGAGATAACAGTTACAAGTGGACGTACGGCGTCAGATTGATCGCCAAACAGATCGATCGGGCGACGTGGCGTAACACGCTGACTTATCGTTTTCACCCGCGCTTCACCGCCGGCATTGAATACAACCCGCTCGCCGGAAAAGTTAGTCCACTCGCAAATCTCGTTGTCGTCCCCGAAACACATCAGCGGCCGGCGTTGATTATCGGAACAAGCTCGGATCGAATCGGCACGCCATTCGGGCAGTCGTTCTATGCGACGGTCAGCAAGAGCCTGAAGCACCACACCGGTGTACCGATCAGTCCTTACGTCGGGGTGGCTTACGGAACGTTTGAAGATCGCGCACGCGTGATCGGCGGTTTGAATGTGACGCTTGGCGAGCGCTGGAGTTCAACGATTCTGTTTGATGGCGTACGCGTTCATCCGATCGTGAACTACACCTTTGGACGCCACCAGCTTGGCGCGATTTTCGAACGTGGGCGTCACCCGGGTGTGAGTTACAGCGTTTCGTTTTAGACATTTAGAACGCGCCTGCACCGTTGAAATATTTGTTGACCTGCCAAACGGGCACTCAGATCCTTGCTGGCCTTCGTTCTGAAGGCCGCTGACGCTCCTGCCGCCGGGTTCGAAGTTGTCGGTCTGCCGGTGGACTATCGCAGCAGCGGGATGCGATCGTTTTATGTTGACGAGACAGCGGTGATTCGTGGCGGAGATAATCTTGGTGGGCCATCGTCCAAACCGACGACCCGCTGCCAACGCGTCCAATGAGCAGAGAGGTACGCTACAACTCGCCTGAGAATTTCTGACGCTTTACAGGTTTATAGAGCTAGACGTTCGGATTATTCCTTCGCCTTCAATCAGCCTTTCTGGTGAGTACGGCTTGAGCCACCAGTGCTGAGATTCGATCCTGCATAGAACCGTCATTCGGATAACCCGTCTCGACCTGGTCGGCCCAGAGCACAACACCATCGGATGTTCTGGTCAAGCGAACGGACACGCGAAACTTTTCTCCCTGCTTCTGAACCTGGCCTTCAACTACAGCCTCATCCGCGAAATCACGAGTTGAGTCGAGGCGCGATTCTCCACCTCCCTTTACCGAAGGTTCGGTGGTTTTGTGGACGCCCGAAGACGACGTGTGTGCGTGAGCTGTGTTGGAGCAATTGTGCTCGAGAGGACGCACCGTCAGTGCGTCCAATTTGCTGAGTTTTGTTACAACCGCATCAGTCAAAGTTTCACTCAACCCTGTTTTGCAACTTTCCTTATCAGCGGAGTGGAATGGCTTCACGCCTATCGTCGTCAGCGATCCTGTCCGCCGCGCCGACATCCGGCTCGCCACACTGGAAAGCCAGAGCGGCACGATTCCGGCAAAGATACCGATGATTAGAAACGTCGCGGCAAAATAAAGTCTTCGTGATGGGGTTCGAACCAGGGGAGCCGGAATCCTGCTACTGTCCGGTTCATCAGCTTCGATTACCTCCTTCACCTGGGAGATGAATTGGTAACCGCGACCAGGGACAGTCTTGATGTAGTTGTGGTTAGGTTGCTTGTCGCCAACAATCTTGCGCAACACTGAAATAGCCTGCGTCAAACTGTGTTCTTCAACGATGACGTCTGGCCACACCTGTTTCAACAAATAACTCTTTTCGAGCACGCGACCCTGGTTCTGAAGCAGGACCACCAGCAGGTCAAACACTTTTGGCGTGAGCGGAACCACTGTCCCACCTTGATAAAACTTGCGGCGCGCAGGCTCAAGACGAAATTCGCCGAACTCATAAAAGTGGTTCATTTGCGTGCTCATAACGCTCCTCAGCAATCTTGATAAATTTTGAGACTCAGCTTGAGGACTTATCCGCAGAATCTTACTAGGCTTTCTCGCCAAGACATTAAACCGCCAAAGGTGCTTCATGACAACCAGCTTCAAGAGCCGGCTTTCGCTTTTTATCATACTGCTTGGTATCGCGAATACAGCAGTTGCTCAAAAACGACCACTTACACCGGACGATCTATTTCGCGTCGAGGAACTAGGTGACGAGTTCGCCGTTTCGCCGGATGGAGAATTGCTTGCCTACGTCCTCAAACGACCGCGAGCGAGTTCACCCGTACACAAATATGCCTATATGGACAGTAACGATCGAGCGGACATTTGGTTGGTGTCGATGAGCGGCGGCAAGCCACAGAACCTGACCCACGGTGCAACTGATGGCGCTGGTTACTGGCGCCCGTCCTGGTCTCCAGATGGTGAGCGATTGGCGTTGCTCTCGACCAAAGACGAGAACGTCCATGTCTGGATATGGGAAAAGACTTCGCGCGTTTTGCGAAAGGTGACTCAGCAAGGTGTCGATCTCAGTTTTCAACAATCTCCGTTTCGATGGTTAACGAATCGGCAGTTAGTTTGTGCTGTCTTGCCCGCCGGTCAAAAGCCAAACTCAATGACCATAATGACACGCGGTCCGGAAACAGCAATGCGGCAGTGGCAAAAAGCGTGGGCCGGCGACGATGCCACCGTGAGCGTGTTGGAAAGTGGAGTGCCGAGTGCCGTGGACAAACGACCGCAAGGGCAGCTTCTGATAATTGATTTGGACCGCGGTGGCAACAAGGGGGTCTCAGGTTACAGCTTTCGCGAACTACAAGTCTCGCCGGATAAGCAATATGTGGCGGCGCTCAAACAAGTCGATGTGATCGTGCCCGAAATCGGACGATCTTTAGTTCACGGCCAGCAGCAACTTTTTCAGGCCATTGTTATCGATAAGCAGGGTTCGTCATTGGTGCCTGCACTCTCAAGAATTCAGGAGGTCCAGCCAAACTCCTTGCGCTGGTCCACCAACAGTTCATCGCTTGCTTTGATTGGGCGCAAAGCGAAAGGAGCTAAGCTTCAAGTATTCAGGTGCGCGGTATTAACCAATAACTGCCAGGCGGTGACGAGCGAAGAGTCGATTCCGACAGCAGTGGTTTGGGGCGACAAAGATGAACTATTAGTGCGAAGTACGGTCGCTGGTAACTCAAGGGCCGATTGGTGGCTCTTTGATAGCAGCAACCAGAGTCGCAACTTGACGGCAAAGCTAAAAACATCACCTGGTTTGTTGATTAAAGAAGCTGCGGGAAACTCGTTCATCAGCCTCGCTGATGGTGACATCTGGCGACTCAAGCAGGAAGAGAGTGAGCCATTAAATCTTACCGCGGCTTTCGAACCGCGCGTCACGTCTATTGTTTGGCCCAGATCGGATCAGATCTCGGCACAAACCGTGATACTCAGCGTCCGTCGAGAGACGCAACTCGATTTGCAACGGCTCGATCTCGCTTCTGCTCAACTCACACCATTCCCGAGGCCAAATGCCGAAGCAACGCTTGTCGAGTTCGAGCCGCGTAAATCAACTCCTGTTTTCAGAGCAACCGATCGAACCGGAACCTGGCTTTGGGTCGGGTCCGCTCCAGTGCTGCAAACAAACAAGTTCTTGAACGAGATCGCGCAAGGCGAGTTTAGGCGCGTCGATTATCGTGGCCTGGATGGCCAGGATCTTCGCGGCTGGCTCATTCTTCCAGTCAATTATGAAGCAGGTAAACGATACCCACTCGTTACCTGGGTATATGCCGGGGCTATGATGGGTGAAAGACCTTCGCATATGGCCCAGCTCAACTCGTCGCACAGTCTGAACCAGCAGCTCCTGCCAGCGCGGGGCTACGCGGTGCTCATTCCCAGTATGCCGCTCAAGCCTGAAGGTGAAACAACTGATCCGTATCTCGAACTAACCAAAGGTGTCTTGCCGGCGGTCGATAAAGTGATTGAACTCGGTATAGCGGATCCGAAAAAGCTGGCGATCATGGGGCTGAGCTATGGCGGCTACAGCACATACGGACTGATTACGCAGACGAATCGTTTCCGGGCAGCCATATCGCTGGCCGGCATCGCGGATCTTACAAGTTTTTATGGGCAATTTGACGTGCGCTTTCGCTATGACGAATTCGCGAACGAGAGACTGTTCTATCAGTCCTGGAGTGAGGGCGGGCAAGGAAGGATGGGCAGCGCGCCATGGCAAGACGTGGGACGGTATCTTCGCAACAGCCCTTTATTTTACGTCGAAAGGGTTCAGACGCCGCTATTGATCATTCAGGGCGAATTGGATTTCGTAGCAATTCAACAAGGCGAGCAGTTCTTTACCGCGCTTCAGCGCCAGGGCAAGCGGGCGCGGTTTGCTCGTTATTGGGGTGAGGACCACGTCTTCCAGAGTCCCGCAAACGTTCGGGATATGTGGCAGCAAATCTACTCCTGGCTCGACGAGCATCTGCGGCCACAACCGAGTGCATGATTCACGCAGCTTCTCTAATAGCCGCGGTCTGCATTTGCGCATCTCTTGCTTCCAAATTCGAAAACGCTACCACAATCATCAGTCCGCATATCGCCAGGGTCGAAAGCACGTAAAGGACAGCTACTTGTTCCTGGAGCAACAACGCAGAAACCGCAGCCGCTACAAATAGCCAAAAGAGCTTTCGACGATGGCGCCACTGCATTTTCATTTTGTCTCGATGTCTCATTGATCCACCCCTTTCGTTGTTTTGATGGTGCACTCGGGCCGTGCATTACGGTTACCAGCGTACGATGGATTCATAGACGACGAAACCGCGTTATCACGCGCGCATGACAGGTGTTTTCACGTCCGCAACGCCAGCAGTGTTCTGCTTACACTGGTAGAATGAAACAGTAAGGAGGACACAACGATGCCTGATCCGATCGCGAGAAAGCGGCTGAAGAAGAAAATGCTTGATCGATGGGAGAACGAAGGCGGAAGCGTTGCCAGTGACACAGCAAGTGCGGATGCGAGCAGACCGAGTAACGCGGATAAGGGGCAGGGAAAGAAACTATCTTCTCCGAGCGATAGCTCGACGGCCAGTGCCCCTGCAACACCGAACAAGCGCAAGCCTGCTCAAAAATAATCAGGACTTGGCAGCTTGACTGAAACGAATGCAGTGTTAAGAAACTGACGGAACGAGGCGAAGTCTACCCGGTATTCCTACCTTCGCCTGACGCTCCGACGTCTGGCCAATCCGATCCTCAACTCATCGGGTTGCGCGCGACCTCGACCGTGCAATGTGCTTTGGTAACTAATCCGGTTGCGACACTGCCGAGCTGAAACCGTTCGAGAGCACTGCTAAACCTGCGGCCCCCGACAAAAATTGCATCCGCATCCCACTTTTGCGCGTGTCGAATGAGCACTCGCTGCGGATCGCCCCTCTCAATCGCAACCGAGACATTTAATCCTATGACGCTTAACTCGTTCTCGGCCCACGCGACCATCCTCTGTGTAGCCGAAGCCGATTCTTCGCGCTCGTCCCTGGTGCCATCGTTAACTGCAATGATTCGCACCTCAGTTCCGTCGGGCCATATGCGACGGCCCACCGCGTGAACTGCGTGCTCGGCTTCGGACGATCCGTCTACTCCTATCACTATCTTTATCGGATCAAAATCATTTTTCTCCAGCGTACCCCGCGTCACTCTCACAGAGTGATGTGAGTCCGTAACGATTTTCTTTGACACACTACCAAGAATTAACCGCCCCGCTAGCGAGTGCCCGTGAGAGCCGACTACAACGAGATCTGGTTTCCACTCGGCGGCTCTACTTATCAGTTCCTGCGATGGTTGGCCCGCAAGTACTTCCTCGCGCATATGCCAACCTGGAAAGTACGATCGGAGCCGCTCACCAGCTTTCGCTGTGAATGCTTTCGCCTCTAGAAGAGCATGAGCTTTCTGTTTTTGGGCTAGCACGAGGCTCGCTGTCACTCTTCGAGATGCAAGTGCCTGCTCGGCAATCTCATAATTCGACGTCGCCGCCGGCATAAAGACATCAGCCACGGAGACGATGAGAGCTTCTGCTTCATCCGGTAAGCCGGCCCGCTTCAAGTCGCGCAGCGCGGCGTCAGCACTCTCTGAGCCGTCATAAGCCAACAATATCTTCATCATCTCCTTCACCTCCATCTTCAATCTCGCAATGATCCGCGTCGTTTTACCTTAACTGGTGCCGGACAGCAGATGTAGCGTGTTAACTCCTAAGTAAGCGAGTGTCATCACCTTGTCCGCACGGGTTTATTAATAAATCAAGTAAGTCCTTGACTTATTATCGTAATTGTATATCCTTCGCGTTAACGAAAGTCGCAACGGCGGCAATCCAAATTTTTACTACCGGAAGGGACACGAAAGATGGAACACATAATCGACAATCGCACTAGAACCAGTTCCTCAGTTAGACCACATGCTGAAGCGAATGTTTCCGGACCCGCATATGAGGCCTACCGAATCTTGCACGTCGGCTTCGTTGTCGCGCCGATAGTCGCGGGACTGGATAAGTTTTTCAATTTACTTGTGAACTGGGAGCAGTACTTGCCAGCCTTCGTAAACAACATGGTGGGCGGTCACGGCCACGAGTTGATGCTCGTCGCCGGCGTCGTCGAAGTCATTGCCGGGCTTGGAGTCCTATTTAAACCCAGGATTTTTGCGTACGTCGTTTCTGCCTGGCTCTTAATGATCGTCGTCAACCTGCTGATGATTCCGGGCTACTACGACATCGCGCTCCGGGATTTTGGTCTAGCGTTGGGCGCTCTCGCCCTCGCGCGTTTAAGCCACGAGTTTGATCGCTGAGCTTCGCAGTAGTTAACGAGGTGGCAACCGCTGACTGCTCCCCCTGTGCAGTGTAAAGCAAGGAACAGGTGTTAACACTCGTGGCGGGTCAGGTGTTAATGCGCTATCAGCATCCTTGGTTGCAATGCATAGTGAGACATCGGTTGTGGGACAAGCCGACCGCCTCGAGTATTCGTCGCCCCCATGCAATAACGTGACAGACGGTCCCTCCCGCCTGCCAATTCGAACAGAGGAGATAGACAAGATGAACAGCCAAAAGACGCAAGACGCTCCGTCACGTGAGGGGATCACGCGCCGCAAAGTATTAATTGCGGGTGGGAGTACGTTGGTCGGCGCTACTTTGCTCGGGTCGGTCTTTGAGACTGCGCTTGGGCAGACCAAGGACAGCCCGAATATGCAGCACCGTGGGATCACTTCTAAAGACGGCGGCATGAAGCCGACCTTCCTACCGGAAGCGGGTTCGACGGACGCGGTCGCTCACTCGGTTGCCGACAACCTGTTCTGGAACGAACAGATGATGGAGCATGCGAAGTTCTTCGTCATGCTGATGCCGGGTCCGGAGTTGGCTGGGCCGCGCCGACAGGCTGAGCAGTTTCAGCAGAACTTCGCCGGCCAGCTCGAGAAGGTGCGCGCCGCTAGCTTAGACCAGGGGAATTACAAAAACTTCAATCGCTCGACGATCGAACTCGTCAAGCCTTACGCGGACTTCAAGCACAAGATGCGTGACGAGCAGGCCGCGGGTCGACTGCAGAGCCTCGTGTGGGCAACCTTCTTCGAGCATACGGCGCGTGAGGCCGAGCGCTTCGCCAAAAGGCTGGACCAGTTCTCGCGCGGCGACACCTCAATCAACATGGAAGAGGCGGCGGAGTTCTGGACCATAATTATGGGTGAGCACGCCGACTTTATCGCACATCTACTTGACCCCGAGGAGAACGCGCTCATCCAGAAGGCCATGCAAACCAGCCAGGGTTTCCGGCAGATGCACAAGAACGTGCCCTCGTCGAAGGGGCCCGTCGAGAAGGCCGTGGATGACATCATCGATTTCAAGACCGCAGCCGAGAAAGGCATCCGGACCGGAAAGATAAGGAGCATCATTCACCCGACACTCGCCGACCACGTGCGGCGCGAGGCGTTAAAGGCAGCAGACGAGCTGCGGCGCGCGGCGTGATCTTCTTCGGACATCATTCAGGAGGGAGCGCATTAAGGCGTGCGCTTCCTCCGAAGGTTAAACCTGATGGTTCCGGGTGTGACTCTGAAAGTGGAAATGCTGGGCTGGGCCGGGACGGCACTCGTAATCGTCGCCTATGTCCCGCAGCTACACCACCTCTATGTTGAGAAATGTGCCTGGGGCATCAGCATTTCCACGTGGGTGATCTGGCTCGTAGCCGGGGCGCTGCTTCTCAGCTACTGTATCTTTCGCAACGACACGCTGTTCACATTCGTCCAGGTCATCAACATCACCGCGATTATGGCAACTATCATTCTCGCTCGCAGAGGCAATCGTATTTGCCCGCACCACTTGAAGACGGCTTCGACAACGCGAGAGCAGAATTAGAGATCGTGCGACGTGCAGTTTAACGGAACGATCGCGGAACACACTTGCCGAGCTGGGTCTCTCAAAGGACAATGGCCTATCCGCTCTCCGTCGATGTCTACGCTCTCTCATCAGTCGAGCAGGAGGTACTGCACTATGAAGCTATTGATCGCGGTGGATTCGACGACTTCGGCCGAGGTGCTGGTTGACGCAGTGGGAATTCGTCCATGGCCTGAGGGCACGACCGCGCACGTGCTGTCGGTGATAGCAGACATGGACGTGCCTGAAGAGGTCTGGCGGGAACAAGGCTATGGAGCGGGCGCCGTACGTCAGGAAATGGAAATGCGCGGGGAACGAATAACCCCTATCGCTAAGCGCCTTGAAGAAGTCGGCATTTCGGCAGAAGTGATCGTGGCTCGCGGGGACGCACGCCATCTGATTCCATTTTATGCGCGGAAGTGGTCTTCGGATCTGATTTTCGTCCGCGCTCATGTCCGCAAGGACATGACGCACTGGATGCTAGGCAGCGTCGCCAGAGCGGTTGTCACAGCTAGCCCTTGCACGGTTCAGATCGTTCGGGACGTAGGAGAAGATCGCGCACACACTCTGCACAGCCGGAGGAGGGTGCTGCTCGCCACCGACGGTTCGGAAACTGCGTCGATAGCTGCCGAGGAACTAGCCAGACGGCCCTGGCCCGAAGGAAGCGAATTCAGAATCGTGGCTGTCGAAGAGCCATTGGGCGATCAAGTCGTCCAGGGTGCAGCCTCAAGAGGCGGTTAGTAGGGCCGAACAAGTGCTGGCTTCCGTAGGACTGAAAGCGAGCGGCGAAGTGCTCTCCGGTAAGCCGAAGGAGATCATTCTTGAAGACGCGAAAAAATGGAACGCTGACCTCATCGTCGTCGGCTCACATGGGCGGCGCGGTTTCAAGCGATTTCTGTTAGGCAGCGTATCCGAGGCAGTCGCGATGAACGCGCATTGCTCCGTTGTTGTAGTGCGCAGTACCGCGCGGACTGCAAGGAAAGCACGGGCATCAGGTTGAAGAAGTTCTCTACCGCAGCCGGAATACACTCTCCGATTAACCAGTCGCGAAACGCAGACAGGTCAATGCGGTTAGCCCACTTTAACTGATAGCTCCTTGTAAACACGTTCTTGCCAACGTGAGGTTGTCTGAAGATGGACCAGCACGTCTGTGATTTGCATCTCGTGTCAATTACTTTCAGTTTACGTCCCTTGAGTTTGTCCGAGCCGGCGAATCCAGTCACAAGACCTTGAACCAGCTGACGGATGAAGTCCTTCGTTGTGTCGTCAGTCAGATTTCCCGCCGCGTCGAACCGCTCTGAAGCATTGCCGATCATTACCTCCGGCTGGTTGATGGGAAACATGTTGAGGAAGACGAACATCCGGCGGCCCCTGAGGATGGTATAAACGTACGAACCGCGATTTTTTCGCAACTAACCTGCCGAACAATGCTCCGTGACATTGTTTGAGCGAAGGGAAGCGAGTCACATCATGTCCACTATCAGCGAAGTGTTTCTACCGGGCGTTGGGCGAAAGTTTCAAATCGAGACGCTGACCGGCGATCGGCTCGTGATTGTCATTCATGATGATGGCACGCGCGAGCTGTACCATTTCTTGCGCAGCAACATGGATCGCCCATCCTCAGTCTTGAGGCTTTCAGATGGTGAGGCGCGGCAGATCGCCGGGATCGTAGGAGGACTGACGTACGTCCCGCGAAATCTGCCGATGGCGGAGGTTATTTTGGGCGACCTCGTGCTGGAATGGTTCACGATTGAACGAGGCGCGGCGTGTATTGGCAAGAGTATTCGCGAACTGGAAGTTCGCACTCGGACGGGCGCATCCATCGTTTCGATTATCGAGCCCGACCAGACGACGCGCACTAACCCGGAAGCGCATACGGTCTTGAACGAAGGCGCTACCCTGATCGCCGCGGGCGACAGACACACGATTAACGCCCTTAAGCGATTGCTGGTTGAAGGAACTGTGGGGTCAGCCGGTGGATAACATTATTTTAGAAATCGGCCTGGCACTTGGCCTGATCGCATTAGCGATCGCTCTCGCCAGAAAACTCGGCGTGTCCAACATTCCATTCTTGATCCTGATCGGGATCGCGGTTGGGCCACATGCCCCGCAGTTCGGCGTCTTCGACTTCCGCTTTATCGAAACCGATTCTCTCATCACGTTCATGGGGCGTCTCGGCGTTCTGTTCCTGCTCTTTTATCTCGGTCTGGAAGCAAACCTCACACGCTTGATTGAGGCAGGGCGCTCGATCCTGGTGGGCGGGTCGATCTATGTCGGGATCAACTTCACCGCAGGATTTACGTTCGGCTATCTCGTAGGTTTTCCTTTGCGCGAAGCGCTGATCATTGCCGGCCTGACCACCGTTTCGTCGAGCGCCATCGTCGCCAAAATTCTCTTCGACTACCGGCGCATGGCGAACCCCGAAACGCAAATCGTGCTGGGCGTCACCATGTTCGAGGACGTCTTTCTCGCGGTTTATCTGTCGCTCATCTCCGGCATTGTGCTGAGCGGCGCGACCTCCTTTACCGGTGTTGTTTCATCTGGCGGCATCGCTCTTGGCTTCATCGTCGGCCTGATAATCATAGGACGCTGGGCAACGCCGCTCTTGAATCGCGTGCTTCGCATTTCGTCGAGTGAACTTTTCGTGATCGTGGTTTTTGCCTGCCTGTTCCTGCTCGCCGGACTTGGCGAGACCATCCATGTTGCTGAATCTATCGGCGCGTTGCTGCTCGGATTGATACTCGGCGAAACCGAACACAGCGAGCGAATGGAGCGACTGGTGGTGCCGTTCCGCGATTTCTTTGGGGCCATTTTCTTTTTTGGCTTTGGTCTTTCGATTGATCCATTCACTTTAGGCGGCGCTGCGTGGCTGGCTGTAGGCGCAGCGCTGCTGTCGCTCGTCTGTGTCGTTATCGCGGGATTGATCGTTGGGAGACGTGCCCAACTATCAACCGTCGGCTCGCTCAACACCGGATTCACTTTGCTCGCGCGTGGCGAGTTCTCGATCATTATCGTTAATCTCGCGATCGCCGGCAGTTTGATGCCGGTGTTGCAACCGTTTGCGGCGCTGTATGTGTTGATTTTAGCGAGTGCGTCGCCGCTGCTGGCGAAAGAGTCAGAGCGCATCTACGGATTAGCTGCGAGGCTGTTCAGCCGCATTTACGGATTGTTAACGCGGCTATTCAGTCGCCTTCGCAGGAAGAAGAAAGCGGACGAAGAAGTCGAAGAAGCGGAAGTTTGAAACGTGCGGGTGCGTATCAGACGCACCCAGATGACTAGTACTTCTATGGAAAGATGCCGAGCTCTCCGTAGCAAGTTGCGACCTTGTTTATCGCGGCGATAAATGCTGCTGTCCTGAGACTCGGAATTTTTGAATCTAGTTTCCACACCTCCCGAATCTGGTCGTACGCAACAGCCATCGACTCCTCGAGCCCGGAGTTAACCAAATCGATCTCGTCGGCGCCGCGTGTAATGGTTCTTCTTTCGCTGTCAGAGAGTCTCCGACCGGTATTTTCTTCGATGACGCGCAGCAGTTTCTCATTACTTGTTGCTTCAAACCGCTTGCCCATCCTGCCGAAGCGAACGTGTGACAGATTTTTAAGCCACTCGAAATACGAGACGGTAACTCCGCCTGCGTTTATATATATGTCGGGGATGACCAGGACGCCTCTCTGTAGAAGGATCTCAGCTGCACGTGCAGTCGTTGGTCCATTGGCGGCCTCGGCAACAATCTTCGCCTTCACGCGTCCTGCGTTCTCCTCGGTGATCTGGTTCTCGAGCGCAGCCGGAATCAGAATGTCACAATCAAGTTCGAGTGCCTCCTCTCGCGTGTTGAGATTGGTTGCTCCCGGAAAGTTGAGGAGAGAACTAGTTTGTTTCCGGTGCTTCATCACCGCCTCGACATCAAGTCCCTTCGGGTTATAAATTGCGCCTTCGTATTCCGCCAGGGCGATGATGATTGCGCCGCCTTGTTGACAGAAGTGAGCGGCGTTGTAGCCGACGTTTCCCAATCCTTGTACGACGATGCGTTTACCCTCAAGGCCCTTTTCAAGACCGAGTTGCATCATGTCATCGGCGTGACTACATGCTTCGCGCAGGCCGAAAAAGACTCCACGTCCGGTAGCTTCAAGTCTTCCCCGGACTCCACCCTGTGAGACCGGTTTTCCTGTTACGCAAGCAAGCGCATCGATCTGTCCCGGATGAAACGCGGAGTAGGTGTCGGCTATCCAGGACATCTCTCGCTGGCCGGTTCCGTAGTCGGGAGCCGGCACGTCCACTCCTGGACCAATGAAATTTTTCTTGATCAACTCCGAGGTGTATCTTCGCGTGATTTGTTCCAACTCCTGGAACGTGTAATTCTTCGGGTTAATCTTTACGGCGCCTTTGGCGCCACCAAACGGTACGTCCATAACTGCGCACTTGTAAGTCATTAGCGCGGCCAACGCCTTCACTTCATCTTCGTTGGCGTCTTCTGAATATCTGATTCCGCCTTTCACAGGCAGCTTGTGATGACTGTGCTGCGCTCGCCAGCCGGAAATAACCTCGTATCCTTGTTGGGTGCGCACGGGAAACTTGAACGAATAAACGCTGTTACAGACCTTAATCTGGTCCAACAGACCTTTCGGGTGCTGAGTAAATGACGCGGCCTCATCGAAATAAACTGAAACGTTGTCAAAAAAACCTGCCTGAGGTTGATCTTTATTCATGAATCACTCCTTCGAGTCGATCGCTTAAGCGACCAAGTGAGACTGGCGAATTGGGCCTCCGCGAGAACGATACTCCTTGTCATGTGTGCGAGCGAGCGCACAACAGCACTGATGGGTGTAACGGTTTGCTATACTCGAAACCTGCAACAGTTTGGAGGCAGGGATGAGTATCCGTGGGCGATTGCTGGCGCTGGCAATAGGAGGTGTTCTCCCGCTCTTAATCGTCGGGCTCACGGTGCTGTGGGTGGTTTGGAGTGAAAAGCAAAACCAGCTCAATGATGCTTTGGAACAGCAAGCAGAGTTGGCAGCCGTGGTTTTCGACCGTTGGCTTGACGCCCAGTACCAACCCCTCAGGACGATCACATCCTATCCTTCCAGCCACCTCAAAGATTCGACCGCGCTTCAGGGAAACTTAAAGGCAGCGCTACTCCACCGCACACATTGGATCGATTTGCGCGTTCTCGACGCAGCCGGTCAAGTTGTGGCGATCGAACCTGCGGGCGCCGGCAATCTTCCGACTGGCTTCGCCGAAAAGCTTGTCAGTGAAATGGGACGCGGCGCGCATGTTGAGACTGACTGGACGCACGGAGAGGGACGTTATCTTCTTGCAGTCGCAGCGCCACTCGATGACGGCGCTGCTGTAGTCGCGAGAATCGATGGCGCAGCATTAACCGAACCGCTGCAGGGCCTCACATTGTCAGACCGCGCGCTCGTTACTCTACTCGATGAAAATCGCCGCATCATTTATCGCAGTGCGACCGCTGAATCGGCGTTAGGCTTGGATCTTAGCGGTGTGGACCAATTCTCTGCACTAAAGGACCGTGATTCCGCCGTGATGGTAAGAAGGAGTGCAGTTGATGGTGTGGAGCGTGTGTACGGTCTCGGGCGAGTTGGTAAAACGGACTACGTTGTTATGGTCGGCGTTCCGAGCGCGATTCTTTATGCGTCAGCCTGGCGACAAGTAACCGGCTATACCATTGTGGGTTTGATCGTCGTCTTTGGCACTATGTCCGGAGCGTTACTAATCGCAAGAAGTATCGCTCGGCCCGTGCGGCTCCTGAACTCTGCGGCAGAGGAGTTCGGAGGGGGAATTTTTTCTGCTCGGGCACCCGCCGAAGGACATGATGAGCTTTCGCGTCTGGGCAAGAACTTCAACGCGATGGCGGACCGATTACAGAAAAGGGAGGCGAGATTCGCCGAATTGGACCAGCTCAAGTCGGAGTTCGTCTCAACCGTTTCGCACGAGTTGCGCACGCCGTTAACCACCATCAAGGCGTTGACACGGCTTCTCCTGCGCAATGATCTCGATGCAAAGAAAAGACGCGAGTATATAGAAACGATTTCGGTAGAGTGCGATCGTCAGATTGACTTGGTTATGAACCTGCTCGACCTCTCCCGAATTGAAGGCGGCGTGCTGCGCGTTACGCATGAACGTGTTGATGTTGAGGACGTTATCTCATCCGTTGCCAAGTCCGAGGCGCGCTCGGCAGAGAAGAGAGGTCATCAACTTCGAGTCGAGCTAGAGGGTAAAGTTCCGCCGGCGTGCGCTGACCCGAAAGAACTTCGTCGCGTCCTTTCTAACATCGTCGAGAACGCTATCAAATACACGCCCGACGGCGGCCGTATTGTTTTATCTGCCGGTGAAGCGGACTCGCAGGTGTTGATAAATGTGACTGACAACGGACGAGGAATACCACCGGAAGACATGCCGATTCTGTTCGACAAGTTTTACCGCGGCCGTCCTGCACCTCAATCGGCGGCGACGGGTAACGGCGCGACCAACGCCGAGTTCCTGGAAGATGCTGACGTCTCTGGTGTCGGCCTTGGTTTGTATTTGGGCCAGAACGTTATGGAGCAGATGGGTGGTCGGATCAGCGTAAAGAGCGAAGTCGGACGCGGCAGCACTTTCACTTTGCATTTGCCTTTATGGAATCAAGAAGGATGCGACAAACGTAGTGCCGAGGAGTACGCACATGGCCAAACAGTTGCTGGTCGTTGATGATGATCCAGGTCTTTTGCTTGCCGTATCAGAAACATTGCGCGCGGAAGGTTATGAAGTGCAGACAGCTCGCCGGGGCTCTGAGGCAATGGTCCGTGTTGCTGAAGCGCTTCCCGATTTGATCATCAGCGACATTCGTATGCCGGGCATGGATGGTTACGCGCTGGTTCGTAATCTACGCGCCTCGCCGCGCTCGCGCCTCGTGCCGATAATTTTCCTGACTGCCAAGGATGAGACCGCAGACCGAATCGCAGGATTTCGCAGTGGAGTAGACGCTTACGTCACAAAGCCCTTCGAGACCGAGGAGTTGGTGGCGATCGTCAAGAGTATTCTCGAACGAGTCCAGCGTACTCACTCCGATCTCGCACGCATGTTTGGAGAGCAGGAACGCGACGAACATTTGGATCTGATACGCGATGAAGATTTAACAGACGCAGAGTGGCGTGTAGCCGAAGCTGTTGCGCGCGGACTCTCGAACAAGGAGATCGCCGCTGAACTAAAACTCAGTTTAAGAACGATCGAAGGTCACATCAGTCGCATCCTGGACAAGAAGAATCTCAGCAACAGAGTTGAGTTAGCCCTCCACGTGCGCGAACGACGAGTGTAAATACCCGCAAAAATTAGGTGTTAATACGCTATTTCCACCTGGCGTTCCCGACTAGTTTAAATCTGTACACACCGTTAATAGACGACACGTACAGAGGGAGTGCGAACAGGGGTGTCCTTGGAAGAGAACGACTACATCGTCTTGTCAGGAGGCGGGCTGACGAAGAGACCTGGAGAAGGTTGGTCTGAAATGTTGAGGCGATGGTTAGTGAAGTGCCCACAGTGTTCTGAAGTGCGGTTGGTGGTGGGAGCGCGGGAAAACGACCAATACGTTTGCAAGGATTGTGGCCACAGTTTCGTTATCGCCAGGAGGTTAAAATGAATAAGAGGTCGCAACGAACATCAAGTATTTACGTAACAGAACCCGATTATCATCGTCTCAGCGCATTAATCGAAACTACGCGCGAGGGCAACGGTGTTGATGTTCAATACTTGAACAAGTTAGAGGCCGAGCTGGATAGAGCAGAGATTGTTGATCCTAAAGACATTCCTGACAATGTAATCACGATGCGTTCGAGAGTTCGCTTGAAGGACCTGGTGACGGGCGAAGCGAATACATACTCATTGGTGTTTCCAACGGAGGCAGACTTTCACGAAGGAAAGATCTCAATTCTGGCGCCAATTGGAACCGCGATCCTGGGATACAAATCGGGCGACACCATCGAGTGGTCTGTACCGTCGGGTTTGCGCAGAATTAAAGTTGACGAGATCCTCTATCAACCGGAGGCGGCGGGCGATTATGAGCTTTAGACGTCAAGGTCGGCGTTGAAGAGAACGATGTTCTGCTGTTGGTTTGACCTTGGTAGAAGTGCGCCGTTTTATTTTGAGTGGCAATTACGGTCTTTGGACGCGGGGCTCAGGTGCGTAGCTTCGAAGTGTTGTGCTACTATGACGCTCCGAATTTTGGAGTTTGACAATCCTGCGATCTAGGCGCGTAGCTCAGGGGTAGAGCACTACCTTGACACGGTAGGGGTCTGCGGTTCAAATCCGCACGCGCCTACCAATAAATCAATAATTTACAAGCGAAAGCGGGCACCGATGCCCGCTTTTATGACGTAGTTGTGACGTTGCCGGTCTGAAACCGGCTCACTATGACGGGATCGATATAGACGGAGACTTCGGGCGGAAGGATGAAGAGGTACGGTGGTTGTGCGGTAAGCTCGTGGACGCGGGTATTCTGGAGTTTGAAATTACACATAGCTATTAGACGGCAGACCAGCGAAAGGGCGAGAAATGAGCCTCACACAAACCATTGTCGCCCCATGGGGAATCTGGCAGAGCGTTGATTACCGTTTGTTGGTAGTGTCTTAATTTGAAATCCTCACGCATCTCTTAGAAACAACCCTCGAATCAGGTGTACGATGCGCCTCCAAAACGGCGCGGGCTGACAAGTGCGTTAACACTCGCCAGCCCTACACAGCCGAATCCTAGCCTGTTCAGCGAAAGGACTCGACCATGCCTAACAACAATAGCACTGCGGGCTTTGAGGCCGTAGCGCAAACCACCATCGACCTGCTTGAGTTTAAGCAGACACCGGACGTACTGAGCGATGCCATTCTGGAAACGCTGATTGAGATGGCGGCAGAAACCAGAGTTAATATTTGGCATAAGGAAACCGGAATCAGCGTAGCGTCACTGGCCGCGCTGTACAGCATGTTCGTGAGCGGGGCCGGTTATCGCCGCATAAGACTCTATGGCGAGTATGAAGCCGGACGCCTACATCGACGGCGGCTGAAAAACAAGTAAAAGTTCTGAAAACCGCACTTGCACAAGGCACTCTCTAGCGGGACGCGCTGGCTGCATCTCTTAGGGTCTGACGTATCCAACTAGAGAGTGTTTTGTGTTCACTGGTATTAGCAGCCTTTGTGAACAGTTTTAGTTCTTCATTATTCAACCGCACCGGCACGATCTTGCCTTTCGCTTCGCCCTTTGGCAGCTTTGGTCTACCGAGTTTTTTAGTGGCCCTTTTGCTGTTCACGATAGTCCCTCACGATTGATGCTTTAACGGCAGTCTCAGGCGATGTAACGGGCGGCAATTCCAACACAGTAACGTAACGGCGATCATCATCATCCGTTGAGTATCCCCAAGCGTATGCGCGTTGCGCCTTCGGATGATCGTGCAATTCAAACACCTCTACCTCGCCTTCCCACACTGTCTGCCCCTGGAATTGTTCACTAACAGGAACCGTCTCGACATACTCTGCCGAGACTCCGTGCAAGTTAAGAATCACGGCTTGTAATTCTGCAATGTAGTCGTCTCGCTTCACGATGCAGCCTCAACTAAGTCTCCGACTGTCCAGAAACTTTTCTCTATACCCGCCCTCATTGCGGGCGTCATTTTTAGGGAACCGTGAGAGCGTACAAAATTGTAGTACGCGAAGTGAAGGGCAGCAGCCGCCTCGAAGTTTTCAAACTTCTTACTGAACGCGTAAGTTAAGCGAGTAAGACGGCGCATGTGCAAACGAGTCGTGCCGTTCAATCGTTCGATATGGCTAGTCGAAATCAGATCCATTTCAGGATGGCCCACGATTGCCATTTTCTCCATGCTGGTAACTTCTGGCGCACTGTAGCGGCGTTCCTGATGGTGCTCGCCCTTGTCTATGCCGTAGCTCTTGATAATCATCCCAAAGTCTACGTTCATACCGAAAGCATTCTCGACGGCCTCGACATACGCTCGCATGCCGTCGCTGGAAATCTGCGGGCGATTCTTCAACCGTGAGGCAACGTCGCTCACAAACGTATTTGCGGTAACGCGGTCGCGCTTGCCGACCCTGAACGCAGGAACGAGTTTTGTTTCCGCATCAATCGCGCAGAACGTCCACACGTCGCCAAGTGTCGGATCGTCGTTAATCATGCGGTGCTTTTCTTTCTTGCCAATGAATCCCCAAATCTCATCAAACTGAAGAACGTGGCAAGTTAGATCGCGCATCTTGGCATCCATTATCTTCGCGCAGCCTTGGCCCACACGAACACCAAGGTTCATAATGGTATTACGGTTAACGCCCGTGATTCTCTCAACGGCGCGAATACTCGAACCCTCGGCCAGCATACTGATAACCGCGATCTGCTTGTCTTTGGGAAGAATGTTTGCCATGCACAAAATGTAATACATTTAGTCCTTGCTGTCAACATTTTTCGTAACACAAAAAGCGTCCAGCCGGATGTGGTCAAACTCCGCGGTTATCCTTAGATTTTTAGACAGCACTTTATACTGACTATTAACGACCGTGATCGGAATACGCAAAGGTGCTAAGCGAAATGCGCCATCAGGCAAGGACATAATCCGTTCAACCTCAAAACCTCTTAGCGGTTGGCGTAGCACTATACTCGCTGAGCCAAGAGGTTTAAGGTTGTCAATAGGGTCATTCCACGCATCGATGACTACGATTATGGGTTCCTGAAGTGCCTGCTCCCCAAAAGCTAAACGGCCCTGTATCTCGTTGGGTCGTATCGCCACGTTGTAAAGAGACTCGTTCCTGATAAATATCGTCAAAGTGACGCAGGGGCCGCTGTCTGCATTGCCCTGAAGTTTCAATTCAATCGGGTTTAGTCCCGTCATAATCACATGGTCTTTAATGTTCCCCGCTTGTCCTTCTCGCATAGCACGCAAAGTTCTTAACTCTGCTAGATCGTCTTCGCGCTTCCTTAGTTCCGTAAGAACGGTTTCTTTTTGGTTCCTTTGGTCGTTCTCGCGTAGACCCGCTTCTTTCAGATCGCGTTTTAGTTTCTCGATGTCTTTAGCGGCATCAGCTACATTGTTTCTCTCCGTCGTCAAGTCTGCGTCCAACGTGTCAATCTGGCGTAATAACTTTTTATTCCTCCACCGCCTTGACGACGATATGAGTAGTGCCACGGCTGATATAAGAGCGCTTGAAGCAACCAGAATCACCGCAAGCCACCCTGTCTCAAGCACCCCTACATCCATCATAGGTGGCACCTTCTCAGGGTCTGGGTAAACCCGAATCCAATACATGTAGCCGAGTGTCGCCATGCTAACGATAAGCGCCAGAATGGTGAGAAAAAACATACCGACGTTGGCGTAATTTCCCGCTTTTTGTGAGTCCATGTGCGACAGACTACACGCCCGCCACAAATAGGGTCAAGGATTAGTTGTAATACAGAAACCATTATTTTGTGTTACGATTTCTCGGGTTTAGGAGATGAGACAAACAGAAGGCTCCGACAAGGGCGCAGACGCCCTCCAGCGCCAAAACGATCAGCAGCTTACGCATGAGAGTACGCCGCGTAACTGGATCATTCGCAATTGGAAAACCGTCGCGAGCGTCGGTGGATTGTCCACCGCTGCGGGTGGAGGCGTGGCTTTGCTGGACTGGGCTAGTAGGTCCATAGACGACGTTGCGACCGCGCTTAACTTTTTCGCTCAAAACACTTTTAGCCTCCTGATTTTTCTGGCTGTTATCGTGCAAGCGGTTATTTCGAACAGGCAATGGCGAGCGATGAAAGACAGCGTCGATCGGACTGATACGATTATCGAAAACATGGGGGAGCAACTGGACGCGATGCGACGCGAAGCTAAGGCAACGGAAACCGCGCTGATTGTCAGTAATAGAGCTTACGTGGGCGTCCACAGCCTTAGAGAAGACTTCAAGAATGACACCCTCTTTTTGATGCTTGAAAACATCGGTAATATCCCTGCCGAACGCGTGAAAGTAGGCGGTGACGTATGGATAATACGACCACGCGGAAGGGGCTTGGCCGGCCTGCGTCAGGGTTTTGATTCCGCTGGTTGTCCCTTTAGGTATGAATTTGGTAAGACACGGCTCTTCTGTGGCAATCTGAAAGCCCAGGTAATCATCTCTATACTCCACATCAGCTTGGAAGATAAGACTTACATTCCATCGGTCATCGATGGGCACGCTACGATGTGGGTAACTGGTCAGATTGAATACGGAGACGGGTTTGAACCCGGCCAAATTACTGAATTCGCTTTCATTTATATCGACGGCGAATGGGTGGTGCGCGGCATAGACAAGGGGCAGGCAGACAAGGAGGACGGCGAGGCAAATTAAGACACTACCCGTTTGTTCAACCGTCTCACCGACGAGATACACGAGCACTGGTCGCACAAGTTTCTTGACGTTATATGCAACGATGGTCGGGCTTTGATCAGCTATACCGGAATCGGTCGCTTGAACTTTGACCTAGGCAGTCCTGACATATCTGAATGGATGGCCAATCAGTTAGAGGGCAACGCCGTTAGCGTCCCCAACACGGTCAAGTGCCTGCAAGACGTGGCGTCACGGCATCTAATGAAGTACCGCACACCCCATATTTTCACAGTCGCCGCGTTCATACAGGGACAATTGTGGGTTTTTGAAGTTTCGAATGTTAAGCTCGACGTTGACTGGTCCGATACGGCACTGTTGCGATCTTTTTGCGTGTACGGCGGGCAAGTAACCGACCGGCCTTTAGTATTGGTGAGGGGGGCGAGGGCTGCAGTTTCAAAAGCCGATTGGAAGCTGCTCCGTGAAGAAACTAAACAAAGGCCGCGACGCCCGAAAAAGTTTTTAAAACTGCTGGCGCGTGTGAATAAGCGATCGTCAGAGCATGAGAGGTACGGCAAATTCATCAGCCGCGAGTGTTCTGTTTCGTACATGCCTGCGAATGGAGACGGTGTCGTCGCAAAGGGCTTTGCATGGGGAAACGAAAGCATGCCGTGGAGCACCGTCGCGCCTCCGCGACTGTTCTTTGGCATGAACATGACGAGCTTTTTGCGCGAAGACGTCAAGCGTTTTAGCGAAACATTGCAGCACTCGCAGACGGAAACACGGTAGGAACCAAACACGTGGCAGACCTAAAGGACGGCGCGACGCTGCCTTTCACGGTTAACTATCCCCAATTCTCAATACGTTTCTGAATAGTGACGCGGCCGGCAGACGTTCTTACCTTCAACCAATCGCGGCAACGCGCAAAGGCATACACGCTATCCTTCCGCTTCATCACCATACCTTCGAGTTTAAGAGCCTCGCGAGCTTGGCGATCAGCTCCGGCATGATGGCCACCAGTCGTTTGCCGCAAACGTAATTCAGCAGTTCCCAGAGTTTGAGCAACTGCGATAAGACCTGCTCATCATAGACCCTCGGCTTCTGTCGCTGCTGCCGCTTGCCAACATCGCCCACTATAGTTCTTTTTCCGCCCAACCAAACCTGGCGGCCATGATTACGCAGAACATAACGCGCATACCCCCGACAGTAACCCGTCGTCTCACAGAACTCATCCAGGATCTGTTGTTTCACTTTCTTACTGCCTTGCCGATAACGCTGGACCGTCACCGCTGTGACCGCGTGGGGTTGCTTCCTCGTCAGCCTCATCTCTGCCTCCAGCCCGTTGTGGGCCGCGGCAGTGTCTACTGTTTCGAGTAGATTTTTATATGAGGCAACGAATACCTTTTGGAGTAGATTTTCAGTGAGTCAATTCGGACATTTGACACTGCGCTGCCGGCAATAGACTTGGCGCGCCGCTTAAGTCTTCGCCACTCACAATGCCGCCAAAACGACTGAAGGCCGGCGCATTGTGAACGTCGTCTCAACTCGATCGAGCCCATTAATTCCGCAAGGAGGAGTTATGTCCAAGATTGTTTCCGCACTCGGGGCGCTGTTTCTAATCGCCATCTTCTCACCGGCGAGTCGCGCCGATCCGTTGGTGGTGACCAGCGGCACCCTCTCAGTTACGGGTCTGGCGGGCGGTCCGAACAGCGGTCCGCACTTTACTTTTTCAGGCACAAATTTTTCCGTTAGCGGGGGCGGAGTCACTACGGGCTCCGTGTTTTCTCAAACCGCCTGTGCTCCCTGTGAAGCTGGTGACACCATTAGTGTGAGTGCTTTCCTGGCTGGTTCAACTTTGGGTGGCGGCACCGCGATTTTTGACGGTGTGACCTACAACGGAGGCTTTGCCGGGTTATTCCAGTTCAGCGGTCCGCCTATCGTGGTACCGACCGCCTTTTCCGATGTGACCATCACCAGTCCCTTTACCTTCAGCGGTAATTTGCTAGTTTGCTCGGGGAACTGTCTCATTAGCCTGTCGTGTTTAGCGTGAGTGGTCTGACGGGAGCGGGAACGGCTACCATTGACCTGACCTTTCTGACGACTATTCAAGGCGTGCCAATCGACCACTTCAGGAGCATCACTTACAATTTTGAGGTTCCCGAACCGGCATCAGTCTTGCTTTTGGGAGGCGGCTTGATAGGATTCGCTGCAAAGCTCAGGCAAAACATGCGCGTCAAGCGTCGGTAGGAGTCAGACCCAGCCAACGGGCAGCTTAAATGCAAGATCTGAGCGGTCGGCTTTTCTCCAGCACCAGTCGATGAAGTCGAAGAACTACGAGAAGCCTACAGCTCGCTGATCATCTCCCACAACACACGCGCTTTACGGTGAAAAGGGTATCCGAAGTATCCGTGACGACTTATGACGTGAGTTATGACGTGGGGCGCAGTCAACACTTCCACCTATAAAGCTATGACGCGGTTTATGACATTGGACCATCTCTCGCGCATAGTTGTGCATACGAGCGCATAGGTCAATAAACACGGCCTTGCCAGCGGTGGACCATCGTGCGTCGGACTCGCGTATGCAGCCTCGTGCAACGGTGTGCAGGATAGAGAAAAGAATTGACACGGTAGGGGGTCTGCGTTCAAATCCGCACGCGCCTACAATACCTTCCACAACCTACGCGGTAAGCACGTTTGTCCGGGCTCCAAGAGTTTCACAGGATGAGATCTGAACAGTAACAGTCGGGTCAAGGCTTTAATGCGCTGGTTACTGTCTGTGGCAGGTAAGTTCTGGTGACGAAGTCACTGCGCTTGTAGGAAGTATGACAATCACTGCATCGCGTAAGCTTGCCTCGCTCGACGATCATTGACGCTGTAGCATTTAGCACCAGGTACTCCCAGTCTCCATTCTCCGGGTTATAGCCGGGTTCGCGTTTGATCATCGCCGTCAAAAGCTCCGGCATCTTGCTGTCGCGACTTCCGAGTTTCTCCTTAACGATCATGGAGCCGGCGGGAAACTTCGGTTGCTGCCTGGTCATCATCTGTTCGCGCGCCACCGGATTCACAAATACAGAAACGTATTTGTTCAGGTGCGGACTCGGTTCGTGCCGGCCCGGAATGATGAAGCAACTGATCGCCGCGGCCGGCTCCATCAGTTGCGGCGTCGGATTCACCAAAGTCCACTCTCGATACTTGGCCAAACTCTCCAAATCCTTTTCCGCGACGACGCGTGTAGACGATGAAGTAACTTCAACGCAACCAAGCGACGCTAACGCCGCGATGAATAAGAGACTGGTCAGTATCGCTCGCTTCATGATTTGAATTGTTAGGTTCAATAAGAACCACAACACGCGGCCCAATTATAAGGCTCACACGATCGAAAAGCACTTGAAAGGACTAGCGCGCTGACGCCTTCAGATCCGCAACCGGACGGGCTGCTCCATCCTCGAGAAACTCTTCAGGTTTATAGCGCAGCACGAATGCGAAGACTGAAAGCCATTCGGATAGTCTCGGATTGCGTTCGATGTATTCCTGATACTGTTTTTGGAGACTGCTCAGGTTATCAGTTAACGCAGCTACAAGGTTGTCGTCTGCTGGATCGTCGGATGGCGCGCGCACTGAAAAGGTTTCGTCCGATTTAAGTTTGGCTGTGACATGGACCGTATCCGCGGGGACGTTCTCCAGCATTTTCTGTCCTGCCTCACTTTTGGCGACAGCCGCAATCGCTCGCAACAACTCTTCGAGCTTCGGCTTTCTTCTTGAAGCAATATCCTGTAACGAATGCCTCACAAGATCGGCCGGTTGATCGCCGATCACGTCGTCATTTTCCCCCGAATCCCACCAGGACATAACGCCTCCTTACTGGCACAAACCCGCTTTCTGTACTTCCGGATCAGCCGCGATCCTCTTTTCCAGTTCCTTGATATTCTTCCTCGCCACCTGTTCTCTACGATTCATGAGGTCGTTTTCCGCCGCTCGCTCAATGTCCATGTTCTTCTGCTCGAGGTAATTAGCCTGATCCGGATTCAATCCGGATACGCGCTCTTCGAGCACGATGTCTTTCTTGAACTCCCAGAACTCTCTTTGCTCTTTAGTCAAATTGGGATCTTTCAACTTCTCGATCGCTTCGGCGCGATGTTCTCCTTGTCTTCTATTAACGTCGTCAGTCTGCCCGATGTAAACCTTGCCCTTAAATTTCGGGTCCGGGTTGTAGCCGGCGTAAATTCTTAGGTTCCCGAAGCTGTACGACGGCCCACCATTGTGTACGAGTACGCCAGGGCCAACGAAATAGGTGACGTTCTCTTCAACGCGCAAATTGAAAGTGTCCGCTAACGGCGCTTCGTGAATATCGATGCTTTCAATCAACGCCGGCTCGCCCGAGAACAAGTGCAATTCAGTTCCCGGCCGCAGATGGCGAGCCTCTACCCAATCACGATCGGAAACACTCCAGAAACGATGCAGGCTTGTTGCGCGAATCGTGCCACCATTCACGTGCACTTGATAGAAGCGCATCGTTCTGTTTTGAGATACTTCCAGAACGTGTCGCGGAATTGTCGATTCACTGGCGAAATCATAGGCAAGCACGACATCATTCGGCCGCAACTCATCGATCGCGCGTGGTCCTGAAGGAGTCCAGACTGGTGTGCCGGCCGCAAAGCAAGGCAACTGCGAACGTGCGTCAGTGTTGAGCTGCGCGTTTTTCTTCTGGATGTCTTTCTGCGCCTCAATAGCATCCTCGAAAGCCGCATCAGAACCTTTTCTGGCGTCCCTTGCCGCCTCACGAGCTTTTCGCGCTTCATCGAAGAGTTGCGTTCGTTTTTCACCCTTGGCGATCGCTGCCTGCTTTTCAAGTTCTTTAGCTCGTGCGTCGTGTGCATCAGCTTGCTTTTTGAGATCGTTTGCTTTCGCTTCAGCAGCCGTCTTCTGTGCCTTCGAAGCGGCTAAATCCGCTTCGAGTTTTGCTCGTTGAGGATCAACAGGTTGAGTAGTGTCCGGAGGTACTTCGCCCGGCTTCGCTTCAGTGGGGACCGCTTCTTCGACCGGTTTACCAGGTTCGGCAGCCTTCTTTGCTTTAGCCTGATCGACTTTCGCGTTGAGATCGCCTCCCGCATCCAGACCGCACGCCGGATCGCTGAAGCGACACCAGGTCCGGTTGCCTGTTTCGCGATCATAAGTGTGTCCTTGAGCATCCATTTCCGCGTCGAACCGCGGATCGGCAGGGTCGCGAATGTTGTCGGGATTACTTGCCTTCTGGTTCAGTTCACGTACTTCCACTTCGAACTGCTCGCGCGGCACACCTTTGCGTTCCGCGTTCGCAGCCGCGTCGTCAGAAACTTTCGTTTCGGGTTCTGCGGCCTTTGCGGGCTCCGGTTCGCCTGGCTTCCTCGCGGGTTCGCCCGTTCTCGCAGGCTCGCCCGTTACATCGCGTGGACGAGCTCCGCCTTCGGGACCGATATCAACCCCTCCACCACGTTTACCACCTGGCTGATCCGCGAGGCTGAAATCACCGACACTCTTCTTAAAATCCTTGAGAATCGTGGTGACGTTCTTTACGAGCGGAACGTTTTCAACCAGGCCATAGACCCACTTCGCAAATCGCGCGGCGATGTCTGCAAGGAGGAACAGCGCTCCGAGCGTGACTATACTCACGAGGCTGCCGGCGATATCTTTGCAGTCTTCCTGATCGGCCTGGTTTTGCTGCTCTTCATCAGGAATGCGAAGGTTCTGATACTTGAGATCGAAAGTCGCCTTCTCCAAAACCGCGGCTTCCGTAGCCAGTGCGATGACCAACAGTCCCATGCCGACGGTTTCGGCAAACGCGAGGCCCGCAGACGCGCCTGCGCCGACAGTTGCGACTCCTCCCGGGCCGGTAACGAATCCGAGAGCACCGAGCGCTGCGCCGATCAATACCGACGCGAGGAGGAACCAACCCGATAAAGCACCGACAATGCTGTTGAAGAGTTTCATCCCCTTCAGAAACTGATCAATGGCATTGCTGAATTCCAGTTCGAAGACTTCGTCGATGGCTTTGCCAAAGTGGTCCACCATCGGACTCCAATCCTTCTGCACCGTCGGCCAGGGCCAGATCAGATCTCCCGCGATCTTCTTTAGTTCTTCCCACCAGTTGGCGGCGAGTTCACTCAGGCTGCCGGACAGGTAGTGCCAAATCGAAAGGGAGATGTAGGCTTCTCGTTGCGACACCTTGCCGGACTGGGCCAACTGAGCGGCCAACTGTTTTCGCTCCTGCTCCGCGGCCGCAGCTTCAAGCGCTTTCGCCTGTTCCGGCGTGAGTTGCGGGGCAGCCTGCGCCGCAGCGGGAGCAGCTGCTGTAGCCGTCGCTGCTGCTGGTGCAGTCGCCACTGACGAGATTCCACCGGCAGCCGGTGCGGGTGTGCCGCCGCCTTGCGATTGACTGAACACGCGTTGGCGGACTTCCGGTTCAACCTTGGCCACCATCGGCTGAATCGCGTTCTTGAGCTCTTCGAGCAGTGGATCGGGATTCTGGATCACCTTCCACATTGCCTTCAGGTTGGTTCTAAACCCATCGATCTTTGCCATCACGGCGGGAACACGGAACAGACCACCAAGCTCCCGCAGGCACGGCGTCTTCATGACAAACTGCACGACGCGCTTGAGCGTGTTCCAGACGCCGTCGTCCATGATCGCCAATGGACCAAGCATGCTGACCAACAGAGTCTGACGGAATGCTTCTTTGATCTGTTGCAGGTAGGGATCGGCCTTGGAGATCAGGTCCTTGATTTTCTTGGACCACTCGTCGAGCTTCTTATCGAGCTTTTCCTTGAACTCACGGATCTTTTGAGTTACGGATTCGAAGATGCTCTTGACGGTGGCGAGGAAAGTGAGAACGCCGAGAGCTCCGAGGATCTGCATGAAGGCGTCGTAAAGCTGAGTCAAAACACCGGAAACTCTTTGCTTGACGGTGTCAACCTTCGCGCGGAATTCCTTCAGCTTGTTTTGGACGGCGGGTATCGCCTCATTCGCCCACCATTCGCGTGCAGACTTGGTGAAGCCTTTACCCCAACGGTCCCAAAGGGCCTTGACACCTACGTACAAACCATAGATCGCGAGGCCGGCAACAACGAACGGACCTGCCGGCGAGAACAGGACCACCACCGCCCCGATAACCTTCGCGGCGGTTTTGACGTAACCCATGTAGGGTTTGATCTTCGCTTTTATCTCTTCCCATTTATCCAGCGCGGCGTTAACAAAGCCCTCCATCCAGGAGTCGTAGGTACGCTTTCCTTCAGCAAGAAAGTCTGTGACCGCGTTCCAGACTTCAGCTACTGCTTCGCGGAGAGGTTTGAGCGCCTGCCAGATCTTGCCGGCCGTTTCTTCGACGTCTTTCCAGATGGCCTTGAGTTTCTTGGTTACAAATTCAAGCGCCGGCGCACCGTACTCGGTCCAGAGTTGGTCCAACTTGTCTCGAACCGCCTCAAAACCCTTTTTGACTAGTTCAAATACGCCGCTCGCGTACGCAAGCTGGAGTTGCAGTAAAAACTCCGCAAGCTGGCCAATCGCTCCACAGTAGCCGGCGATGAAGCCTCCGATCGCCCGCAGAGCGCCGGAAGCAAACCCACCAACCATCTCGGCTAGCGTTGCGCCCAGTCCTTTGTCGCGGATACTCGCAAGAACGCCGCCAAAGAGGCCGTCGAGTCCTTTATTGATAGCGTTCTTGAAGTAATCTTTTATGTTGCGGAAGAAGGCGATGGCTCCGGGGGCAAGCTTCTCAATTTGAGAGATGGCCCACTGCGCGCCTTGCTTGACACCGGAAGCGACGGCGTTGGCGCCCGTCTTTACACCGCTCGCAACCACGTCAACGCCCGCTGACGCCGTGTTGACGATCGGGTTGTCGCCCCATGTCCATTCGTTGCGTTGCACCGTGTTGGACGTTTCGGATGTAACTTCGCTGGAAGTTTCCGGTGTGACTGTGCTTGTAGCGGGTTGCTCTTGCGGGACCGCTGGTCCGTGAACGACAGCGTCAGCCTGAACATCCGCTTCCTGCTCGAGATGATCGTCCGCGGCGCCAACCGTGATTTCGCCATTCCCCGTAGACTCGGTGCGGCTGGGTTGCTGACCGGCACTCTGTTGCACAACGTGCGTCAGTTCGTGGGCCAGGAGACGCTTGCCTTCCTGTGTCGAAGGTGAATACTGGCCGGCGCCGAAGTAGATGTCTCGACCGGTAGTGAAAGCGTTGGCGCCAAACGCGGTTGCCGAGGCGGCGGCGCGGTCGTCTGTGTGAACTCGAACGCCTCTGAAATCAGCACCAAAACGCGCTTCTAAATCCGTTCTGGTTGATTCGTCGAGTGGATGACCAAGGTCCTGCGGAATGAACTCGCGAACGTCAACCGCGGGAGCGGCGTCTTCGCCGTTGGTTTGCGCTTGTATAAAGTGACCGTTCGATTGTGCGGAGTGCCCGTTCGATTGTGTGGAGTGCCCGTTTGACTTAGCTTGCAGGAAGCGACGCGGTTCAGAAGCAGCTTCGGCGGCCGTGAAACTCTCAGTGGGAGCACTGCATTTTGCGCACGTACCGCAGCCACACTCACGCTGAACAACGTGCTTGCCGTTCGAGCTCAGCTGGATTTGGCTGACAAGCTGCTGGGTGAAGCGATTGCCGTGCGTGCGCTGTGCCCGACTGAGAGCAACGGCGCGAACACCTTTATTTAAACGTGAAGAGAGTGCTGTGCTGCGAAATATCGGCGTGCTGCCGTTGCGAGAGGAATCGCCGCTAAACACAGATGAGATGAGTGGCGATGCGTAGTCACTCGTCGCTTCTTGCGTGGCACTCTTCTGCACACTTCCGTTGCGACTCGCCTGAATCGGTTCGGGAGGAGCAACTTGTTCTTCACGCGTGAAGTACATTCCCGGATACGTCCCTTTGGACCACCAACGTTCTCGAGCTACGGACAAACACCGGCAGCTTTGACCTTAGGGTCAGCCATAATTTTCTTTTCAAGCGCCGGCATCTTCTTTGCACTGACCTGTTCTCTTCGGTTCATCGTCTTCCCATGCTTAACCTCGTCTCCTTCTTCGTAGGCTCCGGCCTTAGCCGTATCCCTTTGCAGGGTGATGTTCTTCTGTTCGAGATAATTAGCTTGATCCTGATTTAGTCCGGATACACGTTCCGTTAGTTCAAGGTCTCTCTTGAATTCCCAGAACTGGCGTTGCTCAAGCGTCAAATTCGGTTTCTTCAGCATCTCGATGGCCTCCTCACGGTGTTCCTTCTGGCGCCGCGCGATGTCGTCCGTTTGACCGACATATACAGACCCCGGGAAGTTCGGATTCACGCCGAGGTAAATTCTTAAGTTGCCGAAGCCGTAAGAGGGAGCGCCGTTGTTGTGAACTAGCACGCCGGGGCCAACGAAGTAGGTAGGAGTCTTGTCGACTTGCAAATTGTAGGTGGCAGCTCCCGGAGCCTCGTGTATTTCAATTGAGTTAATCGGCGCGGGATTTCCTGCGGTGGTCCACAGCTCCATACCCGCTGTGAGATTTTGCGCGTCGATCCACTCGCGTTCGGATTGCACCCAGAAGCGGTGAAGACTCGTGGTGCAAATGATCTGACCACCAACAGCCACGTGATAAAACTTCGTCGTCTGATTTCGGTAAGTTTCGACGACTCTCGCCTCAACTATCGAAAAATTCTTTAGATCGCACGCCAGGACAGCATCGTTCACGCGCAGCTCTTCAATCGGTCGAGGTCCATCAGGTGTCCAGACCGTTGTTCCGGCGGCGAAGCACGGCAACCTGGTGCCTGCATCGACGTTGAGTTGCGATTGCAAACGTTGGATCTGAATTTGAGTGTCAACAACTGGCTGGCGCGTGGCGTCCGCTTGTTTGGCCGCTTGTTCAGAGGCGGCTCTGGCCTGCTGTGCTTGCGCGTTGAGTTGGGTCTTCGCGTTGCCTTTCGCGATTCGGGCTTCGCCGGCGATTCTGTTTGCTTCGTCTTTCGCGGTCTTGGCCTTTTGTAGCGACTCGTTCAGGTTCTTTTCCAGCGTCTCCTTTTGCGCTGTAAGATCCTTTACTTGCTGCTCAAGCTCCGCTTGTCTGGCCTTCATTCGTCGGTCGTAGAGTTCGTTCCACCTTTCGATGGGCCAAGTACCGCCGGCATCCTCATACTCCTTCCGCCGAGCGGCTTTATGCTCTCCCATACCGGGCGGTAACGCGCGCGCTGGTCCACCGGGTGTCGCGGGCGCCAATTGAGGACCTGGATGGGTTGTAACGTCCTCCAACGAAGGAATGACATCTGGCTCACCCGGTGCTGCGGTCTTCTGCGTCAGTATCACATCCACATCCGAATTGATGTTTGCGAGGTCGATGCCGCATACCGGTTCAGTAAACCGACACCACTTGCCGTTCTTCTTCATACGGCGGTACGTGTGATCGGCGACTGTGATCTCGGCGTCGTAGTCGGCGGCGTACTTCGGATCCGTCACCCGGCGAACATTTTCCGGCGTGGGCTTGAGGGCCCGGCGTGCACGTGCGTCGATCACCCATTCGACCAAAACGCGATCGCGCGCTTCAGCGTCCATTCCCTGCGTTCGCTTCAGGAATGTCTCATGTTCGCCTGTGGCGCGAAGCTCGAGTTCCATGTCGACGCGAGCTGAGGTATCGAGTTTGATCTTTTCGCCTGATTCAAGTTGGGTTTTTATACGTGGCTTGCCTTTGATCAGGTCTTTGTTACTGACTATTTGGAGGAGTGAGTTGGCGAACAAACCTGTCATGACGCGCAAGATCTCGACCTGCTTCTGCGCATCGTCAAGTGTCGGATCGTCGTCGATAGCGCGCAACATGCGTATGGCATCGGCTGTCGCGTAGACAAAAGTGCCAATGTCTGTGGCCGTGCTGGTGATGATGAGGGCTGAGCCAACCTGCGTGATCAGTGGGCGTCCGACACCCCTGCCGATCGTGCGCATCAGCGTGCCGCCGACACCGGTTACTGAAGCGGCGATGGAAATTCCTTCAAGCAGGATTTCTTTGTCGTTTATGTCATAACCAATCTCCAGTTTTTCCGCGACAGCGATTGCGCCCCTCGCCGTCACTGCCGCTAACAATGCAAGTGCTAATGCTTTGGTGATGGTTGCTTCAGGCGCAGCGAGCAATAGTCCGCCGAGGATTAGTCCTGCAACTGCGGTCGCTTTGTCCCACCAGTCTTTTGCTTTCTTCCAACTGGTCGTCGTGGAGAAACTTCTGCGCTCGGGCTGGCCTGATCCAGGAAAGACGACGGGATCGAACCGGTAGACTACCTGTCCACCGATCGGATATTCGTTATCGCTGCTCCAGGACTTGAACGCGGAAAGGTATGCATCCTGGGTGGTGCTTCCGCTGCCGGTGAAGCGAAGTATCTTTCCCGTGGCGTCGATCAACTGAGCTTGCCAACCACCGGTCGTGTGCTTGACAACCATGTACATCGCCAGCGGGACGGTCATGTTCTTTTCGGGATGAATCAGGACTGCCGGCACAGGCCCGGAATATGTTCGTCCCTGCTCGAGATTGAGTTCGTCTTCAGGAAGCTTCTCAGCTTGGGCCAGGTCGGGAACATACTCATTGATTTTTCGCAACCGTTCCCGCTGCGTCTCAACACGGTCTTTCCAGTAACTCCCATCTTCTTCCATGGCAGCTTTGCGTTCGAGCGCGTGAATACTCGATTCCGTTGACTTCGCCACATCGGTGAGGCTTTTGTCTGAAAGACCCTCGACGAGTGGGTTGTCTAACTTCGCCAACACTGACTCTCCATACTGCGTTGGCTCGATAACGTTTATCTTGACGGGCAGAGACTCCGAAAAAATTCCGTAATCCGTGTCGCCAAAGAAATCTGTATCGTATCGCCGAAGTTTTACCGCTACTTCGTGTGGACCGGCTGTCTGGAAGGAGTATTTGAAAACCCAGAAATCGTTTATATGCTTGCCGTCAACAAACCACTGCGCCTTGTAGTTGCTCGACTCCGGAATCCATGGACCCATACCGAATTGAACGGGTGCGCCTCGAACGGCCTCTTTGGGAGCACCGGTGACTTCGATTTTCGCCGGAACTTCCTCCGGCATTGCCAACCAACCCGAGCTCAGGCGCGTGGCCGGCTGATCGTCTTCGCCGAGATAAACGTACGCGGCGACCTCCATTCCGCCGTGACGGCCAATCTCATATTTGTACGGGCCTGTTACCCAGAAAGGTGGGACCAGCTCGAGAGGCTCGGCTAATGGCGCCTTGCCCACTACGTGCGCTGGTTTTTCCATGAGAAACTTCGCTTCACGACCGCCTGTCACCCAGCGCCATGCGAGTCGCGCCTGGCGACCGGGGGGAAGATAGTCGAGCTGCGCGCGGAAAGTGAGTCGCTTGCCGAGATACAGTTTTCCTTCGGGTGATACCTCGATGCGTCCGGTGACTTTTCTTAGATCTGCTCCAGCCGTGACAAACTCGAACAACCTGGCTCGATCCAGCAGCACGCCAAATTCTTCGCGCAACTCCGTAACCAGATCTTCTATCCGGCCGTCGATCCACCTCGCCTGTTCGGGCGGTGTGGTCCCCGTCAGCAATCCCTGCTTCAGTTTTACGAACTGGGCCAACTTTTGTACGATTTCTGCATACCGCTTCTCACGCTGTCCGCTCTTGACTAACTTGGCGTCCATCTTTCCGATGGCTTCAAACCACTCCTGTTTGGCAATCACCTCCGCCTTGTCCATGGCGTCGAGCCGAATAAATAGCCTGTGCTCCCGGAACGGCAAGTCCGGCCACTGACCCGCAAGAATTTTCAGTCCCTGCTCATCAAGCATGTCGGCGGCGAAGTGGTCTACATACTGAACCGCGGCAAAGCTCGTATATTTTTCGCGCTCATAAAGGTAATCAAGCTTCGCTTTCTCGAAGTAAGCGAAATCCGCTCTGCCTTCCTGCCGCAACCTGTTGGCCTCGTCGAAGTATTCGGCAGCGTAATGTTCGGGAAACCAGGTTCGATACGAGCGCACGTCGATGTATTTTTTGGAGGTGGCCTCGGTCTCGCCACCGGCAATCGAATCGTTAACAGCCGCCATGACCTGTTGGGTGAGAAAACCCGGAGCGGCTCCTTGCCTGGCAGCTTCTTCGAAGCGTGGCAGGTAATGCTCCATGTAGATCGCCATGGCGCGGCCCGCCTTGTTTCTCTCTTTGGAGTTTACCGGGAAACTACTCCAGTCTTCCCAGAGCTGGACTTGCCAGTCTTGCGCCATTTGGAGAACGCCTTTGTTGGTTTTCAGGTCGTAACTCTTGCCGGCAAACACGTTGCGCGCATCTCTTTGGACGAGGGTGCTCCTTTGCACGGGCGCAGCACCGACATTGCGAGGAACGGTCGGCGTCCTGTCACTCATGACCGCGTCCGCGGCTTGCTCAGATTCTTTTTCCAGTGCGTCTTCCGGCGAGCTGACCGTTAGTTCCCCGGAAGCTGAAGCCGGCGTGGCGGACGATGGTCCATTGGTTTGTTGGATGGTGTGCGTAAGTTCGTGCGCGAGCAGTCGCTGCCCGTCTTTTGATTCGGGCTGATATTTGCCCTGACCAAAGTAGATGTCCCGGCCGGAAGTGAAGGCGTTAGCATTTAGCGCTTCAGCCGCCGTTGCAGCGCCGCCATCGGTATGAATGCGTACGTCTGCAAAATCGTGTCCAAAACGGGATTCCATAAACTCGCGTGGCTGTTCAGCGAGTGGCTCGCCGCCACCGGTGGGAATCACATCCGCCTGTGCGTTAACAGCGTCTGCTTCGGCCGGCGCCTTTTGCTCGATTGCTCTTGATATTGCGCGCTGAACAAAGTGATTTCCTTGACTGCGCTGTGCTTGTCGGAAAACAGCGCTTCGCACTGCCGCATTGCTTGATAGCGATATCGTGCGGTCAGACAACAGTTTGCCACCGTCACTCGGCGGACTGCCGAGAGCACCTCCGAAAGTACCGCCGAGTAACGCACCCATACCCGCTGAACCAGGCGTTGAGACGCTCTCAACGTTTTTCGCGCGAGTTTCGTGCTGTTCGACAGCGTTGATTTGATCGGTCGTCGGCGTCATCCCAAGGTCCAATTTTTAGTTCTCGAATTCTTCTACGGCGGTGTCGGCGTCACGGCGGGCGCAGGTTGTACCGGAGGAGTTACAGGCGTGACCGGCGTCTTTGCCGTGATGTATGGCTCAAGCAGAAGTCTGGTCACGTACTCAATCTGTTCAGCAGTAACCTTGAGAGGAACTCGTTCATGCGTCGTTACGGTCTGCATTTCTGAGCCGCGGCCGAGATGCTCGGCTCCCTCCGGCGCTATGATGTACGTCTTCGCATTAATAAGACCGGAGACGGTTCCTACGCCTTCCGCACGTTGTTGCGCTGTTGGTCCATACGCCACTTTCCTCCCGTCAGGAAGAACCACCAGACTTCCCGGCTCGATTCTTCTTTCTACCCATTCGAAGAACTGAACCGTAGCCTCCTGACCTCCTGTTGGTCCGCTCTTCACTTCGAAACGGCCGACCAGCACCAAATCGTTTCCCTGGAAATAACCAATCACCGCATCTGTAAACTGCTTGGCCTGCCCCGGTTGTCCTCCTTTCATTATTTGCATTCGCAAACCGCGAATAACGACTGCATTCGGGTGAGTTTTTCGGACCTCGGCGAGAACGTCCGCCTGTATATCGCGGGCCAGGATCTCGGTAGCCACGCCTTTTGCGCCATTGAACGCAGAGACAGTCATTTCACCGCCCGGAATTCCTTGTGCCGGATCAATGCCCGCGGCACTAAGAACTTTGCGGATATGCGGACGGACCGCAGCTTCGTCCGCCAGATAGCGATCGGGTGTGTACTCACGTGGCCGAGGCTTGTCACGAATATTGATTTTTGCTTTGCCCTGCTTAAAGAAATCGGCGCCGAGCTGCGTTTCTAAGGGTTTTCGATAATGACTCGACGTTTGACTTCGCGCCCACTCTTCAGCGCTCTTTCCAACCTTCTTTTCTCTCGCTTTCTTCGCCTTGTATTTCTGATAGCCCTCATTGAGCGTCGGATCTTTGAAAGCAGTTCCGTCGTCAGTGAGCAACTCGGAGATTGGTTTGAACGGCGACTCCGTAGGCGCGGGTTGATCCGGGGCGATCGGTTCCGGCGCTTTAGTGATGATCGGTTCGGCGCCAGTCGTGGTTTTTTCAGTGATGGAAAAAGGTTCACCGTCGGCTGGATCCTTTGGCGTAATCGTGATCTTGCGCGCGCCATTCTCATCTACGCCGGGAGCGACGGTGACCTTATCGTTCTTTCGATGGAAAGCCTCCACCTGGTCCAGACGGCCTTGTTCGCAGAGCACCTCATTAGGCCCTGCAGGCTCGAGTACGGTTGCGACCTGCAATGCCTCGTTCTTTTGCGCTTCCTCCACCTTCGTGGCCAGCTCTGTTTTGATCTTTTGCGCCTCGGGCGACGTGGGGTTGCGGCTTGCTTCAAGATCCAGCTCTTGGAGTACGGCTTGTTCCTCTTTAATCAGAGCAGCGTCTTCCTGGAGCACCTTCTGTGCCTGCTCCATGCTCTTTGGCGTATGTACTTCAGTCGGCGCGGGCTCACCAGGTTTAGCAGGTGTCGTCGTAGTGGCGGTGACGTCAGTTGCCGGTTTTCCAACGATCGCTGAGATGCGTTGCGCAAGTCCACGTCGCGTGAAGTTGATCGCTTTTAGTCGCTGTCCTGCTTTGAACCCTGCGGCTTCGATCTCGGGTAGCAGGGGTTTTCCAACTCGAGCTCCGACCATTGTGATCGCGCCCACGATCACACCTTCGGCAACGATCTCCGCCGCCTCTGACATGGTGAGCCCTTGTCCAGTCCGTCTGCGTTTCTCCGCATCGGCAATGGCGAGAGAAACGATCGCTCCCGAACCCAGCATGAAGATCGCTTCGGCGGCGATACCCGGGATGCTCTTCGAAACACCAAAGACGCCGCGATACAGGGAGGATAGACCACGCATCGCGCCGAAAGTGGCCCAGTTGATCAGGAATTGCTCCACAAATTTCCCGAGGCTGGGATCCTTTTCCAGGAGAAGGGTGGTGGCCGCCGTGAAGAAAAATGCCTCGCCTCCGGTAACAAGCAGGAAAGTGGCTACGGTTCCCAGCTCCCAGGCAGCGGCAAGGCCTGTAAGGGCAAGACCCACGCCCATAGTGAGGATTCCGATAATCACGAGAATAAAAATGCGGAACACGAACGCTTCCCGCTCGAATTTCCTTTGAATCCGCTCCATCACTTCATTGATTTTTGTAAGCAGATCAGTGAGAGCTTGACTTTCACCTTTCACAACCGCCCATGCGGCATCCTTTGCGGTTTTGCTGGGAGGGAAAAATGCTCGCTCAAGCGCCATCCAATGATCGCGGTACGGTATGAGTTGTGTCTTTAGCTTGAGCAGCTCTTCAGAGTCCCTGATGAAGTGCTTATTCGCGCACTTCATCATCATCTGCTGCATGCTGTCGATCAGCCCGTCGAATTGGGCACGCGCATGAACGACAGTCGCCATCTCGAACAATTCATTCACATGTTCCTGCATGTGCTTCATCTCTTCGACGGCTTTAGCAGGATCAGTCTTGACTAGCTCGCGAGCTTTTTTGAGGTCCTCCTTATATTGAGTCTGGAAGAGTCCGATGAGATCGGTGCGGCCTTTTGTGGCCGCTTTCGCCTCTTTGAAGAGTGCGTCGGCAGCCTCGAGCATCGCTTCCATGATGGCGATTTCGAGATTACTCGCCAGATCATCCGCAAATGCGAGTTTTTGATAGCCCGCCTCTATCAGGTCGGACGAATAAATCGCGGCGATGTAAGCCTGGGCCATTGTGGTGAGGGGTTTCCGTATGTAATCCGGCACCTCACCCTTTACGGCCTTTGCAGTTGCCTCTAGCCGTTGCCGGACGAACGTAATAGCGAGGGCTGAGCGCCTCACGATGTCGAGTTGCCCTGCAACTTGCACACTCCATTTAGGAATCTCGTCCCTGTTCTGTGTTGTGCGGAATCTTTGCTGACGCTGATCGACTCCGTATTTGATGACGTCAAACCTGGCTTCGATTTGAATCAATGCGGCATCAGCTTGTGCGCTGGCGAGGTTGCGCTGGATCAAGTCCATCTGCTGAACAACGTCCTGGTGAGTTGTCCCGGTTGGCTTGAAACGGCCGGCTTGTTTTAGCGCGGCGGCCTCACGCGCCGGGAACTTGATCGAGATTACGAAAGCGTCGATTGCGGCCTGATCGTCAGCGGCGAGATCCTTCCAGGCATTCGTGTTCAGAGTGTATTCGTCAACGCCGGGATCATAGGCCTGGCGTACGGCGTCAAATGCGGCCATGATGCGCGCGCTGTTGAAGTTGACAGCCGAACCTTTATTCCAGAAAAGTAGTTCTCGTTCACTGGCATTGAGGGCATTGATCGTCACAAGCATGTCGCGCATGCTGAGCGGATCGAGAATCCCGTACGCCTTGGGCCAGTTGCCGATACCGGCGATCGGATCCGGTTCTGCCATCGCATCCCGAAGAGCGGCTACCGGCGACTGCGTGGAGGGTCCTTGCGCTAGATTAGTTGCGCCGGCATCCGGGTTAGCAGACGGGCCGGCGTCCGGTTGTCGTTGAACCGAAACGGCCGATTGTGAACTCATGTGAGGCGCGCTTCCAGAATGAATGCCGTTCGCTACCTGGTCTGCTTCGTGTTCCAGAGGATCATTAGGATGGCCAACTGCAATTTCATTCGTTGAGGTTTGAGTTGGCGTTGCGGCCTGGCTCTGTTGGACCGTATGTGTCAATTCGTGCGCCAACAGATTTTGACCTTCACGGGTTTGTGGGGCGTACTTGCCTGGGCCGAAGTAGATGTCACGCCCTCGTGTAAAAGCGTTCGCATTGAGAGACTGAGCAGATCTTGCCGCGCCTTCGTCGGTATGCACTCTTACATCGCCGAAATCGTGACGTAACCGACTCTCCATAAAGCCTTCGGTTTTTTGATCCAAAGGTTGGCCGTAGCCTGGTGGGATTACTGCTTCGTCAACGCGTGAAGGAGTGTCTGTCGCATCGGAAGTTTTTGACTGAATCGAAGGCCCAGGGGTATTACTCGATGCGCGGCAAGCCGCACAGGATCCACCGCACGCGCATTGTCGTTGAACGGTTCCGGCGGTTGCCTTACGTTGTATTAGGGCGCGTTGGACAAACTGATTTCCATAACTTCGTTGGACCTGTCTTAATGCAGTTCCTCGAACGTTGCTATTGACTGGCAGGGAGAGTGCTTGATTGCCGACAAGCTTTGCTCCGTTATTCGGCGATTCACCAAAAGCTGCGCTAAAGCCGGCAAGCGTTGAGCCGGCGCCGCCATCATATCCGGACGTTGGTGATGAACTGTCCTCATCTCGGCGACGTGCGTCCAACTGTTCGGTGTTCTTTGTGACTTCTGCATTGCCGCCCATGATTCTGAACTCAACGGCATCTTCTAGTTATCGGTGTGGATCGCGCCGATCTTCATCTCGACCTCTCGATCGCGTTCAACGTTCAGGGTGAAACTGGCAAAAGGGGCTTCGAAATGGATCGTTTCCTCGCCGTCAGCCGTAGCTTGTCTGAGGGAATAGTTGCGGGCATGTTCATCCAACTGCGATTCCCGTTTGCTGAAATATTGCGCGTCGATGCGATAGGTACCGTTCTGCACACGAATCGCGAACCTGTCGCCGTCCAGACGAACTTGAGAGAACCAGGACTCAACGACGTTTGCGTCAACAGTCCTGAAGAATTTTTCCAGTGGTTCAGGAATACCGATCAGACGCACGGGATCGATATGGACCAACACGTATGGAGGCCCCGGCTCGTCCGATACGACGTGGCCACGTATTGAACCAAACAGTTCAGTCGTTGAATCGAGGCTGATTCGATGTGGGCCGAAACCGTGAATTGCGGGTTCAATAGTGCGATACGAGATCGATAACACCGGGTGCGAAATCTTTGCAAGTACTACAACGCGCGACTGTCCGGTCTCACTTACAGCGAAACGGAAAACGCCGTGGGCATCGGTCGTAGTGCTTTCCAGTAGACGCGTCATGTCGCCGGAGAGCAGCAAGACCCGACAGCCCGCCATTACCACACCATCAAGTTCGAGAAGTCCTGTAAGCATCCACTCACCTGGTCCAATCACTGAATGAAATCAAACTTTGGATAATCCTTCACCAACACCTTCTTGAGATCTGCCGGCAGTGCGGACGCGGCTGCACCCGATTGAAAAGCGGTGCTACGGGCGATTGCTGTTTTTGACGTGTATTCCCACGTCACAACCAGTGACACTCGATAGATCGTTTTGTGCTCACGTATCAGGAAATCATCAAAGTGATCCTTCTCAACGACCTTCGTTGCGCCGGCATCGAACTGTCTTTTGATAACGTCGACAAACTCGGACGGCCGGTCGTAAATCGTTGTCGACCCCGCGGTCCGAATGTTCATACCGCCGGTTTCATAGAACGGATCGTCCGTTTTCGACGAATCTACGATGTATTTCGGAGCCGCAGGATCGGTGGTGAGGTCCATCTTCTTGGCGGAGGTTACAGGGAGAGCCGTTGCCGCGACATGCTTTGCAGTTCCATCCGCCTGGGTCGCGACGATCTCAGCCCACAGGAATTGCAGCCAGCGCGTGTCTTCAGCTTTTCCGCCCGTGTAACCTACCGAGAACCCTTCCTTGCGCGTACTTGCTCCTGCTTTGTATTCAACGTCTGTGCGGACCGACACTTCACCATCGCCGACCTTTGCCTTGTGCTGTTCCGTGCCTGGCTTAACAACAGTGGCGGGCGCTTCCGGCATTTCCGGAGCTGGCGCGTTGAGATGGAAAAGCGCTTGTGCCAGCGCCTCGCCGGCAAGTTCCAGCCGAATGTCGGCCTCGAGATCCGTTCTGAACGCGGCGAGGTAAGCGTCTCTAACTTTTTTGATTTTCGCCGCGTCGCGATTGAGCGGCTTAAGGAGATCCAGAATCGCCTTTTCGTCTGTGCCGACGTCACTCATCGCGTCGTGTAGCTTCTGTGCTATCTCAGCTTCGGTTAGCGGCGCCAGATGGATTGCTGAAGCACTGTGTGAAGCTTCGGTTGAGAGTGGCGCTTCAGTTTTATGAGATTTACCGGCAGACTCAGCCTCTTTTTCGCTTGGAGCGCCGGGAGGAACCACGTTCGTTGCTGCTACATCCGCGGTTGACTCCTGTCCGGGTTCTCCTTGTAGTGCATGAGCCAGTTCATGGGCGAGGAGGTCTCGTCCTGCTGACGTGGATGGTGCGTATTTACCAGCGCCAAAGTAAATGTCTCGACCTTGCGTATAGGCCGCGGCTCCGAGTGAGTCGGCTGATTTTGCAGCGCGGTCGTCAGTGTGTATGTGGATGCCGGCGCTTTCGCGTTTAGCGGGAGAGTCGATTAACGTGTCGAGCTTTGCCGATTCCGATTCCGTTTGCGTTTTGTTTGGCGTGAGTAAACCTTGAACGGATTGATTGCCCGCGGTTTGTTGCAGACCCTGAATTCCAGCGACGACAGGAGGGACACTTTGAACGTCCGAAGCGGACTCTTCTTCGGAGCCTTCGGAATCTACTGCTTTGTTTCTGGTCAACCACCGTGACATCAGTTTGCGTGCGCCACTTCCAACTCACTGGTCTGGAACAGTTCTTCCAACTGCGGATTGAGGATTCGTTTTTCGAAATCAACCCAAACCCGCTTGTCCTGGCGACAGTCATAGCCGCGGCAGGGAAGCGGTCTCTGCTCGCGCACGGTGCAACAGTTTGATTCGCGGTCCAGGTGGCGACAGTATCCGTCACTATCTTGCGCGATGAGATACGGTCTTCCCAGATCCCATTTGACTACGCCTTCCTCAACGTCCTGTTGCGAAAGTGCGAAACTCATACGGCAGCACGCCGCCTGGCAAAGATGAACGCGGCTCGCGCAATCAATATCCACTGTTTCAGAAAACGAATACTTGTCGCGCTCGTCTTCCTGCATCGCCACACCCATGCCGCGATCGAGAAATGAGTCGAGCAAGCGAGTAGCGACTTCCTGCTTCTTTTCTTCGAGCTCGTCGATCTGCACCAGGCCTTTTTCAGCAAGTACTTCAATCAACGCATACAGGAAGGAGGCACTCTCGAGGAGTTTGGTCGTGTTTGAGTTGAGCCGGCTGTGGCAGTAGAGCAGTCCGCCGGCGATCTCGTTGCGGTTAACACGCGGCTGGATGTTCACGAGTTGACTCATGGTGGTCCTCTTTCGTTTCAGGTACGACAAACGGTCTGGCCTGCCGACGAGCACCGGTAGCGTTCCGGAACTTACCGCGCGTGCCCCGCGTACTCGACGCAGGCCAGACGGTTTGTCGTACTTGTTTACACCAACACTCACCATCGCTACGCACTGCGCGCGATTAGATCGTAATACGGTCCAAAGTCAGTCTTGATTGCGAGTCGTCCCTCTTTCTGGTACTCGGCACGCGTGGCGAGAATGAGATGCGACATACCGATCGGCTTCGATTCCTGTGCCGCCAGAAATGCAGCGCTCAACACAATGTTCTTGATATTCCCGCCTGGCCACTTGAAGTTCTGCGCCAGAAACTGAAAATTTATGTCCGCTGCCGTTGGCGCGCCTTTCGGAAAATGCCCACGCCAGATACTTTCTCTCAGGGCAGCGTCGGGGAACGGAAACTCCAAAACCTCCTGCATGCGTCGCAAGAACGCATCGTCGAGATTCTGCTGGAGGTTGGTCGCGAGAATCACCACGCCCTCATATTGTTCAACTCTTTGCAGCAGGTAGTTGACCTCGATGTTTGCATACCTGTCGTGCGCGTCTTTCACCTCGGTTCGTTTGCCGAAGAGCGCGTCTGCCTCGTCGAAAAAGAGAAGCGTTTGCGTCTGTTCGGCTTCGCGGAAGATGGCGCTGAGATTTTTCTCAGTCTCTCCAATGTATTTACTCACAACAGTAGATAAGTCGATCTGGTAAAGATCCAGAGAGAGTTCACCGGCGAGCACCTCCGCCGCCATTGTTTTGCCTGTGCCAGAGGGTCCGGTGAAGAGTACGTTCAAACCTTTGCCTCGCGAGAGCTTCTGGCCAAAACCCCAATCGCGATGGACGGTGCGCCGAAACTTTATCCACGAAGCAATGTGCCGCAGCTTTTGTGCTTTTTCGGGCGGCAGAACGATGTCGTTCCATCCGTATCGCGGCTCAACGCGAAGCGCATAACGGCTCACCTGCGGACTTGTTAAAGCTCGGCCCGCATCGAGGAGATCCTGAATCTCAGGTTCTTTCTCGGTGGCCTTTCGCACGGCCATGAGGCTTCGGGCCATATCGATCGTTTGGTGAATTCGTTGCGCGCCAAAACGGAATGTATCGGCGAGCCGCGCCGGATCGGCCTCACCTGTACTGCTGCCGAGCGCTGCTTCCCACGTTTGCCGCCGCTGCGTAAACCCGGGAGGTTGCACCTCCATACGCCAAACGCGAATGTTGATTGGAATGTTAACGAAAGCACTTTCCGCACCCAGTAAGAAGATTGGCTCGCCAAAAACTCGCAGTGCATTCCACAACAGCGTCAGCGATTGATTCACAGTTTGGCTGTCGGCTCCTGCTACCGCCGTCTCACGCTCTCTGACTGCGAGGATCGCGCCCCACAAAACGCTGTCGCGCATCAGTCTCGAAACGTAAGCTTCGTCCGTTCCCAGTTGATTTACGTCGACGAGCAACAGTCTTCTTCTCAGCGAAGTACACAGGGCTTCGGCTGCACTCGTTAACGCAACTTCAGACTGTCCGATTACTCGCAGCGCGATGGTGCGTCGATCGGTGCGGTTAAGGTAGGCGGCCAGATTGCGTAACTGTTCCTGAGTACTCGTATTCAACTCCGACATATGGTCCGCCGCCGCAGGATCGATCAACGTTGCGGCGGAGCTGGTTATTGCCGGCTGCTCCAGCAGGAAAGCCACGACCGCCTCGTCCGTCCGTAGAGATTTGCGCAGGAGCGGTGCATTTCTTTCCTGCGGCTCTTCGACAAGATCGAGCAGGCGGTTCGCAAAGAGTGAAGCTGAAGGTGAAAAGATGGTTCGAGCGGCGATCTTCTCACCCTCATTTCGGCAAATGAGATTCAGTGCCAGGTTGACGCTGGGCCGCTTTCGGGTAACGTCATTTTGCAGATACGCGTACAGCGTTTCGTAATGCGGCTCCAATTCGACAGCGATCGTTAACAGCAGCACATCCACTTCCGCTGGTGAAAGATTGAAACGCTGCGCGATCCACGGCAGGGCAAGCCAGGTTCCGGCGGCGTCCGTGAGTTTGCGCCGTTCATCGATGTCCTGATGGATCTTCTCGATCTGCTGATCAATTGCACTCAGCTCTTCGCGCATGGCGTCTTGCCGCCGCCATCGCTCACCGAAGAAATCTTTTGCCTGGACCAGCGCATCGATCTCCGGCTCCGAAATCACCAGCCCGCGAAACTCTTCGGCGGCTGAAGCCGCGTCAGCTCTTCGCGCAACCAGTAGGGCACGTTGCAGCAAAACATCCAGTCGCGACAGTTCGTCGCGCAGGTGCTCAACGCTGTCCTTGTATGCTTCCATCACAGTCCTTCGAGTTGGAATTGCAAGCGCCGGTTATCGAGCCACGGCACTGCGTCGACCGTCTCATCAACCGCCGAAAGATGCAGCGCCACGTGAAACGGATTCGGCTGCAGGGTCACATGAATTCGCTCGTCATCGATCATGATACGACCCGGCTGTTTGAGAAACGTATTGACGATTGAAGCGGGTGTGGCTTTGCGAAAACCACGGATGCGACTCGCAAACTCGCGCAAGAGGTAATCTCCGACGTGTCCAAACGTCGTGGTCCAATCACTCGCCAGTGTCTTGTCCTCTGTCGAAGGCGTGCCTGTGAGTTTTTCAATTAACTGCGCGCGATCTTCATCCGAGGCTGAAGAAAGGACTGATTGCAGCAGACCGCGGTTAACAGACGCAGGATCGAGCCAACCTGCAAAAACCGCCACCCCGGGATCCAAATCGCTGTCGATGTTCTTTTCCAGAAGGTGTTGCGCGAGTCCCGCCAAACAACATGTAATCGCGCGGTTTCCCCACCTTCGCCCGAGCCCGCTTTCCAGGATCACTCGAGGCCACCGAAAACGATCGATTAGTCCCACAAGCAGTAGGAACCCCACATAATCACCAGACACGAAGTGAGATTGTTTTTGCGCGTCCGTTCGCAGTCCGATCTCACTCGCAAGGCTCTCAAGCAACTGGACCAGTGGCGCCAACTGCTGTTTGCGCCAAGTTACATCACGTTCCGCTGTCAAACGGCCAACCTGCTCGAGCACTGCCAGAATCGTTGGGTTCAGCGAACGAGCAGTGCTTGCGAGCCACGCCGGCGTCAATCGTTGTTGCCACATCTCCTGCGGCGACGACTGAGTGACGTTGACGAGTGTGTCCAATGCGATCAGCGCATACAACACGCGGCGTGGCGACCAATGCGCAACAACAGCGGACTCATCGGTTCCGGCCAACTGAAGGAAGACGAGCAAGGCACGCGGGCGCGAAGCCAGAATTCCCGCAACCGGCAAAGCAGATCGCACCGATGCGCCAACCGTAACCAGATCCTGAAGCGAAAGTTCCAGGTCTTGTACAGGTTTTGCTTTGCCAATACTCGCGAAAAGTTGCTCGTAGGCAAGATCGCTGAACAACGCCAGCACGTTATCCAGCCGGCGCTCTCGCTGTAGCAGCCGCAGCACCGGGACGATCTCGAGCGGCTCACGCTGCAGAACCGCAAGCACAGCATCAACAGTTCCCAACTTCAACACATCAGCAAACTCTTCATACTCCCATCTCGATTGCGCCGAGCCGGCCACGAGGTGAGAAATGAAACGTGCCAGCCATGCGGCCCGGCTCTCGCTGGTCACGACCGCAACGGTATCCGTACCTGGCAGACGCAGCACGGTCGTCAGTGCGCGACAAAATTCGTTGGCCCACAAACGAACCAGCGCTGCTTCAGTCAGATCGCTGCTCTTGAGCTTCAGATCCAGCGGCAACCGCCGTATTCGGACCACGGAGCCGGAGTCAGGCAAGGAGCTGAGTTGGCGCACACACTCAGCCGCAAATCCGTGCCGCACGACACGGTCGACAACCTCCTGAGTGAGAGACGAACGCGCCGGCACTCTGCATCGGGTCCTGAAATTGGAAATTGCGAGTCTCACGGGAAAAACACTACAACGTAACTAACCGTTATCGATCTAATACTAAGGGACGGATTGTTGAGGACCGTGGTGTCGTTTGGTCCAACCGTCCAGTTCAGTTTGAAATCAAAGGTATTGGGATTGTTCAACTGCTTCTGTGGCGGATCCGCGGTCACACGCACGATCGGAGAATCGTTTCCAATGTTGCCCCACCACGTATTCACCTCGTTCTTTGTTTTCCATTCGATGCCGGCGATCGCGGCCATGATATTCGCGCTCGAGGCGGTCGGGAGTTTGCTCGCGAGCGAAAATGGAAACTGGCCAATCGATGGATTGGCGGCAGTGGGGACTATGTCGATTTTAACCGTGCTTATCTGAATGTCAGGCATGAGCGTTTTCACGTACTCCGTAAGCGCCAGCCATTTTGCGTCCACGAGTTTGTAAAACTCGCCGCGCATGAAGAGATCGTTACGAACCTTGAGATTTCCCTTTTTACCGGGAAACGGATCCGCCGTCGGCGGAGGAATCGTGTCAGCTTTAAGAACCTCAAAGTCCTTGCCGATGATCGCGTTCTTTCGTGCGCGCAGATCGGCTTCGACGCTGATCGGCCGGTTGGCGTCGGGCGCACTATCCCCAAGCGATGCGACGGGAGCGACGATCTGTTGGGCGCGCACTCCGATATACGTACGATCCTTGGGCCAGGCGTTGGTGATCATCAGGCTGGCATCAATATCAACAGAACCAAGTCTGACGGGCCAGGGTTTCTTTTCCGGATCGTCCGATAGCTGGTCAATGGGCGAGGGGACTTTGACTTTCTTGGGATCTACTGAATCGTCCAGCTCGTTTGAAATGATGATGCGATACGATTCATGACGACGCGTGTACTGGTCTTTCAGATCACACACGGCGAAGCCAGCCGCGGGTGGCGTAGCAAGGTCCGTCGCATATTCAATGAACAAAGAGTACCGGCCCGGCAGAGTAATGCGATTGTTCTGGACATCGTCTTCGCTGAGGATGTAGGGCGCGGATAAGAATATCTCACGGCCGTAGGCGTCGATGGCCATGCCGGGGCTTATGTAGTATTGATTAGGCGCTCCCTGGACCACTTCACCCAGCTTCACGTCGAGGCCAACAACAATGCCCCACAAGTGCAGCGCGAGATTCAACCTGCGGCGCATTTCGATGTGGTAGTTTTGCTCCGCGATGAAATCAAAACTTCGCAGGTACTCGCGTTCGTAGTAATTCAGCCGCTCGATGTTGTTAGCCATTTTCACCCTCCGCGCCTTCCGGAGTTGGCGGTTGCCGTCGTTTCGAAGCTTTTTTGGTAGTTCGTGGTACGGCTTCAGTTGATTCAGGCCTTTCGGGACTGCGACTCAACTCCTCCTGAATCCGCCTTCGAACTTCCTCCATTGATATTCCACTCGACCTCGTCAGGTCACGAATGAAAGTTTCCGTCGTTGCCAATCGCTCCTCCAGTTTTACGGCGCGCTCGTTCGCTGATCTTGCGACTGCTTCAGCCGCGGCGACACGATTCTCCAGATCCTTGGATCCGTCTTGTTGCGGCGCGGGTTTCTGATGTAGCGAGGGCGGTTCGATGTAGGCGTTTACGACCACGTTCTTGGGGTCGCGCTGCAGGATTAGAGTCGACTCAGCCTGTTGTCCCAATCCAATTCGAGCCAACTCTTCGAACGGATGAGCGGGTTCCGGCGAAACCTCAACCTGTTCGTATCGGAAATTCTTAATTCTCAGATCACCAAGCGCCCGCTCCGTCGCTTGTTGGTCCATACTTATGAACATGGCAGGCGAGAACTTGCGGGCGTCAGTGAAATTGAAAATGCTTTTGACGGATTTACCAAGAATTTGAAACGCGCGCACAGCTTCTGTGCCGGCGAACTGGAGGAACTTCCGATCGATTTTTAGCAGCGGCAGGAGGTCCCCACAGGTAACGTCGAACTCGCCACAGCAGACGTGTCGCTGGTGCTCTTTATCCCCCTTCCTTTCATGATTGTTAACCGCGACTCGTCCGACAGCTCTGTCTTCGGCCATCTCTATCGCCGCCGCACTCTCTTCTTTCTCCTCGCAAGCCTCGTTGCCGTAAACAGTTGCCAGCAGCACCTGGAAGAAATTCGCGAAGGACCAAACGTACTTGCGCGGGCAGTTGCAGACGTGCGTCACACAACCGCCTCTTACTTCAACTGTGCCGAGCACCACGCAGCCCGCGTGCTTGGGACTTGGACAGCGCGGCACCAATTGGCCGAGTGCGCATGAGATCGCGTGTTGAAACGCCAATCGCAGGAGGTTGGAAAAGGCTTCCTTGATCTTTGGACCAGTCGCGGGATCGGGAAACGCGTTGCGGCGAATCTCATCCGTGAGTTTGCAGTTGTACTTGTCCGGATGTTTTTGGAAGTACAGCAGCAGGAGTCCACGCAACTCGGAAAACAGGTTTTTCAGCCCATCGAACTCGCTTCCCTCGAGATTGTCCTCCGGGCTACACACCCTCTCAAGGATTCGCCTCTTGTTCGGGTCGTTGAGTGCTCTCGAGAATGGACCAGTAGTGAAGACAGAGAAACAGCCTGTCACCCGCTCGATAAGTTCTTTGAGCCACGAGCTTTCGTCCGGTAGTTCGTCGACTACATCAAAGCGTACGCCCTCGCGAATTCGTGTGGGCTCACACTCCGTCAGCGTCGGCCGGCAACCGGCTACGAACGGAGTCGTGAAATCACGCGCTTCTTCTTCGTAGCAGGCAGTTACATAGAAACACTGCGTGTACTCACACTCATCATCTTCGTCTTCGGGCGCACACGGATCGTAGACTGCATCGCCGACAATTAAACCCTTCTCCTTCAGCACCGAAACCACATCAAAGCGGACTGGTTCGCAGACGACCAGATCATTACCGCAATCGTCGATGGCATAGCCTTCGTCGATCACGATCGAACCGCAGCACTCCTCGTCGCCGCACGTCAGGCTAAGGCCGCAAACAACACCCCAGCCGTGAAGCGTACGGTTGTGGAGTTTGTGCTTCTCGATTACGTACTGTTGCTCTTTCGAGAGATCGGTATCGGTTAGCAGATGCCCGCAAAAATAGTTGGGACGTTCGAAACAGACGAGGTTGCAACACGTACCGTCAGGCTTCGGGTCGGAACAATGACAGCCTTCCGACTTCTGCTTCTTTTTTGTTTTTGGCCTGGTTTCAATCACGATAGCCTCCAATCAACTTGCGTTCATCTGCTCCGCCGGTTTCACTCCCCAAAATTTCCGGACTTATGGACTAACCTTGATCCAACTCTCGAACACGCCGCCTGGGACGCCATCGCCGGTATGTATCGGAACACTGTATTTGCCGTCGGCATCAGGACGTGCGAGCAAGTCACCATCAACTGCCAATCCGTTGTCGTCGAGAATGTGGCCGGCGCGGAGCTTGATGTAGAGATCGAACCGGGTGTGATCGAGCCGCCGTTGCGCGTAGCGCGGATCGATCTGAAGCCGTGCTTTCGTACGGTCGATACTTTGTCTGACGATGGCTGGAACAACTTCCATCAGTCCGGCGCCGGAAGGATCGACATAGCGTACGGCGATGGCCTGAAACGTGCGCGGAGTAATGCCGGTTACGGGGCCCTCAAAAACGATCTGGAATCCTTTGTCCTCGCCGATGAACTCGCCCATGAAATCACGGCAGTTGTACTCACCCTGGTGATCCCACGAAACATCGACAATTCTGGTTAAATTCTGAGTCGTTATCTTCTTGGCGAGACAGCAAATGATCTGTTCGAGATACTGTGTGCTGCGCAGTGTGACTCGTATCGAGTTGTCTATCTTGTCTTCTGTTAACGCGTCGCCGACGACGAAATCGTTGACAATCGCCAGCGGGACACATTTCAGTTTTGCGGGTAGCGGACAGGGGTCGATCAGCGCGTCCAGGAGTTTGAGACAATCATCTTCTTCGCAGTGGTGACGGTCAGGCAGTTCGTCCCAACCTTCGGGCTCGTCGGTTTCGACGATCACCTTCGAGATCTCGCAAATACGATTCGCTTTCTGGCCGCTTTCGCCGCAGGCGCATTCATCGAAGGGAGCAGGCGTCAACTCCCGTTCCGATTCCGCATAGGCAAGGCAGAAATATAGATTGACGGTCGGCTCGGGATTGTGGTGATAGCCGCCGTAACCCGGTTGCTCCGACTGCTCGTACGGCGGATAAAAAGATCCACCCTGTGGTGTCCCGTAGTCGCGTTCCTGTTGTGGTGTGCCGTAGTCTCGTTGCTTTTCTGCTCCGTCGGATGGCGCTTCGTAACCACCACGCGAACGCTGGTATTCGCGTTCTTCCTCTCCGTAACGATCCTTATAGTCCGTGGGTCGAGCTGTCGTTTTCGGAAGTTCGACCTCGATTTCCGTCAGCACGCGGATGAACCTGCCGCATGAGTCAACTGCCAAACCAGGTTCGACGATCGCTCTGCGATCCGGACAGTGTGGATGAGATCTCACTTTGAGTCCGCAAATCACACCCCAACCATGAAGCGCGACGTGGTGTAGACGCAGCTTGTCGGTCAGATAACGTTGTTCAGCGGTTAGATCTCGCTCGGTCAGCAGCTTGCCCGTGAAGTAGTTGTTACGGCAGAACTCCGGGATGTCGCAGGGAATCGGTTTGCATTCCTGCGCCATCTGTTCGGTCTGTACATATTTTTTAGTTGTCGTCTTCATCATTTACTCCTTCACGAGAGCACTGTGGAAATTCCCGTTCGCGGGTGAAGCGAAGTCCCGCTCGCCCTTAGCCGGTTTTCCTCTCGAGAGCAGGAAAGAATTGCGTCGTAGTTCAAAGTCGAAAGCGAATTCAGCACGAGGTGACTGATACCGCCGACGACTGCATCCGCGCCGACTGTGGCTTGCACGCCTACTCGTAATCGCGGCAACACGGGACAGAGTTCAGCCTGTGTGTGAGCGGGCTTTTCTCGCTCAACCACTTGCTGCACTTTCTCCATCGTCGTTTTTACAGAATAAGGACTCGCCGGGAAGAACACTGTGAAACGGTGCGCGCCCCAATCCAACGGTTCAAGAGCCGGTTCTGGAGTTCCCAGGAACCGGAAAAACCCGATTTGGGAAAACGAGTTGAGCTGCAATCGTTTATAGAAGGCCCGGCTCCATAAACGTACTGTTCCGTCCAGCGGCAAACTAACCGTGTAGTCCTCTAAAGTCTCTCCGCATAAACCCTTTTGTGGCGGCTGTGGCGGAACGCAGGGATCATCCTCTGCTTTTTTCGCGATGACGGAGAGCACAGGCGAGCGCCGGAGTCTGAAGTGCTCGAGAATCGTGGCGAAGTGAGCTCCGGTGTGGTCCCGAATTGCGGTCTCGAGTCCTTTGACTGTTCCCCGCATGCGATAACTGTCAAAGGCCTTCTCCAGCAACTCGCGTTTTCTTTCAATGGTCCACTCCATCAGCGGACTCGTGGTGTCGCTCCTCGCATCGTCTGTTTCCGGAGGACATTCCGGCGGCGGTTGGCAAGGCTCTTCAGTAACGCATTCGAAACGACAGCGCTGATCAATCAACGAGTCAGGCTGGAAGAACAGCCCCAGCCATGATGCGAGCCAGTCAAAGTGCTTTTCGCTGACTGATGCGGGATCGAATAGCTGCCAGAGGTTATCGATCTGGCGATCGAAGTTGTCGAACTCCGTCTGGAAGATCGAGAGGAACCGATCGAGAAAAATTCGGCTGTCAGTATCTTCCTGATAAACCGCGGGCAGGTATTGCAGATAACTGATGCGCGGGTAGAACACCTTGATGCCTTTAATTACCGGAGAGGCGATTCCGTTTGACCGCAATGTCACACGTAACCACAGATAACGGCCCGGACCACTCTGGACCAGGCAATCAGGGTTGTCGTCCCCTGTCAGCACGCATCTTTGCCAGCTTGTTTCCGGCGCCGCAAGATCAATGTTGTTGCGTTCAGAGGTATAACTCTCGATTTCCACGCTGCCGGCGCCCAGGTTCGCAGAGTTCCCCGACTCTTTCGTGGGCAAAACCGCATCCATTAGAATTCGATGCCACTGACACTTCTCCAACCCGCTGTCGAGGACACTTGTCACCAGACTACCTTCGTGCTGGAAGGTGCCGACCGGTTCTATACGCCAAAGTCTCTGACGTAATCCGTTGAACGATTCCTTGATCATGGCGACGAGGTAAGAAGCGGGTTCAGAAACACACACAAGGTCGATGATCTCGCCGTCAACGTTTGCCGAACCCTGGCCGATTAGCTCGTACGTGTCTGTGTCAGCGGAGACTCGCGTATACACACCGATGAGACTAGTCGCGTCACCGACGTAAAGAGTTCCGTTTTTATCAAACGCGGCACTGCGCGGGTCCTTAACCGAGATCGTGCGCGGCGAGATCCGGCGAGGCGATACCAATACGACTGCCTGCTGACCGGGATCCACTATGGCGATCAATCCATCGGGCCCGAGTGCGAGACGTGTCGGATCGGCGAGGCATGGCCGGCCAATGTCACTGAGCCACTTGCCGCGTAACGAGATCTTCTGTACTCGTGCGTTTCCACGATCAACTACGTAAACGTTACCGCAGGTGTCTACGCTGACGGACCACGGACGATCGAATTCTTTATCCTCAGCGCCCGGAAGAGGATTGCCGTCTGCACCAACGCGACCCCACGTTTGCAGCAGGTTATAACCGCTCGAAAAGATCTGAACGCGGTGGTTACCGGTATCCGCGATGACGATTGCCCCCGACTCTGAAAGAGCGACCCCTTGCGGCGCTGAGAAGTTTCTGGCCCCGGTTCCTTCTGCACCGATTCCCGTGATCACCTGGAGTTCTTTGCGTTTGGGATCGATCCGGATGAGCTGATTGGTTCCGGCATCCACGGCCGCGATCCGGCCTTTGGAATCCGCTGCCAACCCGCTCGGCGATACGAACGTGTTTTCCTGGCGCTTACTATCGAGCAACAGCGACGAACGACCGGGAAGCGGAAAAAGCTGACGATGACCGTCAGCGGTCGTGGCCAAACCGTACCCGGGCCTGTCGCGGGCATCTTCTTTCCACCCGTACACCTGGTCCAGGATCAAGTATTGTGCGGTTTCGTTTGTCATGCGTAAGTAACGATGATCTTGTGTTTCCTCGAGAACACGAGCTCGTCCGAACTCAGCAGCACATCCGAACACGACGGCTGACGTTGCCCGTCAACGTAGGTGCTGACTGCGCCCGCCTCGAGACGCGCTACTCCTTCCGTGTCGAGGATGCGCCGGTAGATCTCTGAAAAGTAAACAGTGCCGCCGAATTCCCAACCCGTTCCGGCGCCACCTGTTAACGGGTGGAAGTAAGTAAGCAACATTTTCTGTAGTGCTTCAGCGACCTGACCGCTATTTGCCGTCGGCTTCGCAATCACTCGCGCTTCAATCTCGATCTCCTTGTACTTGGGAGCCGCAACGTACAGCTCGGTCGTGATCAGTCGGTGTTGGTTCAGCCATTCGCCGACAAGCTTCAAGGTGTCGGCGGACGGAACGGGTTTAAGATCCTCTTTGAGTACTTCAGGTACGACGAGGACAGTGATCACGCCCGGTACGGGAATGAGCGTAGCTGCGGACGACTTCGAAGAGGGACGAATCGGTTCAAGTTCCGGATGCCGCAGCGGCAGTGCTCGCGCGCGACGTATGCGCGCACCCGGTGTCTGCCTCGCCAGGAACTCAAAATCTTCGCCGGTGACGGCACGCGAGCGCGAACGGATTGATTCCGGCGCGCGCAATTTCGCGTGGTCCACCGTTTCCTGATCCTGGCCGCCGATCGCCGGACGAAGATTGGTTACGCTTTCAACAAACGGAACTGAAGATTCGAGCGAAGTGATCTTGCCGGCGCCGGCGTTTCCTCCCGCTCCGCCGCCCCACCGGTAATTCGCCGCCTTGATGTTGGGCAGATCAGTTTCCGGATCTGAGCTGTCGGTTACTCTGCCTGGAATCTTTCCCTGGTTGCCGTCTCCAAACCTCAGTTCGCCGGTCGCCGGCGATAAAGTGAAGTGGCGATCGTCCCGCTTGGAAGCCGCAAAGTCGCGCACCATCTGCCACGACTGAAAACCTTCTCCTTCATCGACCTGTAAGTCGAATCGATCGAGCAAAACGGGAGTATTCGCAAGTTGGAATCTTTGATTCGGCGTACCTCGACTGGCGCCGAGAAGTTCGTCTGTGATCGTCACCGCGTTGGTGGCGCTGATCGTATTGAGTACAACGTCTTCGATTCGCGGCACGATTTCAAAACCACGTCCGAGAATTTGATCGATGCGTAAGCGGAGCCAGAAACGCGGCGGGTCATCGTCTTTGCGTAACAGACCGATCTTCGTGCTTACGAAACCTGAGAGTGGATCAAACACGACGGTGCCTGTCTTCGTGAGCGTTGCGGTGTTGTCGCGAACTCCCGGTACGGGTCGCCACTTGGCGCTGTCGCCGGCCCAATACTCCCAAACTGCTATCGCCGGAGGTGTTTCAGCGGTGGGTGTTCCCTGGTTGCGATTGCTGGCGTCGTCCGTCGTGCTGGATGGAAATTCAATCTTGATCCCCTTTCCTTGTTCGATCAGATCTGCGGTAAAGGCGTGAAACGTCAGGGTCACGGGAGCGTTCGCGGGAAAGCTTTCATCAAACCCGAGATAAAGCGCGGCGTTACGTTGCGGTTGTGGGCTGAACGGGAAGAAGAACTTTCCGGGAACGCGAAAGGCTTCCGTCACGATCTCGTAGCGAGCTCCGTCAAAACTCTGCACGTGCGTAAGTTCCGCGCTGACGGCGAAGAAGTTGTCGTCCGTTTCAAAGATTACGGGTTTGCCATCGACCTGTTCAGCCAGTGCTACGCGCGTTCCCTGCGGAATAATGACAGCATCAGCGAGGTTCTTTGCCGTGAGCTTGAACGTCAGTTCTGCCCGAGCGGCTGAGGGCGCCTCCTGTTCGATGCCGATGAGCTCGAGAAACTTGACGAAGTTCTTTTCCGGAACGCGGTTCAAGCGCCAGATGATCATCTCCGACAGCCAGGCAAAGAGTTGGACCAGCGTCACACCCGGATCGCTATCATTCAGATCCGTCCATTCCGGTGTGTAGCCCGGGATACGCCGCTTCGCCTCCGCGACTAACTGTTCGAAGGTGCGATCGTCAAGCTTTATATCGGGCAGCGCCATTAGCCAACCCCTTCTTCCAGATAAAACGGAAACACGACGTTGAATATCTCGTTGGTCGTGCGCAGGCGATATTCAATGGTCACAACAACCTGGCTATCCAACGCAGTAGATCGATCTCGGACGGCCGACACGGAATCGAGATCTTCGAGTCGCCGGTCTTTCGCTTGCCAGCCACTGGTCACTCGCACGTCGTCCAGTTCAATCCTCGGTTCCCACTGCAACAGCGCGTCCTTAATCGCTGCCGACAACTGCGCGCGATTGATTTCGCTGTTCGACTCAAAAACAAAATCATCAACACCCGCGCCGAATGTCGGGCGCATCAATCTTTCACCGAGCGCGGTCTTGATGATGATCCAGATTGAGTCCTGAATCCGGCTTGGACCATCCGACCATTCGAGACGGCCGCGCGCGTTAACCTTGATCGGAAAACGCCAGCCTTTGCCGATGAAATCCTGTCTTGTCATCCACAACCTCCTATCGCATCTACGGCGATCTGAAGCGTGCCGATGACTTGTTTCATGGTCTTGACTGTTTCTTCCAATGATTCGACATCCGTTTGGCTCCCGATTGCGGGTAGTTCGATAGCGGGAACGCCGGCGAGGCCCATCAATGGACCCGCCATTTTCAGAATCACTCCGATAGGTTCGATTGATTTCGTCAGATGCTCGGCCGCGGTCGCGGCATTCTCCTGCGCGCACTCCAGCGTTCGCTGCAATTCCGTGTTGCCTGATGAGATTGCGTTGCTAAGGTCGAGCGTCAGACCGCTCATCACGCCGAGTATCGACTCCAACTGATCGACGAAGCAGTTCAGCGCCTTGATGATCAGACACAGCAGATCTCGGAGGAAGGGAATCAATGGCGCGCCCGTTACCACTAACAAGCAAGGCGCAAGATCGGCCGCGGCCTTGAGAAACTTCGGAATTGCCTCGCCCAGCTTGAACGGATCGGGTGGTGGTCCTAAAGCCTTCACGACGTCGATAAGCGGCGCGATCAGCGCCAGCAGTTTGAACAAACATTCAGTCGCCGCCATGAAGGGAGCAATCTGGAGCATCAGATTGAAGATCATCGAACAGTCGTTGGGTATGCCTTTAGAGATATCCGTAAGCGCATTTATCGATCCGCCGGTGGGCAGTGTGATCTTGAGAGGCGATGGTGACGGAAGCTTGAGATCCTCGCACGGAGGAAGCTCAAACAGCTTCTTTAAATCGGCGGAGAGTTCGATGTCGATATTCGGCATACCAGCGTCCTGCTCAAATCGGATTCGGAGTTGGTGAAACAACTCTCCCGTTTATCCGGACCACTTTGCCCTGCAATTCGAGCAGCCCTTTGCTCTTGATGGTTATCTTTCCGTTGGACATCGTGATTACGTTCCCGTGTGCGTCTTCAATAACCAGCGCGCCTTTGCTGCCGGCGTCCGGCGTTGAGTCGATAAAACTGATGCTGTGACCGTTCACGGATTGAATCCGGCGCAGGCGCACGTGATTCGCCGGCGGCGTGTCTGGTCCATTCCAGAGAAAACCGAGCACATACGGAAATCGCACGTCACCGCGCTCGAATCCCACAACGACTTCATCTCCGATTTCGGGCATGAAGAACGTCCCGCGGTTCTTTCCTCCCATAGTGGTCGCGATGCGGATCCAATCCGTCTCGTGAGTCTCTTCGTGAGCGTTGAATCTCACTTTAATTTCGCCGGGTTTTTGTTCGTTAAGTTTCGTTACGGTGCCGGTAACGATTCCCTGTATGACACTCATAGCTTCTCCATTCTCCCCGTGAAGTCCGTCGTGTAACCGCCGTCGCCAATCGAATGCGTGGTCCCGGTGACCAGGTACGTTCCCGAAAAGCGGTCGCCGAGACCCCTGATCTCGACTTTGGAACCGGCTCGTAAATCAGGTACGCCGACTGTTTTCCCTTTTGCCTCCACCAGCACTTCGCCGATCTGTCGCAAGCGGTTTGTTGCCAGGAGTTTCGCTTCCGCTTCGTTCTGAATCGGTCGATCGATAACGATCTCCAGTTTCTTGGTCAGGTCCGGCTCAGTGACGTTAAGATCCGATGGTGTGACGATCCCCTTAATTTCATTGCGTTTGACGGTGACCTTTATCGGCTTTTTGGTTTGCGGGTTCCAACCACGCACGGTCAGCTCCGCGACCTGGTTCGCACACTGGAGAGTCGGTTGAAAACTCATCAGCGAAACACCCCAATCGAGAATGTAGGTCTTTCGCTTTACATTGCTGGTGGGCCGGTAATGAAAGATGACTTCGCGATTTCCTGCCTGTGATGCTTCTTCCATCGTCAGCTCGTAGCCGAGGTCTCTCGCTCGCTCCATCAAAAACGCGATCGGAAACTGATTGTTCATCAAGACATAGGGAATCTTCTCTTCCGTCTTGATGTTGTTCGCGTAGTCTTCGTCGTCGAGTTTCAGTTTCAGCTTGGGAGACTTCTTGCGAATTTCAGTCGCGATGCTCTCGACGATCTCCTTCGCAATGTCCGAATCTTTTTTATTGAAGAAGGGTTTGGTTTCCTGCTTCGTTCTGAAGCGATGAAACAGATTGAGTCCACGCACGTTCAGCGTAGATGCGCCGCTTTGCGGAAAGTTCGGCGTCAGCGTGGTGATCTCTCCGATCAACATCGTGCGTAACTCACTCTTTCCGTTTCGGTAGTAACCCATCTGTACCTCAACATCCTTCCACGGATTGAAGGTGTTTGTATCGCTGTACTTGAACGCAGTCTGATCGAGATACTTAGCCCCCGCGTCCCAGTTGTTTACCGTCATGTCAAACGAGTCGACATTTGACAGACTATCGGTGTAGGTGACATTCAGGATGTCGTTCATGACGACTCGCTTCAGCTCCTCGTTCTGCACCTTGATGATGAACGCAGGAACGTAGAAGTCCTGATCCTTGTAAATTTCGACTCGCAGTGCGTTCTCTTCGGGCATGCATTTTTTGTCCGGTTTACCCTAAAGGCGCCGTTGAGCTGAACTTCGTTCTGGTGCGTTCGTGCGGGGGAACTTCCAAACTCGTTCCCGGTGCGACTAATCGGGGGTTGTCGAGATTGTTCGCCTCGGCGATCAAGCGCCACTCGCCCGGATCGTCATATTCTTCCGCGGCGAGATGGCTTAATGTCTTACCCCGCGCGAGCACGCGCACCTTGCGTCTGTCGGCCGAATGCCTGGGGGTTTCCTTTAGCTGATCTTCGATCGTGAGGTACTCTCGAAACGTCACGTTCAACTTTGCGCGCAACGGAACGCCACTCGGACTAAAGAGAGTGAATTCCTCGTTGACGCTTTCCACTAAACACTTCGAAGTTGCGTTCCCGCCAAACGAAAAAAGCCTGTCTTTCCAAATCAACGAGCAACGTGGTGGCGCATGAGTTTCGCCGTTGATTTTTGTGAGTGCGTAGATTTTGCGAGTTTCAGTGCGAACGTCTTTGACATTGTCAACCATCCCGAATTCCGTGGTGTCAAAGAACAATTCCATCGTGATCTTTTCGTTTTGGCCCCGCACAAACTGCAATACCGGTGAATCCAGACCCGGGATCGGGATCTCCTGGATCTGCACACCTTTATTGAGGGTGTAACGCTCCGGATTGAAGAGCACCGGCAGCTTCTCGCCGGTTTCCAGGTTCTTAATGATCAACTTTTCAGGCTTCATCTTGGTTTACGGATGCGCTTCGTAATTACTGTCGAACACGGACGTGTCTCGTTTCCGTTGGGCCATCCGATCTTGTTCCTGGCGAAACTGCTGCATCGCCATATCGACGATCCGTTTGACGTCCTCAACACTGAGAGAGCCGACGCTTTCAGTTACAACCATCTCAGTCTGCACGTCGCCAATCCTCACGTCCGTTTCGTTCATCTTTGTCACCCTGCTTCTCTTGTCAGGCGCCCAGTTCCATAATCAGGCCTTCGTGTGAGATCTCGAGTGCTTCGATGGCCACCGAACTCTGCGCTGCGTTGAGTGAAGGCCCGGTCCACTTCATCGGCACTCCGCGCTTGAAGCGCCAGATCTTTGCCGGCATTCGAGATTCATCCAGCAACACGATGAGACCGTCCTTTCGTTTCCCACGACCGAGGACGAAGTCGTTGTGCCAGGACCAGAGGTCGTCGAACAAATAGATAACGCCGTGCTTCAACGTGATATTTGAAAAGCTCGCTCTGGTCGGAAATTTCCTCACGTAGTCGTTCAGACCGCCTTCCTTGTATTCAAAAACTTCCACCGTTGCTTCGAGGCCGGAGCATTCGGAAAACCCGGCGACCTTGTAGTTGAGCGCCGACGTGATCAACGTGCCGAACACGTTCGACGTATCGATCAGCGTCAGATAAAAGTTGAATACCCCTAAGGGATCGATTCTTATTTTCATACGGTCGCGGCTGTTAACTCTGTGACTACCGCCCCTCCCGGATCCTGTCTGATTTCGATAACGATGAACTCCATCGGCGCCGCAACTGCAACGCCGACCTGACACACGACTTGTCCTGCATCGACTACCGCGGGCGGATTGTTTGTTTCGTCACATTTGACGTAAAAACCTTCTTTGGGTAATGCGCCTTTGAGCCCGCCTTGACGCCAGATTGCTTCGAGAAAGACCGAGAGCGAGTGGACCAGCGTCCGGCGCAATGAGTAATCGTTGGTTTCGAAAACGGTCCACTGCATCGACTTGTAGACTGACTCCTCAATCATGGACATCAACCGCCGTGCGTGAATAAACCTCCAGTCGTTGTCGTCCCTGGCCGCCACCGCGCGCGCGCCCCAAACGCGAATGCCCCGGCCGGCGAACGGTCGAATGGCGTTAACGTCGTGCGGGTTCAACTCCTCCTGTTGCAACGCAGTGACTTCGTCAACGACGTCGGTGACGAATTGCAACGCGACGTTTGCCGGCGGACGATGCACGCCGAAACGATTGTCGATTTGCGCGTAGACCCCCGCGACGTGACCGCTTGGGGGGACAGCTCGCGCCAACTGGTTCACGTCCAGCGAATCCGGCACCTTTAACCACGGATAGTAGAGAGCCGCGAATCGCGTGTTGAACGAATACCTCCACGTCACAATTTCTGCCGGCCGGCGGATAAGTTGCGGGCTGTCGAGAAGCGCGACTCGGTCTCGCAGTCGTTCACACTGATCGATCATCACTTGGTACAGATTGATGACCTGGGAATCGTTGAAACCGTTCGAAATCGCCGTTGGATCCTCGGCCACAGTGTCGGGGGCAGCAGGCGGTTTTGGTGGCGGTTCGCATGGCCGCCGCGGGGGTGATGGCTCCGGTTTTCGCGCTTGCGGCTGCAGCACGACATCCGGCATAGAGAGAATGGCGACCTCATCGATCTCCTCCAGTAGCCGTAGGCCGCGAACGTCATCTTCGGCTCCGGTGAAGTCTTTCTGATTAACGCCGGCGACGCCGTCGCGTCCTCCTTGTAAGTAGACGGCGCTGGCGCTGAATGGGCCAGGAGATGATCCATTCGTCACAGCTTTAAGCGCAGTAACTTTCGGTTGCGGCGCGATCACCTTGATGAAATTCAACTCGCCGTTGATCACATCAAGTGCGTAGTAGGGGTTTCTCCCCTTTCGTGATGGGACGATTTCGTTTAGTGACAGACGTTTGAAGAATTGCTCTTCTTTCGGCAGTGATGAATCTGGTCCGGCTTCCACCGTTACGCGCAGCGAGAACTCATCACCGGTAGCCGAATCCTGCAAAGGTTTCAACTCCAGTTTGATCCGGTTTCCCCAATTACCGGCGCTCGTGGCCCTCATTATCAGTGCTGGTGAATAGCGATAAACGCCCGCGCCCTGCGGCAAGCCGGTGGTGGTTTTCGCCCCGAGCGTGATCGTGTTGTTTGCTGCGCCGATAACCATCGCAAACTCTGTGAACCCCGCCTCTCGAATCGCGACCAGATCGCCATCGCCTAATGGTTCAGTGCCTGTGTAAGTAATCGTTAAGTCTGTCTGTCCTTTTCCGACTGCCGATGACAACGAACCGACGCGTACCGGATCCGACCCGTCGGGTATGACCATCGAAGCCACGCGTGGCCGCAACAACGGATCAGCATGATTCGTTGCGGCGACCCGAACTACATGACAGGTTGTCCCTCCGTTTTCGAAGAACGCGCGCACTGCATATGCCAGATAGCCGTAAGGAATGAAGCCGCCGAAGACAGCGGTAAATTCCTTCCAGCTCGTCAACCTGATTGCCAGCTCGTCAACGCGAAACTCTCTGTCGGCCGGCTTGAGTTCCGGCAAACGCAATGGACCACGTTCAGCGAAGCCGACGAACCCGGCCACGTCGGTCCGAACCAGCCGAATGTCTTTCTGTTCGGCTGGTTTAGGCCGCAGGTACGTGCCGGGCGTTAGATAGGCGGACATGATGTGTCTCGTCGAAGTAGCCGGCCTTACTCCGTAGATCAGGCGAGCTCCAGGCCTTCATGCGCGATTTCGAGGGTTTCAACGGCAACCTCGCTCGTCTTCGCATTCAATGCCGGCCCTTCCCATTTGCTGGGCCAACCTTCGCGGAAATTCCAGCGCAATGCTTCGTTGCGAGCTTCGTCCAGCAACACGATGGACCCGCTGTTTCGCTGAGTCTTCCCATCGATTACTTTCTTGCGCCAGGCCCACAGCGACTTGTCTTTGGTCCAGCCTCGCTTGAGTACGATGTTGTTGTATTTCATCAGGCCGGGAAGTTTTCGTGTCGTTCCGTGCTGCTCGGCGCCTTCGCGGTACTCGATGACGTTCGTGTCGGTCGTGAGCCCGCTTGCCTCGCTGAAGCCGCCTTTCACCACCCCATCGATCTCGATGAGAAAATTAAACTGGCCGTAGGGATCATTGCGTTTGCCGTCTGGCATATTCACTCCTCCGATCGCTTGGCTTCATTCAACATCTACACTTCCGCTACGTCTGAACCACCGGTCCATTGACCGATGCGGAAGATAACGAACTCGGCTGGTTTCACTGGAGCAATACCGATCAACATTATGAGCCGGCCGTTGTCGATATCCGCCTGGGTCATCGTCGTGCGATCGCATTTGACGAAGTACGCTTCTTCTTTGCTTCTGCCCTGGAGCATCCCGTCCATCCAGAGTCGAGTCAGAAAGTCGCCTACGCTACGGCGCACGCGTGCCCACAACGGCTCGTCGTTTGGCTCGAAGACAACCCACTGAGTGGCCTCTTCGATCGACTCTTCCACAAAGATGAACAGCCGGCGGACGTTGATGTACTTCCAGTCGGGATCATTCGCCATCGTGCGAGCTCCCCAAACCAGATTTCCGCGGCCGGGGAAGTAGCGCAGCACGTTTACGCCACGTGGATTCAGGATGTCCTGTTCACCCTTGGTGACCTGGACCTGAAAACTGCGCGTCGGGTCCGCTGGATCCAGCAAGAGTCCACGAATGACTTCGTTGGCAGGCGCCTTGTGGACACCGCGCGCGATGTCGCTGCGGGCGTAGATGCCCGCGATATGTCCACCTGGAGGAATAACTAAGTCGGTTCCGTTCGTTGCATTTCTTATGCGGAGCCACGGGTAGTAGAAGGCTGCGTACTTGGAACTGGTCGGGGGAAAGTTGCCGGCGGGTGGTTTAACGGTACCGTCCGACTGGAGGATCGCAAACCGATCCAGCAAGTTTTCGCATTGAGTGATCAGCTCGCTGGTGATCCCGGCGAAGTCCGGTGCATGTTCCTCGGGACAACAAAGGATTGCGATTTCGTCAATCTTTTCGAAGGCCAACAGCGCGGCTCGAGCATCGGCAGGTGTTAATGCTGGACCATTGGCGCCACCCGTAAGGAAGGGAATCGTACCTGGAGCAATAGCCGCAGTGTTCTCCTGCCCGTTGTTTCCTGGCCGTGCCCCGCCCGCGCCTTCGACGGTTATGAGTGTCGACAGGCCATTTACCTGGCGCTTATAAAAACTGCTCGCGTTCGGGTTGACAGAAACGTTGTCGAACACTTCGAGCAACGTAGGCTCGCGGCGATTCGGCAGATTCGCGGGTAATCGGCTTTGTGGATGCGTTGGATCTATCGACAGGTTCGCGCCAGTCAGGGGCGGAAGATCGCGGAAGTACATCACTGTAAGTTTGAAAAGGGCAGGATCATTGTTGCCCGCATTTGTGATCTTCACCGCGATCTGGTTTCCCCAAACGCCTTCGCCGAGGGCGTTGATGGTCATACCGCCGAGAGTAACGGTTGCCGGAAGTGCGGCGGCGTCCTGCGATCTCACGCGATTGACGAAGCAACGTTTGCCACCGTTCTGAAAAAATCCTTCAACTGAATGCGCGAGAAATCTGTTCGGCACATAGCCACCAAACGAGCGAGTGTATTCACCGAAGCTGGTAACGAGCACCGGATCGTCTGGTCCTCTCTCGGAGACGCCGATGAAGCCAACCGTGCTGGTTCCCACACCTTCGATCGGTTTATTCCCCGTATCTACCTCTTCAACGTAAACGCCTGGCGATAAATACTCTGGCATGTCGGTCTCCTTTTTCGGCTATGGTGCCATCACGATGTTTTGGGTCACTGTCATTCCTCGTCGAACGGTGACTGGTTGATCCTCGTCCGGATGAAACACGTGCGACGCGCGAACTGTGATCGGCTCGTCGGCGCCTTTCACACTCTTAAAGAACAGCACGTAATAACCATCCGTGCCGGTGCGATACTCAAGACCATCAGCGATGTCGATTCGTCGCACGCGTGCGTTACCAAGCGGATTGCCGTTTGCCAACACGCGCCCACGCACCAGCGAAGCGCCGGTCGGGAATGGATACGCGGTTGAGGGTTGTAACGTCGTCCGCGTGCGCTGATCGCGAAAAGCAATGGGTTGGGTCGGATCGTTTAACGGCTTCGTTTGGTCGGCGAGCAACAGATCGGGATATGCGGGCCAGCGGTCGTTTGTCGGCGGAATGACAATCGGGATATCGACGGCAAAGTAGTACGGCGGCTCACTCAGGTAATAAGGCGGCTCGTCTTCCTGCGGTATTCGCGCGTCATCAACTTTGCCTTCCCGATTACTGCGTACCTGAATTGTGTAGGCGCCGGCAGGCAATTCGTAGAAGAAGAACGATGCTTGTCCGGGCTGCTGTGCGGGCACGAATGGCGGTTCGAACGGCTGGTTCGCAATTCTGACCGAGATCTTTCCGACCGGCAGGTTCGTCTCTGTAAATCTATCTAAAAGCATAAGAGCGAAGACAAGCTTCTGTTCCCTGACGTCTGGATTTAGTGTCTTCAGTTGGGCCATCTGCTCTCATTGACCGGCTTCACCGTAACTGTCACTTCTCTCCAGGACAGGTTGGACATACTGTTCGCGAGTGGAATCAACCATCGCGATTCTGACGACGTAACACACCGACAACCGGTAGCTGAGCTCCAGGGCCTGCCAAACACGCGCACCCTCTTCGAGACTCACCGGATTCAGGATCGCTCTGAGCGGCTCGTTCGCAATTGCGAGTGAGCCAACAAGATCGGAACCTTCAAGGATCGCCCGGTCATAAAGGACCTGCATCACTTTCCCCAGCACTATCTGCTGGTCACGAGGCTCGCCCACGAGCGGTGTGATCAAATAAAAAAGATCTAGAGTGAGCGGAGGCTTGCGTAACTGAGCGCCGTTTCCAAAGGTAGGAAACTGGTTCTTCGTATACGGGTCCTCCACGACGCGGTACAGATAGATCGACAGCCGGACAGAAACATCGTTGGCGAGATCCGAGGGCGATTTCAGCGAGATCTTGTTTTCGGTGTCGATCAAAGCGTTGACAACAGGGTCAAGCTGGATCTCCTGCCAAAGAACACCCGCCAACGATTCACCGACTTCCGCAAGAGCTGTGTAATTGCTCATCGCAATTTGCCCGCGAACTTATTTGGCTGCCTGCGGCTTCTTTTGTTGGTCCGGCGGTTCGTCGCAGGTCGCCATTATCTTGAGGATGTTCTCTCTCCTCTTTTCCTTTAACTGGTCCAGTTCCGACTGTTCTGTGTTGAGCGCGCTCGTCGCCTGTGACAACTCAGTTTCGCGGTTTCGCAGGATCTGGTTGGCCTTGTCGCGTTCCGTCAGCGCGGTCAGCAGGCGATACTTGAGATCCTCCTTGCTGACGATCTTGATGGTCCTGAGTACGGCTTGCAGTTCGAGAGCGAGGAAGTACATGCTGGCCGCGTGACTCGCCTCGTCTTCTTTTTCGATCTGCGTCTTGAGCTCACTGATCTCCTTTAACTTCTTCTCATTGTTACTTTGCAGGTCGTGCCAATACGCGTACTGATCGTCTTTCTTCTTTTTTTCGTCCTGCGCCTGCTTGACGAGATCTTCTGCTGCCTTCTTTTTGGCTTTGAGTTGCTCGACGGCCGCAGCCTTGTCGGAGATCTGCCGGTCGTATTGCGCGATCTTTTGATCGATCTCAGGTTTCTTTTTTTCGACAGCGCAAAGGATCATGCGCATTTTGGTGTCGGAGTAAGTGTGCGCATCCTTGTGGCCTTTGATCAGATTTGGCAGCGCCTGCTCATAGGCGGTGAGTATCTGCTCTAGTTCCTGGCCCACCTGCTCGGATGCGGTTACGTCCTCACTCAGCTTTTGCTCGAGGTCGGTGTACCGGTCCTTCTCGGCTTTGGCATGCGCCAGCTCTTTTTTCAGCTTACGTATGCGTTCCTGTGGATCGGGACCCGGCGGATACGACTGTTGATAGCCGCCTGACGGTTTACCGGGATAGCCCTGGCCCGGAGGTGTTGGATAACCACCCTGACCCGGAGGTGTCGGATAACCGCCTTGACCCGGAGGTGTCGGATAACCGCCTTGGCCCGGAGGTGTTGGATAACCACCCTGGCCCGGAGGTGTTGGATAACCACCCTGACCGGGAGGCGTCGGATAACCGCCTTGGCCCGGAGGCGTTGGATAACCACCCTGGCCCGGCGGCGTCGGATAACCGCCTTGGCCTGGAGGCGTTGGATAACCGCCTTGTCCCGGCGGCGTCGGATAACCACCCTGGCCGGGGGGTGTTGGATAACCGCCCTGGCCCGGAGGTGTTGGATAACCCTGACCCGGAGGTGTTGGATAACCCTGACCCGGAGGTGTCGGATAGCCTTGACTTGGCGGCGTCGGATACTCCTGCGGCGGCTGTTCGCCGGTTGGCTCCTGCGGATAATCAGTTGGCGGCGGTTGGTATCCTGATGGCGGATAATCAGTTGGAGGATAACCCTGACCCGGGGGCGGTTCTTCCGGTCGCGGCGGCGGATAGCCTTGGTCCTGCGGCGGATAACCCTGACCCTGCGGTGGATAACCCTGACCCGGAGGCGGTTCTTCCGGTCGCGGCGGCGGATAGCCTTGACCCTGTGGCGGATACCCTTGTCCCTGCGGCGGAGGGTAACCTGTCGGCGGATAGCTGGGCGGGGGCTGTTCTCCAGTCGGCGGATAACTCGGCGGTGGCGGCTGATAGCCCGGGGGCGGCGCTGGCGGATAACCCTGAGGAGGCGACGTGTGGCCCGGCGGCGGAGTTGGATAGCCAGTCGGAGGCTCCGGACTCGTCGGATAACCCTGTGGCTGCTCCCCGGCCGGCGGCGCTGGATAATCAGGCGCCGGCGGATAATCGGGCGGCTGATTCGGATAGCCCGATGACGGCGTCTGCCAATAACCCTGGGGTTGATCCGTCGGCTGAGCATAGTCGGACCGCCCGTGATGCCCGCATTTCTCGCCCGAACTCTCACCTGAAGGATTCGGATCGTATTCGTTGGTTTTGTTATCGGCCATTATGATCTCCGTCTCTTACAAATCGCCTTGATCGGGAGAAACGTTCTGCTTTCTGGCGCTGGCTCTCTCTTCGATCAGTGCTGCGATTCGCCGTTGTCGTTTTGGATTGATCCGGTAGTGATGCTGAAAGTCGGAGCCTCTGCGTTTGAGGATCAGCCTCTCCGCGACCAGATCGTCAACTACGTTCTTGATCTCTGCGGTGCGCGTTCGAATCTGATGGTCCAGAAGCCACCACTCAATAATTCCGGGCAGCGTGTCTTGCGCTTTGGGGTTTCGCGCGAGATACCCGAGTATGGCTCGAGCGATCTCTTCCTTTTGAAGCAGGCACATCGCTGCCTTTCGCGTACTCTTTCAAATTTCAGACTTTGGGGTAGTGCAAGTCTCGAACCGGACCAGCAAACGATGCTTTTTGCATGCTGCTCACAGGCTGTCAGGACATATTTGTCCTACCTCTGCGGATGAACAGCGAAAGAACCAAAGCTTTTACTGGGCAAACAGGCAGGATAAATTTGTCCTGCTTGAAACCGACGAATGTCCTCGCTGAAAAGAGACGTGAGAAAGGTTGGAAAGGTAAAACCGATGGTTGTTAGAGGGAGCCGTTAGGCTTGAATCGCTGCACGTCGATTTGATGTCGTCGAATCAACTGCCAGAAGGCGCGGCGGTTTTTCTGTGCAGCTTGCGCCGCACGCGTGATGTTACCTTCGTGAGCCGCAAGCAATCCCTGAATATACGTTTTCTCGAATTTTTCGATCAGGTTTGCCTTCGCGCATCGCAGCGACTGTGGTCCTTCGTGCACTTCAGTATTCGGCAACGCCAGATCGCCGCGCCGGATCGTTTTGTCCTGCGCTAATACTGCGGCACGTTCGACAACATGTTCTAGCTCACGAATGTTTCCGGGCCACGTGTACACCAGCAGCGCCTGCGTCGCTTCCGCCGAGAAGCCTTCGAGTTCTTTTCCAAACTCAGCTTCGTAACGACGCAGGAAATGCTTGGCAAGAACAGGTATGTCATCAACGCGTTGTCTTAACGGCGGTAATTCGATCGGCACTATGTTCAATCGATAAAACAGATCTTCGCGCAAGCGTCCACTCTTCTCTGCGTGCTCGAGATTACTATTTGCGGCCGCTATGACACGCACGTCGGCGTGCCGGATTCGCGTAGATCCTAGAGGTCGAAACTCCTTCTCCTGTAGAAAACGAAGCAACTTCACCTGTGCCAGCAATGGCAGCGAGTCGACCTCATCAAGAAACAGCGTGCCACCTTCAGCGTCGTCAATGAGTCCTCGACTCGCGTTGGCCGCACCTGTAAACGCACCGCGCGCATGACCAAACAGTTCGTTTTCCACCAGATCCACCGGCACAGCGCCGCAATTTATCGGAACGAAAGGCTTTGCTGATCGGGGACTCAGGTAGTGGATCGCGCGTGCGCAGAGTTCTTTACCCGTTCCTGTTTCCCCAAGGATGAGAACCTGGGTGTTGAACTTCGCGACCATCGGAAGCTTTTTCATCTGGTCGACAAACACAGGACTCTCGCCAACCAGTTGTTTCAATCCAAGGCGCGTCTTGACCGTCTCAACCAACGCGTCATCCGGATCAGCGCGCTCGAGTAATCGGTTAACGCGCGGCAGAATGTCAATGGCTCTGAAAGGTGGAACGAAAAATTCATCAACTCCACTGCGGATCAAATCCATGACGCAATCCGGTTCCTCTACCTCGAGCACGATGACGGTTTGAGCCTGAGGAAAGTCTTCTTTCAGAGACTGGAGCACTGAAATTGCCTGAGCCTGTTGGGACGCCGGCAACACAATGACAAACAACTCAGTCGCTTTCGATCGTGAGTTCGCACCCTTCGTCAGGCCGCCGATGGCGCCGGTTTCAGAAATGGTGCACGCGACCCGTTTGACGGCCGCAGTTTTCACGAGTATTGGGATTAACGACGCAGCAGCACTGCTGCGGGAGTCATTAAAATCCAATAATCGAATTTCTGCTTGGCGCATGGGCTAATTGCGGTCAAATTCAGACTCGCCACTGCGTTCGCGAGGAGTCTTGTTAGAGTGAGGTCGGCCGAAGCCTTAATCGAGCTCGTTATCTGTAAGTAATCAGGTTAATGTGATCGAATCTCAGGATATCGTTTACGTCTGACTTTTCTGTCCAGCTCTTGATGATCGGGACGACTGTTACGTGTATGTCGGCCCGTTCGTTTAAGGCCTTTCTAATTGCTGACGTAGCAATTACGACCTTCTTCATCGGGATTAAGGGATGAGACGGTCGCGGGTCGAAGTTGTCCTCATGCCTTCCGTGAATTTCGCAGTGCCCGGCGTCACCAAAGCATCCTCCGTGGCCGAAAACATTGAAGCACCCGGCGAAACCGTAGGACTCCATCGGCGGCGTGCTAATGTTTGCGCCTGGGTTGTTTACAAACACACGCGCTTCAAAGGACGGTCCTGCATGGTCCACATCAATGAATTCAAGATCGGCGCGTACGAATTGTTCGGGAACGGTGGAAATCGGCAGCGGAGTTGTTGATTGAAAAATCTTTCCCTGCGCATACATGCTGTGCTGAACGCGTGCCGGCGGTTGCGGTTCGTTAGGTCTGTTCTGAGACATGATTATCAGGCTCCTTAGCGGATCGCTACTTTAGAGATCGCGTATTCGTAGCCAAGCGCATTGATGTTCAATACATCTTCGACCGTCAACGAGAACGGTTGAAGCACGACGGGCAATAATTCCGGAGAAATGTTGTTGACACCTTGTCGCAACTGCCACATGTACCAGATGCGATCGATCGTGCAGTGATGAGACCAGAAGAGAGGATCCCAGGCGGCAGTCCCGAGATTTCCCATGTCCCCGCCAACGCTGCCGTTATTGCCGCCTGCCCATCCGTGAACATAGTCATGAACATCCTCGAGCTGAATCGAAAAGTCTCTGAACTGACTGAGATTCAGCAAGCTATCCACGAGGGCACCCGAAGGAAGCCATCGCGGGTCCCCGGGAAAGCGTCGAGTCCAGCGCCAGATCGGCGGGTTGGCCGCTGGAGCATAGATCGCGGCTTGTAACAGTGGATTGAATCGGCCATCAATAGCGGGTTCCGCGAAGGCTGTGGGAACGCCAATCGTGTGTGATGTTGGTGAGGTCCAATCCCACCACGGCAAACCAATTTTGGGATCCGGACCTGCTTGATCGCGTAATGCTTTCTCAAAATAGAGCAAGTACGCGCGATGCCAGGGCAGAAAGAGCCTAAGATTCTGCCTCGTCCGAATTGATCTATCGTGATGATTACAATACCAATTCGGTATGCCGTGCAGGCTGCCAAAATGGTTATAACCGCGATTGTCCCAGATGGACTGCATTCTGAGTAAAGCCTCGCGCAGTGCCTGTAACTCCGGCGGTGTAAGACTTTCTACGTTTTTTCTTACTGTGAGACTAGCCATCTAAGACCTCCGAAGAAATGCGGGACATTGAAGGACAGCTATGGGGAATATCTCTCGCGGTAGCTACTTCAAATGGAAAACAACGGCAAGGCGTGTCGGTCGCTCCTGCCGTACGCAGTTTCGTGCTCCATAACGTGGCGCCAAATAACGCTGCGGCACTCAGATAAACACCCACATCCAGCCCCAAACGAAACTTACATACGTACAATGCGATCGCCGCGATCAAGCCCAAAAGCAAAGGACGATAATCACGAGAGCGATGTGCGCGCGAAAGCAGCAGTCCCATGGGCATAAGCGAAAACGCTATCGTGAACGACCGCAGCCATCCTGAGCTGATGGGCCAGCTAAGGCCCACAGCACTCACCAAAGCGATCCAGCACAGCGGACACTTCGGCATGATCGCCAGCACCAGAGTTGATGCAACTGAAAAGCCAATGCTCGTTGATGAACGAGTCATGGGTAACCTGCAATGACAGAATTTAAAAACTAGCTCAATACTTCGTGTGCGAGGTTCGCAGGCAAATTGACGACCAGAGATCGCGTCGGCAGTAATACCGTAATTTTGGGAGTGCGCACATTAGCGCTGAGTTTTCCGAGAGTCAATAGCAAATCGCGAAGATCACACTCTTGTGAGAATTGTTGGTACGTGTGTGGCGATTACTTGCGGTCGGTTTGGCGTGGGTGCGCCAATCGCGCAGTCCTTGCATCTACACTGACTTCTTGAAACTGTCCCGGCCCACGGGTGACCGCCTCGTCGAGCCGCACAAGTAACTGCCCCTCTCCCATCCCAATCACGACGCCGGTATAAGTTCTGGTTGGATCGACCAGGATATAGCTCTGTGTGTCGCCTTTAATCGACACCCTGTCACCAATCCGAAACTGTTCCATTGCAAGCCCCCCTTTTTCGTTCCACTCGCACGACGATACGTATTAGGCTTAACAAAACACGTGCCAGTCAGGTATTTTCGAGAATTTAGTGTTAGCACAGCATTTCTCGTTGGATTTCGAAACAGGTTAGCGAAGTAAATTCAGTGCTTTTTGTCGCTGAACCGTTATCAACTATTATGAGTTTATGACCACTGAAGGCCCTTCGAATTTTATTAGAGACATCATTGTCGAGGACATCAAGAGCGGTAAACACGCCGGCCGCGTACAAACCCGATTTCCTCCGGAACCAAACGGCTACTTGCATATCGGCCACGCTAAAGCCATCTGCCTCGATTTCGGCTTAGCGGCGGAGTTTGGCGGCATGTGCAATTTGCGGTTCGACGACACTAATCCGTCTAAAGAAGAGACAGAGTACGTTAACGCCATCATGGACGACGTGCGGTGGCTGGGCTTCCAGTGGGATGGCCTCTACTACGCCTCCGACTACTTTCAGCAACTGTACGAATGGGCCATTCAGTTAATCAAGGCAGAAAAGGCTTACGTCTGCGATCTCAGTGCGGATGAAATTCGCGAGTATCGCGGCACGTTAACCGAGCCGGGCACCGAAAGCCCTTACCGCAACCGTTCTGTTGAAGAGAATCTCGATCTGTTTGAACGGATGAAGAACGGAGAGTTCCCGGATGGTTCGCGAACCCTGCGCGCCCGGATCGACATGAGCTCTCCAAATCTCCTTCTGCGTGATCCGGTCATGTATCGCATCCTGCACATGCACCACCATCGAACGGGTAACCAATGGTGTATTTACCCGATGTACGATTACGCGCACGGGCAGTCGGATTCTATCGAGCGCGTAACGCACTCCATGTGTACGTTAGAGTTCGATAACAATCGTCCTCTATACAACTGGTTCATCGAACAGCTCGGCATATTTCCGTCGCGGCAATACGAGTTTGACCGGCTGGCGCTCACGCATACTCTGCTCAGCAAACGCAAGTTACTGAAGTTGGTTGAAGAAGGACACGTCGAAGGTTGGGACGATCCGCGTATGCCAACGCTCTCCGGCCTGCGCCGGCGAGGTTACACGCCTGAAGCAATCCGCAACTTCGTCGCGAGTGTCGGCGTTTCGAAGACAAATGGCATTACCCAGTTACAGCAACTCGAATACTTTCTGCGCCAACACTTGAATCAGATCGTTCCGCGAGTGATGTGTGTGCAGAAACCATTACGCGTGGTGGTCGAAAACTATCCCGATGATCTCGTTGAAGAAATGGACGCTGTCAACAACCCCGAAGATAGCTCCGCGGGAACCAGAAAGGTTCCTTTTTCAAAGACGCTGTACATTGAAGAAGACGATTTTCGTGAAGACCCGCCGAAACAGTTCTACCGGCTCGCTCCCGGTCGCGAGGTGCGCTTACGTTATGCATACTTAATCACCTGCAAGGAAGTCATCAAAGACAACAGCGGCAGGATTGTAGAACTCCGTTGCACTTACGATCCGGCGACACGCGGCGGTACCACGCCTGACGGCCGAAAGGTCAAGTCGACCATTCACTGGGTCTCAGCGGCTCACGCTATACCGGCAGAGGTTCGTCTCTACGATAACCTCTTTGTTAAAGAGGATCCGAACGACGTTGAAGAAGGACACGATTTTACCGAGAACCTGAATCCTGATTCACTTGAAGTACTGCGCGATTGCAAGATCGAACCGAGTGTGCGCCACGGAGAGCCTGGGACCAAGTTTCAGTTTGAGCGCCTTGGTTATTATTGTCTTGACCGCGCCTCGGCGGACGAATTGGTGTTCAATCGGACCATTGGCCTTCGCGATACGTGGGCCAAGATCGAAAAACGCGCGTCGAGCGGCGCGTAAGCAAATTTCGGGTTGGATATTTGATCGTGAGTAGTTCCACACTAGCTATAGCCGGTGGCAAATCGCAACAGTTTACGTTCTTGCCAATCGACACGGTCTTTAAGTCTTACAAACCGAAACCACCACTTGCGAAGTTTGGAGACAATTTTTGGCTATACGAAGCCGACGCGGCGACGACGCCTATACTGTCGTGCGATTTACCTTGATCGGTCATGCAATTTCTTAACTTACATCCAGCCCGCGCGCATCTTTTTGTTCTACTTCTAAGTTTGAATATCTACGCCCAGACTCCACCCCCGACTGATCTTTCAGAGATTGACGATCTGGCTACCACGCTCGTTACTCTCAAGTCTGCGGAAGAGCGCCAGCAGGTGCTGGCGAGAAACAAAACTTTGCTGACGCCCAATCTGCGTCGAGCCCTCATCGACCGCGGGAACTCTCAATTGCTCGCCGGGCGATATTCGACTGCTTTTGACATCTATGGAATCGCGCAAAACGTCGCCGAGCAAATCGGCGACAAGGAAGGCGTTGCCACCGCCTGGCTGGACATCGGCACCGTCTATTATTTTCAAGCAAACTATCCAGCGGCATTAGAACACTACCAAAAAGCGCGCGACCTCTTCACCGAGGTGAGTAATAAATACGAGGCTGCTAAGGCACTCTCCGGTCTCGCGCTGATCTACAAAGAGCAGCGTCGCGAAGCAGAAGCGCTCGCAACTTTTCAGCAGGTTGTCAGTGAGTTCAAGTCACTCGGCGACACCGAGGAAAGCGCCAACGCGCTGAACATGATCGGCGCCATTCATTACGGACAGGGAAACTATGCAGCCGCCGCCGCGGCATTCCTGAAGAGTACCGAGACAAACGGTAACGTCGATTCAGTCGTGCGCCTCGCTGACGCCTTCTACATGCAGGGCGACTATGCGCAAGCACTCACGTCCTACAAAAAATCTCTCGACAGTGGCGCGCGAAGAGAGATCGGCGTAGTTGTTGCAGCACTCAATGGCGCCGCAAACTCAGCTTATTACCTCGGCAACTACGACGAGGCTCTGGAAAAGTATCAGCGGAGCGTCGACGTGCAAAAAACGTTGACGGACAAAGTGGGTCTCGCCAATGCGTTGAAGGGACTCGGCAACGTGCACCGTGCCCGCGGTGATTACGGGGCTGCCCTCGAGAACTATTTCCAGAGCCTCAGTATCTTCGAAGAAATCAAAGCTCCGCTCGGCACCACGTTCACGAGCATTGGCCTGGTCAGAGCTCTGAGGGGCGACTACGCTCAAGCACTCGACTACTACAACAGGGCGCTGAAAGAGTTCAAATCTGCCTCCAACAAGATCGACATGGCCCGGGTCCTGACCCTCATCGGTAATGTGTACTACAAACAGGGTCAATACGATTTCGCACTCAGTTCGTACCGGCAATCTTTAACGTTGCGTGAAGCAATGGACGACGAGTCCGGCCAGGGTGATGTTCTCGCGGGCATCGGTTCCACACTCCTGCGTCAGAAGAATTACTCCGAAGCTTTAGACAATTTCGAGAAGGCGCTTGGATTGTTCAGGTCCATTCGCAATCAGGAAAAGATGGCGGATATTCTGACGCGTGTGTCTGAGACTTTTCTGCTTCAGAACGATTCTGAAAAAGCGCTGAGCGCAGCCGAGAGCGCGGCAACCATTGCGACAGGAATAGACCAGGGCGAACTTCTCTGGTACGCGCGTATGCTGGCCGGCAACGCCCATGCGAAGGTGGAACGTGGACCAGAGGCCTACCAGGCCCTAACCGGATCCATCGCCACAATTGAGTCGTTACGCGCCGAAGCTTTTACAGTGGCTGCGGGCGATCACAACCGGTCACTGCCTTATCTGAGCATGATTGATTTGTTGATGAGTCAACATCGACCGAGCGAGGCTTTCCACTATGCGGAACGGGCAAAGACGCAGTTCATCACGGATTTACTGAAGAACAATAACGCCACAACTCACAGGGGACTCTCAGTCGAGCAGCGCCGCGAAGAGCAACGTCTTTCCGGGGAAGTTGCGTCGTTCGAAATCCAACTGCATCGCGAGAAAGAACAGCGTGTGCCCAATGAAAAACGTGCGTCAGATCTACGGGATCGATTACGGAGAGCCCGCACCGCGTACGCCGGCTTTCGTCAGAAAGTGTTTAGCGAGAATCCGGGTTTGAAGATCAGGAGGGGCGAACTCGCTCCGCTCAAGCTCGACGAAATTCACTCATTGATTGGCGATACGTCGACTGCGCTCGTCGAATACACGATCACTGAGAACAACACTTACATGTTCGTTCTCACGGCCGATAAAGGCGCCGCGAAAACATCACAAAGAAGACGGCCAACGGAAATCAACCTGAAGGTTTATCCGTTGGACGTCAAACACCACGAACTCGCCTCACGAGTGCGACACTTTGAGCAACTGCTAAGCTCACGCGCCGATAATTTCCATGAGCTTGCGCGAGAACTCTACGAGTTACTGCTGCAGCCGGCGGAAGATCAGATCGCACTCAAGACGCGGTTAGTCATCGTGCCTGACGGTTTACTTTGGCGTTTGCCGTTTGAGGCGTTGCAGCCCGCAGAAGATCGTTACTTAGTGGACCAGGCGCAGGTTTCGTACGCGCCATCGCTTTCGGCGTTACGTGAAATGCAAAAACTGCGTTTGCCGGCTAAACGTCTCAACTCGTTATTGGTCGCCTACGCGAATCCCGAGCTATCGAAAAACTTTGCGACGCGATTCGAACTGGTTCACGCCGGTATGAAGCTGGAATCGTTTGCCGGGCAGGAAGAACAGATTCAACGCATCGCGGCAAGCTACGGCACAACGACGAGCGTCCTCCACGCGGGCGCACAGGCAAGCGAAGAGCGAATCAAAGGCGATATGTCGCGCGCAAGCATTCTGCACTTTGCCGGTCCGACGATATTGGACGACGCGAGCCCGATGTCGTCATTTATCGGACTTTCGACCGCGACCAGCCAACCTTCGGCTGCAACGAGGCAGCCTTTGTCTGCGACGAGGCAAGATGGTTTTCTTCAGAGCCGTGAACTCATGGATCTGCAAAGCACAGCCGAACTGGTTGTGGCGCCAACGACGCGGCACACTGCGTCTTTCACTGGAGACGCGGCGGTTGGCTTCTCGTGGTCGTGGTTTGTGGCAGGCACGCGCGCAACGCTGGTGAGTCGTTGGCAAGTAGAATCGCCGGTGCTCTCGACGCTCATGACCGGCTTCTATTCCTCGATCAAACCGGCGACGCGAACGCCAGTTTCCAAGTCCCGAGCACTACACCAAAACGTCCTCGCACTCAGACGTTCACCTAATCATCAACATCCGTACTACTGGGCAACCTTCGCCTTAATTGGTGACGCACGCTAGCGTGCTAACGAGGCTGGGCCAATGACGGCCGTTTTTGGTTTGATGCGACTTCCCATCAGGGATGCAAGTTGTGCGGGTTGTACTAGCTGACCTCGGTTGAGATTGATCAAGGGATCGTTCACCAGCCAAAACTCGACTTCATCTGCACCTCCTACCGGGACCAGTTCCTTGAGCAAGCTGTCATCAAGCTGCACTGGTTTGAAAAGCAGCATTCCGAAGTTACGTAAACGGGCGACAATGGCGTCGCGGCTACTGCGAAATAGTGGCACACGAAAGCGTCCGTGATCGTCAAGCGCAAACACATCGCCGTTTGCACGTTGCATGACATAGATATCGCTCATAACAACCTTTCTTCTCCCTGGAAACAATTTCGGCTGTCGACGGTTAGGCGGCTGGAAGGAAGATTACGACTCTGGTCATTCTGAGTCTGTGCGGCAGCCCACAAAGAAGGCCAACAAACCACTGTTATGTGTGCCAGCACACATACGACCGACTAAAACCCCATCTCCGCAGAAACAAACGAACAAGTAAACTGCTTTGCCAGTCTGTTGAACCGGGGTTCTTCTCTGGAATAAACAAGATTCAATCTTAATCGAGGACGCAATTCAGTGAGTTTTGTGCGATGTGGTCTTCTCGTCGAAGTAGACTGGCAAGATCGACGGCTTCCTGAATCGTCATCAGATCACTATCGTCTCCACCTCGAAACCTGACGCCGCTCGCTCGTAGTTCCCAGTCCTCATGACCCTCATATTTCCGCTCATTGAATATCTCTACTGCTTCATAGGCACTGATCGTGGTGAATGAGAGCAGAAGTACTTGAGTTCTATTCCGTTCGCGTGTTGTGGTCTCTATCGCCTCGCGAATGGCCTTCCTATCCAGTGCCCCTTCAGTCAATGCAGGAGGCGCTGTTTGTTGAGGCACCCGAAGCACTTCCTGTAGTTCATAAAGGTTGCTTCGGTATTCGGCGAGAAGTCCAAGATAGTGTTTGCAACGGTCGAAAATGCTTTCGCTGTTGGCTGTGTTAAGAGCCTGTCTTGACTCTTGGAGCTTTTCTTCTAGTTCAGGGTACAACATAACTTTGGTCCTAATTAGTGACCGACGGGGATCCTTTGAAACTGAGTTTTTCCCTCCACATCCTCCCATGAGATATCAAGCACATAAGGCTTGACGGCGCCCGCAATAATCTCAAGCCGGCCGAGCTGATCTTGCTCCTCGGTTGCCGGCTTGCCATTAATCCAGGTTCTATGGGAGAGAAGTGTCTTTTCGTTTGGTTGTACAGACTTTACTCGGTCGAAACGAATATGTGCTTGTGAAGGGCCTCCACCTGGAGTCTCCTCATCTCTTAGGAACACCGTCAGTATTTCAATGGACTTCAGTGTCATCTCCGTCTTGTTCGTCAGCTCGAGGAGGACTCGTTGTTTGGTATCCACGAATCTAACTCCAAAAGGTGTTCCGTTGGTAATCGTCATAAGAGTTTCAATCCCGTATTGGTGGTTTGTATTCTCAAGCTTAACCGACGATGAGTTCTCACTCAGAAGTCTTGCCAGAAGACCTCTCAATTGATTGAAGGTATCCGGCCGCGTTACATAAACACTTCCATCTATCGCCACTTCCTCACCTTCAGCGAGAGTTTCACTGCTAAGGACTACGACGGGGATCTGCTCTCCTCCCGCGGCGCGTTCTCTGATGCGACGTGCAGAAAGAACAACTTCGTCTGTTGAGCCGGCCAGGCTCACGAGAATCAGGTCCGGATCCTTTCTTGAGACTTTGTCGATAGCGTCTCGTTCGTCTACAGCCAGAGCTACCCGATAACCGTCGGCCTGAAGCAATTTTTCAATTCCATCCAGTGTTTCACGGACATCCTCAACTACAAGGATCATTCGAGTTTGTGTACGTTCGCTAGACATCGTTGCTACGCTTTCTGGTGTCTGGCTGTCCTTCACTAAAACAGGACTCCTGTTCGCTACATTGGTCCACTGGTTCTCACGCATCGACGCTCAGACCTATGTCAAAGTACTACTGAAAGACGATTTCGTCCGTGCGACAACACACATACGTCAGCAAACTCTATTGACGAGAACCAACCTGCAGCCATAAGCGGCCTGTCGCACAGACCACTCTCTTGTTTTCGCTTACAGTTCTATTACGCTAATCTGCACCATGAGAGCTTCTTCAAGCATGTTCGAGCAATTTACCCTTGGTATCGAGGAAGAATTTCAGCTTGTCGATCCGGAGAGCCGCGAGTTGCGATCTCATGTGTCGGAAATTCTCGAAGACGGCAAGATGCTTCTCGGCGAGCAAGTGAAGCCCGAGATGATCCAATCGATGATCGAAGTCGGCACCGGAATCTGCAAAGACATCCAGGAAGCCCGCACTGATATCACAAACCTCCGCAGTGTTCTCTCAAACCTGGTTCGCAAGCGGGGTCTGGAGATTGTCGCCGCAGGCACACATCCGTTCTCACATTGGCAGGATCAGAAGATTTTTGAGAATGCACGATACGAGTTGATCGTTGAAGAGAATCAGATGATCGCGCGCTCGTTGCTCACTTTTGGTCTCCACGTCCACGTAGGTATCGCAGATCCTGAGCGAGCAATTCAGATCATGAACGCTGTACGCTACATGCTGCCGCATGTCCTCGCGCTCTCTACGTCATCGCCTTTTTGGCTGGGTGTACATACAGGGTTGAAATCCTATCGCTCGGAAGTTTTTACAAGACTGCCTCGCACAGGGATTCCTGACCACTTCGAATCTGACAGCTCATTCCAAAGATATGTCGCACTGCTTATCGAAACCGGCTGCATTGATGACGGGAAGAAGATCTACTGGGACGTCCGCCCGCACCCTTTCTTTCCTACGCTGGAATTTCGTATCTGTGATATTCCGACTCGCGTTGATGACACAATCGCCATCGCCGCTCTTATCCAGGCCCTGGTTGTGAAAGTGAACAAGCTTCTCGACCAAAATCTAACTTTTCGACTTCATCACAAGATGCTCATTGAGGAAAATAAATGGCGCGCGGTGCGTTACGGGTTGGACGGGAGGATGATCGACTTTGGCAAGGGAAAGCAAGTACCCACACGGGAGCTTATTCGTGAGCTGCTTTGGTTCGTTGACGATGTCATAGACGACTTGGGCTCCCGTCATGAGGTCGAACATGTCAACCGAATTCTTCAGCGCGGCACTTCAGCCGACGAGCAACTTCAAGTCTGGCGCGAGACGGGCGATATGAAAGCCGTCGTGGATCGCTTGATTGAAGGTACGCTCGAAAGTGTTCCGAATGAGGTAACTCTGCGGACGTCGGTCGGATCGTCGTAAATCGTGAGATGTTTTGCCAAGGAAAACCGTCGTAAACGAGCCTATTTATTGTTCGGAAAGGTGGCATTATGGCCGTTGACATAAATGAACTGAACGGAATGTTTGTAGTTGAATGGAACCGAAGGCAAAAACACTTGCACATTCAGGCCCTCGGCGAAATCTTAAAGGGTAATCTAATTGCCGCGGTAAATGGACGAGATTCCGGTTACGTTCCGGTTGCCATCGCACAAACAAAGGGAGAAGCCGTTGAAATGTGCAGGCTCATCGAGATGAAGCTAAGAAGCTTGCCCCGGCGTCAGCCAGCAGATAGCGCAGATACTCTCCAGTGAAATTAGAGACCTGGCAAGCCGCACTCAGTTCTTTGAAATCTTCGATTAAGGGCGATATTCGCCCTGATCTCACGCAACGGTTTCGACCTCTTCAACTGCGATTGGTTTGAAAAGTATTAGACCTCTCTTCAATTCTTCAAGCGCAACGGTCGTGTTCCTTTGCTTAAGTCGGTCGACAACGATACGCGGCTGTGCTCCTTGTAACAGTTGCTTGCTTCTGTGGGCCGCCAGGATGACCAACTGAAATCTGGACACGATACCCGGCCACTGTGGCGATGACGTCTTGTCAGGGATGTTACTGCTTACTTCTACTATTCCAGCCATATGTTTATGCCGCCTTATCGGCTGTAAATCGCAACCCCCAGGCTTTGCCGGGTCTACTGTCGTACAGAATGACCTCTTCAAAGTGAACTGTCTGTGCGCTGTCTAACATAGACCACGCACCGTCCAGAAGCATTGGCCCAGACGCTTGAAGATGAGCGAAGACGTGAAAGAGCAATAGACGCGGACTACTTTGACATCCAGTGTTTGGAAGCGTAAGGTTGAATAGAACCGAGACCAGCTAACTCCATTCTCAGCTCCTTCTGGACCCGCCAGATCGTCTGAAACACACAGCTCGACTACCAAAAAGTTCAGGGTGTTTACCCTTGATGTTAGTTTGCCATTTATCCAGCGTTCGTTACGCAAAACAATAATGGCGGACCAATTTCCGGGGCCTCGCAGAACCCACTCGCGGTAGCCAACAGAAGGAGACGAAAATTATGACCACCAATATCCAACCACTCCACGATCGTGTAATTGTCAAACGCATTGATGAAGGCGAGCAGGTACGTGGCGGCATCATCATTCCTGACACCGCAAAAGAAAAACCGCAGGAAGGGGAAGTGATTGCTGCAGGCCTTGGCAAATATAGAGAAGACGGCTCGCGCCAGTCGCTCGATGTGCATGCTGGCGATCGCGTGTTGTTCGGCAAGTACGGCGGCTCCGAGATCAAGGTCGATGGTGAAGATCTATTGATCATGCGCGAAGACGAGATTCTCGGAGTTATCACCCGCGCGGGTGCGGCTGCGGGCGGCAAAAAGAGCAAATAGCTTTTGGCAACAATTTTGATTAGGGAGAAGAAGGCAAGATTATGGCAAAGCAAATAACGCAAGGTGAGGGATCGCGAGCGGCAATTTTGCGCGGTGTGAACCAACTCGCAGACACAGTGAAAATCACACTAGGACCTAAGGGACGCAACGTAGTTCTCGATAAGAAATACGGTAGCCCGACCATCACCAAAGACGGAGTGACAGTAGCAAAAGAGATCGAACTCAAAGATGCGACGGAGAATATGGGAGCACAGATGGTGCGCGAAGTGGCATCGCGGACCAGCGATGTTGCAGGCGACGGTACAACGACCGCCACCGTGCTAGCGCAGGCGATTTTCCGCGAGGGCGTGAAGACCGTGGCCGCAGGTGCGAATCCAATGGCGTTGAAGCGCGGTATCGATAAAGCGGTCGAACGCGCCACCCAGGAGATTAAGAAAATGTCGAAACCAGTAAGTGGCGACATGATCGCGCAGGTTGGCACGATTTCGGCAAATGGCGATGAAAGTATCGGTGAGTTAATTGCCGAGGCAATGGGCAAAGTCGGCAAGGATGGCGTGATCACAGTCGAAGATTCGAAGACCATGGAGACTGCTCTGGAAGTTGTCGAGGGGATGCAATTTGATCGTGGCTACCTTTCACCATACTTCGTCACCAATGCCGAAACGATGAAGGCGGAACTTGAGAGTCCGGTCATTCTCCTGAGCGAGAAAAAGATTACGTCGATGAGAGACATGCTGCCGATTCTCGAGCAGGTCGCCAAGTTGGGCAAACCAGTCTTGATTATCGCCGAGGATGTAGAAGGCGAAGCGTTGGCAACTCTCGTGGTAAACAAACTGCGCGGGACGATTAACGTGGCTGCGGTGAAGGCGCCAGGCTTTGGGGATCGTCGTAAGGCGATGCTTGAAGATATTGCTGTGCTTACGGGAGGCAGGGTCATTAGCGAAGACCTCGGGATCAAACTCGAGAACGTAAAGCTTGAAGACCTGGGCAGCGCCAGACGTGTGACGATCGACAAAGAGAACACGACTATCATCGATGGAGGTGGCGACACCAAAGACTTGCAAAGTCGCGTGAAGGTACTGAAGGCTCAAATCGACGATACGACGTCCGACTATGACCGCGAAAAATTGCAAGAGCGGTTGGCAAAACTGGTTGGTGGCGTTGCGATAATCCGAGTTGGCGCAGCCACGGAAACCGAACTTAAAGAGAAGAAGGCGCGCGTCGAAGATGCAATGCACGCGACTCGCGCGGCCGTCGAAGAAGGCATCGTACCCGGAGGTGGCGTGGTGTTTATTCGCGCCGCGAAAGTGCTCGACAAATTCCTGGCCTTGGAGACCGATAGCGACGGTGATCCAGACGAGCAAATCGGTGTCAGCATAGTCAAGCGTGCACTCGAAGAACCGCTTCGTCAGATTGTTTTAAACGCCGGCAAAGAGGGCGCCGTCGTTGTTGAGCAGGTCCGTCGCGAGAAGCACCCAAACTTTGGCTACAACGCAGTAACCGAAAAGTTTGAAGATCTTGTGGCCGCGGGTGTGATTGATCCCGCAAAGGTAACGCGTTGTGCGCTACAGAACGCCGCGTCAATCGCTGGACTAATGCTCACAACTGAAGCGCTCATTTCTGAGCTACCGAACGATGACCAGCCACGGGCATTGCCCGGTGGCATGGACATGTAACTCGTGGCAGGTAAAAGTGCATCGGTGGCCGAAGCTCGTGAGACAGGGCGCTCGCGTGGCTTCGGCCTTTACCAGATGTCCGCGCGTGAAAATTTGTTGAAATCTACTTTCCGAGCAACCGATCGAACTCGTCTTTAACCACACCGTAACATTCGCAAACAGTTGCTTCCAGCTTTTGACGGTTGAGGATCTGAATATGACCGCGGACGTAACTGATCGCCCCGGCATCTTGCAGGCGTCCCGCGGCCACGGTTACGCCTTCGCGGCGCACTCCCAACATGTCTGCAATCAGTTCCTGTGTCATTACCAATTCGTCGGTCTTCACCCGGTCATGACTTAATAAAAGCCAGCGACAGAGTTGTTGCTCCACTGAATGCAGCCGGTTGCAAACGGCCGTCTGCGAGATCTGAGTGATCAATGCCTGGGTATAGCGCAGGAGTAATTGCTGGAAGTTTCCACCGAGCGCGAATTCATCCTGCAGTACCTTCGCCTTCATTCTGAGCGCACCGCCGGCACTTTGTACGACAGCACGATTGGGCATAGTGCCGCCTCCCATGAAGAGTGCAATTCCTACGACGCCGTCATTACCTGTCAGGCCCATTTCAGCGCTGGTGCCGTTTTCCATCGTGTATAGCAAAGAGATGATTGAGGTGGTGGGGAAGAAAACATAATCCAATTGTCCGGCAAATTCGTAGACAACTTCGCCCAAAGTGAACTCTACCGGCTGCAAACGCGGACGCAGTCGCTCGTACTCATCAGCCGGAAGTGCTGCCAGCAGTCGATTTTCGACCGGCTCATTAAACGTCGCAACCATGGGGTCGTTCAGGCCTTGCATACTCAGAACAATAAAATAATTCGCTTAATGCTGAATTCTAATCGATGTTCATGATGGCGTCCAAACACGTCGCTCTGACTGGGTCAAGATAGAGACAGGGACTAGCTGCAGAGCCTCATTCGTGTTCGGTACGTGTGTTAGTCTCGCCGGCGCCTTCATGCTCTCTCATCATGACCATGATGCGATAGTCGTACCTGGTTTGGTTGCGCTGGACGCGCACATTAATCGTGGCGTGATGCGGGTGTGAAGGCGGTGGAATTGAAATGATGCGGTAGCGTGGAAAGCCCCGGCAGTCGGGGGGCGGGGCTCTCCATCGGTTATCGCAGCGTTACTGCGTGAGCATGGCAGTCGCCGCGACAAGAACTGCTACTTGATTGGTGAGTTGCTCGAACGAGGCTCCGGCGACCGGAGCTAAGAGCGCGGCGTCAGCGCTCGCGCGGATGATTGCCTGGTATTCCGGTTGTGCCAGCATGCGTTGCAAGTCGGGATTGGTCTTCCACACGTGCAGTGCGTTGCGCCAGAACACACCTGACCCAACCTGGTAGTCACCGATGTCTCCATCGGGAACAGAGCCTTCCTCGGTGTAGTTCCGTACGACGCCATTGTTGTTCTTCGCGAGCCGCAAACTTATTCCTCTGAGCAACGCCTGCAGGCGTTCCAGAAGTGGTGGACGATAGATGGGGTCGGAGGACATCATTCGGTCGCTCAGGCCGCCGAGGATTAAGCCCTGATCGCCGGTCCACGCCCACTCCGTCTGAAATCCGCCAGCGGGCAACGACTTCGCGAAGTGACCCGCGCGTTCACGCACGAGTCCCGCGTCCGTGGTAATCGTGCGCCACAACGAGGAGTTCGTTTCGTCAAACCAGGTCATCAGGAACTTGAATTCGCGTTGAGCCGCCTGTGCCGCATTCGGATCGGATTTACCGATACGATGTGCGGCCATGAAGTAGAGCGCGTTGGTTACAGTGTTCTGGATTCCGATCAGGCTGCCGGCAGATGGATCGCCATTTTTCGGTCCTGGATACATGTCGGATGTGTGTTCCCAATACGCGTTCCACACACCGCCTTCGACGGCAGGCCCATACTGGTCGAAGAAGCCGATCTTGTGGCGTTGCCACACGAAGGGAGCGTTACTGGTAAAACGTACCCAGCACTCGTGGAGGATTTGCTGAAACGGTTGGAGATTGCTCTTGAAGTAAGGCTTTTGCAGTGCTCGTTGGGCGGCAACGCTCCACCAGCCGAAGTCGTCGAACCACGCCCCGTCGAAACCGCCTTTGATGCAGTTCAACGACGCGTTGAGCTGCACGATAACCATTTGAGAGATTTTCGGAGCACTAGTAGCGTCGATGACGTCGAGGAAGTCCATCATCGTGTCGAACGTGTTTCCGAGTTTCCAAAACGCAACGCGCTGATCGCAGGGAAGGTTTCCGCTGGAGGCGTATAACTTTGTCAGCTGGTCGAAATTCGCTCGTGCAGCGTTGATGTAACGAGTTGTAGATTGAGGTATGTCTGTCATATTGCTTTCCCTCCATCTACTAATGCGCGAAGTCCACCTCGAAATCACCATCGCTCGAGAAGATTTCACGTAGAAAAAACGACGAGGCCGGCTTGTGTTAGGAGCCACACGCCGGCCTTTAGTAGTTACGCCGTGATGTCGGGGGGAAGTGTCGTTATGCCTTGCGACGAATCGAGTAGAGACGGTGTTCGGTTCGTATCAGCAGTCGATCACCTACGACCGCCGGTGATGCTTGCGCAAAATCGTCAAGCGGATTGATGTGCGACAACTTAAACTCCTCGCCGGTTGTGACTACGAACGTTTGACCTTCCTCGCTGAGACAGAACAGTTTGCCGTTGTACGCCCATGGCGACGTCGTGAACGCAGTGGCCGTTGGATCGATGCGGGTTTTATAAGTCTGCTTTCCGGTTTTTGCGTCGTAGCGATTCAAGATTCCGGTTTCAGTCAGCGTGTAGATGGCGCCTTGATACGCGACCGACGAGGGAAGGTAAGTGCCGCCGCGCGCCTGCGACCAAACGACGTAATCGTTCGACGTTTGATCCGCTTTCAGCGTGATGTCGCCGCTGGCGCCGGGTTTGATTGCGTACAACGGACGGCCGCGGCCGCCGTTGATGTAAAGCAAACCTTCGTAAGCGAAGGGCGTCGGAACTGGCGTGCCGGAGGTGCCTGACATGCGCCACAACTCTTTTCCGTTCAGGTCGTAGCTGACGACGGTCTTTGGTCCAAGTGTGACGATCTCGGTGCGCTGCGCGTGACGCCACACGTAAGGCGTGGCCCAACCAGAGCGTTGTACCGGTGGCTCGTTTCCGCCGAGATCGCGATCGGTGCGCCACACCTGCTTTCCGGTTTGTTTGTCGAACGCAGCGATGTATTGCTGTTTCTGGTTGTCATTCAAAATAACGAGCAGGTTTCCGGCGAGTGCGGGCGAGCTGCCGGTTCCGAGATCCAGATAAATCGGCTGCGGTTCAACGGGCGTTTTCCAGATCTGGTTGCCTTTCAAGTCGAAAGCCCACAAGCCGAGGTTCGTCACATAAAGGTAAATGTTCTTTCCGTCGGTGATCGGGGTCTCGGATGCGAAACTGTTTTTGCGATGACGTCCGCCCGGCGGCCGGCCGGCAAAAAACTCCTTGCTCCATTCGACTTTGCCCGTTTTTAAGTTGAGACAATAGAGCATGTAATGGAGCATCACTTCGTGGGGCAGCTCGATATCGCGCTCGTTGAGCCGCTTCATGAGTTCCGGTCCCGAGAGTCCCTGCTTTTGCAGTTCGGCAACGTACTCGTTGCTGTACTCGGTGCCGATCTGTGGTTGCTTCGACTTGCCTTCGGTGGTGACGGAGGTCAGGTACACTTTGCCGCCGGTGACGATTGGGGACGACCAGCCGCGGCCCGGGACCTCATAAAACCACTCGACGTTTTCAGTCTTGGACCAACGGTCGGCGAGTCGCTCGTGCGTGCCGACGGGATTCGATTCCGGTCCGCGAAACTGCGGCCACTCGGGGTCCTTTGCGTTGGCGCTGATTGACGTTAAGAAGAGCGCGGAGATCAGCACGGCGTAGCGCGAAAAAATGTAGACGTTGCGAAAATTTTGGAGATTCGGAGATAGTCTGTTCATCTGTTTTCTCTTGGTTGACGAGCGGAGTCGCGAACGTGGCATAGTACGGCTGTCAGCTTATATTTGTTTCTGGTAACAAGACAAACTTGCGGGAGACTGGACGTGGTTGATCTCGATCGTCAGCTTGAGTACTGGAACACGGAAGGAACGCAAAAAGTTTTTGGCCATCCGTTGAATCTGGAGCGCGTGAGTCGGTGGTTGAATTACGAGAGCCGGATACTGGATTTTGGTTGTGGCTACGGACGATCGTTGGGAGAGTTGTTTGAGGCGGGTTATAGAAATCTGATCGGGTTGGACTTCTCGCCGGCGATGATCGCAGCGGCTCAGGCGCGATTTCCGGAGGTTGAGTTTGGTGTGCTTCAGTCGTCTTCGACGGTTCCTGGGGCGCCGGCATCTGTGGACGGCGTCCTTCTATTTAGCGTCCTGACGTGCATTCCAACTGACGCCGGCCAACGCGCGCTCATCACCGAACTGCATCGCGTCCTGCGTCCTGGCGGACTCTTGTACATCAGTGACCTGTCGCTACAGTCAGACGAACGAAACCTCGCGCGCTACGCTCGCGACGAAACGAAATACGGCAAGTACGGCGTGTTTGATTTACCTGAAGGTGTAACTGTGCGCCACCATGATCCAGAGTGGATCGCAACGCTCACCAGCGACTTCGAACAAGTTGCGCTCGACACGATCGAAGTCCTGACAATGAACCGCAACCCGGCGAAAGCATTTCAGTGGTTCGGATTGAAAAAGGCATGACTACCACGAAAAGAGTTCGAAAAACCAACCATAGATCGCGCTGCCCGCGGCAGGCCACACGCTGAACACAGCAAAGCTCAGCACTGACAGTCCAAGATTGACCATCCGGTAGAGAGTACCGAGATAAAACGCCGCGACGATAACCGTCGCGACCCAACATGAAACCACGCCGACAGCATAAAGGACTATCACCATCCCAACGGGCGCGCCGGATACCGCGTCGTAAATGATCGGCGCGACAAACGCCGACCAACCCACCTGCAGAAAACCACTCGTGACGAGACCTGTGATCACGTAAGCGTTGGCGTGTGAATAGAGATCCATGCGGAAGATGCGATGCGCGAGAGCAACGAAGCAAGCAATAACGATGACAGCGGTCCAGAAGATCCAATAAGCCTTCGCGAATCGCCACGCCATTCCCACGCGCCCGAGCGGCCACAGCAGCAGCGCGATGAGCAGCAGGAACACCGCATTGAGAACGATCGCGAAAAGGTAATCAAAGAACTCCTTCTGCTCCTCGTGCAGCAACCAGTTGGCAAACTGTCCCATAGACGAGTATTAAGAGGTACTTGCGAGCAAAGTGATGTGCCGGCGTTAGGACGAGCAGTTTGAGTCGAGCTTTCGTTTCAATGTTCAGACCCGCTTTCGATCTACAGCGCGTCCACGCGCGCCTTTAAACCGCGAACGTGCTGTACGAGGAGAGTCTGTAAGTCTGAGCCGGCCTCGTTAGTTATTACGCACGGCGGGTTCGAAAGCGGTTCTTCGAGACTATTAAACTCGCTGAGCCAATAACGCAAGGTGATCCGGTTGGCGTTGTCGAACTCGTAGGTCCAATCACCCAATTTATGACCTGCCAGCCGATTACCTGGAGAATGACTTATGAACGTCAGACCTTCATCTTCACCGATACAGGTGAGTAAAAGATGAACAAGTTCGGCGAATTCTATTTGGGTCTTCGCATACTTCCCGCGAACCATTTCGCCGAAATCTGCCCGCCTGTACTCGGGCCGCAACGAATCGCCGACGTCTTGCTTAATGTTCTTCATAAATCTCTCGCTCGCTTGGGGTAGCCAATCGAGCGCTTATGATTCGAATTGTCTCACCCTCGTCAGTACGCCACAACCAACAGTCTTCGCCGTCCTGAAACACCGAACGTTATGAACCGTTGCTCTTCAAAAGAGTGGTCCGGGTCCAGATCTGTTTTGGAGAGAGGATCCAAGAGGGCAGTGCTAGCCTCTTCGAAGGAAACTCCATGTTTCCAAAAATTGGACTTGGCTTTAAGCGGATCCCACTCAAAAGTCATTGCTATCGTGAGGTAACAGCGTTTGCTAGTTTGGGGCGGCTCAGTATAGCAAATTGCGAGCACCCAATGCCGAGGGTCTAGCCGTGTTGCGCAAAGCGCGTCGCGATTGATACGGTTTCTGCATGCGAAAGCGGCGGGTGGAAGTAAACGATAAGATGCAATCGAACTACGTTTACTTCTGCACCAAACCCGTAGGAAAAAACTTTCATCCTGACTTCCAACCCGAACTCACGCCGCAGGAGATGCTCGCACTCGGCGTGTTTGGTGGGAAGTACATGACTGACTGCCGGAAGGAGTTTCCCGCGTCGTGGTTTCGCCGCGCGAAACTCTCAACCGAGCGGCGCGATCCGAAGCTCAACTACTTTCGCGTGAATGCATCCGTGCCGCTTTCCGTGTGGCGCAGGAAGGGTTGGATTTATCACGAGGATCCGCGCGGCTGGTTTCAATGGTACTGCCGTTACTACATGGGCCGCCGTTGTCCCGACGATGAACGCCAAATCAAACGCTGGCGCGCAATCCGGCGCCACATCGCTCAACTCAAGAACAACTGCCCTCCGCGCGCACTCGAATGCCGGCCAAAGCAGCGACAAGCGCTCCTGCACTGGGCCTACGACTCGCGGAAAATTTGATTGACTAACAAATTCGCGTTTGGCTAAGCTGGCTTCAGCACTGCTGCCCCAAACTGACAGTGCCTCTCACTCAATCCCGAACAGCCCATGTCAGTCAAACCACGCGTTTACAGTCTTCTGCTTGTGATCCTGCTCGCTGTGTTCTTCAGCGGTTGCACGTTTCTTCCGATCGGCAAAGCGCGAAAACGCGCGGCCGCGCAAAAGAACCAGCCGCGTGCGAACGAAAGCAATTTCAAAGAGGAACAGCGTCGCGTTCGAGATTCTCAACAGGCCTACGCAAAGCTGCCTGCAAACCCGAAAACGAGCTCGGCATCCTGCATTCGAATACCGGCGCAATAAAACGCTGTCTTCGAGATCGGCTTCATGAATGGTCCACAATCAGGTCCACGCCAGATCGGGCAAAGCGACGCGCCGAGCTAGTGGTTTGTTTGTCGTGTTCGTGGTCCTGCGACCAGTGTGCGTGCCTGATTAAGAGTGAGAGCTCGATCGCGCGTCCCAGCGTTAGCGCAAAACGCCGCGCGCCAGCCTCGAGGATCGATCTATCCGCGCCTTGCGTCTCGCGCAACCAATTCGCAGCGTGATTCAACGCTGCTAAAGCAATGCCACTGAGTGCGCTGAGATTCGTGTCGTGCACCGACTGAAGCAGTCGATCTACTGTCGCTAACAGCGGCGCGATCGAATTCGTGGCGCCGACCGCGCGCAACGTATCGAGTGCGAGCACGTTCGTCGTTCCTTCCCATATCGGAAGCACCTGGCTGTCGCGCAGCAGCATCGGCAATCCCGTATCTTCGACGTAACCAGCCCCACCAAACGATTCGAGCACTTCACTCGCAACACTCACCGCCTGCTTCGCCGTAGTCAACTTCATCACCGGGGTGAGCACGCGCAACAACCACGCGTCGTGTTCGTCCATCTCGCCGGCTTCGCTCCGTCCCGTCAACTCAGCCACGTAAAACGCGAGCTGAAACGCGGCTTCGGCTTCAGCCTGCAAGTCCATCAACGTTTCCATGTGCAGGGCTTTTTCGCTGAGTGCTGAGCCGAACGCGACGCGCTTCGTCGCGTAATCAAACGCGAGCGCAAGTCCGCGGCGCATGAGCGACACCGCGCTGATGCCGTTCCACAAACGCGTAATGTTTAGTAACGGTGTGATATTCCGTACGCCGTCGCTAATTCCCATCACGAGTCGGGCGGGCGTGCCGTTGAGAGTTAATTCAGCAGTGGGAACTTTGCGCGTGCCGAGTTTGTCTTTGAGCCGATTGATCTCGATGTTGCGCGGCCGGCCCTGCTCGTCACGCGTTTCGATGTAGAAGAGCGCGAGACCACGGCTGCCCGGCGGATTACCTTCCGGACGTGCAAGCGTCAATGCGATCTGCGACGCGATCGCCGAGGTAAACCACTTGCGGCCGTACAAACGAAACGCATCTTCGCCCGGTTCTTTCTTCGCGATCGTTTCCGATAATCCGACGTCTGAGCCGCCGGTGAGTTCAGTCATCCACTGGCCCGCGGTCCAAAACTCTGACGGCGCGCGCGTGGTCAGGCGCCGCACCGCGCGTTCGATCAACTCCGCGTTGCCGGAAGCGATCAACGTTCGCGCGGCGCCGTCGGTCATCGCGAGCGGACAACTGTAGATGTCAGTCGAAGGCGTGAACAGATACGCGAGCGCACACTGATGCACTCGCGAAAGACTGCCGTGCTTGCGCTCGTAGGCAGTCGCCACAACACCATGCTCGACCGCGACACGTTCAGCGACTCGCCACAGCGGCGTTAACTCGATCTTGTCGATGCGATTGCCCCACGCGTCCCATTGCGTGAGCCGCGGTTGGTTCAAACGATCGGCGAGTTGGAGTTCGTAGAGTTCCGCGCCTGCGAGCCGGCCCATCTCAAACAGCGACGGCTCGATCTCGCTCAGTATTTCGCGCGGAAACACACGCGCCAGGTACGATCGTAACACCCGATCGTCTTCATACTGATTACCGAGAGTTGGCGGTGCTTGCTTGAAAAGGTCCATTTTGCGGCGGAACAGTACGTCGAATCTGATCCTTCACAGCCAGATAATCGGGTAAGGCAAGACTAAACGAACTTCGGATCGAAAGCACGCCTGCGAGATTGCGCTCTACGTCGATCCACGGGCTAAACCCCAGCGCGCCCTGCGAACTCGCTTCGAGAAGTTGTCCGCTGTCGTTCACCTTTTCGCACCACATGCCGATTCCGTAGCGCGCCTGTAGCAAGCCGGGATCGAGCGCGGCGTGCCGCTCGTAAATCGTGTAAGTGATGCGCGCGCCGCCGGTCTGGTCCTTATGCATCTCCGTCACTGAAGATGCCGAGAGTATCTGTTTGCCGTCAACCGTGCCGCGTTGAAGGACCATTCGCAAAAAGCGGGCGTATTCATCCACCGAGCTTCTCGCATCGCCGGCAGGCCGCGGATTGCCCGTTGGTCCATACGCGAAGAAGTCGGTCTGCTCCATTCCGAGCGGCGCCGCGATCTTTTCGACAAACAATTCGTTCCACGATCTTCCGGTCGCGACTTCAGCCATGCGTCCCGCGACATGCATCGAAACCCCGCCGTAATAAAACTCCTCACCGGGCGCGGCGCGGAGTCGGACCTGAGCGATCTCAGCAGCGCAACGTTCCAGTGTCGTTCGTTTGTCATTGCGACAACCAGCTTCGGGCGGAAGACCTGATGTATGCGCGAACAGTTGGCGAATTGTTAAGTTAGCTTTTTCGTCGGCAAACTCGGGAATATACTTTGAAACGCGATCGTCGAGCGACAGCTTTCCCTCATCGACCAGTCTCATAATGAGAGCACCCGACAACCACTTTGAAGCCGAGGCGATCGGAATTACTTTGTCCGGGGTGTACGTGCCGAACCCTTTGCGATAAATCACCTGCTCACCCTGTACTACGACTAACGCGCAGCCGCCATGCTTGCGCGCAATTCGTTCAAGCAGGTTGTCGAGGCTTGCGAAATCGTACGAAACGGGAGTGGGTTGCGGTGAAACGCCGGCAGTTGCAGCAGGCACGTTTGGAGCATTCGCTGTGGGCTGGTTCGAGTTTTGCCCGCAGCCGACAAGCAACGTGCAAAAGAACACGACCGCGCAAAACTCAATGCCGAAATGCCTCCGCATGATCTTCGCTTTCGGCGAAGATTATGCCACTTTTTCGACGAGATAAACGATTCGCGATATTATTTCGCGAGGAAATTCGAACCGATGAGCGAAGTTTTACGCGAGTGGAGTGAGAATGCGAGCGCGTGGCAGAAGCATAACGCGACGATCCGCACGATGTTTGCCCCACTCACGGCGGCGATGATCGAAGAAGCGGGGATCACCGGCGGCCGAAAGGTTTTGGACGTGGCGGGTGGACCAGGCGAACCGTCGTTGACGATCGCAGAGACTGTTGGACCAGCCGGTTCGGTGATGTGCACTGACGCAGTCGCGGAAATGGTTGCAGCTGCCGAAACCGAAGCAAAGCGTCGCGGGTTAACGAACGTTGCGTTTCGACAATGTCTCGCTGACTCGCTTCCGTTCGACGACAACTCATTCGATGCAGTCGTCAGTCGACTCGGTGTGATGTTCTTTCCCGATGTGCCGGCTGCGCTCAGAGAGATGCTGCGCGTGCTGAAGCCACAAGGAGCTTTGTGCTTCGCCATATGGGGAAAGAACGAACTGAATCCGTTTACATTCTGCGTGCAGAATGTGATCTCGCGTTACGTGGAGATGCCGCCCGTTGGTCCCGACGATCCTGGCGCATTTCGTTTTGCTGAATCCGGAAAACTCGCGGGACTGCTCGCGCAAGCAGGTGCGGTCGACGTACGCGAAAGGGAACTAAACTTTCGCCTCGAAGCGCCGATCTCTGTTCAACAATTTTGGGAGATGCGGTCCGCGACTTCCGGAACGTTGCGCGAGAAGTTAGCAACCTTATCTGAAGACGAAGCCCGCCGCGCGGCGTTGGAAGTGCAGGAAAGCGTGCAGGAGTTTTTCCCAAACGGGCAGATGAGTTTCCCCGCCCAAATGCTGCTCATCTCCGGACGCAAACGCTGAAGTCCCGCGCGCTAGCTATACCTTTTCACCATCTGGCCGCAGAATTCGGCGTACTCCTCGATTTGGCGCGGCGCGCTCGTGTGATGCGGGTTGATGCCTTTGGATTCGGGTGTGAAACAGAAGGTGAGCGTCACGTCGAATGGCTCGAGCGCCGTCATCAGGCGATCGAACCACGCTTCGTAATTCGGCCGTTCAGAATCCGACCAGCTGAGTCCCGTGCGCAGATACTTCACGCCTAAACGCTGCAACTGCTGCACGGCATTATCAAGCCGGTGATCTTCGAAGTGAAACCACTGGCAAATTCCGAGTGCCGGCGTGTAATCGGGAAACAGCCACAACGCGCGCTTGGGATTACCGACTTCGTCCAGCAGGCCCATGTGGAAGTGACGATAGTAAGCCGAACCTTCAGCTTCGCGATGACGCGTGGTTGCGGGCCACGCTTTCGGCAGGTCGTAAAGACTGTACCAGTGGATCCGAGGGACGCGGCCAATTAGTAACTCGGCTGAACGCTTGAGACCAAACTCCTGGATCTCTTCCGCCCCAAACGTCGAAGCGCCAATCTCCGAAATCCAGATCGGCAACTGTGTTACGTTGCGAATTTCCTGGATCTTGTCAGGCCATTCGTGAATGGTCCAATGGTTCCAGTCGAGCGGAAAACCGTGCAACGCAACGACGTCAAGCTGGCTCAGGACGCTTTTCGTATCCATGTTGCGAATGAACTCGGGATCGATTGGCGAAATGCCTCCGAGCACTTTGAGCAGTTTCGGATTTTCCGCCCGGACGGCTTCGGCCGCGAGCTTGACCATTGCGGCAAACTTGCTCCAATCAGGATCGATCTCAAAATCCCAGTGAGATTTGTTGTTGGGTTCGTTCCAGAACATTACCGCTTCAATCATCGCGTAATCTCCTTGAGCTCTTTCGCGTAATTGAGCGGCCCAGTCACTTCGCGACGGCGGCAAATGAAGACTTCATCTTCCGGATGGTCCAGGATCTCGAAACCCGCGCTGCGCAGCATCGCTTCAAAGCACGCGCGGTTGGGAATCCACCAGTTCGTCGGATCGTTCGCGAAGCGATTCTCGACGAAGTACATGCGCGGAAACTCATCCCGGTTGAATATTTCCTCTTCCCAAAACGGGAAGTCAGCCGGCACGTTCATGTTCTCCTGCGAACCACGCAAGAGCGATTGCGTCACCAGCAAATCAGCGACCACGTGTTCGTGCAGCAGTTCGAGCGCGAGCAGCGGATGGCGCAGGTGATACAACACGCCCATGAACAGAACGAGATCGAACTGTTCGCGTAGATCGGCAACACGATAAACCGACAGGTTGCGAAACTCGATCTCCGCATTGCCGACCTTCGCGGCAAAACGCGCCTGCGCGAGATACTTTTCATCCGAATCGATGCCGACGACGCGATCCGCGCCGCGAAGTTTCATCTCGATGGAATAGAAACCCGCATTGCAGCCGATATCCAAAACAGACTTTCCGGCGAGGTTCTCCGGAATCGCCGATGAGAAGTTTTGCCACTTAACGCGCGGGTAGTCGCCGAGAAAATGATTCGGGGCCGTTTGCACGCCGCCGAGATTGAGGTTGTGAAACCACTCGCCCAACTCCGCAACTCGCCGTTGGATCTGCTCCGTTGTCAAGACTCCTTCTGTTTCCACCGCGCTCATTGTCTTATGGTACTTGTTCTAAATTGATCATTCAGTTGAAACGGGATCGACTCCTCGTCCTGTTGGCCCAACACGCGCATCGCTTCGCGATAACCGTTCAACGTCCCGACGTCTACGTAAACTTCTCCGGCCGTGACCGAGAACGCCTCGCCCCCTTCAGCCAGGTATGCATTGACGAGCGTGCCGATGTACTCATCCGAGCGCTGGCGTTTGCACCACAAAACGTGAAGTTCGTGCAGGATCGAACCCGGCATCTTGAACGCGCCCCACACCCAGGATGAATTTGGATACGCGTTCTTCACTTCGATTTGCTGCACGCGCCCCTGTTCATCGGCGACAACTGCGTCGAAGAACTCAGGCCGTTCAACCGGAAAAACGAGAAACGAGAGCCGGTCATCGCGCAACGCGCTGAAGCCTTCTTCGGGAAACCAGATCGTGTCCGGCAGACCCACGAGCACGACTTCGTTGGGAGCGATAAACGGCAGCGCATGAAAGATTGCGTCGCACAAACCTGACGGCGTTCGCTGCACCGTGTAACAGAGCTTAGTCGTACCGATCTCGCCGCCGAAGTATTCGATGATGTCTGACTTGCCGGGCGAGACGACGAAACAGATCCGCGTCGCGCCGCCTTTGATCATGCGTTCGACGAGATACTCGCTGACCGCTCGCGGACGCTCGCTACCGTGCTCCGTGCGGCTGCCAACCGGCAGGAGCTCTTTCGAAAACGCGAGTGGTTGAATGCGGCTACCAACGCCTGCCGCCGGCACAATTCCCCACATATTTCAGGCCTCAGCAACCATCTGTTTGTAATTTGCGAGCGCGGGAACACTCAGCGCTTCGTCAAAAATGCGTTCGAGTTCCGCCGCGCGATGAGCGGCAGTGTGTGACGTCAACACGCGTTCACGTCCTGCTTCTGCGATCTTCGCGAGCTCGTCCGGTGAAAGCTGCATCGCAGCGATCACGTCTTCGGTATTGCGCGCGACGATGATCTCGCTGCCGGGTTGGAAAAACGTGTCGAGTCCGAGCCAGTCGTCCGAAACGATGGCGACGCCACACGCGGCCGCTTCAAACAGGCGGCCGGAAGGGCAGTAGCCCATGCGCGCCATCGCGCCGCGGGTGATGTTCAGTGTCAGCGGCGACGAACAAAAGAATGCCGCGTGCGCCGAAGGCGCAACGTGCTGCACGTACCAGATGTTTTGTCGCCACGGAAAATCGATCGGATACTTCGAGCCCCCGACGATGAAGCGTTTCTCAGGCAAGCGACGCGCAACTTGAATGAAAAGTTCGTCGAGTGCCTGCTGGCGATCGTCGGCGTAAGTTCCGAGATAGGAAAGATCAGCCTGGTAACCGGAAAGGGAACAAGCCGGATGATGAATGTCCGGATCGACGCTGCCGAACAACGGCACGACGCGTCGCGCGCCGAGTTGATCCCGGAGCGCGGTCAGCGCGGCGCCGCCGGTGTAACTCAGCACGAGATCGAAGTCGACGAGTTTGCGTGGTCCGATGTACGTGAGTTGTTCGCCGTTTTGCAGAGCTTCGAGTGTGACCGGTGTATCGAGATCGTAAAAGACACGCAGGTCCACGTTTGAAGCAGCTACGAGATCTGTAGCCTCGATGCCGTCGGGACAATACGAAGTGACGACCGCGACGTCAGCTTCCGCGACTGCTTTGCGCGCGGTGGCGACGATGTCGGACCAATCGTTGTAGAGATGAAGTTCGAGGTGAGGTGATTCAATCAGATCGCGATGCGCGGCGTAGTAAGGGACGTCGCGTTCGAAGAAAGTGATGCGATGGCCGCACGCTGCGAGCGCTTTGAAGAGCCCGCGCAACAACGTCGCGTGGCCGTTGCCCCACGACGAGCTGATTGTTAGACCAAAGAAAACTATCTTCATTTCACTCTGATTTCGTATTTATCCGCGATCAGGACAGTGACCGAACACGGCGCGATTTCGATGCTTTGCAGGAGGTCAATCGGTGTTTCTTTCGCGTAACCGATTGCCGCTTTTATAACATCCGCGTGCGAAACTATTGCGACGCGCTCGTCCGGGTGTTCAAGCGACAGCCGCTTGAGTTCTGCGACGACGCGCGCTTGCACGTCGAGAAACGATTCGCCTCCCGGAATCGAGGTGATGCTGCGCCGGGTGTTGAAACTGCGCCAGCGTTCGTCGCCGGCAAGCTGCGCAAACGATCTTCCGGTCCAGTTGCCAAAATCGATCTCGTTGAACGCGTCGCTTAGCGCGACTTCGAAGCCACCCAGGCGAGCGATTGCTTCCGCGGTTTCGCGCGCGCGCTCAAGGGGACTGCTGTAGATCGCGTTCAGCTTTACTTCGCGGAATCTTTCTGCGAGTTGGCGCGCTTCTGCTTTTCCGTTCTCCGTCAGGCAAACGCCTTCCCTTCGGCCCCACAACTTTTCGCCGAGGCCGTTGCACGACGCATGTCTGACGAGATAAAAGATCGTCATGCCATTGCTCCTGCGGTTTGTGCGTCGGAAGCTGTGGCGCCAACTGTTTGCATAAGTTCCGCGACGTATTCTTCGAGTTCGATAGCGCGCCGTTCGGACGTGTGTTCCGCCAGCACTCGCTGCCGCGCACGCTCGCCGATCGCGCGCCGGTCTTTTTCGGGAATGTCCTTTAAATAGCGTAGAACTTCGTCCGCATTAGAAGCGGTCAGGATCTCTTTTTCCAACTCGAAGAACGTTTCCAGGCCTGGCCAGTAGTCGCTGATGATGGGCGTGCCGCAAGCGGCGGCTTCGAAGAGTCGAACGCTGGGTGAATAGCCCGCGGCGCGCATGTCCGCGCGCGTCAGATTCAAAGTGAATCGTTGCGAGTTGTAGAAACTACGGTGCGCCGCAGGCGCGAGATGTTCGATGCGTTCAACGTTCGTGGGCCAGGAAAGTTCGCGTGGATACATCGGCCCCGCGACCACGGTTCGCAAGTTGTGCGCGCGTCTCGCGGGTTCGACCAGCAACTGGTTCAACGACGGTTGGCGATCGTCGCTGTAAGTACCCATGTACCCGAGGTCCCACCGTGGTTTGCAGCGTTCCGGAAAGTAGACCTTGGGATCGAACGAACAGTACAACGCGCGGGCCATCGGTGAACCGAGTTCGCGTTCGATCTTGCGCAGCACCGGGCCGCCGGTGAACGAAAGATAGAGATCGTAACAAGGCACCAGAGGCGGCGTGAGATATTCAGCATCGCCGGTGTCGAGTTTCGCGAGCGTGATTGGTGTGTCGATGTCGTAAAAGGCCTTGACGCCCTGGCACGTTCGCATGACCCATTCGCCGATCACAACGCCGTCCGGCACGTATGAACCAACGATACACAGATCGGCGTTCGTTACCCTGCGTGCAAAACGCCGCTTCAATTCCGTGACGGATTTGTAGAGTTGCGTCAAGCCGTAAGGCGGATTCGGCAGATCGCGGTTCTCGGCGTACCACGGCACGTCGCGTTCGAGAAAAAGGACGTTGTGACCACGCGCGCTCAGCGCCCGCATGAGCGCGCGAAACGTGGTGGCGTGTCCGTTACCCCACGACGACGTGATCGACAGGCCGAGAATAACTATGTCCAACGGTTTCATGATCGATTTAAGCGGCGTCCTCGACGCGTTCAAACATTCGACCTTCCAAAAGCTGTTGAAGCTGTTCTGCGCGGTGCTGGTACGTGTGTTCCGCTAGAACGCGTTGCAGCGCGGCCTGGCCGATCTGGCGCGCGCGGCTATGGCCCAAAGTGCGCAAGTGCCGAATAACGTCGTCACTACTCCGCGCAACGAGCACTTCCCGATCGGGTTCGAGAAACGTTTCGATCCCTTCCCACGCATCCGTGATCAAACACGATGCCGATCCCGCAGCTTCGAAAATCCGTGTCGGCGGCGAGAATCCATAACTCGCCATACTGTCGCGGTTCACATTGAGCACGGTGCGCGCTGAACAGTTGAACGCGTTGTGATCGCGCGTGTACACGTGCCCAACGTATTTCACATTCGCGGGCATTCGCTTGTCGGCCCAACCGTTGCCGCCAAGCACGAAGCGGTGATTCGGCAACCCCTCCGCGACGTCCAGGAAAAACTCCTCGATACGCGCTTCGCGATCGGGCAGTCGATTCGCCAGCAGCGCGAGGTCGCAAACGAAACGCTCATCGGGCGCAACTGGATGGTGCGTGTCGGGATCGAGAGCGTTGTAGATCGGCACACAGGCGCGCGCGCCGAGCGCTCGATAAGCTCGCACCACCGGCTCTCCCCCACCGTAAGTCAGAATCAGATCGTAGCGTGGAATTAATTCCGCAAACGGATCCGCCTGATCCGCCTTCACCCGGTCCAACGTCGCCGGCGCATCCACGTCCCAGAAAAAACAGAGTGCGTGTGGAGCTTTGATTTGCAGGACCGCCGATTCTAAAAACCGATCGTAGACACCAACGCCGCTCGTTTTCACTAACACGTCCGCGCCGCGGGCTCGTTGAAGGGCGTTCAGCACGCCTTGTTCGTTATCGACCGGGTAAACCACGACGCGCGCCCAGTCCGGATCGTCGATGTCTCGATGCTTCTGTCGATCGTAAGCGTCGGGTTCGTAAAACGTGACACGATGACCCAACCCGTGCAGTGCGCGAATGATTCCGCGATAGTAAGTCGCGGCGCCGTTCCAGTAAGCCGACACCAGACTCGATCCAAAAAACGCGATGTTCAGTGACGTTTTCATAACGCAGCTACCATTCGTTTACTCTCACTCCCCACTTGTTCATAAATCGCGAGCAACCCATCCACACGATGCGCGCACGTGTGCCGTTGCGTGATTGTTTCAAGACCATGCGCAGCCAGATTTTCCGCAAACGATGGCTCACTCGAGACTTTGTGAATCAACTCAGTCATCTCATCGCCATCCTGGGCCACCAGAAAATCGCGACCCGGCGTGAACAGATGCTCCGTGTCGTTCCAAGGCGAACAGAGCAACGGAATACCGCACGCGAGTGCCTCAAACGGACGAATCGTCGGAATACCTGGAAGTTCACGAACGTAAGGCCGGCGCGGAATGTGTAACGTCAAACGCGACGCGGCAAACACTTCCGGCACGCGGTAATTCGGCAACCAGCCGCGATAACGAATACCTGCCTCGGCGAGCGCCGCAATCGCGTCATCCGGGTAACGAACCCCGTAAACCTCGGCGCGCAATTTCAAATCCTTCACCGGCTGAATTAAAAACTCGTGCAGCTCCGCGGTACGTTCGTCATCGCCCCAGTTACCAATCCAAACGAGGTCCATCGTGCGTGCGATGTTTGGCAGCGGATGAAACACGCGTACGTCCGCCGCTTCGTGCCACGTCCACGCACGTTCTGCCCAACCGTGCCGCAGATACTTATCGGTAAGCACCTGCCCGTACGCGAGCACACCGTCGTAGTGCTGCAAACTAAACGGAAGCGTGTCGTGTCCGGCCAGGCGATGATGCGTGTCGTGAAACAACAAGACGAAATCGTTGTGGGTTCTTCGATATTCACCGACGCGCTCGATCAGTTCCGGCTCGTTCCACTCGTGAACGACCACGAGATCCGCATCCGTCAACGCCTGCGCCAGATCGAGGTGATGCAGGTCGTAACGAGTGCTGTCGAGCTGTGGATACGCCTGTTCAAATTCGATCACCGGGCTCCAGCCGTTTTCAGTAACCAGGTTCTGGACGCTCCACGAATTGCGCGGCTCGTAAACGTCAACTTTGTGACCCCGTGCCAACAGCTCTGACGCCACGCCGCGGAGAAAGTGTGCGTTGCCGTGGTTCCAGTCGGAGATCAACGATTGATAAAACAGCACTATGCGCACTGGGCAAAACTCTCCCGTCGGTGAATTGAGCGCGGCTGTTTCAGCAGTTGCGAATAAGCCGTGAGATACTTCCGGGCCATCAGCTCGCTCGTGAAATGGAGCGCGCGCTCGCGAGCACGGAACGACATCGTGTGGCGATATTGTTCGTCTTTAATCAGCCGCAGCAGTTCAGTCTTCAACGCCTCACTGTCGTTTGGATCGACGAACACAGCGGCGCCTTCCCAGATCTCGCGCAGCGACTCAATGTCGCCGAGCACCAGAGCACACGCGGACAGGCCTGCTTCCAGAGGCGTGTAACCAAATGGTTCATATAGCGCCGGCAACGCGTAGATCGAGGCGCCGCCAAACCAGTTGCACAACTCTCCTTCCGAAAGTTGGCCCAACCAATAACAGTGCTCGGCAAGCTCATTCTTTTGCAGCGACCGTTGGTCCGGTGAGTTCTGTTCTCCGGCAACGAACACGGGCCACGGCAATTCGGCGGCGATTTCGGAAACGCGTTTGATGTTCTTGGCCGCATCCCACAAACGGCCCGCGGACAAGATGAATTGTTGTTTTTGGCCGGGCCGGAACGTCTTTGAATCCCGGCCATTCGGAATCACGCAGCTGTTGTCGATCTTGCCGTAGTGGGTTTCGAGCGCGCGCAACATCGCCTCAGTCGGCGCAACGACCATATGCGCGCCGCGCAAGCCGTTAGTCACTTCGCTTTTGTAACGCTGCCACTGCGCCGGTGGAGTCTCGCCATGTACGGCCTGCCACCACGAAAACACACACGAGTGACTCACCAGCAGTGTCGGACGATTCCACACCAGGTTTGCGTGCGCGTAGCCATTCACATGGACCACGTCGGGACGCAGGCGATTCGCGAGGTGCACCAACCACTCGCCCGCGCGTCGCACGTCCGACCACGGTTCCGCCATCCACTCGAGTTTGTAGTCACTTTTAAAGAGACTCAGATTCGGGATCTTGTCCGCTTCAGCCCGTTGTGCAGAGGTCAAGGGCGGACCCATCAGCGCCAGTTGAACTTCGACACCATGCGGCTCGAGCGCACGCGTGAGTTCCAGCGCGTACGTCCAGACGCCGCCGACAGTGTCGGCTGTCATGAAGATGTTTTTAGGCTTCGTGTCCATAAATGTTGTCCATGATCTCTGCCACCGTTATGAGTCGGTCGATTGCGGGATCGAACGGTTCGTTGGCCGCTAACTTCCTGACCCAATCGAGTGTCGCCAAACCCGCCCACTTCCATTGCGAATCCTCAGCACTCGTCAACGTTTCTATTTCAGTGCGGTTGAAACGTTCGCCCGCGAAGTCATAAAAGGAGCCATCAACGTTACGCAGCGACGCTCCGCCTTCAGTGCCATAAAAACTGATTTCGATATCTGCCGGACGGCCCGCGTGAAGGTTCCACGAGCAACCAATAGTGATCACTGTATGGTCCGCGGTTTCGATCGTAGCAACCCCGTAATCCTCAATGTCGCGGCTTCCTTGCGGCAGCAAGCGTCCTTTGGAAAACAACGCTGCTTCGACTCGCGTCACTGCCGGAGAGCGCAACGGCTCGAGCGCGAGATCGATCAGGTGTACGCCGAGATCGAGCACGCAGCCGCCGCCCGAAAGCGCGAGATCGTAAAACCACGGCTTGTCTGGTCCATACGCGTTGTGAAACTTCGCATCGACCGCGAACACTTTTCCGAGCGCGCCAGTCTCGACAAGTGAACGCACGCGCTGCATCGCGGGAATGTGGCGATAAGTGAGATCGACACCCAGCAGCGACTCATTCTTCCGAGCGGCTTCGACGATGCTGCGCGTTTCGGCAGCGTTTCGTCCCAAGGGTTTCTGGCAGAAGACCGCCATGCCCCGTTTGAGTGCCGCGATTGCTTGTTCAGCGTGAAAACAATTCGGCGTCGCGATCACAACGCCATCGAGATCCTGATCGAGTAACTCATCGAACGACGAAAACACGGCAGCATCAGGCGCGAGCTTCTGTCCTTCGTTCACCATCGCAGCAGTCACGTCGTGAAGCGCGCAGATCTCAGCCACGTCCGCCTGCATTACAGACTCCATCCGGCTACGTCCGATCCAGCCGAGTCCGACAAAACCGAGACGCGGCCGTCGCGGAGCGATTTCACTGCTGACATGTTTCACGGCGCTACTCATACGACGATCAGTGCTTTCACAAATCCTTCCGGACATTGAGCCAACGTCTCGAACGCGCGCGGCAGTTCTTCCAACGAGAACGTGTGGGTGTAGAGCGGCAGCGGATTCATCACGCCCGCGTCCACCGCGCGAATCGCCGAGCGCATTCCTTCCACATACACTCGTGGGTCACGTTCGTGCGCGTTAATCACATCCAAGCCGCGCCAGTTCCAAAGCTGCATGTTGACCTGGCGTGGTCCATCCTGGTGATAACCCGCGATCACGAGCCGTCCGCGTTCGCTCGTAATGTCGCTCGCAAGGTCCAGCGACGCTTGTGTGCCGGCTGCTTCGATAACGCAGTCACAACCACGATCTCCCGTGAGCAGTTTGATGTCCTCGCGTGCTCTGCCGGCCTCGATCGGCGTCGCGCCAAACGCTTCCGCCAGTTTCAAACTGGAACGGCGCCGCGAGACTGCAAACACTTGCGCGCCGGCATACACGGCAAGTTGCGTCAGCAACGTGCCGAGAAAACCAGTACCGACGATCGCGACGGTGTCATCAGGCGCGATCGTGGATCGTTTGAAAATGTTGGCTGCGCAACCGAGTGCTTCTGCGGGGAATGCCTGTATATGCAATGAAGTAGGGAGTCGAACAACGTGAGCAGCAGGCGCGAAATCGTATGTCGCGAATCCGTGCGACGACAGCATTGCCACGCGATCGCCGGGCACTAGATCGTTGACGCCGGCCCCGGTTGCATCGATGCGTCCCCAGGCTTCATGACCAGGCGCACCCGGCTCGATCGGATAACTGAACCACGGCTTTCCTTCCCACAGCGGGAGATTCGAAGCGCAAACACCACAGCCTTCGATTCGCACGCGCACTTCACCGGCGCCGGGTTCCCTTAGATCAACTTCCCGAAACTCGATCTGACCCGGCGCAGATAGAACTGCCGCGCGAGCGCTTGCTGCGGGAACTATCGCTGCCGCTGCGTTCAACTTCGTTACGGATTGCATTAGACCTTCCCGGCTTCAACTACTCTTGCCAATTCGCGCACAGCGACAGGCGCTGCATGAAATTGCTGTGTTCCGGCTGCTAACCATTCATAAAGACGCTGCACGCCTTCCCGAACTCCGACCTTTGGCTTCCAACCGGTCAAGCCGCCGAATCTGTTTGTGTCAGCGACGTAGTAACGCTGGTCGGCCGCGCGCCAGTCTTCGAAGTGAACGGAAAGTTCGCCGCCATGAAGCTCGCCGAGCAGATCGAGCAGTTCCAGCAGGCTGATGGTGTTTTGCGGCCCGCCACCGATGTTGAACGCGTTGCCCGTCAACTTCTTCATGTGTTGTTGGGCCAGCAGGAACGCATCAACGAGATCGTCGATGAACAAAATGTCGCGCACCTGTTTACCATCGCCGTAGATCGTTATCGGTTCGCCGTTGAGCGCGCGAATGACGAAGTGTGCGACCCAGCCCTGGTCTTCGTTGCCGTACTGGTGCGGCCCGTAAATGCAGCTCATGCGAAACACCAGCGCCGGAATGCGATAGGTGCGCGCGTAATCGATGACGTACTGGTCCGCGGCGCCTTTCGAGCAACCGTACGGACTGTGAAAGTCGAGCGGCCGTTTCTCCCCGATGCCTCGTTCGCGAATCAACCTGTTAACGGGCGAATAACGTGTGACACCATTTGTGAACTGAAGATCGGCGAGATTGCCGTAAACCTTGTTTGTCGAAGTGAAAACGAGTGGCGGCGGATTATGGACGTTGCGAACTGCCTCGAGCAGGTTCAATGTGCCGCGTGCGTTGATCTCGAAATCCTCGATCGGATCCCCCAGACTGGACGTCACCGCGACCTGCGCTGCGAAGTGAAAGACTTGCGAGGCGTCCTTTACGGCTTCTTTGACGATCGAAAGATTGCGAACGTCAGGAACTTCAATGTCCAACAAATCGCCGTGCGTTTCGATTAGCCACTGCAGGTTTCGCTCGACGCCCGAACGCGAAAGATTGTCGAGCAGGCGCACTCGACGGCCTGCGGAAAGCAGGCGATGCGCGAGATTCGAGCCGACAAAGCCGGCGCCGCCCGTGATCAGAATCGGTTTTGACTTTCCGTTTGTGCGGGCGTTTGTGTTGCCCGGAGTGGCGCTTAAGGTTTTGAAGTTATGATGGCGGCCATTTCCGTTTGCGGCAGCGTTCGTTTTTCCCCTTGTCATATGTCTTCACCCCTTGTTACGAAGCGTGCGCGGTACTCAGCCACTAAGATCTCAACGAGTCTGAAATGACGAGGAAAGTACATGTCACTGATCCGCGATTTCGGTACGCTGGCGTACTCCGAGTTGATAAGTGTGTGTACCGTGAAGAATTTGTTAGGAGTTGGCCGGTGAGGCTTCGCTGTGAGTGCTTGTTAAATACTGTTGGGAGATGATCGCGTAGCAAGTGCAGGTCTCGTTCTCGAGTCCTTTGCGATCGAGAAACCTGATGCGGCCGCGGACGGAAGCGATGAGTTCTTTGTCTTGCAACTGATTGACAGCCTGGGTCACCGTCGCGCGTCGTGTGCCGAGCAGGTCCGCGAGTAAATCGTGCGTGATGCGAAAATCGGAAACCGTGATGCGGTCATTGATCATCAACAGCAAACGTGCAAGTCGTGCTTTGGGTGTGTGATAACGATGACAAGCTGCGAGTTGCGCACTCTGCGCGAGGAGCGCGTTGGTGTAGTTGAGTAACACCTCGCGCATGCGACTGCTTCGCTTCGCTTCTTTCTTCAAGACGGCGGCAGGAACTCGCAACGCTTTGCCTTCAGTGAGAATTAACGCCTTGCTGGTGGAGTTCTTTGCGCCCATCAGAATCGTCGCGCCGACCATTCCTTCGTTGCCAATCAAACCAACCTCAACGGTCGCGTCTGTATCGACGGAGCTAATCAGCACGACAATGCAATCAAGTGGAAAGTAGATGAAATAGATTTCTTCGCCGCTCTCGTAAACGGGTTCTTTGGCAAACAACGTGAGGATTTCCAATTGCAGCAGCAGACGCGAGAGATCCCGATCGGGAAGGGAAGCCAACAATCTATTTTCCTGCCAACGCTTGTCGCTGTCTTCGCGCACCACTCCTCCGGCTGAAACACAAGTGAAAGTTTGGAGGCGTAATGTACGCTTGCAACTATGTACCTTCGGTTCGCTGCCGTACCTTATGATGAAAACACGATATTCGCGAAACGATTGACGCGTATGCTTTACATGTGACGAGTGACAACAACAAAGATCCGTGGATTGAAGCAATGCGTCGTGGAGATTTTGCGGCAGCGTGGAAGATCAGTGATGCACTGTTGCCGTTAGCGCGCGCGCAGGATCATCGCGTTGTGCCGCGACACTTGCAGAACATTTGGGATGGAACGCCGCTCGAAGGTAAGCGTGTGTTGGGGCGTTGTTATCACGGACTCGGCGACACGATTCAGTTCATCCGGTATGCAGCATTGTTGAAGCACGTGGCGGGGCGAGTCGTTGTTTGGGTGCAGCCGAGCTTAATCCCACTCTTGCGTGGTGTTGAGGGGATTGATGAATTGCTTCCGCTGCGTGATGGCGTGCCGGACGTTGAATACGATGTCGATGTCGAGCTTAATGAGTTGCCGTACGTGTTTCGCACGACGCTTGCGAATGTTCCCGCGGAAGTTCCTTACCTGCACGTCGAACCAGTGTGGTTAGGCAACACGGAAAAATTCAGAGTCGGTTTGATTTGGCAGTCAGGCGAGTGGGAGGCGACACGCTCGATCCCGTTCCGCCTGGTTCAGCCGCTAGCACAGTTCAGCGATATCCAGTGGCACATACTTCAGCGCGACGCAGTTGAGGCTGGATGGAACGGCGCGTTCGGCGTGATTTCCGGTGGAGATAATCCGCTCGATGACGCGCGTGTCATGCGCGCGCTCGACCTCGTGATCTCCGTGGATACGATGACGGCGCATCTCGCGGGCGCGCTGGGATGCAAAACGTGGACGCTGTTGCCGTTCGAGGCTGACTGGCGTTGGATGTGCGATCGTGAGGACAGTCCCTGGTACCCGACCATGCGCTTGTTTAGGCAAAAGCAGGAAGGAAATTGGGAGGAAGTGATCGGGGATATAGGCCGAGAACTTACAAAAGTAGTCGCGCAAGATCGCCGGCAGTTTGCGGCCGCTCGTCCGGATCTTTAGACAGCGCTTGCATGATGCCGCTCGCAAGACGGCGTGGGATGCCGAGCGAGGCGGGCAGCGGCGCCGCCGGTTCGTACAAGTGACGATTGATCACACCCGAAACTGTGTCGCCATCGAACGGCCGTTTGCCCGAAAGCATTTCATAGAACATCGCGCCGAGACTGTAAACGTCTGAACGCGTGTCGAGTGGTTCGCCGATGCCTTGTTCCGGCGACATGTAATGCGGCGTGCCCACCACGGTTCCGTCTGGTCCAACGCCGGCATCGGCCAGTAGTTTCGCCAGACCAAAATCCACCACGCGCACGCTTTCAAACTCGAAATCATCGTCGGGCGCTACAAGGAGTATGTTCTCCGGTTTGAGATCGCGATGAACCACGCCCTGGCGATGTGCTGCGCTCACGCCCGCACAGATCCCGCGCATCAAGCGCACCGCACGTTCAACCGAGAGATGACCTTCGCTCTTCAGCAGTTCGCGCAACGGTGTGCCGCGGACAAACTCCATCACGATGTATGCAGGCGCGTGATCGTCGTCCGTCTCGCCAAAATCGTGAATGGTGATGACGTTCGGATGGCGCAGCATAGCAGCCGCGCGAGCTTCGCGGCGGAAACGCGCCAGCGCAGCCTCGTCTTTAACAAACTTGCCCAGCAGGATCTTCACCGCAACGTCGTCACCGATATGTGCGCGGCGAGCGCGATAGACCACGCTCATGCCGCCTTCGCCGAGTTTGGCCACGAGTTCATATTTGCCGTCGATCATGTGACCGACCAGCGGATCGACATCAAACAAGCGAACCGTAGGCAGCGAAGCTTGGTACTGGTTTTCGTAATACGGATGTACTGCGCTTTTACCCGGCAAGTTCAAGGGCAAGCCGCACTCGGCACAGAACATCGCTTCTTTATTCAGGAACAATTCGCACGCGGGACAAAACGGACGTTCAGCGCGTAGTTCGGCGAGCAACTGGTTCAGTTGATCTTCTATTGTGTCGAGCCCGTTTGCTCCAGTCGCGGAGCCACGCAGGTTTCCATTGATGTCGAACAGGTAATACGCCGGCAGTTCCTCAGCCCCATTTACGAACGCGTCGCGCAGACGATGGCCGTTGTCGAGTGCGCAGGGCTCGGACACATTTAGACGCGCAACTGCTTCACGCACCGCGCGCGGATCCTTTTCTGCTTCAGACTGTGGCGAGTGAATGGCGACGACGCGCAGTCCTTCACGCTTGCGCCGATCCCGCAATTGCGCGACCTGCGCCAGGTTGGTCTTCGAAGTTTCGGAACCGAGAGACCAGAAATGAACGAGTGTCGGGTGACCTTTCGTTTCTGTTTCTCGAGGTTCTGCCGTCGTCCGGTTTAGCCATTCGCTGGCCGCTGCGAACGACGGCAGCTTCGTATCGAGCTTCATCTGCGATTGCGGCATCAATCTTCGGAAGTAGTCGGGTCGATTACGGTTGCGACCTTCGCGACGTGATTTGCGGGGAAACCACCCATGCGCGCGTGTTCGTGTACCAGTTCTTCGCTTGGTGCGATGTAGACACAGTAAAGTTTATTGTCGGTGACGTAGCTCTGCACCCACTGAATTTGTGGTCCAAGCTCGTTCAGAACGTTACAAGAGCGCTGGGATAACGTTTTTAACTCGGCGGGAGTCAGCTTGCTGGCGCCCGGCACAACTCTTTCGATTACATATTTAGGCATAATGTTTTCTCCGTTTCGATTTATCGCAAACCCGCAACTACTTGCTGAAACTCGTCATCACCGCGAATTTCATCGAACGCGCTATCCGTTCTGGCCCAGTGGGCCACTGCCCGGAAACCGCTCTCGAAAGCGCGGCGGAGCAAGATAAACGAACCCCGTTTATCCCCGAGTAGTGCATAGGCACAGGCGCAGTTATAAAGTGCGAGGCCATCGTTCGGTTCCAGCTCCAGGACACGTTTCAGGGTCGCGTTTGCTTCCTCTCTACTAGCAAAACGCGCATAAGCCTCGGCTAAACGGCTCATTACGATTGTGTCGTCGAGGCTGGCCTCGAGCTTCCGCGACGTGATCTCGATCACTTTTAAGCCCGCATCTTCAGCGGCGGCAACATTTCCAAGCCGCCGTTGAACGCCTTCCAGATACATCCAGGAGTCTTCATCGTGCGGTTTTAATTCCGCTGCACGTTGGTACTGCCGCAGAGCTTCGGCTAAATCGCCGGTTAGTTCGGCAATCATTCCGAGGCGGAGATACGCGGGATCAAAATCCGGATTTTCCTTGAGAATCGCTTCCAGGTTGCGCCTGGCTTCGGTATACCGCTGCTGGTGAAAGTAGACCATCGCGATCCCGAACTTCGCGTCCAGCGACGCGGGTTCGAGTTCGAGCGCTTTCTGGTTCATCTCGATCGACTTACTCAACCACGACGAATGACCGTCGTACCACTCGTACATCGACGAATAGGCCTCTGCCAGCCCCGCGTATGACGATGCAAAAGCCGGATCGATCGCTACCGCATCCGTAAACATCTGGATCGCTTTTTCCGTGTTCCGCCGTCCTTTTAAATATAGAAGCTCGCGGCCGCGCATGTAACAGTCGTAAGCACGCAGATCGTCAGTTGGCTTTTGTGCCAGCGCCTTTCGCTCCGAATCGGTCAAAGAGATCTTGAGTGCGTCGACGATCTTTTGCGACACCTCGTTTTGAAGGTCGAAAATATCTTCGACTAGACGATCGAAGCGCTCGGCCCACAGGTGATAACCATCGCGCACGCTGATGAGCTGGGCCGTGATGCGGATTCGGTTCCCGGCGGTGCGAACGCTTCCTTCGAGAATGTAATTCACGCGCAACGCTTCGCCGACTTGTCGCGTGTTGATCTCTTTCTTGCGAAAGGGAAGCACGTCGGTGCGCGAAACGACCTTCAACTCTTTGATCTTCGAGAGATCCGTGATGATGTCCTCGGTCATGCCCGCACAGAAATAGTCGGTCTCGCTTTCCGAGTTCATGTTTTCGAAATAGAGAACGGCGATCGATTTCTCGGGCACACTTTCGGCCGGTGGCTCGCCACTCGCTGGTGAGACAAACGATGACGGCGTTTCGCGTGTGCGTTTCAGATCCTTCAGATCGATCAGCAGGTCGTTGGTGGTTCGGTAGCGCTCCTCGCGATCCTTGCGCAACGTACGCGAAATGATGCGCTCGAGGTCGCGGGGACAATCCGCCTGTTGTCGCGTCAGCGACGCCGGTTCGCGATGCAGTACGCCGGACATGATGTCGAGCGTTGTTGGACCAGGAAACGGTGTCCGGCCGGAAATCATTTCATAAAGCACACAACCCAGACTCCAAATGTCAGTGCGCGCATCGACCTCGAGACCTCGTGCCTGTTCCGGCGACATGTAATGAGCCGTGCCCATCACCATACCGACTGCGGTGTTGACCATGTTCTGCGTCGGCGCGAGCGAATCGGTTTCCAATGGCGGCCGTTCACGCGTGAGTTTCGCAAGCCCGAAGTCGAGCACCTTAACGATGCCGTCGCGGCGCAGCATGATGTTGTCAGGCTTGATGTCGCGATGAATGATGCCGACGCCGTGCGTAGCGCAAAGCGCGCTTGCGACCTGAATGCCGATGTCGATCGTTTCGGTGGCGTTGAAGCGCGAGAAGCGCAGGCGATCTCGTAGCGTTTCGCCATCGACGTACTCGGTAGCAATGAAGTGTTCTGAGTCGACCTCGTCGATCTCGTAGATGGTGAGAATGTTTGGATGGTTCAGTGCCGACGCGGCTTTGGCTTCTTGTATGAAACGACGGGCGCGGTCGCCGTCGGTGCCGGTCTGTCTTTCGACAACGGTTGTGGGAAGGATTTTAAGTGCGACTTTGCGGTCGAGACGAGTGTCGTGGGCCAGATAAACCTCACCCATCCCGCCAGCGCCGAGTTGGGAGCAGATTTCGTAGCGGCCAATCTTTTTGTTTGCGGGGAACGGCAAAGGTCACATCCCGGGGGGGAAATTTACTGGGCTCAAAGAAGCGTCGGGTATTGTAAGGTAGTCCGGCTCGTGGCAAAAGCTCGCGGGTGGTGAACGGCCAAGGCGTTAACTAATTCGAGACCCTTAAGTAGGTGGGTTTTCAATCCGCTTTTATTTCAATCCGCTTTAATGAAGATCCCACTGGCCTCTCGCTAATGGCGCTGAACGAACAAAGCGCCCTACAGTTTTGACTCTGTAGGGCGCTTCACTTTTACTGAACGTTCCTTCCTTAACTTCCGGAACTCTTTCCACGCCTTCCGCCGGATGAACCTGTGCCACTCGACGAACCAGTCGATCCGGTGGATGAACCTCCACTCGTACCCGTGTCGCCGGTTCCGCCAGTGGATCCAGTAGCTGAACTTCCAGTCGTACGGGTGCCGCTGGTCCCAGTGTCGCTGATGCCTGTACCGCTCGTTCCGGCCCCAGCCGCCGTTCCAGTAGTGCTGGAACTTCCGGGTGCTCCAGCTCCGCTCGACGTACCCGTCGAACCGGTTCCGAAGGCTCCCGTTTCTGCGCCGGTGCTGTGTGAGAAATCACTGGTGCCAGTACCACCCATGCCTGAAGCTCCGCTGGTGCCGGAAGCTCCACTCGTACCTGACGTTCCGCTCGTGCCCATGCTCGAGCCGCCCGTTGAGCCGGTGCTTGAACCACCGCTCGTGCCCGAAGTTCCGCTTGAGCCCATGCTCGAACTGCCGCTCGTGCCAGTAGACGAACTGCCCGAACTTCCGCTCATTCCACTGCCACTCGCGTAACCGCTTGTGCTGGTCTCACCCGAGCCTGCTGAGCTTCCACTCGTGCCACTGCCCGAGTAACCATGACCGCCCACGCCACTCGTTCCGCCCGAGTGACCCATCGAGCTTCCGCTTGTGCCGGTTCCACCGGCAGCCGCGGAACTCGTACTCGTTCCAGTCGTGCTGGACTGCGTCTGACCATACGTGCTGCCACCGTTGCCTTTCCGCACGCGCAGTCGATTCTCGACGTTGCTCACACCCGACACCGATTCAGCGATGTCTTCAGCGCGACGTTTGTCATGGCGGTTGTTCACCGTCCCGCTAAGCGTGACCTCGGCGCCGTTTACCGTTACCTCGATCTCCGAAGCGTCGAGAGCGTAGTCGTCGGTCATCCGTTCGTTGATGTCTTCCCTGATGCGGTCATCGGAACGACGATAGCCCTTTGGACCACGACCGCGATGCGCATCTTCGCGACGTCTCTTTTCTGCGTCTTCATCACCAAACCACGACGCTACCGTGTCAGCGGCTTTGTCGAACCAGCCGCGTTCGCCTTGATCTTCGCGGCCACGCTGGTCCCATTCACCCTGGTCGCGGCCATAGCGGCTGCCCCATCCTTGTCCTTCGCTTTGGCCGCCACTACCGCGATCGTAATCGTAGCTGCGTCCGCCGGCTTGGCTGCGTCCACCACGTTCGCCGTAACTCTGGCTTGAGCGGGAACCGGTTGGATAGTTGAACCGTTGTGAAGATTCGTCGCCGCGGCCGTAGCTGCCGGACCAATCGCCTCGGTTGTAGCCGGACTGGTCGGACCCGCCGCCCGAAGTGCTGGACCAACCGGCACGACCCGAGCTGGTGGACTCTCTACCATAGCTGCCGCCGGACTCACCCCGACCACTGGACCAATCGCTCGAGCCTCTACCATAGCTACCCTGCGATTCACCGCGGCCGCCGGACGAATCACTCGATTCTCTTCCGTAGCTGCCGGTTTCGCCGTAACCACGACCGTAGCTGCCTTGCGATTCACCACGGCCACCGGACCGGTCGCTCGAGCCTCCGCCGTAGCCACCGCCTGATTCACCGCGCCCACTGGACCAGTCGCTGGAACCTCTGCCATAGCTGCCTTGCGACTCGCCGCGACCGTAGCTTCCGGCGGATTCACCACCGCCACCTGACCAACCGCCGCGACCGGACGATTCACTGGAGCCTCCGTAGCCGCCGCCTGACTCATAACCACGACCGGCTGATGATCCACCGTAACCACCTGACGCTCCGTAACCACGACCCGAGCCGCCTCCGGACTCATAACCGCCGCCGTAGCCGCCAGACGAACCGCCGTAGCCCCCCGATGATCCACCAGACGAACCGCCGTATCCGCCGCGGCCTGAGCCGCCGCCGGATTCAGAGCCTCTACCGTAACCACCTGATGATCCGTATCCGCGTCCGGCGCCGCCTGATTGGTTGTAACTACCGGTTGAGCTACCTGACTCGTTGTAGCCGCGACCATAGCCGCCCATGTAGCCACCGTATCGCTGATCGCGATCTTCTACATCGTCACCTTCGCTCTCGCTTCCACCGTAACCGCGAGAGCGTTGCCGGCTTTCATAATCACTCTGCCCACCTTGATAGCCCCTGCCTGATTGATAACCGCCGCCTGACTGAGAGCCGCCTGTTTGATAACCACTGCGGCCGCCGCTTTCCTTTTCGTCTTCGCCGTAGCGGTTACGGCCTTGAGACCGTCCTCCCGACCCCCCGTATTCGGATTCCGAGCCACGACCGTAGTTCCGGGATTCCCGATCATAATCACGATCGTTGTTCCTCGTTGACATAGCTTTCTCCTTTCCCCTGCTCGTTGGTTCCCGTGTTTGTTTAGTTGATCGTTATGTCAGCAGGTCGTCACAAAGGTATTTCCGAAGTGCAACGGTAGTATTTATCCGTTGTATTGCTAGAGTTTGCTTGTAAGTAGGTGAGAAAGTTTTGCAGCGTCGATGTTGCCGCCTGAGACGATGCAGACGATCTTTCCAGTACCGGCCTTGCCCGTTACCGCGCACGCAACGGGGCAGGCGCCGGCGCCTTCGGCCACGATGTGGTTGCGTGTGATCATCAGGCGCAATGCGTTGGCGACGGAGTCTAAGTCCGCGACTAAAGAGCCATCGATCAACTGACGCGCGCGTTCGAACATCTGTGGAAACACGGCTTTCGCGCCAATGCCGTCGACCCATGACGGTTGGTAACCGATCTCAACCGGCGAGCCCGCGGCTAACGATGCCACCAGCGGCGCGGCAGTTTCAACTTCCGCCGCGAAGATCCTGCAACTGGGCCTCAACTCCCTCAATGCCGAAGCGGTTCCACACGTCAGTCCACCACCGCCCCACGGAATCACGACCGCATCCACGTCAGGCAAGTCTTCCAGGATCTCCAACGCGATCGTCCCGTTACCCGCCATCACATGCGGATCGTCAAACGCATGCACGAACGTACCATCAATACCTGGATACGACCGCTCTTCAAACGCGCGCCACCACTCGGCGAACGACACCTTGATAACACGCCCGCCAAGCCGCTCGATCGCCGCGATCTTCGTATCCGGCGCAGTCTCCGGCGCGATCACCGTACACGGAATCCGGAGCGAACGCGCACACCACGCGACGCCCTGGGCCATGTTGCCCGCTGACGCCGTCACCACGCCACGTTCCAAGTCGGCCGCCGACAACCGCGCAATTGCGTTCGCCGCGCCACGGATCTTGAACGATCCGATTGGTTGCAGGTTTTCGAGTTTGAGATAGATTTCCGCCGGCGCGTCATCGACGTTGAGGCGCACGAGCGGCGTGCGAATCGCGGTGTTCGCGATCACGCTGCGAGCTTCTTCAATTGCGGCTAAAGAGATCACCTGGCCCATGACGCTCAAACCCGTTTTGTACGAGGAGCCTCATGTTACTGCCATCAACGCCAACGATCCAGAGATCCGCCTCCGGTTCCATATCGGTTGGCTTAGCGCGTTCAAAAACGTGTGTGAAATCCGTGGAACTGTGGTAAAAGATCCGCCACATCACTTCAGGAGAAACCCATCATGAAAGCCCTGACTGCTGCTTCAATTCTCGTCGTCCTTTTTGTCTCCGCCGCGTCCGCGCAAACGTGGACCCCGGAGATGCAGTTAAAACTTAAAGCCGTCGGCCAACCACGAGTGTCGCCCGATGGCAGCCGCGTCCTCTACACCGTCAACGAAGCGGTGATGGCCGCAGACAAGAGCGAGTTTGTTACACAGATCTGGATCGCCACCGTCGCCACGAAGCAAAGCACGCAGCTAACGTTTGGCGAAAAGTCGTCGACAAATCCGAAGTGGTCACCCGACGGTAAGTGGATCGCGTTTTTGTCGAACCGCAAAGACAACAGAAACAATCTCTATCGGCTCAGTATGGAAGGTGGTGAGGCCGAGCCGTTGACGGATCTAAAGAGTGGAGTATCTAACTTCGAGTGGTCCCCCGACGGCCGGCACATCGCATACACGATGTCTGATCCGAAAACTGAAGACGAAGAGAAGAACGACAAGGGCAAGAACGACTTCCGCTGGGTTGATGAAAACCTGAAGATGGCGCGGCTCTACGTCGTTCCGGTGCAGAAGGACGCCAATGGCAAACGTGAGCCGCGCAAGCTCACGACCGGTAATTACCACGTCGGCCAGTTTGACTGGGCGCCTGACAGTTCGCGCATCGCGTTCAGTCATAGTAAATCGCCGGTCGCTAACGATTGGCCCACTGCAGACGCGTCGATCGTTGAGGTGGCAAGCGGCAACGTTTCAGTGCTGGCTAACTCGCCAGGCGCAGAAGATTCTCCGTTCTATTCGCCGGATGGAAAATCGATTGCCGTCGTCGTCAGCGACAATCCGCCGCGTTGGGCGCAGAGTGGCACCATCCAGATCTTTCCAGCCACCGGAGGACAACCGAAGAGCCTTATGGCTTCTTACGACGGCCAGCCCGGTATCGCGGGATGGTCTGCCGACAGCAAGCGCATCTACTTCACTGAAGCGAAAGGTACGGGCACGCAGCTTTATGCTTTAGACGTTGCTGCGAATCGCATCGAGGAAATCAAAACGACGCCTGCGGTGCTCGGCGGAATGAATCTTAACCGCGGCGGCACGACGTTTGGTTTCACTCGTCAAACATCGGACACTCCGGCTGACGCTTACATCGCATCCGTTAACGAGTTCACTCCGGTGCAGATCACGCGCGTCAACGCTGGTTCGAACATACCGCCGGTTGGCCGCACCGAAGTCATTCGCTGGAAATCCAAAGATGGAAAAGAGATTGAAGGTTTGTTGACTTATCCGGTCGGTTATCAAGCCGGACAACGCGTCCCATTGATCCTGAACATTCACGGTGGACCAGCGGGAGTCTTTGTGCAGACGTTCCTTGGCGGCCGTGGCTCCTATCCGCTCGCGACATTTGCCTCGCGTGGTTACGCGATCCTGCGACCGAACCCGCGCGGTTCGAGTGGTTACGGCGTTGAGTTTCGACGCGCGAATACAAAGGACTGGGGCGTCGGCGATTACCAGGATTTGATGACCGGAGTCGATCGCGTCATTGAGATGGGCGTTGCGGATCCCGAGCGTCTCGGCGTGATGGGCTGGAGCTACGGCGGTTTCATGACCTCGTGGATCGTCACGCAAACGAACCGCTTCAAAGCCGCGTCTGCGGGCGCGCCGGTCACAAACCTGATGAGTTTCAACGGCACGGCGGACATTCCCGCGTTTGTTCCCGATTACTTCGGCGGACAGTTCTGGGAACTGCTCGACGTTTATCAAAAGCACTCGCCGATCTTCAACGTCAAAAACGTCACGACGCCGACGATGATTCAACACGGCGAGGCTGACGTGCGTGTCCCGATCTCGCAAGGCTACGAGTTTTACAACGCGCTCAAAGTAAAAGGCGTGCCGACGCGAATGCTCGTGTTGCCGCGGCAGCCGCATGGACCAAACGAACCGAAGATGCAGTTAGCGGCGATGAACGCAAACCTCGAATGGTTTGAAAAGCACATCGGCAAGAACGCGCAGACTTCGCGAAACTGATCTGTGGCTGAATCGATCACGCTCGACGAGCTGCGGCGTTTCACAGTCGCGCGAAACTTCTTCAAACCCACCGATCTAAAGACCGCGTTGCACAAGATGGGATTCGTTCAGGCGGATCCCATCCGCGCACCCGCGCGGGCGCAGGACCTCATCCTCCGACAGCGAGTCAACAACTACACAGCAGGTGAACTCGAGCGCCGATACGCGACGCTCGACGTCGAAGAGGATTTCTTCATCAACTATGGGTACGTTTCGCGAACGCTCTATTCGCTGATGCACCCACGCATCGATACGCCGTTCTCACGAGTGGATACGCCGCTCTCGCGCGGCGCCAGGAAGCGTGCGCAAATGATCCTGGAGTTTGTCCGTGAGCGTGGCTCTGTTCACCCGCGCGAAGTTGACGAATATTTCGCGCACGGCAAGGTGACGAATTACTGGGGCGGTTCGTCAAACGCAACCACGCATTTGATGGATGCGATGCACTATCGCGGGATGTTACGCGTGTTGCGGCGGGAGAAGGGAATCAGGATTTACGGACCACGCGAAGTGGAGCGGCAACGGATCAGTGCGGCTGAACGGCGTACGCGCGTCGATGCGCTGGTCGATGCGGTGGTGATGATTTACGCGCCGTTACCGGCCTCGAGTTTGACTTACTACGTTCGCCGGTTGCGCTATGCGGCGCCGCAGTGGGCCGCGGATTTGACGGATGCATTAACGCGCGCGAAGAAGCGGTTGGCGCATGTGCATGCTGGTGTTGATTGGTCTTTTCCGGCGGACGAGAGTGTGCCTGGACATGAGGCATCTGAGGTTGTGCGGCTGCTCGCGCCGTTTGATCCGCTGGTCCACGATCGTAAGCGGTTCGAGCTTTTATGGAACTGGGAATATCGCTTCGAAGCCTACACGCCCATCGCAAAACGCAAGCTTGGTTACTACGCTATGCCGCTGCTCTGGCGCGATTCCGTCATCGGCTGGGCTAACGTCGCCGTGAAGAATGGCGCACTCGAATGTGACATTGGTTACGTAGGATCGCCGCCGCGCGAGCGATCCTACAAACGGGAATTGGGGGCTGAAGTGGATCGGATGCGCGTGTTTTTGGGCTTGCAATGAAGATCCACATCGGTACATCCGGCTGGCACTACAAACATTGGCTCGACGACGTGTTCTATCCAGCGGGTACACCACCGTCCCGCATGTTCGACTTTTACGCGCAACACTTCGACACCGTCGAGATCAACAACAGCTTCTATCATCTTCCCTCCGCGAAGACCTTCGACAACTGGCGCGAATCGTCGCCGCCCAATTTCCTGTTTGCAGTTAAAGGAAGCCGCTTCATCACGCACATGAAGAAGCTGAAAGATCCGCGGCCGTCGAGCGAGAAGTTTTTTCTCGTCGCCGATCGGCTCGGCCGAAAGCTTGGGCCAATTCTGTTTCAACTGCCGCCGCGCTGGAAAGTGAACGTAGAGCGACTGTCGGAGTTTCTCGAGTCGCTGCCAAAGCGGCACAAGTACGTGATCGAAATTCGGGATGAATCGTGGCTCGTGCCGGAAGTCTTCGCGCTCTTGCGCCGGCACAAGACGGCCTTTTGCATACACGACTTCGCCGACATGAAAATCCCGCACGAGATCACGGCGAACTTCACTTACATTCGCTTTCATGGACCGACGAGCGCGAAATACTTCGGCTCGTATTCGTCTGAACAGCTGCGCGAGTGGGCGAGGCTAATAGAGGATTGGTCAGGGCGGCTCTCAGCGATTTACCTTTACTTCAACAACGATCCCGGTGGCGAAGCGGTGAAGAACGCGGGGGAGCTAAAGCGACTTTTAGGATTGGGCTGAAGCGACTTTTGGGATCGCACTGAAGGAACTGGTCGATGGATTGCAATAACGTTTGAGAGTCTGAGCAATCATGTACTGGAAACTTACAAAACGAACGAGGGGATGGTGTTTATGAGTTCTAATGAAACGAATGGAGCACTCGCGATGGTGACCGGCGCCTCAGTTGGCATCGGCTACGAACTCGCGATCTGTTGCGCAAAAGAAGGTTTGGATTTGCTGGTCGTGGCGGATGAGCCAAAGATTCACGACGCTGCGAAGCAGTTTCGCAATTACGGCGTCGAGGTTGAGTCGATGGAAGCGGATCTCGCGACGCGCGAAGGCGTGGACAGGTTTTATGAAGCCGCCCGTGGCCGGCCGGTTGAATACTTACTAGCGAACGCCGGACACGGTCTCGGCGGCGCTTTTCTCGATCAGAACTTCGACGACGTGCGGCACGTGATCAATACAAACATCACCGGCACCATTGATCTGATTCAAAGGGTGGGTCGCGATATGCGGCAACGCGGGCACGGTCGCATTTTGATCACGGGCTCGGTTGCGGGTTACACGCCGGGAACCTACAACGCGGTTTATAACGCCAGCAAGGCTTTCATCGATTCGTTTTCTTTCGCGCTGCGCTCGGAGTTGGAGGAAACCGAAGTGACGGTGACCTGCCTGATGCCGGGCGCCACCGACACCGAGTTCTTCGAACGCGCGGGCATGACCGATACGAAGGTTGGACAAGGGAAGAAAGACGACCCGGTTGACGTGGCTAAGGCCGGTTTCGACGCGATGATGCGCGGCGACGGTGACGTCGTGAGCGGATTGAAGAACAAGGTTATGACCACGGTGGCGAGCATCACGCCCGCGGGAATGTTAGCCGAACAACACAAAAAGAAAGCCGCACCGGGTTCGGGGAAAGACTAGTCAGTATCGGGCCGAGCCCGAACGAGGGGCTAAGCCGCTTGTTCTTTTGGCGGAGTACGGCGAGGCAGAGCCTCGCCTCACACCCGGCGGCAGAGCCGAGGCCAACATTTGTTGTGAACTAGAACGAGCTGTGTGAACTAGCGGAGCGACAAGCGGAAACCGCCGCGGATTAAAACCGGAGGGCCGACTGTGAAGACCGGCGTGCTGCTGATTTCGTAGCGCACGCCGGTCAGGTTTTGCAGCGCAACGAATAGACGCACTTGTTCTGAAACTGAGCGCGATACTTCCGCGTCGAGTGTAAAGAACCTTCGCAACGTGAGGGTGTTCAGATCGTCGTCAAACTGTCTGCTGACGAAACGACCTTGCGTGGCCGCCGTCCATCCTTGGTCCGTGTAACTGACCTGGAAGTTGAACTGGTGTCGCGGTATCTGCGGCACGAACAGCCCCTCGAGCCGCTGATTCGCCGGAAAACGCAGCACGGTCGTGTCACTCAATAAATACTCACTCGCGATTTCCCAACGACGATTCGGTTTCACGATGGCCGCGAGTTCCACGCCACGCGCGCGGATCGCGCCGAGGTTCTGGCGTTGACGCGTGATCAGCGTAGGCGTCGTTGAAAGCGTGACGTTTGCGATCGAGTCGTTTATCTGACTCCAGAAAACGTTACCGCGCACAAAAAGAACGTCGCCGAACGTTTGCAGGCCGGCACCGATTTCGCCGCCAGTGAGCCGTTCAGCGCTGAGCTCCGAGTTCGCGTTCGTCACAACATTTCCCACGCGGAAGTTGCGATAGAGTTCGTTGAGCGTCGGCGCGCGAAACGCGCGATACACCGATCCACTCACGGAGATCCCCTTCTCAAACCGTTTCAATACGGAAACCCGCGGACTAAACGCCGTCTCCGTGCGATCGATAAAGTTCGTGCGGTTGAGAAGGCCTTCGTAGTTGCGCCAACGATCTACTCGGCCACCAAAACTCAACAACCACGTCCCGAGTTGCACCGAATCATTCGCGAAGAAACCAAACGTTCGCTGACGGCCGCCTGCGCGCACAAACGTCTCCGCGCTGTGCCCGCGAACATCGCGTCCCTCCATACCGGCCGCCAAGGAATGCCGATCCGCAACCGACCGCCGCCACTGAAACGCGAACCCGATTTGTTGCGACGGGTTGCGCTGGCGATTAGTCAATGTTTCAGAGTTTCGATTGAGCGAAACCGCCGTGAAGTTCTGATTAAAGACCTCGCTCGATCCATAAACACGAACAGAAAAATCACCGGCTTCATTTGTGGTCCAGTCAGTTCCGAGATCGAGCGACGTGATGCGCGTGTCGTTGATTTGCAGCGGCGTGCCGTTGCGACGACTCTCGCCAAATGAACCGAGTCGCAGAAACCCATGGGCGTTTGACGCGAACTTTTTCGACAACGTTACCGACCCAGCGATGTCTGACGTGCCAGCCGGAGTATCAATCGCGCCACGCTGGTCTTCAGGCACGAGCACATAACCGTCGGTCCGCAACGCCTGGAAATCTACGCCAACACCGAATCCACCCCACGACGATCCAGCACTCAACGACACGGCGCCGGTCGATAGATTTCCTCCCGACGCTTCGAGCTCGAGAAACTTCGCGTCGGACCGCGTCCTCGTAATATTGCTCGTTATATTAATGACGCCCCCCAGCGCACCGCTGCCATACAAATCTGACGTTCCGCCGTTGAAGATTTGTGCGCTCTCGACACTCACACGCGGCACTCGATTCCAGTAAACCCACCCGCCAAACGGACTATTCAACGGCACGCCGTCGTACATAACGAGCGCGCGACTCGCGCCATTTGCACCAACGCCGCGCAAGGAAACACCCTGCGTCGTCGGGTTTGCGGTCAAACCTCCAGAGCGACGAAACAACGAAAAGCCGGGCGTCTGGCGCAACACATCATCAATCGTGAGTGCTCCTGAAGTCGCGATCTCGCGCCGCCCGAGAGAGTATTGACTGGTGGGAGTAACCGGAATGCGTTCCTCGCCGGCAGTGATCACGATTCGTTCGAGCAAACCGGCGGGTTCGAGCGTGATTCGCAACGGCGCATTAATTTTTTCGCTGCCGACATTGATCCGCGCAGTGCTGAAACCAGCGGCCTGCACGATCAACGTTCCGTCACCGCTGCCGACGGTTAGCGTGAACGATCCACGTGCATCCGTACGAGTCCGTACAATCCGCTGCTCAAATTCAAACACAACTGCTGCCTGTGCGATCGTCGCGCCCGTAGGATCCGAAACCACACCTTGGATCTTCGTCTGCGCTTCCACTCTCACACACCAGAAAAGTACGCAAGCGCACACAAGTGCTGCTTGTAATCTTCCGGTACATGGAGCGCGCGATAACGTTCTGTTTCTCATTGAGAAGATGCAAAATACGCGTGGTCAAAGATACCATCAAAGCAGGGCGTCGCGGGGTAGTACAAACCCCACTCTACCCGCAAAAACACGAGATATGTTATATAGTCAGCCGCACCCCCTCTTTGCAAAACTTCCCTAATAAACGAGTCCTGGCATAAATCTGCCATCAGGAGCACTTGGTGATCAAAGCGAATCGTCGTAATCGCCCGAATAACGTAGTTGGTTTGCAAAAGGAACGCACCGGCATTGCCGGTTTTGATGAAATCACGGGCGGAGGACTGCCCGCCGGACAGCCCACTCTGATCTGCGGCAGCGCCGGCGCCGGCAAAACGCTTTTCGCCATGGAGTTTCTCGTGCGCGGCGCCATGCTCCACAACGAGCCGGGCGTCTTCGTTTCGTTTGAAGAAACGGACGAAGAACTCGCCACCAACGTCTCGTCACTCGGTTTCGATCTCAAACAACTTATTGCCGATAAAAAACTGGTTCTCGATTACGTCTTCATAGAACGCTCCGAGATCGAAGAGACTGGCGAGTATGACCTGGAGGGACTCTTCCTTCGTCTCGGACACGCGATCGACGAGATCGGCGCGAAACGAATCGTGCTCGACACACTCGAAGCACTCTTCTCAGCCCTGCCAAACGAAGCAATCATTCGCGCCGAACTCCGTCGCCTGTTTCGCTGGCTAAAAGAAAAAGGCGTAACCGCCGTCATCACTTGCGAGCGCGGCGAGGGAACACTCACGCGTTACGGCCTTGAAGAATACGTCGCGGACTGCGTCATCCTGCTCGACAATCGTGTGCAGAATCAGATCTCGACGCGGCGCTTGCGTATCGTGAAGTACCGTGGCACGGCGCACGGCACCAACGAGTATCCGTTTTTTATCGATGAAAACGGATTCTCAGTTTTACCGATTACCTCAATCAGTCTGGATCACAAAGCGCCGACACAACGAGTCTCCACGGGCAATACTCGTCTCGACAACATGCTCGGCGGCCGCGGGTTTTATCGCGCCAGCTCGATACTCGTTTCGGGCACTGCCGGAACCGGCAAGAGCACGATCGCTGCACACTTCGTTGACGCCGCCTGCGGGCGTGGCGAGCGGGCGCTTTACTTCGCGTTCGAGGAGTCGCAGGACCAGATCATTCGCAACATGCGTTCGATCGGGATCGATCTCGAAAAGTACGTGAAGAAGGGCGTGCTGAAGTTTCAGAACGCGCGTCCGTCAAACTTCGGCCTCGAAGTGCATCTGGCTTTAATCCACAAAATGATCGCGGACTTTGAACCACAGATCGTGGTGGTCGATCCGATTACAAACTTTCTGGCCATCGGCGATGATATACAGACGAAGGCGATGCTCACCCGTCTAATCGATTTCCTGAAGCTGCGCCAGATCACCGCTATGTTTACCAGTTTGACTGGCAGTTCGAGCGAGATCGAAGACTCGGAAGTTGGTGTCTCGTCCTTGATGGACGTCTGGCTGCTGGTCAAAAACATCGAGTCAAACGGCGAGCGCAATCGCGGACTCTACGTTCTGAAAGCACGCGGCATCGCACACTCCAATCAGGTGCGCGAGTTCCTGCTCACGGATCACGGCATCGAGTTGATTGACGCATACGTCGGTTCGGAAGGCGTGTTAATGGGTTCGGCGCGCGCTTCGCAAGAAGCGCGTGAGCGCGCCGGGACAGTTGCACGCGAACAAGCGCGGCAACGCCAGCAGCGCGAGTTGCAGCGCAAGCAGGAGTTGTACGAATCGCAGTTGCTTGCCTTAAAGCACCAGTTCGAAGCAGACCGCGATGCGATTCTTAGAGAACTCGAAGAAGATCAAAGCCGCGAAAGCGTGGAAGCTACGCAGCGTCTCGAGATGGCCCGGCTGCGACACGCCGACATCGCTGTACAAGTTGAAGAGAATGGCGCCAGAAGAAAGTCCAGGAAAGGAACCGTTAGATGAAATCCACCCCCACAAAAAAAGCACGAGCCTCAAAGAACGGGCGTTCTCCACAGTCGGATGGCAGCAAGCCGGCCCGCTGGAACCTGCGGCTCTACGTTGCCGGACAGACGCCTCGATCAATAACGGCTTTTCAGAATTTGAAGAACATCTGCGAGGAATATTTGAAAGGACAGTATCACATTGAAGTCGTCGACCTGATGCAAAACCCGACGCTGGCGCGCGGCGATCAGATCGTGGCTGTCCCGACGCTGGTACGAAAGCTCCCGCAACCAATTCGAAAGATTATTGGCGACCTTTCAAACACCGAGCGCGTTCTGGTTGGACTCGATATCCAGCCGCGTTAGGAGTATTGATGTCCAACACTGGTAATAAAAATTCGGACGGTAATGGCAACGGCAACCTGAAAGATAAGCTGCGCACGACCACCGAAAAGTTTGAAGAAGCCCTCGATGGCCGGGCAGTACGCCGTGCGGAATACATCTTGCGATTGTACGTGACCGGCTTGACGCCCTGTTCGTTGAGGGCGATCGCCAACCTGAAGCGATTTTGTGACGAGCATTTGCAGGACTACGACCTGGAGGTCATAGACATCTACAAAAATCCGGATGCCGCGCGCGAAGCACAGATAATTGCAGCGCCGACCCTGATCAAAAAACTGCCGGCGCCCTTGCGACGGTTTGTAGGAGACCTCTCCAATACACAGAAATTATTGACGGGACTAAATATTCACGAATGAGTATGGCAGAAAACGTTGAGAATCTGGGCGAGACCGACATTGCGGAGCTGCGCCGGCGCCTGGAGGAAGCCGAAGACACGCTGCGGGCAATCAGAACCGGTGAAGTTGACGCACTGGTGATCGATGGAGCAGATGGTGAAGTGATCTACACGCTCAGCACGGCGGATTATCCTTATCGGCTGATGATTGACGAAATGAACCAGGGCGCAGTGAGTGTTTCGCCCGATTCGATCATTCTTTATAGCAATCGGAACTTCGCGGGCATACTAGGACTCAACGGAACAACGGTCACCGGCACTCAGTTCGGTGATTACGTGGTGCCGCCCATGCGAGAGCAATTTCTGAAAGACTTGCAGGAATCACGCAGCGAGGGTGTGCGGCGCGAATACATTCTTCAGCACCGGACGGATCGCGAAGTGCCGGTGTTGATCTCGTTCGCGACGTTGCAACCGCAAACCAATTCAATCAGCATTGTCGTTACGGATCTCACCTCGCAAAAAGAACTTGAAGAAGAGCTTCGCGTGGCCAAGGACCATCTCGAAGAACTCGTAGCCGAACGCACTAAAGAGTTACGCAAGAGCGAGAGCCGCCTGTTTCGCATTCTCGAACACAGCGCCGCGGACCTCAAAGCAATGCGCCGTTTGAACGAGATCGGAACTCGCTGTGCGCGAGATGGAAACGATCGCGACGGTTGTCTCGGGGAAATTCTGAGAGTTGCGATCGAGATTAGCGGCGCTGATAAGGGAAATATTCAACTTGTCGATAACAGCTCTGGCCGGCTCAGACTCGCGTCAGACTCGGGCTTTGAGCCCTCGTTTATCGAGCACTTTTCCAACGGAAATCATCCAGCCGCCTCGACCGTGGCGCTTGAAACGCAGCAGCGCGTAATTGTCGAAGATGTGCGCCAGAGTGCGCTGTTCGTCGGCAGCCCTTCGCTAAAAGTTATGAAGGATGCTGATGTGCGGGCGGTACAGTCAACGCCCCTCGTCAGCAGCGCGGGCCACGTGCTCGGCGTGATCTCCACGCACTTCGGTAACACTCGCCGTCCGACCGAGCAGGAGTTGCGCCTGATGGATCTGCTGGCTCGTCAAACGGCTGATTATCTCGAACGCAAACACGTTGAAGAAGAGCGCGAAGAGTTGCTGGCGCGCGAGCATGAATTGCGTCAAACGGCGGAGGAAGCGAACCGCTTGAAGGACGAGTTTCTGGCGATCATGTCGCACGAGTTGCGCAATCCTCTGAACGTGATTCTCGGTTACGCGGAACTGCTCTTGCGCAGCGACGAGATCAAAAATTCGCCGCCGCTGCGGCGCATGGCGGACGCCGTCAAGCGAAATGCCGTGGCTCAGTCGAAACTGATCCGCGATCTGTTAGACCTCTCTCGTTTGCGCAGCGGGAAACTGGAGTTGAATCGCGAGACCGTCTCGCCCGTCGTCTCGATCGATAACGCGATTGAAACTGTGCGCGACGACGCCGCAAACAAGAACATCAGAATCGACGTCGACGCCCTGGACGAGGCGGTGTTTGTGGAGGCGGACCCGGTGCGGCTCGAACAGGTCATCTGGAACCTGCTGAACAACGCGGTGAAGTTCACGCCGCGTGATGGCCGCATTGTCGTCAAACTGCGTAGTGAACCCGACGAGATTGTGCTGACGGTCGAAGACAACGGGCAGGGAATCGACGCGTCGTTTCTGCCGCACATCTTCGAGATCTTCCGCCAGGCAGACCCGAGCACAAATCGTTCTCAGTCAGGCATGGGCATAGGGTTGGCCGTGGTCCAACAACTCGTCGAGTTGCATGGTGGTTCGGTGACGGCTTATTCGGCGGGTGCCGGCCAGGGCGCGAGTTTTACGATTCACCTGCCGCGCAGCACTGAAAACAAGGCACAACGACTGCCTTCGTCCGACCTGTGTATCCAGTCGCTCGAAGGTGTGAAGATTTTGGTCGTTGATGATTCGGAAGACACGACTGAGATGGTGCGACACCTTCTGCAAATCGCGGGCGCCACGGTAACGGCCGTCACCAGCGGTTTTGAAGCATTGCGCGTCGCGCGTGAGAAACAGTTTGACGTGGTGTTGTCTGACATCTCGATGCCGGCGATGGACGGGTTTGAGTTCCTGGGCAAACTGCGTACGTTGCCCGGTTATCACGATTTGCCGGCGGTTGCGCTCACCGGTTTTGGCCGTCCCGAGGATGTGCAACGTGCTCACGCCCAAGGCTTCTACGCGCATTTGACCAAGCCGTTCGACATCCAAACGCTCGCCGGATTGTTACAAAAGATGCTGCGGCAGCAGAGCGCGCAGCAAGCTCTTTGACGTACAATTCCCCGCATGAAAATCAAACTGCTCCCCCTTTGCCTGCTATTGTCGGCTGTCTCCGTCCTGGCCCAACAGTCCGATCGCCAACAATTCATCCGCGTTGAAGCGCCGTTGATTGCACTCACCAACGTGCGCGTGATTGACGGCACGGGCGCGGCGCCGCGCGACGATCAGACCATACTCATCCAGGGCGGAAAGATTCAATCCGTTGGTCCAACCGCGAGCACGACGTATCCGGCGGACGCACGCACGTTGGACCTGAAGGGTTACACCGTCCTGCCCGGCCTCGTCGGCATGCACAACCACATGTTTTTTCCGATGGGTGGCTCGCCGCCGATGTACTCGAATATGGGCAGCAGTTTTCCGCGTCTGTATCTCGCGCTTGGCGTGACGACGATTCGTACGACCGGCAGCGTTGCACCATACACGGATCTGGAGTTGAAGCGACTGATCGATGCGGGCCGCGTGCTTGGACCAAAGATGCACGTGACCGCGCCGTATCTCGAAGGCCGCGGTTCGTTCACGCCCGTGATGCACGAGCTCAAAGATGCCGAAGATGCGCGGCGTATGGTGAACTACTGGGCCGACTCCGGCGCGACGTCGTTCAAGGCGTACATGAATATCAAGCGCGACGAGTTGCGGGCCGTGGTTGAGGAAGCGCACAAGCGCGGGCTGAAAGTAACCGGGCATCTCTGTTCGATCGGGTTTCGTGAAGCGGCGGAGATTGGTATTGATAATCTCGAGCACGGGTTGTTTGCGGACTCGGAGTTTGTGGCGGATAAGAAACCGGATCAGTGCCCGCAGGGTGTGAGTGCGAGTTTGCGGCAGTTGGATTTGAACAGTCCGGCGGTGCAGGAGACGATTCGCACGCTCGTGCAGAAGAACGTGGCGATCACGTCAACGTTGCCTGTGTTTGAAGCGAATGCGCCTCTTAGTCAGAGTGGTATTGGGGCATCGAGTGCATTGTTGAATCCGCGCGTGTTGAACGTGATGTCCACGGATGCGCGTGTGCGCTATCTACAGAATCGCGCGCGTATTCCCGCTGACTCACCCGCGGTCGAGCTGATACGCAAGGCAATGGCCTTCGAGCGCGCGTTTGTAAAGGCAGGTGGACTGCTGATTGCCGGACTTGATCCGACGGGCAACGGCGGGATCGTTGCGGGTTTCGGCGATCATCGACAGGTGGAGTTGCTGGTTGAGGCGGGGTTCACGCCGGTTGAAGCGATTCAGATCGCGACTTTGAATGGGGCGAAGTTCCTGGGCGAAGACGCGCGCATCGGCTCGATCGCACCCGGTAAGCAGGCGGATTTAATGATCGTGAAAGGAAATCCGGCGTCGAACATTGCTGATATCGAGAAGGTCGAGATCGTGTTCAAGGATGGCGTTGGATACGATTCTGAGAAGTTGATCCAGTCGGTGCAGGGGTTGGTTGGGATTCGTTAAGCCGTTAGCTTTGAATTTCAAGAGGTAAAGCAGATGAGACCACAAGAAAAACAACCGTACATCGTGACTGCGATCATGCTGTCGGCGATCACGGCTATGTATTGGTGGGCTGCTGGAATGGAGAAGGTTTGATCTCATACTCACCAAATGACCAAAAGCTGTTTCGACTGAGTTAGCTCCCAAGCCCCAACCAGCGCCTGCTAATGATCGTTAGCGGGTAGATTCACTGGGTGTATTTCAAATAGACCGTGCGGGTTTCGGAATAGAAATCCAACGCTTGGGGGCCTTGCTCGCGCATGCCGTAGCTCGATTCTTTTGTGCCGCCGAACGGGAGTTGATACTCGACGCCTGCAGTTGGCAGGTTCACGGTGATCAAGCCGGCTTCGATGCGATTGATGAACCGGTGAACGCGCGTCAGATCCTTCGACACGATCGACGCTGACAAACCAAACTTCACATCGTTCGCGATGCGCACTGCATCATCGAGATCCTCGGCCACCATCAACGCCAGCACTGGACCAAACACTTCTTCCTGCGCAATACGCATCTCGGAACTGACGCCGCTGAAGATCGTCGGTTCTATAAAATAGCCCTTGTCGTACTCAGCGCCGGTCAAACGATTGCCGCCACACAACAACTCCGCGCCCTCTTTCTTCGCGATCTCAATGTATTCAAGGTCCGTCTTGAGCTGATCCGCGTCAACTGCCGGTCCGATCTGTACGCCCTGCTCAAGACCATTGCCCACTTTCAACTTGCGCGTCTTTTCAATCAATTTCTCAACCAGCGGCTCAAAAATGGAACGTTCAATCACCGCACGACTGCACGCGGTACATTTCTGACCCGTGGAAAAGAACGCGCCATTGATCAACGTATCCGCGGCGTAATCCAGATTTGCATCACTGAGCACAATGGTCGGATTCTTCCCACCCATTTCCAACTGCACGCGGATCTTTCGTTCTGAAACTTTCTGATAAAGCGCATTCCCGACAGAAGTCGATCCCGTAAACGACACGGCGCGAATCGACCGATGACTCGTCAGAGGATCTCCAACCGCGCTACCACTACCGGTGACATAATTAACCACACCCGGCGGCACACCCGCCTCGTGCAACGCTTCCACGAGTCGATAAGAACTGAGCGGCGCGAGCGACGCAGGCTTCAGCACGGCCGTATTCCCCGCAACCAGCGCAGGCGCGAGTTTCCACGCCGGGATCGCACTCGGAAAATTCCACGGGGTGATCAGCGCGACTGTGCCGAGCGGTTTGCGAATCGTGTAACACACAACGTTCTCGCGTTCCGACGGTACCTGGTAAGTAAACTGGCGCGAGCCTTCACCCCCGAAATACCGAAAGATGTTGATCGCGCGTTTCACTTCGCCGAGCGCTTCGGGCAGTGTCTTGCCTTCTTCGCGCGTCATCTCTTCGCCGAGTTGCGGCAGACGCGACTCAAGCAGTTCCGCAGCCTTGAACAGATACTCACCGCGACGCGTCGCAGGCATCTCTTCCCACGCCGACTGCGCTGCAACGGCTGCAGCACAAGCGTCGTTCACGTCATCGGGGTTCGACGCCTGAAACAGCGCCACGATTTCGTCAGTGTTCGCCGGGTTAATGTTCTCAAACGTCTTACCCGATCGACTTTCGGACCACTCGCCGTTGATGTAATTCCGAAAAACGTTCATCTCAATCTCCTAAGGCGCGATCGCACTCTTCGCAGTCGTCCACGACGCGGTCGCTTGCAACGCCTCAAACGCACGTTCGAGGGGAAACTGCTTCGCCACGAGTTGTTCGAAAGGGAATTGCTCACGATTGCGCGCGAGAAACTTCAGCGCCGCGTTCGTGTGCCGCGGCTCGAAACCCCACGAACCTGCAACTGTCAACTGCTTTCGCGTGATTACATGTGGATTGAACGCGACGCTTCCAGCGTTTCCGTAATGGCCCAGCACGAGATAACGCCCGCCATCCCGACACAACTCGACACCTTCAACGACAGCTTCCGGAATGCCGACGCATTCGAGCACCACGTCCACACCAAATCCGCCGCTTAAGTCCAACACTCGCGTCTTTCGTTCCTCAATCGAAGTCGTCGAGATGTCGATACAAACATCCGCGCCGAATCGTTTCGCGAGTTCAAGTCGATGCGGTGGTCCACCCAGCATAACGATCGTCGCCGCGCCACTCGCTTTCGCAACCGCGAGCGACGCGAGTCCGACCGGTCCGGAACCCTGAATCACAACCGTGTCGCCCATCTGCACACTGATCCGTTCCGCGCCATGCAATGAAGTAACGAGCGCACATCCCGCGCCGACAACAGCTTCCGTCGGCAACTCTTCGGGAATCTTGAAGATCGCAGTCCCTGGCCGCAGATAAATGTAATCAGCGTAACCACCGAGCAAGTGCGGCGCGACGCTGCAATCGTAAGAAATCCCGTAAGCTTTTCGTTTGAGACAACGAGTGGGTTGTGGTTTGGTGCGGCAGTAGTAACACTCGTTACAGTTGATGGACGAGCTCCAACCGATGCGATCGCCAACCGACAACGGCGCGCCGGTCCAATCGTGAGTGAGTCCGTCGCCCATCTCCTCGATCACGCCGACAGTCTCGTGACCGAGGATAACGGGCAAGGGAATCGGAAGCTGACCGTGCCAGAGATGCACGTCGGTTCCGCAGATGCCGGCGAGTTTTACTTTGACCAGCGCGGCGCCTGGTTCGATCGCCTGCGGCAGTGGAAACTCTTTTAGTTCGAGCGGTGCTTCATATTGCGTCAGTACGGCTGCGCGGGAAGTTTTCATCACTCCCAATCATAACCCGACGCAGAAATCCGTGTCCTCTGCTGCTGAAGACTAGAGGACACGGATCACTCTCTAATGTTTTTTGTTCTTCACTGCTTGATCCAACGATGCTTCTTGATCCGTTGGCGTGTCACGTTCGCGATCACCGAAAGCGCCGGCGACGGGGTTCGCCGGAGGAATCGGATCGTAACCGTCACGTGCGCGCTCTGCTTTTTGCGCCTCTGAGCGGACGCCGCTTTTCTGTGATTGTTGTTCGTCCATGGTTGGTCCTTTCACACTAAATCACTTCGTGGCTCACGACGGGTTTGGTTGCATGTGCGCTTCCGTTCCGCCGCCGCCGAGGTGTAACTGTTGTCTTGCCTGGCTCGCTAGATGAGTGAAGTCAGTGTTGGTGATAGCGCGCGTCGTCAGCAGCAGACCAGCAGCGCCAATACCTGCGCCGAGCGCGCTACGACGCATTCCACCGTAAACCGCGAGTGACGCTCCGGCAGCGCCGGCCAGCAGTCGCGCCGTTGGTGACCAGTTCTCCTGCAAGAACTCAAAGCGATAGGCCGGACGTTCGCGTCCACCCTGAAGCGCTGGATGATTGTCCGCTTCTTCGTGCAGTTCGAGATTGTTGGTGATGTCCTGCACGCCGTGCACCCACTTCACGCACGACAGAAGAGGCGGTGCTTCGTGAGCGAGAATTGGTCCACTGAGTGTCACGTTGCCGTTCTGGGCGGTTACGTGGATCGCACTCGGATGCGAAACGACTCTGCCGATCTTCGAGCGCACACGATCGACGAGCACCGAATCATCAGATTGTTCTGAACTGAATCTTGATTGAATGGCGGCAATCGTTCCACGTGTGCGGTTGCTCAGATCGCGAGTGGTAACCTGGATACAATCACCGGTTTTTTTAGTCGCTAAAGCGAACTTGTCAGCCACGAGAGCTCGACGTCGTTTGCCGCGATCCGGATCAAGCAAAAACATCGCGGCGGTTCCGAGTCCGAGCCCGGCGCCAAATAGCAGTGCATTGTTCATACTTTGTCTTACCTCCCTCGCGATAAGTCTCGCAAGCACGATGCCCCGCCGCTGGTCGGTATACGTCTTGCCTAAATGGATTCAGATAATCGCGTGGCTGTGTGCTAGTGGTACGCAGACGAGCATCTGCGTTTTGATTTCATGCAAATAAAGTTCAGTAAAAACTTGCGCGAAGGGAACTGAGACGTGCCGGAGAAACGGACCATCGAACGTGCTCGAAAAGATAAGCGCGAGGGAAAAGCTCCGAGCACTCAAGCGGGCGAGTTTGTGCGTGAAGAGATCGAACACATTCGCGAAGGCAAGCACGGCGCGCGTTCGACGAAGCAGGCGATCGCGATCGGTTTGTCGAAAGCGCGTCGCGCTGGTGTGAAGTTGCCGCCGCCGGAAAACGCTTCGGAGGAAACGAAAGAACAGGCGAAGCGCGATACGCGCAAAGCGGGGAAGAAAAAGAAATCCGCGAAGCGCTCGCGGGCGACGTTGCAGGCACTGAAGCGAGAACCACATAGCACTGCGTCTAAGAAAGCGTTATCACGCCAGGCGCGCACGGCCGCGAAGAAACGATCAAAGGCGTCGCGCTCGCGTGCGGCGAAGAAAGCCGCTGCGACGAGAAAGAAGTAGCGGGGTTTCAATGCAGGTCTTGGTCTACACGCTTAACGTGAAGCGCGTCAGGCGCTATTGGTACCAACTCTATTGAACATCGCATCGACCAGGCGTATAATCCGCCGAAGCCCCAAACTGCCCGTTAGATCTGCTGAGAAGGAACTCCCACATGCTACGCCCAGTACTCTGCGCAGTTCTCTGTCTATTTCTCTATAGTTCAGCAAAGGCTGATACGTTCGTCCTGACCAGTGGAGGCATGTCGACCAGTTTTGGTCAGAGTGGAATTAATGCTTCCGGTCCGGGTATTTCGATTCAGGCGGCTTCGGGAGGTTCTCCCGGAAATTTAACGTTCGCAACGTGTCTACCAGCTCCGTGCGGGCCTGGATCGACCCTGAATGTTGGAGGAGTTTGGGATGCCTCTACATGGAATATCGGATTCGCTCGTGGAACAGTCACCCTTAACGGTGTAACTTTCACCAACGTGTTCTTCACCGGTCAGCTGAATTTCACGGGTTCCGTCGTGTTGCCGCCTGACTTTGTCAACGACCACCCGGTAAGCGTTCCGTTTACCATGCAGGGACAACTGCAAGGGTTTATTCCATGCACCCCGAACGAACCTTTCGCCGCGTGCCAACAGGTTTTTGATATCACCGTGCTCGGATCCGGAATCGCGAGCGCGAACTTTCAATTCTTCGGAACACGGTCAGTTAGCTACGCGTTCGCCGATCCTATTCCGGAGCCCGCGACTTTGGGATTACTTGGAGTTGGCTTATTAGCGCTGAGCCGCCGCGTTCGGAGACGGCGGTAGTTGTCGAGTTGCAGGAACCTAGCTAAATCCACCTTCTGACGTTTCGGCGATATTTCAATGTATTTGTCGCCGTGTGTCCTCGCTAGATATTTCTCTTCAAGTCGCACTTGAATTCCGATCAGGATTACGCCAAAGAAGGAACGTAAACAATGTTCCAGCGCTTGGAATTGCGAGAAACCGGCCCAGTGGCTGGTTTTTCAATTCGCCAATCCTCGGAGTGGTATCAACAAGAGGCCCGATATGAAGGTTAGGATCAAGGGAATCCTTCTTCAGCCGGGTTATCTCTGGAGGATGACGTCTCGTTACAACGAGGATCAGGCTCCCCGATAGTTGGTCCATCATCGGTGGTTCAGAGCATCTCCAGTACACGCAAGTCCGCCGTTACCGTTTAAGACAATAGCCAACTGTTTGCTGACGGGACGGCGAACCAGATGCACAGTAAATGATGAGTCGGCTAGGAATTGCTGCTGCGGTCTTCGAATGTCAGCGTTATTGTGGGCGTTTTCGGGTCCTTTGTTTGCGTGATCTTGTAGCTCCCCCGAATCTCTAGCATTCGAGGCGTGATCTGTAGGTCAGGAAAAGCAGAGTTCAAATTGCCCGGCCATCCTCGTTCGAAATAGCAGCCCTCGATTATCTCCCCATTACGTACCCGCGCCAAAGCATAGCGATCGTCGCCTAAAGTCAGTACATAGAACTCCTCACGATCCGTGACTCCGGTAACCTCGGCAATTCGATTCTCAACCAAATCAAGAATTCGATTGCGTAGCTGGACGACTTTATACGTCGGATCATCCGTCCAGACCGCGTCGGTGTTCACAAAATACAGATCCCGCCAGATGCTCCGAATTATGCTAAAAGCAGCCTTCATGAAAACTGGAACCTCGGCATGTACCGATACACGATGTACCGAAAAAGGTAAAGCGAATTCCCGTGCAAACGTAAAACGGCCCACGAGGGACGTTGAAAAACCGGTTCGCTTGCGTGGACGAGGTGCAGGGTCCAATACAGTCAATCGAATACCAATGCTGTCCTTCAGCTACCGTCCCCCGATAGGCGTACGTCTGACGGAACCTTCCTACCGGAAATATCGCGCTAAGAGCCGGAGTAAATGGCGAGAACGGACATGCCACACCATGATTAGTCGCTATTTCATAATCACCAATGTCGTTCTCGTCTACCGCAAGTATGACCTCAGCCCGTGCTTCGGTTTCCCCACCCTGAAGTTCGGACGGAGATCCTCCATCACCCGCTTCAGGAAATTCGCCCTGCTCTGCCTGATCCTCTCCGGACGCAAAGGTTACTCGCCCCAACGCGCTGGTCAAAGTCGTGTCTACAAAAGACGTATGATAGTTTTCCGAGATGCCTGTTTGAGTAATCCCAATCGCAACGAGATATGCCTCACCTTCGCTATTTTCGTATCCCCAAACATCATTGTAGGTAGTTACGGCTCGAGCGGAGGATGACGCTCCAATAAACAAAGTAAACAAGGCAGTCGCCGTGAAAACATGTCGGTGAACTACTGCCAGTGTATTTTTCATGATTCGCTTACTCCATAATCTTAATCTTCCGCTTCATCACGCTTCGGACAAACCGTCGGACTTTGCCAGCACCGTTCTTTCCCAAACGATGTTCCAGCGACTCAGCTACCTGATTTGTTAAATCGTCCCTCTGCTTTTGCAACTGGGCTAACCGGCTTACCTCTTCGTTGGTAAGAGGAAGGTGGTTAGGATGATTACGACTCTTAATCCTGTCACCTTCAAACTCCAGTGGACGTGTGCTCTCACGAAACTCTTCTGCGGCTGTAATTAAATCATCAATCTCTTGCTCGCTAAGTTCCATTCGCCTGATGAACGCGCGTGCGCGTTCCTTATCGGCATCATTAGTTCGACCGGACACTATCCCGAACAACAAGGAGTAACCCACCTGGTCCGGGATCTTGTCTGGCGTCTTCTCTCCATTCACCACATTCTTTAGTGGAGAGGAGGTAGCGGGCAGAGACTTGGAAAAGCTTGCTACTTTACCGTTCGATATGCCTGTACTGATGATCAGACCACAGACGATGGTGAGGGCCAGAACAACTGCAAGTGACTTCATATTATTCTCTTTCGTGTCGCGCTAGGAACGACACTCTCAACGTTACGCGCAGCACGATAGGCCTGGGTCTCTAAACAGTCAATCCACTAATGTCACACTATGTCACTGTTTGTGTTGGTGGCCGCCATTACCTATGGGAATTTGGCTGTGGACGGGTTTAGAGTGCTGCGCCAGTAAGCAGCCGCTACACACGCGATACCTTCCGGTCCCCCCAAGTTTAAACACGTGCACACTCCCATCCTCGATATGGCGATAGATAGTTCGGCGGGAGACCTCCAGTAATCGTGCTGCTGTTGGGATTCGCAAAAATCGATGATGATCTTTGCAGATAGGACACCAGATTTTCTGCTCTGTGAAGACCGCGTGGTGCACCATCTGTCACCTCATGAGGACCGATTTTACGGCGTAATCGATTCGGGGTTGAGGCGATCTCTCGAGAAGAAACGTTCTCCGCAGGAGCTCGCTGAGAATTAGTGAGAAAGCCTAAAACCTGCGCAAGGCGCACCTTATTGTATTGTTACTTTCAAGTCAACATTTCGGTGGCAGGGCGTTGCCACCTTCACCGGAAGTTTAGAACGGTCCATTGGTACGCTGGGGAGTCGATTACGGGCGCATTGCTGCGACTTAGCTTCTACTCCATGACCGACGTTGCGTGGCCGACTCCATTCAGCTTGAACGCTTTTGAGATTAGAATCGCCGACACTTTCTGGGCGATTAATGTCGCACCCTCTCGCCACGCTCACTTTATAGCCGTGACCATCTTTTGAGATGGTATTCGTCTACTAGAACTCTCAAAAGGCCCTTTTTTCTGTCTCTCCCATTTCGCGGTTTACACAGGACCAAAGGTTTTTCAGCAATTCATTGTGTTTGTCTCGCGAGACCAGAAATGATGATGATTTTGAAGTCGAAAAGATCGAAGCACTGGCTGAGATGATCTATCGCGGCGGCGATGAACCGGACACGAAATCAGCGGCGCTGCTGGTCCTGATGGCGACCTTCGAAGACTCTCCACACCCGAAAGCACTGGCGAACGCCACGAAGCACCTTGCTTTCATCACTGCGCGGAACGAAATCTGTGCGGCATGGTCGACGCCGAGATTCGAGTGCTTCATGCAGAGTTGTTTGCAGGAAAGGCGTTCGTGCCTTAACTGGCCCTCAATTCAGAACCGGTTCCCACCACCAACTTTGTGAGACATGTCTTAGCTTGCTTGCAGTCGCACGAATAGCATTTTGATTCGTTCTGCCAACGTCTGAGTTCCGGTTGATTCAAACTTGAACCCGCCGGTTACAAGACTGTAGCCGCCAAGTTCAAGACTGTTCGGGCGCGATTCAATGTGCAATCTGAAAATGCAAGCATTTGCCACGCAAATGCCAAACAGGATGGGCGGATCTTTGAATGCGATTTGTCGAGTTCAAGACAGTGGGGGCTTTATTCAAGACAGTCCGCGCTTGATGCAAGACACTCGCGCGTGATTCAAAACAGGAAACCCGCAAACCAAAGGAGAACTGCACGGTCTTTGTCCCTAGCTGCGTCCAACTGTACCTCGGGCGTAAATGAACGCGATGACCGCGAAGATAAGTTGGATTGTGTAATGACCTCCGGGTGGAGAGGGTGCAGCTCGAAAATCAATACCCGGTTTCAATCCGAGAGACGACGCAATAAACCAAACGGTCATCAATGCCGCGTTCAGCAATAGAAATACACCGATCGCTCGTAACAGAGTGTCTGTTTTCTTCGAAAGGCCAAGACTAATCCACCACCGGTCCACGCCTCCAGTGGCGATAAATGTTAACAAAGCATCTATTTTCTTTCTGACGACCCTTCGGCCTATTGTGCGTGCCGTCATTAGCCAACGCTTTCAGCGTTGATTACTTCTTTCGTTGTTCGTACCCAGGGTTGTGTCCAACCCTGATGTTATGAAGCAGCGCCTCCGTTCGTGAGTGCTAGACTCACGACAGCTCTGACCATGAGACTGAAAGGAGGCGCTGTGCAGAAAATATATATCGGCGTTGACTTTCATGCACGA
>JAIVJV010000005.1 GCA_020199835.1 Acidobacteriota bacterium | reverse complement strand
CTGAAGACCAGTCGACTCCTCGAAGTCAATGAAACTTTTACCCGTATGTCCGGCTACACGCGCGAAGAGGCGGTCGGCCGCACGACACCGGAACTGGGCCTGTGGGTCAGAGACTCCGACCGCGAGGAAGAGGTAGCAATGGTCTTCGAGCGCGGGAGCGTGCGCGACCTCGAATACCGCTTCCGCCTGAAAGACGGCACCGAGCGCGTGGGGCTACTGTCAGCCGAGCGGATCGAAATCGGCGGCGAGCCCTGTGCGCTAACGGTCATCCAGGATATAACGCAGCAGAAGCGGGCGGAAGCCGAGCGCGATCAAGTGCTGGAGCGCGAGAAGGCACTCAGGGCCAAAGCTGAAGAGGCCAGCCGACTGAAGGACGAGTTCCTCGCCACGGTCTCACACGAGCTGCGCACGCCCTTAACCTCCATTCTGGGGTGGGCACACATGCTGCGCACGCGACAGTTCGCGGGTGGAGATTCAGCTAAGGCGTTCGAGTCCATAGAGCGCAATGCTCGTGCGCAGTCCCAACTCATCGACGACCTCCTGGACGTCTCTCGCATCATCACTGGCAAGCTCCGCCTAGACGTCCGCGCGGTCGACCCGAACTCCTTCATCGAGGCCGCGATCGAGGCAATGAGGCCTGCGGCGGAGGCGAAGGCCATCCGCGTGCAGAAAATCATGGATACAGGTGTGGTCTCGGTTTCAGGAGACCCGGTCAGACTCCAACAAGTGGTGTGGAATCTACTGTCGAACGCGATCAAGTTCACCTTGAAAGGCGGGCGTGTACAGATCAGGCTGGAGCGCGTGAACTCGCATATCGAGATCGCCGTCAGCGACACCGGAGTGGGCATCACGCCAGAGTTTCTGCCCCACGTCTTTGACCGCTTCCGCCAAGCCGACCAGCGCCCTACTCGCCAGCACGGCGGGATGGGATTGGGCTTAGCCATCGTGCGTCATCTGGTCGAACTTCACGGCGGGACCGTCACGGCCGAGAGTCCGGGCGAGGGACAGGGCTCCACCTTTACTGTGCTGCTTCCCGTCGCCCCCGTTTACCAGAGGATTGACATGGAGGAGCGTGTGCATCCAGCGGCGAGAGACACGCTGCCCTCCTACGAGTGCCCGGACAGGCTCGACGGGTTGAGAGTGCTGGTCGTGGATGATGAGCCGGACACACTAGAGTTGCTGAAGGCCGGGCTCGGGCAGTGCGGCGCTGAAGTTGTGACGGTCAGATCTGCGGGCGAGGCGCTCGAAGCCATCGAGACGCGCGTGCCCGGCGTGCTGATCAGCGACATCGGGATGCCGGGTGAGGACGGGTATGATTTGATCCGGCGCGTGCGTGCACTTCCCGCTGAGAGTGGCGGGAGAGTGCCCGCTATCGCCCTGACAGCCTACGCGCGGGTCGAGGATCGGATGCAGGCGCTCAAGGCGGGCTACCAGATGCACGTGCCAAAACCCGTCGAGTTGCCCGAACTCGTCGCCATCGCCGCGAGCCTCGCGCGGCGAGACGGGTGAGAAGGGGTTTAAAGTTCTGCCGCCCGTCAGTGGCAAGAGATTCTGTTTAGCTTAGACTGGTAAACGAAACGCAAACAACGAGGCCGCTGTGCACAAATAATGCACAGCGGCCTCTCTCATTTCGCAGAGCTTTCACCCGACGGGAGTGCAGGTATTCTATGCCTTATTTCTTACGAATCATCACACGTCATCATCAAGCTCTGGCCCCGAACGGCTAACTACTGCTTACCGCTCACTGCTGACTGTTTTACTTTGAAGATTCTGGACCGCGTGACTATGGACCTCGCCTTATCCGGTTCGGTCACTTCAAGGAAAGCTTCAGTTATTTCATTGCGTTCCTTTTCTGAACGTCGCGCGCGATCGGCTGTGAATGCCGGCCCAATCTTGTCGGCGGCGGCCATAGTTGGAGTTGCAATCCAAACAAAGTGAGTCCAGTCTCCGTCAGTCTTCACTTCTTCGACTGCGAGACCAAAAGCCAACAACGTCCCGTCAGCGACAAGCTTATCGAATACCGGCTTATTGTATTTTTCCCACGTGCGACGATAGTCAGCACCTTTGCCTGGTCTGACTTTTACAAAGTTGTAGCGAGCGACAGGAAGCACTCCAGCCGCCGGGGGTGGTCCGTAGTTGGCGACCAGATCGCGTATCAACCAATCGCGCGTCTTGCTCCCATCCACAAACCATGCCGATCGCAGCCTAAAGTAAGTGGTAAGGTTTGGACGACGACCCGCAAGGAGCGATACAATTACTGAATTCGAATAAACTTTGCAGAATGAAGGGACTTAATAGCCGTGCGCGGATAGCACAAAGGCAACGTGGAAGGCACTCAGTGGCGCAGGACGGCAAGCAACGACCTGATATCAGCAAAGTCAGCGAGCAGGTATGCGTTGCCCAGTCGTGCGCCATCTGCGGCATCGGGGTTGACGATTGCAACGGAGACGTTGCTTAGACTCGAGTGTTCGCTGAGGCGCATCATGAGGGCGTTGAATGTGGGCAACTCCTCTTCGGTAAGGATCAGTGCAATCGATTCTTGTTCCGCTAAGTCCAACGCTTCCGCATCATTCGTTGCTTCTATCGTGCGGTAGCCCTGACCCTCGACCGCTTTCCTCATGCCGGAACGTATCCAGTCGATATCCTCAACGATGAGGATCGTCGGACGTTGCGCAAAGTCTTTCACTTAAACCCTTCCTCGACGACTGCCGCTCGAAGCCTTCGAGCCTTTTATCAGGTTGAGGTTTTCCGGTCTGTCCCTTGCCGTACTGGCTTGCAATCACATATCCCTGGTTTGGTGACGGCTTACGGACAGCGCGCCATAGCATTCGCAGGCCATGGCCTCGACCATTCGCCGGTCAGTGACGCACAAATTGCCGCGCCTGTAAGCGATCGCTCCCGCAGCCTGCATGGCCCCAGCCACGACCGTCACGCCAGCCCGGCGCACGCCGAGGTGCTGTGCGATTTGCTCCTGAGTTAGGTAAATCACATCCTCCTCCATGCGGTCCATAAGGAGCAGCAGCCAGACGGCAAACCGCTGCTCCACAATGTGGAAAACGGCGCAAGCGGAACGTTGCGAGATTTGCGTGATATACTCGCTCGCATAAGCTAATAAGGACTGTTGGACACCGTCGCCGCGCATTACCTGCCGCTTAAAATCGTCCGTGCTCAACCTGAGTGCGCTCCCGGAGACTGAGACATTCAGAGAGTGTGCCGCCGGGCTGGTTCTACCTAGTGCCGTAATGCTCGCCATGCCTTCAAATCCAATCATTGCTACCTCTGCGGATCTCCCATCTTGCATGTCGGCCTGGCACGAAAGAACGCAACTTTCCGGGAAGTAAATGAACCGCACTGTCTCTCCGGCTTCCAAGAGACGCTCTCCGGCCGAGAGGGAGACAGGCTGCAGAAGGGTCATAAAACGCGCGAACTCTGCCTCGGGCAGCCCGGTAAGTATCTTATTGGTCAACATCTCTTTCATCACCGTCACCTCTGAACTTCTGGGTTTTCTTGTGAGTGTTTCCTCCTCGTCCGATGTGGATGAGGTCCGCTCCCGCACCAGCCCGCGCCAACTCCTCTCGTCCAGTTCGCTCGGCTCCGAGGGCGCGGATCAACTGGTAGGCGGCGGAGGCGAACCGTGACAGCCCCGTGAGCAGCCGCGCGTCCTCTGCGTCGAACTTGCGCTCCGGAGTGTGCGCTATCCGCCAAACCGTGCCGACCGGCTTGCCTTCGGAGTGCAACCTCACCAGCAGGTTCTCGTAAATCGTTGTCTCGAAGCCGACTAGATCTCGAAAGTGGCGCGCAAGGTTGGTCGAAGAGGAGGACGGAGTCGCAGTCGAGCACCGTCCCGCCCGGCCTCGCCTCCCGGGCGATCGTGCCATTGATGTTGTGAGCGTACTGCCCCGCTGGCGCCCGAGTCACAATCCAGTTCGAGAATGCCGACTCCAGTTGCGTCGGCGCTGCATAGTCGGAGCGCCGTGTCGACCAGCCTCTGGAGTAAGTCTCCAGGTGATTCAGCCATCACCTCGGCTAAATGTGCGAGGGCGCGGTTCTCCGCCTCGTAATCGGGCAGGCCGACCGGCGGCGGCGCAACTCTTCTGTATTGAGAGTTCCGCCAGGCGACGTGCCACCATCGGGGTAGCTTGGGTGTGTCAATGACACCTCATCCTCAGCCATAACTAGTCCGGCACCCTCACCCTCAGCGACACCCACGTCGCGCCGTTTCGCGCCGAGCCTCGGTCTTGAACCGGCGGCGGCTGTTACTAATCTTCCCCAATCTCCGCTCGCAACGGCACTCGTCGCTTGATTCCGTGCTTTCACTGCCGACAGGAACGCTCCCGCTGGTTCCTGATCATACTGCCGTTGATCGAGTGGCCGGCTCACGCGACCCGTGCCGAATCGACCGCAAGTATCGTTTACGCACGGACGAAGTGACGAGGTGAATTTCCCGGACAGGACTGCTTCCTTGGGGAATCTTCATTATCCCCTTCGATTAGCCGAACCGTCATAATTTTTTAGCCCTCGCAGAAGAGACAACCGGTAGTTCGTCTCTTCGAGATGGGCCTGCACTTCTGTTATCTCTGACATCTGCATCGCCAAGGCGCGGCGCGTCTGCTTCATCCTCCGAATAGTTAGTACAAGGCTCTCCCGTTGCGCGGCCGCCAGACGCCTCTGCTCCTGGCAGATCCGCCGAATCTCACAGGCCCTGCAATACAAACTCTCTACATCCTCACCGGCGGGCCGCCCATTTGGGATCGTGGCCGAAGGCGATGCTTCAGCCCGACGCCTCTGCCAAATGGTAAGAGTTGGTCCCGACACTGCGCTGCTCTCAACTAACGAATTGGAATGTGGGCGAAGGTCAGACATACGTGGTATGTCGGATACTTTACATATGATTTCGATTTATGTCAACAACTTGACATAACGTTCATAGCGTTACAGACTTTTGCTGTTCGACCCCGCTATGTTTCAGGCAAACAGCGGTATTCTTACGCCTGTTCCACTAAATTTGCGGGTTGTGTATCTCTGTCATAGTCACTACAGTTGTCCGTGGGCTTCGAGGCCAAGAAATGGAGCCCCACGTGAGTCCGAAAGATTTCGAGGCCCGGGACCGCCGAAGGCGATGAAGAGGACGATCAACGAGCAGGAGTTCAAGACGTTGTGCGAGGAGGTGGCGGCGCGGGCTTCCGCCATTTTACCAAGCATGCCGGACGGCGGGGGCGGAGCCGGGCCGCTCAACGAGTCGGAGAGCACCGGCCTCCTGTTAAGAGCTTTATTCCTGTGCGTGTGCCGGCACTTGGAGCTAGACCCGAAAGCGCAGGCTTCTGAGCTGGGCGATGATAACGGTTTTGCGCTGGCGCAGACGCTCGAGGAGCACATGCACCCGGAGTTCCTTTACAGCCGCATCATCGATGAATGCTTTAATGGGCAGGAGTGACTAGCGGCGGGGGTGAGACCAAGCGCGTGTTTATGCTGAGCGACTGCGCAATAGAAGCCAGAGTCCTAAGAGGAGAGGGTGGTGATGAGCGAGAATCGGCTGTTAGCCGCACTACCTAAGGAAGAAAACCAACGGCTTAGGCTTTTCCTTGAGCCAGTCAGGGTAGAGTTTAAACAACTCCTGATGCAGCCCGGGACGCCGATCCCTTACGTCTGGTTCCCGCATGACTTCGTCGCGTCAGACATAGTCGAGATGGCGGACGGCTCGGCGGTCGAAGTCGCCACCATCGGCAACGAGGGGATGGTCGGCACGCCCCTGTTTCTCAGGGAGACGACTACAACGGCGAAAGCGTTCGCCCAGGCTCCGGGCACCGGGATGAGGATGCGCGCTGAAGATTTCGTCAGCGAGGTCATAGAACGGGGTGGCCCGCTGCACGAGCTGCTGCACCGCTACACGCACGCTTTCGTGACTCAGATTTCGCAGACGGCGGCCTGCAACCGTCTCCACACGGCGGAGCGGCGGATGTGCCGCTGGATACTGATGATGCACGACCGCGTTAACGAGGACAGGTTCCCACTCACGCAGGAGTTCATGTCGCAGATGCTTGGCGTGACACGCCAAAGTGTCTCGGCGACTGCCGGCGCGCTGCAGGAAGCGCGACTCATCACCTACACGCGAGGAATGATGACGGTGCTTGACCGCCAGAGGTTGGAAACCTCTGCGTGCGAGTGCTACGAGAAGGTCAGGCGGCAGTTCGAACGCATCTTCGACCGCCCGTAGGGAAGCCAAAGGTGGGATAATGTTTTTTTTCGCAAGCGTTACGTTTCGAGTCGTCTGACACGACGATTTCATCAACCGGCCATTTTTCATTTGTACAATGCTGTCAGCGACGGTCATGGCCTCCGATTTATCATGGGATAGCGGTTCATCCAGCAGTAATAACTGTGAACGCGCCACTAAGTTACGTACAGCGTTGTGAGTTTCAGCGTCGTTGCAGGACAGAGACCTCTTCGAGCAGATTCGATTTGAGATCTAATCCAGATGACCGCGCGCGCAATCGCGACCCTCTGTTGCTCGCCTCCGGAAAGTTCGCTCGGGTATTTTATGACCGTGAGGAGCCATGTGGACCATGCGCAGTACTTCGTCAATGCGGTCTTTCCGCGTACGCTTTGCACTATGGCTTCACTAAACTGTGGCGGGTAACTTGGACTTCGTTCTCCAACCGCAAAGGTGCGAAAGATGCTGGAACACAAATTGGATATTAGGTTCCCGCGGCTGGCGTAACGAGGTGCTATAAAGATTAATCCGCGAGCGGCTGCGAGAACCGCCAGCACGGGTGATAGAATTACGTGGCGACAAGCTAAGGATTACCTCATTTACATCATACCTGAGTTGAAGCCAACACCAGATCGTTTCAACTGAGCTGGTCCACTTTATTGAGGATGGACGGATGCAGACTGATCACCACTGATCTTGATTTAGGTGCTGCGGGAATTAAGCCCGGTTTTGTTCACGGCGGTTCTCCTCTTCTGTTTGAAAGTTCCAACAATTCTAACCGAGTCAACTATTCCAGGGACAACGCCTTACCAGTTTGCTAAATGCTTATAAAAGCACTATGTTATTAGACAGCTTACTAATTAAAACCCTGCCCGTTGCTCAGCGGTAGAGCAATCACCGCTATGTCGCGTCGATAAAGGAGTTATCGGGTTGCCTCATTCTTAGTTGCGCTAAAAATGCGCTCTTTTCCTAGCTGGTCCATATCCCCGTAAAATGTATTGTTTTTCAGTCGGAATAAGCCGCTTCAAAGAAGCGTTCTGTGAGATGTCTTCAAGTGACCACCAGCCTCCTGGCCCTTGTCAATCACTTTGCTCAGCGTGAGTCGCGTGCGAGCACTAACAGCACGACGTTAGATGTCTGTCTGTCCATTGTTTCTCCTCACCACCAACGCTCATGCAATTTACTGATTGGGATGCAACTTCAACCACTCCGCTCGAAGTAGAAAGCTGCCTTCAGTAACAACACGCTCTCCAACTGTTAACCCCTCAAGCACCGGAAACAATCCATTCGTTTCCGGCCCCAACCGGACTGGACGCATAGCAAACACATTAGCGTTACTCGTTGCGACAAAAACCACCTGTTGATTGTTTATGTTCTGCACTGCATTTGACGGGACGACGGGTACCGTCGATTCTGCTCCACCTAGAGTCGCAAACGCCACGTTAACGTACATTCCGATCTTTAATATCTGGCTTGGATTAGCTAACTCAATACGAACTTGCGCTGTTCGCGTTGCCGGATCGAGCGTAGGATCGACATAACTAACCTGTCCGCGAAAAACCCTGCCTGGGTAAGCTTCCGTTGTAATACTCGCGCCGCTTCCGACTCTTATACGTCCGAGATCCTTCTCGTATACCTGACCGATCACCCAAACGCTCGAGAGGTTCGCCACTTTCAGGATCTCTTTGTCTGCCTGAATCACTTCGCCAGGATTTGCCGAGCGGGCGATTACAGTGCCTGAAACCGGCGCCGGCAGACTAACTTCTGAACTGACTTGCGCCGAAGATCGAAGTGAACTGATCCGCTGGGATGAAAGGCCCAAGAGCAACAGTCGCTGGCGTTGCGACGCTACTTCTGATTCCGCAGATTTGAGTTTGGTAGTTGCTTGCTCTAACTCCTCTTTGCTCGCAGCTCCAATCTCGGCGAGCCGAATCGTGCGGACATGATGCTTATGATGTTCTTCGAGCTCCGCCTGTGCTGTGAGATATCGCGATTGAGCTTGCGCCAGTTCGTCGCTGAAAACAACCGCCATCGTTTGTCCACGGGCAACGCTTTGGCCCAACTCCGCATTCACCCTTCGCACAATCCCGCCAACGAGGGACACAACCGGAGTCGCACGGTAGGCGTTGGCCTGCACTATTCCGGTAGTTGATGCTGAGGTCGAAGTCTCCGTTGAGGGCTGCTCACCAACCAGCTCGATTTTAATACCCGCTCGCTGGATTACTTCCGGCGCAACGGTGACGGTTGGTTCCGCTGTGTTTGGGGATGGCGACTGTTCCGCCGATACGCTACGAGGCGTCGGTACAGGTTGACCTGCCCCACCTGAACGTGAGCGCAGCAATATCCAACCGATAATGCCTGTCGCTGCGATTGCGAACATGGCCACGACGACAACGATAGCCGCACGATTGGGCCGCCTTGCCTTCACGCTCGGAAGCGATTCAGCATCGGACGTTGCATTCACAACAGTGTCGTGATCTTTTTGTTCAGTGCTGTCGCTCATCTGTTTATTAATTTTGGAGAGGCTGTCGCACGCTCGATCTCGACGCGTGCAAGGTATGTGTCAAGAAGCGAATCGATGAAGCCGGTCTCGACTTCGATAAAACGTCGCTGCTCGGCAATGAAGTCGAGTAACGTCTTCGAGCCCAGCTCATACGTCTGTCGCACAACTGACAGATTTGCATTAGCCTGATCTCTGACCCCGACTCGATAAATCTCAGCCGCCCTCGTCGACTGCTCGTAGCGCGCAAAGCTCGCGGCAATCTCTCGCCTAACCGTCAGTTCAGTAAATTCGCGCCGCTTCGTCGCTGCTTCCTTCTCGGCAACTGCTGCTTCGACTGCTCCCTGGTTACGATTACGGACGGGCAAGTAGAGATTGACTCCAACTGCCACCGAGTGGAACCGGCCATTGATCGGCACAAGCCGTCCCGCGTCATCAAAGCCCTTTTGTGGAAAACCAAAGTTCATCAATTCATATTTCGCACTGACGCTCGCATCGAAGCGGCCGGTGCTTCGTGCCTGCTCAATTTGCGCTTCCGCAAGTGCTTCCACTGCCCGCGCCGCTCGCACATCCGCGCGTTCTCTGAGTGCAACTTCCGTTACCACCGCAACGGCGGGCAGTGGTTCCACATCAGGATTCAGATCGCCGCGTAGTCGCACTGGTTCCTCCGGCGCCATGCCGATTAAGTTTCGCAACTCGAGCAGCGCAACCTGCACTTTGCCTTCACCCGTCTCGCGCAATGATCGGATCCTGTTTACCTCTACGAGGACCATGTTCTGTTCCAGAGGCGCGGTTCGACCTTCAGTGACACGAGCGGCGACCAGGCGATAGCCTCGATCTGTGGTTGTCAACAAGTTCTCAGTGAACGCGAGCTTCAGCATTTCTCCCAAAGCCTGACCGAACTTCGCCTTCACTTCAGCAGCCAGAAGACGTTCGCGGTCCGCGAACACCTGCTCTTTCATTTCAAGCTCGCGCTGCGCCACAAGTATGCGCGCTGAACGCCGGCCACCGAGTTCCAGCGGCAAAGTCGCACCGACCATTGTGTCATTGTCGGTCCCATTGAGTTGTTCTTTGCGCTCGATGTCCAGCATCGGGTTCGCGCGCAAGGCTGCCTGCCTCACCAGCGCCCTGGCTGCTTCGATCTCTTTGCGCGCTGCCAGCAGATCAGCATTATGTGACAACGCATAGGTCACAGCTTCCTCGGCTGTCATTCCACTCTGCGGATCAAAATAGCGGGAAATTGTTGATGGTTGTTTCGTAATCTGAACTGCGCCCTGACCCAAGACGTTCGATCCAGTCATGATCAGTGCAACGATGACACCCACTGTTAGTAACGTTTCTTTTAGCATTGGTAACCCTTAACTTTCTTTGAGCGCCGGCTCCGTCTCTTCCGTTTCAGTGCAACTGGCTCCGCCTCCCTTATGCAAAGACTCGTCAGCCATCGAACCAGTGGCTCCATGTTTCTTCAACTCGCTCGCCCGAATCGAGTAGAAGATTGCCGGCGTCACAATCAATACATGGAGCAGACTTGAAACCATTCCTCCCAGAACTGGTGTTGCTAACGGCTTCAACACCTCGGAACCAGCACTTGTGCTCCACATGATTGGCAGCAATCCGGCGACCACCGTCGATACAGTCATCACCTTTGGGCGGAGTCTTAATAACGCACCTTCCATCACAGCTTCCTTCAACGATTCCTTTGTGAGACTCCCCATTTCTTGCCGCTTCCGTTCGACAGCTTCATTGAGATAGATAACCATCACGACACCCGTCTGGACGGCGGTGCCAAACAGGGCGATGAATCCAACCCATACCGCGACCGAGAAGTTATAACCAAGCAACCAGAGCAGATAGATCCCGCCCGTGAGCGCGAAAGGCACAGCCATCAGCACGTGCGCGGCCTCCACAGCAGAGTGATACGTGATGTAAAGCAGTCCGAATATCACCAGGAGAACGATCGGGATCACGATCAGGAGCCGTTGGCGCGCGCGTTGTTGGTTTTCGTACTGTCCGCTCCAGGCGATGTAGTAACCGGTCGGTAGTTGTATCTGTTGTACCAGGACAACTCTGGCTTGATCGACAAAACTTCCGACGTCACGACCACGAACGTTCAAGAGAACAGTGCCTCGCAGGAGCCCATTTTCGCTCGAGATCATTGATGGGCCTTCGACGGATTGAATACTTGCGAGTTGGGCCAACGGAATAGGTTCACCGTTTGGTGAAGTAATAGGGATTTGGCCCAAGGCTTCAGGACTGCTCCTGAACTGTGGCGCATACCGCACGCGAACGGGAAATCGTCTTCTTCCTTCGATAGTGACGGTGAGGTTGGTTTCGCCAATTCCCTTTTCAATAGCATCCTGAATCATTCTCACATCGATGCCGTAACGAGCCGCGGCGGTCCGATCGATCTTTATGTCAACGTAAGGCGTACCACTGATCTGTTCGGGATAAACATCAACTGCTCCCGGAACACTTTTCACGACTTCAGCTACTTTTCGTGAGAGTTCTTCAAGTATCTTTAAGTCGTTTCCGAAGATCTTGATGCCGACTTGTGAGCGGATGCCGGTTGACAGCATGTCGATACGATTGATGATCGGCTGCGTCCAGATATTCGTGACGCCAGGCATTCGCAATTTCTCATCCATTTCAGCGATGAGCTGCTCACGTGTGATTCCCGGCCGCCACTGTTCGGGTGACTTCAAGTGGACAATTGTCTCGTTCATGTTTACTGGCGCCGGATCTGTAGAAGTCTCAGCACGACCTGACTTGCCCACCGCCCATTCAACTTCCGGAAAGCTCTTGAGGATCTCATCCTGCATACTCGTGATTCTTAATGCCTCATCGATTGAGATCGCAGGGTCAGTCACCGGCATGTACATCAAATCGCCCTCATTCAAAGGCGGCATGAATTCCTTGCCGATGCCGAGGGTAAGGATTAGGGCGCCAACGAACAGTATTGCCGCAATCGAAATCGTGATCACACGGTGATTCAGAGCGAACCGAAGTGCGGGACGGTAAAGCGCTTGCAAAAAGCGCATTACCGGATTTGATTGTTCAGAGTGGAACTTACCGCCCAATAAAAACGTGCACAACACCGGTACAAGCGTGACTGCGATCACCGTCGCTCCGACCATGGCAAATGTTTTGGTGAATGCGAGCGGGTGAAAAAGCTTGCCTTCCTGTCCCGTCAGAGCAAATACGGGAATGAACGCCAGTATGATGATGGCCATTGAGAAGAAGACCGGCCGACCGACCAACTTCGTGGAATCGAGTACCGTTTCCCAAACTCGCCGTCGATCTTTCGGATTCACTTTCTGTTTTTCTAGAAAACGAAAGGCGTTTTCTGTCACAACAATTCCCGCGTCAACCAGCACACCAATTGCGATGGCGATTCCTGAGAGTGACATCAGGTTTGAACTGATGCCCATCACCTTCATAAAGAGGAATGAAAGTAACACTGCTAATGGGAGCGGAATGGTGACAATTAGGATCGAACGGAAGTGAGCAAGAAATATAATGTGGGCCAACGTAACGAGTATCAGCTCCTCAATCAATGCTCTTTTGAGAGTTGAGGTGGCGCGGTTGATGAGCTGCGTTCGGTCGTAAAAAGGAACGATCTGCACTCCCTGCGGCAGCCCCACTTGGAGTGCCTTGATCTTTTCCTTAACAGCCTCGATGACTTCCAGCGTGTTTACGCCATAACGCGCGATCACTACTCCACCAACCGCTTCTTTACCATTCTTGTCCAGGGCGCCTGTGCGGAAGGCATTGCCGAGCTTTACATCTGCAACGTTGCGCACGTAGATGGGAATACCGTTTTGCGCGCCGACGACGATGTTCTCCACATCTCCGGTTGATTCGATTAGGCCAACGCCCCGAACCACCGCCCACTGCCCGCCTTGCTCAACAACATTTCCACCGACGTTATTGTTGGACCGCTGGACGGCTTCGACTACTACTGAAAGAGGAATTCCATAGCCGCGTAGCCTGTTTGGATCGACGTCGACCTGGTACTGCTGCACGTAACCGCCAACACTGGCGACTTCTGCCACACCAGGAACCGAATTCAACTGATAACGGACGTACCAGTCTTGTAGTGTCCTGAGATCCCGTGGATTCATGCGGTTGCCTTCGAGCGTGTACCAAAAGATCTGGCCCACACCGGTTGCGTCCGGTCCAAGCGTCGGAACGACTCCTTCCGGCAATTGCTTGGTGACAAGATTCAGGCGTTCCAGCACTCGGGTCCTCGCCCAATAAAGATCCACGTTGTCTTCAAAGATGACGTTAATCATCGAAAAGCTGAACGCGGAACTCGCGCGCACGACACGCACTCCGGGCAGACCCTGAAGATTCGTGACCAGTGGATAGGTAACCTGATCTTCGACCTCCTGCGGCGATCGTCCCGGCCAGTCGGTGAAGACGATCACCTGGTTGTCTGACAGATCGGGAATCGCGTCGATCGGAGTGCGTAGAAGTGCCCAGTAACCAGCGGCCGCCAAGCCAAGATAAATCACGACAATTAGGCCGCGGTTACGTAAGCTAAATTCGATGAGACGGTGAATCATCGCTGAGCCATAACGACCTACGAGGCCGCTTCAATAGCTGTGACTCGAATGCGCTTGCCACTCAGCCTCCCTGTCACCTTCACCTTCTGGCCGGCAAATTCGGGGGCCTTCTTCTGTCCGGCATCGTCGAGTTGATAGACGACCTTCTTATCTCGATCTGCCAGAACGAATTTGCCGTTGCGAGCACACATTAATGTGCAGTCCTTTTCATTCATTCCCTCCATGTGCTTCAGGCCACATGAGGCGTCGCTGATGTAACCGGTAAGAGTCTTTTCGACTCCAGGTGTTCTCTTCGACTTTTGAGCGAGCGTCGTCGATGATGTAATTGCAAGGGTTATTACGAAGCTTGCAATTAACAGCCTCGTTGTAAGTTTTCTCATTTTCGTTCTTGCTCCTTCACTTCTATTAATTTCAAGTTCATTGCGCGGTGATAGGAAGGGAGGCCTCGCCGCGTCCAGCAGGTCCCTCATAAGTGATTCTTGCCTGCCACTCGCCGGCCATCTCGATGTTCGCCTTGCCAGAATAGACACCGGGCGTTGCAGTAGTAGTAAACGTTGCCGGATTGTTCATGGCTTGCATGGTTCCCATCTGCGGCATGTGAAAGGTCAGAGCTACTGCGCCAACATCCACGGGCTTGCCTGACGAATCAGCGAAAGTAAGAGTGAACTGACTGTTTCCGTGCTTTAGCACTCCATCCGTGGTCCCGATTGAAACAGTTAAGCCATTTCCGGCTGGCCCGCTTTTGATTACCTTGCCTGTTGAGCCGCCTTCGGGCGATGAACCACACGCAGCCAACAGCCGGCAAATGCAATTACAGCGATCGAAATCCATAGCTTTTTCATGTTCTCCTCCGTGGTAAGAAATCTATCCCTTGCCGAACCAGCAACAGTTCTACACTGCGGCTAAGATTGTTATTCGATATTGCTTATGGTGGTGGCGATCTAGACCGTAATGTTTCCCACTTGGACCGGAGTAGTCTTTGGCCCCTTGCGGACTAACAGGTACACATCGTCCCGACTTATCGCGGACAGCGACAGGTAAGCACACTACGGCTTTAAGGGATTTAGATCAGAAAGGCGAGATTAAGAAGGTAAGTCGGTGGCGAACCAGGCGGACCATGCAAATGTATATTTTGCCCAACCGGGAACGAGAAAGTTGCGAACGGTCGCACAGCCGGTGAATGCGTCACATTCGCCAACGCCAATGGCGCAACTCCCGCATGACTTGATTGCGAAGTAGTCCCGCTCTGAGGGCACTCCAACGCGCAACACAGCTTGGCCGTGGCAACCTCAGGGTGTTCGGTATTCAGAAGAGCGGTCTTACAGCAATTCGCCATCCCATGCATGCTGCATTCGCCTTCGCCGGAATGTAGAGGCACGCCGGCAAAGGCGCTGCTTGCCAGGACAAGCACGAGAAATAGCGATGCAACTCGCGTCTTCACGGTCCAAATACTGTAGTCAAGAGTGCCAATCAGAGTCAAATCAACACCCGTCCAGCCTGCTTACCGGATGCGTCTATGCTCAATGCCCGGGAATTCGTCCGCCTGTAAGACGCAAACCGATAAACATGAACGCGCTTTACACTCACTTGTTTACTTTCATTCTCTTGTTACGGTTGCAGAGGTGTGCCGACCCCGAGTTGGCGTAGCACTCCTTCATCGATGCGGCCCGCGTGGCAGCAGTCGGCAAGCTTTCCCTCAACCACAATTGATGGAACTCTATTTATTCCATAAGAGGCTGCTTTCGATGCCACCGCCTGATCGTGCATGTCTAGAACATGAACCTCACACGATGAACACGCGATCCGCTTGATGGCCTCAACTGCCTTTTCGCACGCCGGACAGCCCGCGCTGAAAACTTCGACTTGCCGTTTTAGACTCATGAACAACTCCCCTCCAAATTACAACAAACTCACTGACGGACCCATTCTAAACCCTGTAGTCGGCGATAGAGTCAAGCAGAAAAGTCACCTTCCAAGTTGATCGAGGTTTGCTTTCAACTCATCAATCTCTGATGCTGACTCGACATACCCTCTCTCCACATTTGTCTGATTCCCACCCTCTACTGAAGCCTCGTGGCACATCAGGATAGTTCCGGCGTGATGCGGAATCATTGAGACTCTGCGACAGGTGCGACGCTTGTGGTTGCGGATGAGATTTTGATTCTCACGGCGTCGTGTTCGGTGTAGGGCTCATATTGTGATTAGCCATATTTGCATGTTCGCTTGCATTCATCTGAAGTAAAGGTAAAGACCCGGGGCGTTTACAACCATCTGCGCACCCTTCGTCTGTACTCCTCATATTCACTGCCACGGACCTGAAGGAATGCTTCTTCAAGCGAGGCGATGCGCGCTGAGTTGATCCAAAAGGAACGAACATTGATCAGAGCAGTCGTGTAGTCGACTCGACCGGCTACAAAGCGAAGTAACCTGAAGCGCAGGCAGCATGCCTGCAAACGGTCGGCTGATTGCCTTTGCAGGATGGCGGCTGACGAGGACGCACCAGCAAGAAGGATGAAGGGATATGAGCGATTGCTGTGCGGTGCGTGGCTCTACAGAATCATGCGACACTCTTGCTAGCCAGAAACATCCGAAGATTGAGACGCGCTGCTCTTACGTGCGGAAATGAGGGTCGCCCAGTAGAACGACAAACGGTTCTGCACCACGTAAAGCACGAACACCGATTCTACCAAGCCTGTTGATCGCAATTTTCTTGATTTTCAATGCTCCCCAAAATGATTCAATACACTCATTCGGACACGTCTGCAAAATTTACGTGTGCGGCATGAACCAGCACGCTCTAGTTGCCGCGGGCTGGGTCGTTTCACCTTTCGGCGATTCTCTGAGCGGCGCAGGACTGCGCCGCCTGATTGTTAAATATCGTAATAACTCGGGCGCGCCAGTAATGCGATTACAGCCTATCCAGTAAGCTGGGTTACATAAGACGAAAGTCAGTTGGTCTAAGCTGACGTGGCGAAAGCTTTGTCACCCGATCCGGTAAAGCTGTTAATTAAGGAATGGGAGTTAGGAAAGTGACTGAGAACGGGAATAAACCCACCTACGGATCTATATCGGACAGCACTGCTGGTCGTGTGACGAGGCTCTGCGGCTGGCGGAAGAGGTGAAAACGAGATTTGGCGAGATGGATATTGACGTGATCGACGTGGACGCCGAAGGCAGCTTGAATCACGACGATGTTTTCTCAACACCGACCTATGTTTTCAATGGTCGCACTATTTCGCTGGGAAACCCTTCTCTCGAGGAACTTCTCGCGAAAGTATCGGCTTCAATGGTCGATCGAGCTGGCGTGAGAATTGTCCTGAGAACGGAGTTAACAAGCATGCCAGGAACATTATCTAAGCTGACACAACGCCTGATGGGCAATCGAACATCAGCCGCAACAGCCGCTGAGACCGACTACATCGATGGGAGTTTGTTGCGAGATAAAATCGGGTATCTCTCAGCGATGGAGTTGTTCCACGACTTTACGCCCGATGAGATGCAGGAGATTGATCGCGCCACCAGAATGCAAACCTGCGCTACGGGGCGAGTTTTCTACATGCCCCGCGAAATGGGAGAGGTGCTGTTCATCCTTAAAAAAGGCGCAGTGCAGATCTATCGACTGTCGCCAGAGGGGCGCAAACTAGTCATTGCAAAACTACCGTCGGATTCGTTTTTCGGCGAGATGAGCTGCATCGGCCAGGGCATGTACGACACCTATGCCGAAGCTACCGAAGAATCTCTCATTTGCACGATGAGCCGCGGCGACGTCGAACGTCTACTGCTTTCGAAACCTAAAGTCGCATTGCGCATTCTTGAGGCAGTGGGCAGGCGTGTGGTTGATGCCGAACGACAATTGGAAGAAAATCGCCTTTAAGGGATTGATCCCGCGCCTGGCATCACTGCTTTTGTGCGAGCGAGCATAACGAGATAACTGGCCTGTCTCACCACGGCATAGCCGAGCGTCTTGGAGTATATCGCGAGACAGTAACCAGCGCTCTTAATGAACTGAAAACTGCCGGCCTTATCGAAATCGAAAGGAAGCGAAACACCATCACAGAAACAGAACGTGGTTAAAGCGCGCTGCCAATGAGTAACATGCGCGAAAAAGTTCATCACGCCTGGCTTCAGGGCCGAGAAAACCGAGAGAAACAGGATGAAAATGTCAACGGAGATTACCTCGATACCAGGACACAAAATACGCCAGCGGAACTGGCCGTTTATGACGAGCACCTGAACCGGTTACTCAAAGGCTCTCTCGGCACGTTTTTCGTCATCTCGGATTAGATGAGGCGACCGGTTTAAGAGAAGTTCAGCGACCCCACAAACACTGCCGTCCAAGCCGTCTCGTGAAGTCGTACGAATTGTACGGTAAGTTTGATGAAGCGATTGAAGCCGAGCGGCGTTTCTTCGCAACGGTGGGGCCACCACGCTCAGTTATGGCGAAAGGCCGGCTGGATGAAGCGCATCCGTTGTTGGAAGAAGCAGTGAAAAGAATTCAGGAGACTTGCGGCCGATAAGTAAGTTGGCGTTGCTCCTGGCTTAGAGGGGAAAGTTTCACGAAGCTGAAGCTGCGATTCCACCGATTGTAGAGCAGGCAAGAAATAATCGCCCCTATAGGAGCTTTTAAAGAGGCAGCTCGACAATGTAGGTTCGGTCATTAAATGAAATTTGCCGGTCATAAACGGTCATAAAATAAAATTCAGTGGGTCTTAGTTGGACAACGTTGGGGTTAGAAACCGATAAAAATGGCGTTTTCCAACTGCAGCGTCGAGTCTCGGCGCATTGCGTCAGAATCCGATGATAAGCGCCGCCCAGGACATGAGTGATTACGATCTCGTAGTAATTGGTGGTGGTTCTGCCGGGCTGGTTGTGGCCGGCGGCGCCGCTCAGGACATGAGTGATTACGATCTCGTAGTAATTGGTGGTGGTTCTGCCGGACTGGTTGTGGCCGGCGGCGCCGCCCAGCTTGGCGCGCGAGTGGCCCTTGTCGAGAAGAAGGCGCTGGGTGGCGACTGTCTGTACACTGGTTGTGTCCCGTCAAAAACATTTATTCGCTCCGCCAGATTCGCCGCAGATGTTAACCGAGCACGAGCCTTTGGCTTTGCGCCCACTTCAATTGAGTTCGATGGTGGTCATTTTGCGGCGATCACAGATCGTGTGGCGCGTGTTATCGAAACTGTCGGCGAGCACGGCCGCCCGGAGCGGTTTGAATCGTGGGGTGTCCAGGTCATCTTTGCCAGTCCACGTTTTCTTTCGCCTCACGAATTGGAAGTCACCTATAACGACAGCTCCAGGAAAAGAATCAGCGCCAAGCGATTTTGTATCTCAACCGGCTCGCGGCCAAGCATCCCTCCCATTAAAGGATTGGAGGAGGTCGGGGTCATTACCAACGAACAGGTCTTCAACCTCAAACGTCTGCCGCAAGAACTGATTGTTCTGGGCGGTGGCCCGGTTGGACTGGAGTTGGGCCAGTCGTTCGCTCGGTTCGGGAGCCGAGTGACTGTCGTCGAGATGGGCAAGCGACTGTTGTCAAAGGAAGACGAAGAAGTCTCGGCCACAATGGCAGAGGTAGTGCGATCGGACGGAATAGAGATTCTGCTCAAACAGAAAGCCGTGAGCGCGACTCTGACCAATGGTCGAAAAGTTCTAACGATTGAGAAAGGTGATGGTAAGCGGCAAGTAACCGCTGATGAGATTCTCGTGGCCACAGGACGCCGACCAAATATCGAAGGTCTGAATCTGGAAGCTGCCGGAGTGAAATAGGACAAGCAGCGAATCTTCACAGACGAATACCTCCGAACTTCCGCTCGTCACATTTTCGCGGCTGGGGACGTGACCGGACATTTCCCCTTTACGCATATGGCGGCTTACGAGGCGTCTGTTGTAATTCGCAACGCGTTGCTCTTCCGGCCACTGCTGCAAAAAACGGATTTCCGCGTTGTGCCCTGGACCACGTTCACTGACCCGGAGGTGGCGCGTGTCGGCTTAACTGAAAACGAAGCCCAAGAGAAGTTCGGTGCGACGAAGATTCAGATTTATCGAAGTCACTTTGTCGATAATGATCGAGCGCAGGCTGAAGAGGAATCACGAGGCTTCGCGAAGATTATTTGCGCCGGACGCAAGAATGAGATCGTGGGGGCACATATAGTCGGACCGCACGCCGGCGAGCTTATTCATGAAGTGGTGCTGGCGATGAAGCTGAGACTGTCGATAACTGCGCTCGGTAGTATGATTCACGTGTATCCGACCCTAACATAGATTAATCAGCAAGCTGGACTCGACGCGATACTCAAGAATCTTTCAAATTGACAAGAAATGGCTTTCGTATTACTTCAAGATCTGGGTAACAGGCATTCAGAGCCCTTGGTTTTACACTGTCACAGGAAGAGGTTCGTATGACATGGATTAAAGTAATCGATGTTTCAGAAGCCGAAGGGCCGCTACGTGACGCCTACAATGAAGTTGCCTCGACTCGTGGTGAGGTAGCTAACATCCTGAAGGCTCATAGCCTGCACCCTAAAGTACTCACTGCGCATTTGCACCTCTATCGCGAATTGATGTTTGGTTGCTCTGAGTTGTCGCGGACAGAGCGGGAAACGATTGCCGTCACGGTCTCAGTTATCAACAAGTGCCATTATTGAATCAACCATCACGGAGAGGCTCTCCGTGCGTTAACAAAAAACGAGGCGCTGGTCGCGGCTCTTGAGCAGGATCCGTTCACTGCTGTTCCGCCTGGCGATCGGCTGCACACCCTCGTCGCATTCGCAATCAGACTTACTCAATCGCCGCAACAGGCTCATGCCAACGACATCGTTTCCTTGCGACGCGCTGGTCTGTCGGATGATGCCATCCACGATGTGGTCGCAATCGTTTCGTATTTCAATTTCGTCAACCGCATCGCCTCTGGACTAGGTGTTGATCTCGAACGGGCAGATAAAGTGCCCTAATTGCTATCCGCCGTTAGTCGATCGATCGCAGCGCGAATCTCCTGATTGTTTGGGCGCTCGCGATAGTTCGATTCGATCTTTGCCCAGCTTACTTTACCATCCTTATTAATCACGTAAACCGCGGGATGCGGGATGCCGTAAACTTTTTGTCCCTCGTAGGCGGGATCGCGCAGTCCGTAAGCGTCGATGATCTTGTGTTCTGGATCGCTAAGCAATGAAAAAGTGACTTTGCCCTTTCTATCTGATGCGACCCTTTCAGCGAAGCTCCTGCTGACATCTGGAGGATCCACGCTGATCGCGTACAGAGCGACGTTCTCATCTTTTTTCAATAGCGATCTCAAATCGGCCAACTGCCGAGCACAGTATGGTCACCAGTAGCCACGATAAAAGACCAGCACGACCGGATTCTTGCCGCGGGCGGCAGAGAGCGTGATCTTTTTCCCGTTCTGATCCTCAAGTGTGAAATCCGGAGCGGCGTCACGCACCGCAACTGGTCTCTTCGGCTGAGTCTGATTTGTCGACTGTGCGTTGGTGCACGTCGCTACTGATATCAGTAAGACCACTTGGAATAAGACTGTCAGGACTTTCACCAATTATCTGCCTCCCTTAATTGTATTGACCGAAAAACTTTCCCATTGCATAGGTGGACATTTCATTGTTCCATATGAGCAGAAAACGCAGCAATCACCAGGTAACGGCCGCAGCCGAGCCTTACAACTCGTACAGTCATAAAAAAACAGGCAAGCATCAGTCGGCGTTCTTCCTCCCGTTGAAAGCCACACTCGGGGCAAGTAATAACCGACCCTAAAGAGATCTCGTGGTTAATCACAACCGGGCCCATTCCTCATAACTGACACCCTCTATTACCTTACTCTAATTTATTCGGTTGCTACTGCGCCGCCGCAACTCGATCCCACGCCGGCGGTGCAGCCGAAACAATGTGAACCCGTCGTGATGCGACGGCCTGCAAACTTCTCCGGACTGAATTCCGCAATCGTTTGTGGCAGCTCTGGGGCCACGGGTAAGTCAAGCATCTGATTAAAGTCGCAATCGTAAAGCTTGCCAGTCCAATCGACGCTTACGAGGTTGCGACACATCAAACCATCCAAGGTTCCCGGATTGAATGCCTCAATGAGCTTGCGCATGTACCGCTCTTCGTTTCCAGAACGTCGCAGGTAATCGAGGAAGCGCCGGATTGGCATGTTGGTAATCGTGAAGAGTCGATTGAAGGAAATACCATAGCGGTTCATCAACTCTCGTTTGAAATCTGCTTCTATACTCTGTTGCGGCGGCGGCAGGAACGCTCCCACGGGGTTGTAGACCAGATTAAGAATGAGTTCGCTGTTCTCCACTCCGTAGCCGACTGCATTCAAACGGCGCAATGCTGCAATTGATTTTTCGAACACCCCTCGACCGCGCTGCGCATCTGTCTGCTGCTCTAAAAAATATGGCAACGAAGATACGACTTCGATCGTGTGATTCCGAAAGAACTGCGGCAGGTCATCCTGGCCCGGCTGGAACATCACGGTGAGATTATGGCGCACTATCACTTGGCATCCGAGAGACCGAGACTGACTAGCCAAATAACGAAATGAAGGATTCAGTTCGGGTGCACCGCCTGTGATGTCCACAGTCGAAATCCTGAAATTCCGTATTGCGTCGAGTACTTGCTCAACAGTTTCACGCGTCATGATCTCCGGCCGCGATGGGCCGGCATCCACATGGCAGTGTTTGCAGACCTGGTTACAGAGCTTGCCAACGTTGATCTGTAAGGTATCAACGCGGGACGCGCGCAGCTCCATACCGTACGCAGCCAATTTCTCGTCGAAATCGATATCAGTGCAAGCCTGAGCTCCTGGTTGTATAACGGGCAAGATCGTCGACATCACATTGATACCTTGTTTACGGAGTTATGGGACTGTAAGCCATGAATGAGCGCAGCCCCTCCGCGAATCGCCGACGACATGTGAATCGCTTCCGTCATCTGGTCCATGTTCGATCCCGCCTCCAGACACGATTGTGAGAATGCATCGATGCAATAAGGACATTGCAATGCGTGCGCAACTGCAAGACCAATAAGGGCCTTCTCACGCCTGGAGAGAGCGCCCTCTTCCTGGCATGCCTGATACCAGGCCATAAACTTCTCGAAGAGATCTGGTCGATGCTTCCCGATCTCCGCGAAACGTTGCAGGTCATCTTCTTCGTAATAGGCCATTGTGCGATACTCCCGTTTCTATGCCGCGACCAATTGTGGTAGTGATGGCTAAAGCTCCACGTGCAGGTGTTGTTAAAACTCGGCTCGTGCCTCCCCTTACGTACTCCCAGGCTGCTACGCTTGCGGGCTGCTTCATTTGTGATGCCGTTCTCAACCTCCGCCAAATAGTGGACACTCTAGTCATTGCTTATGCCCCGGCCAATGCACGCGAGGATCTCGAACGAATACTCCCATCCGACCTGCTGTGGTTCGAACAGAGAGGGCATGACCTCGGCGAACGTCTTGATTCAGTTGCGAACCACCTTTCAATTCTCGGATACGGCCCCGTTGTTATTGTCGGCGCCGACAGCCCAACTCTACCTGCTACTTTCATAAAACAGGCGTTAGAAGTTCTTGCTTCCGGCCACGCTGATGTCACACTTGGTCCAACCACTGACGGCGGTTATTACCTTGTCGGCATGAATAGCGCAATGGCCGGCTTATTCCAGAACATCGACTGGGGTACACCCTTTACGTATGAACAAACAGTAGGCCACGCTACCGCCTTGAACCTCCGTCTACACACGCTGCCGATGTGGTATGACGTAGATACTCCGGCCGATCTTTATCTCTTACGCCGGCGAATGTTTACCGATGACCCGATGCTATTGAAACGGGCGCCGAATACTTATCGGTGGTTTCAGATTCATGCTTTACCGCCGTCTTAAGTCTCTGCGCGATTGGAACTATCGCGCGTTAGCCCGCTCAATCTGTCGCCACCCTCTCGAATCGGCAGATAGAACGCCCCCAGACGGCCAGGATTCACACCTAACCAATACAGCAGTTGCAGCGCGGTCCAACGCATGAAGGTACCCACAAACGTGCCTCCTTCAAACCGGCGTCCCGACGTAATAACAGTTGAGGAAAGATGAACGAATTTTCCCCTCCTTTTTAGACGCCGAAGGAAGTCCAAGTCCTCAAATATCGGAAGCGACTTAAAGCCACCGGTTCGTTCGTATGCTTCACGCGTAACGAAGATTGCTGAATCACCATAACAAAGTCCCACACTTCGCAATCGACGATATAACCAGGTAAGGTACAGCGCCGAAAACCGGTTGCTATCGAAACTCACGTTGAAATTGCCGCCAACAACGCGAGGATCGCGTAACGACTCCAGAATATGTTTTATCGCGTCGGCCGGAGGACTAGTGTCCGCATGGAGAAACCAAAACACTGATCCGCGGGTTGCTAGTGCGCCGGCATGCATCTGCGCACCACGCCCACGCTCAGACTCGATGAGCCTCACTCCGCACGCGCGAACAAGCTGCCCTGTTTCATCATCACTGCCGCCATCGACAACCACTACTTCAACGGACCCATCCAGCCGCGCCAGCGCGCTGAGGGTCTGAGTTATTGAATTCTCCTCGTTGAGCGTTGGAACGATGATCGAAATCGCAACAGATTGACCTTCATCGGCTAAAACCATGACTGAAATCTAAGTGCTTTCAGGGGAGCAAACGAGTTTTCGGGACGTCTGAAATATCGCGCACCGGTTTACCATCGTCTGGAAACGTCCAGCTTGGACGTTGCTTACGAAACGGAAGTGCCAGCACGTCAGTAAATCTCACTTCTTCCGGATCGTGGTATGCCGGAACGCCAATTGTGATCTGGTCCTGTGGCACGTTCAACTTAAGGGTTCCATGCAACCAGTCCCAAACGGTCAACCCGCTGGACCAATTCGAGTTCGTTTCCTCTTCGATGATCGAATGATGGATGCCATGCATCCGCGGCGTAACAATCAAGCGGTTCAACCATCGTTCCATGCTAATCGGCAGTTCTACATTCGAGTGATGAAACAGGATCGACGGAAATACTAGAGTCTGCCAAATCAAATATGCGATCGGTGATATGCCGATCACTATCACCTGAGCAGCACGCCATGGCACTGAAAGAGCCAGCTCGCCGAAATGAAAGCGTAGCGCCGTTGAAGTATCGAGGTCGAGATCGACGTGATGAGTCACGTGAAATCGCCAGAGGAGTGGCACTCGATGCGTCAGGTAATGCCAAATGTATAACGTGTAGTCCAACAGTATTACCGCGAGCGCAAGCTCTACCCAACGCGGCAATCGCAACTGTTTTAGTAAGCCCAAATTATGAGTTTCAACGAATTGGGCGAGCGGGAGGATAGCCGGCCGTTCCATTAACATCAGAGCACCTGCACCAACAGCGGCAACTGAAAGGTTACGAACCTCTCGCCTAAATTTAGACTCAGCCATCCGCCGACGAAGCGGCCGTCGGCGCTCAAGCCATGACAACGCGCAAAACGCTCCAGCAATGAATCCCGCGCCAAGCCAGCTCTTTACGTTCATGTTTGATTCTGCGATCCTGCGATGGACCAACGGCATCTACTTCAAGACCAAAGCACAGCTAGCCGTGCGCCAGTCTGAGCCGTCATCTATTAATCGCGCGTCCCGCAGCCGGGTGAGAATGAAAAGCACCTTTTGGCGAAGGGCTCTGAATGCTCGTTTACAAAGCCTCTTCGCGATTCAGCGACGGGTCATAAATTTAGGCCCGGCCGCATTCATCACCCGCCGACCCTTTGCATTTCCTTCCCGCAACAACAGCGAGGGTTTAGATCGCCGCCTTTTCCCGGCGCTGCTCCTTTCGTCACTTCTATTTCACAAGCACAGTCCGAATCTGGACAGCGATAGCGTTCCCCGGTTTGTAAAGCCATAATTTCCCCTTCCTAACAACAATCACTTCCCGGCTCGCAACAAGCCAAACCGGTCAGGTCCGTGACCTGATAGTCCTTTCCTTTTGTTTCGCGCGGGTGACGAAAGGCCGTGCGCTTGCAATCGAACGCCGTTGCCTCTTCATGCGAAATCGGTTCTAGCGGTTCGACGGCGATAATGTCTTGTGCATAAGGCTCACGCTTGTAAAGCTGAAATGTTTTATCGCAGACCGCCATTCTCTTGCCCCGCTCGAGCACGTGGCCATCATCGTCAATAACCTTGCGCCATGGGCCACGATAAACGACGGCCTGCTTCCTTTCCCAGCATGGTCCTTGTTTTCCTTTGTGCGCCACGACCGTGATCGACCTGAATTCAATGCCGTGAATCGTGCGCCAGGGCTTTTCATCTCGCTTGACGATCTCCATTCCATAGAAGCCCGATCGATCGAATGCGTCGAGAAAAGCATCTTCACGATAAGCTCCAGCAATGCAACCCGACCACAGTTCAGCATCGCCCTGTAGCGCTTCGGGAACATCTTCATCGCTGACTATATCGCTGATCGCTGCTCGCCCACCGCGCCGCAGCACGCGAAACATTTCGCCGAAGAGTTGTTCCTTATCTTCCGGCCGCACAAGATTCAAAACGCAATTTGAGAGAACAAGATCGATCGATTCATCTTCGATCATCGGTTGCTGCTTCTTAATGTCTGTGCAATACGACTGGAAACGTGAGAGATCGGCGGCAGAAGCGATTGGATTGGTTGCAAGATACGAATCGACGAGTCTTAAATCTAAACGCAAATCCTGGATTCGACCCTTGCGGAACTCAACATTATGGTATCGAAGCCGCTGACCGATTTCCATCCTGTATTTCTCAGCGACAGCCAGCATCTCGTCATTTGCATCAACACCAATGACGCGTCCATGCGGTCCCACAATTTGCGCCGCGATGTAACAGATCTTTCCGGCGCCGGAACCTAGATCAAGCACAACATCGCCTTCTGTGACGAAACTGGAGGGATTGCCGCACCCGTAATCTCTTTCCCGGATCTCATCAGGGATCACATCAAGAAGTCTCGTGTCGTACTCAACCGGACAACAGAGTGCCTCTTCGCGTTGCTGCGCGGCTAATCCGTATTTGGCGTTGACAACTTGCTCAATATCGATAGCGGATTTCATAGGTCTTCAGATGTTGCTCACAAAAGATGTCGACTTGGATACCAAAAATCCGATGTCGATGAGTGTAAGCGAAATTACCGAAACTTAGTGCTGATGAGGGGACTCCGTCGGCAGCCCGGCATCAACCCAGTCCAATTTCCCTTCCGCGTAGTCTCGAACATTCGTGTAACCCATAGCTGCCAATTCACGGGCAGCGTTGTCAGAGGCATGTCAGGTAGGCGAGGAGCAATAAACAACTATATCCGCCGATTTGTCCGGCAAAAGGTTCGGTGCAAGCTCTTTTACTTGATCCGGTGGCAGATTGATCGCTCCTGGCAAGTGTGCGTGATCGTAAGCGGTTCGCGGCAACGTCTCTACGAGTTGAAACTTGTCACCTCGCTCAATTTTTTCTCTCAACTCTTTCCTTGTGATCGTCGCAACCATTCTTAGTCTCCTTCCTCAATTGCGGCGTCCGATAGGACAAGCCGTTAAATGCAGAGGCACTTGCTAGTCACCTGATTCTGATTTTCAGTGCAACTCCTGTGTTAGAAAATGCGAGACGTGCCTCGCGACTTCACCAGGACGATCCAGCATCACAAAATGCCGAGCGTCCTTCACGCGCACCAAAACTGCATTTGGAATATCTGATACTAAACGCCGTGCGTATTTCAGCAACTGAAACTCATCGTCTTCGCCCCAGATAACCAAGGTTGGCACGTTAATTTTCGGAAGCAGTGACGTGATTTCCGTTGTTAGGTTTGTGTTCAGCGCCGCTGCGTTGCGAATCAACGAGAGTTTGCCTACCTCTGTCGTGTAGGGCGCGAGTAGACTTTCGATTAGATAATCATCAACCGATGATGCAAAACCCTGCTTTAACGCGCGCTTCAGAAGGCTCATCGCGGTCGCAGCCGAGAGCTTCGTCCTTGTTTCCGGGTGACCAAATTGGAGCATTGCTTCGATGGGCCAGGAGTCGTAGCAAACTGTGTTCATGACGCAAAGGCTCATCACGCGCTTCGGGAACAGTGTCGCTAATCGCAAAGCAACACCTCCTCCAATATCGTGCGCCACGATATGGGCACGTTGAACCCCGATTGTGTCCATCCAGTCGTTGATGAGTTCAGCCTGACGCGCGATCGAGCGATCAAAGCTGTCGGATTTATCCGAATATCCAAAGCCGATTAAATCAGGAGCGAGCACTCGATTCGCCTTCACAAGCTCCGGAATCAATTGATGCCACAGATAACCCCACGTCGGGATGCCATGAAGCAAGATCACCGGTTCACCCGCTCCATCATCAAGGTAACTGACAAATCGTTCATCAATTTCCGCGACTCGCTGCATTGTTTGAAAGTCTCGCCAGTTCATTACGACGCTCCTCTCGCTGCTCGGACATTTACGCGCGCCGCCGCCGGGAATGGAGATTTCCGCAGTTGCTCAGGCGTCTTCCAGTCAAGTGAAAGCAGGGAGACGTTGATGATCAAAGAAGGCAAGAGTCGCTCGAAGTTTTCGGTTGTCTGAAGTATCTCCGCTGAGTTCTCTCCGGCTTCTTCGACGGCTTCGCGCGAGAGTGGAATTGAAGTGACAAACGAGGCCGCCAGGTTGACTCCGAGAGCACGCAACTCATCTGACGCTTTCTGATACTCCTTCTGCTGAGTAATTGGCTTTAGCTGCTGCCAACTCGCCGTCAAATAATCTGGCCACAACCCGAGCGTTCGGTAATCACTGTTGATGGAGGAGAGTGATAACGTTTGCTTTATGTCTTCAAAGAGTTTAGCTAAGCGTTCGTCTTCCGGTTCCGCCGATATCATCTCCATCGGATACACTCCCGCCGGTATGCCGCGTTCAATCAACTCAACTTCGCGTTCCTCTCTTTGCGCCGAATTGGTCTGTGATCTCTCGAGAGCAAGCTTCACCGCTGAAGTGAACACCAGCAGCTTCGGATTGATGTAGTGGTAAAGATCGAGCGCAGCTTGAATTTGATATTTCTGGCTTTCACCTAATCGAACGCGGTCTGCAACATCGAGTGCGCCGAGTCCTTCCGCGGCAACGACGGCTTGCGCCCGCAACTCATCCGCGGCATCTTCGAAAGCACGCGTTTCGACTACCGGACGCATCGCATCCCACATCAACGGTAAAAACTTCTCGTAGCTGGCCCAAGTGCGAAAGTTCAAATTGACGCCACTAACACGCAGCGTTTGCTTGATTTCATGATAAACGCGCTCAGTCTCACCCTCCGCGTCTCTTTCAGTTACGTGCTTCGGTTTACCCAGGCCCAACATTATGTTTCCCTTTCCGCGCCAGCCTGTTTACCAGCATCGCGATGAGCGTCAGTCCTGTAGTCGCGATGCCAATCACCGCTATAGGCTTACTCACCGTTATCGCCTTTCGCTGTGAAGAACCATACTCAAGATTGTGCATGCCCCATCGTTCAAACTGTTGCCATTGCACCGTAGCCTGGCCGGGCAACGAGACGCCCAGACCCTTCATCAACTGCGGTAATGCTGTCTGTAGCACCGGATGACCGGGGACGAAGTAAACCCGCGTATCGTTTTTGTACTGCGGCTTGGCCGCATCATCGAAAACGACGTACGGTCCTTCCCGCAAATATGAGAAGTCATCATGTCCCCGCCATGCTTTAATTGCGACCTCCTCAAGCGGAACGCCTACGAACTTAATCGGTTCTCGCCGGCCGAGATCCCGCGCTTCGGCCTCTTTTGCAAAATTCAGTTTTTGCCAGTCATGGCCCAACAATCGGCAAATAGCGACGTCAGTTGCGACAGGATCCGTTGAGGCCAGAATGCAGCCGACCCAATGCGGCTGATTGGCAACTGGACCATCTCCTTCGCCTGCGATAAGCGCATCGACCACACAAAGCGCGGGACGACAAACAGTCATAATGTCCATGAAACGAGGAATGTGATCTTCATCACCGTGGTTGTCATTTCGCCACTTCTGGTTGACCACGCCAATCCAGTTCTTTAATGCACCAGTAATTGGTTCGATATGGTGATTTTTGGCCTTGGGAACATCGATGATTACGTCGGCATCAAGCAGCGGCTCAGGCAATGGCACCGATTTGATGACGCGCCCTTCGGGCACAGCGACAGTCCGATTTGGAGTTGTATCGCTGCCTAAATCCATCACCTCAGCACCCTCTTTTTCTGCCACCGCCAACATGCCGGTAATGCTCATGACCTGCATTGACGAAAAAGTACCCCCACTCGATTCAGCAACCTGCACTTTGGCCGCACCGGCCTCTTTCGCGAGCCGGATCAGAGCGCCAACTACCAACGGATCAGTCGTGCAGCCCTCCTCTGCAGAATAGAAGACCGTCTGATTCGGTTTAATTAGTACGGTCTGACCAGGCTGAACGAACCGCTGCATGCCGCCGAGATGTTCGATAGCCTCTTTCACGAGGCCATATACTCGAGTCGTCGAGCGGTGCTTCTCTTTTGTATGCGCGATAGCTACAGTGGCAGGCGGTGTTTCGTTCATCACAGGTCCTAACTCACCTGGGTTTGCATCTTTTCCTCTACTGGAATTAGAGGGGAGTTCTCGCATGGCGCCTACCGGGAACGACTCAACCACCGGCAAGTTGCCGTACCGCTTGCATAGATCGTGAAATGCCGTTGCTACCGGATGTCGCTTTCGTTCCAGTGTAAACAGGCCATTGGGAGTAACTTGCCCTCGTATCTCTCTTAATTGAATGTCCCAATCCACCTGATCCTGGAAGCTGTACCAGGTATAACCAATGACCGGCACACCTTCAGCTCTGAGACATTCCTGGTTATGCCATATATTCCAAAGCCATTCCGGCGCACGTTCGGGATCCGCAATATTCGTCTCCGTCAGCATTATCGGTTTTCGATAGCGTTGATAATATTGGTTGGCGATCGTATGCCATCCGAGCAACGGTCCGACCGCGCGGTCGGCGCCGTCGGGCTCAACGATTCGTTCGTTCTGCGCGTAATAGTCGAGGCCCATAACACAGTGCGGCCCAAATCTTCGACCATATTCCAAAGTCGAGCGATAGTCTTCGCGTGAGACGCCGTTGTCCATCAGAAACATCAGGACGTCGCCATTGACTTCGTGTCCATACAAGAAATCAAAGGTGATAAAACGTAACGCATTCTTGAATTGCACATCGCGACGCGTTGCCGGCCATTGCTCCAGGAACACTTCAGCCGTTTCACTCTGGAAGAAGACAGCATCGGGTCGCACTTTCAAGATGTGTTCGATAGCGTGAAGCGTCGCGCTGCACATGTTGCCGTGTGCTCTAACCATCGCACGGTCGCTCTTCAACTGCTCATTCCAGATTCCATCCAACGCACTAAAGCGTGCGCAGACAAGAATCTCGTTAACTGGTGTGTAATAAGTAATCCATGGGTAGCGTCGCGCGAACTCTTCAGCATAATCTGCAAATAGGAAGGACCAGTCATTGTTTTGAAAATCTCCGGCCCAATCGGGAACACCGAAATGGCAAAGATCGATGATCGGAATCAGATCCAGGTCGCGTATTACTGGTAAGACTTCATCTGTGAATGACCAGTCGTACTTATGTGGAGCAATGTGAATCTTGTAATAGGGAGGTCCATACCGGATAAACCGGGCGCCGATTTCTTTACACAACTCCAGATCTTCACGCCAGCGCTGGTAGTGTTGTGTCTCTTCAAGCTGGTCACGGCGCTTGCCGCCCTGGACCTTCGGGTAACTACACTCAATGCCTGTGGCGATGATTATCGTCTGCATTCGCTACTGAGCCTTTCGCAAGGTTGCGAGAGCTTCTTTGGCCTCAGGTAAGGTAAGTGCAAAGATGCCGATATTCGCGAGCGCCCCAGTGATACAGTAGCCGCACCACGCTTTCTCCTTCGCAGGCATTTGATAAAAGTACCAACTTGCAATAACAGCTTCGATCGCTGCTTTGCCGGCAGCAAACAGAGGAATCCAAGGCCGCTTTTGCGCTCGATTAATGCCACCAAACGCGGCGATCGGAATGTTCGAGGCAAGACTGGCAAGTGATAACGGGCCATCAGGTACGCCCAGCATGTAAGCGGTATCTGAAGAATTGACTTTGTCTGAGTGGAAACTGTTGATTGGCGGATCAGGTAGATGTTTCACAATGCCAGTCTGCAACAAGGAGACAGCGGCCATTGCTCCCATCCCGATTAAGGATAGACCAATAATGCCGCGTCGAAGTTGCAGCTGCTCGGTCTTACCTTCCTGCAACTCGCGCCGCAGTTGCTGCGGATCACCATCAAGAAACTCTGTCACTGCTAACATCGTTGATCCCTCTCCCTGAAGTTGAATAGTTCGACCCAGCCAGTCTCTACGAGACTTCACTCGCCGTCTTGAGTTCTTTGTACACAGGCTTGTACAGCGCGCCAACAATTGCTCCATAGATAAGGTGCTCGATTACAAAACCCATCGCCGTCATCGATCCGTAGTTGGCGACAAAATAACCCGGCGCAAGCATTTGACCGGATCTCATCAGCGGATGCATGCTCCCCATCATGCCCATTACGACACCGGCGATGAGCAGATGAATAACTGCGAACCCGGCACCGATAATCCAGTTCGCCCTGTGCGTTGCGTATTCAAAGCCGACAGCGTAGACGACAGCGATAAGCCCTGAGACGATCAGGTGCCATATCAGCCCGAGCACCCATGCCGTAGGGCTGATGGATCCAGTCATCATGCTCCCCTGAGCCATCTCCATGTTCATTGTCGTCATGCCGGTCATACGAGCCATGGTCATTGTGACGGTCATAACAGCTCCGCCAACAACGCCGGCGAGGAATGCTCTGTTAAAATTCATGAAATCACGCCCTTATAAGTGACAGAAATCTGCCGGATCTGCCGTTGGTCAACTATCGATCCTCTCCGGCCCGCAACGGCGGCACTCGTTATTCAGCTGCTGGTCCTTACCCTGAAGCTCGCGCAGACGGCCTCAGACTGGAAGGTGATCTCGAGCGAAACAGTTTGTCGACTTCGTTTTCTGATGGTCCAAGTTTGATAAGTTGCTCGGCGGCTGAAGGAGGTTCACTCCATGGTAATTGGCTGATCAGCATCTTTGGAATGTTGATGAAAACACGCTGGCCGACTCGTCTCACCACCGCATCGAGAGGTATGTATGTATCTTCCTGAAAGATCAGACCTCTCGGAACCCGCAAATACCCGGGACCTGTTTCTGAATCCATGACTACTTGATCGATTGTGCCGATCTCTCCGTCGTCTGACCCATAGACGGTATCACCCTCCCCTATGAGCTCGCTGTCGCCAGCCTGGTCCAGGGCCGCGGCAAACTCGTCGACGGTAATTACCGCGTTCGCGATCAGAGGATAATTGACTCGAATGGAAGCTTCGTACGCCATTAATCCGGCCGCGCCAATCGCATCAGAAAGAAACGTCACATCGTAACCGGCTTCCATCGCATGACGGCCAGTCGATTCACAACAAAGATTGGCAGTCATCCCGGCAATAATCAGGTGAGTTGCGCCGAGACGCTTCAGGTGAGCGGGAAGATCCGTTTCGAAAACGTCGACGCTCTTATGTGGCATCAATACAATCTCTTCAGCGCGTGGCTGCAAGGCAGGATGAAAATCCGCTCCCCATGTGCCGGCAAGAAACATCTTTTGCTCAAACATCAACCGGTTGATTCCACTTCGCTGCTGGAGTTGCTCGTCCTCGTAATCTTCCTTTGTATACGCCATTGGACCAAAGAGAACAGGAATACCGCGAGAACGCGCAGTCTCAATGGCCCGCTGCAAATTGGTTATCACGTCGTTCTTCTCGACCGTCCCCTTGACCAACTCCCAACCCGCTCCGCCTTCAGAAAGAAAATCGTTGACAGGGTCGATGACCAGTAAGACCGTTCTGTCAATTGGAAAAGAAAGATCCGTCCTTCCTTTCGCTAGAAAAGTAGCGCGATTACTTCGGCGAACTTCATCACTGCTGCTCATAAGAACCTCCATGTTTATCTGCGTATCAGCGCAACACAGTACTTCTCAGTCCGCGTCGGACGAGATCCGTGGTTACGCCATAAACGAAGTGCGACGCCAATCCATATACATGCGTTGAAACGGGATACCGCGCTGGCGATTTCGACAAACCTAACACAGGAACCAATGTTTCATCCGCGATGGCCCATACGGCCGTGCCGAATGGCACTCCGGCTCCTTTCGTAACGATCTGAGCGAGTTCAGCGGTCACTCCGTAGATGGCGCCGGAAGTCGCTCCCATCGCGTAATGAACAATCTGGCCTGCCACAGGCTCCTCCGATTTTTGGAGTTGATGGTCGAAAACGTTTTTCGAAATTGCCTGTGCGGCTTTGACTGTTGCGGGTGTCTCCTCCTGTTGCCGGTCCTCTTTACCGGAAGCGTCATCACCATTCGAACTAACTTCTTCACCAACCTTGGACCAAAGCGACTGGACCTCCGTCATCAGAAACGTAGCAAGCAACCCTCCGATTACTCCAGCAGCAAGACCCTTCAGGACGTTTGGCTCAGGTTTTTCGGTATGAAGCAACGGACGCAAATGGCTGGCGAGTGTTTCAATTATGTACGGGATTTCCCCCATTTCACGCCGGAAGTCCTCTCTGGCTTTGTGGCCGGCTCGTCTCAGGGTGCGATCAAACTCCGCAGCGCCATGAATAAGCGGAATCAAGTTGTTCTCCTTCTGCCCCAGGACTACGGGCGTCTCGTTCCGTTCTTCACGCTCGAGCAGTTCTTCGATCTTGTCCCTCAGCAATCCTTCTTGTCCGGCCCACAGCGCACGAAACGCCACCTGGCCCATACGGTCAATCAGGTAAGCTGAATTTGGCACTGGTCCATAGAGCTGATGGATTGCTCCTTCGAGTGTATCGACTGCCACCGTCCACGGTATTTCATCCTGCTCAACCCAATCACGAGCATGTCGCATCTTCTGCTCTTCGCTCGTGTGGTGCGGATAGTTTTCACCAGGGTGAGCTTCGCGGACGTAGATTGAAACGAACTGAACACGATCGCTAAAACCTCGATAAAGATTCAGGAACCCAGGCCTGGCTCCCGCAGTCATTGGTCAAGTAATCGATCCGAATTGAATCAGCACCGGTTGTATTCCGCGATGATGAGTCAGGCGAAAACGACCACCATCAACCGTTAGCAAATCAAAATCGGGGGCGCGCTGGCCCGGTTCTGGTCCTCCGGGGAAGTGCAAATCCTTTTGGACCATCTCTTTTCGAAAGCTCTCGTAGTTGTAGGTTTCAGCCATCTCAATCTCCTTCTCGATCGAGCATCTCAAGAGTAATGCGGGGGAAGTGGAGGCGTTCGGTAGCGTGTAACTTAGTGCCCTCTGATTCTCTCGGCTATTACACCTCTCTCACATTATATTGGCGATAACTATACTGCTGCCCAATGTTGAGCCAAACCTCCCTCTTCTTAACATCACGCGGAGCGCGGGACTGCCACTCCGCTAGGTCGAGACAGCCAGACAAAGGCAGCACCCAGAATAAGACCAAATACCAAATGTCCGACCAGGCTGCCGATTGCCACCATACGCATTGGCGCCATCATGATTGATGCAAATGGCGGCATGCCAAGAAAAATGGGCATTAGTATCTGCGCTCCAAGCAGCCACCAAAAGATTCCGTAAGCCGCTCCCCAACCCAAACCAGCCCCATAGCTGCCGGCTCGACTGCCAAGCGCCCAACCGAAAATGGCGCCGATGACTGCACTGTTGAACAGATGATAGACCCAACCCACGACCATACTTTGCGAGCCAACCACCATCGCTACCATTTGCATCATCGGCATTTCTTTCCCGTCCGGAGTTGGTGCAGTCATCATTTGCATCATCATCCCAAAAACAACGCCTGCAATAAGCCCACCAACGATACCGACCCCAACTTTTGAACGCATTTCTCCCTCCTTAGAACCACTACTTGCTTAATTTGGAAAAGCGATTGGGACAGCGGGTTATTTCGTGGAAATGCATTTGCGACTTAATCTCAACAAACCTGACGCAAACCCAACCCAGTGCGTGGGCCTTGCCAGCCTCAGCGGCTTTCCTTCAGATCCGTCATCGGGAATAACAATGAAGCTTTGCGACTTACTAGAGTACAGTCCAGGTCACGCGAGTTTCTGATCTCACAGTAAATGGCACTTCAAAACGCAGTTGCTTGCTTCTGACGGTTGCCGCTGACGAAACTGTCGCGACCGCTCTCCTGCTGAATGCAGCGACTGCTTGAGAATTGTCTGCCCGTCTCACCTGCTCCTCTTGGGTGCTTGGCCCAATTTCTTGAGCGTAAACGAACAGCGCAAGTACTCATCTCCAAAAAGAACAACTGTGCTGGAATAAAAGGCTGCCTCTCCGACTTTATCAAAAAAGGAAAACTGATCAGAACACAGTCATTTACACGTGAGTCGATATATAAAGTTTGAGATTTTAGCTATCGCACTTCTGGTGTGTGCGGCCGCATCTGCTCTTTCGTGCTCAACTATTCTTGAAGCGCAACAACAAAGCAGTGGCGATGCACGTTTTCGGGGATGGCGTACGAACACACTCAAGCGTTCCGTTGACCTGAGTGAAATTGTGTCTGGTGGTCCACCTAAAGATGGGATTCCGGCGATTGACTCGCCGAAGTTCGTCCCCGTCACTGATGCGCGCTCGTGGCTGCGCGATCAGGAGCCGGTGATAGCGCTAGAAGTCGAAGGCGAAGCGCGCGCCTACCCTCTGCAAATCCTCATCTGGCATGAAATCGTCAACGACGAGATCAACGCGACTCCCGTTGCCGTCACCTTCTGTCCGCTCTGCTACAGCGCGCTCGCATTTGACCGTCGTCTTGACGGGCAGACGCTTCGCTTCGGTGTGTCGGGCTTGCTCCGGCATTCGGACATGCTCATGTACGACCGCGAAACGGAATCGTTGTGGCAACAGTTCATTGGCGAGGCCATCGTCGGTGACCTGACGGGGAAAAAGCTTCGGCAGTTGCCTGCACAGATCGTCGGCTTTGCGCAATTTGCCGAAGGACACCCGGAAGGACGTGTTCTGTCGCGTGAGACTGGACACCGGCGTGACTACGGCAAGAACCCATATGTTGGATACGATGACATCAACGCCACTCCGTTTCTGTATCGCGGTAGAACAGACGATCGTCTGCCGCCGATGGAGAAGGTTGTGGCCGTGGAAATTGATGGAAAATCCAAGGCGTACCCGCACGTGGTCACACGTAAGCAGCGCGTCATTCATGATCGCATCGGCCAGCAAGACATTGTTGTCTTTCACGCCGATGGAGCAGCTTCGGCGCTTGACGCGCCCGTGATTGAGAAATCGAAAGAAACGGGTTCAACCGGCGTTTTCGATCCTCGAATCGACGGTCGCCAGCTGCGGTTTCGTTATGACAAGGGCGGCTTCGTCGATGTCGAGACGGGAAGCTATTGGAGCATCCTTGGACTGGCCGTAAGCGGAGAGCTAAAAGGAAAGCAACTGCGACACATCTTGCATGGCGACTACTTTGCCTTTGCGTGGTTTGCATTCAAGCCTGATACTGAGATCTATCGCGGCTGACCGCCACAAATGTAAGCTGCCTTACCACTTGAAGTCGGTGGAAACGGCTAAGCTTATGGCTTCGGAATGCTGGCAGGCGATCACTGCTACTCAACATATTGGTATCCATTCCCCCGTTAATTCTCTCGAGATTGGCCTCCCCAGGCATTTCGATTAGATAGCTTTCGTTTAAGTATTGGCCCAAACGATCCCGCAGCCCATGTCGGGATCAGCCGGGCCCTCGCTGGTCGCGGACCAACCCTTCGTTCAAAATTGCCACCTGGGTGGTGACCGCTGCGGCGGAATAAGAAAGGAGCAAGCTTATGTCGAATAACGCGGCGGACGTCCTGGTAGAGAGCATCATCGCTTGGGGTGTCGACACAGTTTTCGGGCTACCAGGGGATGGAATCAACGGCATTATGGAGGCGCTTCGAAAAAGACAGGATCGGGTTCGCTTCATTCAGGTGCGTCACGAAGAGGCTGCAGCTTTTATGGCTTGCGCCTACGCAAAGTACACAGGCCGTCTGGGTTGCTGTCTCGCCACCTCTGGTCCTGGCGGAATCCACCTCCTGAACGGCCTTTACGACGCGAAGCTCGATCAAGCGCCGGTGCTGGCCCTCACCGGACAAATCTATTCGGATCTGAAAGGCAGCAAGTTTCAGCAGGAAGTCAACATGGTCCAGCTCTTTGAAGACGTGAGCGTTTACAACCAGGAGGTCATCAATCCCGATCAGGTCGAGATGCTTGCGGATGCCGCATGTCGTCACGCGCTAAACAACCGCGGCGTGGCCCATATTACTTTCCCGGTCGACTATCAAGAGAAAGAACCTACCGGGAAGGGGACCATGCACAAAGTGGAGGGCCATACGTCGAGCCGTTGGTCGCCGCCACTGATCATTCCATCACAGGACGAATTGAGAGCGGCCGCAGCCATTCTGAATGCAGCCGAGAAGCCCGTCATCCTCGTCGGGCAAGGAGCCCTCGGTGCGGGGGACGAGGTGATCGAAATTGCCGATAAACTCGGCGCGCCTGTCGTAAAGGCCTTGCTCGGCAAGGCTGTCATTCCTGACGACCATCCGCTGACAACGGGTGGTCTGGGCCTGCTGGGTACCACACCTTCGCAGGAGGCGATGGAGCAGGCAGACGCACTCCTGATAATCGGCTCGTCATTCCCATACATGGAGTATCTACCGAAGCCTAGTCAGGCTAAAGGCGTTCAGATCGATGACAAGGCGGATCGAATCGGCCTGCGCTTCCCCGTCGAGGTTGGACTCATTGGTGACGCAAAACCGACAGTTGCCGCGCTCGCGAGATTCATCACACGCAAAGAAGATCGAAGCTTTCTCCAACGAGCGCAGGAAGGAATGAAAGACTGGCTGGAACTGATGCGTGTCCGGGCGATGCGTGATGATGTGCCGATCAAGCCGCAACGCGTCGCATGGGAGTTATCAGAGTTGGCGGAGGATGATGCGATCATTTCGACCGATTCGGGCACGATCACTACCTGGATCGCGCGGCAGTTCAAGATCAGAAAGAACCAGAAGTTCAGTTGCTCCGGCACGTTGGCGACGATGGCTCCCGGACTACCGTATGCAATTGCCGCGAAGGTCGCTTTTCCAGAACGTCAGAGCATTGCCTTCGTCGGCGACGGGGGTTTTACGATGCTGATGGGCGAGTTCTTGACGGCCGTGAAATACAACCTGCCAATCGTCGTCGTGATCATCAAGAACAACACGCTGGGGCAAATCAAATGGGAGCAGATCGTCTTCTTAGGCAACCCGGAGTACGGTTGCGAACTGCACAACCCCAACTTCGCACGTTACGCTGAAGCTTGCGGCGGCGTTGGTTTCACAGTTGAGAGACCTGACGAAGTACGGCCATCACTCGAGCGCGCAATGGCAGCCGGGAAGCCGGCTATCGTCGAGGTCGTCGTTGATCCGTTCGAGCCACCGATGCCGCCAAAAGTGAGTTTAGAACAGGCCGCACATTTCGCTGAGGCTTTAGTGAAGGGACAACCTCAGGGAGGGAAGATCGCTCTGACGCTCTTCCGCGACAAGTTGAATGAGCTTTTCTAAAGAGTGCTATCGCCGGAGTTGCCCGCAATGAGCAGGAACTTCATAAGAGAAAGACGACAATTGTGGGTGGATGCGCGCTACTCTCGAGGATCGGAAGTGATTCTGGCGGAATCACCTCAGCACCTCAGCACATGGATAAAGAGACTGATCTGGCCTTATCCGAATCAGTTTGTGAGCTCAGTATTCATCGATGAAGATTAGTTTTCAATATCCCGGGTATCACGAGATCGATTCGGTTGAAGTGCCGGACGCGAACCTGTTGGGAGTTTACGCGCCGCGCGCGGCCAATGAAAACGTCGAAGAAGAGGTGATGGCCCGTGGTTTCGAGCGACCGCATGGAGCCCCACGCTTGCGGGACGCAGTGAAGTCCACCGATCGTATCCTCATCCTGATAGATGATGGAACGCGGGGCACACCAATTTCGCTCCTCCTCCATCACGTCTTAAGAGAGTTATGGACCATCGGGGTTTTGGACCAGCAAATTGTCCTGCTAACGGCCCAGGGCACGCACCGCGAGATGAGTGAAAAGGAGATTAGGAAGAAGCTAGGCGAGTTCTACGGTCGTTTCAAGGTCTATCAACATTACTGGCTGGAGGACTCAAATCTTCACGATTTCGGACGGACCAGCGACGGCACGCTCATCACAGCCAACAGACTGCTTCGGGAAGCGGATTTCGTGATCGGTCTGGGATCTATTGTGCCACACCGGATCAAAGGCTTTTCCGGCGGGGCAAAGATCGTTTTTCCGGGCATCTCCGGAAGAGAGATGCAGGAGCGCAATCAATGGGAAGCTGCGCAGCGCCCGTCGGAAACGGTAATGGGCGTGCCAGAAAACTCTATGCGCTTGCGCATCGAGGAAGCAGCGCGAATCGTCGGCTTGCGTTATATCGTTAATACGGTTTCGGATCGCGCAGGCAAAATAGTCGGTTGTTTCGTTGGGGATCCCATCCAGGCTCATCGCGCTGGCTGCAAACTTTCGGAAGAACTAAACGCAGTGTCTCTGCCGCAACGCGCCGATATCGTGTTAATCGACTCCTATCCGTCTGACCGTGATCTTTGGCAATCGGCGAAAGCGTTCTATTCCGGCACCATGGCCGTGCGCGATGGCGGCACACTCATCGTAGTATCGCCTAATCCGGAAGGTGTCGCCGACAATCATTCGAATTTACTCCGGATCGGATATCGCCCGTTCCCTGAAATTGTGCGAATAGTTGAGGCAGGCGAGGTTGACGATATTGTTGGCGTATCGGTGCTCGGGGACCTGGCCCAGATCGTAGACCGCTGCGACTGCATTCTGGTCTCACCTGGCGTGACTCAACAGAATACAGAAAGACTTGATCTTCGTTATGCGGCAACTGCGGAGGAAGCATTGGAGCTGGCTTTTAACCGCCAAGGCCGCAGTGCGAAGATTGCTGTCCTGAACCACGGCGGACACGTACTTCCATGCATCGCTGAAAAGGAGAACGCCGCATGATGAGGAGACGGACAGAACGCGGCGGAACCGTGACAAGCCTGCGACAGGCTATGAGTTTGATCAAATTTGGCGCGCCACTGCATCCGATCTTCGTTCACTTCACGATCGCGCTCACTGCTGCTTCGTTGGTTTTCGATGCTCTCGGCTTTTTTCTTGAGTACGTCTCTCTCACGGCTGCCGGCGGGTGGACCCTTGTTGGTGCCGCCGTGTTGACTCTCATGACCATATCAACCGGTTTTACCTCAAGCACGCGAGCGCCTGTTGAAGAAGGCGAAGCGAGATCATTCCTCCGTGCGCACATGGCGCTGGGATTGGTGTTTTACGGACTGCTCGTCACAATCACTATCTGGCGTGTGTCGTTGTGGCAAGGTGAACGGCGTCTGTCCTGGTTGTATCTTGCAGCACTTGGGATTGTGTCATTGGTGATGACCGTTCAGGGTTACCTCGGCGGCGAACTCGTCTACCGTTATGGCGTGGAGGTTGAGCAGACATATCGCGAATTACCGGATCAAGGGGCAAAGTCTCCGCCACCACAGATGGTCCAATCAAAGTCCCAGCTGGAGTCTATCATTCGGAACAAACGAGGAGAGGCAGCGTGACAGGTACTTCGTTCATTGGTCTGCTCCCGTTCCAATGGATCGCACTGTTGACAGCGGTCCTGACTCTGTTACTGCTGGCAGATGCATTAGCAGGACACTACCGATCAGGTTTCACTTTCCGAGTTCAATACGCCCCATTCATTAGTGGCGGCCTGTTGATTGTTGCGGCTGGAGCTGCGGCAATAGCGCCGACCACTGGATGGATCAACAGGGCGTTGCGCGGCGCAGGTTGGGTGGCGGTAGCTTCGGGCCTAATCGGTTTTGCTTTTCATCATTACTTCGGCATTGCGAAGAAGCCCGGCGGCTATAAGTGGCTACTGCATTATCTGATGTATGGGGCGCCTCAACTCGCACCCCTCGCACTCGCGCTAACTGGCGTGCTGGCCATTATTGCAGCGCGCGGTCTAGCGGGCGACGCGAGTATCGGCGGATTAAGTGTGCGTGGCCTACTGCTTATTCTGGTGGCGATTGCGCTCACAGGAGCCATCATGCAGACTGCGATCCTGCACTATCGCGGTGCATTCAATAACCCGGCGATGTATGCACCATTGTCCGCGCCGGTTCTCACCGTCATCACCACCACTTGGATCGCGCTTGCTCCTAACAACGTGATGCTTGTCGCGTTGAAGATTCTGTTGTGGCTGACATTCTTGATTGGCTTCATCGGCCTGGGAATGCACCTGCGCGGCTTCGGCCGTCAGATGGCTGGTCTGTATATATTACAGTTCAACTTGCTTGAGGGACCGCCGGCGTGGGCGCCTGCCCTCTTTGCAGCATTCGCTGGAGTCGGTCTCGTGACGGTCTATCTATTGTGAAACAGATCGAAAAAGGGGAGGAAATGGAGGAAATACAGTCATGGGTAATAAAGCACAAATGAACGACGGTAACGATGTCGTGAAGGGATTGGCTGCCGGCCTCGTTGCCGGGCTGGTTGCATCCTGGACAATGAACCGGTTTCAGGATGTGTGGCTCAAGCTCGCTAATAGTGACGATCGGAATCAGAGCGCGCAAGCTTCGCCCCAGGAAAGTCAGCAATCAGAGCGGCAGTCAAATGGTGAAGAGCAGGATGACACGACAGTGCGGGCCGCCTCCGCGATTTCCGAAGGGTTGTTTGATCATAAATTGACTAAAGCCGAGAAGAAGATCGGCGGCCCCGCTGTTCACTATGGTCTGGGTACGGGCGTCGGTGGGTTATATGGCGCTGTCGCCGAAGTGTTACCAGAAGTAACAGTGGGTGCAGGTCTGCCATTTGGCGCTGCCTTCTGGCTGGTAGTCGATGAAGGCGCGGTCCCATTGCTAGGCCTATCCAAAGGTCCAACAGCGTATCCGCTCTCGACGCACGTCTATGCGCTCGCGTCGCATTTCGTTTACGGCCTCACCACGGAAATCGTCAGACGCTCCGTGCGAAATGCAATATGAGCAAGAGCCGATGAGCAGCATCGATTTTTTCTGCGACGTAGCCTCAGAGGCGACGCCCTTCCCGCATTTTTGGGAGCACTGTGTCGGGAGCGATCACGCCTTGATGGCTTTGAGGGCCGATTGGCAAAGCCAACTTAAGCGTTGTCATGAAGAGCTTGGATTTCAGTATGTTCGCTTCCATGGTTTGCTTTCAGATGACGTGGGCACGGTTAGAAATGAGAACCGAAAAACTCTCTATTCTTTCTTTAATGCCGATCAGATCTTCGACTATCTCCTCTCGATAGGGATGAAGCCGTTTGTGGAGTTGAGCTTCATGCCGGAGGCGCTGGCATCGGGTCGCAAAACCGTCTTTCACTACCAAGCGAATGTAACACCTCCGGAAGATTTCAAACGGTGGGCCAGCTGCATCCGGGAGTTCGTTGCTCATCTTGTCGATCGCTATGGACCAAACCAGGTGCGTCAGTGGTTCTTTGAGGTATGGAACGAACCCAATCTCAAACACTTCTGGACAGGTACACAGCGCGACTATTTCAAGCTGTATCGCTTCACGGCTGAGGCTATCAAGAGTGTGGATGGCTCACTGAGAGTAGGTGGCCCGGCCACGGCGAAGAGCAAGTGGATCGATGAGTTTGTTGACTTTTGTGAACACAACAACGTGCCTGTGGATTTCATCAGCACGCATCACTACCCAACCGATGACTTTGGCAAAGAGGACGACAAGACTGAGGTTAAACTCTCGTTGAGTCAGCGAGGAATCTTGCGGGAAGTGGCGCAAGATACGCGCCGTCGCGCTGCTGGAAAACCAGTCTACTATACGGAATGGAACTCCTCCTCAGATCCTCGAGACCCATTACATGACGAGTCCTACAGCGCTGCCTTTGCGGTGGCTACGATAATGGAAGCTAAAGGTCTCGTAGAAGGCTACAGCTTCTGGACCTTCTCGGACATTTTCGAAGAAAACTATTTTCCATCGACGCCGTTTCATGGTGGATTTGGTTTGCTAAACCTACATGGCATTCCAAAACCGGTGTATCGCGCGTTCCAGCTCTTGCATGACGTCGGCACTGAACAACTGCTGGTGGACGGTCTGCACGAAACGGTTGATGCTTCAGTGATACGAAAGAAGTCCGCACTCACAGTTGTTCTCACGAACCATGCGACACCGGAACATTCAATTGAGTCTGAGCATGTCAACATCCACCTCGACAATATGCCCAAACCAGCCGAAGTCTACGTGCAAAGGATTGACAGCGAGCATGCGAATCCCAAGCTGCTGTGGCAGGAAATGGGCGAGCCGGAGTATTTGTCCGCAAAGCAAGTCGAACAACTAGAGAAAGCATCACTGCTAGTCAAAGAGCGACAGAGTTGGAAATACAAAGACCGAGTAATGTATCTGGAGACGTCGCTACAGCCACATGCTGTCGCGGCGATAACGGTGGAGCTTCAATGACCGGGTTGACATGAAGGTAATACAGCAATCACTCAACGATGAAGATCTGGCCCAGCTCGAACGCGATACGTTCAAGTATTTTGCGGACGAGCTCAATTTGGAGAATGGGCTTATCCCAGACAACACGAAGCAGGACGCCCCGGCATCTATAGCCGTAGTCGCTTTTGCCCTCACAGCCTACCCGATCGGCGTTGAGCGCGGTTACATGACCCGCGCCGAAGCAATAAAGCGCACCTTACTGAGTTTGCGATTTTTCACTCACGGTCCACAAGGCACCGGACCTGAAGCGATAGGTTATAACGGCTTTTATTATCATTTCCTCGATATGAAAACAGGCAAGCGCGCCTGGAAGTCGGAAATTTCAACCATCGATACGACATACCTGCTTGCGGGGGCGCTCACTGCAGCCATGTATTTCGATCGCGACACGAAAGAGGAACGCGAAATCCGCACTCTTGCAGAGACACTTTATAGTCGCGCGAACTGGCACTGGGCCCAGAATCGTGGTCTCGCAGTGACGCATGGCTGGAAACCGGAGACCGGATTCATCAAGCATCGCTGGACCGGCTACAACGAAGCTCTCATTCTGTATATTCTCGGCCTTGCATCACCGACCTTTCCACTTCCGGCTGAAAGCTATAAAGCGTGGACGCGAACCTACAGGTGGAGAAAACTGTATGGACATGAGTTTGTCTATGCTGGTCCACTTTTTATGCACCATCTGTCACACATGTGGATTGATTTTCGCGGCATACAGGATGAATACATGCGCGTGAAGGCAATAGATTATTTTGAGAACAGCCGCCGCGCGATTTATGCCCACCAATCTTATGCGCAGCGGAATCCACGAAAGCTAATTGGTTATGGTCGCTATTCCTGGGGCATCACAGCGACTGATGGTCCAGGCCCGGCGGTGCGGCGCATCAATGGTCGTATCCGGCGGTTCTACGATTATCGCGCGCGGAGCATTCCCAATGGTCCTGACGATGGCACGCTTGCGCCTTGGGCCGTCGCGGGTTCGCTGCCTTTCGCACCTGAAGTAGTGCTGCCATCACTCAAATACATCAACGAGAATTATCCGGAAATGACCAGCAAATACGGATTCAAGTGTAGCTACAACGCTACCTTTAGTTCCGGCAACCGGAAAGGTAAGGGTTGGGTTTCTAAGGGTTATTATGGCCTGGACCAAGGACCAATTGTGATGATGATCGAAAACTATAGAACTGGATTCTTATGGCGATTGATGCGCAAATGTCCCTACATAGTTGCTGGATTGCGGCGCGCGGGATTTACCGGCGGATGGTTAGGAACCAGCAACTGATTGTAGACAAGATTACGTCATGGAAAGAGAGGACTTCCGCTCACATTATTCGGGGTACGATGTTTTAGATAAGTGGTCGTCACCTGATTGGGACGATCAGACGCGTGAGGTGATCCGTCGGCGTTTGGAGAATGTGCCTGTTGTGCGATTCTTTACCGAACAGGAGGTGCGCACGCTGACTGCCATCGTCGATCGAATTCTTCCGCAAAGCGATCGCTCTGAAATCGAGAAGGTGCCGATAGTGCCGTGGATTGATGAGAAGCTCCACGAAGACAGGCACAATGGCTATCGTTACGAGGAGCTACCGCCACAACGCCAAGCATGGCGCTGGGCATTGGCCGGAATTGATGAGACAGCGCGCGCCCTTTTCGCCGGTAAGGCTTTTTGTGATCTCGATGTGCAATCCCAGGATGTAGTACTGAGGCATGTTGAACGAGGTACATCTCCCGGCGATGCCTGGAAGATCGTTCCTGCCCAAGGATTCTTCACGAGCGTATTGGTGATTGCGATCGTGCAAATTTACTACGCGCATCCGATCGCCTGGAATGAGATCGGATACAACGGTCCATCGTCACCACGCGGCCACGTCCGTAAATGGGAAGGTGGCGTCGATCCATGGGAAGCACAAGAAGACCATGATTGACGAGAAGAATAATGAGTCTCACCTTTTCGCGCCTGGTATTCACGGCGAGCAGGTGCCCATGCGTGATCTTTCCCGTGAAGAGGTGGACTTCTGTATCGTCGGTGCCGGCGCGGGCGGTGGGGTGCTCGGTGCGAAACTCGCCGAAGCGGGGTTTTCAGTCGTGATCCTGGACGCCGGACCACATTGGGATCCGACGAAGGATTTTGTCTCAGATGAGACGGCCTCGCGCAAGCTCATCTGGACCGACGAGCGCATCACAGGTGGCGAAGACCCGGTTGAACTTGGAGCAAACAACTCCGGACGCGGCGTCGGCGGTAGTACAGTTCACTATTCGATGGTGGCGATGCGCGCCCATCCTGAAGACTTCCAACGACGCTCGCTCGAGGGTGAGATCGCACGTGCTGAGCTGCTGAATTGGCCGCTGACGTTTGACGAACTGGAACCTTATTACGAAGAGGTCGAACAGGCTCTACAGATCGCTGGTCCAACAAATTATCCATGGGGAAAACGGCGGAAAAGATACCCGCAGCGCGAGCATGAACTAAATGCTTCAGCACAGGTGCTCGTACGCGGCTGTGTAAAGCTGGGTATTCCCGTAGCACCCGCTCCAATTGCGACTCTGAGTGCGCCGCACAAAGATCGTCCACCGTGTGTCTATCGCGGGTTTTGCAATTACGGCTGTACCACCAATGCGAAAAGTTCAATTCTGGTCACTTATATTCCGCGTGCGATTCGGGCTGGAGCCGAGGTCCGCCCAAACTCGATGGCTGCTCAGATCGAGCACGATAAGCGTGGTTTGGTTACAGGTGTCCTTCACTTCCGAGATGGTGGCGAAGACTTATTCAGGCAGCGCGCGAAGAACGTTGTGGTTGCTGGATACGCAGTCGAAACACCACGCCTGCTGTTGAACTCCGCTAGTTCACTCTTTCCGGATGGTCTTGCTAACTCATCCGGAATGGTTGGCAAGTGCTTCATGGTCCACTCCGGCCATCAGGTCTTTGCCAAATTCCGCGAACGCATAAATCAATACAAAGCGCCTCCACCAGGCGGCGCATTGACCGAACATTTCAACCGCACGATGCCAGATGCGGATTTCATCTGCGGTTACACCATCGAAGTCGTGGGACCACATCCAGTCGATTTCGCCTCGCGCATCAGCGCGGCGCGCGGGCTGTGGGGAGCTGAGCTCAGACGGACGATGCTCGATTACAACTACTACTCAGGCATCGGAATTGTCGGCGAAATCCTGCCCCAGCAGAACAATTTCGTAAAGGTGCACGAAACCGAACGCGACCAGTATGGGCTGCCAATTCCCCACGTTATCTTTTCTTATCACGAAAACGACAGGAGACTCATAGCGGACGCTAAACGGAAGATGAAGGAGATACTTGAAGCTGCCGGCGGCGCAGACGTATGGACGGCAGACCGCATGGCGCACCTGCTTGGGACGTGTCGAATGGGGAACGATCCGATGAACTCAGTCGTCAATGCCGACTGCCGGTCCCATGACATCCCGAACCTTTTTGTTTGTGACGGTTCAGTGTTCACAACTTCGACCGGCGTAAACCCATCATTGACCATTGAAGCTATTGCTGCCCGTACTGCCGATCGCATTGTAGAACTGAGGCGTCATAACGCCATTCCTTAAGAGCGCGGATGAGAACGACTGAGCAGGAACCCTATATAAGCTTAAGCAGCGCGATCCTTCAATCTTGCGCGGCTGAGAATCGTAATTCGCCTTCGTTCTATGCTAATGATCCCAGATGATTTCAATTCAGCAAGAGCGTCCGTAACGGTTTCCCGGAAAATACCGAGTGTATCAGCGATGTCCTGATGTCTCAGGCCTTTTAGCTCATCGCCTTCGGCGGTTCTTAACAGAAAAGCCGCCACGCGCGACTTTGCCTCTTTAAACGCAAACTCTTCAAGTCTCTCTTCTAATTGCAAGGCCCGCCCACCGATCGCTTGAATGAGACGGCGCGCCACCTGCGGTTTGGACACTAACAGCCGTTCAACGTCGGCCTGCTTCATTGTGCAGACCAGCGAATCCTCGGTTGTCCTGGCGTACCTGTGGTGCATGCCTTGCCCAATACAAGTCATTTCACCAAAAACCGCATAAGGTTTCAGTTCTTCTATCACCAGTTTCCGGCCTTTGTCCGACGTGCGATATAACTGGACGGCGCCCTTCTTCAGGATAAACAACACGTCGCCGGTTTCGCCCGGCTTGTAGAAAATGCGACCTGCCTTGCATTCCCACATCACAGTGGCACGTTCGATTTCCGCAAGCTCTTCCCTCCTCAGGTCGTGAAACAACTCCATCGCCGAGAGATGCTTAATCTTTGTCCGGAGTGTTTGTTCGTCCAGTGAGCTGGCTTGTTCGTGACATCTTTCCACGTCTTCCACAGGAGGATTCTCACGCGACTTACGAGTTCCTGTTGCGCGATCTTCATTCATGAGATCTCATAGTTAGTAAACGGCCCGATCGGCAAATTTTGCGCAGAAATAGCATAGCTTGCGCCTCAAGATCGCGGCAGAAGTACCTCTTGGCCCAGCGCCCGTAACATCATAGATTTATTAAATACTGATTACACTCCTGCTGCCAACATAGCGTCGAGTCGTTCGCTGTAGTCTGACGGCAGTTCATTCCCGAAGTACTGCACAACTCCTTGACGATCGAGAAGCACAATCGTCGGCGTCCCGGTGACACGATAGCGCCGAGCGACGCTTGCATCGGCATCACGTGCCACACGATATCGAATCCCAAAATCATTAATGCCGTCTTGTGTGCGAGCGACGCTATCCTTGATGTTGATGCCTAACACCTGCACTCCCCGCGGTTCGTATTTCTCTGCTAATGCATTGAAGAGCGGTGCTTCCTCTTTGCATACGGGGCACCAGGCCGTCCAAAAAATGAGCACAGCAGGGCGCCCCTGAAGATCGGCCAGCGAGATCTGTGAGCCGTCGATCTTTGCAAGACGAAAATCGGGCGCGCTGTTTCCGACCTCCGTTCCAACTTTCGCTTCGTTCGTAGTTGCTGGCGGGCGATCCGGATTGACACCTTTCGAAGAGCAGCCCATGAAAACTACTCCCGCGCATAGAACAACCGTGATCCAGATTCCTAGTTTCACTTTACTCATAAATTCCTCAGATGAATCTTTGCCCCGCCTGGAGCAATAGATACTCAGCGACGATGATCATGGCCACACCGAAACCCTTCTTAATAGTTACCATCCACTGCCCCGAACGTGGCATTGAAGTCAAAACGCCACTAAAGGTGCCTAAGACAATCATCAGTACTCCCATGCCGAGCGCAAACACGAACAGCACAGATGTGCCAAACAGAACGTTACCTTGCGTGCCTACATAGGCAAGCGCAGCACCCAAAGCGGGAGCTGTGCAAGGACCAACCACCAGCCCCGAGGCTGCACCGATCAGGAGTGCCGACACAAATCCTTTTCCTTTGCGTGCGGGATTCCAGTTCGCCAGAAATTGCGGCGTGGGCAGTTGAAATACATCAAGCATTGAAAGGGCGAAAAGCAGAATCACGTTTCCGACGACTATGTAGGTCCAGGGACTTGCCGCCCAAATTCCGAAGAGAGTGCCGGTCAAACTTGCAAACGCCCCGAGTGCGGCGTATACAGCAGCCATACCAACGACGAACAAGAGGGAAAGTAAGAAGCCACGAGCGTGGACGCGCGTTGTTCCCGGCGTTGCCATTGTTTGCCCTCCGATAAAGCCCAGTTGGATCGGAATGACGGGATAAACGCACGGTGTAAAACTGATCGCAACTCCTCCCAGAAAGGCCGCTGGATAGGCCAACAACGAACTGGCTGAAAGATATTCCTGAAGGTTACCAACTAAGCCACTCATAGTTTCTCTCTGTACAAATTCCCCGTGATGGAGCGGAGCAGGCAAGACAAACCCTGCAAGTTTAGGCAGTCTTCTCCCACGGTGCCGGCCCCGCCCCCATTAGGGCCGAGTATGTATTGCCCCTCTACTTTCCTCAGCCCCAGAACGTCAGCTTTCAGCCAGGGCCTTGTCGAACGCCTTGACGTACGCGTCGCGATCAAAGTTCTGCACCGTTTGGAACAGCACTTTGTTACCGCTGAAAACAGCCACGGTTGACGTCTTCTTCTGATTCTCTTTCAGAAAATCCGAAAGACCATGCTTCTTAGCAGTTTTGTTCGCCTCGGCGAGCGTATCCTCGTTTGAAACATCGAGCACAACGAACTCCAGCCGATCGCCGTACTGCTTCATAAGGTCCATCATAGTTGGCTCGAGCTTTTGACAGGCCGAGCACCATTCGGCTTTGATGATGACCACCACTGGTTTCTTGCTTTTGGCAACTACGGGCAGGCTCATCATTGCAAATAGGGCTATGAGCGCGAGGGCCGCTCCGACTCGACGAAATACTCTGTTTGTTTGCATGCAACTTATCTCCTTTATCACTTGAATGGTTTTGTACTGAGCCAACATTCCGTCAATCGGGTGTGGCTCTCCCGGCGCTTTCTTGGGCGTGGCGTTCTACAGCCTCGCCCGGTTTGGCATCTGTTCACTTATTCAAGTCGCATTCGCTTGCAGATATTCCACAAATTGTTCACCCGTGGCTTCACGTGAGACAGTATCCGGGTTGATTCACGGCGCCTTTAGTAATCGCGGTTACATTCGCGCGTTAAGATGAGAACTAACCTGGGCTTGCGTGGTCATTACTCCGCAGTACAGGCATGTATCGCGGTAAAGGCAATTAACATCCGCTCGTAGTTTTCACAAGAATCATTCGCTTTCTCTTTCAAAGTTAGGCAACAAAAAGGAGGTTGATTTGGATTCATGAACAGAGATATGAATATCAATGTCTGCTGATTGCGCCTGGACGCAAGCAGGAATATGGATAATTACGACCTCATCGTGATAGGCGGAGGCTCCGCCGGACTCGTGGTTGCTGGCGGCGCTGCACAACTGGGCGCGCGTGTAGCTCTCGTTGAGAAAAGAGCACTGGGTGGTGACTGCCTCTATACCGGTTGCGTCCCGTCGAAAACATTTATTCGTTCTGCGCGATTTGCCGCAGAGGTGCGGCGAGCGACCGCCTTTGGCTTCGCCGTCAATTCTCTCGCCTTCAAAGATGGCACCTTTGCTTCGATTTCCGATCGCGTGGCCCGCATTATCGAGGCCGTCGGCGAACATGACAAACCACAGCGATTTGAAGCATGGGGAGTTAAGGTGATCTTCGCCACCCCACGTTTTCTCTCACCGTATGAGTTGGAGCTTACCTACAACGATGGCTCACGGATGGCAGTTAGCGGCAAACGCTTCTGTATCTCCACGGGATCACGTCCTGCTGTGCCTCCGATTGACGGGTTAAAAGAGACTGGCTTCATTACAAATGAAGAAGTCTTTCATCTGCGGAAACTACCGCAGCGACTGATAGTCCTTGGTGGGGGTCCAATCGGGTTGGAACTAGGCCAATCATTTGCCCGGTTTGGAAGCGAGGTGACAATTGTTGAGATGGATAACCGCCTCCTTACGAAAGAGGACGAAGAAGTCTCAGCCATCGTCGAAGAGATAATGCGTGGCGAGCGTGTAGCGATTCTCCTTAACACAAAAGTCGTGAGGGCCGCCACTGTAAACGGTCAAAAGTTGTTGACGGTTGAGACTGACGGTTACCAAAGAGAGCTGAAGGCCGACGAGCTCCTGGTCTCCACCGGGCGGCGACCGAATATAGAAACACTTAACCTTGAAGCCGCAGGCGTCGAATTCGATAACAAACGGATATTTACTGATAATTATCTGCGCACTTCCGCCCGGCACATCTTTGCGGCAGGCGACGTAACCGGACATTTTCCTTTTACCCACACGGCTGCTTACGAAGCGTCGGTCGTTATTCGTAACGCCCTCTTCTTTTGGCCGCTGCGGCAGAAGACTGACTTTCGCGTCGTTCCCTGGACCACGTTTACAGATCCAGAAGTTGCGCGTGTGGGATTGACCGAGAAGCAAGCAAAAGCGCAATTCGGCGAAGCGAACGTGCACATTTATCGTACTAACTTCGCCGACAACGATCGTGCTCAAGCTGAAGAAGAGACCAAAGGCTTTGCCAAGATTGTCTGTAAGGGCCGTAAGGATGAGATCGTTGGCGCGCATGTTGTCGGCGCCCACGCAGGCGAGCTAATTCACGAAGTCGTACTTGCCATGAAGCAGCGACTATCGATCAGTGCACTCGGCAGCATGATTCATGTTTATCCGACGCTAACTCAAGTCAATCAGCAGGCCGGGTTAGACGCAATACTTAAAAAACTCCTGGGCTACAAAAACTGGCTATCATACTACTTCAGAATCTGGCGGTAAGCGCGCCGATTTGATTCTCAATTTTCAACCGCAGGCAACCTTGGTAAGGCCAGACAAAAAACTCCAGCCTTTTTTGTTTAAGCAGAAAGCCGCGAGGCTGCATTTAAAAGGAGCGTATTAGCTAGGGTTTCTTCCTGAGCCGCAACGATCACAAGGTGATTGCCGACCTGCGTGCTCACTACATTCAGATTACTGACATGGGCCATCTGGATAATCTTGCCATCCAGCGCGAGGTCTCGGTCGCCAAAAATGACCTCCTTATTTGGTCCAACGAATAGCGAAGCCTCGCGGCCCCCCGCATTTTCATAGACAAGATGAAGGAACTTCTCTCCGTTAAGCATGCAGACTCGTGCGCGCACCAGCTGATAGCCGTCGACGGTCATCATCGGTACCTGTCGATCCCGACCGATAAACGATTCTTCCACTTGAATGATTTCCGGCTGCGTACGCGCCCAATCCGGCGCCTCAGTCTCTCGAATGCATGTTATGTGGTTATCGGCGGCTGCCTTAAATAGAGAACTAGTATACGGTCGCAGGAATCGCGGTAAATAAAAGATGGAAATGAATGCGATTAAGATCGTGAACGCGGCGACGGTAGCCCAAATCTGAACTCGGGGCATGGACCACTGGAAAAGCTGCTGATGTTTCGCAATCGTTGCTGCTTCAATCGAGGCTCGAAGCGTGCTGTTATCGGCATGAGCACTCTTGACCGCACGAGCAAGAAGTTCATTTTGCGCGCGGATATCTTCCATTTTGCGATTGCACGCGGCGCATACTTCCAGATGTTCCGAAATGGCCTGTGTTACGACGGCGTCCAACTCATTATCCACGTAAGCCTCGAGGAGTTGCTCTGTTCCGTGGCAGTCATACATATTCGTGCCTCAATTCTCCCGCACGCGGGTCTACTTGCTTTGCGTTCTGCTAAGAGATTTACGACCTTGATGGCCCAAACGTTGTCGTAATTCAGTTCGCGCTCGATTCAGCCTCGACATTACTGTTCCCATCGGCACTCGTAACGCCGCTGCGGCGTCCTTATAAGACATCTCCTCGACGACCACGAGAAGAACAACTTCACGATGTTCGTGGGTCAGTTGGTCAAACACTTCCAGCATTTCGAACTCGTTCAGTGACGCTACTCGATCAAAATGTACCAGGTTCTCAACTTTAGGTTCTTCGATAGAAACAAAAGTTCTCTTCTCTGTAGCCTTCTTCTTAATCACATTGAACAGAATACGAAACAACCATGCTCGGCAGTTTGTCCCCTGCTGAAATGAACGCCAGTACTTCCATGCTTGCAAATAAGTCTCTTGCACAGCATCCTCAGCTTCTTCGCGCGACCCACACATACGAAGTGCCGAACGCACGAGGGCGTCAAGCTGAGGGAGAGCTTGCACCTCAAATTCCTCACGTTGCCGACGCGATAGCCGGCTAAACAATAGGATCTCCTCTCTTCTTTCCGCGACTGACATGCACGGAAACGCAGTATTCGATTATTCCCTTACCAACGCCACCACTTCCAACAAGTCCAATGTGAACCGATTTATTCCCGAACAATCAGGATTAGCTTCGGCGCTCAATCGTGGGAATAAATCTACAAACCGCCAACTTATAGGACAAGGCAAAAGAAGTTCAGCAGTAAATCCGGGACTTAAAGGGCGCGATGTCGATCAGCGCCTCCGGAATAACCGTGTCGATCCCTGGGGAATGTCCTGATGACGAAAGGAGAAACCCATGGCAGAAGATATTGGCGCCTCATCTCGTAAGCAAGCGTCGAGCTTTAATTGGGGCAAAGCATTAATGGCAGGATTGGTAGCAACTGTCATTATCACTATCTCGATGGCCGTGTTCGGGATGAATATTATGAAGAGCCTGGGCCAAATGTTCCTTGGCCCACAATCTGGTGCCTCCACTCAATACCTGGTTGGAGGATTGATCCATTTAATGATAGGCGTTGGCTACGGTCTGCTTTACTCGGCGGTAGTGGCACCACTCAGAAGATGGCCTGCCGTCATGAAAGGACTTGTTTTCGGACTGTCGATCACCGCGATTGCTTTAGCTGCAATGCCGATTATGACCGCCGTGATGAGCAGGGGCGGCACATCCAATCCGTGCAATCCGTGTAGTGGAGTGGCCGGCGCACAGCAGGGTAATCCTTGTAATCCGTGTGCCGGCAAGAGTGGCAATCAGGCAGGCCAACAATCAAAGCCAACGAACCCATGTAATCCATGCGCGGCGAAGAATCCTTGTAACCCGTGCGCGGCGAAGAATGCCAACTCGGGATCGTCCGCTCCCAATGCGTGCAATCCTTGCGGAACAAAGAAGGAGGCGCCAAGTTCCGGAAATCCCTGCAGCGTTGCCGCCGCAGGTAATCCTTGTAATCCATGCGGCGGTGGTGGCGGCAGTCCATACAGCGGGCTTGTCAGTTTGATCAATCATGTGATCTTCGGGCTCGCGCTTGCATTCGCATATGGCCGCGGTGGCGCCTCATAGCATGACTCGACGGGCGACAATGCACGGTTCGCTTTGGAAGGTCTTGTTGATGTTCGCCGGCGCGGCGGGAGCTCTGTCCCTAACTGCGCTCTGGCTGGAAAGAACTGAGCGCCCTGATTCTGAGGCACGTCATTATAATTGGGGTGACGGGCGTGCTACTGCCGTAGCGGTGCCTGACGACATGGTGCTCGTGCCCGGAGGTGAATACGTAATCGGAGATGAATGGCCCAACGCTGCCGAGGATGCGCCTCCGCGCCGCGTAAAGCTTGACGGTTTTTACGTCGATCGGCACGAAGTCACCAATCGCGAATTCCAGCTTTTTGTAGAGGAAACTGGACATGTGACTTCTGCCGAAAATGAAGGGGGCGCCTGGATCTATCACGGCGGCGAAAGCAACTGGACCTATATCGAGGGGGCAAACTGGCGACACCCGCTGGGAGCCGGCAGTTTTATTGAAGGGGCGATGGAGCATCCAGTTGTGCTGGTCTCGTGGTTCGATGCAAATGCTTACGCAAGGTGGGCTGGTAAGCGTTTGCCCACGGAGGCCGAATGGGAGGTGGCCGCACGTGGGAGCAAGGCGGCCATCTTTCCCAAAAAGTCAATTCCCTTGGCAGCAACTGTCGCGTCGGGAGACAACGGCCATGCCCACGAGGGGCACGCGAAAAACGAGCAGTTCGATCGCCATCAGCCTCTACATCCTTCAGCCGGTGCTCACACTGAAAGCGGCCCCACCAATCCGGCAGAGGACGGAAGCGCGAATGTTTGGCAGGGGCTTTGGCCACAACGTAACGAGACAAAAGACGGTTATTTCTATACGGCGCCTGTAGGTGCTTTCACCCCCAACCCTCTCGGCCTCTATGACATGATCGGAAACGTCTGGGAATGGACCGCCGATTGGTATGCATCGGACACTTATCGCAACTCTGAAGTGGCCCACAATCCGGTTGGACCAGTCGATGGAACAGCGCGCGTGGCCCGCGGCGGCTCATGGTTTTGTTCAACAAATTATTGCGGCGCTTATCGTCCGGGTTTTCGTGGCAAGAGCCCGCCAAACAGCAGCTTCAATAATGTCGGCTTCCGTTGCGCACGTGACTTGGAGAAGTAAACGATTCGATTCTTTGTCAGTCTCACAAACTTTCCCTTTGACGGATTCTGAGCCATTTTTGAGAGTCCATGGAATAAATCCTAATCATTTGGACTTGTCGGACTTAACAATTCAACCCCAATAGTTTGCGGAGGCGAATCTGTTCTGGTGAACGGCCCGGTCTTCAAAACCGTTAGTGAGACTGTGAGAGCAGGCTCAGGTAGGTTCGATTCCTACACGCCTCCGCCACAAAGTCCAAGCACCATTGCACGAAAGTCTCTTTGCTGAACTTTATTCTCTGTGCGCAATCTCTAAAGCCTACAAAACGCGTCGCTGCCGGAATGCTAACAGCGATTGTCTGCCGGTTCACGCATGCTACGCCTAAAAAATCGGGTCCGTCGTTATCGGATCCTTTCGTCGAAACGGGAAGCCTAATGCTGGTGCTCGCTTTCAGTTCGCACCACCTGGCAGACTCTATCCGCTGAACAAGCTCTCAGCACGGGCGGACAGAAAGGGTAGTTGGAGTAAATCCGGTTGCGCTAATATTCTACTTAGCCACCTCAAATTAACGGCTGGCTAAAACCTCCTTGTCGGGATCACCCTGCTCTGTACGCACCACCTGGAAGAGTAAGCCTTGTTTGTATTCAGAGTGTTTCATGGCGCGCATTGCTTCTGCGTAGAACTTGCGCGCTTCGTCGACGCTCTTTTTTCCCGAGATGATGTCGTGGGCAAGATTCAGCGCCAGGAAGTTTGCCTCCTCCAGATCGCATCGAGCGGCGAGCTCACCCTTAGTCCGTTCGGCGATCACGCTTCCATCGTAAGCCGCCAATTCGTCAAATTTGTCCGGCGGCACCCGATAGTTGATCGCCTGATAGAGCATGTCATGATGCGGTTTTGGAAAGTGGTGCGGGATCTCCTCGTTGACAAGTTCAGTCCGCTTCCAGGGTCCCGTGTTGTGCCATATCAGCCGTGATGCGGTTGCCTCATGCGGCTGCCCATACTTGGCAATTGTTTTGCGCGCCACCTCCTGTGGCTTGCTCTTCCAGCTTGCGATGATTCGATCGACAGCCCCCTCATCTTTCACTTTTCTTTCAGTTTGACTGCTGTGGCTCAACGTTAGACCGTTCAAACCTAGAACCGCTAGCACAAGCACCAGCAAACTAACTATGTGTCTCATTGGTGTCCCTCCTTTAGTTCGTTCGGCTGTGACCATCAGTCCTCTCAGTCACCACTGAGGCCGGCCTGACGGAAGACTGTTGATTTAGCCATCCTCCCTGTCAAATACGAGGAGTGATGTTTTCATGGTGATTTATTCCTCAGCTGCATCGTCGGGCTATGTATGTTCCGGTGCGCAGCCAAATCGGGCGCGCCCTTCCGAAATTGATGATCCAGTTCTCCTCTAATAGATCGGAAAGCCCCCATATATAAAGTGCTCCAAAACGAATACTCCGGCCAAAATGCCCATTCAACTTCTCTCGGACAGTGTCAACACTCTCCTGCGGCCCGAGACTGCCGTTTCGTCGAACCGGAAATTTCCCTCTCGGGATGATTGGTGGGGGTTAACTCTTCGGGGGGCATATTCCACGCCCATCTGGAGGAGAACGTCTCATACCGGCGCCTTAGCGCGGCCTTGGTAGAAACTACGGTCAACCGTGATGACAAGTCGCGAAACGGGCGTTTTATTCCAGCCAAGATCGGTTTTGCAATTCCCCGGGCGAGATGTTTTCATTGCGCGGAATACGAATTCTCAATCTCCCTGGAATACTCTGGCCCATTTAGTTGCTTGTTAGTAGCAGAAGAACAAGGTTATTCCCGAATCCAAGCCACTCGTGGAACATGGTTACGAAGGTAACGAACTGTCATGGCTGAAACGCCTCTCTCGTCCCAGCGGCGTGAGGAGTTTAAATCGCAGGCGCTGATCCACGTGCGTCCCTGACGCCTACGGCTCTTCGAGTTTGCGGCTCACGGGAATCAGCGAAGACGCTCTGCACAAAACATATCTTCAGGCCTGGAAGTATTGGAAAGCTTTTCAGCCCGGAACGAATTTGCCCGCTTAGTCATGCACGGATACGTCGTAATCCCAGTTTCGGTACCTGCTCTCGCTGTATTTTGCTCGTAGCTATTCCCGCCCTCATCTACTTGCCAGGACGGTTCGGTACTGCGCTTGCCATCCGCTTTATCGTGCGGCAGCAGCCTGACCATCGCGCCTTCTTCGCTGATTCCGCCGCGTCCGATTGCATACGGCGTCATCGGACTTAACAATTCAACCCCAACAGTTTGCGGAGGCGAATCTGTTCTGGTGCACGGCCCGGTCTTCAAAACCGGTAGTGAGACTGTGAGAGCAGACTCAGGTAGGTTCGATTCCTACACGCCTCCGCCAGAAAACGACCTCACAATTTTTTCCGAATGCGGAATAAATCCACGGGCTCTGAACTTTTATGTAGTGCCGCCTACTATGTAGTGGTGACTACTAGGTAATGCCGACTACTTTGACGTTCAGCCCGAGCAAACTGAGCATCCCGAAAGCACAGTGCACGGAGAATTGAGAACCAGTCAGCCAGCGCATCTCTATCTGGCCTCGTGTTCCAATGAATTGCGTGCGCGGGCATGACGGCTACACAGAAGTGGAGCAGATAGCAAGGTGTAGGCGGTCTGAGTTTATAGTGGGAGAAGTTACCAGTCCTGAGTGGAAGCTTCAGCAGCGAGCCGACGATGTGAACACTTTCGGATGTCCCATCGTTGCCGGGTAACTTCACGCGATAGAAACGTACCGAACCTTTAATTCCGTTTAGCACCACCTCGCGCGGGAGTTTGAAGCAGTTCATTTCAAACTTCACACCCGGTGCGAAACGGATGCGAGGGTCAACTTATCCCCTAGCGATCACGTCTGGAGCGAGCCAACACAGCGGAACAGTGGTTCGTAGCTGTTCCGAGTGGAGGTTTTCTCATCGCAAACGTAGGTCAGATCTATTTCCAAAAAGGAGTTTCAGTAATGAAACAGATCAAACGCAAAAGGAAATGGCCCGTCTGGCTCTCCATCATGCTATTGATGATGGTGGGCTTCGCGGGCCTGGCGCCTCCCTTACCGTCAACCGTGGCGAGTAGCGGAAGAGTCAGCGACAACCCACCTCCATTCGATTTCAGCGATAGTTTCTATCGCGCCAATGGAATCGTACCGGAAAATATCGGGGAGCGAGCAGGCAATCCTGACCGCAACCCTCTGCATTGGACGGTTGACAACTCCAATACAGATCCCGCCCATCGCAACATCCGCATTTTGGAAACAACCGGCGGCTGGGACAACTCCGGAAACCTTATTTACTATTCGATCATGGGAACTCTCATGCCGAATAGCTTTGAGAGGAATGCGAATGGCCAGTTAACGGATCGTGGCCGACGCGCCATGGACATTGCAAATCAATTCCGCGCGTTCCTCTTTCCGAAAACGCAGCGAGATGCGAATAACAACCCCATCTTCGTTAAAAGTCCTGCACCTCCGAACCGGCGGCAGGACAACGTTTTCGACACCCGAAACGGCTACTTCTCAAACAACCCTCTTGGCAATTGGATCTTGGCCTTCGTGGTTTACACACCCAAGGCGTTCACTGCCGCAGGAAGGAACGAACTCGACCCGATAGCGGCCAAGAACGGCAGAGATCTGGACGGGACGCCTATTCTCCAAACGGCAAGCGACATTGACAATCTAGTGGCTAAAGGGTTTGCAAAGATTGTCAATCGTAATCTGGATGGGTCTGAGGGTTTCCCTTGGGTTGTTTGACCGGTCATTCCTGACCCCCGGGACGGGGGTATAGCGCAAGACAGACCAGGTCAGGATGTTTTCCTGGTCACGGTAAAAAACCCAGATGGCTCCGAGCAATCTCCGGAGATCCTCGCGAACTTCGACTGCCTGCAACAGACGGGCGACTTTTGCTCCAGTTCCGGCGGCGGTGGCATGGCAAAGCTGTTTTTCCAACGCCGCACTATGGCCCCTGAAGCAAGGGGTAAGTACCTAAGCTCTGTCCCTAAGGACAGAGGCTCGGGTCTTAGATGATAAAGCTGGATCGCTTCGCGTGACGCTAGGATGAAGCGGGAATTAAGAAGGCAACGGCCCATTGGATAAAGTTCAATTGAGCCGTTGCCACCCGCTTGTCATTAACAGATTGAGTAAGAAAAGCCTTTTCAGGAGTCGAGAATGTTAAGGCCGGCGCAGCAGCACCAAATTATCATCGGTCGGCAAACTGGATACCGAGTCGCGCAAATCACTGTGTTGATCGGATTCGTCGTCATGATCGCGTTTGGTTATGCGGTCTACGGTTCGGACGACTCTAAGCGTAAGAAGGAACCGGAAGAAGAAAAGAAGAATTACAATCTCCCATTCGGCCCAAACCCCTTCGCGCCCGGAGAGGTCCAGACCTCAACAGGCACCTTCATAAGCGCAGACAAATTCATACCTGCCTCGTATTGCGCGCGCTGTCACAGTAGTGCGCATGCGCAGTGGGCCGAGTCGCCTCATCGCAGTAGCTTCCGCGGGCCTTTCTATCAGAAGAACATTGAAGACTTCATGAAGCAGTACGGCGTTGAAACCACTCGCCACTGTGAAAGTTGCCATAACCCTATCGCGTTAGTTTCGGGCGCTCTCACAACCGGTTCAAAGGCGGCCCGTCCGTTTGATGATGAGGGAGTTACCTGCACCGTCTGCCATTCGATTGAGAAGATCACCTACCTTGAGGGTATCGGCAGTTATCAGATCGCTCCGCCAGCACTGCTCGTGGACAAGAATGGAAAACCGTTCGAGGGTAAGGTTACTGATCAGATGATCCTCGCAAACAGGAACGCCCACAAGCGGGCCATGATGAAAGACTTTTACAAGACGCCGGAGTTTTGCGCCGTTTGCCACAAAGCGGCGTTGCCGCGCCAAATAGAGAACTACAAATGGCGGCGCTCCTTCTCTGCCTACGATGAGTGGCAGATGAGTTCGCACTCAAACGAATCCCCGCTCCCCTTCTATAAGAAACGGCGAAACACCTGCCAGTCGTGTCACATGGGGCGTGAAACTGCTGCTGCCGATTTAGCTGCGAAGGGAGGAACAATAGCTTCGCATCGCTGGCCTGCGTCGAACACGGCGCTTCCGCACCTCTATGGTTTCAAAGATCAACTGCAAAGGGTTACCGATTTTCTCAAGGCAGATCATCTGGGTATAGACATCTTCACATTGAAGAAGGGAGCAGCTTACCCGACCCAGCGTGAGGGCACGGACCTGACCACTCTGCGCAAGGGCGCCGCAGGTCTCAAAGTTGGTGAAGGCTTCGCGACGATCAATTCCATTAATGCTGCACTCTATCCCGGCTATCAGAAGCCGGACGACACAATCATTGCACCAATTGATAAGAGTGCTTTCTCTCTGGCTCCCGGTGAGACAGTGACCCTCGGAGTCGTCATATCGAATAGGGGCGTAGGACATGTGTTTCCCACCGAGTTAAGAGACTTCTTCGAACCCTGGGTAGAGTTCAAGGTGCAGGATGCAAGCGGCAACATCATCTATCACAGTGGGTTTCTTAGGAGCGATGGGACCGTTGATGAACGTTCTCATAAATTCCAATCGGTTCAGGTCACTGAACGCGGTACGGCTGTGCGCCACCACAACATCTGGGAAACTCGAGGAAGAGCTTACGACAACTTCATAGCGCCTGGACGCAGCGAACTGGTCCGCTACCAGTTCACGATTCCAAAGACTGCGCGTGGGACACTGAGCGTGAGTGCCCGCGTTCTTTACCGTAAGTTCAATCGTTTTTTCAGTGATTATGCGCTCGGCAAAAGTGTCGATCTCCCGATCGTCGAAATGGCCAGACATGCAATCACAATTAATCTGGGCGAGAACCGTCCTGCCACGAGCGCACTCGACGGAAAAGATCTAATACGCTTCAACAATCTTGGCATAGGGCTTTTTGACCAGTTCATGTACGCAGACGCAAGACGGGCGTTCGAAAAAGTAACTCAAATCGATCCGACTTACGACGATGGTTACGTCAATCAAGCTCTGGCGAGTTTCTGGCGCGAGAACTTTCCGGAGATTCATCAACTGCTTGATAGAGCAATTGCGATCAATCCTGCTAACGCGCGGGCTCTCTATTACAAGGGCGCCTTACTAAAGATGGAAAATAAGCCCGACGAGGCGCTCAAACTGTTCGCTCAGCTTGAGCCGCGCTACCCGCGAGACCGAATGATCTTGAACCAGATGGGCAAATGCTACCAGGCGCTCGGCAAGCACGCTGAGGCAGCCAAAATGTTTGAGCGAGTGCTGGCTATCGACCCGGACGACACCACAGCACTCTATTTTGTGATCGAAGGGTATCGGCAAGCAGGCAATCTAAAGCTTGCGACTGAGACAAACGTGACCTACCTCGATAAGTTCGAGGATTGGCGCATACATTACCTTGCCAATGAATACCTTAAGAAGGATGCGGTCGCCCTGGCCGAAGCCGTGCCCTGGCATATCCACTCAGACATCGAAATCGTAGGCGCTCAGAATGCCGATCCCATTTACTGGAGTTCGGAAGGCGTCCCAAAGAAAAACCCATAAAAGTAAATACGCACGCTAACGTCAAGCTAAGGCATTCTCATGATTGCAGAAAAAGATAACCGATCGCACGAAACCTCCCTCACTGGCTTGCAGCGCGTCCTGTATTTTGGACTGCCGACATTAATTATCGTGGGAGCGCTGATTGCGTACAAAAGTTCGGCCGCGATGATAGTGATTGAAAAGGTTTCCTATACGGGATCATTTACTGCGCGCGGCGACATTATTCCACTGCTAGGTCTTTCGAGCACGAGTTTCCTTACCAGAACTCTGAATTATTTTGTAGTCATCTGGCCTGCATTGTTCTTTGGCATTCTGATTAGCGCGGCAGTGAATACATTTGTGTCTCCACGATGGCTCGTTCGCGCGCTGGGCAGAGGACCGCTGCGCTCGCAAGTAGTTGCTGGAGTTGCAGGAGCGCCGTTGATGCTATGCTCCTGCTGTGTGGCTCCGATTTTTACAAGCATTTATAAGCGTTCTGCCCGGCTTGGCCCGTCGCTCACGTTAATGCTCGCCGCTCCGGCGCTCAATCCCGCCGCACTGGTTCTCACTTTTATGCTTTTCGACTACAAGATCGCCAGCACGCGGGCAGCAGCCAGTATTGCTGCTGTTCTGTTTATCGGCATGATTGCTGACAAGATGTTCGCTGAGATCAAACTGCCCCGGGAAGTTGATGACACTTTGTCAAATCAATCTGGTCGTTCACATTTGTTACGCTTCATGCGTACCTGCGTTCAGATAGCTTTGCGTGTGATTCCACTGATAATCATTGGTGTCATGGTCTCAATGATTATTGCGCAATGGCTGCCCGTAAGCGTTTTCACCTCGCCTCACGCAAAGATGGCGGCAGTTATAGTTGTCGCCACGTTTGCAATTCCACTGGCGCTGCCAACGTTTTTCGAGATCCCGCTGGCTCTTGTATTTATCGCAGCGGGCGCTCCAATCGGTGCCGCTTTAGCTCTGCTCATCGCCGGTCCCGTAATTAACCTTCCTTCCCTACTCACCATCATGCGGTCCACAAGCTGGAAAGTGGCCGCGCTGGTCGCAGCTTTAGTTTGGGTAATAGCAGTGGCTAGTGGAATATTCGTTAGTGCGTTTTGAGAGAATGTTCCCGATTGTCGGTGGATCATCCGATGTGATGTGATCTTCCGTTCAGCATTCAATTACTGGCAGGAACCTAATGCAGGCTTCAATCGGCTGATTCAAGCAACTTGAAGACCATCTGAATAATTGTCTTGAGGCGAACGTGCCGGAACAAGTCTGCTCCGGCACGCTCTAATCGAACTTCGTCAAATGGTGATTGTTGTTCCGTCGAATTTCGTGAGAGTAAACGTCGCGTTGGGCTCAGGGTAAGTGGCCTTGGCTTCTGTCAGGAGACGGATAGCTACGGCCTCACCCTGGAACAGACCCGTCAAGTCGTCCGCTACGCGCCAGTGAACGCCCGACATGTCTCTTCCCGCCGACATGTTGTGCGCAAGCTTGTTCAGCTCGCCGCCGACGGTGAGCTGCGCACCGGTGAAGGGGACCAGCGCCGTGCCGTCGCGGTTTGGCTGGACTGGGTTGTTGATGACGGTGTTCTCCCTGAACCACGCCTTGAGGATGGTGACGCAAGCGCCTGCCGTGACGGCGTGACCGGCAGGAGCCGATGGATGATTCGGCGATCCACCCGGCAGTTCCAGCGGCAGCAGGAAGCTGGCCTCGCTTGAACCGAACCTCACCTGGTTCAGGTGCTGGTTGTAGCCAGCGATCAGTGGGAGCACCGGCGAGTTCAACAAATCGGGATGTAGCGGATAGTTGGCGCGACTCTGCAAGTGATTGTCGACCAGCCCGAGGCCACCGTCAGGACGCGGGTAACGATGCACGAACCACTTGTGATACCACGTGTGACGCTCGCCTTTATGGACCGAACCGATCAGGTTATTGAGGTGCCCAAGACCAAACGTAGCGAAGCCGCCCTGCCGCGTGCTGTTAGTGTAAGGATTGCCGAGATCCGCCGGCCCGAGACCCGTGAGTGCCGCGCGGTAATAGGAGGTCTGGATCGTATCGGAGCTGGCGAGGTGCCCGATGTCGCGGACATTGCGGATGAAGCGCCGCGTGTCGTTGACGTCAAACACGTTAGCGTTGCCGAGCGCGACTCCATTCTGATGATTTAGCCACTCGCTGAATGCTGTGAGAAAGTCACGCCCAAATGGATCGAAGGTGAACGTCCCGTCAGGGTTCCAGTTGATCACAGGCTGACGCACTCTCATCCGTGGGATGACTTCGATGCCGTCGTAGAAAAACGTGCGGTAGAGAAACTGCGAGACCATCGGTCCGACGGTTGAGCCGGGGAAGTCGTAGCGAAAGAGCACTTGCGGCGTGACGACGCCGCCGACCTTCGGCCCGATATAGTCGGCGCCGAAGCGTGTCAGATCAGCGCACGCCTGCGCGACCACGGGGTTGGTCTCGTAGTCGGTGAAAGGGACGTCGCGCAGGTAAGCCTGCCAGTAAAGTTCGACGGCTTGGGCGGCGAACTTGCGGCTGGCGATGGGCGGTGGCAGGAAGGCCGGCGGCGTAATGACCGCGGGCGAGTCTGGGCCTTCCATGTTGAAGGCCAAGCCGCCCAACGGATTGGCTAGCTCACCCGTGCCTCCTGGGTGACGGGGCACGTTTTCGAAAGCAGTAAACGTGCCGCTTGCGAGCGCGGCGAGGAACTGATTGTAGGCCGCCGGGTCAACCTCGCCGATGGAATTGTGCGGCAGCGTCTTGTGGAAGTTTCCGATCCGGTTTGGGTACAACTCCTCGTCACCGTTGGTCGGGTGCGCGGGCTGGCCGAGCACTTCCTCGGCGGCCGCCGCCTGATTGCGTATTTGCTCCGCGTCGTTCGCGCGGTCGTTGCGGTCGTTCACGAACGGCGACACCTCGACGGCTAGGGCCGCGGATCGCCTCGAGCCGATTAATGGTTCAAGGCCGATTGCGCTGACGGCCAGCACGCCGGCTGTGGCACCTCCCGCCTGTCCTAGAAACTGGCGACGACTATGTCTCCGCCCCTGTTTCTTTGTTGCTTTGTCATCGGAAAGCAACTCTTCTCCGTTGGGCGAACTGCCAGATGGCGCAGATGTATGAGCGAATAGATCAGTGGGTAAAGATCTGGAATCAGCTTTGGTCATTTTGAGTTCCTTTTCTGTGGAATGGGGCGATTAGTGTTGAAGGAGAACTAGACTCGGCTCGAGCAGCGGGGATCTCATCGCTTCCAGACACGAAGAAGGAAACGGAACGAGAGCACTCCGAGGCACTTAGGATGAAATGAAGTTTGACGAACTGGGGAAAGCAGTCCGGTTCCGCAAGTGCGGCCTTCATGGGGAAATCTCAAATCGAATTGAGCTCGGCCGCGGCTTGGGATAAGATGGTTCTGCCCAGAATGCATCCTTGGCCCAATAGCGGCTGAAGGTTGTGTTGTTGAGTAGCTCCGTTTGTTAGCGCCAACTGACTGCGGAGCTTTTTTGTTTTATGTGATCATTTCGTCTAGCGAAGATAGCTGCGCTCTCGCTTCGAGCGATACGAGGTGATCAGGTGCCGGAAAGCATGACCGAGTGCTGCTGTCGGGTTAATTCTTCAGACAGTGGTTGTCGAAGCGCTTTGACGTTAGTTGTTGCGAGGTCGCAGCGAAAACATACTCGTACGACTTTTGGATGTCAATGGAAATTTCTATGCAGATTTTGCTGTTCTTTTGTCTTTTGGTCGCGTACTGCGCAGCGGCGTCTCATTTCGAGGGAAATGAGGAGACGAACCTCAGCCTTCTCCTAATCCACTTCGTGGGTTCGCCTTGAACGTAGCCGCCGGATAAGCTCGTCGCTCAAGTCGTTCTTCACAATCGTCGTTGCTTTGGCTGCTTCCACTTATTTAGGCACGGCTCGCCGCAAGTTTCTTCCCCAAAAAATAAAGCTTCTTTCGGCAGGTCGTAACGAGTTTGTTGAGGGCTAATGTAGGTTCTGGACTTGACTCCCGAGTCAAGCAGAAATGATCAGCATGAACCGTGTGGAATTGTGAGGCGCTTTGATCTTTCCGAGAGATGCATTATGAATACTCGCACATGGGAGATCCGTTAAATATGAACCGCTCGGCTTAACATCTGTCTTTTTAGAGCTTCTCTGTTCTGACTTTGCTCGCTTACTTCCGCGTTTCCTTCTGCTATCTCGGAATCCTGTATTCCAAGGAAGGCAAGAATTGGAATTATCCTATCAGCGTCAAACCACGTTCGAAGATAATCTTCCAGAGTGCCATTTTTAGTGTGGATATAGAATGTGCCGAGACTCGGAACATGAGAGCGATCGATTGATTTCAACTCAGCCCACACACTTTTTTTCGTTTTGCCCCCAAACCTTCCGAGCCATTCCTTCAAATACCGCTCTTGAGCCGTGGACAGGATCGCGTCTTTCTTTCGTCTGATTTGTTTCTCCGCGTTATCAAGAGCCTGCTTATCGATCTTCAATACCCATAGGTCAAAAGAAGATGTTCCGCCGGGAGCTCCTGGGTCATGGTAGCGTGATGTGAACTGGACATATGTGTTTTGGCACGGCGTGCAATTCATCTCAAACGATACGCGAGATTGCCCCCAATCATTTGCCTGCCGGGTGATTGTGTAAGTCCCTTTGTGACAGGGGCAGGTCTTTTCGTCTTTGAATTCTTCCCAACTCATGTCCTCGCCTTCATCACCCGTTGCGTCGGAGTTGCCAGCAACTTCGGACCAAACAGCATCTCGTCATACATAGCGCTCTCGAACTAAACTATAGTGACGGTGACATCCTCATCATCTTCGCCAATACTAATATCGTCTAGCTCTACATTACCGTTAACATGGACATCGACTGTGGTGAATTTGGGAACCTCAAATTCTGCTTCCCCATCATCGTCTGTTCTATCCTCAAGCCATGTATCAGGCATAAAATTATGGTGAATCAGGAGAAACACCTTTGCGCCCGCCACAGGTTCTTGGTCCTCGTCTAAAACGTTTACCGTTAGATTTGGCATACTTCTCCCTAATTCTGATCGATTGTCTATGATGAAAGAAGCATTTTGTTCGAGTTGTACCGGCCCTTAAAGTCGCTGTAGACCGACGAGTATCCCAAAGTAGGTTTTGAAAGATACGTTTTTGAACGTCGCCAAATCACGTTCCAATTTCGCCAGTTGCCATTGGTGTTCACTCATCTGTTTCCGTGTTTTGCTAATCTCATCACTTATCTTGCGACACTGTTCATTTGATTCAAATCTCAAACGAGCCTGCTGATCGCTCAGCCCTCTAGACTCACTTGCGTACCGGTTAGTGATCTCCTGCAAGAGTTCGTCTGTTTTCCTCTGTGCTGTGGCCTGCTCAGCCTCAAGCGGTTTCCTCTCATTTGCATATCGGGTTTTTACTCCGTTAACTTCATTCGACAATTGTTGTTCAGATGCTGTTCGTTGTTTTTCTAGTGCCTGTCTTTGAGAGCCGTATTTTGCCTTGATATTGGCGATTTCTTGCGCGGTCAAGGAATTTGGGAGCTTGACGCGTGAAGCAATCTGCTGCCGCCAAGCTTCTAGCATGCTGGCCTTAACATCTCCGATGCCGCCAACCTGTCTAACGCTCCAATATTCGATGTCTCTAGCGGTACGAAATCCGGAATATCGCAAACGCGCTTTCATTTTCTCGCCAATGCCCGATATCTGAGCATCATCGATACGATAGCCACTTAGGAAATCGTTAAGAATTTGCTTTTGTTTTCCAGCCAACGCCGCCGACAGTTCATTCGATTCCGCAGTCATTGATGCCGCTATCGAATTAGTAAGTCTTGCAATCTCTAAACCAATTCGATCCGAAAGTGCTTTCAAGGCAGTAGCTTCGTTTCGGTTAATAACAGCACGTTTCGCGTCGATCGATTTCAACGTAAGATTTAGCTTATCGTTGGCCTGAGTTTTTTCACGCTGCTCTTTCTGACGCAGGTCGGTCAACCGAGAATTTAGTTCGCGTTGTGTCTTGGTTTCTAGACCCCGAGCCTCGGAAATCCGCTTTTCGTTGTCTTTCAAATAGCGCCGACAACCCTCAAGACGGTTACGCTCCTGGTATTTTTGAATCGTGAGTTGCGCCATTGTTTGAACTACAGGTTCGTGCAGATAAAGGTGTCTGAGCCACAAGCCAGTAGTGGTTACTATCACAACAACCAAAACAGCACTTAAAAGAACCATTCCTGTCGCTACCGTGGCGAAGAGTCCTATGAAGACGTTTGTGCTAAGCACAGCCACAATCAAACTGCTCGCAGCTAAAAAGAGCGTGCGTCCAGCGGCTGGTTCAATTTGTAGCCACTGGTCCTCTGTCTTTGCTGGTGGTGAAATAAAATCTAATACCCAAGTCGATTCCGTTAACAGAACCTCCTCAGGTTTCGCAGAAGCCAACTGATTGGAACTATTCGGACCTGCTTGCCCATACAACCAAGAAGGCCTGTTTGCAGTTGAAGGCAACGAACTGCTCGGTGGAGCTGTTGTCAAATCGATCGATAACTGGTTGTCAATTGCTGGGACTTGATCAGGACTTCTGTAGAGGATGGATTGAAACAAACCTACCAGGGATACAAGACGCTGATCTCTGTGAGAGGACAGCAGAGACAACTGTTTGGAGGCAAATGGCTCTTCAAAATCCTCTCGCCGGAATAGAAGACATTCATCGCCAGCCTTCATTTGATTCCAAAGGTTAGAATCAATACTCAACGCTATCAAAGAAACGTAAATTACCCATGCCGAGAAGTTATCGATAGTCGGACCAAAGTCGAATTCCGTTCGTTGTGGGTGCTGGTAGTTGCGATGACCGACTTCGTTACTAAATTTTCCAGTGAGAGCAGGGACATACATGCCGTCATAATCGATTAGTCGAAAATCACCATTTACAACCAAGACGTTGCCATGCTGCAAATCGCCATGTGCTATGCGCGCGCTTCGAAGCGCTTGGATCATCATTAACCATCGCTTTGCCAGCTCCTGAAACGCGTTGGGTTTGCCTATATGTTTTCGGATGTACGAATTTAAAAGCTCGCCTTGGATCCATTCCATTTTGAGAATTGGATACCAATTCCCTTTGATTCTGATCCCCTGAGCCAGGAATTCGAAACCAACTATGTACGGCGATTTTGCCAGGTGTAGATGCCGACTGATTGCTTCATATCTCTCTTGCTGGTCCCGAAATTCTCTTAGAAAGCACCTCACGGCCCAGTCACGGTTTTTACATTTCACGCGGTAAACACTGGCAAATCCACCAGTGATGGGTTTGGGTAATCCGAGTGTAGTTGTTTCTACAACCCCCTGTTTCAGATCAGGATCATTGAAACTAATCTGAGGCGACTGGATCGCTTCGTTGTAGTCTTGTGGTGTGGGCCAAGGCAAGCGAAGATCTCCTAATCTTCGTAATCCAGCATCCGCTCTATCCGCACAATAGTTACATCGTCATTGCGAATCCGTCTCTTCCGGCGAAGACCATTAAGCCATTTTTCAATCTGAACCCAGTGTTTGATCTTCCAGGGTTTGTCTCCTTGTTCAAATGCCGATAGAAACCAACATGCAAGAGCATCAGTCATTAGATACAAACTGTCCGCTATTGCCAGCGTTCCCTGACACTCCGAAATATTGTTAGCCAATTGGTGATTGAATTCCTGCCTACTAGAAATTAAGACAGGCCGGCTATTGAAATCGCCGGAATGCGTCAAGGGAAACCTTTCGATTAACTGATCGTCTCTAACGTGGAAGAGACAGCTATCTCCAACGGCCGTTGCTGTCCATGAAACCGATCTGCCATTGACAGCTTCTGAGGCAACTTCTTGGAGTGTAACCCCGAGCAAGGAGGAGAAAGCACCGCTAAGCAACTTCTGTTCTGCGTACCAAGGCAATGGCTGGGAGCCAACACTTTGAACCCACTCTGTTTGTAGATCTGTCAGTGTTCCGTCGAGTAACCCTTGATCGAATTTACCCTCGCAATACGCCCGAACTAGCAGTCGGGCCCATGAAGCGGAAAAAGATGCTTCTGTTGCACCGTCGGCTATAGCGCAACGAAAAGATTCAGAATTTGAGTTATCAGGCTCTGATGTCCAGAATGCGTCTTCGTACTCTTCCTCGGTATTCCCTGCCTTTGGAAGCCAGAATGCCTCGGAATGGATGCGCATGAAGACCTCGTTTTCGGCTTACCGCAAATTGCTTGGCCGCGTCCCAATGTCAAGGAAGCGAATTACAGACACAATATCTGCATTAAATACAAAGCCTCTTGCGCCATCGGAAACTGAAAGGCCCTCTTGCAACGCAATGCTTCTCATGTAATCCGGCAATGGGCTGGATATACTAAATAGCAATTTTGCATACTCGTCGGCCAGACCGGTATCGCTTGCTGGATATTCCACAGATGAAGCCGAGGTGGATGATAGGTGAAGATTGAATAACAACACATTTCCATCGCTGCTGGATAGATTTGTTATTCCATTCGCGGAGCTTGTTGGGTCACCGTCAGTAGATTCACCGTCCGTGATGTTTATTGCGATAGGTGGGAAGCAATCTGGATGTTGTGTGAGCCAACCTGAAAGGAGTGCCTGCGCTCGGGCCATTGCTGAACACATAGGTGTCCCACCGTTTGCTATGGCGTCAAACCAGATTGGAAACTTGACTGTTTGATCGACCAGTCCTCCTGCACCGTCGTCAATCTTTTTTGTTCTTTCCTCAATACGAGCGGGTTGATTTGCTATATCGCTGATCGGCACGCTCTCTCGTCCAGATAGCGCTCCCGCAAACGCTGACCCGACGTGAGTGCCGTACCCGATGACGGTCACATTATAGTAGTCCCTCACGCCCTCAGACTTGGCGCATTTGATGACTAGATTCTGAAGCAGCTTATTAATAGCATCGGCAACAGCATCTGCCTTCTTTCTGGTTAACTCTCCGCCACCAAATGGATCTTGCATAGAGCCAGACTGGTCTATTAGAAACACAAAGCACGACGGATTCGATCTGCTTATTTCTGCTGTGTAGGGCATGGTCTTTCTCCTGAGCGCCTTTGCATGAAATTTAACTGCAAAACCAACCGCATATTCGACATGATTTGCTAATGGAATTGCGCAACCTTAGTTTTGGTTGTCGTGAATCTCGAGGCGGACTACCCTAAGAACCTAGAGAGGTGACTAGCATCACGAGGCCACGGTACAGCTCCCGGCGAAGGGAAGCAGCAACAATGGTAAAACCACCTAGGTTTGCTTGCAAGGAAAATCTGCTCTCGACAGTGGGCAATCCTCACAACTGCACCGTCTCTCGTGATTGTTGACGTCCGTAAGCATTAGGCAGACGTTCCAGTAGTAAAAGAGGTCTTCAAAGTCATGAGCAGGAAATCGAAACGCCGTGCACATTCTAAGAAAGATAGAACCAGAAATGACAAGGGAAGATTGCTAGAGCAAATTGTCGCGATGCTTCACAAGACGGAAGGTGTGGAAGTTGAAACAAATGTTTTCCTACAACCCAAAAGTGGCGACCTATCCAGGGAACGCGAAATTGATGTTCTGTTAACCGGGCAGGTAGCCGGCTATCCTGTTCGAATTGCTATTCAATGCAAAAATTATGGTACGCCCATAACGATAGGTCAAATTGGCGAATTTAGAGATTTGCTGGAGGATGTAGGCATCCCGCCGCAGTATGGGATCATTGTGAGCGTTCACGGCTATCAGGCAGGTGGAATAAAACGAGCAAAAGAATTAGGGATGAAAGCTCTTGTTTTAGAAGGGATGGATGAGACGAGGTTAAAAGCTGAAATCAAAGATACCTTTCAGTTCTTCGTACACTTGTTACTTGTCGTTGAAGATATGCAAATCAGAAGTGAAATAGCGGACGGACATGAAGCCTTCGGTTTTTGGGGGGGAGATAACAACATCACAGGATTCTTTACAGATTTGATAGTCAGTCGCTGGCGCAATGGTGAGATCCCGATGAAGCTAGGTGAATATCCGATTGATCTAAAGCTTCCTCAAGGATGGCATCAGGTACTAAATGGCAAATTGATTTACCCGTCAAACATGACAGCAAAAGTTCGAGTGGTCGGTTACTTAGCAGAAATGGAGGGTAAGGTACAACAGTATAGGCTCAAAGAAGCTGATACCGATAAAATTGAAAAGTTCCACCTACAAGCTAATTTTGATGTCCTTAACAACGTAATTAAATCTAGCCATGACGAACCGATCTTTACAGAGGAGGAGTTGAAGAACTTAAAGAAAGATGCGATTGCAAGCGTAGAGAATAGAGTCAGATTGCCAAAAATTTTTGTACGCAATCATCTTGAGCCTATAAGCAAGAAGGCTTTCGATAAACTCATGGCAGGGACGACGGACCTGTCTAAGGAACAAATTATCCAATTACCACAGCTTGACTTTGAAGAAGTGGAAGGTTTGGGGGCTATGCAAGAAAGGTCTTTGCTTGGAGAACCCGTAATCATTCCCACCGACTCAGGGGATCTAATAGATGTCAGATTGCTAATCAATAAGAGGAAGTTTGATGAGGTTATCGATCTCCTTCCATATCTTGAAAAGTTTCCTCGACCAGACTTTGCTCAGTACTTATCGATCGCATTTCTCTTCCAAGGCGAAGCGTTATTGCAACAATCGCTAGCGGAAGATCTTGCGATAAAAACAGCTCTCCAAGCGCAAGCGCATACCTTTTTTCAGAAAACTACCCAAGTCTCTCCCGACCCGATAGACGCGTATAACTCTTTAGGTGTAGTTTTCGGTAGAAATGGCTTATACGAGAAAGCAATCGAGTGCTTTAAATTGGTGTTATCAGTACAGCCATAAAATGAAATGGCGCGTCACAATTTGGCGGAAGCCAATTCCAGTAGGACATCAGCCCATTAACAGCCTTAGTGTGAAAACCTGCGCTTTGGTCCTCGCAGATTTCGTAGAACACATCGTACACGGACAACGAGCTTAGAAATGTCATTAATATCCAGATCGGTGGGAATCAGCGTGCGGTTCATTTTGTCGGCGGTCATCCGAAGGAACAGGTGATCATTCGGATTAGCGACTAGTCGCAGCGATCTGATTTTGGAGAACGACAACTCGGCAGGCTTGATTTCCGAGACTAACAACCACTCATCCGGAGCCGTTCCCCGCGCGCCAGTGAAACTTACAAGAGAACCGGTTCCCTCCGGCAAATCTTTCTCCTTCGCAATAACCTGCTCAAGCGTCGGACAATCCTCTACCGAAAGAAACAGGACCGCGATCGGTGCCAACTTCGATATCGATTGCCGAAAACAAAAAATGTAGAACCGCTCCTCGCTAGACGCGTAGAAAATTCTGATTTCAACAAAGACTCTACCAATTCCTGTACAGCGAGAAGTTGCTGAAGCACGGTGCTTTCGTCGGCCAACCTCCCTGGCAGCAGCACATCACCCGTCGAAGATTTAGAGTGAAAAGCCGCGCAACGAATCGCCGAATAGTGGGAGTTAAGAAAATCACCGACAGGATTCGTGCTTCCCGCCTGGGTGAAGCCACTTAGGTCCAGCCCGCGCGATTGCGCAGTGATGAGTGCTTTTTCCAACCACTCAGTCTCTCCGTCACCAGGCCGCTTCGGTTCAACATAATCGAGCAGGGATTCCAGCGCCAGAAACATATTGCGGTACCCGTCAAAGGTATTATGCGCGACCTGTGAAAAACGGAAATATCGGTAAGCGTAATGGTGCTGAGGTGGTGTATAAGGTGGATCGGGACGAACATTGCCTGCCGCATCCCTCACCGTCAATGTCGCCGTCGTTAGTCTTCCGAACACAATGCTACTCGTCGACTGCAACTTTAGTCCGCGGGGACCTGTCCGCCAGACAACGTTGTCATACGGCTCAATCACGACTAGTGCATCGCGGTCTTCGACGGCGACTATATCAAGAACACGCTGTGCCACCTCGTACGCGCTCTCGATAACGTGATCTTTCCGAAGTTCTATCTCCCATGGTCCAAATCTCTGACGACGATCGTCTCTCGCTTTTCCACTCAAGCGAAAAATCACGCCCTGCCCACCCAGAATAATTTCAAATCCAAACGCACTTGCCACGACGTTCCCTAAGTTCTCCGCTTCTAATCTTAATCCGTTGAATGCGAAAAGAAATGCATCGCTCGTAACTATTCGTGGTCATGGATGACTCTCAGGGCTTTTCCACACTGACGCTATAAATTTCCGATTTTCGAAGAAAGTTAGCAACCAGGTTGAACTCATTGGAATATCCTCAAATGCATCGAACACTTCAAACTGATACTTAAAAATGTCAGGCTCTCGATGATGGACAGGCATCGCATCGAGAAACTCACTTGGAATTTCAGTTCTCAAAATATCAACAGATACCAAATCATCAGAAACGTAATACTCCCGTTCATGGTAATGAAGCCCGCGAACAATCTTCCTCATGACCTTTAGAAAGCGCTGATCCGATGCGGGATAGATTTTATGCCGAACCCCTCCATCGGTTTCGATTGGTCGCATTCGATTCCATACATCCTCTAATCTTCGCGGACCATCCTCCTTCCGAAGGCTTCGATTAACTACTCCGTCCCACAACTCTCTCACAGCAGCATTTGGCTCGCCGGCAAGAGTGAGCAGCGTTCGGAAGTGCGGTTCATCATCAGACCAACCATTATTACATTTTGAGCATGCTGGAACGGTCAACCGCTGAACTTTAGAATTTAATTTTGAAGGTGGATATAACTCGTGCGGGATCACGTGGTCTTTTGTTTCAGGCGCCGGTGCTCCGCAATACGCACAGTGCTTATTCTTGTGACGTCTCGCCATTCGACTGATTTAACGGAACGAATCTGTTCCTATTATTCTCCTTTCATCTGATATTTCGCGTCGCAGCTCTACTCTGCCTTCGCATAAATGTTTGATTGCAGTGCGAACATACTCTTTTCTTCTCACCATCAATGTTCCAAAAAAACTTTTTCCGTTCGAGAAAGTTGCCACACATCTCACATGGTTTTCGACGCGTCGCATAAAGAACCAGCCCACCGAGGAATACTATTCCAACTACTCCAGCGATTCCGGCGACAGGATTGTATTTGAAAAGCTGTATGCCTGCTCCAACAGCCAGCAGAATCAATAACAGACAGCCAATAATTGGATTATTCTTCCTTGCCATCAGGCAATCCTTGCAAGCAGACCGCCCACCTTACCATCGCATTTCAACGTTAGCCGTTACTGCTTTATTCGAAAGGCCCGAAAATGTGTTGTCAAAGACAAGCACATATTCACCTTGAGGCAAATTAATATTGATGTTTGCGACAGTAATCTTTTCAGAGTTGTAGTACGTCTTTACTCGGTGACCATTGCGCCAATTTTCAAAACTGTCAGCGTCCAGAATAAGGCACTTAATATCGTTGCCGCTTCCACCTTCTGCGCGGAATCTGCCGACGACATTGGCTCCCTCGCTTCCGACTCGAAAGGTCCAGTACTTGGCGTCACCCGCCTCTACGGTAAAAGCGGTGTTGACGATCACTGCTCGCTCTAAAGGCGTTGCGATTGCGAACAGGTTGAGAGTCGTAATGAGTGTGAACGTGAGAAATGCGGTCCAAAGTTTGCGAGGCATTTTGAGTTCTCCTTGCTAAGGATGGTAATAGTGGGATTAAGAAATCCGGTTGGGTGTACCAGTAAATAAAGCAGGTTCGCTAGGAGGCTATCAGGTGAGTAGTATCACCGAGGCCACAGCACAGCTTCCGGCGAAGGGAAGCTCAACCGATAGTAAGATCACGGAAGTGTGGCGTGCAAGGGGAATTTTACCCCGCCCCCACCGTTATTGAAGAAGCGCTTGAGAACCCGGATAAACCCCAACCATGCAAACTACCGGTTTAGGATGGTTGATAGGTTTAGTGCAGTAGCGTCCATCGTAACCGGACTCGACCTGTTCACGGCAGTAGTCCCAGGCAGTAGGTGAGAAGTAAAGGATCTTGTCATAAGTCTCGTCTATTTCTTGGAACACGCTAAAACCGGCAGGGTAATTGTTCCTTTCCCAAATCTCGTCTACAAATTTCAAAAGAGGCTCGGCTTCGGCGAACGGAAATTTCGCTTGGGGAAAAGTGATCGCATACCAGTTGTCAATCATTTTAGCGCCACTCCTTTTGGGACGACTCTACTGACCCTTGTAATGGTTGGTGTTTTAGGAATAGTATGCCGCCTGATTGCTTCACCGGAGAGCCTTAACTCTTAGAATCCTTGGCCCACCATCCTGAAAGGATAATAACATTGAAGACAAAATCCCTAACTCTGCCCATCATACTTATTTCATTGATGGCGGTCAGTATGTTTCTTTTCTCATGCGCGAAAGCCCCAACCAAAGAAACCACTGAGGCGGTTGCGGCATTACAGAAGTTACAAGCTGCGACTCAGGTCGGCGTTAATTATCAAACTTACGGGCAGCTCTTGATTGAGGCCAAGGCCAAAGTCAATGAGGCGATGAAGTCCTTACCAGAAGGCGAATTGAAAACTGAAATGAGCGGCGCAATGGACTCTTATGCAGATGCCTCAACCGTTTGGGGCATCAAGATTGACCGCCATAACTTATACGGTGACAACTCGGAACCGGATAAGACACTAATCGCAAAGTATTCGCTTCCGGTCGAGCCTTCAAAATATGGTGGCCCACCATCGGCTGACCCAACAAAAGCCATGCAGATCATCTGGTTAAGAGCCGATATTCATCTGAAGCAGATCGACACCATTCTTAGACCATCAGGCAACTAGGACTCATTTAAAAATCGAGAACCCACCATAGAACATCTGTACATCCACTCCCGGATTGATCGGCGGGCGATCACCGTGTGAGATATGTTGGTACTTGTACCCAATAGTAAATAGAGTTCCCGAATATCACGTAATCGTAGGTAAATCGAGGGAGGCAGAAGAATTATTGGACGCTGCAACTGTTTCTTTTACGAAATCGAGCCTCCGACTCTGCGATCCCGAACCTGCGCACATCCTCAATCGCCATTGAGCATTCGGTTCCAGTCGTATTTGAAACGGCAGAGAAGGTTGTCCTGCATTTGCTTCGCGGCGATCTTAGAAACACACCCGCTGGCGCGGTAGTATAAACACCAACCCTGATTGAGATGCCAAGTTATTAGTTTTGAAAGGTGAGAGCCATTGCGTGCGTAGCATTCGATTCTGGAGCGTTCGTTGGTAGTCTCGCCTACATAGTGCCATTGAATACTCCCACCTCTCGGACCGCCTGTGCCAAGTTCGTAACACGCAGGTCCATCGTTGTCCAATCGCTCGGGAAACCATTGGCCTTTCGCAGCAATCAATCTCGGCCGTGTCCATCCCATAAGGAGTTTTCCTTCAGCAAGCATGGCGGTCCACCGCCGCATCACCCGAGCCCTACGCAAACGTACATGAGGTATGCTAGTGAGGCGTCGAGTGCATGCCGTGTTATTTCACGTGGTTTTGTTCGGCGTCATCAATCCCAGGACCGCGCGTTGCCACAATACGCCAGCCATTGCCGTTCCAATGTACGCCCTTGTCGCCAAACCCTGTAACGACCCACGCCTCAGTGAGAGGGGAAGGCAGCTCAGGTGGATCGTCGGGAGTAGCAGTTAGTGATCCTGTTAAGTAAGATTCAACGCTCCAGGGCACACCTTGGAACGTTGCGAACACAAATGCGTGGCAGTTTGTTGCTCCCGACCTTTCTAGTTTTGAAAGCACGTCTGCCTGATCAGGATTACGCATGAAATCTTCCAACCACTTGGGCAGTTGCGTTCCTTTGTGATCAACACAACCACCAGTGCCTGGCATTGTGAGATACACTCGGCCTGAGTAGTCGGCGGAGTAGCGCGATACGTGGACAATTCCAATGCTGTCCATTTCGTTAAGGATATGTTCGTCTGTAGGCGCTACCCAGTGATTGTGTGATATGCCATGTATGCCACGCCGTTCAAGTTCCGCGAGGAACTGCGGAAGACCTTGCTTTATCGTCTTTACCCGAGCCGTTGGTGAGATTTCAACGGTCCAATTACCAGCGACGGGAAGTGTTAGCGGGCCCTTAGCAGGACCTACATTCCACGTTTCAGTGTACGTGCGGTTAACGGCACCGACGCATTCAATAGCGACTTCCGGAGCATCGGCGGGTCCAATGCGAAGGTCGTACATGCTTGGCTGACTATTATCATCGTGCAGATGAACGACGCGATTGAGTGCTTTCTGGACGATTCGCCGGGCCCATTCCTCACCAGCCATGATTCAAGTCCTCCATTTTCTCCGGTTGAAAAACACACGTCGTATGCCGCACTGGTCCATGCTGTTCATGCTCGTATAGAGACAAGATCATCTAATTTGGCTCGTCCGATGCGGTTATTATCGCGGAAGCGCACCTTAGCGACGATGTCTCTAGGGTGAGAGTCAGAGACAGGCACAAACGCCAACACTCTACAGCGCCGATTCCTATGCTTTTTCTTCAGGATGTTCACCGGCTGAATGACATAGTCTTTGCCTACCTTGATCGTAGCCTTACGTCGAACCGTAATAACGGTGATTTGATCGTTCAATTCTTTATCCTCTCATTTGACTCAATCGCGTTGAATAGGATCGCCCGGTACTTCGTCTATTTTTTCCAATTCATTCTCTCCGAAACGATAGACTCTCGCATCGGCCGGCACAAATACGTGATAGTCCGTAGGACGGTTACTGTGTTCTGCCATACGTTGAACCATCCCGGTTTTTCCTTTATGACGACCGCTCCGAACGCGAACGAAGTCAGATAAATCGATTATGTCAGCCATGACTTAGCGAGCGTCCTTTGGTAGAGTCCATCCCTGCATTTCTTCGGACAGAACAAAGCGAATATCCTCAAAAGACATGCCTCTAACCTGTGCGGGAGGCCATGAATACTTCTGCACTAGATAGAAGTACACGGCATCCATGTCCGTATGATCCTTGTAGCCTTCTCGCTCGGCAATGAAGTCTCCAAACACTGCCAAGTGATACACCATTTTCGCCCTCAGTCAAGTAAAGCTTTTTCAGAGTTTCATATTTCTCTTTGCTCATCGTCTATGTAGCCTCCGGTACATTCCGCGGAATTGTATCTTGTGTCTCACTCTTGATACAACCTGTTTGGCGTGATACGCTGTGCGTTTATATGGATGAAGAGAAAGATGCGCCGTTAGATAGAAGTTATCAGGTTGATTGGTTGCTTGTTGGCCTCATTCGCAACGTAGCGCAGAGAGAGCGAGATGACAACATCCCTGCCAGCGACAAGCACATTGATATAATACTGACGATCGGCGGGATGTTAGTCGCTGGGGAGCTCGTTAGTTCTACTCGGTGGATTAACGAAATGCGCTACGACACCGACTCAGAGACCAGCGATGACTTAAACGATCAGCCGAACGAAGCTGCCTCGTCAGAAAGCGCTAATCCTCGAAGCGAAAGCGAAAGAAGATTCATTCATTTGAGAGAGGCAAAGTTTTATCTCGGCGGCACCGTCATACCGGGTGAGGGTGATGGTTTCTTATGGCGCGGGAAAGTTTCCTCTGTCGATGGGTTTACATCCGGCACTCTAGTTACACGTAATTCCTCAACCAGAGTTGAGTTGAAGAATGTGCGTATCAACGTCCGCTGAGCGCTGCCCGCCGTGATCCATCGCAGTTCTCAACAGACGAGCTTTGCACTGCATGTCATCAGTGGATTGCGCTTTCACGCGGAATTTCTGCCGAAAACCGGATCAGAACCTCACGCCCAACTCGCGCACTAATTCTTCCTGCCTCCGCTTGATAGTCCCTGCGATTGCACGGCGATACAGCTTATGTGGAATGTTATGGAAGTCAGTGTGCGGGTAAAGACCTTCAATCGCTAGTTCAAATGCCTCGATAGCCTCTGGTATACCTTTGCGTCCGCGCTCTAAAGACTGCTTTATGCCCGTGAGTTGAAAGGCGAGAACAATAGCAGCATCCGGATCTCTAGCGTAGACCTTCAAGGCGATTTTCCAGTTCTCCGCATCTAGCACTCTCAGACCTTCCTTCGCAAATGATCTGCAAAGTTAATTAGGGTAATCGGGAAGCTTAAAAGATTACTTGTTAGAGGAATTCAATTCTACGGTTTTTTCAGCCGATGTGAGGAACTCTTCTCGAATCTGTTTTTCTCTACCAGAGGCGTCACCGAACCACACTCTTTCGACAGTTCCATTACTATTTACAAACAAAACGGCGGGAGTGCCAGGTATTTTGTAGGGCGCGAGTGGGCCGGTGCGAATATCATCAATCGGCAGCTTAATGGATTGAACATATGCTCGTGATTCCTCCGCTGAATTCGGGAGAACAGCCACTAACGTCACATTCTGCTTAGATGCCTCGTCTATTAATTCCCGGTAGAATGGTGCGCTTGATGTGCAGTAATGGCAGTCCTTGTTAAGGAAGAATACCAGCGTTTTCTTATTCTGCTTCCAATCAACATCTGGAAGGTTCAGCCGCTCACCAGCACTAATGCGCGGTACATTCAAAGCACGTGGCGGTTGCGTGAATACTAATCGCTTTATAAGTAATCCCGCCACAACAACCACGGCAATGGCGACGACTATTTGCGCAGCGAATTCGACATTTGTTCTGAAGCTGTCTCGCATTTTGCCTCTACTTGCTTCTGCTACCTACTTTGTTTCCTTCAAAACTGCGCTTGCGATTGCAAGAATCGAAGTAGCGCGCGGCGTGTCATTCCTGAAGCTCTTCGTTAGCTCAATCGAACGGTATAAGTCATCTTTGGCGAGTAGCTGAAAAACGCGAAAGAGGCTGAAGTGCTCACCCCCTATACCGATCGTTTTTACCCCCCTTGTTGACGGCACTGAAAAACGAATCCAATCTTCACCGGTAAACGTGTCAGATGCGTTCGCAGCTTTTGCCGCGTGGCCCATAATCTCCCAAGCTCGCGAACGGTCGGCGGTGGTCAATTGCATAGCGATGCCAACCAACAAAACGGCGCGATCAACCGAACCGTTTTCAATCCGCATAGCTTCGTCCGCTGCCTTCTCTAGAAGTTCTAAACCCGTCTCACGTTTTGAGTCCACTAGAATGCGGGCTGCCTGCGTGTAAGCGAATGCACGTTGAGTGTGAGTCAACTGTCCGGTTTCGGCGAAACGAACAGCTTCGGACGCTTCTTTCTTTCCGATCGCTAGCTGTATTAACTGTAAATCGATGAACTCATGTACCTGAGATCTTCGCTTCGGATCGTCGATCTTATCGGCGAAGTCATGCGCCTTCACATCGCCCCGCGCCGCTAGAGTTACGGCAGCCGTTGCATATAGTGCGTCCCGCTCGCGAGGCGTTTTGGCATGATCGATTCGATCCTGCAATCCTTCAAGCAGATCGCGAGGCTCCTCATCCCTTATGCCCTGTGTTAATAAAGGGTTGTCATTTCGGCTTGTATCCCTTGTAGCGCTACCGGTCAACTGAGTCAGGTGTGCGCGGAGAGCTACGGCGGTATCGGGAACATACTGCTCAAAAAGCGGCAGCAGTCTCCTGATCACATTGATAGTCCCAGCGCGACCGGCTGAACTGGAGTCCTGATCGGGTGGCGGCAGTCTTCGCAAAAGAATGTTTGCCCCTACTTGGAAGAACTTATCGCGAAGATTTGCAGGTATGTTAGGAGGTCCCACGGTTTGCTCGGGCTGAGTCCACGTTCCGCCGCCCTCTGGCTTGAACGTTATGTAAAATCCAGGCGTGAAAACATACGACGACAATCCTGAAACCGTGTTTGCGTCTGCCGAAGGATCGAGTGCAATGCGACTCAGTAGAAATGAAAACCTTTGGTCCGCCGCCTCAGCATTCTTTGTGCGTAATTCTGAAAGGAAGTTGATAGCTTTGGCGTTCACATAGTTCAAACTCGGCGACGCAATTTCTAGCGCCTGCTCGACTAAACCCTCCTTCAGTAATCGCCGAGCTATCTCAAGTCTTTTCGCGTCGGTGTCAGACGCGGACCAATTGTCTAGCGGCTGTGTGCTGTTGGAGTTCGGTGTCTTCGATTCGGTTTCGCGTTTGAGTTTGGCCAAAAACTCGTTCCCAAGTGTGCGATCCCGACTTGCCATCAACCCCAGCACCTCAGAGCGAAGATCGTGGCCGCTCAGTCGCCTCAAGGCAATCACCATTGGTGGAGGATTGTCTTTAGTTTTAATCGTGACTTCTTCTGCGTCCCCCTTTTCAGCAGCCTCCCACGCGCGCAGAAATAGTGCTCGAGCGTTAACGTTATCTGCATCCCACAAAAGGTCGGCGGCGCGCGCCAGGACGCGCGGGCGAAGCGCCAAATCATTAAAGGAATTCGCTTCCTTCGCAAGGGAAATAAGAGCCGAGACAGCAAACTCCCGCCGCTGTGCCGCCGCGAGCTCGGCATCGCTGAATACAGCTCTTTCCTTGCTTTCAGCTTGAACTCGCCTCTCCTGACTGTTTTGGCCCAAAGTCGCCGGTGAAAGCAGCGAAAGAAACAACAGCGAAATCATTATTCGCTTCACGGTTCTTGCCCTCCGCGAATTCAAATCCTTTAACTTAAAAGTAGGCGCGCGCGTATCGTCGACACTTAGGAAGCCAAATCACTTCCACAGTGAAAGTGCTTGTTTTGGCTAGTATCCTCACTCGCCGCGAGACAAGTTCTCAAGGCGATTTAATAGAGACGTTGACCTGCAACTACTTCGCACGTTCGCCACAGGTCAGGCACACGCGTTAGATTGTAGCTCCCAACATTCATACCGGCCTGCCTTATCTGAGCAGCAGTGTTGACATGTGACACAGCCGTCCTGCTTGTTCCAATTAATACAACCTGTCGAGCAGATGTCCCAACCACCCTCAACTTCCATGTCTCCCGCTTCTGCTGGCGTGACTGCTAGCGCGCCAAGGAGTAGTACGAGAGCCAATATATTGGTCATTAGTCTGTAGCGATAAGCTATCGTTCGTATTCTCTTCATCGGATTCTCCTTTGTTTTCGGACAACAAATGCGGCTTAAAGGGACGTGTATTACTTAGTCTCGGGAGGTGCTTGTTTGGGAGGTGCTCTGGAACTTTGGCGAATCCTACTTCCGTTAAAGCCCAGCGTCAAGCAGCTTTTGCCGCTGCCGCTACTAATGCCTGTTCTGGCATTTACCACCACGCGTTCGCAAGAGCACTCACCATGAATGGCGGAGGCAACAAAGCAAAGGCTTTGCCTTAAGAAGAACGTTTGCCTCAATAGGAACCAGTTCATCGCTTGCCAATCTGGAGATTGAAATGGGACTTCTTATTACACCGATTGCAATTCCAAGGGGCCGACAGCCTGGGCAATTCATGTCGGCCCCGACGCCACGCCCCCTCTCGTGACCGTGGCGATCCTTTGCAGAGCACTCGCAACGTTTCCGCGGCGCGAGTGGCTCTGCTTTGGAAGAAGCTTGGTTTGTCACCGCCTCGCATCTTCCAGTTTCAATAACTCTAAGATGGACCGACAGCCACGGGATCTGTCGGTCCCGTCACCACGTGCGCGGGCGATTAACGTGGTTACGATCCCCCCGAGCCACTCGCGATCGCATTCCCACCGACTTGCGCTCCCACACATCGCGAGTGACTCTCGCCCACACGAGTGCCCAAATATCGCTACTCTCATTGCAAGGAGAAGGCTCTCGTGTAATGCCCCCCGCAGAGCCACTCGCGACCGGCGTTTGCGGCCCAACATCGCGAATGGCTCCGCTGGTGAAAGATCACGTCGACTTACCTAGACGGATCTTCCAAAACGTGTTTTCAATTATCTCGTCACCCGTCTTGCTCGTGCTCAGCGACTAGACGCGCAATCGTCTCGACGATTGACCCAACATCTTGCGGCTTCCGTAGAAACGCATCGGCTCCCGCTTGCCGAGCCTCACTTCTCACCGGAGTTGCTGAAAGGACCACGATCGGTGTGTGTGCGCGGTGGGCGAGTTTGCGGGCACGACTCACGAGTTCTAACCCGTTCATGCCGGGAAGGTCATAATCAACAAGCAGCGCGTCGTACTCAGTATCACTCGAAATCCGTTCAAGTGCGGTATTCCCGTCCGCACACGTCTCAACTTGCCAGCCTTGTATTTCGAGGGTTTCCTTGACGGCTTCCGCGACCGTCTGATTGTCCTCAACGTAGAGAATCGTAACGACCTGGACTTCACAATCGTCGTCTTGATCCAAGCCGCCACTTACACCTTCGCTACGAGAATTCCCGCGCTTACGCTCTTTAATCGCCCCGATATCACTTTGCAGATCCTTGTGCCGATTGTTCAGGATTTTTTGAAGACCCTGATGAGTCAATTCAAGCAAACGCGCGGCTTGTCTAATTACGCCTCCTGTAAGTTCGAGCGCCCGCAGAATCAGCCGCGCCTCGTACCGAAGCACAGACTTCTCCAACGAGGTTGGTAAGGCGGGCCACAGAAGACGAGACGAAAGGTGCCGAAAACAGTTCTTCTGACGGATCAGCAAGGCAGCATTTTGAGCCGTTGCAAGCCAGCCATCCGCGCGTTCCAGAATCGCAAAAAGTTCGTCGTCAGAAAGCTGTTCCGGCAGTTCCTCAATCAACGTGAGCGCTGCAAGACCCGCACTCTCAAGATCACCACCTTGCTCTGCTATTCGAATGGCACGTTCAAACGTTGTTCGAGCTTGGTCTTTATGTCCAAGCCGCGACAATGCAACTCCGTGAGTCGTCAGAGCCTCCGCAAGCAACGAATCAGCGTCTCCGCTGTCAAGCAGTTGCACAGCCTTTCGAGCACTTTTCTCGGCCTGTACAAAGACTCCCTCGCCTAACATCACACGAGCTCGCGTCTCGTCAACCTGCGCACTATGAAGATCGTCTTTTAATCTGGCAAAGAGAATCTGCGCTCGATCTAGATGCTGATGTGCTTCTGTAAACCTTCCAAGTTTCCAGAGAAGAAAAGCGAGGTTGTTTTCGACGCAAGCCTGATAACGTAAATGCCCGGCTTCCTCAAAGTGGTAAGAAGCGGCGGCATATTCAATCAATGCCAGGTCAAGGTAGTCTTGCCGCTTTTCTGCCGTACCTAAATTGCGTAAGACGATCGCGTACTCATTATGAAAGCTCCCAATGAGGCAATGATTCTCAAGTTGCTGAAATAAGGGAGCCGCCTCGGTGTGGATTTTCAAAGCATCGCCATATCGCTTACATTCCGCTTCGATAATCGCGCTACGAATTAAGGCCTTCGCCCTTAGCTGAATGTCGTTCTCACTCAGCCGACGCAATGCCTCATTCAGCAGGATTCTTCCTTCATCGAACTTACCTTCACGCCAATAACAACACGCAAGCTCGATCTGTCCTTCTGCTACCCGGCTGCTCTGCTGCAACGCTTCGAAGATTTCAATGCTTTCAGTGATTAAATCCTTTGCTATTTCCTGCGCACCACTGATCTGCCGAGCACTCCCAAGCCAGCCCGTCAGGACACCCGCGCGTAACAGGACCGCTCCCCTTGTTTCCTCATCAAGTCTGTCCAGTAGCGGCCGTTCCCCGACCCGCTGCCATAGCTCCGCCATAGCTTGGCGTGCTGCTTCGTAATCACCCTCTGTTTCGAATTGGATCGCCAGTTGACAGCGGGCTTGCGCTCGCTGGCTGATCGAGAGGTTTTCGTCTCTTAACTGGTGAAGTAAGTTTCTCTTTGACTTCATGTGAGTGCCATTTTCTTGCAAACACTTGCAAGCCGATGGACCGGCGTATGTGCCAAATCTATCGAATGCTAAGATCCCGCGCGATCAGAGACGGCTCATCCGTCTTTGTTGTTTTGCTGTCACCAGCGACCTATAACTTCCTTACAGGAGAACACCATGAAAAAACTTCAGCGACTCGGTCTCGCAACCGTGTTTAGCTTTGTGCTCACGAGCTCGACGTTGGCCGGAGAGATTCATACACCCGGCATTGCGCAACCCACACCGACTCCAACACCGAATTCATCCTCGGCGATGGTTGTCGGCGAAATACCGACCGGCGAAAACTCCAGCACAGATCTCGACGTGTCCGAGAGTACGTCCTTTACAGGCGTCGCCTTTGATTTGCTGCAAATAGTGCTGTCGGTGTTTTAGACATTCGCCCACCTTTGAGATCTCCGTTCACTGCCGAAACAACGCAGTTGCGGCAGCTAGCTAGAAGTGTGTCCCCGAGAGTCCGGAACGACCGGTGGGAGGCGGGGCGAGAAAACCGCAGCGACGGGAGAGTAAACCTGCTTATGGCCCTAATGCAATACATTCCTGAAAAAACTGCTCTTAGAAACTGCGCAAAATAAAGGCGTTTTTTGGAGTGGCAACGTTCGTTGCAAGATCGGTGACGGGGCCGGTGCATTTTTCCACCCGCAGAACCCTTCCGAGTCTCGAATTCTCCGCATATTGCGGCGAATTGCCATACGCCGTTCCTTAGTTCTTTCGGCAGACAAACGACTCCGCTCTGCGCTTCCATCGTAACGGATAGGCCATCACTCTTTGCGCTTCAAAGCTCCACGCATGCCGGTTTTTTGGAGTGACTGCAACGGCGAACTTCGCTCGAAAAAGTCACCCAAAAAAGGAGCACGCAAAAAATGGAAAATCAGGTCAACCAATCACCCGCAATCCCGAGGTGGTCAGCACTACTTATCGAAGCAGTCACGAAGCCAGGTCTGATCATGAAAGCGTATAGTGCGTTCCATCAATTCAGCGTTGGGAATCAAATTCTCGCACTTGTGCAATGTCAGATGCGCGGCGGCTTACAGCCCGGCCCAATTAACACTTTTCCGAAGTGGAAAGAGCTAGGGCGCTTTGTAAAGCGTGGCGAACGTGCGCTCACTTTGTGCATGCCGATCACTTGCAAACGCCGCGACGAAATCTCAGACGAGGAACACACCTACACGAGCTTTGTTTATAAGGCCCGCTGGTTCGTTCTTAGTCAGACTGACGGGCAGGAACTTGAACCGATTACGATCCCGGAGTGGGACGCGGACAGAGCGATTGCCGCGCTGAATATTGAGCGCGTCCCGTTCGATCACCCGGACGGAAATGTGCAAGGATTCGCCCGTGGCCGACAACTCGCTATTAACCCGGTTGCGCAACTCTCTCAGAAGACATTTTTCCACGAATGTGCTCACATTCTCTTACACACGTCCGAAGGAGATTTCGCGGACGGAGAAGCCACGCCGCGCAGTCTGCGAGAAGTCGAGGCGGAGGCCGTGGCGCTTCTTTGCTGCGAATCGTTAGGCCTTGAAGGAGCCGAATACGCCCGCGGTTACATACAACATTGGCTGGGCCGTGGAAATGGTTCTAATTCGGAAGCGATACCGGAAAAGAGCGCCCAAAGGATTTTCCGAGCCGCCGATCAAATCATCCGCGCCGGACGCTTCGAAATCGATCCGGTCACGGCATAAGAACCCCTGAGAAGAACCGCGCCAGCCGAGGCAATAGCACTCGGCTGGCGCTTTTTTTTGGCCGGGACGCAACTGCGCCTAGTGGCGCAGTTGCGTCGAAATTTCCGCTAAAATATTACCCCCGAACCGGACAACTTTTTTCGGTGAACTCTCAGTGAGATTGACTTCAAGTCCGGACCATTTGACGATGCTATTTGGTTCGGTTCTGATTCCTCCGACTCAAAAACTTTCCAGTTGTTGCGATACTCTGCGAGGTCTTTCGGGTGAATGCCGGGCATCTTTTTATAGTCCGCAAACCACTTCCCAAACTTGGCCGGATCGGAGCGAAGATCACAACCCGGCACGATGTAATAATCAGGCGAAACGTCTGGCTTGTTTAGCACCACAAAGACTTAATAACAGGCATCCTGGATGCGCTCCAAATCGATGAGAAAATAGTTCGGACTTCGGAGCGCTTTTACTTGGATCGTGAACCTCTTACCTTGGTCGTTAATGGCGAACAGATCTATTGACTTTGCATTGCCGAGCGTGAGGGACGTTTGTAAGCCCCGTTTGAGAAGTTCAGCGGCCACAAAAAACTCACCGGCCAGGCCAGACTTTTGACCATCTGCGCGTTGCCTCGACACCCGCTTTATCGGTTCCTGTTTAGTCATGGCATCCTTCTGATCCATCACGTCTCTCCGTTCGTAATCTTACCTTACTTCCCCATCAAGTAATCGCCACCACCGCGAAGCGCCTCACATCCTTCAAAGTAAGACCAAGCGTTTTATGCACAACCGCTCACACGCCGCATGGCTCACATAAAACACGCCTAATCACCCGTTCACTAGAATCCAGGAACTCACAATTGAGAGAAAACAAATCAAAGGTGCTGCGCACCTGAAGAAATTAGACACGACACCCCCGCTTCGGGGCTGTCGCGGTTACGCAGTCCGTAACTCTTTAATTTTCCCTTTATCTCTTATTACATCAATGGTTTACGCTTTAATTTTGCGGATTTTTTGGTTATCAAATTACGCTATCCCTTATCCGTCAATGCTTTACACATAAACAACTCCGTCGATTTGCTTGAGACTCGTTTAAAAACTTGTCTCTGTGCTTTATCTCTCAGTGGTTTACGGTTGCAATCCCGCCTACCCTCCCAATTCCAGCCAACGCAAACCGGAAAGAGCAACCGCATTTCATTAGCGAGTGCGGTCCGTGTACGGAAGACTTCACGATGCTTTCCATGTTGAATACCATCACGTAGCCAGCAGACAGTCACGAGAAAAAATCTCTCGGTGCGACCGACGAGCACTGATGAAAAATTCCCCGGTTCGACCGCCAAGCAAACGATTCTTGACCGGGTTGAAAACGCTCTTTATCGATTTGAACAAACTTCATTATCGGGTGGAATCCACGCATGAGTTTCCCCTTCGCTGCATCCTCAGTCGGCAGCCCGCCCGCACAACTCTCCGCTTTCGCTCCGAGTCCTCCACTGACGTTTCGGCCCTCCGGGTGTGCGGTCAAGCACCCAGCCGACTGTAATAGTCGCTAAGGGGAAAATGACTAATTGTCGCGTGTTACGCGCCCGAATTACTGGTGAAATTGTCCGGAATCTTTTCGTAACGCCAAGATCCCGTCGTTTTTGTCACTCCCTCACTGGTCCAACCTTATTTAGGTAAACCTACACCTATTAAATTTCCTAGACATTCGCAAGATTTCGAAAAAGAGCCATTGAAAGTCGGCATCTGGCACATCAGTTGTTACGAATACGAGCAGAGATCGCGGCTTAGTAAGTCGCACGATGCTTGAATGCAATGAATCGCGCATCAGTGGCCCATCATTGGGCCACTCGATTCAGCCCAGGTCGGAGTTCGATCTCGTTACCGTGACTCCAATGACCACGCGAGAGTCTTGATCTTGCCCCTCTGATTCCCACCCTCGCGTCACTACACAACCAGAGCTTTGTGTGACCCTCGTTCGAGGATCAACGGGAGAATTTTGCGCCTTGAAGAAAAGGCAAAGATTCAACCCCGGATTACCACCGGAAACGAATCTTGCGCCCCGAAACAATACAATTAGGCAGGTGTAAAGAATTCTTTCGCCCCCAAGTTACGGTTTGAAGTGGAAAGGATTCTTTCGCACCGAAAGAATCCTTGACACTTTTAGCGTTTCGCACAAGCGAAAGAAAACCTGACACCATCGAATTTTCCTAGAGATTTTCGACATTCCAAGTCAGCGCCACGCAAATCCAAACTCTGGCATAACTATTGTAATGTTGGACCATCAGAGATTTTCGGCTTAGACCAGCCGATGAACGTTTTTGAATCAGTCGATCGCCCATCGGTCAGCATTGGACCAAGTTCCGGCGCTCGATTCAGCGGACAAATCGGAGTTCCGATCTCTTAAAAGTCGACTCCGATGCAGAGCACGCGAGAGCTTTTGTTGCCCCCTCTGTTTCTCACCTCGCGTCACCAAACAACGAATAACTGAAGCGCGTCAACCTCGTGCGAGGAAGACAGGGGAGAAGTGTGTCTCGTGACGACGAGCGCAAAACTGAAACCAAAACAGCGACGCCGACGAGCTCGCTGATGACCTTTAGGAGTATGAATTTATGATGACCATGAGCAGAGCAATTTCCGCTGGGCAAGCGTCGAATTACTACAAACAGGAGTTCACCAATTCCCAAGACAATTACTACCGCGAAGCGGGCGAAGTTCAGGGCCGTTGGAGTGGCAGCCTGGCCGAGGAATGGAACCTTAATGGCGAGGTAACTAGCGAGCAGTACGACCGCCTTGTTGCCGGTCAAGATCCGCACACTGGTGAGCAACTAATCCGCGTAGTTTCAGCCCGCGATACCGTTAACAAGTTCGGCGACGAAATCACCACGAGCGAGCATCGCGCCGCTTGGGACGCGACCATCAGCGCACCCAAATCCGTTTCCTTAGCCGCCCTTGTCGGAGGCGATGGGCGTATCCGAGACGCCCACCGCGAGAGCGTCAACGAGACGCTGAAAGAGTTTGAAAAATATCTGCAAGCGCGTGGCGGCGGCGACAAGCCAGCCATCACCACCGGCAAGATGATCGCGGCGCAATTCGAGCACACATCCTCACGTCCCGACCGTGAAACCGGATACGCCGCGCCGCAGCTTCACACACACGTTGTGATCTTCAACATGACCCAATGTGAGGACGGAAAAGTACGCTCCGTGCAGCCGCTTGAGTTGTACCGCAGCCAGCAATATGCGACCGCGATTTACCGCGCTTTTCTAGCCGAAAAACTGCAAGCACTTGGCTACGAAATTCGCGTTGATCCACGCACCGGCGCACCCGAAATCAAAGGCTTCAGCGAGGAATATTTGCAGGATAGTAGCCCACGCCGGAAAGAAGTTTTGAAGGAAGAAGAACAGATGAAGGAGCGGCTTTGAATCCGAAGGAAAAACGGTTTCAGAAAACGCGAGATTGAAACAAGCCGCGGCCCGGAATAACCGCCAAAGTAAAAACTTTGACCACGGCAAAATGCAGGAACGTTCTCTCGAAATGGACACCAAGCACGACAGTCAGGCACGCCGCATCGTGGCCCAAGCGCGGGCCAGATCGCCGCTCCGCGTGTCACAAAACGAGATTGAAAAACGCGCTCAGGAAGCCGTGACTTTTGCTCGCGACAATGCCCTGAAAACGGAAGCCGTCGCCGATATGCGCACCGTGCGGATCGACGCGTTGCGCCGCAATCTCGGACTAACAAACGTCGCCGCCGTTGCCGCCGAATTGCAGCGCCGACAGGACAGTGGCGAGTTCAAACCAATCAACCGCCAAAAACACCAACCCGAAACTACTACAAAGAGCATGGTGGCAATGGAAAAGCAAAATATTCAGACCATGCTCAACGGCAAAAACAACCGCCCGCCGATGGTCGAAGCAGAGCGCGTCAATGAGGTTGTGACTGTCATAGCCGAGAGCCAGCAGCGCACGCTAAACACAAAACAGAGATCGGCGATTGAACAAATCCTGTCCAGCAGACATCAGATAATTGGTCTGCAAGGTGGCGCTGGAACTGGCAAGACAACGGCGCTCTCTGTCCTGCGCGAAGCAGCCGAAAAAGAAGGCTATCAGGTGCGCGGTTTTGCACCCTCCGCACGCGCCGCACAGCAGCTTGCAGAAAGCGGCATTCAGACAGAAACCATCCAGTTGTTTTTGCGCCGGCGAAAAGAACCGGCCACCAGCCGCCGCCTTGTCGTTTTGGATGAAGCCTCCCTCGCTAGCACCTCGCACATACACAAATTAATTCGTTTGCTGGAACCGGACGATAAGGTGGTTTTAGTCGGCGACATGCGCCAGCATCAGGCCGTCGAAGCAGGGAGCCCGTTTCAACAACTTCAAGAGCACGGCATGACCACTGCGGCACTGACTGAGATCGTCAGGCAGCGCGATAAAGACCTAAAGCAAAACGTCGAGGACTTAGCAGCCCGAAACACACCCGAAGCAGTGGCCGCACTGGTCAGCCGAGGCAAGGTGATCGAGATCGCCGACGAGCGCGAACGCTACGAGGCCATAGCCCATGACTACGCCAAGAACCCCACCGGCACGTTAGTCATTTCCCCCGCCAATCGTGAACGCTGCGAACTCAATTTGCTTATACATCGAGAACTACAGCGCGAGGGAATTGTAAGCCGTAACGATCAGCAAACAACCGTCTATGTTGCGCGTCCAGATATGACCGGACCCGAGCGCACTTTCGCCAATTCCTACCGCCCCTTCGACGACATAATCCGCTACAACTCCGCCAGCAAAGTCCACCACGTGAAGGCAGGCGACCACGCGAGAGTCATAGAAACCGACCACGAGACAAACAGAATTACCGTTCGCTTTCTTAATGGCCGCAAGCTCACTTACAACCCGACGCGGCTGTCCGGTGTGAGCGTCTACTACGAGGCAGAGCGGGCCTTCGCAGAAGGCGACCGCCTCCAAATTCGCGCTCCGTTTAGAGCGAAACGGATCGCTAACGGCGAGCTAGGAACGATCACGAAAATCGAACCGGACAAGATACGCCTTGCGATGGACAGCGGACGAGAAATAAGCGTTGACCTTCGCGAGTTCCGTCACCTCGATTACGGCTACGCCGTCACCAGCCATTCGGCTCAGGGACTAACTTTTGACCGCGTTTTAGTCAACGCTGATACGCAGGAATCCGCTCGCCTACTCAACAGCCGCACCGCCTACGTTGCCATCTCCAGAGCCAGGTACGACGCCCTGATCTATACCGACTCCACGCAGAATCTATCCGATGTTCTCAACCGCGAAATAGAAAAGGAAATGGCGCTCGGAGCGATACAAGAGGACGAACGCGAGAGGAAAGAAGATCGCGAGAAGGTCATTAAAGAGCCTCCCGCGCCGCAACAGCAGCAACTACCATTCGATCACAGCTTGGAGCAACGTCCCACCTATCCAGAGCCAGCACAGACCCAAGCCGCCACGTTTGCGACTGAAATCCCGATTGAGATTGCCAGAGCGAGGTATGAACCCGCGATCTCTACCGAGTCCACGCAGAATCATCAACAGACTCTCGATCGCGGCGTCAACCACGCAACGCTTGAAGCGACGCAAGACGACGCGCATGAGGTAAAGAAAGATCGCGATAAATTGAGTCAAGATTCACTCGCCTCACAGCAGCAGCAAGCACCGTTAGCACAAACCCAAACCCACACCAATCCAGCACCGACAAAAGCCGCCGAGCTTGAGAAGGAAGCACCTGAAATCGATCTCGGAGCATTAGTTCTTTAGGAAAGACTGTGAAGTATGATTAGAAAAAAGATTACAACTCGAAAGGTGCATGAGATCACCGGCCTCGCACCATCAACCATTCGCGCCGGTAAAGCTGGCACCCACGTACTCACTCGTGTAAAGCACGGGCGGACCTACCGCTACATTCTTGATGAAGTAGAGGCATTCGCAGAAGGAAAGCTGAAAGTAAAACGTGCCAAGCAACCACCACTAAACATATAATGCTGCCTCTTGAAGATGGACCACGATGCCAAAGAAAACTAATCCATATATTTATGAGCATGACGCCAAAGGCAAGCATTGCTTTGGCTATCGGCGCAGGTACAAGGGCAAACAGCTCCGTGCTCGTGGCTTCCTAACAGCGGGCGAAGCCGAGCAACATCTGAACGAGGCAATGTCAGATGTTCAAGCGGTGAACCGTGGCGAGTATCGCGGCAAGCCCACCACGGCGCAGGATGCTCTTGACATCTACCGGCGCAAGCTCGAAGTGAGGGCGCGAGACAAAGGCAATCAGTACGGTCACAACGTTCGCTCAAATTGCAAAGTGCTTCAAGACTTTGTGACTGAGTTTGGCGCTACTCGACTTGTGCGCGAGATCACTGAGACAGACCTGCGCGAGTTTTATCAGCGCCTATGCTTCCGGCCCACACTCAGCAAGAATAGCGCTGCGGTTTTTGTCGGTCGCGTGCAAGGCATGTTGAAAGCGGCCCAGGAAGCTAAGCCGGATCTCGTCAACTGGCTACGGCCCAAGCTCGCCGTGAAGCGTAAGACCGAGTTTGAGCGTCGCGTGGTTGAGGATTGGGAGTATCGAGACTTAGTACATACGCTTCTCAACCCACCGCCCTGCCACAAATTCGGCTCACGCAAAGCCGAACGGTTGGCGATTGGGCGTGATGCGGCTGATGCCGTTCGGTTGCTGCGGCAGACAGGTGGACGCCTGAATGAGATCCTGAGGCTGCGTCTCGATCAGTTTCATTGGAGCAAGGACTTCGTTCGACTGGAAGCAACAAAGACAGAGAACGAGCGCGACATACCGCTTTGGGGCACCATCCGCGAGATTGTGCAGGCCCGCATCCGCGAAGGTCTCACAGGCGACGGTTACTTGTTCGCACGAGCCAAGACACCGACCTATGACAATGCGATAGCGCGAGCCTGTCGGAATGCTGGCAAAGTCGCCAAGCTCAACTACGGCCAGGCGCACGGTTTTACCTGCCACAGCTTCCGCCACACCGCAATCACACATTGGATGGAAGTTACCGGCAACGACGCGGGCAGCGTGATGAAGTGGAGCGGTCACAAGACGCTTGAGAGCTTTTCTGTGTACCTGCGACCACGGAATGAGGGCCGTATACTAGCTACACAAGCGATGAGCAACGTTGACGCAACCTTGACGCTTCAAGGGAGCGTTGAGAGTGTTCGGAGCGTTGGGAGCGTCGAAGAGCCAGCCGCTAAACCGTTGCAAGATAAGCAAGTGGCGTTGTAGCATACGGTTAACAAAAACATGCGCCCGCTTGGCTCAGTGGTAGAGCACTCGCTTCACACGCGAGGGGTCAGTAGTTCGAATCTACTAGCGGGCACCAAGTTTTTTTAAGCATTAAGACTGTTAGGTACTACGGCCGCTCTGATGTCCGCCCGTGATGAGACATCAGAGCGGTTTTAATTTGTGAGCGCGGGTTGCGGCGATCAGCGCAAGCGACGCTGCCAACAGCAGCGGTGAGGTATACACGCCAGATATTAACTTCCCCATGTAAACCGAAATGGCGATGTGGAGTAATCCGTTCGCCAACATCACGCCCGCGAATACATAAGAGATCGGACGCATCGCCCATCGGCCTCTCCACACAAAGAACGACGCGCTTACCAAAGCGATTACGGCGAAGATTAGCAACGACAACCAAACCTCAAACCTGAAGGTCGGCAACAGCCACGGGTACCTACCAAATAGCCACGGATATGTCTCGCGTATTCTAAGAACAGCGGGGTTATACAGGTCGAGGAAATTCGTTATCGCTTCGTCAACGACATGGATCGCGAGTGCCGCACACAAACCCATCCATGCTAACCAATGACGACCGCGGATGCTGGTTAGCTGAGAAGTGTTACTCACCAACCAACCCACGCACCGACTCAATCAACTTCGCCGAGTCGTAGCCTACACCGTCTTTAAACACCACGGTCACGTTCCGTATGTCAGCGATGTTCGCGGCGGGGTTCCCGCGGACGATAACAACATCTGCCTGTTTACCCGCGGCGAGTGTGCCGATGCGATCAGCGTTACCAAGAAACGTTGCGCCGTTGAGCGTTGCGATGCGAATCGCTTCCTCCGGTGTGAAGCCCGCCGCGACCAGCAACTCCACGCCACGCTGATCGCCAAAGCCTGCCACAACACCTCCCCACCCCGTCGGATCAACCCCCGTCATCAATAGACCACCAGCATTCACAAACTCGCGCTCAAACTGCATCTCCTTCTTCAACATCACTTCCCAAATCCTGGACCAACGCGGATCCGCCTTCCCTTCTTCTATCTCCGCAACGCAGTCGTTGTACGCATCCTCACTCAAAACCTCCCTCATCCTCGGATCGAGTTGAAACTTGTCCGCTAAAAAAGATTCAAAAATTGCGAGCGTCGAAGTGACCGCCACCCGACGTCTCACCAGTTCCTGGATCATCTTCTGAACCGGTTCGCTCCTGACATCAACCCGCGTTAGCTCCGGAACCCACTCGTTTCCCGTCGGACACTCGTCAACCTTCTTACGCGAGAAGAACTCCGTATCAACCGCAAGTCCGTGCTCGAGATTATCGATGCCGGCCTGCGCCGCTACAGTGAAACCTACTGCGCAGACGTGCCCTGTAACTTTCAATCCTCTTTTGTGCGCCGCGTCGATCACGACGCCAAACTCCGCGCGAGTTACGTGCTCGTAAATCTTGAGTGAAGTAACACCCTGATCGGCCCACTCGTTGATCTGGTCGGTTATCTTCTCTGGATCGAACCGCTGACCAGCCGCGTGTTCTACATACGGGCTGGAGAGATGAATCTTCGGCCCCGCCGATACGCCATCATCAATGGATTTCTTTGTCGCGATGTCGCGCCCAAGATTCAGCGTGCCGGCCGTTCTGATCGTGGTCACACCCGCAGCGAGATAAAGTAGCGCGAAACTGTCAGTAGCCAACACATCACGCGCACCGCCATCCGTCGAATAGAAAAGATGGTTGTGCATTCCCACGAGCCCCGGTAACGCGGTGTGGCCACTCAGATCGAGTGTAGTGGCAGATGCAGGAACAGCGACTTCGGAGGCTGGACCAATTGCCGTAATACGGCCTGAGTCAATGATGATTGTTTGGTCGTCTTTGGCTGAACTTCCGGCGCCGTCAATCACGCGCACGCGAGTCAGGGCGATCAGCGGACCTTTAACGGAGACAAACTCGCTGGCGCTCCGCTGCTTACACGAAGCGACGAGGAGAACGATGAGTAATAAAAGTAAACAACCGTTACATAAGGGAGAGTCGTTCACCAAACTCACGGTTTAGCCACTCGGAAGTTGTCGAAAACAACCGTGCCCGGGCCGACCGCCTCAGGCTGCCACGTTCCCGCTTTCAACTCAAACACGATCGCCCCTAAGGGTAGAGCAGCAGTGTTCCACGGCTCGCTGTACCGCACCGTCCAACTTCCGGATAGCGATGGATTATCACTCGCTGTTTCGAACACTACATTTCCCGTCGCTTGATCGTGTCGGAGGCGCCAGTACCTGTGGGTCGTTGAATTGTACGACGTAGAAAACAGCGTTCGTTTGCTTCCGCCAGCCAACTTCGCCTGACAGATGAAGACACCCTCCTCGACGTACATACGATAGTAGTTGTCAGCATCCCTTCCGATCGTGAACATCGCGTCGGCTTTAGTAGTAGCAACAGGCGCCTGGACCAACTGCACGTAGCTGTACGCGCCCGTGAAATTGTAACTGCTCACGGAGCGAATGCCGTTGTAGTGCGATCCCGATTGACCCGCAAACAACAAACCGATCTGCAACTGCTGATTCGTTTCTCTCGTCTGCACTGAAGAGTCAGTGAAGCCGCTGAAGAGATTGTTCAGACTCCACTTCGCCGCGCTTAACGCATTATCGTTGAAGTCGTCCTCGAGAAGAACAGTTTCACCTGCCGGCGGCGGTGTTGGAGTTGGGGTCGGTGTAGGTGTTGGTGTTGGTGTTGGTGTCGGGGTTGGTGTTGGCGTCGGCGTCGGAGTTGGCGTCGGTGTCGGGGTAGGTGTTGGCGTTGGTGTTGGGCCACCTGACAGCGGCAACACAGTGTTGTCGTTCTTCAACGCGCCCGGTGAATTGTGCAGGTAGGTCAGCGGCGACAAAACAATCTGATCGATCGAGATTCCATCTTCTCGGCCCTGCACACGTATGGTGTGCGTGCCCGTGGATTGGAAGAATATCTGCGGGCCGAGCACTCCAACTCCCCAACCATTGTCCTGCCAGCCCCAGCCACTGAGTCCGCAGCCGGAACAGTCTTCGAGATTGATCTCGGTGCCGCTGGTAGTGCCAATTCGAAATACCGCGGCGCCGCTGTTGTTGACGCTGTCGGAAAACTGCACCCAGACGGAATCGTTGCCCCAGAAGTCGTTCTGCGCTTTGGCTCTGATCCACAGCCGGTATGGCTTGCCCGCATCCGCGTTGAAGGTCATCTCAAAGTAATGCGGCGGAGTTACCAGAGCCGGGCTGACCTTCGGGGCGCCGGCATCGGTGTGATGGATGCGTGCACCCGCGGCAGCGCTTAGATCCGCAACCGTGGACCACGCGCCGACCTTGACCGGAGCGTCAGACGCGTAAAGAACAACGTCGACTCCCGAAGGAGTCGGTGTAGGTGTTGGTGTCGGTGTTGCGCACGGATCGACAGATCCGTGTTCTGTCCAGCTACTGCCGGTCCAACGCCACCAGTTTGAATCGGTGCCAAACACGTAAACGACTCGATTGCAGTAAAGAACTTGAGAACCGCCGCCGTTTGTACTTTGTCCGTTGCGCCGAACGATGCCACTCGAAAGGGTCCAAACATCGCGATTGCTGTCGACGATCTGCGTTGACGGCGGAATACGAGTGTTGTTAGGCGACTCCGGTAACGGTGTCGGCGTTGGTGTCGGCGTTGGTGTCGGCGTTGGCGTCGGCGTTGGCGTCGGTGTCGGTGTTGGCGTCGGTGTCGGTGTTGGCGTCGGCGTTGGCGTTGGCGTTGGTGACGGGGCGGTGCCCGACGTTGTGAAACGCCACGTTGGACCAGTCGCCGTCTGGTTAGCCGCCGTCTTTCCGACTATCCGCCAAAAATAAGTAACACCGGTCTGCAACCCTGAAGCCACATAGCTCTCGGAACCTTCCGAGCCGAGCGTGCCCGTAACCACGTTCGAGGCGATCAGCGGTAAGTTGCTCTCACTGGTCCCAAGATATACGTCGTACTTGTGCGCCCAACGTCCTCCTTCCCAAGTCAACATCACCGATCCAGCACCCACAGTGCTCGCATTTCCAGGCGACAAATTCGTGGGAACGGTCGGCGGCAGCGGCACAAACGCCTCATACTCCGTCGCCGAGTTCCACTTCCTGTTGAACTGGTTCACGAACCAGTCAAAGAACCACGTCTTGTTAGTGAAGTAGTTGTGCTCTTCCTGAAAGTTGAACGAATTCCAAGCCCAGTTGGACGATCCAAAGATCGTGATTCCCTGGCTATACAGCGACACGGATTTCTGGTGATTCAGTCCGAGATGTTTTCGCATGCGGACCTGCACACCTGCCGCGTGCAACCGATCGACGTTGTAAGCTCCGGTCAACTCAGCTCCGAGCCTACTCGCGTCAAAGCGATATTCGTGTGGCTCCGCAAGCAAGCGCACCGGCACACCACGAGCGACTGCTCTGAGCACAGCGTCACAGATCGTCACCTCCGTGAGCCGATACATCGTGATGTCAATCTTTTGTGTCTCGCGATCGATCAGCGCAATCGTGCGGGCGCCGAAGTCCTCGGCCGGGTTCTGATTCGGCACGAGGTTTACCGACGGATCGATCGGGAAGGTCGGATACCTGCGAGTCAGCGCGCTGTTGATGTTGGCATAGTTGCCATACGCCGTAGTGTTGGTCCATACGTCGTCGTACCTCGTCTTGAAGCTGTTGACGACTGACGCATCGTCGCTGATGTACCACGCGCCATCGACGTAATTAACGAACGGATCGTATGGTCTCACGTCGCCGTCGCCGAAATTGGAGCCGGTGAAGACGACTTTGTTCTGACCCGCGACCAGCAACAACTTCACGTGCACGAATGCATCCCCGAGTTTGTAACGCATTGGCACACCGGCGGCTTTGAACCGATCGAGGAGGGGCTGATTTTCCGGAAACTTCAAGTTCGCACGCGGTTCAACCGTAATACGCACCGGGACGCCGGCCTTGTGCCTGTTGATGACGGCATCGACGAGACCCGGAAGCTCGATCATGTAAAAGTGCATGTCGATACCGACGGTTTCATTGTTAATGAGTTGCAGCAGCGGCGTGTAGCAATCTTCGAACGACGGATCGCACAGGCGCTCCTGAGCAAGCGATCTCGGAGCGGCAACAAGACAACAGCCAAGAACGAGGCAGAAGATGAAGACTAGACGAATTTTATTAAACATAACTTTGACAACCTGATAAGTATCTTAGGAGCGGACGCTTTTGACCAGCCTGTTGGCGACACTCTATTCCCGCGGCATGTAAAAAGTCTTTCAAGACTATTTCGAAGATGTGCGAGAGTTGGCTCCGGGTTCGCCGCGATCGTCGTTTTATCTGTCGCATTCACCGTAAACCGTGAACGAAGAACAAACCGAAAACCTTTTCGCGTACGGCACACTGCAAACCGAGGCAGTTCAATTTTCGCTGTTTGGAAGAAGATTAGACGGGAAAGAAGATGCGCTGCCGCAGTATCGTTTGACAATCGTGCGGATCGAAGACGAAGAGTTCGTGGCGGCGAGCGGCTCCGCCGATCACCGCAACCTCGAATTCACCGGCAACCCTTCAGACTTCGTCGCAGGAACCGCCTTGGCCGTCACCAAATCCGAACTCCTCCGAGCCGATGCCTACGAACCCGCCGGCTACACCCGCACGCTGGTCCAACTCCGCTCCGGCCTCAACGCGTGGGTCTATTTGGATAATCGCTCGGCTACCTCGGACTCTCTCTTTCAGCAGACGGAGGTGGGAGATCGGAGGTGAAGGTGTCGACGACGCATTTCCAGTTGCCGTCCGATTGTTTGCGCCAGATTTCGAGGTAGTTGCCGGTGTCGGTCAGGGGTTTGCCGCCGGCATCAACCTCGTTAATTTCGTAACGCCCGCTGATGTAAGCCAGATCGCCCGAGCGCGCAATCTCGATCTTCTCCGCCTTCCAGCCACCACTGAACCCTGGAATACTGAACATTCCCGTCCACATCGTGCGGATCTGTTCCTTCGTCTTTAACAACGGACTGTTCGGCACCAGCACGATCGCGTCGTCCGTATAAAACGAAACAGTCTTTTCGATATCTTTCGCGCCCGCGGCTTTGGACCACTCGTCATCGAGCTTGCGCAACGTGGCTTCGTCTGTAGCGCGCGTGTCGCCCTGCGACCGGCACGCAAGCGATAACGACAACGGCACGATCAACAGCAGCAGAGCAAGTTGTTTGGTGATTACACCAACAGAACACGATCTGATCATCCAGTGGACCTCGGCAGCAGTTTTTACCGAACGCAACACCGAACAGTATCGCAAAGAACTATCGAAGATGCACAGTTCTATCTTGCGGCTCGTTGCCGTTCGATCGCTTCGATTCGCGATACCAGCGATGTCCGGACGCGTATTCCCGATTCGTCGGCTGCAGCCGCGATAATGAACGATTAGGATCGATGTGCGCGCAGGCCACAGCCGCATCGGCTTCTGTGCCGAACCCGATGGCAATGGTACTCTTAACGGAATCGATCTCGGCCCGGGAAGAAATGCATTCACGGGGCCACCCTACGTCAATCTGGACATGCGCTTCACAAAGAGTTTTGATATACGAGAACGGCTGCGGCCCGGAAGAGAAGGACAGATCGGATTAAGAGTTGAGTTCTGACAACATCTCCATTCGCCAGATAGAGACGTTTGCCGAGCTGCGCGCCGTCGAGGAGTTGCAAAAGGAAGTCTGGGGCATTCCCGATATGGACGTCGTCCCGCTCACGCAGCTCATCGCCGCGAAAGCGGCGGGTGGGGTGCTGCTCGGTGCCTTCGACGCCCACACGCTGGTCGGGTTCGTGTATGGATTTGTGGCCAAGGAAGATGGCGAGATGGCCCATCACTCGCACATGCTTGCGGTCAAGAACGCGTATCGCAACTTCAATCTTGGTTACAAGCTCAAGCTCGCGCAACGGGAAGAAGTGCTGGCGCAGGGCATCAATTTGATCACGTGGACGTACGATCCGTTGCAGAGTCTGAATGCGTATTTCAACTTCACGAAGCTGGGTGTCGTTTGCGATCGCTACATGATCAACTTCTACGGTGAAGAGGCGTCCAGTTTTTTGCATCAGAGCGGCACGGATCGATTTTGGGTGAAGTGGTTGTTGACGAGCGAACGCGTGGTGAAGCGGATCAATTCTGCAAAAGCAGAGTTGGAGAATCTATCTGACAAGCTGCTGATCGAGATACCTGGGGACGTCAATGCGTTGAGCGATGAGGTGGCGTGGGAATGGCGTCAGCGGACGCGAAGTTCTTTTACGGAAGCGCTGGAGGCGGGTTATGTCGTTAGGGAGTTTTATCGTGAGGGGGAAACGGGGATCTACATTTTAGGCAAATGAAAAACAAGATAAGACAGATCGGGTTCCTGTTGTTCGTGACGGTTTGCGTTTGCACCGCACAGGCGGCGCAGGTCAGCACGCCGAAACCCGCAGCGCCGCCAGCGCGCTGGCTCGGATTGATCGGTGAGTACGGACCAGACAGCGACATCCTCTACATTCTCGAAAAAGACGGAAAACTCTCGGCGTCGTTCAAACGTGCCGAAGCCGAACCACTGCAAGAAGTCTCGCGAAATGTTTTTGCTTTCTCGAATGTTGGACCACGCGCAAACCAGCGACTGGTGTTCACACGCGATCGGAGTGGGCACGCAATCCGAGTCAAACTCACCGACACAACGCTATCGCGTCGCCAAATTGAGCCCGAAGCCGGTGCGAACCAGTTGCGCGTCGAACCCGTTCGGCCCGTCCCCGAACTACTCAAGGAAGCACTCGCCGCTCAACCACCTGGTGAAAACGGCGAGTTTCTCAAGTCCGATCTCGTCGAGTTGATCAAGCTCGATCCCACGATCCGTCTGGATGTTCGTTACGCCACCACGAACAACCTGTTCGGCTCGGCTTTCTACGCGCAGCCGCGCGCGTTTATGCAAAGGCCGGCAGCCGAATCGGTCGTGCGCGCGCACCGCAAGTTGAAACCGTTGGGCTACGGTCTGCTGGTCCATGACGCCTATCGTCCGTGGTACGTGACGAAAGTTTTTTGGGACGCAACGCCGAATGAAAAAAAGCTCTTCGTTGCTGATCCGTCAAAAGGTTCGCGCCACAATCGCGGTTGCGCGGTGGACATCACGCTCTATGACCTGAAGACAAAGAAGCCGATCGAGATGGTGAGCACGTACGACGAGACCACGGATCGCGCTTATCCCAACTATCCGGGCGGCACTTCGCTGCAACGCTGGCATCGCGATCTGCTGCGCGCGGCGATGGAGGCTGAAGGCTTCACGGTGTACGAAGCCGAATGGTGGCACTTCGATTACAAAGACTGGCAGAAGTATCCGATCATGAACGTCCGCTTTGACCAGATTGAACCCGGTAGGACCGGTGAACCCACAACGTTTTCTCCTCTTTTAATGGTAGTCTCACACATCCTGTTGCCAGTCGAAAACGCAACCCGGTGACGTTTCGCAAAGTATGACGTCATAACTGTCGAGCAGCGGCATCGCCAGCCCTTCCAGCTCGTTCTTCCACAAATCGCCGCCATAGAATGCGTCCTTCATGCGATCGCGTTCCTCGAGCGACGGAAAACTCCGCAAAAAGACAAACTTGTTTGGGTTCTCAACGTCCAGCATTGGACCAACGACTTGCATACCGTATTCTCTTTGGGCCGGAATCGCGCGGCTCTCGAACAGCTTGATGAACTCATCACGCTTTCCGGGCTTGATCCGGTAGCTTCTCACTTCTACTATCATCCACAACCTCCCGCTGCTTTAACTTCGCCCAGGAATGTAATCTGACTTATGAGCGCTATCAAGAACGCACCTTCAGGTAACGATGCCGAACAGACCTGTGCGGGTAACGGCGCAAAGCGCAGTCGGCCCAATCCCGTCAGCGGCTGCCCACTCACTGCCGCGCTCGCGGCGATTGGCGGCAAATGGAAGCTGATCATCATTTACTGGCTCGCGGAGTCGCCCAAACACTTCGCTGCGTTGCGCAGAGCGATGCCGAGCATTTCGCAGAAAGTGCTCACGCAACAGCTTCGCGAGTTGATGAACGATGGGATCGTGCGTCGCGAAGCGAAAGGCGCAGTACCCGCGCCGGTGGTGTATTCGTTGACGGATTATGGAAGTTCGGTGTTGCCGCTGGTTGAGAGTGTGCGCGTGTGGGGCCGCTCACACCTGGAACGTCCCGGCGACTCATCCGTCTAATTTCTGTAAAGCTTGTCGTAGCGAGCGCTTCTTCCGAAGCATCTCAGACCACAGGTCCCCAACCTCCGTAATGCGCGGGACCATCATGCGTAACGTAAAACTCCGCGGATGCACCTCACCGCGCTCGACCTCTTCCCACGTGCACGGCGCAGACACTGGCGCGCCGGGCTTCGCGCGCACTGTGTACGCCGCCGCGAACGTCGCGCTGTAACCGTTGCGCCCGGTATCGACGAGAATGCGTCCACCCCGATCCGCCTTGCTGAACTCCTGCGTCAGATGGTCCGGATCGCGTTCAACCAAAACGCGTCCCACCTGATGTGCAAAGCGCGCAACCGTGCCGAAATCAGACTTCCCATCGAGCGGCACGGCGATATGAAACCCTTTTGATCCGCTGGTTTTGATCCACGACGGCAAACCGAGTTCGGCTAACAAGTCGCGCAGGTTCAACGCTGCCGCGCGCAACGAGTCGAGCTCATCTTCCTTCGCCGGATCGAGATCAAATACACAAACATCCGGATGGTAGAGATTTGGCGTTCGCGAGGGCCAAACGTGAATCGTGATGCTGTTCTGATTTGCAAGCCACAACAGTGAACGCGTGTCGTTCGCGATCGGGTGATGGACCGTGCCACCGTGTTTCGGCACCTCAACACGTTTGAGCCACTCGGGAAAACCTTTCACCACGTCCTTTTGAAAGAAACCCGGCGCACTGATGCCGCGGTGATAACGTTCCATCGTGATCGGCCTTCGCCGCAGGTGCGGCAGCATCACCGGGGCGATCGCTTCGTAATACGCCGCGAGTTCGCCTTTCGTGATCTCCTCGCCGGGAAATAGCACCTTCTCAGGATGTGTGATCATTCAACTACGCTTAACAGACGCGGATGGCGCAGCTTGCCATGCACGGTCCATTCGATGAAGCCGACCTTTACCACGACCTCCGGTCGCACCCAGTGCGCGCGCACACGCGGCAGGCCGACAGCTTTCGTGAACGGCGCCTTGCCCATCTCGAGTTTGTCCAATCGCGCGCGGAGATCCAAAAGTAACTGCGTATCGAAGCCGGTTCCGATCCGGCCTGCATAAACGAACTCCTCGCCTTCGTAGTGACCGACGAGCAGCGCGCCAAGACCGACGCGCTTGCCTTGTGGATCGGTAAAGCCGCCGACGATGAAGTTTTGCGCAAGTTCGCACTTCATCTTTAACCAGTTTCGGGAGCGGCGATGTTCGTACGGTGAATCGCGGCGCTTCGCAATCACGCCTTCCCAACCTTCACTTTGTGCGCGTTCCCACGGCGAAGGATCGTCAACCTGTTCGACACGCTGCAATGGACCACTCAGCGGTAACTGTTTCAACAACTCGAGGCGTTGTTCGAGGGGTAAATGTCGCAAGTCGCGGCCGTCAATCCAGAGGACATCGAACACGTGGTAACCGGTCTTCCCGCCGGGCCACGTGATCTCGCCATCGAGGATCAGTTCGTCATGTGGAAGTTTTCGAATGGCGTCCCTGACAACCGGCACGTGCTGCGGCAAATGATTGCGCGAAAACAATTGAACGTCCGCGCCGCTTTTGAAAGCCAACAAGCGAATGCCGTCAAACTTGCGCTCGAAAAGCCATTCCGGACCGGTGAATCGCTCCTGCGTAAGCGTCGCGGCCATCGGCACGAGCCATTCGGGAAAAGAAGAAGACATGCGCCAAAGATTACGCTAATCTTCGCGCAGATGAGTAGACGCATCAATCGACGTGACTTTTTGCGCGGCGCGACCGCCACGAGTTTGCTGCTGATGAGCGCGCGTCTGCCGCATACATTCGCGTCGGAACGGCGTTTTGCGCCGGTGAATGTTTCGCGCGATCGTGTTATTCGCGAGGTCGTTGGTTTGCGACCGTATCGGGCCAGCGGTTTCGTCGTGGATGCGGAAAAGTTTGGCAACAAACTGCTGGTCCATAACTACGGACACGGCGGTGGCGGCGTAACGCTCTCGTGGGGAACGGCGTCGCTGGCGATCGATCTGGCGCGAAACTTCGTGGCGACCAAACGGGCGCGGCGGTTCGCCGTTCTCGGTTGCGGTGTCAGCGGACTCTCCGTCGCTCGTCTGCTGCAACGTTATTTTCAAAACGGGCCGGGAACGGTGACGATCTACGCGAAGGCTCTGCCGCCCGATACGACTTCGAACATCGCGGGTGCCTGGTGGTCGCCCACGTCTGTCTATGAACCCGACATGGTGGACACGAAGTTCGACGATCAGTTTCTGCGCGCGTGCCAGATCTCGAATCGCGCGTTTCAATTGCTGGTTGGGCCAGAATACGGCGTACGTTGGATCCAGACTTACGAGCTAATGCGTAACGAGATGTCGGTCGAACGCGAGCTGGCCGGCGGAAACGCGCTTTATCCTGCCGTCGCGATTCATCGCGATCCGGCGCGTTACTTCGGCTTTCCAGTCGTGCGGGAGTCAACCACGATGCTGATCGAGCCGTCGATCTATCTCAGCGCGTTATTACGCGACTTTTACATCGCCGGCGGGCGTGTGGTCGTGAAGGAGTTTCGTAATCGACGCGAGATCGCGCGCTTGCCTGAGACGGTTGTTTTCAACTGCACCGGTCTCGGAGCGCGCGCGTTGTTTGACGATGAAGAACTGATTCCCGTCCGCGGTCAACTCGAGATCTTGTTGCCGCAGCCGGAGATCGATTACTGCTACCTCAGCAGTGCCTACATGTTCCCGCGCCGCGACGGGATCGTTCTCGGCGGCACCTGGGATCACGACGATTGGTCACTGCTACCGAACGCCGAACAGGCAAACCAAATTCTCGAAACCCACACCTCAATCATGAAATCCCTAAAATCCGTGGACTAATACCTCCAGCTCTTTAGGTCCGCTCCCGGCGGTGCACTCTTCGTGATTCGTTCCACGATCTTCGGCGCATAAAACTGGTGATAACGCAGTCGCGAGATCGCATTCGGACGCGTGTGATCGCCGTTCCAGCAATGCTCCGCGCGAGGTTCGTAATCGATCTCGCCACCAAACGCCGGATTCTTCGTCGTCTTTAGAAAGTCTTCAACCAGGTACACCGCGTTGTTGAGAAAGTAGTTGTCAGCTTCACCGACGTAGATGTTGATCTTGCCCGCGAGCTTTGGTCCAAGGTTCGCCCAATCGCGTTTCAGGATGTAACTGAGGTCGTAATTCTCGCGCCAGTACTCGGCCACCGAACGATCGATCTTTCCCGTCAACTTGTCCCAGATCGGTTTTGGATAACCGTCAGGTCCAACCGGAGAATAGACCGCCTGCCAAATGTCCCACTGTCCGCCCGAACGGCTGTTTGTGCCGAGCGCGAGTTCCATGTGATTCATGTCTTCGACAGTGGCAGACAGTTCGCCGAGATAGTTTCGCTTGCCGGGACGCGGCATTCGTTTCCATTTCGAGTCGGCGTAGTAAGCGTTCTCGTGTTCGTAGATGTTGACGACGGTGTAGGCGCGGAAGTCGATCGGATCGGGACACGCGGCCCAACTGCCGTTGTACTCGTCTGGATAGAAGATCTGCGCGGCCATCGCTTCCCAGCCGCCGGTCGAGCCGCCGTAAAGAAAACGCGCCCAGCCCTGGCCGATGCCGCGAAAACGTTTTTCGATTTCGGGAATCAGCTCGTAAGTGATGGCGTCGCCGTATGGACCAAGATTGGCGGAGTTCACCGCGTACGAGTCGTCGTAATACGGATTCGCGTGTTGAATCTCGACGATCAGAAAGCGGGGAAAGTTTGGACCAGTCCATTCTTTATAGAACTGATGCGCCTGCTCCTGGACGATGCGGTTATAGCCCTCGAGTTTGAAACGTTCGCTGTAGACGGGCTTGAGATTCGGATCGGGCGGCTGTTCGCGAAAGTTGCTGAAGTCAGCCGGAAAATGGCCGTGAAAGATGACGAGTGGGTAGCGCGCCTCGGGGTGCGAGTCGAAACCCTCCGGCACGAGCACGTGCGCGCCGAGATGCATTGGCCGTCCCCAGAATTTCGTCAATCGCTCGCTTTGAATTTTGATGTGCTTGATGTATTTCGTGTCTTTCGGCGGCTCGATCGCCGGGATCACTTTGTCGAGCGCGATCGAAAGCGGCGTGTTGCCGTCGATGCGCATGCGCTTCGGCGTGCTGTAGAGATTTCCCGGCGCGCGGCTCCATTGTTGTCCTTCGCCACGGTCCATCGGTAACTTGACGGTGTGGCCGTCGGCGCGTTTGAAAGTTTCATAGCGATGCAGCAACGCCTGAACGGTGTATTCGCCCGGCGGAATGTCAGCGAGACTGCGCCGCGGATATCCAAAGGCGCTCGAGGTCAACGTTTTCTTCTCGCCTGGTCTCCAGCCTTCAACGTCGACGCCAAAGACTTGTTGCGTGTTGAGGTCTTCGTTGATCTGAGTGCGCGGCTCGCCCTCGGTGCTGGTGGAGATCAGCAACAGCAAACGGCCATCGATCGGGCCTTTATCGAGAGTTGCGGGAAACGAGATCTCAAACCCTGTGGGGCTGGCGCTCTGGGCGTTGGATTCGACAAAAACCAGGGCCAGCGCTACTACTGCCAGTGCGAGTTGGAATATGTTTTTCATAGGGAGTGCATAATTTAGCAGGAATGAAGGATCGGCTACTAGCTAAAGCTGCTGAGTGGAACCTAACGCTTGAAGAGACGCGCGAGACGGCAACGTCGGTGCTCGGCTTTGGTGTGCGCGATGGCCGGCGTGTGGTGCTGAAGCTAATCAGGAAGGAGGCTGACGAACTACATTCCGGCGCGGTGCTGCGCGCGTTTGACGGCGACGGCGCTGTGCGAGTTTACGAGTCGGAGGTCGGCGCCGTTTTGCTGGAACGACTCGATCCGGGCGAAGAGTTAGTGAACCTCGTGAAGCGTGGCGCAGACGATGAAGCCACGACGATTCTCGCGCAGGTGATCGCGAAGCTCGCGAACCACACTGCGCCCGCCGTGTGTCCAACTATTGGGGATTGGGGACGGGGTTTCGATCGTTACTTACAGAGCGGCGACCAGCAGATTCCTCACGACCTTGTTCGCAAAGCGCAACTCCTGTTTCACGATCTCGCTGCATCGCAACGAACAACCATGCTCCTGCACGCCGATCTGCACCACTACAACGTACTTCTCGATCGTCAACGTGGCTGGACGGCGATCGATCCGAAAGGCCTTGTCGGTGATTTGGAGTATGAAGTCGGAGCGCTGTTAAGAAACCCGTTCGAGGTACCGGAACTCTTCGCAAATAGGAACACCGTCGAGCGTCGCCTCGAAATCCTGACAACTCTTCTTTCCCTCGACTACACGCGCGCTCTCAAGTGGTCCTTCGCCCAAGCGGTGCTCTCAGCCGTCTGGACGGTCGAGGATGATCACACACTTGAGCCCAACAACTTGGCGTTACAACTCGCCCGCACTGTGAGACCGATGCTCGGACAATAAACCTCACGCGCTCCGGTATGTCGGACACTCGGAATCGTGAACCGAAGCCGCCGCAGCTTGCGTGTGTTCCGCAGCTTGGGTGTGTTCAGCGCCGTAGGTCGTGATCAGCACCACCGAACACACGATCACGGCTGCGGCGATCAGCATCCGAAATGTCAACGGCTCGCTCGCCAGAAACCAGCCCAACAACACCGCCACTACCGGATTCACGTACGCGTACGTCGCCGCGCTCGATGTTGTCACGTTGCGCAGCAACCAACTGTAGGCCGTAAACGCGACCAGCGACCCAAACACGACCAGGTACGCAAAGGCGCCGAGCGAGACCCACGACGCAGCGGCCAAATTGAGTCGCTGGAGATCGCCCGCGATCAGACCCAGCATCAATAGCAAACTCCCACCAGCCAACATCTGCATTCCCGCCGCCAGCGACGTCGCGGTTTTGATTGGACGTCGATTCGCGTAGACCGATCCTGCGGCCCACGCAAATCCCGCCACGAGGACCACAACTGCGCCGACGACACTCATCGTAGAAGATATGTGAGTCTGATTCGGGTCATGATTAACACCGCCGCTCACCAGCATTGCCACGCCGACGAGCCCAAGCACCACGCCAAACAACACCTTTACGTTCGGACGTTCGCGCGTCAGAATCCAGTTCAATAACACGACCCACAAGGGCTCCGTCGCCACCAGCAAAGCGGCCAAACTGGACGCGATGTATTTCTCGGCCCAGGTCACGGCGCCGTTGCCGCACAACAACAGCAAGGCGCCAATCACGAATGCCCGGCGCCAGTGTGCGAAGGACCAACTGCCGTCGTTGCCCTTCAGCTTGGCCCACGCGAAGAGTATCGAACCCGCGATCAAAAAGCGGCTCGCGGCCATTAAGAACGGCGGCAGGGTTTCGATCGCGTAGCGGATGGCGATGTAGGTTGATCCCCAGATTATGTAGACGGCGGCGAAGGCGAAAATCACCCCCGCCCGCGATGGTTGTGTCATAAGCAAAACCGACAGATTACAACGAGGGCATGGATCTCGCTAGCGGCAGGCCGGTGGAACAGGGATCAGACGGATTTGAAAAGGGATGTAAAAAGAGAGACCCGCGCGGTTGCGCGGGTTACGGGCGCTTTGGTTTGTCCTGTTTAGGACGGTCGTTCTTCGGCGGTGGCGGGTTCTCCTTGCGGTTTTCGATGACTTTCGCCGGCTCCTTGGGCGGTCGCTTGCCTTTATCGCCGCCTCTTCCCTGGGCAAACGCCCCGGTCGCAGCCACGACGAGCATCGCCAGCACCACCAAGTTTCGCACCATCCTAATCATGTTCGTCTTAATCATTTTCGTCTGCGCCTCCTCATGCAAGTTGCGCGATGGGAGGGAGAAAGAGACGCGCCGTCACCCAGAGGCTGCAAGCTAAATGCCACAAGCGTACGCGCTTGTTAGCTTCGTTTTTACGTGAAAAGTCTACCAGCACACACGATTTTTCGCACGGTTTCGAGTCCTTTCGCACCTTATCGTGCAGGACTGCTAACGCTTTACGGTAACGCTGAGCGTCCCGACGTTCCCGCTACTGTCGAAGGACCGCAACGAGATGGTGTGTTCGCCCGGCCCGAGCGCACCGAAATCCACCGAATATACCTCGTGGCCGCTGTCCGCGATACCGTCTTCCGGAAACACCGGCGACCACGCTGCGCCATCGATGCTGGCATCCGCTTTTCGGACCTTTCCGGTCGCGTCTTCAACAGAAAACACGACGCGAACCGAGTCGCGAGTGATCTGCGGTTGGCCCATTACTTTCACCGTCGGCGGCGTGTTGTCGATATCTACCGGCTCGCTCAATCTTTCCCCCGTCAATTTCTGGCCCGGCGGATTGTCAGGTCCATCGGAGGCCACGACCTTGATCACGTAACGACCGTCAGCCAGCGTAGCGCCATCGATCGTGTAGAAGTTATCGCGCAGTTTGTCTTTCAAGAGACGGAAAGTTTGCTCGTTGAGCGCGCGATAGTAAATCGCATACTCGAGTGTATCGGAGTTGCGATCCTCCGCCTGCCATTGAAACGAGCGCGCACCGCGTTGATAAAAACGGCGAGGCGGCACCTGGGCCACTGGTCCAAACACCGACGGGTCTAACCCGGAGGACTCAACGTTTGGATCGAGCGCAACCTGCGCCATCTGTTGCAGGCCCACGCCGATCGGCAACACGCTGATCGACAAAACCTCCGGCGCGACGTTTCGCGGCAGGTACGCCACACTCACGTCTTCAATCCACGACGGCGTTGTTGACGAGTTTGCCGAACGTACCGTCGCGCGCCATTGAATAAAGCGTGCGCGCGGACTCGTGATCTGAGTTCCTTCCGGATTGCGATATGGCGTGCTCCAATCGCTCCACGTCGCATCGGGACGTTCGCCGTTGCCGGTCCGGGTTTGCACTTCTACCGCGCCCGTGCCGCGCCACCAGATTCTGCCCCACGAGGCGGTGAGTTTCGCGTCTCTGACCGGCGACTCGTACGTGCCTTCGCTCACGAGATCATTACCGAAGCGATAGAGCTTGCCCTGGTTGCTCGATGCGGCGAAGACTTGATTGTTCTTCACGAACAACGACGAGATCTGGCCCTCGGGCGATTGCAGCAGCAACGTGTCGCGACCGTCATTTGTGACTGAATAGATGCGGCCTTTATCAGCCGTGCCGATCAGGACGCTGCCGGGTTGCAACGCCGGCGCGATCGCAAATGCAGTCACGGTTGTTGAACTCCAAACGACGTCAGTAGCGCCGTCGGGAAGAATGCGAAACACGGCGCTGCGCGCGTTTGAAACGTCGCTGCGGCTGCGTGTTGGCGCACCCGGTTGACCCTGAATCGGCGCGCCTGTTTCGTCGATCGGTGTGATCGTTACGGAAGTGGTTGGCGTTGCCCCTTCGCTGGGTTGCGGTGTTGTGACGACGGGCGCGGAAGGTGTTCGCGCACTGGATGCCGCATCACTCAACGCGAGCGCGTAAATCGAACCATCGGCAGCGGGCGCTAAGGCGTGGATCTCGCGCAGTTGCGTGTCGAAGAGCGCAAACATTTTGCCTTCAGGCGAAACGCGCAGGACTAATCCGCCCGAATCTGTTCCCGCGATCAAGTCTCCCTGCCGCGTCACGGCAAGAGAGATGACGTGCGTTTGATTCGTGTTTGCGAGCAAAGAAGATTCCGGCGAAGCGCCCGCGCTTCTAACGCGATAAAGTTTGCCGTTATCGCCTGTGCCAACCGCGAGGGAACCGTCGGACATCAGTGCTAGCGACCAGATGTACTTGTCGCTGGGATCGAAATACACATCAGCTTTTCCGTCCGCGCCGATGCGATAGACCTTGCCGTCCGGTGACGTTCCGGCATAGAGAACACCGTCGCGTCCGACCGCGAGTGCCGTAACGTCGAGTTCGGTGGCGTCGTACAGCAGCGAACCACTGCCGCTCGGTGTGATCTTGAAAGTCTTGCCGTCGTGGCCCGTGCCAAGAAATACATTGCCCTGGCTATCGATGGCGCTGGACCAAACGTAAGTCTGCTGAGTGTTGAAAACTTCGGTGAGTCTCGGCGCAAGCATCACCATGCCCGTGTCGCTGATGGAGACGCCACGCGCATCGCCTTTGAGCAGTTCGACACGGCCGCTGGTTTCCCAAAGAGCGGGCTGTCCGGCGCGTGCGCCGGCAGCGAAAAGCAGCACGAGCAGAACGATGCTGGCAAACGCGATGGCTGTCGCTGGGGGGATGCTTTTTGCTTGTTTGGTGATCATCGTGTGGTCAGTTTCCTATGTACTTTGCGTAGAGCGAACGAGCAGTGGCGATTTCATCAGTGCCGCGAACGATCGAGCGCGCATCTTGAAAGACGGTGAGTTCGAATGGTCCAGTTTTGAAGCGCAGCAGGTATTCGTTGAACTTGACCTCGCCGGCCGGGCGAAGTCGTTCGGCCAGCGAGCGAAAGTTTACGGTTGTGGGTTGCGACGGCGAGATCTGAATCGCATCGCGACCGCAGAGCACGGCGGCCGTCTCGGCTGAAATTGGCTCGAGAGTTTGATAGTCGCCCAAGCCGCATGTAAGGCAGTCTGCATGTGGTCCAGCGAGCGCGATTTTTCTCCACTCGTTGCGCCAAACGTCAAACTGCATTAGCGAGCCGTGAAGATCCTCGAAACGTCCGGTCAGCAGCTTGAGGGCTTCTGCGACTTGCACTGCCGACACGACATTGATGATCGGCATGATCACGCCGGCCGTGTCGCAGGTCGGCGCGCTCGCAGCCGGTGGCGCCTCTTCAAAAACGCAACGCAAACACGCGGTTTGATGTGGGCGAATCGCCATCGTAACGCCGTATGAACCGACCGCCGCGCCGTAAATCCAGTTCATTTCGTGCTTCACACAAGCGTCATTGATGAGATAACGCGTGGCGAAGTTGTCGGTTCCATCGAGCACGAGGTCGCAGCCATCGATTAGCTGTTCAATGTTTGAATAGTTGACGTCGGCGACGTGTGGTTCAATCTCGATATCGGAATTGATCTGGCGCAGGTGGTTCGCAGCGGCGATGGCTTTTGGCAAACGCTTCTCGGCGTCGCTTTCCGTGAACATCGTCTGACGTTGCAGGTTTGAAGGCTCGACAAAGTCGCGATCGACGATGCGCAAGCGGCCGACGCCCGCGCGACACAAAGCTTCCGCGTGCGCCGTTCCCAACGCGCCGCAGCCAACGATCAGTACTTGCGCCGCGAGGAGTTTGCGCTGCCCTTCTTCGCCGATGCCGTCGAATAGAATCTGCCTGCTGTAGCGATCGTTCACTGCGGGTTCAGTATAACAGGAACGATCACTGCCTGAGAGCGGCTGCGGCTGCGCCGTACATGGCGTTGGTGGAGGGTTCTTTTCCAGTCCAGAGTTGAAACTGGCGGCTAGCCTGGGCGACGAGCATCGGCAGTCCGCCGAGTGTTTGGCAGCCCGCGTGGCGCGCCTCTTTTAAGAATTGGGTTTCTATCGGATTGTAGATGAGGTCATAAACCAACCCCGCGCCGTTCAACTGCTCCGCTACACCGGGAGATTGAGGCGTCGCGTTGATCACAACGTCGTAACCGGAAAACGCCGCGGCCTCGAGCCGCTCACACGGCACACCGAACTCGTCACCAAGCAATCCGCCCTTAATCGCATCGCGTACAAAAAGTGTAACTCTCGCCTGTTCCCTTCCAAGTGCCCACACGGCGGCGCGCGCTGCGCCTCCTGCACCAATCACCGCCACACGCAAGTCTTTCAACGATCCAAGCCGCTCTCGCAACGGTTCTACCAATCCGTGAACGTCCGTGTTATATCCGCGTAGCTCGTGGCCTTCGACGACGACAGTGTTGACCGCTCCAATCTCCTGAGCCAGCGGATCAACGTCGTTAAGAAAGTCGATGACGGCGGACTTGTGCGGCGCAGTAACACTCAACCCGCGTAAGTTCCAATCGAGCTCGCGCGTCCGTGGGTGGACCATGCGTTTCATAAACTCAGCGAGATCGTTCACCTCCAGCGGCAGATAAACGCCATTAACACCTTCGGCCGCGAATGCCGCGTTGTGCATGTGTGGCGACACGGAGTGCATCACCGGCAGTCCCACGAGACCGCAGATCATCGTTTCCTGATCAATTTGATCGATCCGATAAACCGAACGAAGCTGCCGTGCGTTGATTTGCCCGGGGGCGGTTGCGCTCTCGTCTTCCAGTGACGCGTAGGTCAGAAACGCGCCGCGTGATGGTCCGAGCACGCGCGTCGCAATTCCTGCATTTCCCATCGCGATCGCGATTAGTTCGCGTTTCTCACGGCGAGCGCGATCGAGCAGTTGAAAGATGGGAATACAGTCCGTGATGTCGTTAGCGTGAACAGCGATCTTAACAACGCGCGCTGGCGTCGCAGCCATTCGTTCGTAGAGCTGCTCGAGGTCCTGAGGTACGCCGCTGAAGTCATGGTGCGACACGATCACACTCGGGCCAAACTCCACCTGCAGATCCGACTCGATATCGCAGAACCAATCGGATTTTAAATTTTTTGCCCAAAAAGCCTCTCGCTCAGGACGCCCTAGAACCCGGTAACCGCCCTGTTCGGCAGGCCGAAAGGTGAGGATAACGGGTTTTGTAATCCCACTGACGAGCCGGCTGAGATCCGGTACTGTTTCTGCGAGGCAATCTACCCTCAACTCCACGAAATCCGCGGACTCACTCGCCCTCGCACACGCCTCCTCCAACTCCGTCACACTCTGCGCGCACACGGGCACACACACGAGCACTATTTTCGTTCCTGAGTTTCGAGATGACGCGTGGGTTTCTCAACGCCCAGATGGCGGGTCGTGCCTTCGGTCACGCTTGCTACTGGCGGTCTCAACTCATCGGTGCCGCGCGCAAACACGGCGGGCGTACGGGGTGACAGCGGCGACATCGGCTGCAACGGCTGGATTAGGCCACGGCCCTGCCTGTCTTTAACCCGAATGTACTGTCCGATGCCGGTGCCCACGAGCGAAAACGCCGGTATCAACATCCAGAACCACCAGCCCGCGCCAATCGTTCGTGAAAGCGCAATCGCGATGATAAAAAACGCTATGCCGATGAACATGTTCTTGAACGCGACTTCGAGCGTCAGCTCGCGGCGACGGCGTCCGCCCGGAGCACAGCCTTCTTCAACGAGGAGTTCGTCCTGCGGCGACGCTGGTTGCGGTATCTGACCCGTCAATGCCTGCGGAATAAGACTGATGTTGGCGCCACAGCTCCGACAAAAACTCGCGCCGTCGAGATTCTGAGTTGCACATTTAGGACAGAACATTCGAATTTAGCCTCTCGAAAGTGAATTTCGCTGCCGCCTCGCCTCGTAAAGCAAAACACCGGCGGCCACTGAGACATTCAACGAATCCAATTTTCCCACGACCGGAATACGGACGAGCGTGTCGCAATGTTCTCGCACCAGCCGGTGCAGCCCGTGGCCTTCGCTGCCGAGAAACACCGCCGCGGGCAACGTCCAATCCCACTCGGTGTGCAACTGTTTCGCATCCGCAGCCGCGCCGATAACCCAAATGTTACGTTCTTTCAACTGCTCTATCAAACGCACCAAATTTGTGACTCGCGCCACTGGGACGTATTCCAGAGCCCCGGCTGCGACCTTCGCGACCACGCCCGTCAATCCCACCGCTCGCCGCTCAGCGATGAAGACGCCGTGAACTCCCGCGCATTCCGCGGTGCGCACGATCGAACCCATGTTGCGTGGATCTTCGATGCCGTCGAGCCCGAGCGCCAACGGCGGATCCGGCGTTCCGACTCGCGCCGCGAGCTGATCCAGCAACTCCTCCGCGTCCGCGTAATGCGCAGCGGCGATTCGCGCCACGACGCCTTGATGCCGCGCTTCGCCTAACGATCGATCGAGATCGAGTCGCGGCACGCGCTGCACCGGCACGCCTTTCTCGCGCGCGAGGTCCAGCACGGCTCTCAAACGATCCGGCCGTGCGCTTTGCAGGATCGTGACGCTCTCAACCTGCCGCTTGCCCGCGCGTAACGCTTCGAGCACGGCGTTGACACCATAGACCACGTTCTGTTCATCAGGTCGCGGCATAGTCACTCATCCACGCGGATGCGTCGTCAGGTAGTAGAGCAAACGCGTGTAACGCGTAAACTGACTCTCATTACTAGTGATCGTTGCCATGCCGACGCTGAGTTTGCCCGGCCGCTCGCGACGCCATCCGCTTGATTGTGTTTCCTGTTCGGGTCCCCAAACGAGATCGAGTACGGGTCGCAGTCGATTGTATGATTCGTCGAGTCGCGCGTTCGTCGCTTTCGAAACCAACCAGCGTTGCAACCGCGCGATGTTTTCGTTGGCGATCAAAGCCTTATCTGGTCCAAGACAGGAGAAGTCAAAACTGCCGGCGCTGATGCGCCACGTTTCGGAGTTGCTCGTAGTGTAAAAATCGATCACTACTTCATCGCTGAAGAACTCGCTCTTATCGAGAATCTCACCTTCCGCGCGGCGAGTCTTGAGCTCTTTCACTTCGACGCGCCGGGCCATCAGCCGGGCCGGAACTATCAAAACGATGTTGGACCACAGTTCTTCGACTTCCTCCTTCGTCTGCCCCGGATTAACCACGAAGCGCGACTCGTCAAAAGCAATCGATCTCACGCGCCGCAAAGCACCTTCATCAACTAACGTCACGACATCGAAACCCAATGCTCGCAGTCGCTCAAACACAAGCTCCGCTTCTTCACGGCTTGCCGTACGCGCCAGCGGCAACGGAAGTCGCTCGTTTAGTATGCGTTGGAGCTCGTCGTTTTTCAGTTTCAAAAGTTCCGCTGCTTCGCTAATCGCTTCCGCGGAATACGTCTCTATACCTGGCAGCAGTATCGTGTTGTAGCCGACTTGATGTTTCTCTGGTTTACGAAGAACGGGCTTGCGTAACCGCGCTGATGCTTCATTCATCGGTAACGGTACGCTACAGTACAAACAGTTGATGCGAGTTGGAGGATTAGCGCGCAAACATTCTTCGCAACGAATCATCTGGTCCGCAGTAAACCCCTGTGGCTCAGAAGGTTCGACTGGTCCAAGCAGAGGTAGACGAATGTTTTCGTTATCTTTAGGCAACAGCTCCTCCAAGTATTTTGATTATACGACGAGCCTGTAAAATCCGAGGCGAGATATGTTTCCCCGAACCGCATTTCTAAAACACTCGCTCGCGATGCTTATCATTTTAGTAGCACTCGCGACGGGCGCTTGCGCTGCCTTGCAGCCGATCGAGGCAAACGGACCACGGTCCAACGAGCCGGCATATCCGATCGGCCTGGCCGATCCCGCGGCGCGACTCGAAGAGGCTTCGGTCGCGTGGTACCAGATGTCGCAACGCTACGGACTCGCAGGAAAGACGGAGGCGAATCTGAATCCTTATACCGGCACGTTGCAGGGGTTGCCCGCAACTGCCGGAACGATCGTGCTGCCGAAAGTGGGCACCGAAGCAGAGCAGACTGAAGAACAAACGCGTGAGTCGTTGCGCAGATTCATCGCCGAGTGGCGGCCACTGATCGGCGCCGATCCCGCCCAGCTCTCCTTAGTGGAAAGAACTGATGAAGCGAACGGGATCAAAGTAGCTCGTTACGAACAACGACCGTTTCGTTATCCACTGCGAGGCGGCTTCGGCAACGTGGTCATTCGTTTTCGTCCCGACCGTCAGGTGGTATCGATTGCGAGTAACTGTATTCCGAACGCCGATCGACTCCTGGCTACACTGGGCAGTCTAACTCCGAAGATCAATTCGGACGAAGCCGTCGAACACGTCAGGAAACAACCAGTCGTGGCTGCTGATGCGAGCGGCCGGCAACAAACGTTTACCATTCCCTCCAGCGCGGCTTTAGCAGCGCGCCAACTGGTGGTCTATGCCCAACCATCCGCGGGGCAGGCCAACGGTCTTCAGTTATATCTCGCCTGGGAAATCGAAGTTACAAATGGCCCCATGAAGATGGTCTATCTTGATGCGATTTCACAGCAGGTGATCGCCGTGGCCTGACGCAGCTCGATAGCATTGTTACTTGACCGGATAACATTGAAACAGCATGCTAAATATCAACAAGGGGTATTGTCGGAGCCGGGTTATGAACAACAATTTCGATCCTACTAACAACGTTTCATGGCAACTGGGTCATCGCGGAAGAGTCGCGGTCTTTATTGACGGAAACAATCTTTTCCATGCGGCGCGATTTCACAACATCGATATCGATTACAACAAGCTGCTGCGAGTTTTACTCGGCGACGGGCGCTTGTTGAGAGCGTTCTTCTACACCGGCGTCGACGTGGGCGCCGAACGGCAACAAGGATTTCTGCTGTGGATGCGGCGCAACGGTTTTCGCGTCATCCAGAAAGAGCTGAAAACCTTTTACGACGGTACGAGAAAAGCTAATCTCGATGTCGAGATCGCAGTAGATATGCTCTCGCTGGCCGGCCGTTATGATACGGCAGTGCTTGTTTCGGGCGACGAAGATTTTGTCTACGCAGTGAATGCTGTCGCGTACAAAGGTTGTCGCGTGGAGATTGCGGGGTTTAGGTCCAACACCGCGCCCAAGCTGATCGACGTAGCTGACTACTTCATCGATCTCGGCGAGATCGCAGACAAGGTGCGTAAAGAGATCTCGCACGTGCCGCGTTATGACGAACGCGATCTGCACGAACACATGCCGCCGCACTATTTGCAGGACGAATGTCCGTTGGACAAAACACAGCCCGACACTTTCCAAACTGCGATGCGAGTGGTATTAGAGACGGAGATTGACGACGAAGAAGCCGCAGAATTTCAGGCGGCGACCGAGTTTATCCGCATTACCGACGAACACTGAGCCAGAGCAGCGCGCGATGAAACTGTTCACGATTCCCGAAGCCAACGCTCTTCTGCCGAGCGTCCGCACGATTGTTGGAAAAATCCAGCGGGCGCATCGAAACGTCTCGCGCTATCGCGACGAGGTGAAAAAAGCGGCTGAAGCGGCGGAAAAAGGCGGTGGCGGAGTGTCTGCCGGTGTCAGCTACGCGCAGGCGCTGACCGTTTTAACCGGAAAGATCAATGAACTCGAAGCACTCGGTGTGCAGCTCAAGGATTTCGAACGCGGCCTCGTCGACTTTCCTTCACTGCGCGACGGCCGCGTCGTGCTACTCTGCTGGCAAATGGGCGAAGGCGACGAACTCGAGTGGTGGCACGACGTTGATACTGGTTTTGCCGGACGCACACCCCTTTAAACCCCGAACGCGCAACCTCAACGCCTGCTTTATTTTCTAATTGACCACTTAAAGTTGTTCCTGATAGGATGCCTCGCGATCGCGTCGGAGCGATCACGGGCGCAAGCGGTAAGCACAACCCCTGTCGGTTTATTCACTTAACCGAAAAATGAAAGCAACTGGCGACTCCCCAACTTCACCCGCGGAACGAAAATCTACACTAATCGAATTTCCCGGTATTTCGCGCAATTCGCTGCCCGAATGGCGCAAAGAACTGAGCGAAAGAGTGCGTGAAGTGCAAGAGCGGCGCGCGCGCGAGACGGCTCGCGAAGCGGCTGAAGTTGAACGACAGCGCGCCGAAGCCAACACCGATGCTCCGCAACTCGAACTGTTGCCGCCAACCGAAACTCCGGCGATGAATCCGCTCGTCGCCGCGGCGCTGAAAAGAATCGAGCGCGCGCACCAAAGCGCTTCAGTTGAAACTCGTCAACCGAGATCGTCACTCGCGACCGCAGTCGCCTACGCGCCGGAACGAGAAGAAAACATCGTGAACGAGACGGTTTCCCCGACCATTCAACTCGAGCTTGATACGGAACCGCCAGCCGTAGATCCACCGCCGCCGGCAGTCGAAAAAAGTCACCTGGCGATCGTTCCTGCGCCGCCGAGCGAACCAGTTGTTATCAAAACTGAGCCGAGCCTGCCGCCCAAACGTTTGATTCGCGACGATCCGAATGATCCCGCGCTCAACTACCTCGATTCGATTTGCCGCAACGTGCACGTTGATGATCTTGCCAACCGTAGCGCGTCTGCATTTCGACGCGCGGTATCCGCGGCCATCGATCTGATCTTTTCCGCGGTGTTGACGTCGCCGATCGCCGGCGCGTTCTATCTCAGTGGCAGTGGTTTTCAGGACACACGGGCGTTGACGGTTCTGGTAGCCGCGTCAGTAGTCGTAACGTTTCTTTATCTCACGTTAGCAACGGCGTTGACCGGACGAACTTTGGGTATGCGTTTGTTGTCACTGCGCGTGATCGATACGAAGACCGGATTGATTCCCACTGGCGGGCAGTCGGTGGGCCGCTCGTTCTTTTATCTGCTTTCATTGCCGACGGTGGTCGGTATTCTCTTCGCACTCATAAGCCGCGAAGGTTACACTGCGCACGATCGATTCACGCGAACCGCAGTAGTTGTAACCTGAAGTGCATCCGCAACTCCTTCAGCAAGTCGTCGAAGAACTTCGCACCACCCTCAACGGCAGATACCTCGGAAAGATATTCCAACTCAGCGTAGTTTCATTTGCGTTTGATTTTGGCTTACGCGGCGCGTTTTTGTTTGTGAGCGTCGAGCCGGCGAGCCCGAGGATGTATTTGATTCGCAGACGAGTGAAGGATCTTGAGCGACAGTCTGTCGCGCTGGGTCAGTTTGGGCAGGTGCTACGCGACAAACTTAGTGGTGCGCCGGTCACTGGTATCGAGAAGGAGCCGGAGGATCGAATTGTTAGAGTCGCGTTTGGACCTCAGACGCTAGTAGGGCAGCTCACAGGCAGGACCGCGGATCTGTTTCTGTTAGGTGAGGATGACCTGGTGGAAGCATCTTTGAGAACCCGGATTGAAGGGATCTATCAAAGACCCCCAATCCGTCAAATCCGTGTTGAAAATGATCTTACGGAAGTGATTGATTCGCCATCCGAAGCAGCAGATGCCTATTACACCTCTCTTGAGAAAACCAAACAACGCGAAGCTCGCATCGCCGCCGCGCGTTCACAGTTAGTAAAATCGATCCGCCAGAAACAGAAACTCAAAGAACACCTGCAACAAGACCTCGCCGGTCATGGCGATCCCGTAGAGCACAAACGCATCGGCGACTTGCTACTCGCCAATCTCTCGACCGCAACGCGTGCAGGCAACAAAGTCACGGTCACGGATTACTACGCCGACGGTGCGCCCGCGATTGAAGTTGAGATCGATGAGCACGTTTCGCTTCAGGACGAGGCCGCAAGACGCTTTCGGCAGTATGGAAAGGCGAAACGTGCGCGTGAAGAGATCGCTGACCGTATGGTTCAACTTGATCGCGAGATAGCGCAACTTGAACGCGAGTTACCACAAATTGAAGAAGTCATTGCAGAGCAAGACGCTACAACTTCAACCCCCAAAACTTCTAAGAAACCTCGACCAAAACAACCCACGATCCCCGGTGTGCGCCGCTACAGATCGAGCGATGGTTACGAAGTGCTCGTCGGTCGCGCCGCCCGCGACAACGACAACCTGACCTTCAAAATCGCCCAACCAAACGATCTATGGCTGCACGCCGGCGACTACCCTGGTTCGCACGTCGTGATCCGCAATTCCACGCGCAAAGAAATCCCGCATCGTACGATCATCGAAGCCGCCCAACTCGCCGCACGCTTCAGCCACGCCAGCGAAGACTCCAAAGTCGTAATCCACTACACGCCACGAAAATTCCTTTCGAAACCAAAAGGCGCGGCGGCGGGCCTCGTCAGACTCTCGCGCTTCCGCTCGATCACGGTCGAACCTAAAGAGGGCATCCCCCGCATAACCGTTTAATCTGTGTCGTCGGTGGATGCTATGCTCCTGCGCATGCGATCCGAGGACCTGTTCTCAAAAGCAATCGAGCTCATACCCGGCGGTGTGAACTCTCCCGTGCGCGCGTTTCGCGGTGTCGGCGGCACGCCGCGCTTTATCAAGTCCGCGCGCGGCGCGACGATCACCGACGTAGACGGCCGCACTTACATCGACTACGTCGGTTCGTGGGGACCAATGATCCTGGGCCACGCCGACGAAGAGGTCGTCGCAGCTTTGCAGGAAGCAGCCGCGGGCGGCACGAGCTTCGGTGCGCCAACGGAACTGGAAGTGAATCTCGCGCAGGAAGTCGTAGACGCAGTGCCGTCGATCGAAATGGTGCGGATGGTGAGCAGCGGCACCGAAGCAACGTTGTCCGCGATTCGTCTCGCGCGTGGCGTCACCGGACGCACGAAGCTCGTGAAGTTTGAAGGCTGCTATCACGGTCACGGCGACAGCCTGTTGGTGAAAGCGGGTTCGGGCGTCGCCACGCTCGGACTGCCGGACAGTCCGGGAGTTCCCGCAGCACTCGCGCAGAACACGATCACAGTTCCCTTCAACAACGCCGCTGCGCTCGAAGGAGTCTTCGCCGAACACAACGACATAGCAGCAGTGATCATCGAGCCGGTCGTAGGAAACATGGGCTGCGTCCCGCCGCAAGCGGGTTATCTCGAATCGGTTCGCAAACTCACTAAAGCAAACGGAACTCTACTGATCTTCGATGAAGTGATGACTGGCTTCCGACTCGCTCGCGGTGGCGCGCAGGAGTTGTACGGAATCTCCCCAGATATCACGACGTTGGGAAAGATAATCGGCGGTGGTCTGCCCGTGGGCGCGTATGGCGGCAGTCGCGAAATCATGAACAACATCGCGCCGGCCGGACCGATTTACCAGGCTGGCACGTTGTCGGGAAATCCGCTTTCGATGACAGCGGGACTGGTGACGCTGCGTCGTCTGCGCGATAAGTCAGTTTACGAACAACTCAACAACGCTTCTCGCAGACTATGTGAAGGGTTATCAGCGGGAGCGAGCGAGGTTGGAATTAAGACCGAGATCAATCGCGTGGGCTCGATGTGGACCAGCTTTTTCACCGACGAACCGGTTACGAATTGGGAAACCGCTAATCGATCCAGTCGCGAGCAGTACGGCAAGTTTTTCCACGCGATGCTTGAGGAAGGTGTCTACCTGGCACCGTCACAGTTTGAGGCTGCGTTTGTGAGTCTCGCGCACACCGACGACATCGTTTACCAGACAGTGAACGCTGCGCGCAGCGCGTTCGAAAAAATCAAACGGGCAGATCGATATTGAACTCGGATCCCTTTCCCGGTTCGCTGGCAACACTGATCCTCCCGCCGTGCTGCTCCACGATCTGCTTCACGATCGCCAGGCCCAAACCGGTGCCGCGCTTCTTCGTTGAGAAAAAGGGTTCGAAGATGCGATCGCGCGTTGCTTTGTCCATGCCCTTGCCTTCGTCCGCAATCCGGATGCGCGCGTAATACTTGCGTGGCTGCCCGTTGCTATCGCCTTCAGCGGTGAACATCTCCGTCGCGATTCGCACGGACGAGTTTTCCTCACTCGCGTCGATCGCGTTGGCAATGACGTTTACAAACACCTGTCGCAACTGGTGTGGGTCCCACTGACCAACAATCGCGCGTCCCGCAAACGCGCGTTCGACGTTCGCATTCTTTTCGAGAATCTTGTCGCTGACGAGATCGATGCTCCGTTCGAGTGAGTCGTGCAGATCGACGGACGAACGGTCGAGTTCCTTCTGACGCGAATACTGCGTCACGTCGACGACGAGTTTGTTGAGGTGCTTGATGCCGCGCTCGACGAGCTCGATCGTGTTCAGCGCGTCATCATCGTTCACGCTGTCACGCAACATCGAAACACCGAGCCGGATGCTGCCGAGCGGATTACGAATCTCGTGCGCGACCTGCGTCGTCGCCTGGCCGACAGCCGCGAGCGATTCACTGCGGCGCAGCGTCCGTTCAGCTTCGGCAACTTCGGTAGCATCGACGAGCGTCACGATCTGGCCGCGATCGCCTTCGAGCGCGAGCGGCGACGAATAAACATCGAACGACTTGTCCTCGCCTTCGACCTGGGCCACCATCCGGCCGTGATAAGTCGCTTTCGTAACGCGAACCGCAGTGACGGTGTCGAGCATTTTCATCGCATCGTCCGGCGCAAATCGTTCCGTCACTGACGAGCCGACGCTGGCGCGCGGGAAGATCCTGAAGAACGCGTCGTTCGCGCTGCGAATGCGATCCTCCTGGTCGAGCGCCGCAACCGCGCTCACCATGCCTTCGAGCAACTGCGTCGTGAACGCGCGTTCGCGGCGCGCCTCGAGCATGCTGCGCCGCATCTGCCAGAAATGACGTTGCACTTGCCAGATCGTACCGCCCGCGACGAGTGCACCGGCGCCGAGTGCAAACAGGCTCCAGTACAAGATCGAGCGCCGCGCATCCGCTTGCGAATTAATGATTTGAGTGAAGATCTCCCTCTGCTCCCGCTGCGCCCGCGTAAACAGTTCATCGATGCTGTCGTTAAGATGCTGGAAGCTGTCGTGCCCCTCGACACTGAAGCGCCCGGGATCCTCCGTCAGCTTGATGTATTGTTGCACGTCTGATCGGAGGGTGGCCCAATCCGTATCTTGAAAGAGGGGATTACGGTCCATTGCCGCAACTGTCTCGACTAACTCGTCGCGTGCTTCTGTCAGTCTGAAACCGAACGGCGGCGCAATTCCGCGAGAGAGCACCGCGTGGCGGATCCTGGCTTCGCTATCAAGCTGCGAAATCTTGAGCCGCAGGTTCGATAACACCTGAATGCGATTGGAATAGGCTCCAAACCGTGCCCGGGCTATGTTTCCAATCTCGGCGACGCGCGTGGCGCTACGCAATCCCAGGCCTATGATGAGTACCAACAACAGTACGAATCCGATGATCAGCGGCGTGATCGCCCGCATGAGCGACCGCTTTGGCAGATCGACCGTAGCAGGAGGTTCATACGCCAACGGACGCGCCGCCGGAGTGCGCCGGTAAACTACTTCCGTTTTCTTTTTCGCGGGTCGCATCGGAGTTGTCAGGGTTTCGCGTCCAGCCAATTGTCACCGACGCCCACATCAGCCACCAGTGGCACGTCCAGCGAAACTGCCGACTCCATCTCGTGTTTAAGTATTTCTGTTACCTTGCCGACTTCTGCGTCCGGCGTCTCGACCAACAGCTCGTCGTGTACCTGCATCAACATGCGCGCGGTGAGTCCGGCACGCCGGAACTCCTCCTCGACGTGGAGCATCGCTATCTTCACAATATCACTTGCCGTGCCCTGGATCGGCATATTTATTGCTTCGCGCTCCGCAGCCTTGCGAATGTTGGCGTTGCGATCCGTTATGCCCTGAAGCGGACGAATGCGGCCATAAATAGAGCGCACGTAGCCATGCTCGCGGGCGCGCAACGGCACCTCTTCCATGTAGCGCCGTACGCCTTTGTACGTGTTGTAGTAATCCTCGATAACTTTCTTTGCTTCCTGCCGCGTGATGCCGACTCGTTGCGACAGCCCCCACGGTTCGATTGCGTAGGCGATCGCGAAGTTGACGATTTTCGCGAAACGACGCGCTTCGCGGAGTTCTTCGTCAGTGCGTGCGCCAAACACGAGCCGCGCCGTACGCGCGTGAATGTCTTCGCCTTTTTGAAACGCCTCGAGCATCACCGGGTCCTGCGTGATATGGGCCAACAAACGCAGCTCGAGTTGTGAGTAGTCGGCGGAAACGATCTTGTTTCCCTTCTCGGCGACGAACGCGCGGCGAATGCGGCGTCCCATCTCGCTTCGAATCGGAATGTTTTGCAGGTTGGGATCGCTTGACGACAAACGTCCGGTGGCGGCGACCGTCTGGTTCAACTGACAGTGAATGCGCCCGTCAGTGGCGATCTGCTGCGGCAGCGCATCGGTGTAGACGCTCTTCAGTTTGTCGAGTTCGCGATAGTCAATGATCAAACGCGGCAATTCGTACTGTTGCGCGAGTTCTTCGAGCACGGCTTTGCTGGTCGAAACGCGGCCGGTCGAAGTCTTGCGGCCCATGTCGATGTTCAGATCGCCGAGGATCTCACCGACCTGTTTCGGCGATCCGATGTTGAACTCACGTCCGGCGAGCTCGTAGATCTTGATCGTGAGCTTGTGCAACTCCTGGCCGATGTAGTTCGAAAGATCCTGGAGAACCTTCGGGTCGACTTTCAGTCCCGCGCGTTCCATGCGATATAGCAGCGGCGCTAACGGAAGCTCAATTTCGGAGTAGATCGTTTCGAGTTTCTTTTCGAGAATGCGATCGCGGAGGACGCGCGCGGTCTGTGCGGTCAGATCCGCGGCGGTAACGGTTTGCCACGCGTTTTCGGACCAGTTCGCGGCCGGCGCATTACCGTTTTCGAGTCCGAGTGCTTCGCGCGCGAGATCGTTAAGTTCATACTTGCTGCGCGCCGGGTCGAGTAAGTACGCCGCGAGAAACGTGTCGTCTTTGACGCCCTCGAGCGTGATATCGAAACGGTCCAACAGACCAACCGCACGTTTCATGTCGTGAATCGATTTTTCGACAAGTCCATTCGATAGCACTTCGCGCAACGGGGCAATCGCCTGATCGGCGCCACCTTCAAACTTCTCGAGATCCACGTAAGCCGAGACGCCTGGCCCCGTCGAAAAGGCGATGCCGCGCGTGGCGTCGAGTTCGGTGAAGCACTCCTGTTCGCCTGTGCCTGCCGGTGTCGAGTCAGCGACCGCGACGCCGACGTTCTCTGCGTCAAAGAGAGTTCTGACAAGGTTGTCGAGCTCGGTTTTCGTTTGCACGACGCGGTAGTTTTGCGCCGATTCGGTAGTCGCCGGCCGCACGACCGCAGCGTCAGCGTACTCCTTGATCAGCAACGTAAACTCCAACTCGTGAAACAGTTCATAAGCCGCGGCGCGATCAGGCGGACGCGTCTTGATCTTGTCTAGCTCCAGCGGCACGTCGAGATCCGTGCGAATGCGCGCCAGCTCACGCGACTGTCTGATCAGGTCCGCATTGTCGCGAAGCGACTCGCGATACGTTTTATGCTTCACGGATTCCCAATTCGTGAGTGCGTTTTCGATCGAACCAAACTGCTGAATGATCTGCACCGCCCCTTTCGAACCGATGCCGGGCGCGCCGGGTATGTTGTCGATCGAGTCGCCCATGAGTCCGAGCAGATCGACGAGCTTATCGGCCGTCACACCAAACTTCTTTTCGACCCAGGCTTCATCACCCCATTCAACCGCCGGCACGGGTTCCTTGCGCTTCACGACCTGCGAGTTCTGGCGCATGCAAACGATCAGCGGATCGCGCACGAGCTGGCACATGTCTTTGTCGTTGGAAACGATGACTGCCTGAAGTCCCTGCTCAGCGATCTTGTATGCAAGGGCGCCGATCACGTCATCGGCTTCGTAACCGGGCGAGTTGATCACTGGGATGTTCAGCACGTCGCACAGGCGGAAGATGTAGGGCATCTGGCTCGAGAGATCGTCCGGCATCTCCACGCGGTTCTTTTTGTAGTCGGCAAACGTCTCGTGACGAAACGTCTTCTCGCGTGACTCGAAGATCGCCGCGATGTAATCCGGCTTCTCTTCGCGCAACAGCTTCAACAGCATGTTCGTGAAGATATAAACCGCCTGCGTCACCTGACCCTGCGACGTCGCGAGCGGCGCAGCGCGATTCTGCATCGGCGCGAAAAACGCTCGAAAGATGTGCGACATCGAGTCGATCAAAAAGACTCGTTCTGTTCGTTTCGCTGCACTCACCTGCTCAATTCCTCAACGTGCGCTCGCACTGTTTCACCCAGCGTCTCTAAATTGTAGCCACCCTCGAGGCAGGAAACGAGACGTCCCTGGCAACTGCTCGCCGCCCATTCTTTGAGCGCGCGTGTCATGTCAACAAAGTCTTTGTCTTCGAGCAGCAACTGTCCGAGCGGATCGCCGAGATGCGAGTCGAAACCCGCGGAAATGATGATCAAATCGGGATTGAAATTCGCGGCCATTTCGTCAAGCGCTGCTTCAAAAGCGCGCTTCTGTTCCGTGGCCGGGGTGGCCGCGCGCAACGGGAGATTGAGCGTGTAACCGCGACCGCGGCCGGTTCCTTTCTCACCACGCGTTCCCGTCCCCGGATACCACGGATACTGGTGCGACGAGAAAAAGTAGACAGACGGATCGTCGTAGAAGATCCCCTGCGTGCCGTTGCCGTGATGGACGTCCCAGTCGATTATCGCAACGCGTTCGATCTCCGGATAATGCTGTTGCGCGTAACGCGCAGCAACGGCGACGTTATTGAACAGACAAAAGCCCATCGCGCGTTCTTCTGTCGCGTGATGGCCCGGCGGACGCACCGGCACGAACGCGTTACTCACCTCGCCTTTCATGATCAGATCGATCGCCTGGCAAGGCGCGCCCGCTGCATGTCTCGCGGCGTCAAACGAACGCATCGAGACGACGGTGTCTGCGTCGAGATAGCCGAGGCCTTCGCTCACGACGCGTTCGACCTGTTTGTAGAGCTGCGGCGAATGAGCAGCTTGAATGTCGCCGCGGGGCGCCTCGCGGGCTTCCACTTCAACGAGCGTAGACCATAACGGCGCGTCGTTTCGCAACGCCTCCATTACGACTTTGTAACGCGACGGAGTCTCCGGATGTCCCGGCCCGGTGTCGTGTTGCTGAAAGATGGGGTGGTGAACGATCGCAGTAGTCATTAATACAAGGACAAAGTACCAAGCGTACGGTAACGGAACAAGCGTCCGGGAGCCGTCTTCTTCTATTTACTTGTGAAACCATACTTTGCGGCAAAGGAATAGTGTTTGCCAAACGTCCTTGCAAGTTTCCCTTGACCGGCTCTGAGAACGCTCAGTGGGGGGTGCTGCAATGAAGAGACTACTCATAATGATTCTCGTTTGGAGCTTACTCGTCATCACCGGAACCCTGGTGTCGGCGAATGGGCAGACACTATTGATGATTAACTAACGTGCGGATTAGATAACGACCAACGGAGGCAAAGTAATGTCATACGATGAAGAACAGGCTAGAAGAAGCCGCGTGGTAGTGGATACGCCAACCGAACGGCGCGAGGTCGTCACTTCACAATCGGTTCGGACGCCCGAACGCAGCGGTGTTTCCGCCGGTATGGTCGGCGTACTCGTCGTCGTCGCAATCGCCTTGATCACGATGCTCGTCCTTTTCTGGATGAACAGTCAGCCGACTGAGACCGAGAGCCTGACTGCGGCCCAACCAACAACGACGGTCGTTCAGCAACCAGTTCCGGCTCAACAGCCTCCCATCATCATTCAACAACCGGCTCCCGTAACGACACAGCCCGCACCGGTGATCATCACCCCGCCGGCAGGTGGATCGACAGCGACGACGGAAACCGCGCAGCCGGTAAACATCGACTCAACCATTCAGACTGAGATCGACAAACGCTTGCTCGACGACCCGGTGTTCGCGAGTCACACCATCACGGCGACCGTGATCAATGGCAAGGTGACGCTGTTGGGCACCGTGAAGACTGAGGATGTGAAAAGCGCGGTGGAGCGGATGGTCCGGCAAGTGAAAGGCGTGAAGGCAGTCGATAACCAGATCAGCGTACTGTGATCTCGGAACGCAGGTCCGAGATTTCAAATTCCATCAAACTCTTCGACTTGACCGCCGCGATACCGGCGGCGGCAGTCGAACCTAAGCCACCAACAACAACTGACAGCGGCGCTCCGATGAGCGCCGCTAACACTCCCGCCTCCAACTCACCCAACTGTGGACCACCGTAAAAGAACATCATGTTGATCGACGTCATGCGTCCGCGCAGGTGATTCGGCGTGACTAACTGTCGAATGGTCTGGCGCAGCACGGTGCTCACCGTATCAGCAGCGCCGGTGACCGCGAGCATTAACATGGAAAACCAGAATGCGGTCGAGACTCCGAATGCCGCTGTCGCGACGCCAAACACCGCAACCGACCAGACTACCAGCCGTCCCTGCCGTTGCAGTGTTCCGAGACGCGCGAGGACGAATGCGGTGATCACCGATCCGATCGCGGGCGCCGCCGCGAGTAGTCCGTATCCGTGCGGACCGACATGCAATCGCTCGCGCGCGAAGATCGGCAACAGCAACGTAGCTGACGCGAAGAACGTCGCGACGAAGTCGAGCGTCATGGTTTGGACCACGATCGGCGTGCGCCAGACAAACGTTAAGCCTTCTTTCAACGCGCCGATGCTCAACGCGTCCTTGCGCGCAGTTTGCAGGTCAGGACTTCCGCTCGCGCGCATGGCAAGCAACGCGCCGATCACCGCTAGAAATGAAAATGCGTTGATGGCGTAGATTAAGGCCGGGCCGCTTTCGGCGAGTAAAACGCCGGCGATTGCCGGGCCGCTGATCGTGGCCACGTTGAAGACGATCATTCCGAGACTGACCGCATTTGGAAAGTCTTCTACTGGAACCAGAGTCGGCATTAGTGACTGTCGCGCGGGTATGTCGAACGCTGTTGCCGCTGAACCCATAGCGCTCAGCAAGTAGAAGGGCCAAACGCTTTCAGTGCCAGCGAGCGTCGTTGCTGTGAGCAGTCCGGCGCTGACGAGCATCACGGTTTGCGTAACGATCATGAGCCGTTTGCGATCGATCGCGTCCGCTACCACGCCGCCCGCCAGCGAACAGAGAATTACCGGAACCCCGCGAAACAAGCCCACGAGACCGAGCGCCAAAGCTGATTTAGTGAGTACGTAGACGTGCCAGTTGATCGCGACGAGCTGCATCTGCGATCCGGTGACGGACACAATTTGGCCGAGCCAGAGGAGGCGAAAGTCGCGATGCCGGAGTGCTGCAAACGCAGAGTTTCTCGAAGTGATCACGGCGAGGCCCAGCCACGCCTCACATCCGGCGGCACAGCCGGCTCGACGGACTTTAGGGGACGAGTGATCACGAGTAGCAGTGAGACTCGGTCAACTTGCGGAAGTGATAGGCCATCGCCGCGTGACGCAGGAGTTCCGTCATTCGATCGCGATCCGTGCGCAACGCTTTAATGAAGAAGCGCCAGAACTCGCGCCGCTCCCGGTCAAGCACGCCGAGATGGAACGCGATGCGCGCAAAAGCCTTGACGGCTTTCAATCCGTGATACTGGTGCGCCTCCGGAACGTCCTGCGGTGTGCGTTGCAACGAGTCGAGCGCGCGGCGGTAATACTCGCTCGGCCGGTAGATCGTGCGCATGATGCGCCGGTAGCCGGCTTGCAGCGTTTCCGCATCCATTCGCGGAATAAAATTCAACGATGACAACGTGTTGTTGCCGGTGGCGTCGTTACCGAGCAGGCGGCCTTCGCGCTCGAGCCGCTTCCAGAGTTGTGTATCGGGCAGCGCGTTGAGCATGCCGACCATGGCCATCGGAATCGCGCTCTGGCGAATAAACTCGATCTGGCGTTCGAAGATGTCTTCAGGATCGTTATCAAAGCCGACGATAAAACCGGCCATCACTTCCATGCCGTGACTCTGTATCCTGCGCACGGAGTCCAGCAGGTTGCCGCGGTTCTGCGGTTTTTGCGCTTCCTTGAGGCTCTCCTCCACCGGCGTCTCAATACCTAAAAACACGCGGCGAAAACCTGCATCCTTCATCGACGTGAGCAACTGTTCATCGTCGGCGAGATTCACACTCGCCTCGGTCAGCAGTGAGAATGGATAACCGTGCTTCTTCTGCCACGCGATCATGTCAGGCATCAGCAGCCGCACGTTTTTCTTGTTACCGATGAAATTGTCGTCAACGATGAACAATGGACCACGCCAACCGAGACGATGCAACGCGTCAAACTCCGCGAGCATCTGTTGGTTACTCTTCGTGCGTGGCACGCGCCCGTAGATCTCGATGATGTCGCAGAACTCGCACGAGAACGGACAGCCGCGCGAGTACTGCACCGACATGCAGCTATACCGCTTCAAATTCACGAGACCGAAATCCGGAACTGGCGTGATCGCGAGTGGCGGCCGTTCCGGCGCTTTGTAAATGCGCTTCGTTTCGCCGCGTTCGAGGTCGTCGAAAAACTGCGGCAGGGTGGTTTCGGCCTCGCCCTGGAAAATATGATCCGCGTCCGGTAGTTGTTCAATGGTGCTGGTGACGTAGGGGCCACCGAGAACGATGCGCTTGCCGAGCGCCTTCGCGCGAGCGGAGACTTCGTGCAGCGAGTCTTTTTGCGCCAGCATGCCCGTGATGAACACCATATCGGCCCACTCGAGGTGCGAAGTCTTTAAGCGTTCGACGTTCAAGTCGACCAAACGGCGTTCGCAGGAACGCGGCAGCAAACTCGACACAGTCATCAGGCCCAGCGGTGGAAACACTGAGCGTTTGCCTTCAAACGGCAGCGCATACCGAAAGCTCCAGTATGTGTCGGGGAATTCCGGATTCACGAGTAGTATTCTCATTTGTCCCTACAACATACTGGATCGGCTGTCACTCGGCCAAGTGCTTGTGTTATAAAATCCACAACTCGTCTCACGTACGGTTAAAAAATGGCCAAGTCCAGGGAAGTTGAGTTGAAGGTTGGTCGACGCGCGACCGACGGCATGGTGAGGCTTTCGGCGCATCCGCCACAGCTTGTTCAACTCAGCGTAAGTTATAAAGGCGAGCGATCGGCGTCAGTGTTGTTGACGCAGGAGCAGGTTCAGGCTTTACGCGCGGCGCTCGATGACTTTGTCGAAGCTGCGGCGCCGCAAACCGAGACGGCTGAAACGTGGGATCAGACCGAGCGCAGAACAGAAGAGCCGCTTCTCTCAGACACGCATTAATCTCCGAAAGGTAAACTCAAAATGAATACACGACTTTCACGCGCACTTGCCAGTCTCCTCATGGTTCTTTTTTCGCTGTCGCCGGTATGGGCCACCTGCGGAGGTGGCGGCGGTGGCGGTACTGGCGGCGTCGGCGGCGGCAACAGCGGCGCGGGCCCCGCGCCGACGGTTTACAAAGTGCCGTGGAAGATTTGGGAAGCGCGCACTGCGCCGCAAAAAGGCTTGGTCCTCTATTGGTTCCCCGCTACCAACAATGAAGTGAAAAGCTCACCGATGCACACGTCGCGCATTTTGACGCTCATGTCATCACAATGCGTGACCATGGCCGTAGCCGACGCAAAACAACCTGAGTTGCAAAAGATCGTGGGCGACTCGGCGTTGCCCGTTGCTGTGTTGACGAGTGTTGACGGCTCACCGATCAAGAAAGTCGACAGTAACGGCGGCAAACTGAAAGTCAGCGATGTTGAGAAAGCCGTCGAGTCGGAAATTAAGCAACGTGAAAGTGCGCTCGACGAACAGTTAAAGGGCGGCAAAGAGAAAGCAAAAGCCGGCGATAAAGACGGCGCGATCGCGATGCTCAAACCCGTTGCTGAAGAGACATGCCTGTTTCCGAAAAAGGCGAAAGACGCCTCGAAGGAATTGAAGAAACTCGGCGTGGAAGAGATTGGCAGCATTCCCGACACAGCGCCCGTTTACGATCGAGTACAAAGCGCGCGGATTGAAGCTGTATTGCGCCAGGGATTGCGTGCTGAAATCGCGGAGCGTTATGTAACGGCGGAGAAGCTGTACCGGCAAGCGAGTGAAATGGATCCCGCGGATGCGACGCCGCTGCGTTATCTCGGTGAAGTCTATCGCCATCACACTGGCGAGTGGGACAAAGCGCGCGTGGTGTTCAATCAAATTTTGAACATGCCGGCCGATGCGGTGTCGCGTGCGGTTGCGTTGCATGGACTCGGGAAGATGACGATTCACGACGGCGAGTTCAAAAAAGGACTCGCGTTGATGGAGCGATCCGTTGAAGCCTTTCCGTTAGCGCTCGGCTATCGCAATCTGGCCGTCTATTGGAACTCCGAAGGCGATCTCGAAAAGGGTAACTTCTATACGCAGAAAGCGCTCGCACTCGATCCGAAAGATCCTTACAACCTCGTGTTCGCCGCCGTGTTCATGGCTGCGTCGGGACAGGGTGATGAAGCGTTGAAGATCGCGCGTGCGAATCGCAACCTGCTCCCTGCTTCTTACAACCTCGCGGCTATCTATGCGCAGACCGGACACCGTCGCCAGGCGCTCGCGCTGTTGCAGCGTCACTTCTTCCGCTATGAGCGTTACCAGGCGGTGCGCGCGAAAGAGATGATGGAAGCGCGCGTTGATGCGGTGTTTGAGACGTTGCGTCAGGACTCGCAGTTTCTCGCGTTGACCAGCGGCGCGGATGGCAAGCTGATGATGCCGATGCCGATGAAAGACACGCGCAGCATGCAAAATCACCGTTAACGACACCGAGCGGACGAGGCTACTCAAACCGGTAGCCTCGGTCCTTAAACGAAATTGAAATCTATTTTCAATTAACGTATACTGCGCCGCGTTATGCTGAACTCCTTCATCATCGTACTGCGCGAAGGTTTCGAGTCGTTCCTGCTCGTTGCCGTTATCCTTGCTTACCTCAGCAAGTCCGGTCAGAGATGGCTTAACAGTTCGGTTTATGTTGGCATCGCCGTGGCTTTGCTGGCCAGCGCCGGACTCGCTTACCTGCTGAACTACGGCGTCGATGAAAACGTCGTGGCCGGCATGTTTGGCGCGACGCTCGGCGGTTACATAAACACGTTCTTTGCCAACGAAGCTTTGCGTGAAGCGGTACTCGGAGCCGTTGCGGTCGTGATGGTCGGGACGCTTGTGATTCACATGTGGCGCACCGGACCGAAAGTTCAGCAACACATGCGCGAACGATTAACCGCGCTTTCGTCGAAGGGGTCGCGAGTGACGGCGGTTCTCGGCGTGTTTCTGTTCACCTTCCTGATGATCACGCGCGAAGGCATGGAGACAGCGCTGTTGTTGATGCAGGTGAAGGATCCGAATCTCGTTAACGGCGCTTTACTCGGTCTCGCCGCGGCGATTGCGTTTGCGATTGGTTGGGCGCGCTGGGGTCATCTGATCAATGTGCGCCGGTTCTTCCAGGTGACGAGTATCTTCCTGCTGCTGTTCATGGTCCAGGTGGCAATCTACTCGTTCCACGAGTTTACCGAGACAGGTTTACTGCCAAACAGCGAGTTTCTACACACTGCGACTGAGAAGTTTTCGCCGGACGGTCTTTACGGCAAGTGGTTTTCACCGCTCATGGTTGGAATCTGTGCGCTTTGGCTTTTCAGCGCGTGGGTGATCGATCGAACAAAAAACAGAATGGGTGGATCGCTTAGCGAAACATCTGCTGCAGTTCCCTCTTCAGCAACTTCCCAGTAGGTCCCTTCGGAATATCTTCGACGAAGCGCACGGTCTTTGGACACTTGTAGTCCGCGAGTCGTGCTTTGCAGAAGTCGATCACTTCCTGCTCTGACGTTGTCGCGTTTGGCTTCAACACCACTACCGCCGCGACCTCTTCACCATAGAGTTCATCCGGAACGCCAATCACCGCCGCGGCTAAGATCTGCGGATGCTGGTACAACACTTCATCGATCTCGCGCGGATAGATATTCTCGCCAGCGCGAATGATCATGTCTGACTTGCGATCGACGATGTAGTAGTAACCGTCTGCGTCGCGATAAGCGATGTCACCCGTATGAAACCAGCCGTTGCGAAACGCAGTTGCGGTAGCGGCTTCATTTTTGAAGTAACCCTTCAAGATGTTTTCGCCGCGGAGGACGATCTCTCCCCACTCTCCGTCAGGTACTTCGCGATCGTCTTCATCGACGACGCGCATCTCGTTGCCGATCGGCAACCCACACGAACCGGGCCGGCGGCGCTCGTCGGGGGGGTTGAAAGTTGAGCGGCAGGTTGATTCGGATAATCCATATCCCTCGACCACCAGACAAGCAAAGGTCTCTTCAAACCGGTGCAGCACCTCTGCGGGCACGGGCGCCGAGCCACACATCGCAAAGCGCAATTGATCTGTTTTCAAACCTTCCGGCACGCCGTCCGGATAGGTGCTCAACAGCATCGACAGCATCGTGGCCACGGATCCAAACGACGTGATTTGGTAATCGGAAATGATCTGCCAGAAACGCGACGCGGAAAACTTCGGACACACAACCGTTGAGCCGCCGCCGTAAAGCGCCGACATCGTCGTTACGGAAACGGCGTTCATATGAAACAGCGGCATCACCGTGAGCAGGCGATCGTTTTCCGTGAAGCCAAGCCAGGTGCTGATCTGTCGCGCGTTGGCGATAATGTTTTCGTGCGTCAGCAGACAGCCTTTCGGCTTACCCGTCGTCCCCGACGTGTAGATGATGATCGCATCGTCTTGAGCGGTTAACTCGTCCTGAGCTGTTGATTGGTTTGTTTTTTCTTTCTTAAATTTCTTTCCCGTCTCGCTCTCGCTATCAAAAACCACATGTGGAATCTCTATCCGTTCAACCTGCGCCAAAAACTCCGAGTTCACTAACATCAACTTCGCCTCGGAGTTCGAAACCACATACTCAATCTCCTGCGACTTCAACAACGCATTCACCGGCCCGGCCAACGCACCCAACTGCCAACACGCAAAATACGCGATCACGTACTCCACACTATTCGGCAACAACAAACTCACTACATCGCCCTTGCGAATCCCCTTCGCCGCCAACATCCCCGCAGTGCGCCCGACCGCTTCCGCAAACTCGCGGTACGTAAACTTTCGCTTGTCAGCTTGGGAAAACAGGAAGACTTTGTCAGGTGTGGCGCTCGCGCGTTGCGCCAGGAGTTCGGGAATACTCTGCAGCTCCACAGTCATGCAAACTCTTATAGCACATGTTATATTCCAGCCCTCCTATGGACACCTACCGCAATTTTATCAATGGAAAATGGGTTGAATCGGCCTCCACGCGCACCGCGTCCAACAGAAATCCGGCGAACACAGAAGACGTTTTGGGCACCGTGCGACAAGCCACTCGCGAGGAAGCGCGTGCGGCCGTCGAAGCGGCTGCGAACGCTTTCCGCGGCTGGCGCGCGACGCCCGCGCCGACGCGTGGCCGCATCGTCGCGAAAGCCGCGCGCTTGCTCGAAGAGAACAAGGAGGAGCTGGCGCAAATTCTGACGCGCGAAGAAGGCAAGACGATCGCCGAGTCCCGTGGTGAACTGCAACGCTCGATCAACGTCGCGGAGTTCTGCGCCGGTGAAGCACGACGTCTCAATGGCGAAACGATTCCTTCCGAGTTGCCGCTGAACTTTGCTTACACGATCAAACAACCGATCGGTGTCGTCGCGTGCGTCACGCCGTGGAATTTTCCCGTCGCGATTCCGGTTTGGAAGATCGCGCCGGCGCTGGTCGCGGGCAACACAGTCGTCTTCAAACCAGCGTCGATCACGCCGGCGACTGCGGTTCGCATCACTGAGATCTTCGAAGCCGCGGGTATTCCGCCGGGCGTTTTGAATCTGGTTCTCGGGTCGGGTTCTGAAGCGGGTGACGAGATCGTCAACCATCCCGCGGTCAAAGCGATCTCTTTTACGGGTTCGAACGACGTGGGCATTCGACTCTACGAACAGGCGTCTCGGCGTGGAGCAAAAGTTCAGTGTGAGATGGGCGGCAAGAATCCCGTCGTCGTGCTCGAAGATGCCGACATGGACCTCGCGGTTGAGTCGACGGCGCAAGGCGCGTTCGGTTCGTCTGGACAACGTTGCACGGCGACGAGTCGCGCGGTGGTGGTGAATGAAGTTGCCGATGAGTTTGTGTCGCGCATCGCGAAGCGAGCGGAGTCGATGCGTCTCGGACCCGGAGCGGATGCGCAAACGGAGATGGGGCCGAGTGTCGATGAGAACCAGTTCAAGACCGTGTTGAGTTATGTGTCTATTGGTCGCGAGGATGGCGCTACGCTCGTGTGCGGCGGCTCGCGTGCTGATGGCGCGGGGCTCGACAAAGGTTACTTCGTGCGTCCGGCTGTTTTCGATCACGTAACGCCGGACATGCGCATCGCACGCGAGGAGATTTTTGGACCAGTGTTGTCAGTTCTGCGAGTCAGGGATTTCGACCACGCGATGGAGGTCGCGAACGATTGCGAGTATGGGTTGTCGTCGTCGATCTTCACGAACGACGCAGCGCGCATCTTCCGTTTTGTCGATGAAATTGAAACGGGCATGACGCACGTCAATTCACCGACGACGGGCGGCGAAGCGCACGTTCCGTTTGGGGGAATTAAAGGCACCGGCATCGGCGATCGCGAACAGGGTTCGACGGCGTTGGATTTCTACACGGATCTCAAAGTGGTCTACGTCGACTACACCGGCCGCAAACGCGAGGGCAATCTGTATTGAGACTGGTGTTTGTCACAACAATCATCCTGGTTGCGTCGGCAACGACTCTCGCGCAAGCCAACCGCAGTCTCTACACCTCGCTCGCAGCAAAGCAGTGCCGCACGATAAAGACTGAAACTACCGGCGCCGGTGACTACGAAGGCCGCTGCCGCGGCGTTGCCGGCTATTCCTTGCTTTTACTCGAGGGCGATCTGCGCCAGAACGTCGTCGTCGTTACGCCAAAGGGCGCCAAACATTCGCTCGATTTGTGGGACGTAGTCAGCGGCGGTTTTTCCTACGTTGGCCCACGAGCGGAATGGCGGGTAAAGAAAAAACCCGTCGCCCTGATTCTGCGCTACAACGCCAGTGAAGATCCCGACCACCCCAACCGCAAAACATCCTATCTGGTCGTTGCCAAGATCACACCGGACGAAATCTGCGTGACTGACAAGATCGCTCCCGGCGCCAAAGCAAACGCCGACGCTCGCGCCGCAGCCGACAATTCCACCACCAAACCGTGTCTCAAATCCGTGAAATCTGTGGACCAAAACCGATGAAAACACTCATCAAAAACGGCCGGATCGTCACTGCCGTTGACGACTATCAAGCTGACATACTGATCGAAGACGAATGCGTCTCGGTGATTGGGAAAACACTGACGATGGAGGCGGACCACTCCATTGACGCCGCCGGCAAACTCGTCATTCCCGGTGGGATCGATCCACATACCCACATGGAACTGCCGTTCGGTGGCACTGAATCATCCGACGATTTCCACACCGGCACCGTTGCGGCCGCCCACGGCGGCACCACAACCATCATCGATTTCGCCGTGCAGTACAAAGGCCAATCTCTGCTCGAAGGTATTGACAACTGGCACCAGAAAGCCGAAGGCAAAACCGTCATCGATTACGGCTTCCACCTCATCACCACCGAGCTCGAAGACAAACAGATCGAAGAACTCTACACCGCGATGGACGAGGGCGTGACCAGTTTCAAAATGTTCATGGCCTATCCCGGCGTGTTCCTGGTTGATGACGCGACGATCTTCCGCGCGATGTCGGCCGCGGGCCAACGCGGCGGTTTGATCTGCATGCACGCCGAGAACGGCATCGTCATCAACGAGATCATAAAACGCGCGCTCGAGAGCGGCCACACCGCGCCGAAGTATCACGCTTTAACAAGACCAACCATCGCGGAAGCCGAAGGCGTGCACCGCGCAATCGCGATTGCCGAGATGGCGGAAGCGCCCGTTTACATCGTTCACCTGTCGTGCGCCGATGCGCTGAACCAGGTGCGTCAGGCTCGCGATCGCGGTATCCCGGCCTTTGCCGAAACGTGTCCGCAGTATCTCTTTCTCTCGATCGACAACTACGACGAACCCGGCTTCGACGGCGCCAAGTATGTAATGACGCCGCCGCTGCGAGAGAAATCAAACCAGGCAGAACTCTGGAAGGGTTTGAAGATGGACGACCTTCAGGTCATCTCCACTGACCACTGTCCTTTCTGCATGAAAGAACAAAAAGAACTCGGCAAAGACGATTTCACGAAGATTCCGAACGGCGCGCCGGGCGTCGAGCATCGGGTGCCGCTAATCTACAACGGAGGCGTCGTCGAGAATCGCATCAGCCTGAATCGGTTTGTCGAACTTACGTCAACTGCAGCGGCAAAGATGTTTGGCCTGTTCCCGAAGAAAGGAACGATTGCGGTCGGCTCCGACGCGGACATCGTGATCTTCGATCCTAACAAGGAACAAACACTCGGCCTCAAGACCAGCCACATGAACGTTGACTACAACGCGTACGAAGGCAAGAAGATTAAGGGCGTCGTCGAGACTACGTTGTCGCGTGGCAAGGTCGTAGTGGATAACGGCGATTTCAAAGGCAAGGCTGGTGATGGACAGTTTCTGAAACGCGGCACCTGCGTGGCTATTTAACCGCCGGCAAAACAACATGACGACTGAATCCCCCACTGAACGCGACTTTGTAGAACTACAAACCGACGTTTCCCACAGCCCGCTCTGGAACCGGGATCTCGCGCCCACCACGATCAACGAGCGCACCTGGTCCACCTGGAACATCGCCGCACTCTGGATCGGCATGAGCGTGGTAATCACCACCTACACACTCGCCGGTGGTTTCATTGAAGCCGGCATGAACTGGTGGCAGGCGATGATCACGATCCTGCTTGGCAACACGATCGTGCTCATCCCGATGATTCTCAACGCTCACGCGGGAACAAAGTACGGCGTGTCGTTTCCCGTGCTGAGCCGCGCTGCGTTTGGCACAAAGGGAGCGAACGTGCCGGCGATGCTGCGGGCGATCGTGGCGTGCGGATGGTTTGGCATTCAAACATGGATCGGCGGCACGGCGCTCGACGCGCTGTTTGGTGTCATGTTCCCGGCGTGGAACTCGCTTTCCGCAATGTTCCTCGACGTCGCTTTGCACACCTGGCTCGCGTTTCTTTTGTTTTGGGCTATTCAGGTGGTCATCATTCTGAAAGGCGTCGAAGGCATCAAGTATCTCGAAACGTGGTCGGCGCCGTTGCTGCTGGTGGGCGGTTTGGTGTTACTCGTCTGGGCCGCGTGGCGCGCCGGCGGACTGGGTCGCGTGCTCACGGAATCGGCGGCACTGCAAAAACAGCAAAATGAGTTCTGGACCATCTTTCCCGGCGCGTTGACTGCCTCAGTCGGCTATTGGGCCACGCTAAGTCTCAACATTCCCGACTTCACTCGTTACGCACGGTCGCAGAAGTCACAGATGTTGGGCCAGGCCTTGGGACTCCCGTTCACGATGACGGCATTTGCGTTCATCGGCGTCGCAGTGACCAGCGCCACGCTTTTGATCTACGGCGTAGCGATTCCGAATCCGGTGGACTTAATGGCGCGCTTCGATAGCGTGCTGATTATTCTCTTTGCCACAGCGGTGATCTTTGCGGCGCAGCTTACAACGAACATGGCCGCGAACGTCGTTTCGCCTTCGAACGACTTCTCGAACCTCAACCCGCGCCTGATCTCTTACGTGACGGGCGGATTGATCACCGCGGTTATTGGCATTCTGATGATGCCGTGGAAGCTGATGGAATCAATGGGCGCGTACATCTTCACCTGGTTGATCGGTTACTCAGGTTTGATGGGCGCGATCGCCGGCATTTTGATTTGCGACTACTGGGTGATCCGCAAACAACAACTGAATCTTGAAGGGTTGTTTGATCCGCGCGGACCGTATTCCTATGGCAATGGTTTCAACTGGCGCGCAATGGCGGCTCTTGTTGTGGCCATCGCGCCGGTCGTACCGGGTTTCGTGCGCGCCGCTTCAACACCGGGCGGTCAGGTCAGCAACCCGACCTTCCTTGACCACCTCTACACTTATTCATGGTTCGTTACTTTTGCCTTGGGATTCGTCATATACTACGTTTTGACGAAAACTCGAAGGGAGCCGTTGAATGCCACGCACGGTTAAATGCGGACTGATCCAATGTACTAATGCAGCGCCGACTGATGCGCCGATCGAAGATATCAAGCGCCTGAATATCGAGAAGCACCTGACGTTTCTACAGGACGCCGCCAAACAGGGCGTGCAGATTATCTGCATGCAGGAGGTGTTCACCACGCCGTATTTCTGCGCCGAACAACAGACGCGCTGGTACGAAGCGGTGGAACGCATTCCCGATGGTCCAACCGTGCGCCTGATGCAGGAAGTCGCGAAAGAGCACGGCATGGTGATCATCGTGCCGATCTATGAAGAAGAGATCACCGGCGTTTACTACAACACCGCCGCCGTGATCGATGCTGACGGCAAGTATCTCGGCAAATATCGTAAGAATCACATTCCGCACGTCAATCCCGGTTTTTGGGAAAAGTTTTACTTCCGTCCCGGCAATCTCGGCTATCCCTGTTTCGACACCGCGTTCGCTCGTATCGGCGTTTACATCTGTTACGACCGTCATTTTCCCGAAGGCGCGCGAGCACTCGGCCTGAACGGCGCGGAGATCGTTTTCAATCCGTCGGCAACTGTGGCAGGTCTCTCTGAGTATCTCTGGCGTCTCGAACAACCGGCACACGCGGTCGCGAACGGCTACTTCATCGGCGCGATCAATCGCGTGGGACACGAACAGCCGTGGGACATCGGCGAGTTTTACGGGCAAAGTTACTTCTGCGATCCGCGTGGGCAGTTTCTCGCTGAAGCGCCGCGTGACAAGGATGCGCTTATCGTGGCGGACCTTGATCTGGAAAAAATTCGCGAGGTGCGCAACACGTGGCAGTTCTATCGTGATCGACGACCGGATACGTACGGCGCCCTCGTCGCCGACTAAGCGGCAGGGAATTTAAGACAGACAGCGGAGCAAATTATGGATCTATCAATCACCGTCAACGGCATGAAGTTTCCCAACCCGTTTGTGCTGGGATCAGGCCCGCCGGGAACGAACGCCCGCGTGCTCGCCAAGTCGTACGACGCTGGTTGGGGAGGCGCGGTCGCCAAGACTGTCAGCCTCGAGTCGGCGAAGGTCGTCAACGTCGTGCCGCGTTACGGCAAACTTCGTTCCCGCAGAACGGGAGAAGTGATCGGATTTGAAAACATCGAATTGATCTCGGATCGGCCGATTGACGTTTGGCTCGACGAGTTTCGCCAGATCAAAAAGGAGTATCCGAACCACATTTTGATCGCGTCGATCATGGAGGAGTACGAGAAGAGTCGGTGGCAGGAACTCACGCGCATGGTCCAGGACACTGGCGTTGATGGTTTTGAGCTCAACTTCTCGTGTCCGCACGGTATGACCGAACGCAAGATGGGTTCGGAGATGGGCGAGCATCCGGACCTGACGCAGGAAGTGACGCGCTGGGTGACGGAAGTCTCGAAGGTTCCGGTGTGGGCCAAGATGACGCCCAACATCACCAACATTCGCGAACCCGCGCTCGCTGCGGTCGCCGGTGGCGCAGTCGGTATCTCGGCGATAAACACGATCCTGTCGGTGATTGGCGTGGACCTCGAAACACTGCGCCCGATGCCGACGGTTGAAGGTCATTGTGTTCCGGGTGGTTATTCGGCGCAGGCGGTGAGGCCGATCGCGTTGCGCATGGTGAGCCAGCTTGCGCTCGGATTACCCGATGGCGTGAGTATCAGTGGCATCGGCGGCATCGAGAACTCTCACGACGCGCTCGAGTTCATGCTGTTGGGCGCGTCAACGGTTCAGATTTGCACCGGCGTGATGTTGCAGGGCGTGAAGATGATCGAGGAACTGCAAGCAGGCGTCGAGAAGTTCATGGTCGATAAAGGCTTTGAGTCCGTCCAGGAGATGGTCGGCAAGAGCCTGCCTTATTTCTCAACGCATATGGACCTGGTGCAGAAGATGAAAACCGCGAAACGTTCGAAAGCCGGTGAGGCGAGCCGCGACAACGAGTGGGCTCAGAAAGACATCACCGAGAAGACGGCGGAGCTTACGTCCAATTAAACTCTGCAATGACGGGAGCGTGATCCGAGGGGCGCTCCCACCTTCGTGGCTCGATGTCGATCCACGTCTTCACACTACGCGAAACGAGCGGCTCGCTGATCCAGACGTGGTCAATCCTAAGCCCGAGATTGCGTCGAAACGCGCCCGCCCGATAATCCCACCACGTAAACTTGCCACCTGCTTCTTCGTGTAGTCGAAACGCGTCAGTGAACCCCCAGTCCTTAATATCCTGCAACCTCGCGCGCTCCTGCTCGCTGAACATGATTCGCCCCGTCCAAAGCCGTGGATCGTGTACGTCGCGCTCCTCAGGTGCGACGTTGACGTCTCCACACAACAACACCGGCGTTGTCCTGTCGTAATGAGCATCGAAGAACTCGCGCAAGCGACGCATCCACCCGAGCTTGAACGCATACTTTTCGGATCCCACCGCCTGCCCATTCGGAATGTAGACGTTGACGATGCTGATGCCGTTGAACGTGGTGGTGATCAGACGTGACTGCGCTTCCGCGTCGTCATTGGGAAAGCCACGATGAGTGGTCTCACACGCATCGCCGCGGGTGAAAATCGCGACGCCGTTGTACGACTGCTGGCCGAACAGTTGGCAGTGGTAACCACGCTCCTGAAAGATCACTACAGGAACTTTGTCGTCAGTGCATTTCGTTTCCTGCACGCACAAGACGTCGGGCTTAACGTCGTCAAGCCAGCGCGTAATGTGCGGCATGCGCGCGAGAATTGAATTGACGTTCCAGGTTGCAATTAACATCGGCCACAAATAAACACAGGCTACACAGATAGGAGTAAACCAGTTATCAACGCGCCTCGGCGAGCGATATCATTCACTTCGATATGTTCGTGCACAGCGTGCGCGCCGTCACCGCAGATGCCGAGTCCGTCGAGCACCGGAATCCCCAGCGCCGCGAGAAAGTTTCCGTCAGACGCGCCGCCTACCTGCGCTTCGCCGAGTTCGAATCCGAGATGCGCCGCGACACCACGCGCTTTTTCAAACAGTTCGATAACAGCAGCGGTACGTTCAAGCGGCGGCCGATTGATTCCGCCTGACACGAACACTTTCGTTCGCTCATCCACCGGTTGCAGACTCGAAAGAATCCGTTCGACTTCGCGCGACTCCGCTTCAGTCGAGAAACGCACGTCGATCTCGCCTTCGGCCTGCGCGGCCACGACGTTTGAACGCGTGCCGCCATGGACCACGCCGACATTCAACGTGATTCCCGAACCCGCAAAATTGAGCGAATGGAGACGTTCAGTTTGCCGCGCGAGTTCGAGAATCGCACTCGCGCCTTTCTCAGGTTCGAGTCCAGCATGTGCGGCTTTTCCCTCGACCTTGATCGCGTAAATCCCCGTTCCCTTCCGCCCTGTTTTTACTCGACCTCCCGGCGCCGGCGGTTCAAGCACAAAGGCGTAACGGGTGTTCTGCGCTTTAGCAACCTGTTCGATCAACGGCCAACCGGACGCACTGCCGACTTCTTCGTCGCACGTCAACACGATAGTCACACCAAACTTCGGTTTTAGCTTCAACTCCGATAACGTGCGCAACACTTCCAGCGCAAGCGCACAGTTCGCTTTCATATCAAACACGCCGGGGCCATAAATTTTGCCGCCCTCAGAACGCCAAGGACGCTGGGCCAACGAGCCTCGCGAATGAACTGTGTCAGTGTGTCCAACGAGTAGAATTTGTCCGGCGTTGCCATCTCCGCCAAAGGACTTTATGACTAGATGTTGTCCAACGCCGGAAACCTGGACCGGTTCGATCACATCGACGCCGTTCACAGTTTGCGCGGCCGCCGACAACGCAGCGACAACTCCGCGGCTGCCGTCAACGTCGCCCGAGGGTGATTCGATTTCGACGAGTGCGCGTACGAACGATTCGACGTCGCTCTGCCTCTCACGAAACCTGTCTAGAATTTCAGCGGCAAGGGAAGATGAAATAAGTGTCATAAAGCGATCGTTTGTTTGCGCACCGTCAGAGCGTCGATACGCGGCAGGTTAAGATTGAACCCAATGCCCGAAGCGTCAGGCGCGACAATCGTTCCGGTCGCACTCACCATCACCGGCGGCTCGATGATGTCTTCTTCCCAGTAACGCGCGCTCGCTGACACGTCACCCGGCAAACTAAAACCCGCGAGCGTGGACATCGCGATGTTGTGAGCGCGTCCGATTCCCGACTCCAACATACCGCCACACCAAACCGGAATATCGTTCGCACGCGCCACCGCTTCGACGCGTTTCGCTTCGCTGTGTCCACCGACGCGTCCGAGTTTCACGTTAATTATCTTGCACGAACCCATCGCGATCGCGTGAGTTGCATCTTCCGGCGTGCGAATCGACTCGTCCAAACAAATCGGCGTCTGAATCTGTTGCTGTAATTTCGCGTGATCAAAAATGTCGTCATGCGACAGCGGCTGCTCCAGCATCATCAAGTTGAGACCATCGAGTTCCTTGAACAGCGGAACGTCAGCAAGCGTGTACGCGGAGTTCGCGTCGCCCATCAAACGTATATGCGGAAACTCCTTGCGCACGCGCGTGACGATGCTCACATCCCAACCGGGCTTGATCTTGATCTTGATGCGTTGATAACCCGCATCCACTTCCTGGCGAATTTTTTCGAGGAGAATGTCGGGCGTGTCCTGGATACCAATGGAAACGCCGCACGAGATCTCGCGAGGCGTGCCGCCGAGATGTTTCCACAAAGGCACGCCAAGCTTCCTGGCTTCCAGGTCCCAGCACGCGGTTTCAATCGTTGCCTTCGCCATGCGATGACCGCGAACCGGTCTCATCAAACCGAACACATCAGCCGCGCGTTCGACACGTTGACCTAAAACCATTGGACCGAGAAATTCACACAACGTGCTCCACGCGCTGTCCGTCCATTCGTCGCTGTAGAACGGTCCTTCACCCGCCGTGCACTCACCCCAACCTTCAGCTCCATCGGCGTCCGTGACTCGCGCCAACACAATGCGTCTTTCAGTGGTGCGGCCGAAGCTGGTTTCGAAGAAGTGGATGAGCGGCAGGCAGATTTCGCGCAGTTCGATCGACTGAATAATCAATGGCGAAAGTTGATCCTCCGTGACAGGCATTATGCCTTTCCGCCGGTCAGTTGTCAGCTTGCTGTTGAACGAAGTGTTAACACATTTAGAAATCTTCGGGGACAGCGGTTTACGAGTCGCCTAGCGGCTTGACCCTCCCCCGTAGAACTGGTAAAAGGCACGCACATTCCTTACCGGCCTCAAGTTACCTCCGGTAGTTCCTCGCAAAACGTAAACGTGCGGAGTTTGTTTAATTTTGGTTTTATGAGGAAAGTCTGTGTATGCGCTTGATTAGCCCCTGTAGCTCGGCACGACGTGTGCTGTTTGTCTCGTTCTTTCTCTTAGCCGCAGTTGCGATATCCTACGTGGCGTCGCCTTCATCTGCACTCACAAATAATGGAAGCATTAATACACTCGAGTCACCGTTGACCGAGAACTTCGATACGCTCGCTTCAACCGGAACCGGCATCGCCTGGGCTGATAACGCTACGATTCCCGGCTGGTACTCGACACGAGTCACGTACAACTCCGGCACCGGCTCGTCAAATACCGGCGCGCTTTACAGCTTCGGGGTGGCGGGCGCGAACCCAGTCACCGATCGCGCACTCGGCTCCGTCGGTTCAGGCGGAACGGGGAATATCTTTTACGGCGTCAGGTTTGTAAACAATACCGGCAGTACGATCACGTCGCTTGATGTCAACTACGTGGGCGAGCAATGGCGCAATGGCGGATCGAGCACCGCAACACCGTCAGTCGCACAAACCGCGGACTTTCAATACCAGGTGGCGAACGCCGGTGCGATCACTGGAGCCAACGTTCCGACAACAGGCTGGGTCGATCACGATGCGCTCGACTTCACCAGTCCGATCTTCGGCACCACGACCAACAGCGCGCTCGACGGCAACGCAGCAGCGAATCGCACTGCAAAGTCGTCAACAATCTCGGTGACAGTCGCGCCCGGACAGGACGTCTGGCTGCGCTGGCGCGATATCGATCACGCAAACAACGATCACGGTTTAGCCGTTGACGAGCTTGCCGTCACACCGCATGGTGGCGGCGGCGGCGTAAATATTTCCGTCGGCGACGCGACCGTTACAGAAGGCGATAGCGGCACGACCACCGCGAGCTTCACGGTCAGCTTGTCAGCACCTGCACCCGCGGGCGGCGTCACTTTCGATATCTCGACGCAAGACAACTCCGCCACCACGGCCGACAATGATTACATTGCGAAGTCCCTGACCGGCCAGACGATTCCAGAAAACCAGACCACTTATACTTTCGATGTCCTCGTTAACGGCGATGTGAACTTTGAATCAGCCGAAAGCTTCTTTGTTAACCTGGGCGCCGTCTCGGGCGCGACCATCCTCGACGGACAAGGTGTCGGAACGATCAATAACGACGATTGTCCAGCAGCACCGGGCGACGTCGTGATCAGTCAGGTTTACGGCGGCGGTGGCAATGCGAGCGCGCCGTTCCAAAACGACTTCATCGAACTGTTCAATCCTGGCGTTACGCCGGTCAATCTCTCCGGCTGGTCCGTGCAGTATCAATCCGCAACCGGTACAGGCGCGTGGCAAGTGACACCGCTTACAGGAACCATCGCGCCCGGTGGTTACTATCTCGTTTCAGAAGCTGCGGGAACAGGTTGCAGCGGTCTTCCGTGCGGCGTTCCGTTGCCCGCCGCGGATGCGATCGGCACGATTGCCATGGCCGCAGGCGCAGGAAAAGTTGCGCTGTCCGCTTCAACGACTCCGTTTACGGGAGCCTGTGCAGAATGCGCGGTCGATTTGGTTGGTTACGGCGCGACCGCGAGTTGCTTCGAAGGCGCTGGTCCAACCGGCGGCACGAGCAACACCACTGCGGCTCTGCGCAAGCGCGGCGGTTGCTTCGATTCAGACAGCAACACCATCGATTTCTCAGTCGGTACGCCGACGCCACGCAACACGTCGTCAGCAACGAACAGTTGCGCCGCGATTTCACTCGCGATTCACGACATTCAGGGGAACGGCTCAGCTACACCATTCGCCGGGCAATTCGTCAGCACGAGCGGCATCGTTACCGCGCAGAAGACGAATGGTTTCTTCCTGCAAGAAGTCGATGTGAATCATGACGCCGATCCCACGACTTCCGAAGCGCTGTTTGTGTTCACTTCCAGCGCGCCGGCAGTTTCGGCGGGCGATTTCGTAGCTGTGCTTGGCACCGCTACCGAGTTCTTTAACCTGACCCAGATCGAGAGCACGTTGCCGGGTGACGTGACCGTTACTTCTTCGGCTAATTCATTGCCGGCGCCGGTTACGGTTACCACAACTATTCTCAATCCGGCCGGACCGGTCGATCAGCTCGAGCGCTTTGAAGGCATGCGCATGCACGCCAACACGCTCGTTTCGGTCGCTCCGACAAACGAGTTTGGTGAAACGTTCACCGTGCTTGATGGCGTCGCACGGCCGATGCGCGAACCAGGCATCGAGATCTCATTCACCGTGCCGCCGGACCCGACCACGAACGCCGTCGATTGCTGCATTCCGCGTTGGGATGAAAACCCCGAGCGCATCGTGATCGACAGCGACGGTTTGGCTGGTTCAAGTGTCTTCTCAGTCACGTCAAACGTGACGATCTCGAACGTCACTGGTCCACTCGATTTCAGCTTCGGCAATTACAAGGTGCTGCCCGAAACGACGCCGACGAGATCGGTGAACATGAGCGCAGTGCCCGTGCCCACACCCGCAGCCGGTGAGTTAACGGTTGCCGGTTTCAACATCGAAAACTTCAACAACAACGCCACGCAACGTCGCAAGGCGGCACTCGCGATTCGCGACGTACTGCACTTGCCGGACGTCATCGGCACCATCGAGATCTTCGAACTCTCCGGTCTACAAGCATTAGCCGCGGAGATCGAAAGCATGACGGGCGTGCACTACGAGGCGCGCCTGGTTGAAGCTGACAGTAACGCCGGTGACGCCGATCAAGACGTCGGGTTCCTGGTTAAGACGTCGCGCGTGCGGATCGACAGCGTCACGCAGATTGAGAAGGCGGGTTGCACCGGCAACGCCGCGACCTGCAACACGTACATCGATCCAACCACTGGTAATCCGGCGCTGCTCAACGATCGTCCGCCACTCGTCCTGCATGCGACGGTCGATGCCGCAACGCTCAACCCGCGCCCGGTGATCATCGTGATCAACCACACGCGCTCGTTCATCGACATCGAAGGCGTTAACGCTGAAGGTGAACGCGTGCGCGCCAAACGCAAAGCGCAGAGTGAGTTCCTGGCTGAGTTGTTGCAGGAACTGCAAACGGACAATCCGGGAACGGCTGTCCTTTCGATCGGCGACTACAACGCCTATCAATTCAGCGACGGCTTCACCGATCCCGTTGCCACGATCAAGGGCGTGCCGACAGCGGACGATCAGATCGTGGTTGACGCCAGCCCGGATCTCGTTAATCCGGATTTCATCAACCTGACGGACACGCTGCCGGCGCATCAGCGTTACAGCTTCATCTTCGAAGGCACGCCGCAGGCGATCGATCACATGCTGCTCAATACGGTCGCGGCTTCGTTCGTCCAGCGCTATCACATCGCTCGCAACAACGCCGATTTCCCGGAGGTTCCCGGCTCGTTGTTCCTCAACGATGCAAACAGACCGGAACGGAACTCGGATCACGACATACCCGTCGCGTATCTCAAGTTCCCGAACGCCGCGACAACCACGACGGTGTCGGATGCCACCGCCGTGTTCAGTCCAAACAACCAGAGCGTAACGTTGACCGCAAACGTCAGCACTGCTGCCGGAACGGTGAATGAAGGAACTGTGACGTTCACTGTTACCAACGCCGCGAATGCGGTGGTGGGCTCGCCGGTCGTGGGAAATGTTTCCGGTGGCGTCGCAACGGCGAATTACATTCTGCCGGGCGGCACGACACCGCAAGCGTTGACGATCACTGGACAGTTCAGCGGCGGCACGGTGACGGCGCCGAGCACTGACACGGCAACGTTGAGCGTGACGTTCAAGATCTGTCTCCTCTACGATCCGAATAAAGCCGTGAAGAGGGGAGCTGCGTATCCAATCAAGCTGCAACTCTGCGACATCAACGACAATAACGTGTCATCGCCGAGCATCGTGCTGCAAGCGCTCAACGTGACCAAGGTGTCGAGCGCGTCGTCGGGCGAAGTGATAAGCGCAGGTGACGCGAACACGGATAACAACTTCCGCTTCGACAACGGCTTCTACATCTTTAACCTGAGGACAGCCGGTCTCAGTACCGGCACCTACAACCTCCACTTCACAGCCGGCAATGATCCTGTGGTACACGCCGTGCAGTTCCAAGTGAGGTAGAACCCCTCGAGCACAGAGAAGGTCGGGTATATCGGCCTTCTCTGTGTCAACCGCTTTCCGTCGATTGGCAATGTGACCGGAACTTTGTCACCTTGACCAGAATCCTGTCATTAGCAAATAGCAGGCATTTTTGCTTGTTGACCCGCCCTTTGCAGAACTGGTAAAAGCAGAATTAGCCCTTACCGGAAGCGTCTTGTCCCGCCGGTATACCTCTCCAAAGAAAATTAAACGTCACGATTGTATTTTGGGAGGATACTGACATGTTTGCGCGTAAGTCTCGACTACCGCTTTCACGTACCAGCCGCCGGAAATCACACAGACCAGCACTCATGCGAACATGGCGCGTTGTCACTACTGTCGCAGCCGTGGCACTTGTGTCGGTCTATGTCGCATTCGCGGCGATCTCACTCTCAACATCGATCGCTTACACGCAAAACTTCGACACTCTTAACGTTCCGTTGTCGAGCCCGACACCGTCTAACCTGCCCGCTGATTTTCGTCAGGAAACTATTTCCGTTCCGCGGACTTTAGGTTCGTTTATCTCCGGCAACACTCAAACGCTGCGTGTCGGTGGGGCCAATTTGTCGACCACTGCCGCGAACGGCAGTTACAACTTCGGCGCCGGCACGACACCTTTAGGTAACGCCGATCGCGCGCCCGGCTTTCTTGCTTCGGGCACTGCAACGATGAGCGGCAATCTCTACGCTCAGCTCGCCAACAACACGGGTAGCACTCTTACTGGTTTGCTGATCTCGTACGACGTCGAGAAGTATCGCAATGGTTCCAACCCCGCGGGCTTCCGTTATCAACTGTTCTATTCGACTGACGGCAATTCATGGACCGGCGCTGGACCAGACTTTCTCACCAGCTTCGCGCCTGACGCGGACAACAGCGGTTTTGCAACTGCGCCCGGCGCTACAGTCTCGGTCTCGAATAAAACGCTTAACGTTTCGATTCCTGCAGGCAGCAATTTCTTTCTCGCATGGAACTACTCGGTCAATACCGGCGGTGTCACTACCAACGCACCGGCACTCGCGATCGATAACGTTTCGATCCTCGGCGTTACGGACACTGTTTCAACCAATCCCACCAGCATAGGCAACGCGAATCCTGCTTCAGTGGCGCCCACCAGTTCCGCGTTGCTCACAGTCGCCCTCACTCCCGGAACAAACCCGGCGAGCGTTGCGCACACAGTCACTGCTGACTTAAGTGCGATCGGCGGCAGCGGCATGCAGCAGTTCTTCGACGACGGTACGAACGGCGACGTGACTGCCGGCGACAATGTCTTTTCGTTCAACGCGACCGTGGCGCTTGGAACAACGAGCGGCTCCAAGTCGCTTCCGTTCACGATCACGGAAACGAGTCCGCTTACACGCACCGGCTCGGGTTCGATCTCGGTCACAGTACTCGCCTCGACGAGTCCGTCAGGCGTGGGCGAAGCGAATCCAGTCTCGGTTTTGCCCGGCGAATCCTCGGTGCTGACTCTGACGTTCGCGGCCGGAACAAACCCGCCGAGCACTGGGCTTACAGTCGTCGCAGACTTGTCGAGCATCGGCGGATCGCCGAGCCAGCCGTTCTTCAATGATGGCGTCAACGGCGGCGACGTGGTCGCGGGCGATAACGTGTTCACGTACACCGCTACCGTTTCGTCACTCACCACGCCGGGGGCGAAGTCGTTAGGTTTTGTCATCAGCGACGATCAAGCACGCAGCAGCAGTGGCTCGATCGCTCTTACCGTCCAACAGCCACCGCCGCCGGTGGACCATCTCGTCATCAGCCAGCTTTACGGCGGTGGCGGAAACTCCGGCGCCACGTTCACGCACGACTACATCGAAATCTTCAACCCGACCGGCATCTCGTTCAATCTCGCGGGCTGGTCGCTGCAATACGCGTCCGCGGCCGGTACGAATTGGACCAATAAACAACCGCTGGGCGGCACGATCGCTCCGGGCGAGTACTTCCTGGTAAGGCTCGCGTCTGGTGGCGCGAACGGCGCGCCGTTGCCCGTCATGCCAAACATCTCCGGCGACATCAACATGAGCGCCACGACCGGCAAGGTCGCGCTCGTCAATAACTCGATCTCACTCAGCGGCAGTTGTCCGAACGGAATCGATCCCGACATCGTCGACTTCGTCGGCTATGGTCCGTCGGCGAGTTGTCTCGAAGGCGCGACGCGCGCCCCTGCGCTGAGCAATGCGAGTGCGTTGTTCCGTAAGTTGAATGGCGCGCAGGACACGAACCAGAACGGCGACGACTTCCAGACCGGAGCGCCGAATCCGCGACGCACCGCGCCGATCGTCGAGCTTGGTCCATGGGTCGCGAACACCGAACCGATCTCCGACGGTTTCAACGCGCCGTACGATGCGACGATTACCGTTGATTTCAGCGAGCCGGTCGACGTCGTCGGCTCGTGGTTCGACATCACTTGCGTCAACTCCGGCTCGCACAACAGCGCGACGGTTGCCTCGTACAACAACGCCAAGGGTTATCACATCACGCCAAACACGAGCTTCCAGTTTGGCGAGCAGTGCACGGTCACGATCGTGCACACGAACGTTCACGATCAGGACGTCGACGACAGTGGACCCAACACGGATACGCTGTTTGCCGACCATGTGTGGACATTCACAGTTGTCGACGCCGGAGCGCCTGCGCCACATGCGCCGAGCGTCCATCTGGCATTTGGCAATCCGTCGAACGCGGTGGCCGATCTCCTGCAGCCGAACAACTTCCTGATGGAGAAGCCTTCGTTCACGCTGTCTTACAGCCGCGACAAGGGCACGCCGAACTGGGTCAGTTGGCATCTCGAAAACCCGTGGACCGGCAGCTTGCCGCGCACGGACACGTTCCGCGCCGACCCGGAGGTTTCACCTGAGTGGTATCGCGTGCAGTCGACTGACTACTTCGCGTCGGGGTTCGATCGCGGTCACATGACACCGAACGCGGATCGCGACAACCCGGTTTCGATCCCGCTCAATCAGGAAACGTTCCTGATGTCGAACATGGTGCCGCAAGCGCCAAACAGCAATCAGGGACCGTGGGCGGACCTGGAAAGCTTCCTGCGCACGCTGCTCGCGACGAATGAGGTTTACGTCATCGCTGGGCCAGCCGGTGTGGGCGGTTCAGGCGACAATGGTTCGGCCGAGACGATCGCGGATGGACGCGTGACCGTGCCGGCTTACACCTGGAAGGTTGCGCTCGTCATACCTGCGGGCGACAACGACGTTTCGCGTGTGACTGCGGCGACCAGAACGATCGCCGTGATCATGCCGAACCAGAACAGCATAAATAGTGACTGGCACACTTACCTGACCACCGTTGATGCTGTTGAGGCACTCACGGGTTACGACTTCTTTGCCAACGTACCTGATGCGATCGAAAACTCGGTCGAGGCAGGCATTAATGGCAACAACCCGCCGGGAACTGAGAATCAGTCCGCTACGACGGATGAGGATGTTCCGGCCCAGATCCTGCTGAACGCGGTGAGCCCGAGTGCGTCACCGGCGTTTACCTACACGATCGTGACCGGACCAGCGAACGGCGTGCTTTCCGGCGTCGGACCAACGGTTACGTACACGCCGGGTGCAAACTTCCACGGCTCTGACAGTTTCACGTTCAGAGTCAATGATGGCGCCAGCGAATCGAACACTTCGACCGTGAGCATCACGGTTAACCCGGTGAACGATGTGCCGGTCGCAGCGAGTCAGTCGGTAACGACGAACAGCAACACGGCCGTGTCGGTCACGCTCACCGGGACCGACGTTGAGACGGCAGCCGCTGAGTTGATCTTCGAGATCACGGCCGCGCCATTGCACGGCACGCTGACTGGTAGCGGCCCAAACCTGAGCTACACGCCGGCTTTGAATTACGCCGGTCCGGATACCTTCAAATTTACGGTCCGCGACACGGGCGACGGTTCTGCGGCCCAGAAGACGAGCGCCGAGGCGGCTGTTTCGATCACCGTTAACGACACGGTTGCGCCGGCGATCACTCCGCCGGCGCCAATCACTTTCGATGCGGGTCTCAGCAGCCATGCGGCGGTTCCGAATTTCCTGGCAACCACGATCGCGACTGACAACGCCGGACCGGTAACGTTAACTCAGAGTCCAGTCGCAGGAACTATCGTGGGCCTGGGCACGCACGTCATCACCATTAAGGCCACGGACGCTGCCGGAAACTCGAGCACCGCGACCACAACGTTCACGGTGAAGGGTGGTGGGCTGAACTTCTCGATCAGTGTCTCACCCGCATTCGTGGAGCGCGGCCGAATGGCGAAGGTGGAATTGAGCTACCGAAACAACACCAGCGAGAAGTTGTTCGTGTCGTATGTAGTCCGCTATGCCGGTCCCTGCGACAGCGGCGTTGTTGATAGCGGTGCGTCAGTGGGAGTTAACGCCGGAGCCGAGCGAAATGTGAACGTGCAGTTCCACGTCCCAAGGGAAGCCTGCACCGGCCAGTACACACTGACCGTTGAGACGTACGTAGATGGTGTGTTGATCGGTACGAGGTCGGCAGAACTGACCGTAACAACCGCGGCCATGGCAGTCCGTATAAAGCCCGGTCGTCGACCGTGAGGCTTAGCTGACGCTTCGTTGTGCAGCCTCTGCGTCCTTCCTCTCTGTGATGCTGTGGTGAAAAGTTTGTGGGGAACGAATAACCACTAAAGCACAGACTGACGCAGAGGCTGCACAGCGAAGCTGCTCACAACGCAACGCGTTCTGCTCGTCAACGCCAACGCGTTCTGCTCGTCAACGCCAACGCGTTCTGCTCGCTCAACGCCAACGCGTTCTGCTCGGCAACGCCAACGCCTTCTGCTCGTCAACGCCGAAGGCGTTCACCAATTTCAGCCCATCTATGAAGCGGTGTTCGCTGTCAAGAGATCTGTAGGACAGACTTCGACCGCGACGCCGCAGCGCCTGCGTTGCTCTGTTACTGCTTTTTCG
>JAIVJV010000004.1 GCA_020199835.1 Acidobacteriota bacterium | reverse complement strand
AGTATAATGGCTTCAGACCACATAGTGCCTGGTCCGGTCTGACGCCAAACGAGGTGGTCCAACAACACGCTTATGGTCCAATTTTTTCCATTTTAGGACGGTAGCGGAATTGGGAGGAGCTCAAAAAACCGGAAATCTCTACTCATCAGTGGTCCTAAACTCGGGACACTTACACTCGAACCATTTACACCCTGAAGTGGCATAGCGCCGGCGCTCTGGCGATCCTGTCTCAGGCCGCGAACACTATTCCATTCTACATCCTCAAAATAACTGAATAATCCATGCAGATCGGGCCGAGGTACGCCCTCACCTGTGGCTAACTATCGATACTTCGCGACCGGCATGGGTGCGGGCCTCTACACGCAGCCTTGACAGAGCTTTTTAAGTCACTTTATATTCCCGGCTTCCGAACGGAAACGTGGGAAATCTCACGTAAGTCGGGACCGCACGCGGAAACTCACACACCTCACAACGAAATTGGTATCGTTAGAAGCTCGGACACCTTTTCCTTGCGCTCAGATGGAATCTGAAAGTCAGACACGTAAAAGAAGGATCGATCCCCTCTTGAAGAGCCTCGGATGGAATGTGGTTCCGTTCGATGCCGAGTGCCCACTCGACCGGCTTTCAAACTGCGCGATCGAGGAGTACGAGACAGCGAACGGGCCCGCGGACTACGTTCTGTGTGTTGACGGCCGAATTGTCGCAGTTGTTGAAGCAAAGAAACTGACGCTCGGACCTCAGAACGTACTCACGCAGGCTGAACGTTATTCACGCGGTGTTGCGGCGAGCAAACTCAATTTCGATGGCTTTCGAGTTCCCTTCCTCTATTCAACAAACGGCGCCGTTATCTGGTTTCACGATGTGCGTCATAGGCTGAGCCGCTCACGCCCCGTGGCAAAGTTTCATTCTCCGGCCGCGCTAAGAGAGATGTTAGAGCGCGACACCGACGCCGCAGTAGAGTGGCTGCAGACACATCCAAACGATCATTTAAAGTTGCGGGCGTACCAGAAAGAAGCTAACGAGGCAGTGGAACAGGCGATCACCGATCGCAAACGCCAGATGTTAGTCGCTATGGCGACTGGTACTGGCAAGACGTTTACGCTCGTGAATCAAGTTTACCGGTTGATGAAATCGGGTGTAGGTCAACGCATTCTTTTTCTGGTTGATCGTCGCGCTCTCGCAGCTCAAGCAGTCAGAGCATTTGCTTCATTTGAACCGGAGCCCGGTTTGAAGTTCGACAAGATCTACGAGGTCTACAGTCAACGTTTCCAACAAGAAGATTTTGGCGAGGAAGACAAATTCGATCCCAAGGTTCTACCGCAGGCTTACCTCACGAATCCGAAGCAAGGTGATGCCTTCGTGTATGTGTCCACGATCCAGCGAATGACGATTAACCTGTTTGGGCGGGACGCTATCTTCAACATCGGAGACGAGACAATCGACGAGGATGCCGAGAAACTCGACATTCCAATTCACGCATTTGACGTGATCATCGCCGACGAATGCCATAGAGGCTATTCAAGCGGCGAGCTTTCCGTTTGGCGCAAAACACTCGATCATTTCGACGCCGTCAAAATCGGCCTCACGGCTACGCCTGCAGCCCATACGAAAGCCTACTTCAAGGACATCGTCTACCGTTACGAGTATCAACGAGCCGTTCAGGAAGGCCACCTTGTCGATTACGACGTGGTAACAATCAAATCGGACGTTCGGATGAACGGTGTGTTTCTCAATCAGGGCGAGCAGATCGGAATCGTGGACCCGGAGAGCGGCAGCGAATTGCTCGACCAGGTTGAGGATGAACGGCAGTTTGATGCCACCGAAATCGAGCGAAAGGTAACGGCGCCTAACTCGAATAAAAAAATTCTCGAAGAGATCAAAAAGTACGCCTTAGAACATCAGGAACGTTACGGAAGATTCCCCAAAACACTCATCTTCGCCGTTAACGATCTGCCGCACACTTCCCATGCGGACAGTCTTGTTGACATCGCGCGCGATGTCTTTGGTCAGGGCGATGCGTTCGTTCAAAAGATCACCGGACGAGTCGATCGACCGCTTCAGCGGATTCGTGAGTTTCGCAATCGTCCGGAACCGCACGTGGTCGTAAGTGTCGATATGCTTACAACAGGCGTTGACATTCCGGATCTGGAATACATTGTTTTTCTCCGGCCGGTGAAGTCGCGCATCCTGTTTGAACAGATGCTTGGACGCGGAACGCGAAAGGGTGAGAAGTACGCAGACAAATCACACTTCACGGTGTTTGATTGTTTTGACGGCACGTTGCTCGAGTACTTCCGTCAAGCAACTGCTATCACTGCGGAACCACCTGAGAGAGAAACAAGAACTGTTAAGCAGGTCATCGATGACATCTGGGACAACCGAGATCGCGAGTACAATATTCGCTGTCTCGTTCGCCGGCTGCAACGGGTTGAAAAAGAAATGTCGGGTGAGGCTCGCGATTTGTTCGCAGCCTACATTCCCAACGGCGACATGGGCCTCTATGCGAAAACTTTGCCAGCTAAATTGCGCTCAAGCTTTACCGAGAGCATGTCGTTGCTGCGTAGTCCGGCTTTTCAGGATCTACTTGTTCATTACCCTCGGCCGCCAAGGCACTTCATAAAAACATACGAGACAGAAGACCAGGTGAGTTCAGCCTGGCTGGTTCGTGGTCTGGACGGGAAAGAATACAAGCCTGAGGACTACCTTGTAGCGTTTGCGCGATTCGTGAAAGAGAATCCAGCTAAGGTTGAAGCAATCGAGATTCTTCTTGATCGGCCACAGGAGTGGAGCACCGAAGCACTGGAAGAGCTGCGAAAAAAGCTCAGCTCCACGTCAGAACGCTTTACAGTCGAAAACCTCCAGAAGGCGCATCAAGCTCACTATAACAAAGCGCTCGTCGACATCATCTCGATGGTCAAACACGCAGCGCGAGAGCAAGAGCCGCTTTACACGGCAGAACAACGAGTACGACGCGCTTTTGATGGATTAACCAAAGGGCAACAATTCACCAATGAGCAACAGCAGTGGCTGAAACGAATTCAGGAGCATCTGATAGCGAATCTGACGATAGATAAAGACGATTTCGAGGTCGTTCCCATCTTCACACACTTCGGCGGCTGGGGCCGGGCCAATCGAATATTCGATAATCAGCTAGACGACATCATCCGGGATCTAAATGGGGCAATAGCAGCATGAGCGACGTTGTTCAGAAACTCTGGGGCTTCTGTCATACGCTACGGCATGACGGAATCGATTACGGCGACTACATCGAGCAGTTAACCTACCTGCTCTTTCTGAAAATGGCGGACGAGCGTGGCATCGGACTGCCAAGAGACTGCGACTGGCGCACGCTCTACAAGCAGACTGGAACGAACCTCATAGATCACTACGTTGACGTTCTTCGGAAGCTCGCAAAAGAAAAGGGATTACTGGGCCAAATTTTCGCGGGCGCGCAATCGCGATTCAACAATCCTGTCAATTTGAAGCGCATGCTGTCTCTGATCGACGAGACGGAATGGACCGCTCTTAATGTCGACGTTAAGGCCCAGGCGTTTGAAGGGTTGCTGGAGAAAGCGGCAAGCGAGGGTAAGAAAGGAGCGGGCCAGTACTTCACACCACGCGTGTTAATTCAGTCAATCGTCCGATGCATGAAACCGGACCCGCGAGTTCACAAGGACTTCACGATTGGTGACCCCGCTTGTGGCACCGGAGGTTTCCTCGTTTGCGCTTACGAATGGCTGATTGAAGAAACAAAGGGGGGCGCAGTCGATCGCGAGTTGGCAAAACGGCTCAAGAGTTCAACCTATTTCGGACAGGATTTAGTGGAGCGTCCGCGGCGCCTCGCGTTGATGAATTTGTACCTTCACGGGCTCGAACCTGAGATCACATTGGGTGATGCGATTTACGAGGTTCCGAGTAGTCGTCGATACGATGTCGTGCTTACCAATCCACCATTCGGCACTAAGGGTGCAAACCAGGCGCCGGACCGCGAAGACTTCACGATAGAAACTTCAAACAAGCAGTTAAACTTCCTACAGCACGTTCTGACGATCCTCAAACCCGGCGGTCGCGCTGCAATTGTGCTTCCGGATAACTGTCTTTTCGAAGGTAAGGCCGGCGAAGTGTTTGAAATTCTCATGCAGGACTGCAACGTTCATACAATCCTGCGTTTACCTCGTGGAACGTTCTCGCCCTACAGCCAAGGGGTGAAAGCAAACGTTGTGTTCTTTCAGAAAGGCTTCCCAACTGAAAACGTCTGGATCTTCGACGCTCGCTCTAATGTGCTTGGGATCACGAAGAAAGAACGACCACTGTCGCTATCACATTTCGCTGAGTTCGAAAAGTGCTACGGAGACGATCCGAATGGTGGCAGCAAACGAAAAGAGTTGGGAGAACAGGGCCGCTTCCGCAAGTTCCACGTCAGCGACATCAAGCAGCGAGATTACAAGCTCGACATTACATGGTTGAAGGATGAATCACTGGAAGACGGTGAAGACTTGCCCGAACCGCAGGACTTGGCCGCCGAAGCAATTACTGAGCTTGAAGCAGTCGTGGATGACTTACGAGAGATTGTTCGCCTCATGGACAAACAGGAACCAGTAGCTGCATGAGATATCAGCCATCAGGTTGGGCACAATACAAAGTTGAGGAACTCTTTTACTCTTTCAGTGGCGGCACTCCCAGCAAGAGCAAACCAGAGTATTGGCGTGGAGACATTCCTTGGGTTTCTTCAGGTGAATTCAATTCAGATGTAATCAACCAAGGCACTGAATTCATTACTGCAGCTGGGTTGGAAAACTCATCGGCAAAACTCTGCCGGCCCGGTTCAGTTATAGTTGTCGTTAGAAGCGGCATACTAAAGCACACACTTCCGGTCGCACTAAGTGGAAGAGAGCTTGCGATTAACCAAGACATCAAAGCTTTCGATTCGGGTGATGAAGATCTTAATCGCTGGTTATTTTTGAGTCTCAAGAATTCAGCTAAAGAAATTCTTGGTCTCAATCGCGAAGGAACCACGGTTCAAAGCGTTAAATACGAGACACTAAAGGAACATCAACTTGCGATTCCACCACTGAACGAACAACGCCGCATCCTAACGATGTTGGAAAAGCTCTCGAGCCGCGTCAACGCGGCGCAAGAGCGACTCGCAACCATCCCACGCATCCTCAAACGTTTCCGCCAATCCGTTATCGATTCGTCGTGTGCAGGAACACTAACAGTAGATTGGCGCTTAAAGCACAATGTTGAGTTTCAACAGCTCAGCGGAAAACTGGGAAGCTTAGCCCGATTTATTGATTACAGAGGTAAGACTCCCAGAAAGGCCAACGCCGGTATTCCATTAATAACTGCGAAAAACATACGCCCTGGCTACCTGTCAGTTGAACCGCGAGAATATATCGCGGAGAACGATTATGACGCCTGGATGACTCGCGGCTTTCCGAATATAGGCGACGTCTTAATTACAACGGAAGCTCCATTGGGTTACGTCGTCCATATTGATTGGACATTCAAATTTGCGTTGGCACAACGAGTAATCTGTCTTCAGTTTGATAAAGACATTGTGTTTGGTCCATATGCTGCGTTGGTTCTGCAATCAACACAGTTTCAGGCTGGATTGAGGGATAGAGCGACAGGTACAACTGTTACCGGGATCAAAGCGTCTCGATTGAAAGAGTTATCAATCAACTTTCCTAGTCTTGATGAGCAAAAAGAAGTGGTGCGACGTGTCGATGATCTCTTAAAAAGCGCGAACGCGTTGGAAGCACGTTACGTCAAAGCCAAGAGGCACGTTGACAAACTAACGCAATCCATCCTCGCCAAAGCATTCCGCGGCGAACTCGTTCCCCAAGATCCCAACGACGAACCCGCCTCGGTTTTGTTAGAACGCGTTCGCCAGCAGCGAAATGGCACGTGTGATACTAAGGTGCGTTCGACTACTAAACGGAGGCGCCGATGAGAATGCGTGCCGTAATGTGACGTGCCACTCGACTCAACCGTTCTATCTCCCTCATGACAAAGCCTCTCACCATCTTCGAACACGAATCCAAACATTTCGCATGGACCGAGCGCGATTGGACGCTCATTGATCGAATCAACGTTGCTCTAGGCACTGAAGTCCTGCGACTCGGCATGAAACATGGCGAGAAGCGCATTCGTGCATCGCAGCATGTCGGAGTGATTCGCCTCAAAGGTCGCACCATTCAGGTGTTGCCAAAGATCTACCAGGCACAGGAAACAGACGACGAGGAACTCAAGGCGAAAGAAGCAACTGCCAATTTGCTGCGTATGCTCAATTACGCCGGTGAATTGCAGGTGCGTGAGCATGAACTAGCCAGCCTGCTCCGACAAACGGACGACTGGTTCGAGATCCTCACCCGTCTGTTCGCCACGCATCTTAGAGAGGAATGGCAAGGCGGGGCTCATCGAACCTATGAAGTTGTCGAAGATGAGTTGCCCGTTCTGAAAGGCAAATGGCGAATCGCGGATCAGTTGCGAAAGCCTGAACGCCGGGCGACCTTCTCCGTCACATACGACGAGTTCACCTCAGACAACAAACTCAACCGAACCTTTCGACACGTCGTCGAACGTCTCTCGTTTCTGACGCGCGATCACGATAATCAGCAACTCCTGAACGAACTACGTCAATGGATGGATGAAGTAACTCTCGTTCCACGAGTTACGTCGAAAGACGCCGATCCATCACAGCTAACCAGACTGACTGAGCGGTATCGACCTCTCTTGAATCTGGCACAGATTTTTCTGGACGGAGGAGCACTTCAGATGACGCCGGGCGATCTCTCGACGTTTGCATTCGTTTTCGACATGAACCTGCTTTTTGAGAACTTTCTTGCAGGTTTCATTCGCCATCACGCATCGCATATCTTGCCGGAGCCGTTCCTTCGCTACGAGTTCTTACCACAATCCCGTGGCGCCAGACGTTATCTTGCCAGGCGAGAAGACCGCAACGTCTTTCAGACTATTCCGGATATCGCCTTTCGCGACGGCGACGCATTCACTCTGCTTATCGATACGAAGTACAAGCTACTTGATGACAAAGAGCGAAATCTGGGGGTTTCGCAATCTGATTTCTATCAAATGCATGCCTACGCACACCGTTACAACTGTGATCGTGTAATCCTTCTTTACCCAAGCAAATCTGCTTATGGAGAGCACGTCCGTGCGTGTTTCAAGCTCGAAGATTGTCAAAAAGTAATTGAAGCAACGTCCGTGAACATCAGTGTGGATTTAAGTAGCACTGAAGGACGAGCCAGGCTTATTGCCCAACTAAAGCAAATATTTCTTCTGGAGACCTCATCATGATTTCAAACGAAGCAGCATTCAAAAAGTCCGTTGAGCTCTTCGCCGAATTCAAAAACAGCGGGAAGCTGGAGAGGCAAGAGCGTCACTACAAGCAACGTCTCATTACAATTCTCGGCGGCGCAATGAGTGATGAGTCGCTTTCCGACCCTAACTTCCTCACAAAGTTTTCTGATGCGGTGCGCGACGTGTCCGGCGAGATTGTCAATCTAACGCACTTCACAATTTTCGATGATTTTAAGAAATATGTGAACGCAGTTCCCCAGCAGCGACTCGCCGGAATGTTCAAGCGATTGTTTGACGTGTCAGAAAGCCTCGCTGCGCGGTTTGACGCCTTCGATGCCGATATAAATTCTGACTATGAGACTTACATTCAGAGAAGAAAACGCTCCGGGTGGATGACCGCATTACTGCTTGCTGCGCGATTCCCTCAAGAGTGTGTGTTCTACCGTCAATCGCTGATTAAGTTCGCCCAAATAGAATGGGGAGCGACGATCACAGAAACCGGTTCACGCGGCGAAAGATATGTCGAGTATTTGAAGTTCATACATGATGTTAGAGACCGTCTGGCTCATGAATGGGGCGAGCCCGCGGATCTACTGGATGCGCATTCGTTTCTCTGGATTGAGTCGAGAAGAGTAAAAGCAGAATCGTGGAAGGCGGCTCTAGCCGAATGGCTGGAGACCAATCCCAGAACAATTCCTGAGGAGTTAATGGGGTTACGCTCCGCATTTGTGAAGAGGTTTCCAAAAGAGACACTTAAGGAAATGCAGTTACAGGACTATGCACAAGGACTGGAATCAAAGGATACGTTTTGTAACTGGTTGGAATTTAAAACGACCGCTTTGGGTGGCATCGGCGGCGGCAGCGCAAAAAAGTGGGGTGTATTTTGGAGTTCGAAAAATAACAACTGGTACGTCACCAATGCATACCGGGACGAGCACGATGCAATATCGAGGATACGAAGCGGGTTGCAAGAGTTAGTCAATTCAGTAGAACGAGGGGAGTACTCAGAGCTAGATCGAGTTGGCGAGAAACACTTTGGCAATGCTTTGGGCCTTCGCTGTAAACCGCTGTACTTATACTTCCCAGAAAAGTTCCTTCCGATGTCTCAGCCCGATCACCTGCGTCATTTCATCAAGGCATTCGGCGGCACTCCGCAAGGTGAGGTCCTGAATCTTAACCGCCAGCTTTTATCAATGCTGCGTGCTCTTCCTGAGTTTCAGGAGCTCGATACTTTTCAGATCACTAAGTTTCTATACCACGGATTAAATAACGATCCACGTAAAAGCGATAATCCGAAGCGCATTTGGAAGATCGCTCCGGGAGCCGAAGCCGAACATTGGGACATGTGCAGAGATCAAGGCTGCATCGTCGTTCACTGGCTCGACGATGTGGATTTTCGTGACTTCAAGGATCGTAATGAAATTAAGGAGGCATTAATTAGTTCGGGCCAACGATCAGGCGGCGCGGGGCAAATTTGGAGGTTTACGCATGACCTAAGTATCGGGGATATTGTGGTTGCGAACCGCGGTCGCAGCAAAGCGGTCGGTATTGGTCGAATCACTAGTGCTTATCTACCTCCGCTCGACCCCGAGAATCCAAGTAAACACGCAGAATACCGGCAGACTAGGAAAGTTGCTTGGGTAATTGCTCAAGAGTGTCAGATGCCAGATCAATTTTTTTATCCGAAAACGATCGCGCCTATTTCGGAAATGGAATGGTCGACTTTAAAGGAGGCGTATCTCGTTAAGGATCCGAGTCTATCGGAAGCGTTTGCGGAACTTGATCAAACGGGACCCACCGAAGAGGAGAAACCTCAAGCTCCAGTCGGTTCGGCTGATTTGCAGCCGCTATTTCGGTTGAGTTCTACGACATCCAACATCATTCTTTATGGTCCACCAGGAACCGGCAAAACATATTTGGCGAATCGATTTGCTAACGAGTTCCTCGAACCTCAGCTACAGGCGCAGATCTCCTCAGGCGAGAAGAAAACGAAAGTATTGGAAGATCTTAGGTGGTATCAGGCTATTGCATTGGCGATGGCCAGTGATGGTAAGACGAGATTCAAAGTGCCGGAAATCTTGAACTCGGACGTGCTCCAACGTTATGCCGCACTTAAAAGTGCACAGAAGGTTAGCAATGCTGTTTGGGGTCAATTACAAATGCACGCGGACAGAAGCAGCACCACAGTCAACTACGCGTCAAGACAACCTCCATACCTCTTCGATAAGGACTCAGATTCACAGTGGTTCCTAACCAGCCAGGGAAAGGAGTACGTCGACGAGACGCTCAGAGCTGAATTGACAGCCTTAAGGCATCCTGAGGAGGGGTCATTATCAACAGATGATTTTGTCGACTTCGTTACATTCCATCAGTCGTTTGCTTACGAGGAATTCGTTGAAGGCTTGAAGCCGTCGGTAAACGAAGACGGACAGGTCATATACGAAGTAAGACCGGGGATATTTAGAAAGGCCTGCGCACGTGCAACTGCCGCATGGGAACGTAACAAAGAGAACCCACCCAAGTTTCTATTAATCATTGATGAGATCAATCGCGCCAACATTGCCAAAGTTTTTGGCGAACTCATTACGCTCATTGAAGACGATAAGCGTCTGGGTGAGCGGAATGAATTAAGAGTCCAACTTCCGTACTCTGGGGAAAATTTTGGAGTTCCGCCGAATCTGTACATACTCGGAACGATGAATACTGCCGACCGATCGATTGCTCTCCTCGATCTTGCTCTGCGGCGAAGATTTTCCTTTTTCGAAGTGATGCCCAAACCGAGCCTTCTAGGCTACTTTTCTGCAGTTGATCTCAGCGCAGTTCTTTCAACTCTGAATGAACGAATCGCGCTTATATTAGATCGGAACCATCAAATCGGACATAGCTATTTCCTGAACTTAAAAAGTACCGAAGATCTCCACTTCGCGTGGTACAACCGGGTGTTGCCGTTACTTGATGAGTATTTCTACAACGATAGTGAACGGCTATTTGCTGTACTTGGCGATGCTTTTCTGCAGCAACGCAAGATCCGCCAGTTAACCGGAAAGCTTAGTGAGCTAGTCGACAGCGAATCTCCGCGATATGAGGTGAAAGAGTTGAGTCCCAATCAACTTGTGGATGCTTTGAACGCGTTCCCTGCCGGAGGCGGCGTTGCCTCATGATCACGGTGGGAATCGATCTTTCCTCTTCTCGAGAAGGAACGGCAGCATCTGTCATTGAGTGGAGAGAGTCGAGAGTCGTTGTACATTTGCCAGAGCTGAGGTGCGACGACGATCAGCTTGATCACTTAATAGATCGTGCAGACGTAGTCGGGATCGATGCGCCGTTTGGATGGCCGAAGGCGTTTGTTGAGGCGGTTGCGGGATGGAGCGAGATTAGGTGGTCATCTGAGAATAGGAAACGGTTGCGGTTTCGAGCGACCGATCTGTTCGTTCGCGACACCTTAGGCATTTGGCCCTTGAGTGTGTCAACGGATCGCATCGCGCTGCCCGCAATGCGTGTAAATGCCTTGCTTACTAGACATCAGGTTGAAGATCGATCGGGTGGCGCTAAGTTCTACGAAGTCTATCCAGCAGCAACTTTGAAGAGCTGGGGCTTGCCTTGCCGGGGCTACAAACTTCTTGATTCAGATTGCCGAAACACCAGGCTAGGAATTTTGCGAGAACTACGTACCATGCTGCGATTCCTCGACATACCGAACGAATATGCCTCAACGTCAGATGCTCTCGATGCGTTGATCGCTTGCCTAACTGCACGATTGGCTTTTCAGAAAGGAACGGTTGAGGCGCAAGGTGAGCACGTAAGATCAGAAGGATGGATTCATTTTCCGCTGAACGGGACGCTTCCTACTGGTTAGGTTGCGAACAGTAAGAGGTGTAGCAGAAATCAATGGCCTCATTCATTGGAACACGCAAAGAATTCAAACGCTTTATTGGACCGCGTCTGCGTAACCTCGTCAACATTCGGACGAAAGCTTACAGAATTGGTGTTGCGAACTGTAATCACTGCGGTTCGCCGAACGGTCTGGAATCGGCGCATGTTCGAGGAAGGGATCGCAACCAAATCATTGATGCGTTGCTTGAGCAGTTCACTCACGACGAGGTCGTGACAATTGATTTGGCAAAGTTCGAACAACTGTTTGTTTTAGAACATGAACCGATAGAGAGGACGATCCTAATCCTTTGTCGTGATTGCCACGGCAAATATGACGCAGACGCCATTGAGGCTGAACCGTCAATTGAATACGAGTTTTCCGAGAAAGCTACAGAACCACTCTCGACAAGTTCATCGTCTCAATTACCGATTTATCTTGTACCTTCTGATCCCACCACGTTGAAGAAAGAACTACTGAGGACGCGTAGAGCGCATATCAAGATTACGTACGTGAATGGGCATGAACGAATAAAACACTGGAACGTGTCAAACTTCTCCGCTTCTTCGAACGTGCTCGGCAACCTGCGCTCACGGCCACAATTTCGACAAGGCAAGTGGCAACAACTCGGTATCACAAAAGTCACTGTCGAGATCGTCGAATAAACGGCGCTCACCGTGTGCAAATGAACAATACTCACGACGGGCTGCAAGAATGAGACGATCTTTTTGTGGCCAATTTGTGGACAGAATTCTCAGCACTCTACCGATAAGGAATGGTAAGGAATGGTAAGGGATGTAAAAACCCTCGAAATTCGTTGGTGGCTGCAACTTTCGAAAAGGCAAATACTTACGTTTTTGCCGCGCCTATCATTCGGGACCGTGAGGTCGGAGGTTCGAATCCTCTCGCCCCGACCAGTAACATACTCCCAATCAACTACTTACAGTCGTGAGCATTAACGATCTTTTTTGGTCTTGTGGCCAATTTGTGGACAAAACTTTTGACTCACGGACTTAATCTGTATTAGCTAAACGTCTCGATCTGCAAAAAATCCCCTAAAAACGAGCAACGCCGAAAGCGATCCCTACCGATGGTCCAACTTATCACCCCTTCGGAACCGTGCGCTCTCTCAAGATGTAAATCGTTTATTTACTGAAGATTGAATTAAGTTCGTTCGAGACGGACCGTGTGGTCGTTTGCATTCTAAGTGACGGACTTCACAACTTCCGCGCCCACGCTAGGCCTGCACCTAATGGTGAATTGCATCGCTGATCTCAGTTCGCGAAGATGGCCTTAATGACGCATTCAGCTTGGTCGGCTTTCAACATGCCAAGATATTATGGCGGTGAGTTGCCTACTCCTCAGTGAGAGATCCTGCGTCATAGGCTCGGAACGTTTCAGTTTGGAATGGCAGCTTTTTTCGGAAGGACGTCACGCCCGGCAAGACCATGAAGCCGCTCTGAAGTAAGTAATTGGGTTTTGACCACCAATAACTAGGTGGCAGCTCAAGCTCGTTAAGTAGTCTCTGGCGGGACAGGGCCTTATAACCCTGTCCCCGGAGCATTCTTCAAGCATAGCTCCAACTTGAGCGAGATTTTTGATGCTCGATGCGGCGTCTTCATCTCACTATCTAACCAGATAACAATGTAAGCCGGAATGCACACCTAACCAGAGATTATTACTGCCCCCCAAGGCCTGATATTGCAATTGTCCTGGACCCGGATTCACAGTTGCAATTACTGATTCGATGTTCCAGTTATCATCACGACTTTTAGGTGCGAAGCGTATATAGGCAGGAAACCTATCCAAATTCTCTGTCAGCAGCTCGTAAGGTGAGCTTGGGTTGTTCGCCGCGGCAAAGCTGACGTTTGAGCCCGCGCCAAATGTGTAGGTGCGATCGGCGTTTTGCTGAAAGTCGTCTACGGCTGAGTCGAGGCTGAATTCTCGGCCACCTATGCCAAGATAGATGTCACCATCCGTTCCAGCACCGGATCGATTGCCTGTCTTTAATCGGACGTCGATTCTTGTGATTGCTGTCATTTTATCTCCTTCTATAGGACGGATACCTGATACATCTGAAGGGCGCGTTCTCATTTATTGAGGATGCGAATCAGTGGGTTCCAGATATATACGCGCCAAAGTTGCCTAAAACATATCTTCAAGAAGGTCGCCCGTCAGATTCGATCGAACGCTATCGCTTCAGGTTTGGACAACGCTCTATTGTGCGATGTGAGTGAAGCATTATTAATTTTTTAGGGTGTCCTCCGGTTAGGTAAAGCATTTTTATAACGAACCTTGAGCGTGATCTTCTCCCCAATTGCTGCCGACCAAAAAGAGGGAAATTTGGCCCATTAGATGGTTGTTGGACCACCTCGTTCGGCGTCAGACCCGACCAGGCACTATGTGATCTGCAGCCATTATGCGCTTCCTTAAAAAACTGGAATTTTTTCTTCGCATCCTCGAGCGAAAGGAACCAGTCGACGTTCAAGCCACTCATTGCGAAAGCTGCCATTGAAGGATTCGATGCCCGATTGCAATAATCTTTCTGCGACCACTCGTAAAATTAGCTACGTCTCTTTTCGTCGTGAATTGCTTGCTCGCACCATGAATCCCTTACACTGCGGCAGCCAAGGCCTCACTTTGCAGATTGGCGGAAAGTCGTCCAGATCTGCCGGCGTGACGTGGATCTGAACAATGCGTTCGGTGGAAGCGCTCAGACCGTCAACATCCTCAACAACTACCGCAACGCGATGTGTGAGAACCTGTCCAGCTTGTGCATCAGCAAGGTTGAACCGAAAGCCCGTCGTTTCCCCGCTTGGACGAAGCGCAAAACCGTCCCCGCTCCATTCGATCCTCGGTCGTGGTATCGCGGGCCCTGTGATCCTCGCCGCAAAGTTGGGGGACGACACTTCATAGAAGGGAGGCCGCAGGTCGACCGTGTGAAGCGTGTAATTCCGAGTCACCGAAGTCGCGCCCTCCACCACCGAGATTTGGGTGGGTCCTGTGATTGTAACTTCCGGGGTACGTGGCATAGTTTCAACAGAGCCACCAGCGAAAATCCCCGTAGTTGCTACGGTCACACGCCGGTAGAAAGCAACCACTTTTTCCCCACGAGGAATGAGGATTTCCTTTGGGATCAGGTCAAGCGCACCACAGCCCGCGCCAGCACCCACGTCAGGCGCATCTCTACTTCCGACGATGAGTCGCTGTGCGAGAAAGACCAGACCGAGAGGCGGTAGCGTTAATAAGAAGAGTCCTGTAAGGAAGTCCAACCAACCCGTATCGACATTCAGATCACTCTCGGTGTCACAACTGAGTTGGTCATCCACAGCAGACAGTGTATCTGTCGTAGTGAGACGAAAATCAGCATCAGGCCAAGGCCGTTCATCAAAACCGTCGATTCTGCTGACGACCCTGTTTGGGCCTTCGAAACTTACCGAGAACCCCGTTAGGTGAACGGGTCCGTTTGGATCGGGATCTCCATTACCATTCAGCCGTTTTGGAGCGGCATTCCAGCCATCGAGCGCTTGTCGGCGGATCAACCCGGAATTGACGAAGAACGTCATGGTCTCCCCGGCGCCTAAGATATTGAGTCGCTCCAATCCCCGGTCTCGGGCCTGATTGCTACTCTCGTTGACATACGGGCGCAGCCAGATGCCAATGCGCTGGGTTCCATTGATGCACGCGGCGCGCACGTCTGCATTGGGGTCGACAGCTTGGCGAACGGTGGAAACGATGCTGTTGTTCAAGTTGGCATCCAAGCAGATCAAGAGCTGGAGAGCCAAGTCAGGTGTTGAAATTGGCAATGGGGGCGGTGGGGGGTCGTCGTCAGGAACCGGCTCTTGATCATCGTCGCGGCGACGGCTAACAGCCACAATTTCTTGTTTAGAAGAATGGCTCCCACGCAATCGGACAAATGCTGGCGATGGGTTAGTAATTGAGACATTTTCTGGAATACGGATCTGGTTCGGTTCAGCTTCCTTCATTGCATCCTTCTTTCTCTAATGTTGTTGAGGACCGCAGATGTCAACGCGCTCTCCCCAGAGAGAACTGTAGTTTGGGGGATCGAGCTATTCAACCAACGTCGCAGGCTTTACGACCTGGTGTTCACATCACGTGAAGTCAGGAACATAGTCCCGACGATCGCGCCAAGTGCAAATATCGAAGTTCCAAGGAGTCGTGCCTTGGCAGAGGCTCTTTTGCCGTCTCCAGTTATATACGCGCCAAAGCTGAGCAAGACATATCTTCGTACCCACGTTCTCCTGCTCGCTTTCCTAGTCGCGCATAAATGCGGGCGCTCAACTTGCTTCCTTCCGTCCTTTGCCGACCTGTTAATGGCGCAGTCCACTGAAATACTGAATGTCGAAGGTGGACCGCTGAAGAAGTGGCAGTGCTCGACAATCTGATGGCGATAGTTGATCTAGAATTGCGCTTATTGCGCGCGGATCAATTGCGTAACGAAATCACCGGTACCCACTCTCCAGCTTACTCAGCGCCATGCCCCCATGGTCATGGGGGCGATGGCAGGAAAACATCTAGCTCGAAGGCGACGAGATCACGGTATTAATCGGTATTAGTTGTCAGAAAATGTGGCGTTCGAACGGCGTCTGGAACGCCAGGGCTATAGAGAGCGATTGCCGGGTAAGCCGTCACGGAAAGGGCCGTGATGACTTTGAGGGGTCTTACGCCTTTACACATGTGCCCTTATTGCAGACGGCAACATGTCCGCTACATCCGCCTATCATACACACAGATCCTCGGTCAGCGATTCAAGAGTCGTTTCTTTTCCTACGACAACATCTAAATGAACATGACGAACGATTGTTGTTCTCGCCCAAAGTCGGGGCCACGAATCTGGGCAGCCCTGAGGGAAAACATTTGAGTCTGCGATATGCTTGATCGTGATCTGACGCGTATACGAATGGGTAACAAACTATAGAATGCAATGTGAGGTGGGCGCCGTCAGAGCTAATACAAAGCCGCCGTCTGTCTCTTATGCTTCGCGTAGTCTGCTTTACTACATCACGCGAAGGAGATATCAGCGTAGTAGGGCTGACACAAGGGTAACAGAAAGCCTACCGCTACATCGCGATCATTCTCGATTGAATTCAATGCACGCTTCTAAAAAGCTGTGACACAGCGACGAACGGAATAACATAGGAGGCAAGACAATGACGGACGAAAGAGATTCCATTGACATAGATCCCAAGAGTCCAAATTCTCGGTATCAAGAAACACTACCTGGTTGCGACGAGGTTCAGGTCACGACACATGCGTCAAAGATTGTAATTGCGTTGGAAAAGGATGGGAAATTTGAGGTTGAAATCGCAATTAAAGGCCACCATTGTCAGACGCTCTATGCATGTAGGTACATAGATAAAAGGTGGGTATGTGATCTCAAGCAAAACGGATATCTTTAGTATCTCTGGGCTGCGTGCTACTGCTTATCTGAAATTGTGAATCAAGAGGATATCGCTAAGATTAGTGGTGCGGACGCAAGCTAGCTTCTTGTCGTCGCGCGACCATGCGAATGCCTGGATTTCACCCTCTTGAAACTCCGTCACCTTCTTTGGTGGGCCAGCGATGATTGATTGGCTCCAGACGTTAGACACCCCGCCGTGCTTGACGACGTACGTAAGGCTACGGCTGTCGTTGGTCCATCGCACGCCGTGCCATTGTTCAGCCACGCTTTGCGGAACGTCAAAAGTTTTGACCACATGCCCGGCTGGATAAGTCATAACGCTTAATTGCCAATTCGCACCTGCATGAAGTTCTCTTATGAAGCAGGCAAGCAGCCTTCCGTTAGGAGAGATTACCGGGTGCTTCGCCTGTTTATCGGTAAGCCGTAACGGTTCACCGCCTTCTATTGGAACGCGCCAAATACTATGCCTGAGCGATTCTTCGCTGTGGTATACGAGCCACTTTCCATCTGGCGAAATCTGAGGTTCGTCCTCGTATTTTCCGAAGGTTAACTGCTCCTGGTGCCCACCGTCCGCATTCATTAACCACACGTGGCTCTCACCGGTGCGGTCGGAAGTGTATGCTATTCGGCGGCCATCGCCTGAAACTGACGGAGTCGCGTCGGGGCTTTCATGAAACGTCAAACGCTTGAGGTCATCTCCTCTTTCTGTCATGGTCCAAAGGTCAAGGTTACCGCTTTCTTCCGACGCATACACGAGTCGTCCATCAGGTCCCCAAGCTATACCTCCTATACCTTTATCCTGACTGGATGGAATTCTTTCGATACGATTAGTGTCCTGTACGCCAATAAGCCAAATATGGGAAACCTGATGTGTTTGGTTTGTGAGTAATGTTGTAGCATCGCTGGTCACGCTCACATTCTGGTAAAAGCTGGCGTCTGGAGTCAGGAGGCGGCCTTCACCTTCGGGAACGGTTAGCTGCCAGAGTTGCATAGTTGAACCTGGTCCGCTCTCGCCGGCATTCATTACCAAGCCACTTCCATCTGGCAGCCAAGCGATTTGGCCAATAAGATACCAAGGTCGTAAATTAATTTTTCGAAGTGATCCGTCGGCGACCCGCACTGCGGCTACGTCCATATGAAATGGACTTTCCTGACTCGAGGTTGGGCACGCGATCACATTGCCGTCAGGTGACCACGCTGGATTACTGTTGAGACCTCGACTGACACTAAAGTGGGTATTTCCCAAAAGAGTGGCCCGTTCGCGCTCCTCCGAACCATCAGCGTTTGCAATTATTAGGGCCGTACCGTCAACTTGCTTACGAATGAATGCCATTTTGCTGCCGTCAGGTGAAAACGTAACAGGCGAGTGGACGTTTTCCAGAACTTTTCGCGGTGTGCCGCCGACCGTATAAACTTGGAATAATGTTGACTGTTGTTCTTCTTGTTTTAGGTAGAACACGTACTTCCCATTTGGAGAAAACCGAAGGGAGCGATAGTGGCTGTCTGAAAGTTCTACAATCTGTTCTTCTTTGGCAGTGGCTATATCCCGCAACAGAATCCCCTGTCTTCCCTCATCCTCAATAATAATGACTACATGAGTCCCATTTGGTGAGATTGTCGCTTCGATGACTCTGTTCGAACTCGAGAGTTTAACAAACTTTATATTCTCTTCAGTGGGGCGGTTCCAACGGAGTAGCAACCCAGTGATGCTGGCGGCGAGAAGAAGCGTTATGGCAACAAATTTCAACTGGTGTTGCTTGACCCCCTCTAAAAGTCCTGTATGTAATGTACGCTGAGCAATATTGGCCCAAGCTGTTCGCAGAAACAGCGTGCCAATTTTCTCAGTGATGTTAGCATGTGTGCCGTCGGAGGTTTCGCCCACGTTAGTTGGCAATAACGTGCGATGTCTTTGGCCAGACGTATTGAGCAGCCGCTCTAAATCCTCGTAAAGATCCTGTGCTCTGCTGTAGCGGTCAAGCGGATTCTTACTCAGAGTCCTTGTTAAGACTCGGTGTAAGCCCTCTGGGGTTCCAGCATCCGCGGATAGCGGGGTCGGATTCAAATTGAGAATCGCGGATATGAGATCGCCCCTCTCTGTCGCTTCGAACGGCCTATATCCCGCGATCATTTCGTAGAGCGTCACGCCTAAGCTCCATACATCTGTCCTCGCATCAACCTCACGCCCACTGAGTTGCTCCGGTGACATGTAGGCCACTGTACCCATGAGCATTCGCTCATCCGTGTAGCTGCAGAAAACTTCAGATTGGTTATGCGCGGATTTGGCCAAACCAAAGTCCAACACCTTTATATAACCATCGGTGCGTAGCATGAGATTCTCGGGCTTTATATCGCGATGGACAACACCGGCATTGTGCGCTGCCGCCAAAGCGGCAGTCGCTTGAGCGGCAATCCCGAGTGCCTTAGTCATATCAAGCGCACCTCGCCTCAACGTGTCGCGCAGAGTTTTGCCGCTCACATACTCCATGGCTATGAAACGCCGACCCAAAGCTTCCCCAATTTCATAAATGTGCGCGATGTGAGGGTGTGAAATAGCGGAGGCCAAACGCGCCTCCTGCTCGAACCGCCTAATTCGCTCTGTGTCAGATACCACACCGTTGGGTAATAATTTGAGCGCTACGTTTCGTCTGAGATGGACGTCGTATGCCAAATACACCTCGCCCATCCCACCGCGGCCGAGAACTCGGACAATGTTGTAATGACCGATGACAGCACCGACCAGCGACTCTTGCCCGTCTCCGTCAAGTATGGCCAAGCCGAGACTCAACGCCGACTCATCAAGAAAGCTGTCCGTACTATCCCCGGAAGCGAGAAGCGACAGAACCTCTTGACGCAGCACATCGTCTCCCGCACATGCTGTTGCAAGGAATGCCTCACGTTCGGCGGATTCCATTAGTCGTGCCGAATTGTAAAGGGTTTCAATTTCTGTCCAGCGGTCGTGATTCATGAGGATAGAAGTCCAACTCCAACCGTAACCACCAAAGCTCACGTTCTATAACGCGTCAACTTCTGGTAAAAACTATCCTACGTGTCGTGAGGTTCTTTACCACGGACTTCACGCCGAAGCCAGGCTTTCGCGACCCCCCAGTGCCTGATCACGGTGATTTCTGAAACACCCAGTACCATGGCCGTTTCCTCCACGCTCAGACCTCCGAAATGGCGAAGTTCCACAACTCGCGCTTTGGCAGGGTCGAGTTGTGATAGGCGAATCAAAGCTTCGTCCAGAGCCAGTAATTCAGTCGATTTTTCAGGCGAGACAATTGTGACCTCATCTATGGGTAAATTGATCACGCCGCCACCGCGCTTACCTCTCAAGTTCCGGCGCGCATAGTCTACCAAGATCCGCCGCATTAGTTGTGCAGCAATAGCGAAGAAGTGCGCGCGGTTGTGCCACTTCGTATGAGTTTGATCTACTAATTTCAGGTAGACCTCATTAACGAGAGCGCTAGTCTGCAGCGTATGCGTACGGCCTTCGCGACGCATGTGATAGCGGGCTAATCGACGTAGTTCAGTTTCGACTAGAGGAATTAGCCGATTGAGCGCCGAGGAGTCCCCATTTGTCCAGGCGATGAGGAGTTCGCTCACACTCTCTTTATTGGAGTTCTCTCTCTGATCCATCTGACCGTAAGCGGACAGGCTTCAAGTGCAGCAACGTAAGCAAGGACGCTACGAGTGAGCAATATGATTTCCGCAATTGCTTTGCGGCAGTTAAGAGCGTCGGTATGAATTCAGCACTATTACGAATAAGCGAGGAGATTCTGATCGACCTGTCGAGCTTTGCGACAAACGCGACTTGAATCACTGCCTGTGACCGAAGAATATACCGAAGCTAGCCAAAAAAATTTTAGTGTTCGCGGCAACCGCATGCAAGTACCTAGGTATATAGCGTGAGCTGTTGGTTTTGCAGGTTTTCAAACCCGCACGGATAAGACGAAATACTATAACTGAATGCAAGGAGACAAACCATGGACCTGTAGAGTACCACCTCAAGGCAGCGATTATCGACGTGTGGGCCTGCAGTTGCCTTCGTATAGACCAAGTTCCAATGGAAGAGCTATGGGCACACGCATATGCTGTGCGAACGAAGGTTGTTCCTGTTGGTCGGAACAAGATCTAACGCTTAGCACCCTTCAATTCATGCAGGGAGTACCCTAACAATGACGATTAATTGCGGGGGTGAGAACGAGCACGCGAGACTTGATGAGGACGCTCACGTGGCTCTCTGACTTCGTGCAAGCTTTGAAACACTTAGATGTCACGCCTTCACGGTAGCTGCGATTGAGGGTTTTCGATCGACCCGTTCTGCATTGGTCGTCTGGTTAGCGGCATTCCAAAGAGACCACTGGGGTTAATTTCTGGACCATTAACCTGTGGCCAATTTGTGGACGGAATTCTTAGCACACAACTGATAACGAATGGGAAAGGATGGGAACCGATGTAAAACCCTCGATATTGTCTGGTGGCTGCAACTTTCGAAAAGGCAAATACTTACGTTTTTGCCGCGCCTATCATTCGGGACCGTGAGGTCGGAGGTTCGAATCCTCTCGCCCCGACCATTATTTTCAAGCATTTACGGCTACCTTCATCGGTGGCCGTTCTTGTTTTGTGGCAGGATTGTGGCAGACCCGCACTGCTTCCACCGCAGCTCGCTTAGCTCTGTCAGTCGCATGTGTATAGCGTCGCGTCGTCTGCGGATCAGAATGTCCCATCAGATCGGCAATCGTTGCTTCACTGCAACCCGCTTCGGCCAACCTGGTGCCGAACGTGTGACGCAGATCGTGCCAATGCAGGTTCTCAATCCCTGCTAATTGACAAGCCGTTCCGAACGCTGTCTTGACGTCGGTGTAGGGCTTGACGGTATCGGGATTGATGAAAAGGTATCCACCACCACGAACAGTACCTCGTATCTGCCGCAGCGTGCTTCTGACGTCTTCATTCATCGGCACTGAGTAGTCTCTTCCGGTTTTTGAATTTGGCACATAGATCAATCCACGTTGGAAATCGACCTTCTCCCACGTCAGATTGAACAAGTCGCCTCGTCTCATGCCGGTGCCGATCGCGAGAACTACGAGCGGCAACAAGTGCTCACGCGGACCTGTTAACGCCAATAGGAGTCTCTGCTCCTCATCGTCCAACAAGTAACGCACGCGCTTGTTGTTCTCCGGTAACAGCGAGACCTCGGCGCATGGATTCTTGTCCGTGACTCCGTACCTGATCGCGAGCGAGAAGATCTTGGAGAGTATTTGTAACTCTCGGTTTATGGTCGAGGGCTTTCTGGTCCTTCCCTTCTCTAGCTCCGACTCTCGCCGTTCCTTCTTGAACTTCTCAATCAACAGCGGCGAGATCTGCGCAAACGTCTTGCCCTTAAGACTCTTGCTCTCACAGATCATCGGTAGCTTGTACTTCTCATTATTTTCAAAAGACCGCTTGTTCTCTCTGGCCCAGGGTCCATAGACACCCTCCACAAACTTCTCGAAAGATGTCTCACCAGTCGGTCTTCCATATCGGCCGTCATAAACCTCCTGGCGAATTTTTGTCTCGGCCTTTTGGGCTTGGACCTTGGTCCGTGCCTCAGGGAGCGCTCCCCGATACCGGACTCCGCGGATACAGAATGCGTAGTGCCATCTGTCTCCCCGTTTGTGAACTGGCATTGTCGTTGTCCTTTCCCGAGGTGCAGCCACGGGCGCCGGCAGTTTACAACACGATCGAAAACCCGAGCGTTGTTTTCTGCGGCGAGCGTTGGAAAAGGAGGGAAACCAAAGCCACGCAGTGCAAATCGAATCGGCCACAGCGAATCGGATCGCTGAATTCTCAACGTCTAAAGACGCAGCATGCGCGGCGAACTTCCAATGAAAGAATAAAATTTTCGTGGGTTCAAGTGGCGTCCGAAACGGACGAGAATCTTAGGCTGCATACGTCTGAACCAAACGCCTTTAACTTCGTTCTTAAGATTCTTAAGAAAATTTCTTATATTCTTAATTCTTAAGATGTTAACGAGAAAGAACTTACACCGGAGTGAAGAGCTGTTTTTCAACTCTATCTTGTCTGCTCTCCTAAGATCGATTCTTAAGTTTGATTTCGCAACTCTTAGGAATAGCGAGGGCGCTACTGCCACCCACCTGACAATAGCGCCCTCTTAAAGCGTCACCAGATCCTTTGCCCCCTCTCGGATCGGCAACGCTTATTTTAAGGAGCGTCGTCCTGGTGAGGTCACTCTGTGGTGAGGTCACAAACTCCGACGCTCCTAGCCTCATGCGTATCTGGGCACACGCGTGAGGCTGTCTTAAATCTCGGGAATCTTCTCTGCGTAGAGCTGGCCTTACTGCTGCGACCAAAATGCGCTTTAGCAATTCTTCCAGCGACACGCCAAGATTGTTGGCCCATTCCCGGAGGAATGCCCAATCGTTCGGCTCAAGATCACTAGGAGTTAGGTTTACGACGGCGTAAGGGGTTTCACCCTTTGCGTGAGTGTCCGTGATAGTATCATCCGGCATCGTCGATTCCTTTCACTTAACCAGGTTAGGAGTCGGCTGTGTAGGGTTGGCAAGTGTTAGCGCACTTTGCCAGCCCGCTCTTTTTTGGTGGGTGCGGTCACTATAGAGATGGCAGTTTCGGTTGTCAAGCAAATTGTTGCGAGATCGCGCAATTTCCCAGAATGATATACTTGGGCCATGAAGATCATCAGCACGGCAGAAGCGGCGCGGCGCTTAAACGTGAGTCCGAGTCGAGTGCGAGCGATGATCAAAGCCAAGCGTCTAAAGGCGATGAAAGTCGGGCATGAATGGCTAATCGATCCCACAAGTCTTGACGCCGTGAAGGATCGCAAGGTTGGTCGTCCTCGTAAGGCGCGCAAGGCTTCCAAACGGTAAAGGCCAATTCAACCATTCCCTTGATTGAGACTGGTGAAAGGATCGGCGTGAGGCCCTTCCGGTTCGTACTCCTGCCACCCCGTACGCTTTTCGTCCTGGCTTAAAGCAATCCTTTAGGTGAATTATTTCTTCCGAAATTTGACTACAAAATCAGGCTGTAACCCTCTGACCTAAATGGCCTTAACCTAGTTCTCGGGATTCTCGGGAAAATCTATAGATATTCTTGATTTCCATGATTCTGAAAACAAAGAACTTACAGCGATTCGAAATCACATTTTCCAACTCTATCTTGTCTGCTCGCCTGATTTCTGTTCTTGATTTTATTTTGCGCTCCGGGACGTAGCCGATCGGACTTCAATCGCGGTCAAACTGAACTGCCGACTCGAAAGGAAGGTTTGACTTGAGTGTCACCAGAAACGCCGCGTCGTAGCACGAGCATCGTCGGACGTCGGCCATCAGACACGAGCCGTAGGCGAGTGAAAGCCGTAAACAAAATGCCCGAAGAAGTGACGGGAGGACCGTAGCAATCAGAAAAATAAATAGACGGCGAGGCGTCCTGATAAGACTGATTATGTTCGAGCGCGCCGCTAGGCGCCGTTTTGCGAGAACATCAATCCAGTCTTATCAGACGACCGTCCTTATTGAGTCTTTATTTCGAGCGTCTAAAACGATTCGGATTTGCGTGCAGACAATGAGCTACTATTATGCGCCTATGAGCGAAACCGAAATCCTCAAAGAACTACCCAAACTCACAAAGACGGAGCGACAAGAAATCCGCTTGAGATTGGCTGAACTCGATGGCGATGATTGGCTTGAGGAGAAAGCACGGTTAACGATTCACGAAAAAGCATTACTCGAGGCGCGCCTCGCCGCCTACGCAAAAGATCCCGACGCCGGTGATACATGGGAAGAAGTTGAGAGCCGAATCCGAACTCGGCTTAGTCGTCACCCAACGGATGAGTTGAAATAATCAAGCAGCGATTCAGCAAGACCGAGCAACCGGACTACCAATTTAGACGATGAAACTAAGTCCACAAGCTAATGCCCGCCGCAGTGCAATTTTGGCCAAGGCTACCTACAACCTTGCGGTATGGAAACGAGAGGACCATGACCGCATACTCAGACGTTGGAGCATGAGCGATCCACGCTTTAGCGAGTTAGCGGAGCACTATTCAGAAGTGGTAACCCGCGCTTTTACAGCCATCATCAATTCCTACGTCGAAGCTTACAGGTTGGATGGGACACTCGTCGATGAAGATGATGAAAATAAAATTCTCGAAGAAATTAAGACTATGATTGACTCGCAGCATCATCACATCTTCAATTCGTCTACTAATCGCGACTTTCTCCACCCAGCAACGGGGAAACCATTCCCGAATATTCAATCTCAATTACGAGCAAAATTCGATGAGTTATACGGCGTGGCGGCCATAGATTTGAAGCTCGCGATAAGTGAACTCTTGGTTGAACAGAAAAAGAATAAAAACAGATCCGGCGATACCTACAATCTGAACGTCAACAACTTACACGGCGGGGCTCAGCTTGGACCCAATAACGTCCAAAATGTGAACACACTCGAGGCAGACCGCTATTCCGCTATCCAATATCGACACGGGAAACCACATATCAGATGGAGCCGGCTAAAACCAGAAGTGGGAATGCAGCGGATTCTTGAAGTCGGCGATGTGCAGGTAACAGAGCGTGATCTCGAAGATGCCAAAGAAATTGGCGGGGACCCTTGGGTGCAGTTGCATGAGATAAGCGTATTTGGTCCGTCGGTCAAAAGGTATGCGCTCGGGCACTTCATTCCGGCCTAACCGGAATACCTCTTAATGAGCAGGCCTTTCGTTTAAATTCTCTTGCTGTGGTTCTATACTGCGATATGCCTGTCCACCCACATGATTGACCAGAATCCATGAACCGGCGCTTTTGAGCTGTCCATCTTACCAATACCGCGAATCAGACCACGCTTACGCAAAGAACTAAATATATCGCCCATAGCATTTCGCGGGACATCAATTCCACGTTGAATCAGTTTGTTATAGATCTCCTCGCTATCGATATTTTGGTTCCCGACCCCGTAGTCGTTATAAATGATTCTACGGATTTCGGCTTCTAACGTGGCGTCTACCATACTGATAATCCTTTCGGTGTCGTCTCCTAATTACGCCAAGATTTCACCAACAGGTGTTCTGTTTTATAATCGCCGGGATGGATACTTTAGCATTTGAAGAGAAAAGAAACCGCGTCCTCCGCGCGGCTTATAAGATTCACACCACCAAGACGCAGCACATCCACATAGATGAGTTAGGAGATGCTTCCGGGGTGGGGCGAGAGGTGTGGAACATCTTGCGCATTCTCGGTGCCAACGGAAAGGGATGGCTGAAAAAGTCCGGAAATATTGTTAGGTTTACCGCTGAGGGAATCGAGAAAGCTGAGGAACTAGAAAAGATGCAGATAGCTGACAAGGAACGGCTGGTCCTCGAAACGATCTTCAAGCTTGGCGGGCCTACGCACATGGACTTGGTGCCGATTGAAACGCTAGAAAGAAAGCTCGACATGGACTTTCGAGAACTGAATGCGATCTTGCTGGATTTCGAACGAAAAAAGGGGTGGGTAGAAGGACCTGACGAAGCGGTTCAGTTAACGCCATCGGGAGTGCGCGAGGTTGAGAACCCGGGTGGTGGAGATCGTCACGTAGGTGTGAAATACGAGACCCACTTCTACGCGCCGTTTCAGGGTGGGTTCAATCAAGGTCCCGGCGGTATACAACACATCCATATTCAGAATACCAAAAACGAATTCGATGATGCCATTTACACACTACTGAAAGCGGTGGAAGAATCATCCCGTTTGTCGGCGGTTCAAAAGATGACGTTAGCTGGTGACATAAGCACCGTTCAACGGCTCGGTCAAATGGAGCACACACCTGAAGTTATTGAGGCCGCAAGCTCTAAGATAGAAGGGATCAACTCCGTTCTTTCCTCCACTGCTGACATGATTTCGATTGGTATGGTTGTAATGCCGATCCTTCGCGCTTTTTTCGGGTTCTGAAGAAAGACCAGATTATTGAGTTATGGATCATTTCCGAGAAAAGAAACTTCGTGAAGAATACCTACTCGCGCTCTTAGAGTTGCATAACGGAAACTACGGCAGTGACGTGTCAAATAGAGAGGCATGCGCAAAGATTGGTATTGAGTACAACGGGGAAGCGACAAGAATCTGTCAGTATCTTCATAGGGAAAACTTTGTGACTTGGGTTTCTTTTGAGCGCATCGCTTTAACACCGGCCGGAACCCGTGAGGCAGAACGAATACGCGATTCTCGATTTAAGAAAAAAGAAGCTCGTATTCTCGATGACCTCTATAACCGTTATAACAGTGTTCCTCCTGATATCAAGGTAGTCACAACGATCGAAGAGTTTGAACACCTTAAGATACCAGAGAACGAACTAAAGCTCATTTTGTCTGATCTTGCGGAACGTAGATTAGTTGACTTCCAGGATGACGAAGCCGACATTACACACTCCGGCTTACGATATGTGGAAGCAAGACACCGTAATCAGTCCCCACCAACAAGAGGCGATTCCTACACGATGCATATTGGAAGTGTTGAAGGCGGAGTCCAACAAGGTCCCAATAGCGTTCAAAACATTAACATCACCAACTATCAACCTATTAGTGAAATTCTGCCCCACTTAATAAAACTTATAGAAGGTGTGAAAGCGGAAAGCTTCGATGAAAAGGATGATGTGATTCGAGATCTAGAGAAGGTCCGAGAGCTTGCATTAAGTAATCCTCAAGCTACCCCGAAAGATACCGTCTGGACCAGAGTCAATGCCAAACTCATCGCCGCTAAAACATCTATGGATATCGCCGGCGTTGTGGTGAAAACCTACCCTCAGTGGGCGAAAGTCTTGGAGTTTTTCAGACAATCTCTTCCATAAGAAAATTTGAGACACTTTGGGAATTCTCTCCGCCGGCCTAACAACTTTACGATGACAAAAGCGCTCTGGGGCGTTAGCGTTGAACTTGAAAGACCGTGATTTGCGGCTGCTTCCCTGCAATGTATAATCGCTGACGTTTGAGCAAAAATTTAACTCAGCCACAGTTCATCGCGTTCGCGCACGGGGTTTCCTAAATGGCCAAATCCGACCTCATACTGTCACTCGTTCGAGCGGGAACTTCCGGTGATCAGAACCTCTTTCGCAAAACAGTCGAGGCGCTGATTGCGGATGAACGTGCCCAGCAACACAACGTGCTCGCAGACAATCTGGCGAGGAGTTTGGCAGCCAATGGCAATGGCCCCTATCGAGTTGGTACAACCATATCAAGTGATTCCCTGCAGACCCTTTTTTACGACATTAACCCGCGCCGAAAACTGTCCGAGTTGGTCTTATCACGTCTAGTACAAAGGGCTTGCGAGGAGATCATAGAGGAGCAGAATCGCGCTGACCTGCTACGCTCTCATAATTTGGAACCACGCAATCGAATCTTGTTAATCGGTCCGTCAGGCAACGGCAAAACATCGCTGGCCGAGGCAGTTGCTGAAGCGCTCATGGTGCCGTTAATTAGAGTAAGGTATGAAGGAGTTATTGGTAGCTTCCTGGGCGAAACTGCTGGTAGATTGCGTCGACTGTTTGAGTATGTGAGTACACGGCATTGTGTTCTGTTTTTCGACGAGTTTGATACGCTGGGCAAAGAAAGGGGCGATCCTCACGACACCGGGGAGATTAAGCGTGTAGTGAGTTCGTTACTTCTGCAAATAGATGACCTGCCTAGCCATGTGGTTGTTGTCACCGCGACGAACCATCCTGAACTACTTGATCGCGCTGTGTGGCGCCGTTTTCAAATACGTTTGAATCTCCCAAGGCCAACGCGCACTCAAGTTCGACTTTGGTTTGAGAGATTTCGAGAAACCACTGATTTTCCCTTAAGCACGACTCCTAAAACTCTGGCTCAACAATTGAATGTAGTCAGCTTTTCTGAATTGGAAGAGTTCTGCTCGGACATCTTGCGAAGGTGGTTGTTGTCATTGGGGAATGGTGACCATAAAGAAATACTTCGCGAACGATTACTCCAATGGAACGCCAGAGCCTCAGCGCAACGCCGATAACATCACCCGAATAAACGATGCCTGAAAATCCACTCCTCATCTTCCCCACACCAGCAACAGCCAAAAAGGCAAAACTCGGCGGTGGACCACCGAAAACGCCGCACCTTCCTTCAACGCGACGGCAGGGTGTGCGGCTGATGCCGAAGTTTCGGGAATTGCAAGAAGCTATCCATCAAAACGCGGCCCGAGTGCAGAATGCTCCAGCCGGAGCGGACCCGGAACAGGTGATTGTGTTTGAAACTGTAGGTTCGGTCGATGAGTTCATCGGTGCGGTAAAACGAATTCCGGGCATGAGTTGGTTGGCGGATTGGGAGGACGAGATTCCTCAAGATGACGACTTCTACATTGAGGGTGAAGACGAAGAACTGATGTCTGGTCGTCTTTACCTGATTATGAGCAATCAGCATGCGATCGATCAGTTGATCTCGCTGTTCCGCCGCTTCCGCCGAAACCCGGACGAAAAATTCGAACACGGACTTAACAAATGGAAGGAAGTGTTCAGACGCCTTCGGGATGTTCGTCGCTGGAGCCATGAGGATCGCCTCCGCGAAACCGGTGTTCTTGAGGCGTTTCGAGAGGATTTAGAAAACGGTCAGGAGCGTCTTAGATTTGAAGCAGAATTATGGTGCCGTGAAACGACCGAGCTACAGAACGCAACATACGATGCATTTCGTGAGACGGTCGAGAACGAACGCGGACGCTGTGTTAGTCAGTGCCTTATTCCCGAGATTGCTTATCACGCAGTATTAGTCGAGGCACCGCGCGCGACCATTGAACCAATCGTGCAGATGCAGGAGACGCGTATGGTGTTGGCCGAACAGGTGATGTTCTTCCGTCCAACCGGACAATCGATCGTTCCTTCTCCCGAAGAGATGGTACGAGAAACCATTGCAACCGATCTACCAGCCGAACCTGCAGCACAAGCTTCTCCAACTGTAGCCTTGTTGGATGGTCTGCCAATAGAAAACCACGAAGCGTTAGTCGGCCGATTAGTTGTGGACGATCCTGATGGTTGGGCCGGTGATTGTCCAACTACGTCCCGAGTTCACGGTACCGCGATGGCGTCTCTCATAGTGCGTGGCGAGTTAGACACCGATGAATCTCCGCTCAATCGGCCAGTGTATGTTAGACCAGTGATGAAGCCAGATCCGCGGAATTGGCATAACCCTGGCGAGTCCGTGCCGCCGGATGTTCTTTTCGTTGATCTGCTGTATCGCGCAGTGCGACGGATTCTCGAAGGCGAGGGAGCGAGCCCTGCGGCAGCTCCGGAAGTAAGAGTTATCAATTTATCAATCGGCGACCCCTCCCAACCTTTCAACCGCTACCTAAGTGCAACAGCCCGGCTACTTGATTGGCTTGCGCACAAATACAATTTGCTCTTCGTTGTGAGTGCCGGTAACTATCCGCAAGACATCGAATTGACAGTTGATAGACAGGCACTGAGGGGTCTTTCGGCCGTAGATCTTCAAGGCGAAGTGTTAAGAGCTGTACAACTGTCCGAACGGAATCGGAAACTCTTATCGCCGGCGGAAGCAATAAACGCGCTGACGGTAGGTGCAGCTCACGCTGACGGGTGTCCATTCGTAAATAGTCCGGGGGCCCTGATCAATCCCGGCATAGATGGATCAATGCCTACACCCTACAGTCGTTTTGGGCCTGGTTTTCGACGGGCCATTAAGCCCGAGATTCTGACATCTGGCGGTAGAGCTTTGTATCGTGAAAGATTAGACGTGAATACTACAGCGCGTCGGCAATTCGTCAATAGTACTCGGCAACCGGGCCATCGCGTCGCGTGTCCTGGAACCCGTCCAGGTGATACTGCTGCTGTCTGTTACAGTCGCGGCACTAGCGACGCCGCAGCTTTGACGGCGAGAGCCGCAGGATTGGGTTTGGAAACACTACTAGGGTTGCGACAACCGAACGGCGACGAACTAGACGAAAATAGCTTGAGCGTAATACTAAAGTCGCTGATGGTACACACAGCCACGTGGGGTGACGCTTTTGACCAGTTACGAGCCGCATTACGGCTTCAAATCGATAGACGTTCAGCGCGTGAATATTTGTCGCGTTATCTGGCCTATGGCGTGCCGCAATTTCGTCAAGCGCTGTTATGTCACGATCAGCAGGCAACAATGCTAGGTACTGGAACCTTGAGTGATGGCGATGCTCACGTGTTCCAAATACCTTTGCCACCAAGTTTGCGTGCTCAGGCAGTCTGGCGCCGTCTGACAATCACGTTAGCGTGGAATTCACCGATCAATCCTCGAAGTCAAAAGTATCGAATTGCACAACTGTGGTTTGGAACAAACACTGACCTGCTGAGAGTCGAGGGACAGGATGCCTGGTGGCAAAGTGTACGCCGAGGCACACTACAACATGAAATCTGGGAGGGAGCAGCAGCGCCGGCGTATCCAGATAACTCTACGATTGAGGTTCAAGTTAACTGCAAAGCGGAAGCGGGCAAAATCATTGATCCCGTGCGCTACGGACTCGCCGTGACGCTACAAGTTCGCGAAGGGTTAGACATTCCGCTTTACGATGAGATTCGCACACGTGTGTATGCGCCAATTACAATCACACCTTAAGGATTGGGATCAGAAACCGATCGCCACTAGGCGGGCGCTAACAACTTCTGGCGACCGCATCCCGATTTACTTTCTGTGTTTACGTTTTCGGCAACACGGTTGAGTGGTGTTCGGGGTGCGGATACGATGGTCACACTCAACTGAATAACTCTGAACAACCGAGAAGTTGGAAAAGTGGCGCTCTTCAACTGAATGTGTCTCACGAGACTCTGTTCCACGACCTTCGCTGGACCATTCTGAATGGTTGGTTCCCTTTCTGTTGTGCTACGCCAAATCGTGCCTACCGCGAACTCAGGGGCATGATAGATGTCAAGATTGGCGAACGCGCCGACGTGTTTGATCGCAGAGGACGAGTGTATTGACTTTGCGTGTACCGGATTACCTACGAGCCGTACTCGACCAGAAATATCTGGATTGGGCCATGCGGTTTCCTGGCATCACTTGGGAACCGGTGCGGATGCTTAGAACGATGGCGGAGCGCCAGCAGAGTAAATCCCAAGACGCCTATAAGCGTAGCCGATCGCCGGAAGGATTGGTCCTTACCTACCCCGCATTTCGGTTGTTTGAAGTCTTTCACCTTGAGAATTTTGAACAACTGTATAAGGGCCTAATAAAGCTTTTGCCGACGTTGATTGATCATCGCCAAAGTTTCTCATCCGACTTTCACAATCAGTCTCAAACGCTTTCGGGTACGTCATGGCAAAGACTCGGATACTTAGTTCGGGACGAGGTGCCACTGCTTGTTAGGTTCGATGTACATAGCAGAATTTCGAATCTTCCGACTGAGGTTTGGCTAATCGAAGTCGAGTTACATCGGCTCCTTCCTTCTATTTATGCGGTCACCTTCGATGTTCACTTAAAAACTTCAGCAACAGAACATCTGACTGCGCTACATAATCGTCGTTACTTACCAGCTTTACGGTTTCGCGGACTTCTCCCCTTCAAAAGACTCGGAGGAACACTGCATATTAGTGGGCACTCCTGGTCCAATCCTGAAGACGAGATGAGTAGTAAGCTTCTCGAGTGGTCAGAAAGTCTACGCGATGGTGTTGAACGCTGCTGCATAAGGCCTTTTTTGAATGGCTATTTTACAAAACAGGCAACGGTGAAGCATGCACGGCTCCCAGCAGTTGAGGCCTATATCTTAAGCGGGGCACCTGAAGATCGAGAGGTCTTCGTTAAGTGGGCTGAAGATGCGCGTTTTTGGTTGGACCCGCTCGGCTTCAGCCGACCTTACGATACTTATAGCAATGACGTTTTTTCTTTTTCATGGTCCAACAAACAACCAGGGGTCGGCACTTGGCCTCACCGTCTTGTCGTTATGCGACAAGCATTACTTAAGTCCGTAGATTTAGAAGATTACGGCAATGACGAAGATGCAGCGCTCATGAATAACATGAAAGACACACTTAATGGCTTAACTGGAGCGATTGTGTTGAGCGAGTATCTTCAATCAATTCAGAAAAAAATCGAGAAGATTAGAACGGCAGCTCTCGGAAGCATGAATTCTTCAGGAGGCCTAAAAGCCTATCTTGACAAGAGCAGCGACATTCAGCGTGAATCCCACCTACTCGATAGATTGTCGCTGGAGGTGACTCAAGAGAAGCCGTTACTTGAGACAATGTCAGAGTCGGAATCGCTCTTCTCCAATTACAGTGGCGACAAGTCCCAAACATTACAAGAAGCGTTTTTGGAGTCTCTCGATGCGCGAATTGCGTTCCTGAAAACGCAGCTTTCCTACGTGAACGATGCTTTCTCTGAGTTTCTGGCGTTACGAAATATGAAGGTAAACTATAAGCTTCAACAGTATGTCTTTTGGCTAACACTGATTGCGACTTTTGCGGCGATTATGAGCGTCGTTAGTAGCTGGACAGCGATAAAGCAAGTGTTGAAAGAATTATCTAGCATGCTTTTTCCCAATTCGGGCCTCTGACCGTGTAAGGCTTTGCTTCCAACAATTCGAAGTGAACCATTGCGTTGCACTGGCTGGTCTGGACCTTCGATCCAGAACGTGCAGGCAGAGTTCTTCGCCATAGGCATGTGCGAGGGTGAATTTGTATGTGGAGTAGACCCAGTCAGTCGGCTTTCGAAAACCTTCTTCTTGCTGCTGCGATTCTGATGAGCCCCGGTTGCGCGGTCAGTGAATCGCCCATCAACAAAAGCAGCGGCGACTTAGTCTCAGTTATCCCGCATCGGAGTGACGCTTGCGGGATTGAACCGGTAAACCCCGTCGACGCTTCTAGTCAGAACTCTCCCAATTTTGAATATTTTAAAAATAGTATCTTTTACTCGATATGCCTGCGAGGTCCGCGTGGGGTGATGATGCCCGCAGACTTCATAGTTGACACAGGAACAAACAATTCAATTGTAGATAAGAACATCGCTCAGATGTTAGCGTTCCGGCAAACGAGTAATACAAACCTTGTCGCACCCGGTGGAACTGTAGCCACACAGGTAGTTGAGGGTGAAATGAGAATACCCGGTAAAGAATTTGAAACCGTAAGTATGACTGTTCAAGATCTTGCGCCATATTCGCGCGCTCACTTAAGGTCGGTGAGTGGAATCCTGGGTGTTAGTTTCCTTAAAAGATATGTGCTCGCTATTGACTACGAGAATAGACGAATCGAATTTCTCCATGAACCAAACAAACGATTCTCTTTGGTAGCTACAATTCCGTTTAGAATCGAAAACGGTCTGCCGCTTGTGAAATGTCGCTTTCCTAATTCGATCGAAAATGACTTGATTATAGATACAGGCACATTCACGAGTTGCAGATTTATGAGGACCTCTCAAAGGAACTGCACTTGGGTGCTTCAATATCTACCAGAGAACTTGGCGGCGCTGCTAGGAGTCATGGCGTGCTTTTTTACAAGATCGAATCAATCCACCTCAACAATTATCAAATTGATAACGTGACCATTGACGTTCACCCTCTCATTACACCGAACAAGTTCAAAACGAAGTTCAAGCCAGGATTGCTCGGGCAGGGTATATTAGCTCGGTTTAAAATTGAGCTCGACTTTCTTTCGTCTAACTTGCGATTTTACAAGAAAGAATGAGTTGTCCCCTTCTCCTAGGAAGGATTGAGAAAAACGGTTGCCAGCTTGCTCCGTTTGTTGGGTGTAAATTAATGTTATGAAGATCTTGGAACTTCAGCTCCCGGAACAAACCGCTTTGAAATTACAGGAAGCTGCGGAGCGCCTCACTATTTCACCGGAGCAGTTGTTAATCCTGAGTATCGAAGAGAAGCTTGCTCAGCTCGAAGATGAATTCCGTCGCTCGGCTGAGTACGTCCTGCACAAGAACGCTGACCTCTATCGCCGACTTTCGTGATGAGTTACTTATCCTCCTCAGGAAGTAATCTCCCTATACACCCTCTTATTGCACAACCTGGAGGAAGCTCTGGCTTAAGGAATCGTGGCACTTTGGAATCGGGGTGGCGCAGCGGGAGGCTAGTTTTGGCAGCGAGGAATTTATCTGACCTCGAAAGCAAAGCCGCGGCGTTGGGCCATTCGCCAATTCAAAATCATCCGTTTCTGAATGGCAACAAGCGTGTTGGTCACGCCACGATGAAAGGATTACTTTGCTTAAGGCCACGAAATTGATGCGTCAGTTGATGAGCAGGACAAGACTGTTATCGACGGTTGACGCGATAAGATTGCGCGTCTGCCACAATCCTGCCACAAATTGATCTAGTGATAAGTAAGCACATTATGTGAGGAACGCTCCTTCTTGACCGACGCCGTTGGTTCGTCAGCAATGGACGAATTCCCCTCATGGACCGAAATTTGGTCCGCCCTTCACGGTTCGACCGTGAGGGGCGGTCGGCGATGTAGTCAAGCGTCGTTCGCCGATCAGTCGCCAAACTCGTTGTGGCAGGATTGTGGCAGGAATAAATGAAAAGGGACTGGTAACGGATGGGAACACATGTAAGAAAGTTCAAAAACCCTTGATTTTGCTCGTGGCTGCAACTCGATTCAAAATCAATTAGTTAACTTTTCCTACTTCCCTTCATTCGGGACCGTGAGGTCGGAGGTTCGAATCCTCTCGCCCCGACCATTAGAATCAATTACTTACGGCTGCCAACACTGGCGGCCGTATTTCATTTGTGGCTAATTTGTGGACATTTTTTTCAACCAAAGCTACTTGACGCGTGAGTCGATGGGCTCGGATATATCGTTCCGTAGTCTTCATATCCCGATGGCCCATTAGTGCTTTGATCGTGAATGCATCATAACCTGCGATAGCCAACCGCGTACAAAATGTGGCTCTGAGATCATGCCATTCAAGGTTTCTCAGTTCAGCGAGATCACATGCGGTACCGAATGCCCTTTTGATATCAGTGTAAGGCTTTTTGGTTTTTGGATTGACGAAAACGAATTCATCGGCCTTCTTATTCTCACAGAGCTCGCAGAGAATCGGCTTCACGCGGTCATCCAAAACATCCATCGGGATCTCTCGATTCCTCTTCCCCTTGGTTCGACTTGCGACAACGACATTGCGAAAAAAATCAACTTGGTCGCGGCGCAATTTTAGCTGTTCCTGTTTTCTCAATCCCAACCCTAATGCAACGATGACCATCGGGTGTAAATGCTCCCGTGGACCCACCAACCAGCTCATCAAGTCAGCTTCTTCAGTTGGTGTAAGGAACCGATAGCGTTCATTGTCCAACTTGAATTTCTTTACGCGCTGGCAGGGATTCGAATCAGCCTTACCAACTTCGATAGCAAGGTTATAGACCCGGGACAGCATCTCAAATTCTCGGTTGACTGATGCCGGGGCTCGTTGCGTGTCGTGCTTGGTCTCCGTGGTCAGCCTCTTGCTTTTGAAACGGTCAATATCAAGAGGTTGGATTTCTTTTAGCGTTTTCTCTCCGAAGTAGTTCTTGAGAGTGACTGCGTTGTACCGATCGTTTAGCCATGAGGTTTTGTTCGACTTAGCCCAGGCATGTAAATCTCATCGATAAGACTCGACAGCTGCATCGTACCGGTGTCTTTCTTGCCGTACCTACCTTCAAAGACGTCCTGCTTGATCTTGCTCTCCGCTTGTTCTGCGTCCTTTTTAGTGCGCGCCTCGGGAATTGATCCTCTGTAGCGCACTCCACGCACCCGGAAGTAGTAATGCCAGTGCGTGCCCTTACCTCTTTTGTGAACGGACATTTTTCTCCTTGAAGGTGCAGCCACCAAAGAGAATGACCGCATAGTAGCACCTTCAAGTTATGTCGTCATTATTGTTCCCGGCTTTGGTCTAGGCGATGATCTCATCAAGGTCGAACCGCAAAATGTTTGAGCCAGGCGGCTTGCGATATGGGATGCGATTCTGCGCGACCATTTCGTAGACTGTACGCGGTTTGATCTTCAGCAAGACCGCAAGTTCGGCGACGTTCAAGAACCGAGGAGATTCCGGCATCTTTGAAGTCTCCAACAGGAGTCGGCGATGCGGCCGGCATTTGCATGCCAGGCATCATGTGGTGCGGAGTTGGTGAAGCTGTTGGCGACGGAAAAGCGGCCGGCATCTGCACAGTAGGTGTTGTTTCAGGTCGCGGAGTCGGAGACGGCGAAGGCCGTACTGTAGGCGTGGTTTGCCTGCGAGTGGTTGATGGCCGTCTTGTCGAGCGCGTTCGGCGGCGCGGTGGCGCCTTTGGTTTTGGCTTAGCGGCAGCAGGTTTCGGCATTACGTGCCCCTCATGTTGAGGCAGCGCGCTTGTGCTCATTGTGAGCACGAGAACGAGGACTCCAATTGCGCGCAATTGGGTCGCGAGGTTACTGGACCAGATCATTTTTCCCCCTTTGCGTCATCCAGACAGACGCAAAAATTAAGTGCAGTTTCTGAAAAGCGCCGACAACACGAGCGAAGACTCGTGTCTCTACTAACGACTGATTGTCGCAAGGGGCTAAATACGGAAGACGTTAAGGCGAACGTGAAGTGGAGATGACTGGCCAGGCGGAGCGTGTTCCCTCGCGTTCCCAACGCGAGGCACAAAGCCTACATACGAGATGGTTTTGATCGCTTCGGGGGCATCGACGTGATTCGCACACTGAGACGTACTAACCTGACGCAAAGCCACAGTACGTTGCGGCAAATTGGACCGGCTAACGCAATGGGAGCAACCGTCAAACGGCTGAGCGATTTCAGTCGTAAGTCCTTCTGCTACTACATACAAATCCGTCGTCGCACGATTGCCGGCCGAGGCCTCGTAGGCCGTCATTTTGGGGACTTCCATTCCGTGCATTTCGTGTGTCATGCCGGAATGGGATTCGCCAGACGCGCTAACCATCTCGCCGCAAACAGCGCGAGGCCTACCTAAGCTTGGACAAAAAGCAGTAGCCAAGACATTCTGAGTGACACTCGTTATGAGTGCCAGAGGATTCTATGATTCTTCATTAGCAACAAGGTTGAATTGTAGTTGAAGATAATCGGTGAGCAACACTTGAGTTGATTAGACGGGTATCATCGGTCAGAAGAAGCGCAGGATGGCAACTCTATGACAGAATCCAAATTTCTAAACATTTATCCAAAGAGTGCAAGGCCTCCCGTTTGCCAGCTCTGCGGTATGTCCTGAAGATCGTTATTTACAGGCATTGATAGCCGTGAGAGAGGTTGGCATCTTGATTGCGAAGTACATTGCTCCCCTAAGAAGCGACTAGTTTGCCTGAGCCGCCCGGCGGACTTGTCGAATACGTCCTCCCACTATTCGAAGGCAGATCGAGCTAAGTTGATCGTTCCCTATGATATCTGCTTCGCACAGATCGCGAAGCGGTGGCTAGTGCGTTCAAACGAGGAATAGCCCAGATTCCGCGGTTAGAGCGTTGTTGTTGAGCCCCCGTTAAGTTTGCTCCCGACACAAAGCATCAAGTTACGACTCGCTGACGAACGATATCTGTCGGCGACAGTATTAGCACCAGCGCGGGTATGCGCACCGCGTGCTTCTGTCATGCCGGTCAGACGGCGTCCAGGGTTGGTTCAACTTGGAATGGAAATCAAATCTGGGAGACCAAGTATGAGCAATGCACAACTGGGATCATTTCGCTTAGGAAAGAAGTATCAACGAACGATTGCGCGCGTGCTCCGCGAGAAGCGCGTTTACTTAACGATTTTCGCATTACTTTCGTGCCTGTTAGTCCTAAGCCTGATCTGGGGTAACAGGCATGTGGGTGCGCAGAATGGCTTTCCCGATCCGAATGCTAATTGCCCGCGTGCTACGTGCGGCGAAGTTTCGCCACTTATTCCGATGCAGAGTACAGAGGCAGTTCACATGGGCCTCGTCTGGAAAAGAAGTTCCACCACGCCAAAGATTCTGTTCCACGCCAGATTTCCTGAATACACAGCAAACGACGTTGCCGATCCGGCATTGATCGATCTGGCAATATCTCGCGGCGCCTTCACCACGCCTGGATTACAGTTCAACTCCTCATTAAGAGATGTACTTCACGGTTTCGATCCGTTCCTGGGCCTGGGAACAGATCGCACAGCAGACGACTCGTTTCAACGACTCACCTATGGCGGCTATCTGCTGAGGCAAGGTTTGAGTCAAAGCGTGCCAACGCGCATCGTTGCAAACCGCACGATGGAACGACAGCTGCTCTTCGATTTAGGCCATCCCGACGCTTTCAAAAACACTGGAAAGTTCCATACAGCTCTGCTTGATGAGAACGACTTTTCGTTGAACCGACCAGCCTTCGCCGAAAACGGTTACTCAAGAGGCATGTTCTACAACACCTACTGCAATGCGCGTGTGACTCTTGCAGACGGACGCGTTTACGTCTTTGGTGGTCACGACATGCAAAGTAATAACGGATTGTACAAGGTCAATATCTTCGACCCTGAGACCGAAAACTGGATTCAGCGTCGAGAGCCTTGCACCAGGTCCAATTGGGCCAGCGATCCGTTCGGCTTACAGTTATTCGCGAGCAATCCGAATGCGCCGTTTTATCCGAACTGCGATCCAAGAGATCAACAGAGCACCCAACCTTCAGAACTATCCGACCAGAAATACTCCCGCTGGTATCCATCAGCCATTCCACTTCCGAACGGAATGGTGCTGGTAGTCGGAGGTTTCGACCAGGACAATTCAGTGCCGCCCGATCCGGGCCGTGTCGCCAAAGGCAGACAGAATATTTCGCAAACGGATTCTGCATTCACCGCCACTCGTGTCAATCAGGTAGTAGCCGAGGTTTACGATCCAAAAACCGATCGCAACATCGCGCTTGAAAATGCTCGGATGGCGTTCCCGCTCTATCCACAACTGGAAGTCGTCCAAACTGGTCCAAAGAAAGATGATTGGGTCGTCTGCACATACGATGGCGAGATGAACTACGGTACCGAGTTGATTCCAGGTGGAGCAAGATTCGGTGTCGGAGGAGGAACTCCGCCATTTACGAAAGGGACGACGTGGTGCCTGGATGTTGTCGGAGCGTTAAAGGATCCGAAGCGAAACATTCCCGCCAAGAATCACTGGACGCTTGTCGACACAGCGTCGGAAGTGAGACCTTACTGCTGTCCGACGGCAAGCCTGATCGAAATTGACGGAGATGGCCACACGGTATCGCACAAGTGGTTCATGATTTCCGGCCAGGATGCGAATGGCGATCAGACCGGAACGGTTGAAGTCATTGACTTCGTTGATCGAAACCCGCGCTGGGAAATCGTGGGTAATATCTTGCAACCACTGTCTACAACAAAAGCCGTCTTACTTCCGGATGGAAAGGTTCTAATCGGACAAGGTGTTAACCGTTCGTCGAACTGTAATGTCGACGGAAGACCATGTACATATGAAGAGAAAGAAGGTCTTCATTTTCAGATGTTCGATCCGTTAGGCGGTTCGATCATCAAATTAGCAAGAACGACTGTTTCGCGCGGGTTGCATGGGACGGCCACTTTGCTTCCAGATGGCTCCGTCTTTTTCGCCGGCGAGAATCGTGAAGCACTGGTCCGACCTGACGACCCGTCATTCCCCTTGCTGTCTTCGTATGCCGGTCTACTCCCACAAGGCGATCCGGATCAGGGCGTACCAGTAGGACAACTTTTCTTCCCACCGTATCTCTTTGAATCGGATGGCAGCCGGGCGGTGCCGCCGTTAATCGCAAACGCACCGGAGGAGATCTCTTATGGCGGACACTTCGACATCGCCGTAGCAGGCAATCCCGATCAGATTTCATCCGTGGCAATGCTTCGTAGCGATCACAACACACATAGTCTGACCACGGGCGATCGCTACGTGAAGCTTGCATTTCACCAAAAGGGCGCGGCTCGCAAGGGCGAAATTCGAATAAGAGCACCGAAGTTACCCGCACAGGCAGTTCCGGGAATTTACATGCTGTTTGTTGTCGATCGCGCCGGTGTACCCAGTTTGGCTAAACGCGTCTACCTGCAATAAGCCTGACTGACCTGCAGGATGACGATTTAGGAACGAAAAAGGGAGGGCAATGAATGAAGAAAAAAGTGAATCTACTTGGGCTTGCATTTACGCTTTTGCTTCTCGTTACAGTAGCAAAAGCAGATCAAGTCGTGTTTACCACGACACTGACAGGACCGAAAGAAGTACCACCAACGGCGTCGCCGGGAATCGGTAGTGCCTTGGTAACGCTGGATACGGTTACCAATCAACTAACAATCAACCTTGCTTTTGCCGGTCTGCTAAGTCCCACGACTGCGGCTCACATCCACTGTTGTGCTGGACCAACAGGCACAGCAATCCCTGCTACGGTGGTTCCAACGTTTCCTGGGTTTCCACTCGGCGTCACGACAGGTACTTTTCTACAAACGTTTGACCTGACGCTTGCGTCGACATACAACCCGGCGTTCATCACCGCAAACGGCGGAACAGTTGCAGGAGCACAGGCGGCATTTATTGCCGGATTGCTCAACGGCCAAGCCTATCTCAACATTCACACCTCTCAATTTCCGGGCGGCGAGATTCGCGGACAACTTGAAGCCGTACCGGAACCTGCCACGCTCCTTCTATTGACCACTGGAATCATTGGGACAGCAGGAGCGGTACGGAAACGTCGCAAACGCGAATGACCAGGGGCATTCAACTCGCAAGCGAGGCGCCCGACTAACTCACTGAAGAAAGCTGGTCAAAGAGCAAGAGGAGCCATCAACCCTCTTGCTCTTAAAGCCGTCCTCCTCTCCCAAGAAACTTGTGGCCAATTTGTGGACAGAATTCTCAGCACTCAACCGCTAATGGATGGCAAAGAAGGGGAACGGATGTAAAGACCCTCGAGCTTCCTTGGTGGCTGCAACTTTCGAAAAGGCAAATACTTACGTTTTTGCCGCGCTCATAATTCGGGACCGTGAGGTCGGAGGTTCGAATCCTCTCGCCCCGACCAATATTGCTAAGGAAATTGCCACTCTCTGAGTGGCTTTGTTGTTTGTGCCCTTATTTGTGCCGTTTGGTTCTCGTAGGGAGGTGTTATGTGGTTCGCGACATGGATCTAGTCAGGACGCTTTTACTAAACGTACAGAATGGCGATCTTTATGGAGGTGTTGAGGGTTACGACGGGGACACCGTTAACTATCACAAAGGTGGCCGTATTCGTTGTGGCCAATTTGTGGATGTGTTGTTGAACGCTCTGTCACGTTAGTGCGCAAACCTGTCGCAAACCTCTCCTGATCACTCGCCTTTAAACACTACTTATTGCAGCTATCCAGGGCGAAATAAAAAACCCGCTTCCTGAGTTTGAAGGCGAGCAGGCTTCGTTACAGGTTCGCCTCTCATTTCTATATTAGGAGATGTTTTTTACCGTTAGGAGATTCGGCTCGTCACGGGTCTTTCAAAAATCGCCAGGCCGCCACCGATGTGAAGGTCCTTGATTGCCATCCACGGGTGGTATAGCATCCACCCCACGTTCTACGTCGCCCACACTTGGGCTAATGCGCAGGTGATCTTCTGAAGAGCCGTTGCTTCCAATCATGCAATCGCGGCTCGCGAGCAACCCTCAATTCACTAATGTGTCAGTCAACGACACACCGTCTCCCAACCCTTTTTCCCAGAAAGAAGGAACCATTCATGACACACATAACACCAATGACACTGCTACGAGCATTCTGCGCAGCAGCCTTGACGCTGATCGCAGCCCTCTCACATCAAGCCCTGGCTCAGAACCCGACGCCAACACCGCAAGCGGCTCCCGCCGCGGAATTCCTGTCTATCACCGTCGTCAGCGTCAAGCCCGAGATGATGGTCGAATTTCAGAACTTTATGAAAAACACTACGAATCCGGCTCTGAAAAAGGGAGGGATCAAGTGGCGTGAAGTTTGGCAGAGTACGGGCGCCGCCGGAGATGCATTTGAGTTTGTCATTGTAACTCCGGTAGCAAAACTCGCGGACTTCGACGGCCCTGGTCCACTCGAAAAAGGCCTGGGTCAGCAAGGTATATCTGCGTGGCAAACGAAAGCAGGAAGTCTTGTAAACAGCGTTCGTAGATTTATCGTTCGGACACGACCTGATTTGAGTTTCGCAACTCAACGCACAGGAGCGCCGAAGCTTGCAGTGGTACACTCAGTTCATGTTGCACCCAATCGAAACAGCGATTATGAGAACTACCTGAAGAACGATTTTGTCCCGGTAATGAAACAGGCGGGCGTCACTTACCTCGTGTCTCAGACACTCTTCGGAGGAGATGGCAACGAATACGTTACGCTCACGATGCGCGACAGCTTCGCTGATCTTGATAAAGGGCCTGTTCTCATACAGGCGCTCGGATCGGAAGCAGCACTGAAACTAGTGCAGAAGATGCCCGCGGGTACAGTGGTGCATCTTGAACGTTCGATCGCTAGATTCGTGCCGGAATTGAGCATTATGCCCGCAACACCGTAAGAGAACTCGCAGCAAAACGGACTAAAGAGGCGACACGAAAACGTGTCGCCTCACTTCGCGAAGCTCCATACAAACTGGTCGAACTCGCAGCATGACTCAAGATCGCAGGCCACCCACAGGCCGAGACAAACAGAGCTAGACTCTGAACGAAAGCACGCTAAACTGTCTGCCGAGGCAACAAATCATGAGGTGGCGGTTCGTTCTCGTTGGACTCTTCTTCGCTGTGACTGCCGCCGGCGTTTGTTCTCGACAAACGCATCCGGCCAAATCTTCTCCATGAATTCCTCTTTTGACACCACTGCGCCCCCGCCTCAACGAGAATCACTAGCGTGTCAAAAACCTTCTTTAGAACGTCTCGCTCACAAAAAGCTCAATGAGAGCAGGGTAGAGTTTCTTCGGATTCAACGTGAAACCGGATCCACTTGGTCGCGCGCTTGCGGCAGCACAACGCGCAGTTGAATTAGCACCTTCGAGCAACCTCGCTTCACAAGCCCTCGCGCAAGCTTACTTCTTCCGTCGCGATCTCATTTCGTTTCGGGCCGCAGCGGAGCGGACGATTGCACTCAATCCAATGGACGGCGCGACAGTTAACGTGACGGGTCTGTTCATCGCTTGTTCGGGCGACTGGGCGAGAGGCTGTGCGGTTGCAGAATCAGCAATGCAACTCAACCCGCACTTCCCGGGTTGGTACCGCTTCGCTTCAATTTTTAACGCGTATCAGGAAAGGAACTACCACGCAGCTCTCGAGGAAACCTTCGGGTGAATATCCCAGGATATTTCTGGACACTCGTAATGACTGCCGCCGCACACGGGCAACTTGGTAATCGTGAGGCCGCCGGGAAGGCCCTAGGAGACCTGTTGGTGATTAGACCAGACTTCAACGATGCAGTAAGCGACGATTTGAGTAAGTGGTTTCAGCCCACACTAGTCGAACATCTGATGGATGGACTACGAAAGGCGGGTCTTCAGGAAAGACGGGAGCAGAGGGAGAGGCCGGGACGTGGCGACGATTTGCAAAGAGTTCCCCTGTCTCTGCATTTCCTGTCTCCCACTCTTTTTCATCGGGGTCGCTTACCAAAAGCATCGCAGTGCTTCCGTTCTACAACCTGTCGGGGGACTCGGAGCGGGAGTTTTTCGCAGACGGAATCACTGAAGAAATTCTGAACGCGCTGAGACAAATACAAGGTGTTCGAGTTGCCGGAAGAAGTTCGGCGTTCTCTTTTAAGGGTAAGAACGAAGACCTGCGTTCTGTCGGAGCAAAACTAAACGTTGGGACTATACTCGAAGGAACCTTGCGACGGTCTGGTGATCGACTACGTATAACCGCTCGGCTGATCGATGCGAGCAACGGCTATCAACTCTGGTCCGAGCGTTACGATCGAGTCATCGACGACATTTTCAACATCCAGGATGAGATTGCTTCAACTAGAGGCACGAAGTGTTAGTGAATACATCCAGCCAGGGATGATGGCAATCGCCGCTGCCGCCGCTGGTGACATAGACCAGGCAGTCGTGTTTGCTCAGCAAGCAGTGGATATAAGGGATCCTTTATTTATCATGACTGCTCGGTGTTGGCCTCAGTACAGAAATTTGCGCACAGATGTTCGATTCCTTGACGTGGTCCGTCAGCTAGGGCTTCCGAATTGGAATACGCCAGAGTGATCATCGACATTACGCAGCCTACACATTCATCCCAAACTGCGGTACGGTATATGCCCCCTTTGATTGAGTAAGATGTGTGGCCAATTTGTGGACAGAATTCTCATCACTCAACCGATAACGAATGGTAAAGAATGGGAACGGATGCAAAACGCTCGAATTTCCCTGGTGGCTGCAACTTTCGAAAAGGCAAATACTTACGTTTTTGCCGCGCTTATAATTCCGGACCGTGAGCTCGGAGGTTCGAATCCTCTCGCCCCGACCATAATCTCAGAAGTAATGGGCCACCTCTACGGTGGCCTTAATCGTTTCTACCGTTTTGGCCGTTCTTAATGAGGAAATGAACATGATCAAACGAGCCTGCCTGCTCTTCACTCTCTTCTCGGCGTTGGTCGTCGTAACAAACACAGCCGTCGGCGTCGCACCCGCCCGCGATGCGTCGGATTTCCCCCAAGGTACTTACACAGTCGGCGAGTTCACGATCTTCTTCGGCGATAAAGGACAGTTTCGCGTAAGCAAAGGCGAGGAGACGCTCGTCGAGGGCGAGTACACAATCGAGAAGGACCAGATAACGCTGATAGATAAGCGGGGGCCGCTCTCCTGCGTAGAGGGCGCAGCAAAGGGGACGTACCGGTGGAAATACGAGACGGAGACGCTGACATTTACCAAAGTGGACGATCCGTGCCCCGGCCGCTCAGATGCGCTGGCCGCGCAGCCATGGAAGCGGAAGAAGTGAGGCCGCGCTAGTCTTCACGAGCGCCACGCGAGTGTTGGGGCCCCGTCCATAAGGACATAGCCGGTGAGTTTTTCCAGGTTCGTTCAGCAATGGACCAATTCTCCTGATGCGACCGAAATTTGGTCCGCCCTTCACGGTCGACCGTGAGGCGCGGTCGCTAATGTATTTACGAGCTCGTTACGGTTGACGCGCTCGTCTGAGTGGCTTCTGAAAACAATAATGTTGACTTATCGCCTCATCTCTCAACTCGAAGATCGAAGGATATGAGCGGTGCTGACGGAAGTTTTCGTATGACCGGGTTGAGTGACGGAGTTGTCAGTTTCGCTCTGGGGTCAATGGTTGGGCCTATGGCCCAAGGTCTTTCAGTCCCACGTGTTGAACGAGACGGAATTGTTCAATCACTCACCGAGCCACTCGACGCACAGCGGAGATCGCGCGAGCCAGTCATCATCGGAGTCGCTGAGCGAGCCAGTCGGTAATCATCCCCACCACGTCGGAGTGCATCATCACCGGCGCTGGGAGCTTCGAATAGTTACCCGGGAAGCCGTCGGTGTCCGGCACGAACAGATGGTTGAGATCCGGTAGCACGCGCGCAGTCACGTCGTTGTTTCCGCCCTCTTTGAACGCGGCCTCAATTAGCGCCACCTCTTCAGGCACGGCCTGCTGGTCGCGCGAGCCAGTGAGGATCAGCACCGGCGTCTTCACGCGGCGCATGGTGGGAGCGGGATCGTAAGTCAGAAAGAATTTCATCCACGGGTCAGCGGCCATCATCGCGTCGATCCTCTTGTCGATCTCGGCAATTTGCGAAGCGCGCATTTCGGGTGTGAGCTTCGTGTTGCGCTCAATGCCGTTCTTGAGCTGGAAGTGGAGCGCGGTGCGCCCCGGCTGCGCGATGCCGGCGAGCAGCACGATGGCTCGCAACGTGGGTTCCTTTTCGGCAACCATGGGGGCGATTATCGCGCCCTCGCTGTGACCGAGCACCGCGAGGCGGTCGGCCCTGATCTCCGGTCGCGTGCGCAGATACGCCAAGCCGGCGCGCACGTCCTCGGCGAAGTCGGCGCTGGTCGAGCCTTTGAACGTGCCACCAGATGCCCCTGTCCCACGGTCGTCCATGCGCAGCACGGCGATCCCGCGGCGCCCCAGCGAATCCGCGATCTGACGGAAGGGCCGAAACCCTGGCAGACCGATATTCTCGTCGCGGTCCTGCGGCCCGGATCCCGTGACGGTGACGATCGCGCTCACGGGTTTCGTGCGGCTTGCGCTCTTCGGCAGCGTCAGCGTGCCGGCAAGCGTGTGGCCGGCTGGCGTTTTCACCAACACCTCTTCCGCGATGTAGGGTGCGTCAGCGGGCGCGGAGTAGTCGGGCTTCGGCTTCGGCGTCGGCGTTACGGCTGGCTGTTCGCTGCGCTTGAAGCTGAGCGGGAACGGTTGGTCGCCCTGGGTGAACGTCCCGGTCAACTCTGTGCGTTCTTTATTCAGGGTACCTTCGAAGACGATCGCGGGCGACTTGATCTCCAAGCGCACGGCATCGCCATTCACCGTAATTGTGTCAATCGGGATGGTCGCGCCTTGATCGACGCTGTCTAATTTACCCGCGTAAGCGCCCGCCTCCGATTTCGTCACGGTCACGACCAAACGAAGCTTCTGCCCGCCCGCTTCAAGCGTACCCAGCCACGAACCTTCCAAGCCTTGTGCCGGCGTTTGACTAACCGCTGACTGCTCGCCGCGCTTGAGGGTGAGTGGGAACTTTTGATCGCCCTGGGTGAACGTCCCCGTCAACTCCATGCGCTCTTTGTTCAGGGTGCCTTCGAAGACGATCGCGGGCGACTTGATCTCCAGGCGAAGGGCGTCTCCATTGACGGTGATTGTGTCAATCGGGATCGTCGCGCCTTGATCGACGCTGTCTAATTTACCCGCGTAAGCGCCCGCCTCCGATTTCGTCACGGTAACGACCAAACGAAGCTTCTGCCCGCCCGCATCAAGCGTTCCGTGCCACGAACCGGCAAAGTCTTTCGCCGGCGTCTGAGTAAAAACCTGGCACGAGAGGCCGATCAGAAACAGCAACATCAAGAAGATTTTTTTCATAATCCTAATAGTTCCCTTCAATTACTGGCTTTATCCCCGTGCTGACCCACGACCGGCACCGCGATATGTGACGCATGCCTGCCAGAGCGGAACACTCGCTGGGTCGCTGGCTGAAAGTCCGACTCTTTCGCAAGAAAAATGTTCGGCACGAATCGTTGCGGGTTGCGGTCGATCACCGGGAACCATGTGCTCTGCACTTGCACCATGATCCGGTGTCCTTTCCTGAAGGCGTGGTCGTTGGCCGGAAACGGAATTTGATAGTGCTGTACCGAGTTAGCGGGAATCGGTTGAGGCTTCTCAAAACTGTGAACATAGCGACCGCGGAAAACATCGCCGGCGATCATCAGTTGGAAGCCCCCCATTTCAGGATCGGCTTCATACTTCTGCGGATATACATCGATTAACTTTACAATCCAGTCGCTGTCAGTTCCTGTCGTGGAAGCAAATAGATGAGCGACAATCCTCCCCGAAACGACGACATCTTCTTTTAGCGGTTCGCTCACCCACGAAAATACGTCCGGTCGATGGTCCACGAAGCGCTGATCTTCGACCAGCCACGTGGACCAGCCGCTGCGGAGCTTAATCGGGCGCGGACGGTAAGGAACAGGGTTCGCAGGATCGGAAATGTAGCTGTCGAACAACTGGTCTGTTGCAGGAGGAATGGAGAAGGAAAGCGTCCTGTCCTTTTGCAAGTATAGCTTGCGGTCGACAACGTCGTGTTTCGGCGGCCATGCGTTGTGCCGGACCCACTCGTTTGCTCCTGTTCTAAAAGTCAATGCTTCAGGAAGTTCATGGCTTCCCTTGCCTTTTAGATAGTGCGCGAGAAACGGCACGAGTATCTTGCGCCGATAATGTTCCGCAGTTGCACTACCGAAATCTATCTTGCCCAGTTTCCTGCCTTCGCCCCGCGACCAGCTACCATGGTTCCATGGTCCAACGACCAGAAAGTTCTGATTTGCCTTGTCATGTCGTTCGAGTAATTCATAGATCTTGATCGGACCATAAAAGTCTTCCTGGTCCCACCACCCGGCGACGTTCAGCGTTGGCACGGTCACGCGATTCAGCCATGGCGCAAAAGCCTGGCGTTTCCAAAAATCATCGTAATCAGGACGGGTGGCGAAGTCGCGCCAGCTTGGGATCTGTCCGCGAAAATACTTTGTTTCCACGTTTGCGAGCGAGCCGAGTTTCAGATACCACTCGTAAGTATCAAACGTGTCAATAACTTTGGAAACATCGGCAATCTCCTTCGACGACTCCATCATGTAAGCGTACTCAAAACCGTAACTCAAACGGAACGCGCCGTTGTGATGAAAGTCATCGCCCATCCACATGTCTGCGGGCGACGCTTGCTGTACAACCGCTTTGAGTGCTGGATGTGGATCAAGCATGGCCATCACCGATAGCCACGCACCATAGCTCGTTCCAGCGATCCCAACTCGTCCGTTATTGTTAGAGACATTTTTCAGGAGCCACTCAATCGTGTCGTAAGTGTCCGTGCTTTCGTCGATGGCGTTCTTGTCCTTCGAATCTCGCGGTTGCCGAAGCATGACGAACTGACCTTCCGACTTGAACCGCCCGCGGATGTCCTGTTGCACGATGATGAAACCTGCAGCAGTTAGTTCTGGAAGCGTGGCGGCAATCTGAGCCGGTGCGGCATTACCGATGCCATACGGTGTCCGCAGAAGCAAAACAGGAAACTGCTCGTCCGTGCGGGCCGGCGCATAGATGCGCGTGTTAAGACGGACGCCATCTCGCATCGCAATCATTGCGTCATTGCGAGTGAAAGGCGGTGGCTCAGTTTGCGCGCTGACGGGTGCGAAGGTTGCGATGAAGATCAGCGTGATAACCGAGAGACCTAAGTAGTTTATAGCTTTCTTCATTGGAGCCTTTCTCGTTTGTGATCGGCAATCACTTAATCTTCCCTGGTCCCCAAAGCGCCCTTCCAGGTTTTGCACCCGTAACCTCGCCGTCCTTGAGTACGTGCTTGCCGTTGACAAACACATCCTTTACGCCGACCGACAATTGGTGTGGGTTTTCAAATGTGGACCGGTCAGCAATGGTTTGCGGATCGAACACGACCACATCGGCAAACATGCCTGGCTTGAGAAAGCCGCGATGATCGAGCCCGAGATTTGTCGCCGGTAAGCTTGAGAGCCGCCGCACCGCCTCAGTCAGCGAAATCACTTTTTCATCGCGCACGTATTTGCCCAGCAGCCGGGCAAAATTGCCATAAGCTCGTGGATGCGCGGAAGACCTCAGCGCATTACCTTCCGGCGCAATCGACGCCGCATCAGAGCCAAACGAAACCCACGGTTGGCGAATCTGCTTCTTCAGGTTGTCTTCGCTCATCAGAAAATAAATTGTGCCGATGCGCGAACGATCTTCGAGCACGAGGTCGATGATTGTCTCGACCGGATCTTTGCCGCGCATCTTCGCAACTTCACCGAGAGTCTTGCCAATCAGGGGCTTCAACTCCTCAGTGCGGAAACTGGCGAGTAAAAGCCGATCCGGCGAGCCTGCGAGCATGTAGAGATTTTCCCAGTCGTTTGAGTTGATGCGCATGGCATCGGCAATCTTCCTGCGTGTATCAGGATCCTGGAGCCGTTTGTAGCCGGCTTCGCGTCCGCCATCCCAAACCCATGGCGGCATACTGGCGTCCAGGCCCGTCCCGCCCGCCGTGTAGGTGTACATGTCGGCCGTGATCTTTAGCCCCTGGCGGCGCGCGTTCCGGATCATCGTGAACACCTGATCCATCTTGGGCCAATTGGCCGCGCCCGATGCTTTGAGGTGATAAATCTCCACCGGCAGCCCCGCCTCGCGACTGATGCGGATAGTTTCCTGCACGGCTTCGATCAGTTGATTGCCTTCGCTTCGCATGTGCGTCGTGTACTTGCCCTTGTATTTCGCGGCTACCTTGCACAGTTCGATCAATTCTTCGGTCCTGGCGAAAAACGCGGGCGGGTAAATCAGCGCTGTCGTAATGCCGAGCGCGCCGGCTTCCATTTCGCGTCGGACCAGTTCGCGCATCTGTTCGAGTTGCGCAGGTGTCGGCTGCTTGTCTTCCAAACCGATCACGTGCTCGCGAATGGTTCCTGCGCCAATGAATGAAGCGACGTTTTGCGGAATTCCACGTTTCTCCAGATAGGTGAGATATTCAACCAGCGTCGTCCACTCGATTCGATCACCACGGGTTTGGCCCATGCGCTGCTTCATCTGATCGTTGAGCGGGCCCATGGAAAACTCGCCGAATATCTGGGTAGTGACACCCTGTTTGAGCTCGCTCAGGGATCGCGGATCGACGATCAAGGACGATTCCGAGTGCGAGAGCATGTTGATAAAGCCTGGTGCTACCGCCTGGCCCCGGGCATCGATAATTGTTGGTGAACTCGCTCGACTTAAATTACCGACGGCTGCGATGCGGTCGCCCTTTATCCCTACATCTGCTCGTCTCGGCCGGCCGCCACTGCCGTCATACACAGTGCCGCCTTTGATAATGATGTCGAATGAAGCAGTCTCAGTGCTGCGTCTTTGCGCAAAGACGGTGGCTGATATCGAAAGAATCAGCATCAGCGCTATAAACTTTTTAAGATTGGTTATCATGAATCTACAACCCTTTGGGCGCTATGGAACTGAGCCAGACGCAGGCTGCGGTGCTTTCGGCGCGCTGTGCTTCTTCATCAAATCCATTGCCTGGTCTGCCAACTTAAACAGGTGCGGATGAGAGCGATTTCCGTTAGTCAGGATCGCGAAGCCAAGTTTGCGATCGCGATTGCCAAGCAGGAAAGCCGTGTAACCCTGAACACTGCCGCTATGTGCAAAGTAACGATCGCCCTCCCGAACCTGACTCCACCAGGTCAAGCCGAAGCCGGCCGTTTCATTCCCCCAGATGTTTTCGATTCTTCCTTTGAATTGGTCGTGTTGTCGCGTGAACATCTGCTCAAGCGTCGCCTCACTGATGATCTGTTTATCTTTGAACTTGCCACCGTTGAGATTGACAATTAGCCAGTTAGCCTGGTTGAGCACCGTGCCATAGACCAGACCCGCCGGCCAGACAGAGGCCTTAACTCGAACGGCTCCCATCTGGGCGCCAGTCTTTTCGTCGACTCGGTAAGGAATCGAAAGTCGTTCGTCCATGTCTGGTCGCGGCTCGAATGCCGTACTGTTCATCTCTAACGGGGTAAAGATATGTTCCTGAATGTACTGCTTGTACGCCTTACCGGAGAGCTTCTGGACCAAGTAACCAATTAGCGTGTAAGCCATGTTCGAATAAGTGACCGAGGTCATGGGCGGCTTGGTTACTTTCAGCGATTTGCGCAGGTACTCTTCCAGAGAAGGCGGCACCGTGTCGCCCCACACCGGGAATCCTCCAAAGTCACCCGGCATCCCGGATGTGTGCGTCAACAGATGACGAAACGTGACGGGCTTCTGGGGGTCCTCGCCTTGAATCTTGAAGTCGCTCAAATAATCGTTGACTCGGTCGTCCAACTTTAATTTGCCTTGCTCCATTAGCTGAAGCAGGGCGACTGAGGACATCGTTTTGAAGGTCGAGCCGATTAGATAAACAGTGTTCGGCGCCGCCGGTGTCCGCGCCCAGAGATTTGAATGGCCATAAGCGCCTGTCCAAATCACTTGATCGCCGGAGACTAAAGCGATGGACGCCGACGGAATATTTCCCGCGAGCAAGGTACGATGAATCTCAGGTTCAAGCTCGGCAACAACCCGGTCGATGTTGATGGTTTGGGCGCTCGTGACTCCGCCGAAGCACAGAGTAATCGCGGTCAGGCTAAGAATGACGAAGCCAAGCCTGAGTTGAGCGCGTCCTGGAAAGTCGAAGTTTCGTTTCATATGAATAGATCCAAGTAAAATTATTGGGTTCGCGGTCTGGAAACGCGATCAATCGGCGCGGGCCGCGGCACGCGCCGCACTGGGTTCTGCTCCAGAAGCTTCATCGCTTCCTGAACAGCGCGCTCAAGCTGCGGATCGTGTCCTTTGTTCACTGCGGCTGGTGTGTACTCAACCTCGATGTCCGGCGCGACGCCTTCATTCTCGACGGACCACTTTCCCGCTAGATCGTAGAACGCCAGATTTGGCGCGGTGATGCCGCCGCCATCGATCGTCGGGGGAAAGCCGAGCGTGCCGACGAGCCCGCCCCAGGTACGCGTACCCACCAGCGGCCCGAGCTTCCGCTGGCGAAACATGTAAGGCAGGGCGTCGCCGCCCGAGCCCGCCGACTCGTTGATAATCATCACCTTGGGTCCCCAGATTCCCGCTGTGGGCGAAGTCGCCGGCTCGCCGTCGCGTTGCGCAAAGAAACCCATCAGTTTTCGATCCAGCTCGCTGACGATGTAGTCGGCCACTTGGCCGCCCTGGTTGTAACGCTCATCTATAATCGCGCCTTCCTTGTCCTGTTGCGCATAGTAGTACCGAGTGAAGGCGGTGTAACCTGGACCAGCCGTGTTGGGTAGCCAGACGTAGGCCAGGCGTCCACCGGAAAGCTTGTCAACCAGACGACGATTGTCTTCGATCCATTTTCGCGCCCGCAGAGCGTCTTCGCTGGCAACGGGGATCACAGTCACCACGCGTGAACCTTCCAGCGACGGCGTCTTGTTCACCCTGATCAGCGTCTGGCGTCCAGCGGTGCCTTCAAATAGGCTGTAGAGATTTGTGGGCGGCGCGAGCGCGCGGCCGTTTACCTCAAGCAAGTAATCTCCTTCGGCCACTTGAATGCCAGGCGAGCTGAGCGGCGCGCGCAGATCGGGATTCCAATTCTCACCGGTGAGCACGCGTTTAATTCGATAACGTCCGTTCTCAATCTCGAAGTCGGCGCCTAACAAACCCACGGACACCGCGTCTTCACCCGGAACGTCGCCGGTACCGAGCAGATACGAGTGGCCCACCGCCAGTTCTCCGCCCACGACCGCGATGAGATATGCCAGGTCGGCGCGGTGGCCGACGAAGCCTACCAAAGGACGATACTTCTCAAACACCGCCTGCCAATCAGCGCCGTGATATTTCGGATCATAAAAATACTCGCGCTGAACGCGCCAGGTCTCGCGAAAAATCTGTTCCCACTCAGCCCTGGGGTCGATGCGCATTTCCATCTGCGCCAGGTTAAGCGGACCATCACCCACCTTTACAGGCGCTGGTCCAGCAGTAGGCACAACGCCCCAACTGGTTCCGCCACCGGCAGCAGCCTGATAAAGAAGCTTCTTTTTATCGCTCGAGAGCGAGTACGACCGAATGCCTTCGAGGAACGGCGCAGCGGTACGCGCACTGAGCTGGTAGCGCTGTAAGCGGAGCGAAGGTGGTCCAGGTGCGGTCGTAAGAATCGGTTCAGTGTAATAGAAACTTCCGGCGGCGCCCGCGGTGAGATTGCTATAGTCACCAGCAGGAATATTAACGGCAATTATTCGTTGTCCGATGCCGTCGAAGTCGACGCGAACATTTACGGTCCGAGGCGCAGCGGGCGTTGGTTGTGGCGTCGGTTCGGCCGGTGTGGGCCGTGGTGGAGGTTCGTCTCCAGTCTCCGGCAATAACGGCGAGGGCTCGGTCGCGCCCAGGACCGCAAGGTAAATCGCGCGGCGCACCGGGCGATCGATCGAACTCATTTCGAGCCAGCCAGTGCTCGGGCCGTAATTCGTGCTTGCCATGAAGTAAAGATATTTGCCACCGGCATCGAAGGCTGGCGACATCGAATCTGCCAGTCCGTCAGTAATCTGGTGGGTCTTTTTGTCAGCCAACGAATAGATGAAGATCGCGCGCAAACGGCTGGGCAAATTCTTCGAATAAGCGACCCACTTCGAATCCGGCGCCCAGGTGGCATCGAACGAGCGAAACGGATCAGGATAATTGTCAGTATCGATCCTCGTCGCCTGGCCGCTCGTCGCATCGACCATCCAAAGATTTTTGTGGTTATCCTGAAGCAGGATTTGCGTGCCGTCGGGCGACCACGACGTAGCGGAGAAGAACGCCGTGGAGGGCAGCTTAATTGAACGTGGCGGCGTGAGGCCCAGCGGATCGCCGATCATCAGTTGATACTCTCCGCTGGCGTCCGAAAGCCACGCGAGCTTGGCGCCATCAGGCGACCAAGCGGGACTGCGATCATGCGCGCCCGGGCTCTGGCTGAGATTTCGGTAGTCGCCTTTTTCCGTCGGCACGCTGAAAATTTCCCCGCGCGCTTCGAAGACTGCGCGCACGCCGGTCGGGGAGAGCGCCGAGTTACGGATCATGCTGACTACTTTCTTGAACTGCGGGCGCGCCCAGGGCAGATCACCGTTCACGTCGATGTTGAGCCTGCGCGTCTGCCCTGTCTTTGTATCGAGCAAGTGCACATAGCCCGCCTGTTCATAGACGATCGCGTCCGAGCCGGCCGAGGCGTTCATCACGTCAAAGTCGTCGTGACGAGTAAGCTGAGTGAGCTGCTTCGTATCCGTGCGGTAAGCAAAGAGGTTGACGATGCGATTGCGATCAGAGAGGAAGTAGATCGTGTTGCCGATCCACATCGGATCGGTGTCGTTACTGTTGGTCCAGGGAAGTTTCTCGATGGAATGATCGGCAAGAGTCATTACCCTGATCGGATGCGTGCGGCCGCCTCGGTAGTTCCGCCAATAGCTGGCCTCGTGCCATGCCGGAATGAACGCGGTCGAAAATTCTTCGTGCGCGATGCGGCTGCCATCGGGAGAGTAAGCGCCACTGAAAGCGCGCGGCATCGGCAGCGCATCGGGCAGACCGCCGTCCAGGCCTATGGTCCAAAGCCGGAAGTATGTTGTCGGCGCGCTGGTCCGGCCCGACCCGAAGACCACGCGACGGCCATCGGGCGTCCAGCCGCGGACTCTGTCCGGACCGGGATGGTACGTTAACCGTTTAGCGTCACCACCTTTAGTCGGCACTACGTACACATCGATGTTTCCCGCAACAGTGGCGCTGAAAGCGATCTGAGAACCGTCAGGCGAGAAATACGGATCCATTTCGGCTCCAGGAGTCGAAGTGAGGCGGCGGGCTTGGCCACCGTCTCGCGAGACTACCCACAGATCTCCCGCGTAAGCGAAAGCCACCAGTTCACGGCTAACCGTCGGGTGGCGAAGCAACCGCGTTCCCTGCGCCGCGACGGCAGCCGGGATAGCAATAGCGAGCAGTAGGCCAAAAAATAGAGTGCGTAATTTCATTATGAACTCCATGTAAAGACTGTTCCGTCGTGACCGAGCTGTTTGATTACGTTAGTCGAACCGTCTCCCGCCGCACCGTCAGTGACTCGATGCGATCTTCATTAACTTCGTAGCCGATACCGTCACCCATCGGCGCCTTGATCGTGCCCTCCTGCGAAACGGTGACCGGCGGCGCGATAATGTCTTCGTGCCAGTAGCGCTGCGAAGCCGAGACGTCACCAGGCAAGGTGAATCCGGGCAGCGTTGACATCGCGATATTGTGCGCCCGGCCGATTCCCGACTCGAGCATCCCGCCGCACCACGCTGGCATGCCGTGCTCGAGCGCGTACGTTTGAATCAGGCGAGCCTCAGTGTGTCCACCAACTCTGCCGAGCTTGATGTTGATAATTCTGCATGAGCCTAACTCCTGGGCGTGGCGTGCGCTGGCAAGGCTGACGATCGACTCGTCAAGACAGATCGGGGTTTTGATCTCGCGCTGCAATTTTGCGTGGTCTACGAGATCACCAGGCGCCAGCGGCTGCTCGATCATCAGCAAGTTGTAATCATCGAGCTGCTTAACAGTACCTAAGTGTCCATTCAGGGAATAAGCGGAGTTTGCGTCAACCGAAAGCGTAATCTCCGGGAATCGCGCGCGGACTGCTTCAAGTAACTGAATGTCTTTTCCAGGTTTGATCTTGATTTTGATGCGCTGATAGCCGGCCTCCAGCTCGCGCGCCACCTTCTCGACCAACGCTTCAGTAGTCTCCTGTAAACCAATGGAAACTCCGCAGTTGATCTCACCTCGCACGCCTCCGAGGTGCTGCCAGAGCGGAAGGCCCGCGAGCTTGGCCTCCAGGTCCCAAACCGCAGCCTCGACGCCGCCCTTGGCCATGCGGTTGTCGCGAATTGGCGCGAGAGCGCCGTTTACTTCTCCGGCAGTTCTTAAGCGGGCTTGTTTCAGAAGCGGTCCAACGTATTGCGCCGTGATCAGCCACGCGGTGTCGACGGTTTCGTGATTGAAGAAAGGTCCTTCAGCGGCAACGCATTCGCCGTAACCTGAAGCGCCAGTCTTGTCGAACACCCTGACGATAAGAATGCGACGACGGGTGGTGCGGCCGAAGCTGGTTTCGAACGGAGAGACCAGGGGAAGCTCTATCTCTCTAAGTTCAACCCGCTCCAAATTCAAATTGGTCATTATCTGTCCTGACTTCAACCCGAATCGGTTGAAACTCCAGCTCAGCGTTTTTTCAGGTCTCAACTCCTAGAGCCACTCGCCGCGCCGCTTCACTACATTTTCTTCGCCGGAATGTCGCTTCCACCCTGACGAAACACTATTCCGGTCACTTCGCCCTGCGCGCTTAAAATGAACGTGACTTGCGCGTTAACCGTCTTAAAGAAAAATACGGTTTCGGATTCGGCGAAAAGTTCGAGTTTCGGTTGCGTGGAAACCTGCGCCAGCAGCTTGCCCTCTTCGAGGGTGACGTTCAGCACCAACTGCGGCGTGAGCTGATATTTACCCACGTATTTTTCGAGGGTCTTCGCTGCGACCTTGATTTCCTTGCGTTCGGCGGGAATTTCATACGGAGCCCCGAAGACGATTGCCGACAAGTTATTCGCGATCTCTCCCGAGGGCGCCCCTTCCACGTTGCTCAAGACGACCACAGTCACGCGGTCGGCGGGGTAACGCGCGATGTACGACGAAAAGCCGAAGATGCCGCCGCCATGGGCGATTACCTGTCGGTCGTAACGTTTGCCTATGCTCCAGCCGTAGCCGTAACTACTTTTGAACGGCGTGAACGCTTCGTCGAGCGATTTGCGCGTGACGAGTTTTTCGGTGTAGAGCGCCTGGTCCCACAGGAGCAGATCTTCGACCGTTGAATAGAGCGCGCCAGCCGAGTAGGCGGTGGACATGGAAATCGGCGCGGCGTTGATGAAACCGTCGCTTGTGCGCGCGTAGCCCGCTGCCCGGTTCTTGATGATCCGGACGGGATTGTCGTATCCGCTTTGCTTCATACCGAGCGGGGTGAAAATGTTTTCCTGCAAAAAGTCAGCGTAAGATTTGCCGGACGCGCGTTCGATGATCGTGCCGAGGAGGTAATAACCGGAGTTGCTGTAAGCGTATTTTTCACCGAGCGCGAATTGGAGAGGCTTATCTCTGAAACGATTGGTCAACTCGATGGCATTCGTTTCCACCGCTGCGGTCTTCATGAAATCAGGAAACTCAGTGTAGTTCGGTATGCCGGCAGTGTGCGTCAATAGATTTTTGATCGTGATCGGTTGCCATGCCTGTGGGCAGTCAGACAGATACTTGCAGATTGGATCGTTCACGCTCAGCTTGCCGCGCTCTTGCAGCAGCACGATCGCCATTCCAGTAAACTGCTTGGTCACCGAACCGAGACGAAAAACGGTTTGCGGCGTGTTCGGGACACCATGCTCAAAGTTCGCCATTCCGTATCCACGGCTAACAATCGGCTGACCGTCGCGGGCTAGGAGAACCGCACCGCTGTAGTGATTAACGCGCACCGCCGCGCTCATGTATTCGTCAACTTTTCGCGTAATCTCCTGCGCCGAGGGAGCTGACCCCGCAGCGGCAGTTTGCGCCGAAACCTGGGCCACGAGAAGCAGACAAAACGCAACGACTGCGCTTATCCGATTTGCAATCTTGAGCTTTTGTGTCATGAAACCTTTCTCAAAGGCCGGATCAGCACGGGTGTTGGGGGGTCAGTATGCCGTCCTCGAGTTGCGGCTCTGAATTGAACACGGATGCATATACTGCACATGCTGCACAAAAGTCAACAACGCTATAACTGCTGCAACGAATCTTGTTTGATGAACCTCGATTTGCTATCTTCCATCCCGCAAATTCGTCCGGCGAGGTAAGAAGATGGCGTCTAACTCACACAAAAAGACTCACCGTATTTCTCTTGGTTCTGACAACGCTGGTGGGAAAGTGTCAGCCTTGGAAAGCCGCTTAGCGCAGGCGCAAGCTCGGCTGAACCCCCGACGCCAGGAGTTGGTCCGGGCCATCCTCGACTCGGCGGATGAAACTTGTTTCCTCTCTTCTCGGGAATTGGCCAAGCGCTATCGCGTTGATGCGACGACGATCCTGCGAGCCACGCAGGTGCTGGGCTACGAGAGTTATGCTGACTTCTCCGCAGACCTCAGACAGCATTTCGTTACGCGAATCACCCCTTACACGGTGTTGCGAGCGGCGACCCGGGAAAAGCGAAGTGTCGCCGATCACATCGATCACGCTTTGGAGAAGGCGCTCGACAACATAAACACGTTGAAATCGGATCTGGATAGTCAGCGCATAATAGAGCTGGCCAAGCTGATCAAACGCTCGCGCCGCACACTCGTCATCGGGTTAGACTTCGCTGCTTCGCTGGCCTTTTATTTGGCTTACGGACTGTCGGTGCTTGGCTTCGACGCTGAGGCGCCGACGGGAAGCACCGGAACAATCCAACATAAAGTAAAAGTCTTAACTCCGAACGATGTGCTCGTGGCCATCAGTTTCGGGCAGTGCCTTAAGGATACGGTGGAAGCAGTGCTGCGGGCCAGAAAACAGGGCGTGCCAACCTTCGGGATTACTGACAGCGACACGACCCCCATCGCGCGCTACTGCGACAATCACATAGTTGCTTCTGTAGTCAGTCCATCATTTCTTAATTCGTATGTTGCTCCGACCGCGGCGGTCAACGCCATCCACGTCGCTTGCTCTCATGTCGATCCCAAGCGCGCGCTCACCAGGCTAAGGCCGACAGATAGAGAATATGCTTCGGGGTCACGATGGTTCCGAGCACCGAAGGGGTCCGACGGGAACTCCGCTTGATATGACGTGTCCAACTCAAACCAAAAGCCGGTCATCATTATCCGCGACATAGAACTAACCTCGGAAATGCACGAGGTCGAAAGTCCAACACCCGGTGCAGCACTTGTCGTGACCATTGACATTGTGCAGCATTTGCGGTAAATAGCGCAGTGTAAAAGATCCCAGACCAGCCGGTGTTTCGCAGGTTTCTTTGTTCCGACAACTGCAAGATGTTTACGGGAAAAGGCTCGTCGCCGTTATGGGTAGCACGATTCCTTCGTGCGGACCTAAGCCTGACCCTGTGATTTTCAATACGTCCGTGGGAGATATAAGAATGAAAACCGCCACCTACTTGTTAACGTTGATTTTCGGCGCGCTCATTTGTGCGCACTTCACCGCTGCAGTCGCCATCGCTCAAACTACTACCGCCACGATTGAAGGTACGATCACGGACGCGAGAGGCGGTGTCGTTGCGGGGTCGCAAGTTACCGCGAAATCGTCCGCGCGTGGCGTGGAACGTTCGACAACCAGCGATGAGAACGGATTCTTCAGGATTACCGCGTTGCCGGCGGGAATTTATTCATTATCGGTCTCAACTTCAGGATTCGCACCGCGAACTTTCGATAATGTTGAACTGACAGTCAATCGAACTGTCACCTTAGACGTTACACTCGAGGTAGGGACGGTGGAGGGCAAGGTCGATGTCAGTGCGGACGCGCAGTTGTTGCTCGATCCCACAGCCTCGTCAACCGGGGCCAACATCACGCCGCGGCAGATTTTGGACATGCCGGTCAACGGCCGCAACTACCTTGATTTAATGCAGCTCGTACCTGGAGTCGCTATCAACCGGCAATCCACTGGCGACAACGCGAACCCGGTGCTGGGGGAGCGCAGTGGTAATAACAATTTTTTCATCGATGGACAGCCTAACAAGGACACCGTCAATGGCGGGCCGGCAGCACAGTTCAACCAGGAGACAATTGCGGAATTTCAAGTTCTGACAACCGGCTATAAGGCCGAGTTCGGACAAGCATCGGGAGCGATAATCAACGTAATCACCAAAACGGGCGGGAACGAATTCCACGGCGTCGGTTCACTGTTTCATCGCAACGAAGCACTGGATGCATCAAACTCCCTGGATCCGACGAAAACAGAAGCCCCGGGCCTCCGGCGATTCGACTACAGCCTTGCGTTGGGCGGTCCGATCTGGAAAGACAAAATTTTCTTTTTCGGTTCCTCAGAGCGCATTACGGAGGACCGCGCCATTGATTTCAATTACCCGGCTCTCCCTGCTCCGCTTCTTGACCTGCTGCATGAACAGGAGGATCCGCGGGACGGTCCGCAGCGTTCCCGCGAGACGCGGAACTTTTTCAAGCTCAACGAGACCTTCGGGCGTCATCAACTGGTCCAGGAAGTCAATTACACAAACGGAAACATCCGGGGATCGGGTACCGGGATTCCGTCATCGCGAAGAAACACCGGCGAGCGCAACCTGCTGTTTGGAGTCGGCGACACCATGCTTCTGGGAGAGCAGGGCAATCCATGGATACTGACGCTGCGCGGCGCCTATCGCAGCGAGCCGTCCAATAGCCAACCTGGTGCCGCTGATATTGCGGGGGCTACTACCTTAAACTCCTTCACCGCGCCTCGACTTTGCCCGCCGACATGCAGTGCCGCTAATTTGTTTGGCACTAACCCTGCGGTGGGTTTCGGTAGCGCCACGACAGCGTCAAATCTGCACCAGAAATACACGTCGATCGCGGCCAACGCAAACAAGCTGTTTGGCAATCATGACGTCAAGTTCGGGTGGCAGTTTCTGCGAACAAGAGTCGACGGCTCTGATTCTTTAACTTTGACGAACCAGATCTTTGCCACGCTCGATGATTATCTAAATTTTGGGTCCGTGAACAGCGGCATTTTCCTGCTTCTCGTCGCCGGTGGCCAGACGCCGGAGGCACAGGAAATTCATCTGCGGAACAATTACAACGGGCTATATGTTCAGGACGACTGGAAGCTGTTCAGGAACCTCACAGTGAATTTCGGCCTTCGTTGGGAACACGACTCCGAATTCACCTCCAAAAGAAACTTTTCGCCGCGTGTGGGAGTTGCGTGGTCGGTAACGCCCAAAACGGTGATTCGTTCTCACTTCGGCAAGTTTTATGATCAGTTCCGGTTGGGCCTGGTGAGTAATGTTCCCGCATTCGGCGGCAGCGATCGGAGATCGATACAATCGCTTTACTTTCCCCGCGGGTTTTATGGGTCGCCGAGTTTTATCGCGAGCCTTGCTCGTGCCGTCGGCCTTCCCGGGCCTTGCGTCTCTAACCACCTGACCACCGCTCAGATCGCTGCAACGGGCGCTACATGCACGCCAGGCGGAGGACCAATTCTCGGCGTGGACACGCTCAATAACGTTGTCGCACCCGGCCGCGCTCCGATTCCTCCTAACGCGGTAATCAACATCAGCAACATCCAGGCTCTTTCCGGGCTTACACCGGATCAATATCTGATCCAGGCAGCCGCGGCAATAGGCCAGCCAGCGGGATACTTTCAATGGGGCCAGTTCGGAGTGCTGAATAATCCCATAATCCCTCCGTCACCAACCCCGACTGCGGTTGACAGCACCTTTGAGACGCCACATACCCTTAGCTTTAGCGTCGGCGTCCAGCGCGAGATAACGAATGACCTGGTGGTCCAGGTTGACTACTTTCACCGCGAAATGCGCAATCTCCTGGGCCCACGTCTCAGCAATCTTGCCTTCAGGTCACGCGTCGCCGGTATCGGCCGAAGCTTTGATCCTCCGGGGTCTCCGGAGTTGCCGACTTTCGGTCCCTTCTTCGAGGGTAAATACGACGCCCTGGTCGCCACATTCAATAAACGTCTTAGCAACCGCTACCTGCTCGGCGGGAGTTATACATATTCCAAGGCCACCGACAACTCACTCGGCGTTAACTCATTTCCTACGGATCAATTCATCGGGATCGTGCCGGTCGTGACCGAACCATGTGCGGCCAGCAACCCGGGTTGTACGCGTCAAACTAATGAAAACGGACCGTTCACCAGCAGGAACGGAAACCTGGTACAGCAGGCAGGAACATTTCACAACGGCCCCGACCTTGACAGAGGACCGTCGCCCCTGGCGCTGGATCATATCTTTGAAATGCACGGACTGGTCGATCTTCCCTGGCAATTCCAGATAAGCAGCATCGTGCGGGCGCAGAGCGGATTTCATTTCAGCCGCTTCGACGAGCTCTCACGTGATCCGGATGGCAACGGTAATTTCAATAGCATCGATTTTACAGCCGGAAGGAATGCCTTCACCGCCCCGCCCTTCGTCACTGTTGACATGCGTTTCTCTAAGCGGTTCAGTATCGGCGAACGCGTCCGTTTGGAGTTACTGCTCGAGTTCTTCAATCTCTTGAACCGTCAAAACCCAGCCGTTGTCCAAAATCGCGCCGACAGTCCGTTGCGCCCGACTCTGCGACCTTTTGGCACGGCGGATCAGGTACTACCCGGGCGGGAAGGGCAAGTTGGACTCAGGATCCAGTTTTGATCGTTCTCAATAACTTCCTGGTTGTTTGAGGACGAAAACGGACGCACCAAGCCTCGGCGGTGTCCTTGGGGACATCGTCGAGGCGGTGCTATGCGCCAGTGTTCGAATAGGCCCGCGTAGATGAAGCCGATGACGACGAAATCCCGACCTGATATTCGAGCACTTACACGACTTGTGCCTCCCAGCGGTAACCTCGTGCAAGGCCAATCTGAACTGGCTATTGATCCCGCGTTGGCTGCGGCAGCAAGTCACGTGATTGCGTTAAGCCAGAACCATTATGGCCCGGCGGAAGGTCTATCTGAACTTCGTCGCACGGTCGCGAAAAAGATCTCCGCATTCAACCAAATCGAAATCGATCCTGACGGCGATCCGTTCCAACTGCTAATTACTCCGGGGGCGACTGGAGCGCTTATAGCCATCGCTCAAACTTACCTGAGAAACGCCTCAGCACTTGTCTTCGAGCCTTATTATCCTTACCACCGCCACATTCTTACCGAACTGGGAGGAACCACTGAGGTGCTTTCACTTCACGGTGAGAAGCTCGAATTCAACAATGATGAATTGCGCGATCGATGTCGAAAGTTGAAGGACCGCAAGCCCTTCCCGCTGCGCGCAATCATCATGTGTACGCCGGTGAATCCGACTGGCAAAGTGTTCAGCCGAAGTGAGCTTGAAGCCTTAGCGGCTGTATGCCAGGAATTTGATCTTCTCTGCATCGCAGATGAAGTTTATGAACATTACGTCGTTGGTGGTGACCCGCACATTTCTATTGCTATGCTCCCGGGTATGTGGGAGCGAACGATTACGGTCAACTCCTTCTCGAAGTCGTGGAATATCTCCGGCTGGCGACTAGGCTACGTTTACGGTGACGCTCAACTCGTAGCTCCTCTCAACAAAGCAAATAATGTTTTCTACGTATGCTCGCCGACTCCGCTACAGCGTGCCTTGAGCGAAGTGTTAATGACCGATCCGCGGTACTACACGAACTTGCGCGAGAGTTTTGCTGTGAAGAGGAGATTCGTCGTTGACGCGCTTGAGCCCATGGGATTCGACATTTATGACTCAGGCTCCGCGTTCTATGTATGGGCACGTATCCCGGTTGGGTTTGAGGATGCGATGCAGTTTAATGAGATGTTAATGGATCGAGCAGGGGTCGCAGGCGTGCCAGGGAGTGCATTTGCTGATAGCGATGACTGGAACAGTTACATGCGGCTGTGCATCGCGCGTGAAGATGCAATGTTGAAAGGCGCCATGGGGAGACTTCAAGATGCCCTCATGCACCCCTCGGTTGTAGATAAAGGTGTAACCTCTCAAGGAACTTGATTCTACGAACAATGATGAGGAAGTCACGCTTAGCCTCTGGAATTCTTACTCTCTTCTTTTTAGTGGCTGCATGTGTGCCGTGGTGGACCTCGGCGCAGGTACAGAATGCAACCGCTCTGCTGCCTGAACCTGTAGTCGCGGCTCTATCTCAGGAACTCTCCGGCGAAACAGCGAAGCGGAACCTTGAGCATATCGCTCGTCACCATCGCATGCGCGGCTCACGTGGGTTTCGCGCCGCCGCCGAGCATATCGTCGAGCAGCTTCACGATTATGGAATACGGGATGCGCGGATTGAGCAGTTTCCCGCGGACGGCAAGATTTTTTATGGCACCCAAAGGTCTCGCCCTCCGTGGGACGCGGAATTCGCAGAATTGTGGGAGTTGCGGCAGACAGAAACGCGTTGGACACCGCACGTTCGCCTGGCAAGTTGGGAAGCGATGCCCGTGACTCTGGCGCAGGATAGCGAGAGCGGCGAAGTAACGGCAGATCTCATTGACGTTGGTAGCGGTACTTCCGAACGCGACTATGCCGGAAAGCACGTTCAAGGAAAAATAGTACTGGCATCCGCGCAGCCCGGTTCCGTAGCGGTTCTTGCAGTCGATCGATTTGGGGCTGCAGGCATAGTTAGTTACGCACAGAACCAGCGCACTGCCTGGTGGGCGGAAAACGAAAACCTCGTGCGTTGGGGGCACCTCGACACCTTCGCGCAGAAGCCTACATTCGCTTTTATGATCTCACTCAAGCAGGCACGCAACTTTCAAAGTCGAATAGCTCGCGGTGAGCACGTTCGACTCCATGCGAGGGTGCGAGCGGGAAAGCATGCCGGCTTTTATGAAGTCGTCACGGCTACGATCCCAGGCGTGGATCCGAACTTGCGCAATGAAGAGATTGCCTTTAGTTGCCACTTGGACCACCAAAGGCCCGGTGCGAACGACAACGCGAGTGGGAGCGTCGCTATACTCGAAGTGGCCCGAAGCTTAAGCAAGCTGATAAGCGAGGGAAAAATCGCGAGACCGGCCCGCACCATTCGTTTCATCTGGCCGCCTGAGATCGAAGGTACGCTCGCGCTACTGAACGCGCGCCCGGATGTGGCGTCACGCATTAAGGCGGTGATTCACATGGACATGGTGGGCGGCGGTCCCGAGACGAAGGCGATCTTTCATGTCACACGTGGTCCGGCGAGTTTGCCATCATTCGTCAATGATGTCGCCGAACATTTTGCAGGCTTCGTCAACGAGCAGTCGGCGCAGTTTGCTAAAGGGATCACCGCCCCCTACCCGATGTTTTCTCCCGAGGGAGGCAAGGAAGCTTTACAGGCAGAGATGGTGGAATTTTCGCTGGGCAGCGATCATCAGGTCTACAGCGATAGCTCCTTCGGAATCCCAGCCATTTACCTTAACGACTGGCCCGACCGTTACATTCACACCAATTTCGATACGCCCGCCAACGTTGATCCGACCAAACTGAAGCGTGCGGCCTTCATCGGCGCGGCGAGCGCATACTTCTTAGCGAACTTAAAGTCAGACTATGCGTCTCCCATCCTGCGCCTGCTCGAGTCACACAGCTTGCGCCGGACTTCGACAATGCTCGCTCGCCGTGCCCGATTGCAGCACGAGGAGGCCGCTAACCTTTCGCGACATCACCTATGGCACGAACGCACGCTAGTTGATTCGATGGAGCGGTTTTTTAGGATCCCGCAGCGCACACGCGACGAGGCAAACACTTTTTTTGGCGAACTGGAAGGGCTGATTGGTGAGGTCAGTCCTACCACAAACGCGCAGGGAGACGGCCGGTGGGTTTTTCGTCGAAACGCGAAAGTCAAAGGGCCGATGTCCGCTTTTGGCTACGACTACTTCACCGACCACTACGGAGCTGAACGAGAGAGGACGATACGACTCCTGCAACACCAAGGATTGCGTGGCGCGGGTGCAGACTATGCTTACGAGGTTTTTAATCTTGTGAACGGCCGACGTACCGCTCAGGAGATCCGCGATACAGTCTCGGCCATCTACGGACCAATTCCTCTGGAGTTAGTCGTGGAGTATTTGCGGAGCCTGGAGTCCATCCGAGTTATCGAAGTAGTAAAGTAACCTTCGCTAGTTCTGTTCATTTGTGTTCACCTGATAATAAGGAGCGACTTAGATGAAATCTCGCCCGATATGTTCGCTGCTTTTGCTCGTTAGCCTTGCCCTCGTTGTTAATGCGCAGGAAAGGAAGAAGATGAAAATTTACATCTCCGCCGATATGGAGGGAGTTGTCGGCGTCGTCACAAACGAACAACTAGGACCTCAGGGCTTTGAGTATCAACGATTCCGAGAGTTCATGACGCAGGAAGTAAATGCCGCTATCGAGGCCGCATTCGAAGCCGGAGCGACGGAAATTGTCGTCAGTGACTCGCATGGTAACGGTCAAAACCTGCTGATTGAAAAGCTACCGAAGAATATACTGCTCGTACGCGCGTGGCCGCGCCCTTTGATGATGATGCAGGGCATTGATGAGACTTTCGCCGGCGTCATCTTTATGGGCTATCACACTGGGACGACTAATCAGCAAGGCGTGCGAGCCCACACGATTTCCAGCGCCCGGCTGGCTGATGTTCGGCTAAAAGGTGTCTCGGTTTCCGAGGCCGGCATCAACGCCGCCATCGCCGGTCATTTCAACGTGCCGGTGATCATGGTTTCCGGCGATGACGCTGTCGTGAAAGAGACGTCGGCCCTGCTGGGCGATGTCGAAGGAGCGGTCGTCAAGTGGGCATCGGGCTTTCATTCGGCGAAGACTCTGATGCCCGAAGCCGCATACCAATTGATTCGCGAAAAGGTAAAGAAAGCTATCGGCCGGATCAAAGACTTCAAGCCATACAAACTCGCGACGCCTATTCAGTTGGACGTGCGCTTCAAAAATTATCGTCCATCGGAGGTGCTGGGCTACCTGAGTATCGTGGAGCGGACCGACGCTCACAGCATCAGATTCACTGGCACGGACATGATAGAAGTGTCGAAGTTCCTGGAGTTCATCGTGACCTACGAGCCTTCGTTGGAGCCTTAATCATGCGATTATGGCCTCTGTCTAGTCAGTCAGTTAATAAAAAGAGCAAACCTCGTTCGCAATGCGGAGGTCAGGGGTTCGATCCCCCTCTGCTCCACCAATTTGAATCAACGACTTACAGCCGCCGGTACTTGGACTTTTTTCTGGCGCTGAGCTTGATCGCGGTTGGTATCTACGGCGTGATTTCGTGGGGCGTTGTGCAGCGCACGCGTGAGATGGGCCTGCGTATGGCATTGGGGCGCTCTACCGCGCGACGTAATGTGGTTGGTATTGCGTCGAAGCATGTTGCTTGTATTGGCAGGCGTAACACTGGGTCTGTTGGGTGCGTTTGCAGTTACGCGCGTGCTCGGAGCCTCTCTAACAGAAGGTGGTCCAAACAAGACGCCGTTGGCTATTTGGAGTGGAGCCACTTGATCCGATAACGTTTATCGTTGCTCCGATCTTATTGGCGCTGGTTGCACTCCTTGCTTGTTGTTTGCCGGCTCGGCGGGCCACAAAGATAGATCCGTTAGTGGCACTCAGGTACGAGTGACGTGCTCGGGCTCACGTTGTGACGTAACCGGAACTAACACCACGTCATAAACCGTACTCATCCTTCTTCGTCTGTAGATCCACAATCTGATCAAAACTAACTGACTCCAACCTCGCCCCGGCCGGCTGCGTTCCGTCGCCCACCCCAGACACAAGGTGCGGCCATGCCTACGACTTCCCCTTGGGACCTCGACAACCCATGTTCGATCCGCCTAGAATTTGACCATCCCCTTTTACATACAGACAATCTCTCCCCCCAAACCGGAAGGAGAGCAATGAAAAAATCACTGGCCATCTTCATCGTAGTGGTGATGCTATTGGTTGTAACGCCGGCGTTGGGTCAAACGTGCGGTCGACTGCGACACCGACATGGAAACTATTGGCACACCCACTCGAGTTGTATCGGTGACAGACACCGGCATGGACGTAGCTTCTGGCAGAAGCACCGCGACAAACTGACGACGGCAATAGGAGCGGGCGCTGGAGCAGCAATTGGCGGAGCCGCTGGCGGAGGCAAAGGTGCGGCAATCGGTGCGGCTGTTGGTGGTGGTGGAGCCGCTGTTTATACCTACGGCATTCGCAAGCGCCGAAGAAGTGCACGTTACTGAACTTCATCACGATGCCGTTGTTTGATGACGAGAGCGATGTTACTTCAACTCACGTCAAATATTCTTCAGACTCAGTTCGGTGAACGTGAAGGGCGCTTCTCTCCGAATGGTCGTTGGATCGCATACACATCAGACGAAACTCGTCCAAGGAAACTGTTTGTGCAAACGCACTTGATACCGCTTTGCAGGTTGAAAGAGGTAGCTGCTGAGGAGACCTTGCGTCGGAAACGTCACTTGAGATGTAGCGCGGGCGGGTGTCCAGCCGTCAACATGTGCCCGGTGCGCGTAATCTGTTGAGTATCCCTCTCCTGAATTTGCGTAGTCTGTGGATACGAAATCAGAACCGCTTGCAGCGCCGGGTCGCGGCGACGTTATTTTCGACTGGGTGCACGATGCGGGCGGGTCGCTCCGGGAGGATATATGAAAGGTGTTGCTTACTGCGTGCTGTTTCTAATCGCGTTCGCGTTAAATGTCGCGGCGCAGGATTCTCACTCTTACGCGAACCCTTCGGCCGTTCGAGTTCGGCATGTCGATCTCGAGTTGGAGGTTCTTTTTGATCAGAAGATTCTTAAGGGTACCTCGACGCTGACGATCGAACGAGCTTCGCAGACTGAACCTTTGATACTCGACACCCGTGATTTGCAAATCGAGAAAGTCGAAACGTCCGTCAACGCACTAAACTACACGCCCGCAACTTTCACGGTCGGAACGAGCGACAAGATTCTCGGCGCCCCGCTAACGATTCCGTTACCTGCCAGAACCACACGCGTTCGGATTCATTACTCCACGTCTCCCAGCGCTTCGGGATTGCAATGGCTCACGGCGGCTCAGACTGCGGGCAAGAAAGATCCTTTCATGTTCACTCAGTCGCAAGCGATTCACGCACGCAGTTGGATTCCTCTGCAGGATACGCCCGCGGTCCGGGTGACTTACAGCGCGCGCATACGCACACCGCGAAATCTCCTGGCCGTTATGAGCGCCGAGAATGATGCGCGCACACCGCGCGATGGCGACTATAGATTCCGCATGCGCCAACCGATTCCTTCATACTTGATAGCACTAGCAGTTGGCGATCTACGTTTCCGCAGTCTCGGCCCGCGCACCGGTGTGTACGCGGAGCCGCAAGTGATCGATCGCGCCGCGCGTGAGCTCAGCGACACAGAAAGAATGGTTGTCGCCACTGAACGGCTTTATGGTCGTTATCGTTGGGGCCGTTACGACATTTTGGTTTTGCCGCCCAGCTTTCCCTTCGGCGGCATGGAAAATCCGCGGCTCACTTTTGCGACGCCGACAATTCTGGCCGGTGACAAGAGTCTGGTTTCACTCATCGCGCACGAACTGGCCCACTCATGGTCCGGCAACCTCGTTACGAACGCTACGTGGCGCGACTTCTGGCTGAATGAAGGCTTCACGGTTTACCTGGAACGCCGCATTCAGGAAGCTGTTTATGGCCGTTCCCGTGCGGAAATGGAAGCGGCTTTGGGCCTTCGTGATTTGCAGGAAGAGCTGGCCACGCTCGAAGACCGCGACGAAATTCTGCACGTTGATCTGAAAGGGCGCGATCCGGATGAAGGTTTCACCGACGTGCCTTATGAAAAGGGCGCACTCTTTTTACTTCACCTCGAACAAACGTTCGGTAGGGCGCGCTTCGATCGGTTTCTGCAAAGCTACTTCAATCATTTCGCTTTCCAGAGCATCACGACTGAACAGTTCCTGGCGTACTTAAAGCAAAACCTGCTCGATAAACATCCCGCGATGGCTGCACGCGTTCCGGTCGATGAATGGATTAACAAGCCGGGACTTCCCGCCAGCGCGGTGAGGCCAACGTCTCCCGCATTCGCGCGAGTTGAAGAGCAAGCACAACGTTGGCTGCGAGGCGAGATAACCGCGACGCAAATTCCAGTGGCCACGTGGACCACGCAGGAGAGGCTACATTTCTTGAAGTTTGTTCAGAGCGCCCTGGAACCGCCCTCGTCAGCAGGTGGACCAGCCGATGGGTCCGCCACCCAACTGAGTCAGACCGAGAGATCAAGGTTAATGGGCGAACTCGACCGAGCGTTGAACCTGACGCGCTCAGGCAATTCCGAAATTGCTTTTCAGTGGCTGCTGATGTCGATCCGAAACAGGTACGAGCCGGCATATCCGCGACTAGAGGATTTCCTGCTCTCGGTGGGCCGCCGCAAATTCATCCGACCGTTGTACCAGGAGTTGGCCAAGACACCCGAGGGCACAGAGCGCGCGCTTGCGATCTATCGCCGCGCCCGGTCAACCTACCACCCAATTGCCGTGACGAGCATTGATCAAGACTTGAAGTGGCCCGGTCAGTAGCCGACCTTGTGGGAAGCAGCCGAACTAACTAACGTTCACGCGGCTGCACTTAGTCTCGCATGTAGTGACAGCTGTAGCCTCCGGGATGCTTGCGTAGGTAATCCTGGTGATACTCTTCGGCGCTGTACCAGGTGGAGGGTGGCTCAATGGTTGTCGTAATCGGGCGCTTCCACGTTCCTGAAGCTTCCACTCGCGCTATCACTCGTTCTGCTGTTAGCTTCTGCTCAGCGGTCTGCGGAAAAATCGCGGAGCGATACTGCGTGCCAACGTCGTTGCCTTGACGATTCAGCGTGGTCGGGTCGTGCAGCTTGAAGAACCAACTCTCTAGTAAGTCCTCGTAGCTGAGCACGGCGGGAGCAAACGTGATACGGATCGCTTCAGCGTGGCCCGATTTGCTGTGATGCGTATCGTCGTACGTCGGATTCTCGAGCCAACCACCTGTGTAGCCGACCTCCGTGTCGATCACGCCGGGCACATCGCGGAGTATTTCCTCAACACCCCAGAAACAACCGGCAGCCAGCACTGCCACTTCGGTCTGTGTTCCATTCGCAATTGGCGATGGTGTCGTTCTGTCTTGATCATTCATGATTGACTCGTTTTTCGCGAAAACCTAAATGGTACGAACCGAAACTAACTCGATCGAGTTAGCGCAATTTCAGAGACCAGGTGGGCCGCGGTCGCCATCCCATTCTGAAAAGCCCTAGCACAATCAATGCGCCAATCACGACGCCCACCGTGTCGGGTATAAGATCTCCGAGTCGGCAGTTTCCTTGTCGTGTGCTGCCTTGAAAAAGCTCTACCAACGCACCGAACGTCAAGATTAGTGCTGCTGCTAACAAAAAGTCACGCCACTTGGACAAACGGAATTGAGCCGCCGTCAACACGAAGCCGATGGTGAACAGGTACTAGCGGTAATTGGTGAGAAGGTAAACTTGCGCCGGAGCTTCAACCATCGAATCTGTCCTCGGTGGTTGAGTTCGTCCTCGAACACATGAAACCACTTGAAGTAGTTGTTAGCGGGACGTCCATCCCAGAATGGTGTCTGTTCGTCGAGCCATCTGTCGTCTCTGCTGGCGAACTCGTGCAGCGTTTTCGATCGTACCGCTGCTAATATCCTGAGGTAATGGTCCACGCCGTGTCGCTTGATCCTTGTTCTTGCCTGTTTGGCCAAGTCGAGTGCGATTCTCAATTCCTCTGAGTGAGGTCCCTTGAAGCTGTTTAAACCTAAAGTTGACTCTTGATAAGACGCTTCCACGGCGGCAATATGCATAAGAAGACCGCCGATCGAGTTGCTGTGTGCGTCGTGAAGATAATCAAGGTGCTGGACATTCAAATCTTCGACCTCATCCAGTGTGGACCACCTCACATAATTCATCATCGAAACTAGACGCCCGATGTGTGGCGTATAATTCTCAACGTCTGTGATGAGATAAAGATTATTTGTCTTCACGGTGAGCGCTCCGATCTCGTTACTATCCGCGGCATTAATGATCTCTCAAAGTCACTAAAGGATCGACCTTTACGGCCCCGACGAAGCGGGAGTCCAGCACGAGGAGGCCAAGACAGCCGGAGAATACCTCGTGCAAGCAAAGTTTAGTTGCGGCGGATGCGTTAACGTTGCCGTTGATCTAAACGTCGATCCTGAAGTAAAGGTATACGTGAAGTCGCAGCCAAAGCCGTCAACATTGTCGTTTTCTAAAGCACAGTCACCTCAACAAGGGAAATGAGATCGTTATGAAGTTCAAAGCACCAGGCTTACTCGCACTCCTTCTGACAACGGCCGTTCTGGGACAGGCCTTATTTGTCCCCACCACCGACGCGCATACGGCTGACCAAAAAGAGCAACCATCCGAATCGGCACGGATTGCCCGGTTGGAAACACTGCTCGAAAGCCTGCGGCAAGAGCTGAAGATCCCGGCTTACTCCGCTGCCATCCTCAAGAATCAAAAAGTGATTTGGGCGAAGGGGTTCGGTTTTGCCGACATTGAGAACAAGATTCCGGCAACCGAACATACCGCCTACCACCTCGCGTCGCTGACCAAAACGTTTGCGTCTACGATTCTCATGCAACTGGTCCAGGAAGGAAAGATCAAGCTGGACGATCCTGTTTCAAAGTACGGCATCACGCTGGAGAGCGATGGCGTCATCAGGGTGCGCCACTTGCTCTCCCACACATCTGAAGGAAATCCCGGCGAGCAGTACCGCTATAACGGCAATCGCTTTGCAGAACTGGATAAGGTGGTTGAAAGGGCGACCGGCAAATCATTCACTGAACTCTTAATCGCAAACATTCTCGATCCTCTCGGCATGAATGAGACGGCGCCGAACGTGCCCACGATTGTCAGCACGAAATCACCAAACGCCGCCGGCCAGGCTGCAGAGACCGAAGTGAAAGCTGCAGTGATGGATATCGTTGCCGGATACAATTCCGGCAACGTTGATCAGATTGAGCGCCGGCTCGCCCCGCAGCAAAACCGTTTTCCGGGCGAGGGCGGTTTCTTAGTTTCATTCAATGCTGCCGAGTTGAGGCAAGCATTCCAGGGGCGTTTCAAAATAAACGTTGACGTCCAGAATCTCGAGGCCGCGGTTTACGGCGACAGCGCCATCGCAACCTTCTTCATGGCCTCAACCGTCACGCCTCCCAATGGCACGCCGCGCAAGGAAGGACCATGGAGGGTCTCATACTTCCTGAACAAACAAGAGGGTGGTTGGAAGCTGGTCCATGCTCATCAATCGCCGTTGGGCAGAGCGATGATTACGGAAAAGCAGCAGCAAAGATTCGATGCGGTTAGCAAGATACTAGCTCAACCGTATGCGCTTGATCGCGAATTCAAGATTACGAAAATAAGTTACCCTCAGGGATTCAGCACTTCCGCCGGATTGATCTCGACAGTTCTTGACATGGCGAAGTATGACATTGCGATCGATCAGAACAAGTTTGTTACCAAAGAAACTCAACAACTCGCTTTCACGCCGGCTGTCTCAACGAAGGGTGAGTCGCTTCCTTACGGGTTGGGTTGGTTTACGACGAACTACCACGGCACGAAGCTGCTCTGGCATTACGGCTACTGGACCGGCAACTCATCTTTTATTTTGAAAGTGCCCGAGCAAAACATTACGTTCATCATAATGGCGAATTCTGACAATCTCAGCCGTCCGACGGATCTCGGCTCGGGTAATGCTTTAAGCTCTCCCGTTGGCATGGCCTTTTTGAAGACGTTCATCTTCCCGGAGAAGTTCGGAGAGAGCATTGCCGAGATTAGTTGGAACACTCCGGTTACAGAATTGAAGAATCAGCTCAACGCGATAGCGACTAAACCCCAGGCCGACGTCTACCGCACAGATCTGGTTACGAGGCTCAGGGTCTATCAAAGCGTAGGACGCGCAACCGAGGCCGCGCAGCTGATGAAGATGTATGGGGAGATCTATTCCAAGCCCATGCCCGCTGATCTGGTGAAGCTGCCAGTGATTGCGCAGATCGTTCAAGTGCTGGACAACGAAGATAAGAGCGTGGCGTTTAGTCTGCCGACTAGTCAGGATGTGCGTATCTTCGCCATCGGCGAGGGTCAGGCCGGTGAGATGTTTGACTTCGGCTGGATCGAAGACGTCGACAAAGGGTCACGCGTGTGGGAGATGCAAGAAGCGAAGACTGCACATGCAGGTGGTGCCGGTAAGAACAGGAAAGTTGATGCCGTAATCACTCTGCCAGCGGGAAACTACAGGTTGCGTTACAAATCTGATGATTCGCACGCGTTCGACCACTGGAATAGCCTGCCGCCCGACATCAATTTTTGGGGAATCGCCGTCTATAAGAAGTGAGGCGAATACTAATCTTCCATGAATCGTGGCCTGCGCACCAGAAACACTACGAACTGCGAAAACGCAACATTGCCCGCTATGCAGAAAATGGAGCCGAGGAAGTCTTGTTTTATTGAAGTAAGACCCTCGCCCTGTTCTCCCGAGGAGGCACAGGACCATCTTCGTGCGTTTGCTGAGTCGTTCATCAAGAAGGCGTTTGTTGATCGCTGGTTACATATCACGCTGGAGAAACCGAAGAAAGCTGAAGAGGAGTTGCGTAAATTCGAGAATCATCTCGATGCGCGATATTGCACCATGTTGCATGGAGCAGATTCGTTTCCCGTCTCGCTCGCAGAGGCTTACGGATCCAAGCGAGGCGTGTATTTCGATGGCAGCGAACCTGCCTGCCGCATGACCGCTCCCGAGGCTTCGAGCCTTGCTACGGAAAGGAACGCCGACGCTTTGTTCTCACTTACTCCAGGTAAACTCGCTTTGTTTTTCTTCCATGAAGGCTACGCGTGGAAGTGCGAGAGGCGCACTTGAGTCGCCGGACAGTCGCTTTGAAGCGGCGCTTGCCTAACTTCACGTCGCCGCTTTATTCCCCGCTGAGCACCGCCTGCACAATCGACAGTCGCGTGAAGAGGCGAGACTCCGGGTACTGAAATCGGTCCGCGGCCGCAACGGCCCGACGGAAGTCGCTCTTTGCCACTATCGCTAACTCCTGTCCATAACGGATTACCACCGCTCCGCAGACTGTTCCCGAGGAACGTTGGCGTAAATCTGATCGAACGTTGTGCTGCCCTGAGTGGATCGCAGTGGCACTTTCGGCTCTCCAAAGTGTAATCAATGACAATGGGTAGTACGCAAAAGATCCGGTTTGAGTTATTGACTACACGCCTCATAAAGCCTTCCTACGATTTTTCGTGCCGTGCTGCAATTGATCGGGGAGAGCACCGCGTCGAAATTTATCGGAAGAAAATCACCTCGGAAATCGTCTAATACACTAAATTCCAGCCGGAGGTAACATGATTATGCGGCGAACGGTCCATGACGTAGAAGAGCGTAGAGACTTTATCAAACGTCTCAGTGTTTTTGCTGTCACTTGTGCTGCAGTGCCCGCGACTTTGGCTTGTTCCGGCCATGAAGCGGAAGCACAATCGCAGCATCCGTCCACGATAGAGATCGCAGGTCCGCAAGAGCCGGGCGCGCGCATTCATTTAAGTGGGACCATCGTCGACGCGAATGGTAAACCTGTACCCGGAGTGAAAATGTTTCTGTATCACACGGACGCCACTGGATATTACAGCCGGCCTGTCAATAATCCGCGGCAGGCACGGTTGCGTGGAACGCTGTGGTCCAATACTTCGGGCCAGTACTCGTTTCACACCATCAGACCAGCCCACTACGGCGACGTAAGTTCTCCACCGGCGATACACATCCACGTACATTTACAACCGCCCGATCTTCCCGAACATTGGGTCGAATCGTTTTACTTTGAAGACGATCCTCGGCTTGGAAGCGAAGGTCTCAGTCGAAACCGCGATTTGGGCCGTTTCGCTAATGTCGTCAGTCTGTCATCAAGCGACACTGGTGTGCTGAAAGGCGTTCGAGACTTTCGCATTGATCGAGTTGTAGCCGAGCGTAATAAAATTTAGCTGCAAACGTGGAGCTTAGTCATTGCGAGGTGTGGGCTCACGTTCTACTCTGGCCACCGGCTCAGGCTGATCATCCAGAATTACTTCGCGCACTGCCAGCCGGTCGGCAGCAGGTAGTTGTCGATATTCCTCGATGACAGGATGAGCAAAGGGTTCAGTTTCGTCTTTCCCTGCGAATGCGAGCAAGATCAAGCCCGACACGTAAAGTGTAAGCGTAAAGAACGAAATGTAGCCCGTGGCCGGGGCAAAGCTCGACGCGTCAAGCGTGCCAAGCGAGACGCCCTGTAACAGAGTGCCGGCGATACGTTTCAGCCATCCGCCTTCCGGACTATACAGACTCGCCAGCAGCATGTGTTTGAGGACGAAAGCTGTACCAAAAAGTATAGCGAGGCTGCGCAAAAGCCTGCGCGGGTCAAGCGAGGAGAACTGATTGTTCCAGAGCGTCCACAGAAAAAAGAACGAGAACAACCAGTTAAGTAATCCGCGTTCGGGCAGCACAGAATTAAAAGACTGGGCCGATGCAAAAAAGAGTGTGATGAGCAGCCAGATATGGGCAATATTCGTCAGAGGCGGAAGTTCGTGACCGACCCACTCATGAAGCGTGACTAAACGACCGCGAACCAGGAGAAGCATCAATAGAACCGCTAGCACGAGCGTGACCAGGGGCGGCGCAATGAAAATGAAGGTTCCGTTCTCGGCCACTACGCGGAGCCCGCCCAGCAGCGTTACCGTCAGAAACAGCACTGGCAGCACAACATGCTCCACCAGCTCGCGATTCCTGGAACGATTATTCGCAGTCATCTTCTTTCAGAATCATTTAGTTTTCACACTAGCTTATTTCCTCGTGCGTAGAACTTTAAGTGGATTGACGTCGCTCCAGCTCCGTTCGGTGCCCTGCTCTAGTTCCGCCTTTAACTCCGCTGCGCTGTGCATGTGCAGGTTTGGATCCTCCACGAAAAGCGGACTGGCTGACGACAGAGCAATGGCGCGATTAACTGCCTCCAAACCTTGCTTGAATAACTGCTGGTCGGAATAAACACGGCCCCAACCTTCGCGGTAAAAGGAGTACGCGATATAGAACTGTGTCCGCGCATCGCCTTGCGCCGGATCCGCACGCTGCCACTCGTCACGAGCCGCACGGAACTGTTCGCGCCGGAAGAGATCAAGCGCCGAATTAAACTTTTCCTCGTTGACCTGGTAAGTGCCGGCGGTAACTTCAGCCCTGGTCGCTACCTCCTTAAACGTTCGGGGCTCGGTGGCATAGATCCACACAATGAACACGGCGTAACCGAACGTGAACGCGAGGCCCGCGATTTGAATAACCCTGGATTGCATTCGTTTTTAAAGCCGCAAGTCTTCGTCTGATTCAGGGTGCTCAACTGTGAGGTCTCAACTTGTGGGCCGCTCATTTGGTGTCGATTTCGACGCCTATTGAGCGGCACCACGCAACCAATCTACTTCGGCAGGATTGTCGTATCGTTCTGCAAGCGCCCCGGTGCCGAGTTCCGGAACGCCTGAGAAGAAAGTACGATCTGGTCGATCGAGAGTCCGTCTTCTCTCACCTGGATACGGATTGTGTGCGTGCCTGTCTTCGCAAACCGGATCAATGGACCAAGCACACCAACTCCCCAACCATTGTCCTGCCACCCCCAACCTGACAATCCGCAACCCGAACAGTCTTCGAGGTTCATTTCCGTAGCGCTGGTGGTGCCGATGCGGAACACAGCGGTGCCACTGCTATTCACACTGTCCGAAAACTGTATGAAGACTGAGTCGTTGCCCCAAAAGTCGTTCTGCGCCCGGCCGCGAATCCACAGCCGGTAATCGACGCCGGCTGTTGCGTTGAAGGTTAGTTCAAAGTAGTTAGCCGGATTAGCCAACGGCGTTGTAAGCTTCGCCGCTCCGGCATCAGAATTTGAAATCCGCCGGCCGCCGGCCGCGGTTCCGTCGGAAACTACCGACCATGCGCCAACACGAACCGGCGCGTCCGCGGCCCACAGGACCACGTCGCCGGCCGAAGGCGTTGGAGTCGGAGTAGGAGTAGGCGTGGGCGTAGGCGTTGGAGTCGGAGTAGGCGTGGGCGTAGGAGTTGGAGTTCCGCCGCCGCAAGGATCAACAGTTCCTACCGGCGTCCATCCGGAGCCGGTCCAGCGCCACCACTGCGAGTCGGTACCCAACACATACACGATGCGATTGCAGTAAAGGATTTGAGAACCGGCTCCGCCCGTGGCCGCGCCGTTGCGCAAGATCGTTCCGCTTGATGTACGGGTCCAGACAGCGCCGGTGCTATCGACGATCTGAGTAGCGGGTGGAACGCGGGTATTATTCGGCGACTCAGTGCTGGGTACTGGCGTCGGAGTTGGCGTCGGAGTCGGCGTTGGAGTTGGCCCTGACGCCGTGCCCGCGGTGGTGAAACTCCAAACAGGGCCAGCAGCCGTCTGATTCGCCATCGTTTTGCCGACAACGCGCCAGAAATACGTCGTGCCGGGTTGAAGCGTGACAGGTACTGTGAATTTTTCGACGTGACCATCGTCAACGGAACCGCTATCGAGCAGTGGTTGCCCGCTAGTGGCCCCGCTCTGAGGCGTACTGGCATCGGCGACCAGCAGCGGCGGATTCGATGACGTCCCCAAATAGATGTCGTATTTGTGAGCCCACTTGCCGCCTTCCCATTGCAACGTAGTCTTTGTCGCCTGGCCGGTTGCGCCGGTTGCAGGAAACTGGTTGACCGGAACTTGGGGACTAAGCGGAACGAACGGAACGTTCTCGGCGGTTGAGTTCCACTTGCGCTCAAACTGATTGACAAACCATTGGAAGAACGACGGTTTAGTCGTGAAGTAGTTGTGCTCTTCCTGAGAATTTGATGACGGGCCAGTCCAATTAGAGGAACCGAAGATCGTCATTCCTCTACCATAAAGCAACACGGACTTCTGGTGATTCAGCCCCAGATGCTGGCGCATCTTGATTTGCACGCCGGCCATGTACATTCGGTCGATATTCCACGAATCCCACTGCCGCTGGGGATTGCGGTATTCGTCAGGCTCGTGAATCAGACGCACGGGCACACCGCGCTGTACCGCAGCGATCGTAGTATCGGTAAACCGCTGATTGGTAATCCGATACATGATGATATCGATCTTCTGCGCCTCCGAATTCATATTGAGTGCGGTGCGGCTGGCGAAATCCTCGACGCCGTCGGCGCTAGGTGGAAAATTGAGCTCCGGATTGATCGCAGACGTCGGGTATTTGCGCTGTAGCGGCGCAGTGATGTTGGCGTAATTGGAGTAGTTGAGCGTGTCCGTCCAGAGGTTGTCGTACTTTGTCTTGAAGCTGTTGATTACGGACTGATCGCTGGTGAAGTAGATTGCTTCATCAATGTAGTTCGAGTTGGGCGTTGTCGGCACGAAGAAGTTGCCGGAGAAATTCGCACCTGAAAACTCCACGGTGTTCTGGCCGACGAAGAGCATCATCTTCCAGTGCAGGATGCCGCCGCCATTCTTAAATCGCATCGGGATGCCGGCCGCTTTGAACTGGTTCAGGATCTGTTCGTTGCCGGCGTAGGTAGGATTCGCGCGCGGGTCGACGAGAATCCGCACCGGAACCCCGGCCTGGTGACGCGCAATGATCTTGGTCGCGAACGATGTGTCCTGCATGAACCAGTAGGCGACATCGATGCCCACGGTTTCTTTGTCGATTAGCGCCCACAACGGTGCTCGGCAATCTTCAAACGCGCTGTCGCACAGACGCTCCTGCGCCTGCGACGAAGTCGAAAGGGACGCCAATACAATGAACGCTATTGCTACGTAGAGGATCTTCCTGTGCATGAAATTCACCAGGTCTAACGAACGTTGTTTCCAAACCTTCCGACGCCGGAAGAGAGAACGTCGGGCAAGTGATAGTTACGGTTTGCGAGATAATCGACGCTTTTAGTAAAAATGGATTGCGGCTGCATCCGTAATGCGCAATCCTGTTATTTTTAGCGCGCCTATTTTAAAGCAGGCAGCGATGTCGGGTAGCCCCTCCGATGCAACCTGTGGGCCAACAGGCGGTTGCTGTCGATGACACGGAATTGCAATTCAACCGCAATCAATCTGTCGTTTATACACATTAACTTACCGGCCGTTCGAACCCTTTAGCTACCCGCACTCTCCTCCTGCAATGTCCGTAGTTCCTTTCGAGTCGAGAGGAGATTGTATGCTCAGTTCCACAATAAAAGATAAGTTACCACTAGTAACAAAAGCCTATCGAACAGTAGCTGCTTGCTTACTCTTTTTAGGAATTCTTTGTATGGGTCAAGCTAGCGCCGTTCATCTGAATCAGCCGCTCGCGGCGGATTTGTTTACGCAGGTTCGAGATGAGTTGGTGCGAGCCAACACACGAATTGACTGCCCTTCTCCCGTAAGGCTAAATTAGCCACAACAATTTCTTATTTTCCAGGGGGAAGCATTATTGCTACAAAATCTCTGCCTATATCTTCGACGAACAAGCTCTCCAACATAGAACCTCCGCAACTTGGTTTAGTGTGTATCACCGCATCGGACGCGGTGCGTTATCGCGCGATGACACGCAAGCGTCTCTTGCAGCTGGACGCGGCGGAGCAGAAGAGCGCTCTACGCCGGCTGTACGCGGATAACCTATCGCGCCTGGACATCGCGATCGATTACTGTCACGCCCACGGCATTCGACTTTATCGTCTGACCTCCGCGCTTTTCCCGTTCGCCGATGACCCACTGGGCGAAGATGTCTTAGAGGAGTTCGCCGAGGGAGTTGCCGCGACAGGACAGCGTGCGCTCGATTTGGGCATCCGGTTGGTGTTGCATCCCGATCAGTTCGTCGTCCTCAATTCCGAATCGCCGCAGGTAGTTGAGAACAGCATAAAGATTCTTCAGACTCACGCGCGCGTGATGGACATGCTCACACAGCCGCGTTCATGTTGGGCACTGATTGAGATACACGGAGGTAAGAGCGGGCGCGGCCAGCAGTTGGCGAGAGTGATTCGCCAATTACCGAAAGCGATCCGCTCGCGGCTTGCACTCGAGAATGACGAATACTCCTACAGTGCTTCGGAGATTCTGGAAGTCTGCCGCGCAGCTCGTGTGCCGATGGTTTTTGACGCACATCACCATGTGGTCCACGAGAAGCTGGAGAGTTACGAAGATGCGAGTATCGCGGAAATACTCCGCGCGGCGCGCGAGACGTGGCCCGTTCCTGAATGGCAACTCGTTCACATATCGAATGGTCGTGAATCTTTCAATGACCGTAGACATAGTGATTTGATTAGCGCAATGCCGTCGGCTTATCGCAACGCGCCGTGGATCGAAGTCGAAGCTAAACACAAGGAGCTGGCGATTGAGAAACTGAAGGATGAGTCGCTCTCAAACACAGCAGGACGTTCTTGATCCCACGCCGACGCTTGATGCCGCGCGCGGTGCCTTCAACGCTTTCGTGGACCTTCTCTCGCGTGACGCGCGGGCTGTTGCTTTACACGACTCAGACGCAGACGGCGTGACGGCAGGCGTGGTCTGGCAGCGCTCCTTTCAGCGTGCCGGTTTCGCGCAAGCCGTTCGCGTGACGCCTGACCGCGAGCGCAATGCGTGGACCAAGGCGAACAAGGACCACGTACGGGCGTGCGCGCCTGACAGCCTTTTCGTCCTCGACCTCGGGAGTCAAGCGCAGCCGATCGTTGACGATGTGCCGACGTGCTTTATTGACCATCATCGGCCGGAAGGTGTGTTGCCCGACGCGACTCTAATCAGCGCCTACACCTGGCGGCCAATTCCAAACACTTCGCTGCTCGTTTGGAAACTTTGCGCGACCATCACCCACACTTCCGACCTCGATTGGATCGCGGCCATAGGTACTCTGAGCGATCTCGGGGACAACGCTCCGTTTGACATGCTGGCTGCCGCCAAGCGTAAGTACAAGGCCAAGTATTTGAAGGAAGCGACCGTGCTCATCAACGCCGGGCGTCGAGGCAGCACTTACGATCCGGAGACGGCGGCGCGCGCTCTTCTCCAGCACACCGAGCCGCGTGACCTTGTCAATTCACATGCAGACGAAGTTCAGCAGTTGCGACTTGCGCGCGAAGAGGTAAAGGCCGCAATGAACGAGGCGAAGAAAGCCGCGCCTGTATTTGCCGGCAAGGTGGTGCTGGTGCGAATGAATTCGCCGTGTCAGATTCATCCGCTCATCGCGCAAATCTGGCGCTCACGTTTGCCGCGCTACATCGTGATTGCCGCAAACGAGGGATACCTGTGTAACCGCGTGAACTTCTCGGCGCGTTCAGCAGCAAACGTTAGCGTGCTCGACTTCCTGCGCGAGATTGAGTTAAGCGAAGGCGAAGGCTACCACGGGCACGGTCACGATCAAGCGTCGGGCGGAAGTTTGCCGATCGAGCGTTGGAACGAGTTGCTGGCGAAACTAGGATTTGGCAGCGAAGTCTTTGCGGTGAAGTAAACGAAGCTCTTTTGGGATGGTGATGGGGGCACGGACTTTTATCAAAGAGAGCATCATTCAAGCGTCGCCGGAGTGTGTTTTTGCATTTCACGAACTGCCCGATGCCCTTCAGCGGTTAACGCCGCCGTGGGAGTCTGCACGCATCGTTCAGCCCGCGCCCGATCTCAATGTCGGCTCAAAGGCGATCGTCGAGACGCGCATCTTCAAACTCTTTCCGGCACGCTGGGTGGCGGAACACACTGAGTATGATCCGCCAAGAATGTTTGAAGACGTGCAGGTTGAAGGACCCTTCCGCCGTTGGCGTCATCGCCACATCATTAACCCGCACCCTGCCGGCGCAGTTTTACGCGATGAGATCGAGTACGAACCGCCACTCGGTTTCATCGGGCAATTATCTGCGCCTTTCGTCATTGTGCCGCGCCTTGAACAACTCTTCGAGTACCGCCACCGCGTCACCCGCGAATGGTGTGAAGGTTCTGGACGCAACGAAAGACGTTGCTAAAAGATTAGCAGCTCACCTCGAGCCACCAGCGTGGCCCATGGAGCCACTCTTGGTCCCGATCGAGTCGTCGCCGGTCGCCTGCTGTCGCGCCTGATCGGCTGGTACGTCGAGCCGGACCGCGTTTGGCTCAACCGACTCAACCATATGGAGTGGTATGTAGCGATGTTGACCCTGCGCCTGCGGATCGTTCTTTGTCAGCTTGATGCGGTCTCCTTCGACCTTGTCTACTGTCCCGACGTGTTGTCCGTCGGAGCCGACGACTTCCATCTGTTCTCTGATCTGTGATGCGTTTGCCATATTATCTTCTCCCCTTGTTCGACGTTAATGAACCTTGAGCGAATTGACGGGTTCTGAGAATACACGGTGAGAAGTTAAGACGTAGTTACGAATCTGTGAGTTTATGGTTGCTAAGTTTGGGGCAATCGGAGTAGATCAATGACGATGAGATCATTACTCGTTTTCGCACTGCTATTCTTCACCAACACCGCCAACGTCTTTTCGCAACAGCAAGTGCGAACTGCTGCTGACTTTGAACTGACAGGCGTCGCGGAGACAGCGAAGCGGAAACTGTAATGAGGCCCTTAAACATTACGCTGAAGCCATCAAGATCAATCCACAGAGCTACATTGCCCAGGCCAACTCCGGCAACTGCTATATGCGTCTCGAAAAACCGCAGTTAGCAGTAGGACACCTTCAAGTAGCAGCCACCTTGAGACCGGCTGATCCGCTCCTTCATTACGTACTGGGCCTCGCATACCACGGCACTAAACAGACGCGAGAAGCTATCAACTCACTTAACGAAGCTCTTCGGCTCGATCCCAGCCTGGTTCCGGCGCACATCGTACTCGCGGAGATTTACAGCACGCAGACCAAGTATGACGACGCGATCCGCGACCTGCTCGCCGCTTCAAAGCTGCAAGACGATGATCCGATAATTTTTCTGAAGCTGGGTAGGGAGAACCTCAATGCAGGATATTGGAAGAATGCGATTGAATACCTGAACCGCTCGCTGGCACTTAAACCAATGGTCGAGGCTTACACCGACCTGGGCCGTGCGTACGCAAAACTGAACGACAATGAAGCCGCGTTACACGCGTATACAGAAGCATTGAAACTGAATAGTGAAAGTGCGTTGACTTACTACAACCTGGGCGTGGGACTGCGTGAGGTTGGTAAACACGCGGAGGCCGCTGCTGCATTCAAGCGAGCTACCGAAATAAAGAAGGACTTTCGCGAGGCTGTTTTCAATCTGGCGCTCGAGTATGAAGATCTGGGAGAGCAAGCAAAATTCCTGGAGACGATAAAGGAGGCTCTCAGACTCTCTCCAAATGACCTCGTTGTGGTTGGGAAATATGGTATCGCGCTGCGCAACAATCTGAAGTTTGCGGAAGCCATTGAACCGCTGAAGAGAGTGTCTGATGCACATCCTGATGACGTGGGAGATCTGTACCTTCTCGGCAACACGTACCTGATGGCTCAGAAATATGATGAGGCGATCAAGACGTTGAGTCGCGTGCTTGTTCTTCAACCAACCCATGCGGACGCGCGCGACCGACTACGCGTGGCAAATGCGCGAAAGAACCTGTTGCCGAAGCTGGACCAGTACAAGAATGAGGCTCTCGAGAATCCGCGGAAAGCGTCGGCACGTATGAACCTTGCCGATACTTACTACGCACTAGCGATGTACGCTGAGGCTGAAGTGGAATACTTGAAGGCGGTTGAGCTGGAACCAAAGGACTGGCGTCTTCATGGAAAGCTTTGCGTGAATTACGCTGAATGGAAGCAACAAGAAAAGGCAGTTGCGTGTTATCAGGACGCGATCAAGAAAGATCCGAATCACGTTTACTACTTCAGTCTGGGCTATCTTTACGAGCAACTGGGCAAACCAGACGAAGCGATCGCGGCATACAAGCAGTCACTGGAGAAGAAACCTGCGTTCACAATGGCGCTGTATCAATTAGCCGGCGTGTATGTTGCTAAACGGGAGCTGCGCACCGCGATTGAGCCATTGCGCAAGTTGTTGGCGGAAGATCCGACACACGAGCATGGCAACTTCACTCTGGGCCAAGTGTATGCGCAGTTGGGGGATAATACGGGCGCGATGCAGCAGTGTTATGTATTGCAGGGTCTTAATCCGCGGCTGGCGGCGGATTTGTTGAAGCAGATTTCGAAGTGAATGGCGCCGGGCGAGCATCGATTGGTTTAGTTATCGGGAGTCGAACGCCGGATAGAGTGTTGATTCTGTTTTGTGCTCCGCTACTTATCTGGTCAAGGCGTCACTCTATTGGACCAATAGCCTGGTCGTCGCTTCTGATGTGCCACTGCCACGATGTGGATCTCTTTTTCTCGCGTTCGATAAAAAATATTGAATGGAAACCGTTGGAGAACGAACTCGCGTGTTCCGTGATCGGCTGGACTGCGTTCGTAATACCACTTACGCGCCGCGCGAAGTTCGGCACGAGCGTCAGGGTGAAGCCTGACTCTCATTCAGATTCGCCGAACAATTCTGCCCGAACAGCCTCCCATGGGATCAACTCCACGGTGCCGGCGTCGATCTCGGCTAAGCGTCGTTCGATCTCTTCAGACCATGCTGCTTCAACGTCAGGCTCGGATACAGGGTCTAATGTCTCGATTAGCAACCCGCTAAGGTCGCACGGTCGCGCTCTGGTAGTTGGACCGCCTGCTGAAAAACGTCATTAAGATTTCTTTCCATATTTCAGAGTTACTCCCTGCCAGTTCATGAAGTCAACTGGACGCCAGTTTATCACCTCGAGTTGGCTCTTGCAGTTTTCGTTCGGAAATTGCTGGCCTACACGGGTCGAAGTTGCAATATGGTAGTTTCATTTAGCCGAGGGCATCTGCGAACTGCAGTCACAGAGTAGTTTAGTTAAACAATTCATCAGCAACTGCGGGATACTGACAAGTTCCCAAAAGAGATCCTCCATCCGACCTTTCTTTGGTGACTTGCGGCGAATAGCTCCTTTGCCAGTGCGCGTACCTGATCGGACGATCCATTTTTCCTGCACTATCGGATAAACCAATCGCACCCGATGGTCGCGTACTAAATTAGTGAGTTTCCACTTGATGGATGAGAAGTTGCCGGTCTGGATTTCGATCAACAAATCGTCTCGGACGATATCAATCACAAACCCGTCTACCGTAACTTCAAGTTGATCTCCCGGCCGCGCATACCACTGTTTCAGTGATGCGTGCAGCGGCTTCTCATTTAGTAAACCGATTCCTGGCATCTACGCTGAGTTGATTTAATCGTTGGCGCTCGGAGAACACCTAATGCATCTTGAATGGACCACCATGTGGCTCCGGTGCTAAATCAGGTCGGCTGGAGTCCTGGACCACCTCGTGCATCTCTAACACGTTCGCTCGTGAAAACGCTTCTTTCGGAAGTGAGCCAGACTGCGCGTGTCCTTTCACAAACGCATCGGAGCGCACCCAGTTCAGAAAATCCTGGCGGCTATTCCAGATAGTGAAAACCACATAAGGGTCTCCGTCGTTCACCGGACGCAGTATCTGGTTTGAAATAAAACCCGGCATTTGGTCCACCAGACCGGCACGGTCGCGAAACCTCTGTTCAAACGCCTCGGCAAATTCCTGCGTTACGTAGATCCGATTGGCCACAGTTATCATTGCGCGGTCCCCTTTGCTTTCCTTCACGCATGATAGCACCTCGCTCACTCATCCCGCGCAGGCTTTGAGCGTAGTCGCTTGATCTGTGAACGGCGTGCTTTTTCTTCAAGAGTGCGGTTCCTGGCGCTACGTGACACACGGGTAGGAACGCGTGTTGGGGGACGATAATTCAGGCGCGCGACCTTCTTACGAAGCCTTTCCAGACAGATGGCCTTATTTCGGTGTTGACTGCGTTCCTGCTGTGAACTGACAACGACACCCGAAGGCACGTGCCTCAACCGAACGGCGCTTTCCGTCTTGTTAACATGCTGCCCTCCGGGCCCGCCCGAACGGAAGGTCTCGACCTCGCACTCACGCAGTAAGTCTTCGTCTGATTCAGGCAGTATAATCATTCTCGCTTACACTATTTTGAAAGTGGCACAAGACAATGAGCACAAGTCTTAACATGCATGGCGCCCGTATGGCACTCAACCGCGACTCGGAGCTTCGTGACTGGGCAGAACAATGGTTGAAGAGTAAAGAGCGAGCAGTAACTGCGGGCATGACCGATGAGGAGTTTGAAAAGCACTGGCTTTACGTTCGGCCCGAGCGAATGCACGAGGGCGCACTCGAGGCAGTAAGCGCATACCGACAGGAACACGAAGGTTAGTTTTGCCGGGAATGATACCGTTCAGTCCGCGCGCAGGGCTCTTTAATTTTCATTACTGAACCTTTAGTCGAGCGAGTTCCTGTTGCGCCCTGACCTCCGCGTTCCGAAACCTCGGATCCGCTTTCGCCTGCACCACAGTCGTTTCGAATTCCTGTATCGCTTCTTCATTTTGGCCGGCGCGCGCGAGCGCAAGACCGAGAGCCAAATGTGTACGCGGATCGCCGGCGCCTAACCTCACTGCCTCGCGTCCTTCCGCAACAGCCGCGTCAAGATTTTTCACGCGGACGAAATGTCCGGAACGAACGGCATGACTAATCGCCGCCGCTAGCGGCACCTCAAATCGCCCGCGATAGACGTAGGTATTCCCTCCGATAAACGCAATCGGCTCGGATTTGGCGATAGGCAAATACTCGTCACCGCCACGAGGCGGGAACTCCATCACGCTCAAGACAACGGTCCCTTCGATAGTGGGCGGAACCGGATCGATCAGATTGCGACTCACCATTATCCTTACGCCCGATGGCATGGGCCGACATGGCTGCACCGAGCGGATCATCTCAGGATGCACGAATGTCGAAATCCAGCAGTCCTGTACACGTTCGCGAGCGAGGTATTCACTGACAAGTTTCATGCTCTGTCCCGTGTCAGTGTTAGAGTCGATAAAGATGCGATGCGTGTTCTCGTAGCCACCCGAGAGATCATTCGCATACGCCAGATAACTGGGCGCCGACCTCACAGTCGCAATAGCGTTGAAGACAAGCAAAGCGGCGAGCGCATATCGAAAAACGTCGAACCTCCGGCAAAGCCATATCGCGCCCGCCGACGCGAGTACTATGAGCGGTCCATATATCGGCAGGATATGCCGCACGCCGGTCGTGAAATTAGAGCTTGAAGCAAAGATGAAGAATATAATCGCCGGCACGAGCAAAAACATTCCTTCGCGTAAATTTTCTCGATTGAAAAGTAAATAGACCAGGCCGAGTGGCAAAAGAAGAAGCAGCGCGATGCTGGTCTTCACCAAAAAAGCGATTGGAAAATAGAACCACTTTCCGGTCGTGTAAATGCGGCCGAAAATCCAGGAGTTCCGGGTGCCCCACGCGATGACATCTGCCATTCCAAGAACGTAGGATTCGGGAAAAACAGGTGTATGGCTTATCGCAGCAGTCACTCGGGCTGTGAGGGACTCGACGGATTCCGGCCTACCATTTTCCTTAATGTAATCGGCGACAGAAATCGTGCTTTCGGTCGCTTTCGGAATCGCGTAATAGCGAAATCCATAAAACGACCAGAGGATCGCCAGCCCGATCACAAACATCCCGGCGAACGCCGCGATCTGCGGAATGATCCGATTTGAAAGACGTACCTCCGACCGGCGAAAAAGAACCACGTCGGCGATCGACAACACGAACAAGATGCCAACAAAAATCACAGCCGAATGCTTTGAAGCGAGCATCAGACCGAATGCCAGACCGGCCACCGAAAAGCGAAGCCATGTTCGAGCCTTACCAAACCTGTACAGTGCATAGATCGCGCCGAAAGAAGTGGCACTAATGGCCATATCGGTCGTGACAATTGAGCCATGCGCGATCAGGTTCGGTTCGAACGCGAGAATCGCCAGCGCCGTCACGGCCTCCCAGCGTCCAAACATCTCCCACGTCGCTAGAAACACGAGCAGCGCAAGCAACATGCTCATCACCGAAGCAGCCAGACGCGTGGGTATCACAACACTGTCGACCCCGTTGTCGACGAGGAAGGTGCTGCCGTAGCTGAAGGCATCGAACTTGGAGGTGAGTTTCGAACCACATTCCCATGGTGGTTCGGAGAGTTCGCGGAAATTGAGCGGCGCCGTCGCGAGCAGTTTCAGCAGCGGCGGATGTTCGGGATTGATGCCGAAATCGCCGCATTGCCAGTGACGATGACCGGCCAGAATATGGTCCGGCTCGTCAACCGTCGCGCTTGTGCGCGTCGCGTGGTAAACGAGCTGCAAGGCGAATGCAGCCAACAAAATCAACGCGATCGTTAGGAAGGGAATGTGTTTTTGGGCGGATCCAGGACCTGGATTCATTGGGAGTTAGGGTTCAACGAGTTCCTCTTGGTTCTGCTTGGGCCATGATACCACCTCGCCCCTCACTGATCGCGCAGGCTTCGAGCGCAGTCGGTTGATCTGTGCACGCCGCGCTTCGCGCGTTGGTGCTATAGTGAGGACCACGTTCCACGACCGCTAAGGCTGCTTCAGGAACGTTGTTCAGCTAATCGCGCACGGGTTTTGGCGACCACTTTGGCTGGTGTCGGATACCAGAAACGATTTGTGTCGATGATCTTTTCACCATCAATGAAAACGCTAAACTCACCCAGACCGCCTCTGACAGTTTCGACTTCAACTTCTTTGTCGTTAGCCAGTTCGGCTGCCACACTGGCAGCCATTGCTTTTTTGATCGGTCAAACAGCGCAATAAAGAATCTTTACTTTTCTCATGAACGACAGTGTCCTCGCAGGAAGTTGAGAAAGTAAGTTGTTGGCTAAGGAGCGTCAAGTTTCGAAAACGCAAGCAGGACCGGAACGTATAACACCCGTCTTTGATAGTGTGCGGTTCAGCCTGTATTCCTCAGCCCAGCGGCAATTCCATTGATGGTTGCCGCAAGAGCGTAGTTCACACTGTCGTTATCCTCACCTCGACGTTTCCGACGCAGCAACTCAACCTGAATTAAACTTAACGGATCGACGTACGGGTTCCGCAATCGAATCGAACGGGCCAACACCGGGTTCTTTTCAAGTAGAGTTGACTGCCCAGTCAAACGTAGCACCATGCCCTTGGTGCGCTCAAACTCCTCGAAAAGCATGCGAAACACTCGCTCCCTCAGCAGCGCATCAGAAACCAGCCCTGCATACAAACGCGCAATCGACAGATCAGCTTTCGCCAACCCCAACTCGACGTTCGCGATCAGTTCGGTGAAGAGTGGAAACTGTGACATCAGTTTCTCCAGCAACTCCGGATTATTTGAACTCTTTTCGGAGAAGCGTTCCAAAGCAAAGCCAACTCCAAACCATGCCGGCACAACATGACGACTCTGCATCCAACCAAACACCCAGGGAATCGCGCGAAGATCATTGAGACCACGTCCGGCGCCTCGTCGCGTGGGCCGAGAACCGATCCTCATGTGTTCCAATTCCCTGACCGGAGTGGCCTCCTCGAAGTAGGTCAGTACTGCTTCGTTCTCGGCAATACTTTCTCGATAAAACTCAAAAGCGTCTTGAGACATTTCCTCCAAAGCCGCTTCGCTCTCCTGGTCTAAATCCACGACGTCGCCCGGGCGAGACAATGCTTCGAGCGACGCTGCAATCATCAACTCGAGGTTTCTTTCGGCGAGTACCCGATCGGAGTACTTCCAATTCATCACTTCGCCTTGTTCGGTGATCTTTATCTGACCTGTGAAGGCGCCCCGCGGTTGCGCAATTATCGCGTGATGGGTTGGTCCACCACCGCGCCCGACTGTGCCACCTCGTCCATGAAATAACGTGAGCTTTACGTTGCATTCGGCCGCGACTCGGTGAAGTTCGCGATGGGCCTTGAAGATCTCCCAGGTGCTGGTGAGCATCCCGCCGTCCTTGTTTGAATCGGAGTACCCGAGCATGACCTCCTGACGTCGCTCCCACGAGTCGAGCAAACGAGTATAGGCCGAACTGGTCCACAAATTCCGGCAGACCGCCGGGCAGTTACGCAAATCGTCAATCGATTCAAAGAGCGGCACAGGCATCAGGCCGGGATCAGATCCATTCGTGGATGCCACTTGTACACCACTCAATTCCGCGAGCGACACCACCGCCGTGATGTCCGAAGCCGACTGTGCTCCGCTGATGACGTAAGTACGAATCGCTTCGGCCGGATATTCGCGCTTCAAGTTACTGACCATCCTCAGTGAATCCAGCAAAGTTACAGTCTCCTTTGCTGGTGCAGGCGGAAGAGCATTCTCGTTTGCTGCGACGAGTCTGGAAAACTCGAGCAATGCACGTTCGTGAACGGTCGCATGCTCTCTAACGTCCAGCGTGTGTAAATGAAAACCGAAAGTATCTACCTGGCGCAGCAGCGGATCGAACAAAAACCTCGCGACGCGTTCCCCGCCATTGGCAGAGAGACTATGACGGGCGACGCTCAGATCCTCGCGGAACTCAGCGCTGATCTTGTATGCATGCGTGTTTCGGGGCTCGTCACGCGCTAGCGTCAGACGAGCCAGGACATAATCCAGAAAACGCCGATAAGCTTCCTGTGACGGGTGTCTTTCGGGATTGAGCTCAGGCGCCGAAGTCGTGGTCTCATACGAGTTGAGTGCGGCTTCCAGCTGCACTGAGACTCGAACCTGATGCGTCGAAGGACTGAGCTGCCAAATCAAGTCGTTCACTCGCTCGATGTAGTAGGCGAGAATTGTTTCGCGAGCTATCTCCAATGCATCTCGCGTGCACTCGGGCGTGACCAGAGGATTACCATCGCGGTCGCCGCCAATCCACGAACCAAAGCGCAACACTCGAGGCAAGGCGTTCGGCGGTAACTCTTCACCAAACGCTTCACGGAAATCGTCGGCCAGCTCGTCATACACCGCCGGCACGGTTTCAAACAAAACACTCGGATAGTAATCGAGACCCATCCTGATTTCATCGCGAACTGTCGGCTGACGGCGTCGTACCTCGTCGGTCTGCCAGAGTGCGGTTATCTCCGCCATAATCGCCTGCTCATGTTTTTCTGAGTCCCTTTCGGTCAATGGCAGACGATCTAACTGTTCGAGTTCCGCGGCAATACGTTGCCGCTTGAACAGCACGGTGCGTCTTGCAACTTCGGTGGGATGAGCAGTGAATACAAGTATCACGTCTATCTTCTGCAACCACTCAAGTGCCTGCTGTTGAGTGATGCCGGCATCACGCATCCGGCGCAGAGTTCCCAGAAATGATCCTGGTTGGGCCGGCAACTCAGGCGATGCCTGCGCAGCCCGGCGACGGCGTTTGCGATGATTGGTTTCAGCGAGGTTTGTCAGTTCGAAATAGATTGCGAACGCTTTCGCCATCTGATGCGCTTCAGCAACATCCAAACGATTGACAATGCTCTCCGCCCGTTCGATCAAGCGCCCCACATTCTCAACGTCGTGTCCGGGTTGGGCGTGCAACTCTCGATGTTCAATCAACAACAGGCGCAACTCTTCGACCGCGGAAAAGAACTCGTTGCCAACCTGTTCCTTGAGTACTTCGCCAAGCAGACGGCCTAGCGAACGCACATCGCGGCGCAAGGGAGCTTCCTTTAGATCCCTGTCCTGACTGGTGAGTTCCGCGAGGCGTGCTGCTTGATCGTCTACATTCCAGAGTCCTGACATAGACGTATGCATACCACGCGGTGCGGAGGCTGTCACGCGCGTGGTGCTTTGAACTTTTTGATTCGATGTGATCTTGTACGAGGCAACGAATACCTTGCAGTAGATTTTTAGTGAGTCAATTCGGGAGTAGATTTTCAGTGAGTCAATTCGAACTCTTGCTTCCGTGTCCCTGATCTTATAGGCTTCGCACCCTCCCGCGAGAGCTCGCCCCTCAGTCGGGATCTTACTCAAACCATCAAAGGAAAGAAGGAGGAGCTCATGGCCGACAAATCCGACGACAGGTTGAGAGGCTATATCGTCATCGCACTCACAGCGAGTACCGGCAAGAAATACGAGGACTGTAAAGTGATCCAGCATGGCGATCTCTTTCAGGCAATCTACAGCCAGGTGTTCGGACCGGCGAGCCAGAAGGATTGCGAGAAGTGGATGGCTGCCAACTGTGGCAAGTCCAGCAAGGCGACAAGCTAAGAGCTTTAAGTGCGGAGATAACGAGCACCTGATTTCGCGGTGAAGACGCGTCTCGCCATTCTCATCGACATGTACAGCGGGACATGCCAGAGGCGGTCTATGTCCCACTTCGCTTGCAGATGTTTCGCAAACGCCAGTGGCTTGAAACGCGAGCTCGTACTACTCGATAACCAGCGGTAGTCGTAGTAAAGCTGCCGCAGAATCTTTGAGGTGGTTGGAGGAGCCATCGGATTCAACGTCACCTCGTAGTTCTCGCGTTCGATTCTTGAAATGCGAACAGCCGACAACGACTTCAGCACGTCATCAGGAACCGACGCGTCGAACTTGTTCTTCAGGTACTCGAGAGAATCCTTAACCGGCAAAACGATGCGGTGTCTCTGCGCCTTTTTCAACAAGCTCGGCCATTGAATTTCCGCAGCCGAGGCGCTGAGAATCGCCATAGCATCAGCGACCCAACGGATTGGCGGCACTTCATTCCACCTGGCGCCGTGCCAGCAAGTGTGCAGCAGTTGATCCGTGTGACTCAAGGCCGAAGTTTGCACGCCACCGATCTGTATCGCGAGCGCATGCTTCCAATAATTGTCATCATCGCTCGCGTTGAAACACTCCCAGAAAAGGTGCCAGTGCAGATCCATTTGGCGTCCACCACTATCCTCAAACGGCGTTGAGTGGACAATAGGAATACGCATCCGTGGTTGCATATAGCGGAACGGCTTCCACTCCAATTTCGCCAAAACTTCCATCGCCTGCTCAGCCTGATGTGCGTGGACCAGCACATCGGCGTCGAGCATTGGCCTAAGTCCGCTTTCTTTGTAATAGAGCTGGACCAGAGCCGCGCCTTTGAGGACCATCGTCTCGATCCGCGCTTGTTCGAACGCGGCGAGGAGAGTTCCAATGCGATGCAGCAAAATCTCGTTCTTGTACAGATAGTAGCGATAGACGCCCTTGAGCCGGTCCATCATCGGATCCTTGACTCCATGACGGACGAGATTTCGGTAGAGCTGCGGAACCATGCGGTGAGAGCCGTAGTCTATTACGTCGAGGTTGGTCTTCCGCTTCCATTCGTTCCACGCCTCCAACGCAGGCTCGCCCTGCAACACGGCTGCGCGCAGTATCAATTCCTGATTTGGAGTGGGCCAGCACCCGGCCTCATTGTTAACAGCGATCATTTTTAGACTGTGCAGCAAATGCGTGAATGAACCTGGTTATCGCGCGGACTTCGTGATATGCCGCTTTCCACTCGCCGGCTTTCTTGACGTTCTGCGGTTGGCCCGCGGCGTCTGTGCTTGCCATCCAGACGCCATCGTCTGATCGAATCTGATAGTTGAGTATCCAATCCACTAATTGAGTGAGTGCCCCGCTGTACTCCTCGGAATGCGCGACAGCATCAGTGAGTGCCGACAACCCTTCCGCCTGAACCCACCATAGCTTCGTCGTGTCGCAGGCAGGTTCATCACGCTTACCTCTGAAGTAGAACCCTCCTCGCTCATGATCAAAACCATAACGTAACGAATGCCGCACGAAACGCTCGAAGTGATCCCAATCGCGTGGCAGTCCAAGTGTTTGCTGAGCGTGCAGCAGTAACCAGGCAAATTCGACCATGTGACCATGCGAGAGATTTGAAAGGTCATCATTGGCGACCGGCTTCCAATCGGGCAGACGGTACTCGCAGGATTCGCTCACGTTTGGCGGATAGAAGTGTGTGCAGAGCAGCTCGATTGTCTCAACCAGCGAGTCTCGAATCGAAGCATCCTTCACTTCCGCGTAAAGCTCTGTTAACGCTTCCAAAAAGTGCAAGTGGGCGTCACCGCTTTTGAATCCGACGACATCGGGCATGCCCGGCAACCTCTCGCCCGTGCAACTCAACGGCGTGAAGTCTCGTTCGCAGTGTTCAATCCATCCGCCGTGGGTCTTATCACGAAACCTCTGCTGCACAGTCTTATAAACTGAACAAGCGTGTTCGAGTGGGTCTGACAGCCCACTGGCCCGGTGATATTCGACGAGTGCGTAGATGGCCATCGACTGACCGTAGAGAAGTTTGTGTGATTCGATGACGCCACGGTCAACGTCAGTTTTCCAATAGAAGCCGCCGTGCTGCCGATCGAGCATTGTTTCGATCAAATAGGAATATCCGTGTGCGGCGCGCTTAAGGTAATCACGCTCGGGCGTGCTGTAACCAAGAAGGTGCGCACGAGAGAACACCCAGATCAACCGTGACTGCGAAACCAAACCGCGCAGGCTCTCGTTTTGTGCACGATCGTTTCTACCGTTGATGAAGGATCCAATTTGCGCGCGCCACGATCGCGCCCCCGGATCGTAAACTCGATAGCCTTCGCGAGAGCTCGCCGTCGTGTCATGCCAGTACGGCAGCATCCTGTTTTTGAGCAGCGCCTGCCATTCAAGCGCTACTCTCGCTCGCTCCCGGACACCACGGCCCGCGCGTACCTCAACTGTTTGCGACATTTGCTCCCTCAGCGCGCTTCCGATCGAGCTTCGCCTTCAACACTCGCGCATAATCAGTGACCGACTGTCGCTCGCGCACACCCGTGTTTGAATCGTGAATCCTTCGCCAAAGGAACAAATCAGGCAAAACCAGGGAGCGGATCTGTAACTCCACCGCACGTGCATACCAGTCGATAAACTCGCCCACCTTCAGTCCGCCCGGAAAATCGCCGACGCGGAAAAAAGCGTCCTCCTTGATGAGCATCGTTCCAGCCACCATGCCGGGAACCATACCGGCCGCAGGAGGGTTCTTATTCTTAACGCCGGCTTCCCACTCTGAACCGTTTTTCAATTGCACGGCTTGGCCAAACACCATTTCCAGCGCCGGATCATTTTCAAACGCAGCGAGTTGTCGCGCCAGTTTTTGCTCGGGCCAGCGATCGTCAGCATCAAGAAAAGCGATAAAGTCGCCCTGGGCCAACTCCGCTCCGCGGTTTCGAGCTGGACCAATTCCCGCATGATCCTGATGACAATAACGCACGCCCCGATCGGCGAAGCTCTTTGCTACTTCACTGCTCCGATCTGTCGAGCCGTCGTCAACGACGATCACTTCGAGGCGCTCGTATGTTTGGTTGAGAACGCTCTCGATCGCCTCGGCTAAATAGCGGTCGTAGTTGTAAACGGGGATGATTACGCTGACGAGTGGGGTTTCTTTCATTTCACTTTTTCTATTGGCTTCGTTGCCGGTCCAGCGAACTCCTCACTACCTTTAGCAACTCCGACAGGATTTCCTTCGCGCGGCCGGAATCGTTAGCTTCGTGAATTCGCTTCAGCAGGAGCAATTCCGGAATGATTGCCATTGGTATTTCGGCGGCTTTTGCCCGGAAGAACCAGTCACTGTCGTTCGCAGCTGAATAGCCCGTAGCGAAATTACCAACCTGCTGAAACGCTGTTCGTCGAACAACGAGCGTACCGAGCACCCAACCAGTATGAACAGAAGTCAAGAGTTCCTTTCTGAACCAGACAGGAAGCGTCGTTCCCGGTTCGAGAAAGAATTGTTGATGAGTGAGCGTGTAGCCCAACTCCGGATTGTTCAGCTGGTGTTCAATCTGGAGTCTGAGCTTCTCAGGAGTCCAGAGGTCGTCCTGATCGAGAAACGCGAAGAAGTCACCTCGCGCGGATTCGATCCCATTGTTTCTCGCTGCTGCGACACCCTGATTTTGCTGACGGAGGTAACGCACCTCGGGAAAACTTTGCGCGATAACACCACTGTCATCTGCTGAGCCGTCGTCGACAACGATCACGTCAATCGGGCGATAGGTTTGGGCAAAGACACTCTCCAGGGCAGCACGGAGAAAGCGCGCACCGTTGTAAACGGGAATGATGACACTGACCAGCGGCTGCTGCTGCTCAGTCATTAGCTCTGCTCCTCCGCGGAAAGTTTGAACGTCGGTAGGGCTGCGGCAACTCCTGTCCGCTCTCTACGTCGATCCAGGGATCTCTTCAGCGCCTTCAACACGTTGAGTTCGGACGTGCTTTTGCCTCGCGTCATATTCTCTTCATGCTGACGATAAAACAGCGTGACCGCGTCAATCGTTGCGATTGCGGCACCGGCTTCCCTGGCCCGCATGAACCAGTCGACGTCCTCGCTGTAACGCATGGTTTCATCAAGCAGTCCAACGCGCTCGAAAACAGACTTTCTAATAACGGCGCTTCCCAAGTTGACCGAGAAAGCAGGTTCACCGAACTCTTCCGTTTGAGTTTGGCCCTCCACTGTTCGTGATATAAGCACCTGCTGAATCCGTCCCATCACGATTTCCGTTGCCGGGTCTGTCATCAGGAAAGAAAGTTGCAGCGCGAGTTTGTCAGCAGGCCACAGGTCGTCCGCATCCGCAAAAGCGAGAAGACTTCCTTGCGCATGCTCGATTCCGCGATTGCGCGCGGCGGCGGGACCTTGATTAGCTTGATGCAGATAGCGAACTGTTTCAGGAAAACTCTTCGCAATCGTTGCGGTGCCGTCTGTCGAACCGTCGTCAACGATAATGATTTCGAGACCCGAATAATTCTGGTCCAACACACTCTGAACCGCGTCGCGCAAAAATCGCTCGCCGTTGAAAACAGGTATGATTACGCTGACTAAAGGAGCCAACTTATTCCTCTCGACGCAAACCAGTCGATTGAATCTCCGCCAGCAATTTCTCGATCACTGGTGGAATGGTGGAGAGATTTGTGCCGACTTCCAGACTGAAGCAAGGAAGCTGACGAATAAACGCGGCCAAGAAGCGAAACGCTTCGTTTCCCGCACGCGGAAGCTGGAAGATGGTACTCGGAGCCAACGCCGCTAAAGTCATCGCCACGGAAACTCGTTTCCAACGAGTCTCGGGAACACCTGTTACTCGAGGTAGTAGCACGGCTCGAACCGGCAGCTGTGTCGCGACCTTCGCCGGATAGTGTTCGTTTACAAATAGCAGCGCTTTCTCGTCAGCTAATCGATCCGGGTTGGCGACTTTCGGTAACAACACCGGAAAGCGCTGTACATGATCGCTGTTTAGTTTTGCGGAATTGTAGAGGCTATGGACCACTGGACGACCGGGATGCAACGCCAGCAACGTGTAATCATCACCGATGTAGTTGAGGTTTGACTCAAGACAGGCCAGCGCGGTAGTCGACTTGCCGCTTCCGCCTTTTCCACCTATCAACACTCCGCCGTCTGAGTTGCCAACCGCGGCCGCATGGACCAGCTGCAATCCCTGGCTCAAGAGCCACCAGTGAAGGATGCTCCTCAACGGTGATCCGTATTCCCAATACGGAAGCTTCGAGTCAGGCGCCCAGAAAACCGCGAGATCGCGTTCCTTATCAAGCACGCTGACAGCGCCTGATCCATGTTGAAACGCGGTGTAAATCCGGTCCGTGTTGTAACCCTGGATCACGCCGCGCGCCAGAAAGTCGCTCTCTTGCCACGGCCGCGAAATCATGCGTTGTTTGGTCGACTCGGAATCCCAGAGACAAATCGTCAGATCGGGAGTCGAGTGCTCATCCGCGGCGAGATGTTCGAGGGCTTTCGTCAGCGACAGCAAAGCCGGACCGGCAAAACTCAGCCGGATGTGATAGCCACCAATGATGTAGCTGCGTTCGACTGGACCAGTCTTCCGTTGGGATGACTTGAAGAGATCGTAGACGGATTGGAAGTACTCGACCGGTTTGGACGATTCTTCTTCAGCTGTGATCTCTGCTGGAACCACCTGGGACGTGAGCATGTGTTGATAGGGACAAGTTCTTGTTTGTGAATCTCACCGCGGTGCATCCGGAACCGGCTTGGGCCAGCCCGCGTCATCGACGTCGTGAATAGGATCCAGCAGCAACAATTCCTGCATGTCGGAATACTTATGCAGCAATGGTGGATTGAACGACGGCTTCTCGTGATGATTGTTGGAAGGCCCGGCGGCAGTTAGGTCGGAGACTTCTGCAGCTCCGTTAACCGGAACGATCAGGTTCTCCTGTTGTAGTTGGGCCAGTAACTCCTGCACGCCTCGATCGATGTCCGACAGGCTGCCTTGGTAGGTTTGCAGAACCTGACTCTGAACCTCGTTTGCGGAGGCTCCGTTTTCAACGAGACCCCAAATAAAGGATCCGACGTCTAAGAGGCTGTAGTAGTTGCCGCTATCGAGATTGATGATTACGGCCTCCCCGTCGATGGTCTCGTGCGTAACCGTGGGGGTATTTACCTTGAATCGCTGATTATTCATAGCTATTTGTTCACCTGATATGGAATATAGATGCAATACGCAGGCTATTTTAGAAGTCGGACTTTGCAGCTGTAAGAAATTCTACAAGATCCTGTTCGGGCGTGGCAAAACCGTGGGCGTAGTGGCCGGCGGATAAAAAGTGTTCGCCACGCGATTTACAACTTTTTACAACTCCCGTGGGAACGATTGGCCTACCTTCTGTACAATTCGATAAATGCTGTTCCGGGATGTAATCAGCAAATTATCGCTGCGAAAAAAGTTGATCATACTCGCGTCAGTCGGCGTGCTCCTTCCCGTCATGGTTTTGACTTATCTGCAGTATCGATCGCTCGCAGAACTCCAGATCAAATCCAAAGCCACATTCAAGGACAACTTTCGGCAGGGATTAACCATTGTAGAGCACCTGATGAAACAACGCCTCGAGGCGCTCGCAACTCAGACCTTGAACCCAATCGCCAGCCTCGATCTTTCCTCCCCCGGAGCGGCGCAACAGATCGAAAAACATTTTGCCAACGTAAAGCGTTCGCATCCTGAGATCGAGGAGATCTTTGTTTCCCGATTTACCACGAATCAAGCCCAGCTCTTGTTTCTGTTTGAGCGAGCCCGGATGGCCCAAAGTTTTGTTGATGGTAATCGCCAGTACTTATTCGACGGGAAGTTTTTATTTTATCCCTTGAAAGACGGGTTTGCAGGTGCCTTGTTGAATGAACACTTCATCAGCGATGACGTCATAGCGCGCAGTATTAGTGAAACCATCGCCAAATCAGGCCATGAGTCGTTAAACGTCGCCCTTCAGATTACCGATGAAAATCAGCGAGTACTTTATGCAAACGCGGCGCCTCAGAAGACATATTTTCTCGAAACCAATCTTGATCGCCCGTTCTCGAACTGGAAAGCAGCAGTCGGCCTGAAGAATACAGATCTCGATTACCTCGCGCGCCAGAGTTTTTTGCATAGTGCCGGAGCAACTGTCCTGGTCGTAGTGTTCCTGCTCGGCGGTTTAGCTCTAATCCTGAGGGCCACCGATCGCGAAGCACGTCTGGCGCAGGCGAAATCAAATTTCGTCGCGAATGTCTCACATGAACTAAAGACACCGCTCGCGCTACTCAGTCTGTTTTCGGAAATACTCGAACTAGGCCGCGTCAAGAGTGAAGAAAAGAAGATCGAGTACTACGGGATCATTCGCGAGGAAAGCCGGCGTTTGAACAAGATGATCGACAACATCCTCGATTTTTCCAAAATCGAGGCGGGACGGAAAACGTATGACTTCGTGCACACTGACATGGCGGAAGTGATCGACAATGTGCTTTCCAGCTATCGCTATCAGATCAAGAACTCGGGCTTTGACGTGCAAACCAACATACAACCCGATCTGCCGCCAGTCTTGATCGATCGCGATGCAATGGCCCAGGCGATCTCAAATCTTGTTGATAATGCAATGAAATACTCAGGTGAGGTGAAGCAGCTTTCGATCAAAACGGAAACGCTCGGGTCGGATCTTTCCATCGAAATCGCCGATCGCGGCATTGGCATTCCACGCGCGGAACAGGCCAAGGTGTTCGACAAGTTTTACCGGGTGGGCAACGGGTTGGTCCATGACGTGAAAGGCAGCGGCCTCGGCTTATCGCTGGTGAAGCACATTATTGAAGCTCACAAGGGAACCATCTCCGTCGAAAGCGACGTCGGTAAGGGCAGCCGCTTCAAGATTCTTCTTCCGCTCGCGCGCGACACCGCTGAGGCTAAAGCATAGTTTGGGGAGACACATAGTTTGACCAAAGTCCTGATAATCGAAGACGAACCCAACATGGTTCTCGGCCTAAAAGACAGCTGTGAGTATGAGGGCTACGAGGTCGCTGTCGCGCGCAACGGGAAAGAAGGTTTAGAGAAGGCCTCGGCTGAGAAACCCGACATCATTCTGCTCGATGTGATGTTGCCGGTGATGAGCGGCCTGGACGTGTGCCGCACGTTGCGCACGCGCGGGATCGAAACGCCGATCATTATGCTGACAGCTCGCAGTCAGGAAACCGACAAGGTAGTCGGTCTCGAGGTCGGCGCGGATGATTACGTGACGAAACCTTTCAGCATCAAGGAACTGCTCGCGCGAGTCAGGGCACATTTGCGAAGGGCTGCAAAACAAGTTGGCGAGATCGAGAATTTTACGTTCGGCGAAGTGGAGTTGAATTTCAAAAAATATACGGCGCGCAAACGGGGCGAGCCATTAGAGCTCTCAGCTCGCGAATTTGAGATCTTGCGTTACCTGATCCGGCATCGGGGTGAAATCGTCACCCGCGATCAACTGCTGGACGAAGTTTGGGGATATGAAAGCAGCCCGATTACGCGTACGGTTGACAACCACATCGCCAGGCTGCGGCAGAAAATCGAACCCGATCCATCCCAGCCGCGGCACATTATTACCGTTCATCGAATCGGCTATCGCTTTATCGAATAGACCTTAACAAGAACGAGTTCTCTTCCCTTCGGTACAACTTTTTACAATCTAGTTACAGCGTGTGGAGACTTGGACGTTTGAGGTCTATAGAGTGCGAAGGATGAGGCTGTTCATTTTAGTTCTTCACATTTGCGGCGGCGTCGCAGCGGTTCTTTCCGGGGCGGCCGCAATGTCGTTTCGGAAGGGCACTCGACGGCATCGCATGACCGGGAACGTATTTTTCGTCGCGATGCTCGTCATGGGTTTTAGCGCGGCGTATCTCGGCAATGTCGTCGGCGGGCTACTCGCATGTTATCTGGTGGCGACCGCGTGGTTAACTGCCAGGCGGCGAGAAGGGGAAACGAGTATTTTCGATTGGGGTGCGTTTCTGTTTGCCCTGGGGGTCGGAGTTCTCATCATGGTCCAGGTCGGAAGATTGGTGACTGGAGCAGTTGCGCCAAAACCCGGCGTTCCGGTGGGAATGATCTTCTTCCTTGGTTTTGTGGCTTTGCTTGCTGCTGCCGGTGACCTTCGCATGCTCGTGCGTGGCGTTTCCGGGACCCAGCGAATCGCACGCCATCTTTGGCGCATGTGCTTTTCGTTTTTTATCGCTACCGGTTCCTTCTTTCTGGGCCAGCAACAGGTATTTCCAAAGGCGTGGCGCGGAGCAGCCGTGTGGTTTATTCCGGCGCTTTTGCCGTTGGCGGCAATGATCTACTGGCTGGTCCGAATCGCTTTACAAACGCGTATCAGAGCTTACAAAAATCAAACAGCAGCAAATGAAACATAAAGTGTTATTAACCGTCACGTCTCTGCTCTCGATCCTCTTCATGACCTTTCACCTCTCGGAGGACGTGGTCCGAGGGATAGAACCGGGAGGACTCAAGAACATCATTGGAGTGATCATGATGGTTGCCTGGCTGTATGGAGCCACTGTGCTTGCCGGACGTCGCTCGGGGTACATCATTATGATGCTCGGATCGATACTCGGCTCGGTCGTACCCGTCGCCCACATGATCGGTGCGGGATTAGTCGGTGGCCGAATCGCGAACTCCAGCGGAAAGCTCTTTTGGGTCTGGACACTCCTCACTCTCCAGGTGACCGCGATTTTCTCACTCATACTCTCCGCGAGCGGATTGTGGAGCTTCCCATGGCGACGGTCCCGAAAGTCCAACAACATGTAAAGCGCCTTTTGGGGCGCCGCGAAATTTTCTGTTTGACTAAGCGCAGCAAGCGAGGTTTATTTAACCCCGGAGGATCTCACTCATGCGCTTTCACGCGGTCTGTGTTCTGCTGCTCTGCTCCGCGTTAACTTCAGGATGCGCGAAGCGCGCAACCACTGCTGAATCAACTGGCATACAAACCGCTCAGCCGGGCAAAGTCGAACAGGAACTCGAGCGGCGTCTAAAGACAATCTCGGATGGCGCACAGGGAACAGTTGGTCTCGCTGTGGTCCATATCGAAACCGGCAGGACGATCTCCATCAACGGCAACTCTCAATTACCACTCTACAGCGTATTCAAACTTCCCCTGGCGGTCGCTGTTCTGAAGGACGTACAACAGAACCGTCTGCGTTTGGACCAGAAGGTTCATGTGACACCGGCTGAAATCGTGCCCGGCACGCCCGGAAATACAGCGCTCTGGCAGAAGCCCGTTGACGTCACGGTCGAGCAGCTCATTGATTATTCGATTGTTCGCAGCGACAATACCTCGAGCGACAAACTGGTCCAACTAGCAGGTGGCACACTCAAAGTCACCGAGCGAATGCGTTCGCTGGGTTTTCAAAACCTGGACATTCATATCACGAGTGGCGAATACGTGAAGACCCGCCAAAATCCCAACACCGGTTCTGCGGATCATCTTGCAAAACTCCTCGTGCAACTGCACCAGGGAAAGATCCTGCAGCCTGCTCACCAGAACCTGTTAATCGCATTCATGCAACGAGCAACTACAGGTTTGAAGCGACTGCGAGGAGACTTACCGAAGGGCACACTCGTCGCCGACAAGACGGGTTCAGGCGAACAGGACAAGGTTACACGCACGGCGAAAGCGACAAACGACGTCGGCATCATCACGCTGCCTTCCGGTCGAGGTCATCTCGCGATTGCGGTTCTCGTGAGTGGATCGAAATTGCCTGACGCAGCTCAGGAAAAGTTGATCTCTGAGGTGGCCCGAGCAGCGTACGACGCCTATTTAACAGACGCGGCAAAATGAACTGAGCGTTGCGGTTCGACGTCGGCATGAATCATTCCGTTCAGTTGAGGTAACGTTCGGCTTACGCTTCGGCAAGGTCGAAGTTGTATGATTACTCGTTCTTCAGTTGCCAGGTGGTGGAGAAATTACGAGGCGCTGGTCCAATGAAAAACGACTTTCCGGCGGCCGTACCTGAGATACCAGTGACCGACATGAATGCGGCGCTGGACTACTACGTGGACAAACTCGGCTTCAACATCGATTGGGGCGGCGCCGGCGGCGGGATCGCTGGGATCTCAAAGGGACAATGCCGCATGTTTCTCGCGGACCGTGACTTCCGCCAGCATCATGGCAACGCTTCGCCGGTGATGGTCTGGCTCAATCTCAACAGCAAAGATGAGGTTGATGAGCTTTACAAGATCTGGAATGCCGGCGGAGCACAAACGATTTCATCTCCGGAGTCAAAGCCGTGGAAGCTGTATGAGTTCACAGCGTCTGACCTGGACGGCAATCTCTTTCGCGTGTTCTACGATTTCGCCCGGGATTTTTAACGTGGTGTGTTCGAGATTGGAGGCCTCATTGTCGGAAGAAAACAAACAAATACTCCGTCGCTGGTTTGACGAAGTGTGGAACAAGGGACGCGCCGAAGCGATCGACGAAATGTTCGATGAAAATGGCATCGCCCACGGCTTAGCCGATGATCCGTCGGGCCCGATCAAAGGCCCGAGCAACTTCAGGCCGTTTTACGAAGTGTTCCGGCAGGCCTTCCCAAACCTGACCATCGATATCGACGACATGGTTGCCGAAGGCGACAAAGTCGCTGCGCGTTGCTCAGTGCGCGGTAAGAACGAAGGAGAGCTCATGGGCCGAGCCGCGACTCAAGCTCCGGTCGAGTTCACCGGCATGACGATCGTCCGTATCGCCGACGGAAAGATCGTCGAGGCCTGGAACAACTTCGATTTCATGACGATGTACAAGCAGTGCGGGCACCTGGCACTGCTGTAGCCTCGCAAGGTCCGTGATGTATGCACAATCGCAACCACTGATCTAGAGGCCGATTCTGAGTGCTACTTTGTCAGAACGTCGCAACAGAACGCGGCTTTTCGCTGAAGCGTTCAAGATGATCAGAAGCAACGACTGAACTCGCGGGCGCAGAACCGTTACGATTTGCGTTCAAAGACGAGGTGTGCGAAAACGAGAAACGCCGCCGCAAGCGCAAGACAGTAGAGTCGCTGCGTGAGTACGGTAATGGTGGTGAGATTCGTGTAGTTCCAGAGCTTATAGAGCAGCGGATTGTAGAGCCAGTGGTTATAACCGACGTTGTATAAATAGAAGAGTCCGGCCCCGGCGCCAACGGCAGTCACGTACGTGACGTATTTATTCCGCAGCAACACAGTCAACGCAACAACGACGGCTGTCACAAACAGTATGCCCGGTGCAATCACTACGCCGTAGATTCGTATGTACGCTGAAGGCTCGACGGGCGTATGGCCTCTTAACACCTGAATCACGATTCCAATTAGACCTACTACAGCCACCAGCGAAAGCGCCAACAACGAGATAGCAAGCCACTTCGAAAGCAACAAGGCCCTGTTGGGCACAGGCGTAGACCACAGAATGGGTTCGATCTTCACTTCCCGATCGCGATGCATTGCCTCACCGGTGTAGAAAACGATCATGCAGGCCAAAAACAGCAACAACGTGTTTCCCGTGTTACTCGCATAGGTAACGGAATACGAGACCACCGGCGCAACTCGATAAAAGGCAACTTCCAGTATAGTGATAAGGATCGCGAGGGGAACAAGAACAATGAGACTTCGTTCCGCGCGTAGCAATCGAAACTCAATGCCCGTCGCTGCGATGATCTTGAAGAGAGTCGCAACGGGTCCTCTGGTTGAAGTGACTTTTGGAAGCGCGATTCGATCGCGCGCAAGTGACGTGTCGACAGGCGAGTGGAAAAATTCACCCGGAGCACTGTATGCGATCCTTGCGGGCGCGTCGGAAAGCGTCAGCTTTGTGAAATCATCTGAGGTCTTCTCCTCGGGATGGATTCGAAACCGTAGATAAACAATCAGCAAAAGCAGCGCGGTGATGATGATATTTGCAGCGCGGTTAGCATACTGATCGAGACTGTAAGTAACCACGACCGTATTGAGAAAATCTGCGCTCAAATGCCAGGGATTTGTCAGTAAGCCATCTTTGCCAACATTGAACCCCAGCGGATCGAAGAGTACGTTGAATATGTAGGGCAAATGCTTCAACACAAGCAGTTGATACGCAATGTAAGCAGGATAAAAACAAGCTGCCAGACCGTAGACGACTTTCGCGTTGCGAGTGAGTGTTCCAGCGGCAAAGTAAATAGCTGCGAGACACAGGTGCGAGACGACGACGATGATGAAGAAGTGTTCGAAGTAAGGAACCACCCGCACCGGCAGGACAACCATTCCTGAAAACGGAACCCATTGCAGCAGACAAAAAGTGATCGCATACGCTGACTGACAACAGACCAGCACGAAGAAGTTGCCGAAGAACTTTCCGAGTAGATACGAAGCCCGGCTAACAGGTTTCGAAAAGATGAGGGGATCGACGCCGAGCCGAAAATCCCTGACCACAATGTCGCCCATGATGATCGCGGTGAAAATCGGAAGACCCAGGATGAATGAAAAGCCTCCCATGTTTCTTCGAATATAAAACTCGCTGTTCGTGGCCCAACCTCTCCCTACGGCCGGACCCCATCCCCACCACAAGACACAATTCGCAACGAAGAGTGCCATCAACACGTATGGAGCAACGCGCTTGGTGTTTAGTAACACTTCGTTCCAGAAGACCGCGGCGAACGGAGTGTGAAAGGGGTTTGTCATCGGTTTACGAGGTCGAAGTAGAAGTCTTCCAAAACCGGAGTTACTCGCGTGAACTCTTCGGCTGGTGGAGGCCCTTGAGAGATCGCTCGGACACGCACCTGCCCATCAAACATCTGCGACGAGAGCACGTTCAACTGAGACTTTAGAGTGGCGACTTTCTCGCGCGGCACGGTCGCCTCCCAAACGGATTCTTTGAGTTGGTCTACCGCTTGCAGCGGCGTGAGTGAAGCGAGAATCTTCCCGTTTTGGTGCGCCGATGAGGGCTTGTGCGATACCGAAACGCTGTCGCATGCCACCCGAAAACCCGCCGAGCCGCTGTTGACGTGCAGACGAGAGATTGACTCTGTCGAGCAGTGCGTCAACCAAAGTGTGACGCTCTTTCTTGTCAGTGATGCCCTTCAGCTTCGCGAGGTAATCGAGCATTTGCCAGGCTGTGAGTGTGGGATAAAGACCAAAGTCTTGCGGCAGGTAACCCAGCATGCGGCGCGTCTGCATCTTGCGAGTTAGCAAGTCAGCGCCGTTTATCTCGATCGTGCCCGAATCCGGTTCGAGCAGCGTCGCCACGATCTTCATCAAAGTCGTTTTTCCTGAACCGTTTGGTCCAAGTAAGCCGAAGACGCCGGGAGACAGATCGAGGCTGACTCCCTTGAGCGCCTGAACACCGCTCGAGTAAGTCTTCGTCAGGTCTTTGATTGAAAGCATTCGGGCTTCTCTTAGTTTCGAACGGTGGGACTCAAGCCGCGCACGTAAAGTAACAAGCGACCGGAGATTGCGATCATGATTAGAGTGTCGCCGACGTGCGCTATGTTTTGATCGGGGCCAAGGATGCGGATTGAGAGACCGATGAGTGCTAGTACGATTGATGACGTTTTGAGCACGCGCCGCAGAAGACTTTTCCTTCGGCTGATGTGCACGCACTGCTGCTTTATTCTTTCGACATTTCCAAAGCGTCTCGACGCTGCGGCCTTCGCTTCGGCGGCTGACATTCCATCTTGAGCATATTTACGCTCGAGCATATCGATGTGAAATCGCAGCTCTTCATCAACTTCGAGTGCAGTCTTGTAGTTAGCGTGCGTTAGTAAGTTGGGTAGTGCGAATTTCATTGTTAGGTACCCTGGAGAATCCTGGTAACTGCTTTTGAGACACGGTTCCAGTTGGCGCGTTGAGCTTCGAGCTGTTTTTGTCCGGTTCTCGTGAGTTTGTAAAATTTTGCGCGCCGGTTGTTCTCTGAAACTCCCCACTCCGACTTTATCCAGCCGCGCTCCTCCATTCGATAAAGCGCGGGGTAAAGCGAGCCATCCTCGACTTTGAGAGAATCTTCGGCCGCTTCGTGTATCCGCTGAACGATACCGTAGCCGTGCATCGATTCACGCGCGAGAGTGTTCAGGATCAACAACTCCAGCGTGCCTTGCAGCAAGTCCGTGCGTTCATTTGCCATGTAAGCTCTCCCCCAGACGGTCTGGGACAGAGACTAATCGAGCTTCCCTAGACTGTCAAGGGCTAGTTGCCCCGCGAAGCCCGCGCAAACTGCGACCGACTCGTTGAAAGAAGCGAATGATTCGCGGCAGGATGAGGTAAGAGATGTACAAGCCTATAGCCACGATCACAAAGAGCAGGACCGGCACAAACACAGCCACTATCATCGAGACAATCGCCACGATGTCCTCGACGACGCTGGCCACAACGTTGGAAACGGGCTCGGGACTCGTGTTCAGGATCGCGCGCGTAGCGGCTTTCGTGCCATGTGAACTCAGTGCGAGTCCACCGCCCAACAATAAAGCGATTAACTGAATGCTCCGGTCAAACTCGCCGAACGTTGTGGCCGCAAGAATAGCTCCTGCGGGTACACGTATGAACGTGTGTATGAGATCCCAGGTGCTATCGATCCACGGCACTTTGTCGGCTAAAAACTCGACGCAATAAAGAGCCGACGCGATGCCAATCACCCACCAACTGGTGACGACATCGAGTTCGCCCGGGAGTTGCAAGCCGGCGAAGCGGCTGAGAAGACCAAGCGTCGCTACGCTGGCGTACAGGTTGATACCCGACGTCCACGAAACGCCCATCGCCAACGCAATTGTCGAGATCAAGCTCATTGGGACATAAAACGAGAAAAACGGGGAAGAGTTCCCACTGTCAACAAGTTCAACACCCGCGCGCACTCCACGCGACAGACGTCCAGCCACTACAGCTTGATTCGGATACTGCCGGCGTTGCTGATTTGAGCGTGCGCTTTTATGCGGATCGTGCAGGTTCCGGGCGCAAGTGTGTCTGGCAGGCGGAAGGTGACTTGAACAAACTCGGAGTTCGGCACCGGCCGCACGTCTTCGGCGGGTATGTCGTAAGTTACAGTGTTGCTCCCGACAATATTCGCGACGACGCTCGATGCCGACTGGATGTCAGCCAACGACAGGTTCGCGACAAACACAGCAACGCGCGTGTTTCGATCAACCGGCGGATTGAAAAGGTGGTTTACATTAACAACCGGAAACGGATCTCGCAAAAACGTTAACACGTCGAACGCTGCGGTCTGGTCCAACGCCGGACCGGACTCGTCGAGTAACAGTTGCGGCGGAAGTGGCGGAACAACCGTGTACGTCGCGCTCTTCACCGCACTCGTGGCGAATCCCGATCTAAACGCACGCGCTTTCAACGTCAACGACTGGTCCACCAGAACTGTGCTGCCTGAGGTGATTACCGAATCACTCTCCGTCGGATCCGATCCATTCGTGGTGTAGTGGATCACACTACCCGGCGTGCCGCACACGATCTGGATCGCGGTCGGTGTAATCGTTCCCGTTTCGACATTAAAGCTCGGTCGTGCCACGCTCAGATTTTCGGTGACAATCGCCGCGCTCGCACTCGCAAAGACCGACCCGATCCCCAGAACACCGAACGGATTGCCGCCCCACACCCGAATTGAGCCGCCAACGGCTGGATCACCAATCAACGCGAGTGTCGATTGCCTTCCTGTGACGGTCGCAAAAGCGCCAAAAATCCCGGGCACCGTTACGGGCGTTGGATGCGGCAACAGATCCGAACTTCCGAAACCAAGTTGTCCATCGTCATTGCGACCAAAGGCCTTGAGCGTGCCCGAGCTTTCTGTGACGATCACAAACGAATCGCCATTCGACACATCTCTCGCCAACAAGCCCGGGATCTGTGTGGGCACTGGAAATGGACCATTATCCGGAAGACCGCGGCCAAGTTGGCCTCTGAAGTTACTGCCGAAAGAGAAGACGCTCCCGTCCGCCTTGAAGATCACCGTCGAACCGACGCCCGTGGCGGCGCCCACCATGCCTTTCAACGCAGGCAACTCTGTCGGCGTGTTTACGCTTGGCGTGCCTGACGCACCGTCGCCGAGTTTGCCTACGAAGGTGGGGCCCCAACCGAACACCGTGCCATCAGCTTTCACTGCATACGAAACGTGACCTCCCGCAAAGATTGCGACGATGCCGGACAGGCCGGGCACCTGATTCGGATTTGGATGGGCTTGCAAGTCCGTCGTGCCGAGTCCCAATTGTCCGTTCGTATTCGATCCCCACATCCACACCGTGCCATCTGATTTCAGCGCCATCGCATAATCGGCGCTGGCGCCGATCGCGCTCACTGAAGACAGTCCTGGCACCTTCATCGGACGGTTTACTGATGAAAGCGTCGTCGTTCCGATTCCCAGTTCACCGTGTTCATTCGTGCCCCACGTCCAAACTGTGCCGTCGCTTTTCAGCGCCATCGAATAGTTGTTGCCCGCCGCGACGTCGATCACTGACATCAGATCATCAACGGGCACGGGCGAGAGTCGACCGATATTCGTTCCGTCACCCAACTGTCCGAAAAAGTTGTGGCCCCACGACCATACCGTGCCGCGCCGCAATGCGAGTACGTGAGTGCCCTCGGAATCCAGTGCGAGCTTCTTCACTTCCGAAAACGGGATCAATTCAACTACCTGAACTGTCGTGGTCGCACCGTTGTTTGCCGCATTGGGATCTTCAACCGAGCTCGTGATGTTTGCGGTGGCGGTGAGCGTGGTCCCGGTTGTGGCAAGCACCTCGGCAGTCACGGAGAAACCGAATTGAAGTGGCGGAGGCGCATCGGTTGATGGTCCAGTGACGGTTCCACCATTCGCACCCGCTGGAGGAAAGCAACTCGGCGCGCATCCGGAAAAGCTGAGACCCGGCGGAAGAACCACCGAAATCCTGGTGTTAGTTGCGATTGCCGGCCCAAGATTACGCGCGGTAACCGAGAAGGTAACGAACTGATCCGCGGAAGCTGTCCCAGGACTTACGCCGAAAGACTCGATTACCAGATCTGCCTGCGGCGTCGGCGTAGGCGATGGTGACGGTGTCGGAGTGGGAGTTGGTGTAGGCGTTGGGGTCGGCGTCGGCTGCGCTCCGGTCGCGGTCCAGGTCAGAGTAATGTTTCCGAATTCACTGTTCCAACCGTCAATTACGATCCGATAAGTTTCTCCGCTCACAACGTTGAACTGAACCCGGCTCGTTTTATCTACACTCGCCACGATGTCGTCGTTGAGGGCGATCGTACCAAGGAGCGTGATGATCGAACCTTGATACACAGAAAGTGTGGTATCGAAGTTACTGCCGATCGTATCGAACGTTGCCTGTCCATTAATCGGTGAAACCCATGTGTACCAGACCGACTTGTCTCCCATAAAACCCACGTGCGCCGGCTCTCCAGCCTCGCGCGTAGCGCTTACGTTCGTACCGTTAATGGATCCGGATTGCGTCGTCAGCGCGGTGGCGTTTGCAAAGTTATCGTTAGGCGGCCGCACGGGCGCTGGTCCACCGATCGCGTAACCAAACAAGTCGAGCGCGAGGATATCGTTCTCGCTGATGGTGCGGCGCAGTCCACGCGGCATCGTTGGATCCATGATGCCGATGTATTGCCGCGTCGAAATAAGCGAATCGTCTCGCCAGTGACTCGACTGCCGCCCATCGCCATCGTTTGGTCCGGGACTTGGGCCACCAGTCGATAAATCGAGTTCCAGCGTGGCGTACGTAGTAAGCTGGTTGCCAAAGAAGCGGTGATCGCCACCGAGCGACATCATGCGTGGCGCCGTGCCAAACGTGGCGAGACTCGCCCGCGACGGCTTGAAGCGAAAGACGTCCCAAACAGAAACGAGGGAGGTGTTACCGCCCGCGTTTGAAGTGAATCCAAGCGCGTGACCGATCTCGTGCGTCGCAACCGCGTCGAAGTCAGTCAGACCCGAAGTAATGCCGTCATCAGGATTAAAGTCAAACTGGAATGCTGAATTGAAGCCGATGCCGGCATCGCCCTGTCCAAGCGGAAGCGAGTCGGGGTTCGTGATGTCGGGGATGACGCCGAGAGCGCGGGCGTTTGCGGCAGTCGCGCGCGCATTCGTAACGCTGCTGGTGACGTCGTTGACTTCAATCGGTAGCTCGCTTGGAGGCAGAGCGTTATAGAGTTGGGTTTCGCTGCTGTTTGACGCGCGGTCTATCAACCGCTGACGAAGATCGGAAAACGGTCCGACCACGAAGTCGGAACCTGTCGCGCCGAGTACGTTAGGACTACTGTATGGCTGTCCGAAGAATGTTGGTCCAAAGTCGACGTCGATTACTACCGTGATCGGCGTGGCGACGATCGCTTCCCAACGATTCGCAGCAATGATGAAAGCGTTTTTCGCCGCCTGGTTCTGCTCGAGCTGTGTCGTGCCGTGCAGCACGATACGTAGTCCGGCCGAAGGTAGAAGATTTAGACCAGTCTCTGCCTCTAATGCTCGCTGCTCGTTCACGTCGTCTCGATTGCGCGGAGCGCCGGGATAGATCACGCGGGTCGAACCGCCCAAGTGGCGTGATTTGATTTGCTCGCGTTCGACTTTCGTCGCCGGGCGGCACGTCGTCTCACCGCGTTCGTTTTGGAAAAGTACGTAGGTGTCTTCTTCGGTGGAAATGGTCCAGTTGGAGTGCGGAGGCACGGTTTTGGTTTGCAATGTGGCGTGTGAGGAACGCGGCGAAAAAATAGTCCAGCACAACCCCGCCAGTAAGGCGAAGGCCACGGCCCGAGAGGCGTAGCGTGGGAGCAGGAGTAACCTCAGCATCAAAACTCTACCGCGTGTTGTTTTACGACTTATTCGAGACCTACCAGGCGGCTTGTTCTAAGACAGGTACGGATAAATCACATGAAGATACGGCAGTTTCTCACAAATCCGGGCCTGAGGAAAGGGTGTTAAACAAGAATCGGCGTTGACAAACATTCCATCTTAATGAGAACGGACGTCTCGATAGCGACGAGCGTCCGTTACCTGACGTTCGCGTCGTGACCGGGAGCGACCGCGACACGCTGACGACAAGTAAAAAGATTTCCAAAAAATTAGTTTCACTCGGATCGCAACGCGACCAGCGGATCGACTCTCGTTGCGCGACGCGCTGGAATGTAACAAGCCACCAGCGCCACTCCAACAAGCACAACACCCGCGATCACAAGCGTGAGCGGATCGCGTGTCGGCAACGACGGAATCAACGAAACCAGTAACCTCGACACGCCGTACGCACCCGCGACTCCCAACACGGCTCCGATCAATACCAAAATGGCGCCTTTGCTCAACACGAGCCACAGCACATCGCGGGCCTGCGCACCGAGAGCCAGACGAATCCCGAGTTCTCCAGTACGTTGCACGACCGTGTACGAAACCACGCCGTAAATTCCGATCGCTGCGAGCAGTACGCCAACGGCTGCAAACGCGCCCAGCAAATTTCCCAACAGGGAGATACTCCCGAGTCCTGAATTGACCGCACTTCGCGCCGAGCGAATCCGGTAAACCGGTAGATTCGGATCGATTCCGGCAATCGCGTTGCGCAGAGTGTTGCCGAGCGCTTCCGGATTCGTTGATGTGCGCAGGACGATGGTGAGATACGGGGCCGGCGACTGCGTCATCGGAACGAAGGCTTCGTATCGCGTATAAGGTTCTCCTAAACTTCCCGGAAACGCGATGTCATTCACGACGCCTACGATCTGGTAATAATCCCGCTGTTTACCAGTACCACTGATTCGCTTTCCGATCGGACTCTCGTTGGGCCAAAAGGTACGAGCAGTTGTTTGGTTGATGATCACAACGTTCGGGTGATCGGCAGTATCCGAGCTGTTAAAAATACGACCTTCTTGCAAACGAGCTCCAAGCGTTTCGAAGTAGCCGGCAGTTACCGGTTCGAAAAAGATTTCCAGGTACTTGTCCGGCGGCGGCTCGGGTTGTCCCTCGACGAGAAATGAACTGCTGCTGTTGAAACCGAACACGGGACTGGAACCGGCAAGCGCCGCGTGCTGCACTCCTGGCAATGCGCGCAAACGATTTTCCATTTCGTTGATGAACACGACGCGTTGTTTTTCTTCGGCGTATTTCTCTCCGCGCAGGCTCATGTGCGCCGTCACTAGACCATCAACACGCCAACCTGGATCGGCATTGATAAAGCGGTACAAGCCACGGAGAAACAGTCCCGCAGCGGCCAGCAGCACCATTGCAAATGCGACTTCGCCAATGATGAGCATGTGTCGCAAGCGGTGTTGAGATCGACCGGCAGTCGATCCACGCGCGTTATCTCGCAACGCGAGATTCAGATCAGTGCGCGATGCGAACCACGCCGGTACCGTTCCGAAAAGCACTCCCGTGACCACCGAGGCCAGTAGCGCAAAGCCGAAAACTTTGTAGTCGAGTTGTACGCTCGCACCGGGCAGATCGGTAAAGAGACGATTACTAATGAAACGAACTGCCACCAACGCGATTCCCAGACTGATGACGCCACCGATTAGGGCAATAACGATGCTCTCGGTAAGCGAATGCCGCAGCAGTCGCATGCGAGCAGCGCCGAGGGCTGCGCGCACCGCCAGCTCGCGCGAGCGTGCCGCCGTACGAACGAGTTGAAGATTGGCGATGTTCGCGCACGCGATCAGCAAGACAAAACCGGCGAGCCCGAACGTGAACCACATCACGGTTCTGCCGATGTTGTCAGACATCGATCGCTGAAGCGGTTCGAGTCGCACTTGCTCGCCTTCGTTGGAGGAGTTTTCCTTCTTGATGTTCTCGAACAGCATCACCATGCCCTGCTCGGCCTGCTCGACTGTGACGCCCGGTTTGAGCCGGCCGAACATCGAAAGATAGTTGCTGCCGCGACTGCCTCGTTGTTCCTTGGTGAACGCGAGTGGCTGCCAGATGTCGATCGGGCCCCAGAGGATCGGATGTTCGAATCCGGGAGGCATCACGCCGATGATTTCGACCGTCTTGCCGTCGAGCTGAATCGTACGTCCGACGATGTCTGGGTCGCTGCCGAAACGGCGCGACCAGAAACGATCTGTCAGGACGATGACGTTGTCAGCGCCCGGCTCGAACTCTTCGGGTTTGAAGACGCGGCCGCGCGCGGGCGCCACTTCCATCATCGGAAAGAAATCCGCGGTCGCTGCGAGGCCGAGCAAACGTTCCGCAGTTTGTCCCTGCTCGGTAAGGTTGCGGCTGGTGAAGTTGTAAGCAGCCAATTTATCGAAAACGGTGTTCTTCTCGCGCTGATCAAAGAAGTTTGCGACTGAATGCGGCCACATCTGAGAGTGTGGAGACGTGCGCCAGACCCGCACGAGGTGATCCGACTGAGGGTAAGGCAGCGAGCGAAACAAAAACGTATTCAGCACGCTGAACATCGCCGTATTGACGCCGATTCCCAAGGCCAGAGTCAGCACCGCGACCACGGTGAAACCCTTGTGCTTCAACAACATACGCAGGCTATAACGCACATCCTGTGATACGCTGGTCATACCTTTTCTCCCTGAGTGCGGCAGGCAGACGTCGGGTGTTCAGAGTCCGGCCTGGAAAGTGTTCACTACTATTGAAAACACCTTCCAGGCCACGCTTGTGACAAAGTTATCGTTTCGTTAACGGTTTACTGCGACTTCTTGGCGCCTTGCGTCTCTTTCAATTTTGCATGCACCCGTTCGTAGTTGGCCTTATAGATCGCAGTGTTCGGATCCTTGTTCTGCTCGCCAAGAATTCGCGCCTTGTCGTAAAGCGGTTCCGCGAGATCGAGTTGACCGCTACGCTCGTACGCTTCCGCGAGACTGTCGTAAACGTTTGCCGAGTTTGGATAACGTTCGACATTCGCCTTGAAGACGGCGATTGCTTCTTCCCGATTCGGATTGGGGCTGAGGAGAAACTGGTAACCGATCTGATTGATCAGTACTTCCGGCACCGGGATCTTGTATCCGAATCTCTCGCTGAGTTTCGCGTAGTGAGCATCAGCGCCTTTCAAGCCGCCGATGATCGCTCCGGTGTTCAAGTCTCGCGGACCTTGCCAGCCCGTATAGACTTTTCGCAAACCAGCGTAGTGACTGCGAAGCACCACCGATCCGTGATCTTCATCATCCATGCGCTCGGCTTGCCACTCGAAACCCTTGATACTCGTCTTCGCAAGCAGCTCTCGAAAACTGTCGAAGCTCTCTCCGATCGGACCCGGCTCGTTACCGAGTGTCGTAAACAGAGTGACATTCAGTTGCTTCTGGTTCTTCAAATACTCTTCGGCGCGTTTCAGCGTTACCTGGTTATCCCATTGCAGCGAAGGACTGACCGCGACGTAGGAATTGAAGAGTCCGGGTTTGCTGACCATCGCGTGGACAGTGAACAGCCCACCAAGCGAATGTCCCGCGAGAACGCGATAAGGCTGGACTCGATATGTCTTTTCGATCTCCGGGATCAACTCAGTCTCGAAGAACTTAAGAAAATTGTCGGCGCCGCCGCTGGTCGGAAATTGCAACTGGCCGGCGGGGTTCTTTTGGGGCGATTTCGTCGGCGACAAGTCACGAGTGCGATCGGTATTCGTGACACCGACGACGATCAATTCCGGGATACGACCGTTACGCGTAAGAAACTCAATGGAGGCGGCGGTGTGGCCCATGTGAGCGTCGCCGTCAGTCATGTAAAGTACGGGATAACTTTCCTTGTTCGTTTCGTACCCGACAGGAGTACGCACCAACACGATCCTGTCTTCGCCCAGCACTGTCGATTTGAGCGAAAATCTTTTCACCGTGCCTGTCGCGGGTTGTGCGATCACCGCAGCGGAGATCATTAAGAGAAGAGCAAACGCAGACAGCAAACGGGTAGGATGGGTCTTCATAGTTTAACTCCGAAAAAGTGGATGGGTTCGCCGAGGCTGTGGCCACAGTTGGGGAGGCGCTGATATTACTCGATCTTCGCGCCTCGTCCAATGTTTATTCACGGACCACCTCGACCGAACAGTCCGCGCGGGCCGCGATCGCCGCTGAAACACTCCCCAGGATCACACGCTCCAGACGATTACTAAAACCGGTTGCGCCGGTAAAGATGCAATCGGCGCCAAACTCTTCCGCGTGGTGGACCAGCACCTGTTTTGGATCACCGGTGTGGACCACCGACGACACCGTAACATTTCTGTCGCCCAGGCCCTCGCGCAATTCTTTTGCGGCCGCGATTGCAAACTGTTCTGCCTGACCGTGCTCCTCAGTTCGGACATCATCCACAAACTCTTTGACGGGCGGAAGCAAAACCCAAACCCCAGCACCTCGCAGCACGTCGTCAGCAACCACGATCCGAATCTCGCTGCCGTCGGTCCAGTGCCGCCTCGCAACCGCGCGGATCGCCGCGAGTGCTCCCGGAGAGCCATCAACCCCGATCACAATGCGCTCTCCTGACGTTCCCGTTCCCGCGTTATGCCGTCCGATGTGCACGGAAGTTGACGCCTCAGTCAACACTTTCTGCGAGACGCTTCCTAACACGAACCTGCCGAGCGCGGTGCGTCCATGCGAACCAACTACGATCAAGTCGGCTTGCCATTCGCGGGCGCTATTCAGCAACTCAAAACCGGGCGAGCCGTTTCGCGCCTCATGACTTACACGCCAACCCGAAAAGACTTGCTGGACGCGTTTGCTGCCGCGCTCTGCTAACTGTTCGGCTTCTTCCATCACGCGCGCCGCACGTTCGCGAGCCGCTTTAAGACCAGGCGGCACTTGCAACGGGAACGTATCCTCAATCACTTCATCACGCGCCGGTGGCGGAAGCCACACTTCGCCCACTGACACGACGAGGGCCTCAACGTTCTCGGCCGGCAAACCGGCGCGTTGTAATTCGTCGATCGCAGTGTCGGCAGAAGCGGAACCGTCATAAGCAATAAGTATCTTCATATCTCTCCTTGGCGGGTTTATTTAACTCGCGCATTGTACTCGCGCGCCCCCGGATGGATACTAATGGTAATCATGCAAACCAAATTGGAACAAACGTCGCCGCTTTGAATCCGTTACTTCGCGAGCCGCTCAAGCTGCAACACGTCAAACCACGACTCCTTGGTCACTGGGGCACCACGCCGGGACTCCTTGAACGGTTTTGCCTCTTCACCAACTTAACTTGACAGTACCGAGGTTATTGTTAGAGATTGAAGCCCCTTTAGAGCAAAGCACGTAATTGATTCTTCGACACTCGATCACTTGAGGAACAAACCATGAACAGAATTACACTTCCGGAGATTACCATTGAGGGCGATCCGGACTCTCCCCCAATAACCGAGGCTGACTGGTGGGCGAACGGTTTCACTCAAGGCTTCAACTCGCCTGATGAGACGCCGGAACGTCCTCTGCTGATCAATGATGACCTTGCGGCTCTGTTCTTTTTTGGGGTCGATAATGGAAAGGAAGCACAGGCGGTAACGGCCGCAGAAATCGATGCCCTACTCGCTGACCAGCCGAGCATCGAAGGTGACATAGACGGGCCCACGCTTGAATCTGTGCGCAGGCAGTTCGAGGAGGATTTCTCGGGCCTGCTTGACCCAGAGCATGAACCACATATCGAGGTTGAGCCGCCGGCCATCGTGCCGAGACTCATCCTCAGGTGACCGCTGTCCAAGCGCTTCGGGCGTGATGACGGAGACGGGCCTTAAAGCGCTGAAGAAAAAGTTTGTGCGCCCACTTTCCCAGTCTAAACAGGTTCCATTGGGCCTACTTAGCTAACAACAATCGAATTTCGCTACTCACTATGTGAGGAAACTTTCAGGAGAACTATCTCATGACTGCTCCAGCGTTTGAGCCTCGAGTTGATCGCACAATTCGGCCGGATGGCAACGTGGCGCCCTTTGAGCTTACCGCGATTCCTGTAGCGGGAGTTCTCGTGGCCTCGATCGAGATAGAGGGAAGTGCTGTTTCATCGGACGCGAATCTTTTTCGGGTGGAGATGATAGCCGTAACTCGGCCAGTTGAAACTCTTGAGTTCCCCGACGCATCGGATTTCCCGCCGGGGAAGGTTCCCGACCCACACGTGGTCATTGAGCATAAACCTGTACGCCAAACGGATGGGCCAGGTCCTATAGAAGCTTTCCCAGGGGAGGACGTCCAAATTCACGTCCGCGTGGAAAACCTGACGCCGGACTTCGTTGAGGCTCACGGTAAGCTCAGAGTCGTAGCAGAGGCGTGGGACCCGATTGAAATATCAATCAGGTTCTCCCGCGAAGGTGAGGTCACGTCTGATGTAAATCAACTCGGTATGCAGATTCGTCAAGGCGAGTTAGCATCAGCGCAGGTGCCGGTTCGATGGCAAGGAGGCCCAGCTAGCATCGTCTATTGTTCAATGTTTTCCCGCGACGCAGGTACGTTCGAGTCTTTACCGCTTAAAATGATAGCACCCAGAACAGTTATTGGAGTGGGTCAGACTGCTGACGTCCATTTCACTCTTGAGGTCGGGCACGAATGCAGCCTGGGTTTGAAACGGGTAGACGCATTCATTCTCGGCGGAAATGGAGCAGTTAGCTTTGATATCAATTTAGATGTCTTGCCGGCTCCTCCTCCACCTCCGTCTAACGACATAGACCTTGGCGGCCTTTACGTTCTCAAGAGAGATGGAAGAAATGTGCTTAGGCTTACTGGTGCCAGGATAACTCCAATGGCTACTCTGGCAAGGGAGGATGTAGCTGCAGTAAGGCTCCCGAGCGAGGGCATGAGCGAACAGCAGAAGGATCAAATTATAAGTACAACTGAAAATAACGTTAAAGAATACTTCCGAATCAATGGGCCAGATATCCTCTCAATGCCAGCAGCGAAGGCGGGAGCGGCTCTCTATGGCGCCGCGTCAGCTGCGGCAGTAGCAGCAACACTAGGGCCAGCAGCCGCCTTGCCGTTTGTCGGCCCCGCGGCGGTAAAGCTTGGCAGCAATGTGGGAGAGTTTTATGGGTCAATTGTCGATAGCTTCGCGGCCATTATAAAAGGTGAGGATCAGGCCTCCGTCTCAGAAGTGGTTGGAACGATGGCAGTCCTCTTCTTTACTCAGATATCGCCAATCGTGGCTCAGGCCGATTTAATAAGGTTCCTGGGGGCGGACGGATGGACCTTAACTCGTGAGCTTGGGAAAAAGGTCGGCGCGGGATTAGAGGCCGCAATTGGGGCGGGCGGATCAGTTATCGAAGATGTTGGGGATGCTATAGGGGATGCCGTAGATTTTGTTGGTGACTTGTTTTAGCGGACAATGCAATTGGGTGTCACAGCTATAGCCGGAGACATGTTTGGATGATTTTGTTTGAGATTACGGGATGACCGCTCAACTCGCCCTCTGCTTTGACGAAGTTCCCATTACCGATAAGAGACAGGTTCGCTTTCCTGCTTCAACTATTTCTGTGTTGAGTCATACTTTCTTCTCCGGATGGGCCAAGCGCACTGGATTCGTTGCGGCACCATGCCGGGCAACGCTTTGATCCATTCCATCACCGCTACCACGTCGATGCCTTTCAGGTTCTGGCCCACCCGACCGAACTCCGACTCGCGCATTGTACTCGCGCGCCCCGCGGCGGATACTAATGGTAATCATGCAAACCAAATTGGAACAAACGTCGCCGCTTTCGGCGGAAGAACTCGGCCGTATAAACGCGTACTGGCGGGCGGCGAATTATCTCTCTATCGGACAAATTTATCTCTACGATAATCCGTTACTGCGCGAGCCGCTGAAGCTGCAACACGTCAAACCGAGACTCCTCGGTCACTGGGGCACCACGCCGGGATTGAACTTTATCTACGTTCACATGAATCGTCTCATCAAGAATCACGATCTGAATGTGATCTACATCACCGGCCCGGGCCACGGTGGTCCAGGCATCGTCGCGAACACGTATCTCGAAGGAACGTACAGCGAGTTTTATCCGGAGATCTCACAGGATGAGGAGGGCTTGAAAAAGTTATTCAAGCAATTCTCATTTCCCGGCGGCATTCCCAGCCATGTTGCGCCGGAGGTGCCGGGTTCGATTCACGAAGGCGGTGAGCTCGGTTACGCATTGCTACACGCCTACGGAGCAGTCTTCGATAGTCCGGATCTGATCGCCTGCTGTGTCGTCGGCGATGGTGAAGCTGAGACTGGTCCACTAGCGACGAGTTGGCATTCCAACAAATTCCTTAACCCGACACGTGACGGCGCAGTGCTGCCCATTCTGCATTTGAACGGCTACAAGATTTCCGGTCCAACCGTGCTGGCGCGCTTGAGTAACGACGAGCTGACGCACCTGCTTGTCGGTTACGGTCACAAACCGTATTTCGTCGAAGGCGATGAACCTGAGCCGATGCATCAACTCATGGCCGCCACTCTTGACGTCGTGTTTGCTGAGATCCAGTCGATGCAAAAAGACGCGCGCGAAAACGGATCACTGGATCGTCCGCAGTGGCCGATGATCGTTTTGCGCTCGCCGAAAGGCTGGACCGGTCCAAAGGTGGTGGACAATAAACCGGCTGAAGGTTCTTTCCGTTCGCATCAAGTGCCGCTTTCGGAACTCGCTACTAAACCTGAGCATCTGCGGCAGCTTGAAGAGTGGTTGCGCAGCTACGAGCCGCACGAACTGTTCGATAAAGGCGGAAAATTAAAGGCAGACATCGCGGAACTTGCGCCGAAGGGCGCACGTCGAATGGGCGCAAACCCGCACGCCAACGGCGGTTTGTTACTCAAGGATCTAAAACTTCCCGACTATCGCACTTACGCGGTTGAGGTTCCCCAGCCAGGCACAATCGAAGCCCAGGCAACTCGCGTCATGGGCCGCTTCCTGCGCGACATCATCAAGCTGAACCCGGATCGTTTCCGCCTGATGGGACCGGATGAAACTGCGTCAAACCGGCTCGATGCGGTGTTTGAAGTTACGGATCGCATGTGGCTTGGGCCGTTACCCACCGACGAACACGAATCGCCGGATGGACGCGTGATGGAGATCCTTAGCGAGCACATGTGTGAAGGCTGGCTCGAAGGTTATCTGTTAACAGGACGGCACGGCTTTTTCTCTTGTTACGAAGCGTTCATTCACATCATCGACTCGATGTTCAATCAGCACGCGAAGTGGTTGAAAGTATGCCGGCAGATTCCGTGGAGACGCCCGATCGCCTCACTCAATTATCTACTCACGTCACATGTGTGGCGGCAGGACCATAACGGCTTCAGCCACCAGGATCCGGGATTCATCGATCACGTGGTCAACAAGAAAGCGGAAGTCGTGCGCGTCTATTTGCCGCCTGATGCGAACACGTTGTTGTCCGTCACCGATCACTGCTTGCGCAGCCGCAATTACGTCAACGTGATCATCGCGGGCAAGCAGCCGGCGCTGCAATACCTCTCGATGGACGAAGCAATCAAACACTGTTCGGAAGGAATCGGAGTCTGGAGCTGGGCCAGCAACGATCAAGGCAGTGAGCCGGACGTGGTGATGGCTTGCTGCGGCGACGTGCCGACACTGGAAGCACTCGCGGCCGTCGACCTTCTTAATCAACATTTTCCGGAGTTGAAGGTTCGCCTCATCAATGTCGTGGACCTAATGACGCTTCAGCCGCAGACGGAACATCCGCACGGTCTTTCAGACAAAGAGTTTGACCTTCTGTTTACGACTGACAAGCCGATCATTTTCGTATTCCACGGCTATCCCTGGCTGATTCACCGGCTTACTTACCGGCGCACGAACCACAAAAATCTTCACGTGCGCGGCTACAAAGAAGAAGGTACAACAACCACGCCATTCGACATGTGCGTGCTGAATGATATCGATCGTTTTCATCTTGTTTTGGATGTGATCGAGCGGGTGCCAAAGCTCACGGACATCGGCGCGCACGTCGCACAGTTGATGCGCGGAAAATTGATCGAGCACAAGCAATACGTTTCCGAACACGGCGACGATATGCCCCAGATCAGTGAATGGCGCTGGCGTCCCAACAAACAATCATGAATATTCTTATTCTCAACTGCGGCAGCTCCACCGTGAAGTTTCAGCTCATCGCTACCCATCTGGAGTTGATCGAACAGAACGCGGACAGGCACCTCGCGCGCGGTACGATCGAGCGCGTCGGAGGCGAAGCGGTTATCACGCTGCAGGTCGAAGGACAGAAGGAACAGCGATCAACTTCGCCGTTGCGCGACATCCGGGCAGCGGTTGATTTCATCGCGCGCTGGGCTTCATCACCGGACTCGGGAATTGCGGAGATCAAAAGCATTGGCGATATCCAGGCGGTGGGACATCGGGTGGTCCATGGCGGTGAACGTTTCACTCGCTCGGTGTTGATAACGGATGAAGTGATTCGTGGACTCGAAGAGTGCATCGACCTCGCGCCGTTGCACAATCCGGCTAACATCAAAGGCATCACCGCCGCGCGCGCACTGTTTGGCGAAGGCTTGCCGCAGGTCGCCGTGTTTGACACCGCGTTTCATCAGACGTTGCCGGATCATGCGTTTCTGTACGCCCTGCCTTATCAACTCTATCGCCGCTATCGAGTCAGGCGATACGGCTTTCACGGCACGTCGCACCGTTATGTCGCGTATCGTTACCGACAACTACGCCACATCGCGCGAGATCAAACCAACATCATCACGCTGCATCTGGGAAACGGTTGTTCCGCCGCTGCGATACGTAACGGTAACTCGATCGACACGTCGATGGGCCTGACGCCGCTCGAGGGTTTAGTGATGGGAACGCGGTGCGGAGATCTGGATCCAGCCATCATCGATTTCATCGCAACCAAAGAGGGTTTGTCGTCGGGCGAAGTTGAAACGCTGCTCAATAAACAAGCAGGTTTGTTGGGAATTTCGGGCTTGACCAGCGACATGCGGGAATTGCTTGCCGAAGAGCGGGAAGAAAACGACAGGCGCGCGCGTCTCGCAATCGAGATCTTTTGTTATCGTGTCCGCAAATACATCGGCGCGTATCTGGCCGCGATGAACGGTGCGGATGCCATCGTGTTTACCGGAGGCATCGGCGAAAACTCGTGGGAGGTGCGGTCACGCGTCTGCAAAGATCTCCAATGGCTGGGAATCGAGCTTGACGAAGAGCGAAACCGCATGCACGTTGATGGGCGTGAAGGTGTTATCAGCAACAACGGTTCTCGTCTCGCAGTCTACGTCATTCCGACTGACGAAGAATTGCTGATCGCCCGCGACACGGCGCGAAGTGTTTTGGAAAAATCGAAGTGAGTCCAGCGAACAACAGGGTGTCATCGTTACGCGTTACAACTTACAACATACACAAGTGCCGTGGGCTCGATCGGCGTGTGCGGCCCAGGCGAATCGCCGAGGTTTTGAAGGAGATCGATGCGGACGTCGTGGCGCTTCAGGAAGTGGTCGGCATGGACCACACCAGCCACGAGCTCAATCAGGTCCGCGCGATTGCCGAAGAGCTTGGGTTTGACTTCCGTATCGGCGAAAACCGCAGACACCGCGGCGCGGCTTACGGAAATGCGGTCCTGAGCCGGTTGCCGATCCAGGCGGATCACAACCACGATATGACCTGCCGGATGTACGAACCGCGTGGTTGTCTGGAGGTCTCGATTACAGTCACCGGCCGCGAATCTGTGCCCGTGCAAATCTTCAACGTTCACCTGGGTACGGGATTTTTTGAGCGCCGTTACCAGGCGCACCGACTGCTCGAAGTGATCGCGAGCGACTCTAACTCGCCCCGGATCATTCTCGGTGACTTCAACGAGTGGACGCGTGGTCTGGCGACGCGTCTTCTAAGCCGTCACCTGAACAGCGCCGAACCGGAACAACGTCTCGGGCGAGCACGCACTTATCCCGGCGTGTTTCCCCTGCTGCACCTGGACCACGTCTACTACAATTCGCTTCTTAAGCTGCAAAACATCTCCGTCCATCGCAGCCGTCTCGCGCTGGCCGCTTCCGATCACCTGCCGATAGTCGCCGAGTTTGTTCTTAAAGATTGACCGTCGGGGTTCAGTCGCCTTGTTGGGGTTCAACTGCTTCGGGGCGCACACCCGCGGGGTCGGGTCCATGTCTCAGCCGGTACGCTTTGTAAAAAAGTGCGAGCGAGATCCAGAGGAGCAGGACGATCAGCGGATACGTCACAACGCGAGGAAAGGCCCACGCGAGAAGCGCGAAACCGATCAGCAGCAAAGCTGAGATGAACATGAGGCGCGCCTCGACCGGCTCGAGTACCCGGCGATTTGTAAACGCCGCGCCAACGGCGTTGCCGATACGAACCGCGCCCGCGGCGGCGCGACCGCCACTTCCGCCACCGCTCGTCGTCGCGGGATGCGAAGGAGCGTCTGTGCTCGCTTTTCGTAGTTTGAGATGGGAGTCTAAAACTACTTCAGTCGCATTTTCCAGATCCCGTTCATACGTTTGTTCCATCAAGGTGGCAAACGGCACGTCGTCAATTACGACGTCGAGCTCCAGATTGCCGAACCAACTCGCAATGTTGAGATTCGTGGACCCGACGCGCGCCCACTTGCAGTCAGCAACCGCCGTCTTTGCATGAAGCATTGTTCCGTTCCACTCGAATATGCGCACACCCGCTTCTAGTAACGGCCGATATCCGGCGCGCGAGAGCGGTTTCAAGATCGGAATGTCTGAAGCGTTAGGCACGAGGAGACGTACGTCAACGCCGTCTTTCGCGGCTGCGCGCAACGCCTGCACATACGCAGTCGTGCCGGCATAATAAGCGTCAGTCAACCACAATCGCTTTCTCGCAAGTGTCGCGACCTGTAGATCGATGCGCAGCATTCCCGCGCTCGCAGGTTCGGTTGCAACGATGCGCAGCATTACGTCACCCGTTTCTTCAAGTGCTTCACGGTCTGTGATTTCGTCCGCGGGAATATCGTCGCCCATTGAGTTCCAGGTGTTCGTGAATGCTTTTTCGATGTCCGCCACTGCTGGTCCACGTACTTCAATACCGGTATCGCGCCATGGTGCGATGTTTTTCTCCGGCACACCGACCCACGGGCGACCGACACACAATCCGGTCACAAAACCGATGCGCCCGTCGACTGTCAACGTCTTGCGATGATCGCGACTAATCCAACCGAAAGGTGAATCCAGTTGCGGCGGGTTGTAGGAACGCACGTCGACGCCACCGGCGCGGAGGTGGTTCCAGAACGAACGCGAAGTTTTACCAAGGCCTCCCATCCAGTCGTAGATGAGACGGACGCACACGCCGTCGCGCGCTTTAGCGGTGAGCGCGTCGGCAAATTTCCAGCCGACTTCGTCTTCGTGAACGATGTAACTTTCGAAGTGTATGTAACGCTCAGCGGATTTGATCGCGTCAAGCCAGGCTGGGTAATTTTCTCTCGCGTCTATGAGTAAACGAACGGCGTTGCCGGGAATGAGCGGAGCGCCGGCAGCGCGCGAGAACGCCTGGTTTGCCAGGTCGCGCACTGACAACATCGCCGTTTTTTCGCGTTCATATCGACGTGCCATCTGCGTTCATTTACTGGCGTCGAATCTCGACAACCTGTTCGCGTACCACGGGTGCCGGCAGGTGCCCCAGTTGCGAGCGTCCGGTGATGGTGGCGCGTAGAACAGCCTTGCCGTCAGCAAACCGATCGAGTACGTTATCAGTAAGCACCACGGTCTGTGTGCCTTCCTTGATACGCGGATCGAGCAGTGCCCACTCGTTCTTGTCCACCTGTTTGACGACGAGGGTCTCGCTATGCGGGGGCTGGACCAGTTCGATCCGGAGATCAACCGGCGTTCGCCCGTAACTCAGTACGGTGGCCGTTACAGGTGAATTATCGCGCAGCAATTCAGCAGAGTTGATCTCCAGGCTATGCACCTGAACGAGAGCGCGATACAACGCGATCAGGCCCAGTACGACGTAGACGCTGATCACAACCAGACACACGCGCTTCAATAGCGCGATCCCGCGAGTGTCTTTGATTGTCACACCTTCGAACATCAGAAGAACCTGCGTAACAGACTTAACACGACCATCAACACTATCGAAATCAGCAACATCGAAACGAGCGGGATGTAAACCCGCACGCTCCCACTCTCGTAGCGAATGTCGCCCGGCAAACGCCCAAACCAACTCAACGCGCCTGAGTAGATCAACAACCCAACGACGACAATAAAAACGCCGGCTATTACCACCAGCAATCCAACGGAGCGCACCATGACCAACTAACCTCTCGCTTGAAGAACCCCGCCTACTTTTCAGGAACCGTTTTTACGATCCGCGCCATCACCGCTAATACGCCGAGATGGTACGCGTTGTGATCTGCGGTCAACAGAGACTCACGCAAGATCGTCTGGCCGTCGCCATGCGGTATTTTCGCGTACAAGTCTGTTGACGGATCCTCGACGAGCGCTTCCATCTGTCGCAGATCTTCGCGAAACGCCTCGACTGTCTGTTGCCACAGCGCCGGCGAGCCCAGTTCGTCCGGTCTCGGCCAATAGCCCTTGGGAAATTCCGGCGAAACGTGATTCGCATCGCGGCTAAATTCGAGTATGTCCCACTGCGCGAGCCGCATGTGTTCCAGTACCTGCCACGACGTGTAAGGCAACCCCTCGATCTGCCGGTTGCACAAATCCGGCGGAAAGCTGGCAGCGAAATCGTCAAACGACAGATGCGCGCCGCCGCCTCGCAGCAGGTAAAGCACGTGCTTGCGTACTGAATCGTCCCGGTTTGTCTCGTTCATCACACGAGCATCATACATCTCCGCCATCGCTGGAATCTAAGGCTTTCCCTGAATTGCCGTCACTTTGTTGCAGGCATAGAATCCGCCGTGTGGGGGTGATCCAATGAAATTCAGAAAAATCCTATTTCGCTTGATGCTTACGGTGATGGTTCTCTGCACCAGCAGCGCGATGACGAACACGGTGCAGAGTTTTGGTTGCACGCAGTTTTGCGCCAACGCTTATAACGCCTGCATGATTGAGTGCAACGGCGATTCCGCTTGCCAGTACTCGTGCTGGATTGACTGGCAGTGCTGTAACTATATGTGCGACGGCAGCGGTTCCTGCCGGTAAACAAACTCACGGAGAGGGCTGATTACCTAAGCCGTTTGCTGTAGTACCAGCCGATTCCGGGGGCGGGAGTATCTCATCTGTTTCAGTCGGAACTGCGAGGATTTCTCGCAAACGGCCGCTCGTATTGTGACGCTCCCACTCGCGCCAGTGATCGAGAGCACGACGCATGTGCTTGGTGCGCAGCTTGACGAAATGACTGAGTAACCAGACGAGCGCTGCGACTTGCTCGTCCTGCTTCTGCTTGCGCGCGCGATTAATGTGTTTGCCAAGGCTTTGGATCCAGATGTCACAGTCGTGCAGATCGCCGAGCGCCGTCTGGATGCGAGCCGCGCGCTGCGCAAAAACCCACATCGAACGTCCCCAGCATTTTTGGAATAGTTCGATCGCGTAACGAAGACGCTTAACGGCGATCCGCATGTCATGCAACGCCTCGACGTCGAGCGGTTTGAATAAGCCCGAACTCGCCTTTTCAAACTCTCGCAAACGGTCGAGGATCACAGCGCGCGACATCTCTGCAAACGTAAGCTCCGGCTTTCTCCCATCTGACGATCCGCGTGGCGTAGCGGCTTTATCGATCCCGGCCACGAACTGAGACTCCAACGCGGGCAGGTCTTTTTCAAAGACTGCTTTCAGTGCCTCGCGTGCCTTCTCGCGGAGCGCTTCTCTCGCCTCGACAAATTGCGTGAACCCTCCGACCAGGGCCGGAGGCGCCTCCGTTTTGATCTCCGCGAACGCGAGCAGCGCAACATCGAGATCGCGTACCTCTCCGAGCGTATCGGCGACGTGCTTCAATTTCTTGCCGGCGGAAGTGAGCGGTCGTTTGTGCAAATAAGGCGCGAAGTCGCGCAACGTGCTACGCAGCCGTCGCGACGCCACGCGCATCGAGTGCACGCCTTCCGGATCGGTCCAGTCAAGCGCCACGTCGCGCCACTCGAGCATTTCCTTGAATCTCGTAGCCAGCACCAACTTTATTCCGGTTGACGCAGGCGCGCTGCAATTGAGTCTTCTGATTATTTTCGCTTTAGCCATAGGGGTTCCGATCAGGCGTGCCGCGCTTTCGCCCGGCGAACGCTGAAACTCAAAGTTCGATTGAATGACTGCTCGAAGAGGTGTCGCTTGCGTTCGACTTCGAGCAGTTCGTTGTCGCAGTTCGCAATACTAAGTAACTCAACGTGAAAATTACCAGACTTGTTGTCGTAACAGTCGAGATCGTAAACGCGGCTGTCATGGCTGCGGTCCAACGCATCCGCCAATCTCACGATCGCGCCTAACTCGCAGACGATCTGCCGGTCAGCAACGTTGAGTGATTGATATTCAATGTGTCGTTTTCTCGGCAGAGAGCCTCGATGATATCGGGCCACGTTCGCGATCACCGCCCGCTCGGCTTCTGAAAAGCCGGTGAGTTCCGAGTTTGTGATCAGGTAGAGCGCGTGCTTTTGATGAGAGTCGTGTGCGATGTGATAACCGATGTCGTGCAGCAACGCGCCCGCAAGCATGAGCGTCCGATGATGGCGCGACAGGTTCTCAGCCGGCGCAAGACTATCGAAGATCTTTTCGGACAGTTTTGCCACTTGCCGCGCGTGAGTCTCCTCGTAACCGAAACGTCGTCCCACCGCGTGTACGCCGCGCAGTTTCTGATCGGCAAAATCCGGCGCGGGCGGACGCGATTCGTCTTCCCATTCGCGCAGTTGATCGATGATCACGCCCTCCCGCAACGCCCAATCGCACGTGCGCAGCATGTTGATCCCGAGCGCGCGCATCGCCTCTTCGAGAATGTAGCTTCCCGCGACGATTATCTCGGCTCGTTGCGAGGTCAGTCCCGCGAGGTTGCGCCGGCCTGCGAGATCGAGGCGGGCCATTTTTGCGTTCAGCGCTGCAAGTCGGCTGAGCGGAATGTCAGTTTCAGGCGGTTGGACCGGTTGGGCTTTGCGGTCGCCGTTACCGATCTCGCGCAGCGCGTCGCCGATGGCGAGGATAGTGCCCGACGTGCCTGACGCCTGTTGCCACGGCGCGTCGCGCAGTTCCCGGCGCGGACGTTCAAACGCGGCATGGACCTCGGCTTTCAGATTCGAAAGCTGTTTTGGTTTTGGCGGATCGGAATGGAAGTAACGTTCCGTGAGTCGCACCGCACCGAGCTTCAATGAGAACAGTGAAAGAGACGCGCCGTTACGAAAGAGGGATATCTCCGTCGAGCCGCCGCCAATGTCGATGTTGATGTTCGTCGCGCCGTGCAACGAGCAGCCGTGAGACGCGGCTAGACCGATCAGGCGAGCTTCTTCAATTCCTGAAAGGATCTCGACGCGCAAACCCGTCTGCTGCTCGACGTCTTTGATGAACTGCGACGCGTTGTGCGCTTCACGCACCGCGGCAGTTGCCACGGCAACGATCGTTCCGGCCTGGTGAGTTTCGGCAATTGTTTTGAATCGTTGAATACAACTTATCGCGCGGTCGATGGCGGTGCGGGAGAGTCGTCCCTTTCGGAGCGTTTCGTGGCCCAGCCTGATTACGTCTTTTTCGCGCGTAACGACGGCGAAAGACCGGCTGTCGGCAGCGTCAGCCACCGCGAGCTTGATGGAATTTGATCCGATGTCAATCGCTGCGAGTTTCAACCTGTGCATTTTAGCGCCAGAAGGCGTTCAGACCAGAGTTTTTAACAAACATTTAAGATTTAAGGTTGTGAAGGGTTTGTAAAGACCGGGCTCTATATTCCCCGGCATGGTTTTAAGTAACGAGATAGAAACAAAGCTGCGGCGGTTTATCGAACAGTCGTCGTTCGCGAGTTCGGGAGGCGTAATTACCGATCTTGACGGGACGGCAGTGCACGAATTTCAAGGGAAGATCGCGATTCCCAAGGAAGTTGAGCTCGGACTGATGCGGCACTATGAACGTGGCCGGCCGCTCATTCTGAACTCGTTGCGCTTCCCTCTTTCGGTGATTCGTACGTTCGGTCAGGACTGGTACAAGCTGTCGAACGCTCCGATTCCCACCGTGACGTTGAACGGCAGTCTTGCCGGTTATGTGAAGAAGAATGAGGACGGGGAACTCTGCTTCGAGGAGGTCGCCGCGTTTCCGCTCACCGAACAGGAGATCATGGAAGCGCTCAAAGGCGTGCAGGGCATTCTCGATGGCGGTATCAAAAACATTCTCGTTTTTTACTACCCGAGAGACTGGCGCATCGGTGAAGTGATCTGGACGCCGGTTCCGGAAAACGTTTTACCGGTGAAGGAAAAATACGCGAGCGCGTCAGCGGTTACGGCAGTTGAGTTTCCCAAATTGCAGCAGCAGATGTTGGCGGAAGAGATCTGCATGATCTTTCTTTTAATCGAAGCGCCCGAAGATCAGTTAATGGCGTATCAACACACGAAACGCAGTAACTTCATCACGCACCAAGGGGTGGATAAATTGTTTGGCGCACGGGCGATGGCCGATTTTTTGCAGTGCAACCTGCAAGACAGTCTCGGCGCCGGCGACACCGAGCTTGATAGTTTCCTGTCGGGCGTTGGCCTTGCGTTGGTAGTTGGCAACCAGGAGCTCCCGTTTCGCGGGATGGTTGACACGATCAAACTGAGAGACTCGCTGGAGCTCGGCGCGGTGTTGTTCAAGGCAGCGGAACTGGCGGCAGTGAGCAAAGCTCATGGATGAAAAGAACGATCACCCGCCGATGATCCGTCACTATCGAGGAGTGACGAAGACGATCGTGGAGCGACACTTTGGGAAACCTGCGAGCCGGATTGTGTACAAGTCGTCCGGTCGCACGAATTTTGTTTTCGCAGTGAATCACGTCGAAGGCCAATTCGTGGTTCGCATCAGTCCGAATGCCGATAATATTCAGGCGTTTCGCAAGGAGCTTTGGGCCTCGCAAAAGGCGCGCGAAGCGGGGGTTCCGAGTCCGGAAGTGTTAGCTGTCGGACAAGACGGGGTGTCGGAGCCGTACATGATCACGCGTCGCGTGACCGGCACCGAAGCCTCGCATCATCCGAAACGGTATCGCATTATCCACGAGATGGGCCGTTACGCAGCGACTATCAATTCGATTACCACCATCGGCTTTGGCTGTAACTTCGAGTGGACCGAAGATGGACCAAAGCAGAGCACCTGGAACAGCTACGTCAAAGAGGAGTTTGAGATCGACAAGAAGTTGGAACTGTTCGCCCAGCACGAGATTCTTCCGGAAGCGGAGTTGCAGGAGATCTCGCGAATAGTTGAGAACGCGCAGCCACGCGATGGACAAGCGTGGCTGAACCACTGCGATCTGCGTTTGAAGAACGTCATTGTTGACGAAGGCGGCGACATCGCTGCGATCATCGATTGGGAAGAATGCATGTCGACGATCGCGCCGCAGTGGGAACTCTCAATTGCTCTGCACGATCTCTCGATTGACGAAAAGCACGCGTTTATCGACGGTTACGGGTTAAGTAGCACCCAGGTCAAAGAGATGGCGCCGCTCATAAAAGCCTTCAACATCCTGAACTACTCGCGCGTCATCGAACAAGCGCTTGCAGATCAGGACGACAAGAGCCTCGCCGAGATCAAACTCCGCCTCATCGGCAGCCTCGACTTGTACTCGTTGTAAAAACTAGTCTGACGCGAATCCCTCCACGGGACTGCGCTCGATGCGTGGACCTGTTTCGATATCGCCGTAAACGCCGTCTTCCTGAATGAGGTCGGCCGGATTGTGGATGTTCCACAAGCGCTGAAACGCCCTGATACTTTCCTTGCGCACACGGCTTGTAGTTCCTGGTCCGATATAGGTGAAATGAGCGGGATCGACCGAGCCGCGCCAACGCCAGTTGTGCCTCGCCAAAACCGCGCGCCATCTTGCGTTTTCGCGAATGTCGATTGCGATGCCTTGTTCGTGCGGACTGCTGCCGGGTGTTGCCGCCAACGATATGTCGCAGAGCTGGTTGTGATTGAACCAGAAGAACAGAACGTATTGATGGGCCAACGTTCGATACGCATGTACTAGACGTGGCCGTTCATCCATTTCGGCAACGGCCTCCGCCAGCGCGGCCCTTGCCGCGGGTTGCAGGAACGGAATCGTGCTGCTGCCGACGATTTCGACAATGTCCTCGCAGGACACGAGATCATTCATCAACACCGGTACCGCTAGTTCGAAGATCTGATCGTTGAGCGGTTGCACTCCCGCCGTAGTGCAACTGCCGTCAGCTGCACGTGTGATTGCATACTCTCGCACAGTGGTCATGGTGAGCCTTTCGTCAGCTAGTCGCGAATTGTTCGTTGAGCCTCGCAGCTCGGAGTGCTTCGAACATGCCGAAGCTCATAGCGTCCTGGCCCTTTCCTCCGAGATGCCACCAGTTCAGCCCCTGCAACTCCTGCCAGGCATCGAACGTGTCAGTGAAGCGCTTTAGTTTTGCTTCAGCGGTCCCTTGATGAAAGCCCGGCGCCTCGCCCCAATACGCCTGGCCGGTGAGCACGAGTGGCTTGCTTACGACCCTCCGCCAGACTTCAATGCAGAGGCGCGCGTATGAAGCCGGATCGTTGAGCACATACTGTGAGACGTCCACCTCTGCGGCGTTCAGGATCTTTCGCGTGGGAAAGGTGAACCAGTAGACCTGTGGCGCGAAGAAGTCGACGAAGGGTTCAGCGGCAGACATTAGCTGCGGCTTGTGCCAGGGGATGAAGCCAAACGTGGATACGCCGATTTGTGAGTCGGGCAGCGCTTCGCGAAGCGAGGTAAAAAATCTTCGAATTTCGGCGGCGGTCCAGTTTGCGCCGTGGACACCGTCTTCGACGTCAGCGACATAGTGTTGCAAACCAAACTCATTGAGGGTCGTGAGGACGAGTTCGGCTTCAACACTGATGTTGTCGCCTGGGCACCACCCCCACCCCACAACACCGATGCCTTCTTGTTGCAGGGCAGTGATGAGGTTACGCGTGGGACTCGGCGCTAAGGGGTGAGTTGCGCCATGAAGGCGCACCCATGCGTGTTGCATGTCGCATTCCTTCAGCGCGGCAGCGACGAGCGCGGTCGATCCATAACGCGCAATCGTAGCGGCCGCGTCGTAGATAAAAACTCCGTGCCCCGAAACAGACTTCTCCATATGCGACTCCTTCACCAGAGCTTCCGCGTAACCCGCTTTCATTTCTAGATGGTAAAAGGACGAGAAATATTTCGGTCGGCCCGCCGGTGAATCAAACGGATTAGAGCCCGACGAGATTCAATTCAATTTTCGCGTACCCTTTTTCGGTGTAGGGGCAACGGTTTTCGACTTGTGCGTTGCGACTGAGGGCGCCGGATTCAACAAGCCATCGTGCGTAGGGTTGGAGGAAGGCTTTGGGGAAAATATTTTGTCGGAACGTGTTTGCCAGTACTCAAGCAGTAGTTCGTCACTCGCCATGGCTTGTTGCGCGAGAGACGGTGGGGCCACCGATGAAGCGGATTGCAGAAAGGACCGGAAATACTGTTTTAAGACTCTCAGGTCCGCGGCGAGGTCAGCGGACGGTGAGCCAATCGCGACGGCGCGCAGCGCCTCGTAGATCGCTTGCTGTTGTTCCAGTAACGCGACGTAGAAGGTCAACAACTCCTTCGTTGCCGTGGCCTCGTCGGCGAGCTGCCGGGCACGCGAGATCCTCCCGTCCCAAAGGTCGGGGCTACTCGTCATCCCGTTTTTGATCGCCTCGGTCGCCCTGGCCCGACGACACCTCTTTCTTCGCGTGTTTCCGAACGTCCTGAGACAGCGATCTGCCAACGTCATCAGATTCCTCAAAGCGACCCTTCTCGTCGCGCCGCACAAATCGCTTGTCGTTGCCAGTGTCGATCAGTTCGCGTCCGCTGTCATTCTTTTTTTCAGCCATTTCACAGTCCTCCGCTGAATGGTTTTCATTGCAAAAAGCAAACAGAGGGCCAGATGGTTTAGTTGGGCCAATACCACTAAAACTGTACTTTTTCCTGATGAGACGCGCGCGGTTCGTATCATTCTCCGACACGGCTAAATGATTTGCGCAGCGCGGTGTGTGCAGCGTGATAACCACACATTCCGTGAACGCCACCGCCCGGCGGAGTCGAAGACGAACAGATGTACACGCCGTCGAGTGGAGTGCTGTAGGTGCGAGCAGTCGGACGTGTGAAGAGTTGTGTAATCGTCGCTGCGCCGCCGTTGATATCTCCGCCGACGAGGTTGGCGTTGTTGCTCTCGAACTGCGCCGGGGACGTCGCAGTGCGCGCGAGGATACGCGAGCGAAAACCGGGCGCGAATCGTTCCACCTGATTTTCGATCGCTTCAGTCATGTCGATCTGCGAACCGTTCGGTACGTGACAGTAAGCCCATAACGTGTGCTTGCCTTCAGGCGCGCGCGAGGGGTCAAACAGACTCGGCTGCGCGGCGAGCACAAACGGCCGGTCAGTAACCTTCCCGTCCCACACCGCCGCTTCAGACGCTTCGATCTCGCCCAGCGAACCGCCGAGATGAACCGTCGCCGCTTGCGTGCACTCCGCGGCACGCCACGGGACTGGTCCATCCAGCGCCCAGTCGAGTTTGAACGCAGCGGGACCGTAGCGATAGGCGTTTAGCTTCGCATTGAAGCTTTTCGGAAAACGCTCACCAGCGATGCGTACAAGCTGACGCGGAGTAATGTCGAAGAGCACGCAACGAGACAGCGGAAGATCGGCGAGCGACTCAATGCGCGAGCTTGTCATGATCTCGCCACCGAGCTGCTTAAAGTAAGCGGCCAAAGCATTCGAGATTTGTTGCGCGCCGCCGCGCGGAATCGGCCAACCAACTCTGTGGCCAAGCGTCAACAGCACTAATCCAAACGCCGTCGTGCCCAAACGATCCAGCGACAAACAGGAATGCGCCACGGCTCCCGCGAAGAACGCGCGCGTGCGCTCCTCCTTAAACCGGCTCTTCACAAAACCCGCAGCCGAGCGGATCGCGTTCAAGCCAAACCGCGTCATTGCGTAAGGGTGATGGGTTAATTGGATTGGCCCGAGAAGCTCGGGCGCTAAAATCTGCCAATCGCGAACGAGAGGTTCCAGTAAGCGGCTGTAGGAGCGGGCATCCGCGCCGAGTTGTTGACTGGTCTCCTCGACGGAACGATGCAGCAACAACGCACTACCATCGTCAAACGGATGCGCAAGTTGAGCAGGCGGAAAAACAAACTCGAGACCGTAGTCATTCAGCGAGAGATTTTTGAAAAACGGAGAACCGACGGCGAGTGGATGGACCGCAGAACAGGTGTCGTGGATAAAACCCGGAAGAGTTAACTCTTTAGAACGCGCGCCGCCTCCGATAACGTCGTTCGCTTCATGAACGCAAACCCGCTTGCCTTTCTTCGCGAGTTCAATTGCCGCAGCAAGTCCATTCGGACCGGCGCCAACGACGATCGCATCGTAACGATTGCTCATTCACGTTCAGAGTTGGGTAACACAGCATGCGAAATTCAGTGATCGCGCCAGCCGTGCTGACCGATCAGTGGAACAAAGGCGCAGCCACCGTGGTCTTCTTCACGGTAACCGGTTTCTGTTTTAACTACTCGTATCAACCGTTGTGCATCACGTGCCGGCCCGACAGGCACGACGAGACGGCCGCCAATTTTAAGTTGCACTGCCAACGGTTGGGGCACTATTGGACCACCGGCGGCGACGAGTATCGCATCGTACGGCGCATTTGCGGCCCAACCGAGCGTGCCATCAAAACATTTGACGGTCGCGTTGTAGATTTCGAGTTGACGAATCCTGCTCTGCGCTTCGCGCGCGAGATCGCCGATGCGCTCGATCGCGTAAACCTGCGCCGCGATGAAAGCCAGCACTGCGGTTTGATAGCCGGAGCCCGCCCCGATCTCGAGCACGCGACTGTTGCCGTCGAGCTCGAGCAGCTCAGTCATGCGCGCTACGATGAACGGCTGCGAGATGGTTTGGTTGGCGCTGATGGGCAGTGCGTGATCGCCGTAGGAACGGCTCTGCAACGCTTCAGGCACGAAGAAATGACGCGGCACACTGCGCATCGCCTCAAGCACTTTGGGATCGCGGATGCCGTAGTGCTCGCGCAGACGCGCTACCATTCGGTCCCGCGGAATGGAATACTCCTGCCGCAGTGGGGAAAGATGTTTGTTCGCTGACTGCACCTGACGACTATTGTACTGACTAGATCGTTGCGAGTCTTTAGCCTCGGCTCTGCCGCCGGATGACTGCCCTGAATACTATGTACTGACTAGTTGTGCGAGTTTCAGCCTCGGCTCTGCCGCCGGATGACTGCCCTGAATGCTATGTACTGACTAGTTGTGCGCGTTTCAGCCTCGGCTCTGCCGCCGGATGACTGCCCTGAATACTATGTACTGACTAGTTGTGCGAGTTTCAGCCTCGGCTCTGCCGCCGGATGTGCGGCGACGGCTACCCTCGCCGTCCTAACCTTTGTGGAGTAACTCGGCGTCTTTTAGATAATTCCAGGTGTCGAGCGCCGTTAGTGCCTGATGGTCAGTCATGTCGCTGCGTAGCGGCGTCACTGAAACGTAACCCTCTTTGACAGCGTGGTAGTCAGTGCCTTCAACTGAATTGACGTTGAAGTACTCTTCACCGATCCAAAAGTAAGGCTTGCCGCGTGGATCGATGTGTTCGGTAATGACGGGCCGCGCGTTCTTGATGCCTTGCCGCGTGACTTTCACGCCTTTGATCTCGCCCGGCGGGATGTTGATGTTCAGCAACGTGCCTTCGGGCAATTTTTCCTCGAGCACCTTGCGCGTCGCGACGACCGCGAACGCAGCGGCATCTTCGAAATCAAAATTGTCGCGGGCGACGAGGCTGAGTGCGAGACCGGGAACGCCGAGAATCGCGGCTTCGAGCGCTCCGGCGACAGTGCCGGAGTACGTTGCGTCGTCGCCGAGATTGCCGCCGTGGTTGATACCCGAGACGCAGATATGCGGGCGTTGATCTTCTGGAAGGATCTTGTTGAGCGCGAGTGTGACGCAGTCAGTCGGTGTGCCGTCGATGGCCCAGTGGCGTTCGTCCATTTGCCGAATGCGCAAGGGGCGAGCGAGCGTAAGGCTGTGAGACGCGCCGCTCATCTCGGATGCAGGAGCGACGACATAAACGTCACCCACTTGCTTCAGGGCTTCTTCGAGTTTGATCAGCCCATCGGAGTGGATGCCATCGTCGTTTGTGACTAGTATGCGCGTCATACTCTGTTGACTCTTGCACACTCCGGTTTCGGCGGCCCGCTCACTCAGGAGCGTCCGGTTTTTAATTCCTTGTTAAGACGACTGGTGAGATAAAAGTACGGCCGTGGCGTGTGCGGGGGAGTAAAGCTAATCGCGCGGGATGCGCATTCGGCCTTTCTTCTTGTTGCGCTTGCGGGCCAGGGCTGATTTCAGTTTGGCCTTTTGACCGGGCGGGATGAAGAAGGCATGCTTCTTGGCATCCTTGATGATCTCCTCGGTCATGACTTTGCGCTTGAAGCGCCGCAATGCGCTTTCGATCGATTCACCCTGATTAACGTTAACTATTGCCATTCGATTCTCTGCTTTCCCTTCCTCGCTCCTTTTGGAGGTCAGATATTTAACCACAAAACACACAAAAGGCACAAAAGGCTGGAGTCCGATTTTACTCGTCCGCGCCGTTTGTGCCCTGTGCGGCTAAATTGAGGTTAAACCAACACTGCTTCCGCCTCCGCGGGTTCCTCTTTCCTCCTGCTCAAACCTTTAATCTGTACCGGCTTGTCGGCTTCTTTCGTCGGCAATTGCTTGTTCAATACCATTTCCTGGTAAAGCTTCCGCATCATGACGGCTTCCTCATGCGCCGTCTTCGGCCCCTCCATCTGCGGCTTGTTGGGCCGCAGCAAATCAACTTCATTCAAGATCATGTTATGAGCCTTTTCAGCGAGCTCAACGTTCTTGCCGCCCGCGAAGATCTCATGACGGCCGTGCTCCTGGTACCACTTCGCAACGGTCGCGTTCTGGTGCATGTTCTCGATGATATTTCTCCAACCAATACCCGTGTTGTACGCGCAGAAGGAGATTTCGCCTTCCTGCGTGCCGTACGGAATGATGCACATTTCCGTGCGGCGGAAGTCGTAGTTGAACAGATCCTGGAACCACATTCCCGCGATAAACAGGAAGTTCCAACGATCCGAACGCCGCTTCTCGATGTCCTGGTCACTGCGATCGCCCGTTACCTTGCCGTAATCCTTGCCGGTCAAGCCAAACGACTTGTCAAACTTCTTGAAAAGCTCGTAAAGCGTGAACTGCGAAGGCGACTTGTACGGGTTGTAGTGCTTCAACAGCGTCAAACCCATCATCAGGTTCGACATCCACTTGCCGCGCGCGGCGTCAGTGATCTTCTGCATGTCTTTGACGAGACCCGGGATGTTCAGGAACTCCGGCACCGGGCTCATCTCTTTCGATTCCTTGTCGATCATCACCGCCGTGCCGACGCCGCAATTCGGGTGGCAACCGCAGGAGACCTGCCCCCACTCGGCCTCTGGTCCATGAACCAGGTCCGCGAAATCCGCGAACGCGCCCATTAACGAGAGCGGGAACCAATCGCGCGTCGGTTCAGTGATACCAACCTGATCCTTCACGTCGTGTGCGAGGTGCGACAACGTATAGCGCTGTTGCAGACGACGCTGTTCGGTGATCTCTTCGTCCCGGCCCGTGAACGAAACCGGCTGGAACGAAAGGAACGCAATCTTCTTCGGATTGTCCAAAGCGAAGCGGATGATCGATCCAACCTGGTCGTTGTTAATGCCGTTGACGAGCGTTGTAACGAGGACGATCTCAACACCCGCTTCGTGCAGGTTGTTGATCGCTCTCATCTTCACGTCAAACAGGTTGCCGACCTGACGATGGCTGTTCGCGTCGTTGCCGATACCGTCAAATTGCAGATAGACGTAACGCAATCCGGCTTTGGCAGCTTCGTGACAGAACTCTTTGCTCTTGGCGAACTCGATTCCGTTCGTGGCGGCCTGCACGCTGTTGTAACCAACTTTGCGCGAGTACCTGATCGCTTCGAGGAAGTGCGGCGAGATTGACGGTTCGCCACCGGAAAACTGCACTGACATCTGCCGGCGCGGCTTGATCGTGATCGCGTTGTCGAGAATCTCTTCGATCTCATCCATGCTGAGCTCATGAACAAAGCCAACCTGGTTGGCGTCCATGAAGCACGGGTCGCACATCATGTTGCAGCGATTGGTGAGATCGACAGTCAGCACGGCGCCGCGGCCATACTTGACCGTGCTCGAACCGTGGTTATGAAGTTTCTCGTCGTTGTGCGCATCGATGTCGCGACCGGGGAACATCGTTTCGATGTGCGTCAGGAAACGGGAATCGATCGCCATCATGTCTTCGAAGTGGCCGTGAACGGGACAATCCTTGATCATCCAGATCTCGCCGTCGCGCTCGATGATGGTGGCTTTGATCTCGCCGACTTTCTCGTTGATGAGAACGCTGACGTCTTTCTTGCCACTCAGGATTTCTTGGCGTGCTTCAATCACGCAGTTTGGACAAAGTGAATCAGTGGTGCGCGGCCAGCCGAGAGTCGGCTTGCTCTTTTGCCACGATTTCAGCAGGGGTTTGTCCGACCATTTTGGGGTAAAAGAAGGATTGGGCTTATATTTATTTACCGACTGGATTGCGTTGAAAAGGCCTCCCGCGATCAAGGTCAATCCTTTTTCCGCGTGCTTGATAGGTCGCATCGTTTTTCCGTCTCGTCTCCTCAGCTAATTTCAATATTGCGCGTCGCGGGCAGATTACAGCCTCGCTAAAACCGCGTCCCTATCGGCAATGACTGTGCCGTCGAGCCAGTAACAGGTAAGTTCAACTATTTCTACACTTAGGTTTTGACACGGCCGTGACCAGTCGCGCCGTGTTGATACAATCGCGCTAACGTGTGTCGTTTAGCTACGGATACGGAGGGGTTTTTAGGGCTTTGGGTTGGCGCCCATAGCGGCGGTCATCGCGGCAATGATGGGCTCCGTAACGCGGCGTTTCTGAAGGTCGTTGAGCTTTGCGGGTGAGAGGTCAAACTCGACCGGCGACTCTTCGATGCGTTTGATGATCGTGCCTTCGGAAAAGCCGGCTTCGACGAGTTGGACGATGCCTTCGTTATTCAGGGACGGAGTCTTTTCGAGTTTTGGAGTCGCACTGCCGCCTGCTTCGACAGGCGGTTTTACAATGCGAACGGTAACGGAACCGGTGGATTGGTTTTCCTGTTGGTTTCCTTCCCGGCCACCATTCGACTGCGTTTGCGATTGCGAACTCCCGCCCGATCCGAAAAGAGTCGTACCGTCGCTCGAGTTGTCACCGCCGCTGCCGTGGTTTGGTCGCTTCAGTCCTTTAAAGAAGTCTTCGTCAGACGCCCATTCCTCGTCGTCGTTGATGATGAGCGTAGCATCCTGCGAGGACAACATCGCGAGGATGATTTTTTCGCTTACGCCCTCGCGTTTGAGTTGAAGCAGTTGATCCGGACTGAGATTGAAGATGGCGGGTTTGTTCGCAATGATCGCGAGGATCGTCTTTTCTTTGAAACCTGCTTTGACGAGCTTCACGACCGACGCATTGTTGAGCGGGGCCTCACTCGACTGTTGTGCGTGCGCAGAGAGCGCCAGGACCGAAACGCCGAGCAACAGTGAGAGCAGTGGTTTCTTCATTTTACAAATTTGCCGGTCTCTTCGTTCTCGCGGTGGTGCGTTTATAGCGATAACTTATCTTCTTCACGTAGTTACGCGTCTCGCGATACGGCGGCACGCGATTACCGAACTTTGCCACCGCACCTTCGCCCGCGTTGTAACTCGCAAGCACAAGATCCACGCGGTTATTGAACCGGTTCAGCAGCTCGCGCAAGTAACGCGTTCCGCCCGAAATGTTTTGCGCGGGATCATGTGACCGGCGCACGCCGAAACGTGCGGCGGTGCCCGGCATCAACTGCATCAACCCGCGCGCGCCTTTTGGTGAAACAGCGTGCGTGTTGAAGTGTGATTCCTGTTCCATCACGAGAAAGATCAAATAAGGATCGACGTTGTACCTGTTTCCGTTCTGACGAATCAGTGCGTCAAGACCGGGCCGGCCGGTGCTCCAGCCTTGCGCTTTCTTTCCCGTGCTGGCGACTGCGCCTTCGAGCTCGATGCGATCGATACGGCTGCGATCGATGAAGATCGACATGCCGCTACGGTTGTACCAGACGCCCGCCGGCGACTCGGTCGCGCTGTCCGCTTCGACTCGCGCGCCGCCTTTGAGATAAATCCAGGTAGGACTGTCGTAGACGCCTTTGTTTGCCGGTGGCGCCTGGGCCACCACGTCTGACGCGTCAAAGTGATCGTCCTCAGTTGTGGGTTTCGCGGCTGGCGCCGCTGGCGCCGCGGTTTGCGTTTCGATGCGTTCGATCTTCTTTACGCGATCTTTAGGAAGGATGTTGTTGAGTCCGCCGCGGCGATACCACACGCCCTGCGGCGAATCCCAGGCGTCATCGACGGTCAGGTAAGAACCATCAGCGAGTTTTAGTCGCACCTGCGTCTGTGCGAAGGCAGAGCTCACACAGATCAATACAATTAGACACGTCAGTGTTATTCGAATCATGGTCCACCTACAGCTCCAACGGATCTGCCGGCGTACGTTCCGACATCGTTTCCTGTGTTTGGGCAGGAGCGAACGAATGCGAGGTGCCGAAGTAGTTACGCCAGGCGACATCTACAATCTGGGGCGTTAACTTGAGACCGTGCTTTTCAAACAAACAAATATCCGTGGCGCGATCCAACAGGTCACGCGGTTCGCAGCCTTTCATCTGCCGGCGTTCCGCACGATATTTCGTCAGGATGTGATCTAACACCGGCTGTTCGACGACCATGTTTCGTCGCTGTGCCTGCGCCTTGAAGATCATCGAATAAGCATCAGCGGTCGGCGGTTCCACGCGCGCGCGATAACCCATGCGGCGCAGGAAAGCCTGGTCGGCAAGATCCTTCTCTTCGAGGTTCGTCGAGAACACGACGAGCTGTTCAAACGGAACTTCGATCTTCTTTCCGGTGTGCAGCGCGAGATAGTCGACGCGCCGTTCGAGTGGAACGATCCAGCGGTTCAAAAGATCCTGCGGCGCTACGCGCTGGCGGCCGAAGTCGTCGATCACGAGCGTGCCGCCGTTTGATTTCATCTGAAACGGCGCTTCGTAAAACTTTGCCGCTTCACTCCACGTCAGGTCGGCGTTCTCGAGAGTCAATTCACCACCGACCACGACGAGTGGACGATGAATCAACACCCAACGCCGATCAAATTCAGTCGGCGTTTCGTCGGCCGGCATCGCCTCGTGACAGTGCCCGTCGAACACGCGAATGATCTGTCCGTCGATCTCGACCGCGTACGGAATCCAGATCCCGCCTGCGAGCGCGCCGTTGATCCGTTCCGCAACCGCGGTTTTTCCGGTTCCCGGCAGGCCCGTCAGAAACAGCGAACGACGCGAGTTGATCACGCAGCCCAGTGTTTGCAACAGCGAATCCGGTAACACGAGATCGTGAAACGCCTGGCGCACCGTCTCCATCGACGCCGTGTTGGACGGAATCGACTGCAATTTCATCATGTGCGAGTAGTCGCGCAGCGAAACCGGCGCCGGTCCAACGTAACCGGAAATCGACAATAAGCGCGTGAGACGATCCCAACCATGGTCCAGCATCGCATAGCGCGTCGAACCAATCGCCGACTGCTTCTTCACCTCGATCAGCTTCTCGCGATACAGGTTTTGCAGCAGATCTTCCGTTAGCGTGCGCGGCAGGTTGATCCGGTCGGCGACCGCGTCGGTCGTCGGCTCGGGCAGCATGGCCACGTGCTTCAGCGCCAGGTCGCACAGAAACTGCTCGGAGATGCCAGTGTCGGGCAACTCCTCCGGCAGCGGCGGTCCCATGCTCTCGATTTCCGCGCGGGACAGGATGGTGGTGTGGGACATGTTCGGTTCTCTTTCGTTAGTGGTCCTATTTACCGCCGGTGACAGCACCGCTGTTGTTCTGCGCCAGCGCGAGTGCGGCGCGAGTTGAATCGGCTTCCACCGCGCGGCCAAGACGCTGGTAAAGATCAGCAAGACGTCGCAGAGCGAACGTGTTCATCGGATCGATGGTACGCGCTGCTTCGTAGTAACGAATCGCGTCGTCGTCACGACCAAAACGCTCGAGCATTTTCGCGGTGTTCAGGTTTCCCGTTAATGGACCAGTCGCACGCGCGAACGCTTTGTACGCTTCGTCGATCTTTCCGAGACGGCAGTACGCGAGACCGAGGTTGTTGAGAATGCGTTCATCGGTTGGCGCGAGCTTCGCGGCGCGCTTCAGGCGATCAACAGCCGCGCGGTAGTTACCATTTTGATAAAGCGAGAAGCCGAGATTATTGAGCGAGTCAGCATCTTCCTGGAGTTTGACAGCACGCTCAAACGATTCCTTCGCGTGTTCGCCAAAGCCCTTCTTACCGTAAGCGACGCCAAGCAGGTTGTGCGCTTCGGTCAGCTTCGGATCGAGTGAAGCCGCGAGCGAAAGCTCAGAGATCGCTTCGTTGTAACGTCCTTCCAGCAGGAACTCGCGACCGGATTCGAAATGATCGCGCGCGTTGCCACTGGTGCTCAGTTGCTTTTCATTCTGGTTACGGGCGTCGTTGATCTTGGTCACACCGACGGAGTCAAATTTTTCCGCATCCTTCTCCGTCATCCGCTCGATCTTGTTTTCCTTGTTGCCGCCGCCAAACAGCCGGCCGAATGCTTTGAACGGAGCGGTGATGACTTTAACTACCTTGTTGCCACCCTTCTTCGGCTGCGTTGCGCCGGCCTCTGAACCCGAATCGTCAAGCACGATCGCGTCCGCGTCGCCTTCGCGTTCGACGGTCGCGGCGCTCCACATCGCGGTGACCGCGATGGTTAGTACAAAAGCGATAAAGACAGCAATGATTCTGCGTTTCTTCATTTGGTCCAACTCCTCTAGGTTTTGCCGAGAGTGTCCATGAGGTTAAGGGCTGCAGGTCCAAGGATCGCGATAAAAAGCGTCGGGAACAGAAATAAGGCGAGCGGCAACAATAGTTTGACGGCCGCTTTCTGTGCTTCCTGTTCAGCTCGCTGGCGGCGTTTCGTGCGCAGCCCATCTGAGAATATGCGCAAGCCTTTGGCTATCGACGTACCAAACTTGTCGGTCTGAATCAGCATCGCGACGAGACTGCGCATATCGTCAATACCCGTTCGCTCTGCCAGATTGCGCAGTGCTTCATCACGTTCGCGGCCGACTCGAATCTCGAGATTGGCGAGTTCAAATTCGACAGCGATCGCGTGATGCACGTCTTTCATCTCACTCGCGACTTTCATCATCGCCGCGTTCAAGCCCAAACCTGCCTCAACAGAAATAACCATCAGGTCGAGTGCGTCGGCCAGGCCCCAGCGCAGGTCGCGTTGACGACTACGCGTGATTCGTCCCAGCATGTAACGCGGCAGGAAGAAGCCGGCGACGAAAGCCAGAATGATATAAATCAGCGCGTTCTGAAGCGGATACGCCATGATCGCGCAAACCAGCGCGACCAGCAGCGGAAAGCTGGCCATTGAAGCCAGGTGAATCCCGCGATAGATCATCGGGGCTTCTGCTGAACGAAAGCCCGCGTGCATTAATTGCTTCTGAAGTTTTTTCGCTTCCGTCGCCGACACCGGCACCAATTTGTTCAACGGTTTCGTCAGGCGTTGCGCGAAGTCCGCCGCCGGACTTTCATCAGGCAGGACCACTGACTGGACGTTGGAAGCGTCGGGACCACTGCCGTCTTTCACTCCCAGATGGCGCAGTCGCTCAGTGGCGGCGCTCTGCGGCTTGTAGACCAGCCAGTAAATTCCCAGCAGCGCGAGCGAGATACAGACGAAAGTAGAGATGGCGATGATTATTATCATTGCTGGGCTTTTCCCCTTTAGCTGGCTAAATCTTGATCTTCAAAATCTTTCGCACAATCAACATACCCGTGATCTGCAGGAACAGGGCGGCGGCGATCAGGTAATGACCACGCGGGTCTTTCCATAACACGCTCATGTAATCCGGATTCATTACCGTAATTGCCAGCGCCACAAAGATCGGCAGTCCACACAACAACCACGCAGACATGCGCGAGCTCGTCGTCAACGTTTTCAAGTCGCCCATGATCCGGAATCGCTCACGAATCGTGTACGCCACCTTCTCCAGAATTTCAGCGAGGTTACCGCCCGTTTCGCGTTGAATGAGCACAGCCGTCACGCACATCTTGAGATCGAGAACCGGCATGCGCTGCGTCAGGTTTTCGAGCGCGAGTTTCAACGACAAACCAAGGTTCTGTTCTTCGTATGCTTTGCGAAACTCGGTCGCGATCGGCTCAGGCATTTCATGCGAGACCATGTGCAGCGCTTCGGAAAACGCGTGTCCCGCACTCAAAGCACGGCTGATCAAATCGAGCGCATCCGGAAGCTGTTCGATAAACGAGTCGAACCGCTTTTTACGCTTCCACCAGACGTGTACGAGCGGCAACGACGCACAGACCAAGCCCGCCAAAATCATCAACGGAATGAAAACGGTCAGCACCGACGCGGCCAGTGCGCCCAACATGCCGGCCATGAACGCGAACATCAGCAGGCGCGAAGGCGTGATGTGCAGGTCCGCCTGGTCCAGCATCCGCTTCAACTGCAACGCTGCCTGGAGATTGATGAGCGTGCGGTTGATCCACGGGATTTCGCTCATCAACTCGTTGCGAGCGAGCACCACGTCGATATCTTCCGCCTGTGCGGAATGAAGCAGCGCATCGTTCAGCCGCTTTTGCAGTTTCGCGCGCTTCTTTTCGGTTCCGTGCGTGGCCAGCAGGTAAGCCCCCAGCACCAGGAACAGCGCGAATATGAATACGAAAAACGAGATCAACATGGTGGATTACATCTCCTCGAAGAAGACGCGGGGCAGCTGCAAACCGCAAGTCTTCAACCGTTCGGCAAAACGTGGGCGGATTCCCGTCGGACGGAACCGACCCAGCACTTGTCCCTGCTGGTCCACACCGGTCCGCTCGTACATAAAGATTTCCTGCATGGTGATCGTCTCGCCTTCCATGCCGGTGATTTCCGAAATCGACGTGACACGGCGCGAACCGTCGGACATACGCGCGACCTGGACCACGAGGTTCAACGCCGCCGCGACCTGTTGGCGCATCGCGCGATCTGACAAACGCATGCCCGTCATCTGGATCATTGTTTCGAGACGGGCCAGCGCGTCGCGCGGAGTGTTGGCGTGGACCGTCGTAAGCGAACCATCGTGGCCCGTGTTCATGGCCTGAAGCATGTCGATCGCTTCGCCGCCACGGACCTCGCCGATCACGATGCGATCGGGTCGCATACGCAGTGCGTTGCGCACGAGATCTCGCTGCGTGACCTCGCCTTTGCCTTCAATGTTTGGTGGACGGGTTTCGAGCCTGACGACGTGCGGCTGCTGAAGTTGCAATTCCGCCGAGTCTTCAATGGTGACGATACGTTCATTCTCCGGAATGAATGCGGAGAGAGCGTTGAGCAGCGTCGTCTTACCGGCGCCGGTTCCACCCGAAATCAGGATGTTCAATCGCGCATGCACGACCATTTGCAGCATGTCCGCGATGTCTTTCGTCAACGCGTTCTTCTCGACGAGGGCGGCCATCTTCAGCGGATCGGCGCCGAAACGTCGAATCGAAAGCACCGGGCCATCAATCGACAACGGCGGAATGATCGCGTTGACGCGCGAACCGTCCTGCAGACGCGCGTCGACCATCGGCGACGATTCATCGATGCGCCGACCGACTGACGACACGATGCGCTCGATTACGCGCATCAGGTGGTCGTCATCTTTAAAGCGAATATTGGTCGGCTCGATCTTGCCGCGGCGCTCGATGTAAATCGTGTCGTGCGAGTTGACGAGGATGTCAGAGACTGTCGGATCTTTGAGAAGCGGCTCGAGTGGTCCAAGACCAAAGAGTTCGTGCTGAACGTCATTGACGAGTCGCTCGCGTTCAGACACTGAAAGCGGCACGGCTTCCTGGGCCAGCACGCTCTCCGCGAGGCGCGAAACTTCCGCGTGGACCTGTTCCGGCGTAAGCGTCGACAGCTTGGTCAAGTCCATCCGGTTGATCAGCGTCCGGTGCAAACGCGCCTTCATCTCCTGGAAGGAGTGTTGGCCGGTGCCGTCAGAACCACCGCCGCCAGGAGTACCTGTGTTACCGATTAATCTTTCGCGTAGGGCCATGATTTTGTTTCAGGAGCGGACAGCCGCGTCCTAGACCTTTTCCATTGAGGTTTCAAGATTGAATTGGGCCTGCGCCGGCTGCTTTTTCAGGAACGAGTTCCAGAAAGCGCGACGCGGCTTTGCTTCACTAAGCGGTACGACACCAAGCGAGATTTCCTGAGCGATACGCCGGATTTCGAGTGCGATCTTCGAACTCGGCTCAGCCTGGACCAACGGCGTGCCGAGGTTGATTGAACTGACCGCGGTCTGGTAGTCGCTCGGCACAAACCCGACGCACGGTTCGCCGAGGAATTTCTCCACCTGCCGCAAGTCGAGATCGATCTGTTTGCTCCAGCGATTCACCACGATGCGCACTTTCTTGCGCGGATATCCGAGCCGATCGAAGATTGCGAGCGCGCGTTGCGTGCTGCGGATCGCGGGAATATCGAGCGTCAGGACCAGGACGATCTCGTCGGATTGGTCCAGCGCCGCCAGAGTGATCGAATCGAATGTGTGCTGCGGATCGAGCACGACGTAATCGTAGTGCTCGCGCAATTTTTGCAGCACTTCAAACACGTGCTGCGGTTCGATCTCGTCAGCGGAGTCGGCTTCGCGCGGCGCTGCGAGCAGGGATAGATGTTTCGAGTGCGGTGTAACCAGCGTGCCGATCAACGATTCGTCGAGGCGGCTGCGCTTCTCGACCATGTCGGCGATGGAATACTTGTGATCCAGTCCCAGAAACAGCGGTAGATCGCCGGCTTGCAGGTTGAGATCGACCAGCACGGTCTTCGCGTTCGTCGCGGCGGCGAGGTTGGTAGCGATAAACGAAGTGCCGCAACCGCCCTTACTCGAAAACACGGCGATCATGCGGCCCTGCTTCTTCGGCGCCTCAACCATCTGCTTGTTGGAAAAGTCGGAGACGCGATCGAGCACAGTGCGCAGCTCTTCGGCGCTGATCGGAATGCGCAGAAACTCGCGCGCGCCGGCGCGCAAGCTACCGATGATCATATCGGGCGACGCGTTCTGCGCCGCGGAGATGAGCGTGGTGCCGGGACACTCAACGTTCAGACGTTCTATGAACCTGACGGCCTGATCCGCGTTTGCACCTAGCGCAATGATCGCGGCGTTCGGTTTCAGGCGAACGATCTCTTCGTAAAGCTGCTCGGCATCGTTGCCGCCGGCCAACAACTTGACGCGTTCTTCCGCAGAAAGTGCGCGGCGAATGTCTTTGAAGTTATCGAGTCCCGTGCTGAGAACTACGACTGAAATTGGTTCGGTCATTTTTTCCTCGTGTCGTCTATTCGAATCCCACTGCCGTCGGCTCTCTTCTGACTGAAACTGCTGGCAGAGTGCGCGGGGGATTCACGGTAGGTATCCGCAACGCTACAAAGCTGAATTTGCTTCGCAGCGACGTTGGTTAGGCAGGCGTAATTGGCGCCGCCCGGCAGTGGGTTCGAAACTTAAACCGGCATTTCGCGTTGTGGTGCCCACGATCGAAATTCCTAAGGTCCCCAATTTCAACCTGGAGTTAAACGTTGGCGGGAAGCAATCCCGCACTCTCAGCCGTCAATGTCGTTTTGTAACTCGGCATCGTGATACTGGTGCCGAAGATCGGAATGACAAACTGAAACTGGTACTCGTCGATGCTCACTGAAACCGTGCCGTCATTGAGGCCAAAGTTGTCGTAGTCAACGTTGACGATCCCGGTGCTCAGGTTATTGAGCATCGGCTGGCCGCTTCCTTCCGGATTGCCATAGACCACTACGTTCTTCACTGAGCCTGCGTCGGCCTGTGTGTGCAGAGTCGCATAACGCGCACCGCGGCGAGCGGCGTCAGTCAAAGCGTTATGCACCCACAAGGCGCGACCAAACTCCATAACGGCGAACATCGCCGTGGCAAAGACCGTGACGCCGATCGCGAACTCAACCAGCGTCGCTCCTCTTTCATTGTTCCTACAGTTTTTTATGCGAAGCATGATCGTTTTGTTCCTCAGACCGAAGGCGTTGTGAGCAGGTAACGCATCGTCACACTCGGTTTCACATCCACGGCAAGCGACAGCGCGTCGATCTTGAGCAGCTTGCCGATATCGAATAGCGGGTCGTGTTCGTAATTAACGATGCTGACCTTTACCGTGTCAGGGATGCCTAAGGTTCCGCCCAGGTACTGCACGTCTACATTAGCGACGGTCAGACCAGGAAGAATCGGCGAACCAGTCCCGGCCGTGTTGCCATAGACCACCATGTTCTTGGCGTTGGCTTTCCAATCTGTCTTGGTGCTGGTCACAGATTTCGACGCTAGGTAGCGCGCGGCGACACGCGCGCCCTTCGCTGCGGTCGTGTATTCGTAGAAGTAACGGCCAAACTCAGCCACTGCCGCGAACAGCAGCAGCATAATCGGCAACACGATCGCGAGCTCGAGCAGTTGAACGCCCTGTTCGTTACGGCGAAAACGATTCAACCAGCTCAAGCGGCGCGAGCGTCGCAAATTCCGAATTTTTCTTATGCGATGGTGCTTCATAGTCGCCCCCTTATTTGTACAAGACAGGAAGCGCCATCAAACCGTTCGTGGGTGCGCCGTTCGGATCAAAACCACCCTGACCGATCACGATGTCGTCGACGTATTCGGCAACAAGGTCGCCGCCATTACCGCCGCCGACTTTGGTCTGGAGGAAGAAGGTTCCGAAGCGATCGAACCGCACGGTGTTGCGACCGCCGTCGTATTGGTCCTGCTTCACGATCGGAATCACTACGACACGGCGGCCATCGACACCCTTATGTGTTGGTCTTTGCGTGGGACTGCCGTTCTTGTACTGGTCGTAGGTGATCTGTTCTCTGATATTGGTGTCGGGCGGCATCAGCTCGGGACTCACTTGCGACGTTTGATAATCGTCGAAGCGTGTATTCAATCCCTGTCTCACCGCACCGGCGGTCACACCCGGCTTTGTATCTACCGCATATTCCGCACCCGGAGCCGCGCACGCATCGACACCCGCTCCGATACCGATACGAACGTCCTTACCACCTTCGCCGGCAACTGCGAGAATCTGGTAGTTACCTGCTGAGACGGACGTGCCGGAACTGGCGCGGAACGTGTAAGTGTTGCCCGGCGCGATCGGCATGCCGTAGTCGATCACCGACACAGGCAGGAAGTTGCACATGATATTCAACGGCACGGATAGACCGGCCGTCGCCGTGGCCGTCAGGTTCTTGCTGTTGCCGAGCACCGTGGCCGCGAACGAAATGCCCACCGCCGACTCAGCCGTCGTTACTTTGACGAAGCGAATGCTGGCCGCGACTCCCTGCGCCGCGGCTTCACTCATGTATGGACCATCGAGATTACGCGCAAACAACACGTTGCCGCGGGGGAAAGTGACGCTCGTGTTGTTGAAGTCGTAGCTGTTCATTGCCGCCACGGCTCGGTCCGCTGCTTTCGTGATGCCCAGCGGTGACGTATTGAGCGCAGACACGGCAGCAAGTGCTGCCGCGTCCGCTGCGTTCTGCAATTCAGTTTTCGTCAGGTAAAGCCTGCTGATATCAACTCCCAAACCGACTGCGAGTAGAATCGCCAACATCCCGATTGCGGACGTCGCCAGGATCGAACCTCGCTCCCGCTTGTTCTTTCCTGCTTGTTTCCCCAATTGTTCGAATGTTCGGTTCTTCATGTTTTCCCCCTCTGCTACGAGTAACGTGGTTTTGAGAGGAAGTTGTTTACCAGGGGCGTACTGATTCCGGATTGAAGTCAACCTTCACAGCCTTCGCGACTGGAAGTGACGGATTTGCGTTGCGAACACTGCTCACTGAACCGGTGGTGCTGGTCTGCGTTGCGGTGTCGGCAGCTTTCGGTTTCGCTGGTTCAGTCTTTGCCGGCGCGGCCGGAACAGCAGCCGGAGCTTCGGTAGTGTTCTGTCCCGAGACCTTGTAACCCGTTTGGCCCGAGATGCCTTCGCCGCTCTTCGGCTCAACGCCCAACGGCGAGTTGCCCTTCAGACCGTCCATGCCACGCATGCTCGGCAGGTCGTCGCCGTTGATCGGCTTAACAAGACGCGCCGTCACGAAGAACATCAGTTCGGTTTCTTTCTTTTCAAACGTCTTGGACTTGAACAGCGCGCCGATCACCGGGATGTCGCTGACGATCGGGATTCTGGACAACGTCTTGGTTTCGGAGTTGTCGAGCAAACCGGCCAACGCGAACGACTGACCATCGCGCAGCTCGACGCCGGTTTTCGCGCGGCGAGTGCGCAGCGCAGGAATCACAAAGTTGTTGAAGCGCACACCGTTGTTGAAGTCGATCGTGGAAACTTCCGGTTCGAGTTCGAGACGGATGTGATCTTCGTCGATGATGGTTGGTTTGAAGTTCAGGCGAACACCATACTCTTTCCACATGATGGTGATGCCGCTACCGTTGGCGCCCATCTGAAGAACTGGCACCGGAAACTCACCGCCGGCGAGGAAGCTCGCCTGTTGGCCGTTCATCGCAACGAGATTCGGTTCGGCCAACTCGCGGAAGGCGCCTTCCTGACGCAGCATCCGGAGCATCGCGCCGGTATTGATCTGACGGTTGAAGATAAAGAGGTTGAGCGCCGGTTGAATAAGCGTATCGAGCGCCAGGCCAGCCGGGCTGCTTGCGAAACCATCGAGGGTGCTTGGTCCACCACCGCTGTTAATGTAACCGCCGGTGCCACCCTGCGGGAGGGCGCTGAACGAGGTGCCGTAGTCGCGCAGCTTGTTGCGATTCACTTCCGCAACGCGAACTTCGAGCTGCACCTGCATCATTCCGGAAGTCGGCGACGTCAGCATGTTGACGGCCTTGAAGCCGGCGGCTTCAATCACGCTCTGGACCTGCGTGGCGGTGGCAGCATTCGTCACACTGCCGGAGATGACCACCGAACCATTGGCCTGGCTCAAGCGGATGTCATCTTTCGGAAAGAGGGTGCGAATCTGCGAATCGATTAATGAAAGGTTGGCACGAACGTAAACATCGAACACGAGGAACTGACCGCCGGTCTGTTCCCACGCGATAAAGTTGACCTGACCAAAGGCCTTGCCATTGACGAGCACCTGGTCGGGTGTGACGAGCACAGCTTCGGCGATTTCGGGATTCGAAACCGAGAACCGTCCTACGGGCCGATCGAAATTGATGACGCGCGATTGGCCGACGAGAACGTTGACTGCGACGGCGTCTTTGTTTTGGCTGAACGACGCCTTGTAAGACGTCGCCTGGGCATTAGCGATGGAGTTAGCAAAGATGGTTATCAACGCCGCCAGCAATAAACCTACTCGGCGCGAAATTGGGGAACGGCTCTGCATGATTCTTGTGCTCCTTTGTTTCTAGCGATCGTCAAAGCGATCAACTTCAAGTAATGGAATTGGTGATTGAGTGATCTATGGAAATTCGACGCTGCGCTTCTTCGCGCCTTCGATCATTTCCACTGACGCACGCGGTGTGGGTTGAGGAGCTGGGGCGGCTGCTGCCGGTTTCGCCACTGGCGCCGATCTGCGAACTGCTGGTTTGGCTTCCTGCTTCGGCTGTTCACTTTTGAGCGAGCCTGGCTCTGGAGCCGGCTTGGCGTTTTCACCCGTTAACAGTCCTTGCTTGTCAACGCCGGTGGTCTGTTCGTCGCCCTGGTCGATCTGGTTGCGCATGACCAGTTGCAACTTGCCTTCGCTGGACGCCAAAGCGAGTTTCTCTGCCTGCTCGGGCGTGACTTGCAGCGTCACAGCCTTGACGCTGTTGGCTTCGCGCTCATCTTTGGGCTTGTCGATGTTCTGACCATTGGCCAGGACCTTGATGTTCTGCAACACGATCTTCGAGATCGGGTTCTGGCGGCCTGCACCTTCGCGCGGATCAATAACCACAACCACGTCAACGAGCGTGCCCGGCATAATGAAACCGGAGATGCCCGCCGCGTCGTCGACCTTGACGGTCATCGCGCGATAACCTTCGGGAATCACAGCTGAAAGACCAGCGGCCGTACCTTCGGGCGCGAGTCGTGCTTCGGTGATTGGCTCGCGAGCGGCGATGTTCACCACAGCCACGCGGCCGGCGAGTTTTTCAGGCGAGTCGAAAGCTCCGTCCGGAGTCGATTCCTTGGGAAACTGGACCACCATGATCTGCTCGGCGATGATCTTGCTCCCGAGCGGGATCGCAACCTTGGCCACGGCAATCTTGTTCAGATTTTTCGTGTAGGCTTGCGCGCTCGACAAGTATTTGCTTACTGACACGGCAGCGAGCACTCCGAAAATGAGTGCTCCTACCAGGACTATGAAGAAACGTTTGTTTCGCATGGGAATCAACTCTCCGTTCTTGCCAGGTCAAAGGCCTGGTTGTTGGCCGCTTTTTAAGGATGAAAGATCGCGATTGCGATGATGGCGCCGATGGTGATCGCCGCACCGTAAGGAATGGTCAGACGACGATCAGCAGGGACGCTGAACTTCGGCATCTGCCACCCCGGCAGTAAACCGACGAAAATTTCCAGCACACGATGCATGGTGGTGACAAAGACTCCCGAACGCAGAGTTGAAGCGAGGGCCAACAGGCCACCGGTCAACACCACCACAACAAAAGTCGGAAGCACGAGATGAGCACCGATCACGGATCCGATCGCGGCGAAGAGTTTTACGTCGCCTGCGCCCATCGCTCCGAACACGTGCAGGATGAACATTAAGATAAAGGCCAGCACACATCCGCCGATGCTGCTTAGACCACCGTGGATTCCACCGAGGGCGAAGTTCAAAGTAACCCCGCTAATCAAAGTGGCCAGACAAAATAGATTTGGAATACGCCGATACCGCACGTCGTGGTAGATCACAATCACGGCGAGCGGGACCAGGAAGAACTCAAAAACTGTAGCGGTAGGACTCAGCATAACGATCCTGAGGCGATGTCGGGGTCTTACAGAAGAAAGGTGGCGGCGCACCCGTGAGACTTAAAGCTTCACAAGGCGCGCCACCGGCAATGGCAGTTCACTCGGTTGAGTTCACTGGATAAAACCTGCCAGTCTCTCAATCCTCGCCGCGATACTGGTTCCGAGAAGTTCGAACGCGGCGACCGTGGCAACCGCTACGAGAGCGGCAGCGACGGCGTACTCCGATAGCTCAAGTCCGGTTTCGTCTTTGAAGAATTTCATCAACATGACCTACATCCTCCGTTGACGCGATACCTGAGCCTGTCGGGGTCCGCCGTCACAACCAAAACAGCAATTTGCCGCTGCCGGTTTGGCTCAAATGCATCGATCAATTACTGAGCAATCGTGTTCGCGAGCGAGTTGATCTTCGCGCCGATGTTTTCGCCCAACAGCGTGAAAGCTGCGACGCAAGCCAACGCGATAAGCGCTGCGGCTACTGCGTACTCGGAAAGTTCCAGACCTGTTTCGTCATTGAAAAATCTCTTAATCATTTGGTTGCTCCTTTTGGATTCGATTAGGCGTTGTTGCTTGGAGAGCCGGCAAACGTGACACCAGACCTGGAAGGATTCGCACCGACAGACCTTGCCTTCGCTGGAGAAAGTTGAACCGCTGTGGCCGTGCGACGGCCAAAGCCATTGATTCCACTTAGAACAGCACTGGACAAAGTCAGCAGCAGCAGTAGCACTTCGTTATTCCGGATTCCCGTGGTCTGGATACTGACGAGCATCGCCAGCGCCAGGAGCGGGGAAAGAATCACGAGCATTGCTACTGATGTCAGGTTTTTTGTGATGTTAGCCTTCATTAGGTTTTGTCTGCTCGACTAGTGATGCGATGCGTTTGTTGCCTCGCGACGAACACGACAGTTACAACCGGTGTGCCAATGGTCCAGGTGGGCTTTTTGGCGATTTTCGAGTCGAGTTTGTAGCCTGCGGTTGACAACTTCGGTTGGTCCAATCGGCAACGTGAGGAGACGATCCGGTCTTGTATTCGGTTTTATTGGTGGTTAGCGCTTGTCGCCCAAAGTTGACACGCAACAGGCCTTCTGTGGCCTCCGCGGCTAAACCGCAGCTAACACGAATCAGGCGCGGTATTGCATGCCGGGCTCGGTGTCTTCCTGGAGAAAATCGCCGATGTCGATCGCGAGCCGTTTGAGCTTCTTGTAGAGAGTTTGCCGGGAACCGAGGCCGAGTGCTTCGCTCGCGCGCGCGACGTTGCAGTCGTGGCGTTTGAGTGTTTCCGTGATGACTCGGCGTTCGTAGTTGTCGAGTAAGTCGTCGAGCCTTTCGCCTGTCTGCGTGGCGCCGCGCGGGCAGATACGCGCACTGATGTTCTCCGGCCGGATGTAGCCGTCATCTTCGGCGTAAAGCACGAGGCGTTCGATCTCCGCCGCGAGCTCACGAACATTTCCCGGCCAGGAGTACGCTTCCAAAATGTGGATTGCCTCCCGAGTGATTCCAAAAATGTGACGCTCGTTTTTGCGCGTGTAGTGACTCACGAAATGTGAGATCAACGTCGAGATGTCTTCGGGCCGCTCTCGCAAGGGCGGCACTTTCAGAGTCAACGTGGCGATTCTGTAATACAGGTCTTCGCGAAACTGCTTTTCTTTTACGAGCGCCTCGAGATCCTTATGCGTCGCGGCGATCACGCGCACGTTCACTTTGCGTGGTGCGCGTTCGCCGAGCGTGTGAATCTCACCCTCCTGCAAAAAGCGCAGGAGTTTTGGTTGAAGCGAAAGTGGCAGGTCTCCGATCTCGTCGAGAAAGAGCGTCCCGTTTTCCGCGGAGCGAATCAGACCGGCCTGATCCTGCATCGCGCCTGTAAACGTGCCGCGGCGATGCCCAAACAGCATGCTCTCGATCAACTCCGCCGGCACCGCCGAGCAGTTGAAGGGAATGAATTCGCTTTCCGAGCGACGGCTAAGACGATGAATGGCCCTCGCAATCAGCTCTTTGCCCGTGCCTGACTCGCCGGTCACGAGGACCGTCGAATGCGAATCCTTGATCTTTTCAACATTGCGGGCGACGTCGGACATCGCGCGACTGCTAAAAACCATTCCCGGCAGAGAACTGACCGACGGAATCGCAGGCTTTGGCCCGGCCGAAACGGGAGCTCCGGATGACTGATGCGAGTGGGCCAGGTGCGCCACGTCGCTCAGCGCGTTGAGTTCTTTTGCTTGTTCCGTGGAAAGCGGCCGAACGCAGCGGCCGTAGAGAGCCGCGCCTTCGCGCATCGGCGACGGCATCGCCAGTAGTAAACAGATTGCCTGATCGCCTTCTTTCGCCGCCTGAGGCCGCGTTTTACTCAAGAACAACTCGGCGACCGTCCCTTCCGCCCTGGCAATCTCGTCCTCTTCCAGTCCTTCCGCCCAACGCAGGGTCGGTTTCCCCGCCTCTGAGATGGCCCAGATCGACAAGCCGTAGGTGGGAGCAGTCGCCTCCACCATCAAGCTCATCTTGATCATGACCTCGTAAAGCAGATCGGGGCCGCCGCTTGCGGCGTCGCAAACTGCTCGAACTATTGAACTAAGGGGCAGTTGGGCTGAATCCTGGGAATCAGGCATCTACAGCTTTCCTTGGTTGATTAACTGTGAGGGAATGCCGCGCGGGACAAAAGCCGCACACTGGAGTCTAGTTATCCAGGGCCAATACTGTCAACAATTTTTAACACCAGACCCCATTTGCCGAATGGCGTTGGATTTCCGTTCGCTTTTTGTTCGCCCAATCGGGTTGTTAAGCGCTCTTAGTTCATGTAAATGTTCAACTTACGGGCTTCAAGCGTTGCAGAGAAAAATCTTTACACCTTTTAAGCGCCGGTGCTACAGTCCGGCCATATCGCCGCTAAGTCCTTGAGCGGCAAGAGATTGACAAACCGTAAAGTACATTTAGTTGGGGCTGACAACCCGCACGACCCGACTATATTGTGGAGTAACTCTCAGTTTCGATTAAGCAGTCTCTTAATTTTTGAATGACAATTCACTTCGGAACATCGGGCTGGCGAGCCGTCATTGCGGACGAGTTCACCTTTGCCGCCGTCGGCAGGGTGACTGAGGCTATCTGCTCGCAGTTCGCCAATGAGGTGGGCCGGCCGGTCGTGATCGCGCACGACACCCGATTTCTGGGCGAAGTGTTTGCCGCCGAGTGTGCGCAAATTATTGTGGAGCAAGGGTTTGAGGCGCTGGTTTGCACCGGGCCCACGCCTACGCCGACCGTCTCGCACGCGATCCGGTCGCAGCATGCAGTCTGCGGAATCAATTTCACCGCGTCGCACAACCCGCCGGAATACAGCGGGATAAAACTCTCGACCGCCGACGGCGCCCCGGCACTGCCCGCCGTCACCACGAAAGTCGAAGAGTTTCTGGCAAAACCGGCTGAAAATCGCGCGAAAAGCGCGGCTCCGAAATCCGCGCGAAGGTTCGACCCGCGTGATGCGTATCTAGCAGATCTCGAGCAAAAAGTACGTTTTGACGTTATCAGCCGTGCCGGCGGGCGCTATGCGTACGACCCGCTCTGGGGCACCGGCCGCGGCTATCTCGATGAATTATTAAGGCATCACGGGCTGAGCGTGACGACGATTCACGACTGGCGTGACGTGCTTTTCGGCGGCCGGGCGCCTGAACCGGAAGCGAGCCATCTCGGCGAGCTGAAGGACCTGGTGCTGGCGGACAAATGTGTTCTTGGATTAGCAACCGATGGCGACGGTGACCGCTTCGGCGTTATCGACGCGAATGGCCAGTTCATCACCCCCAATCAACTGATCGCCATCCTGTTTGATTACCTCGCGGAGTCGCGGAATTGGCAGGGAGGCGTGGCCCGTTCGGTGGCCACATCGCATCTGGTCGATCGCGTTGCGGCGTCTCACGGATTACCCGTTTACGAGACACCGGTGGGTTTCAAATACATCGGAGAATTAATCAATGACGACAAGATTATCCTCGGCGGTGAAGAGTCGGCCGGTTTATCGATCAAGGGTCACTATCCGGAGAAAGATGGCCTCCTGGCGTGTCTCCTTGCAGCGGAGGCAGTTGCGGCGCGGGGCGCGTCATTAACGGATCAACTCGAACAGCTCTTTGCGAAAACCGGGCGGCTCGAGTCTGGCCGCATTGGCGTGCAACTGACGCCGGAGCTGATGCCGGTCCTGAAAGAAAAGTTGAAAGAGGAACCCACCAACCTCTGTGGGCGGCGAGTGAAAACAATCAACCGCATTGACGGTGTGAAGATCATTTTTGAGGACGATTCATGGCTGTTGGTGCGTCCATCGGGAACCGAACCCCTGGTACGCATTTACGCGGAGTCAGAATCGGCAAAGGACATGGAGGTGCTACTTGAGCAAGGTCGCAAATACTTACTGGGTTGACGAGCGCATCAGATCGCAGCGCGTATTGCCCCGCCGCACGAACTCGTCTCTGGCTTCTGTGCAACAGATCTCGATGGAGATCATTGGCAGCCGCACGGAGGTGCGGCGCCGTGGCGGAATAATTCCTTCGTGGGTTGTTTTTGGAATGGTTTTGCTGGGTACGTTCGCCGTTTGTGTGACGGTGAACATGCGTACGCGAGCGAAGTTTCACGTCGCCGTGCAGCAGCATTCAGTGATGCAGTCGGATGTCGAGTCGCTGCGGACGCTTAACGAGTCGTTGAAAGCTGACGTGGAACGGTTGCGGAAGGATCCGCGAGCGATTGAGTCGGCTGCGCGCGCGCAACTGAACATGGTGCGTAGTAACGAATACGTAGTTCCGGTGGACTAACCAAAGTGACATTCTATTTACAAACTAACGAGATTGATTTCCATACCTGCCAAAGCCTGCCCATAGCATTTCCCCTGCTCGATATCCACGCAAGCGGGTTGCCTTCCGAGTTAGCGCGGCTGTGACTGCCATCACAGCCGCGCTCCCGTCTCTTTTAGTTTACGCACGACAAATTACCGACACAGTGGTGGACGGTTCAGACGTACCTTTGACACCCTAGATACCGTAAACTAATATCGGTTTACGCAAAGAAATCTGTAGATCTGAGAGGTTGAATGCCCGAAACAAAGGAAAGCTCCTCACCCGTTGCATTGGAGAAGGAGCGGTGGGAGCGGGAGACACTCGAACCTGCTGTCAGCAAACATCCCGAACGAAAAAAGAGTTTCCAAACTGTTTCGCTCGCTGAAGTCGATCGGCTCTACACTCCGGCCGACACCGAGGAAGTGGATTTCAATCGCGACATCTCTTTCCCGGGAGAGTTTCCCTACACGCGCGGCATTCACCCAACAGGTTATCGCGGCAAGCTTTGGACCATGCGCCAGTTTGCGGGCTTCAGCACGCCGGAAGAAACGAACGCGCGTTTCAAATACCTGCTCGACCAGGGCCAGACCGGAGTCTCAGTCGCTTACGATCTTCCAACTCTGATGGGTTACGACGCTGACTCTCCTCTTTCCGAAGGCGAAGTCGGCAAATGCGGTGTCGCGGTTTCGTCACTCTCGGACATGGAAGTCCTGTTCGACGGCATCCCGCTCGAGAAAGTCACCGTTTCGCAAACGATCAACGCGCCAGCCTCCGTGCTGCTCGCGATGTACCTCGTCGTCGCGGAAAAACAAGGAGCGAGTTGGGACAAGATCTCCGGCACACTTCAGAACGATATTCTCAAGGAGTACATCGCGCAGAAGGAGTGGATCTATCCGATCAAACCGGCGATGAAGCTGGTGGTTGATACGTTTGAGTTCTGCACGGAGCGCGTACCTCGTTATAACCCGATCTCGGTCAGCGGTTATCACATTCGCGAAGCAGGGGCGACCGCGGCCCAGGAGCTCGCGTTCACGCTGCGCGATGGTATCGAGTACGTCGCGTGGGGAGTCGACGCCGGTTTGGACATCGATCGTTTCGTGCCGCGCATTTCATTCTTTTTCAACGCGCACAACGACTTCTTTGAAGAGATTGCCAAGTATCGCGCAGCGCGCCGCATTTGGGCGCGCGAGATGAAACAACGTTTCGGCAGTGATCATCCACGCACGTTGCAAATGCGTTTTCACACGCAAACCGCGGGTGTATCACTCACGGTCCAACAACCACTCAACAACATCGTGCGCGTCGCAATTCAGGCACTCGCCGGTGTGCTCGGCGGCACGCAGAGTTTGCACACCGATGCTTACGACGAAGCGTTAGCCTTACCAACCGATCGCGCCGCGCTGATCGCTTTGCGCACGCAGCAGATCATCGCTGAAGAAACCGGTGTCGTGAACACTGTCGATCCACTCGGTGGTTCCTACTATCTCGAAGCGCTCACCGAAAAGATGGAGCAGGAAGCACTCGACTACTTCCACAAGATCGATGCGATGGGCGGCATGGTGGCCGCGATTGAAAGAGGATTTCCGCAACGCGAGATTCAGGACTCCGCTTATCAATATCAAAAGGCCGTGGAACGGCGCGAGCAGGTGATCGTCGGCGTTAATAAATACGCGATGACCGATCAGCCCGCAGAAGTTCCGATACTCGTGATCGATGAATCGGTTCGGACGCATCAGCTCGAACGTCTCGAACAAACACGCGCGCAGCGTGACGCCGGCGCCGTCAATAACGCACTCGACAAACTAAGACTCGCCGCGACAAAAAACGAGAACACGATGCCGGCCACGATCGAAGCGGTACGCGCTTACGCAACGCTTGGCGAGATCTGTTCGGCGCTGCGAGATGTGTACGGCGTTTACGAAGAGCCCGCCTTCTAAAATATGTCCACTCGGAAGATTCGCGTGCTGGTTGCCAAGCCGGGCCTCGACGGTCACGATCGAGGCGCTAAAGTGATCGCGCGCGCTCTGCGCGATGCAGGAATGGAAGTCATCTACACAGGTTTGCGCCAAACACCGGAGATGATCGCTGCCGCGGCGCTGCAGGAAGACGTCGACGCAGTCGGCGTTTCCATTCTCAGCGGCGCACACAACACGCTCTGCCCGCGCATCGTCCAGTTGCTACGCGACAAAGGCATGGACAACTGTCTGGTCCTGGTCGGCGGAATCGTGCCCCAGGAAGATGTGCCGAAGTTGAAACAGCAAGGCGTAGCCGAGATATTTCTGCCCGGTACTTCCACCGAAGACATCATTAAATTCCTGCACGACAACGTAAAACCCCGCGATTAGCCTACAAATTCCTGTAGCAGCATTTCGTTTTTTGGATAATCTTCCGCGACTTTAATTTGATCTCTCGAAATGTGCCGTAATTCCTTAGTTCTGCGGTTCTTACCGAGAGGCATGTAGGTTGCGACGCCCAAGATCAAGACCTACACGCGGTATTGCGGTTAGCAAAAGCTCAACCCCGGCAACTCATCAATAGCAGGAGATGATTACCATGAAGACTAGCTATTTAAAGCGATGGCTCTTCGCGGCTTTCCTGGCGACGTTTGTAATTGGAGCGTCAGGAATTTCAGCCAGCGTCTTCGCCCAAACATCCAACACGGGTACGATCACGGGGGTAGTCAAAGATGAGAAAGGAGGCCTGGTTCCCGGCGCGAACATTAAAGTCGTGAACATGGGAACTAACGCCGAACGAACTGCTGTCACCAGCGAAGACGGCAACTACGAAATCGCACAACTCGTTCCGGGCAACTATCGCCTGGAAATCGAGGCTCAAGGTTTTTCCAGGTACGTGGTGGAACCGGTGGTGGTAAACGTGCTGCAACGCACTACCGCGAACGCCGATTTGAAAGTCGGCGGCATCGGCGAGACTGTTACGGTCACCGGTGAAAGCGCACCACTCGTCGAAACGACCAAGACCGAGGTTGGTGGAGTTATAGACCAGCGCCGTTTGGAAAATCTTCCGGTGAATGGTCGTTCCTTCGCATCGCTCGCGATCCTGATTCCGGGCGCAACGTTGCAACCGTCGTTTGACCCCACCAAGGCGCGCGTTGGCACCTTCTCGGTTGGTGGTTCAACCGGTCGCAACCTCAATATCACGATCGACGGCGGCGACAATAAAGACAATGCCGTGGGTGGCATTCTCCAGAACTTCTCGATGGAAGGCATTCAGGAGTTCGCGCTTTCCACGCAACGCTTTTCCGCTGCGAACGGCCGCTCCGGCGGCGCGCTCCTTTCAGTTGTTTCAAAGAGCGGCACGAACGACTTTCACGGCTCCATCTTCGGGTTCTTCCGCGACGACGCCTTGAACGCCAATGCTCCGAAGCTTTTGGCTGACGCCAACCCCGATCTATTTCCGGAACCGGCAGACGCAGTGAAGCCGCCGTTCAGCCGGCAACAGTTTGGCGGCTCGATTGGTGGTCCAATCAAAGAGGACAAGGCCTTCTTCTTCGGCACCGTCGAGCGTACGCGCGAGCGCGGCAACTCGATCGTTCCGGGAGTGGACCGAACAAAGATTGGCTTCCTCGAACCGTTTGGTTACAAGGCTGTTCAGTTTCTCCCGCAACCATTCAACGATTGGCAGTACACAATCAAGGGCGATTTCAACCTGTCGTCGAAGCACACGCTCGTTACGCGTTTCGCCGGCCAGAACAACGACGCCCTCAATGATCAAGCAGGCTTTTTGATCGTTCGCACCGACCTTTCGGGCGGTAACGAGAGTTTGAACACGCTGTATAACTTCCTGACATCGTTGAGTTCGACTCTAAATAATTCAACTGTCAACCAGTTTACCTATCAGTACCAGACTTTCGACAACCGCATTAACGCCACGACAGATCTGGATCTGCTCTTCTTCCCCGATGGTCTCGCTCTTGGCCGCAACGGCAACGTTCCCCAACAGACCATTCAGAAGAAGCATCAGTTCCGCGATGACCTGACGTGGAACCGTGGCAACCACGGCTTCAAGTTTGGTGGCGATTTCACTTACGTCCAAAAACTGGGCGGATTGTTTGCCTTCAACTCCGCTCCGGAATACGACTTCAACTTCACGGCCGACGAGATCGCCCTCAATCCCGGTCAGTTTCCGCAGGGATTCCGCACCACGCAGATTCTGCCTGGGCCAATCACCTGTCCGGCGATGGTGGGCACTGCAACCTGTACCGCGGCGGATCTGGATGGCATCGGCGTGGTATCAGCCGTCATCCTTTCCGGTGGCGATCCGAGCTTCAATCTGCGCGAGAGCCCGAAGCAGTTTGCGTTCTACGCGCAGGATGACTGGAAGATCACCCCGCGCTTCACTCTCAACCTCGGTCTGCGCTACGACGTCGATTTGGGGTTCGTTGACGAAGCGCACGCAGCCGAGAACCGCACGTTCCAGGCGCTCAAGATTATCGGCAGCCCGTTCGCCAGGAAAACCGTTGAAGACGATCTTAACAACATCAGCCCGCGTGTTGGTTTTGCGTGGGATTTCCGTGGTGATGGCCGCTCCGTTATTAGAGGCGGATACGGAATGTACTACGATCAATCGTTCCTGAACGTGCCGCTGTTTGCCGTGCAGCAGGCGAATCCGGAGATCTACGCCACGTTCTTTAACGACGGGCCGAACCTGAGCATCGATTCAGCGCCGCCCGTCATTCCGCGGCCGCTTAACAATCCGTTGTCGGGCACGCGCGGGAGAATGCTTGATCCGGACTTCGAATCTCCTTACACGCAGCAGTGGAACATCGGTTACGCGCAGGAGATTGGCAGGAACATGGCCATCGAGTTCGACTATGTTCACATCCTCGGACTTCACGAATTCACCGGTCTCGATATCAATCCACGTATCGGCCCATTGATTAACGCACAACGCAGCAGTCCTAATCCGGGGCGCGTACTGACGTCGCAGTTTGCAGCACATGCAGCAGAGTTGACGGCGGCCTTCGGTACGGCCACGCCTTTCGCTCGCATCACAGTGGCGCAGTCTGATAGTCGTTCGCGCTACGATGCGTTCACCGCGGCATTCAAGAAACGCTATTCGAACAAGTTTCAATTGAATGCTCATTACACCCTGGCGAAGTCGCAGGCCTGGTTCGGCGCAACCGCAGACTTCGGTTTGCAGCCGCAGAACCTCTTCGAAAAGTTTGATCCGATCAACTTCGGCCCAACCAACGAAGATGAGCGCCATCGCTTCGTCCTCTCCGGCATCTTTGACTTGCCGTGGGACTTCCAGGTAGCGCCCATCCTTCAACTGGCGTCAGCTCGTCCTTACAGCATCTTCCCGTCTTGCCTGTGCGACATTAACCGCGATGGCGTAAACAACGATCGCGAGTCGGTGAATCCGGGCATTGACGATCAGAACAAATTGCCGATAAACAGTGCACGTGGAGACAAGTTCTCACAGTTGAACGTTCGCGTTTCGAAGTTCTTCAGGTGGAGCGAGAATTACAGACTCGGTCTCTTCTTTGAAGCCTTCAACGTTTTCAACACTGGAAACTTCGGTAACCAGTTCCAGAACGTAACTGGCGAACCAGACTTCGGTAAGCCAATCAATTTCTTTGGCGCTACCGGCTTCTCTGAACCGCTTGGAATTCCGTTCCAGGCCCAGTTCGGCGTCCGGTTCAGCTTCTAAAACCGGCAAACTGACTTGGGGGCATTTCGCGAAACGATGTATAGTCGTTTTCGCGAAGTGCCTCCATTATTTTCCTGCGGGTTGCGAAATGAGACTGCGGTTTCTCTCCGTTCTCGTAACACTGTTTCTCGCGGCGTCGTCTGCCCTCGCGCAGGGCGCTAACGTGCTCGAGGGGAAAGTCGTAATGCCGTCGGGAACGCAGCCGACCAATCCAGTTCGCGTCAAATTAACTTTTAACGGCCGGCCGATTCACGAGACGTTCTCCGATCTCAGCGGCCGCTTTTCGTTTCCCGGGCTTTCGCGCGGCAGGTACCAACTAACAGCGGAAGGCGACGGAATTAATTTCGAGACCACGACCGTTTACGCTGACATCAGCGCGTTTGGCGCCTCCGGGCAGAGTTTTACGCAGGACATTCAGCTTCGCCCGATCGTGGCCAAGCCCGCACAACAAGCCGGTGTAATCAACGCTTTCACGCAGCAGGTGCCTGAAGCAGCACGACAAGCGCTCGCCCTGGGTCTCAAAAACCTGGAAGAAGGAAAGATCGACGTGGCGATCGAAAACATGCGAAACGCGATCAAGGTCTTTCCCCAGTATTTCGACGCTCACCTGCAACTCGGCAACACGTTTTTGAAGACCGAACAGTTCAACCTGGCGATCGCCGAGCTCGATGCCGCGCGCCAGATCAATCCGAACGACGAGCGTGCATACCAGTCGTTTGGTTTGTTGCTGATGAAGCAGAAGAATTTCGCGGTGGCTGTCGCGGTGTTTGCTGAAGCAGCGAGATTGAATCCCTCAAACCCGATGAACGCCATGATGCGCGCGACGGCGCTGATTCATCAAGCGGCGACGTCCGCTGACGATCGAACTTTTTTGCTGGGACGCGCGGAAGTCGCGATGAACCAGGCGGCGACGTTGAGCGAAAACAAGTTAAAGCCAGACAGCATGACAGTCGCTTTGTTCCACGATCTCAGGGGTGATCCCGAAAAGGCCGCCGCCGAACTCGAGTCGTACCTGCAAAAGAACCCGCAGTTAAAAAACCCGCAAGCACTGCAAAACGAAATCAAGCGTCTGCGTGAGAAAGCCCGCACAACCAGAACCACCCCTTAACTCAGGCATTTCAAAATAACTTACACACGACCTTCCTGGGACCGCAGGCGTCTCGCCTGCGACTCACAAGAGCGCTGCTTCCGCTTCCGTGCACGCGAGACGCCTGCGGTCCCAGCATCAGCACGTCACACTTCAGGTTGAACTTTACTGAGAAACTTTGCGACGCGTTGGCGGCAGTCGTCTGTGAGGCGCGCGATGACGTTAACGTCGGCGCCGGTTTCGAGTGCGGCAGGAAAGGAAAGGCCGTCCATCTGGTAAAGCAAAGTTTTGGTCAGCGAAACCGCGGAACGGCTCAGCTTCGCGAAATCATTTACATACGCAGCAACATCGTTGTCGAAAGTCTCGTCCGCGTAGATCTCATTTATTAGGCCGAACGTTCGCGCTTGCTCAGCGCTGATCTCGGCGCCGCGGGTTAGCAGTTCAAACGCGCGTTTCTCCGAAACGTTGCGGCGCAGGATGGCCATCACCATCGCGGGTACGAAGCCGATCTTCACTTCGGGATAACCGATGCGTGCTGAACTGGACGCGAGCACGAGATCACAGGCGCTGGCGAGGCCACAGCCTCCTGCAAGGGCGCGGCCTCGGACGGCGGCAACAACCGGAACAGCGATCTGACGGATTAGCAGAAACAACTCGAGTAACGAACGCGCGTCCTCAGCGTTTTCCGACACGTCCGCTTCCGCGATTTGCTGCAAAACCGACAGATCTGCGCCGGAGCAAAAATCTTTTCCTGCGCCGGTGATAACGATGACCCGTACTCGCTCGTCACGCGACGCTTCGCGCAGCGCGTCTTTAATTCCCGCAATCAAGGCGGGATTCAACGCGTTTCTTTTCTCAGGACGATTGAGAGTGATGCGGGCAACCGCATCTTCAACGGAATAGAGGACTGGTTGCTCGCCGGCCATTCAGTTCAACTCGAGCTTGCGTGCTTCCTCGTCGGAGATCTCGATCTCCATGCGCAACAGCGCGGTCGAAAACGTCTTGCCTTGCGCGTCGGTCATCAACGACAGCGTTCCGCCACCACCAAGACTCTCGTGCAACAGAAAATTCAACGCGCCGAGGTTTGGCAACTCAAACCGTTCGACGTCGCCGCGGCATATCCCACGAAAATGCTGTTTCACACGCTCACCGCTAACCTCGCGAACGAGGATCGGATAAGCCTCGTCACGCAACGCAATCAGTCCCACATTCGCAGTGTCACCTTTGTCGCCCGAGCGCGCGTGGGCCAGTTTTGCCAGTTGTACTTTCACGCGTTGAGTACCTCGACTGAAGGTGTTATCTCACTCTTCGGAATCAGCGCCGGCCAGTACGCGACGATCTCTTCAACTTTGGGCCGGCCACCGGCAAAACCCGTGACTGCGGGTGGCCCGGTTAGGATCAACGGCGCGATCTCCTTCGTGAAGCGTTCGATCGCTGCACGGTCCTGGCCGCGCACGCCTACTCGCAACTGCACCTCGGGCGCATCCGCGCGCGCTTCACCGGCGAGTGGTCCATGGGTCGCGTTGACGCCCACAAACTCCGTCAGTATGTGATCGAACCTCAAGCCCAGACGATCGAGTCGGGCACGCAGTATCTTGTCCGCTGCTTGTGCTTTCTCGTACGCATCCGGCCACGCGTAAACAAGCGTGCCGACCGCCTTAAAGCCCGCGGAGTAACTAATCGACACTTTCAAAAACTCAGTTGCCGCACGTCCCTCGACTCCGTAAACACGAACGCGATCGCGCCCATCGTCCTGCAACCGTATGGTCGTGAAATCCGCCACGCAATCAGGCGTGATGTACTCGTGCGGATCGCCCATCTCATACACCAACTGTTCTTTGATCGACGGAATGTTGATGCAGCCCCCGGTACCGTCGTGCTTCGTAATCACAAACGTGCCGTCAGGCGAGGCTTCCACAATCGGAAACCCAACGTCCGCGAGGTTCGGAATATTGCGCCATTCAAACTGGCAGTTTCCCCCCGACGCCTGCGCGCCACACTCGATGATGTGACCGGCAATGGTTCCGGCGGCTAACCTGTTCCAATCATTCGGGGCCCAACCGAACTCGTGCATCAGCGGCGCGAGCGTTAGACCGGTGTCTGTCGCGCGGCCGGTGATCACGACGTGGGCTCCCTGTTGCAGCGCTTCAACGAGCGGCGCCGCTCCAAGATAAACGTTCGCGCTCTGAATCGAATCTCGGACGGTCGATAACGGCGCACCGGTATCCATGTTGCGCAGCTCGACACCGCGTGAAAGCAGTTCATCGAGTCGCGACATGATGTCGTCGCCCGTCACGATGCCGATGTGGAGTTTGCCTGCGAGTCCGAGTTCGCGCGCGACTTCGATGAGAGCATCGGCGCAACCGCGTACGTTCACACCGCCGGCGTTCGCAGTGACTTTGATGTCGCGCTCAACACACGCCGGCAGAATCCGTTTCATCAACGGAATAAAATCGCGGGCATAACCCGCCGTCGGATCGCGTGCCTTCTGTTTCTGCATGATCGACATCGTGACTTCCGCCAGATAGTCGAGCATCAGATAGTCGATTGGTCCACCTTCGACCTGGCGCACCGGTGCGTCAGGAAGATCTCCCCAGAAGCCTTGTCCGGCTGCAATTCTGATTCGTTCTTTCATCCGTGTTATCTGTGTCCTGCACAGACACAGATAACACAGATCAGAGGGATAAGACCATTACCCGCGCGGACGTTGGTTCCGGTTGGGGCTTGGACTCGGACTGGGGCTTGGCGTCGGGCTTGGGGAGGCCGTCGGAGAAGGCTCAGGAGTCGGACTGCCCGTTGGAGTTGGACTGGGGCTTGGCGACGGACTCGGCTCCGGAGTAGGTGAACCAGTTGGACTCGGACTCGGAGCGGGACTCGGTGTTTGACTCGGGTCCGGCATCGGTTGGGCCGGAGTAGTCGTCGGCGTCGCACCCGGATTCGCTACGTCGGTTCCGGTCGCGGCAGGCGTGCGTTGACGTGAACGGCGACCTCTCGCGACGTTGCGCGCCGGCATGAACGAACACTGCATCGTTGCGCCAGGTACTGAAGTCAGCGTCAGGCGATCACCTGATTTGCGCGCGCGCATCGATACGGTCGTCGGCGTCGCTGCAGTTCCGCCGGCCATTGTCGCAGCGGCGCCGGTCGTGGCAGCCGTTGCCGGACCAGTGTCTCCGATTTGCAGTGCGACAGCCGTGTAACCGCGCGTCGTTGATGCAACGATGCGGCCCGTCTTTCCGTCAGCAGTGGTGAACTGATTGCCGGTGATTGTCAGCGTCGTGTCACCACTGAGTCCGAGAGCATCGCAATTGAACGTTCCCGCGTACGTGCCGGAGAGATCAGTTTGCTCTGTGGGCGATGCCGTAGCGGTGGTTCGAGGTGTTTGTGTTTGCGGTGTTTGCGTTGGCGGTGTGGTCGGCGGGTCTTGGCCCAGCACCAGCACGTCACCAACAAGTAGCGAAAGAGTCAGCGTTGTCAGCAACAACACTGAACCGTAGATTCTTCTGCGCATGGATCTTCCTCCCGTGTTCGTCTCGGCGCAGAGTTTCACTCACCGCACCGGTTAGGTTGGATTGTCAGGGGGCTTTTCGCCGGGGATTTGTGGAGGGAACACGGATCTTGTACCACTCACCGTGTCAGATCTCAACCTTAATGTTGCGGCTTTAAGCGCTTTAAACCAGGTTTGTTGGTAAAACGAATTGGCCGAGATGCGGGCCGGAGTAATTAAGGCTCGTGCGCAGCGCGAGTTCGAGCGCGTCACGCGTAAACTCAGGCGTGATAACGGCATCAACAAAACCACGCGCGGCGGCGTATTTCGCGTCCAATTCCTGGTCGTACGTCGCGCGCACTTTGTCCATCTCGGCGGTAAGAGCCGCGTCGGGAGTTTGTCCGTTCTTCTTCAACTTCTCCAATTGACTGCCAAACACAGCCTGGACCGCGGAGTCGCCCTCCATCACGCCCATGCGGCCGGTGGGCCAACTGTAAATAAAATCCGGATCGAAACCTTGTCCAGCCATCGCGTAGTAGCCGGCGCCGGATGCGTGGTTCACAGTCAAGACGAGTTTCGGCACGAGTGCGGTCGCCATCGCTTCGACGAACTTCGCGCCCGCGCGAATGATTCCCGAGTGTTCGCTGTCTGGTCCAACCATGAAACCGGAAACGTCCTGCACGAACAACAACGGCGTTTGGTGACGGTTACACGTCTCGATGAAATACGCGACCTTTTCCGCCGATTCGGTGTAGATGATGCCGCCAAAGCGCGGCGGCTTTCCGCCAGGCACACGCACCATGCCGCGGTGATTCGCGATCACGCCGACCTGGATGCCGCGAACACGGGCGTGGCCAGTGGTCATTTCCTTCGCGTAGTCCGCCTGAAACTCGTCGAGCCGACCATCATCGAGCAGACATTCGAGCAACTTGCGCACGTCGTACGGCTGTCGATGATCTTCCGGAATAATTTCGTAGAGTTCTTCCGCCGAACGAAGCGGCTCGCCTGCTGGTCCACTGACGGCGTCAACGTTTGGTTTGGGCAATTCGGAGATGAACTCACGAATCTTCGCGATGCATGCGTCGTCGTCGGCAACTCGATAATGGGCCACGCCTGACAATTCGTTATGCGTGCGCGCGCCGCCGAGTGTTTCATTGTCGATCGTCTGTCCGGTGGCGCCTTTGACGAGGTTTGCACCGCCGAGTCCCATGAACGACGTGCCCTCAACCATGATGATGATGTCTGACAGCGCCGGCAGGTACGCGCCGCCGGCGATGCATGGTCCCATCACCGCGGAGATCTGCGGCACTTTCAGATAGTGGCGCATGATTGAGTTGTAATAAAAGATGCGGGACGCGCCGTATTGACCCGGAAACACGCCACCCTGGTACGGAAGATTCACGCCGGCCGAGTCGACGAGATAAATGATCGGCACGCGGCAACGCATCGCGATCTCCTGCGCGCGCAGAATTTTCTTGATCGTTTCCGGCCACCACGATCCGGCCTTAACCGTGGCATCGTTTGCCACCACGACGACTTCCCTGCCCTGAACACGACCGACAACCGTGACCACGCCCGCGGCCGGCGCACCGGCGTCGTATTGATCATGGGCCACGAGCAACCCGATCTCCTGAACGTACGCCTCTTTGTCCAGCAGTTTTTCAATCCGCTCGCGCGCGGTGAGTTTGCCTTGTTGATGCTGGCGATCGATCTTATCCGACCCGCCGCCGAGACGCAGGCGTGCTTCGAGTTGCTGAAGTTCGTTTGTCAGCTCGCGTAAACGAGAAGATGTTGGTTGAGTAGCGGCGTCCAGTTTTTTCATCGAAGTTCGTAGTCTTGCAAAAGTCTCAACGAGCGTTTTTCCGGCTTCGCCGCCGGATGTGAGGCGAGGCTCAGCCTCGCCGCTAACCCTGATGCCAGATGCGATTCAGCAACGCGTTCGTGTTGGCCTTCGCCGGTATGCCTTCGAGAATCAGCACGTGCGAGCCGCGCAGTTCCAACACGCCGCGTCCATTCGTGGTTTTCCAGTCATGACGTTCACCGCGACCAGTGGTTGATGTGACGTCCCTCTCTTTCGCATCAGGATAACGCTTCCAGGTTCGTTTGAGGTACGCATCATAGAATTCACGAGCGTCCGCGGCAGTGTCCCACGCTGTCATCTGTGCGACAAACACTTCGCTCGGGTTTGCGCCCTCGTAAAGCTGGAACTGATCGCCGCCCCAACCCGCCGCTGCCTGTTTCGACTCGCTGGAATTGTTCAGATACTCGTCAAGAATCAGGTAGAAACCAAACTCGCCGTTGACGTCGGTGTCGAGTCGTTTCCAGGTTGCTCCAAGTAACGGCTTCAGCTCGGGAAGCGTAATCTTCAACGGCGCTTCATACGCAAAGTACTTCTCCGCGTGCATGATCTGCTCCGAGGACTGCGGCAGTTTTGTAAACGCTTTGGAGACCATGTCCCAGCCGCCGCGACGATAAACCTGGGTGGCCCAGTTCGATCCGGCTTCGTACGGAAACAGCAACGACTCGCGTATGGCGCGCGGCGCACGTTTGAACTGTTCCGACGAAGTCTCCTGGCTGCCAAGGCTGCGAATAAAAGCGAGCGCAACCATCGGGTGCTTGGCCATGTAGAGTGTCATCGCGAGCGTCGCGTCGCCTTCAATTAGAGCGTGAGCGGCGAGCTCGGCATCGGAGTCGCCTTTGGGCCATTTGTCAAAACGTTTCAGGTTGAAGTGCTGGTCCTGCAAAGCGTGCGTCAGCTCGTGGGCCATGACGGGCTTCTGACCTTCCAACTCGATCCAGTCTGCAAGATAAAACTGTTGTGCTTTGGGATCGTAGTAGCCCGCGACTTGTTCGGTGAGCAGCTTGATCAGAAACGGCCGGTACGCGAAATCCTGAGGCGCCAGCCCGAAAGCTCGCAACAGCACTTCGGTCGCGTGCATGTCGGCCGGCGTAGTGTCCGTGTCGAGGTTTTTGACGATCATGCGCTCGATGTCCGCGCGCGACTGAGCGCCGCTTTTAACGGCCCGCAATATCGAGAGTTCGCGGAGTTCGCTGGTTTCTTTAAGGACCGCGTCGGTCGTAGAAACAATTGCGGCGTTTTGGGCAGTTGCCGCCGCGCCCGTCTGCGCACGACTCGAAACGGTAAGGCTGCCGGCACACAGACAGATCAGGATCAGGAACGCTGGGAGCGCAGGCGTCTCGCCTGCAAACCTCGAACAGTGCGCAAGACGAAGCCAGCAGGCGAGACGCCTGCGGTCCCAAGGCCCACGATTAATTTGCTTTGACATATTGATGGTTCACTCTTATAGTCCGCTAAACGTTTACAGTCTGGTTCGACGGAGATTCAGTCCTTCGTGCACTCTGAAAGAGTTGAAGGTTTTGTTCAGATGACAAGCCCTGCTCCTGATGATGTCTTCGGCGTTTGGCACGAGACGATGTTACGCGTCCGCTATGCCGAAACGGACAAGATGGGCATTGTTTATTATGCCAACTATCTCGTCTGGTTCGAAATAGGCCGAACCGATTATTGCCGGGCGCGCGGGTTTTCTTATCGCGACATGGAAGAGAGCGAAGACGCCTTTCTCGTTGTCGCCGAGGCGTATTGCCGCTACAAAGCACCTGCTTACTATGACGACGAACTAATCGTTCGTACACACATTACAGAATTACGTAAACGTTCACTTCGCTTTGGCTATGAGATCGTGCGAGCCGCCACGGGCCAGGTCGTCGCAGAAGGCGAGACCGGGCACGTTGTAACCGATGGCTCCGGCCGCGTGCGTTCGTTTCCCGAGGGATACGCGCAGCGTTTGTCAGCTCCGCCCGTCATCAAGTCCCACGGTGGATCAGTCGTGCCCACTGAAACAGCACCTGAGTAGATCAGATTCTTCCTGCCACAACTCAACACGCCATGGTGTTTCAAAGATAAGCGCGCAAGCCCCCAGACGATTCTTTGTAACTTTTCGCTGATTCGGTCGTTTTAACTTCAGAGCCGTCGCTCGGAATCGCGAACATAAAAGCCTCGTTGCTACTTGCGATAGCAACGAGGCCCTGATGACAAACACAAGTTCGTTTACCTTGCGGTACGAAGATGCATCGTCGGCAACGGCATCTTAACGCACATGGTGGCGAGCTTCAACCAAGGGAAGGGTCTACCATGCGCCGTCATCTGTTTTCGTTTGTCGTACTCGCCTTTGTAATCTCCACTTTCACTGTCGTTCATGCCCAGACTCCAGACGCTGCAATCAAGCACTTCAAAACTGGGTTGAAAAAGGCTCAGCAAGGTGATCTCGAGGGTGCAATTGAAGAGTACTCGCGAGCTATCAATCTTAGCTCGCGTCTGCAAACGCGCAACCAGCCGGCACGTAATTCCGCAAACTCCTTCACGGGTGCAGACCCTTTCGAAGTTTCGCACGATGACATCAGAATTATCGATCCCTTCACCGCAAACGCTTACAACAATCGCGGACTCGTCCGTTATCAAAAGGGCGACTATCCCGGCGCGATCAGCGACTTCAACGAGGCCATCCGCATCAGGCCGGCGCTCGAGGCCGCTTACCTGAACCGCGCCGCCGCTCTGGTTGCGACTGGAGAGAACCAGGCCGCAGTGAAAGATCTCGATCGGGCCATTGCGCTCAAGAAAGATTTCTTTCAAGCCTACAGTAATCGTGGCAGTTTGCATCATGAGCTCGGCAACGACGATCAGGCACTCGCTGATCTGAACCGCGCGATTGCATTGAAAGACAACGTTGCGGACACGTTTTACCACCGTGGTTACGCGTATCTCGTGCTGAACCAGTGGGACGCTTCTATAAAAGACTTCAGCCGCGCGATCGAACTGGCGCCGACCATGGCCTGGGCTTATCACGGGCGTGGCACGGTGCTCATGAAGAAAGGTCTCATGCAACAAGCAATTGACGATTTCAATCGTGCGGTGGAGTTGAATCCGGAGATCGTGTGGGCTTACGTCAATCGCGGACTGGCCAAGGTGTTTCTCGGCAAAGAAGAAGAAGCGCAGGCGGATTTCGCAAAGTGCCTCGAGCTAAGGCCGGAGCTGAAGGATGAACTCGCGGAGAAGACCGAGCTGGCGCGCCACTTGCGCCGGATGGGAAAACAATAACACTTAATCGTGGGCCAGGTTTACGCGTTCGATCTTTCTGGCGTGGCCCGTCGATTCGTCGATATCGATCAATGCGCCGCAAATGCGTACCTGGCCACTCGAATGTTCTGCGCGCCGCGCAGTCACTGACGTAAAACGCGCAAGCACATCACTCTTGTTCATGCCGATAACACCGGCGTAACTGCCCGTCATCCCGAGATCAGTCAAATAAGCGGTGCCTTGCGGCAGGATTCGTTCATCCGCGGTTTGAACATGCGTGTGCGTGCCGACGACGGCGGACACGCGGCCGTCGAGATGCCAACCCATCGCGACCTTTTCCGACGTTGCTTCGGCGTGCATATCGACCAGTCGCACGCTGGTATTCTCCGGCAGCGATTGCAGTATTTCATTCGCGATGCGAAACGGGTCATCGGACGGCGGCATGAAAATGCGGCCCATCAGGTTGATCACGGCGACGCGCGTTCCGTTTATCTCGCCTGCCCACGCGCCACTGCCCGGAGTGTGTGGCGGATAATTCGCGGGCCGGATCAGCCGCGGCTGTTTCTTGATGTAGTCGATAGCTTCTTTCTTGTCGAAGATGTGATTGCCGGAGGTCATCACGTCTATGCCGTGAGCAAACAGTTCTTCGCAAAGCGGTGGCGTGACGGAGAAGCCGCCGGCAAGATTTTCGGCGTTCATGATTGCGAGATCGATCTGGTGCTGTTCGCGCAGGTCCTGAATACGTTCCAGGACGGCGATACGCCCGGGCTTGGCAACCACATCTCCGATCATTAAAACTTTCATAATTGTTTATAGACGGGAATACAAAAAAGACCGCGAATCTCGGCCGAGATCGGCGGCTTTCTTTGGCGGGAGGGAGATCCGCATCTGTCGTTCCGAAGCCGTAATTGAACCTGCAATGACAGGTGGGTGACCTCTTAATGACGCAGCCTCTGGCAGTTCTTAACGATGAAGAAATGCACTGGCTAAGCGACCTCGGTCTCCCGAATCAACGGCGTTGGCTCAATCATCGTAAATCGGTGACGAACACCGCAGAACGTTACCCTCCGCCGGGACGGATAATAGCATAAGGCGACGATCTTTGTCCTTTGTACCCTTATATTTAATTTGTGGCTTTTTAGCCCAGGGACAGCTTACCCGCGCCGCCCTGTTCGTGTTCGAGGGTGGTGCGGACTTTGAGAAGACGATCGAGCATTTCGGCACACTCGGCGCTGCGCGCGGCGAGTTGCGCGTCGGCCTGTTCGTGCATGTTCTTGAGGCGATGAAGTTCGTCGGCGATGTGCAGCGCGGCGAGGATGGCGACCTTCAGCGAGTCGACGGTGAGCGTGCCTGAAGAGATCTCTCTCATCCGGCTGTCAACGAACTCAGCTAGTTGAATGATGTATTCGGTGTCGCCGTCAGACCGGATGTTGTATGTCTGGTTGTAAATCTCGACACGGATCGTCGGACTACCGGTACTGCCTTCCATACTGCTTTTATTGATCATGCGGCCGATTCCGGAACTCATCTGAGTTCCTCTGCCATTTCCGGATCGAGAGCAGCAACCGCGTCGAGCATAGCTTCGACTTTGGTGCGAATGGTTTCGCGTTCGGCGAGCAGCTTCTCGACCTGGGATTCGAGTCGCTCTTTTTCATTCAGCAGGTTGCCCATGTCCCGATGAATGAGCGCGAGTTCTTTTTCGAGATTCTCTTTTTCCTGACGCAGCGTTTTGGTGAGTTCGATGGTGCGATAGATCTTATCTTCGAGATGCGAAAACTTTTCCAACCCTGACAGACCCACCATCATTTGTCTCCCTGTTTTGTAAACTGGATGCGAACGCGATTATCCGTCTTCGCGCTTGCGAGTGCAAGACTCATTTCGCAATCACGCACGATTTATTTTTACGACGCTGCTGCTAGCGCTGCTCTGCGGCAAAAGTGTCGAGCAGCGACGACGTCAACTGCGCGTGTCGCTCTTCAATTTCCTGATCGCGCAACGTGCGTTCATCGGAGCGATACTCGAGTCGCAACGTCACGGATCGTTTAGACGAAGGAATGTTTCCACCTTCGAAGATGCCAACGAGTTTCACGCTGCGAAAGTCAGCAACCTGCCGGTCTTTTACAACGTTCAGCAGTTCATCGAGCGAAACACTTCTATCGAGCAACAGCGAGATGTCGCGCACCACCGAGGGATAACGCGGCAACGGCGCGTACTGAACAACTCTCGCCGGACCATTCAACAGTGTATCGAGATCGAGTTCCAACACGTAGACCGGATAACGAAACTTGTAATTAGCAGCAACGCTTTCAGCGAGGCGTCCGATCGTGCCGATCTCTGTTCCGTCGTTGAGTTTGATTCGCGCGGATTGTCCCGCACGCAAATGCGCCGCGGCAGTTTGTGTGAAACTCAGCGGACTCAGACTCATCCAGTCAATCGCAGTTTCCAGAGCGCCTTTGACGTCGAAGAAGTCGAGGTCGCGTTCCGCCTGCGCCTTGTTTGCTTCATTCGCGCCACCGGTCGCGACGACGGCGAGCGCAAGTCGCTCCGCCGGCAGCTCACCGAGTGAAGTCATCGCGAAAACGCGCCCGATCTCAAACAGACGAACATCACGAATGCCGTGATTCAGATTGTGCCGCAGCGAGTTGAGTAAACCCGGCAGAAGCGTGTAGCGCATAAACGCGGCTTCTTCGATGATCGGGTTCTTCAACAGCGGTTGTTGAACTTCCCCCGTAGTTAGCAAAGGGATCGGCTCAAACTGCGTTTCGCGTTCGATAAAACTGAAGTTGATTGCTTCGTCAAAGCCGAAGGCGTTGAAGGCGCGTCGTAAAAGACGCTGTTTCATCTCACTCGGCTGGTATTCGCCTGAAGCGCTCGCCGGCGGCAGTTGGTCAGTGATCTTGTCGAAACCGGTGTGACGCGCGACTTCCTCAACGAGATCTTCTTCCTGTTCGACGTCGATCCGCCACGAAGGGACTGTGCAAATTAGCTGCTCGCCTTCTTCGGAAACGTTGAACTGAAGGCCCGTTAGAATACGAACGACGTCCACGGGCTGCACTGAGAGTGAGGTTAGGTCTCGCACGCGGTGGGGACGCAAATTTATGGTGCGAGGCTCAAACCGGCGTGGGTAAATATCGATCGAGTCCTCAGACGCAACACCGCCGGCAAGCTCACAAATGAGCTGCACACAACGCTCCTGCGCGCGGAGTACGCCTTCGATATCCGCGCCGCGTTCGAACCTGCGCGACGCCTCTGTATCCATGCCAAGTTGACGCGCGGTGCGCCGTACTGAGTTCGGCTCGAAGTACGCGCTCTCGATCAGAACATCGGTGGTGCTCTCGGAGATCTCAGATTCTTCGCCACCCATAATGCCCGCGAGGGCGACGGGCCGCTCGGCGTCCGCGATGACGAGCATTTCATTCGTGAGCGTGCGTTCGAGGCCGTCGAGTGTTTTCAGTTTTTCACCGGGCGCCGCGCGCCGGACCACGATGCGCGGGCCGGCGAGCTTGTGAAAGTCAAACGCGTGCAGCGGTTGGCCCAACTCGTGCAGCACGTAATTTGTGACATCGGCAACATTATTGATTGGCCGTTGTCCGATTGTTTCGAGACGCTGCACCAGCCAGTCCGGCGAAGGCGCGATCTTCACACCGCGCACGAGACGCGCCGCGTAGCGCGCACACAGATCCACGTCCTTGATCTCAACCGCGGTCAGATCTTCAGCACGGCCTTCGGTCTTAAACGACTCGACACGCGGCAGACGTACCTCTTTGCCCGCGATTACGGCAACCTCGCGCCCGATTCCCACATGGCTGAGACAGTCAGGCCGATTAGACGGAACCTCGACGTCGAGCACGGAGTCAGAGTTGTGGCGCTCGACCGCGTCGATTGCGAGCCCGACCATCGTCAGGCGCTCGCGCAACTCGTCCGGGCTAAACTGAGTTTCGCAGTAGTCGCGAAGCCAGTTGTAACTAATCAGCATAGTCTCTACTCAAACTGCTCCAGGAACCGAACGTCGTTTTCGAACAACAGCCGGATGTCGTCAAGCTCGTACATCAGCGCACACATGCGGTCGATGCCGAGTCCGAACGCGAACCCGGAAAACTCCTGCGGGTCCACGCCGACCGCACGCAAGACGTTCGGATGGACCATTCCCGACCCGCCAAGCTCGATCCAGCCCGAATTTTTGCAGATGCGACAGCCCGCGCCTTTGCACTTGAAACAACTGAAATCAAACTCCGCGCTCGGCTCCGTGAACGGGAAGTACGACGGACGAAAACGCGTGACCGTGTCCGCGCCGAACATTCGTCGCAGAAACTCCGTCACGGTACCCTTCAAGTGGCCCATCGTGATGCCGCGATCCACGCACAGTCCTTCGACCTGGTAGAACATCGGGTTGTGCGTCGGATCGGGCGTATCGCGGCGAAACACGCGACCGGGCGCGATCATGCGAATCGGCACGCCTCGACGCTGCATCGCGTGAATCTGCACGGTTGAAGTCTGCGAACGAAGCGCGAAGCCGTCGTTCGTGTAGAACGTGTCAGCCTCGCCGCGCGCCGGATGATTGTCCGGGATGTTCAGCGCGGTGAAGTTGTAGAAATCCGTTTCGATCTCGCGGCCGTCTTCGATGACGTAACCAAGCGCCACGAAGATGTCTTCGATACGCTCGCGCAGGAGCGTGATCGGATGACGATGACCGTACGGCGGGCGCCGGCCCGGCAACGTCACGTCGATGGTCTCGCGCGCGGTCCGTTTTTCTTCAATTTGGTTTTTAAGATTCAGCTCGACAGCATCGAGCTCGAGTACGACCTTGTCTTCAATTTCTTTCACCAACTGGCCAAACGCAGGACGCTCCTCGGCGGCCACGCGCCCGACCAGCTTCTTCGCCGCCGCCAACGCGCTTTTCTTGCCCAAATGACGGGTGCGTAGTTCTGAGAGCGCGCGCTGCTCCGCCAGCGCGGCGTCCAAATCCAGCCCGGCAAGCTGCGCAGCATCACCAAAGCGGGCAAAGCGTTCGAACTCTTGCTCGAACGCTTTGCCGGCTGCTTCAACCTGCTGCGCAGGCAACTGTTCCGTTTGCTCTTCTGCCATCAACCTAATTTTTCCTGACCGCTACCCACTTGCCTTGCAACTGCCCGGAATAATCAAACTCGCCGGTGAGTTTTCCCTCGACCACCGTCGCGGCCATGACGATGTCGCCGTTCGAACCTGCGAGTGTGAACGCGAGCTTTCCGTCTTTCCACGAGCCGTCTTTGATCGCCGCCTCGCCGAGTTGTGAACTGCTGCTGCCGGTTACGCTTTCGCCTTCAACTTTCAGCGTCAACAGGAACGGAAACGGTTGTCCATTCGCGTCGGCTACGGCTTCCCACTGACCACTCAGATTAAAGGGAGCCACGCTCGCGGGATTTGCCGGCACAGCGGCCGCCTGAATTTTCTTAAGCTCGATCGGCGACTTCTCCGTTCCGGCGATCCAATTGCCATTAATTTTGTTACCGTCCGTCTTGCCTTCCAGCTTTCCGTCTTTGCCGAAGGTGAGCGAAACAAGTCCCTCGCCGTTGACGGCGGCTTCCGTTAGTTCGTACGACTTATCTGCCGTCTTTAGCTGTCCCCGAAGTTTGCCCTCAACGGTTTTAACGTCGAAAGTTACAGGCTGGTTTTTCAGCGTGCCTTCGTAACTACCAACAATACCGGGCGACTGGGGTGCAGCCGGTGTGCCCTGCGCAAATGCCACGCTGGCGCCGAGGAGCAACGTCAGGGTCAGTAAAATCGTGTATTTCACTCTGTTTATCCTTTCGACAGCTAAGCCGCTTTGTTGCGCTGCTCGTTTTCGAGCGCGTTCTTGGCCTGGGTCGCCACGTGAGCAAACGATTCGGCCTGATGAACCGCGAGATCCGCGAGCACCTTGCGATCGAGCTCGATGCCTGCCAGTTTCAGGCCATGCATGAGTTGCGAGTAGTTCAAACCATTCAAGCGCGCCGCAGCGCCGATACGGACGATCCACAAGCTGCGGAAATCACGTTTCTTCAACTTCCGTCCCGTGTAAGCAAAGTTCAACCCGCGCTCGACCGACTCTTTCGCTGATCGATACAGCTTTGATTTCGTGCCGCGATAACCCTTCGCCAGCTTCAGTATTTTCTTGCGTCTTTCGAGACGCTTATTGCCACGTTTTGCTCTGGGCATATGATGACTCCTCCCTGATTAAAAATTTCCGATTGCCAATTGCCTAATGCCGATTTTTAGAACTGTCGCCGACGCCTTTTACAATTGGCAATCGGAAATTGGCAATCGGCAATGACTTAGTCACGACCGTACGGCAGCATCGACATCACGCGCTCATGGTCGGATTTGGATACGAGTGTGTCGATATCCAATTGACGCTTACGCTTGTTCGTCTTCTTCGTCAGAATGTGACGTGCATGCGAGTGGCCGCGCTTGATCTTTCCCGTAGCCGTCAGACGCACACGCTTGGCAGCGCCTTTGTGTGTTTTGAGTTTAGGCATAATTCCGCTTCCTTTATCCGTTGTACTAGTGCATGGGAGCAGGAGGCGGCGTTTCCTTCGCCGCGCTTGCTCCGCCCTTGTGTCTCTTTGGTCCGAGGATGATGAACATCTGGTTCCCTTCCATCTTCGGCCGCGTTTCAACTTCGCCGACGTCGACGAGATCCTTTTCGAGTCGCTCCAGAATGCGCGCGCCAAGTTCCCGGTGCGTCATCTCGCGGCCGCGGAACCAGATCGTCGCCTTTACCTTGTCGCCGTCCTGCAACCACTCGCGCGCATGCTTCATCCGGTACTCGTAATCGTGGTCGTCGGTACCAGGGCGAAACTTCACTTCCTTAACCGTGATCGTGACCTGCTTTTTCTTCGCTTCGTTTGCCTTCTTCTTCGCTTCGTACTGATATTTTCCAAAGTCGATGATCCGGCAAACAGGGGGATCGGCGCCTGGAGCGACTTCGACTAAATCGAGGCCTTTCTCCCGGGCCGCACGAACGGCATCGCGCACGTCCATGACGCCCAGTTGTTCTCCTTCTTCGCCAATCACACGTACCTCAGGTACGCGTATTCTCTCGTTAATTCGAACCGGCGGTGTACGCCGGTTGTCAGGACGCTGACCGCGACCGCGAAAGCCTGTAGCTATTGCTGCACCTCCTGGGTTTGAAAGTTATTGGTTAACGCGCGCGTCCCGATTAACTTGCGCGCGATCTCTTGAAAATCCTGAATTGACATAACGCCGATGTCGCCTTGCCCGCGTTCGCGAACAGCCACCATGCGCTGCTCCATCTCGCGATCGCCGAGCACCAGCATGAACGGAACCTTTTGCAACTGCGCGTCGCGAATCTTCGCGCCGATTTTTTCGCTTCGCAAGTTCATTTCTACACGCAGACCCGCGTCGCGAAGTTTACGCGCAACTTCCTCAGCGTATTCGTTGATCCGATCCGTGATCGGCAACACCGCGACCTGCACCGGCGCAAGCCACATTGGAAAAACACCCGCGTAGTGTTCGATTAGAACGCCGAAGAACCGTTCCATCGAGCCAAACAACGCGCGGTGAATCATCACCGGCTGGTGCGGCTTGTTGTCTTCACCGATGTATTCGAGCTGAAAACGCTGGGGCAAGTTGAAGTCAAACTGCACCGTCGTCAGCTGCCACGTGCGTCCAATCGCATCCTCGACGCGAATATCGATCTTCGGTCCATAAAAGACCGCTTCGCCTTCGATTCGCTGATACGGAATCTGCTTGGCGTCAAGGGCCGCTACGAGCGCTGACTCAGCCCACTCCCATTGCTCGTCAGAACCGAGATAATGCGCGTCCGGATCGTCGCCTCGCACCGACAGCTCGACTTTGATGTCCTTGAAACCAAAGACGTCATACATGTTGAAGGCAAAGTCGATGCAGCCGAGGATTTCGGCGTGCACGTTCTGCGGCGTGCAGAAGATGTGCGCGTCATCCTGCGTGAAACCACGCACACGCGTCAGGCCGTGCAACGTGCCCGAGAGTTCGGCGCGATAGACCGTGCCCAGCTCCGCGTAACGCAGCGGCAGATCGCGATACGAATGCTGCGCCGATTTGTAAATGCCGATGTGAAATGGGCAGTTCATCGGTTTGATGCGAAACTGCTGGTCTTCAAACTCCATCGGCGAAAACATCGAGTCGGCGTAATTGGCTTCGTGACCACTCGTGAACCAGAGCTCGCGCTTCGCGATGTGCGGCGTGAACACGAGACCGTAACCACGACGGAGGAGCTGTTCGCGCAGGTAGTCTTCCATTTCCTTGCGAATCGCGCCGCCCTTCGGATGCCAGAAGATCAGTCCCTGCCCGTACTCTTCCTGAATTGAAAACAAGTCCAGCTCGCGGCCGAGACGCCGATGGTCGCGTTTCTCTGCTTCTTCACGTTGCTTGAGCCACGCGTCGAGCTCCTGCTGCGTGAAGAATGCCGTGCCGTAGATGCGCTGCATTTGCGGCAGCGACGCGTCGCCTTTCCAATAAGCGCCGGCTAGCGACAGCAACTTGAACGCGCGCAGCTTGTTCGTATTCGGCACGTGCGGACCGAGGCAGAAATCGAGGAACGGCGAACCGTCAATGTAGTAGACGCTTACCGTGTCGCCGGCCTTCTCATCGATCAGCTCACACTTCAACGGCTCGTCTCGCTCGCTGAAGATACGCAACGCCTCAGACTTGGGAATCTCGTGACGGCGGTACACTAGGTTCTGGTTGGCGATCTGCTTCATCCGCTTTTCGATCACCGGAAGGTCGGCTTCCGTCAGCGGGCGCGGCGTGATCACGTCGTAGAAATAGCCATAACGCGGATCGTCGAGCAGTGCTGGTCCAATGCCGAGTTTCGTTCCGGGAAAGAGATCAAGCACGGCCGCCGCGAGCAAGTGAGCAGTCGAGTGGCGCAAAACTTCGAGGCCATCGCGCGTCTGCGGCACGATGGGTTCGATTTGCACGGCGCCGTTGTCGCCGGGCAGCGTCTGAAGCTGGACCGTTAGGTCTACCTCGCGGCCACCGACTTTGGCGGCCAAAGCCTGTTTGGCCACGTCGCGATCGAGCTTTTTGAGAGCTTCCGCGACCGTCGCTGAATCAGGCACAGGTACAGGCGCACCGTTCTTCAGTTGTACGTTGATGTCACTCATTTCCAAATCACCTCATGCCAGGGACCAAAACAAAGACCTGCGCGACCTTAGTCCGAGGGCCGAAGGCGATTCCTTACGATTGCGATTCACTAATTTGCTTACTTCAGTTGATCGGATTCGATAGGAGCGCCTTCGCCGCGCCCGCAAGGCGGGCGGCCATTAAAAAGTAAAGAATCGAGTAGTCTTCCGATTCATGCGAAGGTCTTCTGGAGCGTCCTATCAAAAGTAAGAAACTAACGAACGCGGATTCTAACAAACGGCCTCTTACTGGCGCAACCGCAGAATTTGTATAATCCCTGCTCCTAATTCTCGCAGGAGACCAACCCGATGACTACACCGCGCGTTCTGGTTATTGTTCTGTTAGTCTGCTCTGTACTGATCCAGGTTCCGGCCCAAAACGGCTCACGAACGAAAGTTAAACCCGAAAACGTCAGTGAGATGCGGGCCTCCATCGAGCGCTATACCGCCGACCGCGGGAATCTCACGCGTTCGTATCCGGTCGCCATCTCGGCCACGCGGCGCGCGCGCTTCACGAAGTTCTACGAAGACCAGCTCGCGTCACTCAAGACGGTCGATTTCGACTCGCTGAGCCAGGACGGCAAGATCGACTACCTCCTGTTTAAGAACCATCTCGAATACGAGTTGCGGCAACTGGGTATTCAGACGCAACAGCTCAGCGAAGTTCAACCGCTGATTCCGTTCGCTGAGACCATCATCTCACTCGAGGAAACGCGCCGGCGCATGGAGCCGATCAACTCCGCGAAAGTCGCCGCTACGCTTACCGAACTGCGCAAGACCATCGACGAGCGGCGTCGTGCGGTTGAAGGTGGTTTGAAGGTTAAAAAGACAGTCGCCAACCGGGCCGTCCTGGCGATGAACGCGCTCCGTAACAATCTGCGCAACTGGTACACGTTCTACAACGGTTACGATCCGTTGTTTACCTGGTGGAACGAAGAACCGTACCGATCCGTGGACCAGGCATTGACTGGTTACACGACTCTAATCTCAGAAAAGGTTGTCGGGATCCGAGTACCGGCGGGACAAGCGCAGAATGAACCTACCAGGGGGCAAACATTTCAGGCAAACCAAAGAGCCAGTTCAAGTCCCAATGCGCGGCCCGGAGACACCAGCGACATCGTGGGCGACCCAATCGGACGTGAAGCCCTTATGAGCGAACTGCGCTCCGAGATGATCCCCTACACCCCCGAAGAGTTGATCGCGATCGGTGAAAAGGAGATGGCCTGGTGCGAGAACGAGATGAGGAAAGCGTCGCGCGATCTCGGTTATGGCGACGACTGGCGCAAGGCCCTCGAACACGTCAAAAACCTCTACGTGGAACCCGGTAAACAACCGCAAATGATTCGCGACCTCGCGCTCGAAGCGATCAAGTTTGTCGAAGACAACAATCTAGTAACCGTGCCTGAGCTCGCGCGAGAGAGTTGGCGCATGGAGATGATGACGCCTGAACGCCAGCTCGTTAGTCCGTTCTTTCTCGGCGGCGAAGTGATCCAGGTCTCATTTCCGACCAACACGATGGCCCACGAGCAGAAGATGATGAGCATGCGCGGAAATAATATTCACTTCTCGCGTGCCACGGTTCATCACGAGCTCATTCCCGGCCACCATTTGCAAGGATTCATGGCGGCGCGCCACAAGCCATATCGCGCGATGTTCGGCACGCCGTTCTGGAGCGAAGGAAACGCGCTTTACTGGGAACTGTTGCTGTGGGATTTGAACTTCGCGAAGACGCCGGAGAACCGAATCGGCATGCTGTTCTGGCGCATGCACCGTTGCGCGCGCATCATCTTTTCACTCAGTTTCCATCTCGAAAAGATGACCCCGCAGGAGTCCATCGATCTACTGGTTAACAGAGTGGGCCACGAGCGCGACAACGCGACCGCGGAAGTGCGACGTTCATTTGATGGTAGTTACGGGCCGCTTTACCAGATCGCGTATCTGATCGGCGGGTTGCAGCAGTACGCGATGCACAAGGAACTGGTGAAGTCCGGAAAGATGACAAATCGCGAGTACAACGATGCGCTGTTGAAAGAAAACCGCATCCCGATCGAGATGTTGCGCGCCGCGATCACGAATCAAAAACTCACCCGCGACTTCGTGACGAACTGGCGCTTCTATGGCAACCCCTAACGCCGGTACGAGAGCTTGAGTTTTACAAACATCGGCTCCGTAGATTTCGCGCCGGGGCGGTAGAAAACGAGTTGGGGTGCGGGCGCGCCTGGCATTAAGGCTCGCGTGCGCGATTCCTTTTCAACCTTGGTCCACGTCTGGCCATCCGTCGGCATCTCCAGATTTCCCACGCTCGACCCCCACGTCTTTTCCCACTCGGCGACTTGCGCTTCCGTCAGCTTCAACGGCTTATCCGTGATCTGCACGCCTTCGAGCGGCTTAGGCGTTACGAGTACACTCACCACTTCCGCCACGTGATCCGGCCGGCTCTTCTTCATTGTGAAAAACGGCGGCGCGTCGTCCTGACCCGGAATCTCAATCAGTTTGCCAACCGCGACTTCATTGTCTCCGCCCGCAGTGCGAGTGGTCGGGAAAATCAGGTACGGCTCACCGACCGTCCCATCCGCATATTGCTCACGATTGATGACGTAGAGAAAACCTCCACGCACTGCTTCCACTGTGATGCGCAAACGATCTCCCTGGACCAGCCTCGTGCTCGGCGAAATGCGCTCAGGCAACCACGCAGTCGTGGTGTTGTCATCGTGAACGATCAACCGTTCGCCGGCGTCAGTACGTTTTGCCGGACGCAGCCGCCAAATCGTGACGCCAACGACTGTGTCAGGCGCGACGTTTTCAACGGGAACATTCGGCGTCGCGACGCGGTAACTCGTGCGCCGGCGGCTCGCCGTTTTCTTGCTCGCGGCAGGAGTAATAAACGCCGTGTCCCACAACTTTCGTGTTTGCTCGTCAACCGTTTGCGCCCCAGTTTGCATAGCTGTCAGCAACGAAGCACTCACGGCCAGAACAATCATCAGTGAGAAGAGTACGAGAGGTTTCATTTCCATTCTCCTTGCATCACAAAGGCTGCCCAGTAATACGGCGCCTGCCATTGACCGCTGCGCAACATCTCGATTTGCGCCGCTCGCAAAGCCGCAGCGGGTGTTTTATTAGTCCGCAACATGCCGGCGTAAAGACGCTGCATCAACGTGGCTGTCGCTTTGTCGTTGACGTTCCATAAACTCACCACCACGCGACGCGCTCCGGCATACATAAACCCGCGCGTCAGTCCTTCGAGACCTTCCCCGCGCACGTCTTTGCCGAGTCCGGTTTCACACGCGCTCAGCACCACGAGTTCCGCCGGTAGTTTGAGGTTGTAAATATCGTGCGCGCGCAGAAAGCCATCCTGTGGTTTGCCGTTTTCGTCGTACAACGACAGCACAATCGCTGACAAACCTGAGCGTGCGGTGTCGAGATAACCGTGCGTCGCGAAATGCACGTAACGGTATTTGCTCAGCTCGCCACTCGTCGCAATCGCGCGGTTCGCACGAAAGTCCAGCGCCTTCAAATTCGACCCGGCGCGCGCGACGGCGAGAATCTGATCCGCTTCCCAACGTGTAAACGGCAGACGCGGAATCGAAAGCTGAGCACCAGGCGCGGTACCGGCAGGACCGTGTTCGAGGCTTCTGGTCGCGACTTGCGGCGCGGATTCTGCGCCGGCTTTAACGCGCGGATCGCCAACCGAGAACACCGGATCGGCAATGACCGCGAGCGTCTTTGGCGCGGGTTCCCTGTTCGCGAGGTTCTCTCGTTGAACCGCGAAGGCCGACGCAGACGGAAGACTGATCACCTCGTGGCGCACGATGAGCGGTTGATAAGCAACTGCCGGCATGGACAACGCGCCGAAGGGCACATACTGCAACGCGCCCTCTGCAACGATCACGAGCCGCTTGTTTCCCAACTCGCTCGCAGCAGGCTCGATAATCATTCGGCTCAACTCAGTCGCCGTCTGTTGAAACTCCACGTCAGCTCCGGCGATTCGCGCCTTTCGTCGCGCAGGTGTTTCCAGCTTCGTCACACTACGCGCAATCAAAGTTTCGTAAACCTTTTGCGCAACCTTCTGGATCTCCGCGCGCTTAGGCAGCACGTAAGTCTTCAAAGAATCCGGCGTAACGGCCCAGAGGTAACTTCGTTCCTCGCCCAGCGAGTACTCGAGCAACAGCGTGCCCGCGTCCAACTCCTGCTGAATCTCTTTCAAACCGAGCGGCCGTGGTCGCGTCAGCGCAGCGTACTGCGGACTCGTTTTGCGGATCGAAGCCTGCACTTGTTGATACTCATCTTCAAGCGCGTTCATCTCTCTTTTTATTGCCGCCAAATCGTCGTTGTTGGCCTTGCGCAACTTGAGCTGCATCTCACGTTGCGCTTTCGCGTTCAAGTCGCGCGAGAGGTCGTGCTCCTTTTTAATTAACTGCGGATCGACGTCGCGGCGAATGTCCACTCGCGCTTCACTCAACTGCTCCACCAGGCTGCGCGCGCGGCCGCGTTCGTACGCGCTCAACGCTTCGGCGTCGTGACCACCGGCCGGATTCTGCGCGTGCTGCTGCATCAGCACGTCGATGTACAACTCGTACGCTTTCTCGACCGAAGCACGATACGACGCGCGCATCTGCAAACTGCTCGAACGTGCGCGCACCGTTTCGCTCAACGCCAGCGCGTCCTCGATGTGTTTACGAGCAGCCTGAAGATTGCCGCGCTTCTTCTCTGCCCGCGCAATCCCGTCGAGGGCGTTTGCCGCGTTGTTCAAGTCGCCGATGTTACGCAGGATCGCGAGCGCGGTTGTAAACTGCTCGAGAGCTTTCTCAGGCTGGTCCAACAAGTTGTAGGCTTCGCCGAGATTAGTTAGTGTGAGTGCTTCACGCCGAAGATTTCCGGTAGCGCGTTGAATCTCAAGTGCCTGGCGGTGATATTCAACGGCCTTTTCGTGCTGTCCCTCGGCAGAGTACGCCACGCCCATCTCACCGAGTGTCTCGCCTTCTTGCGCGCGATTACCAGTCTGTTTTTGAATCGCCTGCGCCTCGCTGTAAAAGCTTCGGGCCTTCTCGTATTGGCCCATGCGCCGGTGGACACGGCCGATGTTAAGGAGCGTGTACGCTTCGGCATTTTTGTCGGTGCCCGCACGCATCAAGGCGAGCGACTGTTGTAGATAGTCGAGGGCCCGCTCCTGTTCACCTAACTCGAGGTAGGCGATGCCGATGTTGTTGAGCGTGAGCGCTTCGTTCGGTTTGCTGCCGAGAGCTTGAAAGACCGGCAGAGCCTGCCGATAAAACTCCAGGGCCTTCTGCCAGTCCGCCGCGTCGTTGTAAATCTTGCCAATGTTACTGAGTGAACTTCCTTCAGCCTGACGGTAACCGCCCGCGCGTGCCAGCTTGAGCGCTCGTTGATGATGGTCCAAAGCCTTGCCGACGTCGCCGAGAATGTCTAGCATTCCACCGATGTAGGTTTCAGCGCCCGCTTCGACTCTCGAGTATCCTGCCGGACCAGCCAGGGCGGCAGTCTGCCTGAAGTAGTCGAGCGCTTTGCGTATCTCGTTCAACGCGTAATAAGCAAGACCGATTGAGTGCAGCGTGAGCGCGCGGCGATAGATGTCATCAGCCTTCGCGAAGAGTGGGAGTGCCTGCTCGTACTTCTCAATGGCCGCGCGTTTGGAGTCGGGATTTTGCTGTTGTCTCAGTTTTCTTGCTTCGTCAAAGGCGAGTTGAGCGGCGGCGTGGCCTCGATCAGTCGCGGTAGCGGAGCGCAGGGCGATCGTGCGGATTTCGTAACCTCCGGCGGGAGCGCGGCTGTTTGGTGAACGTACGTCAACGCGGTATTCACCGGCGGCGTTCGCCAGCACGATAACGGGTTCGAATCCCCAACGATCGTTTGGACTATCGCTTTCGGAAAGTTGCTTGCCGTCTGGTCCAAAAACAGCGGTCGCGAGGTCGATGTTGTCCTGTTCCACAACGGCGTGCAGAAACTGTCCGGACGTTAGCTGTACTCGATACGAATGAGTTTCGCCACCGTTGAGTTCCCGCTTAACAGCGGACAGCACTGGCAGCTCCGCGGACGTTTGGCCCGCAACGGGTGCCGCAGAGATGACCAGTGCCGCCGCTATCTGAAGCAGGAGTTGAAACGACTTCTTCAACATATGCTCTTCCGGGGTGACACAAGGCGCCACCTTCCGTCACTATCTTGACGCTGACGCAGCACTCGCGTCGGCATCCATGGTGCCTCCGGCCTGTGCCTGGAAGGTTCCGCCTTCTTCAGCGGTCGGGTTGTCGGTGTTCTCCCAGGTTCCATTCACGACCGTCTCGGTGCAGGGCGCGACGAGAGTGATGGTCCAACTGATGCCGGGATACTCGTCGAGTGAAAACGAACAACCGGAACCAACGGTCAGGTCGGTACATTTCGCGGTGTCGTCTTTGTCGTGGAAAGTATAGGTTTGGTCGGACTTCTTATACTTGAAGTAACACCCCTTCAAGTCGTCGCCATCAGGGTCGCCAGTGAAACTGTCAACCACGATCTTCTTGTCTACATTGTCTAAATCGTCAGCCATGAGTGTTTCTCCTATTTGGTGCTGTTAGGGTTTGACACAACCGTAACGGCTTGTGCTCTGGGTCTGCGAACGGCGCGAGCGTCTCCGTTCAGACACCGCGCGCGCCACACTCTTTTCAATTATTAACGCGAGAACTGTCTAGGAAAACCACCAAATCCGAGCTTTTTGCCGGAAGCCGTCTGGACGAAATACGGTAACTGGGAAAGACTTACAACCCCGGAGAATCTTCGATGGTTTTGATTGCCGAATCATAAGCGCGCGCCGCGTGCGGGTCAATGCAAAGTCGGGTCAGTGATGTTCGAGTCTTACGGGATATAGCAGGATTCTGCCATTGGCTTTGAGGGTGGTCAGTGTGTCGCTTTTTTCGAACTCAGGTTTAGTGTTTGAATGACTAGTGAGAAAGTCCTGGATCGACTTACTCTGAGCGGCATCAGTAATAAGTCCGCGCGTTTGGGTGTTGGCAAACTGCTTGACGCTCTCAAACTCCGGCACCGCTTGCTCAGTAAAGACCAGCCACAATCGTTCAACGCCGGCCTGCGCATCGAACCGCAGCCATGTCTGTTCGGGAATTTGCACCTCCTGGCCCGCGGTCAAGAGAGATGAGCCTTCGTTCGCTGTCGGCGAGGGAAAGAAAATTACAAACTCCGGAGTGTTCGTCCCTTCACGCGGTCCTTCGTTCAACACGTAAAGATGGCCGTTCTGCGGGCTGCGAACGTTCAAACGAATCTCATCACGCGCTTCAAAATTGATCTCACCGGCTACGGTAAACGGTTTCTGATACTTTCCGTCGCGAAATTTCTGCACCGTGATCCAGTAGGTCAACACGCGCTCCGGAACCGCAACCGGAGCGGCGGGCGCGTTGGTGGAAACAGTCGATGGCGCCGGCGAAGCGCGCCAGATACTGAACGCGAAGAGCCCGATCGTAAAAACCACCATCGCGGCGATCGCAAACAACAACACACGTTTCTTCTTTGTTCCCACATCACGCTCGGAGGAACCCTCAACCGTACCTTCCAACTGCCGCTTCAAATGCCTCAAGTCGATCAGCATGTCCTTCGCGGTCTGGTAACGTTCGTCCAGACTCTTGGCCATCGCCTTGCGAACTATCCGCTGCAACTCATCCGGCACTTGCCCGGTGAGCGTCTTGTTGAACGGCAGCGGTTCTTTCTCGATGATCTGGACGAGCGTGTGACTCGTAGTTGGCCCAGTGAACGGCATCACTCCTGTCAACATTTCGTAAAGGATCACACCCGTGCTCCAGATATCCGTCCGCTCGTCAACGTCGCGCGCCTGCGCCTGCTCGGGTGACATGTAATTGATCGTTCCCATCAACATGCCGGGAGCAGTTTTGAACGCGGCGGTAGCGGTTTCGTGTTGCGAGTCCCGATCGATGTGCCCGTGCATTCTCTTCTCTGTCACTTTCGCGAGGCCGAAGTCGAGCACTTTCACCACGCGATCGCGACGGCGAACCATCACGTTTTCCGGTTTGATATCGCGATGAACAATGCGTGCGTCGTGAGCCGCATCAAGCGCCGCAAGTATCTGAATCGTGATATCGAGGATTTCGGTCAGCTTCGCGCGCCTGCCGCGCAGGTAATCACGCAACGTGTCGCCGTCGATGTATTCGGTAGCCAGGAAAGTAAGACCATCGGCTTCGCCAAACTCGAAAATCGTGAGGATGTTTGGCTGGTTGAGTGACGACGCGACTTTAGCTTCCTGGCGAAAGCGCTTCATGCGTCGTTTATCGGCGGAGACGTCGGCCGCCAGCACTTTCAGCGCGACGGTTCGCCCGAGCCGCGAGTCGCGGGCGAGGTAAACCTCACCCATTCCACCGATGCCGAGTCGATCGAGAATGATGTACGAACCGAACTGTTGGCCTGTGGTAAAACGCGGCGCGTCAGGCTCGTCATTTTCGACGATCAGCAAAGCGGCGCCGTCTTCCGCCGCGCGTCCTCCGATGAAGTCTTCCTCATCCGCGCGATGATGCGAGTCGATCAGTTTTTCTACTGCCGAGCGGAGCGACTCGTCTTCGCCACACTGTTCCGCGACGAAAACTTTACGCGCTTCATCTTCGAGCGAGATCGCAGATCTGAATATCCGGCTTACTTGTTGCCAACGTTCGGGACTCAATTGCCGGCACTTTCGGTGAGTTGTTGGTAGAGCCACGCCCGCGCCATGTTCCAGTCGCGCGTCACGGTATTCTCCGAAACGTGCAACACGCCCGCGATCTCTTCGTTGTTCAAGCCGCCGAAGTAGCGCAGCTCGACTACCTGGCTGCGGCGCGGATCCATTTCCGCCAGACTCTTGAGGGCTTCATCCAACCGGAGCAGGTCGGATCCGATGCCGGGTGTGATGCTGGCCGCTTCGTCGAGCGTCACCTGTTGCGCGCCACCGCCTCGCTTGGCATACGCGTGACGTCGAGCGTGGTCGATCAGAATGCGTCGCATGATTTGCGCGGAGATGGCGAAGAAGTGTGCGCGATTGGCCCATACCACGTTTTTCTGATCGACGAGGCGAACGTACGCCTCGTTGATCAGCGCAGTAGTCTGTAAGGTGTGGCCGCCGCGTTCACGGCTCATGTAACGTCGGGCGAGCCGATGCAGTTCGTCGTAGACCAGTGGATACAACTCGTCAAGCGCGGACTGATTGCCGTCGCGCCACTCGGCGAGCAGTTGGGTGATTTCGTGTTGCTTTGTTGTACGTCTCAATTAGCGCTAAATCATGCCTGAAACTGCGCGATCTCACCCGGTTTGCGCAACATCTTGTTCACTTCGCCGATGTGGAGTTGTTCCTCGGCAATCATGCGACGCGCGTACTCTTCGAGCAGCACTGAGCGATCGCGCACGAGATCCAGCAGTTGTTTGTAAAGATCGAGTCCTTCTTTTTCGGCTCTGAGCGATTCGGTGAGAATGTCGTTGATGCCGTGTTGATGCGTTTCGAGCAACGCGCCGATCTTCAGCGAGGGATGTTCACCGAAGTGGGTGACAAGCTCGCCGGCCTCGTTTGCGTGTGTAAGGCAAGTGGTAGCCTCGCCGCGCAGCCAGCTAACGATCGGAATCCGGTTGTGACCAAAAATCATCAGTGAATAATGTGTGTAGCGAACAACACCCGCAAGTTCCGCTTCCATGATTTGATTGAGAAGTTTTACCGCTGCCGCCTTATCAAAGTTTTCCGACATAGTCCTCCTTAAAACCGTAACGACAGGCAACTGAGCCCGCCATCCATCTTTTGAAACTCCGACATGTCCAAAACGATCGTGTCGTAGTCAAGATCCCGCAACCGCCGCTGCAAACCAGGGTAACCAGCGGCGATCAGCACTCGATCATTCACCGGTAAACAGTTTGCAGCGTATGCCTCCTCGGCGTTTACGTGAATCAGATCATAACCCGAGAACTCTTTCCGGTCCTTCAGCTCGTCGATAATCACGATCCGGCTGTCGTCGAGGTAAGCAATGCCGCTTTTTAGATGAAGGATATTACTCAGACCGCGTATCTCGATCAAAGTGGAAGTGTAGCCTAGCTCGGCCAGAAACCTAGCGAGCTGCGTTGCGCCGTTCTCGTTCGTGCGGTTCGAGACGCCGATAAAGAAGTGGTCGCCCGCCTCGCAAATGTCGCCGCCATCGACCGTGCCAGGCTCGTGGATGGTGTAAATGCGCGTGAAGTCCAGCCGTAAAACACGCGCGATTTCTTCTGTTTCACCGAGCCGGCTAACAGCGCCCGGCCGGCAAATGACGGCGCCGCGCCGCGTCAGTATCGCCGTGTCTTCGACAAACGTTGAATCCGGATAACGATCATCCGCAGCTAATCTCGTTAGCCTTAGACCACACTCTTCCAACACGCGGCAATACGCTTCGTGCTGCTCGACTGCAACGTCGAAATCCGGTTTACCCATCTCAGCGCTGGTTAATCCGCCGTCGAAGCTCTTGCCCGGCGGGCGGACCACGGCTCTCGTGAACACGTCACTTAACCTTGCCCATCAATCGTTTAATCGCGGGAGTAAACATCGCGAGGATTCCCGCCGACACGAGCAGGCCCGCAGCGATGCCGCCGTATAAAATCGTCAGCCGCCAGGAATCGTTGGACACAAAGAAGCTCGACAGGAAACCCGCAAGCTTATTACCCAACGCTGCTGCGAGAAACCAAACGCCCATCATGATCCCAACGAGTTTTGGCGGCGAAAGCTTGGTGACGGTGCTGAGGCCGACTGGACTCAAGCACATCTCACCGCAGACCTCGAGGAAGTACAGACCCACCAGCCACCAGAAACTGACTCGGCCCTGCGCCGTCAACATCGCGGCGGGAACGATCAACACGTATGCGAGACCGATCAGCAGCAAGCCGAGCGTAAACTTCCCCGGACTCGAAGGCTGCCGCTCTCGCAAACGAACCCAAAGGATCGCGAACACCGGCGTCAACATGATTACAAACAGCGGCGTCAGGGATTGTAGATACGGCGCCGGGAACGTTACCCCGAAGATCTCGGTGCGGACGAGTCGATCCGCGAAAAGATTCAGGCTCGCGCCTTTTTGCTCGTACGCTGCCCAAAAAAGAATCGTGAAGACGAAGAAAATGAAGATTGCCGCGATGCGTTTCCAGTCCCCTCTGGTCAACGGTGCGGCCGTTCCGGGCCCCGTTGCCTCCGTGCCTTTGGTGACGGTCTTTACTTTGCTGCCCACGCGTGCGAGTTGGCGTCGATTCAGCAGGTAAATAATCAGGCCGAATACCATGCCGACGCCGGCGGCCGCGAAACCCCAGTGCCAACTCTTCGCCGGGTCCATGCCCATCGACGAAAGAAATCTTTTGAACGATTCGCCTTTAGCGAGATAGCCGACGATCAACGGGGCGAGAAACGCGCCGAGGTTAATGCCCATGTAAAAGATCGAGAAACCGCTGTCGCGGCGCGGATCGTTCTCGCGATAAAGCCCGCCGACCATGACGCTGATGTTTGGTTTCAACAGGCCGGTACCAATCGCGATCAGGCCGAGTCCTAAATAGAACGTTGTGGTCGAATGGAAGGCCATTGAGAAGTGGCCCGCCGCGATGATGACTCCACCGATGAACACTGCCAACCGCGCACCGGTCAGATAATCCGCGATCAATCCGCCAGGAAGCGCGGTCAGGTAAACCGCCATGGTATAAGTGCCGTAAAGTCCGGCGGCCTCCGGCACGCTCATGCCGAGACCGCCCGCCGCCGCGGCCGACGTCATGTAGAGGATCAGGATCGAACGCATGCCGTAGTAGCTGAAGCGTTCCCACAGCTCTGTGAAAAAGAGCGTGCCGAGCCCGCGCGGGTGCCCCGCGAAGTCAGGGGTTTCGGTGATGTTGGCTTCTTCGATGTCGGTGATGGGTGGCGGCTTCGGCGTCGCGGTTGTCATAGGTGCGCGGCACTATATCCCGCCCGACTGGGAAACTTCAATCCAGATCCGGGCATCTATCCTTCAATCCGTGTCCCCGAAAAAACTTGCCCTACTATTACTGCTCGTTTCGTGGTTGCTCCCTCCAACTCTGCACGCCCAGTCGGGGCGGAATAAAGGGACACCAAAACCTCTGCCCACAGAAAAGTCTTCCGCCGACAAGACTGCCGACAAGACTACTGAACCTGACCCCGGCGTAACCGAGTCGAAAATCAACCCGGACGGCGAAACAGTCGAAGGCGACGTCATTCGCACCGACACTTCCCTCGTCACAGTCCCAGTTACGGTAATGGATCGCTCCGGGCGCTACGTCCCGCTCCTCCGCCGCGAACACTTCCGTATTCTCGAAAACGGCGTCGAACAGAAGATCGCTTACTTCGCCACCACCGATTCCCCGTTCACCGTCATCTTGCTGATCGACACCAGCGGCTCGACGCACTTCCGCCTCGACGACATACAGGACGCCGCGATCAACTTCGTCAGCAAACTGAAATCGAACGACAGCGTGATGGTGATGTCGTTTGACGACCGCATCGAGGTGTTGTGCAAGCCAACCACCGTCCGCGAAGAGATCACGAAAGCCATTCGGCGCACGAGCACCGGCGGCGGCACGCGCCTCTACGACGCAGTCGAAGACATTTTGAAGAAACAACTCACTAAGATTCCGGGTCGCAAAGCGGTCGTGCTTTTCACTGACGGCGTCGACACGACGAGCCGTCGCGCTTCGTACGACAGCACGATTCGACTCGCGGAAGAGTCGGATGCTCCGATCTACTCGGTGAATTACAACACGCAAGGTAATTCACACGTGACTGGCTTGCCGACTCCCGGCGGTGGAGGTGGCGGAACGATTTTCGGTTGGCCGTTCCCACGTCCCGGTATTCCCGGTACCAGCGGCGGAGGGACGATCGGAGATTACAGACTCGCCGGGTCTTATCTACGCGCGTTGTCAAACAAGACCGGCGGGCGTTTTTACAACGGCGATTCGGTAATCGGAATCGGACAGGCGTTTACGTGGATCGCGGAAGAGCTTGGGCGGCAATACAGTTTGGGTTATTACCCCGGCACACGGGGTACAGACGGTGAACGCAGGCAGATCAAAGTGAGAACGACCGAACGCGATTTGGTCGTAAAGTCGCGCGATAGCTACATCTATTCCGAGCCTGCGAAGACGGCAAAAGATTCAAAGTGATTCAGCAGCGCCGTAGCGCCTGTGATCTCGTGCGGTTGTTGCGGCGCGATGTAAAGCTCGATTGAACGACGCCGAAACTTCTTTCGAAACTCGTCCGCGACCTCGAGTTGTCCTTTGCGTCTCGTCTTACAGAAGCGACACTGTTTCGCGGCGTCTGCGGAAACGACTCCGTTAATCAACAACTTTCTTAACGGCACCTTCAGCTTTTCCAGTGACTTCGCGAGATCGATCGTCTCTTCAAGACTCATTCTCTCCGGAATCGCGACACCGACAAACTCGCACATCTCCTGATCGGTGAGCAGCGCCAGCACTCGCTTGATACTCTTCGACAACGCCACCAGTTCCTCCGCGACTTCCGTCGCGCGCACGACGTTCTGATACTTCAGCAGCAACTTCATGAACGTGCGAATCCACGAGAGCGCCACTTCCGGCAGTTCGAGAAAACGGATCAGATGGCCCGTCGGCGCTGTGTCGAGAACGATCGAGTCGTAGCGATCTTCGTCGAGCAGTTCACTGATAGTTCCGAGTGCCGCGATTTCGTCGATGCCGGGCGGCGTGAGTTCCACGAGTTCGCGCATCGCCTCACGATCGAACTGAATCTCCATTCCTGACCGGCCTGAAATCGACGCGAAAAGATCGTCTGTCCACGAGCGATAGCGCTGTTTGAGTTCTTCAAACCACTTGCCGGGATCGATCTCCATCGCGTCGAGGTTCTTGTTTCCCGCAACGCTTCTTTTCAGCTCGCCAATGTTTTCAGCAAAACTATCGGACAACGAGTGGGCAGGGTCCGTCGAAAACACCAGTAGTTTTCGTTTTGGCTGAGCCTGCGCGATAGACAGAGCGTAAGCGGCGGCAGCAGTTGTTTTACCTACTCCGCCTTTGCCTCCAAAGATCACGATCTGTTTGACGGCTTTTGTTTCCAAAGGAGTGTTCCGATCCTGTTTAGGGGAGTAACGCCACGAACCTCCTGCGATAACAGCGGCACGTGATGAATCTTCAAATCGCCAAAAGACTTCTCGATCTCTTTCAACCACGGCCGCTGCGTCGCGACACGCGCAGCGCAATACACACACCCAGCATGTTCCTGCTCAACGCGATTCACGATCAGATCCGTTACCGGCACCTGCTGCTCGCGCAACAACTCCAGATACCGCTGTGTCTCACGCACACTCATCGCCTCGGGAATCGTTACAAGCGTGAAACTCGTTTGCTCCGGATCGTAAAGCAGATGCCGAACTGATTCGATCCGCGCGGTCAAGTCGCGTAAGAACAGATCTACCTCATCTACGACAGCCTTACGCCGCGCAAAGTGCGCCACCATGTAACGGTGCTTTTCACCCATGCGATCCAACGCACCAACCATGCGCGCAAACACTTCCGGCAAACGGAGCAATCGCGACGTGTGACCCGATGGCGCAGTATCAACCACGATGTGCGCGTATTTGCCGTCGCGGTCCAGCTCGCTCAGCTCAAACAACGACATCACCTCGTCCAGACCCGGCAGCGACAGGTTCAACAACTCGTTTATGTCATCATCGTCCAGCAACGTGCCGCGCTCCGCGATTTCGGCGAGCACCTTTCCGTGCGCAGCGCGAAAACGTTCGAGCGCGAGCGCCGCGTCCATCTCGTACGCAATCAGCTTCGCACCTTTGCGTTCCGCAACCTGGACCAGGCGATTGCCGATCTTCACGGCGAAACTGTCCGCCAACGAATGCGCCGGATCGGTGGAGAACAAAAGTATTGAATTGTCTGGTTTGAGTTTCTTGAGGAGAAAAAGAGCGGTGGCAGACGCAGCGGTGGTCTTCCCTACTCCACCCTTACCACCGAAGAAAAGATAGCGCTTCACCGGTCACGCGAATCAGCGAAGTCGCCTTCGTCGCCGCCCACTTCGATCACAAAGCTGCTGGAGTCCGCAGTGTGGCCCGTCGCCGTGGCTTGGTGCAACAGATCGAGCTGGCGCATCTTGATCGCCCGCAGACGCGCAAACAGTTCCGCTTCCCGAGTCTTGAACTCTTCGTCGGAGATCTCTTCCAACTCGTACCGCATCTGCAATTCAAGCAACTGGTCCTTGATCACAGAGTCGTCGTTCAGCTCCTGGTCGGCCATCTTCTGAATCTGGCCCAGAATGAACTTGAAACCGTTTACCGGCGCGAGTAACAGGTCGTCGATAAGAAACATTGCTTAACTGGCTACTGCTTCGCCTTCCCCGCGTTCGAGTTTCAGGCGTATGTGAACGAAATTGTACGGCGGCCACGGACCGGTGTACTTAAACGAAAGCTTGCCTTCATACTTCGCGGCGATCTCTTTCACTTTTTGATCAAATTCCGCTTCGCGATCGCGATCGATCAAAAATGCCGCGTTCATGATCATGCGATCGCCAATTGGCTTGTTCGCACGCGACGCAACCGCCGTGTCACGCAGGTGCGAATAAACTTCGCGAATGTACGCGTCAGCCTGATCGGTCAATGCCGTTTCGATCAAACGGCCCAACTGCATGCGCGCGAAATAGGTTGACCCGGTTGTGCGCGAAGTGATCTGTTCCTTCAGGTGGCGGATCTCGTCGTCCTTCTCTTCGAGCTCGGCCGTGACCTTATCGCGATCCCAGTTCACTTTCAGACCAAACTCGACCTTGCCTTTCATCTTCGCCAGAACGTCGCGCAAAGCATCGTACGTTCCGCGAATCAGCTCGACAATGTCTTCCTCGGTGCGAAACAGTGCGCCGAACGCCATCGGCAACACCGTAAACTCGCGCATGACCGTTTCGTTCACCTGCTCGTGTGCAAATACATTCTCCCGCGTGGGGTCGTAAACGACTAAGGGGGTGTTTGAAACAACTGCCGCGAGTCCTTTGTGCCGAACCGTATAAACATCGTCGCCCCGGCCGCCGATTCCCATCGGGCCAAACGAACGTGGTTCGTTAGTCTCGATGATGCAGTAGACATACTTGCCTTCAGGCACTTGCTCAACAGGAGCTTGTTCGCCGTCTTTACTCATATTTTGTTGCCGCGTGTGTAGCCGATTGTCCGCCGCCAAACGGCTGCTGAGTGAAATGTGCTTACGCTGGGAATGATAATCATTACAACCGCGCGCAGCAAGCTTTGTTTGACCGGATTCAAAACATAAGTTTCCGAGGAGTTTCAAAACCGGATGCACAAAGTCTCAAAACGGACGATTGTGATGCAGGACGTTGCGCCTAACGCGCGGAAACACGAGCGATAAACGGGTATAGGCCCATTCGCGCGCTGGCATGAACGTTGCTCCCGTCTCAAGAGAACTTCCCGACAACAGATCCGAAAAGGAGATTTCGATCATGCTGTGGACAATTCTGGTGATTTTGCTGGTACTTTGGCTGGTTGGCCTGCTCTCGAACGTCGGTGGCAGCCTGATCCACCTGCTCCTCGTCGTAGCCGTAGTTGTACTGATTATCAATCTCGTGACTGGCCGCAGAGCAGTTTAGCGGTTACTCGGACGAGAGGTCGCTGTTGGCCGGGCCTTGGTAGACTCGGCCATCAGCGCGATATTTCGATCCGTGACACGGACAATCCCACGTTTTCTCAGTAGAGTTCCGCGCAACGATACAACCGAGGTGAGGACACACTGCTGAGAGTTTGTGTACAGTTCCGCCTTCGTCTCGATAAACAGCGAGCTTCGACAGACCTTCGCGCATTATTGCGCCCTGGCCCGGCGTTAGCTCGTCTACCGATTTGATGTCGCCCGAGGTGACGTAATCGGTAAATTGGCCCGCGACGTTCAGGTTCTCGCTTGCGTAGTCCGTAAACGCGCCCAGCGTGACCCGCGAGGGACTATAAAGATCTGCCCACGCATTCTTTCGGCCCTGGAGGAGATCGGTGAGCAACATGCCGGCGATCGTTCCGTGTGTCATGCCCTGACCAGAATCACCGGTCGCGACGAACACGTTATCATCGTCGAGCGGATTGCGGCCGATGAAGGCGATTCCGTCAACCGGTTCCATCACCTGGCCTGACCAGCGAAATTCCACCTCGCGGCTTTGCGGAAAGCGTTCACGCGCCCACTGGTCGAGTTTTGCAAAACGCGCATCGCCGTCGTTCGCCTGTCCGGTCTTGTGGTCTTCGCCACCGACGATCAGAATATCGTACGAAGGATTTGACTTGTCGCTTTGCAGCCGCACGTAGTGATACGGATCCGGTGTGTCCCAGTACAACGCAGTTGTCACCGAGCCTTTCGGCACACGCACTCCGATGACGTACGTAACGTACGGCGCCTGCTTCGTGTGAATCGCAACGCGATCGTTCACCGGCGTGTTCGTCGCGACGACAATCGCATCGCACGCGACGCTTGGGCCATGCGCGGTATCGACGCTGGCGGAAGATCCGCCGGTTATCTTTGTCGCGTGAGTTTCAGTGAATATTCGTCCACCCGCGTGAATAAACGCGCGCGTCATTCCGGTGAGATAGTCGAGCGGATGAAACTGCGCCTGCCGCGGAAATAGCAACGCGGGACCTGTATCAAACGCTTCGATCGGCGCCCGCCGGACCATCTCAACGTCAACGAGACCGGCCCTATGCGAAGCTTTCAGCTCGTCACCAAGCACGTCCATCGACTCGCCCGGTGGTACAAACAGAAACCCGTCGAGCCGTTCATGGCCGCAATCAATCTGTTCTTCGTGAACGATCTGCTCCACGAGGTCTATGGCGGCGGTGTGGCTTTGCGCGATCAGACGTGAGCCATCTTCACCGTGCAACTTCTCCATTTCGAAGTAACGATCGTCAAACGCGTTGCTGAGATGCGCGGTCGTGCGTCCGGTCATTCCGCCGCCGATCACGCCATCATCGAGCACCACCACCGACCTGCCTTCTCTCGCGAGCAGGTAGGCGGTGGTCATGCCGGCGATACCGGCGCCGATAATGCACACGTCGGTGCGAATGTTCTCTTTCAGTCGCGACTGTGATGGCGTATTAGCTGTCGCCATCCAGAGGGACGTCGTTGCTTGCGCATCGTCTCTCATGTCGCTACTTGGTCGGCGCTGACGGTGTTTGAATATTCACGTCTACCTTCTTGTTTCCGCCGAACAAACGTCCGCCGAAAATAAACAGCGCTGCGACTACAATGATCACAAAAATTACGAGTACCGCGACTACTCCAGTAGTTCCACTACCACCATTGTCAGCCATCTCTTTTCCTCCTAAACGGTTTTGTTAAATTCAGCCGGCGGTTGTTTCGCCGCCTAATAAAGTCAAAACTTCGCCGGTCACGTAACTCGAATCAACCTCGGAAGCGAAGTAAACAAATGCAGGGGCAATCTCTTCAGGCTGCGCCGGTCTTTTCAGCGGTGTGTCGGCGCCGAACTTCGCTACGTCTTTGGCTTTCTTGTCGCTTGGATTCAATGGCGTCCACACCGGCCCGGGCGAAACACAGTTCACGCGAATGCCGCGTTCGACGAGGTTCTGCGCAAGCGATTTTGTAAACGCGTGAATCGCGCCTTTCGTCGCCGAGTAGTCAAGTAGCTGTTTGCTGCCTTCGAGCCCCGTGATCGATCCGGTGTTGACTATCGCGCTGCCTTCCGACAGGTGCGGCAACGCCGCTTTGGTCATGTAAAAATAGCCGTAAATGTTCGTTTTAAACGTCTGGTCCCACTGCTCTTCAGTAAGCTCTTCCAAACTTTCCTGGTGCTGCTGAAACGCGGCGTTGTTGACGAGAATGTCGAGCTTGCCAAACTCTTCGACAGTTTGTTCGACAAACTCGCGGCAGATATCAGGATCGCGCACGTCGCCCAACATCGCATACGCACGCCGTCCCTCTGCTTCAACAGCGCGTCTGGTTTCGGTGGCGTCCTGCTTCTCTTCTTTCAGATACGTAAACGCGACGTCCGCGCCTTCGCGCGCAAAGAGCACCGCGACAGCGCGACCGATACCCGAGTCGCCGCCAGTGATCAGTGCGACTTTGTCCTTGAGTTTTTCGGCGCCGACGTAATGCGGGGCTTCGTAATGCGGCCGTGGATCGAGCTTGTGTTCCTGCCCGGGTTTCGACTGATGTTGCGCCGGCATCGGCGACTTGGGCTGTTTGAGCTGGCCGGCGTGACCATTCCCGCTCGCGTTCGCCGAGCGTTTCGTCGAACTGCCGGTTGAAGAGCCCTTCGCCGCTTGTGGCGTGCGACTTTTAGTCAATGAACTTTTCGACGAAGAACTCTTTTGCGCAGACTTCTTCGTCTTCCGTTTAGTAGTCGCCATCTTACGAACTACTCCTTCTCGTTTTCCGCTCCCTGGGCCTGAATGGTGTCGGACAACTCGAGCAGCACCTGCTGCTGAAGCTCGAGTGAGTGGCGACGTTCGTCGAGTGCCTGGCGGAACGTTTCGACGGTCTGTTCCATCAGCTCAAGGCTGTCACGCTCCTTCTCGATCGCGCCCAGCAGTAATCCGATCGACACACCCGGTCCGCCGCGATCCTTCTCGTAATCGCAGCCTCCACTTCTTCCGTAGACTCTGACTCGAGCGCTACGACGTCTTCCACTGACTCACGTGATTGCGCCATAAAGGCGGATCGCTTTCTCCTTAACGTTCTTTGCTTACGCCCAGCAAATCGCGATCCGGTGGCATCCTGCTTGCGCCAGCGTTCGGAGATCGTTCGATTCATGTCGAAGGTGCTTTGGAAGTAAACAACAGGAGGAAGCCGCTGTACCGGAAAACTACACAACTACTGGCGACGCTTTTGGTTGCTGTGTTGTCTCAATCGCTGAAAGTAGTCGTTGAGCATTCGCGCATGACATATCAAACACATCTGTTCAGAGTTTCCGATGCTGGTCGATCGGATAAGAGCGCCACACCATGTGCAAATCACATGGTATGTGGGTCTGGAGTTGCTGTTCGGTTGAAGATCTATGTTGCTCACGTCGTTAGTTCTAAACAAATTCCGTTCCACCTTGCGAACTCGCCACAGTAGCCAATGACCAACCTCGAACGATTGCAACTAATCGGCATCAAGCGACTCGGTAGTCCGAAACGTGGGTTTCGTTATCGACCGCAGAGTGGGCGTTTGACGAAAGCCGATCTCGACCGGATTCGCGATTTGAAAATTCCACCGGCCTGGACTGAGGTCGCGGTCAATCCGGCTGCGAAGGGAAGATTGCAGGCAGTTGGCAAAGACGCGGCCGGACGTTGGCAATACCTTTATCACGCAGATCACACGCGTCTTCAGGAAATACGCAAGTTCAAGCGTCTGGGGAAATTTGCGAGGGCGCTTCCGAAGTTACGCGTCACGATCTCGCGTCACCTGCGCCAGCCTGGTTTAGGCCGCGAACGCGTGCTTGCAGCGATTCTGCGCATTCTTTCGACGTGTTACATGCGGCCGGGTAGTCGGTCATACGCGAGTGAGCACGGGAGTTATGGCATCGCGACGCTGCGGCGAAAACACGTCACCGTGAAAGGCGATTTAATAGACTTTGATTTCCCCGGTAAGTCGGGTGTGCGGCAGCAACGCCAGCTTCGGGATCGACAAGTGGCGAAGGTGGTTCGCGAATCGATGAAACTGGCGGGATACAACGTTTTCAAGTTTGAAAACGAAGAGGGCAAGATCGTTAACGTAACGCGGCAGCACATCAACATGTACATCAAAGAGATCATGGGCGAGCGTTTCAGTGCGAAAGACTTTCGCACCTGGGCCGGTACGCTCGTTTGCGCGTGCGCTCTGTCGCGAGCGGGAGTTGAGATGCCGGAAGAATCGACCATACGCACGCAAGCGACAGTACGGAAGCGACGACTCGTCGCAGCGATCAAAGAGACAGCCGAAGTGTTGGGAAACACGCCTGCGGTTTGTCGCAGCTCGTACGTCTGTCCGGACGTCATCAGCGAGTTTGAAAAAGGAAAAGTGATCGAGAACTGTTACGGCAAACTGGAGGATCTGATTGCGTTTCGTGGGCGCGGACTCCACGAGGCCGAGCGTGCCTTGCTTAAGTTTCTCGGTCAGAATGGTACGCGCAACGCAGTTCGCAAGGCCGTTGGCAAAGTCAATCCCGCTGTAACTCGCGCCGCAGTTAACAACGCCGCGCGCGCTACCGCTGGCAAGGACGCGTGATCGAACTGCTTGGCACTGAGCTTGCCGAAGACGTGGTGCAAGTTAGTTTGTGTTCGGATATGTGGCAAATAGGAGGTGTGAATGCAAGGTCCACTCAGAGGAATTTTAGCCGGCGCCGCCGCGTGGAAGTTTGGCGGCGGATGCATTTCAACAATTCTGATCTTTATTATCGTGTTCTGGTTACTCGGATACGTTAACTGTTAATAGTCAGCGACTACCAACTGACAATCAGCTCTTCCGCTTCCTGCCAGACAGGAAGATTGGTACGAATGGCGCAGCGATGAAGCTGTTGCGGCTCGGCCAGTAACATCCCGGCACCCATCGCGACCGTCGTGATGGGATCTTCGGGCATAGTGGCCCGCAGTTTCAACTCCGCTTGTAACCGATCCTTGATCCCTTTCAACAACGAACCACCGCCCGTGAGAATCAGGCCGGAGTAGTAAATATCCCCGACTGCTTCGGGCTGTGCATCTTCGATCACTCTGCGCACGCCGCCAACGATTTCACCGATCACCGGTTCCAACGCCTCGCGTACTTCTTCCGCCGTGATGTGCACCGCACACGCCGATCCATCGCTCAACTGTTTGCCCACAATTTTTACTTTCCGCTCATCCACGGGAATCGCTTCACCAAGCACTCCCATCTCTTTCTTCAGCGCTTCGGCGGTGTTTTCGCCGATCTGCAAACAGTAGTTGGACCGTACGTAATCGCGAATACTCTCGTCCATCGCATTTCCAGCGGCCGTAAGACTCATCGAATTAACGACTCCGCCCGACGCCACCAACGCGATGTTTGTCGTTCCGCCTCCGATATCAACCACGAGATGCGCGCGTTCGTCGTCGAACGAAAGACCGGCGCCGAGTCCCGCAGCCAATCCCTCGTCAACCAGATCTATGCGACTTCCGCCCGCCACGTGTACCGCATCGCGCACCGAACGCTGTTCGACCGCCGTCGCTGACCCGGGAATCCCGACGACGAAGTGCCCGCGCCGGTATCCATCGCTGACACTGCCGATAAACGAACGCAGCATCTTCTGCGTCACTTCGAAATTGAAAATCGTGCCTGAGCGGATTGGTCGATGGACTTCGATGCCCCGCGGCTCACGCCCGAGGAGTCGCAGCGCCTTATGCCCAACTGAAACAACGTCGCCATTGTAACGATCGACGGCAACTACTGAAGGCTCATTCAACACTACACCGCGATCAGGCTGGTAAATGAGAGTGTTGACAGTGCCCAGATCGATAGCTAGTTGATTTCTGAAAAACTTCTCGATGAATTTCACGGCGACGGTTCCTCCTCCAAACCGGCAGGTTCCAGGAAGCGAGTTAGCTTCAGGGCGGCAACTCGTATGCCTGAACAAAAAATTGATAATGCCGGCGGGGGATGTTCTTTCAAGAGGAAAAGAACTATTCGTGGGTAATTTCCAGAGCCGTATGACAACTATGCGGTTCGACCGCGATGCGTACCAGTTCGTAGCATTCAGGATGAACGGATAGCCTGTTCCAAGCTGTCGAGACCTCCTAACAGATCGTCACCGAGATCGATTCTGACGACTCGCCGGCCACGTTTGGTCAAGGCTCTGAAGTCGCCTAACGCCTGCGCTTCTTTGAGCACGCTGAAAGAGTACGCTTCGCCGGGCACTGGAAAGTCGGTTTTGTCTTTCGCGCCGAGTTGAAAGAAGACGCCGCTGTCAGGACCACCTTTGTGAAGCTGTCCGGTTGAGTGGAGGAAACGTGGACCGTAGCCGATGGTTGTGGCGCAACGGGTCGTGTCGCGCAGGCGCGTTCGGATTTGTTGGAGTTTGTGATCGACTTCGGGAAGCTGTTCGATGTAGTTGAGAAAGGCGATGTAATCGCCGGGTTTGAGCTGAGTGAGTTGTGAACGCACTGAGTCGTTCAGTGATGCTTCGGGAGTTGAGTCGGGTAGTTTTTTACTCTCGGTGAACTCCGCGAGTAATTCTTTGGTGGCGTCTTTGGCTTCCTGCACGTTGGGTTGATCGAAAGGATTGATACCGAGGCGCCAACCCGCGCATGCGGTGGCAAACTCCCAAACCAAAAACTCCGCGCCGAGATCGTAGATATCGTTTATGCGGTGACGAATCACTGGCTGATCCGAGTCTTTCAAACCGCTGAAATCAGTGTCCAAACTGATCGACACGAACACACGATCGTCGCCGTAAACCGACGGCTCCCCCAGCGACTCGCCAACGACCGGCAGTATTCCCTTCCCTTCTTTACCCGTGCTTTCCGCGATCAGTTGCTCGATCCACAACCCGAGCGTCGCGAGCTTCGGGTCGATCACAAACGTGAGCTTGTCGCGTCCAGCCTTCGCACACTCCCCAATCGCCACACCTAACCGCAACGCGGCGTCAGTATGCTTCTCGAACTGAAGCAACTTTCGTATGTCTAAACCCATTAATGCAGCGGGCACCACCCCGAAGTACGACAGCGCCGAGTAACGCCCGCCAATATCCGCCTGGTTCAAAAAAACTCTACTAAAGTCCTGCTCAACGAGCGGAGAACCAGGATCGGTAATCGCAATGAAATGCTCCGGCCGTCGACCGAGACGGTCGTACCAATACTTATAAAAAACGTTCGGCTCGGTCGTCGTCCCCGACTTCGACGCGATAACAAACAGACACCTCTCAATCTCGATTCGCGCCTCAAAACCCGCAATCACATCTGGGTCAGTCGAATCCAGCACCAGCAACTCCGGAAACCCCTCCTGCCGGCCAAACGTTCGCGCCAACACCTCTGGACAAAGCGACGAACCACCCATCCCACACACCATCACGTGTCGAAACTTCCCGCGCACCTCTTCCGCAAACGCCCGCAACTCGTCCACAACGCCCAACATCTCGTCCGCCACCGTTAACCAGCCGAGCGAGTTCTTGATCATCTTCGCGACGGAATCATTAGTGGTCCAAACCGAAGCGTCCTTCGCCCGAATGCGTTCCGCGATCCGCGCGTTTTTCGCTTCAGCGATGGCGTTGTTGATGCGCTCGGCGAGCGCGTCGGGAAACTGTTCGACGAAATCCATTCGTGTTCCAACCTCGGCTTTTAGAGTGTGCGCGATCAGTGTAACATCGGCACATCATGACCAATACCAGGCAAGCGCTACTGGTCATCGACGTGCAAAACGATTTCTGTCCGGGCGGCACGCTCGCTGTACCGCAGGGCGACGAAGTAGTCGCGCCCCTAAATAAGCTCATTCACGAATTTCTCGAGCGCGGAGATCCGGTTTACAAAAGTCGCGACTGGCATCCACGAAGCACTAAACACTTCGCGGAGTCCGGCGGCACCTGGCCCGTTCACTGCGTGCAAGACACCGAGGGCGCTAAATTTCATCCAGCGCTCGTCGACGATCCGCGAATCAAAGTGGTCTCGAAAGGTCTCGGCGATAAGGACTGCTACTCCGCGTTTGACGAAACCGATCTCGCCACCGAGCTTCGCAAACAGAGCGTTGAGGAAGTGGTAGTTGGTGGATTAGCTACAGATTACTGCGTCAAAAACACCGTGCTCGACGCGCTTCAGCAGGGGTTCAAAGTGAAGGCAGTCGAAGAAGCGATGCGGCCCGTGGAACTACAACCCGGCGACGGAAAACAAGCCATTGAAGAGATGCGCGCCGCGGGCGCGGAAATAGTCTAGACGTGGGCACCTTAAACATCGATCGTTACCATGCGGCGATGGGCGATGCGTCCTTCAAAGACGTCACCCGTCTGCACGACCAGTCACTCAGCGACGCCGAAGCGACCTTCTACGTCACCCAACGCAAACTCGCTTACGCACCGTGTCTCGGACACGAGCGTTTAATTCGTTTACTGGTGGACAGCCAGATCGATCGTCCGCGATTGCGTTTTCTCGAACAGGATCGCGGCGGCCTGGAGCTCTTCGCGAAGAAGATCGAAGACATTCAGTTCGTCGGCAAGATCCGCACCGTGCGTCCGGGCACGATTGTCTTCGCACAGGAACCGTTTGCGGACATCGGCGGCGCGTTTGGCATGACGCAGGCGCAGGAGATCAAGTTTGAGCACGCCTTTGATCTGCCGATGACGACTGCGAGCCTCGCGCTCCAGTTTCGCATGGCCGCGGGCGATCGCTGGTTGTCAGATTTTTCGCTGCGTCGCAACGGCGACATCGAACGCGCGGTTGATATCGCGGTCTATGCTTTCATCGGCGGCTTCAACGACACTTCCAATCTCGAAGCCGCGTTTCGTCTCGACATTCCCGCGGTCGGCACGGAAGCACACTACTGGCAACAGGCCTACATCGATTTTGTGGACCACCCGGAGATAGATCCACGGACCGGCAAGCCAAAACACTTCGAACAGGTCGCGTTCGAGCGCTGGCTTGACGCGAATCCAAACGGCACCACGCTGCTACTCGACACGATCGACGTTTACATGGGCGCGGTTCATGCCGCGATGGCCGCGACCTCAAACCAGGCTCGGCGGCACGCGTTCAAAGGTTTTCGCGTCGATTCAGGAAATCTCGCGCAACTCGGACAATGGTGTCTGCGGTTCTTCGCTGCGAACGGTTTGACCGGACTGCGCCCGAATCTTACCGGCGATCTCGACGTGGAGCGCGTGAAACAGATCGTGAAAGAGTTTCCGGAAGTTGCTGGTTTTGGCATCGGCACAAAGCTTTCGAGTGAGGTGCGTGCCGTGGCCGGTGTGATCTTCAAGATGTGTCTGATCAACGATCAGCCAACGTTGAAGGCGTCAAACTCTGAAGAGAAGATCACGCTGCCCGGCAAGTTACAGTTATTTCGCGGCAGTGACGCTGAAGGAAACTACGTCGCCGACGTGATCGGACTCGACAACGAAAACGTCGAGATCCCCGGCGCGGTTAAAGTCGAGCGACTGCTGGTCCCGTTCTGGGAGAACGGTCAACATTCAGCGATTCCGTCGATCTGGAAACAGAAAGTTTTCGTCGAAGAACAACGAAAACGTTTCCGCGATATTGACAACTATCCCCGACAACTCAGTGATAAGCTGCGCCTCTTGCGTGACGACCTGGTAAAGCGATTCAAGGAAGACCATTCCGGTTGGGAGTCGGTTTTGAAAAAGCCCGAGGTTGCGTATGCCCGGAGGTTTGACTATGAACGCCCATGAGATTGTTTCTGCAGAAGAATGGCAAGTGCGGGTGGATCTCGCCGCCGCGTATCGCCTGGTATCGATCTACGGTTGGGATGATCTCGTGTTCACGCACATCTCGGCGCGCGTGCCTGGACCGGAGCATCACTTTCTGATCAATCCCTACGGCATGATGTTCGAAGAGATCACCGCGTCGAGTTTGGTGAAGGTGGACCTCGAGGGACGCATCGTGATGGAGTCTGACTATCACATCAACCCGGCGGGATTCACGATTCACAGCGCGGTGCACGCCGCGCGCGAAGATGCGCTTTGCGTGATGCACTTGCATACTGACTGCGGCATCGCTGTGTCGGCGCAAAAAGAAGGATTGTTGCCGATCTCGCAGCAGTCGTTGTTTGTGCTGGCTTCGCTTGGTTATCACGATTACGAAGGGCTCGCGCTGAATGACGAAGAAAAACCGCGGCTCGTGACGGATCTCGGCAACAAGACGTTTCTGATTCTGCGAAATCACGGGTTGTTGACGGTGGGCCATACTGTGGCCGATGCGTTTCTCTCGATGTTTCTGCTGGAACGCGCGTGCCGGATTCAGATACTCGCGCAGTCGGGTGGCAAGGAATTGATTCGCATCCCCGATTCGATCCTGGCCCAAATACCTGCGCAGGAGATGGTTGTGACGAAAGGTGGGCCAGGCAGACTGGTGTGGCCGGGACTGCTGCGGAAGTTAGATCGGTTGGGAGCGGATTACAAAAACTAATCGCCGGCGGCGTCCGGTGTTTGTTCCGCCGGAGCTTTAGCAGCGGGCCGGCGACGCGGCCGCTTGACGCGTTCGACAACGCTCTGCCATGTTCCACGCGTCGTTTCCGCAAGCGCACGCCAGCGCGCAGTCATTCTCACATCGTCCAGCAGCGAATAGACCACCGGAGTAGCAATCAACGTCAGCAGCAACGAAAGCGATTGACCGCCGATCACGACGATGGCGATCGAGCGCCGTTCTTCAGCACCCGGTCCGGTTCCGAGCGCGAGCGGCATCATGCCCGCAACCAACGCCAGCGTCGTCATCAGGATCGGCCGCAGACGATCGCGATTGCCTTGCATGATCGCTTCCGCGCGTTCCATACCCTTCGCGCGCAGGTTGTTCATGTGATCGATTTGCAGGATGGCGTTCTTCTTCACCACGCCGAACAAGACGAGCACACCTAACGCTGAATAAAGATTGAGCGTGTCGCCCGTACCCCACAATGACAAAAGCGCAAACGGTACCGACAACGGCAGACTCAGCAGGATCGTCAACGGGTGCGTGACGCTCTCAAACTGCGACGCCAGGATCATGTACATGAAGATGATCGAGAGGATGAACGCCCAGATAAACTCCGTGAACGTTCTTTCCAACTCGCGCGCGCGGCCCGACACCGTCGTCGTGTATGCCGTGGGCAGGTTCATCTCGGCTACTGTCCCACGCAATGCTTCGATTCGATCCGCGAGCGCGTAACCCGGCGCCACCGACGCGCGCACCGAAACCTGTCGCTCGCGATCGAGACGATCAATTCGCGAGGGGCTCGTGTCGCGTTTGATATGCACGAGGTTATCCAGCCTGACGAGTCCGCCACGCGATGAAGGAACGTACAAGCGGCTGATTGTGCCGACGTCGCTACGGTCCTGCTGGGTCAGTCGCAACTGCACATCGTAGTCTTCATTGATCGACTGGTCTCGAAAACGCGATGCTTCTTCTTCACCGCCGACCATCAGACGCAAACTCGTTGCGATGTCTGAGGTACTGACTCCGAGATCCGCGGCGCGATCGCGATCGATCATGACGCGCAATTCAGGCTTGTTGAGTTTTAAGGTGGAGTCGGCGTCGACGATGCCACCGAGTTTTTCCGAACGTTCGACTAGTTCATCCGCGTAGCCGGCAAGCGCGACAATATCCGGACCACGAAAGACGAAGTCGATATCGGTGCGGCCGCCCGCGCCGAAGTTGAACGACTGCGCATTGCGCACGCCAGTACGCATAGGTGCGTATTTTCGTAACCGGCTGCGCACTTCCTGCATCACGTCCTGCTGCGTGTAATTTCCGCGGAAGGCGTTCAGTGGATTTCCATTTTTCGTTTCGCGCCACAACTTGCTCAACGACAAGGTGCGCTCTTCGTGCGGCGCGATGCGCACGTAAGCGCCGCCCTGGTTCACACCGCCGAGAAAACCACCGCCCGCGGACGACAACACGAGTCGCACGCCCGGCGTTTCGAGAATGTCCCTCTCCATCGCGCTGATGGTTTCGTTCATCACCGCGAGATTCGTGCCTTCGGGACCGTTGACGTTGATCTCAAACTCCGCTTCGTCAACGTTGGTGGGAATGAACTCCTGCTTCACCGCGCGATACAGCGGAATACTCGTAAGCACGACTCCGAGAGATAGCAACGCGACCGCCAAACGATGGCGCATCGCAAACGCGAGCAACCCCGAATAACCGGCATCGATCCAGCGATAGAAACCCTTTCGCGAAGCGGCTTCATCGTGTCCCCCCTTCGCGTCGCTCACGCGAATCAGTCGCGAGCTCATCATCGGCGTGAGCGTGAACGAAACGAGCAAGCTGACCATGATCGCGACGGCCGCGGTGATACCAAACTGATAGAGGAATCGTCCCGAAATCGACGACATGAACGAGACCGGCAGGAAGATGACCACGAGCGAAAGCGTCGTCGCGAGCACCGCCAGACCGATGTCTTTCGTCGCTTCGCGCGCCGCTTCTTTCGCTTCCATTCGTTTTTCTTCAATGAAGCGGAAGATGTTTTCCAGCACGACGATCGCGTCGTCGATCACCACGCCGACCATCAACACGAGCGCCAGCATCGTCACGCTATTGAGCGTGAAATCGAGCGCCTTCATCATGCCGAACGTCGAGATCACGGAACACGGAATCGCGACCGCGGCGATCAAAGTCGAACGCCACGAGCGCATGAACACGAGCACGACGAGACTCGCGAGAATACTGCCGAGGATCAGGTGGGTCTCTATTTCGTGAAGCGCCGCCTCGATGTAGCGAGATTGGTCGCGAATGACTTCGAGTTTGACATCCTGTGGAAGCTGGGCTTCAACGCGCGGCAACGCATCCTTCAAACCTCTGATTACTTCGACGGTGTTCGCGCCCGATTGACGGCGAATATCGAGCGTTACTGTGGGAACGCCATTCAAACGAGAAAACGAGCGTTGTTCTTTGGTCCCGTCCTCAACGCGGCCGACGTCGCGTAGTTTTATTGGAGAGCCGTTAACGTTGGCGATCACCAGTTCGTCAAACTGCCGTGGTTCGGTAAAGCGGCCCAACGTCCGCAGCGTCAACTCTTCTCTGCCAGTGGTTACGTTCCCGCCGGGCACGTCGGCATTTTGACGTTCGAGTGCGTCTCGTATCGCGGTGATCGGTATCTGATACGCGGCGAGCCGTTCCGCGTCGATCCAAACGTTGATCGCGCGATCGAGACCACCGACCACGCGCACTTCACCAACGCCGCCTATACGTTCGAGCTGAACGCGAACTGTCTTATCTGCGAGTTCTGTGAGTTCCCGGAGTGAACGATCTGCGGAAAGCGCGACAGTCAGAACCGGTGTGCTGTCGTTATCAAACTTCTGCACGACCGGTGGAGTGGCGTCTTCGGGAAGCCGACGGCCAAGTGTGTTGACGCGGTCACGCACATCCTGGGCAGCCGATTCGAGATTACGATCGAGTTTGAAAGTGGCGATAACAAAGCCACTTCCCGGCCCGGATACCGAACGCAATTCACTGATGCCGTCAACAGTATTGATGACTTCTTCGAGTTGCTGGGTGACGAGTGATTCGACTTCTTCCGGCGCCGCGCCTGGCAAACCGACGCGAACCGAAACAGTGGGAAGATCAACGGAAGGAAAACGATCGACGCCGAGTCCGAAAAAACCCACCGCCCCGACTACGACCAGCGAAAGCACGATCATGGACGCGAAGACAGGACGGCGTATACAAATCTCGGCTAACTTTTGCATGCTTAATTGAACTCGTCAGGCTACTCAACCACTTCGACAGCTTGCCCCGACTGTAGGTTGCCCGGATCGACGACGACTTTCTCACCAACATTTATCCCTGCAACGATTTCCGTGAACTCATTGCCGCGCCGGCCGGTCGTGATCGGACGCTCGAGCGCCTTGCCATTCTGAACGATGATCACTTTTTCGATGCCCGCGAACGTCACGATCGCGTTGTTCGGCACGGTCACGGCCATCTTCGCGTCGTTCGTCACGATTTCCGCGTGCGCAAACGATCCCGGTCGCAAAGTGCCATTGTTGCGAACGTCAGCTTCGACCATCAAAACTCGATTCTGTTCCGCAATCACCGGACTCAAGCGCATGATCTTTCCGAGATAGACGGTCGAATCACCCTCGACGGTGACACGTACATCCTGGCCGGTTCGTACAGTGCGCGATTCGCGTTCGGGAATCTCCGCACGCAATCGCAAGGGATCCATTCGCACGATGTTCACCAACGGTGCGCCCGCCGCGAGATATTCGCCGACACTCGCGGTTTTCTCCTGCACGATTCCGTCGAGCGGAGCAACAACTCCGGTGTCTTTCAACTGCTGCCGTGCGAGCTCGAGTTCGGATTTACGTTGCGCCAGCATGCCCTGACGATTGCGAACCTCTTCGTACGCGTCCTGATAACGTCCCTCAGCGACTTTGAAGGTGGCGTTCGCGGAATCAAACTCCGCCTTCGCAATCACGCCCTGTTCGACCAGACGCGCCGCGCGATCGCGATTGAATCTTGCTTCGTCGTAAACCGCGCGCGCCTGGCGCACGGTGGAAGTGTTTTCCGGATCTATCCGGTCGTCGTTTCCTTGTGGAGAAAGACCAAGACGCGCGCGCGCTTGTGCGACGGCGGCTTCTGCCTGTTGGACACGCAGTTGATAGTCTCGCACGTCGAGTTGTGCAATTTTTTGCCCGCGGCGCACGACCGAACCGAGATCGACCGAAATGGCGCTCAGCCGGCCCGGAACTTTCACGCTGACTGTGGTGTGATCGAAAGCCGCTAGAGTGCCGTTGGCAGTGACGGTTTCGCCAAACGGAGTCTCGGCAACTGCGGCGGTTTTAACCTTTCGGGGAGCAGCCGCTTGTCCTGCGCGGCCCTGTCGTTGTGAAGCCTGATAGTCGCTTTTGCATGCCGTAAAAAAGACTGCGGCGCCTATAAATACTAATAGTTTAAGGCAGTTGGACATTCGGTGGAGTTTAACACGCGGGCAGCCCAACCCAGCAATGCGTTGATCCTTCATGCGAGGCTTAGAAGCCGCGACGAATCAAGTACGATGCCTTGATAAAAAATGTCCTCGCGTTGCGCCGGAAACCGGGCACGATCTCACGCGTAAACGGGTGCCGGCTGTCGTAATTCAGGTCGTCGTTGTAGCCCGCGTAGAAAGCCGTTCCGGGATTCGGCGTCCAGCCAAACAGCGCCTGCGAACGCAAGCGGGAGTTGAGCGTGTTGTAATCGAGAATCAACCGCGCAAAAGTCGCTTTCGTGAACTGATACGTACCGCGCAGCGTCATGATGTTGACGGCGAAAGCGACGCGATCGGTATCGTAACGACGCAGTCTTTGCGAGTTGATATTGAACTGCGTGCGCAACTCGTTTGTCGGCTGATAAGTAATGCCGCCGTTGAATTGCAACAAGCTGCCGCGGCCGGGATCGAGTGGCGCGTCCTGGCCCAACGAAAGTGCAGCCGGACTTACCCGGGGATACTTGTCACCGTTGCCAAAATCGAAATCGAAATGGCCCCAGCGGTGCGTCACCTGGGCATTAAACGCGATCGTCTTGCTGAAGTTTGAGCCACCAAACACGGACAGGTGTTGCTTGGTTGAAGAACGTTCGTTGCTTTCACCATAAAACGTGCACTTGTTAACAAGTGAGAACGGATTGCACGGCTTGGCCTCGCGGGTTGGTCCAAACTCGTGATCGAACACGCGTTCGTAGCCCGTTTCCCAGAAACTACCCAGCCAACTGCTGCGCGGCAGCGATAACTCGACCACGTTTTCACTCTCCCACGTATACATCCGGCCCTGCCAGTCGTAATCAATGTGGGTGAAGTTATGAACGTGGTAGGAAATGATCTTCTTCTTCGGATTAGGATCGGAGTTATACCGCAGAAAGCCGTAGTTGAAATTTGAGTTAGTGCGCTGCACGAACCCGACGTCCGCGCGGTAGTCCTGCGTAAATCCTTCGCCGTAAACCTCCCAACCCCAATTGCGACCGGACACGTTGTAACTGCCCGTGTAACCGAAGCCGTTGCCCGTGCGATAACGATTTACGCCATCGTTCGGATCGAAAAAAAAGTTACGCGACGTAGTGCCGATTGCTTGGAAGCTGACGGTCGTCTGCTTGTTCAGACGAAAGCGGCCATCGATACCCAGTACCTTGTTATGTTTTTCGATGAAGTCGTAAGTCGTGGCCACCATGCCAATCGAGTTCTCTTTACCGACGTCGCGCTTCAGACGCAGCACGCTGATGTAAGCGTTTTTGTCGAGAAACTTCTCACTGGTGCAGATCTCACGGGGATCAAGCAGACGCCTGTCAAGGCAGGCATTCAACGCGCCGCGATCGTCAGCGCTCAGGTTTCCTGGTCCATTGTCAGTGGCGACCATCAAGCCAAAAGTGTTGCGACCTTTCTTGCCCGTCGTCTTGATGGCGAGGTCGGGATCGACGATCGCACGCGTGTGAACGGCAGTGATCGGCGTTTGAAAAATCTCGATACCCTCGAGAAAGAACGGACGCTTCTCGGGAAAGAAGATCGGGAAACGCTGGTTGGCAGTGACGACGAGCTGATCGGCTTCGACTTGCGCGAAGTCAGGATTGATTGCGAGGTCAACGGTAACGGCCGAGCTCGGAATGAACTTCGCGGTTAAGCCAAGCTCGAGTCCCACGGGCTCATTCACGATGCGACCGGGATCCGTCGAACGCGCCAACTGAGAAAACGAAGGTACGAACCGGCCGTTTTGCGACACGGTTGCGCTCGGAATCAACTCGAGTGTCCGTTCTACGGAAATGCCTTCGAGACCGGTTAAATGGCCCGCCTGGCTCAAGTTGCTGTCGATGCTGCGCGAAAACGGCATCCACGAATCGAGCTCGTTTTCAAAGCGCTTGATGCGGCGGAAGAAGTGCGCGCCCCACAGTTTTCCTTTGCCGGCTTCGAAACGCAGCGACTTGAACGGTATCGCGATCTCGACGTTGTAGCCGGTTTCGTGAACGATCCCTTTAGACTCCATCAACAAGTCGACGCTGAAGTCTTCGCCGCGGCCTTCAGTAAGAATGCCGTCGCCCTGGATGCCGAGCGGATTGAAAAACGCTTCAAATGCTTTGCGTTTGTCGTTGAAAGTGTCGAGATAGAAGCCGACGTAGTCGTCCTGAAAGATGTTGTCGCGCTTGGCCACCGTGGCGCGCACTTTGTCAGGCTCATCGGTGGCTTTGAACGCGATGTAGAGAAACCGGGGATCGTAACCCAGCAGAACTTCGGTCGGTTTTGACGGTGGGACATTGTCGCCAGGTTGAATCTGGTAGAAATCTTTCAACACCACAGCTTTTTGCCAGACGTCATCGTCAAGCTTGCCGTCGATCACCGGCGGCTTATCAAACTTCGGAATCACGATCGGTTCCGACTTCTCGGGGGGAACGACAAAACTGCCCTTTGCAGTTGCAGTCGACGCGTTCGTGGCTTTCTGCGTTGAAGCGGGAGAAGCGGCGGGTGTTGGTTTCGCTGCAGCGGTTACGGCGGGAGTCGGCGCAACTACCGCGGGCGGATTAGCCGGCGTTTGAGCGCTTGCACAGACTGTCATAGCCCCCAGCGCGACCAGAATGCTCCCCAAGAGGTGGATGCTGGGTTTCATTAAACCTCGTGAACAGGAAAATTTCCTTGGAACCCGCGGGTGTGCCGTATTCCAAAGAAATGGGGTTGGGTCTTTTGTTAGAAGCCGCCCGAAAAATTCCCGCTCACTTGGACGCCGAAGGTCCAAAGAATCTTCCAAGCTGACGAAATCAATTACGTGGACGTAGCAAAATCTTTCCTTCGCCGGTCCTCAGCACAAACACTCGCCCGCCGCTGCCGACCTTCCAACGCTTCATGCGCGGTGAAAGAGTCACATCTTCCGCGACGTTGAAACCCTCGTTTGAGATTCCCTCGGTGGTGCTGTTGGTTTCGATCGTGAAACTGGAACCGGCCGGGACTGTTAAAGAGATTTCGCCGTCGCCGGTTCGGGCTTCGAGCGCGTTGAAGTTCCCATCGAGCGCGATCGGGCCGTCGCCAGTGCGCGCATCGACCTGACCGTCGAATTTGTTGATGTGGATTGGACCGTCGCCCGTGTTGACGTGCAGTTGGCCACCACTGTTGTCCACCACGATTGGACCATCGCCCGAACGCAGCGTGATGTCGCCGGAAACGCCGTTCAGCGTCAACGGGCCATCGCCTGAGGTTACATGAAGACTGGAGTTACGCGGAACGTAGACTTCCAGTTGAACGCTGCCGTGGTAATCGTTTTCGTTCACGGCATTGATCGTGATCGCCTGTCCCTGTTGCTCTGCCTTAATCCCAATCTGCTTAAGGCTCTCCTCGTCCCCGGCTCGCTTGGTTGCCGTGTAACGCACTTCCGGCTTATCCCAGCCACGGACGGTTATGGGTCCATCGAACGTGGAAACGCTCACGCGCGGCGTTCCGCTAACGGCGAAGCTGTTCGTTTCCTGCCCCGTAAACTTGTTCCAGTCGCCGTGAGCGGGCCGGCGGTGAACCATCACGCGCGCTGCCGGCCGAACCTGTTCCCGCTGCCGCACCTGCAATTCACGCTGGACCTGTTCGACTTCACGTTGCGCCTCGCGCATCGCAACATCGACTTGCCGCTGAGCTTCGCGTTGTGCCTGGCGTGTTTCTCTCGCGAGACGCGCGTTGTCGATTTGCGCCAGCTTGAGTTCGGCGGTTGTAAGTTCTACTTCACGGTCGCGATCTTCTTCCGATTGCGCTCGCGTTCTAGTGTTTCCGGCGATCGACGTTGCGGGGCTGAGCGCGCGGCCGTCCTGCGCGTGAGTGATGCGGATTGCGCCGTTAACATTGCCCAGCTTGATCCGTGCGCCACCGGTGCCGATCTGGCCGTCGAGACTGTGCCCGACGTACTCGCCGTGTTTGATCTGCATACCGAAGTCGTTGCTGATCGAACCGTGAACGGTGCCGGCGCGAATTGAGGCGTTGGAGTCGGACGGAATTACGAGCGTGACGCTCCCGTTGACCGAGCCGAGCGAGATCGCTTTCGACGCATCGAGCTGCGTGAAGGTCGCCTGGAGCGGACCGTTGACCGTTGATAACCTCGCTTCACCCATCAGACCGCGCGCAGTCACCTGTCCATTGATTGACGACGCTTTAACGTTGCCTTCGACACCCTCGATATCGAGTTCGCCATTGACCAGCTCAATCGATTCGAGCGTCGCCTTGCGCGGAACCGTCAGCGTATACTCGACGATCGCGGGATTGTCGTAACGCCGCTCGTCGTCGCGGAAGTTCTGGTTCTGTTGCGGATATTCAGTCTTGATTCTGATGTTCTCTTCAGTCGAGGTGACGTCGATTCGGGCTTCAGCAAGCCGATCGCGGCGATAGGCCTTCTTGATGGCGTCAACCTGAACCGCAGCGCGATCCCAAACCTTGATCTTGACGCCTCCGTTGATATTGCCGAGATTCACACGCCCGGTAGCCGAGAGTGGATACGTTTGGTGAAACTCCTCCGTCACCTGCTGGCCGGGTTGTTCGGCGCCGCTTGCACTGTCTGCGGGCACTTGCGGCACTGGCCGGATTTCCTGCCCGGCGATACCCGCCTGGCTGGTGGCGACTGCCGCAGTGGTTCCGTTAGTAACCAGTGCGATGCTCAGAAGAATTGCTGTGATGAGGAGCTTGTTAGACATTGCTTTTTTCCGTCTCGATCTCTGAAGTGAATTAGCTGGCGCTACGTAGATTAATACTGCGGTTGACACTCTTCAAGAGCACGTCTCTGCCGTCAGGTGTAATGAAAATCTGGTGGCGCCGATTTTTTGCTTTGAGGGCTTTCAACGTTACGTCTGCTTGCAGCACGTCGCGGAGACTCTTCTCGAGTAACTCGTCCGTAGAGAGTAGCACTCTTACCTCTGCGTCACCATGACTTGGACGGATCACTCGCCTCGGTTTCGCTGCTGGAGCAACGGGGGCCCTGGGTGGAGTTGGAGGAACTAATGCAGGAGCAACGATCTCAGGCGCTTCGACGTGAACCAGAGGCACTGCCGGCGCGGGCAACGGTAGAGGAGGAACGCGGATCTTCGTCTGTTCACAGGTCTCAACCTGAGCCAGGATCGCATGCTGCTCGACCGGCGCAATTGCGTCCGTCCAGTGAGCGATTAGCGAGCTGGTTTGCACTGTCAACCGCTGCACTTGATTGAGTTCTTTCATCGCGCTTGAGAAGGCCACCAGACCAACAAACAGCAACAGAAACACGCGATACGATCTCTTTTCGCTTCCCTGACCCGTGTTTTGCATTTCCCTGTCCTCTAATTTTTAGAGCCGAGAGTAGTAAGTTCCGAACTTCGTTGGTTCCAACCACCCTCGGCTCTTCTGCGTTGCTCTATAGTCAGAACACCAAGCCCTAAAAGGATGTGACAACAAAGTTAGAATAAAAATCCGGGGATTCTTGAAGGAGACAGGGGAGCTTAGAGCTTCTTGAGACGCACGGTGCCGCCGAACGAAGCCACTGAGATCATCGCGTCACCCGACCCGTAAATCGCATCGATGCGACGCACGTACGGCGTGACCACGGTCGGCCTGGGGACGACCACGACCGGTCCATGAACCACACCCGGCGCACCGGGCGGATGGGTCTTCAAAGGAGGTTTTTCTTTGTCTTTCGGAAGCGGCAGCTTTGGTTCTTTGTCTTTGATGTCGGGCGGTTTCGGCCCTCTCACGCCGCCGGCAGCAGCCGGCCCCGACGGTGGAGCAGGCGGATGCGTCTGGTTCAAAAACTTCAACGCAAAGTCGGAGACGAGCAGCCGTTGTTCGGAGATCTTCGCGTGCAAACGGAAAGACGCGTCATTGGGCATCGCCAGCACCACGTCGCCGGTCATGTTCGTGAAAGCGTAGCTGCCTGATTTGACTAACGCGCCGCTCATCATCAGCGTGCCGTTCACGGTCTTGGCCATGACTTTCGGATTGCTGACGCGCACCAACTGAATATCGCCGCTAACCGTGCCGACTTCAAAAGTATCTTCGACACTAGCTGCGCGAACGTTTATCACTTCGACGCCGCCGCCCGCGGAATTCAAGTTCACGCGGCCGCTCGAATCTTTCAGCGAAATACTGCCGCCGACACTTCCCGCCTCGACGAGTCTCGTCGCGCGCTCGATCGTGATGTCGCCGTTTTGCGAACCCGCGTAAGCCGCAGCAACTCCCGCGATATTGATATCGCCGTCGCGCGTCTGCACCTGTACTGTCGCTCCAGCCGGCACTTCCATTTCAACGTCCGCGACAGCCTGGCAATCACGTCTCGGCGGAAGGACGCGCAACGTTTTCTCGAGCACCATTACGTCGATTCGAGTTGCCGGCGCGTTTGGTTCTTTGGGTTTGTCGATACGGCGAAGCTCGAGGACTCGCGCATCAATCGAGCGCGCCCGGACTTCCGCCCTGTCCCAACCACGGACGATCAACGTGCCCGAAGCTACGCATAGCGTGATGGTAGCCTGTGGATCGACAGCGACAGTTCGCTCGACCTTTTGGCCGGGCTGATTGTCGTTTTCTTTGTTATGAGCGGGGGTTGAACCTGCCAGGGAGATTATGAGGCCGGTAGCCGCGGCGGCTGCAAACAACTTCTTGATCAACTTAGGACCCGGCCTTTCAATGCGACCGACCTCCGCCGACACGAGCGTCGGCTATGGTATTCAGCAAATCAACCTTACTCTGATAAGCAGCAAACATGAAATCGGTCGTATCCGGATCGTTCGGATTCTTCTTGGCTGCGCTACGTGTAGCGGCAATAGCTCGATCGACAACCGCGAGGTTGCGTTCGTACTCAACCTGCAACGATGGTCTCATCGCTTTTTGGTTTGCTTTGATAGTCGAATCTAGTCTGGCGATCGTCTGTAGATAGGAACGTTCGCCCGGGAGAAGTTTGACTGGTTCAGACGCGAACGGCTCAGACCTCGGAACAGAGTTGTTCTTTACAACAGGTTTCTTTTTGAACGTGACCGGCGCGGGTTGTGAAACAGAATTGGCTTTGTTATCGGCGCTAATGGTTTCTTGCCCCTGGCCACTCGGTTGGACCGTGTGAACAACTGTCGGCGTTACGACCGGCTGTGTGGTTTGTTGCGCGACAGTCTGTTCTGTCGGCGCCGGCGTCGTAGTCCGCAACTTCACCAAACCAAAGATGGCGCCAAACGCTAACACCATGACGAGGCTCGCATAACCCAAGCTTCTCTGCGTCCCAAAACTAAGCAGACCCGAAATGAACGCGCCAAATCCCGCTCTCTCACTGAACGATGCAGCACTAATCCTCTCGCCAAGCACTGCCGCGTCGATACGCTCGCGCAGCCGTTCCGTCGGCACGCTGGCCTCAAACTCCGGCGCCAGCGCCGTCATCATCAAGTTGATCTCTTCTTCAATTTCGCGCGCGGCGGCTGCGCACGTGGAGCACGAACCGAGATGCAACGTTGCGCTTTCCATGATCGCCCCGGAAAGCTCACCGTCGAAATAACCTTGCAGCGTTGCCTCGTCCAAACACCTTGTCATCGTCTGCCTCCGATTTTTCCGTAGACCCTCGCAAACTCCTTGCGCCCGCGCGCCACTAAACTGCCGACGTTCGTTTCCTTCAACGACAGGCTGTTGGCGATCTCGCGGTACGAAAGCCCCTGTTGTTTCAGCAACAGGCAGCTTCTCATCGGCTCTTTGATCTTGGCTAATGCCCGCCGAGCCTCTTCGATCGCCAGACGGCGCTCGTAGTCCTCTTCCGGAGCCTCGACAGCAAGGCCGTTATCCGCGTAGCTCTTATGATACTCGTTGTCGCGAACCATTGAGCGGCTTTGGCCGCGCAAAGTGTTTCGCGCCACGTTAAGAGTCACGCGCAGAAGCCACGCGCGAAGCAATTCTTCGCCCGGCGTAGCATTCAAGTTGCGATAAAGTCTTAAAAAAACTTCCTGCGTCACGTCTTCAGCCAGGGCGGAGTCACGAACGACCGCCCTAGCCGTTCTAAAAACGGCGCGGTGATGGAGGGTAAACGCTTCGTCGAAACTGAGCGGACCTACCGCTTCAGTCCCGATCTCGTTAGGCATGGACTCGATCAATGCTCTAGCTTGTCCGTTCACAATCACCGCTCTCTCATCTGTGCAAACACCACAAACTACCTGGTTGTGGCAAGTTTCTGCCGGGCTGCGGTCAGCAGGGGTCAGGTTCCTTGCAAGCCAGTCAGTACGAGGTTTTTGAGCGGAGTTATTGTAGTACCGAACTCCGTTTGGCACCAAGATAGAACGGTGACTTGTTGTAAGTGTCAAAAAGGGGCGACAGGTTTCGTAACGTTACGATCAGAGTGAAAGTTCGCCGGTTCTTTTTTGTTGATCCTCCTCTTGAACGGGTGTATAAAAGGCCGCACAGACCCAGAGTGTTCCCTTAAACTGCGCTAGTCTCTCTCCTGCCTTCCCCCCGAAGTCCAACGAGTAGGTTCGCGGGTTCTCCCGTTTACCACCTCTACGCCAGTAGTGTTGTGCGGCCTACTGACTTTGAGTCAACAAGGAGGAACTTGTCGTGAGAGTTAAATCACTCAAAGTTTGTGTTCGCCTTCTGGTGTTCGGATTACTACTAGCCGCGTCGTCGACTGCGTACGCAGATACCGTGGTGATCACCTCGGTCACTGTCAGCAATCTCCAGTTCACCTCAGCCACGGGAACTGCTGTATTCACGGTTACCGGCGCGAGCGCTCGTGCCAATGCCAGCAACAATTTCGGGCAAACTGAAGACGAGGTCTCGAACACCTTACCTTTCGCCGAAGCAGGCGCCTCTGTGCCCTTTGCCACCGCCTTCGCGTCCGCAAACCTGCCCAGCAACTCCGTCACGGGCATCACCTTCGCTATGTTGGGAGCTTGCAGTTGTACCGGGGCCTCTTTTTCAATATCCACCCTCACTGGAACACTGGTGATCACGGGCACCCAAGGCAACGTTGACGTGACGATTTCGGGTTTGATCGAAATGCTCAGGGACGTAGACACGGACCAGTTTGGTGTCCTGGCAGAGTCCGAGGTGCTCTTCGACATCTTTGTAAATGGCGTTTCGGTATTTCAAATCGACTCGTTGATTCCTCTCTCCGGGCCGAACTTGCGGGCACTGGTAGAAGCGTCGGACCAAATCTCGAGAACAATTACACTCCAGGGCGGAGTCGAGAACACGATCAATGTCAGACTTTCCACACGCGCACTGGCGGTAAACGAAGTTCCGGAACCGGCAACGGTCGTATTGCTGGTCTCTGGCCTGGGATTCATGACCGGCGTCTTGAAGAAAAGACGCAGGAAAGCTGACCAGTAAACAGTTAAGGAGGAAGTGTTCATGAGAGTTAAATTGCCCGGAGTTATTGTTCGAGTACTCCTCTTCGGACTGCTGCTTTGCGCTTCGTCAACTGCTTATGCAGACACCGTGGCAATCACCAACTTCAATTTCATCACGCTAACTTTCAACCCGGCGACCGGCACTGCCGTATTCACGCCCACCGGAGCCACCGCTCGCGCCGCGGCGACGAACAGTCTCGGTCAAAACCAGGACATAACCACGACCACATTCCCCGTCGCCCAAACAACCGCGGTTGTGACCTTTGCCAATACGACGGTAACTACAAATGCGGCTGGTCAAACCGCTAGCGCGACCAGCGTCGCCAGCGTGGCAGGTTGCACTTGTACAGCCTCGTCCTTTGGAATAGGCGTCTTTACCGGCACACTCCTCCTCCTTGGCGGCGAAGGGAACGTGAACGTGACCTTGTCGCTGGCGCACTTTGCCACTGGGCAGGTATCGACCGATCAGTTTGGTACATTCGCATTCGCGGAGGTCTCCTACAACGTTCTTGTAAATGGCCGGGGAGAGCTTTCCCAAGACCAGATGTTGCGTGAAGTCGAAGGGCCTAACCAAACGGGAGGATTCAACCTGGGAGGCGGAGGGTCGAGGGTGTTGTCGCTCCAGTTTGGCGTCCCGCATACGATCGAGCTCAGGATGAGTTCGGTTGCAGCAGTGACGAGTGAAGTTCCGGAACCAACAACAGTGGTCTTGCTCGTCTCAGGCCTCGGGTTCATGACCGGTGTCTTAAAGAAACGACGAAAGAAGATTGACTGAACGAGTTTCGCCCACAGCGGAGAGCGGTGAATATTACTGCGGCGTAGTATAATTCGCCTCCTTTGGATCAAGCGTTACAAGACAGCGTCTTCATGCGCGCGTGCCGCCGCGAGCCGGTTCCCTACACACCAATCTGGTTGATGCGGCAGGCAGGCCGCTACATGCCTGAATATCGCGCGGTCAGAGCCAAAACGGGTTTTCTCGAACTCTGCAAAACTCCTTCACTCGCAGCCGAAGTCACTGTTACTGCCGCCGAACGGCTCGGCGTTGACGCCGCGATCATCTTCGCGGACATCCTGCTCATACTCGAACCGATGGGCGTCGAACTCGAGTTTACGCAAGGCGAAGGCCCAGTGATTCACAATCCGGTAAGAGAAGCGGTGGATGTAGATCGCCTTCGCCAGCTTGAAGACGCAAGCGCGCTCGATTTTGTTAACGAAGCAATTCGACAGACACGCCGCGCACTCAGAACCGACGTTCCATTGATCGGCTTCTCCGGCGCACCGTTCACACTCGCCTCGTACTTAACTGAAGGCGGCGGTTCGAAGAATTACGTTCATACGAAACGACTGATGTACAACGATCGCGGCGCCTGGCACGCGATGATGTCGCTGATCGTTGCGAGTCTGGTGAAGTATCTGAATGCGCAAATTGAAGCGGGCGCGCAGGCGGTCCAGTTGTTTGATTCGTGGGTTGGCGCTTTGAGTCCCGACGACTATTGTGAGTTTGTATTGCCGCACACGAAAGCCGTGATCGAGAACGTTAAGCCCGGTGTGCCGGTGATTCACTTCGGCACGGGGACAGCGACGTTACTCCAACTGATGCGCGAAGCCGGTGGAGATGTGATTGGGCTCGACTGGCGCGTGCGGTTAGACCAGGGATGGGAACGAGTGGGGCACGATGTAGCCGTAATGGGGAATTTGGATCCGGTTGCGTTGTTCGCTGATCGGGAAGTATTACTAGCACAGGCGAAGAAGGTTTTGGACCAGGCTGGTGGACGCCCGGGTCACATATTCAATCTGGGACACGGAATTCTGCCGGAAACACCGGTTGAAAACGTGATCGCGTTGGTTGAGATGGTCCACGAGGCACGAATCTGAGTATGGGCGAGTACGACGCGTTATTAGTGGTCTCGTTTGGCGGGCCGGAAGGAATGGACGACGTAATGCCCTTCCTCGAAAACGTCCTGCGAGGCCGCAACGTGCCGCGTGAAAGGATGCTCCAGGTCGCGCATCACTACGAGATGTTCGGCGGCGTCAGTCCCATCAACCAGCAGAATCGCGATCTGATCGCAGCGCTCAAGAACGAACTCGAAACTCACGGTCCGAACCTCCCGATCTACTGGGGCAATCGCAACTGGCATCCATTGCTGCCTGACACGCTCAGTCAAATGTCGCGCGATGGCGTGAAAAACGCACTCGCGTTTGTGACCTCCGCTTACAGCTCCTTTTCGAGTTGCCGTCAGTACCGGCAAAACATCGCCGACGCACAGACCGAAGTTGGATCAGACGCGCCGCGTATCGACAAGCTCCGCGCGTTTTACAATCATCCGTTGTTCATCGAAGCAAACGTGGACCACATTCGACGAGCGTTGTCGAAGCTAAACGAAAACGCGCGCGCGCAGGCGCATCTTGTCTTCACGGCGCACAGTATTCCCGAGGAGATGGCTGCGAACTGCGAGTACGCGGCGCAACTCGCGGAAGCGGGACGATTGATTGCGGAAGCGCTCGGGATCGATCGGTGGCGCGTGGTTTATCAGAGCCGCAGTGGTTCGCCGTCGCAGCCGTGGTTGGGACCGGATATTGCGGATTGTTTACGCGAACTCGAGGCGCAAGGGATCGGCAGCGTCGTGGTCGCGCCGATCGGGTTCGTTTCCGACCACATGGAGATCGTTTACGACCTTGATTACGAAGCGAAAAACGTTGCGAAAGAACTCGGCCTCACGATGGTGCGTTCCGCGACCGCCGGCACTCATCCTGCATTTGTGAAAATGATTCGCGAGCTGATCCTCGAACGCGTTCACAACGAGCCGGGTCGCTTTCTCGGAACGCACGGGCCGGGTCACGAGGTTTGTCCCCCTGATTGCTGTCTGCCCGTGAGGTAATCTTGTGCGTCGTATCGTTGTCATCGGCGGCGGGATTTCAGGACTGGCGGCAGCGCATCGTCTGATTGAAATTGATCCGTCCGTTGATTTGACTTTAATTGAAGCCTCCGCTCGGCTGGGGGGAACGCTTCGCACGGATCAACGCGACGGTTTTCTTCTCGAACGCGGCCCCGATTCCTTCATCTCCGAAAAACCCGAAGCAGTCGCACTTGCGAAACGTCTCGGTCTCGAGTCGCGCCTCATCGAAACTAATTCCGATCATCGCCGCAGTTTCATCGTCCGGAACGGGCGTTTGCGGCAGGTGCCGGAGGGTTTTCAACTACTCGCGCCTTCACGCATTTGGCCGTTTCTGACGACGGATATTTTCAGTCTCGCCGGCAAGGCGCGCATGAGCGCCGATCTGTTTCTGCCGCGCGCGATCACGAATGGGACGAATGACGAATCCCTGGCGAGTTTTGTGCGGCGCCGTCTGGGACGCGAGGCGCTCGAACGTATGGCCCAACCCATGGTCGGCGGCATTTATACGGCCGATCCGGAAACGCTGAGCCTGCGCGCGACCCTCCCGCGCTTTCTGGACATGGAACGCGACCATCGCAGTTTAATCCTCGGGATGTTACGCAAGGGGCGATCGCAAACCGGCACGAGCGGCGCACGCTATAGTTTGTTTCTGTCGTTTGATGAGGGGCTTCAGGTTTTGGTAGATGCTCTGACAAAAGCGATTGCTGGTTGTCAGGTGCGGCTAAACACGAAGGTTGTCGGTATCGAGAGACACAGTGGGTGGTTAATTAAAACCGGAAAAGAAGACACAATTGAAGCCGACGCGATTTGTTTAGCCGTTCCGGCTTATATCGCCGCCCAACTTCTAACGTCTGTCGATCAAACACTCGCTTCACAACTCAACAAAATCAGATACGCATCAACCGCGACGATCAACTTCGCGTACCGCCGCGACGCGATTCAACATCCACTCGACGGCTTCGGCTTTGTCGTCCCCTTCGTCGAAAAACGCTCATTAATCGCCTGCACGTTCAGCAACGTGAAGTTCCCTGGTCGCGCCCCGTCAGGCCACACCCTCCTGCGCGCGTTCGCCGGCGGTGCGTTGCAACCTGACTTGTTTGCACTCGAAGCGCCCGAGATGCTGCGTCGAGTTGAACACGATCTTCGCGAATTGTTACGGATTGACGGAAAACCGTTGTTTGCTGAAGTTTCGAAGTGGTCCAACTCGATGCCGCAATACGAAGTGGGCCACCTTGATCGCGTCGCCGCGATCGAGAATCAACTGGCCCAACTACCTAACCTCACACTCGCCGGCAACGCCTATCGCGGCGCCGGAATCCCCGATTGCATTCGCAGCGGCGAATCCGCCGCAGAAAAACTCATTAACTATTTCGGCAGCGGCATCGCGAGCGCCTGAACCCACTCCGCATTCGTCTGCATCAGCGGCCGAAACGCCTCGCGCGGCACGGTCGTCTCAATATGCATGTTGTCGTCAGTGTTAATCCTTGCGCCCGCAACCGCCGGCCCCAGCCGCGTCTCGTCACACACGAACCACGATCTCACATCATCTTCCGACTTGAAGTTCACCCGCGCCATCTCCGCCGCCATTCGCTCGTCCCCAAAACGCTGCGCCACGCGTTCAACCACAGAGTCAAGACTCACTTTTTGATTGCTGCCGATGAGGATCAAATCCTTTCCGCGGCTTGAGCCACCAACGCGAAACACCAGCACGTGCGGAAACACCGTGTGATACGTCGCCAGCACTGAACGCAGACTCTCCGTCGACAACTGATAGATCTGCACCCACTGCGCAAAGATCCCTTCGTCGCTCAGCCGCGCACGGCCGAGCTCAAAAAACTCTTGCGTAAACAAGTTCGCCACGCCCGGCACCCACGGATGACTCGGCTCGCTCACGATCACGTCGTAACGCGCGGGCGTCACGCGCAAGTAAGTTCTCGCATCGTCGATGACTAACCGCGCCCGCGGATCGTCGAGCGGACGATTGTTCACGTGCTCGAAGAAGCGCGACCCTTCAACTGTCTCAGGCTCCAGCTCAACACACGTCACTGACTGAACCGGCGATTGCAACATCGAGCCCACCGTCACGCCCGTAGCGAAACCGATAATCAGCGCGTTGTTTTGCCGCGGCGCAACGAGCATCGGGAGTTGGCCCAACATCACCTGCGTCGGCATGTCGTAGATACTGTCGGACGCATTCGTGCGTCCGTTGATCGCCATGGAAACTGTGTGACCATCCTGGCGCACCGACACCGTCGCGGTCGGGCCTTCGCGATACAGCAACAGCTTGTGAATGTTTGGCTCGTTCGCCTGTTCGTTGTCGTTCGTTCCCTCGCGCGTCTGCGCGAGCACGCGCACGAGAGTGTCGTAAGCGCCGATCGACAGATCCGCGAGGTTCATCGGCGGTGCGACAATGAAAAGAACGATCGCGAGCACCGGCGCCAGCGCAACAGCGAGACTGCGTTGCAGCGCCGGTTCCAACGCTGTGCGTACGGGTTGATAAGCAAGTCCGGCAACGAACAGGCATAGTGTCGCGCAGAGTAGCAACGTAAACCTGATGCTCGTTTTTGGAATCAACACGAACCCGGTCGCGAACGCGCCCGTGATCGCGCCGATCGTGTTCACGGCGTAGCTGCGTCCGACGCGGCTCGCGCCGCCGATCTGGTTGCTGGCCCAGACAAGCACGAGCGGCATCACCATGCCCATCAACAGCGCCGGCACGAGGATCAGCAGCGTTGCGGAAACGATCTGTAACGCGAGTAGGCCGGTCCAGGAAGAGACCTGAAAACTTAACCCCAAACGGATCAGCAAAGCCGGAATCCGATTCACAACAAAAAGGCTCAGCAACAAGCTGACTGCCGTGATCACTTCGACGACGAGGATCGCGGCACGTAGTTTTGCGGATCGATCTTTACGACCGACGATCCACGCGCCACCCGCGAGTCCGATCAGAAACAGCGCCACGACGATGCTGAACGCGTAAGTGCTCGAACCGATAATCATCGTAAGGATGCGCGTCCACGCGACCTGCGTGCTGATCGTGACGAACCCCGACACAAACGCCGCCACTAACCAAAACCGCGCGCGCTCAACTAGCCCACCTGAACCTGTATCCTTAACCTCTGTGGCAATCTGTGGTGAAGGCGCCGTTCGTTGTTGAATCAACAACGCAATAACCCCCACGACCACATTAATACCCGCGGCAATAAAGATTGTCGTCCTAACACCAAACACCGGCAGCAACACAAAACCCGCCGCCAACGTACCGAGGATCGCACCCACGAGATTGCACGCATACAGCCGTGTCACCGAGTTTGAATCGTGTCCCTCGGCGCGCAACAACGCCGCCGCGAGCACCGGCAGTGTCGCGCCCATCAACGTTGTCGGCACGAGCAACAGCAAACACGACAACGCAAACCGCAGCAGCGTAAACGTGAAGAACCCCGGTTGCAGTTGTTGCCAAACGGCCGCGTAGAGACTGTCAACCGCGTGAAAAAGCAGCGGTACCAGCAACGCGTAAACGGCGATACCGATCTCCATCCACCCATACGCGGCCACCGGTTTTGTGATCCGCGCCGCAAACCGGCCAGCAAGCGCGCTGCCGAGTGCGAGTCCACCCATAAACGCGGCGAGCACGGTGCTCACGGCGAGTGTGGTCGCTCCGAAGACGAGTCCGAGCATGCGCGCCCAAAGTATTTCGTAAATCAGACCGGTGGCGCCCGATAAAATGAAGCACACGCCGATCAAGAACGTAGAGGAACGAGGCTTAGACAGATTCACAGGTAGATGACGTGACTTGTACGCCACACACTCGCCGGAATCGTTCCCGGCGATGCAGCCGTGAGCAGAATTGCATAATCATGCCCCGCGGCCTCACGCGTCACGCTCGTTTTCATGGTTGGGTCGATCTCGAAATTCTCAGAAGGCGCCGCTTCGCTCGGCGTCACAAGCGCCAGCCGTTTCAGACAGCGATAGAGTTGCTCGGCGCCGGAACCGAATGGTCCAACTTCGTCGCCCAGCACCAGTCTGACCTCGGTGCGCTCATCGATGAAGTGTTTCAGCAACGAAGCCGTCTGCACCACGCCTCTTTCAAATCGCTGTAGCAACTCTTCGCTCGGATTACCCGGCAGACGCGTATCGAGCACGATCGTAATGCGCCGATCGTCTTCGGAAGTGAATTCCCGCACCGTCAAACGCCGCGCGCGTGCCGTCGCTTTCCAATCGATGTGCCGCAGATCGTCCTGCGGCTGGTAATCGCGCATCGAGAAAAGGTCGTGGCCTACGCCGCGCCTCATCGAAGGCAGGCGTCCGGCGAACATCGGCAACAAGTGCAACTGGTCGCCAATCACTTCCGGTTTGGGATAAACGATGATGTCCACGTTGCGCGCGTGTAACCGCCGTCGCCGGCGAAAGAAACCAAACGGAAAACGCGTCGAGAGTTCAAAGCCGTCGATCAACACGTGACCGCGCTTGGGAAACAATTGCTCGACTCGTTGTTCCGCCGACGCGTGATGCGGCACATAACTGAAATACGCCAGCAGCCGTTTCGTATAACGACGGCGCGACGGCGGCTCGCGCTCCGTTTCACTACTCGGCCCACGCGCTTCGACAAAGATCGAAAACGACGGCAGCAGTCGTTTGGTATTGCGCAGCGTCACGATCACAGGCGCGGGTTCGGCGGCGAAGATGTGATCCGGAAATCGCGCCGACACCGTCAGATCGCGCAATGAAGTACGCGCGGCGATCCAGCCCACGAACAACGTCGAACACAGCAGCGAGAACACGAGAAATAGCAGGTTGTTTCCGGTGTTCCACGCCGCAAAACCGACGACGATGATGATCACGAGAAATACGCCACCACCGCTTGTCGGTTCGAACGGAAAATCAAGATTCGCCACTTCAACGCGCGCCGAACGCGCCAGCGGCGGCACGATGAAAATGGTCAGCAACAACGCAATCAACAACGACAGGATCGCGGCGATGCCGGCGAGCGTGCTGTCATCTGCGCGACGCGCCAGCACAGTCACGAGCGCGGCGGCGAGTCCGGCGAGGACCAGCAGCGTGCCGAGTATTACGCGTGTGAACGACGAACGTTGGCGAGTAGTCACAGAGGAACACTGACGGTCTTCAAAATCTCATTCAACACCGCTTCAGCTTCTTCACTGCGACGCAACGAGGACGAGAAGCGCGAACTAACAACGATTCGATGCGCGAACACGGGCACCACCAGACGCTTGATGTCGTCAGGGATGCAGTAGGTCCGATCTTCAGTGAGCGCGAGCGCCTGCGACGCGCGGAACAGCGAGAGCGTGCCGCGTGGACTGACACCGAGATCGAGCATCTCCGACTCACGCGTCGCCGCGACGATGCGCATCAGGTATTGGACCAACGCGTCATCAACCGCAACAGTTTGCACCGCGCGTTGCAACTCGACGACCGTGTGCGCGCTCATTACCGGTTTTAGATCTTCCAAAGGATCGGCATACGCGCGATCGCGCAGGATCAACTGTTCGTCCGCGGGGGCGGGATAACCGATGCGCAGCCGCAACATGAAACGGTCCAACTGCGACTCGGGCAACGGATAAGTGCCGTGATGCTCGATCGGGTTCTGCGTCGCGAGCACGATGAACGGCGCGGGCAAAGGATGTGTCGCGCCTTCGACGGTCACGTGTCGTTCGGCCATCGCTTCAAGCAAGGCCGACTGCGTTTTTGGCGTCGTGCGATTGATCTCGTCGGCCAGCACGACGTTAGCGAAAACCGGTCCGGGTTTCCAATCAAACACGCCGCTGTGCTGGTTGTAAACCGAAAGTCCGATCACGTCCGACGGCAACAGGTCAGACGTAAACTGAATACGCTGAAAATTGCAATCGAGGGCGCGTGCGAGCGCGTGAGCGAGAGTGGTTTTGCCGACTCCCGGAACGTCTTCAACCAACAAGTGCCCACCGGCGATCAGCGTAACGATGGCCAGGCGGATGGCTTCTGGCTTGCCTTTGATAACTGTTTCGACGGCGTTTTGTAGCCGTTCGATCTGATCGATGGCATTCGCGCTGGTTATCTGTCCGCCCTTGATGGTCTCGAGGTGTCGCATGAACTGGCCTGCATTTTACACGTTGCGGGAGGATCTGTAGTAGACTAAACGCGCGAAAGTGGCGAACGAGGCAAAAATGGAACTGAAAACTCACGACCTCGTGTAATTCGCCTGAGGAGGCCCGAAGGATGAAACCCCTGAACAATAATCGTAATAATCATAAGAAGAACCAGCGCGGCTTTTCGCTGATCGAGCTGATGATCGTGATCGCCATCATCGGCATCCTGATCGGCGTCGGCATAGCGGGTTATCGCGCCGCGATCAGAGCAGCCAACGAAGCTGCGGCAGTTAAGACGCTCCGTTCCATCGCCGAGCAACAGATGCTCTATTTCAACTCCCACCAGCGAAGCTCGTTTGGAACGTTTGAAGAGATGCGCAAAGAAAACCTGCTTGACAGCCGTTTCGATGGCACGACGCCCGTTGTTGACGGCTACGTCTACACGATGAAGATTATTCCCAAGTCGACGTCGAACCAGCCGGGCTACACCATCAACGCCGATCCCCAAGTGGCGACTGGCTCAGCAGCAACCGGCAGAAACCATTACTACGTTGACTCCGACACCAACACGATTCACGTAAACAGCGAACAACCAGCCACTGCGACTGACCCGCCAATCGGCCAGTAAAGCCGCTCAACGCAAAGATTTACGCCGGCGACTCCCGCAGTCGCCGGCGTTTTCATTTCAGGTTTACGAGAGCGCGTGTTAATCACTGCCGCGCGTTGCGTTTGGCCGCCGCACGCTCGAGACGCTCTGTTTCCACGATGGCCCGTTTGTGTGAGCCGCGGCCAATCTCTCCACCCTCATCATGAGCATTGATCTCAAAGACGAACAGCTTTCCTTCGCGGCCGGTATAGCGCGCGTTAGCGGTAACGAGAACGCCGGACGGCGTCGGTGCGCTGTGAGTGATGTCGACCGTGACGCCAACCGACAACTCGCCTGGTCCAAGAAACGGTTGCAGCACGCGCGCGGCCGCGGTTTCCATCAACGCGACCATGCGTGCGGTAGCGAGCACGGCGGGAAATGAGTCGCCGCCTTCAGTTGAGATCGAACTCGCAAGATCGTTCGGGCCAATAGTAAGTTCAGCGGTGGCGGTAGCGTTAATTTCCGGTTCGCGGGACATATCGTTCACAGTACAATCCGTGCATGCAAACGGGCAAGGATTACGACGTCGCGGTAATCGGCGCGGGCGTGTTTGGTGTTTGGATCGCTTATCAACTGAATCGCGCAGGTCTGTCGGTGTTGTTGCTCGACGCGTATGGGCCAGGAAACAGCCGCGCGAGCTCGGGCGGTGAGTCGCGCATCATGCGGCTCGGCTATGGTCCTGACGCGATCTACACGCGTTCGGCCCAGCGCTCGTTGCAACTGTGGAAACAGTTCTTTGAAGAATACCAGAGTCCCACGCCTTTGTTTCATCGCACCGGTGTTCTGTGGCTCGCGCGTGGACAGGACACATACTGTGAAGCAACACTGAAAACGTTGAAGGATGTCGGCGCGAAAGCTGAACGACTCACGCGGACTCAACTCACCGAACGGTTTCCGCAGTTGAACTTCAACGGCGTGGACTGGGCAATACTCGAACGCGACGCCGGTGTCCTGATGGCACGCCGCGCCGTGCAAGCCGTCGCCGCGGCGGCGCGAGCGAACGGCGTCGAGTACCTTGAAGAAGCGGTTTCGGGACCAATCTCCGAACAAGACTCTGGCAATCTGCGAACTACCTCCGGCACCGAGATCCGCGCGAGACAACTCGTCTTCGCCTGTGGTCCATGGCTGTCAAAACTCTTCCCTGACCTGCTCAGCGAGCGCATTCACGTCACGCGGCAGGAAGTTTTCTTCGTCGGCGTACCTCCGGGTAACGATTCCTTCAAACCGAATCGCCTGCCGGCGTGGGTGGATTTCAACGATCTCGTTTATGCGTTACCGGATCTCGACAACCGCGGTTTTAAGATCGCCATCGACGAGCATGGACCAGAATTCGATCCCGACGACGGTGAACGGATCGTCTCGACCGAACTCACCAATGCGGTTCGAAATTATCTGCGGCAACGCGTACCGCTGCTCGCAGACGCGCCATTCACCGAAACACGCGTTTGCCAGTACGAAAACACCTCAAACGGCGATTTCCTGATCGACCGTCACCCGGTGCTGGAAAACGTCTGGCTCGTTGGCGGCGGCTCGGGTCATGGGTTCAAGCATGGACCAACGGTCGGCGAATACGTCACCGCAATGCTTTCAGGCCACGGGACCCCGGAGCCGCGCTTCAGCCTCGCAACCAAAGATCGAGTGCAACAGCGAAAGGTCTATTAGCCACGGATTTACGCCCGCGTGTAGAATGCGCCGTATGCGAATCTCCGTGGCGATGTGCAGTTACAACGGCGCCGAGTTTCTGCCTGCGCAGTTGGCCAGCATCGCCGAGCAGACGCGCGTGCCCGACGAAATCGTCGTTTGCGACGATGCGTCGACCGATGACACTCGCCGCGTGCTGGAATCATTTGCCAGGACATCTCCAATTCCGGTTTCGCTCTACTTTTCAGACCGGAACACCGGCTCTCTCAAGAACTTCGAACGAGCAATCGGCCTGTGTACCGGCGACGTTATTGTGTTGAGCGATCAGGACGACGTCTGGCGGGCGGACAAGTTGCAGCTTCAGGAACAAGCCTTACGCGATCATCCAAAGGCCGGACTCGTCTTCTCTGACGCCGAACTCGTTGACAAGAACCTCAACACCCTCGGCCGTCGAATGTGGGACCAGGTCGGTTTCGACGCGCACAAACAAAAACTCATTCGCACCGGCAAGTCGCTCGACGTGCTAATCACGGGTTGGACCGTGACCGGGGCGACCATGGCGTTCCGTTCCGATTATGTAAAACTTGCGTTGCCGATACCGGCGAACATCGCAATGATTCACGACGGCTGGATCGCGCTGACCGTCGCCTCAGTAGCCGATGTGGTCTTTATCGAAGAGCCGTTGATCAAATACCGGCAGCACGAACGGCAGCAGATCGGCGCTCCGCCGCATAAACAAACGCGCAGCTCAGAGCAACCGCAACCCGGTGGTCTTCAGGGTTTCGAAACAGCGCTGCGACGGCGAAATTCAGCCGCCGATTTGCACCGAATACTCTCCGTGCTTGAAGAACGCCTCGCTGCCGCGCAGAATTGGTTCGACTGCACCCGCGCTCTCGCATTCGTCGCAGACTATTCACTTCATCTCGACGTGCGCGCCAACTTGCCGCGGAAGCGTCTCAGCCGCCTGCCCAGAATCTTGCGCGAGCTGATGACGATGCGTTATCACGAGTATGCAAACGGTTTTAAGAGCGCCGCTAAGGACCTTGTCTCTTGAACACTGATCTGTCGATCATCATTGTGAACTGGAACGGCGGCGATCTGTTGAGTCGGTGCGTGGAGACTATTGTCAATTCAGCGCCTCGCGTCACGTACGAAGTCGTAATCATCGACAATGCTTCCGAAGACAACAGTTTAGACCAGTTGCAAACGACCGAAGCAGGTGCGTTTCTGAAGTCCAACCAGCAACTACGCATCTTCAACAACTCCGAAAACAAAGGCTTTGGCGCCGCAAATAATCAAGCGTTTGACTTGACCGACTCACCGTTTGTCTTTCTGCTCAATCTCGACACAGAGGTCCATCCCGGCACGATCGACACGTTGATGCGCACGATGCTTTCCGATCCGCGGATCGGCGCTTGTGGTCCAAAGATCCTGAATCCTGACGGTTCGTTGCAAATCAGCGCGTTCTTCAACCCGCCGCGCGTCTGGCATACGATCCTTTCGCAGTTGAAACTCTATTACCTGCTGCCGCCGCGTATTCGTGGTGAGTTATTGCTCGGCCGGCACTGGGATCACGATCGGCAGCGTGAGGTACCGATGATCAGCGGCGCTGCGATTTGCGCGCGCAGACAGATGATTGAAGAAGTCGGCGGCTTTGACGAACGATTTCACATGTACTCCGAGGACAACGAGTGGTGCTGGCGCATCACTCGATCGCCGTGGAAACTGGTGTTTGTGCCGGATGCAGTCGTGCTTCATCACGGCGGACAGAGCTCGATGAAGCGCTGGTCGTCGGACGAGAAATTGAGAGTAAAACTGGAGGCGGGCTTTCACTTCGAGCATCGCGTGCTGCCGCGCTGGCAGCTCGCGGCCAACCAACTCGCGAATTACCTCGTCGTCTCTGCGCAGATCGCCGGCCGCCAGGTGCGCGGCATACATATCCCAGAGCTTTACCTGATCAAGGACATGCACCGCGAGCACCTGAAGCGCTCACTCAGAAATCACCTGGAACGAGACTGACGCGGCCTAAGGTTGTGACGGCGGCTGTGACGGCTGCGCGACTGCGCCGTTGGATTCCTCGTGGTATTCCTCGAGTAGCTTTTGCGCCCGAGTGCTCGGGCTAATCAACGCCAGTTTCTGAGACCAGTCGTAACCGCTAAACACACCGACAACTTCAGCTTTCGAGTTATAGACCGGACTCCCCGAAAAACCATCGCGGCTGTCGATCTTCACCGACCAGTACTCCTGGTTGCCGAGCATATAGTTTCCGTAGAAACTCCCGTGGCTCACGACTTTATCACCATGCGGCCGCGCGATCAGGAAGAGCTTGTCGTCCTTGTTCGGCGCTGTTTGGAACGTCGGAGCCTTTGCGTCTTTTGAGCCGCGACACATCTCGAGTAAGGCGAGGTCGGCTTCCTTGTCGACTTTGATCACCTTGGCCCGGCAGCCATTGACATAAACCTTAACGCCAAGCTCGTCGGAAGGGCGAAAACCAAGCATTACTTTCTTCGTCGTGCTCAGATTGCCCGAGATGACGTGATAGGCAGTCATGACAAGTCCATTGCCTACCAGGAATCCCGTCGCATATCCGTTTGGACCGACGTCAAAGAGAACTGAAATAGCGTGTTCGAGAGAATTTTGTTCCTTTTTCGAAAATTCCAACTCGAGGGACAGGGTATAGCGCTCTTGTTGCTTCAGCAGCCTGGCGGAGCTTTTATCAGCTACGCACACAGGAGCGATCAGCATAATGACGAGTGCGGCAATACCAGTAAGGCTGCGAAGCTTACTCTTCATCGTGACCTCCGTGGGTGTTTGGTTGGGGGTCCAGGAATATTTTACTTGGGACGAGTCCGGAGCATTTTAGGGCGGGGTCTCCGGATTAGCAATGATTTTGTGTTGTCGGAAGTGTGAGTTTTATTTCTTCGATCCATGTGCGCCGGCCAGCGCGCCGCGTTCTTGCGGTTCGTTGAGGCGCGTGTAGTCAGGATGAAGATAGACCAATCGCCCGCCGACGATCGTTGCGACTGCAGCGCCTTGCATCGCGCGGCCGTTAAATGGAGTGTTGCGACTCTTTGACTTGGACCGATTGACGTCGAAGACCCACTCCAGTTGCGGATCGAGAATCGTTATGTCCGCATGCGCACCTTTCGCGAGCGAACCGCGCTCCGCGAGTCCGAAGATTCGCGCGGGATTGGTAGAGCACATTTCCACCACGCGCTCGAGATCAATCAATCCCTGGTGAACAAGGTCAAAAGCCAAACCAATTGCGGTTTCCAGACCCGTGATGCCAAACGGCGCCTGATCAAACTCCAGTGCTTTCTCGTCCTGATGATGCGGCGCGTGATCGGTCGCGATCGCGTCGATCGTTCCGTCTTTCATCGCCGCCAGAATTGCGTCAACGTGATCGCGGCTGCGCAGCGGCGGGCTCATCTTGGTGTTCGTGTCGTACTCCGCGACGGCATCGTCAGTGAGTGTCCAGTGATGCGGCGTCACTTCGCAACTCACCGGCAAACCTTCATTTTTAGCGTTTCGCACGGCTTCGAGCGCGCCACGCGTTGAGACGTGCGCGATGTGAACTTTCGCGCCGGTCAATTTCGCGAGCACGCAATCCCGAACCACGTCAACGTCTTCCGCCGCCGCCGGCATGCCACGCAATCCGAGAATCAGCGACCAGCGTCCTTCGTGCATCACGCCACCCGCGCTCAACGACGCATCCTGGCAGTGATCGACGACCGGCAGATCGAAACCGCGCGCGTATTCCATTGCGCGGCGCATCATTCCCGACGTCGGAACCGGCCGGCCATCATCCGAAACCGCAACGATTCCGGCGTTTTTCATCTCCCCCATTTCGGCGAGTTCCTTGCCGCCGCTGCCTTTCGTCACCGCGCCGATCGGATAAACGTTCGCGAGTTTTGCTTTTTGCGCCTGTTCCACGATGAAACGCGTGACCGCGGGATTGTCGTTGATGGGATCTGTGTTCGGCATCGCACAGATGCTGGTCCAACCACCCGCCACGGCGGCGGCGGCGCCGGTGGCGACCGTTTCTTTGTATTCCTGTCCCGGTTCGCGCAGGTGCGTGTGCAAATCGATGAAACCGGGCGCGACGATCAAGCCTGTGGCGTCGAGAACCTGCGCGTCTTCGGGAACGCTCTCGCCTCTTCCGAGCAGACCGGCGACGCGGCCGTCTTCAATCAACAAGTTTCTGCCGGCATTGACCTGCTGCGCCGGATCGATCACGTAACCGTTTGCGATCAGTAGCTTCATGCCTTGCGTTCTCGTTTTTGTTTTTTCGCTCGCCCGTTACTACTTTTTTCCTGCGGCTCGGTGTGACTGCCGCCCGCGAGCAGATACAACACCGCCATGCGCACCGCAACGCCGTTGGTCACCTGGTCCAAAATCAGCGACCGGCTGCCATCTGCGATTTCTGATGAGATCTCGACGCCGCGATTCATCGGGCCGGGATGCATGACGATCGCGTCGGGCGCGGCGCGTTCGAGGTGTCGCGGTTGCAATCCGTAGTGAACGGCGTATTCGCGCATCGACGGAAAGAACGCCGCGTCCTGTCGCTCGCGTTGAATGCGCAGGATCATGACGACATCAGCGTCGTCAACAGCGTCCTGAAAGTGTTTTTCGATGGTTAAGCCATTGTCCACGATCCCGGAAAACTCCTCGGGGACGAGTGTGCCGGGACCGCCGACGCTCACTTTCGCGCCGAGCTTTGTGAGCAGGTAGATGTTTGAACGCGCCACGCGCGAGTGGAGGATGTCGCCGATGATCGCGACCTTCAAACCGTCGATGCGTCCTTTGTATTCGCGAATCGTGAGCGCGTCGAGCAGCGCCTGCGTGGGATGTTCGTGCGAACCGTCGCCGGCGTTAACGATCGGCGCGTTGCACATGCGTGCAAGATGTTGCGGCGCGCCGGCCATCGAATGACGAATAACGATGCAATCCGGCGCCATCGCTTCGAGGTTTCTCGCTGTGTCCAGTAACGTTTCGCCCTTGGTGACACTGGACGTCGAAACGCTGACGTTCACCGCATCCGCGGAGAGACGCTTTGCGGCGATCTCGAAAGAGGTTCGCGTACGCGTGGACGATTCGAAGAAGAGATTGATCACGGTGCGACCGCGCAACGCGGGCACTTTTTTGATTTCGCGTTTTGAAACGTCGCGGAACGTTTCGGCGGTGTCGAGCAGGTGTGTGATCTCGCCCGCGTCCAGGTCCCTGATTCCTAAAAGGTGTCGTCGATTAAAAGTTGTCTGCACTGTAGCCATAAAAAAAGCGGCCATTGGCCGCTTCCGTTCAGACCGTTTCTGACGGCCTTTCGACAATTACCACGCCTTCTTCCTCGTCAAATTCCTGGAGCATGACCTTGATGATCTCGCTCTTCTTTGTCGGCACCAGTTTGCCGATGTAATCGGCTTGAATAGGTAACTCGCGGTGTTCTTTGCCGCGATCGATCAGCACTGCTAATTGAACGCGGCGCGGACGGCCGAAATCGATTAGCTGATCGATCGCTGCACGAATCGTGCGGCCGGTGTAAAGCACATCGTCGATCAGGACGATGTTGTGATTTTCGATGTCGCCGGGAAGATCTGTGCGATTTACAACAGGCTTGGCGCCGACGGTGGAAAGGTCGTCGCGATAGAGTGTGATGTCGAGCACGCCGACAGGCGGACGAGAGCCCTCGAGATCGGCAATTTTGTTAGCCATGCGTTCGGCGAGTGGCACGCCGCGGCGGCGGATTCCAACGAGAAACAGATCGCCCGCGCCGTGATTTTCCTCGACGACTTCGGACGAAAGGCGCGCCAACGCGCGATTGATGCGCGGGCCATCCATAATGCGAGCCTTCTCGATGAAATCCATTTCCGCGGATACTATCAGGAAGCTTTTAGTGTGACAAGTTTTGTGGTTTTGGTGTGGTAGAACTCCACCGCATCCGAAACATTTTTGCCAACGGGAGAAGTGCTCGGTTTTTCCAGCTTAGCTTTGGCTTGGGCCTTTCGAGATTCTTATACGGTCGCCTCTCACTGTGATAATTGCAGCATCTTTCAGTTCGGTTTCGTAGCGCGTCAGTAAATCCTGCATGATCAACTGTCGTTCGCGGGCGGGCACATCAGGTAGGCGGACGAGACCAGCGTGCGAAAGATTTTCGAGGTAGATTAGCTCGCCAAAATCAGTATCAATGGTAACGAGAATTCTTGTCTCTTTGGCTGCCCAATCGAGTACTGCTCTGTCCCCAGGATCTGGCCGAGTTCACGAGACTCGACCACGTCATGTCCTTGCTTGCGGAGCCAATCAGCAAAGCAGCCGGCCGGCGCAACGGTCTATTAAGCCTGATATACGGACGGAATCGAGCTTATCGTGCGCGATTACCGCATGAGCATAAGCAAGACAAGCCCTGAGGTCATCAGGTTCCAAATCAGGGTAGTCCGTGAGGATGCTCTCAGACGTTTCCCCTTGAGCAAGCAAACTGAGAATGAGTTCGACGGAGATGCGTAGCCCCCGAATGATGGGTTTGCCACCAAAACTCTCGGGGTTCACGGTTATGCGTCTAAGAAGTGTCTCGTCGTTCACGATTATTGGTTTCGTTGAACGTCGTAGCGAACGTTTGTTCGGCAGGACATTGTAGATTCAATGAGGCTCGTAGGTCACGCGCAAGTACCCTTTCCAGCTCTTTGCTAACAACTCATGACGCAGGTAGGAACCAACAGCCCCACGTTGAAAAGAAGGAGCTCTTATCTTGCATTGAGCTACACTAAGTTAAAAGAAGGTCGCGCAGGTGCTTTACAAAGCACTAAACAGCAAGTACAAAGAACGAAAGCATGGTCTACCGCTCACTGGTGCGTCCGATTCTCTTTCGTCTCCCGCCTGAGACCGCTCACGAATTGGCGCTTCATTCGTTATCGTTGCTGCCTCCTGAAATTGTTGCTCGTCGTTACGCTTGCGGGCCAAAGCTTCCGGTCACGCGTTTTGGTCTGACGTTTCAGAACCCGGTGGGACTTGCGGCCGGCTTCGATAAAGACGGCGTCGCTCTCCCAGCGCTGGCTGCGCTGGGTTTTGGCTTTATCGAAGCCGGCACGGTGACCTTTCATTCACAACCCGGAAACCCACGCCCGCGTCTCTTTCGTTTGCCCAAAGATCGCGCGCTCATCAACCGCGCCGGCTTCAACAACAACGGCGCAGCAGCGTTCGTGAAACGAGTCGAACGGCAGAGACGAGTCGAACGGCAACGCCCAAACTGCGTGCTCGGCGTCAGCATCGGTAAAAGCAAGATCACGCCTTTGGAGCAGGCGAACGAAGATTACTTGTCGAGTTTCGAACTCGTTTATAACGTGGCGGATTACGTTGCGGTTAACGTGAGCTCGCCAAACACGCCGCAGTTGCGTGACTTACAGCAGTCGGAGCAGTTGTCATCACTGTTAACGGAGTTGCAGGCGCTGAATCGCGAGTTGCGGGAACACCATCAACGAGAGCGGCCGATGCCGTTGTTGGTGAAACTCTCGCCGGATCTCTCACGCGAGCAACTTGACGACGTCGTGGACGTGCTCGTTCGGTTGCGTGTGGATGGAATCATTGCGACAAACACGACGATCGCGCGTAACGACTTGACCACAGATGAAAAGCGAATCGCTGCTTGTGGCGAGGGAGGCTTGAGTGGCGGGCCGTTAAAGGAGAGATCTACGCGGATGGTAGCGGATCTGTATCGCTCTACTGACGGGAAGATTCCGATCGTTGGTGTCGGTGGGATCTTCACGGCGGAGGACGCGTGGGAGAAGATTGCGGCCGGCGCGAGTCTCGTGCAGTTGTACACTGGCTTCATCTACCGCGGGCCAGGCATCGTTCGAGAAATCAACGAAGGCTTGGAACGAATCTTAAAGCACGAGGGATTTTCAAACATCGATGATGCAGTTGGCTGTCGCGTTAAATAACGAGGAGGTAACTTGGACAAACTGATCGTAGCCCTCGACGTTGATACACCGGACAAAGCGCTCGCCCTCGTGCAACAGCTTCGCGATGTCGCCGGTATGTTCAAGATTGGCTCGACTTTGTTCACGCTCGCGGGACCGCAGATCGTGAAAGACGTTGTCGCGTCAGGAGCAAAGGTGTTTCTTGATCTGAAGTTCCACGACATTCCGCACCAGGTCGGCGGGGCGGCGCGTTCGGCTGCGCGACTCGGCGTTTCGCTGTTCACTGTGCACGCGAGTGGCGGCGCTGAAATGATGCGCGCTGCGGTCGAAGCAGTTACCGAGGTTGCCGCAAAGGAGCAGACGCCCCGTGCGGCAGTGTTGGCCGTCAGCGTGCTCACCAGCATCGACGCAAACACGTTGACGCAAATCGGAGTCAACGCGAGTCCGGAAGAATCGGTGTTGCGACTTGTGAAGCTAGCCGAACATGCAGGAGTTGATGGCGTAGTCGCGTCGCCGCAGGAAACGAGTAGGATTCGTGCCGCGGTGGTAAATCCAAGCTTCCTCATCGTCACACCGGGCATACGTCCGGCCGGAAAAGACGGCGCCGATGACCAGCGCAGAGTCGCGACACCTGCAGCGGCCTTAATCGCCGGGGCGAGTTATCTTGTTGTGGGACGACCGATAACCAGCGCGCCTGATCCAGTCGCCGCGGCTCGTGAAATCGCTAACGAAATGGCGCGCGCACAAGTTAGTCCCCGATAATGGTGGGAATGAAGCGGAACTCCCCTCAACAGTGGGCGTGTAAAAAGTCTCAACTCCCGTATTTGCCCAAGTTTTGATTTGAAACTATCATGCGACGGTGAATCTCAGCTTGAAGCTCCCGATCATTTCAAGTCTCATAATTCTTTTACTCGCGCTGATTTTCCCCGTTTTCGCACAGAACGGCGGCGGCGGCGCATTTCCGTTTTCACAATCGCCCTACCAAATTGGCGAGCGCCTGACTTATAACGTCTCGTATTCAAACTTCCCCAGTGCGGCTCACGCTGAATTTCACATCGTCTCGCGCGGGATGCATCACGGACGCGATGCAATCGAGCTCCGCGCGCACGTCGAAACCACCGGCGTCGTAAATGTCGCCCTCCTGGCCATCAACAACGATTACGTTGCCTACATCGATCCCGCAACCGGATTGCCGTTTCGCTCGGAAGAAATCGCGCGCGACGCGACTCGCTTGAACGATTCGGTGCAGGACTACAACCAACCCGCCGGCAATGAAGCGATCCCGCCGAAGCAGAAAGGTTTTCCCGGCACTTACGATCTGTTGTCCGCGTTTTATCGCGCGCGCGCTCTGCCGCTCGCTCAGGGTGGAACGTACAACTTTACTGTGCGCGGTGAGGCCGCGGAGTATCACGTCGAGTTGAAAGTTACTGGCCGCGACACGGTCAACACGAACGTCGGCTCCTTCAACGCGATCGTCACCAAGCTACGCATCAGTAACTCACCGCTGCGAAACGTGAGAGTCTACTTCAGTGACGACGAGCGTCATGTACCGGTTTTGATGACCGCGGAAATCGGCGATGGTGACTTGCGGGTGGAGGTCGCAGCTTCAGAGATTGTTGCGCCTGTGATCGCAGCGCCCGAGGTGAAACCGCCAGTAGCAGTGACGCCGGGACCGATTCCCGCCCCGACCGCGCCGGCTTCTACCGTGCCCACTGTTAATACGAACTGGCCGTTCACCATCGGTGAGCAGCTCAACTACCAGATCTTCATTGGTTCGGGTGCGACGCCGATGGGTATCGCGACCTTCCAGGTGAAAGGTCGTTCGCGCTACTTCGAACGCGACGGTCTTTATCTCACGGTGAACGCGCAAACAACCAACGAGTTGTCGCGTGTGTTCACCGCGCGAGATACGATCGACTCGTACGTCGATCCGCAGGCGCTGTTTCCGTTTCGCACCGTGATGAATTTGCTCGAAGGCCGTCGTCGATTGAATCAGACGTTGACGATCAATCAGGAAACCGGGGTTGCCACCAGCGATCAGGGCGGGCGAATCGAAATGCCGGTCGGCACGCACGACTACGTTTCATTCTTCTACGCACTCCGAACTCTTAATCTCGCGCCGAGTCGCAAGAGTGTCGTGTCGATGCTGGTTGAGAACAAGCCAAAAACGCTCTTCATCACTCCGTTAAAACGGGAGACGATTCAGTTAGGAGAACGGGCGGTGCCGGCGATCGCGCTGTCGATCACAACCGACGATCCTGAGCCGGATAAATATCAACTCCGAATGTGGATCAGCGACGACAGGCGTCGTCTGCCGTTGCGTGTCTCGTGCACCACTCAACTCGGTCCGTTGCGAGCCGACCTGGCAATTTTGCCGGCTGCGCCCCAATAACTGTCGCCCACGAATGTCATCGGCCACCGATCAAGTTCACGATTACAAGATCTGGCAAGTAATCACCGCATCCGCAGTCGGTACCATGATCGAGTGGTACGACTTCTACATCTTTGGCAGTCTCGCGGTAACAATCTCGCCGCTCTTCTATCCCGAAGGTAACGACATACTCGCGCTGATCGCTTACCTCTCAACCTTTGCGGTCGGGTTTGTCGTGCGCCCGTTTGGCGCGCTGTTCTTCGGACGCATCGGAGATCTCGTTGGACGCAAATACGCGTTCCTGGTGACGTTGCTGGTGATGGGCGGTGCGACTGCGGCGATCGGGTTCCTGCCGACTTACGCAACGATCGGCATCCTGGCGCCCATCATTTTGTTGCTCATTCGCGTGTTGCAGGGACTCGCGCTCGGTGGTGAATACGGCGGCGCCGCGGTTTACGTTGCCGAACACGTGCCTGACGAACGGCGTGGTTTCTATACGAGTTTCATTCAAATCACAGCGACGCTCGGACTTTTCCTTTCGCTCGTCGTCAGCATCGTCGTGCAAAACTCGATGACGCGCGAAGCGTTCAACGCGTGGGGTTGGCGCATACCGTTCATCATCTCGATCTTTCTCGTCGGCGTCTCGCTTTACATTCGTTTGCGAATGAAGGAATCGCCGATCTTCAGTCAGATCAAGAGTGCGGGAATGACTTCGAGCCGGCCGCTGGTCGAAGCGTTCACGAAGTGGGAAAACTTGAAACGCGTACTCATCTCGTTGTTCGGCGCGACGGCGGGTCAGGGTGTTGTTTGGTACACGGGACAGTTCTACGCGCTATTTTATTTGCAAACTGTACTCAAGGTTAACGCGCGTTCCGCGCAATACATCGTGGCGATCGCGCTGTTGTTGGCAATGCCATTGTTTGTGGTAATGGGGGCGCTTTCGGATCGCATCGGGCGCAAGTGGATCATGATGGCCGGCTGTCTGCTCGCGGCGCTTTCGTACCTGCCGATTTATCAGGCGATGCAACGAGCGGCCGGATCGAACGTCGTGACCGTGACTTCGCTACCCAATAAGACCGGCGCGACCACTCTGGTGCCGCAGACGGAAGTGAACGGCGCACTGCAAGCCGCGCAGGAAGTTTTACCTTACACGGACATATCGACGCTGCTCAGTTCGCCGACTGCGTGGAAGCTGATACTGCTGATCTTTATTCAGGTCTTCTTCGTGACGATGGTCTATGGACCAATCGCGGCTTATCTGGTCGAGGCGTTTCCGGCAAAGATACGCTACACGTCTTTATCGTTGCCATATCACATCGGCAACGGCGTCTTTGGCGGGCTGTTACCCGTGATCGGCCTCTGGGTAGTGGCTGAGACGGGCAACATCTACGCCGGTCTTTACTACCCCATCATCGTCGCTGCCCTAACCTTCATCATCGGCTCCCTCCTGCTGCGCGAGACACGACACACCCTCATCTGGGACGAGATCAAGTCAGGTTGAAATTTGTCTCCGAATGAAAGAAGACCGCAGAGGAGATGCACAGAGATCCTTGACCGAACTCGAGAGCGGACGTAATCTCCAGACGATGGATTACCGCAAGTACATCACTATTGAGCCAGACAAGCGCGGCGGGAAGCCGTGTGTGCGTGGGCTGCGTATCACCGTCTATGAGGTTTTGGAGTATCTAGCCTCCGACATGACGGAAGAAGAAATCCTGGCCGATTTGCCGGACCTCACTCACGAGGATCTTAAGGCGTGTATTGCTTTTGCCGCGGACCGTGAGCGTAAGCTAATGACGGTTCCGGCCGCGTGAAGCTCCTTTTCGACGAAAATCTCTCACCTAGTCTCGTCGTCCGCCTCGCAGATCTTTTCCCTGCTTCGTTCACGTTAGGCAAGTGGGATAACAAGCTGCCAATGACTCGAGTGTTTGGGAGTACGCCAAGAGCAATGAACTCGTTATCGTGTCAAAAGATAGCGACATGCATCAACGTAGTTTCCTGCTTGGCGCTCCGCCGAAAGTTGTATGGGTTCGTCTCGGCAATTGATCCACCACAGACGTAGAAAATCTGCTCCGCGCCTACGTGGATGCACTTAACGTCTTCCACGATGACCAGGTTGCATCGTTTCTCAGCCTCTCGTGACGTTTCATTATGATCTCCTTGTTTGAGGAAGATGGGATCGGGGATACTGGAACGGCGTGGATTCTACCTCTGTCGCTGGAGTGTCTCAAGGAAAACCATGAAGATTAATCGCCGCGACTTCAACTACAGCCTCGCGCTAACACTCGGCTCGTTGCAGTTTTCCCATCTCGCGTTTCACGAGCAGCAGCAGACGCTGCGCGTCAACGGCGACCGAATCACGCAACACATACGCGGGCTCGCGGAGTTTGGGAAAAATCCGCAAGGAGGCGTCAGTCGTGTTGCTTACAGCGACGCTGACAAACAGGGCCGCGAATACGTTATTGGTTTAATGAAGGACGCGCGTCTGGAGGTCACGATTGATGCCGCAGGCAATCTCATCGGACGCCGAGCCGGCAGTGTTCCTGCCTTGCCGCCGTTGCTGATCGGCTCCCACATCGACACCGTTCCCGAAGGCGGCAACTACGACGGCGTTGTCGGCTCGATGGGCGCGATCGAAGTCGCCCAAACACTCGCGGAAAAGAACGTCACGTTGCGACACCCGTTCGAAGTCGTCATTTTTCAGAACGAAGAAGGCGGCTTGATCGGTAGCCGTGCGATGAACGGCGAATTAACAGAGAAAGAACTCGATCTCGTAAGCCGCAGCGGCAAAACGATCCGCGAAGGAATCAAATTCATCGGCGGCGATCCAACCAAGTTGAGCACAGCGAAGCGTAAGCAAATCGGTGCGTATATCGAACTGCACATCGAACAGGGCAACACGCTCGATACCGAGAAGATCAAGATCGGCGTGGTCGAAGGCATCGTCGGTATCAACTGGTGGGACGTCACGATCGAAGGCTTCGCGAATCATGCCGGCACGACAGCGATGAACAACCGCCAGGATGCGTTACTCGCCGCAGCCAGATTTATTCAGGCAGTGAACCGGATCGTGACGAGTGTGCCCGGCCGGCAAGTCGGAACAGTGGGAAGAATCAATGCGCTACCCGGTGCGCCGAACGTGATTCCAGGCAAGGTGGTGTTGAGTCTGGAACTGCGTGACCTCGACGCCGCGAAGATCAAGATGCTTTACGACAAGATCTACGCGGAAGCCCAACAGATCGCTAACGACAGCAGGACGAAGTTTGACTTCAAAGAGATCAACGTCAACACGCCTGCGCCTACGAGCCAGTTTATCCGGTCGTACATCACCGAATCAGCGCGCAAACTCGGCCTCTCGACAAAGCTGATGCCTTCAGGCGCAGGTCACGACGCACAGGATATGGCGCGGCTTGGACCAGTCGGCATGATCTTCGTGCCGAGTGTCGGCGGCATCAGTCACTCGCCACGCGAGTTTTCGCATCCCCAGGACATCGCCAACGGCGCAAACGTGCTACTGCACAGCGTACTGGAATTCGATAGGGACCAGGTCGCGTAAACTTAGGCTTGCCGCGCCCAACGCAGGGCTTCGGGAATCGACGCGCGCTTGCCGTACATCAGCATGCCGACACGATAGATCCGCGACGCAATCCACATAATCAAAATCACCGTTCCAAACCCGATGATCAACGACAACGCGATCTGCCAAAACGGCGGCGTTTGCGTAACGATCCGCACCAGCATCGCCACCGGTGACGTAAACGGAATCATTGAAACCCAAAACGAGAACGACGAATCAGGACTGCGGCTCACCGGCAGAAACAAATAGAAACTCACGACCAGGATCAAAATGATCGGCATCGCGAGCTGGCCGCCTTCCTGCGTCGTCGTCACCATCGAACCGACGAGCGCGTAGATTGTCGCGTAGATGAAGTAGCCAAGCAGAAAGAAGAGCGCGAAGTAAACGTAGTGCGCGAACGGAATGCCGGGAATGCTCGTCATTTTCATTCCTCGCGACGCGAGCAAGTTGACGCCGTACAACGCAAACACACTGAACGCCGTGGCCCAAATAGCAAGCTGCGTCAACGCCACGAGCGAAACACCCACGAGCTTGCCCATCATCAAAGTAAACGGCTTCACGGATGAAAACAGGATCTCGGCGATGCGCGTCTCTTTCTCTTCAATCACGGCGCCGAGAATTATCTGTCCATACATCAGGATCGCGAGATACATGATGAACCCGACGGCAAACACGAGAATAAAACTGCCGCCCGAATCGCGTTCTTCACCGGTCGCACCGATCTTTACCGATTCCAGTTCGACGGATTGAAACAGTCCCTGCCGCGTTTTCGGATCAACCTGTGCTTCGACGAGGCGCTGCTCCCGAACCGCACGATTCAAAGCTCGCTGCAAGATCCTGCGGCTCAACACATCTCCCGGGTTGTTGTTGAAAAACTCGGCGCGGCTGTGGTCCATGAAATCCGGCGGCAGGATCAAGTAGCCATCGAGTTGTTTTGCCCGCAAACGTTCGTCGAGTTGCGATCGCTGCGCGGCTGCGTCGGGACCGATGGAAGTGACCTGCTCGAGCTTGAACGCGCGTCCGGCCATTTCAGGACCAGGATTACCGCGGTCGGTTGCCTCCGGCGTTTCCTCGCTCGCGAGCGCCTCCTCGAGACGCGCGTACATCTTGCCAGTTTGATCCATCACCGCCACGCGCATTGGTCCCCCCGCGTCGATGCTCAAAATGATCGCCGGCACAAGGCCGAAGAGTGACATCACTACGGGCAACAGAATCGTGGAGACGATGAACATCTTCGCGCGCACGCGCTGGATGTATTCACGTTTGAGTACCGCGAGAAACTTTCTCATGCGTGTTCCGTGACCTTTGTGATGAAGATGTCGTTGAGACTCGGTTCGACCATTTCAAACTTGCCGATCTTCGCGCCGGAGTCGATCAGCCTGCGAAGTAGAACCTGTGCGTCCGCACCCGGGGCCAGCAACGCCTGCGCTTCGTCCGCGTGCTGCACGAGCTTGCTCACAAGCGTCGCATCGTGCAACACGCCGTCGCCGCCTTCGCAACGCACCGCGACCACGTTGCGGCCGAAGCTGCTTTTAATCTCACGCAAACTGCCTTCGAAAACTTTCTGCGAACGATTGAGCAAACAGATGTCATCGCAGATCTTTTCAGCGACTTCCATCTGGTGCGTCGAGAAGATGATCGTCTTGCCCGAGCGTTTCAGGTCGAGCACGATCTCCTTCAGGAGTTCGACGTTTATCGGATCGAGACCGGAGAATGGTTCGTCCAGAATCAGCAGATCCGGATCGTGCAGCACCGCGGTAATGAACTGGATCTTCTGCTGCATTCCCTTGGAGAGTTCCATCGACCTTTTGTTCTTCCAATCAGGCAGCTTCACGCGCGCGAGCCACTCGTCGATCCTCTTTTCAATGTCGCTGCGGCGAATGTTCTTGATCTCCGCGAAAAAGCGCAGTTGGTCAACGATCTTCATGCGGCGATAGAGACCGCGTTCTTCCGGGAGATAACCGATGCGATCCTGAAGCGCGGAGTTGATGTGACCGCCAAACAATCTGATCGTGCCCGTATCCGGAGCAGTGATGTTAACGATCATCCGAATCGTCGTCGTCTTGCCGGCCCCGTTTGGTCCGAGCAGGCCAAACACGCGTCCGCTGCGCACGGTCAGACTCAATTTCCTCACCGCCGTAAACTCGCCAAAGCTCTTACTGACGCTATCGAGTTGGACGGTTGTATCGGATTCTGCCATCATGATTCCCTGTTTTATGTGTGGGCGTTTCAAACTTCGCGCTTCCCTGCCCCTGACGCTGTTGTTGTGCACGTTCCTGACGTGTGCCGAAGCCATCGCGCAAACCAAGCAACGGCCAACGCAAAAATCTCCGGATGAGGTTGTACGTGTTTATACCGAACTCGTCCAGACCGACGTGATGGTTTTCGACAAGCAGGGCCGTTTTGTTGACGGGCTGACGAAAGAAAACTTTGAACTGCGTATCGACGGTAAGCCGCGCCCGATCCAAGCCTTTGAAACCATTACCGCAGGTAGTGACGAAGAAGCGCAACTCGCAGCCGCTCGCGGCGCCACGACCGTCAACCTAAAACGTCCCGTCCCGCTCGATCGCGGCCGCATCGTGTTCTTTTTCCTCGACGACTTTCACATGGACCTGCCGGGCCTGCGCGCCGCGAAAAAAGTGATCGCTGCCTTTCTCGACAAACAGATGGGACAGAACGATCAAGCGGCAATCGCTTCCGCAACAGGTCAACTCGGTTTTCTTCAACAGCTAACCAACGACCGCCAGGTGTTGCGCACGGCGCTCGATCGGCTTACGCCGCACAATTACTCGGTGCGCGACATCGATCGCCCGCCGATGAGCGAGTATGAAGCGTTGCTCATCGATCGAAACGATCGCGGCGTCCTCGACTTCTTTATCAACGAAACAATGCGGCTCAATCCGGGCATCACTCGCCCGACCGCCGAGCAAATGGTCCGCAATCGCGCCCAGGTGACCACGTCGCAAAGCGCGCACGTGAACTTTAACATGCTTACCGGGCTCGAATCGCTGGTGCGTTCGGCACGCAAGCTGCCGGGACGTAAAGTCGTGTTTCTGCTGTCGGGCGGGTTTATGCTGGAAAACCGTCGCGGAGATACGATGTCGAAACTGCGGAACATCACAAACGCCGCGGCTAAAAACGGCGTCGTAATCTACTCGATGGACACGCGCGGGCTGGTGGCCACGCTCAGCGACGCAAGCAGTGACCTGGCGTTCGATCTAAGCGGTCAACTGCAAGCCGCAAAGTTCGGTGAAGTGTCCGCCATGCAGGACGCCATGCACGCACTCGCCGTCGACACAGGTGGCAAAGCGCTCTTCAACACGAACGATTTGACGCAAGGCATCGCGCCCGCAATCAGGGAGACGTCAAAGTATTATCTGCTCGCGTGGAAGCCCGATCTCGAGTCGCAAAAACAGGGCCGATTCCGGAATCTGGAAGTCAAGCTCGTCGGCCGCGGCGATCTTACGGTCAGAGTTCGCAAAGGCTTTTTCGATCTCGATCCGCCCGCGCCGGAGGCGGCCTCGAACAAGAAACCCGACGCGCCACCGGCGCCGCCGAAAATCGCGACCGTGAAACTCAAGGAAGCGATCTCCGCCGCTTATCCCGAGCGGGCGTTGCCGATCCTCATGAGCGTTGATTACTACGACATCGCGGAAAAAGGACCAACACTCTCGACAGCAATTCAAGTGCCCGGTGAGTTTCTTTCGTTTGGCGAACAACCTGACGGAAAGATCCAGGCCGTCATCGATCTCAGTGGTGTTTACTTCGACGACAAAGGTAGCGTGAAAGCGAATTTCATGGAGCGAATCGTTACCACCGCGCCATCACTCGACGCCACGAAGAATTACCGGTCGGATATCACGTTTACGTACCCAACAAATTTGCCGCCCGGGCTGTATCAGGTGCGAGCCGCGGCGCGCGACGATAAGAGCGGACGCGTCGGCAGCGCGCACGCATGGATCGAGATTCCCGATCTTGCGAAGAAGAAGCTCGCGATGAGTAGTTTGCTGCTCGGCGAACGTACGCAAACGCCGGTGGCGAATGTGTCTGACACGAACCCGGCCGGCATGGCCGAGACCAGCCTCGATGGTCCAGTCGCCTTGAGCGCGAGTCATCGCTTCGGCCGCGACTCGACTTTGCGTTTCCTGCTCTTTGCTTACAACACGCTTCCCTCGCCGGCGGACCAGAAGCTTGATGTGGCCGTGCAGGTGCAAGTGATACGCGACGATCAACCCGTCATTACCACCGCAGTGCGCAAGATCAGCACTGACGGCCTGACAGATCTCGCACGTCTGCCTTATGCCGCTGAGATCCCGATGAACGAGTTGCTGCCCGGGCGTTATCTGCTCAAGATCACCATCATCGATCGCGTCGCGAAGCAAAGCACAACGCGTGAAACGCATTTCGATGTCTACTAGCTCTCGACACCGATAGTTTCACAATAGTTCACTGGGGGCCTCGCGTCGTGACGAAACCGTGGAAACCTACTAAAGAGCAGCTTCTTGCGGCGACCGAAAAGACGGTTGAGGATGTGATTGCGCCGGACCTGCGCGTGCTGTTCTGCGGGATCAATCCGGGGCTCTACACCGCGGCGGTGGGCCATCACTTCGCGCGTCCCGGCAATCGCTTTTGGCCCGCGCTCTATGCCGGCGGTTTTACCGACAGAATCTTGTCGCCCTTTGACGAACGCGCCCTGTTGAAGAGTGGTTACGGCATCACTAACGTGGTAATGCGAACGACGGCCTCCGCGGATGCGCTCACGAAAGACGAGATTATTGCCGGCGGACAGCAGTTGCGCGCGAAGGTCCTGCGTTATCGACCGCGCCTGGTCGCGGTACTCGGTGTCGGCGCCTATCGCACGGCGTTCAATCAACCAAAAGCCACAGTCGGTCCCCAGCAGGAAACGATTGGCGACACAATACTCTGGGTCCTGCCAAACCCCAGCGGCCTGAACGCAAACTACCAAGCCGCGGAGCTGGCTCGCTTGTTCCGCGAGCTAAAAGAAGCCGCCGATAAACTATAGAGCGTTAGCTAGCTGACGCTTACTTAATGCTAATCGTCGTTGAGTAAGTGCTCACTTTTTGCCGCAGATGAAACGGATGACGAATTCGCGCGTCAGTTTACAGGCTCAAATCCGTGGCTCAGAGTTGCCACGGCACGGTGGAGTCGTACGATGCCTTGTCGGGTTGGACCGACAGATGAAAGTGCTTTGTGTGTGGGTTGACACCGGTGTAGTTGCGCCAGACCCAGGGCTGGAATCGCGAGTTGATTTTCTTTCGGTTCCAGATGATGTACTTGATCCGTGGATCACGGCTCGCGACGAGTGCGTCGACGAGTGCTTGCGCGTCGCAACCGTGCACGATGTCGTTGGTGATGTCCATGGCGGTGACGACGCCGATGTTGCCGTCCTTGACCCAGGGGTTGTGATCAGAGCTACGCGAAGCGTGCGCTGCGTCGCCGATGGTGCCGTCGCTGGCCTTGCTGCGGTCCGGCGCCATCTCGTTTATCTGTTCTCGCAACCGTATTAAACTTTTTGCCACGCGCCACGCCATTGTTCGTGCTCCTCGTTAACCGTCACTGAAGACTCTCACTCGTCTTCAACGTCGAAACACTCGTTTGAAGTGACTTGCTCCTCGCCAAGATCGAGATTCGCGTGAATGAGCGATTCCGGTTCGCTGTAGTCGATCGCGTCCGGGCTGGCCTCGTCATCGGCATCCCAGCACTCGTTGGAGCTGACTTGCTCCTGGCCAATGTCGAGTTCGTTGTAAACCGTTTCGTGAACCTGATCGGCGTTGCGAACTTCATCGGCGTCACGGATCTGATCGGGGTCGTCGTTAGTCACGCGTGTATCCCTCCGCGTTCGTAATCACAGCGGGTTTACTGTTGAGCCGAAGCCACATCGGAGCAGCGAGTGTGCAGGTAAGCAAGGCTCGTGAGTATTCAGCCGTTATGACGCGGGACGATAGTGCAGTTCGAAGTTGAAGTCAATAGTTTGGGTTGGGAGATCGTCGCTGCACTTATGGCGGCCTGCAATGCTACGATTACCGCTCACATGAAGGACCAAATCGACCAGGCGCGGTGGATCGCCGTACTCGTGGCGACCGCGATCGCACTATACCTTTGTTGGCTCATGCTCCGCCCGTTCATCGGCGTACTCGCGTGGGCCGTCGTATTGGTCATCGTCTTCTATCCCGTGCACCAGCGTCTCGCGCGGCGTTTCAACCGCCGCGGGCTCAGCGCACTCGTATCGTGCACACTCGTCGTGCTACTCGCAGTCATCCCACTCACCGTACTCACGATCGCAGTCGCGGACGAACTCGCGAAAGTCGTCCCGAATCTCCCGGCGCAAATCCCGCAACTCATGAACCCGGAAACATCCCCGTTCGGCCGTGCCGCGGGATGGATCCAGGGTCGCTTTGGCATCGACCCCGTCCGTTCGCAGGAGTTCATGGTTAACCAACTCCAGCGCGTCAGTGGATTCATGCTCGGCTTCTCGCTGAGCGTTGCAGGCAACATCGTGACCGGAATCGTTAAAGCGTTCTTCGTGATCTTCACGATGTACTACCTTTTCCGCGACGGCGACAAAATCCTCAACAAGCTGCCAGCCGCGCTGCCACTCAGCGAACCACAAAGCGAAGTCATCATCAGCCGCACACGCGAAGTCGTTAACGCGAGCGTCTACGGCGTTCTGAGCATCGCCGCGCTCCAGGGTTTCTTAGGCGGAATCGCGTTCTGGATCCTCGGCATTCCTTCACCACTCCTATGGGCAGTGCTGATGACGTTCATCTGCATGATCCCTATCCTCGGCTCGTTTCTCGTCTGGGTGCCACTCTCGATCTACCTAATCGTCAACGGTCACCTGACGAAAGCCATCTTGCTAATCATCTGGGGCGCGCTCGTCATCAGCACGATCGACAACTTCCTCCGTCCGCGATTGATCAAGAACCAAACGCGTCTGCACGAACTCTTCGTCTTCTTTTCCGTACTCGGCGGCATCAGCGTCTTCGGCCTGCTCGGAATCGTTCTCGGACCCGTCATCCTCGCCATCACGCTCGGATTGCTGCAAACCTACCGCGTGCATCGAAGTTGACGAGCTTTGCTAAAATTCAAGCACACAGAAATCAAACCAGAGGTTTAACAGAACATGCGGGAAGCAGTTGAGTTTTTAAGAGACGAACCATTTAACCCAGACCAACTACAAACAAACCAGGCCCTTAACACAACTACTGACGACGAGTTACTCGACGCTTATTCACGCGCGGTAATCACAGCGGCCGAACGCGTCAGCCCGTCAGTCGTCTATATCGAACTACAACAACCCATCAGCAGTCGCAGAACAAGCGATCGGCGCGAAGCGCGCGGCAGCGGTTCGGGTTTCATCTTCACGCCCGACGGTTTCATTCTCACGAACAGTCACGTCGTCCACGGCGCTGCGAAGATCGAAGTCACGATCAGCGACGGAAGCAAATACCACGCGGATCTGATCGGCGACGATCCCGACACCGATCTCGCGGTGATCCGAATCAACGCGCCGAACCTCGTACCCGCACAACTCGGCGAGTCGCAAAACGTCCGGGTTGGTCAATTGGTGCTGGCGATCGGCAATCCTTATGGTTTCCAGTACAGCGTGACTGCCGGCGTCGTGAGCGCGTTGGGCCGTTCACTTCGCGCGCGTTCAGGAAGGTTGATGGACGCAGTGATTCAAACCGACGCGGCGCTAAATCCCGGTAACTCAGGCGGTCCGCTCGTTAACTCGCGCGGCGAAGTGATCGGCGTCAACACCGCAATGATCCTGCCGGCGCAGGGCATCTGCTTCGCAACTTCAATCGACACGGCGAAGTTCGTCGCGAGCCGCTTGATTCGCGACGGCAAAGTAAGCCGCAGCTACATCGGACTCGCCGGACAGAACGTTCCGGTGCCGCGACGCATCGTGCGTTACTACAACCTCGCGGTCGAAAGCGGAATCCTCGTGATTTCGTTTGAGGAAAACAGTCCGGGCAGAAAAGCCGGACTGCGCGAAGGCGATCTCATCGTTGGTTTCGACGGTCGACCGACGGCCGGCATTGACGATCTCCACAAGTTGCTCACTGAAGAACGCATCGGACACAAAACGTTGTTGCTCGTCATCAGGGGCACACAAAAACTGGAGCTCGAGGTCGTGCCTGAGGAGAAGAATCCTTCCGAAAAGTAATTAGCCCGCATAGGCGTGGCGTGGACCTCCGCCGGACTGATTTCATGCAAAAACCCGGCGGAGGACGCCGGAATCTGCCATGAAACCGGTTTGGCCCGAAACTTGATCCAAAACTCACGAACGCATCGTTTGTACGACCCGGAGACACGCGAGTTTCCGCAGAACACGAAGGAGGAACGCTTATGCGTTGGCGAGGAGAACGGCAGAGTACGAATATCGACGACCGGCGTGGCATTGGCGGCAAGGTCGCGGTTGGCGGCGGGTTGGGAACGGTAATCGTGATCATCATCGCGCTGCTTTTTGGCGCGGACCCGCAGCAATTGCTGGAACAGCTTCCGAGTAATTCTCCGGAGCAAGTGCAAAGCTCACAGCCAGGGAGTGCGGAGGAAGAAGAGCTAAAGCAATTTACCGGCGTGGTACTCGGTTCGGCGGTTGGTCCATTTTATTGTCCCGCCGATGAGAAGGTCTACATCGATCTCGCGTTCTACGACACGCTGCGACAACGCATGGGTGCGCCGGGAGATTTCGCGCAAGCCTATGTGGTCGCGCACGAGGTTGGTCATCACGTGCAGAACCTGCTCGGTATCTCGGATCGCGTGCATGCTATGCAGCAGCGCATGAGTGAAACCGAAGCGAATCAACTGTCGGTGCGTTTGGAGCTACAGGCAGACTTCTTTGCGGGCATGTTTGCGCGCTACGTGCAGAACCAGGGTGTGCTCGAGGCCGGCGATGTCGAAGAGGCTTTGCGAGCCGCAAGTGCCGTTGGTGATGATCGCATTCAAAAGCAATCGAGAGGGTACGTCGTGCCCGATTCATTTACTCACGGCACGTCGGAACAGCGTCTGCGATGGTTCAAGCGCGGATACGATTCCGGCGACATGCGCCAGGGCGACACCTTCAGCGCGCCGAGTCTGTAAACCCGCATTAACACCGAAGGTGTTCACGAATTTCAGCCCAGGGTTGCTTCAACCCTGGGATCAGTGTTCGGAAGCACCACAACGCTGAAAGCGTTCGCCACTCTGTGCGGTGTCCTCATCTGTCGAACAATGACGAAACAAACTGGTCGTGCGGGAAGTATTAAGCCGCATGACCACTACTCAAGCCGGGGAAACTCCCCAGAAGCCGCTCAGAGTCTGGCCCGGCATACTGATCGTCGCACTGCAATGGATCGCACGCTTCGGCGTGAAAGCTGTCATACCCGGAATCGAAGGTTTCGGTCTGGCAGTCATGTCGTCGCTCGTACTAACCGTCCTGCTCATCATCTGGTGGGCTTTCTTCAGTCGCGCAAAACGTCTGGAACGATTGGCCGGTCTCGCGTTAATGGTCGCCGGACTCGGCATCGCGTGGCTGCTGCGACATGAATCGATGTGGGTGCCGTGGCTGATCGCGTACGCCATTCCCTTTTTGTCGCTCGCGTTCGTCGCGTGGGTAGTGCTCACACGTAACCTCCCAAACAGATTACGTCACGCAACCATGGTCGCAACGATCCTGATCGCGTGCTTAGGTTGGCTGCTATTTAGACAGAACGGAATCGACGGCGATCACGTCGCGACGTTTGGCTGGCGTTGGCGCGCGAGTCCCGAAGAGCGACTGCTTGCTGCTGAAACTAACCAAGCACCTGCGACTTCGAACACGACGGCCACGACAACAACGCCCGCAGCTCCGACTATTGCGGCAACACCCACCGCCGCCGCTCCACCGGAAACACCAACAACACCCGCGCCCGCGACGGCAACCGAAAAAAGCGACGAGTGGCCCGGCTTTCGTGGACCACGACGTGACGGAATCGCACGCAGCGTGCGCATCAAGTCTGATTGGTCTGCTTCGCCTCCGGTACAACTCTGGCGGCGTCCGATCGGTCCCGGCTGGTCGTCATTCGCTGTCAACGGCGACGTCTTTTACACGCAGGAACAACGCGGTGAAAACGAAGTCGTGGCTTGCTACAAGATGAGCAACGGCCAACCAGTCTGGACACATCGCGATAACGCACGCTTCTTCGAATCAAACGCCGGCGCAGGTCCACGCGGAACACCGACGCTCAGCAACGGCCGTGTTTACAGTTTCGGCGCAACCGGAATCCTGAACGTTCTCGACGCGAACACCGGCGCAGTCGTCTGGACACGCAATGTCGGAACTGACACGAACACACAAACTCCGTTCTGGGGTTTCTCAAGTTCACCACTCGTGATCGGCGACACCGTCATCGTAGCGGCTGCCGGACAACTCGTCGCTTACGACGCTGCGAATGGAAAGCAACGCTGGGTTGGACCAAAGGCAGGCGGCAGTTACAGCTCGCCACATTTCGTAACCATCGCGGGCGTGCCACAGATTCTGATGATGGGCGGCTCGCGCGCGATTAGCGTCGCGCCGGGTGACGGCAAACAACTCTGGCAACACGAGTGGCCCGTCAACACGATCGTGCAACCAGCGCTGACTGCCGATGGCGACGTTCTGATCACGAGCCAGGAACAGGGCGCGCGCCGTCTCGCCGTCACAAACGGAACTGGTGGTTGGACCGTCGCAGAGCGTTGGACGTCAAACGGTTTGAAGCCCTATTTCAACGACTTCGTTTTGCACAAAGGCCACGCGTTTGGTTTCGACGGACGGATTCTGTCGTGCATCGATCTCAAAGACGGACAGCGCAAGTGGAAAGGCGGGCGGTACGGCAACGGGCAACTGGTCCTTTTACCGGAGCAGGATCTGCTGTTGGTGCTTTCTGAAGAAGGTGAGCTCGCACTCGTCCAGGCCACGCCCGATCGGTTCAACGAGGTCGCAAAGCTGCCGGCGATTCAGGGCAAAACGTGGAACCATCCAGTGCTCGTCGGCGACGTGCTGCTCGTGCGCAACAGCGAAGAGATGGCGGCGTTTCGTCTCGCACGCGCCGACTGAGGTTCGTAAGGGGTTAGGTCGTGGCGCTTAAGGGACGGGATTGGTGCCGTGACGGCCTCGCGGTCGATCTCAATAAACAGCGGATTGGGCGCCGGGCCAATTAATCGAGGTTCTTCGTTCTGAGTCGCAGAGCGTTTCCGATCACCGACACGGAACTGAAACTCATCGCCGCGGCGGCGATCATCGGACTCAACAAAAGCCCGAAGAACGGGTACAACACGCCCGCGGCGATCGGCACGCCAAGCGTGTTGTAAACAAACGCAAAGAACAGATTCTCTTTGATGTTCTTCATCGTCGCGCGACTCAAACGGATCGCGCGCACGATGCCGCGCAAGTCGCCTTTGACCAGGGTCACACCCGCACTCTGCATCGCCACGTCAGTTCCAGTGCCCATCGCGATGCCGACGTGCGCCTGGGCCAACGCGGGCGCGTCGTTGATGCCGTCGCCCGCCATCGCCACCTTTCGACCTTCGCTTTGAAACCGCTTCACGATCTCGGCCTTCTGGTTTGGCAGCACTTCAGCAACGACCTCATCTATGTTGAGACGCCGTGCGACGGCTTCCGCGGTAGTACGACTGTCACCCGTAAGCATGACGACACGGATGCGTTGATCGTGTAGTTGCCGAATCGCTTCGGGCGTACTCCCTTTTATTGGATCGGCCACACCGAGAACTCCAGCGGCTTTACCCTCAACGACGACGAACATCACGGTTTGGCCTTCGGCTCGATACTGTTCCGCGTGGTCCATCAAATCACGAGCGTTGACGCCGAGATCATCGAGGAGCGCTTGATTGCCGAGTGCTAATGAATGTCCGTTTACGATTCCCTTCACTCCCTTGCCGGTGACTGAATCAAACGACTCCGCTTTCTCCAACGCCACACCGTGTTCTTCCGCGCCGGAGACGATCGCCGCCGCCAGAGGATGCTCGCTGCCGCGTTCGAGACTCGCTGCCAGTTGCAATACGGTGGTTTCGTCAAATCCGGGCGCCCCTTGCACCCAGACGAGTTTTGGTTTGCCTTCAGTCAACGTCCCGGTTTTGTCAACGACGAGTGTGTCGATCTCGCGAAGCACTTCGATCGCTTCGGCATTTCTAAACAACACACCGGCATGCGCGCCTTTCCCCGTTGCGACCATGATCGACATTGGCGTCGCAAGACCCAGCGCGCAAGGACAAGCAATGATCAGCACCGCGACCGCGTTGATGATCGCGTAAGCCATGCGCGGCTCAGGACCGATTGTGGCCCACACAAAAAACGTGACAACCGCAATGAGAATCACAATGGGAACGAAGTAACCCGAAACTACATCCGCAAGTCTTTGAATCGGCGCGCGACTCCGTTGCGCCTCCGCAACCATCTGCACAATCTGCGACAACAACGTTTCCGCACCAACGCGTTCCGCCTGCATCACGAGTGAGCCCGTGCCGTTTACTGTCGCGCCGATCACACGATGGCCTGCTTGTTTCTCAACCGGAATCGGCTCGCCGGTTACCATCGATTCGTCGACCGAACTACTTCCCTCCAACACGATGCCGTCAACGGGAATCTTCTCGCCCGGCCGCACGCGCAGGTGATCGCCTTTCATCACGTGACCGAGCACCACGTCCTCTTCCGTTCCGTCGCGCAGGATGCGCCGCGCGGTTTTTGGCGCGAGACCGAGTAGGGCACGCAGCGCAGCGCTCGTAGAACTGCGTGCTTTCAGTTCCAGCACCTGACCCAACAACACGAGTGTCGTAATCACTGCGGCTGCCTCGAAGTAAACCGGCACGTTTCCCATGTGATCGCGAAACGACGCGGGAAAGTTCTCCGGCAGCAACGTCGCGACGAGGCTGTAGATGAACGCGACGGCCACGCCCAACCCGATTAACGTAAACATGTTGAGATTGCGCGTGACGATCGAGTACCACGCGCGCACGAAGAAAGGCCAGCCGCCCCAGAGCACGACGGGTGCCGCGAGCAGCAGTTGAACCCAGCTTACGAGTCGTGCACCAATAGCCATGCGCAACGGATCGCCCGGAAGCATTTCGCTCATCGCGAGGGCGAGCAGCGGCAGCGAGAGCGCGGCGCTCACCCAGAAGCGACGCTTCATGTCGTCGAGTTCGGAAGTGTCTTCTTCAAGCGTTGCGGTGCGCGGTTCGAGCGCCATGCCGCAAATCGGACACGACCCCGGGGCATCGCGAATGATCTCGGGATGCATCGGGCACGTGTACTCGATCTTTTGACCGGCTGGCGCCGCGGCCGGTGGTTCCTTTTTCCGGGAGATCTGTGTGATTTGTCGCCCTGCGGCCGTGGTCAAGAACTTCTCCGGATTTTCGCGAAACTTGTGCAGACAATGCGTGCTGCAAAAGTAATACGTCTCTCCTTTATATTCGTCCTGGCCTGCCGCTTTCACCCGGTCGACGGTCATGTGGCAGACCGGATCGATCTTAGTCATGCTTGTGCCCTGGCGTTGGGGCTTCGACGATGCCTTCGCGAATGCGTCGCTGAATCTCGTCATATTCCTTCGGCGGCAATACGCGCACGAGGGTCATCATTCCCATCATTGATGCGGTCCAACCCGGCGGCAGTCCGTACGTGTGCGGTTTCGCGACCTCCTTGTCCATGATCATCATCATGTCCTGCGGATAACCGGGCACACGTTTCTTCTGCGCTTCGTCCTGCGGGTTCATCTGGTGGCCTTGATGCTGTTGCTGCTGCTGGGTTGGTCCAACGATGTTCGAGGTGTTTCGGTCTCGTTCAGTGGTGTCACCCATGCCGCGGCCAAACTTCGGCGCCATGTCTTCCGACAACGCGTGGCCCTGGCGCACGATGCCCATGCCTTCTTCCATGCCGCCGCCGGTTTGCGTTCCGTGGCCGGCGCGTGACATGGGTCCAACCATTGAGATCATCTGGTTCATCATGTGATGCGGTAAGTGACAATGAAACATCCAGTTGCCAACGTGAACTGCGTCGAACTCCACATCTCGTGACTGCGCGACGCCGACGAGCACAGTGTTTCCCGGATACCACGCGGTTTCAGGTATTCGTCCGCCTTCCGTGCCGGTGACGAAGAATTGGTGACCGTGAATGTGCATCGGGTGATGGTCCATCCCGAGGTTCACGATACGCAACCGGACGCGTTCGCCTTGTCTGACAAGCATCGGCGTCGTTGCCGGACCCGCCTTGCCGTTGATCGTTAGCCAGTTGAACTCCATCGCCATCGAGTTTGGCACCGGGTTGTTCGGCAACAGCGCCCACTCCTGGAGGATGAGTCCGAAGTCCCGATGGCAATACGGCGTGTTCGGCGTCTTCGGATGAATGACGAACAGCCCGATCATGCCCATCATCTCCTGCATCGCGCCGTGCGAGTGGTAGAAGAAAGTGCCGTTTTGATTGAGCGTGAACTCGTACGTAAAACTCGCGCCCGGTTCGATCATCGGCTGACTGATAAACGGCACGCCGTCCATCTCGGGTGGCACTTCCAGCCCGTGCCAGTGGATCGTCGTTGGTTCCGGCAGCTTGTTGTGGTGAATGATGCGCACGCGATCGCCTTCGTTCACTTCGATCATTGGGCCAGGTACGCTGCCGTTGTAACCCCAGCCGTACATCTCTTTGCCGGGAACCAACTGCGTCTTCACGACTTCTGCCGTCAGATGAAAAACCTTGACGCCGTTGTCCAACGTGAACGGCACTTTGGGCAGGTCGGGAGTTTCAACCGGCACGATTGGCCTTGTTTCTTCCCGCCTCTCCGACTTTTGCGCGGGCGCTTCTCTGCGCGCAGGCGCTTTCTTTGGCGTCGCTTGCTTTGGCGGCGGCGCTTTTTTTTCTGGCGGATGAATGTGTCCCTGGTGCTGCGCGGAAACGATTCCGCCGCCGGCCAGCATTCCCGCCCCCAGCAATCCCGATTTCTTCAAAAAATCTCGTCTACTGTCGCTCATTTCTTTCTACTCCTCTGATTGGATCCAAACCGCCGTCAAGCAGAAAACCACGCAAGCCAATCGCTCGTTCACGCAGTTGAACCAGCGCTCTCACATACTCGACTTCGACCTGAAAGAGCGTGCGTTGTGCGATCAGCACTTGCGGATAAGCCGCGGCCATCTGGCGGAAATTCGTTAAATACATTTGATACGCTTCGCGTGCGCGCGGAATCACCTGCGTGCGATAGCGCTGGACCAGTTGCTGCGCGTTGCGATACTCGCGAAAGCCTCCGGCGAAGCGCGTGCGCAACTCCAGGTTCATGCGTTCGAGATCGCGCTCGGCAATCGCCAACTCCGCTTCTGCGGCCGCAATTCCACCCTGGTTGCGATTGAAAATCGGAACGTTTACGCCGACCTCGAGGCGTCCTTGCAGACCTTTGCGCTGGCCCACGAGCGCAGGAGAAACGGGTTCGAATCGTTCGTAGCTGTAACCCAGACCGCCACGCAGGAAGAGATCGGGAACGCGTTCGGCGCGTTCGCGCACGACTATTGCCCGCGCACGTTCCACGCCTGCGGCAGCGACACGAAGATCCGGACTCTGCTGAAGCAACGTGTCGAGCAACTGGGTTTCGTTTAACAATGGCAGATCGTCTTCCGGATTGCCGGCGAGACGCGCTGCCGGTAGCGCCGGATTACCGACCATCGCCGCGAGTGTTTGCCACGCGCGCGTCCAATCGTTTTGCGCGTTGAGAAACTCGATCTCCGCGCGCTCTGCTTCGATCTCGATCTCCAACTGGTCCGGCCGGTCTGCCTGGCCGACGTTCGCCAATTCCCTCGTGATCGCGACTGCTTCACGCGCGAGTTGCGACAAGTCAGCGCGTAGTTCAACCAAACGCTGCGCGCCGAGAGTCTCGAAGTACAGCATGCGAATGGAGTTGGTGATGCGCAGACGCTGTGCTTCGGCCTGAATCACCACCTGATCTCGTTCGCGTGCGAACACGTTTCGCGCTTTGCCCAACTTGCCGCCGAGTGGGATCGTCTGTTCGATGAAGGCGCCTTGTTCCGCAGTCTCACCGGGCGAGCGGAACGCAAGCTCTTCGAGAAAGTAACCAGCGACGGGATTGGGGAAAAGACCCGCCTGCCGTTGCCGGCCTTCAGCCGCGCGAATCGCTGCGTCGGCTTGTGCGAGCGTCGGGTTGCGTTGCAGCGCCATCGCTTCGAAGTCGTCCAGTTTCATCACTGGACCGGTGGGTATAACTTCGCGGCGCGGCTCGCTTACCACTTGGCCCAACGCAGTTGCACTCAGTAAAAACAGCAGTGCAAAAGCGTGGATGATCAGCGCTTTAGGATTCATTTATTCCCCCTATTGGAATGGGTAAACGAGATTCACGCAGACCATTGCCTGCGCGCACAGTTCGACACGTTAGTTTTGGAGGGAACTAAATGCGGAAGACGTTGTTGAGGAGATGTAGTGGACCGGCGTCGCGCGGCGGGCCATGAGCTTTTGCCACCCACGCGATCGCCTTTGAAAGCGGCGGCGGACCAGCGACGGATCCTGGCATTGAAATCGTCAGATCGCTCGCGCGCTGCGAGGTGTTCGCCGGTTGCAACGTGGAATCGTCGCGCTTAGTGCGCGAGTGCACCGCACAGTGATTACACGGCGCGGTCGAGTCTGTTCGATCAAACGCGTGGCCGTTCGCACGCTCGACTTCGTGATGGTTAGCGTTAACTTCCTGCGTCTGCATCTCGTGACAAGCGGTGTTCAACGAGCGCAGATGAGGACAGATTGCGGCGAGCGCACTACCACCACCCTGACTGAATACCACTGTCAGAGCAATGAATGCCGTCGCTACAAACCGCCTGTTCATGATTGAGGCTACGCACTATAGCACATATTTATTGACAAGCTCAGCAGGCAGGTGTATAGGGTTCGACGCTGTCTTACCATTCAAATTTTTAGGCCGCGCCTCACCCCAGAATAAACAAAGGGACGGGCGGTCAGGAGGGTTCAAAATGAAGCGAAAGTTAACTATTCAAGCCGCCGTGTGGGTCGCGTTGGCCGCAATGGCCATGATGAGTCTGACGACACCGGCCGGCGCCGTTCAGGGCGACAAGAAGATCCGTATGTATGATGATTGTGAGCCTACCACCTTCAATGCCGTGCTGGGTGAAGGCACTTGCATCGGCAACGGTCACACCACGTTCCAGGAGTTTATCGAAGAGCTGGAAGAAACCCAGGACGTCCACAAATGGCGTAATCAACCGAGCAACATGCAGGTCAACGTTGGCCGTCCGACTTTGATTGAAAATCGCGGCGGCGAGGCACACACCTTTACTCCCGTCGCTACTTTCGGCGGTGGATTTATTCCGGACCTGAATGCACTTTCAGGCAATCCGGTTCCTGCACCGGAGTGTCTGAATGTTCCAGGGTTAGTTTTTATTCCCGCGGGTGCGACTGAACAAGGTCCAACGGCTGGAAGTTCGGAACTTCCGGTTGGCACGCACCTGTTTCAATGCTGCATCCATCCGTGGATGCGGACCATCATCGAAGTTCACCAGCCCGGCGGGCAAGCGAGTCCGGCAACGGGTAAAGCGCATCGTCACTGATTCATCGTTTCGCAAACATGGCGCGGGTACGTTAACGTAGAGTACCCGCGCCATTATTATTTTTGCCTTTAAGGGAGACAAAGAAATGAAAGTAAACTGGATCAAAGACGCAGACGCTGCACTCAGCGAAGCGCAAACGAGTAAAAAACCACTTCTCGTTGACTTCAGCGCCGCGCCTGCTTGAGGCGCATGCGTTCGGCTGGAAGCCGAATCGTACGACAACGACGAAACCTCTGCCTTCATCAACGACAACTTCGTAAATCTCTCAGCTCACATCAAAGAAAATCCCGCGTATTTCCATCGCTTCGACGCTGTGTGGACACCGACTGTGCTCATACTCGATCCCAAAGGAGAGGAACGCCATCGCATCGAGGGTTATCTGCCGCCGGACGAGTTTCGCGCGCAGTTGGAGATGGCCCTCGCGCGCGTTTCGTTCATGAGTAAGAACTGGGCTGAGGCGGAACGCAGATACACAGCGGTGCTCGATCGTAATCCGAACAGCAAAGCCGCGCCTGAAGCCCTTTACTGGAAAGGGGTCAGCCATTACAAACTGACGAACGATCATACCGTCCTGGGTGAGCTGCCGGGCCAGTTTCAACAGAAATATCCCGATAGCGTGTGGGCGCTGAAGACTGCCGCGTGGGTTCAGTGAATAATGAGCGCTGCCGCAAACCAAACGATGCCGGCCATCTTTTTCGGTCACGGCAACCCGATGAACGCGGTTCAGGATAACGATTGGACCGAAGCGTGGGCGACGATCGGGAAATCCATTCCACGTCCGCGGGCGGTGCTTTGCGTGTCCGCGCACTGGTACTTGCCCGCGACGCTCATCACCGCAATGGCAGAGCCGCGCACGATCCACGACTTCGGCGGCTTTCCGCGTGAGTTGTATCAGGTGCAGTATCGTGCGCCGGGTTCGCCTGAGCTTGCGCGGCGGGTTCAGGAGTTGTTGGCGCCGCTCGCGGTGGAGTTGGACCACTCGTGGGGACTCGATCACGGCACATGGTCCGTGTTGCGTCACGTGTATCCGTCAGCAGATGTACCGGTAGTGCAATTGAGTATCGACGAAACACAGCCGCCCGCTTTTCACTTCGAACTCGGAAAGCGATTAGCAACGTTGCGTGAGGAGCAGGTTTTGATCATGGGCAGCGGCAACCTGGTCCACAACCTGCACACGTACGCGTGGGGCCGTCACACTCCCGAGCCTTACGATTGGGTAGTGCGGTTTGAAGCGCAGGCGAAAGAATTAATGACCTCCGCTACTACGGGGGCCAACGGCGCCAACTTCGACGCGCTCATCAACTACGACTCTCTCGGCCGCGACGCCCTGCTCGCCATCCCAACACCCGATCACTACCTGCCATTGCTCTACGTCCTCGGCGCCACACGCCCGCACGACCCCATCACCTTTCCCGTACAGGGAATCGACGGCGGCTCAGTCTCAATGCTCGCCGTTCAGGCCTCTTGCTGAAAAGTAAGACTCAGTATCACCGCCAGCAGATCATCTGGTTCGACTGGTTTCGCGAGGTGAGTTTGAAACCCCGCCAACAACGCGCGGCGACGATCGGTCGCACCCGCGTATGCCGTTAACGCAATCGCCGGGATATGCCCTCCCGTGTCCGGATCCATCGATCGAATCTTCCTGATTAGTTCATACCCGTTTTCACCTGCCATTCCGATGTCGCTGATGATTACGTCAGGTTTGGACGACGCGATTTCCGCGAGCGCGTCGCTACAACAACTAACCGTCGTCACGTTCGCACCGTGTCGTCGTAAAACTGTCTTGAGCAGCTCCTGCGTGTCAGGATCGTCCTCCACTACCAGAATGTGCACATCTTGTAAGCTGGCGTCTATCGTAGAGTTTGCGCGTTCCAACACCGCCAGCGGTCGTTGCGGAACCCCTTCCGCCTGACGCGAATCGCCGATGACTTCTGATGACGTCAACGGAAACTCCACGCTAAACGTCGACCCCGTACCCGGGCCTCCACTCGCTGCAAACACGGCTCCACCCTGCTGACGCACCAGGTAATCGACTATGGCTAACCCAAGTCCAAGACCGCCATGCGCGCGAACGTTCGACGAATCAACCTGTTTGAATCGTTCAAAAATATGCGGCAGGTGTTCGGGCGATATTCCTACTCCGGTATCTTTTATATCGAGCCGCACGTGCGCGTCGGTGCGTTGCAGGCGCACATCGATCTTCCCGCCGTTCGGCGTGAACTTAATCGCGTTCGAGAGCAGGTTCGTAACGATCTGTTGTAACCGCGCGGGGTCTCCCGAGATCGGACCGGCGGCAGGATCGATCGACGCTTCGAGCTTAAGCTGCTTCGCGTCAAGCGCCGGTCGCAATGAACTCAGCGCGGTGTCAGTGATCGCTGCAAACGACACCGGTTGAAACTCGATCTTTAGTTTGCCAGTGATGATGCGCGAAACGTCGAGCAGATCTTCGATCAACTTCGACTGTGCTTCCGCGTTTCGCTGGATGATCTGAATCGCACGCTCCTTGTCCTTGTCGGAGAGTTGATTCGAGTGCAACAACCGCGACCATCCGAGTATTGAAGTCAGCGGCGTTCGCAGTTCGTGCGACATCGTTGCGAGAAACTCATCTTTGACACGGTTCGCGTTCTCCAATTCTTCCGCACGCAGACGCAACACTTCGTGCATCCGCCGAAGTTCCGTCACGTCGCGACCGACTCCAAACGCAAGCCCGTCCTCCGGCACGGGGAAATAACTCCACGCCACCCACCGATACGTTCCGTCCTTGCATCCCAAACGGTTCTCCATGTGCTTGACCGGCTTGCCCCTACCGAGGTCCACGTATCCACTCATGGTCTTTGCCCGGTCATCCGGATGAACCAATTCGAAGATTTTTCGCGAGAGCAGTTCTTCTTCGGAGTAGCCCAACACTTTTTGAAACGCCGGATTCACTCGCTGAAGCCGGCCGTCCAAATGAACAATGGTCAACATGTCCATGGACAGCGCGAAGAAACGGTCGCGCTCCTGGGTTAACTTGTTTCGTTCGGTCATGTCTCGCATGACCTTCGAAAATCCAATCAGCTTGCCCGTCTCGTCTCTGACCGGCGTCATGATGCCGCTCGCCCAGAAATGCGAGCCGTCGCGGCGAATGTGCCACCGCTCATCTTCCGCGCGCCCCTCAGTCGCAGCAGTCGCCATCTCTTGTTCCGGAACACCTTTCGCCCGGTCTTCGGGAATAAAAAACTTGGCGGCGTCTTTGCCAATGACCTCTTCTTCGGTGTAGCCCAGCATCTGCTGGGCTCCGAGGTTCCAGTTAGTGATCAGGCCGTCGGGCCCAATCATGAAGATTGCGTAATCTCGTATGTCCTCGATGGCTTTGCGATAAATGTCTTCAGTGCGGCGGCAGGTGCTGCGACGCTCAGTTCCGGTGCTCATATCTTCGAACCCCCGTTGAGATGGAGTCCAATCTAACGACAAAACGTCACAAAAGAACACAGATGACTCGGAAAAACTGTGTTGATGGCTATGTCTCTTAGCGTACCGACGAGCGGCAGGTTTAGCTATATGCGGTCTCTTTTCTGACTTCACGAGCGGCTTTGTCATCGCGTAGCGCGACAAATCGTGAATGCCTCAGATGATTCCCTTCAGTCCGCTCGGTGAACTCAATCTGCGCGACGAGTTTCGGGCGCAACCACTGAATGTGCTTCATGACCTCCGCAGTGATCGCTTCGCCACGCCGTGCGCTTGCCGGCTCAGGAAGATTGGCAAACGGACATTGTGACGTTCTGAGGGGTCCGAACTTCGCGGCTATTTCTCGCCGCAACGCAGGCGTGAAACCGTTGCGGATCTTTGCAATGAAGATCAAGTTCCGGGCTTCGTAATAGCCGACCAGCAGGCAGTCGAAACCGTTCGGCCCGGGCTTGTAGCCGCCGATGACGAGTTCCTGGCCTTTGTTGGTTTTGTACTTCACCCACGCGCCGCTGCGCTCACCGGTTTCGTATCTACTGTCCGCGCGTTTTGCGATTACGCCTTCGAGTCCGGCTTTCTTCGCCGCCGCGATCAGTGCCTTCGGACTGTGGTTGAAAACCGCGGACAAACGAACTGGATCGCGCATTCCTTTCAACGCGTGACCTTCCAGCAAACGACGGCGCTCCGTAAGCGGGAGTTTGCGAAGATCTTTTCCCTGGTAAGCGAGCAGATCGAAAATGTAGAAGTAAAGCGCGTCGGGTGTGAACCGGGAGTGCTGCAACGCCGAGAACGAAGGTCTGCCGCTCTGGTCCAACACGACGACTTCGCCGTCAACGATCGTGTCGTTTGGCAGAAACGCGCACGCGGCCGCGAGGGTGGGAAAGTGCAGGTTCATGGTGTTGCCGCGCCGCGAGAAGAGAGTCACGACATTACGTTGCTTCAGAGCGAGCGTGCGATAACCATCGAGCTTCAACTCGTAGACCCAATTCGAACCGGCCGGCAGTTGCGCCGCAGGTTTCGCCAGCATCGGCTTGATGAAGTCGAGTCGAGCTTTTGGCAGTTGTCGCAGATCCGTTTTCATCGTCGATTACTCTGCCACACGGCGTCAGCAGCCGAAGCGATATCGACCATTGTTCGGTTGGTTAAGGCGGATTGATCGTGGCGCTTTCTCGATACTGCGCGCGCGTTTTTGCCGGTCTTGATCAAGTGCCACTTATCGCGCGTGTCGCCGTCGTCTCGTCCTTCAGCGAAACGCTTCAGGGTCCACTCGCCTTTCAGCTTCGTTCCGTTCAAATGAAAGCGCAACACTCCTTGTAGTAGTTTCCCTCGATAAGTTCATACGTGCCGATGTCCCACACCATCACGGTCCCACCGCCGTACTGTCCTTTCGGAATGATGCCTTCGAAGTCCAGATAGTCGATCGGATGATCTTCTGTCGGCATCGAAAGCCGTCGCTCGTCTTTCTTGAAGGGCGGACCTTTCGGTACGGACCAGGACTTCAGCACGTCGTGCATCTCCAAACGGAAGTCGTAATGCAAATGACTCGCAGCGTGTTTCTGGATCACGAAACGGCGCCGACTTCCCTGCCGGCTGCCTCTGGGCACGGTTGGTTTCGGCTCCGCTGTTTTGCTGAAGTCGCGTTTAGCCGCGTAAGGCTTGAGGGCTTCAGTGCTCCGTGATTTCGGTGAATGTTGTTGTTGCTCGAAGTAGCGGCGGAGTTCTGTGGGAAACTTTTGCTTTTGCGTCAGCACCGGCTTGAACAGGTCGCCCACGTTTGCAACGCGTTCGATTGCTTCTTCGGGTGTGAAGAAGAGCGAATCAGAGTTGCGCTTCTTCAATGCGTTTGACAGTTCGTCCCATTCGACGGGCATTGAGACATACGGCCGATAGATCTTCGCGCGCAAGGAATAGACACTGACCGTTGTCTTGTAATCCGTGTTCTGACTCCAATCGATGAAGACTTTCTTTGCGCGCAGCCGTTTTGGCATTTGCCAGACGATTGATTTTGGTTCGCGTTCCGCGAGAAGTTGTGCGATGCCTCTCGCGAGTGGTTGCGTCTCCTCGTAGGTGACTGGTGAGTTGAGTGGAACGTAGACCTGCAAACCTTTCGAACCGGAGACCTTTGCATAGGATTCGAAGCCGAGTTCTCTCAGCACGTCGCGCAACATCAGTGCGACTCGGGCGCAATCGAGAAATTCGGCGCCTTCGCCAGGATCGCAATCGAAGACGATTGACGTGGGACGATCGAGGCGTGTTGCTTTATGAAGGAACGGGTGGAGTTCGAGTGCTGCGTAGTTGGCGGCCCACACGAGTGTAGGCAAATCGTTGATGACAATGTAACGGATATCAGTGCCGGCTGTTTCGCGCCTTGGCACGGAGGCCGTCTTGACCCAGGAAGGCGTGAATGACGGCGCGTCCTTCTCGTAAAAAGCCTCGCCGAACACGCCATCGGGGAAGCGTTTGAGCGTGACCGGATGATCTTTCAAGTGCGGGAGTAGGTATTTGGAAATCTTGACGTAGTAGTCGATGACTCTGGCTTTGGTGAAGCGTGTGCCCGGATACAGTACTTTGTCCAGGTTGGAGACCGTAACCTGTCGACGTCCGACGCTTAACTGTTCTGTTCGACGGGCCATGCAGTTTCATCCAACACGTCTTGCAAGATCCACGTTTGTAGATCCGCGTCACACTTGCTTACAGTAAGGGTTCGTTCAACTGCTGCTAAGCGAAATACGGGCCATGGTGGGGGACACGTCGGAGCAGACCACAGATGCCGCAAAACCGTCGACAATTTCTCAGCGCCGCTTCAGGTTTCGTCGTCGCTTCAGCACTGCTTCCGCGCACCAGTTTTGGCCAACGAAAGAAGCCGACGCGGATCGTGCTTCTCGGCACGCGAGGTGGACCAAAGGTCGAACCAGCCTCACGCAACAACGCTTCAACACTCATTGTCATCAACGACGTTCCATACGTCGTCGACTGCGGCTATGGCACGTCGAAACAACTGCTCAGAGCCGGCGTCGCACTCAACCGTCTGCGTTACATCTTCGTCACTCACAACCATTCCGATCACAACCTCGACTTCGGCCCGTTGCTCTATAACGCGTGGATCACCGGCCTTCCGATCAAGATTGACGCTTATGGTCCACCCGGACTCATCGACATGTCCCGCAGCTTTTTTGAATACGCAAAGCTTGACATCGACATACGCATCAAGGACGAAGGCCGTGCAGACCCGCGCAAATTGGTTTTCACGCATGAGCTCGAGCAAGCCGGAACAGTGTTGACGAACGACGATGTGAAGATCAGTGCGTGCCTCGTGCCCCATCCACCGATTCTGCATGCTTATGCATATCGTTTTGACGCGCACGATCGTTCGGTGGTGATCTCGGGCGACACTGCGTACGCGCCGGCGTTAGCGGAGTTCGCCAAAGGCGTTGACGTGCTGGTGCATGAAGTGATGTACCTGCCGGCCGTCGAAGCACTCGTGCGGCGTTTGCCAAACGCGACCAGACTGCGCGAGCACCTGCTCGCGTCGCACACACTGCCGGAAGACGTTGGCAAGATCGCGGCCGCTGCGAACGTGAAAACGCTCGTGCTGTCGCACTTCGTTCCGGGCGACGATCAAACGATCACTGACGAGCAGTGGTCAGCCGATGTCAGGAAACACTTCAAAGGACAAGTGGTAGTGGGAAAGGACCTGATGGAGATCTAAAGAGCCCGCGCGGAACTGAAGAAGTCCGCGCGGGTAGCTGTGCAGCTTCAGGAGGTTGATTTTTTGGTGTAACGCTTAAGGATCACGCGCACGTAGTTACGCGTCTCATTGTAAGGCGGAATGGTGTTGCCATACTTCATCACCGCGCCCTCACCCGCGTTATATCCCGCGAGCGCGAGATCGACACGCCCGTTGAACATCTTCAGCAAGTCTTTCAAATAACGCGTGCCACCCTTGATATTCTGCGCCACGTCGTAAGGATTAGTAACACCGTAACGAGCCGCAGTTCCGGGCATGAGCTGCATCAATCCCTGCGCGCCCTTGTAACTCGTCGCAGACGAGACAAAGCTCGACTCCTGCGACATCAAGCAGTAGATCAGATAAGGATCGACACCGTACTGCGTGCCGTATTGACGAATCAGACCGTCGATTCTGCTGTTCCCCGTTGTCCACGCGATATTCGACGGCGAATCCATCGCCGCGCCGACATCAGCGGTCAACACGGACGCCGGCTGGTTTGCGGCCGCGATCTGTCGCGCCACGTCTTCAACCTTCGCACGCGCGTCAGCCAACGCCTTTTCGCCCTTCTCAAACTCGAGCCGCGAAATCAGTCCGTCGTCATAGAGTTCTTTTGATGTCTGCTGCTGTTTTTCGAGACGCTGCACCTCGTTCTGATAAAGCGTCGAAAGCTCGCTCAAACCGGTCTTGAGCTCACTCTTGGCTTCGGCAGCGCTCGTCTTCGCCGCTGGCGGACTGGCGGGGGATGCCACGGGTTGCTGCGCATTAACGGAAACGGCTAAAAAGAGGGTAAACGCAACGACGCCGAGCCAAAGCGCGTCTTTTGAAATACCCGGGGGAACAATATTCTTCAAGTTCAAACGGCAAATTCCTCCAAATTCTTGAAACGCAAAAATCAACCCAGCTCTTAGCTAGACACCGGAAAAAGGCGACCCGTTACGATGGTCCAAACAGGGGAAAAGTTGTGCCTGCCAGGAGCAACAAACACCGCATATTTACGTTCAAAATGACCGTACGACGGGACTACGGCGGGCCCACAAAATCGCCCGTGAACGCAGCAGTGATTAGTGGATTAACGGCTGCGGCGGCCGCCGAGTTGCGCTGAGAGTTTCAGGGCCGCGGTTTGGACGATTTTGCCCAGTGACGGGAGATAGTCGTCGTTGACCTGACTGACAGTACCGCTCACGCCGATGGCTGCGACCACTTCACCGCTGGCCGCAAACACGGGCGCGGCAACACAGCGCACGCCGACCGCGTGCTCCTCGTCGTCGATGGCGTAACCGCGGCGGCGAATCGCGGCGAGTTCCTCGAATAGATGCGGCAGCGTGACGATGGTTCGGGGTGACACCTGACGCAGCGGATGAAGTCCCGCGATCTCCTGCACCTCTTCGCGACTCAACTGACAGATCAGAGCCTTGCCAACGGCCGTCGCTTGCGGGGCGACACGTCTTCCATTCCAGATGTCCATCTTGATGAAACCGGGCGATTCGATCCGTTCGATGTAAACGGCATCGCCGTGGTCGAGAATCGCGAGATGCGAACCCAGGCGCGTGGTCTCTACGATCTGTCGCAAGTGCGGCATCGCAAGGTCGCGCAAAGCCATGCCCTGCATCGCCTGGCCACCGAGACTCAACACCCGTATGCCGAGCGTGTGCTGACCGGTTTCGGCGTCACGATGCACGTAGCCACGGCCCACGAGTGTCCGTAACAGGTAACTGGTCGAGCTTTTCGGCACTTTCGCCGCGCGGCTGATCTCCGACGAGCTGAGGCCGTGATTTCGGCTGGCGAGGAGTTCGAGAATCGAAAGCGCCCGTTCAACTGAAGTCACTTGTTCTCGGTTTGTTTCGCGCCGTTTCGCCGGTTCCGCATTATGTGCAATCGCTACTCGTGCCATTCTTTTCCCCTACTTCCTCAAACCAAAATACTGTTCACCATCCTGAACCATCCTAACTGGGCCAAAAGACCGCAGACCCCCCTTTTTCAATATAAACCTTCAAAACGCTGGTTTCTCCTACCTTTCTGGAAATGAAAAGGCGTTCACCATTTTGATTATCATATTGCAGGGGTTGGAAACGCATGCTAAACCTCTCGCCACTTTATGTCGAGCACTCGTTCACAATACGGAACACAGTTCAATATCGCGCCGCCGCGCTTCGATCCGGCGACTGAGCTTCCGGAAGGTTTTTTCGCCTTTTTAGCGCCACTTCACGAGGCGCTGACTCCCCGACAGCAGGCCCTCGCTCGCCAGCGCACGATAGTCCTGGCTGCGGCGCATGAAGGTCAAAAGCCAAACTACCTGGCTCCATCCGAAGCGACCACGACCGACTGGACGATCCCGTTGCCAGCCTGGTGCTCGGATCAGCGCAACCAGATGACCGGGCCGGCAGACGACGCGGAACTCGTCGTGAAGATGCTCAACTCCGGCGCGCCCGGAGTGATGCTGGACCTCGAAGATTCCATGGCGAACACGTGGTCCAACCTGCGCACCGGCATCGATAACGTCAACGCGGCTTTGCGAGGCGAGCTCACCTACTTTGACGCGAAACGAAACCGCACCGCCGGCATCAACGAAAGCAGCACGGTAACCTTTGTTCGGCCGCGCGGTTTGCACCTCAACCAGGCAGGGATCTTCAAAGACGAGTTGATGTCGGCGTCGCTGTTCGACGTCGCGTTGGTTGCTTACCAGGCTGACGTCGATCGTCTGCGACATCCGCTCAGTTTTTACATTCCGAAATCCGAGTCGGCAGAAGAAGCACTGTGGTGGCGCGACCTGTTTCGCGCGATCGAAGAGGCGAAAGAGTTGCCACATGGTTACATCAAGTGCATGGCGCTCGTGGAGTCGCATCCGATCGCGTATCAGATGGAAGAGTTCATCTACAACCTGCGCGATCACATCATCGGTTTGAATCTCGGGCGCTGGGATTACATGGCCAGTCTGATCCATTTCAACCTTGAAGATCCGGACTGGATCCTGCCCGACCGAAACACGATTCCGCACGACGTGCCGTTCTTCCAAAACCTGCGCGAACTGTTGGCTGAGACATGTCACAAGCACGGCATCCTCGCGATCGGCGGCATGACCGCGTTGTATCCCAGCCGCACGGATGCGGAACTAAACGAACGCGCGCTCCGCGTGCTCGCGGCGGACAAAAAGAACGAAGCGAACTGCCTGATGGACGGCGCGTGGACCGGACATCCGGACCAGAACGAGATCGCGGTGCAGCAGTTTCCTTGTCCAAACCAGGTGCAGGCGCGAAAACCCGACGCGCCGGCGCAACCCGATTTGCGGCCGACGCCGAAAGGTGTCGGCAGCATCAGCGAAAGCGGAACGCGCGCGGCGATCCGCACCGTCATTCGTTACCGCAACGGCGTGCTCAACGGCAAAGGCGCCAGTCTGCTCGATGGCTACATGGAAGACCTCGCGACCGATCGCATCTATCGCCTGATGATCGCGCAGCGCATGCGGCACGGAGTGCAAAACACAGATCAGTTAGTCACGCAGATGTTTGACGAGGAACTCGATCGCATCTTGCGCGAACTTCCCCCTGACGCTGAACCGCCCGTGATTGAGAACTACAAGACGGCGCGTCACATGAGCGAGTCGTTAATTCGAAATCAGCAGTTTGATCCAAGCTAGTTACGATAAAACAGGGGGAGGTGAACGATGAAAACTCACGATCATGTTGCACTGGAAAAAGAATGGGCCACGAACGAACGCTGGCACGGAATCACCCGCGGCTACACCGCCGAAGATGTTATGAAGCTGCGCGGTACGGTCGAGATCAAATACACGCTCGCTGAGCGCGGAGCAAAACGTCTCTGGGATCTGCTGCACAGCGAACCATACGTGCCTGCGCTCGGAGCGATGACGGGCTGCCAGGCAGTGCAACAGGTGCAGGCGGGCTTAAAGGCGATCTATCTGAGCGGTTGGCAGGTCGCGGCCGACGCGAATCTTGCCGGTCACATGTATCCGGATCAGAGCCTGTATCCGGCCAACAGCGTTCCGGAGGTGGTGCGCAAGATCAACCACGCGTTGCAACGCGCCGATCAGATCGACCACGCGGAAAATCGCAACGGGATCGACTGGTACGCGCCGATCGTTGCCGACGCAGAAGCCGGTTTTGGCGGTAACCTGAATGCGTTTGAGTTGATGAAAGCGATGATCGAAGCGGGCGCAGCGGGCGTGCACTTCGAAGATCAACTCGCGTCGTGCAAGAAATGTGGCCACATGGGCGGCAAAGTTCTCGTACCGACGCAGGAGTTTATTCAGAAACTGATCGCCGCACGGCTGGCTGCCGACGTGATGGGCGTAGACACGATTCTCGTTGCGCGCACCGACGCTGACGGCGCCGGTCTACTCACGAGCGACATTGACGAACGCGATCATCCGTTCCTAACTGGTACTCGGACCACCGAAGGTTTCTACACGGTCAAACCGGGCTTGGACCAGGCTATTGCGCGCGCACTCGCTTACGCGCCGTATGCGGACATGGTTTGGTGCGAAACGTCCGAACCGAATCTCGACGACGCGAAGCGTTTTGCGCACGCGATTCACGCGGAGTTTCCGGGCAAGCTTCTGGCTTACAACTGCTCGCCGTCGTTCAACTGGAAGAAGAAGCTCGACGACCACACGATCGCGAAGTTTCAAAAAGAGCTGGGACTGATGGGCTACAGGTTTCAGTTCATCACGCTGGCGGGTTTCCACGCGCTGAATCTCGCGATGTTTGAACTCGCGCAGGGCTATCGCACCTCCGGCATGAGCGCGTACGCGAAGCTCCAGGCGACGGAATTTGAACGCGAAGCGGATAGCCAGTATCGCGCGGTGAAGCACCAGGCGTTTGTCGGAACCGGTTATTTCGACACCATTACGCAAGTGGTCGGCGGCGGTAATTCATCGACCACGGCGCTGACCGGGTCAACCGAGGAAGCGCAGTTTGTAGCGGCCTGATAACCTGGGACCGCAGGCGTCTCGCCTGCATAGCTCGAAAGGCTGGTTCTCTCCACACGTATGCAGGCGGGACGCCTGCGGTCCCAGGTAACTGCATCGGTACCGGCGTAGTTCGCATTGCCAAGCGAAAATCGCGGCGCTAAGTTGCCTTGATGAGCGCTGTCGGGTTCGCACCTTCGCCCTCGGACGATCCCGAGCTGGATCGACTGCGTGAAGTGTGTCAGCGCTTGAACTTTACGATCAAAGCGATCCAGGATGCGCAGGCATCCTTGAGCCAACTGAACATCGGCCAGGCGCGGCGCCGCCTGAAAAATGGGTTGTGGCAGGCCGAAGAAGCGAAGAAGCTTTTAGTGGAAGTTGGTAAAACCAAAAAGACCAGGACGCCGTCCACGCAACGGCGTTCCCGGTCTTGAAATGTTTATTGCAAGCGAAGGATCCGCGGCCACGAGTACAATGGCGCGGATGAAGCGCAATGTCGGTATCTACAACCTGCACATGCGTGCGATGGGTGGCGGGGAAAAACTAGCGCTGGTCCTGGCCGAACATCTGAGTCTCACTAACGACGTTTCACTCTTCTGCGCTGAACCACTCGACAAATCGAAGCTTGGAAATTTCTTTGGTGTCGATCTCAGCCGAATCAGGATCAATCCGCTCGACAATCCTGGACCAGTGCCGAAGCTTCTCGGCAGGCTCCGCCGTGACAGCACTGCGACTGTGTCACAGGATCACTATCAGCAACTACGAAAACTTGATCTCGACGTCTTCATTAATAACAGCTACGGCAGCGAACTGTTGAGTCCTGCGCCACACGGGCTTTTCATGTGTATGTTTCCTCACTCAACAACGCAGCCGAAACGTGCGGTGATCGATTCGTATTCGACGGTGGTGGCGATTTCACAGTACTCAGCGGAGTGGGTGCGCCGCCGCTGGCAACGCGATACGCACGTCATTTATCCACCGTGCGACGACATGGGACCGTCCACGCCGAAAGAGAAGATGATTTTGAACGTCGGTAGATTTCTCGCCGACAGTAACGAAGACGAGCGACACCACAAAAGCCAGGGCGTACTGTTGAATACGTTCAAACAAATGACCGAGCTTCATCGCGAAGGGTGGACGCTTCACTTTGCCGGGAGTCGCGGCGGCGACACGACTTTTGCTGATTCACTCGTACGCAGTGCGCAGGGTTTTCCGGTTTTCTTTCACTTCAACTCGCCGCGCGAAGAGTTGCGCCAGCTTTATCGCAAGGCAGCGATCTACTGGCACGCGACAGGATTCGGATTTCAAACCGACAGCTATCCCGGAAAACAGGAGCATTTCGGCATTACGACCGTCGAGGCGATGTCGGCTGCGGCAGTGCCGGTGGTGTACGCGTCAGGTGGCCAGACGGAGATCGTGACCAACGAAGTTGACGGTTTTTGCTGGAATGACCTGGATCAACTCTCTGCTTACACGCAAAGACTCGCAAACGATGCCGAACTGCGCCGCCGTTTGGGCCAACAAGCAGTGATCGCAAGCCGGCGCTTCAGCCGAGAGACTTTCGGCGAAGCGATTGATCGGTTGATGTTAAAGATCCTGGAGGCGCCAAACGCCCAAGCACTTGCCTGACTCCGCATCCTCGACAATTGATCGCAACGGTTCAGGAAAATCAAACGGCGGCCGCGCGAGATTCACGTTTCTCCAATTTCCATCAGGACAGTCCATGTTTTCCGTGATCGTCGTATGCGTGGTGCACAGTAGATGTGTCGCAGAAGTCTTTTTGAAATTTGCGATTGCCGCCGCAGTGCGCCGGAATGAAAGGTGAATCAGGCAGTCGCGACACAGGATAACGTCTGCATTCGGCAGCGGGTCTCGCGTGATGTCCAACACTGCAAACGTTCGTTGCTGATTCTCGTAGAGCTGACGGTTTCGGCTGATTAGATCGGGCACCACATCAATACCGATATATTTGACGGAGCGCAGTTTGACGTATCGCATCCAGTTGAGATCACCACACGCGGCATCGAGTAACGTCTCCGCATTAAGTTCTTGGAGCAGCAACGGCAGGTGAGACATAATGACGCCGGTCCTAGCTAAGGTTGAACCTCTACCGGAAACTGACTCGGGATCCTGCCACGCGTTTGTGTGGTAGATTTCAGAGAAGACGCGCGTCAGCGAAGGACTCCACACCTGTCGTGCATCACGATACACAGCAACTGCTCGCGGAAAGCGAGACTTGAGAAACGATTTGACTGCCATCTTAGCCATTGCCCATCCGGGTCACGAGTTGCGAGTGCACCATTGGCTCGAAACGTACCGGCCGGAAGTTTGGGTTCTTACTGACGGTTCCGGCCACACCGGTCGTTCGCGCATTGATTCTACCACTCGCGTGCTGCACGCAAACGGAGCTGTTCCGGGTCCCGTCTACGCGCACATGAGCGACGTGGACCTTTACAACGCCGTCCTGAACTTCGAGCATAGTCCGTTCATATCGATCGTGGATCGACTCGCTGCGACCCTGATGAACAAGAACGTTACGTGTATCGCGGGCGATGCTGAAGAGGGCTACAACCCGGCACACGACATCTGCCGCTTGATCATCAACGCCGCAGTCACCTTGGTAAAGCTCAAACGAGATCGAGACGTTCCCAACTACGACTTCAAGCTCGCAGGCGCGCCCGCGAATTGTTCTGACGAACTGCGCGACGGTCCAATTTGGCTGAATCTCGACGACGCTGCGTTCGCGCGAAAAGTTTCGGCGGCGCGAAACTATCCCGAGTTGCACGCCGAAGTTGAAGCCGCGCTCAACGGCACGGTCAACACAGGCTTCACAAGCGATCCGATTCTCAACGAACGTTCACGCTCGACTTACGGTGTCACTACCGCAAACAACTTCCGCGTCGAGTGTCTGCGGCCGGTTAACGTCAATGGCATTAAACCGAACAAAGACGCGACTCCCTTTTACGAAGAATACGGCGAACGGCAAGTCAGCGCCGGACGCTATACACACGTGCTGCGCTATCGTGAACACATGCTGCCACTGGCTGAAGCGCTTGATGCTCACGTGAGAGGAGCGGTCAATGTCCGGGCTTAAGGTCCTGATCGCGAATGCGACCCTGGCGACACTGACAGGCACCGAAACATACGTGCGCGATCTCGCACTCGGACTCTTGCGCAAAGGACACTATCCGATTGTCTATGCACCGGAGTTGGGCCACATCGCAGACGAGTTGCGGCGCGCCACCGTGCCCGTAGTCGACAATCTGAATCGCGTCGGCGCGGTTCCGGATGTTATTCACGGCAATCACAACACCGAGCTCATAACGTCGCTGTTGCAATTCGAAAACGTACCCGCGGTTTTCTATTGTCACAGTTGGACTGACTGGATCTCAGCGCCGCCCGTGCATCCGCGCATTCTCCGTTATGTGGCAGTTGACGACACTTGCCGCGACCGGCTGGTGCTGGAACACGCAATCCCGGAAGAACGCGTTCGGGTGCAGTTGCACGCGGCGGACCTCGAACGGTTTACGGCTCGCGAACCTCTGCCGGCAAAACCTGTTCGCGCACTCGTTTTCAGCAACAACGCAAACAACTGGACACACCTGAACGCTGTGCGTGAGGCATGCAAGCGGGCCGATATTAAACTCGACGTCGTCGGCTCAGGAATAAACGCTTCAGCAACTAACCCGGAAACTCTGCTTGGCAATTACGATCTGGTGTTCGCAAAGGCGCGGTGCGCGCTTGAAGCCCTGACGGTCGGCACGGCCGTGATTCTTTGCGATGCTGCGGGATGTGGACCACTGGTAACGACCACCGACCTCGAGCGACTGAGGAGATTGAATTTCGGTATTCGCACTCTTAGCGAGAAGGTTGACGCGGACACACTGCTCAAACAAATCGAGCGCTATGACGCGGCCGACGCGATGGAAGTGTCGCTGAGAGTGCGTGAGGCGTCGAATCTTGAAAGTCTTGTTGATGACGTCATCAATCTCTATGGCGAAGTGATGGCGGAGTTTCGCGAACTTCCCGCGATCGATGCTGCCGAAGAGAATCGGGCAGTGGCCGAGTATCTGCGATGGATGACACTGGCTGTGCGAGGTAAGCAGGCACAGCTTGAAACGATGCTGGTGAATTCGCCAACGCTGCGATTGAGAAATCAACTCGGTCGCGTTCCGTTGATGAACAAGGTTCTGCGGCCGATCGCGCAGTTCGCCCGTCGCAAACACGAAAATGGCCACGGTTAGCGTTGTAATCCCGACACACAGCCGTCCGCAGTTGTTGCCGCGCGCGATTGAAAGTGCGTTGGCTGCGGGGACGGACGTGGAAGTCGTCGTCGTTGACGATGGGTCAACTGACGAAACCGCCGCGGTGTGTCGCGCCCTTAAGAACATCACTTACGTTCGACTGGACCAGAACCAGGGAGTCGCAGGCGCGCGCAACGCAGGCGTGCTGGCGAGTTCGGGAGAGTACATCGCCCTGCTTGACGACGACGATGTTCGCTTGCCGGGCACGCTCGATCTGCAAGTCGCACGCCTTCGCGAAACGCCGCAAGCCGCTTTGATTTATGCGCAAGCGCTCTTCAGCAGCGGAACCGATCGCGGCGGGCGCGACCGCTACCCGCAGCACTGTCCGAGCGGCGATCTGTTCTGGCAACTGTTGGCCCAAAACTTCATCCCGAGCGGGTCGGTTGTGTTTCGGCGTTCGTGTCTTGCCGGCACGGGAATGTTCGAACGTTCTATCGCCGGCATCGATGATTGGGATCTATGGATACGGCTGGCCGCGCTATACCCGGTGATTGCGTTTGAGCAACCCGTGGTTAGGTGGCGGCGGCCGTCGCCAGGTTCGGATCAAACAAGCGCTGGTGCGGTGGAGATGGTCTCGTTAGCTACAAGACAGTTTCGCGAACATTGGTTGAAGCTGCCGCGAGCCATCGACGCGCCGTCGGGGTTGCAACAGAGTGCATCGCGACAATTTTCAGAAAACATGGCGAGTCACTTGGTATGGGAAGCGGGCCGTTCGGTTTCGCACGGACAAGTGTTGCGCGCGCAGCGATGTTTGTTCGCGGCCTTGCACCTTCACGCGAAGGGACTCGCATCGCGCGTGTGGCGTGAGATCTCGCCGCGTCGCAAACGAGCGCTCCAGCCGGCGGACGTATAGCCCGCTCAGACGCCGCCTCAATCTCGTAGGAAGTAGCCGATTGTAGCAGTGCTCCGGTATGATTTCGGCGCCAGCCGTCATCTTCAGGAGGACACTCATGTTAATCAAGAGACTGCTACCCATCGTCATTCTTGTCATTGCGAGCACGCCGCTCGCCGTAGCACAAAACAAGGTTCCACTAACGCACGAAACGATGTGGGCGCTGAAGCGCGTCGGTGCGCCGGCGCCGAGTCCCGATGGGAAGTGGGTCGTGTTCTCCCTCGTCGAACCTGCATACGAAGAAAAGGATCAGGTCTCGGACTTGTGGATCGTTTCCGCGGACGGCAGCGCACGGCCGCGAAGATTGACGTTCAGCAAAGGCGGCGAAAGCGGAGTCGCGTGGAGTCCCGACAGCAAGCAGATCGTGTTCTCAGCGAGACGCGAAGGTGATGAGGCGAGCCAGTTGTACGTGCTGGATGTGGCGAATGGCGGTGAGGCGGTGCGAGTCACTTCCCTTTCCACTGGCGCACGTTCGGCGCAGTGGCGACCGGACGGCAAGGCGCTGCTGTTTGTCAGCACGGTTTACCCCGGCGCTGCTGACGACGAGGCGAATAAGAAGATGGGGGCTGAGCGCAAAGCGCAAAAGTATCGCGTGCGAGTTTACGACAAGTTTCCGATTCGCAATTGGGACCGTTGGCTCGACGAAATGCAAGCCCATCTCTTTGTGCAAACTCTCGATCCCGGCGCGAAAGCGAAAGATCTACTCGCGGGCACAAAGCTCGTAAACGAGCGTGGCTTTGGTGGTCGCAGCACTGATTCCGCTGACGAGCTCGATGCGGTTTGGACACCCGACGGCAACGCGATCGTGTTCGTCGCCACAACCAATCGCGACGCGGCGGCATATGCAATGACGAACACGTCGCTCTTCAAAGTATCGACTTCCGGTGGTGAGCCGGTTCGATTGACGACGAGCGGTGACAGTTTTAGTCGGCCGACGTTCCGTCCCGACGGCAAGGCACTGTACGCGATCTTCAACCCACGAAGCGATACGAAAGTCTACAACCTCGATCGGCTCGCGAAGCTTTCATGGCCGGAAGCCGGACAGCCCGTGGTTCTCACTACGAGCTTTGATCGCGCCGTTGGTAGTTATGCATTCACGCCCGACAGCCGCTCGATCTATTTCACTGCGGAAGAAGCGGGGAACGAAAAGCTCTACACGCTGGCGGCGGACGGCGGTAACGTTACGCTCGCGTTGGACATGATGCGCGGTGTTTACACCAGCCTGAAAATCCCGGCGAAAGCATCATCCAACATCCTCATCGCCACGTGGGAAAGCGCGATCAATCCGCCCGAACTGTTTCGTCTGGATCTGAAATCGAAGACGCAGCAGCCGTTGACGGCGTTCAACGCCGAGCAGGTCGCAAAGATCGACTGGCAACCGCTGCGTCACTTCTGGTTCACCAGCAAAGCAGGCAAACGTATTCACAACATGATCGCGTTGCCGCCCAACTTCGATGAGCGAAAGAAGTATCCGCTGCTCATCCTGATGCACGGCGGTCCACACACCATGTGGCGCGACAACTGGGGACTGCGCTGGAACTATTTCATGTTGTCGCGACCGGGTTACGTCGTGTTGTTGACGAACTATTCAGGCTCGACAGGATTCGGCGAGGCGTTTGCGCAGAGCATTCAGGGTGATCCGTTCAAGGGACCGGGTAACGAGATCAACGAAGCGGCCGACGAGGCGATTCGCCTTTACTCGTTTGTGGATGGTTCGCGACAGGCAGCGGCCGGCGCGAGCTACGGCGGACACCTCGCGAACTGGATGCAAGCTACGACGACGCGTTACAAGGCGCTCATCAGTCACGCTGGTTTGATCAATCTCGAATCACAGTGGGGCACCAGCGACACGATCTATTTGCGTGAAGTAAACAACGGTGGTCCAGTGTGGGAACAAGGCGCGGTGTGGCGCGAGCAGAATCCGATCCGTTTCGCTGCGAAGTTTCGCACGCCGATACTGCTTTCGGTTGGGGAGAACGACTTTCGCGTGCCGCTCAATCAGACGCTCGAAAACTGGAGCGTGCTGCAACGCTTGCGCGTTCCGAGTCGGCTGATCATCTGGCCCGACGAGAACCACTGGATTCTGAAGGGCGAGAACAGCCGCTACTGGTATCAGGAAGTCCACGGCTGGCTGAAGAAGTACCTCGACGAGCCGAGCAATATCAGCGAGCGTTAATCGCCGCTACTTCGGAGAGATTTCACGTCGCAGGTAGAAGAGCAAGTCGGTTGCTGGTGGGTCGATGCCGCACTGGCGGATCATGCCGACGATTTGGCCGCGGTGCATCGTGGCATGATTGACGACGTGCTGCATCTGATCGATCAGCGGCATCGAACTCTCATCGCCGTTGAGTAGTTTGTAATGAAAGTCAGCCGCGAGTCGTTCTTCATCGATGCTGGAAACAAACTGCGCGCGCCGGTCGATCACGGAGCGCCAGTGTTCTTTCAAACCACTGAGATCCGCGCAAGCTTCGGTGGACCATAATGACCATGCCTCAGTTTTCGATGGCGAATGTCCATGCCATCTTTCCAACCAGATCCATTCGGCGCCCGCCATGTGAACGAGGGTGCCGAAGATCGAGCCGTGACTGATGCCCACGTCGCGACGCAGATTCTCATCGGGCAGCCTGGCCGCTGCGTCCATCGCCAGATCGTTTGCCCACTCCGTGTAATTAAACAGACGTTTGATATCCGCGAGGTTCATGATTGCCTCCAGAGAGGTTGGATCGCCAGTTTATACTGCCATTTAAACTTAAGAAAGATTGTGTTCGAAGGAGTGTTGGTTTCATGAGATTCGCGCGAATCGTTTTTCTGGTTGCCGGTATTTACGGTTTGATTGTTTTGTTGCCGTTGTACTTCATGGAAGAGCAGACGGGCCGTGATTACCCGCCGCCGATCACTCACCCGGAGTACTACTACGGTTTTATCGGGATTGCTGTTGCATGGCAACTGGTTTTTCTGGTGCTGTCGCGCGACCCGGTGCGGTATCGGCCGTTGATGCTCCCCGCGATCGTCGAGAAGGTGAGTTTCGGTATACCGGTGGCGATACTCTACCTTCAGCAACGCGTCTCGGGCTTCATTCTGGGCGCGGCGATGGTGGATTCGCTTTTAGGTGTGCTGTTTTTGATCGCGTATTTGCGAACGCCAGGTGCGCGGCAAACTGCCGGGTAAATTTTTTCCGATTGATTGTCGATTTCGGGATCCTCGTGCGTCGTAGGGTTGTAAGCAAGTTATTTGATGAAGGAGCAGACTGATGAAATACATGTTGCTGATTTACCACGACGAACAGAGTTGGGACGCAATCACGGACGCGGAGCGCCAGCAGGTTTACCTCGAATACAGGAATCTGCGTGGCGAACTGGAATCACGCGGCCAGTTCTTGAGCGGTTCCGAGTTGCAACCGATTACGACGGCTACGACGGTGCGCGTGCGCGACGGCAAGGATTTAGTCACTGACGGGCCGTTCGCCGAGACACACGAGCAACTCGGTGGGTATTTCCTGATAGAAGCCAAAGATCTCGACGAGGCGACCAGCATCGCTGCCCGAATCCCTTCAGCACGCACTGGCACGATCGAAGTCAGACCCCTTGTCGAACACGCGGCCGAAGCAGCTGCCTAAAGATTTGACCGGGATTGCGCGGGTCGGGCGATTGTGTAACGCTCGCTTCGATGTTGGATGGAGCGAGCGCAACACTCGAACGAGTCTTCCGTGAAGAGTACGGCCGAATCGTGGCCACACTCATCCGCCAATCAGGCTCGTTTGATCTCGCTGAGGAAGCGTTACACGAGGCCTTCGTAGCCGCGGCGTCGAGTTGGCAACGTGATGGTCCACCGCGCAATCCCGGCGCATGGTTGACTACCGTCGCACAGCGAAAACTGCTCGACGCTTTCCGTCGCGACAAAACCAGAGCCGACAAACAATCGGAGATCGAGTATGAAACGGTGCGCCTCCAGCCGTTTGCCGAACCAGCTTCGATCGAGGAAGCGGTCGAATATCCTGACGATCGCCTGCGTTTAATCTTCACCTGTTGCCATCCGTCGCTGAGTCGCGACGCACAGGTTGCACTCACGCTACGGACACTCGGTGGACTCACCACCACCGAGATCGCGCACGCGTTTCTCCTTTCAGAAACAACCCTGGCCCAGCGTCTCGTGCGCGCCAAACAAAAGATCCGCCTCGCGCGCATCCCTTATGAAATTCCCGCACTCGAGCGGCTTCAGGATCGTTTAGCTGCGGTGCAAGCCGTGATCTATCTCATCTTCAACGAAGGCTACGCCGCCAGCGCCGGCGAACACCTGGTACGCAACGATCTGTGCGCGGAAGCGATTCGTCTCGGACGCTTGCTTTGCGAACTCCTGCCAACCGAACCGGAAAACATCGGTCTGCTCGCGCTCATGTTGTTGCAAAACTCGCGGCGTAAAGCTCGCGTCAACGATCGCGGCGAACTGGTCACACTCGAAGAGCAGGATCGTTCCCTCTGGGATGGCGCGGCAATCGAAGAAGGCGTCGGGTTGGTCGAAGGCGCGCTGTCGCTGGGACGTGTCGGCAAGTACCAGCTTCAAGCGGCGATCGCCGCCGTTCATTGCGAAGCCAAAACGGCCGCCGAAACTGATTGGCGCCAGATCGTCGCGTTGTACCACGAGTTGCGGCGCATCTCTTCCTCTCCGGTGGTTGCGTTGAACCACGCCGCGGCAGTGGCGATGGCGGAGGGATTTGAAGAAGGTCTTGCTTTGATCGACGCTGCCGGCGCGGGTGGCAAGCTGGAAGACTATTACTTGTATCACGCCGCCCGCGCCGATCTGCTGCGCCGGCTTGAGCGTCTCGGTGAGGCACACACCGCGTATGAGCGAGCGCTCTCGTTGTCAACCAACCACGTTGAGCGGAACTACATTCGCCGGCGCCTCGCAGAGACGGAATGGACCTAATTGCAGCGAAAGTTCGCGTTAAAGAGTGGAAGAGGAACCCCGAAGGAGTCCCCGATGAAGCTCAACGCTAAGTATGTAACGTTTACCTTAATTGGATTGGCCAGCCTTTACGTCCTGTATCACAACGAACGCTTTCTCGTCGAACCGGAGAATCCGGTATGGCAACGCTACGAAGCGTTTAAGTGGTGGTTGCTGCCGCACGGTATTTTCGGCGCGATCGTGCTGCTGTTTGCGCCGTTGCAGTTTTCCGAACGGATGAGACAGCGGTTTCCGAAGGCACACCGGGTGATGGGCCGGATGTACGTCGCCGGCGCGCTGCTGATGGCGCCGATGGGTGCATACATTCAGTATTATCAGGAGCGGATGGGCGCGCCGCGTTCGTTCACAGTTTTGGGAGTCGTGGACGCCACGATGGTGATGACTGCGACCGCACTGGCGTTTCTGTTTGCGTTCAAGCGGAAGATCGCGCTGCACCGGCAGTGGGCCACACGTAGTTACGCGCTTGCGCTGGTGTTTATCGCGGCGCGGTTTGTGATGGGTATCACCGGATGGGAAGCGCTTGGCGTCGAGATCGTGCAGGCGATCATCTGGGCCTGTCTGGCGATGGCCCTGGTCTTTGCGGACATCTCGATCCACTGGCGTGAGATCCGCGCCGCGCTCTCTGGCGCGCCAGCGAAAGCGCCGGTCAGGAAGAACGTTGATACGATCGTGACTAAAGATGCGTTGCCACAGACGCGGTAGCGGGTTCAGTGTGCCGTGAAGGCTGATGGTCCAAAAACCTCAGCCCTTCACACAAACAACTTGCTTGATCTCGGCAACGACCTCAACCAGATCTTCCTGGTTCTTCATCACCTTCTCGATTGACTTGTAAGCGCCCGGAATTTCATCCAGCACACCCGCGTCCTTGCGACATTCAACACCCGCGGTCTGGCACTCCAGGTCGGCTTTCGTAAAAGCTCGCTTCGCCGCGCCGCGAGACATCTTGCGGCCCGCGCCGTGCGAGCACGAATTGAAACTCTCCGCCGAACCGCGTCCCTTGACGATGTACGACTTCGCGCCCATCGAACCGGGAATGATGCCAAACGCGTCTTTGTCGGCATTGATGGCGCCCTTGCGCGTGACGAAAACCTTCTCGCCATAATGCTCCTCGAGCGCAACGTAGTTGTGATGGCAGTTCACCTGAAGCTCAGGTTTGAACGGCTGACGGTGATTGAACAGCTTGTTAAATACCTCCAGCAAACGCGCCATCATGATCTCTCGGTTTTTCATCGCATACGTTTGGGCCCACTTCAAGTCCTTCCAGTAAGCCGCAAACTCGGGCGTGCCCTGAATGAAGTAAGCGAGATCGGGCGCGGGAAGCTCCGACAGTTTCCACAACGACTTCGCGGTCGAGATGTGACGGTCGGCAAGTTCCTTACCAATGTTGCGCGAGCCGGAGTGAAGCATCAACCAAACGAAGTTTTCAGTGTCGAGACAGATTTCGATGAAGTGGTTCCCGCCGCCAAGCGTACCCAGTTGCTTCATCGCTTTGGCTTTGCGATCGCGAACGCCTGGATGCAGATCCGCGAAGTCTTTCCAGCCTTCCCAATAAGACGACTCGTCAACCGATTCGCCGTACTCGCTGAAACCTGTCGGAATCGCTTGCTCGATGGCGAGTCGCAAATCTTTCAACTTTCCGTCGAGAATGCCGCTCTTGAAAGGCGTCTTCACGGCCATCATGCCGCAACCGATATCGACGCCGACGGTCGCGGGAATCACCGCGTCCTTCGTGGCGACTACCGAACCAACCATGCTGCCTTTGCCCAGGTGTGCGTCAGGCATGAGGGCGACGTGCTTGAACAAACACGGCAAGCGCGAGACGTTGCGCAACATCGATTGCTCTTCTATAGAAAACTCGTGATTGGCCCACGAAAGAATGTCGCTGTGAGCACCACCGATTGTTACCTTCTCGTACGGCATGGTTCAACCTCGTTTCAAAGTATAGTGCAAACTACGTTGACATACCTCCAGACACTGGAGTATTTTTCTGAGCCTCCGCAAAAGTATTGCGATCATGTCAACTTCAACTAAACATCCACACGCCACCATTCGCATAAGCGTGCAGGTGTGTGCTTGTTTCTGTTGTTGTAGGCCGGCAAATGAGCGGACTAAAGTGTATGTGACGTAAGATCCAGCAATCATCAACATTCACCAGGGCCGCTCATTCGAGCGGCCCTTTTTGTTTGCCCTGAACGGCAATTAGCAAGGAGAAGGCGATGAGCAACACAACGTTCGGCAACTTTACAACCGGCTTCCATTCAACAAACTACGAGGCACCAGACCTGGCCATCTATTACGAGCATCGAGCTTGGTTTCGACCACTCTTCGCGGAACTCAATCGTCGGGCGATTCCCTACGCGAAGCTCGACGCCACCACGCACAGTTACGATCCGGGCGAGAACAAAAAACCATACGCGGTTCTGTTCAACCGCATGAGCCCTTCGGCATACTTGCGGAGCCACGGTCACGGAATCTTCTACACGCTTCAATACCTGAATCACCTGGAACGTCTCGGCACGCGAGTCATCAATGGTGAAAAAGCTTTCGCCGTCGAGATCTCCAAGGCGCGTCAACTCTCGTTGCTCGGGTCGCTCAAACTCGCTTACCCGCGAGCCGTCATAATAAACGCTCCGTTTCGCGCGCTGGCGGCTGCAAAAGATCTGCGGTTCCCCATCCTCGTAAAAGCCAACATCGGTGGCAGTGGCGCCGGTATCGTGCGTTTTGATTCACGACACAAACTCGCGGCCGCAATCGAAAACGACAAACTCAATCTCGGTATCGATCAGACGGCGCTGGTCCAGGAGTGCATTCCTCCGCGCGGCGGACACATCACGCGTGTTGAAACACTCGGCGGTAAATATCTCTACGCGATCAAAGTTTTCACCACCGGCGATACGTTCAATCTCTGCCCGGCAGACATTTGCCAAACCACGGATGGCGTTGAACTGGCGCGAGCCGCGTGTCCGAGCGATGCGCCGCGATCCGGTTTGCGGGTGGAAGCGTTCGACCCGCCGCTGAATGTGATCCGTTCCGTGGAACGAATCGTTCAAGCCGCGCAAATCGACGTGGGCGGCGTTGAGTACATCGTGGATGACCGCGACGGTTCGCTGCTCTATTACGACATCAACGCGCTTTCAAACTTCGTCGCTGACGCAACGCGCGTGGTCGGCTTCGACCCGCACGCAAGACTGGTTGATTTTCTCGAGGAGGAGGTTACGCGAGGCGCTACGGTTACCGGCTCCCGGTTTTCGGCGGTGGGCTGAGAAACGTAGAAGCCGAAGGAATCAGTTATTCGTGCTACAGCTTTTGTTTGAGGATTCTGACGACGCGATTTTTGATCTCTTGTTTGTCGGGACGTTGATACTCGCGGTTGAAGAACGCCCAACCCTCGTTCCACTTGCCGGCCAAAACGTAACGCAGCAAAATGTCGAGTCGCTTTGAGAGATAGTTGCGGTCGTCGTCGCGTAGTTGCGCGATGTCCTGCTCGATTCCGCGCAGCGTGTAATCGGGAAACAGGTGATTGGCGGGCACGTACTTCCACGCTGTCGCGTCATACTTGAAGATCATCTCCGGCAGCGGAATCTCTGCGAAAAGGGATTACCCTCGTGCTCCCCAACCGTGCTACCCACACCGGAGCGGATCACGAGGTCTCGAGCGGGATCTTTCGAGTCGGAGGCGGGAACGCCTGGTCCAACTCTTTGAATTCGCGTTCTGTGAGTTTGAGATCGTGCGCGGCGCGATTCTCGCGAATGTGTTCCGGCCGAACTGCTTTCGGAATAACGACGACGTCGGGCTGTCGCATCAGCCACGCGAGCACAATCTGAACAGCCGTAACGCCGTGTCTCAACGCCACCGCCTTCACCGCGCGATTCCCGAGAATTTGTTTCTGTTCATCGGCGTTATGGCCGATGGGTGAATAGGCAGTGATCGGAATGCGTCGCGCGCGACACCAGCGAATCAGGTCCCACTCAATCCCGCGATGCCCGAGGTTGTACAACACCTGATTGTTGGCGATCTCGTCACCGCCGAATATACCGAACGATTCTTCCAGGTCAGCAACATCGAAGTTGCTCACGCCGTACTCGCGAATCTTTCCCGACTCCTTCAAAGACTGAAACGCTTCGAACGTCTGGGACAGCGGTACGTCAGCGCGCCAGTGCAGCAAATAAAGATCGATGTAGTCAGTCTGCAACCGTCGCAGACTTCTTTCGCACGCCTCAACCGCTCCGTGTCGCGTTGCGTTATGCGGGTAAACTTTCGTGACAACAAACACGTCCGCGCGCTGTTCAGCAATCGCTTCAGCAACGACTTCTTCGGCGCCGCCTTCGGCATACATCTCAGCGGTGTCGATGTGGTTCATGCCGAGGTCCAAACCCAAACGAAGCGCGGCGACTTCTGCTTTTCTGCGCGCATGGTCCTCCCCCATGCGCCACGTGCCCTGGCCAAGCACAGGCATCGATCGACCCGAAGGCAACAACGTGGTTCTTACTTTCGGCGCATGGTTGAGCTGGGTTGCTTCGCGCATTTTGTGTACCTCCGGACGCGCCCAATCACTCGGGTGGTTCGTTCTGGTGCGACGGATCGTGTGGCGACGGCTTCTCGCCCTCAAACTCGTCGCGCGAAGTTTTACGCGGCCGCACGCCGAGTGTCCACGATGGCGGATCGCTCGCCGGGAACGATCCCATGACGTTGTAGTCGATCTCGGCTTCGCTCATCTGGTCCCCGCCCTGCCGTACGTCAGCGTCCTCGCGACCCTTGCTAACCTTTGTCATACGGGAGATGGTATCAGACCCGTGGCAGGTCGCCGAGCGAACGCCGTAGACACGCCGTAGATGTAGCGTCGCTAGTTCGGGTTTGGAACAAGGAACGCACGACGCGGGAACATCGCGCCGTGGCTTACCGTACTCTGCTGCGTTCGGTTAGAATCACCTTTACATAAGGCGTCTATGTATTGTCCCAGCTGCGGCCAGCAACAAGTCTCTGATGAAATGCGGTACTGCTCGCGTTGCGGCCTCGCTCTCACTGGCCTGATGGAGTGGCTTGTCGGGGGTCGCCCGCCGTTGAGAGTTGCGGAGGAAGTTCAGGTCGCACCGGATTCGCGCCGCCGTAAGAACATCCGGCGCGCGGGAAAATTGATGTTTTTCGCGGGCGCACTTTTCCCCATTTTCCTGATAATAAGCATAGTGGGAGATGAACCCGGACCGCTGGTCATTCCGTTTTTCCTGTTTTTTGTCGCGCTGGCCTGGATGCTTTACGCTCGAATCTTCATGAGCAAGACCGAGCCGGTAAAACATCCGGGCGGGGTTCAGCCGGCGTTGCCGCCTGGGTCTTTCCAGACTTCAACGTTTGGACACGCGCCGGCCCACGGCTCATTACCTCCGGCGGCCGCCGCGCCTCCTTTGCCGAATCGCGGACAAGTGCGTACGAACGAACTCGCCCAACGCCCCAGCGTCACCGAGCACACCACGCGACTGCTCGACAACGAGTAGCTCGCTCAGAGCAACCTTTAAGCTGACCGCCTGGACAGAGAATTATCTGATCACGGTGAACTTCGTCACCGGGTGCACTTCCCACGCGGTGGCGCGCCAGTTTTCGGGGTTGCGCGGCGCAGTGTTCTCGGATTCCTCCGCATGGCCCACGTCAAAATATAACCAGCCTTCGAATTGAACCCAACGGCCCACGAGCTGGGAGTGCAGAGTTTGCTCAGTCCAATCGAGTCCTTGGGCAGACGCCCAGTCTCCCCAATTCGGCGTAACTTCCAGCACTACCTGTTCGTTTTTCGCAGCGCCTTTGTGAGTGGCGATCAGAATGTGGATGTCGCGGCGATTCGGGTTGAAGCAGTTTGTCGCTTCACTGCCGGCATAGGCGATGTCGATCACTTCACCTTCGACGCGGGCTGCACGATCGGTGGACCAACGGTTAGTGTCGTCGCCCGGCGCGAGTAACTTTTCAAGTGTGACGTTCGGATCGAAATCCACAGCTTGCGGAAAAGCAGTTCGGTTTTTTAGACGATGAAGATGTCGAGCTCGACTGGTGAGAGCGATGCCTACGCTCGGACAGTTTTGCGCCAGTCCCAGCCAGACTGTTATGAGAATAAGAACAACAACGACGGCTACAAGGAAGATCCTTCCCGACCATCTTCGCCTGAGAGACGACATGAGCCAATGCTACCGGCATCGCGGCGATACGCGAAGCGGGCGGCACGGAGATGCCCAGGATCTCATCGTGAACGAGCGGGAGCGGAGCACCCTTATTTGAATCCGCTCCCACCCTCTGGGACGCCACACTAAGACTTACTCGAACCGTGCGGATTACGAGTGAAGTCCTGCGCACACGTCACCACTCGATAGACTTCGGTCCGTCAAATTGTGTTGGGGAAAGTCGCTGTCTCCGGGTCGGCGAATTTGGTAGACAGCGGGGCGTTAGAGTTGTGTAGATCCTGATTGGTTGCTTACGCCTAAAAGACTACTGGCGACACTTCCCTGTGCGTGACAAAGTGGTCGAGAACTGGATTAAGCTCTCGACCCCTCAGAACTAACCCAGCAGCGCTCTTTACACAACCGCGTTGCGGGCGATGACCTCGCGATAGAAATCCGCGCTCAGCTTTGGCGTTCGCTTCTGCGTAGCGTAGTCAACATAGTGAATGCCGAAACGGTTTGTATAACCATCGGCCCACTCGAAGTTGTCCATCAAACTCCACAGAAAATAACCCCGCACCGGCACGTTTTCGGCCGTCGCGCGACGCAACTGCGTGAGATAGCTGCGCAAGTACGTCACGCGATCGGTGTCGTAAACTTTTCCATCTGCGGCCGGTTCGTCCGAAGCCGAGCAACCGTTCTCAGTGATGTAGATCTCCTTCGCGTTCCAAAGCTTCGCGACGTGGCGCGGGCCCCAGTAAAGCGCGTCGGGCGCGATGAACAGCCAGAATGAAGGCGCGTGTGGAAAAGACTTCGGATGCGGAACTTGAGCGTAACCAACGGGCGAAGACGCGTCGGCGCGTACGAACTGCGGCGTGTAAACGTTGATGCCGACGAAGTCGAGCGGGCTCGAGATCGTCTTTAACTCCTCGGGCGTGAACTTTGGCGCATCTGCTCCCGCCGACTTCAAATAATAGTCAGTGTACTTCCCTTCCATTATCACCGTGAGATACTGCGCATTCATCTCGCGCATCGCACTCTCTGCCGCGGCAACATGCGTGGGTGTCTCGACGACGGGCACCGGAATCGTGATGTTTTCCGCGATACCGACCCTGGTCCCACTCTTCGCACTCGCGCGAATGGCCTGCACGGCGAGACCGTGTCCGAGCACTGCGTGATGACGCGTCTGGTTGAGACGCAATCCCGTGAGCTTCAGTCCCGGCGCATGGATGCCCCAGCGATAGCCAACTTCTATAAAGGCCCCAAACTCGTTGATGGTGAAGATATGCTTCACGCGATCGGTCAGCCGCGCCGTGACGTAACCGGCGTAGTCGGCGAAAGCTTTTGCAGTCTCGCGTCCTTCCCAGCCGCCGAAACGATCCTGCAACGACTGCGGCAAGTCCCAGTGATAAAGCGTGGCGAAGGGCTGGATGTCGTTCGCGAGTAATTCGTCTACTAACCGGTTGTAGAAATCGAGTCCTTTCGGATTCGGTGGTCCATCACCATTGGGAAACACGCGCGGCCAGGCGATCGAAAATCGATATGCTTTGACGCCCAACGCTTTCATCAACTGCACGTCGGTTTTATAAAGATGGTAGTGGTCGTTTGCAACGTCACCCGTGGCATTGTTCACGACCTTGCCCGGTGTGTGCGAAAAAGTGTCCCAGATCGATGGACCACGGCCATCTTCTTTCACCGCGCCTTCGATCTGATAAGAGGCCGTTGCTGTTCCCCAGATAAAACCTCGCGGGAAGTCGCGCAACGCGTCTCCCGATCTGGCCGAGCTGCCCTGCGGAACAGTGTTCGAGCCGCCGAGCGAAGGCATCTCGGTGGCGGAAACGAGTCCGGCTGCGCCCGTGAGTTTTACGAATGTCCGTCTGTTAACCTTTTTACTCAATGGTTTGCCCTCCTTTGGTTCCTCACTGCCACTTAAAGATTTTTAATGCAACAACAAAACTGATCAGACACCAGGCAAGCAATACACTGATCGGAATCCACATCGACGCGAGTGTCGCGCCTTCGTTCATGAGCGCGCGCAGCACGTCGTTGAGCGCGGTTAGGGGAAGCGCTTTGATGAACGGTTGCAGAACTTCAGGAAACCGTTCGGACGAGAAGAACGTGCCTGAAAGCAACCACATCGGCAACATGATGAAGTTCATCAGGCCTGACACGCCTTCGATCGTTGTCGGTCGCGCGGCGACCAGCAATCCGATGCCCGAGAACGTAAAACCTCCGAGCACTGTGATCAAACCGAGACTCAGCCATGAGCCACGCACCGTAAATCCAAAAGCAAGCGCCGCGAAGACAATCACAGCCGCGACTTCGAGTACCAGAAAGATGAGACGCGACAGCATGAACGAAAGCAGGTAATGCGAACGCCGCATCGGCGTCGCCGCGAACCGTTTGAGCAGTTTTCGCGAACGCGCGATCACGATCGTGAAGCCCAGGCCCCACAAGCCGCTGCCCATCATGTTCATGCCGATCAGTCCCGGCACCAGGAAATCGACGTAACGAGCACCGGGTTCTGTGACCTTCTGTTCTGCGATTTGGGCCACGTCGGTTCGGCCTTTGCCGCGTTGCAAAACGTCGTCAACGAGGAGTCGCGCTGCACGACTTTCTGGTCGCGTGGGATCGAAACGGTATTCGAAAGTGTCATCCTGCGGTTTGACCACTATAGAGACTTTACCGCTTCGCAATGCTCGCGAGGCTTCGTCGGGAGTCACCACAGTCGCGGTGATTTCTTCAGATCGCGACAACACGCCGGCAAGCTCGCTTGCTCTGGTATCGGTGGTGGATGCTTCGATCGCCACCGGTGTTTTCTCGGGCGCGGTGTTGCGAAAAGCGATGCCGAGTGCAAACGTCATTAGCACGGGGAAGACGAAGACCCAAAACACTGCTTCCTTCTCGCGCAGAAACTCGCGTACGCGCATCGCGGTCAGCTCGAACAGCGGATGAAGCGATTGAGACTTCACTTCACTCGCTCGAGTCTCTTTTGCTTCAGCTATCACGCAACATTCTCCCAGTTAAACTGACAAATACGTCTTCGAGCGTCGCCTGGTGCGTTGTGAGCGTGACAAGCTCCGACTGCTGTCGTTTGATTTCAGCGAGCAACCCAGGCAACGCAACACCGATCTCCGAAACAGTAAGCGCGTAAACATCGCCTCTTTTGTGCAGATTAGTGACCGCGGGAAGATTCGTCAGTGGTTCATCCGTAAGTGGATTCGTGACGCTAAACTCTATGACTTGATCCGCGCCGAGCGATTCGATCAACTCCGCTGGGGTGCCGAGCGCGATTACTTTTCCGTGGTCCATGATCGCGACGCGATCGCAAAGACGTGTCGCTTCTTCCATGTAGTGCGTGGTCAAAAGAATCGTGCCGCCTCCATCGCGAAACCTTTCCACTATGTCCCAGAGCGAAAGACGCGCTTGCGGATCGAGTCCGGTGGTCGGCTCGTCGAGAAACAGGAGTTCGGGATCGCTGACGAGCGCGCATGCGACGGCGAGTCGTTGTTTTTGACCGCCGGAGAGTTTGCCTACGCGCGCGTTTCGTTTTTCTTCGAGTGCGACCGTGCGAATGACTTCTTCAACGTCGTGGCCGCGTGCGTAGAAACTGCGAAACAGTCGCAACGTTTCGACGACGGTCACTTTCTCGGCGAGTTGTGTTTCCTGGAGTTGGACGCCGATACGTTCACGCAGTGCTCGATTGTCGCGGCCGCTGTTCCAGTTTTGGCCCAGCAACTCGACCGTGCCTTCATCGGACGGCGTGAGCCCTTCGAGGATCTCGACTGTAGTCGTTTTTCCGGCGCCGTTTGGACCAAGCAGACCAAAGCACTCGCCGGCGTAGACTTGGAGGTCGACACCATTAACCGCCGTAACATCAGTGAATCTCTTTACCAGCCCCAAGCAGCGCAGCGCGACGCGCTGACGGGCAACGGCCGCCGCAGCCGGTGAAACTTGCGTGGACATAGTTGTAGTTAGCTTTACCGCGGAGGAGTTTGCCAGATTATTTATTATTGAGCCACTGGATTGTTATCTCACGTTCTACTTGCTTGAACTCCGGATCGCCCGTGAGCAACATGGCGGTTTTGTGCTTGGCCAAGGCGGCGGCAAAGCAGTCCGCGAGCGACATTCGGTTTTTCACTTTGAAGCGAGCGGCTTCCTGCGCGAGTTCCCAATGCGCCTCGACAAAGTCAATTCCGAGTTGCCTCAGCGACCGAATTGCTGTGTTGGCGTCTGACTGCGATCTTCGGCGCGCAACGATGTACCAGACTTCAGCCACATTGATGACGCTCATGAACATCGGAATTCCGTGTTCATGAGCGTGAGTAAGATTTGTCTCAACCCTTTCGGCGGCCGGTTCATCATCGAAATAACTCAGAATTGCCCACGAGTCGAGGACGTATGCTTTAGGTTTGTGAGGCATCAGGTGTCGTAATACGAAGACTAGAGATCGCGTTCCCGGTTTTTCTCAGCCATCAACTCATTCACCAAGCCGCTGCCTTTGTATTTACCGCGGAGGCTTTGAATGAACTGCCGCGTGATTGGCTTCAGGATGATCTCGTGCGCATCTTCGTCCACTTCAATCTGGATCCGCGTGCCTTCCTTGATGTCGAATTTCCGCCGTATAGATGAAGGAATCACAATTTGCCCCTTCGCCGTTGCCGTAGTTTCCATCGCGCCCAGCCCTCCAACATGCTGAGAAAGTAGCACATGACGGGCATGGTAGTAAACCGTGCATGATGTCCTACACTGACGGTAATAGACTACCCACTTTGCATGTCTCACGCCGAAACTTCCCAAGGACGGACGGTTGTTTCCGCAATTTGGGTGAAGCGCTCAAAAAATAAATCCTCCCGCGGTGATACGGACCCAGCTCACAAGCCGCCTCAACCATCGACGACCGCGTTAATGCTCATTAGAAAGGCGCGTCACAATTGACACCAACAGGTGCGGGACCGAATCCGGCTCGCCGCGGATCGTTCCCGAAAACATAGAAATGACGTTCACCGGATCCGGAATCGATACCGGCGGAGGAATCTTCGACAGCCCCGCATCGGCCTGCACCAGTACGACGACAGGTCGCATCGTTGACCTGAAGTCGACTGATACTGACCACAGCGGCGGAGCAGTCAGTATTGAAACAGACCCGTTCACACCGGTGCTCGACCCCGCTACTTGCGTGTCGAAAAATGTGCAAGCGGTGGGGTTTCGCGTCAAGCTTCAGTCTCACGAATGCCGCTCCAAACGTCCCTCGCTGCGGCGCATCTCCGGAAAACATCGAACTGACCTTCTCTGGTTCGGCATTGATACTGAAGGTGGAGCCTTCAACGTGACGGCGTCAATCCGGCAAACTGTGTCGCCACTAACTCGCACGCGGTGATGGGTCGTGTGATCGGCGGCACGGGCGCACGCGCCGGCGAAACGGGCCAGGCGCGACTTCACTTCGCCAACAACGTTACTCCCTGTAACGGACAAAATGCGCGGCGCACGTCTGGTTCGAAGGAGTGTTCATGCATTAAAAAATCCGATCGAGATTTTTTAGACCGGCCTGGACCGAAAGTTCCAGACCGCTTTTTTATGTGATAGATTCAGCGCCCTGATGGGCGAACCCGGCGCTTACGAGCTGACGCAACTTTTAACCGCCTGGAGCGATGGCGAAGAGAAAGCTCTCGAAAAGCTTGCGCCGCTGGTCCCATGCTGAACTCTATCGCCTCGCCAAACGTTACCTGAGCCGTGAGCGGCCGACGATCTGGTCGCTGGACCTGGAGTGAAAAATAAATGACCCAACACGCGGTGTCGCTCGCGGGCTTCGTGTTCTTTGCGGGTGTGGCCTGGTTGCTTTCGAGTAACCGGCGGCGGATTGCGTGGAAAACAATCGCCTGGGGCGTCGGGCTGCAACTGCTCATTGGTCTGATCATTTTTCGCTTGCCTGTTTCGCAACGCGTGCTGCTGGCGTTGAACGATGCGGTGGCAGCGTTGCTTAACGCGTCGAAGAGTGGTTCGATGTTTTTGTTTGGTCCACTCGCAGCGAGTCCGGGAGAAACAGGTTCGGTTGGTTTCATCCTCGTGTTTCAGGTGCTGCCGGTGGTGATCTTCTTTGCGGCGTTTACGGCGCTGCTCTACCACTTGCGCGTGTTACAAGTGTTCGTGCGGCTCTTCGCGCGGCTGTTTCATCGCACGATGAAGATCAGTGGCGCCGAGTCGTTGTCGAGTGCCGCGAATATTTTTGTCGGGATTGAATCGGCGCTCGTGGTTCGGCCTTATCTGGAGCGGATGACGCGCTCGGAGTTGTTACTGATTTTGACGACCGGGATGGCCACCGTGGCGTCGAGTGTGCTCGGAGTGTATGTCGCGTTTCTGACCGGCGTCTTTCCGCAAATTGCTGGCCATTTGATCTCAGCGTCGATACTCGCGATTCCGGCTTGTGTGGTGGTGTCGAAGCTGCTCATTCCCGAGACTGAAACGCCGGAAACGTTGGCAGCGGTGCCGGCGGAAGACGAGTCGAGCCGATCGAAGAGTTCGATTGGCGCGATTATTCAGGGAGCGATGGATGGGCTTCGGTTGGCGGCAGGGATCTGTGCTCTGATCATCGCGATCCTGGGGATCGTGGCGCTGATCGATAAGCTGCTTGGAGTTGCGAGTTCGTGGTTCGGGATGAGCGAGCCGCTTTCGATTGTGCGAGTGTTGGGGTGGGTGTTCTATCCGTTTGCGTTTCTACTCGGGATTCAAACGGCCGACGTTCCGATTGCGGCGCAATTGTTAGGCGAGCGAGTGATACTCACCGAGGTCTTCTCTTACAACCATCTCGCGCAACTAATCTCCGGCGGGCAAATTACAGATCCTCGCACGGTTGTGATCCTCAGTTATGCACTTTGCGGCTTCGCGCACGTTGCAGCGATGGCGATCTTCGTCGGCGGGACTACCGCCCTTGCTCCTTCGCGTCGCGACGACCTCGCGAGCCTCGGCCCACGCGCACTCCTGGCAGCGACGTTGGCGACGCTGATGACCGGCTGCGTCGCCGGCATCTTCAGCAGCGGCGCCGGCGTGTTGCTTTTACAAACCGGCTGACGACCGTCGGCGTTAACGGGCACGCTTCATGTAATAGAGGCATGGGATTTCGGTTCCTCTAGGGCAGACAACGGAAACTAACTCCCAACCTTGAGCACCGCGCTTATTGAGTTTCGTGCCGGTCAGGAGGGATGCATAATCCTCGAAAACCTCATAGTCCCATGTTTGCGGGGCCGGACTGGGTCTCGTCAATTCTGCACGAGCGGTCCACCCGACCAAACACAACAACGCGCTAACGATCAAGCACACGAGCAATCTGTTCATTACCGATCTCCTCTTTTCGAGTTTGATTGGAAAGTACGTTGATTTTTGGGGAGCGTAGATTGATTATAGCCACGCGCGCCGCGCTTTTTGGTTCCACGGAGCCGCGGGCGTAAACTGAGTTGTCAGTTTTTAGGTGTGCCAAGAATAAAGGAGAACCATCATGGTCACAGTAGCGTTGCTTGTTCGACTCGAAGCGAAACCCGGCAAAGAAGCAGAGGTTGAGAGTTTTCTTAAAAGTGGGCTGGCGATAGTCCAGGAAGAACCCGACACGACAGCGTGGTTTGCCGTCCGCATGGGCCAATCGACGTTTGGTATCTTCGACGCGTTCCCCGACAACTCAGGCCGTCAGGCGCATCTCACCGGCCGAGTCGCCGCGGCACTCATGGCGAAAGCGTCTGATCTACTCGCGGAGCCACCGATGATCGAGAAGGTTGACGTCCTGGCCGCAAAACTGCCGTAAGACTCACCGCTACGCGTGATGCCCGACGTGAGGGGCTTTGTTAGACAGGGGGGCAATCATGAAATTCCAACATAAGTGCGTTCTGCGCTTCTGTGTGCTAATCGCGTTCGTCAGTCTCGCAACTGACGCGCTCGGTAGCTGCCCTATGAGCGGCCAGGGTCCGCCATGTTGGGAGTACTGGCAAACACAGGCTGTATTCATCGCTACGGCGAACCGAGTTGTGATTACGTCCAACAACACGGAGCTTGCGTTTGGACCATACGTGAGCTCAACCGTTTACTTCACTGTCGAAGAGGCCTTCAAAGGCGTTGAAGGGACTGGAATCGTCCTCAATTTAGATTATTGCGGTTATCGGTTCAAAGAGGGCGAGCGCTACCTCGTCTACGCGCACCGCAATTCCAACAACAACGAGCTTGACGTTCGGGCCGGCAACACCAGAACACGACCACTTTCTGAAGCGGCGGAGGATCTGGCGTACATACGTGGATTGGCTTCGGCAGAACCTGGGTCGAGACTATTCGGTAAGGTCGTGCAGCAAGCTCACAAGCTCAAGGAAAATCGTTTTGCCGTTGAACCACTACGGAAAGTAACCGTCACGTTGGAGGGAAACAACGAACGTCGGGAAGTGGTCACGGACAACGAGGGCCGCTATGAATTCAAACGCTGTTAGCGGGCACTTATCACGTTCGCGCAGAGATTCCTGCGGGTTTTCATTACAAGGAACTGACGGTTCAGGTGCGTGGGCGCGAGTGTGTGCCACTCGATATTGCCGCATTGAGCAAAGGGGAGATTGGTGGACGAGTTGTAGATGTAAATGGCAGGCCACTCAACTCTGTGCCCATCTCGCTAGTTCCTGCGGACGTGCCCGTCGAACAAATTCTCTCCGAAGGCAAGTGGATCACGGCCACGACTGACAAGCAAGGACGCTATCGGTTCACTCAACTGGCGGCAGGTCGTTATCTGTTGATCGTCAATCGCACAGAACAGGGGGTGTCACACCGGTCGGACCTCGCGCGCTCGCTGCCCCGATTGTTTTATCCCGGTGTGAATGATCTCGGTGGCGCAACAGTGATCGTGGTCGGTAAAGACGATGAACCGCGCGAGTATGAGTTTCGCTTGCCCGTTCAGCAGTGACTCAAATAGTGTGAGTCGAATCTCGAGTATCGCTGAGAACGAGCCGTGCGACCGATCACAACTCGTGATGGTTCAAGAAGGAGATTTACTGTTCCTTCGTCACCGCAGATCTGCCACGATTGTTTCCCGCGGTTGAGACGAATGTCCCCGTCAGCTTGTCGCCGCCTTGAAGTGTCCACTCAAAGCGTCCATTAGTCCTGCGCCGGACCCCGTCTTCGACGAACGTGGCTATAACCTTGTCGCCCTCAATTGAACCGGTCAGAGTAATCGGAGTTCGGCTGTCGGCGGGCAGCGTTTGTCCGTTCTCGGAAAACTTCTCACCTGTCGCAGTGAACTCTTTTCCTTTCTGGTTGATCTTCAGGCGGAAGCCAAGCTGCATATTGTGAAAGGATTTGTAATTCGTTTTCTCGACGACGTTGATGAGGCGCCATTCACCATTCAGGTCATGCACCTCCGCATCCCGGTCGTCGGATGTGTCGCTTTGCTCGGCGCTGAGCGGCTGCGAAACGGCATCATCTCTCACACGCGCGTTCTGCTGTTGAGAAACAGTAGCTGACGGCCGTTGAGAAAGAGTAACCGACGGAGACTCACGCGGTATTGGCTTGACTTCCGCCGGAGCACCAGCAACTGAGCCGGAGTTCGACGCAACGGGCCTCGACTCCGACGTGACGACGCTCGAGTCCTCAGCGACTGGTTTCGATTCCGACGCTACAACACTTGCCACTGCCGCTGCTTCCTGCCGCGTCTGGAATCTCGCTCGCAAGGACATCGCGCCTACGACCAACGCGAGCAATAACACCAAACCGAGAGCGACTTGAGGGCGCAAGAGGAATGCAAACCATCGAGCACTGCCCGACGTTCGAGCAGTCCCTACTTGTTCAGCTTCGGCAAACTGTCGACCTTCAACAACCGGAACCGAACGAATCGCCGCAACTTCGACCGTCGGCGTCTCCTCGAGATCCGTTTGCGGCAGCTCCTCCACCTCGGTGAGTGGAACTACCTGCTCCGGCGTCTCGTTCCAGCCGGGATTCGGTTCAACAAGATCCATCGGTTCTTCGATCTGCGCGGCTTCGATCCCAAAGAACCGCTTCAACACAACGCGCTCACTCGGCGTGATTGCAACCGCATGCGGCGCGGGCACGACATGATCAAAGCTGAACTCCACATCCCGCAGCGAAACCGCCGCATTCACGGCCTGAAAACCGCTGAGCGATTCGAGTCGTGCATCAACGAGTTTGCCTTCCGTGAAAAGAAGCACGCCGTGTGTTCCAGAACCGTGAGTTCCGGGAGAACTGATCTCCAGACGTCCGCTTTCACCGTTAGCCGTGATGCTCTTGATGACATCGAGAATACCCGGAACGTTGTTCACATTTGACATCCTGCTTCCCTCCCGTTCGCGAACACACTACCGACACAAACTCGTAATTGGAACCCGAGTTGCTCAGATGCAGGAAAACTGGAAAGGTTCGCAAAAAACTGGGCTGCTTGGCTGAAATCCTCTTAGCCTCTAAACTGCCGCCATGCTAAACAAATTCGCCTACGCGTTTCGCACGCTGCGCAACAATCTCATAGCCGTCGCACTTCTACTATTCATCGCTCCAGCCTGTCTGGCGCAAACACAGTTTCCCGATACACCGGCCGGCAATCAAGCCAAAGCCTGGTTGGAAGTCTTCAATGCCGGTGACGCCGAAAAACACAAGGAGTTCCTGCGCAAAAATGCGCCCAGTCGCCTCGATCGTGCCGATCGCGAAATGGGCCTGCGCGAAATGACGGGCGGCTTTGACGTCAAGAAAATCGAGGAGTCGGCGCCCACAAAGATTGTAGCGCTGCTCCAGGAACGCGCGTCGGATCAATTTGCTCGTTTGACGATTGAGATCGACTCGAGTGAGCAACACCAGATTACGAGACTCGCGTTGCAAGGCACCGCGCGTCCGGCGGAATTTGCCATTCCTCACCTCAGCGAGAGCGAACTGATCACCGCAACCCGAAAAAAGATGGATGAGATGGCGGCCGCGGATCGTTTTTCCGGTGCGGTATTGGTCGGGAAAAATGGCAAGACAGCCTTTGCTCAGGCGTATGGTCTAGCTGATCGCGAAAAGAAAACTCCCAACACTTTGAAGACGCGTTTTCGACTCGGATCAATGAACAAGATGTTCACCGCGGTTGCCACACTTCAACTCGTGCAAAGCGGCAAACTCGATCTGAAAGCTCCATTCGGCAATTACCTGACCGATTATCCGAACAAAGATGTCGCCTCAAAGGTGACTGTGGAACAGTTGCTGATGCACACCGGCGGCACCGGCGACATCTTTGGCCCTGAGTTCGACAAGAAGCGTCTTGAATTAAAGACTTTGCAGGATTATGTGAAGCTCTACGGTAATCGCGCACTCGATTTCGCGCCGGGTATGACCGCCACTGCTTCCGAACCTGAAGAGCAAACGGTGGCTGAGCGAAGCGTCGGTTACACGCGATTCACTGGCCCGCCGTTAAAGCCCAACACTGAAACTCTGCCTTACCGCGGAACCTCGGCGGGCGGAGGCTATTCAACGGTTGAAGATCTGTTTAGATTTGCGACCGCACTGCAAACACACAAAGTGCTCAACGCGCAATACACGGAAATGCTGACGACGGGGAAGACCGATACACCGGGCGGCGGTAAGTACGCTTTTGGTTTCCAGGATGCGACCGTTAACGGCACGCGATGTTTCGGTCACGGCGGCGGCGCTCCCGGGATGAACGGCGACCTAAAAATCTGCCCGGGTCCGGGCTACGTGATCGCGGTGTTGGCAAACATGGACCCACCCGCGGCAGGCCGGGTTTCGGATTTCATTACTAATCGGCTGCCGGCGAAGTGAGCGTCTGTCACTCGCTCGCGCTTTTTCGGAAAATTAACATGACAATACCGCAAGGAATTAGCGTTAGAAGTCTTTAGTGTCTTCAACGCCGGTAAAGATCATCATTTCCGCTAAAGCTGGCGCCAGCGCCCGCGATGACGACGACGTGCGCGCACTCCTCACCCGAATCTTCAACGAAAATGAAGTGGGCATAGATTTATCGGTCGCTCATAACGGTGCTGAACTGACTGAGCTCGCGCTGGAGGCTGCGCGGGGTCGCTACAAAGTAATCGTCGCCGGCGGCGGGGATGGGACGGTCAGTTCAGTGGCGGCGTCCGTTCTTGATAGCGACAAGGCCCTGGGAGTACTACCGCTCGGCACCCTCAATCACTTCGCCAGAGACATGCGGATTCCTTTTGACCTCGAAGCAGCGGCACACACAATCGTCGCCGGTCATACGACCGAAGTGGATGTGGCTGAAGTAAACAATCGGATTTTTCTTAACAACTCGAGCCTGGGTCTTTATCCAATCATCGTGCGCGAACGGGAAAAGCGTCAGCGACTCGGTTCAGGAAAGTGGCCCGCGTTTGTTTGGGCCACGATTCAGGCATTACGAAGGTATCCATTCCTCGACGTTCGACTCCGTGTAAACGAGCATCTTCTGGACCTGACCACTCCGTTTGTGTTCGTTGGGAATAATGATTATGTAATGGATTCATTCAACATTGGTTTGCGCAATAACCTTGATCGAGGCGTGCTGAGCATTTACATAACCCATCGAACGAGTCGTCTACGACTGATAAGTCTTGCGCTGCGTGCTCTGATGGGACGCTTGCGCAACGATAAAGACTTTCTGGCCTTGAGTTCGAACGAAGTGAAAATAGAAACCGCCCGCAAACGCCTCCGGGTGGCTTTTGACGGGGAGGTTGAGGTGATGGAAACACCTCTTCAATATCAAATCCGCAGGCGCGCACTCCGCGTGATCGTGCCCGCAGAAACAGAAGCGAAAGTGACATGAGATCATGCGCAGGATAATTCATTTATCAGACCTGCACTTCGGCCGCGTCGATCCTGCTCTGATCGATCCTTTATTGAGGACTGTTCGGGAAGTTGAACCTGACCTCGTCGCCATCTCCGGCGATCTCACACAGCGCGCGCGTTCGTATCAGTTCCAACAGGCGCGTTCGTTTCTGGATGCGCTGCCAAAGCCGCAGATAGTTGTGCCGGGAAATCACGATATACCGCTGCATAATTTGTTTACCCGGTTTTTTGAGCCATTAACAAAATACAGGCGCTACATCACGGATGATCTCCAGCCTGTTTACGCGGACGAGGAGATGGTGATCGTGGGCGTGAACACCGCACGTTCGTCAGTCGTTAAAGGTGGGCGCATCAACAGAGCTCAGGTCAATCGTTTGCGAGAAAGGTTCTGCGCGCTTGGAAGAGGAGTCGTGAAGGCGGTCGTGACCCACCATCCGTTCGACTTACCGGAAGGGCACAACGAGCGGGATTTAGTCGGCAGAGCAAGAATGGCAATGGCAGAGCTGGCTTCATGTGGCGCCGATTTGTTTCTCGCCGGCCATCTGCACATCAGTCACACCGGCCACGCCAAGCGATACAACATTGATGGATACTCGGCTCTGGTGGTCCAGGCCGGAACGGCAACGTCGACACGCGAAAGAGGCGAAGCAAACTCGTTCAATCTCCTGAGCATCGCTTACCCCGAGGTAAGTGTTGAAAAGTTTGTTTGGAACCCGGCAACGGCCTCTTTCAACGTTTCGACTCGCGAGCAGTTCAAGCAGGCCGGCGAGGGATGGATCCGAACTGAACCCCGCTGACGCGAAATAGAATCTGTTTTAGCCACGGATAACGCGGATTCATCCGAGTCATCCGTGGCCTTAGCGCTTACATCTGGTCAGGGATCTCGGCCTGGACCAATTGGGCCAGCAGCATCAGGGATTCCTGCCAGCCCAGATAACAGGCCTCGGGTGGGATGAAGGCCGGGACGCCCTCCTGCACGATGTTTAGTTCCGTTCCCACAGACACCTTTTTGAACGTGATCGTCGTTACCATCTCGCCGGGCATGTTCGGGTCGTCGAAGCTGTCAGTGTGGCGGATGAGTTCGTTGGGCTTTAACTCAAGATACTCGCCACCAAAGGAATGGCTGTTGCCGGTTGAGAAGTTCGTGAACGACATCTTGTAAGTGCCGCCGACTTTCGGCTCGAGGTGATGCACCTGTCCCGTGAATCCATTCGGCGGAAGCCATTTGCACATTGCACCCGGGTCAAGAAACGCGCGATAAACGCGCTCCGGCGGCGCCATGAGCACCCGGTGTAATCGAATCGTGTTTGTGTTACCCGTCGTCATTATTTCTCCTCGAATAAATTAACCTCCGGCGATTGCGCCGATGATGTAAAAAGGCTCCGCTCCTGAAACGATCGCCTTCGGCAACGGAGCATCCGCAGGCTCGTGCGTGACGTCTTCACCGCACGCAAAGAATCTCAGCATCGGACGTCGTTCGCCTGCGACGTGATCGCGAATTGTCCCACGCAACATCGGATACCGCGCTTCGAGAGCGTCAAGGATCGAGTGTCGCGTCACTGGGCCGTCGATCTCGAGTTGAACGTCGCCAGTCACGCCCGCAAGCGAACGCAAATGTGCCGGCAAAACTACGACAATCATTTCAGCGTCTGGACCTCCACTGAAAGCACCGCCGGCAGGTCGCGAACGATCGGCGCCCACGTCTCACCTGCATCAGCCGATCCATAGACCTGCCCGCCAGTGGTGCCAAAGTACACGCCACACGAATCGAGCGTATCCACCGCCATCGCGTCACGCAGCACGTTGACGTAACAGTTCTCTTGCGGCAAACCATTCGTTAGCGCTTCCCATTCGTTGCCGCCGGTTCGACTGCGATACACGCGCAGCTTTCCATCCGCCGGGTAGTGTTCGCTATCGCTCTTGATCGGCACGACGTAAATCGTCTCCGGTTCATGCGCATGAACGTCGATCACAAAACCAAAATCCGTCGGCAGGTTTCCACTAACCTCGCGCCACGAATCGCCTGCGTCGTCGCTCCGCATCACGTCCCAATGCTTCTGCATGAACAGCACGTTCGAATGCTCGGGATGCATCGCGATGTGGTGCACGCAATGGCCCACCTCCGCAGTCGGATTCGGAATGTACTGCGAATACAGTCCGTTATTGATCGGTTTCCACGTCGCGCCGCCGTCGTCGGTGCGAAACGCGCCCGCGGCGGAGATGGCAACGAACATCCGGTCGCGATTTGCCGGGTCGAGGATGATGGTGTGCAAACACATGCCGCCCGCGCCCGGCTGCCACTGCGCTCCGGTGCCATGACCGCGTAAACCCGGAAGTTCGTGCCACGTTTGACCGCCATCGGTTGAACGGAACAACGCCGCATCTTCAACGCCCGCATAGATCGTCTCCCGATCGTCAAGCGACGGTTCAAGATGCCAAACTCGCTTGAACTCCCACGGGTGCGGAGTGCCGTCATACCATTGATGCGTCGTGAGCGGTTTACCGGTTTCCTCGGACGTGTCGTAAACAAACTTATTACTTTCGCCCATCGGCATTCCTTCGGGCGAGAGGGTCGGCATACCGGCGGGCGTTCCGGGTTGGAACCACGTTTTGCCGCCGTCGTCCGAGCGTTGAATGATCTGTCCAAACCAGCCACTGGTTTGCGAAGCGTAAATACGGTTCGGATCCACGGCCGAACCTTTCAAGTGATAAATCTCCCAGCCGGGAAAATGTGGGCCACTAACGTCCCATTTTTCCCGTTTTCCGTCTGCGGTCAGGATAAACGCACCCTTACGCGTGCCTACGAGTACTCGTACATTGCTCATCTTTTCGTTTCCTTCTCTTTAGTAACTTGCCGGCAACTGTCGACTCGCTCAACAGTAAGTCGAATGGAGACACACGAAATCGACACCGGTACTAAGATTTTTTTGGTGGACGTATTGTAATGCTTTTATCGGCTTTCGTGTTGCGCGAGAGTAAAACCCAGCCCAAACACAGAACCGATAATCAGGAAGGTAACGATAAATCCGAGCGCTTCGCTCAAAACCATTTTTCGATTGATCAGCGCGAGGAGAAAAATGAAGAGCGGGATGTTACAAAAAAGGCCGGGAAGCAGGAGGAAATCGAGTCGCGGTCTGACGCCGCCGCGTCGCCGCTTCAACCAGTGAAGACTCGGAAGGTACAAAAAGACCATCAAAAGAGCGGAAACCACAATCGCCAACGTGCCGAAACCGCTGAGATCGGTAACGGTAAAATCCACACCATCGTTGCTGAAATACAAAATAGCGGCGATCGACGCAAGGCCCAAAATCCAGGCGACGACCGCCGCTAAAAGTAGTTTCAGGAGTTTCATATTTGTCGGGTGTTAGGGTACTTTGATGACTTAACGACGACCCGGCTAGTTTTATTAACAGAAAGGAGCAAAGCAGTGCCCGTTACTGAGATTGCCGCTGACTGCTATCGTATCTCGACCTACATTCCCGAAATCGATCTCCAGTTCAATCAGTTTCTGATCAAGGATGAGGAACCACTACTCTTTCATACCGGAATGAGAACGCTGTTTCCAGTTGTGCGCGAGGCAGTCGCAACGATTATGGATCCGGCGAAGATACGTTGGATTTCGTTCAGTCACTTTGAGGCAGACGAGTGTGGCTCACTCAATGAGTGGCTTCAAATTGCCCCCACGGCAGAGCCCGTGTGCAGCACGATCGGCGCAATGGTGAGCGTCAACGATTTCTCTCTGCGGCCGGCAAAAGGCATGAATGACGGCGACGTTCTTAACACCGGTCAGCATAGTTTCCGCTTTGTTCAAACTCCTCACGTGCCGCATTGCTGGGAGGCTGGCCTGCTTTTCGACGAAACCACCGGTACGTTGCTCTGTTCGGATCTTTTTCACCAGAACGGCGACGTGGAACCCGCAACGACATCTGACGTAATCGACCGCGCGCGAAAGACCTTGATTGATTACCAAGCGGGGCCGTTCGCGAACTATATGCCTTACACGAAGCATACGGATGGCATCATGCAACGACTCGCGGCGCTGGAACCGCGAACCATTGCGCCGATGCACGGATCAGCTTACGCCGGCAACGGCGCGCAGGCGATCCGCGATCTCGCTGTGGTTATGCGTGAGGTATTGGGATAACGAAGGTACGAATCCGCCGATCAACTGGTCGCGGTCGTCATTCGTATCGCAACGCCACGAGTGGATCGACTCTCGTTGCGCGTCTCGCGGGAATGACACACGCGACCAGCGCAACAAGCGACAGACCGACGGGCACCAAAGCAAACGTCGTGATGTCCGTCGGTGTCACGCCAAACAGCAGACTGGTCATCAATCGCGTCAACAAGTATGCGGCTACGAGTCCGAGCGCTATGCCGACCAACGTGAGTCGCATGAAATGGCCCAACACGAGGCGCAGCACGTCTCCACCCTGCGCGCCGAGCGCCATTCTGATGCCGATCTCCTGCGTGCGCTGCGTAACCGAATACGAGATCACTCCGTAGATTCCCGACACAGCCAGCACGAGAGCCAGCACCGCGAACAGAATCAGGATCGTCAAAGCAAACCGGCGCGTGCTCACAGAGTCGCGAATCAGTTCTTCAATTGTCTGCACCTGGTATACCGGCTGGTCCTTGTCGACTTCGCGAATCGCCGCTTGAATCGCGGCCAGAGTCGTCTTCGGATCAACACTGGTGCGGACCGCGAGGTTCATACGGCGATAGCGACCCGCCATCTGTCCGAGGGCGAAATAGACCTCGGGACTGACTGCTTCGTCGAGCGCTGATTGCGCTGAGTCTTTCACTACACCTTTAACCGTAAACCACGGACTCTTTGAGCCGATGCCGCCGATCTTGATCTTCTTTCCGAGCGGATCCTGATTGGGCCAATAACGGTTAGCCATCGCCTGATTCACAAGCACCACGGGCGACGACTGCGGTCCGTCCTCAGTTGAAAAGACCTGTCCGCCCACGAGGGGGATTTGCAGGGTTGTGAAGTAGTCGGAACTGACGGTGCGCGTGTCGATATTTTGCGTTTGGATTTCGGTGTTTGCGGCGCTCTCGACTGTAATCGGCCAGTCTTCCGTGTAAACAAACGGTGTGTGCGAAGCAACGCCCGCAGCTTCAATTCCCGGCAACGTCTTAACGCGATCGATCACGTTTTGAAAAAAGATGGCATTCTGCGCGCCGTCTTTTGACTTCGCCGGTGAACGATTGATGCGCATCGACATCACGTTGGCGGTGCTCATTCCGGGATCGATGTTCGTCAGTTTCGCGAAGCTCCTGATCATCAAACCCGCCATCACCAGAAGAATCAGTGAAAGGCCCACCTCGGCAACGACCAGCACACTCTGCGCGCGTCGTGCTGCGAGTCCGGCAGTTGCGCGTTGACTAGCTACTTGCAGCGCTTCTCGCGTCTGTGTTCTCGAACCTTGAATCGCCGGCCAAAGACCGAAGATGAAGGCGGTAATCAGCGAAACGACGAGCGTGAAGAGAAGCACCTGCACATTCATCCCCGCGTCGAGACCGGCGGGAATCGTGCCGGCGGGGATCAGAGCCATGAGCCCACGCGTTCCCCATGAAGCGAGGAGCAATCCGCCTCCGCCTCCCAGCAACCCGAGTACGGCGCTTTCGATGAGCATCTGCCGGATAATTCGGGCGCGACTCGCGCCCATCGCATTGCGAATCGCGATTTCGTGCGAACGGGCCATCGATTTTGCGAGCAGCAGGTTTGCGATGTTTGCGCACGCGATGAGTAGTACCAACGCGACGGCGCCCAGCAAGATGAACAGCGCGCGTCGAACTGGACCAAAGTAAAACTCCGAAATGGGCTGCACATATACCGCTCGCCCGGCGTATTCCTGATTAGTGCCGCCGAAGTCCTGCTCGTTCTGTCGCGCAAGATTGGCGAGTGCCGCATTCACCTGCTCTACAGTCGTGCCTGAACTAATGCGACCAATGATGGGAAAAGAACGCGCCCCTCGTTGACCCTGCGCAAAATCGAATGGAAATGGAAACCACGCTTGACCTTCGTCAAATCTGAATTGCGGCGGCATCACGCCGATGATCGTGAAAGGCTCGTCGTCGAGCGCGACTTTCTGGCCCAACACCGCTTTATCGCCGCCGAACCGACGTTGCCAGAGACCGTGGCTAATCACCAACACACGCTCGCCGTTCGGACCTTGTTCGTTCGGCGCAATGGTGCGGCCGAGCATTGGTTCCACGCCGAGCATCGTGAAGAAGTCAGTAGAGACTTTAGCTGCCGCAACACGTTCCGGCTCGTCACTGCCGGTGAGATTCCGGCTTACAGGTTCGAACGCCGCAACGCGTTCAAAGATTCCGCTCTTCGCGATGTCAACAAACTCCGGTCCTGAGGATCGAAACTGATCCTGCACGCCGAGCTTGGGTAGACTTTGACGAACGAAAAACAGCCGTGAAGGATGCTGGTAAGGAAAGGGATTGAGTACCACGACGTTGACGATGCTAAAGAGAGCGGTGCTGGCGCCGATGGCCAGCGCGAGTGTCAGCACGGCGAGGATCGTGAACGACGGCCGCTTGCGCAGCATACGGAAGCAGTAGATAAGGTCGTGCATGGCAGTAGGCTCCTGGGACGGAGTTTTGGAGTCTGACGAAGTCTGACTGGGCGTTTCAAATTTCGTGCCCTGTTCACAAATCGCCGTTTTTTGAGAATTGAAGGAGTTGAAGGGTAAACAGGAGTTTCAGTTGCGGGACTTACGATCCCACTTTCGAACATCCATACTCCGCCTCGAGCGTTTCGATGGCGTCGAGGACAGACGCGAACTTGTGACCGAACGGCGTTAGCTAATACTCAACACGCGGCGGGATTTCGGCATAGGCACACCGTTCCAGGATGCTATATTTACCCGATCACTGCGACAATCAAACCGTTCCTCGCCAGGAAAGGACATCGTGTCGAGGACGTTGAAAATATGTATCAGGCGTGGTTTAAGTCAGTGGTGTTGCAAGTGACGCTGTGGAGTGCGCCATATGCTGAGGCGGATTTCTAATCCATAATCCCGTTGAATGAGAATCGCTGTATCCGGCACACACCACATTGGGAAGTCGACGCTGATCCACGAGTTTCTGCGTGCGCATCCCCACTTCATTCACGAGCCGGAGCCGTACGCGGTGATGGTGGAAGATTTAGGCGAGGAGTTTTCCGCAGAACCGTCTATCGAAGACTTCCAGCGACAACTGCAATTCAACCTCGATCGTCTGCGGCAACACGCGCCGGCAGAGCGCGTGATTTACGAGCGGTGCCCGCTGGATTTTCTCGCTTACATCGATGCGCTCGATCCGAATAGCGTCGAGGAACTGCTCGAACCAGTCTCAGACGCGATGCAACATCTCGATCTGATCGTCTACTTACCGCTGGATAACACGTGGCTTGATTCGGAAATGCCGAAACTGCAAAAGGCAGTAGACCGTCGACTCGGTGCAATCTTCAGGGAGGACGCATTCGGCGTTCTCAGTTCGGGCAGTGCACGAATCGTTGAGGCGAGTGGCTCTCCAGACGAACGTTTGCGAATCATCGAATCTCATCTATCTGAGCCGCCGAAGGAGTGACCGCAGACTTCTGCTTCTTCAACTCTTTGAGAAAACCTTCCTCTCGATCCGCGACATAACTCTTGTAACCTGCCGGGTCAATGAACGGCGTCGCAGCCGCTGACTTCGACTGCGCAAACTTACCTTCGAGATCGAAATAACTGCCGTGCGCGCCGAGGAAATAGTCAACCGGCAATGATTTCAACACTCGAAATGTCTTTTCGAAGTCTTCGGCCATGCGGGGATACACGGCGCCGCCAACAAGGTTGTATCCGGGATTCACGTTCGGACTACCAACGATCACGACGTCGCGCTGCTTCGAACCGTCATCAACTTTCATGGTCCACGTGGTGCAACCCTTCGTATGCCCGGGCGTGAGACGCGCGGTGAGCGTCGCACCTCCGAGTTTCACGTCGTCACCATCGCGCAAGACGCGATCGACCTTTGTCGGAGCAAAAACAGCTTCCGGATCGTTCCCATAATGGAAGTCGGTTTTGCCACCCGACTCGACTACATCAACATCTCCCTCCATCACCATGTATTTCGCGCCGGTGAGCCGTTTGATCGTGGCGCTGCCACCACAATGATCGGAGTGTGCGTGACTTATAAGAAGAATTTTGATGTCGTTGAATTTGAATCCCAACGACTCCATACTCGCGCGAATCATGGGAACGTTAGCTTCCATGTTGCTGTTGATCAGGATGTGGCCTTCCGGCGTGGTGACCAGATAAGCGGCCAGTCCCTTGCTTCCGACGTAGTAAAGATTTCCTGCAATGCGGAACGCTGGAAACGGTTCAAGCCAGTCGTTCTGCACATACGTCGGCGCTCTGCGGGCGGCAACGATGATCGTAACGAACAGTAGTAATGCAATGCTCAATATTGCGTAGATGTGTCGCGTCATAGTTTGATAGATTACGATCAATGTTCTTCCTCCGCCAACGTATTCCTGGAATTCTGATAACGACACTCCTCATATTTCCAACACCAGCCTCGAATCACAGTCAACGTCCACCAAAGCGTTCTCTTGATTCAGATCGGTTGTTACGAATCGCCACGCCTTCAATCACGATTCGGCATTTACTGACTCATACCTCCGGGCTTCCTTTTTCACGGCCCGCGGAGATCGAAGACATCACTATCAAGCGCGATCGGACTGTCGCCGAGGCCGTCACGTTGCTCGCGAAACAGGAACCGGAGTTCGCACCCGGGACACAGTTTCGTTACGCCAGCAGCGGTTTCGCGATCCTGGGTCGCATTATCGAAGTAGTCTCGGGAAAGGCATACGATCAGTTCATAAAAGAACGTGTGTTTGTTCCGCTCGGCATGAACGATAGCTTCTTCTTCATTCCCGCTGAAAAGCGAAATCGGGTCGCAGTCATCTACCGGCGGCAGGATGGCAAACTCGCGAGGTGGCACGTGGCGATGGCGGGCGCCGCAGTCGTTGTTAGTTGAGCTTCTCTCAGCAGTTGTACCAAGCGCATACAGTAAAAATAGAAGTTGAACGAGTTCAGTAGTCATTACGGTCCAAAGGTCCATCTTTTTCCTTCACTCTAAACGGCCCTGTTTTTGCTTATGAACCGCGCAAAAGCACAAGGAGGAACTTATGGACGCGTTTAGTTTGTTGAAAGCCGATCACCAGAAAGTCGCCCAGCTGTTTGAACAGTTGGAGAGTGCGGGCGGTGCGGGAAAGCTGCGTGTGTTTGAACAGATCAAAACCGAGCTTGAGCTGCACGCAGAGATTGAAGAAAAGGTCTTCTACCCGGCGCTCGAGGAGCCGGAGGAAACACATGACCTGACTCTCGAGGCCTACGAAGAACATGCCGTCGTCAAGCAACTGCTGCGAGAACTCGGCAGGGCCAGGACAGCAAATGACGAATGGCAGGCCAAGGCCAAGGTGTTACAGGAAAACGTCGAGCACCACGTTGAAGAAGAGGAAAATGAGCTCTTCCCGAAAGCCGAGGCTGCTTTAGGCGAAGAAGAGATCGAGCGTCTTGGCCAGCGCCTGGAGATGGCGAAGATGCGTAAGCAACGCGGAGGGGCGGCGAAGAAATCTGCCGCCTCAAAGAAGGCGTCTGGTGGTGCAAAGAAGACCGCAGGCGGTACCAAGAAACGCGCAACGAAAGCGGCGAAGAAGAGTGGCGGGACGAAGAAGAGTGGTGGCACCAAAAAGGCTTCGAAAGCTTCCAAATCTTCAACGACGAGAGCTGCGAAGCGAGCACCGGCCAAGAAATCAGGCGGAGCGTCCAAGAAAGGCGGAGGTGCCAAGAAGCGCGGAGGTTCCAAGAAGCGTTAGTAAACGGGTGGCCGACGATCCTCACGGCACGGTCATCGGCGGGTTTGCGGGGCGGAGAGCTTTGACTTACGCTAGTCTTACGAGTTGAGCCCTTCGCCCGCTAAAATGGACCATCGAAACCTTTCGCCGGCCGTCCCTTCGCGTGCGAAATCGATCGCTACCGGAGCGATTGGTTTTGGCCTGGTAAGTCTCTGTGTCTTCGCCACCGTAGCTTTTGCTGAACGGTGGATGTACCAAACGCTCGGCTTACTTGGGGCGTACCTCGCCTGGACCATGCTCTTCATACTGCTTAGCGGCGCGGTGTTTGGTTCGCTCATCGTAGTTCGCTGGCGCTTGCCGAGATTCTATTTTTTGTTTGGTCTCGCGTTTTTCGCGTATGCGGCGGGTTGGGTGATCGCCTACTTCACCTTGCGCAACATCGCTGGTGAGTGGCTCGGTTCGCTTGTGGGTTCGGTGTTGATGGCCGTCGTGTTTGCGGCGGGATTCGGCCGGTTAAGCTCGACAGGAAAACTTTCCGCGATGCTCTTCGTATCAAACTCTCTTGGATATTTCCTGGGTTCTGCGTTGAACAATTCATTAGGTGGTCGGCCGGGAATGTTGTTGTGGGGCGTTGCGTACGGCCTGTTTTTCGGGGCTGGAATCGGAGCGGTGCTTCACCTCGTGCAACAAGAACCGCGGCGATAGTTTGTTGTGATGGAGAGGGCATGGGCTCCGGAGAGTTTCTAACGCGCAGCACGATCTGGATTGCGATTGTGGCCTACACGATCGGGTGCGTCGTGTTCGCGACTGCGCGGAGACAGTCCGACGGCGACCGCTGGGCCAGACTCGCGTGGACCACCGGCTGCACGGCTCTCGTTGCGCACATCCTTTCCGCATTCCATTTCTTTCACGCGTGGAGTCATGCGTCTGCGTACAGTGATACGGCTCGCCAAACCGCCGAGGTGGTTCAGATCAACTGGGGTGGCGGTCTTTTCATAAATTATGCGGTGGCGAGCTTGTGGGGGGCCGACGTTGCGTGGTGGTGGTTTGCGGGACTCAATGCGTATCGTCGCCGGCCGTGGTGGATAACGCTGCTTTGGCACAGCTTCTTGATCTTCATCATCTTCAACGCGACGGTTGTTTTTAAAGATGGAGCGACGCGGTGGCTTGGACTACTCGTTTGTCTGACGCTGTTTCTGAGTTGGGTGTCGATCAACCGGCACCGGCGTTCGCTTTCGACTGCGTAATGCGTTTGTAATTGGTGACTTTGTGGTTACTGAAATACGCCAGCGTCCAGTCGCACTGCCGTTTTACTACGGATGGGTGCACGTGTTTATCGCCGCGCTCGCAATGGTTGGAACACTGCCCGGTAGAACACAGGGCCTCGGACTCATAACCGAACCACTCCTTAGAGACCTGCAAATCGATCGCGTGCACTTCGCACGTATAAATCTATGGGCTACGTTGATTGGCGCGCTGTTTTCGCTTGGTGTCGGTAAGCTGATCGATCGTTTTGGAAGCAGGATCGTGTTGACGGCGGTCGCTGTGGCGTTGGCGTTTGTCGTGTTTGGTATGAGCGCGACGACGAATGTGGCGGCGATCGCGATTTTGATAACGTTCACGCGCGGGCTCGGGCAGAGCGCGCTTTCGGTCGTTAGCATCACGATGGTGGGGCAGTGGTTTGTCCGCCGGCTGAACCTGGCGATGGCGGTTTACACGATCGCGTTGAGCATCGGGTTTATGTTGGCGTTTCCGTTGATCGGCGCGATCGTGTTGTCGAACGGCTGGCGCACGGCGTGGTGGATCATCGGAGTCGCGCTGCTGGTTGGGTTGGCGCCGCTTGCGGTTTTATTGGTGCGCCGCCCGCCACAGCGGGCCGATCCCCTTTTAAATGATCTCAGCTACAACGTAGCCAGAGAATACACACTGCTTCAGGCGCTATCGACGCCCAGCTTCTGGGTGTTTGGAATATCCAGCGCTGTTTACGGCCTGATTGCCTCGGGCATCGCGCTCTTCAACGAATCCATTCTCGCTGAACGCCAGTTCGACGCTTCGACGTACTACCGCAGCCTCGTCATCGTCGCACTCACGTCGCTCGTCGGAAACTTTCTCGGCGGCTGGATCGCTTCGCAGTGGAAGATGAACCGTTTGCTTGCGCTCGCGATGGTTCTGCTCGCAGGCTCACTCGCGGCGCTGCCGCACGTCTCCACCCAAGCGCACGTTGCAATTTACGCCGCGGTAATGGGCCTCGCAGGCGGCTTCGTCATCGTGATCTTTTTTAGCTTTTGGAGCGCGGCCTACGGACGGAAACACCTCGGCAAAATACAAGGCGCCGCGCAGTCGCTGACGGTAATCGCGTCGGCCCTCGGCCCCCTGCTCCTCGCAGAAACCGTGAGCCGCACCGGCTCGTACGCATCGATCTTCTATTTGCTGACGCTGGTCGTGGCGGTGCTCGCGCTCCTCGCTTGGTTCGTGAGAATGCCGAGCGTCAGTACCGCCTCTTGAAGCCGATTTGTCTGCCTGACGAAGGCGGTTTTTCCGTCAGCTTCTGTAGCTCGTCAAACACAACCCTGAAGTATTTGTCGTGTGTAGAGAGTTTTCTGATTACGGCAGCGAACTTACGATTCAGTTCTTCGTTCGTTTCCAGCATCTGTCGCAGACGGACAAAAGCTCGCATGATGGCGATGTTGACTTCGATCGCTTGTTCGCTGTTCAGCACGCTCGAGAGCATGGCGACACCCTGCTCTGTAAACGCACGTGGCAGGTACCGTCGGCCACCACGTCCAACGTTTGAGGTCGCAATTTGCGACCTCAAGATCTCGTTTTTTGCCAGCGAATCGGGCGATTCCGCGTTTGAGGTCGCAAATTGCGACCTCAAAGCCGGACTTGAGATCGCAATTTGCGATCTCAAAGATTCGGCCTCTTCTTTCGTTAGCCGGAACATGAAGTCGTCTGGAAATCGCTTCTTGTTGCGCGAAACCTGCTCGTTTAGACGTTTGGTTGACACTCCATACAACTCCGCAAGATCGAAGTCGAGCATCACCTTCTGACCACGAATCAAGTAGATTCTGCGCTCGATGAGTTGAACGGATACGGATAGACTAGTCGATGTGAGGTTTTTCTTGTGAGGCATGACGACGACAGAGTAGCAGAAGTCCCGGGAGTCAAGTAAATGCAACTGAAGATTGTGCAGGCCGGGAATCCGGTGTTGAGAAAGAAAGGGCGGGTGCTCAATAAGGAGGAGATCAGCAGCCGGCTAATACAGGAACTCATTGAACAAATGCGCGAGACGATGCGGGAGGCACCGGGAGTCGGGCTTGCCGCGCCACAGATCGGCGCGTCGCTTCAACTCGCTGTCATTGAGGACAGAGCCGATTACATAAGCGAGATCTCTGCAGAGAAACTTGCTGAACTTCAGCGATCGACAGTTCCGTTTCACGTGATCATTAATCCGAAACTCTCGTTCCTCGGTGATTCAACCGCGCAGTTCTTCGAGGGATGCCTAAGCGTAGAGGGCTACCAGGCCGTTGTGGAGCGTGCGCTGAAGGTGCGGGTCGAGTGTTTGAACGAACGAGGCGAAGCAGTGACGATCAATGCGCAGGGTTGGTACGGGCGCATTCTTCAGCACGAGATCGACCATTTGAACGGGACGCTCTACGTCGATCGCATGAAAACACGCACGCTTACGACCACAGAGAACGCGTTTCGCTTCGGAACGAATGACAACGTCCAGGAGCTGCTGGCCGAACTCGAATAACGCCGCCGAACTCGAATAAACTGCTGAACTCGAATGAGAACTGTAAACGCTGCACGATACGTCACGCCGCTGCGCGAGGGTGGGTCGCTGCCGGCCATCATCGAGGCTGACGACGATGGTATGTACGTGCTCAAATTCCGCGGCGCGGGCCAGGGGACCAAGGCCCTGATCGCGGAACTAATCGCCGGTGAACTCGCGAGGGTGGCGAATTTTTTAGTCCCCGAACTAGTTTTTGTAGCGGTCGATCCCGAGATCGCCAGGACAGAGCCCGATCCGGAGATCCAGGACCTGATACGCGCGAGCGGCGGACTGAATCTCGGCCTCGACTACCTTCCCGGCTCGGTCATGTTCGATCCCGTCGCTGACAAGCTCGACGCGGATCTCGCATCGCGCATCGTCTGGTTCGACGCCTATGTCACGAACGTCGATCGCACGCCTCGCAATGCAAACATGTTAATGTGGCATCGCAAGCTCTGGTTGATCGATCACGGCGCCGCCCTGTACTTTCATCACTCGTGGACCAATATGGACCAACGTAGCCCGGATCCGTTCGCTCTGATCAAGGAACACATCCTGCTTCCGTTCGCCAGCACGATCAAAAGCGCCGACGAAGCACTGCACCCCATATTCACCGAAGAGGTAATCAACAGAATCGTAAATCTCGTCCCTGACGACTGGCTCAAGGACGACGCTCGGTTCACTACGACCGCAGAACACAGACAAGCGTACGTCGAATTTCTGACGAGGCGTCTCGCAGAGCCTCGCAACTTCGTTGAGGAGGCGATTCGTGTCCGCTAACTTCAGGTATGACTATGCGGTGGTTCGCGTCGTACCCAAGGTCGACCGGGAAGAGTTCATCAACGCCGGCGTGATCCTCTCGTGTCCCGATCTGTCTTTCCTCGAAGCACGAATAAAGCTGGACGAATCACGCCTGCTAGCTCTCGACGCAAACGTCGATCTCGAGCTGGTGAGAAAACACCTGGACGCGATCCCGATCATCTGTCGCGGCGGCGACGGCGCCGGAACGATCGGTCAGTTACCGCAACGCCAACGTTTTCACTGGCTCGTGGCGCCGCGCAGCACCGTCATTCAAACTTCTCCGGTACACACGGGGCGTTGCCACGATCCGGCCGCAGCGCTGGAACGTCTTGTCGCAACGATGGTGGATTCCGCCTGAAAACGATTCAGATAAAGGTGAAACCCAACTCACGCGCGAGTCTGCTCGAGCAAAAGGAAGATGGTACGTGGTTGGCCCAACTGAAGTCGCCGCCCGTGGATGGCAAGGCTAACGAAGAACTGATTGCGCTTGTGGCGAGGCACTTCGGTTGTTCGAAATCAGAAGTGGAGATAAAAAGCGGTGCATCAGGACGCGTGAAGTTAGTGCGAATCGACCGTGGTATCTAGCGCGAACAACACTGTTCCTCGGATCATCGGATCGCAAACAGCTAGTTTTCACCAAATAACGTTTCGAGTTCTTTCGTAGCCTTTTCAACAGCGCGCTTCGCATCTTCCGCTGCCTTAGCCGCCTCTTCTGCCTCGGCCGCGACAGCGTCCGCACGTTCGGCCGCAGCCTCCGACACAACATTCGCTTTTTTCAAGCGTTCCTCCGCTTCACGCACCTGCTTCTCCGCTTGCTTCGCTTCCGCGTGTGCTTTTCTCTGCGCCACATCCAAACTCTGCGCGTTAGCGCGCGCATCAGCAAACGACTTCTTCGCTGCCTGCAGTGAAAGCTTCGCGGCAACGATTCTGGCCTGACGCATCTCTTCAACCTGACGCGCCTGACGTGTGTCTTCAACCGTCTCGCGTGTCGCCTTCCCCGCACGAGGACCGACAGTCTTCGAAGCGGCTCGCGCCGGCTCCGCTTTTGTCGTGTACGCCCCGGCCATAAACGAAGCGAGCGACTCAAAACCCGGCGGATCCACATCCTGAGTAAGACGCCCAGGAGTTGGACCATCTTCAAGCGATCCAAGCGCGGAAAGCGCCTCGAGCGTGGTGGTAATGCGACGAAGTGTATCTGGCCCGGGGCTATGACCCGCTTCAGTCAACAATGAAGCCGCGAGATCCGAAAGGTGCACCAACACCTCGCGTCGCGCATCCAGCGACTCCCGCATTCCCTTCCCCGCAACACCGGAAGTCTGCGCCTTGCGAATGCGTTGACCTGCCGCATGCAACTCATCAAACGCCTTGCGATGATTCCAATAGAGTTGGTTAACGGCCCAGGCCGAAACGGAAGGCTTGGTGAGCGTCTTGACGAGGTTCGCGTCGTTAGCACGACCGTTCTGCTTCAACCGCGCGGCGAGTGAGTTGCGCGCCCCAGTGAACTCCGCGAGTGGAAGCTTGAACAGCTCATCTACTTCAGCGTTGAGCTTTCCCGTAGTGACACTGCCAATGTCCACTACGTTGCTCTCGCGCTTTCCGCTGTTTTTCACGCTTTACTCTTGTAGGCTCGCCCGGCAAGACTCGCGATTACAGTTACCAACTCCGCGGAATCGACCGGCTTGGGAAGATGAAACTGGAATCCCGAACGTAGCACGCGCATTCGATCTTCGGCCCTCGCGTAAGCGGTGAGTGCCGCCGCTGGAATGTGTCCGCCCTGCTCTGAAGGTAACGCGCGAATCTTGGAGATGAGGGAGTAACCATCTTCGTCAGGCATTCCCAGATCGCTGATAAGAATGTCCGGCTTATGCTGCTCGAGTGCAATTAAAGCTTCTTCGACCGAACGACAAGTAATTACTTCGGAGCCGACCTCTTTCAGCACCTCGCCAATCAATTCACGCGTGTCGGCCTCATCGTCAACCACGAGCACCTTTAGTCCCTGAAGTGAAGGCAAGCCTTCGAAAGTAGTAATTTCCTCAGGGTTCGCAGGCGGAGCAGGCTCAGCCTCCCTATGATGACTAACGACACCGATAAAAGGCAGAACGATGGTAAAGGTTGCGCCCTTCCCTTCTCCTTCGCTGTGCACGCTCACGGTGCCGCCGTGAAGATCCACCAGTTGATGAACGATGGAGAGGCCCAGTCCAAGACCGCCGTGTATGCGTGTGGTGCTCGCGTCTGCCTGACGGAACCGATCGAAAACATGGGGCAGGAACTCTTTGCTGATACCTACGCCCGAATCGCTCACCTCGATTTCCACGTGAGAATCGACACGTTGAAGCTTGACGTGTATGCGCCCATCTTTCGGCGTGAACTTCACCGCGTTAGTCAAGAGGTTCCAAACGATCTGCTGCAACCGATCGGCGTCGCCGGAGATTGGACCAGCGTCCGGCTCCAACATTGCCTGCAATCGAATACTCTTCGCATCAGCGGCCGGCCGAATCGAATCGATCGCAGCGTTGATGATGGAAATCAAGTCGACTGTGCGCACGTCGAGTCGCAGCTTTCCGGAAATGATGCGCGACACGTCAAGGAGGTCAGAAACGAGTTGGGCCTGGGAGTTGGCGTTTCGATAGATAGTCTCAACCGCCCGTTCGGCGTTCGCGGGCGAGAGTTTTCCGAGGCGTAGCATGTGGGCCCAACCCAGAATCGCATTCAACGGATTGCGCAACTCGTGCGATACGGTAGCGAGAAACTCGTCCTTCAACCGGTTCGCTCGCTCTGCTTCATTCCGGGCCAACTTCTCGCTGGATAACAGCCGCGATCGTTCTTCGATCTGGTTCTGCAACTCCGCCTCGCGACGCACGCGCTCCGTCACGTCGTCGATAATGGTCAACGTTCCGATTACCACACCTTCGTGACTAAGCGGCAAAATTCGCACTGCTTGCTGCATCTGGTCCTGTCCGTGCTCGCCGGTCACAGCCGGCAACGCGATCAAGTAACGGTGCAGCGCCTGCGACAACACACTGACCTTACCTTCAAGTGCCCATTTGTAATGCCGATCCAGACGCCGCTCACGCAATTCCGGAAAAAGATCGAGCAGATTGTTGCCAATCACATCGGCGGAACTCTTTCCGGTGTGCTCCTCCATCCAATGGTTCCACTCGACGACGTTCAATTCACTGTCAGTCGTCACGATGCCCTGCGCCGCCAGATCGTGCATCCAGTGCAGGACCGCAGCATTGAGCAGTGTTTCCTTGGAACCTGGATCTCTCATCCGTTTCTTTGAAACAGCGCGGGTCATCTGCCCTGCTGTGCCTCCCACGCATCAACTTCCTGAATCAAACGATCGAGCGAGGCGACGCTCAACACAATCACCAGAAACCCCTTGACCGAACTGTCGCGGATCTGAAACGCAGTGTAAATAACCAGCGCGTAATGCATCTCGGTTTTGCCATTCGTGAGAGACGCGAGCAGCTCGTCGAGGGTTTCCAGATGAAGGCGCGGAACCGAAAACGTAACGTGAACGTTCAGTAAGTTTCCAAACATTCCGAGACACGCATTCAACAGAATATTCCCGACTTCGGTTAATACCTCTCGCGCTGATTCGTCGAGATAACCAGAGGGCTGGTGTCCGTCAGTGAGTAAGTCGGCGAGCTGCACGGCTCCCTCGTAGTTCAACAGCAATAACGCATCACCGGCAACCGATCCGGCAAACACCTGGTGAATTGAAGCGACGTCGCCCGGAACAAACTTGGCCAAGGCTCCGCGCAACTCTTCAGCTCGATAAACCGCAACGTCGGGTGGATTGAGCACCACACGATGCCCGGTCAGCTCGGAAAGAGCCGCGCCCGTGCGGGCGAACGCGATGTTGATGAGTTCGGAGAGGGCGTCGCTCTGCCGCTCAGTTAGTTTCACCTATAGCTCCTTCTTCGAGCGCTCGCTCCACGGCTGCGACCACTTGTTCGGTAACAAATGGTTTGTTTATGAACCCGAGTGCGCCCGCATCATCAACCATCTTGCGCGTGGAACTCTGGATATCAGCACTGGCAACTATGACACACGCCTCCTGGTCCATCTCACGCAACTTTACCAGCACGTCAATGCCGTACATCCCTGTCATGACGAGATCGAGCAATACGAGACGTGGTTTTTCAAGAAAGTAAAGTTCAAGCGCCGCCATTCCGTCGTCAGCCTCCACCACTTCATATCCGGTGGATTCGAGGATGCGACGCAACGTCCTGCGCGAAAGCGCCGAATCATCCACGATCAGAATCTTTGGCTTCACACCACCTCCATAATCGCGCGGGCCATGTCGTCCAGAGCTACACTCCTGTCACTCAGCCCCGCTTCAACCACCACACAAGGCATACCGTATACGACGCAACTGCTCTCCGCCTCGGTAAACACAAGCCCGCCCTGTGCTTTGATCCAGGCCGCGCCTTCCTTCCCGTCAGATCCCATACCCGTCATCACTACGCCCAGGACTCGACTACCATATACTTCCGCCGCCGATTGAAACAACACGTCAACGGCAGGCTTGTGCAGAGTATCAAAGGGTTTTGCATCAAGGTGAGTGACGATCCTGCCACTAAACTCGCGTTTCACCGTCAGGTGACGACCCGCCGGTGCGAGGAAGACGCGGCCCGGTATGAGCTGGTCGCCCTCTGCTGCTTCTCGTACTTCAAGTTGAGATAGCTCATTCAATTTCGCCGCATACATCTGGGTATAACCCACCGGCATATGCATCACCATCAAAACGGGAACCGGAAAATTCGTGGGCAACTGCGGGATCAATCGCTTCAGCGCTTGTGGACCACCGGTCGAAATTCCAAGGACCACGAGATCTACCGAATGACTTCCGGCAATCGGGATCTCCGGCTCGGTTACAGGTACACTCGACGGCGCGGGCCCAGAACCGATTCTGCTCAGCACGATGTTGCCGGCTGCTTTGACCTTCTCGATCAACTCCGTGCTGACGTCAAAAATCTTTTCACTCGCGAGCGCCGTCGGCTTTTGCACAAAATCGATCGCGCCGGCATCGAGGGCCGTCAGCGCAGCTTCAGCAGTCTCGTTCGCGACGCTCATGATGATGATCGGCACCGGCCGCCGCTGCATTTGTTCGCGAACGAACTCGACGCCATCGAGCTCCGGCATGTTCAGATCGCACGTGACCACGTCCGGATTAAGCTCTTCGACCAAATCCAGTGCTTCTCGACCGTCGCGCGCGGTACCGACAACTTCGACGAAGGGGCTGCGAGACAGGATCTCCCTGACGACCTTCCGCACGTAGGCAGAATCGTCGACCACCAGTACGCGTAAAACTCGATCCATCAATGCTCCGTTAGTTAGACGGTCCTCTCGTGCTTGACATACACGAAAGCGTCGTCGATTTCAGTCAACGTAAAATCCGTCGTTAGCCTTATCAAGGATTCCGCGGCGCCGACAAACAGACAACCGGGAGCCCGGATAAACCTCGCAAACGATCGAAGCACCCGGCTGATCGCGCTTTCCGAAAAATAGATAAAAACGTTGCGACAGAAAATAAAGTGAGCAGATGCCAGCGGGCGGATCTGCTCCTCGTCGATCACGTTTGCAACTGCCCAGGTGACTCGCGAGTGGATGTCACTTCGCACTCGCCAGCCCACCTCGGCCGGTTCGAAATACCGCTCACGCAGACGCGCCGGTAAACTGCGAAAAGCGCGCTCTCTGTAAACACCTCGCACGGCCCGCTCGATCGCTTTGGAACTCCCGTCACTGGCGAAAATCTCTATCCGCGCCTTGTCGAACCACCCAGCTTCATTCAATGCCATTGCAATCGTCAACGGTTCCTCGCCGGTAGCGCAGGCTGAGCACCAAATCCGCAACGTCGATCCCGGGTTCCGAGCGTGCCATTGCGGCACCAGCGTCCCGACCAAAGCACGCACCTGATCAAACTCGCGCCAGAAGTAGGTCTCCTGCACCGAGAGGGCGTTCATCACATTTTGCCACTCGGTGTGCGCTGAGGCGTCGTACTTCAACAGATAGTAATAGTCGAGATACGAACTGAAGCCTCGTTCGATGACCAGGGGCGAAAGTTTGTCGATCAGCAGATCGCTTTTGCCGTTGTCGAAAAACATGCCGGTGCGTTCATTGATCAAGGTTCTAATCAGATTGCCGGCGCCTTCCGGAAGTACTAAATTCTGTGAACTGGACCCCATAATTCCGAAACATCACCCAATGGATTACTCGCGTTGACCACTCTTTGCCAACGCCGATTCAGCCGCGCGCGCGACATCCGGGTCGTCGTCCCGAACTAGTCCACGAACAATTCCGGCGATACGCTCTCGATCTTCAATTCCGACGCTGCTTTCGGCGATTTGCCCAAGCGAATCAAGGGCCGCAATGCGAACATGGTTAAACTTTTCGTTCTGAATCAAACTTTCGAGCGCGTCCACGCTGTCCTTTGACCTTCGCCGCCCCAAAGCCCTCGCGCTGAAATAGCGTACCCAGCCGTTGTCATCGGCAAGTGCCTCGATCAACTCCCGGACGACGTCCGGGTGATCCATATTGCCAAGGGCGCGTGCCGCAGCGGCACGGACGTTTGGTACTTCTTGTTTTAGCGCGTGGACAAGAGTGTCGAGAGCTCGTTCGTCTTCAACGTAGGGTAAATGCTCAATGGCCGCGCACCTCACTCGTTCGTCAGCGTCGCGGCTGAGTTCGAGCAACGCGCCGGCAGACTCCGGATAACCAAAGTAGCCCGCTATCTTTACTGCCGATTCCCTGACGTTCGGATCCGGGTCATGCAGAAGCGGAATGATACGTTTGGACATCGAGGCTGGAATGACCGCATTCAGCGCGCTCACTGCCGCTTGTCTGATGGATGCGTCTTTGTTCCCGATGAGCGTTAACAGGCCGTCAACTGCTTGTGAATCGCCGATTTGTGCAAGTGCGTTTGCCGCATCAATCGCCAGGGATTCTTCCCTCAGTGTGTTTACCAAAGCAACCGTTGCGCGTGAGTCGGCGATGCGTCCGAGTGCCAATACGGCTGACCGTCTCACCTCCAGGTCTTCTGCGGTCAACTGTGCGATCAACAGGTCCGAAGTAGCAGAGCCATGCCGCACGAGCGCTTCAATGATTTCGTCACGCAGATCGTCGCGTCCCATCAAACGAGTGAGTGCCCGATCCACGCCTGGTCGCTTCAGCCAGCCAACGACTAACGCGATAGACCGCAACTCCTGTTTATCCGGAGTCGCGTCCGTTTCCAGGGCGTCGAGCAAATTCTGCACGCCGGTCGGAGAGATCTCGCGATTGGCTAACTCCGCGATGTAAGCGCCTTCGCCATACTGCTTCTCGAAACGGTCGTGGAGATTTGCGAGCGCGCCCGCGATGCGATTCGTAGGCGCGGTTGGCGTGTTCAAGACGGCAGCCAGGTGAGCTACCGCACTCTCATCACCCAGTTCGCCCAGCAGGGTAACGGCTGGTTCACGCAGCAGATCGTCTTCCAAAAGAGGCACTATTCTTGGCGCGACACGTGTATCGCCGATCTTTGCGAGGGACTCCAGTGCGGCAAACGAAAGAAAGAAGTCTCTTGCTTCCGCGATGTCCGCCAGCGCGTCGATCGCGTCCACTGCTTTCAACTTTCCTAGTGCTTCGATCGCGTGATACCGCACGTTGGTATCTTCGTCCTGCAACGCCGCTATCAATGCTCTGACTGCACGAGCGTTGCGTTGTTCACCCAAAGCCAACGCTGCTTGCATGCGCAAGTCCGGATGGGGACCGTTCAACAACTCCAGTAACGGCGAAAGAGTGTCAACATTAGTGGATGCCAGGACCTGCAGCGCGCTATTTAATAGCGAAGGATCGTGATGATTCTCGACTACTGAGTTCAGGAGCGCCGCGATCGCCTCCGGCGCAGCACGCTGGGACACGCCCTTGACCGCGGCACGACGAACTCTCCAACTCTCATCGCTCAACGAACCGAGCAAAGGCGTCGCGTCAAACGCCTCGTCGCCGCTGAGCGTTTCCGCTGCGTCGAGCCGCGTTACCTCATCGCCGGCGGACAAACGCGTCGCGAGTTCGCGCTCACTTTCAAGTCGGTCGGTAACATCCTCGACCGTAACGAGGAGTCCGGCGATCGAGTGGTCGTCGCGCAACGGCGCGATCGTGACTCGTTGCTGCATCTTCTCGAAGTGCTTCGCCGGGTTTACGGGAGCGCAAGGAACGAGGTAGTGATGAAAGGCCGGCGCGAGGACTTCTACGACGCCCTCGTTCAGCGAGCGTTGGAAACGCTTCAACAACCCGCGCTGCTCGAGATCAGGCAGCAGCGCAGTCAAAGCTTGACCCGACGCAGATTCCTCGCTAATGCCCGTGAGCCGCGCCAGCGTGGCATCCCATACTTGAATGATCAGGTCAGCGTCCGTTGTAAAAACGCCGACTTCCGGTTGGTTGTTCGTCACAAATTCTCTTGTCGTGACCTACTCGTTCAGTTTTGCAAACGCCGAGGGCGTTTGCTATTCCAGCCCGGGGTTGGAGCGCAGCGACTACCTGGGGACTCGATTCAGTATTCGTCCAACCCTGAAAGGGTTCGCCCCGCGAGGAACCCTTTCAGGGTTAACTCTTTGTCGTGTTCGAACCCAGGGTAGTCGCTGCGCTCCAACCCTGGGCTGAAACTGGCGAATGCCTTTGGCGTATTTACTCCGACTCTTTCATTTCTGCGGGTTTCCTGCTGCGCCGTGAACGGCCTGCTTTCGCGACTTTCGCCGTACCCGCCTGGTTGCCGTTAGAGGCAAGGTTGTTGTTGCTGATAATGCCGTCCATGATCTCACCCAACTCACGCGCGCGACTTGCCAAACCGGACGTACTGGTCAACGTCGCTTTCACACCGTCTGCATTGCGAGTGGTTATCTGGCGCAGCTCGCTGACCGAGACGCGAATGTTGTCGGCGGCGGCGAGGTGAGTGCGATTAGCATTGGCCATCCGCAATGCGTCTTTGGAAATATTCGAGACCCCAATCGTCATTTCCTGTGCCGTTCGGGCCTGCTCACGCATGGCCTTCGTCACCTGATCCGCCTGCATGCGCATGTTCAGCGTCGCCGTAGTAATCTCAGCCGACGCCTTTGCCTGCTCGCCCATTGCTTTGCTGATTTCACTAATCTGCCGCGCGAGTTGCACCGCTTCCTTCGAGACCTGATCGCCGGCAACTGCCTGTTCACTCACGGCGCGCGCAGTAGTGGCTGCTCCCTTGCGCATCGATTCCACGGCTTGCGTGATCTGTTTAGCCGCTGAGGCTTGTTCGTTCGAGGCTTTTCGCACTTGCTTCGCAGCGCCACTCGTACTCTGCGCCGCCTTGATGATTTCCCTTGTCGCGCGGCCTTGCTCATTAACGGCCTTGCTTACTTCCTTCGCTGTTTTGCGCATCTGCGACGAAGTCTTGACGATCTGCTGGGTGGCTTGAGCTTGCTCGACGACGGCTGTGGAAACTTGTTTGGCTTGCGTGGCCGTAGTCTCGATTGCGGTGACCACGTGTTGAGAAGCGTTCAGTTGTTCCTCAGTTGCGTCTGCGATCTGTCCCACAAGCTCGGTCGTTTCCTTGATGCCACTCAAGATCTTCCCGAGTCCGGCCGCGCCTTCCTCTGCGAGTTGTCCGCTTTCCTCGGCCACACGCATTCCCTCACTTGCCGTGGTCACCGCTTCTCTGACGACTTCCTGGAGCGACCTGATGATCGCTGCGATATCGGAGGTCGCCTGAGCAGATCGATCGGCAAGATTCCTGATCTCTTCCGCCACGACGGCAAACCCGCGGCCGGCATCGCCCGCGCGTGCAGCCTCAATCGAAGCGTTTAGTGAAAGCATGTTGGTACGTTCAGCAATGACGTTAATGGTGTTGACGATGCCGCCAATCTCTTCCGAACGTTTGCCCATCTCGCGGATCACGTTGGAGGATTGCTCCATCGCCGAACGCACGCGCAGCATTCCCTGCATCGATTTCTGCGCGGCGGCTCCACCCTCTTCGGCTTGTTTACTCAACTGGCCGGTGGACTCCTCGGCACGCTTGGTCATCGCGACCACAGAATTTAGCGAGCGGTCCATTTGAATAGCACTGCTCGCTGCACCGGTCGCTGCTTCGGTAATGCGCTCCGCACTCTGCGTAACTCCCTGCACCGAGCGCGACATTTGTTCGATCGAGGTCGACACTTCTTCAACTGACGACGCGAGGCTCTCCGTCATCGCCCCGACCTCTTCGATCGACGCCGCCATTTCGTTTATTGCAGAAGACGTTTGCTCAGCAGCAACCGTAAGGTCATCGGCATTCCTCGTAAGACTCACAATCGAGGCCGTCACTTCTTCCATACTGGCCGCGGTTTCATGTACGGCTCCGTTAAGTGCGTCGGTATCCCCACTTACGGACCTGATGGAACTGGCGATCTCGGTCATCGCGCCCGTAACTTCTTCAGCGGACGTGGCCATGCTCTGCGTCGCGCTGTTAACACTTTCAGTCGATCGCGTGTTCTGCTCGACAGCAGTCGAAATTTCCGCGATCGACGAGGCGAGGGATTCTGCATTTTTTGTGACCTCTTCTATCGACGCGGCGCTTTCGTTAACGGCCGATGCGAGTTCTTCGGTCGAGGTGGCAATCGACTCGAGCTGCGTCGTCGTCTCGCCCATGGAAGCCGTCATCTCGTTGGCGGTCGCGACGGTCCTGTCGAGTAGGCGTAACTGGTCTTCGGCGCCTTCGGCCACCTCGTTCGCTGTCACCGTGATCTGACTCGCTGTTTCAGCAACCTGAACCGCGTGCTGGCGAACCAATCCAATGTCTCTCTCAAGGTTGTTGCCCGAGATCTCTAACATCTGAGCCATAATCCTCTCTCCCATTTTCGTATTCGAGATCAAGCACTGCGTCGAGGTTCAAAATCAGAATCATGCGTTCAGCCATCGTCGCGATGCCTTCAAGATAGTGACCACTCAATCCCGTTAGCGCCTCAGGCGGCGGCTCGATCGAGTCCGGCGAGATTTTGAGAAACTCGCGAGCTGTATCGACGACGAGACCAACTGTTCTCGCGCCGCTGTTGATCACAACCAATCGCGAACGCAGATCACGTTCAATTTTTTCAAAACCGAAACGGGTGCGTAGATTTAACGCCGGAATCACCTGGCCGCGAACGAGAACCACTCCCTCCACCGCCGGATGAGCATTTGGAACTGAAGCAACGTCATCGAGCATCTCGATCTGTTGCACAAAGCTACTGCGGACTCCGTATGTCGTCCCGGCCAGCTCGAAAAGTATGAATGGTTCCATCAGTGTCATCGGTGGCTCAGTGCCGCGTCGTGGTAGCGAACTGCCGCAATGCCGTTGTATCAAGGATCAGCACGACTCGTTGGTCGCCGAGTTCAGTCGCTCCGGCGATGCCTTTTGATTGCGCGAGCGGGTCCTTGATGGCGCGCACCACGATCTCCCGCTGTCCGAGTATTCGATCGACCGCCAGACCGACCGCGTTTGTGTCTTCACCTAGAACCAACACGTGAAAGCGAGCTTCACGTTGATCATTCATCTCAAAAACACGGGCCAGGCGAAGCAAAGGAAGAACTTTTCCGCGATAGGGAATGATTTCGTTATTCTCCAACACCTTCGTTGCAGCTGACTCGACTTCGAGCACTTCCCTCACTGCCGACTGCGGCACCGCGAACCTTTGACCGTTCACTGTCACGATCAAGGCTTCCGCGATCGCGAGTGTCAAAGGCAACTCGATCGTGAAAGTCGTGCCTCCAGCGACTCTCGTCGCGAGTGTTATTCGTCCGCCGAGTTCTTCGATAGCTTTTTTAACGACGTCCAGTCCCACGCCGCGTCCGCTCTCTCGATCAGCTTCGTCGCGCGTCGAAAATCCGGGACTACAAATCAGATCCAGCAAAGTGCTGTCGTCGAGGTCAACGTGGCCGTTGGCAAGACCGCTGGCCTTGGCTCTTGAAAGAACGCGATTGCGATCGATGCCGCGTCCATCGTCGGCGATTTTGATAACGATCCGTTCGCCGGCCGTCAGGGCGCTGAGGGATAACAAGCCTTCACTTCGTTTTCCTTGTGCTTCACGCTCGGCAACGGTTTCGAGTCCGTGACTGACCGCATTGCGCACGAGGTGCATGAACGGATCCATCATCCGTTCAACCAGAAACTTGTCGATCTCCGTTTCGCCGCCGCTGAATTGCACGATGATCTTTTTGTCGCTCTCGCGCGCAAGATCGCGGACCACAAAGGTCATGCGCTCGAAGATCTCGCCGATTTGGACCATGCGCACGCGCATGACGCTTTCGCGCAAGTCTCTTAGTTGCCGTTCCATTCCCAGACTTGTTTCCTGGAGTGAACGCCAGACCGCGGGCGCCGTCACCCGTTTCAAGTCTTTCACTTGATCTTCGAGCCGCGTTCGACTGATCACGAGCTCACCGATGATTCGCATCAGATCATCGAGCCGGTCGAGATCGACTCGCACGACGCTGGCGGGAGCGATCGTCGGAACCGGTTGCATGTCTTTGGCTCGCTGAGACGAGTCAAGCGGAGCCGGCTTGAACGTCAGACCATCGACGGCGAGAGCTGCAAGCGCGGATTCGTCCGCGTCAGTCGTAACGATGAATTGAAACGCAATCTCGCCGGCGCCTTTAACGATTGGCTTTGCCTGGCCCAACTGGCCGAGCTCCTGCAGCCGTGCGCGCACGTTGTTGACGTTAACGCCTCGTTCCGCAAGTTCTGCCGTAGGCGTAAACTCGGCCTGCCAACGCAGTAACGCCGGCATATTCGTGCTATCCGAGTTTATTGAACGTTCTGCGTCGCTCGTCGCGGACTCGGCGGCCGCTGCTTGCAGTCGCGCCGCGATTTCCTCAATCGACGGCGACGGCTGTTCGTTGCGGCGCGCGTTGATAACACCTTCGAGCAAGGAAACGCCGTCCACGAGCGCTCTGAATCCCGTGGCACTGAAGACCACCTTGCCTTCCCGCAACTCACGAAGATAACTCTCGAGATCGTGAGCGAGCTGTTCGGCGGCGCTCAAACCGACCATCCCTGAGATTCCTTTGAGAGTATGGAAACTTCGGAACAGATTATCGAGCAGCGTCCGATCGACCGTGCGCGTATCGACTTCGTCTTCCAGTATGACTAACGCGCGGCGGATCGAGACGAGATGTTCGTCACATTCGGCGTAATAGTCATCGAGGAACTGCTCGAAAAAATCGCCGCGATTGTCGGTGTCTGGATTATCCATCAGCTCGTTCCAGCAATGAGCCCACCACGTCAGCCAACTGCCGCGGATCGAAAGGTTTTGTTAAGTAACGAGTTGCGCCCGCGGCTAGAGCCTGGGTGCGGCTGGCTTCCTCGCCTTTAGTCGTCAATACCACGATGGGGATGTTTCGATAGGCTTGATGGCTTCTAACGAAATCGATCACTTCCATGCCGTGCATGTCGGGCATATTCAGATCCAGCACCATCAGATCGACAGGTTCTATGGCGAGGCGTTCGATCGCCTCGAGGCCACTGCCGGCCTGGGTCGACTTAACCCGACGTAGCGAGCCCAACGAGGTGATCACCATGCGTCGCATGGTGGGTGAATCGTCAACCACTAAGATATTGTTGGTCTTGAGTTCGTCAGGCATTTATCTCAGCAGACACGCTTGTGACTGACAGATCTCCACCGTTTGGAGGGGTCTGCCCTGTCATGTCAATCAGGAAATCGGGGGATTACAAGGGGGGAGTATTCTACGGGAAAGGACGGTAATTAGCCAAAGTTAATGTTCCTGCCGATAAAGTATTTTGGCGGAGTTCAGGCTTTCGTTCCTCAGTGTTTGGTCTGGAACCTCGTACCTGACGCGACTGCGCACAAGCTGCCACGCAGACGAAGTTCGATTGAAACGCAGCCGCTTGATACTGTGAGCGAGGCCGAGAAACTGCAAGGCCCGAATACCAAGCCAGTTCAAGTCGATCTCGTACCAACGGACACCGTGACGCGCTGACGTGGGATGCGCGTGATGGTTGTTGTGCCATCCTTCGCCGAAGGTTAGCAGTGCTACCCACCAACTGTTGCGCGAGTCGTCACCGGTTTCGAATCTGGTTTTTCCCCAGAGATGAGTGGCCGAATTGACGAGCCACGTCGCATGCAACGCGATTGTTAAACGAACGGAAACGCCCCACAGCAGTACGCCCCAGCCGCCGAAAACGAGGAGTGCCGCGCCGACGAAGAGAAGCGGAACGTAGAAGTAGCGATTAAGCCAGCGATAAAAGCGATCTTTTACTAAGTCGGGCGCGTAGTGAGCGAGGGTGGCCTGATCATGATTCTGAGCCGTGCCCCACAAAATCCAACCGACGTGCGCCCACCAACCGCCGTCGCGTGGTGTGTGTGGATCGCCGGGGCGATCGGCGTGCGCATGATGAAGTCGATGCGTGACGACCCATTGAATCGGTCCGCCCTCGAGAGCGAGGGAGCCGCAGATCGCCAGAAAGTATTCAACCGGTTTCGGAACTTTGTAAGCGCGATGGGTCAGTAGACGGTGAAATCCCATGCCGATGCCCAGACTTCCCGCTATCCAGTAAACCACGATGCCGGTAATCACAGCGGGCCAGCTCACGAAAAATAACGCCACGATAGACGTCACATGCGCCCCAATGAGAAAGAGCCCATTCACCCAATTAACAGCCAGCTTCTTTCTTGCTGGTGCGTGCGTCTCAACCGGAAGTTCTAACTTCATTCATCGTCCCTTTAAAAACAACATTCGGTAGTAATCGCGTTTTGAACACTTCCGTGTGCATGGTTCGCGGGCGTCTATCTAAACACATAGAAACCGGGAACAGAGTGGTTGCAAACAGAAATTACAAAACTACGACACTACCGAATTGCCGAGACTACCGATTGAGCGACTGCGTTGTTACCAGCGCGGCTCGGAACGACGTCCGGAACCGCCGCCGCCGCGACCACCACCGCCGCCACCACGATTACCGCCATAGCCACCGCCGCCGCCGCGATTACCGCCGCCGCCACCGAAGCCACGTCCGCCACCGCCGCCGGGGCGACTTTCCTTCGGCCGCGCTTCATTGACTTTCAACATCCGTCCGGCGAGTTCCTTCCCATTAAATTGATCGATCGCGGCTGCCGCTTCTTCTTCAGTAGACATTTCGACGAAGGCAAACCCCTTCGAACGCCCGGTGTCGCGGTCTTCGATTATGCTTGCGGATTCAACCGTTCCGGCCTGAGCAAAAAGTTCCTGGAGGTCTTGACTGGTAGTTTGGAAAGCGAGGTTTCCCACATAAAGTTTTTTCGACATAGAGATCCTTTCCTCTATCGAGGAATAAAAGAAGCTGCGAATCGGATTTGGCTTCGGCGAACGGTAGCGATCGAAGAATCAGGTTCGGATGCACTCATGGGAGCGGCTTCGAAAGTGTGAAATAGGCCTGCTCTCGAACCATCCGAACGCCTGCGCTAATCGTTTTGTGCGCGGGGCGCATCACCGTCGATGCGCGAGAGAAGGGTTAACGGGGGTATGATGCCTGTACCTCGTGGAAGTTGCAAGCCTGCTATTGAGGCGGCTGGAACTCCACCCAGACCACCGACTCTACCAGCCAACCGGCAGCCGCCGAGCCGCGCGCGGGTTATTCGCGACGGGTTGGGGAGTCTGTGTCAAAGATAACGCGAGAGCAAAGACTTGCTGGTTGCATCAAGCTCGCGCAGATCCCGGACGTCATAGCGGTTGCCGTCAACGTCGCTGAGCAGACAGCGATACGCCGTTAACTGGGTGATGTTCTCGCGCAAGTTTCGCATCGTGAACTTGCGTTTGCCGCGGCTCGTTTCGACTTCCCACTCCGCGGTCCCGAAACGCTCTTCAACGTTCACGACGCGCTGCACGATCGGCATCAGGTAACGCCGTTCCAATCGCTCCTGAATAAGCTCACGATCCTGCTGGTTCAGCTCGGCTAACCTGACGAGTACGCCGATCTCTTTATTCTCGTTGTCACGCACACTAAGGTAACCATCCGGATCAGACAAAGGAAACAGACGGATCACTTCAACGTCCGCGTACGGTATTTCATCGTCCACCGTTAACTGAAGACTGCTGCCGTGTTTGGTGAACCGCAGTTTCTTCGGTTCTAGATAACGCACTGTCATAGACTTATCCGCCAATCGCTGTAATTCTCGACATCTCCTGCTGCATCTGTACGAGCCGGTGAAACTCACCTTGTTTCGCCAACAGCTCATCGTGCGTACCAACCTCTTCGACTGCACCTCCTTTGAAGACCACCAGACGATCCGCGTAACGCAGGGTGCTCAAACGATGTGCGATAGCGAAGGTCGTGCGCCCTTTGATCAGACGCGCAATCGCATCCTGAATCTGTTTCTCTGCATCCGTGTCGACTGAGGAAGTGGCTTCGTCCAAAACGAGAATACGCGGGTTATGCAAGATCGCACGAGCAATGGAAAGCCGTTGACGTTCGCCGCCGGAAAGCGCGTTGCCGCGTTCGCCGACAATAGTGTCGTAACCGTCCGGTTTCGCGGCGATGAAGTCATGCGCGTTTGCCGCCATCGCCGCCTCGATTATCTCTTCACGCGTGGCCGCGGATTTAGAGTAGGAGATGTTTTCAGCGATGGTGCCGTTGAACAGAAAAGGATCCTGCATCACCAGCCCGATCTGCGAACGCAAATCCTGCTGCCGAATCTTTCGTACGTCGATACCATCGATGCAAATCTGTCCTTCATTAACGTCGTACAACCGACACAACAAATTGATCGTGGTGCTTTTCCCAGCGCCGCTGTGTCCGACGAGTCCGATCATCTCACCGGCTTTCACCGAGAGCGTGAGATTTTTGATCACGGGATTGTGGGCATCGTAACCAAACGTCACGTTTTTGAAATCGACGCGCCCATTAATACGCGCGATCGCTACAGGGTTAGTGGCTTCAGTTACCGAGGGCGCGGTATCGAGGATCTCGAAAACGCGATCAGCCGCAGCTAACGTACGCGTGAGCCATTCTGAAAAACGATTTGCGAATTGCAGCGGCCCGTAGAACATCGACAGAAACGCGATGAACGTCAGCAGTGTACCGAGCGTGAGCTCACCGACGAGCACCTGCATGCCGCCGACGGACCAAACAATGATCGAGCCCAAACCGGTGGTGAAAGTCAGTATCGAAAACATCGTCAGCCACGTTTGGCCGGTACGGATCCCGGCTTCCGTGAGTTCAGAGCTGAGCGGTTGGAATCGTTCGATCTCGCGCGTCTCCTGGGCAAACGCTTTGACGACGCGTATGCCGGAAAGATTGTCGTGGATGGCGGAATTCAGTAATCCGCGAACGTGCCACCAGCGCGGCCACAGACGCTGCATTCTCTTGCGGAAGACGTGGGACAGCAGAATCACAAACGGAATCGGGATCATTACCAGCAGGAACAGTTGCCAGTTGAGCAGCAACAGCACAACGATGATTCCCAGCAGAGTCAGAAAATTGGCGATGAAAAATTGCGCGCCGTTAGTAAGAACGTTTTCCAGCTCCTGTGTGTCCTGCGTCAAGCGATTCATCAACGAACCGGTTTTTCGATGATCGAAGAAGTTGAGCGAGAGCCGTTGTAGATGTTGGTACAGTTCGACTCGCAACGAGTGCGCTAACTTGTGACTCAACGAAGTCGATACGCGTCCCTGCACAACCGTGAGCATCTGGGCCAACAACTGCGTCGCGAGCATGCCGCACAAGATCACAGCCAGCCAGAAAAATCGTTGCTGCAAAGGCCGCGGTTCACCGCTGGGAACGAGGACGACGTCCATCAAAGGCCGCATGAGGTAGGGAGACACGAGTCCGAGCAACGTACTGGCCAACAACAGCGCGGAAAGAATGATTGTTTGCTTTCGGAAAGGCTTGAGATATTGCGCCAGCCGCGCCGCCACGCGGCGTTTGTTCAAGCACGCGGGACAAACAGCCGTGCCTTCGGGAAGAAGCAGACCGCAGCGCCGGCAGTACTTCTCTTCGTCCGTATCTTCTTCCAGGACCGGCTCTGGTTTTTCCTCTTCGCCGTTCTCGATTGCTTCGTGATACTCGGCAAGATCGTTGAGATATTTACTGACTCGGCGAAACACCCGCTGCCTGGAGTTTGAATAGCGAACGAGTTCGACAGTCTCTCCGTCGACGGTCGCTAACAAAGCGCCACCGCCGATCAACGATTCCGCGCGCGGCGATTTAAGCTCCGCGATCGGGATGTCGAGACGGCTTGCGGGCGGGCGTCCATTTGAGGAGAAGGGATCGAGTTGAAAGATGCGTAAGCGGTCCTTATTTATTACGAGCCATTCCTCGTTGTAGCTGCCGTCCAAAGACAAGTCAGCCTTAACCGCAATCAGAATGCTGTTGGAGCCGCTTTCAGTCGTTAACGTCTGAAGAGGTGGAGGCAACTTCTCGATCAATGACATAACAACAAACCATCTTCAATGAGGCGTTCGATCATTTCTCGGTCCCTGAGTTCGGGATCGAGTTCGCTGACGGAAACCACGTCTTTGCACGTGTGCGCGAGCGCGAGTTCACGAGGAGTAAGGTGAAATGTTGCCGGCCACGCAGGGTCGTCTAAAACATAAGCTCCGGAACCCGTTGCCACAAGCGGCGCCGCGATACGGAGTTTTGAGTCGGGAGAGATCGTCGGGACGGGGTCGCTCACGTAGTCTGCGACGCCGGTTTCGTAATACTCCCACGATTGATCGATTGCGGGAAGCAGTCCGTACGATCTGATCTCAGAGTCAACTTTTACGGTTGACACCGGCCGCGAGTCTCCTGCGGCATGTTGCTCAATCGCCTGCTTCACGGCGCGGATGAGTTTTGCAGCACTGACCTCATGAACATAGTTCTCGCGTACTCTTTTTACCCCCGCTTCACCCATTTCAGCACGCAACGACGGCTCACGAAGCAGTCGTGCAACGTCGTCGATCCCACGAACAAGATCCATGCGAATGCCGCTGCGCGTGGTCCATGTCTTCATCAGGCAACCGTTTTCGCCATGAACGACAGTATCTTTCAAGCCTCCGTATGCCGCGGCAACGACGGGTCTCGCACAGGCCATCCCCTCAACCGCAACGAAGCCAAAGTTCTCGTCTATCGAATTTGTGGGATGGACCAGGACGTCCATCGCGCCATAACAGAGTTCGAGTTCCTCATCGCACAGATCGCCGCGAAAGTACGTTATATCCTCCGTGAGATTGAGTTCGCGGAGTAAGTTGCCGATATAGGCTTGATAAGTTTCCGTGGCGTAGTTGAGCACGGGATAATCGACCCAGTAGCTGCCAATCACGAGCGCCTTTACCCGTCGCGGCGAGAGTCGTTGTTTGAGTCCCGCAAGCAGTCGCAAAAACTGATGCAGATTTCGCTGCGGCAGCAAACGGCCAACGAACCCGACGACGTAATCAGCCTCTTCGATGGACAGAGCCGCTCTGCATTCTCTCGTATCGCGCGGACGAAAACCGATCTGTGTCCACCGGAAGCGGCACGAGGCAGATTTGCGGCGCGGCCTCACCAAAGAACTTGCGCAGGATCGTGATGTCTGACGTGCAGGTGACGATCAGGACATCTGAGGCTCGTAAGCGCTTAACGTGAGCCCCGAGGAAGTCACGATTGAGAATGGCTCCGCCATGCATCACAAAAAGCATCGGGCAATCCGGGTGTGGCTCGACTCTCCACGCATGATGGCCCACAAAAGCCAAGATAGCGTCCAGTGCGGGGTTCGCCAAATCCGCCGGGGAGTCGATCGCTTGCAGCTCAAACTCGTCTGACAGTGCGCGTGAGTAAAATGAGCGCACCCGTTCGACACTGGTCCACTTGTGTCTACTAAAACCTTCGACTCCCAGGATCATTAAGACTCCCAGACCCGATTGTCCCCCGGTGATTCACTCACTCATTCCGCAGCGCATTCATCGGCTCGATCCCGATCGCTCTTCTCGCGGGAATGTAACAAGCAAGAAATGCCGTTCCGACGAGCACGAGCGAGAACGCCGCAAACGTCAGCGGATCGGTGCCGCGCACCACGCCGTAAAGCAAACTCACTACGAGGCGCGTTAACAGAAAACCGCCGGCGAGTCCGATCACTACGCCGACGAAAGTTAAAAGCATGCCTTTGCCGAGCACCCATCGCATGACGTCGCTGGGCTTCGCGCCGAGCGCCATTCGTATTCCGATCTGATGCGTCTGCTGGCTAACCATCTGCGACATGACGCCGTAAATGCCCACCGCCGCGAGAATCAACGCCACCGCACCAAACAAACTGAACAAAAACATATTGAATCGTGGAGCGGCGCTAACCCGATCGACGATCTCCTGCAGAGTCATGACCTTCGAAACCGGAAGTTCGGGATCTAACTTGCGAACCTCATCGCGCACGTTGTTCACCAGTGACGCCGGCTCAACGTTTGTGCGAATGACGAGACTCATCGTCGAGTTGACATAAGAGTTTGAAGGATCCCGGTAAGGAAGAAACACTTCTTCAAACGTCTTGGAATTGGAAACGTCCTGTAACACGTTCTTCGCCACCCCAACGATCGTGTGCCACGGTTGGTCCGGACGATTCTTGATCCTTTTGCCGAGCGGCTCAGTATCGGGGAAAAAGCGTTGCACGAACGCCTCGTTAACAATGGCGGCGCCACCACTCTCCCACGTTTCCTGATCCGTGAACGATCGGCCTTTAATGAGTGGATTGCCGATCACCTGAAAGAAGTCAGGCGAAACCGCCGCTTGACGAATCACCGGCTCTTGTCCGGCCGGTGGCTCCGGTTGTCCTTCAAAATAGACCGGGTCAGTGTAGGTTGGACCACGCAACGGCGGTGACTGGGCCACACTCACCATCGCGACACCCGGCACCGCTTTAACCCGCTGCACCAGGTCACGGTAAAAAGCGATCTTTTTATCCGCCTCGCGGTAACGTCTCCCGGGAAGGTTAATCTCCATCGTCAGGATACTCTGCGGATTAAATCCGAGTTCCATGTCCCGCAAACGAAAATAGGTCCTGATCATCAACCCGGAACCAATTAATAAGATCAGCGCCAAAGCAATTTCAGAAACCACTAAAGCCGCGCGTAAACGATTGTGTCGTTTTCCAGTGCTTGAGCCGCGCCCACCTTCTTTCAATAAACCATTCGGATCGAGCCGCGTAGCCATGATCGCCGGTGCAAGACCGACCACGAGTGCGACCAAAACAGTGATGCCGACTGTGAATGCGAGGACAGTTTTGTTGATGCCGACAGTTTCGAGGCGTGGCACAGCTTCGGGCCGGAGTAAAAGTAAAACTTTGATTCCGAGTCTTGCCAGCAGAAGTCCCGCGCCGGCGCCGAGCAGTGACAGCAACACGCTCTCGACAAGCAGTTGTCGCATCACCTGCCAGCGTGTCGCGCCCAACGCGCTTCTCACCACGAGTTCTCTTTCGCGAGCTGCCGCGCGGACGAGCATGAGGTTCGCAACGTTGGCGCAAGCAATGAGCAGCACACAACCCACGACGCCAAGCAGAATCATGAGCGCGAGCCGCGTGTCTTTCGAAACGACAAACTCTTGCAGCGGTTTGATCTCGACTCCGTAAGGCCGGCCATGAGTGTCAGGGAAATCCTGCCTGAGCGTGCCCATGATGCCCTCGAGATCGCGCTTCGCCTGATCGAGCGAGACACCAGGTTTTAGTCGCGCATTGGCCCTGAGATAGCGGGCCTGATTGGCACGCGCTTTTTGGTCGTCGGTGACCAGCGGAACCCAGAGACTGGCCCAACCGATGTCCGCTACGTCGAGACCGGGTCCCATCACGCCGATGACGGTGTAGTTGGCACCGTCGAGACGAACAGTCTTGCCGACGACGCTTGCGTCACCACCGAACTGTTTTTGCCAAAGGTCATGGCCCAGGACGACAACTCTCCTCGCGCCGGCCACACTGTCTTCAGGCGCGAAGGCGCGTCCGAGAATCGGCTGTACACCCATCACGGAAAAGTACGAAGCTGAGACCAGGGCGCCCGGAACGCGAACTGGATCGCCGCTTTCGAAGTTGAAGTTGACCTCGATCGTCGCGGCGATGTTCTCAAAAACACTGTTTCGATCACGCCACTCCGCGAACGTTCGATACGCTACGGGGATCGTTCCTTCATCGGGAAGAGTCTCACGCAATCCGACTATTCGATCAGGTTCTTTGAACGGCAGCGGTCTTAGTAGAACACTGTTTACGACACTGAAAATAGCCGCGGTAGCTCCGATGCCGAGCGCTAACGTCAGTACAATTAACAGGCTCGTGCCCGGATTTCTGAGCAGTGTCCGATTCCAATAGACGAACTCGCGCCACAGTGTTCCCATCACAACTCGAAACCTTCCTCCTTCAACTGGTCCAACACCTCTGCGAAGTACGCTGTACCAGCTCGTTCTCAATCGCACCCGCCCTCGAGTTGGAAAACTCCGAACGCACCTGGACATTTCCGAATTTCGAAAAGTGTTCTTTGATGGCGTTGACGCGCGCCGGTTGAGTCTCGGTGACGCCGTTCACTGAGATCGCAATTCCCTGCGGCAGGTCACGCACGTTGGATAACGAGTATTCGATCGCGCGGCGCGCCTTCAAGTAACTCTGCTCAGGCATTTGCATGAGCCGGCACCACTCAGCCTGGTCCAGCGAAGGAAAGTTAAAAACGATTTTGTAGACGCCGCCCTGCGCGAGGAAATCAATCACCGCATCTTTCGCAAGAATGCCGTTCGTGAAGAGCGCAAGCGGAAGTTTCGTTCGCGCAGCAGCTCGACACGCTGCTTGAAGAACGGATCGACAAGCGGCTCGCCGTAATGGTTGAACGCGACCCACTCGGGAGTCGTGCCTTCGAGTCGCGAAAGGATCAGCGAGAACAGTTCCATCGGCATCACGCCGCGCGACTTGGGTGCAACACTTTGCGGACAGAACAAACAGCGCGCGTTGCACTGGCGACACGTCTCGATGTCCACTCGATGTGGTGTGAAACTGAGTGTCTCGTCGGTTGTTGCAGGAACGAGTAACTGCTCGCGGAGAAAGAACTCGAGGCGTTCGTCCAATTCATCGATGCCGGGAAACGCTGCGATCGCTTGAATCGTGTGCGGTTCGTCGGCGAGTCGCGCCAGCAGAGCGATGTCCTCTTCGTCACCGACAAACGCTCGATTCGTCACATCATTAAAGATGAACGACTTCGTGCAGTGAACGAAGATACTGGTCTTGTATTCGATAGCGGCAGACATGCTTGCGTCAGCAGCGGACATGGCGAACTCCAGAGTGTCAGAGAAAACGTGAAGCAGGAAGAAGCTGAGTAGCTAAATCTCCAGCATTACACCTTCGGGTTGCATCATCCTACCACGGCTTTCGAAAATGAACATCGCCTCGCGTGCTGGTTGCCGTATCATCTCAGGAGTCTGCGGAGAACAAACGAAAGCATGAGCAAACGGATTCCAAGAGCGACAAAGATCATCCTGCTGCGGCACGCGGAGAAGCCTGCCAAAGATAAAGAACCGTACGGCGTAACCCCAAACGGAGAACACAGCAAAGAGTCGCTGTCCGTTCGCGGCTGGCAAAGGGCGGGTGCGCTAACCAATCTCTTCGCCCCTGCCAACCGCCATATCCAACATGCGTCTTTAGCCAAACCGCAGTTCCTGTATGCATCGAAACCCGTGCGACGCAAAGGCAGCCGGCGCCCAATCGAGACGATTACGCCTCTGGCTGAGAAACTGGCGCTCAAGATCAACTCCGATTTTCAACGGTCGGAGTTCGAAGACATGATCGAGGAAGTGGTCGCACTCAAGGGCGTGGTACTCATTTGCTGGCAGCGCGAATACATCCCCGATATCGCGTCGTTAATCCTCGACAGCAAGAAGATCGCGCCGCGAGACTGGCCGGAGGATCGTTTCGATCTGTTCTGGGTGTTTAATTTGCAGGGCGCGTCGTCGAGGTATAGGTTCAAACAAGTTCCGCAGAAGTTACTGGGCGGCGATTCGACAACTCCGGTCGAATAGCGCGCGTCAGGTTCGTGTACCTTCCAAACGTCGGTGAATCTTGATCCTAAAGCGAGAATCAGGAGGAGGCTGACGTTGTAAGGGAACACGGTGCTGAACAACGTCGCGTAAGGAAACAGAACCGGAAACACGATCAGCAGGCGGCAGTCACCGTGCCCGACGCCGCACATCGCCAACGTCACACCCAGAAAAAGAAGAGGCACGATGATTGAGATGGCTAACCAACGCCACAGTCCTGATCGCTTCATGCTTCACCTAATAGCACAACCTCAGCCGCTCGCTACAATATAATGTGTTTTTTCTTGTGCGCTCGGGAGTGCTGTGATAAGTTGCGCCTCGAAGACTAGAAGCAGCCATTATGAAGCGCATAGGATCTTCTGTCGTAGCGATCGTCGGCTCGCTTCTCCTACTCTCGACAGCGTTCGCGCAGGTCAAAACACCACGCCCGACTCGCATCTCAGCTAAAGAAAACTCCACACGATTCAGATCCGAGACTGACAAGTTTGAAGTAGTAATGCCTGTGGCGCCTACAGTCAAAAAAGAAACTCGTGTTATCAGCGGACAGCAGCTCTCGTTAACTTATTACGGGGCGATGCGCGGAGAATCAGACTACGCGGTCCTGACGCTTGTTGGCTTCAATGAACCTAACTGGCACGTCGCGCACATGTTGATGTTGGATTTTTATTCGCGATCGAACGGCTCGGGCAATGCTTCGCCGGGCGCGCGAAGCGCCAGTTCGTTCAAAGCTGCTTTTCAGAGGGATATTTCTTTGGACGATTATGCGGGGAGACAATTCAGTCTCGAGGCTGAAGACAGAATCGGAGAATGGCGGATCTATGAAGTCGATAAAACGTTCTATGCGGTCGCTGCCTCGAGGAATTCGAGGTACACAGCTTCAAGGAATTCGAGGTACGCGTCTTCGTTTAGAGGGTTCTTCGACTCGTTCTCGCTATCGCGAAACGACTCGACAGTAGCGAATGCTGACGCGCCCGCAGGTATTGCTGACACGCCAGCAGGTAATAAGGTGTCGAACCCGACGGCTCGTTGGTTAATCATTCTGCAAACGTTCTCGCCGCATGAGCGGAGTAAAGCGAACCAGCGAATGAACGTTCTCCGCGGCCAGGGGTACGACACGCAACTTATCAATACCGACTCTTATGCGAAGCTCAGACCCGGTCTGCTGGCGTTAACTATGGGACCGTTCTCGAAGCGCGCAGCACAAGAGCGATTGGGTGAGCTGCGCTCGGTTGCACCTCAGTCGTATATCAAAGCAGGTTGGTAGTTCGTAGTTGCTCGTTTGTTGGTTGGTTAATTGGTTTGTTTGATCGGTGGGTGTGTTGTTGTCAAAGCCTCTGAGTTATACAGCAATCAGTATTCGCGTTGTCGGACTTGTAGTTCTGTCGATAGTTGCTACGGCTACGCTCATACCAACGGCCGTTAGCAGTCCTGGAATCCCACATACGTTTGCCGACCGCATTGCCGATTTACCCGTAAGATCCGCGGTCAAAACTGATGACGAGCTTTTCGTACCCTTGGATGTAGTTGCGCCTATGCCGTTTCTGCGCAGCGGCGCGGCCGAAAGTTTCCACGCATTACGCGCTGCTGTTATTGACGTCGCAGGTTTCGACTTCCTTGCGCGCTGTGGCGACATGTTGCGCGTGGGTAACGCGAAAGTGTTGAAGCTCGGCACCGCCTTCAACAGCCGCCATAAAAAAGGCGAGGCATTTGATTACAACCAGGAAGACCCGCGCGTGCTGCTGGTTCGCGAGTCAGATTCGAAAGGCGTGAGATGGCGCACGTACCTGCTGTGTGAACGACAGAATGGGACTGCAAGACGGGATGCGAGTAAATGCGCTAAAGCAGCTCTTCACACTGACAACGCCGGCTTTGTTTCAGGGTATGTTTTCGACTTCACGGCGGCCGCGGAACAATTCGGCTGGGAGCGCATCTACGCGCACGCCGGTTGGGCTAAGGAGCCGACGAAGAAAGAATTCTGGCACTACCAACTGCGATTACATGATTGAACTCGCCCCCGGTAATTCGCGAAATTCAGGCGCAAATTCGCGCATTTTCGAGTTATTACCACTTCTATTACCACTATTCGTGAGTTATTACCACTACTCCCTTTCGACGTCACTTTTTAGCTTGTTTGTACCACGTCGCCGCCGCTCCGCGTCCCTCACAATAAACTCGCTTCTCTTTCTTTAGTCGATTTAGCACCACACGAATCATGTCGCGGGTCAGTTCCTTCCCTTTGTACTCGCCGAGTAGACGAATAGACCGCAGGAGATTCTGCGGGATTGGTTGCTTTTCAAAAAAGCCTGGTTCGAATGATTTCATTAGAAGCCGCTAAGACTCGTGAAACCCGAACTTTGCATTTTAGGGTTATGCCGATAAACAAACAAGCGATTCTCGGCGCTTATGGTCCACATTCAGGCTGCTATAATCAACGCGTGTGTTGCACCGTCATCTGAATCACTCTGAGTGGACACTTGCGGCGATCGACGACGTCATCGCGCGCGGTCGGCTTGATGACTGGAAGGAGCTGCGCGACACTGCCGCGAGTTGCACGGAAGTCCGAGAGCGGATTCTTCGCATATGTAAGCCTCACTTGTCTGATCCATACGCACAGCGCTATCACTTCTGGAATCTTTATGTCCGAAAGCAACTTGCCCCGGCCGAGGAAGAAGGACGTTCGGGCGAATTCACTGAGGCTTTCGAATCGATCCTGGCGAGACGTCGGACTGCTTACGAAGAATTAGCAAAGGGTCCCGAGCGATAATCCCGTCAAGTTGGTCCCGCTTTTGAAACTCTGAAGGCCCCTCCTGCGTAAACACGTGTTTCATTCACGGTGGTAAACCTGTCAACAATCACTCAACGAAAGAGGTATCTATGCGTTCAAACGGCCAGTCTCGCCGCTCGTTCATCGGCTTTCTAATACTTTCCGTCCTATTAATGGTCACGCTCGCGGCGCCCGTGTTCGCGCAGGCTCCGCCGCTGATCGACCGCGAGCTGTTCTTCGGTGACCCCGAGATCTCGGGCGCGCAGATCTCCCCAGACGGCGCCTTCATCGCCTTCATCAAACCGTTCAAGGGCGTGCGCAACGTCTGGGTGAAGAAGACGGCCGAGCCGTTTGCGAATGCGAAACCAATAACCGCAGACACGAAGCGCCCTATCCCCGGCTACTTCTGGTCGCGCGACGCCAAGTACATCCTCTTCGTCCAGGACAAAGCGGGCGACGAAAACTACAACGTTTACGCTGTCAATCCCGCTGAGGCGCCGGCGAGCGGACAAGATGTCCCCGCAGCTCGAAATCTCACGGACGTGAAAGATCTCAAGGACGCGAAAGGTGTGCGCGCCGTGATCTACGGTGTGCCTCGTAGCGAGCCCGACGCGATCTACGTCGGCCTCAACGATCGCGATCCAGCCTGGCACGATCTATACAAAGTAAAGATCTCCACCGGCGAACGCACCCTCCTCCGCAAAAACACCGAGCGCATCACTGCCTTCGTCTTCGATCTCAAAGATCAGCTCCGGCTCGCCACCCGCGCGGCTGAGAACGGCGACACGGAAGTCCTGCGCGTTGACGCGGACAAGTTCACGAAGATTTACGGTTGTAACGTGTTCGAATCTTGTGGACCAGTTCGCTACCACAAAGACGGTCAACGAGTTTACTTCCAGACGAACAAAGGCAGCGCCGATCTCGTCAGTCTCGAACTGCTCGACCCCACCACCGGTAAAGAGGTGCTTGTTGAAACTGATCCTTTAAAGCGCGTCGATTTCGGCAACGCGATCTTCTCGGAACTCTCCGATGAACTGATCGCCACTACCTACGAAGACGAACGCGAACGCATCTATTGGAAAGACAAAAACTTTGAAGCTGATTACAAGTTGTTGCAGAAACAGCTTCCCGGCAAGGAGATTGGTTTCGGCTCTGCAACCAAAGATGAAAAGCTGTGGATCATCTACGCAAACGCCGATACCGATCCCGGTTCAACCTATCTCTTCGATCGCACCACGAAGAAACTGACGCTCCAATATCAGTCTCGTGAAAAGTTAAATCGCGCGTATCTCGCGCCGATGAAGCCGGTCAGGTATCCATCGTCCGACGGCTTGGAGATCCCCGCTTATCTGACGTTACCGAAAGGCGTCGAAGCCAGGAACCTGCCCGCGATCGTTGTTCCGCATGGTGGTCCATGGGCTCGCGATAGTTGGGGCTACAACGCTTTTGCACAGTTTCTCGCTAACCGCGGCTACGCTGTTCTGCAACCCAATTTTCGCGGCTCAACCGGTTTCGGCAAGAAGTTTATCGACGCCGGAAACAAGCAGTGGGGCGACAAGATGCAGGACGACGTAACCTGGGGCGCGAAGTATCTAATCGCGCAGGGCATCGCCGATCCAAAGCGCATCGGAATCATGGGCGGCTCGTATGGCGGCTATGCGACGCTCGCGGCGGTTGCGTTTACACCCGACATTTTCGCTGCCGGAGTTTCGATTGTTGGACCATCAAATCTGATCACGCTGCTCGAATCGATTCCGCCGTACTGGGAACCGATTCGAAAACTTTTTTACGAGCGCATGGGCGATCCAAACACTCCTGAAGGAAAAGCTCAGTTGCTGCGCCAGTCGCCATTAACCGCGGCTGCAAAAATAAAGACCCCGCTGCTGGTGATCCAGGGAGCCAACGATCCGCGCGTTACCAAACGCGAATCAGACCAGATCGTCGTCGCGCTCAGAGATCGAGGCTTTCCGGTTGAGTACATCGTGGCGCCGGATGAAGGGCACGGCTTTGCCCGTCCGGTAAACAACATGGCGATGTTTGCAAGCGCCGAAAAGTTTCTCGCGAAATATCTCGGGGGTCGTTACCAGGAAACGATGACACCGGAAGTGTCGAAACGTCTGAGCGAAATCAACGTTGATGTGAAGACAGTAACGTTGCCGAAGATGATGACGTCAACTACCGAGGTTCCGAAGCCTGCGGTAGATCTGCGGCCGGGTACTCACAACTACAAAGCGTCGATCGCCATCGGCGGACAGTCGATTCCGCTCACCATGAAGACGGACATCAAGGAAGAAAATGGCGCATGGACCGTTACTGAAACGGCGCAGACTCCGCAAGGCGAGCTCTTCGACTCGAGCGTCATCGAGAAAGGCAGTCTGCTCGTGAAAAAGCGCATGCTCAAGCAAGGTCCAATCACGATCGAGATGAACATCGCGCCGAACCAGTTGACTGGCACCACGACGATGAACGGCCAAACCACACCACTCGCGGTGGATCCCGGTGGTGCTCTGTTTGCCGATGGCGCGGGCACGTTTGAGGTGATCGCTTCTCTTCCCCTCGCGGAGGGTTACAGCTCGAGTTTTCGGAACTTCGACGTGCAAAAACAGAAGCCACAGATCAAACAGTTGAAGGTGCTCGGCACGGAAAGCGTGACTGTGCCGGCCGGTACGTTTGACGCTTACAAGGTGGAGATCGTGGACGCCGCTAACGACGCTGACAAACAGACTGTTTGGATCGATAAGAGTAGTCGAAAGGTATTGAAGATCACGGCTGTGCTTCCGAGTCTCAATGGAGCAGTTCTGACTTCAGAATTAATCCCCTAAACGTTCTTTAGCCCGCGGGTGACGAGTCGCCCGCGGGCATTTTCCTTTATCCCACAAAGAACTTGACCGAAGTCCCTAACACACCGTAACATCCTGGCATACGCGAGCTTTGTAATACAAAGAGCTTCGCGGAATGCTTATGAGGAGCAGCTACGACGTAACGATTATCGGCGCGGGACTGGCCGGACTTCAGTGTGCTCGCCTGCTCGCTCGGCAAGGTCTCCATGTTCTCCTCGTCGATCGTAAAAACACTCTCGACCAGAAGATCCATACCACCGGAATCTTCGTGCGCCGCACGCTCGTCGATTTCGATCTCCCGGACGACTGCCTCGGACCCCCGATCAAACACGTCACACTCTATTCACCCGCGTTGCGGCCGCTGGAACTCGCCAGTCACCACGAGGAGTTTCGCATCGGCCGCATGGGCCAACTCTACCAGCGTTACTTGCAGCAGTGTTTACACGCTGGTGTTCACTGGCTGCCGCAAACGAGTTACCTCAGCCATTCGGCAAGCAACGGCAAACTAACCCTGCGACTCCACTCCGGTTTCCCAAGAAAATCGATATCGCCGCGGTCGATCCGTACGCGCTACTTGATCGGCGCGGACGGCGCACGTTCGCGTGTCGCGCGAGATCTGAAACTCGAACTAAACAGCGAATGGATTGTCGGTGTGGAAAGCGTGTTGCACGGAGCCGTGCTTGATGGTCCACCGCAACTGCTTTGTTTTCTCGATCCGAAACTCGCGCCGGGTTACATCGCGTGGATTGCTCACGACGGCGAAGAAACGCATCTGGGCGTCGGCGGTTATCCCTCATTATTCGATCCCATTCCAGCACTACAGGACTTCCGATCGCGCGTTGCAGGCATTATCGACTTGCGAAAGGTAAAACAGATCGAAACACGCGCAGGTTTTATTCCCGTTGGCGGCGTACTCAGAAACATCGCTAACTCAACCGGCTTATTGATCGGCGACGCGGCGGGCGCCGTGTCACCCCTTACCGCGGGCGGATTGGACCCTTGCATGCGTCTGTCGTCATTCGCCGCACGCATCGTCACAGAGTATTTATCGAGTGGTGATGTTGAGGTGTTGCAGGCGTACTCAGGCGAACTGTTTCGATCGCGCTTTGCGTCGCGGTTGTGGGCACGTCGTATTGCATCGACAGTTCGTCAACCTCAACTGATCGAACTCGGTTGCGCAGTGTTACGACTGCCCATGTTCAACTCGCTCGCGCATCATGTCTTCTTCGGCCGCGGCTCTTTCCCGGATGTGATGGACTGGCGCGAACCTGCGCAATCCGCGCCGTTACCAGACTGCACCGGCTAAACCATACAACGACTCTTCTCAACCCCTCCCTAACTGCCTGGGAATTCGAATACATCCGCCGTAACGGCCCTGTCACTGATTCTCCGCGCCTCGCCGGGACTGTCGTAGACGACCAACAGGCGTTTTGGATCCGTTACTAACGCCATTCCTTCGGCGTGATCAAAACCAATTCCATTAGGAACCTCGACCAAGCGCTCGAGACCATCCGCAAAGATCAACTGTTGGTCAGACGATTTGAGCGCGCCTGGCCAGCGAAACACGGCGACCGGGCCGTCGAGATTCATCGTTGGACCAGCCAGGATCAGTAAGTCCTCTCCATCGACACAAAGATCTCTTACTCCAAGGCCGCCAAGGTCCACGAAATGCTTCTTGTACGGCCGGCCTTCAGGTCCTATATCTTTGAGTTTCAAACGGAAAGAGTCTGCCGTGTTCACGGAGACCTCGAGTATTCCGGCCCAGCCGCGCAATACGGGGCCACGAAGTCCGATAAAAATCCGCTCGTCACTCACCGCCAGACCTTCCAGGTCGAAGCCGTTGTCTTTGCCGGGAATCGTGAGGAAGTTGCCGAAGTGTGAATCACCTCGACCGTCTTCGGCGCCCTTAATAGCTTCCACAAGTGCGTTACTTTTCTCGTCTCCCTCCAACTGACCTGCCTTCAACGTGCGGTCGGGGTTGCTCGAATCCGCCGTCGAACGTGCCAACTGTTGGTCTGTACGTCCCTCAGTTTCAACCAGAGGGATGCGAGCGAGCATGAAACGATTGCCTTCGATTTCCGTCTTCGCTAATCTCTTGATTCTCTTGTCAGTGGTTCCTTCTTTCTCGACCTTCTTACGTTTTATGCTGTGGGAACCGACCAGCCACAAGTAGGAGTCATTGTGATCGAGGCCCTCAATATCGATCTCCTGATCGAAATCCGTACCTTGCGCGGGCAGGTCGATTAGATCTTTGAGTGCGAAAGATTTGTGCGTGTTGAAGGTAACGCCGTCAGTGGATGAGAGACGCTCAACACTAGTGACTTCGTCAGAGGCCACCCATAAGCAATCCCGGACGACGACAACCGCGGACAGCGAGTCTACTAACGGCTCCTCATGTTCGTTAAACTCGAGAATTGGGTTGGTAGTGTTCAATCGCATCGTTGACCTCCAATCAGAATGGCGCTAGATGCAAAAACGTTTCGCGTAACAATAGATAAGGAACTCACGAATGATCACAAACTCTCCATTCAAATTGCTGCGACGCAAAATCGCGTGGACTCTAGCAGTTGTTCTGTCGTTTGGCCTGACATCGTTAGCTCAACCGGCGGTCAAGCCGCAAGCTATTACTACCTCGAGGCGAGCTTCGGAACAGAAGACAGCCACCTACTTCGAATCGATCCGCAAATCGCCGCCGAAGCAACTGGCCTTTCTGTTGAAGATGCCGAAAGGCGCCGATCTGCACAATCACCTTTCGGGCTCGATCTACGCCGAACGTTACGTCGAGTGGGCGGCAGAAAAAGGTTTATGCGTCAACAACCGTACTAAGGCCTTAGTCGTCCCGGCATCGCCATCAAAGTGCGAAACTGACCAAACGCCCGCTAATACAGCACTGACAAACTCCGTACTCTACCGGCAGATGATCGATGCATGGTCGATGCGCAACTGGCAGTTATCCGGGCAAAGCGGGCACGACCAGTTCTTCGATGCGTTTGGCAAATTTGGCCCGGCGACCTACAACAACAGCGGCAGAATGCTCGCCGAGGCCGTGAAGAGCGCTGCTCGCGGGAGAGTTTCTTATGTCGAACTGATGTTAACTCCCGATGGCACCGCGACGGGCGTGGCTTCCAGTCAAATCGGACAACAAGTCGGATGGGATGGAAACTTTGAAAACACCCTGAGCAAGCTGAAGGCCAACGGGATTGAGAAAGCCGCCGCGATTGGAATTGAGAACCTTCGGGCCATGGAGGCTGACAAGAATCAACTACTCAAGTGCGGCACGCCGCACGCGGACGCGGCCTGCTCCGTTACGATTCGCTACGTTGCGCAGGTCTCGCGAAACAGCTCGCTGGGTCAGGTTTATGCGCAGATAGTGACTGGCCTCGCTCTGGCGAATGATCCGAACTCGAAAGTCGTGGCGACGAATCTGGTGCAGGGCGAAGACGGTGTCAACTCCATGCAAAACTTCTCCCTCCATATGCAGATGTTGAAGTTTCTGCGACCCCTTTATCCGCGCGCGAAGGTCACGTTGCATGCGGGTGAACTTGCTCCTGGGCTTGTGCCGCCCGACGGTTTGAAGTTTCACATTCGCGAGTCAGTGATGGTTGCGGGAGCGCAACGTATCGGCCATGGTGTCGACATCATGCACGAGACCGAGCCCTTTGAACTCTTGAAAGAAATGGCGCGACGCAACGTGATGGTGGAGATCTGTCTATCGAGCAACGATCTGATTCTCGGGATCTCGGGTTCGCAACATCCGCTCGCCACGTATCTCGAATACGGCGTGCCGGTCGCGCTGGCGACGGATGATGAAGGTGTCGCGCGTTCGGAGATTTCGCGCGAGTTCCTCAAAGCGGCTGAGGAACAGGGCGTTAATTATCTTCAACTCAAGACCATGGCGCGCAACAGTCTTCACTATGCGTTTATCGCGGGCGAGAGTTTGTGGAGCGACGGACGCAAATTCGTTTCTGTTGCCCAGTGCGCGCGTGACGTTGAGGAGATGAAACTCACGACGAACAGTTGCCGGCAGTTTGTCGCTGCCAACGAGAAGGCGAGGCTTCAGTGGCAGCTTGAGGAAGATTTCAATGCGTTCGAGCGTGCGTGGTGAGAGTTCAGAGAAGGTCTTGTCGGCTTTGGACAACCTTCAGGGGTTCGATGGGCTTGAAGCGCGCTGATCTTGCAGCAACGTTTTGTAGTATTGCGACTGTTGTTTCAACTTTGCCATCAGTGCCTTGAAATCCGCATCGTCTCGCAAGTTATCGAGATTACGATCTCGTTCGAAGAGAACGTAGCAAGGGAATCCATCGTTAGCCGCCGCTTGCAACCACTTCATGGCCTGGTCCCGCCTGTTCATAATGGCGTACGCGCAAGCAATGTGATACGCAGTGTGGTGGAAGTGTCCGAATCCCCTTCCGCGCTCGATGGCCAACTCAATTTTCTCCTCGGCCATCCGGTCTTGACCGTCCGAGGCCGCCAGAATTGCCTGCAAACTCGTAAATAAACCGCGATTGTCGTCGGGATACTCCTTTAAGAATCCCTCGAGCGCGGCCGAGGCCTCATCTTTTCTCCCCAACGCAAAGAGAGCAAAAACAATCTGATGCCCGACCAACGACGGATTGACCTCGGGCGCAATATTGCGCAAGGCCGTGAGAGCCTGTTCATGTTTGGCTTGAAACATCTGTATCTCGCCGACACGAAACCGCGCGAGGTTATTGGCGGGATTCGCCGCCAATGCCTGGTCCAATTCCGCGAGCGCTTCGTCGAGCAGCCCGACGTGACTCAGAACCAGCGCGAGTTGATTTCGCGCCTCATCCAAACTCGGATTTAAAGCCAATGCGCGGCGATATTCCTGAATGGCTTTGTCGTGCGGGAAATGGTTAGCGGGAGTCCAAAGCAGCCGGCCCCGGGCCAGGTAAGCTTCCGGTAATTCCGGATCGAGCGCGAGCGCCTTTTCGGCAGCCACGAAAGCCTTCTCACGCAACTCTTTATCATCAGGTGAGAATAAAAACAGCTTCCAAACATACGCTTGGGCCAGCTCAGCCCAACCCGCAGCAAAATTCGGATCGTTAACAACCGCACGATTGAGCGCTTCGATCGCGGAGTCGTTGTTCTCCTTGGTCTGATGATTAAGGTAATACCGCGCGCGCAGGAAATCATCGTACGCCGCCGGGTTGATACTACGCGCCAGCGCGAGCCGGGACTGTTCCTGTGGCGTAAGCTTGATCTGAATTGCCTGAGTGACCGCCCGTGCCACATCGTTCTGAAGACTCGGCACATCGCGCATGGCTCGGGTGTAAGTCTCGGTCCATAAGTGTTGTTCGGTCGCAGCATCAATCAATCGCACATTTACCTGTACCTGCTCACCGAAGCGTTGTACCGAACCTTCAACGATCGCATCAACGCTCAACTCACGTGCGATCTCCTTCAGAGGCTTCTGCGATCCTTTGAACTGCATCACTGAAGTGCGCGAGATCACGCGCAAGGCAGCGACTTGTGCCAGGCCGGAGATCAGCGTCTCCGTCATACCTTCCGCGAAGTAATCCTGAGATGGATCACCAGAAAAATTACTCATCGGCAAAACTGCTAATGACTTTATTCCGGTTCCTGGCGGTGGTGGAGTCGTCGAACGTCTGCCCGACCACATGGCCCAGGCCAGCGCGGCGGCGATCACTGTCCCAAGCGCGACCAGTACGATCAGGCCGCTTTTGTTCGAGAGAGAGTGAGAGAGGCGTAAACCGCGTGCTTCAGTGTCGTGTGTCAATGCGCTTGGTTTGTAGCGCGCGGAATCCGGCCGCAGTTCCAGCTCTCGTTTCAGATGCTTGAGATCAACCAACGCCTCCGCTACCGTCTGATGTCTTTCATTCCGATCTTTCGCCAATGCCTTCATGACGATCGGCTGTAACGAACTCGCTTCGGGCGCAACGGTCGCCAAAGCATCCGGTTCTCGTTCTGCTATCGAGATAATCACGTCGGTCGGAGTCGGCCCCTCAAATGGTTTGCGCCCTGCGACCATTTCATAAAGCACCACTCCCAGGCTCCAGACATCGGTTCGGGCGTCAACTGGAAGTCCGCGCGCCTGCTCCGGCGACATATACGCCACGGTTCCCATCAATATCCCGGGTGACGTCTTCAGATCTATGGCACGCGTTTCGGCCTCACTGCCCGCCGGCTCAAACGTTTCGACCAGTTTAGCGAGTCCAAAGTCCAGCACCTTGACGTATCCATCTCCACGGACCATGACGTTTTCAGGCTTGATATCGCGGTGTACGATTCCGGCCGCGTGCGCGCTCGACAAGGCCGAAGCAATCTGGACAGTGATATCGAGAGCGTCCTTAACGTTTGTTGGACCGTGGGCCAGTCGCTCTCGCAGCGTCACGCCTTCGATGTATTCCATGACGATGCAGTGCCGGCCGTCTTCGGTTTGAATGATCTCGTGGATCGTGCAGACGTTCGGATGAGACAAAGCCGCAATGGCCCGAGCTTCAACTTCAAAGCGATGGAGGTGTTTTTTATCTTTGGTGAGCACCGCGGGCAGGAACTTGAGGGCAACCCTGCGCCGTAGTCGGGTGTCCTCTGCAAGATAGACTTCACCCATCCCGCCCGCACCAAGCGGCGAAATGATTCGATACTGATTGAACTCTTCGCCTGCCGAGACTGTCGCGGACCGCTCTTCCGACATCATTCTGGCCGCGACCTCAAGTGCAGGCGATTCAATAAAGTCTGCGGCGTGCTCTTCATAGGCAAGCAACGACTCGACTTCGCGGCGCAATCCCTCGTCTCCGGCACAGGCATGGACCAGGAACGCAGCACGCTCATTCGCGGGTTTTTCCAGTGTCGAATGATAAAGCCGTTCGACCTGTTGCCATCTTTCATCTTTCACGAAGGAAGAGTCTCCCCTGCGAGTTCCCTAAGCAACCAAACTTTAGCCAGCCGCCAGTCGCGCATTACTGTCTCCTTTGAAACGTTCAATACGTCAGCCACCTCTTCAATCGACAGGCCCGCAAAGAACCGCATTTCGACCACTCGCACCTTGCGTGGATCGATTTTAGCGAGCGCGGTGAGCGCTTCATCCAGGGCCACCAGGTCAGTGCCGCGCTGCATCACGAAAGATGCCGCCTGACTCAGCGAGACTTGAAGCGTGCCACCGCCACGCTTGAGGTACTGCCTGTCTCGAGCGAAGTCGACGAGGATACGGCGCATCATCTGCGCCGCAACGCCAAAGAAGTGTGCCCGGTTTTGCCAGCGTACATTTTTCCAATCGATCAAGCGAACGTAGGCCTCGTTAACGAGCGCAGAGGTCTGTAGCAAGTGCCCGGGACGCTCACGCGTCATGTAATGGTGGGCAAGCCGGTGCAACTCTGAGTTGATCAGTGGGGCCAACTGCTCGAGTGCTGATTCGTCACCTTCACTCCAGGCAACCAATAACTGCGTGATCTCGTTAGGCTGAGCTGGCATAGGAAATCGGCCCGTCAGTACGTGGCCCGAAGAAATTACCACAACCCGTTACAGTTTCTCTCAGCCATTCCCGCCTTAACTCATGAGCGCCGCTACTCCGCGACCGTCGCAGCGCAATACTCAAAACTATAAGTACCGAGAGAGGAAAAGATGAGAGCCAAAACATTAAGTAAAGGATTGAAGTTAACACTGGGTCTCGGCATCGTGGTGTCGATGATAACCGCGTTCCCGTGGTGGAGCGACGCCTCCGCCACTGGTCGCAACGCTTGTTCGAGACTATCTTCTCAACCCGCCGCGACACCCGTGCCTGCACAGGCTACTGATGTCGTGATGGAATGGAATCAGCAAGCAGCTGCGCTATCACTACTACCCGCATCCGCTCTGGCGCCGGTTCAGCAAACGCGTGCTATGGCGATCTTTCACGTAGCCGTGCACGATGCCGTTAATGGCATTACGGGCGAATATGAAACGTACCTGTCACCCTCGTCGGCGCCTGAAAGTGCGTCGCCTCAGGCGGCGGCTATTGCAGCCGCCCATCACACGTTGAAAAATCTGTTTTCAGGCCATGACACATTGCTTGACGATCGCTACGTGAACTCACTAGCAGCCAACGGTCTCTCGCCTTCAGATTCGGGAATCGAGTACGGTCGTGCCGCCGCGGCGGCGATCCTTTCGTTGCGCGCCAACGATCGCGCAGGCGAGGCACAATTTGCTTACGACGCTCCTGGCGCTGGCGACCCCGGCGTCTGGGCAAGACTGAACAACGCTCCGGCCTTGCTGCCCGGCTTCGGCAACGTTACTCCGTTTGTGCTTCGGAGCGGGTCACAGTTTCGGCCAGAGCCGCCGCCGGCTCTCGATAGCGAGCAGTACACAAAAGACTACAACGAAATCAAACAGATTGGCATAGCCACTGGTTCGACTCGCAAGGCTGAACAGAGTCAAATCGCGACTTTCTGGCGTGCATCTCCGACCGCGATTTGGAACAACGTTCTGACGCAGGTTGTGCTTACACGTAACCTCGATCTGTCAGGCAAAGCTCGGGTGTTTGCACTGTTCTATCTGGCCGCAGCCGACGCGAGCATTGCCTGCTGGGAGGCGAAGTATTTTTATAACTTCTGGCGGCCGCAGCCGGCCATCAGAATGGGGGACTTCGACGACAATGATCTCACTGCCGGCAATGTGACGTGGCAACCATTCGTCGCCACTCCGCCACATCCTGAATATCCATCAGGCCACACCGCAAATAGCAGCGCGATGGCGAAGATCCTGGACTCTGAGTTTGGTGATAATGCGGGGCCGATTGCAGTCACGTTAACGGGCATTACTCGTAGCTGGAACACTTTCAATGACGCAGTTGAGGAAGTAATCGACGCTCGCGTGTATTCGGGAATCCACTTTCGCAACTCTGATAAGGCAGGCGCGCGAATGGGTCGTCAGATCGCGCAGTTCGTCTCGAAGCACGCTCTGCGAAAACGATCAAAATCGCACTAGCAAGTTGGCTCGCTGGAACAAATTCGGTTAGTCCAGCGTGGCGTTTTTGGAAGCAAAAAATGCCACGCTGTTCCGACCCAAAAGGTTTATAGTTCCGCGCCTCCCTTGCTCAGCCGTTACTCAAAACATTTTTCAAAAGGAAGCTCGATGTCAGCAGGTACAGTGCCGATAGTCGCCGAGTTTGGTATTTATCAGAAGTTGAATAGTGTTTGGCACAAGCGCGCACTCAATCTGTTTATGTTCATTGTGCTCGCTCATTGGGCCGAACATCTGAGCCAGGCTTATCAGATTTATGTATTAGGCTGGCCGCGGCCACAGGCGGGAGGTTTTCTTGGCTTGTTTTATCCGTGGCTCGTCAGTTCCGAGCTCATGCACTACGGCTATGCCGTCGTGATGCTCGTTGGTCTTTGGACATTCAGGAAAGGCTTCTCCGGAACCTCACGAAAATGGTGGACCATCGCGCTTGTGATCCAGTTTTGGCATCACATCGAGCATGCAGTGCTGCAATGGCAAGCCCTGACACAACATTACTGGTTCGGCTCGCCGGTGCCGGTCAGTTTCCTGCAAATGCTGCTGCCGAAGTTTCGAATAGAAATTCATCTCTTCTACAACGCGGCCGTGTTCATGCCGATGGTGATCGGAATGTACTACCACCTGTTCCCACCACAGGGAGAACACAGCGCTGCGTGTGGCTGCTCGTTGCGTCGAAGATCAATCCACGCAATCGCCGCCTAAGCAAAACGCGACGGCAGTTCAGTAGTTCGAAAACAACAACCGGTTTGGAGATTCCTGTCCGCCGTTAATAACAACACCGGTTGTTGAAGTGCCCACAAGCGCTGAACGCACCGCGGACGGACACGCGGTCCTATGATTCTGCAGATAAAGCGCGACCACACCGGCCACGTGCGGCGCTGCCATTGACGTGCCTGAGGCTGTCGCAATCATCAGATCACTGCCAATCCATGCCGAAGGAATGCTCACGCCGGGCGCAAAAAGATCCAGCGTAGATCCGTAATCAGAAAACTCTGCTCGAGTATCCAACCGGTTCGTCGCGCCGACTGTTATCGCCTCCGCGACTGCCGCAGGAGAATAAGTCGCCGCGTCACTGGAGCACACGATGAATTGCCCTTGAACATTTAAGGACTCCTCCAGTTTCGCACCGCGCTCAATCAGATGATGACAGCGGATAATGCCGCGTATCTCAAACAGAAATAATGAAGTGTGAATGCGGCCGCAAAGAAACTGGCTAAGCCAAGCGACGCAATCGGAAGAATGCCAAGCAGTTTAGTGCGAAAATCGTCAATCGCGTGGTAACTGTTGCACACCTCTTCATACGCAGCCAGCTGGATATCGACACGCTTTTCCTGGTTTGGATCCACCACCCATGTGTTTCGGGCTAAACTGCTACCATTGTCAATTACTAAATCGCTCATGAAGTTGCCGTAGAGAACTTTCGGTGTTTATGTTGGATTAATCAGACACGAGGTCTGAGTAAAAAGATCACTTGCCGATGGTATGTGGTGATGGAATGCGGGTTGAATTGTTGCTCGCAGCGTCGAGCTCCAACTGCCACTGCTGAATTTCACGAATGTGTTCGGCGATTGAAGTTGCTTCAGCTTCCAACAGGTTGGCCTTTTCGAGCGCCACTTCAAAAAGCCCCCGCTTCTGTTTCAATACCTCCGCATCACGACGCGTGTAGGCGATCCGGGCGCCGATATACCAGACCGTGTCCATAACGAAGGGCCATTGCTGAATACTTGGCAGCGAGTTGTCGTGATCGTTTGTGGCCTCGTCAAACTCCCTTTCAATCTGCTTTATACATTCTTCAGCCTCGTGCAACTCTGGTGGGTCACTAGTACCGTACGAGTAAGCCAGATTGTTAAGAGCGCGCACGCTTATCTTCCGATCGTGTCCGGCACGATGGACAGCTTGCTTTAGAAATCCTCTCGCCTCCGTTACGCTGGCGATATCGGTGATTGGCAGTGCCGCGCGCGACTCCTCGGGTAAACCCGTCACGGTATGATGGTACCGTAATGCGATAGCACCTCGTCGTTCCAAATAACGTGGATCGTAAGGGTTCGCTTTAAGAGCCGCTCGAATATCCCGATCTGCCAGATTATATTGCTCGAGCGCTTCGAGTGGAGCGTAGTTATGCATGTCGACTCTGCGATACCTGGCATACGCAAGAAAATAGTCGAATTCAGATCTTCTTTCCTTGATACGCTCACTTCCATTCTCAGCCATCTCCACGGCAGGATCCCAGTAATCGTGCATGCCCATGACAAAGGCCAGGAACAGGCAATTCTCGGGTTTCTCGAGATTGCTCGCTGCATGTGAAAATAACTCCTCGAGTAATCGTCCGAGTTGATTGAGTAATTCTTCTTCTCCGTAATGCCAAGGTTCGAAATTTTTTACGAACTCGTTGTAAAGCCGGTTTTCGAAATGAATCGTCGGCATGTTCAAAAAACTTCTGCTCTTGGCTATTACTTTTCGAAATACTTCCGGATCGTCTGCTTTGCTGGACAGGAGCGTTTTCAACTGTGCCATGACCTCACTGAGTCGATCGCTGAAAATACCCAGCGTGTTCATACCGAAGGCGTCGGCGGCAATCCCGTTCCAGAGCTTATCTGCGTCTTCGGCGGCAACCTCCTGAAAATCAGGCGAGTCTACAAAGGTCACGAGCTGAGTGAGCATCTGACTTTCATCTGGTTTAACTTGAGGCTGCTCTGCATCGTTGCGACGCTTTGCGGCAGTTAGCACTCTCCTCTGCACAAAGTCCGAGCCGAGCCATTCTACTGAAGGCGAGGTGCGAATAAACTGAACCTCCACCAGCTCATCCCACTTCCTGGAGTTTTGCTCCAGCAAGGCTCGTGCAGCGCTTGAGATTTCTGTTGACTCATCGGCACTCGTTTCGTTGCGTACCAAGTCAACGGAGTCAAGCATTTCTTTCAAAGACTTGTCTGCTTTGTTCAACCACTCGAGCTTCTGTTTATTATCCGCGGGCTGGAGTAGGAGATCGAGATAAACTGCTTCAATCCCATAGAAATAATTTTTGACGTCACTCCAGCCGAACCAACTTTGAAGCTTCTCGGCGACCTTGGGACTCTTCAGGTCACGCGTGATTAGCACGAGCCGCGCGTTGTGACGTTCAAGCAGACGGTTCATGTTGCGAAGGAGCAACAGGGCACGCGCGTCAACCAGGCGTGAGAACTGTCGATCCTCCTCGTCGGACCGTAAAGGTGGAAACTCGTCGACCACCTTCTTCTCTTCTTCCAACGAAGGTTTCTCAATTTCCGTATCGCGAATGCCACACTCTTTTAGAATTTCGTCCGTACGATGTGAAAGCTTGCGACTAGCGAGCAGTTGTTTAAGGAGTTGGCCGCGCGTGTTCAGTTCTTCGTTACGTGTAAACCAGCGCTCGAATTCGAGCAGATCAGTCGAGAGTCTGGGATAGTCGGCCTTCATTATTTCCAACAACTCGATCTTCTGCTCTTCTGATAACCGGTCGGGTGTTTTAAGTAGGGCCGTATGCTCGGGCTTTAATCCATTTGTGACTGACGAAATGAGCTCGCTCAGGGTCCGCTTTGACTTTCTGAAGTGGTGCGCCTGAGACCTGGCGTACGAATACATCTCAAGAACGTAAGGCTGAAGAAGATAGAGAGGCTCCTCCGAGAATGATTCAAATAAGTGGGTCAGAGCGAGATAGTGTTGCTGCTCGGATTTTATTTTTCCGTCCTCACCGCTCGAAAAGAAGTTGAGGCCGGAATAGTGGACCGCAGGATCACCGTAATGCAGATATGAGTAGATTTCACTGAAATCTACGGAGTAATAGAGTTTGCTGTGCTCTTGAGATTTAAACTCAATGCCAAGTTTGAGTTCGTTTACGCGGTCGCGGAATCGTTGCAGGGTCTTCCTATGAGACCTTAAGTCAACAACTACTTCTTCTCTCGAATCTTTGTCTCTTATCATGACGGCTTAGTAGAAGATCAGTTTTGGCAAACCTCTGCTCGTAAATTCAGTTTGGCGGTCCTTCCAACATTGTCATGATGTCAGGCATATAGTTGCGACTATACGCCCAGCTTTTATCGACGCCCAACTCTGAAGCCGTAATCAGCGGAACACTGCCTGCATCACCGAAGCTAAGCTTAAAGGCAGCTTTACGGCCTGCGCGAGCCGGAGCTTGAGTTAGAGTTTCTGTTGTTTCATCCTCGGGCGCTTCGGGTGCCACAGGCCAGAGATCGTCGGGCGGAGTCAACGTTGCGCCTAGGGCGTTCAGCAAGTCGGTAATCCTCCCGGAATCTTCTTCTCTTCCACGCTTTAAGATCTGCTTGATGAGTTCGACCCGGGAAATTGGTGGTAATTGGACCATGAACATCTCGTTAATGATGTCCAGTGCCTTAAGCGTTTCCAATACGTCGATGAAAGTCTCGGGCGGAGTCAGTTCCACCAGGGGCTGCAACACGCAAATATGTTCCGCAGGCGTGAGAGTGTATTTGAAGAGGATCTTGAGCACGTCTTCCAACTCCTCGGTAGCGTTATGGAATCCGTAGAGCGTCATCAGATCCTGCAACTCAGTAACAGCGAAATTAAGGTTGAGAAGATATAAGCTGCGATAACAAACCGCTGCATAATCAAACTCTCTGAGATAACGCTTAAAGACGTGGAGCGAACGGTCGGTGCCAATTTCCTGCAACACGTTGAGCGCACGCAAACGTAATTCAATATCAACAGGCGTGTGGGCCAGTTTCTCGGTAACGATTCGCGAGATCGCTGTTTCCGCTTCATTACAATTCAGATTCCCGCACAGGATGAGTAGGTCGTCGAGCGATTGAGGACTGTCGTTCCTGCCCCACTCTTTAATGAGTTCCGGGATAATCGTTCGCAGGTAGGTCTTCGTGTGCGGCTCGCTTTTTATCAGCAGTCGAGTAAGATGCGCTGCCGGCATGACATTGTGAGGAATCACTACCGGCAGAAATAACCGGTGTTGAATTGCCTCTCTCAGCCACCGTTTTAGTTCTCCATACGAACGTGAATTAATCCAGTCAAGCGGACCCGCTAAGTCTGAAGGTTTATACTTTTGTGGTTTCTTATCTGAGTCTTTCTTCGGCATATACGCGACGCTCCAAAGAACTAATTCGCCTCGCGCCTGGCGCGACGATCTTTCACGATAACTGCAAGCGCATTCCAGACTGCCTGGTCATTCGGCAAAGGTCCCTTCACAAATCCGATCTGAGTGACTGTGAACTCTTCCGTAAACCTGATCGGTTCGACGACCACTTCCTCGGCGCCAGGCCCAAGGTTAGTGAGATTTAGAGTGAGGCCGTAATGCTTTGTTTTCTCAGGCGGAAGAAAGACGCAACGTGGAGAGGAGTCGAGCGTGGTTGGGGCGCAGATCTTGACGTTCTTCAGTTTCTCTTTCGGAATGTCGATGCGGTAAAGGCCCACGCCTTCGTTGAGGTAACTCAGACCAAGCAGATTGCGGATTTCAGTCGCCACCTCATCGGCCTTCTCCGGCGGATGCACCACGTACTCATTCGGGCGGATTTCCTGTTTGTCAGAGAGAGGCTCGAGGCGACTCGTTGGCGTTCCCCAGAAGAGATTGCGAGCCGACCTCAATTCCCCAACAAAATGGCGTTTGGGAACGATGTCGCCGTTTCTGAACATGTTCCAGACAGTCTCTTCTGGATTAGGCCCCAGTCCAAGTCGTTTATCGATGTTGTAAAGGGAAAACGAGAGAGCATCCACGATACGACTCAATGGCTCAGTAGCTGGCGCCGGTCGTCCCATTAATGAAAAGCGCACTGGTGGTTCACCCAGCGCCTCGATAATGCTCTCGACAGGACGTGCCTTTTTGCGCTTTGCTTTTACAAACCGCTGTATGACGGACAGAAAGTTCTTATAGACCTCGGGAGGTACGTTTTCCTGTGAGACATCAAATTCGAGGTTATGCCACCAGATTTTCGCCAAAGGATCAGAGGCTTGGGACTTGCGCTTGTTCTTCATTGAGAATCAACTCCAGAGTGTGACGGCCGGTGGGGCCGCTCTGGCCGGCGTTCGATGGGCGAGGCGAACGGAGAGTCGTGAACACTGAGCGCGCGCACTTTACTGGGCTGGGATCGTGTTGTCAACACTTTCAACACCCGCGGGACCTCCGGCTTTACGATGTGTCTCTAACTCTAATGACAAACGGCGTGTTTTTGTTTCATGCAGGTTTTACAGCAGAGAAAACACGACCTAAAAACGTAGAGCGGAGACGTCTTAAACGCCTCCGCTCTCGATTTTGCGTCTAATCTGAAACGCGTTACTGCAGCGACACGTCGTCAACTCTGAAACTCGTTGGCAACGTGACGTCATTCGTTCCGCGGAATTGAATGCGCACTGTCTGTCCGGCGAACGAACTGAGATTGAACGGTCCTCTCAGAACATACACTCCCGCCGTGCCGCTATTCTGATTACTAAACGTCGCTAGCGTTGCCAGCAACGTCCCTGCCGTATTTCGGACTTCAATGAAGAGACGATCGAAAACTGCTGCTCCAGCCGCCTCATTGGTTGTGATGTTTAGCCAGAACTGAAGATTCGTACAGCCATTACTCGGAACAGTTACCGTTTGGAACAGAGTCCCACTCGTACTATTCACTCCGTTAAGGATCGCATAGGCAGTTCCGCTATGCGGGAATGTTCCCGTGCTGCGGCTTACCTGGCCACTGAAGGTCCATGGCGTCGTACCGGTTTCGAAGCCCGGGTTAACAATCGTGTTTGTACACCCGCCCCCAGTGCCCGCCTGAGAGACGCTGTGCGTCAAACCCGCAATCGTTAATGAACCGCTTCTCGAAAGCGAGGAAGTGTTTGCGGCCACAGAGTAGCTCACTGTTCCACTACCAGAACCACTAGCTCCGGACGTGATCGCGATGAACGAGTTGTTGCTCGCTGCGGTCCAATTACAACCAGCACTCGTAGTCACTGTCACACTTGCTGATCCGCCAGCCGCCGCAAAGCTCGCGCTGGTTGGATTGATTGAGAAGGAACAAGTGCCTCCGCAGTCTGGTGGCAGGTCAGTTGCGGCAACGTGAGTTGTTCCATCGTTACCAACCGCCGAAACTCCCATGCCGTGACGTGCAAACACTGTCCAGATTGCGCAGCGATTTGCTCCGCCATTCAAATTTTGATCTGCTTGAAGGATGCCGTCGCGTGCGTTCAGGAATGATGGACGAGTAGGTGTGAACTTCATCCCGTTGAGCACAAGGCGGTCCGTTGTTGCGGCGCCAAGCTGCGTTCGCAGATCCCAAAGAGTCGCGGCCCAGACTTCGCCGTCTCGGTGAACCTGGAAGCCTCCCGCCCCGACGTCTGCGTAAGAATCATGCACGGTCGCGGCGGGAACAGAATAAGCAGCCCGCCGAATACCGTTCGGATTACCGGTGGAGTACTCGCCAACAGCACCATCGTTGTTGAGTGTGATGGCCCAGTAGTCAGACCAACCTTCCCCCATTGCTCCTGACTGTGTACCGCTTAAAGCGGTACTGCCGTTGCCAATTAGCCGGTTTGAGATGCCGTGCCCGTATTCGTGGAACACAACGTCGCCATCAACCGAACTATCGCGGTCAGGAGTGGCCGCGGTGAACAGAAACTGTTGCATGCGCGGGCGTGAACCGTCTGGCGGCGTCGCGAAGTTTGCATTGTTTGTTCCCGAGCCATCCTGAGCTTCCGCTCGAACCGAGTCGTTACCGGTGCCCCCACGGCCGAAGTTGTTGACCTGGAAGTTGCGCGCGGTCTCGGTAAAGCCAAGGTTGTACGAGAAGTCGTGCATGATGTTGTTGTAGTAAAAAAGGTTCGTCACAACAGCCGCCTGCTGCGTCCGCGGGTCGACTGTAGTGGAGAAAGCAAAGGTGAAATTCTGCGTCGAGGAAGAAGCATGGCCGTTTGAGAGACCCGTGGTGTTGTTAGCATCGGGCAAATTGTCAGCGTTCGTATCAAGGTAAGCCTCGACGTTGTTGCCGGTGGTTACGGTCGAGGTTCCCATCCAGCCAGCCGCCGTGTTGATGACGGTGTCTCCGATGAATGAAACGAGTTGGCGTGCGCCTTTGTCAGGCGCTTCGGTGTAAACCGTGCCTTGCGCTTGATGCACATAAAGGTTGTGACGAAGCAGCAGCTCGCCGGTGTAAGCGTCGAGCAGAATTTCATACCACTCTTCCGGGCCGACCTCCGCAAAGACGTGCCAGGCCAAACGGCTCTCACCGCCGACTCTGACTACGTTCTGTTCCGAGAGCACTTCCTCGAGATTTAGATCCAGCGGATTGGCGAAGCGTGACATTTCCGTCGTTGACGCTCGGGAATATCTCTCCACAAAAGATGGGAACACAGTTCTGCCCGCATGTTCGAACGCTTTCGCGATGGCTTTTGCTTCGCTCATCGCTCCGTTGCGCCGGAGTGGTGGGCCATCGGCTAGAAGTCCCTGGCGGACGTTGAGTACTTCGCCGTTCTTGTTAACAACAACCTGGACCTCTCCTTCAAATACCTTTAGACCACCGACGGTCTGCGTGTAGTTCAGGAAAGTAGTTCCCTGGTCGTTATCTTCGTTTTCCAGTTTTAACTCTTCGATACCGGCGGGCGAAAGCGCAAAGAGCGAGCTATGTCGCGCAAGAAAACTGCGGGCGACGTTATCGGCGGTGTCCGATCGTGGTTCTGAAAGAGCGGCGCCATCGATGAAGAAGTTCTTCATTGCGCCTGCTTCGTTAACTGCTGCGCGAACGTTTGCAGCCTTCTCGGGTGCGAGAGACGAACGGAATTGCTCAACTGCTGAAGCTCGAGAGCGAGTCGCAGCGTTCTGCATCGCAGCTTGCCTGCCGGAAGTTGAGCCAAGGTCCATGTCATTAAACTCGCCACGGCCAGCCAGGCGAATGTCGAAGTTTGGCAGGGCGCGAGCAGCAGATCTGTTGGGGGGTTCTATTGCCGGCCGCTGTTGCGCAGCATCTGACTTCCAGAACGGTAAGACTATGGCAGCCGCAGCGGTCACAGCGAGAACGGTGAAGATCAAAATCTTACGAATCATTTGCGCCTCCTTTGGCTTGGTGCAGGGGCTAAGTGAAACTTCGCGGGAGGTTGTCGGTCTGGTCTGGATCGGGAGGGCGCACAGAGTAGCAGACTGCCATGAGAAGTGTAAATGTTCTTCGGTACAACTTTTTACAATCTGGTTACAGCGTGTGGAGACTTAAAACTTCAAAGGCTATAGCCTCCTCAAGCATTGAAGGAGAACAACCAATGAAGAAACACTTACGAACGCTAATGCCCGCACTTCTAATCGGTCTTCTGGCGCCAGCCGCTTTCGTCTTTGCCCAGGCTAATCCGCCGAAAATCGAGGGTGCGCAGTCTGACGCCAAGAAGGCTTTTGACCAACTGAAAACGTTGGCAGGTTCATGGGAAGGAACCATCGGCGATTTGTCCACGCAGGTGACGATTCGCGTGACTTCCGCCGGTAGCGCGATCATGCACGACGCGTTTATGGCCTCGACAAATAAGATCACGTTGATGTATTTGGAAGGTGATCGTCTGTTGCTGACGCATTACGGGGGCGAGGGAAACCGGCCGCGCTTTGAAGGCAAGTTAACAGCGGATGGAAAGAGCGTAGAGTTCACCTTCCTCGATGTCGCCGGAGGCACGCAGCGAGGACTCATGAAGCGCATGATGTTCACGATGGTTGACGCAAACAACCACATCGTCGAGGTGACTTACGTGCTACCAGACGGTAAGTCGATCGAGGCGCGCGGCGAATTTCGACGAACAAAATGACCTCTCCACGTTTTCTCGCACGCATGACCGGCCTGTTCTTTTTGCTCACAATCCTGGCCGGAATATTCGCTCAAGGCTTTGTCAGCGGAAGACTCATCAACTTCAGCGACGCTGCGGCTACGGCCAACAACATCCTGACGCAGAGAGGTCTGTTTGAGTTGGGCTTCACCGTCTATCTCATAGAGATGGCCTGCCAGGTCACTACCGCCGTGCTCTTCTATCAATTGCTGAAGCCCGTAAACAAAACCGTCGCTTTGCTGGCGCTCTTTTTGGAAGTCACCGGCTGCATCATCAAAACGTTCGCCCGCGTTTTCTATATCGTTCCGTTGTACCTGCTAGACCGCCCGGCGGCTTTCGTAGGATTGAGTGCGGAACAGTTGCAGTCCGTGGCGCTCATTCTTCTTACAGTGAATGATCGCGGCGCTGGTGCGGCTTTGGGCTTTTTCGGATTCTCAACTCTCCTGGGCGGCTACTTGGTTTTCCGCTCAACGTTTCTGCCACGGTGGCTCGGAGTGTTGTCGTTCGTTTCAGGCTTAGGCTGGCTGACGTTTCTTTACCCGCCGCTGGGAAACCGTGCATTTCCCATCGCCGCACTCGTCGGACTGTTAGGCGCAGCCGCAACGATTTTCTGGCTGCTTGTGTTTGGTGTGAACGAGGAGCGATGGATTACGCAGTCGCGCCTCGCATCTGAAGGTGAAAGATAGTTCTGTCTCTATTCGTGTCTCAGCGCTACCAACGGATCGATCCTCATCGCTCGCCGTGCCGGCAGGTAGCACGCAAGCAGTGCCACAGATGGCAGTAGCAACATAACCAGCACAAATGTTACCGGGTCGCTCGCAGCCACGCCGAACAACAACGATGTCATCAATCGAGTTAAAGCAAAGGCAGCGGCTGCGCCAATGAGCGTTCCAATCATTGCGATCCGAAATCCATGACCGAGCACGAGCCGTGCGACATCACTCGTTTTCGCACCCAGAGCTACACGCACTCCAATCTCGTGTGTGCGTTGCCGGGTCACAAAGCTCATCACACCGTACACACCGGTGAGCGCGAGTATGAGTGCAAGTGCCGCGAAGCCACCTAACAGAGCAAGATTGAAACGTCTTGCTTTTAGAGAATCCCACACAAGCCGATCCATCGTCGTTACGGAGTAGAACGGGAGGTCCGGACTCGACTGCCAGATACTTTCCTTCAATGCGGGAATCAGGGCGGCTGCATCGTTACCGGCGCGCACGACGAATATCAGCGAACCTGACGGAGATTGAGAATGCGGCCGGAAAAACTCCGGCAGCGGATTTTTGTCCAAACCGTCCTGACGAGAATCGTTGACAACGCCCGCAATCTCCAATGTTACTGGTCCCTGTTCACCACGGCCGATGCTACGCAACGTAAAACGCCTACCCACCGGGTCCTCGTTGGGCCAGTAACGTTCCGCCATCGTGTCATTGATTACCGCAACCTTCGCAGAGTCTTTAGTGTCGAACTGATTAAATACGCGCCCGCGTAAAAGCTGTGCGCCGATTGCCCGAAAATATCCGCCTGTTGCAACACTGATTTGGGCTACAGGTTCCTGACCCGATGGTAGTGGCGGCTGTCCTTCAATCTGTAGCGGCACCGATGTCGTCGCACTGCTTTCCAGTAGCGGAATCGCGGTTGTTACGCCAGCGGCCGCAACATCTGGCAAAGCTTCGATCCGTTCCAGCGTTTCGTTTACATATGCAGCGCGCGCGTCCGGTGTCCGGTATCGACCCCATATAAAAATCTGAAGAGAAGCTACACGATCTGGCGAGAATCCCGGATCGACATTGGTTAAGGCGACAAAACTGCGCACCAGCAAACCTGCCCCTATTAACAGGACGACGGCGAGTGCAATTTCCGTGATGACCAGACCAGCGCGTAATCGTTGGCGTTCCAACCAGCCGACACGGTGTGGCCTGACTCTTTGAGACAGCGTTGGAGGTTAGGTGCTGAGAATTGAAGGGCCGGAGCGATGCCAAAGATTAAAGCCGCGAAAAATGCCGCTGCGGTGACGAACACAAGCGTCAACGCATCGAGTTGGACCTGCTCGATACGCGGAATATCCCCCGGATTGAAAGCGACGATGAGTTGCATACACCAATGCGCGAGCAGTAGTCCCACTCCGCAACCGAGGACTGCGATCAGCAGACTCTCGACGAATAGCTGACGAACGAGGCGGCCACGTCCCGCTCCCATGGCTCCGCGAATGGCAAATTCGCGTTCACGTTCGGCGCCGCGGGCCAGCAGAAGGTTCGCAACGTTTGTGCAGGCAATCAGAAGAACAAAACCAACTGCACCCAGAAGGATCAACAAGGCGGGTCGCCATTTCCCTTTCAAATGCTCGGGAAGAGTAACCGCGGTGACACCAATGCCGGTGTTAGTCACCGGGTATTCAGTGGCCAGGTTTGTCGCGATCGCGTTCATCTCGGCGCGTGCCTGGTCCACAGTAACGTCCGGCTTCAATCGTCCGAGAACTTTTAGATACGTCGCTTTGCGTTGGGCCTTTAAACTCTCCGTTATAACTTGTGGGCCATAAATCTCCTCTTCGATGTCAAAGAGGTGGAGTCGGAACTCCGGTCCCATCACGCCCACAACCGTCATTGGCTCGTCATCCAACGTTACCTTCCTACCGATGACGTTGTGGTCTCCGCCAAATCTGCGTTGCCACAAACCGTAGCCCAGAACGACGACCTTGTTCTTCCCTTCCTCGTATTCCTCCGGAGCGAACACACGGCCGTGCAGAGGATTCGCCCCTAACACCTCAAAAAATCCCTTTGAAACCAAAGCAGAGCGGAAGACAAGCGGCTCGCCATCGGCGATGTAATCAAGGCTGTAGGGATTCGCCAACGCCAGTTCCTGAAACGAAGTCTGCCGTTCGCGCCAATCGATAAAATTGGCCGGCGATACGTCGTCGCGCTCCAGCCCATCGTTCAGGTTATTTTCCCAAAGGGTGACGATGCGGTCTGAGTCTGGAAATGGAAGATCGCGCAGTAGCACCGCGCTGACAACGCTAAAGATCGCTGTGTTCGCACCGATGCCAAGTGACAGAGTGAGGACGGCAACGATTGTGAACCCCGGGTTCTTCAAAAGCATTCGCACGCCGAACCGGATGTCTTGCCAGAACGTTTGCACGTTTACCTCCTTCACTCTTCTCTCATTGCCATTACCGGATCGACCTTCGTTGCTCGTCTTGCGGGAACATAGCAAGCCAGACCCGCAACCGCGACCAGAGCCAACGAGCCAATCACGAATGTCAACGCGTCAGTTGGTGCAACTCCGAAGAGTACCGCTTCCATCAATCGCGTTAAGCCGAAAGCGATCACTACTCCGATTCCTACTCCACTCAGTGCCAACACGATCCCGCCTTTAACAACCAACTTCAAAACGTCGGCCGGGCGCGCCCCAAGCGCCATACGGATCCCGATCTCCTGCGTGCGTTGGGTTACGGCGTACGACATCACTCCGTAGATCCCAACCGCTGCGAGTGTGAGTGTGAGACCGGCGAAAACGATCAACAGGAGCATGAGAAATCGTCTCAATGCGATCGAGTCACTATGCAATTCCGCGAGCGTAACTACGTTGTAAACAGCCTGGTCCTTATCGATCGCGACAATCTCTCGCCGGACGGCGCCGAGAACGCTGTAAGGATCGCCCTCCGTCTTAACGACGATGTTGTCGAACGACGTCGGAAACTGACTGTGAGGGAGATACATCTGCATTGGTGGCTCTTTATCCAGCGAGTACTGCGAAACGTCACTTACCACACCAACGATCGTGCGCCAGGGTTGCGGATTACGTTCGCTGCCCGGAAACTTGATTCGTCGTCCAACCGGATCCTGATTGGGCCACAACTGATCGGCCATTCGCTGATTGATCAGAGCAACTTTCGCAGATTCCTGCGTGTCGTGATTCGAGATGGTTCGTCCATGCCTGAGTGGAATCTCCATCGCCGTCAGATATCCAGGAGTGACGACGTAAAGATCCACACTGATCTCGTCGCCTTCGGGCTTTGGATGATCTTCAACCAACAATCCACGTCCATCAAAGTTGTCGCTTAACGGAAGAACACTCGTTATCCCGGCAGCCTTAACGCCAGGCAGCGCGCCGATCCGGTCGGTGGCCTCCTTAAAAAATGCGACGACATTTTCCGGCTTGGGATACTTGGCATTAGGCAGGCCAATATTCATGGTGAGGACATTGTTTGCGTTGAACCCGACGTCAACATTTCGCAGACGAACCACTGTTCTGATAAGCAGCCCGGCACAAACAAGTAACACGAGTGTCAACGCTACTTCAGCGATAACGAGTGCGCCACGAAAGCGATTCCGGCTCGCAGAGCCTCCCGAACTCCGTCCATCCTTTAACCATCCGGCAAGGTTTGGCTTCGAGACTTGTAACGCTGGGACAAGACCAAAAATGATGCCCGTGAGAATCGACACTGAAAGCGTGAACAGAACAGTTCGAGTGTCTATCGAGATGTTGTCAAAAACGGGATTGATTCGCGAAGCGAGAGAGCCGATAGCTTTAGTGCCCCAGACGGCCAGGAGTAACCCGACACCACCACCCAGCAAGGACAGGATCAAACTTTCGGTAAGCAGTTGTTGTATCAGCCGTCGTCGTCCGGCTCCGATCGCGGCGCGAATAGTAATCTCTTTGTATCTCGCGGTAGCTCGAGCCAGTAAGAGGTTGGCCACGTTTGCACACGCAACGAGTAAAACAAAAACCACAGCTCCGAAAACGAGCCACAAGGTACGTTTGAGTCCCCCAACTGTATCGTCTGTTATTGAAACGACTCTCGCACTCTGATTTTTGTTTGTGGTCGGGTGTTGCTGCTCGAGACGACTTGCGATCGTAGCGATCTCGACGTGCGCCTGATCGATTGTCATTGCGCTCTTTAACCTAGCAACGGCTCGGACGTGCCGCGAGCTACGCTCCTTATTGTCGTACGGCTCGGCAATCGGTCGATAAAGCTGGCCCTGCGGATATACCAAGCTCGCGGGTAGAGGATGAAAGTCAGGACCCATAACGCCGACAATCGTGTAGGCCCGGCTGTTAAGCAATACGGACTTGCCTACAATATTCGAATCACTGTTGAAACGGCGTTGCCACAACTGGTGGCCCAGGACGATGACGAAATCCTTCCCCTCTTCCTGTTCTTCAGGAGTAAAAATCCGTCCGAGCATGGGAGTACCACGCATCACTTTGAAGAAGCCGTCGCCGACCTGAATAGCGGGAATCCTCTCTGCTTCGCTGTCGCCGGACATAATTGGAAACCAACCCATGTACGGTGAGATCTCTTCTAACGTGGTGGTCTGACTGCGAAAATCTGCTACGTCTGTGGCCGAGAGTTGATTGCGGCCTTTCAGCCGATCTTCGCTTCCGGCATCACCCCACACCAGCACGAGACTTTCCGGATCCTTAAAGGGCAGTGACTTCAGCAGAACAGCATTGATCACGCTGAACACGGCGGTGTTCGCGCCGATGCCAAGTGCGAGAGACAGCACGGCAACCGCAGTAAACACCGGATTTTTGATCAGCATGCGCGCGCCGTAACGGAGGTCTCGGAGTAGTGTTTCCATGATCTGATTCCCGTTGACGTTTACTTTTTGGCGGGATGGCTCTGCCACAGGACGGTGATGATCATCCATTTGCCATCCATCTTCGCGAGGTGCATGTAGTCAATGCCCCACTCGGCAGTCAGCTTCACGGACGCAGTCTGGTCCAACACGTCGTAGATTTGGATATCTTTCGGTGCGTCTTTCCGTAGCTTGCCTTCCTTGTTGTAGGTCTTCGCGATCTCCACTAACTGCTGAAAAGCCATGGACCTTCCCGGGCGGTAGGTAGTTTCAGTGGCGGGACGATAGAAGCCCAGCTTGGCAAGGTTCGGGCTGACACTACGTTCAATTCTCTCCGGCTGGACGTTATAGATTCCTTCAACGTAATCCAGTACCGCCTGACGCACCGCTTCGCGATCTGCGTTTGCTTCCTGTTGAGCGGCGACGGGAACGGCGAACAGCAAGAACACCAGGCCTAAGAAAATGGATCTTGTCATCAGTATTCTCCTTGAAAGTTAAGTCATACGTACTGCTTGAGCTGAGGAATTAAAGCGCGCGACTCAAACTCCGTGCCAACAGAGGGTGAGTGGATTTATCGAAGAAACTCAGCCGATAGGCAGTGGCTCGTTTCGGTTGCGGGACTTCGCAATCCCACTTTCGAACCACGCGGCGGTGCGCGAGTATGGCCGTGTTACGTGTGGCAACTTGTGTTGAGAGGTTTTATTCTAGTGGCGGTAGTGATTGTTCAAATTGCTGCGCGCTAGAAAATAGTTTATGGCTGCTCGATACAATTGCACTGAGATCCAACAATTTGCACAGTCGGTTATAACAGATGGATTCTGTGTTCTACCTGAACAGTTTTCACCCGAGAAGCTCCATCACTGGCGTCAAAGCTTTCTTCCTCTACTCGAACGACATATTGGGCGTGAGGGGCACCTGAAAAACCGCGGCCCGTCACGATACTACGTGACACTGCCGTTCACTGATCCGTTCGCCGATGCGTGCATCTACGAGGACGACGATGTTCTCGCCGTAGTCGAGCAGCTTGTCGGTACAGATGCTTTAATGTGTCAGCTTGCGACCGATACGCCGCTGCTTGGATCAACGACTCAGGACATACACCGCGACACGCTGCCGCTCTTCCCTGAAACTGGACAGGAGACTCCGCCTTATCAACTCGCGGTAAACTTTCCGCTTGTCGACGTCACTATGGAAAACGGTCCATTCGAGGTCGCTCGGCGGACGCACATGATGTCAAAGGAGGAGGGTCTGCATCGGCTTCAGCGCGGCGAAGTTACCTTGGAACCGATGACGATGAAATTAGGTGATGTGATGATTCGGGATGTTCGTGGACTCCATCGTGGCACTCCGAACTACACAACGGAGCCGCGGCCTATGGTGGTGATCGGTTATTCTCGCCGCTGGCTTTTCCGGCCTGAGGTTTCCATTCAAATTCCGCGCGCGACGTTTGAAAAGCTTTCAGCTCGTGGTCGCCAGTTGCTGCGTTTCAACCCGATTGTGGAATCACTGGACGAACTGCCTGAGACGGAGCGGTACCAGTCGTTCGCATATTGAGCGCGGCGTTGAGTTTATGGCTGCGTCCACGACGCCGATGAGGGGTGACCCTAAACGTCGAAGAGTTTCGCGTATTCTATTGCCGGCTGATCAACCACAGCAATAAATCATCCGGCATGGAATCGGAACAAGCTTAATTATTGACGGGCTATCGTGATTAGTTGATCTTAATTGAGACTTTCAGACACTCTTTGCCAGTTTAGTGATGGAAAGAAAAGTCTTCTCAAGTAGCTTAGAAGTTGCGTTGTAGATCAATCCTTCTTGAACAGAGTCCATTTCCACGACAACCCGTCCTGATTCGTCGCGTTACCTTTCATCACGCCACCTTCGATCGTGCCCTGCAAGACTGAATAGGAGTTGCCGATGGTGATTTGAATTTCGTCACCGGATTGCTTCCAGGTGCCTTTTACTATGCGAGGCGAGGTGGCACCGTTCTGCATAACGTTAATGATGTATTGAAGCTGACCGTCCTTCAGAAACTTTATCGTGTACTCACCTGTTTCAGGTCTGTTGCCGGTCCAGGTGGTGCCTTCGAGTGACGACTTTGCGTCAGGCGCTTTTAGTTCGATCGATGTGTCTCTTCCCGGAGCATTGCTTTGGGTACTCATGTCGGCTACATACGGCTGCGAGGCCAACGCCTTTGCGTCGCGTATGGAGATGACGAGCTCATCTGCGCGATAACCCTCAACCACCGCAAACGGCTTTTGATCTTTGCCTGGTCCAAGATCCTGCAACACGCGCTTTGGTACTCGTTCCTGCAAGTACTTCACCAGCGCTGCCAGTGTTACTTCGCCTTTGGCGTTTGCGGCGCCGCCGCGTAAAGCTTCAACTAAAACCCACGTGAAATAGCCTTGCCTCTTCTCTTTGTACTCGTAGGCGCGGTGTCCCACTTCGGTCGCATAGAGCGTGGCGAATGCCTGCACCTCACGATTCCGCAGATCAAAATTGAACCCGCGCGTGTAGGCGGCGGTGAGCGGATTATCGGCGTTGGCGCGGCCGACTGGATCGTTGCGACAGGCGTCGAGAATCATCAGCACTTGTCTGACGCCGATCTTCTTTACCCTGTCTTTTATCTGCGTGACATTAATCGCGGTTTGTTCGAGTAGGTCGACGTCGTTGCTGACTTGTGAGTCGGAAGGAAGCAGGAACGCCTGCCCGCCGCGTTCGATGCCGTGTCCCGCGAACGAGATCAGTAAAAGGCCATCGGGAGGAATGACGGCAGCCATGTTCGACAAACGGCGCAAGATATTGCCGCGCGTCGGTTGACGTTCGGCTGGCTGATCTGAGGCAAGCAGAGTCACCTGCTCGCCCGGAAAACCGGCGTATTGAATAAGGGCATTTGCGAGTGCCTTGGCGTCGTTGCTGGCGCCGCCAAGAGTTGTGATCTGCGTGTCTGCATACTGGTCCACGCCGATGATCAGCGCGTAACGTTTGGCATGGCCGGGTAACGTTTTTACTTCCCCAACCTTGAGCCCACGTTCGGCCGGCTGGCTCTTGACGTTGTGCGATGATGCGCCGATAAGAATCAGTAAAAAGATCGATATAGCGAATGAACGGGTTGACATGGATCGCGAAGCACCTTTGTTTATCAATTCGTGTCGTGTTTTACGGTGGAACTCTAACAGGATTAACGATCTCCTGCCTAGTTCTTCTGATTCGCTCGCTGTTGCAAACGCTGCCTACTGCGCCGCGCTTGGCCCAAGTGGTCCAGGAGGGTTTTTCTTCACTTGTCTGTGAATCGGGTCTTTTTAATCTGTCCGTGCTGACGACAAGAGTACGTTTTTGAACAAACTTTCGAAGGCGATGAGAGATTCGCCTCGACGGCATTTCTTAAACTCGACTACCCAGGCCGCGGCGATTCTGTTGATTGCGGCTAAGGCGAGCCGCGTGTGAAGCCACTATCCGCCAGCACTCTTGCTGTTGCCTTCCCAATACATTGGTATAGCTGTATTGACCGCTGATGTCTCGATCTTTGTAGCGTCCTTTCATCGTAAGGCTCCCAGCCATCACAGCGGTATTTCCATAAACTTTCACTGTAATATCGCCGGTAGCGAGCGACTCGAACGATAGAGCTCCGGACTTGATGTCCGCGATCTCCCGTTCCTTGTTGGTAAATTGACCAAAAGGAGATGTAAAGATGAAGCCATCCGCCCATACACGGTCGAACAGGTCCGTAGTACCCTGCAGGTAAGCAGCAACCCATCCACGATCCAGGTCTTCGAACTCTTGCTCGATCCTGCCATTCAAAGTTGCGTTCTGATCCATTGCTCTACTTTCTGATCTCAATCGAAACGCGGCGTTAGATCGGGGCGCTTCGATCCGCCATCGGTCACCCCTACCTCGGACCACTAGCACGAATTGTTAGTTCTGTGCCGACCGGCAGCTCGAGGTTGTCTTTACCCTGAATAAAAACTGTACCGGCTCCGCCTGCAGCGCCAATGACCCCACCGATCGCTGCGCCTTTCCCACCACCGGCAATGGCGCCGATGATGGCGCCGACAGCCGTAGCAATGCCCGCGCGTTGGATCGTTTGCGTGGTCTTGTTGTTGCCTTGCGCACTTCCTTCGTTGTCAACCTTGACAGTGTCGCCATTCAGCAATCGCACATTCCCGAGTACTCCAGAGAATTTATAGGTCTGCCCGTTCGTTAACCGAATCCTCTCGAAATTGAGCGATATCCCTGACCGGCCACTTAACCGTCCTCCCTGGTCTACACTGCCGACGGTCCCTTCGATAACTGCCCCCCCGAATTGACTGGGGTCGCGCACGGTCATGGTGAACAGGTCACCCTGCTGCGACAGCTTTGTGGTGAGATCATTGTTCAAAATGGCCACTAGAGTCTCACCATCTCGCACAATGAATTCACCGCTGGTCGCACCGGCGTTACCCAGAACCGGCCGCGAATCGTTATAGATGCTCCACTGCGCTACATCGGCGGTCCGGTCATAAACACTATCAACCACTACGGGTTGAGTTAGTCGGTCGGAATAGATCTCCCGCCGCACTCGCAGACTCCGGTCGTTTTCACTGGCATCGAAAGTGACATTAAAATCATTCTCTTTATAGCCATTCGAACTCACTACTAACTGCTCCCCACGCAACGTCGCTATTACCTTGGTCGATCTGCCGTTGGGAAGTTGTTCTTGACGCTCGCGGCCGTCTGCCTCGAATGTTGATTGTGGCGCTAGCGTCGAAGCAATATTCATCGTTGTACCGCGGCGCTCGATCATCAGCATCTCGGGAGATTCGAGTCGCGCCAGAATTTGGTCGGCGACTTGCTGCCGTTCGTCGGTACGTAAATTCTGAGTTGCGCGCTGCGCTTTGTCGCGCGGGTTGTCACTGCGAGCCGAATCCAATTTAAAAGTTCCGGTCAGGCGATTAGTGCTCTTGTTTCCAGTTTGTAAAGAAGGGTTGTTTCCCCAACTCGGCGTTACGTCATACGCGCTGGCCAGGACGCTTAGATCCCCGCGCAATGTGGACCAATCGCTTTTGGCGCGATTGGTAAGTGGGTTGTCGCGCATGAAATTGTCGAGTGGCGTGGCCTGGTCGAGCAGGCGTCGGACGTCGTCCGTCACCAACTGCCTGGCATCGAAGCGAATGCGCAATTGATCGGTCGCCTTTTTAAAGCCTCGCAGAGCATCATTCATGTTGCCCTCGCTTCTGGTCCGATCGTAAGGTCGGCGGAAAAAAGCGTCGGTAAGACTTACACGAAACGTGTCGCCGCCGTTCTCGACCCGCTGAATTAGCTGATTGAGTTCGCTCTCGGACAATCGGAACGATCCATTTGCCTCAACCTTCATCGGAGTTATTTGGTTCCACTGCCAATTGACGCCATACGCACTCGCCAGCGTCTTCAGATCTGTTCGAACCAATGACCAGTCATTCTTGACTCGAGGGTTTAGGATATTTTGAGTTATGAAGCTATTGATCGGCGACGCCTTTTGTAGAATGTTCTCAACGTCCGCCGCAACTGCAAGCCGGCGAGTGAGCTGATCCCTGAACTGCTTAATAGCGAGCTCAAAGCCGGATTCGAAAGTGCTGACATCGTTTTGAGGCCGCGTTTGATCGACGCTCCCCTGGACCAGTGCCACATTGAGACTGTTGCGGAATCTGCTGGAGCTTCGCTCGAGGCGTTGTAGGATGTTGCCGACCTGACGGGTGTTATTACGGGTAGGCTGTGCCTGCGCCTGTATGCTCAAGCCGATGACAATTGAAAACGTTAACAGGACGAACACTGAAACAGTGCTTTTTAAGATCGACATTTTTCTTCTTTCAGTTTCTACACGTCGGAATACATAAATTGCACCTGAGAATCCTACAGCCTGATAGATAAAACGGCGGTGGATACTGAGAGGACAACTTCGTAGGCCTCTCTGGAGAATTACAAGGCGGCTCAAGAAGAAGGTTGCTGGCCCGATCCCGGATGTCGAAACGTAATTTCGAAAGGAAGCTAATGACTTATACCACTCGCAGGAGGGAAGGTCTGTGCGCTAACACACACATACCCAACGCGGACGAGGCTTAGCGCGCGATGCGATGGTTGTCGTTGTTAAGTCACGACAGTATGAAATAGGTTTTCTTCGACTGGGTTTTCTTCATTTGAGCCACTCGCTCCCGAACCTCAAGTTGCGCACCATCTCGCCAAATGCACCAAAGAGAAAAGACAAACCCAGGGCTACGAGGAAGACGGCGAACGCAAGTACGAGAATCGACGAGATGCCGCGCCCTTTATACGTCTTAACCGTGGTCCATGCTGCACCACCTAACAGGATTATGCCTATTGTTATTTCTATTATTCGCATAGTTCTTGTTAACTCTGAGACGGGTTGGCTCCAACGAGGCCCCCGGATCGATCCCCTCCGTCGTTCGTTATCATTGTAAATGACACACTGTCTGAGATCACCACCTAGGCCTATGTGTGTTAGAGCACAGACCTCTGCTCTCGGAATTGCTATACGATTCGACCATCTGGAAAACGAGGAAAGCAGGCGAGAGAGTCCAAGTGGAAATTATTAATTCATTAAATGCTGAAAAGGACCCGCAGCTAAGCCTCGTGAAGGTCCAGGCAGCCGAAGCAAGCTTCAGGCAACCAACGGCAGCAGAAGTATCTACTCTTACGTTTTATAAGCTGCGCTACGCTCGCAGTCGTGCACAGGAGTTGAGCAACGAATTCGCGGGTCTCTTGAATCGTGGATCATCGCTTGAATAGCGCCTCCAACGTGGTCTATAAATCGTTCAAGTGATCCCTCTCAAATCAAGCTGTTTTAGAAGAGAGTCACCGGCGGCCGAAGCAGCAGCGTTGCGAAGTAATCAGTTGGACCGCGGGTTTCGAGCACTTGCCTGTTTCGAATAGACCTGATTAGGTAAACGCGCAGGTACGTGATAGGGTTCCCGGCGAACCGAGTTCAAGCTTACTCTCTTCTCAGCTCCTCTGGAATCACCCAGATCACCTGAAGTCCATAGCCAAACAACCGAAGGAGCTAACCATGTTTACACGCCATGTCATAATGGAACTGAAGCCGAACGCCACCACCGAGTTTACCAACGTTGTTGAGAGCAAGATTTTGCCACTCCTGCGTAAACAAAAGGGATTCCGCGATGAGATGACTTTCGTCGCCGCGGACCGCTCGGAAGCCATTGCTATCAGCTTCTGGGACACTAAAGAAGAGGCGGAAGCCTACAATGTCTCAGGGTATCCTGAGGTATTGAAGACCCTCACTAGTCTGGTGGAGGGAACGCCCAGAGTTGGGGTAGCTGAGCTTGCCACTTCAACGCTTCACAAGCTCGCAGCTGCGAAAACAGCGTAAAGCAGACGTATCTCTACTCAGAGAGGGTGGACTTCCACCCTCTTTTCTTCGTCTGACAAAGTGCTCAAGCATCCCTCTCTCTAGTCGCTGCGGCATCACCGAACACTGGATCGCACATAGTTCAACTGACTCCAAAACGACAATCTGATTGTCGACTGATTTCACGTTCGTCCAACCTCATCGAAGAGCCGTCTAAAGGTGTCACGAAAGCGAGGCGGAATCAGATCCTCCATTGAGTCTCGCGAGGTTTACCGCAATCGAGTCTCGATCGTGGAGTTCATAGGACTTCAATGAGAGCTAAGGACTGTTTCTACTCATCGCTCGCCATCGCTTTCATCGTCACCGCTATCACTGTTGGCAGCTCCATCCTGGTTGCTCACACCCGTCTCGCGAGCAGGTCTTGAAGTTTCTGCGTATCAACTGGCTTGACTAAGTGATGGTCGCAGCCCGCTTCTTGAGAGCGTAGGCGGTCGGAGTCCTGCCCGTAGCCGGTCATGGCAATCACCCTTACGTCTTTTGTTTGTGGTTCCCGACGCAGTCGTCGCGCTACTTCATAACCGTTCATATTTGGCATGCCAATATCCAGCAACACGACGTCGGGTTTATACTCAGTTGCCGTTTCCAGAGCGCTCTGACCGGAGTAAGCGGCTTTAGCCTCATGCCCGACTAACTGCAGTAGCATAACAATCATATCAGCCACATCTACGTTGTCATCAACTACAAGTACACGTACTGTTTGCATGGACAGCTTACCTCTTTCAATGGGTGCGAGAGCGATTGGCGAGCCTTCAGTAGAGAGGGCGGGCAGGCGCACGATGAACTCGCTTCCTTGCCGCAATCCAGCACTGTGAGCGGAGACCTTTCCGCTGTGCAACTCTACGAGCTTTTGCACCAGGCTCAACCCGATGCCCAAGCCTCCTTCCGAACGATCCAGCGTTCTATCCGCCTGCGTGAAGAGATCAAAGATGCGGGGCAGCAGTTCGGGAGCGATCCCCACTCCGGTATCCCGCACACGCAGCACCGCTTCAACTTCACCGTCGCCTTGCTCCACGGTCAACCGCATATGTCCACCTTCGTCCGAATATTTGGCGGCATTGTTGAGTAGGTTTACAACGACTTGCTCCAGTCGAGTGGGGTCACCTTGTACCCAGACAGGTTCAGCCGGTAGCGACACCGAAAGTTCATGCCTCTGTCGCTCGATCAGAGGACGCACAGCCTCGACTGCCTGGTGGGCTATGCTCCGCAGGTCCAGGCATTCCAATTGAAGCTGAATTCTCCCCGTGATAACACGGGAGACTTCTAATAAGTCATCAACGAGATGTGCCAGTTGCCCTACTTGACCCTCCATGGTGGTCATGGCTCGCTGTTGGATGGGATTCTCGTTGCCCTGAAGACGAAGAACATGCAGCGCGCTGGAGATCGCTGAGAGGGGGTTGCGCAGTTCATGGGAAAGCATGGCCAGGAACTCGTCTTTACGATGGTGAAGTTCTGCTAAAGCTTCTGCTTGCTCGTGTGTCTGCCGCTCCAGACGGCTGCGTTCAGTGATGTCTCGAATGTTGCATTGAATAACGTTGCGTTGGTCCACTTGGTAGACATTGCTGACAAATTCGACTTCGATAAGCTTCCCGTCCCTGGTTTTAAGCGGCAAGTGCTCGTAACGAATATAGCCCTTGGCTTGCAGTTCGCGGAAAGCGGCTTTGTTCTCCTCAGCGTCTCGGAACATACCGATCTCCCAGCCTTCCTTTCCAACGATCTCGGCATGCGAATAGCCCAGCATCTCTTTGATAAAAGGATTGGCATCAAGGATTTTTCCTGACGGTTCGTCGAGGATTAGGATCGCATCCTGCGCCGTCTCAAAGAGTCGCCGGTAGCGCACTTCGGAATCACCAGTGCCTTTTCCAGCCGGCTGCGCTCGCTGATGTCCCGAATATTGCATTGAATAACGTCCTGGTGGTCCTCCTGATAGACGTTGCTGACAAGCTCCACCGCAATCTGCCCGCCGTGATTCGTTTTCAGAGGAAGGTGGTCATAGCGGAGATAGCCACGCGTTTGTAATGCTTTGAAAGCGACTTGACTAGCTTTAATGTCTTGAAATAGACCGATCTCCCAGAGCTCCTTCTCCAGGAAATACTCCTTAGGGTATCCAAGCAAATCAGACATGAACGGGTTGGCGTCAACGATTTTACCGCTGCTGACGTTGAGAATTAGTATGCCGTCTTTCGCAGCCTCGAAGAGCCGCCGGTAACGAACTTCGGAAACCTTCGCAGCGGCTTCCAGCTGCTTGCGTTCGGTGATGTCTTCAATGGCGAGTAGGATCAGTTCGTGGTTTGTGCCATTTGGAGGAAATGGCCCGGGCGTTGAGCAACATGGTCCTGCGTCCGATGGTCGGAGAGGTATGTTCAACTTCAACATCTTCGACCGAGTGGTTGAGGGAGGAGACTTTAGCCAGCAGTGCCCGCAGGCCAGGACTCCCCCACGCGCCATCGGCCAGGTCATAGAGCGCGTGGTTGTCCGTTTCCTCCTGCGTGACATGAAACGACTTGTAGAAAGAGCGGTTCGCTGTCTTGATGCGCAGGTCGTGTCCGAGAACTACGAACGGCTCTCGTAAGGTCGCAATGACGTCAACGTAGGTCAGGGCTTTATCCAATAGTCCGGCTTTCTTAGGACTGCAACGCTCTCAGCCGCAAATACGGGGAATTTATTCTTCCGTTTAATCCTGCGCGCTTCCGTCATTTCTAATCCAACTGAACACAAAGAGAGCGGCGACCGCACCAATGTGAAACAATGGCATGAACGCAGCGGTATTCCCGTTATGCTTTTAAGTTGATTCTTAAGCGTTACGTAGTACATACAGTGCCAAATACTCTTTGCTGTGGACCGGAGCTACCAGGATCTGCTCAGTGTCACATTCATGCCTCAGGGCTGAAAGATCGCGTCTACCAAATTGATATTACAAGCGGCAATGCTAGCCGTCAGTGCGACAACACACATATATGTTTTGATTGATAATCGCTTACTAAAGACCATATGCGGCGCAACGCACAGACGACTCAGCTTGCTTGGTCTAAGGTGCAACTAACAGACAGTTAAAGATGTCCCTGTATGAGCCTTGTGGCTCCTCGCGGTGTCATTCCGCAGAGGAGATAACCATGGTTGGACTTGACTCTTCGCTTAAGTTACACGGCGTTAGAGAAGTAGAGTTTATTCGCGGTGCTGAATACTTTGAACTGAATATTACGTAAGGCACTCGTCAAACGCGAATCGGCAATAAGCATGATGTGGGCGACACGAGGTTGGAGAATCAGCGGGTGGCGATGGAAGACGTTCGCTAAGCACCTCTGGACGAAAGTCAACACGGACGACGTGCTTAACCGTGCCGCGATTCTTTCCTTCTACTTTCTGCTCGCGCTCTTTCCGCTACTGCTCTTCCTGACGGCTCTCCTGGGTTACTTCGCCGACCCTGGAACGGAGTTGCGCCGCAATCTGCTCACTTATCTGAGCGCAATTGTGCCTGTCTCCGCTTTTGATCTGATCAACACGACAATCGATGAGATCAGTCAAGAACGCAGCGGCGGTACACTGTGGTTCGGTCTGCTGACTTCACTGTGGTTCGCTTCCTCCGGCATGGGCGCGATCATCGAGGGGTTAAACGTCGCCTACGACGTGAAAGAGACCCGCGCGTGGTGGAGAAGAACTCTGCTGGCTATTTTTCTGACGATTGTGCTCGTTGTGCTGGTTATCACCGCGCTGGCGCTGATGTTTTACGGCAGCCGCATTGCTGAAGCGATCGCGAACCACTACGGTTTCGGCGCAGCATTTACAACAGTGTGGAAGGTCTTGCGATGGGTGTTCGTTTTCGTAATAGTGTTTATGGCCTTTGCGCTAATCTACTACTTTGCGCCGGACCAGAATATAAAACAACTACGCTGGCTCTCCCCTGGCGCAATGACTGGCCTCGTACTCTGGTTGCTCGTCTCCTTTCTGTTCGGCTCATATCTCGACTTTTATAACAATTACAGCGTGGTCTATGGCTCACTGGGGGCGGTCATCATTCTGATGCTGTGGCTTTACTTGACAGGCGTGACGATTCTTATCGGCGGCGAAGTTAACGCCATCATCGAGCAAGCCGCATCTCGCACCAGAGACCCTGAGACAAAAGCGCCAGGTGAGAGGCTTCCCAGTGAAAGCGCAAGGGCACGCTCGGCAGGAGCGCAATAAACGTAAGAATGATGAAGTTCGTCCGTTAGCCCACCCACAGTGGAGTTGGTCCAGCTCGCAAGTTTGATGGCAATGCTCAGGGCTTGTCGATTTCGGCAATAGCGATTAGCGTCGAGCAAACCGGCAAATAGCTTGTGCAACGTATACCAGGAACCCAGGCGCCGTTCAGATCGAACCCTGTGAACGGATTTCGCCCGCCGCAACTTCAGCAAAGAGCTTTTTACCGTTCGGAATAGCGGCTACATAACATTACCGTGGGCTCGTTGAATAACCTCAAGCTCATTGACGATGTAGCTCACGCGTTCGCGAAAGCGCGCATCACCCGTGGAGGCAAACATCATTGCGCAGGCGGATAGATAGTGACCAAGCGAATGACCGGCAATGCCTCGGGCTTCCCAGCCTCCGTAGACCTCACCTTTTGGTTTGAGTCCTGCTTCTTTTCTGAACCAGCTCAGTAATCGATCGGGTTCGAGACGCAGCAGATACTCTGCGTCGCGCATCATGGCGCGTTTAAACGGACTTTCGCGCAGGCGCACTTCGTCCAGCTCAAACACTTTTGCTTCGCGCTGAATTCGGTCGCGGACTACGGGTCTCTGCTGCCCGTTGGCCGCGGCGACACTCAACAACAGAACACAGATAGCAACCTGCGATCGATACAAGATTGCCGTCATCGAAGTGCGGTTCACCTGACTCCTAACAGAATGTCGATCGTGAGCTGATCGAGCCGCTCATAGTTCAGGCCACGACTTGCCAACCCGGCGCGATCAAAAGTAGCGGACAATAACTCGCTCGCATGCTGCGTCGAGAACTTGTTTCCACGTTCATCCCCAGCTGTCTCAGATATACCGGCAAGCAGCGCTCTAATTTCCGTATCGCCGTTCCACTGCGCGGCTTTCTCCTTCAGGATCAAATACGTGCGCATGCAACCGCGAGCGAATTCCTTCACGCCTTCGTAGTCTTCAGTGCGATAGGCGTGCGCGTCGAAGTGGCGAGGTCCGGTGTACCCAACATCTTCGAGAAACTTGACGAGCCAGAATGCGGCTCTGGGATTGGCCGATCCAAACCGCAAGTCCTGATCATAGCGGCCCGGAATTTGATCATTTAGATCGACATGAAAGAGTTTGCCCGCCTCCCAAGCCTGGGCCACGGCGTGCGTCATGTTGAGTCCGGCCATGTGTTCGTGCGCGACTTCCGGATTAACCCCAACCATCTCCGGCCGGTCCAGCGTAGAAATCAGAGCGAGATATGCCCCGGTAGTAGGCATGTAGATGTCAGCGCGCGGCTCGTTGGGTTTCGCCTCGAGAGCAAACTTGTAGTCGTACTTTCTGTCGAGGGAATACTCACACAGATAATTCAGCGCCTCTCTTAATCTCTTTACCGCATCGTCAGGACGACGGCAGCCATCGGTTTCGACACCTTCACGCCCGCCCCACAACACGAAGATTTTTGCGCCACACTCAGCCCCCAAATCCATGGCCCGCATAGTCTTTTGCAGCGCGTAGGCGCGCACGGATTTGTCATTGGCCGTGAAAGCACCGTCACGAAAAACAGGATCGTAAAAAAGATTGACAGTGGCCATCGGGACCACCACTCCGTTTTCTTCACAAGCTCGACGAAACTCATTCACGATCCGGTCACGCTCCTGAGGCGTGGCGTCAATGGGGACCAGGTCGTTATCGTGAAAGTTGACGCCGTAGGCGCCAATCTCGCCCAACATACGCACCGCCTCCACCGGCGTGAGTGGGGGCCGGACCGCATCGCCAAATGGATCGCGGCCACGATTACCAACCGTCCAAAGCCCAAAACTGAATTTATGCTCGGGGCGCGGTGTGTACTTCTCGTTTTCCATTTCTCCCTCCTTAATCACCGTCCGCGGAGTTGATTGATCTTCTTAGTGAACTCCTCTCGACAGTGTCTTGCTTAACCACCAGTGCAGGTATGAATACTTGTTTGCTTGCAGGCATCGCCGACTTCTCACCTTTCAGATAGTCGCGCATCATCCTTATCGCCTGGTAACCAAACTCGTAAGGTTGTTGCACGACGGTGGCGTAGATGGAGCCAGTTTATGCGCTTCATGTAAGACAGTGCGGGCTTGCTCGCCGCGATTTGTTGTGATCAACAACTCACCCAGGTTGATACGCGCACCGAGGTGTTTCGGAGCGTGCACGATCGCCCGGCGGAATAGCTTTTCCGCCTGGGCTGGACGGCCCTGTTTGGCATGTGAGATCGCTGAAATTGTCCTCCGATGAATCATAATAACTAGCCGAACACAATGTCGTTGACGGTCCTATGAACTTCCTCATCTTTGTTCAAGGACCGATCAATTTCCGTTTGGCTGCGAACTGGCAACAAAGACTGGGCGCGGATTTTATCAGCGGCTTCAGGCAGCATCAATGGTGTCAGACGTCTTTGCATTAGCCTATTCCTGCCTCTTTTGCGCGGAACCAAAGGAAATTTCGGGAACACTGGGAACAGTTGAGGAAAAGGGTAAACCTTCGGAAAAAGCAGAAGATTGCGGTATGATAGCGACCTGATAGACAAGATTGCCCGCTTGGCTCAGTAAATGGGCTCACGCTCACAACCTGAGCCTTTTAGTTACTGCTAATGCTGAGTTTTAACGTTGACGGGAAGGTTGACGGCAGGTCACAAATTGGCATCATTAAACCCCCACTTATTTTGTCTTGTCCGGTTATTAATATGAAGATAAAGTTGGCTGCCGCATTGTTACTTTTTCTCATTGCACTGTCCTGCTCAAACTCAAAACTCAATTCAGGACTCGACGCTGAACTGCAGCCTCGAAACGAACCACTGAAGATCGGTGAGATGGCTCCGAATTTCACACTTGAAGATCAAAACGGGGAAAAGGTAATTCTGTCGGCGTTGCGCGGAAGCGCTCCAACCGTCCTCGCGTTCTACCGAGGCAATTGGTGACCATACTGTGCTCAGCAGTTAGCTGAGCTGCGCTTCCTGAAGAAACCAAACGAGGCTCTTAATCTGCTAGCAATTAGTGTTGACACTCCAACACAAAGTAGAGAATTTGCCGCAAAGATCGCCGCTGATGGCAAAGGTAAGATTGATTACCAGATTTTATCGGATCCGGGACATCGGGTAATCGATGCATTTGGGATTCGAGATCCCGACTATAACGGCCAGAATTTTGAAGGTATTCCTCGTCCAACGGTTTATGTCATTGACAAGACGGGCCGCATAACGTGGATGAAAGTTGAATCGAACTATCAGGAAAGACCAACCAACGAGGATATTAGAGCCGCACTCAACGCCTTAACGTAGATTAGATGAATAGTCGCGATTCCTTTCACGAGATTGAATTCAAGCGCGTCGGAGATGCTGAAGTTTCTAACCAGTGGATACGGTGATTCGCTTTATGTCAGAACTATGAGACCGATTAGCGAAAGTTGCTGATCAATACCACATCACTTGTTACTGTACCGCGGCTGAGGATCAATTGCTGGCCGTCAGATGACCAATCGAACGAGAAAATTCGACTGGATTTAAAGCTCGTAAGTTGTTTCGCGGGTCCGCCTGAAACAGGCTGGCTCCACACGTTAGAAACGTCACCTGCTGTCAGGACATACGTTAATGCGCGGCCATCCTGAGTCCACCGAAGGCCGGAGCTGGCAGGATCAACTACGGGCATGGCTGCTATTTCGAAAGTACGAATCGGTGCACCGCCATTTATGCTAAATAGACCTATCTTCATCGGAGCGTGGGTCTGTTCACGATAAGAACAGGCGATCCAATTGCCGTCAGGAGAAACAACCGGGTTAGTTGCGTATCCGTCGATAATCTTTTCCGGTGCCCCACCATCGATCGACACACGCCAGATCGTCGGCTTCCCCGCACCCAACAAGGTGTACACAACCCATTTTGCATCGGGTGTACAGTGTGGATTCACTTCGCCACTACCACTCGTAAGCTGTCGCGGATTCGTACCGTCCATGTCCATGCGCCAGATGTTAGCCGTTCCCGATCGATCAGAACGAAAGAGAACGTATCGTCCGTCGCGAGTGACTACGGGCTGAGTATTGTTGCGCAAATTGGCTGTCAGCTGACGCTGATTGCTACCATCGGCATTCATTACCCACAAATCCATATGGCCGCTAACCGTCGAGGAATAGACCACCTGTCCGCCCGTCAAATAAGCTACTCCTTCACGGCCATCAAGTCTGGAACCGGTCGTGACTTGCGTCGGTTGATTCCAATCCGAGTTATTAGCCACCCAGAGGTTGCAGGTAGACGCTGACTGGAGGGTCACCAATCTCTTTGAGTCCAACGTGACACTAACGGCGCGATAGGTGTTCAGATCGTTTGTAATTCGACGTACATCACCGTCCGGGTATCCAACGTACCAAAGTTGTTGCGAAGCGAGAGCGGCGAACTCCGGATCGGAAGCAGTAAAGACCAATCCACTAGAATCGGGAACCCACGCTATCTCCCCCATGGACGGCCAAGTTTGACTGCCAAGCTGTTTTTCTTTTGGATCATCAAGTGGAATTTCCACGAGATACGTGTTGTAGGCAGGTACGAAACTGCCAGCAGCACAAACAAGCGAATTCCCTTTTGGTGACCATGTAAGCGAGCCAAAGAAGTTCGGTAGTTTACGCACAGCAATCTTGCGCTCGTTCGTTCCAGTTGCCGCGGCAACGACCACGACGTCCTCGCCGACGTCAGCCATGTTGCGTATGAACGCAACATTCTGCCCATCTGGCGACAAGGTCACGGCGCTCGTTACGTTCGAAATTAACTTTCTAGCACTACCGCCTAAAGCAGGAATCGCATAAAGGTCTGAAGAGATACTGTTCCTGTGAGTGGCCACGTAATAAACGAAATCGCCATCAGGTGAAAAAATTAGCTTGTCGTAACGCACATCTGAAGGCGCTACGACTTCTACGTCGCTGTTTGTGTTTACCTGACGCACGCGTAGACTCTGCAGTCCATTTACAGCCGCCGCATGAACAATGTATTTCCCGTCAGGAGAGATGACGGCTTGGTCGACCCTGCCAGTAGTTGTAAGTTGGGTAATTCGCATGTTCGTCGCGGGCTCAACTGAGCGTGTGCCATTCACCCAGTAAGTTGTGATCACAACAGCTGCGACGATCAGTGTGAAAATAATGCCAGCTGCAACCAGTTTCGAAGCGGTTGAATACCGCCGCGAATCTTTGAGAAACGGTTCTGCGCTTGTGGTCGATCGTTGATGAGGTACAGGTGCCGTATCTGAAACGGACCGTGAGAGACTCATGTGCGTCCGATTCTGCATGCCTGACCTTCGATCGGCTGAACCGACAGGTTGAACCGAGCGCTCAATTTCGGCATTCAGTTCAAGGTCGCGACGAAGGTTCTTCAAGTCGATAGCCATTTCCTTCGCCAAGTGATAGCGCTCGTCAGGGTCCTTCTGTAAGGCCTTGCGAACAATGCGCTGTAGTTCATCGGGAACGTCCCGCGAGAAACGCTGCAATGGCACCGGTTCAGTTCGTAATATGGATGCAACCACATCGCTGGCACTGAGCCCCTCGAAAGGTAGTCGACCTGCGATTATTTCATAGAGAATCACTCCCAAACTCCAGATGTCGGTGCGCGCATCCAGTTCGAGGCCTCGTGTCTGCTCGGGTGACATGTAACTAACCGTTCCCATGACCTTGCCGGGATCGGTTTGAATAACTTGTACCGTTGCTGCTTCCGGATCGCTGGCAAGTTTCTTGTATTCACTTAACTTAGCCAGACCGAAATCAAGCACCTTCACATAGCCGTCGCGACGAACCATGATGTTGTCGGGTTTAATGTCGCGATGAATGATCCCTGCAGTATGTGCGGCCGCAAGAGCGGAGGCGATCTGGGTTCCCCAGTCTAGAACTTGATAAAGGTGGACGGGTTCTGGAGTGATAAGCTGGCGCAACGATTGGCCGTCGATGTATTCAGTTGCGATGAAATGGGTATCGCCCTGTTGGCCAATTTCAAAAATCGTCAGGATGTTTGGATGGTTCAGCGAAGACGCCGTAAACGCTTCTTGCCTGAACCGGCGCAGCCGCTCTTCGTCGCGCGTAACCGATTTCGCACAAGCCGGCTGCCAAAAAGAAAAGCAACGATTTTGCTATGACCATAGGCTGTCACTCGCTTTTCGGGTGATGTTATCCCGTTGGCCCATCGCTTTTCGGAACTGAAAACTTACCATTCCGGCGAGAGCCTCTTTATCCAAAGGCTACCGACAAGCTGGACCACGATCAGAGTGATGTGCGTAGCGACGAACAGTGGCGCTGGGAGTGGCAGCCAGGGTGGCGCGCAAAGCACGACAGCGGAAATAACTTCTGCGAAGCTGATATGACGTTTAGCGAGTCGGTGGTGAAGCAAGTGAAGAGCTTGGACGAGAAGCAAGGCGATATACGTATTCTGCGGATTCAGTATCAATGACACGCTCCTTCATCGCAACAAGTTTCACCACGCAGGGCATCAATGCCTTCTTTAACTATTAGCGGAACCATAATCAAAGCGGCCACTGGATCAGCCCACCACCAGCCGAGCAAAGCATTCAGAAGTAACCCACCAAGTAAGATCGCCGATAGATAAGTGCAAAGCTCGCTCTGTTTGGAATCCGCCATCAAAGCTCCGCTATTTATGGTGCGAGCCACTTTTCGCTTTGCGCGAACCAGCAATGGCATGATTACCAGCGAAACCGCGGCCAGAACAATACCGACCACACTTTCATCGGGCGCGTCCCCTCTGACTAGCGACTTTATGGAATCGTAAGTTACATAGATCGCTAACACCACGAAACAAGCACCGACGACTCTCAGACTAACTGCTTCAACTCGTTCGCGGCGCGATTCATCAACGTCGGCACGCAACCGCCACAGCAGAACTGTTCCTGACGTGACTTCGATTAAGCTGTCGAAGCCAAACCCAACAAGAGCAATGCTGCCCGCAACCACGCCGGCCACAAGCGCTATCAGACCCTCAAGACTGTTATAGGCGATGGTGAAGTACTCGAGATAACGACCACGTCTCACGGCCACCGCCCGGTTCGTTTCAGGAAGAACGACGCCAGTGCTCATGGAGATCACCTCAAAACTAAATGCTGTAGCTCAAGCCGGGATTACGGCCTCGCTCGAAACTTACTCCAAGCTGGTGACGGCCGCGTGTGTAATTCACCAGAGGATGCACGCGCACTCCATCGAACAGGATCGTCGAACTCCAGTGCTCATCAGCGGTGATATTCAATCCGCCTAATGCGTGAGCGACCCTCGTCAGTTCCATAGGCAACTCTTCAACTATTGACTGTAGTTGGTGCGACACTCTACACTGTGCCCTCGATTAGATCCAGACTTGGGAAAGACATATTGACGCAACGAGTGCACACTAAAATAGCTCTTCGCGGATTCAGGCCAGGAGCTCGCGGCACCGCCCACGTGCTTGGCGAGTTGGAATCCGCAGTAATGGAGATCCTTTGGGCGGACTCGGGACAGACTGTTAACGAAGTCGAGGAGCGGTTGCGGGCTAAGCGCGACATCGCTCACACAACCGTGTTGACTACGCTCGACCGAATGTACCGCAAAGGATATTTGCTGCGTGAGAAGCAAGCTAAGGCCTATGTTTATTCGCCGCGCTACACCCGTGAACAGTTTGGGCGCGCGATGGCTCAAGAAGTATTAGGTGCACTCATCGGACACTCTGCAGAGACTGCCCTTTCGACATTTGTGGATCTCATTAGCAATGATCCGGACGGGTTGGATCAATTGGAAGCAAAGATTCACGAGAAGCGACGACAGCGCTCAAACAAGTAGGACAGGACAACGGTAAAGACAGTGCTCGGAACTTCCCTATTCATCGCGGCGATCGAAAACTTTGTGCTCTTCGGCACGCTTATCAGCCTGGGCATGTTTGTGATCGCTCTGATCGTAAGGAAAATCACGATCCGAAAAATTTGGCGGGCTCAGCCTGGAAGCCTTGCGCATCTCTATACTGCCGCGCTCGCTATCCCACCACTTGCTTCAATGTGGCTGGTGAGTGCTGCGTTGTTGCCAAGATTGTGGATGACAGCCGAAGCCTTCGCAGCCCAGCACGCTGCACCGCTTCATGAGATACACCTGCTAGGTGCGTTGACGGTTGCGATTGAGCCAGCGCTTGCGTACTCGCTGGCCGGTTTTGTAGCCGCGATTGCAGCCGGCGTCGCCTGGTCCAACATTCGTGGAGCTTGGCGCGTGGGACGTGTGGTAAAGCAATTGGACATGAAAGCCGCCCCACCACCCTCCAATCAAGTTGCCCTGGTGAACGGGATCGCGAAGAAATGCGGGCTCTCCGTGGGTTTGGTCATGAGCGATTACCCGCTCTCATTTGTGTGGGGCTTTCGCCATTCCAAATTGATTCTATCCTCAGGTTTGTTAAATACGCTCACTCCGGTGGAATTAACCGGTGTGTTGGAACATGAAGCAGCACATCACGAACGTCGAGACAATCTAATCAAGTTACTGCTGTCACTGTGCAGTTACAGTTCACTGGCATTCCCGCTTTCACGGGCACTCGTCAGCTGGCGCGCGACCGAAGTAGAAATGATATGTGATGAGATCGCCGCTCGGCGTACCTCCGAACCGCTGGACATAGCGGAAGCGCTGGTGAAGTTACGGCGCCAAACTATGATCGGCCAAATTGTTTCTGAGTCCGTTGCAGCACAGGCCATAGTCTCGGGTTTCGTTTCGGATAATGCGGTAACTTTTCAACGTCGCGTGGATCGGCTGCTGACTTTAGTGGACGCACCAGTCACCGACGACACTCGCAAGATCGAACCTTCCACTGTTAGAGTCAGCGCCTTTCTTTTTGGTGCCAGCCTCGTCGTTCTGTCAGGCATCCTTTTTTACGCCCCTATGTCAGTGCATCACGCCACTGAAACGCTGATAGAAATCCTGAGATAGATTAAGGACAAGCCTTGTCGGAAATGCAGACAACTTTTCTCTCCTTAAAAACTACCGCCGGTCGTCGGGGCGCGTGGCTTCTTTGTTTCCTTATGGTCGTAGCGTGTGCGGCGTGTGGCTCATCTCCTAAATCCGAGGCAGAGCACGAAGAAGAGATGATCGCGCGCACCGAATTTACCGACCGGATTGAAAACTTCTTTGAATATGAGCCGCTGAAGGCGGGCGAGCCGAGCCAGTTTTTGATCCACCTTACCGACCTTAGTGACGGCACACCGGTAGAAAAAGCTGAGGTGACTTTGATCAGTCGTGCAAAGAGTGGAGCTGAAGTAATGCAAACTAAAGCGCGGGTCGGAAAGGTGACGGGCATTTACGTGGCTGATGTAGCCATTCCCACTAACGGTAATTACGACATCGAGTTTCACGTCAGGAATACGAAGATCGACGAGCGCATGAAACTAACAGATTTTACGGTGGAGTAGGAAAAACGAACCTGTGAAGAGCCTTCGAACAATTACACGGTTTATGCTGACGCTCTTGTTGTCGGCGAGTGTATCGGGCCAAACACCCTCAGCAGTTCGAACACCGGTCGCTGCTCACCCGCAAACTGATTACCTTTCGCTGGAAACGGTTACGGAACAGTTCGTCCGCAAGAATCTGGCAGTCGAAGCAGCGCGTCTGGAAGTGGATGTTGCGGCAGCGGAAAGAGTCGGTGCCCGACTGAATCCGCGTCCAGGGTTGACAGTAAGTGCGGAGAATCTGCGTGTCTCCGGGGAGACGCCGGCGAGCAGGCTTCATGAATATGGGTTACTAGTGGCCCAACCGATTGAGTTGGGCAATCGGAAGACTCTCCGAATGGAAGTAGCAGACCGAACTGTTTCGGTTTCGGAAGCGCGGTTGACGGAAGTATTACGACGCCAACTCTTCGATCTCAAGCGAAGCTACTACGAATCGGTATTAGGACGAGTTCTTCTTGGCATTGAACAGGAGAACCGCGACAACTTTGAAGGGCTCGTGAAGTTCAATACGGTTCGTTTTGAAGAAGGATTCATCGCTGAGGGAGATCTTTTGAAGGTTCGATTAGAACGGACTAAGTTCGACTTCGCTGTGGCTAATGCAGAACTGGCATTCAGGAAAGCAAAGATTCGCCTGCTTGAATTGATTGGCGATCCTGACTTTGAGCGTGCCGCCAGAGTCGAAGTTAGCAACCAGCTACAAGTGCCGGTGATCAGCCTCGCTCTAGCACAGCTAAGGGAGACAGCGTTAGCCAATCGTCCGGAAGTGAAAGTAGCTTTGGCCGAAGTGGCGCTGGCGGAGTCATCGATTAAACTGGAACGTTCGCGTGGCAAGGGCGAGGTTACTCCGTACGTCGGCTATAAGAGAGTCGGCGTCGACAACACAGTGTTAGCTGGTGTTACCGTGCCGCTGCCTTTTGGCGATCGCAATCAATCCGCTATCGCGCGCGCTCAAGCGCAGCAAAAAGTAGCTGAGACAAACCTGCGGCTGGTTCGTAATCGGGCACTCGCTGAAGTAGAAACGGCATATCGAGCCTACGAAGCTGCACGCGAGCAGGTGAGAGCTTATGAAGCGGGTCTCTTGAGGCAGGCTGATGAGTCACGTGAGATTCAACTCGGCGCGTACCAGGAAGGCGCAGCGGAGCTTATCACTCTAATTGAAGCACAGAAAACCAGAACGGAAATTCGGGCCAACTACTACCGCGCGATTTTTGATTACTACACGAGCATTTTTCAATTGGAGCTGGCAACAGGCACCGACATCAAATTATGAGCACACCGCACGAACCCAACGAAGAACGCGCCGGAAAACCAAAGCAGGTGCGAGGGTCAGATGAGCATACCTTGAACCCTGAGCCCAAGGGCGCTGCCTCACGCCGCACTGTTGTGGTGATTGTCGCTGCAGTGGCCATATTCGCAATCGTTCTCATTCTGTTTGCATTCTTTTGGTTACGCCCGACCAGGCAGCGAACGATTGAAGCGCCCTCGGCCGCTACTAATACCGGAACCGTCAGGTTTCTGATGGAGCAACAGTGGCTGATTCGGATGAAGCTGGCTCTCGTTGAGGAACAAACGGTCGCACGTCAAATCACCGCCACCGGCCGCGTCATTCCATCTGCGAATAGCCAGGCAGTAGTCGCCCCGCCCGTGGGCGGGATACTTTCGGGAAGAAACTTGCCACGAGTGGGCCAGCAAGTCGCGCAAGGTCAAACCATAGCTGTCATTCAGCAAACCGCCACGTCTGCTGAACAGGCGCAGGTGCGGGCGGCGGCTGCGTCATTGAACCTGGAGAACGCGCGTCTCGAGGCTGATCGGCGCACGGCTTCCGGCGAAGTCGAAGCAGCGCGCGTTCGTCTGGACCTGGCAACAAAGGAGGCCGCACGCGCACAGCGTCTATATGAGCGGAAGGCTTTTTCCGAACGCCAACTCCAGGCAGCCGAGGCGGATCTAAAAGCCGCGAAGGCCGGTTACGACGCTGCCGTTAAGCGCCTCGAGGCTTTGACGTCTTCACCCGCAGTAGCTGACGCTCGGCGCGGCGTAGGCAGTGCAAATGCGAGCTACACGGTTCGCGCTCCACTAAGCGGTTACGTCACCAAAGTAAATAAGTCGATCGGAGAACAGGTACAGCCAGGTGAAGCAATAGTTGAGATCAGCAATCTCAATACGGTATGGGTGGAAGCCCCGATCTTTGAGCGGGATCTCAATCGCCTGGGCGGAAGTGTTTCCGCCACTTTTACTACACCGGCTTATCCCGATCAGGAATTCAAAGGTGTTGTGCTGGACATAGGGGCCGTAATCGACGAGCAAACCCGAGCCAGTAAAGTGATCTTTCAATTGCCAAACGCCGGTCGCGCACTAAGACTCGGAATGCAAGCCAATGTGCGACTCGACGCGGGTGAACAAGTCACGGCGATATTAATTCCCAAAGAAGCCGTGCTGGAACATGAAGGCAAGAAGATTGTGTACGTGCTGCTCTCAGGAGAAGAGTTTGAACGCCGCGAAGTAATCATCGGGGACGAGATGGGTGCTAACGTCGCCGTGCTCTCGGGCCTCAATAAAGGAGAGCGCGTGGTGACTCAAGGCGCTTACCAACTAAAACTTCAGGAGCTAAAACCAGCAGAGGCTGGAGCCCATACGCATGAGACGTAGGTGATCAGATTGGCCCAGCGCGGGTGATCCAATCATAAGGCGCGAATTCCCAGGCAAGAGATCATGCTGAATAAGATTATCCAGTGGTCCTTACATAACCGACTCCTGGTGATGATTGCCGCAGGCGCATTGCTCATTTACGGGGGCATTGTCACCCTGCGTTCGCCCATAGATGTCTTTCCTGATCTGACCGCGCCTTCAGTGACAATCGTTACTGAGTCTCACGGTCTTGCTCCCGAGGAGGTCGAGTCCCTCGTCACCTTGCCAATCGAATCGGCGATGAACGGCACGGCAGGAGTGCACCGCGTGCGTTCAAATTCGGCAATCGGCATCTCACTGGTCTTCATCGAGTTTGACTTCGGCACTGACATCTTTCGCGCTCGCCAGTTGGTCACCGAAAAGTTACAACAGGTAAGAATGCCCGAAGGTGTATCGCCTCCCTTACTTGGACCAATCTCATCGACGATGGGCGAGATCATGATGCTGTCGATGACGGGAAAGGCGACCTCTTCGATGGAGGTGCGCAGTCTCGCGGACTGGGTGGTACGTCCGCGTCTGCTCGGTGTGCCGGGCGTCTCCCAGGTTGTGATCATTGGAGGCGAGAAGAAGCAATTTCAAGTACTGGTGGATCCTGCGAAGCTCGCAGACTACGGACTGACTCTTGAACAAGTGACGGAAGCGGTTGCCGCTTCCAATGCCAATGCTTCGGGTGGTTTTCTGGAGCGTCCGAATGAGGAGTTCCTTATCCGCGGTCGGGCACGCGTTCAGTCACCAGAAGACATCGCAAACTCGGTTATTACAGTGCGCGATGGTGCTCCCATTCTGGTTGCGAATGTCGCCACCGTACAACTTGGAGCCGCGCAACAGCGAGGCGATGGCGGCTTTAACATGCAGCCTGCGGTCGTCGCCACCATTCAGAAGCAGCCGGATGCCAACACGCTGGCGGTTACGGACGCCATTGAAAAGACGCTCGCGGATCTAAAAGCCAGTTTGCCGTCAGATGTAGTGATCGACACCAAGGCGTTTCAGCAGGCCGATTTCATCAGACGCGCTATCGGCAACGTTAAGCGGTCTTTGATTGAGGGCGCCATAATGGTGACGATAGTGTTGTTCCTCTTCCTTTGGAACTTCCGCACCACCTTCGTAAGCCTGACGGCCATTCCGCTATCACTTGTGACGGCAATACTCGTGATGAGCTACTTCGGCATCACGGTAAACACGATGACTCTGGGCGGCCTCGCCATCGCTATCGGTGCTCTCGTGGACGACGCGATCATTGATGTCGAGAATGTCTTTCGCCGTCTCAAGCAGAACGGCCACTCGCCCTCTCCTGAGCCGGTCTTAACAGTTGTGTTCAAAGCCTCCAGCGAGATTAGAAACTCGATACTGTTTGCCACGCTTATCATCGTCCTTGTTTTCCTCCCCCTTTTCAGTCTTGGCGGCTTCGAGGGACGCATGTTTGCGCCGCTTGCTTTTGCTTACATCATTTCCATTACAGCCTCGCTAATCGTCGCGCTGACTGTGACACCAGTGCTTTGTTATTACATGCTCGGGCATTCAAAGCTGCTACATGACGAGAAAGATTCGCGGCTTGTAGCCTGGCTGAAGCGACGTTACGCGCGCATATTAAATTGGACGCTGCGTCACCCTTACAAAATCATCGGGACCTCCGCCACGATGCTCCTGGTTGCGGTGCTGCTCTTCCCCTTTATGGGTCGCGAGTTCCTGCCGCCCTTTAACGAAGGTTCGTATAACGTGCTTGCTACTCTGCCTCCAGGAACGTCGCTTCAGGAGTCTGTGCGGATAGGCAATGTCGTAGACAGAACCTTACATGAAGTTCCTGAAGTGGTTTCCACAACACGCCGGACCGGGCGTGCTGAAGCTGACGAGCACGCTGCGGGAGTAAACGCGAACGAGCTCGAAGTTGTTTTGAAAGAAAGCGACCGCTCACACGAAGAAGTGACAGCAGAGGTTAGAGAAAAGCTTTCTCGCATTCCTGGAATTGATGTGGAAGTGGGCCAGCCTATTTCGCATCGAATAGATCATCTGCTGTCGGGCACGCGCGCCCAGATTGCCATCAAGCTGTTTGGACCTGACCTCGCCACGCTCCGTGCCAAGGCCGGAGAGATTCGTGAAGCCATGGAAGGAGTTGACGGGATCGTTGATCTCCTCGTTGAGCCACAGGTCGGAGTGCCGCAAGTACAGGTCAACATGAACCGCCAAGCCGCAGCCGCCGTGGGCTTACGCGCCGAACACCTTGCCGATACGGTGGATGGGGCATTTAACGGTCACGTCGTATCGCAGGTGCTGGACGAGCAAAAGACCTACGACGTGCTGGTGCGCTTTAACGACTCAGCACGACAGTCCGTTGGATCAATCGCGGCAACGCTTATAGACACGCCAACGGGAACGGCGGTGCCGATCGGCCAGGTCGCGGAAGTGAAATTGGACCAGGGGCCGAACACAATCAATCGCGAAAACGTCCAACGGCGTATCATCATTCAGGCCAACGTGGCCGGTCGCGATTTGGGAAGCGTCATCGAGGATGTGCGCGGCGCCATCGCACAGAAGGTGCGGTTGCCGCAAGGATACTTCGTGCAGTACGGCGGGCAATTCGAGTCTCAGGAAAAAGCGTCGCGGCAGATCATTTTGCTGTCCATTGTTGCCATTGCGGGCATCTTCCTTTTGCTTTATATCGCACTCAAATCCGTACGCTCCGCATTCCTGGTCATGGCGAATCTACCGCTCGCGCTGATCGGAGGCGTAGTTGTTGTGTTTCTCTCAGGCGGTACGCTGTCAATCGCCTCACTCGTTGGCTTCATTACGCTCTTCGGCATCGCCACGCGCAACGGCATCATGCTTATAAGTCACTACTCGCACTTGATGGTGGAAGAGGGTGTGAGTTTTCGTGACGCAATACTGCAGGGTTCGATGGAGCGGCTGAGCCCAATCCTGATGACGGCGCTCGTCACGGGCGTCGGATTGATCCCGTTGGCTTGGGGTGTTGGTGAACCAGGCAAGGAGATTCAGCAGCCAATGGCTGTAGTTATACTTGGAGGAATCTTCACCTCGACATTTCTCAACATGATTGTTATTCCAGCGCTGTACTTGAAGTACGGACGCGCTGAAGCGCCTACGGCAGCACGCGAATACCCGCAAGGCCATCAGCTCGCGCCCGCCAGAGATTAGTACGCGCGCATGCTCTGTGTCGCGCGAACAAATTCAAGGTCACTAACTCACTCCCCTGGTCAGAAGCGCTGTCTTCAAATCGCGAGCACTCTGCTAAACGTCGCGCGTCTGGTCTCGCCTTCGCGGCGGCGCGCGCGATTACAAGTCTTCGTTTCATTGAAGCACACCTCTTTTGTTACAAGATTGATTTTGCCTCGTACTTTCCTGCTTGGTGATTCTTACTTCTTGTTCCGCGGGTCGTCTGCTGAATTTACGTAATTGATCTTCCACGGCCCTATGCCGTGTACCTGAATTATCGTTTCACCGTTGGTCCAAGCGAAGTGCCTCATACTTGGCGGCATGAATGCGAAAGATCCAGCCGTAAGCGCGCGCCCTGAAGAAGCTTCAAATTTGTCTCCCATGCCGAGGTTGAACGTCCCTGAGATCACAGTTACGTGCTCGACCGCAGGATGCCAGTGCGGCGGTATCTTAAAACCGTCCGGCAATTGCAGACGCATCGTAAACGGTCCCTCTTGTGTTGGATTTCCTTCAAGCAAAGCAACCTTGGCGCCTTTTGGCAGAGATCCTGGCCCATCTACCCATTTCATATCGGCGGTTTGGAAGAAGCCGTGATTCGGTGGGTGGGCTACTTCCTGGCCAATGACAAATGCGGCAACACCAATGGTCAACCCTACGATCAGGATTATGCGGTTCATCTGTTCGTCTCCTTCAAGTAACTTGTCTATTTTCGCGGGAGAAACTCGTATCCGTAGATCGTTCCTTCTTGAACTCCAATGAAGAGTCTGTTTTCAGAATTCCCAATGCTTCTGACGCAGCCTTTTAGACTCAGCTTCCACTGTGATGTACCGTCGAAGGCGCTTAATGCTGCAACTTCACCACGACAGTTGCCCACGACGACCGATTTGCCCCACAAGTTCGGGCGTTCTGATGCCCATTCCGGAGAAAATTTTTGTTGCCAGATCGGTTTTAGATCGGTAGTGAGTGAGACAACATATCCGAAACGTTCGGAGCTATTATCAAGAAGCGCCATTAGCCCATTAGCCGTCAACGTAATTCGTCCAAGGGGCCGCGCTTCAACGGATAGATCGGCGACGATATTACCGGTCTCTGTGTTCAAGCGATAAATGCGATTGTCGTTGGCGCCCACAAACAGCATCGTGTCTTTTAGAGCCAAGGCGGTAGATGGTGGCACCCGCAGTTTTCGCTTCCAGACAATGCGACCGGACATCGCATCGAGCGCGTAAACGAAACCATCAAGTCCTGTTAAATAAAGGGACGTTTGATCAGCGACCGGGGATCTGACGAAATCACAGTTGTCATTCGATGCGCCGGTTGAAAACTTCCAGACCAACTCACCAGTCCGAAGTCTTAGCGCATACCAGTTGTCCTGGAAGCTGCCGAAATAGACATTCTCGCCGATGCGAACAATATCAGTGGGTACGCTGGTCGTTTTATACTTCCAACGCACTTTGCCTGTCTTTATGTCAAAAGCATAGACGTGACCAACGCCATCAGGTACACAATTATGATCGGTGCCGATGAGGATCATGTCATCCACAACTAATGGGTTGCCATGAAAGCTTATCTGTTTGCCATCCTGGCGAATGTTGTAACTCCAGCGCACCTCGCCTGTAGCTTTATTGAAGGCGTAAAAGATACCAGCGCATGAGCCGATGAAGACCGTATCCTCCACGACCGTGGGGACTGAGAAGATTCAACCGCCAGTGTCGTACTTCCAAATGAGCTGTGGTGCAGCCGGTTGGCGTTGCGCAACTCCTTTCGGCTGAGCACAACTCAGACTCGCTAGAGTTAACAACGCAAAAACCGAACCTAGAAATCGGTCTGTCTTCATTTGTCTTTCCTTAGTTGGATTTATCTCCCGAGACAATAAGCATTTGTGCCGGGAAGCTCATTTGTTCATTGGGAAAGTACTCAGCCACTGCTTCCTTTACTTCGTTTGCAATTGTCAGACGTAGATCGGAAGAGAGTGCATCCAACTTTTCTCTAAGCGTCCCCGATGTGGCAGAACGCATTTCCCAAAACTCTTCGCGGGAAATAGGAGCTTCGATTTGAAACTTTAATAACCGTTCTCGAACGTGGACTGCACCTGCTTCGGCAAGAACTCGAACGAGCTTGCCAGGTTCAGCGAACCTGAATGCACCCGGCGCGTCTGGATCAGCGGGCTGAGTTTTCATGTGACGTGAGACAACATCCGTGACTATGTATGCGAATGGATTCGCGTTGCTCTCATGCCAAACTGCAAACGATAACGTGCCTTCCTTTTTGGTGACGCGCAGCATCTCGCGTAAAGCCGCGACGGGATCAGGAAAAAACATCACTCCCAGGCGACTAACGGCTGCGTCGAAGGAGTTATTTTCGAACGGCAAAGAATCCGCCTGACATTGTTGAAATTGAATATTCTTCACCCCACGACGAGCCGCCTCGCTCTCTGCGGCAGCTACCATTTCAGCGACGGCATCTGTGCACATTACGAACCCGGCAGGACCAACCTTCGCCGCGATCGTGAGTGATGGTTCACCTGGACCTCCGGCAACGTCTAATACTGCGTCGCCCTCAATGATGCCAGCCTCTTCGATCAGTGCCGATGTAAGGGGCGCGAACATTTTCTGTATGGTTCGCGCGTGCGTTTCCCAATACTTTGCTGACTCGCGCCACTCGCGCAAAGTGTCGCTAAGTTGTACCTGACTCATTATTCATAGGCTCCTTCTGAATCTAAATCGCGCCCTTATTTCCTTCGTGTGAGGCGGCCCTCTGAATAGATTTCAAAATCCTTTCCTGGCCCTGCTAATTCGAAGGTTTCAATGAATTCATCCGGGCTGATGATTTTGTATGTTTCTCGAGCGCGCCAGCCAGCGGGAATGTTCTCAATTCCTTCGGAAGTGAAGACGATTGTTTTGCCGTCCGTGCTAATGCTCGTCGTTACGTATTGATTCACAAAACCTTCAACGTGAAATTGTCGGAAGACAAACTGCTTTCGGCTCTTGTCGAAGCTGATCATTCCCCACTCTTCATGGATCTCACCTTTTGGATTGTTGGGCTGCGGATCGTAGACCGAACGGCTCTGAACGTTGAGATACTTATTGTTCAGTACGAACTGATACTCGCGTTCGATTCGCGAGGTGCCTGGCTTACCTTTTCCTGTTCCCTCCCATTTACCGACAAAGAACTTCAGAGGCTCCCAGGCATTTGAGGCAGTAGTCGTAGTTTGTTCACCAGCGAGCGAAGAAATCACCAAGGCAGCGGCGAGCCACACGACGCTGAATAAGGTCATGGTTGGTCCTCCATTAACGGCGCATCGTAGTCTTAACGCGAGCATTAGAGAAATGAATTGTTCCGATAGTTATGATAGTGACTTACAATGATCGGTATGGACGTTCGGAACTTGGAAGTTTTTCTCAGCGTAGCGAAGCATTTGAATTTCACACGCGCCGGTGAGGAGGTGAATCTTGCCCAGCCAAGTGTCTCGGTGCGCATTCGTCAACTCGAAAATGAGGTTGGCCTAAAGTTATTTGAACAACTCGGCAAAAAGATTGCGCTAACAGAGGCTGGTTTGTCGCTGATCCCTCACGCTCGTCGAGTGATGGCTGCGGTCGAAGATGCCAGGCAATGTATTCAGGAGTTACAAGGCTTGGAACGTGGTTCCTTAAGAATCGGTGCGAGCACGACTCCCGGCATGTACCTCATACCGAAGGCAGTTGCATCTTTTAAGGCGCAGCACCCAAACATCGAAATACTTTTGCGCATCAAGGACACTCGGCAAGTCGAGGCGGGTGTTCTTAACAATGAATTCGATTTTGGATTTGTCGGCGGGCACTTGGTTGGTGATGAAGTGGCTGCATTACCGTGGAAGGTGGATCAGTTAGTGCTGATTGTTCCTCCTGATCACAATTTCGCCCGACAGAAATCGGTGAAGCCCAATTCTCTTCAAAAGCAAAAATTCATACTCCGTGAAGTTGGCTCGGCCACACGGGCAACGATCGTTAATTACTTGCAGAACTCGGGTGTAACGATGGAGCCGATCATGGAAATGGAAAATCCTGAATCAGTGAAAAAGGCGGTACAGAGTGGGCTGGGCATTGCTTTCATATCCAGATTTGCTGTGGAAACGGAACTGCAAGCCAAGAGCTTAGTTGCCGTCCGTGTTAGTGGTCTTGAGATCCGTCGTGAGTTAAAGATCGTCTACAGAAAAGACAAGCACCTTGGTCGGGCGGCACAAACGTTCATTGACATGGCGGAAAAGATGAAGTAGCGACCGACGTATATGAGAGACCCTATCGCGGCTGAACTTTAGGGATGCTGTACTTAGCGTAACGCCAACTGAAGTTCCATACTCCACCATTTCACCCCCTGGAGGGTGTTTAAGTGGCAATCAGGTCTAGCGGGAGATCGTAACGTTTGGCGAGGATACGCGGGCGGCAAGTGGCAACTACAGTTTCCATTGAGGATCGGTTTTATCTTCTGCTCAAACTCCTCTGGCAACAGGATACCTTCGATAATATCCCGAGTTCTTCCGTCCCTACCAATCACGATCGTCATCGGCAGTGTTTCGCTTGCACTGAAGAGCAACTTCGTTTCTTTGGTCCCAAGGCCGACAGGATAGTTCACCTTTGCTCTTCGAACGAACCGGCGCACTTCCGCGAGTGTCTGCGGCGGATACGTCACTCCAATCACTTGCAAACCCCAACTTCGGGTTCGCTGTTGAGGGCGCAAAATGAATATTACCCACGACAACAACCCGTACAAATCAGGGCTACTCACGTCGTTGTTTACTTGTATCGCAACTCCAGTAACTCTCTTTGGTTTCAGAGCAGCGCGATACACCGACTTATACCAACGTATAATAGATTTCTCCTGTCGGCGCTGCTATGTAATTTCACATCAAAGTTTAAGCCCGATTAGCAAGTCTCCCCAGTAAGATAAACGCACTCGTATTACCTTTGGGTATCGTGGAGATGTTCTACCGAGGTCTCGCGGAGATCTTCAGTTCAGCTCTCGTCTCGTTATTGTTCCGCCGATCTGTGCGGGTCGAATTAGGCTCGCCGCGATACGCGGCCTTCTGCGCATTCGCTTCAGCTTTAGTGTTAGGTTTGGCGATCGTTAGTTCGCTGAGTACGGCAATCGCTCAGGAGAAGCCGGAGCAAAAACCAGCAGCCCCAACGGCATCTCCATCGCCGCAACCCAAGCTCGGTAGTGAACTGGATGGTAATCGTAAACACGGATCTGATTACGCTGACCGTTACCGTGACTGACACTTACGGTCGTTATGTTTCGGGCCTTAGCAAGAATGCGTTCACGGCGTTTGAGGAGAAACAGCCGCGGGAGATTACATATTTCAGTGATGATGATGCGCCAGTTTCAGTCCGTGCCGAAGAAAATGGAGAATCAGGCCCATCTTTCTTTCCACTCGCTCTCAGGAAAGTGGGGGAGGCAGAGACAGTCTGAGAGCTGCCGTTAATGCGCGTGCCACGCACGGCCTCCCAGTTAACACGCGATACGGATGTAAAACTTAGTCAATCGCCACTCGTCTTTCATCTCTTTACCTTGAGCTACACGTATTCTCCGGCGCAAGCCGGTGATAAGGCTGACGTATCATAGAAGCCGGCGAGCATGTTGAGCTGTCGGCGCTGCTCCGATCACATCAGTCGGGTATGGAGTCAAATGATCCCCACGCGAGAGTGGATGAACGCAACTCAGTTCGCGGAGTATTGGCAGCTCTACAACGACAAGAATGAGCGAAGGACCGCCGGACTACTCAAATGGCCAAGCGCCCGCCGGAACAGTTTCCATTACCACACTCTTACAGATCTTCTGCGTTTTAATCGCGATGAAGCTGGAAGGGCGGCGAGCACAAGCCGGGAGCGACACGTTCAACATAGCGTGACCGCATGGCCCACACATTATGGCGAAAGCGTGACGGGACCTACAGAAGAAATCTGTAATGAATGTCAGGCTAGTTGGGTTCTGGGAAGTGCCGCTCTGTAGCGAGCTAACTTCTTCAAGTTCCCCCTAACCTGTCAAATACCTGATTACCGTCGCGCTTATAGGCAGAGCGGAGCCAGCCCCTCCTGCCACGCAGCGCAACGCAAATTGCTCTTTACAAAGGGCGCGAATTGTATAAAGTATCAAATTTTGCACCGCCCGCATGGTCCACTCACTCGAAAATACGCTGGCAGGTCTGAGTACTTTGTATGGCAGAAACTTTCCCCGCTTCCCAGACACCTGACTTTCACAAGCTGTTCGAGTCGGCGCCTGGGCTGTACCTCGTCCTCGCGCCTGACCTCACCATCGTCGCCGTCAGCAACGCCTACCTGCGCGCGACCATGACCCGGCGCGAGGAGATCCTCGGGCGCGGCCTTTTCGACGTCTTCCCCGATAACCCCAATGACCCGGAAGCGACGGGCGTTAAGAACCTGAGCGCGTCGCTCGACCGGGTGCTGCGGAACCGGGTGCCGGACGCGATGGCCGTACAGAAGTATGACGTGAGGCGGCCGGCAGCCGAGGGCGGGCAGTTCGAGGAGCGGTATTGGAGTCCGGTCAACTCGCCGGTCTTCGGCGAGGGCGGCGAGGTCGCCTACATCATCCATCGCGTCGAGGACGTCACCGACTTCGTGCGCCTTAAGCAGCAGGGGGTCGCGCAGGATAAACTCACCGAGGAGTTGCGCACGCGGGCCGAACACATGGAGACTGAGGTTTACCGCCGGAAGGTGGAGGTCCAAGCCGTCCGAGAACTCAACGAAAAGTTAGAGGCGGCGCGCGCCGAGGCGGAGGCGGCGAACCGCGTCAAGGACGAGTTTCTCGCCACGCTCTCGCACGAGCTGCGCACGCCCATGACGGCGATCTTCGGGTGGGCGCGCCTGCTCAGCGCCGGCGGGCTCGATGAGGCTGCCGCGCGGCGCGGGATCGAGAGTATCGAGCGCAACGCGAAAGCGCAGTCGCAGCTCATCGAAGACATCCTCGACGTCTCGCGCATAGCAACGGGGAAGCTCCGTTTGGAGGTGCGCCCGGTGAACCTCGCCGACGTGGTCCAGGAGGCGATAGACGCCGTCATCCCCGCGGCCGCAGCCAAAGGCGTCCGCCTCCGGCGGGTGCTCGACTCGGGCGCGAACGTCGTCGCCGGCGACCCGGTCCGCCTGCAGCAGGTGATCTGGAACCTAGTGTCGAACGCGGTCAAGTTCACGCCGAAGGGCGGGTGCGTCGAGATCAGGTTGGAGCACACGGACTCGCACGCTGAGGTTGTCGTCTCGGACACCGGGCAGGGGATCCGCTCGGAGGTTCTGCCCCACGTCTTCGAGCGCTTCAGGCAGGCCGACTCATCCAGCACCAGGACATACGGCGGGCTCGGGTTGGGACTCGCCATCGTGCGCCAAATCGTGGAGATGCACGGCGGAACAGCGGAAGTGGAGAGCGCCGGCGAACGCCTCGGCGCGATCTTTACGGTGAGGCTGCCGCTCATGGCCCTGGGCACTTTCGACCTGTCGCCTGACGGTGAGAGGCGCACGCACTCGGCGGCCGGCGGAGAGGTGGATTTCAAGTGCCCGCCGGGGCTCGACGGCTTGCGGGTGCTGGTCGTCGACGACGAGCAAGACACGTGCGATGTTGTCAGGGCCATGCTCGAGAAGTGTGGCGCCCGGGTGATCACGGCCTGCTCAGCGGCGGAGGGCTTGGCCGCGCTCGAACGGGAGCGGCCCGACGTGCTGGCCAGCGATCTCGGGATGCCGGGGGAGGACGGCTACTCATTGATTCGCAAAGTGCGGGCGCTGCCGGCAGAGCGCGGCGGTTCGACGCCGGCCGCCGCGCTAACAGCATACGCGCGACCGGAAGATCGCCTGAGAGTACTCCGTGCGGGTTTCCAGATACACATCGGGAAGCCCGTCGATCCCGTTGAGCTGGTGACGGTGGTCGCCACGCTCGCTGGGCGGACCGGCAGAGAATGACCGGGGCCTCACTTCCCCGTTACGCAAGAGGGTCGATTGGGCAAAGCCTACCTGCTTCATCATAATAGCGGGAGAGCCATCGCCACTGGCGGCTTTTCGGACGCGAGCGTTCTTTAGATAGTGGGCTGGCCTATGGTTCAGTTCACGCGATGCCCAAGCCACACTTCGCGAAAATGTGGCCCATGACTTGGGGATGAGCGTTTCAGACTTCCATCACCACTTCAAAAGCGTCACGGCAATGAGTCCATTGCAGTACCAAAAACAGATCCGCCTGCAGGACGCCCGCCGGCTGATGCTCGCCGGCGACCTCGCCGCCGCCAGTTTCAAAGTCGGCTAAGAGAATCCATCGTACTTCAGCCGCGATTACAAAAAGACAATTCGGCGCCCCCTCCGCAACGCGACATCGCGAGGCTGCGCAGCAGCCTCGAAGTCTGAGGGCGCTCCGACAAAGATGCCGGGCGACACGTCATTCTCACCAAAGGGAAGGATTAAGCGACTATCACGCGAATTATCCTTCCGACGGCTGGTTTGTTGAATTTAGGTCAATAGATCCAACGGCCTAACAAATGGACCAAACTCACTCGCGTTCGCAACGCGGGGGCCGGTTCACCCCCGTTCCCTTTCGGACTTGAATAGCAAAATACAACCAAATACTTTCAAGCGTTTGCTCCTACCGCTAGCGCAAGCGAGCACTCCTAGTTTAAGATGCGTTCAAATCAATCAAGACTTCGGCTGGATGACCGGTCCAGTTATTTCCTACCCGCTGTAAGTGGTTGATTTTACGCCCGCTTGGCTCAGTAATTGGGCCAAAGCTCACAACTCTAGCGTTCTCAGTCGCTTACAAAGGTGGGTTTCAACGTTGACCGCAAGGTTGACGCTAGGTCGGAATTTGGCGTCATTCAGCCGTGAAATTCTTCCTCATTCCTGCTGCTGTCCCAGAGAACCGATCTTACAAAGCAGCGGTCTATCACTCTCAATGGAAGCCGCACGGGTAAGGATTATCACGAGACCGATAGGATCTGGATTCCTTTGAACCTTGCGGCGTGATCACCGCGCCCATCGCACTCAAGATCCCGGCAACTCTGTTTTCATTCGCTCCCTATCGCAGGCAGTACGCACGACGTAATTCTCTATTCCATAAAAACTGGAGAGACTAACAATGCTTCATACTAGGACTGCTTTTGGGCTATCGCATCCGTGGCAAGAAGCCGCTGCTAATAGCTACTCTCACTGCGATTGCGTTTGTCAGTTTCGTAGTGCTGCCCGCAATCGCCCTGGTGCCACTTGCCATATCAGTTAGGCGCGAACGACTCTCACGACCACCACAAACATCGGTTCCCGTGCTGGTAGGCATGACCTACCAGACAGCGCAAATCAAAGTGCGCGACGCGAATCTCAAGATCCGTGTTCTTGCCAATCGGCACGACCTCCAGCTTGAGCCGGGAATAATCATCGCTCAGACGCCTCAAGGCGGCGAGCGTGTAGATTGCGGCACCGTGATCGGAGTCACGTTGAGCGCCGACGATCGGCGGCGCTAATGGAGCCAACCTGCGCAAGATTAGCACCTCACCGATTGGCAGCCTACAGTGGACAATCTTCGCAACTTTTTGCTAACGCTACCGGCAGAAATGCTCAGTTTCTTGCAACGGTTACAAGCAGCGCTCTAGTTTGGCAAGCCGATTCCACCTTTCAACGAGTAGAAATGGTGGCTAGCCATCCTGAGTTGACCGCCTTTTCAAAGCATATTCTCAACAATGGTCAGGAACTCGTGGTCATTGAGTTCAATATCATTCTCGTAATTACTTGCGATCCCCGCATCCGTCAGTGAAAGGGCCGTGTTAAACACGTACGACTTTGGATGAGAAAAGAGCCACGCAGCGCCAACTATCCAAGCCTTTGGTACTAGTTGTCCCATATGCTCCGCGCAGCGATTTAAAAACACTTGCGGGCGATCACGATCGTCAGTTTGCACATAGTCAGCGCATGCTTTTTGAATGAAATCAATTGCGTCTCGGCGAGTGACGAATCGAAAAACGGGCCAAAGCGGTTCAGCGACGCCGTCTATCACGTATTCGATCAGCTTGGCTATAAAGACCTCCCGGTGCGGAAACTGGTCTTGCTCTACGGTCCATCGACAGATAGCGCCAAAGCTTGCGCCGCATAACTCCCGAAGAAGCGTGGTTTCGCGTTCAAGTTTTGCAGCAGGGACCAGTCCCTGGAAAATCTTGCCACGGTGCGGGCACTTCTTAAAGCCGAAGGCCCGCCAGTGAGCATCATCGCGTACCGTTCTGCTTATGATTGTGAAAGCTGATGCACACTGAGCATCCAGAGACACCGTCGTCTCTGAATGTTCACCAAAAACTACATAACGAGCCTCATTCAATTTCTCACCTACAGCGATGTATTCATTGACAGCCTGTTGATAGAGATCTTCTTTCTCCCGATGAGCGGTCCAAGTCATTGGATTATTTCGTCCGCCTTTAGCTCCTTCGTTCATTAGCCGCTGACGATCCACGAGGGCGGTGACTGTCTTTTGAAGAGCCTCGACATAGCGAGACAGGATGTCGAAGAAACCTCTTTCGTCTTCGGACAAGAGTAAGTAGTCGGATGACTTGAAGTCCTCCAATTCTTCACTGATGTCATCCCATAACGGCACTAGCGCCTCGCAGTCCTCAAGCAACTTGGACATAAGTACACCTTTTCCTGCGAGGTTCTTAAGCAAGCTCTTGGCCGTCGCTGCTTCTTCAAAGATTTCGTTGTGAACGGCGATGTACGCGGTCAAGCCTTCATTGACCGTTAAGGCAAGTTCTCTGAGGCGTTCTCGTTGACTCATGAGGCATTGACCGCATTTGAGGTTCGATTATCTTGAGAGATCGCAGGTTCGAGCGTGATTGACTATTTATAGGTTCTCGACTGTGCACCAATAAACGAAAAGCGTCCAGCGGTCGGCCCGTTGAACTCGATCGTAAAGGGACCCATTATATAAGATGTCTTCCCCGCACCAGCAATGACTGAGGGCGCTAGGAATCGCCCTCGACCTATTACCCAGGGTGTATACGCTACAGGGGATTCCCATTGGCGCGCACTGCTTCGAAACACCGCTCGATGTTCGGTCGCGGGATGAAAGCAAACTCGAATGGCAGCGCCGCTGGTCGGTGGTGGAAGCATAACTGACATGCAGTGCGATCCTATTCTCAGTGGTTCTCTCGTCGCGACTGATCGGATGGTTTTCACCAGTTTTTCTTCCGCTTTTTCGGCTCGCTCTCTTGGTGAAAACTCACCTGAGCGTAAGAATATGCGCAGCTCGGTTTCTTCAGGCTTCGTCAGATAACCGCCGGGAGTAGCTAAGACGGCGAAACCATTCCCGAAGCAACGGCCGCGCATCGGAAACTCCACCTTAACTGACCTCTCATTCAACTGTTTTCGAATTTCGGCTACAAAAGGACGAATGCGCTTTCGACTAGGCATGTGCCAACCTGCGATAGTCAACTCAAATGGATAGTCGGCTAGACGCTTGGGCAAGTTTTCAAATGACCGTTGCAACTCCTTCTTGAGAGTTTGGATCGACTCGCCGATGTCCATCCAGCGGTGGTTATCAATGCCACCGAAAGTCACTGGTCTGATCCCGTCACGACCGCGAGGAATCGCAGCACCCAACAATCTCGATGTTATCCATTCGTCGGTGGAGTTTGATCTATCGGAGTTATCCATGTCATACGCGAGGCCGCTATAGCCTAACGTCACTATAGCGTCACGTGCCCAGCAGATAATTTGTTTGTTAGCCAGCGGGTCGTTTATGCGCCCGGAGATGAGACGGTCTCCAACCTGTAGAGTGTAGAGGTTAGAGACTTGAGTAAGATGGAGGGTCATTCTAATTCATCGCCCATCACTACCGAGAATCGGAGGAGCCACCTGCTGGCGGCTGACCAGTTGGAGACGAGGGTCGGCCTTGTGAGGGGGGCGACACATCAGGTTTGGGAGTTCTTGGAGGTGGATTAGTGTTTCCCTTTTGATGTCCCTCTTTTATCGGAACGCGTGATACATCTTTGCACGTCATTTTCCACCGCCCTTTGAAGAGCCCCCTGTTTTTTGCGCCGGCGGTGCCCCACTCGGCTTTTGCGATGAAGGCCGCGGATTAACTTCAGTTCTTTGCCCCTCACGTTCTGTCGGACGCGAAACGCGATCACTTAGACCACCGATACCACGATTTGCCATATCACTCTCCTTTCGATTTGTCGGACTTTGGTTGCGATGTTACTCGTTGCGAGGGCGGTGGTGAAGTCGGTTTCGGCGTTGATGGTTTGCGTCCTTCTTCACCAAATTGACCGCGCCCGCTCCTCGATTGATTACTGGCTCGTCTTCCCAATGTGTAATCTCCTTTTACGTTTCTGGACCAGTTTCTCTTGGTTCCGTAGTCAGTTCATTCTGATCTGGCACAGACAGTATTTCGATAGTCAACTCGTCCTGTTTTCGGGACAGGTACATTACTGGCGTACTGTACCGCCATTCTGCCGACGCATCATCATAAACATCGACTTCTCTCAACAGTAATTCACGTTCCTTGCCGGAATCAGAAAAGGCTTGTATCCAGCACGTGTAATATAAGTTTAGTTTGTGATCCCGGACGATGACCCAACTGCCTCTCACATCGGGGCTGCGATGTACAAAGTCCCACACATCTTCGTCGCCAAATCTTTGTGTGGCTCCGACCAACTTACCGAACTTATTTATTATTTTGAATTGATATGAATAGGAAGCTATCAGAGCAACGCACACCCCTGCCAAAGACGAGAAAAATATATCCTGCCATCTGACTGCTACTCTATCGTCAAAGAAAGCATCGAAGGCCGTGAATTGAACTCCTGCACTCCAGTTCCAGTTTATCAAATGGACAATTGAGGCGTAGACGGCGTAGCTAAATAATGAGAACACGATTACCTCAAGAAAGTCTTCCCAGTCTTTCCGGGTAGCCCTCCCCTTCATCTTCCAATAGATGCTTGCCGCTACAGCGCCGGGTAACAGGAGAAAAATAATGCGAATTACTAAAGCGCTTATGTCCAAAAAGTTCTCCCAACTTGGGCAGGAACGAACGCTCCTTCGGTCTGTGCAGGGAAGTTAAGAAATCAATTCGCGAAGGTGGTCTCAACCCAAAAAGAAATCGCGAACGAGTGCCGGTTTCAGTTGTTACTTTTTCTATGTAGCACGGTTCAAAGCATCACCTGCCACTAAGGACAAGACGCCGAGACAGTTGAGGTAAGCGTCTCTGAGTTAAACTATAGGTTGAACACGTTAAACTTGTCAAGACTTAAGTTAAGAAAATTACACAATCGCCCACGGCAAGTCGAGCCCGACCTCACAGTTCCGAAACCTGCAACCTAACAGTGCGCCTGTTACGTTGTGACCAGTTTTACTAACATTTATCGCGGATCGCAGCCATGACGATTGCATCGGTTTACGCCTTTATACGCCTTTTTCCATTCAAGACCGAGACAGTTTTTCCCCACATACTCCATTGACAAAACACTCGGCAAAGCGTACGAGTTGAAGATCCGTCAACCTAGACCAATCATATTCCTCCATGTCAATTAGTGTGTTCGCGTTAGAAAGCAACATGATGTTACGCGTCAGGCGCGGTGGACAGCGGGAGCGAGGTCCGGGCGGACGCTGTTCGCCGATCGTCTACACGCGCTTGTTGGACAATGATCACAACGTATCGACGATTGCCCTGGCAATTGTGAGATACCTGTCGTGATCGGACCGTACCTGCTCGCTGATCGGGCGAATTACTAAACCTTGCGGAGTAGATAGGACCATGACTGGCATGAAGTCTGCAACTGCTTGAGCCTCACGGTAAATTTCACTGAGGGTCCTACCACCTCGCTCAGAGGGAGCGACGTCTGCTTGCGCCTCAATGATACGGAATTTGTCCATCTGCTCTTGAGACGTGATGACTGAAGGCGGGACATAGATTGGAACGCGATGGGCCGCTGGATCTCGCAGCTCGGCAAAATCTCTTGCCCAGCTCCCGTGCTCATCGAGCATGGACGCCAATGCAGCATATTGTGATTTCAGAGCCGTAAGGAATCTTTGATCAAATAGATTGCACCTCAGTCTACTACGCCCGCCGTCTTCCCGGACACCAGCCAGAAGCTGCCATTCGTACTGTAGGACCCACGCAAGGTTGTCCAACGCTCCACGGAGATTAAGATAATATGCATTCACATGTATTGCGCAATCAGTTGCTTCGTAAGGGGAGAGTGGTTCCTTGCGACTTGGGTTACAATGCTGGCACAGGAAGAGCCGACTCGACTGCAACATGTAGTGACGACGGACAAATCCCTCGTTGAAATGCCGCCTCGCATTGTCACTGGTGAATGCATTCCTCTTTGCAAACGTGCTCGATCGCAGCGCATGCTCCCGGTTCAGAAGCGCTTCATCCGTGACGAAGTTATTTCTATCGATGTTCATTGTTTGGCTTTCGCCTTGATTCAAACTCACCTACTTCGACTCACTTTTACCCGACTTTCTGCCTCGTCGAGTAATGATCTGGCTCTATTACACTTATCCATTGCTGCTGAAGAACAGGATACACATAACTTCACTTCAATAGCGGCGGGCGTAAGATAGGTTGTATATGGTTGGATAATTGATTCAGCCTTTGTGCGTAATTCATCGGCGATTCTCTGACGCTCTCTCATCAAATCGCCACATTGTCTAAGATTATCCAGATTATCCTTACTCCTGAGCGCCTCCATGTTTCTACCCTGCTGCTCAAGATTCTTTAATGCTTTCAGCACTTCGATAGCTTTCTTTTCGGCGTTTGCGAGCTCTGATTGATTTATCGCGAGAACAACCGTTCCATCTGATTTAAGCTGGAATGGCTGCTCGACACGCACTGATAAACCCAAAGGAGAATCATCCTCTCGCTTAACAAGTGCACCTTTGAGCTTTTCTCCGTTTTCACCAATTATGGCACGCACGGAAGGAGGTTGTACGGCGGGTATTGGCATAACAACTTCAGCAACATACTGTCCCGCCTTAAGATTATTATAGTTTGAAGAAAACTCGGCACTCTGAAAGCGTCCTCCATTGACGGTTGTATTATCTGAGCCATTGTAGTTAACGGATTTGCTATCCAGAGAAACCATTAGTTCAGTTCCATCAGGAAGATTAGTCTCGCCGATGATTCTTGGTTTCAAAGTTCGACTCGTTTCAACCTTAAATCGTAAAACGACACCTTCATCAAGAGACGAAATATCAGAAGCGGAGTTTTGAGGGGACGCCACGGGGGTAGGTGTGATGGAAGCTCGCGAATCATGTTCAGCCCTACTTTGTTCAATGTTTGAAAGCTTACAGCCCATAACAGCAAGGACGAAAATGATCCAAGTCGTTGCATGTATGAATGTTTTCATCTGCTTTCCTCTGACTCCGAACTATGTGTATCTTGATCTGGACAAAAACGTGAAGGGGTGTGAGCCCTTTGTTTTCCTTCCGCATAGATGAGCAGCGCCATTCCGGCAATCTGTTTGTTCTGACACTTGGGGCATCTAGGATGCCACTGCCCCTTGCGCTTGATTACGTAACCGGGCAGCCGACGATATTATCTCGGCTGAGAGATCTGCTGTAGCGATTGTCGCAAGACTCACCGACCTTGGGGCCACGAATCACCATCCCGGCAAAACCTTAAGTATTTGCCTTTTCGAAAGTTGCAGCCACCAAGAATTTCGGCCCATTTTGCATTCTTTACGGTGGGTCACAGTTGCGTCTCCGTGCTGTGCTGTTCATTCTGGACACAAATTGGACACAACGTTTCTCTTCCGCTTTTGAACTAGCCGCCTAATCACCGCGTCCATCGCACACAACGAATTTTTCCGCGTTCGGTATAATGAACAATTCTGCACAGGACTCTGTACACAGTGTAAAAAGATTAACGAGGAGTTTGGAACGATGCTGATTGAAGAGTTGAATCGCCTTCAAGCTGCCGCTGATGATTCTTATTCCGAGGTAGGTGAAGCGTTTACGAGGAGTGATCCTAACATCTGGAGTTTGATCAAAGTCGCGGAAGATGATCTTAATGCGTACCTCGCTGCTCAGCGCGAATACACGGAGGGATTTGGCAGTGGCGAGATTCCGCGGGATTTTTCGTATGCAGGCGATCCACTTGATCCCCACCGCAACCTGGCGAGACTTAATGCCGCAAGGAGCGATGCGAAACGGCGACTTGAATGGATCGTTACTAGGTTAAGAAGAATTGAACATTTAAAGATGAATCCGAACATTCAGACGAATGTCATTCCTCAGGACTAAGTTCCTTTGAAAAAACGCTATGATCTTCCATTGAACCCGGAACAATCATCACTCAGACGCCCCCAAGGCGGCGAGCGTGTAGATTGGGGTACTGTGATCGGTGTCAACACTGAGCGGCGAACGCTTGAATATGGAAAGCGTCGGCCAGGACCGTCAAGTCAAATCGCCAAAGTGATGTAAAGACTTGTTGCATTGACAGATTTTCGTATCGCTACAATGCGCTGCAATCGGGTTTGGTTGCTGGGGTTAGGACAGTGACCTTGAAAGCTGAATGCTTTCGCGTAACCTTAAAAGGCCGGTCCAACCTGCCTTTCGGTTTTAGTCCTTGAGTAACTTCTCGTCAGATTCGGGTTTCGTTTCTGTTTTCAGGAATCGACCTTCACCGAATCCAAAGTGCAATTCGAGTATTCCGAGACGAAGAGTGATTGAGCGCAACTTATCGAGTACAACCAGTGCGACAACGATATAAATAATCCACTCCATTAGTGGACCCTCCTCAATTCCTCGGTGAGAAACAGAAGATAGTCATTAACCTTTGCCAAATACAGGGTGCAGCAAACTTCAATTGGCGCGGGTGCTTTCGTTTCGTTCATGTGAGGTTATCTAATCCTTTCGTTGATGGCTTCATTCATCGGGCCGGATGCTACCAAATGCTAGACTTTCAGTTCAGCTTCCGCCGCGATCAAAGTATTGCAGACCCGCGAAAGGTTATTTTTGCGAGGGTCCCAGCTTCCCAATACCTGAGGAGTTCGAGGCTGTTTGGCAATGCCGAGCGGTGGCCGTTGCCAACGCGACTATCCTAAAGCTTGCGAGCAGGTTGCGCCATAGAGGCGAAAACCTGGGAAACTGAGAAAAAAGGTGATCATCCGCCGAATCTCTCGCCGCCAAACTCACAACGCAATTCGGCCCTTGCCAGGGCGTTCTCAGTTTAGAACAACTCTGGAAGGTTATTTCTGCGAGGATCTCATTTTCGATCCGTCTGATTGGCATGTGTCCGATTACATCCGCTCAAGAGGCAATGCGTCCACTCTGGAAATAAGTCCACAGTGGAGAATCTTCGCAACTTTTTACTGACGCTACGGCAGAAATGCTCAGGTTCTTCCAGCAGGTGCAATAAACGCTTTCAGTCCCGCTTTTCGGACCTCTAGGGACGGCAGACTAGGGGCGAAACTGCTCCGTGGTTTTTACCGACAAACTTCGAGAACGTGGTATCGTAAGCAGTCTGACTTGCGCTACGCTAAAAATCTCACAATGGGGTAACAATTCATGACAAAAGAAGAACTGATCTTCAACTCACAGAAAGGTGTTGCTGTCGGCTTTGCATTGCCTGCGGAGGATGGTGATTTGCAAAACATTCGGATGGTCGAGCTAGATGTTTCAAGCCGAGGTGAGGATGCGGGAACGGTCGCTACGCGCCTCATTGCTGCTCTAGGGACACAGCCCGCATGGCGACTCTACAAGAGAGGTGAACAACTCTGTCGGTTGTTTGACGAGCACTCAAAGAATGAGGTCGTGCTAGCGATTGTGATAACTTCAGCCCACCTGTTAAGGCCAAAGGCGATTTACGAGCTTAGAAGTATGACGGAGTTTTCAAATGTGGGTTTCCGAAAATATTCGCCCGCGATTATTCTTTTGGGCCAGTTGGATAAACTTCAACGAACCGTTGCCCGCTATCCAGGAGTTTTAATGCGATCTATCGCAATGGCTTAGTGCTCTTCCCATAACCGACCTTGGGACCAAGAATCACGCGGGACGGGTAAACGTTAGTAATTGATTTTGAATCGAGATGCAGCCACGAGCGAAATCAAGGGTTTTTACATCTGTTCACATCTGCTTCCCTTTAATGACAGCGGCGTTCTATTTATTCCTGCCACAATTCTGACACAGCGAATGAGCGATCACGATCAGGAACGGAAACGGCGCAACGAATTAACGCTATATTGCTGCCGCTTTCAGCGCTAAGCTGCCGGAGTTTTTCTTCTTGCTCAGGCTTGATAGTTCCCTCCAGTTGTCGGCAGAAAATAGTCTGTGGCTCACCTTGTAGAAATCAGTATGAGGGTAAAGACTGTCAATAGCCAGATCCAATCCGGCGATAGCCTCTGGTATGCCTTTGCGTTCGGGCTGGAGAGACTGCTTTAGCGCAATAAGTTGATACGCGAGTGTTAGGGCTAAAATCGGATGCCCTTCCCCAAACACGATCTTCCAGTTCTCAGCTTCCAGCATGGCATTGCAAAACGCTCTGGCGTCCTCTCAGCAGGACGGATACGGTCAAGGCGCATCGCCTCCGGGTCGCCCAGCAAGGTGGTAATAGGCATCTTCTTTTGATCTCAGCGATGAGACGTGCAACGATTTACTTTTGAGCGAGTTCTAACTGATGCTTTCGCGGCTCGCTTCGCGCTGGGCGATCATTTATGACATAACCCCAGTGACCAATACACAACTTGATCGCCACGGAAATCCGCTCGGAGCACGGCGGAGTCGTGGTAATATCAGAGCGGACTTGGTATAGTCCGACAATCCCCTAAACTTCCCCCCGTCGCTACTTCTTTCAGTTCTACTGATAAGTATGCCTATGTCCAGCGGGCCTCCACCAAAAGACCTGCCTGACAATAAATCCGCCAAAGACTCGCTTGCCAAATTACAAAGCAGCGAACTGGCTCCTTACTGGCTCTCCACCATCATCGAGTCGGCGGACGACGCCATCGTCACCAAGACGCTCGAAGGCATCATCACGAGCTGGAATAAGGGAGCGGAGCGCATCTTCGGCTACACGGCGGAGGAGGCGATCGGCAAGCCCGTCCTCATGCTGATACCCGAAGATCACCCCGACGAGGAGCCGACCATCCTCGCCCGTCTCAGGCGCGGCGAGCGCATTGACCATTATGAGACCGTGCGTGTCCGCAAGGATGGCTCGCTTGTCGACATCTCGCTAACCGTTTCGCCCATCAGAGGACCGGACGGCCAGATCATCGGGGCATCGAAGATTGCGCGCGACATCTCTGAGCGGAAGCGGGCAGAGGAGGCGCTACGCAGCCGCGAGGAGGAACTAACGGATTTCATCGAGAACTCGGCCGTGGCGCTGCACTGGGTCTCGGCGGATGGGACCATCCTGTGGGCGAATAAGGCGGAGCTTGAGCTACTTGGCTACACGCGCGAAGAGTACATCGGACACCACATCGCAGAGTTTCACGCTGATTCTGAAGTGATCGAGGACATCCTCGGACGGCTCACGCGAGACGAGACGCTGCATAGCTACGAAGCGCGGCTGCGCTGCAAGGACGGCTCCCTTAGGCATGTCCTCATCAGCTCCAACGTGCGCCGACAGAACGGGGAGTTCCATCACACGCGCTGCTTCACCAGAGACATCACCGAACGTAGGCTGGCCGAAGATGCGTTGCGTCAGAGCGAGGAGCGTTTCGCCAAAGCCTTCCAGGCGAGCCCGCTGGCCCTGACAATCACCTCTCTGAAGACCAGTCGACTCCTCGAAGTCAATGAAACTTTTACCCGTATGTCCGGCTACACGCGCGAAGAGGCGGTCGGCCGCACGACACCGGAACTGGGCCTGTGGGTCAGAGACTCCGACCGC
>JAIVJV010000003.1 GCA_020199835.1 Acidobacteriota bacterium | reverse complement strand
CGCAAACACGATCTGCGCTTCCGTGAATTTCGATTTTTTCATGGCAATCGTCAGGCTCCATCCTGTCATAAATTGCCCGCTTTTCTCTATTTTATTCTGGCAGGGTTTTTCGGGAGAAGGTCAAAAGCCTTGTGACGTACTTGTGACGCGAATTTAGATAAGTTCACGACGAAGCGATAAAGCGGCGTATAGAATCATCAAAAAAACCCTGAAAAACCGCGGTGGCTGCAACCTGTTGAATTGAATTTACTTGCTCTTACCTCGTTGGTCTGATTCGTAATTAGAAGGTCGCCGGTTCAATTCCGGCAGCCGGCTCCATATTAAACATTTACACCCACTCGTGCGAGTGGCTGTTCTTGGTGAGTATGCAGAGCCTGGTCGTTAAAATAAGTAATCCTGATACGGTTCACGCCATTGCAGAGGCAGCGAAGCGCCAAGGAACCACTCCTGAGGCCGCCGCGTTGGAACTGCTTGAAACCGCCCTTCTCGCTCAGAAACCGTTCGACGAAATTATCGAGCCCATCGCGCAAAGCTTCGATGAAAGTGGAATGTCAGAAGAAGAGCTCGATGATCTCGTAGAACAAACACAAAGGTCCATTCGCGAGGAGAGTCGCCGGAACAAATAGGCGATGCCCGAACTCACTCCTCGCGTCGTCTTTGACTGCAATCTCTTCGTTCAAGGAATCGCCAACCGTAACAGCCCAGCGCGCAAGGCACTGCGGCTGTTTTTCAATGGAGACATATCGCTTTTTGTGAGCGAGCCGATTATTCGCGAAGTTCGGGACGTATTAAATCGCGCGGAGCTTCGTCGCAAACTGCCGGGTATCAATGACCGCATCGTCAATGCCTTTCTAACGAAGCTGGAAGCAAAGGCGATTCTCCTCGCTAACGTTCCCGAAGAATTTCATTACGAACGCGACCCCGACGACGAATGTATATCAATCTCGCCATCGTCGCCAATGCCGCATATCTCGTGAGCCGAGATAAGGATCTTCTTGACCTAATGATCACATCGACCGACATAGCCCGACAGTTCCGTTCACGGTATCCATTCCTGCGAGTAATGACGGCTGCCGGCTTTATCACAGCCATTGAATCAGCGAGTGCCGCCCGGTGATTATGACGGCAAAGAATTAGCATTGCCGGCGCTTACCAGAGAACTGGCAATGATCAAGTAATTCTGACACCAAGAAGCGGAGACAAGGTGTTCTTAAAAGCAGTCATAGATGACAGCCACAAGCTATCCGAGCAACGGGCTCGATTCGCATCAATACTCGAGTTTGTCGCCGACGACTGTGATAGTGGGATCTTTTACTTTTTCAAAGCTTGGGGGACAGGATGGCAACATAACAAGCCACAGAGGTTTCCATCCGAATCAACCGCGATTGGTATACTTTTCGAATCGAGAATATGTCGACAATGGCGAAACCTGGAATGCCCTTCCAATACACGTGCCAACGAACGAATTCGTTTATTCGAATTCCAGTGTCGTGTGCAAAGGGGCATTGGAACAGCAAGGTCTTAATGCAACTACAGCACTATTGACGCTGGCGGTTGCTGGCGTAGACATCGTCCTCCCAAATGTTTCGTTCTCGCGTAAACCAGTGGATGAGATCCAGGATATACGAACCAAACTCTTAGATGAACGTTTGCAATATCTCGGGGTCGTATCGGAGATCGCAGATGACGCCTTGGGTCGCCTTACGTCGGGCGAATTTCGAGGCACATACGAATGGGTAAGAAATGAAGCAACGCTAAAGATCTTGCCAAAAGCTCGTCGGCTTCAGTCTCAACTGACAAAGCTAGATCGTTCGTTGCTCCACCGCGCGGCTATCAATTGTGGAAAGAGGGTATACCGGCTATCGGAAAGGCACTAGTAAGCTCCGGCAAAGATGCTGCAATTTGCGCTGCGGCCGAAGAAATAATTCGAATAGTTGCAGTTACACTTGCAAAAAGAATTGAAGAGCGAAAGATTCCAGAGGCCGGGCAGCAGTTCGGCGGTTCGGATGCTTTCGTCACTAAACTCACAGCCGATGGCGCACTGACTTACTCCACTTACCTTGGTGGCTCCGGTGCCGAGACTGGTTTCGGAATTAAGGCGGACGCCTCCGGAAACGCTTACGTTACCGGCTTTACTGATTCAACCAACTTCCCGACGGTGAATCCGATTCAAGCAAACAAGGGCGGTGGTTTGAATGTAGACGTATTTGTAACGAAGCTCAACAGCCAAGGATCGGCGCTTGTTTACTCTACTTACCTGGGTGGAACGGGAGCTGAGTCCGGTCGCGGCATTGCTATTGACTCAGCAAACAATGTCTACGTAACCGGAGCCAGCGGTTCCGGGGATTTCCCACTCGTTGCGGGCGCACTGCGCACCAGGAGCCCAATGTACAAAAGCATTGATGGCGCCGCGAGTTGGACCAACGACAATTACGGTTTCGGTGGCACTGTGTCGAGCAATTTCGGAGGGAGCTCGGTTACGGCTTTGGCAATCCATCCAACAGAGCCTGGAACAATTTATGCCGGCTCGGGTGCGGGCGTTTTCAAGACCACGAATGGCGGTAGAACATGGTCGGCGATGAATAACGGTCCTACGAGCCGAAACGTAACCGCGCTGGTTATCAATCCGTCCGCACCCTCTACGCTTTACATAGCCACTAGTAATTTTCCCGGCAGCGGCGTGTATAAGAGCACCGACGGTGGGAGTACCTGGAACCTGCGCAGCAGCGGATTAAATCACACGGATTTTCTAAGTCTTGCCATCGATCCGGTTACACCGAATACGCTCTATATCGGTGTGAATTTCTGTTGTGTCGTCGGAACTCACATCTACAAGACGACGAATGGATCAGACAGTTGGGCACCGATAGCAGGTGCACCGCCTGTGGTTCCCTCTTCAATAGTTATCGACCCGCTGAACCATTTGTCGATCTGTGTTGCCGACTCAGCGAGCCTGGGCGCAGTTTACAAAAGCCCTGACGCCGGAACGACGTGGCAAAATCTTGGGTTGTCTGGTTCACCCGCACGCTTTGTTGCCGCCAGTCCGCTGACAGCAGGATTAGTGTACGCCGGCACGGATCAGGGGTTATTTAGAAGTGTCAATAGTGGCGCTAACTGGTCCCAGATACCCTCGCGGAAGGGAAAGGTCGTTTTCGATCCAGTCAACGCTGCAACAGCCTATTTGTTAACTGACCCGTTGGCTTCACTCTGCAGGGCCTTTTCAAGAGCACTGACAACGGACAAACATGGATTCCCGTGAACAAGGGACTCAACACGCCCCAGGCCGTGGCGCTTGTGATTGACCCCCATAACCCTTCAACGTTGCATCTTGCGTCAACTGCGCCGGGTGGTTCCGACGCGTTTGTCACTAAGATAAATCCGGCGGGCAGTGCCTTGGTCTATTCAACCTTCATCGGCGGTCATCCCCTTTTTCAGACTGCTTTTTTCCCTGACACTCAAGCTTTTGGCATCGCTGTAGACTCATCGGCCAATGCTTACGTCACGGGAACGACTGGTTCGGTCGCATTCCCCGTCACTCCTGAGTCCTATCAGCCTTTTAACCGCGGTTCGAATGATGCCTTCATCTCCAAGCTGGGAAATTCGTACCTCATCAGTGGTCGTGTTTTGAATAACGGCGCGCCCGGCTCTCCGCTGGGCGGGGCAGAAGTTGTCTTGAACAACGGTACATCTCTTACGAGCGTCTTTACTGAGAGTGACGGCTCTTACCAGTTCTCAAGATTGCGTGAAGGCGGAAATTATACGGTAAGCGCGGCCAAGCCTCATTTCACCATGACGCCGGCGAGCCAGACTTTCAACAATCTCAATAGCGATCGGGTTTTAGACTTTAGCGCCATTACCAGTGATTCGCCGTTCCACACCATTAGCGGCCAGATAACGGAAAATGGCGTCCCATTATCTGGGGTTACTGTAACGCTGAGTGGCTCTCAGTCTGGGCTAAGGACCAGCGATAGTAACGGCAACTATTCATTCGAACTCATCATCGCCGGTAATTACACGGTAACTGCGTCGAGTGTTGGTTTCAACTTCAATCCACCGAGCCAAACGTTCAATGGCCTGAACGTTAACCAAACCGCGAATTTCGCCGCTACACGGCAGAGTTTTGTGGTGACGAACGCCAACAATCACGGTAACGGATCGCTGCGTGATGCGATCATAAGCGCGAATGCGACCCCAGGAACCGATACGATCACGTTCAACATTCCGGGACCAGGAGTGAAGACGATCAATCTGGTGATTTCATTGCCTGACATCACTGACCGCGTGATTATTGACGGAACCACTCAACCCGGATACGCAGGCGCGCCGCTTATCGAACTTAATGGATCAGCGATTGCCAGCGGTGGAAACGGCCTCGTCATCAAGGCCGGCGGCAGCACAGTGCGTGGGTTAGCGATTGGCAATTTCGGGAATGGTTTTTTCGACAATGCTAACGGCATCTGGCTGAATGCCTGCGACAACAATGTGATCCAGGCGAACTATATCGGCATCGCTGCGGACGGAACGACTACTCGGGCAACTCGTCGCGGAATTCGGCTTAGCAACTCATCAAACAATGTGATCGGAGGCGCCACGAGCGCCGCGCGCAACGTGATCTCCGGAAACTCCACCGGTATTGAGCTCTCCGGAAGCGCGAACGTTGTGCAAGGAAACTTTATCGGAACGAATGCAGCAGGAACCGCAGCCGTTCCCAACAACACCGGCGTAGCGATCTTCATTCCGGAGTTTACCGACAATGTCATCGGCGGCACTGCGCCTGGAGCAGGCAATCTGATTTCGGGAAATTCAACCGCAATTTCGACTGGCGGCACCGCTACCACGATTCAAGGTAATCTGATCGGAACAGACGTTGCCGGCACAGGCAAAGTGCCTAACTCCCTTGGTATCCAGGCTCTGGGTCTGAACACGCTGATCGGCGGCCTCACACCAGGAGCAAGAAATGTCATATCAGGCAATAACAGTGACGGTGTCTTGATCCGCGGAGCCGGAAGTAAATTACAGGGCAATTACATCGGAACAGATATTACCGGCACTGTGGCTCTGGGTAACATCGGCAATGGTGTGGGGGCCGGCGACAATGCCTTGATCGGCGGCACTGTGCCGGAGGCGCGAAACATCATCTCTGCAAACGGCAATTTTGGAAACGTGGTCCTGGGTTCCAACAGCTTAGGCTCAGCAGCCATTGTGCGGGGTAATTACATCGGTACTGACGTCACGGGCACTCGCGCCCTCGGTGCATCATCAACCGCGGGTATCAATATCGTCAGCAACAACCACGTGATCGGTGGTCTTGTGGAAGGCGCGCGAAACGTCATTTCAGGAAATGCGGTCGGCATTCGACTCGGCGGTTCCTTTTCGGGCACAGCCGGTAATGTCATTCAGGGAAACTATATCGGACTAAACGCAGCTGGAACTGGACCGTTACCAAATACTGAGCAAGGTATTGCGATCACTGACGCCGTCGGTAACACGATCGGAGGCACGCAGAGTGGAGCAGGCAACAAAATTGCTTTCAACGGTGGTCCAGGACTGACGATCTCCGCCGGCACCGGCACCGCCAATTCCATTCGCGGCAATTCCATTTTTTCAAACAACGGTTTGGGAATCGATTTGGGAATAAACGGAGTCACGGCGAATGACGGCAACGATAGCGACACTGGTCCAAACCACCTGCAAAACTTTCCGGTGGTAGCGGGCGTGATGTCGACGAGCAACAGTACGACGATTCAGGGAAGTTTGAAGTCGATACCGTCAACGACTTTTCAGATCGACTTCTATTCGAATGCGAGTGTCGATTCTTCAGGCAATGGGGAAGGAGCCCAGTTCGTTGGTACGACTGCCGTAAACACCGATGGCAACGGCGATGCCAGCATCAATGTGACGTTCCCGATTGGTTTGGCCGCGGGCCGAGTCATCACGGCAACAGCGACTGATCCGAATGGAAACACATCAGAGTTTTCGGCAGCCGATGCGACGAGTGCTGTCGGCAGCCTGCAATTCAGCATCAGTTCAATTACGGCCATCGAAGATGTTGGTATGCTTCCAGTAACGGTTCTGCGCACCGGCGGCGCCGCAGGTAGTCTTACCGTTGACTACGCAACCGCCAATGGAACGGCCATCGCAGGTCAGGACTATACTTCCACCTCAGGCACGTTGAGTTTCGGGACAGGTGAAACAAGCAAGACTATACAAATTCCGATTCTCGACGACGCAACAACAGAAGTTGATGAAACCTTTAAGGTTGTGTTGAGCAATACACCAGGGCTTGAGTCTTTGGGAGCGCCTAACACGTTGCAGGTCACTCTTCAGGACCGGAGCACAATTCCAACTCTGCTAGTAACTGGCCCGACAGTCGCTGAAGGCAATACAGGCAGCACGGCAGAAGCGCTGTTCACCATCAATCTTTCGGCAGCTACCGGCCGGGCGGTCAGCGTAAACTTCGCCACGACGAACTTCGGGGCGTTCGGCGGCGCGAAGTGCGGCAATGGTGATGGCATCGATTACGTGGGCACGTCCGGTACATTTTCATTCCCAACAGGAACCACGGCGTTTGCGGTCCCCGTAACGATTTGCGGCGACACGAGTGCCGAAGCGAATGAGATCTTTCGCCTTACTCTATCGAACGCTTCCGGCGCAACTGTGATCGGTAATCAGGGATTCGGTACGATCGTCGATGACGACGTGCTTGGTCTGCTTCTAGAGGACTCCGGGCCAAATCCGAACCAGGCGGCAGCTATAGAGGCGGTTCTCGCACATAGAGATCCTTTCAGCCTCTTTATGCCAGAGTGGTATACGCCTGGAGTTAACGAGAATACGCGGGTGATGCTCTTTGCTCAGAACTTGCAGTTGAATCCTGGAGAGCTGCCGGGAGCGGTACGTGTGAATTTGCAGGCCAGCAATGGTCAATTCTTCAACCTAGCTGCCGAAGATGTGCGCCCGCTGCGCGATAGCGAGTTCACGCAGGTGATATTCCGACTACCGAATGTCCTGGCACCCGGTACCTGCACGGTGGCGAGTGTGGCCCACTCAAAAACGACGAATATCGGCACATTTAGAATTTCTTCGTAGAGGTTTTCGGGACGAAGTGCAGCGCCGGCGTCGAGCACTAAGCTCCACGCGACTGTTCTGTTGTTGGCGTTTCGATTCCGTTTACCTATTTGGGATTGGATTGAAGCACAATATCGTATGCCCAGCGCCCAAGATTACCTCCATAGACGTGAGCACGATATCTAAAACCATTGCCCCACTCATCACGGCGCCTTGATTCCTTGAAGGCAAGCGACACAGCCTCCACGCGCCAATCGCTCAAACGACTCAATTCACCCGGCTCGGAAACCCCGTTGTGATTCAGATCCCGCCACAGATGCAATGACGAATACACCGCATCGCGCTCGTCGATCTTACCGTTCGCGTCTCCACCATTTTCAGGTTTGTCGTATTCGGCCAGCGCGAAGAACCCATTGCGAGCAGTTCCCGCAGGCGGGTGTGATTGAGGAGTAACGTTTCCGAATAACTCCGAGCCGTCATCGATCATTCCGTTTCCATTTCGATCGAGCGCGAGGAATGCATCGTCAGAGTTAGCCGATGTCCACGAAATGCGTGATATGACACCGAGTGCGCGTATATCGAAATCAACTCCGTCCTCAAAACTGGTGAGATTAAAACCGTTCCCCAAAATATCAAGGATGATCGGCGTGTTAGCCGAGCAACAACATCGGCCATTTGCCTCCAGGCCGGTTTCGCAACCGCTGTCATACTGGCACAAATCAACAGGACCAAAGCAGGTCGCGGGGGGATATGCTTGTGGGTTCGAACAAACGTCAGGACACGATGACGGTGGCGTCGCGGTTGGTGTCGGACTTGGATATACGGAGTTTTGACTACGCACTGCATCATTGTCACAGGTCGTAATAAATTGTTCGCCGCCGCCGGACCCGAGTCTCATTATCGTGGTTCCCGGAGGACAGTCGTCTGCGTTACCGAGACCGACAGTATGGCCCCCTTCGTGTCGCGCCACCGAGCGCACAAAGGGTGGCTGATTCTGCGGAATATTGAAAACATTTCTGATGTTTTGATAGAAAGTTATTTGATTAGAAACGTATGCGCCAGACGAAAAAGTTTGCGTAGCTGCTACAGCGGAAGGATTCTGTTGGTTGACGTACTGCACCACCGCAACATGTGCTTGCGCGGGTACGGTCGGTGGATTAGTGGAATCTACAACCGTGAAAGTCACTCCTGAATTATTGGGTTGGTTGTTCCAACTCTCAATACCAGCCTTGATGGCTTGCTTTTCCAAATCGCTAAAACCCGACGGAGTGTTAAGGCCTCTGGTATCGATGTACACGGTTACATTCGTGTTTTGAGGATATCGTGGGACCGCAGCTGGTCGAGGTGGCGGCGTACAGCACGTTTGCGCCTCGGTACGTAGTTCAAGGAAAAAATAAAAGAGTATTGGTGTAAGGAACAACGCTGCCAGCGGCAGCGTTTGGTGTTTTCTCACGGCGTAACCTCAATGCGGTAAGTGCGCGGAGGCGCCCAGCAGCGACGACAGATCCGTTAACAGAGTCGATTCGTCCTTTTCGTTATAGACTGCGATCGGATGCTTGGAGGAAGTCCTATCGAGGGGAAATACTTTTCCAGCTTTCAATTCGTATCCCATAAGAATATTGAAGTCTTCATCACTATGGTTGGCATTGATGAAGTCATTCGTGAGGAAAAGGAGGTATCTGCCTCCAACCCGCGGCATATCCTGGTTATCAACGCCTGCAATAAAGAGCTTGCCAGAGGGTAAGCGGACACGACCACCAAAACGTTCGACGGACACTGATTTACCAGCGCTTAAGGAACGACTCGTAGTGTTCTTTAAGACAGCTTGTATTCGAACGTCAAATTCAGAATAGACTGCTGTTTTATCTTCTGACAGGTAAGCTTTCGCATCTGCAATTTCGCCTATGAGGACAACTGAACTCTTGTCGACAGGCAAAGCAGAGAGACTACTTAAAGCTTCATTAACGAGGAACGTCACGTTCGACGCTTCAGAAATCTCAGCAACGGATTTGTTATTGTACTTTTTCGATTTTCGAGCACGTATTGCTTTCGCCGACTCATCAGACGGGAACGAAGCTGTCGGCTCGACGATCGGGAAGTTGTTGAAATCAATTTCCGGACGAGTGTATTTAGGCGGAGCGGTAACTTGTCCACGGCCGGGAAACATAGCAACTAAACTAGTTGTGAGAAATGCGCCTACGCAGAGTAGTAATACAAACTGCCTTTTCATAGAACACCTTCAAACGGGGCGAGGCATTGATTATGCGAGGGGGCGATGTAAATCCAAGGGGACTAAGGTAGGGCAGACTCTATCACAGTCGCCTAACGAGTTGCGAGCTTATTCACGTACTGAACTGTGCAACTGTGAAATCGTTGACGCGCGCACGAACACGAATGGCGGCCATCGGCCGCCATTCGTGTTTCAAACGTGAGACCGTGCTACTTCCCGGTCAGCTTCGGCACCGAGAAATTGCCACCAGACAACTGAATTGGATCAAACGTCAGATCGACGAGGATTGTGCCGGTGGGGCTCGTCACCCGCAGTCCAAACCGATCTGTCGTTCCCAGTTCACCATTGTCGATAACGCGCGCGATGAAGCTGTGATTACCGATGCCGTTGACTGTGGCCTTGCCGGTTGGTATAGCCTCATTCCCAACGATCGCCATCGACGTGACTGCGTTGCTCTTAACTACGACGTTGCCGGTTGGTCTGTGCTCGATGAAGAGCAGCGACCCTTGAGCGTTGCCGTTCTTCAGGTACTTGATATTCACACCGACGCTCGCTTTGAAGCCGTTGTGAATAAGCTGGCCGCCACCCGCCACGAACCCAAGCGACGGATCGTAGACCACGAGTACGGTGTTGCCGGTGCCCTGATAGAAGTTCCCGTTGATTGTCAGAGAAACATCGTAGACGTTCACGGGAACATTGTTCAGAGTCACACACGCGGTGCGCGTTGCGCCCACGCCGCCACCACTCAACACCGCAGTACCCGCCGAAACAGCCGAACCAGTACCAATCGGAATGACATTCACGGTGACACTTGTAATGTTAGTAGTGTCTCCGGGACTGCCATCGCTTACTTCATTCATCTCGAAGCAGAGCGGAATTGGTCCGCCTGTGCCGCCGGCTGAGTTGACCTTAACCGCGAACGCATTAGACGCGGACGGGCTGACCGTAGCATCTTCTCTCGCGACGGTGAGCGTGCCCGTATTGCTGCTATTCAGGAACGCTGAGTTAGTGCTGGTGAACGCGGCCGTGATCGTGTGTGGTCCAGCGGGTATGTTTACGGTGTAAGACGTTGTCGCAACCCCACTCGAATTAACCGCCACCGGAGAACCCACCGGATTACCATCCACCGAGAACTGCACGTTACCGGAGATGGTCTGATCGAGATAAGTCGCCGGGCTGACAGTTGCCCTCAACGTAGTTGGATCGCTGTAGACACCTGACGCGGCATCGACCGTGACTGTAGTCGCGGTTGGATCCACCGCATTTAGAATCTGGTCGTGTAAGCCGGCTCCATTGTTATGGTGCAACAACAGCAGGCCAACAGAACCGTTTGCCAGGAAATTCGCCTTGTTATAGTTGACGGGAATGGATCCGCCATTGAGGTCAGCGTACACCGGTAGACCAATGAAGCCACCAGTCACGTCGAAGCCGGGGTTGGCCGCATCATACGTGCGCGTTGCAGCAGTATCGATGAGGCCACCAAACCCACGACTCGTCGTTGTGACACGATAGTTGAATTTCGCATTCGCAGTGGTCAAACCGAGCGCCGAAGCGCTTACCGGAAGGATCATCATGTTTGTGTTGTAAACAACGGTTTCGAGGCTGGAAGGCGCAACGTTGTTGAGGAAACTATCTAGCGTGAACCCGCCGACGAACGGCGCGGCACGACGCGCCGACACGAAGACGTCAAACAGGTTGCCCTGTGCATCCGCCGGGGCCGTGTTGATGATCTGAAAATCGTCCGTACCGTTTCGGTCTCGATCGATGAAGATATTGACCTGCACGTCGCTCGGAGTAGTCCACTTTCCATGCATCGCGATCCCAAAGAAAATCTTGGTACCTGCGGAGACCGAGTTCGTAGCCTTGAAGTCGCTCGTCACGCCAACAGACTTCAAGTCAGCGTTACTCGCAATACTCGTAGCGGGAATCGTAGCCGGACTGATCGTTTGCGCTTCGAAAGCGCTAACGAGTGAAAGCACATCGACGGGGAAAGCGCCGCCCGTGTTCACGTGTTGTCCGGTCAAACCAACGTTGGTCGAACCAGTCGGCCCGGTGAACAAAACGTAATTGTGATCGGTCGTCATATTTGACGCCGGACGCGGAGCCGCATACAGAGGCAGACGCAGCGAGGTACCACTGGCTGGCGTCAACGTGACGTAACCTGATTCCTCACTCATGTAATACCGTGGATTAGCTCCCTGAATCGCGGCCATCGTTGCATCGCGCACGTGCTTCATCGCTGCGGCATTCGCCGTCAACTCGACCGTAAACGTGGTCGAGCCACCGGCCGGCACCGTGATGCTTGGACCATCCGGGAACGTATACGTCACACCAGGCACGTCTGACAGTGCTGCGTAATTAAGATCGTAGCTAACATCAACCGAACCCTTGTTCGCTACGCGAACCGTCCTCGTGAGACTCGCCGTGCCGACCACTTCCGGCGCACCGAAGGAGACACTCACGCCACCTGAAGCATCATCGCTGAAGGCAATGACCTCAGCGTTACTGGCGTCCTGAAGATCGATGCGGCCCGCGCCCGTTCTTTGTATGCCAAACTTCGAGCCCGTGCCGTGAGAGCCGGTAAACAGATCGTGGTTCGCGGTGTTCATCACGAGAGCTTTCAACTCTTCGACAGACCACGTCGGATGTAATTGACGAAGCAGCGCCATCGCGCCCGCCACATGCGGAGAAGCCATAGACGTTCCGCTGATGGTCGATGACAAGTTACCGGTGCTGAAACCAGTCGAACTAATGTTCGTACCCGGCGCGGCAATGTCAGGCTTAACGCCGTTATCGGCTCGTCGCGAACCACGCGAAGTGCTGCCGCTGACCGTATCGCCGAGGTGAGTAAATCGCAGAGTCGCGTTAACGCCGCCACCGAGTTGCGCCTTAATCGCGTTGCCATCTGCTTGCGTAATCGACAACGACATGATCGTGATCGTGGGATCGGCGCCGCCCATCGAGATCGTGCCGGCGGCGTTGTTCGCAACGATGACGCCCGTAGCGCCCGCGTCCTGCGCGTTTTTCACTTTGAAAGTGAAACCACAGCCACCGCCTCGATCTACGAGCGCGAGTAGTCCAGTAAAGAATCCCGGTGCGAATGGCTGGCAGCCGTCAGTGGTTGTGCCCACCGTACCTACGGGCGAACCCGGAAACAGAGCGGTAGAACCATCGTTGGCGAGTTTGATACTGCCGGTGATGTTTGTTGGAGTTGTTATCAGCGGATTGAACGCCGCAGGCAGCGCTGCCTTGTTGCCGGCGATCGCCGCGGGCGACGCTACCGCGAGGGTTGCCTGCTGCAAACCGAAGTCGAGGATGTTCGCAACGCTAATAGCTCGCGGCGAGGTCGCGGGGCTGCCCACGATGTAGTGCGTGTCACCGGCGTTGCCGGCTGAAGTTACAACGATGACGCCCGCCAGCGACGCGTTGCTGCTTGCGTTTGCACTCGCGTCATTGGCGTGACCGAAATTAGATCCGAGCGACATGTTGATAACGTCAACGTGATCCGAAGGATCTCCGTCGCCGTTCGGATCGACTGCCCAGTTGATCGCCTGCGTCGTAAGACCAGTGCTACCGGCACAGCCAAACACTTTCAACCCATAGAGTTGGGCTCTGGGCGCCACGCCTGGTCCAATGCTGAACGAAGAAAACGATGTGGAGCCGTCGTATGGACCAGCGAAAGTCGTGCCGTCGGCGTTGACGCCTAATCCAGTCGCAGTGCCGGCGACGTGCGACCCGTGTCCGTTGCAATCGAGGGGATCCGGATCCGGCACTGGTATGTTCGCGCCCGTGTAAGCATCACCGGCGAAGTCCATGCCGCCGACAACTTTCGCAGTTGGGAAAGTGCCGGGTTCGAGAATCGCCCGGTTGTTGGCAGCGTAAGCTGCGGCAGTACCTGGACCACCAAAGTGCGCGTGCAAGTAGTCAACGCCCGTATCGATGACGGCAATCCTGATTCCGTCGCCCGCGTTACCGCTCGATGCGGCCCACGCACTGGCGGCTTTTATAAAAGGCACACTCGTAGAATTTTCAATCGTGTGGATGGGAAGGGCGTGAACTGCTTTGACGTCCGCATGAACTCTGAGTTGCGGAAGGACGCGGGCATCTATTCTCGCAGCGATGCCGTTGTAAGCAGCCTGTACGCGGTAAAGCACTCTCGCGCTCTGACCAAAGTTACCGAGGTGTGCGAGCACACGCTGCTGTGCTCCTCTGATGCGAACCATTTGCGCGCGTGCGGCGCCTTGAGCCGCGGCGCGCTGTTGCGGATTCGCAGCGCGGTCACTCTGATTGCCCAGTGCCTGCGCATAGACTCTTGTCGTCGGAAGATCGACCAATTCGATCATTACGTTAAATTCACCCGTTTCCGGAAGTTCATCCGGGCGGCCCTCGAGCTCGCCAAGGGGTTTATCGTTTGCGTATTGCGTGCGGTCGAATTCGCTGGTTTGAGCACGGCTGACCGTGCCGGGTTGGATTATGAAAAGCGTTAGTAGGCCCACAACTAGAAGGAGAGCGAGTGTTTGTATCGGGACGCTTCGAGACATCTTTCTTACCCTTTCGATTGACAGTTAACGGATGACGGACCTTGGTGTTGCCGCGGCAGGAGGTGGAGCGGCACCACACACACACACATTCAGAAGAACGGCCAGAGAAACGGAGAACTTAGAGCAAATTTATGAGCTTTACGACGAAGAAAGGCCGATTACTGACAAAACAGGCCGCTAACTATATAGAAGGTCAAACAAACACACAAGTTTGCACGTGGAGAAAAGCCACACCTGATGATTAATTACTCGGCCGGAGGAGACCGCGAAAGATGCCCTGCACGCGGACCTGGTTAGCGGGGAGTGTGAGTGGTTGAAGCTGTGAATTAGCGGGTTGCAACTCGATATTCGCGCCGCGCCGGTAGAGACGTTTCAACGTCGCCTGGTTCTCATCTATTAATAAAGCCACGACGATCTCACCGTCACGCGCGTCGGTGCGATTCTCGATCAAGGCGATATCTCCGTCGCAGATATGCTCGTCGATCATCGAGTCGCCTTTAACACGCAACGCATAAACTCGATCCGGCTTCACGCGTCCGAGCAGAAAACGCGGCACTGGAATTTTTTCGTCGCTTTCCATAACTGCTTCCAACGGCGCGCCTGCGGCAATTCGCCCTAGTAACTTCACTTCGCAAAGTGAATCGCCGCTCTTGTCTTCGACTTTCACGTTGAGCGCAAACGATCCATCTTCATGTTCACGTACCAACAGACCGCGACGTTCGAGTGCTGCAATGTGCTTTGCAATCGTCGCTCGCGACTTCACCCCAAACTGCCGCGCGATCTGCGCGTACGACGGCACGTAACCGTGACGTTCGAGGAAACGCGTGATGTAATCGAGAATTTCTTTTTGGCGCTGCGTTCGCGGGAGCATTCTAGTTGAGCAGTCCGGATTAAGTTACCCGCTTGTAGGCATGAACACGAAGTCGACCTTTGAAGTGACGAAGCATTCTAGGTCGCACAAACAAAAGCGTCAAGCATTTGTTCGTGCGACCTGTTCAAGTGAACGCTTAACGGATCGAGTAACGCACAAGTGTGCGTGGAAAGATTCGAACAGAGGTCGGCATCTGTCCGATCGGCACTGGCGGCGACTTCAGTAACTCTTCGGCTTTCTTCCCATAGATCGCTTCGTTGAGATCGTTGTCCGGACTGATCACTGCGCCCTTCAAAGCAGCGCCGATGAAGGCGCCTTTGCTGCGTGAGTACGAAAGAATGCCGGCGTCGAGTCGCGGATTCGTTGAAGCGGCAGCTTCGCGTCCAATTGGTCCAGCAGCGATACTCGCTTCGCCGCCGAGTTCAAACTTATCTTTCAACAAACCGTTGAGACCATTCTCATTCATGATCAACAAGATGTAGTCAGTCTTCTGCGCGCCGATCTGTGGTCCAAAGCTTCCGCCGCCGAGATTGAAAAACGCCGGCGCTGTCCAGCCGCCTTTGATGCGACGACTGATAACTCCCTGTCCACCCCGTCCACCGATTAAAAACGCAGCCTTGATCACGTTGGGAAACACGGCGATCGCCTCGGCCGTGTCGAGTAGTTCTTTCGGGATCGCTTTGTCCTTCACATTCATGATTTCAGTGAAGGTCTCGGCCGCCTCGCTCGCGTGGCGAGCCGCGTCTTTCGTTCTCGATTTGGTTTTGTTCTGAGCCGGCGTGATGATCGCTGTCGTCACGAGTAAACCGATAAGACATAGTGCGCAAAGAGTGCGGATAGAAAACATTAGGTTACCCTCCCTGTGTAGCGCAGATAGACTACTCCGACATAGACTACTTAGCCACCACGGAGCTCGTAGCAACCCCACCCTGACTGCTTCGCACAGTGATGTTCTGCGGATTCGTCGAGACGCTGAGCTCTGACCTGTACTGCCCCCCGCCGCTGTTCGACAGGGTTCCAAGAAGTTGTCCAGTCGCGGTAACGAACACTTGAAGTGTTGCGTTGCTGCTGGTGCTCGTCGCTTCGACACGCAAAACCCGCTTCGAACTCTCAAACTCAGCGCGCGTAACTCTAACTGTGTCAGTGCTCGGAGGTGGCGCTGTCGCCGAATTGATTGTAAGCGTCGCACTACGCGTGACACCATTGAACGTGCCGCTGATTACGGCACTCACTGTTGCACTAACGGTGGTCGTGGTAACCGTGAAGCTCGCGGAAGATGCGCCGGCAGCGACCGTAACACTTGCTGGAACAGTTGCAGCTGCATTGCTGCTTGCAAGATTGACGACCGTCGCCGACGGAGCAGCCGCACTCAAACTGACGGTACCTTGGACCGAGTTCCCGCCAACCACTGAGGTCGACGCTAAAGTCAATGACGACAGTGAAAGCGGAGCTGTCGCCGAATTGATCGTCAAAGTCGCACTGCGGGTGACGCCGTTGAAGCTCCCACTGATCACGGCACTCACGGTTGCACTAACGGCGGTGGTGTTAACCGTGAAGCTCGCGGAAGATGCGCCGGCGGCGACCGTAACACTTGCTGGAACAGTTGCTGCCGCATTGCTGCTTGCAAGATTGACGACCGTCGCCGACGGAGCAGCCGCACTCAAACTGACGGTACCTTGGACCGAGTTTCCCCCAACCACTGAGGTCGACGCTAAAGTCAATGAGGACAGTGAAAGCGGCGCTGGAGCCGGCGGAGCGGAAGTAACGGTAACGCTCACGTCACGGCGGCCGAGCCGGTTGTTTCGAATCCTTATGTTGATGTTTTGAGCCGACGTTACGTTTCTAGTCGTCGCAGTGAATTTCACGCTCGAACTTCCCGCCGGCATGAATACACTTGAAGGCACTTGCAGGACGTTTGAATTGCTGCTGGAAGCTGAAAATGTAAAGCCACCTGAAGGCGCCACTGATCCAGAGACGAGATTAATCGTTATCTGAGTCGGAGCTCCTCCAATCACCGTCGAGGGTGACGCCGTTACGCTACCGTAAGCTGGAGCAACAGAAACCGCGCCCGCTGAGTTTACTAATCCGATCAAACCCGAACTCGCTCCGATCATTGGCAACGCAATGTCGGGTCTGCCGTCGCGGTTGAAATCACCGGTAACCAGTGTGCCGCCGCCTACGCTCGATTGCGGAGGTGGCACGGCGTAAAGAACTGGCGGATCAAAAGTGCCGTCCCCGTTTCCGTTTAGAATCTCCATTAAACCTTCGGTACCGTTCGCTAGGGCAATCGCTATATCCTGAAAGCCATCTCGGTTGAAGTCAGCAATCACTTGATACTGAGGGACGCGTATTCGGGGCTCGGTTATTATGCGTGGTGTCTGGAAGGTTCCATCGCCGTTGCCGATGAGAATAGCAGTCCTGCTACCGTTGGTGGCTATCGCCACTACCAGATCCTCAATGGTGTCGCCGTTCAGATCCGCAACGTCGACGTCGCTTCCATCGACGAAAAGCGTGTCGGCCGTCATGACGATCGTGGGCTGCTGGAGAAACGTTCCATTCCCTACACCCAGCAAAGTGTAAAGTTGCGAGTTGTCGCCTGCTATGGCGAGGTCTTTAATTCCATCACGGTTGAAGTCACCCACCGCGATTCTCGACATTCCTGTTCCAACCTCTATTTCAATGGGAAGTTGAAATGTACCGTCACCGAAGCCGAGCATGACTGTAATGGTGCGGGCGGCAAAACATGGACTTACAAAGCACGAGATGGCATGGGCCAGCACGACGTCAAGCCGGCCGTCGTTATCGAGATCGGTGGCCACGACGGCCGGTGAATCCTCCTGTACACCCGTGTTTTCAAAATTTACCGGTGCGTTGAAAGTCCCATCGCCATTGCCGGTGAGCAAAGAAAGACTGATTGCTGGGTCGTTGATAGATACGACCAGGTCCACTCTTCCGTCGCTGTTGAAATCACCAGCGGCGAGGTCCTGTGTTTGCCCGCCGACGGGGAAGTTAACTTTCGGTCGAAACGTTCCGTCTCCGTTACCCAACATAACGGAGGCGACGTTAACCCCGGTGCCCGCGAGGTCCAGTATGCCGTCGCCATTCAAATCCGCGGCGATGTTATTGTTTCCGAGCGCAGGATAGTCAGTTCTGGTGAAAGTTGCAGATTGCGCAAACGCGTTGGGGTGATTGGCGAGTATTGCGATCGCTAACAAGATTACTGAAAAGATGACGCGCAAACATGAAATGTAGTGGCGAAAAGTCATGAAAGCCTCCCTGGTACGTTCGACAGAAGACGTGAAAGCAAACAGCAAACCGTAATGATGTCGGGGAGTTAAGTATCAGACTTGGGGGAAATTTTACCGCGAGCCGGGCGAATAATACCGGCAAACCACATTCGCGGGCAATAGTATCTGCTTGACGTGAGTCGCGTCGGACCGATTTAAACTCCACCGCTCAACGAGCAAAAGTCGATGGGTCATTTTTCCGCAATTCGCACTTGACTTTCGCTTACAGGGAATATACATTTCGCGCGCTTCGAAATTGCAGTTGCCCAGGGGTGCCCCCAGCACATCCTCAGGTTTTATACTTCCACTCACCAGAGTGCTGCGGCTGTAAGCTATTCAAGTGGTGGGCATTTCCTCACCTAAGCTTCCCGAAATTAAGTAAGCAAGTTGTTACTTTATCAAGGGTAAATTTTCTTCAGAAGTATCTGCAGGCGCTTAACGAGACCGCGGACGATGGTCAGTTGAGAAGCCTCGAGGCAACAATCACCACGACAGTGAGGATTTCCGGCCAGGGATAAGTGTCGGCAATTCTCAACCACATCAACCGGAGCAATGGAGACCTGGCCCGCATTCAACCCAGCGTCTCAAATAGGAGGAGTTTACCGATGGCGTACATCTCCAAACGCAATCTTAGGAAAGAAAAAGAAAAGCAGACAGCTGCGGATAATCGTCGCGAGCTGATTGCTGCCGGCTTTAAACGGCGCGACCTGCTCAAGATGGGACTGCTTACCAGTGCCGGCATGCTGATCCCTAAAAAGGGTTTGAGCGCACATCCCCTCAACACAAGAGGTTCGTTCGATGAGGATGAACCGAGCAGTCCCCAAACCACACCATTTCAGGAACTGATGCCGAGACTGCCGGTGCTTGCACCTGTTGCCTCACTAACCCCTGCGCCCACCATTGCGCCAAACACGGCCGCGGGAGAAGCGCGAACTGAGCCGCACCAGGCTTTCGCACAGTTTCCCCCCCAACGTTTTTACGAAATGTCTGAGCAAGCAGGAACTGTTTTGATGGCGCCACCGGGCGAGTTGCCTCCGCAAACGATCTGGGGCTTCAACGGAACCACTCCCGGCCCGCTAATCGTCGAACGCTACGGTAACCTCGGCAGCCCCGGCAATGGTTCGGTACTGCTGCGTCTGCGAAACAATCTGCCCACCCAAAATGGCGGCTTCGGCCTTCCGTCGGTGACAAATCACTTGCACAACGGCCACACGCCGCTCGAGAGTGACGGATTCCCCTGCTTCTTTATGGGTCAGGGTCAGTTCTACGACCACCACTATCCAAACGTCTACGCCGGTATTAACTCGACTCATCCCGGCACTGGAGATATTAGAGAGGCAATGCATACGCTGTGGTATCACGACCACCGCATCGATCATACCGCCGAAAACACTTACAAAGGACTCGCCGGCGAATACATCCTCTTTAATGAATTCGACACTGGTAACGAGAACACCGGTTTTCGCCTGCCGAGTTTTGGCGACGGTCAGAACCCGCTCACCAGCTTCGACATCTACATGGTCTTCAACGATAAAGTCTTTGATAGCCAGACCGGACTACTCAAATTCGATCTGTTCAATACGGACGGTATCCTCGGGGACAAATTCCTGGTTAACGGCAAAATACAACCTGTGTTTCACGTTAGCCCGCGCCGCTATCGCTTCCGCTGGTTGAACACCGGCCCGTCGCGCTTCTACCAGATGTTCATCCTTGGTCCGAACAACACGACCAAGTCGTTCTGGCAGATCTCGACGGACGGGAACCTGCTGGAGAAACCGGTGCAGGTAAACAGCGCGCGTTTCTCGGTCGCCGAACGCGTCGACGTGATCGTCGATTTCACTGGGCAGGCCGGAAAGACGTTTTACATCGAGAATCGCCTGAACCAGGACGATGGTCGTGGTCCGGATGGCGAAGTTGTGGGCGCCGGCCAGGGCGACAAGATCCTCAAGATCATCGTTGATGGTCCGGTTGTTCCCGACAACAGTATCGATCCGGCGACGATTCCCGCGACTCAAGCGGTCTACTTCTATCCGTTTCCGGATACCAACGACGCGGCGCGCATCACGCGCACGTTCCGGTTTGAACGTGGCAACGGTCAGTGGCAAGTCAACGGCCGCCTCGTCGGCGACTGCGACGATGCGCCACGTTTCCGGATCAAGCGCAACAGCGTCGAGAAGTGGGTCTTCCAGAACAACTCGGGCGGGTGGCAACACCCGATTCACATGCACTTCGAAGAGTTTCAGACTCTTTCCATCAACGGTCAGGCGCCGAGAAGCACCGGACTGATTACGAGAGGCCGGAAAGATGTCTTCAGGTTAGAGCACAACATGGAAGCGACGGTCTATTTCCGGTTCCGCGACTTCGTTGGCCGTATCCCGCTGCATTGTCACAACGTGGTTCACGAAGACCACGCAATGATGGTGCTCGGGCAGATCGACGACCAAGGCGATAACCGGACGCAGCCGTAGTTGTTGTGTGGTGTTCCGCGCAACAACTCTGCTGCGCCGGAAGACCTTGAATCAGTAAACCTGAAGAAAGGAATTCTTATGACAGACTCGAAACGCAGAAATCTGGTGGCCGCACTGGGCGCCGCGCCTTTCGTTCTCCCAATGCTCACCGCCGCGCAGTCGGTCGGAACCGGATCGAAGTTCAAGGTGATCCCTTCACGTGAACGGATCCGCGACCGCTATTTTCCGAATCTTTCTCTGACGACGCACGAAGGGCGCACCGTTCGGTTCTACGACGACCTCGTCAAAGACAAGATCGTGGTCTTCAACATGTTCTATGCGAAGTGTGAAGGCATCTGCTCGCCAGTTACGAGGAACCTTGTCAGGGTTCAGAAGTTGCTAGGCGATCGTATGGGCAAAGATATCTTTATCTATTCGTTTAGTCTCAAACCCAAAGATGACACCGTCCCGGCCATGAAGCACTATGCTCAAATGCACAAGGTGAAGCCGGGCTGGCTGTTTCTCACGGGTGAACCCGACGATATGGAATTGCTGCGGCGCAAGCTGGGCTTCGTCGATCCGGATCCGGAGGTCGACAAAGATCTTTCCAATCACATCGGCGTAATCAAATTCGGCAACGAACCTCTCGAACGCTGGGGCGGTTGTCCAGGGATGAAGTCGCCCGACTCGATTGTGGAGGCTATCAGTTGGATCGATTGGCCGAAGAACCAGACAAGCCTGAAGGCGAAGGGAGGTACGCGATGATTCTCAAATTGAGAGTTTTCAAGGTGGCATTGTTACTGGCCATTGCAGCAGCACTGCCGAGTGTAACTAATGCACAAACCCCGATGAACGAAATACCGCTGTCCAGTGGTAGCACTAGTAGCGGCGGCATCCAGAGCACGAGTTTTGGCGGCGCCATGCTTGAGGGCGGCACGACTACCGATGATACGGCGGCGGCAGCAAGCACGACTGGCCCTGAAGCCGTCGCTTTTGACGGCACCTACGTTTGGGTGGCGACTCAATATAACGATTCGATCACCAGAATTAGAGTCAGCGATGGCGCCGTGTCCGGAACTTTCAAAGTCGGCCAGCGTCCGGTTGCTTTGCTTTACGCCGCCAACTCTATCTGGGTGGCGAATTTGCTCAGTAACAACGTGATGAAAATCACGCCATCGACAGGCGCCATCGCCGGCACTTACGGTGTAGGAGATGGTCCGGGCGGTCTCGCCTACGACGGCTCCAGCATCTGGGTGGCAAACCGGCATAGCAACACGGTAACGAAACTAAGCGCAAAGGGAAGCACCGTCGGCACTTTCTCGTCCGGTGGTAAGCGTCCGATGGGTTTAGCATTCGCTGGCGGCAGCATCTGGGTGGCAAACAACTTCAGCAACTCGGTTGCGCGCTTGAGCACAGCCGGGGCCGTGTTGGGAACCTATGCTGTAGGCAGAGGTCCATTTGGAGTTGCCGCTGAAGGCCAAAATGTTTGGGTAACAAACTATTTCGGCAAAAGCGTAACCAAGCTTCGTGCGGTTGACGGGCTAAACCTCGGCACATTCACCGTTGGTGATGGAGCCGCAGGAATAGCTTTCGACGGAACGAATCTCTGGGTGGTTAACAATGGCGACAGTACCGTCGTCAAGATAAGCCCGTCGAGCGGTAGTATCGTCACTACTTATGCAACGGGTAAGGGTCCGTTTTCCATCGCGTTTGGCGGATCAAAAGCTTGGGTGCCGAACTTCGCAAGCAACTCGGTTTCGACGACGGCGACCAACTAGAACTCGAAAACCTCTCCACAAAGGGCGCAAAGACCCAAAGACTGAACACTTCTTCAGTCTTTGGCTTTGCGCCACTTTTATGTTCGGAATTTGACTCTTATAAGATACACGCTGCCTGGAACAGCCTTAGTCGTTAGTCTTTGACGTGCAACCGCAACTACTCAGCTTCGGTCCAAAAGTCCAGTCCAGACCATTCGAATATTCTTCGCGCTGTGTAAAACCCAGCCACCGCCGTTTTCGCGACGTCGCGCAACACCAGCGTGTGTAAACGAACCTTTCAATCTCATTACAAAATTGTGTCTCAGTTGACAGGAATTTGTTGTTTGTAGTATTAAATCGCAACTCCCGAAACGGTCCTTGGGTTGCGGTTTCCCAAAGGACCAAATCGCACCTCGCAAATGCGATCACTTAATATTTGCTCGACTCAGTTTAGCCACGGACAGCTCTGCCCAGACGCTGATGTTTAACCTCACCGGTTTTCAATGAATTTTTGTTTTTAAGTAGTGAGGCCGACCCTCGCCAGCGTTGAAACTACGCCCTAATACCGTGGACAAAAGAGTAGAAAAAATTCTCGAGATGATGCGAGACGATGTTCGTGGGGAACTGTCTCTCGCCGAGTTTGCGCAATCCGTCAACCTTTCCGTCTGGCGACTCTGCCATATCTTCAAATCAGACGTGGGCCTGCCGCCGATCAAGTATCTGCGCTTGCTGCGGATGGAAAGGGCCAAGGAACTGCTGGAGTCGAGTTTCCTGAGCGTGAAAGAGATCGCGTTTCAGGTCGGATTGAACGACGAGAGTCACTTCGTAAGGGACTTCAAGACCACTTACGGTTCCTCGCCGGCGATCTATCGCTCGCAGTTCAAACGCAATGGCAACGGAAACGGAAACGCCAACGGAGATGGTACCGGAAACGGCGATGGTCTAAATCTGGACCAACCGCACAACGTTCCGGAACCAAAAAAGATTCGCGAGCAGATCGCCCAAGCCGCGAAGCAGTCGATACTGCCTTCGCTGCACGTTTTGGTTTTTGTGTGTTCGCAATTCTGAGAATTGCGGTGACGGCCCACCTGAAAAAAGTGAGCGGAGCAAAATCCGCTAACGAACGACAAAAAGCGCCAAGGACAAATGCTTGTTCTATGAAAATTGAAATCGTAAAGTGTGGGGCGATTCAGCACAACGCAAGTCTGAAGTTTTCACCATCAGTTATTTTTCGCTTAAGTCAACTGACGTTACTCAACCTGTTTCAGCAAAAGCCCTCGCCTTTCGAACTGATCACCCTTTGCCGGGAAGTTGGACCAGGATCGAGAGCTCATCGCCACGGTCTAGGGTAAGGTCATAACCACTGCAAAGGATTATTAGGATTGAGGCCAACCGAACGGCTGAAAGGAGATTCTATGCCTAAAAAGAAGGCAAAAGACCACCAGAATACTGAAGGCACAGTCAGTAGAAGAAGTGTGCTCAAGATAGGTGCAGCAGCCGGTGCCGCAAGCGTAGTGGCACCGAGCGTGTTGTCAAGCACAGCTTTAGGCTTTCAGAGTGGTACTGTTGCGGAGCCGGTAAGTTGCGTGCAACCATCCGGCCCGAGTCCTGCACACACGCCATTTGTGGCGGAATTTGCGGCCCCGTTTCCTGCGGATGATCATAACCTGAGTCCGCACCCCACTGAATTCCCGAATCTCGGAGCAGGTGAAGCAGACCGAGCGCCACATCAGCGCTGGGCCCAGTTTGCACCCGCCCACTTTACGTACGAACTCGAAGCCAGGGCCGGACTCCATACGTTCCATCCGGACTACTCGCCCACCTACATCTGGGGCTTCAATGGTCAGTATCCCTCGCCGACTTGCTTGAACAAGTACGGCAAGACCACGATCGTTCGCTTCAGAAACAGCTTGCCCGTAAACACGACGACCTTTGGCAGAAACGAGATCACGATCCACCTGCACAATGGTCACCATGGTTCGGAGAGCGATGGTTTCGCAGGCGACTACTTCAGCACCGGATTCTGGAAAGACAATATGTATCCAGTTATCTACGCCGGTCTTGATGCTTTTGGCGGAATCGGAGATCCGACAGAAGCACAGCGCAGCCAATGGTTCCACGATCACCGTGCTGAGTTCACGCTCAACAACAACATCCTGGGCCTGAACGGCATGTTTTTCATTTACGATCAGGTAGATCCAGGTCACGAGCATCCGAGCGCAGGCTCGCTGCAACTGCCGGGATACTACGGCATCACTGACTTTCCAGTTATCCTCACCGACAAGAGATTCTGTCCCACCGCAAACGGCCGCACCGAAATGGTGCAAGCCGCCGGCGGAGACAAGTGGATCGTCAACGGCCAGATTCAACCGAAAATGACTGTCAGGCGTCGTAAATATCGGTTCCGCTTCCTTAATACCGGACCGACGCAGACTTACGACATCTCGCTCATCAAACCCGATGGTTCAGTCGGAACGATGGTGGTGGTCGCGACTGACGGTAACCTGCTCGAGAACCCGATTCCAGTGGACGCGGGCGCAAATGCAGGCAACAGCAACAGCAATACGGCGCCAATCGTTCCGGGCGCAATCCGAGTGAGCGTCGCCGAGCGCTACGATGTCATCATCGACTTCGCACAGTTCCCGGCCGGCTCCAAGCTGTATCTCAAAGAGAACAGAACGATGTCCGTGAATCCGGGCAACGTATTTGCCGGTCTACCGTCAGGCCTCAACATCGGACAAGTGCTGATTCGCTTCGACGTGGTCAACCGCGAGCCGTGGTTCCCACCCGACACGCCGCCGATTCCGTCGACGCTCACCACTTATCCGGCGATAACGCCAACGGACAACAATTGGGAATGGCAGTTCACCCGCGATCCTGTGGGAACCGTTCCACGGTTGTTCAGGGTCAGGAGACCGTTTGACGGACCGCTTGGATGCGTGTTCGATCCGGAACACTCGGCGCACTGCATCCTTAGAGGCACCACTGAAGAGTGGCTGCTCAACAACAACGTGGGCGGCTCCGCGTGGGTCCACCCGGTCCACATCCACTTCGAAGAGTTTCGCACTCTGAAACGCTTCGTAAACGGTGTGGAGGTTCCGGTACCCCCACTACAGTCCGGCAGAAAAGACGTCAGTCGATTGGAAGCCGGTCAAGGCGCGTTGATCAAGATGCAGTTCCGTGACTACAACGGACGCTATCTGATCCACTGCCACAACATGGCCCACGAAGACGCGTTCATGATGGTGCGTTGGGATATCTGTCCCGACCAGGCAAGCCTGGATGCGTGTATCGCCGACCAGCAAGTCTGTCAGAGAGAACTCGATTCCAAGCTTCGGCTTGAAGATGGGGAGGTGGCGTAATGGATAGAAGAGCGCTTTTTAACCGAGTATTTGAACCGCATCCGGCTTCGCCGGGACCGTCGCGGTTTACAAACGCCGTGCTCCGTACGCAAGACAACAAAGAGGTCCGGTTCTATGACGATCTCATCAAAGGCAAGCAAGCCGTGATCAATTTCATGTACGCTGAATGTCACGGCGCGTGTCCTTTGGTAACTCAGACCCTGAAGAAAACCTATCGGGAGCTGAAAGATCGCATGGGGAAGGATCTCTTCTTCTACTCGATCACCACCAAGCCCGAGGACGATTCACCGGCCGCGTTGAAGCACTATGCGACGATGCGCAAGGCTGATCTCCCCGGCTGGTATTTCCTGACTGGAAACGAGTACGACATCCAGACCATCCGCTTCAGGCTGTTTGGCATGGGCCATCCGGGTTTCGACCTTGATGACTCACTGCACGCCGGCATGCTGCGTATTGTCAACGATGCTCGGAACTCCTGGGGCATGGCCCAGGCGTTCGCGTCTCAGAAGAATATCCTGAAACGAATTGAGTGGCAGGATAATCCGAAGTCGTACGCGCAGAGAGTCATCGAAAGCCGCGCTCGACAGGTCCTGATCATGAGGGACGTTGAGAAGTACGGCTATCGCCGAGACGTTTAGTTTGCGGCATGGTTTGTCGAGGTGGGTGACGAGTTCACTCACCTCGACCCAACCACATTCAGGGAATATATTATGAAATTTACCGCCATAATCTCGCTATTGGCTCTGTTGCTGTTGGGCTCGACCACAAACATGCTGGCCCAACCGCCGCAGCAGAAGTGTCCCTTCAACATCATCGGTACCTGGAAAGTACAGGTCTCGCCGACTGAAGCACGTCTATACACTTTCGACGCTGAAGGCGTAATCAAGGTGCTCAAAGTTACGGGCGGCGCGCAACACGAAATCGCCACCGGAAAATACGAGTTCCTCGATAACCCGAAAGCGCCGGAGCAGATCGCGCTCACGTCGACCGGCAAAAGCCGAATTTTCGGCCGGACCAAAACGGCGATGAAAGTGGTCAGTTACGACGACTCATCGCTCACGTGCAATATTCCGGGCATCGGAACCACCAGGTGGACCAGAGAAGATCCGAACCGCTATTTCATCGTCTTTGTCGCCCGCAAGGGAGAGTTCTACGAGGGCAGTGGCTCGGCGTTTCCGGTTCTCATCAAGACTGCCGGAAAAGTGTCCACGGTTGAGGCCGCGGGCATTTACTCCGACGCAGGACAGCCCGCTTTTGGCGCAGTTCCCGCCAGCGTTTACAAAGATTATTTGCGAGACGCGCGCGGCGATTCTGAAGTCATACTGCGTCTCGAAATCAGTTCGGGACAATATGAACGCGGGTTGAAAATCGTGCAGGAATGGGGACGACGCGCGCGTGAAGGCACGCTCCTGTACGACAAGGACTCTACTCATACGTCGCCCGCTCCGCTCAACAACATTCTGCTGGTGAAGGCCGTCACCGAGACGCTTAACGTCTGCCAGAATGATTTCGATCTCTACAAACTCGACTATGAGTATCCAACGGACTGGATCGCAAATCAGGTTAGTCCGGAGTACGTTCCCTTCTTCTTGTTCCAGGAGTTGAGAAAACGGAACGAAGCTCGACACATCGAGTATAAGAAGTTTCAAGAGCTCGTACAGCTGGCCAATCTGGCCAGTCGATAAATTCGCGGAGCAAGCAGGTGTTTATGAAAAGATTTCTCTTTGTAAGTATTTCGTTGGTGTTCATGGTGCTGTGGGGCTCGCAGGTACTGCACGCGCAGACCGGCACGACCCCTGACGATAAACAGGCGCCCCGCAAACGCGGTGGAGTCTTCACCATGTACGTTCTGGATCCTCTGGCCCGTACGCTGTGCTTCAGCGACGGAAAAGAAGGAATGGCGTTTGTTAACCATCAATGGGGAACCCGTTGCAGCGATCTGAGCTACAGCCCGGCAGGTAATGGCAGCTTCGTTGCGGGTACAGATAGCAGTCGAGTGGCGGCGATTGTCGATCTCGGCACACCTAACGATCTTCGAACCCGTTATGGCTTCGAGGATGCAGATCAGGGTGGCGTCGGTTTCGGTTCGCTACGGCTCGAGGGGGACAAGGTCATGGTCCTCCAGGAAGACAACTCCAAGACCAAACCTGTGTGGCAACCGCTCGAGGAAAATCCCAAACTTCTTGAAGTTAAATCATCCGCTACTGCGGCAATCAAGTTGGGACACATCTACATCGTGCGGACTGCAGACACGAAAGACAAGAGTTTTCAACAGTTAGTCAAGCTGATGGTGATTGCGTTTCGTCCTGATGAAGCGGTGACGCTGCGATGGGAGTTGCTCCAATAAGGTCCAAATTCCGCAACGCGTTGTCGGGCAAGTAATTTTTCATTCTTCCTGAATTAAGGGAAGCAAGTTAATGGAACTTTCAACCTGAAGGAGAACAGGTATGAGCCAAGATGCAGTATCTTCAAATACAAGTTCGCAAGAACTGTCGTTCGCCGGTGGCAACGGCGGCAACACCACTACCGGGTTTGCCACAGGCAGCACATGTACGTCAAGTGGTACTTACCGAGCGGAAAACAAGTACATGACTGTCGTCGCGATTTATGCTGCGGGAGAAATTTTCCGTACCATGACGGACGGCAGGAAAACCACCTGGTACGCTCTGACGAAGACCGCCTCAAGCGGCTTCAGCGAAGGCGGTTCGTTCTCGTCCGTCAAAGTAGAAGCGGGCACGGTTTAAGCTGGCGGGGTCAGTATACCCGGCGGGCACTAATCGAGAGTTCGCCCTGCTCGCGTTCAATCACGTGAGCCGGGCGAGCCTCGAGTCTCAGGAGTCAGCATGAGATCACTACGGCCGGCGATCGCGTCGCTCTTTGTGTTGGCCCTGGCTTTGACAGGCGCCGCGCAACAGCAGACCACGCAACAGAAAGAACAGACCACCCAGGAAACTGCCAAGACCGGTACGACTCCCGTCGGATTCGCGACCGGCACAAAGTGCACGAAGACTGGTACCTACAAGGCTGAGAACAAGTTCATCAGGGTGATCATCGTCGTCGCAGAGGGCGAAGAGTTTCCTCCGTTTGTTGACGGTGAAAAAACCACCTGGTACGTGCTGACGCCCGCCACCAAGGGCTCGTTTGACGCCGTCAAAGTTTCCGCCGATCTAAACTAAAATTTCCCGGGGTTTTGAAAATGAAGTACCTACGGCTTCTCAGCCTGCCGCTGCTAGCTGCGGCATTGCTCTCGACGACCGGCAGCGGATACACTGCGCCAGTCACTTCCGCAGAGAAGAACAGCTCGGCTAATTCAGATCAGAAGCCAGCCCAAATTCAATACGTTTGTCCAATGCACGAGGACGTGAAATCCAAGCGTCCGGGTAAGTGTTACAAGTGCAAAATGAAGCTGGAGAAAAAGCGAATCAAGGAGCCCACCGACTCGTGATCCGGCTTCTCGCATTAGTCGTTGCATTGTCGTTTATGGCGGCACTCTTGCCGCTTGGCACTGCTTCGGCGAAAACCGCAGCGACGATGGCTTGCTGCGCCGGGAAGGAAGCAGACCATTGTCCTTCCGGCGTGAAAGCGCGAAAGGCAGCGGCCAAACACAACCACGAGGCTGACGCGTCAGCTCCGGCTTTCAACTCCGCTACCGCACGCGGTTCCTGTCCCTCCGACTGCTGTGCTTGTTTATCTTCGTCAGGACAACAAAAGCGCGAACGTGCAGCGGCGCTGCCAATCCTCAGGCACACCTCGCCAATAGCAACTTCGCTCCTCTACGCGAACTCCGCCTCTTTGCTTTTACTCAACGAAAAGCGGACACACGTAAGCCCGCGTGGTCCACCTGTCTTCCTCTTCAACCGTTCGGTTAACGCTTAAACCAGACACAACTCAAGAGGAAGTCAGCATGAGGACTAGAGAAATTTTAGTCTCCATCTGTCTACTGATCTCACTCGCCCAAGTTGCTTTTTCGCAGCAAAACGTCACGTCGGGCACGCTGAGCGGCCGCATCGAAGACTCGAGCGGCGCGGTAGTCAATGGAGCAAACGTAACCGTCACGAATCTCGAAACGAATCAACGTCTAACCACCAGCACCGACGAAGAAGGACGTTATCGCTTCCCTTACCTGCGCACCGGCGCGTACGACGTCCACGTCGAGGCGCAAGGTTTCACTGCCGTCAGTTTTACCCGGCTCACCGTTTCGGTAGGCCAATCGCTGGAGTTGCCCGTGAAGCTCGAAGTCGCGGGAGTTTTGGCGCAGGTAAACATCGGCAGCAGTGACGTGCCGCTGATTGAAACCGTCCGCACGCAGGTTACTGAAACGATTCGCCCGCGCGAGATCGCTGAGCTGCCGTTGAACGGACGCAACTATCTCGATCTGGCGTTGCTGGTTCCCGGTGTTTCGTCGACAAACACGGGCAGCAATCAGCGATTCGCGGAAACTTCAGCCGTGCCGGGCCAGGGGATCTCCGTTGCCGGACAACGCAATCTTTACAACAGCTTCATCGTCGATGGCGTCTCCGCCAACGACGACGCCGCAGATCTGACCGGCACTTATTACAGTGAAGAGGTCATCGATCAGTTTCAGGTCGTCACTTCGGGTGGCATCGCCGAGTTTGGCCGCGCATCGGGCGGCGTCGTCAACATTCTGACGCGCTCCGGCACCAACAACTGGCGTGGCAACGTGTACGGCTTTTTCCGTAATCAACGCTTCGACGCGCGCAATCCGCTCGCGCTAACTAAAGATCTTCTGACTCAAGCTCAATACGGGGTGACCGCCGGCGGACCACTGCGCCGCGATCGCACGTTTCTCTTCACCAACTTCGAGCAGACTCGTAGAAATTATTCCGCCGTTCTTACAATCGCTCCCGCCGCCGTAAACAGCATTAACAACCGCCTGCGCGCGGTTAACTATCCGGGCTCCCCGATCGAGACGGGCGTCGTTCCCGCAAGCTTCGATACCACCAACTTCTTCGCGCGTATCGATCACCGGATCAATCAACGCAACCAACTCAGCGCGCGTTACAGCCTGTATCACATCGAGGCCGTTAACTCGCGCTCCGTCGGTGGATTGAACTCCGTGAGCCGCGGCTCCGGAATCAAAGACACCGATCAAACACTCTACGTAACTAACGTCACCACTCTCAGCAGCCGCACGGTTAACGAGTTGCGCTTTCAATATACGAACAGCCGTCTTGACGCGCCGATCAACGACGAAGTCGGGCCGGCCGTCAACATCGCGGGCGTTGCGAACTTCGGTACCGCCACGTTCTCGCCGCTCGCGCGCGACATCAACCTCCTCGAGATCGTTGACAACGTTTCCACTCAATTCGCCGACCACTCGCTCAAGGCCGGCGGCGGTTTTCTTTACAACCGTCTGAACATAGTTTTCCCCGGCGCGTTTCAGGGCGTCTACAATTTCAGTTCACTCAATAATTTTGTGACCGGCAATTACCTGAATTACCAGCAGGCGTTTGGCGCTCCCGAACAGTTTCAGTCGAATCCAAATTTCGGCGTGTTTGTTCAGGACGAGTGGCGGGTCCGGCGTGACCTGACGCTCAACGCCGGTCTGCGTTACGACCTGCAGTTCCTGCCGGATCCGATCGAAACAGACACGAACAACATCGCTCCGCGACTCGGCGTGGTTTATGCACCGGGTGATCGCAAGACGGTGATTCGTGCGAGTGCGGGTCTGTACTACGATCGCATTCCGCTGCGCGCCACGTCGAACGCCTTGCAACGCGATGGTTCGAAATATCTCGTGGTCCAACTCGCGCCGAACCAACCCGGCGCTCCTGTTTTTCCGAACGTGCTGGCGCTGCAACCGTCAACCCTGCCCACCAGACCAAACATCACGCGTATCGATCCGGACATCGAGGTGAGCTACAGCCATCAGGCAAACTTCCAGATCGAACGCGAACTGCCCTGGGACGCCGTGATGTCGATCGGTTACCTGCACTTGCGCGCGAAGCACCTGATACTTTCGCGCAACGTAAACGTGCCGGCCGTGCCTGCTTCGGCCGGCATAGCAAACCTCGGCCGGCCTGATCGGAACTGGGGCAACATCTCGCGGTTTGAGAGCGCCGGAAATTCCTGGTACGACGGCATGGTCGTTTCATACAACCAGCGTACGTCGCGTTGGGCCACCATGCGTTTGTCTTACACACTCGCGAAAACGATCGACGACGCGGGCAACTTCTTCTTCTCGAGCGTGCAGGACAACTTCAACATTCGCGCTGATCGCGGTCTTTCCGATAACGATCAACGACATCGCCTCGTGCTGAGCGGAACGTTGGACGGACCGCAAGACAAAGCGGATGGCGTAGGACGTTGGCTGCGCGGATTCCAGTTTGGTTACATCTTTACGTACGCGTCGCGTTTGCCGTTCAACGTGCTGCTCGGTACTGATCGAAACTTTGACTCGAACAACAACGATCGTCCGTTGGGCGTCGGTAGAAACACTGGTCGGGGGTTTGATTTCGCGTCACTCGATCTGCGGGTGAGCCGTCGCTTTCAGTTGACCGAGCGCGTCGGCTTGCAAGTGCTTGCTGAGGGTTTCAACGTTTTGAATCGATCAAACTTCGGCGTGCCGAACAATACGTTTGGTTCAGGGGTGAATCCCCTGCCAACGTTTGGCAGGCCGACCGCGGCGTTCGATCCACGGCAGTTTCAGTTTGGAATGAAAGTGAGTTTTTAACCGCGAATGAAACAGATAACAGTTGGGATTTTGTTAGTGAGTTTAGTGTTTATTTGTGGTTGTAGTCGTTTCGCGGCGGACGCGTCGCGCGCAGCAACGTTCCAGCCGGTGCAGATCTCCGCGCAGGACGTTGACGCGGCTGAGCCCGTCACTGCGGCCGCGCCGAACGGCGGCTTCTACGTCGCGTGGGTAAATCACAACGCCAACAGCCAGTCAGACGTCATGCTCGCGCAATTCGATCAGGATGGCGCGGCGAGTGGTTCGGCGGTGAGGGTCAACCAGACAGAAGGCGTGGTGACTGCCTGGCGCGGCGATCCACCGAGCGTGACTGTCAAAGAGCGATCGGTTTACGTGTTGTGGACCGCGCGCGTTGAAGTTGACGGCAAGAAAGGTACGGATCTTTTCCTCTCGACGTCTCACGACGAAGGCAAGACTTTCAACGTCGCGGTGAAAGTCAATGACGACAAGTTGCCCGGCGCGCATGGCATGCACTCGCTCGCAGTCGCGAACGATGGTCGAATCTACGTCGCGTGGCTTGACGAAAGAAACATTCAGGCGCCGAAACCGTCCAAGCACGCGGGCGGTCATCACATGGAAAGCAATCGCGAACTCTTCGTCGCGTATTCAACCGACGCAGGTAAGACGTTCTCGGCAAATCGAAAGGTCGCGGAGAATGCGTGTCCGTGTTGCAAGACTGCATTAGCAGTGTCCGCGGACGGCACGGTTTACGCGAGCTGGCGGCAAGTGTTGCCGGGAAACTTCCGTCACATCGCAGTCGCGAACTCTACCGATGGCGGCGTTAAGTTCTCGTCGCCGGTGATTGTCAGCGATGACAAGTGGAAGTTGCAGGGTTGTCCTGTTTCTGGTCCATCGCTAGCGGCGGATGCAAATGGAACGTTGAAAGTAGTATGGTACGCGGCGGGTGAAGGCGACGCGCCGGGGCTCTACTTTGCCGAAACACGCGATCACGGACAAACGTTCTCGCCGCGCACGCTGCTGATGCAGGAGTCAGTTAAAGGAACACCGGTCTTGGCCGCCGGCAACAGCCGCGCTATAGCAATCTGGCAAGGAATCGGAGCGGCGCAAGCATCGGGAACGCAACAGATCCAGACGAAGATGCGTGAGTTGGGCGGCGCGGGCGCGGCTGTGAGCGTGGCTGCAAATGCGGAACTGCCCAGCGGCGCGTTTACCAGAGACGCACTGTTCGTGGCTTACATTACAAAGGTTGGTGAGAAGAGAAGCGTATGGCTCGCAAAGGTTGGATAACGATCGGTTGTTCTTTAGCGCTCGCGTTCGCCGTTGGTTGTAACAAGCACCAGACTCACCAACCTGCTAATTCTTCTACACCGGCGAGTGGTCCGGCGGCCGCTGTTCAAACGAACCAGTACAAGGCCGTCGGCGTGGTAAAGGCGTTGAATCCGAAAGGACCCGCGATCGAGATCGATCACGGCGACGTCGAGGGATTGATGCCCGCGATGCAGATGGAGTTTCCGGTCACTGACGCCAACCTCTTGAACGGGTTGGCAGTCAATGACCGGATTGATTTCACGATCGAAAACGCGACCGACGGGATGAAGGTAGTCGCGATTAAGAAGCTTTAGCTCTTCTGCAACGTAGCCAAAGCCGCCAGCACTTCCTCACTGTGCCCACCGACTTTAACTTTCTCAAACACCTGCGCGATCTTGCCCTGTGGATCGATGATGAACGTGTTGCGCGCCGACAGCTTTGCGCCGTTGTACTCCATCACCGAACCATACTCCGTTGAGACCTTCGCTTCCGGATCCGACAGCAGCTTGAAGTTTAATCCTTCCTTCGCGCAGAACTCCTTGTGCGACTCAGCCGTGTCGACGCTGACGCCGAGAATCACCGCGTTGGCGGCGTCATACTTCGCGAGGTCGCGCTGGAAATTGCGAGCTTCGAGCGTGCAGCCACTCGTAAAGTCTTTCGGGTAGAAGTACAGCACCACCCACTTACCTTTGAAGTCGTTGAGACTTACTTCCTTGCCTTCATTGTTGACGAGTTTGAAAGTTGGCGCCGGTGCTCCGACTGCCGGAATTTCACTGATGGCGTTCACGGGGCTGCAAGCGAGTAAGGCAGCCACGACGAAAGCTAAAACAAAAGCATATTTGTGCATATTTTGATCCCCCCTCTAATTCTGTTGCCCGAATTGCTGCACGATGCGATCGCGAATTTGGGCCGGTGTCAGCTTCCCTTCTTTATCGAGTTTATGTGCGAGTAATGCTTCGTTCACACACACGGCGCAATGCGACGCGTGATCGTCTTCGAAGCAACTGTAAAGGCTCTTGTGGCCCATGCCGCGGTCGCAATAGCAGTAGCACGGCATTTGCGCGATCGTTTGCGGGCTCTCGCGAACGGCGCGATATGCATCGCGAACAAGTCCGGTGAATCTCTCCGGTTCGAGAGTCGGACGCAGACTGGCGCGATGCGGCGCCTCCGTGTAGTGCGACGGCAACGTCTTGACCGTTGGAGTCTGGATTGGGGGATGTGAATCGTGAGTGTCTTGCGCAACCACCGGTCTCTTCTGCGAGTCGGAGTTGGCGATCATTATCATTACCACGGCGAGCAACACGCCGATGGCGCCTATTAATAACCACGTTTTTTTCATTGCAATATCTCCGATGAAACTCTCCCGCAAAGTGGTGCCTTTGCGGGAGAGACCTTACCGCAGCCAGCGTTAATTGCCCGGCTGCTTTTTCATTTCCTTGTTCTTTGCGTCTTTGTGTTTGGCGTTGCAGCACGAACCTTCGCCATGGCTCTTCTTGTCGTGCCTGGCCATGTCGCCCTTTGCTGTATCGTGCCTGGCCGTATCGTGCTTGGCCGGATCGTGCTTGGTCATCATGTCGCAGGAGTCGCCACAACACGCGTGCTTCGCATCGGTGTTCGCAGCGCTCGCCATGTCCGCGCCGCCTTCCGCCTTCATGTCGCACGAGTGGCCGCAGCAGGCGTGCTTCGCATCGGTGTTCGCAGCGCTCGCCATGTCCGCGCCGCCTTCCGCCTTCATGTCGCACGAGTGGCCGCAGCAGGCGTGGTTTGCATCAGAGTTCGCTGCGCCTTCTTTCTTCATCGGGCACGAATCGCCTTTGCAACAACATGACTCCATCGCACAGCAAGCTTCGGCCTGCTTCTTTTGATCGGTTTGGGCCGCGCCTTGTTGGCCCATCACGGCCACAAACGCCGACAGTAACAGCGCCATGGGCGCAATCAGAATAGTGCTCTTATGAGATCTCATTTTCGTTCTCCTGTAGAGGGTTGAGAGATATACGTCTGGAAACGTTGAGGCAGATCTCTCTCTAGATCAGGAAAACACAACAGCGCAGGTGAGTTGGACCACGATTAGGCACGTACGAGGAAGCGATCGTGACTCGGGTTTGCTCTTTAAGACTCTCGACACTCGGCAACGCGGCTACGGGCGTACGGCCCGGATCCGGCTGGCTGCCGCTGCTCTTGGAAGTCGCTGCGGTGTTGTTCGCAAGCAGCGGACAATCTTTCATTCCATGCGGCGGCGCAGTGAGCGTCCCGCTCGGAAATGCAGCCAGCTGCTCCTTAGTTAGCCGCAGATTTGTCTTCGCTTTCGCCTTCTGCGCGTTCTTCTGCGCGTTGTTCTGCTTTGCCGCGCCCGGTCTCGTGCAGCAACTGTGCGCCTGAGCCGCGCGGCAATTCTCATCGCCCGCTGCACTGGCGCTCGACGGTGCTGCTTCCGCAGCCGTCGCGCTCATGTTGCCGCAGCCGAACAAACAACCACCGGCCAGCCACACCGAGACGCTAACTGCCAGAAGCAATCGAGTGATTTTGATGAACAGAGCTGGATTCATCGACGGGCAGTCTACTCCCCCAGCCGCCCCATTGTCGAGAAACCCGACGCTTCGAAAAACACAAAAGCACAAAGACGCCGCAAGGTTTGTGTAACTGTTGGATTGTTAGCCTATTTACCGGAGAACAAAGATGAGTATCGACAAAAACAAAATTACAACTCAGGATGAACTCGGCGAACCAGCGCCAATGGATAAAGCAGATGAACGGGCGCGGGCTGAGATGGAAGAATTGGAACGCCGGGCAAAGAAAGACGTCGCCGAAGGATTAAGCCAAACCGATGACGACGAAGATGGTGAGGAGAAACCAGCGCCGTCTATGCTGGATCGCAGGCGCTGACGGTTTGCTCAACCGTTATCAATGAGAGCTTCTTCGAGTGCTTTCTTCAGCAGTGGCGGAGTTTCCCTTGGGTGAAACCCGACGAAACGTTTCGTGATTCGGCCATCGCGTGTGACGATCAAGCTCTGGGGGATCGATCCGCGCCCCTGCATCAACGCGGCCGCGACTTCGCGTGGCGCCCAGCCAACCTGGTAATCGACCTTGAAATTGCGCACAAACTCCTGCACGATTTGCGCCGACGACACAGGATCTTCGGTTGTGAGTCCAACCATCTCAACGCCGCGTGACTGATACTCTTTGTGCAGTCTCACGAGCTCCGGGATTTCGTTGCGGCATGGTCCACACCACGTCGCCCACAGATTCACCAGCAACACTTTTCCCGAATAGTTGGAAAGCTTGATCGACTCGCCGTTGATGCCCTTCATCTCCGTGTCCAACGCGACGGCGGGCAGCGGCGGTCTGGATGGATCATTAGGCTTGGAAGTGGTTGTGGGAGGATCGTTTGAGTTGCAACTCGAGATGCCAAACGCCGCTACCAATCCCAACACGATCACGGTTGAGACAATACGCAGCGGCGTCCAAAATTTTATCTTCCCGGGTTCTTTAGTCTTTAAGGCCATTCTTGCTTACTGCTTCTTGCCGAATCTAAACGAGTCGAGGATTACCGGCGCTTCTCCCTTTGTGCCTACATCTTCCACGGAAGACAACTCCGGCGCAAGAGATGTGGTGAAGAGAATTAAGGTTGCGCCCGTTGTGTCGCCTTCGTTGCCGGTGGGAACGAAAATCACGCGGCCCCACAAATGAACGTCGCCTCGTTCGGTTCCCTGGCTCAGTCCTTCCCAACGGAACTCGTAACCGTCCATCTTATTTATCTTCGTTGGACCTTCCGATACTTTGCGGTATTCCGGAAACTGCGTCGACAAACGCGTACTGAACTCCTCGACGCGTTTTGGATAACTGGGCAGATCCGCGACAAAGGTTCCCTTGCTGGTGTACCAGCCGACCACGAAATTCTCTTGCGTGAGATTCGGTGGAATGCGTCTTTCTACTTCCGCGAAATTTGCGGCGCTCGGGTTGCGAATGCGCTGCCACGTCTGCGGGTAATAAAAGCTGAAGTCAAAATAGTGTTCCGCGAGCGCGCCCTCGAGGCCGTCATTGGAGTTTGTGAACTGGACCGCGTTCGGTGGCGGCACAAACGTGTCTTGCGGCGTGGGCGATGGTTGTTCGATCGTCGGTTCAGGAGTCGCGGTGTTGGTATTCGTAGTGACCACTGGACGATTTTCATTGACGCTACGTCCACCAGCCATTTCGTCCAGGCGCGGCTTCACAACTAAAAAGAACGCGGCTGCGATCGCTCCGCCGCCAAGTAGTAGAAACAACAACACGCCGGCGATGATCCACGGCAGCTTCGATTTCTTCCGCGCTGCTGCCGGCGGCAACGGCGCTGAAGAAGATGGTGCTGCGGGAGTTGGCGGTGCGACGGTTGGCGCAACGGGTCCGGTCACAGCAGATGATGACGTTTCAACGGGAGGAGCCGGTGATACCGGCGGAGGCGGCGGTGGTGGCGCAGGCTTAGTAAAATCTGCCGTATCGGGACCACTGACGGTCGTGGTCTGTCCGGTTGGTCCAGTGTTCCGCGGCAGAGCTACAGTGGCCGGATAGTCCTCGATAAGCGTCGCACTCTGATCCGGCAGGTCGCGGCTGGTCGGCCTTTCCGAAGCGGAGTTCAGATCGATTGAAGTGGCGCGCATCGTTGCATTCGGATCGAAGGTTTGGGGAGAGATCAACAGACCGCCATCAAACGTGCAGAACTTCTGACCATCATCCGGAAAGGTACGATTACACTTGGGGCAAGACTTCATAAGGGCGAAACCTCTAAACGAGAATCAGATTTGACTCCACTTCGATCAATTGGAACGCGCGCGCGCTAACTTCTGCGCCGCGCTGCTGTTGGCAGGATCGAGATCCAACGCACGTTGATACGCGCGCGCAGCGTTCTCCTTCTGGTTGAGCTTCAGATATCCGTCTCCTACTCCTTCAAACCCAAAGAGCCCGGCCAACTGCTTTTTGTCACCCGCGGCAACTAACGCCGAAGCGCGTTCGTAGGTCGCTTCTGCATCGCTGAAACGCTCCATTCCGAGATACGCGCGGCCAAGCAGATTGAAAGGTTGAAACGCACGCGAGCTAACTTCGGTAGCTGACTTCAGGTAAGGTTCCGCCTCCTGGTATCGCTTGTAAACGATCAAAAGCCGGCCCATCAAAATCAACGACGTGGGATTGCGCGCATCGAGTTCGAGCGCGCGCTTGAGGACCGGTTCTGATTGCGGCCACAACTGTTCTGCCTGCAGCGACTCGGCAATCAGGTTGAGTGTCGCCGGATCCTTTGCCAGCTCGCTGGCTTTCTCGTACAGCGGCGCGGCTTCCGCCGGACGCTTGGCTCGATTTAACATTCGCGCCAGGTGCGCATACGCCGCGGCGAACTGCGGATCGAGTTCTATGGCGCGGCGGTATGAATGTTCGGTTTCGCTATTCGTAATTCCACGTGCCTGCAACGCCACGCCCAAACGGTCCCAACCAACTGCATTCTTCGGATCAAGCTGCACTGATTTCCGCGCGAACGATTCCGCGTCGGCGAGTCGTTTTGCGTTATCGCCATCTGTCCGCGGTTGGACCAGCACTACGCTCAAGGCAACGTAAGCATCAGCGTCGTTCGGCGCCCAGGCGATTGAATTACGATACGCTGGTTCCGCATCCTCCCAACGTTGCTGATCCGCATAAATGTTGCCGAGTCCGTACGCGGCCCGCGCATCACGCGCTTTCAGTTTCAATACTTCTTTATATGACTCTTCGGCGCCAGCGAAGTTTCGCGCGTCGCGCGCCTCGTTACCCTTTTCGAGCAGGTCTTCTATTCGTTCCGCAACTGCGCGACTGGGAGCGGTTCTCGCTCCGGGTCTGCCGGTCGCCGATGGCTTGGCGGTGTTGGCGCCGGGCTTCTTTTTTGTTTCCGGATTCTTGGCGCGAAAGATGCTGGCCCCGCCGACGTCTCCGCCAACGTCCTGTCCCAACGCCCGGCCGGCAAGCGAAAAGGTCAAACAGAGAGCGGCAGAAATTAAAATCGCCGCGCGCAGTATTGCGTTGGCTGTCATCATTACTCTCCTACTGCTGTGTAAAATTGAGACTAACCCTTAAGGCCCGCTACGCACAAGCCTAAACCCAAGTAGTGTATTTTTCGTCGACGCGGGCACAAAATCGCGCATGCAAGCCGTCACGGGAGCGTCTGATTTCCCGGGATCGCTTACGTAGCAACCGCCTCGAATCATGATCCAATCCTGGACGCTGGGGGGAATCACGGTGTCGTTGCCCGGATAGACTGACGTTTTTGAAGAGGTCCACTCCCAAACATTGCCGACGAGATCTACCACGCCCCAACGATTCTTGCCGTCCGGACGCGAACCGACTGGCGCCGGCGTCGCTTCTTTCAACACCGCGGCGTTTTCTTTCCAGTCGGCTCCCCACGGATACAGATCGCCGCGCTCACCGTTGCGCGCTGCGTATTCCCATTCTTCTTCGGTCGGCAACCGGTAAGTCACGCCATCGCGTTTGGATCGCCAGTGGGCAAACGCGTTTGCGTCGTCGTAGGAGACGTTGACCACGGGCCAGTTTTCCTGCCCGAAAGAGGGGCGCGTTCCCGCCCAATGACTTGGCGCCGCGCGATTCGTTTCGCGAAGGAACTCAGCGTATTCAGCATTGGTCACTTCCGTGCGGTCCATCTGGAACGATGAAACGGAAACCGGATGCTCCGGAGTTTCCTGTGGTGGTCCTTTTCTGCGCCCCATCAGAAAAGATCCGCCGTCGATCGCCACCAGATCGGCTTTGATGCCGCTCGAGATGGTTGGCGCGGGTGTTGGTGCCGGACCATTTGAAGCTTGTTTGGAACTGAGCAGGAAAAACGCGCTGATACCGAGTCCGGCGACGATCAGCACGAGCACTGCTGCGCCGATGATCCAGATTGGCGACACGCGCCGCTGTGGCTTGAAGTCGATCGTTTGCCTGACTGGTTTCGACGGCTCATGCGGCGCGACGATGGCCGTCGCAACGGGCTTCCGTTGCACGTGTGTCGCTTCAGGGTCTTCAAGCGGTGCACGTTGTTTCTGCACCTGCGATTCGCGATTCACACCGCTTATCGTTCCGTCCATCACCTCAAACGAAGCATTAAACTGCGTGTGGGAATTCAGCGGTGCCTGAGTAGTTGCACCCGGAGGCGGCGGTGGCGGATTCAACGTCGTAACGGCCGAAGCCATCGTGCGGTTCGGATCCAGCGCGACTTTCTCGCGCATCGCGCCGACAAACGGCGTTGAGTTCATCGCGGCGTGCAGTTCGCTCAGAAACGCTTCAATCGAATCGATACGCGCATCGACTTCCTTCTCCAACGCATGTCGCACGACCCCTTCAATCGCCGGCGACACGGTCACGCCCATCGACTGAAAAGTCGGCGGCGGCATCGTCAGATGCTTTTTCATGATCGACGGAATCGACGAGCCCTTGAACGGCACGTCGCCGCAAAGCATCTGGTAAAGAATGACGCCGATACTGTAGATGTCGGCGCGTGCATCCGGCTCTTCATCAGACCACTGCTCGGGCGCCATATAAAAAGGAGAGCCCATCAAGCCACTCGTCTGCGCCTGAACGAACGACCCTAACAACTCGCCCGACTTGATCTTCGCGAGACCGAAGTCGAGTATCTTCACGCCTTCGGCCACCGGCACGTCGTCCTGGACCATGATATTGAGTGGCTTCAGATCGCGATGCACGATGTTTTGCCGGTGCGCCGCTCCGACTCCCGCCGCGATCGCGGTGATGAACTCCCACGCGCGTTCCGGCGGCATCGCGCCTTCTTTCGCCATGATCTCCTGTAATGATCTGCCTTTGACGAACTCCATCACCAGAAACGGCATCGTCCCGCGCACGACACCGAAGTCGGTAACAGCAATGATGTTTGGGTGACGGATGGCCGCGGCGGCGAGCGCTTCCTGGCGGAAACGCGTGGTGAGCATCGGATCGTTGCCGACCAGATCGGGCAGAATCACTTTGATCGCATGCGGGGTTTTGAGAAAGATGTGCCGGGCTTGAAACACGACGCCCATGCCGCCTTGCCCGAGACGACGTTCGAGCAAGTAGCGGGCGTCCAGTGTTGGCTCACCAAGAAGGGTTTGTGCAGTCGGTTCACCGTCCTGGGGGCAGTGATCAGTTTCGTCGGGGTAGCAGCGCCTGCACTTAGGGCATTCTTTCATCTACGGGCTGTAGTATACATTACCTGATAACGACGTTTACGAGGCGTTCGGGGACAACGATCACTTTCACGACCTCACGTCCATCAATCAACGCACGAACACGCTCATCGGCGAGTGCCGACTCGCGTAACTCATCCTCGCTGACTCCGGGCGGCGCGATCACACGCGAACGCAGTTTTCCGTTGACCTGGATCGGGATCTCCAGCTCTTCGCGGCGAGCGAGCTCGGGATCGGCGTCGGGCCAACGACGAGCGTCAGTCAACAAGCCGCCCGCGTGGCCTAATCCTTGCCACATCTCCTCCGCGATGTGCGGCGCGAACGGCGCGAGCATGATCACTAACGCCTCTAACGCTTCGCGCACCGCAAACACGTCCGACTCAGACGCCTGCGCGGGATCACCATTGAAATCGCTCAACTGATTGAACAACTCCATCAGCGCGGCCACACTCGTGTTCAAGTGAAGGTGCTCGAAGTCGCTCGTGATCTTGGCAATCGTTTGGTGTGTCTTGCGTCGCAATGCGCGCGCGTCGGCGCTGAACTCCGACGCGCCCGCTTCGCGCGAACCGTTAGAGAGTCTTTCGTGCCAGCGCCACACCATCGTGTACACCCGGCGCAGAAATCGCACTGCGCCCTCAATGCCCGACTCGGACCAGCGCAACTCGTTCTCAACCGGCGCGGCAAACAGCACGAACAGCCGCGTCGCATCAGCGCCAAACGCTGCGATCATCTCGTCCGGATCGACTCCGTTACCGAGACTCTTCGACATCGCTTTCCACTCGTCTGTGCCTTCAACGAGATTGGTCACCATACCCTGCGTCAACAGACGCTTTACCGGTTCATCGAAATCGACGAGGCCGAGGTCGCGCATGAACTTGGTCCAGAAGCGCGTGTAGATCAAATGCATCACGGCGTGTGAATCGCCGCCGATGTACTGGTCCACCGGCGTCCACTGCCGCGTGAGCTCGGGATTGAACGGCGCGTTTTCGTTACGGGCATCCACGTAGCGGAAGAAGTACCACGATGAATCGACAAACGTGTCCATCGTGTCAGTGTCACGCCGCGCGGGGGCGTCACAGTTTGGACAGGTCGTATTTACAAACTCCGGCACACCCGCGAGCGGCGATTCACCTGTTCCGGTAAACGCCGCCGTTGGCGGCAACACGACCGGCAGTTGTTCGTACGGTACCGGTACTGTGCCGCAGTTCGAGCAGTAGATCACCGGCACCGGCGCACCCCAGAATCGTTGACGCGACACGCCCCAATCGCGAATGCGATAAGTCACCGCTGCTTCGCCAAAGCCGTGCGCTTTCGCGTAGTCAGCCATCTCCTTCACCGCGACTTCGGAAAGTTTGCCGCCCCACTCACCACTGTTTATCAACACACCGTAATCAGTGAACGAGTGCCGCATCTCGGCGGATGCATCGCCCGCGGTTGTCGGCACGGGTTCAGCCTGGATCTGATCGTGACTCACCGGCGCAATCACCTGTCGAATCGGTAACGAATACTTTTGCGCAAACTCGAAATCGCGTTCGTCGTGCCCGGGCACACTCATCACCGCGCCCGTGCCGTATTCCATCAACACGTAGTTCGCGACCCACACCGGCAGCGTCTCGCCGCTAAACGGATTGATGGCCAGCACACCCGTGTTCAGTCCTTCCTTCTCTTCTTCCGCTTCATCGACGCGCGCCGCTCGCTCTTGTGCGACCTTCGTCGCGAACGCGTCGATGTCGGCTTTCAATGTCGACCCTTCGAGGATCTCGTCAAGCAACGGATGTTCTGCCGACATGACGATGGCCGTCGCTCCGTAGATAGTGTCGATGCGCGTTGTGAACACACGAATCTTCTTGTCGCTGTCCTTGATTTGGAAATCGATAAACGCGCCTTCACTGCGTCCGACCCAATCGCGCTGCCGCTTTAAGACCTTTTCAGGCCAACCGGCTTCGATCTGCCTGATATCGGCGACGAGTTGTTCCGCGTAATTTGTGATCCGCAGGAACCACTGCTCCAGATCGCGCTTCTCCACCTGCGTCCCGCAACGCCAACAGATCCCTCCCGACGACTGCTCGTTTGACAACACAGTCTCTTCTTTAGGACACCAATTGACCTGCGAGTTCTTTTTATAAGCGAGGCCGCGCTCGAGCATCTTCAGAAAGAACCACTGATCCCACTTGTAGTAATCAGGACGATGCGCCGCGATCTCGCGCGACCAGTCGTAACTGATGCCGAGGCGCTGCAACTGCCCGCGCATGTGCGCGATGTTCGTTTCCGTCCACTCGCGCGGGTTCACACCGCGCTTGATCGCCGCCTGTTCAGCAGGCTGTCCAAAACTGTCCCAACCGATCGGATGCAGCACGTTCAACCCTTGAAGGCGTTTGAACCACGCGAGCGCGTCGCCGATGGAGTAGTTGCGCACGTGCCCCATGTGCAGGAAACCTGAAGGGTAGGGCAGCATTTCAAGCGCGTAGAACTTCTCGCGCGGGTCGTTTTCCTTGGCCTCAAACACACCCGCTTCCGCCCACTGCTGCTGCCACTTGTTCTCGATCTGTTCGGGAAAATATTTTTCGTCCATAACCTTGTTCAACCCACTGAAAGTCAATCATCTTACTGGAAAGAGGCCACGGATGCTAAGACACGAAGGAGCGCAACGTTGCGAGGTTCTTCAGGTCGGCGCGGGGATCGTCGTAGGGGGTTTCGAGAATAAACGCGGCGTGCTTCAGTTTTGGGTGCTGCGCAACGCGCCGGAGTGCGTCGGCGCCGATGTGGCCTTCACCGATGTGCCAGTGACGATCGACACGCGAGTTGTAAACCGCGCGCGAATCGTTGAAATGAATTGCCCGGACGTTCTTCACGCCCACGGTCTTCTGCACGCGCTGAATCAACGCTTCGAGACCGTCAGCTTCGCGAATGTCGTAGCCGGCGGTGAACGCATGCGCCGTGTCCATGCAGACGGCGAGCGGCAGCTTCGGACACGCGTTCATGATCTCGCGCAGGTGTTCGAAGCGATGGCCGATGCAATCGCCTTGCCCGGCAGTGTTCTCTAAAAGGATCTGGAGCGAGCCAAACTTGATGCCCTTGCACGCGATCTTCAGACTCGTAGCACACAACGCAATACCGTCCGCCTCACACGCGCCGCGCGAACTACCGGGATGGACCACGAGGTAGTCAACACCCAGCAACAACGCGCGTTCAACTTCCTCGCGAAACGATTCGCGCGACTTTTGCAGCATCACTTCGTCAGAGGCCGCGAGATTCACAAGGTAGTTGCAGTGAATCAACACCGGCGAGATCTTCGTTGCCTCGCGTGTCTTGCGAAACAGCAACACGTCTTCAAGCGTCAACGGTTTCGCGGCCCAGCCGCGCGGGTTGCGCGAGAACAACTGCACCGTTTCGCAGCCGGTGTCTTTCGCGACGATGAGCGCGTTGTGAACACCGCCCTTGATCGGAGCGTGAAAACCGATTCTTGGCGTGAGCTTTTTGCGAGGCATTTACTTTCCCTGTTGCGCATCCATCACGCGCAACATATTTCCGCCCAGGATCTTCTCGACGTCACTCGGCGAATAGCCGCGTCGCAACAACTCTTTCGTCAGGTTCGGCAAGTCTGCGATCGTCGCGAGGTCGGCTGCCGTACTCTGCACCCCATCGAAATCGGATCCGATTCCGACGTGGTCCACGCCGACGAGTTTCACGATGTGATCGATATGATCGACGATGCGCGAAGCGTAGACCGGCGGCAAGCGCTTCGCAAACTCCCGTGTCCGCACGCGATCGCGCGCGAGCTTCTTCTGCACTGCACTGCCGGGCTCATTGGCGGAAGCCGCTTGCACCATCGGAGCGATCTCGACGTCTACTCGTTTCTTCAACTCGCTCCAACCGGGTTCAATGTGCTCGGGATAAAAGATCACGTTAACCACGCCGCCTGTGTGCGCTAGCGCACGGATCATTTCGTCCGTGAGATTGCGCGGCACGTTTGCAATCGCGCGGCAGGCCGAGTGCGTTGCGACCACGGCCTTGGTTGACGTGTTCACGATGTCCCAAAACGTCTTGTCGGAAACGTGTGAGACGTCGACCATCATTCCGAGTCGATTCATCTCGCGCACGACGCTTTTACCGAAATCGTTCAGACCGCGCGAGGCGCCGACGGCGTCGCCTGACGAACCGGCCCAACTCGTGCTCACGCTCCACGCCGGCGACATGTAACGCACGCCCCGATCGTAATAACGCTGAACGTTTTCGAGTTTTTCATCGATTGCATAACCGCCTTCGAGGCCCATCAAGGCGGCGATTTTCCCGTCCTGAACGGCGCGCCGTACGTCCGCAGCGGAGGTGGCGAGTTGCCACGTTTCCGGGTGTTTTTCGGCGAGGGCGCGAATGGCGGCAATCTGATCATCGGCCCGTTTCACAGCCCTTTCACCGCCGCCGCCAAACAGTTGCGGCTCGACCCAGATCGAGAAAAACTGCGCGTCCAAACCGCCGGCTTTGGCGCGCACCGCGTCGAAGTGGCCATCGCTAAGTTGCTGTTGCAAATCGACGTGTTCGTCCAGCACGCGCTGAACGGTGTCGGCGTGCAAATCGACGGCTATTGCGCGTTTATGGATAGAGAGCGGATCGTTGGCGGAATCGCGGGCAGAATTTTGGCCCACGGGCGTAGTCTGGTCTTGGTTCATGTTTGTTTCACGGCAGCCGGCGAGAAAAGAAGTGGCGCAAAAGAGCGTAAGCAAAACGAGTGGTTTAAGCGATCGCATTTCGATGTTACGCAAGCATCATTACAGGAGGCAAGCGTTCTTGCCAAGCGAACTATATCTACTGTATTGTGCCCTGTCCCCACGTAATTTCCTGAAGGAGTTAAACACAAATGTTCTCTAAAGATGGAACCACGAAGGATATTAAAACCCCTCGTATCTGCGACGTCGTCTGGCATAACGGAGAGTTCATCAAGTGGAGCGACGCGCGAGTGCACGTGATGTCACACGTACTGCACTATGGTTCCAGCGTTTTCGAAGGCATACGGTGTTACTCAACTAAACGTGGGCCAGCTATCTTTCGGCTGCGTGAGCACATGCAGCGGTTTCTCAATTCCGCCAAGATCTACCGCATGGACCATCCGTGGACGCTCGATCAACTTTGCGACGCGGCGATCGACATTTCGCGCCGCAGCGAGATGGATCAGTGCTACATCCGGCCCATCCTGTTTCGTAGTCTCGACGAAGAGCATCCGGCGTTTGGCGTGAACCCGTTTCCGAACCCGCTCGCCTGCTACATCGGCGCGTGGGACTGGGGCAAATACCTAGGCGACGAAGCGATCGAACGCGGCGTTGACGTTTGCGTCTCGACCTGGAACCGACTGACGCCGAATTCAATGCCCGCAATGGCCAAGAGCGGCGCTAACTACATGAATTCGCAGTTGATAAAGATGGAAGCGCTGTTGAACGGCTTCGCTGAAGGCATCGCGCTCGACGATCGCGGTTACGTCTCGGAAGGTTCCGGCGAGAACATCTTTCTCGTGACGGGCGACGTTGTTCTCACGCCGCCGTTGTCGTCTTCGATTCTACCGGGCATCACGCGCGACAGCGTGATTCAGATCTGTCACGAGCTTGGTATTACGATCAAGGAACGGACCATCCAACGCGCGGCGCTCTACGTTGCCGACGAGGTCTTCTTCTCCGGCACGGCCGCCGAGATCACGCCGATTCGTTCCGTCGATCGCATCACGGTTGGCCAGGGCGGGCGTGGTCCAATCACCGAGAAGATCCAGAAGGTCTTCTTCGAAATCACCAAAGGCGAACGCACGGCGCCGGGCGACTGGCTCACCTACATCAACGAGTCGGCCCAGACGTCGCCAGACCGCAACGGCCACGCAGCGGGAAAACTTAACGCGACCGGCACAGTCGAAGCCCCGGCCGAGTTGAAAATGTCCGTCTAAGATTGGTTTTGCCAATCCGTCTAATTAAACCCCTCTTGTCCTAACGCCCGCGAACTCTTCGCTTCCAACGGGCGCGGAAAGATTTATTGACGGCCCAAAGAGCGCCACGCTATAGTTAAACGCGGCGCTCCTCCTACCAGCGCAAAGCTTCCAAAAACCCCAGCCTTTCCGCAGTCGCATAGGTTCTCAGGATAAGGTTCTCAGGACATTCGATGGCCGTTAAAATCGACGATCTGCTACGCATCGCCACTGGACACGCTGCATCCGATCTCCACCTGAAGGTCGGCGCGTTCCCCGTCATGCGCATCGGCGGCGAGCTCCACCCGATCGCCGACGCGGCGCGTTTGAAGCCGGAAGACACCCTCGACATGGCGTTCAGCATGATGAGTAACCGGCAAAAGCAGCGCTTTAAAGAGGTCTCGGAAGTCGATATCGGTTACGGCGTCTCCGGGCTCGGCCGTTTTCGCGCCAACATCTTTCAGCAGCGCGGCACAGTCAGCATCGTTCTGCGCGTGATTCCCGACCACAACAAATCCGTGGCCCAACTCGGCCTGCCGCCGGTGATCCAGCAGATCGCCGAAGAACGTCGTGGTCTGATCCTCGTAACGGGCGCTACCGGTTCGGGAAAATCAACCACCCTCGCCGCGATGATCGACTGCATCAACTCAACGCGCAGTGGTCACATCGTCACGATTGAAGATCCCATCGAGTTTTTACATCGCGACAAGCACGCGTTTGTGACGCAACGTGAAGTGGACGTCGATACACGTTCCTTTGCGGAAGCGCTGCGCGGCGCATTGCGCCAGGATCCCGACGTGATTCTCGTCGGCGAAATGCGCGACCACGAAACTATCGAAACGGCATTGACTGCCGCTGAAACGGGCCATCTTGTGCTCTCAACGTTGCACACGCTCGACGCGACTGAAACCATCACGCGCATCGTCTCGTCGTTTCCCTCACACCAGCAGAAATCGGTGCGTATTCAGCTCGCAGGAATTTTGAAAGCCGTGATCTCGATGCGTCTTGTGCGCGCGGCGAAAGGCGCCGGACGCGTGCCCGCGATTGAAGTGCTGGTTTCGACAGCGTTCATTCGCGACCACATCATCAACGAAGAAAAGACGTACATGATTCGCGAAGCGATCGCCGCGGGCACGTCGCAGTACGGCATGCAGACGTTCGATCAGTCCCTGTTTCATCTGCTTCAGTCGCGGCTGATCACGCTCGAAGAGGCGCTGCACAACGCAAGCAATCCCGATGAGTTCAAGATGCGTGTGCAGGGCATTTACTCCGCCGACGACACGCTCGACCACATGACGGCGTCATCCGTTCTGTCGCCCTCGACTTCGGCTGCCAAAGCCGCGCCTCCCACGATCAAAACCGAACCAGAGACCATTTTCGTCAAGCACTAGTTCACACGCAGACGTCGCATCACGCGGACGCCCGAGCGCCAGTCTTCGTTGATGTCAAAGCGATAGATCTCGATCTCGCTCGCAATGCAACGTGCGAGCGTTTGGAACGACGGGTGTACTCGCAGCGTGGGCGCCACCAGGTAGACCAGCGGCGGCTCGTCCCTGATATTCAAATCGCCGAACAGCTTCGCTCGCTCGATGTGTCCACGACGCCGGTGCGCTTCGACTCTGCGCCAGTAGTCCGCGCCTTGCAGCACGTGTTCGCGATCCTCGAAGACTTTCAATTCGATCACTACAAGCCGTCCATCCTGTCGCAACGCCAGCAGATCGACGGGTCGAATGCCGAGCTTGCCGCCGCGCGCGGTGCGAAACTGAGCGTGCAACGGCGCGATGATCAACCCCGGATCGAGCTTCGTGATGTCACGTCGCAGCAGTGATTCCAACCACGCTTCCGCAGCGGAGCGATAGAACGCGTGACGTAGATCTACGGCTGACGCCGAACGATACGCACGCAGATCATGAAGCAGGTTTTCCCACTCGCGACGAGTTGATTCGTCAAGCAGCCGGCGGCGAGATGCGTCGAGTCCGAACCAGATTCTTTCGACGCCGAGCAGCGAACGCACACGCGCGAACGGCAATCCGAAATAGCGCAGTGTTTCCCCGTGGCGCGAGTGGACCACATCGATCGCTTCCGGCGCTGCGGCGACGATCGCTGCGGTTTGAGAGGATACGATCGCAGGCGGGACCGGCGGTAAACGCACGAGTTTCTTCTGCCACAGATCACAGCGTTCGAAACCTTCGATTTCGGTTAGCTTTGTAAGGTCATCGTCGACTGAAAAAACGTGAATCAGGTTTTGCAGACTCTCGCGCAATAACACGACGCGATCCAGCAGCGGGTTAACCAGCTCGCTGGAAACGATAACCCACAGCTGCGCGATGTATGGCGGATTCACGCGATCCGCGGTCCGCCTGAACCACAGCAACGCTGAAGACAAAAGCGCGTCCACTGAAGCCGGATGACTCGCGACAACTGCCCCCGTGACTGCGATTCTCGTGTGTTTGCGACGCAGAAGAATGCGCGCGTAGCGTCCCGGCTGGCCCAGGCGCGTGCCCGGACTCAACGCGGCGCGCTCAATTCGTGTTTCCATTTGTGTGGCACACGCGAGTTGCGCGAGTTTGTCGCAACGAATCTGCCGCGCCGCGCGAATCGTCGCGGCCACCGCCGTTGCCGAAGCGCGTGGGACCAGTTCGATCAACGACAGTTCGGCGCCCATGCGACGTGACGCCTGCAACAAAAGCATCTGACCGTTCCATTCCCAACCGAGAATGCGCCACGAGCGGCTTCCCTTCTCGGTCCAGCACGAAAGCACGAGGCGCCCATGCGCGACCGAAACGTCCATTTCCTTGCGTCTGAGCGCGTGCGTTTCGCCACGTCCGCTAGTGCCCCCAACGGAAGTCGTGCAGAACCATTCGGCATGTTGATTGAACAGCGCGGCGATCTGTTGGCGCGCCGCAGCGACGGCCGCAGAAGAGGTGAGGCGTTCGAACATGTGAGGTCTAAGCGTTTTGCGGGAAAACTTCTACCCTGTGCTACCATTTTTGGCAAGTATGAAGCACGTTTATCTAGCAGGCGCAGTACGCACACCAATCGGAAAATTCGGCGGCACGTTGCAATCGTGGAGCGCTGCCGACATGGGCGTCGCAGTTGCGAAAGAAGCATTACGACGCGCAAACGTTTCTCCCGAACAGATCAGCGACTCGATTTGGGGTTGCGCGCGACAGGCCGGTGGCGGCCCAAACGTCGCGCGACAGATCACTTATCGCGCCGGCCTTCCGGAAACAGTCCCCGCCTTTACCGTTAATCAAGCGTGTGGTTCAGGACTGAAAGCGATCATTCTCGCGGCGCAGGAGATCATGTTGGGCCGCGCGGATGCGGTGCTTGCGGGCGGCACCGAGAGCATGTCGCGCGTTCCATATTTCGCCGAAGGCGCGCGTTGGGGCATGCGCATGGGCAACATGCAACTCGTCGACGGCATGTATCGCGACGGCTTTAACGACCCGTTGTCAGGGCTGATGATGGGCCAGACGGCGGAGAAACTCGCGCGCCAGTATGAGGTCTCGCGCGAAGAGCAGGACGATTTTGCGTTGCGCTCACAGCAGAAAGCGGAAGCGGCGATCAAGTCAGGACGATTCAAAGAAGAAGTGATGGCGCTCGAAATCGCCGGCCGCAAGAACGAAGCGACAACCTTCGCGCAGGATGAACATTGTCGCGCCGGCACGACACTCACCGATCTCGCGAAACTCCCGCCCGTGTTCTACAAAGACGGGAGTGTCACGGCGGGAAACTCCTCCGGCATCACTGACGGCGCGGCCGCTCTTGTGGTGCTCAGCGAAGATGGTTTGGAAAGATCGATCGTGAAGCCACAGGCGCGCATCGTTGATTACGAGATCTCCGGAGTCGCGCCTGAGATCATGGGCATCGGGCCGGTGCCCGCCGTGCGCGCGTTGCTCGCGCGACAAAATATAACGTTGGACCAGATCGATCTCATTGAACTCAACGAGGCGTTCGCGGCGCAGGTGATCGCATGCGACCGCGAGCTGGGGTTTGATGCTGAGCGACTCAACGTCAACGGCGGCGCGATCGCGTTGGGCCATCCGATCGGTTGCACCGGCGTTCGCATCACCACGACGCTGATCCACGAAATGGAAAAACGAGCAGCGAAGCTCGGACTCGCAACATTATGCGTGAGCGGAGGCCTGGGTCTCGCTCTGCTGCTGGAACGAGTGTGAGCCAAATGCTGAAAACGTTGCCGGCGTTTTCTGCCGCGGCGCTGATGCTCTTCGCGTCTGCGTGTACGCAGAATCAAACAGTCGTCACCGAGACCGCTGCTAACGACACCGTCGTTTCTTCAACTCCTCCTTTTCAGACGAAAGAACCTGAACGTTATCGGGCAACGCGCACGATGACGACCTTTACCGCCACGGATGTAGAAGAGATCACGAAAAATCTGATCGCCCGTGATGGCGAGTTGCGTCGTGAAGAGACGGAGGTCGACGGGCAGCGTGTGGTCTATCTCAACTTGCCGGAAGGACGTTTTATGCTGTTGCCGGACGACAAGGTGTTTGCTGATGCGAAAGACGTCGATCACCTCGCGAGTGGCCTTGATAGCGATGGGGAGTCTGAGACTTCGCCGGATCGTTTGCTGCACACGGAACCCATCTCGACGGCGTATCAACGCATCGGTGTCGAAAGTGTCAACGGTCGAAACACGCAAAAGTATCGCGTTGTTGTTAACAGTTCGACGGGCGCGAACGTCAGCGCTAGTGAGACCGTAGTCTGGGTTGACGAGGCCTTGCAGATGCCGATCAAATCCGAGATGAAATCGGCGGACGGCACGCGGTGGACGATGGAGTTGACGGATATCGTGCTGGAAATCGACCCGGGCGTCTTTCGCATCCCCGAGGATTATAAAAAGATTGCGTTTAGCGAACTTCGCGCTCGTTTGAAGAAGGATAACGCAGACGCAAACCAACCTTAGCGGCGACTGCGGGCATCGGACAGCGGGCGTGCTCAGCCGAGCGCTTGATTAGCTAACACTAGAAAGGTTTCTGTTGTGAAAAGAACACTTCTGACCCTCGCAATCGTTTTATTGTCGGTTTTTGCTACGCAGGTCGCCGCGCAAACGCGCGCGCGCAACAACGCTCCCGCGACCGGTGGGTTGATGGCGTCGCTGCCTGAATCCGACGCCGTGGCCCAGATAAAATTGCGGCAGCTGCTCAGTGAAGCGTTGCCACGGATTATGGGCAACAACTCCGTTCGGCTTGCCGAAGTAAACGCGAGCATCGAGACGTTCAAGACTCGCACGGGCCTCGACCCGCGCATGTTTGAGCAGCTCGCGGTCGGTCTTCGATTTAGTCATCCGTCGGCGGGAGTAACGAAGGTGCAGACGGTCGCGCTTGCAAACGGAACGTTCAATCCGGCGGCGATGGTGGCGGCGGGAAGAGTTGCGTCGAATGGTAGTTATCGCGAGGAGAAGTATCAGGGGAAAACGATTTACGTTTTCAAGCTCGAAGAGAATATCAGGATGGTCGGGTTGTTTAATTTCAGGATCGATGAACTCGCCGCAGCGCCGCTTGACGCAAACGTGCTGGCGCTTGGCGATCCGGCGGGTGTTCGTGCGGCGATCGATGCGGCCGGTTCGCGTAAGCGCGTGAACGCGGAGTTGATTGCGTTGGCGAGTCGGGATCCGAATGCCGTGATCGGGTTTGGCGGTAACGTGACGGAGCAGTTGATCACGAATCTTGATATCGGCAACGCGCCGATAGCCGCGGACTTGTCGAAGTTGCGACAGTTTTATGGGTCGGTTGGCACGTCCGAGACGGATCTCCAGTTGTTTTTGGCGGCGCGTGCGGTGAACGCCGAGGCGGCGAAGAGTCTCGGGGATACGTTGGAAGGATTGAAGCAGTTTGGCGCGTTGTTGGTGGGGCGGTTGTCAGGAGCGAGAGGCGTGCTGGCGAAGAGTGCGTTGGCTAATTTGCAGATCGTGACGCAGGCAAACGAGCTTCAAATCAGGACGGCCGTGCCGCAGGCCGACCTTGGACCACTGATGGGCAACTGATCAGTGGTCCAATCGATTTAATTAGTGGTTACTTCGTGGGGAAGTTGAGGCCGGCGGGGAGAGCGGGTTCCGCGGCCGCCTCGGATTCATCGAGCTGCTTCAATACGTCGTCGTAAATCTTGATCTTCCCATCCTGCTTCATCCGCCGCTGCACGCCCGCAATGTAATCCTGAAACACCTGCGTCTGGCGCGCGCCGAGTAGTTGCTCTTTCAACCGATCGCGTTCTCCAGCATTGAACGCCGTGAAGTCAGGCTCGATTCTCTTAACGATCCCCACCATCACCCACTTGTCCTGCACTTTGATCGGCGTCTTGCTAATCTCGCCTTCTTTCAAACTGTAAATCGCCTCGTCGAGTGCAGTGCTCGAACCCGCTTTGCCGAGCGTCGAACTGAGCTTGAATCCCTCTTCATATCCGGAATCAAATCCCTCTTTCTCGCCCGTCGCTTTGACTGCATCGACGCTACTGAAACTCGCCAGTAGATCCTTCGCTTTCTGTTCGATCTGTTCCTTGGCCCGCTGGTTCTTGATGTCGTTCGCGATCTTGTCCTTAACTTCGTCAAACTCCGGAATGCGCGGTTCCTTCTGATCGATCAAGATCGGAATAGCGAACCCATCCTTCACACCCACCGGTTCCGCAACGTCGTTCGGATTATTTAACGACGCCAACGCCTGCTCGAACTGCTGATTAACGCCGATGTTCGCGACGTCATCACCCTTTCTCACGTACGGCGTTTCGCGCACCATTTCCGCGGGAGTCATGTTCGCTTCGGCAGCAAACTCCTGGGCCACCTTCTGCGGATCTTTCGTCTCCTGCAAACGCTCTTTCGCCTTCTTCGCGATTTCAAACCCCGCGTTATAACCACGATCATTGCGCGCCGAAACCAACAGTTCGGGCTTCGCCTGTTCAAACGTCTTCGGCACCGTGTCTCCACGACGCAGGATGTACCAGTTGCCGGCGTAACGAACCGGAATATCCGAAACTTCTCCAACCTGCATCGTCACCACGCGGCTGTACAAACCATGCGGCTTGTTTGGATTGTCCTTGAACGGCGCGGCCAGATAGCCATTGTTGCGGGCAGTCGCGGGATCTTCCGAATTTCCCTTCGCCGCTTCACCAAACGCTTCTTCGGTGGCCTGGCGAGTGCCATTGGTGATCTTCGCGATCAACTCCTTCGCCTTCTGCTCCACCTGCGCATCGAGATCCTTGCGCGCCACCTTCAACACGATCTGTTGAATCTTGATGCCGTTGTCTTTGAACTCCGGCTTCACCTGCTCGTAACGCGCTTTGAGATCCTCATCCGAGATCTCGATCTTCGAACCGGCTTTCGCGATATTGATAAAAAGGTAACGGACTCTTTTCTGCGGCTCGAGAAAACGGTAGTCCGTTTTTTTACTCTCGAAATAGCTCCGCAGTTCTTCATCACTGGGTTGGATCTTCTCTGCGAGTTTGTCCGCGGTGAGCGAAATGTAGTTGACGTCAAACGACGTGTTGCGTCGCTTGTACTCTTCGCGCACTTCGTCGTCTGAGACGTTGATGCTCGCGGTCACGAACGCTTGCAGCTTTTGAATAGCGATGCCGTCGCGAATCTCTTTTTCAAAAGTCTCGATGTCGCCGTAACGCGGCGTGACCGATTCTTTGTAACGCTCGTAACCAACAAATTGTCCCGACGCGTCGGAGAACTGTTTCATCAATCGATCTCTCAACTCGCCATCGCTGGCGCCCAACCCCAACCGCTCTGCTTCCTGCACCATGATGCGCCGGTTGACTATTCCGTCCAAAAAACGACGGCTGCCGCCAAGCGCCGCGAGGTTAATTTGCCCGCCGTACATCTGCATCATGTTCTCGCGCGCACGGGCCAGCTCGGAGACCGTGACCGTGTCAGAACCGACTTTGGCGACCACTTCGGTGTTCTTCGTGGGGTCGAGATTGCTGGCACCGCGGCTGGGGGCGTAGAAGAAGACCAAGCTGACGGCCATCAGAATCGCAAATCCAAGGATGACGATGTTACGCGTTCGTTCGAGACGTCCTAGTTGTTTAAGCATTATTATTACCTTTCGGAGGCGAACCGCGGATTGTAAGGGAGACGCGGGATTACTTACAACCGACAAGCTGAAGTTTGCGCCTTTGCTACAACGAAATTCAGATGCTATTTTATCGAGTCTGAATGGACGCACTTAGCGGCTCAACGTGGTTGTGGCTGGGTTTCAGTATCTTCATTGTCGCAATGTTGAGCCTGGATCTCGGTCTCTTCAATCGCAAAGCGCACTCAATCAAGTACAAAGAAGCGTGGATCTGGAGCGGAGTCTGGGTCTCGTTAGCCCTGATTTTCGCGGGGCTCGTGTTTTATTACCAGGGCTCACAACTCGGCCTCGAGTTCCTCACGGGCTACCTGATCGAATTATCGCTCTCGGTCGATAACCTCTTCGTCTTCCTGCTGATCTTCTCCTACTTCAAGGTACCGGCGAGGTTCCAGCATCGCGTGCTGTTTTGGGGCGTGATGGGCGCGCTGGTCATGCGTTTGACGATGATCTTCGTGGGCGCGGCCTTGATCACCCGTTTTCACTGGATCATCTACATCTTCGGCGGCTTTCTCGTTTACACCGGCATCAAGATGTTCCGGCACGACGAGGTAGAAATCCAACCCGACCAGAGTTTCGCGATCCGTCTTCTGACGCGGTTCCTGCCCATTTCGCGTCATTACGACGAGGAGAAATTTTTCACTCGCGTCAACGGCAAACTCACCGGCACGCTGCTGTTGCTGGTTTTGATGGTCGTGGAAATCACGGACCTCGTTTTCGCGGTTGACTCAATCCCTGCGATCTTCGCGATCACGACGAACACGTTTATCGTCTACACGTCCAACGTGTTTGCGATTCTCGGTCTGCGGTCGATGTATTTTCTGCTCGCGGGAGTGATCGAGAAGTTTCGCTACCTGCGCACCGGACTGGCCATCGTACTCACGTTCATCGGGATGAAAATGCTGATCGCCGCGACGGGTTTCCACATCCCGATACTGTTTTCGCTCGCTTTTGTGGCCGTGGTGCTGGCCGGTTCGGTCGTGCTGTCGTTGCTGCTTCCGGCTAAACATCCTCACAAAATCGACGTTGAGCTGCCGATCGAATACGACGAGCCCGACACAAATCGCGACGACAAGCGCGACGAAGTCCAAGAACCAGCAGGAATTAAACGTGCTTGAACGTCTCGCCCTCCGTGTGTTAAATTCCTGAACTGGTAGTGTTGCTGCCTGGAAAGCGGCGGTTTCGTCCGCCGGCATCGTTCGGACTCACACCTTAAAACGTGCGGATCAAGCCCCGGCCGAACCGCGCTCGATTCTCAACCTTGGTTTAGACCCCCTCCACGATTTCGAACATGGTCGCAAACAAGACCACTCGCTTTGCCTTCGATTGGTGGATCATCGAGAAGCGCTTTGTTTATCTGATGATCGCCATTTTTCTCGCTTGCGGCGTCGTCGCCGGAGCCGCGCTCTACGTCTGGAAATACGGGAATCCCTTCAAAAACGTCGCCGAACTGAAGTATCCGGCCGGCGCACGATTCATCTCTTTTGAAGGCGACGTCCGCGTGATCCGGGCAGCCACTCGCGAGACCATCGCCGCAAACGCCGACACCCAGCTCTATCCGGGCGACACCGTCCAGACGCAGACCAACGGGCGCGCCCGTATCGGACTCGCCGACGGCTCGACGCTCGTCGTCAAACCAAACAGCACGATCATCGTCCGCGACAACGCCCGCGCCGACGACGGCAAACGCACCAACGTTCACGTCTCGGTCGAGAGCGGGCAACTTTCAGTGCGCACCGAGCAACAGGCAGATGGCACCACGAACGTCGTCGAAACGCCTAAGACTAAGAGCACGGTCGGTGAAAGCACGAACGCCAGCTTCGGCGTGAACCCGGAAGGAACTGAAGAAATCCGTGTCTCGACAGGCGCGGTGGAAACTACCAACAGCTCGGGTGAGAAGACCTCGATTCGTGGCGGTGAGTACGTGTCCGTCAACAACTCCGGCCGGCTCTCAGCCACGCAACGTTTACTCGACGTGCCGCAACCGTCGCAGCCGCACGATCTCGAAAAAGTTTTTGTGAGCACGAATGGCGCCGCGAGTGTTGCATTGAAGTGGCAACGCCCGCAGTCAGGAACACCTGCTTACTATCGCGTGGAAGTCGCGACGTCGCCGTTCTTCGTTGCTGATGGAAAAGTTATCGAACGCGATCAGTTACTGGCAACAGAATTTGGCGCGAGCGATCTGCGGCCTGGTGTTTACTTCTGGCGCGTGCGCGCGACTGCGTCGAGTGGTCAGGCAAGCGACTGGAGCGATCCGTTGAAGTTCATTGTCGCCACGCGCGGAACCGGATCACAGGTCGCCGTTTCAAATCTCAGCGCCGAACTTCTCGGCGGCAATCTTTATCTGGTTCGCGGACGTGCTGAACCAGGCACAACGATCAAACTGAGTGGACGCGAAACGATCGTTGCTCCCGATAATTCGTTTCAGATCCAGGTAACAGCCTCCGGTGGCGCGCGCGACGTGACCATCGAGGCGCAGGACCCGCACGGCAACAGTAGTCAATACAAAGTTTCACTTTCCGGTCGCACCGCCCGCGGCCGAACCTGACGTCGGAGATCTAAAGAGCGTGTCGAGTCACGTAATTCTATTGACGGATGCTCATGAAGCGCCGGCCTACGAGTTGATCGAGGCTTTGCGCGCTGCTGGCGTGAAGACTCTGATCGAAGGTCTGCGTGAAGTGGAAGTGGAAGTCGCGTTAACGAAGCAGAAGAAGGACCAGGGAGTTTCTGATCTTGGTGGTCCACCACCGCTCGCCGTTCTTTACGAAGTAGTGCCGGGCGCTGACATGGTGGAACTGCACACGGCGATAAATCACGCGAAAGCGTTTTGGCCGGGCGTGCCGCTCGTCGCGTGCCGGCGGCAGATGAACGGCTACCAGAGTTTGAACCTGCGCAGCCTCGACGGCGCCACCCTGAAACGAATCGGTTTTCTCGCGATTGCCGATAAATCGGCGCAATTGCCAGCTTTACTGCGAGAAATCGAAGGCGGGGAAAGTTCAGGTGAACTGCGATTATCCGAGGTGGTCGAAAGACCTGTTGCCCGCGGCTGCTCGTCACTGCCACCGAAGATCAAGTTCAACGACTTGCGCGCGGCGTTCGATCTCGTCGCTTCGCTTCACTTCATCAGCGATCAGAGTGGCGCCGCAAACACTGCGCTCACCGGCCTCGAACAACTGATCAAAGCGGACCGTTGGGCCATCTATCTCTTTTCGGAAGAGAAAGGTATTGAAAGTTCGACACTCGAAGCGATCGCCGTTCGCCGGCCGGGGCAACAAAGTGGCGGCAGTCGCAGCGAAGAAGAGTGGCGACGAGTGCTCACCGGCGAAGCGGACCTGCCGATTGGCTCTGAAACCAGAGCCGCCAAACGCGCGGCTGCTGGAATGGGAATCATCAAGAGGAAAGAGCGTGGACAATTCGTGCTCGCGGTGCCGCTGATTTGTGGCGAACGAATCCTCGGCGTGATCGAAGGCGTTCGTGAAGGCTCGGGAGCGCACGCGTTCAAGAAAACAGATGTGGCGCTGCTCGACTCGCTTTCGTTACCCATCGCTTCCGCGCTCGCGAACGCGGTGCGAATTGCCGAAGCCGAACGTTTGTCGCAAACAGACGATCTCACGAAGCTGCACAACGCGCGTTACCTGCGACAGTTCCTGCTCAACGAGATCCGGCGTGCACGTCGTTACGGTTCGAGTGTGGCAGCGCTGTTTCTCGATCTCGACGACTTCAAACGCGTTAACGACGAGCACGGGCACCTCGTCGGTTCGCACGTGCTGATGGAAATGGCGGCAGTGATCCTTTCGTCGATACGCGATACGGATGCGGTGGCTCGTTACGGCGGCGACGAGTTCGTCATCGTGTTGCCTGACACCGGAACGGAACTCGCGGGCACAGTCGCTGAGCGCATCCGGCAAAAGATTCTTCGACACCAGTTCACTGGTGGAAGACGGTTACAGCTTTCGATGACGGCGAGTTTCGGGGTGGCGGCGTTTCCGAAGCACGCGTCGTCACCGCAGCAACTGATCGCCTGCGCGGACACGGCCATGTACGAAGCGAAAGCGGCGAACAAGAACTGTGTTCGCTTCGCGGCGGACCTGACCCCCAAACAGGCCGCGGTCGACCAGCTTATTGAGAGCCTGGAACTCGAGGCAGGAACGCCACTGCAGGGTTAGATAAAGATCAAAGTACAAAGTTCAAAGCTCAAAGTACCAAGTTTAAACTACAAAACAGTTTACGCTTCGTGCCTTAACGGTGTATCTTAGGAGGTCGGACGTGTTTGGTCGCGTCTAAGGAGGTAAGGAGCGGAGTGATTTCTCTCCCTACCGATATTTGCCGCCAACCCCACCCGAAGTTCCATAACACACACACGGGAAGTGAATAGTCTAGATGGCTTTCAAATCTATCTTCAGTCTGTTTTCCAGCGACCTGGCAATCGATCTCGGGACGGCAAATACACTGGTTTACGCCAAAGGTCGCGGAATTGTTGTTTCGGAACCTTCTATCGTCGCAATTAATAAAGTAACCAACCAGGTTGAAGCCGTAGGACGTGACGCGAAAGACATGCTGGGCCGGACTCCCGGCAACATCGTCGCGATCCGCCCGATGAAAGACGGCGTCATCGCAAACTTCGAAGTCACCGAGAAGATGCTCCAGCACTTTATTCGCAAGGCCCACAACGGAAAAACGTGGGTCAGCCCGCGCGTCGTCATCGGTATCCCGTCAGAGATCACGCAAGTAGAACGACGTGCAGTGGAAGACTCGGCGTATCGCGCGAAGGCGTCCGAAGTTTATCTCGTTGAAGAAGCGATGGCGGCCGCGATCGGAGCGGGACTGCCGATCACCGAACCACACGGTAACATGGTCGTCGACATTGGCGGCGGCACGACCGACATTGCAGTGATCAGTTTGAGTGGTATCGTTTACTCGCGCGCCGTGCGTGTGGCCGGCAACGAGATGGACGAGGCCATCATTCAGTACATCAAGCGGAAGTACAACTTGTTAATCGGCGAACGCACCGCGGAAGCAATCAAGATCGAACTCGGCTCGGCCTACCCGATCGACGAGCCACTGTCGTTCGAAGTGCGTGGCCGCAATCTCATCGAAGGCATTCCCAAAACCATCACGATCACCGATGAAGAAGTGCGCGAAGCGCTCGCTGATTCGATCTCCACGATCATCAACGCCGTTCGTGTCGCGCTCGAACGAACGCCGCCGGAGCTCTCGGCAGACATCGTCGAACGCGGCATCGTATTAACCGGCGGCGGCGCGTTACTGAAAAACCTCGACAAGCGCCTTTCAATCGAAACGGGTTTGCCTGTTTCGCTCGCAGACGACCCACTTGCTTCCGTCGTTTTGGGCACCGGAAAGATGTTGTCCGACTTCGACCTGCTCAAACGCGTGAAGTGGGAAAACACAATGACCAGCGGGATGTAAGTAAGCAGTGGCTTCTGTTCGTACTCAAAGAGAAATTCGCCAACGAGCCCCCATCTGGCTCATCGGGCTACTAGTCACCAACCTTGTAATCATGGCAGTTGACGCGCGCGACGCAAACGGCCAGCAAAAAATCCTGCGTATCTGGACGCAGACGTTTGCCTCGCCGTTGCAAAGCGCTTCGTCGAAAGTGAGCGGCGCAACCGGCGGTTTCTTTCACCAGATGTGGAACTTCCGCGGCACCGCCGCAGAGAACGAGCAATTGAAAGAACGTCTGGCCCAGGCCGAACGCGATCTTCACGCGGCGCGCCAGGCTGAAGCTGAGAACGAGCGGCTTAAGGCATTGCTCGGTCTCAACGAAAAGATCGACGTTCAGAGCGTTCCCGCTCGCGTCATCGCGCGAGATCCGTCAGTGTGGTTCAACACGATCACGATCAACCGCGGCACTTCGTCCGGCGTCGCGTTGAACATGCCGGTGGTAACCGGCGGCGGTATCGTAGGCCGCGTGATCACGGTTAGTCCGTGGGCGTCACAAGTGATGCTGATCACGGATGAGAAAGCGGGCGCGGGCGCGGTGGTCGGGCAGTTGGGCCAATCGGGCGCGCTCGGTTCGGTGCGCGGACGCGCTGATCTCGGCGTCGGCGTCATCGAGATGCGTTACGTTTCAGGTCTCGAAGAAGTGGAAGTCGGCGATTACGTTATGACTACGGGCCAGGACGGAATCTATCCGCCGGGTTTAAATGTCGGCAAAGTTGTTGACGTGAAGAAAGGCTCGGCCACCCAAGCGCACCAGATTCTGATTCAACCCGGCGCGCAGTTGGACCATTTAGAAGAAGTCGCAGTGCTTTTGTACCATCCGCCGCAACGCTCAACCCCCTCCCCCACACCATTGTCGACCATGGAGAGAAACACGCGCTGAGATTGTTACTGTCCGGCCATGTCGCAGCTTAAGATCGCCGCAGTTTTGCTGATTTCGATCGTGCTGCAGCTTTCATTACGTGCAGTCTGGAAGCCGCTTGCATATATCGACTTTCCGCTCGTAATAGTTGTTTACATCGCCCTGCAACGCGACGCGTGGCAGGCATTAGTCGTCGGGACGCTGGCCGGACTGGTCGTTGACGCGCAGAGTGGCGGGCTGATCGGCGCGGGCGGTTTTTCGAAGACGATGACCGCCTACATCATCTTCTTCGCGGCGACGAAGGTGAACCTTGAAAACCCGCTGCTGCGAATCCCCGTGCTGGCCGCGGCAACCGTGCTGGATTCGGCGATCTACGTATTCTGGCATCGTCTGCTGGGTTACCCCTCGGGCGTTCCGTTTATGCAGACGATCTCTTATAAACTAATCGCGACGACGGTCGTCGGAACGCTCGTTCTTTACATGCTCGATTCGGTTATGTCAGGCGAGGCGTCGCAGCGGCGACAGTTTGCGACCCGGCGACGCGTCGCGCGCCGTTCGACGGGACCGCTAAGACGAAGATAGAGCCTGGGGCCTTGACTCCGAGCTTTGTACTTGGAGCTTTGTACAACTAAGTAGTCTGAACAAAGCACTAAGTACCAAGTACGAAGTACCAGGTTCCAAGTACGAAGTACTAAGAACAAAGCTCAAAAATTATGAAATACGAAGATTCGTCGCAAAACCTTCGCGCCCGGCTCCGGTTCCTACAGATCCTGGTCGTACTGATGCTCAGCCTGCTCAGCATCCGGCTGTACGTGTTGCAGGTGGTGCGGGGTGAACGCTACGCGGAGATCGCGCAGAACCAGCGCCGGCGACGCTTGCCCATTCCGGCGCCGCGCGGTGTCATCTTCGACCGTAACAAGCGCGCAATCGTCGATTCACGCCCGATTTACAACGTGATTCTCACGCGCGAAGACGTGAAGGGCAAAGACCTGAACGCGCTCGTAGATCCACTCTCGGCGGGACTGGATATGGATCAACAGATCCTCACCGAGCGATTCGAAATGGTGAAGTCGATGCCGGCGTTTGAAACGATCCTCGTCAAACAGGGCGCCACGCCCGGCGACATCGCCTGGGTCGAGTCACACAATCTCGAGTTTCCCGAACTGCGCGTCGAACAACAGCCCCAAAGAACTTATCCCCCGAACGGTTCGCTCGCGCACGTCGTCGGTTACGTCGGTGAGATCAGTCCCGAACAGCTCAAGCAGCAAGTCGCCAAAGACAAGGGCTTGAAACCCGGCGACATCATCGGTCTCAGCGGCCTCGAACAGATCTACGACGATCACCTGCGTGGCAAGGACGGCTATCGCGAGGTGGTGGTCGACAGCCGCGGCCGCATTCAGGACGAAATTCAAAAGATAGATCCAACGCCCGGCCGCGATCTGATCACGACGATCGATCTCGATCTACAACACGCGGCGGAAGAGCAGCTCGCTAACTCAGCCACGAAACGCGGTGTGATCATCGCGATGGATCCCAACAACGGCGAGATCCTCGCGATGGCGTCGGCGCCGACGTTCGATCCAAATCTCTTTTCGCAACGCATCACCAGCAAAGAAGGCAAGGCTGAATACGCTGCGCTGCTGAACGATCCGGAAACACCCTTGCTCAATCGCGCGATCCAGAGCCGGTATCCTCCGGGTTCGACCTGGAAGATCCCAATGGCCGTCGCCGGGCTTCAGCAAGGCGCGATCACGCTCGAGCGTTCCAATCTCGCCTGCGGCGGCGGTATCACGATCGGAAACAAGTTCACGCGCTGTATGGGAAATCACGGCTCGCCCGACGTGAAAGCGGCGATCACCCACTCCTGCGACGGATATTTTTATCGTCTCGGTTTGAAGATGGGTATAGACGGCATCGTCAGCATGGTTGACGAGTTTGATCTGAACAAACGCACCGGCATTGACCTGCCCAACGAAGTCATAAGCTGGACGCCTTCGCGCGAGTTCAAACGCCGCATGCAACCGAGAGATCCGGAGTGGCGCGACATCGACACGGTTTACGCCTCGTTCGGACAGGTTTACGACATCATCACGCCGATCTCGCTCATCCGCGCGATTTCCGCGGTGAGTCTTAGTGGCCGCATGTACATCCCGCATCTGCTGAAGGAAGTGCCGGCGATAGGCGATCTACAGGCGGTCGGTTTTACGCCCCTCGATCAGTCCCGGCAGAATCCGAAAGTGATTCCGATTCCGCGAGAGATTCACGATGAGGTCGTCAAAGGCATGTGGAGTGTGGTGAATGGCGGCGGAACGGGTGCGCGCATCGCCATGGCCGGGTTTGATATCGCGGGTAAGACGGGAACAGCGCAGGTCGTCGGGCTCGGAAAGGACGTCGGCAAGAACAAGGACCATTCCTGGTTTGTCAGTTACGCACCGGCGTATAAACCCGAGATCGCTATGGTCGCTTTGATTGAGAACTCCGGCTTCGGCGGAAGTCACGCGGCGCCCGCGATACGTGGCGTCTATGATGTTTACTATCGCAAGACACGTAACGAAGAACCCCCGAGAGCCGTGCAACAGATCGCAAAAGCTCAGAAGCCGCAGGACGCGACCGGGGAAACCGCAGCGGCTGGCTTGGCCACTCCCAAACCGGCAACAGCGCTTGCCAAACCGGCAGCGCCAAAACCCGTGGTAAAGAAACGCGCCACTCCCGCCGCGCAACAAGCAGTAATCAGTAACAGTAATCAGTAATAGATGGTCGCAATTATTCACAAACGCAGTTGGCGTGACTTCGACTGGGTCCTCGCGTTCCTGGCGATTGCCATCGTTCTGTTCGGCACAGTCCAGATCCGCAACGCGCAACCCACCGAGCCTTACTGGGTCAAACAACTCATCGGTCTGGCCATTGGTCTCGTCGCGATGCTCGCCATCGCGTTTACCGACTACCGCAAGCTGCTCAATCTCGCGCCGGCGTTTTACATCTTCGGACTGATTCTGCTGATCATCGTTTTGGTGCCGGGCATCGGTTTGAAGATCAACGGCCAGCGCGCGTGGATCAAGGTGCCGGGTATCGGACAGTTTCAACCGTCGGAGTTTGTAAAAGTGACGACCGCGATGATGCTCGCGCGTTACTTCGGAAGGAATCGCGTCCACGCGCTGAGCGTGAAAGAGATTATCGTCGGCGGCTTGATTCTCGCTCTTCCGATCGCACTCATCTTGCTCGAGCCTGACGTCGGTTCAGTGCTGACGTATCTGCCGATTCTGGCTGTGATTCTGTTTCTGTCCGCAATCAGATTGCGACTGGTGATTGCGAGCGCGCTCCTCGCGGTTGTGATGATTCCGGCCGCGTACTGGATGGGCGTCAAAACGGGTTACGTGAAGTCGTACCAGCAGGAACGCATCAACGTGATTCTCGATCCCGAGAACGCCGATCGTAAGGGCATCGGTTATCACACGTGGCAGTCAATCCTTACGGTTGGCGAGGGAGGCATGTTTGGCTCGCGCGCGTCAGTGGAACACTCGCAAAGCGGATTGAAGTTTCTGCCCGAGCCACACACGGATTTCATCTACGCGGTGACGGCGGAAAACTCCGGTTTCATCGGTTGCCTGTTGGTGCTGGTAGCCTACGTGATCCTAATATCGCGTTTGATGACGGGCGCGCGACGCGCGTCAGACCGCATGGGAATGCTCTTCATCATGGCGTTTGTTGGTGGTCTGACGTTTCAGATCTTCATCAACATCGGAATGGCGCTCGGCATTACGCCGGTGATCGGAGTGCCGTTGCCGTTGATGAGCGCAGGCCTCGCGTCGCTCAGTGCGACATTTATCGCAATTGGGTTCGCGATCAGCGTCCAGTTACGACGGTTTGTTAACTAAACTCTGAATTAAATACTTGTCATAACCTGCTTCGACCAACTGCTCGTAAGCCTTCCAAACATCGTCCGGAATCTCCTGCGCGATCTGGTACCCAAGTTCCGGGTAAAACCGGATGCGTTGCAGATCGCCGAGCATGATTGCGATCACGTCGTCAGGCGTTAACGAGCCATGCGTGTATTGCGCGATGTAGTCGTCGAAAGAAGCTTGCGGCGAGGTAACGACTACGTGCTTCTCAGGCCAGTACTGCCGAAACGTCGCGTAACTGCGCCGTTCCATGTAAGGCTTTTGCACGACGATAAAACTCCGCGGATCGATTCCCTTCTCCGCCAGCAACTGCCGCGTGAAACGAACGTTTTCGCCCGTGTTGGTTGAGTTTGGCTCGATCACGATGCGATCCGCTGGCGCGCCGAGGCTGATGGCGATGCGGGCGAAGCGTTCGGCTTCGGGTTCGTCCCACAGCCGCGAGGTGATCGCGCCGCGTCCGCCGGAAAAGATCAGCAGCGGCGCAAAGCCTTCGAGAAACAACTGCGCACCGCGTTCGGCGACACGCTCGTCGTGACTGCACAAGACGAGGATCGCGTCGGCGGGCGCGAGCTCGTGGTTCATTCGATGGTAGCTCCAGATTTTTTCCGCGAGGGCTCGAGTGTCAGCGTTCATAAGGTTCAAGCGGATTCAGTGATTGTCCCTCCAGTCTTCTCAACGAACGAAGGAAGTTGTGTACGTCCGCCCTGGAACGAAGCCACACGATACGCTTCGTTTCCGAATGTTCGCGCAACAGCTTCACGACTTTGGGCCTGGACCGTTGCGAGTAACTCCAAACCCATCTAACAAACTCCCAATCGAGTTTCTCGGGGCATCCTTCCGCCATATCTGGCCGCGAACGATTGTGATAAAGCAAACGTCTCTTCGCTATCCGCCACAGGCACAGCAGTCGCGGCAGATCGAGAAAAACGATCGTGTCACAACGCTGCATGCGAACTTCGAGTGTGCCACCGAAGTTGCCGTCCATGACCCAGGAGTCTTCACTCGTCAGCGCCTTTACCTTGTTGAGCCACTCTTCCTTCGACGGTTCGGTCCAGCCGGCCTGCCAGTACAATTGATCCAGGTGTTTGACTTCGATATCAAGCAACTCGCCGAGCTGTCTGGCCAGCGTCGATTTTCCGGAGCCGCCAGATCCAATCACCAAAACCTTTTTCATCTTCCCAGTGTTTTCTTATCCCTACTCATTTGCGTTAATCTGTGGAGTACTCTGTTTACCGGATGGTCTTTATGAAAGCAAACGTCTGTAAATTCCTTCTGTTCACTCATCTCTTTCTACTCCTCTTTCTGTTCGCCGCGTACGGCCAGGACGGCGGCGTAGACGTTCGCATCAAGCGCGTCGAGCAGGGCCTCTTGCCTTCTGTATTGATCAAAGGCGAGCCTGCGTGGACGCTCGAAGAGCGAATGAAGCACTGGAAAGTGCCGGGCTTGAGCGTTGCTGTTATCAAAGATTTCAAAGTCGAGTGGGCACGCGCCTATGGCATCAAAGACATCGACACCAAAGAACCGGTGACCACCGAGACACTCTTCCAAGCCGGATCGATCAGCAAACCGGTCGCCGCCATGGTCGCGTTGAGACGCGTGCAGGATGGCAAAATCGCGCTCGATGAAAATATCAATAACAAGCTCGTAACCTGGAAACTACCGGACAACGAGTTTACCGCGAAGAAGAAAGTCACGTTGGCAAATCTGCTGAGTCACACGGCCGGACTCACCGTGCACGGTTTTCCTGGTTACGCCGCCGGAACAAATGTTCCGACGTTGCCGCAAGTGCTCGATGGAACAGAACCCGCCAACACCGCGGCTGTTCGCGTCAACATGGAACCCGGCACGAAGTTTCGCTATTCAGGCGGCGGCACCACGATCGCCCAACTCGCGATCATCGACATCGAGAAGAAACCGTATCCGCAGATCGCGAAAGAAACGGTGCTTGGTCCACTGAACATGACCAACAGCACTTACAGCCAGCCGTTGCCGGACGACTGGCGCAAGAAAGCAGGCTCCGGACATCGTGGTGACGGCGCGCTGGTTACCGGCAAGATTCACGTCTATCCGGAAATGGCCGCTGCCGGATTATGGACCACGCCGACGGACCTCGCCAAGTTTGCGATCGAAGTGCAACTTTCCTACACGGGACGTTCGAACAAAGTACTGTCGAAAGCGATGACTGAAAAGATGGTCACGCCGTTCATGGAAGACGTCGGGCTTGGCTTCTTTATCAACAAGCGCGGAAGCAACATTTATTTCGGACACGACGGGGCCGATGAAGGATTCCGCGCGCTGCTGATGGTGCATCGTGAAAAGGGCTACGGTGCGGTCGTGATGGCCAACTCCGATAACGGTCAGATCATGGGTGAAGTGCTGCGCAGCATTGCGCGGGAGTACAACTGGGATGAGTTTCTGCCGCCAGTCAATGAAATCATCTCCCTGGACACTACGAAACTTGATGAATACACCGGCCGTTTCCAGGTCAATCCGGATCGGATTCTGACGATTGCGAGAGAAGAAAGTAAATTAGTCGTGCGGCCGACGGCCGAGGCGAAATTCGAACTGCTGCCGATCGCTGAGGGCACGTTTATCCGCAGGGATCAGAATCTCAAGTACACGTTTGTAAAAGGCGCTGCGGGTGTTAGCGAACTGCAAGTGACGCTGCCAAGTGGTGTAAACACGACCGTGCCGAAAGTCTCGGCCGACGCGTTGATTCCGTTCGAACATCTGTCGGCGGGCAACATCGAGAAAGCGATGGAAGCGTATCGGCAGATAAAGAAAGAGAAGCCGGACAACGCGGCGGTTGCAGAAGCGCGCATAAACGGCTTGGGCTACAGTTTTCTGCGCCAGAAGAAGCTGCCGGAGGCTATCGCGTACTTCAAACTGAACGCGGAGTTTTATCCGCAGTCATGGAATGTGTACGACAGTCTTGGTGACGCCTACATGGCCAATGGCGACAGGGAACTCGCCATCGCGAACTTCAAAAAATCGCTAGAGATGAATCCGAAGAACAAACACGGTGCCGAGATGTTGAAGAAGTTGACCACGCAATGATCAGAAATCCCACGTACCAGGCGGCCACCGCCGTTGCTCCGGCAGTCGAAGAACACTTCAAGCGCCATCTCGCACAGGCGCGAGAACGCGGCGAAGACGGGCTCGCGCCGCACCCGGATGCGGAGTCGATCGCGGCAATCATCGACGCCACTTTTTGGGCCAGCTTTCGCCCGGAAGAGGGGCGGTTTCCGAAGATCTCACTCGCTTATCTTTCGCCGGAAGAGGCCGTACAGCCGTTGATGTTTGCGTCGCCACTGCCGTTGAACGCCGGCGTGCTCACAAAACTCGCGCCGGCAGTCGAGCGGCCGGAAATCCATCTTGGCGTCTGGCGGTTCGATAACGAGCTCCGCGTGTGGGGCGCGACGCGCAGAATTCCGAGTTTCTGTTTCGTGCTCGAAGACATCGAACCGGGTTTGCTCGTGGTCAAGCATCGGCGGCGCGGCGGTTTCGGCAAGTATGCAAACGTTGCCGTGCTCAAAGGCGAGCAGGTGAAGATCATCGACGAGAAAGGCACGAGTTTACCTGACTGTCCTTCGTTGTTGCGCGCGCTGCTGGCGTTCACTGCGGCCGCGACGAATGGCCCGCATCATTCGCTGAACGTGCTGGTCCAACTGGCAGCCTCGATGCGCGCGCACCATCACGGCGGCAGTCTGCTGGTCGTGCCTACCGGAAGCGATTCCTGGCGAAAGTCGATCGCGCAGCCGGTGCTTTATTCGGTTAAGCCATCGTTCTCCGCGCTTCATCAACTTGTGCAGAACGAAGTGCCGATCGAGCATGAAGATCGACGACAGTGGGAAAGCGCGTTGGGCCGCGCCGTCGATACGATTGGCGGGCTCACCGCTGTCGATGGCGCTACAGTAATCAACGAACAGTATGAAGTGCTCGCCTTCGGCGCCAAGCTGGGACGGCAGGAAGGAACTCCGCCGGTGGATCAGTGGGTGATCACGGAGCCGATCGTGGGAAACGTCGGCCGCGTGGTGCGGCCCACCGAACATGGCGGGATGCGGCATTTTTCAGCCGCGCAGTTTGTCTACGATCAGCGCGACACGCTCGCGCTCGTCGCCTCGCAGGACGGACGCTTCACGGTGTTTGCTTGGTCAGCGTGTGAAGAGATGGTCCACGCGCACCGCGTCGAGTCGTTGTTGATGTGAGCCACAGATGATGCGCCTCGCGTTCCTTCTGGTTCTCAGCTCTGTCATCTTTGCCGCCGACTGGCCGCAGTTTCGCGGGCCTGGTGGCCAAGGCATCTCTGACGAACGTAACGTGCCGCTCACGTGGAGCGAAACAAAAAACGTGCGCTGGAAAACGGCGATTCCGGGTCGCGGCTGGTCTTCGCCGGTGATCCAGGGCGAGCGCATCTGGCTGACCACTGCGACTGAGGAAGGCCGCTCATTGCGCGCGATCGGTGTGAACGTGAACACCGGCTCGATCGAGCAGAACGTCGAGATCTTTCAACTGAAGTCGCCGAAGTTAATGAACTTGAAGAATAGTTTTGCGTCGCCGACGCCCGTGGTCGAAGGCGATCGCGTTTATCTTCACTTCGGCGCGTACGGCACTGCGTCTATCACGCAGGCGGGCGAGATCGTCTGGAAGACAAAACTCGAATACGACAACGGTCAGCATGGACCAGGGGGATCGCCGATCGTCTACGACGACTTGTTGATCGTGAGTTGCGATGGACTGGAGCTTCAGTATGTCGTCGCGCTCGATAAGGCGACCGGCAAGGTTCGTTGGAAGAAGACGCGCGAAGGTTACCAGGCATACACGACGCCGCTTGTGGTTAACTTGCCGGGTGGGGATCAGGTGATTAGTCCGGGCGCGTTTCAGTCGATTGCTTACGAACCGCGCACCGGCAAAGAGATCTGGCGCGTGAAATACGCCGAGGGTTTTTCAAACGTGCCGCGGCCGGTGTTCGGTCACGGACTTGTGTTCATTTGCACTGGGTTTCAGGAGCCGTCGCTGCTCGCGGTGCAGCCGGATGGCCGCGGCGATGTGACGAAGTCGAGGGTCGTGTGGAAACTCGATCGCGCGATTCCGCGCACGCCTTCGCCGCTGCTCGTCGGCAACGAACTCTACATAGTCACTGATAACGGCATCGCGACCTGCATAGACGCGAAGACGGGTGAGGAACTCTGGCGCGCGCGTGTTGGTGGCAACCACTCTGCGTCGCCTGTGTACGCCGGCGGGCGCATCTATTTTCTGAGTGAGGAAGGCGAATCAGTGGTGATCGCTCCCGGCCGTCAATTGAAACACCTCGCCACAAACCAGCTCGACGGCCCAACCCTCGCATCGATGGCCGTCTCGCACAGTTCCCTCTTCATCCGCAGCCAGACCCACCTCTACCGCATCAGCGAGTAGAGGAACACTGATACCGCCAGGTCACGGCGTGAAGGTGCGTCGGAAGGGGATGCCGGAGTAGTTCATGATCATGGCCCGGCCGTCGATGATCGATTCGAAACTGATCCAGTCGGGTGATTCCGGATCACCGACGCTGAATTTCCCGTCACCACGCGCCACGAGCGCTTGCGCGCCGTCGATGTAGAGTTGACCCTTACGCAGAACGACGCGCGTGTCGCCGTACCACGGACTGTCATTGGAATAGTGGCCCGCAAAACCTTCCCACTCCTTGCGCACTTCGAACGAACGCGGACCGGCGTAGCGCGCACCCGCATACCAGTCAGGACCGTGCACCGCGTGTGTCACCTGCTGGTTCTCGCGCACGAACCCAAGCACAAATCGATCGAACGTTGAGTGTTTGACGATGAACCGATCGCCAGTCACGCGCTCTAAGGCGAACTTGCGACCGTTGTAATTAAGAATGAGTTTGGCCCCTTCAGCGGAGAACTCAAGCTTCCGGCCATCAGGCGACGTGTATTCACCCGCATAATCCGCCGCGTTCTTGACTTCATCCGGGGACGGCGCAGGTGGCGGCGCGTCGGGCAACGGCATGCCCGCAAGCGAAGCGTTGAAGAGTTCGATCGCGTACTTCGTCACAGCCACAGGCCGATAACCGCGCAGGTTCGCATTCACTGAAGCAAACGCACCCACACCGTCGGTGAGATCAACATCGAGTGAAGAACTGAACGCGACCATGCCACCCGTGTGACGCAAACGCGTGTGCGCTCCGATGTCGCTCACCCACACGCCGTAACCATACGACGCGGGCTCGCCGCGATACGGCGAGTTGATCGCCGGTTTAATGAAGAGCCTGAAGCTTTCTTCCGACAACAGCCTTCCTTTCGGCAACACGCCGCGATTGAGCAGCATGCGCATGTACTTCGCCATGTCAGCCGGCGTAGACGCAACGCTTCCCGCTGCGATGTCAACTTCGATCCACTGCGCTTCCGCGAGTGGACCACCGATCGGAAACGGACGCCCTTCGTTGAGCGGCTCGTAACCGACGGCCATCTGCCCACGCAGGTCGGTGGTGATGATTGGCGCACTCGCACTCATACCGAGCGGAGTCAGCATACGTGCGCGCATTGCGTCCGCGAACGGGCGCTTATCAACGGCCTCGATTATAAAGCCCAGAATGTTGTAACCGGTGTTTGAGTATAGGAAACGTTTCCCGGGCGCGTACGCGGTCCCAAGTTCGTGCAGCAGCGCATCGAGCAGCAACGGCGCGCCGGGCAGTCCCGCAGTGTGACTAAGCAGATGATGCGTCGTGATGGGTTCGAATGTCGAGTTGATCTTCAACCACGGCAGGTATTCAACGACGGGTTTGTTTAGATCGAGTTTGCCTTCATCGCGCAACTGCAACAACACGAGTCCGACAAACGACTTCGAGACCGAACCGATTTCAAACATCGTCTCGGGCACAACGCGCGCCTTCGCCTTGATGTCCGCAAAACCGTAAGTCGAAACACGAATCAAACCGTCGCGATTCGCGAGCGCGAGCGTTAGTCCCGGCGCGCCCGTTTCGCGCATGTGACGCGCGATGTATTCATCGAGCCGCGCAAACAGCGGCTGCACCGCCGCCGACTGCAAGAACACGTTTCGTGGATTAACCAAAGCCGCGACGCTGACCATCGCGCTACTCAAGACAAACTGCCGCCGTGAAAAATTCATTCTCTCTGTCATTCCTTTTTCAGTGATTACAGACCAAGACTCTTCGCCAGCTCGATAAACCGCGGTTCGGAACGCAAACGCTTGAAAGCGGGATCGACTTCGAGAAACGGCAACCAGTTGAAGCGTTCCTCACGAGACTTCTCAAGCCAGTCGAGCGCCTTTTTACGATCGTCCAGACCCGCGTAAATCACCGCCGTTTGATAAGGAGAGACGTATTGTTGTTTTGACAACTCCTGCAACCTCGCGATCACGCGCTCGGCCTCACTCTTCTTCCCCGCGACGGCGAGCGCATGGCCCAACGCTGTCAGACCAAAAACGTTGTCAGGCGAACCCCTTAGCCCGTTGCGAAACGCGGCGATCGCTTCTTCCAATTTGCCCTGCTCCTCGAGCACCAGGCCCAACTCGTAAAAGGCGCGCGTAAAGTTTGGATCCATTTCTCGCAGCTTCAACGCTTCGCGGTGCGCCTGGTCCAACTGGCCCGCGTAATAAAGAGTGCGAATGTAATCGCTGTAGATTGTCAACGAAAACGGTTCGAGCTCGTGCGCCATTTTCGTCTCGGCCACTGCTTCGTTCAACCTGCCGCTCGCGGCGAGATAACCGCCGTACCACTGATGCGCGGTAGCATAACTCGGATTGAGAGAAATCGCCTTCTTGAAATGCTGCTCCGCTTCAGCCCACTTCAAGTGATAACGATAAGTGACGAATCCCAGCGAAGTATGAGCTTCGGCGAGGTCCGGATTGATCGACAAGGCTCGATTCGCGGCGTTCTCAGCCTTGGGAACCGAATCCCCGGCGGACGTGACGTTGTAAACGTTCAACAGGAGATAGCAGTCCGCAAGACCCGCGTAAGCGAGGCCGTAATCCTGATCGCGCAGGATCGCCTGGCCGAAGAAGTCGATGCCTTTTCGCAGCCCGTCAACGGTTCGCTTGTTCCAGTTGTAACGACCCTGAAGATACAGACGATACGCTTCGGAGTCGGGCGAGTAGTTCTTGGCGATCTGCGCGTGGTCCATGCCATCCGCACGCGCGCGAAGCTTCAGCGAAACGTCGCGCGAAATCTGTTGCGGCAGTGCAACCACTTCCGAAAACTTGCGGGCGTAACGCTCACCCCAGATATGACTATCGTCGCGCACGTCGATCAACTCGACGCTCACTGCCAGTTCATCACCACGCTGAACAACGGTACCGGAGAGCAAAGCATGAACACCGAGTTCGCGCCCGATCTGCATCGCATCGGTGTTGCGGCCTTTGTAGTGAAAAACCGTGCTGCTTGATTTCACTTTCAGATCGGGAAGTCGCGAAAGATTCTCGATGAGGCTCTCCGTGATCCCGTCGGAAAGATATTCCGTGCTCGGGTCGCTGTTGGTAAACGGTAAGACCGCGAGGGAGCTAATCCCTTCGTTCGATTCAACTGAAGGCCGCGAAGCGCGAAACATATACACACTTAACGCGAGGATCAGAATCGCCGACGCCGCGATCGCGGCGATCGTTATCGGCCTCGTCCAAAACCGTTGTGGTTGTTTCGGCAAAGCGCGCGGCGCAATCGATTGCGTCGCATCCGTCAGCGTGTTGCCGATACTCGAATCCGCTTCGAGCTCGCGCAAGACTTCCTGTAGCTCGTCACGCATGTCCTCGATGCGCTGATAACGATCGTTCGGATTTTTCGCGAGTGCTTTGTCGAGGATTATCTGAATGCGTTGCAGGAGAATCGAATCTTCGCCGCGGGCTTCGGCGATCGGCCTGGGCCGGTGATAGACCACAGCGTAACGAACGTCCAGCGCCGTCTTGCCGCGAAACGGCCAGGTGCCGGCTAACATCTCGTAAAGCAATACGCCGGTGGAGAAGATGTCGCCCCGATGATCCACCGGCAGACCTTGCGCTTGCTCCGGCGCGGCGTAGGTTGAAGTGCCGTAAGGCACGCCGACTTCCGTGACTTGCGGATCGCTGGAAGTGGCGTGGGGTGGTTCGATAAGTTTGGCGAGCCCGAAGTCGAGCACCTTCACGGTGCCGTTTCGCGTGACCATCACGTTGCGCGCTTTGATATCTCGATGGACGATGCCTTGCGCGTGCGCGGCGGCGAGCGCGTTTGTCACCTGGATCGTGATCGACAGCGCCTGGCGGAGATCGAGTGGGCGGCCGGCTACGAGCTCGCGCACGTTGCGGCCCTCGATGTACTGCATCGCGATGAAGTGCAGCCCGTCAACCTTGTGCAGGCCGAAGATCGTGCAGATGTTTGGGTGGTCGAGCGAGGAGGCCAGTTTGGCTTCGCGTTCGAAACGGACCAGATTGGAAGTGCTGTCGGTTAAGTCTGGTGGTAAAACCTTTACCACTGCGGGCCGGTCCAGCGTAGTATCGAGGGCCCGGTAAACAGTCCCCTGTCCCCCTTCACCGATTTTTTCGACGATGCGATACTGGAGGAGGACTTGCCCGATCATAGGTGTGGTTGTCTATCGAAGCGGGCGCATTATATCTAACTTAACTCCTGGAGGGCAGAAAGATGATCCTGCGTGTTTCCTTACTGGCGGCGATCCTTGTGTCGCTCACCGTCTCACCCGCCGCTACTAACCAAGCTCTCGTACGTGTAAACGCGAATTTCGAAGCGTCGACGGTTCCCGACAGCCTCGCCAGCACGTCAAGTTTTTACAGTTTTCGCCGTGATGTGCGCCGTTGCGCCTCGCCGCGCTGCGGCGGTTTATTCGTAAAACTTGTCAATCAGTCGCGCACGCGCTGCGCGGATAACCGTTTCCGGAACGAATGTTACGTCGGGACGATTGACTGGGGCGGACAGAACCAACCTGATAGCGATCGTGCGCTTTTGCGTGGCACACTTCGACCGCGCGGCGAGTTTGGCGTGATGCGTGTTTCGGAGGTGTGGCAGGCGGCGAGTGCGACCGAACCGAATGGAACATTTTATCGCGTGAGCGATCGCGGCATTCGCTGTATCGCCGCGCCGTGCCCGACGCATCACCAGGCGACGCTAAATTCAACCGCAAGCCGAAACATCGCGGGTGTCGATCTTGCGGGCGCGGGCGCGCCGGACAATTTGTTGAGCGAAGCAAACGCGGCGATGACGCTTAGAGATGGAATCCTCGCAGCGGGCACTCATTCGCCGGTAACTGGTCCAGCGGGAAGATCGGTGATGCTGAAGGCGACGCAGTTTTACTTGCGCTCCAGCGGCAGTGTCGCGGAACGGCCGTGCATGAAGACAGGTTGCTCGAGTCAGATCTGCTCGGATCAGGACGTGATTACGACTTGTGAATGGCGGTCTGAGTACGAGTGCTACCAAAAGGCGATCTGCGAACGCCAGCGAAACGGCGAGTGCGGATTCAGGCAAACTCCGGAACTGGCCGATTGTCTAAGACGCGCGCGAGGCAACTAACGAATGAAAACCATGATCTTCTTAGCCGCTGCATTGCTTATGTCCGCCTTGGCTATGTTCGGGCCGCGCTGGGCGTTGCAAACAAGTGGAGTGACTGCGCGTTTGCGCGGCGTCAGTGCCGTTAACGAACGGGTTGCATGGGCCAGTGGCTCGGGAGCGACGGTGTTGCGCACGAATGACGGCGGTGCAACGTGGAAGAAGTTAACCGTAACAACGGAGACGCTCGACTTCCGCGACATCGATGCGATCGATGCTCAGACCGCTTACGTGCTCAGCATCGGCAATGGCCCCGCGTCGCGCATCTACAAGACCACGGACGCGGGCGCGACGTGGACCATGCAGTTCAAAAGCGACGATCAGAAAGTGTTTCTCGATGCGATGTCGTTTTGGGATGCGAACCACGGGATCGTCTTTGGCGATTCGGTTGCCGGACAGTTGTACATACTGACAACGGATAACGGCGGCCGCAGTTGGACGCGTGTGCCGCCGGCGTCGTTGCCGCCCGCGCTGGAAAATGAAGGCGCGTTTGCGGCGAGCGGCACGAACATCGCATTGTTCGGCAAGACGCACGCGTGGATCGGTACCGGCGCCGGCGCTCGAGCGCGCGTCTTGCGCACCACGGATCGCGGGCGTACGTGGCAAGTCGCCGATACTCTACTCGCGGCCGGACCCTCCACCGGAATCTTCTCGATTGCATTTCGCGATGCGAAGCACGGCGTCGTGGTTGGCGGCGACTATCGCAAAGAGCAGGAAGCCGTCGATAACCTCGCGGTGACCAGCGATGGCGGCGTCACGTGGAAGCTCGTAAAAGGTCTCTCCGGATTTCGTTCGGTTGTGGCTTACGTTCCCGGCGCGAAGACGCCAACGCTCGTCGCACTTGGTCCATCCGGCGGAGACTATTCGCTCGACGATGGACAAACGTGGTCGCGGATCGAAGGCCCCGGCTTCGACACCTTTAGCTTCGTAGCTCACAAACCCACTGGCTGGGCCGCAGGGGCAAATGGCGCGTTAGGCAAGCTGGTGTTGTAACGTGAGTTCCAGTCGCTTTGGCTACGAGTGCTTGTTGGCCCGCGGATCATGTGCCTCTGCCCTCGAATGTGACCTGACCCGGCCGACGGCGTGAGTGGCTGTGCCACCGGATGTGAGATACCGTCTTGAAAATCAAGCGGCGGCGTTAAATAGACGTTCATGATCAGGGTCAAAGACTTTGCCCGACTTGAGCACTCCGAAAGCGATATGAATAAGCTTGCGCATGGCCGCCCCGACGAGTTGCATTTTGTTTTTGCCGTGGGCGCCAACGGTTCAGGAGGTTTGTGAGTACCGATTACATTCTCAGCGATGGGCGTGAGTTCGCTGAGGTAACACCAAGTGGACGACGCATTCTATGCCGGTTTTTTTGAGGGTCAAATACTTTCTTTTTAGGTTTCTGAACGGCGAGGTGCGGCGAAATGCCTCAGCGCGCTTCGGTGCTCTTCGCCACGATTTTTACGTGTTTACGGATCGCGTCTTCCAGACTTGCCGCACGCTGCCAACTCAAGCCAACGCTCCGAAACTGCACGATCCCTTCATGATCGATCACCACATAAGTCGGAAACGCGCGAACGCCGAACGCACGTTGGACCTTGCGGTCCTTGTCGCGATATTGCGGCCAGATCATCTTGTTCTTCGCCGTGAACTCGCGCCACTCCTGCTCGTCGCTGTCGGAACTGATCCCGATCAACATAAACGACGGCTCTTTTGAGTAACGCTTGTGCAGCGTGCGCAACTCAGGTACCGATTCAACACACGGCGGACACCACGTGCCCCAGAAATCAAGCACCACCACTTTCCCACGCAGATCTTCGAGTGAGACGTATTCACCCTCCGCCGTCGAAAAGGAAAAATCAGGAGCGTAGTTTTCGCGAGCGCGACGCGGGTTCTCGATCATCTTGTTTGCGCTGTCCGCATGTGATCCCTTGGGTTGTAACTGGACGAACTGCTTCAACGCCGCGATACCTTCCGCATCACGATTCAACTGGAGCAACGTCACGCCGAGGCTGTAATGCAACAACGGCGGCGCGCCCTGGATTGCAAGCCCCTGGCGAAACGCAGCCTCAGCCGCTTGAAGTTTCTTCTGGTCCTTCTTGTCGGCCAGTGCTTGCAGCGCAATACCCTGGTGGTTGTAAGCCCTCAAGAGTAACTGCTGGTCGCCGCCGGCAAACTCGATCGTCTTCTCAGCGGAGTCGACCACGTTTTTATAGGCCTCGAGGTTAAGATACGTCTCGGCCATCCACGCGAAGCAGACGCCGCATTTCTTGTCGCGCATCTCGTTGGCGCGCTTGAAACTCTTCAACGCGGCCTCGTACTCGCGCCGCCGTAACAGGGCTTGTCCCTTCTCCAATTCCTCGGTCCAGGCCGCATCACCGTCTTGCGTCACGGCTGAAACACCGGCGAGAGTGGCGGGCGACGCCAGGACCATGAGCAACAGTAGAACGAATGCAAGGATTCTGATCATTTGTGGGTCCTCCGTGAGAGGCGCATGATACCACCGCTTTTCAAGCCGTGGAACCAGCAGGACCATCACTCAGCAAAAAAAGATCCTGAGCCGCGCAGACTTTGTGGCTTTAAGAACAGTGTTGACGGTGGCTGGCGCAAAATAAGAGCACTCGTCAGTTTCCTTGGGCAGAAGTGGAAACAAACGAGTGCTCGTTTACAACGCGAAGTAGCGACGGAATTAACTCTTAGACTTCATATCAGCCAATTCTTTTTCGAGTCTTTGGATCTCGGCCTCGAGACGCGGTTTGAGGTCCTGGTCTTTCAGCGTCGTCAACGATTTCTTCAGCGCCATCACCCGCGCTGTGAGTAACGCCTGATCCGCCGGCACCGCGACATCGGGAGTCACGCCAGTGCCTTCCCAATTTGTCTTGGTGATCGGACTGATCGCACGACCCGTCGGAACAAACATGCCGAAGTGTTCCGTGATGCGGAAGCCGCCACCGGGGTGTGCGCCACCGCCGGTTGTTTCACCAATGATCGTCGCGCGTTTGAGGTTCTTCAGGTTGTAAGTGAATTCCTCCGCCCCGGAGAACGTGCGCTTGCTCGTCAATACGTAAACGTCCTTGTTCAGATATCGCTTGCCCGCGACTTCCTTTTTGGTCCAAAACTCGTCGGTGCGATTGCCTTCACGCCAATAGAGACTGTTGAGGTGCACTGGCTCTGGTCCAAACAGATAAGAGCACACCAATGCCACCATCGCTGGATTTCCGCCGCCGTTGTTACGCATGTCGATGATCAGCGCGTCGGTACCATTGATGAAGTTCATCGCCGCGGCAACTGTGTCCGCGCCGAGTTCTTCATCCATGAAATTCAAGAACTCGAGATAACCGATGTTGCCAGGGAGGCGCTCGACCTTCGAGAACCCATGATTCATCCAGCCGAGTTCACGCTTGCGCTCTTCACGCTCGGACGCAGTCGGTTCGCGTTGTGGGCCACGCTCCGGAATCGCCCGGCTGGAGTAGCGCACGCGCAGGTGCTTGTCCTTGCTGACGGCCTGAAGGTCACCGGTAAGCTTTGTGGCAAACTCTTTGGCGCTGGTGATCTGATCGTATTCCTTTTTACCTGCCCGCTCGCGAATTGACTGTTCCATCCTCTTCGCGACTTCCGGAAAAACGTACGAGTCCTTGAGTCGCCTTAGAACGCCATCGATAACCTGTGTGCGCGTGGCGGCGTCGATGGTGAGATCCGGTTGTTCCGGTTGCTGCGCGACTGCAACTGCGGTGAGTTGCAACACGAGCAGAACTAAACCGGCGACAATACTGAGTGACTTGGACATTGCGTGATGCTCCTTGCTGTAAGAATCGGACATAGATGTTTTAAGTGCGACTGAGTAAACCTTCGAGCAGCAGATCGGCGATGGCGGACGTACGCCGCTCGACTTCATCGCGTTCTCCGAGTTCCGCGGTGCTCAGGCTGTACGGCAGCAGACCGTTAGTGGCTTCCAACAGCGCGCCTGCCGTGGCCAATTCGTTTTCAAAGTGAAACTCGCCCCTGTCGCGGCCTTCGGCCAGGACCTCAGCGAAGATTTGCGCTTCTTCCTCGAAGTACTTGGCGCGGCGGGCCAGCAGGCCGGGACGCAGGGCGGCGAGCAGATCGTTGAGACTCTGGGTGTAGTGTTGAATGCTGTCGAAGCGAAAGAGCACCCGCACCAGCAGCATCCGGCGAATGCGCTCGGGAGCGGTGTAATCCGAGCGGGCGATGACCGTCAGATGCTGCTGTTTCAGGTGGTCGACGATACGGTCGACATGGGAGAGAACGACTTCTTCCTTGCTGCTGAAGTGGAGATAGATCGTGCCTTTGCCGATCCCGGCCTCAGCAGCGATATCCTCGACGGTCATTTTCCGGTAGCCATACCGGGCAAGGAGGCGGTCAGTAGCGTCCAGGATCGCATCCCTGACAGCCTCTTTAGGTGCAATTGCGGCCATTTTCGCGCGTTTTTCCGGGGCTTTCTACAGAGCTGACTGCTGACTAAAATCGAATTTCAGTCAGTAAGACGTTCTTGGCGGGGAAAAAGTTCCGGGAATTCTGTTGGCGTCCTCGTAGCGAACGCTTTCAGCGTTGGTTAGCTTCTGTTGTGTTAACCCAGGGTTGTGCCAACCCCTGGGCTGGAATTGGTTACCGCCTTCGGCGTTCAAACGCTTACGGTTAACACGTGCGGCGTTACTCTAGTTGCGAAATTCCTGGCTGACCATCAGGCCGCGCATGCCGCCGTCCATGATGCCGATGCCGAGGCGGCCGAATTGAGGGCGCAGGATGTTGGCGCGGTGACCGGGGGAGTTCATCAACCCCGTGTGCGCGACCTGCAACGTCGGCGCGAGCGCGAGATTTTCGCCCGCAGTCAAAAAACTAACATTTGCCTGCCGCATTCGATCAAACGGCGTGAGTCCTTCAGGTGTGTCGTGCGCGAAGTATCCACGCGCAAACATATCGGCGGAATGCCGGCGCGCCACCTCCGTCAACTCCGGATCCGCGGCGACCGGACGCAAACCCGCCGCAACTCTCTCCTGATTCACGAGGTCGAGCATTCTCTTTTCCAAATCCGGTCGCGGACGCGTCGTCGCAACCTTAAACGGCAAAGAGACGCGTTCGTCTGAATCAGGCCGAACAGTCAGCAAGTTGAGCGTGCGGCCAATGGCCTCACCGAACACCGGCCGTAGCTGATTCTCCAGACGCTCCGCATAAACAGCGAGCCGATCAGCAATCACGCTGTCGCGCGTGCGTTCGCTCAAACCATCACTCAGCGGCACTGCCAGCAGCAATGCCGACAGAATCGCCGCAACAATCACCCCATTCACGAATCCCGGCAACAGACCGAGGATCTGATTGACGCGTCGCTCCCGTAAGTCTTGCGGCAGGCGTCTGAGCAACGCGTGTCCAACCAGATGAACGACGATCGAAACGAGCACTGCGATCAAGATGAACGCGATCGGTTGATCCCAAACCTCAGACCACAAATCAACGCGCTCACCGAGCCAGCGCGCCACCGGCTGCGAGTAACGCATCGCCGCGAGCAAGCTCAACACCCACGCAGCAAGATCGATCGTGCCATGCACAAATCCCCGACGATAGCCATTGATCAAACTCAGAATAATGACTGCCAACAACAGTAGATCGATCACGTTAAGCGGCATGGCTAAAGGTTATCATGTCTGCTAATCTGTGGCGCGCAGATGCTGCAACTCCTCAGTATTTCCAACATCGCGCTGATCGATGACCTGCGAGTGGAGTTTGATGGCGCGCTGAACTTGCTCACAGGTGAAACCGGATCGGGAAAGTCGATCATTGTTGATGCTCTTGGCGTCCTGATCGGCGGCCGGTTCACGAGTGAAATGTTGAAGTCAGGGGCCGAGCGCGGCTCGATTGAAGGGTTGTTCTCGTTGAGCCCGAATCCGCAGCTCGAAAGGCTGTTGGAAAACTCCGGCTTCTCAAACGGCGACGAACTGATCATCCGCCGCGAACTCTCCGCAACGGGTCGCAACAAGATCTTCATCAATAATCAACTCGCGACGCAGGCGTTGTTGCGTGACCTGCGCCCGTTTCTCGTCGATATTCACGGACAGGGCGACCAGCAGACGCTTTTCGACACGCATACACATCTGGAGTTGCTCGACAGTTTCGCGGGCCACGCTGCGTTGCGCGCCGAGGTCGCTGAAGCTTACGAAAGTTTGAGCCGTGTCCAGCGCGAACTCGCGGCGTTGCGACAGGATGCGGCGGAGAAGTTTCAACTCGCTGACACCTTGCAGTTTCAAATCGCGGAGCTGGAGCGCGCGCAGCTCTCGCTTGGTGAAACCGAGCGCTTGGAAGAAGAGCGGCGGCGTTTGTCGAACGTTGAGAAGTTGACGACGCTTTGCCAGGCGAGTTACAGCCGCATTTATGAAGACGACGACGCGGCGCTCGCGCGTTTGCGACAGACGTTGAAGGACGTTGACGAGCTGAGCGAGTACGATTCCGGTTTTCGCGAGTACGTCGAAGGGTTGGAATCGGCGCGTGCGGTGCTCGAGGATCTTTCGTTTGCGTTGCGCGACTTTGCTGACAAGCTGGAGTTTTCGCCGGCGAGACTCGCGGATATCGAGGATCGCCTCGCCGAGCTTTCGCGATTGAAGCGCAAGTATGGTGGATCGATTGAGAGTTGTCTGGAGCACCTCGCGCAGGCCCAGGATCGTTTGCGGCAGATTGAAACGTCGGACCAGCGCGAACAGGAACTGAGTGCTGAGTTGCGTACGGTGGAAAAGATTTATTTCGAGCGGGCGCGGAAGCTGCATAAAGAGCGAGTGCGGGCGGCGAAGGCGCTTGAGAAGGCAGTCGAAGAGGGGATCGCTGAAGTTGCGATGGAGAACGCCCGGTTTGAAGTACAGGTGAACACGGACGAAACGGATGGCGCGCGGATTGGTCCAACCGGTCTCGACCAGGTTGAATTTCAATTTTCAGCGAATGTTGGCGAACAGGTGAAGCCGCTGGCGCGAGTCGCTTCCGGTGGTGAAGCTTCACGTTTGATGCTCGTGTTGAAAACAGTTTCAAACGCTTCAGAGTTTCCGCGTACGATCGTGTTCGACGAGATCGACACCGGCATCGGTGGACGCGTCAGCGAAGCGGTCGGAATCAAACTGAAGAGACTATCGCAGACGAATCAGGTGTTGTGCGTCACGCACCAACCGCAAATCGCGCGCTTCGCCGATAATCACCTCGTCGTGCAGAAACAGGCACTTGCAGGCCGCACACAAGTGAGTGTCAACAAACTCGATCGCACCGGCCGCGTCGAAGAGATCGCTCGCATGCTCACCGGCGCCGAAATCACCGACAGCGCCCGCCGCCACGCACGCGAACTACTAAAACATTAAGGGAGACCCGAGGGGTTTATGAGTACGGAACCAAACAAAGTCATTTATTCGATGGTCGGCGTCAGCAAGTTCTATGACAAAAAGCCGGTCCTCAAAGACATCTATCTTTCATACTTCTATGGCGCGAAGATCGGCGTCATCGGTTTGAACGGATCCGGCAAGTCGTCGTTGCTGCGCATACTCGCCGGCGTCGATAAAGATTTCAACGGCGAGACCGTGATCTCGCCCGGGTACACCGTCGGTTTTCTCGAGCAGGAACCGTTGCTCGACGACGCGCGCACGGTGCGCGAGGTCGTTTCCGGAGCCGTGCAGGAAACCGTCGATCTGCTGAAAGAGTTTGAGGAGATCAACGCGAAGTTTGGCGAGGAGTTGAGCGACGACGAGATGGCCGCGCTACTCGAACGGCAAGGCGAAGTGCAGGAAAAACTCGACGCACAGGACGCGTGGGATCTCGATTCGCGCCTCGAAATGGCAATGGACGCGCTGCGCTGTCCGCCACCGGAAACACCCGTGAAGGTCTTGTCAGGCGGTGAACGCAGACGCGTCGCGCTCTGCCGTTTGCTATTGCAAAAACCCGACATCCTGCTGCTCGACGAACCAACGAACCATCTCGACGCCGAGTCGGTCGCGTGGCTCGAACATCACTTGCAGAGCTACGCCGGCACGATCATCGCTGTCACGCACGATCGCTATTTTCTAGACAATGTCGCCGGCTGGATTCTGGAACTCGATCGCGGCCAGGGCATTCCGTGGAAGGGTAATTACACGTCATGGCTCGAACAGAAACAGGAGCGGCTGCGGCGCGAAGAAAAGTCAGAGACCGAACGACAGAAGACATTGCAGCGCGAGCTTGAATGGATTCGCATGTCGCCAAAAGCGCGTCACGCCAAAGGCAAAGCGAGAATCAACTCGTACGAAGACCTTCTGCGGCAGGAGTCAGATAAGCGGCGCGAAGATCTCGAGATACATATTCCCGCTGGGCCACGCTTAGGGAACGTAGTGATTGAGGCGGATCGGGTAAGCAAGGCCTACGGGGAGAATCTGCTGGTTGAAGACATGACGTTTGCTTTACCGCCGGGCGGCATTGTCGGTGTGATTGGACCAAACGGCGCGGGCAAGACGACGCTCTTTCGCATGATCACCGGCCAGGAGAAGCCCGACAAAGGCGCGATTCGGATCGGTGAAACAGTCGCGCTGGCTTACGTCGATCAGAGTCGCACGCTCAATCCCGACAAAACGATATGGGAGGAGATCAGCGCCGGCGAAGACTTGTTGAAACTCGGACCACGCGAGGTCAATTCGCGTGCTTACGTGGCGCGGTTCAATTTCTCCGGATCCGATCAACAGAAGAAGGTCGGGATGTTGTCGGGTGGCGAACGCAATCGCGTGCACCTCGCGAAGATGTTGAAAGAAGGCGCTAACGTTTTGCTGCTCGACGAGCCGACCAACGATCTCGACGTCAACACGTTGCGCGCACTCGAAGAAGCGTTGGAAAACTTCGCGGGCTGCGCGGTGGTGATCTCGCACGATCGCTGGTTTCTCGATCGCATCGCGACTCACATGCTGGCGTTTGAAGGCGACAGCAAAGTGATGTGGTTCGAAGGAAACTACTCGGAGTACGAAGCGGATCGCAAAGCGCGTCTTGGTCCTGCTGCCGAGACGCCGCACCGCATCAAGTATCGCCAACTGACGAGGTAGGAAACACGAATTCGCGCTAAATAGGAGGTTCCCAATGAAAACTCTGCTGTGCCTCGCTTCCCTGCTTGTCTTCATCGCTGCGCTCGCTGTCGCGCAGCAGGAAACAAGTTCGATCAGAAACTTCCTGCGCGTCAACGAACAGTTTTGCACCGGCGGTCAGCCGCGCCTCGAACATCTCGAACAGCTCAAGGCCGAAGGCGTGAAAGCGATCATCAACCTGCGCCAGCCAACCGAACATCGAGCCGCCGAAGAGGAAGCGAAGGCGAAGGAACTCGGCTTGCGGTATTTCAATATCCCGGTCAAGTTTGGTGATCCGAAAGACGAACAGGCTGACGAGTTTCTGAAGATCACTGATGACCCGCAAAACCGCCCGGCGTTTATTCACTGCACGGCCGCGATTCGTGTGGGCGCGTTTTGGCTCATTCGGAGAGTGCTGCGCGACGGGTGGAAGTTTGAAGACGCCGAGAAAGAAGCGGAGAAAGTGGGGTTGCGCGAAAGCCCACATTTGAACGAGTTTGCGCGCAAGTACATCGAGAAGCACCGGCAACAAGGAGTGGCGCCGTCACGGCCTAATGGAGCAGCAACGCCGAACGGAGCGCCGCCGTCGCAGTCTGCGAACAGTGTGCTGCCTTCGCATCCTATCGCGTTCGGAGTTTTTGTGGCTCGATTCGATCCCGCCGGCACGTTCACACTCGAAGGCGATCGGCGGCCCAAGCTCAACGGCAACTGGAAAGCCCACGGGAACGAAATCGAGCTTTCAATGACCGGTGGTCCAGGCGGCTGCGACAATCCCGGAAAGTATCGCACTACCGTTGACGGCAAACGCATCACGTTTGATCTCGTTTCCGACGACTGCCGGCCGCGGCAGATGATTCTCGATCGCAGCACGTGGCTGCCCGCGGGCGAATCGGCCGGCAAACCCGTGCGAAAGATCGTCCACACTTCACACGCCCGCCCACCGTCACGCGCGAAACCGGCGAACGCTGCCGGAAGCTGGCCGTCGTTTCGTGGGCCAAACGCTTCCGGAGTTGCCGAAGCACAAAATCTTCCCGATAAGTGGGACGCCAAAACCGGTGAAAACATTTTGTGGCGAACGCCGATTCCCGGGCTGTCCCACTCCAGCCCGATAGTTTGGGGTAATCGCGTCTACGTCACGAGTGCAGTCAGCAGCGATCCAAAGGCGACCTTCAGGCCCGGGCTTTACGGCGATGGTGATGCTGCCAAAGATCGCTCCACTCACAAGTGGATAATCTATGCGATCGACAAACAGACCGGCAAATTCGCGTGGGAACGCGTTGCTTTCGAAGGCGAGCCACGCGAGAAACGTCACATCAAAGCGACGTACGCGAACTCCACGCCCGCAACCGACGGCCGCATCGTGGTCGCGTGGTTCGGCTCTCAAGGTGTTTACGCGTACGACGTGAACGGACGTTTTCTGTGGAAAGTCGATCTCGGACGGATCGATCTCGGCGCTTACGACATTCCGACGTTCGAGTGGGGTTCGGCCAGTTCGCCGATCATCTGGAAGGATCTCGTGATCCTTCAGTGCGACACGCAGACGGATTCGTTCATCGTCGCGCTCAACGCCAACACCGGCGAGACCGTTTGGAAAACCGATCGCGACGAGATTCCCTCGTGGGGCACGCCGACGGTCGCGACCACTTCAAAGGGCGACGAACTCATCGCAAACGCTTCGAACTTCATTCGCGGTTACGATCCACGCACCGGCAAAGAGTTGTGGCGACTGGGCAAGAGCTCGAAGATCACCGCGCCGACGCCGATATTCGCCGACGACATACTCGTGTTCGCAAGCGGACGTGGACCAGAACGTCCGATCTTCGTTGTTAAAGCAGGCGCGCGTGGTGACCTGACACTGCCGGACGGTAAAACGAGTAGCGAGGCAATCATCTGGAGTCGCACAGGCCGTGGCTCGTACATGCCGACGCCGTTGATCTACAAAGGCGTTCTCTACGTGCTCGCGAACAACGGAACTTTCGATGCTTATAACCTGAAAACCGGCGACGAGCTTTACCGGCAGCGACTACCGCTCGTCGGCAACGGCTTCAGCGCGTCGCCAATCGCCGCGGACGGAAAGATCTACTTGCCGAACGAAGACGGAGAGATTTTGGTGGTGTCGGCGGGTGAGAAGTTTGCGCACGTGGCCACTAACTCGATGGGAGAATTGTTGATGGCGACGCCGGCGTTGTCAGAAGGCGTGATGTACGTCCGCACCGCCCAGAGTTTATTTGCTGTTGGACGAAAGAAGTAGCCGTGAGTTGTCGCCGTCGCGCTCGGCGCCCTTCGTATGCAGTGGTTGCAGAGAGCCTTCGTAGACGCCATCTCACTGGCCGGACCGCATCGTACTGGACCACTGTCAACAAATTCGTAGTTTTCTTTCAAACCGTTTAGTATCGAGTCGTGCGCGAGCAGCACGCGACCGAGTCCACGTTTGTGAAATACCAGTTCTTTCCTTTCGGAGTTACCCATGCGAACTCTACTAGCCTTGCTCATTTTGCTTCCCATGTTTGGCGTAGTCGCACCCAAAGACGACATCACCAAAGAACTGATCACGTCTAACGGAAAAAAGCGCGCGTATTATCTCTACGTGCCTCCCACAATAACTGCGCAGGCGAAAGCGCCATTGATCGTGATGCTCCACGGCTCAGGCCGTAACGGCAACACGCTCGTCGAAAAATGGAAAGACTACGCGAAGAAAGAAGGAATCATCATCGCCGGGCCTGACGCGAGCACGCCACGTGGCTGGTCCGCGCCGCAGGATGGCCCTGAGTTTCTCTATGAGCTGGTCGAAGAACTAAAAACCAAATACCCGATCAATCCGCGACGCGTTTACCTGTTCGGTCATTCGGCCGGAGCGTGTTTCGCGATCCACATGTCATTGATGGAGTCGGAGTATTTTGCGGCAGCCGCCATTCACGCAGGCGCACTGCGCGGCGAGGAAGACCAGTTGATCAAGCTGGCGAAGCGCAAAGTGCCGATTTCGATCCAGGTCGGCGATCGCGATTCGTACTTTCCACTCGATGAAGTGCGCGCTACGCGCGACGCGTTGAGAGCGGCCAACATTCCAGTAGAACTGATCGAGATCAAGAACCACGATCACTGGTATTACGATTCCGCGTCGAAGTTTAATCAGACCGCGTGGGAGTTTTTGAAGAAGTACGAACTGGAAAGTGACCCACAGTTTCGGAGATACTCGTGGAATAATTAATTCCGGGTCATGATCGAAACGTTAAACCTCGTAATCGTAGTTTTGCTCGTCCTGGCAAACGGCTTTTTCGTGGCTTCGGAATTCGCGCTCGTTGGCGTGCGTAAGTCACGCATCGAAACGTTGGCGAAAACCGGCGACGCCAGAGCGAGGCGTTTGTTGCCGTTACTCACCAACCTGAACGCTTACATCTCTGCTACGCAACTCGGTATTACGCTCGCTTCGCTGGCGCTCGGCTGGATTGGTGAACCAGCGATCGCGCATTTGCTCGAAGCGCCGCTGAAGGGTCGCATCTCGGAGACGCTGCTCCACACGCTCGCTTTTACGATCGCGTTCAGCATCATCACGTTCCTGCACATCGTACTGGGTGAGCTAGCGCCGAAGACGTTGGCGCTCGAACGCGCGGAGAAAACCGCGCTCGCGATCGCGTTGCCACTGCAGTTGTTCTATCGCGTGTTTCGTTGGCCCATCCAACTGCTTGACTGGGCAGGCACGCGAACCGTGCGGTTGTTCGGTCTGCATCCGTCAGGTGGACACGCGTCGATCTACACGGAAGACGAGTTGCGCCAACTGATCGACATCTCGCACCAGAGCGGTCACTTGCAAGCGGACGAGCAACAGCTGATCAATCGCGTGCTTGATTTCACGGACGCACAGGTGCGCGAGGCGATGGTTCCGCGTACTGCTGTCGCCGCGTTGCCGGTCACGGCTACGCTCGAAGCGGCGAAGAATGCTTTTCGTAACTTTGGTTATTCGCGTTTGGCTGTCTACGAGGACACGCTCGACAACATCATCGGCGTGCTCGTGCGACGAGACCTCGAACCTTTTCTGGACCAATCGATACCCTCGGCGGAGTTCAACCTGCGCGCCTTGATTCACACGCCGCACTTTATTCCCGCGGCGGCGCATCTCGGATCGGCGCTGAAGCAGATGCAAATAAAACGTAGCCACCTCGCTTTCGTCGTTGACGAACACGGCGGGATTGAAGGCATCGTCACCCTCGAAGATCTGCTCGAAGAGATCGTCGGCGAGATCAACGATGAGTTTGACGAGGAAGTGCGCGAGCAGATACTGAAAGAAGCTGACGGCAATTATTTGTTGAGCGGAATTCTCAGCGTACGCGATGCAAATCGCCAGCTACAACTCGACTTGCCTGAAGATAGCGGATACACCACGCTCGCCGGGTTTCTAATGGCCCAGGCCGGACATCTGCCGCAAACGGGTGAAGTGGTGCGATATGAAGATCTGACGTTTCGCATAGAACGAATGGAAGGTCGCCGCATTCGGCGCGTGCGACTGACAACGCCAGTCGTGGCTGATCGAACACTCCAAAGCGTGAGCCATAGCTGACGTCGCGGAACACAGGAATGAAGTATCCAGAGATGAGGAAAGGAGCAACGCAAAGTGGCAGAGGCCAAAACTAAACCGACCAATGAGAGTGTTACAGGTTTCCTGAACAAGATCCCCGACGCTGAACGCCGCGAAGATTGTTTCGCGATCGCGAAGATCATGGAGGAGATCACGGGCGAGAAGCCGCAGATGTGGGGACCGTCGATCGTTGGGTTTGGCAGTTATCACTACCAGTATGCGAGCGGACGTGAAGGAGACTGGCCGCTGATCGCCTTTTCTCCTCGTAAACAGGATCTGACGCTCTACCTCACCCTGAACGGTTATGACAAGTACGAGGAGTTCATGGATCAGTTGGGCAAACACAAAACCGGCAAGTCGTGTTTGTATATCAAACGACTTTCCGACATTCACCTGGCGACACTGAAGAAACTAATCAAGGCGTCAGTGAAAGACTCGCGTGCTGAAATGAAGGCGCGCAAGGCCGCGAACTAGTCGCAGCTAGTCGAGCGGCACGATCGCGCCATCACCGAAGACCGCGGACCGTTCCTTGATCAGCGGCGGTTCGAATTTTTCACTGATCGCCGTCGCGCGTTTTATTCTTCTCGTGCTTTGGTCGAGGCGCAGGAGATAACCCGACACGCCTGCTTCGTACAGCAACAGCAGGTCGCCTTCGTACTCGAGGAAGTAGACTCGCTCGAGACGGCTTCGCCCACTGACTTTCAGGTTGAAGTACTTTTTGCGGTTCCCCACATAGACTTCGCCCAACCCGTATTGGCTGATCGTATAGTTGCCGACCGACGTTGAAAGAAGATAGAAGTGACGCGCGTTCAGTTCGCCGATGCGCCTTGCCTCCGCAAAGGGCGACGAATCTTCCACGCCACCGTTCGGATGCGCCGCCGTAACCGCGCACACGACTACCACCATCGCCAGACAGACCCGTAAAAAGCTCTTCACAAGTTGTTTCTCCTTTGGCGGGGCGGTGAGGTATAGTCAGTTTACTACACGGGGGGAAAAAATGGACAGACGGCGACTCGAAGAGATTGAGAAATACGTCCTGGGCTTCTTTCAGGCCGCGGGACACACCCGCATTCTGGCCAGCGAACTCTTTGGCAGCACTGGGGCTTACGCCAATGCCGATATGGTCCGAGCGCTCGAAGCACTCGAAAAAACCCACCGCCTGCTGGTGCGTCACACCACCGAGGGTAACGATTACATTTCGTTGACACCGCACGGCGTGGCCGAACTCGGCTTCGAAGAGGTTGATCCCGAGGAGAGTTCGATCATGCCGCATCCGCCGAAGAGCGCGACACGAAACACTTGAATGCGAAGCCCCTGAATGTGGTAAAGCAATGGCTTGCCTGCGTAAACACGAGCGGTTGATCGTCCTCGCGGCTGTGGTGCTCGCCTCTGTGTTCGGATCGCCTGGTTTGGTTCCTGCCCAGAACAATGATGACAAAATCAGGGCGGCTCACGCGGGAAATTCGCTGGCGGAGCTGCACGACAAGCATCGCGCGTTGCTGGTGGTGTTCCGGTCGCGCGTGATTGATGCGAGTGGCGGGGAACGTGCCATCATCGAAGACGTACTCAGAGCCAATCCGCACCCGAAAGGCCGTTTTCGCTGGGTTCACAACCAACTGGCCAAGAAGCTCGACAAATACATGCGGCAACACGGGAGTTTGATCCCGGCCGACGGGTTGGGGGACGCGGATTACGTCATCTACTTTAACGTGGTCGAGTTTCGCAGAATCCTCGACGCCGTTTATCCCTACGGCGAGCTGTTCGTGATCATCAAAGGCACGCCCGAAGAACTGAAACCACCGCGCGTGGTCTGGCGTGCAAACAAAGTCCGCTTCGCCGGGGACGCCGTGGGCGAACTCATCAAGGAACTGAAACTCATCCGCGGCGAAAGCTGACCACTTCTGTTTTTGCAACCGGCCGACAGTCGTGACGTGTAAGGTCAGGCGAGCCCTGGGATCGTTCATCTGGGAATCGCTGAAACTTTTTTCCGGTCAGATTCACTAACTAAACGCGATGCTCCCCATTCTGCGCTGCACTCTTCTCATCTGCGTCATTGCCGCATCCGCCGTGGCCCAACAAACCACCGGCGCGCTCCGCGGCACGATCACGGATCAACTCGATAGCCTCATCGTCGGCGCAACCGTCACGGTGCGAAACGCCAACGGCGTCGTCACGAGCGCGACCAGCAATTCATCCGGCGTTTACGAGTTCAAACGCCTCGCGCCGGGCGTCTACACGCTGAAAGTCGTCGCGCCGGGTTTCACCGTGTTTGAGGAGAAGGACGTCGAGATCGAAGCGCGCGAGACAACGACTCTAAACGCGCAACTCACCGTCGCGTTCGAAGAACAACAAGTCACCGTCGACGATCGCAACATCAGCACTGACTCCGACAACAACGCCGGCGCCGTCGTGCTGCGCGGCCGCGATCTCGAAGCACTGCCAAACGATCCGCAAGCGTTAACGGCCGCGCTGCAAGCGCTCGCCGGTCCCGTGGATCCTCAAAGCGGCGCCGAAATCAAAGTCGACGGTTTCTCAAACGGCCAGATTCCGCCGAAAGAAGCGATTCGCGAGGTACGCGTCAACAACAATCCCTTCTCCGCGGAGTTTGAGTTTCCGGGCTGGGGCGGAATCGAGATCTTCACGCAACCCGGCGCAGACAAATGGCACGGCGCGTTCAGTTTTGATTTCAATGACGAAAGCCTGAACTCGCGCAATCCATTCACGACGCGGCGTGCGCCGTATCAACAACGCGCCTTCAACATCAATCTCAGCGGCCCGATCGTCCCCAAGCGCGCCTCGTTCTCAGCTTACTTCGGCCGCTACGTCAGCGACGCAAACTCCGTCGTCAACGCCACGGTTCTCGATCCGGTGACGCTCGTGCCGGTGAGCGTAAACCAGTCGTTTGTGACTCCCGAACTGAGCACGTACGGCAATGTCCGTATCGACCTGAAGATCAACAAAAAGCACACCGTCGTCGGCCGCGCCAACTACAACGTTTCAACCCAGGACCTGCAAGGTATCGGCGGCTTTTCACTTCCGTCGCGCGCGTATCGCGGGCACCGCCGAAACTTCATCCTGCAACTCACCGAGACCGCGCTGCTCAACGAAAAGACGGTCAACGAAACGCGCTTTCAGTGGATTCGCAACCGCTTCCAGCAGACCAGCGCCGTTGATGCTTTCGCGCTCAATGTGCTCGACTCCTTCTTTGGCGGCGGCGCGCAGGTCGGCTCATCGTCAAACCAACAGCAGCGGTTTGAATTACAAAACTTTACTTCGTGGACCAGCGGCAATCACTTCTTGAAAGTCGGCGCGCGGCTGCGACACGTGCAGATCGACAGCATCTCGCCCGCGAACTTCGGCGGTACGTACACGTTTGCGGGCGGGCTTGGTCCACGGCTGGACGAAAACGATCAGGTGGTGCTCGGGCCGGATGGTCAACCGCAGATTGTCGAGGTCAGCAGTCTCGAACGTTACCGCCGCACGCTCGCGTTTACGCGCGCAGGTCTTTCACCGGAAGCGATTCGTTTACTCGGTGGCGGCCCGACACAGTTTTCCATCGCCGGTGGCGAGCCCCAGGCGGACGTGAAGCAGCTTGACGTTTCGTTCTACATACAGGACGAATGGAAAGTTAGACCAAACCTCACGTTGTCGCCCGGGCTTCGTTACGAGAACCAGAACAACATCGACAGCGACTTCGATTTCGCGCCGCGCATCGCGTTCGCCTGGTCGCCGGTATTTGGTAGTAAAAAATCCGCTACATCCGCGGCACCGGCAACGCCGGCCTCTTCAGGCTCAGCAACTACGACTCCCGCAAAACCCGCGACAGCAACGACAGCAACCGCTGCAGCGACGCCCGCTCCCGCGCCTGCGCCGGCTCCACCACCTGGACCACCAAAGACAGTCTTTCGCGGTGCCGTCGGCTACTTCTACAACCGCATCTCCGAAGATCTTTCACTGCAAACGCTCCGATTCGACGGTTTGCACCAGCAACAGTTTCTCGTTACCGATCCGGCAGTGCTCAACCTGTTCCCCCTCGTACCGTCGGTCGATCTGCTCGACGACTTTTCGCAACCGCAGAGTCGCCGCGTGATGAACGACGATCTACGCTCGTCGCGTTCGCTACGCGCGATGTTCACTGTGGAACGTTTACTTCCGAAGAACATCAAACTCTCGGTCAGTTACGCCCACTCACGCACGAACCGTCAGCAACGAACTGTCAACATCAACGCGCCGCTCGGCGGCACGTTCAATTCCGGCCTGCCCAACAGCGGCGTTCGGCCGCTCGGCGCTGACGCCGGAAACATCTTCGAATACCAGTCGACCGGCCGCACGATCGGCAACAACCTCAACATCAACATAAACGGAAACCTGAAGACGTTGAGTTTCTGGGGCGGGTACAACCTGAACAAAGCGAGAAACACCGATAACGGGCAGAGCGGCTCGCCGTTTGACGCTTACGATTTCAGCCGCGAATGGGCCCGCACGCCGTTCGGCTCGTTGAGTTTCATGTACGGCGGCGGTAGTTATCAAGGACCACACGGCATCAGTCTCAATACGTTTATGATCGCCAGCTCCGGCCAGCCGTTCAACATCATCACCGGCCGCGACACGAATGGCGATACGTTCTTTAGCGAGCGTCCCGCGTTTGCCACGGACCTCAACAAGCCGGGCGTCGTCGTTACGCCGCTCGGCGCTTTCGACCCGAATCCTGAACCGGGACAAACGATCATTCCGCGCAACTTCGGACGTGGACCAGGTTTTATGTCGGTGAATTTCAACGTCGCGAAGGTTTGGAAGTTTGGACCAGCAATCGAACCGAAAGCGCCGCCACCGGGTGGACCGAGCACGACCAGCGCCACCGCACCCGCGGCGACCGCTCCCGGCGCCGGCGCAACACCACCAGCGAAGCCACCGATTCAACGACCTTACTCGTTGCAGCTCTCGGTGAGTTTCAACAATCTCTTCAACCGGAACAACCTGGGCCTTCCCGTCGGCAACATGGCCTCGCCCTACTTCTTGAAATCCGCGTCGGGTTCAAATACCTTCTTCTTCGGTCCGGGCGGCGGCTCGGGCGGCAATCGCACGGTCACCCTGCGCGTGCGCTTGAGTTTCTGAACCGAGGGCGGAGCACTTAACCTGCTGTTTCGAGAAAAATGCTGACACACATTGTGGTCTGGAAGTACCGCGCCGACGTCGAGCAGTTTGCGCGTGAGGAACACGTAACACTCTTAGGCAACCTCGCGTCGATCATTCCTGAAGTGCAAAGCCTTTCCGTCGGCTTCGACACGTTGTTTCTGCCGCGCTCGTACGACACAGGTCTCGTCGCAACTTTCGCAGATCGCGCCGCGCTCGACGCCTACACCGTTCATCCGGAACACGTCAAAGTCGCCCAGCTGGGCCGCAGCATCAGCGAACACGTCGTATCCGTGGACTTCATCAGCTAAAATCCGTGTTCAAAAAGATCCTCATCGCGTTCATTCTCGTTTTTCTGCTGGTCCAAATCCCGTTCGCTTATCGTCGCTATAAACTCCGCAAACTCAGCGCGACGATTCGCCAGCTCAATTCACAACGCACGCATACGCCAACCAACCTCAACGAGCACAAAGGCGTGGTCCATGTTCACTCTTTCCTCGGCGGCCACAGTTCCGGAACCTTCTCCGACATCATCGCCGCCGCACAAGCGAATCAACTGAACTTCGTGATCATGACCGAGCACACGGAAAAAGACTTCGACACCGCCGCGATGACTTTGCAAGGCCTGCATGGCGGCGTGCTCTTCATCAACGGCAACGAGACTTCAGCAGCGAACGGAGATCGACTGCTGACACTCCCAAACGACATTGCAATCGTCGCTTACCCCGAAGATTTCAAAAACTGGGAAACACCTGGAGTTGACGGCGTCGAGATCTACAACGTCTTCACCAACACCAGACGCGCCAATCCGCTCGTCGCTTTGTTCGACGTGCTGTGGTCGCATCGCGCTTATCCCGATCTCCTGTTCGCGCTTTATTACGAGCGGCCCAACGAGAGTCTCAAGAAGTGGGACCAGGCTCTCGCACGCGCGCGGTTAACCGCCACACCCGGCAACGACTCGCACGCCAACGTCGGCATCAGCCTTCGCGACAGTTCGGGCAAAACGCTCGCCGGTATTCAACTCGATCCCTACGAAACCAGTTTCCGCCTGGTCCGGCTTCACGTATTAACTGACTCCAAGGCACTTGATACTGAGCAGTTACTCGCCGCGCTTAAAGCCGGTCATTCCTTTATCGGGTTTGACCTCTTTGGTGACACTACTGGTTTCAGATTCGAGGCTGAGAGTGGGCCGGAGCGGAAGATCCAGGGCGACGAAATCCCTTTGCAAAATGACACGCGCCTGCGGATTCACACGCCGATACCAAGCCGCGTCGTATTGTTCAAAGACGGCTCTGTTATTTTGAACGAAGCGGGAATCACTACGAAGGAAATCCCAGTGACTGAACGAGGCGTGTATCGCGTGGAGGTCTATGTACCCGAGGTCGAGCAGATCATCGGCGAAAAACCGTGGATCATCTCAAACCCCATTTACGTACGATAGCTTTAAAACGGCTGCGCCCCACCGGATGCCCTGCTAGCGTCCCTGTGGGGCGACAAACCATTCGCCGGAAAGCTCCGGCATCGTCTTCGGAAGCGGTGCGTACGTTCACCGGATTACTGTTGGAGATCGAAGTGTTTGATCCCTCTCCCCCTACTTCCCTCGTATGATGAGTTTCGGGAGAACAGCCTTCCACACACTGTTTTCAAGTTCGCTTAGTCTAGGCTCGGTACGGTACCGTGTCAAGATGCAGCTTGACCGAACGTGAACGATACAAGGCTATGGAACTGAAAATACCGACGCCGCCAAACTTCAATTTCCGCAGAACCATCATCAGCCACGGCTGGTACGGCCTGCTCCCTTTTGCTCTCGATTCCGAAAAATACGAGCTCACCCGCGTGATCGACCTCGATCCCAAGCCGCCCGTGACCATCGTGATGAGCGGCAGAAAAGGACACGTCCGCGTCACCGCTTCGCGATCGCTAACCAAAAGCGACGTCATCAAAGTTACCCGCGACGCGCGTCACATCCTGCGGCTCGACGACGATCTGCAACCCTTCTACCTTGCAATCAGCGCAGACCCGGAGTTCTCGTGGATCGGCATCCAGGGCGCCGGCCGAATGTTGCGCTCGCCGACGGTCTTCGAAGATCTCGTGAAGATGATCTGCACTACCAACTGCTCCTGGGCACTGACGGTGAAGATGGTTACCGGGCTCGTCGAGAACCTCGGACACGAGAGCGACGATGGCCGCAAATCGTTCCCGTCCGCCCAAGCAATGGCGGCGATGCCGCTGAAGTTTTTTGTGGACGAGGTTCGCGCCGGCTATCGCGCGGCGTATTTGAAGGAACTCGCCGACCGCGTGGCAGCGGGAGAATTGAACGTCGAACGATGGCTAACGAGCCCACTCTCAACCGCTGAACTGATCAAAGAGCTGAAGGGCGTGAAAGGCGTCGGAAACTACGCCGCTGAAAATCTGCTGAAACTGTTGGGACGTTACGACGGGCTGGCCCTCGACTCGTGGACGCGAGCGAAGTTTTTTCAGGTTAGAAACAAAGGCCGGAAAGCGAACGACAAAAAGATCGAGCGCTACTATTCACGGTTCAACGAGTGGCGCGGACTCGCGTTGTGGTGCGACATGACCAGGGATTGGCTCAAGTAACCACAGATTACACAGATCGAACGTCCTGTGTAATCTGCGGCTAACGTTTACCTACTTATTGAAAACCAACGTCGACTCCTGCGTCCCGCGCGGGCTTTGGCTGTGACGGTTGACGGTAAGCACTTTGCCATCCGCCGACAGTTGCAGTTTGTCGGTCGAGGTCGTGGTGATTTCGCCTTCAGGTCCCTGGAACGTTGCCTTGGACGAAAGCTCGATCATCTTGCCGTCGGCTGACACGGTTGCCTTCCTTACAACCTTGCCTCGTCCTGTATCAGTGGAAGTTTCGGTGCCATCGAGATTGAACGTTCTTGGACCACCCATGCCCATGCCGCGGCCCTGACCACCGCCACCTCCAGAACCGGCTGCCGGAGCACCACCTGCGGGAGCACCACCAGCGGGGGGACCACCCGCCGGAGGACCACCGGCCGAGGGAGCACCAGCCGGGGGATTGCCACCGGTCATCTTCTCGTCAATCGTGATGTCTTTTTCGGTTTGCGTGATCACCCACGATACGCTTTCGGCGTTCTGGTGACGCGGATTGAGCCCTTGGCTTTTGCTCTTATCGAGCGTCCAGGTGCCGGCAAAGTTGGCCGGCGGCGCAGCATGCACGGCGAGTGCGAACACGAGCGCACTCGTTACAGTAAGAGCGCAAAACAACTTTCTCATTCCAGATCTCCTTACCAGGTTGTTAATGAATATCCGGCGAATGCGTCTTATAAGTGATTCGGCGAATGCGCGGAGTCTAGCAAAAGGATCTACGGAAATCTGTAAGGAACTGTAAAGAAATGTATAGAGAAGGTAAAGAAAACAATCCGCGGAACCTTTACAAACGGGCCTGCGTACGATGCCGAGTGTTCGATGGTCTTACTCAGATCATTTTCTGCCATAACTAAACTGCGAGTGGTGTTTCACACGCAGAGGAGCTCATCAGGACAGTTGAGCTAAATAAATAAGGAGAGCTGTGATGAAATCAATTATGAATAGAATGCTGGTTGTTTTAATGGTCACTGCCCTGACGAGCGTCGTGGCGCTGGCTAAAGTGCATAAGCACAAGGTCACCTTTGACGAGGACATCAAAGTCAACGGCACGGTCGTGAAGAAAGGAACGTACGAGGTCAAATTTGACGACGAGACTGGTCAGTTGTCGATCGCAAAGAACGGCAAAGTCGTCGCCCAGGCCATGGCTAAACTCGAGCCGCGCTCGAAGAAAGCTGATGATTTTCAACTGCGATCCACCAACAGTGGCGACGAGCAGAAATTGACTGGCGTCACCTTTGGCGGTTCCGACAAGGACATCGTGATCACCAACAGCGGCGCATCCACCACCGGAAACAACTAACAGTTTAGAACGCTGCAACCCCCACTGCGCCTCGGGACATCGAGTTCCGAGGCGTAGTTGTTTTTGCACACTCCGATCTCTAGTATGACCGCATGAGATACAGACGATTTGGCCGCGCCGGCTGGGAAGTCGGTGAGATCGGCTATGGCATGTGGGGCATGGCTGGTTGGTCCGGCTCAAACGACAATGAGTCGTTGGGCTCGCTTCAATCCGCGGTCGATCAAGGCTGCAATTTTTTCGATACCGCATACGCTTATGGCAATGGCCGCAGCGAAAACCTGCTGGGCCAGATCCTGCGGTCCAATCCGGACAAACGTCTGTACACCGCCACGAAGATTCCGCCAAAGACATTGCAGTGGCCCGCGACTCCGGAATCCACTTTGATGGAAACTTATCCACCGGATCATGTCGAGGAGTACGTGCATCGCAGTCTGGAAAACGCGCGGCTGGACCAGTTTGACCTGATGCAGTTTCACACGTGGAGCGACGACTGGATGCGCGATGATCGCTGGTTCTACAGACTCGACGATCTGCGCAGCCAGAAATTGATCCGCGCGATCGGAATCAGTATCAATCGTTGGGAACCGTGGAACGGCGTGCGCGCAGTGCGCAGCGGGCAGATCGACGCAGTGCAGGTTATTTATAACATCTTCGATCAGAACCCGGAGGATGATCTCTTTCCCGCCTGCCGGGAGATGAACGTGGCCGTGATCGCGCGCGTGCCTTTCGATGAAGGAACGCTGACCGGAACGTTAACGAAAGACAGCAGGTGGCCCGAAGGCGATTGGCGCAACACGTACTTCGTTCCCGAAAACCTGATTCCGAGTGTGGAACGTGCGGACCAGTTCAAGAGAATGCTCGAGGAGTGGAACCGCGAACGTGGAACGCGGATCACGATGCCGGAGCTGGCGCTGCGTTTCATTCTCGCGAATCAGGACGTGAGCACGATTATTCCGGGAATGCGAAAGTTGTCGCACGTCGAGTCGAACATCGCAGCGAGCGATGCGGATCCGTTAGAGCGCGAGCTGTTGGAAAAGCTGCGGGGCTTTCGCTGGGTACGAAAGCCCACGCCGTGGTCGCAGTGATTATTGACCGGTGTTTTTCGTGACCTTGGTACCGTTCGTGTTCAGGACCTTCACGAGAAACGCCCAGCGGTCGGCGATCTCTTCGATCACCTTCGATGTTGGTTTCCCTGCTCCATGACCCGCCTTCGTCTCAATCCGAATCAACACCGGAGCATCGCCTGCCTGCGCGGCCTGAAGCGCCGCGGCGAATTTGAAACTGTGTCCGGGCCAAACCCGATCGTCGTGATCGGCCGTAGTGATCAACGTCGGCGGATACGAAGTTCCCGGCTTGAGGTTGTGCAGCGGTGAATACGCGTACAACGCTTTGAACTCATCCGCATTGTCAGACGAGCCGTAGTCGGAAACCCACGCCCAGCCGATCGTGAACTTCTGAAACCGCAGCATGTCCATCACACCAACCGCGGGAATCGCCGCGCCAAACAGATCGGGACGTTGGGTCATCGCAGCACCGACGAGCAGTCCACCGTTGCTGCCGCCGAAGATCGCCAGCTTCGGCGTTGACGTGTACTTGTTAGCAATCAACCACTCCGCGGCGGCGATAAAGTCGTCAAACACATTTTGCTTCTTGAGCTTCATTCCCGCCTGGTGCCATTCCTCGCCGTACTCGCCACCGCCGCGCAGGTTCGCCTGTGCGTAAACGCCGCCCATCTCCATCCACACGAGATTTCCGACTGAGAACCCGGGTGTCAGCGAAATATCGAAGCCGCCGTACCCGTAGAGGACTGTCGGATTGTTGCCGTCCAGCTTCAAACCTTTCTTATGAGTGATGAACATCGGCACCTTCGTGCCGTCGTTACTCGAATAAAAGACCTGCTTCGTTTCGTATTCGCTCGGATTGAAATCGACTTTCGGCTGGCGAAAGACGGTGCTCTTGCCGGTATCAAAATCGTAGCGATAGATCGTCGTCGGGGTCGTGAAGCCGGTGAACGCGTAGAACGTTTCCTTGTCGGTAGCTTTGCCGTTGAAACCATCAGCGGTACCGATTCCGGGAAGCGGGACCTCGCTCAGGAACTTGCCCGCGGTGTTGTAGATCTTCACCTGCGTGTAAGCGTCTTTCAAGTAATTGAGAACGAACTTGTTGTTAATGAAGCTGGTGCCCTGGAGACGCTCTTTGGTTTCAGGCACAAGCACTTTCCACGAGGCGCGCGCGGGATTAGCGACGTCGATTTCGATCAATTTGCCGCGCGGCGCTTCCAGATCAGTTTGAAACCAGAAACGGGTGCCTTCATTGGCGACAAAGGTGTAAGCGGCGTCGAAACCGTCGAGCAGTTTTACGACCGGCGCGTCTTTCGCTTTCAAATCTTTGTAGTAGACGCGGTTCTTGGTGTCAGTGCCCTGGTAAATGGTGACGATCAGGTAGTTGCCGTCTTCAGTGACTGACCCGCCAAACAACCAGTCTTTTTGATCAGGACGTTCATAAACGAGCACGTCCTCAGTCTGTGCCGTGCCGAGTTTGTGGTAATAAACTTTCTGGAAATAGTTGATTGCTTTCAGGGCGTCGGCTTTCGGTTCTTCGTAGCGGCTGTAGAAGAACCCCTTGCCGTCGCGCGTCCACGACACGCCGGAAAATTTCACCCATTTCAGATGGTCTGTAAGGTCCTTGCTCGTCGCGACGTCCCGAACTTTCCACTCCTGCCAGTCCGAACCTGACGCCGACAGACTGTACGCGAGTAACTTGCCGTCGGGGCTCACCTGGAGACCCGAAACTGCGACAGTACCGTCTGTCGAGAGCGTGTTCGGATCGAGAATCATCTGCGGTTGACCGTCGAGTGTGTTCACTGTGTAGAGCACTGACTGATTCTGGAGTCCGCTGTTGCGCGTATAAAAGTAGCGATTACCTTCCTTGAACGGCACGCCGTATTTTTCGTAGTTCCAGAGCTTTGTCAGCCGCTCGCGGATCGCGGCGCGTTGGGGAATGCCTTCGAGAAAGCCGAACGTCAACTTGTTTTGCGCTTCCACCCATGCGCGCGTCTCTTCGGAGTCGAGATCCTCGAGCCAGCGATAGGGATCGGCGACTTTTACGCCGTGGTAATCGTCAACCTGATCGCTTTTTCGGGCTGACGGGTACTTGTTCGTTTGCGTCATAAATAAGGCGGTTATAAAGAGGCACACGAGTGCGAGGCGTGTGAGTGGGTTAAAAGGCATAACACTACTCCCTTCTAATTCTTGACAACTACAACGCAGGATTATCGCGGGAGAGTATACAGACGTTTACAAACGCGCACAAAATAGCGCACAAAACAGTTGACAACCCGCAAATAGATGCGCGAATCTAAGCCAACGCTCGCCGCCCCCCGGCGAGTAAATTTGATCCACGGCTCTCCGGAAGTCAACTATGAAATCACCAAGCGTTTTTGCCTTTTCCGTCGCCCTATTCGCCTCTTTTTTCACCACCGGGATCCATGCGCAGGAGAGTACTCCGGAGCAAGGGTCGCGACCACGCATCGTTACACCGAGCGCAGCGAATCCCGGTGCCGTGAACCCAAATCTGCCGGCGGCGTCCGCGGCGGCCGCATCCGCAGCGGAAGCCCCGAAACCCGTTGCCTCCGCGCCGTTGACCTATCTGACACCATCGATGATCCAGGCGCGGATCTCGGAAGCACGCCGAATGCTGAAGACGCGTCCGCTCGCCACCGCGATGAGCACTCCGTCAATTCAGTTCGTGACGATTGCCGCGCTCGAACGCGAAACTGCGCGCACGCACCTGATCACGATCTCCAAAGAAACGTTTCTGACCAGGGGCGCGGAGGTCAACACTGTGTCCTCGCTTGGCACGAGCGTCAACCTGAAGATTCTGCGCGCGAACGGCGTGAACACGGCCATGACGATCTTTACGCCGACGGGACAATCGCTGGCGCCCCTCACGGTCGAGTATCCGATCGAGAAAAACGGTCTGTTCAAGGAACTCGCGTATTACACCTCGGCGCATCCGGCGCTGCTGTCGAATGACTTAGTCAGGTCGGGACAATCCTACGTACGCAACATGCTCGACCTCGCCGCAACGCGGCTGCGCGACCGTGGCGTTGCCATCTCGCCTCAGATCGTTGATGTAGCCGAGCGGCTGTGCATCGTGGAGCACGTCGATCACCAACGGTTCCGCGCCGAGAACCGGCTCGAGTTGTACCAGGAAATATATTCGTTGTTTGCGCTGAACGAGCTGGACACGTATCGCTTTTCAGTGAGCAGCGCGGGCGCGGGCGGCATGGTGCAGATGATTCCGTGGGCCTACAACCTCGTGCGTCAGCGACATCCGGGCGTTGGCTTGATTCCGGACTTCGTGACCGGCATGCGCAACCACTCGAACGCGTTGCAGGCGATGCTGCTTTACATGCACGACACGTGGAACGACTTAACTGCGAATGACGAAGTGAAGTACGCGTTGGGGGCGAAGATCGCGACGCCGAGCGAGTTGCTGGCCGCGGGTTACAACTCCAACGCCGCGAAGTTGCCGGGATATTTGCGACGCGGCGGCGACGGCTGGCGCACGCTCATCCCCCGCGAGACGCAGATGTACTTGCAGATCTACAAGTCGTTCGAGGGTTTGATTCCGCTGAAGACGCGTGAAGGCGTCGCGGTTAAGTGACCGCTTCGCGATTATCGGCGATCGGGCGGTGCGAGGAATCGGCGTACTGCAATTTGTAGAGTTTCCAGTAAAGACCGCGTTGAGCTAATAACTCCTGGTGCGTGCCCTGCTCGCGAATCTCACCGTGATGCAGCACGATGATTCGATCCGCATTCTGTATTGTCGACAAACGATGCGCGACTACGATTGACGTGCGATCGCGCATCACGCGCTCGATCGCGCGTTGGATCAACTGCTCGGTCTCGGTGTCGATCGAGCTCGTCGCCTCATCGAGAATCAACAACGCCGGATCAAACGCCAACGCCCGCGCAAACGAAATCAGTTGCTTTTGTCCCACCGATAACCCCGCGCCACGTTCGCGCACTTCGGCTTCGTAACCACCTTTCAAGCGGTTGATAAATCCGTCAGCATGCACTTCGCGCGCGGCCCAGCGCACACGCTCTTCGGTGATCTCGTCGCGTCCGAGTCGAATGTTTCCTTCAATCGTGCCGCTGAACAGAAACACTTCCTGAAGCACGACCGCGAAATTCTCGCGTAACGCTTTCAGATCCCACTCGCGCAAATCGACGTCATCGAGCAGGATGCGTCCACGCTGAATATCGTAGAAACGCATCAAGAGGTTCGTGATGGTCGTCTTACCCGAACCCGTGTGGCCCACAAGCGCGATCGACTGTCCCGGCTCGACCGTGAACGAGACGTCTTTCAAAACCCAGTCTTCATCTTTATAAGCGAACCACACGTTCTGAAACTCGATGCGGCCGCGCGCGCGTTCCTTCTTCAACGGTTTTTCCGGCGTGACAATCGCGATCGGCAGATCGAGCGTTTTGAAGATGCGGTGCGACGCAACGACCGCCGCTTGCAGCACGTTGTACTTGTCGGAAATGTCTCGGATCGGCTGAAACAGCGCCTGCGAATACTGAATGAACGCCACGAGCGCCCCCAGCGTGAGCACAGTGTGCTCGGGCGTGTTCTGCATCACGCGATAACCGCCGTACCAGATGATCAGCGCCACGCCGACGGCGCCGATGAGATCGACGAGCGGAAAGAACACCGCGTAGTAAAAGATCGTGTCGATGTTCGCGCTCCGGTACTCGTCGTTGATGCGATCGAAAGTGCGCAGCGACTTCTCTTCGGCGTTGAAGATCTGCACTGTTTGCGCGCCCGCGAAGTGCTCCTGCAAAAACGCGTTAATGCGCGCGATGCGCGTGCGCACGAGGTCGTAACCGCGTCGCGCGCCACGCCGAAACCACGTCGTCGCGGCAAACAGCATCGGCACCGTCAGCAACGTCACGAGCGTGAGTTTCACGTCCATCCACAACATGACGGAGATGATCGCCACGATCATCACGAGATCGCCGAGTAGATCCGTCACGCCCTGGGTGAACAACTCGTTGAGCGCATCGACGTCGCTGGTGAGCCGCGTCATGATGCGGCCAACGGGATTGCGATCGTAGTAAGCGACTTCCTGATGTTGCAGTTTGTCGTAGAGCTCTTTGCGCATGTCGAACATCACGTACTGTCCGACGCCGTTGAGCAAAATGGCCTGGAAGTAAGAGAAAACGAGTCGCAGCAGTTGCGTGCCGAAGAACAACGCTACGAGAAAACCGAGACCGTCGAGTTGGCGCGGCAGGATGTGCCAGTCGATCGCGTACTGGGTGAACTTCGGCTGCAACACACCGAGCAGATTGAGCGCGAGCGTCAGCAGGAGCGCCGGGATGAGCTGGCGCACGTACGGCTTGAGATAACGGAGCAGCCGTCGCGCCACCTGGAAGTCGTAAGTCTTCCCGATCGCCTCTTCCTCGTGAAACTGTTTTACCGCCGTCGCCATTTATTCAAACTAGGTCGCTGCGAGTTCTTCTTCGAGCAACTGCCGCTCGTAGAGATCCGCATACTCGCCATCGAGCGCGATCAGCTCATCGTGAGTTCCCCGCTCAACAATCCGTCCTTCGTCCAAAACGCAAATCAGATCCGCCTCGCGCACGGTCGAGATGCGATGCGACACGATCAAACTCGTGCGGTCGCGCATCACGCCGCGAAGTTGCGCGAGAATCCTCTCTTCCGTGTAGGTATCAACTGACGACAACGCATCGTCAAGAATCAGAATCCTGGGCTCACGCAACACCGCACGCGCGATCGCCGTGCGCTGTTTTTGACCGCCGGAAAGCGTGATGCCCCGCTCGCCAACGAGCGCTTCAAACTTGTCAGGAAATCCCGAGATGTCTTCCGATAAACCCGCGATCTCAGCGGCCCACTCAACGTCAGCCTGCTCAGTCTTCTCAACCCCGAACGCGATGTTTCCCTTCACCGAGTCGCTAAACAGAAACGTTTCCTGCGGCACGTAACCGATGCTCGAACGCAACTGCTTCAACGGATAGCGATTAATCGGAACGCCGTCGATGAACAACGTGCCTTCGGGCGCTTCAACCAATCGCGGAATCAGGTTAGCGATCGTCGACTTGCCACTGCCGGTGCGCCCGACAAACGCGACCGTATGTCCCGCGGGAATTTTCAAGTTCACGTCACGCAGCACCGGCTCGTCAGTCGGGTGATACCTGAACGTCAGGTTGCGAAACTCGATCTTGCCCTTGATTGGCGGTTGCTCGGTCACGCCCGGCTCATCAGCAATCGCGGGCGCAACCGTCAGAATCGAGTTGATGCGTTTCAAACTCGCCGTGCCGCGTTGGTAGAGATTCACCACGTATCCAAGCGCAATCAGCGGCCAGATCAATCGCGTGAGATACATGTTGAAAACCGTGAACTCGCCCACCGTGATCTCGCCGCGTACTGCAAGCGGCACACCCGCCCAGATGATCAGGACAAACCCGACACCGATCAGGAACGTCATCAACGGCCGCATCAACGCGTCGACCCGCACGAGACTCAAATTGCGTTCAGCGTACTCGCGATTGAGATTATTGAAGGCCGCCATCTCGGCGTCTTCCTGAGCGTACGCCCGCACCACACGTACGCCGGTGAAATTCTCCTGCGCGCGCGCTGTGATCTGCGCGAAGAACTCCTGAATCTTCTCGAAACGCGTGTGCACCTGCTGTCCGAAAAACTTAACTGTCAACGAAACGAGCGGCATGGTCAGGAACAACAGCAGTGTCAGCCACCAGTTGAGAATGAACATCAGCGGCAACACGAGCACGACGACGAACACCGTCTGCAACGTGTACATGATCATCGGCCCCGCAAGCTGCCGCACGGCCGAGAGGTCGTTCGTCGCGCGGGCCATCAGGTCGCCGATGCGATGCTCGTGAAAGAACGACAACGGCTGATTGACGAGGTGATCGTAAAAGTCTTTGCGCAGGTCGTATTCGATATTGCGCGACATGCCGATCAGGATCCGCCGCTGTAAAAACAGAAAACCGCCGCTGATCACACTGGCGGCGATAACTTCCGCGGCCGACATCGTGAGTTTCGTCCACGAAACTTGCGTCCAATTCTCGTCTACGGCTTGTCCGACAATGAGAGGAATGAATAGGCCGGCAACTACGCTGCCGAAAATGCAAGCGATACCGATTGTTAGCTGAAGTTTATAGCGACGAAAATACCGCGCGAATTTCCTTAAGTCATCCATCCGTCACTACAGCTTACCAGATAAGACAAGTCAGGTGGTTATGCGAAGGTAAGTGCTGAGTGCGGTCGCGGCGAGTTTCTCGTTTTCGTCAAAGACTTCTGCTGAAACTGTGATTACGCGGCGCCCGGCGCGCACAACGCGCGCGTGAGTTCTGGCGGCGCCGCCGCTCAGAGGTCGCAGATAATGAATCGTGAGATCGACAGTGACTGTGCGTTCGTTCTCAGCCAACAGCGGAATGATTGCAAAAGCAAACGCCGAATCGATTACTGAAGCGACCGCGCCGCCGTGCATGATTCCATCGTTGCGTGTGAGCTCTTCGCGCACGGGCAACAAAAGTGTCGCCGTTCCCGGTCCCACTGATTCAACTTCAATTCCCACGAGCTTGAGAAACGGGACCGCGTCGCGCATTCGTTCAACTCGCCGGCGCTCGTCGTCCGTCAGATCCGGCATGTTCATGAGCGATAGGTCTCTCCGGGATTCGCCGGCTCCACGATAACGGCCGTGCCGTACGCGAGCACTTCGGTGACACCGGTCGAGAGTTCCGTCGTATCGTAGCGCGCGCCGATCACTGCGTTTGCACCGATCTCGGTGGCGTGCTGGATCATGATCTCGAAAGCGTCGGCACGCGTCTGTTCACACAGTTTCGTCCACACCGTGATGTTTCCGCCGACGACCGTCTGTAACCCTGCGCCGATCGTGGCGAAGATGTTCCGCGAGCGCACGACGATGCCACGCACCACACCCAAGTTCTGCACCACGCGATAATTCGGCAACTCGAACGCGGTCGTCACCATTTGGTGAGACACGGAATAACGCGGCGGACTGACGGCGTAAGGAGCACGTTGCACGGCATCGGAACTCATGATTTTTCTCCTCGTTTGGACGACTTATACAAACTCACTTTGGATCGAGACGTCCTCGTTTTGGGGATATACAGAAAAGTTTGCAAATCACACCGGTTGTTCTTGTTAAATACGACGCCTTCCTGTTCGAGCAGGCGCTGCTGCTTGTCTTGCGGCAGCACCACGCGGCCGGTCGAAGTTGCTCCCTGGGCGTTGAGCACGCGATGCCACGGCGTGCCATCGGGCGAAGAGTGCATCACGAACCCGACGGTTCTCGGCGTGTAACCTTCGCCGAGCAACTCCGCGATCTGTCCGTAAGTCATCACGCGCCCGCTCGGAATGCGACGCACGATTGCATAAACGCGCTCGCGGTACTTTGGGTTTCGCTGCTTTGAGTCCTGTTTCGGCATTTAGTCGATAGTTCGCAGCACTGCGCGCGCGGGCGCGCCGTCGCCGAGCTTGCTGTGCAGCCGCAACGGCAAACAGATCAATTCATACTTTCCCGCCGGCACACCGCTGAGATTTAAGCCTTCAAGGATAATCACTTCGTGCGACAGGAACGCGCGATGGACCGCGTGGTCCTTTGAACCAAACTGCTCGATCGAGAGGTAGTCAATCCCCACTAACTTTACACCCATGTTTACCAGTCTTTTAGCTGCAGTTAGTTCGAGGTAGGTGAAGTTTGTTTCGAACTTGTTAGTCCACAAACCAGAATTGCGGGTCTTAAACAGAACACGGATCGTTCCCGGTGCGCAGTTCGCAACGACAAACTCTTCATCAATCACTAAACAATCGTCTGGAACCTCGATAACCTGGCCCTCGCCAATCAATACGTCAAGCGCCAGCGCCTCAACCTTCTTCGCACCCTGAAGAAAATGCGCGGGCGCATCGACGTGAGTGCCCGTGTGTGCGCCGAAGCTCACGGTCGAGACGTTCGCCGCGTCTCCATTATCAAGACTGGACCACGCGCTGATCTGAATGCCCGGATCGCCAGGATAAGTCGGCAATTCACTACTCAATGGAACGCTCAAGTCGTAAATTGGCATCGGCGAATAGTAATATACTGCCAGCCACATGACCACGCCTTTTCGACTCGCCGCATCCAGCTACTTAAATTCCGCGCCGCTCATCTGGAGCTTTCTCCACGGATCGAAACGCGGACAGGTTGATTTCGTAGAAGCGGTTCCCGCGCGTTGCGCGCAACTGCTGTCGCAAGCGGAAGTTGAAGGCGCGCTCGTGCCCGTGATTGAGTATCAACGCATCGCGGGCGGCGCGCTCGTGCCGGATGTTTGCGTTGGTTCGCAAAAGGAAGTGCTGAGCGTCGTGCTCGTTTCGAAAGATACGGAGCTTGAAAACGTTCGCAGCGTTGCGTTGGACGAATCGTCACGCACTTCAGCGACACTCGTGAAGGTAATATTTCGCGAGTTTCTCGAGCGCGAACCCGCGTGGACCGTACGCACGCCAAATCTCGAAGAGATGCTGGAAAAAAACGACGCTGCACTGATCATCGGCGATCCCGGGATGACGTTTCCGCGTCATGGTCTAAAGGTCTGGGACATGGCAAACGTCTGGAGGGCATACACAGGGCTTGGGTTCGTGTTTGCCATGTGGATGATCGCGGATCGGGGCACTGAGTCGGCGCGGCAAGTTGATTTTGCAAGCGCGCGCGACGAAGGCGTTTCTCACGTCGAAGAAATCGTGGCGGAGTACAAGAGAAAGATACCTATGCCGGTTGAGGAACTGCGCAAGTACCTGACGGAGAACGTCGTGTTTCACGTCGATGATTCCATGCAACGCGGGCTACAGCTCTACTTCGAACTCGCGTTCAAGCACCGGCTCATTGAAAGCGTGAAACCACTACAGTTTATTTAGCGTTGTAGATTCTGTAAGCTCTGAGGGCCATGACATCGATTCAACCGATTCTCGATCGCGTACTCGCCGGCGAGCGCATCTCTGTCGATGAGTGCAGAACGCTGCTCGAGTCGCACGACATCGCGCGCATGGGCGTCGCTGCCGACGAGATCCGCGCCCGCCGCCACCCTGGCAACATCGTCACCTACATCATCGATCGCAACATCAATTACACAAACGTCTGCAACGTGGTCTGCACGTTCTGCGCTTTCTATCGCCGTCCCGGCGCGCCTGACACCTACGTGCGCACGTTCGAAGAAATCTGCGAGAAGATCGACGAGACGATTGCGCTCGGTGGCACCGGCGTTCTGATGCAGGGCGGACTACATCCTGACTTCGGTATCGAGTGGTACGAAAATCTGCTGCGCTCGTTGCGCGAGAAGTATCCGGAGTTTCAACTGCACTGCTTCTCGCCGCCCGAGATCCACAACATCCATCTCATTTCGAAACTCGATTATGAAACGATCATGGCGCGGTTGAAAGCTGCGGGTCTCTATAGTCTTCCCGGCGGCGGCGCTGAGATTCTCGACGATGAAGTGCGTAAGCGAGTCGCCACGAAGTGTACGACTGACGAATGGCTCGCGGTCATGCGCGCGGTCCATCGCGTCGGACTTCGTTCCACCGCGACGATGATGTTTGGCATTGGCGACGCGATCGAACATCGCGTTCGCCACCTCCAACGCATTCGCGATCTACAGGACGAAACCGGCGGCTTCACCGCTTTCATCCCGTGGACTTTTCAACGTGAAAACACGGCGCTCGGCCGCAAGATCAAAGACGAACCGACTGGCGTGGATTATTTGAAGATGCTGGCGGTGTCGCGTTTGTTCCTCGACAACGTGGAAAACTTTCAGTCGTCGTGGTTGACGCAGGGGTTGCGGCTGGGCCAGGTGGCGTTGCGTTTCGGCGCGAACGACATGGGTTCGATCATGATCGAAGAGAACGTGGTGTCAGCAGCGGGAGCGAGCAATCGCGCTGATGAGAAGATGCTTCGATATTTGATAACCGAAGCCGGCTTTGCGCCGCAACAGCGAGACATCCTCTATCGGCAGGTCAGTCGAAACACGGATTTACATAAATCCGTGGCCTAAATCACCGCGAAGTCAAACTGTTCCTGGTGTATTGTTGGGTCGCTCGTGATATCGATCGGTCCAACGTAGTCTTCGATCTCCACCAGCACGTCACGTTCCGTCGAACGCAGCGCTTTCGCCACGTCGGGATTGATGCGCAGTGTCACTTGCTTGTTTTCGCTGTTGCCGTTCATGTCTCTCGCCAGGCTGCGCGCATGTTCCAGCAACTCGTAGCAGATCGTCTGTGGCGACTTCACCAAACCACCGCCCTGGCAATACGGACATGGCGAACACAGCGTCCGCTCCAGCGATTGCTTCACGCGCTTGCGCGTCATGATCACAAGGCCGAAGTCGTTGAACGAAAGCACTTTCGTCGGCGACTTGTCGTTGCGCAACGCTTCCTGCAATGCCTGCATCACTCTCGTCCGGTTGCGACGTTCTTCCATGTCGATCAGATCCAGCACGATGATGCCGCCGAGGTCGCGCAAACGAATCTGCCTGACGATCTCATCGACTGCCTCGAGGTTCGTGCGCGTGATCGTGTCTTCGAGACGTCCGCTGCCGCGTCCGACGAACTTGCCCGTGTTGACGTCAATCGCGACCAGCGCTTCCGTCTGGTTAATCACGAGATAACCGCCCGATTTCAGCCACACACGCGGCTTGATCGCTTTATCGATCTCGGTCTGCACGCCGTACTCTTCGAGAATCGGCCGCTCTTTCGTGTAGAGCTTCACGCGTCTCACCAGCCGCGGCTGAATGCGATTAATAAACTCCACGATCGCCTGGTATTCCTCTTCGGAGTCCACGCGAATCGATTCGAAATCCTCTGACAACTGATCGCGCAGCAGCCGCTGCACCAGATCCAGATCTTTATGGACCAGCGCCGCCGCTTTAGCTTTCTCTGCCGAAGCTCGAATATCGAGCCAGGTACGGACGAGATACCGCACGTCCTCGCGCAGATCTTTTTCACTAATACCAACGCCCGCCGTGCGGACGATAAAACCACCTGACGGAATGTCTTCTTCAGCGCGAAGCGTCTGGATCAACTTGCGCAAGCGATGACGTTCGCTGTCTGACTCGATCTTGCGCGACACACCGACGTGCTCGACCGTCGGCATGTATACGAGAAAACGTCCCGGCAGCGCGATATGCGAAGTGATGCGCGCGCCCTTCTTGGCAATCGGCTCTTTCGCGATCTGGACCAGGATCTCCTGGCCTTCGTCTAACAGGTCGGTGATCGCCGGTTGATGGCGTTCGCGTCGCTGGCTGCGGTGCGGGCGCTGATCTCGACGCTGCTCGCGTCCGCCACGCGGGCGTGGATGATCGCTCGCAGCAGGCGGCGGCGGTGGTGGTGTTGTTGTTGTTGGTTGCGGAACCTCGATCTCTTCCGGCGCCTCGAAAAACTGTCCTTGATCGCCGTCGTCGTCGAGCCCGTCGGTCGGAATCGCGGTCTCCTGGTCAGCCGGCGCGGTTCCGGCTGGTTTGTTTTTGCTGGACCGACGCCGGCGCCGTCCGCCACGACGCGTGGCAAACTCACCGCGCGACTGGCCTTCACTCATGCGCGCTTCCGAGTCTCCGTAACTGCCTTCATCGCCGCCCGCGCTCTCTTCATTCGCACTCGCAGCGCCGCGCTTCTTCGCGGGTTTCTTGGTCGCTGCTTTCTTCTTGCTTGCGCTTGCAGTCTTGGTCGCTGCTTTCGCAGGACGTTTCTTCGCGGGTGCGGCTTTGCGCGCGCGTTTGCTGGGGGTAACTTGCGGCGTCATCGCTTCTTCTTCGTCGTCGCTGATGCGTTGAAACTCCATGCGACGCAGCGTGTCGTCACTCACGTCGTCAACAAAACTCGAAACGTGCGCTTCAGGCAGACGCCGTTCGGTACGGATCGGTTCACCTACGTCTTCGCTGCCATCGTCAACGCGTTCGAACGAGTCGGTGCCGAAGCCGCTCGGAAGTAACGAACCAACTTCCGCAGTACGAAAGTCGTCTTCCATGTTGAACTCGACGGCGTGAATCTGATCGAAGATACGTTCCTGAAGCCGCGCGTCTTTGAACATCTCGCCGTTCACGGCTGCACTTTCTTCTTCGTCAACGATGCGTTCGATCGATGGATCACCGGCGACGAACGGCGTATCGGGAATGTCGAATCGCGGCTGCGTCTCGGGAGCAGTCGTCGTGGGCTCATCGCCTTTTTCCCAACGGCTGCGACGGCGGCCACGGCGTCCGCGACGGCGCCCCGCTTCAGTCGTGTCTTGGGCTTCCGCCGCGACTGGGGTTTCGACCGCTAAAGGCTCGGGGCGTAAAGGTTCGGCGCGTTCCTGCGTGGCGTCGATGCGCTGTTCGCGTTCGACGCGATTGAGAGCCACTTCTTCAGCAGCGGCATGCTCGGCGTCGGGTGTGCCTTTCTTCGACTTGTCGATAACGATTCGTTCAAACTCTTCTTCTTCATCGAAGAAATCAGAAACGTAGAGAAACGCGTCGCGTTCGAGACCGATGTCTACGAAAGCGGACTGCATTCCGGGAAGCACGCGCATCACGCGGCCCTTGTAAATGTTTCCGACTATTCCCTGATGCTGCTCTCCACGTTCGATATAAAACTCTGTGACCTTATCATCCTCGATGATCGCAATCTTCTTCTCGCGTCCATTGACGCTCACGATTAATTGTTTTGACATTGCTTGCCTTTTCTAGGAATGGTTGGTCGCCCACGAAACCGGGGTTGAGACCAGTTTCCGCGGGACCAAGTGCGGATGGTTTGGAAGCGGTGCGCCGTTTGTGGCGCAACACGGGTCGCACGCGGATCACAATCTTCCGCAGCACGACAACAAATTTTTTCTCTCAACAGAAAACCTGACTAGCCGCCGGGTCTGGGGCCGAGATGCATTACAGGGAGCACATGCAGCTTACCAAGCAATAACGCTCGAGCGTGTGCTCTGGACCTGGTTCCCGGGAGTATACCCCAAGTTATCAATATCCGCGAAACGCTAATCTATTGGCGTTCCTTGCCGCTTTCATAGCGTGAGAAGGGGTTGTACTTCGGCAGCGACTCAACGATGTAGTCAAAACCCAGCCACAAACTCCAACTGTGGTGATAAAAGGCGACGGGAAAAATCAGCGCCATTATGAAGAGCACCACCAAAACGCTCTGGTAATTAGTGCCCAGAATCAAAAGACAAAAGAAGCAGATCAACAGGATCGCAAACTCCGTAGTTACCACGTTTGCGAGGATCGCCCCCACAAAAAACCCGTCCTCACGCTTGAACAGCGCCATGCAGTCAGGGCAGTGGTGCCGGATGCGGAACGGTTGCGCAACGATCCGGGACTTGCCACACGCGGGACAGAGCAGCCGTAAACAACGGCGTAGCACCTGCTTGATCTGTTGAGAATCTTTTATCACTGGACCGGCACATCTTACCCCGCGCCTCGCTGAATGAACCAGCCGACAACAAAATAGGCCAATAAAAGAAGCTTGACACTACACGGCATGATTCTGTAATGAAGGGTCCGTCCGACACGTAAATACTCAACTCCCTTAATCTCGAAAAGGATGTGGTCTTTATGTCTTCGTGGAATCGAATCGTGCTCCCATTTACGCAGGAAATCTCACCCGATATGGTGAAGATCGGAGAAATCGCGTGGGATTGTTATCGCCGTGCCGGCGAGCCGCAGGGTTTCGCCATGTTTCATGCTACTGAAGGTCCGGGCGATGGCGAGCACGATAAATGGATCGTTTATCTCACTCCCGTAGCGTCCGAGGTGTGTCGCGAAATTAGCGAAACCTATACGTTTGAACCTTGCAGCAGACCGCCGGCGCGCGACGAGCCGAATATGACGTACGTGTTCGGCGACCCTCGGATGAAGGGACAACTGCGTGATTCGGTTGACACCGATCATTTAGTAGTAACCTAACTACCCTTCACGAAACGATCGAACCAGTTAAGCGTGCGCTCGAGTGCGTCCACTCGATGCCGTGGCTCTCGCAGGCCATGACCTTCGCGTGGATAACGCACGAGGACTGTCTCGACGCCACGCCGTTTCAGCGCCATGTACATCTCTTCCGCCTGCGTGATGTGCACGTCGTTGTCGTTCTCGCCGTGAAGGAAAAGCGTGGCCGTTTGCGCCTGTCGCACGTAGCGCAACGGTGACCAGTGCCATAACGCCTCGAAGTTGTCCCACGGAAATCCGCCAAACTCCGCGTGGATCAAATCCTGGTAAAGCGACGTGGCGTAGAAGCTGATCAAATTACTCACGCTCGCCGACGCGACTGCGCCACGGAAACGCGGCGTCTGCGTGATGATCCAGTTTGTCATGAAGCCGCCGTAACTGCCGCCGGTCACGCCGAGTCGATTGCCGTCGATCCACGAGTATTTCTTCAACGCATCATCGACGCCCAACATCAGGTCGCGATAATCGCCACCGCCCCACTCGTTGAGTGTGCCGTCGGAAAACTTCTGCCCGTAGCCGCTCGAGCCGCGCGGATTTACATAAAGGACGCCGTAACCACGCGCCGCATAAACCTGAAAAGACGCATTGAACGACCAGCCGTACATGCCGTGTGGTCCACCATGCACGCTCAGGATCAGCGGACACTTTCGCTCTTCACTGCACGAAGGCGGCTTCATCAGCCAGCCCTGGATCTGCGCGCCGTCAAAGCTCGTGTAGCTAATCTCTTCGGGCGGCACGAGCCTCAGCGATCGCACAAGGGAATCGTTGTGCGCCGTCAGTCGGCCCATCGGCAGACTGCCCATGTTTAGCCAGACTTCAGCGGGCCGTAACGCATGGCCCATCGTCAGCACCATCGCCGGTGCGATTACAGGCATACCGTTCGAGACGACGGATCGCATTTTGTTGGCGAAGCTGAAGCTAGTGATCTGAAACGGTTGGGCCAATGCTTCCGGCGAACGAGATTCGGTGCGGAATTTCGACTCGCCAAGATCGAATCCTCCCGCGAGTTGATGGTCACGCACAAACACCGAGAAGCGGCTCGCCCGGCCGCCGTCGATGGTTGTTTTGAAGATCGTGGTGTAGCCGCGATCGCCCGCGAGATAAAAGATCGTGCGGCTGTCGCTGCCCCAGCGCGGATCGCGCACGCGCCGATCCTGATCGGTGGCGAGTTCTTTGCCCGCGCCGCCGGCAGCCGGGATGACCCACAAATGCGCGTCTTCCGCAACGCTATCGATCGTGGTGATGTCGCGGCGAGTCGCGGTGTAAGCGATCAGCTTTCCGTCCGGCGACCACGTTGGATCAAACTCACAACCCTTCGTCCGCGTGATCTGTCGTGTTGTCGCGCTGAAGTCGACGGCGAAGATGTCGGAGTTGTTGTTGGCGTCGGGATCGGGGTCGTGATTTGAGAGAAACGCGATCTCGTCGCCACGCGGACTGAATGTGACGGCGTGATCGTAAAACGGACCGGATGTGAGTTGCTGCGGCTGCGGCCGATCGACATCAACGAGCCAGACGTGCGTGCGGCGGTTGTCGGAAAATGACGTGCGCGACTTGTACTGGATGCGATCGATCACGCGCGGATCGTTCGCGCGCGGTTCGGAGGCCTGGTCTTTGGCGGAGATGTAGGCGATGCGCCGTCCCTCCGGCGACCACGCGAATGGTTCCCCCGCGTAGGTGATGAAGAAGTTGGTCGATTGAATCGGTGCGATGAAACGCGGTTCGGGTTTATCGAGTTTGACGACCCAGAGTCCGTCTTGATCGTCGCGTTTGGAGAAAAAGGCGATCGCGGTGCCGTCCGGCGACCAGCGCGGATTTGAGGCGTTCCAGCCGGAAGGGAGCAACGGCCGCGGAGATGAACGAATCTCGGGCCAATCGACGTAAGGGACGGTGCGCCGTTGCGGCGGCTGCATTGGGTTGATAGTGAACGGCTCAGCACCGAGGCGAACGAGAAATAGCGTGCTGACATTCTTGTCGTCCTCGGTTGAGGAGACGGTGTAGACGACGAGTTGGCCGTGCGGTGCGATCTGCGCGTCCGTGACGTTGGCGACACGCAGGATGTCGGACGGCGTCATGGCGCGGCGCTGTTGGGCCACGGCTGACGCGCCCAGGAGTACGGTCAGAGTGAAGCAGAATATAACGGATACGGTGCGTTTGCTCATGGCGTTGGTGATGCTGCTGGAGCTGGTTTGGGCGTGGAGTTATCTTCAACCTTCAGCGTGCTGCGAACCGTGTCCCACACCGGTGTGAACTGCTTCATCTCGCGGTCAGGGCCGAAGATGGTCAGGATCACCACTCGCTGGCCCAACGTTGCCCAGTAGATCTTCGCTGCGCCGGGCTCACCTAAATTCGCCGCGATCTTGACACCGTCAGCTTTCACACCGCCGATTTCAGAACTGTCAGCGGACTGCTCGGGTTTCGCGCCCATCGCCACGAACTGCTTCATGGTCGAGGCGATGTACGGATCGATGAACGCCTTTTTCGCGTCGGGAAATTTTTCCGGCGCGACGCGGCCTTTGTGAACGAAGACGCGAATCTGAACGTCGTTGTTCGGACGTGCGAGTGTTAGCTGTTGTGCGTCGGAGTTGGTGTCGTCGTGCAGGACCCAGCCGTTTGGGTAGTCGAAGGAGAGACCGTTAGCACTGAAAGTCTTCGTATCCGTGTTTGTCTGAACTACGGATAAAACGGATACAACAACTAACACGATCTGGTACAAGGACTTAATATTCATTGTTCTTCCTTAATTCGTGGTTCAACAACTCCCACACCTGCCGCACGTGCTTCTCCGTCGTGCGAATGTTTCCAATCGACAACCGCAACGTCAAATTGTCGTTCAACCGCGTGTGCGACAGCAACGCGCGCCCACTCGCATTAACTCCATGCATGATCGCTTCATTCAGTGCGTCCAGATCTTTCACACCCGCCGGGCAAGCGCGAAAACAGACCAACGCCAGCGGATGCGGCGCGAGCAACTCCCAATCAGGCGACGCCTCCACCCACGACCCAAACAGATCCGCTAAACGCACGTGTTCGCGAATGCGCGCCGCCAAACCTTCGTGACCAAAATAACGAATAACCATCCACAACTTCAGCGCGCGAAAGCGACGCCCGAGCTGAATACCGTAATCCGATCCGCTGCGCACCTTCTCTTGTTCCGGCGTGCGTAGATATTCCGGCACGAGCGAAAACGCTCGCTTCAACAAATCCATGTGGCGGCAGTACAGCACCGACAAATCAAACGGCGTGAACAGCCACTTGTGCGGATTCACCACGATCGAATCAGCGCGTTCGCAACCCTCGAGTATCGCTCTCAGCTCCGGCACGATCGCGGCTGAACCCGCGTAAGCAGCGTCGACGTGCAGCCACATCGCATGCTCTTCGCCGATGGGAATGATCTCGCGGATCGGATCGATGCTCGACGTTGACGTAGTTCCAACCGTTGCGACGATGCAGAACGGCAAATATCCGTCACGTATGTCTTCTTCGATCGCCGTCGCGAGCGCGCGCGCATCCATGCGAAACTCACTGTCCACCGGAATCTTGCGCAATCCTCGTTGGCCCAACCCGAGTGTGATCACGGCTTTTTCAATGGACGAATGCGCCTGTTCGGAAACGTACACGCGCAACAACGGCAGATCGGTTCGTCCCGACATGCCGTCTTCACGAATGCGTTTTTCGACGCCTTCGCGCGCCGCGGCGATCGCGTGCATGCTCGACACGGAAGCAGTGTCGTAGATGATGCCGATCAAGCCCTTGTCGAGGCCCATCATTTGCCGCAGCCAGTCGAGCGTCACTTCCTCGAGTTCGGTTGAAGCGGGTGACGTGCGCCACAACATCGCCTTGTTATCAAAAGCCGCCGTCAACAGTTCGCCGAAAATCCCGGGCGCGGAAGTCGAAGTGGCGAAGTAAGCAAAGAACGAGGGATGACTCCAGTGCGTGAGCGCGGGCACGATGAGTCGGTCGACGTCCGCCATGATCCGTTCCATCGGCTCGCCCTGTTCCGGCGGCGCGTTTGGTAACTGCGCTTTCAAGTCTCCCGGCTCGATGGCCGCGAGCACGGGCAGGTCGTCGATGCGATCGAAGTAGTCCGCAATCCAGTCGATCAGCTCGTGACCGAATCGGCGAAAGTCTTCCTTGTTCATGTCGAGCGGTGGGTTCACGGCGCCCTATCTTACAGGCAAACAATCAGTCTTATAAGGTTTTGCCGCGGTATTTTTGACTAAGAAGGGCCTGAAAGCTATTATTCACGGCGATTACACCCGCGTCACCAAACTTCTAGCCCTGAGAGGAACTGTATGAAACGCATTCTGCTAGCTTTGATTCTTTCAGTGAGTCTGTTCAGCGCCTGTACTAACCCGGGCGCAGGCGGCGACAAAGTCCGCGTCGGCGTCTTCATGTCGCTCACGGGCTCAACCGCAAACTTCGGCATTTCGTCAGTTAACGGCATCCAGATGGCCGCTGACGAGATCAACGCCGCCGGTGGCATCAACGGCAAACAGGTCGAACTCCTGGTCCAGGACGATCGTTCGGACGCCTCCGAAGCAGCCACCATCGTGACGAAGTTTGTGACGCAGGATCAGGTACACGCGATCCTCGGCGAAGTCGCGAGTTCGCGCTCGATCGCCGCGGCGCCGATCGCGCAGAACGCGAAAATCCCCATGCTCACGCCGTCGTCCACAAATCCTGAAGTTACCAAGAAGGGCGATTTCATCTTCCGCAGTTGTTTCATCGATCCGGTCCAGGGCGCTGCCATCGCGCAGTTTGCGGCGAAGACGCTGAACGCGAAGAGCGCGGCGATCATGGTCGACAGAAAGAACGATTACTCGACCGGTCTCGAAAAAGTCATCAACGAAGTTTTCACCAGAATGGGTGGCAAGATCGTTGCCGTGCAGTCATACCAGGAAGGCGATCAGGACTTCAACGCACAATTGACCTCGCTCAAGGGCAGCAATCCCGAAGTGATCTTCGTTCCCGGCTACTACAACGACGTCGGTTTGATCGCGAAGCAGGCGCGCGACAAGGGCATCACGGTGCCGCTCATCGGCGGCGATGGTTGGGACTCAACTCAGCTCTACGCCATCGGCGGTACGGCGTTGAACGGTTCCTATTTCACCAACCACTACTCACCCTACGACACCGATCCGAAGGTGCAGAAGTTCGTCAACGACTACAAGGCGCGCCACAACAGTTTGCCTGACGCACTCGCCGCGACCGCTTACGACGCCGCGAAGATCATGTTTGACGCGATCAAGCGCGCTCCGTCGCTCGAGGGCCCGGCTATTCGCGACGCGCTCGCCGCGACCAAGGAGTTTCCCGGTGTCACCGGCGCAGTCACCTTCAACGAGAATCGCGACGCCGTTAAGCCGATCGTCATGATCGAAATCAAGGACGGCGGCACTTACGCCGTTAAGGAACGCGTCACCGTCGAAGGCGCTGCCCTACCGACCGCGGCGAATGCTGCACCGCCCACTGTGGCGCCTGCAAACGAGTGATCGCTATTAGCGTTTGAATTACAGCGGTTACAAAATCTCCGCATTCCAACGTTCGACCTAGCGGATCACAAGTATGAGTACGTTCCTCCAACAACTGATCAACGGTATCTCGCTGGGCGCAATCTACTCGCTGATTGCGCTCGGTTACACGATGGTCTACGGGGTACTGAAGCTGATTAACTTCGCCCATGGCGACGTCTACATGGTAGGCGCGTTCATGGGCTTTTACCTGGCGAACGGCCTCGGCGCGCGCGGAGCGCAAATGCTTGGCATGAGCGGCGACGGAATCGTCGCGCGCGGTCTGCTCGGCGGTGGCGCGATGGAACCGTCGCTCATCACCGCGCTCGTGGTAATGCTGCTGGCCATGGCCATCTGCGCCGCGATCGGTGTCATCATCGAACGATTTGCTTATCGTCCGGTGCGCAAATACTCGCGACTGACGGCGCTGATCACGGCCATCGGCGTGTCGCTGCTACTCGAAAACGGCGGTCAGGTCGTCTTCGGCGCCGAACCGAAGTTTTTTCCCGAACTCTTCAGCAAACGCAACATCGATCTTGTCGGCGGCGCGAGTATCAACAGCGCCGATATCATCGTGCTCGTGATCGCGATCGTGCTCATGATTGCGTTGCAGCTGATCGTTTACCGGACCAAGACCGGGCGGGCGATGCGTGCCGTTTCGTTCAACCTGCAATCAGCGAAGTTGATGGGCATCAACACCGATCGCATCATCGCTTTTACGTTTGCGCTCGGTTCGGCGCTCGCCGCTGCCGCGGGAGTGCTCGTCGCGATTCGCATCCCACGCATTGATCCTTTGATGGGTATCCTTGTCGGCTTAAAGGCGTTCGTAGCCGCAGTGCTTGGCGGCATCGGCAACATTCCGGGCGCGATGCTGGGCGGGTTGCTGATCGGAATCACAGAGACGATGGTGGTAGGCTATCTTTCGCCGACATACAAAGACGCGGTCGCGTTTGCCATACTCATCCTGATACTGCTGTTCAGGCCTTCCGGACTTCTCGGTACGGTCGCTCAGGAGAAAGTTTAAGGACGCCGAAGAGTGCCACGGTACCTGCGCAATCTCATCATCGCCCTGGTCGTGATCGCCGTTCTCATCGGACTGGATTTTGTCTTTCAGGGACGGATGCTCAATCCGTACTTCGTCCGCATCCTGATGCTCTCGGGCATCGCGATTACACTGGCCGTTTCGCTCAACCTGATCAACGGCTTCACCGGACAATTTTCGATTGGACACGCGGGCTTCATGGCCGTGGGCGCATATTCGTCCGCTTACTTCTCCGTGAATTACGGCGTGAACCTGGCGAACTCGCTGGGCGGGGGCAAGGTGGGTTGGGTAGTGGCGCTCCTTGTGTCCACGCTGATCGGCGCGTTCTTCGCAGGGCTCGCAGGTTTAGCCGTCGGCATTCCGTCGCTGCGTCTGCGCGGCGACTATCTCGCGATCGTCACGCTCGGTTTCGGCCAGATCATCGTCGTGTTTTTGAACAACATCGAAGCGGTCGGCGGTGCGCGTGGTTATTCGGGAATCCCGATCGTCAAGAGTTTCTTCTGGATCTTCCTCGTCGCTGTTCTCACGATAGTAATCGTTTACAACATCGTCAACTCTGCGTTTGGACGCGCGTTGATTTCGATTCGCGAAGACGAGCTCGCCGCTGAAGCGATGGGCGTCAACACGACGCGCTATAAAGTGATGGCGTTTGTCATCTCGTCCGCGCTCGCCGGCGCGGGCGGTGTGTTGCTGGCCCACTTTGACGGTTATCTCAATCCGAAGTCCTTTGAGTTCATCAAGTCGTTCGAGATCCTGATCATGATCATTCTGGGCGGACTCGGATCGATTGTGGGGTCTGTGCTCGGCGCGATCGTGTTGACGGTTTTGCCGGAAGCGTTACGCGGCTTTGCCGAGTACCGGATGGTCATCTACTCGCTGTTGCTGATCATTCTCATGATCACGCGTCCGCAAGGCCTGTTGGGATCGACCGGGCCGCTCAAGGCGTGGCGCAAGCGGCGGAAACTGACGGCGGAGAACGCCGGTGGTGGTCCAGCCGCGGCGCCGACGAGTCCGTCGACTGTGGCAACTCAACCGGAGCGACCGGCGCCCGGAGGTGAGAACCTGCGATGAGCAACAGCACCAACGGCGGCGACTTCGTACTCCGAACAGAAAAAGCAACGATCCGTTTTGGCGGTTTGATTGCAGTCAACGAACTTGACCTGGGCGTCAAACAAGGCGAGATCTTCGGACTGATTGGTCCGAACGGCGCCGGCAAGACCACCATCTTCAACCTGCTCACCGGCGTCTATCAACCGACATCCGGTTCGATCTACTTCAACGGTCAACGCATCGACGGCCTGCGCCCGTACCAGATCGCGAGCCGCGGCATCTCGCGAACGTTTCAAAACATCCGGCTGTTCCCGAGCATGACGGTGCTGGAAAATGTGATGACGGCGTGTCACATCCACATGGGCCAGAATCTGTTTGACGCCGTATTGCGCACGCCGCGTTTCGCTCACGACGAAAAGCAGCATCGTGCGGACTGTTTGGAGTTGCTGGAGATCTTCGATCTCGCGCGCGTCAGTGAAGAAGGCGGCACGAGTTTGCCTTACGGTTCGCAACGTCGGCTCGAGATCGTGCGCGCGCTCGCGACCAGACCGAAGCTGTTGCTGCTCGACGAACCAGCCGCGGGCATGAATCCTTCCGAACAGGAAGACCTGATGCACCTGATCAAACAGATCAGAGACCGGTTCGGACTGACGATCCTGCTCGTCGAACACAACATGAAAGTCGTGATGGGCGTCTGTGAGCGCATCCAGGTGGTTGACTACGGAAAGTCGATCGCGCTCGGACTGCCGCAGGATATCAAGAACGATCCCAAGGTGATCGAAGCGTACCTCGGAGACTGATCAGTGTTAACACTAGACAACGTCTCGGTAAACTACGGTGCCATCGAAGCGTTGACCGGCATCTCGCTGCACGTCGAACAAGGCGAGGTCGTCACGCTCATCGGCGCAAACGGCGCCGGTAAAACGACCACGTTGCGCACGATCACCGGCCTGCTCGAACCACGCTCCGGCAAGATAACGTTTGAAGGCGAGAACATCGGCGGCAAACCGACGCACAAACTGGTCGCCCAGGGAATCTCGATGTCGCCCGAAGGTCGCGGCGTGTTTGCAAACCTCACGGTGTGGGAAAACCTGCAAATGGGCGCGTACCTCAGTCGAAACAAATTGCAAATTGCGGCCGATATGGAGCGCGCGTTCAAGATGTTTCCGCGTCTCAAAGAACGTGAATCACAGAAAGCCGGCACCCTCTCCGGCGGCGAACAACAGATGCTCGCGATGGGCCGCGCGTTGATGTCGAATCCACGCTTGTTGCTGCTGGACGAGCCGTCGCTCGGACTGGCGCCGCTCGTGGTCCACACAATCTTTCAAGCTATCGATGAAATCAAATCCAAAGGGACGACGATTCTCCTCGTCGAGCAGAATGCACACGCCGCCTTGGGCCATTCCGACCGCGCGTACGTGCTCGAAACCGGAAGAATCGTGATGGAAGGTCCATCGAAGGACCTCGCGAATGATCCCAGGATTAAAGAAGCGTATCTCGGTGAGTAGAGCACTCGTTCACGACCGCCTCAAACCAAACACTCCCACGCCACCCTCAAAGACTCTTCAACTGCGAAGCGTGTTTCTGTGCGTCGTCCTGGTGATTCTCGCGCTCGCTTTTTCGTGTTCGCGACAGCCTGAAAACGGTGAGCAGCCGGTAAACCGCAGTACGATCAAGATTGGTTACTTCGGCGATCTGAGTGGTCCAAATTACAACTTCAGCCAATCGGCGATGAATGGCGTGCTGATGGCTGCGGCGAAGATGAACCAGTATGGCGGGATCAAAGGACGGCAAATTGACGTCGTTATCGAGGACGATCGCGGCAGTCCGGAAGAATCAGCGCGACTCACGGCCAAGCTCATCGATCGGGACAAAGTCATCGCCATCGTCGCCGGCGGTGTGTCCGGCAACAGCCTCGCGGCCGCGCCAAAAGCACAGTCGTCACACGTGCCACTGATCTCGCCGTCGTCAACGGATCCTGCCGTGACGAAAACCGGTGACTACATCTTTCGCACGTGCTTCGTTGATTCATTTCAGGGCGAAGTGATGGCGAGTTTTGCGGCGGCCACGTTGCAGGCGAAGAAGGCTGCGATACTTTTTGATTTCAACTCGCCGTACGGCCGCGGGCTCACGGATTTTTTTGAAGCGAGCTTTCGCAAGCTGGGCGGGGAGATCGTGAACAAGCAGTCGTACAAGCAGGGTGATACCGATTTCAAAGGGCAGTTGAGTTCGATCGAGGCGGCTGAGCCGGACGTCATTTACATTCCGGGTTATTACGGCGACGTTGCCTTGATTGCGAAACAGGCGCGCGCGCTTGGGTTGGAGCAGCCGCTGCTGGGTGGCGATGGTTGGGACGCACCGGAGCTGTGGCAGTTAGGTGGTGATGCGCTGAACGGTTCGTATATGTCGACGCATTATTCGCCGGACAGCCCGTCGCCTGAAATTCAATCGTTTGTCGAGGAGTACAAGCAGCGCTACCAGAATCTTTCACCCGACGCGCACGCGGCATTGGCGTACGATGCGACACGTTTGTTGTTCGACGCGCTCGAGCGTGCAGGGACAACCGACAGTGGGCCGTTGCGAGATGCGCTCGCGCAAACGAAAGATTTTAAAGGTGTGACGGGATTGATCAGCATCGACGCCGATCGCAACGCCGTGAAACCCGCGATCGTTCTAAAGCTGCAGGACGCCGACTTCATTTACCAGGAAACGATTCAGCCAAAGACCTCCGAGCCTCAGCCAACGCCTCAATCACCCTCTCCCGCGCGGTCCCGCCGATCTGGCTTTTCGAATTGAGTGTCGCGTCTAAAGTCAGTACGTCATAAACATCTGTGTCTATCTGTGTTGAAAACTGCTGTAACACAGATAGGGGCAACTGATGGAGTTCTTGCTTAAGATCAATGGCACGCATGACGACCGTCCCGACGACTTCATGTGCCTCTCGAAAGGGCATCCCCTTACGAACAAGATAGTCCGCGAGTTCAGTAGCGTTCATGTAGCCCGTTGAGGCGGCGACGCGCGCGCGCTCCTCGTTCACGGTAACGTTCCGCATAACCGTACTCGTCACCTGCAAACACCCAGTCACCGTATCGAAAGCGTCAAACACCGCTTCCTTGTCTTCCTGCATGTCTTTGTTATAAGCGAGCGGCAGCGCCTTCAACGTCGCCAGCATCCCGACAAGTGCGCCAAACACGCGCCCCGCCTTCCCGCGCACCAACTCCATCGAATCGGGATTCTTCTTCTGCGGCATCAAACTCGATCCCGTCGAAATCGCATCGCTAAGCAGCAAAAACCCAAACTCACTTGACGCATAAAGAATGACGTCCTCCGCCAGACGCGAGAGATGGACCATCAGCAACGAACAGTCACTCAAAAACTCGACGCAGAAATCACGATCGCTAACCGCGTCGAGACTGTTGCGGGCCACGGATTCAAAGCCGAGATCGACGGCTAAGGTTTCACGGTCTATCGGAAACGAAGTTCCCGCAAGCGCCGCAGACCCGAGCGGCAGCACATTCACACGGCGCCGCGTCTCAACCAACCGCTCGCGATCACGAGCGAGCATCTCAAAGTAGGCCAAACACCAGTGGGCCAGGAGCACCGGCTGCGCGCGTTGCAGATGCGTGTAACCCGGAATCACCACCTCGCTATTCGCTTCCGCAAACTCGACGAGCGCCGTCTGCGCTTCACGGATCGATCTGTTCAAATCCTCGAGCGCTTCACGCATCCACAACCTGAAGTCCGTCGCCACCTGATCATTTCGACTGCGTCCGGTGTGCAACTTGCGCCCGGTATCGCCAATCAACTCCACCAGCCGCGCTTCGACAAACGAGTGCACGTCTTCCGCCGATGAATCCGGATTCACGCCTTCCTCGCCTATACGCTCCAGTCCCTCTCGTATCTGGCTCGCCTCACCAGGACTCACGACACCAGCGCGCTCTAACGCCCGGCTGTAAGCGATACTCGCCCTCACATCCACCTCAAACAGCCTTCGATCAAACGGAAAAGACCGATTGAACTCCGCAAACTGCGGATCCGCCTCGCCGCTAAACCGCCCACCCCAAAGTTTTTTCTCACTCATTTGATTTCATCCAACCGGCATGCTAGTTTATGCATCTATGCAGTGTTTATGCAACACGTATGAATAAACACGATCGTCAACAGAAGATATTGAGCCTTATTCAGGCGAAACCAATCGGCACGCAGGAAGACCTGCGCGTGCTGCTCGAACGAGTCGGCGTACCGGCAACGCAATCAAGCGTGTCGCGCGATCTCGAAGCGCTCGGCATCGTGAAACAGCACGGCCACTACACGTTGCCGCGCGCAAACGGCGCCGGCGCGCGCGGACTGCTGAGTTTAGACCAGGCCGGCGACAGTTTAGTAATCGCGCGCACGTTGCCGGGACTCGCGTCGGCGGTCGCGGTGGAGATTGACGCCGCCGCGATGCGGGAAGTCGTCGGCACGATTGCGGGAGAAGACACGATCTTTATCGCAGTGCGCGATGCGAAAGCGCAGCGCGCCACTATAAAACAAGTTTGGGAACTATTCGATGAACACGGATAACATCGTGGAAAAGAAGAGTGTGAAAAAGATTGTGCTCGCCTACTCGGGCGGCCTCGACACGTCAGTGATGCTTCGCTGGTTGAAGGAAAACTATCACTGCGAAGTCGTCTGCTACTGCGCCGACGTGGGCCAGGGCGCGGAGCTGTCGGGGCTCGAAGAGAAAGCTCACGCGACCGGCGCGTCGAAGCTTTACGTCGAAGATCTGCGCGAGGAGTTTGTGCGTGATTACGTGTGGACCGCCGTCAAGGCAAATGCGATTTACGAAGGCGTCTACCTGATGGGCACGTCGCTCGCGCGGCCTGTGATCGCCAAACGACAGATTGAGATCGCGCGCAGGGAAGGCGCGGATGCAGTGGCTCACGGCGCGACCGGCAAGGGCAACGATCAGGTTCGTTTTGAACTCACGTACTACGCCCTTCAGCCGGACATCAAGGTGATCGCTCCGTGGCGCGAGTGGGAGTTTAAAGGCCGCACGGATCTGATCGCGTATGCGAAGCAAAACAGTATCCCCATCACCGCGACCGCCGAGAAGCCGTACTCGATGGACGCGAACCTGATGCACATCTCGTACGAGGGCGGCATTCTCGAAGACCCCTGGGCCGAGCCGCCGGAGAACATCTTTCAGCTAACGCGTTCGCCGGAAAACGCAATGAACGAAGCTGAGTACATCGAGATCTCTTTCGACAAAGGCGAACCCGTCGCGATCGACGGACGCAAGCTCGATCCGGTGACGCTGCTCGAAACGCTCAACGAGATCGGTGGCGCACACGGCATCGGCCGCGTTGATCTCGTCGAGAACCGGTTTGTCGGTATGAAGTCGCGCGGCGTTTACGAAACACCCGGCGTCACGATCCTGCACGCGGCGCATCGTGCGCTTGAGTCGCTGACACTCGATAGAGAGGTAATGCACTTGCGCGATTCGCTCAGTGTGAAGTTTGCAGAGTGTGTTTACTACGGTTTCTGGTTCGCGCCCGAATTTGCGCTGCTGCGCAAAATGATCGAGGAGACGCAAGTGAAGGTCACTGGCGACGTGCGTCTCAAGCTTTATCGTGGCAACACGATCGTCGTTGGACGGCGTTCGCCACACTCGCTCTACGACGAAAAAGTCGCAACGTTTGAAGCCGATACGGTCTACAACCAGCGCGACGCGGAAGGTTTTATCAAGCTAAATGCACTGCGGTTGCGGTCGGGAGGTGAACGATGACTGAAATCAACGTGATCGACGTCGACAAGATCGGTTCTGCGACGTCACCGCTTGGTCTGACGAAAACGGTGGCGCTGGTTGCGTCTACGCCTTCGCCGAACGCCGGCGACGTGGTCGTGGTGCGCGCGCTGACTGACAGCGCGACGTACAACATGCTCGAGTTGCCCACCGGACGTTTGGCGAAGATCAATCCCGGCGATCTGCTGCTCGGCGTGCTTGGTCGTCGCCGCGCGTTGAAAGGCTTCGTCGGTGATGTTCCGCACAGCGTAACGAGCGGCGATCGACTGCATCTGCTCAACATGGGCGGCGTGATCGGAAAGTGCACCGGACACCATTCGAGTTTGAGCGACGCGATCGAGTTGGAAGTCATCGGTCTGGCGTGCGATGAAGACGGCAACGTGCTGAACATCGGGGACGCGTGTCTGACGCCGCGTGCGCGTCTCGGCGAGACCGCGCCGATCGTAATGATTGCAGGCACGTGTATGAATAGCGGCAAGACAGTCGCCGCTACGGAACTGATCAAACAAGCGACGCGCGCAGGTATGAAGGTCGCGGCCGGGAAGCTGTCGGGTGTTGCTTGCCTGCGCGACACGTTGAACATGGCGGACCACGGCGCAATCGCGACCGCGAGTTTTCTCGATTGTGGTTTGCCTTCCACTGTGGACGTCGAAGATCTCGCGCCGACGGCGAAAGCCATCATCGCCAAGCTGAACGAGGTCAGCCCCGATCTGATCGTGATCGAACTGGGTGATGGAATTTTGGGTGGATACTCGGTCGATACGATCTTCGCCGATTTTGAACTGCTGGAGGCGACCGGGGCGATCGTTTTCTGTGCGTCGGATTACGTTGGCGCGTGGGGCGGCATTGAGCTCCTGCGACGGCGGGGCGTGGAAGTTGATGTGATCTCCGGCTCGGTGACCGATTCGCGTATGGGTGAGGATTACATCAAGGAGCAGTTTCAGGTTCCGGCCGCGAACGCGCGACGCGAAGGTGCAGCGTTGTTCGAGTTGGTGATGGAATCAGTGTCCGCGGTGATGAAAGAAGATGCAATTGTCGCAGCGTAAGATAAAAGTAGGGATCTTCGGTGGTTCAGGCTACGGCGGCTCGGAGCTGCTTCGTATCCTGCTCTTTCACCCGCATGTAGACGTGGTGCTGGTCACCGCGAACGAGCATGCGGGCAAGACGGTCGCCGAGGTGCATCGCAATCTGCACGGGCTGACGGACCTGAGCTTCGTCAAACAGCCGGAAACGATGGATGGCGTCCTCGATAACGTCGATTGCGTTTTTTTCGCGCTGCCGCACGGCCAGGCGATGTCGATGGTTCCAAGTGTTCCGCCGCAGGTCAAGTTAATTGATCTGTCCGGCGACTTCCGCTTGCGCGACCAGTCCCTCTTTGAATCACATTACAAACAGCCACACACCGCAATGGATGCGCAAGCCGGATTTGTCTACGGGCTCACGGAAACGAATCGTGAAGCAGTGCGCACCGCGCGTCTGATCGCGAATCCCGGCTGCTTCGCGACGGCCACATTACTCGGTCTCGCTCCGCTTGTTGCGAATGGACTACTCGCGGGCCGCGTCGTTGTCGATGCAAAAACCGGCTCGTCAGGCTCGGGTGCGAAGGCGGCGTCGAATACGCACCATCCGCAGCGGATGAGTTCGTTCTACGCGTACAAGCCGTTCACGCACCAGCACGTGCCGGAGATCGAACAGGAACTCACGCACGTTGGCGACTGGACCAACGAGTTGATCTTCATGACGCACTCGCTGCCCGTTGCGCGCGGGATATTTGCTTCCATTTACGTTGAAACGAAGCGCGAACTCAGTGCCACGGATTTGCGCGGAGTGTTTGCGGATTTTTACCGTGACTCCTTCTTCGTACGTCTCGTCGACGGCTCGCCTGACATCAATTGGGTGAAGACCACAAACTTCTGCGACCTCGGTTTTGCCGTCCGCGGCAAGCAGGCGGTGGTGTTTTCCGCACTCGACAACCTCGTGAAAGGCGCTGCCGGGCAAGCAGTGCAGAACATGAACCTGATGTTTGGTCTTGATGAGAAGACCGGCCTGATGCTCGTAGGAACAAATCCGTGACCGCAACAGCGCTTTCAGACATTGCCGCAAGCGAGGACCAGTTTCAGCTTGCGACCTACAAGAAGATGCAGATCGCGGCTGAGCGTGGCGAGGGCGTCTGGATCTACACCAGCGACGGCGATCGTTACCTCGATCTCTACGGTGGGCACGCGGTCGCGGGCACGGGCCATTGTCATCCGCACGTCGTGAAGGCGGTTCGCGAACAGGCCGAGCAGTTGTTGTTTTATTCGAATCTCGTTTACTCCAGCGCGCGTGCTCGGGCGGCGGAAAAACTCGTCTCAGTTGCTCCTGCTCCGCTGACCAAAGTCTTCTTCTGCAACTCCGGCACCGAGGCCAACGAAAACGCAATGCGGCTGGCGCGCATGGCGACTGGACGCGAACAGATCATCACGTTCACCGGTGGTTTTCACGGCCGCACGGCCGATGCGATCAGCGCCACGTTTCTGGGTAAGTATCGCGAGCTCGGAAAGCCGAACGTGCCGGGGCATTTGCAGGCGGAGTTTGGAAACATCGGATCTGTGCGGGCAATCGCGGATGAGACGGTTGCGGCGATCATGCTGGAGCCGATTCAGTCGATGGCGGGGGTGCGGATAGCGGAGGCTAGTTTCTATCGTGAGTTGCGCCAACTCTGTGACGAGCGCGGCATCATGCTGATCTACGACGAGGTACAGACCGGCGTCGGGCGCACGGGTGAGTGGTTCTTCGCCGGCAGCGACACGGGTGATGGTGTCGTGCCCGATATCGTCACGCTGGCGAAAGCGCTTGGCAGTGGAGTTCCGGTGGGCGCGTGTCTCGTAACTGACGAGATCACGTCGCATATCAAAGAGAACGATCTCGGCACGACTTTTGGCGGCGGGATGCTGGCGATGGCCGCGGTGACCGCGACGCTGGAAGCGATCGAGAACGATGGTTTGTTGGAGAACGTGAAGACGGTTGAAGCGTATCTGCGCGAACGCTTGCGCGACGTCGAGCGGGTGGTCGCGGTTCATGGGCGTGGTTTTCTGCTTGGAATCGAGTTCGGGCAGAAAGCTGCCCTCGTGCATCAGGCGTTGTTGGAGCGAAAGATCATTACGGGCACGTCGAGCAATCCAAACGTGTTGCGGCTGTTGCCACCGTTGTGTTTGCAAACAGCGGAGGTTGACCTTTTTGTGAGTGCTTTGCAAGAGGGATAAACGCCGATGAATTTTCTGAACACTCTCGACAGCGATCTCAATCACCTGATCCAATCGGCGATGCGCTTCAAGGCCGGCGACGATCAATGCAAGCCATTGAGCGGTAAATCCGTGGCCCTCGTCTTCTTTAATCCGAGTCTACGTACCCGCGCTTCAATGCAAGTCGGTATTTACGAACTCGGCGGCAACCCCGTCGTCCTGGAACCCGGCGGCACGAGCTGGACGCTCGAACACCGCGAAAGCGCCGTCATGGACGGCGACAAAACCGAACACGTCGCGGAATTTGTGCGCGTGCTCGAACGCTACTGCGTCGCGATCGGCGTCCGCACGTTCGCTCCGTTAAAAAACTGGCAGGAGGAACGAACCGATCCGGTGCTCAACGCGTTTGCGAAATACGCGTCGGTGCCGATCATCAATCTCGAATCCGCGATGCATCATCCGTGTCAATCCGCGGCCGACATGATGACGATCCGTGAGAAGCTCGGCGCCGGCCGCAAGCGCGTGGTGTTGACCTGGGCCTGGCATCCGAAAGCGTTGCCGATGGCGGTGCCGAACAGTTTCGCATTGGCGGCGGCGCAGATGGGCCATGATCTCGTGATCGCGCATCCGCCCGGTTACGAACTGGACGAAGACTTACTCGAAACGATACGCGAGCGCGGGAATGTTGAAATCACTAACAACATTGACGCTGCTTTCTTGGGCGCGGAAGTAATCTACGCGAAGAGCTGGGGCGGAAAACAGTTTTACGGCGATGCGGATCGAGATTTAGAGGAGCGTGCGCAACATCGCGACAGGTGGATCGTTAATGAAGACAAAATGAGCCGAACCAATAAGGCGATCTTCATGCACTGTTTGCCGGTGCGGCGTAACGTGATCGTTACTGACGCCGTGATTGACTCGAGTTCATCCGTGGTTATTGACGAGGCCGAGAACCGTCTTCACGTCCAAAAGGCGGTGATGGCGCAACTTCTGTGAGCGTGACGATTCAGCCGACGATGAACGTAACGATCGACAACCAGACACGACTCGACCTGCTCCGCGAAGCGCTGCCCTACATTCAACGCTTCAAAGGACAGACGTTTGTCGTCAAACTCTCCGGCAAAGTCACCGAGAACCACGACAACCTAACCTCCCTCGCCGAAGAGCTCGCACTGCTCCACCAGGTCGGTATTCGCATCTGCGTCGTGCACGGCGGCGGCAAACAACTCAGCGATCTCGCTTCAAAGCTCGGTGTCGAACAGACGATCATCGAAGGCCGGCGCGTCACGGACGACGCCACCCTCGAAATGGCGAAGATGATCTTCGCCGGCAAGATCAACACGGACATCCTCGCGGCCCTGCGCCAACGCAGCATCGAAGCCGTCGGACTGTCGGGTGTCGACGGCAACATCGTTCACGCCGAAAGGCGTCCGCCGAAAGAGATCCTGAACCGGCAAACCGGAGTGCGCGACAAAGTCGATTTCGGTTACGTCGGTGACGTCGTGCAGATCAACTCCCGCCTGCTAACGGTGCTGTTGGACCACGGCTACTTGCCGGTGATCTCGTCACTCGGTGCGGATGATGAAGGCAGCGTTTTCAATATCAACGCCGACACCATCGCCGCCGAGATCGCGGTCATGTTGCAGGCCGAGAAGTTGATTCTGCTCAGCGACGTTGACGGAATCTATTTACAACCCGCCGATCCGTCTACCAAACTCTCGCGCCTGAGCGCTAAGGAAGCAGATGAACTCGTTACGAGCGGCGCGGCGACTGGCGGAATGATCCCCAAACTGCAAAGCATAACTACGCTCTTGCGTCGTGGAGTTCACTCCGCCCACATCATCAGCGGCACCAATCGCAATGCCCTGCTCTCCGAAGTTTTCACTGACAAAGGCACAGGCACGATGATCGTCGCCTGAAGTTACGTCTCAACCGATCGGCGACTGCGGTAAGAAGCGGTCGCGATCAAACGGCGGATCTTCGTGGTCGGGGACAGTATCGTCCGGCCAGTCGTTGGCCCAATCGCGGCGGTATTTCTCGTCCGCGTAGTACTTGAGATAAACCTGATTATCTTCCTCACTGCCGCTGCCCGTGAGATCGATCATGTACGCGTAGCTCGGATTCTCGGGAAACAGCACCGCTTCTTCACGCAAACCGTCGTGATATAGATATTCGTAAAGCGCGCGATCCGAAAGGTGATTGGTGTGCATCAGGTACGCTCCAAGCGATGCCATGCGATCGATGATGTCTTTCAGTTTACTGCCGAGGGTTTCGTCGTCGAGTTCGTTCGGCGCGGGAACTTCGAGGCCGGAGTTGGTCAGCAGTTTTAGCAGGCTGATCGGCTCGGCGCTTTCGTATTCGAGTACGTGACGCAGAAACTCCTCTTCCATGTCGGCCGGCATCGATTCGAGTGACATCGTGTTGCCGCCGAGCTTTTCCACTTCCTGACGCAGTTTGGCGATGCGTTCTTCCTGGTCCGAGTCTTCAGCGAAATGTATGTACGACATTCTGGCTCCTTAAGAATTGAGAGGTTTAAGGTTTGAGGCCCGCGGAGTTCTGTGAGGGACCTCCGTCCAATTGTTGTTTTGCGTGAGATATTACTTTGGAGGCGGTGGCGCTGTAAACATGTCGAGATTTGTTAGACCAAGACTCGCTTCGATCTCTTCCATTCTTTTCAACGCAGACTCGAAACCATCCGCGCCAAAGATCTCCATCTCGACCTCTTCAAACTTCGCGCTCAGCTCTTCGTACTCCTGCTCGCCCGTTGCCGTCTTCCACGCGGGAAACACGACTGTGTCTTCGAGCGCCGCGTGATGTTCGTACATCCTGACGAATGATTCGAGCGCTTTAGCGAGTGGTTCGACTTGATGTGTCGAGATCCGATCGGCTTTGGAAACCGACAACAAATAATCCGTGATCTCTCTGCCGCGCGCGTGTTGCGCCAGGAGCACGTCGGCATACGCGCGCGCACCGCCCGGTGCGTTTTTGATCGTGGGAAAGATGTAGACCTCTTCGAGTCGCTTCTCGTGATAGTCTTCGCCAAACACGCGAAAGAGTTGCGCTGTCTTTTCGAGTACTTCGGCCGGAAATGAAGCAGCGTCCTGACGTAGTTTAACTGCCGATTCCTGATAGACCAGCAATGCGCGCCGCAAAATACCGTGTTCGCGCATCAGGTCCTCCGCAACCGTCACCTGCACCGGAACGGCTTCGCCCGGGGCTGGTTCTTTCCCGTCGTCGTTTGTGGCGCCGCCCGTGCTGCGGGTGTTTTCGCGGCAGCCGATCATCAACGCGCCCGCACCCGCAACGGAAAGCGTGGTCAATAATCGGCGTCTATTCAAGTTGGTCGTTTCGTTCAACTTTGTCGTTTCGTTCAACTTTGCGCTCCTGAAGTTAGATCGCGCTTTGATAATACGCGGCTCGCGAGTTTAGACTAGCACAACTCAAGAGCTCCTAAGTTTAGTCATGAACAACGCAGAGATCGCGCGCCGCTTCTATCGCCTTTCCGCCTTAATGGAGATTCGCGGTGATGATCCGTTTCGTTTGCGTTCGTATCGCAATGCGGCGGAAGCGATCGAAGTTTGGCCCACGCCGCTCAAAGAGATCGCCGAAAAGGAAGGCGTGGCGGGGTTGCAGGAGATTCCGGGCGTCGGTAAAGCGATTGCGGGAAAGGTGATGGATCTCCTCAACCGTGGAACGTTCGACGCGTGGGAACGGCTAATCGCCGAGACACCGGAAACGGTTCTGGACCTCACCGAATTACCCGGCATAGGACCAAAAACGGCGGCGTTGCTGCACCAGCGGTTCAAGGTTTCGTCGTTGCCCGAGTTGAAAGCCTTCGTCGCGGGCGGCGGCTTGGAGATGGTCGACGGCATCGGCGCCCGCACCGCCGAGAAGATCAAAGAAACGTTGGAACTGTAATCCTTTTCTACAACGAGCGGCTGGTGTATTCTGCCGAACCAAAGCACGCTCTCGTAAAAAACACCAGTTCGCCAAAAAAGGCCGGAATCGGAGGCCTGAATCGAAACGCCTGAGACGGAGACGCCATGAGCAGAAAAATTAAACGCCGTGACTTCATGCGCACCGGCACGGTTGCCGGTCTAACACTCGCCGCCGCCGGTAAGCAAACCGTTGGCTTTCCGACGATCATGACGCAGAGCCCGATCAAACCCGTCGTGGTCGCGTCCGCCAACGGCAACCGTTTCAAAAACGGCGGCAACGTCACCGCGGTGCAAAAGGCGTTCACGATGATGACTAGCGGCTCCAACGTGCTCGACGCACTGATCGCGGGAGTCAACATCGTCGAGCTCGATCCACTCGACGACAGCGTCGGTTACGGTGGTTTGCCGAACGCTGACGGCGTCGTGCAGCTCGACTCGTCCGTGATGCATGGTCCAAAGAAACGCGCGGGCGCTGTTGGCGCTCTCGAAGGTGTGCGCACGCCTTCGCTCGTCGCACAGGCCGTGATGGAAAACACGGACCATCACCTGATCGTCGGCAAAGGCGCGCAGGTCTTCGCGCGCAACATGGGTTTCAAAATCGAAGACGATCTCAACACCGACAACTCACGCAAGAAATGGCTCGAGTGGAAACGACGCACGGATCCTGATCATTACCTTAATCCGGCGAAACGCGCTGCTGCCGGACACCGCGTTGCCTTAGAGATGCTGGCCCAGGGAATACTGCGCGAAGAAAACCTGCACGGCACAATTAATTGCGACGGTATCAACGCGAAAGGCGAGATCTGCGGCGTCACCACCACCAGCGGTCTCGCGTGGAAAATTCCCGGACGGCTGGGCGACTCACCGATTCTCGGCGCGGGACTTTACGTCGATGGCGCTATCGGCGCTGCCGGATCGACCGGTCGTGGCGAAGCCAATCTGTATAATCTCTGTTCCTTTGTGATTGTCGAAGAGATGCGCCGCGGCGCGCATCCGAAAGACGCCGGCATGGAAGTGTTGAATCGTATCAAGAGCAACACGATCGAGAAACGACTGCTCAACAGCCGCGGCCTGCCCAACTTCGGCATCAGCTTCTACATCATCAACGCGAAAGGCGAATACGCGGGAGTGACGATGTACGAAGGCGGCTCGTTTGCTATGTGCAACGAGAATGGACCACAAACGCTGAAATCCGAGCCGCTGCTTCAGGGCAAGCCCAGCGACTAAGCTGTGAAACGTTTAATTTTAATCTTGATCCTTGTCCCCGGCGTGCTCGCGGCGGCGTGCACCGGGGTCGCTGTCAAAAGACTCGGCCCCCTTCAAACCGTGCACACCGAGCTGACAAAAAAGTTTGGCGACCAGGTGCATGTTAACGTCAATGAATCGGGCGGCACTTTGGTCCTCAGCGTGAGTTTCATCAATTCCGCTCTGAACGATAAACCGCCGGACGAACGTTTCAGGCGCGCTACGGAAGCAGCAAAACTAGTAAAGGCGACCTACACGGGTATTAACAATGTCAGCGCTATCTGGATAGGCTTTCTCCGCCAGCGAACGCGCATGCTCGTGTTTCACTACAGCGAAGGGCTGAGCTATTTTTCTTTCGACAAGAATGCCGAGCCTCTGGAAACCCCGGACACGTTCACACCTGAGCCCGCTCTCGAAACCACAGCAACCTACCACCAGCTTCGTAACCAGTCAGACGTGTTTGCCTATGGGATTCAGCTCGAAGGTCAGCCCGGCAGGGACGGCGTGACGCTGGTGCCGAATTTCAAGACGACCGGAGACGTCAACGCCAAAAAGGGACCACTGCCGAAGACAGTGCAATTCGACTTTGCCTCGTACTCGAGCACGCCGCGTTTTCAACAAACCGCTCCCATCACATTCATTGCAAACGACACGACGGTGCTGCAAACGGAAGGAACTTTTTTCGGTGACGACCCGCAGTTCTGTTACTTACCGGTACCTTATACAGCCTTTCGCAAGCTGCTCGCCGCCAAACAACTAACAATAAAACTGGGCGACAAGACATATCGCTTGACGCCCAGACAGTTCGCAACTCTGCAGGAATTGACTAAGTACGTGACGGGATGATCCGCGCTCACTGCGCTGACGGATCGTTCTGCATCATACCGAAGATATTTCCTTCCGTGTCTTTGCAGTAGACCAACCAGCCGACACCGGGAATCGCCACCTTCGGCAGCGCGATCTGCGCGCCGTTGTCGAGCGCAGTCTTCAACGATGCGTCAACATCAGCCACATCAACCGTGCAGACATAAGCAATCACTGCTTGTCCGTCGATCTCACCGTGACGGCGCATCAAGCCCCCGTTAATGCCCGGTTGATCGTCCGCGCCGGTGATGACCACCCAGTACTCCATTGGTCCTTCCCACTTTTGGAAGTTCCACCCAAACAGCGTCTGGTAAAACTTCACTGCACGTACCGGATCGCCGGCGTGAATTTCGAAGTGCACAACTCTTGGCATTTTTATAGCTCCTTATGATGATGAAGTTTGCGGAACGTTTCCGTATTTCTGCGTTGCAAAACCGACGATCAGACCGACGAGCGTGCCGGGCAGGATGATCTCGAAATAATATCCACCCTGCATCGCCGCGATGATATACGCCAGAATGGCGCCAACTACGGCGCCAAACAGAATCCCCATCGGCAACGAATGAAACTTCTTCGCGAAGAACCCGATTGCAATGCCGGCGATGATGCCCTTGAACGTCGAGCCGATGACGATGCCGCCGAGTTGATCGCGAACGGCGGGGGTGAACCACGCTGTGAGACCGTCGATGGCGCCGAGTATCGCGCCGAGAATTACTCCAAGCAGGGGTTTAGACATATAAGCTTCTCCTTCGTCGTTAACTAGCTGTTTAGCTATCTGGACTTCTATTAAACGCCGGGCGAGAAATCTTTAACTGCGAGACGTGAAAATAAAAATAATTCTCATCACGAGGTAGGCGAGCACCAAAAGGATGAGAAACCGGTTCTTGCCGGCCCAGCGACCAACCTTCTCGATGACGCTCTCCTGGTACGCGGAGACCGGTTCGGCGTCGAGTAACTGACCGATGTCGAGCGACAATTCTGCCGCAGTGGCATAACGCGCGTTCATCTCTGGCGACATCGCTTTCAAACAGATAGCCTCGGCTGGTTTGCTGACCTCCGGATTGATCGTTCGCGGCCGCGTTTGCGATGGCGATTGGTTGGTCAACAGAAAATAGAGCACCGCGCCGAGCGAATAGACATCGGAACGTTCGTCGAGATTGTCGATCTCACCGCGTGCCTGCTCGGGCGCCATGTAATCGCGCGTGCCGATGATCGTGCCGTGCGAAGTGCCGATACGATTTTTTGGTAACAGCGGCGGATCGGCTTCAGCCGCAACGATCATGTTGCGTTTGCCCAGTATCTTCGCGACGCCCCAATCGAGCACGAGTACTTCGCCAAACAATCCGATCATGATGTTCTGCGGTTTCAGATCGCGATGAATCACGCCGTGCGCGTGCGCAAATGCGACCGCGTCGCACGCGGCCTGAAACTTCCGCAGGCGATCCTTGATCCAATCGACGTGTGCCGCGTATTCGTCGAGGCGACTGCCACGCACGTACTTCATCGCATAAAACACGCGGCCGTCGGGCAGCACGCCAACGTCATGCACGGGTACGATGCCGGGATGTTCGAGACGTGCGATGATCTGCGCTTCACGGATCATGCGTTCGCGCAGGTCTTCGTTTGCTTCAGGCGTGCTGAGTACTTTAATCGCGACGCGGCGATCGAGCTCGGTGTCTTCGGCGACATAAACCGTGCCCATGCCGCCACGCGCGAGTTCTTTGATTAGTCGATACTTGGTCGCGCTGAAGTCGGGAGTTGCCGCGAGGTTGCGCAGATGGGCCAGGCGTTCATCCGAAAGCCATCTCATTTGATTTCGACTCCGAGCAACGATCGTGCTTCGTTGCGAAACTCTTCTTCGGTGGCGGTGATCTCGCGCAGTTTTTCCAGGACCATGCGGCGAAAGTCGCGGCGCGCGGCGGCGAGATAGTTATTGACGGTGGCCCGTTCTAAGCCGAACTCCTCCGCAAGCGATGCGTACGAGAGTTTTCCAGCGTCGCCGTCCGCGAGATCGTAACGCTCGAATAAGCGAAAGTGGATCTCCTTACCGCACTGCTGGTAACGGCGGCGCAACGTCTCCACGGCAAGTGTGAACATCCACCGCACCCACTCGCGATGGAAATAATCTTCCGGAGTGAGATCGGCTGAGGCGGCGTGCAAGGCAAACTCATCTTCCGCAGTCACGAAGTCGAGTTGGAGGTGTTGGAGATCTCCACCTCGCTTGAGACGTCTGCCGGCTTTGCGTTCATTCGCGACGAAGCCGTCGAGGCAAGTGCGTAGAAATGTTTGAAAGCTCGCTTTGGCGGCGTTGTAGTTCGCGAAATGGTTCTTTTCGAATGCGTTTGCGAAGAAGGCCTGGGTTAAGTCTTTCGCGTCTTCGTTGTTGGCCTGCCACTTGAGGCGGATGTATTTGTAGACCGGTTTCCAGTAGCTCGCGAGGATCGTATCGAACGCACGTTGGCGCACGATGTGATCCGCGCTGCGCGCCTGCACGATCGCGGACTGGTTGGTAACCGGAAAGCGATGTTGGCCGCCACCGATATCTGTGTCTGGGTCGGTAAACAAGACTGCCCGCCTCTTGGGTCCGGAGTGAGGGCTCTGCCGCCGGATGTGAGGCGTGGCTAAGCCTCGCCGGCAGGTTAACCGGCGCTGGCGACGAGTTTTGCTTCCGCCTGTCGTTTGACGATCACGAGCGTGATGTCATCCGCGGCGCTCGTACCCTGCGCGAATTTCGTCAACGACGATTCGATTCGATCCCGGATTCCAGCAGCGGAAGCGTTGACATTGCGCGACACGACTTCATACAAACGCGTCGCGCCAAACTCTTCACCAGTCGGACTATTCGCCTCGGTCACGCCGTCGGAATAAATGACGAGCACGTCTCCCCGCTGCATTATCGTACGCCCTTCGCGATACTCTGCGTCGCGCTTGATCCCCAACGGCAACCCACCCGACGCGAGCTGCTCAACTGTCCCCGCCGCATGAACGATCAGCGGCGGATTATGCCCCGCATTTAAAAACGACAACGCACCGGATTCGGGATCGAGCTCCGCATAGAACAATGTCACAAAACGATTAGCCGGAATGTTATCAGCGAGGTAACGATTCACCGCCGAGATCGTCGCTACAATCGAATCGTGCGAAGCCGACTGCGCGTGCACCGCCGCGTGCAACGACGACATCAACAACGCAGCCGCAGTTCCCTTACCCGAAACGTCACCCAGCGCGATCACCAACCGTCCGTCTTCACGCTCGATAAAGTCGTAGTAGTCTCCACCGATCTCGTAACACGGAAAACTGATCCCTTGCAGTTCATAACCCTCGACCTGCGGTGGCGCCGTCGGTTGAAAGCGCTGCTGAATCTCACTTGCCAGCGCTAGCTCACGCTCGAGACGTTCACGTTCCAAACGCGTCTCAACCAGCGTCGCGTTCTCAACCCGAATAGCTGCCACTGACGCGAGTGTCGCCAAAACCTTGAGATGGTCCTCAGTGAAACGCCCTTCGGCAATTGGCGAATCAGCGTAGATGATCCCAAACACTTTGTGTTCAACACCGAGCGGAACAGCGAGAACGGATCTGACGCCTTGCAGCACCATCGTTCCGCTCGCAAACCGCGGATCGTGTTGCGCGTCAGAGGTCAGTACTGACTTTCCACGAATCACAACTTCGTCAAGCACGTTGCGGCTCACACGAATCTCGCCAACATCACCAACGCGATCCCGCAAACGCGCCACCGCCACGCGCAAATCCTCGCTCCCCTCATCCCGCATCATGATCAGGCAACGATCCGCGGGCACTGCTTCAAACACGAGTGAGACGACTTGTTCCAGCGTCTGGTTCAACGTCGCCGGAGACAGCAACGTGACTCCCACTTTGCTGATCAGCGCGAGCAGGTCGCCATGCTTCGTTTTGTGATCGGTTACGGTCGTCGAGGCGATCTCTTCCGGTTGCGTACGCGCCCCTTCGATCGCTTCGAGCAGTCCGGAAGTGGTCCGATCTCCGGATGCGAGCGCGATTGTGGCTTCGGGAAGCGAGCCGGTATTGTCCGTGATCATCGTGGCGCCCATACTCGAGTTGTAGGTGCCATCGTCGAAGATGATCTCGGTTTCCCCGATCTGAATGCGGCCGCCGGCAGTCAGGTGCACGGCGCCGTCAACAGTCGCGCCGTTGTAAAGAGTTCCATTAGCCGAGCCCAGGTCCTGCAACAAATACTCGTCGCCTTCGCGGCGCACTTCTGCATGCACGCGCGAAGCAAACGGATCGGGAATACAGAGATCGTTCCGGGCGGAACGGCCGATAGTTATGCGCAGGCGCCCAAGTGGGAAATGATCGGGGGCTCGGTCGGGGTATTTAACTATTAGCTCAGACATTCTCAGCAGTTAATCTGTTCTTTTTCTACGACTAAAATGATCCTTCACGAACGACAACGGTGCCGGCAATCATATCGTGCAAACCGCGTCCGTGCACGGTCACTGTCGCCAGCAAAAATCCGATTCCCAACGTGACGAACGAAAGCGGGTAACCAACAAAATGTCGCAGCAACGCGCGCCCGATTCCCGGGTTTCCCGAGTTCACTCGCTTGATGCGCAAGCCCGTGGCCCACTTGCCGAGCGTCAGACCCGTTAAACCCGGCAACACTCCGAGATTCAACAACGCCACGACGATCGTCAGCGCGATGGCCGCAGTTTCCGCTGAATTTCCGGCCTCGCGCGCGCCTCCACCAAGCATACGCGCAAAAAGGGTGCCCAGAACGACCAGCGATATGAGCACGATGTAGTCGATCAGAAAAGCGCCACAACGGAGGGGAAAAGGCACGTGCAGACGTGTCCGTGTCATCCGTGCCTCGGCTTTTCCTGCGTATTTAGACACTGATGACAAGGAGATCTTTTTACCCCACCAGAAAATGCAACGTCGTTTCCCCAACGCGCAGTTTGTCACCGCTATCGAGTACGCGAGGTTGTCTGGGCGCAAGTCTGACGGAGTCGTTGATTACAGTTCCATTCACCGAGCCGAGATCTTCTACCAAAAAAGTTTCGCCTTCGAGCCAGATGCGCGCGTGACGGCGCGACACCTTGGTTTCCGGATCGAATCGCGACAGATCGATCTCCGGAAAGATGTTTGAATGCGGATCCGTGCGACCAAGGAGATTGCTCTCTTTCTGCAGGATGAACGACGCGTCAAGTTCGGTCGTTCCGGTGACGACGAGCTTCGCCGTCGGCCGTGCGGTGTGCGGCAACGCACTCGAGCCGATTGCGGCGAGTGGCTGGCGCGCGCCGCAATGCGCGCAGAACACGTCATCGGCAGCGATTCGTCCACCGCAGAAACCGCAGTAGACCGTCTGCATCTGCGCCGTCTCGCCGCCGAGGATCGGCGCCGGCATACCGTAACTCACGCGTCCGGACATCAACTTCTCGAGATGAATCGCGAGTTCGTTTCGCAACTCGCCGGCAGTGCGATAACGATCTTCCGGCTTGTACTCAACCGTGCGCATCAGGATCTGTTCGATCTCCGTCGAGATCGCGGGATTGATTTGTCGCGGCCGCGGGTTCTTTGAGAAGTCGAAGATCAGGAGTGGATTGTCCTGGGGATCGGCGCCCGTCAGCAGGTGAAACATCGTCGCGCCGAGACTGTACACGTCTGACGCAGGTTGCACGCGGCCGCTGAAGAGTTCGGGAGGCGCGTAGCCCATCGTGCCGACAGCGGTGACGCCTTTTTCCTGTTGCGAAACCCAGCGAGCGATACCGAAGTCGATCAGCATGATGCGGCCGTTGTTGCCGTCGATCATCAGGTTCGCGGGCTTCAGATCGCGATAGATGATCGGCTTGGGCCGCGAGTGCAGGTAGTCGAGTACGTCGGCCACCTGCATGCCCCAGTCGGTCACAGTTTTTTCGTCGATCTTGCCGCCGATTGCGGCGCGCATGCGCGACGAGAGATCCCCACCCGAGATGTATTTCATGACGAGATAAAAACGGCACAGCGCCTCGTCGTAGAAGTAGTCGTAGATGGTGGGAATACACGGATGCTCGAGCGAAGTCAGCAGCAACGACTCGCGTTTGAAATCGCCGATGGCTTTTTCGTGTTGCCCCGGATCGAGATGCGACTCGACCATTTCTTTGACGGCTCGCGGTGCGTCGCCGAGGTTGCGATCCTTTGCGAGATAAACAGCGCCCATGCCGCCGCCGCCGATGCGCCGCACGATCTCGTAACGATGGTTCAGAATCGTGCCGGGATCGAGTTGTTTGACGCTGGTGCGGTGTCCGCCGCCGGTGCCGCGTTGCGGAGTGCCCGTGCTGGAGACGTGAACGTCGTCAGTGAACGAAGCGCGGCGTGGCTCTGAAGCGACCGGACCGGGTTCCATCGTGGCGGACAGTTCGGGCGATTGAGTTTCAGCGACTGGTGGTTCCGCGGCTGCTGGTTTGGCGACTGGAGATTCGGTGATCGGTGGTGTTTCCGGCTGCACTTCGACCGGCTCGCTGCCCTTGGCAGCGACCGTTTTGAGTTCGGGGGGGTTCGAAAGCTGCTGCGTGCCGCATTTCCCGCAGAAGAGTTCATTACGCGAGACGCTGGCGCCGCATGCATTGCACTCGGCCATTTGAGTCTATTTCACAATATGGAAGCGCAGGAACGTCTTTCCGACAATAATTTCGTCGCCGTCACACAGTGCCTGGCGCTGTCCAGGGGGCAATCGCTTACCGCGGTTGATGAACGTGCCGTTCGTCGAACCTAAATCTTCGAGAAAATACTGACCATTGCTCAAGGTGATGCGCGCATGCCGACGCGAGACTTTTGCTTCCGGGTCGTCGGTATCGAGATCCACGTCGGGGAAGATACCGCCGTCAGCGTCCCAGCGACCGATTTGAGCCTCCGTATCACTCAACATGAACTGCTTTCCGCTTGAACGACCTTTTTCGATGACGAGTCGTGCGTGCGGTTTGCTTGGTGCGCGGAGCGACGAGTAACTGAGTCCGGCAGAAACGCGTTTGCCGGCGAACTCGGCATGTGTGCCCGGTGCAGAAGCGTGCGTGCCGTTTTGGCCGCCGGATGCATTTGGGCTTTGGTAACCAGCGTTCGGCGGTTGATACCCGGCGGCGTTTGGACCTTGGTGACCCGAGTTCGGGCTCTGATAACCAGCGTTGGGACTCTGATAGCCTGCGTTGGGATACGACGCCGGTCGTCCGTTCGGCCGCAACGGCGCACCACACTCGTCGCAGTATTGCGAGCCGTCGAGGTTTTCAGTTTTGCACCTGTCGCAGGTAATCATCGGTCAAGCGCTCTCAAAAGCAAGCCATTCTAGCGCGAAACACCGCCCACGCGCCATCACGTCGCAAACGCGTCGTCAACGCCGTCACTCGCCGTTACGAACGCCGAAGGCGTTTGCTACCTTTGGCGTTTCTGAACGGGAACTGTTAACGCGCTCGGGGTTTCTAACGTTGATACTTATTGTGCATTGAAGGCGTAAACCATTTCGCAGCAGCGTGCTTCCAAGTCCCCTTGTTGGTTGCCCTTAAGTGAAACAGTTTGATAAGTTTTCACGTAGAAGACACTTCGAGCGTATCGGTTGGCCCGGATTAGAACCACTACCTCGTAACCAAAATTCAAAGCCCCGCGCGAAGGAGTCGAAGGAACTCAAAGAATGGCACTGAGTCGTAAAAAGAAGATTATCATTGGCGTGGTCGCCGTGGTTGTGCTCGCAACCATCGTGGTTGTCAGCGTAGTCGCCACCCGCAAAGATGAGCCCGAAGTCGTCACTGTGAAGATCGAGACCAGGCCCGAACTAAAACAAACAGTTACCGCCTCCGGCGAGATCCGCCCCGTCCGCTACATCAAACTCACGAGCGAGGTTCCCGGTCGCATCGAAGAGATTTACGTCAACCCCGGTGACCAGGTCATAAAGGGCAAGCCACTGGTCCGCATAGACCCGACTCAGTTGCAATCAAACCAGGAGGCTCAATGGGCCGCCACGCAGGCGTCACTAAACGACGTGCAAAACGCCCGCAACGCCGTCAACCAGGCCCAACAAGGGCTCGTCGTCGCCGAAGCATCAGTCGCCTCAGCCAGACAACAAGTCGTCGCTTTTCAAACCAACGTCGATCGCGCGCAGGTCGAATTGAATACCGCGCAACGCGAACTCAAGCGCTACACGGAATTGATCGAAGCCGGCGTCTCGTCACGCATGGAATATGACCAGGCTCGCGATCGTTTCGAGACTGCCAAGATCGCTCTCGAAACCGCAAAAGCAAATCTCGAAGCCCAGAGGATCGCGGTTAAAGAGGCCACTGAGCGCGCGAACCAGCAACGCATCGCGGTGAAAGAGGCGCAGACCAGCATTAAGTCGTCCGAGATGCGCGCCAACCAGCAACAGGCGATGCTACGCGGACAAACGAGCCAACGCTCAAAAGCCACGCAGTTGTCACCCCTGAACGGCGTCGTCGCTGACATTCCCACGCGCGTCGGTGAGTTCGCCGTCGCTGGTCTCTCAACCACGCCGCTGATGACGATCGCGGACATGTCGCAGATCAACATCGAAGTCAACGTCGACGAAACGTCAATCAACATCGTTCAGGTGGGCCAGCAAGCGATGGTCAAAGTCGACGCACTCGGCGACAAAGAGATCAAAGCCGTCGTGACACAGAAAAACCCGCTCGCGGTTTCGCGATCCGATTTGACGGGCGGACTTTCAAACCGCGTCAACGTGCAGGAAGCGAAAGAGTTCAAAGTCACTCTCGAACTGCGCGAACTGCCGGAAGACATCCAGAACTCGCTGCGTCCCGGCATGAGCTCGACCGCGACCATCACGACCAACACGAAGAACAACGTGCTCGCGGTGCCGCTTGAGTCGATCGTCGAGAAGGCGCCGACTCCCGGAGCATCTCCGGCGGCAACCGTGGCCGGCAGCGTTCCCCCTGCTTCGCCCGGTGACAACAAACCGAAGTCGCAAAAAGGCGTCTACCTCGTCGAAGGCAACAAGGTGCGCTTTGTCGAAGTAACCACGGGTATCACAGGTGAAGCCGACATCGAAATCACGAGCGGCTTGCAACCCCAGCAGGAGATCGTGCGTGGTCCGAGCCGGGTGCTGAAAACGCTGAAGGACGGCGCCACCGTCGTACGGCAGACCAAAAAACCCGGTAACGCGAACGGAAACGAGGGCAGCTAATGAGTGACGCGACTGTCACGCTTTCGCCGACGGAAAACGTGATCAACGCACCGGCGACTGAGGTCGACGGTCACGATCCGTCGATGCTGATCTCCATGCGCGACATCTGGAAGACCTACCAGATGGGCACGGAAAAAGTGCACGCGCTGCACGGCGTCTCTTTCGATATTCCACGCGGTGAATACATCGCCATCATTGGACCATCCGGTTCCGGCAAGTCAACGTTGATGAACCTGATCGGCTGTCTCGACACGCCGACGCAAGGCCAGTATTGGCTTAACGGCAAAAACGTTTCCGAGATGGACGACGACGAGCTCGCGCGTATTCGCAACCAGGAAGTTGGCTTCGTTTTCCAAACTTTCAACCTGCTCGCCCGCGCGACCGCGTTGCACAACGTCGAACTGCCGTTGATCTACGGCGGCGTGAGTGCATCGCAACGTCACGAGATGGCGAAGCAGGCGCTCACCGCGGTCGATCTCACGGACCGCATGTCGCACAAACCGAACGAGCTCTCGGGCGGCCAGCGCCAACGCGTCGCGATCGCCCGCGCGCTCGTCAACCATCCCTCGATTCTGCTGGCCGACGAACCGACCGGAGCGCTCGACTCGCATACCAGCGCGGAGATCATGGATCTCTTCGAACGCCTGCACTCTGAAGGCAACACCATCATCGTCGTTACGCACGAGCACGACATCGCCGAACGCGCCCATCGCGTGATTTCGATTCGCGACGGCATGATCGAAAAAGACGAAAGAATCAGATAGGAGCAGCATGATGGAGCGAAGTGGCGGGCACGACTCACGGCCACAGCGCTACACAGTTGCTCGCGCTGTCGTTCCCGCCCGAATCAGGTCACTGTCGGTTTTGCGTCTCACCGCAGTTTGGGAAGCCTTTCGCGTCGCCACCGGAAGTTTGCGCGCCAACCTTTTGCGCACTGCATTGACGCTGATGGGCATCGTCGTCGGCGTGACGGCCGTGATCGCTGTCGTAACGATCATTAAAGGTCTCGATCAAACAGTCGCGCAGACTTTTTCTTCGCAAGGCTCGACCGTCTTCACGATCTCGAAGAACCCGCAGATCATTAAATCGCGCGAAGAGTTCATCAAGTTCAATCGCCGCAAGGACGTGACGCATGAAGACGCGCAAGCGATCGCGCGTTTGTGTACGTCGTGCTGGCGCGTCGGAATCGCCGCGAACGCCGTCGAGACAGTCAAGTACCAGGACCAGAAGGCGGAGAACGTTCGCATTCGCGGCGTCGAGCCGTTGACGATGTTTGACATCGACGGCGTGAGCATCGACGTAGGTCGCATCTGGACCGAAAGCGAAGGCGCGTCAGGACGCGAGATCTGCGTGATTGGTTCAGACATGTTGGTGAACCTCTTCGGCGACGCGCCCGCGGATCAAGCAGTCGGGAAAGAGGTTCGCATCGACGGCCGGCCGTATCTGGTTATCGGCGTGCTCGAGCCGCTCGGTTCGATCTTCGGGTTCTCGCGCGACAACGTCATCTACATTCCCTATTCGACTTACCAGAAAGCTTACGGCGGACGGCGCTCGCTGGTCGTGTTCGTTCAGGTGCCCGCTGCCGAGCAACTCGAAGCGGCGGAAGATCAGGTCAGGACCATCATGCGCGGCCGGCGTGGCCTCGCGATGGGCGAAGTTGAAGACGAAGGCTTCTCGCTCGAGACGCAGGACGTGTTTTTGAATCTGTATGGCTCCGCGACTTCCAACATCTACATTGTGACGATTGGCGTGGCTGCGATCTCGCTCGTAGTCGGCGGCATCGTGGTGATGAACATCATGCTCGTGTCGGTTACGGAAAGGACCAAGGAGATCGGGATTCGCAAAGCCATCGGCGCCCGCCGCAAAGACATCCTGACGCAGTTTTTGATCGAAGCCGTGACTGTCACGGCCCTTGGCGGCGCGATCGGCGTGGGCACCGGTTTCGGGCTGGCTTACATTATCTCCGCACTGATCGGATTTCCGTTGCTTGTGAGCGTCGCGTCGGCCGTTTTGGGTGTTGGAGTTTCGTCGGTTGTAGGAATAGTCAGCGGACTCTGGCCGGCGTGGCGTGCGGCGAAACTCGATCCGATCGAAGCACTGAGGGCCGAATGAGATTCGAAGACGTCAAAGAATCCGCGTTGATGGCGTTCGACACGTTGCGTACCAACAAACTGCGCTCGGCGTTGACGATCCTCGGCGTCAGTGTCGGCGTTGTCACCGTGATCTTCATGGTGTCGATCATTCAGGGTCTCAACAAAGCGTTCGCGGACCAGATCGAATCACTGGGCTCAAACACAATCTTTGTTTCGAAGTTTGAACCGAGCTTTGGACGTCCGCCCGGACCGGAAGAGATCCATCGCAAAGACCTGACGATGGAAGACGCTGAAGCGCTGCGTACGGAAGCGCCGTCGATCGCCGGCGTCTCACCGATTCAGCGCCTGCTGTCAGCGACGATGCGTTACCAGGACAAACAGACCGACACGCCGATCCTGTTTGGCGTCACGCCGTACTACGAATTTGTTCACAGCCAATACGTCGGCAGCGGGCGATTCATCAGCGAAATCGACATGCAGGACCGGTCCAACGTTGTGATCATCGGCGTGGACGTGAAGCAGGCGCTGTTTCCGCATGAGGATGCGGTCGATAAGGAAGTCCGCATCGAAGGCAGCCCGTTTCGCGTCATTGGAGTGATGGAGCCGTTGGGCAACTTCTTCGGGCAGTCGCGCGACAACTCGATTTTCATTCCCATTACGACGTACGAGAAGTATTATCCTGACCGTCCTTTTCCGGAATCAGTGTTCTTCGTGATTGTACGGCCGGTCTCGCGCGCTTACGTAAAGTCTGCGATGGACGAGATCGCTGACATTCTGCGGCGCCGCCGTCGGGTGCCTGCGGGTGCGCCGAACAATTTCGGCATCTCGTCGCAGGACTCTTTGCTCGACGTGTACAACCAACTGACCGGAGCAACCGCCCTCGTGCTCACGTCAATTTCATTCGTGGCGTTGATGATTGGCGGAATCGGCGTTATGAATATCATGCTGGTGTCAGTCACGGAACGGACCAAGGAGATCGGCGTGCGCAAGGCCGTCGGCGCGACGAGGTTGAATATTCTGTCGCAGTTTTTGATCGAGGCGGTCGTGTTGACGGCGATTGGCGGACTGGCAGGACTGGCGGTCGGTGAGATTGCGAGCCTGTTGATGAACAGGTACTCGCCGCTGCCGGCTTACGTTCCACTGTGGGCCATCGGCCTGGGCGTTGGCATTTCCGCCGCTGTCGGTATTATTTTTGGCTTGTGGCCCGCGTGGAAAGCCGCGCGTCTGAACCCCATCGACGCCCTGCGCTGGGAATAGACTTCCCTGAGACCGCAGGCGTCTCGCCTGCAATCCTCGGTGGTAGCTCTCCCGCGATAGATGCAGGCGAGACGCCTGCGGTCCCAGGAATCAGGAGTGTAGTCTAAGTAACCTGTGAAGTTCATCGAGACTCTCAAACTCGCGCTCGCTGCGATATGGGCGCACAAGTTGCGCTCGGCACTGACACTGCTCGGCATGATCGTGGGCGTGACGGCGTTCGTCGTGGTCGTTTCGCTAATCGAAGGTTTCAACCGTTACGTTGACGAAAAGATCGCCGGCATAGGCGCGAAGTCGTTTACGGTCCAACGCTTTAATCCACTCGAAGACTTCAAAGACACTGACACGATCGCCGCCGCGCAACGCCGTAACAAAGAGCTCACGTTGGACGATTACGACTACCTCAGAGAACGCGCGCAACTCATCGGCAAGATCGGCGCGCGCGCCCGCGGTACTCCGTCTGAAGTGAAACGCGGTGACGAAGTACTCGAAGACGTTTTCGTCTCCGGCGCCACCGCCAACTGCGTCGACATCGAGAACCGCGACGTCGCTGAGGGACGTTTCCTCGCCGAACCTGAAAACGAGAGCGCCGCACGCGTCGCCTACATCGGCGCCGACGTGGCGAACAAGCTTTTTCCCAGCGGTAATTCGATAGGCCAGGAGATCACGATCCGCGGTTTACCGTATCGCGTGATCGGCGTCGAAGCCGCAAAAGGAACCGTCTTCGGTATTCCACAGGACACGTTTATCGTTATTCCCTTGAAAACTTATTCCGTCAACTACGGTGGGTTGATCCGGCAGCGCTCGCTCTACTTCATCGCCACTTCCATCACCGATGAGCAGTTCAACGACGCCGTCGACGAATCGCGCTTTCTCATGCGCGTGCGTCGCAAACTTGGTCCAAACGAAAAAGACAACTTCGGTATCGTGACGCCTGACGCCATCACCGGCCTGCGCGATCGGATCTTCGGCACGATCTTTATCGTCGCGATCGCCGTGCCGGGCATCGCACTCATCGTTGGCGCGATCGTGATCATGAACATCATGCTCGTGTCCGTTACTGAACGCACGAAGGAGATCGGTATCAGAAAATCTCTGGGGGCGCGGCAGATGGATATCTTGAAACAGTTTTTGGTCGAGGCCGTAACACTTGCGATCATCGGCGGCGCTGTGGGGATCTTTCTCGCGTGGGTTGTGGGCGCGATTGTGACGTGGTGGTTTTTTCCCACTTATTTATCGATTCTCGCGATTCTCGGCGCGCTCGCAGCCTCGGGCGGTGCCGGTGTTGCTTCGGGTATCTTTCCGGCGTGGAAAGCAGCGAGACTCGATCCGATTGAAGCCTTGAGGGCCGACTAACGACGATGCGAATCCTGCGAAGCGACATTTACGAGAACCTCAAGATGGCCCTCGCCACATTGCGCGCCAACAAACTGCGCTCGTTCCTGACCGTCTTTGGCGTCGTCATCGGCATCATCACCGTCATGCTGATCGCGTCGATCATCAGCGGCATCGACGTGTCAGTCACGCGCGAGGTTGAATCGTTCGGGACGCGCTCGATTTACATCAGCAAGTTCAGTCCCGGCATCCAAATCGGCCGCAGATCGCGCGAAGAGCGCATGCGCAAAGAGTTGACGTACGACGACGCGATCGCGCTACAGAGTTTGCCCGCAATCGAACTTTCCGTTCCCTTCCTCGACATCACCAACAATCCTTTCGGACAGAAACTGATGGTTTCGGGCGGCGGCAAGACGTCGGCGCAAGTGGCTCTTCAGGGCACGTTGCCGGAATTTGAAAAAGCGGGCACGCAGGTGATCTCCGAGGGCCGCTTTTTCACGCAGACGGAGAATGACACGAATCAACTGGTGTGCGTGGTCGGTTCGAAAGTCGCGGATGATTTTTTCAAGATCGGATCGCCGCTGGCCCAAACGATCAAGATCGGCCCGCAGGAGTTTCGCGTCGTTGGAGTGCTCGAGCAACGAGAACAGTTTCTCATCGGTGGCGGCAGTGACGATCAGAACAACGTCATCTATGTGCCTTTCAACGTGGCCCAGAAACTCAAGCCAAACGCCGATGACATCTACATTCTCGCGGTGGCGCGTGCGGGCCTGATGGAAGAAGCAAAGGACCAGGTGCGCGACACGTTGCGTGTGCGCCGTCAGGTGCCGTTTGCCGCAAACGACAACTTCGGTATGGAGACGTCCGAAAGCATTCTCGATAACTTCCGTTCGATCACGGCGGGTCTCGCGATTGCGATGGTCGTGATCTCTTCGGTTGGATTGATGGTCGGTGGAATTGGTGTGATGAACATCATGCTCGTGTCCGTCACTGAACGCACGCGCGAGATCGGCGTGCGCAAAGCGATCGGCGCGCGGCGAGCCGACATCATGTGGCAGTTTTTGATTGAGGCGGCGACGTTGACCGGATTGGGAGGAGTTGTTGGTCTATCGATCGGTTGGGGACTGACGTTGCTGTTGCGGTTGTTGCTGCCATCTTACGTTCCGCTCTGGGCGCCTATCGGCGGGCTGCTCGCCAGTGTCGGCATCGGCCTCGTGTTCGGTCTGTGGCCGGCATGGAAAGCAGCCCGTCTCGATCCTATTGAATCACTCCGTTACGAGTAGCGCTCGCGGCTTACGAGATAAAGCCGGGGAAGAGCGCGGTGAAGATCGTCGCAACGATCAGAATCAACACCCACAACATAATCGCGACGCCCCACCCTGTGCCTTTACTCACTTTCGTTCCGCCCCAGTGTAATCCTTTTGCGCGCAACCACAGCCCGTAGAACGACGTCAATCCGATAAAACTCGCCAACACAAACAGTATCGGATGCTCCGCGGGTGAAAACAGAATTCCGAGGTTGTCCTGGAGCGTGGTTTCCTGGTTGAGAATCGGGTGCAGGTCATCGGGCGACTTCAAGTAGAGAATCACCAGCCCGAGTATCTTTTGAACCGCGACCACGGGTAAGACGGAATAAAACGTTACCGCCATCACCTGCCAGAAGTTGATTCGTCCACCAAACACCAACACGCCCAGCAAGGCGAGCCCCGCGGCAATCGTGCCGAACACGAATATTCCCACCGCCGACCTGAACGCTGAGCCGACTCGTTGCACTGGACTCTTCAACGACTCCAGTTGGTCATTGCGCATCCTGTCTATCATTTCCGGCGGCGGCGCGAACGGTGGTCCCATCTGCGCGATCTTTTCGGTGGTGTAGTCGGTGATCCGCTCAGGTGTGATTCGTTGTATGAACGCAGTCGAGTAAATCACCGTCAGGACCCAAATGGTGAGAAAAGCTCCGATCCAATACGGATGAACGCGCAGATTGCGAAACACGCGCGCCGGTTCATAAAAAACTCCCGTGACTTTTTCAAACCACGACAGCGGACGTTCAGAATCCGCCACCAGCGGCATCCGGATAAAGCTCAACGCAAAAACGAGAAGGCCCAGAAAACAAAGCGCGGCGCCGGTGCCGAGACCTCCCGGCAGAAACTTGGCGATTCCGCCAACTACAAAGATCAAACCCAGCGCAAACGCCCCGATTGCAAACGGTCTTAAGTGGGTGGCTCGTGCTGCTTGTGGCTCAACTTCGGGAGTTGCGGGCGGCGGTGGCGCCTGGAAGTTTGGGTCCTGGGGAGCGCTCATCAGTTTTCTCCTATGAGAGGTTTGGTGTTGTTGTTGCTTCGTTGATACGCGCTGATACGCCTGAAAACGCATCAAGGTTTCAGAATCCCGGCGGAGCGTCGGTCCAACCCGGTACGCGTATGCACGCGACGTGATGTCCCGGCGATACTTCGCGCAACTCCGGATCGATTTGCGCACACTCTTCGATCGCGAGGGGACAACGCGTGCGAAAGCGGCAACCCGATGGTGGATTGATCGGCGTCGGCACGTCGCCTTGCAGGATAATTCGTTTTCGTTTCTGACGCGGATCCGGAATCGGTATCGCCGAAAGCAGAGCCTGCGTGTACGGATGCAACGGGCGCGCGTAAAGCTCCGCCGCATCCGCGATCTCAACGATGCGGCCCAGGTACATCACGGCCACGCGCGTCGAGATGTGTTCAACCACCGCCAGACCATGCGAGATGAAGAGGTAAGTGAGTTTGAACTCTTCCTGAAGCTCCTGTAACAGATTCACCACCTGCGCCTGTACCGAGACGTCCAACGCGGAAACCGGTTCGTCAGCAACGATCAACTTCGGATTCAACGCGAGACTGCGCGCGACGCCGATGCGCTGCCGTTGTCCGCCCGAGAACTCGTGTGCGTAACGATTCATGTAATCGGGATCGAGTCCGACGCGGCGCAACAACGACGCGACGCGATCGCGACGTTCGCTTTTCGTTCCCTCGTTGTGAATGATGAGGGGCTCGCCAATGATGTCACCGACTTTCATGCGCGGGTTCAGCGAGGCGTAAGGATCCTGAAAGATGATCTGCATCTCGCGTCGAAGCCGTCGCAATCGTTTTTTGTCCAGCGAGGTTACATCCTCGCCGGCAAACAAAATCTCGCCGGCGGTTGGTTCAATCAAACGCAGCAGACAACGGCCTACAGTTGACTTGCCGCAACCTGACTCACCGACGAGTCCCAACGTTTCGCCCGCGAAGATGTCGAATGAAACACCGTCAACCGCGCGTACGACTTCATCCGAACCTTCGACCGGAAAATGCTTCACGAGGCCACGTACGCTGACGAGCGTTTCGCGCATCACCGGCAACGGTGTTGACTGCTCTTTAATTTGGACCTGTTCCATCACGCTTTACTGTATCCGTCACTCCACTATCGGCTGCGACCGCCGCCGCCAGATCATAAAGCACACAACGCACCTGCACGCCGCCTTCGAGCTGATAAAGCGGAATGCGCCCTTCGGTGCAGCGTGGCATCCGATGCGCACAACGCGGCGCGAAGTGGCATCCGGGCGGCAACTCAGTCGGGCTCGGAACAACGCCTTCGATTGTTTCGAGACGTTCGCGCTTGATCACGTGTTCGCTCGTCAACTTCGGTACCGAACGCAGCAACCCCTCGGTGTACGGATGTTTCGGACGAGCAAACAACTCTTCCACCGGCGACTCTTCGACGATGCGTCCGGTGTACATCACGGCGACCCGATCCGCGACCTCGGCGACCACACCCAGATCGTGTGTAATTAGCAATACCGCCAGCTCCCGCTGTTTTCGCAAGTCGTCCAGGAGTTCGAGAATCTGCGCCTGAATCGTTACGTCGAGCGCCGTCGTCGGCTCGTCGGCAATCAACAACTTCGGATTACACGCGAGCGCCATCGCGATCATCACGCGCTGTCGCATGCCGCCCGAGAGTTGATGCGGATAGTCGTCGAGGCGGCGCGCCGGATCCGGAATCGCGACTTCGCGCATCGCTTCGATCGTCGCCTGGCGTGCCTCTTTGCCTGACATCTTGCGATGCAGACGCAGTGCTTCGGCGATCTGTTCGCCAACGGTGAAGACGGGATTGAGCGACGTCATCGGATCCTGAAAGATCATGGCGATGTCGTCGCCGCGCATCTCGCGCATCTCGGCTTCACTGAGTTTCAGTAGATCCTTGCCGTCGAAAAGAATTTCACCGCTGACGATTTTTCCCGGCGGCGCCACGAGGCGCATGACGGAGAGCGCCGTCATCGACTTGCCGCAACCCGATTCACCAACGAGTCCGAGCAGTTCTCCGCGATCGAGATAAAAACTGACGCCATCAACCGCGCGCACTAATCCCGCGCGCGTCGGAAAGTGAGTTTGGACATCTTTGACTTCGAGTAGATGCGACATTCAGCGTCAGTAGAGGTTGAAGTTATATTCGAGTTGCAGCCACATCGAGACGTTCTTTCCGTCCTTCGTAGCGGGAATAAACTTGATTGTCGCCCTTAACCATGTACCGCAGCCATGGTTCAGACTGCGATTGACCGTCAACAGCCGAGAACAACATTAACGCGAACGCCAGGGGGAGTTTTGTTTTCACAGCCCTAACTTCTTCATCCGCGCCGCTTCATGGTCACCATCCTCCGCCGGGTAGCGCGCGGTTTTCGCGAGTATTCCCTTTTCTTTCGCGAGGGACCAGATGATGCTCTCGCCGGCGGGGAGTACTTTCGGCTTTGATGCAAAGACCGGATCACTGAATGCTTCTTCAGCATCGATCGGCTGCCAGCCTTTGCTTTTGAACATCGCGATCAAGTCGTTAAGAAAAAGTCCGTTGAGTAGATTGAAATGGACGAGCAGCGTGTGCTTCACCGGGTAACCGAGCACGCGCCACGCGAGTGAATCGTAGTACGAGGCGCGCGACCACATGTGTTCGAGATAGTAGTCGCGATACGGTTTTACGTCTGCGTTCGGATTGTTTTTCAAACGAGCCGTGAGCCGCTGATCTACGAGCCAATCGGAGTTGTCGATCGTGACGTGACCGAGGCGGTAACCGTGGCTTGCAAGAAACTCGCGTATTCCATCGCGCTTCTCTGCCGTGTCGCCTTCTTTCAACATCGGAAAGCGGAAGTACTTGCGAAAACGCGGATAGTCTTTCAACAACGTCTCCGCGCGCAGGATGTCGTCCTGGTATGTTTTCACGTCGGCCGCCGGCGCGTTTAAATTGCGATGCGAGTAGGTGTGATTGCCGATCGCGTGGCCCGCCTGATCCCACGCCGAGAGAAGCTGCTTGCCTTCGTCGTCTTCGACGTTGCGGCCGATGACGAACAGCATCGCTTTGATCGAATGCGCGCGCAGCGTGTCGAGGATCGACTGGTTGCGCTCGGCGGCTGTGAGCTTCACCGCGTTCTGCCAGTAAAAGTCGTCCATCGTGATGGAAAACTGCGGCGCGGGTTTGCGCGCTGCCACTTGAAAAAGGCTTGGGACAGTGTTGAAGCCCGCGCCGAGACCGGTCAGGCCCATTAACTTCGTGAAGTCTCGTCTGTTCATCCTAGATCGTGGCCGTCTCGCGATACTCGCCCCAGACGCGTCGCAAGCGATTGCTGATCTCGCCGACTGTGGCGTAAGCCTCGACGCATTCGAGAATGCATGGCACCAGGTTTTCCGTCGTTGTTGCTGTCTGCTCCAGCTTGTTGAGCGCGGCTTCGGTCGCTTCTGCATCTCGGCGTGCACGCAGTGCGCGGAGGCGTTCAACTTGCGCTTGTTCGAGCGCGGCGTCAATGCGCAGCAGCGGCACGGGCGGTTCCGCATCGATCTGAAAACGATTTACGCCGACGACGATCTCCTCCTGCGACTCGATCGCACGCTGGTAACGATACGCTGATTCCTGAATCTCGCGCTGGACGTAACCGGCTTCGATCGCGCGCAGCATCCCGCCCATCGCATCGATCTTTTCGAGATAATCACGCGCGAGTTCTTCGACTCGGTCGGTGAACTCTTCAATAGCATAAGATCCCGCTAACGGATCCGCTGTGTCAGCCACGCCTGACTCGTAAGCGATCACCTGCTGCGTTCTTAACGCGACGCGCGCCGCTGCTTCAGTCGGCAACGCGAGCGCTTCGTCCATCGAATTTGTGTGCAACGACTGCGTTCCGCCGAGCACCGCGGCCAACGCTTGAATCGTGGTGCGCACAACGTTTACCTCGGGCTGTTGGGCCGTCAGTGAAGAGCCGGCGGTTTGCGTGTGGAAGCGTAGCATCAGCGAACGCGGATCGCGGGCATTGAAACGTTCGCGCATGATGCGTGCCCAAAGCCGTCTTGCGGCGCGAAACTTCGCGATCTCTTCCAGCAGATTGTTGTGCGCGTTGAAAAAGAAAGAGATGCGTGGCGCGAACTCGTCAACTTCCAAACCCGCGGCGAGCGCTGCTTCGACGTAAGTGATGCCGTCGGCAAGCGTGAACGCCACTTCCTGCACAGCGGTCGAACCCGCTTCACGAATGTGATAACCGCTGATCGAGATCGTGTTCCAGTTGGGAACTTCACGCGCGCAGTAGGCGAACGTGTCCGTCACCAGGCGCAGCGACGGTTGTGGCGGATAGATGTACGTGCCGCGCGCGATGTACTCCTTGAGTATGTCGTTCTGAATCGTGCCTCTGACGCGGTCGAACGAAACGTTTTGCTTGCGCGCAACCGCGAGATAGAGCGACAGCAGGATCGCGGCGGTCGCGTTGATCGTCATCGAGGTGGAGACTTCGCCGAGCGGAATGCCTTCGAAGAGACGTTCCATGTCTTCGAGTGAATCGATGGCGACGCCGACTTTGCCGACCTCGCCGAGCGCGAGTGGATCGTCGGAGTCGAGACCGATCTGCGTCGGCAGATCGAAGGCGACCGACAGACCCGTCGTGCCGTGTGCCAGGAGATACTTGTAACGAGCGTTGGATTCTTCAGCGGTGGCGTAGCCCGCGTACTGGCGCATGGTCCAAAGGCGGCCGCGGTACATGTTTTTGTAAATGCCGCGGGTGTAGGGAAACTCGCCCGTATCGCCCAGATCTTTTTCGTAGTCAATCGCCCGCGTATTTTGCGGATTGAAAGTGACCGGAAGCTCCTCCGTTTTCGTTACCATGCGTGATAAGCGTAGCATATGGCGGCAATGAATACTGTGCGGGTTAACAAAAAAGGCGCGGATCGCATTCGAAACGGCCATCTTTGGATCTACCGCAGCGACGTTGTGGATGTCGATGCTGACGGCGGGTCGGTGGTGACGGTTCGAGACGAGCGCGGCAACTTCATCGGCCAGGCGTTGTACAGCGATGCATCACAGATCACGCTGCGGTTTGTGACGCAAAGTAATGAAGAGATCGATCCCGCGTGGTGGCGGCGGCGGCTTGTCGAGGCCGCGGCGAGACGGAATATTACGCCCGACACGAACGCTTACCGGTTGATCTATTCAGAAGGCGACTTGCTGCCTTCGTTGATTGTGGATCGTTATAACGACGTACTGGTGTTGCAAACGTTGTCGCAAGGAACGGATGCGCTAAAAGCAACGTTCACGGAGATCTTGATCGAGGAGTTTCAGCCGCGCGCGGTGATTGAGCGTAACGATGCGCGCGTGCGCGAGCTTGAAGGTTTGCCGCTGATCTCGTCTGTTGTTTATGGAGAGGCGCCTGAAGAGATTGAGATCTTGCAGCACGGATTGCGTTTTGTGGTTTCGCCAAGCGCGGGGCAAAAAACCGGATCGTTTTTGGATCAGCGTGAGAACCGCCTCGCGGCGCGCAACGCTGCGCTATTAACGAACGACGGCCGCGGGGGACGTGCGCTTGACTGCTTTACCTTCAATGGGGCGTTTGCGTTGCATCTCGCGAGCGTGTGTGACGAAGTGATCGGGATCGACATCTCGGGCGATGCAGTCGCGGCGGCGAAACAAAATGCGCAACTGAACGAGCTGAACAATGTCGAGTTTCGCGAGGCTAATGTGTTCGACGCGCTGCGGGAGTTTGAAACCCGCGGCGAACGGTTTGACGTGATTGTGCTGGACCCGCCTGCGTTTGCGAAGAATCGTGCGAGTTTGAACTCAGCCGTGCGTGGTTACAAAGAGATCAATCTGCGTGCGTTGAAACTTTTGAATGCAGGTGGCGTGCTCGTTACGTGCACGTGTTCTTATCACGTCGCCGAAGATTTGTTTCTCGAGATTGTGGACCAGGCGGCGAGTGACGCGCACCGGCGAGTGCAAGTTGTTGAAAAACGCATGCAGGCCTCGGATCATCCCGTGTTACTCGGGATGCCCGAGACCTACTATTTGAAGTGCGTCATCACGCGCGTGCTTTAATCGACAAATGACACGGATTAGTTGAAGCCGGGGTCGGGTTCCAGGACCACTTTCGTCGTGTAGTCCTTTCCGTTGACGGTCAGCTTCAGGTTGTAGGCGCCAGGTTCGAGCGGCAGGCCTTGGGTAAAGACGTTGCCGAATCCGCCGCCGCCGCCACCACCACCTCCGCCCGGACCACCACCCGGGCCTCCACCAGCAGGACGCGGAGGCGGATCGCTGCGCAGGTTCCACTGCATGCGATTCAATCCGACTTCCTTTGTGCCCGTGATGTTGCGCACGACCCTACCCGTGTAATCCGAAATCGTGATCTTCACGTCACCCGACGGCGCCGATTTCAAGAAGTAACTGATCGCCGTACCCGGCGCCGGGTTAGCGCCGCGAAACAGTTTCGCTCCGCCCCAATAACGCCCGAGACGCGGATCGTTGAGCCAAATCGTTCCCGGCCTGACCTCGAACAGATGCGCCTCGGAATCGATCACCTTCTGCGACAACTGCTGCAACGGCGTGACGTCGTCGAGAATGAAAACGCCGCGCCCGTGCGTGCCGACGACCAGATCGTTATCACGTGGATGGACCAGGATGTCGTCGACGCGTATTGTCGGCATCCCCGACATAAACCGCTTCCACTCAGCGCCGCCGTTGAGCGAGATATACAAACCAAACTCAGTGCCGACGTACAGCAGATCCTTGTTCTTCGGATCTTCGCGAATGACATTGACGTTACCCCACTTCGGCAGGTTGTTGACGATCGAAGTCCAGGTCGCGCCGTAATCGCGCGTGACGAACAGGTACGGCTTCATGTCGTCCAGACGATGCCCGTCGACCGCGAGATAACAAGTGCCAGCGTCGAAACGCGAAGGCTCAACGCGCGAGATGTGATACGTCTCGCCGATGCCGGGTACATTCTTTGAAACGTTGGTCCAGGTGGCGCCGCCGTCGCGACTGACCTGGATATTGCCATCGTCAGTGCCAACCCAAAGCAGACCCGGAATCTTCGGCGATTCCGCGAGTGACACAACATAACCGTAACCCGTGTAGCCGTCGTGCTTCGAAGCCATCGGCTGATTACCCGGCACGCCCATGATCGACAGCGTGTTGCGGTCGATCTGTTTTGAAAGATCGATGGTCGTGGTCCAAGTATCACCGCGATCCATCGAGCGGAACAAACGATTGCCGCCGAAATAGACCACGCGCGGATTGTGCGGCGAGAGATGAATCGGCGAGCTCCAGTAGAAACGATAGACCTCGGTCGGTGGCGGCGTGGGAACAACGTTTGACGCGAGGTTCGCGCCACCACCAAAACCACCAAAGCCTTGCGCAGCCGCGAACGCTGCAAGTTGAGCTTGCGTGTCGGGCGTTGGCGAAGCTCCGGGCGAAGGACTCGCAGCCGGTGCAGCTCCGCCTGGCCCACCTTGCCTGCCCTGTCCACCACGTCGTGGCACACCACGCGGACGAATACTCACGCTCCTTCCGGTGCGCAGATCCAGCCGCTGCACGGCGCCTCCCTGCGACTCTGCATACACGATGTTGTGATCAGTCGGATCGATCTGCGTGTAGAAACCATCACCGCCGCCAACGCGATACCAGTCAGCGTTGGTGATGCCGGCTTGCTGGTTCCGAGTCTGGCTTGGACCACCCCACGACCCGTTGTCCTGTAGACCACCGTAAACGTAATACGGCTTCCGCATGTCCACACCGATCGCGTAGAACTGTGACGCGGGAATCGTGTTGATGAACTCCCACGTCGCGCCCTGGTCATAACTGACGTTCAAACCGCCATCATTCCCGACGAGCAGGTGATCGCCATTCGCCGGATTAATCCAGATTGCGTGGTTGTCGCTGTGCGCGATACCGCTTTGCAACGAACGAAACGTCTTGCCGCCATCAATCGACTTACTGAAGTTCAAACCACCGACGTAGACGTTCTCCGAGTTCTTCGGATCGACGCGTATCTTGCTGTAGTACATCGGGCGATTGTTTTCGTTGCTCACGATGCGCCACGTTTGTCCCTTGTCGTCTGAACGCCACACACCCGATCGCTTCGGATTGGGTGGCGCGGGTGAAGGCGACGCACCCGGGCTCGGCGATGGATTTGGCGATGGTGTCGGGCTCGGGCTCGCAACTGCTGTTTGGCCTGCCACCGGATCTTCGCCGCCCGTTCCGGTGCTTGGTCCAACTTCCAGCTGCGCGTAAACGACGTTTGGATTAGAACGCGAGACGTCTAAACCGATGCGGCCCAGCAATCCTTCCGGCAGGCCACCGCCTTCCAGTTTCTTCCACGTCTTGCCGGCATCGATCGTTTTCCAGATGCCGCTGCCTGGACCACCACCATTGAAGCCGAAGTTCGTGCGGCGACGCTGGTAGGAAGCAGCGTAAAGAATCCTGGTGTCTGTCCAATCGATGGCGAGGTCGGTGAAACCGGTGTCTTCGTCGATGAAATTCACATTCGTCCAGGTGCGGCCGCCGTCAGTCGTCTTATAAACGCCACGCTCCTTGTTTGGTCCAAACAGGTGACCCAGCACTGCGACGTAGACGATGTTTGCATCTTTCGGATCGATCACGATGCGCGCGATCGTCTGCGAATCTTCCAAGCCCATCTTGGTGAACGTCTTTCCCGCATCGACTGACTTGTAAATACCGTCACCGAAGCTGGAGCTCTGGCGGTTGTTCGGCTCGCCCGTGCCGACCCAAACGATGTTTGGATCCGAAGGCGCGACGGCGACGTCGCCGACCGAATGCGTGCCGTAAGTGTCGAAGATGGGTTGGAAGGTGGTGCCGTTGTTTGTGGACTTCCAAACACCATTTGTCGCAAAACCCACGTAGATGACGTAGGGATTTTGTTCTGATACCGCGATATCGTCGATGCGTCCGCCCATGCTGGCGGGTCCGATGCTGCGGAAGACGAAACGTTTCAGCATCGGGTCGGTGGACCAGTTGATGGGAGTCGGCGTCGGACTCGGGCTGGGAGTAGCCCTGGGACTCTGCGCGGCAGTCGGACCGGGCGCGGGAGTTTGAGAAGGAGTCGGGTTCTGCGAGTAGACAGTAACTGTCGCGAGGGCGACCGCAAGAACGATGACAAGTAGTAAGCCGAAATCGTAAACGGAGCGCGACCGGTCTTTCATACGAAAGTGTCCTTTCAAACTTTGGTTGTAAATAAACTGCGGGATAGAACGATTGCCTTAGAAAAAAGGCAGAACGGTGTTTCGCAACGCGCGGCGAATATAAATAAATTGCGGCGATGAATGCAATAGAAAGCGGGAATTACTTCAGGCGCGCGAGCCACGATTGGTAATCGTCGCGGTGTGATTCGAGCCACGCGCGGAAGTTGATCGGCGGCGCGGGGCGCGTTTTGATGATGCGATCAAGATCGCGATTCAGTTCGAGCGTGAGAGCCTGCGTCGAGATGTTGGTGAATGAATCCGGATTCGCGCACTTCTCCGAGACTGCCGACTGGGCGGTCTTCTCGCTATCGTCGAGTTCGAAAGTTAACGACTGAAATTTTTGTTTGAAGTCCTGCGGCGAGAGCGCGGGGTTTGCGAGCTGCTGTTCGACGAACGGAAGCAGGCGTTTGACCCAGAGCCTGCGACCGACGACGAATTTTTCGTACTGGCACGCAGGGTCTTCGTCGCCGTCGTAAGTGAGATCTTCAAAGACAGCGGTACGGATGCGGATCGTGCTGGAGCTTGCTACGCCGGGCGCGTAATCGGTGGCGGTCTTGTGTGCGACTGCAACAGGAAGGTATCGCTCGAGCACGCCGCCGGCTTCGATTAGCGGGCGGTCATGTTCCTTTTGCCACAACGCGGTCAAGCGCGGGCGGGCGTCGTTTATCACTTCGACTTTCAACGCGCGGATGTTTTTGTCGGAGAGGTTTCTGAGTGTCAGGTGATAAGTCGGAAGTGGAATGTTGTCCGAACGTACACTGACGATCTCGACGGTCTTTGTGAGGTTTTCAAAAGTCGGTGGCGGTGGGAGAGGCGGTACCGTGTTGAGCAGCGTAAGACTAAAAGGCTCGATGCCGAATGATTTCAATTCGGGAATCGTGGTCGGTTCGTTCAGGCCGATGTGGTAAGCCGCGACCTGGTCTTCGCGTTCGAAGCTTTCGCTGCGGCCACGGAACACGGAAATCTTTACGTCGGCGGTTTCGCCGTTGAATTGTGATTCGACGCGGACGGCGTGGATTGGCAATTCGCCTTTTGCGAGTTGTTTGCTGCGGATGAACTGCGTGACCCAGATCCAGCGTGGTTTTGCTTCCGGACCGCGGACGCCGATGTACGCGGGTGCAAGGTTAGAGTTGTATTTAACCTCGAGCGAGAGGGACGTGGGAGTCTCGCTCTTCGGCGGCCCAGACATGTTTGGTTTCAGGGATGGTTCCTGCGCGAAGACGAGAACCGCGATCACAATGAGAAGGCTTTTCATGTGAGAACCCCAGGGACAAACATTAAGCCAAACGCGAAGACAAACTATCTCAACCCTGCCAGACGCCGTTCAGAGCATTGTCGGCGAGGCGCTTGGCGTCGGGTAATGCTTCCAACGCGCGCAGGACCTGCACGTCGCTGTCGAGCAGCACACGCGCGCCGGCGTCATTCGAAAAAGCTGCAGTAATAATTTCCTGCCGCAGCCGCAACTTCGCGAACTCTAATTCTTCGTCGATCTGCGCAATTTGAAGCTGGTTCTCGGGACGCGTTCGCACGTAATTACGAAACGCTTCCACCACCCGATCGGTGATCGGAAAATCCGTCGCCTTGGGATTCTTGCCGTACTGCACTTTCTCAACCTTGTATGACTCCAACCCCGGCAAAACTCCCGCCGCTAATTGTCGCGTGAAATGAAACGCCGCTTCTGCAATCCGCAGACGCACCGGCGTACTCGCCAGTTCCTTGATCTCAATGTCTGGCGTGATTCCACCACCACCATAAAACACGCGACCGACCGCCGTCTGCACCCCGCGTCCAGTGTTCGGATGCGGCGTCGGCGAAGCCAAAGAAAGTGGCGACTCGAGATTCCGTGGTCCAGGCGGTGGGGGCGGCGTCTCCGATAAATCCTGACGCGTGTAGTAATCGTAAATCGAGCCATTCGAATAATCGCGCTGCAACGAACGTCCGTAAGGCGTGTAGTAACGAGCGGTCGTCAACGTGAGCCCGGTATTGAACGGCAACTGAAAAATTCGCTGCACGAGTCCTTTGCCAAAACTCGTTTCACCAACAATCAATCCGCGCCCGTGATCCTGAATTGCACCCGCAACAATTTCCGAAGCCGATGCCGTGTTTCGATTAATCAAAATCACGAGCGGCAGCGTCGCCGGATCCGAACCCGTTGATTTGTAAATGAAGGGCTGGCTGTACTCGGTGCGTCCTTTCACCGACACAATCACCTGACCGCGCGGCAAAAACTCGCTCGCGACGTCGATCGCCTGATCGAGCAACCCGCCAGGATTACCGCGCAAGTCGAGCACAAGCTGGCGCATGCCCTGCTCTTCGAGGCGTTTCATCGCCTTCACCAACTCTTCATCGCTCGAACGCTGAAATCCGCCGGTGAGTCCGATGTAACCGGTGCCCGGGCGAATAATGTAAGCGTTGCGGATCGTCAACAACGGCACCGCGTCGCGAACAATCGTGAAATACAACGGCGTTTCCGAACCTGCGCGTTCGACTTTCAACGTGACGGGTTGGCCAAGCGCGCCGCGCACGTTTTTCGAAACCTGCTCGCTGGACCACTCGCGTGCGTCTTTGCCGTCAACTTCGAGAATACGATCGCCGTACTTGAGTCCAAGCTTCGCGGCCGGCGTGCCTTCAACAGCGGACTGCACGTAAACACCGTCGCGATGCGACACGATGGTTACGCCTATGCCGTAGAAACGAGAGTCCTGGTCCTCCTTCAGTTTCTTGAACTCGCTGTAAGGAAAATAAGCGGAGTGCGGATCGAGCGTGGTCAGCATGCCCTGAATGGCAGCTTGAGTGGCTTTCTCGTGATCGATGTCGCCGGAGTAGTTGGAAGTGATGGTTGCGATGGCTTCGTTGTAATCGCGTTCGATCTCATCGGCGACGCGATACGACTTGTTTGCTCCGATCGAAGTCAGACTGCTGAACCGCCGGGCACTGCCGATGGTGCCGCCAAAGATCGCCGCCGCCAGGATCACGATGGCAGCAGTGACCGCAAACTTGCGGCTGAGTGCTCTGCGGCGGTAGTCCTTTAATTGGCGTGCGACTTCCACGTTCGAAATATAGCACACCGTTTCAGTCATTGCCGATTGCCAACTGCCGATTGCCGATTGGCTGTTTGTGACCTCTCGGCATCGACCAGTTTACAAGTCACCAATTGGCAATTCGCGATCGACAATCGGCAATGACTGCCTGTGGTATATTGCGAGCGAGCACCTTAAATGTCAGCGTCTCTGTCGATCGTTATCCCTGCGTATAACGAGGCCATTCGCCTGGGAGACACCCTGGTGGCGGTCGTGAACTACGTGCGCGAGCACTGGCCCGGCGGCGAAGTCATCGTCGTTGACGACGGCTCCTCGGACAACACCGCCGCCATCGCGCGCGAGATCTTCAACGGCAGCGGCAAGCTGCGTACTTCCGTCATCAGTTACAGATCAAATCTCGGCAAGGGACGAGCCGTCAGACTCGGACTGCTCGCCTCGCGCGGAGACGTCGCGCTCTTTTCCGACGCCGATCTTTCAACGCCCATCACCGAAGCGCCGAAACTTGTCGAACCGATTCTGGACGGACAGTTTGATGTGACGTTTGGTTCGCGCGCTTTGAACCGCAAGCTGATCGGAGTACACCAGCCGTGGAGACGCGAGCAAGGCGGCCGCGTGTTCAATTTGGTCGTGCGACTTGCGACTGGTTTGCCGTTCTGGGATACGCAGTGTGGGTTTAAAGCGTTTCGCATGGGCGTCTGCCGCCCGATCGTTGAGGCAGCGACCGTCGATCGATTTGGTTTCGACGTCGAACTGTTGTACCTGGCTTTTCGTTCAGGTCTGAGGTTGAAAGAAGTGCCGGTGCGCTGGGACCATAACGACGGCAGCAAGGTGAGCGTCGTGAGCGACAGCTTTCGCATGCTCAACGAAGTCGGACTGATTCGGCAGCAAGCACGTCGCGGGGTTTACGACGGGGCGATTCGTGCGGTGCATGATCTCAAGAGTCCTTAGAACTTTGTACTTTGTGCTTCGTTCTTTGTGTTACGCAGTAGACAGTGGTAGAAACAAAGTTCAAAGAACCAAGTTCAAAGAACAATGACTGCTCGACTCAACGTCAACATCGATCACGTCGCTACCGTGCGACAGGCGCGGCGCGCTCCTGAACCGAGCGTGATCGCCGCTGCCATGGCTTGCGAACAAGCCGGCGCCGACGGGATCACGGTCCACCTGCGCGGCGATCGCCGTCACATTCAGGATCTCGATATTCGTTTGTTGCGTGATTCAGTCACGACTTACCTCAATCTTGAGATGGCGGCGACTGACGAGATGCTCGAGATCGCGTTGCAAACCACACCCGATGCCGTCACGCTGGTCGCCGAACGGCCGAACGAGATCACGACCGAAGGCGGACTCGACGCGAAAGCAAACATCGTCGCTGTGCGAGCGGCGGTGGACCGCATTCGGGAAACAAACATACTCGCGAGTTTGTTTATCGATCCCGATCCGGCGCAGATCGAAACGGCCGTACAGGTCGGCGCTAATCAGGTTGAACTCTGTACGGCGGCTTACTGCGAAGCGACGCTCGGAGCGCGAGGCATTCATGGCGAAGGAGCTGAGCGCGCTGCGCGTGAACTGCAAAGATTACGGGAAGGCGCAGAACTTGCGGCGCGACTCGGATTGCAGGTCGCAGCGGGTCATGGATTGACTTATCGAAACGTTGGCGCGGTCGCGCGGATCAGTGAGATCACGGAGTTCAACATCGGACACAACATAATCTCCCGCGCGATTTTTGTAGGCTTACCTGCGGCGGTCAGAGAGATGAAGGAAGCAATCAGTCTTACTTAGCAGAGGCGAGTTGCAACCGCACGACGGATCTTTCCAGCTCCGCCCGCGCGACTTCAAAATCTTCTTCCGTTCCACTCCACGCGTTCAACTGTTTCTCCAGCTGATCGCGTGAGAGCCGTGCCCGCGCCGCGTCGATCTCCTCCGGCCGCTCGGCGACTTCAGCCAGCACCGACACGAGATCGTCGCGCACCTCGACGAATCCGCCCGAGACGTGCAACGGAAAACTCTTTCCGTCCTGAACGAACGTGAGCACGCCCGTGTGCAACTGTGAGATCAATGGCGTGTGCCCCGGCAAAATCCCCAGTTCACCGCCCAAACCCGGCACGGTGACCATATCAACCGTTTCCGCGAGCACACGCCGTTCAGGTGTAACTACTTCGAGTTGAATCTTCTCCGGCATAGACTTCGTTTTTTGAGTCCGTGTTCACCCGTGTTAGTTCGTGGCCACAGATTCACACGGACTGCCACAGACCGAAACCATCAGTTGAGTTTACTGAGCGATCGTCTTCGCTTTTTCAATCGCCTCTTCGATCGTGCCGACCATGTAGAACGCCTGCTCGGGAAGATCGTCGTGCTTGCCGTCCACCAGTTCGCGGAAGCCGCGGACCGTGTCTTCGAGTTTGACGTACTTGCCTTCTAGACCGGTGAACTGCGCGGCAACGAAGAACGGCTGCGAGAAGAACTTCTGGATCTTGCGCGCGCGCGACACGATCAACTTGTCTTCGTCCGAAAGCTCGTCGAGACCGAGAATCGCGATGATGTCCTGGAGGTCCTTGTAACGCTGCAACACGCGCTTCACATCCTGCGCCGTGTCGTAATGTTCCTGGCCAATGACGCGTGGATCGAGAATGCGCGAAGACGACGCCAACGGATCGACTGCCGGATAAATACCGAGTTCCACGATCTGCCGCGAAAGCGCAGTGACCGCGTCGAGGTGCGCGAACGTCGTTGCCGGTGCCGGATCGGTGTAGTCGTCAGCCGGCACGTACACCGCTTGAATCGACGTGACTGATCCGGTCTTGGTTGACGTGATTCGCTCCTGCATTTCGCCCATCTCGGTAGCGAGGTTTGGTTGGTAACCCACCGCCGAGGGCATGCGGCCAAGCAGCGCCGACACCTCCGAACCCGCTTGCGTGAAGCGGAAGATGTTGTCGATGAACAGCAGCACGTCCATACCCTGGTCGCGGAAGTATTCAGCGACCGTGAGTCCCGAGAGCGCCACGCGCAGACGCGCGCCGGGCGGCTCTGTCATCTGTCCATAGATTAGCGCCACCTTCGATTGGCCAATGGTGTTCATGTCCACCTTGGTCAGGTCAAACTGTCCGGTGTCGTGGAAGTTCTTGTTGAACGTATCGCCAAACTGGATAACCTGCGACTCCACCATTTCGCGCAGCAGGTCGTTTCCTTCGCGGGTGCGCTCGCCGACGCCGGCGAACACCGAAAAGCCCGAGCGCGCTTTCGCGATGTTGTTGATCAACTCCATCACGATAACGGTCTTCCCCACGCCCGCGCCGCCGAACAGTCCGATTTTCCCGCCGCGCAAGAACGGCTGAATCAGGTCGATGACCTTGATGCCCGTTTCAAACATCTGCAGCTCGGTCGACTGCTCTTCAAACGTCGGCGCGTGACGATGAATCGGATAACGCTTCTCGTGTTTCACAGGGCCGAGTGTGTCCACCGGCTCGCCGATGACGTTCAACACACGTCCGAGCGTGCCTTCACCGACCGGCATCGTGATCGGACCGCCGGTGTCGATGGCTTTCATGCCGCGCACCATGCCGTCAGTGGGCGTCATTGAAACCGTGCGCACACGGCCTTCGCCGAGGTGCTGCTGGACTTCCGCGATGACATCGATCTCAGTGGGCACGTCGAACCCTTCAGACACGACGCGCAAGGCCTGGTAAATCGGCGGCAGGTATTCTCCCCGAAACTCGACGTCGAGCACAGGACCGATGATCTGCACGACTTTGCCGACGTGGTTGCCGTCAGCGCTCACGTTTCCATTGGGCGTAGCCATACTTTGTAAAAACTCCTCTTACAGGGCGACAAAAACGGTAGGTTTAAGAGCGGGACAAGATAACACAGCATTTATTTCCCGCCAAATCTGTGGGTTTGCCGGCCTGAAACATTAGTTTTACGTGTGGAGGTCGGAGGCTTAGACTTCGGGATCGATCCGGATTTTCATTCGCTGTAGCACTTGCAGGTCTTCTTCAGTGAGATTGAGGTTTGCGGCTTCGCTTTCGCTGTCCTCGTCACCGGCGTGAGGCCGCAATCCGATCTCGAGTCGCAGCGTCAACTCCATCTCGTACCCCGCTTCGCGAAGGCGCTCGATCGCTTCAGCCACTTTCGTCGAATTCTCGACCGACTCGTTGATTGCGCTCCCAATCTCGCGAACTAACTCTTTTGCCTCGTCATCGATTTCCAAAGTGCTGTTATGCTACGCCAGTCACTGACGATTGCCAACTGCCAATTGCCAATTTTGACTGCTCGCGGAAAGCACAAATCGCAATCGGCATTTGGCAATCGGCAATGGTAGACTCTTGCACACATGTACGGAACCATCGGCATATTAACCGGGGGCGGCGATGCGCCGGGTCTCAACGCCGTGATTCGCGCCGTCGTGAAGACCGCGACCTGCGAACACGGCATGCGCGTCATCGGCATCGAAGACGGCTTCGAAGGCCTGCTTGGCGCCACTAAAACACGCCTCCTGTCGCCCAGCGAAGTACGCGGACTATTGCCCCGCGGCGGCACGATTCTCGGCACCCGCAACCGCGGCTTCTTTGTCGAACGCGCGCGCGACGGCGGTAAACGTAATGTCGAAAGCGTCTACGAAGAAGCGATGAGCAACATGAAGGTGCTCGGGATCGACGCTCTCGTCGTGCTCGGCGGTGAAGGCACTCTCACGATCGCCAACGAGTTTGACAAACGCGGCATTCCGGTTTGCGGCGTTCCTAAAACCATCGACAACGATCTCGCGTGCACGGAACTCACGTTCGGTTTCGTCACCGCGCTCGACATTGCGACCGAGGCGCTGGACCGTCTGCACACCACGGCCGAGTCGCACGATCGAGTCATGATTCTCGAAGTAATGGGCCGTCACGCCGGTTGGATCGCGCTGCACTGCGGAATCGCGGGCGGCGCTGACGTGATTCTCATTCCCGAGATTCCCTTTTCGCTCGAAACAGTCGCGGAGAAAATTCGCGCGCGCGATCGCGCCGGATCGAATTTTAGTATCATCGTCGTCGCTGAAGGAGCACTCGAGATCGGGCATGACCTGGTCTACCAGGACCAGGGCGACGAACAGCACGCGCCGCGCCTGGGCGGAATCGGCCATCACCTCCAACGCGATCTCGAGCAAGTGACCGGACGAGAAACGCGTTGCGTCATCCTGGGCCATCTGCAACGGGGCGGCCGGCCCAACGCGTTCGATCGCATGCTGGCCACCAACTTCGGCTCGTGCGCAGTGCGCGCGCTCGCAAACGGAGAACACGGCGTGATGGTGGCCTTACAGGCCGGTGACGTCGTTTCCGTTCCCCTGACGGACGCGATCAAGAACATCAAGACGGTGCCTCCCGAAGGTCAGCTCGTGCGGACAGCGCGTGACACGGGAATTTCCTTTGGCGCTCCTGACGAAGCCAATTATCATAAGCCGCTGTAAAACCTGGGAGCGCAGGCGTCTCGCCTGCTTCATCCGTAACGAGTGTCACTTGGAAACAGCAGGCGAGACGCCTGCGGTCCCGGAAGAGAGGATTGAAGTTGTCACAGGCTGCTATTAAAGAAAAACTCCAGTCAGAACTCGACGAACTGGAATCAGAACTACGCATCCACCTGCCAAAAGAGATCAAGCGGGCGCTGGAGTTTGGCGACCTGCGCGAGAACTCCGAATACCGTGCGGCGCTGGACCGACAGAACGTGGTGAAGGCGCGTATTGTGGAATTGCGCCAGAGAATCAGTGAGATCGCGTCGATCGATCCGAACAAAGTCCCGCGCGACAAGGCTTCCTACGGTTCGACCCTGGTGCTTTACGACGGTGAAAAGGACGAGGAAGTGACCTACCGGCTGGTAACGCCCGAAGAGAGCGACCCGGCTCAGGGACTGATATCAACCACTTCGCCCGTCGGGCGCAGCCTGATGGGCAAGCAGGAAGGCGATGAAGTGGCGGTGCGAACCCCCGCGGGCGCCCGCACGTTTGAGATTCGACAGTTACGGACGTTGCACGACGATTTGGCCGCGGGTTCGGAAGGGTAACGTTTCTGTGTACATCTGTAGACTTCCGACGGTTTTCAGGCATAATCACATCCCGCTTTTGAGGAGAAACGTAACCTAACAAATGTTTGGTGCCAGCATTGGACGGGGAGCCCAGCGAATTATCGATGCCATAGTGCGTTGGCTCGCCAAGGGACACATCAGTCCCAACATACTGACCGTTATCGGCGTGGCTTTGAACGTCGGTTGCGGCCTTCTTTTTGGCATGGGCCGGTTCTTCTGGGCGGGCATCGCCCTGATTGTCGCGAACCTGTTTGACATGCTGGACGGGCAGGTGGCCCGTCTTTCCGGGCGGGTTACACGTTTTGGCGGCTTTCTCGACTCGTCGTTGGACCGTCTGAGTGACATGGTGGTCTTTGTGGGCCTAATGGTCTTTTATGCCCGCGACATCCCGGAACATTCAACTCTTAACGTTTTTCTCGCGGGCGCCGGATTAATGGGGTCCGTTATGGTAAGCTACGCGAGCGCTCGGGCGGAGAGTTTGATTCCCAAGTGTGACGTAGGCTTTCTCCGCCGCCCAGAACGTGTCGTACTCTTTATTATCGGAGCGCTCAGTACTCATCCTGGTTCGGACAATTTTTTCGTCAATCGGATGCCGGCTGTTCTATGGGTTCTTGCGGTCGGGTCTTATTGGACCTTCGCCCACCGGATGTATCACACGTGGCGCGAACTGAACCGGGTCGAAGCTTCGCCAATTTCCGATTGCCAATCGCCAACTGAGAAAGTCAGCAAAGTTGGGCCGCGCAATCTGCAATCGGCAATTGGGAATCGGAAATACAGTGAGGTAGAACCTTGACTATCTGTCCGTGCTGCGGCTTCAAATTTCATGGAGCACTGAGCAGCGGTTGCAAACAGTGCGGCGCACGTGCCGTTGGCGAGCCACTTCCCAGGCCCGCCTACGAACTTCCTTCTTATGGCCGCGCTCTATTGCTCTCCCTCAGCGGAGCGCTCGTCGTCCTTGTCTTCGTCGCACAAACACTCGCAGCGATGTTCCAGCGCGGTACCGGCTGGACCGAGTTTTGGGTTTGGGTCGGCGCGGCCGAAACCGCTGCGTGGCGGTTGAAGTGGATTTCGCTGCCGGTCATGTTCGTCGTGCTCTGGTTCGGCGGCAAGATCTATCGGTCCATTCGCAATCAACCCGAAAGATTTTGCGGGCTGACCTACGCACGCAGCGGGCTCGTCGCTTCCGCAACAGTCGGGTGTCTGATCGCACTGCTGATCGGTGTAACTGTCCCGGCCCGTTTGCAGCAGCGTGAACTCGCCAAAGAAGCGACCATCCGTGCTCGGTACTACACGGTTGAAGCGGCGCTCACGGAGTATCGTCAGCGCTACCACACTTATCCGGCCGATTTCAAAGATCTGCGCGATCGCGTCCCCGACACCTACGGCACGCTTGCCGAAGCGCTGAACGAACTCGACGCAAGTGGCTACCGGCCGTACGGTGACTTCGCTGCCGTAGGCGCCGAGAGATCACAGAACCTGCGCGGCGCCGTTGTCCGCCCATCATCGTTGTCCCCTGCCCCTGAAGACATCCAGCCCGGCGGCTTGACGTTCACCAAGTTCGAGTTGCGCATGTCGGGCGAAGACAAGATTCTCGGCAATGACGACGACTGGATCGGACGCGACGGTATGCTCATGCGCTGGTCAGACGTCGCGCAGGGCGCAGCCGGACGGTCGGTCTCAGCCGGGGCCTTGCAGCCTTAACGACGCATGTCGTTTCTCGATCGTTTCCGTCGTAAAACCGAAGACGAAGCCTCACGCATTGCGCGTCTCTCAAAAACCGGACGCATGACTGACGGCAACATCATCGACGCCGACTCCGACCGCGACGGCAGGATCACGCAAGTCACTTACACCTACATGCTGGCGGGAGTGCAGTACGAGTCGTCGCAAGCTCTCAGCGACGCGCAAAAACAGCACGATAGCGACTACGCGCCAGGCAAGCAGGTCGTCGTTCGTTACGATCCACGCCAACCGGCTAACTCGATCGTTGTTTGATCCGTGTACAATCGTGTCGACGAAAGCGGAAGCAGTTCATCCCGGTTACGGTTTTCTGGCTGAGAACGCGGCGTTTGCCCGCGCGGTCAATTCCGCGGGTTTGACGTTCATTGGTCCACCCGCGGAAGCGATGGAGATCATGGGCTCGAAAACGAGTGCGCGACGCGCAGCAGTCGAAGCCGAAGTTCCGATCGTGCCGGGAACGGTCGAAGCGTTGAGCTCGTTCGATGAAGCGACGAAGACTGCTGAAGAGTTTGGCTATCCGGTGATGTTGAAAGCCGCTGCGGGAGGTGGCGGCAAAGGCATGCGGCTCGTCACGGACGCGCAAGAACTTCGTTCCGCCTTTGAGACCGCGCAAACGGAAGCTGCCGCCGCTTTCGGCGACTCATCGCTGTATCTCGAAAAAGCTGTCGAACGTCCGCGTCATATTGAGATTCAGGTCTTCGCGGACAATCACGGTAACGTGGTCCACCTCGGCGAACGCGAGTGTTCGATTCAGCGGCGTCATCAAAAAGTGATCGAGGAATGTCCTTCGCCGATTAATGATCCGGATCTCCGTCGACGGATGGGTGAAGAGGCAGTGAAGATCGCGCGCGCGGTCAACTACACCGGCGCGGGCACGGTCGAGTTTTTGCTGTCTGACACGACGCGTGAGTTTTATTTCCTCGAGATGAACACGCGCCTTCAGGTCGAGCATCCGGTTACCGAACTTGTGACCGGTTTCGATCTCGTGCGGGAACAGTTCGCGGTTGCTGCCGGCGCGCAGTTGTCGTTCACGCAGGATGACGTGCAGTGGGTAGGCCACGCGATCGAGTGCCGCATATACGCGGAAGATCCGGCTAACAACTTTTTCCCGTCACCGGGAACGATTACAAATTTACAAGAACCACTCGGTCCCGGCGTTCGGATCGACAGCGGCGTGCGTCGTTTATCTGAAGTTTCAATTCACTACGATCCGATGATCGCGAAACTCGCCGTTTGGGGACGCACGCGTGCAGAGGCGATCGATCGTTTGCGGCGCGCGCTCGACGAGTATGAGGTTTCGGGAATCACGACGACGTTACCGTTCTTTCGCGAGATCGTGAGGGATGAAGAGTTCATCGCCGGCCAGCTCGACACCGGATTTATCGGCCGCTTCAACGAGCGGCGTACAATTCCGATCCCATCCGTGGAGGAAACCGACCTCGCCATAATCGCGGCTGCGCTCCATTATGTGAAGCAGCAGCAACAACAAATCCGTGTTTCAAACTCTGTCAGCAAGTGGAAACTCGCAGCCCGTGAAATTAAAAGCAATCATCGGTGAGACTGACCATGAAATCTCACTGCAACTAGTCGAAGGACGAGTGCAGGCGCGGATTGGTGCGCGAAGTTACGATATCGAAGCGCGCGAAATTGAAGACGGATCTTATCTGCTGTTTCTTGGAGGCAGGGTGCGCGAGGTTCGGGTTGACGACCGGGTAAGAATCATCGATCCAAAACGGCTGCGCAGCGGACAAAACTCCGGCGCACATCATCACGGAGTGGCGCAGATCGTCGCGCCGATGCCGGGCAAAGTCGTGCGCGTGCACGTCGAAACCGGCGCGAGGGTCGAGAAAGGCGAGGGCGTGATCGTCGTTGAAGCGATGAAGATGCAGAACGAGATGAAGTCGCCGCGCGCGGGCGTGGTTGTTTCAGTGAACGTCAAGGCGGGCGACACGGTAAACGCCGGCGACGTGTTGGCGATGTTGGAGTAGCTGAGTGCGGATTTTATTGTGGGATATTGACGGAACGCTGATGCGCTCCGTACGAAACGGATCGTACAAGGACTACACGATTCCGGTGCTCGAAGAGCTCTTTGGGACATCTGGACGACTGTCGGACATGCGCGTGTCGGGCATGACTGACTTGCAGATCGTGTTTGAGGCGCTTGCGGAAACGGAGATTTCGCAGGACCAGGTTCGCGCCCAGATCGATCGGTTGTGTTTGCGGCTGACGGAAGAAGCGCGGCGTGTGACCGCAAATGGCGCTCCGTTTTTTGAGTTGCTTCCGGGCGTACGCGAGACGTTGCAAGCGCTCCACGATCATCCCCGTTATCGTTCGGCGTTGTTGACCGGCAACATCGCGACGATGGCCCAACTCAAGATGGAACTCATGGGCCTCGATCAGTTCTTCACGTTGCCGGGAGCGTTTGGTGACGAGTCGCACATCCGCCGCGATCTTCCGGCGCTCGCCGCCGACCGCATTCGCAAACATCTTCAGATCGAGATTCCTCCCGAGCACTTCATCGTGATCGGCGACACGCCAAATGACATCGACTGCGGCCGTCACTTCGGCGCCCGAACCGTCGCTGTCGGCACAGGCCGCTTCTACTCTCGCGAAGAGATCCTCGCCTGTGAACCAGACGCAGTCCTCCCGGATCTTTTCGACGTCGATGTGGTCCTGAGAACGCTCGAGCGGTTATAGCTCACTTGGTCGGTCGAGGATCTGAGGACCGATAAGACTGGACGGCTGCCTTTGGAAGAGTAAACGTCTTCTTATTCACAACCAGGTAATATTCATCACCCAGCTTTGACAGTATCTCAACACCGCAAACGGTTCTGGTTTCGCACAATGCGAATCCCAGGTCACCGACCACTTTCGATCCGTCCTCCGTCAGAACAAGATCAACTGTGCGACCACCGCCCATGCCGTAGTAAGACATAATTCGTAGCGAGAGGGGCGAGAACCAATCCGCGGTAAAGAGTAAGAACCCGGCGGCCACCAGAGCTGCGAGAATGGCTTGTTTCGGGTTGCTGCGATAAAGCATCGCCACCACGTGGTTCGACACCAAAACTCCGGCGGTGCAAATAAATGTCAAGGCAAAGAAACTGGAAAGATTTGTAGGCGTCGACAAAACGTACTCGGCCACAATCGATATCTGGCTCAACACCAGCGACAATGTGAACCAGGAAACGCACCTTAAACTCCATAGCTTGAGTACCTCGCCGTTGATGGTTTCCGGCGTTCCGTCTTCTGTGAAGGCCGGCTCTCCCTTTTTTTCGAAGACGGCTCGCATGTGTCGCCAGACTACAGCTATTGAGATTGCCGAAACAGCTACGTAGACCAACAGCACCACTCGGAGCGAGCTTATATACTGACCAGTCAGCAACGAGAGATGTGACAACAACAAAGCCAACCCAAATGGCTTTCCGAGTAAGTGGAAGATCGAATGCACGCAAAGCTCTTTGCCCTCGTCAAAGCGAAACACCTCTTCCCCTTCCATTTTCGAGTCAAAGATAAGGAACTCCGACCAGATGAGGCCCGGTAAGAGAAGCGACATGGCAAAGAGCAGCGCTACCGCGCCACCAACAATGGTTCCGACACCGAGGTGAACCAGCGCAGCGCTCCACTCAACGTCGGGAAGATAGCGAATTCGCGCGTAGTACAACGCCATGATTCCGCCACCGAATGCGAGAAAGATCAGCCACACCATTAGCGAGGTTTGTGCTTTGACCAAGGCGGACAGTTCGGAACTTTTAGTGTCTGGCGGCGGAGGCGCGGTCGTTTCTTTGCCGTTAGTGGATACGGGCTTTGCTTCTACCGAGGACGCGAGGACGTTGTCAATCATGGGATTACCTCAACTGAAGAGTAGTATCAATGACCAAATGGACGGCGGGCGGGGCGGACGATATTACAACCTGCGGACGACGTCAATAGCAACTGGTGCTGGATGGACGAGCCTAGATGCGGTGAAAGCCCTTCAGAATGTCGCGCATTTTCAGGCGCAGGATTACGGGGCGGCCGTGGGGACAGGTTGTTGGTGATGAGGTTTGCAGGAGTCGATCGATCAGCCAGCGCATCTTCTCGGGTGTGAGCGACATGTTTACTTTGATCGCTGCGTGACACGCGAGCGATGCGGCGATTTCGTCGCGCAGCGTTTCGCGGGCGCTGGATTTCTTTTCTGCATCGACTGTTTCCAGTAACTCGGAAAGCATGTTGCGCGCTTCGGCGGCCGGAAGATCCGCGGGTACGGCCCTGATGGCTACCGTGCGCCCCGACAAACGCATTAATTCAAATCCGTAGACTTCGAGTTCGGGCACGAGTTGATCGAACACCGCGGCTTGCGCAGGTGTGAGATCGAACGTTTCGGGAACGAGGAGTTGTTGTGACTCAGTGCGGCGCTCGGATTCGAGTGCACGGTATTTGTCGAAGAGCACGCGTTCGTGGGCGACGTGTTGATCGATCAACAGCAGGCCTTCGTCGTCGGTGGCGATGATAAAGCTTTCTTCGAGTTGGCCCAGCGGGCGGATGTTCGTTGAAAGCGACTCGGGAGTGACTTCGCGCACTAATCGCTCGGCGCTGTTAAGTGGAGGCAAAGGCGACGCGGATTTTACCGACGAGGAACGGAGCATTTCCTCAATGTCACGCGCAATCTCCTCGCCGGTCGGTAAAGGGGCTGGAGAAGGAGGCGGATGCACAAACTCGATTCGGGGTTGCGGCGGTGTATATGAAACAGCCGCGGTCGCCGCCTGACTCTGTGAAATCTGTGGTTCGATTTGAGGCGGTGGTACATACTCGTTACGTGCTAACGCATCACGAACTGCTTCACGCACCGCGTCGGCCGCCGCCGCTGGACGCCGAAACCGCACCTCTGTTTTCGCCGGATGCACGTTTACATCGACCTCTTCCAACGGCGTCTCGATGAACAACAACGCCGCCGGATAAACACCGTACGGCAGGATCGATCGATAACCCTCCGACAGCGACCGCCCAATCATCCGATCGCGCACGAACCGCCGGTTCACAAACAAATACTGCGAGTCGCGTGACGAGCGTCTGTCGCGCGGCGCGGACACGAATCCCGTGACTCGCGCCACCTGCGGATCTCCGCCATCCACCTCCAACAAGTTCTCTAAAAACTCCGCGCCAAAGATCTGATACGCACGCTCGCGCAGATCTTTCGCGGCAACCGCACGCACCACGTCGCGGCCGTTGTTCACAAACACAAACGCGATCTCCGGATGCGCAAGCGCGTAGTGCGTGACGAGATTAGTTAAATGAAATGTCTCCGTTGCCTCGGAACGCAAAAACTTACGCCGCGCCGGAATGTTGAAAAACAGATCGCGAACGGCGATGGTCGTGCCGCGCGGATGCGCCGCGTCTTTCACATCGCGCATTCTGCCACCCTCAATTGACACGCGCGTTCCCGCACTCGCGCCTTCAGTGCTGGTCGTCAGTTCAATCTTCGCGACAGACGCGATCGAGGCAAGCGCCTCGCCGCGAAAACCAAGCGTCCCAATCGCGATCAAGTCGTCTGTGACGCGGATCTTCGAAGTTGCGTGACGTTCGAAAGCGAGAATCGCGTCATCTCGGACCATGCCTTCGCCGTCGTCCGAGACTTTCAACAAGCGGCGGCCGCCGGCTTCGATCTCGATCGTGATACGCGTGGCGCCCGCGTCAATCGAATTTTCGACGAGTTCTTTGGCGACGGAAGCGGGACGCTCAACGACTTCGCCCGCAGCGATTTGGTTAGCGACGTGATCTGCGAGAACGCGGACTTTTGACATTAGTTAGAGGTAAACGACCTGGTGATCGTTCGATCCCAGGTTGATGGCGTTGAAGATCCACTCAATAACATACGTACCGTGGCGCGACAGCAGCGAGGTGACGTTGATATGGCGTTCCTGCAAATCCTTGTTCGGATAGATCTGATCGAACGCGCGTTGCAACTGGCGGTGCGCGGCTTCGTCACGAGCCATCTGTGCGCGCACAAAACGCGTGCGCAAACCATCGAGTTGATATTGGATTTTCTTCCGGCCGGTGTCGAGCGCGCTCGCGAGCGTGGGATCGACGGTCTTCAACTCGTCGCGCAAACGATCGAGTTCGCTGTGGACGTTCTGCTCCGTGTCGTTGAACAGCCTGGAGGTGCCGGCCCCGAGATGTTCTTCGACCACGCGTTTGATCACGGGCTCGAGTCCCTCGAAAAAGTCCGCAAGCGTGAGTCCGTATCTTTCGAGTGTACGGCCGGTGTGACGTTCGATCATGGTCAAACTCGAACGCGGCAGGATCGGCGTCGCGGGCCGATCGAGCAGACGATAGACTTCCGCGGTTTGCGCGAAGTAAGCGATCTCCGCGGCCCCGCCGTAGTAAGCGATCGTGGGCAGGAGGTAATCCTGGACCACCGCGCGCAGCGTCACGTTGGGACTGAACCGTTCGGGAGTTTCGCTCGCCATCGCGGCGAGTTCGTCCGCGGTGTATTCGGTTTCGTCTTCTTTCCTGCGGTACTTGCCGTTGTCGCCGCGCGTAAGCGAATGGCGAGCGCCGGTGTCGTCGTGAAGAAACAACGGAAACGAGTTCGCCGTCGCGAGCACCTGCGCGTGATATCCGTCAGCTTCGAGCTCGCGGCTGCGTTGTTCGAGGGCGTTGCCGATCTCGGCCGCGCGTTGCGCTGCGGCTGAATAGACCGGCGCGGCGAGTTTCTTTAATTCACTGTCGAGCGGATCAAGAAAGACAAGACCGTAGCGACCGAGCAGCGACGTCATCATCGTCGCGAACGACTCTGCGTATCCGCGTCCGGGTTGCCACGCGTTCTGCACGAGCGCCTTCATGTCGGCCGCAAACTCCGACGCGGGTGACAACTCAAAGAGTTGATCGATCACCGAATTGATCGACTCGTCGAGAACGACGTGACCAACCGGATTGTCTTTGCTGTGCAAACTCGTCGGCACATCGACCTGCTTGAGCTGGCAGTCGCGGCCGATGAACTCCGCGAGCGCGACTTCGACGAAGTCGTGATCTTCCGAAGCGATCCAGAAAACCGGCACGGCCTTCGTGTTGCGCTGTCGCAAACAACCGGCGAGTTTTACCGCCGAGAGTGCTTTGTAAATGGTGTAGAGCGGACCGGTAAACAGTCCCGCCTGCTGGCCCGAAACGACCGCGATGCAGTCAGCGTCGCGCAGCAGATTTACGTTGTCTAACGTTTCCTGCCCTGCGCCCCAACGCTTGTTCATCGCGTCGAGCGCATCCGCCACGCGGTTCCGATCAACGCGATGCGCCCCGAGCACTTCCGGCACGCGCGCCTGCAACTCGTGATGAAACCGCACGGCCGACGGATAAAACCGTCGCAGCGACACGGGATCTTTTAAGTATTCGAGAAAGAGACGCGTTTGATGCGGAACGCGGTCAAAGGGAAGAGTCTCAACTCGCAGACCAGATTCTTCAGGGGTGCTGTAACACGCAGCTTCGGCTGTGCTCAAGTGATAAAGGCTCCTGCGCGACATTCTACGCAGGATGCGCACGATGTACCAGCGGGGGAAGGAAATTGGCCGCGCAAGCGAACGGCGCGCAAAATTAGGAAATCATACGACCTGTTTACAAAGCTGCGCGTGCGGCTTCAAGCAGTGTCGCGATCTCAGCGCCCGCGGCTTCGTCGGGTGCCCGCAACGGAGCGCGCACCGCGCCGCCGCGATAATCTGCGAGATCGAGTGCGGCTTTGAGCCCGCCGATGCCGAAGCGCGTAGTGACTGCGGCGGCGAGGGGCGTAAGTTTGGCTTGTAAATGACTGGCGCGTTCTTCGTCGCCGCGATTGAACGCGTCGAAGATCTCGACGCACATGCGGGGCACAACACAGCCGACCGCGAGAATCGCTCCAGTCGCGCCCGCGCGCAACGTGTCGAGCAGCACGGTCCCGTTGCCGGTCAAAACGGCGAACTCGGGCGGGCAGAGTTTTACTGTCGCCGCAAATCCGGCAACGTCGTTCGAACTGTCTTTCACACCCATGATGTTCGGGTGTTCGCTGAGACGCGCGGTCGTTTCCGGTTCGATCTTGATGCCGGTGAGTGCGGGCATGCTGTAAAGCAACACGTGAACACGCGAAGCATCGGCCACGGCGGTGTAGTGACTGACAAGCGCTTCCTGAGTGATGGCAGCGCGATAATAATGTGGCGTAAGGACCAGAACAGCGTCCGCGCCGCACTGCACGGCCTTCGCGATCTCTGCGATGGTCCCACGAGTGCTTTGCTGGCCCACGCCCGCGATAAACGCGCCGTCACTCGGAATCTCTCTGCGCGCGACTTCAAGCGTGCGCAGGTACTCGCTTTCTTCCAAATGCACCCGCTCGCCGGTTGAACCCAACATCACGAAGCCGGAAATGCCTGCGGCTCTCCACTTGCGAATGTTGTCTGCCAGAGCGTTGAGATCAAGCTCCTCGCTGTCAGTGAACGGAGTAGTGGTAGGCAGCAAAATGCCGCGCAATTTATTCATCCGGAAGAACTCACTCAAGCTGCGATAGGCTTCGGATCACTCTTCTGTAGGTTACCGTCAACCCACATCATTCGCATTTCAAACTGGAAATTGATGTTGACACTGTTTTCCGTGACGTTGAGCACGATCGACAGCGCCTTGATCAGATTTGTCGGGTTGGCCTGGAACGCAATCTGAAAGGCGAATTTGTTGTCAGGATCCTGGTTGTTGTATTTGATTTGGAAGGTCAGCACGCCGGACTTGAAGACAAACTTCCCTTCGATCTTGAGGTCGTAAGAAATAGTCTGCCCAGCTTTCGAAAACTGCGCCTGGATGGTGAGCATGTTCTTGTCGGACCAACGGTACGCCGCCGACAATTCCATCTTCATGTTTGTCGTTGAGCCGTCTGTGTGCTCGATGAGCCAGTCCGCGGAGAGCGTCAAGTTGCGTTGGTCGCCAAACTGCTTGTTGATGGCTAGATTGCCGCTAACCTTTGCGGTGAACTGTTTCTTCGAGTAACCGAGAAACACGTCCCAGTTCGCCTTACCGCTGTTCCACTGGTGCTGACCGTTGATCGTAAAAGCGAACTGAGTTCCCTGCTCGTCCGAAAAGTAAGCCAGGCCGGCACTAACCGCCTTGAATTTTCCGGCGAATCCCAGGGTGACAGCGGGCTTCGTGACGTCGCCTTTTACCTGCGACACAAACACGAGTTGGTTGCCCTTTAGATCCCAGTTGCCGACAAACTTTGTGTCGGCCACGATTTTTTTAGTTTGTCCGTTGCTGAGAACGTTCGTGGTGCTCGCTTTGAAGCGCAGCAGATCGTTGGCCTTGAACGGCGTGATGTCATGCTTCAGCGCATCCAGACTGGCTACGCCGCTGTCGCCCTTGACCTCGGCAGTTCCGCCGCCGGCGAGATCGATCATCAGGTTGTGGGTCTTGGAATCGAATCGCAGATCACCGTAGAGCGTAACGTTGCGTTGCAGCGCGGTGCCGTCAGGTCCAATCAGTTGATAAACGATGTCGTGCGCATCGTCGATCTGAATTGATCCGAGAAACGTGAAGGGAGCCGAATCGGCGCCGCCGTTCGCCGCCGCCGGAATCACTGCTTGCAGTTGGTTTTGTTGATTGAAGCTGTACCTGACGGGGACGGCGGGTTGAGCTTGTCCATTCATGTCGTAACGAATCTGATTGTCTTTTGCCTCGCCCGCAAGCGGTTGAGTCCTCCACGTCCCCTTCGGTGCCGCGTTCACGAGCACTTTTCCGTCTGGTCCAAAAACTCTGGTTTCTCCCTGGAAGTTCAAACTCAAGCCGTTCATATGTTTCTCCTTAAATGAGGGCCGATCTAATCTGTCGTTAGAAATCGAGCGAGAGCCCGGTGACGACAACTCCGCGGCGATGCAGCAGTGAATCGGGAGACCGAGCATAGCCGATAGTGAGATTCGCACGCTTGTTCATAATGAAGGCAATGCCGCGCATCTCCGCGGCAATTCCATAACCCTTCACGCCGTGAGCCGGATTAAGAATTTCTCCGAGCGACTTTGTCTCGAATGTGCGCCCGCGATCGTAAAAGATCTTTACGTAGGTGTTTGCCAGATCGATTCCACCGAAATTAGTGGCAGCAGGTTCTTCAGCGGTTGCGTCGGTGGCTCTCTTACCGCGGGGAAACAAGTTTCTGATCGTTCGGACCATGGGCATTAGTCCAACGCCGAATTCCGCGCGATCGTAGGCGTAACTGTTGCCGACAAACTCGCCTTCTTCCAACCCTCTGACGTTGAGCGGTCCACCCAACCGAAAAAGCTTGAACAGAGGGGTTCCATTGCCAGTTGCTCCTGCGCCTCGCTGATAGCGCAGAAACAAATCGGTTGGAGCACTGAAGCCAAAAAACATCTGCACGCCGGAGCTGAGTTCGTATTGGCGATAAGCGAAATCTCCGCCCAGGCCAGTGAAACCTTTCTCGCCCTGGGCAGTGAACTGAAAATCAATCTCGCCGATTCCGCCTCGCTTCCCTGCTCGACGCAGATCGTAAGTGGCGAGGTAATTTATCCGAAGCGAAGGGTAAACAACTCGTCCATCGAGGGGAGCGACAGGAATAAGGCCGTCGGATTTCAACTGGTTGTTTTGCAGGTCAAAGCCGGCGTCAGTGGTAATTAGATGATGCAGTCGTGTGCGTTCATCCGCGATACCCTCCGCCTGGTCCACGTAATCGCGTTCCGTGAACGAGTCGTACTCGAATGAGACGTTAGTCGAGATCTTCGACTCACGATTAGTAAACCTTGTCAGAATCGGGTTTCCCAAAGCCAGGTCAGAATCGTAAGAGTAATTACCATTCAAACTGAACCCTGCAAAAATGACTGGTATCTTTCGCCGTTCTTTTGGCGTCTCGCGCGGAATCGAGAAATTGAACTGCCCTTTCTGAAAAGAATTACCGCCGGTGAGACTCAACGATAACGACTCGCTTCGTCCCAGCAGATTGTCGCCGGCGACAGCTAACGATCCGTTCAGCGCATATTCGGGTGAGTAAGAACCGGCGCCGGTGACAGTCAGGTTAACGATCTCACGCCGTCGCTTGACCTCATAAGTAAGCACTCCATCCGCGAAGGAGTACTTGGGTACGGCGCTCACGCTGCGCACTAAATACAGTTGGCGCGTGTCTTTGTCGAGAATGTCGTTCGTGACGATCTGTCCGGGCTGGGCGAGCAGACGCGGCTTATATGTTTTGTTTAGCAGTTCTTCAATCTCATCGTCCCTGTCCGTGCGCGTCTCATTTCCCTGCGGATCAGCATCCGGAGTTACGCTGATTTTTACGCTTTCAACCAACTGCAAACCTGAGACGCCAAAGATCTCCTGATTGTCATCAGTCAACATCGAGCCTACATTCAGGTCCGCCCCATAAGCATTAAAAAGTGTCTCCACATTGTTTTTGACAACGTCGTCGATGTCCACGTCGCGAAACTGGCAAGGCTGCATTTTGGCGTCGCGCAGCACGATGAACGTTCGATACGCGGCGCCTTCGAGCACGCGCACCAGTTCGTCGGCCGTGCGTGTTGTCCCATCCGGCTTTGACAGATCTTCGGGCGCGTAGAGAAAGTTTACGGCAACGGTTCTCTCGGCGGCTGTCAGAGACTTGATGCCGAGATCATCAGCGACGTTACCCATCGTTTTCGCAACCGGAACCGTTGGGCCGCCGCTGGCATCGTTAGCTGCCCCCTTCTTTGTTTGCAGCCAGACCTGGTAACCCACGACGGCAAATCCCATTGGATTCAGCTCGATGCCCCACTGAGTTTGATTGCGCTGGGCCAACGTTTCTCCGGCGCGAGCGGGCTGGCCAAATCCGACGGGTGGCGTCGCAGTCAAGCTCAGGGCCGGGTCTCTGTTTACCGACCTGCTAAGTTGCTGGTCCAGCCGCGAGAAAAACGCTCGCGCGCTCAGCGTATCCGGTAACGAATAGGCTGGCGCAAAAGAATCGATGTAGAAGTGCAACGGTGTGCTGGTTTGGAGTGAATCCTTTTCCTCCCTCGCCATCACCGCGAGCTCTTTGAGAATCCGGTCGCGCAGCGCCACGGATATTTGCGGGCAAGGTGTGGCCAGGCTCGGGTCGATCGTTGCCGCATCGATCACGATGTCTGCGGGCGTAAACTGCATGTTCACCTGCCAAACCAGCGCGCCGGAAACGTTGACGGCCGTCGCCTGGAGCCGCAACGCCGCGCGGACGTTTTGCGCCTGCGCCGCACTCGCCGCGATCAGCAAACAGCACAGCGAGCCGAGAAAGCGCGCCAGACGACGAGTTAACATTCCGACCTCACGATGAGACGGACCATGACTATTCTTTCGGTTGGCCCGTGCCACTTTGTGTTTCGATGTTCTGCGTGCCGCTCTTCTGGCGCAACAGGTTCTTGATGCCGAACAGCGATTCCAAAGTGTCTTGCCAGAACGGCGCGCCGACGCTGAGCAGCATTACCATGATGGCCCAACCAACAAGCGTGACGACGTCGCCACGCCGGCTGGCCCACCACTCGCTGCCGTTTTGGCTGCGCCACGCGGGTTGGCAGTCGCGACAGTCAGCGGGGATCTCTTTGTTAGCGGCATCGAGTACAACGCCCTTCTCGTTTCTGACGAGCGTGTAACCGACGATACTCCAGAGAAACGAATCGATTTGTTGCACACTCAGCGGCGAAAATCCAAATCCTTCGTACGTACTCGTAAGTACGGCCATCTCCTGGCGACTCTTTTCGATCTCGTCCTTGACGTTGACCGGAGGCGGCGGAACGACGGCGGCGTTCGACGCTGAGGAAATCGCGGACGCGGGGTAAGTCGCCGGCGCTGGCGAAGTCGCGGACGCTGGCGAAGTCGCGGGCGCGGGCGAAGTCTCCGGCGCCGGGAAGGTCGCGAGCGCGGGCGAGGTCGCGGCTGCGGGCGAAGCCACCGGCGATGGTTGAGTACGCGCTTGTCGCGCCCGCTCCAGCACGGCCGGCCCACTCTCGACGATCAGGTTTTTCTGCACCTCGTTCGTGGAAATACTCTTGTACACGCGAAAGAAACTCGCGTTGAGCACAATCACGATGACGATGCTGATCAGGATCGATGCTGTGCGCATGTTACGCGCGTAACGTTCATCGAAACTTTGCGTCACAGTGTCGAACCAGATCTCGACCTGCTCTATTTTTCCGCGCAACGGCGAAACCGCGTCATCGTATTTTTGACTGAGATCGCCGATGAGCAGCGCCACCCTCGTCAGCTCGTTTGATAGATTCTGCAACTGGGTGACTTCACCAGCGGCGCCGGCTTGACTGGCAAGCTCCTTTTCCTGGGCGATGGCGGTTTGCGCTTCGTCGAGTAGTTTCAAAATATTGCGAACGTCGAGTTTGCCGAGTCGCAGCAGGTCCGCAAACAAAACGTTGGGTTTGACCTGTGTGCCGTCGAGTATCGCCTGCACGTTGTTGAAGATCGGCGCGAGAATCGAGCGCATCTCGGCGAGCCGCGAGCTCGCGGCGCCGCGCAACATCGTGTTGCCCGCCAACGATTCGATTGCTTGCCGCAGTGCGATGATCTGATCGCACAGTACCTGAAACTTCGTCACGTAATCCGGAAAGAAATCCTGCGACTCGAGTTTCCCCATCACCTTGAACAGGTCTTCTTTCGAAAGCGAGTCGAGTACGGGATTGCCGAACAACGTCACGCGGCCGATCTTTTTGAACTCCTCGAGCACTTTTCCGGTGAACACTTCCGCAGCAGAGGACGCATTCGCGCCGCCGTTAGGAGCTGGCGCGGGCGGAGTAGTCGTCGCGGCGGTTCCGGCAATCGCCTGTTCGTAGAGGTCTTTCAACGAACCTTGAATCTGCTTCGACTTGAGCTTGAGTAATTTCTTGATAAGCGTCTGCACGGCCTGCACGAGAAGACTTAAAACCAGCAGCACGATGACCAGCGCGATGACGGTATTCAAGATTCCCAGATCCATGAGGTCTCCTTTTTAGGAACGGCGGCGCGATTCAGTTTTACGGGCCACTTGTCGTTTTCAAGAAAAAATGGTGCTAAAGAGCGAGGTGCGTTGGAAACTGAAAGGGCTCAGTTATGACTAGCGACGAGCTTGCGCGTAACAATAGTTGATTTATCTTCTTTCTTCAACGGGAATGATCACATATCCTTCGCGTGTTTGCGCCTTACACCTTTGACCGGAGGTTCTCCATGTCTGCCACTTCCCCCCAGGACGATTACACTCAGGAAGTTCGTTTTGCTGTCGTGATGTACGGCGGCGTCTCACTCGCGATTTACATCAACGGCATCGCACAGGAGTTGCTGCGACTGGTCCGTTCCACCGCGAAGCAACAGAACGGATTCAACGGCACCGAACGAATTTATCGGAAGGTCAGTCACCTGCTCGCCGAAGAAAGCTTGAGCATGGCGGACCTAAACAAGCTCAGTGCCGATAACAAGAAACTTCCACCAACGCGCTTCCTCGTTGACATTCTCTCCGGAACCTCGGCCGGCGGCATCAACGGCATCTTCCTCGCCAAGGCGCTCGCCAACGGCCAGGACATGGAACAACTGAAAGATCTTTGGGTCACCGAAGGCGATATCGAAACACTCATCAACGATCGACGCTCGGTCGAAAAACCGTTGTCGCTACAAGACCCGCCGACGTCGCTGCTGAACAGCGAGCGCCTCTATTTCAAGCTTCTCGACGCGTTTGACGGCATGGATAAAAACGATGCCTCGCGCAGGGAGGACGCACCGTCGCCGTTCGTTGACGAGCTCGATCTATTTGTTACCTCCACCGATCTGCAAGGCGTCGTGTTGCCGATCCGGCTTTCCGACGATCTCGTCTACGAACGCCGCCACCGCAACGTGATGCACTTCCTTTACTCGGAACCGAGCGTCAGCGGCGAAGACACGCGCAACGATTTTCACCTGGCTTACAACCCGTTTCTCGCTTTCGCCGCACGCTGCACCTCGTCTTTTCCATTTGCGTTCGAACCGATGTGTCTCACTGACGCGGACGCGGTCCTGCGCCGGATGCCGAGGTACAAAAACGCTCCCTGCACTTCGGACAGCAAAGCGTGGCAACGGTTTTATCGCGACTATCTCGACCCGCGCGGAGTCTCTACGGTTAAGTTTGCGAACCGCTCTTTCGGCGACGGCGGTTATCTCGATAACAAGCCCTTCTCCTACGCGACCGAAGCACTGATGAATCGCAACGCCGACGTTCCGGTGGATCGCAAACTGATCTACATCGAGCCGTCACCGGAGCATCCCGAAGACGACGTCGAACGCGAAGACAAGCCCGATGCGATCGAGAACGTGATGTCGGCACTGCTGACGTTGCCGCGCTACGAAACGATTCGCGAAGACCTCGAGCGTGTGAAAGACCGCAACCGCTTGATCGATCGCGTGAACTCGATCACGAACGGTGTCGATCGCGATGAAGAAGCGGTGCGTATGCAGATATCGAAGAAGCTGCCCGCAACCGAATACGATCAGTGGAAAGAACTCGGCGCGCTCGCAGCGCCGTCAACGTCCGAGCTTTGGGCTCGCGAACATCTCTGCGAGGAAGAGGTCGGCGAGCTCGATCTCGCCGATATGATCAAGCGCAAAGGTCGTGCATACGCCGGCTACCACCGCTTGCGAATCTCGGCCGTCACCGATCAGATCGCGAAATTGATCGCACGTGTCGCCGGCTTCGATGAAAACTCCGACTACTTCATTATCGTGCGGGCGATGGTGCGCGCGTGGCGCGTGCAGACTTACGTCGAACATCGACTCACGCCCGAGCAGGAGAAGATGCCGACGGCTAATCGTTTCCTGTACGAGTTTGATCTTTCTTACCCGCTGCGACGCATCAACTACCTGCGAAACAAAGCAGACGCGTTGCACCGGCTCGATCCAAACGCGTTGACGCTCGTCAAGATCATCGCGAAAGGATTCAACATAGATCTGGACCAACGGAAGTTCACGGAAGCGGAGGAAGAAGCTTTTCAGGAAGAAATTTTGCGTTTCAAGCGAACGCTGAACGAGCTCTTCGTCGACTTGCGCCGCGCAGGCCGCTCGCTTCGTTCACGTCACGCTGCCCAAAAGAAAGACGGCGAGGCAGCAGCTTCGAACGGCCAGCCCGCAACGAACGGTCAACCGGCAGCCGCGAACGTCAGTCCAGTCAAAGCGCACGTGCGCACGCTGATGGACCAGATCGACGCGTCAGTGAGAAACCTGGCGGCCAACCCCGATTCCCCGTCGGTCGTGATCGACTACTTCCTCGGCAAATCAGACGGAACTGCGCGTTCCTATCGCGCCGGCTCGCCGGAAGAAGATTGCAACTTCAGGACTGAGGAGTTTTTGAAACGTCCTGAAAACAAGCACATCGTCGAGCAGTTTCTGCGCACGGCCGAGGCACTTAAAGACAACGTGCTGGACGCCAAGGGCGACGCCGAAAAGAGAAGCATCGCGTTGTTTTCAGCGGAGAACACCAATCCGGTTTCCGACGACCCGGACATCGACAGCGTCATTTGGATCGCGCGCCAGGCGCTGGCCCACTACTACCATAACTACGAAGACTACGATCTGCTGACGTACCCCATCTTGTTCGAAACCGGCGTCGGCGAAGCAGACACGATCGACATCATTCGCATCAGTCCGGAAGATGCGAAGCAATTGATCGATGAACGCGAGACTGGTTGCCACAAACTCGCCGGATCTGCGTTGGGCCACTTCGGTGCATTTCTCGCGCGACAGTGGCGGCAGAACGACATTCTATGGGGACGGCTTGACGGCGCCGAACGAGTCGTCTCCGCGCTCTTGCCGCATCATCCGTTGCGCAAACAGCTCATCGGGGAAGCGCAAGCGCAGATCATTTGCGAGACAATCGAGGTCATGGGTGAACAGGAACGATATGCGTTGTTAGCGGAGTCGTGGATGCGCACCCGAACTCGCAAATCCGAGTCGAACCAGCTTGACGGTTTCATTCGCCGGCTGATCGATAACAGCGCGAGCGATCCGCAGCTGCAGCAGCGCCTGAAGGATTTGATCGATCCGACCAAGCTGCGGCAGTACTACGAAGACAACTTCCGCGTCCGCAGCAAGCTGGAACCGGAGACTGCGTTGCGTTCGGCGGCGCGCGCGACGACGGTGATCGGAAAGATTCTCGACTCGATGTCGCGGAAACGCGGGATTAATAACAAGTACTCCGTGTGGATTGTGCGACTCGGGAAGATTTTCTGGTCCCTCGTGGAAGTTGCGGTGCCGCGGAGTTTTCCCGACCTGATCTTTCGTCACTGGCTGAAACTCGTCTACTTTCTGGAAGTGTTGCTTATCGTTGGCAGCACGTTGTTACTGGCGAAGGAAGTGCAGCAGTTTGCGTTGACGGCGTTTGGTATCACGGCGGCCGTTCATCTCGCGGTGGTGCTGCTGCGCGACCTGATTCAGAGCCAGAACCGCTGGATCAATCTCAGCAAAGCGATCGGAGTTGCGGTTTTGGTGACGCTGATAGTGCTCGGCGGCTTTGCGGTATCGGCGATGTTAGGCGGCGATACCGGCTGGAACTTGATCTGGACCGTCAGAACTTTTTCCATGACCGAACATGACATCGGCTTGAACTTGAAGACCCTCTGGCGTGTACTATTGATCCTGATCGTCGTCACAGTTTTCTTCTGGTCGATTCGCAAAGACCTGAAGGCGTTTTTCAAGAAAAGCTAATCAACAGGTACAACCATGCACGCTCATCGTTTTCTGCAATTGGACGTTTTCACCGACAAGGCGTTTTGCGGCAACCCGCTCGCGGTATTTCCCGAAGCTGAAGAGATCAGCGACGAAAAGATGATGCAGATTGCGCGCGAGATGAATCTGTCGGAGACCGTTTTCGTTCTCAAATCTGAAAAAGAAAACGTGCTGCGGCGGCTGCGCATCTTCACGCCGATGCGTGAAATCCCGTTTGCGGGCCATCCAATCGTCGGCACGTGGGCCGGACTCACAGGCGAAGGCCTGGTCCAACCACCCGACGGCGGCAGTGGTTGGCAACGCATTCACCACGAAGTCGGCATCGGCGTGTTGCCCGTCGATATCGAGTTTAACGACGGAAAGCCGGTGCAGGTCGTGATGACGCAAGGCAAGTTTCAGATTCTCGAAGCGCTCGACGACAGCCACGAACAAGCAGAGCTCGCGCACGCTTTGGGACTCAACCGCGAAGACCTGGACGAGAGTTTGCCGATCCAAACGATCACGACCGGTTTGTCTTGTCTCGCAGTGCCGATTCGCTCGCTCGCTGACTTGCGCGACTGTCGTATCAATACGTCGTTGCTCGCGGAGATCTACACGCGCCGCGGTGCAACGGGTTGTCATGCGTTCACGCGTGAGACGTTTGAAGTGGGTGCGTCACGCGCGCACGCGCGATTCTTTGCGCCCGCCGACAATATTCCGGAGGATCCGGCGACAGGCAGCGCGTGCGGAGCGCTCGGCGCGTACCTGGTTCATCACGGCGCGTTGAGCCTCGAACCCGAAGATGGTCGTTATAAGTTTGTGATTGAACAGGGCGACTTTATTCATCGTCCGAGCCGCATCAATCTCGACGTGAAGGGGCGCGCGGGCAATGTTGAAGAAGTGAAAGTTGGTGGATCGGCAGTGTTGGTGGCGCGAGGCGAGGTTGTGTTTTAGATGTTGGATCTGGTGATCATCGGCGCCGGGCCGGCAGGGCTTTCGGCAGCAGACGCGGCGGCCGATGCTGGTCTCGACTATCTGGTGCTCGAGAAAGGAACGATCGCGAACACGATCCGGCAGTATCCAGTGGGCCGCGCGTTGTTCTCGACGCCGAACGAACTCGAGATGCGCGAAGGCACGTTGAAACCGTTGCGGGAAAAACCGACCCGCGAGGAGTTGCTGTCACACTACATTCACTTCGTTCTCGAGCGCGATCTGAACATCAACACGGCGGAACGCGTCGTTGACGTGAGCGGTGATATCGAACAGGGTTTTTACATCACGACGAATTGCGCCGAGTATCACGCCGCGCGCGTGCTGTTTGCGATCGGCGCGATGGACATTCCGCGGCGTTTGAACGTTCCCGGCGAAGAGCTGGAGAAGGTTCATCACCTGTTTGTCGAGCCGTATGCTTACGTTCGCAAAGACGCGCTCGTCGTTGGCGGTGGCAATAGCGCTGCCGAGGCCGCATTGTTTCTTTCCGAAGAAGGCGCGCGCACGACCCTCGCGATCTGGCGCGAAGATTGGGAGAACCGCGATCCGAAAGCCGGCGCGATGAAACACTGGGTGCGAACGCCGCTCGAAGCAGAAGTCACCGCCGGGCGTCTCAACGTTGTGCTTTCCAAACAGATTGACGAGATCACGGAAGATGCAGTCAGGTTGACGACGGACACCGGTGAGTCACTGACGCTGGCGAACGATGTTGTGTTCGTCCTTGTAGGAAGTGAGGCTGATCTAACGATGCTGAAGAGTCTTGGCGTGAGAACAGAAGCGGGAAAGCTGACGGAAGTGCCCGTTTACGATCCGGAAACTTACGAAACGAACGTGCGCGGCGTTTACGTCGCCGGCCATTTCACTCACGCGCGTCACATCAAAGCAGCGATCGACGTTCCGCGCCAAATCGTGCCGCTAATCGCGAAAGATCTCGCGCTCACATCGTCTCGGTGACACCGCTTGCGCGACGCGCGACGCCCGTGCGGTAAGCCGCTGCCTCGACTTCATTCGCTACTGCCTCCGCCACGCGTTTATCAAACACCGAAGGAACGATGTACTCGGGATGCAGTTCCGCGTCGCTGATGATTCCGGCGATGGCGTTTGCGGCTGCGAGTTTCATTTCTTCGTTGATGCGCGCGGCGCGGCAAGCGAGTGCGCCACGAAAGATTCCGGGAAAACAAAGCACGTTGTTGATCTGGTTCGGATAGTCGGATCTGCCGGTCGCCATCACCGCGACGTAGGGCGCCGCATCCTCGGGCATGATCTCCGGCGTCGGATTCGCCATCGCAAACACGATGGGCTTGCCGGCCATATTCTGCACGTCCTGCTCGTTGATCACGCCCGGCACTGACAATCCGAGAAACACGTCCGCGCCTTTGATGACGTCGTGAACAGTTCCGCGCTCGTCATTTGGATTCGTGTTTTGCGCGTACCAATCCTTGAGCCAGTTCATGTTTTCCTTGCGGCCGCGGTAAATCGCGCCGCTCTGATCGCAGCCGACGATGTTCGTCACGCCGGCGGCCATGATGATCTTCGAGCAGGCGACACCGGCAGCTCCGACGCCGTTCACGACCACTTTGAGCTGGTCTATTTGCTTGCCGACGATCTTCAGCGCATTGATCAATGCGGCGAGAACGACGACGCCGGTGCCGTGCTGATCGTCGTGAAAGACGGGAATGTCGAGCTCTTCTTTGAGCCGGTCTTCGATCTCGAAGCAGCGCGGCGCCGAAATGTCTTCGAGGTTAATGCCGCCAAACGCCGTGGAGATTGCTTTCACCGTGCGCACGATCTCATCGGGATCTTTTGTGTTCAAACAGATCGGAAAAGCGTCGACGCCGGCGAACTCTTTGAACAACATCGCCTTACCTTCCATCACCGGCATCGCCGCGGCTGGCCCAATGTCGCCGAGTCCGAGCACTGCCGTGCCGTCAGTCACCACGGCGACCGTGTTCTTCTTGATCGTTAACGTGAAAGCCTTATCCGGATCTTTGGTGATCGCGTCGCAGATGCGCGCGACCCCGGGTGTGTAGGCCATCGAGAGATCGGCGCGGGTTTTCAACGGCGTCTTCGAGACGACCTCAATCTTCCCGCCAAGGTGCATGAGAAACGTCGGATCCGAAACTTGTATGAGCTCGACACCGTCGATGTCTTTGACTGCCTGGACGATCTGTTCGCCGTGTGTGCTTGAAGCCGAAGCCACGGTGAGGTCGCGAATGATGTAGTTGTTGCCGACAGTGACGATGTCGATCGCGCCGATGTCGCCGCCGGCTCGACCAATCGCGGTCGTGAGTTCTCCGAGTGAACCCGCGCGGGACGAAAGCTTGACGCGCAGGGTCAGACTGTAACTCGCGCTGGGTGTCGGTTGCATGCCTTAAACTTTAACATCCGTCAAGAATCTGTGTAATCCGCGTCTGCTTCTTCGTCAGCTTTATGGACCGTTTGCCGAGACGGCAGTAAAGGTCGAGCGCTTCAGCGAGGTTGTGGTCCTTGAGCGCGGCGAGGTGGCGCTTCACGGTTTCGACGTCGCCGCGCGCGAATGATCCGGTGAGCGCGTGGGCCGGATCCTTTGTTTCCAGATTGTGGACCGTGCTCGCCAGCAAAGGCTGGAGGATCTGTCGGGCGGTTTTGCGCGTCAAGCCACACGCCACGAGCATTTCCAACGCGACGTCGAAGAGGGCCGTGACGTTGCCGGCGGTCATCACCGCAGCAGCGTGATAAAGCGGTTTCTCCGCAGAGTTTATCGAGAAGCTCGTGCCGCCGAGATCGCGCACGATGGTTTTCGCCAGGCGGACTGCGCGCGGCTCGCCTTCAACGCACCAGAACGCGCCTTCGAGCGGCGTTTGCGGGTCGGTGACGGAGATCAGTGGATGGATCGAACCGGTGCTCCAGCCGCGCTCGCGAAGCGGCGAGAGAATTTCGGATGACAGGGCCCCGCTCGTGTGGAGTACCACCGGTTTGTGACCGGGGTTTAGTGCGCTGAGTTTTGTCGCGACGTTCGCAATTTGATCGTCCGGGGTGGTAATCAAAACCAGATCTGCCTGCGGCAGCGAACCAATTTGGCGCGCAGCTAACACTGCGGCTTCGGCATCCAAGTGCGCGGCGGCTTTGCGGGCGTTTTCAACCCGGCGCGCAACCAATGATCGGATTCGATAACCGCGGGCTTCAAGAGCAATGGCAAGCGTGGTTCCGAGCCGCCCCGCGCCGATGATCGAGACGTCGATTGAGGCTCGCGACTTTTCCTTTATTTTCCTGTCGGGCATGCGTATATTTAAGCCGTCAACCCCAATCAAGCGCGCAACCCTGGCGGCGAGACATGTCATCATAGACTGCGCGTCTGAATTTAGCGAAAACAACGTCATTGACCCCACCCTCAGGTCGTTTCCGAACTTTGGAGGTTTTTTCGAGATGAACAACTTCTCCCGTGCCACTGGTGCTTTCCTTTTGGCCGCGTGTCTGCTTGGGAGTTCGACTATTTCGCTCGCCCAACAAACGGCGACGAAACCAACCGAACCGGCCGGTCAAACGAAGACGGCCACCCAAACGCCTGCAAAGTCCGATGCGAAGCAGGCCGAGGCGAAGAAGACCCAGTCACCGGCTGCGACCACTACGACGGCGAAGTCCAACAAGCCGCTGTCCACTAACGAAGACCCGGCGATGATCGGCAAGCGAAACATCAACGGCGGCTTCATCGGCAAGATTGCCGGCGGCACCGAGAAGGAAGTGCGGCAGGGACGTGAGGCGGCTGCGGAAGTCGATCGTCAGGCGAAGTTTATTGACGACCCGGTGATTACCGAGTACGTCAATAGAGTGGGTCAGAACATCGTTTTGCATTCCGACGCGAAGGTGCCGTTCACCATCAAAGTGATCGACTCCGACGAAGTTAATGCGTTTGCCCTTCCGGGTGGTTTCTTCTACGTGAACAAAGGTCTGTTGCTCGCCGCTGATAACGAGGCTGAGCTCGCGGGTGTGATGGCGCATGAAATCGCGCACGTCGCGGCGCGGCACGCGGTTGAGAACCAGGCGAAGGCGAGCTTGCTCGAGTATGCAGCGTTGGGTGCTTCGATATTCATCGGCGGCATTCCCGGAATGATTTATCAGAACACTGCCGGTATCGGGTTGCTCGGTATCTTCATGAAGTTCAGTCGTGGCGCGGAAGAAGAAGCTGACAAGCTCGGCGTCCAGTACATGTATGCGGCCGGTTACGATCCTGGCGCCATGGCAACGATGTTTGAGAAGCTCGAAGCCAAGAACAAGAAGAAACCGGGATTCATCTCGCGCGCGTTTGCAACGCATCCGGCGCCGCCGGATCGCCGGGCTACAGCGTTGGCGTTGGCCGCGCGGTTCCCCGAGCACGAAGAGTATGTGATTAGCAGTTCGGAGTTTCAGCGGGTTAAGAACCGGTTGTTGCGGCTCTCGAACGCGCGTGCCGCGACGACGGGAGCGATTCAGGGTGTTGATGAGGGCGGCGCTCCTGGACGTCCGACATTGAAACGGCGTAATCCGACGCCGGATGATCCAAACACGACGACGCCGGACGGCGAGCAGAAGCCGGCCGAGTCCAGCGCGCCGCCGAAGTTGAAACGGAACGACGGCGCCACGCCGACCAAGACGCCGGACAAACCGTAATTCGGTTAACGCCAAAGGCGTTTACTAATTCGAGCCCAGGGTTGGTTTCCAACCCTGGGTTTTAACGTAACCTGGCAGCGCAACGCTGAAAGCGTTCGCTAGCGAACCGTCTGCCTTGACAACTTTTCCGAGCCGCTTGTATTCTAGCCGTTCGCGTTTTACTCGCTGAAAACAGAGATAGTTAACTATGTCAACATACTTCCCCAGCGGTAAAGACCTCGCTGGAAGACGAAAATGGTACGTGGTGGATGCGAGCGGTCGAACCGTTGGGCATCTGGCGTCGGAAGTCGCGTCTTTACTCTCCGGTAAGCGTAACCCCGAATGGACCCCCTTTATGGACCTCGGCGATCATGTGATCGTCATCAACGCCCGCAAGGCGGTCCTCAAGGGAAATAAGGTTGAGCAGAAACTCTACCGTCATCACACGCTCTATCCGGGCGGCATGAGAACGGTTACGGCCAGGGAGATGATTGCTAAGCGCCCTGAGCGGGTCCTCGAACTCGCCATTAAGGGCATGCTGCCGAAAAACAAACTCGGCAAGGCAATGGCGAAGAAACTTAAAGTTTATGCCGATGCCGATCACCCGCACTCAGCCCAACGCCCGCAAGCCTTCGACCCGACTCACAAACCAAACCAAAATTAAAGCAGTAGATAAGAGGAAAGATTACTGTGGCTGAAATTCAGTATTACGGAACGGGACGGCGCAAATCGGCGACGGCCCGAGTCTATTTGCGTCCGGGCGCCGGCGAAGTCCAGGTAAACCGAAAACCCTTCGAACGTTATTTCCCGAATGAAACGTTGCGGATGATCATTCGTCAACCGTTGCAGTTGACTGAGACGACCGGGAAGTTTGACCTCGTTATCAACGTCGCCGGCGGCGGACCTGCGGGACAGGCAGGAGCGATCCGGCACGGCATCACGCGCGCGCTGCTGGAGTTCAATGCTGACCTGCGTCCGGCCCTTAAACACGCCGGCCTGGTGACGCGCGACCCGCGCATCAAGGAACGCAAAAAGTACGGACAAAAAGGTGCTCGGAAACGTTTCCAGTTTTCGAAGCGATAATTTCCCCAATCCATTGTCGCAGCACGATTGGTTGCTTAGACAAGTCGAGTGGCTGCGGCGAGTACATTAAACCAATTGACGTGAAGGAGACTCTAGTTTGGTTTCGGTAACCATGAAAGAACTGCTGGAGGCCGGTGTTCACTTCGGCCACCAGGTAAGGCGCTGGAATCCAAAGATGAAGGAATACATCTTCGGCGAGCGCAATGGCATTTACATCATCGACCTGCAAAAGACGCAGCGTATGTTTCGCGAAGCGATCGCCTTCGTGACCAACCTGATCGCTGAAGACAAAGGCAGGACCGTTCTTTTCGTCGGCACCAAGCGACAGGCCCAGGACGCGATTCGCGAAGAGTCGGAAAAATGCAGCCAGTATTTCGTGAATCAGCGCTGGCTCGGTGGCTTGCTCACCAACTTCCAGACGGTGCAGAAGTCAATCAAGCGGCTCAAGGATCTCGAGAGCATGCAGACCGACGGCCGTTACGAAAAGCTGACGAAGAAAGAACGCATCAAGCTCGATCGCGAACGCGAAAGTCTTAACAAAAACCTCTCGGGCATCAAGAATATGTCGCGTCTGCCTGATGCCGTGTTCATCATCGATGTCAAGAAAGAGGAGATCGCGGTCGCGGAAGCTAACCGCCTCGGTATCCCGATCGTCGCAGTCGTCGATACAAACTGTTCTCCCGAAGGAATCGACTACGTGATTCCCGGAAACGATGACGCCTTGCGGGCCGTTCGGCTGTTTGCCTCCCGCATTGCTGACGCCATCGTTGAAGGCAATCAAATTGCTACTGAAGGTGGCGTAGTCAGTGCTGAACCGAGTGACGACTCAGAAGGCGCGGCAGGCCCAACTGGAACACCGGCCGTGGCTGAGTTTGCACCCGGTGAAGAGGCCGTCAACGGCGCGGAGGCGCAATCCGAATCCACGACCACCGCGAACGCTACGGAAACTGAAGTGGCGCGCGACGAGAGTCCTGAGTCAGTCGTGGCGGCGAGCTAAGCGATATCCCGGACTTTAGGTGAGCGCAGCCTTCAAGCGGACATCCGCCGGGCTGCGTTTTTCATTGAAGACACATAATCTAGTACTCGGAGAAATTGGTAATCATGGCTGAGATAACAGCAGCAGCGGTTAAGCAGCTTCGGGAGAAGACCGGAGCGGGAATGATGGAGTGCAAAAACGCGCTCGTCGAATCAGGTGGCAACGAAGAAAAAGCAATCGATATCCTGCGTGAACGTGGTCTTGCGTCGGCGAAGAAACGCGAAGGCCGCATCGCCGCTGAAGGAACCGTTGGTTCCTACATTCACATGGGCGGCAAGGTTGGCGTGCTGGTTGAACTGAATTGTGAAACCGATTTCGTCGCGCGTGGCGAGGAGTTTCAACAACTCGTGAAAGATATTGCCATGCACATCGCGGCCGCTGAGCCACGTTACGTCTCTCGCGAAGAAGTGCCGGCGAATGTGCTCGAGAAAGAACGCGAGATCGCACGCGCGCAGGCCAAGAACGATCCGAAAATGGCCAACAAGCCGGATCAGGTGATCGAGAAGATCGTCGAAGGACGGCTGAACAAGTTCTATGAAGAGACTGTGCTGCTCGATCAGCCCTTCGTTAAAGCTCCCGAGAAGACTGTTGCCGAACTGGTGACGGAAAAGACCGCGAAGACCGGCGAGCGCATTGCGGTCCGTCGCTTCACGCGTTACAAAATGGGTGAGGGTCTCGAACGTCGCAGCGAGGATTTTGGTAGCGAAGTAGCTTCCATGCTCGGGTAAAAAATCAACATGGTGGTCACTGGTGCAAAAAGCCAGGACCTGGCGTACCGCCGGGTCTTGTTGAAGATTTCCGGCGAAGCGCTGATGGGCGAGCAGAACTACGGCATCGACGTAGACGTCGCGCACAGTCTCGCCGAAGAGCTCAAGGTTGTTCATCGTCTCGGCGTGCAAGTCGCGGTCGTGGTCGGCGGCGGAAACATCTTTCGCGGTGTTTCGAAGAGCGCCGGCAACATGGACCGTTCGTCGGCAGACTACATCGGCATGCTGGCGACCGTGATGAATGCCGTGGTCTTGCAGGATGCGCTCGAGAAGGTTTCCGTCGATACGCGGGTGATGTCCGCGATCGAAATCCCGCAGCTCGCGGAGCCGTTCATTCGCCGCCGCGCTGTTCGCCATCTCGAAAAAGGTCGTGTGGTGATTTTTGCTGCCGGCACCGGCAATCCGTATTTCACTACTGACTCAGCGGCTGCGTTGCGGGCGTTGGAGATCAAGGCTGACATTATTCTGAAGGCGACGAAGGTTGACGGCGTTTATACAGCGGATCCGATGAAGGACGCCGCCGCCGAACGCTTTAACGAGATCACTTATCGGCAGGTGCTGGAGAAAGAACTGAAGGTGATGGACGCGTCGGCCATTTCCCTGTGTATGGACAACAATTTGCCGATCATCGTCTTCAATATGCGCGAGCCCGGAAACATCACACGTGTGGTGTCGGGCGAAAGCGGAGTAGGGACTAAAGTTGCTTGTTAAAAAGATCTGTTAGCGGAGTGCAGCGAGATGAGTGAAAAAGACGTAATCAAAGAGACTCGACCGCGAATGGAAACAGTCATCGACGACTTTCGGCGCAAACTCGGGACCGTCCGGACGGGCCGCGCGTCTGTGAGTCTGTTGGACACGGTGATGGTTGACTACTACGGCACCATGACCCCGCTAAGCCAGATGGCCTCGGTGCACGCGCCTGAGCCGGCGATGTTAACGGTCCAACCATGGGACCAAACGCAGATCGGCGCGGTTGAAAAAGCGATTCGCACCGCGGACCTCGGGCTGAATCCGTCGAACGACGGCAAACTCGTGCGCATCCCGATTCCCGCGTTGACCGAAGAACGCCGCAAGCAACTCGCCAAGCAGGTGCACGACATCGCTGAAGATCACCGCACCGCCGTCCGCAACGTGCGTCGCGACGCCAACGAGAAGCTGAAGAAGATGTTGAAAGACAAAGTGATTTCAGAGGACGCTGAGCGCGACGCCCTCGACGAGATCCAAAAACTCACGAACACTTACATCAGCAAGATCGACGAACTCTCAAAAACCAAAGAACAAGAGATCATGAGCGTGTAACGGCTGTACCCCGCTGTGTTAGGAACTAACGTGGAATCGCGAACGCGTCTTCGGCCAACTGCTGATTCAGTTTCACTTCCTTCACGTTGAACTCCGCGAAAAACGCGCCCATCGGCATCTCAAACTTCTGCGCAAAACTCAGCGGCACCAGCACACCTTCAACTTCCTTGAACTTGCTGTTCTCCGTGCCGAGCGTGACGCCGTTGTAGTAAATGAAAAAGTTCATGACGCGGCCGGTCTTCGAATCGAGGTAATAGTCAGTCGTGAAACCATCCGGATCGACCAGGCGAAACCCGCGCTGCTTTTTCTTGTCGGGAATCGCACCGATCTGAAACCCGGGTTGGTCGTATCGCGCAAGCGCGCCGAAGCCGAACTTCGTCAGCGGCGGTAACGCTACATTCGGCAGCGAGCTGTAACTTTGTTCGCCATCGTAGATCTGCTTGAACACGATCGCGGGCCGCGCGTCGATCTCCATTCGCAACTTGTCGCCCGCGGTCACAAGAGAAAAAGATCCCGGAATCGACTGCACGCTGTTCGGTGGATAAAGCTGAACCGATCCGCGCAACATCATGTTCTGCACCGCGCGAAACTTCTCGCCACCCTGGGCCATGAAAGCGGCCTTCGCGAGATCTTTCGGCGAAGTCTCTGCCGTGATCGCGATCGCGGGAGCAGCCGCGGCGTTTGGCGTGGTCGCGCCGTTTGCCGAAGCGGGTTTCGCGGGCTCCTGGGCCAAACTCGTTCCGCTAAACACAACCAGCGCCAACGAAGCCAGGACTGTCTTTCTCATTTCCAAACCCTTTCGCTTAGAAGTTAAAGCGTACCTGCGCATAGATGCGGCGATTGCCGGCGCCGGCGCTGCCCGGGCCACCACCACCGCCAAAGCTGCCACCCAGGCCCAGCGACTCACCGAAACTCGGCGACGATAGATTACCAACTGGAACTCCAAGATTCACGTGATTAAGGAGGTTCTGAAAGTTGATCGAGACGTTCAGATTGTAACGCTTCTCACTCGGGGGAGCGCCACCCGGGCCTTGCGGTCCTCCAGCCGCGACTCTTGGACCGGCAGCGGCTATCGCGGATGCAACCTGAGTTTGCTGCCTGGCAGCCGCGTTGTTGCCGCCGCGGCCGACAGTTCCGAAAGCAAACGCGCGGCTGATGCGCAAGTTCACTACAAACGCTCGCGGCGCCTTGCCGAAGTTTCGCGGAATGATCTGCTCGCCCGGCGACGGCACGAGGTTGAAATTACCTAATGGCGTGCAACGAACCGTCGTCAGCGAGCAGTCCGCATTTGGACCAAGAAGACTCGGCCGCTCGTTCACTTGCCGGTCGAGATTCAGATCCTGACCCGTGATGATGTTGAACGGCGGACCGGTATTCGCGACGATTAACGGATTCAGCACGATCTTCCACCAGGGCAAGTTGACGGTACCAAAGATCGTGAAGCGGTGCCGAATGTCGAACGACCCGCGGCCAAACTCCCCGGAGGTGTCGTAGGAGTTCATCGGAAACAGCGAGCCACCCTGACCGTCGGTATCGTTGGTCGTTTTGCTGATCGAGTAGTTGCCGTTGAACTGAAACATGCGGTTGAGACGGCTGTTGAAACCGATGAAGAACTGCCGCTGATTAAACTGGCCACTCGCTTCAAACCGATAGATTTCGCCCTTGGTCGGATCGGGTCGAATACCGTTCGGCGTGAGCGGGGTGACGCTGGCCGGGAACGGCGCATTGATGTCGCGCGCGCGAATCACGTGCACGATGCGGATGTTATAAAAGCCCACGAACATCGTGAGATTGCGCGGCAATTGTCGTTCGACCTGCGTGCCGGCGAGCCACACCGTCGGAGCTTGAATCTTCGGATCGACTTGCCAGACTGTCTGCTGCGTCAGCGGAACGCCGGCGAGCGACGGAACACTTGTCGGACTCCATTGGTTCAGGATCGAGTAAATGCCAGCAACATTTGGCTCCTGCTGTTGCTCAACAGTCCGCGGCGTCAGTCGTTGCGCCTCTTCTGTAACAAACGTTTGCAGCACGTTGACGCCATTGAAGCGGTTCGCAATCAGCGTCGAACTCTCGTTAAAACGGTTGTAGAAGAAACCGGTGCCGACGCGAATAACCATCTTCGGCGGACGCGCGCTGTTTGCCGCGCCGGGTGACCACGCGACGGCGAGCCGCGGCGCAAAGTCGTACTTACTGTGAGCGTTGGTCTGCGTTTCGTATCTCAGCCCGTAACTCAACGTGATGTTCGGCCGCACGCGCCAATCATCCTGAATGAAAACGCCGTAATCAGTTTGGCTGACATCCGCGAAAGGATTTCCCACGTTGATGCTGAACGTCGCCGCGCCGCCACCTGCTGCACGGATCTGCGCGGGTGTTAGTCCCTGCTCCTGCAAGCGCAACGTGAGTTGATACCGTTCGATGCTGGTGAGTCCGAAACCGCCGGTGAACGACCATGTACCGCCGAAGTTACTTTCATTCGTGTCGTCAATACTCACGTGACGAACGCGCCCGCCGAATTTGATCGCATGCGAGCCGTGCTGTTTCGCCGTGAAGTTGTTGAGTTCCCAGAAATTTCGTTCGTTGATCGAGTGGCCCACTTGCGAACCACCGGAGTTGAACGAACCGCTGACGTTCAGCGCCGGAATCGCGTTGTTGCCGATCTGTTCGTTGCGACTGTGGCTGTATTGAAAACGCGTTTCGTTGATCGTCGTGCTGTTGAGAATCGCGGTCTCGGTTAGCTGAATGTTATGGCTGGTATTGATTGTATCGAAGCCGCGTTCAGGCAAGTTGAATCCGCCCACGCCCTGGTCTTGAGTGCGAGAACGATTGAAGTTGTAACGCGCAATCAACGTATTGCTGGCGTTGATGGCGTAGTCGAGCCGCGGACTGAGAAACGTGTTGCGGCGCGGTACGAGAAAGCCTTGACCGAAATCAACAGCGTTAAGATTCTCGTCAAGCACCGTCGCCCGGATGAGTTCGTTGTCGTCGGTTTCGATGCGTCCGAAGTTGACGAAGAACGAGGCCTTTCCCTTCACGAGTGGACCACTCAGGTTCATGTCGTAGTGGCGGATCTGAAACGGCGGCCGCTTACTGGAGTTGATCGAAAAAGGATTGCGAGAGTTGAAGCTCTCGTCGTTGAAATTGAACGATGCGCCGCCGCGCAGTTTGTCGGTGCCGGGACGAGTGAGAATGTCGATACGGGCTGAAGGCTGATCGTTCTCGGCCGCAAACGGATTCTGGTTGATGCGAATCTCGCGAATCGAGTCTTTCGAGGGCAAGCTGCCGCCGGTGAAGCCGTCGATAAAGATCTGGCCGCCGTTTGGTCCAACGGAGGGACCAGCGAGCGCCTGCAACGCAGCCGCGAGTTCTTCGGGATCGTCGGGGAGCGCGTCGAGATCTTTACCGCCGATGACCGTCTGATTCGCGTTGTTAGTAGCTTCAGTGCTGATCGGAGTTTCGCCAACCGTAACCTGTTCCTGGATCGTCACCTTCAACGTGATGTCCAACGACTGTCGACCGGATTTGATCTCGACCGTTTGTTCGTCGGATTGCGTGAAACCGGGCGCGATCGCCTCGAGCTTGTAATTGCCGTGGGTCAGGCCGGTGAAAGTGTAGATACCTTCGCCGTTGGTAGTCGCTGTTTTCTGGACGCCGGTCGCGTCTGTCAGCGTGACGCTCGCGCCGACAATCGCAGCGCCGAGTTCGTCAGTAATCAGGCCGCGCAACGTGCCACGCGCTTGTTGCGCGGCCACGCCGACGGACCAAAGGAGAATAAGAGCGGCGAGTACAACAAGAGTGCGTGGGAGACGTGGGGGAAAATTCATATGGCGCCTTTCGGGGGAAAATTGTTGTCGCCTACGGCAAGCCGATGCCGAACGTGATGCCGCTGTTACCTAAACCCGCTGCCGGGTTGGGAGTCGCCTGTCCCGGTTGCGGCCGCGGAGCAAGCATTGCCAACAGGGTGTCTGCGCCGGCCACGAAAGAAATTGCGGTTAGACGCGTCGGATCAACGCCCTGCGTACTGGAAACGATGATAGTGTCGCCAACCTTAACATCCGCGATAGAAATAGTTGGCAAACGCTCGAGCATGTCGTTGATATTGAAGCCGCCACGACCGGGGCCAATTCCTACCGGACCCCCGCCCGATCCACCGGGAGCGCCGCCTTGCGGTCTCTGAGCCGGTTGGGCTTGTCCTTGCCCGCCGGGCGCCGCCTGACCGCCACCCCCGCCGGGTCCGCCGGGTCCACGCATGCCGCCCATCATCGCTCCCATTTCAGAAGCCGGTGGAAACCGACGCAGCACAGCGTCCTGCTTGATCACGATCGTCAACGGGGTTTTCTTTTCGAGTTCGTTGATCTTAACCTCGCCGGTCGCAGGATCGACCGCCGTCACGACGCCAGCGACAGTGCGAAAGCTGCCGGTCACGATCTTCTGCGGGTTGAAACGTAGCGGGTCTTCAGTGCGATCGCCGAGCGCCCGCAACTGGTCGCCGACTTTGAGCTCCGCGAATGTGCTCGGTTTCGCGTCGCCAAATTTAATCGAGTCGGGTGCATAGCGATGCATTTCGGTCTTGTCACTGACCTGCATGACGACCGATTGCATTCCCGCCATAGTGCGATTCGAAATCGTGATCTCCTTGGTATCCGGCTTGAGCACCGTGATCACACCGAGAATGCCGCGGCGGCGCCACTCGAGCCGTTCCGCTTCCTGTTTCTTCGCGAGGTCACCCTTGGTCATCACGATGATCTGCACCGCCGGAATTGACTTGCGATCTTCGGAGACGGTGCCGCGAGCCATCACGCGATCACCTTCGGCGACGTCAGTGAACGCGATGTCGGCAGCGTTCGTCAGCGTTTGCTCGCCGGGCGCGAGGCGTTTGTACGTGGTCTTGTCGTTCACGGAAACAGTCACGGTGGAACCGGCGTCGGTCTTGATAGTTATCTGCTTCGCGGCCGCGTCGATCGTCTTCACTTCACCAATCGCATGCTTTGCTGCAATGCCTGGATCCGTGCCTTGCGCGAACAGCGTGCTTTGCGCGCACAGCGCCAGCGCGATCGCTAAAAGAAAAATCTTCATCACTTGTTTCTCCTAAACAGAAACGGTTTTGCGGTAACGAGCGGTTAGAGCGAGACCGAAACTGATTATCAAAATGAAAGCTGCCATGAACGGCCAAACGTACGGTAGCGACGTCAAAAGAACCCAAAAACTCGTTCCCAACAACAGCGCCACCGCCTCTGAATTTTTACCAAACGGCACGTACTTCCGTTGCAGCCATTTTCCGGTCGCCGCGTACAGAATAACCCTACCAAACAAGCTGGCGACGATCCAAAGCAGCAATGCAAACAGGCCGACAAAGACCTGAATCGGCTCCGGCATGATCCACAAGCAGACCAGGACGCTGACAAACAGGACCACGACGCCAATTAAACCAATCGCTGCTACGCGCACGCTCGTCAACTGCAAACGCGCCACGCCGCGACTTATCGTGCCCGGCATCGCCGACGTAAACGCAAGCGCGACGATGAACCAGAAGAGCACCACCAAAAGCCGCGTGCCGAGATACGTCGGGGTCCAGCGTGGACTGAAGAGCCCGGTCGGATTGCGCATCATGTCGCGAAGTTCCTGCTGGTAACCCGCGTACATGATCGTCGTGCTCTTCGCGTTCCTCAGTGGAGACGCGTCATGGGCGCGATAGGTGCCACCAAGAACGATCACGTCGCCGCCAATGCGGGAGCCTGGCAGTTGGATCACTGAACCGCCGATCGTAGCGACGTCGCCCTCAACCACCCCTTCGACAATCACATCGCCGCCGAGCGCCATCGCACCCTGTTTTACGGTGCCGGTGATGCGGACGGAGTTGCCCACTCCAAAGACGGTGCTATCGCTAACCCCACTAACAACAACCACGGATTCAGTGTGGGCGTCCTGTGCGTGGACGCCGCCCATGAGCAGGAACAACCAACCGATCAGAGCGGCGAGGCGCGCCAGGCCGCCGGTCCAGCCGCGGTCACCATGATTATGTTCAGCTACGAAGGTGGTTGGTGAGTGAAGCAGAACCATTGCCACGAGCAGCCCCTTCTATTCGGTAGCGCCCGTGCGATGGTAGTCGGAGAGCAAGCGCGACAAGACAAAAACAGCGACGGCCAGAACAATCAACAGCAAGCCGAATGACCCGCTGCCGACGACGATCTTGTGGCCCAAAACTCTGGAGATCACCACAAGTCCCGCGACCGCGTCGTAAACAAGTTGCGAAACGAAACTGCTAATGCTGATCACAGCAGTGATAAAGCGGCCGGCCAAAGCTAACACGTCTTCACGCGCAGTGGTCCCGAGTAAGCCAAATCCCGTCAATGCCAGGACCAAACAGATCGCAATCGCTTTGCGGTGTTCCGAAGGGCTGCGAACACCACGCATGTCGCTACGCGCACGCACGGCGATCACTTTCGAAAAATCGTCGGGAACTGGAATCTCTACTTTGCCGGCGAGTGCGGCGTCGAGTTCGCAAACAAAAACGCGATGCGCACGCAACTCAGCACGACACTCAGCACAATCTTCCACGTGCTGTTCGAATATCGCGTTCGCGACGTCGCTGAGTTCGCCGTCGACGTACGCGGCAATCAGGTTTTGCTGACAGATCTTTTGTTCGACCCTGGTCATTGAATGCCGGTGATTCCCTTATCAACGAATTGCTGTCGCATCATTTCGCGCGCGCGAAAGAGACGGTTCTTGACGGTTCCGAGTGGCAGGCCGGTCACCTCGACGATCTCTTCGTAACTGAGATCCTGCGAGTGGCGCAGGATGATCAATTCGCGATAGTTGGAAGGCAGCGTGCGGACTACCGCTTCGATTTCGCCTCGTCGTTCTTTCCGTTCGCTCTCCTGCTCGGGACTCAGACGGGCGCTCTCGATGGGCAGGTCAAAAGTGTCGCCCTCAATGCCGGCGACGAGAGATTGTTCGCGGGTGGAGTTGCGACGCAGGTGATCGACGGCCGCGTTGTGAGCGATCTTGTAGATCCATGTCGAGAACTTGAATTCGGCGCGGTAGCGCGTAAGCGAGTTGTAGACCTTGATGAAGATTTCCTGGGTCAGGTCGAGGGCGGATTCGTAGTTGCCGACCATCCGGTAAACGTAAGCGGAAATCGGTCGCTGATATCGGCGCACGAGCTCCTCGAAGCTGCCATCGAAACCGGAGATCGCGATGGCGACGAGTTCCCGGTCGCTGACCGCGCTCAGATCTCGTGAAAAAGCGGGAGAAACGGAGGAAGCAGAAGCTTTCATGATACCCGGGTGTTACGTTTCGGTGTCGGCGATTGTTTCAACCGAATCCGGTGGAATTACCACGACAGGGTGGCGAGTCCGGCAGGGGCCGCGATGGAGTCGAAATTGAAGTCCTGGTTGGGTAACTGCAGCCCTAAATCCTCAGCGCCGACCGGTCGCAGATGTCCGCCAGTGGTTTCGTTGACGATCTCACTCGCGCGTTCTTTGGTGATGCCTTCGCCGATCACCATCAGACGCGAAAGTGGTGTGTGGTCGCCGGTGCCTTCGGGTGTGTTACGGTCGCGATAGAACAGCAGGAAGCGATAAAACTCGTCTTCAAACTCGCCCTCGCCACAGTTCACGGTGCGGAGGATCAACGGATGCTGGTTACGAAAGATCACTCCAGTAAAACCTTTGGCCGAGCCGCTCAGCAACAGCGAGTCACCGGCGGAGCCGTTGCGCACCAGCCACTGAGCTTCACCGAGATGGCGGGGCAGAATCAGTCCGACTCGCCAGCCTAAGGAATCGAGTACAGCTTCGTATTCCGCAAGCACTGATTTCTTAACCGCGATTGCGAGATAACGATCCCGGCCCTGGGCGTCTTTCTGCAAACGCTCGCGCGAAACCGAAAGCTCCTCGAGTGACGCGCCGAAGCCGCGCTCGGTCTTCCACTTCAGCACGTCCTGGAGTTCTGAGGATGACGCGGGTTTGCTTTCGAGCGTGAAGACAGTGGTGCGCGTGGTGATCTCGGGCAGACTCAACGACCAGCGCTTTTGCCGCATTAAGCCAGCGCCAACGGCGAGATCTTTCAACACAGCAGCAAGCTGCGCTGCGTTCGTAAGGTTCGGTTCGTCAAAGCTCGGTCGAATGAGAGAATCGATGTTCGCAGTAGCCGCACGTTTCAAGCGGCACGCATTACCTTTGGCGCGTTCGAGTTGAACGACGGAAGCGAGTCCTTTTTCCAGCCCGATGGCAGTGGACGGAATCCAGGGTTCTACGATGCGAGAAAAAAGATTGGGCATGCTGATCTTAAAAACTCACCATTCGCTGTAGGGCGTGCCCTCGGTGGAGATTTCGGCAGAGGCACTGTGCACGTCGATCATCCCCGTTTCGCCGCCCATCGAGTTTGGATCGTCCCCGGTGGTGATGGCCCAGTCTTTTTGTCCGGTGAACGGATCGACGGGCACGTCGCGGATGTAGCCTTCACTGACGAGCTCGTCCAGCGACTGCGGCAGGCGTCCTTTGTCAGCGGCAAACTGGTCGATCAGCGAGCGCATTTTGAACAAGTCGTCGCGCAGCACTGCCTCGCGCGTGTGCCTGATGGTCTTCTGATACTGCGGCAGCGTGATTGCGGCGAGAATAATGATGATCGAGATCACGATCATCAACTCGAGCAGCGTGAATCCCGCGCTTGCCGCGTCGCGCCACCTGCGTCGTGCCTGTTCGAAACTACCAGTCACTGTACTTCTCTCCATTCAATGCGGTGTCTCTCGATTTCGAGCGCACGTCAAAAACATTTTCGCCGCCCCACGAACCCGCGTCAGCCGCGTCGTAACTGGACCGCAGTTCCCATTCGGCTTTGCCCGTCATCGGATCGACGGGTAAGGCGCGAAGGTAAACCTTCTGCTTGGTAGACAACTGGCTGCCTAACCTGGGTAAGTTGCTGGTCTTGTCCTCGTCGCTGGTTCCGCCGCCGCCGAGCGGCATGCCCCGCGCGATGACGTTCACGCCGTTAACCAGCGTTTCGAGATCCGGCGGATAGTGGTCGGGATTATCGACGCCGAAAATCGTGCAGTCGCTAATGACGACTTTGCTGCGCGGATCGATCATCGCTGGTGGCTGCGCGCCGCCGCCGCCGGGTGGAAGCGCCACGCCGCTGCAGTTCATGCCGATCGTATCGCGACGAAACTCGTCAATCGCCATGCGAAGCTGCCGCAAGGTGTCGCGCAGTTGTTGTTCCTTCTGCCGCTTCACGGAAACCTTCACGAGCGGCATTGCGCCAAGCGTCAGAATGGTCAACACCGTGATGGTGATCACCAGTTCTATCAGCGAAAATCCCCGCTCCGTTTTCCGCCCAGTTTTCATAGCCAACGGGCCTTCAAAAGAAAGCGGCGACCGGGTGTGGTACTCCGTTCATCCAGTCGCCGCGTGTTTATCCGCCCTGCCTCGCGGCAGCAGCGTCATTGTTTCACTGTCGCTGTGCCCTGAACGATCTCGGACGTAACGTCGCGAGCATCAGTGGCGACCAGATGCAACGTCTCTTTTACGAAAGCGAGAGCGGCATCACCGGCGCCGATGGCTTCGAGCTCGATGAAGAGCAACGCTCCAGCGCCCTTGAATGATGCTTTACCGTTCAGCGACGAGATCGAAATCATGCAGACGCCGTTTGCGTCGATCGACGGTGTGAACAGCGGTGTCGCGTCTTCCGCAAGCGAACTCAGCAAATTGCCGGCGGTAAGGGCATGCACTTTTACGACCTTCGGATCGAACTTCAACGTCAGTAAGGCAAGACTCAGTGGCACGTCAGAGTTCAACTGAATCGCATACTTACGTTTCTCGCCAATCTTCATCACGTCGTCGCCCTGAAGCAGACTGAGTTGGGCCACGCGTCCTGCGCCGAGCTTCGTATCGAGCGGCTTGGGTGCGAGTGACGTCTCAGCAGCCTTGGGCATGGAAGTCAGTACCGCATTCTGATTTACGGCACTGCCCGGATTGACGGTAGCGACTGCCGCAGCGGCGTTGTCGCTAATCAACGATTTCGGCGCGGGCACGTATGACGGCAACTCTTCCACAGTTGCTGACTTGTCCGCAGCCGGTTTGACTGGAACCTGCGCAGGCGCGGCCTGGGCCATCGTCTGCGTCGCGTTCACCGGCGGCGCGTTTGGATCGCCTTTACTCGACGGCACCGTCGTTGACGTTACCGGGGCGGCGGTCGTCGTTACCGGATTCGTGTTCTGTGCAGTCGTAGCCGGCGCAGTCGCGGCCGGGTTCGTGTTCGCAGTCGTAGCCGGCGCAGGATTATTCTGCGCGCTGGTCTGCGTCGCGTTCACCGGCTTCGCCACTTCGACCGGCGCATCCGGCAGTTGAATCGTCGCGTTCCGTGGCAGCGCACGAGCCGCTGCGATCTGGTCTTCGCGATCCGCCTCACGAATCATCTCCGCGAGTGAACCGGTCGTCGGCGATTGCAACGTACCGCTCGGACGCATCTCTTCGTCGCGCGGCGTAACGGCCGGAGCACGAAGCACGCGAGGCGTGACGCTGATGACGATGTCAACCTGGCGCAGGTCGCGTGTCGGCGCGGTGAACAGACGGCCGATGATCGGCAGTCCACCGAGGAACGGGAGGCCCTTGCGGCCACGCGCTTCAATGTCCGTCGAGATGCTCGCGAGCATCATCGTGCGGTTATTCTGAATACGGGCCGTACCCTGCATCGTGCGTTCAGTAAACGTCGGCGTCAGGGTGCTCGCACCGAGCACGTCCTTCTGCTCAATGTTCATCTTCACTTGCACGTCGAGATTCGGAAACACCTGCGGCGTGAACTTGAGTGTCAAACCGGTCGGTTCATAGTTGATGACCGGGAAACCACCGCTCGGAAAAACCGGATTACCTACGCCTCCAGTCGGCGTGCCGGTCTGCACCCCAAACGGATACGCCTGCGCGGTTTGCACCGGCACGCGCTGTCCGATGCGGGCCTGCGATTCCTCACCGTTGAAAGCGTGGACCTGCGTCGAAGCGATCAGCTTGGTGTTGTCCCGGCTACGGAACGCACGCAGCACTGAAGGCGGAATGACGAGCGCAGCGGCGAGTGCAGTCGGAACGCCGCCAACGATCGCGCCGAGATTGACGCCGGCGCCAGCTGCGCTATTGATGACGCCGTTGTCACTCAAGAGTGAGAAGCCCGGCGAACCACCGATGCCGGTGTCGAGCGTGGTGCCGATCTGATTACCGAACTGAAGCATGTCGTTCTTGGACACTTCGTAAATATTCACGTCCATCACGACTTCTGCACGATCCTTATCGACGCTTTGCAGCAACTCGCCGATGAGCCGCACGTTCTCTGCCGTGTCGCGCACTGTCAAACTGTTTGTCGCATCATCCGGAACGACGATCGTCTGCGGACGGCCGACTGACGGCGGAATCGCCTGTTGCACGAGCGTGCGCGCGTCGGCGGGTTTCATGTTCGACAAATAGAAGGTGCGCAGAACGAGTTGTTGATACTGTGGACGGCGCGCTTGATCCGCAACGAGGATCGTGCGGCGGCTGAGTTTCTGGAAGAAGAGTCCTTCTTGCAGGAAAACGTAGTCGAGCGCCTGCGCCGTGGTGACATCCTTTAAATTGATATCGATGGGCCGTGATTGCGTAAACGACTGGCGGTCGAAAATGACGTTGAGATTCAGTTGCTCGGCGAGACTGCGAATGAGTGCTTTGAGATCGCCCGTGTAGTTGATGATGCGCAGTTGTGTCTCACGCGGCGAGACAAACTCCTGCCCGCTCGTCGGCGTCATGTTGCCGCCTTCAGGCACTTCAGGGGTCTTCGCGCCACTGCCGTTGGCGCCGTTGCCGTTGCCATTTCCGCTGGCCGGCGTCCGTCCCTCCTTGACGGCCTGCAGGCGCAGCATTCTTTCCATCTCCGACACAGCTAACTCGTTCACCGCGTCGTACCCGTAAGCCTGACGAAACGCGTTGTATGCGCCGACGTAATCGCCTCGCTCGGCGAGCGACCTCCCCTGCTGCATGTACGTTTGCGAGGCGTTAAAACTGGCGCGGCGGAAATGGAGTTGATACTCCACATTCGACGGGTCCGCAGCCACGGCGAGAGTAAACTCCTGCGCCGCCTTGTCCCACTGCTGCGCCCGTTCATAATCCAAGCCGCGTTTGTAATTCTTCTCGCCCTTTTTGGCAAAAGCCGTCATCGGCACCGCAAGGATGCTGAGGGCCAGAACGAAGGATATAAGCGTGCGCAGTCTGCTGTTGTTTCTCATGGCTTTCTTAGCTCGGTGGTGGAAAGTAAAACGACTAAAAGGCGACCCTAATAATGCCGTCGAGACGCGTAAGATGCAAGACGCTGACGGCCAATTTCCTCACACGCGGGCAGTATATTTCAGTTCCGTAAAAACCGCCCAAATTTACTTGCAGGTCGGAGAGTTGCGGTCGGGGTTTGATGCTACTTGCTCGCGGTTATTTCCTCAACGAACGTCACGCGATTGATTTCGTGCAAGGTCGAAATCCCGTTAAAGACTTTTTGCAGGGCCGAATCTCGCAAACTCGTCAATCCTTCGGCTTCTGCCGCGCGGCGAACTTCGGAACCCGGCCGCCGGTCGATAATCATTTCGCGGACATTATCCGACAAATCGAGCAATTCGTGAATAGCAGTTCTGCCTCTGTAACCCGTGTGGTTGCACGCGTCGCAACCGACGTTCATATAGAAAGGCCGCTCGCGGTAAATGTCGGGTTTCAGTCCTGACTCCCCGAGTTCCGCATCGGTGGGTCGATACTGCCGCTTGCAGTACGGACAGAGCATGCGGATGAGCCGCTGAGCCAACACGCAGTTCAACGACGAAACGAAGTTGTAAGGCTCGACGCCCATGTTCAGGAAACGACCGATCACGTCGATCACGTTGTTGGCGTGAACAGTCGTGAAAACGAGGTGCCCCGTCAACGCTGACTGAATCGCGATCTGAGCGGTTTCAGTGTCGCGGATCTCGCCGACCATGATCTTGTCCGGGTCGTGACGCAGGATGGAACGCAGTCCACGATCGAACGTTAGTCCCTTCTTCTCGTTTACCGGAATCTGCGTGATGCCGTGCAACTGATACTCGACCGGGTCTTCAATCGTGACGATCTTGTCTTCTTCGTTGCGGATTTCGTTGAGTGCGGCGTAGAGCGTGGTTGTTTTGCCCGAACCGGTTGGACCAGTCACGAGCACCATGCCGTACGGCTCAGCGATGTAGCGGCGAAACTTTTTGAGGTCATCTTCAGCAAACCCGACGACGTTCAGATTGAGATTGCGAAACTCTTCGTTGATCTGTTCCTTGTCGAGAATACGAACCACAGCGTCTTCGCCGTGAATCGTTGGCATGATCGAAACGCGGAAGTCGACGTTGCGTCCTTTGTAACGAACGCGGAAACGACCGTCCTGCGGCACGCGCCGCTCAGCGATGTCGAGTTCAGACATGACCTTGATACGCGAGATCAACGTCTGGTGATAAGCGAGATCGATCGGATCGACTTTCGCGTAGAGCGCGCCGTCAATGCGGTACTTGACCTGGACCTCGGTGTCGCGTGTTTCGATGTGAATATCCGACGCGCGCGACTCCATCGCGTTGTAGATGATGGTGTCGACGAGTTTGATGATCGGCGACATGTCGGCGTCCGTCGCGAGGCGATCGAGATCGAGCACCTCTTCGCCGTGTTCGGTTTCCTTGACGAGCGAGATGCGAAAACCCGACGCGGCTTCCTGCAAAACGCGTTGCGTGGTGTCGCCCTTGCGCAGCACGACTTCAACCGCGCCCGAAGTTGCGACGTAGGGAATGATCCGCGTGCGCAACGTGCTGGAAAGCTCGTCCAGCCGCTCGAGGTCGGTCGGATCGGCCATCGCGATGTGCAGGCCCTTATCGTCGCGTTTGAGCGGCACGAACTGATGGCGCACCATCAGATCGACCGGGACTTCAGTGAAAAGTTGATAATCGATCGGCGATTCGCGATCGGGCGGCAACAGATCGACAAACGGCAACCGATACCGGCGCGCGAGCTCCCGCGCAGCCTTCATCTCGGGCGGTACGTGTTCGTCACCATTCTGACCGTTTGCGCCGGCTGGCGGCACTGGCAGGGGTAATGAACTTTCGACCAGTGGATTTTCGTTTTCGGAAACTTGCTTCATTAATTAATTAGCGAGCGCCGGTCACTCCCGCACCGCTCGAAATGGATTGAATGATTGGAAGGTAGATGGCGAGGAGAATCGTTACTACCACACCGCCCATCACGACAAGAATCGCAGGCTCCAGCGTGGTCGTCAACTGCTCCAGCCGCACTTCCGATTCAGCGTCATAGAAAACCGCAACTTCATCGAGCATCTCACGTAAACTGCCCGAACGTTCGCCAATTCCGATCATGTCGATCGCGAGCGGCGGCAGCCATCCCGCCATCTCCAAACTTTCCGTGAATGACCTCCCCTCGCGAATCATCGGCAGAATCGACGAACTGCGCCGCCGAAGTTCGAGGTTTGTGATCGATTCAGACGCGATCTCCCACGACTCGACGAGGGTGATACCGCCGGCCAGCAAGGTCGCGAGTGAACGCGTCGCCTGCGCAACGGAAAGCTGCACCGCAAGGTTCCCGGCGAGCGGGATCTTCAAAATCAGCGCGCTGATCTGAAGTTTGCCCGCCGGCGTTCGCGACCAGATCGTAAGCAGTATTGCGCCGACTATGATCAATGGGCCAAACCAGAAGACGTTGGTAGACAACCAGCGCGAGATGCCGACTACGATCTGCGTCACTGTCGGCAGTTCGTTACCAAAACCGACGAACAGGTCCGACATGCGTGGCACCACGTAGACCGTCAAAAACGTGACCATGCACGCGGAAGCAAACAACAGGAACATAGGGTACGCGAGCGCGCCGCGGATCTTTCTTCGCAGGGCCACATTGCGTCGCATGTAATTGACGTACCGGCTGAGCACCTCATCGAGCGCACCCGAACGCTCGCCCGCTAGAATCGAAGCCGTGTAAATTCGCGGAAAGATCCCCCCTTGCGCAGCAAACGCCTGCGACAGCGCGGCGCCGCCGCGAATCTGGTCTTCAACGTCGCCGAGCACCGCTCGCAAACGCGAGGACGCGGCGCGCTTGCGCAACATCGCGATGGCTTGAAGTATCGGAATACCCGCGCGAACCAGGGCCGCGAGCTGTTGGTTGAACAGCAGAAAATCGTTTGCCTTGACGCGTGGATGAGCACCGGAGCGGCCCAGGCGCGTCAACGTGGAGACGCCGGAGGTCTTCGGCGGAGTCACATTGAAAACACGAAAACCCTCGCGTTCGAGACGCGCCCGTGCTTCGTGAATACCCGATGCTTCAATCGTGCGGGTCACGACCTCGCCCGCCGGCGTTCCCAATCGACAAATAAATTCAGCCATTGTTTATGAGTCGGAGCTTGAACCGAATCGGGAGTATATCACGCGTTCATAAACGGAAAGTTTCCGTAGTATTGAGTTTAAGGAGAACAATCGTGACCGCTCCAGCAGTTCAACCAGACGAAAATCAACTCCCGGTTCCCGTGCAGATGCTCCAGATCATTACCAGTTTCTGGACGTCGCGCGCTGTTGGCGTATTCGCCAAGCTCGGCATTTCCGACGTGCTCCAGTCGGGTCCAAAAACCGCTGAAGAGCTGGCCGAAGCGACCGGCACCCACGCTCCGTCGCTATTTCGCCTTCTGCGCGCGCTCGCGAGCGCCGGGATCGTGAAAAACGAAAGCGAGGACCGCTTTGGTTTGACCCCCTTGTCTGAAACACTCGTGACCAACGCGCCGGATCGTTGCGTTGGTTCGTCGTTTCCGAACTCGGCCAGGAACACTATCCGGCTTGGGGTAATTTGATGCACAGCGTCAAGACCGGAGAAATCGCGTTTGATAATTGTTTCGGGAAGGATATCTGGCAGTACTTCAAGGAGAACCCCGAAGACGGCGCTGTTTTCAACGACTCGATGAGCGGCGTGACGGCCGCCGCGAACGAGGCGATCCTCTCGCTTTACGACTTCTCCCAGTTCGGAACCGTTGTGGACATCGGCGGCGGCCACGGCGGCCTGATCACCACGATACTTCAGAAGAATCCGCACTTGAAAGGCGTTCTGTTCGATGCACCGCAGGTCATCGAGGGCGCACGACCACGGCTCAAAGCCACAGGCGTAGCCGATCGTTGCGAAGCAGTCGCGGGCGACTTCTTCAAAGCCGTGCCGGCAGGCGGTGACGCGTACGTTATGAAGTGGATCATCCACGACTGGGACGACGAGAAAGCGATCACCATACTGAAGCACTGCCGCAGCCACATGCAGCCAAACGGGCGCTTGATTGTCGTGGAGACCGTCGTGCCCGAAACTGACGAGCCGCACTTCTCAAAGTTCTTCGACCTCAACATGCTGGTGATGACCGGCGGCAAGGAAAGAACGGCGACGGAGTTTAAGCAACTGCTCGGCGCCGCCGGTTTCGAGCTGCTGCGCATCACTCCCACCAACCTCCCGACTTCGATTATCGAAGCGCAGCCCGCGTAGTCGATCAACGCCTGGGACCGCAGGCGTCTCGCCTGCAACTCACGACAGCGCCCCATGCGTCCGCGTGCAGGCGAGACGCCTGCGGTCCCAGGCTGTCCGACCTAAAAAACTGCATTGCGGCTCTGAGATCTCAAAGGCTTGCGCGCGGCATCCATGCTGGTTAGAATGACCTCGCCAACACAGCATAATGAAACGCGCGGCCGTCTCCCCGTGACCTTTCACGCTCGGTATAAAAAAGTCGGGCATCACTCGTTCCCCTAAGAGCATCTGTGTTGACAGTTCCCTACGAGCCTGACCGTTTTAAAACTGAATCGACGACCGCAGCCGGGGGTGACATGCATTTACCGACTCGTTACGCCACCAAGATCACGGCGGCTTCTGTATCGCTTTTCATTGCGTTTGCTTTTTCGCTGTCTGTAAGTAGTCAGGAACCGAGCCAGAACAAGCCCGCGCCGCCAATTCCTGCGCAGACGCCGGAGCAGACGCCGAGTCCCGCTAAAAAACTCGGCAGCGAACTCGACGATCGCTCGTTGATTACCAACACCGATCTCATCACGCTTACCGTCACCGTCACCGACACCTATGGACGTTACGTCTCCGGCCTGAGCAAAAGCGCGTTTGCCGTTTTCGATAATAAGCAGCAACAGGAGATCACCTTCTTCAGCGACGACGATTCGCCGGTTTCCGTCGGCGTGATTTTCGACGTCTCCGGTTCGATGAGCGGCGACAAGGTGAAACGCGCTCGCGACGCCCTGTCGAAGTTCATCCAGACCAGTCACGACTCTGATGAGTATTTCCTGATTGCCTTTAACTCGCGCGCCCAGTTGCTGCTCGACCGCACTCGCGACGGTGACTCAATTCTCAATAAGCTCACGTTTGTGGAAACCAAGAGCCAAACCGCGCTTTATGACGCGTGCTATCTCGGCGTCGAGAAGGTGCAGCGTGGAGCGCATCCGAAACGGGCGCTGCTGCTGATCAGCGACGGGCAGGACAACGATTCGCGCTACACGTTCAATGAAGTCCGCAAGCTGCTGAAGGAATCGGACGTCACGCTTTATGCGATCGGCATTTTGAGCGGCAACGACGCGGGCAGTGCGCTGGGAATGGAAGGCCAGGGCGTGCTTGACGAGCTTTCGGGCGTCTCTGGGGGCAAGGCGTTTTTCCCTCGATCAGCGGCTGAAATGGACGATATTTTCGAACAGATCGCGCTGGAGTTGCGGCACCAGTACTCGATCGGCTACAAACCCGATACCTTTCAGAACGACGGGAAGTGGCATCGCGTGAAGGTTAAAGTTACGCCGCCGAGGGGCTTGCCCCGGTTGTTTGTTCGTTCCAAGGAGGGCTACTACGCCACAGCCGGCGCAAGGTAGACTTTGTTTCTAAGAGGTTTCGGCAACGCAGTCTCGGTTTTGCGGCATCTGTTTACCGTGCGTGGAGTCGCCGTTTGCGACACTGTTTGCCCCAGCGCTCCCCGTCCCCGATCAAGGGTTCGAGGAGCGTTTCGTCTGATATGAAAAGAGTTTCCAACGTTTCGTTAAAACGCGACAGGTTTAGTGAGCACGAGGCACGGTGGATGGCTGTGCTCGTAGTTTGTTGCTTGTTCGTAGCCGTGGCCCTGTTTGGCTCCGGCGTGTCCGCGGCTTCCAGCCAGGATCGGCCCCGCAACACGCAGCCGCCAACCCCAGCCTCATCGCCCAGCCCGACGCCGGCGCAGCGACCCGTCGATCGCGTCGCGCCGACACTCGGCGAGCCGCCACCTGTTCCGCGTCTCAAACCAACGCCAACGCCGACGCCACCCGAAGTGCTCGATCCGGACAGTATTGTTCGCGTTAACACTGATCTGGTCCAGCTTCACGTTCGCGTGATCGACCGCAATAACCGGCCGATTAACGACGTGCCGCAGAACGCCTTTCGCGTGTTCGAAGACGGCGCGCCGCAACCAATCGAAAACTTCTCACGCGAGGAGGTTCCGATCAGTTACGGCCTTGCGGTGGACACTTCCGGTTCGCTTCGCTCGCAGTTGCAGAGCGTCATCGACGCGGGCAAATCGATCATCGGCGCCAACAAACCCGGCGACGAAACTTTTCTCGTGCGCTTCATCAGCAGCGACAAGATCGAAACCGTTCAGGACTTCACGGATAATAAAGACCTGTTGATCGATGGTCTCGACAGCTTCTACGTCGAAGGCGGCCAGACGGCGGTCATCGACGCGGTTTATCTCTCGGCCGAACACGTTTCTCAATACAAGAAAGGCAATGACGGTGATCGCCGGCGCCGCGCTTTGATCGTGATCACCGACGGTGAGGACCGCAACAGCTTTTACAAGCAGGAACAACTCTTTGCGCGTTTGCGCGAAGAGGACGTTCAGATCTTCGTTATTGGTTTCGTGAATGAACTCGATAAGGAAGCCGGTTTGATTCGCAAGAGCCCGCGTGAGAAAGCGGTGCAGCTAATTAACAAACTGGCGACAGAAACCGGCGGTCGCGCGTTCTTCCCGGAATCGCTCTCCGACCTGCCTCAGATCGCTAACGAGATCATTCGCGATCTTCGCACGCAGTACGTAATTGCCTACAACCCGACCAACAAGGACCAGGATGGAACCTACCGCGCGATCAAAGTAACGGTGGACCAGCCGGCGACGGGTGAAAAGCGAATCGCGTTAACGCGAAACGGACGGCTGGCGCGAAAAGAAGGTCAGGGTGGGAACACTCCGAAACCACCGTCAGTGCGTCTGCCGGCAACCGGCACCAGCACCCGCAAACCTTAACCCCAACGGCGTTCACTTCGCCCGCCTCTTGTACTTCGTTCCGTGGCGCTCGACCGCTTCTTCGACGGAGTGAGTAGCGGTGAGATTCTCGTCAGTCTTCGCTAATTCGATCAGCTTCCGGTAGTGAGCTCGCAAGGACGTGATTTCAGCTTCGCTCAAATCCTCAATATCAATCAGCCGGTTACTCGCGCCTTCCATTGCCGCCACGATTTCGTTGAGCTTCAAGTGTATGGCCAACGCATCTTTGTTCTGCGCGCGCTGAATCAAAAACACCATGAGGAAAGTTACGATGGTCGTGCCTGTGTTGATCACGAGTTGCCAGGTGTCGGAAAAACCGAACAGCGGTCCAGTCACCAACCAAAGTAGTACCACACCGGCCGCCACCACGAATGCGAGCGACGTGCCGGTAATCCTGGTCGCTTCATAGGACAGTTTTTCAAGGTTCCTAAAGTTGTTTTGTCTACGTCGAGCCATCGATCCTCCCAAAAGGATTCGTGGAAAGGTGGGGGCTAAGGGAGTTGAAAGGTGCTTAGGTTTTTGGTCTAACGGAACCGCTGATCTTCTTACGCGTCGTTTCTCCGGTGTGCAATACGGGCAAGCCTTCGTCAACATCAGAATGTGGTTGCGGTATCACATGCGTTGCAACTACTTCACCAACTCTCTTCCCTGCCGCCGCGCCGGCATCAACCGCACTGCGAACCGCCGCGACATCACCGCGCACGATCGCGGTCACCAGGCCCGCGTCGATCTTTTCCCAACCCACCAAACGCACGTTCGCCGCTTTCACCATCGCATCCGCGGCTTCAATCATGGCTACAAGTCCGCGACATTCAACCAATCCGAGTGCTTCAGGCATTTGAGTCTCCCGGCACAGATTAACACGATTCGTGTTGTCAGTTTCTCAGCGAATGAATAGGCGCAGGAATGTGACCGCCGCGTCGAATAAACTCGGCAGAAGAAAACGCGCTCACCGCCATGATCGGCGCGCTGCCTAACAAGCCGCCAAACTCAACCACCTCGCCAACATCTCGGCCCGGCACCGGAATAATACGGACCGCCGTGGTCTTGTTATTCATCACTCCGATCGCCATCTCGTCCGCAATGATCGCGGCGATCGTTTCCGCGGATGTCGACCCGGGCACGGCCACCATGTCGATGCCGACCGAGCAGACACTGGTCCAAGCCTCGAGTTTCTCCAGCGATAAGGCGCCAACCTGCGCCGCTTCGATCATCCCGGCGTCTTCCGAAACCGGAATAAACGCGCCACTCATGCCGCCGACAGAGCCACTCGCCATCGCACCGCCTTTTTTAACTGCATCGGTCAGGAGGGCGAGGGCCGCGGTAGTTCCGTGCGTACCGGCGCGTTCGAAACCCATCGCTTCTATAATGTTCGCAACGGAGTCACCGCGAACGGGAGTGGGCGCGAGTGAAAGATCGATGATGCCAAACGGAAACCCGAGCCGGCGCGCGGCTTCACGTCCCACGAGTTCACCGGCGCGCGAGAGTTTGAACGAGAGTTTCTTGATCGTCTCGGCAAGTTCCTGCAACGGTAACGACCTGTCCGCGTGCCGCACGGCGTAATGGACCACGCCCGGGCCGGACACGCCCACATTGATCACTGACTCCGCTTCGCTCACCCCGTGAAATGCACCCGCCATGAACGGATTGTCTTCAACCGCGTTCGCGAAACAGACAAACTTCGCGCACGCCAGTCCGCCTTGATCGCGCGTGCGCTCGGCCGCGTCCTTGATGATGCGTCCGATCTGCGCCACGACGTCCATGTTAATCCCGGCGCGCGTCGTCGCTGCGTTCACGGATGAACACAGGCGCTCCGTTGAAGACAAAGCTTCGGGAATGGAATCGAGAAACAGTTTTTCCGAAGGGGTTGTGCCTTTCTGGACCAACGCTGAGTAGCCGCCAATGAAATCAATGCCCACCGCGCCCGCCGCATCGTCGATGGCGCGCGCGAGTTCGACGGGATCTCCTTTCGCGCCTTCGGTGAGCAGTGAAACCGGCGTGATCGAAATGCGCTTGTTTGCGATGCGAATACCAAACTCGTTGCCGATCTCGTCCACTGTTTGCACCAGACGAGACGCGGCGCGGCGAATTTTCTCGCCGGCTTTCTGGGCAATCGTCGAGATGGAGTCGCTGCTGCAATCGAGCAGGCTGAGACCGAGCGTAACCGTACGCACGTCGAGATGTTCCATCTCGGTCATGGCGACGGTTTGCAGGATTTCGGCTTGGGTATATTCCATGTGGTTAGCCGATGACCTTGCTGAGGATGAGCAGAATGAGAAACAGAACGAAGAGAACGGCCGCGACTAGCAGAAACCGCAGACTCGGATCGTACGCCGCTTGATCGATCATGACGCTGGAAACGTGTTTGATCTTTTCGACGCGTTCGCGCACGTTTCCTGCGACCCCTGTTTTCGCGGGGACAGGAGGAGGAGAATTTTCCGAAACGGGATCGGCGCCGACCTTCTGCCCGCATTGCGGACAAAAGATCGCACTCTGGCGAACCGAGATTCCACAGACGGAACAGCGTCGCGCGATTTCTATCTCAGACATAGACAACTTCGAGGATTCTCACAGTCGAGAAGATTCTCACACTCGATGCATCGCGTTGAAAAGGTCTTCGCGTTGCGCGTAGATCCGCACGCCCAGATCTTCGCCCTCGCTACGCAATCGCTCCTTCAGCTCCGCGGTGCTCTCACGCGCGCGCGACGTGTCGGCGATGATCACCATCGCAAACTTTCCCTGCACCACTGTCTGATTGATGTCGATGATACTGCAACCGGCTTCGGCAAGGATCTGTGAAACACCGGCGACGATTCCCGGATGGTCCATTCCGAAGACGGAAATGATCATGCGACCCGACGAGCCCGAGATCGAGGCGTTAGTGGAAACGGAGTTTGACTGGTTAACCTCGCGATAGATGTCGGTGACCAACTGCTCCACCATCTGCTCGTCGGCACTCGGGCCCAAACGCTCGTAAACCGCGCGAGTGATGCGATAGATCAAATCTTCATTGGCCATGGGAGATTAGTGGTGGGTAGTCAGGGTCTGCCGTTCTCGTGCGAGAGCCGCTGTGCAGCTTCACGCATCTCGTCCGAGAGCGTGTCGTTGATGTCCACGCGATCGACGATGCCGACGACGGCGGCTTCGATCGACATGTCCTGGTTTCCAATCGCCGATCTGGCTGCTTTGCCAAACGCACACAGCACCATCTCGCCGGTTCCAGCCCCGAGTCGATCGGCAACGACGACGATGTTTCGTGTTGGTTCCTTATCGAGATCGTAAGGGTGAACGATCAGGAACCGGACGCCCTCGAGATCGGGCGTCTTCTTGGTGGACCAGACGGTGCCTACTACTCTCGCCAGAAACATGAGCTTTGATCTTTGTTCTTTGTACTTTGTCTTCTAACAGGAACAAAGCACTAAGTACCAAGCGCTAGACCTTTGCGAAGACCTCCGCGGGCTCGCCGATGTCGCGCGCGGCCGGCGTGATTATGGTTTTACCATTTATGTAAATTTTATCCCCCCGCTGGATCGCGCGCTTCACGTCGTCTTCGCTAACAAAATCAACTGCTGCTTTGTGTCCATTCGCCGAAGGCGATTCTTTAGGTTTACTTGCAGGCTCTGTCACTTTCACAGAGGCGCCGGTGTACATGCTTCCCGCTTCAGCTTCGATCTCGGGCTTCGGCAACGGCGGCTCAGGCGACTGCGGTGCTGGGGGCGTTTCAATTTGCTTGCCCGCGAGGAAACGATCGACGATCGCCGCGATCTCCTGCCGATCGATCTTGCCGCCGGCAATCGCGGGCGCTGCCGGTTGCGGTTGCGTCTGTCGCGCACTCACCGCCGGCTGCACACCAACTGCGGGGCGCGCGCTCTTCACCGGTCTCGTTTCAAACGCGACTCGCTTGATGTCCATCAGGTGCAACGGCGAAACATTGTCGGACGTAACGTTGCCGCCCCACGATCCACAACCCAGTGTCATCGACGGTGGTAACGCAGTTGAAAATCCGATTGCGCCGTGCGTCGTTGGCGTGTTCACCGTGATACGCGACGCGGGCATCTCAGCGCCAAACTGCACCGCGGCCTCACGCGAACGCGTGTGTATTCCCGCCGTGTGGCCCATGCCGCCATAATGCAACACTTCCTGGCTGCGCTTTGCCGCCTGGGCCAACCCATCGGCGACGTAAAACGCGAGAATCGGCGACAGTTTTTCCATCGACAACGGATAGTCTCGTCCGACGCCGGCAACGTCAGCGAGCAAACAACGCGTGCCCGGCGGCACGTTTAGACCGGCCATTTTCGCGATAACTTCTACCGACTTGCCGACGATTGCGGGATTCAATGAACGCTGCGGCGTCGCTACGACTTTGCCGAGCTGTTCTGCCTCCGCCGCTGAAAGAAAATGCGCGCCCTGAAGCCTGAACTGTTCGCGCACTGCCTGCTCGATCGGCGCATCGCAAATCACTGCCTGTTCCGACGCGCAGATCGTACCGTTGTCGAAACACTTGCCAGTCAAAATATCCTGGACCGCTTTCGGAACGTCGGCGCTACGTTCGATACAAACCGGAACGTTGCCTGGTCCAACGCCGAACGCGGGTTTGCCCGACGAATACGCTGCGCGTACAAGCCCGATGCCGCCGGTCGCAAGAATCACCGCCGTCTGCTTGTGCTTCATCAAAGTTTCCGTGCCTTCGATCGTCGCCGTGCTCATGCAACCGATTGCGTCCGCGGGCAGACCTTCCTTAACGGCAGCTTCGCGCATGACGCGCGCGGTCTCGTTAATGCATTTCGCCGCGGAAGGATGCGGCGACAGGACAACGGTATTGCGCGATTTGATCGCGATCAGGATCTTGAAGATTGCAGTTGAAGTGGGATTGGTCGAAGGAACGATGCCCGCGACAACTCCGCGTGGACTCGCGATTTCTACAACGTCTTTTGACTCGGAAACGACACCCTTGGTTTTGAGGCCGCGAAAGTAATTCCAAACGTCTTCGGCAGCGAACCGGTTCTTCTCTCGTTTGTCGTCAGGAACGCCGAACCCGGTTTCTTCCACTGCCAACGTGCCGAGCCGCGTCGCCTCGCGCAAGGCTGCTTTAGCCATCGCTTCGCAGATGCGGTCAATCTTCGCTTGATCGAACTGGGCCACCTCGGCCTGTGCGCGATGAGCTGCTTCGACGAGATCGCGCGCCTGTAGTACCGAAACTAAATCTTTATCGACTGACATGGTAACGACTCCGAGCTTGGTACTTTGTACTTTGTTCTTTGTTCGCTACTCGATCATTAGAGTGTGTGTGGAATCGTTAACGAGCAAACCAAGTACAAAGCTCAAAGGTCAAAGCTCAAAAAACAAGTACTTCCTATCTCGCGCGTTCCTTGTTTCCTTCCCGTGCGCCCGAGCTGAGTGAGCGGCCCTGGTCCCCCTGGCTCAGTTGTCCGCGCGCGCCGCCTTGCAACGATGATTCGTCGGGGCTCAAACCGGTGCGTCCGTTCACCGGGAGCACGCGTTCGACTTCAGCATGCGGTCTCGGAATGACGTGAACACTGATCAACTCGCCGACTCGTCGCGCTGCAGCCGCGCCTGCGTCCGTCGCTGCTTTGACAGCGCCAACGTCACCGCGCACAAAGATCGTCACGTAGCCTGCGCCGATGTACTCCTTGCCGAGCAGTTGTACATTCGCCGCTTTGACCATCGCATCGGCAGCCTCTACTGCGCCCACGAATCCTTTAGTCTCAACCATTCCGAGTGCTTCAAGGGGCATCTCATTATCCTCACTTTGTTATTGTAAAGATTAAAACCGACCTACCGGATCATTGTTGGCGTCAACCTATCACTGCGAGCGACAAAGAGCAAGAGAGCGCGATCTTCACCGTGTAAAAGTTTGACACCGTTTAGCAGCCCAAGCTATAGTGCAGAAAAAGTGGGAGTTGTCGCATTCATACAAGCGGCCCGACAGACAAGGTGGTTCATTAAAACTCAATAAGTAACCGGCTCCGGAGCTTCGCCCGGAGGGTCGTCCACCAACCAACGCCAGGAACGAGCGATTGGAGATGGCAGCGAGTATCGGTGAACAGTTGCGACTCGCACGCGAGGCGCGTGGTATCGGCCTACGCGAAATCTGCGATCAGACCCGGATCTCTGTCCATTACCTCGAAGCAATCGAAGCAAACGACTACAAGCGCCTGCCCGGCGGCGTCTTCAATCGCAGCTTTATAAAGGCCTACGCGAAATGCATCGGCTACGACGAGCGCGAGGCGATTGAAGGTTACACGCGTTACCTGCGCGAACATGGCGGCGAATCGGCTGATGAGGTCAGCACTCATCCGACGTATTCCAAGGTTTACACCGATACGCCGGCGACGCGCTCGCCCGTTTTGACCGTAATTCTGGCGATTATAATCCTGGCCATGCTCACCGCAGCCGCCCTCGCCGCTCTGGCCTGGTTTCAGAAACGCGCTGAAATCACACCTTTCAATAGCGAAGCGTTTTACGCGCTGAACCAAACTCACACTCCTATGTATAATGACCTCACTTCAGCAACGACAGATTTAGGGGCCCATGATCACATCAGATATTTTTGAAGGTCTTACTTTCGACGACGTACTCCTTATTCCTGATCGCTCCGACGTTCTGCCTTACGAGACTGACACCGGCACACAGTTCACACGCAACATCAGGCTGCAAATTCCGTTGTGCTCGGCCGCCATGGACACGGTGACCGAAGCATCGCTGGCGATCGCGCTCGCGCAGCAAGGCGGCATCGGAGTCATTCATAAAAATCTCAGCATCGAACGCCAGGCGGAAGAAGTCGATAAGGTCAAACGATCGGAATCGGGAATGATCGTTGATCCGGTCACCATCAGACCCGACCGTCCGGTCCGCGAAGCGCTCCAGGTAATGGAGCGCTTTCACATTAGCGGCGTTCCCGTCGTTGATGAAACCGGCCATCTGGTCGGCATCATCACGAATCGCGATCTGCGTTTCGAAACACGCTTCGATATTCCGGTCGCCGAGGTGATGACAAAGCAACCGCTCGTCACTGTTCCGGTCGGCACGACGCTCGAGCAAGCGAAAGCAGTACTGCAAAAACATCGCATCGAGAAGCTCCTCGTCGTCGATGACGACAAACGTATAAAAGGACTGATCACCGTCAAAGATATCCAAAAGGCGATCAAGTATCCGACGGCGGCCAAAGATAACCTGGGCCGGCTGCGCGTCGCGGCAGCGATCGGCGCAACTGGCGATTATCGTGAACGCGCTGAAGAACTGGTGCGAACACGTGTTGATTGTCTCGTGATCGACACCGCGCACGGTCATTCGTCGCGCGTAATCGAGGCGGTAAAGGAAATCAAACGACGTCACCCCGAAACGGATCTGATTGCCGGCAACGTCGGCACTACCGAGGGCGCGCAGGAGTTGATCGACGCCGGAGTTGATGCGATCAAAGTCGGCATTGGTCCAGGTTCGATTTGCACGACGCGAGTTGTGACCGGCGCGGGCGTGCCGCAGATCACCGCGATCGGAAATTGTGTGAAAGCCGCGCGCGGAAAGGTGCCGGTGATCTCCGATGGTGGCGTGAAGTTTTCCGGCGACGTGGCGAAGGCGATTGCCTCGGGCGCAGACGTCGTGATGATCGGATCGTTGTTTGCCGGCACGGAAGAAGCGCCGGGCGAGGTGATTCTGTTCCAGGGCCGCTCGTTTAAAACGTATCGTGGCATGGGCTCGATCGGCGCGATGCGCGAAGGTTCGCGCGATCGTTACGCACAAGATCTCGGCGTCAACGAGTCGAAACTCGTTCCGGAAGGAATCGAGGGACGCGTGCCTTATAAAGGAACGCTCGCAGACATGGTCACTCAACTCGTCGGCGGACTTCGTTCCGGTATGGGTTACACCGGTTGTCGCAACATCAATGAGTTTCAGGAGAAGACTCGTTTCCTGCGCATCACCTCGGCCGGTTTGAAAGAGTCTCACGTACACGACGTGATCATCACCAAGGAAGCGCCGAATTACCGTTTGGAGTGATCCGTCTTACCAGTGGTCCGCACAGCAACACTGATTTCCAACCCCAAAACGGGTCGCTATGGTTCGCGTCGGGTGCGTCCGATTCAGGATGTTGCTTCACAACTCCGATCGTTAGGTCTCGACGTTGACCTCAAACTCACTGCAGGTCCGGGCGAAGCCAGTGAGATCGCCGCACGCGCCGCGAGTAACGGAACTTCAGACGTGATCGTTGCCGGCGGTGACGGAACGATTAACGAAGTGATCCAGGGACTCGCGGGCAGCGAAGCACGGCTGGCGATCATCCCGCGCGGCACCGCCAACGTGCTCGCTCGCGAATTGAAGTTACCTCTTGATGACGTGCAAGCCACCATCGTCGCGGCGCGCGGAAACGCTCGTCGCATTCATCTCGGTTTGGCAATTGACGAAGTTACGAAGGCGAAACGTTTCTTTGTGTTAATGGCCGGAATCGGTCTTGATGCGTCGGTCGTGCGGCGTGTGCAACCGCGGTTGAAGAAACGCATCGGTAAAGCGGCATTCTGGATCTCGGGTCTGAGTCATCTGGCTGACTGGCAGCCCGCACCTTTCACGTTGGAGATCGAGGGACAAAGTTATACGGGAACGTTCGCGGCGATCGGCAAAGCTGCGCGTTACGGTGGCGATCTCGCGATTACGCCGGGCGCGCGTTTGGAAGAGCCGGAGTTTGAGATCTGTATTATCGAGACGTTGAATCGTTTTGGGTATCTGCGCTTGCTTGCATACGCGTTGCGAACAGGCATGCCGCGGGACAAACATGGCGTGCGGATTATCAAGGCGTCGAGTGTGCGTGCGACAGGCGACGCTCCGGTGCAGGTTGATGGAGAGGTGATTGGTGAGCTACCGATGCGTTTCGAAATCGCATCGGAGTCACTGGAAGTCATCGTGCCTTAACTGGTTTGTCAGTTCATTTTGTTAATTTTAAAATTCCGCCCAGCCACGCCCTGCGGATCTCTCGCTGTTGAGGTGTGGCGTCCGCCTTTTCTTCAATTCGATACTCAACGCGTTCCGGCTCTCCCAAAATGATCTCCTTCTTGAGCGTACGCCGATCGCGCTTCACGACAATAGCGACAGCATCACCCTTCTTATAACGCGCCAAAGTCTTCAACCACTCTTTCGTCACTTTGCGTCCCGCCAGCGAAACGATCTCATCACTCTTTTGCAAACCAGCCGTTTCAGCCGGTGAGTAGTTACGAACGTTTTCAATAATTGCGACGTCATCCTCAAGCTCAATCGAGAGCCCCGCATTGAACGGCTCTTTCGCCTGCGTCTTCACCAAACGCAACCCCGCATACCCAAACGCTTCGTCGTAAGGCAACACCTCAACATTCCGAACGTGCCGCTTAAAAAAGTCGCGAAACTCCGCACCTGCCAACTCGACCACCACCCGCTCTAAATCCTCCGTTTTGATAACCCCGCCCACGCAGGTAGTAACTACTATTCGGACTCTTCAGATAAAACTCGTCATACATGCGTCGCATCACGTCGTCCAACGACGCCTTCCCTTTCGTGCGTCCGCGAATCAGCAGGTCCATCACCATGCCGATCAGTTGACCTTTCGGGTAGTAACTGATCGAAGTGTTTTCCAGATTCGTTAACTGCGCGTGCGGCGCATCGTCGATGAACGGCGCCGACAACGACGACTCTTCCGCGCTCATCAACTGGCTTCCCTGTGCAGTCTCAATTCGCCTGATCGTTTCTGCCTGACGATTAAGAAACGTTTTTTCATCCCAAATGCCGGCGCGACGCAGCATCAGGTGACCGTAGTAGTTCGTGAAACCTTCGGCGACCCACAGCGCGCGCGTGTTGAGCGGACGAGTGAAGTCCCATGGTCCAAGTTCGACCGGACGCAGACGCTTCACATTCCAGACATGAAAGAACTCGTGCGAGACCGTGCCGAGTGTTGCCTCGTACATGCCGGGTTCGCTGAGTGCCCCGGGCTCGATGATCTGGGTTGAGGTGAGGTGCTCCATGCCGTCTCCCGAATGATCGTCAGCCGCGTAGTGAATGAGAAACGTGTAGTCCGTAAACTCCGGCGGTTCCCACATCGCCACCTGGGCGCGCACGATCTTTTCGATGTCGCGCACGAGTGCCGCGCGCTTGCCGCCTTCAGGTCCGAACGAGTGGACGACGACGTGATACTTCTTGCCGTCGACTACAAAACTCTCCTGCGTCCAGTCGGGGGCGATCTCGGTCGGCGTGTCAATCAGTATGTCCCAGTTCGGAAACTGCCATTCGGTTTGGCCGGGTTGATCAATGCGGCCGTTCACGATCTTCCAGCCCGCGGGAGGATGAATCGTGAGTTTTACCGGATCCGGTTTGTGCCCAACGACGTACATGAAGATCGAGCCGCCGTTGTAGTTCGCGTGGCGCTCGTCGAGTTGCGAGAACGTTCCCGAGAGGTCATTTGCGAAAACTTTGTACAAAACCGTTAGCGAGGTGCTTCCTCCTGGATCCACGCTCCAAGTTTGATCGTCAATACGCGTTACTGTACGAAGGATTCGGCGAGTGCAGGGCGTGCCGGGAGGGCATCTGCTGTCGAACGCGCTAAATTCCTGCACGTTCTTGGCGAAGTCGAAGATGGCGTAACGCCCGGGCGACCACTTGGCCATTTGAAACTGAAGTGGTTTGTTGATCCGTTCAGGCGGCAGCTCGACTTCGATCAACACTTCGAAGAGATGCGACGTTGGGCGCGTCATTCCGAGTCGATAGTGAATCGATTTGAGCGGTGGTTCCTGGGCGGTAACCGGGCCACAGGTAAGAAGAATTAAGAAAGTACAGGTTAGTAAAAAGTGTCTTTTGAAGCGAATCATCATCGGTCACGGATTATGCCGTCGCTTGCAACGAGGAAACAAGTTAGTTTATTAACTCGACCTAGACGCATGCCTGCAACCGAGCGCCTCTATTACCAGGACTCTCATTTGATCGAGTTTGAAGCTCGCGTTGTTGACGTGACGGAACGCGTCAGTGGTTGGACCGCGGTGGTTTTGGATCGCACCGCGTTCTATCCGACGGGTGGCGGGCAGCCGAGTGACACTGGAACGCTTAACGGAGCGCGCGTCGTTGAGTGTATCGACGATGGCGACAATGGCGTGCTGCACGTGGTTCAGGGAGCGGCGCCGGCGCTGGACGCGATCGTCGCCGGGCGAGTTGATTGGTCGCGGCGTTTGGATCACATGCAGCAACACACCGGGCAGCACATTTTGTCGCAGGCGTTCGTCAAACTTTTTGACGCCCCGACAAAGAGCTTTCGTGTGTTGGACCAGTCATGTGAGATCGACGTCGAACTCGCGAATCCGACGACTGACATCATCGAACGCGCAGTTGAGTTTGCGAACAATGTGATCTGGGAAGATCGTGTCGTTACGATTCATAACGTGAGTGCCGCGGAAGCCGCGGCGATGCCGTTGCGAAAAGAGCCGGCGCGTGAGGGTGAGTTGCGCTTGATTGAGATTGAAGATTTCGATCTGACCCCGTGTGGTGGGACGCACGCCGTTCGCACGGGTGAAGTTGGGATGATCGCGATGCGTTCGTGGGAGCGCGCGAAGGGATTGACGCGGATTGAGTTTGTGGCGGGCGTACGCGCGTTGGCGGATTATCGCCGCGCTAACCGCACTGCTCGCGAGGTCGCGGCGCTCTTCAGCACCGGGCGTGATGACTCGCCGCAGAACGCCGCACAGTTGATTGAAGAGAACAAGGAGCTGCACCGCCGCGTGCGTGCGCTGGAAGAGGTGGAGGCGCGTGTTGAAGCGGAGCGGTTGTTGACGGCGGCGGTGGCTCGTGATGATGGCACGCGTGTTGTGAGTCACGTGTTTGGCGGCGCTGAGTCCTCGTCACGTGCTGCTGATTCGTCCGCTCGTGACGCCTCGGGGCGTGATGCCTCCGCGCGTGACGCCTCCGTGCGTGACGCCTCCGTTCGTGACGCCTCCGCGTGTCACGCCGCCGCTCGTACTGCTGAGTCTTCCGCGCGCAACGCTGAGTTCTTAAAGAACGTTGCCCACGCTCTGATCGCGACACCTAACACCGTCGCACTGCTCGCTTCACGCGACAAAGACACCGCGCGTCTCGTCTTCGCACGTTCCGCGGACGCGAGTGGCGACATGAACGCACTGATGCGCGAAGCCTGCGCTTTGCTCGATGGCCGCGGCGGCGGCAAACCCGACATGGCACAAGGCGGCGGCAAAGACGTCGAGAAACTCGACGAAGCACTCAATCGCGCCATTCAGTCTTTGTCTTAGAAGTAGGTCTTGGCTGACAGGTAAGCTTAATCAACAGTTAGCCGCACGCTTGACACTACTCAACCGCGCTTCCTAATATGACAATCCGCGTGGGGCAGTAGCTCAGTTTGGCAGAGCGCCGCGTTCGCAATGCGGAGGTCAGGGGTTCGACCCCCCTCTGCTCCACCATTTATTTCAATCATTTACGGCTGCCGGCACCGGCGGCCGTATTTCATTTGTGGCCAATTTGTGGACACTTTTTCGGGAACTCAGTTTTATTCGCTTCAGCCGCCGCGCGTTTCGTTTCTTCAACCGATCTCACATAACGCATAGTCACACGAACATCGGAGTGGCCCAACAGTTCAGCGATCGTAAACGCATCGCATCCGGCCTCGGCTAAGCGAGTGCCGAAAGTCGCCCTAAGATCCTTCCATATTAGTCCCTCAATACCGGCGAGTCGGCAGGCAGTGTGAAATCCCTTCTTCACTTCCCGCTGCCGTTCATCGGAGCCTTTAGGACTAACGAAAACATAATCATCGGCCCGCTTGTCCTTGCACAATTCAGCCAGCGTTTCTCTGACTTCATCGTTCATAGAATATCTCGCGGTCTGCCGTTCTTGGTCTTTCGCGCCGTGATGATGTTGCGGAGAAAATCTACTTGACTGCGCCTCATTCGCAACTGTTCGCCAAGACGCATCCCTGCGGCCACCGCATTTTGCTCAGCTTGCTCTCCGCTTGCTGTTAACGAAGAAAGCAAAAGACAACGTCATTGGAGATCTTAGTGAAGAGTATGCAGAGAAGCAGACCGTGTGATCGCTTACGGTTCTTTGATGTTGCATGCGGTAATTTTTTGTCACGTATTGGCCACTCGGCAAGTTGGGCCAAGTTGAGGTAGCTTTTGTAAGTCGCCGATTGGGTGAGTTATGGTAAAGAAAAGTAGAATATTCAAGCGTTCACAAATAGATGCTGTTCACGATCCGGGAACACGGTGCAAACGTGAATTCCCCCTTCTCATTGCTCAGATTTAAGAACCGCCTTAGACGAGGAATTCTTGCCCTTCTGGTGAATTTTCAGGTATTCCGCAGAGAATGCAAGCAGAATTTGCATGGCGACCTCCCTTTGCTTTAGCGTCTGGATTATCTCAAGGCCTCTGTCAAAATCCGCGTTTGCTAGTGGTGCCAGCGACTTCCTGAAATTGTGCATATCGGGGTACCAATAAGTTCGGTGTGCCGGTTTATTGTCTGGCGGATCAAGGTTGGCGCCATTCAGCGTCCGTACAAGAATCTCAAACGCTTCAAAATTTCGTTCGGCGTTGTCATTCTTAGAACCATCAAGATAATCAAGAAGTGCCCAGGCAGTGTCAGAAGTCCTGTCGCTAACGCGCAGCCAATCCAACAACTCTTCCCGAAGCATTTCCGAGCGCTCTGTGGCTTTCACGGAGTTCAAAGTGGCGATAACAGCCAAGTACAGACGCGTGCGATAGACAGCCCAATCAATCTTTCGCGCCAGACCCAGAGCATAATCTGGTCCTTCGGTGCGCAGGAATTTCAACCCAGCCTGAAAGTAAAGCATCCCTGTCGTCGACGCTCTCAAGTCTTTATTTTCTATACTCTCAGCAAGCTGGAGCGCCTGGTCAAGATCACCCGCACCAAAACGCCAGGCGTTGGAGGCGGCACTGTCAAGATACTGGTCTCTCGTGTCGCCAAAAGACGATTTCGCGGCGGCTATGAGCGTCTTAAGTCGTTCTTCAGACCACGGACCTTCCGTTGGTCCAGACGCAGACTGTGGCCGCACGGCTGTGAGCTGGCGAAGCCGCATATTAACCAGCCAAACACTCTCCGGCTTGAGGTCATTAAACACCGCCAGGAGATTGCGCCAGATGAAATACTCTCTATTAACAAGCTCTGGCGACATATTGCTGGGCGGCACAGTCTGAATGCGACGGTAAAGCAGTTCAGCGGCGTATTCAATCAGACTATTCGCATCCTTCATGCGTTGCGAATCGGTCAGGTAGTGCTTGCCTCCGACGAGTCGATCCAGTTCGGTCGGAAGCACATAAGGGACGAGCTGCTGGAATTCCCATAAGTTACCCCTCGTCCTGGCATCAGAAAACATCTGATTGAAAATTGCACTGGCTTCCGCGGGAGAACTATCCCTGAGTCTCATCAGCAAGAACGCGAGCCCGTCAGTGACCCCAGTCTTAAGACTTTCTTTGATAATGCGCGCTGCTGCTTCAGGATCAGTGTCAGCGAGGCCGGCAGCCGACGCGAGAACTTCATCAATTTTCTCCGTAACAGCCTCATCATTTTTCTCGTTCTTTTTGTCAACCGCAACCAACGCTCTTGCAAGGGCAGAGTCACGCGCACTTACAATGGCGAGCATTTCCCGCCTCAACTGTGCTTTAACCTCGTTAAGGGGAACCCCCTTATACATCGGCGTTTTGCCACTGCCCTTTATGGACCAAACGTTTCCAAACTCAGGACTCTCCGGTATGGTGATTTTGGCAATCTTCGGAAATTCCTCAGAAATGATTTCGCGAGCCTCTTCCGGTTGGGAATCCCAATACGCATCTGCAGCTAGTATCCTGGTTTTTATTCTGACTACAGGATTACTAATGTTTTTGGTGTCGGTGAGAACGGCTTCAACTATATTCAGCGCCTGCTTAATTCTCTCTTGCTTTTTTCTAGCCCGCTCATCCTCCGCTTCCTTGCTGACAGCTGGTTTCTTAACGCTTTTTTGAGAGACTTTTTGGTCCGTATTCTGGCCAAGACTGCTCGAGTACACAGGGAAACAAGTCAGAAGAACAACTGCTAACACTGCTGGGTTACAATTGATCACCTTCTTAATCATCAGATTCTCCTTGGTGATTTTAGTGTCTCATTGGTTTCCAGAATGCCGCTTTGATCAAATTCAGTCCGTCGTCGAGAACTAAAAGTATCGAATAAACAGCTCCATTACGTTGTCGCTTCGAATTCCGCCGACGCTAAAGTCGAGGTTGCTAATCGGCCATGCTTACCAGTTCCTACTTTCAGCAGGCAATAAATCGAGACACTGGGTGTCATGGTAAATTGCCTGCTCGAAAGTCTTATAACCTTTTAGAGCATATCCCGACGATCAGTGACACGGTTACTTAATGTTGTGCGTCACCCGGAATTGACGCAATTACCGTAATGAAACGAACATGAGGGGACGCAGACGGCATTATGCCCGATATTGCAGTTACCGTTAGTGTCGCAACCATGTCTCATCCAACAACCACAGTTATTGCACCATCCGCCACCCATCTCCATTTCTTCATCTGGGGCGATAAACTCGGTTGCTGCTGACGATTTACCCACGGATGGCACACGAGTCATCTCGTCCTCGCGCGCCCGGGCTTCTAGCCAGGCACTGACCAAGGGGTTCTGAGTAGACGAGGTTATTGGGGAAACGGGCGGTGGGTTTTCGCGATCCACCGTGCCCTTTGTCTTATTGCCAAGCTCATGGCTGTCGCCATGTGTCGGATGCGCGTACCCTGTTGCGGATAGGAGAAAGAGTGTCACGACGGCGAGAATCGCGAGGTGCAGCTTTTTCATTGAGTAATCTCCTTTGCGAAGGGTTGTGTAGAATCATCGAGAACGCTAGACACCCGCTCGTGCGAGGTGAACGCCAGCTTCCTCAGAGAGAACCGTCTGGAACTCACGCGACGTTAAGTTTACGAACTTATGCCCGTACTCGATGGCAAATGAATGATTGGCGACTTTGGCGAGGAGTCGCGCTCGGGAATCGAACGAAAAGCATTGGAGGGTAATTCCGCGCTTATACGTTCAGAGAACAGCGCGGCGAGGATAAATCAAGTTAGAGTACCGTCAAATAAACAACATCCAATAAACAACATCCGAGTCGCTGCCACCAGGCAAAGAGTTGGTAATTTCAAAATCGCAAAACATCTTGTGAGCGTCTGGCTATCGTGAACTGATTGAAGCGCGCTTTGACTCAGTCAAGTCTGTGAGAAATTCACTGGAAAGGCGCACCAACACAATCGGTTGCGCTCAACCCACGCAGACAGTTATTGAGGAGTTCCATGGAGTTTGCGCGTTCGCCGATTTCTGTCTGACGGCGCAAAACGACTACGAAGTATGCGGCCTTTACGGTTTATTCCGCGGTTTACGTTGACGATTAACGTCATCACTATGCGCGGGACTCGGACTCACATCAGGCGGATCTAAATCGTCATCAATCAAAACAGCAAGGTCGAGATTAGCGAGACGTGCATAGGCAAGCAGCACCGCTGGCGCTGGCACACGAAGACCGCGTTCGTACTGCGAGATATTGCTGCGAAACAAGTCTTCGGCGAACCCTATGTGTAAGTACCCCTCAAAAAGCGACCATTGAAAAGTAGAGGTTTCCGGGCGACTATGACGCCAGGAGGCCTGAATGAAGCGGAGCAAATTCAGCGAACATCAGATCATCGCGATCTTGAAAGCG
>JAIVJV010000013.1 GCA_020199835.1 Acidobacteriota bacterium | reverse complement strand
GCGGCGGGTGGTGGCGGAACGGTTACCGGAGTACATGGTGCCGGTGGTGCTGGTGGAGTTGGCGCAGTTGCCGCTGACGGCGCTGGCGAAAGTGGACCGGCAGGCGTTACCCGAGATCGAGCAAGTGCAGCGGGAGCGGGAGTATGAAGGGCCGCGGACGGCGGTGGAAGAAGTGCTGTGCGACATTTGGCGCGAGGTGTTGCAGGTAGAGCGGGTGGGAGTCACGGAGAGCTTCTTCGAGTTGGGTGGTCACTCGCTGCTGGCGACCCAGTTGATGTCGCGCGTGCGGGACGCGTTTCAAATCGAGCTGCCGCTGCGAACACTTTTTGAAAAACCCACGGTTGCTGAACTCGCTTTAAAGGTCGAGGAAATCCTGATACAAGAGATCGATAGTCTCAGCGACGACGAAGCGCAAGCACAGGCAGTCGGGCAAGGTGATTAATTTCAACGAGGTAGAACATGGATACAGACGAAAGAGAAGACAACAGAATCTATAAAGTGGTGATGAATCACGAAGAGCAGTATTCCATCTGGCCGGCCGACCGTGAGAACGCGCTTGGCTGGAACGATGCGGGCAAGACCGGCACGAAACAAGAATGCCTCGAGTACATTAAAGAGGTCTGGACTGACATGAGACCGCTTAGTTTGAGAAAGAAGATGGAAGAAGCCGCCAATCGCTGACGCCCGCTGACGTCCAACCAGTTGCCGAAGGACGTTTAGGGAAAGAATATTTTTCGCGCAAGGCGTCAGGCGCGAAGACATCTTCTGGCAACGCGGTAGTGCGTTGCGCCTTTGCGTCTTTTGCGCCTGAGACCTTCTCACAAGGTCCGCTTCGGGAAAGCCATCCCAACCTCAGAACCGATTGCTGCGCACACTCAATCAAACTGCGCGCAGCACGAATACGCTTAATTATTAAACCAAACCTATGCTCGCTACTTCTGTTTTTCATAGTGAGTGGGTGACCATTCCTCGGCCGGTCCCCGAAGCCAAACTGCGTCTCTTCTGTTTTCCATACGCAGGCGGCACGTCTCTGACTTACCGCCCGTGGCCGATGGGTTTGCCTGCGGATGTAGAGGTCTGCGCCCTTCAGTTACCCGGACACGGAAGCCGCCTAAACGAGCCGCTTTTCGATCGACTCACACCGCTACTTGATGACCTGGCTCCAAAGCTCATTCCCTACTTAAATAAACCTTTCGCTTTCTTTGGTCACAGTATGGGTGCTCTGCTCGCTTTCGAACTTAGCCGCCGGCTGCGCAGAGATTACGCGCGCCTGCCTAAGCATTTGTTCATTTCCGGGCATCGTCCGGCCCAGACAAGACATACAAAGAGGCGGACGTTTGATCTGCCCGAGGCAGAATTCATCGAGGAGTTAAGACGTCTAAACGGCACACCTGCCGAAGTGCTGGACCATCCCGAACTGCTCGAAGTGATGATTCCGATTCTGCGCGCCGATTTCGCCATTGCCCAAACCTATCAGTATGTGGAAGAGCCACCCCTCGAGTGCGACTTGACTGCTTTCGGTGGGGTTAGCGACGTCACTGTGAATCGCGAACATCTCGAAGTATGGCGGACACACACCAGCGGCAACTTCAAGCTCCGCATGTTTTTAGGCGATCACTTCTATCTCCACACCGCCCGAATACCGTTGCTGCAAACTATCGCGCTCGACTTGAGATCGCTCATTTGAAAGACGAGAGACATGGTAGACATTAAGCTCCTCGTCGTTCAGATTTGCGTGATTCTAACGGCCTCTTATGCGATCGGTTGGCTGCTGCGGAAGTTTGGTCAGCCACAGGTAGTCGGTGAGATGGTTGCCGGAGTTCTGCTTGGTCCTTCACTGCTTGGTTGGCTTGCGCCAGGATTCTTTGCGTCGTTGTTTCCGCGAGATAGTCTTGGACCACTCGCTGTGCTCAGCCAGATTGGACTGTTGTTGTTCATGTTCATGGTGGGCCTGGAACTTGATACAAAGAAACTGCGGAAGTTGGGCCACGTGGCGATAGTCATCAGCAACACGAGCATTATCGTGCCGTTTGCATTAGGCGCAATCCTGGCAGTCTTTCTTTATCCACGAATGGCGGATCAAAGCATACCGTTCACCGGATTTCTTTTGTTCATGGGCGCGGCTATGAGCGTCACCGCCTTTCCCGTGCTGGCTCGAATACTGAGCGAACGAAACATGCTAGGTTCGAGACTGGGAACTCTGACCATCGCTTGTGCGGCAGTTGATGACGTAACTGCCTGGTGTCTGCTGGCGGTGATCGTTGCAGTGGTCAAGTCAGAACTCCATCAGCTTGCTTTGTGGCAAATGTTGTTAGGCCTGGCAGTGTATGTCGCCTTCATGCTTTTCGTACTAAAGCCTTTGATGAGAAGGTTGATTGAGCGGCACGCAGACACAACAAAGAACGACATGATAGTAGCTGTGCTCCTCGTCTGCATGCTTGCGTCAAGTTGGGCCACGGAGTGGTTAGGCGTCCATGCCCTCTTTGGGGCGTTCTTTGCCGGTGTCATCGCCCCGAAGGAGAATAGCTTCACCGAAGACGTCAGAAAGCGATTGCAGCTTCCGGTTGTAGTCCTTCTTATTCCGCTATTCTTTGCCATCACTGGATTGCAAATGAGTGTTGGCTTGATCAGCGGCCCCGAGATGATTTTGTATTGCGTGCTGGTTTTTGTGGTGGCTGTTGCAGGTAAGTTTGGCGGTTCGATGATCGCCGCGAGAGTGATGGGAACTCCGTGGCGTGACGCCGCGTCAATCGGCATTCTGATGAACACTCGTGGCCTGGTCGAGTTGGTCATCTTGAATATAGGACTGGACATCGGCGTGCTAACGCGCCCGTTGTTCTCGATCATGGTGTTGATGGCAGTGGGAACGACGCTGATGACGACACCACTGCTGTCCTTAATCGAGCGAGAGCGTGAAGATGAACGGTTACGAACCACGCGTGAAGCGGTGAGTTTGACGCAGTAGCGAGTCAAGCAGACTTTTGCGAAAAATCATCTGATGCTTCGAACTCACAGAGTAGTTTCGGAGCATCTAACGGCCCAAGTTGGTTTAGAATACCGGCTTGGGCTTTTTGATTTTTAGCGCAGCTCCGGAATTGGGAGAAGACGATGATAACGAATGGCTTCTACCGCATCCCTATAATGATCCTGATTTTACTGAGCCTGGCGATGCAAACATCCAAGACAAGTGCGACAAACGATGCAGTCGTAGCTAAAGAACTCGACGCATTTCTTGAACGAGCGGTTGCCGCGGACGAATTTTCCGGCGCCGTGCTTCTTGCGCGCAACGATAAGGTGGTGTTTGAGAAGGCCTACGGTTTGGCGAATAAGGCCACCAACACTCCGAACACCATCGACACAAAATTCAACATCGGCTCGATGAACAAGATGTTCACGGCGGTCGCCATCGCGCAACTGGCAGAGCGCGGCAAGCTGTCCTTCACTGACACGGTAGGAAAGCTTCTGCCTGGTTATGCCAACAAAGACGTTGCGGCGAAGGTGACTTTGCACCATTTGCTTACGCACACTTCCGGGATGGGCAGTTATCATAATCAGGCTTATTTTTCCAACCTCGACAAGATGAAGACGGTCGCCGATCTTTTACCCTTGTTCGTAAATGCTCCGCTCGCGTTCGAACCCGGAACCAAATGGCAATACAGCAATTCGGGTTACGTCGTGCTCGGTTTGATCATCGAGAAGGTGTCAGGCCAGAGCTACTTCGACTACGTCAAAGAACACATCTTCAAACCCGCCGGCATGGTCAACACCGATTCTTACGAGACCGGCAAAGCGGACCCCAACCTGGCGCTCGGTTACACGAGAATGCAATTTAGTGGAGGAACTGATCCGTCCGGCACACGCCGGCAAAACAGACGTCCGGCAAAAGGGTCTCCCGCTGGAGGTGGTTATTCGACCGTCGGAGATCTGCTGAGATTTAGCCTGGCGCTGCGAAATAATAAGTTACTGAGTCAGAAGTACAGCGAGCTCGTAATGAAAGGTCAGGTGGAAACGCAAGGCCCGGGCGCGAAGTATGGTTATGGATTCGGTGACAAGGAAATCAATGGCCAACACATTGTTGGGCATAACGGAGGCGCGCCAGGAATCGGAGCCAATTTCGATATTTTTCCGAAGATCGGCTACACCGCGGTGGTTCTGAGCAATTATGATCCCCCTGCGATGTCGGCTGTGGTTACAAAGCTGCGGGAGGTGGTGAATAAGTAAATACCGCGCAGTTCCCACGTTTAGAATCCTTGCCAAACGACCATAATGGGTTGCAACCTGAACCGTAATAGTGCATCTTAGCTACGGTTAATCCTTCTCTCGCGCATCAACGGTGATGCGCCCCGCGCACAGATATTCAGCGCCGGACGTTTGGATCGTTCGAGAGAGGCTTGTTCAAATCCCGGAAGCCAGTCTCTTTAACGAGCATCCGTATCTGATCCTTCGACCGCTACCGTTTCGCCGAAGCCAATCCGATTCGCAGCTTCTTTTTCACTCCCAAACGGAGGAAGGAATATTTGTATGTCAATGAAGCTTTATGTAGGAAATCTGTCTTTTCAGACCACCAGACAGGATCTGGAGACAGCGTTTGCCCAAGCCGGCACAGTGCAGTCTGTTAACGTCATCGAGGACCGAGACACGGGCCGCTCGCGAGGATTCGCATTTGTCGAAATGTCGACTAATGAAGAAGGCGCAGCAGCTATCGATCAGTTCAACGGCAAAGAGTTGGGCGGTCGCGCTCTGAAAGTTAACGAAGCCAAACCCCGCGAGAATCGCGGCGGTGGCGGTGGTGGCTTTGGCGGCAATCGCGGAGGCTTTGGTGGTAATCGCGGCGGAAACCGCGGCGGCTACGACGGCGGCGGCGGCGGCGGTCATCGCGAACCGCGCTGGTAACACCAATCACACATCCTAAGAGTCTATAAACAATTGATCGCGAACGTCTGAAGACGTGCGAATTAAGGAACCTATGAATTTTTCTCAACTGGGACTCGCACCTGCGCAACTGCGCGTGTGCGAGTCTCTCGGATACAACACACCTACACCAATTCAGCTACAGGCAATTCCTGTCGCTCTCAGCGGTCGAGACCTGATCGGCTGCGCCGAAACCGGCACAGGCAAGACCGCTGCATTTTTACTTCCGATCATTCAAACGATCAGCGCACGTCCGCGACCCGGCATTCGCGTGCTTGTGCTTGCTCCAACGCGTGAGTTGGCGCTTCAGATTCAGGAGAATTATCAGTCGTTGAACCACGTGCGGTCTAACCGCAGCGTAATAGCTATAGGCGGCGCAAGCATCAAGGCGCAGATTGACGGGTTACGACGTGGCGCGGCAGTTTTGATTGCCACACCCGGCCGGTTGCTCGACCTGATCGAGCGCGGCGTAGTCAAACTGACCGGCGTCGAGATTTTAGTTCTCGATGAAGGTGATCGCATGCTGGACATGGGATTCCTGCCGGCAATTCGGCAAATACTTTCACTGTTGCCTGTGAAACGTCAGACGATGCTGTTTTCAGCAACAATGTCAGCCAGTATCGAGCAACTCGCTCGTTCGACAACGAAAGATCCGCAGCTCATCGAAGTAAGTCGTCGTGGTAGTGCCGCGATTATGGTTGAACAGATCGCTTACCCCGTAGGCCAGGAATCCAAGACCGCGCTCCTGCTGGAGCTGTTGGAAAAGGAGCGCCAGCCGTTTGAACGCGTGCTGGTCTTCACGCGCACACGACGTGGAGCCGAGCGGCTGTCGCATATTCTGAAAGCTCGCGACCATGCTGTTGCCTGCATTCACTCTGATCGCACACAGCCACAGCGAGTGGCGGCTTTGCGCGCGTTCAGCGATGGACATGCTCGGGTAATGGTCGCCACTGACATCGCCTCACGCGGTTTGGATATCGACTCAGTCTCACACGTCATCAATTACGACGTGCCTGCTGCTCCCGAGGACTACGTGCACCGTATCGGACGAACGGGAAGGGCAGGGAATCAAGGTCAGGCAATCACGATCGTGGCGCCCGTCGATGAGTCTGCGTTGCGTGCAATCGAGAAGCTAACGGGCCAGTCAGTGAGACGAATAGTGCAGAAGAGTTTTGCAGGCACGCAAACGGTGGCGCCCGCCGCCAGTCCGGCCAAAGCCTTCGTGCGTTCGACACCTGCGCGTAATTCGGTTCGTTCCTTCCGACCGCGGCGTGCCGCGCGCGCCTAAATCCGCCATACGCGTGGGCCATCACCACGGCCTGCGCGTTTGTATTTATTCCTTCCCTTCGCCGCACTTCTCAGGCAAACTGCCGCCAGTAGTACGAAGACTCTCGTCGGACTCCTGCGCCTGCACTTACGCGGGCCAGAAGTTATCGCTTGCGACAAAACATATGCATCGCCCCCTGATCCTACTGCTCGCCATCGCGCTTGCCGGTTGCGGTAACAACGAGAGCGCGCGCCAGGAACTCGCGCGCTTGAACGTCAGTTACACCGCCTCTGACTTCATCGAACACGCCCGACAAGGCAATGCCGACACCGTGAAAATCTTTTTGGACGCAGGCATCGATACCGAAGTCAAAACACGCGATGGCCAGACCGCGTTAATGGCGGCAGCGCTCGCAAACCGGATCGACGTCGTGAAGCTGTTACTCGAACACCGCGCGGACGTAAATGCGAAAAACAAATACGAAGGAACAGCACTGATGTCGGCGGCGTGGAAGGGGCACTCCGAAGTCGTCGATCTTCTACTTGAAGAAAATCCGGACCTCGACCTCAAAGACAGCAGGGGCATGACTGCACTGATGTTCGCGGCGTGGGAAAACCACCCGCGTATTGTGAAAGCGTTATTGAATAAAGGCGCCGCAGTCGACGCGAAGGATGCGAGCGGCTGGACCGCACTGATGCGCGCGGCCTTCAGGGGCCATTCAGAACCCGTCCAACTCCTCGTCGAAAAAGGCGCCGACGTGAACGCCGCTGACACAAATGGAAAGACGGTCCTCAATGTTGCAGAAGAGCAGAGCCGCCCCGAGATCGTTCAACTATTAAGGAATAAAGGCGCCCGTTAATCAACGATTTGGACCATCACGCCTTTTTCCGTGGCCCAACTCCCATCTGTTTCCGGTCAAAATAGCAAGTTTGTTATATAGAAATGTCTTGACCACTTGGGCCATTGGTGGTACATCACAAGGGCACTCGAATCGCAATCCTCGTTTTTCACACAAGTGCTCAACGTTTGAGCTTTTCCAAGTCTGAGATTGGATCTTCCAACTCCCGAACCATCATAGGGTCACCAGCAAGGGTCTGTAGCAAGTAGTACAAACGAGTTCGACGCTAATTCTGGTTGTGTCCAGACCGGGATAAGTGTGTGCGTCGGTCCAGCCTATCAGCTTGGCCCACGTAGGGCGTCTAAATGTGCCGAAACGTCATGAGGAGAATCGTATGAAGATCAAGGCATTGAAGCTATTGACGTTGGTTTGTTTGTTAATAGCTTGTGCGCTTCCCGTGCTCTTTCTGAGTGGGAGAGCGTCTTCTGAACCCGACCCATCATTAGCCGGCATCGGCCTCGGGAGTCTGGAGACCTTCAACACTAACTACAAAGCCTGGGAGGCGGAGTATCTAAAAAAGGGCGGCGACCAAAACATGGTCCTGGCCATGGGCTGGTTCAAGGGCCTGTCGACCGGCAACTCCTACGCGAGCGGTTTAGCGAAGTTCAATCTGGTCGAAGGAAATGTCTCTGTCGCCATCAACGGACTTTCCAAAGATGAAGGTTGGGACGTGTGGCTGGTTGACAGCGCCGCGGGTCGCAGTATCAGTCTCGAGAGCGATGACAACATGTGGCGCCTCGGAAGTTTAAAACACGAGGGCAAAGTCGCTACTCTGATTGCCAGCCCCGGTAAGGATGTTTTCAAAACCTTCGACATGGACCTTGTCATTGTCACGAAGGCCGGCAAAAACCCAATCGAAGACCGAACGTTAATCGGCACTACGTCGCTTTTCCATCGCGTTTATCGCAGTGGACAGCGAGGACAATTCGGAGTTCTCGCGGATGCGGATCCCGCTCGTACTGAACCCGACAAACGCGGCTTCTTTCAGCGCATGATCGACACGATCAGCCCGACTGCGTCAGCGCAGATTGGTCCAGTTCCCAACGCGACAACGCCGCTCCAGCAGTCCATCGCGCGCGGACGGCTAAGTTTCTTCAACGAAACTTTCAACGGCAACGGCCGCACTTGCGGAACGTGTCACCGCGAAAACGGCAATCTAACGATCGACGCGGAGTTTATCGACGACCTGCCGCCAAACGATCCGCTTTTTGTCGCGGAGTTTGTTCCGGCTCTCGCCAACAACTTCGAGAACCCGGTGCTCATGCGCAAGTTTGGGTTGATTCTGGAAAACGCTGACGGGTTCGATAACCCGGCCAGCAACTTCGTCATGCGTGGTGTACCGCACACGCTGGCACTACTGCAAAACACGCTGACTCCGGTTGGACCAGTTCCCGGAGCGACACCGAATCCCGATGGCAGCATTCCGTCGCAGGATGGCACAACTACTCCACCGAACGAGAGAACCGGATGGGGCGGTGACGGCGCACCGGGCACCGGAACTCTGCGCGAGTTCATCATCGGCGCGATCGTTCAGCACTATCCAAAGACCCTGAACCGTCAGGCGCCTGGCGATTTTCGGATGCCGACCACAGGCGAGCTTGACGATCTCGAAGCGTTTCAAAAGTCTCTGGGCCGGCGAGCAGACCTGAATCTCGCCGCGATGCAGCCGAAGTTCAAGAACGAAGTGGTGAAAAAAGGAGTCGAGATCTTTAACAACGGCGGCTCGGTACTGGGCGGCTCCGACGCAGGGGCAGGAAAGTGTTTCTTCTGTCACCTCAACGCCGGCGGCAGCGACTTCTTCTTCCCCGGGCAGAACGCGAATTTCAACACCAACGTTGAGGGCCTGCCTGCACAACCGGCTGATCTCGTTCCCGGACAACTGAATCCGCAAGACGGTGGTTTCGGTCGCAACGGCATCTCGCCAACCGGCGGCTTCGGTAACGGATCGTTCAATACGCCGGTGCTCGTCGAGGCCGCAGACACAGGTCCGTTCTTCCACAACAACTCGATTGAAACGATTGAAGGCGCCGTTGACTTCTACAACAGCACCGCCTTCAACACGTCGCCCGGCTTCGGCGCACTGATCGGCGGGATCAAGCTCGAAGCTACCGAGGTTGTCGCCGTCGCCGCGCTCCTGCGTGTTATCAACGTGCTGGAGAACGAGCGATCTGCGAGAGACTTGATCGATCGCATCAAGATCGCGACGAGTCAGGCCCAGGCCAAGGAGTTGGCTGACCTGGCGGTCGCGGAAATTGACGATGCGATTGAAGTACTCGAGGGCGGCGGTTTACACCGACCGGCGCAAAAGGATTTTGCCAAAGCGCGGGGCAACGCCCAAAAGGCAGGTAGTCTTGCAAACGCGAGTCAGAGGATCACAGAGGCCAACAAGGCTCTAGCAAATCTGACTACGGCAAAGGACGACATCATCGACCCGTAAACGACCCACTAAACCAGTCAGGCGAGATCCGAGGTGCTTCGGTTACAATCCCCGACATGCCGACGTATCTCGATCTCGCCAACTGGCCGCGCCGCGAACTCTTCGAGTTTTTTCGCGACTTCGACAACCCATACTTCAACATCTGCACGCGTCTCGACGTCACAAACTTACTAGCCGAACTACGCCATCATCCCGACGTCAGCGCGTCGCTGGCCTACCATTACTTCGCACTCAAAGCGGCAAACGAAGTCGAACCCTTTCGCTACCGGCTACGCAACGGTCAGGTGCTGGTCCACGACGTTATCAACGGCGGCACCACGCTATTGCTGCCGAACGAGACGTTCACGCTCGTCTATTTCGATTACGCCGACACGTTCGCGGAGTTTATTGGACCAGCTCAATGCGCCGTCGAAGAGACCCAAAAGAACCGAGCCTTCCGGCCGCGACACGAAGACGACGCGCGCATCCACTGCACCACGATTCCGTGGATCTCGTTCACCAGCTTTTCACACGCACGCAACTGGCGCCGTGAGGATTCCGTCCCGAAGATCTCCTTTGGCAAGTTCACTCGCGAAAACGATCGCCTGCTGATGCCGTTCTCGGTTGAAGTGCATCACGCACTCATGGACGGCTTGCACGTCGGCCGCTACGTTGCGCGGATCGAAGAGATGCTCGCGCAGCCGGAAATCTATCTCAACAGCCGCGTTCATGCGTAAAGCGCTCGTCCTGCTCGCAATTCTGCTGGTTGTTGGCGGCGTGAGCGCGTTTCTTGTTTTTCGTCTCACGCGTAAGCCAACGCCGACTCCGGTCGGTTGGCGTGCTCACGTCAGGACACTCGCTGGTGACGGCTTGCCACGTGTTCGCGACAGCCAACAACCTTCACAAGCAGGGTTTTCGGATCCATTCGGCATCGCGGTCGCGAAAGACGGCACGATTTACATTTCCGATGCGGGTGAGAGCAATCGCATTCTTGCGATCACGCCTGAAGGGACTCTCAACGCACTCGCCGGCGCCGCTGAAGGATTCGTGGATGACAATGGCGGGAGCGCGGCGTTCAATACACCGTCAGGTCTGGCGATCGACCGCGACGGCAACCTTTACGTCGCAGACACCGGTAACAATCGCATTCGTAAAGTAAGCCCGGAGGGACACGTGCAAACGATCGCCGGTGACGGTTCGGCCGGTTACGTTGACGGTCCAGCAGCTCAAGCGCGTTTCAACGGTCCAATCGGCATCGCTGTGGATGCGAACGGCAACGTTTTCGTCGCCGACACTTACAACGATCGCATTCGCATGATTTCGCCTGACGCAAACGTGAGCACGATCGCGGGCGCTGGAACGCCTGGCTACGCGGACGGCGATCGCAACACGAGTCTCTTCGACACGCCCTGTGGTGTCATCGTCGCAAACGATGGAACAATCATCGTGGCCGACACCGGCAATAACAGCCTGCGCAAGATCTCTCCTAACGGAAACGTCAGCACCTGGTCCGTTAATGTGAATGGCGAAGGTATCTCGAGTCCGGTCGGACTGGCGTTAACACACGACAACTATCTCTACGTCACTGAGCTCGATCGTTCGCGCGTGCTTCAGATCGCGCCAGACGGAAGCGTTCACGTCATCGCCGGAGGCGGCCGCGGATTCGCTGACGAATCCGGCGCCGCGCGTTTCAACGAGCCCGCCGGCGTCGCGATCAACCCAGACACCAACGAACTCTACGTCACAGACAGCGCAAACTATCTGATTCGAAAGTTGTCACAAACCTCCGGTTCAAACAACACCACCCCAGCGCCTGCATCGTTGCCGCTACTTACAAACGAAATATTGGGCCAACAATCGTTGCTCTGGCCGCTCGATCCGCAAGATCGTCCGCATGAAGTCGTCGCTACTCTCGGCGAGGTGCGCGGCAGTTTCGACTCAAACGACAGCCGTCATCATCTTCACAGCGGGCTCGACGTCTTCGGCGCCTATAACACCGTCGTTCGTGCGATTCGATCGGAAAAGGTAACGGACCCGCTGCCAAACTGGGGCTTCAATTCCCTCAACGAAGGAATGCGCGTCGGCGTCATTTCCTACATTCACATGCACGTCGGCCGCGACAACGACGCGAAGCTGTTTGACGATCCGCGTTTCCTGCCCGTGAACGGCAGTGACGGAAAACTCGCGCGCGTCAGAGTCAAACGCGGCACACGCTTTCATCCCGGCGACGCGGTCGGAACCGTGAACCGCATGTATCACGTGCACCTGAACGTTGGGCCACCCAGCGCCGAGGTCAATCCGTTGACTCTCTCGCCGATCGGCTTCAGAGACGACAAGCCGCCGACGATCGAAAAGAACGGCATTCAACTGTTCGATCAATCAGGAAAACAGTTTTCCGAAAAGCAGAAGGGCCGGTTGTTGGTCACCGGTCAGGTGCGCATCGTGGTAGACGCGTTTGATCGCACGAACTTCAACGCGGACCGCCGCCGCCTTGGTCTATACCTGCTCGGCTACCAACTCCTCAACGCTGACGGCACCGCGCCGGCCGGTTTTGCTGAGCCACGTATCACGCAAATCTACGATCGTCTGCCGCCGGATCGCGACGCCACCAAAGTCGCTTATGCCGAAGAGAGTGGCATCACCGTCTACGGCAGCGCGGCCACAAAGTTTTACTACGAAGTTACCAATTGGGTGCGAGATCGACGCGCTAATCGCGACGTTTGGGACACGTCGCGGCTGCCGCCCGGCGACTATACGCTCCGCATCATTGCGCGCGATTACAACGGGAACGAAGCGCAGGAAGGCCGCGATCTTTTGATCACCATCCGATAAGGGCTTAGAATGGTCTTTGCTTAAGAACCCGCAAAACGAAGCTGTGCTACCCGCCGACGTCTCGCAATCCATTCGCCGCGCACTCGAGGAAGACATCGGCAGCGGTGACGTAACCTCAGACAGCATCGTTCCCGCCAACGCGTCGCTGCGTGGTCGAATCATCGCCAAACAAACAGGAGTCGTTGCCGGCTTAAATGTAGCCGAGGCTGTTTTTCGCGCATTGGACCAGCGGATTACGTTCACACCGCAGGTCTCCGACGGCGCGCGAGTTGAAACAAGAACTGTCGTGGCGGAAGTTGCCGGTCCCGCACGTGCATTACTCACCGGCGAACGTACGGCTTTGAACTTTCTCGGCCGTATGTCGGGCATCGCCACGTTGACGCGCCAGTTTGTCGATGCCGTGTCCGGTACGAGGGCCGTAATTCTCGACACCCGCAAGACCGCGCCTGGTCTACGTCTCACTGACAAACTCGCCGTCCGTCTCGGCGGTGGTCAAAACCATCGCACCGGCCTTTTCGACATGGTCTTGATAAAGGACAACCATATCGACTTTGCCGGTTCCATCACCGCGGCGGTGACGAGAGTTCGCGAAGCAGGCGTGAAGGTCGAGATAGAAGTCGAAGCGCGAACACTCGACGATGTGCGCGAGGCGTTGGCGCTCGGAGTCAAGAGGATTTTGCTCGATAATATGACGTTTGAGCTGATGCGTGAGGCCGTGCAGATCTGCGGTGGGCGATCAAAACTCGAGGCCTCTGGCAACGTATCGCTCGAAAGTGTGCTCGAAGTAGCCCGCACGGGTGTGAATTACATTTCCGTCGGCGCTTTGACGCATTCGCCGAAAGTCTTTGATGTGAGTCTGGAGTTTGTTGATAGAAATGATCGCAATGACTACTGACCAAACAACCGAAGAGATGTACGCGAAGTTGAAGCGCTTACTGTCTGACACGGTGCCCGACTTCGAGCTGCGTCTTAAAGCAGAGCTGGCGGCTGAGATCAATCGACTGAAAGTCGAAAAGAACGCCGTCATACTCGGCCACAACTACATGGAGCCCGCGCTGTTTCATTCCATTCCGGATTTTGTCGGCGACTCGCTCGAACTCAGTCGTAAAGCCGCCGAGACTGACAAGGACATCATCGTCTTTTGCGGCGTGAAGTTCATGGCCGAGACTGCCAAGATTCTCAACCCGACCAAGAAGGTTCTGATTCCGTCCGAGAAGGCCGGATGTTCGCTCGCTGCGAGCATCACGGCCGCGGACGTGCGCGAGTTGAAGCAGCGCTTTCCGGGTGTGCCGGTGGTGACTTACATCAACACGTACGCCGACGTTAAAGCTGAATCCGACATCTGCTGCACGTCATCCAATGCCGTTGACGTGGTGAACTCGTTGAAGACAGACAAGGTGATCTTTATTCCCGATGAATATCTCGCGGGAAACGTCGCGCGCGAAACAGGGAAGCAGATCATCTATCCCACACGCGAGCCGCGGCATCAGTTTCCGAACGATCTCGATTACCAGATGATTGGGTGGCCCGGACGTTGTGAAGTGCACGAGAAGTTCAGCGTTGAGGATATTCAGAACGTCAGAAAGCAGTTTCCCGACGTTGTGATCCTCGCCCATCCGGAATGCAGTCCGGAAGTTGTTGCGGCTTCAGACTATTCCGGCAGCACGACGGCGATGATTCGGTATGTTGAAAACACGCGTGCGCCTCGTTACCTGCTGCTGACCGAGTGTTCGATGGGCGACAACGTAGCCGCCGCGAATCCTGACAAAGAGATGTTGCGCTTGTGCAGCGTGCGTTGCCCGCACATGAATCAGATCACGCTCGAAGACACGCTCGCATCGTTGCAGAAAGAGCAGTATGAGATCGTGATCGACGAAGATGTGCGCAAACGAGCACTGCGTTCAGTCGAGCGGATGCTCCAGATCGGCCGCGAAGACTGATCATTTGAGCTTGAACTTGGTGCTTGGTTCTTTGTTGACGAAGTACAAAGCACCAAGTGCCGGGAACAAAGACTATGGCTGAAACTGAGGTGCTAATCATCGGTTGCGGCATCGCCGGCGCAACCGCTGCTCTCCGGCTCGCGCGTAATCCGAAGCGCCAGATCACCCTCATCACTCGCGCTACCGATACTCACGAATCAAACACGCGTTACGCACAAGGCGGCATTATCGGGCGCGGACCCGACGACAGCGCGGAGTTGTTGTTTGAAGACATCATCGCTGCCGGCGCGGGCGTGAGTTCGCCCGCGGCGGCGCGCATTCTCGCCAGCGAAGGTCCACCGCTGCTCAACGAAGTTTTAGAACAGGCTGCGGGCGTCATTTTTGATCGCGACGACGAGGGCGCGCCGATATGGGGACAGGAAGCAGCACACTCGCGGCGTCGCATTTTGCACGTAGGTGATGCGACCGGACGCGCGATCATCAACGGCCTCATTAGCACACTCAGCGACTATCCGAACATTCACATCAAGTCCAGCGCCACTGCCGTTGACCTGATCACGTTTCCGCATCACTCGCGCGATCCGCTCGACAACTACCGCGCGATCTCGTGTCACGGTTGCTACATCTTCGATCGCGACGAGAGCACCGTGCATCGTTATCTCGCGCGCGCGACCGTGTTGGCGACCGGCGGCCTCGGCAGGATTTATCGCAACACAACAAATCCGGTCGGCGCGCGTGGCGATGGTCTCGCGATGGCCCATCGCGCCGGCGCGCGCATCGCAAACGCGGAGTACGTGCAGTTTCATCCCACCGCATTGGCCGCGCCCGGCGCTGAAGGTTTGTTAATTAGCGAAGCAGTGCGTGGCGAAGGAGGCGTGTTGTTAACGCCGGATCTGCGCCCGTTCATGAACAAGTATTCCCCGCAGTGGAACGATCTCGCGCCACGCGACATCGCGGCGCGCGCGATTCATCACGAGATGGAGACGAACGGCTACTCATACGTGCTGCTCGACATCGCGTCGCACATGCCGTCGGAGGCGATTCGCGAGCGCTTTCCGTTTATCTACGAGCAATGCATGAAAGTGGGTCTCGACATCTCGCACGAGCCCGTACCGGTCGTGCCCGCGGCGCACTACTTTTGCGGCGGGGTCCTGGTAGATGAATGGGCGCGATCGACGATCGAAAGTCTGTACGCCATCGGCGAGATCAGTTGCACCGGCGTGCACGGCGCGAACCGTCTCGCCTCGACTTCGTTGCTCGAAGGTTTGGTCTGGGGAAATCGTGTCGCGATCGAGATCGAGCGCGCGCTGGACCAATCCAACGGCGAACGCGAACCAAGGTTCCACGACGTTCCTCCGTGGGACGAGAGCGGCTTGAGTTCTGATCCCGATCCGGCGCTAATCCAGGGTGACATGCAGACGATTCAAAACATCATGTGGCACTACGTCGGACTCGTACGCAGTGGCGAACGTCTCTCTCGCGCGATTCGCGAACTCCGTCACCTGTGGAATGAGATCGAAACGTTTTATCGCACGACCAAACTTTCCGACGGCTTGATCGGATTGCGCAATGCGGTTGAGGTGGCGTTGATAGTAGCCCAGGCGGCGCAACACAACCGGCAGAGTCGTGGATGTCATTATCGTCAAGATTCTGTTGCGTTTGAAGGCGATCGATTGATCTGAAATAGGCGGGTGTATACTCGCGTTCATGAATATCTACAAGGGTATTGCGGCGGGTGTCGCTGGTGGTCTAGCCGGTTCGCTGGCGATGAATCAGTTCCAGGCCTTGTGGGCGAAGTTCACGAACCACGAAGAGCGGCCGCATGGCGCGCAGGCGCCACAGCAGGGTTCGCCGACACACGGCATCGGTCGTGAACTGGCTGAGCGGGGCGTTGATGACCCTGACGATGACGCGACAGAGCGGACCGGTAACGCCGTGAGCGAACTGGTGCTGCACCATCACCTCACGAAATCGGAAAAAGAGACTGCCGGAGTGCTGGCTCACTACGCGATGGGTGCGGGTTCCGGCGCCGTCTACGGCGCTGTTACCGAAATGATGCCGGGCGCCACGGTCGCTCAAGGACTGCCGTTCGGCGTTGCTGTTTGGTTGATCGCTGATGAAGGTATTGTGCCCGCCGTGGGCTTATCAAGAAAACCGACGGATTATCCCGCTTCGATTCACGCCTTCGCATTTGCCGCGCACCTCGTTTACGGCTTCACCACCGAAGTAGTACGGCGCGCTGTTCGCCGCGCGCTTTGACCTGGGAGCGCAGGCGTCTCGCCTGCTTGCCTCGCTTGGAGCGTTCTGCGCAGCCGTGCGGGCGAGACGCCCGCGGTCCCAGGGTGTATAGTACGCACTCATGCCCGAAACGCTTGGTCCATTAAGTACGTTTGCCGTGCTCGGCATCGGTTTGCTGTTTGGTTTGAAACACGCGACTGAAGTCGATCACGTCGTGGCTGTTTCGACGATTGTCAGCCAGCATCGAAACGTGTGGCGATCCACGCTCGTAGGCGCACTGTGGGGCGCCGGTCACACAGCGGCGCTGCTGATCACAGGCGTGTTTGTGTTGACGTTGAAGATCGCGATTCCTGAGCGCGTCAGTAGCTGGTTGGAGTTTTGCGTTGCGTTGATGATCATCGGTCTCGGCGCGACGGCGCTCTGGCGTGCGCTACGAAAGCGGGGCGACGTTCATGTTCACGAGCATAAGCATGGAGCCATTTCGCACGTTCACGTTCACTTTCACGAATCGCAAACGGAACACGACGCTAAGCGCACGCACACCCACGCGGTTTCGCAAATCGGTCTGAAGCCGGTTCTGATCGGCGCGATGCATGGACTCGCAGGTTCCGGCGCGCTCACATTGCTCGTCTTGACGCAGATTAAGTCGACTGGATACGGGTTGCTTTATCTGGCAGTCTTCGGCGTGGGGTCGATCGCGGGCATGTTGTTGATGTCGGGATTGATCGGACTGCCGTTCGCGCTCACCTCACGCAAGCTCACGGGGTTGCATCACCGGTTACAAACTGCAGCCGCAGTGGTCAGTCTCGCTTTCGGATTCTGGTACGCCTATCAGCTCCTTTAGAAATCAACCCAAGTGCCGGCGTTCTCCGCTTGCGCTTTGCGGAACAGATACTCGGCACAAACTACATCTTCAATCGCCAATCCTAAAGATTTGAACAGCGTGATTTCCGTAGGAGAGAGCCGTCCTTTTTTGTCTTTAATGACCAACTCACCGATCTCTGCAACGATGCTCTCTGGACTCACAGCACCGTCCTTCGCAGCTAACAAATAATCACCAGCCTCGTTCAATGCCGACTCGCGTCGATCGACGAAGATGCGCGCGGCGGCCATCGTTGCGCTATCGATTTCGCGTGACTGCGGCGAGTGCGTGCCGATCGCGTTGATGTGCGCGCCCGGAGAGATCCAGTCTCTTTCAATTACCGGCTCGTGCGATGAGGTTGCCGTCACGATGAGATCTGCGTCGCGAACGGCTGCTTCGTTCGACTCCGCGACTTCGATCGGAAACGGAACCTTATCCTGCATCTCGCGCACGAGCCGCATAGCGTGTTCCGGATTTCTGCACGCCACGCGCGCGCGTTTGATCGAACGAACACATGCGAGCGCGACCAGGTGCGTGCGCGCCTGCACGCCCGCGCCGATGATTCCCAACTCCGTCGCGTCAGGTCGCGCGAGTAAACGCGTTGCGACTGCCGAAACCGCAGCCGTGCGCGTCGCTGTGATCTGCGAGGCGTTCATCACCGCGAGGGGTTCGCCCGTTTCCTGGCTGAACAACATTACCGTGCCCTGGTGCGCGTCTTTTCCGATCGACGGATTGCCGGGAAAAACGCAGATCGCTTTTAAACCAAACGCACCCTGTTCGCCGTGACGGTACGCCGGCATTAGTCCGAGCAGTCCACGCGCATCGGGCGGACGAACGATCGTACGCAACGGTTGAAAGATTTCTCCGCGCGCGAGTGCGGCGAGTGCGTCGCTCATCAGCTCGATGCATTCAAACATCGGCAGCAGCCGTGCCATCTGTTCATTATTTAGTACGAGCAGCTTCAGTAGATTCTCCAGCCGGGGCAGTTACCCCAAAAGGTGAATGACCTTACACGATCCGCACGGAATGGTTAACGAAATTCGCTGACTATTTAACTCAACTCGCGCAAAACTGCAAAAAACCGCGCTCGGAATGATTGGCACACTCATTGCCAAAAGAGGCGCAGAGGCAAGGTAGTAGGAGGCAAGGAGTAGGGATGAAAAAAGCTTTCATAAGTATCGTTCTTTTGATGGTATTAGCAATCACGGCGATTCCCGCTGGCGCGCAGACTCGATCCCGGCGTTTCGATGGTCGACGCTACGAACAGCGTTATGACGGACGTCGTAACGACAGAAATCGTTGGGATCGTGATCGATCGGTTTGGGATCGTCATCGTGACAAGATAACTACCGCAGCCGGCGCAGGCGCAGGCGCACTGCTCGGTGCTGCAGTCGGTGGTAAGAAGGGCGCGATCATCGGCGCAATCGTCGGTGGAGGTGGCGCAGCGGCTTACACCTACGGAATTAGAGACAAGGACGAAGACAGGTACCGCTACAGTCGCAGACGACGTTACTAACCTGTCGACAACAAGTTCGGTCACACATTGCAAGATGAGTGGCCTTGTCGGGGCCCGGATGTGAAGGGGAGAGCACATCCGGGTCCTAACATTTTGTGCTCACATTTTGATTCTCAGCCAAATTGTCTTAAGGTAGGTTCCTCACGCTCGTTGATCTTCCCAATCTTCTGTTATAGATAGAGCCGCAATTTATACCGACTCGTCGGAGACCGTGATGGAATTTCAGGAAAACATTCTCGGCCTAATCGGAAATACGCCTTTGGTGAAGCTGAACCGATTGGGTCGAGGAGTTAAGGCCCAGATCTTTGCCAAGATGGAGAGTTTGAATCCGGGTTACTCAGTTAAAGATCGGATCGGCATCGCGATGATCGAAGCAGCGGAACGCGATGGCACTCTCAAACCCGGCGGCACAGTCATCGAAGCAACTTCCGGAAATACGGGCATCGGTCTTGCCCTCGCTGCCGCAGTTAAAGGTTATAAATGTATCTTTGTCATGACTGACAAAGCGTCGGTCGAGAAGTCACGTTATTTAAAGGCACTCGGCGCAGACGTCGTCATCACGCCGGTTTCCGCAAAACCGGGAACGCCCGATCACTACGTTTCCACAGCGCGCCGCATCGCTTCCGAGACTCCAAACTCTTTCTATCCCGATCAGTATTCCAATCCGTCGAATCCGGAGGCGCACTATCGCACGACCGGCCCCGAGCTCTGGCGGCAAACCGAAGGCAAGATCACGCACTTCGTTGCGGGCCTCGGCACGGGCGGCACGATTTCGGGTACGGGTCGATATTTAAAAGAGAAAAACCACGCGATCAAGATCATCGGCGCCGATCCATACGGCTCGATCTTTAAGAACTACAAAGAGACCGGCAAGGTCCCCGAAGCCACGCCGTATCTCGTCGAGGGAATCGGGCAGGAGATCGTGCCGCCTAACGTGCACATTAAGTACGTGGATGAAGTGATCAACGTCACCGATCGTGAATCGTTTGAACTGTCGCGACTACTCGGGCGTCACGAAGGAATCTTCTGTGGCGGCTCGACCGGAACTAACCTCGCTGCGGCGCTTCGCGTGGCTGCGAATCTCGACGAGAACGCGATCGTCGTGTTCATTGTTTGCGATACCGGCGAGCATTACCTGACGAAACATCATTCGGACGAGTGGTTGAAAGAGAAGCGACTGCTGGAACCACAAAAGATCACGGCCGGATTGATCAGCGGTACGAAAAAACCGCAGGCACCGAAGTCGCTTGTCTCTGTTGCGCCGGCTGATACGGTGACGATTGCGCTTCAGCAGATGGATGAACTGGGACTCTCGCAGATTCCCGTCATAGAAGAAGGACGCTGCGTGGGATCGTTACGCGAGAATCGCGTGCTCGCTAAGGTCGTGCGTGACCGCGAGCTGCTAAACGCGCCGGTGCGCGAAGTGATGGAAACCGGTTTCCCGGCCGTAGATGTTGATGCGAGTTCGAGTGAAGTGACGCGGCGATTGCAGAGCAGTCCCGCAGTGCTGGTGGAGGAGTACGGCCGGATCGTCGGCATCATAACTCGTCACGATGTACTCGATTTGAAGCTGAACAACGTTGCCCAGTAAAGACGAAAAAGTGTTGGCGGCAAATCGCGCTGCGTTTTACAACTACCACATCTCCGATAAGTACGAAGCCGGAATCGCCCTGACCGGCACGGAGGTGAAGAGCGCGATGGACGGCCGCGTGCAACTCAAGGAAGCTTACGTTTCTGTCCGTGATGGCGAAGCGTGGTTGTTTAATGCCCACATCTCGCCGTATTCTCATGGTAATCGTGAGAACCACGAGCCGCTGAGAACCCGCAAGCTGTTGCTTCACAAGCGAGAAATCTCGAAGTTGGACGAAGCCACGGCGAAGCAGGGCATGACTCTAGTCCCGACGCAGCTTTACCTCAAGAACCGACGGATAAAAATCGAAGTTGGCGTTGCGCGCGGCAAGAAGATGTACGACAAGCGCGAAGCCGAACTGAAGCGCACGGTTGAGCGCGAAACCCGAGCGCAGTTGAAAGAACGTAATAGGTAGGACGGCAAGGCGAAGCCATGCCGCACATCCGGCGGCACAGCCGTAGCTGAAGTGTTCGCGTAATAACAAGATCAAGTTTCTGCATTTCATATCCCAGGAGAACCAACTCAGATGCAAGTTGAAGCCAACCGAGGTCCGATCGAAGAGCTTGACGTGCAGGCTCTCGCGGTTGCTGTGTTTAAGGATGAAAAGGCCGGCGACGGCTTTCTGAAACAACTCGACGAGCTTTCCGGCGGATTCGTCAGCTCTGCTATCGAAGCAGAAGAGTTTTCCGGCAAAGAAGGCGAGACTGCCTACTTCCACCTCGTCGGAAACAACAAGTTGAAGTCGCGCCGCCTGCTGCTCGTCGGTGTTGGCGAAGAGAAGGATTATCGGAGTCCGCAAGTTTCGCAGATGGCGGGAACGGCGGTTCGTTCGTTGCGCAGCAAGAACGTCAAAACAATCGCCGTAGTGCCGCGCGTTTCCGGAAAGGATGAAGAGACCGGCGCCCGCGCCGTAGAAGGCGCATTCATCGCAGTCTTTGATCCAGACAAATACAGAACCATCGACAAAGAACAGAAGACAGTCGATCGTTTGGTTGTGGCAATCCAAGGCGGCGATCAGGGAGCGCTCGACCGCGGCGTGAAAACAGGAAAGGTCGTCGGCGAGTCGATCAATTTCACGCGCGATCTGGCGAACGAACCCGGCGCTTACATGACGCCGACCGACATGGCCGAGCGAGCGCGCGACATCGCGAACGAATTTGGTTTAAGTATCGACGTTCTCGACGAAGCGCGAATGGAACAGGAAGGCATGGGCTCGTTGCTCAGTGTCGCCCGCGGTTCCGAAGAACCCGCAAAACTGATCATCCTGAAGTACACGCCGGCAAACGCGGATGGCGATAACAAAGAGTTGCTGGCATTGGTCGGCAAAGGCGTGACGTTTGACTCCGGCGGCATTTCACTCAAGCCCGGCGAAAACATGGAGTTGATGAAATATGACATGACCGGCGCGGCCACGGTCATGGGCGCGATGCGCGCCATCGCGCAACTCAAACCGTCGATTCCGATCCTCGGCGTCGCGCCTTGTACCGAAAACCTTCCGTCGGGCAAAGCAACAAAGCCCGGCGACGTGGTGAAGGCTATGACGGGCAAGACGATCGAGATCATCAACACTGACGCTGAAGGACGCCTGATCCTCGCGGACGCAATCGCTTACGCCAAAAAACTCGGCGCCACGAGAGTCATTGACATGGCCACACTGACCGGCGCGGTTTCCATCGCGCTCGGAGACGTGAACGCCGCGGTGCTCGGAACCGATCAGCAACTCATCGACGAGATCATTTCGGCGGGCAGGGAAGTCGGCGAGAAGTTTTGGCAGTTGCCGCTCGACAAGGAATACTCGAAACAGATTAAGTCTGACATCGCGGATATCAAGAACGTCGGCGGTCGCAAAGCGGGCACGATTACTGCCGCGGCGTTTATTAAGGAGTTTGCCGACGGCGTGGCTTGGGCGCATCTCGACATCGCCGGCACGGCTTGGGGTGACGAGGCGAAGCCCTACCGGTCGAAGGGGCCAACGGGGATCGCGGTTCGGACTCTGCTGCGGATCGTTGACCGGGCGAGCGCGAAGTGATGAAGGTGTAAATAGTCGTAGACAGTCGTGTCGCCGGTTGTTCACACTCTCGCGGTCGCGTACAGAGGTTTCCTTCGTTTTTGGGGGATTTTTAGAGAGTCAAGGGATGGCATGGCGGTTGTAGTGTCGGAGAGCAATCGCCAAAGGGTGCGAGTCGCCTTAGTCATACGTCCTCGCCCCCTCGAATGCCGCTCGAGGTTATTATCCCGGCTCCCCTTTGGCACCCCCCTTCTCGAAGCCACCGTAACCTTTTTGCCGACCCGAACATCTGAGTGGGTGTGCCGTATACATGTGACGGCGAGTTACGACTTGCGTACGGTGTTATAATTTTCGGGCCGAGCGTTTTCTCCTCAGGCAGCCCCGGCTACCATCGCTGGCTTTAAGGAGTTCACAGAAGCACAGTGATCGACTACTACAAAGTTCTGGGCGTTAAGACCAATGCGACGCAAGCCGAAATCAAATCGGCTTACCGGAAACTCGCGCGCAAAAGTCATCCCGATCTCAATCCAGACTCCGAAGCCGGACGCCAGTTTGCCCTGCTGTCCAAGGTGTATCACACGCTGATCAATCCGCAGGAACGTGCCTATTACGACGACCAGTTGAACGCACAAAAGAATCGCAGCTACTCGATTCTTGACTCCAACAACCCGCACGCGAAACGCGCGCGCAATCTCGCGGTGCAGGCGAAGTGGGACCGACTCGTCGACCAGGTCTTGGAACGTGACCGGTTGGAAAATCGCGAACGGCAGCGCGCCGTCTTCACGACGGTTTCATTGTTTCTTTCAACGTTCTTTCTCGCGATGATGCGGCCGCAACTCTGGCAGGTGTTTTCGACGTGGGGCAAAGTGATCGTGCTCACGTTGTTTGTGATCGGCGTGTGGCATCTCGCGAACCGTTTGCGTGAATACCTGGCTCACTACACTTACGTGCCGAACCTGATTCAGGGTTCGATCATGCGCGGGGAGAGTCTTCCCGAACAGCCGTTTACCCGTTTCTCCGCGTACACTTTTTTACTCGTTGGCTATGCGCTGAGCGTCGGCATCGGACTCTACATCGGCTGGCACGCGCAGGACTTTTTTGCCGACATAACGCTGCTGTTTCGCGATAGCGTGAGTGTGGAGCAGGGGAGCGTGTTCGCGTACATGTGGGCGGCTATTCTGATTCCTGACCTGATTGTTTATCCACCCATTGCCGTCCTCATTGTCGATACCGTGCACGGGATCACCTCGCGAATCGACTAAGTTCCCCTGTTTTATTGGCCCAACTTGTTGCCTCCCCGCTTTTTAGTCGTGTATATTGCTGCCCCGTCGTAAAAACTCGTCGCCCCGAAAGGAGCACGCAAATGGGCAGGACAGTTAGCCAGCGCCAGTTTCTGGTCCAGAAACTCGAGACGCTAAATGATGCCGAAGTGCACGAGGTTTTAGACTATATTTCGGCGATTGAAACGACGCGCCGTTCGAGAACCGTTTCATCCGCCTGGGATGATGAGGTGTTGTCGGTTTTAGCCGACGCCCGCGAGAATCAGCGTGCGCGCCAGGCATTCGAATGGGAAGCAGTGCGCCGCAAAGCAGAGAAGCGAGCGGCTGCGCGTGTGGGCGCTCAGTTCTGAATGCACGACCGCCAACCGATTAACTTTAGTTTTGCGCCCGCGGTGATGTTTGCCGCCGGCGCGATCCTTGTTCTGTTTGTAAACCTCACTCACGGGCAGTCCAGTCGAAATCTCACTCCCGCTCAAATCGCAATCGAAAAGCAGCAACAACGTTTGAGCTCCGGCGATCAAGAAGAACGTCGCGACGCGTTAATGCGCCTCGGGGGAATGCGCTCGGAGGCTGCGGCGCGCGTTGCTCTGGCGGGTCTTTCCGATCCTTCGCCGATGGTGAGAGTGACTGCGGCGAAAGCGATTCTCGCGCTCGATCGGGCGCAGAGCGCGGCGGCGTTGTTGCCGTTGTTGCAGGACAAAGATGAGTTTGTGCGCCGTGAAGTCGCGTATGCGCTCGGCGCGACGCGCAGCCGAACGGCGACTGAAGCACTTAGCGATCGATTGTTAAATGACAAAGAGGCCGGCGTGCGCGGCGCCGCGGCAGTTGCGCTCGGACAGATCAGTGATGAATCGGCGGTGATCGCTTTGGCGACGACGCTGGCGCCGCAGTTGTCAGCACCCGCGAAAAGCAAACGCAAGCGGGAAGAGAATCCGTTTGTACTGCGCGCCGCGGCAGTGGCGCTGGGCCAAATAAAAAACAGAGCCGGCGTACCGGCTCTGATGTCAGCAGTTAGTAATGAAAAGCTTGACTACGATGTGCGACGAGAAGCTGCGCGTTCTTTGGGTCTAATCGGTGATCCCAGTGCGGTCCCTGCGCTTCAATCCGCTTCCCTCAGCGAAGATCCATTTCTCTCGCAACTTGCGCATGAATCTCTACGCAAGCTGAGACGCGTCACTACGCCTTAACTATCCGTCTTCTCGCCGCGGCCCTGTCCCTTCTTCGCGGCTTTCGAAGCCTGCGGAATCGGCAGTCCAACGCCACCCGACAAAACCTCACTCGATTCTGAAACAGTTGGGTCCTGCGTCATTTCGTGAATCAACGCACCGCCCGAGCTCTTCGAAAAGATCATTTTGTTGCGGACGCCGTCGACGTCTACGTGCACGAGATCTCCCAAACCGATTTGACCGGTCGCGACGAGATTCGACAACGGATAGACCAGGAATCGTTCGACCGCTCGCTTCAAGTGCCGCGCGCCATACTTGTAATCGATTCCTTCCTTCATCAGCATGTCTTTCGCCGTGTCGGAACACTGAAAGACAAACTTCGTTCCCGCCGACTGCATGATGCGATCCTGGACCGCCTGCAGTTCGAGATCCAGAATCTGTCGCAGGTGATGTTCTTTCAACGAACGGAACACAACCACTTTGTCGATGCGGTTCATAAACTCCGGCGAGAACTTGCGCCGCGCTGCTTCGACTGCCGTGCGATAAATTTTTTGATCAACTTCGGTGTCGGCCGGCGTTTTGCTGCCTTTGCCGGGAGCGAAACCGATACCACCGGAGATCAATTCCGACATCTCGCGCGCGCCGAGGTTTGAAGTCATGATGACCATCGCCTTCGAGAAGTCGACGCGACGGTTGTCACCGAGTGTCAACGTGGCTTTGTCGAGAATGCCGAGCAGCAGTTGCCACAGACTGTCGGAAGCTTTTTCAATCTCGTCAAACAGCACGAGGGAGACTTTCATGTCCTCCGTGTGCATGCGATCGAGATTTTCCTGGGTGAGCATCGGCGATGTTTCACGATGGCCGAGGTAACCCGGAGGCGATCCGATCAGCTTCGCGATTTCGTGTGAGTGTTGAAACTCTGCGCAATCGATCTTCACGACCGCGTTTGGGTCGCCGTAAAGAACTTCGGCAGCCGCTTCAATCACGCGAGTCTTTCCTGAGCCGGTTGGTCCAAGAAACAACATCGTGCCGATTGGCCGGTTCGGCGGATTCATACCCGCCAAGAAAATCTGGTAAAGACCACTCATGCGCCTGACGGCGCGTTCTTGACCCACGATGCGAGCAGTAAGCCGCTCTTCAAAATCCTGAGCGCGGGGGCTCTTTTGATCGGGGTCCAGGAAAATCGTACCCGCGTTGTTCGTCGTCGCTCTTGTCATGTCCATCTCAGCTAACATCGGCTTGCTCCTTGCCGTTACAGTCGGGTCATTTTCCGAATCAACAAGCCAACCGTTTAGTTGGCTAATTTTCTGTTACAAGCAAAGAACGATCCGCACGTTAAATTGATGCATCTGAAAGAATTGAAGTTTGCCGCTTGAGATGTTTCAGCGCGGAAACCGCGGCCGGCTTCAGAAGCTATATATACAAGTCTGCCGCGATTGTCACCAGAAATATTGTATGACCGGTACGAGTTGAAGTATTTGTCACGACAACGCTTGAGGGTTGCCTGACATTTCGTGTCAAGCAATTAATGACAAATAATTGCAGTTGTCACATCTCACAGCAGCGAGTTGCACCTTTTCCGTTGACGCTGCTGCAAAAGGTTTCTAGTCGTAATACTCGAGACCAAGGTGCGTGATCAAATCCTCACCACGCAGGTGACGCAGCGTGTTTTTTAGTTTCATCAACTGAATGAAGATGTCGTGCTCGGGATACAAACCGGGCGCTGTTTGCGGAGATTTGAAGTAAAACGAAAGCCACTCCTGCACCCCCTTCATCCCCGCTCGTTGCGCCAAATCAAGGAAAAGCGCGAGGTCGAGAACGATCGGCGCCGCCAGGATCGAGTCGCGGCAAAGGAAATCGATCTTGATCTGCATCGGATAACCGAGCCAGCCGAAGATGTCGATGTTGTCCCAGCCTTCCTTATTGTCGCCGCGCGGCGGGTAGTAATTGATCCGCACAACGTGCGAGAAGTCCTTATATAGATCCGGATAAACATCAGGCTGGAGAATGTATTCCAGCACCGAAAGCTTCGACTCCTCCTTCGTCTTGAACGAATCGGGATCGTCAAGCACTTCGCCATCGCGATTGCCGAGAATGTTGGTCGAGTACCAGCCGTGCAAACCAAGCATGCGCGATTTCAAACCCGGCGCGATGATGGTCTTCATCAGCGTCTGACCCGTTTTGAAGTCCTTGCCGCAGATCGCGAGCTTGTTCTTGTCCGCGAGACTCATCATCGCCGGTATATCGACCGTCAGATTCGGCGCGCCATTCGCGAAGGGAATACCCGACTTCAACGCCGCATACGCGTAGATCATCGAAGGCGCGATCGCCTTGTGGTTTTCCTTCATCGCTTTCTCGAACGAGTCGAGTGTCTTGTGGACGGCGTGTGGTTTCAAAAAGATTTCAGTAGACGCGGCCCAGATCATCACCAGCCGCGAGCACTTGTTCTTCTTTTTCCAATCAGCGATCTCGTCGATGAGTTGGTGGGCGAGGTCGAACTTGTTCTTGCCGGTCTTGACGTTTGTGCCGCTAAGCCGTTTTACGTACGACTGATCGAACACCGCTTTCATCGGCTTGATCTTGCGCAGCGGCTCCTTCAGTTGGGTCAGGAGTTCTTTCTCAAGCACGCCGGCATTGAGCGCTGCGTCGTAAGCTGAATCCGGAAAGATGTCCCACGCGCCGAAGACGAGATCTTTCAACTGCGCGAGCGGTAGGAAGTCTTTAATCAACGGAACGCGATTGTCGGTTCGTTTGCCAAGGCGGATCGTGCCCATCTGCGTGAGACTCCCGACTGGTTGAGCAAACCCTTTCTTGATCGCCTCAACACCGGCGATGAATGTGGTGCTCACGGCGCCGAGGCCCACCAGTAACACCCCGAGTTTTCCTTCAGCCGGACTAATTTCCGCTTGCTTGGCAACAGGCATTCGCGTTCTCCCTCAATAAAAATTTTTCCGGGAGCGATGATACCCGCGGTACAGATCACCGATGCGATGGATCTTGCGCTTTATTAGCGCTCGTTTGCGGAGGTCATGTTTGTAGAGATGAGTGCTTTGCGAAACTCGCGCGGTGTTGTTCCAGTCGCAAGACGAAATGCCTTGGTGAAATGACTCGCACTGAGATAACCCACGCGAGCGCCAACTTCAGTCACGGAGAGTTCTGTCGCCGCGAGCAGTAGTTGCGCGCGCGCGGCGCGAATGCCGGCGAGATAATTATGCGGCGTCGAGCCGGTCAGTTTCTTAAAAAGACGCGCAAAGTGAAACGGCGAAAGATACGAGGCCGCCGCCAGCTCTTTCAGCGTTAGATCCTGATCGAGTTGCGTGTGCATCAACTCCACCGAGCGGCGAATACGTCGATCGACCAGACCTACGCGTGAGAGCTCGAGCGCTTCCGAACGGCGCGGCTGTGCGTAGTTGCGCAGCACCTGGACCAGTAGCTGCTCCACCAAGGCGTGCAACACGATCTCTTTGCCCGGTTGTTCGTCCGTTAACTCCGCGACGAGTTGCGCAAACAACCCATCGAGTTTTTGATCGTTGCTGATGTGTTCGGAACGAAACGTGACGGTTGCTTTCGATGGAATCAAATTCATCGCGGACGCATGCTGCATTACAAGTGAAGCCGAGAACGTGATAAACAGAACTTCCGCCTGCTTCGCGTTCGCAGTGACGCTGATGTTTGGTTCGAAGAGCACAAACTGCAAAGCGTTGAGAGCTACGGGCGCCTTGTCCACCGTGTAACCAAGATCGCCTCGCAGGACTGCGAGCAGTGAATAACCAGACGTCGCCTGGCTCTGCCATTGAAGTTGTTTGGCCCGCCGATAGGAAACTGAGAACTCGTTTGAAACGAAGAACCGGTTGAGCTGGGCCGGGGGACGCGTCATCGATTCAACTGTACGCGATACGATCGGCGGCTTCAATCATCTTTGCGGGGTCGTTAGTGATCAACGCGTCGATGCCCAGCGATCGCGCGCGCGCTATCCACGCGGGATCGTCCACGGTCCATACCACAACTCTCAGGCCCGCGAGTTTTGCTCTTTCGACAAGCGGCGCCTGTGCCGAACGGTGATGCAACGCCAGCACCGACGCTCCAACCTCAAGCGCCCGTTCCACAATGTATTTATCCGCGTAGATTCGCGGCTCAAACAGCGCGGCCGTTTTCAGATCAACAAGCTTCAGTACGTTCAGATCGAAACACTCGACGATCGTCCGTTCCGCAAACGAAAACTCACGCACCAACCCACAACATCGCTCCGCCAACTCCGCCGAACTACCTTTCATCTCCAAACACAACAACAACTCATTGCCCCTCATTAACTCAAACAGCTCACGCAAGCTCGGCACTCCCAGGTCGCCCAACTCCGCCGCGCTCAAATCCGCTACGCTCTGTCGCATCCGGTGCGTCCTATACAGCGTGTCGTCGTGAATGATCACGGGCACATCGTCGCCGCTAAGACGCACGTCGAACTCAATGCCATCGGCACCCGCAAGCACCGCGGACTTAAACGCGGTGAGCGTATTCTCCGGCGCAACGGCAGACGCGCCACGATGACCAATAATTAACGGCTCGCGCATATTCGAAATGATTTGATCGGAAACTATTTTCGGGCAGGAGGGCTGGTTACGAGACGCTTCAGCTTAATATCGAAAGTTCCGTAATCGGTTTTGATGCGGCCACCGACCGGGATATGCCGGGCGTCGGCGGTCAACCAGAGTGAGAACTCACCTTTTTCATCATCAATCAAACGCTCTGGTCCAAACAGCTCACAATTCACGCGCAGCGCATCGACGTGTCCGAGCACGGTCTTCATTCGCTTCTTCTCCAGCACCGTCACGGGGATCGTGTAAACGCGACCGCCGTCGCCGATGAAGATGTCGAACGACTTGCCGACCTCGAGTTTTTGTGTGCGAATGAAGTAGATCGCCGAGAGGACGTCTTGCAGTTGGGCACCGGAGAAGTCGGTGATCGCCTGACGCGGTTCGCTTTGCGGATTGTTTGGATCGCGCAAGGTCCAGGTCATTTGACCTTTCGATCGGTCAAAGGTCGATTGAGTTTCGCGAACGCGTTTGCCTTGTTCGTCGCGAATGGTTGTTTTCTGAACCGTGAAAGTCAGCGGCTCCACGATCGACTCGACGACTTCGCGAAAATCGATATTGAACAGGCGAGCAAGGAAGCCTTTGCTTGTGATTTCGGCTTTGAAGGTTAACGCGTAACCGCTTTCATCCGTTTGATCAGAGGTTGGCGTGCGGTTTGCGCGAAACGTTAAATCGGCGACATCGAGCCGGCGAAGCAAGGCTCTCGAAAATTCGGCTTCGAAGTGGAGTTCTTCCAATGGCTCGAATGGACGCTTAGCGGTGGAAGCGGAGGTGGCTTTTTGCGCGTCGGCCGAAAGGGGGATAAACGCAACAATCGCTAGTGCGAGTAAAAGAATCAGGCTGATTGGTTTTAGTGTTCGCAAAGTCCTATTGGTAATAAGTCTTAATAAGCAGCAATCCCCAGGCAATCACCAAACCCAACGCCGCACGATACTCTCGATACCGCAAATAAAGCGAGCCATCAAATCTCACTCGCTCCGCCTGGGTGTGCCTAAAAGGCGTCAGGCGCGGGAGGAAGAGAGGCACTGACTCCTTGTAAACCTCGTATTCCCTGCCAAATAGTCCCGCCAGCGTCGAGGCTTCGACGCGCATCACCGGAAAATAGATGCCAAGAAACAGGGCCACGAACAACAATCCCAGGACCGCCTGGCCTGACGCAATGGTAAACCCAAGCCCGAGCAAAAAACTACCAAAATAAAGCGGATTGCGCGTGAAGGCGTAAGGACCGGACGTAGCGAGTCGCGCGTTTTTGCGGATATGGCCCGCGGCCCACGCGCGGATCGCGAGACCGAGCAGTGAAACGCAGGCGCCGGCGAGCAGCGCGGTGCGCGTCGGTTTCGCCAGCAGTAAAAATATTGCAGCGCATAAAAAACCGAGCGGCACGCGCCAGCGCTGTATCCACGTTCCACCTCGTCGCATATCAATCGCCGATTCTACGCCGCACCGCCTCGAAAACCCTTTCCACTTCGATGTCCATGCAGATCCAATTTGAGCAGGAGCGTCGATGACAATCAACGCGGCAATCGATGTCGGTTCGTTCCACGCAGATGTCCTGTTCATAAGGACTGCCGTTACGCCACCACTCAGTTGGTCCAAACAGACCGACGATCGGAGCACCCGCGGCGACCGCGATGTGCGTCGGGCCGGTGTCGCCGCCGACGTAGACGCGCGCTCGTTTGGCTAGCGAGTAAAAACCTTTGAGTGAGAGACTGACCGGAGTGGCGCTGTCGGATTTCGACGACTGTCGTACCGCCTCGGCTAACTCCAGCTCGCCCGGCCCGTACGTTACGAGGGAACGGATTCCGTAGTTGGACCAGAGCTGATCCGCCAATCCGCCGAATTTGGCCGCGCTCAACAGCTTCGTTGGCCATCCTCCACCGGGATTGAGGATAGCGTAATTTCCGCCAGTACCTTCAGCGGCCCGCTCGGCTTCGGCGTCGGCTACGGGCGTAATGCCGATCGGGAACGAAAGATTCGCAGGCACGGAAATACCTAACGCGCCTTGCAGTAAGAGCAGTGCTTTGCGAATGACGTGCGTGTGTGGCGGAATCGAGATTCGTTTGGAAAGAAAGACAGTGCTGACCGGTTCGCGCAGCGCAGGGCGCGAGTAGCCGAAAACACGTCGCGCGCCCGAGAGGCGCGCTATCGAAGCTGATTTAATTAAGCCTTGGAAATCTAGAGCGACATCGAAGGCTGAGGCGCGTAACCGACGTAACTGCTGGCGCGGTGCCCGCAGCGTCTCCCCAGACATCAGCCCGCGCCTCAACGCCTTCGTGTCGACTTCGATGAGGCGATCTAAAACCGGGTTGTCTTTCAAAATTTCCGAACAGGAGGATTCTGCAACCCAGGAAATTTCCGCGTGCGGCAGCCCGGCGCGCAGTGCCGCGAGGGCCGGCAAAGTGTGAACTATGTCGCCAATACTTCCTAACTTGACGATGAGAACTCTCATTCGATCCGTGCCGCGAAGCGCATTTGTTTTAAATCCCTGTTTCCTTTAACCCACGCCTCAGGTGCCGCCGAAATAACTGAACTTCAGTTTTGCTTCAGCGACTTTCTTTCCACCCTTGTACTTCGCCAGCACGCCTTCGAGCACCGGTTGTTCGTCAAAAAGATCCTGCTCTGCAAAGACGCCGCCTCGCAAAAATTTTCCGGCGAAGGTGTAGTAAACGCCGCCTGACGTCACCGTCGTGAAGCTGAAGTTGTTCTGCTTAACAATCAGGTTCTTATAGTGAAACGTCTTCCCGTTCATCAGCTGCAAGCCCTGGGAAGGAAGTCGTCGCAATCGCCTGGCGTTCAGATTTATACCGCCAAACTCCGAGAATCCGTTTGGAGTCGCGCCAATAATCCAGAACGAACCGTCGGGGTTGAACTGTGACCGCTTTGATTGGCTCAAAGCCGGCAGCGACAGGACGAGTAACACGCTCACCAGTGTGATTAGTTTAAGAAACAACTTCAGGTTTCCCCTCCGAGCCGCGCCAGTATCGCCGAAGTTGAATGATCTTTCGGGTCGCCAACGATCGCCACGCGTCCGCCGTAGGATCGTACCACGTCCCTTTCAGGCACCGAGTCTTCCGTGTAATCCGTGCCTTTCGCATGTACATCCGGTTTAAGCGTGAGCAGTAACTCTTTTACCGTCGGCTCAGAAAAAACTGTGACATAAGTCACAGATTCCAACGCCGCAACGATCTCAGCACGCTCGATCTCCGGAAGTATCGGCCGCCCCGGACCTTTGAGTCGCGCGACTTGCTCATCCGAATTAACGCCGACGACCAGCACGTCCCCCAACTCGCGCGCGCCTGCGAGGTAACGCACGTGCCCAACGTGCAGCACGTCGAAACAACCGTTCGCCAGAACAACTCGCGATCCGTTTGCTCGATCCGCGCATATCCGGCTAGCTAACTCTTCACGTCCTAAGATCATTGATCGATGCTTCGAGTTCCGTAGCGCTCACCGAAGCGGTGCCGCGTTTCATCACAACGATCCCGCCCGCATAATTCGCCAACTGCGCCGCTTCCGCAAACGACGAATCGGAAGCAAGCGCAAGTGCGAAAGTAGCGATAACGGTGTCGCCCGCGCCCGTGCCGTCAACAGCCTGTTCGGCGCCAACCGCCGGAATGTGCAACGGGATCTCATCATCCGCGAGCAGCATCATTCCGCGACCGCCGCGCGTAACGAGCAGCGCTTTGTATTGCAACTCCTGCTTGAGACGCGTCGCCGAACTCTCCAGTTTCGTTGTCGAATCAACGGGCTCGCCAATCAAGTGTTCTACTTCGTCTTGATTCGGCGTCGCGGCCGTGAAGCCGGAAAAATCTGACAGGCGAAAGCGCGAGTCGACCAGTACGGGCACGCGTTTCGTTTGATGTGTTTCTCGAACCAGCTCGGTTGCCTCCGCATCAACGACACCGTAGTTGTAGTCGGAAATAATTACCGTGTCCGCGTGTGCAAGCGATGTTCGCAGAGAGTTATTCAACGCCTCGCGCAGTGCCGGATCTTTTAAAGGAGCGTCTTCATAGTCCACGCGAATGACCTGCTGCTTGTTGGCGTGCGCGTGTCCGGCGAGGATTCGCACTTTCGTGGTGGTCTGAATCTTGTCCGAGAGCAACAGGCCGTCAACATTCACGCCTGCGGTTGCGAGTTTCTCTCGCAGCGCCAGTCCAGCCTCATCGTTGCCCGCAACGGATACTAAGGAAACATTCGCGCCGAGCGCCGCGAGGTTTAATGCACAGTTCGCCGCGCCGCCTGGCACCGTTTCCGTCAACTCGTGCCGCAGGATAAACACCGGCGCTTCGCGCGAGACTCTGCTGATCGAGCCGTACAAAAACTTGTCGGCAATACTGTCGCCGACGATCAACAGCTTGCGTTCAGAGAAACGCCTGACGATGTTAACGAGTCGCTTTTGCAGCATCGCGCTCAATAATTATCCTGGCCGCTTCCAACAGATTCTCAGCGACGACTTCCGGTTCGATTTTCCACGAGCCGCGTTGATACTCCCACTCGCCACGGCCATAACCACTCAGCACGAATGCGGAATGCAGTCCCGCATTTCGCGCGAGTTCGACGTCGCCGTAACGATCGCCAACCATCCAACTACGTTCGACGTCGATCTCGAAATCCGCGGTGGCGCGATCGATTAGGCCGGTCCTGGGTTTGCGGCAGTCGCAGTCGAACCGATATGGCGGTTCGCCGACGGACGGATGGTGCGCGCAGTAATAGATCGCGTCGAGTTTTGCGGAAGTACTTTCCAGATCCTTACGAAGCTGATCGTGAACCTTGATGATCACGTCCTCCGAAAAATAACCACGTGCAACGCCCGCCTGGTTCGTCACTAAAATCGCCAGCCAACCGTTGTCGTTCAGCAACTTGATCGCGTCCCCCGAATACGGAAACAAGCGGAAGCGCGACGGATGATTTACGTAACCAACCTCCTCGGAGATGGTTCCGTCGCGATCCATGAAGAGTGCGGGTCGTTTCATCTGCTGTTCACGCGACCGAATCGCACAGGCTCCTCACGGTTTTCGCAAAGCTGGCGCGTTTCAGCAGAGCGTGAGAACGCTCGAAGACTTCATCCACCGTAATCGCAGTCATACACCTGTGATCGATTGGACAGTCGCGCAACATGCACGGCGCACAGTCCGGCGGGTGACGCAGGATCTCGGCTTCGGGCGCAAACGGCCGCGTTGTTAATGGGTTTGTTGGACCAAAGATCACGAGCGTGGGACGCCCCAGCGCAGCGGCGATGTGTGCTGGTCCGGTGTCGTTAGTCACGACAAGATCGACCAGCGAAAGCACCGCCGTGATCTGGTCCAGCGAAGTCTTGCCGGTCAACACGATTGGACTCTGTTTCATCCGGCTTGTCACTTCCTGCGTCACATCGAGTTCGTCCCTGGATCCGATCAGCAACACCTGGCGTCGCGAATCGACCAGTCGATCGGCCAACGCAGCATACGCTTCGGCCGGCCAGCGTTTCGCGCGGCTGTTAATAGAACCTGGACACAGCGCGACGACGGGTTCACCCTCACGGACGCCGTAGGCGCGTAACAAGTTTTCCGCTTCCGCACGCCGCTCTGCGGAAATTTGGAGACTTGCGTCCGGAACGCTTTCACAAATCGTGCTCGCGCCGGATAACAGTTGTTCGAGCGCCGTGATCAGGTACAGGTAATAAAAAACTTCGTGCCGCGATGAGCGCCAATCCGGCAAGGCAAGCGGATGCGTCAATAACGCCTGCCGCGATTCGGTTGCGTAGCCGAGCCTCAACGGCACACCCGCGAGGAACGGAATCAGCGCTGCTTCAAATGCGTTCTGGAACAGGACCGCTAAATCAAACTCGCGATTCCGCCACTCTTTGATCTGCGGTACCACCGCCCAGACGTTCCGCCGGTCGTACAACAAAACTTCGTCGACGAAGTCGGCATCCGCGAAGATCCCTTTCGCACTCGGCCGCACAACCAGCGTGATCCTTGCCTGCGGCAACACTCGGCGCAAAGCTCGCAACGCCGGGACGGTCATTACCGAGTCGCCGACCCAGTTCGTCCCGCGTACGACGACGCTTTTGATCTCCTTTGCAGAACCCACAGCCATAGCAACTACAGAATCACTCGCAGCCCGTCGTCAACACCGATCTGCGGCCGCCAATCCAACTCGTTATTAATCTTCGTGAGATCGGAAACGTAACGCAACGACGGCGCGGGTATCCGCGGATCCTCTTCGATCACCGGTTCGATCTCGATCATCTTGCTGACCTTATCAATAATCCCGCGCAAGCTCACCGCATTCAACCGCCCGCCGCCGAGATTGTAGATTCCGAACGGAACCCCGCGGTTTATAAACGTTCGACACGCGCGTGAAAAATCGTCCACATAGAGAATATCGCGAATCGGATCCACGCCCACGGGCAGTCGAATCGGTTGCCGATTCTTGATCGATTCCACGTAATGCGTGACAAACCCGAAATCGTTCCCCTCCGACGGCCGCGCAAACACCGTCGCCATGCGGAAGATACACGCGCGAAATTCGTTCTGCCGCGCGTAGTACTGCACGTACTGCTCGCCGATCAACTTGGACCATTCAAACGCCGTCTGCCCGCAGTACTCCGTGCTCGTGTCTTCCTTCACTTCTTCAGTCTCACTGGCATGCGTGCCGTAAACGTCCTTCGTCGACGCGTAGATAAAAACCGAACCCGGTCGCATGTGCTGCACAATGTTGCGCGTTCCCTCGGCGTTGGTTTGGAAGCACTGTTCCGCGCCTTCGGGAGACTTATCGAAGTACGCCGCGAGATGTATTACGACGTCGTAGTCACGCACCATTTGGGTGTCGTAGTAGTTAAGAATGTCGAGGTTTGACCGGCGGGAAAAATCGTCGGCGGAGAAAAACTGGCGTACATACGTTCCCAGATAACCACTGCCGCCCGTTACAAGAATCTTCATCGGTCAGTTCTAACCTTCAGATGATAAAATGATCGCGTTTTGTTCATCTTGAACGAACGGTGTAGCTGCCCGAAGTCCATAAACAGTACGGAGTGGTAGACTCATACGAGAAGAACGGCATCACAGTGGTAAATACCCTGACTGCGGCGGGAAGCCACGTTAACCAAAGCGGTTACCACTGTCAAACTAAAGACCAAAGGAACTGCTCGCGTAATGTAGCGTAATATGTGGAAGCCCTTGAAAAGGAAAGTTGCCAAGGGTTCTCCCCGCTGAACGTTTATGCCAGTACGTTATCCGCCACCCAACTCGCTGCCGCCGCGCCGCAATCCGCGGGTTGTTTCCTACGTTGAACGAGAACCCAGTTTCGTACGCCGTGTGCTGCGGCGGCTGTTGAGTGCGTCCGTAATCATCCCGCTCGTGTTCATCGGCGCTGCCGTGCTGGGCGTGCTGATCTACTACTGGACAGTCTTTTCGGGTCGCATCGACAACTTGCTCGCGGGCGAAGTGTTTACGCGTTCAGCCGGTATTTACGCCGCGCCAAAACAACTTCGTGTGAGCGAGACGATCTCGCAGGCGGATCTGATCGCTTTCTTGAAACGCGCGGGTTATGTCGAGAAGAACCAACAAGGTGATACGTGGCGCGGGCGCTACGTCGTGAACGGCTCGACGGTCGAGATCGAACCAAGCAGCGCGTCGAGTGTCGACGGACAAAAACAATTTGCGCACCTGCGCGTGCAGTTCAACGGGAACGGAAAAGCGATCAACTCGCTTTACGATCTCGATAATCGTTCATCGGTCGAACGTGCCTGGCTCGAGCCGGAACTGTTGAGTTCCGTCACGGGTACCGAACGGGCGAAACGAAAAGTGATCGGCTTCGGCGATCTGCCGCCGCACCTGATTAAAGCAATCACCGTCACCGAGGATCGATCCTTCTTCGAGCACTACGGCGTAAACATCCGCGGCATCATTCGCGCGTTTATCCGACGTGTTGATGCCGATCCTAATTCGCCGATTGCGCGCCAGGGTGGTTCGAGTATCACGCAACAGCTCGTCAAGAACCTGCTGCTCTCGCCGGAACAGACGTGGCGTCGGAAGACGGCTGAAGCCTACATGTCGATCATCCTCGAGACGCGGCTCAAGAAAGAAGACATTTTTCAGCTCTATTGCAACCAGGTCTACATGGGCCAACAGGCCGGTTTCTCGATCAACGGTTTTGGCGAAGCGGCGAGCGCGTATTTCAACAAGGACGTGACCAGCCTGACGCTGTCGGAATCGGCGTTTCTGGCGGGACTCATCCGCAGTCCGAATCGTTACAACCCCTACACAAAAGTCGAAACCGCGACCGCGCGACGTAATCAGGTACTCGACTCGATGGCCGAAGCCGGCGCAATCACGGCCGACGAGGCGAACGCCGCGAAAGCGATGCCGCTTCAGGTTGTTCCCGTGCGCGGCCGGATCGACGTTTCCGACGCGCCGTACTTTTCGGACTTCGTGCAGAACCAGCTCGAGAATATCGTCAGTCCGGGTTCGACTGAGCACCTGCGCATCTACACGACGATCGATATGGATCTCCAACGCGCCGCGTACGCCGCGTTGACCAAACAGCTCACTGCCTTGGACAAGATCCAGTCGAAGCGTTTTGAACCCGGCACGTTGCAGGCGGCCCTCGTGGCGATGAATGCGAAGACGGGCGAGATCGTTGCAATGGTCGGGGGTCGTGATTATGCGAGAAGCCAGTTGAATCGGGCGTCTGACGCGATGCGCCAGCCAGGCTCCGTTTTCAAGCCGTTTGTGTACGCGACGGCCCTGAACACTGCTTACGATCCAATCCCGCGCGTGATCACTCCCGCAACGACGTACATGGACGAACCAAAGACGTTCACGTATGACAACCAGGAGTATTCACCGGGCAACTTTGGCGAGACGTACAGGAACGAACCGGTAACGTTGCGTGATGCGTTGGTCCATAGTCTGAACGTCGTGACCGTTGAAGTGGCGATGGAAGTGACGATTGGACGCGTCATGAGTCTGGCTGCAAAAGCCGGCTTGCCGAAACCCGCCCGCGCGTATCCCGCGATGGCGCTGGGGACGAGTGAAGCCACGCCGTTGCAGATCGCTTCGGCCTACACAGCTTTTGCCAACCTCGGAACCCGAACTACGCCGATCGCGATCAATCGCATCACCACCGGTACTGGCGTGACAATCGCCGCGCCGACGACGCAACGAAACGAAGTACTGCGTCCGGAAGTCGCGTACGTCATGACTTCGTTCATGAAGGACGTGGTGAATCGCGGCACGGCGGCGAAGGTGCGGGCTCGTGGTTTGAAAGCGCCGCTCGCGGGCAAGACAGGTACGTCACGCGATGGCTGGTTTGCAGGTTATACGCCGAATCTCGTTTGCGCGGTTTGGGTAGGTTTCGACGATGGCTCGCAACTCGGTTTGACGGGCGCGAACTCCGCCTTGCCGATCTGGTCCGACTTCATGCAGGTCGCACTCGCTGAGCATCCCGAATGGAGCGGCGACTGGGAAATGCCCGCGGGCATCGAGCAGGTCGAAGTGAATCCGGAGACAGGTGCGCTGACTCAGCTTGGCGACGCTGAGAAGCGGGTTGAGTTTTTCATCAACGGCACTGGTCCAAACACCGCAACTGAAGCCCCGACCGAAGAAGAAATACCTGAAGAACTGCCGTCGCCGACGCCTGGATTTGAGCCGTTACCGATGGAGCCGCTGCCGCCTCCTACAGCATTGCCTTCACCACGCCGGCCTCCGGTCATTCCTGACAGTCGTCTCGAAGGAACAATCACGTTGGACATCGATCCCTCGACTGGTCTGATTGCGGTGGAAACGTGTCCCATCATTCGCACGAAGACGTTTACGCTCGGAACGGAACCGCGGAAGTATTGCGGCCCTGAGTACCACCGCGGCAGGACCATTGAACCCGCCGGCCCCGGTCCTGGCCGCCCGCGGGTGGTCGGCACACCGCCGCGATAGCACTCCTTCTCTCATGTCTTGGGACAGCACATCGCTGGGACCGCAGGCGTCTCGCCTGCTGACTTAGAAATGCGCCCGATACGTAGCCGTGCAGGCGAGACGCCGGCGGTCCCAGCGATGCGGTCCCAGGTGCTATCTCAGTGCGGCGTTAAGCGCTTCGATGGCGAGCGCGGCTGCGTGATGTTTACGCGAGGGAAGTCCGCCGATGGCGTTGAGTAGATCGGCGCGCGTGAGTTGCTTCGCTTCCGTTGTTGTCTTTCCTGTTATCAACTCCGTCAGCACCGAACCGCAGACGAGCGTCGGTGGACAGCCGTACGCGAGATAGCGCGCGACCTCGATCCGGCCGTTGTGAACGACGAGCGACAAGCGCAGACGATCGCCGCAAACAGGGTTGGTCTGTTCCGCGACTGCCGTGGCTTCCGGCAGTTCGCCAGCGTTACGAGGATGCGCGAGATGATCTTTAAACGTGGCGGAGTAAGACACGGTTAAGAAACAACGAGCGGACGGCTTAATGGCGAGAGTGCACGCAAGCGCTCGACCGCCTGGACCAATACTTCAACCGTGTAATCCACATCCAGGTCCGTATTATCCTTGCCAAAACTAAACCGAAGCGAGCCGCGGGCGATCTCATCATCAACACCCAACGCACGAATCACCGGCGAAGGTTCGAGCGTTCCTGAAGAACACGCGGAACCTGTCGATACCGCTATACCCTGCAGGTCGAGATTGATCAAAAGCCCTTCGCCTTCGATGTAACGAAATGAGGTGTTCGAGAGGTGCGGCAGCCGCCGTTCGCGATCGCCGTTCATCACGACGTCGGGAATCAACTCACCAACTTTCCGCTCAAATTTATCGCGCAACGCAGCGTCGTGCGCGGTTCGTTCAAACAACTCCTCCCGCGCGATCTTTGCCGCTTCGCCAAAAGCGACAATCCCGGGAACGTTCTCGGTGCCGGCGCGCCGCTCACGTTCCTGGTGTCCGCCAACGTTTTGGCCCATCAGACGCACGCCGCGCCTCGCGTAAAGCGCGCCCACGCCTTTTGGCGCGTACAACTTGTGCGCTGAGAGTGTCAGCAGGTCGCAGCCGACGTCTTCAACATTGAGCACCATGCGGCCCGCCGCCTGGACCGCATCAGTGTGCAGAAACAGTTTCTGACCCGCCGCGCGCCGCTCACGAACGAACGCGCCGATCTCCGAGATCGGTTGGACCGTTCCGATCTCGTTGTTCGCCAGCATGATGGTCACGAGGACCGTGTCCGGCCGCACCGCATGGCGCACGTCTTCAATTCTGACGATCCCGTGCTCGTAAACGGGCAGCCGCGTAACTTCCCAACCGTCGCTTTCCAACGCAGCACAAACACCACGCACCGACGGATGCTCGATCGACGATGTGACGATGTGCCGTGCCGCCACAGTCGAACCGTGGCAAACGCCGCGAATCGCGAGGTTATTGGCTTCCGTCCCGCCCGACGTGAAGATGATCTCGTTGGGTCTTGCATTAACGAGGGCGGCGACTTCGCGCCGCGCACGATCAACGGCGGCACGCGCCTGTTGTCCAAAACCATGCACGCTCGAGGGATTGCCAAAGTTCTCCGCGACGGACCGCGCCATCGCGTTAGCGACGCGCGGGTCCACGGGCGTGGTAGCGCTGTGATCCAGATAAATCCTGCGGTCTGGCATGAAACTTCGATCCGTTGCCGCCCAACTCTGCTGCCCCATGGAGCATCTGAACGCGCAGTTCTGAAGGGCGCTTCGTGTCTACGTTAGGAGACTAAGTTCCGAGACTAAAGTTTGAGTCTAGGGTCGCACACTCCAGAGCGTCAAGCACATATAATTTGGTGGCTGAGGCGGTCGGTGATAGCATGCGCAGGTTGCGCGAGGTTGGCTCTCCCAAAGACGATACGCCTTTGTTAAGACGTACATTCTTCGGAAGGACATAACCATGAAATCTTTAAAGCTTCCCGTGGTGGTTTTACTCAGCGTCTGCCTCAGCGGATTGCTCGCCATTGCTTCTGTATCTGCGCAGGGGCAATCGACCGCGCTCGAACGCGGTTATCGCACCGGCTATTCAGACGGCTATACCGCGGGCTTCAAGGACGTTGCTGACAAAGCCGCGCGTGACTATCAAAGTAAAGAGGACTACCAGCGGGCCGATCGTTCTTTCAACGAGGCGTGGGGACCAATCGAAGATTACCGCGACGGTTATCAGCAGGGCTTCGAGACCGGCTACAACGCAGGTTACGAACGACAACAGTTTAACTCCACGCTTCCGACGGGATTGCGACGCCGTGGCGCTGCGCGTCAATCTGTTGACGTAAACGTTCAGACTCCCGCAAACAACACTCCGGCTGAACCAGCCGAAAACGACAACACACAAACGACTCCAGTAACCACCGGTAGCGGTTCGCTCGCGATTCCACGGAACACGATTCTCGCGCTCGAACTGATCACGCCGGTTTCTACCGATGCAAGCCAGCGTGGCGATCGCATTCAGGCGCGCGTCGCCGAGCCCCAGGAGTACGCCGGTTACATCGTTGACGGACACATCGCGCAGGTCAGGCGGCCAGGCAAAGTGAAGGGCACGGCCCAACTCCAACTTGCTTTCGACCAGATTCGCTCAAGTGACAATCGCACCGCCGAACTCCACGCCGAACTCATAGAGATCTCGCCGATGGGTGGCGATAACAACCCGGAAATCGATTCGGAAGGCGGCGTTCGAGGACGTGACTCAAGGAAAGACGACGTAGCGAAAGTTGGCGCAGCGTCCGGTGTGGGCGCGATCATTGGTGCGATTGCTGGTGGCGGCAAGGGCGCGGCGATCGGCGCGATCATCGGCGGCGGCGCCGGCACCGCGGGTGTCATGACGCAACGTGGCAAAGACATTCGACTCGAACGCGGACAGCAATTGAAGATTCGCACTTCAACTGACACGAGCGTTCTGTGAAGTCTGTCGTCACTTTGCTCACTGATTTCGGGACGGCGGATTATTTCGTGGGAGCAGTCAAGGGTGTAATTCTCACGATTAATCCGCACGTTTCGATCGTCGATATCACGCACGAAATCCCACCACAGGACATCGAAGCCGGCGCTTTTACGTTGTTAACCTGTTACCGCGACTTTCCTGCGGGCACGATTCACATGACCATCGTCGATCCGGGTGTCGGCTCGACGCGGCGGCCGATTGTCGTGAGCGCCGGTTCGCACTATTTCGTTGGACCAGATAACGGTCTCTTCAGCTACGTTCTCGATCGTGAACCATCGCCTCAAACTTTCCACGTAACAGCGCGTGAGTATTTTCGTGAGGAGCCGAGTTCGACTTTTCACGGGCGCGACATTTTTGCGCCTGTCGCGGCGGCGCTCTCCAAAGGCGTGAAGCCGGACCAGCTTGGTCCACAAATAGAAAACGAAGTGCGATTGCCGCTGCTGTTACCGGCGAAGCGACCGGAAGGCAAGGTAGAGGGACGAATAATTCACATCGATCGTTTCGGCAACTGCATCACGAACCTCACCCGCGCCGACCTGCCAGAGACAGAAGGAAAGACGTTGTTGATTAACGGTACGGTGATAAAAGCGTTCCGCCAGTTTTACGCGGATGAAGACGGATCTGAAAACCAGATCTTCGCCATCTGGGGCAGCGCCGGCTTTCTCGAACTCTCCGTCAGCGGGGCCTCCGCCGCCAAACTCCTTCACGCCAAACGCGGCGACTCCGTCATTGCTTCTGCGTAATCGGCGGGTATGCCATGTAGTAACCCTGCCGTGAACTCACTTGCAGTTTACGCTTTTTGCCTTTGTCGTCTTTCGCCTGGACGCGCACTTCCAGTTGGTGCATGCGGCCGTCGTCGGATTCGTCTTCCGCGAGGGTGAAGCCGAGGCTGTAACGCGCCGTCAGGTTTCCGATGATGCGCGACAATCCGGCGCCGTAGTCTTTCACGCGTCCGACTTTCACCGCTTCGCCACCCGATCTTTGCGCGAGATGTTTCGCGCTGCCGTACAGACTCAGACCGACCCAACCCGCAATCGGCTTGCCGACCGGTAAGAGAAACTTGAGCAACGTGCGCAGTTCAACAGTGAGCGAGTTGAAGATCGCGTTGTCGCGAATGATTATCTCTTCGGTGGCATCGCGGTCCTCAAAAAAGATCGGCACGATGCCGTCAGACACCCACACGAGAGACGTTTGCGAGTTAGGTCGAAGCATCTGCGCCTTGCGTGTTGCGTCGCGCACGGCCGCAGACAAGTCGTAGTAGTCACCCATGTCAACCGTGATGTCGCCTTTCTTATTCGTGCGTTGCACGTTGACAGTTCCATCACGCAGGGTTTTGCGTGTGATCGTCGCGCCGTTACGGCCTTTGATCGTTTCGGTTGACACGACTTCTCTCGGATTCACGAGCGGGTCGGGATTCTGGGCAGCGGGCTTCTGCGCAATTAGTTCCGGCACTGGCTCATGTGGCTTTTCACAAATCTGCTGGACCCGCGCGAGTGCAGCGGCGATCTTCGCGCGGTCGTTCGTAAACTCGCTGAGCCACACGCTCTGTTCGTCCTCGCCGATGTTCATCGCCATGATCGCCACTTCGTCGCCGGCCGGGAGTTTCGCCAGTTCGTTTTCCATCGCTTTCAGGATTTCCGGCTCTTTGAAAAACCGGCCGGCGCCGTCTTCACGCAGGTCGAGCACGAGGATTAGCGCAAGCGGTTTACGCGCCTGGCCTTCGCGCGTGAAGTAGGAGATCGGTCGTGGCTTGCCGTTGTCGAGAACTTCAAAGTTTTCCTGCGTCAGATTCGAGATCGGCAAGTTCGTCTTTTTGTCTTTGACGAGCGCATCGAGAAACACGACACGCGTCTTGATGCGAACGGTGTCCTCAACTTCCTGCGCGTGGATCGAGACTGACGCGAGAGTCGCGATGATGACCAGCAACAGAAGGTTCAAGCGGTATCTGTACATGGGGCTACTCCTGATCGATGAGTGTTGCTTCTTCAGTGATGGCTTTGCCGGTGCCTTCGGGATCTTTCAACAAAAGAGCGAGGTTCTTCGGCGACAAGTTGACCTGGACCACGGTGGCGTCCCGCGGCTCGATGGTGATCACGAGCACGTTGAACTTCTCACCGGCTTCGCGCAAAAAGATGTAGGTTTGTTCTTCATCCGTGGCCGAGAGAGTTTGAATCAGAGGCTGCCACGTTTGATTGAGAGCGGCGTTTAAGGCGTTACGAAACTTGATGAACTCGCCGTTGAACTCCTGGTTCTCGAAGACTGCGAGTTTGACGCTGCCGGCTTCCGCGATATGTCGCGCAGTGCCGCCTTTGATGCGCGCCGCAGTGCGAGCGACTTTCATCCCGGCCTTCGCAAGAAACGGAATCCCCGTGTGCTTCACGCCGTAGAACTGCTCGATCATTTTCACGACCGAATTGAAGTCGTCGCCTCCAACCGGGAACATCGCGTGGACCACGTTCACGCACGTCAGGCACAGCAGAACGAGAGCGACGATCAGGGTGCGAATCGTTGACATCGATGACCTCACTTTTCGTCGTCGTTCTTCGTCTTTTTGGCAGGTTCAATGCCGAGCTCGGGAATGCCGAGTTGTCCTTCGAGTTTGGCGAGTTTGTCGAGGTCAACTGGTCCAACGATATTCACAACGGTCAGCTCCTTTACGTCGCTGGCGAGCACGGCGAGACCGTTAACCATATCGCCGTTCATCAACAGATAAACCTCGAGGTTGCCCTCTTTCTTGCTCGTGACGTTCACGAGTCGCGTCCAGCCGGGCGCGCCCAGTTGCGTGCGGATCGTGTTGAGGTCGGTGGAGCTGTATTGCCCTTCGTTTTCAAACTCATAAACCTTGACGTAGATCCCTTTGACTCCGGCGACTATTTTTTTGATCTCGCGTTCGTCGGCGTCTTTATCTGAGAAGACCTTCGTTGCGAGGCGAATCAATCGTTCGTCGATATTGACGTCGACCGATTTGCTGGCCTTTGCGGCGAGGTGATCGAGGCTGCCGAGTTGAAGTCTTGAGGGTTCCTGGGCGTTTGCGGCGACCGCGCAAAGGGTCACGAGCAATGCGGCTGCCAGCAACGCGCCGAGTTTGGTTTGAAAGAGTAATTTCATGACTGCTCCGTTCATCCTGCTTTGTGTTGATTCTTGATCTGAGTTGGCGTTTGAGTTCTGCGATACGCGGTATTTAATTTTTCGCTTGCGACGCGTAGAGCGAGGATTAACTGTTGTTTTGCTGCGAGTGCTTCTTTGTGTTCACGGTTCACAACCACGCGCTTTCGCTTTTTGGGAGAGTTGGTGGACACGGATAAAGGCGGATTGATTGGCGGATTTGTGGGTTGGGCGATCGCGACTGCGGGAATCGAAGCTTCGTTACTTCGAAGTTGTAGCCACAAGCCGCCGGTCAACAACGCCATCACGACGGTCGCCGCAATCGCCAGCAAGGGAAAGTAGTTTCGCCGGCGCGGAAGGTTCAACGGCTTCGACTGATAGCGCAGCGTGCCGAGAATCTCTTCGAGTTGTTGAATCTGCGGGTCGGGCTTGCCGCTTTTGTCCCACAAATAATCGTCGTTCATAAGCCCTCCGTAGTTCCGAGCTTCTGTCGCAGTAGTTTCATGCCGCGATGAAGATTGACGCGCACTGATGCTGCGGTTAGGCCGGTTCGTTCGGCGATTTCCGGTCCAGTCATGCCTTCGACTAGACGCAGCACGAGAGTTTCGCGATAAGCGTCAGGCAGACTGCGAATCAGTTCCAGGATTTCCGCCGCTTTTGACTGCTGTTTGTCGCTGCCGCGCAGGTCGTCGGTGATCTCGACTGTCGCTCGCGTGCGGCGGTGGAAATCGACCGCGCGATTGCGTGCGATCATGGCGATCCAGGGTCCGAACGCAGCGCTGTCGCGCAGTGTGTGCAGCTTCTTGAACGCGTGCAGGAAGATGTCCTGCACTAGATCGTCGACTTCGGCCCGCGGCACGCGCGCGAGGAGAATGCCGTGCACGAGCGGTGCGTAGAGATCGTAGAGTCGTCCAAATCCGTCACGGTCGCCTTCGAGCGCGGCTTTCACGAGGCCGACTTCGACGGGCGGCGCTTCGGGGGCCAGTTCGGCCGCGGCTGGGGCCAGTGGATTCATCAGAAGCATGTTGGCGGTGGCCATGACACGGATTAAGACGGGAGAGAGGAAAGGACTGTTAACGACGCGTATTTAGAATCTGTTATTTATGCCACGTCGTCAGCGGTTCGAATGCTTACTACGGGTGACGGCAGTGCAGGGTTTTCTTCGGAAGTGAGCTTCTTCAGTTCCGGATCCGCGGTGACCCACGGCAGTCGCCAGACCAAAAACGTAAACGCAACGAGCGCAACCGTGCACGCAAGACCGCCTTCGATACCGTAACTGCCACCTGTAAGCCACGCTGGACCGAGATCGTTTCCTTTGAGCACCGGGTTCGACACGAGATTGATGCCGCTGATCGGCAGCCCAAAGAACGCGCCCAGCGCCCAGTTCCACGCCCAGTGAACACCCAGCGGAAACCATAAACTGCGCGTGCGCAAGTAAGCCGCGGCGAGCCAGATACCCGCCAGCGCCGTATTTGCGAAAGTGACACCCGGCACGACGTTCGGGTTCGAAAGGTGCACTAAGGCAAACGGCACCGACGTCAACAACACGCCCAGCAACGTGAGCTGCGCGCGCGTAAACGTCTGCAACACGTAACCACGAAACAGCGCCTCTTCAGCCAACGCCGCGAGGAACAACAGAACAGCCGAACCCACGAGCGATCTGATTACGGCTGCGACCAACCCCGAGCCCCCAAACGTAAACGTCAAACCTCCAGCCGCGGTCGCAATCACAACTGCAAGCGCCAGCGCTGCGAAACCGATCGCACATCCAACGAGTAGATCTCGAAGCCAGTTCCGATGAAACGTGAGTCCGAGTGAGCGCCACGGCAAACCTTCGAACAAACGCGCGCACAGGTAACCCGCGCCCAGCGCCGCGAGCAACATTGTGAGACGAAAGATTGCATCGGCCACGAATGCTTGACCGGGCATTGATGGTCCAACGTTGATCAGCACGAGATACGCGACTCGCAACACGGTCGCCAACAGAAAGAGCGCGGCAAAGAAAGCGAAAGTGAAAAGCAGCACGCGCCAGCCGCTTCGTAGCCGCCCAAACTCGTTGAGGAAGATCCGGTGCATGCCGCATTCTAAGCCAAACGTGGACGCTATGTTAAACTTCGACCACTGCCCGCATGAACGATAACCCGGAAAACCTGACACCCGAGCGCCGGGAACGGATTCGCCGTCGCCGCCGCGCTTTGCTATGGGTTTTAGGTATCACGGTCCTGCTGTTACTCGCGATCATCGTCTCGCAACAGCTCTGGCTCTGGACGGTCGTGAAGCCCGATACCGCCGCCGACGCGCTCGTGCTTTACGCGCTTTCAACGCTCAATTTCGTCGCCTTTTTCGTCTTTCTCTTCATCTTTGTTCGCAACTTGCTCAAGCTGCGACGCGAGCGAAAAGAACGGCAGCTCGGTTCGAAAGTCAAAACACGCCTGCTGGTCTACTTCATCTCGATCAGTTTTTTGCCCATCACCGCGATGGCCGTGTTCTCGTATCTCTTTCTTAACCGTTCGCTGGAAAAGTGGTTCTACATTCTGCCGGACGAGATCCTGCAGCAGTCGCATGAACTACGACGCGAGACACTTGCCGATCAACAGCAGGCACTGCGTGATAACGCGTCATTGCTCGTGATGCTGCTCAACAGCCGATCACTCGATCAGCGACAGGCGACCGCCGATGAGATCGTTGCCTCAGGGCGATTGGCGGGTGTTGAAATCGTTGCCAATGATGGAAGTGTCCGGCTTAGAAGCCGCGGGAATCTTTCCGCAGACGACGCCGCGAAACTCGATCAACTGTTCGCGGAAGCGCGCAGTGGGTCGGGCGGCGAGGCTCTCGCGGATGGTAAGGAGTTTGACGCGATAGCGGTGCCGTTGAACGACTCGGAACGACTGATTATCGCGCCGCAAAAACGCGTTGGCACCAACCTCGGCGACATCGTTACCGGCTCCGAACGAGACTACCAGGAACTCGTTAGAAAACAGCGCCGCGTGCGGCTGCTGGGCTTATCGACACTCGGGTTGATGACGTTGATTCTGTTGTTCGCGTCGAGTTGGATCGCGATCTATCTCGCACGTGGTATTGCTACGCCGATCAAAGCGTTGGCCGAAGCGTCAAACGAGATCGCGCGCGGGAATCTTGCGCATCGGGTGACCACGGTGGCCGATGACGAACTCGCGCTGCTCGCGGAATCCTTCAACCAGATGACCACGCAACTCGAAGAGAATCGGAGCCGTATCGAAGCTGGCGCCGCGGAGTTACGCGACAAAAATCTCGCGCTGCGGGAACGTCGCAATTACATCGAGACGATCCTGCAATCGCTGACGACCGGCGTCGTGTCGCTTGATGAAAACGATTGCGTCACCACGTTGAACGCGGCAGCGTCGCGCATGCTCGGACTCGCCGATAAACCTGAGGACAATCCGAAGCTGAGCACGTTGATCGCGAGTGAAGACTGGCTCGTGTTCGATCGACTCTTGCGCCGCGCGCGTCGGGCGGGCCATGCGACCGAACAGACGCAGCTCGAAGGCGGCCCGAACGGCAGCGGCGCATTGCCAGTTGCGATAACCGCGACCGCTTTGCGTAACTCGGTCAGTCCGCGACGCGGCGTCGTGGTCGTGATCGAAGATCTTTCGGAGTTGCTTGCCGCGCAACGTGCGGCTGCATGGAGTGAAGTCGCGCGTCGCATGGCCCACGAGATCAAAAATCCGTTGACGCCGATTCAACTGTCTGCTGAAAGGATCGCGAAGAGTTACGCGCGTGTGGCCGCGAACGGCAACGGCGGCAATGGCGATCGTGCCGATGAGAAGCGCGTGGCTGCGGTGATCAGCGAGTGTACGGACACGATCACGCGCGAAGTGGCTGGTTTGAAGGCGATGGTTGACGAGTTTTCGCGTTTTGCGCGTTTGCCCGCCACACGGCTGGAACTGGCTAATCTGAATGACGTCATCAGTCAGGCCGTTGTGCTTTACCGGGAGCGACTGGAAGGCGTGACTATCGAATTGAACATCGACGCCGATCTCCCGGCGGTGATGCTTGACGTCGAACAGATCAAACGCGTCTTCGTGAACCTGATCGATAACGCGGTCGAGGCGTTGTTCTCGGTTGAAGAACGACGCATCACGATCACGACCAGTCATGATGTTGACCGCAGTCTGGTGCGGGCGGAAGTAGCAGACACGGGACAAGGAATCGAAGTGGAAGACTTTCGCCGGCTGTTTCAGCCATACTTTTCGCGGCGCGACAGCGGCACGGGTTTGGGGTTGGCGATCGTGCAGCAAATCATACTCGAGCACGGCGGTCGCATCCGCGCCGAAAAGAATCACCCGCGCGGCGCGAAGTTTCTAATCGAGCTCCCCACCGCCGCCTGAAATTAACCGATGGACTCGATACTCATCGTTGACGACGAACGCGGCATTCGCGACACGCTGCGTGCGGTGATGGAGGACGAAGGCTTCGTTGCCGACGCGGTCGCCAGCGGTGAAGAGTGTTTGAAAGCACTCGGCAAACGCGCCTACGGCTGCATCCTGCTCGACGTATGGCTCCCCGGAATCGACGGGCTCGAAACCCTGCAACAACTGCGCGCCGCAGGTTCCGAAGCCGCGGTCGTGATCATCTCCGGCCACGGCAACATCGAAACTGCCGTGCGCGCGACGAAGCTCGGCGCGTTTGACTTCATCGAAAAACCACTCTCGATTGAGAAGACCGTTTTGACCGTGCGCAACGCCTTGCGCCAGCAGCGGCTCGAGCTCATAAACGCAAACATGGCCGCGGCGCTCGCGCGCGAGTACACGATGGTCGGACAGTCCGTCGCGATGCGCGCGTTGCGCAAACAGATCTCGGTAGTGGCGCCAACCGACGGACGCGTTTTGATCTACGGCGAATCGGGAACAGGCAAGGAACTCGTCGCGCGCGCGATTCACGCCGAGTCGCGTCGCGCGGCCGCGCCGTTTGTTGAAGTCAACTCCGCGGCGATTCCGGAAGAACTAATCGAAAGCGAACTCTTCGGCCACGTCAAAGGCGCGTTCACAGGCGCGACGGCCGCGAAGAAAGGAAAGTTCGAAATCGCGGACGGCGCGACGATCTTTCTCGACGAGGTCGGCGACATGAGCCCGAAAGTCCAGGCGAAGGTGTTGCGCGTGCTTGAAGAGCAACGCTTTGAACCCGTCGGCAGCGGCACGTCGATCACGGTTGACGTGCGACTAATCGCCGCGACTAACAAGCGTCTGGACGTCGAAATCGAAAACGGCAACTTCCGCGCTGATCTGTTCTACCGGCTGAATGTGATTCCGTTTGAACTCCCACCGCTTCGCGAACGTCTCGAAGACGTGCCGCTATTGGTCGATTACTTCAACGAAAACTTCTCTCGCGCGTACGGCAAAACGCCAAAACAGTTCCAAGCCCAAGCATTGGGGGAATTGCAGTCGTACTCCTGGCCGGGAAACGTGCGCGAGCTGCGAAACACGATCGAACGCGTGGTGATCATGAATCCCGGCACGAAGGTCTCAGCCGGTGACCTGCCGCCTCACGGCAAGGAAGAACCGCCCGCCACCTCGTTTCGCTTTCCGTCCTTTAAAGAGGCGACCGACGCCTATCATCGCGAGTTTATTCAGCGAAAACTCGAGGAAGCAGATGGAAACGTCTCCCGGGCGGCCGAACTGATGGGCGTCGATCGCAGTCATCTTTACCGCCGCATGCGCGCGCTCGGCATCCAAAACCGCTCTTAATTAATCTTCACCTCCAAAGAACCTTCGTTGACATTGCATCATCTGATAGCTTACTAAGTTAAGTTCCTGTGCGTGTTTGCGCGGGAAAAGGTTGAGGTGAAATGGATTTTACGACGAAAGAATTACTGAAGCGGTACGCAAAGCTCGCCATCGGACAACCGTTTTCGCCGGTGTTGCTGAACATCCTGGTGACGTCCGTGTGCGACATGCGCTGCACGCACTGCTTCTTTACTGACGAGCTCGACGACCGTCCCCGCAAGAAATTGCAGATGAAAACGCACGAGATCGAGCGGATCTCCCAAACACTGGGCGGCAATCTGGGCGTTCTGATCCTCGCAGGCGGCGAACCGTTCACACGCAAAGACCTGCCCGAGATCGCGCGCGCGTTCTACACGAACAACAAGCTCGAATCCATCTACATCATGTCCAACGGTCAGATCCAGAAAAGGATTTTCCCGGATGTGACGCGGATCTTGCAGGAGTGCCCTGATTTGAACGTGACCGTCGCACTCGGCATCGATGGACTAAAGACCGAGCACGAAAAGATTCGCCAAAAACCCGGCTCGTGGGACATTGCGGTCGACACCGCGCGACAACTCCAGGCGATCAAGAAAGAATATCCGCGCCTCGACGTGCAAACGTGTACCTGCTTTATGAACTCGAACCAGGACACGATCTTCGAGTGGTACGACTTTCTCAAGTACGACCTGAAACCTGACAAAGTAAACTTCAACTACATTCGTCCGCCGTCAGCCGATCCGAAAGAACTCGAGATCGATCATTCGCGCTACGCTCGGCTCGCGGAAATGATTGACGACGATTCACGGCACGCCGCGATTAAAAACAATTACACCGGCAAAGCCGGTTTCTTCAAAGCCGCGATCGACATCTACATGCACGGCCTGATCGCGAAGACGCAGGAGACGCAGACTGCGCAAATGAAGTGTTACGCCGGTACCGCCGGCGGCGTCATTTACGATGAAGGCACGGTTTCGTCGTGCGAAAACCTCGCCCCGATCGGTAACCTGCGCGAGTTCGACTGGAACTTCCAGAAACTCTGGCTGTCGCCGGCGATGAAAGAGCGTCGCAAACAAGCGGCGAGTGGTTGTTTCTGCACGCACGAGTCAAATAGTTATTACCCGTCGCTGCCGTTTAATCCGGGTCACTTGATTCAGATCAAGAAACTGGAGCGCGAGATGAAAAAAGCCCGGCGCGAAATGGATGGCGGTATGCCAGTAGCGGACCTCAAGACGACGGAAATCTAATGTCTTCGCACCCTCGCATACCCAAGATCTTGATTATCTCGTCCGACACGGGTGGCGGGCATCGATCCGCGGCCGCGGCGATCGTTGCGGGCGTGCAGAAGTTTCTCGACAGCGAGTCGTATGCAGTCCGCGTGGTGCGCGCGGTCGAGGAGTCGCATCATCTTGCCGATAAGCTGGTCCGTCTTTACAACTGGCTCCTGCGCAATCGCCAGCACTGGATGAAATATTACTACTGGGTGCTCAATCGCGTTCGCCCGGAGACCCGCGAGTTCTTCCATAAACGCTGCATCGGTTACGTCGCAGGCCTGTTTGAACGTTGGTGTCCGCATATTGTGGTCAGCGTGCATCCGTTGACGCAGCATCTCTTCGGCCGCGTGCTCAAAGAGTTGAATCTCGCGGATCGTGTTCCGCTCGTTTCCGTGGTGACTGATCCGTGTTATGGGTTTTGGAAAGGTTGGGCGTGCGACGCCGTTACGCTTTACCTCGTAGCGAGTGACGAGGCGCGGCGGCAGTTGATCGACTACGGCGTGTCGCCCGATCGGATCAAGATCTCGGGCATGCCGGTGCATCCGAAGTTTGCGTATCCAGGTGAAGACGCGGCGCAGGTTGCGCGGCGTGCCTTAGGACTGGACCCGGAAAAGTTTACGGTCTTTGTAAACGCCGGCTGGATCGGTGGCGGAAACATTCCGCAGATCTTCCGCGAACTCGTGCGCGGCGAACTCGACGTGCAAGCGATTTTCCTTGCGGGCAAAAACGAAGACTTGCGCCTTGCGGCTGAGTCGATCGCCAAGGAAGCGCCGTTCCCGATCAAAGTGATTGGTTATTCAGACGAGATCGAGCAGTTGATGAGTGCGGCAAACGTGATGATCTCGAAACTTGGCGGTTTGACCACGTTTGAAGCGCTGGCGTGCCGTGTGCCGATCATCGCCGACGTGATCACGGATCCCATGCCGCAGGAAGCGGGCACGGCGCGGTTGATCGCGCAGCGCGGCGCGGGGGTGATGCTGAACCGCGCGAGCGACGTGGTAAAAGAAGTGCGGCGGATGATGGAAGACGAAGTTCATTACTCGCGCATGCGTGCGGCCACGGCCGGTCTGGCACTTCCGAACGCCACGCGTTACATCGTCGAAGAGATTGCCGCCCTGATTCCGCAACCCGAAAAACCCGTCCTAAACGAAGTCGCCTCTGCCTGAAATCCCTCCTTATTCGCAACGCTGGTTTGACGCGCCTGCGCTTTTCACGGTTTAATCTGCCGTCATATTAAAAAACTACCCCCTGTACAAATTCAGGAGAAACATACCTAAGTGAGTCTTTTGCTCGAGGGAAAGCGCGCGTTCATAACCGGTGGAACGCGTGGTATCGGTGCGGCCATGTGCGAAGTGTTTGCTCGCGAAGGCGCCGACGTGGCATTTAGCTACAACACCCGCGACGATCTTGCCGCCGAAATGGCGCTGAAAATCGAGGGACACGGGCGCCGCGCGTTCAACGCTAAAGTGTCCGTTGTCGATCGCGTGGGCATGAAGAAGATGACCCGCGAGCTCGTCGAGAAGTGGGGCGGCATCGACATCCTCGTCAACAACGCAGCCATCAATCGCGGCGATAACTTCGCCACCACTACCGATCGCGCTTGGGACGAAGTTATTCACACGAACGTCGATAGTCTTTTTGCGGTAACCAAGCCGATGTACAGGCAGATGATTCGGCAGCGAAAAGGCTCCATTCTCAACATCACTTCGATCGGCGCGCTGCGGTCGTTGCCGACGGCTGTGCACTACGCGACTTCGAAAGCGGCGATGGTTGGTTTCACGAAATGTTTGTCGCGCGAGGCAGCGACGTTTGGGGTGCGTGTGAACGCGATCGCCGCAGGCATCTTCGACACTGACCTGGCCCAGGCGTTACCTGAAAGATGGCTTCAGATGCACGACTTCTGGACTTCCGCCGGACGTCTCGGCCGGCCAGAAGAACTCGCTGAATATGCAGCGTTCATGGTGAGCGAGCGGAATAGTTTTATGAACGGTGAGGTCGTGATCGTTGACGGCGGCGCGATTACTTAGAACCAAAACGCTTTTGTAACTCACGCACTGTACGTTGGATTTCGCCCAACCTGCGAAAAGCGGCAACGGATCTCAACCAATCTTTGTTATCAAAAGCGGGGATACCGGAGATCACTTTCCCCGCCGGAATATCGTGACTCGTCGCACTCTTCGCGGTCAGCACCACATCGTCACCAATCGTTAAGTGTCCCGCGACGCCAGCCTGTCCTGCCAAAATTACTCGGTTACCAATGTGCGAACTGCCCGCCAGCCCAACCTGCGCGCACAACAACGAATCTTCCCCAACAGTGCACGAATGGCCAATCTGCACGAGATTATCGAGCTTCGTGCCGCGCCCGATCCTGCTCTCACCCACTGACGCGCGATCGATCGTCGTGCCCGCGCCGATCTCTACGTCATCTTCAAGCACGACTCTGCCGGTTTGCGGAATCTTGAGCCAGCGCTTCTGCTCGTCTCTCGCGTAACCAAACCCGTCGCAACCGATCACGGCGTTGTTGAAGATGACCACGCGCTCGCCGATGACCGTTCGTTCGCGAACCGCCACACCTGAGTGAATGATCGAATCCTTGCCGATGCTCACGTTGTCGTAGATCGTCACGTTCGGATGAATGCAAACGCCTTCCGCGATCTCGACGTTGCGGCCGATCACCGAACACGCGCCGATTGCGACGTGAGTCGCGACGCGTGCCGACGGAGCGATCACCGCCGACGGATGAATGAACGGCTCGAGTTCCGGCTCGGGATGAAAGACTTGCAACGCGCGGGTGTAAGCGAGATAAGGATCTTTGGCGCGCAGGATCGCGATGTTGCGATCGGTCTTTGCGTCTTCGCTGAGAAAGATCGCTGAGGCGCGGGTCGTGTTTACGCGCGGTGTGTAACGCGGGTTGGCGAGAAATGTGACGTGGCCTTCACCGGCCTCGTCGAGTCCGGCCGCGCCCTTGATTTGCAGATCTGTGTGACCGCCTTCAATCCGTGTGCCGGTTAGTTGCGCAAGTTCAGAGAGTTTCATTTAAGGCGGAGTGTACTCACATAATCGTAACAGGATCAATTTCCAGGTTAATTGAGCGGAGATTAAGGCCGGATGAAGAACCGGATTTTAGCGCGGCGTCAGCGACTTCACGCAAAACGCGGCGGCTGCGCGATTTCAGCAGGAGTTGAAAACGATGTTCGCCTTTAAGCCGCGCGAGTGGCGCGGGCGCGGGTCCGAGTATGCGGCACTTCCGCTGCTCATTCGCCACGTCGAGTTGTTTTCGCAGTTCGAGACTGTCAGCGCGCACGCGACCGAGATCAGGTCCATGGACCAGGAGGCTCGCGAGCGCTACAAACGGCGGATACGAATGGTTCTGCCGGTACTGAATCTCTTCGTTGTAAAAACCATCGTAATCCTGCGCGCACGCGTGCCGCAGCGCGTAGTGATATGGATGATACGTTTGGATCAAAACTCGGCCCGGGCGATCGCCACGGCCCGCGCGTCCCGCCACCTGCGTGATCAATTGAAAAGTTCTTTCCGCGGAACGAAAGTCAGGCAAGGCGAGTCCCGCATCGACGGAGACGACGCCAACCAGCGTCACGTTCGGGAAGTCATGACCTTTCGCCAGCATCTGCGTGCCGACGAGCGTGTCAATAACGCCGGCGCTGAAATCGGAGAGTGACTGTTCAAAGATGCTACGTCGCGTGGTCGTGTCGCGATCGATGCGCGCGACGCGCAGGGCGGGGAAGAGTTGAGTAAGGATTTCTTCGAGTTGCTCGGTTCCTTCGCCGACGTAGTAGATGTATTTCTTGCTGCACGAGGGACAAACCTTGGGCACTGACGCGCGATGATTGCAGTAGTGACAAATGATCACGCGCTCGCTGCGATGATATGTCAGCGTCACGTCGCAGTTGGGACATTGGACTGTCTCGCCGCATGACCGGCACAGTATAAAACTCGAATAACCGCGACGATTGAGCAGGATGATCGACTGTTCTCCGCGTGCGTGCGTTTCCTGGATGGCTTGCAGCAACTCGTCAGAGAAGACGCGCGGCTTGCCGTGACGCAGAAATACGTTGCGCATGTCGATGATGCGCGCTGTGGCCATCGGCCGCGCGCCAAAGCGCTGCGGTAACGTCAAGAGCGTGTATTTTCCGGAGCGTGCGTTATGAAACGATTCGAGTGAAGGCGTAGCCGAACCTAGAACGACGGTGGCGGATTCTTTTTGCGCGCGGACGATCGCGGTGTCGCGCGCGTTGTAATAAGGCGACTCCTGTTGCCGGTAAGTCGATTCGTGTTCCTCGTCAACGACAATCAAGCCGAGATTTCGCGCCGGAGCAAAGACTGCTGAACGCGTGCCGATGACGACGCGAGCTTCGCCGCTTTTCACGCGCGTCCACTCGTCGAACCGTTCGCCCGTTTGCAGAGACGAGTGAAAGATCGCGACCTGGTCGCCGAAGTGGCTACGCAAGCGACGCGAGAAGACGGGCGTGAGCGCGATTTCCGGCACCAGCATCATCGCGGAGCGTCCGCGTTCGAGCGCCGCGTGCATCGCGCGAATGTAGATCTCGGTTTTGCCGCTGCCCGTCACGCCGTGAAGCAAAAACGCCGCGTAGTGTTCGTCGTTGACCTCCGCCTGGATTATCTCGAGGACTTCGTTTTGCGCTGGAGTGAGTGTGTATTCATCCGCCTTCAGCCCGGCAGTGTGGGCCAACGGATCGCGCCGCACCGCTGCGTCGAAGACTTCGACCAGGCCTTTCTTTTCCAGGGAAGAAACTGTCGCAGCGCTGACAGTCGCTTCTTTGAGAAGCCCCTGCAACGGCATCGATCCGTTTTCGCGAAGTGCACTCAACACACGTTGCTGGCCCTCCGTGACTTTTATAGGTTCTAAATCCGTGGTTCGAACAAACCTGCGCAACTTTGCCCTCGCCAATGGACCTCCCGGCGGTAAAGTCGCCTTGAGGACTTCACCAAGCGGTGAGCCATAGTAATCAGCAACCCAGCGCGCCAACTGCAAGATCTCCGGCGTGCACACAGGCTCCAGATCGACGAGGCTTTCAGCTTCCTTGATTTCTACTTCCGCGAGACTGAGCTCGGCGGGAAGTTCATCATGAAGCGCGACGATGTAGGCGGTCAGAAGTTTTCGTCCAAACGGAACCGTGATTCGCGCCCCGAGTTTTGCATCATCGCGTTGTTCAGGCTTGAGCCGGTAAGTAAACGTCTGCGCTACGTGCAGCGGCACGGCGACTTCTACAAAGCGTGAGGTTCTTTGTGCAGTGTGAGGTTCGTGTTGTAACGAGGCCTCGGTTCCAGTGCTTTTGGACACAGATGAAATTCTACTGTCTTGCTGAGTTGTCGAGATAGTCTCGAACCTTCTTTAAGTCTTCCCACGTCTCGCGCTTCTTCGACGGGTCGCGCAGAAGGTACGCCGGATGGAACGTCGGCATTACCTTGATGCCTTTGTAATCGTGAAAACGGCCGCGCGCGCGTGTGATGCCTTCGCGCGTATCGAGCAGGTTTTTCATCGCGGTATTGCCAAGCACGACGATCACGTCCGGCTGCACGATCGCGATTTCGCGTTCGAGAAACGGTTTGCACGTGACGGCTTCGTCGGGCATTGGCGCACGGTTCTGGGGCGGGCGGCAGCGATTCACGTTTCCGATCAAAACTTCTTCGCGTTTCAAACCGATCGCTTCGATGATCTTCGTGAGCAACTGTCCGGCGCGTCCAACGAAGGGGCGTGCCTGCGCGTCTTCGTCTGCGCCCGGCGCTTCACCGACGAACATGAGCCGCGCTTTGCGGTTGCCTTCGGTATGGACCACGTGCGTGCGTTCGAGGTGGAGTGGACAGCGAGTGCAGTCGCCGATCTCGGCGTGGATCTGTTCGAACGTTTCATTTGACCGAGTTAGTTTTTGGGATGTTGGCGCGAGTTCCTCGAACAGCGCAATCCGTGTCTCCTTTGGCTGTTCGACAGGAGGAGTCGGATTTAAGCGGATACCTTCAACACCAAGGATACGCAAATGCTCGAGCTGTTTCTTCGTGTCGTTTACGAGTTGTTCGAGTTCGGAAGACGTTTCCATCATTTTCGCAGACTGACCACTACATCCAGGATTCGGTTTGCCGCTTCATTCTTCGATAACGCGGGAAGCTCGAGCGGGTCTGTGTTTTTAGCGGTGATGATGGTAATCGCGTTGGTCGTTGTATCAAAACCCGAATCACTGCGCGTGACGTCATTCGCAACGATCGCGTCCAGTTTTTTACTCCGCAGCTTCTCCTGCGCATTGGCCACGACGTTTTCCGTTTCTGCCGCGAAGCCGACGACGAGCAATCCATTCTGACGCGAAGCGGCGACGTTTGCCAGAACGTCGGGCGTACGTTCGAGTGTGAGCGTAACGGACTCTTCTGTCTTCTTGATTTTTTGCTCAGCTCGTTGGGCCGGACGGTAATCGGCGATCGCCGCGGCGCCGATGAACACGGAAGCGTTCCTGCTCTCGCGCGCAACGGCCTGGTCCATCTCTGTCGCCGACAACGCGCGAACGACTTTCACACCCGCGGGCGGATCGAGGGTGGTAATTCCAGCAACAATCGTGACGTCGCCGCCACGTTTCAAAGCCGCTTCAGCCAGCGCGAATCCCATCCGCCCTGACGAGCGATTCGAAATAAAGCGGACCGGATCGATCTCTTCGCGCGTCGCGCCTACCGTGATCAGAAATCGTTCTCCAGTCAAGTCTCTTTTTTGCGCGGTGCGTAGCAGGTCCAACGCAGCCGCGACGATGCGCTCGGGTTCGCTCAGCCGTCCGGGACCGATCGTTCCGCACGCCATTTCACCGGCGTCGGGTTGGATGATGTGTACACCGTCCGCGCGGAGCTGTTGCAGGTTGCGCTGTGTCGCCGGATGCTCCCACATCGTCGTGTTCATCGCGGGTGCGATTAAAACGGGAGCGAAGCAGGCCAGGTAAGTTGACGTCAGAAAGTCGTCCGCGACGCCGTTGGCAAATTTCGCGATGATGTTGGCCGTGGCGGGCGCCACGATCAGCAGGTCGGCTGTTTGCGAGAACGTGATGTGTGCGATCGGATCTGGATTGTCGGGCGCGTAATCGTCAACCACGACGTGCGATCCGGAAAGTGCGCGAAACGTCAGCGGCTGCACAAACTCACACGCGCGCTTTGTCATCGCGACGCGAACGTTACAGCCGGCTCGCTGCAAGCCGCGCAGCACTTCGATGGCCTTGTAGGCAGCGATCCCGCCAGAGACACCGAGAGCAATGTTCGGTATGGTCACAGGAACTGGAGGATTTGACGCAGACATTGCGCTTAACGGAAAACGAAGATCAATGTAACATTGCCGACAGACCCGCGCAATTTCGTTGGCGCAACGGCTGCTATAATCCGGCGTCAACAACAAAACGGGACACGCGGGAGCCAGGCGGCATTAACCATGGCCACTCACAACGGAAGATTACCGGCTCTTTTGCCACTCGTAATCATCGGCGTCCTGGTGGGTCCGTGTGTTTTCATTCCCGCACGGGCCAGCCAAATGAACCAGACAAAGCACCAGGGGGACCAGGAATTTGGTCCTGTGGTTCGGGCCTATCTCGGTTACCTCAACAACGAGCAGGAAGTGGTTGACGATCGGGTCAGCCGGCGGGAAGTCAGTGCGTCCTACTATCGACACAACTCCAACCGTATAAAAGCCTTGCGCCAGATGGCAATTCGCCTCGCACGCGAGTCGCACAACGATTATCTGCCGGAGTTGGAAGCGGTTTCGGCGGGCGAGATGAGTCTGCTATTCGGACCACAACCGCCGGCCCCGGCGCGTTTGAAGGTCGGGGAAATCCTACGGAACACGTTTCGTTATCTTGGACCGGTGCGGGTGGCGAGTGAGGTGTTTTATCTTTTCGCCCGGCTCGACCCTTACGAGCAGGCCGAACTGAACGAAAAGGCGGTTTCGAGTAAGGCGGAGACGGCCCGTCCTGAGAAAAATCAGCGGTAACTTATTAAAAACTCTACTGGTTTGGCCCCCGACCTGTGTTAGACTTTGGCGGCCCAAACGTCTTGGGCCTTGACATAGTTTTGTGGCAGACTCGGGCCAAAACGTTGTTGACACAGGCCTTTTATTAGTGTAATAAATCCCAAGCGTTAACTGGCTTTTCAACGCGTAATCTCTGGCAATTAAAGCTTTGCGGGTTTGCAACCACAGACCATATAGTTTCCCACGACTGTTAGGCCGTCGCGGTACGCAATAAAGACCTTTGTGTTTCACATTACGGGAGGAAAGTTGATGATTAGCAAATCTTGGAGCCGCAAGTCCATCGCGACTGCTGTGGCGGTTGCCGTTTTGAGTGTTTACTCAATGGTGGTGTTGGCCGCGCCGGGCGCGAAGGCGTCGGGTGAGTTGACGGTCTCCGGGCAAGTTACGGTGAACGGCCAAAAGATGATTTCTGGTGGCACGGTGTTTTCGGATTCGACGATCAGCACCGCGGCTCAAAGCAGCGCATCGGTGAACATCAGCAAGGTCGGACGCGTTGAGCTCGCGCCGAATAGCAATATTCGCCTTAGCTTCGCAGACAACAGCATCACTGCCACGCTCGAGACCGGCAGTGCTCAGGTTTCAACCCTGGCTGGTATGACCGTCAACCTGACCACGAAAGACGGTTCGGTTTTAGTTGATGGCACCCAGGCTACTACTTTCACGGTGAGCGCGTTCCGTGGCCGCACATCAGTTGCGACTCAGACGGGCGTTGCGCAGTTCCGCACCGGCAATACTTCCAAGCAGGTAGCGGCGGGCGAGAGTGCTGCGGCAGGCGTACCGAATCCGCAGACCGATGATGATGACGACGACATGAGCGGCGGCGCGTTGGCCGTGTTGCTCCTGGCCGTGGGTGGCGCCGTAGCGGCCGTGATTTACGCTGTGACGCACAACAACGACCTTAACTTCGGCGGCGACGTTACCGTAGTCAGCCCGACCAAGTAGTTTCGTTTAGCTCGCGTAAAAACACTGTGGCACTGGCTACCAGCGCTGCGGTCACTTGAATTGACCTTGCGGGTCACGCGATAACTGCGCGTGGCCCGCAAGATTTTGCCCAGAGATCCGGTTGGTTCCCCACCGTTCGTCAGGAAGCGTTTCTAGATGCATATTGCGGTTATCGGCACTGGTTATGTCGGACTCGTTACTGGTTCGTGTTTCGCCGAGTTCGGCGTCGATGTCACCTGCGTAGATGTCGATAACGAGAAGATCGAGCGGCTGCTCAACGGCGTCATGCCGATCTACGAACCAGGCCTCGAACACCTAGTCGCTAAAAATAGTCAGGCCGGCCGGCTTCGTTTCACCACCGACGTCCGCCAGGCGATCGAACAAGCCCTCGTCATCTTTCTCGCCGTTGGCACTCCGCCAAAAGCTGATGGTTCTCCAGACCTGAGTTTTGTTGAAGCCGCAGCGTGCTCCATCGCCGATTACATGAACGGCTACAAAGTGATCGTGACGAAGTCCACAGTGCCGATCGGCACGGGCGAGCACATTCGCAAATTGGTTGCGGAACGAAAGAAAACCAAAGCGACGTTTGGAGTTGTTTCCAACCCGGAGTTCCTGCGCGAAGGCGCGGCCATTAATGATTTCATGCGTCCCGATCGCGTGGTAATCGGCAGCCGCGACGAGGAAGCGATCGCGATCATGAAGGATCTGTATCGCCCGCTTTATTTGATCGAAGCGCCGTTTGTGATCACTTCTCTGGAAGCAGCGGAGTTAACGAAATACGCGGCGAATGCGTTTCTGGCCACGAAAGTTTCCTTCATCAATGAGATTGCGAACCTCTGCGACAAGATCGGTTGCGACGTGCACGACGTCGCGCGGGCCATCGGCATGGACAAACGAATCGGCAGCAAGTTTCTTCATCCTGGTCCAGGTTTTGGCGGTTCGTGTTTTCCCAAGGACACGCGGGCTTTATCGTCAGTGGCGCGGCAGTATGAGTGTGCTTCGTTAATCGTCGATGCCGTCATCGAGGTGAACCAGCGTCAGGGTCAGCACATGCTGGCGAAAATCAGGGAACTCGTCGGCAAGTTCAAGGGCAAGAAGATTGCGGTGTTGGGACTCGCGTTCAAACCGGAAACCGACGACATGCGGGAGGCGCCCGCGCTCGGCATCATTCGTGCCCTCATTGAAGACGGCGCCAGGGTTTGTGCGTACGATCCAGTCGCAGTGTCGGAAGCGAAGAAGTTATTGCCGGACATCGAGTATGCCGACGACGAATACGCCGCGGTGACGCACGCTGACGCGCTCGTGTTCGTAACCGAGTGGAACCAGTTTCGCGCGCTCGACCTCGTGCGCATTCGCGATTTGATGTCCACCCCCAAAGTTGCCGACCTGCGCAACATTTACGATCCCGAAGATATGAAAGAGATTGGTTTTGAGTACGTCGGTGTGGGCCGCTAAACGATGCCATTAACCGGAACAGCACTCGTTACAGGTGGCGCGGGTTTTATTGGTTCGCACATCGCGGCGGCGCTCAGCGCGGTTGGCGCGCGTGTCCGCGTGCTGGACGATCTCTCAACGGGGCATCGTGAGAACCTTGACGAGATCGGCGGTGATATCGAATTTATCCAAGGCAGTGTTGCGGACGAAGACGTGCTTCAGAACGCGCTCGACGGCGTCGAGGTCGTTTTCCACGAAGCGGCGATTCCTTCAGTGCCGCGCTCCGTTGAGGCTCCACGGCAAACGCACATCGCCTCGGTAGACGGCACGTTTTCGTTGCTACTCGCCGCGCGCGACAACAATGTGAGGCGAGTGGTTTACGCGGCGTCGAGCTCGGCTTATGGCGATCAACCCACGCTTCCAAAAGCTGAGCAGATGTTGCCCGATCCGCTGTCGCCTTACGCGGTGGCAAAACTGGTTGGAGAGTATTACTGCCAGGTCTTCACGCGGGTTTACGGCCTCGAAACCGTTTCGCTGCGTTACTTCAACGTCTTTGGTCCACGACAGGATCCCAGCTCGCAGTATTCGGGAGTGGTGTCGCGCTTTATCAGCTCATTGCTTGGAGATGAACGGCCGGTAATTTTCGGCGACGGCGAGCAGTCGCGCGATTTCACATACATTGACAACGTGGTCGCGGCGAATCTCAGTGCGGCGAACGCGCCAGGCGCGTCCGGAAAAGTCATCAACGTTGCAAACGGCGAGCGGATCACGTTGAACGAGCTGCTCGCAGAACTTAAAGATTTGACTGGTAAACAGGACGTTACCGCCGAGTATCGCGAGCCACGCGTCGGCGATGTTCGTCACAGTCTCGCGGATAACTCAATGGCCCGTGAACTTCTCGGTTTTGAATCAAAAGTCGGTCTTCGTGAAGGTTTGAAACGAACGATCGATTGGTGGAAATCCAGCCGCTTCAACCCCCGGCAGCATTAGTCTCCGCAAAAAGCTTCGGCAAACTCTCCGTGTACGGCGGTCGCGCGACACCCTTGTCGGTAATGATCGCCGTGATCAGATGATTTGGTGTGACGTCGAACGCGGGATTGTGAACGCCGACACCATCGGGCGCTAACTGATAGTCGCGAATGTGCGTCACTTCCTTTTCGTCGCGTTCCTCGATTGGGATCTCTTCGCCTGACTGCAGCGACATATCGAGCGTCGTCAACGGCGCGGCGACGTAAAACGGAATGTTGTGTTCGCGCGCAAGGACAGCAACCATGTAGGTTCCGATCTTGTTTGCCGTGTCGCCGTTCGAGGCGATTCGATCGGCGCCGACCACGACCGCATCGACTTTGCCGCTCTTCATAACGTGTCCGGCCATGTTGTCAGTGATAACGGTAACGGGGATGTCGTCTTTTGCGAGTTCCCATGCCGTGAGGCGAAGACCCTGAAGAAAAGGTCGTGTTTCATCGGCAATGACGGCGATTTTCTTGCCGGCATCGCGAGCGCCACGGATTACGCCGAGCGCGGTGCCGTAATCACCGGCGGTAGCTAACGCACCCGCGTTGCAGTGTGTGAGCACGGTGGCGTTGTCGGGAATTAGCGGACCGCCGTGTTTGCCGATGGCGCGATTGGCTGCGAGGTCTTCCTCGAAGATCGCGAGCGCTTCGGCTACGAGAATCTTTTTTACTTCTTCGACGTCGTTTTTGCTTTTGGCGCGCTGAAACGTGGCGCGCATGCGTTCGATCGCCCAGAAGAGGTTGACCGCGGTCGGGCGGGTCTTGCCCATCTCGTCGCAGATGTACAGCAGGTCGTCTTCGAGATCGGCGACTGAAGTTCCCACCGACTGACTCGCCCCGAGCGCAATTCCCATTGCCGCGGCGACGCCGATCGCCGGAGCGCCACGAATCACCATTTTCTTGATGGCTTCCGCGACTTCATCGTAAGAACGCAGCATCAAATACGTTTCCTGCCCGGGCAACAGTCGCTGGTCCAGCATACGTATGCCATCTTTTGTCCACTCGATGGTTTTGATCATATGTGACGCATCTTACTGGAGACTTTTGTAGACAGCAACGACACCAGTAGTAGACACACGCACCAATTTATTAACAACGTCCAAACTGAACTCGCTTGTTTCACGGGTCTTTTGACAGTGGTACACAAGTTGATCTGCTGTGGGCCAGCAAGACCTCACTTTTGTCAGGAGGATGATATGCCATCTATTCAGGACGTTGCAGATCAAATCAACGCCAGACTCGATCAAATTCAAACCAACACATCGAACACAGCTCAAAACACCGCTGACATTCGCAACGAACTCGTCCAAACCAACAATCGGCTGAACCAGGTAAACAACACGTTGACCAACGGCTTCGCCAACCTCTCGCAGGGTCTCTTCGCTCTGCTCCACGTGCAAATCGCCGCGCTCGGTTTGCTGGACCATAATCGCCAGCAAAACGACACCATCATCTGCGAACTCGCCAACAGCAACGATCTCCTTTGCAACATCATGCGCAAGTTGGGCCGTCAGGTACGACTCAGCGAGGAGACACTCAAGTTTGTTGAGGAAACCACGGGCATTCTCGAAAGAGTGCATTGCTGCGAAGCCATCGACTACCACCGCCACAAGGAGTTGGTTGAGAAGATGGAAGAGTGCTGCCCACCGGAACGAACTCCGGAGGAGCCGTGCCCTCAGCGTTGCCCAGTTCCGGTCTTCCGCGATCGCCAGCCCACGGGCCAGGATTGGAGGCCATTACCGACACCATCCAGACAACCGGAGGGTTAAAGTCATGGCACTATTCATTCTTGAAGACGCGGCCGGCATCGGTAACGATCAGATCGATACGTTTCAGGCCTTCATCGATTGCGTCATTATCGCCAACGACGATGGTGTGGGCCTGAACGATCCAGCCGGTGGCCGGCAACAGGTAACTTACGCACGCACTGAAAATGGTCCACCGCAGCTCCGGCTTGACGCACTGGTGAACACCACTTTCACGCCGGACTACGGTAGCGGCCCGCAGCAGGTTGATACCGTGGTTATCCCGGGACTGGCAGGCTTCACGCTCGATGACGGAACCGACTTTCGTCATAACGGAACCGCGTTAGCGCCCAACAGCAGCGGTCTGGCTGGCGCATCTCTTAACACGACCGAGTTCTGTCTCGTGATATACGACACGCAGCAGAACATCTGTGTCGCGCGACAGGGAAGCGGCGATATCGATCTGCCCATCTCGAATCCCGTGGTCTTGTATCACGAGTTCTCGCACGCGTTTCGCATCGTCAACAACGGGCTACTTGCGTTGACGGGCGAATGCGATCCGTCGTCTCCGGAAGAAAACGCCGCGATCACCGACGAGAACGATCTGCGCACGCAAATCGCCAATCGTCAGGGCGAGACTCCGGCCCTGCGCGACCCGGGAATCCACTGTGGTGCTGTGGGGTGCGACGGCGGTTGCTGCATTATTGCCACCGTCGCTTCCAAATCACTCAACTCAAAACAGATTCAGTTTCTGCGTTCGGTGCGCGACCACTTCGTGCGCAGCACTGAGGTCGGGTATGCTTTCTTCCAGAAGTTTTTCTACGACTATTACTCGTTCTCACCACAGGTGTGCACGATCATGGTCGGGAACCCGGAAATCCCGGGGCATCTCCTCGAGGGTTATATCAACCCGCTGCTGGACTTCTGGAAAGTCATGATAGAGCGTTCCGGCAATAACTTCAGCGATGCGGAACTCGGGGCGGCGTTTGTTCGTCACCATCCCGATCGTGCCGCAGCGCAAAGCCGGCTCGAAGCCCTGCAATCGACGGTTGCGTACTGGATGCAGGAAGAAACGGAAGGTAACAGCGCACCGGCAGAACTGCTCACTCTTTTGCGCGAACGCGCGTGGCCGAGCGAGTACATGCAATGGGCGCTGGTTGCACCTGTGCGCATCTATCACGATGTGCTGACACGTTATCTCGCCGGCGCTGACGAAGCGGCGATTGGTCGCGCGTTCAACAACGAGCTCGATACCTGGGCGCCGGAGATCCCGATCAGCGACGTCTGGGCGGCGTTGTCTGCGGAAGAAGTGGTCAAAGAGCTGGAGTTTTGTGAGAACGTGTTGCTGCAATCGCCGGCGAGCAAAAAACGTTTTCACCAACGCCTGTTAGATCGGTTCGCGGATATCACATCCGTCGACGTCGTACTAAATGGTCTGACAGCTAACGCGGGGGTTGTCCAATGAAAGGCAGAGATACAAAACCAGACGACTTGAAGGCCTCGATCGAAGCAGTCGAACCCAGGCCTGGATACACGGACGAGAAAACCGGAAAGAAGACTCCCGGTGAACTCGAGTTGGTAGTGCGCATGAAGAACGATGCTGACCGTGCGTTGCACTACATTTCTGATGTCCGTGCGACTCGTTACGATCCAAACACAAAAATCCTCACTGTCGCCCTCTCAGATGAAGGTCGAGAAGTCATTCCCGGAGCGATCATGAAGTTGCCGGTCTTCCGACGCATCGATCCGGGAAGCACTGCCGAGATCCACATCACGGTGCCCGATCGAATAATCAAACTTTCGCGAAACGCCCCGCCGGGAGAGATCGCATTCGAGACTCACCCACTCTCAGAAGCGCGCGAAGTCGTGGTGGAAATCGCCTGGGCCGAGGTGCCTTATTACAAAGACACGCGCGGCAAGGATGACAACCGCTTACCGGCGGCGCGATGGGAACAGCACAAAGCACGTTCCACCAAACCGATGAGAGGTGGCGGGCGCACACCCAAGAAGTAACACACACCCAAACTCCTCACGGCTACTTGATTCTCTCTACCCACTAGCCTCGCAAAGGAGAACCTATGGACAAAAGTAAGAAGGGGGGCGCGGACAAACCGCGCCCAACCCTCCCGACTGTGCGCCGCGAAACTTACAACGGCCACGAAATCGTCATTCCCACCGACGAACGAAGCAAACGAATTTCGATCGATGGCCGCTCCGTGTATTACGGCGTCACGAATGGTGGTGAGTATTACCTCGATAAGTACGCCTACGATCGGGCCAAGTCGCTCGACGAAGTCATCAAGCGTTATGTCGACTATCTCGATCGTGTCGAAAAATCCGGAAGGGAGGGCAAGTAATCATGCGTTGCAGACGTGATTATCGTGACCTAACCGCCGCCGAAAAAGCGCGCTATGTCGCTGCGCTGTATGACGCAAAAGCGCGCGGCGTAGTTGACGCTTTCGCTGACGAACACAATGCGCACTTCAGTCACGGGCACAACAATTCTTCGTTCCTGCCGTGGCATCGCGAGTTTCTGCGCCGCTTCGAAGCGGAGTTGCAGGTTTCGGACCCGCGCGTGATGTTGTGTTACTGGAACTCTTCCAACGATCAGTCAACCGGCTCCGGTCTTTGGGATGTTAGTTTTCTGGGCCAGTTCGACGCCGCGTGGGGCCTCGGCCGTTCGCTCGGCAATGGCGGGTTCCTCGCATCGCCCGAGACCGTCGATGGCGTTTTGGATCTGGCGACCTATGATGCGTTTTGGGAGCCGTTGGAGAACGATGTTCACAACGGTCCACATGGATGGGTTGGCGGCGTTATGGGTGGAGGCAGCTCGCCGGGCGATCCGGTGTTTTTCCTGCACCACTGTTACATCGACATGCTGTGGGCTCAGTGGCAGCTTCGCCATCCCGGCGAGCCGTTCGTGCCGAGTGATGGAGCGCCGGACGTCGGCGACCACATGCATCCGTGGTCCACGACTGTTGGTGATGTGTTGGACCATCGCACGATCAACATCTACTCATATCCCGCGGGCTACACGCAGGATGAGCCACGCGTGACGCCCCCGCCCGACGCGCCCCCGACCATTACGTTCCCAGCCGTACCGGAAGGACTTACGTTTTTGCAACCCGCGATCTTCCAGGTGGACGCTTGCGAAAACCTGACGTTCAACATCGCGAATCCCGTTGTCGACAGTGGACCAGCGGGAACGGAGTTCGAACGCATGGATGCGAGCATCGTTGTCGATCCGCACGTCGAGCCCGTTGCGCGGATCTGGATTTCGTATGAAGGCACCGCGGCCGGAGATCACGCCACCGGACACGTAGACGTAACCTGTGTGGAAACCGGTGATGCCTGGGAAGTTCCGATAGTCGCGGACGTAATCGAGTTACCCAGTGCCGCGGTCGCCCTGGTACTGGACCAGTCGAACAGCATGAACGAAGAATCCGGCATCGCACCCGGCGTTCATCGCTCAGAGGTACTGCGCTTCTCGGCACCACCGTGTGTGGATGTGATGGATGAGAACCACGCCGCCATGGTGATCTCGTTCGATCACGACCCGTATCTGTTGCGCGGCTTGACCGAAGCCGACACGGGTGGCCGTTTACAACTCAACAGCGCGATCGGCGGGTACATGCCCAATTCGCAGGGTTGGACCGCGATCGGCGAAGCACTTAATTTCGCTCACAATCAACTGGATCCGGTTACGGATTACCAGATCAAGGCGACCGTTATTCTCACCGACGGCGAGGAGAACCATGGTCCACACGATCGTCTCTCAATCGACGACGTTGGCGGTCTGATCAACGAGCGGGTCTATGCGATCGGATTAGGTACGCCGGCCAACATTCAACCCGAAAAGCTCCAACAGTTGTGCAACGGCCACCAGGGTTACATGTTGATGACTGGAGAACTGAATGGGGACGCGTACTTTCGGCTGGCGAAGTTTTACCAGCAGATAATCAGTGGCGTAACCAACCAGGACCTCGTGCTCGATCCGGACGGCTGGGTGCACGCGGGTAGCGTCGTGCGGATTCCGTTCTACATCAGCGATACAGACATCACGGCGCGCGCTGTGTTGCTGACCGACAATCCGCATAGCGTGATCTTCGCTCTCGAAACACCGGGTGGTGACTTCATCATCCCGACAACCGCTAATCCGATGGTTGAGTTTCGCATAGGCAGCGCGGTGGAGATGTATCGCGTCTCGTTGCCCTTACCGATCGGAGCCGAACAGGCACACGTTGGCGAATGGAAAGCACTGATCGCGCTGGGCAAGCGCAGAGCCGGCGTTGCCACACATGCAATCTCGTCGTCTGCGGCGATTGGATCCGCGCGCTACAGTCTTAGCGTCCACGCGTTATCTAATCTGCGCATGCGTGCATCGCTGGCGCAATCGAGTAATGAGCCGGGCGCAACGATCCACTTGAGTGTGGCCCTGACCGAGTATGCCGTGCCGTTGCAGGGTTCCGCATCTGTGCGTGCGGAGGTGACGCGGCCGGATGCGTCGCAATCGATCCTCAATTTCGCGCGAGTTGGTGCGGGCGCGTATGAGGCGTCGATGGTTGCTGCGCAAGATGGTGTTTATCACTTCCGTATTATCGCGGCAGGCAAAACGATGCGCTCGCAGCCATTCACCCGCGAACAGACGTTGACGGGCGCCGTTTGGCGTGGCGGCGATCGGCCGCGGCCGCCCGCAGGTGGTGGACCAGGAGGTAACGATCCCGGCCGGCAGTTCTGTCATTTGCTGATGTGCTTGTTGAAAGACAAAGGCGTGATCGAGCTGTTGCGACGGAATGGAATCGACCCGGCGCACATCGCGCGCTGTGTCGAAGCACTATGTCGTCGTCGCGATCTGCTGCAAAAAGATCCGGCGATGTTGTTGAGAGAGGTGGTTAAAGACGATCGCGCTGTGGAGATACTTACCAATGCGCTGCGTCGTTTGGATATCACTCACGACTAAGACGTAGGCAAGTTGACACTTTTTGGAAGCGCGTGTTAGTGTCCGCGGGTTGGACCGATCTTTGGCAGAGATAAGCGTCAGGGTGCCTCGAATCAGAGGAGAATAGGGAAGCGGGTGTGAGTCCCGCGCGGTCGCGCCACTGTGATGAGAAGCCGTCAAAGCTTCTCTAAGCCAGGAGACCTGCCCGAACGCTTTTGCAGCCATTTCGACACTCGCGCAAGGTGTTCGGGCCGCACACGGGTTTCCGAAATTCTCAAGTCCCGCTGATGCCTGGTTTCCTTTCGCGGAATCAGGAGGTCAGCGGGACTTTTCTTTGTCAGCACGTTTGCGACTGAAACGAATCGTGAGGTTTGCCGAGGCATTGTTGCTGGCGACGATGTTCGCCTGTGCGCCCGCGCAACAGCCGGAGAGTGTTTCTTCGAACACGCAACAACTCACTGACGATGCGGGTCGAAACGTAACTCTGCCGGCGCGTGTCGAGCGCGTGATCACCCTGGCCCCAAACCTTACCGAGATCGTTTTTGCGGTTGGCGCCGGCGATCGCCTCGTCGGCAATACGAGTTACTGCGACTATCCGGAACAAGCCAGGAACATCACCAAGGTCGGCGACACGCTTCAACCGAGTCTGGAACGTATCATCGCTTTGCGTCCGCAAGTGGTGCTGATCTCGACCGCATCGCAACTCGAAGTCTTCACGCAACAACTACAAAGCCAGAACATTGCCGTGTTCGTTACCGATCCGCACGACCTCGACGGCGTTTTTCGATCGATCGAGCAGCTCGGACGAATGCTGGGCCAGGAGCATCAGGCAACGGCCGTAGTACAGAAGCTGCGCGATCGCACAAACAACGTCGAACAGCGAGTTAAGCAAGAGCCACCCGTGCGAGTCTTTTATCAAGTATCGGGCGAACCGCTTTACACGGCGGGCCACGATGCGTTCGTTACCGATTTGATGCGACGCGCAGGCGCGGCTTCGGTCACCGCTGACGTTCCCGGCGCCTGGCCCAGGTACAGCAACGAATCTGCGCTCGCTGCAAACCCTGACGCGATCATTCTGCCCACCGGTAGTTCGATGGGCGCCGCGAATGCGAACGTCGCCGAAGCGCTGCGCAACTCGCCCGCTGTGCTCGCGGGACGCGTTTACAAAATCAACGACGATCATCTCGCGCGTCCCGGGCCGCGTTCCGTTGACGGTCTCGAAGAGATGGCCCGGGCGCTTCACCCGAACGCATTCAAACAATGACAACGCGTGTCACTCTCCGGCGAACGTTGATCGCTTGCAGCGCCTTGGCGGTCGCGGTTGTGTTCGCGGTGGTGCTGATGTCGTTGATCGGCAGTGAATCGTTGCCCGCACGTGAATCGCTGTGCGCGATCGCATCGTTCGGAACGTCGCAGTGCGGCCTCGGACGAGACCAGTACGACATCCTGTTTCAGATTCGTTTGCCGCGGATTTTGCTTGCGGCAGCGGTGGGTGGTTCACTCGCGACGGCTGGCGCGAGCTACCAGGCGCTGTTGCGCAACCCGCTGGCCGAACCGTATTTGCTCGGCGTTTCAAACGGAGCTGCGGTCGGCACGATGATAGCGCTGGTGTTCTTCGGCGCAAACGAGTGGAGCCGCCCCGTGCTTGCGTTTGCCGGCGCGTTGATCGCGACCCTCGCGGTTTATCAACTCGCACGCGGACGCGCAGGCGCGACACCGGAACGTTTGATACTCGCAGGCGTGATCGTCACGACGTTTCTTTCTTCGGTGATTGTTTTCGTCACGACGTTGATGGACGCGACGCGGATCAGGTCGTTCACATTCTGGTTGCTGGGCGATCTTTCCGGAACTACGAGGACGCTGCTGCCAGTAGCGATCGCGATCGCGGTGCTCGGCACGATTGCGTTAACGCTGAACGCCCGATCGTTGAATTTGCTGATGCTTGGTGAACGCGATGCGTTTGATCTCGGGGTCGAAGTTGGTCGCGTGAGAGTTCTGGTATTTGTCGTCGCGAGTTTGCTGGTCGGGAGTTCGGTCGCGGCGAGTGGTTCGGTGGGCTACGTCGGTCTCGTGGTTCCGCATCTCGTTCGACTCTCACTCGGCAGTGACAATCGCCTTAGTATTCCCGCGGCGGCGCTCGGCGGCGCGCTGTTTGTAATCGTGGCCGACACCGTGGCGCGGACGATCATTGCGCCGCGAGAACTTCCGGTCGGAGCGATCACGGCGCTGATCGGCGCTCCGTTATTTATCTATCTCTTAAAGCGCGTGTGAAATGCTCGAAGCTCGCGATCTGACCATCAAGTACGACGAACGAATTGCCGTGACCGGTGTTTCACTGAAGCTCACGGCGGGAAACATCACCGCGCTCATCGGTCCAAACGGCGCGGGCAAGTCGACGTTGTTACGCGCGTTGAACGGACAGCTGCGTCACACATCCGGCGCGGTCCTGCTTGATGGCGAACCAATTGAGAAGTTCAGCCGGCGCAGCATCGGGCGGCGCGTCGCGGTCGTGGCGCAGGAGGCCGAACTTCGCTTTCCCGTGACGGTGCTTGAGTTTGTCCTCGGCGGACGATTCGCGTGGGCCGGCAATGCGGGCTGGGGTTGGGAAACCGATCGTGATCTGCGCGTTGCGGAAGACGTTCTGTGCGAAACAGAGCTCGTGGAGCTGAGTGGGCGATTGATGAACGAGTTATCAGGCGGCGAGCGGCAACGTGCGGTACTCGCGCGCGCGTTGGCAACTGAGGCGGCGTTGCTGCTGCTTGACGAACCAACCGCGAATCTTGACCTGTCGCATCAGGCGACGCTCCTGGCGCTTGTGAGGCACCGTTGCGACCAGCAGCAAGCGGCGGCTCTCGTCGTCACACACGATATCAATCTGGCCGCGCAGTTTGCCGATCAGCTCCTGTTGATGAAGCGCGGGAAGGTTATTGAGGCTGGAACACCGGGAGCGGTGCTGACACCGGAACTGCTGCGCGAGGTATTTGAAGTGACGGTTTTAGTAGACGCGCATCCGGTCACAAACGCGCCCCGCGTCACTCCGGTGCATGACAGGAGAAGCTAGACCTCAACAAGGGTTCAGGTTGCAAGGTGTGCGAATTTACGGACGCAAGTGCGTCACTTACAAAATTCGTCCTTGCAACCTGAAAGCGAACTCTAGGTCTTCTTCGTAAACAGCCCACCAGCGAGAAAGACTATCCCGAGCAGGATGTGAATCGCGTGATCGGAAGTGCCGAAATCCAGAACACCGGCCACGTCCCACATGCGGTCGGGAGGCTCGCCCATCACCAGCCCCAAAATGCCGAGCGCGAGATAAACAATGCCGAAAACCAGGGAAAAAGCTTTCGCCCCCGAGAGAGTTCCGGCAAACCCAAAATACAAAGCGGCAACGCCGGAAACGATGTGAACAACGTTATGTGGCGGCGTTAAGTGCGCGCCGAGCAATCTCGGAGCTGCAAAGCCAGCCACACCCACCAACAAGAAAACGACTCCCAAAATCTTGCAAATCGTCTTTGCCCTTTGCGACTCGCTCCTCTGTCAAAAGTTGTAGAACCCGGGGGCGGGCGAACCTATCCCCGAATTCCAGCCGGGCTTCCGCCTGCGCGACTCTGCGTGGTGGTTCGTTTGGTGCCGCATGTATACCAGAGAGTCGGCCCAGTTGCAAAGTTTTTTGCTGGGACAAGTGATATACTGTCGCCAAACTGTATTCCAAATAGCGAGGTCCAATATGATTCGGCGTAAAAGTCTCTGTACGAGTCGAGTCGTGGTAGCCGCTTTGGTTTTAGCGTTTTCGGCGGTTTCCGCAAGTGCCTACACACTCGTGATGCGCGATGGCAGGCGCGTCACAATTCCCGATAACTTTACAGTGACGAGTGCGGCCGTCATCTACGAAGTGGGCTCAGGAATCCAGATTAGTGTCCAGTTGAGCTCACTAAACATCGCGGCAACTGAACGGGCGAATGGTGAAGCAGCCGGTTCGTTCCTGTTGAGGGCAACCGCATCGCCGTCGCAAAATGCGGCGCCGGGTGCTACTTCAGAGGGACGCACTAAAGCGGATCGCTCGATCACCAATGCCGACCTCGAAGGCTACCGGCGCGCGCGGCTCGCAAGCGAAAAGGCTTACGAGAAGCGCCGCAGGGACCTGAATTTACCTTCGCTCGAACAACAGCGGCGCGACCTGGCCGGTGTCGAGGCGCGCACCTACGCCCAGTTACGCAACACGCGCGGCCAAGCCGAGGCCGGCGAGACTTACTGGCGAGAACGTGCCAGTGCGCTTCGCACGGACATCGCGGTGAACGACGCGCAGGTCGATTTCGTGCGAGCGCGTTTGGCGGAGATTCCGCAGACCAACTCTTTCGGGGCGTTTGACACGACAAACCCGTTCGGTTACCCGACTGTGAATGGTCCATTCCCGAACTATCCAGTTTTTGGGAATCCGTATCCTAACAACCGTCGTGGCAACCGCCCGTGGAATCGCCGGCGGGGCCGGTATGGGCAACAGAACGTGTTGATCTTGCCGGGTCAGGAAGACCACAGCCTGGAACGCGCAACGTTAACGAATCAATTGAACGATTTAATGATGCAGCGTGCTGCGTTGGGAGTACGTTGGAAAGAACTGGAAGAGGAAGCACGCCGTGCGGGCGCCTATCCCGGCTGGCTGCGTCCATAGCGAAAGATGACTTGGGAAACAATCATCGGTCTTGAGATTCACGCACAACTGAGCACGGAATCCAAGATCTTCTGTGGCTGCGCAACGCGCTTCGGCGACGAACCCAACGCAAACACATGTCCGACTTGCCTGGGTTTGCCCGGCGCGTTGCCGGTCTTGAACCGGCGCGCCGTCGAGCTCGGCGCGCGCGCCGCACTCGCGCTGGGTTTGCGCATCAATCATCAATCGATCTTCGCGCGCAAAAACTACTTCTATCCAGATCTGCCCAAGGGTTATCAGATCTCTCAGTTTGACCAACCGTTCTCCGCGGACGGCGAACTTGAGATCATGACCGCGGAGCGCGACGCAGCGGGCCATCCGCTGGAGTGGCGTCCGAAGAAGCTCCGGATCACGCGTCTGCATCTCGAAGAAGACGCCGGCAAGAACGTGCACGAAGGTTTGCCGGACGTGGATCGTTACTCCTACATCGATCTCAATCGTGCGGGAGTTCCGCTCGCGGAGATCGTCACCGAGCCTGATTTTCGTTCTTCGTGGGAGGCTTACGACTACGTCAATCACGTTCGACGTGCGCTGCAATGGGTGGGGGCTTCGGAAGCAGACATGGAGAAGGGAAATCTGCGTTGCGAAGCAAACGTTTCGGTGCGCCGCGTCGGTGATGAGAAGTTCGGTACGAAAGTCGAACTGAAGAATTTGAACTCGGTTCGTTTCATGCAACGAGCGGTCGAGTTTGAAGTCGCGCGGCACATCAAGCTGCTGGAATCAGGCGGGCGCGTTACACAGGAGACGCGGCTCTGGGACGATCGGGCGCTGGAGACGCGCGTGATGCGTTCGAAAGAAGAAGCGCACGACTATCGTTATTTTCCGGAACCGGATCTGCCGCCGCTGATGGTGACGAAGGAGTTTGTTGAGAACGTGCGGGAGTCGATGCCGGAGTTGCCGGATCAGCGGCTTAAACGGTTCGTAACTGAGTATAACCTCAGCTTTAGTGATGCTTCGCAACTCGTTTCAGACCGTTCCCTGGCTGACTACTTCGAAGACACCGTAAAAACCTCCGCAAATGCTCGAGCTGCCGCTAACTGGATTCGATCGGAGTTGTTGCGTGAACTCGAGGCTGCGGGACTTTCTGCCGGCGAGTCACCCGTAGGTCCGGACCGGCTGGGCGAACTCATAACACTGATTGACGCCGGTAAGATCAGCGGCAAACAAGCGAAGGACGTCCTTGTTGCGATGTTCAAAACCGGCAAGGGCGCACTCGCGATCATCGAGGAGCAGGGTCTTGTGCAAGTGAGTGACACGGGCGAGATCGACGCGCTGATAGATGAAGTGATGGCGGCGAATCCTGATCAAGTCGCGAGTTATCGTAGCGGCAAAGAAGCGTTGATCGGTTTTTTCGTGGGCCAGGTGATCAAGGCATCGCACGGCAAGGCAAATCCGAAAATCGTCAACGAACGTCTGCGAGCAAAACTTTCTGCGTGATGAACTTATCAGGTAAAAAAGCTGTTGTGACTGGCGGAACCAGGGGCATCGGTCGCGCCATTGCCGAGGCACTCATCCGAGCCAGTGTCGACGTTTCGATCAGCGCTCGCCACGCGGATGACATCAAACGAGCTACCGCCGACTTGAACGAGATTGGTCCAGGTCGCTGTCTTGGGTTCGTTTGTGACGTTCGCGATGAAGCACAGGTTAGATCGTTCTTCGAGAAAACAGTCAACGCGCTCGGCGGTCTCGACATACTCATCAACAACGCCGGCATCGGGATGTTCGCAACGGTCGAATCGACCAGTGGCGACGATTTTCGCGCCGTGATCGAAACGAACCTTTGCGGCGTCTTCTACTGTTGTCACGAAGCGATTCCGTTGATGAAGCAACGCGGCGGTGGTTACATCATCAATGTTTCCTCGCTTGCCGGTGTCAACGCGCACCCGCAGATGGCCGCGTACAACGCTTCGAAGTTTGGCTTGAACGGCTTTAGTGAAGCACTGATGCAGGAAGTGCGTCACGACAACATCAAGGTCAGTTACATCATGCCGGGCTCCGTCAACACTCACTTCGGCGGCGACGAGCCGAGCGATGATAAGAGTTGGCAACTGCAATCCGAAGACATCGCACACGTCGTAGTCGACCTGTTTCGCTATCCCGATCGCGCTCTGCCGAGCCGCATCGAAATCAGACCGTCTCAACCGCCAAAGAGATGAAGATACCAACTATTCTCATCGTCACCGCACTCGCGTTCGTAAACACTTTTAATCCGCCACAGCAAACAAAGCCTCAGGAACCGGCCGAACTTCAGGAGGCGACCACTCTCACTGACTCCGCGGTGAAATTATTCAACTCTGGCAGGTATGACGAAGCCTTGGTACCTGCAAAGCGCGCGCTGCAAATCAGGGAGAAGTTATTACCGCGAACGGATACGCGAATCTCGAGCGCGCTGAGCAATCTCGGCGAAATCTATCTCGCCCAAAAAGATTACAAGGCTGCGAAAGGAGTCTATCTACAATTGCTAAAGATCCAGGAAGAGCTATATGGCCCTGAGAACGTCTATCTCGCGTTTACACTGGATCGTTTGGCCCTTGTTCATTATGTAGCGGGAGATGACGCAGGGACGGAGGCTGCGTACAAGCGAGCGCTCGTGTTACGTGAAAAGCACCTTGGTCCAGATGATGTGCAGGTCGCACAGGCGTGGTTCGCGCTGGCCGAGTTCTATCGGTTTCGTAAAAAAGTCGCGCCTGCGGCGGAGAGTTACAAACGGTCGCTTGAGCTTTACGGAAAACTCGGAAAGGTAATGACTCCGCAGTTCGAGCGAGCCAGTGACGGTTTTGCGTGTTTGGGTTACGAAAACAAGCCAGAGTTGTGGGAACAGTTGGCCGAGATCAGGAAACAATTCGCCCCCGCCAAAACAGCCGACGACTCGAAGATATTCACGGTACTGAACGGTAAAGCAGTGACGCTGCCGAAGCCTGAGTATCCTGGCAATGCCGCAGATCGCCGACTTACGGGAATCGTAGTTGTGAAGATCGAGGTAGATGAGACGGGAAATGTTGTAGCCGCGCGCGACATGTGTCAGGGACCGCCCTTTCTGAGCGAAGCGGCGGTGGCCGCTGCATGGAAAGCTCGTTTCACACCGACCAAGATCAATGGCCAGCCGGTGAGAGTTAGGGGTGTTATTCAATATAACTTCACCTCACGGTTTAGATAACGATGCGAGCCGTAGTGCAACGGGTAACGCGGGCGCGGGTCACAGTTGATGATGAGATCGTCGGCGAGATCAAACAAGGTCTTGTCGTTTTGTTAGGCGTGGCCCACGACGACACGAAAGCTGACGCTGATTACCTTGCGCCGAAGATCGTTTCGTTGCGGATCTTTGACGACAGCGAGGGAAAGATGAACGTGTCGCTCAAAGACATCGGCGAGATCAATGGGGGGCTGCTCGTGGTTTCGCAGTTTACGTTGTACGGCGATGTGCGTCGCGGGTTGCGGCCGTCGTGGAGCGAAGCGGCGCCGCCGGCGATCGCGGAGCCGCTCTATGAATATTTTGTTGAAAGCAGCCGGAGGTTAGTGACGCGCGTGGCGACGGGCAGCTTTCGCAAGATGATGCAGGTCGAACTGGTCAATGATGGGCCCGTGACGATAATGCTGGATAGCCGGAAGCTCTTTTAACGTCTCGCTCAGATCATGTCCTCGTAAGCTTTTGAGTTCTCGTCGAGCTCAAAACGATCGCGATCGCGTTTTTCAATCTTGTCGATAAACTCCAGCTCTTCGTTGTCTTCAAAACTCACGCCGATGGCCGACGCGTTCTCTTCAACTAACGACTGATCCGGCGTCGGATTATCGCCCGCGACGGTTTCCGAGCCACTGTCGTTTACGTCTTCCCACGATGCGTCGAGATCTCCGCCGGCGTCGCGTGGCGAAGCAGCGGTGTTATTGCGCAACCGTTGTGCGAGGAGGTCAGGATCTTTCGGCGCCCGATGGATCTCCTGTTCCATAAACTCCTCGATCTCGGGATCGGGCACGAAGTTCGGATCGTTGGCCAGATAATCGAAGTCTTCACCCTTTTTTGCCATGCAGGTCTCCTTGCCTATCGCAAATTGTTCGGGGGAAGTTAGTGCAAACTATAGTGAGTTTAGCGAAAACGCGCAAACTACAGATCTTCTTAATTTGTGTCTTTGCGCCTGCGCGGGAAAGTCGTTAAACTCCAACTTGAACCACAAAAACCAACATGTTTCTTTCGAGGAAAGAGTTTGAGCACTACTATGCCAGAATGTCCTTTCGATTCGTTGCAAACCTTCAGTTCAGCCGCTGGTCCAGTCGGACATTTTTATTCGTTACCACATCTTGAAAAAATGGGCATCGGCCCGATTTCGCGTCTGCCGCACAGCATCCGTGTCGTTCTCGAATCCGTGCTGCGCAACTGCGATGGCGTGAAGATCACTGACGAAGACGTCCGTGAACTCGCTAACTGGCAACCCAAGGGCAAACGCGTCGAAGAGATCCCGTTCGTTGTCGCACGCGTGTTGTTACAGGACTTCACCGGCGTGCCGCTGCTGGTCGATCTCGCCGCGATGCGTTCGGCGGTTCAACGTCTCGGCAAGAACACAGGCCTCATCGAACCGCTCGTGCCCGTCGATCTCGTCATCGATCACTCGGTGCAAGTCGACTACTCCAGCACGCGCGAAGCGTTTGAAAAGAATATGGAGATGGAGTTCAAACGCAATCGCTCGCGCTACCAGTTTCTGAAATGGGGCACGCAGGCGTTCGACGGCTTTCGCGTGATTCCGCCGGGCATCGGCATCTGTCACCAGGTTAATCTCGAATACCTCGCAAAAAACGTTTGGGAGAAGAACGTCTATTTTCCTGACACGCTCGTCGGCACTGACTCGCATACGACGATGATCAACGGACTCGGCATTGTCGGTTGGGGCGTCGGCGGCATTGAAGCCGAAGCGGCGATGTTGGGCCAACCGGTCTATTTCCTGACGCCTGACGTCGTCGGTGTTCACCTGAGCGGTACTTTGAACGAAGGCGTAACGGCAACTGATCTCGTGCTGCGCGTTACCGAGATGATGCGCAAGGCGAAGGTCGTCGGGAAGTTTGTTGAGTTTCACGGCGAGGGCGCCGCGAGTTTGTCCGTCACCGACCGCGCGACGATTGCCAACATGGCGCCGGAATACGGCGCAACGATGGGCTTCTTCCCGGTTGATGAAGAGACGTGCTCTTATCTGCTCGCCACTGGTCGATCCGAGGATCATGTGGATCTCGTTCGTCAGTATTACCAGGCGCAGGGAATGTTCGGCATGCCGAGGGAGGGCGAGTGTGAGTACAGCGTCGTGTTTGATTTGGATTTGAGTTCCATCGTGCCGAGCGTTGCGGGTCCGAAGCGGCCGCAGGATCGCATCGAGCTCGTGAAGTTAAAGGATCAATTCAGTGCGTTGATGATCAAGTCGGCTAGCGAAGGTGGTTACGGCAAGACTGAAGACGATCTCCCGACGCGCTATCACGTGAAGATCGGTACTGGGCGACAGGCCGTGCTTGCCGGCGGTGGTGAACAACGCCCCGAAACTGTTCCGGCGGCCGTACAAGCTCATGTGTCGGAGCAAAACACAAGCGTCTGGACCGAGACTGAAATGGTCAACAACCGTCCCACGCCGGACCGCCTGGCGGAAATTCCCGAAGACGAGTTTCAAACAGGCGATGAGTTGGTCGGTCACGGAGATATCCTGATCGCCGCGATTACTTCATGCACGAACACGTCGAATCCGAGTGTAATGCTGGGGGCGGGACTGCTCGCCAAAAAAGCTGTAGAACGGGGATTGAGGGTCAGTCCGAAAGTGAAGAACTCGCTAGCGCCTGGTTCGAGAGTCGTCACTGACTATCTCGAACGCACCGGGCTCCAGCCTTACCTGAACGAACTGGGCTTCAATCTGGTGGGCTACGGCTGCACTACCTGCATCGGCAATTCGGGTCCACTCGATCCTTCGATCGAACAGATCGTAAATGAACGCGACATCATCGGCGTGTCTGTTTTATCCGGAAACCGCAACTTCGAAGCGCGCGTGCACCAAAGCATCAAAGCGAATTTTCTGATGAGTCCGCCACTGGTCGTTGCTTTTGCACTGGCCGGGCGGATTGATCTCGATTTGTCGTCGGAACCACTCGGCACGGGCAAGGATGGTCAGGACGTTTACCTGCGCGACATCTGGCCCTCCATGGAAGAGATCAACGCGATGATGCGTACGGCGTTTGATCCCGAAACGTATCAACGTCTCTACAGCAACTTTGCGGAGCAGAACCCGCACTGGAACGACATTCCGACTACGACCGGAAACGTTTACCAATGGGAGCCCGCATCGACATACATTCGCGAGCCTCCGTACTTCGAGAACTTCCACAACGCGCTCGAACCGGTGTCTGACGTAAAAGGCGCGCGGCCGCTTGCGATCTTCGGTGATTCAGTCACGACGGACCACATCAGTCCCGCGGGCGCGATCAAACCGTCGTCGCCGGCTGGTCTATACCTGCAAGAGCAGGGTGTCGACATCAAAGACTTCAACAGCTATGGCGCACGGCGCGGCAATCACGAGGTAATGGTGCGCGGCACGTTTGCAAACGTGCGCATCAAGAACCTGATGGTCCCGGGCGTTGAAGGAGGCGTGACGATCTATCACCCCGACGGAGAGCGAATGAGCATCTACGACGCGGCCATGCGTTATCAATCTGAAAACGTGCCGCTCGTGATCATCGCCGGACAGGAGTACGGCACCGGCAGTTCACGTGATTGGGCCGCGAAAGGAACACGGTTACTTGGCGTGAGGGCCGTTATCGCACAGAGCTTCGAGCGCATTCATCGTAGCAATCTCGTCGGTATGGGCGTGCTGCCGTGCCAATTTCAAGATGATACGAACGCGGCGTCGTTGCGTCTCGACGGCAGCGAGCGTTTTGACTTGAAAGGCATCGAGGATGGAATCGAACCGCTCGAGGAGATCACACTCGTGATTCACCGCAAGAGCGGCGAGGTTGAAGAGATACCGATCACGCTCAGGATCGATACGCCGATCGAGGTCGATTACTTCAAACACGGCGGAATACTTCCGTTCGTATTGCGGCAACTACTTGGGGGCACCACAGACTTTTAACAAGGAGCACTATGTCGTCCACAGAACTAGCGCAAGACAATTCACCACGTACTTATAAACTCTTTATTGACGGCCAGTGGGTCGATTCCGAGTCCGGGAAAACATTTACGACGCCGAACCCGGCCACGGGTGAGACTTTCGCGGAGGTTGCGGAAGCGGATAAGGCCGACATCGACAAGGCTGTCGCGTCCGCCCGCCGCGCGTTCGAAGGCAAGTGGTCCAAGATGAGCGCCCGCGATCGCGGCAGACTCCTCTACAAACTCTCGCAACTCATCGAACAACATTCGCCCGAGCTCGCCGCAATCGAAACCGCCGACAACGGCAAGCCAATCAAAGAATCACTCTACGTCGATCTGCCGCAGGTAGTGGAGAACTTCGAATACTTCGCGGGTTGGGCCACGAAGATTGAAGGCGAAACCATTCCCGTTCCAGGCCGCATGTTTAACTACACGTTGCGCGAACCAATCGGAGTTTGCGGCCAGATCATTCCGTGGAACTTCCCCCTCCTGATGGCAGCTTGGAAACTCGCTCCGGCGTTGGCTGCGGGCAATACCGTCGTTTTGAAACCGGCGGAACAGACGCCCGTGGGGGCGATGGAACTTGGCAAGCTGTTCCAGGAAGCGGGATTTCCGGAAGGCGTCGTCAACATCGTTCCCGGTTACGGTGAGACTGCCGGCGCCGCGCTCGCTTCGCATCCGGGCATCGACAAGATCGCGTTCACCGGGTCGACCGAAGTCGGAAAACTGATCGCGAAATCGGCGGCGGAAAATCTGACGAGAGTGTCGCTCGAGCTCGGCGGCAAAGCACCGAACATCGTCTTCGCTGACTCCGATCTCGAGCAGGCAGTCGCCGGCGCGATGATGGGTATTTTCTACAACCAGGGACAAGTTTGTTGCGCCGGTTCGCGTTTGTTTGTCGAAGAGTCCGTCAAGGATGAGTTCGTCAGCAAACTGAGTGAGAAGGCGTCGAAGATCGTTGTCGGCGATCCCGCGAACAAAGCGACGCAGATGGGTCCGCAGGTGTCCGAGGAGCAACTGAATCGGATCAGGAGTTACGTTGACATCGCGCGCGCGGAAGGCGCGACGGTGGTGGCCGGTGGAGCGTCGCCCCAACTGGAGGGCTCGTTCCAGCGCGGTTATTTCTTCACGCCGACGATTTTCGACGAAGTCAAAAACAGCATGCGGGTCGCGCAGGAAGAGATCTTTGGACCAGTCGTGTCGGTGATCACGTTCAAGGACGAAGACGATCTGATCAAGCAGGCGAACGATACGATTTACGGTCTGTCAGCCGGCATCTGGACGCGCGACATCACGCGCGCACACCGTTTCGCGCGCGAGATCAAAGCCGGCGTCATTTGGATCAATACGTTCAATATGTTCAATGCAGCGTCTCCCTTTGGTGGTTACAAGCAGTCGGGCTACGGCCGCGAGATGGGCCGCCACGCGCTCGATCTTTACACGCAGGTGAAGAGCGTTTGGGTCGATCTGTCGGGCCGCCCGATTGGCTGGTTTGGGAAATAGAGTGCTATCATCGCTACCTCTCCCGCAATGAGACCAACATTAAAGGAGACGTACATGTTAGCTTTGAAGAAGACCGCGGTTTTGTTAGCTCTTCTCGGCGGGACACTGCTGCTCACGGCCTGTCCCAGCCAAACCAGTATCGCCAAGATCAATGCCGATCCCGGCCGTTATCGCGGCAAAGAAGTGGGTATCGCCGGCACGGTCACTAATAGTTACGGCGCACTGGGCCAGGGCGCTTACGAGATCGACGACGGCACCGGTCGCATTTGGGTAGCGACGAGGCGTGGTATTCCGTCGCGCGGCGCGCGCGTCGGCGCGAAGGGTTACGTTCACAACGGGTTCAGTTTTGCAGGACGCAGTTTTGGCACGGTGATGGAGGAAACCGATCGTCGATCCCGGACCAAGTAAACTCGCTCGTTCAATGGACCAGGACTCTCCCCGCGAACTTGTGGACCATCTCGAGCGAGAGTTCACTCGCGTGATTGAGAACCTCAAGCAACTCGTCAACTCCGTTACTTCAGATCTGCTTTATCGCCGTCCGCCCAGCGTTACGATTGGTGAAAACCTGCTGCGTAGCGCGGCAGTGCTGGAACAGACGTTTGGCGGACTGACCGCGAACCTGTGGGATGATCCCTTTGAGTGGACCCTGCCCGAAACGCTTTCGAGCGCCGAGCTCATCAACGAATATCTGTCCGAAGTCGACGATGCGCGTCAGCGCGCGTTTAGATCTATCGCCGGCGATCGCGAGTTAACAAAATACATTTCGGGACCTTCGGGCGAGCCGCAACAGCTTTTCGCCGTGCTCGTCGATACACTCGTGAAAGCGAGCGGTTATCACGGCCGCGCGGTGGCTAATCTAAAAATGCTTTTTGGTGAAGGCGATCAAAAGGGTATTATCTAATCGTCGTACAGACTCCGTTGGCGAGGAACGATCTTCATGTTTTGTCCGCAATGCGGTCAGCAACAGGTTTCGGGAATTGTCAGGTTCTGCTCTCGTTGTGGTTTCCCCATGGACGGCGTGATTCAGTTGTTGGGAAACGGCGGGATGGTGCCGGTTTACCATTCGTCCAGCGAGCCGGTACAGATCTCTCCACGGCGCAAAGGAGTCAAACAGGGAGCCGTTCTAATGCTCTCGGGCGCAGTGATCGTGCCTATCCTTGGACTGCTTGCGAGTTTTTCCAATGCAGCCTTTCCGCAGATTCTGGCGGGGCTCGCGGCGATCATCTGTTTCATTGGTGGTCCCTTCCGCATGCTTTACGCCGCGTTGTTTGAAGAAGGCGCTCCTCGACCGATGCAGATGTATGGACCGCCGCCGCTCGCCATGCAGCAGCAGTTTGGACCACCACGACAAAATACTGCGTTACCACCACCCCCACCCGTTCGCGCGCCTGTGAATTGGCGCGGCCGGCCGAACACCGCCGAGCTCGAGAGCCGGACGAGCGTTACCGAGAACACCACCCGTTTACTCGACAAAGAAGATCGTACGGATCGGTAGTTGTTAGCCGAACGATTAAGAGAACAGATACGCGCTCGTGGTCCAATGCCGTTTCGCGACTGGATGGAGGCGGCGCTTTATGATCCGCAGTTTGGGTATTACACCCGCCGCGATCGGAGGCGTTGGGGCAGGGCAGGGGATTATCGAACCAGTGCGGAACGCAGCGAGCTGTTTGCGGCGACGTTTGCAAGGTATTTCGCTGGCTTGTACAACGAGTTGGGCCAGCCCGAGCGGTGGACGATTGTTGAAGGTGGAGCGGCTGATGAAACGTTCGCGCAGCGAATGCTGCACGTTGTGGAAGAACGATATCCGCCCATCTCTAGCGCAACACGTTATCTCCCTCTCGAAGTTTCATCCGGCGACTTTGATCCTTTAGATCCGGGGATTTACTTTTCCAACGAGCTGCTCGACGCATTCCCGGTTCACCGTCTCACCTCCGAAGGCGAGCTTTACGTAACCGTAGACCAAAGCGATAACTTTGTGTCGTCGATAGGCCCACTCTCGTCGCCGCGTCTCGCTGAGTTTCTTGAGCAACACTCGATTTCCATCGCGCCGGGCCAGACGATCGAGGTGAACCTCGCCGTTGACGACTGGCTCACGGCTGTTGCCGCAAAACTAGAACGCGGTTTTGTGATCACGGTGGACTATGGTGCTGAAGCACCGGACCTTTATGACGCGTATTTAAGACTTGACGGAACCTTGCGGGCATTCTCGCAACATCAATTCGTCGACAACGTGTTGCTCGCGCCCGGTGAGTACGACATCACGAGCAGCGTGAATTGGACGCAGGTGATCAGCACCGGTGAACGACTCGGGTTGGAAGTGGTCGAGTTTGCGCAGCAGAACAAGTTTCTGTTGCAGGCCGGGTTGGTGGAGGAGCTTCAACTACGACTGCAACAGAGTGACACAGAGTCGGAGAAAGTAGGTCTCACAAATGATGCGAAAGAAATGATTCTGCCGGGCGGAATGGCGTCCAGTTTTCAAGTGCTGGTGCAGAAACGAGCGTAGTGCTGGTCGAAGGAGGATACGATGGCCCGCGACTTCAAACTGATCGATGTTTGTCACAGCGTGGAAGATGGGATGGTCACGTACAAAGGCTTACCGCCGCCGGTGATCACCGATCATTTATCACGCGAGGAATCCCGCAGCCGTTACGCGCCGGGAACCGAGTTTTACATCGGCAAGATCGAAATGGTGGCGAACACCGGTACGTATCTCGACAGCCCGTTTCACCGCTACGACGGCGGCCGCGATCTCGCTGGACTCGACCTCTACTCCGTCGCTAATCTCGACGGAATCGTGGTGCGTTGCAGTGAGCGAGAGATCGGCGCTGAAGTCTTTAGCGGCCTCGACGTCAAAGACAAAGCGGTGTTACTTCACACTGGCTGGGACCGCCACTGGCGCACCGAAGAATACTCGAGCGGCAATCATCCGTTCCTGACCGAAGACGGCGCGACATACCTGGCGAAGAACGGCGCCGCTTTGGTTGGCATCGACTCTTTCAATATCGACTCCACCGCCGACGGCAATCGTCATGCGCACTCGATCCTGCTCGGCCACGATATTCCGATCGTCGAGCATCTCTGCGGGCTCGCCGATCTTCCCGACTCAAACTTCAAATTCTTCGCCGTCCCCGTGAAGGTGAAACGCTTCGGCACCTTCCCCGTCCGCGCGTTTGGTCTTGTGACGCGGACGGGTATTCAAGGTGGCTAGCGACGCGGCGTCTACCGGCGCGCTTGACTCGATGGACGCTTGTTATTCTGAACTTGTCGACCGGTGGCGTTATTCGACTGCGATTTGCATCGTACATCCTGGCTACCGCTCACAATGCCATGCACGACGCCTCGTCGGGCGTATTGGTTGGTCAAAATCAAATCCGTAGCCGTAACCAAAGCCTGCATCTTGGTTCTCAGTTCACCAAGTTTTTCAATCCACCCTTTGAACTTTGGTACCCGCTCCTCCGGTTTATCGCCGACACCCGCTGCCCAGCGCTGCGCTAAAACAGTTCAAACTTGATCGTCAGATACTTCCTCGGGTTCTGGCGAAAGTCGTACAGCATCTTCACGCCTTCTGACGACAACTGGTTCACGTTGGTATAGAGGGTTTCGTCGTGAAGCAGTTTGCCGACCGTGCCTTCGCCGCGCTGAGCAGCGGCCACGAGACTGTCGATACGTTCGGCGGTGGTATTGAATCGCGCGATACCCGCACGCGCGTCGTTGTAGATCTGTTCGTCGCGGATCAACTTGCCCAACGTCCCGCGCCCGGCATTGATCTCCGCGACAATCAGGTTGATCTGGTCGACGGACCGGTCGAGTCGATCGGCGGTGCGGTTAATACGCCCGTAAAACTCATCGTCAGTCAGCAGCTTGCCTGCAGTACCGCGTCCGGCGCGCAAGTCGTCGGCGATACCTTTCAACTGAATCGCGATCTCGTTCGCGTTGTTATAAAGCGCCGGGTCGTTGAGGAACCTTCCCGCTGATCCTCGACCGGAGCGAACCTCCGTCATCAGGTCCTGAGTTTCGCGAATCGTGGCGTTGAGATTGTTGTAAAGAGTTTCATCACTGAAGAGACGGCCGATCGTTCCTTCGCCTTGTTTCACGGTACGTACCATGTCGCTCATCTCATCCGAGAGTTTGCTGAGTCTCTGGGCGAGATCCGTTCCGGAAGTGGCGAAGTCGTTGACAGTGTTTGACGATGAAGACGGCAGGATCGCGCCGTCCTGAACCGGTGTTCCGTTCGCAGTGCCGGGCGTGATGTTGATCAGCATCTCGTTGCCGAGCAGACTCGGTGAACCCTGCTGTGCCGTTGAATCGGAACGAATGCGGGAGTTCGCGGGTTGGCCGTCGATGACCGAGTCGATCGTCAACTGTGCTTCGACACGTGGCGCGTTCGGCACCGGCGACGGCTCCAGGAGGAGGATGCGTTCGACCTTGCCCACGCGCACACCCGCGAGACGCACTTCGGAACCTTCACGCAAACCATTCGCGTCAGAAAACCGCGCTTTCAGATGGAGTTTGCTACTGAACGGATTGATGTCGCCCGATGCGTTGAGCACGAGAAAGATCAGAACGCCGATGGCGATCAGCACGAAGATGCCGACACGCAACTGGCTCAGGGTTACACTTCTTTTTGATGGAGGCATAGCATCCTTTCCTTAGTGTCCTCGGAGAAATCTTTGAATATAAGGATCCTCCGCGCGGCGCAACGCTTCGTCAGTTCCACTGAAGGTTATTTTGCCCTCGCGCATCATCATGACTTTACTGTTGATGAGACAAAGTCGTTCGCCTTCACGCTCAAACACCACCTTGCCGTCTTCGTCAACGACGGCGTATTCGGAACAGATGTACTGCACGTTGTTCATTTCGTGCGTGACGAAGATCGACGACACGTCTTCAAGGTCGCGCAACTTCATCGCGAGTTCGCAAATAGTTCGCGCCGTCGGCGGATCCAAACCGGCCGTGGGCTCGTCGAACAGAACGATCTTTGGATCGCCGACGAGTGCGCGCGCGATACCGACGCGCCGCCGCATGCCGCCCGACAGCTCGTTCGGCATCTTGTCGATCGCGTCTTCGAGATTGACGAACCGCAGCATCCGCCGAACTTCCGGCTCGACCTCGTCTTCAGGTACGCCCTGCTCGTGCAAACGGTATGCGACGTTGTCGTAAACCGACAACGAGTCGAACAGCGCGCCTTCCTGAAACACCATGCCGATGTTTTTGCGCACGCGCATCATCTGCTCTTCGCTGTGATTCGTGATGTCTTCACCATCGACCAGCACCTGACCCTCATCGGGTTTGAGCAAGCCGAGCACGAGTTTGATGATCGTCGACTTCCCACCGCCCGAACCGCCGAGAATGATCTTTGTCTCGCCCTTCATCACTTTGAAACTCAGGCGATCCAGGATCACGCGCTCGTCGAAAGCGAGCACTACGTTGCGAAACTCGATGGCCGGAATCGCACGCTCGCGGTCGTCGACCTCACGAAAGGTCGATTCCTGCGCGTCTTCGCTGACGGTGGGTGACGTAGTATGTATCTCGGTTGTCATCTGCAGCACCGAAAGGTGTTACGTAGTGCCTAGAATAACCTGAAGCGCCTTGGCGAGAAAGTAGTCGGCCACAATTACCACGATAGAAGCCAAGACCACGGCCCTCGTGGTTGATCGGCCCACACCGACCGTGCCGCCTTCGGTGCTGAGCCCCTGCCGGCACGCAATTGCTCCGATAATCAGCGAGAAAACGATCGGTTTCACGACGCCGCCGATCAGGTCGTCAGTGGTGATGCCGTCGCGCACGGACGAGATAAAAACACTCGACGAGACGGAATAAAGCGCCACGGCCGTGACCCAACCGCCAAATATTCCCAAAACGTCGGCCAGCACCGTGAGCAACGGCAGGCTGACGAGCAACGCCAGCATACGCGGCGCGACCAGTTTGCGAATCGGGTCGGTGCCGAGTGCGCGCATCGCGTCGATCTGTTGGGAAACCACCATGGAACCGAGTTCGGCGGATATCGCCGACCCGACCCGGCCAGTGACCATCAGCGCGCAGAGCACGGGGCCGAGTTCACGTACGAGGGAGATGGCAACAAGATAGCCGGTTTGCGATTGTGCGCCGTAAGCCTTGAGAGTGGGAAACGTCTGAACGGTTAGCACGCCGCCCGTAAAGAAGCCCGTGAGGATGATGATCGTCAGAGACCCGACGCCGATGTAATCCATTTGAGCGACGGTTTCCGGGATATAACGGGGTCGCTTGAAAAGACCGCGGGCGGCGCGCGCGGCCATCACCGTCGTCTCTTGAAGTTCGAGCAGACCGCGCGTGGCGAAGTTCATTGAGAGCTAATTAGACCATTCCAAAGGGGCGCACTTTTTGAAAAGCGGCCTATCATGCGCAAATTGGACGCGGGGCGTCAAGAGCGTCAATTTTTGCGGCGGCGCCAAATGAACTCCATTAAGGCAATTAACAAGGTGGGCAGGTAGATCGACGAGTTCAAAAGCAACATGTCGTCCGGTGAGTCACCCAGCCACGTTCCGTACAGCAGAAAACTGGCAATCGTCAGGTAGAACATCCACAACGACGGCGTGAAGCAGAGAAACGGAACCAGCCACGTGAAGTACCAGGAATAATGCGGCGCAAACAACACGGTTGTGCCCGTGGCGAGCGCCATTGGAGCTTCAAGGTTGTCTTCAGGGCGCGGCTTTCGGAGTAGCACCCAGAGCGCGATACCGGCCATAACGAGCATGCCGGCCCAGATGTAGACGAGCGGAGATACATTGGCGTCGAAGAGTTTCCGGGCGACGTTGAGCAGGTAATACTGCTTGCCCGTCATGAGTCCCTGCTCGCTCGAGTAGACCGGCAACGATCCCATCGCAGAGACTAAACCAGCACTCAGGTAACCGAGGTAACCAACGATGATGGTGACCGCGAAAGCAGCAATCACTTTCCAGCGACCTCGCCTGAGTAGCGCCGGAAAAAGGACGACGGGAATGAGTTTAGTTAACGTGGCGCATGCGAGCGCAACACCGGCTCCGAGATGCGCGTTGCGGCGCCAGGCGAGAAACGCCAGCGCGATAAAAGCAATCGCGATCGCGTCAGCGTGACCGCTGCCGGCAAACTCCCAGATCACTAGCGGGTGCCATGCGTACAAGAGAATACGTTCTCGTGCGAGCCCGAACGACGCGAGCAGTTGAGCGATGGCCCAAACAGCAATCGCCTCGAACACAACCATCGTGAATTTCATCCACGTCACGCTCTCGCTGACTCTCGTCGTCAGCAGGAAAACGATTTGCGCGACGGGCGGGTAGATCGTGTGTGCGTAGTCACGCCGGTTGATGCGCGGATAGATCGCCTCGTCACGCAGGTGGGCCAGTTCAGGCGCAGCAGGAACGTAGCGAAAGGGATTGATGCCCGCCGCCTGGACGCGTCCGTCCCAGATGTAACGATAGATGTCGTCGGAGAGATAAGGCGGCGAAAAGAGAATGCTGAGTCGAAACAGGACCGCAAAGAGAATCGTGATCAGCAGCGTTGCGCGCGATGAACGGCTGCGAAGGATTATGAATGAGCCGAGTAGATAAAGCGCTGATTGGACCAGTGCGACTTTAAGGAACCAGCGGATGTCGTCCGCGCTCTTCGCGCCGGCGCCGACGCGATAGAGCTCCAGCGAGGCGCATCCGAGCAGCAGGAGAAGAGCCGCACTTCGTTTACTGATTATGTCGCTGGTTGTTCGGCTGAGACTCAATCACGCAGCACTATAACCCATGTGCTACGGCCGCGGACGGAATCCTTGATTGGGCCGAACGCGCTGGTTGTTCCTTCGCTGCGGGTTCACAACGTCGCGCACTTGCAGGCGCAGGCGTCGCAGCGTCGCTAACTGTTCCGGACGCAGGATGCGCCGGATTTTCATCTCGGTGTGTATTCTCATGCGCAACTGCGCGGCTTGCGCAGTGGCGAGTTCGTTAATGCGTTGTTCGACGAGGTTTTCGTCTGTCGTTTCAGCGTCCAGGGCCCGATCGAGGGCGACGTGTGCTTCGCGCAGACGGCGGTTGGTGCTCTGTCGCTCGTCGCGGCTTTCAGCCATGATGCGGCGGACGGCCTGACGTTGATCGGGCGTGAGGCGAAGCTGCTCGATTGGGTCCGTAGTTAAGCCCGGTTCTTGCTGCGCCGCCGCGAAACTTACCGCCGTGAGGGTGATTAGCACGGCGCTGAGACACGTAAGTTTGAAGCTTTTTAATCTCATGTTACCTCGGGTTGTTCTGATCTCCAGGCAGTTCCAGGTTAAGGTCATCATCGCCTGAAAGTAATCGTAAGTCCGCTGCCAGTTGCTCGCGTTCGGCTCTTGAGAATGGACGTTGCGCTTCCGGCCGTCGTCCGCGTTTCGCCACAGTTGATTTGTTCGGCGCAGACTCGACAACCATCGGCTTCGGCGTGACCAAACGCTGCTCTTCTTGTTTAGCCAGTGCTTGCTGGACCGCGCGGTCCACGTCGGCTTGCGTGTAAACAGCATTGGGCCGAACGGTGGCCACCTGCGACACTTCCGGCCGGGGACGGAACACAGCCGACGCCGCCAGCACACAAAAAACTACAGCCGCAAAACCAACCGCGCCTTTCAACCACAACGGCGACAGATCGAAGAACCGCAGCAACGCCCCCAACGCTGATTTCTTAACCACCGGAACCGGCATCGCCGAGTGCGAAGGCACAAAACCCGTCAACGCTTCATCGCGCCACTCGCCAATCGACTCACGCACTTGCCCAAACGCCGCGAACTCCGCCCGACAACCAGCACACTGCTTCAGGTGAAGCTCGAAATCGCGCGTCTCGCGCTCACTCACTTCACCATAGAGCACCGAAACCAGGTCGTCGGCGCGTTCACAGTTTGACGAGATTGGTTTTTCGTTCATTTCTTAAATTCCTTCCCCAAACTTCGCGAGACGCATTTGCAGTTGCTTCAGCCCCGTGTACAACCTGCTCTTTACGGTGCTCAACGGCAGATCGAGCGCCTCCGCGATCTCCCGAAATGTGAGTTCTTCAAACTCCTTCATCACTACGACCTGCCGCAGTTCCAACGGCAAACCGTTCAGGGCGCGACGCACCGCCGCCGTGCGCTGCCGTCCTTCTGCTACGTTCGCCGGTGAATACTCCAGCGGCGCCGCAAAACCGCCGGTCGCGTCAACGTCGTCTTCCAGGGCCGCCTCGTTTCGCACCTTCGCGCGCCGCTGCCGCGTCAGGCACTGGTTGACCGCAATGCGATGCAGCCACGACGAGACTTTCGCCTCACCGCGAAAACCGCGCAGGTTGCGAAAGGCCGCCAGAAACGTCTCCTGCGTCGCATCCCGAGCGTCTTCCTCGCGGCCGAGCAGCCCATAGGTGAGCGCGAAGATACGTCGCTCCCAGCGCCGCACCAGCTCGCCAAAAGCCTCGGCATCTCCTCCCAGAGCGCGTTGTACGATAACTTCGTCCGTGCTCAATGTTTCCATTCTCGGCCAACGAGTTAGACGCTCATGTGGCCCCGACAGCCGATCTAATCCCGGCGGCGTTCAACGAAGACAAAAGTCGTTGACACCCAAGCGGTTAGTCGACAATAATGGCGGCGGCTAGCGACTTGCCGGAACGCTACAGAGCTTTCGATCCAAGACCCACGACCTACCGCGATTGTACCGCCAGACTTAGCGAATGCTGGAAAAACTCGGACGTATCCGTCTCCTCTACCTCGTGCTGGGAGTCCTGCTCCTGGTCGGGCTGCTCCCGCTCGCCTTCGCCGGTTTCCTGCTCTCCGGCCGCAGTGCCGACGAACTCCGCTCGATCGAGGGCCGCTACCAGGCCCAGCTCGTGCAGGACAAAGCGCGCCAAATCGAACTCTACGGCCAGCGTTATCGCGACGTCGTGACCGGTCTCGCCCGCGCCTTTGAAATCACCGGCGGCATTCAGGCTCTGGAAGATAACGAACGGCTTCAGAAAACACTTCAGGACGATCCCAACCTCATTGCGCTCGCACTCTGGCCGGTTGACGGAACGCTGCACCGCGCGTTTCAGCCGGAGGTGATCACGCTGGAGGAGGTCGATGCGCGCGTGAGCGAAGTGCTCGCACACATGAGCGGTCGCGGGCTTGTCGTCAGCCGCCCGCAGGTCATTCGTTCCGGGATGGAGATGGCGTTGACCATCGCCGAACCAGTGCTTGGCGGTAAGAACAATCAGGAGGTCGTGGCCGCAGTCGTCGCTATCGTCTCGTTTCAGGAAGTCTTTCACGCGGTGCAGCAACCGACCTCGAAGAGTGAACGAGAACTTTTGAACGCGGGTCTACCCGTCGTTTTTGTAGTCGATCAAAACGGCCGCGCAGTTGCGCATCCCGAAGCCAGTGTCGCGTTTTCTGAAAAGTCGATGACGGATTTGAAGGTCGTGCAGGACTGGCTCGAATCGGGCGCGCAGGTTCAATCGGCACTCGCGCCATTCTCGGCAACGCGCGACGGCAAGACAGTGGAGATGCTCGGTTCGTACGCAACCGCCGAGCTCGATGAAAGCTCCCGTCTCGGTGTGATCGCGATCCAGGACGAAGCCGCTGCGCTTGCTTCAGTTTCGGACATGCGCTGGCAAGTGCTCTGGATCAGTTTGATCGCGGGACTCTTAACCATTCTCATCGGAGTCTTCTTCGCCAAAAAACTCACGCATCCCGTGCGCGAGCTCGCGAGCGGCGCTCATCGCATCGCTTCCGGCGACTTCTCAAAACGCATCACCGTTACCAGCCGCACCGAACTCGGCGATCTCGGAAACTCGTTCAATCTCATGACTGACCAGATCGAACACTTCATCCTCGATCTGCAACGTTCAGCCGAAGACAATCGACAACTCTTTATCGGCACGGTCAAAGCACTCGCCGCCGCGATCGACGGCAAAGACCCGTACACGCGCGGTCACTCGGAACGCGTTTCGCGGTTTTCGATGGCGATGGCGCAGCGACTCGGTTTGTCAGACGAAGAGGTGGAGAAGATCCGCATCAGCGCACTGTTGCACGACGTTGGCAAGATCGCGATCGACGACAAGATTCTGAAGAAGCCTGCGGCGCTCACGGACGAAGAGTACGAAATCATGAAGGGCCACCCGCAGAAGGGTTACAAGATCATGTCGCAGATTCCGGCGATGAAAGAGTTTCTGCCGGGAATGTACATGCACCACGAAATGGTGAACGGCATGGGGTACCCGCAAGGTTTGAAAGGCGATGAGATCCCCTTGATGGGCAAGATCGTCGCGGTCGCTGACACGTTTGACGCCATGACCACGGATCGCCCCTATCAGAAAGCGTTCAAGTTTGAAGATGCACTCGCGCGCATCGAGAGTTTTGTCGGCACGCGTTACGACCCCGCGGTCGTTGCCGCGCTCTCGGCAGCGTGCCGCGAAGGTCAGATCCGACCGGGCGTTGTTAAACTTAAAAAGCCACAACAAACGACAGCGCCGGAGCCCCCGTCAGACAATACACAGATTACACAGATTAGCAGCGTTTGAATCTGTGTGATCTGCGGATATAATCGACGGCTTCATGGGACTTTTCTGGCGCAGAAAGAAAGAAGACGAGTTTGTCTCGCTTCGTTTGAATGAACCTCCTAAAAAGGATGCCATTCCTGAGACACCTCCTCCGCCCGAACCACCAGCTAAACCTCAGCCACCGACGCAAGAGGTAGAACCGCCGGCGAGAGAAACTGCGCCGCCTCCGGTTCCGCCGCGTTCGCCGTTCAGGTCGTCTGTACTTGGTCTTGATCGCTCTATCGAAGAGCTACAAGCCGAAGAAGCGGCGCTCGAACAGGAGTTCTCCGCACGCTTCCGCCGCGCTGTCGCCGCAACGCGCGAATCGCTCTCCGACAAACTCGATACACTCTTCGCCGGCCGCAAACAGATCGACGACGAGTTGTTGGACCAGCTTGAAGAAGTCTTGATCGCCGCGGACATCGGCGTTCCAACTACACTCGGAATTCTCGAAACTGTCAGGCGGGGTATCGCGCGCAATCAGATCAACGACATGGACGCGTTGAAGCAAGCGATCAAGGACGAGTTGCTGAAGATCCTGCAGGCGTCGGAAAGTGAAGGCATTGCGTCAGAAACCTCAGTGCCCGAGAGCGTTGCACCGTACGTGATGATGATCGTCGGCGTGAACGGCGTCGGCAAAACGACGACGATTGGAAAACTCGCGCAACGTATTAAAGCCGAAGGCAACGACGTGTTGATCTGCGCCGCGGACACCTTTCGCGCCGCAGCCTCGGATCAGCTCGCGATCTGGGCCGAGCGCACGGGCGTTCCGTTGATTCAACAGAAGCAGGGAACCGATCCGGCCGCGGTGCTGTTTGATTCGTTGAAAGCGGCGAAAGCGCGCGGTTCGGACGTGTTGATTGTCGACACCGCGGGCCGGTTGCACACGAAGTCAAACCTGATGGCCGAGTTGGACAAGATGAAACGCGTTGCGGGTCGCGAAGTCGAAGGTGCGCCGCACGAGACGCTGCTCGTGGTTGATGCAGTCACCGGGCAAAACGGACTCGAGCAGGCGCGACAGTTTTTGAAAGTCGCGGGCGTGACCGGAATTGTTTTAACAAAACTCGACGGCACCGCGAAGGGCGGCATTGCCGTGGCGATTGCGAAAGAGTTGAACTTGCCGATTCGCTATGCGGGTATCGGTGAGAAAGTGGATGACCTGGTGGTGTTCGATCCTCATCAATACGTGAACAGCTTGTTTGGTAATTGATGACCGAAACTGATCGTCGCATGATGGCGCGGGCGCTGGCGTTGGCGCAGAAAGGCGTGGGCCAGGTCAGCCCGGGACCGCTTGTCGGCTGCGTGATTGTGAGTTCGAGCGGTGAGATTGTCGGCGAGGGTCATTACGTCTTCGAAGAATTGAATCACGCGGAAACGATCGCGCTCGCGACCGCGGGCGAAAAAGCGCGTGGCGGCACTGCGTACGTCTCACTCGAACCACACGCTCATCATGGCCGCACGCCGCCGTGTACTGACGCGTTGATTGCCGCGGGCATCAAACGCGTGGTCGCGCCGATTGAAGATCTAAATCCAAAAGTTTCCGGGAAGGGTTTTGCGCATCTGCAAGCGGCGGGTGTCGAAGTTGAGACGGGTTTGCTTTCGGACGAAGCGACGCGCGTGAATGAAGCTTATTTGCATTACATGCGCACTCGACGGCCGTTTGTGCATTTGAAGCTGGCGGTTTCGCTCGATGGAAAGATCGCGACGCGGACGGGTGATTCGCATTGGGTGACGGGGGTTGAGGCGCGCGAGCGTGTGCAGGAGTTGCGGCATGCGTACGATGCGATACTCGTTGGTGCTGGGACGGTGGCCAAGGATGATCCGTTGTTGACGGATCGTTCCGGTTTGCGGCGACGGCGGGCGCTGGTTCGCGTGGTCCTCGACAACCACTTGCGGCTTTCGCCTGATTCAAAGCTGGCAAAGACGACCTCTGAAGCGCCCGTCGTCCTCATCGGGAGGTCAGGAAACACAGATCACCTTAACAAAGGTGTAGAAATCCTTTCCTTCGATCCATCAGATCTGTGTCTGGTTTTAACTGAGCTAGGTCGTCGCTCGATTCAAAGCGTCCTCGTCGAAGGGGGCGCGTCCGTGGCGGGCAGCTTCATCGACGCCAACCTGGTCAACAAAGTCACGTTCTTCATCGCGCCAAAGATCGTCGGTGGCAGCGACGCGCCGAGCGCCATCGCCGGCCGCGGCTTCGAACGCATGACCCATGCCCTCGAGCTCGAACGCCTCGAAATAACCCAACGCGGCCGCGATCTCGAAATAACCGGTTATCCGGCAGGGCAATCAATGTGAGCGCCGACCAACCCATACCTTCCAAACGTTTCGGCCAGCACTTCCTCAGAGACAAGCGAATCATCCAACGCATCATCGACGCACTCACACCCGAACGCGACGAAACGGTCATCGAGATCGGTCCAGGCGCCGGCGCGCTCACATCGCAACTGGTCCAACGCGCCGGAAGAGTCATCGCCGTTGAGTTTGACAACAAGCTCACGCCCGTCTTGAACGAACAGTTCGGCAACCTTCCAAATTTCAAACTCGTCATGGCCGACGCGCTAGCCACAGATTTTTGCGCCGAGATCGCACCCGCACACGAAGCGCGACTTGTCGCGAATCTGCCCTACAACATTTCGACCGCGATTCTGCAACGCCTCATCGAGCAGCGCGCGTGTCTGCGCGAAATGATAGTGATGTTGCAACGCGAGGTCGTGGAGCGAATGATGGCGCCCGCGGGATCTAGCGAACGTGGTTTTTTGTCCGTGCTTGTCGAGGCTTATTGTGAGACTGAGAAACTGTTTGATGTTGGACCAGGCGCGTTTCGACCGCCTCCGAAGGTTTGGAGCAGCGTGGTGCGCATGAGATTTCGCGCCGAGAATACGGCGTTAAGTGAAGAGCTTTTCTGGCCGACGGTAAGCGCCGGCTTCGCCCAAAAGCGGAAGACCATCCTCAACAACTTACGCCACGCTTCCGGTCACCTGGCCGAAGTGTTAAAGCGTAACGGCGGCGCGAGTATTGTGCTCTGCAGAGCCGAAGTTGAACTACAACGTCGCGCTGAAACGTTCACGATCGACGAGTGGAGCCGTATCGTGCGCGCGATGGAATAACTTAACCTTGATACCGTTCTTCGGTCGTAGGGACAGCACCGGAAGCACTTCCATCTGAAAACCTTCCGCCAGCAAAAACCTGAATCGCTGCCCAATCGTCGCCATCAACAATACGACTTCCATCATCGCGAAGTAGTTGCCGATACACTGGCGTGGCCCGCCGCCAAACGGAAAGTATGCATACTTCGGCAGACGCTGAATGGACTCACTCGCCCAACGCTCCGGCTCAAACTCGTTTGGACGTTCAAAGTAACGCGGATCGCGATGCGTCACCCACTGAAACGCAAACAACTGCGTTCCGCGCGGCACGCGGTAGCCGCCAATCTCCGTGTCTTCGATCGCCTCGCGCCCGACTGCGTACGCGGGCGGATACAAACGCATCGCTTCCTTCGCGATCGTCTCCGTGTACTTCAGGTTCGGCAAATCGGAAACATCGGGCGCGCGCCCGCCGAGCACTTCATTCAACTCAGCGTGAAACTTCTGCTCGGCGTGCGGATGCATCGCGAGCAAGTACCAACTCCACGACAACGTGAGCGCCGTCGTCTCGTGTCCGGCGAGAAACAACGTCATCACTTCATCACGCAGTTGCGCGTCGCTCATCTGACTGCCGTCTTCGTCCTGGGCCTGCAACAGCATCGACAACAGGTCGCCTTCATCCGAACCACTCGCGCGGCGCTCGGCAATGATGCGATACACGATCCGGTCGATTTCACTTACGGCCTTGAAGTAGCGCCGGTGATCCGGCGTCGGCAGGCGGTTGTCAGCGATCCATTTCAACGTCGCTTGCGATGCAAACGGTTTCACGATCTGCGACAAGATTGCGCCGACGTGATCCGCGTCATTCGAAACGTCGGAATTGAAGAGAGTCTTAACGACGACTTCCAGCGCGAGCCGTGTCATGTCACGCGAGATGTCTCGCTCTTCGCCATCTTTCCAGTTCGTCATCGCGCGCTGCGCGTACTGGACCATGATGTTCCCGTAAGAACTGATGCGCTGCCGGTGAAACGCCGGTTGCGCCAAACGGCGCTGTCGTCGCCAGAAATCACCTTCGCTCGTAACAAGTCCGTTGCCGACGAGCCGGTAGAAAAACGGAGAACGGAGCGAGCGCGCTTTGCGATAACTTTTCGCCTCGGTGGTGAGAAGCGTTTCGATGTCCGCCGGATTGTAAAGGAAGTAGGCGTAGAGGTATAGAAAGCGCGAGCGCACCACGTCTCCGTAGTCGCGTTGCAGACGCTCGATGAAGCCGAGCGTGTCGCGATTGAACTCGCGCATCACGCCGGTGATCAACTTGCCCTTTGGTCCAGGCGGCAGCGAGTTCATTGCTTGCTCTTCAAAATCCCCATGTAAATGCCCGGCTCGCTGTCCGGAATCACCATCGCCCCGACAGTCTTCTCGTAGAAATGCACCGGTCCCGCGGCGCCGACGATCGCGTACACATAACCCATTTCACGTAAAGCCCAGAGCGACGCCAACAGCAAAGCCTTTCCTGCGCCCTTGTCGCGCGCTTTAGCGACGACGCCCATCGGACCAAAGAATCCGCGCCGCGTGCATTCGTAAGCCGCAAACCCGGCGAGCTCATGATCGCTGATCGCCACAAAAACCGAAACCGGTTGTCGCGCAAAACCGATCGACATCTCATCGGCCCAGGTCGTGGAAAAATTCTCTGTGACAAACCGGCGAACGATGCTCAATTCAAACGGCTGCGCTCGCCGTACCACAAACTTGTCTGACGCAGGCTCCGGCGGCGGCAGCTTCAACAGGTTTACGAGCAGGTCAGGCATAGTTACGCCACGGAGTTCACAGACTTACACGGACAGACCTTTAGATCTTCCTCTGGAAACTTCTGTCCGCGTCCTCCGTGTATGTCTGTGGCTCATTTTTTCGCCGGTAGCACCCCGATGCGCTCGCCCTTCACACAACTCTCAATCAATCGCTGCAAACGCTGCTGACGCGTCTCTTCTTTCTTCGCGCTCATCACCCAGAACGAGACAGTCTTCTTCAGGTACGGCGGGTACGTTTGAAAGTACTCCCACGCGCCTTTGTGCTTGCGAAGCTCTTTCTCGTACTCAGCCGCGAGATCGCGTGGCGCGTTTTCAAAAGCATAGATCCCAGTGCGTTTCGGATCGCGTTGCGCGTACGCCGCGAGGCCCGCGGGCCGCATGCGGCCTTCTTTCTGCAGCCGCTCGACGTGCTTCACGTTCACAAGGCTCCAGATGCTGCGTGGCTTTCGCGGCGTGAACCGGATCGTGTAACTCGTTTCATCGAGACTGCGACGAACGCCGTCGATCCAACCATAACAGAGCGCCTCGTCCAGCGCCTCCGAATACGTGATGCTCTTCTTTCCCGAATCTTTCTTATGAAAGCCGACGAGGAGTTCCTGAGCGCTCGCATGGTTCTTCTCGAGCCACTGCCGGAACAGTTCTGGGGAGCTGAAGAACTTCGGTTTCATAGCCATCAACTACCCGGCTTTTGCCCCGGCAGCCACTCCGGACGGAAGCGCGTGTTGCTGAGCCACTGAATCGGTTTCACGAGCGAGTTGATCGAGCGCGTCATGAACGGAAAGTCGATCTTGCTCACGTCGTCGCTCACGCGATGGTAATCCGTGTGTAACCCAAAACTCGAAACCGTGTGCGCGATCACGCCGCGCTGCGCGAGAGTGTAGTTATCTGAACGTTGAAAAAAGTTCTGGTCGGGATGTGGATCGGCCACCAGCGCCGCGCCCTGTTTGACCAACTCGGGACCAAGCGTCGAGCGTTCGTAACCTGTTAACCAAAGCGTACCCGGCGGGACTTTTGCATCGGGCCTTCCGAGCATTTCAAAGTTGAAATCAGCAACGATCTTTTCGAGCGGTACGGGCGAGTTGGAAATGAAGTAACGCGCGCCGAAACCGCCGCGCTCCTCGCTGCCAAAGCAGACGAAGTAGATCGTGCGGCGAGGTCTTTTCCCGGCTGCGAGAACGCGCGCGAGCTCCAGAACCGCGACGCAACCGGAAGCATCGTCGTCAGCGCCATTGAAGATCTTGTCGCCGGTGAGCGACTCGTTGACGCCGAGATGGTCCAGGTGCGCGCTCAGCATGATCGCTTCGCCATCCGTATCGGTACCGCGCAACACCCCGATGGCATTCCACGTCGCGCCGCCGTCGGTCTGTTCGACTGCGCCGCCAAACTCCGCACGCGCGCCGGCAGGCAAAGCGAGCACCGTATCGAGCGCCTCTTTGCGCAACGCGATCACTGCAAACCCTTCACCCTTCGCTTCGCCCGCGATCCTCCCAGGCAGATTGGGTAACCGCACGTTGCCCGCTTCGCGCGTTTTCCTGTTCGCTTCGGTCTCGATCACCACGGCCGCGGCGGCTTGCGCCGCAAACACTTTTTGCAGCGTTTCCTGTCGCAGCCTCTGGTCCACGTTTTCCGGAAACTTCAGGACAACGATCGCGCCCTTCGTCGGCTTGGCTGATGGTTCCATCACCTGCAACTCCCCGCTGATGTGCGGCGCTCGCAAAAAGGAAACAAGGAAATCTTTCCCAAACTCCCATTTGTGCGTGTTGCCGCCGGACGTGACCGTGAACGATGGCGGCCCGGAAAACTTCGCCGACTCCATCGGCACGCGCTGCACGAAACCTTTGTTCCCGCCCGCGTCTGCATCGCCACCCGCTTCGAGACCGAACTGTCGAAATTGCGAACCGATGTATTCAGCGGCGATGCGTTCGTAACCAGTGCCGCTGCCGCGACCCTGCAACGCGTCGCTGGCGAGAAAATTCAACTGTGCGCGAATGTTGTTTTCGTTTATTGCGGGGACGGAGGGTGCTGTAGTTCTCGTCGCCGGCCTTCTTCTAATCTGCGCGTATGTCGGCGACAGGGGAAGGGCCGCGAGAACAACAATGAAGGACAACGGCAAAGCAAAGCTTCGACGAATCATCGGGGTCTCCTGGAAGAACTGATTTGGAAAGATTACTGCGCGTAATAGCCGGGCCGCGCACGGGTCACGAGGTCCGGCCGGTTGGCGATCGAGATCTGCACGTTGCGCCAACCCGAGTCGCGCGACACGTTCGTTGGTTTGTAACCCAAACTATAGACCTTGCCCAGATCGTTGATCACCTGTTCGTAAACACCGTTCAAGTCTGAAATCTTACGTGCCATGTAATACGAGCCGCCGCTCTCGTTCGCGAGCAGGTTAAGAGCGCGACGCGCATTTTCGTATTCGTTCTCCATAAAAGGATTGCCGAGTGACTCCTGAGTGTCGAGATAGATCGGCACGATCAGCACGTCAGTCTGGCGCACCTGTTCAATCAGATCGGCAAAGGGAACCCTGGAGCCGCGTGGCGTCGATCCGTAACGCGAGAAAGACCCGTCAACACCGTCGCTCATGAGCACGACCGAGCGGCGCCGGTCCAGCGTCTTTGGTCCAAGCACTTCGTCGAGCGCGTACTTTATCGCGTCCCACACGTGCGAGCCGCCCATGCCCTCCATCTTTTCCACACTCGCGGTCAGCTGAGCGCGATCGAGCGTCAGCGGCGAAATCAGGTTCGTCACATGCGAGAAGGTCACGATTGCGAGCCGATCGTTTGGACGCGCTGCTTCGATAAACCGCAGCGTCGATTTCTTGATCAAATCGCGCTTCTCGGCAGTCGAGCCGGAAAGGTCCACCAGCAACACGAGATCAAACGGCACGTCGGTTGACGCGAAGTAAGTAACGGTTTGCTCCTCGCCATCTTCCTTAACAATGAAGTCGTCTTTCGTGAGCGACCCGACAAACAGCTTCGACTTGTTGTTGAAGACACTTACGTTCACACTCACGAGATTTGTTTCGACTTTGATGACGTCGCCGGGGTCGACGTAGTCGCCGTCGAGATTAGCATCGTCAACGGCTTGGCTGATTGAGTCTGCGAGTTGTTTGGAAAGCTTGCTGTGCGACGGCTGGCGCGATTTGATCAACGGTTTTCCGTAGATACGCTCCATGTTCGCGATGTTTTGGCGCATCGTGTTCAAGCCAAACTCAGCGCGACGCGCATCAACGTTCGCTTCGTCTTCGATTGGATAAAGAATCAGAAAGCCACCGGCACTCACGGCCTGCGTGCCGAAGAGTTGTTTCATCCCCGCACTCACGCGCAAACGATCAAACAGACCCGCAAACTCGGATTTCTGCATCGGATCTTTTTTGATTGCCGCGACGATAACAGGCAGCAGGTCGCGTTGCAGTTCGTAAGACGCGCTGCTTTTAAGGATTTCGAAAGCGGACAGCACGCCGCTGCGATCGACGACGGCGCTGGTGGGCCAGCCGGATGTTTTCAGGATTTCGCAGAGTCTGACGGTGTGCTTTTCGTAAAGCTTGTGTAGCTTGTCGCGCTCTGACTGTTTCGTTTGATCTTTGGCAACGATCCCCTGGAGCAACTCGCGTTGCTTCAACGCCATTTTCTCAAGTTCTTCTTTTAGCTTCTTGTCAAACGTGGCCGGCAGCGCGGGCTTCTTGTTCCCGGATTTTTTATCGGAGGACGGCTCTGGTGTGGGCGTTGCAACCGGCTGCGCCTCGATGCGCGCCACCATTCGCTTCACGTCTTCCTGCGTGACACACGTCTGTGCGTTAGTGACGGAAGCACAGACAAACAAAACCGCTGCGAGTAAAAAAAACTTCATTACTCCGGTGTTGTATCAGGCGGCTAACGGGCTGTCGAGGTGCTGGGTACGCCCGGAGCTTTCTTGATGTACTTGTCGTACCACGCCAGATACCGCTCCATTCGATCTCGCTGATAGCTCGGACGTTGGATGCCGTGATTCTCGTTCGGGTAGATAATCAATTGTGTGTCGATGCCCAGACTGCGCAGCGCCTGATACATCTGCTGACTGCCCTGAACCGGCACGTTGAAATCGCGTTCACCGCCTAAAAACAGCGTTGGCGTCTGGATGCGATCTGCGTGCAGGAACGGATACGAGATCTTGACGTACGTCTCCCAGGCTTTTGGATTCCAGGGCGGCCCGATCTCGTAGTCGTACTGAATGATGTATTGATCCGTGCCGTAAAACGCGATCGTGAACGCCGTGCCCGCGCCGCTCGTCGCCGCCTTGAAGCGATTGTCACTCGCGATGAGGTAGTCCGTGAGGATGCCGCCATAACTCCACCCGCCGACTCCGAGCCGATCCGGATCGGCAACGCCCATCGTGACCACGTGGTCGACGCCCGCCAACAGATCCTGCACTTCGTAGTTGCCCCAATCGGCAAAGATGGCGCGCGAGAACTTCTGCCCGCGACCCGCGCTGCCGCGATAGTTCACCGCGAGCACGGCATAACCGTGCGCCGCAAACATCTGTCGCTCGAGATTGAATGAATGCTGATCCTGCGCGTTGGGTCCACCGTGAATCCTGAGCAAGAGGGGAACCTTCGTGCCTTTGCTGTAGCCAACCGGGTACGTAAGCAGTCCGCTGACCTCAGTGCCGTCTTTGCTCTTGAAGCTGACCTCCTCGGTCTCGCCCAGTTGAAACTCGGCGAGCAGCGCGTCGTTCTGGTGCGTGAGCTGGCGCAGTCCATTGTCTGCCCAGACATAGATTTCGCTTGCCTTCGCGTTGCCGCCAGACATCGCGACAGTTCGGCCAGCCACGGTATTCCAACTCGAAATCACGACTGGAGGCTTCAGTAAACGCTCCGCCGCGCCGCCGGCGAGGTTCGCCTTCATCGGATATACGGATCGATCATCGACGACCAGAAAACGGATCACTTTGCCGTCAGCACTGAAACGCGGCTGCGATACGCCGCGATCGAGATCTTCGGCGGCCTTAAAACGAACCGGCGCGCTGCTGCCGTCCGATGGAACAAGCGCGAGCCGGTCCATGCTGTACGCGCCGTACTTCTTCTCATCGCCTTCGAGAAACGCGATCCACTTTCCATCCGGGCTCCACTCCGGACGCGAGCGTCCCGCGCGTGTGGTAACGGGCGTGAGTTGTTTCTCAATCGACCCCGGTTTCGCGTCGGCGACGTAGAGCTGAGCCGCCGGATCGCGATCCGGATCGTCGGAGTGGTTGCTCATGAATGCGATGCGGGTTCCGTCAGGCGACCATGAAGGCGAAGTCTCGTCCCACTTGCTTTTGGTTAGTCGTTCGAGTTTTTTACTCGCGATGTCAAAGAGATAGATGTACGTGTGACGCCCGGAGAGCAGATAACCCTGACCGTCCTGTTTGTAACGATAACGATCGATGACGATCGGCTTCGGCACGCGCGGCGTAGCGCTGGCGCCGGGCTGGGGTGATGGACCAGGATCCGCATCGGGATCGGGATCGCCGATGACGAGTGCGAGCCGCTTGGAATCCGGTGACCATTCATGACCTTGCAGACGCCCTTTGAGTTCGGTTAGCTGCATCGCCTCGCCGCCCTCGCGGTTCAGCAGCCACACCTGGTTGCCGCGCGTTTTACCCGGTCGCGCCGAAGTGAACGACAAGTATTTGCCGTCCGGGCTCCAGCGTGGCGAAACCTCGCTTTCGTTACTGAAGGTGATCTGCCTGTCGTTACTGCCGTCGATACCGACCATCCAGATGTGCGAACTGGCTTTGTCCTCCTTAACGTCAGTGGAGTTGACGACGTACGCGATCCACTTGCCGTCGGGCGAGATTTGCGGATCGCTGACGTTGCGGAAGCGGCTGAGGTCGTCGACTTTCATCGGCCGACGAGCGAGGGTTTGCGCGACCAGCGAGCTGACACACGCACAGATCAGCAGCAGGGAAATGACAGACAGGCGTCTTCGATACATGGGTTGGCCTCCTGAGACGAACTCTGAGAAGTGGCGGAGAGTTTAAACCAGGCTCAGGAGGCCCGGCAATGGTATGTCTGGCGTTGGCTCGTTACGGCGCGTAGTTTATTCGCCGCAACTCACTTATCTGTCCATCTCGTACCGCGCCTTCGACCAACTCGTACCCGAGCAGCGCGAAGAGTCGTCCACGCAAAAACAGCGGCCGCGCGTTGCCGTACCAATCGACACACGACGCGCGACAACCATCGTTACGCGCCTTGTCGGCTTGCGCGCCGAGTTCCCCGATGACACTCAATTGCATCGCGTCGTTACGCAAAAACATAATTGCTGCTGACGACTCAAACAGGTGGTGATAACCCGCACGACCGGGCACGCTGATCGGCAAACCCAGCATTCCAGTGTCGTCGCCGTCGGGTTTGTAAAAGAAACCGTGACTACGCAGTTCGCCCTGCGACGCCGCTGTGCGCGTGTAACGCGACGCGATCTGCGGACCTTGTTGCAGACGAACTGAAGTGAAGTGCAGGTCCTTTCCGTCCGTGCCGACTACGACTGCACCCGAACCCATCTGCTCGATGCGGTCCACACCGTGCGGCAAGCTCAATGCGTGCGAGACGCCGCGCGCCCACTCAACCAGGTAAAGATCTTTTGGCTTGTCAGTGGTCTCCGGATTTCCCCAGCCGCTGCCCGTGCCGTAAATCAGGTAGTCGCCGATAAAACGATTCTGGAACGTATAACCTTCCGGTTCAGCCAACTGGCGGTAGCTGCTTGCCGGAACCGAGTCACTACCATCCGAAAAACTCGCGAGCGGAATGCGCATCAACGCGACGTCGCCTGCAGCAACTTCGGCGGCCCACATGCCGTCGCCTTTCGCCTCGGAACGCACGAGCACGTTCAAATGCTGATCGTCGCTCTGCAAAAACGAAAACTGGTCCACCGGACTGCCTGACGTGCGCAACGCACGCGGCGCGGAACCATCAAGCGGCATGCGAAACAGCAGCGACTTCGAGCGCGGCGAACGCCGCTCTTCGTAATCCCACGCACTGGCCCACACGTAAACTGAATCAGGCGAGACGTAGAAGTTGTGTCCGGGTGGTCCAATAACGCTTGTCCCCTGGCATTCGAATGCCTGGCTCGCGAGATCGCACACTGTCACCGTGTGCAGCGCCACGTTGTGGGCCACATCAAACTCGGCGGCCGGGCGATAGATGCGCGTGGCGGAAACAATCTGACGAAACTCGTTGGCGGTCGCGTCCTTGTGCCATTTACGAACGGCGGGGAAGTTAATCCGGGGATTGTCCTCACTGGGATGAATATAATGCGGGCTATAGAAGATCAACTTGTTGCCGATCAAACGGCTCGCGTAGTTGCGCGAGGAATAGTAATCGTTCGAGCGCAGATGATGAGTCGAGCGATAACTGAGCTGACCTTGCGCGTCGATGTTGAATAGACCGACTTCCGTTCCGCCGCGTTCGTAGCTGTAGCCGAGAACCACCACGTTGTCGCCGGCGACGAGCATCTCGTCGTACCAGGTGTGGGTTGGATTAAGGTCCGGCCCGAACGCGTCAATCATAGAGACAGGCCGCAAATCGTTGTCGCCAATCGCCACGGTGAACAGCCGGCCGCGGCGCAGTATGACGAGATGATCGCCGTGCACTTTGACGATGCCGCCTTCATCGACGCCCGCGTGCTGGGTGTTAGTGACTGATTCCTCGGGTTCAGCCGTCACAAAGGCTTTGGCGGCTGCGGCCGGGGCCTCGTCGGCACCGACGAAACTGTCCAATCCGGGGCCGTTGCCTTGACGGCGCGCGAGGTGTTTCTGTTTGGCCGCGAGCTCGCGGAAATAGCGTGTTAGTTCCTGCTCGGTCGCAAACGCCTTCATGGCTTTGCGCAGCGGCGGAACGGCCGGAGTTGTTGCAGTCGTGGTGCACCCTAAAAACGCGGTGGCGAGTAGCAACGGTAGGAGTATTTTCATGGTTTGTAGAACGGCGGGGCAGCGAAGACTTGCAGGAGGATTGGACACGGATTAACGCAGGTGGGGCTAATCCGTGTCCACTCAGAGGTTTACCCCGAGCTTTACTCGGGCGGAATTACGAGCTGTTGTCCGACCTGAATCTTGTCAGGATCTTTTAACTTGTCGCGGTTTGCGTAGAAAATCCGCATGTACTCGTTCGCATCCCCGTAAAACTGCTTACTGATCTTCGAGAGGTTGTCTCCGCTTTTCACCTCGTAGGTTTGTCCGGAACCGCCTTGCCCGCCGCCGGCTGCTGCACCGACCGCGCGGCTCGAGTCGACAGTGATTTCGGCAGTGATGTCGTCAGCGTTGGGATTCACGAGCTTGATCTGATCCCAAAACTTGTTTTTAGCCTCGTCCGAAGGAGCAATGGCGCGGATGAAGAGCTTGTTGTCCTGCACGTGCAGGTTCTGAAACTGAATCCGCTCATTGTCGGCGGTGGTGAGAACGGTTTGATACTTGTTCTTGAGTTCGTTGAAGCGTTGTTGCGCGCCTTGCTGTTGTTCCGATTCAGACGCGCCGCGCCCAAACATCTTGTCAAAAAGTCCCATGATCGTTTCCTTTCGTTTAAGACGATTACAACGGGGGAAATATCAGGGGGAAGGTTGGTGAATGATAGCACTCAAACCGGGCGCGGTTCGCTAATGCAACATTTCTGTTACTAATCGATCGACGTGAATGCGTGTGGTGTCGAGTAGCGGCATGCCGTTATGTTGTTCATTACGCAAGAGTAGCGGCAGTTCAGTGCCGCCGAGAATCACGGCTTCAATGCCATCGCGTGATTTCATTGCATCGGCGATCGCGAGGAGTCGCAAGCCCGTTTCCGGAAGAAACACATCTTTCAGCAGTTCGCCGAAATAGATCTGGTGAATGTAGTTTTGCTCTTCCTCGCTCGGCATAACGGGTTTGACGTCCGTACGAGAGAAGACCTTGGGGTAAAACGGCGCTTGCATCGTGAAGCGCGTGCCAAAAAGAGCTACGGTCTTCAGGTTCAGCTCCTGAACCTTGTCGCAGGCGGCTTCAACGATGCTTATCAACGGCAGCGCAGAACGCGCCTGCAGTTCGTCGAAGACGAGATGGGGTGTGTTGGCTGTGAGGGCCGCAAAGTCCGCTCCCGCCTTCTGTAACTTATCGAGCTCTGCGACGAGGTAGTCAGCAAGTTTTGGTAACTCGCCTGCATTCATCCACTCGATCATCTGTTTCATGTTTACGCTGTTGATGACGAGCGGAGGAGAGTCACCGTCTGCCTGTTCGCGATACCTTGCGAAAAGCAGACGGTAGTACTCGATCGTTGATTCGGGCCCCGTGCCACCGATGAGTCCGAGTGTTTTAGACATGGATTATTGTTGAGTCGTTGTGCTTCGCGTTACCTCACCGATCTCATACTCCGGTTTCGAGACGCCCATGATCCACTTATCAAACCAACCGACGATGTGCTGCAAACGCTCGATACGGTGCCACGGTTGACCCGAACGCGAAAGCTCGTGCGACTCGTTTGGAAAACGAACCATCACCGTTGGTATCTTGCGATACTTCAACGCGCGAAACATCGCTTCGCCGCCGGGACCAGTCGGCGTGCGCCAGTCAACCTCGCCGAGAATCAACATCAACGGCGTCTGGATCTTGTTGACGTAAGTGATCGGCGACCGCCGCCGGTAATCTTCCGGATCCTCAAACGGCGGCGCTTTGAACCACGACGGTTGGAAGAGGGTGAAGTCCGCGGTGTACCACCAGTCAGACCAGCTTGCGATGTCGCGTTGCGAAACGGCCGCGGCGAAGCGCGTCGTTTGGGTGATGGTCCAATTCGTCAACAGTCCGCCGCCGCTGCCGCCGGTGACACCCAGCTTCTTGTCGTCGATGTAGCCACGTTTGATTAGCTCGTCAACGCCGGCCATCAAGTCTTTGTAATCGTCGCCGGGATAGTTGTGCTGGATGATGTTGCCAAACTCCTGCCCGTAGCTCGTGCTGCCGCGCGGGTTTGGATAGAGCACGATGTAACCTTTCGCGGCCATCCACTGAAACTCGTGATCGAAGATGAAACCATAGGCGGCGTGTGGTCCACCGTGAATGTTGAGAATCAACGGATACTTTTTGTTCGGATCGAAGTCCGGTGGTTTCTGCACCCACACCTGAACCTTCCGGCCGTCAAAACTCGTGTGCCAGATCTCTTCCGGTTCGGTAAGATTCAGTTTTGTGAAGAGCTCGTCGTTGAGACGGGTTAGCTGTCGCGGCTGGCCGTTAGCTTTGTCGAGCCAGTAAAGATCGCCGATACGCGTCGGGGTCGAGATCAACAGCACGAACTTCGATGCGTCGGGAACAGTGCGGAAGTTGACGATCGCCTGATTCCCACTCGTGATGTCTGACAAACGTCCGCTGGAAACATCAAACGAACCCACGTTCGCTTTACCTTCTTTAAGGTAGATGATGTTGATGCTGCGCGCGTCAGCCGACCAGACCGGCGGGTTGCCGCCGCCGCCTCGCGGCGCAACGTTATCGCCGGTCAGTCCGCCGCCGATGTCGAAGTCGAAGTTCGCCGTGAGATTGCGTGGCTTCGCATTTGACGTCATGTCCATCACCCACAGATCGGGTTGCGAATAAGAACGAACCGGTTCTCGTACCGAGCCGATGAAGGTGAGCTGTTTTCCATCAGGACTGAGCGCGAAATTGCCGACGCCCATGTCGATCGTGACAAACTTCGTCGCCTCACCGGCGTTGACGGAAACGGAAAAGATGTCGGTCCTCGGCGGTTCGTAGTAAGGCTCGTCCGTGTGATTGGAAGTGAAATAAAGACGCGAACTGTCTTTCGCCCAGAATGCGCCGCCGCTGTCGTAGCGTCCACGTGTCAATTGTTTCGGCGTGACCTTTTCGTCGGCCGTTTTCGGCGCGGTCACAACCCAGATTTGGTTTGGGTGTTTGAAATCGAGGTAGCCCACGCCGTTCGCGCGATAGACCGCGCGATTGATCACGCGGACGTCGCTCTCACGTTCGGCGGGAGTCGGGCTTGCGCCTGGGCTCGGGCTCGGGCTCGGTTTTGGTTGACTCGAATCTTTTGGCTGCGCTTTCGCGAGCTCTTCAGGTGTCGCGCTGTTGGAGAAAGCGATGAACTTTCCATCCGGAGACCACAGCGGACCACCGGCGCCGCGGGGCAACGTGGTGAACTGAAACGGCTCGCCGCCGCTCATTGCCAGCATAAAGAGTTGCGCTGGTTCAACGCGTCCTTCTCGTTCAGGCGCACGCACGAACAAGAGAAATTTGCCATCTGGTGACCAGCGCGGCTGGGTATCACGTGGGCCGTTGGTTAACTGGCGCGTCTCGCCAGAAGCGGTCGTGACGGTCCAGATCGCCGTGTTGTAACCGTCCTTGCGATCGTTGACGGTGGTGCGAACAAAAGCGACACGCGAACCGTCGGGCGAAACCTGTGGATCGCCAATCCAGACGAAGTTGAAGAGATCTTTCTCGGTGATACTGCGTTTCTGGGCCAGTGCGGGTGCGGCCAGAGAAACGACGATCAGGAGGAGAAAAGAGGCGCGAAAGCGCATGATGGGGCGCATGTTGGAAATTCCTTTCGAACGGTGTGGCAACGCGGCGCGCGTATTGTACTACCCGACCGCAGACTTTCGATAGACGTAATAAACGACGCCGCTGTAGTCGTCGGTGAGCAGGAAGCCGTTCTGGAAGTTGAAAATGTCAGCGGGGCGGCCGTTGGTTTTCATCGGAGGTTCCAAAAAGCCGGTAATGAAGTCTTCCGCCACACCCGGACGCGAATCGGAGATTCGCACGACACGATAACCACGGCGCAAGCTCTTCCGAGTAGAGCCGTGCAGCGCCACGAGGAATGAGTTGTTAAAGTATTCCAAGCCTAAGGGCGAACTATGTGCGGGGAATGGCACCAGCGACTGCGGCACCTTGCTGCAGTCGAATTTTGTGCCGCCGACGTTGAACTTTGGATCGGGATAGATCCGCAGCCCGGCCTGAAAACAGTAAGGCCAGCCGTAATTCGTTTCCGCTTGCAGCAAATAAAACGTGTCGGCAGGACGATTGACGCCGAGATGATCGGAGCCCATGTTGGTGACGTAAAGTCGATCGTTCACCCATCGCAGCCCAACCGCGTTTCGCAAGCCGCGCGCAAAGTAACGCTGGTTCTTCCCGTCCGGATCCATCTCCAGAATACTCGCGCGCACTTCTTCCTTTTCTTCACACGCATTGCAACTGCTGCCGACGGACACATACAACTTTCCGTTGCCGCCCATGACAATCGTGCGCGTCAGATGCCAGCCACCGTATTTGTAATTGAGACCGTAATCGGGAAACGTCGCAAGCACCTGCGGCTCGCCCGAGGGCGCGTCTTTTCCAACTTCGTAACGATAGCGAACGAGCCGATCGGTTAACGCGAGATAGAACCAGTGCCAGCCGTTGCGATCTGTGTAGAACGCGACGCTGTTTGGATTGCGCAGGTTGCTGAGACACTTCGTGACCTTCTTGAATTGCCGCGTGGCGGGATCGAATTGATCGAGTATATAAACGGCGCCGCGGCGATTGTCGCTGAGGTTCAGCATGTCAGTGACGAAGATGCGGTTGTCAGGACTGCGCGCCATGAAGCGCACACGTCTGAGTCCCTGCGCCGCCACACTGATCTCGAAACCTTCCGGGAGATTCAGAGCGAACGATCCGCCGTTAGCGAGCGTGATGTGATGAGGAATTAACCTGGGAGCAGCGTTGGCTGTTAAGTGACACAAGCCCACAACGAAGGCCAACAAAAATCTCATCCCGAGAAAATAACACAACAAAGATTCTGGGGGTGGCACGAACTGTGACCACCCCGCCGCGCATTGTGTCGAAGCAGCACTCCCGTAGCCACCTCGATCACAACACGACCATTCGGATGGCTGGGCGATAGCCACCCGAAGAGATCACACACGTGCTCGAAACACGCCGCAATCTTTTCCCTCTGGGCTGTCTTTCAGTTCGTTAACCGGATTGAAACCTCTGCCGTGTTCCGGGAGGTTACGAATCGCAGGGAACCGGCATATGGTAAGAACACTTGACGCGGCAGATTATTCCCACAAATTTTGTGGAATATTTAATAGGCGCGAAGTGTTAAGCTACAGTAACTTCGACTCACATCGAGCGGGTTATGGAAACTCCCCGTAGCAACTCAGTGTTTGCGCTAGCGGCGCTGGAGCACATCGACGCGCTCTACAGCTACGCGATGACACTGACGCGCGACAAGTCCGAAGCCGAGGATCTGGTTCAGGAAACATATTTGCGCGCGGTGAGGGCTGCCAACCAACCGGCGACCGCAGGGAATCTCAAGGCGTGGCTGTTTGTGGTTATGCGCAACGCGTGGCTCAACATCGCGCGTCATAAACAGCACGGCTTGCGGCTCTTTCAATTCGAAGGCGCTGAACCAGTGGACGGCGTGGCGAATGACGCCTCAAGCAATCCGCACGTGGTCTACTTGCGAAAGCTCGAACGGCAGCAGATACACGACGCAATCGATACGCTCCCGGACGCTTACCGCGAGATCGTCGTGCTGCGTGATCTGGAAGGTTTCAGTTACCACGAGATCGCGACGGTGTTGAATTGTCCGGCGGGGACGGTGATGTCGCGACTGGGCCGCGCGCGCGGCAAGTTGCGCGAGGTGCTGTCGCAGCGACAAAAGGTTCACAGATTATACGGATGATGAATTGCGACGACATACGTGAGAGATTGGCGCTGTATCTCGACAACGAGTTACAGGAAGACGACCGCGCGGCATTTGAAGCGCATACTCAAAGCTGTGAGTCGTGTGCGTCGTTCGTCGAAAACGAGCTTGCGTTTCTCAACGCCATTCGCGGTAGTGGGCCAGTGCACACAGCGCCCGAGACGTTGAAGACGAAAGTCGCAGACATTGTGAATGGACCGGCTGAACCGGCGCGCGAGCGTTTTGCCCTCAAATGGATACTGCCGATCGCGGCGGGACTGCTGGTCCTGTTAGCGCCGGTTGTAATGTGGCGGGTAATGCGTCAGAGCACCCATCCGGCAAACGGCGGGCCTTCAGGTTTCGCTTTGATGGCCGCCGAAAGTCATCTGCGTCACATGCGTGGACAGTTGCCGCTGGAAATGGAGACCACGAGTCCTCAGGCTATCTCGGCGTGGTTCGGGAACAAAGTTGACTTCAACGTAAAACTGCCGAGCTACCAGGAATCATCCGGTCAGGAGAAGATCTACACGCTCGAAGGTGCGCGGCTCGTCGGTTATCAGAACGATTACGCTGCTTACGTTTCATATCGCATGGGCGATCGCCCGATCAGTCTCGTGATCACTTCCGAAACGGTGGCGAAGCCGTCTGGCGGCGAGGAAATCGCTTCGCGTGGTTTGCGTTTTCACTTCAACTCGATTGACGGTCTGAAAGTAATCACCTGGTCTGATCGCGGATTAACGTACGCGCTCGTGTCGGATCTCGATGAGCGTGGGCAGCAGTCGTGCATCGTCTGTCACCAGGGTACGAAGGATCAGGACTTTATCGAGCCGTTGAAGCCACACTAATCAGCTCGAATACATCTTGATTATTCGTTGAATCGCCTCGCGGCACACTCTGCAGAATTTATCGCTTCGCGAAAACATCAGGCAGTCGATCTCGGGACGGTAGTAACCGCGCGCTTCGTACATCGCTCCTTCAAACGCGCCGACCTGGCCGAAATGTTTCTCGGCCGCAAACATCTTCTGTTCGTTTGCGAGTTGTTCGCGAAAGAGCGCTTCCATCTCTTCTTCCGGTCGTTTGTCTTTGCGGAGTTGCGCGCGCCGCTTTTGGATCTCGCGTGAGTAAGTTTCGTAGGCGTCCTTGTTCCACGGCGTCGGAATCGGCGTGGTGTTCGCGAAAGGCGAAACGAGATGTCGCCATTTGAGATTGCTGACGTCGAGCAACGCCGTGACGTTTGGTTCCCACGGCTCCACTCGCTCCCCTGCGGCGGGCGCGTATTCAACCGGTGACGTGTAGTACTCATCGGCGAGGGCTGCGAAGTGATGGCCAAACTCGTGGACGAACACGTAGTCCGCGAACGCGTTGTCGGCCGCAACCGTGCTGTAAAGAGTGAAAATGCCGCCGCCACCGTACGTGCGGTTGTTTACGAGCACTTCAATAAACTCATACGGCGCGTGTTGCGCGGCGCGGCGTAACGCGCGGTTGTCAAACGTCAATACGTAGCGTTCGGAACCAAACGCGTCGTACGTCGCGCCAATCGGCGAGTCGCGGTAAATGCCGGTTGACGGCCGCGAGACGCCGGATTCGGCGGCCGGCGGAGCGAGCGCCCAAACGTTGAAGCGCCGCCGAGCTTCTTTAAATGGCGAGGTCGCGAACAAGGTTTCCGTGAGCCGTCGCGCGTCTGCTTCAAACTTCTTCGCTTCGGCAGCCGTGTAGCCGTCGCCGAGAATCAGGAAGTCGACTTTGTTTTCCGGTTCGCCGGTTTTTTGAATCGCGATGAGTGGCGCGGGCGCTACGGGCTTCGAACGATCGACAAACTGGCTCGCGGGATCGATATTGGTGGTCCAGATGTCGCGAAACACGTTCTTGGCGTCACGCTTCTTCAGGACGATTTCGACCGGAGCGGCGGGCGCGGGAAAGCGAAACGACTCCTGAAACGTTCGCTTGGTCGACTTTGCTTCGTCGGTCGTTTCCCACTCGCCGTAAATCGACGCGAACCCGCGCGAGTAGAGCACTTGCTTCGTCTTCGCGTCGCGGACTTCGAAGAGGTACTTGCCGAGATTCGAAGTGTCGAGCGCTTGCGACGCGTGTCCCGGCCAGGGAAGCGGCTCGATGACGACGCGATCGACGCTGAAGATTTCCTGCGTGGCGTCGCCCGTGTGGTAGTAATCGACCCGCATAGTTTGGGCGGCGAACACTGAGCCGACAAACAAAAGAACAGCAGTTGCAGCAATTAACGGTCTGATTATCATGAAGCGAATGATACACTACTGATCCTATGGCAAGTGTTCTCGAGATCATTCCGCTCGGTGGTATCGGTGAGTTTGGGATGAACTGCATGGCGGTCCGTTACGGCGACGAGATGTTGATTCTCGATGCCGGCATGGGTTTTCCGGAAGAGTCGGCTTACGGCGTCGATGTGTCGATTCCGAACTTCGCCTTCCTTGACGAGCATCGCGACGCCATCACGGCCATAGTCCTAACGCACGGTCACGAAGACCATCTCGGCGCGCTGCCTTACCTGCTCAAAAGGTTCAACGTTCCCGTTTACTGCTCGCACTTCACCGCCGGTCTGGCCGAAAGCAAACTGGAAGAGCACGACTTGATGGGCGACGTTCTGCTACACCGCGTCGAGCCGCGCGACGTCGTGGACATCGGCGTGTTTTCGGTTGAATTCATCCGCGTTTCTCATTCGCTGGTCGACTGTTTTTCGCTGGGCATCAAGACGCCGGTCGGCACGATCATTCACACCGGGGACTACAAAGTTGACGAGACGCCCGTGATCGGCGAGCCGATAGATCTTCGTTCTTTCCGGCGATACGGACAGGACGGGGTTCTCGCGTTGCTCTCCGACTCGACAAACGCGACCGTGCCCGGCCGCACGCCTTCTGAACGCGCGGTCATCCCGGCGTTTGAAGAGATCTTTTCTGAAGCGCGGGGACGAATCATCGTCGCGACGTTTGCTTCGTCAATTCATCGTTTGCAGATCGTTTTAGACGTGGCGCAACAGTTCAACCGGCACGTTTGCGTGCTCGGTCGATCGATGCACAAGAACGTCGAAGTCGCCGAGCGACTTGGTTATCTCGACATTCCCGATGGCCTCCTGGTTTCGCTAAACGACGCGAAGTTGATGAATGACCGGGAGATCGTGTTTCTCGTGACCGGCTCGCAAGGCGAGTCGCGCGCGGCGCTCTCGCAGATGGCGACGCAGAGTTATAAAGGACTGATGGTCGAGGAGGGCGACACGGTCGTGCTTTCCGCGCGCATCATTCCCGGCAACGAACGACTGATCTCGCGAATGATTGGTTTCATCTACAAGCGCGGGGCCAACATCATCGAAGAGAAACGCCGGCTCGTTCACGTCAGCGGTCACGCTTCGCAGGAAGACATTCGCATCATGACTGAAGCAGTGCGGCCGAAGTTTGTCGTGCCTGTTCACGGTGAGTACCGCATGCTTTTCCGGCACAAGGAGTTTGTCAAAAACCATCTCGGCTATGCGGAAGAAAACATCATTTTGATCGAGAACGGCGACGTGCTGGAACTCGACGGCGAGCGGGCGATGGTGGTTGATAAACGCGAGATCGGCAGAACGTTCATCGATGAGAGCGGCTTCGAAGAGATTGACAGCGAGACCGTGCGCGAGCGGAAGCAGTTGGCTTATGAAGGAACAGTCACCGTGGTCGTGACGATCGATGAAGAGTCTGGCGAGTTGCAGGACGAGCCACGGATCGTTGCGCGCGGCGTGCGCGGACTCGGCACGAATGGATTTCCCAATCCGGCAGGTACTAGTCGAGCCGGCGGCGATAGCATCATGGCCGACGCGAAGCGCGTGGTCACGGCCTCCATCACGGGCGCGTCGCGACAGACTTTGGCCGATGAGACGTTGCTGAAAGAGCATGTGCGCGTGGAGTTGAAGCGGTTCATTCAAAAGCAAACCGGCGCGCGGCCGGTTATCCTGCCAATCATCGTGCAGGTCTAGTTAAGGTTGAGTTCTAATTACTGGAACAACAAAACGGTCTTCATAACCGGGGCCTCGTCCGGAATCGGGAAGGGGCTGGCGCTGGAGATTGCTGCGCGCGGGGGGCGGCTCGGTTTGCTGGCGCGTCGCGAAGACGTGTTGAAAGAGATCGTTGACGAGATAAAGTCGCGTAACGGCATCGCGATCGTCGTCGCCGCCGATGTGCGTGACTCAAAAGCCGTCAGAGCCGCCGCGGACCGTGTTCGCGCGGAGCTTGGTCCAATCGACGTGATGATCGCCAACGCGGGTATAGGCGCAACTAATCCCGCGGCGCAACTGGATCCCGAACAGGTCGCGCAAGTGATCGACATAAACGTGCTCGGTGCGGTGAACAGTGTCGCCGCGGTCGTGCCGGAGATGGTCGAGCGTGGCAGCGGACAGCTCGTGGCGATTTCGAGTCTTGCGGGTTATCGCGGACTGGCGAAGTCGGCAGCATACTGCGCGAGCAAGGCCGCGCTCTCGTCGTTTTTCGAGAGTTTGAGAATCGATCTGCGTCACACCGGCGTGACGGTCACGATCATTCATCCCGGTTTTATCAAGACTCCGCTTACGGCGGGTCGTGAAGCGAAGATGCCCTACCTGATGGAACTCGACGACGCCGTCAAAAAGATCGCTACGGCAATTGAGAAAGGAAAAAAGAGCTACGCCTTTCCCTGGCAGCTCGCGACCATCGTGCGCGCCGGCATGATCATGCCGATCGCGATGTACGACTGGATCGCAGAAAGAAACTCTTTTCGCGAATGACCATTCTTCAAGCTATCTTCCTCGGCCTCGTGCAGGGCCTGACCGAATTTATTCCCGTCAGTTCAACCGCTCATCTCGTTTTTGCCGCACGCATCGTCAATCTTTATGGCGGGGCGGACAAAACGCTGCAAGCCGAACAGACGACGGCGACGATCGCCGTGATTCAGCTCGGAACGTTGCTCGCGGTGCTGATCTATTTCGCGCGCGATATCGTGAACATACTGCGCGCGTTTACCGGCGATCACCTCGCGTGGTTCAGAGGCCGCACCGTCGCTGGCCAGCCGAAGCTGTCAACGGATGCATGGCTCGGGTGGCTAGTGATCATTGGCTCCATTCCGGTTGGGATCGTTGGTCTGCTGTTTAAGAAACAGATCGAAGGGCCATTCACGAAAAACCTGTGGGTGATCGCGACGATGATGATCGTAGTCGGTTTGCTGCTGATGATCGCGGAGTTTGTCGGCAAACGCGACCACGGGATGAACCAGCTACGGATCAGCGACGCGCTTGCGGTTGGTTCGGCGCAGGTGCTGGCATTGATACCGGGTTCGAGTCGTTCGGGATCGACAATCATGGGCGGCCTGTTTGCCGGACAGACGCGTGAAACGGCGGCGCGGTTTTCATTTCTGCTTTCAATACCGGCGATCGCGGCCAGTGGGCTTTTAGAACTCAGAGAGGCAGTTGAGAAGTTGCCGGCGGGGAGTTACGGCGCGCTGGCGGTCGCGACGGTCGTCTCGGGAGTGGTCGGGTACGCGTCGATCTGGTTCTTACTACGATTTTTGCGGACGCATTCGACGGGAGTGTTTATAGTTTATCGAGTGATTGTCGGCGGATTGATTCTGGCCGCGTTGTGCGCCGGATACGTGTCGGCGAGTATTTAGCCCGGAAGGTGATTTGAATGGACCAGCAAAAACCGCAAGATGAATCCGCTTCTTCACAGCGGCCACGCAGTCCCAGAGTTCCGGTCGAGTTTGTCCTGGAGGTTGAAGGGAAGGACGAAGCCGGAAATCCGTTTCAGACGAAGGCCACGGCGACGAAGATCAGTCGCGGCGGCGCGACGATCATTATCGATGTGGATGTGCCGGTGGGATCGACTGTCACACTCGTGCCCGCGTCCGGTGGTAAACTGAGCGCCGAGGTAAACGGATCGTGGATCGACGATCTGGATGGCAAGCGACGCATCGGCGTCAAGCTGCTCGACACCCACGGTTGGTTTGGGGAGTGAAAAACGCCAACGCCAATGACACTTACGACTTTAGCGAAAAACGCCAACGGCGTTTGCCAGTTCCAGCCCAGGGTTGTTCCAACCCTGGGTATAAAAGAAAAAAAGACTAACCAACGCTGAAAGCGTTGGCTACCGAACATGAAAACCAAATGAACGCCAAACGCTGGAACGTGCGACGGCCGGATGCGGATGCCGCCGCCTCGCTCGCACGCGTTTTGGGTGTCTCACCAATCCTGGCTACCCTCCTCATCAATCGCGGTTACGCCAACGAGCGCGCGGCGCGTACTTTTCTCGCGCCCGGTTACGACCAACTTCACGAACCGTACCTGATGCTCGGCATGCGCGAAGCTGTCACGCGTCTGAAACACGCGATCGAAAAACACGAACCCGTCCTGATCTACGGCGACTACGACGTGGACGGCACGACCGGCACAGCGATCCTCCTGCGTGCGCTAAAACTTCTCGGCGCCGAAACCGGCTTTCACATCCCGCACCGTTTCACCGAAGGCTACGGCATTCAACAACCCGCGCTCGAACGCGCCGTCGCTGACGGTTACAAACTCGTCGTCAGCGTTGACTGCGGCATACGCGCCCACGAACCGCTTTACTGGGCACGCGATAACGGTCTCGACGTAATCATCACCGATCACCATCTGCCGGACGAAAACGAAGGCGCGCCGCCCGCGTTTGCGGTGCTTAATCCAAACCAGGCCGGTTGCGAATATCCGGACAAACACCTCGCGGGCGTCGGCGTCGCATTCAAACTGGTTCACGCGCTGTTTCGAGAATACGGGCGCGAGGCGCAAGTCGCGGCATTTATGAAGGTTGTCGCTATCGGCACGGTCGCCGACGTGGCGAAACTCGTCGGCGAAAACCGCACGATCGTGGCGATTGGCTTGAAAGATCTGGCTCGGGTCGCGAACCCCGGACTGAAGGCGTTGATCGACGTTGCCGGTTGCGGAGACGGCAAGGGCATGACAGCATACGATCTCGGGTTCAGGCTTGGGCCACGAATAAACGCGGCGGGCCGCATGGACGCCGCGCGAGCCGTGGTCGAGCTCTTTGATACTCGCGATTCTGCCGTGGCGCGCCGTCTCGCCGAGCATCTCGACGCGCGCAACGAAGAACGCAAGACCGTGCAGCAACAGATCATCGATCTCGCCCTCGCCGAGCTGGGCGACGGCACGGAAGCGAAGGTGGCGGTGATCGAAGGTGCAGGCTGGCACCGCGGCGTGATCGGTATCGCCGCGTCAAAGATCGCCGAACGGCTGAACCGCCCGTGCGTCGTGCTGTCCGTCGATGGCGAGGTTGCGCATGGCTCCGGACGGAGCATCGAGGCGTATCACCTGTTGAATGGTTTGACGGCGTGTGCGGATCTGTTTGAGAAGTTTGGTGGCCATTCGCACGCGGCGGGGATCACGATACGTCCGGAGAAGATAGCTGAGCTTCGGCGGCGATTGAATGAGCATGCCGCATCGTGTTTGACCGCGGAAGATCTGGAACACTCGGTGACGATTGACATGGAACTGCCGGCGGAGACGGTCACGTTTCAGTTGGCACGAGAGCTACAGGCGCTCGAGCCGTTTGGCGCGGGCAACGCGCGGCCGGTGTTTGCGACGAGGAATTTGCGTTGTTTGTCGGAGCCGCAGGTGTTGAAAGATCGGCATTTGAAATTCAGACTGGCAGGGCCCCAGAACCGGCCGTTGGAGGCGGTTTGGTGGAATTGTATTGAGACCGTAGGGCAAACGCCCGTGGTGAACGGCAGCATCGAACTCGCTTATTCGATCGAGACGAGTGTTTGGAATGATGAGTATCGCATGCAGCTAAACGTGCTCGATATGCGAGTTACCTAGACACGGATTTTCCCCGATGCAGGCATTAACGCGTAAACGTTCCTTTGGCATTGGTTGGCGGGCGAGAGTTCCGCTGATCGCGCGTATTGTCGCGTTCGTGCTGCTCGTGTCCGGTATCGCCGTCGTCGCCGTCTCTTATTACAAACTGCGCAACGTCGAGAAGTTTCGCGCAAAGTCCGCAATGCCGGAACTCTCAAAAGAAGTCACCGGACGCTTCGAAGGTTACAAAAGACAAATCACCAAAGACGGCCGGCTCTACATGGACGTTAAAGCTTCGGTCGACATCACCTTCTCCGATGGTCACCACGAGCTGGAAAACGTCAGCATCGCCGTCTATCCAGCCGAAGGCGACGTGCCGGATCAGATCTCCGCGGCGCGCGCGATCTTCCAGCCGGAGTCAAACATCATCTCCTTTCTCGGCGACGTTAAGATCGACACGAAAGACAAGCTGCAAGTCAAAACCGAATCACTGTCGTTCGACCAGAACAGTGGCATCGCTCAAACCGACGCGGCGGTTACGTTCAATCGCGAGAACGTTTCCGGCTCGTCAACCGGCGCTGTCGTCGAACAAAAGTCGAAACGACTTGAATTAAAGAACAACGTCGCGATCAGAGTCGAGCCAGCCATGAACGGAGCGAAAAACTCGCGCTCGCGCCCGGTGACCGTAAAAGCCGCGCGGGGCGTTTTCGAACACGAGTCGCTCAGACTCACCTTCGCCGGCGGCGCCACGGTCGAACAGGAACGCGACATCCTCAGCGGCGAAAATATCTACTCGACGCTCAACAAGGAGCAGCGTCTCGAAAAAGCAGAAATTCGCGGCAACGCCTATTTGCGCACGATGGAGCCCGGCCGCGCCGCGGAAGTCCACGCCGTCGACATGGATTTCTTTCTCGACAAGGACCAGCGCCTTGAACGCGCTTTCGCCAACAACGACGTCAAAGCTCGTTCAATCGGCGCTGATTCCGACTTTGAGTTGAGCGGCAGCAGTTCGCTTGAAGTACTTTTCCAGGCGACCGCCGACACGAGTTTGCTAAAGGAGATGAAAGCAGGCGGACGTTCGGTTATCACGCTGGGTGCGCCGAAGTCGAAAGCGAGCGATCCGCGCGCCGCCAACAAACGTCTCGCGGCTGATTCAGTGAAACTCAGTTGGCGCGGTTCCGGTCGCGATCTCGAAAAAGCCGAAGCGGCGGGCAATGCGGAGTTGTTCATCGAACCAGTGACGAGCAGCGCCCGCGCCGAACGCAGAAAACTGAACGCGGCACAATTCGATTGCGACTTCTTCGAAACCGGGAACCTGACGCGCACCTGCAAAGCCGTGGGCGGCGCGAAAGCCGTGATGGATCCAGTGCAGCCGTCGCCGCAGCGCGGCACGCGCACGTTCACGTCGCAAACGATGACCGCGGTTTTCGTCAAAGACACGCAGGACGTCGAACGCGTCGATGCTCAGGGCGACGGCAAGTTTAACGAAAACGATCGGAACGGCGTCGCGGCGAACGTGACATACACTGCCGCTGATGAAACCGTTCGACTGCGCGGCGGCGATCCGACGGTTTGGGATTCGCGCGGCCGCACCAAAGCGAACGAGCTCGATTCGGATCTCGCAAACGATGTTTCGTATTCGCGCGGTCGCACGGCGACGACTTACTACAGCCAGGAACAGACCAACGGCGCCACTCCGTTTTCGAAAACCAAGAGTCCGGTTTACATCACGAGCGACCGCGGTGAGTTTCGTCACGAGAGCGGCCAGGCCACATACACGGGCAATGCGCGGGCGTGGCAGGATGACAACTTCGTGCGTGGTGACAAGTTGGTTCTCTACGTCAACGATAAGCGAATGGAGGCAGTGGGCCACGTGCAGACAGCGGTCTACAATTCCAGGCAGCGCGTCGAAAACAATAAAACCGTGGTGCCGGTCTTTGCCGCAGCCGATTCGATGTTCTACTCCGAGCCGGATCGGACCATTCACTACGAAGGAAACGTTGACATCAAACAGGGCAGTGATCGCCTGACTGGTGGGGTCGCTGATGTTTATCTTGCCAAAGAGACGAACGACATGGAGAAGACGGTGGCTCAGCGAAACGTCGTGCTGACGCAGCCAACCAGGAGAGGCACCGGCGATTGGGTCGAGTACACGGCCGCAAATGAAGTCGCGATTCTGAAAGGCAATCCGGCGCGTGTTGAGGACATCGAGCAGGGCAACACCGAAGGCGCGCGTTTGACGCTTTCGATCCGCGACACTAAAGTCACCGCCGACGACCCGCGTGGCCCACTCTCGCCTGGCCGCGTGCGCTCGACGCACAAGATCAGAAAACCGTGAAAGATTCTCCGCCCTACTTTGGACCACAGGCCTCTCGGCTCCAGACCGTCGAAAAAGACCTTTTGCGAGAACGTGCAGAGACACCTGCGCTCCCCGAAACAACTACCACACTTCGTACCGTCAATCTCGTCAAGCATTACGGCAAACGACGCGTCGTCGATGACGTGAGTCTTGAAGTGAACAAGGGCGAAGTGGTAGGACTGCTCGGGGCAAACGGAGCGGGAAAAACCACGACCTTTTACATGATCGTCGGTCTGGAACGCCCCGACGGCGGGAACGTTTTACTGGGCGATCAGGACCTCACAAAGCTGCCAATGTATCTTCGCGCCCGTTTGGGCATCGGCTATTTACCACAGGAGCCGTCGGTGTTTCGCAAGATGACGGCCGCGCAAAATATCCTCGCAGTGCTTGAGACGGTTGGTTTGCGGCGGCGCGAGCAGTTGAAACGCCTCGAAGAACTCCTGGAGGAGTTTGGTATCGGCCATGTGCGCAACACGCGTGGCGATGCGCTTTCGGGCGGCGAACGCCGGCGGACTGAAATTGCTCGCGCACTCGCGACCGAACCGCAGTATATTTTACTGGACGAGCCGTTCGCGGGCATCGATCCCAAGGCCGTCGACGACATTCAAAATGTGATCCTGTATTTACGTGATCGGGGCATCGGCATACTGATCACCGATCATAATGTGAGGGAGACGCTGGGCGTCACGGACCGCGCGTATATCATGGCGGAGGGGCGGATCTTTCGATCGGGCCAGCCCCAGGATCTCACCGAAGACGCCGAGGTTCGCAGGTTATATCTAGGCGAAAAATTCCGCATGTAAGAGAGTGTTTAGATCTTCGTGTAATCTTTGTGCTGTTTCTGGCCCGTTTCTAGCAAACCATCTGCCATACATGAGTCATTTCGGTTATAATCCCGCTCGAACCAAATGTCACTTAAGTTAACCACCAGCCTTTCCCAGCGCCTAGTACTGACGCCGCAGTTGCGCCAGCGCATCGAGATGCTGCAAATGACGACGCTTGAGTTGAGCGACCTCATTCAGCAGCAGCTACTCGAGAATCCGGTGCTGGAAGAAGTGCCGAGCCAGGAAGAGGTCCGCGAGTTTGCCGAGAAGGTTTTAGACCACCTGGCGAGCAACGATCCGGCAAGTTCGTTTGACGACCCGGGCGGCGGTGCTGGTGACGTTGACATCCCCGTCTCGACTAATGGCTCGGGCGATCCTGATGTCGTTGCGAGTCTTGTTTCGGGTGGTGAGAGCGACACTGTTGTCGCCGGTGAAGACAGCATCTCTGAAGATGGAATCGGCGAAACCGCGGTTAGCGACGAAGCACCGCGCGATGCTTTCGAAGAGATCGATTTCGGACGTGAGTTTCAGGATTATCTCGATCCCGGTTACAAGACGCAGGAGATCGAATACAAGGAAGATGCGCCGACTTTTGAGCAGTTTTTGACGCGCCCGCCTTCACTCGCCGAACATCTCGAATGGCAACTGCACATGTCGTCGGTCGAGCCAGTGGTTGGTGACGCCGCGGTTGCCGTGATCGGAAACCTGGACGCCGATGGCCGTCTCAATGCGACAAACGAAGAGATGGCGGTGATGGAGAAGTGTTCCGAAGAGATTGTCGAGCAGGCGCGCCAGACAGTGATGCGGCTGGATCCGGTTGGATGCGGCGCGCGCGACGTGAAGGAGTGTTTGCTTGTTCAACTCGAAGTGCTCGGCGAAAGTGAGCGTCTCGCCGCACGCTTGATCCAGGATCATTTCGCCGACTTGCAACAGCACCGTCTGCCGCATCTGTCGAAACAGATCGGCGTCGACGTCGAAACGTTACTCGAAGAATTGCAGTTCATTCGCACGCTCGATCCGTATCCCGGCCGGCGCTATTCGTCAGACGAACCGATTCTCATCAGTCCTGAGATCTATATCGAGAAGCTCGATGAAAGCGACGACGAGTACATCATCTATTTTGCCGACGATGGCAGTCCACGTTTGCGCGTCAGCCAGCAGTATCAGCAGATGCTGAGCCAGGGCGTGAGCAACGAGACGAAAAGTTTCATTCGCGAGAAGATGCGTTCGGCAGTGGACCTGCTACGCAACATCGAGCATCGCCGGCAGACGATCTACAAAGTCGTCGAATCGATCGTCCGCAGACAAAAAGATTTTCTCGATCACGGCGTGCAGCACATCAAGCCGATGATGTTGAAAGACATCGCGGAAGACATCGGCATGCACCTCTCGACCGTGTCGCGCGTGGTGAATCGCAAGTACGCGCACACGCCGCAGGGCGTGATCGAATTGCGCCGTTTCTTCACTGAAGGCATGATGAACGAAGACGGCGAGGAGATCTCTACGCGCATTATCAAGTTGAAGATTAAAAAACTTATCGAAGAAGAGGATTCACATAATCCGATTACTGACGATCACGTTGTCAAGATTTTGGCGAAAGATGGAATAAAGTTATCGCGCCGCACAGTCGCGAAGTATCGCGATCAAATGCAGATCCCCGGGTCGCGCGAACGCCGCGCCGTCGTTTAAGCCCCTCGAGACGACGCGCTAAATCAAGTTTTAGTTATAACTATTGTTGCGTCGAGCCGGCTCCTGTTATTAAGTCTGGCTGGCGCATTGATCTCTTTTCACCAGTTCAAGGAGGTAGCTGATGAGATTCGAATACACCGGGCGTCACGTTGAGGTCTCGCCGGGCATCCGGCGGCACGTTGAAGACCATTTCAAAAAACTGGACCACATTTTCAACGGCGACTCAACGCTGAACACTCACGTAATCATCGATGTCGAGAAGAATCGCCAGATCGGAGAGATCATCGTTTTCTGGCGGGACCACACGCTAACCGCGAAAGATACGAACGCCGACATGTACATGGCGTTGACGCGGGCGATGGCGAAGATTGAGAAGCAGGCACTCAAACTCAAGAAGAAGATCATCGATCGCAAGCAGAATGCGAAACCGACAGCGAGCGTAGCGCCGGCACCCGACGGGCAGATTGAAGCTTCACCACGTCCGCCGCGCATCATTCCCGCGCGACGTTACCCGGTGAAACCGATGACCGCGGAAGAAGCGTCGCTGCGGCTGTCGGACGAGCAGGACCAGTTCCTCGTGTTTCGCGACGCGGACACACAGCGTTTGGGCGTAATCTACAAGCGAAAGGACGGTAATTACGGGTTGATCGAGCCGTGACTCAAAACCCGCCCGCCAATACAAACAACGTTCCGGATATCGTAATCATCACCGGCTTGAGTGGTTCGGGCATGTCGTCGGCCACGAACGCGTTTCAGGACCTGGGATATTTTTGCGTCGACAATCTGCCGGTCACCATGCTGCCCACCTTCGGCCGGCTCGTCACCGCTGACGAAGAAAAAAACGGAATCCGGCGCGCTGCTCTCGTCATCGACATTCGTGAAGGTGAGTTTCTCGCCGACTTCGAAAAACAACTCGACGCGTTGCGTAGTCTGGGCTTGAACGTCAGCGTTCTTTTCTTCGAAGCCTCAGACGAAGCACTGCAACATCGATTCAGTGAAACGCGGCGGCCGCATCCGGCGGAAGAAGGTCATGGCTTGCCCGCGACGATCGCCGCCGAGCGACAGGCGATGGCGCGCATTCGCGCGCTCGCGGATCAGATTATTGACACGTCGGATCATACGGTGCATACGTTGCGCAGTTTTTTGTTGGAGCGGTTTAGCCCTGACCGGCAGGGCGCGCCGATGCGCGTGCAGGTGCTGAGTTTCGGGCACAAGTATGGCAACCCGGGCGATCTGGAGTTATTGTTTGACGTGCGACATTTGCCGAACCCGCATTTCGTGCCGGAGTTACAGCCGCTGTCGGGGCATGACAGTCGGGTGGTCAGGTACTTGAGATCGCAACCGGAAGTGCAGGAGACGCTCGGACGGTTTAGTGATCTGCTTTCGTATCTGTTGCCGCTTTATAAAAGAGAGGGGAAGTCGTACGTTACGGTTGGCATTGGTTGCACGGGTGGGAGGCATCGGTCGGTGATGGTGGCGAACGCCCTGGCGCGCGCACTGCGGCGCAGCGGCTTCGACGCACATGCGCAGCACCGCGACGTCCGCAAAGCACGCCGTTCGCGCTCAAAGTAACGTCGACTACGGTCCAGCTGCTCACTGTGACGGCGGCAGAGCCCCTTGTGGAGAACTGATGAGTAGTTCACAACAGTCACTGGAAGCAAAACGCGTTGCGGGAGTGATTGTGACGCACGGTCATCTGGCGGGTGAACTGCTCGCGGCCGCCGAGATGATCGTCGGTCCCATCTCGCACATCGCCGCGGTCTCGATCGGCTGGCACGATGACGTCGATGCCGCACGCGACGAGGTCCAGCGCGCTATCACTCGCGTTTCACAAGGCGCCGGCGTGTTGCTGCTCACGGACATGTTCGGCGGCACGCCCACAAACATCGCTTCGATGTTTCTCGAAGACGGCGTAATCGAAGTCGTAACCGGCGTGAACCTCCCGATGGTGATCAAACTCGCTACCTCGACCGCCGAAGATCCACTCACCGAGATCGCGCGCAAGATTTGCGACCAGGGTCGCCAGGGAATCTATCTCGCCGGCGCACTGCTCGCGCCCCCCTCGAAATCCGGAGCTGACTAACCGTGGCCGAACGCACTGTCGAGGTAACCAGCCGTCTCGGTCTTCACGCTCGCGCCGCCGCCAACCTCGTCCGCGTCGCGAGCAGATTCAAAAGCAAACTCACACTGCATCGTCCGGACGGCAGCGCGGAAGCTGACGCGAAATCAATCCTCAGCATCCTGACACTCGCAGCCAGTTACGGCACGCGCTTGAACCTCGTCGCTACCGGCGACGACGAACAGGACGCGCTGGACGCGATCGCCGGGCTGTTTTCGCGTGCTTTCGATGAGCACGAACAAGCAGCTCAACCGCCGTGTATCGCCGTTACTAAGGAGCTACGCTGTCGCGGGCTCGGCGTCTCTGAAGGCGTGGTGATGGGCCGCGTGTTGCGTTTGCAGCAAGGCGCACGCGACGTTTACCGCGCCGAAATCGGCGACGGAGACCTCGAACGCGAGCGACGACGTTTTCGCGCGGCCGTCAGGCTTTCACGCCGCCAGCTCGAAGCGATCAAGCAGCGCGCGGAAAACGAACTCGGCCGCGGTCACGCCTACATCTTCGACGCGCATTTACTTTTTCTCGAAGACGCGAAACTCACGCGCGACGTTGAAGACTACATCGTTCGCGAACGTTCCAATGCAGAGTGGGCAACGAAAGTCGTCGGCGATCGCCTGCTTTCGATCTACGCGCAGATGAACGATGAATACCTGCGCGAACGTGGTTCGGATATCGAAGACGTGATCCAGCGACTGCTGGCAAATCTCACCGGCGAAGGGCTGAAGTATCCAAACCTTTCCGAAGACGCCGTGATCGTTTCGCCGGATCTACTCCCGTCCACAGTCGCGGAGCTGGATCTAAATCACGTCAAAGCAATCGCGACGGATGTCGGCGGCTGGACCTCGCACATGGCGATCATCGCGCGCGGCCTCGGTCTCACGGCTGTTGTCGGTCTGCGCGATTTCTATCAACGCACACGCACCGGCGATCGCATCCTCGTCAACGCGTACGATGGCGAAGTGATCCTGCATCCAACTGCGGAAACCGCGGAGCAACATGTGTTCAACGTCGCGAGCATGCCGGCAAGCGAAACGGACAGCGCGACGGCGGTTGAGAGTGGACCGGTAACGACGCGCGACTCGGTCGTGATCGCATTGCGCGCCAACGTCGAGTTACCTGCGGAGTTTCGGGCGGTGCGAAAGTTCGGCGCCTGCGGCGTTGGTCTATTTCGTTCGGAGTTTCTCTTGTCGCGGCCCGGGTTGATCAACTCTGAGCAGGAGCAATACGAAACCTATCGAGCACTCGCCGAAGCCGCTGGCAGCGATGGCGCGATCGTGCGTCTGTTTGACGTTGGTGGTGAGATCGCCAACGATGCCGTCGAACGCGAGCGCAACCCAGCGCTCGGCTTGCGCGCAGTGCGCTTTGGTCTAAAAAACAAACACGTGATGCGCACCCAGGTGCGCGCGATTCTTCGCGCAGCCGCCGCCGGCCGTTTGAGTCTGGTAGTGCCGATGGTTGCGGACGTTGCAGATCTAAAAGCCGCGAAGAGCTTGATTGCGGAAGAGGCAGAAACATTAAGAAGCCGTGGCGAATCGTTTGCTCAGGCCCCGATCGGCGCGATGATCGAAGTCCCATCCGCCGTGTTGACTGCGGAAAAGATCGCGGCTGAAGTCGATTTCTTTGAACTCGGCACGAATGATCTGGTCCAATACACACTCGCCGTCGATCGTGGCAACGATCAAGTCGCCGCCTGGTTTCGCACACTGCATCCGGCGGTGCTCTACGGCATCAAGCGCACCTTGCAAGCGGGCCTCGAAGCGCAGATTCCGGTGATTGTTTGCGGCGAGATGGCCTCCACGCCAGCGTATGCAGTGTTGCTTACCGGTTTAGGAGCGACCGATCTCAGTATGATTCCGGCGATGATTCCGCGCGTGAGATCGGTCTTAGCCCAAATCGACACCCGAGAAGCGCAAACGATTGCCGACCAGTGTCTTGCCGCCGCAACCGCAGACGAGGTCGAACAGATCGTGAGAGATGAGTTCAAAACTCGCTGGCCTGACTTGTTTACACCCGGCATGCTGCCACGGCCGAGCGACAACTAGCATGAAGAACCCGCGCTCGCAGCTCGTTCATATACTAATTGGTAAATCGATCCTCGAAACGTTGCTGGTCGGCACGATCGCTGTAGTCGTGTTTTTGAAAGTCTTTCCGCCAACGTTTCGCGGTTGGGGTGAACATGTTCAGGAGACGCAGTCGATCGCCGGCTGGGCCGTGAACACGGCCGCGCCATGGGATCGCGTAGAGGTGCAACTCTTCATCGACGGAAAACTGCACGGGTCGCAAGTGGCCCAATTATCACGTCCCGACGTAGCCGCAGCCGGATGGGCCAAAGACGAGTGGCACGGTTACAACTTTCCCACGTCAACATTGGCGCCAGGCAATCACGAAGCGCGAGTTTATGCCGTGCACCGCAGTGGCGATCGGTTGACGTTGCAGTTGTTGGGAGAACCAATTCCTTTCGCATGGCAACAACGGTGAACACAGATCGCGCGCTCGCGGCGTGGGAGATCGCGTCTGTCGTCGTATCGTGTTTGATCGCGGAATGGGTGGTACTCGCGTTCGTAGGAAATAACAAGTTCTTAATTGCGGTTCCGATTGGCTTTGCTTTGGCTTTGATGTTTATCTCCCACCGACTTTACGCAGAGGGCGCTCGCGAACTCGGCTTTCGCTGGGACAACTTCATCGCCGCGACAAAACTACTCGTACTTCCAACGGCGGTGGCAGTGTTCTTGATGTTGCTGGTGTCGTGGCTGTCGTCCGGACAGTTGTTGCCAAGACAGCCCGGTCGTTGGCGATTCTTGCTGCTTCCCGTTTGGGCTTTGTTTCAACAGTACGTGTTGCAGGGTTACTTCAATCGACGCGCACAGATCGTGTTCGGCCCGGGCTGGAAGAGCGTGCTCGTAACAGGATTGTTGTTTGCGGTCGTGCATTTGCCAAACCCGCTTCTGTTCGTAGTGACGCTGGTCGGAGGAATAGTTTGGGGAAAAATCTATCAAAAACAGCCAAATCTATTTGCAATTGCGCTCTCACACGCCCTTGCATCCCTTTCGGTAGCTCTCTTCATCCCACCTGCGTGGATTAACAGCTTACGTGTTGGGTTCAAATTTTTTGGCTAGATTGTGCTATACCGGTTTGAACACCCGTATGCTAGAATCCCCGAGCCTTGCAAGAGAACAGGTCGGGCGGTCGCTGCCGGCAAATGCCGGGAGAGGAAAGTCCGAACACTACAGGGCAGCGAGCCCGCTAACGGCGGGGCGTCTGATGGTTGTAAAAGACCCTTGGGCGACGACAAGTGCAACAGAAAACAAACCAGCCTCTCGTGATTTCGATTTCGAGCGGTGATGGGTGAAATGGTGCGGTCCGCAAGGGCTTAAAGTAAGAGCGCACCGGCGCGTGTGGTGACATGCGCGGCCAGGCAAACTCCTCGCAGTGCAAGACCAAATAGGGAGGCGTCAACAGGGCTGCCCGCCCGAAGCCTTAAGTGGCTACGACCTCCGGGTAGGTCGCTGGAGCCAGCCGGCAACGGCTGGACTAGATGAATGATCGCCACTTCGATTTAATCGAAGTACAGAATTCGGCTTACAGACCTGTTCCGCAATTGCAGGGTTAATTCTCTCCCGAAGGGCAAGTAGGGTGATCCCAGATGGCTAATCGCAAAGGTGTATTTATTGGTGCGTACGTTCCTAATCACCTCAAGGAATCGCTTCGCCGGCGCGCTGCCGCCGAACATCGCACTCTCTCACAAGAGATAACGCGCATCCTCGAGGAGGCGGTTCACGGACGTGGTCTGCCGCCGGGAAGTCTCGATCGACGCACGAGGGAATCGCAACCCCGACGCCGCGCCAGTGATCCGAGCCCGCGACGTCGCGCCACTGACGCACCTTTCATCGGTGGCGCCGGCGGTAATAATCGATCAGGAGATGAAAGACGAAACTGATTGAAGTACCTGATCATTGCCGCGCTGGTTAGCATTGTCCTCGTTATCGTCTACTCGCGCGTCCGCCCTTATCTCAAGTTATTCCGCAAAGTAGTCGAATCGCTAAACGTCGCGACTGAAGGCACCGCTACGCCCGCGACCCCCGAGCGTACGCCTTCCAAAAACAAGCTGGTGCGTTGCGATAGTTGCGGAACGTGGATTCCCGCCGAGCGCGCGCTGCACCTCAGTTCGGGACTGGCGAGTTACTGCTCGTCGGAATGCCTCACGAAGAACCCTCAAACGAAGGAACGGAAGCTTGCCGGGTAGCCTCGTCCGTGTCCGTAATCGCCAGCACGACTAATCCCACGACGAAGAAGAAGATCAGCGACAGGAGCGCCTGCCGGTAAGAACCGGTGCGCGCAATCACGATGCTGAACAACAGCGGTCCCATCCACGAAGTGCCGCGTTCGGAAACCTCGTAAAGACCAAAAAACGACGCCTCCTTGCCGGCGGGAATCATGCGCGAGAAGAGTGAGCGTGAGAGTGCTTGCGAGCCGCCGAGTACCATCGCAATCGCGCCCGCCATGACCCACGCTTCGAACACACTGTCGAGGAAGCGATACGCGTAGATCACCACGCCGGACCAGATCACGAGCGACACGATGATCGCGTTTTTTGTCTTGATCAAATAGGCGAGCCGTTCAAACAGCAACGCGCCACCGACCGCCAGGAACTGTACGAACACAAATATCTGGAGCAGAAAGACGGGATTGCCGCCGGGGAAGAGCTCCTGTTCCAGAAAAGCACTCGCGGCAAACACGACCGTTTGCACGCCGTCGTTGTAAATGAGGAAGGCAATCAGGTACCGCAAGGTTAGCGGCAGGCGCCGCAGCTCTTTGAACGTGTTTACGACTTCGGAGAAGCCGGCTGCGATGTAGCCTTTGCCGGGGGCCAGATGCTTCTTCTGCGGGCGCGACTTCAGCAACGCAAAGGCAATCAGCGCAAACCCGCCCCACCAGATTCCGGCTGACAGTAATGACAATCTGACGGCGAGCTCCGTAGAGATTCCCAACTGCTCTGCTCTCAACACCAGCAGCAGATTCAAAACCAGCAGCAGTGCACCGCCGAGATAGCCATAGGCGAACCCTCTACTCGACACTTTATCGGTTTGATCGTCAGTGGCAATCTCCGGGAGAAACGCGTTGTAGAAGACGAGTGCGGCGCCAAAGCAGACGTTGGCGATGATGAACAGCACGCCGCCCCACAGGTACAGATCGCCTTTGATGAAAAAGAGCAGACAGTTAGCGACGACGCCGATGTAACAGAACACGGCCAGCAAACGCTTCTTCAGATCGGAGTAGTCGCCCAACGCTCCGAGCACCGGCAGCAAAACGACTTGCAGGCCGACCGAGATCGACACGCACAACGTTGGCAAAGATTTGGCAGTGACGGCGCCGAGTGGTCCAAGATCAAGCACCACACCGTTTTCACCAACCGCTGCCTGGGCCAATCTCGTGATATAAGGGCTGAAGAGCGCGCCGACGACGGTCGTGTAAAAGGCAGAGTTGGCCCAATCGTACATCTTCCAGCCGAACAGCTCGCGGGGATTGTTTTTGTCAGTCATTTGCCCGTCAGAAGCGCGACAATGGCAGGCGTGATGTCGGCGAGTGTTTGGATTCTGGCTGCGATTTGCTCACGTTGAGCTCCCCAAACGATCGTTGGTACCAGGTGCAGCGTGTGATTGCGTGACGACAGATCCTCGATATTGCCGTGATCGCTGGTGAGTATAACGGTAGTTCTATCGAGATCAAGTTTTATTAGCAGCTCGCGAATAAACAGGGCAAGGCTCGTGAGGATCGTCTTTGCGAGGTCCATGTCCTGCGCGTGTCCGGCCTTGTCCGTGATGAAGTATTCGTAGAGCGTGAAGCGGTTCTCCGCGACGATGCGCGCCAATACGGTTGCTGCTTCCACTTCGCTTCGTATCGCAACGTCTTCGCCGCGTTCGATCAAAATGCGATTCGTGTAGTCCATGAAAACCGCGGCGCCGTTTCTCACATCTTCGACGGTGCGGAACTGAAGACCGGCTGCTTCGACTGCGGCCGTTGTGGCGGAAACCCAACGCGGACGTTCGCTGAAGAAGCCGCTGGTGTAGGCGTTTGCAAAGGTGATGGGTTCAACGCCGGCGTCGGTGAGCTGACGGAAGATCGAATAGTTGCCGATGATCTCCAGCAATGCTTTGTTCGGGAAGCCTTGCTTGTGATAACCGACCGCGGCGGGCGCGTTCACGCCGGTGAGAATCGTCGTTTGACCGGAGGCGCTTTGTGGGCGTCCTTCGATACCGAGTCGCGGATCTGTCGGCACGACAATGCCATCGAGAAACGTTTCCGGAGTTTCGTTTTGAAAGACCGCGAGTGGCGCAGCGCCGGCTAAGTTGTCGAGGGGATTGAAAGGACCGCGTGTTCCGATGCCCAGGCCGTCGATGAAGAACAGCAGGACCGAAGCGTCACTCTTCGTCATGGAGCAGGCCACGCTCGCGATAGAGATTCAGCTTGTTGTGAAGAGTCTTGAGGCTGATGCCGAGCAGTTCCGCGGCGCGCGTCTTGTTGTTCTTTGTCTTTTGCAGCGTCCGCATGATCATCTGCCGTTCGACTTCTTCCAGCGGCGTGCCGACAGGCAACGTTAACGTGTCTTCGTTGCGCAGCCGTTCTCGTTGTTCGATCGGGTATGGCGCGAAGTGGTGGCGTTCGACTTGTTCGCTGGAACAGATGATCACGGCGCGCTCGATCACGTTGCGCAGTTCGCGAATGTTTCCCGGCCACGCGTGAAACTGAAGCGCATCGAGCGCGGCGCGGCTGAGAAAACGCGCGGGCCGGCCGTGTTTTTGGGCGAGCTGCGTGACGAGATGTTGGGCCAGGAGCGGCAGGTCTTCTTTACGTTCCGCGAGCGGCGGCAGATGAATTCCAAAGACGTTCAGGCGATAAAGTAGATCGCCGCGAAGTTTGCCTTCTTCGACTGCCTGATGCGGATAACGATTCGTGGCGGCGAGGAGTCGCACGTCTATGGGGATTTCTTTGCGACTACCGAGCCGGCGCACCGCGCGTTCCTCGATGACGCGCAAGAGTTTCGCTTGCAGCAACGGCGGCATCTCGCCGATCTCGTCGAGCAGCAACGTGCCGGTGTCGGCAAGTTCAAAACAGCCCGGCCGTCGCGATGCCGCGCCGGTGAACGCGCCTTTCTCGTGTCCGAAAAGCTCCGACTCCATCAACGTTTCGGGAATCGCGGAGCAGTTGATGGCCACAAACGGACGATCGCGCCGCGGACTCATCCGGTGAATCGTGCGCGCGACGAGTTCTTTGCCGGTACCTGACTCGCCCGTGATCAAAACCGAAGCTGACGAAGGCGCGACCTGTTCGATGAGCGTGTAGATCTTCCGGATGGGCTCCGAAGTCCCGACGAGCTCGCCAAACGCGCCATGCTCCTGGAGCTGGCGTCGCAGCATTTCGTTCTCGCGTCTGGTTTGTTCGAGTTCGTCGGCGTGATCGAGGGTCGAAGACATCTCGAAAATGAGTTTAGCACATGAATTTCAATAATAATCCGCGATTGCTTTGGCGAGGTCCTTTACCGCGGATTGGGCGGGTTGAATATCGGTTTTTAATCCGTGTTCCCTTGCGGTGGCGGCGGTGACATCGCCGATGCAAGCGATCGTGACGCCTGAAAGGATCTGGCTGAGATCGTGTGTGTCGAATAGCAGAGCGAGGTTCTTGACCTGGGACGAACTGGTGAACGCGATGCAGTCGCCGCTGCCGGCCAGCATCGCGCTCAAGCGGCCGCGATCGAGGTTTTCCGGAACGACAGTGCGATAAGCGGTGACGACGTCCACGCGCGCGCCTGCTTCTTCGAGTGCTTTTGGCAGGTAATCGCGACCAACGGCCGCACGCGGTAACAGGATGTTCAGTCCACGAAGCTGTTCGGCGCCGCCCGCGTATTCACTTAACGCAGCGAACACGCCTTCGGCTTTCGCTTGCGAAGGAATCACGTCGACGTGGACGTGTGCGTTGCGCAGTTTGTCAGCTGAGGCGTGGCCGATCGCGCAGACTTTGATCTCGTCGAGTTGGTCGATGTTCACGCCGCGTCTTTGCATGCGACGAAGGAAGAAGTCGATGGCGTTGGCGGAAGTGAGGATGAGCCAATCGTAACCGTAGAGGTGATCGATGGCTTCGTCGAGGCGTTCGTAACTTTCGGGTTCGGCGATTTCGATCGTGGGGCAAACGATTACGTTCGCGCCGTAGGTTTCGAGTTCGGTGACGAAGTCGTTCGCCTGGGAAGCGGCGCGCGTTACGACGACCGTACGACCCGCGAGCGGTTTAGACATCTCGTCCTTCGTTGAGCAGCGAGGCGGCGCCACGCTCTAACAACCGCTGCCCGAGTTGCGAACCGATCGAATCCGCTTGATCCGGATCGCCCGCTAAGCGGTCCCGCAAAATTTCCTCCCCGTTCGGCCGCGCAACCAGGCCCTCAAGACTTAATCCGCGGTCGACGATGGTCGCGTGCGCCGCGATCGGAAACTGACACCCACCACCAAGACTCCGCAGAAACGCGCGTTCAGCGCGGCACGCCAGTGCAGTTTCGCGATGGTTGAGCTTCGAGGTTGCAGTGACCGAAACGAGGTCATCGGCTCTCGTTTCAATCGCGATGGCACCTTGGCCCACAGCCGGTAACATCTCAACGGGTTCAAGCGCAGCGCTGATCCGGTTTCTTAATCCAAGCCTAATGAGGCCGGCAGAAGCCAAAATCAACGCATCATATTGCCCCTCGTCCAACTTCCGCACGCGAGTGTCAACGTTGCCGCGCAGGTCCTTGACATCCAGGTCCCGTCGCAAAGCCTTGAGCTGCGCGAGTCGCCGTTGACTGGACGTTCCGACCACCGATCCAGGCCGGAGCTCACGTAACGAGCGGAAACTATGATCGGTGCGCAGCACGAGCGCGTCACGTGGATCTTCACGCTCGCAAATCGCGCTGATCACTAAACTTTCCGGAACGATCGTGGGGAGGTCTTTTAAAGAGTGGACCGCAATATCAATCCGTTTGTCCAACAAAGCGTCTTCGAGTTCTTTCGTGAAGACGCCCTTGCCACCGATGACCGACAACGGATCTTGCTTTACATCGCCAGTGGTCTTGATCACGTCAATCCGGATTTCAAAACCCGGATTCAGGAGGATCAGACGGTCGCGTGCTTGTTCAGCCTGCCACAGTGCGAGGCGCGACCCACGTGAGCCGATAGTCAACCGAGGAGCCATACGCGTTTACTCCTCGAGATCGAAGTTCTTCTTCGCTTGTTGGAGGTCGTCCGTTTCGTTGGACTCGTAGAACCGGCGCATCTGGTTCAGGATGGGATGGGAGATCTTGTTGACTGTGGTCGTAAGCAACGCTTCGATCGCAGTCTCTTGTTCCTGTGTCAAAGCGCCGAGCCGCTTGCGCTGCCGAGCCATCTCCGCGCGTGCGACCTCGTGCATCTTTTCACGGAGCGCGCCAATCGTTGGTCCAACGTCCATCAGCCGCAACGATTGCTGAAACTGCATCACCTCCGACTGCACGATCAGTTCGGCTCGTTCAGCCTCGCGTTCGCGCTCGCGAATGTTTGAAGTGATCACGGATTCCAGGTCGTCGATGTCGAACAGGAACACGTTCGGAATTTTCCCAACCGCGGGATCGATGTTGCGCGGGACGCTGATATCGATGAAGCACGTCGGACGATTGCGCCGGCGTTCCAATCCTTTGCGCGCCTGCGACTCGGTCAGCACATAATCCGGCGCGCCGGTCGAACAGATCACCACGTCAGCTTCCGACAACGCCTGGTCTAACTGATCAAATGCCACGGTTGTTGCACCAAACTCATTCGCGAGCCGGCGCGCCGTTTCTTCCGTGCGATTCGCAATCAGCGTCCGCGCCGCGCCCGCGTTCACGAGATGTCGTGCGGCGAGTTCGGCCATCTCGCCGCCGCCGACCAGCAACACTGTCGAGCCTTTCAACGACTCGAAGATTTTCTTGCCGAGTTCCACCGCCATGTAACTGATCGATACAGCGTTCGAGGCAATTCCCGTTTCGTTTCTCACGCGCTTCGCGACGCGAAACGTGTGGTGCACGAGCCGGTTTAACGTTCGTCCAACCGTGCCCGCTTCAACGCCGATCGCGTACGCGTGACGGACCTGTCCAAGAACTTGCGGCTCGCCGACGACCATCGAATCGAGTGAAGAAGCGACACGGAACAGGTGCCGGATCGCGTCTTCGTTCGTGTGACTATAGAGATGTTTGTTCAGAAAACCGGTTGGCAACTGTCCTGCGGCGTCGAGGAATTGGGCCGAACGTCCGGCGCTGGACTCCATCTGTTCGGTGGTCGTTGCGCTCAGGATCTCCACGCGGTTACACGTCGAGACGATCAATCCCTCGCGCACGACTTCGCCGTCTACGAGACGGCGCAGTCCTTCGGCGCAGGCTTCATCACTGAAAGCGAGACGCTCGCGGATTTCCACGGGAGCAGTTTTGTGATTTACGCCGACGAGGATGATGGACATTTGAGATATGGCCTTCAACTCACAAAATCAGACCGAATACGTGATAACCTCCGAGAAAACGCGCGCCAAAAAGCGTGCAGAGCACGAGCGCGAAGCCGATGACTCCCAACCATGCCGCTCTGCTGCCGCGCCAGTTCGCCGTAAGGCGATAAATTATGAGCACGAAATAAACCAGCCACGTTAGTAACGCGAAAATTTCCTTCGGGTCGTTGTGCCAGAAGCGTCCATAACGGTCCCACGACCAAAACATTCCGGTTGCGATGCCCAGCGTCAGTAGCGACAGTCCGACTATCGCCGCGTTCGTGGCGAGTTCGTTGACGGTCGTGAGTGGTGGCAAACGGTGAAAGATCGCACTGAAAGTTTTGAGTTTTAGTTCACGTTCCTGGAGCAGATACATTACGCTCGCCATGAAGACGATAAAGAAGGCTGCGTACGCAAAGATCACGAGCGTGGTGTGGATTGGGAAGAGGCGCGTTGCCGAGAAAGAGGCCGGCGCGTCTGCTGGGCCAGGCGTGATCAGCAGCGAAATAAACGTCAGGATCGAGATCAGCGGCATAGAGAACGCGCCAACCGCCTGCGCGCGATAGCGATGGAGCACGAGCGCGTACACGGCGACCAGTGCCCACGCCAAAAATGAAAGTGTTTCGCGCAGCGAAAACAACGGATAGTGCCCGTCGAGCACCCAATCACCAACCAGCGCCCCGGTGTGAAGTATGAAACCGATGGCGGTTGACCATTCCGCCACACGTTGCACCGACCGCCGTTTGTTTACGAACGCCAGGATGAAATGAATGGCGGCATTGAGATATGCCGTTAAAACTGCAAGTAAAAGGGATCTCATCGGGGAACTAGTTCAGAAGTTGGCATTCTAGCTAATTTTCGATTTGGACGCACAGTGGTAACATTCGTCCGCCGCCGAATTTCCTTTCTGGAGAACTGTCATGCTTTCACCTGCCGGCCGTCGTGCCGTCTCCGTTGGTTTAATCCTCCTCTTAAGTCTGTCGTTCTCCTTCGCCCAAGACCCGCCGAAAGATATTGAGACACTGAAGATCGACACCAACCTCGTGACCGTGCCCGTCATCGCCACTGACATCAACGGCAGTTACGTTGCCGACCTGAAGCAGGAAGAGTTTGCGCTCATGGAAGATGGCGTGGCGCAACCGATCGCGTTCTTCGGGAAAGTCTCGATGCCATTTCATGTTGTGTTGATGCTCGATACGAGTTCGAGTACGCAGGACAAGCTGCGATTGATCCAGCAGGCGGCGTATACGTTTGTGCAGCAACTGCAACCCGCGGATCGGGTGAAAGTGATTTCGTTTGACGACCAGGTGCGTGATTTGAACGAGTTTACGAACAATCGCGAGACTTTACGGAAGGCGATTGACGGCACGAAGTCAGGGTCGGGAACGAAGGTTTACGACGCAATGGAGTTGGCGTTGAACACGATCCGACGGATTCAGGGACGCAAGGCGATCGTGATCTTTACCGACGGAATGGATTGGCATAGTGATAAGGCGTCGTTCAACAGCAACGTGAGATGGCTTGATGAAGAGGGCGTGATTGTTTACCCGATTCGGTACGACACGCGCGCCACGACTGAGCGATTGGCGCGCGAGCAAGCGGGGCAGCAGTTGCCGACGCTGGATGTGATACGGCGTCAACCGCCCGGGACCACGGCGCCGACGTTTCCGAGTGATAATCCGACATCGACGACAACCGGAGGTCAGCGGACTGGTCCATTTGGTTTGCCGACGGCTGATGAGATCTTGCGACGGCGTCGTGAGGAGGAACGCAACCGTGACCGGTATCCGGATCCATCGCGGCCGATGCCCGATCCGCCAGAGCGTGACCGCGAGCGGCGTGTGCCTGGCGTGCCGGGGCGGAGCGATCCCGAGCGAGATCCGAGCGGGATGCCTACCTCGGGACGGATGCCGCCGCCCGCGACGAGACGAAGCAGTGATGATTCGATCGGGCGGATGTTAGACCTTGCGTACGCGACCGCGGACCAGTACCTGCAAACGCTGGCGGAAAAGTCTGGGGGAAGGTTATTGCGGGCGGACACGCTGGATTCGTTGCCGGCTGCGTTTGCGCAGATCGCGGCGGAGCTGAGGACGCAGTACATGCTTGGGTATTATCCGTTGAACAAGGAAAAGGACGATCGTTATCGCAAGATCAAAGTTACGACGGCGCGCAAGAACGTAGTGGTGCGCGCCCGCCCCGGCTATCTCGCCACCGCCACGCGTTAATTTGCTTTTAGATCCCTTAAATCCCACCAACGGAGTTGGTGGCCACTTAAACCTCGCGAGTGCGCAAGCAAGCGTTCAAGGAGGCCGCCAACTGCGTTGGCGGGATTTGAGGGATTTATGCTAGTTTGACGCTTCATGCCGACACGCGCCGAAGCCTGGGAATTGTTGTGTGAGTACACGAAGGGCGATAGCCTGCGCAAACACGCGCTCGCAGTCGAGGCTGCCATGCGCGCGTCCGCCACACGCTATAACGATGGTCCAGCCGACGTTGACGAGTGGGGCATAGTCGGACTTCTCCACGATTTCGACTACGAAATGTTTCCCTCGGCCGACCAACACCCGTTCACCGGTTCCAACATTCTCTGCGGCCGCGGTTATCCCGAACGCATTATCCGCGCGATCCTGGGCCACGCCACGTACACGGGCGTGCCGCGCGACACCGACATGGCGCGCGCACTCTTCGCCACTGACGAACTCTGCGGTTTTCTCGTGGCCTGCGCACTCGTGCGACCGAGGCGAAGTCTCGACGATCTCGAAGTCTCTTCCGTGAAGAAGAAACTCAAAGACAAGGCGTTCGCACGTTCAGTGAACCGCGATGACATTCGGCAGGGCGTCGAAGAACTAGGCGTGAATCTGGACGAACACGTTCGTTTCGTTATTGACGCGTTGCGTCCGGTGCAATGCGAGATCGGTTTGAGCCAGGGCGTAGCCCTGGGATCTTAAGAGCGAGATCGAGGTTCAGAGCGGGGGACAGAAAACCGATCTCTCAACAGAAAACGATTTAAGAAGCGACGTGTGGTCCAGCGGGTTGAGTTGGCTCGGTCGGCGCGATGCGCGCACTGAGAATGGAAGCGACAACAAACAAAGCGAGCGTCAACAAAGTAGCGATGAGGGTTGTCAGAAGCGCTTGTAGCTTACGGCGCCGCGCGGTGTGGCGATAAACAAAAATGGCCGCGAACACAATCATCGCCACCGGCAACAGCAGCGTGGAAAAAACCAACAGACTCGGACTCGACAATGCCTTCGCCGAAAAGACGCCCAACACGAGCGCAATGCAGGAACCAGCACCTATAAGTGCCGCGAGCGCTGAAGCGGCGAACACGAGCTTCAAACGCATTCGCGAAGGTTCCTTAAATTGGTTTGGGGCAAAATGTCCCTCCCTTGAATTCGTGGGAGAAAAACGCGGCCAAGAATAACACAAGGCAGGACCATACGCGGCGCTGATTGCCGCGCCTCTGATAAGTAGACTAACGGATGATCTCTAGAAGCGCGCTGATCTGGCTGTCACGCCACGAAGGACTAAAGGATTTTGCTACCAGATTCGGTTACTTTAAAAAACTCACTACCCGCTTTGTAGCCGGCGAAACAATCGACGATGCTGTTTCTCATATCCGTGCGATCAACGCCGAAAACTGCACTGCCTCGTTCGATCATCTGAACGAATCCGTCGCGAGCGAGTCTGAAGCGGAAGCCGAAGTGACCGAGTATCTCAACATACTCGCGAGGATCACCGAGACGCAGATCCGTTCAAACGTTTCGATCAAGCTTACTCAATTCGGTCTCGGGCTCGATCCGGAACTCACGTATCGAAACGCGCGCCGCGTAGTTGAAGAAGCACACAAGCGCGGCAACTTCGTCCGCGTTGACATGGAAGACTCCAGCGTCACGCAGGCAACAATCGACATCTTCAAACGACTGCGAGCAGAATATGGTCTAAACGACGTTGGCATCGTGTTGCAGTCGTACCTGCGCCGAACCTACGCCGACGCACAGGAACTCGTAAAACTTCCAGCCCGCATTCGCATTTGCAAAGGCGCTTACCACGAGCCACCCGAAGTCGCGTTGCCCGACAAGAAAGACGTCGACGCAAACTACGTCAAGGTGATGCAACTGCTGCTTTCCAGCGGCACGTACCACGGTATCGCGACGCACGACCCTAAAATGATCGACGCCACGATCGACTTCGCGCAACGCGAAGGCATCGGCAAAGAGAAGTTTGAGTTTCAAATGCTCTTCGGCATCCGCCGCGACCTGCAACGCCAGCTCGCGCGCGATGGGTTCAACATGCGCATCTATGTTCCTTACGGAAAACACTGGTATCCTTACTTCATGCGCCGGCTGGCAGAGCGCCCGGCAAACATTTGGTTTGTGATGAAGAACCTCGTGAAAGGTTAAGCAGCAGCAATAGACAAGATGAGCGACTGGTTTTGGGTTTTGTGGAGCATCCTTGGCGCGATACTCATCGTGGCCGAAGTCTTCACGTCTGGTTTCGTGCTGCTGTGGTTTGGCATCGGCGCGCTCTGCGCGGCGTTCGCCGGACTCGTCGGCATCGATAGTTTGGCGATCCAGTTCGCGATCTTCATTGTGGTCTCGATCGGTTTGACAGCCGCCTCGCGCACGATCTTCCTCAACTACTTCTCACGCGAAAAATCGGGCGAGTCGTTGCGCAGCGGTGTCGATGCGTTGCCGGGAAAGATCGGCACGGTCGTATCGTCGAGCAAGGGCGCATTGCAGGAAGGCGCCGTTAAGGTTTTCGGTTCGACGTGGACTGCGTATCCCGCGGCAGGCGAAGCGCCGTTGGAAGCAGGTGAACGTGTTTGTGTCGAGAGCGTCGAGGGCGCGTCAATCTACGTGCGACGACTGGATGCAGAACCTGATTGGCGGCCAAAGAAGTTGGAGTAGGTTGTACTTGGAAGTTTGTACTTAGAACTTTCAACCGAGAACAAAGCACAAAGCTCAAAAACTAGTGCGGCTCCGTGTCGGCTTCGTAATTATCGTCGAGCGTTTTATCTTCTTCGAGTGGTGGTAGTTCGATCGTGATGCGATCGGTGGCTGGTTCCTGGAGATCGTCGCCGTGGAAGCGGGCCAGGACCACTGTGATGTTGTCCTCACCGCCGCGATTGTTAGCCTCGTCTATCAACATCTCGCAAGCCTTCGCAAGATTGTCCTGACTGTTCACAACGATCTGCTGAATATCCTCCGCGCGTAGTTTTCCAGACAAACCATCACTGCACAGCAACAGCACGTCGCCCTGACGCAGATGAATCCGTCCGGTGACCGGCGTGATCTCGCTTTGCGCGCCGAGCGCCTGGAGGATCACGTTGCGAAACATGTGCGTCTCGGCTTCGGTTTCGCTGATCTGACCTACGTCGACGAGTTGCTGTACGAGCGACTGGTCCTTGGTTGCGAGGCGGATGTGATCTTTGCGAATTACGTAACCGCGGCTGTCGCCCACTTGCACGAAGTCAAGATTGTTGCCTCGGATAGCGGCTCCGGTGAACGTCGCGCCCATGCCAGCGCAGCGGGAATCTTCCTGGCTCTTGAGATGAATCGCGAAATTTGCGTAGATCGTGGCGCTTTTCAAACACTCAACCAGATCGAGCTCCGGATCACACGCCTCTTCGCCTTCCGTACCGAGCAACATTTCGCGTACGGAATCGACCGCCATCCGGCTCGCTACGTCACCGGCGAGTGCTCCGCCCATGCCATCAGAAACGACGAGCACGAGTCCACGTTGGCCCAGGGTAAAACGCGTGAGTTTTTCCGGAGGAGTGGCGCCGTCAGAGCCGGTCCAGGTCTGTTCGGTAGACAGATCGAGAACTAAAAAATTGTCTTCGTTGCCACGTCGCACTCGGCCAACATCTGATTTGGCGTATAACTCTACGATCATAAGGAGAGCGTGTATTAATTAAGGAAGCTATAAAGGTTGAGAACGGCTAATTGTACCCTCGAATCAAACCTTTTCCAATGCTTGATCCAAATCCGCAATAATATCGTCGGTGTCTTCAATGCCTACCGAAATTCTGACCAGCCCATCCGTAATTCCCAGACGGTCGCGCTTTGCAGCGTCCACCGAGGCATGAGTCATCGTGGCCGGGTGCGAAATCAACGTCTCGACGCCACCGAGACTCTCCGCCAAAGTGCACAGCTTTACCGATTCGAGCACCGCTTTCGCTGCCGCGAGCGAACCGACGTCAAAAGCGACCATGCCGCCGAAACCACGCTGCTGGCGACGGGCCAGCGCGTGCTGCGGATGCGACGCAGAGCCGGGATAATAAACCTTCCGCACCTTGGGATGCTCCTCCAGAAACGCAGCCACTGCGCGGCCCGACTTGTCATGCTGTTCCATGCGCAACGCGAGCGTCTTGGTCCCGCGCACCACGAGCCATGAATCGAAAGGCGAGAGAATCGCGCCCGCGCTGTTCTGCACAAAACCGATCCAGTTCGCGTCTTCCTCGTCGTTCAAAACCACGATGCCGCCGACGCCATCGGAGTGACCGTTCAAATACTTCGTCGTCGAATGGACCACGATGTCGACGCCAAACTCGAGCGGCCGCTGCAGATAAGGCGACATGAACGTGTTATCGCAAACGACGCGCGCTCCAGCGCGGTGTGCGATCTCGCTAATCTCTTTCAAGTCGGTCAGGATCATCACCGGATTTGTCGGCGTTTCCAGAAAGACCATCTTGGTGTTCGGCTTGATCGCCGCTTCGACGTTCAGCGGCTCTGCCGTGTCCACATAATCAAACTCGATGTTGTAGTTCGCGAGAATGCGATTGAAGAGTCGGGCCGTGCCGCCGTAAGTGTTGTCGGAAACGATCACGTGGTCGCCGGCTTTCACGAGACGCAGCGTGGCATCGATTGCGGCCATGCCGGAAGCGAACGCGAAGCCGAAGCGCGCACCTTCGAGAGCCGCGATGTTGCGCTCGACTGCCGAGCGCGTGGGGTTCTGCGTGCGCGCGTATTCGTAACCTTTATTTTTGCCGAGCGACTCCTGCGCGTAAGTCGAGGTTTGATAGATTGGCACAGTCACCGAGCCCGTGGCCTCGTCAGGTTCTGAGCCGGTATGAATAGCGATAGTTGCAAATCCCATAAAAATTTATCCGTCGAAAATTCCCTGGCTGCGATAACGTTCGGCGCCGTCGGGGAAAACAGTGATCACCCGTTTGCCCGGGCCCAACCGTTCGGCGACTTTATATGCCGCAGCGGCCGCGGCGCCCGTTGACCAGCCGCCGAGCAATCCTTCCAGGCGGGCAATTCTTTTCAAAGCAGCGCAGACCTCGTCGTCCATGACCATCATGATCTCGTCAGCTAACGAAGCGTCAAAGATCTTCGGAATAAAATCTTTCTGGCCGATGCCTTCAACCTTCTTTGGACCGGGTGGTCCACCACCATAGATCGATCCTTCCGGTTCAACGAGCACGCATAACACGTCCGGATTGTGTTTGCGGATCGCTCGGCTGACGCCGCAAAAAGTTCCGGACGTTCCTGCGCCAATCACCACCGCGTCGATCGGGCCGTTCATCTGCTCGATAATTTCACGGCCGGTGGTGAATTCATGAAAACACGGGTTCGCCCTATTCTCAAATTGCTGCGGAATAAAACTGTGTTGAATATCCGCTGCCAGCTCGAGCGAGCGCTCAATCGCGCCTTTCATTCCCGCTTCGCACGGCACGTACTCGATCTCGCCGCCGAGCACTTCGATGAGCTTCATCTTCTCTTCCGCAAAGCCGTGCGGGACGCAGAGAATAACACGGTAACCGCGTGCGACTCCCACGAGAGCGAGTCCGATGCCCGTGTTACCCGCGGTTGGTTCGATGATCGTGCCGCCGGGATTGAGCCGTCCTTTTTCTTCCGCGTCGAGAATCATTCCGAGCGCCGCGCGATCCTTCACAGAGCCGCCGGGATTGAGCCACTCGATCTTTGCGTACACGTCAGCGCAAGGTGACTGAACGAAGCGTGAAAGATGTAGAAGAGGAGTTTGACCGATGAGGTCGAGAATGCTTTCTGCGATGCCAAGAGACATTCCGGGCGATGGTAGCTTGCGGGTTAGGGCGTCGTCAAACTAGTACTGAATCAGGCTGCCCTCGCGTTTGGCGCGTTTGACGGCGCGGCCGAAAACCCACAATGAAAACGGCAGTAACACGGCGAGAAAGCAGAGCAGGGTAATGAGCGGTTGCGTGACCTGGGCAAGGCCGTGCCCTTCGATCAGGATCTGGCGGATGCCCTGGAGTCCATGTGTGGCGGGAAGGATCAGCGAGATGTTGCCCAGTTTTGGACCGGCATATTCGTGTAGCAATTGAGTCGGGAAGAAGACGCCGGAGAAGAGCGCAGAGCCGGCGCCGAGAAAAATGCCAAAGGGATCGCCACGTTTGAAGACCATCGCGAAACTCGCCGAAAGTATGCCTAAACACGCGAGCACAACAGTCGTGAGTAGCAGAAACACGACGGCGAGAAAGAAGCTGCCGCGGTACTGAACGCCGAAGAACACGCGGCCGAAGAACAGGTACAAGAACGAGAAGAAGGTTGTTTCCAGAAAGTCCCACGCAGAACTGGAGACGATCACGGTGGGGAGGTTGATCGGCGTGAGCAGCACGCTTTCGAGAGTGCCTTGCATTTGTTCCTGGCGAATGGAGTTCGCGAGGCTGGAGAAGCCGGTCATGAAATAGTTGAGCACGGCGAGGCCGGTGAGCCACGATGCGAGTGGATCGCGCCACTGTGAATACTGCGGATCGGTAAAGCCGGCGAAGATCTTCGAGATGAAAAAGAGCGTGGTGACCACTGCGAGCACGGAGATGATGCGCAGGAAGAACTGCATGCGATAACTGACGAACAGACGGAAGTCACGCGCGACAAACGCGAAGATTCTTCTCGGGAGTAGCTTCAAACTATTCATAAGGCTTCAGGCGCTCTTTAGATAAGGGTTCACGCGTTTATTGGTTTTCCTTTTGGTTTAAATTTAAATCCCCCCTTTCGTACACTTCGAGCACATCGAACAAAGTGGCCCTTTCCACCTCCACGTCGAGAATGCGCGCTCCACCACTTTGAAGATCGCGCAATCTTTCGTCGAGTTCGTTATCACCGGCCTGACGGGTAAATGAAATTCTTTCGCTGTCGCGCGACCCATTAAGACCGGATACGGTCACATGAATTTGCTCCGTTTTGGAAGTGAGACTGCGCAAATGCTGTGGCGTGTCGAGCGCGCGAATGCGTCCACGGCTGATGATTGCCACGCGCTCACACAATGTCTCCACTTCCGCGAGATTATGCGACGTAAGCAGAATTGTAACCGGCGGATCCCGTTGCGCGAGCGATCGAATAAGTTCACGCATCCGCGCCGCCGCAAGCGGATCGAGTGAACGTGTCGGTTCATCAAGCAACAGCACCGGCGGATTTGACAACATCGCACGCGCCACGGCCAGACGCTGCTTATTACCCGTCGACATCTCACCAAATCGCCGCCGCGCAACTTCCTCCAACTCGAGTTGTGCAAACAGTTCGCGGATACGTTGTTTCGCTATGCGATCGCTCAGACCATGCAGACGCGCGAAGAACATCAGGTTCTGTTCGCTGGTGAGTCGCCAGTAAAAGCTGCGCTCTTCGGCGGTGGCGAGACCGATCTCCCGCCGCACTTGTTCATCATGCAACACGCTGTCGTTACCTCTCACAGAGACGCTGCCCGTAGTCGGCTGGACCAGCGTCGCGACGATTTTCGTCAGCGTTGTTTTGCCCGCGCCGTTGCGTCCAATCAAACCGAAGATCGCGCCCTCGCGAACGTCGAACGAAACATCGCGCAACGCTTCGACTGGTTCTTTTACCGGGCGTCGAAAGAACGCACGCAAGCGGCGAAACGGAGTCGGATAGGTCTTCGAGAGGTTGCGAATGGAAATGGCGGATTCAAGCACGGCTGTTAGCGGGCTCGTTGTCGGGGATCGAGATGCTCGCGCAGACCGTCGCCGATGAAGTTGAACGCCAGCACTGTGAGCGCGATCGCGATGCCGGGAAAGATCAGCGCGTGAGGCGCGGCCTGCAGCGTTGAGAGATCGCGCGCTTCTTCGATCATCACACCCCAGGATGGCGCGGGCGGCGGCACGCCGAGTCCGAGAAACGAGAGTGCTGCTTCTGAGAGCACCGCGCCGGCCATGCCGAGGCTGGCCTGCACGATCAGCGGTTGAATCGCGTTCGGCAAAATGTGAATGAACAGGATGCGCGCGTCGCTAGCGCCGAGCGCGCGCGCCGCTTGCACGAAGTCGTACTCGCGAACTTTCAAAACCTGTCCACGAATCAAGCGTGCGTAACCAACCCAGCCGATGATACAGAGCGCGAGGATCAGCTTGTTCAGGCCCGCGCCGAGAAACGCAACCATCGCGATCGCCAGCAGCAGACCGGGAAACGCGAGAAACACGTTGAAAACGTAGCCGGAAACAATGCGATCGACCCAGCCGCCGTAGTAACCGGCGATTGCTCCGAGGAGTGTGCCGATGATGGCGGACACCGTGACGACGATGAGCCCGACCTGCAACGAAATTCGCGCGCCGAAAACCACGCGCGAAAAAATGTCGCGCCCGGTGGAGTCGGTGCCAAACCAGTGCGCCGCGGACGGAGGCAGATAACGCATCGAGAGATTCGTCGCGCCGACGTCGTAGGTCGCGATCCACGGCGCAAACAACGCCACGATCACGAGCACCACGACGATTACCAGTCCGATGACAGTTAGCCGATTCATTTGAACTTTGTACTTGGAGCTTTGTACTTCGTTCTCGGTCGCTCCGAGCATCACGCCGCGTAAGCGAGCAAAAAAAAGTGCAAAAGATCTAAGAAACTCGAATGCGCGGATCCAGCCAGCGATAGACCATGTCAGTGAGCAGGTTGGCGATGATGTAGGTCATGCTGATCACGAGGACGCAACCCTGCACGACGCGATAATCGCGTTTGCCGATCCCGTCCTCGACGAGCAACAAACCGAGACCGGGCCAGCCGAAGATCTTTTCAGTGATGATCGCGCCCGCCAGCAGCACGCCGAGTTGCAGACCCAGAATCGTCACCACCGGAATGAGTCCGTTTTTCAAGACGTGTTTGTAAACGACTTTTCGCTCGCTCAAGCCTTTTGCACGCGCCGTGCGAACGTAGTCTTCGCCCAACTCTTCAATCACCGACGAACGAACCATGCGCGTCAGAATCGCAGACAGCGCGGCGCCGAGCGTAAACGCCGGCAGGATGATGTCGCTCCAGTCAAAACGTCCCGACGGCGCGAGCCAGCGCATTTTGACCGCAAAGATGTAAACGAGCATTGGCCCGATCACAAAACTCGGCAGACTGATGCCGAGCAACGCGATAATCGATGCGCCATTGTCGATCAACGTGCCGCGATTTGTTCCGGCAATTACGCCGAGAGGGATAGCGATGACGATCGCAATGAGCATCGCGAAGACGGCGAGCTCGATCGTTGCGGGATAACGTTCAAGAATCAGACTGATGACCGGCCGATCGTTGCGAAACGACAAGCCCATGTCGCCCCGCAGCAGCGAGCTCCAGTAATCCGTGTAGCGATTATCGGCTCCGTGCCAGACGAAACGACGTTCGCCATTGTCGTCGCGCGGAAAAGAGAAGAAGAACGGCGGACGATCGAGACCGTGCCGCTCGCGAAATTGTGCGAACTGTTCAGGAGTGGCTTGTTCGCCCAGGACGGCGACCGCGGGATCACCGGGGACGAGTTCGATGAGTAACGTAACGAGAGAGACGACGGTCCAAACAACCAGCAGCAGAATTATCACGCGGCGCAAACCGCCGAGAATCTTATACCGAAGTTTGGTGCGCACCGCGGCGCATAATAACACGGCCACAGACACACACGGCGCAGGTCTGTGGCCGAAAACGAAAAACGTAGCCCGAGGTACGATTCGAATACTCGCACAGCCCCGACAACCGCGCGCTTACCAAACCGCACCCCGTGACTACGTATCTGGTTGCAAAGTATTAGAACGCTGCAACCAATCCCTGAAAATCATTTCGGCCTTCTGCCCATATGCAAGGCCGCGATACCACCTGTCAGGTTCTCAAACTGAACCTGATCGAAACCCGCCTGCTGCATCAGGAGCGAGAGTTGTGTCTGGTCCGGAAACTTCTGCACCGATGCGGGTAGATAAGAGTACGCGCTTCGCGAACCACTGATGAGACCACCCATCAACGGTAATACCCTCGTGAAGTACAGACCAAACAACGGTCTTAGCATCGCGTTCGCAGGCCTCGAAAACTCGAGCACTGCCACCCAGCCGCCCGGCTTCAAAACCCGGCGCAGTTCTGCCAAACCGCCTTCCACACTGGCCAGATTGCGTAATCCGAATGCGATCGTTACGACTTCGAAGGAGCCGTCCCGAAACGGCAGGTTCAACGCGTCGCCCTCGATCAGTGGTATTCGGTCCGCAGTTTTCGCTGCGGCAATCTCCAGCATCGGCCGGCAGAAGTCCGTACCGACAACTCTCGCTCCTATGATGTCAAACAGCGTCAGCGATAAATCGCCTGTCCCACACGCAACATCGAGCACGCGCCCCTCATTCGACAGAAGCTTCTCGCGCACTCTCGCTGCAACAATCCGGCGCCAACGTTTGTCGACGTTGCCGGAAAGCAAGTGGTTCAAAAGATCATACCGTTTCGCGATCCGGCCAAACATTTCGCGAACACGGCCCGCATGGTCATTTGCGGCGTTCGTAACGTCAGGCACAGTTAAGCCAAATCTCGTTCGGGTTTGGTTGCAAGACGCTTGCAAACAATTTGTGATTACCTGGGGTTGGCACTACTCGCAGGTTTCGCTGGTGGTTTTGGTGAGGGAGTTGGCGCTGCGATCTCCCCGAGAACTTCGAATGGAATACGTCCTTGTAAGGCCGCTTTCAGTTGTGCTGACTCGCCCGCGACAACCGAAGCTATGCTCACATCCTTAAAAACTCGCGTTGCGACCCGCTGAATGTCGGCAGGCGAAACAGCTCTCAGCAACGATGGCTGATCCTGCACGGCGCTCAAACGATAGGTATCAGCGTCGAGCCATGGATCAGGCACAGCTTCTATTTTCGACGCCATCGTTACCGTTTCATTCACGATCTCGGCTTTGGCCCGATCCAACTCCCCAACCGTGGCTGGAGTGGATATCAATGACTCAATCACTTTTCTTGCGTTCGCGAGCGCATCGGCTGCCTTTTCAGTGCTGACCGCAGCGCCCATCACAACCGCTCCGGGCAAAACGTACGCATCGCTTCTCACAAACACCGGCTGATTCGCGAGTTCGGCCGCGATTGACTGCCAGCGATGCTGTGCGAGGCGGGCCATCACCAGCGATGTGAGGAAATCCGCGTGGGCGCGAGCAAGACCACGCACGGCCAAACGAACTTCAGCAGTTGGGCCAGGAACATTGACGATCAGCGTGCGCGGATCCGGCGACTTGGGCTGTGTGAAAGTAGCGGGTACAAGCTTATCACTCTTGCGCCATGGGCCGAGCAGTTGCCGTACGGTCCTGAACGCGCGCGCCTTCGTGACGCCGCCGACGATCGCGAGAGTCGCGTTATTCGAACCAAAGAAACGTTCGTGCGCGAGCATCAGATCGGCACGGTCCACGCGCGCCAGGTCTTCGGGCGTGCCGCCGGCATGGCGGCCGTACGGAAACTCATCAAACAGCCTGACAGCGATCGCGCGGTCCGCAACCACCGCGGGAGAAACTGTCAGCGCTTTTAAGGCCTTGAGCCGCGCGTCGCGAATGCGAGTGACGACTTCCGGCGTGAACTGAGTCGATAAAATCGCATTACGCAGCACTGAAATTACCTGCTCGAGCTCGGACGCTTTGCCAACCATCGTGATCGTCACGGAATCGTAGTTGACGCTGACGTCCAGTTTTCCACCAAGCTCGTCCGTGAAATAGTCGACGGTGGCGGCATCGGGAAAGAGCAGATCGCCAAGCAAAGCCATCTGGCCCGACTTTCCGGCCAGATCGAAAGCAGCGCCGCTGTGGAGGCGCAATTTGACGAGGAGCTCAGGACTGTTGGGCTGCGACCAGATGAGCAGACGGAGGCCGTTCAGTAGCTGCTCGCGTTCCGGCTCTCGTGTCGTTTGACCGAGGCAGGGTTGCGCGAGAAGCCCAAACAGCAGTGCTGAGACTGCAAGTCTTCGGATTACATTGATTTCAGCGGGTGGCGGCATGTGTAAAACATCTTAGATGCCGTGTCTTTGCCCGTCAACCGTTTGGCTTTTGAGCGCATCCTAAGCCTCGGTTGCCATGTGTGTTGTGGGCGGTCCAGCCCGCGAGAAAGCAAAAGAGTATGTACTTGCCGGCCCTCGCGGGATTAATATCGCGTTTCGGAGTTTATTCGTAGAGCGTAAGTTTTATTCTTAACCCCCGTAACTTTTTTCCGGCTCGCGGTAATTTCGGCAGGAAACCAGTTCCTGCAGGATCGAGTGCTTGATTGCCCGAGAGAACTACAGACGAGGTTTTACTGAAAAGAGCAGGAGAGGGTGACGAGGCAGCCTTTCTGGAGTTGTACGACCGACACCGGCAGCCGATTTTTCGTTTTGCCTACCGGTTACTGGGCGAAGTTGATATAGCCGAAGACGTTACGCACGACTGTTTCCTGAGCTTAATTCGAAAGCCTGAAAACTTTCGGCCCGAGCGTGCATCTTTAAGAACGTATTTATTTGCTGCTGCCAGAAACCTGGCGTTGAAACACTTCCGGAGCACGGGTCGCGAGACCGGGCTCGACGAGATGACGCAAGAACCAGAGCTTTCGCCGCGGCACCAGCCGTTGCGGAAGTTGCTTGACGAGGAACTTGCCGCGGAGGTTCGCAGGGCGATTTTCAGTCTTGCTCCGCTGCAACGTGAAGCGCTCGTTCTCTTCGAATACGAGGGCCTGAACCTTAGAGAGATCGCGGAGATCACGGGCGCGGACGTAGGCGCAGTGAAAGGCCGTTTGTTCCGGGCGCGGGAGCGTCTAAAAAGCATCCTGCGGCCATATGTTAATAGCGGTCAGGAATTGAATAGTGGTCGGGAAATTGTTACTTTGAAGGAGGCCTGAAATGGGCGTTGAGCCGGAAAAAGAGTTTGTTTCCGATGATGAGCTCAAGTCGTTGCTCGAACGCTGGAACGCGCCAGGGCCTTCGAGAGTTCTCGACAAGCGAATCGAAACCAGTTTTGCAAGAGAATTTTCAGGTGCAGACGGGCTGTCTCAGTCGGTGCTGCTCCCCCATAGGCGAGAAGAGGTAGTATCGATGAAGTTCTGTTCCAGATGTGAAGAAGAGTTCGGTGACAAGTTCAGCTTCTGTCCTGTTGACGGGACGCCATTGGCGCCCGTTGCAGCGAAGGTCGCCCAATCAGCATCGTCAGCAAATATTGTTGACGAACCGAGTTTGACGCTGAGCCGGCAGGACGATCCTTCGATTACCAGGGCAGCGGGAACGTCGGCGCGGGCAAATGGAAATTCGACGGAGGTTCCGCCGAGTGAACCGTTCTACGCCGCTGCGGCAGCCGGTAACGGCTCGTCCGCACTTGCGCTGCGAGACGAATACCATCTCACGATCATGGACGACGCGGGACTCGTCGCGCGTCTCAGTCACGAACTCAGAGACGTCGCTCGTCAAAATCAATTGACGCGAGCCGAGTTCAAACGAGATCCCTTCGGATTTACTAAGCGCGCATTTACCGGTTACGGGCAGAGCTTCGTGCAGTTTCTGCGCAAGCCGAACGTGCTGGTCGCGATCGGCGCGGCGTTCCTCGGCATGGTGGCGCTTGTTGGCGCCGTGATGCTGATGGATCGTTCGCAATCAACGGGCGTGTCGCGCGGGAGCTTGATAATTTTTGCACTCGTCGCCGGTGGTATGCTCGTAGCGCTCTTTTCAACGTGGCTCGGCCGCGAACGCGGCGCCGCGGTGATGGGCGCTGAGCCTTCCGACTCGCGCAGCGTTGTGGCGGCGATGGTCACATCGTTCGTGTTCCTGTTCGCGATCCTGGGTGTGATTGTCGGCCTTGACTATCGCGGCAAGCAGCAACAGTTGGTCGCGCAGAACGAGGAAGGCGAAGTCGTCGATCAGATTTTCGATATTCCTGACGAACAGCCGACGCCTGATCCCGGCACTGCCGGTTTGAACAAGGGCAGCGGCGGCGGCAGCAAGCCCAAGCCGGAGAAGGCCGGCGGCGGCGGCGGCGGTGGACGTGAAGAAGCTAAACCAGCTTCGTTTGGTAAGACCCCGCAAGCTTCATTGACGGTGCCGCAAGTCGTAGCGCCGGATCCGAAGCCACCGCAAATCAAGAATCCATCACTGCCAGTGGCAGCGACCGTGGTTGCCGATCCGATGTTGGTGCCGCCTGATGCGCGTGTGCTGCCGTACGGCGACTTCAAGTCGAAGAGCACTGATCCTTCGTCTGGCCCGGGCACGGGTAATGGGATCGGCACGGGAACTGGCGGCGGTATCGGACCTGGTGAAGGTGGCGGTATTGGCCCAGGCCGTGGCGGCAACATCGGTGGCGGTGACCGTAACGACGGTGGCGGCGGACCGGGTGGCGGCGGTGGCGGTTACGACCGCATCTTTACGGGTAGAGAAGTGACGTCGAAAGCGCGTCTGATCTCGAAGCCCGAGCCGCAGTACACGGAAGACGCACGCAAGAACCAAGTTACCGGTACGGTCGTGCTGAAAGTGGTGTTTTCGTCCAACGGATCGGTAACCAACATCCGCACTGTTTCAGGTCTGCCTTATGGTTTGACTGAGAGAGCGATTGCCGCAGCACGTCAGATTAAATTCCAGCCGGCAACGAAGGACGGGCATCCGGTTTCGATGTGGATGCAGTTGGAATACAACTTCAACCTTTACTAATCGTTCAAGCGTTGATCTTCTCTGCAAGGCGTCGGATTCGTCCGACGCCTTCTTTTATTCGCTCGATCGACGTTGCGTAGGAGATCCGCACGTGGCCCTCCGCGCCGAAGCCCGCTCCGTCCGTGACGACAGTATGCTCCTCCTCGAGCAGTCGCTGCGCAAAGTCAGCCGAAGTCTTCATTCCATTCTTCAAACAGCCACGCACGTCGGGAAACGCATAGAAAGCTCCTTCAGGCTGGGCACAACTGATCCCGGGAATGTCGCATAACGCCGGCAGCAGCCACGCTCTTCGCGCCGTATATTCCGCCAGCATCCTCGCGACCGAGTCCTGTGGACCATTGAGCGCTTCGACGGCGGCCCATTGCGCGATCGAGTTTGTATTCGAAGTCGAGTGGCCCTGGACTTTCAGCATCGCCTTGGTCCAATCGGCAGGAGCGAGCGCGTAGCCGACACGCCAACCCGTCATCGCATACGTCTTCGAAAACGATCCGGCAATACACAAACGCGCTCGGAGTTCAGTGGGTAAACTCGCTGCGCTGAAGACCTCGGCCGGTGGATAAACAAACCGCAGGTAACACTCGTCCGAAACAACGTAGATCCCGCGTTCGGTCGTTAACTCCATGATGCGGCGAAACTCGTTTGGCGGCAGCACGCGTCCCGAAGGGTTCGAGGGCGAGTTGAGAATGATTAGTTTTGTGCGCGCCGTGATTGCGCGTTCCACCTGCTCGACGTTGAGTACGAAATCGGTTTCTTCAGTTTCGATGAAGACCGGTGTGCCGCCCGCAAACACGACGACTTCCGGAAACGTCACCCAGTAAGGCTTCGGAATCAAGACTTCGTCGCCTGGATCGATAAGTGTCACGACGGCGTTGAAGATCGCTTGTTTGCCGCCGGCGGTCGCCATTACTTCCGACGGTTGAAATTCGGTTTCAAACTCGCGTTGATAAAAATCGATGATGGCGCGTTGGATTTCGCGAATGCCGCCGGCAGAGGTGTACTTGGTCCTGCCTGCTTTCATCGCGGCTGTGGCTGCCTGCTTGATGTTTTCCGGCGTGTCGAAATCCGGTTCGCCGGCCCCGAAATCGCAGACGTTGACACCCGCAGCACGCAAAGTTTGCGCAGCCTGCATCGCCGCCATCGTGGCTGACGACTGCATGCGACTCACATTTTTAGAAACAGGGAATGACGACATAGCCTGCCAGGTTTTCATTTCCGGGTTAACTTATCCTTCATCCGTTTTTCGACGAGCGGCGGCACGAGTCCTTCGACGGTCCCACCCAACTGAAACACTTCTTTGACGAGGCGCGAGCTCACGTAGGAATAACTTTCTGCCGGCATCATGAAGACGGTTTCAATGCCGGGTTCGAGACGGCGATTCATCAGGGCCATCTGTAGCTCGTACTCGTAGTCCGAGATCGCGCGTATGCCGCGCACGATCACGTCTGCTTGCTGCGCGACAGCGTACTGGACCAGCAGACCGCTGAACGAATCGACATGCAGCGTGCAACCGCCGCGGTCGATGCCCGGCAGCACTTCCGAGAGCATCTGTTGGCGTTCTTCCACCGTGAAGAACGGTTGTTTTTCAGGATTGACGAGAATACTGATAATGATCTCGTCAAAGAGTTTGCAGCCGCGTTCAATAATATCCAGGTGACCGTTAGTAACAGGGTCAAACGAACCGGGGTAGATGGCGCGTCGCATGTAAGGGCATGTTAAGGGGTGTTGCAGATTTGGTAAATAGCAATCACGTAGTTTTCTGTGTTCGCTGCGGGCGAGCACGGCGGAGGTTTAGCTTAATCTCGTTTGAGGGGCGACCGGGTTTGGTGGAGAAGTGAAGGTATTCGACGCCTTTCCTGCGGTCCAGATGGTAGACGCCACGTTCGGCCTTTTTGAATTCGGAATATTGATGTCCGGCGGGAATGACGTTTCGCGCGGTCGTTTCGTTATCGAAAATTGAGACGATCAACTTGCTCTCATTCTCATAGTCCCGGTTGAGTTGGCGAGCGAGCTGCGTCATCCGTTCGCGTACGAAGTCTTCGGGCGCCACGCTAATCAGCAGGTACAGTCCCCCTCCTTCTTTACGGCTGTCGATAGTCCGGGCGACCTTGTGGTCAACCGGCTTCGATTGCACGTCTTCGGTAGGGGAGTGAACCTGCTGCGCAGCGTTGAAACCTTCAGCCACGAGGAAGTTTTCAGCCATGGGCGGACCACTTGCGCCGGCTATTAATGCCGGCGCAAGCAGAACGACCACGAGCAGAACCTGGTTACTGAAACTTCCACTAACCATCAATAACCACAACCTCCATCCCTGAGAGCATCGGATATCGGGCTGGTGTGAACTCCAGGAATAATTGTAACACCCAGCCTGGCCGCAAGAGCCGAGTCACTCGCTCCGAAGAACGCGTGCAGCGTCTCGTGAAGGATATCCTGCGGTTTGAACCCAGTGCCGAAATAGATATCGAGCTGGGTCGCTCCCCTGTCATCACGAGTTGCAAACCCGGCTTGCGCGGCCCCGGGAACGTAGGCGGCAAATAGCGCCGCCACGCTTATACTCGTCGAGCCCGAAGCGCTTTGCGGCAGGATTCCGGCGTTTTTCAGACTTATAGTTGATGCGAAGCCATTAAACGGACGGAGACCCTCCACGGTTCTGGCGATGCGCGTGCCGCTGAGTCCCAATTGCTTTCTCAAGAACTTCGCGCACTCCGATTTCTTGTCCTTGAGCAGCAGCAGCAGATACGCGACGTTGGAATCAAACGCCGCTTTTTGCAGCGGAGTCAGTGGCGCTCGTCCATTCGCGTCAACGCCCTGGAAGCTGTTGACTGGTCCAACACCCGATCCAGGATTGAACGGTGGCGTTGTCGCGAGAATGCGGCCGTTGATCGTCCGGTTGATAAGGCCGATAGCTCCCTGAACCGTCGATGCTATTGCCCCTGCAATACGTATCACCCTCAGGAAATTTGGGTGAAACGCCGATACAATCAGAGCCGCGGACATCCCTGCCAGCGTTATCGCAGCCGGCAAGAAGAACTGCGTTGTGATTGTAGCAGCCCAGTAGAACGCGAAACCGGATATCACACCCAGCGCAATACCCACGACCAGCAGGACCCATTTGTTGCTGAGAATCTTACTGATCAGTTTCACGATGCCTTTGAACAGCTTCTTGAGGAAGCTGAAAAAGCCGAGACCACTCGGATCGACCTGGTTCACCGGATCGTTCGAGCAGTAAGCGTAGAGATTCAGAGTCTGCGGACTCGTCAAACTCACCGACTGCATACCGATCGGATCGACCTGCGTGAATCTTCCTTGTTGCGGATCGTAGTGACGGTTCAGCGCGTAGTCAAGTCCGGTAGTTGGACCACGATCGTACGTTGTGAACAAGCGTTTGGTCTGTCCGTTGGTTTCCGTGCTGAGCACATTGCCAAACGGCAGCGTTGCTTGCTGGAACGAACTACCGGTTGACTGATTAGTCACTAGACGCGTCCCGAGACGATCAGGGTGATGATGTTCCGCCATCTCTCCGCCGCTGCCATCTGGCACGAGCGTGGACAGCAACCTCGGGCCGAAATAGACGTAGCTCTTCGACCACGAGGGTGTGGTGGAACCGCCCGTTTCGCTAAACTCTGCTATCGTCGATCCACCTTCGGCGACGAAGAACGTGCGAACACCTGCCTCCAGGGTCATCAGTCGTTGCGTCGTGTCACCGTAGGTGTGTTCCGCCAGAAGAGTCACGTTGTCGTCGGCTTTGACCTTCACCAGACGATTCGCAGCGTCGTACTGAAAACGCTGCCAGCCAGCGCCTCTTTGCACGCGCGTTTGATTGCCGGCGGCGTCATAGTTCCAGCCCGGCACCGCAATGCGATTGTTGGTGTCGGTATGCCAGATGGCATCCCATCCGTCAGACCCGACGCCAACACCGCCTGCCGGTGTGTACGGACTGGTGCCCTGCACCTTCAGGTTAAACTCTCCACTGAACGCGAAGCCTGCACGCACTGCAGCGCGACCGTCGCGTGCGACGGCGCCTTCCCAGAACGCCCAACCACCTGGATCAGGCTCACGCACGAGATACGCTTTGTACAGGTCGTAGACGTAATCGTGATCCGAACGACCGCGATTGATGTATTCCTGCGAAGTGAAGACTGTGGTGCCGAGGTTTTGCATCGCTGACAACATTTGCGCTTGCCCCTGGGCATACGCCGTTTGCAGCGTGCTCAGCCAATTCGATAACTCCGTGGAGTCTGGCTGGCGCGCGAGCGCGCTCAGGTAGAAGTTACGAATGTACTGCTCGGCGGTGTACGAATAGGCGTTATTACGATTGCCGTAGCGATCGTAAGTGTAACGTTGGGCCCAGTTGACACTCTGCCCACCCGTAGCTCGCTTCAACCTGCCCAGCGGGTCGTATTCGTAACCGCGATCTTTGCCGGGATCGAGATTATTTAGAATTTTAACCAGCTGGCCGGTGCGCTTGCCGTTCGGTCCGGTGTAGTTGTAACTGACGTTCATCAGGTAACTGGCCGGCGTCGAAGAACGAGCAACGGTCTGGCCCGAAAGCTGTCCCGTTTGTGGATCGTAACTATAGTTTTCGATCATCTGGTTCGTGCCATTACCCACGTTAAGAGAAGTGGTCTGGCCCGAAGCGTTATAGTTGATGTTTGACGCAAACCACTGCCCATCGAAGGTGATGGAATTCAAGCGGCTGGCCGTGTCGTAGTTGTGATGTACCACCTTGCGAAGTTGTGCGCCGTTGCCGTATTGAGCCGGATAACGCACGTCAACAGTGCGATCGAGAGTGTCGTAGATGTAATCCGTTACGAACGGATACGCGGCACGCGTGCTGACGGTCAGTGTCTTCGCACTTACTCGCCCTTCCGTGTCGTACTGGAAAGTCTCGGTCGAAACTCCCGCAGTCGAAATGCCGGCAAGTTGCGTCACGTCCTTCAGATCCGTCGGACTGCTCTTAGTGCGGTATGAATATGTCACCGTGGCCGCCGGAAGTATTGGATTGCCCGTGTCGCCGAATCCGCTCGTGTCGAACGACATCGACTGCAAGCGGTTCAGCGGATCGGAGTTGTAGGTCAGGATCGTCTTCACGCCACGCGCGTCAGTGCGCGACGTAACGTTTGAACGGCTGTCGTAGGTGAAGACGTCCGTCCAACTTCCCGATCCGACATAAGTTCCCGCATCGTTGAGCGTGGCTGAGGGTTCAGCCAGCTTTTGCGCTACGAGACGTCCGACAGAATCATATTTGAACGAACGTGTCTGTGCTCCCTGCGTGATCCCGCTTAGTTTGCCGAGCGTGTTGTAAGTGTAGGTGGTGGCCATGCCGTTGACGGCGACCGAGCCATCGCCGTCCGCCGCGGGTTCGACGATTTCGACTAACTGCCCGAGTACGTCGCTGCGTCCCCAACGTTCGCGGCCCCACGGATCCCGTATGCGCCGGGTTTCGCCGGGATTGTTCGAGGCGGCATTCGGACGCGACGTTTCGTTGTAGAAAGTCTGTGTCGTGCTGCCGTCCGGGGTGGTGACGAGCGTCGTGCGGCCCAGCGCGTCGTAGGTAAACGTGCTCCACTGCTGTGCTTCACCACTGCGATATGGGCGAGTTTGCTGCGTTATGTTGCCCATGTTGTCGTAAAGCGTATCGATCAGGTCCCACACGCCGTTGGCGCCGCGTGCCTGGTCCTGCCGCACGTGACCGCGGCCGTTCAACAACTTCGTCCGTTGTTCAGCCAGGGCTCCGCCTTCACTCGCCGCGAGGTACGTGGTTGACGTGAGGCTCATCGCAGCGTCGTTGTAAGTGTGGTCGGTGTGTGCGCCCGTCGAGGCAATAGCGCTCGCTACGCGCAGCGACACCGGGTCGTAAGTGGTTTGCGACTGCCGTCCATTGGGATCGGTAGCCGTCAGCGGCAAGCTGGTATTGAAGTCGTAGGTGCGGCTGATCTTGACCTGGGTGTAAGGGTCGGTCGGTGAGCCGCGCGTCTCCGACATCGGCGCCGAATACTGCATGGCGTCGGTGTAAGTGAAACTGGTTTCGTCGCAGCACGAGCTGCTGCCTCTCACGAGGTTGCCCGTGATGTCGTATCGTCGCGTTTCCACGAGCGCGCCGGTGAGATTAGCGGCGGTGGTGTAGCTGGTGATTTGCGTGACGTTGCCGCGATAGTCGGTAAGCGGATTGTAGTCGCTGGTCCAATAGCAGTTCCATTGCAGACAATCCTGCTGCCAGTGGTCCCACATGCCGCAATCACAGATCTCATATTGCGGCCCGTAGGGATTATGGTTGTAAGCATGGCCGACGACATTAGGTGCGTCCTGTAGAGTTTGCCCGTCGTACTGATACTCGGTTCGTGCGACGCGAGTGACATTGTCCGGCCCAAACACTTCGACGACGAGCGGCAAATTACGAATTTGCCGGTTCATGTAGTTTGCGCCGTTTTCGTAGGTAGTGCGCCGCGAACGCAGCAACGCGCCGTTGTAGTCGTACTCGCGAATGTCCGTTACCTGATTGAACTGAGGGCCGTAGGTATATTCGGTCGCGTTCGTCTGTCCCAGCTCGTTGGTGGTTTCAACTCGCCACGGGCGCGGTGAATCGTAGGATCCGGGTTGCCAGTGGACATAGCTACTCTGCAACACCGTGTTGGAAGAGTTGAGGATTTGATCCTGGTAAACGAGACCATCCAGCGCGTTGCCGGGCAGATTGTGTGAGAACTGTTTGGTCTTGCTGCCGTTTGGCAATGTCACCGTAACGGTACGCGGTGATGCGTTCTCAAACACTTCGTATGTCGTGGTCGCGCTATCAAAATTGGTTCCGTCTCTGGACCACGTCTCGGTGCAACTCGTGTACGTTGGCGCGTCAGTGAGCGCGTAATTTGGTGTTAAGGGATAGTTGTACTGTTCTCGACGAGTCAACGAGCCTTGCGTGATCGTGCCTTGGGTATTGAGAGCGGCTCCGGAAAAAGTCATGCCCCGCTGCTCGACGACCTTCGCCAGCATGCCGTAACTCGAATACGAGTCGCTGTCGCCAAACCAGTAACCGGTGCCGTTGGCCGGGTAGTAGATACCCTTGATCATATAGGGGCTCCAGTTGCGCACGACCGTACTTTGAATCGCCGGATATGCGAATCCCGGGTTCAATGAGAGTTGCTGATACGTAAGACGAACGAGCGTGCGCGCCCCAGCACCGTTGAAACCAGGCGCAGTAATTGCGGTCAACAGTCCAAGACTGTCGTAATGAAAGTTGATCAGGCGACCCATCGTATCGCTGATGTAGGAGATCTTCGGTCCCTGATTGCCGACGTAAGCGATGGTGACGACATTGCCCTGGACATCAGTGATGCTGGTTGGGTACACACCGCCTGGACCAGTAGCGTAACAGTGAAGCTGGGTTCCGTTGGGTAGATTGATTTCCCCGAAAGTCATCACGCCGCTCGAATTTACCCAGCTTTTATAATCGATTAACGAACCATCAGTGGTGTGACCGTTGAATGAGATGCCGTAACCATAGTTGATGATCTGACCGGTAAACGGCCGGCGCGTGCCGTCCTGTTCGACGATCATGCTGCCGCCGGATGAACCCATGTAGAGGATTTTGCCGAAGCCCAGATTAAAGCCGGGCGCGGGCCAACTGCGGTCAATGTCGTAGGTCATCTGGGTTCCGGCTTTGTTCCAGACGCGTGAGCTGTAAGCGAGGTGGAGCGCTACATCTGTTCCACGGCTGGGGAGACTCAGCACTGGTGCGCCGAATTGGAAATTTCCGCTGCCGGCGCCGCTGTCGACCGGAGTTCCGGGAGGCGTGCCGGGAGTGTTTCCCGGATCGTCGGCAGACCAGTAGTTAGTATTGTCCCAACCAGCATCGACAAACATCGGTGCGGCTGTTGCTGCGGTGGCGCGAGCAGCGTGAGCGCGTTTTATCCGCGAATTGGGTCGGTTTAGTTTAGCGACGCTTTCGCCCGGCGGAAGATCGCGCGTTGAAACCGGCTTCGTTTCAAGCGGAGTCTCGTTTGGTTGTGGTCTTCGTTGACCGGGCAACACGGTAACGGTGACCTCCGCTCGTTTGCCTGCGCCTTCGGCGGTAACCCGGTACTCACCGGGAGTCGGCGGTTTGAACTCTCCCGTGCGAGAGATGTTGGTGCCGCGGCCGCGGCCGTTGTTGTTGTGTGAATGCCACCGGAACTTTACGCCACCGATGGGGTCACCGTTTTGATCGAAAGCAACTGCGAGGAACGAGACACGTTCCGGAAATGTGATAGTTACGTTTCCCGGGAAGATATTAAGGTGGTCCACGCGGAGATCACGTTCTTCCTGATTTTCCTGAGGGCGCCCCACGGCCGCGCCCCTACCTTGAAACAAAGCCATCAAACCGTTGGCATGAGCCCAGAACTTCAGACTCACACTCGACTCTTTTGCGAGAAGGACGATTGTTTTCGGAGCGGCCGGCGTTGATACTTCAAAGAGGGACAGCGCCAAAGCCACAGAGATGAACGAGCGAAGAAGAGAGTAAGGGGTACGGTGCCGCATGAGGCGTCTCCTTTAGGTAAATCGTTCGGTTTTTAAATTGTTCGGGGGAGTTAGACTGTTAAATGAGGAGGTAGAGAGATCGGGGGGAACACAACTCTCCACCGGCCATTGAACAGTTGCGTGCGCGGCAATATAGAACAGTGCGTGACTCTCGTCAACGAAAATTCCAACGCTTTCAGCGTTGGTTCTTTTTGGGCGTTTCCACCCAGGGTTGTGCCAACCCCGGGGCTAGAATTAGTCAACGCCTTCGGCGTTGCGTATTTACACGGCCTGACAAGTTGTGGTTCAATACGCTTTGACAATTTGACGTGGTGAGTTAAAGCGACTTGCGGCCACGTAAAATAATCCGCTAAACAGCTCGGTGAGTCACAGTTTTAGGCTCCGCGTTGTTAAGCGCGGGGCCTTTGTTATTGCTTATGACAAATCTGCTTGACGCCATTAAAGAACGCATCGTCGTCTTCGACGGCGCAATGGGCACCAACCTCCAGGTGCAAAACCTGACACTCGACGACTTTGGTGGTCCACGCTTCGAAGGTTGCAACGAGAACCTGCTCGTGACGCGGCCCGACGCGGTTGAAAACGTGCACACCGCGTTTCTCGACGTCGGTTGCGACGTTATTGAAACCAATTCCTTCAACGGCACACCCGTCGACTTCGCCGAGTATGACATGGCCGATCAGGCGTACGACATGAACGTACGCGCGGCGCGTCTCGCGAAACGCATTGCGTCTGATTACTCAACCAAGGCAAAGCCGCGTTGGGTCGCCGGTTCGATGGGTCCGGGACGAAAACTGCCAACGCTGGGCCACATCTCTTTCAACGAACTACGCGACGCTTACGCGGTTCAGGTACGCGGACTGCTCGACGGCGGCGCCGATCTGTTGATCGTCGAGACGTGCCAGGATCTGCTGCAAACAAAAGCCGCGGTCGGCGCGATCTTTTCGGTGTTTGAAGAACGGCGCACGCGTGTGCCCGTCATCGCGCAAGTCACGATCGAAACGTTCGGCACGATGCTCAACGGCACCGAGATCTCCGCCGCGTTGACGGCCCTCGCGCCGTTTCCGATCGACGTCATCGGCATGAACTGCGGCACTGGTCCAAAACACATGACCGAGAGCATCCGCTACCTTTGTGAAAACGCGCCGCTGCCTATCTCGGTTTTGCCAAACGCGGGTCTGCCGTCGGTCGTCGAAGGCAAGATGCATTACGACGAAACCCCGGACAGTTTCACCGCGCAAATCGTCCATTTCGCCAGCGACTTCGGCGTCAATGTCGTCGGCGGTTGTTGCGGCACGACGCCCGCGCACCTGCGCCACGTCGTTGAAGCGATGCAGCAGATCACGCCGAAGCAACGCAATCCAAAACTCGTTCCGGCAGCGTCGTCGATCTACATGCAACAGCCTTACGTGCAGGACGCGTCGTTTTTGATCATCGGCGAACGCGTGAACGCGAGCGGGTCGAAGAAGATGCGCGACCTGCTGAACGCCGGTGACTGGGACGGTCTCGTCGCGCTCGGCAAGGAACAGGAACGCGAAGGCGCGCACATCCTCGACGTCAACGTCGATTTCGTTGGGCGCGACGGCGAAGCTGACATGCACGAACTCGCGTCTCGTCTCGTCACGAACGTCAAGATCCCGTTGATGTTCGATTCGACCGAGTGGCAGAAGATGGAAGCCGGACTGCAACACGCGGGCGGAAAGTCGATTCTCAACTCGACGAACTACGAAGACGGCGTGCCGCGCTTTCTGAAGGTGATCGAACTCGCGAAAAGATACGGCGCGAGCGTCGTGATCGGCACGATCGACGAAGAGGGCATGGCACGCACGGCCGAGGGCAAGTTCAGGATCGCGAAGCGCGCTTACGAACAGGCGAAAAACGAAGCAGGCTTGCCCGCGGAAGACATTTTTTTCGATCCACTCGCGCTGCCAATCTCGACCGGTATTGAAGAAGATCGCCGCAACGCGCTCGAAACGATCGAAGGCATCAAGCGTATCAAGCGCGATCTGCCCGGCGCGTTTACGCTGCTCGGCGTTTCGAACGTCTCTTTCGGCCTGAATCCTGCGTCGCGCGTCGTGCTCAACTCCGTGTTTCTCCATGACGCCGTGGAAGCGGGACTCGATGCAGCGATCGTCAACGCCAGCAAGATCGAGCCGTTGAATCGCATCGGCGAGAAAGAGATCAAGGTCGCGCGCGAGCTGATCTACGACGAGCGCAAGTTTGAAAACGACGTCTGTGTTTACGATCCGCTGACCGAGTTTACGAAGCTCTTTGAAGGCGTTAAGTCGAAGGCGGCGAAAAAAGCTTCCAAAGGAGACACGGTCGAAGAGCGTTTGAAGAACCACATCATCGACGGTGAGAAGATCGGTCTCGAAGACGAACTCAAAGTCGCGCTCAAAACACATCCCGCGCTCGACATCATCAACAACATTCTGCTCGACGGCATGAAAGTCGTCGGCGATCTGTTCGGCAGCGGGCAGATGCAGTTGCCTTTCGTGTTGCAGTCGGCCGAAGCGATGAAAGCTGCCGTGCGTTTTCTCGAGCCGTTTATGGAGAAGAAAGGCGGCGCGACTGCAAAGGGCACGATGGTGCTCGCGACCGTGAAAGGCGACGTTCACGATATCGGCAAGAACCTTGTGGACATCATTCTCACCAATAACGGTTACAAGGTGCACAACCTCGGTATCAAGCAGCCGATCGAGGCCATTCTTCAGGCGTACGACGAGACAGGCGCGGACGCGATTGGGATGAGCGGGTTGCTCGTGAAGTCGACGTTGATCATGAAAGATAACCTCGAGTTGATGAACGAGCGCGGCGTGAAGGTGCCGGTGATTCTCGGTGGCGCGGCGTTGACGCGGCGTTACGTTGAAGAGGATCTGAAGTCGATCTACAAAGGGTCGCTTTATTACGCGCATGATGCGTTTGCGGGTTTGCACACGATGGACCAACTCGTGGGCGCTTCTGAGCGGGCGGAAACTAACGGATCTAGTACGGCCGCGGCGAAGGTTGAAGCTGCGGAAGATGTTGACGACCTGGTTGGTGAGGAAGCGAAACTCGGGATTCGCAAAAGCGCGCGGCCTCGTGGCGCTGCGCCGTTCGGTGACACGACGCACACCACGCGTTCCGCGATCGATCCTGCGGTTCCGATTCCAACGCCGCCGTTCTACGGCTCACGTGTCGTTGAAGACATCGCGCTTGACGACGTTTTCGCTTACGTCAACGAAAACGCGTTGTTTAAAGGTCAGTGGCAGTTCAAGCAGGGCAAGACGCCGCCGGATCAGTACCAGGCGCTGGTGCGTGACAAAGTGCGGCCGATTTACGAGGAAATCAAGGAGCGATCGAAACGCGAGCAGTTGCTCGTTCCGAAAGTGGTTTATGGGTATTTCGCGTGTCAGTCTTCGGGCAACGATCTGATCGTTTACGACGAGAATCAGCGGGAGCAGGTGCGTTTCACGTTTCCACGGCAACCAGCGGGCAAGCATCTGTGTCTCGCGGATTTCTTTGCGTCACAGGAGTCGGGACGAATGGACGTCGTTGCGTTTCATCTCGTGACCGTCGGCCGGCGCGCGAGTGAGTATGCGCACGAGTTGTTCAAGTCAGACAATTACGCCGACTACTTGTATTTTCACGGGTTGAGTGTCGAAGCGGCGGAGGCGCTGGCTGAATTTTGGCACAAGCGAGTCCGGCAGGAGCTTGGGATTGCTGGTCAGGATGCGACGAATCTGTCGCGCTTGTTTCATCAGCAGTACCAGGGTTCGCGTTACAGTTTTGGTTATCCGGCGTGTCCGCGGTTGGAGGATCAGGAGAAACTGTTTACGCTCCTGAATCCCGGGCGCATCGACGTTTCGTTGACGGAAGAGTTTCAGCTGGAGCCCGAACAATCAACATCGGCTATTATTGTCCACCACCCGGAAGCGAAGTACTTCTCGATTGAGTGAGTACTTCTGATGTCCTGTCAGTCGACCGAGTAACGCCGAAGGCGTTTGCGTCCAACGCGTGAGTCTTAACGCCGAGGCGTTTGGTAGTTCGGAAACGCTGTGGCGTTTGGTAGTTTGGAAACGCTGTGGCGTTCGGGAGTTCGGAAACGCCTTCGGCGTTGGTTGGAGTTAGCGCTTGAGAACTGTTGAGACACGTTTGAACCGTTCCCACGAACTAACACCAACTTCCGTCGAATCCGCTCCTCTCGTTCCCACGGCAGATGAACTCGCCGTTCTCACACGCTTCGAACGTTTTGCTTATCGTCTGACCACGCGCATGAATCGCGGGGCGTGGAAACGGTTCTGGACGTGGTGCCAGAGCACCATGGGCGCAGGCTGGATCCACCTCTCCACTTACAACATCATGAACGTCTACGGCCTCGAACACGTCGAGGCTGCGTCACGCGAGCGGCCGCTGCTGCTCGTCGCGAATCATCGTTCGTTCTTCGACATGTTCGCCGTATCCGCGATGCTCTTTCGCATGACGAAATGGCGCAAACAACTTTTCTTCCCGGTGCGCGGACGATTCTTCTACCAGTCACCACTCGGATTATTGGTGAACCTGATAATGGGCTGGTGGTCCATGTATCCGCCGTTTTTCGCCGCCGGCGATCACCCGATTCCCGAAAAACGCGCGTTCGATAAATTTTCGTTTCGCCTGCTGAGCGAACTCGCGCGCAACGGCCGCGGCAACGTCATCGGTTTTCATCCCGAAGGGACGCGAAACAAAGGCGACGATCCCTACTCGTTTTTGCGCGCGCAACCGGGCGTCGGAAAACTGATCATGGACGCGAAGCCACAGGTGATCCCCGTCTTCATCGCCGGACTATGCAACAGCCTGCCGCGACAGGTCGCGCGCAACTGGAACCGTGAGGAAGTCATTCGCCTGCACTTCGGCCCAATGATCGATCTGAGCGATTACCTGAACAGGCCCGACCGTCTGCGCACCCACAAAGAGATCGCGGACATGGTGATGGAAAAGATCGCCGAACTCGCGGAACAAGACAGGAAAATGCATGCCGCTACCGCTCGTAATAATTAATCCTTCGTCAGCCAGCGGCAGCACGGGCGACGCGTGGCCGGGCGTTGCAAGCGATCTACGTTCGGAGTTTGGCTCGTTTCAAACTGCATTTACCAAAGTTCGCGGCGACGCAGCCGCGATCGCGAATGACGCCGCGCGCAAAGGCGTCAAACTCATCATTGCCTGCGGCGGGGACGGCACAGTCTCAGAAGTCGCAAACGGCATTCTCTCTTCCGGCAAAGACGCGGAACTCGGCATCCTCCCCAGCGGCACCGGCGGCGATTTCCGCCGTTCGCTCGAAATTCCCTCCGCGGGCCGTGCGGCTGCGCGCGTGTTGCGGGAAGGCAAAACACGTCGCATCGACGTCGGCCGCATCTCGTTTCGCGATCACAACGGCGTCGAAGCGATGCGTTACTTCGTCGGCGTCGCCTCGTGTGGGATGAGCACAAAGGTGATTCAGCACGTCAAAGCCGGCGGGCCTGACTGGCTGCCCGCGAACACGCCCAAGTGGCTGGGTGGACGTATCGCCTTCGGCACGTCGCTACTACGAACTGCTATGCGCAGCGAAGCAACGCGCCTCCTCGTGCAACTCGACGATGCACACGAGCGCCACCTGCTGGTGACAAATCTCGTCATCGCCAACGCGCGTTACTTCGGTGGCGGTATGAAGATCGCGCCTGACGCAAAACTCACGGACGGAAAGTTTGACGTTGTCGGCGTCGGCGATCTCGGTGCGATGAAAATCTTCACGAGCGCGCCGCGAGTTTACTTTGGCTCGCACCTCTCGCTGCCTCAAGTGAGCCACGCACTCGCGCGAAAAGTCACTGTGCGCCCGGCAGAACGTGGCGCGGATGTAGATCTGGAAGTTGATGGAGAACTTCCTGGAAAACTGCCGGCTACGTTCCAGATCATTCCCGAAGCTTTGCGCGTGCGTTGCATGTGAACCTCGTTTTAGATTTTCCTTTTCGTGCTTCACTAAAAACTCTAATATGGCCTTAGGCCCATGGATGAACGACGATCAAGACCCCGGTTGAGCGTACACCTCGACGCAGTTTGGGACGGTGGCGAAGAACGGCATTCCGCCCGCGTCACGGATCTTTCCGAAGGAGGCTGCTATCTCGACACAGTGGGCGAGGTAATGGCTGGAGAGATCGTCGCCTTCCGCGTGCTGCTGCCGGACGACGATTGGCTTTATCTTGAGGGCGAAGTGAGGCACCATCATCACGGCCGCGGTTTCGGTGTGCAATTTGTCGATTTGAATGAAGAACAGACGGAGAATTTGCTGCGCCTGCTCAAGATCGCACACGAAGCCGGACCGGAAGCAACGGCGATTTCCGCGGATCTCGTCGAAGATTAAGTCTCAGAGAACCTCCCAAAACGTGCGGCCCCGCGAGTGACACCCAACGACGATTAGCTAATGGCAATTCAAGGTACTTTGAAAACGATGAGCCTGGTGGACCTGCTGCAGTTTTTAGCAGCGGGAAGAAAATCAGGCACGCTGAAGTTTGATCGCGGCAAGATCACAAAGCAGGTCTATTTTAAAAACGGCATGATCGTTGGTTCGAAGTCCAACGACCCGCGCGAATATCTCGGTCAGGTCCTCCTCCACTACGGAAAGGTCGACGACGCTCAACTGAAAGCCGCGCGTGAGATACAACGCACTTCGGGCGCGAAACTCGGCGAAGTTTTGGTCGAACAGGGATTTCTAACGGAAGCGGAAGTGATCGAGATCCTCAAAACGCGCACGCTCGACGCGATCTACGATCTGTTCATGTGGAACGAGGGCGATTTTGAGTTTTACGACGAAGATCCATCGTCTGACGAACTGCTGTTGATCGAGGTCGAGCCGACGAACGTGATCATGGAAGGTATCTATCGCATCGACGAGTTCGCGCGTTATCGCACGCTCGTGCCTTCAGATCGCGCGATTCTCGAACTCGCCGCGGGTTGGACCTCATCGCTGAAACTCGGCAAGGAGTTTCGGCAAATTCTTTACTTCGTCGAGAAGCGGATGTCGGTCGCCGAAATCTGCTATCACATGCACGCCTCGGCGTTTCATGTTTACGGACAGCTTTTTACGCTCATCAGTGAGGGGGTCGCGCGCGTGGCGGGTGAGCGGCCCGAGGACACTCCGAAGCCGGGCGCGGAGATCGAGGATCTGCCGGAAAGCGTGACCGAGATGGTCTGGTCCGCCGAACGCAAGCTCGACACCGATCCCGACGCAGCGTTGCAGATCGTGCAGACGGCTTTACAGCAACAACCAAACAGTCCCGAAGCGCAGGCTTTGTTGCCGGCTGCGGAAGAGAAGTTCGTGAAACACGTTTACGCGACGAGTGGTCTAACGCCGCGTTCGGTGCCGCAGTTGCGCATCTCGCCGTCCGAGCTGACGAACCTGGAGCTCGATCCGCAGGAAGGTTTTCTGCTGTCGCGCATCAACGGCTCGTGGGACATTCAATCGATCCTTTCAATCTGTCCCTTTCGCGAGGCTGATTGCCTGCGCATGATCAAGAAGTTGCGGGAGCGCGGCGTGATCGGGTTTGAATAGAGGATTGTCCGTGTATTCGGTGGCTCTCAGGATAAACAGCCGGCGAGCTACGGGATGCGCGAGGTTTCGCCAGCGCGATAACGGCCGCTCGCTCACAATATCGAAACCTGCCAGGTTGAACGTCTTACGCCAACCGTGTTCGCGTTGAAACGTGCATGGTCCAGTGCGGCTGCGCCATTGGCGATCGTGTGTCCAGCAAACGAGACGATCCCACCAGAGCGTTGGCATGTCTTCGTAAATAATCGCGAGGCCGCCTTCACGTAACACGCGGCTGACTTCGTTGAGCACGAGAGGCGCTTCCTGCGCGTGATGCAGCACGTAACAAAGCAACACGGCGTCGAAACTTTGATCGCGCACGGGAAAGTGGCGGCCGTCATAAGGAAGGTAATTGATGCGCGTGTCCGTGGCCTCGCCGACGTCGAGACCGACGACTGGTTTGCCGAGTAGACCAGTCAGATGGTGGGCGATAAAACCGTTGCCGCAACCGACGTCGAGTACGTCAGCATGCGCGGGCAGCACGCGCGCGATTTCTAATGCCATGTCGTACGCGCGGCCCACCTTTCGCCGTCGTCGCATGCGCTTGAAGCGCCGTTGAATGAATGTGCGCAGAGTCGTCACTACTCGTGCATTAGCAACGACGGTGCCCCAACGTTTTATGCGAAAACTCCAAATAAATTGCGGGGCGCGTGCAACGAATGGCCGACACGTGACGGCCTATGGCAGAATGTTTTCATGACTAAACTTGCTGCAGGCCTAATCATGTCACTGCTTATTGCCAACGGTTACTGGCCGCTCGAAAAGAGCCGGCCGCTCGTCGAGAAAACGCAAACGATTCGGCTGGCGCCTGATACTTCACAACTCACCGAAGGTGAACGCAAAGCCGTCGCGAAGTTGATCGAGGTGGGCCAGATTTTTCAGAAACTCTACGAACAGCAACGTCATCCGGAGGCGCTCTCGTCGTATCGTGCGCTCGAAAACTTGCACCGGCAGACCCACACGCCGGCGACGGAGAACCTGTTGACGCTCTATCGACTTTTTCAGGGACCAATCGCCACAACGCTCGAGAACAAGCGCGAGCCTTTTCTGCCGGTGGATCCATTGAAGCCTGGCAAGAACATGTATCCGTGGGGAATCACGAAGGAAGAAGTCGAGCGGTTCATCAATTCAACGAAGAATCCGGAAGAGACACGTAGCGAAATTCTGGATCTGCGGACGGTAGTGCGCAGTGCGACCGCGAAGAACGTGCGCGAAGATATCACTCGGATGAATAAGTATCCGGTGTTGGAGACGTTGCATCCGAAGCTGATGGGCCAGTTGCAGCAGCTTGCTCGAAGGCCCGCAACGCCGGCCGACAAGGTTGGGTTGTACGCCGTGCCGTACTCCGTCGCGTACGCTGATGATCTAATGAAAGCCTACGGACTGCTAAATGAAGCTGCGGACGCGGTTGCGAACGATGACGAGGAGTTTGCGCGGTTTTTGCGCAATCGCGCGCGGGATCTGTTGTCGAACGATTACGAATCGGGTGATGCGGCGTGGGTGACCGGGCGGTTCAAGAACCTCAACGCGCAGATTGGTTCATACGAAACCTACGACGACGAATTGTACGGCGTGAAGACGTTCTTCTCGTTTGTTGTGTTGCAAAGCCGGCAACAGGAGACGACCGCGCTGCGGCAGGCGATGAAGGGTTTGCAGGCGCTGGAGGATTCGCTGCCTTATCAGCAGCACAAGAAAGTGCGCGAAGACATACCCGTCGGCGTTTACGACGTCGTCGCGGATTTCGGGCAATCGCGCGGCGGCAACACGGCGACGATTTTGCCGAACGAGAGTTATCTTGCGCGGCGTTACGGGCGCACGATTTTGTTGCGCGCAAACATAATGCGCGATCCGAACATTTTTGAAGGCACGTCGAAGACGTTTGCTGCGGCGGTCGGTGAGGCGCAGGCGAAGGAGTTAACGTCTGAGGGGAATTTCTATCGCACGTTGTGGCACGAGGTGGGCCACTATCTCGGCGTCGATCGGACGAAGGACGGGCGCGACCTCGATGCAGCGTTGCAGGACAACGCGAATACGATGGAAGAGATGAAAGCGGATCTGGTTTCGCTGTTCGTTGCCGAGGCGCTGCACAAACAGGGTTACTACACGGATGCGCAGTTGAGAAGTGTTTATGCCGGCGGGATCCTGCGTGTGTTGCAGAACAACAAGCCGCGCCGCGATCAGCCGTACAACACCATGCAGTTGATGCAGTGGAACTTTTATCTCCAGAACGGGCTGTTGAGTTTTGACCAGGCGACGAAGACGTTGCGCATTCACTACGAGAAGTATCACGACGTAGTAGGGAAGATGCTGGAGAGAACTCTGGCGGTGCAGTATGCGGGCGACAAAGCCGGTGCGGACAAGTTCATCGATGAGTACACGCAGTGGGACGAGAACGTTCACGGCGCAATCGCCGCCAACATCCGCGCCCAGCAGCGTTATCGGTTCCGGCTCTTTAAATACGCGGCGTTGGGCGAGTAGCGCATTTGAAACGCCAGCGCCTTGGGCGAGTAGCGGTGTGAAAAGCCAGCCTTGGGCAGAGTAACTCATTTGAAACGCTACCCCGGGCGAGTAAACGCACTCCAACGCCAACGGCGTTTCCTAATTCCAGCCCATCTATGAAGCGGTGTTCGCTGTCAAGAGATCTGTAGGACAGACTTCGACCGCGACGCCGCAGCGCCTGCGTTGCTCTGTTACTGCTTTTTCGCTCTTTGACATGAGACT
>JAIVJV010000002.1 GCA_020199835.1 Acidobacteriota bacterium | reverse complement strand
CGCGGCTGCGTAGCGCCTCCTCTGCCCGCTTCCGCTCAGAGATGTCGCGCGCGATCTTCGATGCCCCTATGATCTGGCCGTCCGGTCCTCTGATGGGCGAAACGGTTAGCGAGATGTCGACAAATGAGCCATCCTTGCGGACACGCACGGTCTCATAATGGTCAATGCGCTCGCCGCGCCTGAGGCGGGCGAGGATGGTCGGCTCCTCGTCGGGGAGATCTTCGGGTATCAGCATGAGGACGGGCTTGCCGATCGCCTCCTCCGCCGTGTAGCCGAAGATGCGCTCCGCTCCCTTATTCCAGCTCGTAATGATGCCTTCGAGCGTCTTGGTGATAATGGCGTCGTCCGCCGAGTCGATGATGGTGGAGAGCCAGTAAGGAGCCAGTTCGCTGCTTTGTAATTTGGCACGCGAGTCTTTGGCGGATTTATTGTCAGGCAAATCTTTTGGTGGAGGCCCGCTGGACATAGGCATACTTATCAGTAGAACTGAAAGAAGTAGCGACGGGGGGAAGTTTTAGGAAAACCAATCTTAGCATGATTTACCAGTCGGTTTTCAAGCGGGTAGGCTTGCGGGAGGACAAACGCAAAGGAAGTCTTTCGCGAAGATCCAAAGAATTTGAAAGGCGGTCGAAAACGTCGCTGAGATCGGCAAGCAAACTCTTAAGTGCCCTGTTCGCGATCGCGCCGGGGCAACCTCACGGCGAACATAGTTTCTTCTTTATCGGATCGCACGGTCGCCTCGCCGCCATGGGCCCTCGCAATCTCGCGCACAATAAACAGTCCAAGGCCGAGGCTCGACTCGGGTTCATCGCGGTTAACGGGCCCGAATCCCCGTTTTAGCGGCTCAAAGATCTGGTCCATGTTTGCCTTCTCAATAGCCGCCCCACGGTTCTTCACTTCAAGCGTAATGTCATTCTGATCGCCGGCGAGCAGCACTTGAATCGGTGTGTCCGGCGAACCGTAATCGATCGCATTCACCACCAGGTTGCGGAGCACTTGCTGCAAACGAACTCGGTCCCAGAGGCCGCGAGTGTCTCCAATGACTTCGAGTGCGATTTGCCGGCTTGGATGCGCCCCGCGCAGCTGTTCTACTTCGTCCGCAAATGCAGCCGCCAAGTCGACATCCGCTAACTCCGTTTTGATACCTAGTCCCAACCTGGTTCGGTTGAAATTGATTAGGTCGTCCAGAAGTGCCTTCATCGAAGCGCCGCTCCTCATCAAGCGTGTGGCCGCATCAGAGACTTCTGCTCCGGCATTCAGCGCCGCGAGGTATCGGGCTGTCATCACGATAGTATTCAGCGGACTGCGCATGTCGTGGCCCAACATTCCGAGCAACAAGTTGCGCGCTTGATCCACTTGGGCACTAAAGAAGTCGATTGATTCGGCGATCGCCTGGTCCATGGCCTCGTTGAAACGGACCATGTCGTTCAGATTAGTGTCATCCGGCACGTGGGCATCCATCCAAAGCCGAGAAACGCTGGCGCGCAAGGCACGGTACTCGGCGACTAGTTGATTGATGTCGAAGCCGCTACGCGCGCGCAGCACCGCGTGCACTTGTGCCGCTGTCTCCGGGGCTCCTGTAAGCTTAGGTGCGTGGCCTTTGGATTTTTCGGCCTGAGCCCACTTCGTCTGGGGCGTTGATATGTCTTTCGCGATGGCCTCTAGAATCGGTTTCGCGTGATCACGCAACGCCAGCGGTGTCATGCCCTCTGCGGCTGGGAATAATGTCGCAGCGAACTTTTCCCATTCCTCCAGAATGGTTTCCATGTCCTGCAGAATAAAGTCAGCCAAACGCATATCTGTTCCTATTGAAGTGGGTTAACGCCTAAATCGTCGAATCGGCAGACCAAAGACGGACAGCTGTCGAACGTTGAGTTATAAGGCGTTGCGATTTTTTAATCCATGACTGAGCAAAATGCAAGCAAACCCAATTACTTAGAAAAAGAAAAAGAAGCTTCGGCCAACAGCGCTATTGGTCTTTCTTTCAACACCGCTTCTTTTGGCGTTCTCACCCCACGCTTTAACCGATGTTGAACTTTGTGGACGGAGAGGGTATGCGTCACGGAACTGCGGACCTCGACTTCCAAGAATCAATCCGGCAGGCTGTAAATCGTGTTTACGGAAGGCGCAGATGCCGAGCACCGATGCTTCGTAAAAGCCGCTGCTGGCTACGAAGCAGTTAACAGAGCGGTTGAGGAGCTATAGCAAGCAGTAGTTCACGACACTTTTGGTACTTTTCCGGAAATTGGAACCATTAAATTGCCGGTGCGTTTGGAACCAATAAGTTGCCGCGAGTGCGTCTAAAGAACAGCGGGTAACAATTTACGAAGGAATTTAGGGTAGTTTGTACTTTTTGGAAGAATTGGAAAAATTGGAACCAATTAATTGCCGGGCGCTATTGGAACCATTAAGTTGCCGCGGCGGCAAATTAATGGTTCAAGTGACAACAATACCGAAATACAGCCTTCAATCGTAGGGTGGTCTACACTGCGTGGGACAACCTAAAAGATCAGCAAGTATTCTTCGCCGGAATCAACACACTCGAAAAAGCCGGCATCCCACCATCACACGTCCGGGCTTACATGCTGATCGGTTTCGACACAAATGAAACCTGGGACCGTATCTGGTATCGCTTCAAGCTGATGGTCGAGCGAGACATAGAACCTTACCCAATGGTCTTCCATCAACGCGGCCAAAAGCCTCGAGTCGATCTGAAATGCTTTCAACGCTGGGTCAACCTGGGCCTATATCGTTTCATCCCCTGGAACGAATACCGCCGCCAAACCAAAAGCGACGAAAGCGTAGCGTCCTGGCACCGCTTATACGCCGCGTAAGGAACGCAGTAACAAGCGGCAATCACCAAATGCAAAACATGGGAGAAGGGGTCCACCAATGCTACTCATCCCCGAGTTCAATATAAACAGTCAAACACTAATCTACGACTACGGCACAAATCCCGCAGTTGTTGACGTTGAGTTAGCACGCCAGCGACTCAACGCGCTAAATAAACGTAATGGTCCACGCGTCGGTGATTTTGTCTGGTTCCCTAACGAGGACAGACCCCGTCGCTTCACCTCCGATTTGAGCGACGGATCGATGCAAACAACCATGAAGGAATCCAATGACGCCAGCTTCCATATCACTCGCGGCGGTTATTGTGATTTTTCCGGCTCCCTAGATAGTGCGATCTGGCTTGATCAATGTCATGACACAGGCAACAAACTCTTAGGTCGCGTTTGGTTTTTTTCGCGTAACCTTTCAGGACCGCATCGAGGAGTTACCGTCAGGCTCCCCTTCCGCGTTTACGAATACTGGCCCATCAAACTAATCTGCCAGAATTGTCAGCACAAAGACTGCGAAGCCATTCGCTTTTGCGACGGTTGCAACATGAGAGTCTGTCAAGGCTGTTTTGATGAGCATATTTTCGACGGTCCTTGTCACGTCTGTCATACATATCTAGAGCGCAACGAACTAGGCGAGCTAACAGCTAAAGGCTGTGCTTGCGGAGCTTCCCAACATAACGAAAACATTTACTCAGCAGATGCGCCCGCATAATGCCGATCCTTAAACGCGCAACCACTCACCTTAAAGAGATCACAGGTGACCAGCACCTTTATGTCGTGAGGGGACTTTGGGGTTATTCGATGCGTGATGCCCGATTGACTCGACAGCAAACCAGATGCTTCAACCGCGTAGACCAACTTCTCGCCGCAGCTCAGGCGGGGCTGAGACCCCACGAGCCAACTGCCAATGATGAGACAGAGCACGGTCCATGAAACTACAGACAACACTCAGGCCGCACGGCCCTGTTGCATCAACCTACCTTAACTCCCTCTTAGAAAACACCTCAGAGCCAGCTAATAATTTTTTACATGAGTGTCTCGGCCCTGCCCGGCCTCAACACGCTTTAGCCCGCTCGGCGGTCCCTCTTCCTTTTACCCCTTCTTTATCCCTCATTCTCAAAAGCATCGATTCGTATCTTCGCTCCCACGCAAAAAAGGAGAGGTAAGCAGACTACAAAATAAAGGCTAATCAGGAATCACAAACGCCATGACAAACCCACTTTCACGCACGCTTGTCCGCTATGTATTTATCATTTCTGTATGTCTCACCGCGCTGTTGTTATCAGCCCTGTCCAATAACGCGCAGACGGGACATCGCCAAAAGCCTCTCGTAACCACCCCTTCAACGAACCTCACCACGACTTTCGATCCGACCAACCCAAACGTAATAATCCAGCAGCTTATCGCTCTCCCTCCTCTTCAATTCGACACTTGGTTGACTACCGTTCTTCCAACACCAGTCTCTCCTAGCGTTCGGGATGAAGCCTTTCCACGTGCAACCTGGCTCGCTCAGCTAGCGATCGTCGACGACTTCAAAACGTGCAACCGCCTACAACAGCAAACACTCCCGTTGCTCCGGTTATTTCATCGCGAGCACGCAGTTCGTTTTTTTATATATCGCAACAACTACCCAAACCTACAAACCGTTGCATTTTCTTATATCGGTATCTCAACCGGACTGCTCGATTTACTGCAACGGGATACCACTGGCGCTCAACTCAACGGACTCGTCGCACATGAACTGGCAAGAGATATTGTCAAGGATAGGTTCATCAAGGCGTGGAAACTCGAAGACTTTCAGACCATCAGACAACTCGAACTCTTCCACGATGTCATTGCCGCTATTGCTCTACATCGTCTACAACTACCGTCCCAACAATATGCCTTCATCCTAAAACAGATGTCGGCTCACAATCCGACTCGGAATGATTACGCGGCTGACAACTTAGAACGTAAACGTCATCCGAGTCTCAACGACCGCCAACTTGTGATTAATAGTGTCGCTCTCGCCCGCGCGAACTAAACGAGCATACACCCCCATCCCCGTCCAAACACATTCACCGCTAACAATTCAAATAGCAACGCGAGGTAACCAAATGAACGAACACATAATTGCAGTCATCAAGCAAAACACTCCACAGGCGCAAATAGATCCCCTACCAAATACTCTGATCATCGGCGCCCGATCACCTGAAACTGCCGTCGTCGTCAGCGACTACCCCTACGGACGACGCTTGCGCTGTGTTATGCGGTATTGGCTCGAAACCAAAAAGTCACATGGCACACGCCTCGTCTCACAGACCAACAACCCAAAGCGACCTGGACTCGTCTGGAACAAGCCTCACGCCGGCACGTACACCCAAGGCGCAGTCGTCTTGCACACCGATCAGAATGCTCACGTCAAAGAACGCGCCTTTACCGATTTCAACCTTTCAACTTCCACCGTCGAACGAGCTAACCATTCATTCCAGCAAGTCGAAAACTTCGAGCGAGAGAACGCCCCCGCTTTCACCGAGACAGATCATGAATTCATTCGACGAACGAAAAACATCATCACCACCTGCATGACACGATTGCAAACACCCCATCAAAAAACAGAACTCAACACCACCTGTCCCGTCTGCAAAAATTACTACACCACTTGCACAGGAACCGAAGAACCACCGCCCGACACTCCAACGCAGTGGCAAACACAGTTAGCTAAGTCGAACGCACTGCTTTTTTAAGTAATCCTTTTTTGTAATGGCGACCGCAGCTTCTGACATTCCTAAAGGAATTCCCCTCACGAAGCTATTTTTGCGTTATCTCAGAATAGAAAAAGGTCTTTCCGAGAATACTATTTACAATTACGGTAGAGACCTGAGACGCCTCACTCATTTCGCTTATCAATCGGCACGTCCGATTCATCAGCTTCGCGCCGGTGATATACAAGAATTTATCTCCCAACTAACACTCAACGGATTCTCTGCTTCCACTGTCCGTCGAATTGCCGGCACCATTCGCAGCTTCTACGCTTTTCTCGTACTCGACGATTACATCGATAGCTCTCCCAGTGACAACCTCGAAACACCCCCTCCACCAACACATCTGCCCACTGTCCTCTCAGAAACTGAAATACAACGTTTGCTCAATACTCCAGACATCACTTGCAACACTGGCCGCCGCGACCGTGCGATTCTCGAACTAATGTACGCAACAGGTCTGCGTGCTTCGGAGCTGGTATCGTTACGCAATAAAGATATTGATCTGATCAGCGGTCTCGTCACCGTTCATGGCAAGGGAAGTCGGCAAAGAATTATTCCGTTTGGTAAGAGTGCAGCCCATTCGATCAAACATTACCGCAACACCACATCATCGTACGCAATCCCCAACTTGCATTTGTTTACCAACCGCGGAAAGCCACTCACACGCCAACTGCTTTGGACACTCTTAAACCAATACGGCGACGCCGCAGGTCTTCCCTCAGTTTCTCCTCACACCCTAAGACATTCCTGTGCTACACATCTTTTGCACAATGGAGCGGAACTCAAACACGTTCAAGCCCTCCTGGGCCACTCCGACATTTCAACCACCTGCATCTATACCCACATAACTCCCACGCGTCTCGTCAACTCATACCGACTCCATCATCCCCGCACAACTTAAACCGGTTCCAAAAATTCAGCGGCTACCGCAGATCGTGAAATTAAAGTCCTAAACCATCATGGCAAACTCCGAAAAGCCACAGTATCCCGTTCCTAACGATTTGTTCGACGCGAAGCTTGGTGACTCCGTGGGTTTCGTTTGTGGGCCAGGCGAATTCCCGACTGAGACCGTCGGCCGTGTTTACGGAGAAATCAGCAACCAGTGGGGCAGACACCTCCGCGTAAAAATGTTTGACTCCACCTTTAGGACCGTTCATAGCTTCACTAGCGTAGGCATTGGCGCTTACTACTTAGGCCGATGCGATTCACGCGCTTCCACCGTCTGTACGCATGGCAAGACCTGTGACCAACCGAGCTTGCAACTCTCAACGGGTCAGGTCGTTGTTCACAAACCCATGTGCAACGGCGCGATTTTTCTTCAGACCGGCGACGGCAGCGACTTAACCGACGCTGAATGGGAAGAATATTGCGCAATCACAACGCGCAGAACCAAACATGCGACTCATTAGATTCCTTCAACGATTTTGTCAGGCCGCCGCAATCGACTTCTGGCTCGAGGACTAATATGCCAAAACCTCGCAAACACGAACAGAGTCCTTCATCGTGCAAATCGCACAGGAGCACCCCGAGTATGCTGAGGTTGAAGTCTTTGCAACCAGCTCTACACAAGCCGAAGAGTTAGTTTCCACACTTCTGCGTCAAGGAAAACTCAACAACCTTGACTTCCAACGCGGCGATGATCGTGATGGTCCATATACATGCGACTCCCGTAAGAACGAAGGGGAGACTCCAGACTGCATCTTCGCCCGAACTCTTGAAACAAAGGCCCACCGAATACGATCATGAAAACATCAAAACCATTAAACAAAACTGAGCAGTGGCAACGTAGCGATCTCTAATACCCTCGCCTGATTGCAGAAATGCTTGCCACAGGAGCTTTAGACACCAACATCCGTACCGCCATCTGCGATTCGATGGATCTTGAACCACATCAGTTAGAGGAGCTCTTTCACCGAGCTGAATCCGATTGGACCACAATCAAGCAAACGATTCTAACGAGAAAACAATCTCCATTGACTCTTCGTTGTCCTCACTGCAATTACAACGGCAAGAAGCCAACCGACAACGGACAGGGATTCCGTTATTTATCCCACCAAACCACCTGGCGAGCGGTCGCCAGAGTCGAAAACGGAATCCTTCTTATTCACGGATGGTCCGAAATCTACGATGAGGACGCAGAAAGCAACGAACGCCTGGAATGTCGGTCCTGCCTCGCAGAATTCCCCATCCCACACGACCTGCAAACGGATTTCTGCTGACGTCCGACAGATCCTCCACCCAAATCCTAAATACACACTGATTGAGTCCGCGTTCGAGAAAGGCACTTATGTCACTAACAACTGAGGAGACGGTTGAAATCGGGTTGAATCGTTTGATCTATGCAGCCGAACAGATTTCGCGTCACTTCACGAAAGGCGGTGAGCTGTTCGCTACTTTGAACATCGACTACCCGTTCAACGAAAGTTTCGATGATTTCTTTAATGCGTTGCTCCAATGGCGAGATTCAGCCTGCAACAAGCAGACGCACCTCTTGCCAAGCAGAATCAGTCTAAAAGAATCGAACCTTGAACACGCGGCGCGAAACGTATTAGTGAATTGGGAAGGTGGAGACCTCGCGGGCGCGATCATGCAACTCTCGAATGCACTTCAGTGATCGGGTCAGCTTCGAAGATTTCAGACACCAACATCAACAACTCGCACGGCTCGAATGCCGCTCCCGATCCCTGGGACATACAGACAGGATTTCACTAAACACGAAGCGGCGCGCACCTGTCAGCCATGACGATCTTTCCCCGCATCTCGACCACGACGCTCGGCTATCACAAAAACGCACCACGCGTCTGGCTCGAAGGCCAACATCTCGGTGACGCCGGCTTCAAACCCGCTAATCGCATCCAGATTGAATTCAAAAAAGCACACGTAGTAATCCGGCTTGCAAAAGATGGCCCGCGAGTCGTTTCAAGCAAACGTCGCGGCCAAATACCAGTGCTCGACCTCAACAGTTCCGCACTCACAGAAGCCTTTGGCTCAATCAATACCCTTCAGGTTTACATCGCCCCTGGCGAAATAATCCTGACACCCTCCCAAACCGAACTCCATCGAGCAACCAGATGCCGAAACGGAAAGGAAGGAAGCGTCTACGCCGGAGCGGGATTATTAACCGAGGCTGCGCGACTTGCGGGCTACAAACCCGCCTTCGCTATCGAACTAAACTCACAGTACGCCGAGATCTACGAAAACAACCACAACGCTCAAATGTTCAACCTCAGCGTTGAAGACACGCCCATGCAAGAACTTCCACAAGTCGAATTATTGACCATGGGTATAGCTTGCGAATGCTACTCACCCGCAAGGACCAGGGACAAGGTCACAGGTTCCAAACGCGACCGTTCCCTACCGCCTGAGGCCCACCCGCTTTCCGACCTTACCATCTGGGCGGCACTCATAATACAGCGACTGAACCCCGCAACCGTCCTGATTGAAGAAGCCCCTGGCTATCTCACAAGTGGCGCAGGCTATATGATCCAACACTTCCTCAGACGCGCCGGCTACACCGTTGAAGCAAAAGTCATCGACCCCCGACAGTATGGAGAACTAACCGGCAGGCGTCGCTCAGTCATCGTTGCCCATTCCGGATCAAATTTTCAATGGCCCGAAACTGTATCCGCATCGCGAACCTTTGCCAGTATCCGCGACGATGAATCAACCCTTGAAGGCGAATACTTCACGGCTGAAACCAAACCCTGGCTCTTCAACCACTGGAAAACTCAGATAGCTAAAGGCAATGGCTTTGCATCCGCCCAACTCTCAGACGAAAGCACATCAATTCCCTGCATCACTAAGCGATATATGGCAGGACAGGGGACTGGAGCTGTAGTCAAACACCGACACCTAAGCGGGCACTTTCGTTGGCTCACCTTGAATGAGATTCGTAAGCTGCATCAGATACCAGATGCTTATCGGCTATCCGATTCAAAAATCCTCTCCGGTGAAGCAATCGGCCAAGGTGTCATAGTCTCGCTTTTTCGGAAAATTATCGAAGCCACGCGCACGCTAGGCAACATCCAAAGACCAGTTAACCCACAACTCGGCTTCTCTTTCTCTTAAATAGAACATCATGAAAATCACTCAGCCACACCCCGATCTTCTCTTAGAACAGCTACGCCTTTTTAACCAAGCGGCCCAGGCGTTAACTCGACAGTGGTCTTTAACAGAAGACGATGGCAATCACCCAATCGTAATGGCCGACAAATACCCATTCGATGAAAGCTTCGACCAAATCGCCCACCAAATTCACGAATGGTATGAAGCTGCTGTCAACTACCAATCCACCGACTACGAAAGTTTACTAGCCACCCGCGCCTCTCAGTACAACACCACCTCTGAAGTGGTCGAACGAGCTACCAAAGCATTCTGGTCCACTGACAGCGATTCACAAACCGAATCGAACTGCCGTGAAGCACAAGCCGCTGGCGCTTCAACCCTCGAAGAATTCATCAAGTATTTCGCTCTTAAAGAAACCCGATGAAGGGATCCTTGAAAATGAAACTCGAAACGACTTGGAATGAACACGGCAAGATCTGGCATTACTTCACAACATCCCGAGAGGCAGAAGCTGCGCGGGTTGAGGGTGTCGTCTTTAATGCCGCACGCGGCGTGTGGCGCTCAATTGCCGCGTACGCCTGCAAGTCGTGTGGAACCGAAACAGATACTCACACACCTGACTGCGAGCGTGCCCCCGCTACGAAGGAGACAGTACTGGATCTCCAGTAAGCAGGAATCCGGCAACTTCCATCCATTTTTATAAACCAACCCGTTCCCCCCACTTGAAGAATCGTGCGGCCCACAAGACATCGACACGAACACCACAATTCCAAAACCCACTCTCATGCCGAGACACAAACGAACTAAACACCCTCATGCGCTAATGCATGACAAAACCGAATTGCTCCGCGGCGACCATGCCACCATTTCGATTATCTTTCGAAATCTCACCGGCCAGAATCCAGTAAGCCCCGGTTACATGGAAATGATGAACAAGGAATTAGGAATTACTATAGACCCATCTAAGCTTTGGATCGGCAAACAGACATAGACCACACCATCCATCCACTTACATCAAAAGCAAATTATGCCAACTACCGCCCCCACATCCGAAAGAGTTTTCCTAAACGCGCCTTCACCAAACGCGTTAATTCAACAATCTGCCGCCGACTACCTTCGTAATCTACCTGACGATTTCTGGTCACCGAACTTCGGCCAGCAAAACGATGAAACTGGTGCGTACGAATTTTCATACGATCTGGGAAAAACATTACGGAGCGCGAAAAGAAGCATTGCGTGAGTATCTCTACCGCGCGCTTAGTGAAGGTCGCACTATTCTCGAATCATTCTCCCATGACCGTCCTACCGCCGACTTCACCAATCCCGATCTTGGCGGGTGTTCAGACACGCTCTGGAACATCAAAGGCACAAGGCGGCTCGACCTTCACGGAACAATTAGCCCCTTCACACGGATGTTCATCGACAGCCACATGAACGCTGATTACCTTTCAGAACATCTTGCCAATCGCATCTTCGGTTTCGGTACGCGTGTCGCAACTTGGTTAGAACCCTCCCTCTCATCTCAATTAGCGTCAGTCACGGACCTGGCACAAAATCACACAAGCCTATGTCTCGCAAGAAACCGTGCAAGACCACTCCTGATTATCAACATCAAGCAGTTGCAAAACCGTCGAATTTTTCACTTGCGGAAGCAATTACTTAGGGGCAAGATACGAGCAGAAACGAGCAGAAATCAGCGACACGCACGGCCCAGATCCCCAGCACGTCAATCGCTGAACAAACCACATTATGAAAGCCTTTGCGTCCGAATCTCCCAACGGACCGAGCATTACCCACTCAGATCCCGACAAGGTCCAAGTGTGTATTCCGGTCAACTGGTCCATCACAGCAATAATCAACTTGGGAACCCTCGAAACCAGTTCCGATAACATCACCCGCACTGTAGAGAGCATCGAACTCCTAACAGAGTTTCTTCACGTCAAGGCGAGTGCCCTCAAGGCCAAGCAAGACCTATTACCCGAGGTGGCCCGAGAACACGAATTGCGCGCCGAACAACTCCAAAGCCGGCTTCTCGCGCAGTTCCACGGAGCTTTGCTCTTCCTCTAAATATTGCATTCATCCCAAACCACTCAAAGCGCGCTAGCGCTTAATCCAACAGTGAGCAAAATCCCCCGCCATAAAAAAAGACATTAACCAGTCAAATCAATCTCTCGTGTTCAACCGCTGCGCCTTCGGCTTGCGGCTTGCTCGCGCTTAACACCCAGGAAATCCCGTCCTGGCTTCCCATCTGTTGACCCGAACTACATAAGACAATGCGGGCATTTAGTTAAGACTGCCGAGGCATTGATTTACCGATCAAATGAGTTTCGTGCATCTGACTGGAGGCAAATCGTGCTTACTAAATTCCTAAAGTGCTACGCACCAAGTTCGCTACATCTCATCTTCAACCCCGTCGATACCGGCAGCCCCAACCACGACTTCAACATTCATCTTGAACAATTCGGCAATAAACGTGACACCGTCTATTGCCCCATATCAAATAATCGCCAGCACTTCATCACTGGAAACATCGCCCGCATAGATCTTGAGTCAATCCAGGTAATTGGCGGACGCGTTCTCGGTCACCTCGAAAGCGAACTTGGACCAGTCGATGAAGCAGAACAACAGCACAAGATCCTCTCCATTCCGTATGCGGAAAAGCAACTCGGCAACATCGACGACGCCATTGAATTCGTTCGTGTTATCAAACAAGCCGTAACTGCCGGCGTCGAGGCCGATACACGATCACTCCAGATATGGGCCTCCTGGGGTTACAGCGAAATCAGGGAACGCTACGCCACGCTTCTTCGCGATAACTCTGAGATCCTGCAAGAGAGTAAGAACACGCCACGACACGCACACCTTCTCACCGAATTCCAAGCCGCCGCAAACAAGGAAGTTCTCTCAGAACTCGCGATCATTGCCATTCATCTGACTGCCGTCACTGCAACCAATGAGGAGCGATTACTTGACGAACCTGAAATCCACCCGATCCTTCCTCGCGAAGAGCGCCTTACGCCAACTGAACGAAAAGAACTCTTCGAAGCTCGCTGCAGCGAACTTCTGGACCATCACGACACTCGCTCGACATTCGCTTCCGAATTAACAATGATCTGCTCCCGGATCGGCTCCCCTACATCGTCTGCCTCGCCCCATGATGACGATGCCCAATTCCAAAGCTACCTCACTGACTTGGCAGATTCGGGCAACACAACTTACGAAACCCTCGAAGCTCTCCAGGAAAGCCATGAGCGAGTAACGGAGCAGTACAGCGAAGGCGGCGTAGTATCCCTTCACATGAGCGATGCAGAACGATTCGTCGTCGACGGTACTCTTGACGACGATGTGACCTCCGACTACTTGCCACCGGACGCTCGCAGCATTACGAATGAAATGCTTCACCTCTTCATCGAAGGTGAAGACTTCCAGACCATTGACGCCTTCATCGAACTCAGGCTCAACCAGCTCTATGGAGATCCGAGTGACAAAGCAAATCGCGTAACACGCACAATGCGGGCAGTCGGAACTCGACCCATAACCACTCGCGCGGGCAATCGCGAGACACTCTTCGAGTACACCTATCCCGTTTCTACTTACCCCAACCGCGAAGAGCGACAGTACGCTCGCGAAGTTTTGGATATTCTCTTAGAAGCTATGCAGCAGGATTTCATACTTCGCTCTATGAATCGCTCCGCACACTTTCGTCGTTTTCACAATCTGATCGCGGAAGCTACCGATGTACGCCAACTCATTGACACGATCAAAGACGCCTACCAGTCCAGGTTAAGACGTACAATCACGATAAAGATGTTCACTGCCTTGAACACTCTTTACGTAGTTAAACGCGCACGCCTTCAATCCACACCTCTGCGCGTCACGAAAACAATCAACGGCTCTACGAAACTCTTTGAACCAGCAGTGCCTTTGATCGCGCTGGCAAAAACAATTGCTCCTCGCGATCTGCGAACCCTTGCCACGAACATTCACACTTTGCCACAGCACGAAAGAGAGCGAGTCCGACATGTCCTCCGAACCGAGCGGCCGCAGCTCTATGATCGGATACTTAACGGTTTGCTAAAAATCGTTCGTAAGGCCAGTCCCGACAAGCGACGCTATCTTCGTTTCGCTTTCTATCAGGACCGTCAAACTGGCGTTCCCAATCAATCCCACAACATGATCCACTTATTGACGGCTTCAGATAACGCAGCAATCTGGCAACAACTCAAAGAGCCACAGACAATCACAACCCTCGCCGCCTAAGGACCAAACGATCAACATCCGCAGCCAATCCTCACCATGGCTGCGACCACACATCAAACTATCCCTCTGCGATCACTTCACCTTTGCCATTTCTCACTCGCAAACAGTTAGACGCGCAGGATAAGCGATCGCGCGACTCCCACATCCCTGTCTTCCACATTAACAACAGGAAATTAGGGCTGACTGCAGGAAATGACGTTAGCCGGTTTCGCCAACCAGTGGAACTGGCATCAGCAAAAACACCTCGCCCACAAAGCAAGTGTTTCATTTCAGACAACAAGAAACTTTTACTACTCAAAGGAGCTTCAGATCATGTCATCAGTCGCAAAAGCACTTGTCATTGGCAACATTGGCGCAGACGCAAACCTTCGCTACATGCCAAACGGCAACCCCGTCACGTCTTTCACCGTTTGCGCCAACCAGCGCCGTGGTTCCGGTGACAACAGAACCGACCACCCCCAGTGGTTCAAGGTCAATCTTTTCGGCAAGTCTGCCGAAGCCATCACCCCGTACCTCACCAAAGGAACTCTGATTCACACTGAAGGCCGCTTGAACCCTGAACTGTGGAAGGACCGCAACGGCGAAATCCAACTCACCATGAACATCAACACGAACGAGGTCACGCTTCTCAAACGGCCGTCCACAAACTCTGACGCATCCGCTTCAGGTGAAGCAGCCACATCTCCCGATGGCGGCGGCGACCTTTCCGATGACGATATTCCATTTTGAGTGCGAACCGTTTTCACGCACTTAACTCTTACTCAACTACGAGACGGTAGTGGGCGGCTGGACCAACGCCGCTCACACGTCTTACCCTCACCTCTACACCTTCACCACTTCCCATCTTTGCGAGGCACTTAAAATGAACAACAACAAACAAGTCACGATCACCGTCGACGGCGCCTGCCTCGGAAACGGTCAGGCTTCCACCCGCGCGGCTGCGGCCGCAATACTCAATTACCGTGGTTATCGCCGAGCCGTTGCTGAATTCATCGGCCAGGGCACCAACCAGCGCGCCGAAATTATCGCCGCTGCTTGCGGGCTCGAGTCCTTGACTCAACCCTGCAATGTCATTCTCCGGTCCGACTCCAAGTACTTAGTCGAAACCATGAGTGGAAATTTCAAACGAAAGCGAAATCACGATTGTTGGACCAGACTTGATAACGCCGCCAAAATCCATACTGTCACTTACCAGTGGATCGAAGGCCACGACGGTGACCCCGAGCAAGAGGCCACTGACAACATCGCTCGTGCTACTGCACAAGGCGGACAAGTCGATCCAACGATCCTCACCCAAACGATCGCACAGCTCGCCAACATCAATTAACCCACCCACACTCCTACGCGGGTACGCTCTCTACAACTCAACCCCTCACGTTCCGACGATCTTGGCAATCACTCAGCGTCAGAAATCAAGCGGCCCGCGTAAACCCCGATTACGACAACCACACAACTCAAAACATTCACAAGGAGCCATCCATGCAAGTCGACGATCCCGATCAACCCACCCAGGAAGAACGCATCGCAAAACTCCGCGCCGAACTCGAAAAGCTTGGCGGAAGCACGACCACGTTACAATCCATGCCAGCCGACATGGAAGAAGAGTTCCTTCGCCAGGTACTCGAATATGAACAGGCAGAACCCATCACCCTTTTCCGGCTACTTGAAAACGCCGGCGTTCAAATCCCGCCACCCACAGATCTTGATGACGTCGCCCTTTCAACTAAGCTGACAGAAATCACAGAAAAGCTTGCTACGCTGGGATCATACCTTCTCCACACCAACCATCTGAGTGACCGAGCACTCTACGAATACCTCTATAACGATGGCCTGCGAGAAGAAGCCGTTCTCTTTCCCGAAAATCCGAGTTACGCTTACATCATCGATCTTACCGGCAGCGGCAGCGACGAAGACAACCAAATCTATCTGAAGTATTACGCCGATGAGGAACACCGGAAGCAGTGGGCTCTTGATTGGCCCGACGATCCAATGCCTGACCACGAAAATCCTCCCTACGACCGTGACCGCACCCTGCCGCAATCACCACTTGGTTAGACCACAGAGCGTTTCAAGTCTTCCCGCCGAACGCCTCCCGGCGGGAAGTTAAAGGGCGGGGAAATTCCGCAAACTGCGCCCCCGCCCTACCCAAACGACGTTTGGTGCCACCACAAAGGGTTTACCGCCTTTGTGTAGAAAACATCACTGAGGACAACTCTCCGTTCGGCATCGCGGCTCAGTGCAGAAACGAGTTAGATCGACGCGCTTTCGGTAGGCCGTCGCGTGAGCTGGAGCCAGCCCACGCAGGGCGAGGTCGGCCCACCCCCCTCCATCTTTCCCTCCAAACACGCTACAGCCTTTAGCGTTGATTGCACTCCATCGCGATTACGTTTATGGAGGTACACCCACGTTGTCTATCTGCTATGTCAAAGGGGACGCCACCGTGCCTGGCGGCGACGGAAACCGCATCATCATTCACTGTTGCAATGATCTCGGATACTGGAATGCCGGCTTCGTAAAAGCTCTCTCCAAACGCTGGCCCCAACCCGAACGCGCTTATCGCCTATGGGCCAGAGGCCAAGATCAAGCTCTACCCTTCGCCCTGGGTAACGTCCAGTTCGTCCCCGTTGCCACCGATCTATGGGTTGCAAATATCATCGGTCAATCTGGTATCGCGAAAGACCGTTTCGCTTACCCTCCGCCCATTCGCTACGAGGCTATTCGAAAAGCTCTCCAAACCGTTTGCGAATTTGCCCTGGAACACAACGCCTCGATCCACATGCCGCGCATGGGCGCCGGGCTAGCTGGCGGAAACTGGCAGTTGATCGCCGAAATCGTTGAAACAGAGCTATGCAACAAAGGCGTACCCGTAACTGTCTACGACCTCGCCTAGAACTCAGTCTTGACCGCAGCTACTGATTTGGCAATTCTCCTTGACTGAAGGACCGCACATGATTCTCGATTCAATTCAATGGCCGGAACACCTAACGCTTGAGTACCGCAATCGTATTCTCGTCGCCACCGGCCATCGTCCCAACAAGAGCGGCGGTTATAGCGAAAATGCACAACTTCGCTTGAGAGATTTAGCAATTGATTGGCTTGTCGCGCTGAAACCCAGAGGCGCGATCTCCGGCATGGCTTTAGGGTGGGACACTGCGATCGTTGAAGCTTGCCTCGCTCTCAGATTGCCTTACATCGCCTGCATTCCGTTCGAGGGCCAAGAATCGAAATGGCCACTAGCTTCACAACGCGCTTATGGCAACTACATCGAACGGGCGGCGAAATTAATCGTTTGTTCTCCCGGTAAATATGCACCAGAAAAGATGCAGATCCGCAACGAACGCATGATCGATCTCGCACTAAAAAACGGTCCTGGTTCTGACAACGCTATCTTGTTGGCTTTCTGGGACGGCACATCAGGCGGAACTAAGAACTGTTTATCGTACGCACACACTCGGATTCAAACTGTCAACGCCTGGCATCACTACCTGACAAGCGTCGCCTAGCCCTCTTAAATCGCCCTCTTTCCAGCACTACACTCCTGCCCTACCCGCCTTTTCCTACGTCAACAAAAGTTTGTGGATTGACTGCAAAGGAGTGATCTTCGACCGTCTTTGGAGGCAGACCATGACAACATCAGCACCAACATCCGCTCCCACCGATACCACCGAACGCGGCTATCAATGGTATCTCGCAAATCTCGATGAAATCCGTCACATCATCGAGACAGATACCCGCCTCAACATCCTTCGCGCGATCGAAACGGATCTCGATCTGCCACTCGGCACCGCCGTCCGATTTGAAGAATTTTACTCACAAGCTACGACCGTTTCACCGCACGAAGAGGAACGATACGCAATCACCTGGGACGCATACCATGCGGCCTTGTACAACGATCCACACCTCTCCTATATGGCCCATGCCTATCATGAAAACACTTCACCACCAATCCACCAATGTATTGATGACACAGGCACCTTCATCTTCTAACCCTTACCCGCTGGTTCAGGCCACATGGCCTCGCATACCACCGGGGGAACACCATTCCATTACCAGAATTTCAATGCTGCGCCAGCCTCAAATCATCATAACCGACCGCTGCTGCCGCAGCCGGCTCTCACTTGATTTGAGCTAAAAACGGGTCAGCAACCTACTTCCATACCACCACACCGCGTGGCGGTCTTTACCACGTCTCGACTCAGAATAGGGAACCAAAAATCATGCTGATTTCAGAACTTAAACCGCGCTCCGACGCCGACGACAATCAATTGTCAACTATTAGTGGCGTTGTACGCGCAAACTACTATCAACCTTTTCCACACTTCACCCTCGAAGATGAGTCCGGAACGATCATTTGCAAACCAAAAGACTCTCTTCCAAAGCCCGGAATCCACATCGAATTGACCGGAACTCTCCACACGATCACCCCTGAGAATAGCACCCTGGCAATTACATTCTTTGGCGAAAAGGATCGCACCGATGTTCCGCACCCAAACAGCACCTGCGAACTTACCATCTGCGAATTCGCCAGCTCACTCGCCGCCTAACACAACCAAAGCAACTCACAACTTCTCGTCACCAATCAACATGAGCATCAGCATTTAGTCTGACTGCATAACACCGCTCGTCGACTAAAAACCAACCCTGAAAGCTTTTCCCTGGAGATGAAAGATGTCGAGTTTTATAAACGTTATTGAAGCACCGTTCAGCATTAATCCAGACGGCCTAAAAGTGCTCCAGTGCCACTCACGAGGCGACCGTCGCTTCAGTCCTTTCTGCTGCTTCGTCGAAGCCTTCGGACAAAAAGACTCCATCGAAAATCATTATCAACGGGCCAAAGTTTTCGATGGAAATCTTGTTCCAAACAACTGGAGAGATGCAAAACGATGGAAAAAATCTGGACTGAAACAGGTAGGATGGCAAATCGGTTCTCTTCGTCTTCCGTGCGTCAGCAACGAACAAGGAGTCGGCTTTGCCTTAAACGACTTTGGGATCCAATTCTATATAGCTCTCTGGCACAAATATCTCCTCTCGAACAAGACCTTGCTAATAATTGCTTCTCAGTTCGATGAATTCGAAGATCCTTTCAGAGGCACCTTTCCGTTTTGCCAGGCGGACGTCATCCGTCAATGCGTCCGCGAAGGTATCGACAGCCTTCGACCAATGTATGACGAGCTGCGATCTCTCCTCAAACAAAGAGATACTTAACCGCACATCAAACGTAACCTCGCCTCAACACACTGTCGTCGCAAACCCAAATCTCCAACACTGAGACCATTCAAAAGCTCACCGCTTTCAGTTCTCGGACGCCGCAGGAAACGCATCTGCGACTGTCCTCGAACAACAGGGTCGAGGCGTGTCCAAAGCCCCACGCCTCAACAAGGACGGGCATCTGATAACAGATTATTATGACCTCCCCACACCAGCGCCTCACTCGGCGCTCCCGGTCATAATAGCTGTTATCATGACGCCCGTTATCTATTCCTTTTTCTTTGACCATAATACCGTCTTATGTCCTCTCACATCGGCAGCACATCACATAACAAAACGAAGGTGCCGTCGTAGAGCGCGTAGAGCAACCATCTCCACGACGACACCTCACCTTGCCGGTTCAACTCGCCTCCCAAAGGCTCGTGACCCGACACACTTGAAGGCGACACCTTGATCAGGGACCACCTCCCTTCCCGCCTTCAATACCGATTACTTGACCTTACCCTGCCCGACCGCTTGCCCCCCATTTCGAAGGTAGTCTTGAAATGCCCGATCCTTCTGAAACGCTCGCTTGAGTGCCGCATCTACCAGCTCGGATTCATCTGGTTTCTTCTCCGTGGCTTCCTCATAAAACTTTATATACTTCGTTAATAACTCATACGTCTCACTTCGAATTTGCACTCGTAGTTTTGTGAATGTGATTCGGTTCAGTGCCAGCACCGGCTGACCCTGTGGGCCTCTTGTTTTCATACCTGTGGTTTCCTGTTCACTCATCACTCAGCCGCCTGTATTCCCTCTCGGAACTCTTGGCTCCATCTGCCTTCTCTTCAACCTCCGTGCCATACCCCGAAGTAGGTTTTACGAACGACTGCAATGGCTGATAGTCAGGTGTGTCGACAGCAGGCTTACCGACGCTGAGAGCCCTGTTATGGTCCATGTTCCATTTCGCTGTGCAACGCCGATACGTCTCCACAGCGCAGCCAACTCTCACCACTATCACACCTGCTTCCAACTCACCTGATTACACGCGGTACACCCAAAGAAGACTCAGACAGATCGCGGACCGGGTAGGTCGGTTAGGTAAGGACTGTCTTGGTCGCCGATTGAGGCGCGGGGGCGCGGAGGCACTTACCGCCACGAGGTCCCCAACCCTCACCTCCGAGGTAACATCATGTCAGCCTACACTACTAACGGAACTATCAAGCAGCAGGACTTCGAGGCCCGTAATATCGCCCGTTCTGCTATCGCCAGGTCCCTGGAGCAGGAAGCGAAACACACCACCATTCTCGTCACTCTCCTTATTACCCAATTTGTCACCAGCTCCGCCCTCATAGCATCAATTGACGACCTATGGACCCGCCTTCAAAACAACTCTGACTTGCGAATTCTAATGAACACCACTGATGCCAACGTCAATGCTTTCAATCAATTTTCTGGTTGGGTAAATGGTGCGCGGTTTGCCCTCCGCTTGTGCGCAGAAACGGCGTCTCACTCGTGCATTGCAGGCTCGTCTTTCACAACAACGTTTTGTTAACTGTGTGCGCCCTTCATCACGCTATCACTCTACTGTTTGAGCACCCTCCTGGGTCATTCTCTGTCCTGACCCTTACCCACTTCATGGACGGATTTTCCGCCACTCCCATCTGCGCGTACTGACGGAATTTCCGCCACTGCCATCCTGTTCACCCTTCGGCTCGAGTCTTCGATCCATCACTCAATAACGCTTCTCAGGGGTAAATCCGTCGCGTTGTTTGCTGCTGACAAGATTCTGCGCCTCCTCTGCTTCTCGTCGATACAAGCCCTTTAGCTGATTGAGTTACGGTTTAATTCCTTAAAACACAGAAATTTTGTCTACAAAGCCTTGGGATCGGCTCCTATCTACCTCTTGAACAACGGTTTATTCCGTTTCATTCCCGCGTCAGCTTTAAAAATCATCACTACTTCCTTGTTTGCCAACTACTTATCGTTTAATTCTTGCCTTCACCCGTTTAAAAATTACACCTATCTCCTTTTAGGAATATCACTTGCCATTTAATCCGTGAACGTCCTCTTCTCAGAGGAGCCAACTCGCGGATCGATCAAAGCCAAATATGTCAAAATCAAAATCGCCTACCGGGAAACAGACCAGGACCAGAAGACCGTTCAAGAAGGAATTTGCCGCCGAGGTAGTGGCGACAAAACTGTGGGCCGCAGACGACGCTCTGTTTAATGAGTTCGTAGGCAGAAGGCGCACGACTCCAGCGGCGCTTTTGCGCGAGATTGTCCACGAATGGGCAATGACAATTCGCGTCTCAGGAAAGGCGCAGGACTCACTTGAAATGGCTGGCCCGATACGCAAGCTTCATGAACAAATAATTGCCGAGCACCTTGCTCCTGTAAATGACACCCTTTCCATCATCCTTGAACAAATAAGCACTGAACCTTCGGCAAGCACTCCTATCGCCGATCTGATCGAACGGCTCGTTGAGGACTTAGCCAATACACGGGAGGAGGTTACCCGGCTGAAAACTCTTCTCTTTCCTCATTACATGCTCACGACACAAACCTTTGCCAATACCTGGGCTGCACTCCAGTTAATCCAAAGCTATCTTCTCGACCAGCAGTTAACGAACGGAGAAGCCTCTGAGGAAGCAGAAGAGTTGCGTGATTCCTTCCGAAAAGAGGGAATGTCGATGGCCATACATCTGACTAATAAATACCACCCGCCAAGTACCTTCAGTTTCAAGCTTCTTGCAATAGCCCCGGAGAAATCCTAGCTCCACTTTGACACTCTAACCGGCCTACTGAGGCTCATCCTTAAATCACATAACTAATGGCACGCATAGTAGTCAGCATCAGGCCAAGTTCCACTACCGGAAAAAGTGGCTTAACGCGCTACATCGCTGAATCCAAACGCAACCCCGAAAAAGAAGGGCTAAAGCCGGATGAACCGCGCCCACTTTTTTCTGCTCATCACGATAATCTTACCTACACTGAAGCTAATGAATTCCTCCAACTCGCGACTGACACTGAAGCCCAAACCGAGGACCTGATCCATTTGGTTATCTCGCCCGAACCAGGTGTATATGAGGAGATCGGAGAGACCAGGGAAGAAAGATACGATTCCTTCATGGAAATCCTCCGCGAAGCGGGCCAAGTAATCGAAAAAGAGGTCGGCTTTGTCGAAGTATTCTGGATATCAGGAATTCATCTCAACACAGACATCCCACACGCTCACTTAGCCATCAGCCGGCATGGTTGCGATCGTATTTCTCAAAGATACAAATATTTGGACCACCTCCCGCGTACTCTTCTCCCACACAACATTAAGGATGATCATGGTGAGAAACAGTTTGTTCCCGGAAAAATTGCCGACGCGGTGAGTGAAGGCATAGAACAACGACGCCAGCTCATTAGGGAAAGAAACGCCAAGTCCCTCTCACAATCTCACGACCTTGATAGCGCGCAAAAGCTGCCCGCAGTTAACATTGAAGTCCAACTTGATCCCACTACTAGCCTCGTCACCAGCCAGCCTCATCAATCCACTCAGCCCATTGAACCGGAACGTAATCAAGGACACACGAGTGCCTCGGCCAACGAGCCATCCGAAACGCAACTTAAATCCGAACTGTCTTTCCAGCAAGTTGAGGATATAAAAACCCCTCCGCATATTTCGCAAACTCTTTGGCGTGATCGCTACCTTTTGGGACGATCCATGGTCGCTCGCGCCGAGGTAGACCGATTGCAAGATGAGCTTGAGAATCTTCGCGAACACGGCGACAAACGCAGGTTCCGCGTATACGATGCTTCGCGCGGTCGAACTCGCCCAATTTCTGAATTCGATATTCGGCGCCGTGCAGATGCCAGCGCATCCGCAGCCACTCAGCAGTTACAGATCGCCCATCAAGACGAGCGCCACGACAAAAGGCAGGCCCACTATGATTCAGAAATTGAGCGCCACGAAAAAGGAATTCACGATCACCGGATAGTCGTCTCCAAAACGATTGAAAAAGTCGAAGGTGATTTGACGGCGGCTAGAAAACAACATGCGGAGCTGATACCTCACGTCAATCGCATTCGCCACCAATGCCAGGAATCTTTACCTGTCCCACTTCTTACACCGGCTGAACTCAATAAACTTCAGGAACAGGCTATCGCTACTAGCAAAACGCAGCGCGTCAACACTCTGGAAACAATCCGAGAAGCGCTGGCGACTGAGCGTGAAGAGGCTTCCCGTTCAGACAAAGACGTAGCTCGCCTGGATGGTCAGTTGCTCGTTGCCCGTTCTGCTCAGGCCGCAAGTCAGGAACGTCTTGATCAATTCGAGCGCAGACATCATCAGACTCGATTTGAAATCAACGGTGAAAAATACTCCCTCACCGACCTCGACCGGCGCATAAGCGAACAGGATGATCGAGCTCGAGTCTTCGGATCTCCCCTAAAAATCACGAACCTTCATCTGAGACCATCTCCCCGCCGACACGCCGCCGCACAAGCCCAAGAATTGCGCGAGATCAGAGTCGTGGTAGTGGAGAGAATTGAAGAGCGCCGGCAGGAACTCTGCGCAGCAGTCAAAGAATCTCAGCTCCTCACCGCTACGCTTTCCGACATTCACAAGAAAGAACACGCGCGCCTCATTGAACGAAACGGAGAGCGGCAGGAAAAGATTCTCACCCGAAAAGAAGTCAGCCAGCTTATCGATCACGCGACTCTCAAACTCGATCCCGCAATGCTCCAACATGCTTTCATACTCGAAACTCGTTTCGAGGAGCGCCAGCCTGACAGCAAGAAGCCTTCGCTGAGAGAACAAGCAGCACGGGCAATCGGAAGAGAAATCCTGACCGATATAGCCCTCAAACAAGCTACCGAAAAACTTCACTCTTTCGAAGAGAACAAGATCTTTACACCAGTGGCCGTCAAAGACAGCCTCGGACACGAACGAACAACGCGGCTCTTTGATTTCCGCCACTCTCATCACCCAGCCATCTGGCTGGTGCAGCGGATCTTCGAATCAAAAGAACATCGTCATTTGCGTCACGAAACTACCAAAGCTATCAACCGAGAACATGAACAACTTAAAGACGAATTAGCCTCCGCAACCAAATGCAACGCGCTCACTAACAAGCTCGCTGATTTTTATCGCGAGCGAATGCAAAGTGTCGAACAACCGCTTCCCGTTCCCGCGTTCACTCCCAAACAAACTATCCAGCTCGAAATCTACGCAGTTCGGCACAACGACCCGGCCGAACGGACCCGAGTCGAAACCCTAATCCAGCGTGCTGAAATCGCTTCCCTGGATCATCAAACTCTGCAAACCCATAAACCTCAGGAGCCTCAACAACTCTCGGCAGATCCCCTCCGTCGCCCGGAGCAACACCGCACCACCGAGCAGACCGCCCGCCCGACCAGCTCTTCCGGCCATCAGGTAGTCAACAGAACTGACAACGCCCCACACGACACGACCCACGCTTCACTGGCCCAGCCGCACACATCACAGCAACCGCAGCAGCAAGGGACCCCGATCCAGCCCATTCGGGAAGACCCTGACCTTGACCTAATCCGTTGAAAGTGTGTTCATCCATGTGTGTCAGTGTTCGCGGTTGAACACACCGCAGCTCTGCTCCTCCCAGGACCCTCGCTAATTCCCTGTATTCCAGACCACAGCCAATAACCACCTTTGCGCACATCGTTTGCACAGGAGAGCTCGACTGCTCTGGCACAACTCTATTCGAGGTGTTTAGGGCATGAGCGAGGACCAAGAAGAATGAAAGCCCTTCGGGCCAGACTTAGACTCTCCGCCGCGGAAGAACTTGAGAACGTCGCGGTAGTAAATCGCCATACATACTCAGGTCCAAGAGACAACACCTTTGTCTACATTGGCAGAGGTACACCCCTCGGTAATCAGTGGTCCAATCTCAGCGGCACCGCCGCCACTTATCGAGTCGCCACACGAGAAGAAGCTGTAACCCGTTTTGATAGCTGGCTCTCAGAACAAATAGAAAAGGGAGAAGGACCGGCTTTCGCTTTCATTCAGCAGCTTAAGCAACGAGTCGCAAATGGTGAGCAGATAAAACTGGCTTGCAGTTGTAATCCGAAGCTGTGTCATGGTGACGTTGTGAAGGCAACTCTCGAACTGCTCATTCACAATGATCGGCAGCCCGAACAAAAGCTTGAACGCGAACCGCTCCAACTACTCCACAGTCCTGCTCCAACCGCCAAGCCAAAGACGATAGACCAAACAACCCCGCGCACCCTATCTGCTCGCGCGGAACAAGCGCGTGCAGACATACAGGCAATCGACCCGACTGACGACCTCACCATCTACAACGTGCCCGAAGGAGTCACCAGAGCCGACCACGCAAGTACACTAAACTCCTTCGATCAATTCGTTCGTGATGCGTTTGAACGCGGAGCAACTCTCACCGACAACGTTCTGTCTATTCCAAGAGACCCTGATGCAAGACCCCGCGACGAGACTAAAGTAACCATAGGCACCGAAGCACATGCCATTAACTTTGTTCGCAGCTTTATCACCGATCAGAAGCTTGCTGATGAAAAAGGTAAATTGCTCTATGAGATTGCAAATAAAGCCTGTGGTCAGTGGATTGACTCTGATGGACGGCTAACGATCTTTAATTACATCTATACCGAAATTCGTCAGGACGAAGCTGGCCTTTACCGCACCAACGAACAAAAAGCCGAAGTCATTGATAGAGTGCTGGAAGAAGCTGCAAGCTGGGCTCAACCACTGCCGGAACCCACTCCAGAACCAACGCGCGAAGAAATTCATCAATACACGTTAGACCACTTCGAGGAATATCGAGCCACGCTCCAACCTGAAAACCTTTTTGTGACCAATGAAGAAGTGTTTTCAACCGACTCTCTCCAACCATCAGCATTCGTGGATCACCTTGAATCCACTTCCTACGGTCTTGCCACGCTTGGAGAGATCTCAGGCTTTCACTTTCCCGAAAGCGAAACGCTCGACGCTAGTAACGATCTCTCATTTGATGAGAGCCAGGTCTATGCCAACCTCTTTGAAAACGCCATTAGTGATCCTCTAGCTCTCGAAGGGTCCACGCCTGAAATTGCGGATCGGCAAAGCACCACCAGCATCATGCTGGATGCTACGTTTGAGAGAACGAACCTCGGAACCTTACCGCCACCCCTGCCTCACTCGCTCTCCCCCGAAACGCAAACACATTTGATGGACCATGTGCTGCCCGCCGTTGATTCCCAACTGGAACGAGGTGTAAGCAAAAATGAAATCCTCTCTTCTATCTACATTGCAAATCGCGAAGCCGATCGGCAGCAGATCGCCGGCAGCGTTAATCAAGCGTTCACTCGCGCAGGCGCCCCGCCCACCAATTCGCGAATTACTCGGCTAGAGGAGCTGACTGCTGTCTCCTCCCTCCGAATCCTCGTCGGCACCGAGTATCGGCAGCAAACCCAACAGTTCAGCCGCGAAGCCATCCTGTGGGCCAAAGATAACTACCGTGTCGATCCCAACCATCTCCGCGCACAAGGCAAACTTCCGGTAGGCGAATACCAAAAGATAGTCACGGCGCAGAATGACGCCCGCACAGCCTGGCTCGAGGCCAATCCCGGCCAAGCCGTCCCAACCCGCGCAGAAATAACGTCTCTCAACAGACTAGAGCAAGCCGGCCATCAACTGAATAATGCTATCGCCGCACTCAACCCTACACCACAAGAACACGCACAGGTACTCGACCAGTTGCAATCGCGCCTCGCATCTACTAATGAGAGTTGCCAAACACTTCTGCACAACTACGAAGCCGCCGAGCAGCTCTCACGCGACCTCGCGGCACAGGCTGCGAAATACGCCGAAGCCGTTCGCGCCACACCTGACTTTAGTGACCAGAAGGAAGCACTCGTTACTCTAAGGCGAGAAAACTCGATAAATGAGCATAGAGCTTTAGATCTTGCGAATAACGTGCGAGTCGACTTATACGGTGAACCTCTCCCCTGCTTCTTCTCGCAAGATAACGAGCGCGACGCCGATCATCAGCCGCGCTCCTTGGATGAGTTGTGGGCTGAGGTCCAACCTCTTGAAGAAAAGTTTACGAGTCAAGGCGCCGACCCCGACTTTTTCCTGTATCTACAGCAACAAGCCACGATGCCTGGTGGCGTTGATTTGCCTTTGATGAGAGGGATCGAGGAAGACAATGGCAGATTTTACCCTCTCGAACCTGTCATGGGTTTCCCGTCCGCTTTGGGTCCCGAGAATGGCTTTGCAACTCCAGAGGAAGCTCTATCTTTTATCGATGAGTTTTCACAAGAACGCAGCGTCGATGAGCAACAATTGCTCAATCTGTACGCTGAGATGGCGCAGAACTTCCCGGAGGAGCTAGTTCAAGAACACAGCTACCATCCCGACCCACCGTCTCACTATCTCCGTCCGGGCTTCGACTGGCAACGTTGGGAAGATCAGCAGATTGCTCAATTTGAACAACGCGAGTTATCGAAGGAACTGACACAAAGCAACGAGGAAACGCGCACTCAATCTTTCGACTTGCAAGAATTGCAAGATAGAGCTATTGCCGTCGCAGAAGAGCGTTACGAAAACTTTCTCCAAGACCTTTGGGAAGAACAACAATATGAGTCGCAACGAGAAATTGTCCGGTATCCCGAACTAACCGGCGAGTCGCGTCCGCTTTCCCACTTTGCCCAGCTTTCAGCAAGAAATGAGTTGACCGAACGGGATGCACGACAAACAGTCGCCGAATCTCTTATCAATCCAGAGATAACAGCAGCCCAGGAATTGAACAATGCGCAAGTGAGCACATCCAGCACTCACTTTACCCAACTGACTGGCGTTAAGATCACCAGTGCCGGCGAAGCCCGGCAGGCGCTCAGCAGCAACTTACAAGGACTGGAAAACGCATCGCAGATGATCGAAGCCACGCGAACGCGCTTCGGCATCAACCGCGACCCCAATTTAGTCATAGACAACTCACCTGCCCCCGTTTATATCTCCCTTTCGTCCAATCAAAACACTCGTTTACCACTGCACGGTCCACAGGAATACAAGGCCATCCTTGTGACCGCAGAACAATGCCGCGTCGGCACAACAATCTGGACCGGCCTTCATAGCCCACAGCCGATTTCCGGTTTCGATCAGGAGCGCGCGGACACCACGAGGTTTATTTCAAGCTATATTGATTTTCGGCTACAGGACCATTCAACCCAGGAACTTGCCCGTAACCCCACATTCCGAGACTACTCCGAACGCATTGCCAGTGCCCCTAATTCGGAAGAACTCTTAAAAGTCACTGCTCAAATAAAACAGGAGAACTATGACCTTCATCAACAGTCGCTTGCACTTCGTGCCGATCCCCAAAACGTCCCGGCTCCCAATCGCGAACCGCTCACTGTTATGGAAATGCGGGAAGTTTTGCTTACCACCACCCCCGCGCGCACCGCCTCTCGCGCACAACACGTGGAGATGAGGGACATCCTTCATGCAACGGCTGTCTTTGGCAAGGAAAAGGAAAATCGAGTCAAGCTTCTGGCTGAAGGTAAACTCCCCCCATCAGCAACACTCCAGAAACTTGTTGGCAATTTGCAGACGCGACAAACCGAGGCCGCTGTAAATCACTTCTACAGAAGTCTGCGCACTCCTGCATCTGAGTTGCGCACGCAAAACAGCTTCGACCTCTGCAAAGCTCATGCACGATTACCACAATACGAACGCGACTATCTGCACAGATACGCGATTGCGCAACGATATGAGCTTGTCAACAAACAACCAGGGACGCAACTCACACCTGAAACCGCATCCAAAGCTGTTACCCACGTCCCCGATTCCAGACCATCTTCAACCGCTTCAAGTACTGCCTTTTATCGCGAATACTATGGACGGGCCGATTGGCTTGAAGCAAAACAGATAGTCACCGCTGTCGCCCGCCAGAACAATCATAACGATCCAACACACACTCTTGATGGCGCCACTATCGTTGCGGAATTAAAAGACGTTGAAGTTCATGCCATCAGCCATATCGTTAACAACTTTGACCAAAACCGCCAGACCCAAGTAGCTGATTACCTGAAGAACTCTCCAGATGAACACTTGCAAGCACTCGGTGACATGATCACCGTCTCAGTTGATATAAGAACCGCAGGCCCCGGAGAAATCAAAGAGATACAGATACCTCTCTCATACCATCTGTCAGCCGACTCCGTTAAAACGATCGTCAGCTATACCCAACAAGACAGTGATCGCTCTGCAACAAAGATTCCGAGTCCTCAGTTCGCAGAACTAAGACAGGAGGCACAAGCTCAGGCATGGCGGGACACGACAAGTGAGATACTGAAAGATCCAACAATTATTCTTGATTCGCCTGCTCAAACGCTTTATCAAGCGCGCGACCTTTCACATGCCATCCAACAGACCGCAGCTCTCCAAGAGAAAGCTCGCACGGCCTTTCAGACTATTAATGCTCATACAACCACCTGCATAAACAGGGTCGAACAGACTTTAAGAGCACGTTCAAAGGATTTTCGCTCACCCGAGCAGCAACAAACCACGCGAGAACTCGTCAAGTCTTTCCTTGATCCGCAACTAGCACAATCCAGAGAGGGATTTATAAAAGCCAATGCTCCCGAGTACTCAGTTATCCAACACACTCTTAGTCTCAACGACCGCGAGCGAGCTGCTCAACTCAAGGACTACGCCGCAAACACACGTCTGGAATATTTGGGCACCTTTTCAACTCTGGATCGAGACTATAGAGCCTTCAAATCTCAACAAGCGGAACTAACTGTCCATTCGCGCTCTGCCGGACCATCGACATTCGAGCGGTACATAGTTGCAAGGGACAACATTGAACGAGATCTTCTTGGCAATCACGTCCAACAGATGTTTCAAAGCAGCTCACTTCCCGATATTGGAAGCGACAAGCAAACCAGCCTTACTGTTAAGGAACTAATCCCGACCGATGTTCGCGAACAGATTTTTAAAATCGCACGCGACCGAGCCTGGCAGTCTCTCGCGCCGCCGGAACTAAACGACCGCGAAGCTCCCCAACAGCTCGTCACCATCGCCGATCAGGTGATGGATCGTGTCGCAGACGTTCAAAAAATCGAACTCGAGCTTGGGGCAACGAACAAACAACTTGCCAGCTTTGTCGGGCAACGTGTAGGGAACCTTGAAGCGCCCATCAAAGAAGAACGCGCCAACCTTGCCTACGCCGACCAATTCCGCGACACGCTAAACAGCATCGCATACGCCTTGACTGAACCTCCGGATCGCGCTGAGGCAGCAGTTCATGTTCTTGAAACTCTAAGTCATGGTGAGCTTGATCCAGCAACCCTCGTTAGCCAGGCAATGGGAAACCAGTTAAATTCCCCCGGCGCCAGTGTCACGCTTCAGGCGCACAATGCCGCTGAGACACGTGCGAACGACGTTCGCGAACAACCCATATTCAACGGTTCTGCACGAGATAGTATCGAGCAACAAATCGTTGCTGAATTACAAAGCACTGATCTCGATCGTTATACCAGTCTCAAGACTGCCGTTGACTCCGCTCAAGAGAGATTTGATCTTGCGCTCTATCAAGTTGATCAGAAAGTCACCGTTCTGGAGCAGGCGCGTGCGGCCAGCTCCATTGAAACGACACTCCAACACTTCAACGAAATCTCCCAACCCGCAGCGATCGAAATCAGCAACTACTTAAATAACACCGTTAGTCAACACGGTCTCTCCGCTCTCCTTGACCGCGACGCTGCAAGCCAACACATCGATCAACTTGGGAGTATTATCCTTGACGTTGCCGGCAAAAACGGAATGACTCTCGCCACCACTCAGGAGCGCGCACAACAAGTTACACAGGTCGCCGCTAATCTTTACAACACGCTGACAAGCGGCATTGAACGTACCAATTCTGAGCATGTACTCTTACACCAGCACACCGCTTTTCAATCCGCAACAACACAACTCACCAATCAAGACCATAATCAGCTCGTAGTCCTAGCACCTACAAGCACTCACGATCATGTTGCTCATGCGTCTCTGGACCAACAGGACTATCGACGTCAACGAGAAGACAGCGAGCGACAAAAACAGAATCCTGGTAATCCGAGGATGCCCGATAACTCAGGTCGCCAACCTACTGCTCAGGAACTCGTCAAACCCCAGGAGGTTACCCAACCCACCGCCACAAGCAGCCTCACCGGACCCGCTTCGAAGGTCGCGGAACTCGGCGGCGGTATCGAAGATTTGGCAGCAGTGATTGCCTTGTAGCTCAGACACTGCAAGCAAACACTCAAAATATTTTCGGGCGGGGAGTGTTTTCTGTTTTCAATAACGCAAGAAAGATCCACACACTATGAGATTCATATTGGGAGTACTAATAGGTTACTGCATACGCGGCAAGAAGCATTTGTTGGCTGCAACCCTAACGGTTATTGCCATTGTCTGTTTCATCGTGCTGCCTGCGATCGCACTTTCACAACTGGTTTTGTCAGTCAGACGTGAGCGCATCTCGCGACCTCGACAAACGCGCGTACCATCCATCATTGGCTTGAAGTACGAGACTGCCGAAACCACACTTCTGAAATCGAATCTTCGTATCCGCATTCTCGCCAATCGCTACGATCTTCCATTTGCACCTGGACTAATCATTTCGCAATCACCTCAAGCCGACGAGCTGGTGGACCATGGAACTTTTGTGGGAGTAACTATTAGCCAGGAACATCCAGACAATCCAGACAAGGAAAGCCCCTGAGTCGAAAAATGAGAGTACGAATGTTTGGCGGCGGCTTCGAGGAATTCGGCGCCACCCGTTATCAGATTGAATGGATCACAATCAAGCCCTCCGCCAGCGCGAAGGAGTCTATCGATCCTGACACCGATACCATCACTCATTATGAATATCGAGGCGACAAAGACTCGGCCTTGCAACGCGCCCAGGAGCTTTTTGATACCACTGACGATCTGTGTTGGGGAGTAGTAACCGTAAGAAAACAAGTCGTCGACTGGTTTTATGAAGAGGATCGGATCGCCGGATGGGAAGATACTGACGAAGAGATTGACATTATGTGACCCCGAGGAATTGAATGCCCCAAAAGAGATCCGTTAATAACCAAACTGAATTCCCATTCATAGGTCAAATCCTTCATGACAAGACCTGGTGGACGCGAATAAATTTCGATCTGATGAAAAGGCCGCGCACACCACAAACGAAGATCGCGCCTTCAACAGTAGTCCTGATAAGCTGCTCCAAATCAAAGCTTGCGAAGAAAGCACCCGCACGAGATCTCTACACCGGAAACCTCTTCAGAAAAGCAGTCTCTTGGGCGGAAAAGCAAGACTATACGTGGTATGTCGTATCGGCGCTCTACGGCCTCGTTCACCCGGATCACTCGCTTGAACCTTACGACTTTACACTCAAACAACTAAGAGCTCGCGAGCGCGAAAGCTGGGCACACATGGTGGTAGCGGCTGAATTGACAAAACACGTCTCAAAAGGCAGTCATGCGATCCTCATCATGCCTCAACTGTACAGGCGCTATATTGAAACGGAACTTCGAAAGGCGTCTATCACCTCCGAGAATCCAGTCGAGCACTTAGCCATCGGTAAGCAAATCAAATGGCTCGCAACCAACGGCCCTCGCGGCTCTTAGAGCGAATCACCGCAACACGTAATAAACCCGTGACTCCGATCCAAAGTTACGACTGACTACCTAAGTGAGCAGTTCAATAACGGATTCTGAGTCTGCGTAATAATAGAGTACCTTTTTGAATTCACTGGTGAACCGCGCCTGCCTCTCGCGCATGTTCAGTTCTCCGCTTGAGGAAATACGCTGACCATCGGCCACAATGATCAGCCACACCTCACTGCACTTCTTAAGATATGACACAATTTTTTCGTTCTTTGATGAGATAACACCTTGCAATTCCACCGCATACGCTTCTGCCGGTCCTACCTCTACGTTTGACCAAGCGTTTTTGCCCAAGTGCTTTCGTTTAATCCCAATGCGACTGATAAAGTCACCAATTCGAAGTCGATAGTCAGGCTCGAGAGTAACGCTCTCATAAATCTCCACATCGCAGTGAATGCTCGTCGGAAGTCCAATCTATGTCCGAGCCAAGGAGTTCTCTATGGTGTAACCAGTGCAAATGAACGCAAAGCGGAATATTCGATTGGGTCTCGTATTTTGTCTTAGCCGCAGCAACGATCTTATTATGCAGTTCTTCCCGCCAACGGATGGGCGAGCCCCCTTTATCCTGACCTCGTACATAATGCACAATCTCTATTCCACAATTAGTCTTCCCATTCACAATGAGAAAATCCGGTTCCTCATCTGCAACGATAGTTCCTACCGGAAACTTCGGATACAGCGACTTCACTTTCTCAAGATTCTGCCTTTCCCGATCTTTTTTTGCGACATTACTCATTGCCACGCAGCTTTCAACTCAGCCCAATTCAATTCTTTTCCACCAGTTGCGTAGACCATCGGGGCTTTTTATACCTTTAGGTCCCTTGCCAAAAATCATCGCTCTCAGAGACTCCGTTAGAATTTTCGGCGCTTGGTCCAACACTACTTTAAGCTTTTCTGCATCGCCTTTTTTCATCTTCTCCAGTGTCTCACCATGAGCAATCTTAGACCGAAAATCATAGAGCGTCCTGACTGTATCGAACATCTCCATTCTCTTTTCTACTGTGTCCCCGAGAAACCGTGCAACCCTCGACGAGAGTCGATAACTCAGTTCTTTATTCTCCCCGTCGTTAAGAAAAACCGCCTCGAAGGCGAACGCAATGTCGAGCAAACGCTCCGGGTCAAAAGGGTCATACCGTTCACAGCTTGAACGGAAACGACGTAAAGCTACGCGTAAGCCTTTGACCTGATCCACATCAGAGTAGGACGAGAACAACAATTGCACTTGACGAACCTCCTCGTGATCAAGAGGCGTCAGCGACTGAATTTCAAACAAGAAACGCCTTGGTATAGATAGAGCGAGCTCTGGTTGATACTGCTGCTCGTAAGTTTTCCGAATCGCGGGTGTGAAACCGTCAGTCGGAAAAACCTCCAGGGCAAGCACACCGATGTCTTCATTCCGAATGAGTCTTACACAATCTACGACCCGTTCCGCGATCCGTGACCCTAGTACATACACTTGGAGATAAGACTCAACCGGCGCGTTCACGTGAATATCGCTTCGAAAACTTATGGCCGTATTGATTCGAGATAGCTGTGCGTCACGTGTGGAAGCGTTAAGCCTCTCTAACAGCGCGTCCGATGCGTACCCTATGGAAACCTCAACTTCAGTATCCTCCGCCCGAACTTTCCCCAGCGGTATAGGTAAATCTTCATCAATGGTGGGTGCGTTGAGAAAAATGAAAACGTCATAGCTGTTGAACTCACGGGCCGCTAGAGACAAAATCCGTTTTGTCGCGCGCTCAGACACTCGGTCCCAATCGTCGAAGAAAATCTTAACGTTGGGGTCGAAGCCCGAAAGCATCAACTCCTCCGCAAGAATCTCAGCAATGAATAAGGCCTTTGAGATCTTCTGATAACGCGGGTCTTTTTCGTCGATAACATGTTGTGCCAGCTCATGAGTTTCGTAGTGCTTATAACCTTTCGACTCAAAGATTCTTTCATTTAGATTTCGAATTCGCGCAAACTCATCAAACAGCTCCCTTAGGCGACGTTCTATTCTTTCTCTTATTTCCTTTTGCCTTTCGCGCTCCGAGTCGCTCACCCACGCCGGCGGGTCAAGCATCGCACTGGAAAGCATTTCACTCGTCAAGTCTTTGTCGTCTTTACCCTTCTGTTGAGTCGTCAGGCTTACTCCATACGTCCCACGTACCGCACGTTTTGTCTTTGGCAGCACAGTTGCTCCCGTTTCTACGTCCGTCCTTACCTCATTACGTCGCCACCCATAAGTGTCTACTCTGTAACCCGTTAGACTCCACAACGCTTCGATTTCGCGCGTCAGATTAATAAGTAGAGTTTTCAGTGAATTGCGTTCATCTATAGGCATATAAAGAAGTGCCGACTTACGAGAGTATTACCTGCTAATCTGTGACTCCATTCTTCAAACTCTTGTCCTGCTGGACATTCCAGCTTGTAATGCCCCGGAAGTTCGCCCTCAGAAGAATAGGACCAAGTTTATTCCATTAGGATCTAACTTACACAACAGCTATTCGCAACGGCTACTATTGAGTCGGAGCAAGTTGAAGAAGTACCTTATCTTTATGACACTTCATCATTTTGTTCCTCAGTTCTATTTGAAGAATTTTGCCATCAGCCCGACTGAACCTGTCCTTTGGGTTTATCGTCGCACTGGCACACCTCAGAAGCTCCCGATAAAGACAATCGCTGCTGTGCGAAATCTCTATCAAGTCACCATCGCGGCGACCGGCGAAAAAAGTGAGAGATTAGAACGAATCTTTGCGGAACTAGAGGGCGATGTAAAGCCGTTGATCGATAGGCTACTGGCCATTGACTCTTTGATCTCGCTCTCCCCTAAGGAAGTCAGTCTCTTGTCATATTTCATGGCATTGCTGTATCTGCGCGGTCGTTCGTTTCGCGCTAAAGCTCACAACCTGCGAATTGAAATCTTAAAACGCCACCTTATGAAGGAAGCTGAGAATCCCGATAGCTTCAGGGCGTTGGCTCGACGAGCAGGGTACGAGATCAGTGACCAGGAACTCGAACTTATGAGACATTCCGTTTCACATTTCGATGATCATTTCACCCTGACCGTAAAGCGCGGCGAAGATACTGAGCTTTTGGAAATGATGTTCGATCTAGCAAAACAAATTTCTCTATTAATCTTCAACAAGCATTGGCAGCTTTACCACTCAGCGCAGAAGATCTTCATTACCTCAGACAATCCACTAACAGTGATGCAATACAACAACACTCCTCGCACCGACTCTAATATATTCACAAACGGAATCGTCGCTTGGCCCTTATCACCTTCCAAGTGCTTGTTGTTAGAACCGGGACGAATTAACCCTCGAATCCGAGTCTCGACAGCGGATCGCGCAACTGTCAGCAAGGTCAACCGAAGCACGATGTTCAATGCGCATCGGGAAGTGTATTCCCGTTTTGGGTCACCAGCGACAGCAAAAGCGTTTCAGCGAACAGTTGAAGGATGGAGCGAAGAGTTACAGAATCCTGACGAGATCTTCGAGCGAATAACCCGCAATACAGATAAGCACAATGCCTAAACCCGGTGGTACTTTCAACTTCTAAGTACTTTCCGGTGGTGTCTTTTCGTCCTCATCAGCAATGAAGCCTGCGTCAAGCTCTGACAGCCAACCACCATCAACGAGTTTCCTCCCCAGACGTTGCTTCTCATCCTTACTCAGACTGGCTAATTCAGGCCGAAATGCCTCTAGAAGCTCCGCTGACGTTGCGGTGCTCAGTGGACTGAGTGGAAGACCACGTTCAGATAACTGGCCCTTTGAATCATGAAGCAGCGCGAAAAATTCCTCGATGTCCAAGGCGCCGTTACTCCCCTTACTTGATTCGAGAAGCAAAGCTATTAAATTCTTGAGGCTAGTTGATCTCGCAAGCGGCAAGTTCAGAATCTCCCTCGCTTCTTCTATTGGAAGCCAATTCGGAAGCTTGGCCTCGATTTTCTCACCCGGCGCTGGAGTCAGAGGGATTTCTATTAAGGCAGGAGGCGCATTGCTCTTGATCGTATTCATCAACAGTTCCTGATCTTGCGTTCCAATAGTCAACTTTTCGCACGCCACAAGAACAGGACCCAGAGATATATGTTGCCCGAGAACTATGAATACCCAATCGTCTGCGTATTCTGCAAACTTTACTGTGAGACCCTGATGAATATTCTTGAGAAGATCCCTCACCTGTTCTGTATCGCCCCGCACCCAAACAGGCGGCGTTGGTTCAATCTTGCCCGTTTGAATTATCTGCTCTACCACAAATATGTTGTTTACCATCCCTTCGGGAACCTCAACGGGAGAAGTGAAAAGGACACCACACTTTCGTTGAATCAGTTCCAAAGCTTCCAACATTCTGATCAGCAGAGGGTTGGGAGCAGGCATCAGGCCAGCAGGTAAATCTCCGTGACTCCATTGCTTACCCGTTTCGGCATCGTCAAAACGAAGGAAGCCACCCTTCGATAGTGCTCGGCTGAAGCGCAATCCTTCCAGCGCCCGCTTTACCGGAAGACCAACATCATCGAAAGTAAAGTTGAAATCTCTCTCTATCTTGCCGAAGGTGATCGCTATCCGAAACTTCCACGGGACATCCTGATTCTCATTGCTCAGGATGCCTTGTTTATTCCCGCTCTGAACGTCCTCAAGAATGACATTGTCTAAAAATGCAATTTCACCATCGGCGCACTCAATCGTGACTTTGACGGTTTTCTTATACTCCCTCCGTGCCGCTCCGGTGCTAATTTCAAAAGGTCCATCGGTTGTTGGTAGATAACGCCTCAACAGATCGGGAACCGTTACGTTCACCAGGTGCTCACCGCGGATATTAAGCGGTTCACCAGAATCCAAGAGACGCCGTAGAGCATCGGCATCCTCCCCTTCAGCTGAGATCTTAAAAGTAAGGGGAGCTACTTTTGACGCATCAGGATGCTTCGCTTTGACTATTAGTTTATTTTCGGTTGTGAAAATCACCGCATAATTCGGATCCTCGTCTTCGATAACTTTGCGAGCCTCCCCTATCCTGTACCACACAGCCTGCTGATGCACTTTCTCGTTCAGTTCGATCAGAAACGACTTTACTTCGAGGTGCGCATCAGTCGACGGGACATACGGGATGATATTCACACGGTAGTGTTCCAGAAACTGTTCCTGCTCCGTTTGTGTGGCGCTGGTTACATCCATGAGCGCGAAATGTGTAGGTGAATGGCCCTGGAAGATTTCGTTCAACTCACCAAGCAGAAGCAGTAAATCGGGATCGGTCATGCTGAATCCGAGGAAAAAAACTGTTCTGTTGATGAAAAGTGCGCGCAGGAAGGTACGATACCCTTGACTCGCATGGATCAAACGGTTGTAGTCTCTCCGCCCGAGCACAATTGTTTCGATGCGCTCGATCGTGCCATGCGCCTTAAGGACGAAGAACTCCTTAGCTTGCAGGGCCGTTCCGAGTTGTTCGTAATCCACTTGCGTGAAAACCCGCACTGGTTCCTGCGGACGTGTCTGCCTAAATGATTCTTCAACCAGCGAATCGTAATTGGTGGTAGCAGCACCAACGAATGGTATCTTGGCCACAATTTCATGGACTTCGGTCGGCTTTAGGTCGGGCCTCAGAAACACCTCGACCATGAACTGACGGTAGCTGTCCTCGCCCATTTCGGTTTGCATGGCATCTGCCGCTGCGAGGAGATCCTTTTTTACGCTAATAAGATGCTCGATATCAGCTTTGTTTGAGAGATGGACACCGTGCTTTTCGCACCAATCCGCCATTTGCCGAATGAGCTGAAACCAAGTCGGCAACCCAGCGCCAACAGAGGGGCCAGCTCCAATGAAGACCACACAGTTCCCGCGTACCACTTCGCGTAACAAATCATCGGGTATGATAGGTTTCATTCTCTACAAAGACTGCTCCTTTTTATCGTGCATATTCTGAATTCACTCAATCACGATTCGGCACTGCGTTCATTAATATGGTCGCCCTCTCCTTGAGAAAGTCAGCAGCGGAAGGCGATGAAAAAAGCACCCCGGCCTGCTTTTCATTCACAAATGAAACAGATCTCCAACCTAAGCCAGAGAATGCTTCATCGGTTATCTCGTCGGGATGAATTAGGGATGCTCTGGTCCGAGTTACATATATGAGCAAATCCAACTGACCCTTTGATGGGCTATATGACTTGCCACCAGCCAATTCCTTCGCCATTTCTAGAACAAGTTCATACATATTTGCTATCGGAGGAACATCTTGAACATCACCGATTAACGATACCTCATCAAGGGACTTGGCGGCTTTTATGGATGCGTAAGCATCCTTATACATCTTTCCTCGCCGAAGATCAGGATCAGTTAATTCCTTGATCTGGAATGACGCGCCGCGAAAGCAAACATCCACCTTACTGTGTTGCGCAAGTGAGCGAATCTCTTCTTCTCTGTATTCCACATTCAAGATGGAAAGGAATTTTGAAACCACCCATCGCTCCCTCTGATCCTTATTTGCATTTGAAAAATATTTGACGTTATCCCAAGCTGCGTTCTCAAGAACGTCAAGAATTTCACGCTCATCCATCTTAGAATCCACAACCACACACCACCTTAAGCGAAGCACACTCAACGAACTCTTAAAAGAACCTACGAACGATCACTGCACACGAATCCAGATTTCCGGAGCAAATTGTACTTCTCACCCAGGACCACTCAAAACCTGTGCGGTCGGTTACGTGTGAAATCACGTCTCCAATCCAAAGCGAATAATTCGAACTCACAAAATGATCAGTACCGCACCAGAAGTTGATCGGCTGATAGATTCAAACGCCCCATTAATCATCTGTGTGAGTGGCGGCAAGGATTCGCAGCTTGTGGCTGAACAGGTGGTGTCTTATGCGAGAAATCGCAACCACGCCGGAGACATACTTCTTTGCTAATCCGACCTGGGCCGTGTCGTCTGGTCTGACGCTCGCTGGCAATGCGAACTACTCGCACAACGGTTAGGGCTTCCCCTGCACATTGTAAGCCGCAACGCCGGCGGTCTTATGGAACGATGGACAAAGCGCTGGCAGGATAACCTGAGCCGTTATAAAGAACTATCATGCGTTAAGCTTATCCTACCGTGGTCCACGCCCTCGATGCGGTTCTGTACCAGTGAGCTTAAAACAGCCATCATCCAAAGCTGGATTCGCAAAACCTACCAGCAACCTGTCATTTGCGTACTCGGGATTCGCCGTGATGAAAGCCGGAGCAAAACATCCGGGCGCGGCACCGCTCCAGTGTTCAAGATTCACCAAACCAAGAATGGCAAGACGCCCGTCATGCCTGAAGGCTCCATTGACTGGAACGCGATAGTCGAAGTCAGAACCGAGACGGTATTCCAAATTCTAAGATCAAGCCAACAGCCTATTCCAAGTGCATACACATTCGGGTCATCTCGATTCTCGTGCTGCTACTGCATCATGGCTACCGCTACCGATCTATTTGCCGCGACACGCGATCCTCGGAACCACCAGCTTTACCGTGAGCAATGCGAACTGGAAATCTCCTCGACCTACTCATTCCAAACTAACAAGTGGTTGTCCGATGTTGCGCCCGAACTCCTTACTGCAAGTCAGCGCTTACGTTTACCCCAAGCCAAAATCAAAGCGGCGAGACGCGAAGAAATCGAAAGCAGAATCCCCTCCCATTTGCTATACGTGAAAGGCTGGCCAGTAGCAATCCCGACGCATGACGAGGCGACTTTGATCGCTGAAACGCGCCAACGCGTCGCGGAAGTTATGAACATTGAAGTTCACCACACTACCGCCCTATCAGTTTCAAATCGCTACGGAGACTTAATTCGGTTGAAAGAACTAAAGGCGCGAACCAAAAAGCAGAGACCACGATCAGCCACCCCACTCATAATTCAAAATACACCTGGCTTCCTATTTGTGCGTTGATCGATAATTTTCTGTTCAGTCATACCGAGCGTTATGAGCAGATTGGTTGTCGGCGCCGGTGCGATGCTATCAATATCGCTCTTGGACAACGCCGGTCCTTTCCAATGGCGAATAACATCAGGAGTTATTACCAAAAAGTGCGTCGAACCTTCTTCCCGTTTCGGCCCGGATGGGATGGCCCAAACAGTACAAGTCATAGGATCACTTTTCGCATATAGATAATAATAGTTCTTAACCACCAGCGTACGCTTGCTCGGCCCAAAATCAGGGACTTTGGAATGCTTCCATATCCGCTCCTCTAGTTGCATCAAGTCGTCTGGAAACTGGCCCGTCTGTCGCTGAAACTGCCGCAAAGATTTCGTCAGACTATCTGCGGCTAGCCGAGGAACCATCTCACTCTCACGCTGCGTCCTTGCCCAAGTTCCGTATGCAAAACTGATCACCAACACCAAGACCGACACACCAAGAATAACAAACGTCAATTTGAATTTTTGTTTCCGCGCTCCTTCAAACATTACGAGATCCTCACTTCCGCCAGTTAACGCACACTATCGTTATGCTGAGAACCACTTCCCACCGCATCAGCCAAAACAACTTCAGCTACTGGAGCGATTCCGTCCCTATACACCGCTACCGCCGCGTCGCATAGTTCTCTCTGCACAACCTCTGTCTCAAATAGTTGCCGTTGCGCATAATCTTTCTCACTGTCTTCTTCACCTTTTGGCTCTTTCCTCCTGCGCGTCCCAACACTATTGGCTTTACCCACTCCCTTGGAGGATATTGCACTTGACGTTTGATCATCCTCGTTTTTACTGACCGGTTCCTCTTGCCCTAATACCTCTCCTCCGACGCGCTCATCTTCCATCAACTCTGCTGATAGCAACTCTGCTTGAATCTTCGACTGCACTTTACGCAGGAAAGCTTCCTCAGCATCCACCAAACTAACTAGCTTCGGTTCTCCGTAGTCGACGGCGATCGCGCGCTGCCTCAATACAGCATACGGTGGGTAACTGGCTTTGATCGGTGGAGACGTATCGATAACTACTACGCACTGGCTATGTTTTACCATCTGCCGAACTTCGGTCTGATCCATCAATGCTCGACCAGTTTCCGATTGTCGCTCGTTATCCAACTTCTTTCCCTTACCATCAACGGTGGTGTGACTCCACACTGTCGTTTGTCCAATTCTCCGCGACGCAAATTGCGAGGTGACATCATCTAAGCCAGGCAGAAAAATCGTTGTTCCAATTGACCCAAGGATCGCATTCCCACCCTCCTGACCATACTGATCATGCACCTGAGGTAAATTCTGATACCCAAGAATCAGACCAATTCTCCGTCCGCGCCCCACACCGGCAATTTCCTTCAACCCTACCAATGGAACGTTCGCGGCCTCATCCAAAACGAACCCTACCGGAGCCACATCCTGCGACTGATCGTCGATACGTAATTCATTCACAGCCTGTCCAATGAAGGTTGCCAAAACGCTCTTATATCTGGTTGCGTCACCCTCAGCGACGACAATGTAAATGACCGTTCCATACTCGCGAAGTCGACTAAATTCAATTTGCCTGACACCAGCCGCGCGATCTCCTTCAGTTATAGGCGCACAAATTTTCTGCGCGTTCTCCTCCTGAAACGTACCTAGCTTATTCATCAAACCAGTGATCACACTGCCCTGAGTCTGAGGCGGAGCTTTCTGGAATGCACCCCACGCCAACTTTACATGCTTATTATTCGAACCCAACATCTCCGTTTCGATAGCCTTCAAGTCACGCAGCGCAAGATACTCAAAAATCATTGGCGGCGTTGGCTCGTCAACAATGTCAGGAAGGTGAAGCAACACAGCCTTCAATAGAAGCAGCTCTGACTCCTGCCAGAACGGATCGGCAATGTTATGTTTTGTGCCCTCCAATCCGATCATAGTTGCCGCCATTTGACCGGCAAATTCCGGACGATCTTTACACTTCGGAAGAAAATTCCATCGGTCCGATCGCGACGGATTAACCAAATCCAACCGAAACACCTGCCGAAAAGAACCCGCGGTTTGCTCAAACAACTCACCCTTCGGATCTAAAACAATCGCTGATCCGCCTGCCGCCATATCCCGCAGCATATTCATTAGAAATGTTTTGGATTTGCCTGACCCCGGTGGACCAAAAATCGCGATATGACGCAACCATTCAACCTCGTTCAAAACGAGGCTATATCCGCGTTTCAATTCACCGATACGTATTGACCCTCGTGGTAGGCCCCCACTCTCTGATAACCTCACCGCCAAACCTGTACTCCGCAGATAACTCTCATCCGCCCAACGACCTGTTCCAAACGTCATTCGCTGTTGAATTCGGTAGTACGGAAGAACCTCCTGGAGAGCTTCCATGCAACCAACCAACAAGCACACCAGCATCGCAACCACAAAATAGAGTTTCGTTTGTGTCGTCACTTCGAGATAACCGCCTGATAACCAAAACAAGTAAGCCGATAGCCCACTGCACCCCACCAGCACCACCATCATCATCGCAGCCGACATCAGCCGCAGAAACGCCTGATATGCAGGTAACGCCTGCATCTCGGCCGGGCGCGGAATCCCGATCCTTGCATCAATCTCTTCTATTCGTTTAACGAATGACATCCACGCCCCACCTTAACTCAAGTCTATTTTCTGCCTGCGCTCTTTGTTCCCAACCACTCTTTGGCACTTTCACGCTCCTGCGGAGACAGCTCTGAAGCCTTAAAAGTCTCCGGTCGCCAACCACTTGCGATCAACTGTGCCACTGGAGTAAACGCGCCAGGTACTTGCAATCCCTCTTTCGAAATCATGTAGTACGTTAAAGCATTCTCGGAAAAACCATCGTCGGGAAGACGCACCACAATAGCGATTCCATCCCCGGCCCTTCTTCCAATAGAGACCACCTCAACGCCAAGCGGCTCTGCGCGATACCGAATATAAAAAACAGCGTAATCCGAATTGACTGACTTTCCTGCCACGTCATTAATTAACCCCGGAGGCAACAAGTCTGATTCAACCACTCCCGAAAGCAGCGATTCGACCGTCTGAATTGGCATTCCTTCGAGCGATCGATGTGCCGCAAGCAACGTTGCACCAATCGCCAGCGCCCCACTTTGTCGAATCTGCTCAGCTTGATCGTAAACCTCACCTTGAAACGCAAACTTCCTCCCTCTTGATTCCACGTCGCGGCCCCGCTGTCCTCGACCCGTTTGCTTGTTTAAGACTCTCGCTTCAACTTCGGACGACCAAAACCCTCCTCGTCGAATGTAACTCGCCAGCGACATCCCAAACACAACCAACATCGCCACCGACAGCACCATCGCCAGGGGAGAAGAAAGCAACGCTCTGCCTAATGACTTTTGCTCTTGATTCATTTCCATCCGTTCAAGCCACAAGTGCCAAACTTGTCCGCGTCATAAAGTCCTGTTCGACCCATGAATCGATTTCTTCACTCCGACTATTAACAGCCTGCTCGATTCTCGCCATCGATTGCTCCAAATACGACCGATCATCTCTACGCTTGGCAATCAAGCACAGGTACGAGGTCAGCACCGCTTCATCCACATACTCGATTCGATCCCGCATCAAAGCATTTAGCAAATCAATACCCTCGCGCAATGCAGGTTTGTCTTGAACTCCTGGAATGCCACGTATGCAGTCCAACAACTTTGCAACCCAACCAACTGCTTCTGCTGAAGCCCCCGGGACCCGTGCGTGCAAGATCGCTACTTCCTCTTTGGCCGACGGCATATCCATCCATGTGTAAACGCAACGCGATCGCATCGGCGCCGACAAGTCATGCCTGATATCGTTCGATAGCAAAACTACAATGGGCCAACGTCCCGGATCTTTCTGACCTACGTCTCCATAGCGAGGTACGTGCGCATAACCCCGGCCAAATAACTGCAAAAGCATGTCTTCAATCCTGTCCGACAGCTTGTCGATTTCGTCAACAATCAGGATCGGGATCGTGCCGGTCCTGGCCGCAAATTCAAACGCCCCCAAAGCTTCACCAAACAGCAAGTAGTCAGCCCCCCACTGCCGCGCTCGAGCCTCCGCAAGTTTCATCCCCGAAGCAATCGCCTGGCGCACAAATTGGCTTTGTCCTTCTCGGTCCCAGCTATAAAGCACATCTTCCAACTCCAAGCCTTCCATGCCTTGCAAGTAAAAAGTCGGCAGATTACACGCTTCAGCTAATGCCTCGGCTAGTGCCGTTTTCCCTGAGCCTCTTTCTCCTTCAATTAAATGAGGAGCTCCTTTTTTTATTGCTTGAACCAAATCATTCAACACTCGTTCCTGGACCATGTAGCCAGTGCCGGCCAACAACTCGGCTAAAGCCACCGCCCCGCCCTCACTCACAATCTGACGCGGATTGATGATTGGCTTGTTAGAAACAGTTGGATTCATTGCCTTCACCGACCAGCCAGATCTCCGTTGATTACAGCTTCGGCAATGCGACGCATTTCAGGTGTCATCCGTGGCATTGCGTGCTTGATTTCTTCAAGGTCTCCTGACTCGATCAACTCGGCCAACTCACGCTCCGAAATTCCCGTAGTCCTGCGTGGGTGATCAACGTCTGATCGCTCGTCCATATCTCTTGCAGTCAGTTTCGACAGAGCATCAACCCCCTGAACGGAATCCGGCAATTCGCTTATCATCATGTATCCCGAACTACCGGCAGCAACTTCCACAAAGCTATTCCGATCGCGTCCAACCAGCACACGATCCAGCTCGTTCGTTACTCGACCCTGGTAACTGCCAAAAGCGTCGTTAATGACGATTGGCCGTCGCCCAATCGATCCCGCAAACGCACCGGCGATGCTCAAGCTGGCATCACCTAACTTCGAGAGCGCACGTGACCAACCGCTGGACATTTTTTTCCGCTTGCCTCGAATGCCCATGCCCCCATCGTCGCCCAACAGATCACCGCTCACTTTTACAAATGACCCGGATTCCGTATCAATGAAACCCACCAATGAAACATAGGCGCGATCGTACTCAGCACCACGCAACGCACCCACCAGCACAGTCCCGCGAGGCATGGTCCATCCCTTACCTTTGACATCACGCGTTAACTCAAAACGAGCCAGTCCTCCAGATCTCAAAGTGTAAAGAACACCTAAACTTCTTACCGGCAACATGCTCCCATACGCAGGCAACGTGACAGCCCGAACTTTCTTACGTACTTCCTCCACGCTACCCTCGCGAGCAACTGTCGTGTTCCGGGGCGCAGCATTCAGATCCTCGCCAATCCTCACTGATCGCTCCGTGTTCCGGCCTCGCCCCCCCGGCTTCACTGTTCCTTGATCTAACTCACCTTTTTCCTCTGTGGTTTCATCCTCAACCGGCCGCTTCGACGAATTGACCGTGCGCGATAGTTCCTCGTTCTTGGAGGGCGGGAACTGCGTAACGGGTATATCGGACGAACTCTCTCCCGCTCCGCTGCTTCCTCCACTAGCTCCACCATTTCCCGGCACAGACACACTGGGCCTTACAACTGACCCGTCGCTCATCATTACAGCAGGACCAGTCGCGCCAGGACCAACAACACCCGCCTCCTCGATAGCCCGCCTGGTTTTTGCCTCGTCCGAATCAGCCTCCGTATGCGCTGCCGAATTGCTTCCATTAACGAGGACCTTCGCCTTACGCGTTGCGCCCTTGCCCCCTACTAACCAAACGCACACCGCCAAACAGACTCCAAGAACTCCAAGCACACCGAGTCCGACAACAGCTCGCCGAGCACGTCCCTTCCCCTGCTTTTCGCCACGCTCTTCCTCGACTGCCGTTACAATGTCCCCTTGTTCAATCAGCACTCGCCGCTCTTCTCCACCCTCGGGCTCCGTATGCTCCTCTTCCTCTTCAAGAACTACGGCACTTCGTGTGTTACTCACTGTCTGTTGGTCCATACTTACACCCCTTCTTACCAGAGAGGATTTCAATAATTACTCGCTACACTGCGCCAATGCTGCAAGAACACTATTGCCGCGTTCCATTTCCTACAGCCCCCGTAGCTGGCTCATCAGCCGCTTCCGTCTGACTTACCGACACGCGCAAACGCTGTGACGCCCCCAACACTGGCGATTCATACACAATCGCGTAGTAAGCAACCTCTCCCTTGCTCAGTTTTCCCTCAAGAGAAGTGCTCTCCACGAACAACCGCTTGACACGTTCTATTTGTAAGGTCTTGCCACTGCTATCAAACGTTTGCACGTATAGCTCCGGATCGCCGGGTACAATCCTCAAATCACTCGGCGCGTCGTTTCGAACCGCTACCACAACCAGGCGAGCTTGCAGATCAAGATCGACTGCGGGCGCCACGGCCAACCCAATTCCGTTCCGTGATTTTGTAAATGAACCCAGGCGCACGCGATTCTGCACTGCGTCTTTCAATGCTCGATGCGCCACCTCAGCCAAATCCGGTCGCTTCTTCGACACCTTGCCATTGCGAACCCTCTCGTCTGCACGACTACTATCAACCTCGGCGATGAGCCGAGACGCCTTCGGAACTATTGGCTCCCGCTTCTCCGCATCACTATCGAATCTGACCGACCCGTTTGACACTGGCTTTACCGTTGGATCTTTTCCATCCAGATTAACTGCCAAACCAGCAGCCCTCCGCGCCGCCACTACCTCTTCGCGGTTGTACATGACTACGCAACGATGAGCATTCTGCGAAAGCTCTCGTACCGGATAAATCAAAAACGTCACCACTACACCCGATTGCATCTGAACACTGATAGAAGCTGAAGGTCCCCTAACAATGGAACCCGCCGGCGGTGCAACAAATGCCGCCCCTGGCCGCAAAACCAGAGATCGCTTACTCAGCCGTGCGGTTTCTTCGTCAAATGAAACTAACTCTGAATTTCCTGGATGGACCATAAAGAACGAGTCGGCTGCTGGAAACTCGATGACATTTACGCCATTCTGTGCAAGCCCCAAACGAACGATGGGATTCTGATTCCCCCTGACACTTATGTTGGCCTCGCCAGACATATATTCACGAGGCGATGGATTCACTAATGCCACCGGCACCACGGGTGTTGGCGATGGAGATGGCTTTGCTACCGGGGATGCTGTCTTCGTCGCGACCGCTTTACTACTGACATCGACTTTTCCACTCTTACGTCTTTCTTTTCGCTCCTGCCCAAACGTCACAGCGGCACAAGCCATTACTAACAGCACTACGCAAACTATCTGCACGCGCTGAAAGCTCATTAGCTTCAACATAAAGATCATTCCTTTCATGCGTTTCAAACTGTCACTCATCATCGATTCTGCAATGCAGTGAGCGGTGTAATTTCAGCCGACCTCGGCATCACCTTATCTCCAGCCACTTTGTTTTCTGGTTCATTCAATTCCTGGTAATCCAATGATGAAATCAAAAACCCTGACCGCAAATTCCTGTCGGCACGCCCCTTGTTGTCTGCTACTAACTTGATCGTCAATCGCAATTGCCTTGAATCGGTAACAGTGCCGCCGTTTATCACCTTCGTAATGTTCTGCTTACCAATAACGCTAACCGAGTACGGATCATTCTTATCGACCGAGACGTCCATTGGATTCCAAAGCGTCTGCCAGCTCTCGGCCCTTTGTTGGTCCAACACGCCTTTTTCTTTCAACCATCGGGAAAACTTCACTGCCGAATCGGGCACCATCATCGTCAAAGCGCGCTCGATATCACGCGGCCGCGTTGCCGGATCAACCTGATAAACTGCCTTCACGAATTCCCTTGTTATGTAGAGCTTGTCCTCCCGCGTTAATCGGTCCGGCCCAAATTCGATACCTTCTTCCTTGCCATAATTCCGATCGTTTATCGACAACACGCGCCCCGTTCCTCCGTCGACTACAATCCGATCTGGCCGCCGCAAATACTGATAGACGTTTCCCACTCCACTCCCGACCAACAACAACGCCAGAATCATCATCGACCATGTGAGACTCAGTATCGTCCTAACGTCAGCAACGTCTCTGTACATCACAGCAGGTGCAGAAACTACTCTTCTTTGAAGACCGCTTTCTGCAATCTTCCCACTACTTTCATGCCGCACTTCTTCACTTCCATATCGCTCACGAACCGAAGGCGCTCCGAGACTCAACTGCACACCGTGATCTGCTTCCAGCTCTGACAATAAAGCGCTCAGCTCACTCGGCATTTCTCCCTCCGTTATTTTCGTCTCTCGATTAGCCTGACGATCCTTCATTTAGCCTCCGGCACAAACTGGTTTCCCAAAGCTTCCTACGAACTTGGACCACTTCAACACATGACAAACCTCGTGCCACAATCAATCGCTTACAAAATCCTTATTTTGCGACATTCATCAGCCTCCAATTCTTCAATTGAACACACTTCGACGAATTTGGTGTCCGCAACCGCGAACACTGGTCCATGAAACTTTCTAAAGCAGCCTTGATTATTGACGATTCAGGACGTCACGATTGCATGAGGACTAACTGTCACTTCACAACTGATATTTTTTCTCTACGCAGCGGATCAGCCCAATGTGAAAGCTAAGTTTGATACTAACCTAAGAACAAATTGAGAACTTTCTAATTTGACTATTAGTAGATTCCGATTAGAATGACCTCAATCGACGAATGTGGTTGCTGGGGTGAGGACAGTAACTCTGAGGCGAAAGCTTCCGTCAACCTTGAGAGGCCGGTCCAAACCGGCCTTTCGGTTTTTAAGACCCAATCAATTCCGTCGCAGCTTGGCAAACCTACGCCCGCCGAAATGGCGCCGTTCAAAGGAAGCGGAAAAAGTCAGTTCTTTGCCGTTAATTAATCTGCTTTCCCGAATCGTTCTCCCACGACTTCGGCCTAGTCTTGTCGAAACCCACCATCTCAGGCAGTGCGACAAAGATCTAATTTCCTCCCATACCGACATAGAAAGACTTCGTAACATGCCTTTGATTCCTTTCCGTTAAAACTTCATCGTCCCCTTTCAAAGTCGGCAGAGGCTTAACAATTTCACCTTCACTCACCAAATAACGTGTTCCAGAATGCACGTCAAAAAAAACGGTCTCAACTTCAACCCTCGTGGTTACAGCTCCATTTACTCGCTCAGTCATATTTGCCTGTTCCCCAATGCCGCTCTGCGTAATTCCTGAGAAAAGCACTGTAGGACCTACCACGCCCATCCAGTGCAACTCACGATCAATCATCGCCTGATCGTTAACTGCAATCTTTATTTCCATCGGTTCTAATTGACGAACGGACGCGATTAGCTCAGGGGTGAATACACCTGCTGCACCAAGCCGTGCGAACACTAATTGCCCGCGCTTCACATAAGCCACCGTTTCTTTGTATGGAGGTACACCGTTCGTTTTGATGCCGCGACGATTGATGACCTTACCACTCGAGGTCCGCAACGTGCGGCCACTGCGATAACACTCGACTGCACTTTCACCCGCGTTGTAGCCAGCTAAAACAAGGTCCAATCGCGGCCCGAACTGATCCGTTAACTCCTTCACATAACGAGCCGCAGCATCAATCGAAGCGATACTGTCATGTGGATTAGTCAGCTTAAATCGGCGAGCCGTTGCTGGCATGAATTGCATTAGCCCACGTGCGGACGCCGGCGACACCGCTTCAGGGCGGAATCGAGACTCTAAATACCCGATGGTCCAAAGCACTCTCGGATCCACACCATGCTTCCGAGCTGCGGCTGCAATGTAAGGTTCAAACAAACGCGCCCTTTCCCTCAATCTCGACCGTAGTGTCCGCCGATGCGATCCCGAGTGTCCGCGGTTGCGAACACTTGCATGACCCTTTGCATTGCGATCACGAGCATCTTTACCTCTCGCCTTATGGTCCAATTCGACCTTGATCTCGGCCTTAGCCTCTGCGCGCAACAACACTGCGGCCAGCGCAAACACTGTTAAGTTAAGTGGAAGAGTTCTTTTTATTTTCATCGAAACCTTGGCTCCACAAGTACCTCTGCAAGCCAGATGCCGCTAGGCACAAACTTCAAAAACCCCATCTGGCACAGACTTTGTAGGACCACCGCTCCGACAAGCACCGAAGGACTGACGGAAAATCCGTCACTTCAGTTGCTCAGTAAAAAGAAAGGCCCCGCCGGTTGCGACAACAACCGACAGAGCCAAATTGAAAATCAACGCGATTGCTCACGCCGACTTCCAAGCAACGTCATTGTGAGCCATCGCCAAATCGAAAGGCAAGGACACAATGACTAGAACCAGAAACACTCAGACAGGCATCACTGTCTTATATAACTCGCTACGGGATCGGGCCAACTCAGTCCAGATCGATCCGAACCTTCTAACCAATTCCCGCGCAGCTCGCTGTAGCAGACGATTGATTCAGGCCGGTGTGATCCTCAATGCGCTTACGCCGTTGCTTGTGATTTCACTTAGCGCCGTCACCGTTCTGGCCCAAGGACCTTCAGGCGGGAGCATTTTCGGCGGAAACGATCAGACTATCGGCAACGGGGTCAGGGAAGTGATCAAGTGGGGCAGAAACCTCCTCTTCCTTCTGGGCATCGGTGGTCTCATGTGGGCCGCAGTCAATTACATGACCGAGAAGAATTGGACCAAGCAGGCCCTCGGCGGCGTCTTCTGTTTTGCCTTTGGCGCAGTAGCGAGCCTGGCCTACTCCTTTTCGCAAGGTAATGCCGTAAATCTCGATACCGATCTATCCCAATAACCAACTGTATGAAGCGCAGCCGTCCAGATAACTAGATAACAGTCACCATGAGAGCTAGACCCATACGTTCACAAATCTATCTTCCGGTCGTTCGCTTTGGCGTGAGAGACACTGACTGGAAATTTGTAATCTTCACAGCCCTTCTTGGTTACAGCATTCCTTTCATGTTCAACCTGCGCTTCATGCGGTTTCCACTGGAGATCTGGATATGTCCCATATCTCTTGTCGCAGCCGTAGCCTTCTTTAACTTCGTCCGCATTGGCCGTAGGCCTTACTGGTTGCAGCACCAACTGGCGGCAATGATCAGAGCTTCGCGCCAACGACACGCGCTGCCCATCGACAAGAAAAACCGCCCGTGGTTACTGAGCGAGCAAACAAACTAACGAGAGAGAAAAAGAATCGTGGACCCCGTAACCATCGTCATCATTGCAGTTGCCATCGCTGTCTCAGCTATTGGTATCACCGTCGCGGTCCGACTCGTACCTCTGAGTCGCAGAGTCAAACGTGATCTTAAATCTATTCCGTCGTCAGCCAGCAATAAAGAGGATGACAGGCGACTTACATTACTCGAGCGTCCCGCTGGGCGCCGCAGAGATTCCTCAATTATGGATCTAGTCGGAAATCTAATCCGTCATACTGATGGCAGTTTCACCAAGGGTTATCACGTCAGGCTGGACCATACAATCTTCACCGAAGAACACCTTATCGAGCGTCGCATCGACGAACTGGCTCGTCTGCTCGCAGCTCGCAAACCGTCAGAGACAATCATCCAGTTTCGTCTCACCGTTAATCCCGACGCCGGTCGTGCTATTCAACGCCATCTGAGATCGCAAGACCAGGAGCAAACCGCGCCCCTTGCTGGGCTCTTACATACCATGGGAGTGTCTTTTTACGAGGACGCTGCCATTGGCGGAGCTTTCAAAGAGCACACACTTTCGGCATGGGTACGCGTGCCAGTCAAGCATCACCGCGATGAAAGCCAAAAAGGTCTAGCTCGTTTCTTTCCCACCCTCAAACGTGAACTCGCGCTCCGAGGGCGACTTGGATTCGCTTCCGCTCTCTTCCAGACCTTACGAGAGGCCAGTAACGATCAAATCACTCGCCGCATGATTGCTGACGAGCAACAAGCGATTGATGAAGCTGAAAAGACATTCCGACTCATAGAGCATCAGAGTCCGCTTCGGCTCAACCAATTTACCCGGCAGGAATTGTGGGAAGCCATCTACCTGGGCCATCGCCAGAACTCAAAAACCGCCCCTATCCTCCCGGATTTTCCAGGCCGCGACATTCGCGATTACCTCTGTGGGGAAACGATTGCCGGCGATGGTCACTTCATCATGCACGGCAACTACCCCGCAGCCGTGGTTTCAATGTTCGTACCGCCGCAGCCGCATATTTTTGCGGATTGTATGCGCGTGCTTACCACCAATCCTGAGTTGAATTTCAGGCATAACGTGATCACGGAGTATGTCTACCTCGACCAGGATAAGGTGCGAAAACGTCTCGACAAGAGAATTCGTCAGGTTAGCCGCGCCAATAAAGGCACGAGTCGTCACGGAACTTTTGAAGGCCGCAAAGCTATGGGCCAGCTCGCAACAGTGCGCGAAGAGATCACGGGCGACACCGAGGCTCTCGTCAAGGCCCGTTTCTATGCCGTTATCTATAGCGAAGCCGCTACCAGCAAAGACGAACTCCGAGCTTCTCTCCGGAATCTCGATCGCTACTGTGAGCAGCTCGTGACTGCCATTCGTCGCATTCCTGGCGCCGAAGCTAACCGCGAAGAACCCGTAGCATTGCGAGCGATCTACCACCGAAGTCTCGTCGGTGAGCTTCGCAGTCAGCCGACCGGACGTGAGATTCTGGAAACTACCGACTCTCTAGCCCCACTGACCCCAACCGAATCGGCATGGCCGGGCAGTCAACAGCCACATACCATCTGCTCAACTCCCACTGGTCACTTGACCGGCTTCAATCTCTACGATCGCAATCTTGTCACCAGTCCGCTTGTACTGCTCATTGCGCAACCGCGCGCCGGCAAATCAGTTTTCATGTGCCGCATCATCAATGACGTGCTAGCCAGCAAAGCCCACGTGCGCGTTCGTGCTGTTGATTACGGAAAATCGCTCGCTCCATTGGTCGAAGTCCTTCGCGGACGATACCTCCGATTCGATCAGGGAACGAAAACGATAAACACCTGGGACTATCCGGGCCTCGAGAATGGTGAAATGCCCGATGAATTGCAAAGGACATTTGTCGTTGCCGATCTAATGCATTTGGCCCGCGCTAACGACACTATTGCTGAAGATATATTGATGTTGCTGGTTGAGGAGGTCTACAAAAACCAAGTCCCTCGCAATCGCCCAGGCCGCCCCAAACATGAACCGCGACTTTCACATCTCCTCGATCTACTCAAGGTCGCTCCCTTCAAAGAGAAAGTCGTACAGGAACGCTGCGAGTTGCTGCGCATCTCTTTAGAGACCTTCCGAGACGATCCTTGGATTGATGCACCCACCCACCGCGATTTCTTAGCAGAGTCTCAACTTGACGTTTACGAAATTGATTCTCTTCAACGCTTGCCAGATCGCGTACGCCAGTCGATGGCTTTTCGAATCGCCGCCCACGTAATGAGATCAATCGGTCGCTTAAATCCCGATGGTACACGTTCGCCTGTCCTGCTGGCTTTTGATGAAATGTGGGAAGTAGTCAAACACTATCCGCTCATTCTCAACGTAATCGAACACGCAGCAAGGACTGGTGGCAAGGAAAACGCTGTTACCCTCCTCGCGTCTCACGCCTACGAAGACTTCACGGGTAGCCGCGACGTTCCAAATCCAATCGGCGTTGCTATTGCTAAGACCGCAGGCGTCAAGCTAATCGGCAAACAGGTGGGCGACTATAAAAGACTCATTGAAGAAACCGGACTATCTCCCGCAGCCCATGCCTGCATTGAAGGAATCAAGAATGTGCCTGGCGAACACGCACAATTTCTCGGCGTGTTTGGATCGGGCCAGGACAAGATTGTAGAAATGCTCCAAATCGACCTCTCTCCAACCGAACTTTGGACCTTCACTACAAACCCGGACGAACGCAATGCGCGTGCTCGCGTCCAAGACATTAGACCCAATTGGCCCCTGGCCGTTGTTGTTGCGTGGCTCGCCGAGCGATACCCGAGAGGACTAACGGCTCAGGGTTTAACTGAAATCGACGAATCAGAGCTGCTCCAGCTTAGAGCAGCGTAATTGACTCATTTTGACGAAGGAAATTACACATGCAAAAACCATCTTTGATTAAGCAACTACTCCTCGGTTTACTTCTCGGCATCTTTCTTCTGCCGGCCCAACCAGCGCAGGCCCAATGGACCGTCTTTGATCCCACAAGTTATGCCGCGCAGATCGAGGAAATGGCTCGTGAGGTCGATCGTTGGATGAGTACGATCCAGCATTACACCGCCATGTACGACAAGGCCGTACAGCAAGTCACCAGCCTCGGCGGTATTCTCACTGTGGTCGACAAACAATTGGCGCGTAATAAAGACCTTGTGGCTTCGGTCGCAAGTATTGGACAGACCGTCCGGCATATCTATCAGTTAAAACGGCAAATTGAGAATATGGTCCAATGCCGGATTCGTGCCATCCAGCAACTCGATTCTCGATTGAAGGCCGGAATCTTCAATCCACAACAGGACCTTCAAGACCTTGAGGAATACCTACGAAACTCAATTGGACGCGCATCCCAGGACACCCTCGCAAACCTGGAACGCCTTGCCAACATGGATAATGAATTCGAACGGATGCGCTATGAACTTCAGAACGCATACGGTCGGCTCGCCGAGGCGCAAGCCGTTCTAAAGCAATATGAGGAAATGCTTACCACCGAGATAGCGAAGCCTGACAACGAACGGCACTCGCTCGCTCTGATCCAAACCCAAATCTCAAACACGAAAATACAGATCGAACAGATCAAGGCTCAAATCACCGACTTAACGGAAAAGCTCGCCGCCAAAACCAAACAATACGGAATCGAGCTTCAGACTCGTGGCCAGTATGGTCAACAGGTCCACCAAACCAACAAAGCCTGGGAATCTACTATTCCCGTACGCAGAGAAATCCTTGATCAGATCGACAAGACATTTGAGCCAGACGAAGGAATCGACGACGACCCCGCGGATGGAAACAACTAAAAGCGCAAGACAGGAGACACTGTGGAACATCATCTCGACATCTCGACCGCGCATCGTCGCCTCGGTCTCTCTCTCGCGTTCCATGCGCCTCGATGCCGTCCTCACGCTGCCCTAATTGCCGTTCTCGTCTTTGGTTTATTCGTCATTCTCACACCATCAACGGGTGCCCAAACCACGCCGCCCCCCATCACACCACCGTCCGAAGCAGGACAACCAAGTGCGCAAATCCAAAAGCTTATGGATCTCGTGCGTGAACTCATACCTTACGTCCGCCGCCAGATCGAACGCCCACTGCTCGAAAAATTCAGCTTTATTGCGATGATACTGGCGAGCATCATCCTGCTCTTCTCATTTATCAGAGTTATCCGTGAAAACGACGGCGCATCGACCGAGCTTTACTACTGGTTCGGACGCGCAATCATCTGCATGTCGCTGTTTGCTGTCGCGCCTTTCATCATCTCGTATCTTTACAAGGCAGGACGAACTCTCACAATTCCGATCGAACCGATGATTGAAGAGAAGCGCACCGCGTTCAATGATCAGTATTATGCTTTCGTACAAGGACACTTCATCATTAAGGACCAACAAAATGTTTTCATTCAACCAGCCTACCTCGAACCGGGAGAGTACGGATGGGTTGGCGTTCTTACTGACCAGGAATCCGGCGACGGACAGATAAACGGATTAAAAGCGATCGAAAGCGCCACGGATCTCACGTCCTGGTCTATGCCAAAGTTGTTTTTTGGCCTCAACGCAGCACGCGGCATACTTCAAGCCGGCGAAATCTTTCTTCTTATCTTGAGCGGATTTGTAATGATTGGCTTGCGACTAGCTGCTCCCTTCATAGTCGCGATAGCTGTAGATAAAAAACTCTCCGAACGAATCGCTTATCCGTTCCTGTGGGGCACAATAGTCTTTACTCTAATTTTCCCGGTCGTGCGCGACACCCTTATTTTCATCGCTTACACAGTCGGCACCTTCGGCTTATCACTTTACGATGGTACTGCACCTTACGCGATTGATGACCGCACCGCACAAATAATCAAAAACAATAGCTACGACCCAACGCTGATTATTATCCTCACGCTGGTAATCATGTTGATCAATGGGTTGATCCTTTGGTTGTCACCATACCTCTCATATCGGATCGCAACAGGTCAAATTTTTGAAGCCGTTTCCAGTACCGCCTCCGGATGGATGGCAGCAATAGTTGGTTCCGCAATCGAGTACACTGGCTTGAAAGCTGGCGCCTCGTTGCAACGGCAAGCTGAGAACACTCAAACGCAGCACGGATACCAGGCTGAAACAACCCGCGCCAAAGCAGCACTTGATGCCTCTAACCTCGGCGCGAATTCACGCCAAATCTCAGGACACGCCAACATCGAAGGCAATCGACAGGCGACCCTTGCTGCCATCGCCGGTGGAGCGCAAACCGCCCGAGGCATGGCCCAGTCAAGCGCCAACTTCACGGTCGCGGCCACCAATGCGCAGGTCGGCGACAGCGTTCGGCAAACCTGGGCTCGAGCCAATCAGGCCAACGCACAGACCACCATCTCACAAGGCGCAGAATCCGTTCGCATCGCAAGCGAAGCGCGCGCTCGCAAACAGGAGATTTGGGGTAGCGCAACCACAGCCATTCCCTATGCAGGAACAGGCGTCATTAATCCATTGTTTTCCAACGTGGCCGTTGGCAACAGGACCCGCAACCTAAACCGAGCCAATAATGAATTCTCAAACAGCACTATTCAAAACGAAACTGTAGCTGCCAACAAAGTCCAGGAAAGTCAGCAGATCTATCGCAGCGATATGCAAACCGCGACTGAAGCTCAATTAGAAGGCAACATCGCCGCGATCGACGCAGGCGCAGGTACCGCCGCTGGAGGTGCCAACCGCGGAGCAGCCATTGCAAAACGAGGTGTAGACCAAGCCTATGCGCTTGAACTTAAAGCAAACCAAACGCAGTTCGACGGCACTATAACTGCCGCCGGTCAAATACAAGAGGGAAATCTGGAAGCTGCCCGCTTACGCGAGCTGTCAACCATTATTACGGGCATTGCAAGAGATATGGACCGCCGCATCGAGGAAGGAATGCGCCAGCGTTACTGAAACACTGGCCTAAAGAAATGGCAGCACCGGAACCAACCCTAAACACAGCCCCAATCCCATTGTGCTCTTCCTTGCCTCCAGTGTTCCGCGCAATCGAATACAACCTTCCACCCAACTATCGCAGGCAATACGATGATCGTCACGGCCACTTCTGGATCTACCGCCCCACCAAAACAAGACTCAGCGCTCACATCTATCCAAACGTAGACCACGAGCATGACAGCATCAAGATATCGATTTTCGACGATAGCAAGAATCCAGATCTCACTACCGATGGCGGCGAGCTAATCAAGAAATGGTCGACACAACTGCGAATGAGTGGCAAGTGGAGGAGACGACTACGATGGTCTTCGGGAGAGGCGCTCGTCTTGGCTAATCAGCGTCCCCGTTGCCCAAGTTGCAAGAAGCCACTCATAGTGCGCGAACGTCGCGACAATCACCATCAATTTTTTGGCTGTGAGGATTACCCGCGATGCAACGGTTCGATCAGCATCATCGATCATGATGTCGACAGAAACAAAGCGGCAAGCTATCGGCCTCCATCGGAACAGGAAGCCAATTAAATTGTTCATGACCATCGCAACCCAACATCCTCCTGTTAATCGTCGAGCCTATCGGCCTCTCAGCGTCAACGCTCGCAAAGTCATCAGTAAACGCTACGCAGCTAAAGATCCCCAGGGCAGACCCGTAGAGGAATGGACCGATATTGTCAAACGAGTTGTCGATCATGTTTCTAACGCTGAAATGCACCCCACGAAGCGTGAACAATTCCACCGCGCCGCGACTGACATCATGCTCAACCGCGAGTTCATCCCTAACACCCCCTGTCTTGTGAATGCTGGTCGCCAAGATGGTCAGCTCGCCGCCTGTTTCGTACTCGGCGTGCCGGACTCCCTCGCCGGAATAATGGACCACGCCCGCACTACTGCCTTGATTCACCAAACTGGTGGTGGCACTGGCATGACTTACGAGTTCCTGCGACCACATGGAGCGAGTGTCAGCTCGGCAATGGGCGTTGCCTCTGGTCCAGTTTCGTTCATGAACATCGTCAATCAAGTGACCGATGTCGTGAAGCAGGGGGGCGTGCGACGAGGCGCAAACATGGGAATGATGCCCGTCACCCATCCCGACGTACTACGTTTCATTCACGCAAAGAACGATCAGCACTCGCTCACCAACTTCAATATCTCAGTAAATGTTACTGACAAGTTTTTGAGAGCTGTCGACAACAATGAGTGGTTTCAATTGCAATTCAACGGTCAGCCATGGAATGAATGGATTTTTGATCCCGTAAGCGATAATGACTACGTGGTTTATCGTCGGCCAGATGGATCGACCGTGACATTCTGTGATCACCAAGCCTTTTTAGCGGCCGATCTTTCGGGCTACACAATCGAAAAACCATCACGGCCGGGAATGATCTTCGCTCCCGACATCTGGAACCGCATCGTTGCCAGTGCACACAAATATGCCGAGCCTGGCATCGCGTTCATCGATGAAGTGAATCGTCATAACCACCTGATGGCCTCAATGGGACCGATCAATTCCTGTAATCCATGCGGTGAACAATTCCTTCACGAAAACAACTCCTGCAATCTCGGCTCTATCGACGTCAGCAAATTCCATAACTCAGAACATCGTGGTCCACGCAATATCAATTGGGATCACCTTCGTTATGTGGTTCACACCAGCATTCACTTCCTCGATAACGTCATTGACACATGCACGTGGCCTCTTCCCGAAATCGAAGATACGGTCAAACGAACCCGTCCAATTGGTCTCGGCATAATGGGCTTTGCAGATCTCTGCCTCAAGTTGAGCATTACTTATGGCTCTCCTGAATCATGCGAATTAATGAATGAAGTAATGAGCTTTATCCGTTATGAGGCATGGAATCGAAGCCTTCAGCTTGGTGAGGAAAAGGGCACGTTTCCAGAGTTCGAAGCAAACCGTGAGGCTTACCACGATTTCATTTACAACCAAATCAAAATCCCGCCACTGACTCGATTAACCCCCCGCAATTACGAAACCACCACTTGCGCTCCAACCGGCACAATCTCGCTCGTTGCCGAAACTTCAAGCGGAATTGAGCCAAACTTCTCCTGGGCCTATGTGCGCAATGACACCATTAGCACCAGGACGTATGTTCACTCCCTCGCTGCTGCTGCTCTTGGTCTCGAAGTGGACTACACTGACGAAACTTCGATTGAACTTGCCGCCGCATACGTTATCGCACACCTCAACGATCTTCCGCCGCATTTCATTTCCGCACAAGACATCACGGCAGAACAGCACGTTAAGGTGTTAGCCACCACACAACGAAATGTCGACAACTCGGTGTCAAAGACCTGCAACGCCAGCACAGACGACACGGTTGAGTCCGTTAATGTTCTCTACATGCTGGCACGTAAACTCGGTTGCAAGGCCATCAGCTATTACCGAGACGGCTCGCGCGAGGGACAGGTACTGACTACCCTAACAAGTGATCAGCTTAAACTCTCCTCCCCTCTGTCACATCAACCATCGCTCCCATCTGAGATTACTGCGCCCATTTTTGAAACGCCCCCCGATCGTCTGGATCGTCCCAAAGAACTATCAGGCTCTACCTGGCAAATCGTTTTTGAGGGCCAGAAACTTTATGTCACTGTCAATCATAATAGCCGTCAAATCTTGGAAGTCTTCGTTACTGGTCCAATCTCTCCGAGTGTCGGCAAACTCGCATCGCAAATGCTGCGCGGGCCGTACCACGTCAAAGAAGTTGCACACATGCTTGAAACCACGCCAGGAACGCATTCCGTCTGGTTCAACGAAAGGCTACTCACTTCCCCTGAGCAAGCCATCGCAGAGTGCTTGCTAATTATGGAGCGCCGCCTTGCCGGCGAACGCGACTCAGCTCGAGCCAATGCCCACGAACTACCAACCACCGCAAACAGGTCCCGAACTCTTAGCTGTCCTGAATGCAACGGTCCACTTGAACACGCATCGGGCTGCGACTTCTGTCGCGACTGTGGATATTCCAAGTGCAAATAAAGCTGCTACCAAAATGCGTTCACTAAACCCATATCTGAATTTTGAATACTCATCGTTTGAAACCTGATAGAGCCACAAGAACTAACACTCCACTCGTTTCGGGCGGCTTCCGACGCGTCAGAAAGGAACGACCTTGCCGAATCTGCGGCAAACCAACTTACTGCGGCTACTCAACCGATCAACGCACATCCATCTGTATGCGCGTCAGCACCGGTTCAAAGGGACCTTCTCGCAATGGCGGGAACATACATGTCCACACAGAAATTCCATTCGTCACCACACACCAGCCGCTCTCCAAAATTCAATCATCCTCACTCGCCCCGCTGGAAATTCGCTCCGCTGTCTTTCAGGAATTAATAAGGATCTCTCCCGCTGCAAACTACACTGACGAACTCGTAACAGGTCCAGGCGGTTTGCTCTCACGAGGATTACTGAAGCCACACGCGCTCGCGTACGGAGCCCTGCCACCAACAAAAGAACAACGCGCAACACTCGCCGCCTTGTTAAGCAATTTCGTCCGAACCCGTTTTACCAGCTACGCAAGACTCCATTCTCACGCCGAACTCGGAGGCATACCTGGATTCTGGCAGGAGCCTTCTGGTGCGGTCCACATCTGGAAGCCCCGCAACTACTTCGTGCCGATTCTTGTGATTCCGTACAGGGATGCAAACGGACTGATCCAAGCCTGCCAAATCCGATTACATCAAAATGATCTTGCTCCTGATGAAAAGAGATACCGTTGGCTTGCTTCACCCTCAGAGAGGCGCGGCACTGGATCAGGTACGCCGATCCACTTCACTTTTGCTCCGCAAAAACTTCCTGCAGGTGCAACAGTAGTCATTACAGAAGGAGCACTAAAGGCCGACACGCTGGTCCGCTTTAGGCCAAAGGCGCGCGTCATCGCCACGTCCGGAGTAAGCTGCTCTCACGATCAAATCATTGAAGTGGCGCGGCCCTACAATACCTTGATAGCATTTGATGCAGACCACAGGACCAACCCTCAAGTTTGCCGACAGCTCGCCAGGCTAATCGCACAACGAATCGAGGACACCCGAGCACACCAGCAATCAGTTACCACGAAAGTGCTCACTTGGCACGGACCTAAAGGGATCGATGATGCTGTTCGAGCAAATGTGAAACTAAGCACTCTTAGTATCGTGGAATGGCAGGCAACGCTTGAAAATGATGCTCTCGTCGCAATAACCAAATTATAAGCCGAGTTAGGATTCACGCCTTAAGGCAAGGAGGGACCCTGCCTCTCTTTTGAGGCCAAGCAGAAAGTTCCAAAAATCCGGAATCCAATCGGCTTCCGACGAATTGGGTCCTTATCGAGTGGTGTTCTTATGTTTCTACAATTGAGGATCTGTGCTTCGCCAACCGCTAAATGTGAGCGAAGGCAGATGGGCCACGCATTGCAGATTGTAAATAGTAGCAGCGCAGTGATTCGCTACTAATCAACCTCCGACGTTGGCGAGAATGAGAACCGGTCCATTACCAGCCGAGTCAAGTCTGTTCAGATGTAAGCGTGTAAACCATGTCCGTGACGAAACGCTTGAACGATTCGTTCTCAACAAACTGCTTGTAAACCTGAGTGTCATCCTTCAAAAGAGTGAGCATTACCTTCGCGAGAGCCTTATCGTGCTCGATACGAGCTGCATTCGGAGTATTCCTCTTAGCATTTTGATATGCAGTGTCAGCAGCAACTTTCGGCGCGATATCATCTCTAATTCGTCGGGCAACGCGATCCGAGTCGTCGAACAGAGTCGCGAATTGGTCATTGAATGCCTTAAGGATGCTACTTAAAAGATCGAGTTCAGGCTCACGCTTCTTACCACCACCTTCCACTGGAATTGGGCCAATCTCCGCGTCCTCATCCGGCAGGGAAATCTTCATTGCTGCCTGCTTCTCAAGGCGATAACTATCCATATCGATCGCTTCGAGAATTCCCTTTGAAAGATCATCTTCTTCGGGCGCAGGCAACTTGGGAATCAGCATGTTCAATAAGATCGACAGCTTCTCCCATTCACGATTCGTGTAAGGAAGAATTGATGCGAGGAAGTCGTAAGTTCTGGTGAAAGCCTTTGCTTTACCCTTAAAGTCAACCTGGCCATCCTCATCAAGGCGTTCCTTGTACACAGCAACACAGAGGTCAAGTACTGCGTCTAATGTTTCGCGGCTTTCACCAGCAAGGAATCGCATCGCCACCGTGTCAACTTGTTCTGGGGAATACACCTGCGCATTATCGAGTCGTGATTTCAGATCATGCAGTTTGTTCGGGTCGGTCTCTTCGCTCAAAACCGTTGTCCGGTAATAGTCGGTAAACGCTTGTGTGATCGTTTCGGTATTGTTCTGAAAATCGAGAACGAAGACATCATGCTTGTCTGGATGCGCGCGATTCAATCGAGAAAGAGTCTGCACTGCTTTAATTCCCGAGAGAGGCTTGTCCACGTACATCGTGTGTAGTAGCGGCTCATCGTAACCAGTTTGAAATTTGTCGGCGCAGATCAGGAACCGATATGGGTCATCTTGGATTCTCGCGGCGATATCACCAGTTGGAAAGCCATTTAGAGAAAATTCAGACACCTTCTCCCCTCCGAACTGGTGTTCTCCTGAGAAGGCGACAATTGCACGATAAGGACTCTTGCGCTCAACGAGATACGATTTGAAAGCGGTAAAGTATTGAACGGCGCGATGAATTCCATTGCAGATGACCATCGCCCGAGCCCTACCACCGATCTTCCTTAGGGAAAGGACGTTGTCGTGAAAATGATCAACCATAATTTCCGTTTTCAGACCAATCGCATGGTCATGGCTTTCAACATACTTGCGCAGTTTCTTGTTGGCTTTCTTCGTCTCGAATTCGGGATCTCCTTCGATTGTCTTAACGAGCTTGTAGTAACTCTGTACCGGCGTGAAGCTCTTTAGAACATCGAGAATAAAGCGCTCCTCAATCGCCTGTTTCATAGTGTAGCTATGGAAGGGTCGGTGCTTTACGTTCCCGTCCGAGGATTGAATAGGCGTGCCGAACATTTCCAACGTTTTGTTCTTGGGCGTCGCGGTGAAAGCGAAGTAGCTGGCGTTCGCAAGCATCTTCCGCGCCAACATGCGCTTCTCCAGCGCATCGTTAATCTCATCTTCTGGATCTGAGTCCGTCGAATCGGACAAAACTTCACTCATCGCGAGCGCGGTTTTCCCGCCTTGGCTCGAATGTGCTTCATCAATAATGATTGCAAAGTTCCGGCCTCGATGCTGATCGCCAATTTCGTCGAGGATTTCCGGGAACTTCTGAATCGTGCTAATGATGATCTTTTTTCCACCCTCAATGAATTTGCGGAGCGCGGCGGAGTTCCTGGAATGTCCGACAATGGCTCCTACCTGCATGAATTGCTTAATTGTTCGTTGAATCTGGTCATCAAGAATGCGACGATCCGTAATAACAATGACCGAATCGAACACTTCCTTGCCGTCTTTGCGAACACCCACCAATTGATGAGCTAGCCAGGCAATAGAGTTCGACTTGCCGCTTCCGGCTGAATGTTGAATTAGATACCTTTTGCCCACGCCGTACCATGCGACATCAGCAAGCAGTTTCCTCACCACATCGAGCTGGTGAAATCTTGGGAATATCTGACTCTCCTTTTTCTTTCGCGTCTTCGGATCCGTTTCTTCGACGACTTGTGCGTAATTTTCAATAATTGTCGTGACACCGCGCGGAGTGAAGTACCGCTTCCAAAAGTAATCAGTCTTAATTCCATAGGGATTTGGCGGGTTCCCAGCGCCATCATTCCATCCCTCGTTGAACGGCAGAAACCAAGAACGTTTGCCTTCAAGCTTGGTACACATTGCGATTTGCGTATCGTCAACCGCAAAGTGAGCGATGCAGCGCCGGAATCTGAAGAGCAGTTCCTTCGGGTCGCGGTCGCGTTTGTATTGCTCAACCGCGTCCTCGACTGTTTGTTTGGTTAGGCTATTCTTTAGCTCGAACGTAGCTATCGGTAAACCATTGATGAAAAGGCAAAGATCAAGCGCGCGCTTCGTTTCGTCGCGACTGTATCGAAGCTGCCGGGTGATACTGAATCGATTGGCAGCAAATAATTTCGCGGCCGATTCATTCCCCGGCGAAGGTGTCGCGTAGAAGAGTGGAATGCTTTCGTACTTCCCGTGCTTGATACCTTTCCTTAGAACATCAATAACTCCGCGAGTCCCAATTTCTTTTTCAAGGCGCGCCAGGAATCGCCTACGATTCGGATTGTCATCATCCAATTGCAGAGCCTCAGCTAACTCTTCCTGAGTCGTTCGCAAAAACTGCGTTAGCAGATTCAGGTCCACTGCGTAATCCCGGTCATAATCGCGCGCGTCCCCCGAAATCCATCCAAATCCAGTCATCGCGCGGAAAATCAAAGTCTCAAGGCCTTGTTCGCTAGTGTCGGTGACGCGTGCGGCAAGCGGCTGTTCCGGACTGGCGGCTTCAACTCGCAAAAGGGTATCGGCGCTGCCAATCTCCTCTAGGAACGCGAAGAGTCGGGGATCATTGGCTGTGTATCCCGCGATTAAAGCTTCGGCTCCGCTATGTGGTAGTTCAAGTCGTATGCGCGTGCTGTTCGTTTCAACCATCGCGACGATTCGCAGACTCGAGTAACTTACGCCTGCATACGCCGCCGTCATCGACACGAATCGGATTCTTTCCTTATCCGTCATTGAATCAGGATGCAGCCCCACAATGAGATCGACCATTGCTTTCTGTTCAGGCGACATAACGGGCAGACGATCACGCTCAAGTGCGCATGGATGCTCCTTGTACTGGCGTAGTTCAGTCTCCGGCCACTTCTCCGAATGCGAGCGAGTATGACAATTTGCGCATAGCACTATCAGGTTTGGCGCCCTGTGGTCGTGCGTCACGCACCATGGAATAATGTGAGCCTTCTCTAAGGCCACAGGTTCGCAGCAGCACGCGCACCGATGCCGGCACTCCACGAGAAGAATCTTCTGAATGTCCACCGGTATTGTTGGCCGACTCATTCCCTATTCATCAACCATTAATTCGGTCTGTTCATTGAAATCCTCATCATCCGTCACTTCAAGCTGCTCCGTTGGGTCCGGAAGATCTTGTACTGCGAGACGAACGTCCATTTTGCCCGTCACCGCATCAGCCACCAGCCGAGTACGGTATTCGCGCAGCATCCTAATCTCTCGCTCAGTACCCAGAAGGGCGTCGTCCAGCGGCGCTGATGCTCGATTGATCCACTGTATTATGTCTCGTTGTTCGTTCGTTGGCGGAATCACAATAGGGAAATTCTGCAGCATCGGGAGCCGCAAAGAATCTACTGTTGATTTGGCAGAAGCATCCAGAGCCTCAAATCTCAAAGTGGACTTCAGATAATAGAAGAAGAACTGTCCGTTGACTCGTTGAAAGTCACTGAATTTGTATACGCGCTGATGATAATCGAATTTTCCGTTTACGTGATGAAACACTTTCGCTACGCCAGCACCATCTCCTGCCGTGAGGACCGCTTCACCATCGAAGGAATAGGTGTTTATTCGTTGGACCGTTTGCGATCGCACGAAAAAGGGATACATGCCCTCGTCAACGCGATCTACTGTGTCGCGTCCGCCGGTTTTGATGTGCGCGTTAAACTTGAGTCGCTGCAGGTCCCAATGGTCTGGTATCTCACCGAGCCACCCTATGCCGGAGGGTTTCAGAGGGACAGTAGAGTCAAGACCACGAGTCACGGCCCGCTGGATAATTGCTAGTTTCTGCTCTTCAAGCAGCGCAATCAGTTTTCGCTTCGCTCGAATTGCGCGTGCGATTCGCACAATAACATTATCAAGAAATCGCACGATGGCATCTTGTTCTTTAAGCGGCGGAATGACAACCGGCATCCCAAGAAAATGCTCTGGATATAAACGCAACCTTGAACTATTTACGCCAGTTGAACGCCTTCGATACTCCGCGACGTAATAAGGTGTGCGCAACAAATGGTCAACATATTGTGGCAAAATCTCACCAGCATTGATGGGACGATAAACCCCATAAGATGGGCTAACGATTCCAGTGTGCTTACTAACACCCAGCGCCCCCATCCACGCCCACATTGTATTAATCACGACATCGTTGGGCCGGCATACTTTGTGGCCAACATTGGACTTCGCAAGAAACATCGTAACCGTTTTCTCGCTACGCGGCGTCACGCCGGTCAAATGGGACACGGACAACAACTCTTCTTTCCCACTTATGGAACGCTCATCCACCTCGCGAAATAGAAACTTCGCTCGCAATTGCCGCCAGTGAGAAGGAAGAGCGCCTAGCCATTCTGCGTGCGACACCTTGCATTCAGTATAAGAGTGCAACGCGGGACTAATAGAAAAACCCTTTTCCTCTTCCAGTCCGCGATTAGTGTCTCCTGAAATCAGAGCCAATTGTTGTGGGAGTTGTTTGTCAACATCTGTCCTGTCAAGTACGGATCCGTCGGTAGCTGACAAAGAACCACCACGCACTTCAGAGATTGGCTTATCTAACAGAAGAAAATCAGCAATTGACAAAGGCTCGACGCTTAGAATCTGGGCACCGTTCTTGATTTCCTCTCTGAGCTCCATCAGTAATCGACCGAGGACGTTCATGCCGACCAATATGCCATTTTCGGCAGGCTTGGCTCCCCAGAAACTATCCTTCCTTGATTCTTCCACAATCGCTTGGTTGTCTGTCGAACGAAGCAAGGCACCGAACTTGATCTGGTTCTGGACCAGCTTAACGCGTAAGCACCAGCGCATAATCTTGACTCGAACCCGGTCCCAATCCGATCGTGACTCTCCTCGATATGGTTTGCTTTTCATTTTCGCCGTCATCGGACTCGGTTGGTCAATAATCATTTTCTGAACATCCGGGCGGTGTGGGAACCGACAGGCCTGATATAGGGCCTCTGAGGTGTGTATGCGAACACCGTTGATGCACAACGGGAATCCAGGGGCCATATTTGACAACCCGCCAAACGATCCGGACGTCATCCTAAAGACAATCGAACTGCCCTTGACGTAGGTCCGAACCTGTTGGGTGTTGCTCATTAGTTAATCTTTCGCGGGAACAGCGGATACCAAGGATCACCGGCCCAAAACGCCAGCGGCGTGTTATTCGGACAATTACGAAAGGTCACAAGAGTCGATCCGAAACCAAGACTGTCAAGTACCATGTTTCCGAGCGGGCGCTGGTACTCGTTAAGATATGGACACAAGTCTCGAATAAAAACCCCTGCTTTTAATAACTCCTGTTCCAAAACTTGTCGGCCCTCATCTGAAGCAAAAAACTCATGTTCGCCACGACTGTCGCCCTTGCGCAGCTTCGGTGGATACTTCAACGCTTCGGCATAGGCTTTTACACGTTCATCGGCGGGCAACTGAGTCGGTCGCAAAACGTCCGAAACGTCTATCCTAGACTGCCTGTCCTCAATCTCGAGCTGGCGCCACCACTTTAGGTTGATTGCCTTTCCTGCCTTTTTTGCGGCGTTGATAATCTCGCGGTTGGCGTAGTACTGGCCATAGCGATGGAAAGCTAACGTTACGATGTTAACAGTCGCTTCCGTAGGTGACTGATTTGTTATCCACGCTCTTAGATCCCCTAAGATTCTGTTGCCCGTGATCGACGCATCGTCGAGGTAAAGAAAACTGCCATCTGTCGCTCCGCAATCAGCGATCGAAAAGCCACAATGCTCGGCTAAGAGGGTGCCGAACAGTTGAAGCATTTCGCGTTGGCTGCTTCCCGCGCCTTGAATGTTCAAGAAATTAACACGACGCCAAAAAGAACACGGGTCTGCGCCAACCAGCTTTTTCGCTTCAAGTAAACCACCTAGGAACCCAAGGACCTTATCTTTATTTATGTATGTTTTCGTTAAGACATAATCTAACTCGGATAGAATCGGGTCCTGGACATCTGCATCAAATTGCTGTATCCAGCGATCTACGTGACCCGGTGTGGGTTGATTGATTTCACCTTGGCGGTAATCCTTTATGGTATTGGCGATTGACTGTAGTCTGTCGCTTCGTTCAGTCATGGTGAGGGGGCTCGGACAATATCGTTTAATATTCCCTCCGTCTCGTTCGCTAGAGCGATAATGTCGGCGCGAATTTCTTCAAGAGTTCGGAGAGGCTCTGGTTTATAGAAATGACGCGTAAATGAAATCTCATAGCCAATCTTTGATTCTTCCCTGATCCACGCGTCGGGTACATACGGCAATACTTCACGCTTGATGAACGCTTCGATTCCACCAGGTTCAAGTAGTCCTATTTGCTCGCTATCTCGTAGCTCGGGATCGGCCTCATACTCAACCACCGAACGTTTGCCATCCGCTTCGATTTCGTAACGTCCATAAAGAGCATCCACTTCCACCTTTCCTAATTTGTGAACTTTAGCAATTACCGGTGGTGCATGCTCAACGCGCCAACTCACTCCGCGAAAAATAACCTTAAGGTCGGCCGCTGAGAGCTTAATGTTCAGGTTTTTGAGCGCGGTCTGAGTGCTTTCACGAAACTGGTTGTGGTCTTCGAATACCTCCCCTCCGATCTCTTCGCGCAGTGCCGTTGCAACGTCAACCAGTCGCTCATCTCGGATCCACGTTTTGCCATCTAGCAGTTTCTTCTTCTTCTGCTGCGACAGCGTCTTGCCAACCGCACCGTTTTCGTCATCTTCTTCTGCCTCATCTGTGCCCCACCCGGCCAAGCGCTCTTCCAAAGCTCTTTGAATACTCGAGAAGTCTTTGACAAGAGCATCGCCGAATTCTTCGTAGAGCACCGAGCGAATATCTTCGTCGCCAGACGCGAAGCGCAAAGCGTCTATGGCCTTAATCGTAAGTTGACTGTGAAGTCGTAACGGGCGCTCGACAATGACTTTCCAGTATCCGAAAGATGCGTTGGAAAATATTTTTGATTGTTCGGTTTCATAGAAGCCTAGGTACGTTTGACAGATAAGCTCAATATCGTGCGTCGATAGCTCGCAGTTCTTACTACCGAGATTCTTTCGCAGGGGTTTGAACCACTGAGTTGCGTCTATCAACTGCACCTTCTCGCGACGCTGTTGGGATTTACGATTTGAGAGAACCCAAACATATGTGGCAATGCCGGTGTTGTAAAACATGTTTAGCGGCAGCGCTACAATCGCTTCGACCCAATCATTCTCGATTAACCAACGCCGTATATTGCTCTCTCCTTGGCCGGCGTCGCCAGTAAAGAGAGACGAGCCGTTATGAACCTCAGCAACGCGGCTACCTCGTGCGGTATCGTGATTCATCTTCGACGCCATGTTTGCGAGAAACAACATCTGACCGTCGCTGGACCGAGTAACCAGAGAGAGTTCTTCTCCACGATGCATTACTCGGAACCGTGGGTCTCGCATCTTGTCCTTGCCGCCCAAAGTTTCAAGATCCTTCTTCCAGCTTTTGCCGTACGGAGGATTCGAAAGCATAAAATCAAACTCTTCAGCCGGGAACGCATCGTGAGACAACGTGGACCATTCAGCTCCACCAACAATATGGTCAGCGCTCTCGCCTTTTCCACGAAGGATGATGTCGGCTTTGCAGATCGCATAAGTCTCAGGATTTATTTCCTGGCCGTAGAGGTGGGTCGTCACCTGCTTGCCTCGATCTTCGGCCAAGCGTTTCAAGGTTTCCTCGGCAACCGTCAACATTCCGCCCGTACCTAATGCGCCGTCATAAAGCAGATACGCACCGGACTCAACCTTGTCTGCTACCGGCAAGAAGATGAGATTAGCCATTAGCTGGACGGCGTCGCGCGGCGTCCAGTGCTCACCGGCCTCCTCATTGTTCTCAGCGTTGAAGCGACGAACTAATTCCTCAAAAATCGTACCCATGGTGTGGTTGTCCATGGCCGGATGCTTTACAGACCTGTCATCGTTCAAAACGGGCTTAGGGCTGAGATTGATTTCAGGATCAAGAAACTTTTCAATCAGTGTGCCGAGGGCATCAGCTTTTGAGAGTGTGGGTATCTGGTGTCGGAACTTGAAATTCTCTATGATGTCCTGAACGTTTGTTGAAAAGCCATCCAAGTAGTCTTCAAAGTCTAAGAGAAGCTGCTGCGGATTCCCTCGCGACTTCAGGTCCTTAAGAATGAACTTTGAAGTGTTGTAAAAGGCTTCTCCAGCCGCATCACACAGCGGCACGTCTTGCTCAGTGATTCCCTGTGCATCGAGAAACGCTCTGGTGTCGAGAACAGTCTTCTTGGTAGGCTCAAGCACTGCGTCGAGACGACGAATGACGCACATTGGCAGGATAACGTCTGGGTACTTCCCGCGCTTGAAAAGATCGCGCAGAACGTCGTCTGCGATTCCCCAAATGAACGAAACTATCTTGTTATGCGTGGCTTGATCCATGAGTCCAGCAGATGACGCCTGAGCCACAGCAAGGATCGAAGAGGCGGGCGTTGTAAGCTTCTCGTCAGAACGTCATACTGCCTGATTCAATTGGTAATTTCCAGCGCAAAAAACGCTTTGCTCGAACAACACCAGTTCATCAACCTTCCGCGGATGACGCGCAGGTCGCCCACCTACGCTCGGTTTTAGACGCGCCTAACATTGGTGGAACACCAGTGGCGTTTACAGTAGTTTGGCGTGATTCCCGTTAAGAACTAGCGCAGTAGATGCACTTTCCCCGATTAGCTTGGTGTTGTCTTGGAGCACGTGAACCTCTTGCATAAAATAAAAAAGTGGTTTCGCATATTATTTCCAGGAGCGATGATTTTTTTAAAATGTTGATTCGGCCCTTATGATTCCTACGGAATAGCGCTTTTCTAAAGAAAGACTAGATCGGATTTTCATACAGCCGTAGTTTGGTAAAGCGGATGAGTTGTCGGGAGATTATTCAACGTACAGATTGTCGACAGATTCGAATTGCTAAGCGAAAATCGTAGCTGTACCCACGCATCTCCAGTTTCGTGATAACTCCGGCCCTTCTATCTTGACGCCCTTTCACTGAGACGTGGATAGCGCGACCTTCCCGCGAGATAACAAAACCGCACTGAGGTTGAGTGTATATGGTAAAAAACGCTGATGAGCGTTGAAATGGGTGCGATGTGACGCTATAGTTAAAGCACGCTATCCGGCACGTTCAAACCTCTAGTCTTCTTCGCCGGGTATTTAAAACCGAATTCGAAATTGAGCTTTAGGAGTTGTTGGATCGCAGGGCTCCAGACCAGGAATTGCGCGAAAGATTCGCCCAGTGCATCGCGAAATTTGGAGGTTACATACACCAAACTGCTCCTCTTTGACGTTGGTTAAGCTCAGAACTGAATGGCACAAATCAGACTAACGTTGGATCCTTGGCCCGCTGAGTATGAAAGCTCGTTTGAAATCGACGGCTTCGATGAAGAGGACCACGGAAAGGTCGATACCGACGTGGAAGGCGTCGCGTGGCAAGCCATCGAACCGCCAAAGCAAGAACGAACTGGAGTGCTCTATTTTATAGATGGAGTTCGTCGTGTTGAAGCAAGGGTTATTGTTGAGGATGGTTCGGGACGGATCATCCGTGGTTTGTATGGCTCTGCTGCAGTTGGCGCGGTACGAGTCGAAAGCAAGATGGCCAGCTTCGAAGAAATTCGAGTCAAACGTCTAATAGTTGCGGGGACTGGGATTCGTCCTGAAGCTGAACTATTGACTGTCGGCAACACACAGTTGCCTTTTGAGCCGATTTCTGTTGCGGATACTACACCTCTGGGGCCAATCCAAGGATTACAAAACCTGATGCGAACCGAAGAGGCCATTCTGGGCGAAGCACTCGCTTCGAAGGCAGATTGTGTTTTCGCCGATGGTCCTCTCACCTATTTCTCTGGGGTCATGCAAACGACCGTCGGTGTGATTAAGCGTCTCATCGAACCATACCTGTCCGCGCTCCAATTCGAACTGGTACGACGCCTTGGAACCGGACAGCGAACCCCGCTGTTTGTAATCACCCGGCCCAAGTATGACCGCTACTCATGGTATCTGCGAGTCGGTCAGCCCAGAGTTATGGACCATGACGTGGCCGGAGTGCTCAGACTTGAAGTGCGTAGCGGTGCCGGAATAGAAAGAGCGAGAGAGTTGGCAGATCTGTCGGCTAGCTGTATCCCCTCATTCGTAGGTGAAGCATTCCGCGACCCGCGTGCGCCACAAAACCTTTTGCCCATAGGGGCCTTGGAAAACAAACTGCGACACCGGTTAGGGGATTCTCTTACGATCAGGCGAGCGATTGAAGCAAGGTTATTCGAAGTGAGTCTTGCATGAGCACTGAAATAGGAAAGATCCTGGGCACTGAAGATGCTCAACCATTGGATTTTTGGATGGCTGTTGCGCCAGATCAATTGGTCCAATTAGACGATGTAGTGTTTGTGACCAGATCGCTTCCCGGCGGTGGATGCGTCTCGTTGTATGGGATTGTGGATACGATGAGGGCACGGCATGAAGGTGCGAAGTTTGATAGCGATGTTTTCTTATCGGAACAAGGCATTTTCCCATTAGGCCACTCTACTGTAGCTCACGTGTCGGTAACGCGAATTGAGCCTGAAATATTTGTGCCGCCGCTTCCTGGACTGGCTGTGTTTCGCGCTGCGGGCGTTGATCGCGATCAGGCGCTCTTCTTTGATTCAATGAGGCGCAAATTTCCTCTTGGCCTGTCAAGGGATGGTGAGCTCGTGTACGGTAACTTTGAATTCCTCGATGGTTCACGCGGTGCACATATCAACATCTCGGGAATCTCGGGTGTTGCGACAAAAACAACATACGCAACTTTCTTACTCTACAGTCTTTTCAACAGCGACGTCTTTGAAGACGATGTGACTAATACCCGCGCAATCATTTTCAACGTCAAGGGGGAAGATCTGCTCTTTTTGGACCAGCCAAATTCGGCTCGTAAACCGGAGACAGAACGTGACTATGCGCGTTTAGGTTTAACGCCTCGGCCGTTCTCGAGCGTCGCAATCTTCGCGCCTGTTCGAAAGCAAGAGGAGGTCATGTTGCCAGACACCGGCTCACGCCAAGCTGGGGTCACGGCATTTTGCTGGACGATTGAGGAGTTTTGCCGCGAACGCTACTTGAGATTTTTGTTTGCGGAAGCGGACGACGAGACAAGTCACCTCTCTGCAGTGATCGCTAATGTCGAGGCGGCACTGGCACGCGAAAAGAATGTTGGTAACTATGAAACTTTCGATGATTTGGTCGACTTCATCTGCTTAAGCGTCAGTCATTGGGGCGCGGCAGCGGCGGGAACAATTGCTGCCTTTGAACGCAGACTACGGGCGGCGGCCTTTAGAGTTGGACATTTGATTCGGGGGCGTGTTTCGGATGCAGATAAGCATCGCATCGATTGGAAGCGGGAACAGGTTACTGTGGTCGACATTCACAACTTACACGATCGCGCGAAACGCTTTGTCGTCGGAGTCATGTTGCGCCGGATGTTCGAAGATAAAGAAAGGATGGGCACTGCGAAGCCACTTGTATTCGTCGTTCTCGACGAGTTGAACAAGTACGCCCCGCGTGATGGCTGGAGTCCGATCAAAGAAGTCTTACTTGACATCTCTGAACGCGGCCGCAGTCTTGGCGTAATTCTAATGGGAGCACAGCAAACGGCAAGTGAAGTTGAGCGACGAGTGGTGGGGAATTGCGCCTTTCGGGTTGTGGGTAGGTTGGATATGGCAGAAGCGAGTCGTGATGAATATCGTTTCTTAAGCACGGCAAGTCGCGCGCGCGCCGGCATATTAAAGCCTGGGTCAATGATCGTTCACCAACCTGAGATTCCGACATCTCTCCTGGTCCAATTTCCGTTTCCGTCTTGGGCAACACGGGTCAGCGAGATCTCAAAGAAGACCTCGAAAGATCCTTTTAAAGGTTTCTAACCTCAACCCTCGCCACCTGTTCAGCGCATCACTATGAGATTTCTCCACACCTCAGACTGGCATCTAGGAAAGAGCCTCAAGGGCCGCTCTCGCATAGAAGAACACGAGTCTGCGCTTTCAGAGATCCTAGACATCGCGCAACGCGAAAAGATCGATTCGGTTTTGATTACCGGAGACATATTTGACTCTCAGGCGCCACCGCCTGAGGCCGATCGCCTCGCGTTTAACTTTTTCTCGCGACTGCGAGAACTCGGTATCACTGGTGTCGTCATAGCTGGAAATCATGATCATCCAAAGCGGCTTGCGGCAATCCGTGATGTTCTGAAGCTTCTGGACATTCACGTTCGACCGTACCCCGCACGCCCTTCAGATGGCGGCATGATTGAAATCGACTCAAAAGGTGAAAAGGCACGGATTGCGGTTTTGCCTTTCCTGACTGCCGGGAAGATAGAAGATGCCACTACTTTGATGGGCCCAGAGGTAGAGCGATACCAAGCCTACTCCGAGAGAATTAGCGCAATGTGCGGAGTGCTCACAGAATCGTTTTCATCAACGACAATCAACATGTTGCTCGCGCATATGTATGTTGATGGTTGTGAGACGTCGCGGAGTGAACGAGAGATTCACATTGCCAAGCCCTACGCGGTCTCACCGCAACGGTTTCCTTCCACAGCCCACTATATTGCTCTCGGACATCTGCATCGCCCGCAGGAGATTAGCGCACCCTCACCAACGCTTTATGCCGGCTCGATTCTGCAACTTGATTTCGGCGAGCGGGAGCAGAAGAAACGCGTGGTGATTATTGATGCCCATCCTGGAAAGCCAGCCACAATTGAGAGCTATCCACTGACCTCAGGTCGTCAATTAACTGAAGTGAACTGTACGCTCCCTGAGCTCCAAGCGCGGGCGGAAACATTCGGCAATGATTGGCTGCGCGTTACGTTGAAGGTCGATAAACCACTACCCGGAATTGGCGATACCGTTCGTGAAATCGCTCCAGACACATTAGAGGTGCGATTGGAGTATCCGCGCGCTGAGTCGGCACCCTTTGAAGCAGCGGGATCAAATCCGATCGAGCTATTTAGCCAGTTCTATCAGCAGCGTTGGGCGGCTGAGCCTCCGCAAGAAATTACTAAGTTGTTTGGCACCCTCTACGAGGAGGCATTGTTAACTGATGCGACCGATTAGCCTCGAGATGGAAGGCTTCACTAGCTTTCGTCAGCGGGTCACAATTGACTTCACGAAATTTGATCTGTTTGCAATAACTGGTCCAACGGGGGCAGGAAAGACCTCGATCATTGACGCTATGATCTATGCCCTATACGGGTGCACACCACGCATCGGTAATAAGTCCATAAAAGATCTAATAAGTCAGGGCGGTGACCGTTTGAAGGTGCTGCTCGAGTTTTCATCGGGGCAAGATCAGTACCGCATTGCCCGCGAAACCAAGTGGAGCGGAAAGAGCAGCAAGACCGATGCCAGGCTTGACCAGAAGAATGGAGAGGAGTGGAAGTCGCTCGCTGATAGAGTGGGCGAGGCAGAGAAGATTGTTGAGGAGATTATTGGCCTGGATTTCAATAGCTTCACGAAATCTGTGGTGCTGCCGCAGGGACAATTCGATGAATTCCTTAAAGGGAAGGTTGACGATCGCCGCAAGATCCTTTCTGAACTTTTGCAGCTTGATATTTATGGCCGCATGATGCAACGAGCGAACGAGATTGCAAAGGATCACAAAAATACGCATGACACGCTGGCCCAAGTGTTAGGTCGGGATTACGCCAATGCTACGCGCGAGAATCTGACTGCATTGCGTAAGAACCTGAAAGAGCTTAAGCCTCAAGTCAAACCACTGGAGACCCAAATCAACAGTATTCGGCGCTCAATTCCAATCGCGGTCCAGCTTCGTCAGAATCGCGACGATTTGACTAAACATGAGGCAGCACTCAAGAAACTTATTCCCGAGCGCTCATCGGCTGAAAAACGGCTGGCTCTAGCAACAAAGGCGATTACTGAGAGCAAGCAAAAGGTCGAAGCTTTGGATCTTAAGATCAAAGCCACCACTTACAACTCAACTTTGCGCGATGATTTGCTGGCGAAGCTTCACAAATCAGAGCGTTTGAGTGTCGTAAATGCCACGATACGAGATCTGGAAGGAGCGTATGAGCAAAAGTCACCACGGCTTATTGAACTGCAGTCGCGCAGTAACACAGCGGCGGTGACTTGTGAAGCTGCGACCAAGGAAAGAGGTTCAGCAGAAAAAGAAGTTGCCGCTGCGAAGAATCGTCTTAAGTCAGATTTGAAAAAATACGGATCTGCAGATGCCATCGGCAATGTGATCGAGATTAATCGACATCGCATCAGTGATGAGCAAAGGAAAGCGAGACTCGAAAAGGAGCTCAACCGACTCATAAGGAACCAACAGGTCCGTAATGAGGAGCTTTCGCAAAAGAAAAAGGATTTAGTAAGTGCTGAAACAGCATTGGAGGAGGCTAGGGGTGATCTGGAATTATTGATCCAGCAGCATACTGCCTCAGAACTTCGGGGCGTCCTCAAAGAAGGCATGCCATGTCCCGTATGTGAGCAAGAGGTTAAACGAGTACCGAAAACCAAGAGACATCCGTCCACAGAGAAAGCCAAGAGGGATGTGAAGGCATATGAAAAACAGGTAAATGATTTTCTTAGAGCAACGGCCAGCCTAGAGGGGGAACTACTACAAACAGAGCCGCAGCTGAGTGGTAAGAGACAAGAAATTACGGAGACTGAAAGCCGAATCAACAAAGCAGCAGAGCAGGTGCGAGCGTTGCTCGGAAAGCATGCTAGCCCAGAAAGCGAAGGGCAACTTGAAAAGCTGCGGGAGCATATGTTGAGCCTGCAAGAGACGCTAGATGAAACTGCTGGTCGCCTGGATAGATGTCGAGAGAACGAAGCGACAGCCAAAGACGAAGCAGCACAAGTCAAGCGTGAACTCAGCGTATTGGAATCAGAACTGTCAGCCGCACTACAACATCTGACGGAATCAAAGAACGAAGCCAAAGCTTTAAAAAAAGAACTGGGCAGGCACTCAGAGCTATCGGTCGTCAAGGCAGAGGTAAAACACCAGAACGAGGCGAAAGAAGAATTTGAGGAGAATCGCCGCCTACGTGACGGTGAGAGCGACGCGCTATCAAAAGCTAAGGATGAGTTAGCTGACTGCTCTAAGTTGTGGGAGATCTTGACTGGGAAGGAAAACTCACTGAAAGAAACCTGTGACAAACTCACACGAGCCGTCGACCAAGCCAGAGCAGCGCTCGTGTCAGATTTCCCCGACTTGAAAATTGACGCTCTTGGGGCCGGTCGCGATCCGGCAACCCAATTAGAGCAGCGCGCTCAGGAACTCGATTCTCGTCGTCATTCAACTCAAACTGAACTGCTGCGGTTGGAAGAACAGATCAAAACTCTTGAGGGTCAAATCGAACGCGCAACCGAGATGCGTTCTCAAATGGAGGTGCATAAGAGCCAAGCAGCAGTCGCTCGTGATCTTGCTCTTGCACTTCGAGGAGATCAATTTATCGCCTTCATCCAAGCCGAAGCCTACCATAGGCTGGCCCAAGACGGCTCAGTCCATTTGGACTCACTTAGCTCAGGACGTTACTCGTTCGACTTCGACAAAGACGAATTTGTTGTGGTGGACCACTGGAATGCCGATGAGCCTCGACCAGTTGCCACTTTAAGTGGAGGGGAATCCTTTTTGGCTTCACTTGCACTTGCTTTGGCATTGGCCGAGGGTCTGTCAGGGCTTAGCCATGGACGGAGTCGCTTCGCGCTCGAATCCCTTTTCCTGGACGAGGGTTTTGGTTCGCTGGATCCCGAAACACTTGATGTAGTGATTCAGGGCATTGAAACATTAGGTTCCTCCGACCGACTAGTTGGCATCGTTTCGCATATTCCAGAGTTGGCTGAACGAATGCCAGGCCGCATTTCTGTCCGGAAAGCTGTTGGCGGAAGTTCGATCGAGGTGTCGTAGCGAATTATGGACACTTTCCTTAAAATATGGACTCAGTCAACTTTGAGACGTTCTAAGTGGCGTAAGGATGTTCCGGGTTGACTTCAACAATTTGCCATGTCGACGGATCCAGATCGCGAAGGTATTGGGTGAATCTGTCTCGATGAACGGCAAAAGCCAGCAGATGAGTGGGGCGAGAAAATCCTACATAAACCATCTTTGCGGACTGCTTTACACGCAATCCCTCTTTTCCCGTAAGGGCATTCATTAGAAACTGATCTGCCAGACGCTGAGATTCGTAGGATTTGGCCTTAGCTCCGTTCCCATCCTTTTGGAAATAGCTCTCCAGATATAGCGTTGCAGTATGTGTGCGCCCCTTTACAGAGTGCACAGATCCAAGTTCGATATCGAACCCATCGAAATTTAAGGTGTTAGTCACCTCTGGGTCGTCAGTCATCGAGGCTCGGGGTGTCTCAGCCAGAAAAGGCATAGAGTTGCATAATTCCTTTCCGAAAACGCTCAATATTTCCGGAAGCTCCTGCTTAAGTTCATCGAGGATTTGTGGGGTGCGGCCCTTTAACGCGGCGACGCTCCAGTTATAGAGCTTTAACTTCAATTCATTGTAGTGTTGGTCATGGTTTTCTCTGAGGTGCTTCAGCAAGGAAGGACCTGTGAAGTGCTTAGCATTTTCCTGATTCCTCACATCTTCGAGGCGCAAGATCTTAAGAATGAGGTTTACGATGCTCTTCTCAATCGTTCCGAGTGTGGGGGCCTTACTATCAAAATTTCGCAAATAACTCTGCGGGCAATTGTGGTTGATAGGTGACTCCTGAAGAAGGCGCGTAAAGGTTGGACAAAAATCCACTAACCGAAGCTTCGTCGGCGCATGGGTCTCCTCCGCGTCAGGCCACTCGCAGTTCCAGGCAATGGCCTTGAAAAGTGTGTCGGGTCCAATTCGGATCCTGTCTTTGCGAATCAGCTGCGCTAGTATTGATGAAAACCGCTTAACTACCGATGTTCGGGAGTCGTTTTCGTAGATCAACATGTGAGGTTTGATGTCTGGCGAGCCAAGGCCGTGGATCTCAAATCCATTTGGTTTGTTGAGAGCGAAATATCCTACAACCTTTGCAGTCGACGCGGACAATCGGTGACTCTTCGCTAACGTCAAGACCAGGCTTCGGTCCTTCCACACGTTTTCCACTTCGGTATCACTATGTATCGCTTGGTTTCGATCACCAATCCTTTGATAGGCTGAACAAGATTTACCACCGTCAAAGAATAATTGCTCAAGCAGATCATATTGATGTTTGCCCATATCCTGCATCTCGTCCACAAACACGTATCGAAATCGACTCTGGAGCAGGCTCTTGATCTGAGGTATTCGATGCAGATAGCAACTCGCAAGGAAGTAGGCGTCGTCGTAACAAAGAATTCCGTCGCTGAGGATCCTAGTCTTGAAGGCCTTAAGCCATTTAGCCACAGCTTGTTTTTCAGATTCTGTCCAGTCTTTGTAGTTTTTCGGAAGTGTGTTTCCTCTTGGTTTAATGATCTTAAGTTCTGGTCCGCCGACCTGAGTAACAAGCTTCAGTTCGCCATTGATCAACAAAAACCGAAAGGTGGCAGCGCAATTACTTGCGATCAGGAAATGCCTTGCCATTTTGTGCTGCTGCTGCGTAAAGCCTTTCGGAGGGGCCGCCATAAAGCGGCTTGCCGCATCATCATAACTACTCTGCTCTATGCTAATAGGCCTCGCTCCAAAGCGATTCACGAAGTACGGAATGGCTAGGAACTGATCAACAAAGGTCTGAATGGTTCCAACGAAGTTAGGATAAGAGAATAAGTGTTGACAGTAAGGACGAAGCTTGCCATTTATCTCGTCAATCGCGGCGTTAGTGTGTGATATCACAAGTAGCCCGGATCCGTCAGCGAACGGGAGATAACGATCCAGAATCTGGAGCTTCGCCATTAATGCAGTGGTCTTTCCACTACCAGGAACGGCTTGCAAATCCGAAGTTTCTAAACAGCGAATAAAAGTCCGACGTTCAGCGTCGAAAGTCTTCCCTGCGGGCAAGAGCAACTTCTCAGCATCAGCAATGTCCTCGTCGAGAATATTAATTGCCGCAGGCATGCTTGATTGCCTCCAGCAGATATCCTATTGACTTGTCGTTTTCATCAATGACGATCTCTGGAGTGTTCTTTTTCAAATCGTCTTCGATAAAGCGAGCCAGTTGGTACGCGATGTCAACTTTGTCAAGTTTGTTAATAAGCTTTTTCGCCAACTCGCGCTCGAGATCGTTCGCATCAACCTGAGGATGCACCAACTGCAACACTTTCCTGAATGCGCTTGAGAGACAACTAGATTTGAATAAGCAATACTCGAGAGTCCATCGGGGTGCCACGAATACTTTCACGCGCTGGGAATTGTAAGTGGTTTCCTTCTTCGCTATTTCTTTGACAGTCTCCTGAGCAACCATGTCCGACTCTCGTTCTAAGTAGTCATAGATTGGATTTCCGGTTTCATCTTTGACGGCCTTGCCGTCAGCATCGAGGCGGGCGGTTTTGCTGTAGGCTCTTACATCGACGTCTGTCACAATCGCCACTGGAGTGCCCATCATCGGGGGTTCTTTGCGCACGAAGATCTTCGAGTAGCGCAAGAATGATGTGCCGCCGACGTTGACGACTGAGACTCCGGCCTCAGTGAGATCTCTAGCAATCAAACCAGCCTTTTTCATCTTCTTTGCCAAAGGCGGTAATAGAATCTCTTCCGCCCAGCCTTCGACCATGATCACACCGCGCGCGAAGAACAGATTCGATTTGGTGACATCAAGAAACAATTCCAGAAATCTATGATCCGAAGCGTCAAGGGTGGTGAATTCCATCCCCTTTGAATCTTTGCCCATCGGAAAAGCGAGAGAGTCCTGGCAGATAATCAAATTGTCCAGCTTTACCTTCGACGCCAGGTTTGGACTGTGCGTCGTAAGAATGATCTGCAGTCCCAGTTCGCGCTGGAGACTCTCAATGATTTGCATCTGCGCCGGCGGGTGGAGGTGAGCCTCTAACTCTTCAATGAGGGCCAAACGGAGGCCGGTCCAATCCTTCTTGTTTAAGTGTACCAACTCCGACGCCATAAACAGACGGTTCAATGTACCGAGTCCCGGGTTAATTTCACCCGCTACAGCTAGCTCCAGCTTTTCCAGAATGCTCTTTAAGCTGCCTTCTGTGACGCTGATATCGCTACTTCGGCTAATTCCAGAAAATGCCTGAATATACTTATCGATTTCTTCTTTCAATTCCTTTCCTTTGAGGTCATTGGTCAGAGGAGCTCCGCTGGCGTCCTGCGCTTCAAAGTATCTCTCAATCGAAGTATTAAACACTCGGAAAAGGTCCATAAGGTAGTGATCCTTTTCTTTACCCCGGAATGCTTCGTGCTCTTGAAAGATTTGAGCAAGTCTCGAGTTTCTTCTTGGTACCAGCTCGGCCATCGCATCCCGAAGGGGCTTTAAATAGGTTACCTTCAAATAATCGCGCGCTTCGGCGCTCATCTGCGAGCCTTCATCGTCAGAACCAGCTTTAACATCTGCGGGGAAGACTCGCTCTGCATTTCTTCGGACGTCATAGTTAAGTCGGAGGTAATTTTGCGCCGCATTCTTCTCACCAACCCAGTGCGACCACTGTGTGAAGTTTTTAGCCTTCTCCGCCGTTGATAACTCAAAAAGCAGTTCGATCCGAAGCCTGGTTGTCTTGTTATAGAAGTCTTTGTCTCTTACCCTGGTCCACTCGAAGCTGTGGGTGCCTAAAACGAGTTTAATGGCATCTATGACCGCGGACTTTCCTGAATCATTTTCACCAATCAAGACATTGAGACCATTCTTGAGTGGCAGGCACAGGTTCGGCTTTTCTATATCAAAATCTGAGTCTGAGCCAAACTTTCTGAAGTTCCAGAGCTTAATGTTTGAAAGGAACATATCGCCCTCCAGTGGTGAGTTTCCGTCGATTTTGCGTTCCTAAGGCGCAGAGGGTCACACTCCTAGTCGCCTCTCTGTTGCTCGGTTCCCTGAGCTTAGCCCTGTGATTGAACCTCGAGGTCCCACAAGATAGCGGTCCTCTTCGAAATCGACTATCTTACTTGCAATAGAGCCGCCCGCGTCTTAGTGACGTGAGCGGCCTATTGAGGCTGGTTTGGACCCAGCCTTACCACAAGGCCCGAGGGCTATTACGGAGCATCGCCTTTTGGAAGGGCGACTCCTGCGGGCGTCATCCCCGCAGATCGTATGGCGAGCCGTCTGTACGGCTCGCCAAGTCTCTGAGCGTCTCGGCCGCTCTCTCGGTGCGTAACCTATCAATCGCTGCCGCCACTTTCCCACTTTTCGCTTCAGCCGGTCTCATCCGTTCAATCCGTGCGACTAACCCGGTAAGATCGTAGCCAATCGTAGCTGTAGTTCTTGCATTTGCAGGCAGCCATTTCTTTTGTACTAAACCCATATCGCATAAAGCCTTGAGCTGGCGTTCAACAGTCCGGCGGCTAATTCCCATACGTTTCGCCATTGTGGACGGTCGAACGAATGGTAGATCTGATCTTTTCCACCAATGCATGGATAGATTGAGGACGATGACAAGCTGGTGCGACGAGAGGCGCAGCTTGTTTTGCAGAAGAAAAACCAGGTTTGGAATGACTTGGTAGCCCCCTGTCATGGCCTCCCCCCATCGCTGAAAAACATCCGTTTCTTTTTCCATCCATTTATCACCTTTAGCTAGAGTTTTTGGACTTTAGCACAGCAAAGCAGTGGCGCGCTCCATATGTATTAATTAGTGCGACACTTATGGCGCGATTTTTTACGCATAAATCGTCGAGAGCCGCATCGGTTGACTACCCCGAATTCCGTCTGAAGAGCTACATCCATCTTCGATACGGGAGCGGCCTAGAGGAGAAAACCAAGATCCATATTTCCGTGTCGTGAACGTTGAACCTGGACCTTGACCTGTAGGACATCAGAAACACTTGGTTCCCGATCGATATTCCCGACTATTTGCTTTGCATCAGTTTTTGTCACGGTTACAGCACCAGCGTAGCGGGATCGACTTTTTCGCCGGGTTGCGGAGTTTGATCGATAACCACTCCGGGCTGAAGAGGAAGATTAGAACGCGTGGCAAATAGTCGAATGTTCAGGTGAGAGGCATGAAGTTTTATTTCGGCGTTTTCATAACTCAAGCCTTTCAGTTGCGGAACCCTGACTTGTACGTCTCGCAATTGACGTTCTCGTTGTACGTCTAAGTGCAGCGCCAAGAGTGCAACTGTCGGCAAGAGTATGACCGTGCAGTTTTCCACTGCTCGCCAGGATCTACCGCCAAACCTTGAGGCGTTGAAGATCCAGCACGTGCTGATCTATTTCTCGCGTAAGGATGGCAAGTCGTTTGAAGTCCCGGTAAGTCAGTTGCGGTTTACAGGGGGACGAGGTGGTCCAACAACACTCTAAGTCCAATTTTCCCTACTTTGGGCTGGTAACGAATTTGGGGAGGTCATTCTAGACCAAGTCTACATTTTTATTGGTCCATTTTGTGAGGTTTTCGCCCTGCCGAATGGCAGGCAATTAATTGCTCAATCTAAGCCGTTTGTTCTATAGTTCGCCCTGTTCTTACCACTCATCGGAGGTTCTCACATGGTTCGGTCAAACATCCGCGAGGCTTACGGACAAGGCGTCAGAGACAGTAAACGAGGTGTTTTTGAGGAAGCAATTTCCGACGCCGTTGACACTGTTAATGAGGAAATGGGGATGGGCTATGACGAGGACGAGCTGGCCGCTTATTACAAAGGCAGGAATGGCGAGCAACTAAACGAGGACAAGGACACTGACGATGATGATTATTAGACCCCTTGGCCAACACGTACGAAAGGACGGCCCTTAATAGAGGCGATTCCAGACTACATCACGTCGTCTACGCTTCGGCAATAGGCACTCTCGTCACGCATGATGGACGATTCGCTAAAATCATGCAACGCCAACCGATTCCAGGTACTGCTCTGCGAACCAGCCGATAAAATATTCAGATTGCACACCTTATTTATCGCGCGTATTATTGCCCTCCAATTTAACGACCAAGCGACGATAAGCCGGCTATCTTTTCGAGGAGTAAAGTGAGCAGCGGTTTGTTTCACACTTTGGTGAGAATTGAAGGGACACGCCTCCGAACCACAGGTGTTTGTACCTTAGTTGTTCCTAACCTTCGGAAATCTGCGTTTTTACTGAGGATTTTTAAGATTCTTGGTGCCGAAGGGGGGACTCACGATGCCCTGGCACTAGAACTAGCCGTTGGTCTCTGTCCTTTATATATAGAGTCCACGGCACTGAGGTTCAAATCCTCACGCTCCTACCAAGTCTGTTGACGGGAGTCTGACGGTTTAAACGTCACTCAATCCAGCTTCACTGTCGGATTTTCCGTCAGTCACGTTATACGTCGCCAAAAATCGGCGCTAACTTCACCCATAAAGCGTGGCACAGAACATGCACCTCCAATGTTGAGGTTTAACCGCCTCGTTGCCCTACCTCATATCACTAGCTATGGCCTACGAAACCAAAGAAACAAACACTACTTGCACTTTGCTGATTGAGTGTCGGCTAAGGATTGGTCGCGAGTTGTGGTACTGAGCGAAGTCGCCAGCCTTCAAACACAGTCGCTCGGCAAGGTAACACTGTTTCGCAAGCCCGTTTGTCTCAACTAATCCACGGAGTGAGATAGATATGCCTGGAATTGAAATCGAGATCCCTAGAGAAGCGATCGAACAAATAACTCGAGAAGTTCTTGAATCCATGTTGGGTAATGCAGCGGCGATTATCCATGATGAAGAAGCGCAAACGATTGAACGAACCCTCCAACGAATCAAGGCCAAACAATTTATCACGATCCCTGAGTTTGCCTTACTGTTCAATTGCTCACGCTGTCATGTAGACAAACTGTTGGACCAGGCTCAACAACCGAACTGTAAGTACCCTGTGCCCTACGTTGATTTGAACGGCCTCATACAGTTTGACCGACTTGAAGTGCTTGAGTGGGCGCGGCTCCGAAAGCCATTTGATCGAAAGAGGCGAAAGACTGGTGGTAAGAAAAAGCGATATCCCGTCGCGGTCAACCAATAGAAAAAAGTTGCGGCTCCCAAATTCTAGCTGTATGCTCCGGGCGCTCCTTGCCTGGACGCAATCCGCTCGTTTGGAAAGGAGCAACGCATGAGTGTAAGGAAACGCGGTGGTGTTTATCATTACCAGTTTCAGATCAAGAACCAAACGTATTACGGGACGTTTGAAGATGCGAAGTCCGATGTCGAAGCTCGTAAACTTGAGAAGGATGAAAAAGCGAAAGTTCGTCTCGGACTGAAACAGGATAGACCCATTGACGGCGATTTCTGCAGCTTCGTCAATGACGTTTATCTCCCATACGCAAGAGAGAACAACAGGTCCTATAAGCATGACGAATTCCGCTGCAAGGTACTCACGGACTATTTTGCTGGCAAACAGTTTAGCGACATTACAATGTTGGACGTGGTCCGTTTTATCAAACATCGTCTCTCAACAAAGATCTGTCGCCACAATCAGGTGTCAGCACCTACCAAGCTGCGGAGTCCTGTCACTGTTCACAAGGAAGTAGGATTACTGTCTACAATCTTCAACATGGCCATAGTTCAAAAGACTGCGCTTGAGAATCCGTGCCGCAATATTCCAAAAGCGGTGCGGAAGAAAATTCCTCCGCGGAACAAGAGGCAGTGTCCTATGACGCCTGAGAAGGAAGCCATGCTTTTCGAAAACGGGCTAACTGGTCGTTACGCGCATCTACGACCTCTTTGCCTATTCGACCGGAACACTGGATTGAGGTTCGGAGAGTTGACGCGATTGGAACGGGATCACTTCAATCTCGACACCGATAGCAAATGGGTTGAAGTGGATGGCGTCCATCACGAGGTGCCACGCGACTGCTTTATCGTGGTGAAAAGCAAGAACGGCAAGTCTCGCGTTATTCCCTTAAACGACGAAGCTCGCGCCGTGGCGCTGCATCAACTAAGCGACTCCACGATCGGTCAGTTTGTTTTCCCGAGTAATAAAACTAAGCAGCAGATCAAAGAAGTGAAGAAGGGTTTCGCCGGCGCGTGTCGAAGGGCAGGAATTCCATACGGCCTGGGAGTACGCGGTGGAGTTACCTTCCACACTTTAAGACACTGGTTTAGTACCAGTCTTGAGGATCTCGGAGTCAGCAAGACGGTCCGTCGCGACCTCTTGGGGCATGAACCAAAGGACATTACGGACGACTACACCCATTCAACGATTGGAATGAGGCGCCGCGCCGTAGCTCGGCTGTGCGAAGCTAGGCTGTCTGAAGCATGGGGTACAAATATACCCCCAATTCAAGAAATGTCTGGCAAAAGTCTGGCAAGCGCCTGAGAAGCGAAAATTTGATGGAGCAGAGGAAGAGCTAAACTATTGATTTTGCTATAATCTCACCCACATGGCGGGGTAGCTCAGATGGTTAGAGCGTGGGATTCATAACCCCAAGGTCGGCGGTTCGATCCCGCCCCCCGCTACCAATAAAATCAATAACTTAGGCGGCAGGCACCTGCCGCTGTTTTGCTATTGTGGGGACTTTTGTGTCGGTCCGCGTTTGCCGTTGCGCAAGCGCTTCCATTGCGCGTCTCAAACCCTCGTCGGTGGCGTGGGTGTAACGCGCGGATGTTTGAATGCATCGATGCCCGAGAATCGCCATGATCTCTCGAGTGTTCGTGCCGGCGTTGGCGAGCCTGGTTGCGGCTGTGTGTCGCAGATCGTGAAATCGGAAGTCGTCGAGACCTGCAATTACACAAGCAGTGCCAAACCCATTCTTGAGATCGGTTCGTGGCTTCTTCGTCTTGTCGTTGAAAAAGACGTACTCGGTGTGACCGGTTTCCCGATGCAAACCGAGTAATTCCCTTCTCGCGATTTGGTTCATCGGAATGCTGCGGCTGTGGCCTGTTTTCGTCTGCTCGCGTTGAGAGTTCATCACGTGAATTAGACCGCGTTCGAAGTCAACATTCGCCCAACGCAAACTCAACAGTTCACCGCGTCGCATACCCGTGTGAATCGCCAGCACAACAAGCGGACGAAGTTCCGCTCTCGGTCCGGTTAGCACCGATAGGAGTCGAGCTTCCTCCTGGTCGGAGAGATAGCGGTTACGCTCATTGTCTTCACGAAAGCGCTTTACTCTTCGGCAGGGATTCGAAATTGATAATCCCTGATCGATTGCTAACGAAAAGGCTTTTGAAAGCAACTCCAACTCTCGATTGACCGTGGAGGGCGCACGCTCGCCACCTCGTGCTGTTTTGGATGCACGTCGATCCCGCTTGTACTTCTCAATCAGAATCGGCGAAATCTCATCCATTGGTTTATTGCCTAATGCTTTGATAAGTGGACGTGAGCGAAATTCATCATGAACCCACGTTCGTTTGTTAACCTTAGACCAAGGCAGGAAGGTGTCGGTGATGAAATCCCGCAGCAACGGAGCGCGAATCCTCTGTTTACCGTAAGTACCTTCATACACTTGATCGCGGATTGCGTGTTCTGCGCGTTCGGCTTGCGCCTTAACGCGGGCTTCTGGAATCGAACCGCGATAGCGCTTGCCGTTGACCCAGAAGTCGTAGCACCATTTGCTACCCCTTTTGAAAACTGACATTGGTCTATTCCTCTCTGCGGATCGCAGCCCGTTTGAGGAATGGCGGCATGCTAACGCTTCGCATTGGGTCGTGTCCATTCCATTATTTCGTCAAGCAAGAAGATGGTCCGATCGCCGGCCTTGCGATATGGGATTCGTCCCTGGCTGACCATTTCATAAACTGTCCTTGTTTTGATCCGCAGCAACTCAGCGACTTCCTTCACGTTAAGAAAATTTGGACGAGCCTGGTTTACGCTATCTTGTCTTATACTCATTGCAACACCTCAGAGCTTCTTAAAACAGGACCATGCAGACCAAAATTGGCATCAATGACAATTCAATCCTCGTACCGCGGTGACACGCAGCTACGTTGACGTACGTGATGACAAGTGGACTAAGGTCTTGATGGGTTATTTGAGGTATTTGGAGAGTCGAATGAGCGAGTTCTGATCGACTCCGCTTATTTGGTGTATGTAATCTGACAACAGTGTGTGTAACTTACAACACCCTTCCGGCTGCGATCTGTTGGAATTTCGATTCAGAGAACGAGCTCGAGCGATGACGCCCGACGTTGCAAATGTTCGGGTTCAAACACTGTCGTTACTGATATCTCTTGCCGTTATGTATAACCCAACCTGCGACATGCCGACCCTGTGGGTCATGGTGCGTCCAATGGATGACACCGCCTTTTTCATTCCAGACATACTCGCCATTAAAACGAACACTGTCGCCGACCTTCAGTCCGCCGATGCGCGGCGCAACGTCGATGTTGTGTGTAATCAGCAGCGTCTGTCCTGATGCAAGCTGAACGGTGAATCGTTGGTGTCGTGATCCGTCCACATCGTCCGGCAGAACGCGAATCACCGTACCCTCGCCGTCGACTTGTACATCGCTTGTACCACTCGCAAACGCGCGACCGATGGGACTGTCGTCGTGCGGCGTCGCACTCCGTTTAGTAGCGGGATCGTGACTGGCGCATGAGACGAAAATGACCGCGAACACGGCCACAGCCGTTTCGATGAGGAGCGCTTTTGCCCACGCCCTGCGACGGATGTCACGAACGATAGTTGCCTTCAACTTTCGCATGATACGAGCGTTCGAATCTTCATCGATTATCGCTTGTCTTGACCAAACATTCTTCTTTTTTAGCGGACCTGAGCGTAAAGAATTATGCTATAGTGCGGGCACCCCTCAAAAAGAAGCGGACCGACTTGTGCAGGAACACAAAGCCGGCCCTAAACCCTCAACCTTCCTACGAAAGGATGAAGATTATGGCTCGTCATAGTAGCGCAACCGCGCGCTTAGAAACACCTCACGTAACCGAAACAACCAGGACTACAACCATCAGCGATGCTCTTAGACGGCGCGCTCAATCAGTCATAAACGTAAGATCGATCGATCCCCAATGGCGGACCATTATCCGTGCCGCTTTGGAATTGAATGACCCGTGCGTCGCAGAATTTCTCAGTCGTGCCGAGACAGGCGAAAACATCGGGGATACATTCGAATCCTTGCGAACACCGGTTCCCAACGAAGATGATTCGACTCTGAGGAAGGTCGAGGCTGTGGCAGAGATAATTTCTCGGGCTGGCGATGAACCTACGGCAGCCCTCTTCGTACTGCTGGAGACGCTTGAAAGCTCAACGGATCCAAAAGTATTTGCAAACAGAGCGAAGCATGTCGCGTTCAGTCACTGCGGAGAGTTGCACGTCTATGAAATGATTGACTCTCAGATTGCAGAGGTTGAACTTAAGTTCTTACCGAGGAATACGCCGGCATCGTGATGTGTTCCGAGGTTGGCCGTCCCGCTCTATCAACAGGGCTGTCACCGTCCCAAAAACCATAACCAACTGAGAGCCTGGGGGTGGCGCCCAAAGGCTCTCAGCCACCCCCAAGATCCGATGGACGTCCGGTCAAGAATCGCCACTCAAGCATCGTTCATCATGTCGATTGTTTTCCTTCTTACCATTCCTCGCACTTGGCAGAAACAATCCTTTGGGGGGTTCAATCTACTGACGTGGTAGAGCCTTGAACGAAGCGATAGCCAGGCAGATTTGTAGACAAAAAAATACCGTCGAGTGTAGCCGAAGCAGCAACTAGGATTCCGACGATCGAAGAGGCGTGCAAAGCGCCGGTGAAGGTTTCTAACGCCGGTTCGTTGTCTCCGGTAAGATCGCTTTTAGATCACATATCTTTTTTCCTATCACGTATCTAGTTCAGCCATAAATCAGTTACTTCTTCGGTCTTTGATTACCTCTTTCGGCGTAACTCGCGAGCGCGGAATCCGCAGCTCTGGAGCCTCTCTTTGTTTGCATTGGCCCGCAGGATTCCATTCTTCGTCGGGCTAAATTGTTGTCGGCGAGCCGACTGAAATTCTTGCCTTACAAGGTACTGAGGCCGCATACACGAAGGAACAAAAGAGCTCGCTTGGGGTAGTCATTGCGGGACCATATCCAAGCTCATCCAGCACTGCTATGCGACACTACTCGGGGTTTGGCGAGGGCGTCTAACGCTTGCAGTTTTGATCTCGTTTAATTGTTTCGTCAGCACAGTGCTCACCGCTTTTCAGACCCGTTGGGCGGGTGCACAAAGTGCACACGTTCGTGCACGATGTGCACAGACAAACGTCTAACTCCTTACCATTCCGGGAGTTCACCGCGTGCACAAACTGTGAAATTGTGCCCATTTGCACGAAAACCCGAAGGGGTGACGTGTCAAATAATTCAGGTGCAAAGCACCTCCTAACGATTTCAAACCTTCGTACGGAATCACGAATCTGCATTAACTTCGGATGGTTTGGTGAGCCGTTATTGGACCAATTGGAATTGTTCTACTAACCTAAATCTCAACTTGCAATGGTGTCAGTTGCGCCATGGCTGACCTCCTTCGAATGTCCGGAGAGCGGCACGTGAACTGAGGCTGTGACTTAATCTTGCGACTTGATTCGCGTCGCATGAGTCCAAGACAGCAGCAGCGGTTTGGAGTGTCGGGACAGCTGAAATGAAGCTTTCCGTACCCGCCAAATCCATTTCAGTTGTGCCCTCGGGTGGGGTGAGATTGACAATCCGATGGAACAAATACGCGTGTCTAACGACGTCACATTTGGTATTTACGATTGTGAACTATCCGATTACTATCACATGCCGTGAGACTTTGGGTGGGGATAACCAACAACGAGTGGTTTAGATTCCTAGCCGCAAAAGGATCCCAGGAGGAGATCAACTTTTGGCGACCCACGCCACAGCCTTACCGTCAAGACTTCTATCCAGGAATGCCGTTTCTTTTCAAGCTTCACGCACCGGAAGAATTCATTGTTGGCGGCGGGTTCTTTCTGAGATTTGTTCCGGTCCCACTGAGCCTTGCATGGGCGGCGTTTCGTGAAGCAAATGGTGCAAGCACGCTGGAAGGATTTCGTCGGCTCATCGGTAAACATCTAACCAACGCTCCCTCAAAAGACCCCTACATCGGATGCAATATTTTGAGTGAACCGTTTTATTTTCTCCGTTCACACTGGATTGCAAGCGCGCGCTACATGCGCGGGCCGATTGTCGCAGGTAAAGGAAACTTTGAGGAGAAACAAGCCCAGGAATTATGGAATGAGGTTAAAACGATTCTGGCTCTGGACGAAACTGTTAAGACGCTAGGACCAGCTACGATGAACGCGATCGACAAACAAAGATACGGCCAACCAGTTCTCATCGCTCCTCGACTGGGGCAGGGTTCATTTCGTACGTTGGTCACAACTTCTTACAGCTATCGTTGCGCAATCACGCGTGAGCGAACGCTGCCTGTCCTGCAAGCCGCCCACATTCGTCCATATGCTGAGGGTGGCATGCACGAGTTATCAAACGGCCTCTTACTTCGCAGCGATCTCCATACGTTATTCGACCAGCACTACATCACTGTGGACCCAACCAAGCGCACGCTCGTCGTTAGCCGACGCATTCGCGAACAATTCGAAAACGGGCGCGATTATTATGCGTTGCACGACCGCCCGTTATCACCACCCGCAGACGCTTTGGCCCTGCCATCCGTGGACAACTTGGCTTTTCATTTCGAGAGGTTCTCCGAGCTTGAAGGTTAGAGTGACAATCGTGAGTAAACGAATCGAAATGACGTCTCCAATCACCCACTGAGGCAAGTTAAGCCACGTTCCGCAGTCCATTCCTGAAGTGCTTCCCAAGCCGCCCAAACCACGCGACTTTCAGCCGCAGATAACGTCTTATCTTGATATTCGGCAGCGTTGCGCATCTCCGTTATAGTGCGCATCAGTGCGGCCGTCTCGCGGGGGATTACTCCACTTCTTTGAAGTCGCGAAATGCGTTCCGCAACACCTTGTATCTTACTTCTTGTTTCGTGAGCCTCCAGTTCGACGAGGCACTTAATTAACTTGCGTCTCCATTCCGTCAGTTGGGAAACGGTTACCGCCGCCGTTAAGTTAGTTTCGGGCTTATGTACTTTTGGCGGGAATATATCTGGCGTTTGTCTGTTTGCTTGCGCACGACTGCCGAACTCTGGGGTCTTACCTGTCGTCAGTTCATATTCCTCCGTGGCATCACGAAACTGCTTGTACAAAGAAACGGCAGCCTTATAAGTGGCTGTGCCGTTATAGATATTGCCGTCGATTGGAATCTTATGGCGGGCTGGTCGATTAAGACGCTCATCATCTTTTTGTAAGCCTCCCGCGATTACACCCACGAGTTACTAGAGATTTCCGGTTTTTGGGTTAACAAGTATTCCCTGGGCGTCAGGTGGCCCAAAGACTGGTGTGGTCGTTCTTCGTTGTACTCCCTAAGCCACAGTTCTGTTTGTTCGCGCACTTCCGACAAGCTTTGAAAGACAAACATATCGAGCACCGCTTCACGGTAGCTGCGATTGAATCTTTCAATGAAGCCGTTCTGCATCGGTCGTCCGGGCTTGATGAACTCGAGCATCACGTTGTGTTGTTCGGCCCACTCAGCCAGCGTCACCGAGACCATTTCCGGACCATTGTCGAGTCTCAGCTTGCGCGGATAGCCGCGCTCAGCGGCTATCCGATCGAGTGTTCGCACGATGCGCGGCGCTGGCAGATTGAAGTCCACTTCGATCGCCAGTCCTTCGCGATTGAAATCATCCACCACGTTGAAGGTGCGAAAGCGACGATCACCCCACAACGCATCACTCATGAAGTCGGCTGACCAACACTCGTTCATTGCTTCAGGTACGACCAGCGGCGAAGGACATCTTGTTGGCAAACGTCTTTTGCCTTTCCGTCTTTTGTTCAGTTTCAGCGCGCAATAAATGCGATAGACCCGCTTGTGATTCCAACCGTGGCCTAGGCGTCGCAAGCGTCTGAACAACTTACCGAAGCCTTGCTCCGGCCGTTGCCAAGCCAACTCCAGCAGTAGTTTAACGATTGGTCCATCCGCCGTCGGTCGCGGCTCGTAGTGATAGACCGATCGTTCTAGACCTACCGCGGCACAGGCCCGACGCTCACTCAAGCCATGCTCTGTGCGCAACACTACAACCAGCGCGCGCTTCGCAGCTGGCTTCAGAGCTTTTTTGTGATCACGTCTTTCAGCGCCCGGTTCTCTAGTAGCAGATCTGCTGATATCTGCTTCAAGCGCCGGTTTTCGTCTTCCAATTCACGCAGGCGCTTGATGTCTGAAGCTTGCATGCCACCGTACTTCGACTTCCACTGGTAGTAAGTCGCATCGCTGATCTCATGCTCGCGACAGACGTCCCGAACGGTCCGTCCTGCTTCCACCGCTTTCAAGATCGCGATGATCTGATGTTCGCTGAATTTGCTCTTCCGCATTGAGCCCTCCTCGCGTCATAGTCGCTCGGAAACCTCTAGTTTTCAATGGTGGTGTTTTGAGGGAGGCTTACACCGGGACTTTCAGGATTAAAAACTAATCCAGCCTCACAGCAGTCTTGTCTAGACCCGCCTAAAAACACACACCATGAGGAGTCTCGGAGCGGAGGTCGGACTTTCTCGTCGACTTTGAACGTTTGGTCGAGGTTATGCGCCAGCTCTTAACTTTGCGCCTTGGAGGAAAAAACCTGTGGGGAATTTTGTGTCGGTCTTGAATGGAAATAGGTGGTTATAGGGCTATATTGATGCACTCCCAAGAGGCTGCGATCCGCGAAAAATGTTAGTAAATGTGGCCAAAACGTAATTCGCGCACCGTTGGCGCAATGTGTCTTGGCCGGATTCATAACCCCAAGGTCGGCGGTTCGATCCCCGCCCCCCGCTACCAACTTCCCTTTTATTTTCAATCACTTACAAAACAGCAGCGGATTGCAGGTTCGCCGCCGTTCCCTGTTTGGCCGAGATTTTGCCGAGATTTTTTTCACTGTTGAAACTTTCTTGCGTTTTATAGCTGGCGACAAGCTCCATCGCGCGTTCCATTTCCTCGGTTGATGCGTGAGTGTAGTCGCCTGTCATGCTCGTGGCACTATGGCCCAGGATGTCACGGCGGACATGCTCGGACACTCCCATCTCAGCAGCTCGCGAACTCCACGTATGCCTCAGATCATGGAATGTGAGATTGACGATCTTAGCCTCTCGGCATGCGCTCGTGAATGCCTTCTTAGTGTCAATGAATCGCGTTCTAGCAGGCTGCTGAAAAACTAAACATTCTTCCGCTGAGTTGATCACGGTCAACTATAATCTGGTCCAACGCCAGCGACGGAGGAACAGAATGCGGGGAGACAACGAATTGCAAGGGGGCATGTACAGCTACATCTCGCCAGAACAACGAGTGCCGGCGGATCATCCCTTGCGCGCGATGCGCAAGATGACCGATGAAATCTTCAAGCAACTGTCGCGGCGCTTTGACAAGTTGTATTCGCGGGTCGGGCGCCCGTCGATCGCGCCAGAACGGCTGCTGCGAGCGCTGTTGCTGCAAGTGCTTTACTCGGTGCGCAGCGAACGGATGCTGATGGAGCAGTTGCAATACAACATGTTGTTTCGCTGGTTCGTCGGGTTGAATATGGACGACGAGGTTTGGAATGCCACCACCTTCAGCAAGAACCGCGACCGCTTGCTGCGGGGAGAAATCGCGGAAGAGTTCTTCGCGGCCGTGCTGGAGTTGGCTCGTGATAAAGAGCTGTTGTCGGACGAACATTTCACGGTGGATGGAACCATGGTCGAAGGCTGGGCCAGTTTGAAAAGTTTCCAGCCGAAGGATAAGTCGCAGCGGAGCGATGACCACAAGCCGGATGACCCCGGCAATCCGACGCTGAACTTTCATGGCCAGAAACGCTCGAAATAAAACGCATGAATCGACCACTGACACAGATCTCCGACTGTTTAAGAAGACTAAGGGCAGCGAGGCGAAACTCGCCTTTCAGGGCCATGTGTTGATGGAGAATCGCAACGGTCTGGTGGTGAATGCATTGTTGACTTGCGCCAGTGGCACTGCCGAACGAGAAGCAGCGTTGGCAATGTTGGCACAACGGCCGCAAAGAAACGGGTCACCCTGGGCGGCGACAAAGGTTACGACACGAAAGACTTTGTCGCTGATTTGCGCGCCTGCCAGGTGACGCCGCACGTGGCCCAAAACAACAAGGGACGACGAAGCGCGATCGACCAGCGGACCACTCGCCATCCTGGTTATGAAGTTAGTCAGCGTAAGTGCAAACGAGTGGAAGAAATCTTCGGCTGGTTGAAGACTGTGGGGCTGTTGCGTAAAACCCCACACCGAGGAGTCGCTTGGTAGGTTGGATATTCAAGTTCGCTACCGCTGCCTACAACCTGGTACGAATTAGAAATCTGGCTGAAGTGACTTGAGAGACTCGCCCAATCGCCAGCACTCGCTCAGGCAAGCGAATCAAACTGGCAAACGAGCCACTCAAGGGATCAACTGTAGAAAGAATTTCGCAGTTCATCGATAAGCAAATCTATTCAATGAAGACCAAAGCGCTTCCAGCGTTCATTTTTTCAGCAACCTGCTAGGGCTTACCGTTCTTAGTCTTCTCTATAAGTAGCCAGCTTGGAACGTTGATATCAGCACATGTATTAACCACCTATTGCGCCTCATCCGAGTTCACTGCTGCTTTACACGGCATCGGACTTGTTCCTGACCCATAACTGACAAAGTACGGCGTGAAGTACCAATCACCGCCCTGCAAATAAGCAACAACCCCACCTTTCACTGATCCCACGTCCGCGCGGGTCAAGCATCCATAAATCCGATATTCCTGACCTATCGGTTCTTCAGCCTCCGTCCGCTCCGGCACAAAATCCTGTCGACCAAATTCATTCATCTCTTTGACGAAACTTTCGGGAGTCTTGTTTTCGGCGTTCTGCTTATCGAGTAGCTTGAATAACTTCTCCCACTCTTTTGATCGGTTATACGCCATAAAGTCTTCGAGACGCTTTGCGAGACGAGGGCGAGAGTTCTCATTTACCACGGACAAAACCTTCAACATCTCCTGATCCTGTCCCATTGTTAACACCAGGGAACACGCGCAGAGCATTGCAGCAATGATGAAATGCGTCTGTCTCATGTCGTAATAGTACTGCACGACCGAGATCATTGTCAGCCTAACGCAGAGAACGGAAAAGGCGCCCAGCCAGAATCGCCAACGAATAGCAAAATACGCCAGTGTTTATCTCTTGCATTCCAAAAGATCTTCACTCTATCATTTGCCCCTCTCGCAAAACCAACCCCGACATTGAACCAAGCACCGTTCCCGACACCTTACGAGCCATTGGGCCGGACCGCCTCGCTTTTCCCGACATAACTCTTTCCCGACACCAGTCTGCAAGTGTGCCTCCATGGCAACTATCTACAAAAAGATCGAGGTGGCGGCAAACATCGCGATCGTGATCGTCGCATTGACGCTGACGATGGTCGTTGTAAAGCGCTACGTCTGGTCCAATAAGCCAAATAACCCGCCAAATCCAATGCAGATCAAAGTAGGTGACCGACTCTCCGTCACCAACGTTGATTGGCGAACTGCTGACAACACGTTGGTGCTGGTACTGCAAAAAGGGTGTCGTTTTTGCGACGAAAGCGCCGCGTTTTACCAGCGACTCGCCAAAGGGCTGGAAGGCAGATCGGACGTTCGCATGCTCGCCGTGTTGCCTCAAGGTGAATCTGAAGCCAGGGAGTATTTGAGCAAACTCGGCGTGAGCCTCAAAAACGTAGTGCAAGCCCCGCCGGCTTCGTTTGGCATCCGCGGCACACCGACCGTTATGTTGGTGAACCAAGCCGGTCAAATAGAAGGCATCTGGATGGGCAAGTTAAGCGGCGAGCAGGAAGCACGTATCGCTGAGCAGTTACGACTTCCTCAAGAAGCCGCCGCACTTTAACGGCGTAACACTGTCCTGCAAAGGAGGACTTATGCAATTCATCCGGCACATCACCCGCTTCTTCAGCTATTTCAACTCATTGCCATCACGCATCTCGCTCCTGATCGTTTTGAGTTCGGCTTTGTTAGCGGTGCAATTGGCTGCGCCTCCGGCGGCAAGCGCGTTCTGCGAGGGAGGTTGCACGCCCGGCACCTGTTGCGACGACTATTGCCAGGTTTTTTGCTGTAGCGAGGATCCGTACGAGAATTACTGTTATGGCTACTGCTGGTATTGCGTCCCTGAATGCCAACCGTGCTGCGCGTAAGGAGGCCACTCATGAAATCGAGAATCAGAATTTCGCTGTTCGTCATCGCCGCAATATTCTTCTGCGCTTCCTCGCTCATCGTGAGAAACGTCTGGATGCAGAGTGCACAGAATTCGCCCAAAACAGTCTCTCTGCGTGATCGTGCAAAACGTGACGGCAAGGTCGTCACTAAACTCTTCCCGCGACTGGCCAGGTACGACACTCTTGAAGCGCTGAAGAAAGACAGTCCCACTATTATCGTCGGCACCATCATGTCCAAAGCGACCCGTGTAAGCTCACACTCGGAAAGTGCGATTTCTACCGACTACTCCGTGAGAGTTGACGAGTCGCTCAAAGGAATCCTGGACATAGACAGCGTAATCCGGGTCAACCAAGTCGGCGGTAAGTTGCGTTACGAAGACGGCACATACGCAGAAATGGTGTTGCCCGACTATTGGAAGACGCCACAACTCCAGAAGACTTACGTCCTTTTTTTGACCACGAAAGACACATCTGATTACCACCTCGTCGGTGGTCCACAAGGGCTATTCGAGCTAGTGTCTTCGGGAGTGGTGAAGCCGCAGGGCCTCAACACTGACGAACTGTTCCACGCTCATGATGGCATGAGCATGAAGAAGTTTGCTGAGCGCGTGCGCACGACTGTCGAGGAGCGTGCTGCGCTCCGCGGCCGAGCGTCCAACCTCCGTTAACAGGTGACCTGTGGTAGAGGCAAGATTTAGCTTTCGAAAAGGAGTCGTCATGAGCAGAAATCGGTTGCACTCGCTCGTTGTGGTCAGCGCGGTCCTCGCTGTGTGCGTCCTTATTGCCAGCTACGTGTCTGCCGATAAGTTGCGCGGGCCGGACGGCAGAGCCGTGGAGCCGGCCGAAGAAACACTCATCGAGTGTGTCAGAACTGGTGACATTGCATGCGCTGAGCGCGAGTTGAAAAACGGCATCAGCCCGGACGCGCGAGATAAAAAAGACAAGGAGCTTTCGACCGCTCTGATGGTTGCTGTCACTGCGGATCAGACCAACATGATTGACTTGCTGATCAGCAAGGGTGCAAACGTCAACGCTCAGACCACCAAAGGCCGAACGGCGTTGATCTGGGCCGCATGGAAGGGCCGGTCTGCCGGCGCACTGACGCTGATAAAGAAAGGCGCGAATGTAAACGCGAAGGACAGCGGCGGCAACACGGCGTTAACGATGGCAGCGTGGAAGGGCCACACCGAAGTCGTCTCCGCGTTGTTGAGTAGTAACGCCGAGGTCAACGTATGCACGCTTAAGAAGCAAACAGCACTGCTGAATGCCCTCCAGTACAATCACGAAGAGATTGCCCGATTGTTGATCGATAGAGGCGCTGACCCCAACCTCGCCGATAACCTTCAGCGCACGGCTCTTATCTTCGCTGCGGAGACAGGCACACCGCAGATCGTTAAAGCGTTGCTCAATGCCGGCGCGGAAGTGAGCCACAGAGACAAGCGCGATGAAGCGCCGCTGTTTCTCGCGATCAAGCAAGGAAGTTTGCCGATCGTGACGCTCTTGTTGGACGCCGATGCCGACGCAAATTTGACAACCAAACAAGGGGACACACCGTTGATGCTTGCGGCGGATCGCAACAACGTCAACGTCATGAAAGCCTTGCTTGAAAAAGGCGCCAACGTAGAACTACGCGACGCACAAAATCGAACAGCGCTGACCAGGGCCAGACTTTTGGGCCAGACTCGCGCCGTCAACCTGCTCGGATCCGAGGGCGCACGTACAACGGCCGAATTCTGGCCTTACTGAACTGGGAGTCCTGTTACAAACTGAGCACCGGTGACTAAAACATATGTCATCTACCACAGAATACGCTTATCACGTTCTGGCGCTCTTCGCGACGACGAGCATCGCCCTGATCTTCATAGCATCGGGCGGCATGAAATTGCTCCGGCCAAAACAGTTTGTAGGCATCGTTCGCGACTTCCAAATCCTCCCTGACGTCCTGACTAAACCTGTCGCGTACTTGCTCCCATATCTTGAACTCTGCGTCGCATTGTTTCTGCTGCTGAACGTTTACCGCGATGTCTTCCTCGTCGTTGCCGTGATCATGCTGGCGGCGTTCACTTTTGCGATCACGATCAATCTCATGCGTGGAAGAGTTTCCATCTCGTGCGGGTGCTTTGGGTCGAGAAAGCAGGAACTCACCTGGCTGTTAGTCGTCCGGAACCTTTTGCTCATCGTCGTCGCAATGATCGGATCAATCAACACAGGACACTTAACACACGTGGCTCTGGCCGAAAGCCTGGCGGTGATTCTTTCGATCGGCGTGCTCGTAACCTTGTATCACCTGTCTGCTGTGATCGTCAGATTTTGGCGTCTCCCTTCCTGATCGGCGACGCACAGAACAGGGTCACTCGATAGCGGGTAAACATTTATGGATACCATCTGGCTCGTTTCCTATTTGTTGCTTTGGCTGATCGTCATTCTGTTGACGCTCGCAACTGTTCTGCTCGCACGCCAGGTCAGTCTGCTCTATAGACGTTTAGGTCCGGCGCCGGCGCGGATGGAGAATGAAGGACCTGACGTCGGCACAATGCCTGATCCGGTAGCGGCCTTGACCCTCGACGGTCTACGCGTTGATGCGGGCGGTCGGCGTGACAAACCGCAACTCCTCGTGTTTGTCTCAACGAACTGTCTGACCTGCGACGCACTGACTCCTGCGATCCGCACCATTTGGAAAAAAGAGAGAGATAACGTCGAGATCCTGACAGTGTGCATGACTCCCGACGAATCGTTCGCTCGGACTTTTATCAAGAGAAATAAGTTGTATGAAGTTCCATGCATCGCTACCGGCGAGCTAGGCCGGCAGTATCGAATCCAGAACCCACCTTACGGCGTTTTGCTCAATCGCGACGGTCTCGTCATTACAAAGGGCGTGGTCAACAATCTGGACCACATCGAGAGCTTGTTGAGCGCCGTTGAGACAGGACATGCGAGCGTCCAGTCTTACTTCCAAACATTCAGCACCGACCAGGTGGTTGCGGCAGATTGAGACGCGCTTCGAAGACTTAAAAGTACTAACGGAGGTGTTATGGAAAACGAAAATCAGATGCCAGGTCGAATCGACACCATCGTCGAGAAATTTCTGACGAAGCGCAGCCAAACCATCTCGCGCCGGGGAATCCTCGCGCGGCTTGGTAAGTTCTCGCTAGGTGTGCTTGGAGTTTCGTTGCTGCCGAATCTACCTCTGGACCGCACCTTCGTCGCAGACGCACAGAGTGGCTGTTGTTACTGGAGCCTGTGTGGGATCAAGGGTTACCTGTGCCCTGGGGGAGCGACGGCCACGAGTTGCCCGAGCGGCACGCAAAGGGGTCCGAGTATGTGGTCGAGATGTTGCTCGAGCCCAGACGCATGCCCGGCGGGCGGGTTCACGGTTGAGTATTGGGACTGCTGTGCAACCACCGTCGAGGCGGCGGCCGCTGTGAGGGGTGCTCAGTGTATCCACAATCCAAACGCTGGCGGCGCATGGTGTCCAACAGGGGTTCCCGAATACGGATGTACCTACGCCGAAGTAAAGACCCTGTGCACTAGTCCGGTTGACAATCCTTGCTAGTCAGGGACCACCAACATTCGAATGAGCGGGTACGGGTGCCAGCTCGTTAAACGTCGATGGAAAACCAAATGGAAGTGCTGAGCGTTGGAGAGACGAGAGTTGTCGGACCGAGTTTAAGCCGGCGCGTGGTTCTGCTGAGCGTGCTAGGTACGGCAAGCGCGGTTGCAGCATATCGGTTTCCTGACGTCGTACTTTGGAATCACGCTGCGTTGGTTGTCTTCGGCATCAGCTTTCTGGCCGGCTTTAGCGCGTTGTGGTCGCCTTGAGGGTTTTCGATGGTAGGAACCATCATCCCCATAGGTAATGGGGACACGCATGTAACCGAATACAAGAAACGACCAGGGGTGATCTGGGCACACGCAGTTGGCTCGATCAGCGGGGCAGCGATCTTCGGCCTCGCGATCGGTGTGACGGGGATGCTGCTCAAAGAGAAGATCGCACTGTCGGGGGACGAACAAGCTCTGGTCTTAATCATCGGCGTCATGGCTTTGCTGTATGCGGGACACGAGTTCAAGTTTTTTCGCCTGCCTGCGCCTCAATCAGGTTGGCAGGTTCCGGAAAGATGGAAGTCTGAGTTGCCCGCGGGCTGGTCATCGTTTCTGTATGGTGTGGGACTTGGGCCAGGGTTATTTACTGCGATTCCGTCTACGACATTCTATCTAGTAATCGCGTGGGTGTTAGTAAGTGCAAGTCCATGGTTCGGCGTTTTGTGTTTCGCAATTTACGGCGCGGGGAGAGCGGCGCCGATACTGTTGATGTTTTACCTGGCCGGAGAGAAGAAAGAAGTGTTCGAGCTCTCACAGAAGGTAAGTGTTTGGCAGCCTATGATTCACATCTTCAGCGGTCTGGCATTGTGCCTCATGGGAATGTCGTTGATTGCGGGGGCGATGTCAGCTCTCGAGTAAGAGTCTTCTGCGGATTCTGTAAGTGAGTGCGAAGCTAAGTTCGCACTGAGGAAAGGAGACGGTCTTATGCGTAGTCTATTCAGTATTGCAAAGTCGAAAACACTTGAGCTTCGCGTTAAGCCCACGGGCGTTCGCTTTCCCGTGTTTGCAGCATTGAGTGTGTGCATGCTCCTGGCCGTCTTTTGTACCGCCGATCGTGTGTCGGCAGGCGCACAGTCGGGCCTCGTTTACGTGCTCGACTCAGGCGGGGCGAATGGTAAGGGCGGCCAGATACTGCTGGTTGACCCACAACAGAAACAGATTGTTCGAACAATCGCCACAGAGCGCCACCCGGATATGGCGCTTTCACCCGACGGAAGTCGTTTGTATGTGGCATCCGCCGCAGATGCTGCGGGCAAGTTGGACATCTACGACGCAAGCTCCGGCAAACTGCTACGCACGATTGACAACAAGGACCGCTGGACACCGACTACTCCCACGTACATTTCGCATCTCGTGATGTCGCCGGACGGAAAGTGGCTGTATGTTTTCAAGTACGAAATACCAACTGACCTTTATTACGTCGCCACTTTCGACACGACTCGTGAGACCTTTCTGCCGGAGTTCGCAGCGCTCCCGCAATGTTTGAACGCCGTCATGTCGCCTTCGTCGGAGGGCAAACAATTAACGGTGATGTGTACTTCAACCGACGATTTGAGATTCATCAAGATCGCGGCTGACGGCAAGGGAAAAATCTCTCGTCTGCCGCTGCGATTGCGCGGACGGACCAACCGCCACGGACAGTTGGTCGGGTTGAGCAACGTCGTGGCCACGCCACAGGGATATAAGATCGTCGTAGGCGACGGCTCCATCTTTGAAGTCAACAGCGATACGAAGAGCATCAACCGGCTCGGAGTACTGGACTCCAAGTCCAGGAAAATCAGTTTCAATGTATCCCCCAGCCTCGTTGCTGAAGTCGACGATTGGATGGGCGGAAAATGGCTTCCGCTCCAATACGGCGCACTCGCAGCCAAGAGCGGCAGGGTCTATTTAGGGATTAGTCAGCTCGCGGATATCCGGCGCGCCACCTGGGGCTTCAGCACGATCGGGGTTTTCGATACTGAAAGTCTCAACCGTGTTGGCGGTTTCGAGACCACTCGACGACTGTCTTCAATTTCCATCAACCCAGCAGGCGACAGGCTTTACGGAGTTGACCCGCAAACGAAGACCCTGGTGGTGTTTGATAGCAGTAGCGGGAAAGAAGTCGCCACGATGAAAGGCCTCGGCGAAAGCCCGATTATGGTAATCGTCGTGCCGTGATTCCGCGGGTCGGGAGGCGAACGCGTTGAAACGGGATGGATGCGTCGAAGCTGGAGGACCACAGGAACCTAAGTAGCCAGAGGAACCGTTCACGGTTCCTCGGCGCACAACTCTGGACGGCACTCTTACTCGCCATCGTCGTCGCTGTCCTCACGCGAGACGTGTGGTTGTTATTTCGACATCCTGTCGCGGTGGGCCTGGATGGTTACTTCTACGTCCTGCAGCTCGAAAATCTCTATAACAACGGCACACTCTTCTTCCGCAGCAGCACCCCGCTCGTGATCTACCTGCTGAGCGCACTCAAGTTCGTTATCAACGACACCGTATTTGTACTCAAGTTGGGAGCTCTGCTGTTCCACGTCATGCTTGTTGGCGGTGTCTACGCCATCCTCGTGAGTCTGACCCGATCAAAGCTCCATGCGATGTGCGGTACACTCATCGTGGCTACGTCGAGCGTTCACCTTTTCATGCTGGCGGAGTATGTGGCGAATGCCGGCGGTCTCGCTTTATTCGTTTGGGGTGCTTACTTCACCATCCGCGCCTTACGAATAGGCAAGACATTGTTGAAGATAAGCGCGATCAGTTGTTTCGCATGCGCGGCTCTGTCACACCGTTCGTTGCTTTTCATCATCGGCGCGCTCGCGGTTGCGTCTCTTATTTATTACTTAATAGCAGGTGTCGAAGCGAGCCGCAGCAGGAAACTGTGGGCTGGCGGGATCGCGTTGGTGTTATTCATCTCACCCTCGGTATTGGCCCTGCAAACATTCATTGTTTTACCGGAGCTTGTGCGGGATTCGTTACTCGCATCACCACAGCTTCCAGTCGGACGCGTCGCCATTGTCGAGAAATTCCTGCTGCTTGTTTGTTCCGTGCTGTTTCTTTTGGTTACTTCTAGGAAACACCGGCCCCTAACGCCGCTCATAAAAGTGGTTCTGGGCAGCGTCGTGATGTTGAGTTTGCTGGTGACAATCAATCCGTTCCTCGACCGCAGCAACGGGTGGTCCAGTGCTTCCGAACGTATCAGTGCCCTGGCCTACGTCCAACTCGCCGTTCTCTTGCCCGCTCTGTTGTGGCTGCTCTCACCTCTTACGAAGCGACTCTGGCGGTTGGGCCCAATGACGGCGATCTGTTTCGCAGCTCTCAGCCTTGCGAAGCCGCTGCCGCATGGATTGCGCGACGACTATCTGCGCGACCGTGCGAGCTTACTGAACGAGTTGACGGAAAGACGCCTTGATCTGGCGGACGTAAGAACCGTAATCGCCCCTCACGGCAACCAGTTTGTGATTACTTATGCTCTGGGAGTGGCGGCGCACCAACGCGTCAGAACGGGTGAAGATGTCGCGATGGCCCATTGGCTCATTCAAGGTTTAGACGGAGTGGACGTTGACTCTGTCGAAGGACTGATTGTTTTGAATGAGGAGAAATCTACTTTCCTTGTGCCTGATAGATATCTGGACGCTTTGTTGCGGGCGAGGCCGATCAAAAAAGGGCTTGAATTGACCAAAGCTAATCCGCATCTCACGGGTCGAGTTATGTCGCTCGCTGGTACCTATCGCGTGAGTGTTAAGTAGTTATGTTTCGGACGCTCGTATTACTGTTAGCGGTCTCATTCCTGATTGCAGGCGGAGTGCTGTGCGTCACCTCGTACCGAAATTCCATCACGCCTGAAGGCATCATCGTGCATCATGCGGCACTGCCCGCAAAACTTCAGGGCCATGCGGTGGACGCGGAGACTATAGACCACCTACACGAACAGCGAGGCTACGGTGCGTTCTATTGGGGACGCGTCTACCATGTCGGCTACCACTTCATAATTCTTCCGGATGGCACTATTCAGCAGGGGCGTCCCGAACATTGTCGGGGCTCCCATGCCGCAGGCTACGACTCGTTCCTCGGCGTCTGCCTCATCGGCAACTTCAGCGCGAATTCCAATCCTAACGGTGACCGCGGATTAAAAGAACCGACCGAAGCGCAGATGCAAGCATTGACAGCGCTCGTGAAGCGACTGCGTGAGAGCTACGACATACCGTTAGATCGCATCCGTCGACACAGCGACGTGAATCCCCACACCGAGTGCCCCGGGGATCGCTTTTCCTTGCAACAGTTGATGGACCGATTCTAAGTATGCCTTTGGCAGAGCAGGAGCAGTCAGTCTGTGCTTACCCTAAATAACACCTGATTAGAATCGAAATACGCGGCTGCTTCGCTAAGCGTCTTGCCATGCGTGTCTTCAACTACGCGAACAATCTCACGCGGCTCATCAGTAAACTTTTCGCCCATCTCGCGTCCGATGATCAGGCGCTGCCCCAACGAATTAGTGCGGTTCAGAAACCTACACACAAACATCCGTTCTGATCGCAACCCGCGGTGCGTCGCGTGTATCGCGCTCACTGAAAGAGCGTCCGGCATGCGATGGAATCCTTAGCGTTTTAAAAGAACTCAGGCGTAACAGCCCTCCAATTGGCGTCGAGCTGCTGATTTTGAGAATCGCCGGGCAATTGCTGAAACGAGAGTACCAGACTCGGTTCAGTCGGAAGTTTCGTGACTATCGCAACGTGATTCACTTCGGGAATTGTTTTTAGTCGCCCGATGACGCGCTGGACTCTGAACATTGCAAGCCCAGTCTCGGCGAATTCGGGTGACGCCAGCGACGGCATAGCGACCTTAATGAGCTCAGGTACTGACGAAATCTGACCTCGCAATAGCTATGACTGGCTGAGTAAATCTCGGGATGAGATTGATACTGGGATCTGGAAATTCAAATATGCATGGGCTACCCTTGAACCACCCTGTTAGAGAAAATCCGCAATCTAGAACCAGCGGATCGTCTGGAGTTGATCGGCGTAGTTTGGGACTCATTATCACCAACCGATCTACAGCTTTCAGACGGCGAAAGAGACTTACTGGACGCGGGTCTGGCCGATATGGAATCAAATGCAAACGATGAGAGCTCATGGGCAAACGTGAAGAAACGTCTTGAGAAACTTCCTTGACGTTTCACCTCCAGGTTCGACATGGTGCAGAACTAGATATGGCTGAGGCCAAAGTCTGGTATGAAACTCAACGACCCGGTCCCGATCCAGCTCCAGGCGGATCTCTCACGGTCTTCTCTATTCTCGAGGAAACCTCTTTCATCCGCCCCCCGCTACCAATAGCACCAATAGTTTGGGCGGCAGTCACGGCTGCCTTTTTGCTATTGCGGTGTCACGCGCACCATTGCCAACCCCCGCGCCTTGTTGCGGCGCCACGTAACACATCGTGAGAGAATCGCAAGCGGCTCGACTTGCGACAGGCAAGCAGAGCGAAAGCAGGGTGACATCGATTACTCGTTCCTCGGTGAGCGCCACGACACTGACTTCGAGGTTCGACGCTTTACTAACCAACTAAGGCCAGACATCAACACCGGCTTACAGTCGAACGCAAGTGGAACAATCACTCACCTAGTCCACCGTGGTACAAACATGCACCTTGACGGTTTTGCCCCTGGCTTACTGTTCCGTCTGGGTTCCTTTCTATTCCACCTAAGAATAGTATCGAGATGAGTATGATCGTCGCAGTTTAACGCACAGCGTTCCCGCTTCGGATCTTAGTCGCCCACACTAATTCGAAAGCAAGAACCGGGAAGCCAGCGACAACCCGCTTCTGTTAACCTCGAAGCGGAATGACCAGCATGAACGCAGCCCGAGCCACAGGCCCTTCGGCAACCGTCGAAAAACGAGTTGCGGCGATCGATTGGCAGCAGTTTTCACAAGACCTCGACGCCGAAGGCCACGCGATCATCAAACACATCCTCTCCCGCGACGAATGCCAGGCGACATCCACACTGTTTCAGCACGCCGGCCTTTTTCGGAGCCATGTGATCATGGAACGACATCGTTTCGGACGTGGCGAATATAAGTACTTCAAATACCCTTTGCCCGAAATTGTCGGGAGCCTGCGCACAACGATCTATCCCCACCTCGTTCCGATCGCGAACCGCTGGAACGAAGCCCTCTCCATCGACGCTCGCTACCCAACCCACCACGCAGATTACATCGAGCGCTGTCATCAAGCCGGCCAGCACAAACCGACCCCTTTACTGCTTCAGTACGCGATCGGCGATTACAACTGCCTGCATCAGGATCTCTATGGCGAACACGTTTTCCCGCTTCAACTTGCGATCCTGCTGTCTGAACCGGAGCGCGATTTTACTGGAGGCGAATTTGTTCTTACAGAACAACGGCCACGCATGCAGTCGCGACCTTTGGTCGTACTACTCCATCAAGGCGATGGAGTGGTCTTCGCAGTTCATCACCGTCCGGTCCAGGGCACAAAGAGCGTCTATCGCGTAAACCTCCGCCACGGTGTAAGTCGTATTCGGTCAGGCGAACGGCATACGGTCGGAATCATTTTCCACGACGCTCAATAGTCTCTCTACCACACAATTTCTAAACGCGACGGTGGTTTTCACGCGGAAACCGCGCTTTTACTAATAACTATGTCTACCAACATCGTTCCAACTCTCGAAATCCGCGACAGCAGTGGAAAACTCTGCGGCACCTATCACTACGAAGACCCCTTCAAATCATTTTTCAGAGGCCTGTACACACCAAGCGGTCTCAACGTAGTGGCATGCCCTCCACCGGACCATCCGCATCACAAAGGACTTCAGTTCGGCCTGACCTGCAGCCGCGTGAACTTCTGGGAAGAGTCGTTGTCCGCCGAACCATCAGATTGCCAGCTCGCGATCGGCAGGCAGCAAACCACGACGGTACAACCGCTCACTCCTGCGCAGGGAAATGGATTCTTACAAGAGGTTGCGTGGAAAACAGGCGAAGCGATTACCTTCAACGAGACGCGGACTATCACGGTAAAGGAGGTTCCCGGTGCGTACGTGTGGAGATGGAATACGAAGCTTTTCGCCGCCGCCGCGAGCGACGTGACGATCATTTCAAGCGTGTGGGGTTCGAACGGTAATTGCGGCCGAAGTCTTGGCTACTGCGGTCTTGGTCTACGTCTCGCTCGCGAGTTATTCCAGAATGCCGAGCTCTTGCCTCCGGGAATAGAGTCCGGTTCTATTCCCTCCTCTGTTTCCTTTCTGGGCCAATTTGCGGGCAAGGGTGTAAAGGTGACATTCGAGCAGGATGTGAGTCAGGCCAATGCATTGTTCGTGACGAAATACAACGCGCTCGAACCCGGAAGCTTCGCATTCATGAGTCTCGGTCCAACCAATCTTCACCCTCGTAGTCTGAGCCCAGGCCAAATGCTCGAGGGCACGTACATCATCACAGTGGCCGATGTGTAATCAATTCTGGTAGGGTCGAATATACGAGTTTGGACGAAACGATTCACAATCCCAACGCGTGGCGCAAGCGGTAGGCGGTGATGAGGAGGTGGGCGTCGTGGATTTGATCGAGATTGCGTGTGAGCGTGGGGCACCCGACGAAATGAAGCGGTGAAGATGCGACGTCGTTCGCCTCCACTTCGACCACGAACGGATAAGCTACCTCCGGTGTTACGCCGGGACTTGAGAAATATGGACCACCTAATTCCCACGTGTTTCGAACCGTCAGCGCAAACTCATTCCGCATCGCAGCCGCGATAAACGCGGGCAGTTCGCTGACATTGCGCACCGAACGGGGCACGCGCCACGAAGGCGCCGACATGATGCTCGAGCTGCCTGTGAATGTTTGCACGGCGGACAGATCGCGTAGTTCCACGCCTGCGTACACTCCGCGATCAGTTTTCACGACCGGTAGAACAACGACAGTGCTCAACCCGAATTTCTGTGGCACCACGTATTCGAACGGCACTTCAGAAACGACGTCGCCCGCCTGAGTGCGCTCAACAAAGGTCCCTTCCCTGACCGAAAGGAACCTTGGTCCAGTCGAAAGCGGGCAAGGTTCAAAGGCAGCGCGACGGGCGGCCAACAGAACGTCGTCGCGGGCATCACCGTGCGTCAGAACGACGTGACCATCGCTGCGGAATACAACATCTTCAGCACCATCGATCTGAACAGCTTGTTCTGAGAGTTCAACCGGCGCGCCGATCCATGGACCCCGAGGCCGTTTTAGCCGATCAAGCAAACGATAGATACTGATCTCCAGCCGCGCGTCGAACATCCCGCCGACGTGACTCGCCCGCAACACTTGTTGCGCGTCAAGCTCGCGAACCGTTCCTGCACTACGAAAGGAAGTGTAGTTCAGCAACGGCCGATCAAACGCGGGAAACGATCGCACCTGGACCAGGCTCGCCATCACCAACTCATTAATTCCGCCCGGCGAGGTGTAGTACAAATAAGGCTCGTCGATCGACAGCAGATCTTCTTGCGCCAAATTCGCTCTTTCGCGCAGCACATCCGCGACAGCTTCCCTGTACGACGACGTCTCGACAATCGCGCTGATCGGTTCAGTGATGTAACCCGATAATGAAGCTCCCGCGAGCCGCACCTCGTCCGCACACGCACTAACAATCGGACGCGGAAAATCCTTCTTCGCGAGCACGAGAATCTGATCGCCATCCTCCATCCACGGAAGAATGTCGATCGTCTGGTGCGGCCGCTCGACCAACTCAAACACGTCATTCGTCTCTTTATGACGGTAAGCCGACAGACTCAAAAACTTTGGCGCAGCAAGCACTGTGCTTTGCGACTCACGCAACTCAACACCTTCACCGTCGCCGACTTTCTCTCCCACGATCAAGTAGTTCGTCGGCGGAAACGGCAGCGGCTCATCATTCAAATCAGTCAGGTAAAACTTGTTCTCAAAACGATTCTGCACGATCCACGGATTCCACAACGGACGCGACGTCACCACGCGCAAACCGCGCGCGCGAAACGCTGCTTCAAACTCGGCCTGACTGAAGTAGGTGTACTCTTCCAACACCTCCGTCTCCCAATCAGCGCGATAGTCCTTGCGCAACACAAACTCCGCCGCCGCGCGAAGCGTTAACTTCAACCGAACAAAACCATCGCGCGGAGATTGCAGCGATTCAAACGGCACCGGACCATGCGGGTTTACGCTGCTGCGCCACTCTCGCGCAAACACTTCAAAGAGCGCCGCCGTTGATAGCTCCGACTTCTCTCCACTCTCGGCGCCATCCGTTAATGGCAGATTGAGAAACACATGCCCCGGTCCATCGGGAATCACGAAGTCTCTGATGATAATCACGCCTCCGAGTTTCAGTTGGGCCACCTGGTTGTCCAACGTGGTCAGCACGCGCCCGGCGTCGAAATTATTGAAACTGGTGACGTGATGCAGCACAGACGAATTGAGAATGCCGTCGAGTGAGTTCGCCGGAAACACCTTTTGCGAAATGTCACCGACGATGTAGGAGAGATTCGGTCGTTTGAACTTCTCATCGGCACGCTCGACCGAGATTGGATTCACATCGACGCCCACCAACTCCAAGCCGTCATATAAAGAAGCCAGATCGAACGTGCCACGCCCCGATCCCGACCCCATGTCCGCGATGCGGCCACGCACAGGAAAGTGTGCAGTCGTCAACGCTACCTTCTGCCGCATGGACGAGTCCATTCCGGCGAAGTACGACTCGTAAGCCGCCTGACCACCGCGATGTTGTTTGTCGTAAGTTGTTTCCGTGTCGTTCGCGCTCAATTTGATGATGCCAACTTGAACCTGTACAACGTTCGTCCTTTCGCCATCAAGGCCTGCGCGCCTGTGTGAAAAAGTTTAAGATCGTCCTTGAGCGCCTCATCGTCAACCATGCTGAGTCTCGCCGAGTCTTTCATACTCGAGAAGATCTCGAGTTTGTCATCGTCGGTGAGATGTAGAACCACTCCCGTATCAAGCACCGTAAACTCGATGACGGTCGCAGCCACGTCCGGCAACTTGCGTACATCATGAGAACTGAAGTCCTTCGCAAAACGAAAGACGTACTTGTCGTAACGCCCGCCACTCGCTACGACCGCGACCAGAACGTTGCGCTCCAGCTTCGCATTCACAATGTGCGCGCGATCGAGTTCGGCCAAACGAACCTGATGACACTGACCACCTGAGAGCGGAATCGACGCATAGTTCGCTCCGAGCAGATTCTGAATCGCAACGCCCTCGAAGATCCGCGTGGAGCTCATCATAACATTCGCCACCGGTCTCAAACCCAACACGCACTTGGTTGGCAGCTCGATAAAATCAATCGCGAAGATGTTCTCGTGTTGTTTGAGATACAGCCGGCCATCGCTGAGCATCACCTCTTCGCCTTCGATCTGCGTCTCGATGTCCTGGTCCACCGTCAGATCGTGAAAACGGAGTCGCTCTCCATCGTTGTAAGCCGCGATCAGGTGGCGATGTCGTGGCGTCACAACCAGCTTCACGTCAAACTGCGGCTTCGGATAACTCTTTCCCGAAAAGTAGACGCTGTGTTCAGTGATGGTAACTACACCATCATGCCAAATGATCTCGCTGTCAAAGCGCCGAACCTCGCTCACTTCAAACGAGCGACTATCGATCACCGTGATTGCCTGTGGTCCTGCTATCGCGATCACTGCCTGCACAGCTTGTGGCGGAGGCAAACGATGGCCGTGCTCAAACAACGCGCGGTACCAATCAAGATAAACCGGCGGAATCACTGAAAACGGCAGACACGCAGACGGCACCGTAACACCCGCATGCAACACGGAGATGTTCGCGCGCATCCGCTCATCGAGTTTCAGCGAATTGTCAGGCAGGTGCTGTAACGGCGGATACGTTCCTTTGAACGGATGAATCCCGACGAACATCTGAAACGACACTACTGCAAACGAAAACCAATCCGAGTCGGTAGTGAAAGCTTTGGCGTGACGATCTCTCACGCTCTCCATCAACACAGTCGCCGGGAACGACGGCGTTTGATAACTATCGACGTCGATGAAAAAGAGTTCCTTGAAGTCAGCCGAAACCAGGAAGTTCAGCTCGTTGAGATCAACGATCAGGATCCCGCGGCTGTGAACGTGCGACACGCCTGTTTGTAGCTGGCGCACCAAACGCAATGTGAGCTCGGGCGTGATGTTGTTTCGTTGACGAAAAGCTTTCGGAAAGAGTTGACACAACGAATGCGACTTGCCGGCGTAACGCATGGAATAACCGACGGGCCGGTTTCTTCCGTCGAGGATCAACTCCAAGGGACGAATGATATTCGGCTGGACCAACACGGCGAGTTCGTCGATCTTTGCCTGCGGAATGCAACGTGAAGGATCGGTGTAGATCTTGTAGGCGTTCGAGCCCTTGACGTACACCGAACCTTCCCCGCCCTGCGCCTTGAACTCGGTCTTCCCCAACTGCAACTGGCCTTTGCTGCGAACAAAGTAGCGATTCCTCACGGCGTCACTTTTCCAATAAGCCTTGAGGCTGAGAAAGTCAGTTTTGCCGAACATGCGCGTCTCCCAAATGGATCACGCCGATGGAGAGATCGTCGGCGTGATCCCAGCTTCGTGCCTCAGCATCTTTCTTAAACTTCTTCATGCGCCGCTCGACAAACGCGCCGTGAGAGTTTTTGAACGACCAGAATTGGTCGACCGCGTCGATCAGGCAGAGTGGTTGAAGTCTGTTGCCGGTCGGCGTTGGTTGCGTGAGGAAAAACGAGTTGAGCCCGTCTGAAGCAACGGCCACGTATTTGTAATCGAGCACGTTGAGCCTGAACACCTCCGTTAGCGATTCACTCGTTGTCACTTCAAGTAGTTTGAACGGCGCGTCCAGTGACTCGCGACGGAAGTGTTTCACTTCTTTGACGGAACGTTGATTGTCGAGCATCTCCGCGAGCCGCCCGGGTTGATGAACGTACGCCGGATAGAACGGATAACCGGACGGACTCGAAATCGCATAAAGATCCAGGACGCCGGCCTTCGATTCCAGCACGATCGCGCCATCGCCTGAACACGCAACGATCAACTCGTCTCCACAAACGTGAGCACTCAGCAATGTCGCGTCCACTGCTTCCGCCGGCAGGCCCATCAATTCGGCCCAACCAAGTGCCATACGCGCACACTCTTTGTGCAACTTGCTAACGTCACGCGGGGCGGTCCTGGCCAGCATTAGATCCACGGCCTTGACCAGCAGTCGCGCTCCAACATCGGTGTCCGGTGATGATGAGCAACCGTCTGACAACACCACGTATGGACCACCATGCGGTGCGAGACTGCGGGCAATCACATAGTCCTGACACACTGCGTGGGTCGCTCCTATCTGGAAAACACTGTCGGCGTTCATCGAAGACTCCTAAAACACGAGCGGCTGCGACGCTCCACCCGTTCCCAGCGCCTGCGATTGCGCGCTGATGCTTCGCGAAACAAACTCGGCCAATCGCGCAAGCGTCTTCGCATCCGCGTTATCGAGCTCGACGTACTGCGTAAACCCGGCCTCATGATGAAACGTTTTCAGGTAGCGGCTTACCTGGGCGTCCTGCACGTTCACGCCAATCAACACGGACACGATCGACTCCAGCGCTTCGCTCCGGATCGCTTTTGCGAATGCGTCTTTCACGCGACGCGGGGTAGTGCTCGACGCGTTGTCCTCGCCATCGGTAATTACGAACAGGATCGCGTTGGCCGAGAAATCACCAGCTGCGAGTTTCTGTGCGTAATTCGTTGTCGAGGCGACTGCGTTTTCCGTCGCGTCGTAAAGAGCAGTTGAGCCGCCAGAGCCGAGACAACCGCCGTAGTCAACGAGATGGCAGTTCTCGAGCAGTTTGAAACCATGCAACTCCCTGAGAACGTGATCGAACGCGATTAGCCGCAGCAGGAGATTGTCGGCGCGCGGACTAAACTTGCATGCCTGCACGATCCTGGCGATCGCAGCTTCCATGTCTCGGATGAAAGGAGACGTGCTACCACTGATATCGGCGACAATCGTCGCGATCGTGTATTCAGTCGCGCCCAGGTCGTCGAGACGCGTTGCCGAATAACCGTAGTGACTATTCGGAAGAACTACGTGGTCCAGTTGTGTGTCGTTAAGTATTGGCATTTCACTTTCCTTTCGTTACGCGAGAAACTCGGTCGTCGTTGTCGTTTGCATTCCGCGGCCTGCCATTTCGTTTATGAAGTTCTGTGCGTGACTCTCGAAACCCGGTATGTCGCTCGATGCATCGCTTAGCAGCACGAGTTTCGAAACGAACGAGTCGTCACCGAAGCTATTAGCGATGTCGCGCACCGTGTTTGCGAGACAGTGAGTGCGTGCCTCACCCGCGATCAGCACGAGATCCGCGTTCTCCAACGTTTGAATCAAGCGCGTGTTGATCTGCGTCGAAGCGTCGGACGCGTCGGGAACGTCGGCCTGCACCGCGGAATAGTGTTCGGTCAGGATGTTGCTGCCTTTGGTGACGTAATCGACGAATGCGAAGCGCGTCTCCCATTCAGTCAGCGCGTCGAAGAGTTCGGGGAAAACGGTGTGACCAGGACTACCGATGAGGCAGTGCGGCGGCCAGATCGTTAATTGGTAGCGACCGTTCTGCTCCAGCTTGCAGACGTAGTCCAGCGCGCGCCGGTATAAGCCTGGAACGGTCGGTGTCCACACGCCTTCTTCCACGTCTGTCCGACTGATGCTCGTGAAAACTGGCGGATGTTTGCCGTGCGAGTCGCGCCAGAAGATCGGGTGCGCGATGTGAATGTAGTGGTGCGAGTCGAGCGTGACGTGAACGTCAGCGAGTTTGTCTTTGAGGCGTCTGATCATTTTTGCCAGGCGCTCCATGTCGTGCTCCGCGCCGGGGACGTACAAGGCGCCGCGTTTCGGATCACAAAAGTCGACTTGCGGGTCGATAACTAACAGTTCAATTCTCTTGCTCATCTTTAATCTCCTTTTAGCTACTTAGCGTAAATTACACGCTAACCATTCCAGGCAAAAAAATTTCACAGCTCGAAATTCAAGCCGCGCTTGATCAATTGCCTGTACTTGCGTTCGTCAAACTTGTAGAGTCGGGCCGCACGGTGCGGCACGCCTCTCTGCATCTCGCCCAGTTCACGCAACACGTCCATCGCAAAGATCTTTTTTCGGAAGTTGCGATTATCCAGCTTGCGGCCGAGGACGATCTCGTAAAGCTTTTGCAGTTGTTTGATCGTGAACTTCTGCGGCAGCAATTCGAAACCGATCGGCGCGTAAGTTAGTTTGCCTCTGATCCTTTCGAGTGCGGCGGCGAAGATCCTTTCGTGATCGAAAGCGAGTGGCGGCAGCGATGTAACTGGGAACCACCTCGCTTGCCGAGCGTCGGCGGTCGCGTGGACGTGATGCTTCTCCGGTGAAACGAGCGCGTAATACGCTACTGAGACGACCCAACCGCGCGGATCGCGATCAGGATCGCCGAAGGTGTAGAGCTGTTCCAGGAAAACGCCGGCGATGCCGGTTTCCTCTTCGAGTTCTCGCGTCGCGGCCGCAATCAGCGTTTCGCCCGGACGGACGAACCCGCCGGGAATCGCCCAGACACCTTCGTACGGCGCGACGTCTCGCTCAATCAGCATGACCTTCAGCATCTCTTCATCGAGATCCAGTCCGAAGATCACGCAATCCACCGTGAGACCGGGCCTTTCGTATTCGTACTTGAACACTCTCGTATCGGCTTTCCCTGCCGTCCTCATCTTTATGATAGCGTCTCTTTCACGCTGACCTTAGCGTCCATAATACGCTCAGATATCGACTTGTCAAGAGAAGATTTGTTATAACTCGCTCTACCCTCGCTCGACCCATAACGATCATTCAGGAGGAACCACTATGCCGACCAGCTCTATCTCACTAGCTCTACGTGTCATTCGCACCTCGACTCTGATCGCATTCATCCTCTGCGTTCTGGCCGTCTCTGTTTACGCCCAGGGTAAGACCAAGACGGGCTTCGAAGCCTTCATCGTCGGTAACCCCGCTGACGCGCAACCATCGCAAAACCTCAGTCCCGGTCTCGTGTTGATGGGCGGCAGCACCGATGTGGATGCTGCGTTTCAATGGATGTGCGAACGCGCCGGCGGCGGCGATTTCGTCGTGATCAGAACCTCCGGCACGGACGCTTACAATCCCTACATCCAGGAACTCTGCCCGCAAATGGATTCGGTCGAAACAATCATCATCACCAGCGTGACCGGCGCAAACTCCGCCTACGTTAGTAGTCACATTCAAAACGCTGAAGCGCTGTGGATCGCAGGTGGCGATCAATCGACTTACACAGCGCTCTGGCGCAACACAGCCGTGCAGACCGGAGTTAACTTTTTGTTGAACTCGAAACAGGCGCCGGTTGGCGGCACGAGCGCGGGACTCGCCGTGCTGAGTCAGTTTATCTACACCGGTGCGCTCGGCTCAGTAACGTCGAGTCAGGCGCTCGCGAATCCGTTTCATCGTTACGTCACGCTCGACCGCGATCTGTTTCAGTCTGTGTTGGGTGCGGGAAAGCTCTACGATTCACACTTTGCAGCGCGCGATCGCATGGGACGATCACTCGTCTTTCTCGCGCGAATTGTTAATAACGGCTGGGCCACGCAACCGCGCGGCATCGGCGTTGACGAACGGACGGCGCTACTCGTCCTGCCGACCGGCGCCGCGACGATGGTCGGATCAGGCGCCGCTTACTTTCTCCAGGCGCCCGGCCCGGCGCAGGTACTCGCGGACAGAACACCGATGACGTATCTCAACATCGGCGTGTACAAACTGCCGCAAGGCGGAACGTTTAACTTCTCGACCTGGACCGGCACCGGCGGCGTCGCTTACACACTGAACGTCAATAACGGCTCAGTAACCTCCACCCAGGCGGGCGGCAACATTTACTAACAGGACGTAATCAACCAAACCAAACCCGCTCCTATTGACACTCTATACGAGTCACGGTAGTATCTCGTATCGAACGTCGATAGGAGCGCGGATGAAAGAAAAAAAGAACGACCTCCTCCAGGGCACGCTCGATCTGCTGGTGCTCAAATCACTCGCGCTCGGACCGCTGCACGGTCTGGGCGTTTCCGATCGCATCAAGCAGATCACGCAGGGCGCCTTTCAGGTGAAACCCGGTTCGCTGTTCCCTGCCCTCCATCGCCTCGAAGAAGCAGGCTGGCTCAAATCGAGCTGGGGCGAATCAGAGAACAACCGCCGCGCGAAATATTACCGCCTAACCAAAGCTGGACAGCGCCAACTCCAAATCGAAACTGACAACTGGCAACGCATTTCGGTGGCAATTAGCAGCGCCCTCGAAGCAATATAAAAGGAGAGCTCATGCCACTCTTGCCTCGCCTTAATAGTCTCGGTCGCAATCTCTTCAACAAAGAAAAGGTGGACCAGGAACTCACCGAAGAGATTCGTGCTCACCTCGACTTACTGACCGAAACCAAGATCCAACAAGGTCTCGCGCCGGAAGACGCCCGCCGCGCTGCGCTCGTCGAACTCGGCGGCGTCGAACAAGTCAAAGAAAGCGTGCGCGAGGTCAGGCACGGCCGTCTTTTGGAAGATCTGGCGCAAGACACACGCTATGCGCTGCGGAGTTTGCGCAAACATCCGGGTTTCACTTTCGTCGCCGTGCTCACGATCGCACTCGGCATCGGCGCCAACACTGCGATCTTCAGCGTCATAAACGCCGTGTTACTCAGACCGTTGCCTTATGAGAACGCTGATCGCCTCGTACTCCTGACGGAAACAGTTTCCGAGCGTCCGGTCGGAGTCTCGTATACAAACGTCGTCGACTGGCGAAACCAGAGTACGGCGTTTGAAAACATCGCCGCTGTGCGACATCGAGAAAGTTTCAATCTCACCGGCGCAGTCGAGAGTGAACGTCTTCAAGGCCGGCTTGTTTCCGCAAACTTTCTGTCGACCCTCGGCGTCAATCCCATCGCCGGCCGCGATTTTGTCGCCGAAGATGATCGTCCGGGCGCAACACCCGCAGTCATTCTGAGTCACGCGCTGTGGCAACGAAGATTCGGTGGCGACCCGAAGATCGTCGGCAGCCAACTCACGCTGAACCGTGAGAGCTTCACGGTGATCGGCGTCCTGCCCGCAGAGTTCCAGTACGGTCCCGACGCTGATCTGATCGTGCCGATCGGCTTGCAGGCAGAACGCTACGCCGCGCGCGGCAGAGATCCGGGCGTCGAGGCACTCGCACGAATCAAACCAGGCGTGTCAGCCGAAGCAGCGAATACCGAACTCAACACGATCGCCGCGCGGCTCGAACAGCAGTATCCCGAGAGCAACACGGGACGCCGCGTGCGAGTTGATTCTCTGCGTGAAGCGATCGTCGGCGACATTCGTCCGACGTTGTTCACGTTGCTCGGCGCAGTCGGACTCGTGCTACTGATCGCCTGTGCCAACGTTGCAAACCTTCTGCTCGCACGTTCGACGCGCCGTCAGAAAGAGATCGCCATTCGCACGGCACTCGGCGCCGGACGGCGTCGCATTCTGCGTCAACTCTTCACCGAAAGCGTGTTGCTGGCGATAGCCGCGGGTGTTGCAGGTTTAATACTGGCGATTATCGGAACGAGTCTGATGTCTTCGTATCTTCCGGAAGGCATTCCACGCATCCGCGAGATCACCATTGACGCGCCCGTGCTCGTCTTCACGTTGGCGGCTGCGATTGTCACTGGCGTGCTGTTTGGCCTCGCGCCGGCATTGCAGACGTCGAATCCAACGTTGACCGAAACACTTAAGGAAGGCGAACGCAACTCGTCGCCAGGTCACAATCGTACCGGCAAGATTCTCGTCGTTGCGGAAGTTGCGCTCACGCTCATGCTGTTGGTTGGCGCAGGTCTGTTAGTGAAAAGCTTCTGGCGTTTGATGCAAGTCGATCCGGGTTTCAATCCGCAAAATCTCCTCGCGATGCAGATCGCCGTTAACGCCGGCCAGGATGAGGGTCCGCGAGTCGCAAACTTCCTGGACCAGTTGCAGCAACGAGTGAAGCAGGTACCGGGTGTTCAGTCAGTCGCCGTCTCGAATGGACTCCCGTTCGAAGGAGCCAACCAGCCCGCCTTCGTCATTGAAGGACAAGCGCCGCCGGAACCGGGCAAAGAACCCAACGGAATCCTTTACATAGTCAGTCCCGATTATCTCGAAACCTTGCAGATCACTTTGCTGCGCGGGCGCTTGTTTTCTGCACACGACACGCCGAGCACCACGCCGGTCGCATTGATCGACGAGGTCTTCGCGCGTCAATACTTTCCGAATCAAGATCCGTTGGGTAAACGTCTGCGGCAAACAGGCCCCAACCAGGAGAACCGCGAGATCGTCGGGATCGTGCGTCACGTCGAACACACGAATCTTGAAGGACAAAGCGCGTCACGCGGTGAGGTCTATACCGCGTTTAATCAGATCGCCGTGGAACGACTGCCGCGATTTGTTCGACGTGTAAACCTGCTGGTGCGAACGACAGTCGATCCGCTGAGCCTGGCCCAACCCGTGCGCAATCAGATCTCAGCACTCGACAAGGATCAGGCTGTATTCAACGTCCGCACGATGGAGCAGGCGTTGTCGCGTTCGGTCGCGGCACGACGCTTCTCGATGATTCTATTGTCAGTGTTTGCAGCGCTCGCGCTGATCCTCGCGGCCGTCGGAATCTACGGCGTGATTTCTTACTCCGTTGCCCAACGGACTCGCGAAGTGGGGATTCGTATGGCCCTCGGCGCGCAGACCACTGACGTGCTCAAGCTCGTCGTACGTGATGGCTTGAAACTCGTGGTGATCGGCGTGCTCGTCGGGCTGGTTGGCGCATTCATGTTGTCGCGTCTTTTGACGACGTTACTATTCGGCGTGACGCCTACCGATTTGATCACGTACGTGACGGTCGCGCTCGGTCTCGTCGCTGTCGCCTTGGCGGCGTGTTACATTCCGGCGCGTCGCGCGGCGAAGGTTGATCCGTTAGTTGCGTTGCGGTTCGAGTGATTTACTTTCCCGAATCCATGTGCCAACCGACGTTTACGAGAGTGTCGCCGCGGCGCACAAACATCTCAGTCGCGCGTCCGCTCGAGGTATTTCGTTTTCCGTTGACCTCGATTTCGTAGACGTAAGTCGTGTAGACGAGCACAGTGTTGCCATAAACCTGGATTTCGGTTTTAGGAAACTCCAGTCGCACGAGCTTGCCACCGCTTTCGGCAAACGACTTTGCGCCCGCCAGCACCGCTGCGCGGTCGGACCAGGCTTCGGTGTCGTTGTTTATCGCGATCACTTCTTCCGGAATCAACTTCTCGAGCGCCGCGCGATCGTTTGTGAACCAGGCTTTCCACACCGCGTCGCGCGTAGTAAGAATCTGTTGCCGCATCTCAGGTGTGATGGTCATCGGTTTCGCCATCTGCTCGGCGCGCCATTCGGGATCAACGACCGTGTGCGACGCGACCTGAATCCAGCTGCCCCTACGCTTAGCGTAAACATCCATGATGCGGAAACGGCGCAGCGTCAACCCGTTTCTTCGAAACTCACCGAGGAACGACGCAACCGCGAGCTCCGTACTGTAAAAGTGAACGTCGAAGTCGTCGACTTTGTACGTGGTTCCCTCGGGATAGTACGGCGTGTTCTTCGGCGCGTCTTTCGACCTGGGCCATTCGATGCCGTTGGCGCGCATGTACTCGTCGATACCTTTGATCGGCGTGCTTGTGCCTTCTAGGAGACCACGCCAATCTTCGGAGTGCGTCGCGAAGATCTTCTCGATGTCGCCATCGATGAACGCCTGAAAGATGCTTTCGATGTGCGCGCGAATGGCGGCCGCGTCGGCGGCACGATCGGTTTGACTGAACGCGACTGTTGCGGGCGTGAGAAGCAACACAACGAGAACCAGGGCTTTGAAAGTCATTGCTGTTTCCTCCGGATGCGCATCCTAATTCCCTTACCTGCCGGCCACAACGATTAATACACGAGCGGCGCTTCCGATGACGTGAACGGTCACAGGTTCGGTTAATTGATGTTGCGCGTGTGCTGGACCAGCGATACTGTGATGCGGTGCAAATGCCACGTTTGCGTGCCTGGATGATCGTGTCGGCGGCCTGGGTAGTGCCGGCGATTTTTGCAGTCATCAATCGTATCGCGCAGGCGCGTTTGCAGGGCTGGGAACCGGCGACGACCCGAGAACTGCTGTTTGAATTTTTTGACTGGTTGCTTTACGCGTTTCTCACTCCGGGCGTGTTTGCGATTTCGAAGCGTTGGCCACTCGCGCGTCCGCATCTCGTACGGCGTGCGCTGCTTCACCTGTTTATGTCGCTGATGTTTTGCGTTGCGTGGGCCAGCGGCGGGCAAGTGTTGCGACTTGTGCTCATCCGCTTGTTCGATCCGCAGATCATGCAGAGTGCGATGCAGAACGGCCTCGCGCAATTTTGGCGGCAGGTGACGTTGGAGTGGGTGAGCTGGATCTTTATTACGTTGCCGTTTGGAGTGGCTGTTTATTTGTGCATGGTCGGCATCGAACACGCGACGCGCTACTTCGTGGAGGCGCGTGAGCGCGAAGTGCAGGTCGCGCGGCTTTCCGAACAGCTTTCGAGCGCGCGCTTTGCCGCCTTACAAGCACAACTCAATCCTCATTTTCTTTTCAACACACTCAATACGATCGCCGTGCTCGTGCGTGACAACGATCGCCAGGGTGCGGTGCAGATCGTGGAACACTTGAGCGAAGTGTTGCGACGCACGCTGTCGCGTCATCGCGCGAATGAAGTAACGCTCGGCGAAGAGCTCGAACTCGTGCGGCAGTACGTCGCGATCGAGCAGGCTCGTTTCTCGGATCGTCTCAGACCGCAGTTCACGATTCCCGACTCGTTGCTCTCGGCGGCCGTGCCGAGCTTTGCGTTGCAGCATCTCGTCGAGAACGCGATCCGCCACGGGATCGCCCGTCATCCGGACGCGGGTCTGCTGCTCGTTACCGCCGAGCGCGAGGGCGAACTGTTGCGGATTTCAGTGATCGACGACGGCGTCGGTATCGAGGTGCAAATGACACCGCCTCCGGGACACGGCATCGAGAACACGCGCGAACGTCTGCGCGCCCTCTACGGCACACGCGCATCACTCGACATCGCACCGCGTCCCGAAGGCGGTACAATCGCGACGCTGCGCATTCCTTATCGCGAATTGGGACCGGAGCCCAACGGTGAAACAGGCTAGATGGAAAGCGTTGATTGCTGACGACGAACCGGCCGCACGTCGAGGCGTGCGACAACTCCTCGCCGCGTTTCCTGAGTTTGCGGTAGCCGGAGAATGTCGTAACGGCGCGGAAGTGCTCGCGGCGCTCGACACCTTGACCCCGGACGTAATCTTTCTCGACATTCAAATGCCCGGCGTTGACGGTTTCGACGTGATCAAACAACGGACCGTGGAGCGCATGCCCGCAGTCGTGTTTCTCACCGCGTTCGATCAGTTTGCGATTCACGCTTTCGAAACGGAAGCACTCGACTACCTCGTCAAGCCCGTGACCGAGGCGCGTTTCGCCGCGACGATGAAGCGTCTCGTCAACCGTCTCGAATCCACATCGATTTCACCGCGCAGCGAAACGATCGTCGTAACGACCACTCGTGGCGCAACGGTGTTGCACCTGAACGAGATCGACTGGATTGAAGCGGCCGGAAACTACTCGCAACTCTGGGTGGGCACGCGCAGTTATTTCTTGCGTGAGTCGCTGCAACTACTCGAGGAACGGGTGCAGCAGCATGGTTTCGTTCGCGCCCATCGGCGAGCATTGGTCCGACTTGACGCGGTAAGAGAACTCAGACGCACTCGCGCCGGCGCGTTACTCGCGGTACTCGGAAGCGGCGTTCGCGTGCCGATCTCGCGCCGGCGCACAGCCTCATTCACCGCGGCCGTGCGACAACTCGGGTAATCATGGACCAGGCGAGTAGGCTACACGCGGTAAAGCCGAAAGCGTTCAGCAGTCCGTGTGTCACCGCCATGGTTGGTATTCTCAGGATTAGGATCTTGGCGACAATGCTGTAGGCGTAGAGACACGCGAGCACCATCGCCGTGCAACTCGACAGCGCAGCGAGCAACAGCAATAAGCGCGCACTGAGTGAAGTAATCGCGGGCAATACTTTGCGAACAGTGAGCAGCGCCAGTGTTACGAGCCCCGCTGAGAGCAGCAGCGTGCCGATCAATCCGAGCCACGGTGAGAACGTTATACCCGCTGCGATGAGCGGCATGGCCGCAACAATGGAAACGACCATCGCCAAAAAACTCCGTCGCGGCTTACTCGCGCCACCGGCCAACAAGCGTCCGGCCATGCCCGCGATGATCGGCGCCGCAAAACCCGCAAAGTGAAAGTGAACTACCGTTAAGAGGATGATCGTTTCGCCATAATCGAACGGCTGAATACCGAACCGGTAAATCACCAGCCACACGCCAGCCACGGGCAAATACAACAGGCCCGCATCGATGCTCGCCTCCTGCACCGGAAGAACGCCACGCGCAACGAGTCGCGTCAACCCAAACAACGCCACCACCGAACTCACGATCAGCCACGCCGAAGAAAGCGACGCCGACACCAAGCCCTTCTCAAAGAAGAATGCCGCTATCGTCAACACCGCGGCCATCGGCTGCATCGTCACCACCGCACGATACAAACCCGCGCGGCCTTGTTCATCAACCGTGGGAATCAGCGACAACGCCAGCGGCACGATCACCAGCATCGCAAAGAACACGATCCTGTGAATCACTTCCGTCTCATGTGAGTCGGTGGTAACGGTCCATAGCATCAACACCCACACGACGAAACCAACCGCACTGCTTCGCCTTGCAAACCCTGCGAAGCGCTGCGAATCGTGAACATTAGCTATCGCCGTACTCATCGTGTTTGCGTTACCGGCTCACCCCGGTTGGCTCAGGAGCGGGCCACAACCCGCACGGTCCACGTAAGAACTGACATGACGTTGCCGATAGGACCATGAGACCCAGCAAGATGGTTTTAGCACAGCAGACATCACGTAACGTTACACCTCCAGCCCAACAGAACGCATCAGTTCCAACGCATTGCTTCGTTGCACAACGCCCGGGCGCAGGAGGTAATCGAAACGCATCTGCCCGTCCTGAAACTGATCTTCGAAATGAACGTTGGCCGCGCGTGGCGCAAGCTCATCGACAATACGCGCGAGCGCAAGATCGTGTGTGGTGATCAAGCCTATCGCGCCACGATCGATCAGACCATGCACGACTTTCTCCGCTCCAATCTGGCGATCGTGTGAGTTGGTTCCATGGAGGATCTCATCGAGCAGGAAAAGCACGGGACGTTCGTCCTCTGTTAGCCCCACAACCTGTCTTAAGCGAGTGATCTCTGCGTAAAAACGCGAAGCACCGGCCTGAAGAGAGTCCTGAATGCGAATCGCGGCTCCAACTTGAACTGGCGTCAATCGCAAACTCCCAGCGCGCACCGGCGCGCCCGCGAGCGCCAGCACGACGTTGATGCCGACCGAACGCAGCAACGTGCTCTTTCCTGACATGTTGGAACCGCTAACGATCAGCACGCGAAGATCCCCGGTCAAACTCAAATCCGTGCGAACGTTTCGGCGCGCGGGAATTAACGGATGGCCCATGCTGATGGCCTCGAAATGCGCATCGCCCGAGTCGAGCAGCTCCGGAAACGGATCGTGCGGGTGCTCGTAGGCGTAAGAAGCGAAAGAGTTCAGCGCTTCAAACTCACCCACGGCCGCCAGCCAGCGACCCACTACCGGTCCTGAACTCTGCCGCCATCTTTCAATCGAGATCGCGCATTGCAAGGGCCAGAGAAGTATCGCGGCAGCCGGAGCAAAGATGATGTTTCGCCTCGAGTCGAGTAGTTCAATCAGCCGATTGAGCCGCGCGATCTGCTTGGAAGGTGGAGAATCGTCAACATCCAGTGCTGCACGCAACTCACGCAAGAGAGCGCTTTCGTAACGTTCATTTTCGAGCCGTTTCAAAACGTCTGACAGCAACGAAAGGTTGTTGCTCGGCCCATCCACTTCGCTGATGACGCGCTCGACAGGCTTTTGCAGTCTATATAGGTAAACCTGGCGAATGATGAGTACGAGGAGGAACGGAATCGGACTATAACCGGCAAACCAAAGAAGGAGCGTGGCGATCGTGAGTAGCGAAATTACAATCGCGATGGGCCGTGTCCACGGCGAGATGTTCCAGTACGGACTGTTGGCCCAGGCTGCGAGACCTCGTGCGCTCTCGCCCGAAGGAGCACCTTCGCCGAGCAACGCCAACTCTTCGCGCAAGTCGAGCTTCGGTCGCAGCTCAGTAACCGCTTCCTGTCGCGCACGTACGACGGTTAAATCCGCCGGTGTGAGTAACCATTGCGCGAGTGTTTCTTCACCCACGTCTGTGCGCCCGGTTGAAAGCAACTCGAAAAGCGAGCCACGGCCGAAGAGATCGAGATCCCGAGCGCAAGGATGTTCGGGATCGAGAAACCGATCGCCCGTTGCGCCAGTGCCGGCCCAACGATCGTCGAGACGCACGAGTCCCTGCTCATAGAGACGTGCGCCACGTTCGCAACGCAAGCGCGCCGCACTGATCCGTGCCTGCACCCTGCCGAGCACTACAAACAACACAGCCGGCAACACGAGCCACCACGCCGATAATCCAGCGAAGACGCGCCACAGCAAGATCAATCCGATTCCTAATAATGCAAGACGGACAAATCCGACTTTGCGAAAGCGTTGAAACTGCTGAGCTGATTCCGTGCGACGCTCCTCGATGCGACGCAAGTATTCGGTGCGCGGGTCTGTGTTGTCGGTCATTTATCGGTAAGTGGGTCGCGTATGGTCCTCGTACGCGAATGACTGAGAACGTTTCATTGCCTCAGTCAACATCAATATTAATCGATCCGCAACTGTCCTGTTCCGTACCGACTAAACTTCACACGCTCGGCGGTATTCTGCTTGCGTTTCAATCCGGCGTGAAAACAACAAAAACATCACTGCTCCTGATGGCACTCGTGGCCCTGTTCTCAACCGGCGTACTCGCGCAAGACAATAACAAACTGATCGCCGAGGCGTTTGAGAAACGCGTGAAAGATTACGTGAAACTTCGCGAAGGCATTGAAGAAAAAATGCCGAAGCTTTCGAAGGAAGCGAAACCCGAAGAGATCGAGGTCCACAAGAAACGACTGCAAGAGTCGGTGCGCGCGGCTCGGACGGGCGCCAAACAGGGCGACATGTTCAGGCCCGCCGCGGTCGCCTTGATACGCGCGATTATCAAAGAAGAGTTCAAGGGAAAAGACCGCGTCGAACTACGCAAGACCGTGCTCGTCGAAGCGGAGAACAAAGGCACACCGTTGCGCGTGAACTATCCGTACCCGGAAACCAAAGAGCAGCTCGAAATGGCGCCAACGCTGCTGCTTAAACTTCCGCAACTGCCGAAACAGATTCGCTATCGCTTCGTCGGCGACAACATGGTGCTCGTCGATCGCGAGAACGGCTTAATCCTCGATTACATGACGGACGCGATCCCCTAACACGAACCAACGGAAGGTTAATCATGAAACGCATAACTGCTTCATTCGTTCTAACGATTCTTCTGGCTCTCAGCAGCGCCCCCAGTAGTGCCGAGGCCCAGGAACGCTCTCATCCACGGACAGGTGGCAACGCGCCCGCAACCGCGCCTGTCAAACTGACGCTGCCAAACAAAGATAAGTCGGTTCGCTTCATGGTCATCGGCGACACCGGCACGGGCACTGACCAGCAACACGAGCTCGCGAAAGTGATGCTTCATTATCGCCAGGCGTTTCCGTTCGAGTTTGTCTTGATGTTGGGCGATAACATGTACGGCAGCGAAAAGACCGGCGATTATAAAAAGAAGTTTGAGGACGTGTATAGACCGCTGTTGGACCAGAAGGTGAAGTTCTACGCGTCGCTCGGTAATCACGACGAGTCGAACCAGCGCTTCTACGGGCTGTTCAACATGGACGGTCAGGAGTATTACAAGTTCAGCAAAGGCAACGTGAGCTTCTATTCATTGAACAGCAATTACATGGACAAGAAGCAGGTTGATTGGTTGAACGAGAAGCTCGCCGCCGACACTTCAGATTGGAAGATTGCGTACTTCCATCATCCGCCATATTCGTCAGGCGCGGCGCATGGCTCCGACACGAAGCTGCGCCAGATCATCGAACCGATGTTCGTGCGCCATGGCGTAGACGTCGTGTTCGCCGGACACGAACATTTTTACGAACGAATCAAACCGCAGAAAGGGATCTACTACTTCATTTCCGGTTCTGGTGGAAAACTTCGCAAGGGCGACGTGAAAAAGGGATCGGCGCTGACGGAAAAAGCCTACGACCGCGATATGTCGTTCATGCTGATCGAGGTCGCGGGTGATCAGATGCACTTCCAGGTGATCTCACGCACGGGTGAAACCGTCGATTCCGGCGTTATCGCTCGAACGAAGAAGCAGGCGCGAGCCAACGCGCAAGATTAGTAACGCGGGCCGTAACGATCCGCGTCCGCGGCGGCATCGTTCATCTCTGTTCCCATGACAAAGAGGCGTCACCGGGCGGGCAATACCCGTGACGCCTCTATGTACTTTACGCGCTATTCAGTGGAGAGCTGTTATTCGTCGCGCTTCATGCGCCGTCTGACGGCTCCACCGAGTCCGACCAACGCCGTTCCAAGGAGCAGCATCGTTGACGGTTCGGGAATTTCCGATGTTCCCGGCGTACCAACGTCACTTCCCGCGCCAAAGTTCACATTCTGGAACCTGACGAAGATCGCGTTGCAGATTTGCTCTTCGGTAAACCCGGCGAAGGCAGCGCCTGAGACCGTAAACGACATACTCTCACCTGGAGCCAATCCGTCGTTTACAGAGCCACCACTGAAGTTTCCAGAGTTGCCGGTGATGAACCCGAAGTCGAGCACAACAGCGTTGAATCCGTGTGGGACGTTCCCGAGGTCTGCATCAGAGAACGTGAAGTTCCCTCCCAATCCGGAAGCAGATCCAGAAAAACCGTTCAAGCCGGAAGCACTTGCATTTCCCAACGGCGGCAAGTCAAAGCCAATACCCGTAATCGTGGAAGTCGATCCGGGTTGAGTGATGGCTGACGTGTTGGTTATGGTGAAGGTAAACGTGTTGGTTTGTGCATTAAACACGCACTCCACCGTAGCGGTGGAAAACTGGCCAGTATCCACACCCACGACCGAAATCGTGTCAGCATGCGCTGTCGCGGAAACCACTGCCAAAATGCTCACAGCGCTCAATGTAATTAAAAACTTTCGTAATCGGGACATATTTCCTCCTTGTACCTGACCATCTTTGTTGGCGGATTTGCGTTCCGCACTAGACAACACGCCACGTGATTCTTGCAGGGGCAATGCGCCTTTATTGCAATCCGAGTTTAAGGATGCCACAGAATAGAACGGAAGCGACTTGAGGTCAATACCTTTTCGCGCCGTTACAGAATCTTCATAAACAGAGCACCGAAAAAGAAGAAGCATTTATCTCAGTCCAAATGCGTTACGGCCACTGTATTACCTTCGGCTTCGGCGTCGCACTCTTTGCAGGGGCAATCACCTGCGGACTTAAGGGCGCACTGTTGTTACTTGTTGTCACTGGTTCTTTTCTTGTTTGCGGACTGGTCTTCGTAGTCGGCGCGGCAACCGGTTGACTAACATCGTTTGTCGCTGCCTTTTCAGGTTCGTCCGAACGATCAGAGTAAATGCGTAATGAACGTCGTCGTGCAAAAACCGGCTTATCAACGGATGGCCCCGGCGTCGTTGAGGCGCCAACGTTGACGCTCGGCGGTGTCGCCCCATGCGTCGCGTCGCTCGTACTGACAGGCGCACTCGGAGCGACGGAACTCGGCGCCGCCGCGTTCGCAGTTGGGGCATGAGTCGTCGCGGTATTCGCAGCAGCAGTAGTCGGAGTCCTCACAACTACGGCCGGCGTCATTTGTCGATCTGTTCGTCCGTTACTTCGCGCTTGGACACCACGCAGCAACCAAACACCAACTGCGGCACACACGCTCGCCAGAACCACAACCGTCAACGCGCGGAACGCAAATGCCGATCGCATCGAGCTGAGCCGCGCAACGAACGCCGACCGTGCGTCGAACCCTTTCGGCGCCGGGTGTACCAGATCCCAAATCTCCGGCGGATCTTTGAGCCTCCTGACGACTGTAGAACCAGCGGCCGCTCGCGCCACCGCTCTCGAAACCGGCGCAACGAGTTTTGCCGGCGGCGCAGTTGTTGCCACGGGCGGCATAATTCGTTCCATCGGCGGCGCAGATCGTTCCGCTAAGGCCGCGCTTTTCTCAACCGGCGGCGCCGGGCTTTCGAGTTCATCAACGACTTCACTAAACGTGCGCGCAGTGGCCCACATGTGGGGCGACGTTCCGTGCCTCGTTGATGCCTGGGAGTCCGCGCCATGTTCCATCAGCGCTCTGACAATGTCGGTATGTCCAAAAAACGCCGCTAGCGCCAACGCGGTAAATTTATCGTTACGAGTAATGTTCGCATCCGCGCCACGCTCGAGCAGCACGCGCACCACTCTCAAGCGCCCATGCTGCGCCGCACGCATCAACGCCGTGACGCCATGTTCGTTGCGCGTGTTGATATCCTTGACCCGCGGCAGCACCGACACGAGTTCATTAACATCCCCGGTTTCCGCCGCACGCCAGAAAGCCTGCGTCGCGGCGTCGGGTGTTGAAATTGTGTTCGCCGTAAACGACATCACCGTTAATCGATAATCATGATCCGATCGCCTGGACGAACGAGCGGATCCGGTATTTTTCCGGACTCAATATCTTTCAGCTTGACCGTCGTCACGGTCAAATATCCCTTACCATCGTCGCGGCCAAGTCGCGCTTCTTTTGCCTTGTTCGTCGCGCCACCGGCAGCGAGTAGCGCTTGCGTCAAAGTCAGTCCACGCCGGTACGTCTTCTCTCCGGGCGACTTCACTTCTCCTCCGATGTACAAAAACTGCGTCGCGTTCGCATGCAAAGTGATTACGTCGCCGGGACGAACCAACAGGTTCATCTCCGCGGGTTGCGCAAGATCCATCTCGTACGTCTGATTCGTCTCGCTCCGAACCACCGTCACTTTCGCTGCTTCCGGTAACGGCTGCGCATCGGCAACCACGACATAGAGTGGAATGGCTTCACGTCGCAGCACTTTCGTGCCGGAATCTTTAACGAGTCCACTAACTAGAATCGTATGACTAGCGTAATCGCGAACTGCGACTGAAACCTTCGGACTCTCCATCAAAGCACGGCGCTTCAAATCACTCTCGATATTTGCGCTGATCTCCTCGACGCTCAGGCCACCGACCTGCATCGGTTCAGCAAGGATCGGATGTTCCAGTAATCCAGCCGGCGTGACGGTAAACAACGTGGACTGCGGCGCTGTCGCATCATTGATGCGGATGTCCAGCACATCGCCGGGTCCGACACGATAGACTTTGGTGAGGGCTAACTCCTTAGCCGCAGCTTCTTTGGCAGCGGCTTCTTTAGCAGCAGCTTCCTTAGCAGCAGCTTCCTTAGCGGCGGCTTCCTTAGCGGCGGCTTCCTTAACAGCAGCTTCTTTAGCGGCGGCGTTGGCTTCAGTGTTTGAACTCTTTACGGTGTTTACCGGCGGCGATGCAGGTTTGGCAGTTAAGGAAACTTGTTCGCCCGCAGGCTGACGGCCTGGTAAGGGCCTCGGGACAGGTGGCTGTTTTTTCCCGTCTTCCTTCGCCAGCATGTCGCGCGCGTACGACAAACGATCCTGCGCTTCCAGATCCTGTGGATTCAGATCTACAGCGCGCTTAAAACTCTCGACCGCCAGCTTCCAGTGACCCATATCGTAATAGGCATGGCCCAACGCGAAATGCGCGTCGGCAAACTGTGGATCCATTTTGACGGCCTGTTGAAATAACTGCGCGGCCTGTGAAAACAAACCGGCCAAAGCGTATTTTACGCCCTCTGCGTACAACCGCTTGGATTCCGAATAGGTGTCGCTTGATGAGGAGTTGTCCTTGTTGAATCTGGCCTGGGCTGAGGCAGTATTTACCGGCACAAACGAAAGCACCACCACAACGGCAATGATGAGCAACTTATCCATGGTGAAGACCCTTTTAACAGGAAATATCCTTGAGGCCGCACTTCAAGGTAAACGGGGGCTAAGCAAAACGGGGAGAAGGGCTAAACAGGGAGTCTTGCTTATACCACTTTTCGCGGCTCAATTCCACCCTTAGTTACCTCCAGGTACCTTCTTGACCACCGCAACAGTGATAAATACTGTCTGCAATATGACTGCAAAACTAGCCGCCATGATCCTCATGGTCTGTTTTTGGTCCTGCGCCGCGACGCCCGCTCAGCAGCGAGATGGGCAGCGCGACTTCGACTTCGGCATCGGACTCTGGAAAACACATCTCAGGCGACTCGTTAAGCCTTTATCCGGTTCAACCACGTGGGTGGACTACGAAGGCACGAGCCGAGTGACGAAAGTTTTGGATGGCCGCGCGAGCCTGGTGGAGCTGAAGGTTCGTGGTCCAGCGGGAACGTTGGAAGGTTTGAGCCTGCGACTTTATAACCCGCAGTCGCGCCAATGGAGTCTTAATTACGCGAACATCGCCTCGGGCGTCCTGACTGTGCCGGCGATCGGCGAGTTCAAAAACGGCCGCGGCGAGTTTTATAACCAGGACACACTCAACGGCCGCTCGATACTCGTCCGCTTTATCATCTCGGACATCACTCCGACGTCCGTGCGCTATGAGCAGTCGTACTCAGACGACGGCGGGAAGAGCTGGGAAGTAAACTGGATCGCCGTCGACACACGGCTCAAAGAGTAGTTTCACTGCTTCTGCGGCGACACCAACGGCGCGAATTTCATCGTTGGCCCAACAATACGTGTCGTCGTCACCGGCTTGCCATTGAAAAACTCCAACATTCCGTCTTTGATTTTCGGCGACGCGAGAAACAGCGGATCACTGTGGACGGCGCCTTCGATGATCATGTGTGTGCTGTTGGCGAAACCGGTACGATACTCTTCAGCGTTGCTCACGGGCGTGCGCGCGTCGAGTGTGCCGCTGATGAAGAGCACCGGAATGTTTGACGTCACCGGGGAGCGAAATTGATCGCCGAGGTCCGGCGCTTTCCACTCTTCGCAGATATCCGGGAACGGAAAATTAGAAATGTCTTCCAGCAAAGTGGCGCGCGCTTCACGGGCGATGCGTTCGCGTCGCGCTGCTGTCTGGCCGGAGGCGCAATCCATCATGTAAGACATCGCCGAGCCGGCGCTTTGGCGAGTCGTGTTTAGCCACACCTGGGCGGGGTTCGTAAAGTCGCCTTTCGACGCGCGATAAAACATGGCCGGGAAGTTTGCAGTCACCGTTGTGCCGATGTTGTTCGCGACGATGTACTGCATAACGAACTTGTTCACGGTGACTTTGACGTTCTGTTTGGTCCGTGGATCGACGACCTCAACGGTTTGCGGTTGCGCGTCGAGTCGATCGAAGACCGATTTCATCAAACCGAGAGAGTCAGGAATTTCCTTGCCGAGTTCCGGATCGGCTTTAATCACGGCGGCGAGGTCTTCGAGGTGCTTTTGAATATTGCCGGGAAGTTTGTAAGTGTGATCCGGACCTTCTGTGCCCGCGAGAATCGCGCGATGAATACTCTGCGGATGGCGGCGAATCGTGGTCAACGCGAGGTGCGTTCCGTAACTGATGGCCCACAGACTGAGCTGTTTTTCGCCGAGCGCTTTGCGTAGATCTTCGAGATCGTCGGCGCTCTCGACGGTGTTGTAGCCCGTTAGATTGACGCGTTGCACGTCGCGCCAGTATTCGATACAGCCGCGGACGTTCCTGCGCAATTCGTTCAACGCCATTTCTCGCGAAGGCGCAACGTCCAGCGGCGCGGCAAGTCGTTCGTAACAGCCGAGGTTTGGTTTTGAGTAGCCGGTGCCGCGTTGATCGAAGGCGATCACGTCGGCGACCTCGCGAAACGCCGTAAACAACGGGAAGCGGGATCCGCTGGCGGCGGCGATGCCCGAGCCGCCTGGTCCACCGGCGAGATAGACGATGGGTGGGCCGGGATTTTTAGCGGTGCTCTTGAAGCGCACGAACGCGAGTTCGATGAGGTTGCTGTCGGGATCGCCGCGTTTCTCGGGAACGAGCAGCGTGCCGAACTCCGCCGGAACCTTCTCACCGCGGATGGTTTCGAAGGTGTAGGGTTTGATCTTGAGTGCCCCGGGTTTCTGCTGTGCGAACGCCGGCGATGCGAGTAAGAGAACACAGATTAAGAGTTGAAGTTTTGACATGTTTTATCCTTCAATCTCGCTGATGGCCCACTGCACTTTGGCGCTGATGGCTGGATCGTTGAGTGCCTGTTTCAAGGAGGGTAGGGCTTCAGCACTCGCGATTTCGCCGAGCGCTTCGGCGGCGCCGCGGCGAACCTCAGGGCGAGCGTCGGATAGCAACACGCTACAGAGCGCAGCAACGGCGCGCTTGTCTTTCAACTCGCTCAATGCCCAAACAGCTAACTCGCGCACATGTCCGTCTGCATCGGAGAGCGTCGAGACCAGCGCGGGCACCGCGCTACGATTGTGCACCTCGCCCAACGCACGCGCCGCAGCCATTCGTACCCACTCGTCGGCGTCGGTCAAGAGCGTGACCAGTTTCGGCACGGCGCCGTCTCGTTCTCCCGGCGGCATGTTTGTTAGTTCGCCGATGGCCCAGGCGGCGTTGCGGCGAACGGTACCGTTTGAACTGTCAAGTTGGCTCGTGAGTGGCAGGAAAGCGGCACGGCCCATCGACGCGAGTGCGATCGCGGCTTGTTCACCCGGTGAAGGATTTTTGAAAGTGTCCAGCGCGGGGCTCCAGCGACCAACGGACCAGCAGCGAATTAGCTCGGTTCGCGTGTCGTCACCGAGCATCGCAATCAGCGCGGGGATCTTTTCGGTGTCGCCGCTGCGTCCGGCTTCGCATGCGGCTTCAGCACGTTGTTGCGCGCTTTCGGCGGCGCCCGGAGTTTCGCGCCGTGTTTGCGGAGCAGCGACTGTTGCGCCAGCGACACTGGAGGCACCGACGGCGTTCGCGCCAGAGTCGCTCGTGTCGGCGCCGCGTGTGTTGACATCATCCATCCGCGGCGCTGTTGCGGTAACCACTGCACGCGCCTGAGTTTTCAGTTCAAACGAAAACAGCGACAGCGAGATTGCCGTGGCGCACAGTAAGCACAGCGTGGTCCACATCAACACTCTCGCAAGCGGACGGCTCAGCATCTTCCGGTTGCGTGTTAATCTCATGATTCTCTCCTCAAGACTGCTGGAATCGAACATGCTCAAGAGCAACGCTTGCGAACGCGCCTGACTCGCCACATCTGCCGCCCAAACGAGTGAACGTGCATATTGCTTCGGAGGCAGCAGGCGCTTGGTGACCAGTTCGTCGCACGCAAGTTCGCGGGCGCGATCGATCTGTCGGTTAATCAAAAACGTGAGCGGGTGAAATGAGATGGGCAGGGCCACCAACTCGCGCAGTAAGTTCGTCACGTAGTCGTGACGCGCGACGTGGGCCAGTTCGTGGCCGATCACTGAAACTAACTGCTCGTCATCCGCGGAACAGAACGCCGCGGGAAGAACGATCAACGGACGGCGTGCGCCTAGTGTGTACGGCACCCGCACCGTGCTCGATCGCGCAATGCGTACGTTCGGCACCTGGAGCATTGCGCGGCAACGCTGGGCCACCTGCTCAACACCATCCGGCAGATCCGTGTTGATTGCTGATCGCCGCAGGCGCTCCTTTCGTATCCAGAAGCGAAGGAGTCTAATCAAACGCCAGGTGATGAACAGCGCATAAACGAGTATCAACCAGGAGACCGTGGAGAACGACGCGTTAACGACTCGCGTCCGTCGCGTTGTCAAGTGGGACACGGATGTTTCAGGTTCGGAGTTTACGGACGCTGAAACTGTAACGGGCTCTTTCTCAAATTCAACAACGGATTTTTCCGTAAAGGTGTGGCGCGACGCAGTTAACAACGGAACGAACGCGCACAAGAACAGCACGGCCAACCACAGCACGTGCCGATAACGCGCCGGGGCATTCCGCAAGAGAAACGCACCGGCTGCAGCCACAATCGCGATCGCTGCGATCTGCCATGTGGCGTTGACAATATAGTTCACGACAAAGTCGCTAACGCTTGTCATCGGCTTCTTCTTTCTCGATCAGTTGATGGAGCGCTGCGAGCTTTTCCGGGGTCAGTTGCTTTTCCTGTAGCAGGTTCAGCACGAGTCCTTCCGCGGAACCGCCAAACAATCGATCGATCAGGTCGCGCACAGCGTGTCCGGTAAACTTCTTCTGAGTCACCGCGGGCCGGTAAACGTACGCCTTGTCTTTCAGCGTTCGCTTTACTCTGCCCTTCCGGTGCAGCACGGTGAGCATTGTCTGAACCGTGGTGTAGGCGAGTTCGCGTTTTAACTGCCGCTGCACGGTCTGCACGGTGGCCGCTCCGGTTTCCCAGAGGACCTGCATGATCTCCAGTTCCAGCGGTGTCATCTGCTCGCTCTTGCGACGCGGCATCTCGAAAGCCCTCCTAAGACTTTAGTAGGATATACCGCAGTTGCGGCTGGCGTGTCAACTAAAACTTTAGTTGGTGAGCGACGAATCGAAGAGCAACGGACGGAAGGACTTCAGTCGCTGCCGTAGCGTATTTCCATGTGACGGATGCGATAAGCCGCAACTATCAGCACGATAATCGTGACGACGAGCATGCTCGGAACCGCGATGTACGCAGGCGTGGGCTCAGCGATCACCGCGAACGGGCCTTCGGAAATCGGGATTGGCACGAGCGAGTTGAGATAGTGAATCACGCTGATCTTCTTCAACAACGGCGGCAGCAAAAAGTTGAGCCACTCCCAACCGTAAAGCAGCAGCGCGGGAATGATCGGATTGCGAATAAACAGGCCCACGACGAGGAAGAATGCGCCATAACCGATGCAAGCAAGGATCGTAATTCCGGCGTATGTGAGGAGCTGCCCCATTCCCTGTCCTTCGCCAAAATACCGCATGCTCTGCGAATAGAAGTGCGGCAGGTAGAGGAGCAAAATCGCAACTACGGTGGTGCCAACGAACAGCACGATTGAAGTCACCAGGCCGGCGATATATTTTCCAACCAGCAAAACGTCGCGCCGGACCGCGCTGAGAAAGTAATAATGCAGACTGCGATCGACGATCTCGCCACGAAAGAGATTCATGAAGATCCACGCGCTGCCGAAGAACACAACAGTACGCAGAATCAACCCGTTATAAAGCACCGCATAGATCTCTTTGATCTTATTGAAGTCGCGCCACTCGTTGCCGGGAGGCTGAACGACAGCCAGTATCAAAAGGGGAAAGAGCGGCAGCAGCGCCAGCAGGTAGATCAGGATCGCGCGGCGGCCCAGAAAATTTTTCTGGACTTCGAAACGAAAGATCGCGCCGATCTGTCGCAGCCACAACGCCCACGGCGGCGAGGGCTCTTTGGTCCTGTTTGTCACAGCGTCAACCGCAGAACTCATCCACGTAACTCCTAAGCACTCCCACCGCTGGTGCCGATTAAATACTGGTAAACCGCGCTCAAGTCGTCATCTACCGGAGCCACTGACTCGACATTAAACTCACCGTCCGCGATCGCGCGATTCAACATGAGATAAAAACCATCCGCGTCGCGCGTCTTCACAAACAACCCACGACGATCATCATGCAATCGCACCTCGACTACGTGATCCCTGGCGAACACATAAGCCGCAACCTTCGCCGGCTGGTCGCAACGAATAAGGATCTGCATCGGGTGCTCTTCCATCTCGTCGCGCACGCCGTGAATGTTTCCTTCGGCCACGATGTAACCGTTGTTCAGCAAAACAACCCGGTCAGACATCATGTCCACTTCGTGCAGTATGTGTGACGAAATGATCAGGTGCAGACCTTCAGCCGCGAGTTTGCGGAAGAGCGCGATCGTCTCGGCGCGCACCATGGGATCGAGTCCGTTCAGCGGCTCATCGAGAATCAACACGAGCGGCTCGTGCGCGATCGCCTGTGCGAGACGGATGCGTTGTCGCATGCCTTTGCTGTAAGCAGCGACTTTCCGATCCGCGGCCTCGACCAGATTCACGCGCTCCAGAGCGAGCTGGGTGAGTTCGTCCACACGTTTGGGTTCGTACCCGTGGACCAGAAGAAACGAAGCGACAAACTCACGTCCGGTAAGCCCACGCGGAAACGAATCGAACTGCGTGCAGTAACCGACTTTGCGAAACAACTTATCCGGCTGGTCCGTGGGAATACCGAGCAACGAGACCTTGCCGCGCGTCGGCCGCAACAAACCCGTCATCAGGTTCATCAACGTCGACTTCCCTGCTCCGTTTGGTCCGACCAGACTCGTGATGCCCGGCGCGATTTGTAAGTTCACGCGGTTCACTCCGAGTATCTCGCCGTAAAACTTGGAGACGTTGTCGAAGATGATGAGTTGATCGTGGGGAATAGCCATCGTTTACATCACCTTACTAGCGCACAACCTCGTACGCTTTCACCTTCCAGGACAGCAGCGCCAGGCACACCGCGCAGACCAAAAACAACACGGTCCACGAAGCCCACAACGGCGGCTCGAGCAACGGGACCTCCTGGATCACGATATCGTTGAAATCTGTGACTCGCATGACGCCGGTCGCGCGTTCAAACGTGCCGAAGAGACCGGCGGTTGCGTTTTTCATTAGAGCGCCGAGACTGATTATGTGTCCCCAACGCGTTTGAAACACCTCGTTGATGAACTCGCCGAACACGGTCGGAATAAAAAAGATACCGAGCAACACCGCGCTCGCGATGACGCGCCACTTCACGAGGGCCGAAACGGTTTGCGAAAGTAAGGCCAACAGCAAAGCCCAGACGACGCCGCCGATGACGATCGCGCTCGCAATCCACAAGTTGCTTCGGAACCACGCGAAGCCTTCCAGGTACGACTGAAACAGAAACAGCAGTAACTGCGGCACCCACGTCATCAACGACAACAGAATCAGGATCACCGACATCTTGCCCACAACGTACTCGGTGCGGGAAAACGGCCGGCAGAGATAGAGCGGCAGCGCGTTGTTACGCAGGTCGCGCGAGACGAGCGGTGGCCCAACCAGCAAAGCGACGAAGAAAGCGAAGCCGCCCTGGATGTTGATGAACGTCTGGAAGAAGAAAGCGTCGATCGGCACCAGCTCCCGCACGTTGATTTGCATGATCGCGATGGCGCTAACGTTGTGGTGCAGGTAGATCAGGATCGCTTGGACCAGCAGCGGGATGAAGCAGAGCACAAAAAATGCGGTGAACAGTTTTGAGTTGAAAACCGCGCGATAAGCGTGACGCGGAATGATCAGAAACCTGCTCCACTCGGGAGTCAGTGGTCCGGCGTAACGCTTATAGGTTTGCTCATAGACCGCCATAGCCGTTCTCCATTGCCTTGAGAAAGATGTCTTCGAGCGAGTCGCGCTTGTAACTCAGGCGGCGAATCTGCACCTGTGTTTCGGCGGCCAGCCGGTACAGGTCGCGGACGTCGATGCCTTCCTGAAGCACGACCTTCAGCCGGCTGTCAGTCGAGATCGCGTAGTCGCAACCGAGATTTGTCAGCGCTTCGACAAACCGCTTTTGATCGCCGCGAATTTCCAGCATGAGAAACTTGCGATTCGACTTACGCTCTTCTTCGAGATTGCAATAAACGGCGATCTGGCCGTCACGCAGGATCAGGATCTCGTCGCAGCATTCTTCGACGTCGAGCAGCAGGTGCGACGACAACAGGATATTCGCCTGGCCGCTGTCGCGAATCTCGCGAATGAGCTTGATCATGCGCAGTCGCGCGGGCGGGTCGAGACCGTTTGTCGGCTCGTCGAGGAAGATCAACCTTGGGCCATGAACGATCGCTTGCGCGAGTTTGGCGAGTTGCTTCATGCCGAGCGAATACGTTTCGAGTTTGCGATAACGCGCTTCACCGAGACCGACGTAAAAGAGCGCTTCGTGTGCGCGTTCAAGTGCTGCCTCGGCGGGCAAGCCGGACAGCTCGCCCATCAAACGCACGAAGTGCACGGCCGTCATCTTGGCGATGAATGCGTCGCGTTCGGGCATGTAACCGATCAGCGATTTAATCTGGTTCGCGTGATCGATGATGTCGTGACCGAAGATTTGTGCCGTACCCGCGGTCGGGTGATGGAAGCCGAGCAACGTGTGAATCAGCGTGGTCTTGCCGGCGCCGTTTGGGCCAAGCAGTCCGATTGCTTTGCCGCGAAGATCGCCGCGGAGATTTTTAAGGATCGGACGACGACCGAACGAGACGCTGAGACCATGCAGGTCAATCACCGCCGGTTCGTTAACTTTTTGAGGTCGGATCAGTTCTTCCTGAACCGTCGCGGGGAGTGCCATAGTGTTTCTTCTTATAGCGCTGCGTCATGATAATTCCAAACGAAACCGAGTCCGAAGACTGTACCCATCAGCAGAAATGCGCCGATGCATGCTAACGCTTCCGAGGGCGCTAAAGTTCTGCCAATTGCCAGGATTTCGATCAGGAACACTGGGAGGTTGAGAATAATGGCGGAGGCGAGTGGAAACAGCAGCGCAGGACGGCAGCCGCCCATGCGGCGTCGCAGCCACGAAAGCGACGGCGCATAGGCGAGTGAAAACACAAGCGCTGCCATTATGAGGGACGTAATCCTCGTATTGTTGACGTCAAGTTCGCTGATTCCCTGTTGCGAGATCAAAGAGAACGTTAACAGGAGCAACAGCAACGCCAACAGCCACGACACGAGGGAGATTGAAACGAGTTTCATTGTTGTAATGCCGCCAGGGGCACGCGCGAAGGGCGCGGCCCTTGGAACTGTCAAAAAGTGAAGCGCCGAAGGAGCGACAGATATTATGTCGCTCCTTCGGAGCTAACGATCGAAAGCGGGTCTACTTCTTTCCGCTCATGCCGCGCTGGATGATGTGTTGCATTTCCAACTGGCTCGGCATGCCCAGAATCGTTGCGGGGCCTAATCCAAACGGCCCGCCTTCCGTGTTCGCTGCGAACGTGATGCTGTCACCTTGCGCATAGGCATACGCGAGGGTCGGCGCCATGTCCACGGCCAGCGCTTTCATCGCCTGCTGCGGTCCGCTCGGCAGATTCTGCGCGGCGCTGTTGAGTCCTGCCGGAACGAGTCCGCCGAGGTTGTGATAGAAGACTGCCGAGAAGTTCGCATTGCCATCCGCCGGTAATCCCGCCGTGAACTTCGCTGAACGAAGCAACGACGAACCGCTGTCGTGTGACAAGATCGCTCGGTCAACCAACGCACGGCTTGGTCCAATGATCATGTAGCCATTGGTGAACGTGTAGTTCACTTCGAGGAAACCAAACTCCGGCGACCGGAGCTTGTAGATCGGCCGGCCACCAGCTTCACCCTTCTCCATGGCCAAACCGGTCTTGCCAAACCGCGCCGCCTCTTTATTGACTTCCGCAACTACGCGCTCGAGGGTCTGTTGCAGATGCTCCGGATTGTTAACCTCAAACACGAGCTTCCACGAGGGCGTCGGCAGAATCGGACCATCGATTGCGAACGCGAACTCACCGCCCAAAGGCGCAGCGATATCGCTGCGCAGGTCGAGACCGCGCTCTGCCTGTTGCTTGTCGAGCGTTTTGCGCAGCTCAGGCGAAACCGTCTCCAACACACCCAGCAGGTCGTCCACGAGCGCCACCGGATTCTTCACTACAAAACCCGCGACGACGTTCGCGTCCGGCGAGATGTACTCGAGCGCGCCCATCGGACCGGGCGCTGCGAGCCACGACGGAATGCCGCGCTGAGCGTCGTTGAACGAGATCGAAGCCTGCGTGTGCGTCTTGCCATTCGTGTCTTTCTGATCGAGCACGAAGTACTTCACACTCAAAATACCCAACTGGTTCAAAGCGTTCTCGCGTTTGTCCGCATCACGGTCTTTGAGACGTTCAGACTTCGTTTGCGCCATCACCTGTTCGAGGTTGGCGGCGACTACGATGCCAGCGCCTGCCTGGTAAACCTGCGCGATGCGATTGCGGAACGGCGTGGCGGTGAAGCTGCTGCTGCCACCGGCGGCCATTACTGTCGCGAGCTGTTGGAGTTGCGCCAACTTCGGACTAGCGGCAAACAGATTGTTCTGAATCCAGATGTACAGCCGTTCTTTCTTGTCAACGGACTCAACTGCACCCAACGGATTCTCCACAAACTGGATCTCCGGTCCTTTCTGACCACCGGCATACTTCGCGATCTGCTGTTCGAGCACTTGGCGGAAGCCGGCAGCGTTGGTCAATTCCGCGAGCACGAGGGGATCGCTCGGGTTACCTTGTGGGTTCATCGAAACCGAGACCGCGATCTCAGCGCCGAGGTGCGAACCAAACTGTCGAATCGTTTCGACGACCTGGTCCATGTTCTGCGCGCGACCTGACTGCTCTTTTTCCCACCACTCACGCAATGCCGGGTTCTGGCTCATCCGTTCCTGGATGATGCGATGCGACTCGGTGATGGTGTTGCTCAGATTCGGCAACGCCGCGTAAACCACTGTGTTCTCCGGCATCAGATCGAGCAGGTGCGTCGAATTGCGAACACCCGGCTGCGAGACTTGCTTCAACTCGCCCTTGAGCGTCGCCAAGCCCGCCAACACCGCCGCATATTGATCAGCCTTCTTGCTCCACGCGACTTCATCCTTGATCGGAATCGTCGAAATCGCCGGACTCGTCGTGGCCTGTTCGCCAGGACGCAGCACACGATCGCTGCCGGCATGATTCAGGCTCACTTCGCCTTCGATTACCGAAACGCGCGAACCCTTCGTACCGTTGTTGACGGAAAACACTGTTCCCGTCACTGAAACCAGCGAGTCACCGCTTTCGACAAACAACTTGCCCTCACGTTGCTTCGCGGCTTCGACCACGATGCTGCCGCGATCGAGATGGATCGTCGTTCCCTGTCCACTCTTCGTCAGGTAGAGTTCGGAACGTTCTTTCATTTCGATCAACGAGCCGTCACTGAGACGAACCACAGCGTGTGCGTCTTTCGCAGTGCGAACCTTTTCGCCGCGCTGCAGCTTCGTGCCGGTAGTGACAGCCGCAGTTTGCGTGTCAGCAACCTGAAACACTTGTCCTTCCGCAGCCTGGACCGTCGCTTCAAACTCACCCATCGGCCAGTAGCGCTGCATGAACGGAATCGCCAGCAACACGAAACCGATCACAAGCGCGGCGGCGATGCCCCAACGCATTACGACTGGCTGCAGCACGTAGCGCTTCGTTTTCACTTGCGGTGTGGCGACGGCGAAACGACGCTCGCGTGCTTCCTTCATCGCCCTGCGGCAAGGAATGCACTCATGCGTGTGGTCGACCAGCAACAGCGACCGCGCTTCGGAAAGGTTTCCACCCAGGTAAGCTGGTATCAACGACTGATAATCGGCACAGCTTTCAATGCGATCAACTGTTGGCATCTGAAACTCACTTTCTCCTGCCGCGGCCGCGACACGCGCCCAAACACGGTCTGCCGCTGCTGAAACAACTGCCGGGTCCGTCTTCTCATTCCGAATCTCAGCAGTAACTTTGTCGAGGATCTCTTCACTATTCCTTTTCATGGTGTTTCTCCAGATAGTGCCCAATTTCTTTTCTCAATTTTGTGCGAGCGCGATGCAGGACGACGCCCACGACCAGCGGCGAGGTTTCCAGCAGTACAGCAATTTCTTTGTTATCTAAACCTTCGTAGTAACGGAGAACGAACGCCTCACCGGCAGTCTTGCCGAGCCGCGAAACAGCCTCGCGAACGAGGTCTTGCAGTTCACGATCGGCATGCAGCGCCTCGGGACTGCGAGTGCGTCCGGCGAGCGCGTCGGCGTCCGCTTCATCAAGACCGATCGATTTTGAGCGTGTGCGGCTGCGCAGCAGATCGAGCGAAGCATTGATCGCGGCGCGCGACAGGTACGCTTCCGGATTTTTCGACAAATCGTAAGTTTCCTGGCCTTTTACCAGCCGCAGAAAAACGTTTTGCAGCACGTCCTCGGCATCAGCGGCGCTGCCGGTGATGCGTTGGGCAGTTCGAAAAACGCGGGCGTGGTGGGTCTGGAAGAGTGTTTCGAGCTCTCCCGCAGGTTCGGTTTTCACTAGTCGCAAGGGTTTAAGTGCAGCCTGCACGGATGTTCTCCTTCTACACCTCGTAAACGGGGGCTCGAACGATTTATTAACAACCGCGCCGGCAGATATTACAGCGAAACGCTACTTCAAAATCACTGCTAAGCGGGCTAAATGGCTGCGAGCGATGGCCGCTTCGGGTGATTTTGGGTACCGCCGGACCAGTTCGCGCAAGGCGGCGCCGTCGTAATGGAAGCGTTTTGCGGCTTTGTCGAAGACGAACCTGACGCGTTGGCGGTTGTAGCGATCGAGGCCGGTGTAGTTCAGGAAGTACGTGAACTCAGGCGCGCTTTCTGTTGTGTCCTTTAAACGTTTGGCTGCGTCGCGTGAAAGTTTTGCGGCGTGTTCTTCGGCCGTGGTGCTGAGTAAGAGGAGTACTTGTGGGCGTAGTGGTGAGCGTGGGAAGTGGTCGAGGAAGATGCGGGCGCGGGCGATTCGATCGAAGCCGTGGGAGGAGTTGATCAGTTCGACGAGGCGTTGATCGTCGCCGGGACGGCTGGGGGAAATGATCGCTTCGCGTTGGATCCAGCCGTGAGTGCGTGTCGTGACGTTGACTAAGAGAAACACGACGCCGTCCGGGGTTGCTTTTGTGCTTCTGATTGTGACTTTGCGGCCGCGACTCAGGCGACGGACTAGTTGGCCTGATAGTTCGGGTGTTTTGCGGAGAGCAGAAAGCCGTTCGTCGGTCACTATTGCGAACGGCTGTTTGGAAACACAAATTTCAGCGGATGAAAAGACAACGATTAAAGACAGACAGATCTGCACTAAGAGTTTGTGAGGATTCATGATGTTCTCCTTGAAGTGAGGTTTCTAAACTAACGCTACAACTCGCTCGCGAAACGGCGCGTGATGGAAATGACAGATCGCCACCGCCAGCGCATCAGCCGCATCGTGCGGCGACGGAACACTTTTTAACGACAACAACAAGCGCACCATCTCCTGCACCTGATGCTTCTCGGCATTCCCGTATCCAACCACAGTCTGCTTGATTGATCGCGGCGAATACTCGTGGATCTCGAGTCCCGCGCGTTCAGCCACCAGCAACACCACGCCACGCACCTGGCCCAGCTTCATGCTGACCTTTACATTAGTCGCCAAAAACGAATCTTCAATCGCACAAGCATCCGGGCGCTGTGCGGCAATCACTTCCTCGAGCCCTTCGCACATTCGCAACAACCGCGTCGAAAACTTCTGCGACGACGGCGCACGAACTGAACCATACGCCACCAGCGAATAGCGTCGCCCGTCACCTTCGACAACGCCCCAACCCATCGTTTGACTGCCGGGATCGATACCCAACACGCGCATGGCGCGAGAGTATACTACTTTTGCACTTAGCACTTTGTTCTTTGTACTCTGTCTTGTCTTTGCAAACCTCCAAGGACAAAGCACAAAGCTCAGGCTTCGTGTTATCCTCAATCTACCCCCAAAACCGCTGATTGTTTTAACGAGTCGTGACGCTCATGAGTGAGTTTTTCGAATCGTTGGCCTCGTTGCTGCGAAAGCCGGCCGGCGACACAGACGAGAAGCCTTTCCACGCCGAGTTCTACAGCGTCGAACGCCTCGAACAGTACGCGCAGACACTCGCCGCGGAACACAAGACCGTCAAACAAAAAGGACGCGCGCAACTCCTGCCGCGTCTCGCCGAGAACGGCCGCATATTCGAAAGCGCCTACAAAGCGCTCGTCGAAGCGCTCCGCCAGGGCCGTGCGATCACGCCCGCAGCCGAGTGGCTGGTCGATAACTATCACATCGTTGAAGAGCAACTGCGTGAGATCCGTCACGACCTTCCGAAGAGCTACTACCACGAGCTGCCAAAACTCGCCGACGGCGAACTCGACGGCGCCCCACGAATCTACGCAGTCGCGCTCGCGTTGATCACGCACACCGATTCGCGTCTCGACACAAACACGTTGCGCCGGTTTATCGCCGCGTATCAGACCGTTGCGCCACTCTCGATCGGCGAACTCTGGGCCGTCGCAATCACACTGCGTCTTGCATTCGTCGAGAATCTGCGCCGTCTCGCCGTGAGCATCGCCCGTGCTCGCGCCGAACGCGAAGAAGCCGACAAACTGGCCGATAAGTTACTTGAACTCGCGTCGCTGCAACCGGCCGCCATCAACACGATGGTCAGCGAACGCCTCGGCAAACGCGAAGAACTCCCGCAAACGTTTCTCGTCCAACTCGTCCAACGCCTGCGCGAGCAGCATCCCTCCGTGATGCCGGTGATGGACTGGATCGAGAAACAGTTGGGCGGTCAGGGCACGAGCGTCGAACAGATCATTCACACCGAGCACCAGCGCCAGGCTGCCGCGCAAGTCACCGTCGGCAACATCATCACCAGCATGCGTCTGCTCTCGACGCTCGACTGGAACGACTTCTTTGAACAAGTCAGCTTGATCGAACCGGTGCTCGGTAATGATCCCGCAGGCGTTTATTCACGGATGGAGTTTGCTTCACGCGATCGCTACCGCCACGTCGTCGAGCGAATCAGCAAGCGAACGCGAGCGAGCGAACTCGAGATTGCGGAAGCCGTGGTCAAACTCGCAGGCGAGGCAAAAGACGGCCAAGAGAACGCCAAAAAGCACGTCGGGTACTACCTGGTCGACGAAGGACTGCCGCTACTCGAATCGATCTTCGGCTACCGGCCAAGAAGCGGTGAACGACTGCGACGATTCATGCTTCGGCATGCAACCGCTGCTTACCTCACACCAATCGTGCTTCTTACGGTTCTCGTGGAGGCGTTCTTATGGATGGCCATGCACTCCGCAGGCGCGAACTGGGTCGTGCTGCTAATCGCCGGGATCATCGCGGCGATTCCCGCGAGTGAGCTCGGGGCCACGCTCATCAACTGGGACCTGACGCATTTCTTTTCGCCACGCCTGTTGCCCAGAATCAGCACCGTTCAAGGCGTGCCTGAAGACGCGTCAACTTTCGTCGTTGTACCCACGATCTTCTTCAGCGAGTCGCAAGTGCAGGAGTTGATCGAACGACTCGAAGTTCACTTTCTCGCTAACCAGGATCCACGCATCTACTTCGCGCTGCTTGGCGACTTCCGCGATGCCGAAACCGAGGAGATGCCCAACGATTCGCTGCTTCTATCGGTGGCCCAGAGCAGCATCGACAAGCTGAATCAAAAACACGGCGGGAATCACTTTCACTTGTTTCACCGGCGTCGCCTTTGGAACCCGGGCGAGAACAAGTGGATGGGTTGGGAACGAAAACGCGGCAAGCTCGAAGAGTTCAACCGGCTGCTGCGCGGCGCGAGTGACACGAGTTTCGTCGTACACACCGCTGACGACGTGTTGACACGCACGATCCGCTACGTGCTCACACTGGACTCAGACACACAACTGCCGCGCGACGTGGCGCGCAAGCTCATCGGCGCCGCCGAACATCCACTCAACCGGCCGCGCTTTGACGCGGCAACGAACCGAGTCGTTCACGGTTACGGCATTCTGCAACCGCGCGTCAACATCGCGCTCAGCAGTGCTTCGCGCTCGAAGTTCGTTCAGATTTTCTCCGGTTACACCGGCATCGATCCGTACACGACCGCGGTCTCGGACGTTTACCAGGATTTCTTCGGCGAAGGTAATTTCACCGGAAAGGGTCTTTACGACGTCGATGCGTTTCAACGCGCGCTGGAAGGTCGTGTGCCCGAAAACGCGCTGCTCAGTCACGACTTGTTTGAGTGTGTGTTCGCGCGCGCCGCACTCACGACCGACATCGAACTGCTCGATGAGTATCCCTCGTCGTACGAGGCTTTTGCGAAACGTCAGCATCGCTGGACACGCGGCGACTGGCAAATCATCCGCTGGCTCTTTCCTCGCGTACCAAACGCGCAGGGTCAGAAGATTCGCAACGTCCTGCCACTGATCGCACGCTGGAAGATTTTCGACAACCTGCGTCGCTCACTCGTTGCGCCTTCGTTGTTTCTGTGGCTCGTAGCAGCGTGCACGATCTTTCCCGGTTCAGCGTGGATCTGGGGACTGTTTGTGCTCGCCGTGATCGCGTTTCCCGTTTACCTGAACGTCACCACGGGTCTATTCACACATCCGCGCGGCATTCGGTGGACCAGTCATATCCGGAGCGTCTGGGGAGACTTCCGCACGAACACCGCGCAGATCGCGCTCTCCTTTGTCTTTCTCCCGTATCAGGCTTACCTGATGGGCGACGCGATCATTCGCACGCTCTACCGGCAACTGATCTCACGCAAAAAACTACTGGAATGGGTCTCCGCGGCCGAAGCCGAAAAATCGGTGCGCTGCGATTTCTCTTCGTTTCTGTCGCTGATGTTGCCGGCGGAGATCCTGACCCTCGCGGCCCTCGGTTTGACGATCGCTTTCAAACCCGCGGCGTTGCCGCTGATCGGCTTGCTGAGCGCGATCTGGATTGCGTCGCCAGCTATCGCGCTCTGGGCCAGCAAACCGCGTCCGTTGATCCGCGTCGTTCTTAACGCGGAAGAAACGCAGTTTGCGCGTCTCATCGCTCGCCGCACGTGGCGCTTTTTCGAAACGTTTGTCGGCGCCGAAGACAACTGGCTCCCACCCGATAATTTTCAGGAAGATCCAGCACCGGTTACTGCTCATCGCACGTCGCCGACAAACATGGGCCTGCTGCTGCTCGCGACTTCAGCGGCGCATGATCTCGGCTACGTCAGCACACTCGAAACGGTAGAGCGCCAGGAGCTCACGTTCGCGACACTCGCGCATCTCGGCCGCATGCACGGCCATTTCTTCAATTGGTACGACACGAAAACTCTCGAACCGCTAATACCGCAATACATCTCGACTGTGGATAGCGGCAATCTCGCCGGTCATTTGATCGCGCTGAAACAGGGAGCCGTCGAACTGCCCGACAACAAGTTGTTCGGCCATCACGTTATCGACGGACTCAGCGACACCGTCGACGCGCTTGCGTCCGAAGCGACTCACCTCGGCGCGATCCGCACGCGCACCGAGGTCGTCACTGTGCGCCAACTGCGCGACGAGATCGGCGCCTGCCGCGAACTGCTCAATCGCGATCCGGGCGATGATTTAGCAGTGTGGTTCGTCTTAATCGACTCACTCGGCCGCCATACCGCCGAGATCGACGACATCGTTAACGCGCTCGCTCATGAACACGGCGAGATCAACTTCAAGGAACTGCGCTGGTGGGTCGGCGCATTTCGACGCCAGGTCGGGAATCGACAACGCGATGCGGAGTCGCTCACGACGTGGGGTCGTTTATTGCCGGAGCTGAAACAGACGATCGGCGCGAGCGCCGATTGGAACACCCTCTTTAAGCTCCTCGAAACCGTACCGACGCTCGCGGAAGTGCCACAGCTCTGCGACCGCGCGTTGGTCCAACTCTCGGCTTTCCAGAATCACGATACGCCGAGGCTCGCGCAAGTCGCGGCGAGATTAACGAAAGCTCTCGAACAAGCAGCGCGTGGTTCAAACGATCTGCTGTCGCGTCTCAGCCGCATCGCGCGCACCTGCGACCAGTTCGTTGACGAAATGGACTTCTCGTTCCTCTTCAACGTTGAGCGAAAGCTGTTCACGATCGGCTACAACGTGACCGCAGCACGCGCCGACGATTCTTATTACGACCTGCTCGCGACCGAAGCACGGCTGGCCAGCTTCATCGGAATCGCGAAAGGCGACGTACCGCAACAGCACTGGTTCCGCATGGGACGCGCGCTCACGAAAGTCGATGGCGGACGCGCGCTGCTGTCGTGGACAGGGACGATGTTCGAGTACCTGATGCCGCTGCTTGTCATGCGCAACTATCCGCAAACCTTGCTGGCGGAGACTTATGAAACCGTCGTCGAACGCCAGATCGAGTACGGCCAGGAACGCGGTGTGCCGTGGGGAGTTTCCGAATCCGCTTACAACGTTCGTGACCTGCAACTGAATTATCAATATGGTCCTTTCGGCGTGCCCGGTCTCGGTTTGAAGCGCGGACTCGTCGAAGATCTCGTCGTCGCGCCATACGCGACGATGCTCGCCGCGACCATCAACGTCTACGCGGCGTTAAGCAATCTGCGCCGAATGCAAAAGGAAGGCGCGCTTGGACCATACGGTTTTTACGAGTCGATCGACTACACGCCAGAACGTCTTCCCGAAGGCCAACGGTCGGTGCTGATTCGCGCGTTCATGACTCACCACCAGGGCATGAGTCTCGTCGCGCTGACGAACCTGCTGCACGACGACGTGATGGAACGTCGTTTCCACAGCGATCCCTCTGTACAAGCCACTGAGTTGCTCTTGCACGAACGCATCCCCATCGGCGTGCCCGCGGCTCATCCACGCGCCGAAGAAGTCCTGACCGGCCGAGTGATACAAACGCTGCCGGGCATGATCACGCGCGTTTACGAGTCTGCGGATCTCGGCACGCCGCGCACGCAGTTACTTTCGAACGGCGCTTACAACGTGATGCTCACGACTGCCGGTTCCGGTTATTCACACTGCCAGGACCTGGCGGTGACGCGTTGGCGCGAAGACGTGACCCGCGACAACTGGGGCTCCTTTATTTATCTGCGCGACGTGCGCAGCGGCACGGTCTGGTCCGCCGGTCACCAACCAGTGAAGCGCAGGCCACAGGCATACACAGTCGCGTTTTCTGAAGACAAAGCTGACTTTCGCCGCATCGACTCGGGGATCGCAACGCGCATGGAGGTTGTCGTTTCCGCTGAAGACAACGCGGAAGTGCGGCGCGTGTCCTTGACGAATCATTCCTCACGCACGCGCGAGGTCGAGCTGACGAGTTACGCCGAAGTGGTTCTCAACACGCCTGCGGCCGACGCGGCGCACCAGGCGTTCAGCAATCTCTTCATCGAGACGGAGTTCTTCGCGGGCGAGAACGCGATCCTGGCCCATCGTCGCCTGCGCTCCACTGAAGAGCGGCCCGTTTGGGGAATCCACGTCGTGGTGGTCGAAGGCGAGTCCGTGGGCGCGATTCAATACGAAACCGATCGCGGACGTTTCCTGGGACGCGGACGCACGGCGAGCAATCCGATTGCGGTCATGGAGGATCGTCCGCTTTCGAACACGACCGGCGCGGTGCTCGATCCGGTGTTCAGTTTGCGTCGGCGAATAAGGATTCAACCAAACCAGACCGTCAGTTGTACGTTCAGCACCGCCGTCGCGCACTCGCGCGAAGAAGCGCTGGCGCTCGCCGACAAGTATCACGACCCAAACATCTTCGAACGTGAACTCCGTCTTGCCTGGACCAAGGCGCAGGTCGAGATGAGTCACCTTAAAATCGACGCGGAAGAGGCGCATCAGTTTCAACGTCTCGCGGCGCGAATCGTGTACTCCGATCCTTCATTGCGGCCGACACCGCACGTCCTCGCGCTGAACACGAAAGCACAGTCGAGTTTGTGGGCGCATGGCATCAGCGGCGACTTGCCCATCGTGATCGTGCGTATCAACAAGGATGCTGACCTGCCAACAGCGAAGAAACTGATGCGCGGTCACGAATACCTGCATTACAAAGGTTTACGCTGCGATCTCGTAATCCTCAACGACACGCCGACAAGTTACATGGAGCCGCTGCAAAAGGAGTTGGAAAACATGGTGCGAACCGGCGGCTTGCAAGGTCTGCAAGACAAGGCCGGTGGCGTGTATCTCCGCCGCGCCGATCAAATACCCGATGAAGATCGCATTCTGCTCCACGCGGTCGCGCGCGTGGTTATCGTGGCCGAACGCGGCAGCTTTGAAGATCAAATCGAAAGGCCGCGCGTCGAAGAGCCGTTGCCGCCGCTACTGATGCCGCGGCAGGCGGCGCAAACTTATCCCGAGGCAACTATCGCCCCGCCCGAGTTGAGTTTCTTCAACGGGCTCGGCGGATTTCATCAGGGTGGACGCGAATACGTGACGCTGCTCGGCTCCGAGCAGTGGACTCCCGCGCCGTGGTCCAACGTAATCGGCAATGCGGTCGATTTCGGTTTTCAAATCACGGAAACCGGTGGCGGTTATACGTGGTCGGTGAACAGCCGCGAGAATCGTTTGACGCCGTGGTCCAACGATGCGGTCAGCGATCCGCCCGGAGAAGTCGTTTACCTGCGCGACGACGACTCCGGCACTGTCTGGTCTGCGACGCCGTTGCCGATCCGCGAGCGCGAGCCCTATGTCGTCAGGCACGGGCAGGGCTACAGCGTCTTCGAACACACGAGTCACGGCGTCTCGCAGGAGTTGCTCGTCTTCGCGCCGCTCGACGCACCAGTCAAGATCTCGCTTTTGCGTTTGCGTAATCGAACTGCGCGCAAACGAAGATTAAGTCTCACGAACTACAACGAGCTGGTGATGGGCGTCTCGCGTACGTCTTCAGCGCCTTACATCATCACGGAGATTGATGCGCCTGCGGCGACAATCTTCGCGCGTAATCCTTACAACAACGAGTTTGCCGGGCGCGTCGCGTTTGTTGCGATGAGTGAACAACTAACGAGCGCAACTTGCGATCGCAAGGAGTTCATCGGGCGCAACGGTTCGCTCGAAACACCCGCTGCGCTGCGGCGCGTCGGTCTCGCAGGACGCGACGGCGCGGGACTGGATCCTTGCGCCGCCATTCAAACCACGATCGAGCTGGCGCCGCAGGAAGCGCGCGAAGTCGTTTTCCTGTTGGGCGAAGCCGAATCAAAAGAAGCTGCTCAAGCGCTCGTCGAAACATTCCGCCAGGCCCCGAACGTCAACGCCGCGTTTGAAAAAGCGTTGGACCACTGGGACGATCTGCTCGGCACGATCGAAGTTCGCACGCCCGATCACGCGCTCGACACGATGCTGAATCGGTGGCTGGTCTACCAAACGCTGTCTTGCCGCATCTGGGCGCGCACGGCGTTTTATCAATCGGGTGGCGCGTATGGTTTTCGCGATCAACTCCAGGACGTGCTGGCGATCGTCTACAGCAGCCCCGCTATCACGCGAAACCAGATCCTGGTCGCGAGTGCACACCAGTTTAAGGAAGGCGACGTGCAGCACTGGTGGCATCCGCCGAGTGGACGCGGCGTGCGCACGAGGTTCTCCGACGATCTGCTGTGGCTGCCTTTCGTCACCGCGTTTTATATCCAGGTGACCGGCGACACATCTGTATTGGACGAAGTAGTTCCCTTCATCGAACAGCCAGTGCTGGCGGAGGGCGAGCAGGAGAGTTACCGGCAACCCGAGGTTTCGACGGAAACGGCGACAGTTTTCGAACACTGCGCGCGTACGTTGGACCGCAGTCTGCAAGTCGGCGAACACGGCTTGCCGTTGATGGGCGCCGGCGACTGGAACGACGGCATGAATCGCGTCGGTCAACACGGCAAAGGCGAAAGCGTGTGGCTCGGATGGTTTCTCTACACTACGCTCTCGACGTTCACGCCACACGTTGAAAACCGAAAAGAGAACGAGCGCGCGCAACGCTATCGCGAGCATCTCGAACACCTCAAAAAAGCACTCGAAGAAAAAGCCTGGGACGGCGACTGGTATCGCCGCGCTTACTTTGACGACGGGACGCCGCTTGGCTCGTCGACAAACGAGGAGTGCCGCATCGATTCGATCGCGCAATCGTGGGCTGTAATCTCCGGCGCGTCGGATCCTTATCGCATGGGACGCGCGATGGCCGCGGTTGAAGAGTATTTGATTCGCCGCGGCGACGGCCTGGTGATTCTGTTCACGCCGCCGTTTGATAAAAGCAGTCTCGATCCGGGTTACATCAAGGGTTACGTTCCGGGTGTGCGTGAAAACGGCGGCCAGTACACTCACGCGGCGATATGGACCTTAATCGCCTACGCTTTGCTGGGCGATGGCGAACGGGCGGGTGAACTCTTCACGCTGCTCAATCCGATCAGCCATTCATCGACCCGTGCGGGATTGCACAAGTACAAAGTCGAACCGTACGCGGCGGTTGGTGACGTTTATGCAGTGCCGCCGCACACAGGCCGAGGCGGTTGGACGTGGTACACGGGTTCAGCGGGCTGGATGTATCGCGCGGGACTCGAGTCGATACTCGGGTTCAAGCTTCAGAGCAATCGTTTGCAGATCGATCCGTGCGTACCGCGATGGTGGCGGGACTTTGAGATCACCTACCGGCGCGGGCGGGCGGTGTACCGGATCAAGGTCGAGAACCCGCTCGCCGTGAGTCGTGGTGTGGTTAGTGTTGAAGTTGACGGAAACCCCGCGGACAATTTCATCGAACTGGTCGACGACGAAAAGGTTCACAACGTGAGGATCGTGATGGGTGAACCGGTAGCTAAAGAAGAAAAAGAGCTAGCCACAGACACACACGGATGACACAGACTGTTTCTTACTGAGCTAAGACGCTCTTGTCTGTGTAAATCTGTGGCCAAACTTAAGCAGCGGCCATATCTGCTTCGCTGATATCGAAATTCGCCGATACCTTCTGCACGTCGTCGTGATCTTCCAACGCTTCCATCAGCTTCAACATCTGCCGCGCGTCGGCGCCTTCGAGTCGAATATAATTCTGCGGCACCATTTCAATCTCGGCGACCTGCGGCTCAATTCCCGCTCCCTTGATCGCCGTGAGCACGCCGTCGAAAGCATCGGGCGAAGTGATGATCTCAAAATTGTCTTCGTCGTCGCGCAGGTCATCCGCGCCCGCTTCAATCGCCAATTCAAAAAGCTCTTCTTCAGACCGCGCCGCTTTTTCAACGACGATGTAACCCTTCTTTTCGAACATCCAGCCGACCGATCCACTCTCACCGAGGTTGCCGCCGTTCTTCGAAAAGATGTGACGGATTTCCGCGACCGTGCGATTGCGGTTGTCGGTCATCGACTGAATCATTAACGCCACGCCAGCCGGACCATAACCTTCGTAAGTGATCTCTTCGTAGTTCACGCCTTCTTCTTCGCCGGTGCCCCGACGAATAGCGCGGTCGATCGTCTCGTTGGGCATGTTGCCGGCCTTGGCGTCGAGAATCGCTTTGCGCAAGCGGGCGTTGCCTTCCGGATCGCCGCCGCCGGTGCGGGCCGCGACCGTAATCTCTTTAATAAACTTAGTGAACAGTTTGCCGCGCTTGGCATCGAGGGCGCCTTTCTTGTGCTTGATACTATGCCATTTCGAATGTCCCGACATTTGTGTTAGGTCCTTCTGGAGGGTGTGTTTTCGGCACCGAAATATACCACAACCGCCCGCGCTATTTCAGTTGTTCGTATTCTTCCCTGGCCTGAACCAGCACCGGCAGATCGGAATCGGCGTCTTTCCAAAGCGCAAAGAAATCCTGGTACGATTTGCGCGCGCCAGAAGTGTCGCCGTTGATCGCAGCGGCCCGGCCCAACCCCAGATGCGCGAGCGCGTGGGCTGGTGAGAACGGTTCGATACCGCGACGGTCGATGATGGTCCTAAACTCTGCAGCGGCTTCGTTACCACGGCGTTGTTTCAGATAGAATTGGCCGCGCGCATAAATGTTAGAAACGCCGGTGGCGTGACCCAGATCGTAGCCCCTGATGGATTCGAGGATCTGAATAGCTTGATCGATATTGCCGCGGTTGCGTTCGACCTGCGCGCGCACCATCGGCGTAATCATGGACCCAACAACGAGGTTTTTCGGCTGTAGCTTTGTGAGCTCATCCAACAGTGATTGCGCCTGCGCCGGATCGTCGCACACAGCATAGATAAGCGCCGCATTCGCCATGATCATCTGCCCGCGAGATACCGCGAGCGCCGACTTGGCCACGCTCTTCGCCTCCGAACACTTTTCGACGTAAACCAGATCGCCAGCCGTACCGAGCAAGCGCTGCGCGATCTTTTCTTTTCGTCCTTGGACTGCGAACAGTTCCTGCGCGCGTCGTGCGACCGACGCGGCCTCTTTAAACTTCCCAAAATACGTCAACGTTGCGGCGCCAGTCGCAAGCACGTCGGCCTCTTCCGGCTTCCCTTTGGCCCACGCGGCCGCGCGATCCAGCGCCGACTGATCGCCCCGGAAAAAAGCAAAGAGATATTTTGGAAAGTGCGCGTTGAGTGAATCGGGATTGATGCGTTCCATTTCGCGCGCCACCTGCTCGGCCTCGTCGATCCGGCCGAGCCCGATAAAGCTGCCGAAAAGATTCTCGCGCGCACTGATGGTATTTGGACTCAGCCTGGCGGCTTCCAAACCTTCCTTCACCGCTTCTTCGAAGCGACCCAGAATCTGGTAGTTAACGGAAAGGTTGTTGTGGGGTATGAAATCGTTCGGGTACAGCCTGGTCCACGTCTGTAGCGTTTCGATCGTCTTGTCGAGTTCGCCCGTCAGGTATGTGTAATATTTCTCGGTGATGTAGAGACGTTCGCGTTCGCTCACACGATCCCGCAGGTCATACGCCTTTTGCACGTACTCTTTGGCCGCCTCCATCTCCTGGAGGTTTCCGTAATGCACTCCAATGCGCGCGTAAACCATCGCGAAGTTGGGATCGAGCTCGACCGCGCGTTTGTAAAAAGTGAGCGACTCGCGTAAACGGCCTTTCGAGCGCTCCTCGTTTGCCATCGCATACGCTTTCAATGCGTCGAGCGAAGACGTGGTGGCCTGCTCGATGCTTACGTCGTACTTCTGCATCATGTTCAGCGATTCGCCGAGTTTCTTCCGCAGGTTCCACGCCGCGGTGCTGAGCGCAGAGAGGACTTTTTCTTTACTTTCGGCTTCGATGTGTTCGCTCGCAAACGGATTGCCGGAGCGTGGATTCACCGCTTCCAGCGTGATCGCGTAGTGACTGCCGATACTCGCGATCGAGCCGGTGAGCAGTGCCCTGATTCCCTGTCGTTCACAGATCTCGCGGCCGATGTCGCGCGTGATCCGTTCGTCCGGCGAACGGCCCATGAAGCGCAGCGTCTCGCGCACGCGGTCTTCGGGAAAGATATTCAGAAACGGAGTTTGGCCGAGATGGACCGCGAGCGCCTGCTTGAGTGTGCCGTCGAAGACCGGTTCCCCCGTGGTGTTGACGAAGTCGGCGAGTAGAACCGTGTCTTTGTCGGTCAACGGTTTCGCGCGGTTGTAGTAGAAATAGAAACCGGCCGCGCTGCCGGCGATCAGCAGGAGCGCAACGATCGCGGCTGCGACTTTGTGGCGTTTCAGTCCGGTGGCAATGTATTCGGCGCTCGAAACGTTCGTCACCGTTTTTTCCGCCGTCCGCGCGGCGCGCTCGGGCGTCGTCGGCGCCGCAACACCGTCGCTGATTCGCGACGGAACGAACCCGCTTGGCACGGAACGTTCCAGCTCCGTCTCAAACTCGAGTCGCTGTTTCAGGCGACGCAGATCGGTCAAGAGTTCTTTAATCGTCTGGTAACGTTCGTCGCGATCCTTACGCAACGCCTTCATCACGATCCACTCGAGCTCGGCCGGCACGCTGGGTGCGAAACGCACGAGCGGCGGCGGCTCCTTTTGCGTGATCGCGACGATGACGTCAGTTGACGTTTCGCCTTCGAAAGGAGTGCGGCCCGCCACGAGCTCGTAAATAACGACGCCGAGACTCCAGATGTCGCTGCGTGCATCGACCAGTTTGCCGCGCGCTTGTTCCGGCGACATGTAGTGTGACGTGCCCATCACAACACCCGCGTCGGTGTGGACCAGGACGCGAGTGGCGGCTTCCGCGTCTGAAGGACTGCGGTCAATCGTTTCCGTGAGCTTCGCGAGTCCGAAATCCAGCACCTTCACGTAACCGTTGCGCCGCACCATGATGTTGTCGGGCTTGATGTCGCGATGGACGATGCCGGCCGCGTGAGCTTCTTCGAGCGCACTCGCGACTTGAACGGCGATGTCGAGTATCTGCGAAATCTCGAGGTCCGAGGCGGCCGCTTTGCGGCGCAGTGTCACACCGTCGATGTATTCAGTGGCGATGTAATGGCGTCCATCGTCAGTGCCGACTTCGTGAATCGTGAGAATGTTCGGGTGATTCAGATTCGACGCGGCGGCCGCTTCCTGCTCGAAACGGTGCAGACGATCTTTGTTGGTCGTGTATTCCTCGCTGAGGATTTTGATCGCGACCTTGCGCCCGAGTTTCATGTCCTCCGCGAGGTAGACCTCACCCATTCCGCCTTCGCCGAGTTTCTCGAGAATCCGATAATGTGAAACCTGACTCACCATTTAAAAAGCGACCGGAGTCGCACCGCGCAACAACGTGCCCTGGATTGCGGCCTGAAAAAGCCAAAGGATCAGGAACGCGACGATGGGAGAGATGTCCATGCGGCCAAGCGGCGGGATCATGCGTCGCAACGGGCCGAGCAACGGTTCAGTCGCGTCCACCAGAAAACGCATGACCGGATTTTGATAGCTGACCATGCCCCACGAAAAAATTATGCGCATAAAGATCAGCAGACTATAGATCGAGAGCAGGCCGTAAAGAATAAAACCCAGCACCAGAAACAACTGGCCGGCCTGCACACCCGTAATCACACCGCTCAGCGTAGTCGCAAGCGTGCCGACCAACTGCAAGATGAAATAACCGAGCAGGATCGCCACGAGAATCACGACGAGCGGCGCGTATTTCGGATCCACCCCGACCTGGCGCAACGCGCCACGCACGGGCACGACGAATCCGTCTGTCAGTCGACGTAATGTACGCGACGCCCAGCCAAAAGGATTCAGATCCGCCGCGTCGCCAATCAGCCGCAAAATCATCAATACGATGATCGCGACGATCGCGAGCTGAATGGCCCAACTGAAAAATAAAAACGTGCGGCTAATGACCAGCATTTCGCTCTCCGAATATCGCGGTACCTATGCGTACCATCGTCGCTCCTTCTTCGATTGCCACTTCGAAATCGTGAGTCATGCCCATTGAAAGTTCGCCTTTGCGCTCGCCGAAGGCGCCGTTACGCGCAAGATCGTCGCGCAACTCTCGCAGTCTACGGAAGTAGGGCCGGGCTTGTTCCGGGTTGTCGAAAAACGGCGGCAACGTCATCAGCCCGATCAATTCGATGCGTCCGAGTTGCTGCACGGTTTCAACCAACCGGGGCAGCTCCTGTTCATTGATGCCGGTCTTTGTTTCTTCGTGGCCGAGATCGACCTGAATCAGCAGCGGCAACGATTGCCTTCCCACTTGGATGCACAAACGATCGAGACGCTGCGCCAGGTCACTCGAGTCGAGTGAATGGATAACGTCAAACAGGTTCAGCGCGCGCCGCGCCTTGTTTGCCTGGAGGTGCCCGACGAGGTGCCAACGAGCATTGGTCTGACCTACCTGCGGGATCTTCTCCTCAGCTTCCCGCACGCGATTCTCGCCGAGGTCAGTGGCGCCGAGTTCGATCAAATTTTTAATCGAACTCGCCGGGTGCGTCTTGCTGATGGCGATCAGCGCGACCTCCTGCGAACTCCTACCGCAGTTCGTAGTAGCAGTATTGATGCGTGCCTTGACGGCCGCGAATCGTGCGGCGACAGATTCCGCCGGGTCAACGTTTGTCATGGTGCCCGGGAAGTATAATAACTCACGCGTTAAAATCCGCGGATAAATGCCGCTACCACAGCAACTCTTCGATGGTTGACACCTTCTAAACCCATTCGCATAATGACAACCCGTTCCATTGCGGATGTGGCGGAACTGGCAGACGCGCAGGTCTCAGAAGCCTGTGATGGTGACATCGTGGAGGTTCAAGTCCTCTCATCCGCACCAGGTCTGTTAAGCGGACCCGCCGTTTCTTCGTTTGTAACACGAGGGAGCAATACTCTGACGGGCCGAATACGGTTGAAAAAATATTTGTCACGGATTTTCGAGGCCCGGTGTTTTCGGATTAGAGGTCCATGCTGAAAGGGGAGTATTAATGAACGTCGATCAAGCAGCTCTGAAGGAAACCGACAATTTGAGACCTGCGGGAGTTGGTCATCAACTCACTGACAGAACTGTACGTTTGAAAATTGCTGAGCGGCCTGACGTCGACCGGATTCAGCGCGTCGTCGATCTGGCTGATGCTCTTTTATCAGAGGCGGAGACTCTGGCTCGTGATAAGGCTTTCACTGAGGAGGCAACCAGACTCAAACCATTGGATATTCTTGGTGGTATCAGTTTCTACGACGAAGTACAACGGTTTGAGACCCACTTGATCAAGATGGCACTGGCCGAAACCGGAGGAAATCAAGCGAAGGCGGCCAAACTGCTGGGTATTAAAGCAACCACTCTCAACTCCAAAATCAAGCTCTTCAAGATCGATGTTGGCTAGGGCCGACCAGCCTTCATTTTCCAGGTTTTAATTTACAGCCTCCGACGTCCCGAGCATCTCCGGCTCGGCGACGTCGGAAACTGTTAACATCTGCTCCTCGAAAAGATTCGAATCTATCAACGTTTGCACGACATATCGTCCGGCTTTCGGGAACGTCACGTTAACAAAGAAGCTGATGTTGTCGGCGAATCCGCCTGGCAGGATTTCGAAGCGCGTGGGTTGCGAGACGACTACCGGCTGTTTGCGATCGGGCGTGAGGATACGAACCTCCGAGAGATAACTGCCCTCACCCTGCCAATGATTGACGACAGCGAATTTGATTAACGAGACCGGGACCTGTTGGACCAGGATGTTCTGGAACACACCCATGAACGACAACTTGTTCCCCGCCTCAAGCCGCACGTCGTCGCAGAAAAGGGTATAGAGCAGTTTTAGGTTCTTCTTCGGTTCTGAGCTAGTCATCTGTGGCTTCCTTTGTCTTTGCACGTCTACGCCGAAGGCGTTTTCGCACGCCATACGCCGAAGGCGTTGGTCCGGTGCGTCACTCCAACATGTCTCTGAACGCTTGTTCGTCGAGGACCGTGACACCGAGGGACTCGGCTTTGTCGAGTTTTGATCCGGCGGCCTCACCCGCCACGACGTAATCCGTCTTCTTACTCACCGACGAATTGACGCGTCCGCCGCGTGCCTCGATCAACGCTCGCGCTTCGTCGCGTGTAAAACCGCCCAGCGTTCCCGTGAGCACAAACTGCTTGCCGGCGAAACGCTCATCGAGCGAGTCACTGCTGGTGCGCGTGTCTTCTGTTTTGATTCCTGCCGCTCGCAGCCTATCACATAGCGCGCGATTCCCTTTATCGTCGAACCAGTCGCGCACGCTTTCAGCAACCGTCAAACCGATCTCCGGAATCGCATCGAGCTCTTCGACAGACATCGCGGCGAGACGTTCGAGCGAACCCGCCTCGTGCGCGAGTATACCGGCGGTTCGTTCGCCAACGTGTCGTATTCCAAGCCCGTAAATCAAATTCGTAAGCTCACGGTTTTTGCTCGCTTCGATCTGGTCCAGCAGATTTGTCGCTGACTTCTTCGCCATGCGCTCAAGTCCGGCAACTTGATCCAGCGTCAGTGAGTAAAGATCTCCGACGTCCTTGACGAGTTGTTCCGAGACGAGTTGCTGTGCCAACGATTCACCCAAACCCTCGATCGCCATCGCCCGACGCGACGCGAAGTGGAGCAACCGGCCTATTAACTGCGCCTGACAATCCGCCGCCACACAACGCGCTACCACTTCACCTTCACTACGTGAAATCAAACCGCCGCACACCGGACACTCAGTCGGCGGTACAAACGGCTTCTCTTTCCCTGTTCGTTTCGAGGCGATAACGCTTAAGACCTTGGGGATGACGTCGCCACCCTTTTCGAGCATCACCCAGTCGCCGATCTTCACGTCGAGTCGTTTGATCTCATCTTCGTTATGCAGCGTCGCACGAGCGACCGTCGTGCCGGCGAGCAAGACCGGTTCTAAATGTGCAACAGGCGTCAATGCTCCCGTCCGTCCCACCTGAACCCCGATGTCTAAAACCTTCGTCGTTGCCTGCCGCGCCTGATACTTGTAAGCAATAGCCCAACGAGGCGCTTTCTGCGTCGCGCCAAACTCATCCTGCAACGCCGTGGAATTAACCTTCACGACGAGGCCATCAATCTCATAGCCGAGGTCGTCCCGGAGCTTTTCCTTCTCGTTTGCGAACTCGATCACTTCATCGATCGTCTCGCAAACCTTCCGATGCGGGTTCACACGAAACCCCGCGGCTTGCAACCATTCAAGCGCCTGCCAGTGCGTTGCAAAGGGCTTACGCCCACCCCCGACAAACAACTCATAAACAAACATGTCGAGCTTGCGCCGCGCCACGAGCCGCGAATCGAGTTGCCGGATCGCGCCCGCAGCCGCGTTGCGCGGGTTCGCAAACCGCGGTTCACCGGCTTCCTCACGTTCGGCGTTAGTCTTTTCAAAGACCTCCCGCGGAAGAAAGACCTCACCACGCACTTCAACGTTTGTATCGAGCACCTTCGCTTCGCGTCTGAAACGCAACGGCACGCTGCGAATCGTGCGCGCGTTCTGCGTTACGTCTTCACCCGTGCGTCCGTCACCTCGCGTCACGCCACGCACCAGCAAACCGTCGGCATACTGCAACGACAACGACAAGCCATCTATCTTCAGCTCGGCTACGTAATCGAGCGGACGGCCCTCGGCCAGCCGGCGGCAGCGGTCGTCAAACGCGCGCAGCTCGTCAATGTTGTAACTGTTATCGAGCGAGAGCATCTGCCGGCTGTGGACCACCTTGGGAAAACCCTCGGACGGCCGGCCTCCAACTCGCTGCGTCGGACTATCAGGCGTGATTAAATCCGGATGGTCCTGCTCGAGCTTTTGCAAGCGTTCGAGCAGTGCGTCGTATTCGCGATCGGAGATCTCCGGAGAGTTGTTGACGTAATAAAGTTCGTCGTGACGTCGGATCTCCTCTCGTAATTTCTCGATCTCGCGTGCTGCCTTCGCGGCCAAAGCTACTCCTTACTTTTCTGCAGGTTTTGTTTTCGGCAATGGCGCCGTCGGCCGGTTGTCCTCGCTCAATAAAGCATCGACGGAGGGTTTCGACCTCGGTTCCGCGAGCTTGTGCAACACGCGTCCGACGAGCTTGATACTTTGCATGAAGTCGTCGATGCGGATGTTCTCGTCGGGTCCATGCGGATTCGAGCCCGCATACGCAGTGCCGAAAGAAGCAACGGGTGTCGGTGGCTGTGACACGCCACAAACGGCGCCGACAGGTCCACTCGAAGGATCCATCGGGTATACGATCGCCGGGCGTCCATAAACTTCCGCGGTCGATTCAACCACTGCGCGCGCGATCCGCGAACGCGCCGACGACTTGGCAAGAGGCGCGCTGCCGAGCTCGATGATCTCGATGTCTCTGAAACCGCGCACATCGAGATGTTCGCGCAACAGTCCAACAACGATCTCTGCCGTCAGATCCGGAACAAGTCGAAAATCGAGCCGGGCCATTGCCGTACTCGGCAACACGGTCTTCGCGCCCGCTTCAGTGTGACCCGTGTGAATGCCGCAAATCGTGCACGTTGGACCAAAGATGTGTTCCTTGATCAGCGTCTGGCCTTTCATAGAGCGCACCCAGCCGCCGATGCGAAACTCGCGTTTCAGTGCCGCTTCGTCGATCTCGATCAGCTTCAACGCCTCGGTATCTTCTTCGCTGATCGGCGCTACGTAAGATGAAAAGCCATCGATGGTTATGACACCCTTTGGTGACGTTATCGTGGCGAGTGCCTGCACGAGTCGCCAAGCGGGATTCGGAACAATCGTGCCCCACTTTGAGTGCAGATCCGAACGGGCGCCAAACGCACGCAGTTCGAGAAAAGTAATGCCTTTGAAACCAAGACTCACGACCGGAATCTCTTTCGTATCGCGGGCGCCTTCGTCCCACAGACAGCCGTCGGCCTTCAGCAACTCCGGGTGCTCTTTCGTAAAACTATAAAGACTCGGACTGCCGAGACCGTCTTCTCCTTCAATTAGGAAGCGTAACGTCACCGGCAGTTTACCGAAGGTCTTTTGATAGGCTTCGACGGCTGCGAGCCGCGCGATGAGGTCGCCTTTACTGTTCGCTGCGCCGCGGGCGTATAACTTGCCGTCCAGGATCGTTGCGGAAAATGGACCATTGCTCCATGCCGTCAGTTGGCCCACTGGCTGCACGTCGTAATGACCGTAGAAGACAAAGGTCTTTGGACCGCTGCCGCACTCGCCGTAGATGATTGGATAGCCGGAACCGACGCGAAAGGTGCGCGTGCCGATTCCGACGCGTTGCATCGACTGCTCGACCGTCTCGGCAATCGCGCGCATACCTGTGGCCCGTGCGGCGACTGACGGCATCCGGCAAAGGTTCTGCAACCGTTCCGTAAAGCTCCGCGCGTGACGATCCACATAACGGTCAAACTTCGTGAAAATCATTCCTGTGATTCATGTCCCCCTTGTCGTTTAAACAAGAGGTACCTTGATTCTTCAGCGCCACGTTCGAGCGCGGCGCAAACAAGCCCTTCCGCAAACAACGTCTTGAACTCACTCCTCACACGCGCCTGAACGTCACGCGCACGTTGGGTGTCGCCTTTTATGAACGCAGACCACTCCGCCGGTATCGACACGGATGCAACTGGCTTCTCGTCGATCGCGTGCGTCATCCCCGACCCCAGCTCCACCACGCGCGGCGAGTTCAAATCCCAACGCGCCACGAGCCGATCGCTTTGCAATCCCGGCCGGTTTTCTTCCGCTTGCGTCGGGTCAGCGAAGTAATCCGTCCCGTAAAAGTTCTCGAGATAGCTATCAACCGTGACGCCAAGCCGGTTTAAATTGAAATGCGCATTTCGCGACTGCATCGGGTCCCACGTCCACTTGATAAACGTTCTGCCCTCGCTCAGCGCCTTCTCGCGCTGGGCCCACTTCAACTGCGCGCCGATGCCTTTGTTTTGGTAGTCCCTGGCCACCGCCATCATGTGCGAGTAGCCGTAGATCTCGTTGTTTGGCCGCACCGCCGCGAGATGATGGACGAAACCGATCATGCGATCCGCGACAAACGCGGCGAGCGTCCAACCGCCCGCCTGACGCGACACGATCAAATGACGCCGCGGAGAGATCTCCAGATCGGGAAGCCCAAAGGCTTCGCTTTGCAGGGCAACACAACTGTCAAATTCTTCGACGGTTGTGCACTCACGAATCTGAACCTCTTCCATGCGTTTACAGTTCTTATCTTGCGTCTATCGCGTCTACGCTTTGGGCGGCCGCGCCGGCATCTTGATGGTTGCTTCCAAACCCCGCGGCACGGTGTTCTGCAACTCCACGCTTCCGTTCATCAGTTCGAGCAGCTTACGACCGATGATGATTCCAAGCTCGTTGATGTTTGGCTCGTGAGTGGAGTTACCGTGCTCCGGATCAAACACGCTTGACGTGTCCTTCGGCGGCTCGCCGTTGTCTTTGACCGTGATCGAAAGAATCGACTCGTCGTCTGCCGTGATCGAAACGTTGACCGTCTCGCCAGCCGGACTGCGACTCACGGCCCAAGCGATGAAATTAAAAATCACCTGCCGCAGTTTCCCTTGATCGGAAACGACCGTTGTGATCTCCGGTGCGACGTCATACTCGATCTTCACCTGTTGCTTCTGCGCCATGCGCGCCGCCGCCGCGCACGACTCGCGCAACGTTTCGCGCAATGAAAACTCCTGCAAAAAGACTTCCGTCTGGCCCGCCTCGATGCGCGAGAGATCGACGAGCTGATTCAAGCTCGCCTGGAGTTGAAAACCGGAGTCCTGCACTTTTTGACAGAAGCGACGCTGAGTATCAGTCAACTCCTCCTGGTCCAACAAAATTTCACTGAAGCCCAGGATAGACGTAAGCGGCGTGCGCAGTTCGTGCGACATTCGCGCGAGAAACAGGGAGCGGTAGTGAGAGACCCTGCGCAACTCGCGGTTGGCTTCTTCGAGTTCGGCCGTGCGCTTGCGCAGCTCGTCAATCAGTTGTTCGACGCGTTGTGGAGAGTTTTCGGTGGCGGCTGCCGTTGCCGGATCGCTGGGAGCGCGGGTGCTCAGGTCGCTAGTCAACTCTTTGGCGACACTTTCGCGTGCTGTTTCGTTCATATAGATCTCAACCCTGCTGAACGTTCTTCATCCCGGGGGGCCGGTTAAGTTGTAATGTGGCATCAATATAGATTCCGCCTTAGCCACTGTCAAAGCGCTTGTTGTTTCGTTTAGGATGTACTCAGGATGAACGGCCAACTGGGCGAGCAGCCGCCTGTAGAACTGATTCGCGAGATCCGAGCGAAGTCGATTACCGGCAGGCTGCAACTGCAACACGACCGCGTCAGAGCAGTCATTTATTTTGAAAAAGGTGAACTGTTGTATGCAGCGTCAAACGTGCGCCCGCTGCGGCTGCGCGAGTATTTGCTAAAGGCCGGGATGGCAGAGCCTGCACTGGCACGCTACGAGGAGCACGGTTCGGATCTCGAACTCGCCCGCGCACTTTGCAAAGATCACTTGCTGACGCCCGCCGCCGCTAAACAAATTCAGGCAAAACAAGTTTCAGATGTGCTTCGGCTCGCGCTTTCGTGGACTGAAGGAACCTGGGAGTTTGATCCGCGCTCGCGCCTGGACGAAACGATCGATCTAAAAGTGGAGACGCGCCCGTTGCTGCTCGAGGCGGGACGGCGCACACCGCCGAAGTTTGCTGCCTCGCGCTTTCCGTTGGCCAGCGAAATGATCTCGCCCGGCTCGGCGCCTCTCGATTCTGATAATCTGTTGCCTACCGAAGTTTTTCTGCTGTCGCGACTCGATCGTCCGGCGCCGCTGAACGAGTTGATTGCAGTGAGCGGTTCGAGTGAGAACGAAACGTTGGTTCACCTTTATTCGCTCGCGCTTGTCGGACTGTTACAAAGAACAAAGTGGAAGAGCGTACTCGGCGCGCAGCCTGAACTAGTCGAGAGCTCGCGGGTTGAACCAGCTCCCGCAGTTCCAACAGCAGAAGAAACAGCCGCGCATGAGGCGGATGACGTTGAGGGTTTTCTGAAACAACTAAAAAACGCGCAGACGCATTACGACGTGCTAGGCGTGAGTAAAGAATCGTCGCCGGCGCAGATGAAGACGAAATACTACGAGCTTGCGCGGCGTTATCATCCGGATCGATTTCGCAGATCTGAACCGTCGCTGGTCTCGCGTCTCGAATCAGCCTTTGCACGAATCACACAAGCGTACGAAACGCTGCGCGACGATAATCTGCGCGCGAATTACGACGCCAAATTAAAAGCGCGCCACAAAGCTCAGCAACTCGCCGAAGCCGCGGCCCCAAAGACCACGGCGCCCGCAACAACGCCGGACGCGAAGACTGGAAGCGCGGCCCACTCCGGTTTATCTGTTGCCGAGCGCGCTGAACGCCAATTCAAAGAAGGTCTCGAAGCGCTGGAGTTGGGCCAACGAAAAGTCGCCGTCGGACTCTTCGCGGCAGCGGCGAACGCCGTTCCCAAAGAAGCTCGTTATCATGCTTACTACGGGCGCTTGTTGGCGGAACATGAACAAACGCGGCGCGCGGCAGAGGCTGAACTCCAGGCGGCAATCAAGCTCGACCCGCAGAACGGCGAATATCGCGTGATGCTCGCCCAGTTGTATCGCGATCTCGGACTGATGCTGCGCGCGCGCGGCGAAGCTGAACGCGCGGTGGAAGTGGATCCAAACAACGCGAAGGCCAGGGACCTGTTGCGCGCGTTGAAATCAGTGTGATGAAATTAGGCTCAAATGGTGGCGCTCCAAAAAAGTGATCTAATCGATCAGGCAACAAGCGAAGCGTTTTACGAGCTCGCGAAGACCGTCGATAGTTTCGAACGTTACGAGCATCCGCACGCGTCGCGGATCGCGACGATTGCCGACGAGCTCGCGCTTGCGTTTCATCTCGCCCGTCACGATCGCGGCTCGTTGCATGCGGCGTCGTTGTTGCACGATCTCGGCGAAGCCGCGATGGAACGCGATTACATTCAAGCGTCGCGGCCGTTGACTGTCGAAGAACGACTCGACCTCGCACGGCATCCGGTGATTGGCGAGCGCGAAGCATCACGCGCCGGCGCGGATCGCGCGGCGCAGCTACTGATTCGCTGGCATCACGAGTGGTGGAACGGCGCCGGCTATCCCGACGCACTGCGGCGCGAAGAGATTCCGCTCGCTGCGCGAATCTTGCGCGTCGCGGATTCGTATGTCGCGTTGACCGATGCGCGGCCGTATCGGGCGGCGTTCACCGAGGAACGTGCGAGACGCGAGCTTGCGGATCGTGCGGGTATTGAGTTTGATCCGGCAGTGGTTCACATGTTGCTGTCGATCTCTCCGCTGCCGGAGATGGCCTCGTTTGCGAAAACCGGTGACGATGACTTCGTGGTGGAGCCGGTGACGCCGAGAGAGGATCGCTGGAACTTGTTCTCGTCGTTCTCAAAGTAGAACTTATGCTGCAATTTTCCAACGGCTGGCTGGCATTTGAACTCGGCGTGCTGCGCCGTTTGAAGTTCACTTCCATCGCTTTGCCTTTCACCGGCGAACCGGAACTCGCCGTCCAGATCAAACACTGGAAAGTTCGTATCGCCGCAAACGATCCGATGCTCTGGTCGCACACCAAAGCGCTCGCGGTCATCGAAAACAACGCCGACAAGCTCAACGAAGAAGATCTCGAAATGCTCCTCGGTGACGCTTACGTTCCGGGCGAGAAACTCAACAATCCATCGTTGCTGAAGTGGTTTAATGAAACCGACGCCTGGTGGTTTGATAACCTTTACTCCAACGCGCAACACCTCGAACCTCTCAAACGCGCGGTCGCGTTGACGGCCGGAATGCTGACCGGCGACTACGTGCTCTCGTTCAACGAACAGACTCGCACGCTGCGCCGGCCGTTCGCGCTTTCCGACACGTTTCGCCGGCTGCTGGATTGTCTGCCGGAGCCACACGACAACGGCATGCGGAACCAAAGTACGACCCAGGATGTGCGCAGCTTTGTGGCCGAACGCCATCACACGGATCTACTGTTCCTGCGCTTGCCGGTTCCGGTCACGCAGACGCCGATCATGAGAGATCCGCTCGTAACCTGGCGTGAGGAATGGCTTCGTGGCAATGATGATTTCTGGTTGGATTTCGAGCGCGCGCGCCAGGCGCGACTCGGTACGCCAGTGCAAAGTAAAGCGCAATACCTCGGCTTCGTTGAAGATCTTTTGCGCACGGCGTCGCACATTCCCGCGTGGGCAGTAGCGCACACGGAGAACGGTTTTATTTCAAACGACGAACTGGTCGAGAGGATTAGCCGCGTGCGGAAGGTTGCGTCGATCTACTCAAAAGACTTCTCTGACATGCTCGGTGTGCGCGCGTCGATGATCGTCGCCAACGCCTGACCTCGCGAATACCTGTTTATTGGGAAACAAACCTGTAACCCACACCTCGCACAGTTAACAGATGACGCGGACGCGAAGGTTCGTCTTCGAGATACTTGCGCAGGCGAACAATGAAGTTGTCGATCGCGCGCGTGTCGGTGTCTTCGCGCAAGCCCCAAACTTCTTCGAGGATCGCGCTGCGCGAAACGATCTTGCCTTCGTGATCGATTAGATACCGCAGCAGCTCGGCTTCCATGAGCGTGAGCTGCACTGTTTGTTCGCCGGAACGCAGTTCCAGCGCTTCGAAGTCGATTCGCTTGTTGCCGACGTCAACAACGCTGCCGTTGTTTCGAGTGAGATCTTTCCGAAACCAGTCGCGCCGCCGCAGCAGTGCGTTGATGCGGGCGATCAGGACTGATAGATCGAACGGTTTCGGCAAGTAGTCGTCAGCGCCCGATTCAAATCCGCGCAGCACGTCTTCCGCCTGGCCGCGCGCGGTGAGCATGAGTATCGGAACGAAGTGCCCCTCCGAACGCAATTGCGACGCGAGTGAGAAGCCGTCCATGCCCGGCAACATGACATCGAGCACGATCACGTCGTACGGCGGTTGCCGATCAACAAGCAACGGGTACGCCTCCTCGGCGCTATTCGCAACATCCACCTCGTACCCTTCCAGCTTGAGGTTGTACCTCAACCCGTCCGCCAGGTGCTTCTCATCTTCAACAATCAGAACAGCGCTCATTTTTTAATCACTCGCGGGAGCTGGACGATGAACGTGCTGCCCTGGCCCACACCGGCGCTCTCCGCGTAAACGCGTCCGCCGTGTTTCTGGACTACAGACTTCACGATAAACAATCCGAGTCCTGTTCCTTTCACACGCGCCATGAACCGGCCGGGCACGCGATAGAACCGTTTGAAAATCCGTTTGAGCTGCGACTGCGGAATCCCGATGCCCTGATCGGCAACCCGAACCGTCACGCGTTTCTCGTCCGGCGCGGAAACAGACACCACCACGCGCACCTCGTCACTCGAATACTTCACCGCATTGTCGAGCAGGTTCGCAAACGCTGCGCGCAATTCATCAATATCGCCCGAGACGCGCGCATTACTCGCTTCGGGCGATTCTGTATACGTCAAATGCGTTTCGTTCAAACCGTAACGAACCCGCGCCAACTCCAGACACTCGCGCACGATCTCGCTCAGATTGATCACCGAGTTCGCAATCCGCCGCCCACGATGCCGCGTTCGGCCCGCACGTAAGACCTGCTCGACCGTCTTCAGCAAACGATCCGTGTCGGCGAGCATAATGTCGTAAAACTCCTCCCGCTGCCGTTCGTCGACTTCGCGCGTCTTCAGTGTTTCCAGATACAAACGAATCGACGCGACCGGAGTTTTGAGTTCATGCGTGACCGCGTTGATGAACGCATCGTGTTGTTCGTTACGGCGTATCTCGCGAATCAGAAACGTCGTATTCACGATCAGCCCAAAGATGAGCAGGTTGAAAAAGACGATTCCCAACACGAGCATCGCTACTTCCGTCCAGTTGAGAATGATCCAACCGACGTTCAGCGCCACCGCAACCGCGACCAGGCACGCGCCGAGCGTGATAAAGAACGCAACTGATTTTCGGCGATGTGGCTTGACGCGCATGCGGTGGATTGTAGCAATTATGGCTCTAGTCTGTGGACCAGCCGGCGCGGTAGACGCACCGCCTGCGTGCTGAACAACACGAGCCACATCAATCCTGACAACCCCGACAGGAAGCCGGCGATCACCGTCAACGTTCGCGGCGTGATCGAATGCAACGACCAGCCGGCGAGCCCCGTCGAGAAAGTCCAGATCAACATTTCACCCGCCCGATCAGTCGTCGAGACTCGGCCGCGCAAATGATCCGGCACGAGACGCATCAGCAGCGTTTCCTGCACCGCGAACTCCGCGCCCAACAACAGACGGGACAACATCAGCAACAAACACGACGCCCACAACGTCGGCATCACGCCCGAGAGTCCGAAGATGATCCCCTGGGCGAACAGACTCCAGCCAATGAAGCCAATCGTTTGCTGCTTCATTTGGAAATACGCGCCGGCCCGACGTGCGATCATCATGCCGAGAAACAGTCCCATTCCCGCGGCAAAGTACAACGCCGCGACCGCCGAATCCGGACTGATCCCATTATCAGCGGCGAACACGAGCGCGCCTAAACGATCGGCAATGAGATTGCTCGCGCCGCCACCAACGGCCCAAATGATGTTTGTGCCGAGAATCGTCGCGACGGGCGCATGACTCACGATGTACGACCAGCCCTCGCGCATGTCAGTCCAGTAGCCGGTGTAACGGCTCTTCGGCTGAACAGCAGCATCATCAACGGTTGGTTGTTGGCGCGTCTCCGCATCCGGCACGAGCCAAACGGAATACGCAGAAGCGAGAAACGACGCAGCGTTGATAACAAATGCCGCCTCATAGCCGACATGCGCTGACGTCCAACCGCCGAGCGCTGCGCCCAGCGACATCAGTAAAAAGCGCGACGAAAACATCAACGCGTTGCCCGCGAGCAGATCTCGTTCGCCCGTGATATTCGGCACGGCAGCATTCTTCGCAGCTTCGAAGAACGTTCCGAACAATGAGAGCAAAGCCGTACAGACGTACGCGATCCACAGATCCTGCGGGCGTCGCACGAGCAATGGCCCAAGTGCGACGACGACGCGCAGAAAGTCGGTCACGATCATCACGGTACGACGTGACCACCGGTCCACAAACGCACCGGCGAGTGGCGCAAACATCGTGAATGGTACGAGACGTACGATTAGAACAATGGTCGTCACTTCCGGCGCCGCGTTAGACACTACGCGGACCAGCCCGAGCACGGCGATGAAGTTGAACCAGTTGCCGAGTTCGGAGATGACCTGTCCGATCCACAATCGCCTGAAAGAGCGATTGCGGCGTAGGAGTTGTGCGTAAGTAAGCGAGTCCATCTCTTTTCACCCATTAAAAAAGCCGCCCAACTATCAGGCGGCTCGCGATCTGCTTCGTTCTCCGTGGAACGTCAACTACCAACAAATCGCGGCGGCCTTTTTTCTAAAAATGCTGAAACACCCTCTGTGAAATCCTTTGTTTTACCTGCTTCAATTTGCGCTTGGCGCTCGAGATCGAGTTGACAGCCGTAATCGTTTACCGCGCTCGCTTCCAATAGCTGCTTGATTTGCCCGATCGCGGCCGTCGGTGAGTTTGCGAGTTTTTCGGCCATGGCCATCACCTGGCTCATCAATTCACCATCGGCAGCAACTGAGTTAATCATTCCCATTTCAGCGGCGCGCTGCGCGGAGATTAGGTCGCCCGTGAACATCAATTCGGCAGCGCGTTTCCAACCTACGAGCCGCGGCAGCATAAAAGTTCCACCGCAATCAGGGACAAGTCCGATCTTTATGAAGGCCTGGTTAAATTTCGCACTCTCAGCAGCGATGACGAGGTCGCAAGCGAGTGCGAGATTACAACCGCCACCCGAGGCCACGCCGTTGACTGCGGCGATAAAAGGCACAGGCGTGCGGCGAATCAATAGAATCGTTTCGTTCAATATTCGCAAAGGCTCGTCGAAGAAAGCTTCCACTCGGCCTTCCGTGCTGGCGATTTCCTGCATCTGGCGCATATCGCCACCGGCGCAAAAAGCCCGGCCCGCGCCTGTAAGAACAATGACCCGCGCGCCCTTTTCGAGTGCTTCTTGAACGGCCGCGTTGAACTCGTTGGCAACTTCAACAGTCAGCGCGTTCAGGCGATCTGGACGGTCCAACGTCAAAAGACAGATCAACCCGTGCATCTCAAATTGGATCGTTTGATAAGTCATTCTAACTGGTTAACGCGCAATTTCGGGCGCGCAAGTTTCAGGCGCGAGGTTGTGCACGACTCGCACTAAAACAATCGCTGCACAAAACCGGGCGGCCCGATGACGGCTTAAAGGGTACCGAATCGCTCTTGCCGCATTGATCGCAAGTAATCTCAAAACGTTGACGGTCGCCGCTTGGTGGCCTTGAGCCACCACTGAAGTTGGCACGGCGTGCGTCCCGACATTGCTTACAACGCTTCGGATGAGTCAGGTTACGTTCCCGGTAGTACTCCTGTTCCCGTTCAGTAAAGGTGAACGGAGAGTTGCACTCCGAACACGTGATATCTAAATCTGGCATCGCGGTTTCTCCACGAGAATGAACAGAGGACCTTCCATTCTCCTGTTCTTCGGAGCGCTGGCGTGGCGTTTCTTTCAACCACAGGTTGTGGGACGAAAGCGCTTTATATCTCAAACACTACGCCGAAAAGCTGGCGTCCCGACTGGTTTAGTTGGCCTGAGTGTACTCCTGAAAATGGCGGTATTCAAATTTTTGTTGCAAATAGTTGGTAAACAGTGTGGCGCGACTTCGCCAACAGCCGAGTGATTTGTGGCGTGTGCGCCACACGCGATCTTCATTTAAGCGCAAATTCAGTCGGCACACGTGTTGCTCCTTATCCGGCGCACGAGTTTGAGTATTGATTGGTTGGGCCCGACTGATTGATTAAACAGACTACCCTCGCTTCTGCCGTCGCAACGGATGGGATAGGACTGCACACGGCGGTTCCCGTCCACGTGCGGCTGGTTCCCGCTCCGCCCGATACCGGCTACGTCTTTCGGCGCACCGATCTCGGTGGTTTCGAAATCCCCGCGACCGTTGAGTCCGTCGCGAATTGTGGCTACGCCACGACGCTCATGCGTACGGGCGTGATGTTGTCCACGGTTGAGCATCTTCTCGCAGCGCTGCGGGGCTTGAACATCGATAACGTCTTCATCGAAGTGGACAATCTCGAAATCCCGATCATGGATGGTTCGGCGGAGAACTTTGCCGACATCATCGAACGCGCCGGCACAGTCGAGCAGCCTCTGGCGAGGCGCGCGCTCCTCGTGCGCGAGAAAGTTTCGTTTGAACAAGGCAATCGACGCATCAGTGTTGAACCGGCCGATACCTACCAGATCGATTGTCTAATCGACTTTTCACATCCGTTGATTGGTGTGCAGAGTTTGTCCGTAGAACTGAGTAACGGCGCTTTCAGCCGCGACATTGCAGCGGCGCGAACGTTTGGGTTTACGGACGAGATCGAGGCTTTGAGACGTGCCAACCTGATTCGCGGTGGGTCGCTCGATAACGCAATCGTTCTTACGCCGGAAGGAATGCTGAATCAGAACGGATTACGTTTTCGCGACGAGTTTGTGAGGCACAAGATTCTCGACATCATCGGAGACCTTGCGCTGTTGGGAATGCCGATACTCGGCAAAGTCGTTGCGGAACGCAGCGGTCACATCATGCACGCTGGACTGATGTCGAAACTGCTGCGCGTTCGGTCGGCGTGGGACATCGTCGATATGTCCGCGTGAGTCTTATAAACCACTCCTCACGATATCGTGCACTCTAATTAACCCCACGCACCTCTCGTCCTGATCGACGACGGGAAGAACAGAAATCTGTGAGGGACGATCTTCCATTAACTGTAACGCTTCGAAAGCGAGCAATTCCGGCGTTGCGACGACGGGTTTGCCGGTCATGAAGTCGTCGCAAGTAAGCTTCGCGAGCGATTCGTGACTCGTCTGCTCGATCGCTCTTCGTAGGTCGCCGTCGGTGATGATTCCGGCGAGTCGTCCTAGGTTGTCGATCACGCAAACCGCACCGAGTCCGCCCTTGCTGATTGCGCGCACCACTTCGACCCACGACGAGCCGATTGCGATTGTCGGATTCTCGCCGTCGCAATGCATGAGATCTCCGACGCGTAGCGTGAGTCGCTTCCCGAGTCGTCCGGCAGGATGGTTTACCGCGAAGTCGTCTGAAGTCAGTCCTTTGACTTTCATCACCGTCATCGCGAGCGCGTCGCCGATGGCGAGTGCTACCGTCGTGCTCGTGGTCGGAGCGAGATTCAGCGGACACGCTTCTTTGTCTACGGACGCGTCAAGCACGACGTCCGCGCGCCGCGCGAGTGTGGAATTGATGCTTCCGACGATCGCGACGATGGCCACCTGACGGTTCTTCAAGTACGGCAACATCGCGACGATCTCGTCAGTCTCGCCGCTGTTGCTCAACATGATCACAACGTCGTTTGACTGCACGATTCCCAGTCCACCGTGCAGCGCATCGGAAGGATGCAGGTACAACGCTGCCGTTCCCGCGCTGGTCATCGTCGCCGCAATCTTTTGGCCGATAATCCCCGACTTCCCTACTCCGACAATCACCACTTTTCCCTGGCACTCGGCGAGCAGATCGACGACGCGCTCGACCGAAGCGGGATCGAGCCGGGTGGCTGTCTGGGCAATTGCGTCCGATTCGATGCGCAGCAAGTTCTGGACTTCGGACAGGTGGGTCTTGGTCATTTGCGCCCTTTGATATACGACTCGGCTCACATTTGGCAAGTCGCGTAGTGGTAAGTTATAGTCCCGCTTCGTTCAGACGAAATTCAGAAACGCCGGTGACGCAATGGGCTTAATCAGTCTGCTTCCGAGAGAAGACCAGTATTTTGATCTGTTCACGCAGATGACGCTTTACATCTGTGACGCCGCGCGCGAACTGAAGGAGATGCTGGCCGACAAGAACCACGCGTACGGCGAGTATGCGAAACGTATCAAGGGGCTCGAACATGCCTGCGACGAGTTGACTCACAACATCTCAACGCGTCTGAACAAGTCGTTTATCACGCCTTTTGACCGTGAAGACATTTACATGATGTCTACGGCGCTGGACGACATCGTCGATTTAATCGACGACGCCGCGCGGGCGATGATCATTTTCGACGTCAAAGAGATACCTGACTACGCGCGCGAGTTCGCCGACGTGCTCGAGCGCATGGCCGAGCAGTTGAAGGAGATCGTTTCGACGTTGCAGCGTCCGAAGAACGTGACGCAACGGTTGGTCGAGATTCATCGGCTCGAAAACGAAGGCGACGATCTTTATCACGCCGCGATCGCCGAGCTGTTTCACGACCCCCCCGATGCGTTGACGGTGCTGAAGTGGAAAGAGGTTTACGAGAAACTGGAAGCGGCGGTCGACCGATGCGAGAACGTCGCGAACATCATTGAGAGTGTGATTATCAAACACACGTAGGGAGATTAACTGCCAGTCGGTTGTCGAAGTTGCGTTGTTGACCGGCAAGGTAGTTGGGTTTCACACGGGGCAATTCAGTCATCTAAACACGTCCGTTTACCATGACCGCAACACTAGCCTTCGTCATCATCCTCGTCTTTCTCGCACTCGTTTTTGACTACATAAACGGTTTTCACGACGCCGCTAATTCGATCGCGACGGTCGTCTCGACGCGGGTGCTCTCGCCGGGCATGGCCGTCATCTGGGCTGCGTTCTTCAACTTCATCGCGTTTGCAGTGTTTGGCACGCGCGTGGCGAAGTCGATCGGCGATGGCGTGCGCATGGACGTTATCGCGGCGGACTTGCGGTTGTATGTCTTGCTCGCTGCTCTGCTCGGGGCGATCATCTGGAACCTTATTACGTGGTATCTCGGGTTGCCGACGTCGAGTTCGCACGCGTTGCTAGGTGGGTACGCGGGCGCAGCCATTGCCGCGCACGGTGGTGTCAGTGGATTGCTCAAGGCGGAAGTATGGTTGCGCACGCTGAAGTTCATCGTGCTCTCGCCGTTGGTCGGTATGTTGCTTGGGTTTACGATGATGGTGCTGGTGTTTTGGATCTTCCGGCACTTCTCGGCGACGCGAGTGGACAAAGTTTTCCGTCGCGGACAGCTCTTCTCAGCGGCTGCGTTTTCGTTGGGCCACGGCGGTAATGATGCGCAAAAGACGATGGGCATCATTACGGCGGTACTGACGGCTGGTGGTGTTTGGGGAATGGCGTATAACCCGGACGGAACGATGCCGGAGGTTCCGACGTCGGTGGTGCTCGCCGCGCACGCTGCGATTGCGTTAGGAACGTTGTCCGGTGGCTGGCGCATCGTGCATACGATGGGCAGCCGCATCACGAAATTAAAACCCGTGGGCGGCTTTTGCGCCGAGACCGCCGCCGCGTTGACGCTCGCATATGTCACCGTCACGGGAACTCCCGTCTCCACGACTCATACAATTACGGGCTCGATCGTCGGGGTCGGCGCGACTCGGCGTTTATCGGCGGTGAAATGGGGCGTCGCCGGACGCATCGTCTGGGCCTGGATCCTGACGATCCCCGCCGCCGCGTTTGTCGCCGCAGTGTCGTTCTGGATCGTCGCTGCCATTCACCGTCTGTCGAACTAACGACCTGACTTGAACAGTGGCGGCTCCGCGAAACGGTGTGCTATCTTTTGCACTCCAACTTCACGCCCGCGTAGCTCAGTGGATTAGAGCGTTCGCCTCCGGAGCGAAAGGTCGCAGGTTCGACCCCTGCCGCGGGTAATCAATTTTCTCTTTCGTATCCGCTTTCGTATCCGCATTGAAGCTGATCGTTCACGATTTCGCAGTGGAGCGCGCGTGCTCCGCGAACTGGGTTAAGTCGAAAAGCGGATGAAGCGTTCCCTCTACCGCAAGCGTAAACAACTCACGACTCGCTTTGTAGATCTCAGAGAACGGGAAAAGAGTCTCAATCGCATCGGCCATCGACTGGCTGACCTGAACCGCCCCGAGAGGTCCGGTTTCGACAGTTTCTTGATTGCCTGAAAGTTCTGCGCGAGAATGAGCCGGGCCTGTTTTTGACAGCCACTCGTTCCTGGTCTTAGACTCCCCAGAGATCCCCTTGTTACGCTCCCTGGAGTGAGCAGTTCTAAAATGTTTTCACTGAGCTCTAAACAACTTCGCGTCGGTATTTGGGCGTGCCTGGCCCTTCTCGCGGCCGGCTTGTTTTTCAGTGCCCGAGCCGTACACGATGAAGGTCCCCCAATCGGAGGCGGACCCAACGGACAGCCCAATGGTCAACCCTTGGTTGCTATGGGCAAGACCCCTTGTGTCGGGGGGATGGCCGGAACGTTCCCTTGCCACAACGTCGACCTGGCTTCTTTCCTTCCCCTGAGTGACATAGGCGGAGGGTCAGTCAACGACGTGTGGGGATGGACGGATAATCTCACGAGCAAGGAATATGCCATCGTCGGGCGCTCCAACGGGACATCCTTCGTCGATATCAGTAACCCGGACCAACCTACTTATTTAGGGAATCTACCACCGCACAGCGTCGACTCCGTGTGGCGTAGTATTAAGGTGTATGCCAACCACGCTTTCATCGTGAGCGAAGCCGACAATCACGGGATGCAAGTGTTTGACCTGACGCGGCTGCGGAACGTGGCAGCACCGCCGGTCGCCTTCACGGAAAACGCTCATTACGCCGGCTTCCGGCGGGCCCACACGCTAGCCGTAAATGAAGCGACGGGTTTTGCCTACGCCGCGGGCAGCAAGGACACTTGCGCGGGCGGGCTGCACGTGGTGGACATACGGAAGCCGGGGACCCCGGTCTTCGCTGGTTGCGTGGACCAGGACGGCTATACTCATGAAACGCAATGCGTCATTTATCGCGGGCCTGACTTGGAATACCAGGGACATGAGGTCTGCTTTAATTCTAATGAGGACACGTTGACGATCGTAGACGTCACAAACAAGAGTGAGCCAAAGCAGCTATCCCGCACGACGTACGCGGGCGTGGGTTACACGCACCAGGGGTGGCTGACTGAAGACCACAAACACTTCTTACTCGACGACGAGCTGGACGAAAAAAATAGGGGCGTAAACTCCACCACTTACACTTGGAATGTCGCCGACCTGGATGCTCCATCTATGATGGGCGTCTACAGCGGCCAGAGCCCGGCCATCGACCACAACCTCTACATACGCGGCAGCCGCGCCTACCAGGCAAATTACCGAAGCGGCCTCCGTATTCTGGACATTACCAATGTCGGGGCGGCCGACTTGAGTGAGTTGGCGTTCTTCGACGTTTACCCCGTAGATGATGCGCCTCAGTTCAGCGGCGCGTGGAGCAACTTCCCGTTTTTCCCGAGCGGGATAGTTATCGTCGGCGGAATAGAACAGGGACTGTTCGTATTAAGGCCAACGATTGGCGGCCAGACGCTGCCCGCGCCCCAACTGATGTTGGATGGGTCGGGTCCAGGCGCCCAGCAAGCAGCCGCATTAGATGCGACGCTATTCTTAAGAGACGCGTTTCCTGTCGTCAACACCCACAACCTGCTTAATCAGGGGCCTGACAAAAACACGAGGGTAGTTCTCCTTGTAACTAATCTACAATTAGTACAAGGTGAAACCGCGTCTTCCGTCATAGTTAATCTGACGGGGAGTAATAACGAAGCTTACAATCTTCCGGCGGAAGACGTCAGGCCCGTAATCAGCTCCAACTTTGCGCAGGTGGTGTTTCGTTTGCCTGACGCCCTCGCGCCCGGCACGTGTACCATCACAGTAAAAGCGCGCGGCGCGGAGAGCAATCCCGGCACCATCAGGATCAAGAGTTAAGGTCTTGCGCGCGGCTTGCTGCGTGCAGCGTGCTTTTGTTGTAGTGGTCGTGGCCAAATGTGTGGAATTGCCGCCGGCGATCCAGATCCCCTCGGGGGAAGCCGGACAGTGCGACTTACGATGGGTCACATTCTTGACAAGTCGAAGGGGTTGACGATCACTGAAGAATCTGCGAACAGTTGAACAAGGTCTACTACTCGATCAATTGCCATTTCTACCCGCTCGAGTTCCTGGTTTTCAATGGATTTTTTTGCTCGTTTCTCACGTTCAGCGGAATTTGATTCAAACCCGGCAATCATGTGAGTCATCTGGCCGCGGCCGACATACGTAGACTTTACGCGAGAACCATCGCGCTCTTTGCGGTAATAGTACCTGTTTGCGCTCTTTCCTCCCACTACGTGAACAAAGGTAAGATTCAGACGTTCAAGGTTGCCGGGAGCACCTTGCGCGTCTGTAGCCACTGTCTACTGAGACCGCAATAATGGGCCACGCGCGACGCAGACCAAACCAGTTCAATTGTCATCTAGATAAAGCTTAACTTGATTTGTGGAGGGTTTCTAGCAGGCTACAATAACCCTACGCAACTTATGAAACTCCTGATCTGTGTGGATGTTGATGATCATATGTTCACTTGCCATCGTTGGAGATCAATATTTCTCCGTTGAAAACTATTTGAAAGTCTCATGTGGATCGTCAACCACTTCAGGCATATCATAAGGGCTACGGCTTGAGGATTGAATCAGTCTTGTGAACGCGCACCTTCGTTAATGAGTCAACGCAAATTCACTAACCCGGAACGCTTTGCGATTTGGAAGCACCATCGCGCGGTTTGTTATTGGTGTGGTGAGCCACTTAGGTTACTTGAGACCACGATAGACCATTTTATACCAGAGCGCGTCGAGAACAATTCAGAAGAGTTAGAGGAGTTGCGCAAACGTTACGGGCTGGCGTCGAACTTTGCCATTAATGACTATTCGAATTGGTTGCCTTGTCATGATCGCTGTAACAACAATCAGGCAGTCGGGAATAGCAGAGGCTCTCAACTTGCCCCTTCGCACTCTGAGGAGTCGTGGTCCAAGGATCTATCTGCACTTTGATTTGGATGTTCTCGATCCAACACGCGCGCCAGGCAATGAGTTTGCCGCACCGGGGGGGCATTACCGTTTCCCAAGTTCAAGAGGCTATAAAGATGATAGGCGAGCGATTCACGGTATGTGCGTGCGCCGTGGCTTCGTACGATCCACGTTATGACAAAGAAGATGAGGTGTTAATAGCTGGCATGACAATCATAAAGAGCGTCGTAGCGACTGTCACCTCCAGCCGCGTCTAGTCAAAAAAGGCAGCGGAGTTTTCGTTCTTTGGCAGAAAAGAACGGCTCGAATATGTCAGATCAACAATGTCGAATGTCGAAGAGGTAGCTGAGAATCGGGACAGCTCATCAATACCCACGATCGGATGCCGCCACGGAAACCGATAGTTACGACAACAGGATTTGTGAGTACCTCACTTTTCGCTCGCAACGCTGTCAGCGTCATATGTGTGGTAACGCACAGTCGGACGCCAGGCTTGTTGATATAACACGCTCGGAAAAACGAGATAGCAGCCCATTAATCGGAGCGACGTCGAAGCTACCTAAAACCGATTTACGAGCCAGCCCAACGCACAGGCCAGCAAACGGTCGCTGCACCTGAACGTCCAAAAACCCTCGACTGCAGCGCGTCAAAGGCCACTATACAAACCTGAAAGGAAAAAGATGAAGTACAAACGAATTCTCGTCGGTTCATTGATAGTTTCTGTTCTCTTACTTTGCATTTCTGTGGTTGCTCAGGTTAGCCGCCCGTACCGGAACGGTTCTGTTTGGAGCATCGGTTTCATCAGAATGAAGCCAGGTATGGAGACCGCTTACCTGAATTACGTCGCCACCGACTGGAAGCGGGAGCAGGAAGAGTTGAAGAAGGACGGACAAAGTCTTTCTTACAAGGTACTGCGAACCGAAGCTCACGGCCCTGGCGATTGGAACTTGATGCTGATGACAGAGTACAAAGACATGGCCACGATGGAGGTTAACGTGGCCAAAGAGGAAGCCCTAGTTCAACGTGTGATCGGCAATGACGAGAAACAAAGGCAAGGCTACCGCGAACGTCTCGAAATTCGCGAAGTCTTGGCAGAGCGGCTAGCGAGAGAGATAATCCTCGACACCAGACGATAGTGGTTTTGGCGCGGTGAGTGGCGCTCATAGTGATTTCGTGCGTCTGATTAGGCTTGCCCTCTACATAGCTTTCGACACGGTGGCTGCGCATGCGCGCGGTCACACGCTATCGACACTAACTCACGCTGATCCTTCGCTTGATTTGCCGTAAGGCATTTCCCCGACTTAATTTCCCAAACCAGTTCAAAGGAGCCCAGATATGAAACGAGTTCTAGGAGTGTCACTACTGATAATTGCGGCAGCGACGATTGCTTTAGGTGAGTGCACCGACGCTGACAAAAAGAAACTCGAAGCGCTCGATAGAGCATGGAGCGATGCAGGGCAACGCGGAGACCAGGCCTCTCTCCAAAATGTTTACGCCGACGACTATATGAACATGAGTCCGGCGGGTGCATTGACGAAAGCTCAGGCTATTGACAACGCCGTTAAGGCCGCTGAACGGAACAGGGCCAACCCGAATGCTGACAAAATTAGCCACGATTATTACGTCATCACCTGTACTCCGAACACAGCAACTATCACGCATAGGAACGTGATCACAGCGAAGGTTGACGGTAAGGACCAGACCTTTTACACCCGCAGCGTTCATTTCTTCGAAAAGCGCGGTAATGATTGGAAGGCAGTAAGTGACGCGGGCGGCCCGCTAAATGACGCCGGCCAATTGCTCTACATGGAGCGTGAATGGAACGATGCTAGCAAGAACAAGGACTTAGCGTGGGTTGAGCGCAACTACGCCGCTGATGCTACTGACATAAGTAGTCGCACAGGAACTCTACACTCGAAGTTGGAAGAGATCGCCTCCATGAAAAACGACAAGACTGTACTCGACTCGCTCGAACTCTCAGACCTGAACGTGAGGGTCGAGGCGAACACTGCGATCGTGACGGGCGTCAACCATGTGAAAGGACGGGATGAAAAGGGACAGCCGATTGACCGGAAAACGCGCTTCACAGACGTGTTTGTCAAGCGGGATGGGCGGTGGCAAGTGCTAGCAACGCAAGGGACGGTTATTCAGCAGTAATCTAGGATGTGTTTCGTACAAAATCAGTGAGCGAACGCGAAGTGAAAAGAACGGCCCGATAGCCTGCTCTCAAATAGTCTTACGCCCAAATTAAAAAAGTCAGTTTGCTGATGCGTTAGTTTCCGCTGCGAAAGCCGTTGAGGTATCGAAACGCACCAGTCGTTCGTTGGTTTGTCTAGGCGTCGCTAATGCGGCAGCAGGCCGACGCAACGAGGCGATGGCGATAGTCAAGGAAATCGAGCACAGATACCAAAACAATCAAGAAGACGAACGGAGGTGGCCGCCGTTTATGCCGGACTTGGTGACACAGATCAGGCATTCGTTTGGCCAGACAAAGCCTTTGCGGATCACAGTTCGTTATTGGTCGACCATCGCGCAGAATATCCGTTTGCCGCGCTGCGCGATGATTCTCGCTACTACGATTTGCTGAAACGGATGAATCTGCCCAAATAAAAAAGGAGAAGCCCTCGTGCAAAGAGAAGAGAGAATCGAAACCAGCGCGTCAGCGGCCTTGAGCGATTATGACGCGATTACTAATATCGTTCAGAACTACATCAATGGCGGCAGGACAGGCCGGACCGACGACATGAAGCTCGCTTTCCATCCCGACGCGACCATCTTTGGATACATCGGCCCAGATTTATTCGCCGGCCCAATCCAGGGACTTTTTGACTGGAATGATCAGAATGGCGCCGCCACCGCATTGGAGGGCCGGATCACCAGCATCGATCTAATCGACACGGTAGCTACGGTTCGGTTAGAGCTCGACAACTGGACTGGCCACCGGTTCACGGATCTGTTTACGCTGCTAAAGGTTAATGGCGAATGGAAAATCATGAACAAGGTTTTCCATCTTCATGCCTAAAAAACTGTGTGGGCGATTTTATAGGACTCTCCGAAAAGACGGCCCTTTAACTATTAACTACTTTGTAATAGAGTTTTTCCGCATTTCTGGCTAACACTGTTCTTCGGCGAAGATGCCTCTGGCTCCAAACACGCGGCTCGGGCGCTATGAAATCCGTTCGCTGCTCGGGGCGGGCGGCATGGGCGAGGTCTATCTCGCGCGGGACACGAAGCTCGACCGCAAGGTCGCGCTCAAAATCCTCTCGCCCGCGCTCGCCGCGAACCACACCCAGATGCGGCGCTTCACGCAGGAGGCGAAGGCGGCAGCCGCATTCAACCACCCCAACATCGCGCACATCTACGAGATCGGCGCGCACGAAGGCGCAAGCTTCATTGCGATGGAGTTCGTTGACGGCCTCACGCTCCGCCAACTGATCCGCCAGCGACAGTGCGACCTGCCCAAGCTGCTGCGCTACCTCCAACACGCCGCCGAAGGCTTGGCGAAGGCGCACGCCGCAGGGATCGTCCACCGCGATCTGAAGCCCGACAACATCATGGTGACGGGGGATGGTCACGCGAAAATTCTAGACTTCGGTCTGGCGAAACTCGTCGACCCGCTCGAACACTGCGCGGAAGGCGACGGCGAGGCAAGCGAGTTGGCGACCGCGCTCCACTCGATGCCGGGGACTGTGCGGGGCACCGCAGGCTACATGGCTCCCGAACAGGCGCGCGGCGACACCCGCGCGGTAGATCATCGCTCCGACATCTTCTCCTTCGGCTGCATCCTCTACGAGGCGGCCACTTGCCATCGCGCCTTTGCCGGGCAGGACTCGTTGGATTCGATGCACAAGATCGCCTACGGCGCGACACCCTCGGTCAGGGACGTGAACCCCGACGCACCCGAACAGTTGCAGCGCATCGTCCGCCGATGCCTGATGAAAGACCCGGAGGAGCGCTACCAGACGATCAAGGACGTGGCGATTGAATTGAAAGAGCTGCGCCGTGAAATGGAATCGCACGGCGTCCACATGAGCGCGCCGCAGCCTGCCGAGACTTCACAGGTGCACGGCTCGGCGGCACACACTTTCCACAGCCAAAGGTTCGATCCGACGAGGAGCGGCGCGCCGCCCTCGCTCTCCACGCGCGCATCGAGCGCCGAGTACATCGTCGCCGGAATCCAGCGGCACAGGGTCGCGGCGCTGCTGTCGCTGCTCTTCGTCGCGGCGGTTTTCGCCGGCGTCTTCGCTTACGTGCGTTCGCGCAATGCGGAAACCGCGATCCGTTCAATCGCCGTGCTCCCGTTCGTCAACGCGAGCACCGACCCGAACACCGACTACCTCTCCGACGGCATCACCGAGAGCCTCATCAACAGCTTCTCGCGGGAGGCTGACCTGCGCGTCGTGCCGCGCTCGACGGTCTTCCGCTACAAAGGCTCGCGGCTCGACCCGCAGGAGATCGGTCAGAAGCTCGGCGTCCGGGCCGTGCTCACGGGTCGCGTCGTGGAGCACGGCGACACGGTGAACATCCAGACCGAGCTGATTGACGTTGACAAGACCTCGCAGCTCTGGGGCGAACAGTACAACCGCAGCCTCGCGGACGTGCAGACCGTACAGGCGGACATCTCGCGGCACATCTCCGAGAAGCTACGCCTCGCGGGCTGGGAGCAGCAGGCAGCGCGCAAACACACGCCGCCGCCGGAGGCTTACCAGGCCTACCTTAAAGGGCGCTACTACTTCTTCCAACAAAAGGCGGAGAGCTACCAGAGAGCCATTGATTCGTTCAGCCAAGCGGTCGAGGTCGATCCGGACTACGCACAGGCTTACGCCGGGCTCGCGTCCGTCTATAACCAGATTTCGAGCACCTACATGCCCGCGACAGAGGCGATGTCCAAGTCGAAGGCTGCCGTGCAGAAGGCACTCGCGCTCGACAGCTCCCTGCCCGAAGCGCACGTCGCGCTCGCCGAGGTCTATTGGTGGGGCGACTGGAACTTCGACGCCGCCGAGCGGGAGTTCAAGCGCGCCGTAGAGCTGAGCCCGAACGAGCCGACGATCCAGGTCGAGTACGCGAACTTCCTCGCGCGCCTCGGCAGGAAGGACGAGGCGATGCGTTTTGCGAACCGGGCTCTGCAACTCGATCCAGTCTCGCCCTTCGTCAACGCGAACCTCGGCAGCATCCTCTACGTCACGCGCCAGTACGAGCGCCTCCCCGACCACGCCAACAAGATGCTCGAACTCGATCCTAATTCCAGATCGGCGCACGGCTGGCTCGGCTTCACCTACCTGCAAAAGCGCCAGTACGACCAAGCCATCGCCGCGTACCAGAAAAGCGTTGACATGACGAACGGCGAAGGGCTCTCGCAGCTCGGCTATGCCTACGGTCTCGCCGGGCGAAGGACGGAAGCGTTGAAGGCGCTCTCAGACCTGCAATCAATCTCGCACGGGCGCTACGCCACGCCCGATCGTGTCGCGCGCATCTACGTCGGCTTGGGCGACAAGGATCGCGCCTTCGAGTGGCTCCACCAAGCCTACGCCGAGCGCTCCGACTACCTCACCCGGCTAAAAGCCGATCCCACGCTCGATAGCCTGCGCCCCGATCCGCGCTTTCAGGAGTTGTTAAAGAAGATCGGCTTGCCACAGTGAGGAATTCGGTTGCAAACGAAGAAGGTACTGCCTGCGAATCTCAAAGATGATGTCCGTATCTTAGCTCGATCTATCTTACCAACATGACTAAAAACCTAACTTGAGACTACTCGACTTTAATTTTTTGAATGCATCAAGAAGTCACTGGCCGTCGTCCACGGGCTTACTTCGTGAGGTTCACCTGCTGCCCTCCCCTTGTGGCTGTGTTGAACTGCAAAGCTGGTGTGTTGCGTGAGAGTTTCCGGACTAGTGCGAGTGTCTCACACGCGCGAGTGAAGCGCCTCTGTGCAGCCTCAAACGCTTTTCCCAGAAGATGCCCAACGTCAGGGTGATTGATTGCTTCATCGTGTTCGAATAACTCAATTCCACAAGGTTAAGCTTAAGCCAACACAGCGCTGCCTGTTGAATCAGAAGCTTTTCTAGCATCGGAGCATCATCGTAACCGAGATCTTTCTTTAGCGTTTGAAGTCGATGCTTCCAACCCTCTTTAAGGGCTGCTGTTGCATGCGCATTCTCGATGACCATAATCTCTGCAAGATGGCCAGCGCTCGCAATCTCTCGCCGAAGTTCCAGCTTTCGATTGCTACCCAACAGATCAGACAAAGCGTTAACATCCTTCGGACTCGGATGCTCTTTGTTTGTCTTGTCCACTAGCGCGTATTAACTCCCGGAGATTCACACATGTACTGCCAGACATGCGGTAGCGTTCTTGCTCACAACACTAAATTCTGCAACCGTTGTGGAACACAGCTGGTCCCGACCGGCCAGGCGAGCGCCGATAAAACGGCCGCGGAAAAACGTCTCGATGAGTATTTAGACGGGCTATTCTGGATCAGCGTCTTTGGTTTAGCCTTTATCATCGGCGGCACTGTTTTACTGACAAAGATTGGCGTTCGTGACCTAATAGTTCTTGGCTACGCCGTCCTAAGCACCATCGTGTTCCTGATAAATTTCGGCTTAAGCCTGTGGGGCGCGCTCAGCATTATGCGCAGTTCGAAAGATGGCAAACTGACGATGCAACCAGGCCACGACACCCGCGAACTGGGCCCACCGAAAATCGAATCACTGCCGATAACCGCGACAAGCGTTACAGAGCATACGACGCGATCATTCGAGCCACTTGAACACAAGCAAGTGCGGTAGCTTCAGGTCATGTGATCCGCTTACGGATCTGGATCGTGGCACGTGTGCTTGATCCATGTCGGTGGCGTTGGATAAGTGTGACTTAGCGCGGGTCACTGTTGCGGTGGCGACGTCGTTGAAGCCTTTCTGAGATAACTATTGCGCGCCCGCACAGCAACGTTGGGCCGGTTAACCCGCACTGTTATTGCGCGACGGTCTTGCCCTGATGCTTGAGCGTCTCCTGACGCCGGATCGCTCGGGGACGGTTCGTAATACCCAAGGCTGTATTGCCGCCGGAGTTCCTCCGCAATACTCGAAAACGCCTGGTCCAACTGCTTCCGGTCATTCGCCTGGTACAAACGCCCGCCGGTGCGATCGGCCATGCCGTGAAGATACTGATTAGCACGGTCATAGTCGGCGCTCGTCGCGCCCATCGCCTGAAGGTTACCCGGCGGACTGACAGGTATCGTTTGTGTCGAACTACTTCCCGGAAACGGCCAATTACCCCGCGTCGTCGTCACAACCGAAACACTTCCCCCGTTCTGCATCGCACGCATGTAATCCGTCGTGTCGTATTGAATCGGATAGACCAGCGCGTCCAACTCTTCCGCTTCCCGCAGCGTGCTCTCATACGTCGCGAGATTGCTCGCGGTATCGACGCCATCGGTGAAGAGCACGATGGCTTTGCGGCCCTGTATTTTGTTAAGCCGCTCGGCAATGACAAGATTGACCGCATCGTACAGACGCGTCGCGCTGCCGGGAGTCGCGTTCGTTTGAATTACTGCATTAACGACTTCCAGATCGTTTGTCGCCTCGGTTAACAACAGCACTTCATCACTAAACGTGACGACAAGCACACGATCCTGCGGGCGCAGTTGCTTCGCGAATGCGATCGCAGCTTCCCTGATCTCCCACAGGTGAAAACGCGTCGAAGCGGACGTGTCCAGCAACAGCGCGACTGTGAATGGCTTTTCACTCGGCTCGAAGTACGCAATCGCCTGCTCTACGCCGTTTTCAAAAACACGAAAGTCTTCGCGACGGAGACCCGGAATAAACCTGCCCTGGCGATCAAGTACGCTCACCGGAACCGCCACGAGCGAAGTCTCAATGCGCACCACATCACCTGCTTCGACTTCTTCATCCGTCGTCGCAGCCGCGGTCGCGGGCGCATTCACTGGAGCGCCGAGAGCTGGAGTTGTACCTGATAAAGTTGGTGGCCCCGTTGGGGACGAAGCGATAACCGAAGCGTCTCCACGATCGTCACCCTGAACTCTGCGCGGTCGCGAGACTGCCTTCGCGGCCGTAGCCGCCGCCGCTTGCGAAGTTGTTGATTGGGAAGATGCCGCTTTTGGAACGGCCGTTTGCGAAGACGCTGCGTTGGGAACTGCGACTTGCGAAGGTCCACCGGTCGCGTCCGCCACCGGAGACTTCTTCTTCAGCACGTACGCCCCATGCGGACACGCCGTCGTCGTCACGTAGGCAACGATAACGTAACCATCAGGAAGCGGAACGCCCTGGCATATTTGCAGACTCCCACTGCGTGAGGAGACACGTTGCGCTTGTTTCTTTGCACCCGAATCCCGCGTTTGGCCCACCGCACTTGGAACAAAAGAAACTGCGAGACAAAAGGACGCGACTGCGAGTACCTGCTTCATGGTCGCTACCTCTAATCGATTGGTCTCTTGTTCGAGCCTGGGATTATAACATCTTCGCATTCCAGAACTCCGCATTTTTTGCTACGCTTGGCGCAATCCCCGACTTGTCCCAAAAGCCCAGGACCATATGGCCCCTGCAAACGGCTCATCCGATACCCGGCGGACCGTGCTCGTTGTAGACGATTTCGACGACACCCGTCTGCTCCTGCGCACCTGGTTCGAGCGGCGCGGTTTTCGTGTGATCGAGGCCGAAAACGGGGTCGAGGCCATCAACCGCGCGGAAACAGAGTCGCCGGATCTGATCATCATGGACGTACAAATGCCGCAACTCGACGGCCTGTCCGCCACGCGGCGCATTCGCGACGTCAAGAAACTCGGCTCCGTACCCATCATCGCGGTCTCCGCTTATGGCGCGGATCAGTTTCGCGACCTGGCACTCGCAGCCGGGTGCGACGAATATGTTTCCACGCCTTTTGAACCCTCAACTCTCGAAGGAATCGTTCGCGCTCTCGTGCAGTAACTGTATAATCTCGCGCATGCTCCGAACCCTCTTCGTTCTCCTGGCGATATCGCTGCCTGTGTCAGCTCAGTGCACGCAAAAGATGGCGACACTTCCCGCGGCGCCTGAGTTACTCGGCTTTCGCCTCGGCATGACCCGAGACCAAATCACGGCACTCGTGCCGCAAACCGTTTTCGGTCGCACCGATCATTTCGGCGTCGCGAAGACGACCATCAATCCGCACTTCAACCCGAAGATCGATCAAACGAAGTATCACGGAGTGCGCAGCATCTCACTGGACCTGCTCGACGATCGCCTAACCTCGCTTTGGATCGGCTACGACGAAACTTTCCAGGTGCAAACGACTGATGAGTTCGTGAAGGTGATCTCAAAGTCGCTTCAACTCGACGGCAACTGGTCGTCGTGGAGAGCGAGAGGTCAACAAATGCGCTGCGCTGATTTTCAAGTGATCGTCAGCACACTCGCCGGTGGTCCAAGTCTGCGTCTGTTGAACTTCGCTGCTGAGGACACGATCGCCGCCCGACGCCAGGCCAAAGAGGAACAGGATGCACTCGTCGAGGCCGGGCCTCTCGGCAGTGAAAACGTCGCAGCGCCGGAGATCATCGGCGACAAGCAAACGAAGACTTACTATCCAAACGGTTGTCAGCCCGCGAAAGAGATCGCGGAAACAAACAAAGCGGTGTTCAAAACTGCCGAAGAGGCGGAAAAGGCAGGATTCAAGTTGGCGAAGAACTGCCACTAACGGAGGTAGTCAATGCTAAGAGAATTCAAAGAGTTCATCGCGCGTGGCAACGTTATTGAGCTTGCGGTGGCCGTCGTTATCGGCGCCGCATTTGGCAGAATCATTACTTCACTCGTCGAAGGCGTGATCATGCCGCCGATCGGCATGTTGCTGGGCAACGCAGATTTCTCAAACCTGTTCGTAGATCTCTCCGGACAGGGACCAGCTTCGGTCGCCGTCGCAAAAGAGAGAGGACTGCCCGTTATCGCCTACGGAGCTTTTCTGAACGACGTGGTGACCTTTTTAATAGTCGCGTTTGTAGTCTTTTTGATCGTGAAGGCGGTCAACCGTTTGCGGGCGGCGCCGCCGCCACCGCCAAACACAAAAGACTGCCCGCACTGTCTGACCGCAATTCCATTGGCTGCGAGACGCTGCGCCGCGTGTTGCGCCGAGGTGCCGGCAACTGCTTGATGGCATTTGAACTGAATCATGCGTGAGTGTCCCCGTTGCGAAGTTTGCTACGAAGACGCTGTCGAACTGTGTCCGCAGGACCAGACGAACACGAAAGCCACGCTTCCCGGCCCGCGCTTGTTAGCCTCACGTTACCTGCTGGAAAAACGTCTTGGCCGCGGCGCGATGGGCCAGGTTTACCTCGCCCGCGATCAGAACCTCATGACGCGCCAGGTCGCCGTCAAAACAGTCCGGCCAGACATTCTAAACGACGAAGACCTACAGGACGGCGAAGCGATCGCGCGTTTCGAACGTGAGGCGCGTGCGGCTGCATCGATACGTCATCAGAACGTCGTCGGCGTTACCGATTTCGGTCAAACTTCCGACGGCGTGTTCTTTCTTGTGATGGAATACGTCGAAGGCGAAACGCTCTATCACCTTCTGCGACGTGAAGGAACGGTGAGTCCGCAACGTGCGGCGACAATCATGCGCCAGGTCGTCGCCGGTGTGGAGGCAGCGCACGACGAAGGCATTCTGCATCGCGATTTGAAACCGGCGAACATTTTCCTGATGCAGCAAAAGCGAAAAGTCACTGGAGACGACGGGTTCGTGAAAGTGGGCGACTTTGGTCTCGCGAAAATCGTAAACGCGGATCGTTCCGATCTCACGTCCGGTAGTGGTCCAGCTTCGAGTGGAATCATCGGCACGCCCGAGTACATGGCTCCCGAACAGATGCAACCCGATGGACCACTAGACGCGCGCGCCGACGTTTACGCTCTGGGAACGATCGCTTATCACATGCTCGGCGGCAGGCCGCCGTTCACCGGCAACATCACGCAGCTGATCGCGCAGAAGTTAACGCAAATGCCGCCCGCCTTATCAACGTTGCGTTCAGACGTAAACGCCGCGCTCGATGACGCGATCATGAAAGCGTTAGCGAAGGAGCCACACGATCGTCCTGCGACAGCGAGTGAGTGGTTTGAAGGCTTGGCAGCGGCGGCATCTCTAAATTCCGGCGCGTTGAAACGCGGCGATTCGCGCCTCGTAATCATGGCGCCTTCGGGTGCGGAAGTTTACGTCGATGACGAACGCTACGGCAGCGTGGGTCGATCCGGAAGAGTGATTCTGACTTCGCTCGCGCCGGGCAAACACGTGCTGCGCGTGGCGAAGTCGGGCGAGCCTGATGACGAACGCGTGATCGAGATTCGCAGTGACATCGCCGAACAGATCATCGAGGCGCAACTCAAGATCGGCGCGTCGAGTAATCAGTTGACGCCGTCGCGCGGCGGCAGTCTCGACAGCAAACACGGCGCGCAATCGACGACGCTCGTCGTGGTGATGTGTACGCGGTGTCAATCGCGTTTTGCGGAAGGAGTGAAGTTCTGCGGGCGCTGTGGCAACAGGACGTTCCAACCAGTTTCGGGCGAACTGCACACGCAGCCCGAACCGCCGTCATATCCCGAACCACAATCCCAAGCGCCGCGATCCGCGAGTGGAACGACTTGCTCACGCTGCGGCCACACTTACGCGCCGGGGACGAAGTTCTGCGGACGTTGCGGCATACCGCTGGGCAATCCGGCCCTCGAATGGCGCGCGCCAAAACCCGTAGAAGTCTTTTGTCGAACTTGCAAGACGAGCTATCCCGCCGGAACAAAGTTCTGCGGACGCTGCGGAACACGCATCACCCCTTGAGACATTTCGAACTTTTCTTATAAGCTGTGCCGCGATGAAGCGATGCCCGACGTGTAACCGCACGTACACGGATCTCTCCCTGAACTTCTGTTTGGAGGACGGGACTCCGCTCACCGCCGTCGCTCCCGGCGGACCGGATCCAAACGCGACACTCAGATATCCGTCCGCGAGAGACACTGCGGAACCACCGCCCACAGAGATTTATCATCCACCGCCACCGGTCGTAACACCGCGGGCAACTCCGCCGCCTCCGCCACCACCGCCGCAGCAGCAGTGGTCGCCACAACCGACGCAACCGCCACGCAAGAAATCAAACGCGCTCTGGTGGATTCTCGGCGGCTTTGCGGCGCTCGTCGTGATCGGCGCAGGCCTCGTCGTCATGCTCATCGCGCTCGCGAGTCTCGGCTCAGACTCAAACAGCAACAATCTCAACGCGAACACGCGCGAGGCCAATCGCAACAGTAACGTCACGGTCAACGCGAACGTTCCGAACACCAACGCGACGGTTCGGCCGACTGGTCCATATTCAGACGACTTCAGCGACAAGAAGTGGAACGTCGGCGTCTCCCAGTTTGGCCGTATGTGGTACGAGGATGACGAGTATCACATGAGTTCCAAGCCGAATACTTACATCGTGATGTACGCTCCTTCAGACGACTACTTCACGGAGAATGCGACCGTTAAGGTCACGGCGCGGAGCGTTGATGGGAACGTACCTTCCGCCGGGTTCGGGTTGCTGGTCCATGGCGGCTGGTCCAAAGCCAAACGACTCGACGACTACGGCCTGTTGATCTATCCGAGCGACGAGCCGGAGTACGAGATCATCATGCACAAGGACGGCACGATGTCGTCGCTCGTCACACGCACCAAGTCGGATGCGATTCGTTCCGGTTCGAAGAGCAATGATCTCGAGATCAGGATCAAAGGAACGGAATTGGCCTTCTACATCAACGGTGAGTTTCTGACACGACTCAACGACGTAGAAAACTACAGGCGCGGTCGCGCCGGTTTTTACGCAAGCGACGAAACTAACGTGGCCTTTGATAATCTTAAGATCGATCGCTGACGATGCAAGTCAATCTGAAAGTTATCGGCGGTCCTTACAAAGGCCGCATCTTCTCTTTCTCTCAACACGACAGTTTTCTGATCGGGCGCAGTCGCGACGCGCATCTCTATCTGCCTGACGATCGCTACTTCTCTCGCAACCACTGCCTGCTCGAGATAAATCCGCCGCGGTCTTTTCTGCGCGATCTCAATTCGACTAACGGCACGTTTCTCAACGGCCAGCGCGTGGGGAACGCGTTTCTCAATGACGGCGATCGCATTCAGTGTGGCGAGACGGTGCTCGTGGTTGAGGTGATGGCGAACGACTCCGCCGCCGAACTTTCCGAAACAACTCAGGACGCGTCGTCACGTCGTCCTGTGCTCGTGATGGTTGAATGTTTGAACTGTGGCCGCCGCGAACAGGCGCAAGCATCCGCGCCTGACGAGCGACTCACTTTTCTTTGCGAAGACTGTCGCATCGAACTGAAGCGTTCGCCACAGGCGATACCGGGTTACGACACAGTGAAACTCCTCGGGCGTGGCGGTATGGGTTGCGTCATGCTCGGTCGCGAACAGCAAACCGGTCGCGCGGTCGCGATCAAAACCCTGTTGCCGGAGTTTGCGATCAGCGACAAAGCGCTGCGACGTTTCATGCGCGAGATCGATGTCGCCGCGGCACTGAAGCACAGAAACATCGTCGAGTTTATCGATCGCGGCACACACAACGGCGTGATCTATCTCGTCACCGAGTACGTCGAGGGCGCCGACGCGTCTCGGCTCGCTGAAACCTGTGGCGGTTGTCTTCGTTACGAAGACGCCATCTCGATCATCTCGCAAGCGCTCGATGCGCTTTCGTACGCGCACGCGCAAGGTTACATTCATCGCGACATCAAGGATCAGAACATCCTCGTCTCCAGTCACTCGCCCAATCTGTTGGCCAAGTTGACTGACTTCGGACTCGCCAAGAGTTTCACGCATTCCGGGATGAGCGGCGTGACGATGGCCGGCGAGATGGCTGGTACGCTGGCGTACATGTCGCCGGAGCAACTGCGAAACTTTCGCGACGTCAAACCGCAGTCAGATATTTACGCCGTGGGAATGACTGCTTACAGCCTGCTTTCGGGTTCGATTGCCCTCGATTTAACTAACAAAAGCAGCGTAAACGACACGATTCGCGCGATCTTTGAACAGGCGCCGGTGCCGTTAATTCAACGCGCTCCGCACGTGCCGCGGGCCGTTTGTGAGATCATCGACCGCGCGCTTGCAAAGGACCCTGCACAGCGCTGGCAATCGGCTGTTGCCATGCGCAACGCCCTTCTACACTGTGTTTGACCTGTATCATGCGTGGTACAAAACTCTTTACTTGCGATCTTTTCGACCTCATAATGGCCCGCGAGGAGCTTGATCAATGAGATCCATCTGGAAAGGTCACATACGCTTTCTGCTGGTTGCTATTCCGGTTCGCATTTACAACGCCATCGAGACCAGCGAGAAGATTCAGTTTAACCAGTTGCACCGTGACGACTATGGTCCAATCGGCTACGACAAGCGCTGTAAGAAGTGCGGCGAAATCGTTACCAACGATCAGATTACAAAAGGTTATCAATACGAGCCCGATCGTTGGGCGATAGTTGAACCAGAAGATGTTGCCAAGATTAAGATCAAGACTACGAGGGCAGTCGATATTGTCGGGTTCGTCGATCGCGAGGAGATTCCTACCACGTTTTATGATGCTCCTTACTTTGCGGGTCCGGATGGAGCAGTTTCAGAAAAGCCGTACGCGTTGTTGCGCGAGGTGATGAAACAGACGGGAAAGATCGGTGTTGGGAAAGTCGTGTTGCGCGATCGCGAAGATCTCGTGGCTGTGTTTCCACACGAGGATGGACTCGTATTGCAGAAGCTTCATTATCCGCACGAGCTGCGTAAGATGGAAGACGTGCCGGATCTGGAGAACGTGCAAAAGCTGGACGCTACGAAGCTCAACAAGAACGAGTTGAAACTCGCTACCACGCTCGTGCAGGAGATGGGGACGACGCTTGGCGAGATCGACACGGCTGACCAGTATCACGCCGCGCTTCGTGATTTGATCGACTCGAAGATCAAAGGCCGGCAGGTTACTGAATTTGAAGTTGAAGAAGTTCCGCGCCTTGATATTATGAGCGCGCTGAAGAAGAGTTTGCAGGCGTCGAGCCGCAAGCCGATGGTGAAAGCACCGGCGCCGGCAGCCAAGAAGAAGCCGCAAATCGAGTTGGTCAAACCGCGTGCGGCTAAGAAGCGAAAAGTCGGGTAGTTTTATCCGCTTGTATTTTCGTTGCTGATGAAAGATTCGAGCCCGAAGGTAATCTCGTTTCCCTCACCTGTCCCTTCAAAGGCAGACTATCAGCGTGTCAAATCGTCGTATACCGTCAAAGAGATCAAACAGCTCTTTGGTTTGAGTGAGAAGACGATTCGACGCTGGACCGAACAAGGCATCATCCAGGCTTCGTCACCTTCACAAACACCGGACTTCGTTTACGACTTTCAGGCGCTTACGCAGTTTCGGCGCGTTCGTGAACTGCGTGCGCAAGGTCACAGCATTCGCCAGATCGAAGCGGAACTCCAGGGGCAGCTTAATCTTTTTCGCGTTGAAACCAGCCGCATCGCGCGTCTGCTGACGCCGTTTGAGGAAGCGTTGCTGCTGCATGAGCAGGGTGATCCGAAAGCGGCCGAACACTACGTCGAAGCGATCAATGAAGGTGACAACGTCGCTGAAGCTTATTGCAATCTCGGCATCATCAATCTGGAGCGGGGACAACTCGCGTCGGCGCTCGACAACTTCACGCTGTCACTCAAAAACGATCCGCGTCACGTCGAAGCGCATTACAATCTCGCCAATCTTTATTACGACGCGGGGGACTTCCAGCTTGCCAGGCTTCACTACGAAGCGGCCGCGCAAATCGAGCCCGGCTTCTCGCTCGTTTACTTCAATTTGTCGCTCGTCTATCACAAGCTCGGCGACCTCAGCGCAGCGTCGGCAACACTCGAAAAGTATCGCCAGTTAGAGCCGGAAGATGAGGATCTGGAAGTGCTGAATCAACTCCTGAAAGCGATGAAAGGCCCTTCTCCGTTTAATCAAAAAATGGATTGATTTGGTGGTGGGCAGGAGGGCTGCCCACCGTTGTCTGGTATTGGATCGCAAGAAAGGTGAACGATCCGAATTATCCAGGTGATTTAATCAAAGGTCTAATTTCCTTCCGGTTCCAGAATGGATTATAATCCAGCGGCACCCGCGTTACGGCTGCCTGAGTTTTCCTGGTAGTCAAACCAGTCTGACCCACTAACGAGGAGGTTTCCCCTGTGGATGCTCCCAAATGTCGTGTGCTTTGTGTGGATGATCATCACGATACATCCGAAATGCTCGAGTTGTTGCTGGCGAAGGAAGATTACGAAGTAGATACTGCGGCTACGATGCAGGAGGCGTGTATTCTCGCGTCCCAAAAGCAGTACGATTTGTTCGTGCTCGACCGGCGCTTGCCGGACGCGAGTGGGGTGGAGTTGTGCGGGAAGTTGCAGCAGATGTCGCCCGGCGTGCCTTGCATCTTCTACACCGGCGACGCGTACGAGCTTCATCGTCTGGAGGCGATCGCGGCGGGCGCGGCGGCGTACGTTGCGAAGCCGGATATTGATGGATTGATTGACGCAGTGCAGAAATTGCTGGCGAATAGCTCGTGCGCCACGACGAGCAAATAGCGCGTAGCAGAAGCCGTAACACGCAGGCGCGCTAAAGACAGGCAAAACTCCCACAACCTCAGTTGCTTGACACTCCACTGCTCGCACGTATAATTTTCCGGCGTCACAACGCGGGCCGATAGCTCAGTTGGTAGAGCAGCTGACTCTTAATCAGCGGGTCGCAGGTTCGAGCCCTGCTCGGCTCACCAGAATTTCAAACGACGGCGGCAGGTTGAAGAGCCTGCCGTTTTTCATCTGCGACAAACTTGTGACGTCGTTTTTGTCGATACTCCGACAAAACTGTGATCGCTCCGCGCTTCCCTTGATCGGTCGCGTGTATGTAACGCATCGTCGTCACAATCGACGCGTGTCCCATCAACTCTTTAATCTTCACAACGTCAACGCCGGCATCCGCTAGGCGAGTACCGAACGTGTGGCGCAAGTCGTGAAATGTGAAATTGGTAGTGTTCGCTTCCCGACAGGCTGCGGTGAAGGACTTCTTAACATCCGTGTACCGCGTTCCGGTGTCAGGATTCGTAAAAACAAATTCCGCATCACCGCTTTGCTGACTCAGTTCCAATAGAGCCTCTCGGACAATTGGCTCCATCGGCACAGCGCGATCTCTGTTCGTCTTTGTCTCGGTAAAGTTGATGAGATTTAGACCAAAGTCCACGTTTGACCAACGGAGCTTTAATAACTCTCCGCGCCGTGGCCCCGCATAGAGCGCCACCGTTACGAGAGGTCTTAGATATTCCCGCTCCCCTGTCAGCTTCGCAAACAATCTATCTTCCTCTTCGAAAGATAAATGCCTGGTTCGCTGATTGTTTTCGGGTAGCGAATCCACCTTCCTACACGGATTCTCCGTGATCTCCTCGTAGTCAACGGCCATCCTGAAAATGCCAGATAGAATCGCAAGCTCCCGGTTCACCGTCGCCGGTTTCCGCGTCCTGCCATAGCGAGTTATTGATTTCATTCGTTTGACTTTGAACTCCTCAATCATCTGATGATCGATTTTGCTCAAACTCTTGTTCCCGAAGTGCCGACAGAAAACTTTGCCGTGTAGAACATCGTCACGACTGGACCGCTTTGTAGCTTTGGCCCAGGGTAAGTAGGTGTTCTGCACGAACTCAGTGAATGATCTGCTTGCCGAAGTTTTGCCAAACTTGCGCTCATAGATCTTGTTCTTGATCTTCGCCTCAGCTTGCTGTGCTTCTGCCTTCGTACGCGCCTCGGGTAATGCCCCTCTGTATCTCTGCCGGCGGATCATGAAATCGTAGTGATAACGTGCTCCGCGTTTTCGGATTGTCATCCGATTGCTCCTTTCCGGTTGCAGCCGCCAGGAGCGAGCGTCACTTTACCACGTACTTCCCTTAACCAGTGTTTCTTTTCACGTTTGCGATCAGCTTCCGCCAACATCCATTTGTGAATTGCAGCCGGATCGAATCTAACGAGATCTCCTGCCATGAGGAATGGAATGTAATCGCGATCAACCCATCCGTAGATTGTGCTCTCGCTCACTTGTAGGCGCTGGGCCAATTGAGCAACGGTTAGATAACTTGGCTCATTCGATTCAGAACACATACTCACAACCTCTGAGTAGTTGGCCCAAAGTTATCTTTTCCGAGTGCAGGCACCATCCCAGTTCAATGTGACCATTGCCGGACAAAAATTGCCTCCACGGTGAGTGCTCATTTAGTGTTGTTTGGTGGCTCTTCACATGTTGAAAACAACTTTCTTGACGCGCGAAGCGCGCAACCTCAGACAAATTCAATGCGTGAATAAATGCGCGCTACGTGCATGCTCTATGCCAGAACCTGTGAATGCATCTCCGACGCTTCTAGTTGATTGAGTTTTCTTAGGGAATGACGAAGGGTCAGCAGATGTGAATAGGTTTCATGGTCCAGTGTGGGGCTTCAACCTGCACAGGAATCAAGGCACCCACTGGCGTGGATCCCAACACTCCTTACTTTCTACGCGCCACCAGATCTTCTGCTCACTTCACCCAAGAATTGAACTAATAAGGCTGGGTTGAAACTTCTTTGCAGGATTCCACCCGAGAGTGCCCTACGTAAATGCAGAGAACCCCTTAACGTTGCCTGTATTCCGTCTCTTCTTGACCTTCACATGCTTAGTCTTTGGCTTGGCTCGAGTGGTCGACTCGATTGGGGTCATTCGGCACTAAACTCTAAGGTCTAAATTGCTGAATGGAATGAGCTTACACGGAATCCTAGAGTTCTTAAGGAAATTCCTTAGAAACTTTAAAACTCTAAGGTCTTAAGAATCTATAAATTAGCTGATTCTCAGTGGACCAAAATTGGCGACTATCCTGTCCGCTCAATTAGAGTCGACTCTAAGGTCGAGTGTACCTCGGTTTCCAACCGCAAATGGTGTTGTGAACTTCATCCTAGCGGCATGAGACACGAGCCGAAGGCGAGTGCGTGTAAGCGTCCCGCGATTACATGCGGCCCACACGGCAGATGCCCGTTCGATTAACTGCGCGACGTGGAATAGAAAAAAGGAATAGAAGGCGAGGCGTCCTGATAAGACTGATTATGTTCCCGAGCAAACCAGGCGCCGCTGGCTTTGGGAAGAACATAATCCAGTCTTATCAGACGACCGTCCTTATTGAATCCTTTGTTGGACTCCGTATGAAAAGGAGGAGGCAAATTACGACGTACACTGTTAGAATTCCTGTCACTCATTCGTCGGAGGAAGAATGAACTCACCAAAAGACAATAAGATTGAGAGAGATCGAAAAGTATTAATGTTGGCATACCTATGTGTTAGGGATATCGCCGGTCTGAATGAGCGAGTATCAATTCTCGACCGATTTGATCTTTCTGATTCGGAGATTGCCTCCGTATGTGGTGTTGCCCAACAATCAGTAAGGAATGCCCGTCAAAGAAAGAAAAATGACATCAAGAAGAATCCTCAAAAACTTTAGGACGGCTATTTCGTTGAGTTCAGTAATATCTCCCTCACCTTCTCAAAGAGAATACCGTTGATGTCGTTCGGCCGGCCGTCGTACCTCGCTTTGTACATGCGCATAATGTCCGTGTCATCTAGCATAATAATCATTTCGCGCTTCTTCCATTTCGTCTGTTGATGCATAAGCGCCTTGGAACGATCTTTAATCGTACGAAAGACGAGTAACCCTACTCGTCCAACATCATCGCTAAGGCGACCGGCAAGCTGATCATACTCGGGTGAGCGTAAGTCCGACGTGTAATTCTTGCATTCAGTCGGTACATAGGTACAGGGAAGTTGAAAGCGGTTGCGGATTTCGGCGAAAAATCCCTTCTCTGCAAAATTGTCAAACATAATATCGACACGGTGAATGCCAGTATTGATCTCCTGCTCGATTCGGCCATTGGAAAGGAATCCGTCAAAAATACCCTGTAATGCTTTGAAGATCGTTCGATGGTAGAGTGCAGCCTGCGTCGCACCGGATTTTATTGCAACAAGTTTCGGAGGGTCACCGAAGTTCTCGCGCCACTTCAATGTTGCCGGGGACTCGTCGTTTACAGCCGTTAGAAGTGCTTCCGAGAGTAGACGGGCAGATACATTCCGCGGAAGACGCAGATCAAGAGATTTGATGGTTCTTTCCAACGAGGCGAGAGACGGGAAAGGCGGTTCACTGAGCGCGTCACCAATCTCACCTGGGTCAGTAAGGCCGAACTGTCGCATTGTTTTAGCGATGCAATCAAGTCTTCTTCGAATTTTTGATGAGTCTTCGGGCAATGGCGGACACCTTTAGAACGTTTTCAAGATCCGTCCAGACAAATAGGCGTCCCTTCTTGTTTGAAGGGTCAGGAATCTTGGCAATGAAACCGAACAGATCGAGGTGACTGCAAATTTTTGACACTCTGGGCTTTACTCTTTTTGACTATGGCCATGATCTCGTCGAGATTTAAAGGTCCATTTTGAAGCGAAAGATATACTTCCGCGGCTCCTACCATTTCACCTAAGTGGTCTTCAGCGAACGCGCGATTAGACGCCGTAGCTGCCGTGGTAAAACGTTGCATCGCTCGAATCTGCTCGATGTCCGTTCGAATCGCACCCAGATTCTGTTGAGACTCCTTTGTTTCTGCCATGGTTAGCCTCGCTTCTGCTGTTGTCCGAGCAATTCCAAGATCAGCCAAATCGAAGAATCTGACATCGCAAGCCTAATGATTTCTCCCGTGTCGTGACCTACATGCATTCAAGAGAATCGGGTTAATCTTATTGCTATTTACAAGAGCCCTGAGATCCGTCGGCAGCAACCAAGCCTATTAAGCCAATGTCAACTTGGTGTCGAACTGCCCTGCCCCGGTCTCCTCAGTTTCAACTTGAGGAGGAGTTCAGCAATTGAGGAATTTTTTCAAAAGCTCTTCAGTTACTTCCTTAGATAACCTATGAGTTTGCCTTTCGTTTCTTTCTGAGTGACGATAAACGAACACTCACATTATTAGCAGTAGTTCCCAGCATCTCCGCGATGTTCTTAGGTTGAAATCCTACGTGCGAGAGTAAACGAATTTGTTCAGTTTGATCCTTTCCTTGAGTAACATCTATAACGAGTAGTTTTATGATTGCGTCTAGCTTCTCTAGCAGCAACTGCATGTTGGCGTCATTCACGATGAGGGCCTCGCTTTCTTCTTTTGCTTGGAGGTTTTCTTTTTTCTCTGTGCGAGTGTCGCGGCCACATAGCTCGACGGTTTACTTACGATATCCGCAATATCGGACGAAGAAACACCCATTTCGGCGAGCCTAATTATTCTACTAGCAAGCGAGGGAGTCTCGTCCGTTCGCTGTTCGAGCGCAAGATTGATTAGGACATTTAGCCTTGTCACGGTCGGGTCGTTTGGTTTTTTTTGATCCATTAGGATTCCTCTCCTGTTATTTAGGTTCCGCTGCTAACGGCGCAGTGGGCCTAAATCACGTGTTCACCACGGTGCAGCTTTCGAAGCTCTTCTGGTTTTGCAGCGAAGACATTAGTCCCCTTGCGTATATAGACCCTCTCCTCGAATTGATATATATCCCGTTTGCTCCAAGGGGGGACGATAATTACCAGCACTTCCGTTCCCAGCACCAAAACTGATTTAAGAGAAATTGTTGCGGCCGGCGCTATCGAGTTCTTAATTGAATTTTGCAAGGGCTGGTCCAACTTTTGCCGACTGACGTCTGTGCCAGTAATCGCACCGTCGTCCTCAACTCCGTAAAGAATCACTCCGCCCGAACGGGTATTGAGCATCGCAGCCACTTCCTTAGTGATTTTGCGGGCTTCAGTACCTGCTGCTTTGAATTCGACAGTTTGATCCTCCCCGGCATTGCACATATCCAGCATATCGGTTTCAGTTGGGACAGGAAGCGGTTTAGGAGACCTCACAGTGGCCTTCGAAATTGATGACTTCACAGCCTCCTGAGTTTTGGGTATTCTCCGTTTTCCCCTGAAATATGAGAGAGGCACGGTTCGAGCAAGCGGAGTTTTCTGATAGAGGGCGAATCCCTCCTTTTCAGCCCTTTCGCCGTCCTTCATCCGCACCTCGATTAAACCGATATCATCAAGATGTCTCAGATCTCTTCGGACATTATTTACATGCCTCTTGGTGATCGCGGCGAGATCCTTAGCTGTGCGACGTCCGTCGACGAGCTCGTACAGTTTCAGGCGTTCAGGCGCACTCGCAAAAACGAACCGACCACGACTTATTAATTCCTGCAAATCCATATCGCGTTACCCACGCCGCTTCCAAGATCTAGCCCAAAGGGGTAAATGAGGAATCATTCTTATTCGCGTCACTCTTCGGTTTCACTTTTAGCCAGGGATGTCTTTTTCATCTTCTGTCTAAGTCTCTGAAGTGTGACCGCCACTGTGGGAGCCGTGGTATCTAACACATCCGCAATCTCCCTGGCGCTGAGGCCGGTCGTGGACAACAGTTTGACGAGATCCATTTGGCTCATCTGGGATTTAAGTTGAGCTGCTAGTAATCGATTCGTCGTCTTGGCCTGCTTCAACAGGTCGTCCATCGTTGCCGATCCGAGTTTTGTTGCCATCGCGCTATTTACTCCCTTTTCCAGCACGCTGGATAGTTTTCGCAACAGCGGCGAGATTCTTGCCCAGCAGTTCGGCGATTTCTTTCACGCTTAAACCCGCTCGGGCTAAGAGAATCTCGGGCTTCGCCGAGTCATCGCTTTTTGACAGTTGATACACTTCCAGCAGCAACAGGGCCTTGGTGTATTTCACTAGTTCACTTGTATCTTTATCCATTCAAGCATCATCACACACGCATGTCCTCTTGTCAATCGTATTATTTCCACTTTCATAAACATTTTAATCAATTTACAAGGGCGTAAGTTATGTTAATTCAACACTTTAAGGAAATCACATCTTCGTTAGCTCAGCCTTGGATTAATACTATTAGGACACCTACAGGTTTTTTTCTTTGATACATATTCGGAAACGTCACTTCAGAAGTGCTCCGGCATGGCACCGGTAGACTTGCTGGTTGACAGCCTCCCAAGTCTGTCGAAGCCTTTAGGGTAAAAAAAATGACTCATATTAGAAATTTCCTCGCCTTCCTCTATCGGAGAGAAACTAGAACAGGTGAGGACTTGCTCATGTAAGGTATGAGCGATTTGGTTCGGCTGCGGCGGAACCCGATCTCCACGAGGAATTCTCTTGTCGCATTCTCTGAAGAATCTATAAACCAACATTATAACGATGATGATAAATTTCTAGGTAATTAGCGCTATTATCGACCAGATGTTTATAGGACGTTAATATATATTCAGACACAGAATTGAATGAACTGTGATAGACATTCACACATGTCACAGTGGTAATGCTCCGACATTGCATTGGTAGGTTTGCTTGTGGACAGCTTCCTGAGTCTGCCCAAGCCTTTATGTTTTCGAAAAACGGCGCAGAAACGAGTTTTCTCGCCTTTCTCTATCGGCGAGGGACTAGAACAGCTGAGAACTTGCCCACGTTACGTCTGAGCGATTCGGTTCGGCTGCGGCGGAATCGAATCTCCAAGAGGCACGCCCATCGTTCCGTAATAGCGGAAACAACTAGAACATCGGACTCCGTTCAAACCCCTAACGATTAAGAAAGTATGAAAATGGCTACAAGAAACGGAGTAGGGCGCTATTTTTCGTGTTTACCCATCGTTATGGATAAAAGGGACTAGGCACCACTGAACAGAATACGTACTCGGAGATGCCACAATGGTAATGCTCCGGCATCGCATTGGTAGGTTTGCTTGTCGACAGCTTCCTAAGTCTGCCCAAGCCTTTATGTTTTCGAAACGGCGCAGAACGAGTTTTTCTCGCCTTTCTCTAAGGGCGAGGGACTAGAACAGCTGAGAATTTGCCCACGGAAGGTCTGAGCGGTTCGGCTGTGGCGGAATCGATCCGCCGGTCCCGAGCTCTTGATTCAAAGTTATTGGAAAATAGTCAATGAATAGGTGATCATTGCCTTTCTGGGAGTGCTACTTTAGTATCACTCTATGCGAACTGAACTAGTTACCACATTAAAGCGCCAGGCCACAGAGATCCTGAACCAACTCGAGAAAGATCGAGAGCCAATTCTTATTACGCAGCATGGCGTTCCATCGGCATATCTGGTTGATGTCGAGACCTTCGAGACCTTGCAGCGTCGTATGACATTGCTCGAGGGCATTGCTCGTGGGGAAAAGGCGATTGAAGAAGGTCGGTCAGTCACTCATAAGCAGGCAAAGCAACGGATGTCCAGATGGCTGAAGTAATCTGGGCCGAACCAGCACTCAACGACCTTGACGCAATTGCAGACTATATTGCACTAGACAATCCTGAAGCAGCACGCCGGCTAGTGCAGAAGATCTTCGAGCACGTCGATCATCTTGAAAGCCACCCCAGGCTTGGCTCAAAACCGGAAGAACTCAAAGGCTGGCGCTATCGCCAAATCGTCGAGCCTCCGTGTCGTATCTTCTACCGGGAAGATTCCGGACGAGTGTTAATACTTCATGTCATGCGATCAGAGCGCTTGCTCAGGTCCGAACTTCTAAGGGATCGAGAGAAAGGTGCTGGCGGAACCTAAACGCAAATTGCGACAAACTTGTGACAACACCTCAGCGAAATGGGTCTTAACAGGTAGTAACAGATGGACTCGTTGGCGGCTGCAACCTGTAACAAATGTTAGTAAATCGTAAGAGCCGTAATCTGACGCAGTGCTCATGATCGCACTCTTAATCAGCGGGTCGCAGGTTCGAGCCCTGCTCGGCTCACCAGAATTTCAAACGACGGCGGCAGGTTCCAATGACTTATTGGGCCTGTCGCTTTTTTCATTTGCGACCAACTTGTGACCATGTTGTTGACGATGCTTCTGTCGATATTGTGACAGGACCACGATCGCCCCACGCTTTCCTTGATCCGTGGCGTGTATGTACCGCATCGTTGTCACAATGGAAGCGTGACCCTTCAACTCTTTATTCTTCACCACATCGACGCCGGCATCGGCTAACCGCGTACCAAACGTATGACGCAAGTCATGGAACGTGAACTGCGTAATTCCAGGTTTCACGCCATGGCGCTGAGAAGGATTCTTTATGTCGGTACAGCTCTCATGGCCGGGCGAGGTAGCAGTCCGATGCTCCTAACTTCAACGATCGCACTGTGGACGGAGCTTCTAGCAGGGACAGCGTAATTAGCTATGTTGGAACAGCTGTGATAGCTTAGCCTCACATCGCTCAACTTCTTTCATGCCGGAACCCTAATATCGTTGACCTATCAGGTTGTGCTGTGTACTCCGGAGCAACTGCCAGCGTGCTCAAGCAGATGAACGCAACTCTCTGAATCTGGCCTGTTACTCCACTCTTCAACCGCGAGGCGGTGATTACCCGTCGAGAACATAGCGTCGCGGCAACACAGTCGCGCACCAACTCGCTTGCGTTCCCCCACCGCCTTCGTGCAACCAGCGGAGAATCGTTATGAAAGTGTTCAGTCCTAATCGCCAAACTCTTCTATGTTTGTTCATTACGCTATTAGTTTGCCTGTTGATTCCCGAGACCCTTTTCGGCCAGACGGAAAAGCTGGGGATCGTGAATTACACGCCGCCGCAAGGCTGGACGAAAACGCCGAAAGAAAACGTGGTTGGGTTTAGCGCTTTCAACCAGGCCACCGGGGGCTTTTGCATCATCACGCTCTACGGCGCGACGCCCGGCACCGGAAGCGCAAACAGCGATTTTACGAGGGAGTGGAATAATCTGCTCGTGCAAACTCTCAAAGCAGGAGCACCTCCGCAGGCCGAAACGCAGACGGTTGACGGCTGGACGATGACGGCGGGTGGGGCGTCGGTCCAGATGGAAGACCGCAAAGCGCTGGCGTTTCTGACTGTCTTTAGCGGCTCCGGAAAGGCGGTCAGCGTTCTCGGCGTCTTCAACGAGCAATCGTACGCAACTCAGTTAGACGCTTTCATTGCAAGCATTGAGTTTGATAAAACGACTGCGACGTCGCCCTCCGTCGGCAGCAATTCTAACAACGCCAAACCGGATTCTGCGCCGGGCGGATTCGGCTCGATGGGTTACACAGCGCCTGCCGGATGGAGCGAGCAGAAGTTTAAAGACGGCGTAGTATTTAAGCCGTTAAACTTGCCCGCGAATGAACATTTGGCAATTCAAATAATGTCGCCATTGAATGCTTCAGGCACTTTAGAACAAGCCCTTGAGCAAAGTTTCAACGAAGCGGCGGCGATGTATAACGGAACGAAGATGTTTCAGGCAGACGGCGCTTACGGTAAAAGCGTCGCCCGAAGGTCATTTAACGGCTGGGAGTATATTCGTGGCAAAGGCGGTCTTAACGTAAATCAAATTGAATCGAGGCTCGAATTGTTTGTGGTTAAAATCAATAATCACTTCGAGCGGGTGGCTATTTTAGAATCCCGACCGAGCTGCCTAACCTATTCGAGAAGGTATTTTACCTCCGACAGAATTAGCTACCGCAACGATATCGAGAATTTTTTATTCTCTTTACACTTCACCGACTTCAGTGAGCCGGCTTTAAAAACCGGCTCGACCGACGGCGGCGGCGTCGTCGGCGTCTGGCAAGGTAGTACGCAGTCAACTGATGCGACTACGTTGCGGTTAGAAGTCTTTTCACCAATATTCTTGAATAACGGTCAGGTCTATTACGGCCCCACCTTCCCTCTCGAAGGATTGCATGGACTGAATACGCGGATACCGCCAGAATTGAACGCGCGGCATTGGGGAACTTACACATTCAGTAATGGGAGGGGAGTCATCCAAATGCCATACGCGACGATTCCGATGAGAACCGAGGGTAATAAACTCATCATTACGAAGAATCAAACGGACTGGCCGTTTTACCGATTGAATTCGGTTGACGGCGCAACCTTCAACGGCACGTACGTTTTGAGTGCATTGAGCGGAAAATCTCCTTCCATCACTTTTACCTCCGACGGACGGTTTACCGACGAAGGCGCGATTAAAGTGATGTATCACGCGCCGGTTGATTGTGTGAATCCAGCAGCGGCACCCGGCTCGGGCACTTACGAAGTGAAAGATTACTCCGTGATCTTCACGTACTCTGACGGCCGGCGAGTGAAGTTGGCGTTCCTCGGGGCCGAGTACACCAAAGGCAATCCCAGCCCCGCAACCCTGAGGATGAGTTACCATGAAGATAAGTTGACGAAGCTTTGACTGTGGCAATCCATCATTAAAGCCAAAAACGGATGAGCTCAAAACCGTAACGCACCCGGTAGTCGCGATCTCTGATGCGTTAGCGCACGGCCCGATCGTCACGCGGATGGCCCACGCAACGATAGACCGTGCGCTTCAGCAGCACGGTGACACAGGCTCGATGTTCCGAGACACGATAGGCCGTCAGCAGCATTCTCGCAGCTGTCTTCGTTGCCCGGCACCTCAGAGCTTTTTTTAACACGTCCTGCAGCATCTGTTTGTCCAGCGTCAGGTCCGCCACGATCCGCTTCAACTGCGCGTTCTCTTCTTCCTGGCGCAGTCATCGCAACTCCGCGGCCCACCGAACGCTATCTACGCCGCGCATGCCCTTGATACCGCACAAGTGGATTCTGTCTCGAACGCATTGTTGAGGGCATTTCCGGCGGAGGATGAGGCGGAGGGTGCTGCCGTTTAATGTCCTCCAGGTTTGGAAGAGTTGCTTCGGGTGCGCCGGGATGAGAACGTGCGGTCTTGCGTCCTTGTGCAGTAGCTGGTGATAGCGAGGCTTCACTCTTTGTCAGCAAGGCGCAAGGAATCAACAGCAAAGTGACGCAGATCGACAGACTCAGGACGACTCTTATTGAGAGGCGGAGTGAACGGGGTGACATAAAGCACCTTAAAACAGTTGGACGCGGCAATTGAACAGATGCTGAACGAACTGAAACTCAGACCATTTCGCAAAGCCCGCAAACCGGTCACCTCGCGACCGGCGCCGCGGTATTGTCCCACCCGTCAGAGAAATAAGGGGATTTAGGTTCCGCCTGCGCCACCGGTCTTACAATATGCTCCGATGTGTTGCGTCACGAATTTTTAGAGGTTCCTTTTGGCACGTGTTCCGTGTGCCTTTCGAACTCCGCTCCGCGAACAACTGAGCCGCGTCGCAATGGATCGCTTTGTAAATTCCTCTTTGGAAACCAGGTGGTCCAGTCGCCCCACTTTTGTGACCACCTCCGCCAGGTTATCGATGCCGACATTGAACTCATAAGCGTTCTCCAATTCCGAGTTTGCCTAGACGAAAAGGCTTACTTCGATGGGGCAGTTATGTTGACGTCGACTCCCTTCCTTTCACCGAAGAGCCGCCCGCCAAACATGAACAGCGCCACTATCACCAGAATCACAAAGATCACCAGAACGGCTACTACGCCTGCGCTACCTGCACTTTTGGTTTCGGACATTTCAGTTCCTCCTTTTGACGTTAGACCGCACTCTTGTAAAGGTGTTTGAGAGACTTTATTTCTATAGTTGCAATGGCCGTTGAATTGAACTTTCTTATCTTGGAGCCGAAGCTCTCAGCTTCACCGTCGCTGAGTTCGGCTTGGTAGGCGTGTGAGTTGATTGATGCGGTCACGCAACGCAGCCACATAACTTTCCCGAACGCCATCCGAATAATTAGCAGCACGGAATGCATCTCGAAGTTGTTCGTCTGAGAGTTGGCTTAGCAGTGATCCGATCCAACGAGCATGCGCTACCGGAATGCCGCGCATCGCTTTTTCTTTGTTGACCTCACCCCGATAGTAGATCGGGTGAAACACTGACAGATGGCCCAAGCCCCTCGGCCGTGTGTCATAATCGAATTCCACTACACCATCTCTGGCATCCACACCGCGCACAAATTTCGTAGACAAAAAATCTGCGAGATCGTTTTTTGTTCGAGTTCCACCTAACCCGCCTGCTCGCCCGAGCGTTGCGCCGAGATCGGTGACGTAATAACGTGCTTCTGTAGCAGTTGGACCGCCAACGTAAATGATGCGATTGTTCCCCGAGCGGGCATCGAAGTTGTTCAGCAGGATCATCAGGACCTTCAATCCATTAAGTTCGCGCGTGTCTTTGAAAGGGTTCTTCTGCCAATCCCAGGATGAACCGCTTTTCATGTTTGATCGTTCTGGTTCGAAGCGTGCGCCACGCACAATATTGCCGCTGACGAACTCCTGACCACGTGAAAGCCGCGGCAGTCCGTCAATGCGAACTTCGTCGAAGTAATACGCTTCTTCGGCAAAATATCCCACCGCCCATACGAGTCTCGTAGATACAGTTTCGGCCTGTGCTTCTGGTCCAAGCTTGACGGTCCATTCATCGCCACGCGCATCGCGTACTTTGAATTTTGGAGACTCTCCACTCTTCGCTTCTTCAACAAACACGAAGGGACCAACTGGCGCCACTTGCGCTGAACCTGGCCCATAACGCAGATCACGTGCGGTAATATTGCCCGGATCGCGCCAAATAATCGGTTTGGCTACAGGTTGTTTCGAAGCTTTGGCGCGTTCGGCTTTTGGAAAGACCGGTTGAGAGACGATCGCGCTAAACGCGACGAGGAGCAGGCTTTGAAAAATGGTTTTTGATCGGCGCATCTTTGTCACCCACTGGCTGAGTTTGCAAGAACTGAAAGATCTGCCGCACCGATCTGTCGCACTAGGCCATGCGGATATTGTGCCAACGGCCATAAAGCGAACTGGCTTCCGGGCCCAAAGCCTGTGACTTCAATTCCTTAGCGGGAATAGAATGAGAGTACTCTGCTACGTAAGGACCATGCTGGCGTCGTACGAACATCGTACAGCAACGGCTTGGAACGTTTCAGAAGGTAGAAGTAGAAAGCGTTAACAGGCAATAAGCGGCAGAATGATGATCGTAAGGACGGCAAGGACGATGAACGCAAAAGAGATGATGACCGCGCACGGGAGCGCGATAAGGAGTTGGAGAAAACGATAAAGAAAGAGCGTGAGAAATACCGCGAACGGATGAAAGATGCCGAGAAACGCTACCGGCGTTTGTTCAAGTCTTAGTGCTTCGGCATTCGCTCGTTCCGCCGCTCGTCAATGAATTGATCCAGATGGTGCGCGAGAAGATTGGACCAGTCGCTTCATTCAAGGTCGCTACGATCGTAAAACGGCTTCCTAAAACTCGTTCCGGCAAAATCGTACGCGGCACGATCAAAAAGTTAGCTGATGGTGTTGAGTACCGGATGCCACCGACGATTGAAGACCCGACAGTCATCGACGAGATCAAACTTAACCTGAGCGCCATCGGTTATCCACGCAGCTAGAACGCCTTCGTTTACTAAACGTAAATACGCGACTACAATGAAACACTACCAAGGTGAGACATTCCTGCAGAAGCGCCCCTGATCATGGTCCAACTCTTCAGCACTACGACTGGGGCGGGTTAGATTATCAGTACGCTTCGCCAAAAGGAGACGACAAATGAAACGCACGATCCTGATTGCAGCTGTTTTGTTGCTGACGGCCGGCAACTACGTCTCGGCTCAGGAAAGAGACGACGAGAAGAGTCTACAAGGACTGAAGGGTGTCCACCTGAACGTGACGTGGTCCGGCTCAAAGCCCGGCGGCGAGCGTGAGAAGTGGCTGCAGGCACTTCGGTCTCAGGCGGAAGCGAAGTTCCGGGAAGCGGCTATTCCGTTGCTGCAATACCACAACGAAGCACCGGGAAATCCCAGGTTAGATCTCAAAATAAAACTAGATTCGTCGCCTCCTACACCTATTCTGATCGAGATTCAATTGAGTCAACAAGTACGGCTCAGTCGTGATGCGTCGAAGGAGATGGAAGTGATTACGTGGAAGAACTACGGCGTCGGCGGCCCCGTAGTAACCGAGGACATGACGTCGCAACTGCTTAACAGCTTGCTGGAGATGTTCATTAAGACCCATCGATCCGTCAATCCACAACCGCCGCGAGGATGTAGTCAGTAGCTTCCTGACCTCTGTTGACGACACCCTGGTAAGACGATATCTTACTCTCGTGAGAACCACCGTTTCCACCAAGGGCCAGATCATTATTCCTGCTGAGATACGACGGGAGGATGATATTAAGTCCGGTCAGGAGTTTGAGATCGAGCGTCTTGAGCGGGGTCACTACCTCCTTAAACGAACCACCAAAAAAGGCAATGCTGGGCTCGTGAAACTTCTGCTCTCCTGCCCAGTGAAAGATTGGTTCCAACCTGTCAAACGTACCGAAACCACTGATGACATCAACTTGCCGACACTCGGATGATGTATCTGGTGGATGCGAATGTACTCAGCGAGCCGACGAAGCAAACCGCAGATCCCAAGGTTGTCAGATGGCTCAGCGCTAACGAATCCAATCTTGTCGTCGATGCGATAATTCTCGGAGAACTGCGAGTCGGGATTCTGGCGCTGCCCCGCGGGCGCAAGCGCGAGAAACTGGAGGAGTGGTTTGAAGTTGTTGTCGAAACGATCGATTGTCTGCCTTGGGACGCAGTGATAAGCCGCCGTTGGGCAGCACTCGTCGTCGCCTTAAAGAGAAAAGGAGAAATCGTTCCGTTGCTGGACGGAATGATTGCGGCAACGGCTCTGCAACACGACTTAGTTGTCGCGACACGCAACACGCGCGACTTTCAAAAGACCGGCGTCAAAACGTTCAACCCGATTGGCTGAACAAGCTGAATAAAACGAAGGCCGCTTACATCGAGCGGCCGGTTACTTCAGTTCGTCGCGAGTTGAGAGGACACGCTGAACCTCACGATTCGTCGTACGCTTTCTTTGCGCGCACGGTGACGAACTCGTCGGTCTCGATAATATAAGCCGTGAGGTTGTAGCCGTAGACGCAGCCTGTATCCAACCCAATCGCCTTCTTCCCACGTCGCGGTTCCGGCGCGGGCCAGTGGCCGAACAAGACCACCTTCTCCCCGTAATAAACGTGATACCACGGCGTCCCTTCATCACTCTCGCGATCGCCGCCTAGCGTACGCAGCCGCGTTAAGTCACCCGTCGTCTGTGAATAAAGCTCTACGTTCGGACGCAACCCCGCGTGCACGACCAGGTGCGTATCGAGGTCAATCGTAAACGGCAGACGATTGAAGAAACTCGCGTACGCGTCCTTCTCGCCTTTCAACTCTTTATGCGCTTCTTTCTGCGCCGGCTTTAACTCGATGTCTTCACCGTTCCACTTTCGCCGCAACGCCAGGTCGTGATTCCCGATCACGGTCGTGAAGCGCACGTCGGTCATAAACAACTCGAGCACTTCCTTGCTCTTCGGACCTTTGGTGACCAAATCACCCACGGAAACGACACGGTCTTCCTCTCCGAGCTCTGCCTTCTCCAGCAGAGCCATCAACTCATCGTAACAACCGTGAATGTCTCCAACTACAATTGTGCGACTCATCAACCCCTCCGACGCATTATCCGAACGAGTTCGCAGTCTATTGCATCGTCTACCCGCAATCAACCGCAAGCGCTAGCGATAAAGGTAGGTCTTACTCTCTTTCTGATCCCACTCGACGCTGTCGATGTTGTCGCGGTCGGCGTTAAGGATTTCTTCGCTCAACTTGCTCGTGCTGATCATCGGGTCGAGACTAACCAGGTACACAAGTTTGCCCAACGGCTCGTCCGCGTCCTGCCGATTCAACTCCCTTAACTCGGAATCAAAACTGTAGCGCGCAAAGAGCCGTTTCAGAATCTCGTTCGCCTTGTCGACATCGCGTGTCTGCACCGAAACTTCCATCGAACGAAACACCTGGTACTTCTCGGAATACTCGAGCACTGCCAACGACAGCAGCACAAACACGGTCAGGATCACGGCCATGTCCCAACGTCCGACGCCAGCAGCCAAACCGACGCCAAGACAAACCAGCAACACCGTGATCTCTTTCGGATCGCGAATATTGGTGCGGAAACGAACCAGCGACGCTGCCGCAAAAATACCAAATGCACGCGCGGCGCTATCGCCGACGACCATCATCATTGCGCCGGACACCACCGCCATCAGGATCTGCGTCTGCGCCACATACGGATTTCGCCGCACCACGGAACCGCCACGCCGCCACCGAAACGCAAGCAGTGCCGCGAGAAACGCAGCGAGTGCAAACCGCAACGCGATGCGCGCCGATGTTGCTTCCCAACTCGCCAGATCGTCAGGCGACGATAATCCCGTAGCATCTGGTCCAAACAGTTCACCCAGTAAAGGGATTCCGCGTCGTGCCTCTCTTTCCGACGCAGCGGGCGCGGGAATCTCTGTGGTTGCCGGCGAAGCTGAAGGCGTCGCCGTTCTCACTGCGGTTCCACCGTGATCGCGAAAGACGTAAGCCAGAAATCCGCTACCCAGCAGGATGACGACAAACGTCGCCAGCACCGCAACGGTCAAACGGTTCATATTGATGATCCTTTCTGCTTTCTAAACTGAATTTATTGCTTGGCCCACAATCGCGGCCGCTTCAACGGGTGAACGCTGCCGACAGGTGGTGAACTGTTCGGGCCTTCGAAAAACAACTGGCTGTTGAAAGGTTCTTCGCCGGTTTCCATCGGCGGCTGCACGTAGCTACCGTCAGACGTCATCACCCGGGCTTTCACGTTGTCGCGCAGGTATGCGGCGAGCACGGTGTCCTTTAAATACGTCTTGGCCTGTGGATCAAGCACGGGCGAAACGACTTCCACACGACGATCGAGATTACGCGACATCCAGTCGGCCGATCCGATGTAAACCTCTTCGTCGCCGCCATTCGCGAAGTAAAAAATGCGGCTGTGTTCGAGGAAACGTCCGACGACGCTGCGGACGTGAATAGTTTGCGACAGTCCGGGTTCACCGGGACGAATCATACAAGCGCCGCGAACGATCAGATCGATTTTCACTCCCGCCTGCGACGCTTCGTAAAGCGCTTCGATGATGTTCAGATCGGTCAAACGATTTATCTTCGCCATGATGTGCGCGGGCCGGCCCTCGCGCGCTTGAGCAGTCTCGCGTTTGATCAAGGCCATCATGCGTTTGCGCAGATTCAACGGCGCGACGAGCAAGCGGCTAAACTCTTTTTGGATCGAAAAGCCGGTCAGGAAATTGAAAACGTCCGTCGCATCGTCGCCAATCATCGAGTCGCTGGTTAGCAGTCCGAGATCCGTGTAGAGCCGCGAAGTTGTGGGATTGTAGTTGCCGGTCGCGATGTGCGTATAAGTTTTCAACCCGTCTTCTTCACGCCTCACAACGAGCGTGACCTTGCTGTGCGTCTTCAGTCCGACCTGACCATAAACGACGTGAACGCCAGACTCGCCGAGTCGCTTGGCCCACTCGATGTTGTGCTCTTCGTCGAAGCGCGCTTTGATCTCCACGACCGCGGTGACCTGCTTGCCGCGTTCACTGGCTTCAATTAACGCCTGCGGAATCGGCGACTTCTTGCCAGTGCGGTAGAGACACATTTTAATCGCAACTACCTGCGGATCCTGCGCGGCTGCGTGAATAAAATCTACAATCGTTCCAAACGAGGTGTAAGGATGATGGACCAACACGTCCTGCTTTTTCAGGGCGTCGAAAATCGACTCCTTGTTGCGCAACCCCGGAGGCAGAACCGCCTTCAACGGTTTGTCTTTGAGTTCAGGCATGTCGAGGCTGTAAAGCTCCATCAAGTCGCCCACGTCCAGCAGACCATCGATCTTGTAGACGTCATCGGAATCGATCTTCAGCGAACTCGTCAGGTACTCAACCATCTCGTTCGGCATGGATGACGACACTTCGAGTCGTACCGGCAAACCAAACCGCCGTTCACGCAACGATTCTTTAATCAACGCAAGCAAATCCGCCGCCTTGTCATCACGTATCTCAACGTCCGCATCGCGCGTTACGCGAAACACGTATCCTTTGCTGAGGTTCATGCTCGGAAACAGCGCATGAATATTTGCTTCAATCACTTCTTCGGTTAACGCGAACTTCATCTCACCCGGTGTTATCGGAATCAGTCGCGGCACCACCGGCGGCACCTTGATTCTTACAAATCTCGCTTCATTGTCGAGTGGCGTACCGGCGAGCGTATCTTCGGGATTACTTTGCACCGTCAGACCGATGTTCAAACTGAGATTCGAGATGTAGGGAAACGGACGTGCCGGATCGACAGCCTGTGGCGTCAGTACTAGAAAAATGTTCTTCATGAAGTACTGCGACAGCCGTTGTTTTTCCTCGTCCGAAAGGGTCTTGTACGGCGCGATCACAACACCTTGCGCGGCGAGTTCCGGCAGCACTTCGTCACGCAGGCAGCGCGTCTGCTCTTCAACGAGCGTGAGCACACGGTTGCGAATCACCGTCAGTTGCTCGGTCGGAGTTAACTCGCCTGGCATTGGTCCAATGTCCTCGATGCCGAGCATCTCCTTGATGCCTGAAACGCGCACCATGAAAAACTCGTCGAGGTTCGAAGAGAACACTGCGAGGAACTTCAACTTCTCCAGCACCGGCGTTGACGTGTCAGTCGCTTCTTCGAGAACTCGTCTGAAAAACTCCAACTGGCACAGGTCACGATTGAGTACGGACCAGGCAAAAAAACGATGTGGTTTTGGCTTCGTGTGAGCAGGAAATTCGGAATGCATTTTTGCGCCCTGTGAGAAACCCTGTGTTAGTTCGAACAGCGCGCGTCGATAATCAGGCGCGCCTTGCGTTCAAATTCCGTGGCCCATTCCGACGCGGGTCGATCGCGCTCCGCGTTACGCGAAGCTTCGAACACCCGCGTGATGGTCCGGTTTTGCTTTTCTGCGTCGAGTAGTCGTTGAAGGTTGTCAGCGAGCAGTTGGCGACCGGCTTCGGAGATAGTCGTATCGCCAACACTCTTTGCATTCGCAGTGCAGCGGCCGCCACTCACTTTGATTGGATCTTTCTTACGCCAGACCTCAAGCTTCGCTTTGTTTTCGCTCGAGCTTGAATGACCGAACGTCGAGCCCATGTCGCCGACGTAGAACACAGCCTGGCCGGGTTCGCAGATCCGGTCTTTGCCTTCTTTACGCGACTTCAAACAAGCGTATTTATGGTTATCGGTTTTAGTGTCGCCGTGATCGATGAACGCGAGCCAAAGCTTGAACGCGTCGACCTCGGCGCGCGCCGCGCCGTTCTGCGACATCTTCTCGAGCGCCTCTGCCAGCGAGCCGGCGTCTTTGTCGTTGCAGTTAACGTCGATTCCCCTCGCGAGCGGCAGCTCGACGCCTGCGGCCGGTTGAAACGGCGAGAAACTCGCGCCCTGAAAACGTCGCGTCAAACTCTTTTCGCAGTCCGGACAAGTGACGTCTGCGACCCACGAGTCGTCGGCGAAAAATCCGACCGCTTGCGAAAAGCGCGACGACAGAAACTCGCCGTAGATCTCGCCGTTGCGTTTCTCGGGCGCGTGGCCTTTGAAGTGTGGCTTGACCTTGTAACGAATGAGACTGCCATCTTCGTCGGTCACACCCGCAACCGAGCAATGAAACTTGGGCGTGGTGCCTGCGCCCGGCGACTCGTCTTTGTTTGCTGTGCAGCGGATTGGTTTACCGAGCCCGTCGTCGTCGATCGCCGGCGCGCCGAGGCGTGGCCCGGTAGCCGGATTGTAACCAAGCACCGGATCATAACCGGGATCGGGAGTTCGATAGACTTTCGCCGTCTGCTCGGCGCGCGCGCGTTCGGCGCTCGTAAAGCACGCCTGTTGCGCAGCCACAGGCCGCACAAGAAACAGCGCGGCCAGCATGACAATTAGTGTTGGGAGGCATTGCCTAAGCGAATTGTGCATCGGTTCACCTGGGTTATTTATTGACTAAAGGCGTAACAAGATAGCATTGTTACACTTACCTATGGAAAAGCTCTCTCTTATTCAGCCACTCCTGCTAATTCTCGGGCTACTTCTCTCCGTAACCATTGCCAGCCCCCAAAGTAAACGCGCAAAACCGCGGGCGCGCGATCTGGGGATTCCGTTTGACGGTGCGCCCGGGCGATTCAATGCAATCACGGACGTCGCGGGTGTTGAGGTTGGCCAAGTCACGCTTATCTCCGGCGAAGGAAAACTTGTACCCGGCAAAGGCCCGGTTCGGACGGGCGTGACGGCTGTGCTGACGCGTGGCAAGGACTCGACCGACCAGGTGTTCGGCGCGTGGTTCACGTTGAACGGAAACGGAGAAATGACTGGGACGACGTGGGTCGAAGAGTCGGGCTTCATCGAAGGTCCGATCATGATCACGAACACGCACAGCGTCGGCACTGTGCGCGATGCGGTGATCGCCTGGCAGATGAAGAAACAAGGAAAGACTTTTCAACCGTGGTCGTTGCCGATCGTCGCGGAAACGTGGGACGGATTTCTGAACGACATCAACGGATTTCACATCAAGGCGGAACATGTAGCGCAGGCGTTGGACCAGGCCGCATCAGGGTCCGTGGCCGAGGGTAACTCCGGCGGCGGCACCGGCATGGTCGTGCATCAGTTCAAGGGCGGAACGGGTACCTCTTCGCGACGGTTCGACGTGGAGGGTTCGAGTTATACGGTTGGCGTGCTGGTGCAGGCGAACTACGGCGGGCGTAGTGGCTTAACGATCGCAGGCGTACCGGTTGGACGTGAGATCACGGATCTCATGCCGAAGGAAGTTCCGGCTGACACAGGCTCGATCATCGTCGTGGTGGCGACTGATGCGCCGTTGCTGCCGCATCAGTTGAAGCGTGTGGTGAAGCGTGCCGCGCTCGGCATCGGCAAGAACGGCGGCATTGGCGGCAACTCGTCAGGCGACATATTCATTGCGTTCTCCACGGCCAACGCCGGCGCCGGAAAGCAAAGCGGTTTTGCGACCCTGAAGATGCTGCCGAACGACAGCATCAACCCGATCTTCGCGGCGACGGTGCAGGCGACCGAAGAAGCGATCATCAACGCCTTGATCGCCGCGGAAACAATGACCGGCATCAACGGCAACACCGTCTACGCCATCCCGCACGATCGATTGCAGCAAGCGATGAAGAAGTACAACCGATTGAATTAGTGTAGTCGGCCCGGCTTTGCACACCTCGAACGCCGAAAGGTGTTTGCACCAGCGCCGAAGGCGTTTGTCCTGAACGCCGAAAGCGTTTGTCCTGAACGCCGAAAACGTTTGCTGCGAACGCCTTCGGCGTTAAAGTTCGGCACAAAACACTCGCGCCCGGTGTTTCATCTACAGAAACTACTACGGCCGAGAAGGTGAGCGACATGTTTGACTCAACACGCCGAATTTTCCTGCAGCAAACCGCAATGGGACTCGCAACCGTGGGCGCCTCCGGGCTGGTCCTTCGCTGCGACGCGCAACCAACGCAGGAGATCAACCGCAACCAAGCCGATCGTGTCCTGATCCAAATGGGCCCAGCTCAACCAGTCGCCAGCCCAACAGCCGAACTGAAAAAGATTACGCCGCAACCTTACGGACCGTTCTACAGAACCGGTGCTCCCTTCAGAGGCAAACTGAGCGTGCCGGGAGAGCCGGGCACGACGTTCATTCTTTCGGGTCGCGTCTGGGCCTTCGATACCAGGCGTCCGTTGCCCGGAGCCGTCCTGGACTTCTGGCACGTCGACATGCAGGAGAAGTACTCAAACGGCGTCACTGACTACCGCAACCGCGGCCGGTTAGTCACTTCCGAGTCCGGTTACTACGAGCTCGAAAGCATTCGCCCGATTCCCTATCGGCCGAATCCGACCGGTGCTCCGGAATTTTGGCGCTGCGCACATTATCATCTCGTCGCCGTCTGTCCCGGCTACCAGCCACTCGTCACCGAGATCCATTTTCAAGGCGATTCCAAACGGAACGATCCGATGTTCCGAGTGGAAAACGCAATCGCCGTCGAAGACAAAAAGATAAACGGAACGAGCTTTCAAACCGGCGTGTTCGACATCGTGCTGGAACGCGAACCTTCGAAGTGAACTCAACCTGGCAGCTCTCGCCAGACAACAAATGTGCACACCCACTGTCGCTCATTGTGCACACCGCCGTTGAGTCAACACCTCGTGCTTCTTAGAACAGGTGTAAACGCACCGCTACTTCCGTCCGCGCAAGCATTCATCACGCTGGCATACGCATTGCCCAACCATCTAACGAAATGCCTTCCCTGCTATCAAAAGCCTCCCGATTGATTCTCCTGGTAATCGCCGTCACGACTGTGGCGAGCGCAAGAACGTTTCCCCTCGAAAAGATCACTCGCGGCTCGCAGGAGTTCTTCGGCAACGTCACGTACGAAGTCGACAAAGCTTACGCCGGAAACCATCATCTCGAGCTAATGGTCTCGCTCAGCACCAAAGACCGGACCAACCTCGAGTTGAGGGAATTTCAGCCGCACGAGCAGGCCAAGTTCGGTTTTACCGAGATCAGTAAAAACGCTGCGTTCGATCAGGCGACCGGTCTCCAAACGACCGACTACAAGTATCTCGTGGACATTCCCGCAAACACCGAGCCGCGGATCTATCTGATAACCGTTACCCTTGGGTACCCGAACGACAAGAATATCAACCGCACCTTCTGGCTTTATGTCGGCGTCAAAAACAAAGGCAAGCTAACGGGAGTCAACGACCCCTCCAGCACGACCGAGTTCTTCACCGGCACGAAGAACACTTACAGGCTCGAACTGGAAAACAACTTTACCGATTACCCCGTTAACATTCGCTTGATTACGGTCAAGTGCGATCCGCAAGGTCTAATCGAAAAAACCACGATCCCGATCGAGAACGTCACTATCGACGCGCGGCATCGCGGCGGTATCGATGTGGATCTGAAGGCCGCTCCGATGTCATTCAGCACCCTCTTGAGCGGCTTTAGCAACCCGCCCGAACTCATTTTTCAGATCACGTACGACGATAGCTACGGACGCGTCGTAACCGATCTGGAGCATCGCGCGAAAATAAAGATCAGGCCGCGCGATCGCGTTCTCGTGATCGCGATGTTCATCGGCGTGGTCATCGGCGCGGTTCTCAAACTCTACCTACAGCGCCTGCAACAACAGGGACTCATCTCGCGGCGTGAGGTCGTGATGGCCGTCACCGTTACCAGTCTAATCGGTCTGGTGGTGTCGTTCGTCGCAATCGTCGGCAAAATCCAGGTGGTCATGTTTCAAACGACCGGCTCTTACGACAACCCCGGCGTGATTTTCATTATCAGCATGGCTGCCGCCGTCGGCGGAGCGCAATTGCTTTCAACCTTCTTCAAGTCCGGAGCCGGCAGTGGCAGTTCGGCATCCTCGGCTTCGACTTCGGCTACGAGCACAAGCGCAAGCGCAAGCGCGCCGGCTACAAAAGCTGCTTCCTGAGGAGTGTGAAGGTGATCCGATCATTACAAATCCTCGTTCTCTCGTGCTTGATATTGCTCCCCGCAGTAACCGCCACCGGTCAGAGAAACGAGGTGCCTGCTAACAACGCGGGGCCCGCGCAACAACGAGGACTCGGAGCCGACAAACTCCTCTCGCTCGGCGATTTTTATTTTCGTAACAACGATGTCTCTGACGCTGCCGATCGCTATTACAAACAGGCGATCCGCAGTGCTCCCGGATCGCAAACCGCCGGTTACGCCCAGTACAACCGAGGCAGTTACTGGTTCCGCAAGTTCTACATCGTCAAAGAACAGTACTCCAAAGAGGAGCGTGCGGCGCTGTTGGAAGCCGAAGGACAGTACTACGACTTCATCGACAAGTTTGCCCGGCAAACCAATACAATCGGCTTGCTTTCGGATGCGGAGTTTTATCTGGCGTTGGTTTATTTACAGCAAGGCAAGCGCGATTACGCAATAGGCTGGTTGAACCGCCTGTCGGCCGAAGCGGCGGAGCAGGATCAGATGGTTTACGTCCACAAGGTGGTCTGGTCTTCGAAGCCGGGAGACATAGTTGACCGCAACGTGGACGCAGCGCAATTAGCGGCCTTCACCCGTGGGGCGATTGAAAAAGGCGGCGACACCAACGCCATCATTGTCGGCATCAGGCGCTGGTGCCTACGACAGTAAGTTACGTTTAACGCTTTTCCGTAAGTCTGCGTCTGCGAATTCTCCGCGCGAACGCGGCTCCGGCTGCCAAACCCGTCCCCAACAGAAGAATACCTGTCGGCTCAGGGTTTTCGGTGACCGTGGTATTCGGCCGCCGCGGATTCGCGAGCCCGAATTTCACGCCACTGCGAACTGCCGAGACACTAAAGCCAAGATGCTTGCCGTTCCCGGCAAAGGCATTCCCGGCAAAGCCACTCGCTGAAGTGCCCGTAATTGCGTCGAGAGCATTGACGAAGCCGAAGTGGTTGCCGTTGTTGTTCGCAAAATGCTCTGACAAGAAATCGCTGAGGTTTGCTCGGTCGACAGCGGGAAGATCGAGTGTTTGGATGTCGCGGAAATTAAACTTCTCGAGCCCGGGCGGCTGATGCACTCTATCAGCGCGAACCGACGAAACGAGAGTTAGAAGAAAAACCATGCTCACGAGCGATGTGAGCACCCTTGGTTTGCTCATAGCTGTACCTAGAACCTAAAAAGGTTTCCGCACGCATCGGGGCTAATTTGGGGTCTGCGTAAACTAGTTTAAAGATGTCGCGAATGTGTTACCGAGAAGCAACATCTATGTTTTACGCAGTCGCACTGGTGTTGATCCACGGCCTTTAAGGACGAAGTTGAGGGCGCGCATTCCGGGAGAGTATTCGCCTTCAGTACCTTCAATCGTAACTATAAATCCGTTTCCTTCGCGACGCGCAGTCATGCGCGTCCGCAGAAACATGCCACGTTTATACGCGGGACTTTTTCCGTCGTCTTCGTAAAGAGTGCCCGAGGCGAGTCCTTTGTCGTCCGGGTAGACGTTAACCGTGATCGGGTCGCCTGGCTTCTCTCCCACATAGTTCCGTGGCGGCACGGTGGGAATCATCGCTCCGGCGCGGACAAACATGGGCACGGTTTCGAGCGGCGCTTCAACACTGATCATCGTGCCGCCCATGTGTTTCTTGTTCGTCCAGTAGTCATACCACGTGCCCGCCGGCAGATAAACCAAACGCCGAGTCACGTCAGGCTTCACAATCGGCGCGACGAGCAAATCTTCGCCAATCATAAATTGGTCGTCGAGGTTGTAAGTGTTCGCGTCGGTCTGATAGTTCAGCAGGAGCGGCCGAAACAGCGGCACGCCGGTGCGATGCGCTTCTTCTAGCGTGGTGTAGAGAAACGGCAGCAGTTCGTAACGAAGTTTCAGATACTTGCGAATAATGTCTTCGTAATACTTGCCGAAGCGCCAGGGCTCCTGGTCGTAACCGTCGATGACTTTGTGATTGCGACAAAACGGCGCGAGAAAACCCACCTGGTACGAGCGCACGAGCAGCTCACCATTAGCCCGGCCAATAAAGCCACCGACGTCGCTGCCGACGAACGGCTCCCCTGACAAACCCAGCGACGTAAACATGGGAACGTTCAACGCGAGCGCTTCCCACGTGCTGTTCGTATCACCAATCCACATCGTCGCGTAGCGTTGAATACCGGCGTAAGCCGCCCGCGTGATCACGTACGGACGCTGATCGGGGCGAAGCCTTTCGAGCCCTTCGTAAGTTGCGCGCGCCATCAGCAACGCAAACGTGTTGCGATTCTTCGCGTGGGTCGTCTTTTCACCTTCGTCGTAGCTGACGACGTCCAACTGGTTCTTGCCCGTCTGATCGACGAAATCTGACGGCTCGTTCATATCGGTCCAAATGCCTGCGATACCGTTGTCGGTGTAGATGCGATGCAGGTCGCCCCACCAGCGGCGCGCCTCGGGCAACGTGTAATCAACAAACACACTCTCGCCAGGCCACACGCGCGGCACAAACAGATCGCCGTTGCTGCGACGCTGAAAGTAGTTCTTCTCGAGTCCTTGTTCGAAAACAAAATAGCGTTCGGCGTTACCCGAGGCTCGCGGCTCGTGCTTCACACCGGGATCGACGATCGTCACGAGCTTGATTCCCCGTTGACCGAGTTTGTCCACGAGCGCTTTGGGATTCGGAAAGCGTTGCTGATCGAAAGTGAACACGCGATAGCCGCGCATGTAATCGATGTCGAGATGAATCACGTCGAGCGGCAGATCGCGTTCCCGATACTGGCGCACGACTTCCTCAACCATCGTATCGGGGTAGTAGCTCCAGCGACTCTGCTGATTACCGAGCGCCCACAGCGGCGGCAACGGCATGTGACCGGTCAGGTCCGCGTAACGGCCGAGGATCTTTTTGATCGATGGGCCATAAAAGAAGTAGTAGTTGACCTCGCCGCCCTCCGCGCCGAACCACGCTCGCTGGTTCGAAGAGCGGCCGAAGTCGAAATAACTGCGGTAACTGTTATCAAAAAAGATCCCGTACGCGACGCCGCGTTGCAGGCCGAGATAAAAAGGAATGGTTTGATAGATCGGATCTTTGCCTTCGGTGTAACCGGGCGTATCGGAGTTCCAGTTGACGAAGAAGCCCCGACGTTTGTCGAGGCGCGCGGCTTTTTCGCCGAGACCGTAGAAGCGTTCATCGAAGCCGAGCTTCTTCGAAACGGCCACGAACGAGCCGGCCTTGGGATCAAACATCATTGCGGTGAGCTTGCCTTGTGCGTCGTGCGCCATCGGCCGCTCGTCGGCATTGATTAACTGGTGCGTACGCGCGTCGCGAAACTCAATCAGCAGCGGCGAGCGCCGCACGATAACTTCGATTTCATCCGTAGCGACCGTGACCGCTTCCGTTGATTCGTTAACCGTCCAGCGCGGCGTGGTCCAGTCGTCTTTCGCGATGGCCCACGAGTGGTCCTTCGCGGGAATGGCTTTTCGGAACGCAGCGCGAACCCGGACGAGATCCGGCGCAAGGATCGTCAACTGCACGTGTGAGTTGTCACGGCAGCGAAAGGTGAGCTTATTTTCCGTTCGTTGAAAACTCTCCACCGCGCCGATCGGCTCGAGCACGGTAATATCCTGCGCGCTCGCAACCACTGCGGAGAGAAAACAACAAACACTGATTAATAGGATCTTCATGGGTTCGCAATGGCGAGGCGCGCAGCGCCGAGCAACCCGGCGTCGTCGCCGCACTTGGCACGCTCAATTCTCACACGCGCCGCCAGCAACGGAAACGCGCGTTCCTCCACCTGTTGCAGCATGTGTTTCTCGAACAGGTCCCAACCATTCACCACGCCGCCGCCGATCACGATCATCTCCGGGTTCAGAATGTTGATCAAATTCGCGAGGCCGATGCCGAGATAAACTCCCATGCGCCGGAAGACTTGGAGTCCCAGTTCGTCCCCTCCCAATCCAGCCTCGAAGATCGTTTGCGCTGTCAGCGCACGCGCATTGTGCAGAACCGAATCCGGATAACGCGGACTCGCCTCGCGCGTCATGCGTACGATCGCCGTCGCCGACGCGAACACTTCCAGACAACCGCGACTACCGCACGTGCAGGCCACACCGCCGAACGGATCGACGCACATGTGTCCGATCTCCGCCGCCGCGCCATCGACACCGCGCCACAACTCGCCATCGAGAATGATGCCGCCGCCGACGCCCGTGCCGAGCGTCACGCAGATGATCGTGCGACAGCCTCGGGCCGCGCCTTGCCACATCTCGCCAACCGCGGCTGCGTTCGCATCGTTTTCCAGAATGGCAGGAAGACCGAGTTCGCTCGTGAGAGCAGACGCGAGTGGAAAACCATCGAGACATGGAAGGTTCGGGGCTTTGACAACGGTGCCCGCGTCAACATTCACCGTTCCCGGAACCACGAGCGAGATCGCTTTCAAACCGTCCGTCGCGCCACTCTCGTTTTTGTATTCGCCGACCGCGTTCACAACGGCGGTAACGATCTGATTCGGATCGGTTCCCTGCGGCGTGTTCTGCTTCGAACGAAAGTGGATCGTCCCGCGTTCGTCCACCGTCGCGGCGCGCAGATGCGTGCCGCCGAGATCGGCCGCGAAGATCAGGTTTTTAGGTCCTTCGCTCATTTTGTGAGATAGCGCCTCGTGACCACGTCGGGAGTTTCCAGGTTGCGTCGGTGCTTGAGGTTCATTGCCAGACGAATAAACTGGGCCATGGACCATGCGAGCGGTGTTGCTGAGCCCGTGCCCGCCCCGAAACGAAAAGCCGGGCCCGGTGATTCCTTTCGATCCCAGACTTGTTCGGCGATCATCCGTCCTTCGTTGGCCAACCCCGCCATCGTGTCGAGTCTGGTTCGCGCGGCTGTGAGATTGCCTGCAGCGATTTCATATTGCCCACGTTCACCACTGAGGAAAGTCCAGAGACGTCCGACGCCATTGCGGCCGTCGAAGTCGCCGCCGGTCGGAGTTTCGCCGTAGAGGTCGTTGTTGTAGCGATACCAGGCGTCGCCCACGGGCGTCGTGACTTTGATTCGCTGATCGACGAGCCTTAGCGCCTGCACGATCGCAGGATCTTTCGCCGGTTTTATGCCGAGACGCACAAATTCGAGGAACCCCGCGTCAATCACCGAACCGTGGAAAAGCTCGGCCTTCTGAGCCCAGCCATCAGCAGTCTTCAGATAGGTGTTCGCGGAATCGGTGTCACCGTTGATCTTCGCGATCTCGGCGGCACAAACAAGACCGGCGATCTCCGCCGCAACAGTAGCCGGAAAGTAACCTGACTTTTCTTCCCAACGATCCTGATCGGTGAGCGGCCCGCGCTTCACGATCAGATCCGCGGCGGGTTTGATGTGCTTCAGCCACGTCTCGCGATCGTGACGTTCGAGTTGATAGGCAAGCACGAGCGGCAGCGCCACCTGGTCCATCTGCAATCCGTCGCCAATCACGCGCCCATCGACCCAGGAGTTTCGCGGAAAGCTGCCGTCACGTTTCTGCTGCACACGAAAAAGATAGTCAAGTAGACGACGCGCGGTCTCATTGTCATTCATCGCCATGAACGCCGTCGCGACGTGATAAATGTCACGCGACCAAACGGCGCGATAACCGCTCGCCGTCGCTTCATCGGAGTTGGGACCACCGCTCCAGGGCGTCGAGGGTGAGGCGATGACCGCGCCGCGAAATGTCTTGTCCTCGAGCGCGCGCAACACCATCGCGGCCATTTCGAATTGACGCTGATGTTTCGGCTCAGCCTGCGGCAAACTCGAAACATAATGCCACCAGCCGAGTTCGTACTCGCGCTGTGTCGTCGCGAACCCCTGCGAGAGCGACGCGTGTGCAGCAGCGGTGGCGCTCTGAAGATCCTGGCCAAACCCTAACGCGATCGTGCAGTTGAATTTCCTGAGCAGTTCGGCTCCGCAATCAGAGACGAACGCGAAGTTGCCGCGGTTGTGCAACGAAACTTCGTGATCGGTGGAAACACGAGCCGGCACACGACCGTCGAACTGCACGTTGATCAGCACAGTGTTTCGCTGCGGATCGGTGACGTAGGTCTTGGTTATCGTGTACTGACCGCTCTTAGCGGTATTGATTTGTCGAAACGTGAGCGATGCGGGTTTCGGCACTTCCAGTTTATGAACGGTGTGTTCACTCTCTGTTTCGACGCTCGCGGCCGTAGACACCGTCAGTTGCAGCGTTTTCACTATCGGCGTATCCACAGTCGGATAGAACACCTCGGTGAGCACACCGTTCGCTAGTGTGAACCAAACCTTCGACGCGAGGGTTGTTGACGTTCCGAATCCATTCTTCGCGGCCGTGGGCCACCCCCGTCTCACGTTTGCATCGGCTTTCAAATCAGTTTTCAAATCGGCTTTGAAATCCCCCACCCTTGTGCCGTTGACCTTAACCTCCCACGCGGCAAGCGAAACCTCAGCACTCCCAACCCTTCCACTGAACGGTCTGTTCGACAAATTAATTGTCACCGAAACATCTTCACCCGGCGCGCGCCGCACAAACGAAACCACCCGCGATTCGTCGGAGTTCTTCACCCACTCGAGCGTCCCACGCCGTAGCGCGTTACTCGCCCGCCTCATCGCCATCATCTGTTTGTAAAATCGGCGAAACTCCGGCCGCCGCCCCGCGAACGACCAGAAGATCGGCAACTTCTCAAACAACGCGGGCGCGCCCGATTCCGTCGTGTCGCCGATCTCCATGCCGTTGTAAATCATCGGCACGCCGTCGAGTGTGAACACGAGTGCAGATGCCGCAAGCGCTGCCGGTTCACCAAAGCGCGCGATCGCCCGACGCTCGTCGTGATTGTCCGAGAAACGCATGTGCAGCGCTCCCCTGGGCCACTCCTTCACTTCCTTTTCCCACTCCTCTCGCAAAGCGGAAGCCGGCGCCTGCCCCTGCAACACCTTCGTCAACGCACTGTGCAACGGCCACGAATAATCGAGGTCAAACGCCTTCACCAGCAACTCAGCCTTGTGCGCTTCCGCGAGCATCAGGATGTCAGGCTTGACCTTCTCCAGTTCCGCGGTCGCCGTTTCCCAGAAATCAGTCGGCACTTCCCCAGCAACATCACAACGAAACCCGTCGAGATCAAACTCGCGCAGCCAGTACTTCAACATGTCGATCATGTAGCGACGCAGTTGCTGGTTGCGGTAATCAAGCGCGGCGATGTCGTACCAGTCGTACGGATACGTGATGTTGCCTTGCGCGTCCCTTTTGTAATACTCGGGATGCTTCATCAACACGCTGTCCCACGAGGTGTGGTTGGCAACGATGTCGATAATCACTTTCAGGCCACGTGCGTGTGCTTCGCGCACGAGTCGTTTCAGATCGTCGCCGTTGCCGTAATCGGGGTTGATTGCGTAGTAATCGCGCACGGCGTAAGGGCTGCCAATCGTTCCCTTCTTTTTCTCCTGGCCGATCGGATGAATCGGCATCAGCCAGAGAATCGTGACGCCGAGATCTTTTAGTTCGTCGAGACGCGCCGTGATCGCGTTGAAGTTTCCTTCTTGTGAAAAGGCGCGCGGGTAGATCTCGTAGATGACGCCGTCGCGCACCCAGTCGGGAGTCTTGCGCTGTTGGGCCACGGCGCCGCTTGTTACGGCCAAGAGGGAAACGATTATTAAAAACTTATACGCGATTTTCATGCACGTCACGCACAATCAACACTGTCGCAGCAGCAATCAACAAGCTGATTCCACCCAACACCACCGCATTGCGTGGGTCCCCACCGAGCATCGAGTTATAAATCCTCGGCACGAGCAACGACATCACGATCTGCGGAATAACGATGAACAAGTTGAACACGCCCATATAAACGCCCATGCGGGTGGCCGGCACCGCCGTCGATAACATCACGTAAGGCATTGACAGGATTGACGCCCAGGCGATACCCACGCCCGCCATACTCACAAACAACATCCATTTATTGCTGACGAAGAGCACCGAGATCAGGCCGACACCGCCGCAGATGAGCGCGATCAGGTGCACTGTTTTGCGGCTCGTCTTCCTTGCCAGCCACGGCAACATAAACGCGATCAGAAAACAGACGACGTTGTAGGCGGCAAAACACAAGCCGGCCCATTCCGTTCCTTCCGCAAACAACGGCGACTGCTCATTCGGCGCGGCGAAGACGTGTCGCGCGACCCCGATTCCGAAGAACTGCCACATGCACGGGAGCGCAAACCAGGTGAAGAATTGGACCACCGCGAGTTGCTTCATCGTCGCCGGCATCTGCGCGAGTGACGACGCGATCTCGGCGAAACCGGCGCCAATGCCCTTATGCTCGCGCTTCAAACGCTCAAACGCTTCGATATCTTCGGGCGGATACTCTTTCGTCGTCAGCACCGTCCAAAGCACCGCCACAAGAAAAACGATCGCGCCGATCTTGAAAGAGTAATCAACCGAAAGCGGAATACCCGTTGCCATCACGCCGACGACGCCGAGCGCCGTAAAGAGATACGGTAGCGCGTTAGCCAGCGTCTGACCGATGCCGATGAAGAAACTCTGCATCACGAAACCAAGCGTGCGCTGCTCTTCCGGCAGCTTGTCGGCGACGAACGCGCGAAACGGTTCCATCGTGATGTTGATACTGGCGTCGAGAATCCAGAGCAGTCCCGCAGCCATCCAGAGAGCGGACGAATCGGGCATGAAAAACAGGGCGATGCTGGCGAATATCGCGCCCACGAGAAAGTAAGGACGGCGGCGGCCCAGCCGGTTCCACGTGCGATCGCTCATGGATCCGATGATGGGTTGAATGAGGAGTCCCGTGATTGGACCAGCGAGCCAGAGATAAGGCAGTTGGCTCTCTTCGGCGTGGAGGTACTTGTAGATCGGGCTCATGTTGGCGAGCTGCAAGCCCCAGCCAAACTGAATGCCGAGAAAGCCGAAGCTCATGTTCCAGATCTGCCAGAAGCTCAGGCGTGGTTTCTGCATCAGTTCTCCACAAAAACCGACACAGATCTTTTAGGCAAAGTAACGTTTAGCTTTTTGTTGTTCACCACAATCTCCTTGCTGACGCCCAACCGGTCTCTCATCCGCATTCCCTCGTTAAGATCTGTGTCCCAACTGATCTCCGCCTGCTTATCGTCATTGTTAAAAGCCACGATCACATCACCGCGCGCATACACATACTGCTGCTCCGAAACATACAGATTGCGCAACTTCCCCGTCCTCAACGGCTCAAGCTCACGTCTCAAGGCAATCAACCGCCGCACATACTCGAACAGCTCCCGCTCTTCGTTCGTGCGTGGCCCACCCGGAAAATCACCACGCGTCGTCGGCTCATCCGGTCCCGTCATGGCGATCTCATCACCGTAATAAAGTTGCGGCACGCCACGCGTCGTCAACACAAACGCATTCGCGAGCTTCAGTCCGGCAATCGTCGCGCCCTTTTCGCTCATAAACCGTCCGTCGTCATGACCACCGAGCATGGTCACGAGAATTTCGGAGTTGGTGTAGAGATAATCTCGCGCGAGTATGTGAGGAATTTGATTGATCGATTTTCCCTCCGCCAACGCATGCCGAATTGCATAGAACAGTGGAAAGTCCAACAGCGAGTCCAAACCCGAATCGATGCCGTCAAAACGCAGACGTCCGCCCTGAAAAAACGAAGTATGGACCGCGTCGCCGTCTTTAACTTCGCCGACAACCCTGAAGTTCGGAAACTCGCGTTTCAACGCCGCGTTCCAATCTCGCCAGAACGCATTCGGCACGTACTGCCACGTGTCCATGCGAATGCCGTCAAGGCCCGTGACCCCAATCCACCACAACGTGTTTTGAATCAAATAACGCGAGACTTCCGTATCGTGCTGGTTGAGATCGGGCAGAAAGTCGAGAAACCAGCCTTCCATAGTTTCGCGCTTGAGTTGTTCGACCGGACGCGGATCGTGTAGCACCCACGTTTGAAAGACGTTCTTGAGATGGTTTGCTTTCGTGCCGTTGAACCAAGTCGGCGTCGGCGGGTCATCAACCCACGGATGATATGGACCAGTGTGATTGACGACCTGGTCCTGGATGATCTTGATGCCGGAACGATGCGCCGCATCAACCAGCTCTTTCAGTTTCGCGAGCGTACCGAAGTGTTCTTCGACACCGTAGAAGTCCTGCGGATTGTAACCGTGAAAACCCGTGCTCGGCTTTCCTTCTTTCAGCTCGATCTCATTGAGCCGATCGTAATTGTCGTACCACGGCGTGAGCCAGATCGCAGTGATGCCGAGATCTTTCAGGTACGGCAAACGATCGATCACGCCCTGAAGATCGCCGCCGTGGTAGTAAAACTTGTTCTTCGGGTCGTAGATGCCACGCGACTCCGGCGGGTCGTTGTTTGACTTATCTCCGTCGTTAAAACGATCGAGCATGATCAGGTAAAGCACGTCGTGCGGCGAGAAGCCCTGAAAACGTCCCTGGCGATTCAGTGGCGGAAGGATCTCGAATGACGCACGCGCGGCTCCGACGGTAATCGTGCGCGCGCCAGGGCGGGCATTCGGCGCGATTGCCAGGTTCACAAACGCATAAGTACCTCGTTCGTTTACCTTCGGTGCACCCACAATGCGCGCGTCTGGGCCAGCGACGCGAATCGACGCGCCTTTCAAGTTTCGACCGCGGATCAGCAAGCGAACGGGGTTGACGGTGCTATTGGTCCACCAGCTCTGTGGCTCGACCTTTACTACTTCGGCGTTCTGCGCCACGGCCAAGAGGGAACAGAAATTTAAGAAAATGAGAAAGACCAATAGCCGGCCATAGAGTGTCGTCATCGCCTTCAAGCGCGCTGCAATCTGATCCGTGAGCAGCTCAGCACGATACCGCCACGACCAGTTGCCCTCTGTGCTGTTCGGTAAATTCATCCGTGCCTCTGTGCCGAGGCCAAGGAGGTCCTGCAACGGCACGATCGCAGTGTTCGCCACCGACGCCAGCACCGTGCGAATGAAGTCCCAGTGGATCTCCTTGCCCTCGCTGTTCAAGTAATCGAGACAAAACTTTCGCTCACGCGCGATCTGCTCGGCAGTGCGCGTCGAGCCTTCGCCCGCAACACTCTCGAACCAGCCGACCGTCGTGTCGTTGTCGTGCGTGCCTGTGTAAGCGACAACGTTCTGCACGTAGTTATGCGGCAGATCCGTGTTCTTCGAATCGCCGCCGAATCCAAACTGCAAAATACGCATGCCCGGAAAACCAAAGTCGTCACGCAGCGCAACTACGTCGGGCGTGATCACACCGAGGTCTTCAGCGATGATCGGCAACTGGCCCAACGTCTTGCGAATCGCCGTGAACAGTTCACGACCCGGCGCCTCGACCCACTGCCCGCGCTCGGCGGTCTTGTCGCCGCCCGGGATCTCCCAACATGCGGCGAAGCCGCGAAAGTGGTCCACGCGCGCGATGTCCACGACCTTCAACGTCGCGCGCACACGCTCAATCCACCATTTGAAACCATCCGCTTCCATGCGTTCCCAGTTGTAAAGAGGATTGCCCCAAAGCTGGCCGGTACTGCTGAAGTAATCGGGTGGCACACCAGCGACAACGAGCGGCCGGCCGTCTTTGTCCAACTTGAACTGGTCCGGGTTGGTCCAAACGTCCGCCGAATCGTGCGCCACGAAGATCGGCAGGTCGCCGACGACTTTAATTCCGTGCTCGTTGCAGTAGTTCTTCAACTTGAACCACTGCTCGAAGAAGAGAAACTGGTAGAACATCTGCGCTTCGATTTCTTCGCGCAACTGTTCGCGAGCGCGCGCGAGTGCGGCAGGCGTGCGACGCACGAGCGACGGCTCCCACTCGTACCAGGCCACGCCGTTGTGCGCGTCTTTCAAAGCACGGAAGAGGGCGTAGTCGTCGAGCCAGTGCGCTTCGCGTTGGGCGAAGGTTTCGAACGCGCTACGGAGGTTCGTGTCAGTGGTTTTTGTGTAGTTTTCGTACTCGCGACGCAGAAGTTCTTCCTTGATCCGGTGCGCGTCGCCGAACTCGACACGATCAGGATTTGTATCGTGCCTGGAATCCCCGACCCCTGTACTCACGAGTAGCGTATTCCCCGCAAATGCCGAGTAACACGCATACGGCGAGTCACCGTACCCTGTTGGCCCAAGCGGTAACACTTGCCACAAACTCTGACCCGCGCTCACGAGAAAATTAACAAACTTGTACGCCTCTGGGCCAAGATCGCCCAGCCCACAGCCGCCCGGCAGCGACGTCGGGTGAAGCAAAATGCCGCTGGCGCGTGAAAAGTTCATGATGCTCTAAGTGCGACTGCTGAGTTCGGCGGAAGGATTATGTTCGTTTGGCCCTTACCAACGCGGATTTTTCCGATAAGGGGCACAACGGATTTAAAAGGGACGGTAACTTCCTGCTCTTTGTCCTGCCAATTGAGCGCGATGATCACCGTCTCCGTGTTGTCCTGGCGCGCAAACACGTAAACGTTATCGTCGTAGTGCAAATCGATCATTCGCCCGCGCCGGATCGCCGAATGCTCGCGCCGCAAACGAATCCACTGCTTGGTCCACTCAAACATCTGCGCGGCTTTTCCGTTGCGCCCGCTCGCCTCAAACGCGCTCACCGGAAAATCTCGACGATTATCCGGGTCGTCCTTTCCCTCCATCGCGATCTCTTCGCCGTAATAAAGCTGCGGGATACCGCGAACGCTCAGAACGAAAGCCGTGTGCAACATCGCGCCCTTCATGTCAGCGCCTTCGAGCGAAAGAAAACGCGGCGTGTCGTGATTGTTCGCCAGCACCGTCAGCTTCGACGGATCCGGATAAAGCGCGTCGTACTTCAACTGATCCCGTAACGCCCGCATCGGAAGTTTGTTCATAAAAACACCAAGCGAAGTATTCCAAAGCGCAAAATCGAACACGGAATCGAGTCGCGTATCTATCCCGTCCCAACCCTTGTGACCGCCGATGAAGAACGCCGTCTGCGCTGCGTCGCGCTCGAACACTTCACCAACCATCCAGAGCTTCGGATACTGCCGCTGCAGCGCGTCCGAGAGATCGCGAATGAACGTGCGCGGCATGTACTGGATCGTATCCTGGCGGATGCCGTCGATACCGCTGACGCCTACCCACCACAGCGCGTTTTGAATTTCGTAGCGCGCGACTTCCGGTTCTTCCTGGTTCATGTCAGGCAGATCGTCGCTGAACCAACCGTCGAGCACGTTGCGCACGTCGCGCTCATGCGAGTGCGGCGAGAGCAAGACGCTGTTTCGAAAAGTGTTGAGTTGATGATTGGCGAGCGTACCGTGAAACCAGTTCGGCAGCGGCGGATCTTTGACCCACGGATGCTGCGAGCCGACGTGATTGGCAACCTGGTCCTGGATGACTTTCAAACCTAGCGCATGCGCTTTGTCGACGAGCTCGCGCAACGTTGCGAGGTCGCCGAAACGATCGTCAACTGCGTAGTAATCAATCGCGTGATAACCGTGGTAGTAAGTGTTCGGGCACCACGGCTTGTCGCAACGGTTCAGGCCGTTCCAGTTGTCATGCCACGGAGTCAGCCAGAGGGCGGTGACGCCGAGATCTTTGAGATATGGGAGCTGGTTGATGACGCCGCGCAGGTCGCCGCCGTGAAACGCGCGTGGGTTGTGGCGATCGTTTGCTTCGCGTGGCGCGTCGGGTGGGTTGTTATTTTTTGCGTCACCATCCGCAAAACGATCGATCATGATCAGGTAGATCACGTCATCCGCGCTTATGCCTTGAAAACTTTTCTCCGCGTTCAAACTCCTCTCGATGACGAAGGGCGCTTCTGCCCTGCCTGCCTTCGTTTCTACGAAAAGAGAATACTTGCCGGGCTTGGTTCCGGGAGTTATGTGGAGGTCCGCGAACAAGTAGTTTGAGCTTTGGCGAAGTTTGGTAATACGAAAGGAAGAGTTATTCGAGAGTACGCGAGCGTGAGACAAGTTTGTACCACGAATCAGAAGACGGATTGGATTAACGGTGTGATTGGCCCACCACGAGGGCGGATCGACTTTCGTTACGGAAGGACTTTGACCGAAAGCGGTGACTGAAAAAATAACGAGGGCTAAAGAGGCGAGGGCTCGTGGCAAAGGTTCGACTCCCATCTCACGGTGTCCGCGGCTTTGCACTGTCGCCTGAGGCCGCCGCAGGCAACGGCGGCAACGTCTCACCTTCCATTCCCGCTCCCGGTTTTGTCGCCGCCAACGGGGTCGCGCCGTGCCGGTTTGCTTCATCCAGTCGCTTAAACTCCGCCAACTCCTTCTCCGCTTCATCCTTTCGCCGCAAGCGCGAGTAAGCCAGAAAGAGTTGATAACGTATGCCCGGATCTTTGTCGTTGAGTTCGATGCCTCGTTTTAATAACGGCACAGCTTCTTCGTAGCGTTTCAGTTTCACCAGCAAACGCCCGAGATCGTGATATGACGGGTAGCCTTTCGGATCGAGTTGAATCGCGCGCCGCAACAGACGCTCAGCTTCGACGTGCTCGCCGCGCTGGCTCGCAATGTAACCGAGATTTGAAAGCGCGTCCGCGTTGTCAGGCTGCAACTTCAACACCTTTTGAAAAGCCGCCACCGCCTGATCGTATTGTCCTTCCGCACGCGCCGAGTAACCCAACAGAAAATAGAGATTCGAGTTATCCGGATATTTTCCAAGCGCACGCGTGAAGATCTCTCGCGCGCGCTCGTAACGCTGTCCGCGCACGTTCGCCACTCCGAGACGCAGATGATAAACCAGTTGGCCCTTGCTCTGGTCCAGTGCGCGCTCGTAAAACGGAATCGCTTTCTCCGCCAAACGGTTCTTCAGCAACTCCTCGCCGATCATGAAGTTTGCTTCCGGAAAAACAGGTCGCAACTCCAGCGCTGCGGTCCACTGCGCCAGCGCTGCTTTCGTGTCGCCCTGCGCTGAAGCGACGAGGCCGAGACGGTAATACGGATCGGCTTCCTTTGGCGCCTGCGTCGCAGCATACGACAGCGCTTCTTCTGCTTCGGCGAGTCGATCGAGGTTGTAGAGCGCGAGGCCGAGATTGTAGAGCACTTCGTAAGTGTGCGGCCGCAGTTCGTTCGTACGTTGAAACAGCCGCACCGCCTCGGCGTACTCGCGGGCTTCCGCGAGGCTTAAGGCGAGCGTAAAAAGCGTGCGCGAATCATCGCGGCTGATCTCTTCAATACAGCGCGATAGTCCGAGCGCATCATCGCGCCGCTCGACGTGAACGTACGCATTCACGAGGGTCAGCAGCAACGCGCGATCGCCCGGATTGCGCATCTCCGGATTACACGCGGGCGTACCCGCAGCCTTTTCGAGCAGCGGCACCGCTCGGCGGTAATCACCACGCGCGGCGTAGAGCGCACCAAGGTTGAAGATCGCGCGCCCGTGTTTCGGATCGAGCCTTAACACTTCTTCAAACTTCGCGATTGCTTCAGTGGGACGATTGGTGCGCGCGAGAAGCACGCCAAAGTTCGACAAAGCCGAAACCAGGTTCGGTTTCAGCTTTAACGCCGTTTGATACTCGCGCTCTGCTTCGCTGTGGTTGCCACGCTGATCGAGAATCAACGCGAGCAAAGCATGCGCGTCTGCGTTTTCGGGATTGGTCGTGAGGATCTTGCGCGTAGCTGTTTCGGCTTCGTCAAAACGGTGCGACTGCAACAACGCCGCCGCTTCATTCAGCGCAGTCTGCGTCGGTGTCTGCCCGTAAGAAGCTATCTGTAACCACAAAGAGACACAAAGGGCACAAACGATAAAACGGACCTCTTTGTGCTTCATGTACCTATGTGTGATCCCTAAAAGATGAGCTTGAGGGAGAACTCCATTTGCCGCCGGCGCTGCTCGTTGACGTCGCGACCAAACTCACCCGCATTGTTGATGTCGCCATTCGGGAACGAACGATTCACGCGGTTCAGCACATTGTACGCTGAAAAGCGGAACTGCACGTTGAACGCTTCGCTGATCGCCGTGATCGGGAAGTTTTTGAAGAACGACGCGTCCCAGTAGAACTGCTGTCGGCCGCGGAAAACATTTCTTCCCAAACTTCCGATGTGTGGGCTGTTGGGATCGCTCGGGAAGATTCTGGTTTGCGCGCAGCGGAAAGCAGCGCGGCTGAGTTCCATGCCCCGCGCCTCCTCCGCGGCCGTCGGATTCGGATCGCCAATTATATCGACGCGACCGCCATTGCACGTCACGTTGAAAACCGGGCCACTCTGCCAAACGACGACATTATTGAATTGCCAATTTCCAAGCGCAAACTGAACCCCGCTCGGCATGTCACTGCCAAAGCGGCGGTTACGTCCAAACGGCAGATCCCAAACATTCGAGAAGGTAAAGCGGTGGCGAACATCAGTGTCGGAGTTCCCGCGTTCTAGTTCCGGCCGCGTCGGATCATCCGGGCCGCAATCGCGCGCGCCGGCGCCGTTGGAGCAAATGCCGCCGGGCGAATCGTCGATCGCGTGGGCCCACGTGTATGAGGTCAGAATCGACAGACCACGCGAGAACCGCTTCTCGAGTTTGCTTTGCAGCGCGTTGTAGCTGGATTTCCCTCGGTAACGGGTCGTGGTGATTGGGCCAATACCGAGAACTTCACGCGCGCCCGGTCCACCCTCGTCGTTATTGGTGCCGATATTCTGTAGTACGAGGAGATTTCGTCCGAGTGAGCCGACGTACCCGACTTCGCCGAGCCAGTTCTGCGCAAACTCCCACTGTCCCGTCAGGTTGTACTGGTGATAGATCTCATCCTGGCGATTCGGGTCGTTGAAGAGTATGAGACCACCGGTCACAGGGGCAGCGAAACTCGCGCCGGGCGGTTGCACGGTGAACGGCGCAGTTGGAATGCCGCTATCAAACGGATTACGCGATCTGAAAACCGCGGGACAGTTGCCCGGAGCCGTGATCGGCGTGCACGCAAAACTTCCCGCGCCAGTGCCGGGATTTGCGGTCAGTGGTTGAGCCGCACTGATATCGACGGCATAAAGCATCCCGTAACCGCCGCGCAGGACCATGGTCCTGTCGTCGCGCAGACCGCTATAGGCAAAACCGATTCGGGGACCAAAATTGTTCTTGTCGGTGTTTGCGAGATCGCGTCCGCCGGGGGCGTTTTCGCCGGCCATCTGGATCGTGCGCGTCGCCGGATCAAAGTTGCTCTGGCGATCGAAACGTTCGGTGGGCGCCGTGAAGACGTCGTAACGCAGTCCGAGGTTGAGCGTCAGATTGGGATTGACCTTCCAGTCGTCCTGCACGAAGAACGCCATCTCTTTACTCGACTGGAAGTATGGACCACCCGGATCGCCGCGGCCGACGAACCCCGGTTGATAGCCAAGCAGGAAATTGGCGAGCGAGGAGCCGGTGTCGTTTGGTCCGATGCCGTTGTAGTTACCGGAAACGAAACCGCTGTCGGTGGTGCCGTATTGATAATTGCCTTTCGTACCGTTGTTGCGGCCGCCGTCGTAGTTACTGTTTTGTCTGACGCGGTAGTCGCCGCCAAACTTGTAGGTGGAGTTTCCTTTGATCACCGTTACCGAATCGGCAACGTGGAAGTTGTTGGACAGGAAATAAAACGGACCGCCATCCCCGGTGAACTCCGTCGCGCGATCCGTACCGGTTATCTCGTCGACGATTCCCACCAGCACGATGCCGCTGGTATTTGGACTAATGTTGATATTTGGCGCGCCGAGGTTTGCCGTGACTGTCGGACTGAAGCCGCCGGTGCCGTTGACGCCCGTGTTGAAGATCCCGATCTCCACGCGCGTCACGCCAAAACGGAAGTCGTTTACCACGTTCGGTGAGAAGATGTGCGTATCGCCGAGCGTGAAACCTTTCGCGTCGCCAAACTCATCGCCCGCTGATGGACCGGCAGGCAGATCGTTTCCGGTCGGCGAAGTGCCCAACGGGAAGAAGTTGTCACGCGAGCGGGCCGACTCTGACTTGCTGTAACGGCCGAATATCGTGTTGTTTGAGTGAAACTTGTGATCGATGCGAATGTCGTAACTGTCGACAATCGCGTGCTCGGTGCGATTTGTCTGGAAGTTACGACCAGCGCCCGGAAGATTCGGCAACGGAAACGCGTTCACGTACGCAAGCGCAAACGGAGAGAAACCACCGCAGCTCGGACAATTGCGCAGATCGTTACCGGGAACCGGAGTGCCGTTCGGCGCGAAGATCGTTCCGATAGGCGCGACTACCGTGCCGCCGCCCGCGAGCCGATAAGTTCTCGACGTTCCTGGCCGCAGCAGTTCGCCGAAATCGCCGACGCGCATCCTCGCCGTCGGCACCGGCACTGACTGCGGATCACCCGTGCCGCCGAAAATCGGAGTGCTGTTGCGTTGGCCGTTGAGCGAGAAGAAGAAGAACGAACGATTGCGGCCATCATAGAAAACCGGCGTGCCCTCACCCGGCCGCGGCAGGAAGATTGGACCACCAACCGTGCCGTAGAAGTTGTGCGTGACGTAATTGGGAACGGGCGGCGAAGTCGGATCGTCAAACCTGCCGGCAGCCGCGCTCAAAAAACGGCCCTGCCAGATCTCGCCGACGGTGCCATGGACCTGGTTGCCGCCGGACTTGAAAGTGGTTGAGATGATGCCGCCACCGGCGCGTCCGGACTCCGCGGAGGGCACACTCGTTTCGATTTTGAACTCGGCAATCGCATCCGGTTGGGGATAGATCGCGATCTGCGCAAACTGTGCTTCGTTGTTGTCTACACCGTCGAGCGTGAAATTGTTGTTCGTAGCGCGCGCGCCGTTGACGACGAGAACTGAACCGCCAGATTCGCGGAAGCGAGTTGACTCGGTGTTGTTCTGTCCGCCACCGCCGGCGACGAAATTACCACCACCGCCCAGCAGACCGAGATTGGGTCGAATCACACCGGGTGAAAGCTGCGCCAGCAAAGTAAAGTTGCGTTGTGGAATCGGAAGATCCGTGACCTGGCGGCCCGTGATGATGTCGCCGCGAACGCTCGTTTCGCTCTCGACGAGTGGCGCGGCGTCAGCGGTGACGGTGACCGACGCAGTGCCGGCGGTAAGCTCGCCAAACTTCACGTCGAGTGGCAGGCGCGCATTCGTTTCCACTTGCAGTGCCTGGAAGGTAACCGATTGAAAGCCGGGAGCCTCGACGGTGACGTTGTAGGTGCCGGGCTCGAGGTTCGTAACGGTGAACGTGCCCTCGTCACTCGTGTCGGTTTCACGCACCTCGCCAGTCTTGACCCCGGTGACTTTGATTTTCGCGTTTGCGACGAGGGCTTCGTTTGGGTCTCTGACCGTGCCGACGATGGAGCCTTTATTACTCTGCGCGGCGGCGGAGACGGCGGTAGTTACGGCTAGAAGTGCGAGTAAAAGGAGATGAAACAGGGCGCGTGGTCTTTTCATAAACGGGCTCATAAACGAGGTCCTTCAGGTAAGCGGCAAGCTGTAAAACTGGACGAGCAGATAGTTTGTTGTCAGAACGAACGAAGTTTTTAATATAGATTTCCAGTGCTGTCAATACTTTTTTCCGTTTTATGCAGGCGAGATTAAGCCGCGAACGCGGCCGCGAATTTACTCGCAAGAACCAGGCTCAAGGCGCCACGCAGTGTCGGCGTGTCGCCCAAAGTCGAAGGCAGGATGCGCGCGGACGGCAGACCGCGCCGCACGCTGTGTTCAATTGCTTCCGTTAACGCACTCTCAATTAAAGGCCAGGCGCGCGCGATCTCACCACCAACCACGACCGCTTCGGGACTAAAACCGATAATCAAATTCGAGATCCCGATGCCCAAACAACGCGCTGTTTCGACCAGCGCTGCCGTCGCGTTCTCTTCCCCGCCCAGCGCTCTATCAACGACTTCTTTGAACCTAATTTCATTCTTATTAGAAATCTTTGCCAGCTTGCGATAACGCGCGATGGCCGCGCGCTCGGACGAGAACGCCTCCCAACAAACCTCGCTGCCGCACGAACACTGCACCGGCGCGTGCGCTCCGATCACCATGTGACCAAACTCACCGGCGGCGCCGCGCTGACCGCGATAAACCTGGCCGTCAAAGATGATCCCCGTGCCCACGCCTTCCGCGACGAGCACGAGAATGAAATCTCGCGCGTCGTTGACTTCCGGCCGGCCAAACCACAACTCGGCGAGCGCCATCGCATTTGCGTCATTGTCGATCACCACCGGCAGTCCAACCGCAGTGGAGATCAATTGCGACACCGGCAGATCACGCCAGAGAAAGTAAGGAATGTAGAGCGCGTTTCCTGTCGATGGATCGACGAGACCCGGAAGACTGACACCAACGCCCTCGATCGATCCCTGGTAGCGCAGGTTGAACTCGCGCACCGTCTCAATCACCTGGCTCAGAGTTTTATCAGGGTCGGTGGGAAACTCCCGCTGATCGATCACGCGGCCGGCGAGATCGCTCGTGGCGAGGGTTGTGAACGTCGGGGTGATGGAAACACCCACCGCGATTGGTCCAGCGGCGCGCAACTTCAGCAACGTCGGACGACGACCACCCGTCGACTCACCTTCTCCGACTTCTTCGATCAACCCTTCGCGCGTGAGGTCTTCGACAATCGCTGAAATCGTCGAACGTTGCAGATCAGTCTCGCGCGCGATCTCCGCACGCGAGATGGGTTCGCGCTCGCGCACGTAGTTCAACACGATCTGGCGATTGATGTCGCGGATCGTGTTGAGGCGTGCGGCCTGTGCTTTTCTCAGATCGAGTCGTCGCATGGAAACGTGAGAAGTTACCACACGGGGATGCGGATTCCGAATTATTGTTTCGCGCCTTTGCCTTGGGTGACGGTGATTGTCCTGTCGATGGCGGGAACTGCAACGATTTCCGAACTGCCGTCGGGCCAATGAATTTCGAGTTTATCGACCTTCGTCGCCGCGCCGAGACCAAAGTGCAGCGTCATGTCATTTTGCGAACAATAGATGGCGCCGCTGAAGACGTCCTGACGCTGCCGAATCGCTCCCGTGGTAACAAGAGCCACGCTGCCGATCGCATCCAACGGTGCTTTCGCGATCAATCTCAGGCGAAGCCAATGGCCTGTCGACGTCGCAACGTTGCGCAAGAGCGTGGGTTTTGCGTCGAGATTATTGATCACCAGATCCAGACGGCCGTCACCATCGAGATCGCCGACAGCGAGACCACGACCGGGCCAGGCATTCGCTAGCGCGCTGTTCGGCGGCGCGCCGACACGTTCAAACTTGCCTTTCACATTACGAAACAGCAGCGACTGTTGCGCGTAACTCGTGCCCCACTGATGCGCATCAACGACCGGATACACGTGCCCGTTGACGACGAACAGATCGAGCCAGCCGTCGTTGTCGTAATCCAGAAAACCCGTGCCCCAACCGAGAAACGGAATCGTCACTTCGCCAAGGCCGGCCTGAAACGTCACGTCCGTGAAGTTTGTGTCGCCATCATTGTGATAGAGCGTGTTTGAATCGTCGGAGAAGTTGGTGACGTGAAAATCTACGCGGCCATCGTTGTCGTAGTCGCCGATGGCGAGTCCCATGCCGGCCTGCTCGCGTCCGTTCTCGTTGAGTGCGACGCCTGACGGGTAGCCGATCTCTTCAAACTTTCCGTTGCCTTTGTTGATGTAAAGCTGGTTGGGTGTCGAATCGTTCACGACGATTAAATCGAGCAGCTTATCATCGTCGATACGCACAAACGCGGCGGAGAATCCGTAGTACCTTTCCGGATCGTTCACGCCGGCTTTGACACTCACGTCTTCAAACGTGCCGTCTGGTTTTTGGTGATAGAGCGTGTCGCCTTCGCCGGTTAGACCACGTGGTCCACACATCACGGGGACGCCGCGAAACTGGCAGAAGTTCTGGTTAACGCCGCCTTTCCCTGCTTCGCTTGGACTCGGCGGTAAATTGTTCAGATCGATTTGCACGTAGCCCGGAACGAACAAATCGAGGCGTCCGTCGCCATCGTAATCGCCCCAGGTCGCGCCTGTGCTCCAGCCGCGCCGCGCGACGTTCAGTTTCTCGGCGACGTCGGTGAATGTGCCGTTACCGTTGTTTTGGTAAAGACGCGAGACGCCGAAGTTGCCGACGTACATGTCTGGATCGCCATCGTTGTCGTAGTCGCCGACCGCCACGCCGAAGCCCCAACGCTCGTTGGCGACGCCGGCTTTGTCCGTCACGTCTTCGAATTTCCAATTGCCGAGGTTGCGATAGAGTGCCGCGCGCGGTGGTTTTTCTTTGCCCTGCATCGCCGCGATTGTCGAGCCGTTGAGCAGGTAGATATCGGGACGGCCGTCACCGTCGTAGTCGAAGATCGCGGCGCCGCCGGAAGGTGTTTCGAAGATGTAGTCTTTGGTTTTGGTACCTGAGCGATGGCGAAAGTTCGCGAGGCTGGTTTTATCTGTGACGTCTTCAAAAACGGTCGGTGCGTTTGGATCGGTGATGCCGGTGGTGCGGCGGGAGGTGTAGGTTGCGGGCGCGCCGGTTGACGCGCCGCCCATTGGTTTTTGTGCTTCTGGTTTTTTGGGTGGTGTTTGGGCCGCGAGTAATGAAAACGAGATCAATAGCGCGACGATAACAAACGGAAACCGCAACTGCTGAGAAAAGCTTTTCAACGGACTTACTTCGCTGCGATCACGACGTAATCGCGTCCGCGATACAGCCGCACGTCTGTTCCGCTCATCGTCATCGACAACGGACGCGGGCGGCGCAAATCCTTGTCGTTAGTCACAGCAACCGAGAGCACCTCGTTGCCCGCAAGATCAAGAATGTTCAGCTTGCCCTCCTTGCTGAAACCAAAACCGTAAGCGCCGGGTGAAAGAGCTTCACCGCCGATCGTAATCGCTGAGTCGGTGATGAAGAAGCCTTCGTAACGCGCGCGAATCTCCGCGGAGTAACCGGAGGTATCAACCATGCCCACGATCACGAAGCGGTTCGTGCCGAAACGCGCCGCGGCTGAGTTGCGCATTTGCGTCGGCGCACTCTGGCCCTGGAAATAAAATCCGGAAGGAACGATGCGCGTCAGTTCGGCGCCGGCTAAAAGAGCGGCGCGATCCTGGGCCGACACCGGCAATGAGAACGCGGCCGCAACGAGCAACGCTAAAGCAATGATCAGCGGGGTTTGTTGTCGCTTCATGGCGCACACAATAACTCGCCGGTTGAAGAACGACAAGCACCCTGATAATTTGAACGCATGCGTATTGGCATGTTGACGGGAGGCGGCGACGCTCCCGGTTTGAATCCCGCAATCAAAGGTCTGGTCTATCGCGGCTCGGAACTCGGACTTCAGGTTATCGGTCTTCTCGATGGTTGGCGCAGTTTGGTCAATCCCGTGCCGGAAGTGTTGCCACTTGACCGCGAGATGGTGCGGCGTTGGGACCGCGACGGCGGCACGAACCTCGGCTCGTCGCGCACAAATCCGTTCAAGCAAGTGGGCGCACAAGGCGAGGTGCACGATCGTTCGCAAGAAGTCGTTGACAATATCGAACGGTTGAAACTCGAGGCGCTCGTTGTTTGCGGCGGTGAAGACACGATGGGTGTGGGAGCGAAGTTGGCCCAACGCGGGATTCGCATCGTCGGCGTGCCGAAGACGATCGATAAAGATCTCGCGGGCACTGATTACACACTCGGGTTTGACACTGCGTTACGCAACGTTTCGGAAGTGATCGAGCGTTCGCGTACGCCTGCGGGTTCGCACGGTTGGGTACAGATTGTTGAAGTGATGGGTAGGCACGCGGGGCATCTGGCGTTGTGGTCGGGAGTCGCGGGGCAAGCGCATCTGATTTTGATACCGGAGCATCCGTTTCGTTACGAGCGCGTGTTTCATTTGCTCAGGAGTCGTTTGGGTGATTCGGATCTGAGTCGTGGGCCTTCGCTACGGCCGCGTTATTCGGTGATTGTCGTGGCGGAAGGAGCGCGCGCGGAAGATGGCGAGATGGTGACGATCGACGATCGTCACGATGCATTTGGTCACGTGCGGCTTGGGGGGATCGGTGAAGTGCTCGCGCGGAGAATCGCGGCCGAGACGCCTTACGAAGCGCGTGCGGTGATCCTGGGCCATCCGCAACGCGGTGGACCACCGAGTCCGATCGACCGGATCATGGGAATGTTGTTTGGCGCGCGCGCCGCGGAAGCGGTGGCGGCGAATGAGTTTGGCAAGATGGTTTCAGCGCGCGGCGTCGCGCCCGCGTGCGAGTTGTCGCTGGTGGACATCTCCACCGTACTCGGCACGATCAACGTCGTAGACGTCGATCGTTATTACGACAAAGACCGCTACCATCTCAAATCGATCGGCATGTAAACGCCAACGTTTTTCAGCGTTGGCTACCGCTCCGCTGTGAACTGAACGGATTGTCCGAGCTGAGGCGTGCGTGAACGCGCGACACGAGATCCGGAATCGTGTTGTCGTCACTCTCCTTCGGCACGATCTTCGGATTCGGCGCGATCACTGGCCGGATCATCTTCTGTTGCAATTGCTCGCGCGCGTCCATCATCCACCCAAACCCACGGAAGATGTACGTCAACAACGTTCGATCCGCTTCTTCAATTCCCAAGGCTTCCTGCACGCACCACGCACCAAAATCCGTGTTCGCCGTCAGTCGCAAAGGCGGCTCGTCCTCTCTTTGCGGCTTCAACACACCCTGAACAAACGCCGTCATATAAATAAGACGCGCAATCGCGAGCCGATCCTGTTGCGCCGGCGTTAGCGTCAACTCGCCCGCATCGATCGCATCAAACACCGGCGCGATGTAGATCGCCGGACGCGGATCCTGTTGCACCTGATTACCGCGACCCGCCGCCGAGATCTCCGGATGCCCGAATGTCGGCAAACCACCGCTCAAGACTTTTTCACGAATTCGCGCCGCACGCTCCTCAACAGTCAAACCTTCAAGTTCCTGAACAAAGTCAGACATGTCGTGAATCGCGCCAAAGTGACGCGCGCCATCGAGCGCCATTTGCGATGCAGTAAAAAAGTCAGACACTGACAACGTGTGCAGCGTCGCCATGTAACGCGCAACCATGTTCGATCCCGCCGACCCGTGATGAATCTGGATCGTCCCCATGCGTTCGAGAATCAAACTCTCGTGATCGTTCGCGTGATGACCAAGAATCAAACTGTAAGAAACCTGAAACGCATTTCGCCCTTGCGACACTTCCTGCGCGATGAACTCCTTCGCTGCCGCCGCGAGGTCACTCTCGCTCGACTCGGGCTTTGCCACCATCAAATAGTTCAGGTACGCCGAGATCCCGCCAACAGCCACGTTATCCATGTGACACGCGATCATTTCGGTCAACAACTCACCCGCATCCCGCTCATCATGTATGCCGCTGTTTTCCGGCCGCCCCTCCGTCGCCTTACGCAGAATCGCGAAGTGTTGCATCGCGACTTCCGGACCCAACCCAGGAAACTTCTTTACAAACTCTCCGATCTGCTCGACTCGTTCGTCACTAGTGTTTTCAAAAAACTGCTGATCGAGAAACGTCGCCAATGTCTCTTTACCGGCGGCGGCTCCTTCGGGCTCGCTGAAAAGACCGGTGAAGATCACGTCAATGGGACCTGCTTTGCCGCGCAAAATGTCGTGTTCAGGAATGATGCCGCGAATCGTGAATGATCTAATGTCGAGCGTAATATTCGTGCCGTTGCAATCGACCGGGGTGTGATAAAGGACGGGATTAGCGATGATGTCCGTCGATGAAGGCATGGTCGAAAAGTACCCCAGCGTTGCCGCAATCGTCTTTTCGCCCAACTCTTCCGCCCGGGCAACGGCCTGTTTGACCGGGTTGTAGTCGGGCGCCGGCGGCAACACCGAAAATGTCGTGTCCATTGAAGCGTCTCCCATGAAAATCCGAGATCCTTTTTGGTCCCACTATACGACGAGCAACGAAAAGGCACAAACGGCACGGAAATCTATCTGCACTCGTTCTCAAATTGTAAAACTGTGCTTTTTGATCGGTGAGTTCTTTGACCGAGTTTGACGTGCGAGAGTAGATCGGTCAGGTGCCCGTCTCGCGGTACGTACGCCCGTCCTTGACTTCCTTACTCCCCGCCCAAAGAGACAAGAACGCTCGGATCGGTAGTCGCACACTACATGAAGTGATCTTCGAATAACCCGCGCGCGCCGCTTGAAAAACTCACTTGCGTTTCGCGGCGTCAGCGAGCACGTCAACGATTTTGACGGGGGAAGTAAGGCCGTACGCGCGTGTCCAGTAATCACTTGCTTCGTTGCCGACGAGGATCATCGGTGTGTGATTGTTTTTGTTAGAGACTGCCGCACCGAGCGCCTCCAACACGGCGTCGATTCGGGCTTTGTCGCCGGTGACGAAAGTCCAGTTTGGTCCGGCCTTAAACTTCGTCGCAAAATCGCGCAACCGTTCGGGCGTATCGGTAGTGGGGTCCACGCTCACCGAGATCAGTTGCACTTCAACGCCGCGCGTGGCCGCGTCCTGTTGTACGCGACGGAACGTCGCGGCAAGCGAAGGACAGATCGCGGTGCAGGTAGTGAAGATGAAGTTGATCGCGACGGTCTTGTTTTTGATGAGGTCGGAATAGAATCTTAGTTCTTTGCCGTTTTGATCGACTACCTGCTCGTCGGGAATGTTCATTGAAGAGAACGACCCATCCTCACCGCCCCTCACGTTATCAGTCACAGCAGCGGGCGGCGCCGGGGGTTTCTTCTTTACCAGCTTCATGCCGCACTTGGGGCACTTCTTTCCCGGCTTCGTCGAAACTACGTCCGGATGCATCGGACACTCGTAGCGAACCGCTTGCGCTTTGGTGCGTGTTTGACCGTTGATGATTGCCGAAGCAGAAGAAAAAACCAGGAGAAATGCCAGTGCTAATCTCATAACCACCTGCCTAACCGCGCGCTATTATGCTCCATAACCACAAAATCAGGAATAGTCCGTAGAACAACGACAACGCCACGAGTGCGAGGCGGCGCCACAGCGGCGGCCGCAACTCAACGGGCAACAGATGCGTGTTGACGTAGAGCAAGTGCAGCGAGCTGATGATGAAAACGATGCCCGCCATGTTTGCGCTCAGTGTCAGCAGGATGATCGGTTGTGTAAGCCGCAACGCGATGATGCCCCACGCGGTGATCACTGCGAGCACGGTGTAATATACGACGCGCACGTCGCCGCCACGCCACGCTCGGATGCGCTTGCTGCCCGCCCAGAGAATGTCCGTGATCCCGCGCGTCATGCCTTCGAGAATATCGAGCTGCGTCTTAAAGAGAATCCATACGCCGAGCACGGCGATGACGCCGCCGAAGATTGCGCCTTTCTGACTTGCCACTGCCTCGGCCAACGCCGCGGCGATTCCGAGTCCCCGAATATCGCTGCCCGCGGGAATGAAGGTCACATAGAGCAACGCCGGCAACGCCATGCCGAGAATCGCGCCGGTGAAGTAAACGCCCCACTGGTCCACCTTCACGATCCGCCACCAGCCACGCCAGCGCTCGAGTGCATTTTCGTTTGGTTGAAACGTGTTACCCGAGTGGGCCAACGCGACTTTCTTTCCACCCACTGCCGCGGGAATGAATCCGACCGTGCTGCTCATGCCGTAACCTTTGTCGCGCGCCCAGTTGCTCAACGTGAGATTGGCAACTCCACCGCCGCCCGCGTAAGCCGCGAACGCGCCGAGTAAAAAGAAATCGGCGCCGGCCGGGACGAATTGAAACGAACCACTCCGCACGTCGAAACCGGCGAAGCCCACGACCGCTGCGAGCCAGGTGGACCATGGAACGAAGAGTAGTGCAAGCGCACCGAGTCCGCCGATAATCGCCGTGACCATGATCCAGTTGAGATATTCGAGTGTCCGCTCGATGCGACGGCCGAACGTGAGGATCAGTGCGCACAAGACGAATAGGCCGGCGCCGATCGCATAGACCGTTCCCGCTTCGGCTGCGACCGGCAGGCGTTTTGCAAACAGAAAGAAGACCGCGCCCGCGGCGGCGCCGGCCCAGCCGGGCCAACCCATTTGCAGGAAGTACAGTATCGAGTAGAACCACGCCCAGAAGGTTGAGTGCGGGCGCGTGCGCATGAAGCCGGTGAAGATTGGCTCGCCCGTGGCCATCGTGTAGCGCATCAGTTCAACGTTCAGCAGCGTTTGCAGAAACGCGGCAACGCCGACGATCCAGAGTAACGCGAGTCCGTACTTCACAAATGCCGCTGGACCAAGCAGGAACTCGCCGCTGCCGATCGAAACGCCGAGTGCGATCACGCCCGGACCAAGGGCGCTGAACCAGCCGAGTCCCTTGGGCCGCGGCGCGGGCGGAAGTTCCGCAGTGCGCCACGGATCGAGTCCGGAGCGAGCTTCGGGTGCTTGCGTCATGAGTCCTTCACTTGATCTGAGTTTGAGAACTACTCCAGAATTGCGGCGCGCATTCTATCACTTGCAGTGGGCCACAGATGACTAAAATCCGCATCGCCGATTCGGCCGACGACGAGAAGATTACCGAGGTTATTAACGCGGCCTTCAAGATCGCCGAAGAATTCTTCGTAGACGGGAATCGGATCACGCTCGAGGAAGTCCAGCGGCATCGTGCTTCGGGCGCGTTTCTGATTGCGGAGAGTGATGACGCCATCGACGGTTGTGTTTACGTTGAGCCGCGTGGTGAACGTGCTTATCTGGGATTGTTGTCTGTCGATCCGGCGCGTCAACAGGGCGGGCTCGGATCGCGGCTGATGGAGGCCGCTGAAGAGTATTGCCGCGAGCGAGGCGCGCGGTTCATGGATATTTACATTGTCAACCTGCGCACGGAACTGCCGGTGTTTTACGAGCGTCGCGGATATGTCGAGAACGGCACGACGCCTTTTCCCGCGGATGTGCCGACGAAGCAGCCGTGCCATTTCATCAACCTGACGAAGCCTCTATAATTCGCGAATTCCGTGGCAAAGAAAGACACAGCAGAGGTCCTTTCGCTCGACGGGCGCGAAGTTCGCGTTACGAATCCCGACAAGCTTTACTTTTCCAAACAGACCAAAGTCACAAAACTCGAGCTCGTGCGCTACTACCTCTCGGTTGCGCCCGGCGCGATCGCCGGAATTCGCGATCGGCCGATCGTGCTCAAGCGATACGTAAATGGCGCTGACGGTGATGCGTTTTATCAGAAGCGTGCACCGGACAACCGGCCGGAGTGGTTGCGAACCGTGACGCTGTCGTTTCCGTCGGGGCGGGTTGCGGAAGAGATCGTTGTCGATGATGCCGCGGGCTTGGCGTGGGTGGTGAACCTTGGTTGCATTGAGTTACATCCGCATGCGATCCGCGCGAACGACCTGGACCATCCGGATGAGTTGCGCGTGGATCTCGATCCGAATCCGGGCGTGAGTTGGGAAGACGTGCGTGTGGTGGCCTTGGAAGTAAATGCGCTGTTGGGTGAGTTGGGGTTGCGTGGTTGGCCCAAGACGAGTGGTTCGCGCGGGATGCACGTTAACGTGCGTATTCAACAGCACTGGACGTTTAGCGAAGTGCGGCGTGCGGCGGTAGCGTTGTCGCGTGAAATTGAGCGAAGGGTTCCGAAGCTGGCGACGTCGAAGTGGTGGAAAGAAGAGCGCCACGGCGTGTTTCTCGACTACAACCAGAACGCGAAAGACCGGACGACGTGTTCGGCGTATTCGGTGCGGCCGTTGCCCGATGCGCGTGTGTCGATGCCGTTGCGTTGGGAAGAGGTTGAGGCGTGCGATCCGGCGGATTTTACAATCGTGAGTGTGCCGCAGCGTTTTGCGGAGCTGGGCGATGCGCATGCGGAGATGGACCAGCATGCGGGTTCGTTGGAGAAGTTGCTGGAGCTCGCGGCGCGTGACGAGAAGGAAGGGCTCGGTGACGCTCCATGGCCACCGCATTTCAAGAAGATGTCCGGCGAGGCGCCACGTGTAGCGCCGTCGCGGGCGCGTTCGGCGGCGAAGAAGTCTGCTGCCGGAGAAAAGTCGGGCTCTGCCGAGGGGTCGGCCGCCGCGGACACGAAGACGCCCTCGGCCGAGGGATCCGACGCCGCCGACACGAAGACGCGCTCTGCCGAGACGTCCGATGCCGCGGACGCGAAGACGCCCTCCGCTGAGAAGACGCCCCGCGCTGAGAAGAGCACACGCTCCGCAGCCGCGAAGACGCGTTCCGCAGCCGCAAAGAAACCTGCACGCGTCCAAATGCCGCTACTCGTGATTGCCAACTCGCCGAACAAGGACGCAGCGCTCGCGGGACTGGAACGCTGGAAACGCAGGCATCGCAAAGTCGCGAAGTTTCTCGCGGTGGACGATGTATTAGTGGATTCAATGCGCGGCCGCTCATCGACCTGGACCCGCATCCGGGTCAACCTGCGCAACGTCCCTGAAGCCCTGCGCCCCGCCCAGGAAACACCCGACCCTGACGACGATCCCACCCGCGAGTGGCGCGCGTCCAAAGGTGTTCGTAGCTAGCTAACGCGCTACTGGATCTTGGCCCACGAAAGCGCTACGACAAAGCACGCCGCTGATCCTTTAGCGCCGAAGCCGCGGCGACAAAGCACGCTGCTCAGTTCCTCAGCGCCGAAGCGCGACGATACGCACGCTGCTCGATTCCTTCAGCGCGAAGCCGCAACGTTCTTGGTGCGCCTGCCGCCCTTTCCTTACGAACGCACGCTTGCATCTTACGGTTCTGCCGCGGATGCGAGGTGGGGCTCTGCCCGCGGATGAACGCGGGGCTCTGCCCACGGATGTGAGATACAAGGCGGGGCTCTGCCCGGCCACCCATTAGCTGAACAGCGGGTTCAAGCGTCAGCTCAACGCAGGTCTAAGCTTCAGCTCAAGCACGCGAATCATCAGCTCAAACGGAGGCCACCTCAGCGAAATCCTGAAGCGCGGAGGCTAGCGGCCGAAGATTTGTTTGATCTCGTAGGGTGGGACGACTTCGAGTTGGGCGTAGGTGCAGTCGGTGGGTTTCTTGTCCGAGCGCCAGCGGCGGAATTGCGTCGTGTGACGAAAACGATCGCCCTGCATGTGTTCATACGCTACCTGGACCACCAACTCAGGACGCAACGGTTCCCACGACAAATCCTTCCCCGCACTCCAGCGACTCTGCGCGCCGGGAATCCGCCGCCCGCCCTGCATCTCACCTTCGTGCCATGCCCTCCACGGATGGTCCACTAACGCGTTCTTCCGATACGGCGCGAGAAACTCGATCAACTCAATCCGCTTCTCATCCGTAAAACTCGCACACACACCAACGTGATGCAGCACTCCGGCATCGTCAAACAAACCCAACAATAACGAACCAAGCCGCGTCTTCTCCCCCTTCTTGTGCCAACGAAAACCCGCCACAACGCAATCACAGTCGCGCTCGTGCTTTACCTTGAACATCACGCGCTTGTTCGACTCGTACGTTCCCGCAAGCGGCTTCGCCACCACCCCATCCAGTCCCGCGCCTTCAAAACGTTGAAACCAATCAGACGCAGTCGCGAAATCACTCGTCGCCGGAGTTATGTGCAAGGGTGGTCCAACGTCAGCAAGGATCGTCTCCAACTTTTTTCGCCGTTTCTCAAACGGCTGGTCCCGAAGATCTCGACTACCTTCGGCGAGTAGATCGAAGAACACTATCGACGCGGGAATCTCCTGCGAGAGGAGCTTGATACGCGACTCCGCGGGATGAATACGCAGTTGCAGCGAATCGAAATCGAGGGCCCCGTCTTTAGCGACGACGACTTCGCCGTCGAGTACACAACGTTTGGGAAGTTGTTTTTGGAGAGGTTGGAGGAGTTCCGGAAAGTAACGATTGAGCGGTTTCTCGTCGCGGCTTTGGATCAAAACTTCATCGCCATCACGAAAGATCAGCGCGCGAAACCCATCCCACTTGGGCTCGAAGATCCATTCACCGCCCCGCGGCAATTCCGCGACGCGCTTCGCCAGCATCGGCAAAAGCGGTGGGTTCACAGGTAGCTGCATAACATGCGCCGTTTCCGGAACCCACCGACAATAACCAAAAAACTAGAAGGCTACAAACGGATCGGTGTACACCACTCGCACCGCCACACCATCCAACGCCGGCGCGAACTGCGGACGACCAGGAGCAGTGCGATCAACATAGACCACGATCGCCGGCTCGATGTCGTTTTCAGACGTCGCGCCAACACCCGCGCCAATGACGCCCGGAGTCGCCATCAGGTTCGCACGATGCAGTTCCAAAACTCCCGACGCACGATCGGCAGCCTGTTCGGGAAGTTGCGGGATCACGCCTCTATGTCCTCTCATGAAAGGTTCGAGTTCGTTCTTCTTACCAGTCTGAGTGGTTGGACTACTACCACCGCCACCGCTGCCCACGAAGCTCAGCGAGCGCCCCAGCATCAGACTCAACCGCTGCAACACCAGAGTGGCGGGATTGCCGATCGTAGTCGTGCTGCTGCCCGCGAACAACAAGGCCACCGGATTCTTTCCCGAGTTTGACACGATCAACGATCCCGAATCTCCACCAGCGCTGAAAGTGCTGCTGTTGATCACAACTTGATTGGAAAAGGAGACGTTAAACTTCTTGCCGCCGCCACAACCTCTCTGATACTGGACGGTGACGCTCGCGTTGATAGCGCTTATCGTGCCCGTTGTGAAGCCGGTCGTACGGCCGCTCTTGGCCACCGATAGACCAACCGACGGCAGTACCACTGCAGAACTCGGAACGCCGATGTCTTCGATGAAACCGGTGCTGTCCATCGTGCCCGGACGAAGTTGCGCTATCGCGGCGTCAACATTCGTCGAGGTCGCGCCAAACGGCGCAGCGGTCGTGAAATCTCCCACGACAGTCGCGACGCGGCAGCCACTGTCGATTAAGCCCGGCTGCGAAACGTCTTCACCGGCCACGGCTTGATCGCTACGTCCAAGTACGTGGTTGTTGCTGAGAATGTATTGGTTGGTGCCGTCGGTCAGGAGTGCACCGAGGGTGCCGCTGCAACAGAAGGCCCTGCTCGCGTCGAGGACGTTTCCGCCAGACACGCCAAAGTGCTGGTTGCGGACCCGATGATTTGCTCCGCCGTCGGCGAAGCTCGGCGCCAGAAGAGTGCCGCTGATTAGAAATGCGAGGATCGCAAACGCTACTAACCCGTGACGGAGTCTGACCATCTCAATTCTCCTTGTTTCGAAGTTGCGGTTGAACCAGCTAACAGAGGCGGCGCCGCAGGTGGGCGGCGGTTGTCCCTGCGTGTTACGTACAAAGCGAGGGCTACTTTTTACGCTGATTGGGCCCGCAAGTCAATAAACGAGCTACGCTAGTAGACCGGCGAAACGGTCCAGCGGCAGGTTGCCACCAGAGACCACGCCGACCACTTTCCTGCCCTTTAACTCATCGCGCAGCTTGATCGCGCCTGCAAGCGAAGCAGCGCCAGCGCCTTCGACGAGTTGCTTCGCGTCACGCGCAAGCACGCGAATCGCGTCGTTGATCTGTTCGTCACTAACAAGAACGAAGTCGGAAAGTAGCTCCCATAGGACACTGTTAGGGAGGGCAAATGGAACGCGCGTCGCGAGGCCTTCGTGCTCGGTTTTCATGGTTGGATAAGGATCGAGATTGCGGTTGCGCCACGCGTGCCACATCGCAGGCGCCGCCTCAGACTGAACCGCGATGACTCTCACATTGGGATTCAATTCGTGCGCAACGATGCAATTGCCGGACGCGCAACTTCCCCCACCCGCGGGCGCGATGATTACCTCCACGTCGGGCAGATCTTCAAAGATTTCCAGCGAGATCGTCGCGACGCCGGCAATCAGTTTCGGCTCATCGGCGGAGTGAACGTAACGAAAGCCTTCCGCCGCCGCGACGCGCTCAGTCTCTAAACGCGCTTCATCGAAGTCACGGCCGTGCAGACGAACTTCAGCGCCGAGATCGCGCATTGCCTGCAGTTTCGCCGGGTTTACGTTTTCGGCCGGCGCGTAGATGATCACGCGCGTGTTGAAGAGCCGTCCGGCGTAAGCGATCGATTGCCCGTGATTGCCGGTTGAAGCACTGACGATCGTCTGGTCACGGCCCTCTTCTCGCTCGCGGCCCACGAGGTTTACGCCGCCGCGCACTTTGAAAGCGCCGATAGGTTGCAGGTTTTCCAGTTTGAGGTAGTAGTCACAACCGAGTGCTTCGGAGAGCTTGCGATTTCGAACGAGTGGCGTTTTCGGCAGATAGGGTGAAATGAATTGTCGCGCGGCGACGACGTCTGCGTAACTGGGTGCTTGCATGGGACGCAAGCTACCACAGAACGCGGCGATTACGAACCGGGGCTCACGAACGAAGGAGAAGATCGCGCGAGGCGCCAAGTACGCCCTGGGCCTGCGCACGGCTGACGGTGGGAAACTGGTCCAAAAACGTCTCCAGCGTTTGATCGTCTTCCAGAAACTGAAAGAGAAACTCGACCGGCACACGCGTGCCGCTAAATACGGCCACTCCGCCCATTTTTTCCGGGTTGCGTTCGATCAGGTCCTCGGCTTTCATGGCCCTTTGCCCCCGAGTCCGCAGAAGCAGGGGTCAACGCCTCTGCGGACTCCACCTGGCCCCGCACCAGGTGCTCAAAGACAAATTTCTATTTACGATTTGCCCGATACGCTTTACGATGGCACTCGTCTTTGACAATCAAGCCGCCGAATGCGCAGCTCAAGCTCCCACAATAACGAGTGATGAGCATCGCCGTCCTGCATGAGTGGTTCATAGCAACGGCGAAAATCGAAAGCGAACGCATACTACTCCCAACAGGGAATGTGTGCAAGCAGAATTTTCGGGGATGTCCGACAGGAGGAAAATCCTGATGGGCAACCCGCGTCCGCGTCCACTTCGTTTAGCCAGTAAATTGCGCGAGATTCGTGAGGCGCTCGAATTGTCGCAAACCCAGATGCTGGTGCGTCTCGGTCTCGATGGAAGCATGCACTACGGCCGCATCTCACAATACGAGAACGATGAACGCGAACCTACCCTGCTAACGCTGCTCGCGTATGCGCACGTCGCCGGCGTTCACCTCGAAGATATTGTTGATGACCATTTGGATTTGCCTGCGAGACTTCCCGGCAAGATCCGCTACCGTGGCCGCCGCACCCGTGGCACTCGCAAGTGAGGCGGTTGCTACTCTTCCTTCAACTGTCCCTTCATGAAAAACAAAGCTATCGGCGGGTGCCGACGATTGCGCGGAGGTGGCGCAGGCGCGTGTCTAGTTCTTCTGGTGTGAGGGAGGCGTACTTCGCGGGCAGAAGGCGTCGGCTCGAGGATTCAAAGACGGCTAACAACTCCATGTATTCCAACAACTCGACGTCGCGGCTCGGAAAGTAATCGAGCGCCGCGCGTTGGAAATGACTTGCCGACACGGCCGCATCACCACCGGACTCGCGCGCGGCATCTTCATTCGCCAGCAATATCACCGCTTCGATATCCGCATTCGAATAACCCACAAGCTTGGTCGAAAAGCCTTCACGAATCGTGGCGAGATCGACGTCCGTTTTGATCTTGTTCTTGCGCAACAGGGCGCGCGCGACTAGCTCAACCTCTTCCGGCGTCTGCACGTAAAGAAAAGGAATCTTGCGATCCAAACGTCCTGCCCGTTTGAGATCCACGTCGAGCTTGTCAGGCCGGTTCGTCATCACCAGAAACAGGATCCGCCCGCGGTTCGACGTGTCAGACATAAATTCCTTGATACGCGCGATCACGCGCGACGATGTGCCGCCATCACCTTCTCCATCAGTGTTGCCAAACGCTCGATCGCCTTCGTCGATGATCACGACCACCTGCCCGATGGCGCGTATTACGTTGAGAATCTTTTCCAGATTCCCTTCTGTCGCGCCCACCCACTTCGAGCGAAAGTTCTTCAACTTGATCGTCGTGAGTCCACATTCTTTCGCGAATGCTTCGGCGACGAAAGTCTTGCCAGTGCCCATTGGACCAGTAAACAAGATTCCCATCGGCACACGGCTGGTCCGTCCTTCACGGATACTCTCAGCGATCACCATCAAATCCTTCTTAACTTCGTCCATGCCGCCGACGACTTCAAACCCGTGCGACGGTTCGACAAACTCCACGAGGCCGAAACACTCGCGTTCGATAATTTCACGTTTGCGTTTGGCGATCAGTCGATCCGTCTCTTTGCGCGCGCGTTCGATCGGACTCGGCAAACTCGCATCCGCCGCCGGCACAGGCGCGGCGGGCGCGACGAGTTCTTTGATCTCATCGCGATTCATGTTGCTCGTGAGCGCCGCAAGTTTGTGTGCGCGCGCCGCGGCGTCTGGCCCACTGCCCAACAAGCTCGTGATAAACGCCTCGCGATCGGCAAACGCTTCTTCAGCCGACGATTGCGGCGTCAAGATCGAAGCGATCTGAATCGCTTTCAAACCGGCCGTGATGCTCGCATAACGCTCGCCGTCCTTTTCAGTCAAACGCGTATCCGCCAGCATCGCGGCGTCGCGCCGCGTCGCGTGATCCGGCATCGGCACTTCAACGACCGCCACCTTTGGATTCGAGATCAGTTTTGGCGCGAGCTCGGTCAGGTTTTCAGAAATCAGCAGCACGACGTTGTCCCCGCGTTCGATCTCCGGCAACGCAGACCAGCGATGTAGGGTGACGATCGCTGCACGATCGGATTCGCCCTGGAAGTTCGGATCGCCCGCGGGAGCGATCGCTTCGGCGTATTCCATGATCACTGCGGTCCTCGTCGCACCGATCAACAAACGTTCAAAAGCCGCAAAGATCCGGCTCTTGTCCGTGGCCAACAGCAAATCCTCGACGCCCGCGGCGCCCTGCGCGTGTTTCGCAAACCGCGTCCCGGTGGCAACGTTGTAGACGGCGATCGTGTCCTTGGAATCCTTCAACAAAACGTCGGTCAGAAATTCCGTGAGCGCCATCATCTTCTTGTTGCAAAGCACGACGTCATAGACGTTTCCGTGCAACACAAACATCGACGCTTCGCCGCGCAAGTAGCGGCGCCGCAAGTCTTCAGCCCAGGCGGGAAGCGTGCGCGTGTCGCTCATAGATCAAATTCCTTCAAGCCCATCGGATTCAACATGCGTTCGGTATCAGCCGCAGTCTGCTTGATCGATTCAACACCGTCGAGCAACTCATCCAGTTGCCCCGTCAACTCCTGCGGCGACTGCATCGTGACGATCTGGTCCGCAATCAACTGAAACGAGTTTTCGATCAAATCCAGTTGACCGCGAGCGAGCATCAGGTACTGGTTGATCTCTTTCATCTTGTCGAAACGCTTCATGATCACGGCGAGGTTCTTCGCCGCGATATCATTTCGCGAATCGTGGATGTCCTGATCGTTAACGATTGCTTCATAGCGGCGCCGTTCGCGCTCGAGTTCGCTCAGATTGATCGAATCGAGGTACGACTCATAACGACTGCACGTTGTCGCCATCTCGATGAACGCTTCGACGAGCCGATCGGTTTTCGTCAATTCAGTACGCAGTAGTTCGCCGGTGAACGAAGGATTCTGCGCGGCGAGTGCATTGATCTCCTGTTGCCGTGCGATGAGCGTGACGACGCGCTCCCGATCCTGCTCACCGAGATTGTGCAGTTGCGCCGCACGCAGTTCCTGCAACTTTTTCTGCTCTTCGGCTTCAAACTGCGGATCCCACAACCACTCGCGCAGCTTCTTCGAGCCGGGCGCGTTCGTCACCCACAGTACCTCCAGGCCCACAGTTACGATTGCGAGTAGTGGATTAAGTGTGACTGCGGAAGCGATGAGTCCTCCGGCCAGTAACGAAAGATTGTACGGATTGGCAAACGCGGCTTTGACGTACGAACGTTTCTCGTGAACTTTTTGCTTGATGAAAGCCTGGGTGGCAGCGAGGGTGTCGTCGCCCAGCGGCGTGACGTTAACCGGCACACCATCCTTCCGCACGGCCGCTCGCGGCGGCTTCGTCAAACCCTGCTTTCCGGTTGTCCCCATAAAGAGATCGTAATCATTACGAGTTGGCGGGCGCGTAGATCAAGTCCAATAACTGCTTTTCGACGGCCCGAAACTCCGGCGCCGATTTTAACGCAATGTCGCGAACAGGAAACGCGGGCACGTGGATGCGGTGAAGAATCTGCGCGGGCCGCTGCGACAGGACGTAGATCGTATCAGCCAGATAGACGGCCTCGGAAACGTCGTGCGTGACGAACAGAATCGTGTTGTTCTCGGCGCGCGAGACCTCGAGCAGCAGACTCTGCATGCCCCAACGCGTCTGCGGATCGAGCGCGCCGAATGGTTCGTCCATCAACACTACGCGCGGATTGTTGACGAGCGTGCGCGCGATCGCGACGCGTTGTTTCATGCCGCCGGAAAGATCTTTCGGATAACGATCCGCGAAGTCCGCGAGGCCCACCGATTTCAGAATCGAATCAGAGATCTTGCGCCGTTCGGACTTGGGCATGCCTTTCAGTTTCAGGCCGTACTCGACGTTTTCACGGACAGTGAGCCAACCGAAAGACGTGTAAGCCTGAAAGACCATGCCGCGATCGCGACCGACGTCAGTCACGAGTTCGCCATCAATCAGCACCTCGCCTTTAGTCGGCGGCAACAAACCTGCGACCGCTTTCAAAATCGTCGACTTGCCGCAACCTGATGGACCAAGAAAGACGACGATTTCCCCGGAATCCGGCTTGTCGAGAATATCGAACGAAACATCGCGCACCGCTTCAGTGCGATTGCCTTTGCGATCGATGTACGTAACGCTCAGATTGCTGACGCGCAGTTTCGGCGGCGCGCCACTCTGGTCCGCACGATACGTCGGCTTTGACGTGGCCTGGCCGACATCTACGGCAAAGGTGCCGGGTTCACCGGCTTGTGGCAGCGTTGCTGGAGCGTCGTTATCGGCCATGATATTTACGTGGTTTCACGCCAGCGAAACAGCAGGTTGGAAAGAAGACGAATTAGAAAGTCGGTCAACAGACCGATGCCGCCGATTACCAGCAGTCCGGCGAATGACCACGATGCTTTCTGGTGCGTGCGTGCGAGTTCGACCATGTATCCGAGTCCGTATTCGGGATTGACGGCTTCCGCGAGAATCACGTACGTCCATGCGATCGCGTTCATTACGCGGAAGCTGTCGAAGATCTCGGGCAACGCAGCCGGGACGAGCACGGTTCGGATCACCTGAAACTTTGAAGCGCCGAGCGTTAACGCAGTTTGGACCAACTCCTCGGGCACGAGTCGAATCGATGAAACAACGACGGGCAGCAAGTAAACAAACACGCCGAGAAACAGGAATGCGATCTTCTGCTTCTCGTAAATGCCGAACCAAAGAATCAGCAACGGGATAAACGCCGAGATCGGCATGTAACGCAGCGGCGCCATGATCGGCTCGAAGAAACGGTTGATGGGATCGAACGCGCCCATCAACACACCAAGTGGCAAAGCGATCACCGACGCCAAGAAAAACGCGATCGCGATGCGCCTCGTGGAGATGTAGATCGCCGTTGCGAGATCGTATTGAATGAATAGTTGCAGCGTGCCGCGTACGACTTCGGTCGGCGTCGGCAGGAAACCTGGTTGGACCAGCCCGCCGTAAGTCAACACGCACCACGCGCCGAGTACGAGCGCGGGTGCGACAAAGCCCAGCAGAAACGCCGTCCGCCTGGGGAGCGGCGCACGAATGGCGAAGAGGGAGTTCTGACGCGCTGCCATTGTGAACTTCCGTATCAGCTCGTAGCCAGTATCACCTTGATATCGGTGCGACGGTTTTGTTGTCGCCCTGCTTCGGTCGTGTTCTCAGCGATCGGATTGCTGGCGCCGCGGCCGATAGTCTGGAACCGCGTCGGCGGAATGTTCGGGAAGTTCTTCACTATGTAGTTCTTCACGGATTGCGCGCGACGGTCGGAGAGCGACACGTTGCCGGAAGCGGATCCGGTGCTGTCGGTGTTTCCTTCGATGCGCAGCACCGTGCTGCCGAAGGAAGTCATCGTCTCGCCGAGTTTGTCGAGCAAGAGGTAAGAGCCGGGCATGATCTCGTCGGAACCGGGCGTGAACTGAATCTGGATCTGCTGATGCAGGATCGGAACGTCTTTTTCCGATGGGGCTTTCGCGACGACGGGCGCTTCCTCAACTCTCTGACCCGGATAGTACGAAGCGACGGCTTGCAGGAAACGTGGGTCGGCCCAGCCCTTCGCATCGACGGGTTTCCTCACGAGTCCCCGCTTGCGCCAAATCACAAACGCTGTATCGAACAAGGTATCGTAATGTGCCTTCGCGCCGGTTAGACCATAGAACTGTGCGTTGTCGGCGTAGGGCGTGAGCTTCAGTCCTGACAACATGCCCGAGACGGTGTCGGTGTCGAGCTTCAGCGCGCGTGCGACGACTTCGTACGAAGGATTCGGGTTGCTCTTGATCATCTCAATGCCGTCGAGCCAGCCGCGAACGAAATCGCGCACAGTTTCCGGTGCTTGATCGATCACCTCCTGACGAGCGCACAGCGTATCGGCGATGATGTGCGTCGCGTGTTGCGTGGAAACGAGTACATGCGCTTCCGAGCCGCGCGCCGTGACCGCGGCGGAGAGATCCGGTTCCCACGTGACCGCGGCGTCAACTTGTTTTGCGGTGAAGGCTGCAGCCGCGGCCGGTGCATCCTGCGTGAAGACGATGTTCTTCTCGACGCCCGCGCGTTCTTCAGGTGTCAACCCTGATTGCGAAAGGAGATAGAGCAGCAGGAAATGTGACGGCGTGAACTGGGTGCAGGCGATCTTGTGTCCTTTTAGATCTTCGACTGATTTAATCGTTGAGAGTGCGACGATGCCGTCGCCGCCGCGCGACCAGTCCTGCATGATGATCGACTTCGCGTTCTGGTTGTTTTCGGCGAGGATTGATGCTTCGCGAGCCCAGTTGTCGACGGTGTTCCACATGATGTCGACCTGGCCGCTGCGGAACGCGGCGAGTTTCGCGGCCGGATCTTCGAGGAGGACAAACTTCACGTCGACACCGTATTTGTTTTTGTAACTCGAGCCGCCGTTTGGGTCCATGCCGTTGTTGAAGACGATGCCGGGAGCGTGACCAGCCCAGGTGTTGATGCCAACTACGAGTGGGCGGTTCAAGCGGCCGGAGCCGAGTGAGACGCCGCTGACGCCCGTTGAGCCGGCGTTACGAGCGGGGTCGTCGGGTGCGCCCTTGAGTTTGTCGAAGTCGGCCTTTGAGTCACCGCCAACTTCACGTTCGCCGCCGGCCCATTCTTTGATTGCATCACCTTTGTAATGCCACGTGGCGAAGCCGATCACGGCGACGACCACAATAGCGATAAAAGCCTTTGCCAGGGGAGTCAGTCTCATTGGTCACCTCTCATCGCTGTTTGTGTGATCCGCTTTATCCGTGTTCAAAGGACCTCTGATAAAACGGATTCGCGAACACATAGAAACGCGGATTTACATCGTCTTGTTCTGTGCGGCTTGTTGGGCGGCTTTCTTGGCTTTTAACTCTGCGAGTTGTTGCTTGGCCTGAACCTCACCGGTTTGGTTGCGCAACGCAGCTAGACGCGAGTCGAGTGACGATTCCGATAGTTCCTTACCCAGGTTTGCCTCGGCAATCGTCGTCTTAATATGCTGCCGCACGTTGTCGAGCGCCTTCACTTCCGCATCGACCGACAATCCATCCAACTGTTCCTGCACCTTGATACGCGCCTGCGCCGACTGCATCTTCGCCAGCATCGAATCACGCTCGCTCTGCAACTTGCGAATCTCCGACTGTACGCCCAGCAGCGAAGTCTTTGCCGAATCGGCATCGCTGCGCGCCGTTTCCATCTCGGTCTTCAACTCCGCCACGTCCACCGCCAGTTGGTTCTTCTTCTGGATCAGAATCACCGCCAGATCGTCCTGGTTAGTCGAAACGGCCGTATCGAGTTCAGCCTCAGTCTGGGCTAGCTCGGCACTCGCCTTTTTAAAACGTGCATCGAGATCTTCACGACGCCGAATGATCCCGGCAGTGGCAGTCTTGAGTTTGGAATACTTCGCCACCATCGAGTTGATGGCGTTTTCGTAAGCAATCTCCGGATGCTCTTTTTCGATGTCGGAAATCCAGAGCGATAGGAAACCTTTCCAGAGGTTAGCCAACCGTTTCCACATGAATTATTTCCTTTCTCTAACTGGCCGGATTCGTAGCCGGGCCGGAAGGATCGTGGAGCTTGGGAGAAGCCTGAACAACACTCGCGACTTTCTCACGCCCGAAAAACTCCAGCACCTGTTGAATTTCGAGCTTCTTGTCGTTGCACACCTTAATCAGGTTCTGCTGTTCTTCAACACTCTGTTGCATCACGGCGCGAATGGTCTTGATCTCTTCTTCGTAGTGCTTGATACGCGCGTCGGATTCCTGAATGAGTTTTTCATTGTCCGCGGCGCAATTGCGGATGTAACCATCGAGCGCCTGGATCTCCTCCGCGGTCGCTTCGATGATCTTTTCGATCGGCACGCCGAAGGCTTTGAGAGACGCTTCAACGATCTGCTTTTTAACGGCCGCGTCAGTCCCCGCAGGCAAGCTCTTTAACAGGTCGGTAGTGCGGGCGACGCGTTGCTGCTCGTCGGCGTCAACACCGGCCGCGGAGAAGACAGCCGGAAAGTCGATCTGGCCGCCGGCCGGTGGTGGCGGCGCGCTGTGAAACACGGATTGAGTCGGGGATGGCGCCGTGTAGTTGTCACTGACCGCGGCGCTGCTCACGGAACCGCTTGCCGTAGAACCGTAGCCCGAGCCATCTAACGAGGCGTCGTCAGTCGGAACCTCCGGCGCCGGCGAGGCAACCGGCTCGTCGCGTTCGATAAACCAGCCCGCCACGGTTTCGCCCCAACTTTTCTTGTCGCTCATTGCAACCAATGCTCCTGCCGCGGCTTCTATTCCTGCGCAAACCGCGACAGCTTACCATACGTCGGGCCAGCCGTCGCCGAAAACTCCCGGCGCTTCGCCGCCCGCAAAATCCCGGCTTGTAATCTGTTGCGTGTGGCATTAATCTATGCGGACATCTCTCCAAAAATTATCTCTCCCCCTGCTTGTCCCAAACACATGCTGCGAGCTAAGTACAACCTTAATGGTCACTCATCTTTAAAGGGAGCCACGAAAATGAGAGTATTCTGTACAGAACACAAGCGAGGTTTCTTCGCTCCTCGGCAAAGCCCAATCAAGTGTGAAAATCGTGGTCACGTCCTCGGCACGCTCGACTTCGAAGGTGAAGGCCGTGTTCCGGCCGAGATCCTTTGGCAATACTGCTGCAACTGCGAGCACTTCTGCCCAGTCGACTTCGAACGTGATGGCCTCGAGAGATGTCCTGTTTGCACCAGACGCAGCTCGCTCCTTTATTTATGTGATCGTTGCCACGTAATCAGTTTCGAGTCGAACACGCCGCTGCAAACCAAGAACTTCACGTTGAATGCCGACGGCGTACCGCAACCCTCGTGTCCCGGCTGTCTGCGTCCGGCGGGCGCGGATCTCCACGAACATTTTTGCGACGAACTCAATGCCGCGTTCATCACCGCGCTGAACACTTGTCCCGCGTGCGATGAGCGCCTTGACGTTGCGCCCGCGTTCCCCTCGTCAGTCGCGCTCTATTTGAAACGAACGCGATCGGCAAACAAGGTGAAGGTCACGTTTGATTACGAAACTGAATCTTTTGTGCCGGTCGAAGACGGCGAGTTCGTCTTAGTGACCAACAACGATCAGGCGTTCGTATTGCCGCGCGCACCGCGCTTCGCAGCGCGCCGCGATTTTTACGAGTACTACCAGGACTACTATCACTGTCCGAGTCCCGACGCAGGTGAAGTGCACATCGTTCGACCGGCGACGGTCGCGCGTACTGCGAGTGGTGGTTGGAAGCTCGAGACAACGGGCCTGCTCGAAGTGGTCGTGGACCAGCCGAAGACGAAGCCCGTGCCGGCAGTGATACGCGAGGAAGTCGTCGCGTCTAAGGCGCCTGACGCGAAGCCGATCATGCCGGAACCGAGGCCGACTCCGCTCGTTGCAGAAACAAGACCAGCGCCGGTGGCTCTGGAAACAAAACCCGCTGCGATCATCGCGGCGGAACAGAGGAATGAGACGCCTTGCAGCGAATGCGGCGCTCTCGTTGAGAGCCGTTATGCGTTCTGCTGGAAGTGTGGACACGCGCTCACTTCGGAATCGAGATCTTCGCGCAGCAATAATCCACCGCGCGGATCGCTGCTGGCTTCAGCAATCGCGCTCGACGATGACGAACTCACGGTGCAACACGAAATCCCTCCCTCTAACTCGTCGATGTTGCCGTGGACCACGGTGAAGCAACCGGATCATCCGTCATCGAGTCGTGGCTCGGTGTTGAAACTAATTGCCATCGGCGGCGTCGCGTTTTTGCTGGTGTCCTTAGGATTGTTTGGATTGACGCGTTCGAACAATTCGCAGATGGCTTCAGTGGCGCCACCGCAGCAACAACAAGTCGTTGAAAACAAACCAGCGGCTACGGAAACGACGCCGCAGCCTGCGGTACAGACACAAGCCGCCAATGAACCGGCAACAGAACCGGCGCTTTCAGTTAGTCCGGAAGACGAACTGCTCGCGCGAATGCGCGAACGGCGCATGACTGCGACGAACGATGAGCGGCCCAGGATCTTTGAAGCGTTTGCGAAGATCGAACGGAAGTACCCGCGCGACTATCGTTTCCCTTACGAGCGCGCGAAGTTAGCGGCTAAGGGATCGTTGTCGGGTTCCCGTGACGCAGCGTTCAAAGCGCTCTCGGCCGCAGCGGAAAGAGCTATCAGCGCCGGTAAGGCGAGCGAGATGTTGACCGGTCTGGAGACGGACAAAGCCAGCGACTTCCACCGGCTCGCCCAGGGACGACAGGAATGGACCAGGCTCGTAGCCGCGCTGAAACGCAAAGACACGAGCCTGCTGCTCAGCAAAACGCAGTTTCAATAAAACTTGAGAGACGACCTTCCGCCGCTTACCGGCGGCGGAAGATCTCAAACACCGATCCCTTATCGATCGAAACGACAAACACGTTTCCGTTCGGCCCGGTCAGCAGATCCGTGACCGTACCGAAGTTTCTTCCAATCAACAGACTCTCGCTCTCCGTCAAATCAAACTTGCAGATGTTGTCGGCAACGCGATCCTCCAGCCGTGGATCGTCAACGCCGATCTGGCGCCGGTTGCCCGTCAGGTTGAAGTGAAACAGGTGTCCACCCTGCAAAAACGGTCTCGCACCACCCATAAACAGGTCGCCTTCGTACTGCGGACCGAGTCCACGCCCGCGCACAAACCCAATCGCACCCGGTGCCAGCTCAAACTTCCAACTAAACTCCGGCGCGCTGAAGTGAGAGCCAGGCAATACGAACAGCCGAGACAAAGCTTGCGCCGGCGTGTCGGCGATCAACGTTGGCGGCCAGCGCAACTGCTGCAAACCGAAATACGGCGTGCCTAGACAGGGATCAACGCCCGGATCAGTCTCGATCGCTTTGTACTGAGCGAGACGTTCAGGTGGTCCCATGATCTGCACCCAACCGGAGTTGAAGCCAGGTTCGACACGATTCAGTTCCGAGAAACTGTCGTCGCCATTCTCCTGTTCCCAGAGATCTCCGGAGATGGGATCGAAATCCATTCCGAAACCGTTGCGCAGACCGTACGCGTAGATCTTTTTGACATTTTCACCGACCTGGCCAGCCATCGCAGCGCCGGCGGCGAAGAACGGATTGTCTGCCGGCGTCGTGCCGTCGGGATTCAAACGCAGAATGACACCACTCAAATGCGCATCGTCCGGCTCAGGCCCGCCAAACTGATCGTCAGGTTCCACGGGACCGGGACAAGTCTCCGTTGGACCACACGGCAGGTTTTGTAGTTGACCGCGACGGCCGTTGTCGCCGAACTGAATGTAGAGTTTGCCGTCTGGTCCAAACCGCATGACGCCGCCGTCGTGATTTCCGCGAGGCGGCTGTGCTTCGTCGCCCTGGCCCGGCGGCACTGGCGCGCCGTCGTTTTGAAACGCGCGCAGCATGATCAGGTTGTGATCGAAAGTCAGCGACGAGCCGTTCCAGACAAATCGATCGACGCGATTTCCGAGCAACGGCACTTGCAGAATCTCATCCGTGTCTGCCGCGAACATGTTTGCATCGAGACATCTGGTTTCGTCGGGGAAGAATGGATCTGCCGGCGCGCCGGTGCTGCGACAGGTCCAGAAGAGATACACGCCGGGGTTCGCGGGAAAGTTCGGATGCAAGGCGATGCCAAGCAGTCCGCGTTCGGAAGCAAAGTTGACGCCGAGATCGAGCACAGTGCTGTGCACCGCGCCGTTAACTACTCGCTGTACCTTTCCCGTGTTTTTCTCGAGCACGAAGAAGTCGTTGGCAACGAGAAACGCGAGGCTGATCGGCGTCACCAAATCAGCGATCGTCGTTCGCACCGCGAGATTCGGCACGAGCATTTCTGGACCAGACTGCGCAGAAGCTTCATTACTCGCACGCTCGCCGAACGTTAACGACAACATTCCAAGCAACAGCAACGCACTGTAGACGATGATACCCTTTCTCATGTTCTCCTCCGGTAGAAAACAGACGGGAATAGGGGCGTTCCTGGGGGAACACAGTCGATGAGATTGGGCTGGGAGCTACAATTGTCGGGAAAGCCTAGGCGCGGATGATCGCGTAACTCTGTCCGTTCTTTGTGTACTGACTGTCGCAAAGATCTAACGTATGGTCTAATACTCAGCAAACGCGTCACCGGGATAACAGTAGAGCCAGTAAGAAATCTGCGGCTCACTTCAACAAGCGTAAGGTTTCATTGCGACGAAACTCAATGACACGCGTCTGCGTGGCGAGAGTTTTGTCGCGCAGCAGCGACTCGAAGATCGCAAACACCTCACGCTCTTCCGCGGCATCGACCGGCTTGTTTGCTTTCCGCGCAGCGGCAATCTTCAACGCCATCGCGTCCGCCATCTGCAGTTTGAAGAGATAGTTGCGCGGGTATCGTTGAGACAAATCGCGCGCCGTGGCAATCGAGTCGTCCCAACGCTTTTCGCGTTTGTAAAGATCGATCAGGAGGACGCGCGCAACGTCTCGTCCCATGCGACCCTCACGCGCGACGTGTTCCAGCTCTTTCAGTCCACGTTTCTTTGAACCGCGAACGCCGATCGTGCTGGCCAGCATCTTCGCCGGCAACGGCAGCGAACCAATCACGTAGTTCTGCAAACCGATGGTCAGTTCCGCGTCGTAAAACTGCGGCGAGAGTTCGAGCACTTTACGATGATGGCCCACCGCGCTCGATCCCGTGCGCAACGCAGACATGTACTTTCGTTCGACCCCAGCCGAGAACGCGGCCTCCAGTCCTTCGGCCGCGCCGAGAAAGTAGAGCGCTTCCACGTCCCGATCATTGCGCTTTAGTCTTGCTTCGGAGAGTTGCTTCGCCCGGCGCGTCCACCTGCGAAACTCCTCAACCTGGCGCGGATCCACTTTCGCCTTCTCGTTCTTGTAAGCCTTGTCGCTGTAGAGAGTTGATTTCAGTTCCCACGATTCGTTCAACTGCTGAACCCACATGCTCGCGGCCATACATTGTGGGCCGGCGGGATGATCGGGCGCGAGCTCGATCATCTTTTGAAAGTGGCGGCGCGCTGTTTCGTAATCGAGGTTGTAAAGGGCCTCGTAGCCTTCAGCCCGCAGAGTGTCGAGGCGGGCAGCTTCGGTCGCAGTTTGCGCCACCGCCGCGACGCCACAAACAAGCACAAACAGAATACTCTTCCAGAACATTGCCTTGCTTTTTACCTCCGTAAGCCAGCGCTCAATAGCACAACGGTGACAGTTGATCAACTGCCCCAGACGCGCCGCTCCGCCGAATCCTTCTCTGCTAGCCTCCCGCAATGATTACCCACCGGCCGCATATTTTCCACCTCAACCGCAGCATCATCTGTGTCGTTTGCCTGCTCGCAGTGGCTTCGCTCTTCATCCCAATCGTCAATAACTTTCAGCTCGCGCTCGACATCCTGCTCCGCACGTATTTGATTTTCCTCGGCACGGTGATGGCGCACGAGAGCGTTCACGGCCATCTCGGCCGCACGAGGAGCGCAAACTTCTGGTGGGGCCGCCTCGCTCTCCTGCCGAGCATGGTTCCCTTCACCAACTTTCGCCGCACTCATCAACTGCATCACTCGCACACAAATATTCCCGACCTGGACCCGGACCACTTCATGAAATCGCGCAACCTGCTCGAACTTTTCGCGCGCGCGATCGCGATGCCGCATCACTGGTTCTTCTGGCTGCGTAGGCGCGGCCGTTTGCAACGCGCGGATTTGATCGAGTTGTTCCTCAACTACGTCGGGATTTTCACACTGTACTCAATCGTGCTCGCCTTCGTTGGACCAGCGAGACTGTTCTGGGGCATGACGCCGCCGCTCGTCATGGTGTCGCTGTTGCTCTGGTACCCGTTTGCCGTGCAAACGCACGAAGGCTTTTCGACAGGCGCGGCGGAGGCACGCTCGCATAACTACTATGGCCGCTTGATGTACTGGTTCTCGCTGGGACTGTCAATGCATCGCGAGCATCACCTCCAGCCCAGGCTATCGTGGATCGAGTTGCGATCGTACGTGCAGGCAGCGCCGCGTGGCAGATGGTGGCGGCCGCAACGCGACATCCGCCCACAACAGTCATGACCGAGGAACGCACGAACGAAAAGAAGCTCACAAAGCTGGACTACGCATTCAGCCTGATGGACAGTGCCGATTCGCCGCAGGACTTCATCATTATTCTTCACCTGAGTAATCCGCCGTCGCTCGAAAACCTGCGCGCCGGCGCACACAGTGCCACCAATCGATATCCGGTAAGCGCTTGCACGATCAAAAATCGAAGTTGGCTTTTTTCAACGAATGGACGGCCGCAACTTCCTCTCAACGGAAACGGCACCCAGTCACTCGACTCCTTTGTTAACGACCGCTTCGACACGCGCCGCGAAGCGCCGGTGAAACAGATCCTCTTTGCGAACGATGCTGATGAAACCTGCCTTGTTACGCGTTTTCATCACACCGCTGCAGACGGTTTGAGTGCGGCGTTGTGGCTCGGCCATCAACTCGGCGTCGCTTACAACCTTATCGAACCTGAAACCGGGCCGGCATCGTTCGCTGAATTGCCGCTCCGCGAATCAACCGCTGCGGTGCGTCGCAGCGTCTTCGCTTACAACGGCGCGTCAGATTCGTTGTGGACCACAAACTACATTCCTTCGGGCGCACGCCGCTGGCTCACCATCAATTTCGACGCAGCCGATCTCGCCCGCGCATGTCGCAAAGCACGCGGTTTCACTTACAGCGATCTGCTCGCCACCTGCACTCTCGAACTGTTTTCAAAGTGGAACCAACTGCACAATCCACGCAAGCACCCGCAGATCGGCCTGTGGTATCCGCTCAATATCCGCGCTAAATCCCCACCCGGTTTTGGCAACGGCACGAGTCGCATACGAATTTACGCGAGATACCCGCCGGACGCGTCGTTCGCCGAGAAAGCGCGTGAGGTTCGTAAACAGGTGTCGTGGTCCACAGAACACGGCGAGTGGGTCATCCCTCAATTGCCTTTCTTCACACGGCTGCCGCGTCCAATCGTTGCGCCGTTGCTCAACGGTTATCTCAAACAGCCTACCGTTGATATGGCCACCGGGGTGTTTTCGCATGCCGACCGCTGGGCCGGAGACGCGGTTGAGTCCTTTAAACATGTGACGCGGATCGAGTGCGTTGGACCGTTGCACTCCCGCCAGCATCTCGCGATTAACGGCGCCACGCACTACGGCCAAACATGGTTGACGTTCACGTACGATCCCGCGCTGCTGGCTGCCAGCGATGCGCGCGAGCTCGTGGAGATGTATGAACAGCAACTCGCGGCCGCGCGGAAAGAACTCGTATGAACGATCTTCTGAGGGCGGCTATCGGTTTCTGTATCCGCAAGATCGGTGTTTTGCTCAGTTACGTTCAAGACCGAAGGATCCGCAAGTTCAAGCTCAGTGGGTTGAGGCCAGATCGAAGAACCGATGGCAGGTACGCACTGACTTCAGGGTCTGCCGGAGATCCGAAGCGGATTTTGTATACGAGTCGCAGGTTGCGCACTGTCAAGTTAGTGTTTAGCGACATGTTTGCTCGCGCGTGTTGCGCGTTTCGAATCAAACGCACGAGTCTCTACGTCTTCAGCTCTTTCGAACCCGACGAATCGCTCACCTCACTTCTACTGGAAGAGGTCGATCTTCCGAATTACCTGACTACGCTTCAGGCACCCTATCGCGTGCAGCGCCACGCCGCCATGCGAGCACTCGCCGCCGAGTATGGTCCGACCGCAGTGCGGTTGTGGTTGCTGACGATCGCGAATCCGGGCGTGCTTTACGCGACGAACCCGTCAACGATCTCGACGTTCTTCGACGAACTCACCGAACACTGGCGCGAAGGCTCGTTGCTGATCAGAAACTGGTGCGAGGACGACAAACGTTTCAACGTCGACATCCGCAAGATCGCGCGCCGACTCAATTCAACCGGCAGTCAGCAACGATTGCAAACGGTTGCGGCGAGTGATGGACCACTTCCGCTCGCCGTGTGGGCGCCCGCGGTCGAGGCGTACATCTGCTGGACCGGCGGTTACGTCAAGCCGTTTCTTGAGCGCTTACAACAATATCTTCCGCCGGCGCGTTATCGCCTCATTCCGATGTACTCGATGTCTACCGAAACGCTCGAAACGTCGAGTTACTTTGCAAACGGCGACGTGTTCTTCCTCCCGCTCGCTCCCGGTGTGTTATTCGAGTTCATCGATGAGAACGACAATTTCCTTGGTCCAACAGAGCTTCAGCCCGGCAAGCTTTACGAAATGGTCGTCAGCGACGGTTATGGTCTGCGTCGCTACCACACAAAGGACCTCTTTCTCTGCCGGCGCAAGATCAGGACGCTGCCTGACCTGGTTTTCGTCCGCCGTAGCGGGCTCGAGTATTCCTTCACCGGTGAAAAACTGACGGCCGAGCAGTGCACCATCGTTTTTGAACAACTGCGAACGCAGTATCCGGCGGTGTTTGCAAACAAGTACCTGACCTGTGTTCCGTCTCAATCGTCACACGCAATTCCCCATTACAAGGTGCTGCTCGTTGGCGAGCGAGATAAGAACATCGAACTTGATTCATTAGCGGCTTGTTGCGACGAACTGCTGAGCCAGGTCAACTGCGAGTACCGGGCGAAACGGGCGAGTGGGCGTCTCGGAGCTGTGACTTTCATCGTGACAGGCACGCGGGAGTTTGCCGAGAGGTTCGCGGCGCATCGCGGGTGGGAATCGCAGTTTAAATTCCTCCCGCTCTGTCCTCATTTAATTTGGAACGACGAAAAGCGTGTCTCATAAAAATACGGGCAAATAGCGCAAAAACTTCGTTCTCTCCTGTGGTCGATTCTGGCTCGCTGGTTGCTACCCGATACTGCAAAACGTCTGCTTTGCGAGAAGATTAAGGAGGGGCTATGAAGGACGAACAAGTGCGGGAGCTGTTATATCAGGCGCTCGAAACCGAAATCGGCGGTGTTGACGTTTATACCACCGCGCTTCGCTGCGCCGAGAATGACGACCTCAAAGAAGAGTGGGACAAGTATCTCGAACAGACCAAGAACCACGTCACGATTATGGAAGAGACGTTGAGAAAACTCGGTCTCGATCCCAATGAAGAGACGCCTGGCCGCCAGGTCGTGCGCACCATCGGTGAGGCTCTGGTGGAATCGATGGAACTGGCATTAGCTGACGGCGAGCCTGGACAAGCGCAAATCGTCGCCGCGGAAGCCGTCGTGTTGGCTGAAACCAAGGATCACCAGAATTGGCATCTCCTGGGAGAAGTCGTGAAGAACGCCACAGGTGAGCAGGCGAGGATTATCAAAGAGGCGTACGAGCAGGTGGAGGACGAGGAGGACGAACACCTTTATCACACGAAAGGTTGGGCGCGCGAACTCTGGATCGAATCGCTCGGCATGAAGGCTGTGCTGCCGCCGCCTGAAGAAGTGAGAGACGTCGATTCAGCAATCGGCCAGGCGCAAGCGGAACAGGCGCGTAAAGCGATGATGTAGTTTCGATTTAGATCACCGGCGAGTGCAAGTTAATCCGGGGGGACGAGAGGAGGCGAGCAGCTTTAACGTGGCTCGCCTCCTTTCGTGTCTGTAACTTTATTCGGGACGTTCGGGTGGTGGCTCAATAGCGACGAAGTCGTCGGCGAAACGAAGCGCGTAATCGTCGAGCAACTCAGTCACGCGGTTCAACTGCGGCGCGCGCACAATCAAGCCGGCGTGATGTCGTTTCTTCACGCGAGAAATGATCTCTTCATCGACGTAGGTTGAAGTATCCGGTTGCTCCTGTTTCGCGAGCGATAAAATAATTCCCGCGTATTCCTTGCGCAGCGGCGAGAGTTTCGGCGGCGCTTTGCCATCCGCGATCTCGAGCCTGGCCCACTCACGCCACAGGTTCACACCCGTAGCGGCTTCGAGCACCTCGGCGATGTACGCGCCACCGACGCGAGCCGCGATCTCGAGGAAATAAAATTCGCCGTCCGCGTCGCTCCTGATGAACTCCGCATGCGTGGCGCCACGTTCGAGACCCAGTGCTTTGATCAGTTTCTTGTTTGTCTCAAACAGCGCTTTCTCGTCGGCGGAACCGCGTGCGACCGTTCGCGAGATGTAAGAACCGCCTTGATGGGCCACCTGCAGTGGCGGGCGACCGTACTGGTTCGCGCCCGCGAAGACGACTTTTCCATCGTTTACCAGCGAATCGACGTGAAAGACTTCGCCGGGGATGAAGCGTGCGAGCACGTAATATGACGCGCGTTCGCGCAAGTTCTCGCGGGCGTTCATCTCTTCGATCACGCCCCACACCTCATTGGGCTGTTGCACCTTCTTAATGCCAATGGCTGACACATCAGAACGCGGCTTGATCACCCATGGACCAGGGACGCGTTGCATGTACTTGCTGACTTCTTCCTGATTCAGGAGTTGCACAAACTCCGGCACGTTGATGCCCGCGCGCTGGCTGTGGACGGCCATCGACAGTTTGTCGCGAAAGATTTTCGCGCGTGAGCTGCTCAGGCCCGGGAGACAGAGATGTTCGCGCATCAGTGCAGCCGTAACCACGTCAAACTCTTCGAGCGCGATCACGCGATCGATGCGGCGGTTGCGGCCGAGAAACGCGAGGAGATCGATGAATAAGGCCGGGCCGGCGTCGTTGGGGACGGCGATCAGGTCGTCGAGAACGTCGCGTGGCCAGTCCTCGCCGAGCATTTTTTCCTTGGTGATCAGGACGACGTGACAGCCGCGAGCCTTGCATTCGCGGATGAAATCCACACCCTTGAAGTAGGTCGCCAGGCAAACGATATTGAGAGGGCGATTCGGGGGCTGGGGCATTCGGGTAACTATAAGCTCTTTTCACACGCGCGGTCACCTGTTAAGGTATTCGCGAATCAAAGGTATTCGCGAAATCAAAGCCCGTTACTCTCCCAAAAAACCGAAGATGATATTCAAAGGTCCCTATCCGGACGTAGAGATTCCCGAAACTGCCCTGACCCCGTTTGTCATGCACCGCGCGTCAGAACTCGCTGACAAGGCGGCGTTGATCGACGGCCCAACCGGCCGCGCCATCTCCTACGCGCAACTGTCAGATTCGATCGCAATCGCCGCCCACAACCTGGCCCAACGTGGTTTCAGCAAAGGCGAGGTCATCGGCATCCTGAGCCCAAACTGCCCCGAGTACGCCATCGCGTTTCACGCAACAGCAACGCTCGGCGGCATCGTGACGCCGATCAACCCGCTCTACACGCATCACGAAATCGCGCATCAACTCAAAGACGCAGGCGCGCGCTTTCTCGTCTGCACTCCGATGTGCATCGACAAGGCAAGCCAGGCAGCCAAAGACGCAAACGTCGAAGAGATCTTCGTTTTCGGCGAGGCAGAAGGCGCGACGCCGTTCGCTTCATTGCTAACCGACAACGGCCGCGCCACGCAGGTCGAGATCAACGCCCGCGAAGATCTCGTCGCACTTCCCTACTCGAGCGGCACGACGGGTCTACCGAAAGGCGTCATGCTGACGCACTACAATCTCGTCGCGAATATCCGCCAGATGGAAGGCCTGTGTTACTTCTACGAAGACGACACACTGATCTGCGTGCTGCCGTTGTTTCACATCTACGGTCTCGTCGTCGTGCTGAACATGGGACTCTACACCGGCGCGACCATCGTCACGATGCCGCGTTTCGAAATGGAGTCGTTCTTGAAAACGATGCAGGACTACGACGTGACTCTCGCGCACATCGTACCGCCCATCGTGTTAGGCCTCGCGAAGAGCCCGGTCGTCGATAACTACCGTCTGCCAAAACTCAGAACGATCTTTTCCGGCGCCGCCCCACTCGGCGCAGATCTGACGCGCGCTTGCATGGATCGGCTCGGCTGCGTCGTGCGCCAGGGTTACGGCATGACTGAAACTAGTCCCGTCACCCATTCATCACCCGCGCCGCCGCGAGAACTGAAGTTCGGATCGGTCGGCGTGCCCGCGCCCAACACTGAATGCAAGATCATCGATCTCGAAACCGGCGAAATGCTTCCGGCGGGAGAACGAGGCGAGGTTTGCGTTCGTGGACCACAAGTGATGAGGGGTTATCTAAACAGCCCTGACGCCACCGCGGAAACGATCGATCCGCATGGTTGGCTCCACACCGGCGACATCGGTTATGCCGACGAAGACAGTCACTTCTTCATCGTCGATCGCGCGAAGGAACTGATCAAGTACAAGGGTTTTCAAGTGCCACCGGCTGAGCTCGAAGCGGTGCTGCTGTCGCATCCGTGCATCGCGGACGCCGCGGTAATTCCGTGTCCGGACGACGAAGCGGGCGAAGTGCCGAAAGCCATCGTCGTGCTGAAACAGGAAAGCGACTCCCAATCGATTCTCGACTACGTCGCGGCACGCGTCGCGCCGCACAAGCGAATCCGCTATCTGGAGTTTGTCGACAAGATTCCGAAGTCCCCGTCAGGAAAGATCCTGCGGCGTGTGCTGGTGGACGCTGAACGGGCAAAAGCCGAGGCTTTGTGATATTTTTTTCTGGCTGAATTTCTAAGGAGGGGATGACATGTATTTTCGTCGTTTATCTTTAACGCTCCTGACTCTTTCGCTGGCAGCTTCGCCACTTTTCGCCCAGGCGCCAAAGAACGCCGGCACCTGGACGGAATGGGAAACAATCACTCCCGAAGGCGAAGAGTTCACCATCACGATGCCGAAAAACCCGACTACGGAATCAGCTAAGTTCCCTTATCACAAGATGGAACTCAACACTCGCCTCTACCTGGCGAAATCATCGGCCGGACCCGTCCTGGCGGTGGCCTCATTCAGCGGCATCAAGTCGAACCCGGCTCAGTACACTGAGTTTGCGCGCTTCAACTCTTACATAGATGCGTTCAAGGATTTCTTTCCGCCGAAAGTGCGCACCAAAGACACGGCGATCGCGAAGCTGACGCTCGTGAGCAGCAAGCCGTTTCAGGGTCACACCGGCCGATCTTACAAGATGGCAATCGGCGAGCTGAGCGGCTCCGTGCATGCTTTCGTCACGCGTAGACGCTTCTACGCCGTTGTCTCGCTCAATACGAAAAAGGACGAGGCGCTTGAAGAGAAGTTCCTGAGCTCGTTCATGCTGCCCGAACGCGGACCCGATCCGCCGAAGACCGCCGCGACAGCTGCGAATCAAGCCGCACAACCGCAGCAGTCACCAGACGAACAAACGATCGACAATAAACCACCGGACCCAAACCAGGCGAAGGTGCTCGCCGAACAGGCGCGAACCGGAGAGACGCCGAACCCGAATCCCGATCCGAACGCAGCAAACAACGCCGCCGGCAATCAACAGCCAAACCAAAACCAACAGAACCCCGCAAACAAGGGGAAACCACCGATTTCGGGTGGCATGTTGAACGGCAAAGCCATCTACCTGCCAATGCCGGAAGTTCCGTCTGGTGAAGCAGCGGGTGTGGTGCTGGTCCAGGTTCTGGTCGATGAATCCGGAGCAGTGGTTGAAGCGCGCGCGATTTCCGGTCCCAACCATCTGCACGCTCCCTCAGTGAATGCAGCACGTTTGGCGAGATTCTCGCCGACGCTGTTGATGGGTGAGCCAGTGCGCGTGACCGGCACGCTGAATTACAACTTCGCGCGCTCAAACTGAGGTACGGTCCAACTCCCCCGGATGAAGAGCACGCTCAAGCGACTTGATACGGTCCATCAACAACTAACGACCACGATCAGCGCTGTCGATGCGCCGTTACTCGTCAAGCGTCCGTCCGAGAACGAGTGGAGCGTGGCTCAAGTCGTCGAGCATCTCTGCCTCGTCGAAGGAGCGGTGACGAAGTATTTGAAGTCAAAGTTGGACCAACCGCCGGTCAAAGTCAGTTTTCTGAAAAAGCTGCTGCCGATGAGGATCGTTTCGCTACGGATGAAACGTCTTCAGGCGCCGAAGATCGTGGAACCGGCGACAGATCTTCCGCCCGTAGCGGAACTGCTCGAGAAGTACGATCACCTGCGGTCGCAAACCAAAGAACTGTGCGTTCAGGCCGGCCAGAAACGGTTGAGCCAGATCTGCATGAAGCATCCGTTCTTTGGCGACATGGACGGCGCCGCCGCAGTCTCGATGGTTGCTTTTCACGAACAACGCCACCTGAAACAGATTCGCGAGATCCTGAAGAAACTGAACACTAACTGATAACCTATGCCCGTAACAGCTACGTCGTGCCCAGCCTGGTCCATTGCCGGTTACCTCGAGGTTCACAATGGACACGTGACAATCGATGGCGTTGACGCCCTCCAACTCGTCCAAAACTACAACTCTCCGCTCTTCGTTTTTTCCGAACAGCGTATTCGTAACAACATCGGCCGTTTGCAACACGCCGCGAGCGTTGTGGATCGCCCGATCAAGTTTTGCTACGCGTCGAAGGCCAACTCAAACATGGCGATTCTCAAGGCGGTGCTCGACTCGGGCATCGACGTTGAGGTCAACAGCGGCGGCGAACTTTTCAAAGCGTTGCGCGTCGGCTTTCGGCCGGATCAGATCATCTTTAACGGTACGAGCAAGTCTGACGACGAACTCGACGACGCAGTGCGCGCTGGTATATACGCGATCAACATCGACTCGATTTATGAGATCGAATTAGTAGAGAAATCCGTCGAGCGTCTGCGCGCTCAGGGTGAAAAAGTCGCGCCCGCGCGCATCACCCTTCGGCTCGTTCCCGAGATCGGCACGCGCTCACACCTCGGTTTACAAACCGCGCTGCTCACCTCGAAATTCGGCATCTCCTCGTCGGAGGTCCTCGCCGCATTTCGTCGCGGCTTGCAACGACCGGATCTGGTCCACGTCTGCGGTATTCACATTCACGTCGGTTCGCAAACGCCGGACGTCGAACCGTTCGCGGAAGCATTCAAGAGCATGTGGGAACACCTCGTCACGATTCATAACGAGGCCGGTCACACGCTCGAACATATCAATCTGGGCGGCGGCATTCCCGTCAATTACCTGCGCGATCGTTCGCAAGCAGACGATCTTCCCGAGCACGAGCGTGACATGCTCGGCGCGGAACTCGAACCCGTGGCCGTCCTGACTGAAGCGCTGCGCGTCGCGCGTGAATCGGCACGGGCCGCAAACGCCGAGCACTTGTTGGACTACGTAACGATTCTCCTGGAACCGGGCCGCAGCGTGATCGCCGACGCGGGTCTTGTGCTGACGACGGTACGGAACATCAAGACGCGTCCGGAAACCGGCGACGTTTGGCTACTCACTGACGCGGGCTACAACATCATGCTCTCGATGAACAATTACAAGTGGTACTACCACTTGATTTCCGCTTCGCGAGCTGACGCTCCGTACGCGCACGATTACAAAGTCGCTGGTCCACTCTGCGACTCAGGCGACGTTTACTTCGACATCGAACGGGAAGGGCGTCTGCCGGACTATCGCAAACTTCCCGAAGGTGTCGCTCCCGGCGAGGTTTTGGCATTGCTGAATTGCGGGGCGTATTCGCTGGCCCAAATGTTTCACTACAACGGGCGGCCGCTGCCCGCCGCGGTCTTGATCCGCCGCAACGGCAAGCCCGAACTGATCCGTCGCCGCGACACGTACGAAGATCTGATCGCCAACGACACCGGGTATTAGCCACGGATTAAAATCCATGGCCTAACTATGCAAAACGAGCACAGGCAACTTATTCGCGGTCTGGGCCTGATCGCGGCCATCTCGGTCAACGTCGCCAACATCATCGGCACCGGCGTGTTTTTGAAGGCGCGCGTGATCACGTGCAACGTCGGCAGTCCCGGAAAAGCGCTCGCGGTGTGGGTTTTCGCCGGACTGCTTTCACTCGCTGGCGCGCTCACCTACGCGGAGTTGCTCGCGATGATGCCGCGCGCCGCGGGTGAGTACGGCATCGTGCGCGATGCCTACGGCCGCCCACTCGGTTTTGTTTACGGCTGGACCCAGTTTCTCATCGCGCGCGCAGCTTCGGCAGCGGCGCTTGCTGTCGGCTTCGCGATCTTTCTCAACGATCTTCTCGGAGGCGTGCTCAAGCAGACTTACTTTGAATACAACCTCGGCGGTCACCTGATCTCATTTGGCCGGCTGCAACTCGTCGCGTTGGGCGCCATCATCGTGACGACGTTGATCAACTGCGCGGCTGTGCGCGTGAGCGGCGGCGTTGCGAGCGTGCTCACGGGATTGAAGATCATTTTGCTCATCGGCGTTGGCGTCGGCGCGTTTCTTTACAGCGACGGCAACTGGGGCAATCTCGCTATGGTTAATGAGGGCGGCGCTTGCGAAGATGTAGCAATCACGACGGGCGGCCTTGCCGGACTCGCGGCCGGGATGCTCGGCGCGTTGTGGGCGTACGACGGCTGGAACAATCTGACGTTTCTCGCGGGTGAGGTGAAGAATCCGGGACGCAATCTGCCGCTCGCACTCATCGGCGGCGGCTTGGTTGTGATGGCGCTGTACCTCTTCGTGAACGTGAGCTACTACCACGTGCTCACGCCGACGCAGATCGCAGATGTTTCCGCTTCGTCGTCGGTCGCAGCCGAAGTGGTGAGAAGACTACTCGGCGCCGCGGCGGTCACGTTGATGGGCGCGGCGATGATGATGTCTTCTTTCGGCGCGCTTCACGCATCGATTCTCGCGACCTCACGCGTGCCGTACGCCCTCGCGAAAGACGGTTTGATTATCAAGAGTCTGGCTGAAGTTTCTCCACGGACGCACGTGCCGATCAAGGCCTTGATCGTGCTCTGCGTTTGGGCTTGTATCATTGCTTTGTCGGGGTCGTTCGATACGCTGACGAATTATGCGATCTTTGCTTTGACGTTGTTCTACGCACTCGTGGCGGGATCGGTCTTCATCTTTCGTCGCAGATTGCCTGACGCGGAGCGAACGTATCGCGTGTGGGGTTATCCGTTCACTCCGATCATCTTTCTCGGGGTGTCAGCCTGGCTCATCATCACGACGATTTACAACACGCCGCGCCAATCGTTGATCGGACTCGCGTTGATGTCGTTAGGACTGCCCGTTTATTTCATTCTCGATCGGCGTCGCTCGACCTGAAGCAGTTCCGTACCTTTTCCTTCACTCGTCGCAAGCAGTGCGTTGCCATCAAGACGGTACGCGATCGACTCTCCCTGTTGGCGCTTGCCTAGATCGAAGCCCGTCATCGTTTGTTTCCAGATGTCGTTGAAGTTGCCGCTGGACGCAGGCAGGACCATTTCGTAGCCCTGAAAGTAATCACACAGCGCGACTCTGCGGCCGTCAGGCGAGACGCTGCCGCCGGTGATCGCGCCCCCGAAGAGACTCGGCACGCGCACTTCGCCGATGCGTTTTAGCATGATTGGTTTGGCCGTGTTGACTGGCGCTTGCGCCTCATACACAACCGGATTTACAAACACGACTTTCGTGACGATGTAAAGATTGCCGGTTACCGGATGTACGAGCAGAGCCTCGGCGTCGTGCTTGCCGTCGGGATACATGAGACGAATGGCTTCGGCGTTTTCGGTTGCGAGTGGACGGCTCTTCGAGGAGTTTCGGTTCGCGGTTTTCAGGTCGGGTTCGGGGATTCGATAGACGACGATTTCGGAACGTTTGGCGCTGTTATCACCGATGTCGCCGATGTATAAATACGAGCGATTGCGTTGTGGGCCTGGACCAGAAGCGATGTCTTCCCAATCGCGCGCGTTGGCGCCGGCGACACGGAAGACGGCGAGTGACTCGCCGCGGGTATTGAAAGCGTAGATGAACGGACCGTCGCCAGAGTCGTTGTGCGTCCAGTACGCGCCCGACAGGGTTCGGGATGCGGTGAGACCGCTGCTTTCGCTTACTGATTGGTTTTTTATCGTCGTTATCCGTGTGGGAGGGCCATACACCTGGACTACTCCAACAAGAATTAACACGTAAACGAACAGATACATTTACTGTTTAGCGGCCAATGCGGCGCGCGCGACTTCCTTATCGTCGAAGTGAAACACCTCGCGCCCGATGATCTGATAATCCTCATGCCCCTTGCCCGCTATCAACACGAGGTCGCCAGTCTGCGCTTCTGAGATGGCCTGATGAATCGCGTCGGTGCGATCCGCGATCTTCCGGTACGGCTTGCCGGTCTTCCTGATTCCCTCTTCAGCGTCGCACAAGATCTGTTCCGGGTCTTCCATACGCGGATTATCGGAAGTCAGAATCACGACGTCGCTCAAACTTCCCGCCGCTTCACCCATGGGCGCACGCTTCGTGCGATCGCGATCGCCGCCACAACCAAAGACAGTGATGATCTTTCCTTTTACGACTTCGCGCGCAGTGCGCAACACGTTCAAGAGCGCGTCGTCACTGTGCGCGTAATCGACGACCACTGAAAAATCGCCCTCGTGCGGCACGCGTTCAAAACGTCCGGGAGCACCCGCGCAATTCTCCAGCGCCGCCGTGATCACGTCGAGGCTGTAGCCGAGTGCGAGTCCGCTCGCGACGGCGGCCAGCGTGTTGTAGATGTGTGGCGCGCCGACGAGAGGTGAACGAAATTCGCGTTCGGTGCCGGAAGTCAGGAGTTGAAACTTCATGCCCTCAAGTGAGAATTCCGCGTCATGTGCAGTCACATCTGCATGCGCGTTGACCGCGTAGCGAATCACGTGAAGACCTTCCTGTTCCAGCTTGTCCGCTAACGCAACGCCATACGGATCGTCCACGTTGATCACCGAATTGCGTGGACGCGTACCGAGGCGGCCGTCGAACAGTCGCTGCTTCGCGTACCAATAGTTCTCCATCGTCCGGTGATAGTCGAGATGGTCGCGGGTGAGATTAGTGAAGACGGCAACGGCGTACTCCAGCTCGTCGCAACGATGAAAATCCATCGCCTGCGAAGAGCACTCCATCACCGCTGTGCGACAACCGATCTCGACCGCTTGCCGCAGCAAGCGCTGCATGTCAGGCGCTTCGGGCGTCGTGCGATCGGCTTTGAACCGTTCCGCGCCGAGTCGATATTCAACTGTTCCCGTCATCGCTACCGGCTCGCCGGCCGCTTCCGGAATCGACGCGATCAGATACGCGGTGGTGGTTTTGCCGTTGGTGCCGGTGATGCCAACGAGTTGCAGTTCGCGCGAAGGATGACCTTGCACTTCCGCGGCGGCGAGCGCCATCGCGCGGCGAACGTTCGTCACCTGAAGCCACGCGCCGGCGAAACCATCCGGCGCGACGTGTTCCGACAACACTCCAACCGCGCCCTGGTCCATCACCTGCGGCACAAACTTGTGCGCGTCAAATAACGCGCCGGACACGGCGGCAAACAACGCGCCTTTACCGGTCCGGCGTGAATCGTGGCTCACGTCCGTGACGAGCTGTGTCTGGTCACCGGTGACTAGGGCCTGTGTTACCTGAGAGAGTTTTTTTACTGTGGTCATAGAAACACGGATAACACAGATTACTTTACCACCACCGCGGGAATATTTTGATCGCGCACCAGTTGATTGAATGCGGGCACGTCAGTCCGCATGATCTGCGCCAGCTTTCCGAGCTCAGCGTCGATAGCCGTCACGATTTCATCGTAAACCGCGTACGACTGCGCCGTGGGCGCCGCTTCTGCACTGCCGACCACGCCGCCCAGGGCTGCGAGTTTGTTGTTCAACCGGATCGGATAGTTCAAGGGATCCTGGTTGCTCTGGTTCTTCGTCTGGTAAAGAGCCTCCTCGATCGTCGTCAACTTCTTATTCAACGCAGTGCCGGCGTCGTTGATCGGTTTCGATTGCGCGCCTACGCGCTTGAGCAGATCTTCAACTTGCTTACGGACGTCGCGAATCTGAATGATCGCATTGTGCGTCTCGGTCAACTTGTCGCGAATCTTTCGCCCGAGTTCAAGTTGCTTTGCGTAATCGGCAGGCGTAGTCGTCAGCCTTGGATCCGCTTTGATGTCGAAGTTCTGGGTCGAAGTCTTCCCGTCGACTGTGAGCTTCACCTGGTATGTGCCCGGCGGCAGCTTTGGACCACGGACCTCGCCGGCCCACAAGATCATTCCCGGAAAACGCGTTGCCTCGGAATAACGCGTGTCCCAAACGAAACGGTTCAGCCCGACCTCCGTTGTGACCGGCGGCGCCGCAGCGCCACCGCCAAATCCACCTTCACCAGCGGGCGCAGGTGCTGGTTGTCCACCAGCTTCGCCTTCGCGCCGGAGCTTTTGTGTGAATTTCCTGATCGACTTGCCGGTCGAATCCAAAAACTCCAAATCCACATCCGTGGTGGGCTTCGACTTCAACGAGTAGTAAACCACCACGCCGCTCGGCGGGTTTCTACCGATCGTGGACGTTGGCGAAGGCGGGCCGCCAAAACCACCACCACCAGCCATACGATAGCTTTCCCTCGGCGTGAAGAGCCTCGTCTCACTGACAGAGTTCAGACCACCCGTGTCCATCAACTGATGTAGCAGCGTCAGGTCGTCGAGGATCCAGAACGACCGGCCCTGCGTTGCGACGACCAACTCTTTGTCTCGTTTTTGAACCACGAGATCCGTGATCGGCACGACCGGCAGATTGAGTTGCAGCGACTGCCAGCGTTCACCGTTATCAAACGAAACGTACATTCCGGTTTCGGTGCCCGCGTAAAGCAAACCGCGCTTGTTCGGATCTTCGCGAATAACGCGCGTGAAAGCCGTGTCGGGGATGCCGTTGGTTATCTTTTTCCACGTCTTGCCGTAATCGCTCGTGCGATAGAGATAGGGTCGATTGTCGTCCCACTTGTACATCGTCCCCGCGATGTAAGCCGTTCCCGGATCATGAGGCGAAGCGTCCAGCGAATTGATCTGGATCCACTCAGGCATCATGCTCGCGGGCGGCGTCACGTTTGACCAGTTCTTGCCGGCGTCGCGCGAGATATGGACCAGACCGTCGTCGCTGCCCACCCAGATCGTTCCGGCCTGCAACGGCGACTCCATCGCCGCAAAGATCGTCGCGTAATACTCAACGCTCGTATTGTCTTTCGTGATTGGACCACCCGAAGCTCCCTGCTTCGACTTGTCATTGCGGGTAAGGTCCGGACTAATGATCTGCCAACTGCTTCCTTCGTCAGTGGATTTGAAGAGCACATTGGCGGCGGCGTAAAGCGTGTTTGGATCGTGTGGCGAAAAGATAATCGGGAAGTTCCATTGAAAGCGATACTTCAACACGTCAGCGCCGGCGCCCATCGGGTTGTTTGGATAGGGACTGATGTTGCGCTGTTGGCCGGTGCGGCGATCGTAACGAGTAGTGAGGCCGCCGTACGAACCCGCAAAAACGATGTTCGAATCTTTCGGCGAAGGCGCAATCCAGCCCGACTCGCCACCGCCGACGTCGAACCAGTCGCTCGCCGTGATACCGCCTTCCGTAGTGCGGCTGGCGATGCGAATGGTCGAGTTGTCCTGCTGCGCGCCGTAGACGTTGTAAGGAAAATCGTTGTCGATCGTGACGCGATAAAACTGCGCTGTCGGTTGATCTTGTTCCGTCCAGCTTCTGCCGCCGTTGAACGAAACGTTTGCGCCGCCATCATTGCTCTGAACCATTCGATTCGGATCGTCGGGTGCGATCCACAGGTCGTGATTGTCGGAGTGCGGCACAGAGATGGTGTTGTAGGTGCGGCCGCCATCGTTTGACCTGAAGAACTGGACGTTCAGCACATAAACGCTGTCGGCGTTCTTCGGATCGGCGTAGATGCGCGTGTAGTACCAGGCGCGTTGTCGCAGCCGCCGCTCTTCGTTGACCTTCGTCCAGGTACGTCCGCCGTTGTCCGAACGAAACACGCCGCCGTCTTCAGCTTCAACAATGGCCCAAACGCGTTCGGGATTCGCGGGGGAAACGGTGATGCCGACTTTTCCGATCATGCCGCGTGGCAGTCCCGGGTTGCGCGTGAGCTCGGTCCAAGTATCACCGCCGTCCGTAGACTTGAAGATGCCGCTGCCTGGACCACCGCTCTCGAGCGTCCATGGTTTGCGATAAACCTCCCAAAAGCCGGCATAGACGATGCTCGGATTCGTGGGATCGAGAATCAGATCGATCGCGCCCGCTTTGTTCCCGCGATCGAGTATCCGCTCCCATGTCTTGCCGCCATCTTTGGAACGAAACACGCCGCGCTGATCGTTAGGACCCCACACGTGGCCGAGCGCCGCAACGTAGACGAGATCCGGATTTCGCGGGTGAATGCGAATGCGTGGGATCTGTCGCGTGTCTTCGAGACCGATGCGTTTCCATGTCTTGCCGGCGTCGGTGGATTTGTAAACACCGTCGCCATGCGACACGTTGCCGCGAATCGGCGACTCGCCCATACCGACATAGACTACGTTCGGATCGGAATCGGAAACGGCGATCGCGCCGACCGAGCCCGTGCCGAACACGGAGCCATCGCTGACGGACTCCCAGTTGATTCCGCCGTCCGTCGATTTCCATACTCCGCCACCGGTCGCGCCGTAGTAGTAAACAAACGGCTGCGATGCGACACCGGCAGCCGCTGCCGAGCGTCCACCGCGATATGGACCAATGCTGCGGTACTGCAACGGTTTGAGTAAATCGAACTGCTTCGGTGCTGGTGACGGGGAAGGCTGCGGACGCTGCGCCTGAACGGCAGTCGCAAAGACTGCCAGCGCGAGTAAGAGACGGAGAATGGCGCGATTGTGAGACGCACGCAACGTCTTGGACATGCGGATGAGCTCCTTTACGTTGTCAGTTGGAAAAGATGGCTTGCGGCTGGAAATAATAACAGATTCCTAGCCTTCTTCGCGTAGCGGACGATTCATTAACTCCGCCACCGCCTCGCGCGCGGATTTGCCGCCGTAAAGCACGGCGTTCACTTCGTTCACGATCGGCATCTCGAGGTTTGCGCGATCGGCGAGTTGCTTCACTGCCCGCGCGGTCTTGATGCCTTCAGCGACTTCGTTCAAATCCGCCGTAATCTCGTCCAGCGGTCTTCCCTTGCCGAGTTCCTCGCCCACAAAACGATTTCGCGAGAGCGTTCCGGTGCACGTCAAAACCAGATCGCCAAGACCGGCGAGACCCATCAACGTTTCGACTTGCGCACCTTCGCGTCGTGCGAAGCGCGTGATCTCAGCGAGCCCGCGCGTGATCAGAGCCGCAACGCTGTTTGAGCCGAAGCCAAGTCCGGCCGCCATGCCGGCGGCGATCGCCATCACGTTTTTGACTGAGCCGCCGATCTCCGTACCGATGACATCGGTATTGGTGTAGATGCGGAGGTTCTCGGAACTGAGATCGTTCTGCACGGCGCGCGCGGCCGCGGCGTCTTTGCTAGCGGCGACGATTGCCGTTGGATGACCGCTGACGACTTCTTTGGCGAACGATGGACCAGAAAGACAGACGAACCTGTTAGATGTTCCGATCACTTCTTTGGCAATCTCAGAAATGCGTTTGCCGGTTTCGATCTCGATGCCTTTGGAGAGGCTGACGATGATCGTTGAATCGCTGAGGTGTGGAGAGATCGCTGTGAACAGTTCGCGCGCGGCATGCGAGGGCGCAACGAAAAGAACGAGTTCGGCACCGTCCAGTGCTGTGTTGAGTTCGCTTGTGGCCGCAACGGAGGAAGGGATTTGAACGGATTTTAGATAGCTGGCGTTAACGTGTTGCTCGTTAATCGAACGGACGACCTCAGCGTTGCGCGACCAGAGTCGAACTTCGTGACCCGCGCGTGCGGCGATGACGGCGAGCGCCGTGCCCCAACTGCCGCCACCAATAATCGCGATCCGCTTCATGAAAACTTCGGTTCAGTGCCGTTTATCAATCGCGCGATGTTTGCCCGATGCGCGAAGATGACGAGTGCGGCGCCAACGACCGCGCTCGTCAGGGTTCCTGACCTTAAGCCCGTAAACCAACCTGCGAACGGTATTACTGCGGCGGCCGTGATGGATCCGAGCGACACGTATCTCGTAACCCGGAACACGATCAAAAAAGCGATGCCGGCGCATAACAAAGCAAACGGCGACAGCAATAAAAACACACCCACCGCAGTGGCCACGCCTTTACCGCCGCGAAAGCCGAGCCACACCGGAAAGATGTGACCCACGATCACGGCGATCGCGGCCGCCGCTATCAACGAACTGTCGCCGGCTCGCGTCGCAATTAGAACTGCAATTGCACCCTTGAACGCGTCGAGTAGCAGTGTCAACACGCCTGCTGCTTTGCCCGCGCGTCGCGAAACGTTGGTCGCGCCCGTGCCGCCCGAACCGATTTGTCTCACGTCGCCACGGCCACTCATCCGCACGATTAAGTAACCAAACGGAATCGATCCGATCAGGTACGCAAGTACCACCACAAACACGGACGACATTAGAGTAGCCTTCGGCGCAGCAGATCGAGCGCGGCTTGCGAGGCGCGCCAGCGAATCAGTTGCCGATCGCCGGGCAGGTGAAGTTTGCGATGCTCGATTTTGACGTCATCAGCGAGCGCTATGAACACCGTGCCGACCGGTTTCTCTTCAGTGCCGCCACCTGGTCCGGCGATGCCCGTGATCGACAATCCGAAATCCGTGCCGGCGCGATTGCGAATACCTTCAGCCATCGCTTTGGCCACCGGCGCACTCACCGCGCCGTGTTCGAGCAGCAATATCGGTTCGACGCCGAGCGCTCGCGTTTTCGCTTCGTTCGCGTAGGTCACCACGCCTTCGATGAAGTACTTCGACGATCCAGGCACTTCCGTCAAACGCTGCGCGAGCAGTCCGCCCGTACAACTCTCCGCCACCGAAACCGTGTAACCGCCGAGCGAGAGCTTCAAACCAACGACCTCTTCCATCTTCTCGCCGGCAAACGAAAAGATCGCGTTGCCCAAACGTTCTTCAATCTGCGTCGACAAACGATCGAGTGTATCGTTCGCTTCTTTTTCGGTGCGCCCGCGCGCGGTGAAATGAATCTCGATCTCGCTCTGGTTGAAAAGAATCGTTGTGACCGGATTGTCGTACTGCGTATAAATCGGCGCGATCTTTTCATCAACCGCGGACTCGCCCATTCCCGCGACGCGCAACATTCGCCGCACAACACGCAAACTTCCCGCGCGTCCGGCAAGTCTCTCAGCAACGTGATTCTCAAACATCGGACGCATTTCGCGCGGTGGACCAGGCAGTAGCACGATCGCCGTTCCGTTGTGATCGATAAACATGCCCGGCGCGGTGCCGTTGGGGTTCGGCAACACGACCGCGTCTTCGATCACCATTGCCTGTCGTGAATTTCGTTCCGGCATCGTTACGCCGAACGATTGAAAGCGCTGCCGGATTTCCGCCAGCACCTGCTCGTCGAGCAGCAGTCGCCGGCCGAGTGCACGCGCAGTGATCTTGCGGGTGATGTCGTCTTCAGTTGGACCAAGACCGCCGGTCGTGATCACGACTTTCGATCTGCGAACAGCGTCTTTGATTGCTTCTTCGAGGCGGGCATCGTCGTCGCCGACGATGGTTTTGAGCTTTACTTCGATGCCGTGGCGGTTGAGTTGTTCGGTGAGCCAAAGGCTGTTGGTGTCGGTGCGATCCGGCGCCAACAGCTCCGATCCGATAGCGATGATTTCAGCTGTTAGAGTTTCAAACAATTACGGCTCGGGGAAGTTCTCTCAATTATTCGCGCTGGTTTCTTCCTGATAAACGTCGCGAAGCACTGCCGAGATCGGCGGTGGCGCGGAGATCGAGCTAAGTGGCGCCGAGGCAGCAAACGGCTCCGCTTTTGGTTCCGGTTTGGCTTCCTCTGCGGGCGCGGCCATGGCCGCGGTAACCAACGACTCTCGGCTATCAGTCAACATCTTCGCCGCGCTTCGCTGGCGTGATCGCTCAAGATTTCTGATGGCTGCGAGCGTCTGCGGCTCGGCGGCAGGATGATATTCGAGCCGTCGCAACATCATGACGTAACGGCGCAGTTGGGACGACGGCGCGAGGCGATGTGTTTCATCGTTAAGCTCGTCCTCGTTTAGTCGAGACAGATACTGCACTGCGGCAGCGTGATTGCCGAGACGCTGATACAGCGCGCCGAGGGCGAAGTACGTCAACGGCGGTGGGTCGGGCATGATCTCGAGCATACTCTCGCCATGCTCGATTACTTCCGAGATCTCGAAACCGTACCAGCGTCGTTCGTCCTCGCGCAGTATCGCATCAGCCGCGACGTAAAACTCAAAGATGCGTTCGACTTCGCGCATCTGTGCGCGACGCGCAAACATCCAGATCACAAAAACAACTCCGGTCACAAACACCATAACGACCGGTGAGAGTCCCACCGCGTTCAGGATCGCCACGATGATCACAATCGCGATCGCCTTCGTCGTGAGTTTGCCATTTCCCGAAGTCATAACGCCGCCTCCCCTTTACTCCTTGCTACTGTTTCAACCGCGCAATGATGGCGCTGCCTGCCTGCTCTGTAGAAAGTTCGCCGCCGAGATCCCTCGTGGTCTCGTTTGCAGAGACTGCGCCGCGCACAGCCTCTTCGATCTCATCACTCAATTTTTGGAAGCCCAGGTATTCTAGCATCATCGCGGAGGTCAGAATAGCTCCAATCGGATTAGCGATTCCCTTGCCCGCGAGTGGCGGCGCGCTGCCGTGCACCGGCTCGAACAGCGACACCTTTCCGGGATGAATGTTTCCCGAAGCAGCCAAACCGAGTCCGCCCTGAATCGCCGCGCCGAGATCAGTCAGTATGTCGCCAAACAAGTTGTTGCTGACGATCACTTCATACTGCTCGGGATTCAGCACCATGAACATCGCCATCGCATCGACGTATTGATGATTCGCTTCGATGTCGGGATAGGTCGCGGCGATTTCTTTGAAGACACGTTGCCAGAGATCGCCGCCAAAACGTTGCACGTTTGACTTGTCAGCCATTGTGACGCGCTTACGGCCATTCGCACGGGCGTATTCGAAGGCCGCGAGGATGATTCGTTCAACGCCGCGACGAGTGTTGACCTCGTCCTGCAACGCGACCTCATCCGCAGTCCCCTTTTTCAAAAACCCACCGGCCGCGCAGTAAGCGCCTTCAGTATTTTCACGAAAGACAACGAAGTTGATGTCGGACGTTTTGCGATTGGCGAGCGGCGTCAGTCGTTCGTCGAGTAAACGCACGGGCCGCAAATTGATGTACAGATCGAGTCCGCGGCGCATGCCGAGCAGGATATCTTCGGCGTGCTGGTTTGTAGGAACACGCGGATCACCGAACGCACCGGCGAGTATCGCGTCAAAGTCGCTCGACAACATATCGAGCGCGTCTTCGGGCAGCGTGACGCCTTCGTTCAGAAACTTGTCTGCGCCCCAATCGAAGTCGGTAAACTTCAGTTGCAGATCGGTCGTTTCGCCGAGATGCTTCAACACGCGAACAGCTTCGCGAACCACCTCGGGACCGATGCCGTCGCCAGGAATGACTGCGATTCGTTTCATTTTGATCAGAAGGGCACACAGAGCACGGGCACTCGCGAGCCGCGCAGGACTTTCTCGGCGGTTGAGCCAAACAACAGTTCTTCAGGCGGCGTGGAACGTCCTCTGACGCCCATGATGATCATCGGCAGATCGAGGTCGCGTGCGATCTTGAGAATCTCGACGAACGGCAGACCGATGACGATCATCTTCTCGATGTTTACTTGTCCCGAGTCTATTCCCTCGAGCATCGAGCTGAAGCTTGCTTCCGCATGTTCCCTGAGTCGATTTCTGATTTCCTCACTCGTGCCCAAACTCGCGGCCACTGCATCATCGATGAACTCCTGATTGATAACGTGCAACAGCGTGACGTCCCCTTCCGGCGCGGCCATGCCAATGGCCACTCGCAACGCGTTCACCGAACACGGAGAAAAGTCTACTGGAACTAAAACCTCTGGTGATGTAAGCATCTCTACTTCTTGCCCGTTGGCGGTGTCGTAATCTTATCAACGATCTTCGGCAAACTCGCGAGCACGGTGTCGCCGACTATTTTCATGCTCTGCGCGGAGATCTTGTCGATCGTGTCGTCAGCCTTGTGCCAGTGAGGATAACTGTTAAGTTGAATGAGATCGACCGCCTCAACGCCCGCTTTTAGAAAAGGTTCGTGATCGTCACCGCCGACGCCTTCTTCGCGATCGACGAAGATCTTTTGGTGACCAAGCTCGCGTCCGGTTTGCCAGATGACGTCTTGCAACCAACGGGTGCTCAAGGTGTCGCGGCCGAGTTCGAGATTCTTGTAACCCACCATGTCGAGCAGGATCAGCGCGCGCGTGTTTTCGAGTTCGTTTCTCGCGCGGAGTTGCGAGACGTAATGACGGCTGCCGTAAGTGTTGTCGGGTTGTTGTTCAGTGCCACAGTCGCTCCAGTTTTCGCAAAAAGCTTCTTCACCGTCGAAGAAGACGAGTCGATAAGTGACTTTTGGTTTGTCTCTCGTGCTACCGAGCACGCGGCCGATCTCAAGTAACGTACCGACGGACGCTGCGGGATCGTTTGCGCCAACAAACTGCATGTCCTGGTAGCGCTTCGTTTCGTAGTGGCTGGCGAGCAGAACGAGCGTCTTCGTTTCACCGGCAAGCTCGCCGATGATGTTGGCCATCTTCGTTTCGCCTTGCGGCGTTTTGGCGATGAACTCGTCGAGCGAGACAGTGAAGCCGAAGGACTTCAGTTGATCGACGATGTAAGCGCGCGTCTTTTCGAGTTGCGCGCTTCCAGGTGGCCGTGGACCAAACTCTACTTGTTTACGTACGTGGTCCATCGCACGTTCGCCGTTGAACGCTGTAGGAATCGGGCGCAGGCGTTCAGCGGAGCGCGCGGCCGACGTAACGCGAATGTGTGGTTGAGCTGGTGGATCGTTTTTCGGGCAGGCAGCACAGAGCAGCGGGATGAGTAGCGCCAGTGCGGCGCGTTGAACTGTGCTACCTGGTGCAGTCATGAACTTATTTCTTCGGTGTTACGGAATTAGCTCTGGCGCGAGCGCGATTCATGAGCGCGTCAAACGTTTTCGAGCCAAATGCCAGCGGCTTTTCGATCGCGGAGTCAAACGCTTCTGACATCGTTATCGCTTCGAGTTGCACCAGGGTGGCGAGTTTTTTCCGTAGTGGCAACTCGCCAAACTTCTTCCGTACTTCGGCATCGGTGTCGACCGGCTCCGGGCGTCTTGGTGTGACGGTACTGACCATCACAACGACTTCGCCGCGGTTTTCGAGTTTGGTCTGGCAAGCGAGACGATACGACTGGACCAGGTATTCGTTGCCCAGCTGTTTCTCTTCAGCAGCGCTTGGCGTTGAGAGTAGTTCCGCGCCGGACTTCACCGAAATCACGCACGAGGGACAATCGCCTTTGCCGGCAGTGCAGCCGGCGCCGAGTGTTGCTCCCATGCGACGTGCGGCATCGATCAGGTACGTACCTTGAGCGACGACTCCGCTAATTCCGGAAGGTTCAAATGTAATCGAAATGCTCATTTCACCCTCCCACAAAGATAATGATCTGGGACAGTTTAGTCTGTGTGATGTTTCAAAAGCGACTCGGGCTGGCCGGGAAGTTTCGCCCGGGAGGCGTTTTGCGACAAAAAGTCATTACTGCACCAGCCTCGCGGCTATGCCGCCGGATGTGAGGCGCGGCTCCGCCGCGCCGGTCGATCACCACTATAAACTTGGGGCTACGCTCCTGGTTCGACTTCACGGGCTGGCGCTGGAGTTTGCGGCGTTCTGTTTTTCTGCTTGCCGGCATTCTGAGCAGCGGCCGATGATGCGGAGAAGGTGTTGCGTGATCTCGAACTCGTGTTTCGCGGCCATTTCGTCCTGCAACGCTTCGAGCTCAGCAGAGAAAAACTCGATGATCTTGCCGCACTCCGAACAGATCATGTGATCGTGATGTTGATGTTTGTAGTTGTGCTCGTAGTGCGTGCGTCCGTCGCCGAAGCGCACTTCGCGTGCGAGTCCGGCTTCGGTAAGGATTTTGAGCGTGCGATAAACGGTCGTTTGCCCTACGGTCGGGTCTTCTTTTTTCACAAGCTGATAGAGATCTTCATTCGAAAGATGATCCTCGGTGCGGAGGAAGACGTCGAGTATGAGGTCACGCTGCGAGGTACGCTTCAGCCCTTTCCTCTGAATGTGTTTGAGAAAGACTTCCTGCTCTTCAGTTCGTGGTTCTTCTGCGGTCGTCATGCGTAAGGAGATTTTAGCATTCGAGGCAGGAGGCGGAAAGAGTTGCGCTAAGTTCGGGAGCTCAGTCTTACCTACTCTGAATCCCTCAGTGCCTGATAACACTCACAGGTGAACGACTGCAGGCCTGGTCGATCGACAATCTTAATATGACCGCGGTTGTATTTAATGTAACCATCAGTCTGTAAGACCATCGCTGCCACGCTCACAGTTGCACGCCGCGTGCCCAGCATCTCTGCGATAAACTCCTGCGTCAGTTTCAGCTCATCACAATTAACGCGATCCTGACACATCAGTAGCCATCGAGATAGTCGTTCTTCAGTAGTGTGGCTGGCGTTACAGGCTGCGGTCTGGGCAACCTGTCTCATAAACCTTCGGGCATAAGCCAGGAGGAGGTGCTGCAATTCTCCTCCGCGTCCGAACTCTTCTTTGACAACACTGAATCTGAGACGGAAGCCCCCGTTCGGTACCTGCACGATGGCCCGCTCGGGCGAAGTTTCCTTTCCCATCAGCGCGGCAATTCCTGACATGCCGTCGTTACCGATTAGGCCCACCTCTATGACTGAGCCGTTCGACATTTGCGTAAGTAGCGATATCAGCGCGTTGGAAGGAAAATAGCAATACTGCACCGGTCCATCCTGTTGATACAGAACCTCGGCGTGCCGCAGATCGACTTTCTCGAGATGAGGCGCGAGTCTCTGGTACTCTCCATCGGAGAGACTATTAAGTATTCTATTGTTTTTTAAAAGCGGGGATTTCTCATCCATCGGACATGCTCCTTAATGCTCAGCGCATGTGGTGAACACAGCAAACGCAGAAGGAGGTGGTGCTAAGCAGATCCCGATGACGAGTGTTGAATTCTCAAAAGAACGTAAGGCCGTGACGCCCGGGTTATCTAAAATACGGTATGAGTGTACGCCATGTATGTAGGTGTGCAAAGTCGTGGAGTTTGTGGCTACAGGCTCGAGTGGCGGTGATGCATAGTTGGAAACATACAAAGTACTTGATAACGTGAGCGCCTTTCTATACTTCACAAAAAGTGAAGCTGTCACCCTACAAATTGTGAAATCTAGGCTCGTGCCTATCCTATGACTACCTTTGATCTCGACTACGCTTCCTGATTGCTGCGAACGAAGCTATGGGATGGTAGCGTGAAAATAGATTCTGAATTATTCTGAGTCTCAATAGGACTGTATCGCCGGAAGCCCCCAGAACTGCCAACTTCTACAATGCGGGAGAATTCTCCGCAGACCCGCGTGAGTTTTGAACCTGGGAGTAGGCTCTTTCCTGCCAGCATGGCGCCGAAAACATACGATGTCTAACCACCCTCGCCAAGCGGCTATGGCGGCTGCCGAACCAGGCACACCTGAAGATTTACGCGGACGTGAGCGAGAGCTCGCCGACTTCATCGAGAACGCTTCTGTTGGTCTCCACTGCGTTGGGCCGGATGGGATCATCCTGTGGGCCAACCAGTGCGAGCTGGACATGCTCGGCTATTCCCGCGAAGAGTACATCGGGTGGCACATTGCAAACTTCCACGCCGACCAGGATGTAATCGAGGACATACTGCGGCGGCTCACGAACAAGGAGACGCTCCACGACCATGAGGCGCGCGTGGTATGTAAAGACGGCTCTGTCAAGCACGTACTCATTAATTCCAACGTGATGTGGGAGGGCGAGAGGTTCGTCCACACGCGCTGCTTCACGCACGACATCACGAAGCGAAAAGCTGCGGAAGATGCGCTCAAAGAGAGCGAAGCTCGGTACCAAAGACTCGTAGAACTCTCCCCCGATGCAATCGCGGTTTACGCTGAAGATCGTGTCGTCTTCATCAACACTTCGGGCACGAAACTTCTCGGCGCTGAGGGTCCCGAACAGATCCTTGGAAGGCGCATCGCGGATTTCCTGCATCCCGACTACCACGAGGTCGTCGCGCGGATCCCGAAGATAGTTGGCGAGAAGGTTCCGCCCGTGGTGATGAAGTTTATCCGGTTGGATCACACGGAAGTCTTCGGGGAGATGACCTCGGTCACCTACGTTTATCAGGACAGGCCGGCGGTGCAGATAGTCGTCCGCGACATCACTGAGCGCAAACGCACGGTGACGCTGCTTGACACACAAAAACAAGCGCTGGAGATGGTGGTCAGCGGGGCGCCCCTCGCTGAAGTGCTAACTTACCTGGCGCTGATCGTCGAGCGACACGGCGAAGGACGGGCCGTCGCCTCCATCCTACTGCTGGACGAGCAAGGCCTCTTACGCAACGGCGCTACGCCGAGCCTGCCGGAGGACTATATAAGTGCGGTTGACGGTCTTAAAGCTGATCCCGATGTGGGCACTTGCAGCGCAGCAGCGGCGCGCGGAACGGTCATCATCACGCCCGACATCGCCGCAGATCCTAAATGGCGTAATCTCAAACACCTGCCGTTGGCTCTGGGTCTCCGGGCTGCCTGGACCAAGCCGATCACCGCCCGTGACGGGCGTGTGCTGGGCACCTTCGGGACTTACTTCCGCGAATGCCGCGAGCCTACGAAGTTGGAAAGGCAGGTAGTGGAAATCCTCGCACGCACGGCAGCCCTCGCCATCGAACGCCAGCAGGCTGAAGCAGCGTTGCGCAAGAGCGAGGAGTGGTTGCGTGTGATCTTCGCCGCGTCACGCGACGGAATTCTTGTCGAAGACAATGAACAGATCGTTTATGTTAATCAGGCATATGCAGACTTGTTCGGCTACGCCGCCCCCGCACAGTTAGTAGGGCGGCATGTGTCGGTCGTCATCGCGCCCTCGGACAGGGAACGGATGCTGGAATTTGGTCGGCGGCGTGCACGCGGCGAACTCACCACCTCGGTTTACGAGTTCCAGGGCCAACGGCAAGATGGGACACTGATCAATGTCGAAGCCTCAGTTTCTACCTCAATCATCGGAGGGCGCGCCTATATCACTACCACGATCCGCGACATCGCCGAGCGCAAACAGGCGCAGGCGGCGCTCCTCAAGGCACACGACGACCTGGAGAGGAAGGTGTTGGAGCGGACCGCCGAGCTGTTGGACCTCAATACAACCCTGCAGGCTGAAATCCGCGAGCGCGCCGAGACGGAAGAAGCGCGCCGGGAGTTGCTACAGCAAATTGTCACCGTTCAAGAGGATGAGCGCCGCCGCATTTCGCGGGAATTACACGATCAGATTGGGCAACACCTCGCGGCCATCGGGCTACTGACAAATTCATTGAAAGAACTCCCCCCGCTGGATCCGACGGCTGATAAACGCTTCCGACAGTTAGAAGAGGTGACCGATCAACTCGCGCGGGAGGTGGAGCGACTGTCCTGGGAGTTACGTCCGACTGCGTTAGACGACCTGGGTTTGAGTACCGCGCTGAGCAACTACGTAGCGAAGTGGTCAGAGCTTTCGCATATGCCGGTTGAGTTCCACAGTACAGGCTTCGATGAAGAACGTCTTGCGCCCCAGGTAGAAACTGCCATTTACCGGATCGTGCAAGAAGCGCTCACCAATATTATCAAACATGCCGGCGCGACTTGCGTCAGCCTCATCCTGGAGCGCTGGGACGGGCAGGTTTCCGCCGTCGTTGAAGATGACGGTTGCGGGTTTGATGTCGAAGCCGCGCACACAGCGAACGAGGGGGGCCGAAATTTGGGGTTGATGGGCATGCGAGAGCGGGCGACGCTGGTCGGGGGCACATTCAACATCGAATCGACTCCCGGCGCGGGCACGACAATTTTTGTGCGGATTCCCAGCGCGCTTGCGGACAAAAAGGAGGAGCGCTTTGAATAAGTTGCGTATTTTCTTGGCCGACGACCATGCAATCCTTCGTGAAGGGTTGAAGTCGCTCATCAACACTCAGCCCGACATGACGGTCATAGGTGAGACAGACAATGGGAGAACAGCCTGGCTCGAAGCGAAAGCTCTCAAGCCCGACGTGGTCCTGATGGACATCTCGATGCCCGATTTGAATGGCGCCAAGGCGACAGAGTGGCTGAAGCGGGATTGTCCTCAAACGAAAGTTCTGGCCCTCACCGTACATAGTGACCAAGGCTACCTGCGACAGTTGCTCAAAGCAGGAGCATCAGGTTATGTGCTCAAGCGGGCAGCTGTTCAGGAACTGGTCCAGGCCATTCGCGCGGTAGCCGCCGGGGGTACTTACCTGGATCCGACAATGGCAAGTGGGCTGTTGGGCGGTTATGTCCGCAAGCAAAGATCCGAAGAGGGACCAGCGCCCGGCGATTTGAGCGAGCGTGAGACTGAGGTACTACGCCTCCTCGCTCGCGGTTACTCCAACAAGGAAATTGCCTTCCGACTTGACCTCAGCGTCAGGACTGTTGAGACCTATAAGGTGCGTCTGATGGGAAAGCTAAATTTTCGCAGCCGCGCTGAAGTAGTACGCTACGCGCTGCTTCAAGGCTGGCTGCAAGAAGAATAACTTTGCCTGGCGGCTTCTCGCCTTTGCCTCCTTAATTCTTCACATACAGTGTAAGTGGATTTACCGACAAACGTATCGGCATTTCACTACAGGCGATGGTGCCCTAACCTACTATTCGCAAATTTCCAAGTCGATTACTGTTACTTACCTTCCCCGCGTCTAATTTTCATCGGTCAATTTTACCGTCTCGTCGTCCGAGGTTTGTAGAGTTGCCAGCTCTATTTCGTTTAATAACCAGTTAGCGAAACATAATGAAATTATCAGCCACTGCGACACTTATGATGATCGCGTTCTCACTATTTCCCGTGACGGTCGAACTGACTGCTCCCTTGCTTAATGCCGCCGATTCGCGCATGTCGGCTCGGCCACCCGCCACCTCCGCGCTCGCGCCGGCGGCGAACGGTAAAATCGCGTTCGCCAGTGACCGCGACGGCGATTATGAGATTTACGTCACAGCCCTCGACGGAAGTGCCCTCGCAAAGCTCACCAGCAACAGCGCACCGGATTTCGATCCGGCGTGGTCGCCCGATGGAATGAAGATCGCGTTTGTCAGCGACCGGGACGGCAATTATGAGATTTACGTGATGAACGGCGATGGCGGCGGTCAGATTCGACTCACCAACACTCCGAGTGACGAGTTCGACCCTGCGTGGTCCCACGACGGGAGAAAAATCGCGTTCACGACTAATCGTGACGGCAACGAGGAAGTGTACGTGATGAACGCAGACGGCAGCGGGCCGGCGAATCTCTCTAAGAGCCCCGCGGACGACAACTTCCCAACCTGGTCTCCTGATGGAAGCAAGATCGCATTCACAAGCGACCGCGCGGGCGACTTCGAAGTCCACGTGATGAACGCGGACGGCAGCAACCAAACTAATCTTTCGAACAACCCATCGGACGATACCTTCCCCGCCTGGTCGCCCGATGGGACGAAGTTCGCATTCTCCAGCGACCGGGACGGCAATTATGAGGTGTACGTGATGAACGCCGACGGCGGTGCCCAGACAAGACTTACTAACAGCTCGAAGGAAGACAGCTCCGCGGCGTGGTCTCCGGACGGGACGAAGGTCGTATTCATGGGCGGCGACCTGGTCGGCGGTCAGATCGTTAACAATGACGTTTACGTGATGAACGCCGACGGCAGCGCGCGAACTAACGTCACCAACCACGCGGCGGACGACGTTTATCCGAACTGGCAGGCGCTTTCGGCAACACCGACGCCCTCACCAACTCCAACACCGACACCAACGCCGACCCCCGCACCAACGCCATCGCCCGGGACTATCAGGTTAATCCTGGAGGAAAATGGACCAACTGCAACTCAAGCGGCGGCCTTCGACGCAGTTCTTTTCCTGCGCGATCCGTTCCCAGTGGTCAACAGATCCAACTCACTGAATCTGGTTTCTGATCCGAATACGCGTGTGGTAATTTTCGTTACGAATCTACAGTTGCTGCCGGGTGAACCCTCCTCCGCCGTGATCGTCAAACTGATCGACAGCGCGAGTCATTCTTTCAATCTTCCGGCAGAGGATGTTCGTCTAATCCCCGTTCTCGGGTTTACGCAGGTGATTTTCCGATTGCCGACTGGTTTGGCCGTCGGCACTTGCAACATAACTGTTTCCGCGCATAACGAGATGAGCAACAGCGCAACAATAAGAATCAAACCGAGTTAAAAAACCATTCCTAGCCGATCCGAAATCTAAACGATGGTTCTTCCCAATGATGCGGGCGGATGTCAGTGTCAGAACCTTTGAGGCTTCAAGGCACGCCTGATGGCCAACTTAATTTCTGCAGCCGCAGTAGTACGTCACGCTCTGCTTCAAGGCTGACGGCACGACAGATAACGTCGCCTGCAGCGCTCCTCGCCTCCACCTCTTGATTCTTCACACAATGTAAGTGGATTTACTGACAACCGCTTCCGCATGTCACTACAAGCGATGGTGCTACAACGTACTACCCGTAAACTTCTCCTTCATGTAGGTTTGCACACCTTACCCCCAATCAATTTCAAGTTGCGGTTTTAGCTTCTCGTAAGGCCCGCCGTATAGACACCGGCGTTATGTAAATCTGCAATCTGAGCGCACCGCATCAACCGTACTTCAAGTAATCAGAGGTTACGCCGCAGTTAGCGCTCGAACGAATTAGGAACTCAAGCTGGCATGAACCGCATTGCTGACCTACAGGAGGAAAATCAAATGATCTGCATTCGCAAAGTCGGACTCGTGCTCGCCACAGTGGTCCTTTTCGTGTTCGTCGCCGCGCCCGATGTCAGAGCGGACAGTTTCACGTTCACTGGGACATTGACTCCCGGGAGTCCCGTTCAACTCTTCGGTTTCACCGTTACTAACAGCTCTTCGGTGCTGGTCCGCGGCACGGCCGATTTCGATCTCGCCCTCTCGCTGTTTGACGCGGCGGGCGACACTCTCAATATCGCGATTGACGAGGACGGCATTGGCCCGCCGTTCCTCGCGATCTTGGAGGATGGGTTCGGCGATTTGTTTTTATCGCCCGGCAATTATGTCGTCGGCGTGACACCGCTGCCGTTGCTCCCTGGCGCGAACTTGAGTGAAGGATTCTTTTTCGCCACAGACCAGTTCGGCCAGCCGCTCACCTTCGCCGACTTTAACTTCAATGGCGGGAGTTTCACTCTCGAAATCTCAGGCTCCGGCGTAAACCAGGCGGCAGAGATTCCCGAGCCAGCGACGATGGTCTTGCTCGGCACGGGGCTGGTGGGCGTTGTCGCCGGTGCGCGCCGCCGCCGGCGTGCGCATAACAGCCGCATGCATGCGGAGTAGCGAATTTGCGTGGTCGCGGCGCGCGTTAAAGGGGAGTGAGTGCCGCTCCCGTCGCGCGCCGCGATGCGCAAAGAGTTAGAACGTTTTATGAATTTATCGGGCGCGGAATAAAGCCCACCAGTCAGACGAAAGGACAGAACATGCAAAGGATACTAGTCAGAAAATTTCTTGCCGTCGCGATACTTGGGACGATGGCGGCTGCGCTGCTCGCGAGCGGGCCAGAGATTCAGCAAGTAAGGGCATCGAGCCACCGCGAGGCGCCACTGATCATTGCCGACCCGCTGGCCGACAACACCGACGTTTACGCGTTTCGAAGCTACGAGCCAGGACGCGAGGGGTTCGTCACGCTCATCGCCAACTTCATCCCGTTCCAGGAGCCTTCGGGCGGACCACACTTCTATCTGTTCGACCCGACGGTCCTCTACGAAATCAAGATCGACAACACGGGCGATGGCGTCGAGGACGTCACGTACCAATTCACCTTCACCACCCAGTTCGTCAATGGCGACTCCGTACTCGGCATGGCGGCGCCTAACCAGGCAGCAGCCGGGACCGGGGGGATCGAGCCGCTCATTACCTCGCTCGACGATCCGGACTACAACGAGTTCCAGACCTACACGGTGAGGGTCGTGCAGGGGCCGACGAACGGGAAGCTCGGCCGAACCGTCCTCGCGAGGGACCTGCGCATGCCCCCGAGCAACATCGGCGAGCGGACCACGCCCAACTACGAGGCAGTGCTCGGTCAGCCGGCGGTGTACAGCTTGCAGAGCGGGGCTCGCGTCTTCGCCGGACAGCGCGACGAGGGCTTCTATATTGACGTAGGAGCGATCTTTGACACGCTCGCACTGCGCGGTGGCGGCGTCAGCCCAACGGGCGGCGTCGATGGCACCTCGGGCTTCAACGTCAACACCATCGCGTTCGAGGTCCCGATTCAGGTCCTGACGCGTAACAACTCAGCGCCCACCAATCCTACCGATCCTAACGCGGTAATCGGCGTGTGGGCGACGGCCAGCCGCCAGACAACGCGAGTCATCAGGCCTGCTATCGGCAGGGGCATCAGAGACATCACGCTCAATGCCGGCCCGTACCGCCAAGTGTCGCGGCTTGGCAACCCGCTGGTCAACGAGGTAATTATCCCGCTCCGGCTCAAAGACGCTTTCAACGCTTCGACTCCAGAGAATGACGCGCAGTTCGCCCAGTTTGTCCTAGACCCGCAACTCGCCAGGCTGATTTCGGCGGTGTTCGGCATCAACGTCCCCGGCTCGGGCGGCCCAATCACGCCGGCCACAGCGTTCACTGCGCCCCCGGCGAATCGCACCGACCTCGTGGCGATCTTCGCGACCGGTATACCTGCCGGCGCGGTGCCGGGCGCGCCGACCTTTACCACCTTCCTATCAGACGGGCGGCCGCACGAGTACCAGCGGCTAAACGTCGCCATCCCGCCGACGCCGGCAGGGGCGCGAAGCAGGCTTGGGCTGTTGGGCAACGACCCGGGCGGGTTCCCGAACGGTCGGCGCGTGTTCGACGACGTGGTTGACATTGAGCTGAGAGCCGTCGCGGGCGGGACTCCGTTCACGCCGGCCTTCAATGTGTCGCCGAATAACATGCTGTCAGATGCCGTGTCCAATAATGACGTGCCGTACCTTGAGCGGTTCCCATACCTGGGCGTGCCGCACTCCGGCAACACGAAGACCGGCAAGCCGCATGAGCATCACGTAATTTGTTGCTCGACTCCGGGCCTGCCGGCGCTCCCGTAAGGGGTCACGCACCACCGGGAACGTGTCAATAAGACGGGGGGTGGAGACGGAAACTCAGCCTCCACCCCTTTGAAATCGTCCGCATTAGAAACCGAATTATGAAGCACCGCGGGTCTTCAAACTGACGAAGACGGCAGAACAAAATTGGCCCACGTTGAAGGGACTCACATTGTTGGCCCATGTGGTCCAAAGCCGTAAAGTGCAAAGATGGATTACAAGAGGAGGCTCACAAGGTCGCCGCCTGAATCCCTGTACACAACTTTTGACAAAAACCCATTTGACAAATGGTAAGCCACGGCAAAGTCCATTCGCGAGTGATCGAAACGATACCGCCCCGAAACTGGAAACGTTAAGTTACAAAGTAGGCACGGCGACGGAAAAACCTCCGCCGCACTCTTGAATCTCGTCGGTCGGAGTCAGATGCATGAAAGCACGGCAAACATTTCTTCTAACGGTTGGGGCTGCGGGGTTGGTGATTGCGGCGATCTTAGGCGTCGTTGCGACTTCGAATCGCGCCGGCGAGCCGGAACAACAGGCCCCCGCCACAGCACATCCAACGACGCCGGCTGACCTGCGTATCCGCGCGGGCGAAAACCAGATCAGACTCGCGCCTGACAAGCCCGACGGCTACAACCTGCTCGTCTCAGCTTACATGCAGAAGGCGCGCGAGACCGGTGACTACCATTTCAATTCGAAGGCCGAAGAGGCGCTCGGAAAGTCTTCCGCAATCGCACCTGACAACTACGATTCGATCAAACTCCGCGCCAAGCTGCTGCTAATTTACCACCGCTTCGGGGACGCCCTCGCCGAAGCCCGGCGCGCGCAAAGTCAGAGGCCGGAAGATCACGATGTTTATGGGGCGCTAACCGACGCGTATGTGGAGCTAGGCGATTATGAGCGGGCCGTGAATGCGGCGCAGAAGATGGTCGACATAAGGCCGGACGCGGCCTCCTACTCACGCGTGGCGTATCTCCGCTCCCTGCACGGTGATATTGAGGGGGCGATCGAGGCGATGGAGGTAGCGGTCAAGGCCGCCGATCCCCGTGATCCTGAAGGCGTTGCATGGTACCGCCTCCACCTCGGCGACGAGCTGATGAACGCGGGCCGCGCAGCCGAGGGCGAACGCGAGTACGACCACGCGCTCGCCGTCTTCCCGGGCCACGAGCTCGCACTCGCCGCCAAGGCGCGCGCGCGCGTTGCCGCCGGTGATTACAAAGTGGCCATCGAACTCTACCGCGACCATAAGTCGCACGACCGCCTGCTCGCGCTCGGCGAGATTTACGCCAAGCTCGGGCGAGACGAGGAAGCCCGTAAGAGTTTCGAGGCATTCGAGGCCGCCGAGCGCGTGGCCGCCGCTGAGGAGAACGACATGAGCCACCTCGCGCGCTTCTGGGCAGACCGCGGTATCAATCTAGAGGAGGCGGTGAAGGCCATGCGCGGCGAGCGCGAGCGACGCGCCGACGTTTTCACCTGCGACGCGCTCGCGTGGGCTTTATTCAAGAGCGGCCGGCTTGAGGAGGCAAGGGTGGCGATCGCTGATGCGCTCCGGCTTGGCACGCGCGACGCGCGCATCAATTTCCACGCTGGGATGATCTACAACGCGCTAGGCGACCGCCGCCGCGCCGCGAAGCACCTGCGCATGGCGCTGAACAGTAACTCCTCGTTCGACTTGCTAAAAGCCGAGATGGCGCGCCGAACACTCGCCGCACTTGGCGGGTGAGGGCACCGTTAACGTGTGACTAATGTAGCCAGACCGGGCAAAGTGCTCACCCAACCAAACAAGCCAGTAATTGTAAAACTCTGAGCCTCCGCCGGGAGCGATAATAATTCCCAGGTGTGCCTTACCGCTGCCAGGTGTTCACAACATACCATGCAAGGTTATACCGTCACCGGTCTTCAGCTTGACTAACTCGCTCTTGATGTTCGTCTGTGTAGAAGAGCTTGCGTAAGCCGAGGAGATGACACTAGCAGAAGCAGCAGAAGGGGACGTTTCATACACACCTCTATTTGAACCCAAGAACAACCTAACGCCAGGGGATCAGCGGCGCGCTGCGACTTACGGATTGACAACGCAACGCGCAAGTTAATGAAGCACTCTTAAGGTGCTTTGCCATAATCTCCCGTGGTGATTCAGTCGATGACGAACTGAATATCACGCCTGAGTTTTGCAGGTGCGGTGCGGAACGTCTGTGATAGTAGTTGCAGCTTGTGGCCAAAATCATTTTCTGGTCATACAGCTTTCTCCCAGCGTCAAATGAAACCCGCTAGTCCCTGCCATTTACAAAATGAGTAGGATCTCCGTTTACCTCCAGTCGAAGTCGAAGTGAGTCATTTCTTCAGATCCGCGGTCCAATTCAACACAACAGTGATCGGCGTGAACACATAGTCTTCGACTGACGCGGCAATCAGAAATCGTTTGCCGTCGTTGCTTGCGTCAAAAGCGGGTACACCTCCTGCTCCGGGCACACTCGGGCCGCGGATTTCAAATAACTGTTTCGGAGTACTCGCCTCAAAAGCATCACCATCCGTCTTTACGTCCACAGCCATACGCTTATCCACGCTGACATAGAACAACTCTTTTCCGTCGGCGCGCCATTCCGGAGGACCAGAACCGGCTCTCGAGATTTGCCATTTGCCTCTACCGGCGGGGAAACTTTGAACAAACAACTCCCGCGGACCAGTCTCGTCTGATGTGTAAGCGACCCAGCGACCATTTGGAGAGAAGCGTGCAAACGTTTCGCCAAACTGAGTCTGGAGAAATGGGTACGGCTGGCGGTCTCCAAAAAGCGGTAATATCCAAAGATCAGCGCGCGTCTTTCCGGACAAAGCGTGAAAGGCAATGAATTGACCGTCAGACGACCAGTCATTGACGAACTTAGGTTCGGCGGGCACCCTCGCGAGTTCTATTTCATTACCGACACCAGTTGCGAGCTTCTCATAGATGTGCAGTTGTCCATCGCGATCGGATGAGAACGCAATGCGCGTGTTGTCTGGAGACCACACAGGAAATATTTCAGTTCGGGCATCGAAGGTGAAGCGCGTTATTGAATCGCGAGCAAATTCAGTCAACCAGATATCCCAACGCGTCCCCGGGTCATGTCGCCCGAAGGCGAGACGCTTCTCATCCGGAGAGATGCGAAGATAGCGATAACCTGCAGGACCTCCGAGTGCACCCGTCTGTTTTCCCTCTCGATCGACCCACTGCAGTTGCGCTTTGTCAAATTCAGTGCCGCTGTAATACACGAGCACGCCATTATCGGAAACGGAGAACCGCGCAAGTTGCTTGTGAGATCGAAACCGACCGACGCGCCGGCAATCGACAGCGCTTCCCCCTTAAGCTCTAGAGTTTCAGCATCGAAGGTGTGGGCCACGAGAGTTTCATCGCGCACATAAAGGAGATAGCCAGGAGGTGAATAGATACCGCCCGATTGCGCGGTCACGAGTCGCTTCGTTTCTTTGGAGTCCAATGAGCCTACATAAATCGCAGTGTCGTCCCCGGCTGCACCGCGGACCAGGTAGAGAAAATGGCGACCATCCGGAAGAAACCACGGGTACCGGTGTGAAACATCCCGGCGCGACTCGTCGATCGTTGTGACCGGAGTTATCTCACCACCTGCCGCTGAAATTCGGTAGAGAGGTCCCGCGGCAGATGGTGCGAACACAATTACACCATCGCGATTCCACGTCCCGCCGCGTCCATTCGGTGCGTTCGCGAGCACTTGTGGTGCTCCTCCACTGGCTAGATCAACTTTCTTAAGTTTGTTATCTGAGCTACTGACGAAGGCGACATGACGACTATCCGGGGACCAAAAAGTAGTAAAGAAGGGATTATCCGTTCCCGGCAATGGCTGAGCTGATAGAAAATCGAGTGAACGTAGCCATAAGATCTTGTTGCCGTCAGCATTGGGTGCACCATACACGACGCGTCGACCGTCTGGCGAAACGCTGAGCGTCGAGACTATGCCTTGTTGAGGCGGCTCGATGGTCAGACGCACGGCATGAGTTTCTGCAGCGGGACGGGGGTAGTACCACCAGAAGAATGCGAGGTTGGCAAGGCACAAGGCACCTAAAACTGCGGCCACGATCCATGGCAACTGTTTCGATGTCCACCGGCGCGCAGGCTGAGACTGAACAGTGTTTGCTGTCTCCACGGACCCTGAAGAAGCGGAAATTGCTTCTAACGCAAACGCCAGATCACGTACTGATTGAAATCGTGATTGCGGATTCTTGTCGAGACAGTGATGATTAACCGTTCGAGCGCTGGCGAAACAGTCTTGTTCGTCGCAGACAATTCAGGCGGATCTTCTCTTAAGACCGCGCTCATCGTCTCCGCCGCCGACGCACCGTGAAATGCTCGTCGACCCGAGAGCATTTCATAAAGAATCGCGCCGAAAGAGAAGATGTCGGAACGTTGATCGATTGCTTGTCCTTTCAACTGCTCGGGCGACATGTAACCCACAGTACCCATCACCACTCCGGGATCAGTATCGACGCGGCGTGTAGGAATGTCTGTTTGTGCTTCGTTACCGTGCAGTTGAGTGAGCTTCGCTAAGCCGAAGTCGAGTATCTTCGCGCGATCGTCTTTGGTTATGAAGATGTTGTCGGGCTTGAGGTCGCGATGGATGATTCCCCGCTCATGAGCGGCTGCGAGACCATAGGCAATCTGTAATGCATAATCAGTGGCGCGGCGTCAGTATCAGGTCTACGATCGGTCGACGAGTTTTGGTTCCCGCACAACGTTACTCACGCGAGCGCGCGTGCCTTGCCGCTGACAAGTGTCCACAACATACCATGCAAGGTCATACCGTCACCGGTGTTCAGCTTGACAAACTCGCACGATAGACGAGTCCCACATCTTCCCCGCACCGAACGAACGACTAGGGGGATCTCAACTACCGGTAAAGAGCAAAGGCTTGGTAGAATTCGGCTTACGGACGACATGCCGGGGTGGCGGAATGGCAGACGCTGCGGACTTAAAATCCGTTGTCCGCCGTCTTACCTAGTGATACCAAACGATACCAAGCAGTATTTACCGACGTTTTAGCCGTCAAAGGTAGCTTACGTCCTGCTTCGTATCACTAGGTGATCCCCGCATCTTCCACGCATCTTTGGACCAAAGAATAAGAAATGATTCTCTAAAGCCGTTCTATTAGGGATGTACGACTTGTTGCATTGACAGAGTTCTTCGTACCGTAAGCCTTGCAATCGGTTAGGTCGCTGGGGTGAGGACAGTGACCCTGAAAGCTGCGCTTTCAGGTATACCAAAGCCTCTGACGCCGACGTAGCAACCGACGACGTAATGCGCAATAGCGACTGTAAGTCTCCCGCGGTTATGACCACGAATTTATAGAGATTTCGGGTTTGTGGGTTAACAAATATTCCCTGGGCGTCAGATCGCCCAGAGCGTCATGGGGTCGCTCTTGGTTGTACTCTTTCAACCACTGCTCGGTCTGATCGCGCACCTCCTGCAAACTGTGAAACACAAACATGTCGAGTACCGCTTCACGATAGCTGCGATTGAACCGCTCGATAAAACCATTCTGCATGGGCCTTCCTGGTTTGATGAACTCGAGCATTACGCCATGTTGCTCAGCCCAATCTGCCAGCGTCACGGAGATCATCTCTGGTCCATTATCTAGTCTCAGCTTGAGTGGGTAGCCGCGTGTAGCGGCTATCCGCTCAAGCGTACGCACCACGCGCGCTGCGGGTAAGTTGAAGTCCACTTCGATCGCCAACACCTCGCGATTGAAGTCATCCACGACATTGAAAGTGCGAAAACGCTGACCACACCACAACGCATCGCTCATGAAGTCTGCTGACCAACATTCATTCATCGTCTGACTTGCTGACAGCGGCGCCGGATTTCTGTTTGGCAGCCGTCGCTTGCCCTTGCGTCGTTTGTTCAATTTCAGGCTGCAATACACGCGATACACGCGTTTGTGATTCCAGCCATAGCCCAGTCGCCGCAACCGCTTGAATAACTTCGGAAACCCCTGCTCCGGTCGCCCATGGGCCAACTCCAGTAGCAACTTGATTACTTCGGCATCGCGATTCGGCTGCGGCTGGTAACGATAGACCGAACGACCCAGCGCCAGTACGCGGCAGGCCAGGCGCTCGCTCACTCGGAACTGCTCACGGATGCCGGCAATCAACTTCCTTTTGACCGCCGGCTTTACAGCTTTTTTGTGAGCACCTCTTTCAAGATCCGATGTTCTAAAGACAGCTCGGCATACATGGCCTTTAAACGCCGGTTTTCTTCTTCCAGCTCACGCAAGCGACGAATGTCCGAGGCTTCCATGCCACCGTACTTCGACTTCCACTGGTAGTAAGTGGCCTCGCTGATCTCGTGCTCACGACAAACGTCTCTGACCGTTCGTCCTGCTTCCACCGCTTTCAAGATCGTAATGATTTGATTCTCGCTGAATTTGCTCTTTCGCATTCGGGTCTCCTGGCGTCATACTCGCCCGGAAACCTCTATTTTTCAATGGATCGTTTTTGAGGGGTACTTACAGTACAGCAATCCCAAAATAGACTGTGTTGATTTTGAGCTTCTTTACAATGCTTTGCTACAGATTGCTGAATATGACTCGCCGGAATTCGCACCTTTTGTCGAAACCTGGGATCCTTTTATAAAGACCAATGTCACACCCGAGCGACTCTGGAACATCAGGTTGCACATGAGGCGCACTCTCGAAGAACTCGCGATGCTTCGAGATGACAAGAAGGTTGAATATTTAACGCCGATACTGACTCTGCTCAAGAAGCAGCCAAGATTAGTCGTGGCGACATTAAATTATGATAACGCTGTGGAGTTGTTAGCACGAGATAACTCCGTACCCTGTGATACTGGAATAAAAGATTGGATCGAAAAAGATATGTTTGATTTCTCCGGGGACGGACTCAAGCTACTTAAATTACACGGTTCCGTTTACTGGAGATGGACGGAGCCAATAACCACGTACGATCTAAAGATGGAGCATCGCGAAATCCGCTACATAGAACACTACACTGATCGCTTCAGCACGATGGTTGCTGTTGAGACGCCAATGGTAATTTATGGCCAACGCAACAAGCTAACAACTGAAGGCATTTTTCTTGATCTTCTCAGGCAATTCGATAAGGAATTGAGCAACTCAGACTTGCTTACTGTTATAGGTTATTCTTTCAGGGATGAACATATAAATTTCTTCATTACAAAGTTCTTGAATAGTGACGAGTCTAACGTCATAAGAGTTGTCATGCCGGATTTTCAAACATCGACTGTTGAGTTTGTCGACCGGTTACGAAGTTTCAAGGATAGACGCGCTTCTCAGATTGTTATTGAGGATAAATTTGATCTCAACACATTCACAACCAATGCTCTGAATAAGCTATACGCAGTCTGAATGATTTATACTGAGACGTAATTCGCCCTTCAGCTACCTCTGCAAGAACTGAGAAACAACCCGAAAGATCAAAACCACGCCGTCCTCAAAGAGTTCACTAAAACGTTCTCAGTCTGTTGACCACACGCAAACACCTCATGTCGTTTTGCAACCACCTTGTCTGAGCTATTTCCTTTCAGAATAAAAGCGGACAGCGACGAATACACACTGAGATTAACGACATACTGAAGGAGCTGCGATGAGTTGGCCTTATGGAGTTGTTTCTCTAGTCGTGCGCGGTCAACGCGTGTATGTGGTCCATGAGTCCAGCGATCAATCGAAGCCGATCCTGGTTCGTGATCACTGGCCGACGATTCATTCCGTTCACGAGCTTCCGACTGAGTGGGAGACTCGATACAAATCATTGGAATCACAGGGCGGCGGGAGCGGCGGCTATACGTTTTGGTACGAAGGTAGCGGATTCGGCAACTACATGAGCATCGTGTTGATGTTTCGCGGCCAAACCGAAAGCGTCAAGCGAGACGTGCTGGAGATCCTGCCGCCGAAAACAAAACAGGAGACTCGGTATCAAGATGGGCGCTGGCAACGATATCTCAAAAGCGACAAGCGCGGTTGGATCGACTCTCCCCCTTGGCGAGTCGCACAGCCGCTTGAACGCGTTGGACCAGCAATCCATCCAATAGGCGAGCGGATCAAATTCGAGAAGACAGATATCTGTCTTGTATATCGGGATTCGCTCGCGAGGGAGCCGAACCAAGTTGCGCGTCTTATGTACGACAATCTTAATTTGCAGATCGCCAGAGGATTTAGCGAGCAGGTGGTCGATTACATCAAGAAAGACGCCGCGCAGTACGGAAAAGGCGATGTGATCGAAATCGAAGAGCACAACATTAAAGTGACTCTCGGAACGAGTTTGAAATGAATCAGAGCAATGACGCTTACTGAATGATAGGGCACACCCTCCACTCACAACCTAACCCACCACAACCGCCCGGCGATGAGCGCGCAGCCACCAAACGCAGTCAACGCTTTACTCGCCAACGTCTGTGATGTAGTCCGATCGGTTGTAACTCCCCCTCCAGAATCAACGCATCCTCGTGCCGAAGTTTTCTATTTTCTCAATCGAGAAGGGCGCTTACCGAGGATAGGAGACGAGCGCGCGCCATGGACGTATTGCGGCTGGATGCTTCCCTACGTGATCTCACTCCACGCGCATCCCTTGTTCGGCAAATGCCACACCAAATTAAACGGGGAGTTTGTCGCACTCACACCCACTCGTCTGTCCCAACGTGGAATTGGTCACTGTCCCGATCGTTGGGGTTATCACTTGAGAACGCTTGCTGCCGGCGAACTCCTGGACGAACCTATTCCGCGCATTGAATTCTGCGGTGAGTTTGAAAACAGCGTTCGCCGCATTTGGGAAGGCGAGCACGAAGGTATAGCGGGATGGTGTCACGTCCTAGACCAGACCGACGGTTATAGCTGGGACTCATTCAAGCATCTCGTCGACTGGCTTGCCTTCGCGTTAGGCGTCGAAACAGAACCTCCGCGAATAGGAATTAATGCAAACGAAGCGTTATACCGCACAGTCAATATTGAACCACTCCTACTCCAGCCCTGCGACTACTTCGGCGCCGCGCTCGCCGCACGAAAGGGTAGCGGCGGCAAAGCTTGGAATCCAATAGCGTTCTTTCCAACCCCACATCACTTAGTCGAGTTGATGACTCAACTTACGATGAGCCACGAGGACGACCTGCGATCGAAGAAAGTCTCCGATCCTGCACTTGGCAGCGGTCGTATGTTGCTTCACGCCAGCAACTACTCGCTACGCTTGTATGGAATGGATATAGACCCACTCGTTGTAAAAATCTCCAAGATCAATGGCGCGCTTTATGCTCCTTGGATGTCGTTTCCATTGCCTGCGTCGTTTTTTGGCGATGACATGGCCCAACTGAACGACACAACTTTTGAACCCGACGTCCAAGCGTACCCACTTAACGCCGGAACGCAAGGAACGTTGTTCTGATGCACAGATTAGTAATTCACGAATACAGCCCAAAGCTAATTGGCCGCTGCACTGTGGTCACTGGGTGACATTCCAACATCGTATTCTTCCAATCATTGGTGAGAATTGGATAATCCTATACAGAGGAAAGCCAAGTTATTTGCGTAACCACAGGTTTCAAGACCACCGCCGACGTCACTCGCCCTTACAAACCGTCACTTCCAAAAGTCGCTAACTACCTACGTCAACTCTTTACTTTCAGCTCTTCGTCTGTGGGTCGCGAGGACGCTCCTCAACGTCGACGCTAGTTCTTGCGGCTCAAAAGGTTTTGTAATATAGCCCTGAGCACCAGCATCAAACGCAGCCTTTTGGTCATCCTCCCCAACCGCGCCCGAACAAAAAAGAACTACAATCGTCTGATTCACAGATCGAATTCGTCGGCACAGTTCGATACCGTTCATCTTCGGCATCAGGTTATCCAACAACACCGCGTCATAACCGTCGGTTGACGATAACTCCAACACCTTAATCGGATCATCTGTAACCCTCACACGAAAGTTTGCACGACCGAGGACGATCTCGAGCAATTCCCTGGTATCAGGATCGTCTTCCGCAACTAAGATGCTAGGGATCTCCATGAATCCTTCTAGTCGGAACTAACCGCAGGCAGTGGTCGGCATTCCAACTGGGATTAACAACTTACCTGGACCATCAAAGAGTTTCGCTTGGTCCAGTGTTCTTCTTTAGGCATTACTACCATAGTTTGGTTCTTATATTCACTAACATTTTCGGGCTATGTGCAGCAAGAGTTCTTGCATCGAGCAAAGATGCATCCAAAATTAATTTCGACCTTCAAAAAATGTTTTTTGAGCTTCGATTTTCATATCTTTAACTATGCACGCCATTTACTTACACTTGCACGTTTTCTTGCGCTTCACTTGGCCCACAAAAGCAAATTTTCTCTAAAAAAACCTGTTACAATTTCGTTGCGTCGCTCGCTCGCGCCATCCCTGGCGCAACAAAATTTTCTCCCCAAACGGCTGTACCCGGCGTTTAACGTCTAGCCGTAGCCGATTCTTTGATCGGTAGCGGCAACTTGATCGTTTAAGGTGTGGCCGATCCATGATCCGTAGCGGCAACCTGATCTTTAACGGCTAGCCCAGTGATCTTAGCGGCGACGTGATCACAACAACACAGTAGCAAAGCATCAAGGTTAGAGCGATGAAACAAAGCTCCCACATTATTCTTGCGGTAAACGACCGTCTGGACCAACTCGAACTTCTGGCCTCCATAATTGAGCAACCCGAATACCGGGTAATAAAAGCGACAACTCCCAAGGTCGCCGTCCAACTAACAACTTGTCACCAGCCTGATCTAATCATTATCAACGTATCCAAACGAAAAACTGCCCTCAAACTTTATCGTCAATTTAGGTCTACACATGGCCTAGCTAACACTCCCATACTCGTGATCGGCACCGAGCCAACCCAAATCGACTTTCTCGATTCAACAAAAGACGACATCCTCCAATATCCTTATCAACCAATCACACTCGCCGCAAAGGTCGCACGACTCGTCGAACGAAAAAGAACTCAAGATGAGCTCGACAGCTCACAACAGCTTTACTTTGACCTTTTCCAGAATGCCAATGACGTTGTCTACACCCATGATCTGACGGGACGCTACACTTCGCTGAATGCGATCGGACAACAAATAACCGGGTACTCACCTGAGGAGATTGGCGACGTCGACTTCAAAAGCCTCGCAAGTCCTGAAGATGTAGAACTTGCTCACAGCATGCTTCGGAGAAAGCTCAAGGGAGAAGCCACTAACACCGTTTACGCCGTATCCATCAAGGCTAAAGATGGAACCATGATCCCATTCGAGGTCAACTCCCAGCTAATTATAAAGAATGGCAAACCAGTAGGGGTTCAAGGTATTGCTCGCGATATCCGCGCACGGAAAGAAGCAGAGGAGAAGTTACTACAACTGGAACGAGCACAAAAGATGGAAGCTGTCGGACTACTCGCTGGAGGAGTCGCGCACGACATTAACAACATACTCACAGCAATCTACGGCGGCTGCGATTCGCTACAACGCGAGCACGGCGAATCTAAACACGTACTCGATATCCTAGAAGCCGGCAGGCGAGCCGCGAAGCTTACCGAACAACTACTTGCGTACAGTCGTCAACAGGTCCTGCAGCCAGTCAATCTCAACGTCAATACCGTGATAACCCATATCATGGACCAATTCATCGCCCGTACGATCGGCGAAGACATTTCGATCATTTGCAAGCTCGCAGACGACCTACCGCTTATCAGCGCAGATAAAACTCAACTTGAAACCATACTTATCAATCTCGCCATAAACGCACGCCAAGCCATGCCAGATGGCGGCACAATTACTATTGAAACATCGATCGTGTACCCCGGCAGGAAGCACGCAAAGAAACAGAAGAACAATGCTCACGTCCAACTTTCAATTAGCGACAATGGTATAGGCATGAGCCCCGAAACACAGAAACAGGTTTTCGATCCATTTTTTACAACCAAACCCGAAGGATCGGGATTGGGATTAGCCATGGCTTTCGGGTACGTTAAACAATCCGGAGGCTCTATTTCCGTATTCAGCAAGGAGGGAGAGGGATCCACTTTCCAAATCCAATTTCCTGTTGCAAACGGCAACCTTCCCGAAACACCTATCGAAACCGCACCCGAACCCATTGAAGGAGAAGAAGCCACACACACTATTATAGTTGCCGAAGACGATGAACCAGTACGCCGCGTGGTTAAGAACGCACTAACTCATGCAGGATACAACGTACTCGAAGCCTTCAACGGCGCACACGCTCTTGAATTACTTAAGGAACACAGAGACCAGGTACAGTTAGTAATTACAGACTGCAAGATGCCGCACATGTGTGGGCAGCAGCTAGCGCTTCAAATCGCAGGCACCGTACACGTGCTCTTCATTAGCGGCTATTCTCGAGACGTCATCACCGATCCCGGATTTCTCGTTGACGGAGTCAACCTCCTTACAAAACCCTTTACAGGAAATCAGCTCCTCCAAGCCGTTCGCAAGATCCTCAGTCTTCCAAAAACTATAGCTCACTCGCTCACTTGATCAATCAAGCATCCATAAATGTTGTTTGACCCAACCATAACGACCGTTTAAACTCCAAACAGACAACTGAGCCCTTCGGCCCAGACGCTGGTATCAGCGAGAAGGGTGAGAGTCACCACAAGACAAGAACTAACCGCCTACTCCCAAAAGGCGGAACGGTTGAATTGTCTCTTCAAAAGTGGTCGAACCTCATCCCATCTTAGAATACCAATCAACGGCATCAATCAACCCTGAGATTACGTTATGGCAACTGACACTATCAAAAGGATACTACCCAACAACTCGATCGACACCTCGTTGCGGCCAGCAATTGACTTACTCTCTCAACCAGTCTTCCTGGTTGATCTATCCGATCAAATAATCATTTCAAATAATGCTGCCCAAACAACGACCGGACTTCAGGAATCCGCTCTCGTCGGTAATCCGATCGCAACCATTCTCTCTCTCAACGGCAGAACGCAAGCTACCTCAGACAAATCTCCACTTGGAAGTTTGATTTCTCTACCCGCAACAATACATGCATTGAGGTACACTGCTACCTTTGTTTCGCTGTCTGACCTCACCTACTTCGCCGAACTCACACCTCGTCCGGCAGCTCTAGTGATCTTAACCCCCTTATGGTCACCTCAAATGCAAGATCAAACCACCGCAACCATATATGAACAATTCATTGGTAATTTGACACTGAGGATCACGCACGACCTAAGCAATTCCTTCACATCTATTATGATGAATGCCAAACTCGTGCATGAAGTGTTGAACGACTTATTGAAAACTCCAACACCAGAACAATGCGCTTCGCTTAGAGATAGCGGGCTCCCTGAGATTCAAGACGTAATTCGTAAGATCCGGGAGATGGCTGAATTTACCAAGACCCTGCGAGACTACGCCGGTCAACCGCCAGTCAATACACACACTCTAGATCTCAATAGTGCAATCAGTGAAACTCTCTCGATCGCCAAAACTCTGCTCGGCGGCAAAATACAAATTGACTTCCTTCCATCGATCGAGCTTCCGCCAATTTACATAGATCGTTCTAGAGTTGACCGAATTCTCCTCAGCATCTTACTAAGCTGCAGAAAGGCTATGCCGTCCGGAGGTTCGATCGTAATTAAGACTGAACTTGCCACTCTCGACCAGGAATTCTCACTTACACATAGCGGTGCACGTCCAGGCACTTACACAGTCCTGACCATCGAAGACTCAAGCCCCGGAATGGACTCGGAACGAGTAACACGAGTGTTTGATTTACCGAGTAGTGAGATCTTTGATTCAGCCTCTTTGAGTCTGCCGATCGTTTATTCAATCGTAAAACGATTTGGCGGCTACATCACCGTAAAGAGTCCTTCGGGACAAGGCACCACTTATGACATCTACTTCCCCTCAATTCCAATACCCACTTCGACGTCTGCCCTCCCTGACCAAGTTGATGATGCATCGCGCTCCCAATCACACGAAGCACCCGGTCCCACGCACGCTTCGCTAATTCTTGTCGCTGACGATGACCCAGACATCCAGCAAACAATTGCCAGGTATCTCTCCAGAGAACTGCCTGGCTATCAAACTACCTTTGCTGGCGACGGGGAGACAACCCTGAGTCTATATACACAACTCACAGATGAAGGTAATCAACCGGCATTGCTAATTGCGGATCTTGGACTGCCCAAAATGGATGGCCGAGCATTAGCGCTAAAAGTTCAACAGCAATTTTCGTCCGCCCTCATTCTTCTCACCAGCGGACACACAATCGAAATCAACCCAATCACAGCCAAAACACCCGAGGGACTCCACTTCTTACAAAAGCCATTCGAACCTAACGCTTTTATAACCACAATAAAACGATTGCTCAACTACGAGAATGAGAGATGAACTTAAATACGAAAACGCGGGCAGATGATCTAAGAACTTAGCAAGATGCTTCAACAGATCACTCAGTCTCCCATTCGTCAGCAAACTGAACATCCCAACCTCTTTCCTGAGACCGCTCTATAAGTGTACTTCGCGCTATATTCAAAATCCGCGCCGCCTTTGACTTATTCCCTTGACACATCCTTAAGACCAGCAAAATGTGGTCATTGCTGGCCTCCTCGAGAGACCTCAGCTTGGCATGCCCTATTACGGCCATCTCGTCCGCCGCTTTCAAATCCCACGCATTAAGGTCCTTTGGTAAGTCGCTCACTAACACTATTCCATTACAACGCTGGGCAGCCAAATCAACTGCCGATTGTAGCTCTCGCACATTACCCGGCCACTCGTAAGTCTGCAAAGCTGTCACCGCCGCACGAGAAAACTGCACCGGCTTTTTAGTCTCCTTAACAGTAAGATTGGCGAAATAGTACGCCAGAGGTTCAATATCCTCCCGCCTATCTCTTAACGCCGGCACAACAATTTCAGAGCCCTTCAAACGAAAATACAAATCTTCTCTGAACTTGCCAGCACGAACCTGCTCAGAAACATTTCGATTACTGGCTGCAACGACGCGAACGTTCACTGCAATTTCACGATTCGAACCTACTCTACTAAGACGCTCCTCTTGCAACACCCGAAGAAGCTTGATCTGAAATTCTTCGCTGGTCTCCGTTACTTCATCAAGTAACACGGTGCCGCCATTTGCTTCTTCAAAGATTCCCTTACGATCATTGACGGCCCCTGTAAATGCACCTTTCACATGACCAAAGAGAGTACTCTCTATAAGCTGAATATTCATGGCGCCGCAGTTGATCGCGCTGAATCTAAAAGCTGCCCGCTCACTCTTCTCATGTATCTTCCGGGCAACCAACTCCTTTCCAGTTCCTGACGCCCCACTGACCAGCACACATCGAGTCATCTTCGCAATCTCAAGGATCTCCAACCTAAGCTTGATCATCTGCGGACTAACCGCAATCAACGTAACCCCGCCCTCATCCTCATACTGAAGCGAACCGTCGATTATTGGACCAGCAAGTTCACCATCACGAAAAGACTCAGATAATCTGGGATACCTCCGGAAGAGAACCCTTCTAATCTCGGCAGGCGTGAAAGGTTTTGGAAGGTACGCAAGAGCGCCTGCTTCAATGGCCTTCTCAGCATTGGCACCACTTCCATTCGCAGTAATGATCGCTACAGGGAGGTTTGGATAGTCCTCCAAGATTTCTTCCGCAAACTCCACACCGTCACCATCGTCCAAACGTCGGTCGAGAAAGACAAACGAAAACTCCTCCCCTGATCTAAATCGTCGTCGCGCATCGCTCAACGTTCCAGATTCAACTACCTTGACTTTACATCTTCGCAGACACCTGCTAATCGAAGACCGAACGTCAGCATCATCGTCGACCACGAGAACCGGCAGATGTTCAGGGTAATCTGCGATCAAACTCTCAACCGAAGCCGCGGCTGTTGCAACACTTGTCATAGAGGTATCTCCTAAACTTTTACGAGACCGAACACTCGAATAATTCAAGTAGCCGTCACTAACATTACTTCCGAAACCCTCAATCTCAATGGATTCTCACACTCAACGGTCCAACTACTCCGACCACTGCAAATCAAAGTCCAGAATCAATTCCAGAAAATCTTCACCAACCACCTCTGCTAATTAGACTAACTGTCGTATTCGACCTCACCCCCCTTTAAGTTGGTGTAGTTTTCTGCGTCACTCCCATTCTCAAAACCATCGATTTAGACCATCAACAACCGCGAAAAATGCGGCACAGAAGATGCACTGCAACTGATCCGCGTCCGTTGTCGAAGCACGCGGAATATATCACGAGCTTCGAATGACGAATTGAAAACATTGGTTCACCATCGACCCACGCATCTTTGATGCGTATCTGCGTGAACCTCCTACAAGCAAGGTCCCTTGCAATCGTGCGGCTCTGCGACCTTTCCATTATTGCTATCGAACATGAAACGGTCATCGACCATGTTAAGTACCACTGCCCGAAATCACAGCGCGGGCTTCTCCCTGCTCGAGCTTGTCATCGTTTGCGCGCTCATCAGCATCCTTGTTGCAATTGCACTCGTATCTTTTGCCAACCGCGACCAAGCCGGCCGCTTTCAGGCTGAGGTCGCATCCCGCATCCGTGAACGCCGCGCATCAGCTATCAGGATTAACGCACTAACCGAAGCCACATCACTTGAAACCTTTCGCCAACCTCCGATCAGCATAGACTTTCGCGACCTTCAAACAACCGCTGCACTCGTCGTTGAAGGCCAAGCTGATCGAACAGCCTTTAATCCCCCGGTGACTCCGGGCACTCTCGGAACATGGAATTTCGTTTACCACGGCCGTCAGCTTCAAATTCCTATCGGATGGCGTATCGCCAACTCCGCTTCCGAACTTTCCCCATTACCACTAATACCGTTAGGTGTACCGACAACATCTTTCAATTTCGCCGCCGATGGACGACTCGATGCGGATTCACTTACACCCACGCCTTCAAACACTAACCCTAACTCAGAGAGTCGTTTCCCAACGATTTACCTAACAAACGGAAATGATGGACGCGCAGTTGCAGTCCACCCCTCGGGACTCCTGGAACTTTGGCAATACGACGAAGCCAACCGTCGCTGGATCGGTTTCTCCAATCGGACCGTTACGGAGTGAGTGTCAGAACATTTTGAGGAACATGCGACAGATAATGAAACATAACCGCGGATTCAGTCTCCTTGAGTTGCTCATTTCGATGGCGGTGACTCTAGTTGCCGTACTGGCAGCGGTCGCCCTCATCACTAAATTCGCACGGAGTACAGCTGCATTTACTGAACTTAGCACTATGGAAGAATCTCGCAGTACGGCACAAACGCTCCTACGAGCCGATCTGGATAATGCCGGCCACAACCTTACACGCCCCTCACCACCCCTCGCAGGAAGCATCTTCGCCATACCAAATTCATCAGAAAACTACACCTGGTCCAATGGCACCATCACCAAAACCGCTTCGACCGGATGGGGTGATGGCACCTCAATCACTCATGCCCTTGCGAATGGATTAGGCTCATTTTCTTTTACTCCTCCATCAAACGGCGCGACTGCTTACATCACTTCGCCCAATGGTGACACTTTCGCAATCACCATCGGTTTTGGTGCGCCCAACGTAGGAGTCTGGATCGGCGTCTATGTTAATGGAACCGAGGTTGCCGCTACATCCGGCCACTCACAGACTGAAACGATCGCTCCACACCTAACAGGCGACTCTTACACCTTCAAAATCGAAAACGGTGAATCTAATCGCATCGCAAAACTCTATCGACTGCGAAACAACACTCCCTCACTCTTATGGACCAGTACAGCTCCGGTCACTTCTTATCCCGTATCCTTCGGACTAAACATCTACGAGCAGAGCAAATCGTTCACAAATGTAATCATTACAGGGGCGCCGCTCATCGCTCTCTCCGGTAATTCAACCGAGTTTGCGCCCCTGCCATTCGATCTTGGTAACCAACTCTCGGCACCTGTAACCATAACCGGAGGCGGCTCCACCATCACTGTTCTCTCAGGGGATAAAACCACAGACTCCGTAACGACTCTCACCGATCTTGAAAGTACATCCTCTGAAGTAATCATCAGACCTCCACAACGGGGACGCTTCAATGCCGGTGATTATCTTTTGATCGTAGACTGGGGCAGCCTCAATCCCGCTGCACCTGGCGGCGCAGCTTCCAGCCTCTGCCGTGTCTCGTCTGCAACTATCAACGGAAACGAGCTCACGCTCTCCATTGAGCGCGTTCGCCAAGAAAATCCAGCCTGGGCAAGGCTTTACTCCACGGATGCCGACCATGCGCACAAATACGCAATAGGCTCGACCGTCACCAAATTAGCACCACCAGTCTCTTACGTGACCAGCACCGATGCTCGCCTCGTCCGCATGGAAGCCGATCGCCCATCTACGATTGCATTTAACATTCGCCAGGCGAACTTCGCTCGCTACATCGAATTCAACTCCACGGCCAATGTCTTCCGAGTCGATATAAACCTCGCTGCTGAAGGCATCGAAACCAGCAACACCGCTTCAACCGAATCGCGCGGAACGATCAAATTTGAATCGAGACCCCGCGCGATGAACCTTGCCTCTAACCAACTCAACTGACTAAGGAGCCGATGATGTTCAAGCGCAATCACCCATTACAACCCTCGTCCCCCTGCGGCCTGGCTTTCGATGATCGCAACGCACAAATCATTATTGCGGAGTATGCAGCCGACGGCGGCTTTGACATTCACAAAGCCGTAATTGGCGAACGCCGAGCCGTCAACTTACTCACTAATGATTTCAGAACGACTCTCACTAAGGGAAATGCACACACAGAACCATTGCCCTTGGCTCTCAGTTCCGACGCTCCAGAAGAAACAATTCTCAGAGCAATTCTTGAAAAGACAAAGGGCGACCGGACTCTTCTACCGAGCTTCACTCGCACTCCCGACGATCGAATTGTCGTGACTCAGGTAGACGCTTTTTCCGTCGATCAAGTCGTTCTTCGCACTGAAAAGTGGCTCGAGGAGCAACAGCCAACCCATACCAAGGCTGACGAAAAGACGATACGCGCGGAAACAAGAACACGGGCAATTACACGCCTCTGGCGTGCGCTGCAACTCGAGACACCTACTGGAACCGCGGCTATTCTCCTCCTGAGTGAAGATGACTACACAATCGGCCTCTGGTCTGAGCATTCAGGACTCATTTACGAGACAGAAGAGGACTTTGAACCTGGAGCGAACAGCGAAATTAAATGTTTTCACACTCGAGACACCCTTGCGAAATTCATAACCGCCGCCAGCCTGGCGAAACTAACACTTCCCAACGTAACCACGGTTGTCCTCTCTGCTGCCGACAGCTATGGGGATTCGATGCTGTCGCTCCTAAACAACTCCGTCGAATTCAATTCCGTTAGTGTTCAACCGCTGTATCTAAACAACAACTCCACTCCACTCGATCAGGCAACCGCTCTTGCGATCGGCGCATTACTCGATCACGCAGCCGTACCATCATGCAACTTGGCCATCGGACCCGAAGCCCGGCTGAATGAGATTGAAACCGAGCGTCAACTGGCAACAGCTTCGCATACGACCGCACGCTTGCGCGTCGCGCTTGTTTCCATTCTTTTGCCGTTCGTAGCCGCCCTCGCCATTTTGATCGCACTCTTTATAGACAATTCTGTCGAAGCATTACGCCTTCAGGCCCACATAGACGAAGAGACTGCAACTGCTCAAAAACTCGCTCAGGCAAACTCCGACTACGAATCATCGAAAGCTAACTTTGCCGCCTTCCAATCGCTGCTCGACAACCTAATCGCCCTGAGAAACCGACAACCAGCAACTCACCAACTGCTAGCGGATCTCAATCAGCGTTGGCCCGTCGAAACAAGCTGGTTTATTCGAGAAATCAACGTCAAAGGCGCCAACGTTGAAATCAAAGGCAAGACAAAAAATGAACAAGCAATCACTTCTTTCGCCAAATCACTTGAATTCAGCAACGGACTTTTCTCAGGGATACTCACGAGAAACAGTGTCGCCAATACTTCACTCGGCCTGGCGACGTCACCAGCTGCGCAAGTGTCCTCATCCATGATCGAGTTCACGATCACCTCAACTTATGCACCACTCGCGCTACCAAACAAAACAACAGCACCCCAGGCAACAACGCCCGTTTCCACAACAAACAACCCCCAAACTTCCGCAAGTGGGTCGACTGTGACTTCTCCTATTAGTCCATCGAACTTGCCCACTCCAACTTTGTCCCAAGGTAAAGAAAAATGACTAAGCTTCAAAAAAACTCAAAGCGTAGTAAGCAAGCACGAGCCAACAATGTCGCCGCGAAACTGAGAACGACAATACTTAACGCTGGCTGCCCGCGACTCTTGGTCTTCGCTACGCTAATCGCCGCGGCTCTCGCATCACTTATTTACTATCAGTTTATTTCAGCTCAGGCAGCAGCTAACGAAGCCCTCAACCAGACGCTCATTCAAAAGCGAAAGCAGAACGCAATAGCTCGCATGGTCCAGGAAACAAAACCTCAATTCCTTGATCAGTTTCGTCGTCTGGTTAACAACTACAACACCGCTCGCGAGCTACTCCCTGGCGAAGCTGAAGTCTCAAACGTTCTCGATGCCATACAACAGATGGCACGAACAAATCATATTCGGGTAACAATGTTCGACGCATCGAAGCCCGGAGCCAAATCTAATAATGCCGCTGCCACAACCAACCCCGCCCCAAATGCAGCGAAATCTCCCCAGATATCACAACCCGAAATCACTTTGAACGAACGCGTGATGCCGGCTCAGATACAGGGCACTCACGCAAACGTCGCACGTTTCCTGAGCGACGTCGCCAAGTACCCTCGGATCATTTACGTTCGAGATCTCTCCATCACATCACTGAATAACCAGGAGAGTGTGAACTTAACACTCGTAACGTACGACGCTCCCACATCCGGCATACTGCCACCAATACCTACGGAGCTGCGCGCCGAGTTTTCAAAACCACGCTCGACAACTTACTAACTAGACCACCCAAAAGAACCCCCAAGGAAATCATCATGAACAAGCCAAAACTGTCTCTTGCTAACCCTTTTTTTGCCTTTTTCCTGCTAACGGCGCTCTTTGCGCTAACAGCCGTCGCAACCATTGCCGCCAATCGCTTCCTCGGACGGAAGTACGAAAGCCAACCCACAGACGCCGAGTTATCGCAAGCACGTGCCGACGCTATCGCAGCGATTCCGCAGTTGCCAAAAGACACAGAGGAAAAACTATCGGCAGCCCTTCATCCCGAACTAACTCCCATCACTACCGCCTTCGTCGACCCTCTCATCGATCGGCTCGGAATAGATCGCGGCCCTCAAGCAAATGCCCCCCGCCTTACGTCATTGCCATTAGCAACATCACCACTAATGCCGACAACACCTGACAAAGTTGTCCGTTTGATCCAATGGCAACAAGCCGCCAGAAATGCATACGCAGTCGGATTGCCGGCGCCATCGATCACGACCGCTTACCTAATCTCAGAACTCAGCCCCGCTGGCCGAATCACCACCTCCGGAGCGCAAGCGGCATGGCTCTACATCGAATCGGAAAAACGTCAGATTGCAGCCAACGTCGGGGCAAAGTTCTATGACGGAATTCTGGCGGGCATAGATCGCCAGGGTGTGGTTTTTCGGACCTCAACGGGCCAAACAAAACTCATCCAATGGGACCGTCAGGAAGAGTTTTCTGCGCGACCCACAACGCTGCCACCATCCACAGAGCGGCCGCCACAACCTATACAAGCAAAGCCCGCCTCAGAAACTACGCCGGCTGACAATTTCACACCCGCCGCACTGGCTCGGCCCAACCCTGTCGGGCGGCGCGGCGATTATTCAGACTTACAAATCGCAGTTCGTGATCAAAACACGAACCCAAACGCCACAAATGTGATCATCGAAAATGAGTCGCCATCAGACCAGGTAATCACACCAAACAGAACGACCTCTGCTCCTATTCTGACCACGATCCCTAACCCGTTTTCAGCAAACACTGAACGCCCAAACCAACTCGACTACGCACACGCTCCGCAAACACGAGCGCGAGCAACACTCAACTTTCGTACTGCAACAGCCGCTGCTGTTTTCAACCTTGACGACCCAACCAGCTTCAGTGAGAAATCAACTAACGCTACCCAATCATCAATTCTGCCCCTTGCACAGACAAACGAAGTACCTGCCCCGACTCCGACCCCGAGTGCGGCCCAGACACCTGACATCGGTAAGGAAGCCGCTGGACCAATCAATGCACCAATCACTGCAAAAGCTCAGCCTGAGCCACGCAAGACTCTTTGCGATTCAACGTACCATGGTGAAAACCTCTCCATCACAAACGAATCAAATCGACCACTATCGCTTCTCACGCTCGTCAACCGGCTTAACGAAGCATACAGCGCAAACATCGTCCTCGATTATGACGTGCAGGAGACACCTGTACGCTTGACTATAACTAACGCGCCATGGACTTCTATTCTTCGCACCCTCCTCGATCTCAATGACCTCGACATGGTTTGCCTCGATGGAGGCATAGTTCAAATTGCAAAACGCACCAAGATCGCATCAATAGGCGATCTCCGTCGACGTAGCGCCCCGATTGTTCGGGAGGTCTTTAAACTCAAATATCTACAACAGACCGCTGGCGCCCGCGCCAACCTTGCCGGCCAAACACAAACCACCAATGGCGCCACCATTCAATCGCTAGAAGACGCGATTCGCGACATCCTCAAAGCCGGTGGCGACCCTCGTGGAGAAGCCCGTCGCGTTCCCGGTCGCAATCAATTGCTTGTCGCCGCCACCGCCGAGCAGATGCAGGATATCCGAGATCTAATTGCGCGCGTTGATAGACCCGGCTACCAAGTCAAGATCTCCGCACTCGTCTACACCGCAAATGAAAATCGACTGCGGGATATCGGTTCCCAACTTGCCATCGTTGTTGGAAATTCAAGCGGAACAAACTTGGGTGGAGGCACAACTCTACCTAACTCCAACACTGGCTCTGGAAATGGCGGCGACAATCAACAGCCGAGCGGACTTAATCCCGGCGGCATTCCCGGACTCGCAAGCGGTATGCGCGTTCCCAGTAATGGGCTCAGCGCTGCTAACCCACTTGCGACTTTCGGTGTTACCAGCGTTTTCGGAACCGCTCAGTTTGCCTACCAGCTAACCCTGGCCCAACAGAAGGGCGTAGTCAACATTCAATCACGGCCCTTCGGGATCGTCGCCGACGGCGACACGTTTGATTTAGTTGCCGGCACACAGATCCCCGTAGTAACGACAACCATCGCCGGTGGCGCTCCCTTTCAATCCGGCCAGGTTCAGTTTATTGAAGCTTCACGCATCGCCCGCATTACCCCGCAAGTCGCGGAAGACGAAACCGGTAAACCGAATTACGTAACTCTCAATATCCAGCTCGAGAACAACAGCGTCGATACGTCACTTGGCACTTTCAACGGAGTCCCTGGCGTCAATCGTCAAAGCCTTCAAACTGTCCTGCGCTTAGGCAACGGCGAGACTGTCGTAATCGGAGGACTTGCCGCTGATCAAGTCGCGAATTCCGTCAGCAAAGTACCTGGACTTGGCAGCATTCCTCTGCTCGGCAATCTATTCAAGCGTCGCGCCAATCAGGAAAACCGCGATCGGCTTTACTTCGCTATCACTGTCGAGGTTATCCCGCAGAATTCGGCCATGCCGAACTTCGTGGCCCCGGCAGATGCGATCACGGCGCCACCCCCACCACCCCGCGCGCAGAAACCTTCACCCTTCGACAAACGCCAGTAATCCGGAACGCCAAGGAGATTTCGCTGTCATGGAAACAACAACAGACCGCCCCGGCCCTTTTACTGGCATTGGGACTACAACTGAAATCGAAACAGGACTTGATGAAGCATTCTCCGCACTGATTCCTATTCGCGACGTTCACGACCCTGAAATACTCAGGGCGCTCGCCAAGCAGCTTCCCCGGCACGTAGCGATCGAGAATCAGGCTGTATTACTCGAATGTAATCAGGATGGAAATTATGTCGTCGGCATGTCCGATCCGCTTAACGCGGTGAATGTCCGCAATGTCGTTCGTGCTCTACGAATACCATCCAGCAGAGTGAGACCTCGGCTGGTTATCTCCCAGCGCCTAACGATGCTGCAGGAGATCGCCTACGAAGATCGAGGCGATGAATTAGTTAAACCCGAACCGGAACTCCACCGCCGCGATTCGACACGTGAAACTATCGACTGGCACACACTCGATTCAAATGCAGGAAGAGCTACCGAAGCAAACTCCGCCGAACCTGACGTTGAAATAGGACTCGGCACGGGATTCCGAGCGACCGCTGAACAGGTTCTTCTCGAAGGAATAAAACGACGCGCCAGCGATATCCATGTGATCCCGGGAGACGGCGCTGGCCGCATTAGCATGCGCACAGACGGCGTGGTCCATACACCAATCACGAAAATCCCACCCGATCGAATGGAAAACCTCGCAAATGCTTTTAGTGATATGGCCGGTGTCAATGGCTACGAGCTAATGCAACGGAGCAAAGGTGCTGAAATCAATATCACCCTCCGCACCGCTACCGGCCAGAGACAACGTAGGAGACTGCGCTTTCAAGGAGGACGCAGCTATTACGGACGCGCCATCATCATTCGTATCCAGGATTCAGTCTTTCGCGACTTCAACCAAATAGGCATTGAACCAAGCCAGCAGGAAACAATTCAACAGGCGCTTGATAATCGGCACGGAGTAATTCTCGTTACAGGCGCCACCGGCTCCGGCAAATCAAACACGCTGGAAGCAATGCTCAGAAGGCTTGAGCACACGCATCAGTACCACAAGCACATCATTCAAATCGGCAATCCAATCGAATTCCCAGACGACCGCCGTACTCAACTCCCAGTAGACGACAACGATTCCTGGGGAGAAGCACTAAAGGATGCTATGAGAATGGACCCCGACGTGTTTTCTCCGGGAGAATTCCGCGACGCGGACGAAGCAGCGATCGTCTTCCAGGGAGCCGCCACCGGTCATCTGACACTAACCACACTTCACACCAATAACGTCGCTGGGACATTTTCACGCTTGGACTTCCTCAAAATCGGCCGTGACAAACAAGCCGATCTAATTCGCCTCCTCGTTTCCCAGGAACTCGTGCCGATCCTTTGCAAGAATTGTCGCGAGCCCGATCCGCGCGGACGTGAGATTGCAGAACGGCTCGTCGAAGTAGTCTTTCCAAACCGACCAGACCTCAAAAACGCGATCGCAACTGCTCAAGGCATGACCCCTTTCTTCCGTGCAGCGGGTTGTCCCGCTTGTGACAACCTCGGCATAAAAGGTCGTACCTGCATTGCCGAGATGCTCCTCATCACTCCAGACATCAGCCGCATGCTTCGCAAAGGAACTGAAGGCGAAGAGATTGTCGATTATGCCGTCCGCAATCACGCGATGATCACATTGGCCGAAGCTGCCGCCCGTAAACTGTGCCGCGGCATGATCTCCTACGACCGTGTGCAGCATCTTTTGTCCTCACACCAGGCAGCACCGGAAACAGAGACCCACGCCTGGCAAACGAGCGAGGACGACGGATCAACTCATCAACCCTCGACCGCCGAAAACAATGGAGAGTCGGAAACTGTCGTCGAGGACTTCATTGACGTGGAATTCAGTGTACCGCCACAAGCACACACTCAATCTACTCACCACGCCGCTGCCGCCGGATTCTCAATGATTGAACTTCTGATCGTTGTCGCAATCGTGGCAATACTCGCCGCGATCGCAATCCCAGGTTTTATTGCATCTCGCCGCGCTGGTTATGAGAACACAGCCAAGCAAAAGCTTGCCGCTATAGGCCAACAACAAACCGCCTTCAAAACGCTGCTCGGCAAACGGCGCTTTGGAACCATCGCAGAGCTGCAAGCGGCTACTGCCGGAGGTTCGCCACTTCTCACCACCAACGACACTACAGTAACGGGATGGACCTTCTCCGATGAGGGTGCCGCTTCGTCAACCACCTTCGGCGCCAAGGTCGTTCCTGCCCAGGGTAATCCCGCTACCTACAGCTTTTACCTTTCTGAGGATCAAACCCTTCGCCGCTGTGCTCTGAGTGGCCCATGGACCAAAGCAGCCTGCACCGCCGTCGATCAATAAAGGACGAAAACAATGTCAACGCAAACGTTCCAACCACAAACAAATCTACTTGACACAGAACAGCTCTGTTACGAATTTCAGGGCACCAACATACTGGGCGCATCCCTGGTCCACCACTACATCTACGCTGCAAACCCCGAGCACGCAGAGGCCATTCTTACCCGAGCAAAGATCGAAGTTGACGTGATTACGCCACGCCGGGAACGATTCCGGCGACGAAGAAGAACACTCAGTCGTGAGGATCTCGGTACTTTCGCCATTCAGCTTGGCGAACGAACCAAAGCTTCGGATCCGATTCCGAAAGCCATTCTCGATATTGCTCGCTCAACTACGAATCGCCTACTACGAGAAGCACTTCTCGACGTTCACGCTTCAATTAAGAAGGAATCCGTCAATCTCGATCAAGCCTTCCACACTCGCGCCGACGTATTTCCGGAAGCGTTTCGTCACATTATTCGTGTCGGCACTACCAAAGGCGATCCCTCTGACATGCTTGCGAGGTACGGTGAACGACAGTTACTCACGGCTGAGAACATGGCAAAAGTCAAAGGTGCTCTCATCTACCCGTCCGTGGTTCTATCCCTCGCAACTGCCTTAACAATATTGCTCTGTTTTTTTGTTATTCCATCGATGGCTCAGATGTATGACGCGCTTCTGGACCCTACATCCGGCGCCTCACTTCCGTGGCTCACACGAGCCTTGCTCGCATTCAGCAACTTCCTTGTAAGCCTATATGGCGTCATGACGGTGGCTCTTCTCATCGCAGGAATTGTCCTGCTCATCCGTTGGTTGCGCACTGACAATGGCAAGGACTGGTTTCAACGAAAGAGCCTCAATTGGCCACTAATCGGAAAGCTCATACGCGAGTTCAACGCTGCTCACGTAATCGACCTGATGTCCATTCTCGCGCCTGTGCTCACACCCACAGAGTTTCTTCGCGAGGCGTCCGCCGCCGCACTCAATGTTGTCTATCGCGAATCACTTGATGCTATCCGCGAATCATTTCGAAGCGGCGCACTCGATCTAACAACGGCTATGACTCCTTATGCTCGACTCTTTGGGGATGAATTTGCGGCAGCAGTCTCCACAGGCGAACGAACAGGCCGCCTTGCCGCACAACTTGGCAATTACGCACGTCTCGTAGATCGCCGGGTCCAGGAATCAACCGCCCGATTATCCAAAACTGTAGAACCACTGACTTTGATCATAGCTGGAGTTGTGATCGGGTTGATTGTTGTCGCCGCCTATTGGCCGCTCTTTTCCCTCGTCGGGGATCTTGCCAATAAGAAATAGGAAGAAATAGGAAGAACGCCATGAAAAGCAACGCGAAACAAACTCTACTTTCTGCTGTCACCTCATACGTCGGACACTTCGACCAACTGTGGCAGACGCTTCAAAGCCGCGTCGAATCATGTAAGCAACTTGCGTTGGTCCATAACCCTTGGATTGCGGGTATTCACGTCAATACCGAAATCTCTCAGCCGCATTTAGCTGAGAGCCAACGCGGAGTCGGTCTGATCGAAGCAATAATCGGCTTATTCGTTCTTACCATCATCCTTCTGTCCGGCGCTCAACTCTTTCGCGTGCATGTCGAACATCTTGCTCTCGTTGAGCGCGCCAGGCGAGCCGACGAACAAGCTCATATCGCGATGAATGCATTAGCAGCATCCAGCTCTTCCTTTCTACCAGACGGAAATCCATTCCAGGGAAAGGCGAGCCAAGACAACTTTGCAGAAGGTGAAGTAGTACAACTTGACCGCAACCTCTGCATCGCGCAAGCGAATTGTGATCGCATTGTGCGAGTCCCTCACGCCTCCGATACGGGCTCCGATTTCCTAACCATCGGCTTGAGTCAAACCCCACCCACTAACGCATCTGTCGTTTATTACCGTGCCTGGAGAGTTACAACCTTAGACCCGCTTAAGAGGCTGCGCCGAATAACGCTCGCAATTCTTCCCGTCGAGCCTAATCAGGACGTCAACAGCCCGATCGAACCACTCGCGTTACGGCAAACCGACGTGGTTCAGCGTCAGTAACTCCGCACAGCTAATCGCCACAGTTCAAATCACTATAAAGGTAAAAAAGCAATGAGCAGCACAACCGCAACCTCGCGACAACTGGCTATTGATGTCTCTTTTATTCCCGGTGCGTCAGCAGAAAAACAACACGTAGTGCTTATCGTTGATGACGAGCCTTCCGTGCTTAATACCCTCACTGACGCCCTAAATGCTGCCGGCTTCCAGTGCCTCACTGCACGTTCTGCAAGTCAGGCACTTATCACTCTCAACAACCCCAACTACATCTTCGATCTAATGATTAGTGATGTCCTCATGAGCGGCATGAATGGGATTGACCTGATGAAACATGCCTTCAAGATTCATCCCAATTTGCCAGTCATTTTTATGACCGCGAGCTGCGAAATACAAATCGCGGTCGAAGCCCACCGCGCCGGCGCCGCTGATTACCTTATCAAACCCTTCAATCACAAAGATCTCATTAATGCTGTTTCCCGGACCATCACACGACAAGCCATGGCATCAGCCGTTCAAACGCACACCAATGCGAACGACTGGAATACAGCCGCTCGAGCGTTCGCGCTCGCGCTCGATGCGAGGGACAAGGAGACTGAGGGTCACGCCGAACGCGTCGTCGCTTTCAGCGTCCGCCTCGGACAGGAGCTTGGCATGTCCGGGTCTGATCTGATTTCTCTCGAACTTGGCGCCCGCCTTCACGACATCGGCAAGATAGCAGTACCCGATCATGTCTTGAAAAAACCCGCGCCATTGACTGACGACGAATGGGCCATCATGCGTATTCATCCAGTCAAAGGACAAGAAATGGTGCGCGCCATGAAAGACCGGTTGCCCGAAGCCGCCGCACTCATTGTCGGACAGCACCATGAACAATGGAATGGTGAAGGCTACCCACTTGGTCTGAAGGGTGATCAGATCTGCCTCGGCGCACGCATCTTCGCTGTTGTCGACACCTTCGATGCCATTACCTCCGATCGCGTTTATCGACGTGGCCGACACTATCAGGACGCCCTCGAGGAAATACTTAAATTCAGTGGCATTCAATTCGATCCCGCCGTCGTCGATGCCTTCGCCAAGATAGAACCAACCGACTGGGAACGGCTGCGCAGCCAGTATCTGGTCCAACCATGAATCGCTCAGTCTCTATTCACACCATGCAAACAAACGACTTTCGCGAACCCACTCCCAAACTTACTGAGCTACTACAGTTGTTAATCAACCTTAACGGCTCAGACTTACATATAACTACTAACTCAGCGCCTCGCGTACGAGTTAACGGCGATCTGTGCGAACTCTCCGACTACCCGAGTCTCACGGCCGAGGACACAAAGACCTACGCCTACAGTTTCATGAGTCAAACGCAAAAAGCCGACTTCGAAGATCGCCACCAAATAGATCTCTCTTTCGGCGTCCAGGGGCTTTCCCGCTTTCGCGTGAATGTATTTGATCAACGTAACGGCATCGCCATTGTCTTTCGGGCGATACCCTTCGATGTCGTTCTCGCCGATAAACTCAACCTGCCCAGCTCACTCATTGAACTTTGCGATAGACCACACGGCCTGGTTCTCATTACCGGCCCTACAGGCTCTGGGAAATCCACTACGCTCGCCGCCCTGCTGGACAAGATCAACCGTGAGCGTCCAGCACACATTCTCACGATTGAGGACCCGATCGAATTCATTCACGGTCATAAGAGGTGTTTGGTAAATCAGCGTGAGGTAGGACCTAACACCGCAAGCTTTCCCGATGCGCTTCACGCCGGATTAAGACAAGATCCCAACATAGTACTGATCGGCGAACTGCGCGATCTTGAAACGATAGAATCGGCCCTGCGCATCGCAGAAACCGGACATTTAACTTTCGCCACTCTTCATACCAATACCGCAGCCTCCACTATCACCAGAATTATCGACGTCTTCCCGGCTAATCAACAGGCTCAAGTTCGGACTCAACTCAGCAACGTTCTAGCCGGTGTTATGTGTCAGCAGCTCTTGCCAAAAGCTGACGGATCTGGCCGCGTCATGGCTATCGAACTCATGCTTCCCAACACGGCGATCAAGAACAACATCCGCGAAGACCAGCTTCACCTAATCCAAAACGTCATGTCCTCCGGTCAGGACCAGCACGGAATGATGATTCTAAATCAGTCGCTGGCCCACCTCGTGGTTGAACGCATCGTTACTTTTGAAGCTGCCTGTCTCCGCTCAAACAACGTCGATGAATTAAGAGAAAAGCTTGGCCATCTGAAAAATACTGAACACCTTCACGTCCCCGCAGCTCCAACGAGCTCTCATAACCGAGCCGGAGTTTTCGCATAAGGAATTGAGGAAAGAAAATGAGAAACATCATCCAATCAGACTCTCTAGCGAGTAAACGTCCAACCGAACGTGGTTCCGTGCTCGTTGTGGCACTCATGTGTCTCCTGGCCCTTTTTGCCATAACATTTGCCGCAACGAAAATTAGAGTCGCCAGCGCGCGGGATGTAGAAGATCAGAACACTCAAGCAACCCAGTACTGGCAGGCACGCTCCGGAGCCGCCACTATTCAGGCGTCACTAATCACCGATATACCGACAGTCTTTGATGCGGAGATGCTTCGCGCGCAGATTGCTGTCGCCGGCTATCCACTGCCCGCATTCGATCCTCCGAATATTGCTCCCAATCTCAGCCGACCGGTGCTCAACGCAGACGGTACGATCACGAATAGCAATGCCAGTGACTGTACCAGCCTGCTTGGAAATCTAAATGCCTGGGCAACACGAAAGAGCGTGATAGCTGAAAACTACGCACGCGAACGCGGCTATGGATCTGAGAAAGCAAGGGTTGCCGTGTTTCAGGAATCGCTAAGACAACAGCTCGTAGGAGCTGCTGCAAACTCCGAGCCTGCATACATTCTCGAATACCAAATTGACTCTGCGGTGGGAGAACAGGGAAATGCGCGAGGCCGCGTTCGCCCTTCCGGCACCATCATGCTTGGTCCAGCTCAGCCCGGATGCAATACAAACGTTTCAATCTCCGCTAATCCTACGAACATCGCAATCGGTTCTTCATCGACTCTTACAGTTACCTACACTAACGCAAACCATGTCTGGATCACGGATCAAACTGGTGCCACCGTCGCCGGCACTGATACTACTGGTCTAACAGAAACCAATATTTCTCAAACACTAAACTTCAACGTCTCGCCTTTGGATAACACAACTTATCGCGCTCACGCTCTCGGCTCTGGATGTCGCGCAGTCTCTGGTGAAGCGACCGTTATCGTTAACTATCCGCCACCTGAGATCCTCCAGTTCTTCGCAAACCCCTCGTGCATAAATCGAGGTCAATCCACCACGCTCAGTTTTCAAGTGCGATACGCCAGCTCGATCGTGATCGTCGGTAGCAACTTCGTCCAAACCTTTCCTGGCAACTCTGGAACTACCATCACAACCGGAAGTCTGGTTGTCTCTCCTACGACCGACTCGACGTACACACTTACCGCGACCGGTCCAGGCGGAACTACCACCGCCACCACCTCAATAACAGTCAAACAACCATTTGCAATCGATCAGTTTGAGTCCAGCAGTTACTGCGTTATTCCGGGAAGCTCCGTAAATCTATCTTGGGCTTCCACCAACGCTGAAACAGCCACCATCACCGACAGCAGCACTGGCCTGTCTGTACCACTATCTTCAAACGGCACGCGGCCGTTTACCGTCAATTCATCTACAACCTTTACTCTCACTGTCAGTCGCACCGGCTGCTCTGGCGTGGAGACACTCACACGTCAAGTCACCATTAACACCACGCCAACACCATCGGCAACATTCGCAGCAAATCCATCAGATCTCGAGTTAGGTAACAACACAACTCTTCAGTGGTCTACCACGGACGCATCGACTGTTACCATTACACCCTCACCTGTCGCTGGGTCTGGCATGTCAGGACCTCAGACCGTCAGTGCTTCGGGATCGCTCACTATTAGACCAACCGCCATAAACCAGAGCCCTGGCTACACCTATACTCTGAGGGCCACCAGCGACGGTTGCTCACCACAAACAATAACGAAAACAGCCGTAGTAATCGTGCGGCCTGTAGCGGTCGCACCGGCCTGCCCAAACGTCATATCGTTCACGGCCGATTCATGTGTCCTCAGCGGTGACAGCTCAACACTTCGATGGAATGTTGCCGACTCCGATTTCGTAACGATCTCAGGACCCGGCCTCTCGCAGACGTTTTCGAGTAACCCAAATGGAACCGGCTCACTTGTCGTTAATCCAACCGCGGACTCAACCTATACCATCACAGCTACCCGCTCCGGATCTTGTACTGCTGCCTCGCCACCATTTCCGACTACAGCCAGCGTAAACGTTCGCATCAAACAACCACCAACAGTCACCAGTTTTTCTGCTTCTCCAGCTTTAATAGACGCCGGCCAAACATCGCGTCTCACATGGAATGAGTCTTCAAATATCGCTACTGTCCAAATTACCGCTATCGGCGGTGATACCAACACCTACACAGTTCCGCCTGGTCAGCGTTTTTTGGATGTACGGCCAGCCTCGACAGCCACGTACACGATCGCAGTCACGAGTAACGACTGCGCCGCTCAAATGGCAACGCAGTCAGTTACTGTCACAGTAGCGAGCTGCCCCACAATCAACTCTTTTACTGCAACGACGAGCAGTATCGTCGCCGGTGGAAGCAGCATCCTTCAATGGTCCACATCGAATGCTGCCCAGGTGCTACTCAACGGGAATCCCGTCAGCACCAGTGGCAGCCTAACCGTCACCCCCAATACCACGACTACATATCGACTTACCGCCGTCAGCTCCAACGGTTCCTGCAACGTCGAACAAACTATCACCATAACAGTCGCCGGCTGCCCAGCTCCTCAAATCAATACGTTCAGTCCAAACCCAAGTACCGTTCTCATGGGAGGTAATCAGATGGTCCGCCTAGCCTGGTCCATCACAGACAATTCCGGGACCGGCATAACTGTAAGCATCAGTCCAGGAATCGGCACCTTCACCATCGCCAACGGTTTTGTTGACATCTCTCAACCTCAGGTCGACACTCTCTACACCTTAACCGTCACAAACGGCTGCGGCGTTTCCGCGACATCTCAAATCGCTGTTACCGTCGCCACCTGTTCAGCCTTTTCAGATCCTTTGCCACCGAGCCAGATTCCATCCGGGCCGGAAATCCTCTATCTGCGCGGGCGGCAATATGTGACGCCCTGTGTCAATGATCCAGTTTTTGGCAACAGTTGCTCATTCGTCGATACTTCCGCGGCTGAATTTGCTTGGGACACGAAGAACGCTGATAACGTCACCATCAATGGAATTCCTGTGCCCACTCGAGGTGTCACCTCAGAATTTGTTCCATTCGTCGGAATTCGCCCTGGGACATTCTCAGCACATCCGTCGGCGGATACAGTCTTTCGCATGGAGGCCTGGAATTCATCCGATCCTGCGAACCGAGCCAGTATGGATGTGCTCATCAAGTTTGTGCCGGCCGTCGCTCCCGGCGAGGGGCCTCCGGTGATCACTATAAGTAATGACGGCGTCAACCGAACGCCAGGCACACTGGTATCGATTCCTTACGACGCGTTTGTCCTGGACAATTCCTTTAACGCAGTTCGATCTGGAGTCTCGGTTGATATCGAGGGAGTCGCATCAGGCCTTCCTGCTCAGGGAACCGCTACGATTACAGCCCCGAGCAAAACAACGGACTACAAGTTCATTGCCAACTATCAAGGCCGTCAATCTATAAAATACGTCACGATCATCGTCGAAGACCCTAACAATACTGGCCCAGGTTGGCAGGGCACCGGTATGGTTCCTATTCCCGGCATTGTAGCGTTTCCTGCGCCGGCATCAGTCCGAATGCGCATGCTCTCTAATGGCGCTCTTCATATTCGCTATATCCTGAACGGCTCATCGACCAGCGTTGGCGGTGGCGCTGATCCAATGTCAGGCGGCTCAGTGCCTACGCCATTTGGCGGCTTTGCTTCCGGTTTTGCGGAGATTTACAAAGACGGTATTCCCGTTGCAGAGAAAATCTACTTCGGTTTCGTGCCGCAGAGCTCCGAGATGGCTGGCGGGGAGGTCATCATTCCGGCCGCCTTTGTACCAAACGCAGGCTGCGGTCGGGTAGACCTCAAATTTGTTGGAATCGGAAGCGCAACGAGCGGCTTCTTCAGCAGTACCGAATCGGCTCCGGTGGAACTCTTCGACACCAGAACTGGATTCGTAAGGCCAGACCCATTTGGGAACGCCGCGTTTAGCTTCGTAAACGCTTGGACAGAAGCCGCGTGGCAGAGTCCATAAGGACAGCCGGTCGGCACGAAGGCGTTGTGACCATCCGCCACAGAAAAGTGGATAGCTTTTTCCGTCCTGCTTAATTGACGGCAGCCTCTTCAATTTCCGCGAATTGCCCGCCGCCCGCCACCCAGTCCCTCTCTGCTTTGGTGCAGCTGCCTTGGCAAACGCATTGACCATCCGATCCTTTGCTGCAGGTCTCCCCACAAAGTCTTGACCCGCCCGGGCCCGTGCAGGTAGCTGCGTAAACGACACCTAATGCCAGATTAGAACCGGTTATCAGGAGTGCTAAAGTGAGTATTGTTTTCTTCATCGTTTGATCTCCCTAAGTTGCCGCACTACCGGCGTTGAATTAAATTGCCGGCAAGTTGGGCGGTCAACATCAATAGCAGCACCAAAGTTAGAGCACAACTTGGTAGCGCACAACTACCAGAAGTAGTGAACGTGAGATTGCCGAGCGGGTGGGCCCACCAGCGAGTTATCTTCAAGATCGCGAACCTGATTGCTCCAGTCCGGTCGCAATACGTTAGTAGACGCCACTTTCTTCGAGTTCAGCTTCTGTCCCCTTGGCGCCACCGACCCACTCTCTCTCTTCCTTAGTACAGGAACCTTGGCAACCGCAACTTCCATCTGAAAGCGTGGCGCACGACTGACCACAGGCTCTCGCACCACCTGAACTTATGCACACCGCGGAGTATCCGATGCCAACAGTCAAATTACAGGCGGTTACAATTAACGCAACAGCGAGAAGTATTTTTCGCGCCATAATATCCTCCTGCAAACCTCAGTTAATGTTAGTTTCCTCGATTTCCGCAAACTGACCGCCACCGCCCGCTACCCAATCTCTCTCCTCCTTAGTACACGATCCAGAGCAGGCGCAATTCCCAGTCGTCGTGGACGAGCAGATTTCGCCGCAAGCTCTCGCCCCACTAGAACTTCGACAAGTGGCTGCATATGTGACGCCGACAGCCAGATTGCCGGCGCTCAACACTAGAGCAAGAACAATGAAAGTTTTTCTTCGCATTCCAATCTCCTTCCCGGCGTCAAGCGCCGATAGTCTGACATTCCATATTCGTTTTGGCTGCAAGGCATGCAGGCTTCAAGCATGAGGAATCTATTGCGATTTCAGTACACGCCGCCCTCCTCAATTTCAGCGACGTTGCCCCCACCGCCGCCGACCCAATCCCTCTCCTCTTTTGTGCATGATCCGGTACACTCACAAGCTCCTGCTGCGGTGGCAACGCAGGTGGTTCCACAGGCCCTTGCCCCCTTCGTACTCTGGCAAGTGGCTGCGTAACTCACGCCAATTGCCAAGTTAACTGCTGTAACAAAAAGCGCGATGGTGAGTACTAACTTGTTCATTTTTTCCTCCTTACGGCGACTGCCGTTTCGGTTAATGTTCACCCTCAAGGAATCTTCGACATCCCCTGCTTGAGTTTTCTATTCAGCGGTTCACGACCCCAAAACACTACCCCGAGCCCTTATTGGAGACCGCTTCCTGCGTAGCGGGTTTGTTGTTGCGCTGGATGCGCTCAATAGTTTGTCGACACAATGCAGCCTGGACCGCGAAGTTCAAGCCTTTTGGTTTTAGTTCACGCGCAAGCATTAGCGCTTCCTCAAAGTCGACTTCAGAGGCCTTTCGCAACACATCAAGCAGGCCCGCAAGACGCGGGTAAACAACTGTTACTGAATCAAGTCCGCCATCTTTTCGATTTGTCCATTGAATATCTTGTATGGAGAGTTGCCCGACAGCGTGACTAGACCCACCTAAGAAGTCCCACTCCTGGCCGTCCACGCTTAGGTTGATCAACTCGATGGCAAGTGTGACGGCTGCCTGCGCCTGATTGCGGTCATTTAGCTTCAGATAGGCTTCGCCAATCGCGAGTATGACTGACGCTAGATGTGGTGATCGCTTTGCTTTCCCGATCGCCACCTCAGCCTCTCTCAAAATCACCAGGCCGTCAGATGGATTCTTGTTCGTGATGTAGGCGTCTGCGAGTTTCGCCAGCAGCACGACGCGCGGTTCGAGGCTACCGACTGCCTGAATAACCTGTACGGCGACGTCTAATTTGTTCCGTTCAATTAAATCTCCAGCCCAATCGAACCGGATAGGATCCATCACCTTCTGCTGAAGGGTCTTATCACTGATGCTACCTGCGACCTCGACTGCACGTTCGTATTCCTGGATCAAATACAAACGCAAAGCGGCTTTGGCATAAAAGCCATCCTGGGCCTCGATCGTTGGAGCCTTTCTCGCTCGTTCCAGCAGCTTGTCGATGTTGCCCTGCGCAGCCGGTGCTTGCGGCAACGGCTCAGGAGGTCCCGGTGGCGTGCGCCCTTGTCCTTTCAATTCGTGGTCCAATCTATTAAGCGCAGCAAGCAGCGCGGGAGCGGCTGAAGGCATCAGCGCTTCGACATCGGGAAGGATCTGTGAGACCAGGGAGTGGACCAAGGCATAGCGCTCAAGGGCGAGTGGTTTCTCAGTCTCTGCGGTTGAAGAAAGGTAAGTTTGCTGCGTGTTCTCAAGTGCAGCGTTGATCGCAAATCTCAACGCAGTCTGTTTCAGGGTTGCGGGCACCGGATATTCGATTGGAGCTTCGCGAAACCAGGCTACTGGCCCTAAGTAAATTACTTTGTGTTGAAATGCATAATCCCAAAGGAAAAGCGCTTCAACCAATTGCTTTGGCCGGCGTGCGACAGCGCTCTGCAAGGTTGATGTGAATAAGGAATCGGCGGCGGCTTGATCTTTGGCACGCAGGCTCAGCAAGAAGAGTCGCATCTGCTGCGAAAGGCCGTCCCTTGACGCGAGCTTGGCCATTTCCAAAGCTTGATTTCTATTTGAAGAAAGTGCTTCTCGAGCAGCATTCACTAACATCTCGCTCGGTGCGCCATCGACACCGTATAACTCACCAAAGGCATCACGTGTTGACGCCGAAAGTTCAGCAGCACTTTGCGAGAGACTGAGCGCGAGTCGTGGATCACGCCGCGCTATTCTCGTTACAACGGACTGTTGCAGCGCCCTTGTTGGACGAGAACCGCTTTGAGTAGGTGACTTGCTTTTATCGACTTCCATCGCCAACGCGAAACTCTGCTTGAAGGTTTCTCGCGCTTGCTCACGATCTACCAGCCACAATGCATCTGCCACTTCCACCAAGACTCGTACTCGATCAGGCGCGTTGTCGATACCGAGAGCGCTACTTCTGAGATAGAGTAGCGTCTGCAGTGCACTCTCTTGCTTAAGCGCATCTTTCCGATCCAGCCCCTTGCGCGGAGTCGTTCGTTGAGGAACCTGGGCCACAGCGAGTTGACACGCGAGTGCCGCTCCCATCGTAAGTATCAGCATGGTCTCGAACATTTTCGACGGCATAACTCTCCCTTCATTAAGGTCCTTACACCTGTTTGTCAGTTCGTCGCGAGGCGATAGCAATTGCGCGGGCTTAGCGCGATCACCATAATCTCGCCAGCAGGTGTAATCCCGGTCATTTCCGGCGTGAAATTGGTTTCCACATGCGGATGAAGAACGCGCAATCTCTTGCCACTTTGATCGGCAATATAGATCGAACGATCCGTGAGTACGACTCCGATCTCACCGTTTGGGAGCGGAACTGCCTCAAGGGCAATAACCTCTTCCGCGAATCCGTCCATTGACATAGTCAGCCGTCCGCCTGACGATTGCGTTAGTGCGTCAATCCCTGGACCTTCCAAGCGCTGCTCAAAAATGAGCTGACCATTACGTGTGTACTTTTGGATAAGAGGAATCAACATGAAACTGACGAGGATGTTTTTGTCCTTATCTACTGAGAGTCTGACTCGGTTAATTCCGTTAGAAAACCTTTCATTTTGATCCTTGAATTCCTCACCATGTAAATCCGAGTAGAGTTTCAGCGTGCCGAAGGAACGAAGGAGCTTTCCCTCCCTGGAGTAAGCCGAGATGAGCGCCCCTTTCTGTGGTTGGCCTAGGTAAATCTCGCCTTCGGTTCCAGCCGCAAAACCCATGTATTGTTCGGTACCAAAGGTAGCCAGGTGCGTACCGTCTATGCTGAAGCTCTGGATTCGTTCGTTTCCACCATCCTGAACATAAATAATTCCATCCTCTGATACGTCGATGGCTCCGGGCCTGAAGAGCCGACCAGGTGCCGACCCAATCCCCCCGATCTCTTTCTGAATTTCAAAACGCTCGTTTAAAACAATCACCGAATGCTGGCGGCGTTCTGAAACATAATAAAAACCGTTATGTGAATCGACGTCATAAACGTCCAATCCCAGATCTTGAAAGGTTCTGAGATAAGCCGGGTTTCCACCCCGCGAAGATTGTGCGGGTCCGCTCGAAGGCGCAGGAGATTGCGAATCTCCACCTTTCTTTAACACGCTAATATTCGTCACCACACGAGATGGATCCGTACGTACAATTAGCGGCTGGGTAGCTTGCAAGCCTCTTGAGAGAGCGAACTTAGAGAGTGGCCTGAGATCTTCCTCCGACACATAGACCGGTGACTTCATCCCGAAACGCTCCCACGCCGCGACGACCTGACGACGCAGAAACGCCGAGTCAAACACGACGATAGGAGTCGTGTTTATGTTCTTGGCCAACTTTCGCCAGTCTGTGAAGTCTTTCAGGTAAGCGTCAGGGTTTGGTGGGCCACACGAAAAACAGTCGGCCAGAAAAAACACCCAAGGTTCCTCAGTCTTTGCGGACAGTTCAGTCGTTCTCACCCGCTGCAGACTGTGCGCCTCAACAACCGACCAGGAAGGCAGCGTTTTCCCCCGACCAAACTCGGCCTCAGCAGATGCGCTGTTCGCTTCGACACCCTGTGAAGCTATTAACTTCTCTAAGTCTTCCGGGTCAGGTTGCTGTCTGCTTGAAAATCTACAGGTTCCCTTGTTGTCAAAGTAGAAGGTCCCGCTCTCTCCTGACTTAAGGCCGAGGCGCCTGCCAAGCTCTTCGTCGGCGTCATTGACAATTGTGTAGCCGATCATTTTATCTTCAAGCAACTGGACCACCTCGGGCAGCAGGCTCGAAGTAATGAGGGTGGTTTGAAACTTTCCTCTTTTTCTTAGAGTCTCACAAAACTTCAGCAACGAGATGGATTGACCTTTGAGGTCGACTTGAGACAGGTAAATGATCAGGTTGGCTTTGGATTGTTCAACTCTAAGTATCTTCCCGCCGAAATAACCAGGACCCTCGAGTTTTGGCATCTGATCCCCATATCGAACAAATGCTGTACCTAGCTGTTCGCGGAAGAACTTCGACGTCCAATTAAAAGCGATCAGATTTATTGCAAGAAAGAAGCCAACAGCGATCACTGTAGCAATGGTGGAGCGAGGCTTTCGCATGAGGTTAGCTCCTTTGGGTTAAACGCCATGCGTTGGGTGGGGGAGTGGCGAAAACCGGCAACTTTACTTAATACGATCCCAACTCAGAACGTCTCGAGAACGGATGAACGCTGCTAAGGTGAATTCGGCACTCGCTACTGCGAGCGCGCGGTAAATCCTTTAACATCTCAACCTCGAAGACGCCGAATTATCTTTTGAAATGTGGCTCAGGGAGGGATGGCCACTCGGAAAGCCACATCATATTCAGGTTTGGATGTCTGTCAAGTTAAATTTCAGAAAGCCTCAGCGCGTAGGAAAAATATTGGCGGACTGTGGCAAAAGGCAGCAGTAGACGACAGTCCTTTGCGCTTTATGACAAAGATTGGCGTTACATCGTGACTTCAAAACTCCGCACTCTCACATGAATATTTTCTGCTACAGTTTCTGGAGCGCGCTAATGATGTGTGATGCTCCAGCTAGAAATGAATCCCGCCAAGTACGCCGGTGCATTAAAAAGATCATTCGCAATTCCAAAGCTTCAGAGCAGCTAAACGCGATTACATGTAATTGAGGAAATCAAGAAACAATTCCGGACCACCTTCAAGCATCTGTACACGAACTTGAAACAGAAGGCATGAAACTACACTCCGCGACTTGTCTCGGTTGCATCGAAAATAAGAGGGTTTCTTTCCGATGCCGAATACCGCGGCAAGTTGGACGAACCATTGGAAGTCGATATGCACAGACCCCTGAACTATGCGCCGCTCGGCTGGGTTGATAAAGACTTTGAGAATTCTCTAAGAAGTTCTTGAGGACTTTAACGAAGAAGTGAGATACCCTGCGTTTTGTTGCTGGGCTGGAGGGCCACCGCAGTTTTTGGTTCGGCCTTTGGTTTGTTGTTGCGAGCGACCGCTTATTTTAAGCAGAATCGTTTTTTGATTTCTCGGCGTGCTATCAGCACAAACTGATCTACTGCACCACGAGTCGAGCCAGTGAGATTGGCTACCTCGCTCCCGCTCTTATTTTCATAGTAGCGTAAAATGAAAATTTTGCCGGCTTTCGTGCGGCCTAGCACTGTGTTGCGACGCTTAGCAAAGTTGTAGATCAATTTGAGCTGACGCGCGATGTCCTCTTGACGCTCACGCTCTTCAATCTCGGCCAGCACATTCGTACCACCTTGGATATGGTATGCCTCATCCAGTTCGGAAACCGTATAACGAGCTTCCCTCGTGCGCTTGCTTCGCAGCATATATGCAAGCATCCGGCGTAAATAGCCGTCCAGATTTTCAATGCACGCATTCGTGTTAGTGCTGACAAACGCTACGTAACAATCCTGCAACAGATCTTCAGCTTCTATCGGATCTTCCGTCAAACGACAGGCCCACCGATAGAGAGCGTCGTATCGTAACGTGAACGCCTCCTGGCGTTGACGCACAACAAGCGTCTTTTTCTCTGTTGACAATGAGTTTTGTTTTTGTTCCCTGGAGGATGTGAAGGTGATCCCGACAGAGTAATAGCAATGTAGACAATTCGGGAATTACCTGATAGCAAACCACCGCCATCACGCCAATCCCCACTCGCGACGATTCACTTTCCGCCCAACTCGCCGAACGACCCGCTTAATAGTATTGTGTGTTTTCGAGGCCAGATCTCAAAAACTTATTTTTCCATAAGGCAAATCAATCCGCTCACGAACGATACTCTCCTCAGTGAGTCATAATCGATTTGCGGCGATTTCTTTTTGGTCGTCGTACCCCTGCGAGTGTTTCGCGGTGTCGGCCGTCGATTATATCCGATAGTCCCTGATGCGTGAGTCCAAGTTCGCGCGCCGCAGGTGTTACGCTGCCCTTGTGCCGTTCCAGTGCTCGTGCAATGAACCAAGCCTCAAAGTGATTGACCTCGTCCTCCAGAGTTCCGCCGATCAGTCCTTCTTCTAGGCTGTTCAATTTCTCGAGTTCGTCCAAAACCATGTGACCACAGAGCCGCAGGCGTTCGTGCTCTGATTGGCTTGCGCGGTCACCTACATAATCATCTGCGCGGCGGTATGAGGCCAGCAATTCAGCTCCGGAAAGCGCCCCTCCAAGCTCTTCTATAATCCTGAGTTGGGCCACGGCAGCTAAATGAGAATCACCAGCCGCTGCCGCCACCTCCGAAGCTCGATTGAACGCCTCACGAGCGCTGTCATACTTTCCGCTGC
>JAIVJV010000001.1 GCA_020199835.1 Acidobacteriota bacterium | reverse complement strand
GCCTGATGGTCCAGTCTCGGTGACGTTGTAGGCGCCGGCATCGAGTGTCACTTCCGTGCCGGGTGATTCCGCACCCGCGAAGTTATCAGGCGAATCGTTAGCGCCACCTGAATCGAGGGTGAAATTAGCGGCCGTGGCCGTACCACCATTGTCGTTGATGACGTGTTTGATGACGATCAGCTTCGCTGCCTGATCGTCGTTCGTTATGGTGCAACTCTTGTCGTCACCGGCGGCGAGGGTGATGCTGCCGTCTGCGGCGCAGTCACCTCCGATTGTCGCCGTGTAACCGGGATCAGTCGTTTCACTGACGGTGTGAGCGCCGACCGTGGAGGTATTCTTCACGCCGGAACTAACCGGGTTACCGTCTACAAAGAGTGGAAAGTCACTGACTTGTTTGGTACCGCCGTTATCATTAGTGACGATCTTGGTGACGGTGAGCTTGGGCTTCTTGGCATTGGTGAACGTGCAAGTAACCACCTCTCCTGCGCCCAGGCTAATAGAGCTTGGATCGTCCGCTGCATGGCCCAGACTCGAAGAACACGTGGCCGTCGTCACGTAAGCTGCGTTCGCCGTCTCGCTAACGGAGTAAGTGCCGGGCACTATCAACCCGCTATCATTCGGTGTCGCTGCATCAGTCAAACTAAACGGATTGCCGTAAGTAGGAGTGAAATCAAAGCTGGTCGTGTCACCGCCCGGATTCGTCACCTTATCGACGATGATTTTGCCGCGGGTTGCGTTCAGATCCTCTGTGTTTGTGAAAGTACAAGTGAGAAATTGACCTTCCTTCGGCGCAAAACTCACTGTGCGTCCAGCTAAGTTGACAGAAAAGCTTCCCACACCCAGCCCGCCGTCGGTTTGTACACACGCGAGATTCGTTAAATTAAATTCCGGCGGTGAAGCGTGCGGATCCGACTCAGTGACTGTTCGCGCCGATTCATCGTTCAGACTGAAGTTTGTACTTGCTGAAGTCGTACCGTTTGTCGGAGCTAGTGAGAAGGCCGAAAGACCTGTTCCGGTAGTGGTGTAATCGAATGTCTTGAATTGAGCGTCGTCGGGATTGGTCTCTTTAACAATGGTGACAGAGATCGGGAAGAATACTGCGCTTGCTGATAGAGAGCGATCCTGATTGCCGCCACCGCCATTGATGTCCTCTAACCGCGTGTGATAAGGCGAGCCCGATATGTTTATGGCAGAGTTGGCGGTGCCCCAATCCAGTCGCGTGCCAATGTGACCGCCCCATGCCAGTACGGGATTCGTTACATTCGCAGTAAAAGTGATCGTTAGGAAAGTTGTGCTGTCTCCGGCATAACTGCCGGTCACTGTATAACCGGATACGGCGGTTATCGTTCCGCCAAACATTGAAAAGCTGCCGGGTATCTGGGTGATGTCGTCGCCGCCTCCCGGTGCCTGGTTCTGTCCATTAGCAACTCGAGGATCCAACGGAATTGGAAAAGTCGTCTCCGAGGCAAGGGTACAACCTGCCACACCGGAGCACGGGTTATTACCCACACTTTCGGTGCGATCATAATCGGTCAGATAATCCAGAGCGTGTTTGCCACTTTTCGTCGTGTCGTAGGAAATGGTGACGGTGTTGGTTCCTCCGACAACAAGCTCCGCCATCTTCAGCCGGTATGGTACAGAGTCGCCTTCTTTGTAATGCGCCTGGTTCTGGTTGACGTTGCCGTTTTGCCAGGCGTCAAGCGTACACGGCACCGGCGCTGAATTTGGACCATTCGCGCACTGGTCCAGGTCAGCCATCGCTGGATCGGTGAAAAACACCATCGCAAACCGACCAGATTCAAGGCCTTTCGCCCGTACTTCCAGCCAGCTCCCATGAGTTTCGTTTGGATCCACAATCCATGACGAAGAAATACCACCTGCTCCATCCGCGTACACCTCCCACGGGTCGTATGCTGGCCCAAGTTCAACTCGGCGATCGTGATGCCGTACTTGTAATGTCACTCGCTCGTTAGGCCTGAAACCCGAGCCTTTAATCAAGACGGTCTCGCCCGGTTCGTAGTGCAGTTTATCGGTCGAGACAGTTGCTTCTTCAGATTGCGGCAGCAATGCGTAAACCGGAAACAGCAACCGTTTGTCCGCTGGGGACAATGGCACCGTGCTGCCGGCATTCGGCTTTCGCTGCTCCGTGTTCGGCTTAGCCCGCCGGTGGACCAGTGCGACAGCTTTGTCAACGACCTTGCGAGCAGCAAATCTCGCGGATGTGGATGAACTAATGACGACGAGCCCGAAAGCGATCGCTATGACGAGGATGACTCGAGCAATGTGGACGCGTTTTCTTGAAGTGGACTCGCTAAAAGCATGGAGCGATGTCATGGGAGCACTCCTTCAGCTTCAACTTCAGCACTGAAGCTGCGTGTAGAAAGTTAGCCGGTGAGCTGCAGCCGAACTGGTCGAGCGGGCGTTCGCTTGAGCAGGCCGTTTGGAACTCCGAATCTGAGAGGGGCGGGATTGTATTTTTATTGCGGCCAGCTTGCAACGGGATTGCATGCCGATCGTAATGGCAGTTTTTCCTCTTTTTAGATGGCAGGATTCTGTGGGTGGATCCTGCCTACCGCGCTTGGCAGCTAGGGCAGTAATAAGTTGAGCGGCCGCCGTGAACGATGCGTTTGATGGACGTCTTGCAGTTGAGGCACGGCTCGCCTTCGCGCTCGTACACTCGCCAGAAACGTTCGGTCGTTCCCAGGTAACTGCCATTCACGTCGGCCATATCGATCTGCAACGTGGAGCCGGCGTCGATTGCTTCGCGCAGCACCTGGCGAATGGCTTGATAGAGTTTTCTCGCGCGCGGTTTCGACAACTTGTTCGCAGGCTTCAGCGGATTGACGCCGGCCAGAAACAGCGCTTCGACCGCATAGATATTTCCGAGCCCGAGCACGCGCGTCTGGTCCAACAACAACTGCTTCAAACTGCGACGCGAACGCGAAAGTGTTTTGAGAAAGTATTCCTCCGTGAAGTCATCGGAGAGTGGTTCCGGCGCAAGCGCATTAAGCTCTTTCGGCAAACGCTGCGCGCTGGTGATAAGCCGCATCCGGCCAAACTGCCGCATGTCGCAGAAGACGAGCCGGCGTTCGTCGTCGAGATAGAAAACGACGTGCGCGTACGGCGGCAACGATTCGTCGGTGGTGAGTGAAACAAACTTTCCGGTCATGCGCAGGTGCGTGGCGAGCATGCGGCCGGATTCGAGTTCGAAGAGGATGTACTTGCCGCGGCGGCCAACGCCGGTGATAAGGGCGTTGCGCAGTTGGCGACCAAACGAGGCGCGTGAAAGCTCAGGCGCGATGCGTTTCAGGTTGAGTTCGGCAACGAGGATGCGACGACCCGTGACCACCGGCCGCAAAGCGCGTACGACGTGTTCGACTTCGGGAAGTTCAGGCACGTTAATTTACCAGTGCTTCGCCGGCGTCGAGCAACGTGTTCATTTTTTCGACCGACGTCGCTTCCGAGTAGATGCGCAACGCCGGCTCTGTTCCCGACTGGCGAAACAGCAACCACGATTCGTCGCTGAAGATCACCTTCGCGCCATCCGTAGTTTCTACGTTCGTCACCGCCAATGAAGCAAAGGTCGATGGTGGATGTTGCGAGAGTTTGGCGACGAGATCCTGTCCGCGGCTCACCGGCATGTGCAGATCGCGCCGGCCAAAATGAAACTCGCCGAACTCACGATGCAAATCGGCCAGCATCTCTGACGGCGGTTTGCCCGCGCTTACGATCGCTTCAAGAAACAAAAGCGAGTTCAACACGCCGTCCCGTTCCGGTATGTGGCCTTTGACGCCGATGCCGCCGGATTCTTCCGCGCCGAGCAAAATGTCTTCTTTCAAAAATCGATCAGCGATGTACTTAAACCCGATCGGCGTCTCGTAGAGTTTGAGGCCCATCGCGTTTGCGATCCGTTTCGTCAACACCGATTGCGACACGGTTACGACCACGCCGCCCGTCATGTTTCTAACGCGCGCGAGGTGCAGCAACAGCAGCGGCACGACGTCGTGCATCGTCATCGTTCGTCCGCGTTCGTCGACAGCGCCGACGCGATCAGCGTCACCGTCAGTGGCGAGTCCGACGAGCGCGCGCGTCTCGAGGACGCGTTCTTTCAACGGCGCAAGGTTTTGATCGATCGGTTCCGGGTTGACGCCGCCAAAGAGCGGATCGCGAATGTCGCGAATGGTTTCAATCGCCAACGTTCCGCCACCGAGGAAACTTTCAACCCAGCGGCCCGCGGAGCCGTGCATCGGATCGACGATCACTTGACCCGCCGCTTGTTTCAGCCGTTCGAGATCGACGTACGACGTGATCTGCTTTCGATAACGATCGATTGCGGGTTCGAGCAGTTCGTGACCATCGTCCTCTACGCTCGCACGTTTTGGCGGCGTTGCATCAACCAGCTTTTCGACCTCGCGCGTGGTTTCGGGCGCGGCGCTGCCGCCCCACGGCGCTTTGATCTTGAACCCGTTGAAGTTTGCGGGATTGTGCGAGGCCGTAATCATCACGCCCCCTGCGGCTTTGAGATCTTTCACGGCCCACGAGATCAGCGGCGTCGGTTGTGCGTCGGTGAACAACGCGATCTGAAATCCGTTTCCGACCATCACTTCGGCCGCACGCGCGGCAAACTTCTCCGACAGAAACCTGCGGTCGTAACCGATCACGATGAAGGGTTTCTGTCCTGGTCCAGCTTCAAACGTCACGAAATCAGCGTACGCCTGGGCCACGCGTTCGACGTTCACGAACGTAAACTCGCGCGCGATCACCGCGCGCCAGCCGTCCGTGCCGAATTTGATCTGCACGGGCGAATCGGTCACTCCATTCGCCCCCCGGTGATCGTGTAATCGGTTAGGGAAGTCTTGTCGCCCAGCACGCTGCCTGGTCCAACAATCGCGGAACGTCCGATGTGACAACCGCGGCCGGCGATCGAACCGAGAATTTGCGCGGTGGTGCCGATGCGTGTGTGTGGCCAGATGACTGAGTTCTCGACGCGCGCGCGTTCTTCTACGAAGCAGCCGGGGCCGAGAACGGAGTTGATGATCTGCGCGCCGGGTTTGATCTGGCAGTCGTCGCCGATGATGGAGAAATCGTCGATCTCCGCGACGGTGGCGGCGTCAAACTGGCCGCGCCGTTCCTTGACGTGAATGCGGCCGACGCGATTCGCGAGCAGGTCAGAATGTACCCGGAGATAACGTTCAGGCGTACCGATGTCGATCCAGTAAGTACGCGGCGGAATGTGTGCGTAAAACGGCTCTCCGCGTTTGAGCAAATCCGGAAAGAGACCGTATTCGAACGAGTAATTCTCACCCGCCGGAAGAAAATCGAGCACCTTTGGTTCGAGAATGTACGTGCCCGCGTTGATCGTGTTGCAGGTGATCTCGTCGAGTTTTGGTTTTTCGAGAAAGCGGCTAATACTGCCGTCTTTTTCGGTTTCTACGAGACCGTAACTCTGCGGATTATCGACCGGGGTCAGCACGATCGTCGCGGTGGCTTTGCGTTCGTTGTGTTCGCGAATCACCGCTTTGAGATCGAGATCGGTAAGAATGTCGCCGTTGAAGACAACGGTAGGTTCGCGTATCAGGTCCTCGGCAAATTTGTAAGCGCCGGCAGTGCCCATTGGCTGCGGTTCGACGGTATATTTCAGCTTCACGCCGAAGTCTGAGCCGTCGCCGAGCAGTTGCTCGATCTTGTTCGGCTGGTAAGAAAGCGACAGAGTGATATCAACGATTCCGGCGCGGCGCAGCGTGTCGATCTGGTAGAGCAGAAACGGCCGATTGCAAATAGGAACGATTGGTTTCGGTGTGTAAACGGTTAAGGGACGAAGGCGCGTACCTTTACCGCCGGCAAGAATGAGTGCTTGCATGCTTTATGAATAGTGAAAGAAAGTCTAATATCGGGGCAAGTCTAACATAAGGGAGTTTGAAATGCCGGAATTGAACGAAGCTGTGATCATCAGCGCCGCGCGGACGCCGGTAGGGAAGTTTCTCGGATCGTTAAAAGGATTTTCGGCGCCGCAGCTCGGCTCGATCGTGGTGCGCGAGGCGGTGAAGCGCGCGGGCGTGAAGCCTGAGGACGTTGATGAAGTGATTATGGGTTGTGTGATCCAGGCGGGATTGGGCCAGAACCCCGCGCGCCAGGCAGCGCTCAAAGGCGGCCTGCCGAACACGGTTTCAGCGGTGACCATCAATAAGGTGTGCGGTTCTGGTTTGAAGGCCGTGATGATGGCGGCGCAGGGCGTGCAACTCGGCGACACGGAGATCGTGGTTGCGGGCGGTATGGAGTCGATGAGCAACGCGCCGTACCTCATTCCTAAAGCGCGCGAAGGTTATCGTTTAGGCAATGGAGATCTGGTTGACTCGATGATCAATGACGGGCTCTGGTGCGCGTTTGAAAACTACCACATGGGCTGCACTGGAGAGATCGTTGCCGACGAGTACAAGATCCCGCGCGCGGAGCAGGATGAGTTTGCGATGAACTCACATCGCAAAGCCGCGGCGGCGACAACAGCGGGCAAGTTTAAGGATGAAATCGTGCCGGTGGAGATCCCGCAGAAGAAGGGCGCCGCGATTGTTTTCGACACGGATGAGACAGTTCGCGAAGACACAACCATCGAGGTGCTTGGAAAACTGAAGCCTGCGTTCAAACCGGAAGGGGGAACGGTGACCGCCGGTAATGCTCCTGGCGTGAATGACGGCGCGTCGGCGCTGGTCGTAACTTCGTTGCGTCGCGCTCGCGAGCTCGGCGTTGAGCCGATGGGGCGGATCGTGGCTCAGGCGACTGCGGGAGTTGAGCCGCGACTCGTGATGATGGCGCCGGTTGAAGCCGTGCGGAAGTTGTTCAAAAAGACTGGATGGAGTCCGAGTGAGGTTGACCTTGTGGAACTGAACGAGGCGTTTTCAGTGGCTGCGGTCGCGGTCACACGCGAACTCGGTTTCGATCCGGAACGAGTGAATGTAAACGGCGGCGCGGTGGCGTTGGGTCACGCGATCGGGCAGTCGGGATCGCGTCTGTTGACGACGGTGCTTCATGAATTGAAGCGTCGCGATGCGCATCGTGCGGTGGTGGCATTGTGTCTTGGGGGCGGCAACGCAGTCGCGATGGCAATTGAGAGATAACGCAAGAGGAATGAGGACAGGCGAGGAGCTGAACCGAGTGAGTGAAGTGATTGGTGTAGTCGGCGCGGGTACGATGGGCAATGGCATTGCGCAGGTCGCTGCGCGCGCCGGTTACAAGGCGATCCTGCACGACGTCCGTGACGAGTTTGTCGAACGCGGTTTCGCGGCGATCGACAAGAACCTTCAGCGTGACGTTGACAAAGAGCGGATCTCCGCGGATGAAAAGCAGCGCATCGTAGGCAGGATTCATGGCACGACCGATTTGACGTCTTTGACTCAAGCGACGTTTGTGATCGAAGCGGTCGTTGAGGACCTTGCCGTGAAAACCGAGGTCTTCAAACTGTTAGACAAACTCACGCCGGGCGATGCGATTCTCGCTTCAAACACGTCGTCGATCTCGATCACCAAACTCGGAGCGGCTACGAGCCGCCCCGAGAAAGTCATTGGCATGCACTTCATGAATCCGGTGCCGGTGATGAAGCTGGTCGAGGTCATTCGCGGCATTGCCACGTCCGATGAGACTTATGAACGCGTCCGCACCCTCTCGGAAAAGTTGGACAAAATCGCGCTCGACTGTCAGGATTCGCCGGGATTTGTTTCCAACCGCGTGTTGATGCCGATGATCAACGAGGCGATCTTCACTTTGTACGAAGGCGTGGCGACGCGCGAGAGCATCGACGGCATCATGAAACTCGGCATGAACCATCCCATGGGACCACTGACCCTCGCGGATTTCATCGGCCTGGACGTGTGCCTCGCAATCATGAATGTGTTATACGAAGGGCTCGGAGATCCGAAGTACAGGCCGTGCCCGCTGTTGAAGCGTTATGTTGACGCCGGCTGGCTCGGGCGAAAGAGCGGGCGCGGGTTTTACGAATACTGAACTCACGAAATTGAAATAAGAGAATGGCTCCCGGCATTGCCCATTACTGCCAAAAGTGCCTGGCGGCGAATCCGCTGGGCCAGGAGTTTTGTTCGCGTTGCGGCACGCGGCTGATGATTGTTGTCGAGCCCTCCTCTTCGCGTTTCGAAGCCGGCACTTCAAGTCTTTCCACCGACGAACACCTCCTCGAACGAATTTCTGCTGCTGAGAACCGGACGGCGCGTCTTGCTGAACGTCTTGAGCGCAGTCTTGACCTGCTTCTTCGCTACGCGCAGAACGCTTACTTCGATCGTTCACTTACGCGAGCATTGATCTCGTTGTTGGAAGAAGATGGAATCGTGCAGTCGGAGCGTTTGGAGAAGCTCTGGAGTGAACGTTGCGAAAAAGATGCGCTCGAGCAGGAAGAGAACGTGCATCGCGATGAGTTGCGTTTGCGTATTCTGGCCCATGCGCAGGCGATGGAACGGCCCGTGTTTACAGAGCTCGTCAACGAGGGGTTTCTGCTGATCGAAGACAAGCAGGTGCAGGAAGGGATCACGAAGCTGCAAGACGCGGCGGAGATCTCGGATGAGAACGCGGCCTTGAATCTTTACATCGGGGAGCATTATTTCCGCCGCGGCAAGACCAAACATGCGCGCACGTATTTGACTCGCGCGCACGAAGCATTGCCGGACGATGTGCGTGTTGCGCTGTTGCTTGGGTTGGCGTGCGCTGATGAAGGAGAAGTCGAACAGGCGAAGAAGCTTCTGAGTCACGCGATGCAGCAAGGCGGATCGTCTTTCGCGGGGCACTATGGGCTTGGGTGGTTGTTTGTGGCGGAGAAAAACTGGCGTCGCGCTTTGGGCGAGTTCAAGCGGGCGTTGAGCGCGCGGCCTTCGCCGGAAGCGCATTACGTGCTTGGGTGTTTGTATTACGAGTTAAATCGCGACGGATTGGCGGTCCGCCACCTGCGCAAGGCCGTGCAGATGGATGAGAGTTACGCGGCGGCGTTTTATTTACTGGCGCAGGCGTACGAGCGCACGGGCAGGAAAGAGTTGGCTCGGGAGGCGTTAAAACGGGCGGGTCACAAAGCCACAGCGGCCGTTCCGCTTTTTCAGACGACAAAGTCCGGATACCGGCGTTTAATGGCCGGCGCCGATAAACGCCTCGCGGAAATGTTGCGTGATGATGCTTTGAAGGCATTCGAAGCGGCCCCACCCCCACAGTCGCATTAAGGCTCGTCGCGTTGACAGAGCCACAACCGTCGCTATAATGGCCCTTTTGTGTGCATAGCCCCCAAAACTGCTATTCGTGGCTGTGCGAAGTGTGATGCGGATCGAGCTGGTAAATCTGGAGCATGGACGAGCTGATTTCGCTCACGTGTACCAGCCTGATGAATTGGGCTCTTTTGATGAACGCGTCCAAATAGTCGCGCCGGTGGACGTTACCGGAAACGTGCGGCTTGAACGCACTGAGGTCTTTGTCAACGGACACATCGAAACTCGCGCCCAGGTTGAGTGCGATCGCTGTTTGCAACGCGTCGAAATGCGGGTCGATGCAGACTTCGATCTGCAATACATCACCGGCACTGACTACGAATCAAACGCGGCAGCGGAGCTGACCGAAGACGATCTGTCGGTTGCCGTGTTCGACGGTCAAGCGATCGATGTTGACGAGATTGTGAAAGAGCAGGTCCTGTTGGCAGTCCCGACACGAATGCTCTGCCGGCCCGACTGCAAAGGAATCTGTCCTGACTGCGGCATCGACAAAAATACAGGCGACTGCGCCTGCGCAACAGATGAAGTTGATCCACGCTGGGCGGCACTGAAGAACCTAACAGGTGGTAAGTAGTGAATGGTAAACCGGCTGTTACCATTGACCACTTACCATTAACATTTAGCAGGAGTCATTATGCCAAATCCTAAACGGCGACATTCCAAAGCTCGTCGCGACAAACGGCGCGCGCACGATGCGCTGCGTGTGCCGCAGACCACCCTTTGTCCAAACTGCCGCGAACCCCGCATGCCCCATCGCGTCTGTCCCAAATGTGGCTATTACAAAGGCCGCCAGGTAGTGCAGGTAGAAGAAGCGTAAACCTTGTGATCTCCGGTGCGAATTCAGTCGCAGAATGAGACCCGTTTGACGGGTAAAGTCGTTCTCGACGCGATGGGAAGTGACCATGCGCCGCACGTGGAGATTGATGGCGCGCTCGCGGCTACGCGCGATCTCGGCGTCCAGGTGATCCTGGTGGGCCAGGCCCACAAAGTCGAACCGGAACTGAGACGCTGCGGCTGGCGCGGAGACGGTGATCGAGGTATTGAGCTGGTCGAAGCCGCTGAAGTAATCGCGATGGACGATCCGGTCGCGACTGCAGTCAGGCGCAAGAAGAAGAGCTCTTTGAGAATCGGTACAAAGCTGGTCAGTGACGGCCGTGGCGATGGTTTTGTTTCCGCCGGTAACACCGGCGCGGCAATGGCGACCGCGATGATGGTGCTCGGAATGCTTCCCGGCGTTGACCGCCCGGGGCTCGCGGCAATGATTCCGACGAAAGCCGCGAAACCGACGCTGTTGCTCGACGTCGGCGCCAATTCGGAATGCAAGCCGCATCACCTCGCGCAGTTTGCGATCATGGGCGACGCTTATTCGCGTTCCGTTTTGGGAACCTTGAACCCGTCCGTCGGGTTGATGAGCATCGGGGAGGAAGAAGCGAAAGGAAACGATCTGACGAAAGAAGCGTTTCCGTTGCTCAGAGAGCTGGACAATATAAATTTCGTCGGCAACGTCGAGGGCCGCGACGTTTTTTCTGGCGAGGTGGACGTGATCGTCACCGATGGTTTTACCGGCAACGTGATGTTGAAGTTGTCGGAAGGTTTGACCGAAGCGATGCTCGCGATGTTGAAACGCGAGTTGACGGCAACGGCGGTTACAAAAGCGGGCGCAGTGCTCGCGAAACCGGCTTTTCAGAAGATTAAAAAGCGTCTCGACTACACTGAATATGGCGGGGCGCCACTGTTAGGCGTGCGAAGCATCGTGGTGATCGGGCATGGACGTTCAAATGCCCGCGCGATTCGCAACGCCATCAGGAGCGTAAAAGAGTTTTCCGAACACCGAACGGCTGAACGAATCGAAAAGGGTATTGCCACATCGAGTCAATCTGTGGCGTACTTGTAGTAATCTGAGGACTTAATGGTGAATCAACGCGCTGGAATCCTGGGCACGGGCCACTCGTACCCCGAAGGCATTCTAACCAACGCCGAGCTCGCGCAGCTCGTTGAAACTTCGGACGAGTGGATCACGACGCGCACCGGGATCAAACAGCGTCGCAAAGCCGCGCCCGGTGAGTACACGTCAATGTTTGCAGTGCGCGCCGCGCGACAAGCAATCGAACGTGCGCGTCTCGATCCTTCCGATATCGATCTCCTGATCTGCGCCACCGTCACACCCGACCAGATACTTCCCTCGACAGGTTGCATCGTTCAAGCCGAACTCGGCGCGAACAACGCCGCGGCCATGGACGTCGTCGCCGCGTGTTCGGGTTTCTTGTACGGTGTGTCGCTCGCCGATTCGATGATCAGGACCGGACAAGTGCGACACGCGGTCGTCGTCGGTGCTGAGATCCTGACGCAATACGTCGATTACACCGACCGGCAAACGTGCGTGTTGTTCGGCGACGGCGCAGGCGCCGCGGTCCTTGGACCAGTCGATAGCAGTCGCGGCATTCTCGCGAGCAAGATCAAATCTGACGGACGTTACGAAGAGCAGTTGTTTTCACCCGGCGGCGGCACGCGGCGTAAACCCACGGCGGAAACACTCGCAGCCGGTGATCACTTCTTTAAGATGAAAGGCAACGAGCTGTTCAAGGTTGCGGTTCGTTCCATGGCGGAGATCTCGCGCGAAGTGCTCGAGAAAGCCGGCAGGAAGTCAGACGAGATCGACCTTTTCATTCCGCACCAGGCAAATCAACGGATCACCGAAGCTGTGGCTGACCGTTTGAATGTGGGACTCGAGAAGGTTTATTCAAACATCGCCGTGCACGGCAACACCTCATCGGCGTCGATTCCGATCGCGCTCGATGAATGTGTCGAAGCCGGGCGCATCAAGGAAGGTGATCTGGTCTTGATGGCGTCGTTTGGTGGCGGCGTAACCTGGGGCGCGGTGTTGATGCAATGGTAATGGCGATGATTTTTCCCGGGCAGGGCTCGCAGGCGCCGGGCATGGGAAAAGATCTGGCTGAGAAGTTTGCGGTTGCACGACAGGTCTTTGAAGAAGCGGATGACGCGTTGGGTTTTGGGATCTCGCGGCTCTGTTTTGAAGGTCCGGCGGAGGATTTGCAGTTAACGGAAAACACGCAGCCGGCGATTCTGACTACGTCAGTTGCAGCGTTTCGGGCGGCGCGTGAAAACGGATTACCGTCGCCGTCGTTTGTCGCGGGACACAGTCTCGGTGAATACTCAGCGCTTGTCGCCGCCGGTGTGCTGCAGTTGTCAGACGCGGTGCGGACGGTTCGCGCGCGCGGTCAGTACATGCAGGAAGCGGTTCCCGTTGGCACTGGCGCGATGACGGCAGTGATCGGCGGCGAGCTGAAGGCGATCGAAGACGCGTGCGCGCAAGCTCGCGGCGATCAGGTTTGTTCGGTTGCGAACTCAAATTCGCCGAACCAGGTCGTGATCGCGGGCAATACGGAAGCTGTTGACCGTGCGATCGAGTTGTTAAAGGGCGTTGCGAAGCGAGTGATTAAGTTGAACGTGAGCGCACCGTTTCATTGTGCGTTGATGAAACCGGCTCAGGAGAAACTCGGAGTCCATCTGGAGCGTTTGACGTTCAACGAGCCGCAAATGCCGGTAGTGACGAATGTTGATGCGCGGGTAACGACCGCGCCCGCAGAACTGCGCGATGCGCTGCTCAGGCAGGTTTCGTCGCCGGTGCGCTGGCTCGAATCGATGCAGTTGTTGTTGGATGAGAACGTTGAAACGCTTATAGAAATCGGGCCCGGCAAAGTGTTGTCAGGGCTCATGCGGCAAACGAATCGCGACGTTAAATGTCTTAACGTGGAAGACGCAGCAAGCCTGGAGGCGACCGTGGCCGCACTTGCTGTCAGGGATGAATTAGTCTAATTAACTCACAGAGGAGCAAACACGATGCCCGATCAAGAGATCGAGAATAAGGTAAAGCAGATTATCGTCGACGAGCTTGGGGTCGATGAAAACGAGGTCACGCCAAACGCCAGATTCATTGACGACCTCGGCGCCGACTCGCTGGACACGGTGGAACTCGTGATGCGTTTTGAAGAGGAGTTTGGCATTGAAATCCCTGACGAAGACGCCGAGAAGATTCAAAGCGTGCGGGACGCCTATAACTATATCGACCAGCACAAGAAGTAGTGATCGGTGAGTGAACGATACCCGCTCGTTCACTCCATCAAATAGCTGGCTCTTCCCAAGGAGTTCTACTTTGACACGACGTGTCGTGATTACAGGCCTCGGCCTCGTGACACCTGTTGGCAATACTGTCGAAGACACATGGACCGCGCTGATGAACAGTCGCAGTGGCGCGGACTACATCAAGAAATTCGACGCCGAGCGGTTTTCAGTAAAGTTTGCCTGCGAAGTAAAAAACTTCGACCCGCTGACATTCATTGCCAAGAAAGAGGCGCGCAAGATGGGCGCCTTTATTCATTATGCGATTGCGGCGTCGATCGAAGCGATGGCCGATAGCGCTTTCGCGCTCACACCCGAAGGCAAATTTCCCGTTGATCTCGCCGAGAACGCCGGCACTTACATCAGCAGCGGCATCGGCGATTTCTGGGCCATCGAACGCGAGCACTCGAAACTGCTCGACGATGGACCGGATCGCGTTTCGCCGTTCTTTATCGTATCCGCAATCGTAAATCTCGCCGCAGGCCAGGTGTCGATTCGTTTCGGTGCCAAGGGACCAAACTCCGCCACCGCGACCGCCTGCTCAGCCGGCGCGCACGCGATTGGCGACAGTTTCAAGATTATTCAACGCGGCGACGCTGACGTGATGATCTGCGGCGGCGCGGAATCGGCAATCACGCCGATGAGCGTCGCGGGTTTCTCGGCGATGCGGGCGCTTTCAACTAACAACGAAGATCCTGTACACGCGTCACGGCCGTTTGAAAGGGACCGCGACGGGTTTGTGATCGGCGAAGGCGCGGGCATCATGATTCTCGAAGAGCTCGAGTTGGCGAAGAAGCGCGGCGCTAAGATCTACGCTGAAGTTGTTGGTTATGGCGCGTGCGCGGACGCGTTTCACCTGACGATGCCGGACGAGACTGGTTCGGGTGCACGCCGCGTGATGCAGCGAGCGCTGCGCGACGCAGGCGCGAAACCCGAACAGGTTGGTTACATCAACGCGCACGGCACTTCGACGCCTTACAACGACAAGTTTGAAACGCTCGCGATCAAGGAAACGTTTGGCGAGCACGCGTACAAACTCGCCGTGAGTTCGACCAAGTCGATGACGGGCCATCTGCTCGGTGCGGCGGGCGGAATCGAAGGCGTGTTCTGCGCCCTCGCGATTAATCGCGGCGTGTTACCGCCGACGATCAACTACTTCAATCCCGACCCGGAATGCGATCTGGATTACGTGCCTAACGAGCCACGCGAAGCACGCGTCGATTACGTGCTCTCGAACAGTTTCGGTTTCGGCGGCACGAACGCGGCGCTGTTGTTCAAGCGATACGAGGACTAGATGAAAATAGTAGTGATGATGAAGCAGGTCGCGAACAAAGACGCGATCCTGCGCATTAACAAAGACGCTACCTGGATCGAGGAGAACGATCTCTCGTTTGAGGTGAGCGAGTCAGACGGTTACGCGCTCGAGGAAGCGTTGCGTGTGCGCGAGAAGCTCGGCGGCGAAGTCGTTGTTTGTTCGATGGGACCGCAGCGCGTGAAGAGCGTCATCAAGGACGCGCTCGCACGCGGTGCTGATCGCGCGATTCACGTTGTCGGCGACAACCTGGCCCACCTCTCACCGTTTGCTGCCGCGACCGTACTCGCCGACGCGATTCGAGAAGAGAAAGCGGATCTTGTGATGACGGGTCTGCAATCTGACGATCACGGCTACGGTCAAACGGGCGTCATCATGGCCGAACTACTCCGACTGCCCCACGCCACGATCGTGATCGAACTCAACGCCGAGGCCGACAAGCTGCGTGTCAAACGCGAGCTGGAAAGCGGCTGGTACCAGTGGTACGACATGCCTTTGCCTGCACTGCTCACGATTCAGTCGGGCATCAGCCAGATTCGCTACGCGACGTTAAAGGGAATCATGGCGGCGAAGAAGAAAGAGATTAAGGAAGTGACGCCGTCCGCGGATGTTGTCGGGCGTCCTTCGCACCAGCGCATCGAGAAGATTTACCTGCCGCAGAAGATGAAACAGACGCAACTGCTTGGCAATGGCGATGCGAAAGCGGGCGCCGCCGAATTGGCGCAAAAACTTCATAACGAGGCGCGTGTTTATTAAATGAGTAACGGCATACTGGTTTTTATCGAGCACAAAGGCGGCGTTGCGAACAAGAGTTCGATCGAGGCTGTCGCTGCGGCGCAGAAATTGGGATCGGAGCTGCAGCAGTCGGTGAGTGCTGTTGTGCTCGGGAACGACGTCAGCGCGCTCGCGCAGGAGATTGCGGGTTACAACGTTGAGAAAGTGATCTGCGCGACGAATGAGAAACTCGCTGACTACACGCCCGATGCTTACGCCGATGGTTTTGAGCAGATCGTCAAGCAGACGGAACCGAGCTTTGTGTTTCTGACGCACACTTACCAGGTGCGCGACTTCGCGCCGAAGCTCGCCGCGCGTTTTGGGAAAGGGATGATCAGCGATTGCATCCGCGCGCGCGTCGAAGGTGGCAAGATCGGGTTTACGCGCAGAATCTTTCTCGGCAAGCTCGATGCAGATGTCGTTTCGGACGGTGAAGCGCCTGTGTTCGCGACGTTTCAAACGGGAGCTTATCGGCCCGACCAGGCGACGAAAGGGAGTGGCGCGGCGGTGGAGAACGTGGCGGTCGAGATTGGTGAAGTCCGCATGAAGCCCGAAGCGCCGTTCCAGGAAGCGAAACAGTCCGTCGATCTCACGAAGGCCGCCGTCATCATCGCTGTCGGCCGCGGCATCAAGAGCAAAGATAATCTCGCGCTCGCCGAGAAACTCGCAGAAGCGCTCGGCGGCGACATTGCTGCATCGCGTCCGATTTGCGACGCCGAATGGCTGCCGATCGATCGGCAAATCGGATCGTCGGGACAGACGGTCGCGCCGAAGCTTTACGTTGCGCTGGGAATCTCCGGTGCGATTCAGCATCTTGTGGGTATGAAGAACTCCGGTACGATCGTGGCCATCAACAAAGATGCCGAAGCGCCGATATTCGACATCGCGGATTATGGGATTGTTGGCGATCTGTTTGAAGCGGTGCCGGTGCTGACTGAGGAGATCAGGAAGATCCGAGGGCTCGCTTGAGTTCGTTCGCCGCGTCTTCAGGTTTCCAATCGTTGCCAGTGTAGACCTTCACGATCTTTCCGTCCGGCGCGATAATCACGGTCTTTAGCCCGTGGATGATCTCGTCTTTCTCGGGAAAATATCTCAACCCGAAAAACTGCGCCATCTGCTTAACTTGCTCGCCTGAAGCAAACTCCCAGTGTGAGAACGTTTCCTTTTCGTAGCGCTCCGTGTGCGCCGCGCCGTAACTGCGCAACACCTGCGGCGAGTCGTAGTTTGGATCGATGCTGACGCTCAGCAAGTGTGTTTTCGCGTACAGGTCTGGCGACTGTTGTAGTTGGCGATCGATCTGCGCGAAGTTGTTGCTCATCAACGTGCAGTATTCCGGCAGCGGGCAGCGCGTGTAGATGAACGTTAGCAGCAGCGCTTTGCCGCGATAATCGTGGAGGCGGATCTGTTTGCCGTCCTGGTTTTTAAGAACGTAGTTGGGAACTTCGTCACCTTTGTTTGCTTCCGCGACGTTCGCAGCTGCCGACGGTGTGCCGGTAGTTCTGACGACGAACACGTTTTCGAGCCACGATTGCGAGCCATCGACCACGAGCGTTGCCGTTACCTGATCTTCGGGCGCGATGAAGTCGAGATCGGCTTTACTCGGCACGGTGAAGGGCATCGTCATCGCCGGCATCAGGCCCTTGACGTCTTCATGCGCGATCGTGACGAGATGCTTCTCCTTCTCGACCATCACGACCTTGCCTTTTACCTCGTAGCGTTGTTCATTCCGACGACAAGCGCCCAAACTCACGGCCAAGAGGAGAAGAATAAAAACCGAAACAAAGGCGCATTTACTCATTTCGATGGACCTAACGGTTGGAGTTGGGCGTCGTAGAGACGTTGGTAGGTCCAGAAGTTCGCCATTACTTTGTAGACGTAGTCTTTCGTTTGCGTGAAACCGATTTCGGGAACGTAGCGATCGGCTTCGGTTGATCGCGAACGCCCGATCCAGCGCGCGAGATTGTCGGCGCCGCCGTTGTACGCGCCCGCCACGGCCTGCGGCTGATCGGGAAACAGTTTGAAGAGGCTCGCGAGGTATTGCGAACCGAAGAGAATCGCGGTGTCCGCGTTGTAGAGATCGTCCTGTTCGAACTTCGCGAGCTTTAACTCCGCGGCCACGTCGTTTGCCGTTGAAGGAATAAACTGCATCATGCCGCGCGCGGCGGCAACGGATTTCGCCTCGGCTTGAAAGCGTGATTCCTGGCGCGCGATAGAAAGCACAAACCGTGGATCGACGCTTCGCGTAGCTCCGTGTTTCAAAAGCGACTCACGAAACGGGGCGGGGTAGAGGAGTTCGATCATCTCGCGCGGCGCGAGATCGATCACGTAATCCGCGGGTATCGCTTTCCACAATGGTTCGGCAAAACGGACCGCGCGATTCGGGAGGCCCGCTTGCAACGAGAGTCGCGCAATCGTGTACGCTTCGTCGGGGGTTGAATTGGTGGTTTTTGTTGCCAGAAGTTCGGGCAATGCTTCGTCGTAGAGACCGAGTGTTAGCAAGGAGTTCGCTAGCGTTTGGTCTTTTGGGAGGGGCTTGGAACCGCTAGCGGGAGTTAAGGAAATCTGATTGAACTTTGGTAACCGGTAGGTCGGGAGTGAGTCGTAGGCCGAGCGTAGGACCGCCAAAAGTTCGCTGCGCTTTTGCGGATCAGTTGTTAGTCGCAGTGCTGATTGCGCTGCGACTCGCGCTTGTTCCCACTGGCCCGCGGCACTCGCGACTTTCGCTCCGTTCGTCAGCGCGTTGAGCCGCATTTGCACGAGCGTCCGCGCCCTCGCGTCGTTAGCCAGCGCCTGCAGACGTTGCGTCGCACGGGTCCCGTAATACTCATTGCGACCATCGGGAATCGCCAGATAGCCCGCAACCGCCTCTTCCGTTCGACCCAACTGCTCGAGGGCGTACGAACGAAGAAACCCGATCTCTGCCGCATTCGTCCCGCCCGGCACACGCGTGCCACCGAGATCAGAAAACGTCGCTAACTCGTCCGCATCGCGCACTGCGGCGGCCCAACTCGCCTGTGCGAGATGAATGCGCAGTTGCGCAAACAGCGCGAGTGTTCCGCCAAGGTCATTCTTAAAACGCGCGCGCGTTTGCTGCACCCAGTTCAAGGCATCCGCGTGACGGCCCGCTTCGTGAAGCGCGTCGACGATGTTTAGGTACGGGCGTTCGGGTGCCGGCGAATCCGGAAAACGATCGATCAGTAGTTGGTAAGCCGCGACCGCATCGTCAGTGCGCTTGGTGCGCAGGTAAGTGGAGCCGAGCCAACCAACGGCTTCGCGTGCCGCTTGTGATTGCGGATATACGTCGTAGACCTTCTGAAAATGCTTGATCGCATCGTCGTATTTGTATTCCAGGTAGTAACCGCGAGCGAGTTGAAGAATAGCATTTGGCAACGTGCCGCTTTGCGGATAACGATCGATGAGCGTCTGGAAATGTACGCGCGCACCGGCGAAGTCGCGATTGAATTGATAGACGGAGGCGCGAAGTAGATGTTCGGCTTCGGTGAGGTTCGTTGCGTTGATGGATTTGTCGAGCGCGTCGAGCTCGCGCACCGCAATCAGGGCGAAGTCATCCGGAAGCGATGCATCGCGCGTCTGCATCAGGAGCCTCGCGAACGTGTCACGCGCTTCCGTGGTCCTTGCCGCCCGAACATAGCTTACGCCCATCAACGCGGCGGCTCTGCGTGCGACAGAAGCGTTCTTTGCAGACGTAAGGGCTTTTGCACTGTTCGCCGCCGCCGTAAAATCTCCGCTCTCAAAGAAGCTCTCGCTCAATCGCAAAGCGGCGGTTTCGTACAAAAGACTGTTTGGCGCAGAGGTGACGAGCCGTTGCAGCCGTTCGCGTTCGAGCACGAGATCGCCGGTGGAACGTGCGATTCGCGCGAGCCGCCACAGCGCATACTCCTTCAGGATCGAGTTGCGCGTGACGACCGACTCGTAATTGACTGCCGCCGCGGCCACGTCGCCGGAAGCTTCGGCTTTGCGTCCGAGCAGGTAATCCTGGTTCTGGGGCGATTGGGCCACGGCCGTCGCGACGCAGGACACCATTAGAAGCGCTAATCTCGCAAGCAACATGCGGCGAATTATAATCCGTATAATCTGTGTATACTATTGACCGCTAATGATTACTGAAAAAACAAAAGCGCAACCGCTCGATGGCGCGGTCGTAGCCGCGAGAATAAAGGACGAAGTCGCGGGCCAGGTGGAAGCAATGGCCCAGACGCGCGATTACCGGCCGTGCCTCGCAGCGGTGCGGGTCGGGGACGATCCCGCGTCGGCTGTTTACGTGCGCAACAAGATCAAGGCGTGTGAAGAGGTCGGGATTAGATCGGAGCATCACGCGTTGCCGGAGTCCACGACCACCGAGGAGTTGCTCAACCTCGTCAACTCGTTGAATGTGCGCGACGACGTTGACGGCATCCTGACGCAACTGCCCTTGCCGCGCGGCATCGACGAGACGACGATCATTGAAGCGATCGATCCGAGCAAAGACGTTGACGGCTTCCACCCGATCAACGCCGGCAAGCTTGCCATGGGCCGGCCGGTGTTTGTGCCCTGCACGCCCGCGGGGATCATCGAACTGCTCGACTTCAACGCGATTGAAATTCGCGGTCTCAATGCGTGCGTGGTCGGACGCAGTCAGATCGTCGGCCGGCCAATGGCCCAACTGCTCTTGCAGCGCGATGCGACAGTCACAATCTGTCATTCACGCACACGCGATCTCGCCGCCGGGACCCGCGAGGCAGATCTGCTCGTGGTCGCGATCGGCCGCGCCGGAATGATCGGGCGCGAGCACATCAAACCCGGCGCAATCGTGGTCGACGTCGGCATGAACAAAATTTCTGAAGAGCAAGAGGTGCATGCACTCTTTGGCGACGCGGCAGAAAAACGACTTGAGGTGGTGGCGAAGCGCGGTTACACGCTTGTCGGCGATGTGCATCCCGCGGAAGCCTCCGAGGTTGCGGGCATGTTGACGCCCGTCCCCGGCGGCGTCGGTTTGTTGACAGTGGCGATGTTGATGAAGAACACGCTAAAAGCAGCTACGTTAAAACACGGATTAAATCCGTAATCACTTCGATGCTGCGCGTTGGATTAACAGGATCAATCGCCGTCGGTAAATCCTATGTAACTTCCGTTTTCGCGGAACTAGGCTGCCACGTCCTCGATGCGGATCAAACAGCACGGGAAGTTGTTCTTCCCGGTTCGCCGGGTCTGGCATCCGTGGCCAAAACTTTCAGCCCCGAGATTCTCAACGCCGACGGCACGTTGAATCGCCAGCGTCTCGGCGAGATCGTCTTCGCCGACGAAACGAAGCGCCAAAAGTTAAACGACCTTCTTCACCCGTTCATTATCGCGCGCCAGGACGAAATCATGCGCGCATGGGAACAGGAAGATCCAAACGGCATCGGCATCATCGACGCCGCACTGATGATCGAATCCGGCGGCTATCGCCGCTTTGACAAATTGATCGTCGTCCATTGCCGTCCCGAAGTGCAGCTCGAGCGGCTGATGCTGCGCAGCAGTCTCTCGCGCGACGAGGCCCAGGCGAGAATCGATTCGCAGATGCCGCAAGCCGAGAAACAAAAGTACGCGGACTACTTGATCGACACGTCAGATGGATTTGAGATCACGCGCCAGCGCACGCAAGAGGTTCACAACGATCTGCTTCGTCTGGCGAACAAACAAACATGAACTCTCCCCGACGACAATTAAGAGGACGGCAACGGCCAAAACCACGCCTGCAGCGCTCGCGCTGGACCACCGTTTACGCGCTGTTTCTGGTCGTGTGTCTGGTTCAAACCGGCTGTTTCAACGAGGAGCCGACGACTTTCTACGGCAAGAGCGTTCCGCCGCGCGCGCAGGAGTTTCGCTGGAGTGATGGCGGCTTGCCGCGCACGTTCGATCCCGCCTTTGCTGCCGCGCCGCCCGACACCGACGCCGTGCGCGCGCTCTTCGAAGGTTTAACCGATTACGATCCTCGGACGCTCGCGCCGATTCCCGCCGTTGCGACGCGTTGGGAATCGTCGCACGAAGGACGCGTCTGGACGTTCTACCTGCGCGACAACGCACGCTGGTCCAACGGCGACAAAGTTACCGCCGCGGATTTCGTTCGTTCCTGGCAACGTACGCTCAAGATTGGCCCACTCGCGCCGCACACGGAACTGCTGACCAACATCGAGGGCGCCACGCCAACCGTTTCGCAACCCGATTCGACCGAGTCGACGCCGCACTTCGGCGCGCAAGCCCTCGGCGACCACGTGCTTAAAGTCACCCTGCAACACGGTGACAGTAGTTTTCCGGCGCTCGTGGCGCATCCCGTGTTTCGACCCGTCAAACTGCCGGATGCGGAACACACGAAGCCCATCGAATCGCACGAGTTGATCTCCAACGGCGCGTTTCAACTCTCGGCTGCCGAAACCGATCGCGTGCGTCTCGAACGCGCCCGCAATTACTGGGACGGCGATTCGGTCTCGCTCGATCGCGTGACTTTCGTCAACACTCCGAATCCCGAAGACGCACTCTCCGCGTATCGCGCGGGCGATATCGACGCCGTCACAAACGCTGCGTTCGAACCACTCGCCCTGAAGTTGCTCGCGCCGTACAAGGACTTTCGTCGTTCAACTTTTGGCGCGTTGACTTACTACGTTTTCAACGTGAATCGCGAACCGTTTGACGACGTTCGCGTGCGCGAAGCACTCGCGCTGGCGATCGATCGGGAACGCATCAGCCGCGTCGATCTCGGCGGCGCAACAGAGCCTGCGGGAAGATTTCTGCCCGATGCGATGTCCGGCGAGAAGCCCGTGGTCGACGAAGCGGAGTTGCTTGATTACGACGTCAACCGGGCCCGCGAACTACTCGCCGAGGCGGGATATCCAAACGGCGAAAACTTTCCGGTTGTTAGACTGCTTATCAACCGTAACGAACAGCAGCGCCTCGTCGCGCAATCGATCTCAGCGATGTGGCGCACGGCCTTGAACATTCAAACCGAAGTCGTTATTCAAAGTTGGGAAGACTACGAACTCACGATTCAAGCGGGAGATTACGACGTGGTGCGTCGCGGCGTTGTGATGCAAACAACCAGTGAGCCGACGAACCTCGCGATGTTGTTTGGGCGCGACATACAACCCGCTCCGACTGCACCGAGTACGACGGAAGGCGCGGCTAGTGCAGCAACGCCGGAGCCCCAACGCGCGACGTTGATCGAGTCGGAAGCGCAGGCGTTGAAAGAGTTGAAGGCGATTCCGATCTACTTCGCGTCGTCGTATTCCCTGGTGAAGCCGTACGTGTCGGGATTCGATCTGAACGTGTTGGACGTGCCGTCATTGAAGCGCACGCGTGTGGATACGAACTGGAGTGAGCCAGGCCGGTGAAAGCCTCGGAAGTGATCTTGAGCGGCGGCGTGATCGCATTTCGCACGGACACGTTTTACGGCCTCGGCGCGGACCCTTTCAATCGCGCGGCGGTCACGCGGATCAGGCAACTGAAAGGCCGCGAAGACAACAAGCCGATCCTGCTTTTGATTTCGGATCCGGACCAAGTTCACCGATTGTTAAGTGCTCGTTCAGATGAATTTAACATCGTGGCGAGAAAATTCTGGCCCGGACCGTTAACGATCGTCGGTCCCGCCGTCGCCGAGTTGCCGGAAGAGATTACGTCGGGGACGGGAACTGTTGGTGTTAGACTCCCGGCCGATGAAAGCGTGCGCGAGTTGGTGCGTGATTGTGGCGGCGTTTTGACCGCCACCAGCGCGAATCCTTCGGGAAGCGAGCCCGCGCGTTCGGCCAAACAAGTCGCCCGGTATTTTCGTTTTGGTCTGGATTTGATCGTCGATGGCGGTGAAGTGAGTGCCACAGAACCTTCGACGGTTTTAGACGTATCTTCCTCTCCGCCGCGCGTCGTTCGCGAAGGCGCGATCTCGCAGAACGTCATCGAACAGCTTTTTGCTGAATATGACTAGCGAAACTACCATCACGCTGCCCACCAACGTAAGCACGACCCTCAACACGTTTATTGCTGCCGCAAAGAAAGCGTTTGGCGATCAACTGGTCTCCGTGGTCCTGTACGGCAGCGGCGCCGAAGGAAAACTTCGCTCCACCTCGGACGTTAATCTGATTCTTCTGCTCAAAGGCTTCGATCGTAGTCTCGCGGACCAAATACGCGAGCCGCTGCGACTCGCAGAGGCCGCGATCAAACTGCGCGTCATGTTTCTCTTGCAGGACGAGCTTCAGCCCGCGTCGCAAGCCTTTGCTGTTAAATTTGGCGACATCGCGCGCCGCCGTCTCATTCTGTACGGCGAAGATCCGTTTGCCTCGATCACAATCTCGAGAGACGACGCGATCTTTCGTTTGAAGCAGACGCTGCTAAACCTGACGTTGCGTTTGCGTGAAGCTTACGTCTCGCGAAGTTTGCGCGAAGAGCAACTCTCAACAGTGATTGCTAACGCCGCTGGTCCATTACGCGCGTGCGCTTCGACGTTGCTGGAACTCGAAGGACGTCCCGCATCGTCGCCGAAAGACGCACTCGAGCAGATCGCGTCGTCATCAGCGGCGGCTGCGCACGACGTCCAACTAATCTCCGAAGCACGTCAACGACATACTCTTCCACCCGGCGCGGCCGCGCCGGCTCTTTTTCATCTAATCGAACTCGCCCACACGATGTGGGCCCGCGCCGCACAATTGAAGTGAGGTGATTAAATGAATCCCTTCGATCTAACCGGCCCGCAGTTTCTGGTCTTTTACATCGGACTGAGCGCGCTCGCGCTTATCGCGATCGTGCTCACGCGCAAATATGCCGAGTCGTCCCCGCCGCCGAAGCTCGATCTGTCTGACCCCTACTTGATTGCTTACCTGCGCGGCGCTGAACCGGAAACGTTACGCGTCGCGGCCGTCTCGCTTATCGACCGCGGTTTGTTAGTCGCGACTGGAACGCAGCTCAAAACGGCCGACAAGGCCTCGCCGGATTCAGTGCGCCGTCCGATTGAGAAAGAGTTGCTGCACAGATTCAAACGCGCGGATGAAGCCACAGCGATTTTCGAAGATGCTCGTTTGCGGGCTACCTGCAAACCTCTCGAACAAACACTGAAGAACGCTGGACTGCTGCCTAACGAACAGATTCACAGCTCGCGAATGGCACGTTTGCTCATCGCTTGCGCAGTCATTGCCGGCGTTGGAGTCGTAAAGGTGCTGGTTGCACTATCGCGCGGGCGCACGAATATCTGGTTTCTTGTAATTCTGATGTTGGTCGCGATTGTAATTGCGATCAAGATCTCGTTTCCACGGATCACGGAGAGCGGCAAAGCGATGATCGCGGACCTGCAAAATCTCTATTCCGGGTTGAAGGATCGCGCTCTGTTTCTACAAACCGGTGGCGCGACGATCGAGCCGATGATGTTGGCGGCGGTCTTTGGTGTCGGCGCGTTGGCGGGTCCCAGCTTCGCTTACACGCACGCGCTGTTTCCGCGCGCAACGGCCAATCAGCAGACAGGGTCGTCCTCGTCATGTGGTAGCTCTTGCAACAGCGTTTCGTGCGGGAGTTCCGACGGCGGTGGCGGTTGTGGTGGTGGCGGTTGCGGCGGTGGTTGTGGTGGTTGCGGAGGCTGAGATGAACGCGGATCGTTTTGGCATCGGCTGGCGACCACGTCTCGCGGCCGGCATACTCTCGAATCTGGAACGCCTCGATATCGTCGAGGTCATTGCGGACGACTACTTTCGCGCCGACCGACAGCAGCGACGCGCGTTGCGAACTCTCGCGGCGCAAACGCGGGTCACGTTGCACGGCGTCTCGCTCGGAATGGCTTCGGCAGTTCCGGTTGAAACACGGCGTCTGGATGACATGGCGCGGCTGTGTGATGAGGTGCGCCCGGCGTTCTGGTCCGAACATCTCGCGTTTGTTCGTGGCGGCGGGGTGGAGATCGGACATCTGGCGGCGCCGCCCCGTTGCGAAGCCACGATCGGCGGCGCGCTCGCGAATCTCGCGCGTGCGAAACAGATCGTCGGTATCGCGCCGCAAGTCGAGAATGTGGCAACGTTGATCGATCCGCCCGGCAGTGATCGCGATGAAGCAGCGTGGATCTCCGCGATCGTTCGAAACTCCGATAGTTCACTTTTACTCGATCTGCACAACTTGCATGCTAACGCCCTGAACTTCGGGTTTAATGCGAGTGAGTTTTTAACACGGATTCCCACGGAAAAAGTCGCTACGATTCATCTCGCGGGCGGCAAGTGGATTGGCCGCAACGGCGCGCAACGTTTGCTCGACGATCACCTGCACGACGTTCCCGATCCCGTTTATGAACTGCTCGCGGAGGTCGCTGCTCGTGCGCCGCAACCATTGACCGTTATTCTGGAACGTGACGGAAACTTTCCCTCGATCGAAGCGCTGCTGGTCCAACTCGATCGCGCCCGCGAGGCAGTCGCCCGTGGCCGCGCACATCTAATCATGAACGAGATCGCGGCATGAGCTCATCGCGTCTCGAGAGTTTTCTGGCCCGAATCTACGTTGACGTGGCAGCGCGTGAGAAGTTTCTCGCCGATCCACGCGGGGAAGCCACCAGAGCCGGCCTCGCCGCGCACGAGATCGACGACCTCGCCAATATCGATCGCGACGGGCTCGAAATGTTTGCACACAGCTTGGAACACAAAAAGGCAAAGCATGGAAATCCAAAGAATCAACACTCCTAATGCGCCGAAAGCCGGCGGCCATTATTCACAAGCGACCGTTTACAATGGCCTGGTCTTCGTAGCGGGCCAGTTATCGATCGATCCCGCGACCGGCGCGCATAAGATCGGCACAATCGAGGAGCAGACCGAGCAGGCGCTCAACAACGTGCTCGCGATTCTGCAAGCCGCCGGAAGCGACTGGAGCCGCGTGCTCAAAATGACGGTCTACGTCGCCGACATCAACCTCTGGGACGCCGTCAACAAGGTCTATTCGCGCATGCTCGGCGAGCATCGTCCGGCCCGGGCCATCATTCCGACTGGAGCACTTCACTACGGTTTTTTGATCGAGATCGACGCCGTCGCGGCCACGGACCTGGGCTAATCAAAAACCACTTGTAAAGTTGTCGTCTTTTATTTAACGTAGGCACCCGATGACGAACGAACCGCCCGATGGTGGGCGCATGATTGTCCGTGGACTCAATGGTCCAAACTTCACCTGGCCGCTTTTGATGTTCTCAGGTGCACGATCGGAAAAGACGCTCCAGCGCATCAGCAAGATCTATCGCGGCAAGCCTCTCAAAACAAAAAACCGCGCCGAGTTGCTCGCATCGTTGAAAGCAAAAGACTGGCAATACCTTCGTGCGGACAACGGCGAAATGCCTACAGCACATATCTCAGCTCGCGCAGCGTGGTCCGGTGCTACCATTGGTGTATGAAAGATCTCAAGCAGCTTCTAGAGCAGAACAGGGCGTGGGCTGAACGCATCAAAGCAAGCGACCCCGAATTTTTTCGAACACTCGCAAAACAACAATCACCGAAGTTTCTTTGGATTGGCTGTTCCGATAGTCGCGTGCCGTCGACCCAGCTCGTGGGCATGGCCCCCGGTGAGATGTTCGTGCACCGCAACGTCGCGAACGTCGTGGTCCACACGGATTTTAATTGTCTGTCTGTGATCCAATACGCGGTCGATGGGCTGGACGTGGACCATATCATCGTGTGTGGCCACCACGGTTGCGGCGGCGTGAAGGCGGCGATGGACAACGTTCAGTTCGGGTTGATCGACAATTGGCTGCGTCACGTACAGGACGTAATGCACGTGCACAAAGATGAGCTCGCGCAGATCCGGGACGAGTCGGAACGTGTTGACCGGCTATGTGAGCTAAACGTGATCGAGCAGGTGGTCAATGTCAGCCGGACCACGATCGTGCAGAACGCGTGGGAACGCGGGCAGGAGCTTGTCGTGCACGGCTGGATTTACAATTTGCAGGATGGACTGCTGCGCGATCTGGGAATCACTGTCGACAGCGCTGAAAGCCTGGCGCCCGCATATCGGCGCGCGCTTCCGGGGTTAAGACGTACGTTGACGGGCAGCCTCGTACAATAGAATGCCGGCGGCGACTGAGACGTTCAAACTCTCCACTTCACCGAACATTGGAATGCTGACAGTCTGATCGGTGGTTTTTAATTCATCCGGCGTGAGACCCGTCGACTCTGGTCCAAGCACGAGTGCGGTCGAGCGCGTCCAATCCCAGTCCGTATGCCTCACCGTTGCGCCGGCAGCGGTTCCAACGAGCCTGATTGTTTTTGCTCGACACCAATCGACCGCCCGCGTGAACTCCGCGTCGCGCCAAACGGGCAAACGAAAAGCTGACCCCATCGCTCCTCGCAACGACTTCGGTGAAAACGGATCGCTCGTATTTTTCGTCGCGATGATGCCAGTCGCGCCTGCGGCTTCGGCCGTGCGCAAGATCGCGCCGACGTTCACGGGATTGTTGATCTGGTGCAACAGGACGAGCAGCGGATTGTCCGTAAGACTTGCTGCGAGCCGTTGCTCCGAAGACTCAGGGCGGCGCGCGAGAACCACGATCCCTTGGGGCGTCTTCGTGTAAGAGATCGATTCCAGAAGTTTTTCACTGACTGATCCCGCGCGACGCGATGCTCGCGAGATCTCGGCAATCGGCTCAGCAGCGTGTTCTTTACGTGCCAGTTGTTCGGACACGATCACGGTTTCGAGTTCGAGATTCGAGCGCAGTGCCTCGACGCACAGTCGCAATCCTTCAACGAAGATCAAATCGTCGACTTTGCCGTCGCGCACGGCGCGCGCCTGGCGGAGCAAGGAATTGTCGCGACTCGTGATCTGCATCAAAGCTCGACTTCCGCCCAGATGGGCCAATGATCGGAGACGTGCAGCGGACGCGCGACGCCCCACCGGGTAATTCTGAGTCCACGCGAAAAGATCCAGTCGGCGTGCATGCGCAGTCCCGCGCCGCGCCAGGTGGCGGTTCCGGTGGGAATCGGCGTCGTGTAACCGCGCGATTCGAGAAACTTGCGCGTCTCAATGCATTTCTCGGGCGAGAGCGTGTTGAAGTCGCCCATGATGAGGGTGGGAGCTGACAGTCGATCCGCTTCATCCGTGATTACCTGGAGTTGGGCCAGTTGACCCTCACACTCAGCATGCGGGTCGACGTGAACGTTGACAACACGGATTTTTTGGATAGTCGCAGCCATCGCGAGTCGCGGGCGCCAGGGACACTCGTGCCACGGCAGATCGATTCGCGTTACGTCGCTCATGGGCAAACCACTTAGCAACGCCACGCCCGTATCGCCCGCATCGTGCAGGTCGATCGGCTCTTCAAAGTCGAGCCACCATTCCCGCTTGACCGGCTTGATGCCGCGCGGAATGCCGGCCGGCGCGTGTACCCAATTCATCTGCAATCGCGCCGCGAGTTCTTGTGCGACGTGATGACCACCGGTGCGAACCGTTCGTTTGTCGGCTTCCTGTAACGCGAGCACATCAACTGCCGGCAACAACTTGCCGCTCGAGAAAGCGCGCGCTGCGTCGTCGATCATTTGTCCGACGTGTTGTGGGCGGCGACGCAAACCCATCAACCCAAGCTTGCGGCGCATTCCGCCGGAGATGAGGTAAGGCCCGCGTGCGTAACGAATGTTGTATGATGCGACGACGAAACGATTAAGCTGAGGCTCGAGCGGTAGATGGTTGTTCTGCTCGCCGAACTCGAGTTTTGCCGTATCGGTAAGCGGGGGAATTGCGATGTCCATGAAAGTGCTGGCAGTGGTTGACGACATGTTCTTCGCGTCGAAGATTCGCGCCGTGGCGGAGGCGGTGGGGGTGGAGATCAATTTTCCACGGACGAAAGAATCGTTAATCGAAAAAGCGCGCGAAGCGGATTTAGTAATCGTCGATCTACACAGTCAAAGATTTGATCCCTTCACTTTGCCGGCAGAGTTGGACGCCACACGTTTACTCGGCTTCTTTTCGCACGTAGAAGTTGAACTTCAGCGAAAGGCAGTCGCTGCCGGATACCATCAGGTGATTCCACGTTCGGTGTTCGCACGTGATCTGGCCCAGATCCTGGCTAATTGATTTTCGGCTAACGCCTTAGCTAACCGCCGCGGGCGCAATCACTTCGTGAATCGAACGCACCTCGTTCACCAACTCGTCGTACTGCTCCAGTGTTAACGCCTGCGCACCATCAGACAACGCGTGTTCGGGTTGGTCGTGAACTTCGACGATCAAACCATCGGCGCCGACCGCAACGCCTGCGCGGGCAAGTGGAGTAACCATGAAGTTTCTGCCCGTGCCGTGTGACGGATCGACGATCACCGGCAGGTGCGAAATCCGCCGCACCGCGGGAATCGCGGATAGGTCGAGTGTGTTTCGCGTGTGCTGCGCAAACGTGCGAATGCCTCGTTCACAAAGCACCACCTGGTAATTGCCTTCGGCCATCACGTACTCGGCGGCAAGCAGCCACTCATCGAGCGTTGCTGACAATCCACGTTTTAACAGAATCGGCAGTCGTGCTTTACCCGCGCGTTTCAGCAGCGAGAAGTTTTGCATGTTACGCGCGCCGATCTGAATCATGTCGCCGTAGCGTTCGACGAGATCCACACCCACTTCGTCGAGTGCTTCAGTCACGATTTTCAAACCGTAGGCCTCGCGCACGTCGGCCAGAATCCTGAGTCCTTCTTCACCGAGCCCCTGGAACGCATACGGCGATGTGCGTGGTTTGTAAGCGCCGCCGCGGAAGAAGCGCGCGCCGCTGCGACGCACGGCTTCGGCAATCGCAAACGCCTGCGCGCGACTTTCGATGGCACAGGGACCGGCGATGATCGCGAGTTCGTCGCCGCCGATCGTCGCGTCACCAACGCGCACGATGGTTTTCTCAGGACGCAGATCGAGCGAGATCAACTTGTACGGCTTGCTGACGCGAATCGCTTCTGCTACGCCCGCGAGGTTTTCAAAGTGCGACGGATCGATCGCGCCCTGATTGCCGGTTATTCCGATCGCGGTGCGCATCGCGCCCGGCATCGGATGGCCCTTGAAACCCAAATGTTCGACGACGCGCAGGACAGCCTCGACCTGGCTATCAGTGGCGTCGGCTTTCATCACGATTAACATGGTATTTTTATACTCTCAGGCTTTGGCAAAGTACAGTCTTACATTTGTTCGGGGACGCGGATTCCGAGGATCGCGAGCGCCGCTGTTAATTGAGCGCGCACGATTTTTGTCACGGCGATCAGCACCGCTCGCCGCACGTCGTCTTTCTCGGTGACGATGCGATGATCGTGATAGAAACGACTGAACGCGCGCGCCACTGAAAACGTGTATTTCGCGAGGTTGGCGGGCTCGGCTGACTTGCGGCACTGCGCGATCACTTCGTCCAACTGCTGCGTCAACATCACGAGAGACCAGATCTCCGTTCCGCTCTCGCCCGACAACACCTCCGACACGCGCAATTGCAATGCGCTGTCGCCGCTAATCATCGTTAACAACGAGTCGGCGTCGCGCAGAGTTTCATCGCCGAGTTTGCGGAAGATCGAGTTTGTCCGGACGGCGGCGTACTGGCAATATGGACCAGTTTCCCCTTCAAACGAGAGCGCTTCCTTGAAGTCGAACGCGATTACCGTGTTGCGCGTGAACTTCAACAGGAAATAGCGTAGGGCGGCGATTGCGACCTCGTGCGCCGTCGCTTTTTTGTCTGTCTCGGAGAGCTCAGGGTTGCGTTTTTCGACTTCCAGGAGCGCGCCGGATTCGAGTTGGTTGATCAGATCGTCGGCCTTTACGCCGAGACCTTTGCGGCCGCTCATCTCGATGTAAGGCTTTGCGCGATCTTCTTCGCTCAAGGTGATGCCGAGTTCCTCGCACGCAGCGGGCGAGAGCGCGACCATCTCGTAACTGAAGTGCACGCTCGCGTCGGCGCCGACTTCCGGCACGATCGCCGCGACGCCGCGAGCCACGATCTCCTGCGGATACGACTGTCGCGAGTCGATCACGTTGTAGACCGTGTCGCCGCCGCCGAACGGCGGACGTTCGACTCCCGCTTTAGCCTCTGCTTTTGCATCGGTGGTGGTGATCCACAGCGTGTGATCGTCCTGATAATTGCGAAAGACGCGGTAGTGAAAATTAAGTCCGAGTTTGCCGAGTTTCCAGAGTTGGTAGGCGATGTCTTTGCCGGTGTAGGTGACGGTGCCGTTCGACCGGACGATGATCTTGTCTGACTCGTGTTCGTCGGTGCCGGTGTGCGATTCGAAAGGCATGACCCAACAGCCGGCGTGTTTGCCTTCAGTCTCTTTGCGAATCACGCCTTTCATTTTCATGAGTTCGAAGGCGCGTTCCCAAAAATGCAGGTGCAGGATTTCCGACTCGCGCGCGAGCAGGTCGTAACGAATGCCGAGACGTTCCATCGTGTTGAGAATGCATTCGACGTTGCGTGTGGCGACGTAGTCGGCAAGTTCCGCGATGCGATTGTTGCCTTCTTCGATCGCATGCAGGACTTTCGTCCGCATCCCCAGCTTTTCGGGATTCAGATCGTTGCTGGGGTTGCCGTCGCGATAAAAACGTCCGACCTCGGTGTAAAGATCCCAGCAGTAGTAATCAAACGGATAATCGGGCGTGAGCGATTCGTCGAGGGCTTTGATCTTTTCGAGGTTCATCGCCTCGAGATGCAGAAAACCAACGACGACGTCAGCGACCTGAACGCCGGTGTTGTCGATGTAGTTTTGGACTTCGACGCGATCGCCGGCGGCTTGCAGGATGCGTACGAACGTGTCGCCGAGAACGGCGTTGCGGACGTGACCAATATGCGCGGCTTTGTTTGGGTTGATGCTCGTGTGCTCAACCATTTTTTTGCTTTGATCCGTTTTCTGATCCGTTAAATCCCCGTCCCTCTTAGCCTCAAAACTGGTCTTCGTCGTAAACAGCTGCAGTAACTTTGCTCGATCAAAGAACACGTTGATATAACCCGCGCCAGCAATCTCGATGCGCGCAACCTGATCGAAGCTCTCCAGCCGGGGTTTCAGCTTCTCAGCGATCGCACGCGGCGCCATTTTTTCGCCCGTCGCTTGTTTGATCAGCTTCGCGAGTTCGAAACAAACGGGAAACGCAAGGTCGCCGAGCTCCGGTTTAGGCGGTGTGTCGGCGGTGAGTTGTTGCACCTCGACTCCGAACATCTCGCGCGCCGCGCCGCGGATTTCTTCTTTGAGTTGTTGTTGAAGACTGAATAGGGACATGACAAAAGCGCAAAGTATACCGCATTTGCGTATGTCATGCCTTTTTGTGGCGGACGCGGTGCTCTGCTACCATCGCCCGCGCACCCATGAACTCCGTGGCTACTCCGAACATTTCTGCTGAACTGCGTCGCCGCCTCGATGCGGCCAAGCGCGTACTCGTGCTGACCGGCGCGGGCGTGTCGGCGGAATCGGGTGTGCCGACGTTCCGCGGAGGCGGGAACAGCGCGACGTGGAAGGGTTTGCCGTTCGAAATCATCTCGTCGGGTGCAATGCTCGAACGAGATCTTCCCGCCGTGTGGGAGTGGTTTGACCATCGTCGCGACAAGCTCAAAACGATTCAACCCAACGCGGCACACCACGCGATTGCGAGTTGGCAGGATCGCTTCCACGAACTAACAGTCGTTACACAAAATATCGACGGTCTGCATCAACGCGTTGGTTCGCGCAACGTCGTCGAATTGCACGGCAACATCTGGCGCGCGCGCTGCACCGTATGTCGTTTGGCCCACGAGATCCCGATGGACGGTGATCGACCGGAGGCGTGTGGCGAGTGTGGCAACTCGCTGCGTCCGGACGTGGTTTTGTTCGGCGAGATGTTGCCGCAGGGCGCGTTTGAGTTTGCCTCGCAACGCGCGTTGGGATGCGATCTGTGTCTGGTGATTGGCACGTCGGGAATTGTGTATCCGGCGGCGAGTTTGCCGGAGGTGGCGAAATCCGCGGGCGCCTTTGTTTGCGAGATCAATCCGGAACCGACGCCGCTGTCGCGATTATGTGACGTGGTCGTTACTGGCAGGGCTGGAGAGGTGTTGGGCCAGTTAACAACGGATTCACGCGGATGAGAACTCTTTACTTCGACTGTTTTGCGGGTGCAAGCGGCGACATGATCCTCGGCGCGGTGGTGGCCGCTGGGGTCAATCCCGATGCGTTGCGCGAACAACTCTCGTTGCTGAATGTGGAGGGTTTCAAGATCGACTTTGAAACGGTGGCTCGATCCGGTTTGAGCGCCACGTATGCACGCGTAGAAACAGCGCACGAACACAAACACCGCCACTTGTCGGACATAAAACAGATCATAGAAAACTCCGGTGTCTCTGACGCAGCCAGGACACTCGCGATTCAGATCTTCACGCGCCTTGCCGAAGCAGAAGCACGCGTACACAACGAACCCGTCGATCACGTTCACTTTCACGAAGTCGGCGCACTCGATGCCATCGTCGATATCGTCGGCGCGGCGATCTGTTTCGACTTACTGAAAATCGATCGCTTTGTGTCGTCGCCGTTGCACGTCGGCAGCGGCACGGTGCAGATGGCGCACGGACGTTTTCCCGTGCCGCCACCCGCAGTCGCCGAGTTACTGAAAGGCGTGCCGTTTTATGCGACTGATATTCAAGGCGAACTGCTGACTCCGACCGGTGCCGCGATCATCACGACCGTCTGCAAAGAGTTTGGCCCAATTCCGCAGATGAAAACGGATGTCACCGGATACGGCGCGGGCACACGCCAGTACGAGAAGTTTCCGAATGTGCTTCGCGTGATGATTGGTGATACCGAAGGCGACGGGGCTACAGACGAGAGACTGTGGATGCTGGAAACAAACATCGATGACATGTCGCCGCAGCTACTCGGGCACGCGATGGATCGCGCGTTCGAGCTCGGCGCGCTCGATTGTTACTTCACTCCCGTACAGATGAAGAAGAACCGCCCCGGCGTGTTGGTGTCAGTGCTTTGTGCGCGCGATCAAAAAGAGACGCTGATGAAGCTGTTGTTCACGGAAACGACGACGCTCGGCGTTCGCAGTTATGAAGTCTCGCGACGCGCGCTGCGCCGCAGCATGGTGCGCGTCGAAACGGCGTATGGGCCAATTGATGTTAAAGTAGCGCATCTGAATGGTCGCGTGGTGAACGAGATGCCGGAGTTTGAGCAGTGTCGCGCCGCAGCAACTAAGGCGGGAGTGCCGCTGAAAGTCGTGGAGGATGCAGCGCGAGCGGCCAAGAGGGAAGGGAATGAACGCGAATAAAAAACAGGCGGATTTGGAGTTGATCGCGCAGGGTGTGCGGATGATCCTGGAAGGGATTGGCGAAGATCCGGACCGCGCCGGGTTGCAGGATACGCCGCAACGCGTCGCGGAGATGTACGCCGAACTCACATCCGGTATGCGTGAAGATCCGCAGCAACACGTCGTGCCGTTGCCGGGCGACACGCACGACGAGATGGTGATCGTCAAAGACATCAGCATTGCATCATTGTGCGAACATCATCTCGCGCCGTTCGTCGGGCGTTGCCACATCGCGTACATTCCGAAAGGCGGACGCATTCTCGGTATCTCGAAACTCGCGCGCCTCGCCGAGACGTTTTCGCGTCGTCTACAACTCCAGGAGCGTCTCACGACCGACATAGCCAACACGCTTTTCGAAGGCCTAAAACCACTCGGCGTGATGGTCGTGATCGAAGCGGAACACACCTGCATGACGTTGCGCGGCGTGCGCAAGGCCGACGCGAAAACGGTAACCTCCGCGGTGCTCGGCGGCTTTCGTTCCGATCCGCGCACGCGCGCGGAGGCGATCGCGTTAATCAAAGCAAAGGATTGATTTGACGAAACCGTCTAAATGAACACTTTCTACGTCACTACGCCAATCTATTACGCCAACAGCCTGCCGCACCTGGGCCATCTCTACACGATGATCGTGGCCGACACGATCGCGCGTTCGAAACGACAGCGCGGCATCGAGACTTATTTCCTGACCGGCACCGACGAGCACGGCATCAACATCGAACGCGCCGCGCAAAAGGCCGGACGCACACCGCAGGAACAGGCTGATTACGTTGTTAGTTATTTCAAACGCATGACGAGCGCGTTTGGTCTCGACACCGAACACGGCGGTTACGACATTTTCATGCGCACGACCGCGCCGTTTCATTACGAGGGTGTGAGTGATTTCTGGCGTCGGTGCGAAAAAGCAAAGACGCCGAAGGGCAACGACGCAATCTACAAGGGCCATTACGAGGGCTGGTTTTGTGCGGCGTGCGCGGCGTACAAAACCGAGGACGAGTATCAGAAAGGCGACCCGCCGACTTGCCTGATCCACGACACACCGCTCGATCGCGTATCCGAAGAGAGTTACTTTTTTCGACTTTCCGATTATGGTGAAGCACTGCTGGCGGTCTACGAAAGCAGGCCTGATTTCATTCGGCCGGAAGCGCGCGCGAATGAAGTGATCAGTTTCGTTCGTGGCGGTTTGCAGGATTTATCGATCAGCCGTCTGCGAACCTCAGTGAGTTGGGGCATTCCGGTTCCCGACGATCCGGCGCACACGATGTACGTCTGGTTCGATGCGCTGACCAACTACATCACGGCGATCGGATTCGGTAACGAAGAACGCGAGCGTGCCGTGGGCTTCAAGAAGTTTTGGCCCGCGCTGCATCTCGTCGGCAAAGATATCCTGCGTTTTCATGCTGTTTACTGGCCCGCATTTTTGTTGGCAGCAGGTGTGGAACTGCCGCGGGCGATCGTCGCGCACGGAATGTTGGTCGATCCGAACGGCCGCAAGATGTCGAAAACGCTCGGGAACACGGTCGAACTGGACGTGTTGAGCCGGTTCTTTGCTATCGATACGATTCGTTACTTCTGTTTGCGTGAGATGGTGTTTGGGCAGGACGGGCGTTTTGGTTACGATGGCTTGATCGATCGCGCGAACAGTGATCTGGCTAGTGGCTTGGGAAACCTGTCGAGCCGCACGTTGACGATGATTGCGCGATATTGTGACTCGCGGATTCCGTCAGGACGCATTCCGGAAGAGAAGCTGTTGCTCGCGAAGCGCACGGGAGTCGACACGGATGAAACGACGGTCGCGGGTTTTATCGAGACGGCGCGCGATCAGTTTCTGTTGCACTTTGAGAACCTGGCGTTTAGTCGCGCGCTTGAAGCCGCATGGTCTGTTGTTGCGCGCGTGGACAAGATGATCACTGACGCGAAGCCGTGGGACCTGGCGAAAGATGAGAATCAGAAACAGACGCTCGGGGTGGTGCTTTATCGCTCGGCGGAGTCGCTGCGTTGGTTGAGTGTGTTGTTGTATCCGGTGATGCCCGAAGCGAGCCGTGCGATCTGGAAACAGTTGGGACTCGAAGGCGTGCCGGACAAGATCGATCCATCGACATTGAAGTGGGGCGAGCTGCCGGAAGGCACTGCGATTGGTGAAGTACAAGCAGTCTTTCCACGGTTAGACAAAACTCAGATCTTGTCGGATATAAGATCCGGTTCTGAATCCGTCAAATCGCCGGTTCAAGAGCCGCCCGCTAGCGAACCTTCTGAAAGCACGAACTTCATCGAGATCGACGACTTCGCGAAAGTGGATCTACGCGTCGGCCAGGTGCTTTCCGCCGAGCGCGTCCCGAAAGCCGACAAACTTCTCCTGTTGAAGATCGATCTCGGCGAAGCACAACCACGCCAGATACTCGCCGGCATCGCTCAGTACTACGAACCGGAAAAACTAATCGGCCGCAAGGTCGTGATCGTCGCGAATCTCAAGCCACGCAAACTGCGCGGATTGGAGTCCCAGGGAATGGTCGTCGCCGCTTCATACGGCGAAGAAGGCCGCCCCGTGATCGCAACCTTCACCGAAGACGTTCCCAACGGCGCGCGCCTGAAATAGTTACAACGATGTTCACGGACTCGCACGCGCACATTGATGGGCCGGAGTTTGACGCGGATCGTGATCCAGTTATTGAACGCGCACAAGCGGCGGGTGTAACGACGATTTTGAACGTTGGCACTGGTGATCCGCATAGCGGCGCATTCGAACGGGCCATCGAACTCGGCCGGAAACATCCATCGGTTTACACCGCTATCGGCACGCATCCGCACGACGCGCGTTTCTACGACGACGCCGCTGAACAGAAAACCAAACAACTGATCGCAACCGGCGAACGTGTCGTTGCGTGGGGTGAGATTGGTCTCGATTTTCATTACGACAACTCGCCGCGTGACGTGCAGGTGGAGGTATTCAAGGGCCAACTGCGTGCGGCGCGCGAGTGTGACTTGCCGGTGATCATTCACACACGCGAAGCGGAAAGTGAGACTATTGAAATTCTTCGGAGTGATTATGCGGGCGCCGCGCGTCGCGGTGTGTTTCATTGTTTCAGCGGCAGTCGCGAACTCGCCGAACAGGCGCTCGCGCTCGACTTCATGATCTCGTTTTCCGGAATCGTCACGTTTCGCAAGGCCGAAGATCTGCGGGAGATCGCAAAGAACGTTCCGCTTGATCGTTTGTTGGTTGAAACAGATTGCCCGTTTCTTGCTCCTGTACCCTATCGCGGCAAACGCAACGAACCTGCGTATGTGGTTGAAGTTGCGCGCTGCATCGCTGAACTCCGTGGCGTCGAAGTTGAAGAAGTCGCTCGTGTGACCACGGAAAATTTCAAACGCTTCCTAAGGCTCAACTAAACTCTATGACCAGAAGAACACTTCCGCTCATTGCCGTACTACTCTTGTTCTCGTCGTTTGTTTTTGCGCAAACCAGCGAGCCCGTGACGACCGTGTTCCTTGTACGTCACGCAGAACGCGCCGAGGAACCGCGGCAGGATCCGCCGTTGACCGAACAGGGCGTAGCGAGATCGCAGGCGCTCGCGCGATTGCTCAGTACAGCTGGGATAAAGGCGATCTTCACGTCGCAGTTTGCGCGCACGAAGCTGACTGCGGAGCCGTTGGCAAACAAACTATCCATCACTCCTACAGCACTCTCGCTGAAGGTTAGTTCCACGAACCCGCGTCAGATCGCGGAAGAATCAACGAAAGAAACGGTGGACAAGATTTTGAGTCACGCCGGCGGAAGCGTTCTCGTCGTGGGTCACAGCAACTCCATCCCGGACGTAATCAAGATGCTCGGCGGCGACGTCGCGCCGGCGATCGACGAGAAGAAGTTCGATGACCTTTTTGTCGTAACCGTGTATAGCAAAGGCAAAGCGAAGGTAGCGCACTTGAAGTACGGCAACGAATAGCCAACGCCTTCGGCGTTGCATCGCTTATCTCGCGTGGTTCCCAGGGTTGAAGCAACACTGGGCTGCAATTAGTCACCGCCTTCGGCGCTATCCTTGACTGCTTCAGCCGCTAGACTGCGCGCGTCCTCAGCTCTCCCAAGTGAGGCCAGTGTAAAGGCGGCATTTGTTTGCACCGCGCGAAGGCTGCGTATATCACCAGCAGCCTCGAACTGTTTGCAGGCAGCAAGATATTCATCTGCGGCGGCTTCCAGGTCCCTTTCAATCCGGTAGAGATTCCCCAGCCCATTGTGAGCTGTTCCCCTGGTGATCGGTCCAGCATTCTCTGACGCCACTCCAATCATCAGCGCCTTCCTGGCCTCATTCAAGCGCTCAGGATCAGGCTCCTCAAGCTTACCTTGCTCTACCACAATCGCATTGCCCAGGCTTACTGAGGCGCGCACGTGAAGATCCAACCCGAGTGGGCCAAGCGCGGCGGCTGCCTTGATCGCCTCGCGCGCATGAAATTCATATTTTGCAGGATCACGGAGGGCGGTTACGTTTAGATAGGCTTTGGCAATCGCGTAATGGACCTCTCCGAGCCGTAGAAGGTCGGGTGGGTTTTCCGCGAGCCGAAGTGCTTCACCGTAGAAGTGCATAGCATCTGGTGAGTTATCGCTTGCGGCCGCGTCGCCCAGCTTGAGAAGACTCGAGATCCGGCGGATGCGGCCGACGTCTATCTCCTTTCCGTTGTCAGCTTCCACTGGCGTGATCGTCATGTCCTGTGCGTATGCGATCTGCACCTGTAACTCACGCAGGGCCCTCGACTTTTCTTCATTACCTTCGCGTTTCGCCTCTTCGGCGAGGAGACGAACAATATGAATCGCAGCGTTCTCAGGACCCATCTCCTCTTCCTGAGGCGGCGATTCCTGCAGACGAGCAAAGACTCCATCGAGTATCTCTCGCCATTCATCATTGCGAGCTTCAGCCAGGAGCGTGTCCCGGAGTTTATGCAAGAGGGGCAAGGCAAGTCCCCACCATGCGCCAAGGACGGAAATCTCGACGGCATTCGTGAGGTTTTCTCGTTGCAGACTCACAGCACTGAAATCACCACCCTTAGGGAACATTTCCGCCATTCTCATGGTTGTAGAAACCGACTGGATATATGAACTCCAGGCTGTACCCCACACGTGGCTTACGAGGTCCGGATTTCCGCGAGTGATGACCTGCAGCGTACCGGCGAAGCCGTTCTGAATGGCGATCGGCGCAAGCGGATGCAGCAGGTATCCATGTGACTCTCGACTAACGAGACCCGCGCGCATAGCGGGACGAAACTCCTCGTCCAGTACGACTCTCACGGCGCCACCGCTCGTAAGATTCAGCCCTTTTCTTGCAGCCGACTCGCAGAAGAACCACCACTGTTGATCGGCAATGTAAGACTGAAAAAGATGCAGAACGAAAGGAAGAGCGGCCCGTCGCAAGTGTCGTACATCGAAAAACGCCAGGCCGCTGCGTTCAATAAGCGCGATTCCCAATTGCAGCCCGGACGTGTGGGTAGTTCCCGATCGAAGGTCTGAGAGGAGCTTTCGCGTCAAGGCTCTGTCGCCTAAAGGAAGGCCCTCGACGATCAACGGAATCAGTCGCACGACTGCGGGTAAGCCCTGACTCCATCGCAGCATTCCCGGGATTGAACGGGCGTATTCCTGATCGAATCCAACATGGGCGGCGAGTTCTGCGCGACTCTCAGTATCGAGTCCCTTGAGCAGTATGGTTTCAACGCCGGTCAGTCCACTCGGTGCTCGTCCGGTTAAAAGCAACCACCTGCTCGAGTCGAGTTGTTGCTCGATCCATTCCTTGAACGACGTTCGGTCCTCAGCACTCCAGATGTCACTGTCGTTTGCCAGGATGTTGCTTGCTCCATCCAGAACCATGAGGCACGCACCGTCTGTTGCTTGCTCCTGTGCTTGCGCCCATTGTTCCTGAAATTGCTCGTTGAACTCGTCCAGGGATCCAGCAGAGTCAAGGTCCAAAACGACAGCCACATCAGGCGTAGTAGCAACCCACCAGCGCGCGAACTCACCGGCCACAGCGCTCTTTCCCGCACCCGCCATACCGACGATCTCCACTGATCGAGATGCTCCACACGCACGATCTAGTCGCAGAAGGATACTGTCGTAACCGAAGAACGGATGCTCGTCAGATCGCGATTCGCCAACGGCGCCTGGGTCAACCACTCCCGCTGACGCCGGTGTCGTTGTGCTGGCCTGGACGTTGAGCGTGGTGATCGCATCACGACCATCGTCTTGCTCGATTGCTTCGCCGGAGAACGCGATCGGCACGAGCCAATCATAAGCGCCAACGGCGTTGGTTTCAGCGTGATACAACTCGCGGCGAGCATGGGCGACGGCCTCGCTCAGGTTACGGCGTGCAGCAAGAGCGGCGTACATGTTGGCGATCAGCCCGGCAGCAGTGACAACGTACAAATTGAAGCCCATCGCGAGAACGCCCGCTACGCCCTTAGCGCGTACCTCCGCCGCAAGCGTTCCGAACGCTCGCTCCGCCGCTTCGGCTGTAACGTCGCCGCCCAGAGCATTCGGCTCCGAATAAGCTGAGCGACAGGCATTCAGGAGAAGGTAACTAACACCGTGCTGAGCCAGGTCTGCTCCGAGAATTGAGCCTGATACTTCCTCCATTGAACCGTCGAGTCCTTCAAAATAGAGATAGCCTCGCTTGCTGCTCTCGTCGAAGACGTCTGCGTCATACGAACCATGTCCATCGAAATGGACCACGTTGTACGGTGCTTCTGTTTCACTTGCAGCGGCCAACGCAGCCAGCAGCGCGGCATAAGTTGGTGGCCTGAGCAGCTCGACTTGAATTGAGGACTCGCTTGACGCAGCCACGGCTTGCACGATACGGCTCGCCACCGAGCGAAAGGGAACGTCATCTTCTCCGCCCGGGCGCGATGTGACAAGCAGAATCCGTAACTTGTCGGACTTGACCGGCGGTTTCGCTGGAGATGCGGACGTTGAAATTCTTGAAAACGAAGCAGCAAGCACTGAGAGGGGATCGCTGCTCGAGGGCGCCAGCATCAGTTCCCAGGGAGTCCATGGAGCTGTCTGCGGTTCGTCAACCGTGACGTGCAGACGGTTGAGTAATTTGGTTTGTGCCAGTGTTTTGGTAATCGGCCGCGCTTCTTCAGCCGATTCAAACACAGCTTGTCGCAGATCTGCGGCTAGTTTGTGGAGTCGGTCTTCGATGCGTGAGGCAATGGGATCGGACGATCGACCACGTAAGCGCGGATGATCTTCGAGCAGCCATCGCGTGTCGGCAGCATCTTCGTTATTCAGCGGCGAGTAATAACGGAATGTGGCCTCGTACTCGCCCGCGTCGCCCATGCGAAGCGAGAGTCGCATGGTTTCACCCTCAAGGGCCAGGTGTAGTTGCGCCGCTACAGATCGAGCCGAGTCCCCTCGGGTGGATAATGTGTTTGGTAGTTCCATTCCTCCCTCAAATCGTCATCATCCCAAACCTCATTAAACGTGGACAAATAATTGAAGTAGAGTTCGGTTGGCTTGGTGTTTTGGTGATAGCGATGCACGATACGCGCAATCGCCTCTTTATCAGGATGCTGGTGACGTGAGCCATTTGTTGAGATCAGGAACAGCCGGCAGTCCAAAAGTTCAAGCAACTTTGGACTGGTGTTCTTCTTGCTGCCGTGATGCGATACTTTTACGGCATCGAGCTGGAGGATGTCCTTTCCTCTTTCTTGTAATAACCGTGTGATCGATTGCTCGAGTACTGGCGGGTGGGCATCGCCAGTGAACAACACGGCATGCCCGTCGTGTTCCGCGAGAAATGCGATGCTGCTCCCGTTTGGTTCTTTGGTGTCTTTTTCGAAAGGCCGGTCGATAAGATCATCGACGTCGATTATGCCGCCGAGCACATCAGGCTGAAGAGACGCACGCTCGGCAAAGATCTCGAGGGCTGCTTCAGCATCACCTGGTTCAAGGTCATTCTCTTCAACTTCTTTTTCCCAGAAGCGCTTTAGCGCGGTGAGTGATTTCCAGGAGGGCGACAGAAGCGTCAACTTCATGTCGCCTTCTAACTCTATGAACGGCAGCTTTCCGGTTTCAGGCACTACGATGGTAGCTCCCTGGTTGAACCATTCGTTCCAGGGATAGCGATGCTCCTGGAGTAGCGCCGCAAAGATCTCTCCGGTTACCGCACCAAGTTGATCGGATGGCGGCCGGCGAGCGATTTCAGGATCCAGGTGAGTGTAGCCGTTGTACCAAACGTCTTTGAAAGTTGATTTGTCGATACGGTCATCCGCGAAGAGCGGCACCGCGCCGAAGATATGGTCGTCGTCGATGTGGGTCATCACGAATAGCTCTACCGGATCGGTGAGTTCGGCCAGACGATCTCCCAGCGCGCGGTAGCTTTCTTTGCGTCCGGCATCAATAACCATCCGGCGTGGATTGTCAGCGTCGCCGTACTCGATCCAGAGACAATCTCCTTCCAGTGCGGGCAGCATTTCGATCCTGAACATAGTTAGCTCCTTCCTCAGGCCCCAATCCGATAATCTGCATCGCCGTAACTTGTCAGCCCCAGGACCATCGGAATACCTTTCGCTAGCAGTCGTTGCCTTACCTTTAACATTACATCTCCGAACGTCGCGTCTACGTTTCCTTCATGGTTCTTTAGTTCTTCAACAATCGCCGCCGCCGCCGGGCCGGCGTGACGTCCAAGAATAGTGGCTATGGTGCTGACGATGATCACGGCGCCTGCATCCTGGAACGCGGTGACAGAGCTTTCCAGATCCAGTTTCGCTGAGTCGGTTTCGCAACCGATCAACAATACGATGGGACGGCCCTCCGTATCCTGAGGTGACCGCACGTGCTTATTCTTGATGAGTGTCGATTTAAGTTTGTCGCCGCCGACCTCCAGCAGATCAAATCCACCTCCTTGTTCGTGATGAGGCAGCAAGACCAGCAGGTTTGGACGCGTGTCGGCGACGTTCTTGATCCAGGAGTTCCAATTGGTGGACGGTACCACATTGGTCCGTAGCACCTTGTCCATATCGGTGCAGAGGGTTTTCACGGTGTCTTTCTCTGCCAAATCAACGTTCTCACTCGCGGCGAGTACCGCGCAACGCAGTGGATCGACCAACCGGTTCCGTGCACTTACCGGGTAACTGCGCAGTTGGAACTTACCGTCGAGCCGGGTGTGCTCGGGAAGATGCGCGTGACGCTCGATGACTTTACTCAGACTCCAGAAGCGCAGGGGACAGATAACAAGATCCGGATTCTGCTCGTAAGCGCCACAGCATTTACCGGAGAGCAGCGCCGCGGTTGCGCTTTGTGGACCATCACACACCCGCGCATTATCTTCGGGAGTTTCACCATCGTAGAAGTATTCGATGGGAAAGAAGGCGTCAACGTGAGCCATCACAATTTGAATGTACTTGACGTCGTCGAACAGATTACGCATCTCACTATGCTTTCGAAGTCTCGTCAGCAGCGCACTACCGTGTTGGGCGAGGTCTAACAACAGCTTGCGAGTTCCTTCTTTTGCAAGGTCGCTGTACTCCTCGGGGTTTGTAGTGATGCGAGTGATGGCCCGTCCTAAAGTGTCCTTGATCGCCTCGAGACTTTCATACCTGCTGGGATCCACGTCCGTAGCGAGCGAAGGCTTGTTCTCAGAAACAGGAGCCGTGGCCACTTTGTCGTCGGTCTTCACAAACGCATGCATGATCCCTGAGGCGTCGTCGTTCACGATGATCGATGCGTCGACGCCAACTCGACCTCTGAGCCCGACGAACTTCGTGAGCGGTGTTGCATCCAACGTGAAGCTAAGCGCTGCCGGTTGATTTCCCACGAAGCCTTTAAGTAACCCGGTCTGGAGGTTGCGGTTTCGATGATAAATTGCAATCCGTGCGGAGAAAGTTGATTGATCTTCTTTAGTCTTAAACCGAAAATTCGCTACGCCCGTGTCACCATGAGCTGGAAGTGTGAGCTGCGCGATTTGCGGTTTAGGGCTCGCCTGAGGCTCCCAGAAGAGCACGTCCAGAACGACCGGACCATCCGGAACCGGAGACTTTAGAGGTTGGTCCACCGACAGGTACTCGGGATTAATCGCGCCGATGAAAACGCTGGCCACGTATTCTCGTGAAGGAAGCATGCGAGCTTCTTTTGTGATGCCGCGTCCGCTTGGTGTCTCGACGCGGACTTGAAGGTGACGATCCTCGCGGCGAGCAGCATCCAAATCGGTCTGTGCACTGGTCGCTTTCTTGAACGCGGCCACTCTTCGTGCGCCCTGCGACTCTGAATCGAATGTCAGCTGTGGTGGGGCCCCGGCCGGCGCCTCGCCAACCTCGAGGCTCCGCGCGATGGTAGTACCGAGTTCTTTGGCGATAACTCGTTTGGTTGATGCCGAACGTGGCGTATCGAACGAACCGCCACCCGATGTTTCGGGGGGATCTTGAGCAGCCGCTTCAGGTTCGGTACGGAAAGGATCGACAGGAATGGAAAAGCTCTTGTCGCCCATTTCCTGGAGTCGCCGCGCAATGATCCGTCCCTGTTCGCGAACTGAGCTCGCCTCGACCAGACTTCGCGTGGCCCAACTCAGTACTCGCGCATCAAACTGTCTGGCTAAAGCGGCCACTGCGGAGTCGAGCGGCAGGTCATGGCTTAGGTTGTCGATTAGTAATTCGCTTAAAGTCTCTGCGTGGTCCAGGTCCAATGAATCGAAGATGAACACACCTTGCGCTCCCGTCGACTTGGAAACAGCCAGGAGTTGCTGTTCCAGGGACGGGTCTGGGTCGTCAAATCCACCGAGGAGGATGATGCTGTCTGTTTGTGAACGCCGTCGACTCTGGGCCATTGCTTCTTTGAATCGTGACAACGAAGCTGAGGAGAGCAAGAGGTGCATCCGCAGTGGCGCGCGATCGTAGTTGAACATCTCGAACAATGGCCGTATTGAGCGGTCGGGGGTCACGCCTGACAATAACGAGCTGTCGTTGTCCAGGCCGATCCGTAGTGGCCAGGACCAGGCCATCTCACCTTCATTTTTCTGGCGCAAAAAGGCAGAATGCGCGCCGGCGGTCAAAAGGGCTTTATAGAGCGCGAGAGGGTCGTACTGACCCGGAGCATTTATTTCAACGCGCAGACCCCGGTTGCGGACATCATCATTCGCGGCCTTCAGAAGTTCAGTGCCTGCCGCAATCAGGCGCGTCACATCATCGCTGGACCGCATTAGCCCCGCAGTGCTTTCCCGCAGCCGCCACGGCCAGGCGCGACCGCGAAGTCTTCGCCAGTAATCGACGAACACCTGTCCCAGCTCGGGTGCTTCAGGCAGCGTCTCTCTTCTAGCGATGCTCGGTGGCAGAAGCCCCGCAAAAAGCAGCATCTGCTGGAATGATTCCTTCGGTTCTGTGTCGGGCCATTTAAAGAGTTCGTTCATACGAGGAGGAAGAAGTTTTGGAGTTCAAGTTCTTGTTCATTTTTGCTTCCCGTAGAAGTAGCGAGTAGCTTATTCGATGAGGATTCCTTTCAAGTGTTAGCGCGAAAGGGACTAATCGTTACCCTAAAGGGAGCAAACAGGACGATGCAGGTATGAGACTTTACTCTTAGCATAAAGAGCCGTCAATATTGCAGGCGTCAACAGCCGCCGGGCGCTTCGTTGCCCCAACCAGATTACAAAACGAAACGCCGAAGGCGTTCACCAATTTCAGCCCAGGGTTGCTTCAACCCTGGGACCAAGTAAACGACACATAACAACGCTGAAAGCGTTGGCTACCGTGACAATCATGGTTGACGAAGGTGGTCCGTTAGCTGCGGATTTTGCGCGTTACGGATGTGTAAGGAGATTCCAATGAAACACCTGTTTCTTGCGTTACTACTGCTTTTCCCGGCAGGGGCGTTTGCTCAGCACGGTCATGCACCGGCTAAAGAGCCCGCCCCCGCCGCGCTTTCCAGCGGCCTCGGCGACATCAACCACCCGGTTTCAACTACCAACGCCGAAGCGCAAGAGTTTTTCAACCAGGGACTCGCCTACCTGTACGCCTTCAATCACGAAGAAGCCGTACGCTCGTTCAAACAGGCGACCCAACTCGATCCGCAACTCGCAATGGGCTACTGGGGAATGGCCCTCGCCCTCGGTTCGAACTACAACGTCCAGGCTGATGGCCCGTCGCTGCTGACCGCTTACGCAAACTTGCAAAAAGCGATCGAACTCGCGCCTAAAGCTTCCGAACACGAACGCGCCTACATCGACGCGCTCGCGAAACGTTACTCGTCCGACGTCCAGGCGGATCAAAAGAAGCTCGCCGTCGATTACAAAAACGCGATGGGCGAACTGGCGAAGCGTTATCCCGACGATCTCGACGCCGCCACGCTGTACGCCGAGAGCATGATGAACCTGACTCCGTGGAAACTCTGGAGCCTCGACGGCAAGCCTAACGCAGACACGCTCGAGATCGTCACGGTGCTCGAAAACGTTCTGCGCCGCAACCCAAATCACACGGGCGCAAATCACTACTACATTCACGCGGTCGAAGCGTCGAACAACCCTGACCGCGCGTTGCCGAGCGCCGCGCGTCTCGGAAAGATAGCGCCCAAGGCGGGCCACCTGGTCCATATGCCTTCGCACATCTACATCCGCACCGGCGACTACAACGAAGCAGCGCAGTCAAACGTTGATGCGATCGTCGCCGACCGCGAGTACATCCAGAAAACAGGCGCGCAAGGCCTGTACACGATGATGTACTACAACCACAACATCCATTTCCTCTCGTCGGCGAGTGCTTTCAAGGGACGTTACGCGGATTCAATCAAGTCGGCGCGCGAACTCGAAACGAACGTATCGCCGCACCTCAAGGCCATGCCGATGCTCGAGATGTTTCGGCCTTATTCGATCGTGGCGATGACTCGCTTCAATCGTTGGGACGAGATTCTCAAAGAACCAAAGCCTGACGCGTCGCTGAAGATCACGACCGGCTTCTGGCATTTCGCTCGCGGCAGTGCGTACGCGGCTACTGGTCAACCGGCGCCTGCCGACGCCGAACTGAAAGCGTTGCAGGCCGTAATCAAAACCGTTCCGGCGGACGAGGCGATGGGTAACAACGTAGCAGTCGACGTGTTGAAGATCGCGGACTTCGCGCTCGCCGGCAAGATCGCGTTCGCGCGTGGCGACAAGCAAGCCGCGTTTGATCTGCTCAACAAAGCTGCGGCGGCTGAAGACGCGACCAATTACAACGAACCCGCTGAATGGGATCTGCCTGTTCGCGAAGTGCTCGGGGGCCTCTTGCTCACGAGCCGTGAGTACACTGCTGCTGAAAAAGCGTTTCGCGACGAGTTGAAACGGCATCCGCGTAACGGCCGCGCGTTGTTTGGTCTGTCTGAGAGTTTGAAGCAGCAGGGCAAACAATCGTCAGCGCAGATGGTCTGGCGCGAATACGAAGAAGCGTGGAAGGCTGCCGAAGCAAAACTGACGGTGGCGGATCTCACGGGCATTCAGGCGAAGACTGTGAGCGGAGCGACAGCAACCAATACGTCCACGCAGGTTCAGTTTTCCAGTGTGTTGCTCAAGACCGGTGTTCGTTTGCGTTATGCCTACCAGGGCGACGAGAACGGTATTCCCGTAATCCTGTTGCACGGCTACACGGACTCGTGGTTTTCGTTCAGTCAGATAATGCCGCTGATGGACCAGAAGTACCGCGTTTACACTCTGGACCAGCGCGGACACGGCGACTCGGATCGTCCGATGGGTGGCTACGCAATGCAGCAGTTTGCGGGCGACGTGATCGCGTTCATGGATGCAATGAAGATCCAGCAGGCGACGGTCGTGGGCCACTCGATGGGTAGTTTCGTGGCGCAGCACCTGGCAGTGGCAGCTCCGGAACGAGTCAAGAAACTCGTTCTGGCCGCCACGGCAACTACGGTCCACACAAACGATCTTGCGCGCCAACTACAGCGTGACGTCAACGCGTTGACTGATCCCGTGCCGGAGAAGTTTGTGTACGAGTTCCAGCTCAGTACGGCTTTTCAACCGCTATCGAACGATTTTTTTCAGACGGTGTTGAAAGAGAGTAAGAAGCTGCCGGCGCATGTGTGGCGTGAAGTGATGGCCGAGATGATGTCGCCGGATACGGCCGTGCAGTTGAAGAAAATCAAAGCGCCGACATTGATTCTTTGGGGCGACAAGGATTTCTTCCCGCGATCTGAACAAGACTCGCTGGTGTCGGCTTTGCCTAACGCAGTGTTGAAAGTCTATAAAGACACTGGACACGCACTGCACTGGGAACGTCCGGAGACCTTCGCCACGGATCTCAAGACGTTCATAAACTCGGATCTTCAGGCGTTCGCAAAGCAGTAAGTTTCGGGATGAACTCTGAGTTAGATACGTTAATCCAAAATGCCAGGACAATCGCCGCGGACGCGCGGTCGTCCTTTGGCAAGTTGTCTGCGGAGCAACTGAACTGGAAGCCGTCCGCGGAGCGTTGGAGCATTGCGCAATGCTTCGAACATCTGATCGCGTCGAACAAGGGTTATCTTCCGATCATTGAAGACGTTCGGAAGGGAAAGAAGAAGAGCACGGTTTGGGAGCGTCTCCCCGTATTGCCGGGTCTGGCGGGAAAACTTTTGATCAAATCGCTGGATCCGGCATCTACTCGCAAACTGAAAGCTCCGAAAAGCTTTCAACCCACGCAGAGCAACATAAGCCCCGCCGTGATCGACGACTTCGTGGCGTTACAGGATGAGGTGATCGAAGGCCTGAAGTCGACGAGTCATCTCGATCTCGAAAAGATTGTGGTGACGTCCCCGGTAGCCTCGTTTGTGGCTTACAGCATGATGGACGCGTACCGCATCATCGTGGTCCATGAGCAGCGTCACCTGCAGCAGGCTAAGAGAGTTGCCGCCGAACCCGCGTTTCCATCCGTGTAATCCGTGGCTTAATTACTCACGGTAAGGTTCTTGACGAAACCCCAGTCTCCACTGGCATTGACCTGGATATTTCCAACGGTCTTGCGCGCGATCACGATATTCGATTGGTACCATAACGGAAACACCGGCACCTCGCGGCTCACGATCTCCTGAATCCTGCGGTACAACTCCTGACCCCGTTGCCGATCGAACGTGTTCACCGCTTCATCAAGCAACCTGTCGAGTTCGGGATTGCTGTAACGGCTTCGATTGCGCGACGGCCGCGTTTGCGTCGGAATCTCCGACGTCGCAAACAAGTCTTTGTAAAAGATTGGATCCTGGTTACCACCAACCCACTGCGTGTAAGCGATCTGAAAATTGCCGCGGCGCAGCTCGTCAAATAGCGTGTTCTGTTCCGGCGTCTGAATCTCCACCGGTATCCCGACTTCTTTCAGATAATTTTGAATCACGCCCGCGTACTGTCGTCCTGCGATGCTGCTGCCAGAAACCTTGTAAACGACCGGTTTGTCGAAACGAACTCCAGCTTCACTCAGCAGCCTCTTAGCCGCTGCCGGATCGTAGGAGTAGGTTTGTCCCGCTGAATAAGACCACGACTCTTCCGGAATGATTGAGTGCGCGATTTTGCCGTACCCGCGCAACAGGTTCTGAATCAGACTCTGGCGATCGATCGCGTAAGCGATTGCTTGTCGCACCTTCACGTTATCAAGCGGCGGCGAAGCCGTGTTCAGCGTCAGGAGCACGACGTTCGAACCCTGAAACGAGAGCACCTGGAGATTAGGATCCTGTTCGAGTCGTTTGATCGCATCCGGCGAGAGGCTCGTCGGCATCGGCGCAATATCCACGCGGCCGGCTTGCAGTTCCGCCTGCATCGCGTTCATGTCGGAGATCACGCGCACGCGTACCGTCTGCAACTTCGATGGACCATCCCAGTAGTCCGCGAACGCTTCCACGTCGAATACCTGCTGCGCGTTGTCGTAGTTCACAAACTTGAATGGGCCCGTGCCGAGTGGACGAGTTTTTTGCGACTCGTAACTGTCTTTCCGAATAATCGGAATCGGCACGAGGTTCGATAACAGACCAACCCAGGGCTTCGTCAGTGCAACGATAACCGTGCGCTGATCCGGCGCTTCGACGCTCCTGATGTAACTGCGTTTTTCCGCGCCCGTGCCCTCGTAAAAACTGGCGGATTTCGCGAAATCACTCGAGAAGAGCAGGTCGAGCGTGTACTTCACGTCGGCCGAGCTCATTACCTGGCCATCATGAAATTTGACGCCGTCGCGAAGCGTAAACGTGTAAGTCAAACCGTCGTCCGAGCGCTTGATGTCTGACGCAAGCTCGCCGACGTAATCAAACTTCTCGTTCTTTTTTACAAGCGTGTTGAAGATGAGCGTGCGCACGCGTTCGCTCGCCGCATCCACCGATGGCGAACCAATTGGATCGATAGTGCGGATGTTGTCGCCGAGCGCGATTACAAAACCGTTGCTGCGTCTGCGGCAGGCCGTCGGGGCGATGATTACGAGAAGAATGAAAAACACCAGCAGGAGAAACGGGCGTGTTCTCACTTGACTGTGCCTCCGTAGACGTAGTTGAGCTTGCTGTTGAGTTTGGCGATTTCCTCTGACAAGGCTGTGAACTGATCGAGATCGAGTGGGAGCGGTTCTTCAACGATTGCCTTCGTGCGTGCGATTCGTTGTAACGATTGCTGACGGCGATCCTCCGGGAGACGGCCGCGCTGTGCCGCTTCGAGCAGGGCGTCATGGCCGCGGCGAATCTTTTCCGGCGTGGCGCAGATCAGGAACATGTCTTCACCGGCGAGTGCAGCGCGCACAACCGCGTCGCCGATCTCATAGTGACGCGCGATCGCGCCCATCTCGAGATCGTCCGTGACGGCGAGGTGGTTGTAACCGAGTTCCTGGCGCAGCAGCTTGGTGACGATGTTGTAGTTCAGGGACGCAGGTTCCAGCAGGCCGCCGGTGACCTCTTCTCTGATGTCGATGTTTGGAAAACCGCCGTGACTAACCATCACGCAGCGCACGCGATCGTCGCGGCGTTGAAAGAGTTCGATGTAAGGCGCGAGATCCTGCGCGATCAGGTCGTCGTGGGAGAGTTGCACGACCGGCATCTCTTCGTGGGAATCCACTTCGCCCGCGCCGATGCCGGGAAAATGTTTGAGACAGCCAAGACAGCCCGCGCCCTGCAAGCCGCGCATGTAGACGGTCGTGTAACCCAGCACCTCGCCGGGCGAGCGCCCGAACGAACGTGAATAAAGACCATTGGACAGCAGGTCGCGATCCTCGGTCATGATCGACATCACGGGCGCAAAGTTGATGTTGAACCCGAGCATGCGCAGCACTTCGCCGGTGATGCGTCCCAACGTGCGGGCCGCCGCGAGATCGCCGTGTTGTCGAATCGTGCGCGCGGCCGGCATCGGCGTAAAGATGCGGCGCAGGCGATCGACGAGTCCGCCTTCCTGATCGATGCCGAAGAGCGGCGGCGTGTGCACCAGTTCGCGCACGCCATCGAGCAGCCGGCGAAGTTGTTCGGGGCTCGCGACGTTGCGGCCGAAGATGATGATGCCGCCCGGTTGAATCTCGGTAACGAGGTCGCGCGTTTCCGCGTCGAGTTCCGTACCGGGAAGTCCGATGAATAAGAATTGTCCGACTTGTTGTTCGAGGGGAAGAGAAGAAAGTTTTTCAGGTAGCATTTACAGTCGCCGTCTCGTGTCTCTCCTAGTCGCGAAAGTTTAGCACATTTAGAGTAGCTGCTCTTTCAACTTGCGCAGGAGATCTTTCGCCTCGTCGCCGCTGAGCGACTCTGACACAGTACGGAGCTCGTCAACTACCTTCTGGTTGGCAAGGTCGAACAGCGATGCTTGCGCCGCTGCCTTGCGCCGGCCCGCGCGACTGGCAGCTTTTTCAAGCGCAACGTTACCAACGGCGGCGCTCAATGCCATAGGCTGTTCAACGGGCTCACGATCTTCTTCGGCAAACACGTCGAGTTCGTAACGCTCGAGCCGCGCCAGCACCTCACGCGCGGTCGCCAGAACGGCCGGCGGCAGTCCCGCCAAACGCGCCACCTCGATCCCGTAAGACTTCGACGCGCGCCCGCGTTCCAATCGATGCAGAAAAACAACTTCACCTTCGCGCTCGGTCGCGGTTATCTGATAATTCTGCGCGCCGGGAAGCCGTTCGGCGAGTTCGGTCAGCTCGTGATAGTGCGTAGCGAAGAGCGTCTTCGCCGCGTGGTCTGCTGAGTCGTGCAGGTACTCCGCGACGGCCCACGCGATCGATAAACCGTCGAACGTGGCCGTGCCGCGACCAATCTCGTCGAGCAACACGAGCGAACGCGGCGTTGCGCTGTGCAGAATCGCAGCCGTCTCGGTCATCTCCACCATGAACGTCGAACGCCCGCGCGTGAGATCGTCGGAAGCACCAACGCGGGTCCAGATACGATCCAGCAGCGGTAGCCGCGCGCGATCGGCGGGAACGAAGCAACCGGTCTGCGCGAGTATACAGATGATGGCCGTCTGGCGGAGTATCGTGCTCTTGCCGCCCATGTTTGGACCAGTGATGATCAGCAGCCGGTCGGTCGAGTTGTTGAGATAGACGCTGTTTGGCACGAACGGTTCGTCGAGGAACGCTTCGATTACCGGATGGCGGCCTTGCACGATCTCGAGTTCGTCCCCGTCGTGAAGCACAGGCCGCACATAACGGCGGCGTGCTGAAGTCTCAGCCATCGCAGCGAGCGCATCGAGTGCGGCGAGTGCACGCGCGGTCATCTGGATCCGTTTTGTTTCGGCGGCGATGTTGCGGCAGACTTCCCCAAACAACTCAGACTCGAGTTGAATGATTCGTTCGTCAGCGCCGAGCACTTTCTTCTCCCACTCGCGCAGTTCGGGAGTCGTGAATCGTTCGGCATTCGCGAGCGTCTGGCGTCGTTCGTATTCGGTCGGAACTCGTGCGGCGTTTGCTTTCGAAACCTCGATGAAGTAACCAAACACGCCGTTGAAACGAATACGCAGGTTGCCGATGCCGCTGCGCGTGCGTTCGGTGGCTTCGAGCGTGGCGATTATCTGTTTCGCGTTGCGGCTGACCGAACGCAGTTCGTCCAGCTCAGCAGAGTAGCCGTCGCGAATCGTGTCCCCGTCGGCGAGTTTCACTGGCGGGTCATCAGTAATCGCAGTTCCGATCAGCTCACGGATATCGAGCAGTTCGTCAGTATTCTCAACCAATACTTCGAGCAGCGACGAATCGAACGCGCGCAACACCTCTCGAATCTCCGGTACCTGGTTCAGCGAACGCAGCATCGACACGAGATCGCGCGGCGTCGCTGAGCCCAGACTAACGCGACCAATCAAACGTTCCAGGTCCGAAACCTCTTTCAACAATGCGCGCAGCTTGTCGCGACGCATGTGCGACGCAAACAGATCCTGCACCGCGCCGAGTCGCGCTTCGACTTCCATCCGCTTCACACAGGGGCGCAGCAGCCATGAACGCAACAGACGCGCGCCCATGCCCGTCACCGTTTCGTCGATCACTTGCAATAACGAACGACCACTACCGCCCGCGAGCGATTCGACGAGTTCGAGATTGCGAACCGTGACGCTGTCGAGCACTAAATGGTCCTGCGGCTCGAAGTAAACCAGATCCGTAACGTGCGCCACGGCGGCGCGTTGTGTCTCCTGCGCGTAACGCAGACACGCACCCGCCGCGCGAATGGCTTCGTCCCTTCGCGTCAGCCCGTAGCCGTCGAGAAATTGCACTTTAAAATGTTGTAGCAACAGCGACTGGCAATCTTCTTTTTGCCACTGCCAATCATCGAGCGGCGTCAGCGTTGCGGAAAATCCGTATTCATTTTCCGAAGATCCTTTTTCCCCTGGCCTCTCGCTTCCGAGCGGCAACGGGGCTGTTTGCGTCTTCCCCGAGAGCCCGCTCTTAATGAGTGCCGCGAGCGAACCCGGAAACAGCAGTTCGCGCGGCGCGTACGACTCGAGCGCCGCGCGAATGCGTGTCCACGAATCGCGTCCGGTTTCCTGCGTCACGCGAAACTCGCCGGTCGAGATGTCGAGAAACGCCGCGCCGATCGTTTCGCCCGCCGTGCAGACAGCCGCGAGAAAAACCGGTTCGCGTGCTTCGAGTAATTGCGGATCGATCGGCGTTCCCGGCGTGACGATGCGGACCACTTCGCGCCGTACGAGCTTCTTCGTTTTGCCTGCTTCTTCCGTCTGCTCGCAGATCGCGACACGATAACCTTTGCGCACGAGACGGGCGATGTAATTCGCGGCGGAATGGTGCGGCACGCCGCACATCGGCACCGGATTGCCCGTCTCTTTGTGACGCGCTGTGAGCGTGATTTGCAGTTCGCGCGAGCCGGTGTGAGCGTCGTCAAAAAACAGCTCGTAGAAATCGCCGAGCCGGAAAAATAGTAAAGTTCCGGGATGCTGCTGCTTGAGTTCCTGGTACTGCCGCAGCATGGGAGTTGTATTTGGTTGGTTCATAGTTTGTGAGCGTGCGACAGATTACCAGATTCATGTTTGATATGTTAATGTCACGCTCGCGTGAACGATTTCCTTTCCAACTCTCTTCAAGAGCATCTACACACGATCCAGCAGCTTCTTGAGTCCTCGCTTCCGAAGATAGAAGAGTCGGGCCGCGTAATCTGCGACGCACTCACCGCGGGAAAGAAGGTTCTCGTTTGCGGCAACGGCGGCAGCGCGGCTGACGCGCAGCACATCGCCGCCGAGCTCATCGGTTACTACGAAAACCAAAGACGTTCCTGGCCCGCGATCGCGCTCACGACTGACACCTCAGCGCTGACGGCCGTCAGCAACGATCTCGGATTCGAGCAGGTTTTCGCGCGCCAGGTCGCCGGACTTGCGCAAGCAGGCGACGTCTTGATCGCGATCACCACGAGTGGAAAATCAAAAAACGTGATCCGAGCGGTCGAGCAGGCGAAGAAGTCTGACTGTAAAACGATCGCGCTCGTGGGCGCTTCGGCAGAAACGCTCGACCAACTATGCGACGTCGTCGTCGCCGTGCCCGCTACCCGCACTTCAAGAATCCAGGAAGCTCACATCACTATCGGACATCTCTGGTGCGAGATGGTCGACCAGATTTCGTAAAAACACAACATTTTGTGCCTGACCACCTTGACAGATGCAAGGGGGAGCATTAGTCTTCGGTGGCACATCAGTTTGATCTCATTCGTATTTGGATTGCGCGGAGCTTCCCCGACATGCGTCGCCGCCGTCAGTGATTCATTGAGACGTTGATGTTTTTTAGAGAACTACCTAACTGCACCACGGAAACCAAGTCCGCACACCCACCCTCAGCAGTCGCGCCAAGCACCCCCGTCGAATGTCTCGCACTTCGAACGGATGTCCCTGTGTGTCCGCGCGGCTGTGAAGTCTGAGAGGGTGAGTTGAGACTGTTTTGAAAACTTAATGCTGCCTCGCATAAGAGGCTTCCCCATGTGGGCACTGTGTGTGTTGCTCGTAGCGATACGCAAGGCTTGAGGTGTGCATTGATGACGATAAAGCCAAACGCAGAAGCAAAGAAAAAGAAACGAAAGAAGAAAACGGCGCTCGTCGTGTGCCGCGATCGAAAGCAGTTTTGGACGACACAAACGCAGTTCTGGCAATGGGTGAGAGATGGGATCGTCACAAAAGTCGGCGATCAGCCGTTGACGGGATTGTTCAAACGCGAGCACGAGGAGTTGCTGGTGGTGTTGAGCAATACGGTTCTGAACCTCGCGCACCCGAACCACATGCGCGAAGCGTTGTTGTCACGCCGCATTGGCGTGGCGGGGAAATAGCATGATGAAAGTTTTAGTAACAGGGATTTTGCTGATTTTGGCGCTCGCCGCACACGCGCAGCAGGGCCGTGATCTGCAGGACGAGCGTTACCGTATCGGCACGGGCGACGTGCTCGACATTCGCATTTATAACCGGCCGCAGTTGTCCCGCGAGGCCGTGCGCGTCGAAGGCAGCGGCATGATTCGCATGCCGTTGATCGACACTGAGATCCAGGCCTCGTGTTTGACCGAAGGTGAACTCGCGAAAGAGATCGCCACGCGTTACACGAAGTACTACCGCAATCTCCAGGTCGATGTATTCATCAAGGGATACCACTCGCGGCAGGTCGCGGTCATCGGCGCCGTAAACGATCAGAGTCGCTTCGAGCTTCAGCGTCGCGTTCGTCTGCTGGAGTTGTTGACGTACGCGAAAGGTCCTTCCGCGCGCGCGGGTCAAACTGTCAACGTCGTTCACTCGACCGACACCTCACCGTGTAAACAGGCAAACGAAAACGAAGACGCCGCCGCTTTCTCCAGTTACAGACTCAGCGACGTACTCGAAGGCAAACCGGAAGCAAATCCGTACCTCCAAGCCGGCGACATCGTCACCGTGCCGGAAGCGGATCAGGTTTACGTAGTCGGAAACGTCTTCATGCCGCTCACGATACCGTTGCGCGAACCGATCACGTTGACGCGCGCGATCGCGATGGCCGGTGGGCTGAAGCAGGACACGCGCAAGGACAAGATTCGCGTGCTGCGACAGGAGCCGGGCACGTCCGTGCGCAAAGAGATCACGGTTGACTTGTACGCCATCGAAAAGAAACGTTCGGAAGATCTCGCACTCGCTCCGAACGACATCATCGACGTGCCGACCTCCGCCGGTAAGAGTTTTTTGCGCAGCTTGATTCAAGGTGTTGTTCCCGGAGTCGGACAGTTGCCCGTCAGAGTTGTTCCCTAAGCCTAAACCATAGCTCCCAGCCCACAGAAAGACCCAGATGAAACCCACACGAGAGCTTGTCAAGAAAGATTCGAGACAAGAGCCTGCTGCTGCTCTTGAACGCGTTGAGCCGCCGCAGTCGTACAACTACGGCGTCGATCCCAACGCTGACAACGAAGTGCACTTGTTGGATTACTGGCGCGCGATCCGCAAGCGTCTGTGGCTGGTGCTCGGCGTGGTTGCGTTGATCACGATGCTGGCGATCGTTTACGTGGCTCGCAAACCCGATCTCTACGAAGCGCAGGCGCGCGTGCAGGTCGATCTCGAAGACACTGGCGGCGTCGTTAACAATCCGCGCCCGCTTTGGGGTCCAACAGACGATCCGATCTACTTCAACACGCAGCTCCAGATTCTCGTGAGCCCGGGTCTGATGCGCCGCGTCGTACGCACGCTCGATCTCGAACACAATCCCGACTTCTTCAAAGGCAATCCGGCGCAACGTCCATCAACGTGGCAAACGTTGCGTCGCATGGTCGGACTCGGCGGTAAACCGCAGGACGCTGATTCCAAGGTTCCCGATCAATTACCCCTCACAACGACGGTCGCGCAGGCCACTGCGCGTGAAGATCTGAACGAAGCGAAGCGGCTCGCCCCGTACGTCAACACGATGCTCGGCGGCCTGAAGGTCGAGCCGGTGAAAGAGACGCGCGCGGGTTATTACAAAGAGACGCGTTTGATCGACATCAAGTACAGCCACACCGATCCCCTCGTGACGTCGAAGGTCGTGAACGCGATCGCCGAGACTTACGTTTTCACGAATCTCGAAAAGCGCACTGAAACGAACAGCACCACCGGCGCGTTTTTGCAGAAGCGAATCGCGGAGCTGCAGCAACAGATTCGCACCGCTGAAGAGCGGCTCGTTAATTACGCGAAGAACAATCAGATCATCTCGCTCGATCCGAACCAGAACACGGTAGTCGAGCGTCTCGCCGGACTAAATCGCCAGTTGCTGGAGGCCGAAAGCGAACGTAAAGCCGCCGAGGCTGCATACAACGCGGCGAATGCGCCTGGCGCTGCGACCGCGTTGGCCGACGCGGATGCGAAACAGGCGGGTGAAATCGAAGGGAAGTTGATCGATCTGCGTCAGAAACGCGCGCTGTTGATGGTTGAAGCGACCGAAGAAGCGCCGGAAGTGAAAGAGGTCGATCAGCAACTCGCCGAGTTAGACCGGCAGTTGAAAGATATGCGCGGGCGCAAGACGGCGACGCTGTTGACGAATCTCAACACGCGTTATCAACAAGCGCTCGAGCGCGAGCAGTCGTTGCGCAAAGCGTTCGAACAACAACGCGCGCAGACTCTCAACCAGAACGAAGCGGCGATCAACTACCGCATCATCCAGCAGGAGATCGAGACCAATAAGACTTTGCTCAACGGCTTGTTGCAGGGCGCGAAAGAGAACGACGTGGTCCTCGCCGGCAAGCCGAACAACATCTCGATCGTTGATTACGCGCTGACGCCGGATAATCCGGTTGGTCCAAATCGCACGCGCACGATCATCGTGGCGTTCTTCCTCTCGATAGGTTTTGGTCTCGGACTCGCGTTGTTCCTCGAGTATCTCGACGACACGGTTCACTCGACGGAAGAAGTCCAACGCCTCTTGCATCTGCCCGCGCTCGCAGTGATTCCCGCCGTTGGCGGGGCGGGGCGGCGGCCTGTGCTCTCAGGGCTGACGGCGTTGCAAAGGCAGAACGGAAACAACCACAGCGAACAGTCTGAATTACTGATGAACGTCGATGGCCGTTCGCCGCTCGCCGAAGCGTATCGGCATCTGCGCACGTCGGTGTTGCTCTCGACTGCGGGCCGCGCGCCGAAGTCGTTGCTGGTGACGTCGAGTCTGCCGGGAGAAGGCAAGACGACGACAGCGGTGAACACGGCGATCAGTCTGGCGCAAACAGGCGCGAGCGTTGTCATCATCGACGCCGACATGCGCCGCCCGCGGTTGCAGTCGATATTCGACCTGCATGGAACCGAGGGGTTGAGTTCGATTCTTTCCAGCGAGACTGACGAGAGCGAGATGCTTGAGTTCGTCAGGAGAGACGAAGCGACGGGATTGAACGTTTTGACGTCCGGTCCGATTCCGCCAAATCCCGCCGAACTGCTCGGCTCCGATCAGATGCGACGATTGATGCTGACGCTTCAGGCGCGTTACACGCACGTCGTGATCGACTCGCCGCCGATCAGTTCGTTTACTGACGGTGTTTTGATTGCGTCGATGGTTGATGGCGTGTTGCTGGTGGTCCATGGCGGCCGGAGTTCGCGACACATCGTGCGACGTTCGAAGCAGTTGCTGAACGACGTCGGCGCGAAGGTGTTTGGGGTCGTGTTGAATAACGTGAACCTGCAATCGCACGACTACTATTACTACCAGAGTTATTACGGGCAGAAGTATTACCAGAAGGAAGCCTGACAACACAGATAACACAGATTAAGATCTCGCCCGCGACGGCCTGGCCCACAATAGAGCTGCGCGAGCTGTGGGACTATCGCGAGCTGCTCTATTTCCTCACCTGGCGTGATTTGAAGGTGCGTTACAAACAAACGGCGCTCGGCGCGGCGTGGGCCGTGATTCAACCGCTGTTCATGATGCTGGTGTTCAGCGTGTTCTTCGGCCGGCTCGTGGGTGTGCCTTCCGACGGTGTGCCGTACCCGGTGTTTACGTTTTGCGCGCTCTTGCCGTGGCAACTGTTCGCGCACGCTTTAACGGAGTCGAGCAACAGTCTCGTCGGCAATCAAAACCTGATCACCAAAGTTTACTTTCCGCGACTCGTGGTTCCGATGTCGGCAGTGCTCGGCGGCATTGTCGACTTCGGGATCGCGTTTGTGATCCTGCTCGGGATGCTTGCGCTTTACGGACTCGTTCCCGGGTGGCAGATCCTCGCGTTGCCGGCGTTTGTGTTGCTCGCGGTGATGACGGCGCTCGCGGTGGGACTGTGGTTGTCGGCGTTGAACGTGCAGTATCGCGATGTGCGTTACACGATCAACTTCCTGGTCCAATTCTGGTTGTTTGCAACACCGGTTGCGTATCCGAGTTCGATCATTCCGGCGCAGTGGCGGGTGCTTTACGGGCTGAATCCGATGGTCGGAGTGGTTGAAGGATTTCGCTGGTCGTTACTCGGTAAGCCTGAGTCGCCGAGTGCGCTCGTGTGGGTTTCGGTTAGCGTGGTGGCAACGCTGCTGGTTGGTGGCCTTTATTACTTCCGAAGGATGGAGCAGCAGTTTGCCGACGTTGTCTAGCGTCTATGCCTGAGACCGCCATTCGCTGCGAGGAGCTGGGAAAGCGCTATCGCCTCGGCGTGCATGAGTCTTACAAGACCGTGCGCGACGTCCTGTCCGCGAAGCTCGCCTCTCCGTTTCGACCCGCTAAATCGGTGGCTAAAAACCACGTACATCTTTGGGCGCTCGCCGATGTTTCCCTCGAGATCAAGCGCGGCGAAGTCGTCGGCATCATCGGCCACAACGGAGCAGGGAAGAGCACGCTGCTGAAAATTCTCTCGCGCATCACCAAACCCACGCGCGGCTCAGCGGAAATCAACGGCCGCGTCGGCTCGTTGCTCGAAGTCGGCACGGGTTTTCATCCGGAACTCACGGGTCGCGAAAACATTTATCTCAACGGTGCGATTCTCGGCATGCGCAAGTCGGAGATTAAACGCAAGTTTGACGAGATCGTCGCATTTGCGGAAGTCGAGAAGTTTATCGACACGCCGGTGAAGCGTTATTCGAGCGGCATGTACGTGCGGCTTGCGTTTGGTGTTGCGGCGCATTTGGAAACTGAAGTGTTGTTGGTTGATGAAGTGTTGGCGGTGGGCGATGCGCAGTTTCAGAAGAAGTGCTTCGCGAAGATTAATGAGATCGGGAAGGATGGGCGGACGATCTTGTTCGTGAGTCATAACATGGCCGCGGTGCGGAGTGTTTGCAGGGAGGCGTTGGTGCTCGATCGCGGTCGAGTGGTGGCGCACGGCGCGATTGACGAGACGGTTGACGGGTACTTGGCCCAGGTGAGTTCGGAAGTGTTCGATACTGTTGAGACGACCAGTTTTACGGTCAAGAAGGTGGAGATTCTTGCGGATAAAAGTCCAATTATAAAAACCTTCGACGCGGCACAAGTGAAGGTCAGGTTTGTCGCGAAAACCGACGTCGGCGATCCGGGTATGTACGTTTCGATTCTGACACCTGATTCGCGACGTCTTACTGGTCTGGATTTTAAAGATTTCGCGAATGCGGCGCCGTTGCGTGCGGGCGAAACGTGCGAGTTGGGATTCGCGGTTGAGTCGCTGCCGTTGTTGCCGGGCGCCTATCAACTCGAGATTCATCTGAAAGACATGTCGCGCGGGCTGGTGGAGATCGTTCCGCACGCGTACCGGTTTGAGGTTGCGGAGACACAGGTGTACGGCGGGCGCAAACTCGATAGCTGGTTTGGCAACATCGGCTTGCGCGCCCACGCGTTCAACGGCTCATGTAACGGCGCGAAAGCAAAAACGTGCAGCAACTAACGACGCGCGGTTGGCGCAAAATAAAATCCGTGTTGTATCCGCTGCCGCCAAGAGCGCGTAACGATTACGCGACACACGTTCCCGTGCTTATCGGCGTGGCAGGTATGAGCAAGGTTGAGCGCGTTCTCGAATTAGGTTGTGGAAACTACAGCACCAAAACGTTCCTCAATCGTTCCGCTTTTCCGCACCTCAAAGAATTGCGCTCACTCGAGAACGATCCTCTTTGGGCCAAAACCATGCGCTTAGGTGTAGAGGACTCGCGTTGCACGATTGTGTTCACCGGCGGTCCCATTGCCGAAGCCCTCTCAACTTTAGATCTCGACTACTTCGATTTGATCTTTGTTGACGACTCCGCTACCAGCGAACAACGCGCTGCAACTATCAAAGCCGTTTCCGCTCTTCGTCCGCAAAATCCGTGGACCCTTATTCACGATTACGAGTTCGAGGACTACCAGCGCGCCGCGGCCGGTTTTGTCCACAGATTTATTTTTAACGCCTACAATCCGGAAACCGGTTTGGTCTTTAATCTTAAAAATGAAAGACAAACGGATCTCAGGCAGCTGAACCAGCGCTTAAAAGCGAACTGCACCCGACTCGACCCCGACGATATCGACGGCTGGCTGCGCGTCCTCCGCCAATAATGCGAATACTCGTCACCGGTGGTTTAGGAACAGTCGGCGCGGGCCTCATCAAAGAGCTCCGCTCACGCAACCACCACGTCGTCTCCTGCGATCTTCACCACCAACCCGACGAGATCGGTTTCAGCCTGCGCACCGACGTTGAAGCGCCGCTCTACGCACGTTGCGACGTGGGCGAGTTTCGCCAATTGGAACGCGTCTTCGAACGCTGTGGCCCATTCGATTATGTCTATCACTGCGCCGCGGAGTTTGGCCGCTGGAACGGCGAGGACTTCTACGAAACACTCTGGCGCACGAATGCCGTCGGCACCAAGAACGTCATCCGTTTGCAGGAACGTCTCAAGTTTCGCCTGATCCACTTTTCGTCTTCAGAAGTCTATGGCGACTGGCCCGAGCTGATGGTCGAAAGCGTGATGGACGAATACGAGATCAAGCAGTTGAACGACTACGCGATGACGAAGTGGGTGAACGAGATGCAGATCCGCAACTCGGCCTTGCAATACGGAACGGAAAGCGTAGTCGTCCGGTTGTTCAATACTTACGGACCAGGCGAACACTACAGTCCGTATCGTTCGGTGAACTGCCGTTTTCTTTACTGCGCGCTGCACAATTTGCCGTGGACCGTGTTTCGCGGTCACTCGCGCACTTCGACTTATCTCGCAGACACCGTGCGAACCGTGGCTAACATTAGCGAGAACTTTCGCGCCAGCGAGACCTATAACGTCGGCGGCACTGACCTGCACACGATTGAAGAATTGTCGAACGTGGTGCTCCACGTCACGGGCGCGGATCCGCGCCTGGTCCATTACCAGGACTCGGAGATACTGACGACCAAGCTAAAGCGCGTGGACACGTCGAAGTCCCGGCGCGACCTCGGTCACAAAAACTCCTACAGCCTCGCGGACGGGATGAAGCTGACGGCTGACTGGATGAAGCAGGTGTACCGGTTGTAGCAGTCATGTTCGGGTGCTGTCTGTCCGCGATGATCCATAGAGCACCTTGCCACGGCTCAGCTGTGTTACGCGCGATGAGGAGAGTTTAACGGGTCTAGTTCGTCATGTTGCCGCGTTTGCTTTATGTCGGTGATGTTCCGGTAGAGGCGTCCTACCACGGCTCGGCCTTGTTGCACCGGCTGTTAGGCGATTACCCGGTGGACCATTTAACCGTGATCGAAACGGCGGCGCCGTCCGCACCCGCGAGACGTTTACCAAACATCAAGTATCTTTCGCACCCGATCGGCAAACAGCGCTGGCTAAACACACGCTTTCATTCGCAGGCGGTGGCGTGGTTTTCACGCGCGGCGAACCGACGAGGGCCGCGGATTTCAGCGTTGTTGAATGGATTTGCGTGTGAGGGTGTGTTGACTGTCGCGCATGGCTTTGGCTGGTTGGCGGCGGCAGATGTGGCGGCGCAGCGAAACGTGCCGTTGCACTTGATGGTCCATGACGACTGGCCCCGTGTGGTGAACGTGCGAGCGGGTTTTCGGGAGTGGATCGATGCGCGCTTCGCGAGTATTTATCGGGTGGCGCGTTCGCGCATTTGTGTGTCGCCGGCGATGTGCGCCGCTTACGAAGCCCGTTATGGCGCGCCCGCGGAAGTGATCTATCCGATGCGTGCGGTGAATTGTGGTGATTTTGATGAACCACCGTCGCGTCTTGGACGGAATGAGGGGCCGTTCACGATCGCGTTTGCGGGCAGTATCAATTCCAACGGTTACATTCAGGCGTTGCGCACGTTGCAGGAGGCGTTGGAGCCTGTTGGCGGGCGGCTTTTGATTTATGGACCATTGACGCGTGAGGCGGCGCGAGAGGTTGGGCTCGATCGTCCGCAAACGGTTGTGTGTGGGCTTTTGAGTGCGGGTGAGTTGATGCAGCGGCTGCGTGACGAGGCTGATGCGCTGTATGTACCGATGTCGTTTGATCCGGTTGACCGGACGAACATGGAACTCGCGTTTCCGAGCAAGCTCGCGGATTGCACGGCGATTGGGTTGCCGTTGGTGATCTATGGACCACCGTATTGTTCGGCGGCGCGCTGGGCGCGTTCGAACGTGGGTGTGGGAGAGGTCGTGACCACGGATTTGAAATCCGATCTGGCGGCAGCGATCGTCCGGCTTGCGAAGGATCCGACACTGCGGTTTGAGTTAGGGAAAGGAGCGATTGAAGTTGGACGCGAATACTTCGCCTACGAAAAGGTGCGCCAGGTTTTTCACCGCACGCTCAGTTTGAGTTGAAGTCGTTGCTGAACAAAACGGTGTTGGGTTTGTTCAGGAGCGTGCCTGTCCGCGCGGCGCGACACGCGTTGTTCCTGGTCCACGAGCGGCCCGAGCTTTCGGATCGTTGGGGTTATCACATTCGTCCGATTCATTACTACGAACCACTTCCCGACTTCCGCACGATCACGGCTGAACAGCTTCAGCGCCGGCGCCCGCTTCCTGTCATAGACTTTCGCTGGGACGAACAACTGCGACTGCTGCATGAGCTGGAGTCTTATGCGGGTGAACTGCCGGAGAGCGAGGTTCAGAACGATTACTTCGGCGGCCTTGACGCGGTTGTCTATTATTCGCTGATTCGTCAATTGAAGCCGCGGCGGATCATCGAGATTGGCGGCGGTTATTCGACGCGTATTGCCGGCAAAGCACTCGCTGCGAATCAGAGTGGCCGGCTCACGTGTATCGAACCGTTTCCGGAGCGTTTGAACGGTTCGAGTTTGGGAGTCGAGCTGATTACGAAACGCGTCGAGGAGATCGACGTGAGTTTCTTCTCGTCGTTAAGGGCAAACGACATCCTTTTTATCGACTCGAGTCACACGGTGAAGTTTGGCAGCGATGTGTGCTACGAGTTTCTCGAGATCCTGCCGAGTCTCAAACGCGGTGTGTGGGTGCACGTGCACGACATCTTTTTCCCGCACGATTATCCGGCGGAGTGGTTGTTGAAACGCCGGCTGGCGTTGAATGAGCAATATTTGTTGGAGGCGTTTCTGGCTTTCAATCGTGAGTTTGAGGTTGCGCTGTCGAACTATTGGCTCGCGCTGGATCACGGACAGGCGGTGAAGCGGCTGTCCGCTTCAGCAGACGCTGGGAGTGGCTGTTCGAGCTTTTGGTTCTATCGGACTTGATTAGCGCCATCGTACCAACCATCGGCCGGCCGGAGTCGCTGCGAGCGCTGCTTGAATCGCTCGCTGCGCAAACAAGGCTGGTAGACGAAGTAATCGTAGCGGACGCTAGCGTTGACGAGCGGGTGGACAAATTTTTAGCAAATTTTGAAAAGCAAATTGCTTTAAATGTGAACCGCGTTGCGGTTCACCCCCCTAACGCGGTACGACAGCGCACCGCCGCAATCAATCTCGCGCATGGCGATCTTCTGTTATTTCTCGACGACGACGTCGTACTCGAACCTGAGTGTGTAGCTCGCATGATCGAGTTGTTGGAGTCGGACGAGAAAGTCGTAGCCGTAACAGCAGACTTCAACAACCAATCCTGGCCTGCTCCCACGCGCCTCTGGCGACTGTACCTGCGTCACATCCTGAAACTAAACCCCGGCGCCTGGCAGGGACGCGTGGTTGGGCCACTGCTGCGCTTCGGTTACAACCCCGTCCCGCACGAACCGTGCGCAATCGAGTGGCTCGGCTCCGGCAACAGCCTCGTGCGCCGCTCAGCCTTCATTGCCGCCGGCGGCTTCTCGGATTTCTTTCTCCACCGCTGCACGATCAACGAAGACGTCGATCTCGGCCTGAAACTGGGGCGCCTCGGAACCATCATGTTCTGTCCCGCCGCGCGCATGGCCCATCATCACGCCCCTTCCGGCCGAGTGACGATGCTCGTGGCCGCGGAAGACGATCTGTTCAACCGTTTCTTTATCCTGCGGCGCACGCTGGGATTGAGTCTGGCGCGTTCGTTCGGCCTCGTGCTGCTTTACTTCACGGTCGAAACGACAAGCCAGTTTCTCGGTTGCGTGCGGCGGTTGAACTTCCGCGGTTTCGTAGCGCCGCTGACCGGCCGTCTGCGCGCGTTTGGACGGCTGCTGATTCCTATCGCTCGTTAAACCGATGTCTTGTCGAGCGCGCAACTGGGTTTTCCTTGGCGACAGTCTTACCGAAGGCGTCGGTTCACAGCGAGTCAGTCACGTTTCGGAACTCACGAAGCAACTACGCGCAACGAACAATGGCGGCGTGCATGAGTTTCGGTTGAGACAAATTAACCGGGATGCGTTTCGGCAGATCGATTTCAACGTGGCGGGGTTTATGAACGTTGACGGTGAACAGAAAGGCGGCTCTCAGCTTTGGCTCTGGAATCTTGCGTGTGAAGGGCAGACGATCGATTCAGATTTTGCCTGGCTGCCTTTGATCGCCACGCTCGAGCCGGAACTCGTCGTTGTTTTTCGCGGCAGTCTCGAAAGCATCATTCGCCCGGCTGCGTTGAGCGATGGCGCGTGGCCGTGGTGGGCGCCCGCGTCGTGGCGCGACTACGCTGCAACGGATCCGCGCTGTTATTTCAGCACAACGTGGTGGCGCAAGGCGAAGCAAACAAGCGTTGACGCGTTGAAGCAGAGAGCGCGTTTGAAGCTGCTCAGGGAGCGTGACGGACAGCCGCTGATGGACGTGGATCTCTTGAGCGCGCACCACGCGTCGTTGTTGAAGTCGCTGCGTGAGTTGGGCACGCGCGTGGTCGTGCTTGGACTGTTGCCCGTGAGTGAAGATCGTTTCCCCGGTTCGCCGGAATACTTCAAGACCGTGAACGCAAGACTGCGCGAGGGCGCCGCGAGCGAAGGGGCAGAGTTTTTCGATTGGGCCACGCAGCTCGCAGAAAAAGGCCGGCACGACGAGTTGTTTTATCGCGACGGTTTTCATCCCAACGCCGACGGCGCACGTGCGCTCGCGGAAATTTTGCAGACGCGCCTGTGTCGTGAACTAGCCGCCACCACTCATGGCTAGCGGGATTTCAGCCATCGTCACCGCTTACGAACGAATCGAGCAGACGCTCGCGACGCTGAAGGTGATTCAGAGTTGCGCTCCCGCGCCTGACGAGATCCTGGTGCACGTCGATGACAATCGCGTCGAATGCGTCCTCGCAATTCGCGCTGCGTTTCCGGATACGCGCGTGCTGTTGAGTCATGAATGTGTGGGACCAGGCGGCGGTAGGAACAAATTGCTCGACGCGGTCTCGAACGATCTTGTCGCGAGTTTTGACGACGATTCGTATCCGATCGATTCCGATTATTTCGCGCGCGCGCGGCAACTGTTTGCGAAACAGCCAAATGCTTCCGTGATCTGCGCGACGCTTTACCATCGCGGTGAAACGATTGCGCTCGACCAACACAAGGCCGAGTGGACCGCCGACTTCTGCGGCGGTGCGTGCGTCTTTCGGCGCAGCGCGTTTCTCGAAGCCGGCGGATACGTGCCGTTGCCGGTGGCTTACGGTATGGAAGAAGTTGATCTCGCGCTGCGACTGCACGCGCACGGCGGGCGGATCTTGACGAGCTCGTGGCTGCGTGTTTTTCACGACACGGATTTGCAGCGCCATGGCGATCCACGCGTCACCGCCGGCAGCATCGCGAATGTCGCGTTGCTCGCATATCTGCGTTATCCGGTGTCCTTGTGGGTTGTTGGATTTGGGCAATGCGTCAATCGCGTCGCGTGGTTGTTAAGACACGGGCGGCGGCGCGGAATCTGGACGGGCGTCAAGATGATCCCGGCGCATTTGCGGGCGCACCGGCAGTATCGTTTGCCGCTCGCGTTTCACGATGTGAAATCGTATCTCGCGTTACGCCGCGCGCCGTTACCTGAAACTTCGTGAAGCAACAAAACGCGCAATGGTTGTGCTGTCAGCTCGGTGCGAGAGAACACTATGCGGTGCCGCGGGCGTTGCAGACGCGTGGACTACTTCGCGAATTGATCACCGATCTCTGGGTTCGTCCAGGTACGTTGCCGAACTGGCGCATCAAGCTCAGGGGGCGTTTTCATCCGGATCTTGCGGATGCGCGTGTGAGTGCGACGAATGCTGCCGCGGTCGCGTTCGAGTTGAAGGCACAAGCGAAGGGGCTGAACGGCTGGGATTTGATCGGTAAGCGAAATGAGTGGTTTCAGGATCAAGTCTTGACGCACCTCGCGGGACGCAACGGGAACACGGATCACCAGCAGGTGACTGTGTTCGCGTACAGCTATGCTGCCGAACGGATCTTCAAATTCGCGCGCGGGCGTGGCTGGCGGACGGTCTTGGGCCAGATCGATCCCGGCCCTGCGGAAGAGCAACGGATCGGGAGCTCGGAACGGGCGCCGAAGAATTACTGGCGACGATGGCGCGCGGAATGTGAGTTAGCGGATGAAATAATTGTAAATTCCGAATGGTCACGGGACGCGTTGCTGAAAGAGGGTGTGCCGGCGACCAAGGTCCGCAAAATTCCCCTTGCTATGGCGCCACCCAGGGACGCCGTAGTCTTCCAGCGCACCTATCCGTCAACCTTCAGCGCAGCGCGTCCTTTGCGAGTCCTGTTTCTGGGCCAGATCAACGTGCGTAAAGGCGCCGCGCAGTTGCTCGACGCGGCACAGCTACTTGCTAACGAACACGTTGAGTTCTGGTTCGTTGGGCCAAAGCAGATCTCCGCCGACTTAAAACATGACGCGAAGGTTAGGTGGTTCGGTGCTGTGCCCCGTTCAAGAGTTGACGAGTTCTATCGCCAGGCTGACGTTTTCATTCTCCCGACACTTTCAGACGGCTTTGGCCTGACGCAACTGGAAGCACAATCGTGGAAGCTGCCGGTGATCGCTTCTCGTTTTTGCGGCGCCGTGGTCCAACACGGCCGCAACGGTCTGATCCTCGACGAAGTCTCGGGCGAGTCGATCGCCGCGACACTTCGCGAACTGCTTTGTTCGCCTGAACGCCTCGCCGCAATGTCGCAGGAGTCAAAAGTCAGCGAAGAGTTCACTTTGGAATCACTCGCTTTGTCGTTGTCGCACTTGTGATGCAGTCACTCACCTGGAACTGTCCGCCACTGGTAATCGCGACCGCGCCGCGTCTGACCATGCGAACGACTCTGCTGGCGATTCTAAGCACCAGCATGGCGACCGCGTTGGCGATAGTTCTGGTTCCTGACGCATCCACTGAGCCGGGTGCGCTGTTCTATCCGGCACTCGTGATGGCAATCGGACTTGCTCTCGCGCCGTTCACGGCCGCTGTCCGCCATCCGAAGACACTGCTTCGCGGCGAATCGTTGCTCACGCTCGCGCCGATCTACTGGTTGCTGCTCGATTTGTTGCAAGGCGTGTATTCGCTGGACCACATCACGGCCGACCAGATCCGGCAGGCGTTTCTCGCGATCGGACTGTTTGTCGTGATGGTGTGGGTGGGCTCGGTGCGCCGGCCCTGGACCACGCCTGACGTGTTGATCCGCTCGGTGTCGCAGGAGTTTTCACTAAACACTTACTTTGCGCTCGCGCTCGCGTGCTTTTTCCTCGGCATGTTGAACTTTGCGGTTCCGTGCAACTTCAACGTGTTTGAGATGGCTTATTACGTGGGCCAGGAACGTTGGGCCGCGCCGTGGGGACGCGGACAGCTTGGTGGTTGGGACGCGTTTTTGGACCACTTGCAATACTTCGGTTACCTGCTGCCGATTCTCACCGTCGTAATCGGCAGACGTGTTGGTCTGCGAAACGCGCGCACACTTATCTGCATCGCGCTGTCGATCGTGATGACGCTGTTTCTCGCGCAGAGCGGCAGCCGGAGAGTCATTGGCGTGGTGGCAGGCATGGCGTTGGTGTTGTGGATCCTGGACCAGCGGCAGTTGCGCGTGAAGCATCTGATCGCGACGATGCTTTCAGTGTTCGTGCTGTTGCTGGCTTTGCAGGTGATGCTCGAATACCGGAATGTCGGTTTGGGTGTGTTGGTAGGCAAGGGTGATGCAACCGTCAGCCGCATGGAGAAACGACAAGTCTTTGAAGAGCAGCACTTGCGCGTCGACGATAATTTCTATCGCCTCTGTCAGATCATTCAACTGATTCCGCAGTCGTACGGATTTGTGTATCACAAGTACCTGGTCTACGTGCTGGTGCGGCCCGTTCCGCGTGTTTTCTGGCCCGAGAAACCGGTCGATCCGGGATTTGATTTGCCGGCGGCGTTGGGTGTGGAAGGCGTGTCGTACTCGTATTCGGTGATCGGCGAGCTTTACATGTCCCTGGGGTTCATCGGGATTGCGTTGGGCGGTTGGTTTTATGGCCGCGTGGCGTCGTTTGCGCGCGGGCTGCTCAGTCGCAGCGCGACGCAAGGCGCGCTTGTGACCTACAGCATCATCGTGATGGCGTTGTTCTCGGGGATGCGTTCGATTCTCGAGTTGATACTCGTGAGCTACGTCGTGTTGGCGTGGGTTGGGATTTCGCAGTTGTTTATTAAACTGCGACGCACCGCATGAGAGTCTTTGTTCTGACAGATTCGCCGTCGCCTTATCAGGTTGAGTTCTTCAACGACATCGAGTCGCGTCATCCGTGCGAGTTGCAGGTTGGTTATTTGCGACGGCGGGATCCCGAGCGGCGCTGGAATGCGCAAACGATCCGACACGACGCGATCGGCCTTGATAGTGCTAACGGCGTATTGCAACGCGCTCGGGACGCGATGCGGAGCGCGGATCTCGTGGTGTTCAATTATTACCGGCACGGGCATGCTGAAGAGTTGATCCAGCAACGCGCGGCGCACGGTGGGCCATGGTGTTTTTGGGGCGAGCGGCCCGGGTTGCGACAACCTGCGTGGGCGGGGCGGCTGTTGCGCAAGTGGAAACTGTCGAAGTTGCACGCGTCGGCGGTTCCGATCTGGGGCATCGGTGAGTTCGCGGTTGATGGTTATCGACGAGAGTTTGGGATTGGGAGATCGTATTTCAACTTGCCGTACTTTTCCGACCTCGAGCGTTTTGGACCACAGATTTCACGGAACAATTCGACAGAGAGAGTGTTCCTGTTTGCCGGATCGATAATAGAACGGAAAGGCGTGGACCTGCTGGCGCGCGCGTTTGTGCGTCTCGTGCGCGAAGGCGCGGATGTGAAGTTGAAGATCGCGGGCGAAGGGAAGCTGACGGGAACGGTTGCGCGGATACTTGGGCCTGTGCGTCAGCGTGTGGAGTTTGTTGGGTTTAAGGATTGGAATGCGTTGCCGGAGTTGTACGCATCGGCTGACGTGTTGTGTGTGCCTTCGCGTTACGACGGTTGGGGCTTGGTGGTGCCGGAAGGATTGGCGTCCGGGCTGCCGGTGATGGCGACGGATCGGATGGGCGCGGGGCTGGAGTTTGTTCGCACGCGCGAGAACGGGTGGTTGATTCCGGCGGGGGATGAAGACGCGATTTTGGGCGCGATGCGCGAGGCTGCGCGGCTGCCGCGGGCAGACTTGGCCCAAATGGGTGAACGAGCGAAAGAAAGTTTGAGTGACCACACGCTGGCGCACGGGGTGGAGCGGTTTGTGAAGTACGCGCGTGAAGCAGTGAATGTGTAGCATCTCGGGCATTTTCGCGACGGATGTGATCGATCGCGAGTTGGTGGCGCGCATGAACGCGGCGCAGAAACACCGCGGCCCTGACGATGACGGTCTTTGGACCATGGATTGTGAGAACGGTCATGTTGGTCTGGGGAACACGCGTCTTGCGATCATCGATACGTCAGCCGCCGGTCATCAGCCAATGTTCGATCCGCAAACCGGAAACTGCATCACCTACAACGGCGAAACCTACAACTACAAGGACCTATCCGAAACGATCCGCGTAAATCCCCGATCCCGCTCGGACACGGAAGTAGTCCTCCACGCTTACAGCGAGTGGGGAACAGATGTGTTCGCCAAACTTCGTGGCATGTTCGCCCTCGCGATCTGGGACCACAAAAAACGCGAGCTGATACTCGCGCGCGATCGCTTCGGTATCAAACCACTCTATTACTATCTGTCAGATCGGCGGCTCATTTTTGCTTCCGAACTGCGCGCGTTGCTCACTACCGGAGCCATACCGCGCAAACTCAGTCGCGCCGGTCTCGATTCATATCTCGCCTGTGGCTCCGTTGCCGCGCCGCACACGATCGTCGAAGGCGTGCAACAGTTGCTGCCGGGTCATTACCTGCGAGTAACCGCAAACGACAACGAGAACCTGAACTGCACGATCGAGAAGTTTGCAAACGAACAGCCGGTTGCGCGTCCCGCAAACAGAAACGACGCTGTCGCGCAGTTGCGCGCGGAGTTGGAAGAGTCAGTGAGATTGCATCTCGTGAGCGACGTGCCGCTCGGCGTGTTTCTTTCAGGAGGCATGGATTCGAGCGCGCTGGTGGCGCTGATGAGCGAGATCAGCGAACAACGCCCGAAGACGTTCAGCGTTGTATTCGACGAAGCGGAACTGAGCGAGGAACGGCACGCGCGCGCGGTAGCGCAGAGGTTTCAAACCGAGCATAGCGAGATTCGTTTGAGCGAGCAGCAGTTGATTGACATGTTGTCCGAAGCGCTTGCGGCGTTCGATCAGCCCACGATGGATGGGATTAACACGTACGTGGTGTCGAAAGCGGTGAAGAACGCGGGCGTGACGGTGGCGTTATCGGGGCTTGGTGGTGATGAGTTGTTTGCCGGGTATCCGAGTTTTCGGCGGGCGTTGAAGTTTGCGGCTCTGCCGAACATGCCGCGGCGTGTGTTGCGGGCGGCGGCGGGAGTTGGGAAGCATGTGTTGAACGGGTCAGTGCGAAGAGAAAAGTTTTGGGAGCTTGCGGCGAGTGATGGATCTGTGGAGGAGGTTTACCAGATCACCAGACGGCTCTTTGCCACGGCTGTTTCCCCACAGAACAAAACAAATGGAAACGGCAATACCGACGTGGTGAACGCGGTGTCGCGGCTGGAGCTCCAGGGCTACATGGCGAACACGTTGTTGCGTGACACGGATGCGATGAGTATGGCGCACTCGCTCGAGGTGCGTGTGCCGTTTGTGGACGTGAAGCTCGTTGACTATGCGTTGTCGCTGCCGGGTGAATGGAAGTTGGGCCACCGTCAAAACGGCGTCCCGAAGCCGCTGCTCGCTGATGCGATCGCTGATCTGTTGCCCCGAGAGTTTTTGGCGCGACGAAAGATGGGATTCACCTTGCCGTTTGAGAAGTGGATGCAGGAACGGATGCGTGGCGAGATCTCAGCGGTGCTTGAAGATGCAAGCGTGCGCGAGGTGGGGTTGGAGCCGCATGAGGTACGGGAGTTGTGGCGACGATTTTTGCAGACGCCGCGTGCGGTGGGTTGGTCGCGGCCGTGGTCGTTGTTTGTGCTCGCGCGGTGGTGCGCGATTAATCGAGTTGCGTTGTGATGCGAGTGCTGCACGTGATTCCGTCAGTGTCGGAGCGATCGGGTGGGCCGGCGACAGCGATCGTGCCGATGTGCCGTGCGCTGTCCGAGCAGGGGATTGATGTGGTGTTTGCGACTACAGACCACGGATTTTCACGAAAACAATTGGATTCTGAGGGCGAGTACAAGGGCGTGGCGGCCAGGTTTTTTCCGGTGCAGTTCGGCGAGTCATTCAAATACTCGCGGCCGTTCGCAGCGTGGTTGGCAGCGCACGTTCGAGAGTTCGATCTGGTCCATATTCATGCCGTGTTCAATCATGCGTCTGTTGCTGCGGCCGCGGCGTGTCGCGACGCGGGTGTGCCGTATGTCGTGCGGCCGTTAGGCACGCTCGATCCGTGGAGCATGAAACAGAAGCCCGTGCGGAAGAAACTTTTCTGGTTTGTGTCGGGCAGAAAAATGCTCGAGCGTTCGGCTGCGGTTCATTACACGGCGGCCGCGGAAAAAGAGGCGACGGAAAAGTACCTCGGATTGAATCACGGGCGCGTGATCGCGCTGGGTGTCGAGGTAAACGGATTTCCGCGAATTCAAAATCCGCAGAATCCATTTGTACTCAGTCTCTCGCGATTGCACCCCAAGAAAGGCCTGGAGGCTCTGATCGATGCAGTTAAAGCTCGCAAGCCGGATTCGTGGCGGCTAGTGATTGCCGGTGATGGTCCATCGGATTACGTCCAGTTCCTAAAACAGAAAGCGTGCGGTTCGGAACGGATCGTTTTTACGGGTTGGGTCGAAGGCGAGCGGAAAGAAGAGCTGTTGCGTAACGCGTCGCTGTTTGCGTTGCCGTCGTATCAGGAGAACTTTGGTTTGTCAGCCCTCGAAGCGATGGCGCACAGAGTTCCCGTGCTGGTGACGCCGCAGGTGAATCTCGCGCAGGAGATCGAAGCGGCAAATGCGGGGTGGGTTATAGAGCGAGAGGAACTGGGCCGCGGATTAGACGGAGTGTTGAACAATGAGGCGGATCTGACCACAAGAGGAGGAGCGGCTTACGAGTTTGCGAAGCGTTATTCGTGGGAAAAGGCGGCCCTGAATTTAGTAAATCTTTATCGAGAAATTGAATGCTCGAGCAAATCACTCCTCTGATTCTCACCTATAACGAAGCGGCCAACATCGGCCGCACGCTGGAACGCCTCGCCTGGGCGCGCGAGATCGTCGTGGTCGATAGCTTCAGCAACGATGAAACGGTCGAAATCGCTTCCTCATTCGCACACGTGCGCGTCATCCAACGCGCCTTTGACGGTCATCGCAATCAATGGGAGTTTGGCTTGCGCGAAGCCGGTATCAAGACTCCGTGGGTCCTCGCGCTCGACGCTGATTACGTCCTGACCAACGACGTTGTCGGCGAACTCAAATCCCTCGATCTAGATGCTGCGACCGCGGGTTACCGCGCAAACTTTATCTACTGCATCAACGGCAAAGAACTAAACAGCGGTATCTATCCGCCGGTGACCGTGCTGTATCGACTCGAAGCTGCGTCGTACGTTCAGGACGGACACACGCAGCGCGTCGTGATCGATGGACCGGTCGCAAACTTGCGCACACGGTTGCTGCACGACGATCGCAAGCCACTGAGCCGGTGGCTGCATTCCCAAACGCGCTACGCCGAGCTCGAAGCGCAGAAACTACTCGCGGCCGAACCTAAAACGTTGCGGTTGATAGATAGACTTCGACTCTGGTCCATCATTCTGCCGGCGGCGATGCTGTTCTACTGCCTCATCGTTCGCGGTGGAATCTTCGACGGCTGGCCAGGTTTTTATTATGCCTTTCAACGTTCGCTGGCGGAATTGATGCTCTCGCTTTACCTGATCGACGCACGATGTACATTCTCGGAATCAACGCGTATCACGGCGATGCTGCGGCGGCAATCATCAAAGACGGCCGACTGATCGCCGCCGCCGAGGAAGAGCGCTTCAATCGCATCAAGCACTGTGCGGGTTTTCCCGAACAGGCGATCCGTTACTGCCTCGAAGCGGCCGGCGTGCGACTCGAAGAGGTGGACCATATCGGCGTTTCCCGCGATCCTTCGGCGCACCTGCACAAAAAGATTCTGTACGCAGCGTCGCGTCTCGGCGTGTTTCGTCAGGCGAAGGATCGTCTCGCGAACGCTGCGAAAGTGCGAGACGTGAAAGACGATCTCGCACGCGCCTTTGGCGTTTCGAAACGAAATTTGCGTGCGCAGTTTCACAACGTCGAACATCATCTCGCGCACCTCGCGAGCTGCTTCTTCGTTTCGCCTTTCGAGCGCGCAGCGTTGTTATCGATCGACGGGTTCGGGGATTTCATCTCCACGATGTGGGCCCACGGTGAAGGGAACGCGATCGAGGTGCTGGGACAGGTCGAGTATCCGCATTCAACGGGCATTGTTTACACGGCGACGACGCAGTTTCTCGGCTTTCCGCATTACGGCGACGAAGGCAAAGTGATGGGGCTGGCGCCGTACGGTGAGCCGCGATTCATCAACCAGTTTCGCGAGATTATCCGTACTGAAGAGCGCGGCCAGTTTCGTTTGCAGCTCGACTACTTTCGGCATCATGCGGAAGGAGTCGAGATGACGTGGGACCAGGGCTCGCCTGTGATCGGCCGGATCTTCTCCGATGAGTTTGTGCGTGCGTTTGGGCCGGCGCGTGAACCGGGAGCGCCGTTAACAGAACGCGAACGCGACATTGCGGCGAGTTTGCAGTTGCGTCTGGAGGAGATCGCGTTTCACGTACTGAACCATTTGCACGAACAAACGAAGACAACGGACCTCGGTCTCGCCGGTGGCGTTGCGTACAACTCGGTGATGAATGGAAAGATTTTATTGAACACTCCGTTTCGCCGGCTATTCATCCAACCCGCTGCCGGCGACAGTGGCACGGCCCTAGGGGTTTGCTATTACCTTTACAACCAGGTGTTGAGAGAACCAAGGGAGGAGGTGATCACCGGCGCGTACACTGGTCCAAATTTTACAGACGACCACCTTGTAGCCGCCTTAAATCAGAGCGGATTGGAGTTCGAGACTTTCAACGACCAGGATGTGACGAAACGCGCAGCGCGGGATATTGCGGATGGCCTGGTAGTCGGCTGGTTTCAGGGGCGGATGGAGTTTGGCCCACGCGCGCTTGGCAACCGATCAATCGTTGTCGATCCACGCCGTGCTGAGATGAAAGACATTCTCAACCAGCGCATCAAAAAACGCGAACCGTTCAGACCGTTTGCGCCGTCGATTCTCGAAGAACGCGTCGGCGAATACTTCGAACAGACTCATCCCGCGCCGACGATGTTGATGGTCTACCAAATCAAGCCCGAGCGCCGTTCAGAAATTCCCGCGGTCACGCACGTCGATGGCTCGGGACGATTACAAACGGTTTCGCGTAAACTGAATCAACGTTACTATCAGTTGATTTCAGATTTTGCCGAGCTGACGGGCGTGCCTGTGATATTGAACACCTCGTTCAACGAAAACGAGCCGGTGGTCTGCACGCCGGAGCAAGCGATTGACTGTTTTCTAAAAACAAGAATGGACGCGCTTTATCTCGGTAATTATGCGGTGCGGAGGTCGCGATGAGGATCCTGGTCACGGGAGGCGCGGGTTTTATCGGCTCGCATCTTTGTGAGCGCTTGCTGGGTGAGGGAAATGAAGTGCTGTGTTTGGATAACTTCTTCACCGGCCGGCGCGAAAACATCTTTCACCTGCTTGATAACCCGCGTTTTGAATTGCTGCGACACGACGTCACGGAGCCGATCCTGCTCGAGGTGGACCAGATCTACAATCTCGCCTGTCCCGCGTCGCCGGTTCACTATCAATACAATCCGGTAAAGACAGTGAAGACGAGCGTGATGGGCGCGATCAACATGCTCGGTCTTGCGAAACGCGTCCGCGCGCGCATCCTGCAGGCTTCGACGTCGGAAGTCTACGGCGATCCACTGGTCCATCCGCAGACTGAGGATTACTGGGGCAACGTCAATCCCATCGGTTTGCGTTCGTGTTACGACGAAGGCAAGCGTCTGGCCGAGACGTTGATGACTGACTATCACCGCCAGAACAACGTCGATATTCGTATCGCGCGCATCTTTAACACGTATGGACCACGGATGCTGGAGGACGATGGCCGCGTGGTTTCAAATTTTATCGTGCAGGCGTTGCGTGGCGAGCCGTTGACGCTGTATGGCGAAGGCGAGCAGACGCGTTCGTTCTGTTACGTCTCCGATCTGATCGAGGGATTGATGCGGTTGATGAATACGGACGAGTTGCACGAGCCTGTGAATCTCGGGAATCCGGGAGAGTTCACGATCAAGCAGCTCGCGGAAGAGGTGATGGCGATCTGCGGCAAGAACTCGGGTTTCGAATACTTGCCGCTGCCGGCCGACGATCCGCGGCAAAGGCGACCCGACATTACGCGCGCGCAGAACTTGTTGCTTTGGAATCCGACGATTCCTTTGCGTGAAGGATTAGTGAAGACCGTTGACGACTTTCGCAAGCGATTGAACGAACCACAGGTTTGAAGTTCCTGCTCCTGAACCAATGCTTTTACCCCGATGTGGTTGCCACAGCCCAACACCTCACAGACCTCGCCGCGGAGCTCTCTGCGCGCGGTCATGACGTAACCGTAATCGCGAGTAATCGCGGTTACGACGATCCACAGGCGCGTTTTCCACGCCGCGAATCGTGGCGAAACATACGCATCATTCGCATACCGTCTTTGTCGTCCGGGAAGGGCAGCCGCTGGCAGCGTGCGCTCAACTTCGCGAGTTTCATGATCGTGTGCGCGCTGCGTTTGTTGGTGATGCGGCGCTTCGATGTGGTTGTGGCGTTGACGTCGCCACCGTTGATCTCGTTTCTCGGCGCGCTGTTTGTGAGATTGAAGGGCGGGAAGTTTTGTTTCTGGGTCATGGACCTGAATCCGGATGAGGCGATTGCGGCCGGGTGGTTGAACGCTCAGTCGATCGCCGCGCGGGTGCTGCAACGGATGTTGCGTTACAGCTTGAAACACGCTGAGCGAACAATCGTGCTGGACCGTTTTATGCGAGAGCGTGTGATCGCGAAGGGAGCCGCGCCGGAGCGAGTTGCGATCATTCCGCCCGGGTCGATTGACGACGCGGTGAAGTTTTCGTTCGAGGGCAGGGAAGCATTTCGCCGCGAGCATGAGTTAACGGATCGGTTTGTCGTGATGTACGCGGGTAATCACAGTCCGTGTCATCCCCTGGATACGCTGCTTGATGCGGCGCTCAAACTGAAGACGCGCGAGGACGTTGCGTTTTGTTTTGTTGGGGGCGGCAGTGAGCATGCGAAAGTGAAGCAGTTTGCGATCAGGCACGAGCTGAGCAACGTGAAGTGTTTGCCGTATCAACCGTTGAATGAGTTGTCACACTCGTTGTCGGCGGCTGATCTGCATGTCGTAGTGATGGGCGATCAGTTTGTGGGGATCGTTCATCCGAGCAAGATTTACAACATCATGACTGTGGGCGCGCCTGTGCTCTACGTTGGGCCAGAGTCCAGTCACGTTACTGATATCGCGACGCAAAACGGTGGGAGGGTTTTCCTGCATCGGCACGGAGATGCTGATGGGGTTGTTGCGAGTGTTGTTGCACTAAGCGAAGAGTTGGCGAAAGCGAGAGAACCAAGGGGTGAAAATTTAAAGCAGATTCGTGCAAAGCAGATTTTTTCAAAGCAGGTCGTGTTGGCTCAATTGGTTAGCGCAATCGGAGGAAATACAGTTGAAAACCTATTTCGCTCTCTTCCTGATAGCGACGATCGCCTCACTGATTACCACGCCGCTCATTAGGCGGCTCTGCCAGCGCTACAAAATACTCGACGTACCAGCGGACGCACGGCGTTTGCACCGTCTTGCGATTCCACGGCTCGGTGGACTCGCGCTCTATTTCTCGTGTTTGACTGCGCTCTCCGTCTTGCCGCTTCTGGATAACCTGCTAACGCAAACTCTGAGCGGCCTCCGCTCAGAGTTCCTCATGATTTTCGTACCGGCAACGCTCGTGTTGATGCTGGGCGCTTACGACGACCTGCGCGGCACAAATGCGATCGTTAAATTTGCCGGAGTCGGAATGATCGCGACCGTCTTTTACGCGCTCGGCGGACGCATCGACGCGCTCTCGATCCCGCTGTTTGGTCCGGTAGAACTGCCGCCGCTGATCTCGTTTCTGTTCACGATCGTCTGGTTAGTCGGAATCACAAATGCGTTCAATCTCATCGATGGTCTTGACGGACTCGCATCAGGCGCCGCGTTGTTTTCGTCACTCGTGATTCTGGGTGTTTCAATTTCGCAGGAACGGCCGTTGATGATCGTCATCGCGCTCGTGCTGTGCGGCGCGATAGCGGGTTTTCTGCGTTACAACTTTAATCCCGCTTCGATCTTTCTGGGCGACTCTGGCGCGCTGTTCATCGGTTTTTTGCTCGCCGCGATGTCCGTGTTGGGAACTCAAAAAGCATCGACGGCCGTCGCGATCTTCGTGCCGATTCTCGCGTTCGGTTTTCCGGTAGTGGATACGGCGATGGCGATGGCTCGCCGCTTTGTCAGCGGCAAACCCGTATTTGAAGGCGACAACGAACACATTCATCACATGTTGCTCGCGCGCGGCTGGTCGCAACGGCGCGTAGCGCTCGTGCTCTATGGCGTGTGCGCTGCGTTTGGACTCGTGGCGCTGATGTTTCCAGCGACCGGATCGAAGCTTACGGGTTTCATGCTGTTTGTGATCTCGGTGGCTGTGATCATCGCGGTGGGCCACCTGCGTTATCACGAGGTCGAGGAAATTCGCGCGGGCGTGAAACGCACCGTGGGAGATCGGCGTTTGCGCGTCGCGAACAACATTCGCGTGCGGCGCACAGCGCTCGCGCTATCGAAAGCGTCCGACTTGCACGAGATGTTTGAAGCGCTCCGGCACATGCTCGACTTCGGCGAGTTTACGTTTGCAAATGCGCAGGTTGGGCAGGCAGGTCGCGCGGAGATCAACGAGCGTGCTTACCAGGCGAGTCTGCGACGCCATCCGAAACAGGAGTTGGAGCTGCGTAACGGGCGTGTGTTCTGGTCGTGGTCCAAAGAGGGAAGCGAGCCTGACGAGCGTTTCCGGTCGCGTGCTGAGTGGTCGTTTCGATTGCCGTTAGTGAAGGATGGAGTGGAGTGGGGTTGGTTGAATTTTTATCACAGTTTGGATGGTGAGGCGTTGCTGGTCGATACGAACTATTTGAGTGATCTTTTCCGGCGCGAGTTTACGGAAGCGGCGGCGCGGATCTTCGCGGTGCATGAGGTGCCGGAAGCCGCGCCTGCGATGGTGATGCACATGGCGGCGAAGGGTTAGTTGTTGTTTAGCAAGATTATTTTCGGAGCGTTGTTGTGTGTGGTTGTGATTACGGCGATCCCTTACGGGACGGTTGAGCCCTGGTGGAAGGCGGTCTTTATTTGTGCGGTGTTGGGGATCTTCATTATAAGAATAATTGAAAATCCGATTTGCTTAAATCTAACGTCCCCGGTACTCCCGCTATTGGCGCTCACGCTGTTCGCGTTCTTGCAGACGAAAATTTCCGCGGATCCTTTTCAAACACAATTTTTTGCGCTTCAGTTGCTAGCGCTTAGTGTGTTTCTCGCGCTGCTTTACCGCTACGCCGCCACTGAAAACCGCATCCGCATCCTTGTTTTTGTCGTGATCGGAATCGCGATTACGACCGCAATCTTCGGCATACTCCGCCAAACAACCCAGCACGACACCGGCTTTCTCCTGCCCCTGCTGAAACCAAACCAGGGGTTCGCGCAGTTCATCAACAAAAACCACTTCGCCTACCTGATGGAGATGGCGTTCGGCCTCGGCATCGGACTGATTTTCTTCGAACGCCCCCGCCACAGACTGATCTACCTGGCGTTGCTGTTGCCGGTCTCTGTCGGACTTGCGCTCTCAAGCTCACGTGGCGGCATCCTGGCGATGCTGGCCCAAGTGGTCGTTGCTGCATTGCTATTGATGAAAGGATCAGCGCCACGAATCGCTTTCGCTGCGGTGCTGCTCGCCGGAGTGTTCCTGGTAGCCGCCGTAAGCGATTTGACTCTCAACGCCGCGGCAGCGAACGAGGGCGCGAGCCGATACGACATCTGGCGCGCGACGCTAAAACTCTTTGCGGCACATCCGCTATTCGGCATCGGACTCGGCGCTTACTGGATCGGCATCACTGCGCACCACGACGCGTCCGGCGTGCTCGTTCCGCAGGAAGCGCACAACGATTACCTCGAGCTACTCGCGAGCGGCGGTCTGATCGGTTTTTCAATCGGCGTTTGGTTCCTCATGAGCGTCATTCGCGCAATCCAAAAAAATCTGTGGTCTAACACCGGCTTCGTTCGCGCGGCGCGCCTCGGCGCGTTCCTGGGAATTGCCGGCGTCGCGGTTCACAGCCTGCTCGATTTCGGACTGCACTTGATGAGCAATGCAGTCGTGTTCCTCACGTTAATAATGATGGTCACGGCCCAGATCGATTCGGAAAAAGTCGTTGACCTTAACCGAGGGCAACAGTAGACTGGCCCAGCAGAAGGGATACTCGATGAATATAATGCGACGTAAAGCTTCAGTAGCAATTGCTGCGTTACTACTCTTCTCAGTTTTACAGATCGGTTTTGCGAAAGCCGGATTCACTAACACCAAACCAGTGACGACGGTGCAACAGATCGTCGCGCGCCTGGTGACGAGAAATAATCGACCCATCACGCTTAACGGCCAGAGTGCGAGCACCGGCGCTTCGCTACTAAGCGGCGCAACGATGGAAACCGGCGCCGATCAATCGGCGACAGTTAATATTGGTTCACTCGGCTCCGTAGACATCTCGCCAAACACCAAACTGGTTCTGACTTTCGAGCAGGGCAATCTTAAAGCGGACGTGGCTTATGGTTGCGTTGTCCTGACGGCGCGGCAAAACACGACCGGTGAGATCACCACCGACAAAGGCTCAGCAGGCAAAACCGATCCGGCCGCGGGTGGTGTGCTCGAGATGTGTTACCAGCAAGGCGCAGCCGCTCCGACGGTTGGCCCAGGCGTTGCGAGTGGCGCGGGTGCGACGACTGGTTCCACTGCGGGAGCTACCGTCGCGAGCGCGGGCGGTCTGTTTGGTCTGGGTTGGCCGGCGACTGTCGCGATCGTTGCGGCGGGCACGGCAGCGGGATTAACACCACTGTTTTTCCCGGACGACAATGGCAATCCGAGTCCTTCGGCTCCGTAACTCTTTCAACTGACATCTCCCGGTGAAATTTGAGCCACACACGTGTCGTCAGAGTCGTTCTCGCTCTGCTTGCGGTTGGCGTGTGTCTGCTGCTCATGCAGTCGGCCGCGCGAACCGGTTTCTCCCGCCTGCTTTCTCGCTATGCGATCGGCGCCAACTCACTTGCCGCAGCCGATCAAGCAATCCAACTAACGCCCTCTGACGCAGAGGCGCATCGCGCGCGGGCCACAGTGCTGAATCGTTTGCACCGGCCCGCGGAGGCGAAGGTGTCGCTCGAAACCGCAACGAGTCTGCGTAGTCAACAGGCGACATTGTGGCTCGAACTCGGCGCGACGCGGGAAGAGTTGGGCGAGACTGAAGCTGCGCTCGCGGCGTTCGATCAAGCGGTGCGTTGTGCGCCGCACTACGGAGAGACGCGCTGGCAGCGAGGGAATCTGCTGTTGCGCATGGGACGTCATGACGAGGCGTTCACCGATCTGCGCGCAGCCGCGCGGAGTAATCCAAAATTTTTTCCGAACGTCATCGACCTGGCTTGGGGAATAACGGGCGGCGTTGCTTCTGCCACCGACAATCTCTTACAGATCGACAATGACGCGGAACGGCTTGCATTCGCACGTTTTCTGGCGACGAAGGGCAAAGGCGGGGACGTTTCCGAGCAGGTACGTTTGCTCAACGCACGGCTTTCCGAAGAGAATAAAAACGAACTCGTACAGTTGCTCGCGCGGTCGCGACGGTTCACCGAAGCATTTGCACTCGCGCAGGGAAGTGCGAAAAGCGAGGGAGTAGTTAACGGCGGATTCGAAGAGCCGTTGGCGTTTGGTAACGAATATTTTCGCTGGGTGGTTTCGCGCGAGCAATCCGGCGCAAAGCCGGCAGTCGATGTCGCGGAGAAGTTCAGTGGTGAACGGAGCCTGCAAGTCAGTTTCAACGGCGATTGGGACGTAAATGCAGCTTTGTTGTCGCAAACTATCGTGGTGTCGCCGGGGCAACGTTACCGGCTGAGTTTTGCGTTGAAGACAAAAGATCTTGTAACCGGCGGACCGCCCCGGATCGTACTGATAGATGCGACGAACGAGCAGATACTCGCTACGTCTGAGACGTTTCCGCAGTCTACCGAGTTGTGGCAGCAGTTGAACGTTGAGTTCACGACGGCGCCGACCGCGGAAGCCATTGTCGTTAGTTTAAAGCGAGAGAATTGCGCGTCATCGCCGTGCCCGATCTTTGGCGCGATGTGGCTCGACGAGTTTGCGCTGGAGAAGTTATAGAGTCGATGTCAACTGAACCATTGATTCTTGCCGTTGAGACCGCCACGCTTGCGGGCAGCATCGCGACCGCGCGTGGCGCGCAGATCATCGGTAGCCTGAAAGGCGACGCGGCAGTTTCACATTCCAACACGCTGCTTGCCGATCTCGACCGGCTCTTAGAGCAAACGCGCGTCCAGGTTGCTGACGTTGATCTGTATGCCGTCGCGGCTGGACCCGGAAGTTTCACCGGCTTGCGAATCGGCATCGCCACCGTCAAAGCCCTCGCGGCAACGCTCGGCCGTTCGTGTGCTGCAATACCGACACTCCAGGCGGTGGCTCTCAGCGGCGGAGTCTCGGACGCGACCGTCGCCTTACTTCCTGCCGGACGTGGCGAGGTATATGCACAACTGTTTGCGGTTTCAAACGACGGCGCGGTCACGGCGTCAGACGACGCTGCGCACATTGCGCCGCGGAAGATGATTGAGAAATACAACTCGCTTGAACGGCTGTTATGGTGTGGAGAAGGAGCGATCGCACAACGCGAGTTGATCGAGAGCGCCGCTGCCGGTAAAGATTGGCGTATCGCTGCTTTGCCGGAGAATTTGGCGCAGCACGTTGCGGCCCTTGCGCTTGGGAAGTTCAGGCAAGATCAGTTGGTCGGGCCAGATGCTCTTCAGGCCATCTACGTTCGGCCTTCGGATGCCGAGTTAAAAGTTTCATGAGTACCGCTAAAACCAGGAGTCCCGCCGAACAAAGCGATGTCTCGATCGTGCGCATGACCGAGCACGATCTGTTGGAGGTGGTGGAGATCGAGGAAGCGTCCGGGCTAAGTCGTTGGGGCTGGGCAGCCTATTACGCGGAACTGCAGGGCGGTAATCGAGATCTGTTGCTGGTGGCAAAGCCGGTGCATGTGGGAGGCAATGCGCCCCACCACATCGTGGGTTATATCGTGGCCCGCGAAACAGCCGGAGAATTGCACATCAACAACGTTGCCGTTAGAGACCAGTATCGCCGTCGTGGTTACGGTGCCATGCTGCTGGGCCGGGTGCTTGACGAAGCGCGCAGAAGAGGCGCTACAGCGGCTTTTCTCGAGGTTCGCAGTGGAAACTCAACGGCACAGGCACTTTATAAGAAGTGTGGCTTTAGGGCGATTGCGACGCGTCCAAACTACTATACAGACCCGCGCGAAGACGCGGTCGTTATGAGTCTGGATCTGCGCTCAAGCTAGTGTTACAGACGGGTGAATTACCCGCTTGCGTTGGTTAGGTTGTTGGGCTAACATTTTTCACGTGCGAGATAATTCAATGGAGGTCCCAGACTCAGTTGCCTCCGCCAACCATCCTGCCCGCTCCATCCGTATGATTGAAAGGAGAAATGCACGAAAATGGACATCGCAACCACGGATAGTTTGAAAGAAGAGTTGATAAACCGTGATCCTGAATTTCGAGAGTTAGCCCGAGAACATCATAAGTACGAAGAACGTCTCAGCGAATTATCAGCTCTTAATTATCCGAGCGACGAAGAACAACTGGAGGAGATTACTCTGAAGAAGAAGAAACTCGCGCTCAAGGACCAGATGTATTCAATGATGTTGCAATACCAGAAATCGCAGAGCTTGAGTCACTGAAGCTGCCGTCGCAGTTTCTACGTATAAAGTTTTGAAGGGGACGTGGCACCGCGTCCCTTTCGCATATCAGCAATAGAAAACGTTTTGAGTATAGTTCGCGAAAGCATTCCTTATATCGTCGTGCCGCTCGTGCTGAGCGTCGTTGCGACTATCCTCGGCTTTTGGTACATCGGTCTGCTGTTTTTTGTCGTCACGCTGTTCATGGCGTATTTCTTTCGCGATCCGCAGCGCGTTTCGCCGGACGATCCGGACGTAGTTGTTTCACCCGCGGACGGGCGCGTTACGCGAATCGACTCAGTCACTGCCGAAACAGGCGCGCCGACGTTGATCAGCATCTTTTTGTCGCCTCTCGACGTGCACATCAATCGCTCACCGATACAGGGCAAGATCGTTGACGTTGTTTACTCGCCCGGAAAATTCCTCATCGCAACGAATGAGAAAGCGAGTTTAGTAAACGAGCAGAATGCACTCACGATCCAGGGTGAAAAGATCACCGTCGTCTGCAAACAGATCGCGGGCATCCTCGCTCGGCGCATTGTTTGCTGGAAAGGGAAGGGTGATCGAGTGAACCTGGGCGAACGTTTTGGCATGATCAAGTTCAGTTCTCGTACCGACGTGCTGCTTCCCGCAAACGTGAAAGTAACGGTTGCCGAAGGCGACCGCGTGCGCGGAGGCATCACCGTGATTGGGAGGATCTCCTGAGATGGCTAACGATGAGCAAGAACGCCCGAATCCTCCCCGGCGCGGGTTGAAAAAAGGTCTTTACTTAATACCGTCACTCTTCACTGCCGCCAACATCGGCATGGGATTTTTCGCCGTGATGGCGTCGTTGCGTGGATTTCAGATACTCGGCAGCGCAAACCCCGACATGCTTTTGGCCGCGGCGCATTTCAACAATGCGGCAGTTGCGATCGGTTGGGCGTGTGTATTTGACATGCTCGACGGCCGCATCGCGCGGTTAACCAAAACTACAACTGAGATCGGTATTCAACTCGATTCGATCGCCGACGTCGTGACGTTTGGCCTCGCGCCGGCGGTGCTGGCTTACACGTGGGGCTATGGAGCGAGTTTGACTGAAGGCAGCGATCTTCACCGGCTCGCGTGGTTTCTTTCGTTCATGTTCCTGATATGCGGTGCGTTTCGTCTTGCGCGTTACAACGTGCAGGCGTCGCGTCCGCGAATCCTTGCCGAAGGCACACCAAAGGTCGATAAGAAACATTTCGTTGGCATGCCGATTCCCGTGGCCGGCGGTTTTATCGCGGCTCTCGTGCACTTCTCACCGTTGCCGCTTATTTACTTCGGACCCGAACGCGCGCGCATTTACTCCGGTCTGTTGATGGTGCTGGTTGGACTATTGAGCGTGGCGATGGTGAGTACGCTGCGGTTTTCAAGTTTCAAAACAGTCGGCACGAAAGTTCGGAGTATGCGCACGATCATTCTCGCGCTTTCGATCGGCATGCTGATCTTTCTTTACTCGCGGTACGTGCTGCTCGCGCTCGTGGTGAGTTATGTTCTGCACGCGGTGATCGCGCGCGTCGCCAGTGTGTTTTGGCGGCGCAATGAAGCAGCGGAAGGGAAGATCGAACCAAACCCCGTCGGGCGCCGGTCCTGATGGACCGCAACGTTGCCAGGCAGTTAAGGCGCGGGCCTCGTTTTTATGGACGACACTGGCGGACGGCCGAAAGCTAACAAACCATGTTCCGTGGTAACGATCACCGCTTCGTCAACCATAATAGGCGACGCTGAACTCGTTAACTCCTCACCAGTCGGCAGCGTGTTGACCTGCTTTCCATCCCGCAAACCCAATACGACCGCAGCCGAGCTCGATAGCGGTGTGAACAGCGCTGTTTCCTGAACCGTCAGTGGTTGCGCCGAGATGCGTCCGGGCAACTGTTTCTTCCAGAGCATGGTGCCTTTGAAGTTCAGGAGATAAGCGAAGTTATCTAACGAAGCCGCGAGTACTGCGTCGCCGGCAAGCGTTACTGCTTCAACACCCGCGCCTGTTCGTTTGCGCCACTTCAAACGTCCCTTGTCAGTGCTAATCGCGTAAATATAACCGTCGCCTGAGCCGAAAAACACCGTGTCATCGGCGACGGCGACTGGTCCCCGCACCGCGCCTTTGGTTCGATAGCGCCAGAGCACGCGGCCGGTCGCTTCTTCAAGCGCCAGCAGCGTTCCGTCCTCGCTGCCGAAATAAACACGCCCGGCGTTCAGAACCGGTTGGCCGTTGAACGGGGAAGAAAAGGGAATCGACCACAACACTCCGCCCGTTTGCTTTTCAAAAGCGTACGCGCGTCCGTCGCTGCCGCCGGCGAAGAGTTTTTTGTCGCTGACTGTGAGTGCGCCGCGCAGAGGTTTGACGAGCGGAGTCAGCCATTGTGTTACACCGCCTTCGCGTCCGAGCGCGCGCAGCGCGCCCGAAGAGCCGCGTGCGTCGCCACTGGGCGCGATTGTTTCCGACGCAACGTAGATCGCTGATTCGTCGGCCACTGGTGAAGCGGAAAGTTCGCCGCCGATTTCCGAACGCCAGAACAACTCACCGTCGCGGGCTTTCAAAGCGACGAGAGTTCCGCCGGCAAGCGGCAAATAGATGCGTTCTTTATCGAAAGCAGGCGTGAGATTGAGCGTGACGTTTGATTCATAACGCCAGCGCACGGTGAGTGGCTGAGACAATAACGGCCCGTTATCGTTTTTATCAATTTTGTTCGCGCTAAAAACACTCGCGCAAACGAGACTCACAACACACAGTAGTTGTATAATCCGCAGCTTCATAACGATCAATGAATCACACTCCGCAGCATGAAACCGTAATAATACTTGACTTCGGATCACAGTACACACAGCTCATAGCCCGTCGCGTCAGAGAAGCAGGTGTTTACTGCGAGATCCGGCCGTTTAATACTCCAATCGAGACAATACGCGCGAGATCGCCGAAAGGATTGATCTTTTCCGGCGGACCGTCGTCTGTTTACGATGCGACGGCGCCCAAGCCGCAGCCTGAGCTGCTCCAATCAGTCGATTGCCCGACCCTCGGAATTTGTTACGGCTTCCAGGTATTCGCACGCGAACTCGGCGGCGCCGTGGCCGCGTCGCCGAATCGCGAATTTGGCTACGCACGACTGAAGGTTTTGGATGCAACGAGCCGACTGTTTCGCGGGTTGCCGGAAGAGATGGACGTGTGGATGAGTCACGGCGATCACGTGACGGAAGTGCCGCCGGGTTTTCATGTCACCGCGCTGACTGACGACGCGTTGAATGCGATCGAAGACGAATCGCGCGGGATCTACGGCGTGCAGTTTCATCCGGAAGTCGCGCACACACCGCTTGGCGCGCACGTTCTGCGCAATTTTCTGTTTTCTGTTTGTGGTTGTCGCGGTGATTGGTCGCCGGAGGCGGTGATTGAAGAACAGGTCTCCAAGATTCGTGCGCGGTTGGGTGAAGATGGACGTGCTGTGTCCGGTTTGTCTGGTGGCGTTGATTCGACAGTCGCGGCAGCGCTCGTTCATCGCGCGGTTGGCGAGCGGCAGACGTGTATCTTCGTTGACAATGGTCTATTGCGCGAAGGTGAGTTTGAATCGACCTTGAGCCTCTTACGCCAGTCGATGAAATTGAATATCTCGGGCGTCCGCGCTGGAAACCAGTTTCTTGAGGCGTTGCGCGGCATCACTGATCCCGAGCAGAAGCGCAAGCAGATCGGCAAAGTCTTCATCGACGTTTTCGAAGAAGAAGCGCAGCGGTTGGGCGACGTGGGCTATCTCGTGCAGGGAACGTTGTATCCGGACGTGATTGAGTCCGTTTCCGTGCGTGGTCCATCGGCGGTGATTAAGAGTCATCACAACGTCGGCGGCTTGCCGGAGAAGATGAAACTGAAATTGATCGAGCCGCTGCGCGAGTTGTTCAAAGACGAGGTGCGGCTGATTGGCAGGGAACTCGGCGTGCCGGAAGAGATCCTCGGCCGCCATCCGTTTCCGGGACCGGGATTAGCCGTTCGTATTATCGGCGACGTAACTGAAGAAAAGATCAAGCTCGTGCAGGCTGCGGATCGCATTCTCGACGAGGAGTTGCGGCTCGCGGAGTTGTACCACTCAGTGTGGCAGGCGTTTCCCGTGCTGCTGCCCGTTTCAACGGTCGGCGTGATGGGCGACGAGCGAACGTACGAGCGAGTGGTTGCGATCCGCGCCGTGACGAGTGTGGACGGCATGACTGCCGACTGGGCGCGTTTGCCACACGATCTGCTCGCGCGCGTCGGCGCCCGGATAGTTTCAGAAATACGCGGTGTCAACAGGGTCGTTTATGACATCAGTTCCAAACCACCATCAACAATAGAGTGGGAATAATTTAACCAGCGAACAAACAAATAATGCCGGATCGTCAATTCGTACACCTCCACCTTCATACTGATTACAGTCTTCTTGACGGCGCTATTCAGATCAAGCCGCTGTCAAATCGTGTCGCAGAACTAGGGATGCCCGCATGTGCCATGACGGACCACGGCAACATGTATGGCGCGATCTCTTTCTACAACGCCATGAAGAACAATGGCGTGAAACCGATCATCGGTTGCGAGACTTACATCACGCGCGGCAATCGCAAAGACAAAGCCGCAAGCGCGCCCGGTGAGAAAGCAAACTTCCACCTGATCCTTCTGGCCCAGAATTACGAGGGCTATCAGAATCTCGTGCGGCTGACGTCGAAAGCGTACACGGAAGGCTTCTATTACAAACCGCGTATCGACAAAGAACTCCTGGCGGAACACAGCAAAGGTTTGATCGCGCTCTCGGCGTGCATGTCCGGTGTGCCCTCGGCGATGCTGGCCCAGGAGAAGTGTGACGAAGCGGCGAAGGCGGCCATCGAGTTTGAAGAGATTCTCGGGAAAGGGAACTACTTTCTCGAAATCCAGGAGCACGGTCTCGAACCGCAGAATCGTATCCGTAAATCGCTGGTCGAACTCTCGAAACGAACCGGCGTGCCTTTGGTGGCGACGAACGACGCGCACTACCTGATGTTTGACGATGCGCGCGCTCACGATGTGTTGCTCTGCATCGGCTCGGGCAAGACGGTCAACGATACGAATCGTCTACGTTATGCGAGCCCGTATTTCTACGTGCGCTCACCCGAAGAGATGTGGCGCATCTTTGGCGACGAGATTCCGGAGGTGCTCACACGCACCGTAGAGATTGCCGACCGGTGTGACATCAAGCTGCCGAAGGACATCAACCACCTGCCGCAGTATCCCATTCCGGAATCGGATCAGGGCCTGTCGGTTGACGACTATTTTGAGAAGATCGTGAGGCAAGGCTTTGAACGCCGGCGTCAGCAGGTCTGGGATGCGCTGATCGCCCGCGGCGAACTGACCAAGCCCATGAATGATTATCAGACCCGGCTCTCGAGCGAGATCCAGATGATCAAGCAGATGGGTTTCCCGGGTTACTTTCTCATCGTTTGGGACTTTGTGCGCTACGCGAAGGAGCACGCCATCCCCGTCGGTCCAGGCCGTGGCTCAGCGGCCGGATCGCTGGTCGCCTACTGCCTCGAGATCACTGACGTCGACCCGCTTCAGTATGACCTGCTCTTCGAGCGCTTTCTTAATCCCGGGCGCGTCTCTCTGCCGGACATCGACATCGACTTCTGCGTCCGCGGCCGGGGCGACGTCATCAACCACGTCGCCGACCTTTACGGCCGCGACTCCGTCTGCCAGATCATCACCTTCGGGACTCTCGCGTCGAAGGCGGCCATCAAGGACGTCGGCCGGGCGCTGGAAGTACCGTACGCCGAGGTCGAACGCATCGCGAAGATGATCCCGCCGCCGGTGCGTGGCCGGAATGTCAGCCTCAGTCAGGCACTTGAACAAGTACCTGAACTCAAGCGGGAGATGGAAACCAACCCGCAGGTTAAGGAGATACTTGAGATCGCGCAGCGGCTTGAAGGTTGCGCGCGACACTCTTCGGTGCATGCCGCGGGCGTAGTCATTTCGCCGTTACCGCTCCAGGAACTAATCCCAATCGCCGTCTCAGGCAAGGAAGAGCTAACCACGCAGTACGTCATGTCGGACCTTGAAAAGACCGGCATGCTTAAGATGGATTTTTTAGCGCTTACCGCTTTAACTGTTATAAATGACTGCTTAATCAGCATTAAACAGCTGCTTGGCTCGGAGATTAAGTGGTCTGATATAGCGCTTAACGACGATAAAGCACTTGCAGTATTCGCGGATGGACGGACGGAAGCGGTCTTTCAGTTTGAGTCGTCAGGCATGCAGGAGATCTGCCGAAAGCTGAAGCCGAAGGGGCTTGAAGATCTCGCGGCGCTCAACGCGCTCTATCGTCCCGGACCGCTCGATGGCGGCATGGTGGACGAGTTCATTCTGCGGCACCACGGGAAGAAAGCCGTGCGCTACCTAGTGCCGGAGATGAAGGAGATTCTCAACAACACCTACGGCATCATCGTCTACCAAGAGCAGATCATGCAGCTTGCGCAGAAGCTTGCGGGTTATACACTTAGCGAAGCCGACTTAATGCGCCGCGCGATGGGCAAGAAGAAGCGCGAAGAGATGGCGGTGCACGAGGAGAAGTTCATCAACGGCGCGGTGGAACGCGGGATCAAGCGTGAAAAGGCTGAGAAGATCTTCTCGTTGATGGCCCAGTTTTCTGACTACGGTTTCAATCGCAGTCACAGTGTGGCTTATGCCTATCTGGCGTTCCAGACCGCGTATCTGAAAGCCCACTACCCTGAACATTTTTATGCCGCTGTCCTTTCCAGTGAAGCCCAGGATGCGGCGAAGGTGTTTAAGTACTCGAAGGAGCTGCGCGCTCAGAAGATTGCTTTACTGCCGCCGGATGTTAACGAAAGCAATTCAGGGTTCACACCGTTAAGCGGTGCTATCCGGTATGGGCTCACGGCGATTAAGGGCCTTGGCCAGTCGACTGTTAAAGCGATTTCTGAAGCGCGCGAGAGTGGTCCGTTTCGATCATTCTTTGACTTTGCGGAGCGGGTGGAGTCATCTACTCTGAACAAGCGTGTGTTTGAGAGTCTGGTTAGCGCCGGCGCGTTCGACTCGCTGAAGGATGGGCGCACGGTGCACGAGTGGCGTGGGGCGCTCTTTAGTTGTATCGATGCGGCACTGTCGCGTGCTCAGCGATCGAAGCGCGAGAGGGCTGTCGGTCAAAGTGGACTGTTCGGCTCAGTGCCCGAAGAGATCGACTTTACCTGCGAGATCTCGCCAACGATTAAAGGCTGGACGTCAATCGAAATGCTCGCTGCCGAGAAGGCCGCGCTCGGGTTTTACATCTCGGGGCACCCGCTCGAGCGCCATCTCGAAGTGCTTCAGAAGGTGAAAGCTGTTGGCTCGGTTGAGCTGCCAAACCTGAACACCGGCAGCCGCGTTACATGTGGTGGAATCATTTCAGATCTACAGACGCGCACGACGAAGAAGGGCGACAAGTTTGCGCTCTTGCGACTGGAGGATGAGGCTGGCGGGACGAAGTGCGTGGTCTGGCCGGAAACGTATCGCAAGCATTCGACCCTGTTGCAAAATGAAGTAGCGGTGGTCATCATCGGCCGGTTGGAATTGAGCGAAGATAATCCGCCGACGATAATCGTGGACCAGGTGCAAAGCATTGACGCGGCTTCGCGGGTGAACGAGTTTTTGGTTTTGCGAACGCCGCCGGGAGATGATTTCCCGACGCTGTGCGACCACATCCTGGGGGTGTTAAGCGCTAATCCGGGCGACTGCGACGTGACGCTCGAGGCGCTGACCGACAACGGCACGATCGTGCGCGTGAGAGCGAATCAAGCTCTGCGTGTTAAGCGAAGCAACGAGTTGGAAGAGGCGTTGAAGAAGTTGGGTTGCGTCGTGAGTGTCGAGAGCACTGCGACCGTCAACGGAGGCGGGAACGGTACCCGCGTCCGATAATGACCGAAAACTAAAATGGCAAAAGGCAAAGACGGAAAAGGCGAGGCTGAGCCGGTCGAACCCGCGGGCGAGACACGAACCGCTTTCGAGCGTGTTCAGTTGGCGCGTCATGCGAATCGTCCGTACACACTCGATCTCATCGAACGCTTGTTTGAAGACTTCGTTGAACTGCACGGCGATCAACGCTTCGGTGACGACCCCGCCATCGTCGCGGGCTTTGCACGCTTTCACGGTTTACCGATCGCCATCGTGGGCCACCAAAAGGGACGCGACACAAAGCAGCGCAGCTACCGTAACTTCGGAATGCCCAAGCCCGAGGGCTATCGCAAGGCGCTGCGCGTGATGATGCTTGGTGAAAAGTTTGGACGGCCCATCTTTACTTTCATCGATACGCCCGGCGCGTATCCCGGTATCGACGCGGAAGAACGCGGGCAGGCCGAAGCCATCGCTTACAACCTGCGCGAGATGGCCAAGATTAAGGTGCCGATCATCGTGACGGTTATTGGTGAAGGTGGTTCGGGTGGCGCACTCGCGATCGGCGTCGGCGATCAAGTGTTGATGCTTGAGAACTCGATCTACTCGGTGATCAGTCCTGAAGGTTGCGCGGCCATTCTCTGGAAAGATTCTTCAAAGGCGGATCGTGCTGCTGAAGGTCTGCGACTAACAGCGCAACATCTTTTAGATGAAGGCATCGTCGACAAGATCATTCCCGAACCAGATGGTGGCGCACACAACGACTACGACCAAACAGCTCGCTTGCTCGACTCAGCGTTGAGCGAGCGTTTGGCTGAAGCAGTCAGTTGTTCGCAGGAAGATCGACTTGCTCGCCGGTATAGTAAATTGCGCCGCTTCGGACGCTGGGGAACTGCGGATCAACCCTTTCCCACGCCCGCTCCTTAAAACGGAATATCGTCGTCAGTCAAGTCCGGTTCGGATGCCGCTCCTGGTCCACGTCCGGCACTCGCCGATGCTGCTCGTTCAACCGGCATGTCGTCACCGCCGCGCGCGCCGATGAACTGCATGTCAGTCGCGTGGACTTCGAGCGAATGACGCGGCTTGCCGTCGCGATCGACATACTCTTCGACACGCAAACGCCCCTCGATATAAACCTGACGTCCTTTTTGCAGATACTGTGAGGCAGTCTCTGCCTGTCGGTTCCACAACGTGATGCGAAACCAGGTCGTGTGATCCTGCATTTCACCGTTTTTATCTTTGCGCTTTTCATTCGTGGCCACGCTGAAGGAACAAACTGGGGTACCTTGAGCCGTGTAGCGCAACTCGGGATCGCGACCGAGATTTCCCACGATAATTACTTTGTTAAAGGACATGAGGAGCCTTTCTGTTTACTGGGATTACGAACATTCGCGATACTACAAGCGCGGCATCGAAGAATCAAGCAACTGCCATTTTGAAACGTGATTTATCTCGGCAAATGATTTCTGATAGACTGTCCGCCGTTACCACACGGTTCGAAACGATGAAGCCACGAGTTTACATCGAGACCTTTGGCTGCCAGATGAACGTTGCCGATACGGAACGCGCAGCCACGGGTTTGCGCAGCTCCGGTTACGACCTCTGCGACTCCGTCGATGAAGCAGACGTGGTCCTGCTCAATACCTGCTCCGTACGCGAAAAGGCGGAACGAAAAGTCTACACGCGGATCGGTGAAGTGCGTGCTGCACGCTCGGGCAAGCAGGATGTTCTGGTCGGGGTGATGGGTTGCGTGGCGCAACTCGAAGGCGCTTCTGTTTTCGATCACGCGCCCTCAGTCGATATGGTGATCGGCACTCGCGCCACCGATCGCATTCCGTTATTGATCGAACGTGCACGAGGCGGCGAACGCAAGCTGCTCGATCTTGACGAACGCGGCGAAACTGATTCGTGGGACGTTTCACCTGCTGAACGACACTCGCCGCACGTCGCGTTCATTCCAATCATCGAAGGCTGCAACAAGTTTTGTTCGTTCTGCATCGTGCCTTACTCTCGAGGCCGCGAACGCAGCCGTCCGGCCAGTGAGATCGTCGCCGAAGTAAAGAATCTTCAGGCACTCGGTTACAAGGAAATCCAGCTCATCGGTCAGAACGTGAACAGCTACCGGCCGCGCGTCGATGATGGCCTTGAAGGCTTTAAAGGCGCGACACCGTTTTGCCGCTTGTTGCGCGCAGTCGCCGCGACCGGAATGCCGCGCATCAAGTTTACGACGTCCTTTCCGCGGGATTTTCACCCTGACATCGTGACGGCCATTGACGAGAACCCGAATCTTTGTGACTGGATTCATCTGCCCGTGCAATCAGGCAGCGATCGTATTCTCAAACTAATGCGCCGCGGCCATACACGCAACGATTACTGGCAACGCATCGAACGCATCAAGAGTTCCAGCCGCCGTCTGGCACTGACGAGCGACATCATCGTCGGGTTTCCGGGCGAAACGGACGAAGACTTTTGCCAGACACTCGATCTCGTCAGGCAGTGCGAGTACGACAGCATTTACATTTTCAAGTATTCGAAGCGTGCAGGAACGCCTGCCGCAAACTTCACGGACACAGTGCCCGAGAAGGAGAAGACCGCCCGATTTCTTGCGCTTGAAGAAGCGCAGCGCAAAACCCAGGAGCGCATTTACCGGTCGTACGTCGGTCGAACTTTGCAGGTGCTCGTGGAAAAACAGAGCACCCGTTCTGAACACGATCTTTCAGGGCACTCTACGTGCAACAAGGTCGTTAACTTTGCCGGAGATCGCAGTCTTGAAGGCGAGATCGTCAACGTCACAGTGACCGCCGCCAAGACAAACAGCCTGTACGGAGCGTTAGTAAATCGTTCAGCGGTAGAGTAAGGGGTACTGCTTTTATGGAAATCGAGGTAAAGATCCGAGCACTGATGATGGATCCGAACAGCGGAACTCCGATCATCATTCTGAAAGACGTTCAGAGTGAGACGATGCTCCCGATTTGGGTCGGCGCCTACGAGGCCAATGCCATCGCTTTAGAAATCGAGAAGATTGCGCCGCCGCGGCCGATGACACATGACCTGCTGCGGAATTTGATCGTGGAACTCGGTGTTCGCGTTGAAAGAGTTGTCGTAACAAGTCTGCGTGACAACACGTTTTTTGCAGTAATTGAAATGCGCAACAGTGAAGGCGAGCGCATGGTGCTGGATTCGCGGCCTTCGGATGCGATCGCGCTCGCGCTGCGTGCTGATTGTCCCATCTACGTTGATATGGAAGTGATCAAAGCTTCGCGCAACACTCTGCCGACCGAAGAGAGCGAAGAGGGTGAGTTATCCGGTAGTGAAGAGGAATGGCCCGACGTCATCGGCGAAGCCGGCGATCTGCCGATGTAGCAGTTATGATGAAACCCCTGGAGCGCTAGATTACCCCTGTGCAGCGAATGGTAATTGCCATCGCCAATCAAAAAGGCGGGGTAGGTAAGACCACTACCGCGATCAATCTTGCTGCCGCTTTTGCCCGTAAGGGAAAACGCGTCCTGCTTCTCGACCTCGATCCTCAGGCCAACAGTTCGATCTCTTTTCTCGATCCACTTACCGTTGAGAGATCCATCTACGAGTTGATGATGGATGGAGAGGCGCCGGTGGAAGAGTCGGTGTATGCGACGCCGGTCGAAAACCTGGCCGTCGTTCCCGCGCGAATCAATCTTGCGAAACTCGAATCAAAACTCGTCGGTGATTTCGACGCGCCGTTTCGATTGAAAGATCGACTCGAACCGTTCCGCGAGCATTATGAAGTTATCGTGATCGATACGCCGCCGACACTGGGACTGATCACTGTCAACGCGCTCGTTGCAGCAACGCACGTGCTGATTCCGATCCAGTCGTCGTACTTCGCGCTCGAAGGCACAGACGATCTGCTCGAGACGATCGAAAAAGTGAAAGCTCGGCCCAACCCGAATCTCGAACTGCTGGGTGTGCTCGTCACTTTGCATGACAAACGCACGACGCTCGCGCGTGAGGTTCACGAACAGATTCGGAAAGTGTTTGGTTCGAAGTTGTTCGACACGGTGATCACCAAGAGTGTCAGGCTCGAGGAGTCGCCGGCTTACAAAGAGTCGATTTTTAGTTTTGCGCCCAATTCATCCGGGGCAATTGAGTACGGAAAACTTTGTGAAGAGGTAATCAACCGTGTCTAAAAGAGGACTGCCGACAGGACTGCAGATGCGACACGATTCTCATTACGTTGAGGAGTTGTCGCAACACCGGCCGCAGCAGGTGGGTCGCATGATAGCGGTGGACAAACTGGATCCCAATCCGGAGCAGCCGCGCACTGAGTTTGGCGACTTGACGGAGTTGACAGCCTCGATTGCGGAGAAGGGCGTGCTCGAGCCGTTGCTCGTCAAACCGAATCGGTTGACGGGGCGCTGGATGATCATCGCTGGTGAGCGGCGCTGGCGTTCGGCGCAACGCGCGGGGTTGAAGGAAGTGCCGTGTGTTGAGATGGAAGTTGACGACGGCACGGTGGCGGAGATCGCGCTGATTGAAAACATGCAGCGCAAGGATCTGACAGTTTGGGAAGAAGCTGATGGGTTGCTCGCGCTTTGCGACAAGTTCGGGTACACGCACGACGACGTGGCGCGCAAGGTCGGCAAGAGCCGAACGACCGTCACCGAAGCACTCGCAATCGCGAAAATCCCTGGCGACGTTCGCCAGGTATGCCGGGACGCGGAAATATCCGCTAAATCTGTCTTACTCCAGATCGTGCGTCAGCCTGACGATGACTCCATGCGCCGGTTTGCGAAAGAGATTGCGACGCGTGGGTTGAAACGTGATGACGCGAGGGAAGTGCGGCGCCAGGAAATGGGACCACGAGTTGTCCCAGAAGCGAAGCCTTACACGTTTAAATACGCCTCGCCAGAGAAAGACTTCAATATCGAAGTGCGTTTCAAAGCCTCACAGGTGAGCGACGCTGAGGTGGCGCTTATTCTCAGAGCAGTCGCGGACGAGATCGACGACGAACCCGCCACGGATTAATTCACTTCGACGCGACGCTTTTCTTCTTTTCCGCCGCCGCGCGTTTCTGTAACGACTTGGCCCACCGCTCAAAGGTCGGTTGCAGAGGTTTGAAGAGGCGCGCGCGGAAACTGTGTTTCTTCTCGTTCCATGCCTTCAAATGTTTCTCCGTGTATTGCCGGATCGCAGGTTCAAGCTGCGTCTTCTTGAGCGAGTGCTTGAGAGTGAAGTGGTAGTGCTGACCGACCAGCGAAAACACCAGCGCGACGATATTACCTTTGAACGAGAGCCGCGGAACTATGCGTTTATGAAACGGCTTGTCGGGAGTTAAAAGGACGTTGACCGCGATCTCCAGCCAGGCGCCTTTCGGACCCTGCCGCGGATGATAAAGCCCGGGCAGTTCGGTAGCCTGAAACTGTCCGCGAATGCGCGGTTCGGTGATGAACGGCACGAGCCTGATGCGTTCGATACCGCGTGTATGTTCTCTTGGAAGGCTGTCGAAGGCGTCCTCGAGCTGTTGCAACGCGCCTTTCGGCAAAGGACCCTCGTACTGGTTTTCAATGCGTATGGCCATAAGAATCCGTCACTTTAGAAGAACGCGACTGATGGGTCAAGCGGGGTCCAATCTCGTTATAATCAGCGCATGGAGATGGCCCAACTGGAATACTTCTCGAAAGTAGTCGAGGAAAAGAGCTTCTCGAAAGCAGCAGACAAGGTGTTTCGCACGCAGCCTGCGGTAAGCATCGCGATTCGCCGCTTGGAAGAAGAGATCGGTCTGCCGCTGCTCGATCGCACCCAGAAAATGCCCGTGCTCACCGAAGCCGGACAAGTCGTGTACGACTACGCGCAACGCATTCTCGCCCTGCGCGATCAGGTCGGTCAGGCGATTACGGAAATGCAGAGCCTGAAGAAGGGACGCGTGCGCGTCGGCGCAAACGAGAGCACTACGCTCTACTTGTTACCGGAGCTGATCCTGACCTTTCGCGAGCGGCATCCGGAAGTGAAAGTCGAAATCTTTCGTCACGTGTCGAGTCACTTGCCACGCGAGGTGCTCGATCGCAACGTCGACTTTGCCCTGATGGCTTCTGAACCAGAAGACCGCGATATTGAAGCGTTTCCCGTGTTGAAAGACGAGCTCGCGCTGATCATGAGTCCGAAACATCCGCTTGCCGGGCGCGCGTCAGTAAAAATTAAGGAACTCGGAAGCGAGTCGTTCATCGCACATAACGTGAAATCCGGATCGCGCGTGAAAGTAATTGAAGCGTTCGCGCGCCAGCACACGCCATTGAACATCACGCTTGAGCTCGCCACGATTGAGACGATCAAACGATTCGTACAGAAACGTGTGGGGCTGGCGTTTGTGCCGCGCATGTGCGTGCGGGAGGAGTTGGAGCGTGGAGTGCTCGTGAGTGTGCCGGTGCGAGGTTTGAGTCACACGCGCACACTGTGGGCAGCTCATCGCCGTGGCGCGAGTTTTTCGCCTGCGGCGGCGGCGTTCTTGAGACTGCTAAAGCTACACGCGGAAGGGAAACGGAACGCTGGATAGACGCCTACGCCCGACAGAGCCGAAGTCTCACGCTAAACACTCCGCGTCCGATAATAGAGATTATGTGGTTTGAGGCTTTGCCTTTTTAATGGTGATTAAAGCTAAAACCGTCATCGCTGTCACAAAAAATCAGATTGACTGGATTGATCGCGGGCCGCTTGAAGTGGATCAGTAGATGTAGAACCAGTAACCAAGGACGAATACTAAGAGGAATATGGCAAACCCTCCCGTTGCGCTGACGGTAAGAGGGTTCTGGCCTTCCATCGATTTTATCTCGCCCGTCATAACCGCGTTACCGATCCACGTCGCAGAAGCAAAGGCAGCTCCGAATGCCATCACTCCAAGTAAAGCAAATTTGCCGTTCCGGGACGGATCGCGTCCAGCCATAGACAGAAAAACAATGGCCATCAGAAATACGAAAGTGAGTAAGCCGAAACCTACACCCACTGGTAATAACCATTTAGGGGCCTGCTGCATTTTCTCAATTTGTCCTTTGGCTTTTTCGAGCGCTAATTCCAATTGAGCCTTTTCCAGTTTCAACTCACGTATGGTCTCACGGGCGACTCGCGCATCTTGCTCATCAAATAGTCTCTGAGCATCTTTGACTCGAATTTGACGCAGTTCATGGAGTTGCAGTTCAAGCTCGTTGACGCGAGCTATTAAAGACTCGTCGGGCATTTAAGCCACTCTCTTAAAGACCGGGACAATATCGGATTCAGCGGTATCAAAATGATGTTCCCACATGTCGGAGAGCTGTTCAGGTATTTGGCGAGGGTCATCGAACTCTTCTTCGGTTAAAACACCGCTTGGCGTAGTCACTTTATAGACCTGTCGAAGCACGCCCGCATCAATCAGAAGAGTCAGCGCATCCGACAAGGCCTTGGCATCAACTGGAACATTCCTAGCGAGTTCTTTCGGTGTTATTACACTTCCGGGCCGATGCTTTTTGAGCAGCGATTCGAGTTTGCGTAGTACCTCCCTACTCTCAGGGTGTTCCTTTGCTAAAGCCTTGATATTCATTTGCTAAAGCTTCGTAGTTGCGCTGTGACATAGTCTAAATCTCTGGCGAGGCAATGTGCCGGTACTATTATCTCGTTGCTAATCTCGCCCACAAAGTTACGCATCCTTTCAAGCTGCTTTATTCCTAATAGAGTTCGCATTTCCTTTGACGGAGTGTCGTTCTTTTGGGGAAACCATGTAACGACTAATCCCTCAGGATCGTGCTTTGTCGCGAGACTCTCTAGGGACTGTGTCATCTCATTACTGGCAAACAGATTGCCGGTCTCTGTGTCAGTCTCAAAGGTTGCGTGGTTGCCAATTCCGTCTCCGAGTTTAGCTCCCCTAAAATTGTACAAAGTCTTATTCTTCGCCTGTCTGTTTATCACATTCGCCATAATCTTCGAGAGTGGCCACGGGTCAAATTGCCGTCGCATGACGCTGGGAGTTAGCTTCTCCCAAACAATATCATGCCAGCCTTCAACCCGTCTGCGCGACGTGTCCCGCTGTACGCGGATTTCCAACAAGTCGGGGCTATTCCAACGTGCCATTAGGACTATCCGTAAAGACTCGTATTTGAATTTGCGCCATAGAGCTGTTGTTCCTTCAGGTTCCTGTTCCGTAGTCAGTTTCTCGATAATCGTTTGTCCGTAGACTTTTAGAATCCAATCCTTTGGTTTGTTTTCGAGCTGTCGGAAGTCGCTTATCTTAAAGTCATTCGGCTTAAGTTTGATTTGGGGAAAATCTTCGTCTAGCTTCTTCTTCCAATTCGTGCCAAACATTCGCGGAGCCACGTTCTCAAATGCTAAGGCATCTGCGATAGCCCGAGACTTTGCCTTGTAAAAGAAGATGTGTTGGGCACCGTTTTCCTCCGCATCTCTAATGAGGTCAAATACCTTCTCAATATCGATAGCCCGACTATCAATCGCGTCGCGTAGATTGCGATCAACTATTTGGTCTTTGTTCTCTCCGGTGATCCGCACGCTTTCCCTGCGTGTGCGGAGAAGGTCTTGAATCTGTTCGGTGGTTGCAAAGTCTTTAACTAATGAGAGTGTTTCGTCTACTTCCTTGTAATTAGCCATGCGCCGTTCCTCGGAGGATGTGGGATAGACGAACTGCGTAGAGCCTGTGAATCAGGCGTGGAATGTATCACGGCAGGTCGTGAAGTTTAAAGACCTATCCGACAGCGGCGCTACCTGTACCCCTCTCAAACGCTGTGCGCTACCTCAAAGTCAGTCTCAAGCCCTAGCTCATGGACAGATTGCAGCACAACGCAGAGGTTATGGCATAAGACCTTACACAAAGCCTCATTCACTTGCGCTGTGAGCGTCCGACTCCGCAAGCGTTGACCAAACTTTGACTTAATCATGTGAAAGGTCGTTTCGACGTTTGAGCGTTTGTGATAGTGCTGTAGAAACTCTGCACGGTTCAAGCTATAAAAATGAAACATGCGAGTCCATAGTTGCGATTTCGGTTCCCAACCTGATTGGGCCACGGAGTTTGTCTTAAACGGGATATACGGGATCGCGCCGCGCCGCAACGTCGCCAGCATGTTGTCGGCACCGAGATAGCCCTTGTCCGCGCTTACCTCTCTCAGTTTGAATCCAGCATCAGCCGTGCGATCCACCAAGCCTTTGAAAAACGGATAGTCGTGCGCGAATCCATCGCTCACTTCAACGCTCGTGACGATGTTTGTCTTCGTGCCTACCATCAAGTGAAGTTTGAGCCAGTGGCGGCGATCCTCTTTCGTGCTGTTCTTAACGTCTAACCAGCGTACAAACTGTCCGGTACTAAAACCTGAGCTATCCACCGCGAAGTCTGTCTCAACCGCTTTGAGCGGCGCAGCACTGAGCGAGATCAACTCATAGAGATACGGTGTCAAGGCTTCCGATTCGAGGTATTTGAAAACTGAGTTGTAGTGCGGCAAGTGTGCGAGATAGCCACGCGCTTTCGCCTCGCGTAGATCGGTTTGAAAGCGACGACCGGAGATCGTGCTGTAGATCTTCGTGACGCTGGCGAAGATCACATCAGGCAACGATAGCGGTGGTCTACCTTTCCCGCGTTCGCGCATCGGCTCAGGCAAGTTTCGGCAAAGCTCGTAGAGGTAGGCTTGCATCTCTGATTTTTCGTGCGTCTGAGCCTCGTTGTACGCCGTCCAGTTCTGCGTGTAGGTCTTGCGCGTGACCTTCACCGTCTCCGTTACCACGGTCTGCCCGTCTGAGGTTTGCTCGCGCATCAAAACATACTCAACCGCGAGCACATGCTTGCAACGAGCGTTTCTGTACTCGTAGTCGGGACAAGTGCAACGTGGCGCTTGTGGATCGGGACGTACCTCGTACTCGCCTTTTCCCGCTTGTGACGGAACAAACCAGACGTTCCCTTTACGAGTGAGTTTATGTTTGGCGGCGATCTGGAGTGCTTTGATTTCGCGGTCGGTGATCTGGCGTTCGTTGAGTGACATTGTGTCCCTTGCCTTTTGGTTAGGCGATGGCTCACAATGAACTTGCGGAGATCAGATGCGAGCAATCGCGTTTTGATTTTCAATGGCCCTGTCGGTTGTTAGAAGCAACTGGCAGGGCTTTTCTATTTACGCTTTCCTTCTGCGGCGCGTTTTGAGTTCGATCACGTTGGTATGGCGAGTCGGTTTCCTTACGCCCTGATTCATCGGCGCGGGTTTGTCTGCGTGAGCTTGAAGTATCTCGCTGATCATCTTTGCGGGCGATAAGTTATGCCTTGCCACCTTTTTGGGATCAACTGGGAATCCATGAAGAAGTTCAGCCATTCGTTTTAACGCTCGTGGTTTCTCCGGCGCAATGTTCAAGTTAGTAAGTTCTTCATCCTTTAGTCTGGCAAGCTGAACAAACAAGTATCTCGCTTGCCGTTCGGTAATAATCTCTAACTCTTTAGCGCGCATTACTAGCGCCGCAAGCGAAACGCCCCAACGCATCTTTAGCTCTGCCAAACTTGTAAGCGTTACTGGAGGTACTATGTCGTGTCGCATAGCATCTTCTGGAAGCAGGAGTTCGCTCGCAAATTCATCCGCTTCGGCCTCTACGACGGATAGCCCCTTCGGAAAACTATTGTGCATAACGAGGTGTCCAAGTTCATGGGCCAATGTGAAGCGTTGTCGATCTCCAGCCTTTCCTCCGGTGATGATTATTACTGGACGCCGCGGTTGACTATCTGTCCAGCATGAATAAGCATCCTGCTCTGCAATCTCGTAAGGCAGCGCTATAACGAACACGCCGTTCTTCTCAATTTGGTTGAGCAAGTTGCGGACGGGAGCGTCTGGAAGAAGGCCTAATTTCGCGCGAGTGATGCGCGCCGCAGAAGCAGGATGCTCGCCAACGATTTTCGGTATTCGTATTTCAATCTGCGTCAGGTTCTCAGACATCTTTTCCGCAACCTCATACACCAGCCGTCCAAGCTGATGAAACCGATTCTTATCTTCCCGCTTCAAAATGCTGTGACGAGTTCGGTATAACAACGAACCGAGTGGAAATTCGGGGCCGGAATCCTGATAAAAAAACGCGACCGGAAACCCAGTCTCAAATGCAATAGCTTCGATCACGCCCTCAGACGGTTGCAGCAATAGCTGCTTACTGTTGCGTTCGAGATGCGCAATAGTAGACTGACTCTTGCCGATGCTTGTGCCGAGTTGTTCTTGAGTTAGTCCCGCAATCTCTCGCGCTTGCTTTATCCGATCTCCGTTAATTGTTTTCGTCGTCGTCATCGTCGCCCTGATCCGATCCCGTTTTCTTGAGTGGTCGCAAGTCGATGTCTTCAATCTCTTCGGGCCAATCAAATTCTTCTTCGTCAGCCTGAATTGAGGTTGCGGAGTGTGGAATCTGATCTGCGAATGCTAATTTGCCGAACTCATCTCTCGTGCAAGCCAGATCACATCCGTTGAAGCCGTAGGCCTCATCTACATCCCAAATAATGAAAAGCTTCAAGAGATCGGGACATACGAATTGTTCCCAATCTTCCTCGCCCGATGCCCACAACGGTAAATTAGGTTGGCGGCAAAATTCCTTAACACCTTCGGACAAATTCTGCGTAGGAAACTCTCCGTCTTCGTCGGCCTTTCGGACACGAATCCTATAGGTCGTACCCTCGTGCCGATAGATCAACAGTAGGCCGTTATTACTCAGCACACTGAGAAGATAACCAACAGCTCGGTACTTAGGGCTATCGAACAGCAGTTTTGCCTCGTACCGAACAAGGTTGGGAAAAAGAAAGGGATCGATCGGAAGATCGCGATCCTCGAAAAAGGCGCGGGCAAGAGTGACCGCCTTATCCATTACTTCGTGGACTGTAGCAGGAACATGGCCCAGTTTTTCGAGGATTATCTGAGCAGCGCGGGTGTTTGTCGGATTCATGCTAATAAAATTAGCACATTTTGACAAAATCTCCTAGAACTTTTTCGAGTGGTTAGTAGGTAGCCATGGCGTTAGTTTGAAGGCCAAAGGGCCGACACTAAGATCGGCCCTTCTAAAAATCCTAAAGAACGCTCAAAGGATTCTCAAAGCGCCTTTGAGGCGTGCAGGTAGGTGCGCAATCTTACCGAGTCGTTGTCGCTTATCTGATAGATCTTGCCGTTGGACATGTGGACTTCCATGGATGGCCTATCTTCTGCGATTGCGATGATGTGTGCTGTATTTAAATAGACCGTGTTCTCGTAACCTTCCTCGACGGCGAGAAGTTCGTAAAATTCTGCTTCTGTTTTTAGTATCTGTGTTTTCTCCATTGTGTTCTCCCTTGTCGTTATCGTTTTCAAATGCTAATTGTGACTTGCACGGATGAAACAATGTCTCTATAGTGTTTCGCCTCGCTAGAGGCGGGACTGACAAGTGCGACTAACACTCGCCAGTCCCTTCACAGCCGAATCCTGACTAGAGGAGTTCGACCATGCCGAACAAAAATACCACGAAGTATTACGCAAGCCTGATCGCGGCCCAACGAACCGCTGATCTAATTGACCACGAAAACACACCGGATCGCATTAGCGATGCGGTTCTGGAAACACTGATTGAGATGTCTGCCGAATCCCGAATCCACATTTGGCATGAGGCGACAGGTATCAGTCTGGAATCACTCGCCGCGCTCTACACGCTTTACGAGCAAGGGAATGGCTTCAGACGCGCACGAGTCTATGGACACTATGAAGCTGGGCGTAGAGAACGCGAGCGCGAACGAAATAAGAATAACGGCCAATCCTAAATCGGCGCTTTGAGTAAAGGTCATTGACCGCGATTCGCGGCGCGATGGTCGGTCAAAATGATTTTTACTGAAAGTCGCGGATTAAAACTACAACTCGCAATTTATAGGCAAAGCCGTGGTTTGAGGCTTTGCCTTTTTAATGCCCATTAAAGTGGAAACTGTTGTTTCTACCGTAAAAAATGGCGCGCCGCTGTTTCAGACTCAGCGTATCATGCAGGGCGTTTAATGAATGCCTCTCGCAAAGAAGGAGCTCTTGAATGAGGAGTTGGTTTTACGCTTTTGGCCTGGCAAGCGCGCTAGTGTTTGGTCTCGCTGAGCAGGCCGTCGTGCCGAACTTCGCGGGCACCTGGACGCTTGATAAAAACAAAAGCCAAGATCTACAACCAAGTTATAGATCCTTCGAACGTGTTTCCTGGGTGATTACTCAGACCGACAATGAGATTTCGATTCAAGCAAAGTACGGTGACTTTGTCCGCAAAGACCTCCCGCCGGTTCGTCCTGGTCGCGGCGCGGGTGGTGTTCCGATTGGCCCAAGAACCTACAAACTCGACGGTCGTGAGACCACCGTAGACATCGGAGGCACGAAATTCACCAGGAAGGCAACTCTGTCCAACGACGGCAAGACGCTTGAGTTAGTCGAGAAGGAGACCTTCCACCAGGGAACTGACGACGAATCTACTCGCACTTCGACTGATAAGCTTTCGCTTTCAGCCGACGGTAAAGTGTTAACAGTAATTCGACATAGGGCAGGATGGCCCGCCCCGCAGGACTCGACGCTGGTTTTCAACAAGTAACATTCCGGCTGATGTTTCTTGCCTTAAGAATCCTTTCGACTGAAATTATGAGGCAAACGCGATTTCTGCCTCAAAATTGGTTTCAATCCCTAACTCGTGGACGCTTTGAATCACGACGCACAGATTATGGCAAAGCACCTTACAAAGCGCTTCATTGATCTGTGCCGTTAAACTCTTGCTTCTGAGCATCGCCGACAACTTCTCAATAGTGGTATTGGTCCCGCCTGGGACAAACGTGTCTTCTGCAGTTCGAACAACGCTGTACTGATCTGAATATAATTGCACTCAGCATAATCTTGCGGCAGCACCTCGTCGCCGACGCGGACAGAATCCATCTGTATCGAGTATAATTCGCTCCTCAGAGCTTCCCCCATCACTCAAATCACATCAGCAACTTCACGTTAACCGGGAGGACTTATGAAATTTCTTCGAGTGTCACTTATTGCGATCGCTTTGTCCGCCGTATCCATTGGGTTTGGTTACGCGCAGTTCGGCGTTGCGAACGCCACAGACAAGGAAGTTCAAACGCAAGCAGCTTGCGCCAAATGTGGCGACGGACAATGCCAACGGTCATGTGGTGAAAACGAGAAAAGCTGTCCACGAGACTGTGGCGGCGTCCCGCAGACGAGCTCTCACTGACAGAAGCGTTTCTCGCCTTGAACAGAAAAGGCTGCACAGCGCGGCCTTTTCTGTTGTTAACGAAAAGATGATCACGATCAGCAAGAGGCGCTTGGAACCAGCATAGCTCAAGCGAAACTGTTGGAGGTCCGAGACGATTTTGTTTCACCGTCTCGGACTCCGTTCTGGCCAAGGTAGTCTCAAAAGAAACTACTGAGCCTTGCCGGCTACGCGTCGTAGAAGACGATGCAGTAGCCCCAGAGGCAGATCCTCACGTAGATGCTACCCTCGATAAACTCCACGTCAGCCTCGGGGTTAAACCCTGTGGTCTTGGCATGATTGTACCTCCTTGTCATGCTGTGAGTGGGATGCGAGGAGTCCTGCGCATCACCAACAGCAACAGTGATGCCGCTGAAGATGCCCAGCTCATTCCGGGCTTTCTAGCAGACAGACAGGCGTTCGGTCTTCAGTAGGTGTCTACAAGAGAAGCCAGAGCTGACGGCAGTTGAGTACTTCTGTTCACTGTCGTTCGTTCCTCCATATTGGGGGACTCGCGCGAGAAAAATAAAGCGGGCGGGTTTGAGTTCCCCGCCCCTTCATTTGTCTCGTACTGTGAAGAATAGTGGACTAGTCCGTCAGGATCTGCCCAGGATCCGTGCGAGTTCCCTTCTAAGAAGTTCACTCGCGTCATCGAGCGGTTTGTCGAAGTTCTTCTCGTAGCGCGTGCCGTCCTTGATAAAGTCCGCGAGTTCATCCAACTGTGCGATCTCGTTCCATACGAACTCTGGTAGCTTTGGCGGCTCGCCATCGGACTTTGATTCCGCAAACGCCTTAACCAACGCGTCTGCGCGCGCTTCGTACCCTCGCTGCTTGTCAGACAGTGGCTTGTAGTTCTCGCGAAATTCCGTTGTTAGCGTTGCGAGATACCTCTCCATCTCCTTAACGTTGAGTGTGACTTCAGTTTGTACTGTTTCATCTAATCCTTCCCCACGGCGTTCCAGCGCCCTTACAACGTTTCGGAGCTGAACCCGTGCTTCGATCAGGTCGCCCATCTCCTCACCATACGTCTTCACTGATCTTTGAGCGGGGATAAGAATTTTCGCGCGCGCGACTCGATCGTAAACACTCTTCAAATCTGCGAGGACATTCGTCACGAATCCCGCGGCGTCATCGCGCCGTCGCTTTGCTGCGACCACATCGTCCAGCAATAACTTCAGCATGCCGCCGAAAAAGCCGCCGAAGAATAGCGTCGCCGCGCCACCGTACAGCAGCTTGCGTATTTCCGAATCCGAAACGCGTGGCGCAATTATGACGGTCAAAAGCGAAGGGACAAACGCCCATAAAAGTGCACTCAGAAACGGATGCTCTCTGATCCACTGTATCTTTGCCATATCTGCGTCCGTGGTGAATCTACTCCACCCCGAAGCCGTTAAAGAAGTTGAAGTCCTTGAGCAGGAACCGGCCGAATGCATTTTGGCGACGTTTCGCCGTCGGTTTGTTTTCGCCCTTCCAATTTTTCTCGATCACCGCGCCGGTCAATAGATTCATGTCCGTTTCGGTTGCAACGTCGGTACTGTGGTCGATGTAGTAGATCTTCACGCCGACGAGTCGCCACTCATTCTTATACAACTTGAATTGATGCGTGGCTGCTTCCATGGTGGCGGCGGTCTTCGCGTTGTTCTGGATGTAAATGCTTGAACGAATTATCTTCAAATCTTCCGTCCAGCAACAACCCATACCGGCGATCTGCTCTTCGAGCGATTTCTCGGCGACGCGATAACGTCCTTGCGGTTGTTGCAGCAGAACGTAGAGTTGAGAAGTTCGCAGGAGGTCGGATTTCTCTCGCAGGATTACGCCGGCCCAATCTTGCAGTCCATCGCCATTCAAATCGCCTTTCGCGTCAACACTCAAAGAATTCCCGTGAGTCAAAGTTTGTTTTAGAAAAGCGTCGACACTCGCAAAGTCGACGGGTTGCTGAGCCCGACTCGTTTGTACACCAAGGCTCAGCCACAGATTGACGGCGAGCAGTGTTATCGCTGTTTTCGGATTCACTGAGCTACGTGCGTAAGCGGTTGCTTACGTTGTCGGTTCTGCGAGCGAGGATGACTCTGATGATTACGGTTGAGAACAGCATGAGAGCCGCGAAGAACCTCGGCGTGAGGTCTGCGCGGAAGATGATGATCAGCAGACACTGCAACGCGAAGACGACGTGCACGAAGTTCGTCCAGAAATGCCGCCGGGTTGTGTGGTTGAATACAAGCAACATCACCACCAGGAAGCTCGCTGAGATCTGAACGAAATCGAGCGATGCGATTCCCAGGTTTGAAAAGAGATTTCGCATGGCGGAGAGTATAGCCGAAGCTTAAAACGAGGGGAACGAGTTGAGTGCTCGTTCCCCTCCCCCGAGTTTTCAGGCAACCACTGAATCAGCAATTGGTCTCACCGGATCTTCATAGGCGGTTTTTGCTATTCGTTGGCGGATTGTATGACGGCAGTATCAACGTTCGGCGTTTCACCACACCGTTTCAAATTCGTCAAAATCGTGCAACGAACTTAGAACAGTGTAAAGTCGAACACCTGTGATACTCTCTCGCCTCCCTCGCAAGGTTTTCGACGCATTCAGGATGTGCACAGCGCCGTCGTGGGAGACGGTCCATCTGTGTAGTGCGAACGCCCACCTCCCAACGGCTTGTGGTGACGGTAGCTAGCTGAAGATACTCAGGAGGAAACAGACCATGACTACTCGCAGCCTTATTCGGTTTGCAGTCGGAACCGCCGCTCTTTCTCTCTTCGTGATGTTTGCTTTAAGTGGTTCGGTCAACTCGGCTGGCCCAGCCGGCAAGGGCGACAAGTCAGCGCCGACGGCGCCCACGAACCTGACCGTGACCTCGATTAGCGAAACAACCGTCACGATGGTCTGGAATGCCTCCACCGACAACTCGGGAAAATTTTCCTATCGAGTCCAAATAAACAACCTGAACAGTGCTTACAACGTGCTCGCGACCGTCAGCCAAACGCAGACCACGTACACGGCGAAATTCCTGTCGCCCAACAGTGCGTATTCATTTGTAGTTTATGCGGTGGACGGCAGCAACAACCGCTCTGCAAACAGCAACACCGCCGGCGCAAGCACGCTGCCGGATAATACTGGTCCAACAGCGCCCGTGCTCGAGGCGGTCGCGATTGCGCCTTCGCAAGTGCAACTGTTCTGGAGCAAGTCCACCGACAACGTCGCTAATAACTGCTGCAACTACGCCTTCAAGATAAACGGCAGCCCGCTCACGCAGCACATTAATTGGGCCTACTCACCGGACAAACCGGACAAGCACTCCGTCATCATTCGTCACCTCTCGCCCGCAACCAACTACAACTTCACCGTTGCCGTTTCAGATTATTCAGGCGGCAACACGACTAACAGCAACACAGCGAACGCAACCACGCCGGCAAGTAACGACACAACGCCGCCAACCGTGCCCACGAACCTGCGCATGGTCAACACCAATGGTTGCGCCGAAGTGTGGCTCGGCTGGAACGAAGCCAGCGACGAGACCGACCCGCAGGACAAAGTCGAGTACGAGATCTACGTGAACGGCGTCCTGAGCCCGTTGCCCGTTTCGGCCGGAGTCGATGTCGATTTCGTGTACGGCACCATTCACGGCGAAAACGAGTTCTTCATAAGAGCTGTTGATCGTACCGGAAACTCGTCCGCTCCGAGCAAGCCGATCAAGTTATTCTTGTGGCCGTGCTAGAATTTGCCCGTTCGGTTGACCTGACAAACGGATTCTAATCTCGCCCGGAATTGGATGTGGCCGTTCTACGTGTGACCTACGTCTGGCGTAAGCCTCACGTTACTCTGTCAACGCCAACTAATTAACTTTCTGGCGAGGTAAACTCACATGACCTCTGATTTAGCCGGACTGCTGGCTCGGGAACACGCAATCCGACAGGAAACGGAAATCCTGCGCGATGCGAATATCGCCCTCACCGAAAACCTCAGTCTCGAACGAGTTCTCGAAACACTGCTTGACTACCTGAGCAAGCTCGTGCCCTACGACAGTGCGAACGTGATGCTGCGCCTCAACGGCTCGCGCTTTGTCGTCAGCGCATTGCGGCGCTACGAAGGATTTCAGAACGTAGAAGACACGCGCGCGATCACGCTCGATAGCAACGAAAATGAACTAATCCGGCGCATCTGTGAAACGAAACAAAGCATCCTCATACCGGATACAACGCAGGAGCCAACCTGGCAGTGGATGCCCGGCGCCTATCACGTGCGAAACTGGATGGGCGTTCCACTCGTCGCGTCCGGCAAAGTCATCGGTCTCTATTCACTCGATAAGGTCCAGCCTGACTTCTTCCAACCGGAACACACGCGGCTGGCCGAATCCCTTGCCGCCCGCGCGGCCAGTGCAATCCAAAACGCGCAACTCTTCGAACAGAGCCAGCACTATGTAGCGGAGCTCGAAGAGCGGATCGCTGAACGCAATCGCGTCGAAGCCGCATTGCGCGAGAGTGAAGAACGTTATCGTGAGCTGTTTGAAAACGCGCGCGACGCGATGTACGTGCACGATCTCGAGGGCACTTACACCTCCGTCAACCATGCGGCTGAAGAGCTTTCGGGTTATAGCCGCGAGGAGATCATCGGTCACAACTTCACAGAGTTCATCGCCGCCGAACACGTCAAACAGGTGCGCGCCGGTTTTTGTGGAAAACTCGCCGCCAGAGGCGAAACAAGCTACGAAGTTGACGTGATCGCAAAAGACGGACGCCGCGTGCCGGTCGAGGTCAGCAGCCGCGCGATCTACGAAAACGGCGTGATCGTCGGCGTGCAAGGAACTGCGCGCGATATAACCGAGCGCAAGCAGGCACAGGACGCGCTACAGATGTTCTCACGCCAGTTGATCGAAGCACAGGAAGAGGAACGGCGGCGGATCGCGCGTGAGTTGCACGATCAGATCGGGCAGGTGTTAACGGCCGTGAAGATGAACTTGCACACGGTCCAGCGCGTGTGCAACGGGACAGAAGAAGGGGCCCACATCAAAGACAACATCGAGGCGGTGGACGAAGCGTTACGACTGGTGCGTGACCTTTCGGTAGACCTGCGGCCGCCATTGCTTGACGATCTTGGGCTCGTCACGGCGTTGCGTTGGTACGTCGATCGGTATGCGAAACGCACCGGAATGGCGGCCGAAGTGATTGTTGAACTCACCGACCCCAACGAGCGCTTCTCGCGCGAAGTGGAAACCGCGTGTTTTCGCATCGCGCAGGAAGCGTTGACCAATGTCGTTCGTCACGCACGCGCGACGGCCGCGTCGGTGAGCCTGCGGAAAGAAGGCGCGCTTCTGATTTTGTCAGTGAAGGATGATGGTATTGGTTTCGATCACGAAGCGCTGCAGAGACGAGCGCCTCGCGCTGCGACACTCGGTCTGCTCGGCATGCAGGAACGCGCTCACGCTGCCGGTGGCGTGCTGGAAATCCATTCGCGAATTTCAAAAGGAACAGAGATTCGCCTCAAGCTTCCGCTCGACGCCGAGTAGTGATTCGCTGACGCCTTCGATCATGTTAGCCATCAGATTCTCTGCCTCGAGGTGCGGTTCGTAACTCAGCGACGGGTGCGGCTCGCTCGAGTTGAAAAACCACCAGCGATCGCGTGCAGCTTCGAGGACCAACGGGTCATAACCATAAACTCGCTCTAGATCGATCCGCATTCCCTTCATCATCGTGAGCCATCGTTGATAAACGAACGTTTGAGCCTCCGGTGAGATGCGATGAATACCGCTGTTTTCCGCGCGGCCTGTTTCGCACAGCGTCAGGTAGGTGCGTGCCTGGATCAACGCTGCGAGTAAGCCACCCGTTTCCAGTTGCACGACGCTGGTTGGAACGGCTTCGAGATCACGCGAAACAAAGTTGTACGGATAACCGAGATAAGCGATCGAGATGGGACCGGATGGTCCTTTGTTGCTCCGGATGTCCCACGTCAGGGGAGCGACACTGAAATCAGCTTCCGTCCGCAAATAGTTGATGATCGCGCCAAACTCCTGATCGCCTCCCGACGCGCTGAACAGTTTTATTCCCGGCCGGTACTTCATCGGCCAGCGATCTGTGAACGGCTCGCGACCGGAACAGCCGAATACGTACTCGCACTGCAACATCAACTCCTCGACTGATTCGACGCGTGTGATGCGTGCCGCGAGACGTTGAGGAACCTGCAACTCCGTATTCGGATCATAGAAGAATACGTTGTTGTGTTGACGCATCAGCAGGGTTGCGAGCGCGCTGCCGATACTGCCGAGACCGATGATCCCGACGTTCGTGCCGGTAAGCACATCACCGCCGAGAATGCGGCTCTCGAATTTGTTGAGCAGGCAATGAGAAAAGAGCGGCCCGCCGATATGTAGTTTCACTGCGGTGCGGGCCCACGACATGACCGCGAACGGCGGCGGCTGTTGTTCAAACAGAAACATGCCGAACGATGTTTGTTCGACACCGCACAAGTCGTATCTTTGCAGTACTTCGACGGGCACTCTGATGATGCACTGCCCGCCGTCGTCCAGTACCAGAATGCGTTTGACATTTCGCGGCGCGAGATTGCGCGCGACGATTCCCCAGAGTCGATCCACGTCGCGCTCAAAGTATCGTTCGAAGTGACCAGGCGCCGGCATGTTGCTATCGACGACCGCGATCCCACGGTCGCGCAGCGTTCCGATCACAATCGGACTGTTGGAATAAACCTTACCGAGCGCGAAAATGTTTTCGCGTTTAACGCCCAATCCGGCAATGGCCGCGAGGAGATCGACCGTCTGCCAGAGCATGTGTTGGACGGCAACTACCGCTGTATCTGCGCCGAAATCGAAATCGGCTACCTGAGCGCAATTCGAGAGGGCACGTGTAACTTCGAGAAGTGAGGCTTGTGACTTCATAACAAGTACTTCTATTAAAAGATGCGCTGCTGGAAAGTTTCATTACTTCACACTTTACCTGAACTGTCGGGGACGGTTCCTTGACACTTGTAAACGCCGACTGTTAAATTACGCGGTCTTTTTCCGCGGTAAATTCATGTCTATCTACGCAAAGGAGTTGTTTTGACTACCGAATCCGGTTACCTGTTCACCTCCGAATCCGTTACCGAAGGACATCCCGACAAGATTTCAGACCAGATCTCAGACGCAGTGCTTGACGCTGCTTTGACGGCTGATCCAACCGCCCGCGTGGCCTGCGAAACGCTGGTTACGACCGGTCTTGTCGTTGTCGCCGGTGAGATCACTACTGACGCCGTGATCGACTACTCGCGCGTTGCGCGCGAAACGGTTCGCGAAATCGGTTATACGCGTGCAAAGTACGGTTTTGATTGCGATACCTGCGCGGTTTTGTCAGCGCTCGATCGACAATCGCCCGACATCGCCATGGGCGTTGACACTGGTGGCGCCGGCGACCAGGGTCTAATGTTCGGTTTCGCTTGTAATGAAACGCCGGAACTCATGCCGTTGCCAATCCAGTTGGCCCACCTGCTTTCACGTCGTCTTTCCGAGGTGCGCAAGTCAGGCGAGTTGCCGTACCTGCGGCCCGACGGTAAGTCGCAGGTGACTGTGGAATATCGTGATGGGCGACCGTTTCGGCTCGAAGCCGTCGTCATCTCGTCTCAGCACGATGCAAACGTCACCAACGAACAACTACGAGCTGAGATTGAAGAAAAAGTCATCAAGCACACTGTCTCGCCGGAACTGCTCGACAACGACACGAAGTATCACATCAACCCCACTGGACGATTTGTCACCGGTGGTCCGCAGGGTGACGCCGGCCTGACGGGCCGGAAGATCATCGTCGATACCTACGGCGGTTACGCGCCTCATGGTGGCGGCGCTTTCTCCGGCAAAGATCCGACGAAGGTCGATCGCTCGGCGGCCTACATGGCGCGGTACGTCGCGAAAAACATCGTCGCTGCCGGACTGGCGGATCGTTGTCTGGTCCAACTCGCGTACGCCATCGGCGTAGCCAGGCCGGTTTCCGTGCTCGTCGATACCGCGGGTACCGGACGAATCAGTGAAACTGCGCTGGCGAAGCTCGTGCAGGATCACTTTGAACTGACTCCGGGCGGGATCATCCAGGAACTCAATTTGCGCCGGCCGATCTATAAAGCCACCGCGGCTTACGGACACTTCGGTCGTAGCGAAGAAGGCTTTACGTGGGAGCGTACCGATAAAGCTGAAACGCTGCGCGCTTCTGCCGGCATTTAAGTTAATCAACAGAGGAATCATCGAATATGAGTGCAACACGTTCCGTCGAGTTCGACGTGAAAGATATTGGTTTGGCGCCGCAGGGTAAGCAGCGCATCGAGTGGGCCGAGCGAGAGATGCCGGTGCTGCGTTTGATCCGCGAGCGCTTCGCGGAAGAAAAGCCATTGGATGGCGTCAAGCTGGTAGCCTGCGCCCACATCACCACGGAAACCGCAAACCTGGCGCGTGCGCTTCAGGCGGGCGGCGCGGAAGCAGTGCTGATCGCTTCCAATCCGTTGTCCACGCAGGATGACGTCGCGGCGGCCCTCGTTTCAGACTGGGGCATTCCCGTTTACGCGATCAAAGGTGAGTCAACCGACACCTACAATCGTCACGTCCGTACCGCGCTTGATTCGCATCCGGACATCATCATCGACGACGGTTCCGACGTCGTGGCAACTTTGTTGAAAGAACGCGGCGATCAGATTAAAGAGATCGTCGGTTCAACCGAAGAAACGACCACCGGCATTCAGCGTCTTGAGGCAATGCAGAAAGCGGGTGTGCTGCCCTTCCCTTCCATCGCCGTCAACAACGCGCAGACCAAGCACTTCTTCGATAATCGTTACGGCACCGGACAATCGACGCTCGACGGTATCATCCGCGCGACCAACATCCTGCTCGCCGGACGCAACCTCGTCGTCGTTGGTTACGGCTGGTGCGGTAAAGGCGTTGCGCTCCGCGCGCGCGGTATGGGCTCGAACGTGATCGTTACTGAAATTGATCCCATCAAGGCAGTCGAAGCAGTGATGGACGGTTTCCGCGTTATGCCGATTGCCCAGGCGGCTTCGATAGGCGACATCTTCGTCACTGTCACCGGTAATCGTCACGTGATCGATGGCGAACATTTTTCGCGCATGAAAGACGGCGCGATCGTCTGCAACAGTGGTCACTTCGATCTAGAACTAAACCTCGTTGCGTTGCGTGAGTTGGCCGGTAGCGATCCGGTAACCATGCGGCCGTTCGTCCAGGAGTACAAGCTTCAATCGAACGGGAACAGAGTCATCGTGCTGGGTGAGGGGCGTTTGATCAACCTCGCTGCAGCCGAAGGTCATCCGGCGAGCGTAATGGATATGAGCTTTGCGAACCAGGCGCTATCTGTCGAGTATCTCGTGAAGAAAAAAGGCGAGTTGCCGCCTGGAGTTCACCTGCTGCCGGTGGAAGTCGATACTGAAATCGCGAGTCTCAAACTGCGCGCGCTCGGTATCTCCATCGACACACTCACTGCCGAACAGCTCGAATACATCACGAGCTGGGAAACGGGAACTTAAGTTCGCACCCGCGAAAGAAAGTAGGTCCCTGCTGCTGCGAAGATCAGCAGCGGGGACCAACCGGCAACGGACGGACGCAACAACCCGTGATTCCCCAGTTGCTGAAACCCGCCGCCCACTGCCCAGTAAGCAACACTCACCACCACCGCAGCGCACAACGCGATAATCGTTCCCTTCCGGCCAAACGACACCGCCAACGGCATTCCGATGATGGCCATAATCACGATGCTGAATGGACCAGCATACTTTCGCTGCAACGCGACGGCGAGGGCTGAAACCTCCATGCCGCGTTGTCGAGCCGCGCGCAAGTAAGCTTTAAGGTCCTTGGCGCTGAGTTGCGACGGCTTGTCTATCGTTGGTTTGAACACGGCGGGCGAATCGACACCCGCAAAAACCGTTTCCGGCGCGTGGCGGCTTTCGACTTCCATGCCTTTCAACGCAAGAGTTTCCGTATCGTTTATCTTCAAATGGCTTTGGTCCATCCACGTGGCCGATTTACCGGTTACGACTTGCGCGAGATGCACGGCGTCAGCGTCGAGCTCATAAACTGCCGGTTCGATCAAGCTTCCGTCTCCAGCGAATTCGTAAGAATAGAAGCGGCCCGTGTCGGTTGAAGCGAGCCACTGTCGTCCGGTGCGAGTGATCGCGCGAGCCTCACCACCGCGAATGCGCGCCCGCAACGCGTCCTGTCGCAGATTGGTGCCGGGCATCACGTACTCCTGGACCAGCCACGAACCGAACGCCATCGCGAGTGCAAACAATATTCCGGGCAGCATCAGGCGATAGACGCTCTGGCCCGACGCCCACCACGCGATCGCTTCGTGACGTTTTGCCAATAACGCGTACGTTACCAGCACCGAGATCAACATCGTCGCGGGAAAGAGTTCGACGGTGATGAGCGGCAACAGGAACAAGAGATAACGAGCGACGAGACCGGCGCTCGCTTGTGTGACTGCGATGAAGCGCCAGAGCTCAAACAGGGTGAAGATGTTGAAGATCGACGCAAGCGCAATAAAACAAACGACAAAGCTCAGCGCAAGGGAACGAAGCAACGTCGCGTCCATCAGGTTGGGAAAGCCAAGCGTGCCGATGCCGAACGGCGATCGTCGTTGCGGCGCCGCCACCGCGTTCTCGGCGCTGGACGCGCTTCTCTTCGGCAGCGATGCAGAGAATGAAAATGGCACGCGATTAAGCAGCAACAGGATCAAACTGAACCCAACGATGAACACCGTCGCTAACCATGGTCCAATGTACGGCGACACAGTGCCGACGCGCGCCAGCGATTCACCGAGCAGCGAGAGCAGGTAGTAGACGATCACTACCAGTAACGTCAGCAACATGCCGACGCTTCGTCCGCCTCTGCGCACACGCAAACCCAGAGCAACAGCGACTAGTGAAAATACAAACGGCGCGGTGGCGAGTGCTGCACGTCGATTCAAAATGCGGATCGCTTCCCTTTGCTGCACGGGCGTTCCGGCGGCGGCGCGTCCACCGAGATCGCTCCAATCCATTGAATCAGCGTTCGTGTCGCGCTGGTTCAAGCGCTGAACGATGTCGGCCCTTCCGGTATTGATTGAAAACCGCAACTGGTTGAATCGTTCAACGACATACTGCTTCTCCCTTTGATCCGCCCCGGGAAATGTCGTCGCAAGCACATCGCTCAACACGAGCTCTGAGACGTCGCCTGAAGAATCAATCCGGCCCGAACGCGCAGTGAAAACTTTATCTTTGCCGTCGGCTTGCTGCGCGAAGATGAACACCCGTCCCCACGTCCCCAATACTTTGTCACCGTCACGTACGTAGATGACGTAACGCGGCAACGTGCTGAACGTGCGCGGCTCGACGGGTTGATCGAGTTTCGCTAATGCGCCCTGAAGCGCGATGCGTTCAAGGTCACGCGCGGCACGTGGCGCTTCTCGCAAGTGCAGATAAGTCGTGGCGCCTGTTAGAACCAAGCCCACGACCAGCGCGGGCCAGATCATCGTCCACGAACCCACACCAGCCGAGCGCATCGCGACGACCTCGCTGTCGCTGCCCATGCGTGAGAAGCCGATGATGATTCCCGCAAGCGTTGCGAGTGGAATCGAGAACACGAGCACGCCCGGCAACAGCGCCGCTCCGATACCGCCGACGATTGAAACCGGCAAGTCCGTGTAGATCAGAACCTCAGCCAAACGACTCGCCTGTTGCGCAAACAGCACCGCCGTGAGCATCAGCAGCGCCAGCACGATGTACGGCGCCATCGCGCCGAAGATATAGCGCGGAATCAGTAAAGACGTGGATTTAAAGCGATGCTTTAACACTTAAACGTTAGGTCGTATGCGCGGCATGCGTTCGAGCACGCGGCCAATCAGTTGAAACGTCAGTTCGGCCATCTCTTTCTTCGTCGCACTCGCGACTTCTCTCGAGTCTTCGGCAAACTTCGCCGGCGGCAGTTTTTCAGTTGTGCGCAGGTGCGAATGCAAATGTTTTGAAACTGCGCCGCCGCGGCTGTCGCTGCACTGCGCGCACCGCAGCGACAGATCACCCGCGAGATAGACAGTTTCATCCGCGAAAGCGCGATGACAGCTTCCACACGCTTTCAGGTCAGGCAGAAAACCTTCGATCTTCAACAACCACACTTCAAAATAACGCAACACTGACTCGAGATCACCCGGTGACTGTGATGCTGCTTCAAAACAGGCGAGCGCCATGCGATAGAGATTGTCGTTGGCCTGGTGCGGTGGCGAAAAGTCGATCAGGAGATCGCCCATGTAAGAGAATCCTGTCAGTATCGACGGATTTCCCGAAAGGTTAAACCGAGATCTCAGGATTTCGGTTTGACGAAACGAGACGAGTTCCTGATTTTCTTTTTCGTAGTATGTGAGATTGATGAGCGTGAAAGGCTCGAGCGATGCACCGAAACGATTCCGCAGTTTGCGGCAGCCTTTGGCGACACCGCGAATCAAACCGGCCGAACGACTGAGACACACGACAATCTTGTCAGCTTCTGCCAGATTGTAAGTGCGCAGTACCAGGGCCTCGGTATCAAATATCGCCACCTAACTCACCACGGAACAAAGTAGAGAATCCACCCCAACACCAGGCCGATGATCACAAACTCAGCGAAGACTTTGATGCCGTACATCCAGCGCTCCTGCGGCGTGTTCTTCGCCATCGCGCCAAACACCACCGCAGCCATCGCTCCGAAAAGGCACATCACCAGGAAATGTCTCACGAGTGCCTCCCCGCTGCGATGTCGAACGCATCGAGCATCGTTAAGTAATTCAATAAGCCGGCGATCAGGAGGAACGTGTTGCCGTATTCGTAGGTCGCGCGTGCTGCCTGCTGCGGATCGTCAGCGAAGCCGATGCCGAGTAGCCATGAAACAATGTAGAGCGCGCCGCTGCCGAGGTTCGCGATCATCGGCGGAACCTGAAGCCACACGGATGAGCCCTGTCCGGTCGAGAGATCGAACATGTGTCCGCCCATTGCCATTCCCAAAAAGAAGCACAGCCAGACGACGCCACCCATTAACGCGGCGCGGCCCCACTTCCGCAAAATCAAATGTCCGCTGCCCGGGATGAACCAGGCCGAGATCGCGACGAGCCACGCGCTTGCGGGCGCCGGCTCGATCACATCCGCTTGTAACCTTTCCGCCTTAACCAAATCACTCCTCCATACCCATGAAGACCGTTAACCTTTTACCTTAAGACGACGTCGGATAGCCAACGTGTCATCGTTGGAGTTCCGCTTTTCTTTGTGGTCCCAGGGTTGTTCCAACCCTGGGCTGAAATTAGTAAACGCCTTCGGCGTTCCTGGCAACGGCATGAGCCGTTGGCTTCGCAGCAAACGCGCAGGCTTAGTCTTAGCTTTAGCTGTTGGCGTTCCTCGCGAAACGCAAGCTCACTATTAACTTTAGCCGTCGGCGTCACGACCTCTCAGTCGTTACCTTAGCTATCGATAGATCAAAAACGGTTCGCGCAACTGCTTGAACTCGAGCAGCGGTTGCTTCCACGTTTCCGCGATCGCGTCGAGTTCAACTCCCTGCTCAAACGCCTCGCGGATTTTGTTCGTGCCTGCGATCACGTCAAACGGGTTCTTGTCATAAACGTATTCGTACGGCGGCTCTTTCCAGCGAAACTGATCGGGGTACATGTCGAATGCAAGCTTCACCATCGCGACACCCGCGAACACCGGCTCAAAAACATCTCGATCAAGCACGTGAATCTGCACGCCCCCACAGGTAACGCCACCGTGCTTCTGAAATGTTGGTTGAAACCCGCAGCTGCGGAAAAACACGCCGGGCAAGTTGAGCGCGTTGAGATTGTCAGCGTAATCGTCAGGATCTATGTAAGGCGCGCCGATCAGTTCAAACGGTCTCGTCGTTCCTCTTCCTTCCGAAACCTGTGTGCCCTCGAAATGCACGGTACCCGGAAACGCAGTCGCTGAATCCAGCGTCGGCATGTTTGGCGATGGCAACACCCACGGCGCGTCCGTATCATCGTGCCAGAACTCTCTACGCCAGCCGTTCATCGGAATGATCTCGAGATCGCAGCCGATACTAAAGTGTTCGTTGAATAGTCGCGCGAGTTCGCCGACGGTCATTCCGTGACGTGTCGGCAGTGGAAACTGGCCCACAAACGAAGCGTATTCGGGCTCGAGTATGTTCCCCGCGACGCTCACGCCGTTGATTGGATTCGGACGATCACAAACAACAATTCTCTTTCCGAGACGCGCCGCAACTCTCATGCAGTTCGCGAGCGTGTAAACAAACGTATAAATGCGACAACCGACGTCCTGCATGTCGAAGACGAGCACGTCGACATCGCGCAGCATGTCTTCTGTTGGTTCTCTTGTTTCGCTGTAAAGCGAGTGCACCGGCACATCGGTCTTGCGATCCGTGCTGTGTCCGGTCTCGATCATGTTGTCCTGCACGTCGCCGCGAATGCCGTGTTGCGGGCCAAACAGCGCGCGCAGATCGATGTGCGGGTGGCGATGAAGAAGGTCAGCCGCGTGGTGGAAGTTGTGATCGACCGAAGCTTGGTTGCAGATCAGGCCTACGCGCGCGCATTGAAGCAGCGCAGCGTTGTCTTCAAGTAAACTCTCAAGTCCGAGTTTGACTTGTTGCGTTGGTTTCTTTACGCGATCTCTTTCGAGAGTTAAGGTCATACTTTAGCTCCCCATTCAACCAAACTTAACCACACAAAACTGATCCGCCATTCACGTTCAGGATCTCGCCCGTGATGTGATCGGCCCATTCACTGCAAAGAAAAACGATCGGCGCCGCAATCTCGTCCGCCGTTGCCATCCGGCCCCGCGGAATAGTGCTGAGGATCGCCTCGAGCCCGGCCTTGTCGGCAAACACTTCCGTGGTCATCTCCGTTTCTACCCAACCCGGCGCAACGCAGTTAACGTTGATCCCGAAGGACGCGAGTTCAGTTGAAAGTGATTTCGTAAAAGATATCTGGCCACCCTTCGAAGCCGCGTAGTTGGAAACAAACGCTTCGCCGCGCTGCCCGGCCGTTGAACTGACGATCACGATGCGTCCAAACGTTTGTTGCTTCATGATCGGAACCGCTGCGCGGCAGACGGACCACGTTCCCTTGAGATTAATTTCGATCGTCTTGTCCCACAGCTCTTCCGAAATCGATTCGACTGGACCACCTTCCCAGATGCCGGCGTTGCAAATCAGGAAGTCGATACGTCCGAAACGTTCAAGGGTTTCATTAGCGAGCCGCGCGGCGTCTGTTAACTGCGCGACGTCTGCCTGGATCGCAATCGCGTCTGCGCCGCGTTCTCGCGCGAGCGCCACAGTCGCTGCCGCCGCAGCCTCATCACGCACGTAATTCACGACCACCTTCGCTCCGAACGACGCCAGCAAATCAACGACAGCTTTGCCGATGCCGCGCGATCCACCGGTGACGATCGCGACTTTTCCGGCTAAGCCCAGGCTACCGCTGTTCACTGCCAATCCAATTCCCTTTCCCGTTGAAATATCACTCAGGAGATGGAGACAACAGCGCCTGCTGCTTCGACTGTTTTTGCCGCCTCGATTACAAAGGCTTCGAACAAACGCTGAGAAATCGGATCACGTTCCCAGCCGAGTTCCGGATGCCATTGCACCGCGACGGCGAATCGATCCGGACGCGGATCTTCCAGCGCTTCGATAATGCCGTCCGAGGCCCATGCAGTTGCCACGAGGTTAGCGCCGAGTGTCTCGATTGCCTGGTGATGATGACTGTTAACTGCGAACGCCTCGGCACCCGCGATGCTCGACAACCTGGTATGTTCCGACAGCGTCACGCGGTGCGACGCTCGGTCGCGTGGCGCGCCCTGCTCGTGCTTAATCGCTTCCGGTACCTGCGAACCAATGTCCTGAATCAGCGTGCCACCGCGCGATACGTTCAAAACCTGCATTCCGAAACAGATGGCGAAGATCGGAATGCGTTTTCGCTCGGCGGCGGCGATGATTAAAAGGTCTGTTTCGTCTTTAATTGGCTGCACAGCGCCGAGCTTCGGATGTGGCTGCTGGCCGTACCGCAGCGGATCCACATCGGAGTCGCTGCCGGGCAGAAGAATTCCATCGAGCCCTTCAACCACTGTCTCAACATATTCCGGTTGGGGGATGAGGCTGATGTGCACCGGAGCGCCTCCGGCGGCCACAACAGCTTCGCTGTAGAAACGCGCGAGATAAAAACGATCGGTTGCGAGTTCGATGCGCATCGGTATGCCGATGCATGGTCGCTTAGCCATGTGCCAATGATAACCTATGTCACTCAAATTGCTCTCCTTGACTTACGTTCAAACGAGTTCCTATAGTGCTCCAAAGAACGCATGCGTAAACAAGGAAATCAAGTGCGCAGTACAACCGTGCTGCTTGTCCGAAAAGATGCTCGTGTGGCTCTCGCCGGGGACGGACAGGTAACAATGGGCGAGACGGTCATGAAAGCCAGTGCCAAAAAGGTGCGACGTCTCTACAACGACCAGATTCTGGCCGGCTTTGCGGGCGCGACCGGTGATGCCTTTTCGCTGTTAACCCGGTTTGAAAGTAAACTGGAGCAGTATCACGGCAATCTCGAACGCGCCTCGATCGAACTGAGTAAAGACTGGCGCACGGACAAGATGTTGCGACACCTCGAGGCGTTGCTGATTGTCGCCGACAAGAAGGGCTCGTTTCTGTTGTCCGGGAATGGCGATGTCATCGCACCTGATGAAGGCGTACTCGCAATCGGTTCAGGCGGATCTTACGCACTCGCCGCCGCGCGCGCGTTGATCAAACACACGGATCTTTCGGCGCGAGATATTGCAGTCGAAGCACTGCGAATTTCGGGAGAGATCTGTATTTTCTCGAACCAAAACATAGTAGTAGAAGAGCTGTAATGGTTATCTATCTAGCAGGAGAAGTTGACGAGGAAGCTCGACTCGACGAAATGTCGCCTCGTCAAATCGTTACGGAACTCGACAAGCACGTCGTTGGTCAGCGCAATGCAAAACGCGCGGTGGCGATCGCGCTGAGAAACCGCGTCAGACGCCAAAAGTTGCCACCCGAAATGGCCGTCGACGTGATGCCGAAGAACATCATCATGATTGGTTCTACCGGCGTCGGCAAAACGGAGATTGCGCGCCGTCTCGCGCGAATGTCCAACTCGCCGTTTCTGAAAGTCGAGGCGTCGAAGTTTACTGAAGTCGGTTACGTTGGCCGCGACGTGGAAAGCATGATCCGCGATCTGACGGAGATCTCCGTCGAGATGACGCGACAGGAGAAGAGCGAAGAGATCGCTGAAAAGGCCGAACTCAACGTCGAGGAACGAATCCTCGATCTGCTGCTGCCACCGCCGCGTTCAAACATGGGCTTCTTCGATTACGACGCAGATACTACCGAGGAAAGCTCCAGTACCGACATCGACAACCCTGCGCGCGACGAGAATTTTCAACGCACGCGCGAAAAGCTTCGCACGCAACTGCGCAGCGGCAAACTCGACAATCGTCTCGTTGAACTGGAAGTCCGCGAGAAGAACTTTCCCGTGATCGAGCTCGCCGGCCCGCAGGGCGTCGAAGAGATGGGCATCAACATGAAAGACATGTTGGGCAACCTGTTTCAGGGCCGTTCGAAACGCCGCAAGATGCGCGTCGACGAGGCGATGGAGTACCTGATGCAGGAAGAGGAGGAACGCCTCATCGACATGGACCAAGTCGCACGCGCTGCGATTGACCGAGTCGAAAACTCGGGCATCATCTTCCTCGACGAGATCGACAAGATCGCCGGACGCGAATCCGGTCATGGTCCCGACGTCTCACGCGAAGGCGTGCAGCGCGACATTCTTCCCATCGTTGAAGGCACGACCGTCAACACTCGTTACGGCATGGTGCGTACGGACCACATTCTCTTCGTCGCCGCCGGCGCGTTTCACGTTTCAAAACCTTCGGATCTGATTCCGGAGTTGCAGGGACGTTTTCCGATTCGCGTCGAGCTCGAGTCGCTTACGATTGAAGACTTCAAGCGCATTCTCACCGAGCCACGCAATGCTTTGATCAAGCAATACCAGGCCATGATGGAGACTGAAGGCGTGTCGATCGAGTTTTCGTCCGATGCGATCGATTCAATCGCCAACTTCGCGGCCCAGGTGAATCAACAAACGGAAGACATCGGCGCGCGGCGGCTTCAGACCATCATGGAGAAACTGCTCGAAGACATCAGTTTTGAAGGGCCGGACCTCGAACAGAAGAACCAGCGCATCGATGCGCGTTATGTGGAAAGCATGCTCTCCGAAACTGTGAAGGACCAGGATCTCAGTCGTTACATTCTGTGATCGCTCCTAAAACCTTACTGCGTCTCGTTGTCGTTGCCGTTATTTTTGCCGCACTTGGTTGCGGTAAACGCCGGCCTCCCCTGCCTCCGGTCGAACGCGTGCAACAACGCACCGAATTGCTCTCAGGCGCGCAGCAAGGAAACGAAGTGATCCTCAATTGGCCCGCGCCGCGTCGCAATGCGCCGGACAGCAGCGTCCAAAGCATCCGCCGTATCGACGTCTATCGTCTAGCCGAAACACCCGGCGCTCCGTTGGGACTGACTGAAGACGAGTTTGCCGCGCGTGCAACGCTTGTCGGCTCAGTAACCTTCGAACAGATTCAAACTGCGGGCGACACGTTGACGTATCGCGACGCGCTCGAGCTCGCGGGACAACCGACACGTTTGCGTTATGCGCTGCGTTACGTAAATGCTTCGGGCCAGCGCGCGGCGTTTTCAAACTTTCTTACTATCGAACCCGCGGCGCGCATCGCGCAGCCGCCGGTGCTCTCTTCGCCCCCGAACGTCGCCGAAGAGGCAATCACTTTGACGTGGGCGCCTCCCGCAGCGAACATCGACGGCTCGACGCCCGTGAACCTGCTCGGTTACAACGTCTATCGCACGGACGAATCGCAAAGCGATGTGAATCAGACGCCAATCAATTCCGCGCTCGTTTCCGGCACCACGTACAGCGATCGAAACTTCAAATTCGGCCAGGACTATCGCTATATCGTGCGCTCTGTGTCGCTGGGCACGGGCGGCGGGCAGGTTGAGAGTCTTAATTCAAACGCAGTGCCGGCGCAGCCACGCGACGTCTTTGCACCCGCGCCGCCTGAGCGTCCGAGTATCGCGCCCGATCCGTCGTTTGGCCGGCTCGCGATCTTCTTTGCGGCGAACAAAGAGAGTGATATCGCGGGTTACAACATCTATCGCTCGACGGATCCGAACCTGCCGAAACAGAGTTGGACCAAGCTGAACCAGGAGTTGTTGACGCGCACAAACTATCGCGACGAGCGAGTTGAGTCAGGCAAGACTTACCATTACTACATCGTTGCGGTTGATAATGCAGGCAACGTGAGTCAACCTTCGGAGGTTGCTTCGGAAACGGTTCCCTAGTTGTATGAGAGTTGCTCGTATTTCACATCGCAGTTTGAACGGGACTCGATACGGATCCGTGCTTGGATCCGCCGTCTTCCCTTTCCCAGCCGACTTTCACTTTGAACGCTCGGCAGTCCCCGAAACCGTTACGAGTTTCCCCCTCGACGAGGTAAAGCTGCTCGCGCCGGTCGTCCCATCAAAGATCGTCTGCGTCGGCCGCAACTATCGCGAACACGCCGCAGAACTCGGCAACAAAATGCCTGACGAGCCGTTGCTTTTTCTGAAAGCGCCTTCAGCCGTGATCGCTTCCGGAGAAAACATCGAACTCCCGCCCGCCTCGCAGCAGGTCGAACACGAAGGCGAATTAGGAGTGGTGATTAGTCGAACCACTAAAAGATTGTCCCCGGACGAGAACCCACTCGATTATGTCTTCGGTTACACGTGCGTGAACGACATCACCGCTCGCGACCTGCAACGCAAGGACGTGCAGTTCACACGCGGCAAATCATTCGACACGTTCTGTCCTGTCGGACCCTGGATCGACACCGAACTCGATCCGGCAAACGCCACAGTGACGACACGTCTTAATGGCGAAATAAAACAGCAAGGCAACACAGCCGACATGGCGTTTCCTGTAGCCTTTCTAATTAGATACATCTCTGAGATCATGACTCTGCATCCCGGCGATCTGATTGCCACGGGAACGCCCGCGGGCGTTTCGCAAATGAAGAATGGCGACGTTGTTGAGGTGGAAGTCGGTGGGATTGGGGTTCTGAGTAACCGAGTTGTTAACCGTTAACTGTTAGGAGTTATGTCATGAAGTTTTTTCTCGACACGGCAAGTCTCAACGAGATCCGCGAAGGCGTGGAACTGGGGATTTGCGATGGTGTGACGACGAATCCTTCGCTCGTCGCCAAAGAAGGCAATGTTGAATTCAAGCAGCACATCGCGGCGATCTGCGAGATCGTTAAAGGACCGGTTTCGGCGGAAGTCACGAGTCAGGATCTGGACGGAATGATTCGCGAAGGTTTGGAGTATTCGAAGATCGCTCCCAACGTCGTCGTCAAGTGTCCACTTACGCGCGATGGCTTGAAAGCGACGCGTCATCTTTCTGACGAAGGCATTCGCGTCAACGTCACGTTGTGCTTCTCGGCGGCGCAGGCGATTCTCGCAGCCAAAGCGGGCGCTTCATTCATCAGTCCTTTCCTGGGCCGGTTGGATGACATCGGCGAAAACGGGCTCGACCTGTTGGCCAACATCATTGAGATTTACGAAAACTACAGTTGGAAGACGGAAGTGCTGGCGGCGAGTCTGCGCCATCCGATTCACGTGATCGAAGCCGCGCGCATGGGCGCTGATATCGCGACCGTGCCGTTCAAGGTGATCGATCAGTTGTTCAATCATCCGTTGACCGACAAGGGACAGGCCCAGTTCCTGGCTGATTGGGCGAAGAGTGGACGAAAATAAGCAAACGGTTGACAGTTCGGCGATTGTTGTTCGCGTGCTGAAGTACGATGGCGCCGAACATCGAACGTGGCGCGCGCGAATCGTCAAACACGTTGGGCCACTAATCGTACTCGATGCGGTTTTCGCGGAGGAGATCCAACACGATCTCCTCGGCACGATCTCGTCGGGCACTATCAGCGAGGAATACTACTGGCTCGATCGCTGGTACAACGTCTTTCGTTTCAGCGACCCCGATCGGAAACGCAGCCGGTTTTATTGCAACGTAACTCAACCACCGACACTGAACGACTCCGTCCTCAGTTACGTGGACCTGGACATTGACGTCTTAGTCGAGTCAAACTTCTCTTACCAAATACTCGACCTCGAAGACTTCGAAGCCTATCGATATCCGGAAGCAGTTAAGCAAAGAGCGCGTGAGGCGCTGGACGAGGTGGTGACGTTAGTTGAAACGCGGTCGTTTCCCTTTAATGAGTAAACAGCAACCCAAACACACGAAGTCGAGACTGGACATGTTGCGCGAGCGCAGTGCCGAGGCCGAGCAAGGCGGCGGCGCGGCGCGCGTCGAAAAACAGCACGCTGCCGGAAAGATGACCGCGCGTGAGCGAATCGAGTTTCTGCTCGACGAAGGTTCGTTCGAAGAGTTTGACAAGCTCGTCGTGCACCGCTCGCGAGACTTCGATCTCGACAAACAGATCTATCCCGGCGACGGCGTGGTCACCGGGCATGGTCTCATCGATGGCCGCAACGTGTTTGTGTTCGCGCAGGACTTCACCGTGTTTGGCGGTTCTCTTTCGGAGACGCACGCCGAGAAGATCTGCAAAGTGATGGACCTTGCGATGAAAGTCGGCGCGCCGATCATCGGTTTGAACGATTCGGGCGGCGCGCGCATCCAGGAAGGCGTTGTCAGTCTCGGCGGCTACGCAGACATATTCCTGCGCAACACGCTCGCGAGTGGAGTCGTGCCGCAAATCAGTTGCATCATGGGACCATGCGCTGGCGGCGCGGTTTATAGTCCGGCGATCACCGACTTCAACATCATGGTGAAGGACACGTCTTACATGTTCATCACCGGTCCGGAGGTAATCAGGACTGTCACTCACGAGGAAGTTAGTAAAGAAGAACTCGGCGGCGCGCTAACTCACAATAGTGTTTCAGGCGTCGCGCATTTCGCCGCGGATTCAGACGAGCATGCGTTGCGGATCGTGCGCGAGTTGTTGTCGTTCATTCCGGCAAACAACATGGAAGACCCGCCGGCGATCGTCGCCAGTGATCCGATCGATCGCGTCGAGTCGAAGTTGAACGAGATCGTTCCCGAAGCTTCGAATCAGCCGTACGACATTCGCGAAGTGATCAATGCGGTGGTTGATGATGGTTACTTCTTCGAAGTGCAGGAACTCTTTGCGCCGAATTTGGTTGTTGGATTTGCGCGGCTTGGCGGACGTTCTGTTGGCATTGTAGCGAATCAGCCGGCGTATCTCGCGGGTGTGTTGGACATCTCGGCGTCCGTTAAAGGCGCACGCTTCGTGCGTTTCTGCGACTGTTTCAACGTTCCGCTGGTGACGTTTGAAGACGTGCCTGGATTTCTGCCCGGCGTCTCGCAGGAACATGGCGGCATCATCACTCACGGCGCGAAACTCTTGTACGCGTTTGCGGAAGCTACCGTGCCGAAAGTGACTGTGATCACGCGCAAAGCTTACGGCGGCGCGTATTGCGTCATGGCCTCGAAGCACATCAGGACTGATGTGAACTTCGCCTGGCCGTCAGCGGAGATCGCCGTAATGGGAGCTGAAGGCGCGGTTGGCGTTCTGTACCGGCGCGAGCTGAGCGAAGCGCAGGACAAAGACGCAGCGCGGAAGTCGCGAGTCGTCGAGTTTGAAGAGAAGTTTGCGAATCCCTACATCGCGGCTCAACGCGGATTCGTCGATGAAGTAATCGAGCCGGCGCAGACCCGTCCCAAACTGATCCGTGCGCTTTCGTTACTTGAAAACAAGCGCGACACAAACCCGCCCCGCAAGCACGGCAACATCCCGCTCTAATCGCGTTCGGTTGGTTCGAAGGAAATCAAGTGCGCGACGGGATCGAAAGTAATTTTAAAAGGAAACAAGGCGCGACGCCCGAGAATAAGCGGCGTTCCCGGTGCGACACGGAGAACGTCGGTGGGAACGTTGCGTAACACTAACGATCCGATACTCACCGTCTGCGGCGCAACTTCATGCGACTGAACTCTGCCACCACCGAGATCGGTTCGATTTTCAACCTCGCCGTGATTACGACCGACACTGATCCTCGCATCTGTCACCGCAAGCCCGAATCCTGATCCCGTATCGATCAAGGCTAACCGCCCATCGCTGAGTCGAACAAACGGTCTGCCGTTTCCTGCTTCACGCACCCAACGCACAACTGCGCCATCGCGCGGCACCTGGTTGAGTCGCAGTCCCTCCGCGTTTGCGTCGAAGACGCGCAACTGTCGCTGCGGCAGGTCAACAGAAAAACCCAGCGGGCTGAAAACGTCGGTAGGATCGAGTATGCCGTCGATGGACCCGGGAAGACTGGGTACAACGGCCGCGACTGCGTTCGTTGAAATTCTATTATTGGGTGTCCCTAAAGACAGGCCGGAAAGTCTTGCTTCCTGGTTGGAGGCTATTGGCGCTGTGCTAAGACCACCAACGAGTGGCCGGCGAGATTTGCTTACCGCCAAACGTGCTCGCTCGACGACGCTACGGCTGATGAGCGAAACGCCCGCGCCAGTGTCCACGGCGAACGTGAACGGGCCCGCGCCGTTGATCCACGCAGTTGCTGTCAAACCGCGATCCCGGTCATCGCGCAGCCCGATCGGCGCCACGAATCCGGCGGATCCCTGAAACTGAGTCTGCAGACGCCGATGGGCGATTCCTTCATCAGGAACCGCCCATACAACTGTTGCAACACTCAGAGTGATTAGAGCGATGGCAAGTTTAGCTTTGCTCACGACCGACTCCGAAACTCCAGACTAGCTATTAGTAGTTTCGGTCGCGCTTGCGAATCTTGTAGGTCCACAACGCGGAGCCACCGCCGCCCGATAGCGCGCCAATCGCCGCACCCTTCTTACCACCGATCAATCCACCTACAGCCGCTCCGGCGCCCGCGCCCATCGCTACTGTCAGTTTGTCACGGTGGCGATCCCAGAAACTTCGCTTCTTCGGCTGATAGTCATAGTAAACGCGTTGCGAAGAGGCTCTGGAACCGGAATTGCGATAAGCAACACGCTGCGGAGCACGTCTTACCGTCGAGCTCGTCGAGCTCGTTGTGCCAACGCTTCGATTTTCAGCCTGCGTAGCGGCCGCGAAACCATCCGCGAAACCGGTCTTGTAGGCTGTTTGTTCTCCAGCGGTATCGAACCCGCTCGGAACCATTTCGTTACTGTCGTCCGTCCTTTGTGCTATTTGCTCCGTAGCAACCCCGGCGGTCTTTACGGTGTTCGGCGCCGCAGTCGTCGTTTCAGCCGACGCGGGCGAACTCTTGCTCATTACCAATGCGCCGACCGATCCACCGATGAGGGCTGCGATCAAGGCAACTGGAAGTAGTTTGTTTGTCATAATCATCGCTCTGCTTCTCCCTGAAAATTTATCCAAGTGCTACAAGCACGCCAGTGCATGTTGCAAGAGCTATACCTCTGTGGTCGGGTTAAGTTCGATACCGGGAGAGGACGCGATTTTAACAGCGAATGCGCAAAAAATCGGGCTTCGCAAGAATTTCACAAGCGAAGCCCAATAGTTCTGTAGTTTATTGAAGGAAGTCGTGTACCCGATATCGAAGAGCTGTATTCGATTTCGGTTTAACTCTTTTACGCAGCGCGTTGGGCGGCCTTGTCTTTGAGCAGCTCGAGCGCCTTCTTCATTTGCACATCTTCCACCGGCACCTTAGGCGCTGGCGCGGGTGTGGTGACCTCGCGCTTGTCCTTCTCAGTGCCTGGTTCCGGTTTCGCAACCGGGTCGTCGTCATTGCCGGTCAACTCGTCGGGATCGACGGTCTCGGCCGCTTCCGGACCTTTTACTTCGACAGATGGCGCAACACCTGAATGCGACCGATCTTCGCCGAGGAAGGTCTTGCCACTGGCGGTCGCCCACTTCACCGTGGTTAACAGGAGTCCATCACCGCCGCGCAACTGGAAAAGCTGCTGCTCGGTTCCGGCGCCGAAACTCTTCTCACCGACGACCTGGCCGCGCTCGCGTTCCAATAACGCCGAAGCGACGACTTCCGCGGCGCCCGCAGTGCCTGTGTTTATCAAGGCCACAACCGGTCCTGTGAAGATCGCTACTTTCGGGTCGGCGGTCAAGGTTTTTAAGGCTTTACCTTCGCGACCAATCGTTTGCGCGATCACGCCATCTTTAACGAAGAGGTTTGCAACCGCGGCAGCTTCCGCAAGCGAACCACCGGCGGTGTCGCGGAGGTCAACCACGATCTTCTGCGCGCCCTGTTTGACGAGATCCTGCAAGCGCGTGCGAACTTCCGCCGCCTCGCCATCGCCAAAGCTGTTGATTCTGAGAATGCCCACGCGACCAGCTTCCATGCGCGCTTCCGCGGCGGCGGCGCGTGACGTGCCGCGTTTCACGGTGATCGTTAACGGGCTCGAGTTTGCTCTAAGAACGCGGAGCTTGACTTCACTTCCCGCCGCGCCGTTGAGCAACTGCTTGGCGTCATAAAGCGAAATGTCGCGAGTAGCTTTGTTGTCGATGTACTCGATAATGTCGCCGGCCTGAAGTCCTGCCTGGTCTGCGGGTGAGCCTTTCATCGGCGCAATGATGTAGAGATACGACGCGACCTGCGAGAGTTCCGCGCCGAGACCGGCCTGACTCTCTTTGTTTCCGGCGTTGTATTCGCGCACCTGATCCGGCGTCAGGTAAGTTGAATATGGATCAAGCCCGTAGGCGAGCCCGCGTAGCGCGCCGGCTCGAACTTTATCCATGTTCGGCTCATCTACGTAATCGTTCTGAATGTGCTGCAACACACTTTCAAAAATTCGCAGTTGTGCGTTTGGATCGTTTGCCGGTTGCTGCGCGCGGGTGGAAATCCAACCACCAACAACCGTATACAACGTCAGTGTGGCTGACAGCAGGATCAGAATAAACTTGGTACGAAATGACATTTAACTACCTCTTGGATTACGTTCATGAATCAATTTCATGATTAGAGAGTTAGCACCGGGAAAGTGACAAAGATCCGCGAGCAAAACGTATGATACAGGCAGCATGAACCATCATCAAGCACTGTTACAGCCCGCCGGACCGATTCTTGCCCTCGATCTCGGCGATAAACTGGTCGGCGCCGCAGTGTCGGATGACAGGCTGGTCACTATTAATCGACTCCCACCACTCAAGCGCTCGAATTGGAAACGTCTGCTTCAGGATGTCGTGACTTTAATCCGGCGCTATGACGCGCAAACCGTAGTAATTGGTTTGCCGCTCAGGCTTGATGGTTCTATGGGCGACGCCGCGGACAAGGCGCGCCAGGTCGCCACAAATCTCGCCAAATCCATCGAGCAGCCGGTCTATCTTCAGGATGAACGCTTGACTTCTTTCGAGGCGACAGAGAATTTAAAGACCGAGGGGCACAGGCCCGGCGAAATACCTGCCCTTATCGATGGTGAGGCGGCAGCGCTGATCCTGCGCGATTTTATCGAGACTGATCAAAAACGAACCCCGGTCACAACCTGTCCACAATGAAACGACTAATACTCCTGATCCTGGTGTTAATTTTGTTGGCGAGCGCGGCTTCCGGCTATTGGGTTTACTCCGATCTCCGGAAGCCCGCGAGCCACGGCAAGAGCGGCCAGTTTATCGAAATCCCCAAAGGCTCGTCGCCCGCTGCGATTATCAAGAAGTTAACCGATGAAGGCGTACTCAAACACGAGTGGCCGCTCAAGCTTTACCTTAAGGGCACCGGCAAAGGCGCGACGTTAAAAGCCGGCGAGTACGACTTCCCCTCGCCGATCTCGCCGCTCAGCGTGCTGGCAAAGCTTCAGCAGGGTCAGCGACGTCTCAGCCGCTTCACCGTCATCGAGGGCTGGACGCGTTGGGACATCGCGAAAGCTATGGCCCAGGTGCCCGAGTTGAAACTCGATAACGAAGCTCAGGCTTTAGCTTTAATGGATAACGTAAGCCTCGTTAGCGATCTCGATCCCGCCGCGAAGAATCTTGAAGGCTATCTCTTCCCTGACACGTACGAGTTTTCTCCCGAAACCCCGCCTGACGAACTGGTCGAGATGATGGTCAACCGTTTTCGCGGCGTGTGGAAACCGGATTGGACCGAACGAGCGCGCAGTCTCGGTATGACGCCGCGCGAGATCGTCACGACTGCGTCGCTCATCGAAACGGAAGCGAAGCTCGCCGATGAGCGTCCGCTCGTCGCTTCAGTCATTTACAACCGTCTACAAAAAAATATTCCGCTGGCGGTCGATTCGAGCATCATCTACGCATCGAAGCTGGAGGGTAAGTGGCGTTACGACGGAAAGGTTTATCGCAGTGACATTGAACGCCGCTCGCCTTACAACACGCGCATCTACGCGGGATTGCCGCCTGGACCAGTCGCTTCACCAGGCGAGAGTTCTTTAAAAGCCGCGTTGATTCCGGCGACGACTGATTATCTTTATTACGTGCGTAATCCCGACCGCGATGATGGCGCGCACAATTTTTATAACAACGGTGGTGACTTCGAGACGGGCGTGCAGGCTCTTCGCAAATGGGAGCGTGAACGGGATCTCGAAGAAGCGCAACGAAAGTGATACTATTCAACGCGTCCCCTGAGAACAACTTTCACGTCGGTCAAGTGGGGTGTAGACATGTCACGGATAATCACAATTCTCGTAGTGTTGCTGGCTTCTTCACTGCCCGTTCTCGCGCAGGCGGCAAAAGGTGTAGATAAACAGAATGAGCGCGTTAGAGATAGCGGCACGGATCGGCAACCTGCGAATAATGGCAACAAAACCGATACCGGCGCGGGACGTGGCATGGACTTTGGTCGTGGCCGTACTCCCGAGACACCGCCCCTCGCCAATCCGTACCGGCTCAGTGGCCGGCGCGACGTGATCATCAAAGCCGTGCAGGACCTGATGCGCGATCGCAAGATGGTTGTTGATGAAGGCGCTTCGCGGTTTGCCGATGGCATTGTCGTCAGCCAGCCGTTCACGTTTACGAAAGGCGCCGTGATCTCTGAAGGGGAGCTAAGCCGCTATGCTGAGGTTCCAACTTCGAACTCGCGTGGGTGGACGCGCGGCCGCTACACGTTGACGGTTGAGGTCCAACCGATCGACGGCACGACAGCGAATGTGTCGGTGAATACAAAAGTAGAGGGAAGGACTGACGGCGCTACCGGAGCTGAATGGACCACGTTGAAAAGCACCGGACTCGCTGAAGATCAGTTTCTCGATGGCCTCATTGTCGCCGTAACCGGCGCAGCCGCTCCCGGGCGGCCTCTCCCACAGCCTTAACAAACCACTTCAAGTAAGAGCGAATGTTCAACGACCCATTTCATCCGGAAGAGGCAATTAACCAACAACACGACTCCACCAGGCGCAAACTCCTCGCCGTCGTTTGCGCGGTGGCGGTCACTGCAATTGTACTGGTCGGGTATGGTTACATCCGGACGTATCACGCGCAGAGGATTCTCGCGAACGCGAGTCCGCCGCCGGTTGAATCGATTCCAAAAGGACCAGCGCTGGCGCACGTCACTGTCGACGAACCAACACTCGAGAGAGGCATGACGACGGTTGGCGGTGTCGTGAAGAACATCTCGAGCCAGCAACTATCGAATGTTTCAGTGACTTTGGAGTTTCGGCGGCGCAAAGACGGTAAAGCTGAGCAGCAAGTGCTGCCTGTTTCGCCCGGCCAACTTCAACCGCAGGAGGAAGGCGCGTATGCCGCGAAATTTCCCGTAGAGGATTTTGCTTCGGTTCGTCTCGCCGGTGTGCAAGTGGATCCACAATCATCAGTGATCGTCTACAGTTCCGCTCAAGGAAAGAGGCGTCGACCGGAGCGCTTGCAGCCACAGGTGGTCGTCGTCAAACGTTCGGGCAAGCCCGGCGAGTTTCTCAACACGCCCGAGAATCCCGGCCGCGTTCCTTAAGCTAATTCACGAAGTGCTTGAACAAACTGCCCAAGGTTTTGAAGGTTTTTCTTTAAGGGTCGGCGTGCCGATGGTTAAGGTGATCTCTGAATTATTTGGCCGTGCAACGTGGCTCGATAATGCGTCGTCAGAGTGTTAGCATGCTTTTGCAGCTGCGACCCTGAAGTGACGATCGCAGCGAGTAAGCACGAAACGAATGAAGAAGATAGTGCTAAACAGAGCGCGCGCCTGCGCTCGCTTCATCCTTTTCGCTTGTGCCCTTCTCGTATGCAGCGCGAGCTTGGTAGCGGCTCAAAATCAGCCGCAAACAACTCCGCGACCGCCGCGTCCACAGAGCCCGCTTCCCGATCGAAACAATCCTTCGCTTGGCACTTTTGAAGAGGAAATCCGCGCGAAACGCGCTATCAAACTCGCCGAAAAAGATCATCAGGAAAACCTCGATCGCGCGCATGAAATCCTCGAGCTTGCGAAACATCTGCAGACAAGCTTGAAAGACAAGACCACGATCGATCGCGATTCGTTGAAGAAGCTCGAGCGGCTCGAAAAGCTGACAAAGAAGATCCGGAACCAGGCAGGCGGCGAAGAGGAAGAAGTGAAGATCGTCGATCGTCCTGCGAACATCACCGGCGCCGTCCATCAAATCGCCGACACTGCGGAGTCGTTGTCGAAGACCGTGCACGACACTCCACGCCAGGTCATTTCCGCTTCAATGATCAGTACGGCTAACGTTTTACTTGAGCTCATAAGATTGCTGCGCGGTTTCGATCCGCGACCGTAGCTTCATGCAAACACGTTTTTCTTTACTCGCCGCGCTGCTGTTAATCACCGCTATCACTGCGCTGGCCCAGGACGACGATGTAGTTCGAGTGAATACTGAACTCGTCGTGCTGAATCTCACCGTCACGGACAAGTCGGGTCAGTACGTCAAAGGACTCAAGGCTTCAGACTTCAAAGTGTATGAAGACGGAGTTGAAGTAAAACCGGAACTCGTCGCGAGCTTCTCGCTTCAGGAATCGCCGTACGCGGCAGTCGTGCTGCTTGATAGTTCGGGCAGTATGGAGGCGCGCTTTACACTCGCCCGCTCGGCGGCGATCAGGTTTCTCGATGGTTTGCGTGAAGAAGACGTCGCGGCAGTCTATAGCTTCGACTCGAAGGTCGAACGCGTGCAGGAGTTCTCGGGTGGACGCGATCTCGCGCCGCTGGCTTACGCCATTCGCGCGAAAGGAATGACAACGCTGAACGACGCCATCGTCGAAGCTGCCCGCACGCTAGCCGATCGACCTGAGAATCGAAAAGCGATCGTGGTGCTGTCCGACGGAATGGACACGTTCAGCAAAGCAACAAGCGAGAAAGCGGTAGAGAGCGCGCTTGCCGTGGGCGCGAGTATCTACGCGGTTGATATGGCGCCACTACAGGTCGGCAGCGCGGCGGGACGACAGGGCGCTCCACAGTTGAGAGGCTTTGCGGAGAAAACCGGCGGTCGCTTCATCGCCACGCCCGGCGGACAGGCCATGCGCGACGCTTTCGCGAGCATCGCGGATGAACTCGGCAAGCAATACACGATTGCTTATCGTCCCGTGAATCAGAAACGCGATGGAAAATGGCGTACGCTGGAAGTGGAATTGAATCGCGAGGATCTGGTGGTCCGCACGCGCAAAGGTTATCGCGCGCCGAAGAGGTAGTTACCTGCTCGTCTTCGTGAGGGCTTTATCGCGATGACGTTCAAACGCGAGATCGATCAGAGTTTCCAACAACTGCGCGAACGGCAGCCCCGAAGCCTGCCACATCTTTGGATAACCTGACACCTCAGTCAGTCCCGGCATCGTATTCAACTCGTTAATAATCAATTCTCCACCGTCGCGCGAAAGAAAGAAGTCCACGCGGGCGAGGCCCGCCCCGTCCACCGACTGAAACGCCTGGATTGCCATCTTCTGAATGCGCGCGGTCATTGTTTTCGAGAGGGGTGCCGGCACCACAAAGCTAACGTTCCCGGTACTCGTGTACTTCTCCGTGTAATCCAGAAAGCGCGCCGCCTCGTCGTACACGACATACTCTCCGGGCAAACTTGCCTTTGGTTCATCGTTTCCGAGTACCGCACATTCGATCTCACGCGCGACCACTTCCTCTTCAACGATGATCTTGCGGTCGTATTCAGCGGCGAGATCGATCGCTTTCGTTAGCGATGCTTTATCTTTCGCTCGCGAAACACCGACGGACGAACCCAGGTTCGCGGGCTTTACGAAGCAGGGAAAACCGATTTCGCGGCTCACTGTGCGGATCACCTTCGCGGAGTCGGCGCGCCACTGGGAACGCAGAAACCACTCGTGTTTACAAATCGGCAGACCAGCCTGCACAAACAATGACTTCATCGTCACCTTGTCCATGCCGCACGACGAAGCAAGCACGCCGCAACCGACGTAGGGAACGTCGGCCATCTCAAGTAATCCTTGAAGTGTTCCGTCTTCGCCGTAGGTGCCGTGAAGGGCGGGAAAAACGACGTCGAGCTTTTCCGCGACGAGTGGTTGAGAATCTCCTTTAAGTGAGATTAGGCCCTTGTGCGAAGGATCGCCAACCAGGGCGATGTCGCCGGTGGTTGCAGTCGCTGAAGAGTTGAGCAGTGGTTGCACCGCGGCGGGCAGGAGTTGGGCCGAGTCCGCTGGAGGCAGCCACTTCCCTTCCTTCGTGATCGCGATCGGAACCACGTCAAACTTTTTCCGATCGATACTTTCAATGATCGCTCGCGCCGAGCGAATGGAAATTTCGTGCTCCCCCGACCGTCCGCCGAAGATCACTCCGACGCGAAGCTTTTTAGGCACTCTTCTTGGTCCAACCTTCTACAGAATTGTCTTGCCCAACGCCGACAGGATGAGTTCGACACCCAACTCGGCCGTCTTATTATTAACGTCGAGCGCGGTATTTATCTCTACGATTTCCAGCAAACGCATGCCGCCGTTTTCGGCGATTTTTTCCATGCCGAGGTGCGCCTCGCGATAAGTCAGTCCACCGCGAACGAGAGTTCCCGAACCCGGCGCGTCGCCGGGATCGAGCGCGTCAACGTCAAAAGTGACGGCGTACCCGGCAGTGCCTTTGGAAGCGATCGCGATCGCTTCGTCCATGCAAGCGCTCATCCCGCGTTCGTCGATCTCACGCATTGTAAAAAAGCGTACGCCCAGCTTTTTGATCAGTTCCCGCTCGCCGGCATCGACGTCGCGCGCGCCCACGTGCGCGCACAAAGCGGGATGGATCGCCGGTGAGAAACCGCCAACACGCGTGAGTTCGGGCGCGCCGCGCCCGAGTAAAGCCGCGAGCGGCATCCCGTGAATGTTGCCTGTTGGCGTCGTGTCGGGCGTGTTCATGTCGGCGTGCGCGTCAAACCAGATGAGTCCGAGACTCTGTTCGCGTCTGCGAAAGTAAGCAGCGGCGCCTGCAAACGATCCGATCGCGATCGAGTGATCGCCGCCGACGATGATCGGAAACTCGCCTGCGCCGAGTATCCCTTCAACTTCGCCGGCAAGTAGTTCACACGCGATACTGATTTCGCGCACGAATTTCAGTTTCGCAGTGTCGTCCGGAATTGATTGCGGCCGTTCCAGTCGCAGGTCGCCAAGGTCACGCACCGAATAACCGAGACGCGCGATGCGCTGGTTCAAACGCGCGACGCGAAGCGCTGCCGGTCCAATGTCGACGCCGGCCATGCTCGCGCCATAGCCCAAGGGCACACCCAGAATCGTCACCGCTTTTTTTACTTCCGTGCTCATTCCAAAAAAATCAGGTACCAAAATTGAAACCGCCGCCGCCTCCACCCCCCTGGGCGGGGAAGAACGGTTTGAGTAAACCAGCGAGCGCCGCGAGATTGCGTGTTTGAATCAGCAACTCACCCGGACCGCTAAACTCCGCCACGATTCCTTCGCCACTCATCATGCTGCGGAAGATTCCGGAAGCGGCTTTGCGCAGCGTATATTGCATCGACCCTTCCCACGCGACGAGGTGACCGGTATCGACAACGTATCGTTCACCCGGGCGCAATTGCTTTCGATGAATCGCGCCAAACGAAGACACGAGCAACAATCCCTGACCCTGCACGAGCAGCACGAACAATCCTTCACCCGAGAAGAAACTCTTAGCGCCGCCCCACTTCGTATCGACCGTCAAACTTGAATCGCCGGCAAGATACGAACTCGACTGTACAAAGAACGGCTGACCGCTAAGCTCAATCGCCGCGATATCGCCCGGCGCACCAGGCGCGAGCGTCACTTCACCCGGGCCGCCGCGCGCTGTGAACGTCGAAATAAATGCCGACTCGCCACCTGCCGCGCGTTTGATTGCGCCGAAGATCCCGCCCTTCATCTGCGATTGAAGTTCTACGTTAGCCGACATCGACACCATCGCGCCCGACTCGGCCTGAATCGCCTGCTCAGCCTGAAGTTGCAACACCGCGAGCGAGAATGAAGGTTGATGTAATACCTCATATTCGTAACCTCTTCCGCGTCCGCGTGAATCCTGATCGATCTGCATATTGAAACTCCCTAACGTTTACGGCCTGATGCGGTAGAGCATTCGTGGAAACGGTATTGTCTCGCGAATGTGTTCGATGCCGCACATCCACGCCGTGCAGCGTTCGATTCCCATGCCGAATCCGCCGTGCGGCACGCTGCCGTACCGTCGAAGATCGAGATACCACTCGAATGCTTCCTGCGGTAATTGGTGCAAGGCGATCTGTTCGTGCAAAAACTCGAGCGACGTCGCACGTTCACCGCCACCGATGACTTCACCATAACCTTCCGGCGCGAGTACGTCGACTCCCAGGGCGAGTTCCGGACGTTCCTGATCGCGAGCCATGTAAAACGCTTTGATCGCTGCGGGATAGTGATGGACCATCACCGGCTTGTCGAACTGGCTCGAGATGTACGTCTCGTCAGGTGCGCCGAAGTCCCCGCCCCACTCAAATTTCGCTTCCAACGCGCCCCTTTCATGGCCTTCGAGCAACATCTTCACGGCGTCGTCGTAATGCACACGCGGAAACGGCGCCACGATTGCTTCGAGTTTGCTCGTGTCACGCTCCAGCACTTTCAACTCCTCGGAGCGATCCTCGAGCACGCGCGCAGCGATGTAGGAAAGGAATCGCTCCGCAAGTTGCATCACGTCTTCGAGCGTGGCGTAAGCCATCTCCGGTTCGACCATCCAGAACTCAGTCAGGTGCCGCCGCGTCTTGGATTTCTCGGCGCGGAACGTGGGACCAAAACAGTAACTCTTCCCAAACGCTGCGGCCGTGGCTTCGTTGTAGAGCTGGCCTGATTGCGTCAGATAAGCCTTCTCACCTTCGAAGTAATCAACTTCAAACAGCGTTGTCGTTCCTTCACAGGCCGCGGGCGTAAAGATCGGAGAATCAGCAAGCGTGAAGCCATCGTTATCAAGAAAGTTTCTTACGGCCTGTACGACTGTGTGGCGAACTTTCAAAACCGCGTGCTGCCGGCGCGAACGCAGCCACAAGTGGCGGTGGTCCATCAGAAACTCGGTTCCGTGTTCCTTCGGCGTAATCGGATAATCGTGAACCTGCTGTAAAACTTCAGCATTGTTCACGTCGATCTCGAAGCCGCCGGGAGCGCGTTCGTCGGCTCGCACTGTGCCGCTGATAACGAGTGCCGACTCCTGGCCCATGGCCTTCAACGCGTCCCACGTTTCGGGCGGGACGGCGGTTTTCAACACGACACATTGCACGACGCCCGTGCCATCGCGCAGTTGCGGAAAGGCGATCTTTCCGCTGGAGCGCATGTTGTAAAGCCAGCCTTTTAAAGTTACTTCACTGCCGACGTGTTGTGCGAGTTGGTTGATATAGGTGTGGGTGCTTAAAGTCAATCAATTCGTTCCTTAATCATGCGGCGCAACGTGGGGAATCTGTCGAGCCATTCCGCGGCCTGCAAAACTATCTGAAGTGTTGGTTGAATAAAACGTTCGTAAGCTGCTGCACGTCCGAACACGGCGGTTTGGCAAGAGAACGTGCCGGTTGCTTTCAAACCGCGTTGGATCGTCATCAGGCGAAACTCCTGCGCGAAGTCGTCCGGGTCGATCGCGCTGAGTCCTTGTAGCCTGCGTTCTTCGAGGAAGTACAGGCGGTACGCGCGCAACTCCGCTAGCGAAGGTAAACACGGTTGGCGATCGAGCAGGAACGACACGAGATCGTAACTCGCCGGACCCATCCGCGCATCCTGGTGATCGACGATTCGCATGCGCTTCTTTTTGTCGATCATCAGGTTGGCCGCGTGGTAGTCGCGATGACAAAGCACGCGCGGCACTGCGGCGAGTTCGGCGGCAACATCGTTGAGTTCTGCTTTCAACTCCGCGGTCTCAGCGTGGCGCAGCTTCTCAGCCCGCAGACTGCCGAAGTAATGTTCAAAAAAGAAGTCGAGCTCCCACGACAGCTTTGCTTCGTCAAACGCCAGCTTGCTCGCGATCGAATGCATGTCGTAGGCCTTCTGAGTGGCTTTCTGAATGTTTGCGATGAGCGCGATTGCCTGTTCCTTGTACTCGTCGCACTTCTCTTCCGTCTCGCTGCCGTAAACCTGGAACAACTGCTGATCGCCGAGATCTTCCTGCACGATGATGCCCGCCGCGCCGTCAACGGCGTAGATTTCCGGCACGGGCAGATCGCTTTCAAGAAAGAGTCGGGTTACGTCAAGGTACGGATGAAACTCGGGATCGAACGGTTCGGCGTAGACAGCGGCAATAGCGGTGCGCTTCTTCCAGCCAATGCGGTAATACTTGCGGGTTGACGCATCCGGAGTCAGTGGGACTACTTCGCCGCTGGTTATTCCCTGCTGCGTGATGAATCTCGCTAGTCGGTCTGCTGCGGAAGACTCAAATGCGTTGGAAATCACCTGTTTTGCAGAACTCATGTAGTCGGATCAACCTGATGTGGCGGCGGGATTGTATCACAAGGGCACGATAAAGTTTTCCCCTTGAAACTGGCCCTTGAGTGCTTTTTCTGGCGGAGTTTTGCCGTCCACCAAGGCCCGCGGAACAACGACGCAGTTTTCGATCTTGGCGTCGTTTGGGATTTGTACATCATCAGCCAACACTGATCTGCGGATTTGCGCGCCGTCGTTGACGGTTACATTGTCCCACAGGACTGCGTCGTCGATTACGGCGGATGGAGCGAGATTGCACTCGGAACCCGCGACATAGCGTTGGCCTTGTTCTTTCAGCATCTCAACGCTGATGTCGAGGTAACGCTTGAGGGTTGAAAGCTCGCGCCACGTGTCGGAGGCGATGTGCGCCGCAATGGTCTCGCCGTTCGCCATCGCCGGCGGGTAGACGTCGGTTACGGAGTGCGAGAAAACGCCGCGCGGGATGTAGTCGAAGATGCGTGGTTCGAGAAGCTGTATGCCGGTAAACATCAACGGCGCCGGTCCGGTCCCGTCCTCAGGCATAACGTTGACGTCAGGCATGCCGCCGAAACCGGTGATGCGTCCTTGTTCGACTTCCACCACGCTGAAACGTTCGCGTCGTTTGTTTTCCAGCAGTACGAGCGTCGCAAGCGCGTTCCTTTTTCGGTGCGTTTCGAGTGCGGCGTTGAGATCGATGTCGGTGATGATCTTGCCGTTGATCGAAAGAAACGTGTCGTCCTGGAAAAAGTGCCGTGTGTTGTCGAGTGCGCCGCTCGTTCCGAGGATCACCGGTTCTTCAACGGAACGAAGCTTGACGCCAAACTTGCTGCCGTCACCGAGTGCCGCACGGACCGACTCGGGCCGGTGATGGAGGTTCACAACGATGTCGTCAAAACCGTAAGTGGCGATGTACTCCGCGACGTATCCAACGAGTGGTTTACCGAGAATCGGAATAGCGGGCTTCGTGCGATCTTCGGTGAGAGGCCAGAGGCGTGTGCCGTAACCGGCGGAAAGAATTATCGCGCGCATCGCCGGCCTGCTACGAAGCCTTGGACGCGTCGCGCATTACCAGGTCAAACGTTCCGGGCGCGACTTTGCGAAACCGCGTATTGCGGTTGAGTGAGACGGCGACGCTGATGGTCGGGTTTTGGCCAGTGAAACGAAAGCCGCCTTCGAGCAGCCGATTGTAGATTTCGTTGACGTGCAGTGGGCCACCTTCTTCGCGCAGTAAGAGCGTGACTGCCTGCGGGATGGTGCGGTCCATAAAACGATCGCTCAGCGCTTCGACGTTGTTACGCACTGTAGGAATCGGTTGCCGTCGTTCGGGCGGCGGTGTTTGCGTGCGTGGCGGTGTATGCGTGGGGGGCTGTGCGTAGGACTGTGGTTGTGTGTACGACTGCGGCTGCGATTGCGTGTAGGAGGGCGGCTGGGTGAACACGGACGAACGCGAAGGGGCCGGTGGTTGTGACTGTCGCATTGCGGCTTCGAGCTCGGCGTCCGACGGCAGGCCCAGCGAAATATTGCTGGACGCGAGCACTGACGAGAGCAGACGGTAGATCGCGGCCTCGGTCTGGCTGGCGAGTGTGTCCATTTCGGCGAGTTCGGCCCGGACGGCGTCGGCCTCGGCTTCGAGTTCGCGCAGACGGGCGGCCAGGTGCATACGCGCCGCGCGCGACTGGCGCAGGCTTTGTTCCAGGCGAGACAGCAGGTGCTCGTTCGGCCTATCCATCGCGGCGAATTGTAGAGGCGTTGGACCTTTTAGACAATAGTGTTTTCCGACATGCCAGTCCTGCTGCAGAGGTTAGTGATCCTGCGGACGCTTGTTTGCTGCCCAGGTTAGTCGCCTGGGACGCTGAAAGCGTCCGCTAATTCCAGCCTAGGGTTGGAGCTTGCGACTACCCTAGGTACGTGGTTGTTGGTGCGAAACAACGCTGAAAGCGTTGGCTGTCTACCGATCGCGGTTGAGAACGTAGGTCGGGAGACTGCGGAGCGAGTCACAGTAGTCTGAGTCCGGCAGGCATTCGAGCGCGGCGCGGGCGTTTTCGGCGTATTCATCCGCGATGGCGCGAGCGCGTTCGAGAGCGTTGGTCTGGGCCAGTGCGTCGAGAAGATGTTGCTGACTTACCGATTGATAGCTGCGTTCACTCAAAACCTGCTGAATGAGTTTCAGCGTGGACGGGTCCGATTCTCGCAAATAAATCAGTGGCAACGTGACCTTTCCACCCAACAGATCCGCACCCGCTGCCTTGCCCAACGCCGCTTCGCTCGACGTGAAATCCAGCAGATCATCGATCAACTGAAACGCCGTGCCGAGGTTCAACCCGTAATCGCGTAACGCCGTTTGCTGAGCTTCAGTGGCGCCGCCGAGTATCGCGCCAATCTCACAACTCGCGCTGAACAAATACGCAGTCTTGCGCCTCAACACGTCGAGATACTGCGCTTCGGAAACATCGGCATGGCTCAACAGCGTCAATTGCAACAACTCGCCTTCGGTCATCTTGCGCGTGACGCTCGTGAGAATGTCGAGTATCGGCAATGAACGCTCCGCGAGACTCGTTTCAAACGCCGACATGTAAAGCCAATCGCCCAGCAACACCGCGGTTTCGTTTCCGTAAAGCGCGTTGACGGTGGAACGATTTCGGCGCGTGTCTGCCTTGTCGATGATATCGTCGTGGACCAACGTCGCGGTGTGCAGAAACTCCATCACCGTCGCCATGCGAATCGAGTTGTAACGATTGCCTTCGCCGCCGACTGCGTAGTTCGAAAGAATCGTGAGCGCCGGTCGGACGCGCTTGCCGCCGGACTTGCGCAGGTAGTCGGCGAGATACGCAATCACTTGCACGTTGGATCGCGCCTGCCGCTCAAACTCGATCTCGACTTGCTGAAGCTCGTTTGCGATCAGACTGAAAATCCGGCGCGCGGAAATTTTTGCTTCTTCATCGAGCGTGAGTGTGTGACTTGAAAGAGTCATGCCGCGTGTTGTTTAGTTCGAACGATAATTCGTGAACTGCATGTGAATGCCGAAATCTTTCTCTTTTAACTTGGCGATGATGTCCTGCAACGTGTCGCGATCGCGACCGGTGACGCGCACGACGTCACCCTGGATCGCGGCCTGGACCTTGGCCTTGCTGTCTTTGATAAACTTTACGACTTCCTTTGCTTTGTCCTGCGGAATGCCTTCCTGGATCTGCGCTCGTTGGCGAACGGTGCCGCCGGCGGCGGGCTCGATTTTGCCGTAGCTGAAGGCTTTCAACGGCACTCCGCGGCGAACGAGTTTTTGTTGCAGGATGTCGTTCATGTTGCGCAGCCGGGTTTCGTCTTCTGCGCTGAGCACGAGTTCGTTTTTCTCGAGCACAACGTTAGCGTTGCTGCCTTTGAAGTCGAAGCGCTGGCGAACTTCTTTGAGCGTTTGGTTGAGAGCGTTTGCGATCTCGTTGGAATCGACCTGCGAGACAATATCGAAGGAGTTCTGTTGTGCCATTGTGGTTCTTCAGTGCCCACTGATAGCAGGGGGAACGCTGCGTTCGCTGGAGCATAACATCAAAACGCCCGCATGTGAAAGTTCTCTCTAGCTCCCCTGAAGCTGTTTACGCATGGGCACCAGTTCGAGTTTCACACTATCTATCAACTCCAGGTCGTAAGTTCCCTGCTCCGTATAACCACACGCCTGATAAAACTTCACCCCCGGCAGCGTGGCCATCAACTCGATCGCGCGAAATCCGTGAGCCGCAGCTTCACGTTCACATTCCTCGAGTATCGCCTGCGCGATCCCTTTGCGCGCGTGATCCGGATGCACGAAGAACGCCCGTATCTTCGCCGCCTCAATCAACGGCTCGAGATAGCTCGTATCGCGAACAGCAAACTGATCCCCACCAAAAAGCGTCTTTCGCCTGCTCCAACCACCACAACCCGCCAGAGTGTCTCCGTCTTCGGCGACGAAATAGGTACCGTCCTCGATCAGATCCGTGTCCACGCCAAACACCGTGATGATCGCAGCTTCGATCTGCGCGTCGTCGTAATGTTCACGACTCAAACCGCGCGCTGACTCAGCGATCAACTCACTGATCCGGCTACGATCTTCCAGCCTTGCTTTGCGGATAGTGTACGCCACGGTTTGGTACTAAGCGCCCAACTGGATCAACTGCTGCACGATCTCTTTCGCCGCGTTTGGCCGCCCCATCCGCTGCGCATTTGCCTGCATACCCGAAAGACGATCCGAATCGCCGATGAGCTGGTCCAACTTATACGCGATAGTCGGCAGGTTGTTACAACGTATGCCCACACCCGCTTCAAGCAAGTGGTCCGAATTGCGCTCTTCCTGGCCCGGAATCGGATTCACGATCGCGAACGCCAACCCTTTCGCGAGTGCCTCGCACGTGGTCAGACCGCCCGGCTTACCGAGCACGATATCCGAAGCAGTCATCAACTCGTCCATTTCGTTTGTGTAACCAAACGGGTTGACGAGCACCGTCGCCTCCGGCTCGAGCCGCGCCGCCTGCCGTGACAAACGCTGCTTCAACTCTTCATTGCGGCCGCAGATCGCGACCACCTGCGCACGATGCTGCAACGGCAGCATCGCCGCAATCAACGCATCGACAGAGCCAACACCGAAACCTCCCGCGGAAAGCAGGATCGTCGTGCGATCCGGCGCGAGCCCGTGTTTCGCGCGCATCTCCTGCTTGTCTTTGACACGTCCGAAAACGGGATCTATCGGTATGCCGCTGACAGTGATCTTCTGCGGTGGTATCCCGAGCGCTTCGAGATAAACGCGCGCTTCCTCGATCGCGACGAAGTATTGCTCGTAATGATGGACCAGCCACATCGCGTGCACGTCGAAGTCCGTCACGATGATCACCTGCCGGCTGGAAAGTCGTTCCTTCGCTTTTAACCACGACACGATCTCCGCCGGCAGAAAGTGCGTGCACACGGTCAGGTCAGGCTGATACTGCCTCAGTAATTTAACCAGTGGGCGAGTGTTTAGTTTGTCGAGCGCGAGACGCCGGCGCTCGTTTTTCCAGGGCTTGTCGAGTTTGTCGTAAAACCAGCCGGGCACTTCCGGCATTTTGTTGACGAGATCGATGTAGGCCTTTGAATAGAGATGGCGAAAGAGTTTGTTGGTGTAGTTGAGAATGTCCAGGTGCTGAACTTCTCGCTGTTCACCAGTCTCTTCGCCGATTTCTGCAAAGGCCTTTTCAATCGCTTGAGCCGCGCGGACGTGGCCCGCGCCCGCGGAGGCGGAGAGTAACAGGACCTTTTTGATCATGCGCGCTTACGGTCTCGTCGGCGTGGCCGGTCTCGACGGGGCGCCAGTCGCCGGATGCGTACGATTGTATTCCGCGATGAAATCCCTCGTAACGTCGAGCGTCGAAGCGGCATAAACCACACCCTGCACGCGGTTCACGTCGATCAAGAGCGAAATGCCCTTTGCTTGCGCGTAAGCGTTCAAAGCGTCGCTAATATCTTTCTGCAACGGTTCGAGGACGGCGAACATTTCCTTTTGATAACTCGCCTGCGCGTCTTCTGCTTTTCGTTTGATCTGGGTTTCCAGTTGTTCCGCTTGCTCAGCCTGCTGCGCGGTAACTTTCGCGTCTTGTATTCCCTGTTTCTTCTGTAGATCCGCGCGCAGCGTGTTCAAACGGTCGCGCATACCGCGCAGCTCGTTGCGCAGTGGTTGAAACTTCGCTTCGAGCTGTCTCATTGCACCCATGGCACGTGTAAGACCGGCCTTTTCGTCGGTGAACGCCGACGAATCGATCACGGCAATGTTTGCCGGACCGGCTGCTCTTTGCGGCGTAGCGGCGCCGGGATTCGCGGGTCTGGTCTGCGTGTGTGCCAGGATCGCGAAGGCTGCGAAGGCCATCAAGGCCACCGTTATGCGAAATACTTTCATTACATCTGCTCCTTAAATGTGTCAGTTGGCCGTCTCGGGGTCGGGGAAATCCTATTGCAGCGAGAACCGTCCGTTCTTGTCAATCCTCAACATGTAGACCGGAACTTGCGCGTTACGCTGCGCGTCGATCGTGATCTTGCCGGTTACGCCGGGAAAGTCTTTGGTTGCCGCGAGCGCGTCTCGCACTGCGCGCGATTCCGTTGTGCCTCTTGTTGATAGTGCCCGTTTGAATGCGTCGAACAGCAATCGTGCGGCGTCGTAGGCCGTTGCTGCGCCCGCGTCCGGTATCACGCCGTACCTGGTTTGATAGTCGTTAACGAACTTTTTGACTAAGGGATCGTTACTGCCGACCCAGAAGTGATTCGCAAAGTAAACTCCGGCAAACGGTTCGCTGCCGCCCGTTAGTAGGTCGGGCGAGTCCCAGCCGTCGCTGCCGATCAGTGTCGCTTTGATGCCCGATTGTTTCATCGCGCGCGCGATGAGTGGGGCGGTCGTATAAAAGCCGGGCGCGAAAACGACGTCTGGGTTCATTGCCGCGATTGCGAGGAACTGCGCTGAGACGTTTTGGTCATTTGCCTGGTACGTTTGCTGGCCGGCGATATGGCCGCCCAGTTTTGTGAACGACTCACTGAAAAACTTTGCGAGAACGACGGCGTAGTCGTTCTGCGGATCGAGAATGATCGCCGCGCGCTTTGCTTTCAGTTTGTCGGTGGCAAACTTCGCAATCGCCTCGCCTTCAGTTGAACTGATGAAGCACGCGCGAAAGATATAATCGCCGTGCATCGTGAGTTCCGGCTTCACTGAAGCAGACGAGATCATCACGACGCGATTTGACTGCGCGATGGGCGCGGCAGCCATCGCACGTGTGCTGACCGGCTCGGCTAGCAAAGCGTGCACCTTTGCTTCTTTGATCAGACGAGTGACGATGCCGGGCACTTCCTGTGTGTTTGAATGGTCGTCTTCGACGACGAGTTCGATCTGTTTACCATTGATCCCGCCTGCGCGGTTTGTTTCTTCGGTCGCGAGTTTGATCGCGTTCAGGGCGGAAACGCCGTAACTCGCGGTTGCTCCGGTTAACGAGAGAAACGCGCCGATTTTCATGGTCTCAGCGGTCTGCGCTTGTGCCGCGAGACAGACCAGTAGCGATAGCGACAGCAAAACAGCGACAAATCTTTTCATCGACGACATTAAACCAGTTTCCCGCAGGGCTCGCCAAAGGCGCTGCAAAGTTGAACGCCAAAGGCGTTCTTATCAGTACTGACGGTCCATTTTTCTTGCCCCTGTGTTCGGGGCTGTGCTAGCGTGCACCTGCTCGCCACCCCGGCGCCTTCGAGACCTTCAGTGCGGACAGGCTTCATCCCGAGGTGACACTCCTCTGCTTTCGTAACTTCTATTGGGAGAGACTGAATGAAAATACGAGTCAAACTAGTAATCCTGCTTACCGCAATTCTATTCGTTACCGCGTTATTGCTCGTGCCACGCATCATCGAAGCCAAGCGCGCCGAAGCCGCTGCGGTGAACAACGCAACCGTCGCAAACCCGGTTCAGGGTCGAAAACAAGAGGTTATGAGCGGCGTCTCGATTCGCAACGACACGTCACCACCGTTGCGCGAGATGAAACAGAAGCCGATCGAAGGCGGCCGGCAACGTGAGGCCAACCACAACCCGAAAATTCCGCACTTCCACAAAGACGCTCCCGATCGCGTGGTCCAAAACTCAGCGACTGTGGGCGAGGAAGTGATCATCGCGGCGATGCCCACCGCCGAAATGAACTTCAACGGCATTCAGTTTCCCGGCGTCACTTGCAACTGCGCGCCGCCCGACACCAACGGTGAAGTCGGCGCGACGCAGTACTTGCAGATGGTCAACAAAGGCTTCCAGGTTTTCGACAAAAGCACCGGGGCCTCGTTGCTTGGTCCATCGGCCATCAACACAGTCTGGCAAGGCTTCGGCGGTGTGTGTGAGTTCAACGACCGTGGAGATCCGGTCGTGCTTTATGATCAACTCGCCGATCGCTGGATCATCTCGCAGTTTGCCGGCGTTTCCGTTCCGACCGACGAGTGCGTTGCCGTCTCGGCCACCAGCGATGCCACCGGCGCGTATCATCGTTACGACTTTCATCTCGGCTCCAACTTCTTCGACTATCCGCACCTGAGTGTTTGGCCCGACGGCTATTACATGAGCATGAACGTCTTCAACTCGCTTGGGACGTCGTATCTTGGACCACAACCTTTCGCCTTCGATCGCGCGAAGATGCTGGCGGGACTGCCGGCGAGTTTCGTCACGCCCGGCATAACCAATGGACCACTCGAAGAAACGTATCTTCCGGCAGATCTCGATGGTTCGACTTTGCCGCCACTCGGCGCGCCCGCCGTGTTTGTCGAATGGCCTGGCGGTGGGACGTATCGTGTTTTTCATTTCCATGCGGACTTCGTGACGCCGGCAAACTCGACCTTTACTTTGTTTCAGAGCCCGGCCGCGGCGGGGTTCACACAACTCTGTCCGTTCACACGATCGTGTGTGCCGCAACTTAACACGACTTCGCGCCTTGATGCGGTCGCCGACCGTTTGATGTTTCGGCTCACTTATCGCAACTTCGGAACGCACGAATCCGTTGTCGGCAATTACACGGTGAGTTCCGGCAGTGTTGCTGGTATTCGCTGGTTTGAGCTGCGCAACGTGACGAGTGGACCAGTAACGGTTGCGCAGGAGAGCACTTATCAACCGGATTCGACGTGGCGTTGGCTGGGAAGCGCCGCAATGGACCGCGACGGCAATCTCGCGATCGGTTACAGCGCGTCGAGCGCGACGATCTTTCCGCAGTTGCGATATGCCGGGCGCCTCGCGACAGATCCACTTAATGTTTTAACGCAGGGTGAGACGACGCTTTTTGCGGGCACGGGAAGTCAGAGTGGAACGGGTAGTCGTTGGGGCGATTACAGCTCGTTGACGGTCGATCCGGTGGACGACTGTACGTTCTGGTTTACGAGTCAGTATTACGCGACGACGACTAGTTTCAACTGGCGCACGCGCATCGGTTCGTTCAGGTTCCCGGGCTGTGGTGGCGCGCCGACACCGACGCCTACGCCTACACCAACGCCAACGCCGAGTCCGGAGCCCACACCGACTCCGGTACCTTCGCCCACGCCAACACCGACTCCGAGTCCAACCCCTACACCGACACCGCCGCCAGTGCCGAACGCGCCGAGTAATCTGACGGCGACTGCACCTTCGCCGACTCAGGCGTCGCTGGCGTGGAACGATAACTCAAACAACGAAGACGGGTTCCGTATCGAGCGCTGCGCGGGCAACAACTGCACGAACTTTGTGCAGATCGCACAGGTGGGCGTGAACGTCCGTACGTTCGTCAATACCGGCTTGGCGCGCAATACGCGTTATCGGTATCGCGTCCGGGCCTTCAATGGTGCGGGTAACTCCGCATACTCAAATATCGCGGACGCGCGCACGCCGAAATAACCTGAGCTCCAAAAAACTCGAGGGTGGTCCACTTGGGCCACCCTCAACCTACCCACTAATGTCACGGATCTACTGCACGGTAAACGTGATCCCGTCGCCACTCTCCGACAGCTTCTTGTCAGACGAGTTAAACGCCTCGACTTTCCAGCGATAACTTCCCTTCTCCAGCGCTTTCGTCGCTGCGAACGACGTCCCATCAACGCGTTGATTGACGTAACGCGACTCGCTCAGGTGATTGTCAGGCGTGAGCGTTAACTTGTAGTAAGCCGCGTCGGGATAAGCGTCCCACTGAAAATCCACAGCAGGATCGCTGACGCTCGATCCAGCCTTGGGATTCGTCAACTTGAGATCCGCCTTGAACAGATTCGTCGGGTTCACAAAGAGCGTCTTACCGTCTTCCACGTTGTACTTCGCAGCGCTGATCCCGGCGATTCCCGTCGTCGCAAACACGTACGAATCGGTGTCAAACACGCGCACCGTCAAGCCTTCGTATTCCTTTGGCGGCACGTTCGTGATGACGTAATCGCCGTCTTTGTCACTCTTCGCCGTGAACGTCTGTCCGCCGCACCCGCTCAAGAACCGGCTGAACTGCTCACACAATCTCACTTCAATGTTTTCCACCGGCGCGCCGTTGTAAAGCACCTTGCCCTGTACGTTTCCAGTCCCGGGCACCGGCTTAACTTTTTCAACCTGAGCCGTATTATTCGTGTTATTCGTGTTTGACGTTGTCTCACGCTTTGCACACCCGCCGACACACAGCGCTAAACCCAACACAAGCACCAAGGTTTTATTCATCTGAGGGTCCTCTCATCCCAAACACGCGATCGAAAAACGCAGCGGTCGCGGAGTTTACCTTCACCATGTTCGCATGCAGAAAGAAATGATGCGTATCATCCGGTATCACCAACTCTTCGAACTGCACACCCGCCTTCTCCAACCGTCGCACCAAATCCGTCGTCTGGCTAAACCGCACGTTGCGATCGTCATCACCGTGTATCAACAACACCGGTGACTTCCACTCACTAATCGACGCCACCGGCGACGATTGCCACGCGAGGTCGAGCGCGCGCTGCACGTCAGGCGCCTTCTCATAACGATTCTCCAACAGCGGCGCCGCTCGCTCCGCGGTCCAATTGTGCACACCGTGAATGTCGACACCCGCGGCAAACAGTTTCGAGTCGCGCGCGAGCGCCAGGGCTGTTAGATATCCACCGTACGAGCCGCCATAAATCCCGATCCGCTTCGCATCGACCTGCGGCAGCCGTTGCAAATACTCAGCGCCCGCTTTCACGTCCTGATACTCAGACGCGCCCTGCACTCCCGCATTCAACGGCCGGTGAAAATCGTGACCGTAACCAATCCCGAGGCGAAAGTTGACGGACAAAACCACATAACCACGGCTCGCAAGAAACTGATTCAATGCATACGCATTCGTGTAGTAATCCGAATAGTGCCAGCCGAGCAGCATCTGCCGTGGTGGACCACCGTGCGCGTAAATGATCGCCGGCTTCTTCGCCGCGCCGCCCGTCGTTTCGAACAGTTGACCGTGAACATCGAAACCATCAGGCGCTTTGTAAACAACCTTCTTCGGCGTCACCAGTTGTGTTGCCGGAAAATCAGACGGAACACGATCCTGAGCGAGCACCTGCGACTTGCCGCCTGCGAGTGGCATGACAGCGGGCAACGGCGGCCGCTGCACCGTCGCGCTGATGTAGACGACGTGCTTGTTATCGCCGGTCGTAAACGGCGTCCATTCGAGTCCCTTGCCCGGTGTCATCACGACCGGCTCAGCCTTATCAACGGGAACCTTCACGATGTGACGCCGGTCGATATCATCAACGTCGCTGCCGGCATTGCCCGCAAACAACATGTGCCTGCGATCGGAGCTGATCGAAATGTACTCGGCCATGAAATTGCCCGGCGTCAGCAACAACGGCTCACCGCCGTTTTCCGAGATTGAGTACAGATGCGGCCAGCCGTCCATATAGGAAAGAAACACGATGCGTCCGGCGGCGGCCCAGTGCAGATTCGTGCCGCCGTGCGTGGTCGGCGGTGAGCCTTTCACCGTAAACGGACTCTTCCACAACAGCCGTCCTTCACCCGTTATCGAATCCGCGGTCCAGATGGCCCACGCCTGCGGACGTTGCTCGAGAATCGGTTCCGGAGCGCCGCCGGTTCCCGGACGGCGCACGAATGCGATCCGTTTCCCATCCGGTGACCACCGCGGACTACTGTCGCGTGAGGTTGTCGGCGCGAGGTAAAGAATCGGCGACGAGTCGTTCGTGTAGATTCCGACGAACGAGTGATCACTGCGACTGGAGACAAACGCGAGGCGCGAGCCATCTGGCGACCATTGCAGCGAACCCGCTTCGCCGCGCGCGTAGAAAAGTCGCTTTGCGGGCGCGGCGCCATCGAGTGACACGGTCCAGACGGCGCGCTCTTTCAAAAACACAACGCGATCGCTCTTCGGTGAGATCACCGGGTCATCGCCTTCGCTTAACAACTTTGGCTCACCACCGGCAAACGGCACGCTCCAAATCTGAACACGCGGCTGCGTCGCGCTCAACGCAGGATTCACGCCCAGCGAACTCTCCCAGTTGGAACCGTGATCGCCGCCGCGAACATAGACCACGTATTTGCCGTCGCGCGAGATCGAAAGACTCGTCAGTTCCTGTCCATCGTCGGTTTGGTAGTTCGTCAACCGCCGTGGTTTGAAATCCGGTCCTTCCGCAACCCAAACATTTCGCGCGCCGCGCTCGTTGAACGCCCACGCGATCCGCGAACCCGTTGCCGACGCTGTCAACTCACTCGGAAACGGATAGTTTTTGATCTGTTCCATCGTGAACGACGTGCTCGCGCTTGCCGCAACTCGCGTCGATTGAGATAAACTTACCGCGGCCGCGAAGGCTGCAAGTAGCAACAACACAAATATCAAGCTGTAACGGGACGTGCGCATGACCAGTCTCCTTTTGAGCGCCATCTGTATAGTCGTTGGATTGTCATCGTTGCTGATACAGGACGCGAGACAAACCTTCTGGGAACAGTTCAAAACGGCCGTGACCAAACGTGACGTGCAAACGGTCGCGCGGCTGTCGCACTTTCCCATCGGCATGTCTTACGGCATACCAACTATCAAAACGAAAGTTCAGTTAACGAAGCGTTACCGGCAGCTCTTTAACGAGCAGACCGATGCCGCAGCCTGCTTCAGTAAAGCCAAGCCAGAGGTGGATCCGGCGAATGCGAAAGCGTTTACTGTAGCTTGTCCCGATGCGGCAGGCAATGAAGTTGTGATCTATCACTTCAAGCAAACAAAGACCGGGTGGAAATTCACCGCGCTCGATAACCTGAACGAGTAAAACGCCGCAACAAAATCACGCTCCCTGCAACGCGCGTGCTTCCTCGTGTTTCGCGTACTTGTCTAAGCCCAGGCCGAGCAGAATCGTCGCCATGATAAACGCGGACGCGAAGAAATACGGCGACGAGACGACGAGAGTATCGAACGCCCAACCGAAGAACAGCGGCCCGATCGCTCGCGCTACACCGCCGTAAGTCTGTTGCATGCCCATGAACAAACCACGCTCTCGCGCCTTGATGATTCGCGACAGCAACGCCGTGACACACGGAAACGTAAACGCGGTACCGAGTGGTATCAACGCGACCGCCAACGCCAAAGTCCACAAGTTGTGAGCGAGCGGCATTCCGAGCACGCCCAACGCCAGTAGCGCTAGTCCGAGGCGGGACAGTTTCGCTTCACCGAGCCAATCGACCATGCGTCCAAGCAGCAGCACGCGCGTGAAGACCGAGATCGATCCGACGTACATGAAAAAGTAACCAATCGTTTGCTCGGTCACCTGAAAACGAGCGTTCAGAAATAGCGCGAGCACCGAAAAGCTGCCTTGAAACGCGCCCATTGCAATCGCGTAGATCCAAATCAAACGTGACGACGGTTCGCCCGAATGCGAGATCACGCGCCAGATAATTTGCCGCGACGTGCGCCGCTCCTCGCCTTCCACGTGCGCGTGGTCGTCCGGATTGCGCGACTCTGTCAGATAGCGCGCGGCGAAGACGATGTTGATCAGACACAAGGCGGCCGCGATAATGCCAGGCGCCGCGTGGCCCATCTCGAATTGCGCCGGCCCGGGCACTAGATCGTATTTGCCCAAAGTGATTGCGAATGAGCCGAGCACCGGACCGAGCGCGACGCCGAGATTCGTCGTCGCGGAAAGCCAGCCGAGCGCACGGGCCCGATCCTGCGGCGCCGTTGAGTCGGCGACGTAAGCCTGGATCACTCCGACAGTTCCGCCGCCTGCGCCCTGCACGACGCGTGAGAGCAACAACACCCACAACGATTCTGCAAAACCGAAGATCAAATACGCGATGGCCGAAGCGCTCAGGGCGATCAGCAACGCGGGACGCCGTCCAACCCGATCGGAAAAGCGCCCCCACATCGGCGCGCTCAGCAGTTGGGCTACGGTGAAAGAAGAAACGATGAAACTCGTGATGAGGCCGACGCCGAAATGCAGTCCGAAAACGTTGATGCCCGAACCGCCGAGATCTTTCACGTAAAACGGGAGGAGTGGAAAGATCATCAGGACGCCCACCATGTCGATGAACGCCGTGGCCATCAGCGTCAACAGCTTCGGCGGAATCTTTCGTACTTCACGCCACAGGATGTAAAGCAGACCGATGCCGATTGCGGCGAGTATTACGCGCACGAGTGGCGATTGAAACGACTGCGCGATGTTTTGTTGGATCATCATCCGGAGTTTGAACGACTGGCGCCGGGTTGTTAGATTCTCATATCGGTAAGAAAAAATCATAGTACGGATCTGGAGGTGGGGATGAAACTGACTGAGTTTTTTCGGGAAGAACTCGATCGCGAGGTGAAACGTTCGCGCAAGGCGCTACAACAAGTGCCGGGTGGCAAATACGATTGGAAACCGCATGAGAAATCGATGATCTTCGGTTACCTCGCGGACATGGTGGCGACGATCCCGACGTGGATCACGATGGAGATCGAACGTGACGAACTCGACATTGCGCCGCCCGCAGGACAGAGTACGAAGCAAGAGCCGAAGGAAACGAGTGAAGACTTGGTTAAAGCGCTCGACGATGCGGCGGAGAGTGCCCGCGCGGCACTCGAAAAGACCACGGACGAACATCTCCGGACCAACTGGCAGTTACTTGCGGGCGGACAGGTCGTGATGGACGAGCCGCGCTACGTGATGATTCAGGAAACGATCAACCACTGGGCGCACCATCGCGGGCAGATGACGGTATACCTGCGGCTCATGGGCCAGAAAGTGCCGGCGTTATACGGACCATCAGCCGACGACCAGAGTTTTTAATTAACTCGGGGCATAGCCCCAGACTTTTTGAGCTGCTACGGCGCGGCGAAGCCGCGCCTCACATCCGGCGGCGAAGCCGCGCGATCCGATCAACCTGCGGGAACTGACGTAGAACTTTGACGACAGCATTGGAACGTCAAGGCTTGTTCCCCGCACGCCGTCCGGAACTTTGCGACGCGGCTCTACCGCCGATGCGCCGCGGCTCTGCCGCCGGATGTGCGAGGCTATGCCTCGCCGTTCGCTAGAACTAGAAGAATGGGGCTACGCCCCTGGTTCGGGCTACGCCCTACGTCGACAAGCCGTCGCCCTTCTCGAGGATGTCGCGCAGCCACCATTCATGTTTCTCATGAATCTGCACGTGCCGCGAAAAGAGATCGACCGTCCCCGGGTCGTCGTGGTCGTCTGCCACGCGCGCAGCTTCGCGCATCTCTTTGATCACCACCAGCAGATTCGCATCGGCTTCGGCGACCATCTCGCGCATGTTCCCCGCATCGCCTGACACGTTCACGGTCCCGATGCGCTCGATTTCATCCGGACGAAACACCGGATCCTGTCCGATCATGCGCAGCCGTTCGGCGAAGTCGTCGACCGTCGCCAGCACCTCGGTTGCAAATTCGTCGAACATCAAGTGCAGATCGCGAAACAGTGGTCCAAACGTTTGCCAGTGGTAATGTTTGTAGTTTGCGTAGAGCACAAACGCGTTTGCCACTTGTCGTTGCAAGTGTTCGACAACGTCACTGGTTGGGTTGTTGTCTTTTGAGATCTCGTCACTCAGGGAACGCTGAGTCGTCGCCTTTCCCGCAGCACCTCTTGCCATAATTATCCCTCCGTTTATCAGCGACACATTCAACACACTCGTCTTGGCGAAAGCGTGTCGATTCTCTGCGGGAAAAATAGAATGTCAGGAGATGTTAAACGGCGCGCGCAATAACGTAGGTAATCGGGCGTTGCTCACTCTGTTGCAAGCGTTTAGCCCAGGAAGTGTCAAATTCGGGCCATTCCGACGCCGGCAGTATTCGACGTTCGGTAATTTCAAACCCCGCGGCCGCATACTTTCGCGTGAGAACTTGATCGATGAAGTCCAGCGATAACGCGGGAAGGTCGAGTCTCTGGATCTCCGTCTGGTCCGGCAACGGATCGAGGCCAAGCACGACTTCGAGCAACGCACCTGGCGCACAAACGCGCCGCAGATTCCGCAGCACCGCCTCATCACCGGTGGCAACCGCACGTAGCAAACTGCCCCAGGGAAAATGGACGTGCAGCTCATCCGCTACTCCGTCCAGTTCCGCCGGCAGTTCTTCAACTGAAGCTTGAATGAAGAGAACGTTCGGCGCGCCGCCTTTAACGGGCTTGCGGTAGATCTTCTCCGAGATCTTCTCGAGTGGCCGGACGTTCGGATCGATCCCGATGTAAAACTTCTTCGGATTCCGTCGCGCAGACTGGTAAACAAAGCGCCCGTCGCCGGTCCCGATATCGATGATCACACCCGCGTCGGTCCATTCGCCGGTAAGGTCTGATAAGTTCGTCGAACTCTCGCTTGTCGAGTTATCAGTTGGTGCTGCCACGAATTGCCTTGATCATGATGCGAGCGTCCTTTCTGAGCAAACCATTTCTAAATCAGCGATCGTATCCAACCACCATCGACCTGGATCGACGTGCCGGTAATGTAACTCGCTCGTTCGGAAACTAAAAACGCCGCGAGCGCCGCAAACTCGCGCGGTTCACCCAGACGGCCCATCGGAATCTCTGCTTCCCACTTCCCGCTAAACTCGCTCGCGCTGATTCCCTGCTTCTCGGCCATCATGCGCGCGAGATCTTCGAGACGTTCGGTGCGCGTGTAGCCGGGAAGAATGTTGTTCACAGTGATGCCTTCCGCAGCGACTTCATTCGCGAGCGTGCGAGCAAAACCAGTAACAGCCGCGCGCAAACTGTTCGACAGAAGCAGGTTCTCCACCGGTTGCTTCACCGCGATCGAGGTAATGTTCAAAATCCTTCCCCAGCGACGCGCTTTCATGCCGGGCAGAACCTCGCGCGCGAGATGAACCGCGCTGTAAAGCGTGAGACGCGCAGCGTCTTCCCACTGTTCCTGGGTCAACTGATCGAAACGTCCCGCCGGTGGACCACCCGCATTGGTTACGAGAATGTCGATGCGACCAAAGCGATCGATACCTGAAGCGACGAGCTGTTTTACTTGTGCCGCATCAGTGACGTCCGCAGGCACGCCGAGCACGTGCACGCCGGTTTGATCCGCGATCGCGGCGGTTGTGTCCGCGAGCGTGGCGGCGTCGCGCGCACAAAGAACAAGCGATGCGCCTTCAGCCGCGAGTTCTTCAGCGACTGCGCGGCCAAGCCCGCGGCTGCCCGCGGCGACGAGTGCGACTTTGTCTTTGAGACCGAGATCCATGGCCGCTCACTTCTGCCGGAGATAGGCGTCAGTCTTGTCGAGCCAGTCCTGGCGCGGTGGACTGAAGATATCTACGTCCAGCGTGTCTTCGAGTGCTTCCGCTTTGTGCTGGACGAACGAAGGAATGTGCAACACCTCACCCGCAAGCACGTCGATCACTTGCGACTCGTCTTCGCCGATCCAGAAGCGGAGCCCGCCTTCGAGAATGTAAGTGAGCTGTTCATTCTCGTGCGAATGACGCGGCACGATCGCTCCCTTCTTGAGATAAACATGCGCCAGCATGACGCGATCCGCGGTGATTAGCCGCCGATCGAGTACGTCGCTCAGGTTTTCCTTCGGCATGTCGTCCCAACGGTAAAACGTGACGCTTCGTTCGCTCATAGTTTTCTCCGCTTTTTCGGTTCTGGAAAGGCAGGCATGAAGAATATACGAAACCGGGCTGACAGGCGAGATACCTGCCAGCCCGGAAAAAATCGAGCGTTCTGAACTGTTAGTTGGGACTGACGTCGCGCGTCGCTCTGAGAATCTGCCGCAGTTTCATGCGCGCCTTGTGTAGCTGCGATTTCGAAGTGCCTACTGCTACGCCGAGTATCCTCGCGATCTCTTCGTGCTCGTGACCTTCAACGTCGTGCAACAAGAACACCGTGCGATATCCCGGCGGCAGTTGTTTCAACGCATTGTCCAGGGCGATCCGATCTATAACCGGCATCGCGTTGGGATTCTCAGTACCGCGGACGATCTGTACGGGCGTCTCGCCTTCTTCGGTCGTTTTTTCTAGTTTGACGCTGCGCTTGCGGAAGTGCATCAAGCACTGGTTAACGACCAGTCGATGAAGCCACGTCGTAAACGCTGACTCGCCGCGGAAGCTGCCGATCTTGCGGAATAGCTGGATGAAAGCTTCCTGCGCCAGATCCTCGGCCTCCGCAGCGTTTTGCGTCATGCGGAGACAGAGCGAATAGACGCGGCGGTTGTGGCGTTCGTAAAGCTTTTCAAACGCCTCCATATCGCCTTGGCCCGCGGATATCGCCAAGGCTAAATCCGAGTTTGGCGCCGGCTCAGTTTTCTTCGCGGCCGTCAAGCCGCCGTGCAAAATTGGGAAGACCTCACTGTTCGTCATGAGTTGAACATTTAGCAATCCCGAGGCCACTAAAATGCTCGAAAAAACGAGGGTTTTTGAGGGTTCAGTGACCATATGTGAACGAAAGCGGGTCTATCGTCACTCAAAGGGTGTACACGTGCCGGACTGCGCCTGTGAGGAACGCAATCTGACCACAAAGATGCTGCGATGAGGAGTGCGGGTAACGAACCCGCACTCCGAGCAGGTTAGGGCCGTGTAGGGGCGGAAGACGATGTCGCGGGCGCGCCCGGCTGGTTCAGGCCGCGGTTGATGATCATCTTCACGTCAACACGCCGGTTCTGCGAACGTCCTTCACGCGTTGTGTTATCGGCGACAGCGTCAGTTTTGCCATAGCCCATTGGCGTGACAAAGCGCCGCAGCGGAATTTTGTGTTGGACCGCCAGGTACTGCACGACAGCCTCTGCCCGCGCGCGGCTCAGACGGAAATTCTTTGCATCGCTGCCGGTTGCATCAGTGTGTCCGGCGACTTCGATCATGAACGCTCTCGCGGCGGTTGTTTTCGCTGCGAGGGCATCGAGCTGCGCCTTTGCTTCCGGCGAAAGCACCGCACTATTGACTTTGAAGTTTACCGAGACGGTCTCCTGCACGTCGTAATCATCGAGCGAGGAAACGCGTTCATTTACGGCCTTAACTTCCGCTCTTGCTTCCGCGGCGACGGCGTAAAGCTCGTCCATTTGGCCGGCCATACGCTCCTGGTTGGCTTCAACCGGGCCGACGCGTGAGTCAGTCGTCATCGCAGCGCGCATGTCTGACTCGTTAAAGCGAATCTTGTCGGCGACCAGTTGTCCCTGGTTATCGCCACGTCCCTCAACTTCCACGATCAGTCCGCGGAGAATGTCGGTAACCGGATACCTCTTGCCGCTGCGCAGGAAGCCGCCGTGCGTTTTGATACTGGTATTGTCAGTTATGAGAACCTGATAGTCCGCGCGACTTCGGTCTCGAATCGTAAAAACGTCGGCGTCGCGACCGATCACCACTCCTCTGAACTTCATCTTCGCGCCACTCGGAACCGAACGCAGAGCCGTGTTCGGGTTCTGATTGCTTTGAGTGGTTTGCGTAGTTGTAGTTTGTCCCAGGGCCAGCGACGCAACCGCCAGCGCGATGGCTGCGGCCCAAATAATGGCCATGGGATGAAATCTGTTTCGGTTCATAGTTAGCTCCTTCAGTTGCTTCCCAGGGAGTGCAACGCACACTCCAAGTGCTCAAAGTGTCGGGGCTATTAAAGGGTGAGCGGGGGTGCGAAGAAGAGTAGCAAAACCGAGCAGAAAATCAAAGAGGGTGTTCAAAACACAACTTGAAAGATGGTCAAAGATAACGCCGAAGGAGTTGGCCAACTCTTTCAGAGTTGATAAGAGGGGGTTATCGGGGATCCCAGGGTAGGAAACCCTGGGCTCGAATTGGTGAACGCCTTCGGCGTTGAAAAAGACGATCTCCTAGCCCTGACAAGTCCGCCTAGAACAGTGAACGTTGGCGCGGATTGTAGAAGGTTTTGCGGGGTTCGTCATCGAAGACGGAACGGCCGTCGAGTGATGGCGAGATCGCGTTTTCATGCTCGATCACGGCCTTCAAATCCGCCTCGGGTTCGAGGTTCTTCTCAACCGTTTCGACGAAGCGATCGAGGCGGCGGAAGCCGTCGAGTTTATCCGTGTCGCCAATGCGCGCGGCGTCGAGTCCCTTGCGCAGCACCTTGAGCGATTCGTCGTACGTTCTCAGCGGAACGGGAAACGGATGGCGGTCTTTCCCCCCATGCGCAAAGGAAAAACGCGCCGGATCCGAGAAACGGCTGGGCGCGCCATGGACCACCTCGGCGACGAGCGCGAGCGATTGCAACGTTCGCGGGCCGAGATTTTCAAGCAACAACAACTCAGCGAAATCGTGCAATTCGCGCTCGTATGCTACTGCGAGCACGGCACCGAGTCGTTTCAGATCCACGTCTCTGGCGCGCACTTCGTGATGCGCCGGCAGTTTCAGGTGACGCGCGGCTTGCAGCGTTTTCTCCGGACGTTCGTGCGCGATCTCGAGTAACGCAGTTTGCGCCGGCTGCGCCTTTGAATCGACGAGGTTCATTATCGTGCCCTGGTTCTCGCCGAAAATTGCCGTGTGTGGCTCGGTCACGAAGTCACGCACTGTAACGGAGTGCCAGTGATAACGCCGCGCGAGGCCGGTGGCGTCGTTCAGACCTTGCTGAACTACCGCCCATTGGCCACTCGAAGTCACGACAAAGTTGTGCAAATAGATCTGAAAACCGTCGGCAATGGCGTTGTTATCGATGCGCGCCGTGAGCCGGCTGGTCCGAACGAGTTTGTCGGCGTCGAAACCGCGCCGCTCGCCGAGACGCCGGAGTTCGTATGGAGTGTTTCGCGAGTGGCGTCCGCGGCCGCCGCAGATAAAGATTCCGAGTTCGTTTGCACGCGGCGCGAGGCCACGCTTGAGGGCACCCATTACCGAAGTCGTAATGCCGGACGAGTGCCAGTCCATACCCATCACTGCGCCGAGTGCCTGAAACCAGAAGGGGTCGCTAAGGCGTGAAAGAAAGCCGGAAGTGCCGTAATCATGGATGATCGCCTCGGTGATGCCCGTGCCGAGTTTGGTCATGCGTTCCGCCAGCCAGCTCGGAACACGGCCACCGTGCAACGGAAGATCGGCGACTCCAGATCGTTTCATTAAAACTACTCTCGTTTACTGACGCGGCCGATGTAAAAGCCCGCTCCAAAAATGAGCGTCAGCAGAAAAAACACCGGAATCAACAGGACGAAACTATCCCACACTTGCTGCAGCATTTGTCAACCTCGTTTTAAGTTTGCTTACTGTGAGACTCGGGGCTGGTTGAGTAGTAATCTAACCTAACTCGTTACAGCACCGCAAGGTTTAGCTTTGTGGCTTTTACGGATAAAATAACCGCGACCCAACGTATTGACTATTCATGACTGATTCAGACGATCCGACAGGCAAGTCGAAACTTGAGCAGGCACTGAAGAAGCGCCGCGAAGAGGCATTGCCTGAACGCATTCTGCGCCGCGTGCTCGAAGGTATGGGTGACGTGGTCGACCGCCGCTTTGGCCGCACGGTCGAACCGCGCACCGGGCTCACTACTTCCAAACTCGTCGAGCGCATGAAGCGTTTGATCGACGAGCGCGTGCGCGACGAAGGCAACAAAGGCCGCATCGCGCCACACCATCTCATCCTGAAAGTCGAATGGGGCACGCACTCGGAAGCACCCGCGGAGATTCTGTCAGATCTGAAAAACGAAGTGCTCGCCGCCGCGATCGATCACATTAACGATCATCGGTACCGCACGCTTGGTCCAGTCACCGTCGAGGCCGAAGTCGATATTTTCACGACCGGCATTTCTGTCGATCCGACGTTTGGTGAGTTTGCGGAAGACTTGCGCCGCCAGGATGAAGAGCGACGCGCTGCAAAAAGCGGAGTGCCGATTCCCAACGCTGCGCCGACGATGCCGGACATCCAGGTGGTCGCACGTATCACGCAGCAAAACGGAACACGCGAAGTGCCGCTAGTCTTTAAACCGGGCGGCAAACGCCTCAACGTCGGGCGCGCGTCTGACAATGAACTGACGTTGAACGACGCGAGCGTCTCAAAGATTCACGGTGCTTTGTTGATGACGTCCGAAGGCACGCTGCTCGTCGCCGATACAGGCTCGACCAACGGCACGTATCTCAACGGCAGACGCATTGCTTATGGCGAATCGCGAGTCATTGAAAACGGAGATGTGATCGGATTTGGAGACGTTGAAGTAAGATTGCGCAAAAGCGAGTAAACTCAACACCCTAGATGAACCCAGCGACATTATTCTTACTGCTCTTTCAATCTCCCCTACCTTCTCCTGTTGCTAGTCCTCATGTGCCCGAAAGAACACCCGCACTGTTTACGCTGATCTACGTCGGCGGTTTTACGCTCGTGATTCTGTTGTTACTGATCGGCCTGATTCGCAACCGCCGCCACACGGCCCCGTCGGGCGCTGTGCTTCCCGAAGATCTGCCGAAAGAAGTTCGCAAGCGGCTCGGATCGCACTCGACTAATCGCGGATTGCGTGCGTTGCGCTGGTTATTCCTGCTGTTGTCGATTGCTCTATTTTCGTTTCACATCTACTGGGCCAGGTACGCGGCCGAGCAGAATGAAAAGTTTCAGCAGTTGAGTTACAAGGATCTGCGTGTGCGTCGTTTGTCTGAATCGACGCTGCGCGGGTGGATCCTGGACCGCAGCGGCCGTCTCGATCAACCGCTCGCGTATTACAAACGTGATTCGAGTGGTGAGATCCAGCGCGAGTATCCGATGGATAAAGCCCTGGCCCATCTGTTTGGGTCCGATCGTGGAGATCCCGGATTGGAGCGCGCCTTGTTTGGTGTTCAGAGTGGGGCATTGCCGGAGGCGCTGGCTGTCGTGCGCGGTGAGGCGGTGGACTTCAAAGGCAACCAGGACGTGCGGCTCACGATTGATCGCGCTTTGCAACAAACTGCGATGGACCAGTTGAAGGGCAAACACGGCGCGGTAGTGGTACTAAATCCGCAAACCGGCGAAGTGCTCGCACTCTACAGCGAACCCTCCTACAGTTTGAAAGAAGTCACTGACGAAAGGACGTGGATTCGTCTCGAAGCAAACGAGCGCGACAAGCCGCTCGTCAGTCGCGCGCTTGGCGCTTATTACATTCCCGGTTCGACTTTCAAAACCGTAACGATGACAGCCGCGTTTGTCGCCGGCGATCAGGATACGGAGTTCACGTGTAGCGGTAGCGGTTACTACGCCGCGCCCGGCGCAAACGTAATCTTCGACGATGCCGGACCGAGTGAAGTGCATGGAAGGATCGGCATGGATCACGCGTACGAGGTTTCCTGTAACCAATACTTCGCGCAACTGGGCGTGAAGCTTGGTCCGGAGAAACTCAAACGCGCGGCGCAGTTATTGGGAATCGGCAGTTACGACACGCCTTCCGAAGCTTTGCGCGGGCGAAAAGAACCAGAACTTTGGGATGCGAGCAGCGAGGCGGTTAAACGTGCGCTCGCGCCCCGCCAGGCGACGATCGTCACCGGCAAGCAAGTAACGAGGTACGACCTCGCGTTGATGGGTTACGGTCAGGGTTACGCCGGTCAGATGACGCCATTTCAGATGGCCCTGGCGGCAGCGGCTATCGCCAACATGGAAGGCAAGTTGATGAAACCCAAGATCGAGTTCAACGTCGCACCGCAGCCTTTCAATCAGGTGCTGACTGCGGCGCAGGCCGCGCGGATGCGTTCGATCATGGGACTGGTCACCGGCGGAGCGAGTGGCACCGCGCGCGGCGTTTTCGCGCCGGTTAAAGCAGCGGGTATCAACACGGGTGGCAAGACGGGCACGGCCCAAAAAGTAGTGCCCGTTTACGATCCGAAAACCGGCGAACCAAAAACACGTCAGCGAATCGAACGCGACAACCGCGGCAACATCATCCGCGAGTACAACGAAATCATCATGGACGAAGAGAACCCGCGCATCGACGGCTGGTTCCTCTGCATCGCGCCACTCGAGCGACCGACACTCGCGATGGCCGTAGTGGTTGAAGGTGGTGGTTACGGTTCGCGATCCGCGGCCCCGATCGCTGCGGCGCTGGTTTTGAAGGCGAGAGACCTCGGGTATTTCGGCGGCACGCGACCGGTGGCGCAACCGCCGCGAGGATTAACTTCCAGAAGATGAAAAATCGCGCTTCATCACATCTGCTGCTCATCCTCGTGATTCTCGTGCTCGAGATCACGGGCTACGTCGCGATTCATCGCGCCGGACTGCTGCGCGGTTATGAAACGTCCACCATCGGCGCGGTGCGCGATCTGTTGATGTTTTTCCCCCTGATGCTCCTCGTGATCTGGTTGTCGCGCAACAGGAAGTTTATCGGCAACTGGGTGCTCTTCACGACAGCGATTCTGTTGTTTGCGTTCGGCATGTTGATCCAGTACCGGCTCTACAGCGATCCGGAATACAACGCCCGCAACAAAGCCGCCGCGCGCGAAGAGAAAATGCAGGCGCTCCGAACGCGTTACATCATGGAGAATTACGATCCCGTCAAGAAACAGATGATGGGATTGCCGCCCACACCCGCGCAGCCGATGGATATCGATCAACTACCGAGGAAGGAATCGCGATACACACTCTGGAACGCTATCACTGCGAGCTACACGTGGATTCCGATCTTCTCGTTCCTCATTTTCGCGGTTGCCTTTTCGCTCTGCTCACGTGACGGCTTTTTGCTGTGGCTACAACGCAATAGTTTCATCATCGTGCTGTTCACGTTGTTGCCGCTCGCGATCGCAGTTGTGACTTCAAGCGCGGGCAAAGCCCTCGGTAATATGACGCCGTGGGAACCGTCGAAAATTCCGTTCCTCGTAGGTTTCGCTGGCATTCTTACCGCGCGTTACAAAGATCTCTCCGAGACTTACTGGGGCATTCCGCGCGCACGTGACATCGTGCCGCTGCTGGTCATGGCGATATTGCCGTTCGTTCCCTTCTTCGCGTTGAAAGACTTCGGCCAGATGCTGATCTTCAGTGGCGCGTACACGACGCTTTACCTCGTCGCCGTGCGGCGCTGGCCCCAGTTGTTGCTGTTCGTGGGTTCGGTTCTGCTCGTGATCAGTATTCTCGTCGTCGGCGCGTTGCCGCGTGATGTTCAGGAGCAGGTGCCGCTGCTACCGACGATCGCTCGACCAATCAGCGCGGCGCTACCGGCCCGTATTCAGCAACGTTTTCACCTGTGGCTCGATGGTTTTGATCCGCCGTCGCCGGAAGTTTCGTGGTGGAAGAAAGAGTACGAAGAGGCACTGAATCAGGATCCGCAACTGAAAGAACTTGCCGAACAGAGTCCGGCAATGCAGCGGACGGTCAACGTTGACATCTGGTTTGACAAACTCGCGTTTCAGCCGGCCCAGGCGACGTGGGGCATCAGTTCAGGCGGAGCAACCGGCAGAGGTTTTGGTCTGGGCTTTCCGGAAGTGATTCCGATCGCTGACTCCGATTACGTTTACGCGGCGATTGCCGAAGAGACGGGTCTCTTTGGCGGCGCGGTGATCATCCTAGCGGTCATTATTTTCGTGGTCGCTGGTGTTCGCACTTCTTTGGAAGCGCGTGATATGTTTACGAAGTTGTGCGCGGCTGGTCTGACGGCATTTATTGGTTTTCAGGCTTTGGTGAATATCGGCGGCATTTTGCGCGCGTTACCGATGACGGGCATCACGCTTCCCTTCGTCAGCCATGGTGGGTTTAGTTTGATGACAAGCTTTGCGATGCTGGGCATGCTGATGGCTTTTTCAAATCGAAACGCGCGTGACCGGGTAATTGCGGAAATGCCGGCGGTGAAGAGTTCATCTCCCCTTAAGCTGGAGGCAGTTGAATGAGCGAAGACAGGAACACCCTTACGGTGAAGTCCTCAGCGCTTAGCGACCGCGGGCTCAACGAGCGCCGCCCCCTTAACGAAGACGCATTTCTGCATGACCGCGCGCGCGGAATCTTTGCTGTCGCTGACGGCGTCGGCGGCGCGGAAGCCGGCGAAGTCGCTTCTCAAACCGCGATCGAAGTTCTCGACGAGGCTTTTCGCCACCAGGAAGAGGGTAGTGACGTCGAAGATCTGATGGAACTCGCCATCCAGCGGGCCAACGCCTCGATCCACCAGATGGCCCAGGACCACGCGAAGTTCTCGATGATGGCCACGACCATCGTCGCGCTGCATCTCAAAGGCAACGTGGCGACCTTCGGACACGTTGGTGATTCACGCCTCTATCGTCTCGCTCCTGACGGCCAGTTGCATCGCGAAACCGAAGATCACTCGATCGTCGAAGAAGAAGTGCGCGCCGGCAGAATGACGCCGGAACAGGCCGCGAACCATCCCAGCAAAAACGTGATCAGTCGCGCGCTCGGCGCCGAACAGGGCGTCGAAGTCGACATGAAAACGATGGAGGTTGAAGACGGCACGCAGTTTCTACTGTGCACCGACGGAATCACGCGTCATATTTCAGACAACGAAATCCGCCAACTGCTCGTAATCAATAATGATCTCGATGAGGTTTGTCGCGAGTTGAAACGCCGTTGCTACGAACGCGGCGCTGAAGACAATTTGACCGTCGTAGTGGTCCGTGTAGGCAGAGAAGTACACGCCAGCGAGCGGCTGACGGAACTCGAGCCAACGATCACGCCGGAGTCGCAGCCGGTGTACGCAGCGGCGCAGAACGGCGGACAGCAAACAGTCGTGGGAACACAGCCGAACGGCAGTTACGTCTCCGGATCGCGCATTGCGATTCCCGCGACCGCGCCGGCCACGGCGGCCCAGATGGAAGCGAATCACAGCACGCTTAACGTTGACGATCCGCAGACAAGACGCAGCAGCAGCGGAATGGCGCGCGTGCTTGGAGCTCTTGTCGTGTTGTTGTTGCTCGCTGGAGCTTTCTACGCAGGCGCGCGATTCAAAGAGCGGATTCCCTTCCTCGCGACGAAAACGCAACCAGCGCAACCAGCGCCCGTCGTTGCCGCGCCCAAACCGGAAGAACCGTTCGTCGCGTTTGAACGTATGCGCCGCCAGGTCGATCAGGATGCGCGCGCGTGGCTGGCGACCGAACCGCAGAAGGAGTTGGTGAACGCCGGCGTTCAGAGCCCGTTGGATTCGCCGCACACTGATTTCCTGTATCTTTACGGCCGCGCAAATCTTCTTTCCGGTAACACTGACGAAGCGAGCAAAGCCTTCGACGCCGCGATCGCCAAAGCCGACGCGAACCCGTCGCCCGCGAACGCCACAATTAAAAAAGAGTCAGTTCTTGGGCTTGCCGCAATCAGCGTTCGCACGCAAAGAGACCGTTGGAAGGTACTTAATCATTACGAAGAGCTGACGAAACCTCCCGCCAGCACAAACACCCCCTCAGCGCCTTGAGCCCCTGAACCCTGATCCTGTTAAGACGCATCAAAGCCTGCGAATCAGGGCGATACGATGTCGGAACTCAAACTCCAACAGAGCAGATTAGACGGGCGCTACGATATTCTCGAATGTCTCGGAGGCGGCAGCTACGCCGAGATCTACGTCGCCAACGACAATGCCGCGACGGACGACGCGCCGCGCACGATCGTGATCAAGGCGTTGAATCTGTATCTCCAGGGCGAGCCCGACGTAGAACTGGAACGCACTCTCGTCACTAATTTCCAGAACGAAGCAGTCGCACTCGATCGCGTTCGCCATCCGAACGTGATCAACCGGCTCGGCCACGGTACTGCCATCGATCTCGCGGGCACCACGTTTCACTACATCGTCCTCGAATACTTGCCCGGCGGCGACATGTTCGCGCTGACGCGAACGCGGCCGCTCTCGATTCAACGCGCGCTATCTTATCTCGAACAGGTCTGCTCGGGTTTGGCGCACGCGCACAAATGCGGCGTCATTCATCGCGACATCAAGCCGCAAAATCTGTTGCTCACTGCCGATCGAGAGATCGTGAAGATTGCCGACTTTGGCGTTGCGCGTCTCGATGCGACGGAGGGCGCAATCACGCGCGTCGGCACAAACATCTACTCCGCGCCCGAACACAATCCGCAGATTCACACCGGACAGCTTGATACGAGCGGATGGAAATTGCCGCACGACTCGTTGACGCCTGCTGCCGATATTTATTCGCTCGCGAAAACCACCTACACGCTCATCGCAGGCGAGTCGCCGCGCCGCTTTGCCCAGCACGCGATTACCGAACTCCCGTCGTTTGCACAACAAACCTACTGGGGCGACGCCGTGTTGTGTGTGCTCGAAAAAGCCACGCAGACCCGTCCTGAAGATCGTTATCAAACAGTCGAACAGTTTTGGGACGAGCTTTCTGACGCAAGCCTGCCGCCGACCCGGCCGCTGCAAATGGTTCCGGCCATCGAAGCGCATCGCAAGCCGAGCGCAGATCTTTCGATCGAACCCGAAGACTTCACGGAAGCCGCGCCGCCGCGGCCGCACTTCGCCGTAGGGAGTCCGGCTGATTTGACTTTCGCGGGCGTAGATACAATAAAGAGACCACGCATCGTGGTGCCGATCAATCTGGCGCAGGAGGAAGACGCTAACGGCCGGAAACAGACGCCGGCGCCGTTGATCGAGGAGATCCTGCCGCGGAGCAAAAAGCGGCGCGCGCTTGTCGCCTTGGGATTGATTCTGGCGTTTTCCGGAATGCTTTTGGCGACGCACAAGTACGTGACCTCGCAGTGGAATCCGTTGGCCGAGATCACGCGCATTAGCGAACCCGTGGTAATCGGCCGCGAAGGTGTCACCACTACGGATGTGAACTTACGTCCGGTGGCGAACGTTTCTCAGGAACCGATTGGTTTGGCGGAATCGGGTTCGAAGGTGAAAGTCTTGAGCGCGGACAACAACTGGTATGAAGTGCAGGTGGTGCAACATAGCCGGGCCAAGATCGATCCGTATTCGTCCGACCGTGGCTGGATTAACAAGCGGTACGTAAGATTTGACTAAGCTGGGAGCGCAGGCGTCTCGCCTGCAAGCGGCGAGTCAAGCTTGCCGTGAGTTGCGGGCGAGCCGCCCGCCGTCCCAGATACAAGGAGCTAAAAAGCTTGGGTCTGCTTGAAGCGATTCGAAGATGGATAGACGGCGAAACGGGCGAAGACTTGCTCGAAGCCGCCGACGACCACGCAAAGCCGCGCCGCGTTTGGGAAGAATTTCTGGTGAAGATCGCACGCGAAGTCGAGGCTGCGATGCAGCGCGAGATGTTCACACCGCCAGGTGGTCCAACCTACATTCCGCGCGAGTACATCGTTTATCTCAGTCCCGACGACGACAAGGATTGGCAGGGCGACAAACGCCGCGGTCTCGAACAGGGATTGTTTCACGTCTTGTCTGAACGCGCGCGCGAACTGAGCGGCCAAACGCAGTTGGCCGTCAAATCGTTTGCAGTTGAACTGCGCGTCGACGGAACGCTCAACAAAGGTGAGTTTCGCGTGCAGGCGGTGTGGGACGAAACGGAAAGTGGTCACACGATGGTGACCCCGCGAGTCGATCCTGGCCGCACTGCTCCGGCGTTTAATCCAAACGATACGGTCGTTGAGAAAGCGACAGAGTCGAGTGAAAGCGAACAGACTGTCGTACGGCCGAAAGCCACCGCGTTGTATTCAGTGGAAGTCTGGCGTGACGGCGTGCGTGAAGCAGTGGTGCCGATCATGAAGAACGAGATCACGATTGGACGCGGCTCACGCAGTATCAGTGTCGACCTGCCTGTCAAAGGCGATCCGGAAGTCAGTCGTGTTCATGCCGTGTTGTCGCGTGATAACGAAGGACGATACTGGCTGGTTGCAAAGGGCCGAAATCCGACAGTTGTGAATGGCCGCGAGCTGACGCGTGAAGAACCGACCGAAGTGTCGCCGGATCAAAAGATTGCTATTTGTAACTTCGTGCTGCGGATCCAACCGCGGTGAGATCCGTTATTAAATCCGCTAAGAGCATCGCTACGTTCTCGTCCTGGAGATAGTCTTTCCCGAGCATTTTGGTAATCCGCCGTTCCTTCGATTCGCCTTTAACTTCTTTCAGGAGGGCGCGCGCGAACGCGGCCACGACCTTGCCGTCGAACTGGGTGCCGCTGTTCTCGCGCAGATCGCGCACCACGTCTTCAAAAGAACGACGCCGCCGGTAAGGGCGATCCGTTGTCATCGCATCAAACGAATCAGCGAGCGAAACGATCTTCGCGCCGATCGGGATCTGCTCGTCGCGTAGGCCTTCCGGATAGCCGCGCCCGTCAAGACGTTCGTGGTGATACTTTGCCATCAAAGGTATGTCGGCATATGGATGATTGATGGGCGCGAGAATCTCGTATCCGGCTGCGGGATGGCGATTTAGTTCGCTCGACTCTTTCGCGTTGATATTGTAAGGGGCGTTGATGATGTCGCGGTCAACCACCAGCTTGCCAACATCGTGCAGGTAACCGGCGATCTGAATGCCCTCAACTTCGTCTTCACTCCAGCCCATCTCCCGCGCGATTATCTCGCTGTAGCGGCCGACGCGTTCCGAATGGCCCTGGGTGTACTTGTCTTTCGCGTCAATCGCAGCAGCGAAGGACCGCACCGTGGCGCGATAGATCGTACGCAGTTCCTCGTAGAGCCGGCGGTTCTCTTCCGCGCGTTCCGCTACCTGTTCAAGCAAACGATGCGTGTGAATGCCGACGCCGATGTGCCGGACCATGGCATGAACCGTCTCGAAATCATCGGGTGAAAACTCTTCACCGCTGGCTTTTCTGCCGAGCAGGACCACGCCTGTGATCTCGTCGCGCACAATCATCGGCAAGATCAGCGCGATCTCTTCCTGCGCAAACTTTTGCCGATATCGATTGACGAAATTACTCGAGCCCGGTGAACTACTGATTAAAAAGTCAGAGACTTGGCCAGTGTGAAACTCCTGCTTTTCTTCACACGAGATTGAGAGTTCCTTGAAGATCTGGTCCGTTACGCCCCAACTCGCAACAGAGCGGAGCTCGCTTTCAACACACTCGGCTACCGCGCCGCGACGCAGAGCCAGCGTCCCGAGCAACAGGTGCATTGAGGTCCGGACCATCTCGGTGAAATCACCTCGGCCCGCAATTTCCTGGCCCAGGTCAGCAAGCGCCCCAAAGGTGTGAATGAGTTTCTGAGTCGAAAGCTCCATCAGCGTCAGTGAACTATAGGAGTGGTTTCGAATCCGGAAAGCGTCAGTAACGCTTCGCGTTCGTCTTTCGCGAGTACAACATGCCGCGTCAGACCAAGCATCTCAAAGAGTTGCACGGTCTGGCTGTTTACATCCGAAAAAGCGATCTTCGCTCCGTTCTTCTCCGCAACGTCAATGATTCCGAGGAGGATCGAGATACCGATACTATTGACCAACTTCGTATCACTGAAGTCGATCACCAGTGCGCGGCAACCACAATTCAGTTGCCGGCGGCATTCACGTTCGATTCTTTCACCGGTTAGCTTGTTTAGATAGTCACTGGCATAAACAACAGCCGTGGTACCAACGCAATGCGACCGTACCAGTAAGCCACTTGGTTTATCCATGTCCTTCAGTCTGAGGATTAAGAAGCCGTATCGCGGAGATATTTCGTCATTCGCAAACTGGTGCCGTCGTCGACTGGTTCAAACTCGACTTCGTCCATCAGTGATCGGATGAGTATAAGGCCGTATCCGCGTCTTGCTTCTGCCGCTTCGGTTGTGTCTGAACGGCTATTCGCACCATTAAGATTGGTCGGTACGATGCCGCGACTCGAAATAGTGACGACTAATCTATCACTTTCGAGGCGAAAACGTTGAGATATTTTTTGGTCGGGGCTGAAACTGTGCTCAAAAACATTGATACAAGCCTCGACGATGGCCATCTTTATCTGGTTAATCGCGTCCGGGCGGAACGGCAAACGCCGCGCAATCTGCTCGACTGTGCCCGCAGCAACCAGTTCGTTGTCCTCGCCAAACGGCATCTCCAGGCGAAACTCACTTGGCTCACTGTGGTGCACCATGGGGTCCCGGGGCGTTTCGCCCACTCGGCTTGTAAGCAGTTCTAACTGTTGGCTATCGGAGCTAAATGCCTCGTAATCCTTCAACACCGCGAGGGCCTCGTCCGTAAAACCTGAGTTGGAGATTAACCAGATCTGATAGTGGTGAAACTTGAGCTCGCTCCCAAGCGCTTTGAACCGTTCGCACCACTTTCCAGCAGTAGCGACGTTGACGGCGACTGCGTCCTTCTCGTGGAGGCACGCAACGAACCAGACCACCTCCTGCGCGTCTGAGTACCTTCGTTCCTTGAACGTGCGCGCGATTACACAGTGCTCGTCGTCAACGATGGGAGGCAATTCGATTTTGAACGAAGAGCAATTCGCGACGTAGACCGTCTGTGGTAGTTCGAACTCAGTTTCCGCATCGAGACTGGACGCGATTGTCTCAGGCTCTTCGCCTTTGTAGTTCAGGCTGAATTTGGCGTAGTCAAACAGTACCTCGGGCACTTGTTGGCAGTTGAAGCGGGAAACAATTTTGCCGAGATTCACCTGCGCGCTGTGCTTTGTCGGCTGTGCGCGTTTGAGCACGTCACTAAGCACTTCACCATATACGAGCGCGCGTGGCTTATTTTCCACGTCGAGCTGATACCGGATCCGTAGGTAGTCTTTCCACGTCTGCGGTTCTGTGCCCGTTTGAATATATCTTCCGTCCCAGTTGATGAACTCGTACATGTGCAATCGCGGTAGCATTTCCGCGAGTTCACCGGCATCAATGTTCAAGCGTTGAGCCCAGGTTTCAACCGACGAAATCGCGTCTTTGCCGGACACCGCGTCCCACAGGACGGCAATCAAACGGAGACGTGTGTTTAGCCGGGGAGAGATCTCTTCCAGCAGATTTTCGAAGTAGCTATGCAGGTGGCCACCGAAGAGTTCAGCCACGTAAAGATCCCCGCAATCGAGCTTCGACTTTACGTTCACAGCTTTTTTGCGCGCTGTTTGCAGGAACATGTTGATGAAGAACGGGCTCCCGCCAAATTGTTGGACCAGCAGATCTCGCGCCATTTCGCTGATCTCTACCTGCTGGCGGTGGGCCATCTGCTCAACGAGCAGCGTCGCTTCGATTATTTCCAACTGCCTAAGGTGCAGGTATTCAAACGAGTTCACATTGCACTCGGCGTCACGTACTGCCTCAAGAATTTGCCGCCGCAAACCTGCCAGAACGTAACTAACGGTGCCTCGCCCAAACACGCGCAGGACTTCAGTGCCTAACGGCACTGCTCCGTTCAGGTACTGGGCCAGTTGAGCTCCATCGAGCATGATGAATGGCCTGCCACGCTCTTTTGGTATGCGCTGTGGCGCACCCAGGCAAAAGCGCACCAGCTCTCGATCGTTTTTGCCGAAACGAAGTTCGTTGTACCTCTCGACCAGTGCTTCGATCCACTGCTGATCCTGCATGCTTGCGCGAGCGACAATGTCCCTTAGGGTTAGCGTTGCGTGAAGAATAGAAGGGTCGTCGTTGCGAAAGGCAAGGTACTGTTGCAGAAAGGTGTTGAGAAACTCGATCGCTGCGCTCACCGCGGTCGTGTCATTTCGCGTGAACTCAAAGTAGATCGGAATGACTTCGGTTTGTTGATTGAAGATCCTGTCGTACGCCTGCCGCAGCAGTTCAGACACGCCGGCCGCGGGCTCCATCAGTCCCAGCATTCCGCGACGAGCGCTCTCATCCGTCGCGTGCGCCACGATGCGCTCGAGCTGGGCCGCGCGCCCGATAAACTCAGACGGATCCACTTGCGCGAGCACACGACGGAAGTTTTGGCTGGAGCCGGCTTTATTCATTCGCCCTGCCCGTTGCGGCGTCGTCGCCATAAAAAACGATGCGGTCTTTGCCCATGCTCTTCGCCTGGTACAACGCCCGATCAGCGGTGGCGATGATGTTTTCCGACGTGTTGACGAGCGATGAAAGCGTCGAAACGCCGATACTTACCGTCACACGTCCGAGCGGTTGCGTCTTGCCGTGCGGAAAGTCTGCCGTGCTGACGCGCTGCCGGATGCGTTCCGCGATCGTGCCCGCTTCACTGATCGCGGTTTGCGGCAACAGAATGCAAAACTCTTCGCCGCCATAACGCGAGGCAACGTCGGCCGAACGCAGCGCGCCTTTCAAACAGTGGGCCGTGATCTGAAGCGCGAGATCGCCTGCCTGATGCCCGTTCTTGTCGTTGTATCCTTTGAAGTCGTCGATGTCGATCATCAGAAAACTCATGGGATAGTCGTAACGCCGGGAACGGTTCAACTCCTCCATGAGTCGCTCTTCAAGATAACGGCGATTCGTCAACGTCGTGAGCGGATCGGTGATCGACATCAGTTGAAACTCGGTGGCTCGTTCCTGCCATTCAGCGCGTTCGAGCGCCAGCGCCACTTGTGGTCCGATAATGTCGAGTAAAGTCAGATCTACGTCGCCGAATGAACCACCACTCGATTTATCCGTGACGTTCAGAACCCCGACCTTGCGGCCGCCAATCATGATCGGATAACTGATAAATGAGTTTGTCTTGTACTTGCGCGTCACGGAAGCGGGCGTTAGTCCTTCGAGACGCAAGTCAGTCACGACTAACGGCTTTCCACTGTCCATAACTTTGCCTGACACGCCTTCACCGACACGAAGTGGTCGAACTTTAGCCGTGTCCGTGGCGAGTCCACTCGCGGCTTTCAATATCAATTCGTTCGAACTTTCGTTGAGCAACAGGAGCGAAGCGCGTTCTGATCGCAACATCTCTTTCAAGTTGCTGACGATCGCGTTGTAGGTCTTCGCCGGGTCCGCGCAACTGATCCGTTCGAGCAGGTGTTGCAGCGAATTAGTGACGCGCACGCGGTCGTCAAGCATGCCGCGCAAACGACGAACTTCCTGTTCGAGATCAGGTTTGGGAGGAGGAGGTGGCACGGGAGCGTCGGGCTGAAGCGCGGTGGCGTCGGACTTGAGCGCGGGAGCGTCGGATCGAACTTTGGCTTTGCTTTGGCCGCCGGAGCCGTTCGATGCAGCGGACTGAATGCGTTGAGCGGCGGACTCTACTTGTTCGGCGAGTTCGTCGAGATGTTGTGTATCGGAAAAAATTACGTTCGAGAACGTTTCGTTTGCGGCCAGGTTTCGCAAATCGCCCTCACGAAAGCGATCCATTAGTTGCCGGTAATCGGTAGCGCTGATAAAAGCACGGCCGCCAATCACCGCGAGGTTGCGTTTGTTTCCGACCTGGACTGGTTTGGCAAAACACTGAAGTCCGGCGTGACACTTGTACTTGATCGCGCCATTGGCCTTTGTTGTCTCAGCATGAGCGACGCCGCAATACGGATCGCAAAGCTTCACGTAGTCAGGCGAGCTTTGGAACGTGTGACAGATCGAGTTGTTATTGGAAACGACGACGGCGGGTGGCTGATGGCCATCAATCAGCAACAGGGCAAGATTCGACGACCCCGCGAGCCGATCCTGCACCTCCGGCCACGCGGGAGGGGCATCTTCGCGGTGTTCCTGAGTGTCCGGGGCAATGGGGGACTTCTTCGCCATCAACGTCTGGGCACAAGCATACAAACATTTCCATCATCCGCACACGAGGATTACCTTACTGCTAAACACCGAATAGGAGTGGAATTTCAAAGGGGAAAAAAGCCGGAAGGCGCCACAAGACGCAAAACAGCGGGCCTACTCGAGGCCTGGAGCTGCGCCGGGCGGAACGTCCTCGATGTGAGGCATCTTCGGGCTAATCCTGACGCACGCCGCAAAGTGCGCCGGTTTGATCTCAACGAGTTGAGGAACCACCTCCTTGCAAACGTCAATCGCGTAGGGACAACGTGTGTGGAACGGACATCCCGCCGGCGGATTGATCGGCGAGGGAACATCGCCTTCCAGCATGATGCGTTGCCGCGTCGCTTCGATCCGCGGGTCGGGCACCGGCACGGCCGAGATGAGCGCCTTCGTGTAAGGCATCAACGGTTCCTGGTAGATCGTCTTCGCGTCCGCGATCTCCACCAGCTTGCCGAGATACATCACGGCGACTCGATCGGAAACGTGCCTGATTGCTCGCAGGTCGTGTGAGATAAAAAGATAAGTGAGATTCTTCTCCCGCCGCAACTTCTCGAGCAGGTTCATGATCTGCGCCTGAATCGAGACATCGAGCGCGGAGATCGGTTCGTCCGCCACGATGAAATCCGGATCGACGGCGAGTGCGCGCGCGATGCCGATGCGCTGGCGTTGGCCACCGGAAAACTCGTGCGGATAACGCTTGGTGAATCGCTTGCTCAGACCGACAGTTTCGAGTAACTCCTGCACTCGCTGTTCGACTTCCCTGCCTCGCGCCAAACGAAAAGTCTCCAACGGTTCCCCAACGATCTGACCCACCGTCATGCGCGGATTCAACGACGCGTAAGGATCCTGAAAGATGATCTGCAAGTGGCGCCGTTGCTCGCGCAATTGCTTCCCCGACAGATGGGCCAGGTCGCGATCGCGATAGAAAACTTGTCCACTCGTAGGTTCAGTTAAGCGCAGCACTGCGCGGCCGAGCGTTGACTTGCCGCAACCCGATTCGCCCACGAGTCCGAGAGTTTCTCCCCGAAGGATATCGATGGTGACCCCATCGACGGCTTTGACGACGCGATCGCCGCCGAGCTTGAAGTGCACCTTCAGGTCGCGAATGGCGAGAAGAGTTTCAGCCACCATAAACCTCGTGAGCGAAATGACAGAGTGAATGATGATCGGTCGTTAGTTCGACAAATGGCGGAAACTCGCGCCGGCAGATCTCTTCCACGCGATCGCAACGCTCGGCAAACGGACAGCCGGGTTTTAAATGAGCCACGTCGGGCGGTAATCCCGGAATCTGATAGAGCTTGCCTTGCTCGGCTGTCGGATCCGGCACCGAACGAAGCAGTCCCTTGGTGTACGGATTACCGGGACGCGCAAACAGTTCCGTCGTCTTAGCCTGCTCGAAGATCTTGCCGGCGTACATGACGAGCACGTGATCGGTCATACCAGCGACGACGCCGAGATCGTGAGTGATCAGGATAACGCTCGTGCCCGTCTCCTGTTTGAGTTTCTTAATCAGCTCGAGAATCTGCGCCTGAATCGTAACGTCGAGCGCGGTCGTCGGTTCGTCTGCGATTAGCAGTTCAGGTTCACACGAAAGCGCCATCGCGATCATCACGCGCTGGCGCATGCCGCCGGAAAACTCGTGTGGATAACTGTCGGCCCGAGTTCGCGCGTCAGGAATGCCGACCGTCTCCAGCATGCGTATCGCGTGTTCGTAAGCCTGCCCTTTTGTGTGACCGAGGTGCAGTTGCGTCATCTCCATCAACTGCCTCGAGATCTTCATAAACGGATTGAGTGACGTCATCGGATCCTGAAAGATCATCGCGATGCGGCGTCCACGAATCCTGCGCACTGCGGCAGGCCGGAGCAACAGAATGTCTTCGCCTTTGAACAGCACCTCACCGGAAACGATCTTTCCCGGAGGTTCTTGTACGAGACGAATGATCGAGAGGTTTGTGACTGACTTCCCCGATCCCGATTCGCCGACGATGCCCAACGTCTCGCCGCGTTGGAGCTGAAATGAAACATCGTCAACGGCTTTGACGACGCCGTCCTCGGTATCAAAGTACGTTCTCAGGTTTCTGACTTCGAGAAGGGCTCCGTTAGCGCTCATGTTGTTCTCATCTGCGGATCAAGCGCGTCCCGTAACCCGTCGCCAAGGAAGTTAAGCGAAAACAGCGTCAACGCCATCGTCACGCCGGGAAAGATCAGTTGCCACGGAAAGATCGCGATGTTCTGCACACCATCGGCAGCCAGACTGCCCCACGATGCGAGCGGCGCCTGCACGCCGAAACCGAGAAACGACAGAAATGCTTCCGTCAACATGATCTGCGGAATCGTCAGCGTGGCGTAAACAATCACCGGCCCTAAGGTGTTCGGCACGATGTGGCGGAAGACGATTCGCGGGCCGGAAACTCCGGTCGCGCGCGCGGCCAAAACAAACTCCTGGTTTTTCAGCGACAACACCTGCCCGCGCACGATGCGGGCCATCGTTAGCCATGAGACGGAACCGAGCGCGATGAACAATAGTGTCAACTGCCCGCGCGGCGTTTGGCTGCGAAACATCGAGAGCAACACGATGACGACGATCACGTACGGCAGCGAGTAGAGCACGTCAACCACGCGCATCATCACGTTGTCCACGCGGCCGCCGACGTACCCTGCGATGGCGCCGTAACTCACGCCGATAATCAGGGACACCAACGTCGAGATGATCCCGACAAACAAAGAAATCTGGCCGCCCTGTAACACACGCGCGAGCTGATCGCGTCCGGCGTTGTCAGTGCCCATCGGATGGGCCCACGAAAACTCACCGTTTGGACCAGTGAACGGCGGAAACGATCGAATCAGCCTGACGTCGTTGGTCGGAATGTAATCCGGCGTAAATCCAAACGCGCTCTTGATGACGGTCGGTCCGATGATCGAAGCGATCGTGACGATCGCGACGACGACCAGTCCAAACACCGCGAGCTTGTTTTTGAGCAAACGCCTCCAGGCATCGCGCCACAGCGACGTGCCGCGCACGACCTCGCCGCTCTCTTCCGACCGCACGTCGGCTTCAGCAACCGCCATCTCCGGACTGATCTTGTTTTCTGGCTCCATGGTCTAGTGATACCTGACGCGCGGATCGAGGTACGCGTAAGCAATGTCAACCAACAGATTCATAAACAACAACGTGATCGAGATAAAGGCGACGATGCCGATAATCAGCGGCTCGTCGCGATTGAGCGACGCTTGAATGAAGTAGTTTCCCAAACCCGGCAACGCAAAGATACGTTCGACGACGACGGTTCCGGTGAGCAGAAACGCGAGTGCTGGTCCGGTGTAAGAAATCACCGGCATCAAACCACCACGCAACGCATGTTTGATGAGGACGTCCTTTTCACTCAATCCCTTCGCGCGTGCCGTGCGAATGTAGTCGGAGCGCAGCACTTCCAGCATGCCCGCACGCGTCAACCGCGCGATGTAAGCCATGTAAATTGCCGACAGCGTTAACACCGGCAGGATCAGGTTACGGCTCGGAAATCCGCCCCAACGCGAAGGCGGCAGCCAGTACAGGCTCAACGAAAAGATCAAAACGAGAATCGGACCAAGCACGAAGTTAGGCACTGAGATGCCGAGCATCGCGAGGGCCATCGAGGTGTAATCCCAACGCGAGTTTTGTTTGAGCGCCGCAATGGATCCAATGGTCACGCCCACTATCAACGCCAGCAAATAAGCGAGTATGCCGATCGCGGCAGACACCGGCAGCGAACGCCGGATGATTGTGTTGACTGACTGGCCCTCAAATCGCAACGAGGTACCGAAATCCAGGTGGCGCACGATGTTCCACATCGTCTTGCCGTATTGCTGATACCACGGCTTGTCGAGTCCGTACTTCTCGCGAATGCTTTTCTCGATGGCGGCAGGGAGTCGCTTCTCGCCGGAATAGAAGTTTCCGGGAGCAAGTTTGATTAAGACCCACGTGATAGAGATCACGACAAGGATCGTGGGGATCGTAATCAGGAGGCGTCGAATTATGAAGCGAAACATTTTTCGCGGTTAGCTCGCGGTCTAATAGCCGCCGGCCAAACTCGGGGTTCCCACGTCCCACTTGGCCTGATCGCGTTCGATGTAGACAAACTTCCACGGATACAGCGACGCCGCATTGGGATACATTCCCTTGACGTACGGTTTCTTCACCCAGTTCACCGAAGCAGTGTGGATCGGAATTATCGGCTGAGCTTGCAGCATGAACGCTTCAGCCTGCGCCAGCAGTTCATAACGCTTCTTCTGATCGAGCGTGCGGTTGGCTTCGTCGAGCAGTGATATGTACTTCGGATCAGACCAGCCGCTGCCGTTCTCGCCGCCCGTGTAGAACAGACTCAGGAAAGTGAACGGATCCATGTAGTCCGCTCCCCACGATCCACGTGCGAAGCCGACGTAATCCAGCTTCGCTCTCAGAGTAAGAAATGTCTTCCAGTCCATGTTGCGCAACGGGACAGTGATGCCCAGGTTCTGTTTCCACTGCGCCTGCATCCACTCAACCATGTTCTTGGTGGATTCCTGCGTGTTGTAGATGTACTCGATCTGATTAGCCGGAAACTTTGGACACGAATAACTGCCGTCGCTGTTTTTAGTCACCGGATAGCCCGCTTCGCCGAGCAGTCTGCGCGCCTCGTCCGGGTTGAAGGCATCGCCTTTGGGTTGTGGATACTCGTGAAAAATTCCGCTCGGTGTAAAGGCGGTCAGCGGTTTTACGATCTTGCGCCAGGTGGCCCACGCCTCTTTGTCGATCGCCATATTGAACGCTTTGCGCACGCGCACGTCGTTCAGTGGCGGCTTGGTCGTGTTCATGATGATGAACTCGATCGCGGCTTCGGCGCCGTCCATGTAGTCTTTCTTGGTTCTCACTACATCGAGCCATGCATTCGGAACGGTGTGGTTCAGGACCGCATCAACCTCTCCGACCTTGTACTGGTTCATGATCGTAGGGTTGTCTGACATCGGGTAGAAGTGGATCTCGTCGAGTTTTACAGTCGCGGCGTCCCAGTACATCGGATCGCGCTCCACGACGAGCGTGTGGTAAGCCTGCCACGTTTTCACCTTGAAGGGTCCACAAGTAACGATGTGTGCAGGCTGCGTCCACTGATTGCCATACTTCTCCACCACCTGGCGAGGCACGATGCGGAAGACCTGGTGCGCCAGCATGCCGACGAAAAACGGAGCGGGCAGAGTCAACGAGATTCGCAACGTGTATTTATCGATCGCTTCGACGCCGATGTCTTCGCCTTTCACCGGCACGAGCTCTTTGCCGGTGACTGCTTCTTTGATTTTCGCGTCTGCGTTGAGCAGTTTCGTGCGTGCCTTTTCATCGCCGGGCAACGTCAAGCGCAGCGGAGTATGCATCGCCTGGTGAAATGCAGAGTCGGCCGGCTCCTGGGATTCTTCCGCCGTCGTTTGGTATTCGCCTTTCGCCGCATCGACCGGACTGCCCGCGAGCGGGTCGGGTGGCAGGTGTTCGTCGAAGTCTTTTGCCAGAAGAAACTTGCCGTTGCTGGGATCGCGGACGAACACGGCGCCCTCGTTGTACGCCTGCGCATACTTCATGAGATAGGCCATGTAAGCGTTGCGCGACGCGAGTTGCTTGGAGAGAGCGCGGCGAAAACTGTAGACGAAATCGTTGGCGTCGATTGGAGCGCCGTTGGACCAGCGGCCGTCGCGGCGCAGGTAGAAAGTGAACTCGGAAGAGTCGTCGTTGGCGCGCCAGTGCGAGGCGAGTGCCGGTATCGGAGCTAATGTCTTTGGATCGTACTCGACGAGGCCGTCGTAAAGGGCCATGTAGATCCGGCTTTCGGGCTGGCCGTTGCTGATCGCGGGATCGAGTGATTCCGGTTCTTCACCGGTGACGTAACGAAGGATGTTTCGCGCGGGAGGAGTTGTTTTGCCGAAGTAGACTTCATTACTAGAAGCGACCGCGCACGACAAGGTTGTGCAGGCCATGGCTGCGAGCAAAACCAGTGCGGAAAGTTGCTTCCAGTTGATACGGCTCATAGACACCTCCGTCAACAGCTTCGCGAACTTATCACGCGACAGAAGTTTTTATCAAGATTGTTCTTTGTTTAGGTAGTGATGCAGTTTGAACCTGGGACCGCAGGCGTCTCGCCTGCCTGTTCCGCAAGTAGCGTTTTTCGCTGCCGTGCAGGCGAGATGCCTGCGGTCGCAGCAAAGGAGATCCTCAACTGCATCACGACTCTTTATTCAGGCCGTCTTTACCGCATAACCCAAACCGTCGCCGACCGACAAAATTTCGGCGCGAAGTTGCGGATGGTTCATGAAGTAGCGATTGAAGTCGCGCAACGCGCGGGTTGAGGTTTCATCGTTCGCCGTAGCGGCTTGGGCCACCCGCCCGCCCCAAAGGAGATTGTCGACGATCACGACGCCGCCGGATCGCAGGAGCGGCAAACCGCGATCGAGATACTGCGCGTACTCTTCCTTGACCGCGTCAATGTAGAGGAGATCGAAAGTATCTGTGAGGTGTGGCATGACGTCGAGTGCTTTGCCGCGCTGGATCTGAACGTTCTCCGAAAGGTTCGCACGTTTAAGAAACTTCGTCGCGGCGTCGATCATTTCATCGCTCGGTTCGATCGTGACGACCGTGCCACCCTGGCCCATGCCGCGCGCGAGACAGATCACCGAGTAGCCGATCGCCATGCCGATCTCCAACACCTTTTTCGCGGCGATCGCGCGCGCCGTGATCTCCAAAAACAACGCCACCTCGCGGTCAGCGATCGGCACCCGATGCTCGCTGGCGTAAGCTTCCATCTCCGCCAGCAGTGGGTAGTTTTGTGTCGTCAGCTTGTTGAGATATTCCGCCTGGTCGCGCTGAATGATGGCGTCTACTCGTGCTTTCATGCAAATAAAATCCCGTCAGCTGTCGTTATTATCCTGCGCGTCACCGCTCACCGAAACGTATCTCCGCCCGAGGCCCAACTGGCGCAGTTTGTGTTGTAGCGACTGCCGGTGCATATCGAGAATTTCGGCCGCGCGGGTCACGTTTCCATGCGTATGTTCGAGGCAGCGCGTGATGTAACGGCGCTCGAACTCGCGGCGATCTTCGCGAAAATCCGCCGTGAACGGAACTCTGAGACCATCAGTTTCCTCATTGCCGTCAGCGGTTGTGCTGACCGGCATTCCGGCGGTGATCTCGTCCGGCAGGTCGCGCGGCATGATCTCGTCGCCCTCAGCCATGATAACGGCGCGATCGATCGTGTTCTTTAGTTCGCGTACGTTGCCGGGCCAATTGTATTCCAGCAGACGTTTCAACGTGCCCTGGCTCAGAGTACGCTCCGGCAGATCGTAATGGTCGGCTGCGAGACGCACGAAAGTTTCGGCGAGCATGGGAATGTCCTCGCGCCGTTCGCGCAAAGGTGGAATTTCGACGGTGACGACGCGCAACCGATAGAAAAGATCGGCGCGGAAGTTACCGTTAGCGATCTCCTGTTCGAGTGGGCGATGGGTGGCGCTAACGATGCGCACATCGACAGGAATGGATTCATTCGAGCCGAGGCGTTCGATGCGTCGTTCTTCGAGTGCGCGCAACAGTTTGGCCTGGACGTTGGCGCTCATGTCGCCGATCTCGTCGAGAAACAAAGTGCCGCTGTCGGCTTGTTCAAACTTGCCTTCCCGTCGCGCGGCTGCGCCCGTAAAAGCGCCTTTTTCGTGACCGAAGAGTTCGGATTCGATTAATTCGGAAGGCAGAGCGGCGCAGTTGACTGCGACAAACGAGCCGTTGCGACGGGCGCTGTTGCGTTCGTGGAGTTCGCGTGCGACGAGTTCTTTGCCCGTGCCCGATTCGCCGCGGACGAGCACGGTGGCGTCAGTTTCGGCGACTTTGTCGATCATGCTGCGCACGCGCTGCATGGATTGCGAGTTACCGATGAGCGCGCCGCGTTGTGAACGTTCAACCTCGATGCGCCGGCGGAGGGAGTAATTTTCGCGACGCAGTTGGAGTGTTTCAGCGGCGTTTTTGACGACCAGGCGGAGGTCGTCGACCTCGAAAGGTTTGGAAAGGTAATCGTGAGCACCGGCTTTGACGGCTTCGACAGCCATGCGCTCCGAGCCGTGGGCAGTGACGATGATCACGAGCGGCGCGTTGCCGTTTGCGTTTTTGATTTCGCGAAGGAAATCGAGACCGCTCATGCCGGGAAGGTTTACGTCGAGCAGGAGGAGGTCGGGTTCGGTCTGTTTTAAGAGGGCACGGGCGGCCTCGGCCGAGCCGGCTTCGGTGATGTTGTAGCCGAGAGTGGTCAGGGCTCGCCGCATGCCGTAACGGGCGGCTTCTTCGTCGTCAACAATCATTAATCGCAACGCGTCTTTTCTCACTTCCGGTAAGTTTAGGGCCATCAGGCTCTAAACCCTAGCGCGTCGCGTGCCACGCAAACGCCGAAGGCGTTAGCTAATTGCAGCCCAGGGTTGGAACAACCTGGGTTTAGCAGCCCGAAAATGAATCAACGCTGAAAGCGTTGGCTACCCGCATTAGCCAACGCCTTCAGCGTTGAAACCCCTCGTTAATCTGTTCCCCAGGGTTGAAACAACCCTGGGCTGACATTAGTGAACGCCTTCGGCGTAGTAACCCTTATCTGAGACGTGGTACACGTGCCGCTACTTCGTGGTTCGTTTGGCCGAGACGACCAGAATGATCGCGTCACCCGAGGGGCCGACGTTCAACGTACCAACAACTACCGGTTCGCCTTCACGCATGCTGATGTCCGTCGACAAACTCGTACCTTCGTAATTGAAGACGGGCGGTATCGGCCTGTTATCCGCAAGCGCTGCGGCGACGTTCGTTTGAATTGGAATCTGCGCACTGAACGCGAACCCTGCCAACTGCACCGTCGACTGCCCCTCGCTGTTACGCCCGAGCTTAATCTGCCTTACGCGGAACGAACTCCGGGTCGTCGGTTGACTCGCCGCAGCTGTCGCCACCAACGGCGCGCCAATCCAACCGAGCTCCAACTTCCCCTCGTTCTTAACTCGATTAATCAACGTCGCCGCAAGCCGATAATTCCTGAACGGCAACGTGGCGCGTAATTGCTTCATAACGGCGTCGAGCGAAGCCGGGATTTTCGCATCCGCAACATCCCCATTCGTGCCAACGATCAAATAGAGCTGCGTGTCGAGATTCGTCTCGTCATCTTTCGTTTCTGTTTGCGCCGGTCTCGCCTCGGCTTGCGTTGTTTGAGCCTGCACACTCACGCTACCGGCGAACAGACACAATACGAGCAGGATGAGGCAAAGCGCCTTCCTATGTTTCATTGCTGTCTCCTTCAATCCAAAATCGGGCCGCCGGATAACACGCGAGCACGCCGTTAAAGTTCCCACTTAATCGTTCTGAGTCAGAGTTCTTTTTCGCTAACGGTTTTCTCTTTGGTTTTGATGTCCGTGGCGACTTTTGTAACTTCCGCGCCGTTCGTAGTGCCAAGCTGTTTGAGTATGTCCGGCACGTTGAGTCCGAGCGCCTGCAACTGTTGCAGCAGCGCATAGATCATCGTTGGGCCAGTTTGAGCAAACCGGTTCAAGCCGCTCGACCCCCCGTTTCCATCACCACCATGATCGATCATCACTACCTTTTCGATGTTGCCCAGTGGTTCCGAAATCGCTTTCAGCGCCGGTGCAGTCGCTTCAAGTATGCCTGGCAGTCTTTCAAGGATCGTTTGCAGCCGCGCGGCATCGTTGAACTCACGCCAGGCGGCGGCTTTCTCCTTGATCGCTACGGCCTCAGCCAAACCCTGCGCCTCGACTGCCTTGGCCTGTGCCAAACCTTGCGCTTCGATCTTTGCGGCCTCGGCCAGACCAAGCGCCCGAATCCTTTCGGCTTCCGCGCGGCCCTCGGCTTCGATCGCTGACGCGCGGCCTGCACCCTCCCGCTGCAACTTCTGGCTTTGAGCTTCCGCAGTTGCGATCAACGCCTGCTTTTGACCCTCCGCTTCCAGAATCGCCGCCTCCTGTTGTCCTTGCGCCAGCAGTACACGAGCGCGACGTTCAGCTTCCGCTTTCTTGACGACGGTCGCTTCCAACTCTTTCTCCCGGCGCAATACTTCCTGCTCTTGAACCGCGATCTGTTCCTGCGTGCGAATTTTTTCTACACGGACTTCCTCTGCGACCACTTCTTGCCGCGCCTTTGCTTCAGACAATGGACCAGCCTGTTCCGCAGTCGCTTGCTCACGTTTGATCTCAGCCTGATATTGCGCTCGCTTTACTTCCGTTGCTCTCGTTGAAGCCGCAATGTCTGCTTCGGAAGCGAGCCGGACTTTTTCACCTTCCTGCATCGCCAACGATGCTTTTATTTTCGAGTCGCGCAATGCTTCGGCCTGGCCGATCTCCGCGTCGCGCTGTACTTCCGCAGTTCGTCTCTTGCCAAGCGCGTCAAGGTAACCTTCCTCGTCGGATATCTCCTGGATGGTCAGGGCGTCGAGCCCGATACCCATCTTTTCCAGGTCGCCGGCAGCTTCTGTAGTTAACTTTTGCGCAAAGCTCTGCCGGTCGTTATTGATCTCCTCGACAGTTAACGTACCGAGAATCGCGCGCAAGTGACCTTCGAGAGTCTGAAATACGAGCTTGTGAAACTCATCGGTTTTCATCCCGAGGAAGCGCTCCGCCGCGGCACGCATCGAGTCGTCATCGCCTTTGATCTTTACGTTCGCCACAGCCTTTACGGACACCGGAACACCCTGCACCGTGTAGGCCCGCGACGTGGCGAGGGGCACCGTGAGTACATTCAGGTTGAGGTATTCAACCTTCTCGAGAAACGGAACGATCAGCGTGGCGCCGCCTCTGACGAGCCTGTATCCGACGACGGTGCCGTCGGGTAGTTTTCGTGAACGTCCGGAGATGACGGCAGCTTCATTTGGAGAAACCTTGATGTAGTTTCGGCTGAGCAACATGAGCGCGATCAGAAAGCCGATCACTACAACTAAAATCACGACAGGGATTAGCAAGTTTTGTAAATCGAGCATCGCAAATACCTCAAACTAGTTTTGGGAGTAAGTAGAAGAATCGTACGGACTGACGATGAGTGAATCCCCGGCCACCTCGTCGACGCGAACAGTAGCGCCGACTTTAATCTCACGGTTATCGCGTGTGCGGGCCAGCTTTTCAACGCGCTCTTCGCCAATGCGACAGCTCACCTGGCCCATGCTTCCGGGCGCGATGGAAACGATAACTTGAGCCGAACGCCCCACGAGTTGAGCGGTAGTGACAGAACTCGAAGACTGCTGGTTGTAAAGAAAGCGTCCGAACAGTGAAACCAGACCGCCGAGGATAATACCGCCCGCCAATCCAAGCAGCGAACTCGCGAGAATCGAAAGACCCAACTGGATTCCGATCGCACCGAAACCGCCAAACGCAGTGACAAACACACTGAGAACGCGGCTGTCCAAAAGCGCATGTCCGTCGGCGCCGCCGTCGAGCCCGGTATCGAAACCGAAGCTATCGAAAATATCTCCAACCACCAGGGAGATCAGAAGGAATAGAAAACCAATTGCGGCAATGATTAAGAAAACCGCCAAGGGCGTGATGGTTGCGACAAATTCAGGCACAGAGCTACTCCTTCGAGTCCGTGGTTTGAGTCCTGAGAAAGGCCTAAATATCGGTGAAGGACAAACTGTCGCGTAAGACTATCACGCGCCGTAATCCAGAGGTAGTCGCAGCTGAAACACAGCGCCACGCCCGTTACGCGCCGCGTTCAGCGACGCTGATCCGCCAACCTCCTGCACGCGTTTGCGCACAATCGCTAAACCCAGGCCCGTGCCACGTTGTCTCGTGGTGAAGAACGGTTCCCAGATGCGTTCACGCAAATCGGCTGGCACCCCCGCGCCCGTGTCTGCAACCGTGATCGACAACTCCCCATTCACAGCAGTTGCCTTGACCTTCACTCGTCCACCATTCGGCGTTGCTTGCAGCGCGTTCAACAACAAATTCGAAACAGCATCACGCACCGCGGAAACACTTTTCCCCGCAAGCCTGGTATCCGATTCAATCTCGCATTCGAGACTCACACCACGCTCGCGTGCGTTCGCGCGAAACAGATCCACTACCGAATGCAACAACTCATCAACACTCAACGGCTGGTCAGCCGCACTCTCCTTGCGCGCAAAACTCAGCAACTGCGTCACGCTCTGACTCAGACGGTCCGTCTCACCAACGATCAACCGCAGGTCACGTTCGTACTCGCTGTTGAGCTTTTCGTCTTCACACATCACCTGCGCGATTGACTTGATCGCCGACAACGGATTCTTAATCTCGTGCGCGACTGTCGCCGCCATGCGCCCCAGCGCCGCGAGCCGTTCGCGTTGAGCGAGCTCTCGTTCCAACCTGATGTTCTCTTCAAGCAAACGCGAGTCGTCGATCGCAATCGCCACCTGCCCTGCCAGGAGTTCCATCACCGAACGCACGTCAGTGGTTAAAGTGGCCGGCGAGGCATCAACGGCCAGCAATCCTTCAACCTTCTCTTCTCTCCGCAACGGATACGCGATCTTGAAACCGTGGTCCGACAGGATCGGCTCGTCTTCTACTGGTTCCCAACCATTTGCCTGCGACAATTCCAGCGTCTGTTTCACCCACGAATCTGACGCATCAGGAAAGATCGTCACCTTTCTTAACCCAAGCGCCTGCGTCGTTCGCTCTTCCACAAAATGCAAAAGGTCTGAAAGATCTTTGTATTGCCCGGCGTAAGCACCGATGCGCGAAACGATCTCTTTATAAAGCGCAGCCTCGCGCTCGAAGAGATGGTGAAAACGTTGGGCTAGCCAACCGCGCAACGGCGCCGCGAGCAACGCGAGCGCGAGAATCAGCAGCGCTTCAACGAGCCCGGGCCGCACGCCATATCGTTGCGTCATCCAGTCGCCGATCGTGCGTATGCCGAAGACGTAGACCGTCAACACCACGGTAGCAAACGTCACGACGACGAGACTCTTCTCGATAATGATTTCGAGGTAGCGATAACGGTAAATGTAGTACGCCAGGAGTACCGACGGCAGCAGCGATCCGAGGTTCGCCACCGTTCTCAGATAAATACCGGCAGCCGTTCCTTCGCCGAGTCCAAAGGCAAGCGCGGCGAAGATCACGACCCCAACGCCGATGAACGAGGCTGCGAGCGTGCGCATAATCCGCTTCTCACTACGATTGCCACTCCGGCGAGCGATCAACAGCTCAGTCAACGCAATCAGCCCGAGCACGTACGCAATCCAACAGGCAAACGGAATCACAAACGGCGACAACTTCGTCAGCATCGGCTCGTAATCCCCGATCCAGAGTCGCGGCACCGCTACGAGGAGAAAGATATTGGGAGCGTAAGAGAGATAAATGCGGATCCGTTCGCTGCGATTGAGCTGGCGTCCCTGGGCGTTCGCCCACAGATGTAAGTGAACGTGAAGCAGGAAAGAGTATGCGAAGGTGATGCTGACTACGGCGATTGTGTCAGCGATACGCAACAGCGTGGTCCAGGTGTCAGGACCGAGATCGAAAAGCCCGTGCAACGTGATTACGAGGTTGCTGGTGTGCCAGCCGCCCATCGTGAGCGCGAGGGCGGCGAGCAAACGTTCGAGTTCGGAGAGTTTACTGCGATGAAGGACGAGCTGAACGGCCATCCAAAGCGGCAGCAAGGCGCCGACGCTGTAGCCAATGACTTGTAGAATCTCTAACGGATCGAGTGGGAACATTAATTCGCCGCCGTGCTCTTGGGCAGCGGCGACGTAAATGTAATTTCAACGCGGCGGTTCTTCGTGCGACCCGCGACCGTGTTGTTCGAAGCTAACGGATTTGAGGCGCCCATTCCGTTTGCCTGAATGCGTGTGGGGTCAACGCCCGCCGTCTGGAATTGATCCGACAACACGCGCGCGCGTTCCTGCGTGAGCTGCTGCAAGGAAACTTCGTCGCCTTTGCTGTCAGTATAGGCTTCGATCAGGATTTGGTAATCCGGATTACTCGCGAGCAACGCTGCCAGCGGTTCGAGCTTCGCGGCCGCGGCAGCCGAGAGCGTTGCTTTGCGCGCGTTGGACCAAATCCCTTCAGGCAGCACTAAACGAAAGCCCGTCGCGGTCTGTTTTACCGTGCCGTACTTCGCCAGCGTTTCCTTCAACGTTGCTTCTGCGTTGCGCCGTTCCACAGCGCGACGCTCGGCTTCCACACGCGCACTCTCCGCGTCTTTTTCTCCTTCAAGACGCGCAAGCTTGAGCTTCGCAGCGTCGCTTTCCGAACGCAGTGCCTGGTTCTCGTCGCGCAACCGGGCGATCTCCACGCGCTTCTCGCGCAACTGATCGTTCGCGCCGCCGGCGTCACGTTCGGCAAGCTCACGCGCCCGTTGTTCCTTCTCTAATGCCGTACGCAGTTGGGCCACCTGGCGCTCCAACACGTCTGCGGTCTGTTCCGCGGCGCGCACCGCATCGTCACGACGACGAATATCTTCGCGACGCAAACGCGCGGCTTTTCTCGTGGCCGCAACCTCTTCAGCGTGCACGCCTGACGACGTCGCACGTCTCGCTTCCATATCAATTTCAGCAAGCGGTTGATTCAGACGCCACGCCTGCTCCGCGCTCGCCAACTGGTCTTCGGCAGTACGCAGCTCGTCGGGCGCGTCTTCACCAGCGCCCGCGTACTTCGCGAGACTGACGGCCTGTCGCGCGCCGAGCAGAGAAACAGGCGTCTCGCGATAGTCGCGATCCGCGATTTCCGGCACCCGCACGTTTTTGAAGTAATCGCTCGAGTTGCCGATGTAACGCACGTCAACGGTTTCAACCACGCTGCCGTTTGGCCGCTGCGGCGGCAGGTTCTCCATCACCACCATGCGGCTCGGCACCTTCATCAGAAAGTGGGGCTCGGCAGTGAGTATCAACGCAAAACTCTGCAAAGGCGTCGTGACATCCAGCTTCGAGTCGATGAACGAACTGCCGCTGCGCTTAATTTCCCCGAGATTGTCGACGTGGCCGTCAGGCGAGATTGCCCAGAGAATGTAAGTCGTATAAATGCCGCCGAGTTCGGAAGCGCGCGGCAGATCCTCGATGTTCAGTTCGACGCGCGTGCCGCGGCGTCCCGCGCGTTTGACCTTCGCCTCGCCTTTCAAACGAGGCAAGAGGGTCGTGCCGCGAAACTTGACTGTCACCGTTTCATCCAACGGGTAGGTGATGGCTACGGTTTTTCGTTCAGCGTCCTGTTGCGCGACGACAACGGAGAGAGACAGCAAGCAGACGCTAAGCGCGGAAATGAAGTATCGACGAAGGCGTGTATAGGTCATGGCAGTCAACTCCTCGTGCTCTGGATGCCGTAAACAGGCGCATTGTTGCCGAACGATAGAGAGAGGTCAAGACTGTTTTGATTACCGGAACCGGCGATTAGTTGTCGTTGCGAAGCGCGGATTTCGTTTTGCGGTAAGCTGCGATCTGGACCACGAGTACAGAAATCCCCGCGAGCAGCAGGAGATGTATCCAGCCTCTCGGGTGAACTATCAGCAGGATGAGCCACGCGACCAACAAGCCTGAACCGATCCACCAAAGCATTTAGGGAATCTCGTTCAGCTTGTAACCAACACCGCGAACCGTCAGCACGTAGCGCGGATTCTTTGGGTCCGCCTCCAGCTTCTTACGCAATCGATTGATATGAGGATCGATGTTGCGTTGATAGCCCTCGTAGTCAGTGCTCCAAACGCGATCGAGCAACGCATTTCGTGACCACGCTCGGCCCGGCTCTGACGCGAGCAGCTCGAGGATTTGAAACTCGAGTGGCGTCAGATCGACGCGATAACCGTTGCGAATCACTTCATGACGACGTTTGTCGATCACCAGATCGCCGACCTCGATCCGTTCGCCATCCTGTTCCTGCGGCGCTGACCCGCCGCGACGCAAAAGAGCCTCGACGCGGTATTCGAGTTCGCGCGGACTGAACGGCTTCGCGAGATAGTCGTCGGCGCCTGCTTCAAACCCGGCCACCTTGTCGTCGAGCGCATCGTGCGCCGTCAGAAACAACGCCGGCGTTTGAATGCCGCGATCGCGCACACGCTTCAGTAGTTCGAGCCCGGACATCCCCGGCATCGACACGTCGAGAATGAAGCAATCAAACCTTCCCGCAATCGCCGCTTCGAGAGCCGCCATTCCGCTTTCCCGTTCATCAACCGTGAAACCGAGCCGGCGAAAGTACTCCGCGAGCAGAAGTCTCATGTCCGTATCGTCATCTGCGATCAGAAGACGCTTGCCTGTGTATTTGCTGTTTGGTGGTGCTTGCTGTGCCAACTGTTATGACCCTTGTCGGGAGGGATTTGATTTAACCTCTCAAAATTAATGGCAAATTATAACTCAAGCTCCGAAGTCTCGTGCACACCCGAGTTCATGTGAGGGACTCAAGCGTCGTTAACAGATCGAGTAAATCAGTCAGCCTTGACGCAAATTAGCGGGGGTAAGTATAGTTTCCACTTTAGGTTTGGGCCGTTTTTCTACCTCCCTTATAGCAACTGATCAGAGACTTCGCAACCAGATGCGTGATCTTCGCCGCCTGTTAAAGTACCTCAGACCTCACTGGCCAGTCTTCACAGTCGCGACTCTTGCAATGGTCCTGGTCGGTCTCCTCGAAAGTGCTACGGGCGCGCTCATTGTACCAATTTTCGATCAAGCATTCGCATCAGGCGCCGGCCAGCGGACAGCGACGCTCTTCGGTTTACAGAACCTGATCCCGCAAACGCCGTTCGGCGCGTGGAAGATGATCTCGATTCTGCTGATCATTTTCACGGTGGGGAAAGGCATTGCGGAATATCTTTCGACCTATTTGATGGCGCGCATCGGCCAGTCCGCAGTGCTGAAGCTGCGGCAGGATCTTTATGATCACCTGCTCGCCCAGTCGGCCACTTTCTTCGAACGACACCGCACGAACTATCTCGTCTCGCGCCTTGTGTCCAGTGCGGCCGCCATCGAAATTGCCGTCACTGCCACGATTCGCGACATGCTGCGCGAGAGCTTTACGCTCATCGCGTTTCTCTCCGCGTCCTTCTATTACAGTTGGCGACTGACGCTCGGCTCGCTTGTGATCGCGCCGATCATCGCGCTGCTCACGGCGAAGTTTGGCAAAGCGTTGCGCAACCTTGCGCGCGAGAGCTTTGAAGGCAGCAAGGAACTGACCGACACGGCACAGGAAGCACTCGCAAACCAGGGCATCGTGAAAGCGTACCGCGCGGAAAAACGGGAAGCGGATCGTTTTACCTCCGTTGCGCAACGAATCGTGCGCGCTAACTTGCGCAGCGCGAGTATCGCCGGCGCTGCGCCGCCAACAATCGAAATGATCGGAATTTTGTTCGTCGTGGGTCTGTTGTTTGTGGGCCAGCAGGAGATCATGGCCGGACACATGAACACGGCGCAGTTCCTCACGTTTCTTTTCTTTCTGTTCCGCAGCTACGATCCGATGCGCAAACTCTCACGGTTGCAAAACAGCATGGAACAGGCGCTCGCCGCGGCCCATCACGTTTGGGAGGTGCTGGACGAGCACGCCGAGATCGTCGAAAAGCCAGGCGCTGGACCACTCGAGCCGCTGCAAAACGAGATCGAGCTGCGGAATGTTTCGTTTGGTTATGCAAACGAGTCGCGCTCTGTTTTGCGTGACGTAAACCTGAAGATTAAAGCTGGAACGATGGTCGCGCTCGTCGGTGAGTCAGGCGGCGGAAAATCGACGTTAACAAAACTGCTGCCGCGTTTTCACGACCCGAGTTCCGGCGCGGTGTTGTGGGACGGCATCGACCTACGCGACGCGACTCTCGCGAGCTTGCGGCGCCAGATCGCACTCGTCACGCAGGAAACCGTACTCTTCAACGACACGGTCCGCCACAACATCGCTTACGGCAAACCCGAAGCGACCGATCGCGAGATTGAAGAGGCGGCGCTGATCGCTTTTGCCCACGACTTCATTCGCGAAATGCCCAATGGTTACGATACGATTGTCGGCGAACGCGGTATTTTTCTTTCCGGTGGTCAACGCCAACGACTGGCAATCGCTCGCGCCATTCTGGTTAACGCGCCAGTCCTGATCCTGGACGAAGCGACTTCCGCACTCGATGCGGAGTCGGAACGCCTGGTGCAACGCGCCATCGCCAATCTCGTTCGCAATCGCACGACGATCGTGATCGCTCACCGCCTCTCAACCGTGCGCCGCGCCGACGTGATCGTCGTAATGGAAGCCGGACGGATTATCGAGATGGGTACGCACACCGAGTTGCTGGCGAAAGGCGGCCAGTATAGAAAACTCTACGAACTACAATTTGCCGACGAGGAAGAGCCACAGATTGCACAGATAATATGAAATCAATGACCGGATACGGCAAGGCGATGGTTGCGGGCGATGACTTCTCCGTCTCTGTTGACCTCAAGACCGTTAACAATCGATTTCTCGACATTCACCTCCGCGTGGGAGCGGAACTCGCCTCACTCGAACCCGGCATCAAGAAACGCATAAATTCGCGTTTGACACGCGGCCGCGTTGACGTGACGATCAGTGTCGAACGAACGGCCCAGATGGTCTATGAACTCAACCGGCCTCTCATCGCCGGCTATGTTAACGCGCTAAAGCAACTACAGCAGGATTTTCAGATCGGGGGTGAGTTGGACATCAACGTGCTCGCGCGCATTCCCGGTGCTTTGCAGCCCGCGCGCAACGGCATCGACGAACGCATCGTCAAGGCGCTCGAGGCGGCGGTGGACCAGGCGCTCGATGAACTCGAGAAGATGCGCGAGCAGGAAGGCGAGGCGTTGAAGTCTGAGCTTCGCGAACGCGTCAAGAAGATCGAGACGCTTGTGCCGGTGATCGAAGCGTCTGCCGCGGGACTCGCCGAAGCGTATCGCGTGCGTTTGCAGAAACGGATTGGGGAGTTACTGAATCGCGGTGGCCAGGTGGTGGAGATCGATCCCGCGAGATTGGCCCAGGAAGTCGCTTATCTCGCGGATCGCAGCGACGTCAGTGAAGAGATGGTCCGTTTGCGCAGTCACCTGACGCAGTTTCAGGAAGCGCTTGATGCTCCGGGCGAAGCCGGAAAGATGCTCGACTTTCTTTTGCAGGAACTGAATCGCGAGGCGAACACCACGCTTTCCAAATCCACGGATCTGGCGATCAAGGAGGCTGGGCTTGCAATCAAGGCTGAGGTCGAAAAACTTCGCGAGCAGGTTCAGAATGTCGAGTAAAGTGACTGAATTGCACCCCGCAACTCACGTGGGCAACTCTGCTGCGTCTCAAGGAACTTTGTTCGTCGTCAGCTCACCTTCGGGCGGCGGCAAAGGCACGCTCATTCGTCGCGTGTTGGAAGTTGTACCGAATCTTAGCTATTCTGTCTCGTTCACTACTCGTGCGCCACGTCAGAATGAGGTGAATGGCCGCGAGTATTTCTTTGTGGGCCTTCAGCAATTCGAGGAGATGGTCGGGGGCGGCGAGTTCCTCGAGTGGGCTTGTGTGCACGGCAATTTTTACGGCACTGCGAGACGGCAGGTGGCTGAAGAGACTGCGGCGGGCGTGGACATCGTGCTGGAACTCGATGTTCAGGGCGCGGCGAGTGTGCGGCAGTTGTTGATGGATTCCGTGAGCATTTTTATTCTGCCGCCGTCTTTCGAAGTGCTTCGGGACCGCCTGATTGCTCGTAACACTGACTCGCCCGAAGAGCTTAAAGTCAGGTTGCGCAACGCGCCGGACGAGTTGCGCCAGTATTCAAAGTTTGACTACCTAATTTTTAACGATGAGGTGGAGCGTGCCTCGGCGCAGCTCGCTTCGATTATTTATGCGGAACGCGCCCGATGTGTGCGTCAGGAGAACCTGGTGCGCGAAGTGATTAAGAAGTTCGATGCGGCAGAAAAATAAATCTGCCTGATAGAGAAGGAGCAACCGAGTGGCAACAACGACAGAGTCGACTGAGAATGAATTGGAAGCGGGACGCGTAACGGAAGTAGATTCGAAGTATCGCCTCATCATCCTCGCAGCGAAGCGAAGCAAGCAGTTACAGCGCGGAGCGACTCCGCGGATTGATATCGACCCGCAGAAACACAAGCCGACACGAATTGCCCTCGAGGAAGTGATCCGCGGCCGGGTTCACTTCCAAGTCAAACAGAAAGACCCGCAGGCCGCCGAGTAACCTACATCCCTTTATAATCAGGACCGCCGCCGCCTTCGGGCGTGACCCAGTTGATGATCTGGTACGGGTCCATGATGTCGCAGGTCTTGCAGTGCACGCAGTTTGAGAAGTTGATCTGCAAACGCCGTCTGCCGTTCGCGCCATCGTCTACCATCTCGTACACCGCCGCCGGACAAAAACGCTGGCACGGATTTCCGTACTCCTCCGCACAACGCGTCGAACAGATATTCGTGTCGAGCACGTGCAGGTGCGCGGGCTGATCCTCATCATGGCCCACGGCCGCGTGGTAGACGTCCGTAACTTTATTGAACGTCGTCTTACCGTCGAACCGCAGACCGTTGTAACGCTGTTCGAGACTGTCGCCTTTGTACCCGTACGAGGACAGCTTCTTCATTTCGAGATGTCCGGCGTGCGCCGCGTCGCGATCGAAGATACCCCACGCACGACCGCCGGTAAAAAACTGCAATCCGGCATTTACGATTCCCAACCAACGCCCACGTTTGAACGCCGCATGGAAATTCCGAACTTTACGCAACTCCGGAACGATCCAGCTGTCATTCACGACCTGCTCATAGCGTTGCAACTGCTTCGCGGAATAATCTTCCGCTTTCAACGCTTCAACGATCACTTCGGCCGCCAGCATGCCGCTCTTAATCGCGGAGTGAATGCCTTTCAAGCGCTGCGAGTTGAGAAAACCCGCACAGTCGCCAACTAGCAACACGCCGTCAGCGTACGTTCGCGGCATCGCAAATAAACCACCCGCAGCGATCGTCTTCGCGCCGTAGCGAATCATCTTGCCGCCTTCGAGCAGCTTCGCAATGTACGGATGCGTTTTGTACTTTTGAAACTCCGCGTGTGGATCGATCAACGGGTCTTTGTAATCGAGCCCGGTGACGTAGCCGAGGTTCAGCACGTTGTTCTGCATGCCATAGATCCACCCACCACCGTAGGTTTGTGTATCCGACGGAAACCCGAGCGTGTGCGTCACGCGCCCGGCCGGATAACGATCGTCAGGCAGTTCCCACAGTTCTTTCACGCCGATGCTGTAGACCTGCGGCTCGCGTCCTTCATCGAGTCCGAGACGTTCGACGAGCTGTTTCGTAAGCGATCCGCGAGGTCCTTCACCGAGCACAGTCACTTTCGCCCGCAGATCGACACCGGGTTCGAAGTTCGGCTTCGGCTTCCCTTCCTTGTCGATGCCTTTGTCGCCAGTGCGCACACCCGCCACGCGATCGTTTTCGTCGTAAAGCAAATCCGCGCCGGGAAACTCGGGAAAAACGTTCACGCCCGCTTCTTCACACTTCTCGCCGAGCCACGCGGTAAGACGATTCAGCGAGATGATGTAGTAGCCGTGATTTTTGAATGGCGGCGGGGTGATCGGCGCGCGAATCGCGCGCTTTGATGTGAGATACAGAAATTGATCATCGGTCACCGGCGACTCGAGCGGCGCGCCCTGTTCGACGAAATCAGGGATCAGCTCTTTCAGCGCGCGCGGATCCATCACGGCGCCTGAGAGAATGTGCGCGCCGACGGCCGAGCCTTTTTCAATCACCGCGATCTCGATTTCCAGATTGTTTTGTTTTGCGAGGCGCGCGAGATGATATGCGCCGCTCAGATTTGCCGGCCCTGCGCCTACAAATACGACATCAAACTCTAACGTTTCACGTTCCATACGTGGTCGGCAGTATATGGTGTAAACTGACCGAACTCCAATGAGACTTCCAGTTCTGATTCTTCCTTTAATCTTGGTGGCCGCGCTCTATTCACACGGAACAACGCCGCTGGATACGTTGCCGCGCGTGATGCTCTGGGCGTGGGAGCGTCCGGAGGATCTGACGTTCATCGATCCGCAGAAAACGGGTGTCGCGTTTTTAGCGAAGACGATCACGTTACGCGGCGACAAAGTCTTGATGAGGCCACGCCTTCAGCCTCTGACACTTCCTGAAGGGACGCAAACGATCGCCGTAGTTCGAATCGAAACTGATCGCAGCGACTTGCCATCTCTGTCCCGCACACAACTCTCAGAAACTGCGCGCGAAATCCGCAATTCATCCGTGTCATCTGTGATTCAAATAGACTTCGACGCCACAGTCTCGGAAAGAAGTTTCTACCGTTCGCTTTTGGAAACTCTTCGCCGCGACTTGCCTGCTTCCACGGCGCTCTCGATCACTGCTCTCGCTTCCTGGTGCGCCGGTGACAACTGGCTATCCGACCTACCCGTCGACGAAGCAGTCCCAATGCTCTTTCGTCTGGGTGTCGATCAACGCCAGTTCCAGCGCCGCCTCGAAACGGGCCAACCTTTCCAATCACGTATGTGCCAGAACTCGGCGGGCGTGTCCACGGACGAACTCGTCAACACACCGCCCGTCACGCGTCTTTACATCTTCAATCCAAAGCCCTGGTCTAAATCATCTTTCGCCGCCGCGATGGAGGCCTACCAAAGATGACGAAACATTTCCGCTGCTTCATTGCCCTCTTGCTCGCACTGCTGTTGTTCAACTCTACGACGGCGCTCGCCTGTGGCCCAATCAGCCTCGAGGCGATCTTCGTGTTCACGGTTCATCCCGGCTATCCACTCGATCGCTTTGCGGCGGGCCGTCTTGGAGTGGTCCAACCGACCTACGCGCGTTCGTATATCTACGTTGCGTATCGACATCTCTCCGGTTCCAGCTTCACGGCCGACGAGCAGAAAGCCGTCACGCAACTTTGGAAAGAGCGACTTGAATACCAGTGGTCAGCCGGTGACGAAGACTGGACCAAACGCTGGCTGGAAGCACGTCAGAAAGTCGTATCGCAGGATCCGGCGCCCATCTCCGTTTATCGTAACCGTGAGAAGCCGGACGAATACGAGAGTTATCTGAATTGCCAACAGGACTCTTTTGAAACTGCGATTGCGACGCTCAACGAACGCATAGCGAAGTACGGCGCCGAGAGTGCACCGGTGCGCACGTGGCTCGAAGCGCAGGATCAAGTGTTCAGTAACTGTGGTGGCGGTAGTGTTATCCCGGCGCAGCTTCCGGCAGACGCCGATGCGCTCATGCGAGCTGATCGCGCTTACCAGATGGCGGCCGCGCATTTTTATGCTGCGAATTTTGACGAGGTGCGCAAAGGTTTTGAAGCGATCTCGGCCGACGCGAATTCTCCGTGGCAACGAAACGCGGTTTATCTCGTCGCGCGTGTGTTTGCGCGCAAAGCAAGTCTGGGTGCGCCGGAGCAAAAAGAGGAATCGCTGCGCCAGGCAGAGGCGCAGTTGCAAAAGATACTTGCCGATAAGAATCTCGCTTCGTTGCACGTCGCTTCGACCCGTCTACTGAATCTCGTTCGCCTCCGGCTCGATCCGGCGAAGCGGCTAAATGAGCTGGCCCAAATACTCACAACAAAAACTCCCAACGGAAACTTGAAGCAGGACCTGACCGATTACACGGTTCTGTTGGACCGCTATTTGGAGACGGATGAGGGGGATCCGGCGCAAGCGACGAGCCCAAAGGGAGACGATCTTTCGAATCTGAAGCGTGAGGATCTTTCGGATTGGATCGCTACGTTTCAGGATTCAAGTGACGGCGCGCGTGATCATGCGCTGGCGAAGTGGCAGGCGAGTCGTTCGATGCCATGGTTGATCGCCGCGCTTACCGCCATTGATGGAAAACACGCGAAAGCCAGCGAGCTGACAACAGAGGCGTTGAAAGTAAAGAGCAACTCCGCAGCGTTCGCTTCCGCTCGTTTTCACGCGATTCGCTTGTTGATCGACATGAACCGCACGGCGGAAGCACGTCCCCTGCTCGACCAATCTCTGACAACAGACCGCGCACACTTTGACGAATCAGCACTGAATCTACTCATCAGCCAAAGAATGTTGCTTGCCACTTCGCTGTCAGAGTTTTTAAGAGACGCCACGCGTATTCCCGCAACTCTGAGTTACGACGACGACGGACGTGAAATCCCTGCCGACGAAAGTTGGCTCGGTGAGCCAAACAAAGACAAGCGCGGCAAGCCGTTCTTTGACGTCGATGCCGCGCACGCGCTTAACCAACACTTGCCGCTCTCAGTCCTCAAAGAAGCGGTTAAGAGCAACGCGTTGCCTGCTGGACCACGTCGCGATCTGACTCAGGCGACGTGGCTGCGAGCAGCCTTGCTCGGCGACACGAAGACCGCGGACGAACTCGCACCGATCCTCGCGAAACTCGTTCCCGAAGCCGCGGAACTCCTCAACAAATACGCCGCGACCACAGGACCCGAAGAGAAGAAGTATGCCGCGATCTATGCCTGGTTGAAGACGCCCGGCCTGGAACCCATCGTCGATGCGGGTCTCGGAAGAGAGGCGCCGCTACACCAGCAGGACGTTTATCGCGATAACTGGTGGTGTACTGCTGCAACTGAGTTTATCCCCGTCATCGAGAAAGAGGGGCGTGAGGCAAGGCCGTTTACGGCTACCAGCCGCTCGGCTCCGTCGTTCTTGTCTCCGGCCGAACTCCAAAAAGGCGAGAACGAATGGAAATCGTTGAGAGCTTTTGGCGCATCGCCGAACTACCTCTCACAGCAAGTCATCGCGTGGGCCAACAGCCATCCAACTGACCCGCGCGTTCCTGAAGCACTGCATCTCGCAGTGAGAACCACGCGTTACGGTTGCACTGATAAAGAATCCGCCCGTTGGTCCAAAGCCGCTTTCGACGTCCTGCATCGCAAGTATCCAACCAGCACGTGGGCGAAAAAGACACCTTACTGGTTCAAAGACTAAATCGAACAAGGGGTTCAAATGAAACAAACTCAATTTACCAATCACCTGATAAACGAAAGCAGTCCGTACCTTTTGCAGCACGCACACAATCCGGTGGATTGGTATCCGTGGGGCGACGAAGCGTTTACCAAAGCGCGCAGCGAGAACAAACCCGTGCTGTTGAGCATCGGGTATTCCGCCTGTCACTGGTGTCACGTAATGGCCCACGAGTCGTTTGAAGACGAAGACATCGCAAAGCTCATGAACGACCTCTTCGTCAACATCAAGGTCGATCGCGAAGAGCGGCCCGATCTCGATCAGATCTACATGAACGCCGTTCAGATGATGACGCATCATGGTGGTTGGCCCATGACCGTTTTCCTCACGCCCGATGGCGTTCCCTTTTACGGTGGTACGTACTTCCCGCCGCAGGATCGCTACAACATGCCGGGCTTTCCGCGCGTGCTGATCAGCGTCGCTGAAGCATATCGCGATCGGCAGGCCGACATCACCGAAACGGGCACGTCGTTGCTGAAGGAGTTACGCCGGCTGAGTGAACCGAGTGGGACAGATCGTCCAGTTGAGAAGGAGTTGCTCGATACCGCTTACGACGGGATGGTTCGGACTTACGATTCACTCAACGGCGGGTTCGGTGGCGCGCCGAAGTTTCCGCCCGCAATGGCGCTCGAGTTTTTGCTGCGCACGTATGCGCGAACGGGCAACGAGGATGCGCTCGACATGGTGCAGCACACCTGCGAGAAGATGGCGCGCGGCGGAATGTACGATCAGCTCGGCGGTGGTTTTCATCGTTACTCGACTGACGCGATATGGCTCGTGCCGCACTTCGAAAAGATGCTTTACGACAACGCGCTGCTTTCGCGGCTTTATGTTCATTACTTTCAGGTGACGCAGGATTCGTTAGCGCGCGAGACCGCCGAAGGCATACTCGATTACGTGCTGCGCGAGATGACCGATCCGGCGGGTGGGTTTTATTCGACTCAGGACGCCGATTCGGAGGGTCATGAAGGGAAATTTTTTGTTTGGGATTTTAATGAGATCACCTCAGTTCTAGGCAACGACGCTCTCCGATTCAATGCGTACTACAACGTCACGGAAGCCGGAAACTTTGAAGGCAAGAACATTCTCAACGTAAACCCTGCGGCTGAACCCCCAACCCCAGAGGCTCGTCAGAAACTTTTCGAACACCGTGAGACACGGATAAAACCCGATCGCGATGAGAAGATCATTACCGCCTGGAATGGCCTGATGCTAGCCAGCTTCGCCGAAGCGGGCGTCATTCTCGGGCGCGCCGGTTATACGGAGGCGGCCACCCGCAACGCGGATTTTGTCCTCTCGAATTTGCAACGCGATGGGTTTCTGCTCCGCACCTACAAGGATGGCGTCGCGAAGTTCAACGCGTATCTGGAAGACTACGCGTTTTTCATCGAAGGTCTGGTCACGTTGTACGAAACAGGCGGGGAGTTTCGCTGGCTGAAACACGCAATCGCCCTGACTGATCGAATGATTGAAGAGTTCTGGGACGAGGAAGGCGCGGGCTTCTTCTTCACCGGGAAGAGTCACGAAAACCTGATCGTCCGCTCAAAGGATTACTTTGACAACGCCACGCCTTCGGGAAACTCTGTCGCCGCCACGGTGGTTTTGCGCCTCGCCATACTCACCAATAACGAGCGTTATCGCGAGCTCGCGGAGGCCGTGTTAGGCGAAGTGGCTGATCAGGTCCGGCGCTATCCGTCAGGTTTCGGCTACGCGCTCTCGGCGATGGACTCGCTGCTTTCCAGTCCGAAAGAGGTCGCTCTCGTCGGCAACGACCAAAACGACATTAAACTTTTACTCGAAGAAGTCTGGCGCAAGTACGTGCCAAACAAGGTAGTTGCTCACGCTTCGATCGACGACGCAGAGGCGATTGCCGCAGTGCCGCTGCTTCAGAGTCGTCCATTGCTGGAGGAGCGTCCAACGGCCTACGTCTGCCAGAACTACACCTGTAAACAGCCGGTAAACGACGCGGCCTCACTGCGCGCAGAGCTCGACCGCCGTTAGCGACCGCGGCACAAAGTTGACGCATCTCGTACAAACCTCTATAGTTATACGCATGCCAACACTGTTTGGCACTTTCCCAGCTTAAGGCAAGTCAGTCCTTGCCTAATCACGCCATGCTGAAGACGACCTCGACGGGCCTCGCTGTATTTGCTGCCGCAATCGCGGTGGTCAGCCTCGTACTTCTCCTCCTCAACACGGGCATTGCGCTCGTGGTGCTCACGTTGCTGCTCTCCACCCTGGTTTATCTCTTCCATCGCTTCAACGAAAAAAGGCTGGCGGAGTTGAGCGCGGCTGAGGCCGAGCGCCGTCGCCACGCGGAAGAGATGGCGCAGATCCACATGAACACAATCGAGTCGCTGGCAATCGCGATCGATGCAAAGGATCAAACAACACACGGCCACGTGCGTCGCACGCAGATCTACGCGACGCAGATGGGCAAGCTGTTCGACGTCTCTGAATCCGACTTGCGCGCGCTTCATGCGGGAGCGCTGCTGCACGATATCGGCAAGCTCGCGGTGCCGGAGTACATCCTCAACAAACCGGGAAAACTGACGGAAGCGGAGTTTGCCAAGATGAAGATTCACCCGACTGTGGGTGGCGACATTCTCAAGCGTGTCAACTTCCCTTATCCGGTTGAAGACATTGTTCGCTATCACCACGAAAAGTGGGATGGCAGCGGTTATCCGAAAGGACTCAAAGGAGAACAGATTCCGCTCATCGCGCGAATCATTTCCGTGGTTGATTTCTATGACGCGACGCGTTGCGACCGTCCTTATCGGAAGGGCATGAAACGAGAGGACTCGATCGCGTTGCTGAAAAATATGGTCGGCTCGGCGTTCGATCCGAAGGTGGTCCAGAAGTTTACCGAACACGTCATAGAGTTTGATCGGCTCATCGACGCGGAAGACATTCAGGAGCAGGTTGCTTCAGCGCCGATTCTTGATATGGAAACGAGTACGAAGCCTGACGCGGGGCTTGCGTCTGACATTCTCGGGACGCCGATCGAGTCGAGTGGTTTCCGGTCGATTTCGGAAGCGCAGCGAGAAGTCTTTGCGCTGCACGAGATCGCGCAGACGATCGGTTCGTCGCTTAACTTGAACGACACTGTCACGCTCGTCGCGAACAAGTTGAAGGCAATTGTCCCGTTCGATAGCTGCGTGATTTTTCTGGTCGACGAACGATCGGGGAAAGCAGTTGCGGCGCATGCGGTTGGTGAGGAAGCCGAACTCTTTTCAAGCCGGCGTATCACGGTCGGAGATGGCATAACGGGTTGGGTAATCGCGAACGGCCGGTCGATGTGCAACGCGTCGCCGGAGTTGGATATGGTCGGTGTCGCCGATGAGATCGTGAAGCTGTTTCGCGGCGTGCTTGTTTCGCCGTTGCTGCGTGAAGACGGCGCGTTTGGAGCGATCGCGCTTTACTCGCAGAGCCGCACGTCGTACTCGACGGAACACGTGCGATTGCTTGAATCGGTTTGCCAGCACGCGTCGAGCGCGTTAAATAACGCCTTGACGTATGAGAAGACGCGCGAGAGCGCGCTCGTGGATCCGTTGACGGAGCTGCCTAACGCGCGTGGGTTCTACATGATGCTGGAACAGCGTATTGCCGAGTGTCAGCGAATGAATCGTGAGTCGCTGTCGGTGATCTGCATGGACATCGACGATTTCAAGATCATCAACGACAAGTATGGTCACTCGACTGGCGATCGATTGCTCGCGAGTGTTGCGGGCGTGGTACGGAGCGAGTTGCGGCAGATGGATATCCTGACGCGTTATGCGGGCGATGAGTTTGTGGCGATCATGCCGATGGCCTCCGGCAAGATGGCCGAGTCGATCGCTGATCGCATTCGCAATGCGGTCGAGGAGCAACTGTTTTCCGTCCGCACGGGCACGTTGATCGGGCTGGGCGTGAGTTTAGGTGTGGGATGTTTTCCCGAAGACGGAGAGACGAGTGAGGAACTGTTAACGGCGGCCGCGCGCAGAATGCAGCGCGACAAGCACGGACGCAAAACGGTTCTGACCGTCGCCGGCGCCGGCGTCAGCTCCATTGACATGATGACTTAGCAGGAAAAGTACGCCGACGGCGTTCTCCAGTTTCAGCCCAGGTTTATACCGTGGGAACAGCAAGACGACCACATACGGAACTCTGAAGGAGTTCGTAAAACTTCTTCAGAGTTGCTTTTTGTGTCTTAGTGCGTTTTGTGACTATAATCCGAGCTTTCTACAACCCATGAGCAAACAAACTGCAGCACCACCCTCCCGCGCCGGCGCCGAAGAGCAAAGCTCTACCAGCGTCATTGACGCGCCAGCCCAGGACGCGCCAGCCGACGTCGACAAGAAACAACTCGCGCGCGAACGTGACGAGGTCAAAGAGCGCCAGAAAGACCGTTTCACCGGGCTCAACAAAGAACAACTCATCGGTCTCTACCGGCAGATGCTGTTGATTCGTCGCTTTGAAGAAAAATCCGCCGAAGTTTACGTCGCCGGCAAGATCGGCGGCTTCTGCCATCTTTACATCGGCCAGGAAGCGGTCGCAGTCGGCGCGATCTCCGCGATCAACAAAGAAGATTTTGTTTTCGCGAGTTATCGCGAACATGGTCATGCACTCGCGAAGGGAATGTCGGCGCGTGCGATCATGGCCGAGTTGTTTGGCAAGGCAACGGGCTGCTCGAAAGGCAAAGGCGGCTCGATGCACATGTTTGACAAAGATCTCGGCTTTCTCGGCGGCCACGCCATCGTCGGCGGCCAGATACCGCTTGCTACCGGCGCCGCATTCGCGTCGATGTATCGCAACTCCGGCGAAGTGACGCTCTGTTTCTTCGGCGAAGCCGCGGTGAACCAGGGCGCGTTTCACGAATCGCTGAACATGGCCCAACTCTGGAAACTTCCCTGCATTTACATCTGTGAAAACAACCAGTACGGCATGGGCACTTCGCTCGCGCGAGCAATGTCTCTGCGCGACATCGCACAGAAAGGTTGCGCCTACGAGATGGCGTCGGAGTTCGTTGACGGCATGGACGTACTGGCCGTGCGCGAAGCGACGATGCGCGCCGTACAACGCGCCCGCAAAGAGTCGCTGCCGACGCTGCTCGAAGTTCGCACCTACCGTTTTATGGGCCATTCCATGTCCGATCCCGGTAACTACCGCACACGCGCCGAGATCGAAAAGTACCAGGAACGCGATCCGATCAAACTCTTCTCTGCAAGTCTGCTCGAAGAAAAGATTGTGGACGAAAAAGCTCTCGAAGAGATCGACAAACAGATCCACGAAGAGGTTGAGGACGCGTTGCGTTTCGCCGACGAGAGTCCACTGCCGGACGCGGCTGAACTCTACACAGAGGTTTACGCCAATCCGATCGATCCGTCCCGGAACAGAGACCGCTAATCGAATCAATGCCGACAATCACCATACGCGAAGCGCTTAATCAGGCGATCCGGGAAGAGATAGCCCGCGACGAATCCGTTTTTATCATGGGCGAGGAAGTCGCCGCGTACGACGGAGCTTACAAAGTCACTAAAGGTTTGCTGAACGAGTTTGGACCAAAGCGAGTCATCGACACGCCAATCACCGAGTTGGGTTTTGCCGGACTCGGCGTCGGCGCGGCGATGGTTGGTCTCCGGCCGATCGTTGAGTTCATGACCTTCAACTTCTCCATTCTCGCCACGGATCAGATCATTAATTCAGCGGCGAAGATGCTCTACATGTCGGGCGGACAGTTCAAAATCCCGATTGTGTTTCGTGGGCCGGGCGGTTCCGCGTTTCAGGTTTCGTCGCAGCACTCGCAAGCGATGGAATCGTGGTATGCATACTTTCCGGGTTTGAAAGTCGTCATGCCTTCCACGCCCGCGGATGCAAAGGGCTTGTTGAAGTCGGCGATCAGAGACGACGATCCGGTCATCTTCATCGAGCAGGAAAGAATGTACGGCAACAAAGGCGAGGTGCCCGAGGATCCCGATTTCACCATTCCGCTCGGTGTTGCCGACATCAAGCGCGAAGGCACGGACGTCACGATCGTGGCGCGTTCGTTAATGGTGCCAGTGGCGTTGAAGGCTGCCGAACAGCTCGAGCAGCAAGGTGTTTCGTGTGAGGTGATCGATCCCCGAACGATCAGGCCGCTCGACATCGACACGATCGTCGAATCGGTGAAGAAAACAAACCGCGTAGTGCTGGCGGAAGAGTCGCATCCGATCTGCGGCGTAAACGCAGAGATCAGCACGCAGATCATGGAGCGTGCGTTTGATTATCTCGACGCGCCGGTCAAACGCGTCTCCGGTGCTGACGTGCCCATGCCGTACGCGAAGAACCTCGAGAATCTTGCTGTACCTGACGTGGAAAAAATCGTGGCTGCGGTGCGTGAAGTCGCGTATCTCGATTAGCAACTCAAACACTAAGGAACCGATGGCAACCAAGGTAATCATGCCGAAGCTCTCTCCCACAATGGAAGAGGGACAGATCGCGCGCTGGCTGAAAAAAGAAGGCGACAAGGTCGCGATGGGCGAGCCGCTCGCTGAAATCGACACTGACAAGGCAACGATGGAAATGCAGGCGCTCGCGAATGGCGTGCTGCGCAAGATCCTTATCGGTGAGGGAGAGTCGGCGCCGCTCGGCCAATTGATCGCCGTCATCGGCGAACCAAACGAAGACATCGCTTCCCTGCTCTCCGAAGCGCCTGCTGCCGCGACCGCCAAGAAAGAAGAACCACCGGCGGCGCCTGAAAAAGAAGAGCCGCCACCGGCTCCAGCTCAACAACCAGCCCCGCCCCAACAAGCACAAGCTGCTGCTGCCGGCGCTGGAACTGTCGGCAACGGCCGCCAGGCTGCCGCCGCACCGTCAACGGGCCGCGTCATCGTTTCGCCACTCGCGGCGCGAATGGCAGCAGAGTCCGGCCTCGATCTGCGTTCGATCCAGGGCAGTGGACCAGGCGGGCGCATTGTCAAAAAAGACATCGAAGCAGCGATGAGCGCACCCAAACCCGCGCCCGCAGCGCCGCAGCGATATCCGCGGCCAGTCGAGCCGGGTCAATCGGCGCCGGCATTCGGAGCTTCTGCATATCGCGACGAGCCGGCTTCCCAAATTCGCCAGACGATCGCCAAACGCCTCGTTACCTCGCTCGGCCCGGTGCCGCATTTCTTTCTCACGACCGACATCGAGATGGATCGAGCAGCGGAAATGCGCAAGGGCATCAACGCACTCGACCCCGATCTGAAGATCAGCGTCAACGACATCATCATCAAGGTCACCGCCGCGGCTTTGATTCAGCATCCCGAGGTGAACGCGTCATTCCAGGACCGCTTTGTCCGTTATTACGAACACGCGGATATCGGCGTGGCGGTGGCGATTGAAGACGGATTGATCACGCCCGTTGTGCGTGCGGCTAATCAGAAGTCGCTGAGCCAGATAGCTGCGGAAGTGCGAGAACTTGCCGAACGTGCGCGCTCGAAGAAACTAAAGCCTGAAGAGTACACGGGCGCGACTTTCTCGATCAGCAATCTTGGAATGTTCGGCATTGACGAGTTCACGGCAGTGATCAACCCGCCCGAAGGCGCAATTCTCGCTGTGGGCGCGATGACGTCGAAACCCGTCGTTCGGGATAACGAAATCGTCGTGCGCCAGATGATGCGCGTCACGATGTCGTGCGATCATCGCGTGATTGACGGCGCGACCGGCGCGAAGTTTCTCCAGACCTTTAAGAAGATCCTCGAAAACCCGCTCTACCTCGTGGTATGAGCGACAAGTTTCGACCTCACCTCGCTCTGATTGCGGTTCAGATCCTCTTCGGCGCGTGGCCCATTCTCGGGAAGATCGTGTTGCGATCGATCTCGGTTACGAGTCTCGTGACCTGCCGTCTCGTCGGCGCTGCCATTGCTTTCGCCCTCTTACAACGGCAACTCAAACCGCTGCTCAAAATGCGGCGCTCGGATTTTGCGCTCCTCGTTCTTTGCGCGTTCTGCGGCGTTGTCGGCAATCAGCTTCTCTTCGTCAAAGCGTTGTCGCTCACGACCGTAATCAACGCGGCATTGCTGACGACGACCATTCCTGTAATCACGCTGTTCTTCAGCATTCTTTTCGGATATGACAACTGGTCGTTGAAGCGTGCTCTCGGCGTGGTGCTCGCGGGCGCCGGTGTCGTCTATCTCATCAATCCATTGCGGGCGCAACTGACGGCCGACACAACGCTGGGAAACCTGCTGCTGCTCAGTAATGCGCTGTTGTACGCGTTCTATATCGTGATCTCGAAGCGATTGCTCGAACGTTACGGCGCGTTGAACGTGATCACGTGGATCTTTCTCGTGAGCGCAGTGATGATCGCGCCGCTCGGTCTTTATTCGTTTGGAAACGAGAATGTCGCGGTGATTAGCTGGACGGTGTGGTTGCTGATCGGGGTAATTATTTTGTTGCCGACCGTGGGAGCTTACTACCTGAATGCGTGGGCGCTGATGCAGGTCTCGCCGGGAACGGTGGCGATTTATATCTACCTACAGCCGCTGATTGCGTTTGGTTTTGCGCCGTGGTTTCTGGGTGAGCGGTGGAATTACCGTACGAGCATCGCGACGCTGCTGATTTTTGCGGGCGTGGCGTTAGTGACGAGCCAAAGACGCAGCCGGGCGGTTCGAGAAATCTCCGAACACCCGGATGCGTTGGCTCACTAAAACATTCTCTACGCGGCGCGAACGTATGGGCTGTTGCTGAAGCAACTCGCAATCTCGTCCGCGTCCAACGTGTCGCGTTCCATCAACAGCTCCACGAGCCTGCCGATCGACTCCTTCTCCGCAGTCACGACGGCGCACGCACGCGTCAATTGCGCGTTGATCAACTCATTGGTGGCTTCTTCGATCCGATCCAGCAGGTTCTGGCTGATCGGTTGATCCGACTGACCGAGATGAATCGGTCCCAAACGGCTCATGCCAAACTCGCTAACCATCTTCCGCGCGATCTCCACCGCCCGCTCGATATCGTTCGAGGCGCCGGCCGTCATCGTCGAGAGCAGGATCTGCTCCGCGGCGCGTCCACCGAGCAACAGCGCAATCTGATCTTCGAGATACTCACGCTTCTTCATGAACCGATCGCGTTCCGGCAACGACTGCGTCACGCCAAGCGCACGCCCACGCGGCAGAATCGAGACCTTGTGAATCGGGTCGCCATTCTCCACGGCTAATCCGACCGCGACGTGACCTGCTTCGTGAACCGCCGTCGCATAACGCTCGTCCTCGTCCATCATGAAGCCCTGGCGTTCAGCGCCCATCAAGATCCGGTCGCGAGCAATCTCGATGTGCTTTCGACCAACCGCGGACGCATCGTCGCGCGTTGCCGCAATCGCGGCTTCGTTCATCAGGTTCGCGAGCTCAGCACCCGAAAAACCCGGCGTGCCACGTGCGATCCACTGCAGATCGAGACCTTCTTCGAGTTTGAGGTTACGTGCATGCACGTTAAGAATCGCTTCGCGTCCGTTAACGTCAGCCAAATCGACTGCTATTTCCCTATCGAAACGCCCAGGGCGCGTCAACGCTTTATCCAGAATGTCCGGCCGATTGGTGGAAGCGATGACAACCACCGCACTCGACTGATCGAATCCATCCATCTCGACGAGCAACTGATTCAGCGTCTGATCCTGATCGGCCGAAGCAGAATCGCCGCCACGCCCACGTTGCCGTCCAAGCGCGTCGATCTCGTCAATAAATATGATGCAGGGCGAGAGCTTTCTTCCCTTCGCAAACAGGTGCCGCACTCGCGCCGCGCCCAATCCGGCAAACTTTTCTTGGAAACTCGAACCTGACGCCGCGAGAAACGCAACGCCCGCTTCTTTCGCAGCCGCGCGCGCGAGCAACGTCTTGCCAGTTCCCGGCGGACCGTAAAGCAAAATGCCGCGCGGAACGCGTCCACCAAGACGGCTAAATTTTGCCGGACTACGCAGAAACTCAATCGTTTCCGTGAGCTCGCCCTTCGCTTCGTCAACACCGGCCACATCGTTGAAGCCGACTGTTTGCTGACCGTTGTGATCGGTCAACTCAAACGAGCCGCGGCCACTGAGACTCGCGTAGATGCGCCACGCGACGAGGGCAATCAGACCGAGTGTCAAAATCGGCAGTCCCCAATTCATAACACTCACGAGCACTCCGGGCTGCAACGGCCGAAACTCAATTGGTACGTTGTTTTTCCGGAAGAGTTGAATGACGTCGTTCTGCGGTGACTGACCGGTGACAGTCGCTTCGACGAGCGAACCGTCAGCCCGCGTAACCGTCATCGTCTCGCCTTCAATTTGAAGAGCAGCGGCGCCGCCCGCTTCGGCGAGCGAATAGAGTTGCGAATAATTAATGCGTTGCACCTGCGGTTGCCGGCGCTGGTATGAAACGATTGAAGCGGCAATGACAAGGGAGAAGGTGACGACTGCAAGACAAGCTAAAGCCACACGGCGCGTACGAACAGATACCCGGGGCGTGGGGGTGGGCATAAAGACCTCCAAAAACGGGCTCCCGACTTACACGGGATGACCTCGTGAATTCATTCAAAGCAGCAAAGAATCGGGTCAGGAGAACGTCGGAACTTCAATGGAAGGACCTGAACGAACGAACTGAGATGCTCGTAAACTCCGATGCGCTCGCCGACGTTGCGCGCGCAAGCGTCACTTTAACAGCCAACATCACGTTTAGTCCAGCAGAAGATAAAAACGACCATATAGTCCAGCAGAAGATTAAAAACGAGCAGCGCAGTTTATGCCGTGACATATTTCCGTACGCACAAAGCCAAAAATCCCCCAGAATGCAGGCAATTTGAAACGGCATGGACGTTGCAATTCTCAACCGCGATTGCTTTTGTACCAACGAAATTTGGGCGTGGTTGACAAAAGGAGGAGAACGAAATGCTGTGGACGATTTTTGTAATATTGTTGGTGTTGTGGTTGCTCGGCGTGGTCAGTAGCTACACGATTGGTGGGTTTATTCATCTGTTGCTAGTGTTAGCGCTGGTCGTGCTGCTTATCAACATCATCGGTGGACGCCGAACGGTCGTTTAGTCAAGTTGGGCGTCTATTATCAGATTAGTGGTAAATCAAGCACCCTTATGATTCGCCCTACTGGATAAAGATTCATTTGTGGATCCCAGTAGGGCGAACGTTTGTAAAAGAACCTCAAGCGTGCTGAGGGACTCGCCGCAAAGTCAGCGTCGGTGGCGACCAGCGATTCAAACTCCCGCTTGAGCTCCGGATCTTTCTCCATCAGCTCGCGCGCCAGCGTCTCAAGTACGTAGTGTTCCGCGTACTCCTTCTCTTCAAAGATCGCATTGAAGAAGCCCCACTTGGCGAACGAGTCAGGCGCTTCGGGTTCCAACAGATTCAAGATGAGTTTTCCGAGCGGCTGAGCCACCGGTACCACCATTGAGCCCGGGGGAAATTGTCTCACTTCAGTAACGCGCTCAACGTCGAGCCGCGGCATGTGCCGGCCTTCGAATGGACCAGACGGCCAGGTGACGTTTACGAAGCGATAACTCTCGACTTCGATCGACGTCCACGTCGCCAGCGTTTTGTGGCGCACCCCGTGTTCCTTCAGTATGTCTATGGGTTCCCACCACTGCGCCGGAATAATGTAATGCAGCGGCGGCGCCACCGCAGCCGTCACGCGAAATTTATCGTACATCGGGATCGTCAGGTCCAACGGCTCGCGGCCATAGATCACGCGCAGGTCGCCCGAGACGTCACTCTCTTCCGTCACATATTCGAATGCCTTGAGTTCGAAGGGCGTAGATTCGTCTGTGAGTTCGAAGTTCAGCGGGTAAAGATTTGACGGATTGTAAACGCGCGCTGCCTCGACGGTCCGCTCATCAGCTTCGCGGCCGATGCGAATTAGTTCATCCGGAGCGTTGTTGACCTCCGTTAGCGCAGCGCGAAGGAAGTCATAAGTTCCGATCACGCGCGAACGGTAGTCCTTGATCATGTGTGTCTCGATCAGAATGCCGGGACGATTACGGAGCGGGACGTAGCCGGTTGAGAAACGCGGCGAACCGTTGAAGTCGCGGGTGCCGAGGGTTAGATCGCGATTGTCGATAAACTCGAGATACCACGAGATCACGTTGCCCGCGGCCGCCGTAGCCCGCGCCACTTTGTCATCAAACACATCCTGTTCCCACTCGAGCACAGCATGGTCCACGCCCGCGTGATGTTCGTGGTGATAAGTGATGTTGCAACGATAGTCGGCGCCGTCCGTGACGTGACAATCGATAAACAGATCCGGGCTCCACTCGTTCCACAAACGCAGCCAAGCGCGCGTTTCGGGCGTGTCGGCTTTCATGTAGTCGCGGTTGAGGTTCTGGTACGTGCTCGTCGTGCGCCAGCCCATTGACTCCGGACCGTTCTGGTTTATGCGGTTGTAAGGCGTGGAGCGTTCGTGACCGTCGGTGTTGTAGATCGGGATGAAAAGTAGAACAACATTGGTAAGGATACCGGCGGCTGTTTGCGTGATGGCGATGTCGCGCAGGAGAGCGAAACCAGCGTCTTTGCCGTCCGGTTCACCGGAGTGAATGCACGCTTGAATCAGCACCACCGCTTTTCCCTGCTCGTGCGCGGCGTCGGGCGTGAAAGTTTGCGTTTCCGACGCAATGACCAGAGGGAGTTCACGGCCTTGGCCGCTGTAGCCGAAGCCGCGGTACTCGATTGCTGGTGAAGCCTCGACAAGTTGTTTGGCAAAGGCGATCGTGTCGGAGTAAGTCGGTGTTTGGCGGTAGTTAGTTTTTTCCGCAGGGGTTTGCTGGTCAGTGGTCATAGGGTGATTACGCGGATAGAAAATCCAATCAACGAAGTGTCTGGTTGCAGGAGCGGCACTCCTGGCGACGGCGCGCGTTCAGAGTGGCGCAAGTGGAACACCGAATGTACATGGTTCGTGTGAACCAGCCGGTGATGATTGCGCTGCCGCCCAGAATGGCGATCAGGACGGCAGCGTTCAAAAGGAAATCCCTCAACTGTTACGAGTTTCCGCGACCTTACGGTGATGAGCTAGCCCGCGTTCATAACCTGCGCGGAAGGCGCTGTCAAGCTCAGTATCGCCATACGCGGTTTTGAGGTCTCGTTCGACGTCCGTGTACGCCTTGCCGCGTCGCTGCGGATGTAACGCTGCCTCGTACCCGCGGCGGTAACTTTCTTCGTCACGATCGAAGTCCTGATAATGCGCGCGCTCGCCGTCGCGTAGTTCGTTCCACCAGTTCTCGCGCAGCTCGTCGAGGTCCATCGCGCCGGAGCCCATCAGTACCTCTTCCGCCTTCTCAGTCTCGTCATCGGTTTGCGTGTAAGCGATGATCACCGAGCGGCCGTGACGCAACGCGTCTTCGAAGAGATAGATGTCTTCGTGAGGCACGCCCTCACCCAACTGTTCTTCGACTTGGTCTCCCACTGCGGCGCCGGCTGTTGCGCCGACAACGCCAAGTAACGCGGCGCCGACCATGCCGAAGGCCAGCAATGGACCAACACCCGGGACTGCGAGCGATGCGGCTGCGAGTCCCAAGGTCGCGCCGCCGGCAGCGCCCATCGCGCCACCTACCGCCGCACCCATCGCTTTGCCCATGCCTGGCTGTTCCGTATCCGTGACTGGTATACCAGCTTCTAATTGTTCTTCGCTATTTGTACCGGGAGTTACTAAACCGATTCTGTTATCCGGTATGCCTGCTTTTCTTAAGTCGTCAACTGCCTGTTCCGCGTCTTTGCGTGATTCAAATACACCTGAAATTGCTTCCATCGTTGGCTCCCTCCGGTTAGTTATGAAGTAGTTCTATGCGAGAGACGGTCCAGCGGCAAGCTGCTAGCTACATCGACACAAATCGTTGAGGAAATCCGCAAAGCTATGTTAGAGTCGAACGGAGATTCCACTACAGCGACCGAGGGTTCAAAGCGGATGTACGACATCGTAGACAAGCATTGGCCGATGTCCGAGGGTGACGGCAAGGCGCAACGCAAGAAGCGGCCACGCATCCTGGCGATCACGACCGACTGCTGCACCGGCTGTTCCGGCTCACCGGCATGCATCGAGTACTGCCCGATCGAAGCCTGTATGTTCTGGGTGCCGGATGAGGACCATCCGCCGTTTGGAAGAATCGAAGTCGATCCTTACCTCTGCATTGGGTGTCAGAAGTGTACCAGCAAAGGTCCGGATGGCGCGTTTCTCGATGGTTGTCCCTGGGACGCAATCGAGATGGTGCCTACCGACGACTGGGAAGCGCTGCACGGAATCACGCTGCCCGATGCGCCCCCCGCACCACCGGCGTAAATCTCTACTTTTTATAGCGTAACTCCCTGGTCCTGGTTTCGATAGCGTTAACGGTGCTCTTCGCCTGCTCGCGAATTTTCTCAGAGACGTCGTTTGAGTTCACGTAGGTGTTGATTACCGGAACGTCCTCATAAGATCCAACCAGCGCCAATCCTCTGAGCGCCTCCCAAATGCTGTTCTCGTCTGAAATGAGACTCAACACTTGCTCGCCCTGGGCCACTTGCGCGCCGTTAGCTTTCAAAACCTTGTGAATGCGTCCAGGCAAAGGTGATCGCACCTGAACGACTGTTCCATCCGGCTGTTGAATACGCGCCAGTAACGCCGAACGCGCGACAGTCGCGCCCTCCTGCAAACTGCTGGCAACCACTCCGCTCGCGGGAGCTGTGACAGCATACGTTGCGAGAATCGCCACGAGTTCCTGATGCCCGCTCGTATCGTTAAACCGCAGAAGCGCCAACGCCGCATTGCGCCGGACAAGCGGCTCTGAATCGTTCAACAACTTCAACAGCGCTTCGTGAAACTGGGGCGCGTTGTTGTCAAAGCCCATCAACCACGCAACTGTCAGACGAAACTCCGTTTCCGGACTGCTACTCAGCGCGATCAATTGCGGGTACCAGTTCTTCGATCCCGTATCGCCGCGTTCAATCCGCTGTTGAATCTGGAGGAGGGCGTGTTGCACGTGACGCGGGTTCTTCACATCTGAAAGGTATTTCGATATGTCGGCGTCTGACAGCTCGCGGCCAAACCAGCTGAAGTACCACGCGAGGAACGTTGCGACGACGAACAGCGCGGCAAGGATCAGAATCGGACCAGAACCGGGCGTACGCTTGCGCACCTCGACCGGTCTGATCCCGGGATGGTTTCCGTTTTCACCCATGCGGATAAATCTGGTAGAGCATGAGGTAAATGATCACGCCCGTGACCGAAACGTACAGCCACAGCGGCAACGTGATACGGGCGATGCGCCGGTGGCGCAGGAAGTCGCCACGAAACGCGCGATAGAAAGTCAGAATTACGAGCGGCACAATAACCATAGCGAGGATCGTGTGAGTGGTCAGGATCGTGAAGTAGATCGGGCGCACTAAACCAGTGCCTTGAAAACGCGTGGCGCCGTGGTTGTAGTGATACGTGAGATACGAGGCGAGAAACAGCAGCGAAATTACGAGCGCCGCGATCTGACAAGCGCGATGCGCGATTACGTTTCGCGATCTGATGAACGTGTAGCCGGTGAATAACAGGACGGCGCTGGTGCCGTTAAGACAGGCGTTGAGATGCGGTAAATAAGAGATGTAATCAGCCACAGACAGAATATTACGCGTCCTTGGCTTCGGGTTGTTTCATCCGGTTCATCATGGCCTTGACGTCTGGTGGGACGGCGCGGCCCCTCGCATCGAGCATCGGGGGCGTGCTGGCGGGTAGTTGAGCCGAACTGCGCTGCGCTCCCGACAGTTCCTGCTGCGCCGGCGAACGTTTCACGAACGGCAGCGGCAACTTCCCTTCCGATTTGAGATAGAGCAGCGGGTTGACGGCAAACACCAGCGCCATGACGAGACTGACCGTGATGATAAACAGGTTGTCGATGGTCAGGAAGTCACCGGACCCGAGCACGCTGATAACAGCCAGCGCCAGAAAGGCCACGGCCACCAGAATGCAAATCAAGTTCAAAAGTCCGAGTTCTTTACGCATCGGAGTCAGAGTTGCTGTTTGCACTTTAGCTGTTTGAGTATCCTCTCAATGCTTGGCTTTGCCGGCCGGCTTTTTACGTTCGGCCACCTCTTCGTAACCGCAGCGCTCGCACTGCCACATCGGAAACGACCCGGCCGGATCCGCGCCTGACTGGTATACGGCCCGATTTGAAGGGATGATCTTTCCTCCGCAACGCGGACAGACACGACCGCGCGTGGTGTTCTTCTCAACATCAATGGCCAGAGGGTTGTCTTCAGCCATTTCCGCGATAGCGCCTCAACACCAGAAAGATCGAACAGAAGATGGTGACCGGCGGCACCAGCAGCACCAGCACGCCCAGATTAAGGTTGCGAATAAACCGCGCGTTGTTTGAACCATTCAGCGCGGCCCGGCACATCGAGCATTGAGCGTCAGCGGGCACGGCAAGCAGGAACACTACTGCCGTTACCAACATGGCAATCAAAACTGAGGGCAAAACTGAGTGCCAACCGCGCCAACGCATCAATGGTCCTCCACGGGAGCCGGCGCCAGGGCCGGCGCTTCCTTGTACTGGTAGCGCAAACCGAGCGATCGGAAACTATCAGGGAAAAATACAAACAACAAGAGGATACAGACGACGAGCGCCGGTATCAGTGTAAGAATCAGGCTTAGCCGTTCAAATTTCAAGTGCATGAAGTACGCCATGATCAGCGCCGCCTTAATCAGCGACAGCCCGAGAAGGATCGTCAACATGAAAAAAAGGTCCATCGGCCGGTAAGCCAGAAAGATTTCGAGCAGCGTCAGAATCAACAGCCAAACCCAGATCGAGATGAACAGCTTGTTTGAGCCTGAAAAATGCTCGTCTACGTGTGCTCCATGATCGCTCATTGCAGCATTCCTCCAGTCGGGTTTAGTGGGCCACCGCGGCCAGGCGTCCACCGATATCCACTGACATGATGTAGATCAGCGGGAAGACGAACATCCAAACGAGGTCGACGAAGTGCCAGTACAAGCCACTGATCTCCACGTCTTCGTGGTTCAGTTTGTTGATTCGCAACGCGACTACGAGGAGATAGATCGCGCCGGTGGCGACGTGAAACATGTGCAAACCAGTGATCGCAAAGAAGGTCGCGCCAAAAAGCGGCGAAGGTGGTACGCCGTTCTCCGAGAATGCCTGCACCCAGTGTTCGGGCAAGTAGAACGGTCCCAGGCCTTCGTGCATCAGGTGTTGCCACTCAATCAAGTGGAGCACGATAAAGGCCACGCCGAAGATGATTGTGGCGAGGATCCATTTCCGCGCCTTGGCCTTCTCGCCTTTGCTCGATGCCGACACGCCAAACACCATCGTCAAGCTCGACGACAACAGGCAGAACGTCATCACCGACGAGAAGACGATGCTCGGATAGAACGGAAACGGCGTCGGCCAGACGTTTGACGCGCGCAGATAGCTGTAGCCAATGAGCAGCGCCGAGAACGTCAGCGAGTCGGAAATGATGAACAGCCACATTCCCAACTTGCGATGGCCCACGCGATAAGGGAAGGCTCCGCCCTCCCAATCCACTGCCGGAAAAGTTCCCACACGTGCCTCAGTGCTCACCTGTCACCTCCAAAGGAATAGGAGTAGGAATAGGTAGATCCAAAGTGCGTCCATGAAATGCCAGTAGATCGAAACTGCATCTGTTGCTGCCTTGCGCCTGGCGATCAGTGTCTTATCGATCACGTGCCGGCGCGAACGCAGCCACAAAAAAGTCAAACCTAACAATCCGCCGACGAGGTGAACCGCGTGCGCGCCCGTCAGCAGGTAGAAGAAAGAACTGTGCGGATTGCTCGCGACGTAGATTCCCCTTCCCGCGAGTTGCCGCCAGGCAAAGATCTGCGCCGCCAGGAACCCGAGCCCGAGCATGACCGTCACGAATAACCATTTTGTGTATGGCACACTCAATGCCGCTTTCAGTTTGCGGCGAGCTACTTCAAGTGTCGCGCTGCTGCCGAGAATCAACGCCGTGCTTGCCAGTAAAATGCCGGGCATCGGCAACGCTGCCCAGTCATTTGACGATGCCGAACGAACGATGTAGGCGCTGCTCAGCGACGTAAACATCATCGCCACGGACGCGAGGCCAACCCACATTCCGATGCGATACCGATTCCAGTTTGCGTCCGGATCGGGAAACCCGTCGTGGCGTTTCGAACCGTTACCGTTTGGTCCGGGTACCTTCGGACCGGTACCCGCGCCCGTTGATCTTACTGGTCTAGTGCTTACCATTGTGGCCATTACCGCTTGGCACCTCGACGTCAACGTCAGTCTGCATTACGTAATCTCTGGGCGCACCCGGCACTGCAAATTCGTACGGACCGTGATGAACGACCGGCAGCACACCGGCGAAGTTATCGTGCGGCGGCGGCGAAGGCGTGTTCCACTCGAGCGTGGTTGCTTCCCACGGGTTCTCGCCGGCTCGTTCGCCCTTGAACATGCTCCAGAAAACGTTGAAGTAGAAGACAAACTGCACCGCGATCGTGATGATGGCGGCAACGGTTACGAGCTTCACGAGTCCCGATGAATTGACAAGAAAGTTGTACTCCGTGAACTGCGAAAACCGCCGCGGCATACCCATCAAACCCATCACGTGCATCGGCATGAAGATCGCGTAGACGCCGGCGAAGGTGATCCAGAAGTGAATGCGTCCCAGGCTTTCACTCATGAACCGGCCGAACATCTTTGGGAACCAGAAGTACGTCGCCGCAAACATGCCGAAGATTGAGGCCACACCCATGACGAGATGGAAGTGTGCCGTTACGATGTAGGTATCGTGCATCGGCAGGTCGAGCGAACTCTGCCCTAGAATCAAGCCGGTAATACCTCCTGCCACAAAAAGCGAAACGAAACCGAGGGCAAACAACATCGCGGTGGTGAACCGGATGCGCCCGCCCCACAGCGTACCGAGCCAGTTGAACGTCTTCACCGCTGACGGCACGCCGATCGAAAGCGTCAACACTGAAAACGCAATCGCCGAGTAGGGGCTCATACCGCTGATGAACATGTGATGGCCCCAAACAAAGAACCCGAGCAGGCCGATCGCGAAGATCGCGAAGACCATCGCCCGATAACCGAATACGGGCTTGCGGGCAAACGTCGCGAGGATGTGCGACGTCGCGCCCATACCCGGCAGGATCGCGATGTAGACCTCGGGATGGCCGAAAAACCAGAACAAGTGCTGCCACAGGATCGGGGAGCCGCCGGTGTGGAGCGGGAAGTTTGGATTGCTGCCCGAAAGCAGACCGCTAACGTAAAGACCGCCCGGAATGAAGAAGCTGGTATTCGCGACGCGATCGAGCAGGAGCAGGATACCGCCGCCGAGTAACACCGGAAATGACAACAGCGCGAGCACCGCGGTAGTGAACCAGGCCCAGCAGGTCAACGGCATGCGCATCAGCGTCATGCCTTTCGTGCGCATGTTGAGCAGCGTCGTGATGAAATTCAGCGCGCCAAGCAATGAACCGACGCAGAAGATGGCGATACTGATGATCCAAAGATTCATACCGCCGCCCTGGCCGGGACCGGCAATTTTTCCGAGCGCGCTTAAAGGCGCGTAACCCGTCCAGCCGCCGATTGGTCCAACAGTGCCGCTGCCGCCCGCGAATGATGGCCCAAGAGTGGCAAACCACTCGCCAATCCCCTGATTACCTTCGACGAAGATCGCCATCAGGATCACGATGAAGCCGACGAGCGTTACCCAGAACGAGAGCATATTGAGATAGGGGAACGCCATGTCCTCGGCGCCGATCTGAATCGGCAGGAAATAGTTGCCGAAGCCGCCCTGCGGCGCGGTGGTGAGCACGAAGAACACCATGATGGTGCCGTGCATCGTCACCAGCGAGAGATAAAACTCGGGATTCATGACGCCATTCGGCGCGCCCGTTGGAAAAAGCGTTCCGAGAATGGGCCAATCCGTTCCCGGCCACGACAACTGCAAGCGCATCAACAGCGACATCAACATGCCGACCACGACCGCCGCCAGCGCCAGCATGATGTACTGGATGCCGATCACTTTGTGATCAATGCTGAAGATGTACTTGCGGATGAAGCCCGTGGGAGCTGGATGACGGTGCACGCCCTCGTGAGTCTCTGACATCTCTGGTCTCCTCGTCGTTAGTATTGCGGCAACTGATACTTATTCAGGAGCTCGCCCATACGCGCCTGAAACTGTTCCTGCGGTAATGCCTGAAGCGCAGTAAGTTCGTCTTCCGGCAACACCAGCATGTAGCTCTTCATCTTGAAGTGAAGCTGGCCGCACAACTCGGCGCATGCGAGCTCGTACTTGCCGACCTTGTTTGCCGTAAAGTTGACCTTGATCTCCATGCCCGGAACGAGATCCTGTTTGAAGCGCAACTGCGGCACCCAGAAGTTATGAATCACGTCCTTTGAACGTAAGCGCAGCTCAACGGGACGATTTACCGGAATAGCAAGCGCCGCAGTCACTGCGTCGTCGCGGGAAGCGGCGTCTTCCGCATCGAGACCGATGAAGTTCAGCGAACCGTCGTCGATCAGACTCGGGTCGGTGCGTCCAAACTTGCCGTCCGCGCCCGCGTAGTGGAAGTTCCACTGAAACTGCTGGGCCACGACTTCCACCGTGTAGGAGCCGGGAGGCGCATCATGTAATCGCAACGCCGCCCAAACGCTCTGTCCCATCACACCGAGCGCGATGAAGACAAACGCGGTGATCACGGTCCACAACACCTCGAGCCGGTTACTGCCGTGCGTATAGACCGCGCGGTCGCCGGCTTTCCCCGTGTCGCGAAACTTCCAGACCGCATAGCCGAGAGCAATCTGCGCCGCGGCGAAAGAAATCCCGACAACCAGGATGGTGATCAGGAATTGCCGGTCAAGAGCGGGCGCGTGGTCGGAGATCGCCTCTGGCAGCCACCATTTCTTATTGAAGAAAAGGAGCACTGACAGCAGAGTTATTATCCAGATAATAACCGCAAGAACTCGTCCCATCGGTTACATCTCCTTTTGGTGTATGAGTCGCCACGGATTACACGGACCTACACTGGCAGGCAGTTTCTGGTCTGTGTTATTCGTGTTACTCCGTGGCTCGACTACCTATTCAAAACCATCAAAATAAACAGGAGTGGCAAATAGAGAACTGACGCCAAAAGTAAGCGGCGCGCTTGCTGCCGCGACATTGAGAATGCAGCGCGTAGACTGCTGTAGAGAAAAAGCAGCCCGAGCACTATGGCGCCATACAGATAAACCCTGCCCGCCATGCCGAGAGCGACGGGCAGCAAGCTAACCGGCAGCAGCATCAGCGTGTAGACCACGATCTGCTGTGCCGTGACGCGGCCGTTTGGTTCAACGACCGGCAACATCAAGATTCCCGCGCGACTGTAATCCTCGCGATACATCCAAGCGATCGCCAGGAAGTGCGGGAATTGCCAGAGAAACAGGATCGCAAACAGCACCCAACCTTCCAGACTGATCGTGCCGCGCGCGGCGGCCCAGCCAATCAGCGGCGGCACTGCGCCGGGAAAAGCTCCCACCAGTGTTGAGAGCGACGTCCGTGTTTTCAGTGGCGTGTAAGCGAAGAGATAACCGGCGATTACCGTCAAGCCAAGCAGCGCGCTCAACGGATTCACGAACACGAGCAGATAGGCTTCCGCGAGAATCGTCAACGCTGAACCGAAAGCGAGTGCTTCCCACGGCGCGAGTCTTCCGGCAGGCAACGGACGATTCGCCGTGCGTCGCATCAAGCCGTCGAGCTCACGTTCGGCGTACTGGTTGAGCGTGGCGATTCCTGACGACAACAGACCGATGCCGAACAGCGCGCTGACGAGCGCAACGTAATCGACTGGTCCAGGCGAACCGAGCGCAAAACCCGCCGCCGACGTCAGCACGATCAGAAACGTGATCCGCGGTTTCGTCAGTTCGGTGTACGCACTGACGCGTTCACGCAGGGAGAGCCGTGGCCGATCGATCACGTCATCCATGACGTCGACCGCCGGCGTTCGTAAATCGATGGCAAACTCTTCCATTAAGAACCTATGACTCCTGGGGCCTCGCCGCTAAGTCCATCGCGGCGCCCGTGGCCGGCAAAACTCTGTAGGTGCGTAACGTCAGCACGATCGTCGTGACAAACACGAGCGCGCCACACGCGACGTGCGCGACCGTGATGCTGATCATTGGATTCAAGGGTTGCGGATCGTTGGGCGACGCCAGGCGAGTCAGGTACGCGGCCACACCAAGAAGTAACTGCACGACGAGGAGCACGAGTGCGAGCCTCGCAGGCCGAGTTAAAAAACTATGTCCCTTGTAACGCAACAACACGTTCATCGCTGTGCTTCCGAGGGCCACGGTCACCGCGAGCGCGCCGCCGATGTGCGCCAGGATTAACTCGGTCGGCAGGTGCTGGTCCCAGGTTGCCGAATGGCGCAGCGTCGCGCCGATAATTAATTGCAGAAAGATCGTCACGAGCGCTGTCGTGCACAAATAACGCAGCGGCAGAGTTCCCTTGTCTTCCGGTAACGGCCGGGCTTCCATCCAGCTTCGCGACGTGAACACAGCAATGCTGACAGTAATGCAAAAGAACAGTTGCGCGAGCGTCGCATGAGCGGTAGAAACCGGAAGCGGCAGCATCCATTTCACTGTCAGTCCGCCGAGCAGTCCCTGCGCGATCACGGCGAGGAGTGCAACGACGCCCAAGCGCCTGACCCACTGTCTTTTCTCTTTCGCGAGAATGTAGATCAGCAACGCGATCGTCAGCATGCCGACTGTCGTCGCAACCATGCGGTGCCCGTGTTCCCAAAACAGGTTACCGACCATCTCGGGGAAGAACTGACCATTTGAAAGCGGCCAGTCTTCCGTCGCGAGTCCAGCATCGTTGCTGGTCACGAGCGCTCCGGCAATGATCAAGAAAAACGTCGCGCAAGCGACGAGAATTGCGAATCGATTAAGACCCTTGTTCATGAACAATCAACCTGCCTTCTGTGCTTCCCCGTGTCGACCAAAGCGTCGCCACAAAGAAGCACAGAGTGCAGACCCAATTAATGCCGCAGCGGGATTTCGAGCGCCGGCATCATCTTCAACGACGGGTTCAGCGACGTGGTCGCGCCTTCGCCAAACGCGAAGTCAGCCTTGGCACTGCCGTTCGCCGGCACCGTTACCTGCATATTCTTTTCGGTGCCGTTTGCGCCGCCTTCTTTCCATGCGACAACGGTGTAGTTGCCCGGCGGCAGACCTTTGATTTCAAAGGTGCCGTCTTCACCACTCACCGCGAAGAACGGATGCCGCATAACACCGACGTACGCTTTCATCCACGGATGTTGGTTGCATTTCACCGGAATCAAGACTTCGGGACGCGCGAAAGTCTTTTCGATCGGCGGCGCGCCGTTAGCTTGCGTCTGGTTCCATTCCGGGTTCAGTTTCGGAGTCGGGTGAACGTTGTGCTGCGTCGGGTCGCTGTTTGTAACGCTGAGCTTTTGGTTCACTTGCACGCCCAGCACGTGCGGCTTGTACTGACAACCGTTCTGGTCGAGGTTCACAGCCGTGGTCGGCGTCGACCAGGCATAGTCAGTAATCTTTTTGCCACCTTCGACAGTTCCTTCTTTTACGTAGACGAAGGTGTTTGCAAGTTTGCCGTCTTTCACGACGATGTCATCCGCTGTCAGGTTCGGACTCTTCTGGCCGCACGCCGGATCGGCGGACGTGTCGATCTTCCTTGACGCCGGCGCTGCGCCGTTGAAGCTGATCACGCCGGTGACAGAGCCGGTCGATCCGCTGTATGCAGTAGCGCCCGCTGATTCAGTATTGGCCGGCGCATTTGTTGTGTTGGTCGCACCGCCACCGCAGGCAGCAGCCAGCACAACCGACAGAGCAATCGAGATCACAAGCCAGACTTTTGTCTGCTTATTCATTGAGAAATTCCTCCAAACTAAGATACTTGCGCGATAACTTTAGCACGGAAGCCGTGCGAACGCGGAACGCGCATTTGCCCGCAAATTCGCTTTATCTGTGTCCGCTATCTGTAGCCGGTTAGTAGCGCACGCGCGGCGCTACGTCCGACAGCGGCGCGTACCGGCTTCCGCCGATGATGAAAACCCGTTCTTCGCCGTCTTGACCGCGCGTGATTCTGCATCGCAGGCCTTGCCCCTCCGGTTGCCACAGGCATAGGTCCGCTTCTTTCTGCCGCCAGCAGTTGCCGCTGCTCATCCGGATTCAGCAGGAACATGTAGCGCACCAGCAGCCGCGCGTGATCATCGTGATAAGCGCTCGCACTCGCCGGCGGGTTGGGTAGATTCACCACCCAACGCTCGCCTTCCTTGCGAAACAGTCCGGTTGGCATTGCAGTTCCGGGACTAATGCGCGCCGGATCGAGCAGCCAGCGGAACGTCCATTCGGGCTTCAGGCGTTCACTCGCCAACAGGAAATTCGGCGCAATCGCCGTCGCGTCGTGGGTTGGATCGCCCGTGATATGACACTTCAAACACGGCGTTCCCGACGTGAACATCTGCCGCGCCGTGATCTTCTCCTGGTCCGTCAGGGGCTTCATCGGTTCCCTGATGTAAGGATCCTGCTGACCCGACATCGCCATGAAGAACCGCACGAGCACTTGCAACTCGTTCGGCGAGAAGTTGAACGTAGGCATGCGGAACTGCAAGTACGGTCGCACGCCATTGCGATCAAGTCCCGGCTGCGGCGGCAACTTCGCCGCCTGATTCGCGCTCGGACTCGCGCCCGGACTTGCACCAGGACTGGCGCTCGCATTCGCTCGGGGCACGGGCGAAGGCTGTGCGTGCGCGGCCGGCGATCCTATCAGGGCGCTCATCTGCCGCTGTTGCTCCGGCGTCTTCTCGCCGCTCAACGACGGATCGTGCAGGAACTTCAACAGCCATGCCGGATCCACACGGGCGCCTTCGCTCGTCAAACGCGGCGGCAAGAGATCCTTGCCTTCCGGTGTCTGATAGAACGGCAGCTCCTGCACCGCGGAACGCTGTCCGACCTCGAGCTGGTGACAACCCTGACAGTTGTATTTCTTGATTACCCACCAACCGTTTTGAATGTCCTGCCGTCGCTGGTCCTGCGGATTGAAGAAGAGCGAACCGGGCACGTTCGAACCTTCTGTCCCGACACTGCCGAGCAGGAACGTCGTCAGAGCGACGCGCCATTCAGGCGTGAGATACGGCTGCGGCATACGCAGCTTGTCCTTCGGATCTTTCTCTTTGCCCTCGTCATAGATCGAAGGCTGCGCGATTTTGCGCTCGAAGAAACCCTTGTGGTTGTACCAGGGCTTATGTTCAGCCTCGGGCCGAAGCTTAAGCGGATCCTCGCCTTCCTGCGCGTGGTGCGTTTGGAGCGCGAAGTCGAGACGCTCGATCGGGGTCGCGCCTTCAACCGTGAGTTCCTTGCCGATACGCTGCTCCTCTTCGAAGCCGCGAATCTCGTGACAACCCGCGCAGCCATACTGCTTGATTAACAGCCGGCCTTTCTCCTTGATATTAGGGTCGTCCATGTACGGAGCCGCGGCGTAATTTTGCTGCGACGAAAGCGAGAACAAGTAAGTCGCGATGTCGCGCGAATCCTGTTCCGACAGACGGAAGTTAGGCATGACCGTCATGTTCTGCACTTGCAACTCCGCGCCATCGTTCGGGCAAGTTGAGTGGAGTTCAGTGTCAAAAACAAACGGCAGGTTCTTCTTCGCGTAATCTTCGTGTGTCAGGTCGCGCTTTTCTTTCGGACAATAAGGAGCGACGCGTTCGCGCGGATTGTGAATCCAGCGCACGATGTAGTCGAAGTTGGATTTCTCGCCGACGCGTTGCAAGTTCGCGGCAAAGCTGCCGCCCATCTTGCTGTCGCCTTCACCAGTCGAGTGACAGGCGAGACAGCCGCGCGTCTCGAAGAGCTGTTTGCCCTTACCGGCGTCGCCGCGCTGTTGCTCCGGCAGTTTCAGGTCGAAGCTATCCTGCCAGAGATACGCAGCGATGGCCTGGATCTGCTGTGGCGCATCCTTGTCGCGCAACTTTCCGTGGCTGTCGTCCAGCGGCGCTGCGAAACGCCAGAACGTCGGCATCTTCGTGCCGGGGCGGAAACCCTGCGGGTTCTCCAGCCAGTAAGGCACCCACTCCTTGCGCAACTTCACGCGCACGTCTTTCAAATTTGGCCCAACCTTCTTTTGATCCTGCATCAAGTATTTCGTTTGCAGGTTCAACTGATCGATCCGCGCTTCCAGGAGACTGTTCGTAACGCGCAGGCTCTCACTCTGAGCAAGCAGTCGTTTCACTTGCTCCTCGGTTGTATTCGGATCCCCGCCCGTCTGCTCATTGGCGCGGATCTGCTTCTCGTTGCCCGTAATCTGATCTACAAGCTGGCCGATTTGCTGGCGCGCCGCGCCCAGCGCGTCTGTTTCGCGATCAAAACCTTCGTAGCGGTGACAACCCACGCAACCGCGCTCGGCGAAAAGATCACGGCCGAGGTTCAACGTGTCCGCACCGTCAGTCACACGATCGCGCGCGTGACACTGCTGGCAGCCGGCTTCCGTGTTCTCCTTCTCGAACATGGGCCAGAGCCAGAAGCGATGGCGTCCGTGACCCTTGGTCTCGTTTGTCGTAGCGCGGCCATTGCCCCAGTGACAACTCGCGCAACCGAATTTTTCCGGACTGTGGACCGCGAGAATCTCTCGTTTCGGATGGCTTACGAACGCGCGCGCCAACCTGTCAGGCTCGCCGCCCGGTTTGTCCGGTGCGAGGCTTGCCGGCGTGAGTTCCAACGGTTCTCTGATGCCTGCGTGACAGACTTCGCACCGATCGACGATGTTGTAAGCGTTGACGCTGATCTGATGGCCGAGGATCGAATAGTCGTAGTTCGCCATCTTGGCTTTCAAGCCCTCGATAGCTGCCGGGCCTAAGCCGATTAACTGGTTCTTTAAATAGTCGTCGCGTTTCTTTCTGAGTTCTGACGGCGCTTTAAGGAGTTCCGCTTTGCGTCCGAGGTTCTGTGCTTTCTGTTCGCGCAGTTCGTCGTAAAGTTTTTCGAGCTGTGCGTAATTGAATTGTTGCGTGCCTGCGGCGTGACCGTTGTCGGCAGGCATGGCGACTTCGATCGTTTCCTGCTTCTTCTCTTCCGCTTCGCGGCGATAGCGTTCCTGCGCCGAACCGGTCGAAGTTTCGACGTAGTAATTGATAACGGTCAGGCGACCGCGCTGGTTTTGAAACGGATCGGTGACTGCATCCAGTTTCTTCTGCACGCGCGCGACTTCGGTGTCGATCTGTTTTACCTCCGGCATCACCAGCTCTTCGGCCGCCTTGTATTCGGCGTCGAGTTGCAGATACTCCGGACTCTCCTTGATCTCCGCTTCTGACCTGCCGGCGTTCGCCTTGATGCTGTCGAGATAGCGCGTGTAGCGAGCGACAAACTCGCGCTGCATTCCCTTCCACGGCCGCTGTCCGAACGCTTCATCCCAAAGCGCCCAGGCTATGGAAATCGTCAGCAGCAACGCGCAAACGAGCATCCAGCCGCTGGTCGAACGGCTAACGATTGGATCGTTTGCCGGCGCCTCGGCTTCTCTTTTGACTAATGATTCGCCTGGTGCTGGAGAATCAGCCACTGTGATCTTCCCTCCGCATACTCAAATATTGAGCATTTCTCAAATGTTAAACCACGGAGTCACCCACACATACTTGATGGTGAACGCTAGTCGTAAAACCAGCTTCACCGGCAGCGCGAGCAGCACGCTTACGGCAAAAAACTGGAACGTCAGGTACTGCAACAGACTCGTCCGCTGAAGAATCTTTTGTTCAAACTCGCTCTTCGGAAAAAGAGCGCTGTGAAGCTCGCGCGGACGCAACGAGCGCGGCATCCGCATCTTTTTGAAGTCGACCGTCATGAGCCAGTGGAAGAAAAGCGCGCCGACGATGAAAAAGCCGGTGACCACAATCAAGCCAAAAATAAATTTGTAGATGCCGTAGTACGGCTCGTTACCGAGAAATCCAAGACCCAACGTGCTGCCCATGCTGCTGGCGATAACCATGTCGTGGAGATCGATGTTTTTATCGAACACCACGGCGTTGTGATCCCAGGTTTGTCCCGGCCAGAACCAGATCCAGCCCGGTCCACGAATGAACGTGCCGATCACGATCAAAACGATCCATTGCACAAAACCCGCGCCAAACATCCAGAGCGCAAAACGGCGTTGCCGCAGCGTGTAATAACCGTTGCCGAGCGGGTTTGAGTCCACGTACGGAAACGCCATCAGGCCGACCATGATGAGCGACGGCATCACGACGCCCGCGATCCACGGATCGAAGTAGACAAGCATCTCCTGCAATCCGAGGAAGTACCACGGCGCTTTCGACGGGTTCATCGTCAGGTTCGGATTAGCAGGCTCTTCGAGCGGCGCGTTGAGCGTGATGGACCAAATAAAAAGAACCACCGTAACAATCACGGTGGCCAGAAATTCAATACGGACAAGATAGGGCCAGACGTGAATTTCCCGTGCCCAACCTGGTCGCCACGGTTCAACTTTGCGATGGTGCGTTTTGGAGAGCTTGGGATCCGCTTCGAGCTGCTCAATCAGCCGATCGTTGGCGACTGCTTGCCTGATGCCCATCCAGGTGAAGAAAGGCACCAGGGCAAGCATCGCGACGATCGGAATGTTATCGGGCGTCGAAGAGATCACCCAAAGCTGATGCCAATCCTGGACGTTGATCGCCCAGAGCGCAACGATCACCAAACAAACACCCAGGATGGTCCACTTGTTAACGAATCTTCTCATCACTTTTTCTTGACGGCTTTCATCTCGGACTCAAGCACGATCGGCGCAGGCCCGGAAATGCCGCCGTCCTTGCGAATGCGCCAGAAATGCACCGCCATGAATATCGACGCGACCAGCGGAATGCCGATGCAGTGCCAGATATATGACCGCAAGAGCGCGTTGGAATCGACGATCGAGCCGCCCAATAACCCAAACCGCACGTCGTTGTAAGCAGTCAACCCGAGTTGCGGACCGAAAGGCCCTTCACTACCAAGCATTGGCGTCGCGCGCGCCATGTTCGTGCCGACGGTCACCGCCCAGAAACCGAGCTGGTCATCCGGCAACAGGTAACCGGTGAACGAAAGCAGCAGCGTCAACACCAGCAATACCACGCCGACACACCAGTTAAACTCGCGCGGGCGCTTGTACGAACCCGTCAACACCACGCGAAACATGTGCAGCCAGGTCGTGATCACCATCAGGTGCGCCGCCCAGCGATGCATGTTGCGCAACAACTTCCCAAACGGCACGTCGTGCTCGAGATACAGAATGTCGCGAAATGCGTCAGCCTTCGTCGGGTGGTAGTAGAACATCAACAATACACCGGTAAAGGTCAGCACGATAAACAGATAGAACGTGATGCCGCCCATTCCCCACGTGAACGGGTAGCGCACGGCGTCCCGATTAATCTTGGCCGGATGCAGGTGCAGAAAGACGTTCGAGAGAATCGCAAGCGAACGGTTACGCGGATCCGAGCGATCGTGCGAGACGCGAAAGATCGATTTCCAAAGTTGCGTCTCCTGCGGATCCTTGTACTCCTTCGCTTCGTCTACCGCACGGTCTTTGAGTGCACTCGTGCCCTCTTTGACACGCGTTACGAGACTCTTTCGGTCCTCTTCACCCGTCGTGAGTTGCTTCGTTTCTTTTGAATCTTTGGGATCAGTGTCCATCTATATAAATCCGTGGCTCACACCCTGATATAAGCGCCGCCCTCTTCATCTTCAAACTCGTTTGTTCCGCCCTTGGGCCACTCGAAAAGCGTCCCCACGTCGACCACGATCTGTCCTTCAGCATCGAGCGTTACCTTCGCCCGGTCCATCGGCCGCGGCGCGGGACCTTCAAACGCGATTCCCTCGCTGTCGTAGCCGCTGCCGTGACAGGGACACTTAAACTTGTTTTCGCTGGCTTTCCAGTCGGGAGTGCAGCCGAGATGCGTGCAGCGCGCGTAAATCACAAACAGTCGGTCCGAAGTCCGCGTCACCCAGACGCGATACTGTTGCTGCCACTTCGTATCGACACCCAGCGCGTAGTCGCCCGGCGGGCCGATACGAAAGACGCTGGATGGCTCAAGGATTGAACGCGGCAGGAAGAACCGCACGAACATCAGAAAGAAAGTGATCAGCGAACCGGCGACAGTCGCCCACACGATGCGGCGGCGCATCTTGTTCACTGGCGGATCAGAAGTTGTCTCGACCGTCTCCACCGGTTTAGCCGGAGCAGCGGCGCTCACCTTGGAGGGCGCGTTCAGTGCTCCTGGTCGGGCGGATATTTGATCGGCTTGACTATCCAAGTCGAAACCTCCGTCACTTCATTCCTTATTGCTTGGGCGTTTGCGAACTTCCGTGGATACACTTCGACTTTCCTAGCAGAGAGCCGAGTATACAAGTCCCCGTCGACAGGGATCACTCTCTGCGCAGAAAAGCAAATTATTTGCTGAAACATGAAGAGCGCCGCGCCCTATCAAAACAATATAATGTGGTCGGCGTGCTCTTTATAACCTGTTTCGCGATTAGCTGGCAAGAGGTATTACGGGCATTTCGGAACGTCGTATCTCAACCGAACGGAGTTGTTAGTTGGCTAAACCTCATGTAATTGTTTATTCACGACCCGGGTGTCACCTCTGCGACGAAGCGAAGCTCGCGATCATGACCGCCGGATGCGATGACGGCTTCACGCTCGAAGAGATCAATATCGAATGTGATCCGGAGCTGCTCAGAAAATATAAGTACGACATTCCCGTAGTGACGATCGACGGCACCGAAGCCTTCCGGCATCGCGTAGACGTTGGCAGCTTTGAAACGCTGATCAATTCAGGTGGAGTTCGGAGCTGACTTCTTCGATAGATGCGTAGAGGCGCGCTCGTTCGGTTTCACTGTTTGATTGACGGTATGCCTGCACGAGATCCCGTAAACCGGCGAGCTCTTTGTATAAACCCGCATTTTCGATCGGCGGCGTGAGGTAAGAGACCAGTTCGGCGTATGACCGGCGTTTCGCGATCGATCCCTCCGAAGGATTGTTAACGCTGTAGACGTAAAAGTTGGGTAATTCGCCGATCAGTCGATCCGGCCAGCACTCGCTCGAGAGCCCGATCTGTTTGCCCGGCATGAATTCGAGGGAACCGTGCGTGCCGAAGTGAATCACGCCGTCGGCGCTAAACACCTTCGACAGATACGTGTAGAACGCCATGAAGCCGTGATGCGGCGAGCCGCTGCGCGCCATTATCATCCGCATCGGGTCGCCTTCGTAACCGAAAGTCGGTTGGACGCCGATGAAGATATTGGCCAGTGATATGCCTTGGATTGGTATCTTACTGGGCACTGCGCCCCAATCCCCCTCCACCTCCCTGACGTACGGACAAAGGCGCCGATATTCATCAGGGCTCATCCGGTAAGCGAGGTTGGCTGTCGATCCAAACTGTTCTGAGTTACCGCCTAATAGTTGTTCTCTCAAAACCTCAGCGTTTTCGGGAACGTCGACTCGGTAACCTTCTTCTTTGAGTCGCTTCAACAAATCCCAGACGCCGGGAAACACGTCGAGATCCGCGGCCGTGCCGATGTTTCCTTTGCTCGGCGGAAAACAGAACAGCACGATCGCGAGCTTGATTTGTTCGCGTGGCGCTGTTTGCAGGTTGTGCCAACGCTTCAATCGTCGCGCGAGCCGCGTGCAGCGATCTTCAAGCGCAACCGGTTCCTGGCCGCGGCCGGGAATGCCGCCGTAGATAAACGGTTCGGTGGCGCCGTCGATCTCGGGAATCGCGATCTGCATTCCGGCCTGGATGGGATTGAGACCGGTCGCGGAGTCGGACCACGCTTCGATCGTTTGGGTGTCGAGACTGACTGCCGAGCGATACGGAAGATTAAGGTCGCGCAGAAATTGTGACGCGGCGGCGCTGTCGTTCATCGCCGGGCCGCCGACGAAACTGAAGCCCGTGAGCGACACGATCTGGCTGACGCGCGACTTGCCGTTGTCGACGAAGAACTTTGAGACGGCTTCGCGATTGTCCATCAGGGTGGCGATCGCCGGAATGACGGAGAGGCCTTCGGCCTCGATCGAGCGGATCAGAACGTCGTAGTGTTTCGTGGTTTTGCTGACGACTTGCGGTCGCATCAGCAACAGGCCGAGTGTTGAGTCTCGATCGAGCGCGAGTTGCTTTTTCGCGGCGCACCACTCTTCATAGGCCTCGAAGGTTTCGAAAAGCTCCGGCGCGTCGGGATGATAAATCGCCACGGTCGGGACCTGCTGCACCTCTAAAACCTTCACGCGCTTGAGACGCGCGTCGCGAACGTAATGCTTCAGCGAGTAAAGCAGCATCGACTGAATGTTTGAGGGCGTCGGCTGAAGGAAGTAACAGAAGAGCTGCAGATAGTGTTTCGCGTCGGTGAACGCGCCGGCCGTCGGAACAAACTTGAGAACTTTGGGAAGCCGGTTAACGAGCTTCAGGTAATGCCCGTGATTGGCTTTTCTTTTTTTATCGGCTTTGAATTTAGGTACCCAACGGCTCACCGACCCGATATCCAACCGGCCCATGCGCGTGTGGCGCATCAACTCCGGCATGCAGTTGATCACTACAACCGCATCATGTTTGTGAGTCTTAAGCGACTGTATCAAGCGCGACGCGTTCTCGCCGTCCATCACATGAATCACGAACACAACGTTCGCTTGGGCCAAATCACGCTCAACCTCGGCCCACTCGCCATCACTCAGCGGCGAACCAAAATTGTAAGCCGCCACGCGCAGGTTCAAATCGTAGACGCGATTGATCTCTTGCTCCGCATTCTTCAGCGGCGCCAGCAAACTCGATCCAACATAAAGCACCGTGATGTTCATGCGACGCCTTCCAGTTGATCCTCGAGACTGCGGCTGATGTCGCGCAATTTCTCCAGTGCCGTCGAATCCGCGTCCCAATAACCCCGGCCATTCGCCTCCAACAGACGCTGCACGAGGGCGTGCGCCGAATGGGGATTCAACTCGCGCAAACGCTCCAGCATCGTTTCGTCAAACAGAAACGTATTCGCGACTTCCGCGTAAATCCAGTCATCAACCGCATCCGCGGTCGCGCTCCAGCCGAACGTATTCGACACGTGGTTCTCGATCTCCGCCACGCCCCTGAACCCGTGCTTCAGCATTCCCTCGTACCACTTGGGATTCAGCGTCTTCGTGCGCGTCTCAAGACGCACCGACTCCTCGAGCGTTCGGATCTTCACTTCGCGTGAAAGACTATCTGAAAGGTAGATCGCCGGCCGCGCACGCGCCCGTTTCTCCACCGCTTTCGACACGCCGCCGAGATATTCGAAGTAGTGGTCCACGTCCGTCAGCCCAATCTCAAACGTGTCGATGTTCTGGTAAGTGGCTTCGACACGCGACAACGCGCGGTCCATCGCAACGCGCGCTTCCCTGCCGTCGATGGCGCGTCCGCGCGAGTCGCGGCCGTAAGCGAAACACTTGCGCGTGACGAAGAGATCGCCGAGCGTCTCTTCGCGTTCCCACGACGAGTCCATCACCATGAAATTGACGTTCGTCCCGTAGTTGCCGGGGGCATTGGAAAAGACACGCACCGCGGCATCGTCGAGCTCACAGCGCTCTTGCGCGATCTGTTCGTGCACGTGCTTGCGCACGTAGTTCTGTTCCAACGGCTCGTCCAGTTGGGCCACGAGGCGCACGGCTTTATCGAGCAACTGCACGGTGGGACTAAACAGATCGCGGAAGATGCCTGACACTGTCATCACCACGTCGATCCGCGGACGGCCCAGTTCGGCCAACGGAATTGCGGCGACACTCGTGCTCCTATTTAAAGCGTCGCGCACCGGCTGCACGCCGAGTAGCCACAACGCCTGCGCCACGCCTTCGCCCTGCGTCTTGATATTGTCGAGTCCCCACAACACGAGCGCCATTGCTTCGGGAAAACGACCGTGCTCGTTGCGATAACGTTCGAGCAGACTCGTCGCGACTACTTCGCCGCGCGCGAAGGCAACGGCCGACGGAACAGAGTAAGGATTGATCGCGTGTGTGTTTCGTCCGGTGGGCAGAACGTCGGGATTCTGAATGATGTCAGCGCCGGGGCCGGGCTCGATAAACTCACCACGGATGGCACGAATCAATGCGTCGATCTCAGTGTTGGTTTGTAGCTTTGCGGAAACACTTTCAAGCAACGCAAACACCGGCCGCGTTGATTCGGGTTTTAATCCCTGCCCTTCCAGCAAACGGGTTGCTGCGTCTGATCCGTGTTCCAAAAACTCTCGGACAGCGTCCTCGACCAGTTCTTGCGGCAACGCGCGAATACCATGTTCCGGACGGTCAAACGACGCGATCATCTTGAACAGATCGATCTGCTCGCCCGCCGACGAGGGCCGTCCGAAAAGGTGCAGACCCGTCGGTATAAGCCGCTGCTCAATCTCCAGCAGCTGCTCGTACAGCTCAAATACTTTCTCATCGCGTTGTTTCGAATCGATTTCTGACACGAATTAAGGGACTGACGGCGCGAGTTTTAGAAACTGCGCCTGGAGTATCTGAGCAAGCCGCCGGCTCTCTTCGCTCGACTCAAACTCTTTCTGCGTATCGACGACGATCACGCGCGCCTGTGTCTTCTTCAGCGCCGCATGAAGCTCGCGCAGTTCGCCGTCGATCTTCAGATGGCGCAGCGCGCGCACGTTGACACCGTCGCGGCGAAGCGGAACGTTCGAACGGCCGTCGGTAAACAGTAACACGACCGTCTCACCAAACTTATCGCCGACGAGCTTGATCAGATTGATCGTCGTGACCAGTCCTGCGCCGAGCGGCGTGCTGCCGCCCATGCGTAACGAGTCGAGCACTCGGCGTGCACGCAGGATGCTTCGCGACGGCGGCAAGTCGAGGTTCGCGCTCATGCCGTGAAACGAAACGATGGCCACGCTGTCGCGATTCACGTACGACTTGCGCAGCAGTTTGAGAATCGTGCTCTTCGCGCGCGCGATGCGATTCGCGGCCATGCTGCCCGAGGCGTCGATCGCGAATATGAAGAGTGTGCCCTGTTTGTCTTTGAGTAATTTGTAACGCAGCGCGTCGGAAGTGACCCGCGTCAACGGAGTGTGCGCCTGAGCCATCGCCCGCAATGTCGCATCTACAGCGATTCGCGCGCCCTCTTTCTTGAACATGACGGAACGCGTGTAGCGGCCGCGCAACTGTTGCATGGCCGCCTTCGCGCCGGCCGAACGGCGCGTTTTCGTCTTCGACTTGCGCGTACGATCCTTTGGCTGCAACTGTTCTTCAAGACGCGACTCGCGCTTTTTCGTATCGACGGCTGGTGGTGAAGGTCCTTCCTTTTTGTTCGGAGCACCTCCGTTGCGCGAGCGAGAAGGAGCGGGATTAGGCGGATTCATGACCGGATCTCTGTTATCCGTGGCCTCTTGATCGTCACTCTTGGGCGTTCCTGAACGTGGAAGCACTTCATCCACCGCTTCACCAATCTGTTCGCTCGTCGCAGTCTCATCGAGCGCGTCACGCCGCAAGCGATGCCGCAGCGACATCGCCGCAACGCGTCTCACGTCATCATCGTTAACGGAACGCCGTCCTTCGAACGCCGCGAGGGCTCGCGCCGCGCGCATGATCGTGAGTTCGCCACGATGCCCGTCTACCTTCAAGTCGGCACAAAGCTGCGCGATCTTTTCCAGAACGGCACGCGAAACACTTACCTTTCGCAAATTCGTCCGCGCCCGCGCGATCCGTTTCGCGAGCTGCTGCTGCTCAGGCGCAAACGATTCGCAGAACGCGTTGCGATGGTGATCGTACGCGTCACGGCGCTCGACGATGTCCACGCGATTTTTCAAATAGTTCTCGGTAACGACTTCCGTGTGCAGTCCAAACCGATCGAGTAACTGCGGTCGCAGATCGCCTTCTTCCGGATTTCCCGAACCAATCAAAACAAAACTCGCCGGATGTTCGACCGAGATGCCTTCGCGTTCGACTCTGTTTCGTCCGGTTGCGGCGACGTCGAGCAACAGATCCACCAGGTGATCTTCAAGCAAGTTGACTTCGTCGATATAAAGGAACCCGCGATTCGCGCGCGCCAGCAAACCTGGATCGAAAACCTTTCGACCCGAAGTAAGCGCGCGTTCGATGTCGATCGTGCCGCAGACGCGATCCTCGGTCGCACCTAAAGGCAGTTCGACGACGGGAACCGGCACAGATCGCGACGAGCGTTCGTCGTTTGCAAGACAGTTGGAACACGGATTAGCGGGATCGCAATTAAAAGGACAGTCGGCGACGACCTCGATGGGCGGCAGTAACGCTGCGAGCGCGCGAACGGCCGTTGATTTCCCCGTTCCCCGGTGCCCCATGATCAAAACGCCGCCGATCAAATGGTCGACGAGGTTTAGTATCAAGGCCAGTTTCATCTCTTCCTGGCCGACGATGGCTGTGAACGGATAGGTCATTCCAACTCGGCTCGCCCAATTCTCGCTTTAACTCTCGGCGACTCTTTTAGCGGAAAAGCTCCGACTGTGCAAACGGTCGTTCCTGCGCGTTTAGTGCGGCACAAATGTGTTGACATGACTTGGAAATGCGACTAGAGTGCGGCCACTCCCGAAGTAAAAGCAACGTTACATTAGAATTACTTGTTTGTAAGCAGAGCGCCCTCGACACTCTGCATCACTCTCTGTTTCCGAGCGCGTTGCATCGAGTCGGCGAGCCCGTGCAGCCCCGCGCCAAAAATTAGACTACAATACGGGCGCGGAGGATAAGCGGCACATATTAGAGATCAGCAAACTCGGATGCGTGCGCGGTGATCGCAGGCTTTTCCGCGGTCTCGATCTTTCGTTATCGCCGGGAACCTACGTACAACTCACCGGACCGAACGGCAGCGGCAAGACCAGTTTGCTTCGAATCTTATGTCGGCTGCTGGAGCCGGCAGAAGGCGAGATACGTTGGGAAGGTGCGAATATTCGCTCGCTCGGTGAGGATTATTTCACGGCCGTCACTTACCTCGGCCATCGCCCCGGCGTCAAAGACGAACTGAGCGCGCTTGAGAATCTAACCATTGCGAATGCGGTGAATGGCGTTGAAGTCGATACCGAAAACGCTTCCGGCGCACTGCAAACGATGGGACTCGCCGGACGCGAACGACTTCCGGCCCGGTTCTTGTCGGAAGGACAACGTAGACGTGTCGCGTTGGCGCGATTGCTGGTTTCTAACACGCGTCTTTGGTTGTTGGACGAGGTGCTGACCTCGCTGGACAAGCGCGCGGTCGGACTTGTTAGATCTTTGATTGAAGAACACCTGAACCGCGGCGGCATCGCCATTGTCGCGACGCATCAGGAACTGGAGTTGTCGGCAGGTGTGACCAAACGACTCGAACTCACCACGTGAACGCACCTTCGAGCTTATCGATGTTGCGCTGGATCGTTTGGCGCGATCTGATACTGGCCTGGCGCCGGCGTTCGGATATTTTATCGACGGTCTTCTTCTTTGTGATCGTCGTGAGTCTGTTTCCCCTCGGCATCGGGCCGGAGACGCAGTTGTTGCGTTCGATTGCGCCGGGTGTGGTTTGGGTCGCGGCGTTGCTGGCCTCGATGCTTTCGCTGGGAAGGTTGTTTGCCAACGATTACCAGGACGGCACGCTCGAGCAGTTGTTGCTCACGCCGCAACCGCTGTTTCTGGTAGTGCTCGGAAAAGTTCTGGCGCACTGGATCATTGCGGAGTTGCCGCTGGTGCTGATTGCGCCTCTCGTTGGTGTGCAATTTGATTTGAGCAAACAAACGTTGTGGGTGTTGTTTGTGAGTCTTCTGCTTGGCACGCCGATATTGAGTTTGATTGGTTCGGTTGGAGCGGGACTAACGTTGGGACTGCGTGGGGGCGGCGTTTTAATCTCGATATTAATCCTGCCGCTTTACGTCCCGGCGTTGATCTTTGGAGCGGGGGCAGTTGAGGCAACGATTATAGGAGTTACTCCCGCGCCGAATCTTTACTTGCTCGGCGCATTTGCGGTTGTGTCGTTGTTGTTCGCTCCGTGGGCGGCGTCCGCAGCGTTACGCATCTCTTTGGAATAACCAAAATGAAACTCTACAAATACGCTTCACCCGCGATGTTCTATCCGGTCGCCGGCAAGATGATTCCGTGGTTTGCGATACCGGCGGCGCTGCTGTTTGCTGTTGGTCTTTACGTCGGCTTCTTCGTTGCGCCGACTGATTTCCAGCAAGGCGACGCCTATCGCATCATGTTTATTCACGTTCCGGCTGCGTGGATGGGAATGTTTCTCTACGTGCTAATGGCAATCTACGCCGGCATCGGTTGGGCGTTCAACGCGCGTCTCTCGTCGATGATGGCTTCAGCGATCGCTGTCACGGGCGCGATGTTTACGTTGCTCTCGCTCGTCACCGGCGCGTTTTGGGGTAAACCAACGTGGGGCACGTGGTGGGCGTGGGACGCGCGAATGACGTCAACGCTGATCCTGCTGTTCCTGTATGCCGGCTTCATCGCGTTGCAAGCGGCGATCGACGACCCACGCCGTGCGGATCGCGCGGGCGCCGTGCTCGCCATCGTTGGCGTAATCAACGTTCCGATCATTTATTTCTCCGTGCAGTGGTGGAATACACTGCACCAGGGCGCAACGATTCGCCTCCTCGGCAAACCAAGCATCGCCGCGCCGATGCTGACTGCGCTGCTGATTATGCTGGCCGCGTGCTGGCTCTACTCGGTTGCGATCGTGCTCGTGCGCCTGCGTTGCATTATTTTGGAGAGGGAGCAAAACGCTTCCCGGCTGGCAGAGGTGAACGCGTAATGAACTGGCCAGATCTATCGATGGGAGGATATGGTTTCTACGTTTGGGGATCATACCTGTTCGCGCTCGTGGCGATCGTCTGGGAAGTCCTGAGCCTGCGCCACCGCAAGAAAGCGTTAGCGAACGAGGCGCGGAGAGCTGTAGCTGATGACGACCGCCCGGCCGCTGTGCGCACGACGGTCCTGAGAGGAAGTACTAATGAAACGACGTCATAAACGGATTGGAATCATTCTCGTCGGACTGGGTGGGCTGAGCCTCGCGGCCTTTCTGGTTGCGAGTGCTTTTCGTCAGAACCTTGTCTTCTTTTTTAGTCCTACTCAAGTCGCTGCCAAAGAAGCGCCGGTCGATCGCACGTTTCGCATCGGCGGTCTCGTTGAGGACGGCACGCTCCAACGCGATGGCGACGGTTTGACTGTACGCTTCACCGTCACCGACACTGCCGCGAGTATTCCGGTAGTATATAAAGGCATTCTCCCTGACCTCTTTAAAGAAGGACGCGGCTGCGTGGCCCAGGGCAAGATCGGTCCCGATGGCGTGTTCCAGGCCGAGCAGGTGCTCGCTAAACACGATGAAAACTACATGCCGCCGGAAGCCGGCGAAGCAATAGATAAAGCGAAGCACGCCAAAGAAGCCGCAAAGTCAGTTGTTGCTAATTAAATGATTCCCGAAATTGGTCAGTTCGCGCTCGTTATCGCACTCCTGCTTGCGTTAACTCAGGCTACATTGCCGCTCATCGGCGCTTCACGCGGTAATCACACGTGGATCGCGCTCGCGGTGCCGGCGGGACAGGCGCAGTTTATCTTCGTCGTCATCGCGTTTTGCTGCCTGGGTTACTCGTTCATCACGAACGATTTCTCTGTTCTCAACGTCGCTACAAATTCCAACTCGCGACTGCCGTTGCACTACCGGCTCGCGGCAACGTGGGGCTCGCACGAGGGCTCGTTGCTTTTGTGGACGCTGATGCTCGCGTTGTGGACCGTCGCTGTTTCTTTGTTCAGCCGGCATTTGCCGGAAGTGATGGTGTCGCGCGTGATGAGCGTGATGGGAATTGTGAGCGTCGGGTTTCTGCTGTTCATGCTGCTGACGTCGAATCCGTTTGCGCGCATCTTTCCTGTTCCGCCTGACGGGCGCGATCTCAATCCCCTGCTACAAGATCCGGCGATGATTGCCCATCCGCCCCTGCTTTACATGGGCTACGTCGGTTTCTCAGTGGCGTTTGCGTTTGCGATTGCTGCGTTGATTGGCGGCCGACTCGATGCCACGTGGGCGCGCTGGTCGCGTCCATGGACCACAGTGGCGTGGATGTTTTTGACCTGCGGCATCGCACTCGGAAGTTGGTGGGCTTACTACGAACTCGGCTGGGGCGGCTGGTGGTTTTGGGACCCGGTCGAGAATGCTTCGTTCATGCCATGGCTGGTGGGCACTGCGTTGATCCATTCACTCGCAGTCACGGAAAAACGCGGTGGATTCAAGAGTTGGACCGTGCTACTCGCAATCGCGGCGTTTTCGTTGAGCCTCCTCGGAACGTTTCTGGTTCGCTCGGGTGTGCTCACTTCGGTACACGCGTTTGCGACCGATCCCAAACGCGGCGTTTTCATTCTCGCATTTCTCGTGTTTGTGATCGGGGGTTCGTTGCTGCTCTACGCGTGGCGTGCGAAACAGGTCGGACTCGGAAGCAAGTTTGACGTCGTTTCGCGCGAGTCGCTGCTGCTTTCGAACAACGTGCTGTTGACTGTCGCCGCGGGCTCAGTGCTGCTCGGCACGCTCTATCCATTGATCATCGATGCGCTCGGCATGGGCAAACTCTCCGTGGGTCCACCTTACTTCAATCTCGTCTTCGTGCCGCTGATGGCCCCGGCGCTGTTTTTGATGGGCGTTGGACCGGTTGCGCGTTGGAAAAAAGCGAGCCTGCCGGAGATCGCGAAACGTTTGCGTTGGGCATTTGGCGTCAGCGTGCTGAGCGCGATCGTGCTGCCGTTTGTGCTCGGCGGTTGGAAGTGGCTGGTTAGTCTCGGACTGCTGCTCGCGATCTGGATCGCGGCCACAGTCGTGGTGAATATCTGGGAACGCGTGCGCGTCACTTCAGGCCAGTTGACCACATTGCAAAAGCTGCGCACGCAGAGTCGCAGTTACTACGGCATGCACCTGGCGCACGTTGGTGTCGCGGTGTTCGTCGTGGGCGTAACGATGGTGACGGGTTACCAGTCTGAACAAGATGTGCGGATGCAAATCGGCGACACGACTTCAGCGGGCGGTTACCAGTTTCAATTCAACGGCGTCACTGACATCACGGGACCAAACTACGTTGGCGCGCGCGCCGAGGTGATCGTGAGTCGCAACGGTGTCGAGAAGGAGCGAATGTATCCGGAGAAACGGAATTACACGGCGAGCGGCAACGTGATGACCGAGACGGCGATCGATAGCGGACTGTTTCGCGATCTCTACGTGTCGCTTGGCGAACCCGTCGGTTCCGGCGCGTGGAGCGTGCGCGTTTATTACAAGCCGTTTGTCGGCTGGATCTGGGGCGGCGCACTGTTGATGGCGCTCGGCGGTGGTCTCGCCGTAAGCGATCGGCGCTACGCGCTGGCGGCGAGAAAAGAACGTGAAGCACGCGAGGCGGTTAAGAAGACTACGGAAGTTCCTGCCACCGTTACCGCGCGCACTGGATCCGTGTAGGCTTATAAAAGATGTTGCGTTACCTGGTACCTTTAGGCTTATTCATCGTGTTGGTTGTGTTTCTCGCGATCGGCCTCGGCCGCGATCCGCGCGAAGTGCCGTCGCCGTTGATTAACAAGGCCGCGCCGACGTTTCGTCTGCCGCAACTCAACGATCCCAGCAAAACCTTTTCCGCCGAAGACATGCGCGGCAAGGTTTGGGTGCTGAACGTGTGGGCGTCGTGGTGCGTGAGTTGTCGCGATGAGCATCCGCTGTTGCTCGAGTACGCAAAAGCCGGCGCAGTGCCGATTTACGGGTTGAACTGGAAAGACAAACGAGAAGATGCGCTCGCGTGGTTAAACGATCTCGGTGATCCTTACGTTGTGAATGCGGTGGATCTCGACGGCCGCGTTGCGATCGATTATGGCGTTTACGGCGCTCCTGAGACTTACCTTATCGATCAGAGCGGCGTCATTCGTCACAAACACGTCGGCCCGGTTACGCGCAACGTTTGGAAGGACAAGTTTATGCCGCTCGTGCAGCAACTCAATCGCGAGGGAGCCTCGAGATGATCCGCCTATGCTGGGACCGCGGGCGTCTCGCCCGCCTGGTACGACAGCGCCCGAGGCGGACCAAGCGGGCGAGACGCCCGCGGTCCCAGGTTTTGCCGTTGCTGTTATTGCTTTGGCTGAGCGCTCCTTTTGCGGTTGCACAAGTGCGACGGCCGGAGCCTGTGAAAGGCGATGCCGCGCTCGAGGAACGGCTCAATAAACTTTCGCAGGAGCTGCGGTGCCTCGTCTGCCAGAACGAGACGCTCGCGGAATCACGCGCCGACCTCGCCGAAGATCTGCGCGATGAGATTCGCCAGCAGATGAAAGCCGGAAAGAGTGACCAGGAGATCATCGCGTTTCTAACCGAACGTTACGGCCAGTTCATCTTGTATCGACCGCAAGTCACGCCAACCACTTACCTGCTCTGGTTTGGTCCATTCGTGCTGTTGCTCGCCGGGCTGGCGCTGCTCTTTTATTACATCAAACAACGCCGCGATCAGATCGCCGAACAACCACTCAGTTCAGAAGAGCGGCGCCGCGCTGAAGAGTTGCTGCGTTCCGGTTCCGGAAAGGAGACGGCGTGATTGTCTTCTGGTTGATCTGCATGGCGATGCTCATTGTCGCGCTCATGTACGTCTTGCCGCCCGCGCTGCGAGCGGAAGCGTCAAAGTCGAAGGACGAGAACGCGAGACGAAATGCAAACATCGCGATCTATCGCGACCAACTCGCCGAGCTTGAAGCCGATCTGCGCAACGGAATCGTGAGCCAGGAACAGTACGCGCAGGATGTTGACGACATCGAGCGGCGTTTACTCGATGATACAACTGCAGAAGTAGCGACAAAGAAACCCGTCGCGCTCACCGTGGGCGCGCGCAAGCACGCGTACATGGTCGGGATCGGGTTGGCGCTCGTCGCAGTAATCTTTTATTTGCGGGTCGGTACTCCTGACGCCATTACGACGGCTGCCGGAACAGGGGGCATGGTCACAACTATTCCTGCGGGTCCGGCCGGCGCTCCCGCGGAACGCTCACAGGCGCAGATCGAAGCAAACGTCGCCGCGCTTGCGAAACGGCTCCAGTCGAATCCTTCAGACGCGCAGGGTTGGACCATGCTCGCACGCTCGTACAGTTCCATGGAACGATTCGGCGAAGCAACGGGCGCGTATGCCAAAGCTACTGAATTGACTCCTGACAACGCGGACCTGTGGGCCGAGTACGCGATGGTCAGCGCGATGGCCGCGGGCCGCAAGCTCGAAGGCAAGCCGATGGAGTTGATCGAGCGCGCGTTGAGAGTCGATCCAAACAACCTGAAGGCGCTCGGACTCGCGGGCAGTGCGGCGTACGACTCGAAGAACTATCAGAAAGCGATTGATTACTGGGAACGCGTGTTGAAGCGGATGCCGGCAAACCCCGAGGCTGCGCAAATAATTACGGCGCGCATCAACGAAGCGAAGGAAAGAATGGCCGGCGGCTCGCAACCAAGATAATGAACAGAGAAAACATACTCTTCGCAATCATCGGAATATTACTCGGCTTCATCGTCGGCTTTATGTTTGCCAGCTCGATGAGCCAGAAAGCGGCGCAAACGCAAACTGCCGTTGCTTCGCAAAATCTGCCTGGCGATCATCCGCCGGTCGGCTCCGCGCAAAGTGGCATGGATCCGGCGGCGATGCGCGAACAAGTCACTGCGCAAATCGAAAAAGCTCGCAACGAACCCAAGAATTTCGACGCGCAGATCAAGGCCGCGGAGCTTTACTACCAGATTCAACGCTACGACCAGGCGATCGAGTATCTATTGAAAGCGAATACACTCAAGCCGAGTGACTACGAAACTGTCGCGGTGCTTGGATTGGTGAATCTCGACGCCGGTCACTACGACCAGGCCGAAAAGTGGTATCGCGCGGCGTTGAAGATGAAGCCCGATGATGAGCGTGTGCTGGCTGGACTCGCTGCGGCAACGTTGCAGAAGGGCGATGCGAAAGCCGCGGAGGACGCGATCGCGCAACTCGAAAAGGCTTATCCGAGTAGCCAGGACCTACCGAACTTTAAACAGAAGTTAGCGGGTTTGAAGAAGTAACCACGAATTACACAGATTTACGGCGCGATCGACATCCTCACAACGTCAGCCAGTAAAAACCGACTGATCTTGCCGTCTCTGCCAAACACCACTACCTGACCATTTTCCACAGTCACTCGTCTGATTCCACTCATCGGTCTGTTAATCAGTGTTCCATCTGTGGTTTCGATAACAAGTCGTGGTCCAGTTTCCGGCTCCGGCTCGGGCTTGGGTTCTTCAGGCTTGGGTGTTTCGACTGTCCGGGCAGTCTCGGTTGATCTCGGCGTGGATCTGCGTGGCGTTGGCCGTCGCGGGTTGCGCCTCGGTGGTGAGACGTTCTCTGTTTCCGCCGGCTTCGCTTCTTCCGGTTTCGGCGACTCGACCGGCCGGGCTTCGCGCGTCACCTCGGGCGTGGGTTCGGGCGACGGCGTCGCGGCAACTTCCGTCACCGGCCGCTCCGGTTCCGGGATTCTTGCGCCTGCGGACGTCACACGTTTCACCCTGGGATCGGTTGTCGTCGGTTCCGTTTTGGGAACTTCGGGCGTTTCGTTCTCGGCGATGTCAGGCCCGCCGATGATGGGTTCAAACGAACCGCCAAAGAACAGTCGATACGTTCCTTCGTTATCGTTTGGACTGCGCGCTTCAATACGCAAAACAAGATCCTCGCGGCGGCGTAGATAAATACTCCTCGTCGTCGGCGTTGAGATTTCGGCGTACAGAGTGAGCTTTAGCAACGGGCGCAACGTGCCCGCGGTAAACACGTCGATGTCGCCGTTAAGGTTTTGGCTTTGCACCGTGATCAGCAGATCGCCGGGCGTGCCGGTGAACGCGTAATAATGATTCGTCAAGCGAGCATCGCCGACATCGCGTGCGGCAATGCTTCCGGTGACCGTGTTGCTTCGCACCGGCGCAGGCGTGCTCGCGTCGAGCGATTGAGCACACAACGGCGCGGCCGTTAAAAACATCACGGCCAGCAAAATACACGCACGCATCACGTTACTGTTCGAACTTCGGAAACAACTCATTTGCACGGCAAAGGATATCAGATCTGGGTTATCCTAGTCGCATGAAGTCGTACCGTGTTTTTCTGCTTTCGCCGTTGCTTCTACTTTGCTTTGCCGCCGTCGCGCTCGCGCAATCGTGGACGGCAAAACTCGACAAAGACGTTCGCTTTTATCAACCGACCGACCTGGGCATTCTCGTGGTGGGCACCGAGAAATCACTCTACGCGCTCGACAGCTCAACCGGTGAAGAAGTCTGGCGGCGCAAAGACGTTTCCCTTGACGAAACCGACATCGCGCCGGTTCCGGGCACGGATCTGCTGCTCATCAGTCTTCAGAAAAGTGACAAAGCCCGTATCGAAGCAGTGGACCTGGTAACCGGTAATCCAATCTGGCGCAGCGACAAGATCAAGGGCGGGGTGATGCACATGGCTGTGGACACTTCCGCAAACCTCCTCGCAGTGGTGCTCGCGAAAGACGCGAAGAACCGCGCGCGCGATGGTTTTAAGCGCCGGCCGCTGGTTCATGTACTTGACCTCGCTTCCGGCAACCAGCTTTGGGATTACGAAGCCAGCGAAGTCGAATTGATGCCGTCGCGCTGGTTCGAAGACTCGGATAAAGAGGTCGATTACACCCTCGACAATTATTATCCGCCCGCGTTTATCGATGGCCGCCTGTATCTCTTCTACGAAGGTGTAACTTCGTTTGACGCTCGGACCGGCAAGGCTCGCTTGCGCGAGAAGTACCGCGTCAATGAAGACGGACTCGCGCTTACGGAAGCCGAACCGATCTTTGACAACCGTTTTATCTATGTCTCGGGTCACGGCCGCGTGCGAGCAATCTCGCGCGAATCCGGCGACACGGAATGGGAAGCAAAGGATCTCGGACTCACACCGGAAATGCTGCTGATTGGTGACGTTCTTTACGTGCGTACCGGCGGGCAGTTTACGCGTCTCAAAGACGGCGACACTGTCGAACGCGGCTCGTACGGTCTAAGCGCGATCGATGCGCGTTCGGGAAAACTGCTGTGGCGTTACAAGGGCGCTGACAAAGGCATCACGAATCTGCTCGTGCCTGGTCCAAACGTACTCGCTGTCGCCGATCGCGACGATCTGATCTTCGTTGATGCGCAAACCGGCAAACGTACCGCGCGCGTGTCGCACAAGATCGAACGCGCTTCGTTTGGACTGTTGAACGAACGTGGCGATGTGGTAATCGGTGGACAGTCAGAGATCGCGGCGTTCGATCCGGTGAGTGGACGGCAACTCTGGCGCGCGCGGCACACGCCGCCGGGACGCGGGATCTTCCGCACGGTTGGGGCGATCGCTGCGCGTGCTGCGTCACTCTATTTTCGTTACGGGGGCACTGCGATGACCGCGTTTCGCGGTGTGCAGATCGCGCGTGTGGTTTCGGGTTTGAGCTGGTCGGGATTGACCGCGCGTTCGTCGATCTCAAACTTGCAGACGTTGGCGACAGCCTCGCGTCGCCGTAGTAGCCGCGACTCTCAACTCAAACGGTTTGGAATACTCGATCGGGTTGATCCGTCGCGGCAACTCGATCGACTCTCGCGTTTTCTGTGGCATCGCGAACGCCTGGCCACGTTGCGCGGGCAATGGATGTACTTCTACACGGATCTGAAGACGCGCGATGGGAATGGTCTCGCTGGAGTCAATATCGAGAACGGACGGACGGAACGTGAAGTCCGGCTTTCGGATCTGGACGAGAGGTTTTTCGCCGACGAGGCGCTCGGGGTGATGTTCACCGCCTCAGGCGAACGGCTGTTCGGCCACAAATTGAACTAATCTATCTCCACTACCCGCAACGGCCAGCGCACCGACGTAACCAGCAGGCAGGTCCAGATTGAACATCGCGTAGCGTGTCGCTACCTCCGGGTCGCGATGATCGCGGAGCAGCGCCGCCGGTTCATTTGGCGCGAGCGTCACGTCAAACTGATCCAGCGGGTGCGACAGTCCACTCCCGATCGCTTTGATGTAAGCCTCCTTCCGCGTCCAGCACCGAAAAAATCCCGCTGCTTGTTCTTCACGCGGCAACGCCGTCAAAACCTGAACCTCGTACTTTGAAAAAAACCGCTCCGCAATGTCCTGCGTCGCGAAATCCTCCTTGATGTATTCGACGTCGATACCCACGTCGTGGTCCTGCGCGAACGCATAGACCGCAAGCTCGTGAGAATGTGAAGCGTTGAACCGCAGCGCGCCGGCATGATGCGCCGCGTCCAGCGCGGGCTTGCCGTATGGTCCGTAAGCGAAACGCACCTCTTCCGGTTTCACCTCAAGGTAACGGCCAAGCAGTGACCGCAGAACCCCACGGCCGGCGATGAACCGGCGCCGATGTTTCTTGAAGTGAAATCGGCTGGCGCGTGTTTGTTCGTCAGCATCCAGCGTGCGCAAGAAACCTTGCTGTACCTCCAGCGGCTGCTCCAACGAAACGCGCCACACGTGTACTTCACCACTCGATAACGACAACGATGAGGGCGCATCTAACCACATGGACCGCTCAATCTTAACTCTCGGTCACAAAAAGAACACTCATATGTGTGAAGGTGCACATAAAAAAAGTCACGCACAGTTGTAGTGTACGCGAGGGTGTGCAGCCCGTTTAGTGTCTCCCCAACACTCTCTGCAGAAAACAGGTAACAGGTCAATGAACAACGGAGGTTCTTGCCATGTCGCGAACCAGCGTCAGTTTCGCCCGCGTGCTTGTGTGTGGGCTTTTCATTTTTTCAGCCATGATCACAGCGCAGGCTCAGTTCCGCGCAGGCATTCAGGGAACGATCTCTGATTCCAGTGGCGCACTCGTGCCCGAGGCAAAAGTCACGCTCAAAGATCTCGAAACGGGAAAACTCCAGGAAGTGACCAGCAGCGATGAGGGGTTTTATCGCATCCTCGGGCTGGGGCCGGGAAGGTATGAACTGACCGTCGAGAAGCAGGGCTACAAAAAAAGCCTTTCACAAAATCTGACGGTTGCGGCCGAGACCGTTCAAGGCGTGGACGTCATTCTCGAAACAGGTGAGATCACAGCGGTAGTGACGATTACAGACGAAGCTGTGACGCAGCTCGAAACCGAGAACGCAAACGTTGCGAAGGCGCTCACGCAAGCCGAAGTGAAACGTCTGCCGCAAATGGGACGCGATCCGTATGAGCTTGCGCGGCTAACACCCGGCATCTTTGGCGATGCAGGACGCAGTGCGAATGGCAATTCCGTCGGTCTGCCAAACGCCGGCTCCGACACCGGTCCAGGCGCTTCCAACAACTCGATCTTCCAACCGGAGAATCAACCGCAAATCAGTGCGAACGGCCAACGCATCTCCGCGAACAATTACCAGATCGATGGCGTGAGTGTTAATAGTCTGACGCACGGCGGCGCGGCGGTGATCACGCCGAACCAGGAGTCGGTGAAGGAGATTCAGATCTCGTCCACCAGTTACTCGGCGGAAGACGGCCGCAACTCGGGCGCGCAGGTCAAAGTCGTTTCGCAGAACGGCACAAATGATTTTCACGGCAGCGCCTTTATCAAGTACGACAATCCCAAGTTCAATGCTTTCAACAAGTATCCGAACGATTTTGGACGCGGCGTGACCGAGCGCGTCGAACGTCACTTTCGGCAATTCGGCGGCAGCATTGGTGGACCACTTTATTTGCCACGCTTTGGTGAAGGTGGACCAGCAGTTTACAGCGGCAGGGATCGCGCGTTCTTTTTCTTCTCGTATGAAGGTTTGCGCGAGACTACAAGTATTCCAAGTGTGCAATACATCGAGACCGCGCAATTCCGGCAACAGGTGCTCAGCCTTCGGCCCGGTGGTGTGACTGCGGGGATACTCAGCAGCAACGGCGTGCTGCCGCGCGTCAGTTCCGTTGTGACATCCACCTGCGCTGATGTAATCCCGGGTCGTCCCTGTGCAGTGGTTCCTGGTGGCCTGGACCTTGGCTCACTCACGCTGGGCCTGGGCCAATATGCACCGAATATCGAAGGTGGTGGGCTCGACGGTATTCCCGACGTGCAAAAGGTCACGATCGCCGCGCCGCGTATCAACCGGCCGAACCAGTACAACGCACGTTTCGATTTCACTCCCGGCTCGAACGATCAGTTTGCCGTGAGTACATATATGACGCGGAACTTTTTTGTCGGCAGCGACACGGGTTCTGGCGCACGGCCGCAAGGCGACATCACCAGCGCGCCGCGCAACACGGCTTTTACGGTTCTCTACAACAAAACTTTGTCACCGACGTTGTTGAATGAGGCGCGCTTTAATTTCACGCAGTTCAAGTTCAACGAAGTGGAGTCGTCGCGAGAAACGAACTTCGGCATTCCCCGAGTCGAGATCGAGAACGTCTTCCGCGACGGCAGCCGCATCCGCTTTGGCGCGCCTCAGTCGGAAACCACGCCGGGTATTTTTTCGGAAAAGACGTTCGAGTTCCGCGACATCGTCAGCAAGGTGCACGGCAATCACGGTTTTAAGTTCGGCGGTGAGTTGCGCAAGGAACGTAACGACAACAACCTCAACGGCGCCTCGCGTCCGCTTTACACGTTTGGCGGTCTCTTCAACTTCGCGAACGATGCGCCGCTCTTCTATCAACTCAATGCCGATCCACGCACCGGCGGCGTCGCGGACGCGCAGCGACACTTCCGGTCGGGCGGTTATGGTCTGTTCTTCCAGGACGATTGGAAAGCGCGACCAAACCTGACGTTGAACCTCGGTCTTCGTTACGAGTATTTCGAAGTGCTTAAAGAAGAAGACGGCCGAGTTGCGAATTTCGTATTTGGACCAGGCGGCGGTCTTGCCGGCGCCCGTGTTGAACCGACGGATCAACTCTACGAACCCGATCGAAACAACTTCGCGCCGCGTTTAGGATTCGCGTGGAGTCCCGGACGCTTTCGCGACAAGCTTGTGGTTCGCGGCGGCTTCGGCATCAGCTACAACCGCATTCCGGAAGTACTCTTCGCCAATACTCGTGGCAATCCACCGTTCTTTGCGCGCTATGCGATTTGCTGCGGTACTGCCGGGGAGCCTTTTGCCAACGGTCAGATTCTCTACACACTCGGCACGAGTAGCTCGCCCTTTAGCTTTCCCGCGAATCCCGCGCTCGCGGTCGGCATCGACCCGGCAACGGGCGCACCGCGAAACCGCACCGTTGAGATCTGGGGCGCGCGGTCTGACACGCGCACTCCGTACGTTTACTCCTACTCGTTCGAAACGCAATACGCGTTGCCCTTCGACATGACTGCTGTGCTCGGCTACCAGGGCAGCTCGAGTCACAAACTGATCCGGCTCGTGAATCAACGTTTTGTCCAACCCGTGATCCCGCCCAACTTCTTCGCGTTCGCAGTGTTCATTCCGACACCCGACGTGAACGCAAACTACAACGCGATGAACGCGCGGCTCACGCGCCGCTTCTCGCGCGGTTTTCAGTTTGACGTGCTGTATCGCTGGGCCAAGAGCATCGACACGCTGTCGAACGAAGGACCCGGCGCGGTGACAAACCAGACGTTCCCGCAGGACCTGAGACAGGAACGTGGTCCATCTGACTACGACGTGCGACACAATCTCTCGATCTCCGGTTTGTGGGACCTGCCGTTTCTCCGCAACCGCCGCGACTTCGTCGGCAAGGCGTTCGGCGGCTGGCAGATCGACGGTATACTTTCGGCCCACACTGGTTTTCCGTGGACGCCGCATACGGGTCAGTGCGTACGCGCGCCGGGAACGCAGGACTTCATCTGCCCGTCGCGTCCGACGCGATATTTTGGCGGCGCCCTGGAAGATACCGACAACGAGGCGTTCATTCGTCCGGGTGGAAATTTCCCGGGCGGCGGGCTTGCCTTCTTTGATCCGAATAATCCGCAGGGCACGTTGTTGCCGGGCATTGGCCGCAACTCGTTTCGTGGTCCAAGATATTTTTCGGTCGACATGAGTCTTGGGAAACGGATCGGCATGCCGGCGTTTGTGGGTGAGGCAAGCTTTCTCGAACTGAAAGCGAATTTCTTCAACATCTTTAACAACTTGAACCTGAGACCATTCGGGTTCTTCGCGCCGAACATCGATAGTCCCGATTTCGGTCGGGCTCAGGGTGCGCTGGCGGGAAGGGTCATCGAGTTTCAGGCGCGGTTCAACTTTTAATCACCAATGAAACGGATCAGTTTAGTCTTCCTGACTGTCGTCTGCGTTTTGCTGGCGGCGATCGCCCCGGCTCGTTCGCAGCGACCGAGAGACGTCGAACAGCAGGTCAACGCGTTGCTTGCGCAGATGACGCTCGCGGAGAAGTTGGGCCAACTGCAACAGCTCGACGGCGAAGCGAATGGAAACTATCGTCCGGAACACGTGGAGCTGGCTCGCAAGGGACTGCTGGGATCGACGTTGAACGTTCGCGGCGCGCAGAAGACGAATGAACTTCAGCGCGTCGCGGTTAACGAATCGCGTTTGAAGATACCGCTGCTGTTTGGCTTTGACGTGATTCACGGCTATCGAACGATTTTTCCGATACCCGTCGGCGAGGCTGCCAGTTGGGATCCGACTTTAGCGGAGCGTTCCGCCGCCGTGGCTGCGCAGGAAGCAAACAACGCCGGACTCCGCTGGACGTTTGCGCCCATGCTCGACATCGCGCGCGATCCGCGTTGGGGACGAATCACCGAAGGCGCGGGTGAAGATCCGTTTCTCGGCGCTGCATTTGGCGCGGCTCGCGTGCGCGGTTTTCAAGGGGCGGATTACAGTGCGCCGGACAAGGTGCTCGCTTGTGCGAAACACTGGGTTGCGTATGGTGCAGCTGAAGGCGGGCGCGACTACAACACTACCGAAGTTTCCGAAAACACGTTGCGTGAGATCTACTTCCCGCCGTTCAAAGCGGCGATTGATGCAGGTGTCGGAACGTTGATGAGTTCGTTCAATGCCATCAATGGCGTTCCGGCTACGTCGAATGCGTTCGTGTTGACGAAGGTGTTACGCGACGAGTGGAAGTTTGATGGGTTTGTGGTTAGTGACTACACGTCGGTGCGTGAACTCATCAATCACGGCGTAGCGGCGAATGAAGAGCAGGCTGCGGCAGCGGCGTTGAATGCGGGCGTTGACATGGAAATGGTGAGTCGCAGTTACAACCAGTTCGGTCCAAAACTGCTCGAGCAACGCAAAATTTCTTTGGCGACGATCGACGAGGCCGTACGACGGATTCTCCGGATCAAGTTTCGTCTCGGACTCTTCGATCGTCCTTACACGGACGAAGCAAGCGAGCCGCAGTCGTTGCTACGGCCTGCGAGTTTGAGTCTGGCGCGTGAGATCGCCGCGCGATCGATGGTGTTGTTGAAAAACGACCGCAATGTGTTGCCGTTACCTAACAACGTGAAGTCGATCGCGGTGATTGGTCCGCTCGCTGACGATCGACGCGCGCCGCTCGGCTGGTGGGCCGGTGACGGACGTGAAGAAAACACGATCACGCCGCTCGCTGGCCTTAAGGCCAAGGTTAGCCCACAAACAATGGTGCTTTATGCGAAAGGCAGCGACGTCACCGGCGATTCGACCGCGGGTTTTGAGCAAGCGGTCGCGGTAGCGAAACAGTCGGATGTGGCGGTTGTGTTTGTTGGTGAGACGCACGAGATGGTTGGCGAAGCGGCTTCACGAAGCACTCTGGATTTACCGGGGCGGCAGCTGGATCTCGTCAAAGCAGTTCAGGCGACGGGAAAGCCGACTGTGGTTGTTTTGGTTAATGGACGGCCGCTCGCGATCGGTTGGATCGTTGATAACGTGCCCGCGATCCTCGAGTCGTGGATGGGTGGCAGCCAATCGGGTAATGCGGTCGCCGATGTTCTGTTTGGCGACGTGAATCCGGGTGGCAAGTTGCCGGTGACGTTTCCGCGCAGTGTGGGCCAGGTGCCGATCTACTACAACCACATGAACACGGGCCGGCCGCCCGAACCTGAGAATCGCTACACGTCGAAGTATTACGATGTGCCGTGGACGCCGCTCTTCCCTTTTGGCTACGGGTTGAGCTACACGACATTTAAGCTGAGCAATCTGCAATTGAGTGCGCCGCGAATACGCAGTGCTGATCGGTTGACGGTGAGTGTTGAGGTTGAGAATGCCGGTACACGTGCGGGCGATGAAGTGGTCCAACTTTACGTTCGCGACGTGGTGGCGTCGATGACGCGGCCGGTGAAAGAGTTGAAAGGTTTTCAGCGCGTGACGCTGCAACCGGGTGAGAAGCGCCGGGTGGAGTTTACGTTGACGGGTGACCATCTGGCATTTTGGAATCGCGACCTGCGTTTCGTGGTGGAACCGGGCGAGTTTCGCGTGATGGTTGGATCAAACTCACGCGACGTGATTGAAGCGAAGTTTGAAGTCGTTGAGAGGTAGCTCTTATCCGCCGTCGATCTGTAACTTCATCGCGCGAGGTATCCCGTACCCGTAGGATCTACTTTTTTATCGTTGTTTTAATTTTTGTCCCCCTCAGCGCTTCGGCCCGCGCAACCGACGCTTTCATCAACGACCTCCAGCAACGCTCCTTCCGTTACTTCTGGGAACAAGCCGATCCAAACTCAGGATTAGTACCGGATCGTGCACGGATAGACCGCTCACCGCTGCCGGAAAGTCACCGCGACGTAGCGAGTATTGCCGCGACGGGGTTTGGTCTGACGTCGCTGTGTATCGCCGCCGACCGCAACTGGATCTCGCGGCGCGAAGCGATCGAACGCACGCGTACCACGTTGCGCTTTTTCGATGCGCGCGCGTTTCAGCAACGCGGCTGGTTCTATCACTGGCTCGACGCAAAGACGGGCGACCGTCGCTGGAACAGTGAGATCTCTTCGATCGACACCGCATTGCTGCTCGCGGGCGTGTTGACCGTGCGGCAATGCTTTGCGAGTGATGCGGAGATCGTGCGCCTTGCGATGCGGATCTATCAGCGTGTTGATTTTCGCTGGATGCTCAACGGCCATCCGTTGCTTTTGTCGCACGGCTGGAAACCCGAGAGTGGGTTTTTGAAAGCGCGTTGGGATACGTACAGCGAGAACACGATTCTTTACCTGCTCGCAATTGCGTCGCCGACGCATCCGATTCCTGCTGCTTCGTGGTATGCATTATGGCGTGATCGTTACCGTTACGAGGGGCACAGTTACTTCACGACGATTGGTGTGCCGTTGTTCATGCACCAGTACTCACATGCGTGGATTGACTTTCGCAACCGGCGCGAGAGTCGTGGTGACCGGATCGACTATTTTCAAAACTCCGTGGCCGCGACTTTGGCGCACCGAGCTTTCTGCATGAACCTTGTGCACGACTTTCCCGCGTATGGACCAAACGTGTGGGGTATTACTGCGTCGGACAGTGCGAAGGGTTATCTCGCGTGGGGTGGTCCACCACGCGATCCGGACATTGACGGGACGATTGTTCCTTCCGCGCCGGGCGGCTCTCTAATGTTCACGCCTGAGCTCGCGAGCGTTGCGTTGCGAACGATGCACGAGCGTTGGGGAACACGGGTTTACGGTCGATACGGGTTCGTCGACGCATTCAATCCGAAGACCGGATGGACGGATACGGACGTGATCGGAATCAACGTTGGAATTATTCTTTTGAGCGCCGAGAACATGCGCACCGGCTCTGTCTGGCGCTGGTTCATGCGCAACCCCGAGTTCCCCCGCACGCTTGACCGCATCGGCCTGGTGCGTTACAGAAAAGCGAGTACGAGGAGCCGCTCGGAGGTCAACTATGTCGGTAATCAGACGACTCAAGCAACGCAAGGCGCATTGGGACAGCGTTCCGCCGGCAGATGAGAGTGCGATACAAGCTCTCGTTGAGCAATCCGGCCTGGAATTGCCGCAGGACTATCTCGCGTTTCTCAGGTTTAGTAACGGCGGCGACGGGCATCTCGGTGTCGAGCCCGGATGGTTTCAGATCTGGCCGGCTGAGGAAGTTGTGGAGGCCAACCGTGATTTGGACCTGGAGGAGGAACTCCCGGGCTTTTTTGGTTTTGGCGGCAACGGTGGAGGCGAGATGTTCGCGTTCGACATGAGAGGCACGCAGCCATGGCCCATTGTAATGGTGCCGTATAACCCGCTCGAACCAGAGTTTGCGATCAAGATTGCCGACAATTTTCTCGCTTTCGCTGACGCGATGGGAACCAAACTCGATGACGATTGATGTTTACTCCCCGCGTTGAGCCATAAAAAGAGATGAAGCTGCTGATTATCGGTGGGACACGATTTGTAGGCCAGCATCTGGTTGAGGCCGCCCTGGCGCGTAATCATGAAGTGACGCTGTTCAATCGCGGAACGCATGCGCCTGTTGCGCGTAACGTTGAAACAATCGTCGGCGATCGCTACACGGACCTCGCAAAACTTCGCGATCGGCGTTGGGACGCGGTCGTTGACACGTGTGGTTACGTGCCGCGCGCTGTTACAGCGGCAGCGGAAGTTCTGCGCGACGCAGTAGACCGTTACATTTTTATCTCCTCGCAGTCGTCGTATGCAGATGTCCGTGTGCGCGGTGTTGCTGAGACGGCGCCCCTTGCGCAGTTAACGAGCGAGCACTTAGAGCGAGCAAACAAGATCGACACGTCGGGTCAACCATCCTATGGCGAGTTGTACGGCGGCTTGAAAGCTCTTTGCGAGCAGGCGGCGGAACAGACCATGCCGAACCGGGTTCTGATCGTTCGACCTGGATTGATCGTTGGACCACACGATTACACGGATCGTTTCACTTACTGGGTTGTGCGTGTGGCTCAAGGCGGCGAGGTGCTGGCGCCGGGCCGTCCCGAGCGGCCCGTGCAGTTCATCGACGCGCGTGATCTGGGGGCATGGATCGTTGCGATGGCGGAACGTGGGGAAGTCGGCGTTTATAACGCTAATGCGTCACCGGATCGCGTGACGATGCAGGATGTGCTGGACCAGTGCAAGTTGAGCAGTGAGAGCAATGCGGTCTTCACCTGGGTGTCTGAAGAGTTTCTGCGCCGGGAGGAGGTTGCGGCATGGAGCGAGATGCCGCTCTGGTTACCGGAAGAAGACGCGCCCGAGTTGGCCGGTTTCATGTTTATCAACGTCGACAAGGCTCTCGCGGCCGGTTTACGGATTCGCCCGCTCAGCGACACGATCGGCGACACATTGACGTGGGCCAGAACGGAATTAGCGGGTAACGTCTTAAAGGCCGGTATCGATATTGAACGCGAACAGGCGTTACTTCGTAAGTGGCATCATTCGAGTCAACCTTGAACCATGATTCAGCCGCCCGAGATGAAAGAGACGCATCCGATCAAGCTTCACGACGGAGGCGTCGGAACCACTACTGAAGTTTTGGAGATGCTCAGCGCGTCCTACGCCGGCGAGCTGGATCGAGTCGTCGAGCTTGCCGATCACAATCCTCGATTGCTCACATGCCAGTACGACTACACTTCACCGTTGCATCTGGCTGTTCGTGAAGGTCACATCGAACTCGTCAGATTTTTCATCGAGCGCGGCGCTCTCGATCGGTCCTACAGAACACACCCGTTCCTCGATTCGCTGATCACCGTCGCGGACGACCGCGAGTTTGTTGACATCAAGCAGCTTCTACAACAGGCGCTCGCTACTCCCGAGTTGACGCGCGAGTGGGGCGACACTGGCGCGATCGATTTCGAGAAAGACGAGACACAAACGCGATTTCAGCAACTCGTAAACGATCAGCAGCATGACGAAGTCGAGGCGATGCTGAGGGAGCGGCCGGAACTCGCGCTTGATGAGACAGCGTTCTGGGGTGAAGGAATCCTCGCGATGCCCGCGAAGGACGGCGACCATCAGATGCTCGAAATTTTGATGGCGCATGGCGCGCGTTGTCCTGACATCTCTAAGTGGGGCGCACGCTACTATTTCAAAAACTACGTGACAGCGAGGTTTCTCCTCGAACGAAGTATGAACCCGAATCACATGAACTGGCGCGGGTTCACGTTACTGCACGATATGGCCTACACCGGCGACCTTGCGAAAGCGCGTTTGCTGATCGAGCATGGAGCGGATGTTGATCGTATCGATGATGAGTATCGCTCGACGCCGCTGGGATATGCCGCGCACGTTGGGGAGATGTTGAGATGGTCAAGCTCCTGCTAGAGTGCGGCGCCGATCCGGAGAAGTCCGGCGCTTCGTGGTCCACACCACTCGCGTGGGCACGAAAGAAGAACCACGATGAAGTGGCGAACATCTTGCAGTCAGTTGAACGGCAACACTGAAGGATATTTCCGATGTAACTCATCCTCGCAGCCGCGGCGCTGGCAATGTTTCTCTTCAGTCCCGACTCTGCTTTCGCGTGCAGTTGCGGCGGCACGCCGACGACTTGCATGTCTTTTGAAGCAGCGGAAGCCGTGCTCGTGGGAACCGTACTGCGGGTTGAGAATAAAGTCGCCAAAGATGAGAGCGGCCGGGAATACATCACTGGCCAGACTGCCTACGTTCAGGTTGACGAGGCGTTCAAAGGCGTCAAGTCACCGGAAATGCTCTTTCGCAGCTACGGCACCTCCTGCGATCCCCAATACGGGGTGGGCCAGCGCTGGTTGTTCTACGCGTATCAGAGTAAAGACAAAGCGCGGAAGAATGTTGTAACGAACAAGATCAACGTCGAGCTGAATCGCGATCACCAGGATCTCGAACTCGTGTTTCCGTTTCCGCGGTGCAAGAGAGCGAAGGAGTAACGCCTTGCTGTCACTTGCCACGACAGCTGCGTAGGTTCCGTTATGTGTGCTGGAAGTAGTGAAGCGGCCAGCAGAGATATCGCGGTGTTGAGGTCCACACCTCGGGTTAACTTTCGCGACTATGCTACTATTCGAGCAAGGTGGTAACGATGACCTTCACAGTTGAATACGAGCGCGAGGATGATGGTCGTTGGCTTGCGGAAGTGTTGGAGCTGCCTGGTGTGCTCGCCTATGGTGCCGATTCTGACGAGGCTATCGCGAAAGCTCAGGCCTTGGCGTTACGCGTGCTCGCAGATCGTCTCGAACATGGCGAGGGCAAGCCAGACTTTGTGAGCATCTCCTTCGCGGCTGCTTGAGCCAATGGTCCTCAGCTAAAGCAAAGCGCGTCCTCGCCGCGCTGTTGCGAAATGGCGGGCATATCAAACGGGAAACCGGTTCTCACAAGGTCCTATCACGATCGGGCTATCCTGACGTCGTGTTCGCTTTCCACGACAAAGATGAGATCGGTCCGAAGATGCTCGCGCGCATTGCGAAACACACGGGTCTTCAACCAAAGGACTTGTAATACATTCAGTGGTTGACTTCGCGGTGCTTAGGCCTTTAAATCATCCTCGCATTTCAATTCCCTTCCCAAACGAGGCTCGAACATGACCACCTCTCGTCGCGATTTTTTGAAGACGGCCGGGGTTGCCGCCGGGGCGCTATCAATCTCAACTCTGCCGGATTGGGTGAGCAAAGTCGTCGCAGCGGAAGAAGCTGCCGCCAACGGCGTGGACAAGGATGCGCTCGCCGACGTAGCGCTCAGCACCGCCCGCAAACTCGGCGTCACTTACGCTGATATTCGCATCAATCGCTACCGCATCGAGTCGATCTCCACACGTGAACAGCAGGTGCAAAACGTTTCGCGGAGCCAGAACTTCGGCTTCGGCGTGCGCGTGCTTTACAAAGGAACGTGGGGTTTTGCGTCCAGCCGCGACGTCACTCCGGAAAACGTGCGACGCATCACGCAACAAGCCGTCGGGATCGCGCGCGCAAACTCAGTTTATCAACGTAAACGCATCTCGCTCGTTCCTGTCGAAAAAGTGGTCACCTCGTGGAAGAACGCGTTCCAGAAAGATCCGTTTGAAGTTTCAATCGATGACAAGATCCAGTTCCTCCTCGCGCTGAACCAGTCGGCGATGAAGACGCAAGGTGTGAGCTTCGTCAGTTCATCGATGGGCTTCGTCAACGAGCAGAAGTTTTACGCGTCAACCGACGGCTCACGGATCGAGCAGTACATCGTTCGCGCCAACCCGAGCTTCACCGTCACCGCCGTCAATCGCTCAACCGGCGACTTTCAAACACGCAGCTCGCTCAATGGTCCACAAGGCATGGGTTATGAATACATCGAAAAGCACGACTGGAAACGCGAGGCGCAACAGGCGGGCGAAGAAGCGGTGATGAAACTCAAGGCGAAGCCGGTCGAGCCTGGCAAATACGATCTTGTGCTGCATCCGTCGCATCTGTGGTTAACGATCCACGAGTCAGTGGGCCACCCGACGGAACTCGATCGCGCGCTGTGGATGGAAGCGAACTACGCGGGCACTAGTTTCATCACGCCCGAGAAGACCGGCAAGCTTCAGTTTGGCTCGAAGCTCGTCAACTTCATCGCGGATCGAACGCAACCCGCGGGTCTCGCTACCGTCGGTTACGACGACGAAGGCGTGCCCGGACAACGCTGGCACCTGATCAAGGACGGCGTCTTCATTGACTGGCAAACGACACGCGATCTGGCCGCGATGACGGGCCAGAAGAAATCGTACGGCTGCAATCACGCAGACAGTTGGGGCAGCATCTCGTTTCCGCGCATGCCAAACGTTTCGCTGCAACCCGCATCCAGCAACACGTCGCTCGACGATCTGATCGCGGGCGTTGAGAAAGGCATTCTGATCTACGGCGACGGCAGCTACTCGATCGATCAGCAGCGTTACAACTTCCAGTTTGGCGGCCAGGTCTTCTGGGAAATCAAGAACGGCAAGCGCGGCGAGATGTTGCGTGACGTTGCTTATCAATCGCGCACGACAGATTTCTGGAACTCGTTAGACGCGCTTGGTGGTGAGGCTACTTACGAACTCGGCGGCAGTTTTGGCGATGGCAAAGGCGAGCCTGGACAATCGAACGCTGTCAGTCACGGGTGCCCGCCGGCGCGCTTCCGCCAGACCAACGTACTCAACACCGGACGCACGTCGTAACGAATCGCAACGAGGAGATCGTAAATGCTACTCACGGAAAAAGACGCACGCACAATCTGCGACAAGTTGTTGAACTACGTGAAAGCCGATGACGCTTCGGTTGGTGTGACTAGCGAAAACTATGGTCATCTGCGGTTCGCGGCGAATGCGTACACGACGAGTGGCGCGCGTGAAAACGTTAGTGTTGGCGTTACGGTTTGGATCGACAAGAAGCGTGGCGCGGCTTCGACGAATGAGATTGATGACGAGTCGCTAAAAGCGACAGTTGCGCTCGCGGAACAACTCGCGCGTATCTCGCCTGTCGATCGCGAATACATGCCAACCTTGCCGCAACAAACCTACAAGCCCGTCAACGGTTATGCCGAAGCGACTTCGAACATCTCGGTCACGTCGCGTGCGAAAACCATCAACGACGTGATCACCGCGTGTGAGAAGGCGAAAGTTGTCGGGGCCGGTTTTCATCAGGCACGCGGCACCGCGAGTGCCTCAGCAACCAGGAACGGCAATTTCTTTTACGAGCGATCAAGTCTGGTAAGTCTGTCCACAACGGCGCGAACGCCTGACGGAACAAGTTCCGGTTACTTTCTACGAAACCATTTCGATGTGGCGAAACTCGACACTGCACGCGTTGCCCACGAAGCGATTCGCAAAGCACTCGATGCGCGTAATCCGCGCGTACTCGAAGCGGGCGATTATCCCGCGATACTCGAACCGCAAGCCGTTGCCGATCTGCTGTCGTTCTTTGCTTTCACCTTCGACGCGCGCAATGCGGAAGAAGGTCGCAGCCCCTTTTCAGCCCCTGGGGGCAAGACAAAGCTGGGCCAAAAGATCTTCGACGAACGCATCAAAGTCTACAGCGATCCATGGCATCCGGATTTGCCGGCCTCGCGCGCGGCACAGGGTGGATTGCCGGCGCAGAAGATTCATCTGGTGCGCAACGGCGTGTTGGAAAACCTCGTCTACTCGCGCTTTTGGGCCAAGCAGAAAGGCAAGGAGCCGACGCCTGGTCCAGTCAACAACATCCTCGAAAGCTCGCAACCGCCGGTAGCGCTCGAAGACATGATCAAATCGATGGATCGCGGCTTGTTGCTCGGGCGTTTCTGGTACATTCGCGGCGTTGATCCGCGAGTCGCGTTACAAACCGGCCTCACGCGCGACGGCATCTGGTATGTCGAAAAAGGAAAGATTCAGTATCCGGTCAAGAACTTCCGTTTCAACCAGAGTCTCATCGAGCTACTCGCGCCCGGCAACGTCGACATGATCGGCAAACCCGAACGCGTCGGCAGCTCCGAAGGCCAGGGCGGCAACGCCTCGCTCCTGCCCGCGTTGAAGGTCAAGAAGTTTCACTTCAGCTCACAATCCGAAGCTGTTTAGCATGCTGAAAGACAGAGTCGCTTTAGTTACAGGGGCGACGCGTGGAGCGGGCCGCGGAATCGCGATCGAACTCGGCGTTGCCGGCGCGATCGTCTATTGCACCGGCCGCTCCACCACCCAACAGCCGTCCGACATGAACCGGCCGGAGACGATCGACGAGACGGCAGAGTTGATCGAACGTGAAGGTGGACGCGCGATTCCAGTGCAAGTCGATCATCTCGATCCCGCTCAGGTCCAAAAGCTCACCACACAAATCGAACGCGAACACGGCCGGCTCGACATTCTCGTTAACGACATCTGGGGCGGCGATCGGTTTATTGAATGGAACGTTCCCGTGTGGGAATACTCACTCGAAAACGGCCTGCGAATGCTTCGCGGTGCGATCGACACCCACCTCATCACGAGCCATTACGCCCTGCCGCTGATGATCAAGAACCAGGTCGGTCTCGTTGTTGAGGTCACCGACGGCACCGCCGAATACAACAACGATCATTACCGCGTTTCGCTGTTTTACGACATTGCTAAAACTTCCGTGATTCGCATGGCCTGGTCGTTGGCCCAGGAACTGAAATCACACAAGTGCACCGCACTCGCGTTAAGTCCGGGCTGGTTGCGTTCCGAACAGATGCTCGACCACTACGGCGTTACCGAAGAAAACTGGCGCGACGCGACGCAAGTACAACCGCATTTCATCATCACCGAAACACCGCGTTACGTGGGTCGCGCCGTGGCCCATCTCGCAGCAGACCCGGAGGTCGCGCGCTGGAACGGCCAGTCGCTTTCCAGTGGTCAGCTAGCGAAAGTTTACGGCTTCACGGATCTCGACGGTTCACAACCCGACGCATGGCGATACATGGTCGAGGTCCAGGACAAGGGCAAGCCCGCTGACGCCGCCGGATATCGTTAAATCGATTACTAAAACTCCCCGCAGATCGGTTATGCTCTCAACCCATTATGAGACGATTTCCCCTGCTCCTCCTCCTCGCTATCGTTTCGGCATTGAACGTCACAGCTCAATCCGGAAGACGAATTACGACTCCGGCTGCCACCACGCCACCGGCGCCGATTCAGCCACCAATCAATCCCGAACCCGAAATCAAATCGCGCCCGCGGCCATTGACCGAACTTTTGTCTCTGCCCGAGAGCGCGTGGGAACGCACGATCAAAGCAATCGGTAGTGAAAACTTTCGCCTAGCGGATTTTCAGGGCAAGGTGGTGGTGATCAACCTTTGGGCGTCGTGGTGTGGACCATGCCGCCGCGAAGTGCCGGAGTATGAAGCCGTGCGCAAGGCTTACATCGACCGCGACGTCGTCTTCATCGGGTTGACCACCGAAGATCCACGCTCCGACAGCGACCGCGTGCGACGATTTCTACGTGACGTTAATTTTGGTTTTCGACTCGGTTGGGCCGATCGCGAGCTCGCGCGCGTGCTGATGAACGGAAGAAACTCAATTCCCCAAACAGTCGTCATCGATACCAACGGCCGCATTGTTAGTCACTGGAACGGCTTTTCATCCGGACAGAGTGGCAACCGGCTTAAAACGGCCATTGAACAGGCACTGATACGCGATTAGGTCGCGGAGGTTTTTATGTTCGCATTTACTAGATTCTTCCTTACTGTCGTTACCGTGGCCCTGCTGGCGACTGCCGTTGTGGCTCAAGGTCCGAATCCAGCGCCCGCGACGCCGGTCGTTAGTAATGTTCAGATCACTGTGCCGGTCAAGGAAGCCGAAGTCGGACAGACTGTAAAGGTAACTGCTGTGGCCACAGACGCCACGGGCACGGTGCTCAAGGAACAACCCTCGGCTTACTTCGCTGGTCCATTCGATATCGCAGCCGCTGACGACAACGGAAACGTGAAGCTGTTTGGTATCGGTCAAGTCACCGTCGGTGCGATCGTCGGCGGCAAGCCGGGCTTCACGACGTTTATGGTGAAAGCGCCGGGGGTCAAGACGATCGATATCACGCCGATCAAAGCTCCGCTCGCGGTCGGCAGCAGTTTCACGCTCGACGCAGTTACTCGTGTGGGCAGCGGCGATCCACGCACCGGCGTGCCGATCAACTGGACGTCTGACAATCCGCAAGTCGCGCTGGTTGACGCAGGTGGTGTGATCACTGCGGTTGGACCAGGTAAAGCAACGATCACTGCGACGTCGGGAACGGCAACCAGCATCACGACCATCAACGTCGTGAAGAGTAACCTGCGCAGTTTGCTGGTGAGCGCCGGCGCGAAATCGGCACGCACCGGCGACGTGGTTCGTTTCAGTGCGAAAGGCGATCCGACGAACGACGTGGCGACACGCTGGTCCGTAAGTGGCAGCGGCGCTTTCGTCGATGGCAGTGGCGCGTTTGTCGCCGAACGGCCAGGCACGTACATCGTCACAGCGACGAGTGGAAATCTGTCATCGAGTGCGTCGATCGTCGTTTCACCACGGAATCTCGAACGAGAGGTCGAGATCGTGGGCCGTGTGCCGTTCAAGGAATTTCAGGGCGCCGAACAGTGGATCATCGGCAACTACGCGTACTACTCGACGATCGCGGATCGATTTTTCGTCTACGACATCTCCGATCCGAAAAATCCGAAGCTTACCGACACGATCACAGTCGATGCGCGCCTGATCAACGACATCTCGACGACCGCCGACGGCAAGATTCTCGTGATCTCACGCGAAAGCGCGTCTAACCGGAAAAACGGAATCGCGTTTTATGACGCTTCCGATCCCGCTCACCCGAAACCGATCTCGGAATACACAGCCACCGTCAGCGGCGGAGTTCACAGCGCTTTCGTCGACGGTCATTATGTTTACCTGACTGACGACGCGACCGGCTCGATGCGTGTGATCGATTTTGCTGACGTGAAGAACCCTAAAGAGGTTGCGCGTTGGCAAACCGAGCATTCGATGGTGGGTAAGATTCAGACCAAGGAAGGCGATCAAGTCGTAGGGCGTTACCTTCACGACCTACAGGTTAAGGATGGTTTGGCTTATCTCGCGTACTGGCATGATGGTCTCGTGATTCTCGACGTCGGCGCGGGAATTAAAGGCGGCAGCCCGAAGAACCCGAAACTCGTCAGCCAGTTTCGTTTCAATCACAACGAACTTTACGGCAACGGCTGGCTCGCGGGTACGCACTCGGTCTATCGCTATAAGAACTACGTCTTCGTCGGCGACGAAGTATTCCCGGCCATCTTCGACATCAAGTCGCCGACGCGTGTTCCCGTGCGCGGGATTGTTCACGTGATTGACGTTTCAGACATCAATTATCCGCGGAAAGTCGCGGAATATCCGGTGCCTGAAGGCGGCGCTCACAACATGTGGGTTGAGAATGACACGATGTACATCGGTTATTACAGCGGCGGCGGGCGAGTGGTTGACGTGTCAGGCGAACTGTGTGGCGATCTGTATGCGCAGGGCCGAGAGATTGCGCGCATCTGGACCGGTGACGCCAACGCTTTTCGCGCGAACCTGCCGCTCACGTGGGGCGCGCAACCGCACAAGGGGTTGATCTACTTCAACGACATTCACTCGGGGTTGTGGATCGTGAAACTGGGTGAGCCGATTTACAAAGGATCGACAACGGCTCCAGGGCAGTAACACGGAATTCACGGACTCGTTTTGTAAAAGTCAATGCCGGCCGCGCCCGGCGGCAGATCGATCGTAGTCACGGTTTTCAACTGTCGCAGATCGATGATCTCGACGGTGCCGGGCTCCGATCCAATTCCTTCGACAGTGACGAACGCGTAACGATCATCCGGCGACACAACCACACCGTGCAGCACCTTCCGCTTCGTCGGCAGACGCGCTAGTTCCCTGCCGCTCTTCACTTCATAAATCGAAACGGACTGATCGCGCTTGTTCGTCGCGATCAGCCGCTGGCCATCGTGCGTGGCTTCGAGGTTGTAGACGCCCGGGCGCGCGGGAATGCGCCGCACAAACTGCCAGTTCGTGGCGTTAATCTCAACGATCTCACTCGAGCCATTACACGCGACGAATATGGAAGATCCATCCGCTGAAGGTTCCGCCCACGTCGGCGAACAAGAGTTGTCGCCGGCCTTCGGCGGCTCTGTGCCATGCCCGCCGGTGTTTTTAGCGCCCGGGGTTGCGTGCGATGAACCCGCGGGCATGTTCGGTGGTCCATTCATTCCCATCTCTTTGTTTTTAGTGACGAGAAAATGCCGCGTGGCTTTCAGTGTGCGCGTGTCGATCTCGACGAGCATGTCGTCCATCATGCAGGCGGAATACTGTTTCGTTCCCTGCGGATTCAAACGCGAGCCGTGCGGCATCGTGCAGGTTGGAATGCGCGCGACCTCGATCATTGTTTCCGTTGAAACAACTGAGACTGACGAAGGCGCCATGTCGCCATGCAGATTGAAATTCACGACGTAGAGAAAATTGCCGTCGGGCGTGACGTCGAGCGTGGCGGGAAAGAGTCCGAGAGTTGTTTTGCCCGCTGGTGAGTTGTCTTTCGTTCTGTACTTCCACACGGTGCCGAATGGCCGGCCGTGCGCGATCGTGACGTAGAAGAATTGTCGATCGGGCGAGATAACGATGCCGTGTGGACCATCAATGTCGATCGGCATATCGCCGGTATCGAGCTGCTGCTCGATACTTACGCCTCTAGGGCCGAAGCGGACGAGGGCGATTTTGTCAGCCGCTTCGGACAGAACATAGAACAGATATTCCTTGTCGGGTTTTGCTTGTGCGTGTGCCGCGCCGGAAAACAGCAGGATCAGTAAGAGAGCGGTCGTGTGGCCAAGAAAGTTCACCGCGGCAAGTGTATTACTTAACGTATTCCCAGTGCCACGGCTCGTAAAAATAGGGACGGAAGCCAAAGCGGTCCGCGTTGCGAACCAGCCAGCGATAGGCGGGAGTGTTCACCTGGATCGCGCGATTTGAGTCTTTGGTATCAACCGGATCGCCACCGACGTAGATGTCGAGGGCGCGGCCCGTGAAATGCGGGCTGTTGACGGCAAGCCCGGCACTACCGGAATTGGGTGATTTTCGTCGTAGTTCGTCCTGGTATGCGGGCGAGCGGTACGACGAGATGATCTTCAGATACTTGTCTCTTGGTCCAAGTTTCAGATCGGCGTGCGCGGCGGCGATCATCTTCTGGTACGCTTCGTAGGTGTTGCGTTCGACCTGACGCATCTCTTCTGCGCGACCGGGATCGTAAAAATGTGCCGGCGACCCGGTCACAAACTGCCCTGGATCGGCAGGCGTGCGGTCTTTCAAACGATTACTTTGCCACTGCGACACCATCCGCATGAAGGCGTCTTGATCAAGCACGCCGTCGGCGCTCAATCCGCTTCGTTTCTGCCATTTCGCGACGGCTTCCGCGAAGTCGCTGGTCGTTGCGTCGTCCTTTGTGTCCAGCGTGTCGCCAATCAGCAGATCGTGAAGATACCAACCCCGCTGTTGCTTGCCGCCAAAGTTCCAACTCAACTGGTTTCGCAGTTGCACATTCTGCGCCGCCGCAGCCGCGAAAGCAGCCGACTTGCTCGCGTTTGTAGCAGCGGCTCGCTCAGGGACAGCAGGCTTGATTCGCGACGTGGTTTTCGCACGCGACGCCTGGCCATGACTACTGCGAGCCGACAAAGAGACAACGGTCACTACGGCCGCAAGCACAGCCAGAATAATCGAAATATGACCCTTCGTGGTTTTCATAACTTTCCGCGTACGGCTGTTTTAGGTGAGGTTTGTCGGGGGGAATAGTACGATGCACGAAAACTGCATCCGGTTCGACGAAAAATCGATCCTGCGTGATCAGCGGCGACGCCGGCGTTGACGTCGCTGCGGTGCGGGTTTGCGCTTGCTGCCACTGCTTCGTTTAGCCGCCTTTTTAGTCTCCTTCTTCTCACTCGCGTGATGTGCCTGGCGTCCCGGCGGCACGGCTTCATCGAGCTTTGACGCGATCAGATCGTCACTTGGACGCGTACCATCCAGGAAGGCAAACACGTGATAATTCGCGTTACGCTCGCGGATCGCCTCGATACGGCCTTCGTTCTTTAAACGCGCGAGCTCTGCCATCACAAACGTCTGCTCGGCGCCGCTCATGTATCGATAATCGATGTCAAACGCGAGTCCGGTTGAATGTGGCGGCGTCTCGATGAGCACAGCATTGCGATTAACCCTGCGCAACGATTGTTGATACTGTTCGGGTCTAACAAGCGAGCTGACCGGCAGCGGACGAGCGAATTGTCGATGATACGCACTCGCAACCTCTTGCAGAACCTTGAACGCCGCTGGTCGTAACGAACTGAGCATGCTGCCTTTCAGCGCTTCGCGAGCCGCGGGATCGTCCAGGTTGTATGAACGGCCGCCTAAGTTTTTCGCCAACGCTTGTAGCGCCGTGTGATCAGCAACTGAATCTTCAGCCGGCGTAAACGCTTCATCGTTGACTCTCTGACCAACACCATACAACACGTACGTTTCACTAACTCCGGGAACGGAAACGATCTCACCGCGTTGGATCATCGCCGCGAGATCGAAGTAGTCCCGGCAAATTTGCAAGTTGTGTTTGGCGACATCGGCGATCTGGGTAGCGAGAAACCAGTAGCGTTCACTGTAGTGTCTGAGCTCAGCCGGAGTGGTGGCAGCAGCGCCTCCGCCCATAGGTTCACCGCGATCGGCTTTGACCTTTTCGACTGCCGCGGTCCAATGGTCAGGAGTACGATTGTTTGCCGGAGTTGGTATGTTAATTGTTGATTCGCGAAGGCGTTTGACTGATATAAAACGGCGTACAGCCCATGCGGTTGAACCGATTAAAGCAGCGATAATAATGAACAGAAAAGCTCGTCTCATTTGCAATTAAATCGCAACGACACAGGGCCGAATGCAAGCTTCTTTTCAGTTGACAGTTGATCAGAAAGGAGTATCATTGGCCTCGCTCAACTCTGTAACGGTAATCAAACTCTCGGTCTCCCTACCGTTCGGGATTTATTGACTTGTTAGCCTTCCCAGTAGGCTAAAGCGCTGTTTACGTCGCGCGTTAGCAGCATAACAAAAAATCATCGGTCAACTGTTTGACGAGGTTTTAGTTTTTAGTTGCAATAGTTTCATCGCCCGGAACTTTTACAACGACTCTCGTTGTAACCCATCGTCATTTGCGGGCGGCTCTTAGCCCGAAAATGATGCTTTTTGATTGCTGGAGAAAAGGAAGGTTACGCTAAAAAACTAAAAAGCTCCGTCGTTACTGGCCGGTAACAACGGAGCATCTGACAACACAACCCTCACACTGCATGAGCGTAAAGGTGCGTCGCTCGACAGCCTGCATCATAGCGCAAAGTGCAGTGTGGACTCAAACAATTATCGGAGTCACAATGCACGATGCTCCTCGGCTAGGTCCGTCTTTCTCCATAGCTCATTAGCGATCACCACCGTTGCTCGATCCGGAGTGCGGCTGGAATGGCTATGTTCGAGCGTTGGTCCAAGCCACTATCTTATAGCACTATTGATTAAGAACAAGGGGCTGTTGCAGTGGACTCCATTTGCGAATGGAGCCTGAAAATGAGTATCGAAGCAGTAGACCATCTCCCCCAATGGTACGTTGTGCATACAAACCCGAAACAAGAAGATCGCGCCTACAGCAACTTGAAATGCTGGGGTGTCGAGACGTTACTTCCGAAGATGAAATCACGCCGGGTCAATGAGTTCACTGGTGCGCCCACTTACGTCACCAAGCCGCTGTTTCCGCGTTACATCTTTGCTAAATTCAACGCGCGTAAACAGCTGGCGAAGATTTCATTCACTCGTGGCGTGCATCACGTGGTGAGCTTCGGCGGCGAGCCGACTCCGGTTGAAGAAGATGTCATCCAGATTCTAAGTGCGCGCATCGACGAACATGGTTTCGTCAAACTGGGTGAAGATCTGAAGCTTGGCGACAAGGTGGTCATCAAAGCTGGACCACTGCGAGATTTCCACGGCGTGTTTGAACGTGAGCTTAACGACAACGAACGAATTTCCGTGTTGCTTACAACGATCAGTTACCAGGGACGTGTGGTCGTCAGCAGAGACAATCTCGAACGTGCCAGCGGGTAACTTCCCTCGTTCAAACTTCCCGTAAACAAAACGGGCGCCAGAGCGGCGCCCGTTTTACTTTCAACTTGCCGTCCTTGTTTCTCAAAGAGTGAACGATTTAACGAGTAATGTTAAATCCGGGGTTTCGGTTGCAGTTTGAGCACTCGCAGACGCTCCATTCAGCGATGGCAGTCCATACGACTGATCCACCAGCCGCAGCTTCAACGGCTCCGACGTTCTTACCTGCATCTGCAGTTCGACACCTTGTTTCGGAAAGCCGTCGATCTGTACGCCCCACTGATCTTTCGGTTCCTCAGTGATCGACGTGTTGTTGACGGACGCGCTCAACACCTGCACAGCGGAATCAACATATACCGCTATCAGCCCCGCTTCTCGCGGCGAGGAAAGTCGCATCTTCAGCGTGCGCACGCCATCGAGGGTCTTGTCTTCAACCACCGAGAGCTGTGGCGCCTGTAATTGCGCAACCGGAGCGGCACTGAACGTGTACTCGCGCGATTTTTGTTTATAAGCAAAATCAGCGAGAGTTCCCTTCTCAGTTGCGCCACCGAACAACCGCGAACTTCGTTCGTCAGGCTGTGAAAGATCGCTGGCCCAGTTTGCCTTTCCCGTATCGGTGTTCAACGCGTAGAAGATCCGGTTGGACGGTTTGTGTGCGGGTATCGCGTTACTCACCACACCGGCAACGAGCAAAACGGCCGCGGCTGCGGCCGCTGCGCCGGGCAGCATCCACTTGAAAGGCGTCGCGATCAGGCGAAGCTGTGGTATCAGCAGGCCGAAAAGCAGCACCAGCAGCGCGACGATCAAGAAAGCAAAGTTCAAGGTCAGACCGACAAAGATTTGGTAAATGACAGGCGCCATCAAGATGATTGCCGGCAAGGCGCACACACCGAGAACAATAAAGTTGCGTAAACCATTGCTCTTATTCGGTGGCGAGAACATGGTCCAACCAAGCCCGAGCAACATGAACAACAGCGGCCAGTGAAAAATAAACGTGGCGCCGGGCAGGAAAATGCTAATGAAGATCATTAGCAGCACCCACCAGGCCAAACTTCCTACCGCCAGACTCTCGACAGTGGCTCGATCGCGCACAAAAGTGTAAACCGCGACGGTGACCGCGATCGCCAGGGCTGCAAAGCCAAACATCAGCAGACGGCTTTGTGTCGCCGCCGAAGAGGGGCCGGGACGGATCATCCACATCGTTTTCCAAAGCAACCAGCTCAGCAGCGAAGTAACCACCAGGCTAATCAAAAGAGACACAAAACCAACTACAATTCCGGGAATAGTCAGCCGGTTATTGCGAGCTCCGATAACGACTACCGCAACGAACAAGGCAAACAGCAACAGCGTCAGCGGAAACACCCAGACGTTTGAATAGTGGACCAGGAAACCGCCAAACAGATCGAAGTAGACTTCATTTTTCTGTCTTGCCTGATTGAGATCCTGATCGCCAAACTGGCGTGTGAGCGCCAAAACGTAGGAGCCGCGATGTTGGATAGTGTCCGGATCGACTACTTGCAGGTTGTCGAGCGGACCGTGATAGTGCTCGATCCCGTCGATGTTGGCAAAGTTGAGGCCGGGCAGGCCCGCTTTTTTGAAAAGAGTCAGGTCAGTGTCGTTTGGTAGCAGTTGATAGAGTTCGTACGAGAGCGAGTGAGCCACCGGATATGGAGACGCTTTGGCAAACTGGTCGATGAGCCAACCGTTATTTTCGCTGGTCTCAAACATAAACACCGGACCAGTGTTACCGCGCGCATCGAAGTTCAGCGCGACGCCCACATCTTCCATCCACCGGTGTTCCGTGACGAACGCACGTGCTCCCAGCATTCCTTCTTCTTCACCGTCGGTAAAAAGAAAGATGACGTCGTTCTGGAGTGGTGGTCCCGTTTTGAGCGCTCTCAGCGTCTCGAGCAGCGATGCGATCGACGCGCCGTTGTCACTGGCGCCGAAGCTGTTCATCAGCGAATCGTAGTGGGCGATCAACAATACCGCCTTGCCGCCGGCGGTGCCTCTAAGCCGGCCGACAACATTCTGCACCGTGTTTATTTTCATCGGCTCGCTAACGTTCCTGGCGAGGGCGACGGCTGTCTGAACCTGCGACTCGAGACCAGCACCCGACAGATGTTTCAGCAGGTACTCCTGAACTGCGTGGTGTGCTGCCGACCCCATCGGACGTGGTTTTTCTGCAATCGCGGACAAATGCTGAATTGCGCGGCCGGCCGAAAACACTTCTGCAGGCGCACTTGGCGAAAGTGCCGCCGGTGGATCGTGTTCACGAATGCTGAAAGCTGCCGTCAGCAACAGCAAGAGAGCCAGCAGAATCGCTTTCACTGACTCGTCCTTGTTTAAATGGATCGCTTTCCGGCCGATCGCCTTGTCTAATGAAGTTGCCCAAGCCACGGCGTTCTCCTCTAGTTTTGTTTGATTAGTCTGGTGAGCTCGCGCGAAAGAATTTGCAGGACGACGGTGTCCGAACTGTGAATGAAGAAATGATCTCCGGGCAATTGCCAGAGCTCAAACGAGTTGGTGGTGTGTAGTCTCCAGGCCTCGAGATCCTCTTTCGACACGAGAGTATCTTCAAGTCCCCCAAACACGGTGATCGGGCAGTTCAAAGGCGGCCGATCCAGTGAAGCCCGGTACGTCTCCGAGATTGCAAAATCCGCGCGTAGCGTAGCGCTGATCATCTTCATCAGGTCGGGATTTTCCAGCACTTCATGTGGCGTGCCGTTCAGCGTTTTTAGTTCGGTGATGAAGTCCTCTTCCGACAGATCATGAATATCCCGGCGATTTCGCGGAAGGTGTGGACCACGAGCCCCGGAAACGAAGAGATGTCGAACCTCGATGCCAAACTTTTCCGACAGCAGGTGGGCCATCTCAAAGCTCGCAAACGCGCCGACACTGTGACCGAAGAAGGCAATCGGAAGATCGAGAAACGGTTCGATTGCGATCGCCACTGCTTCCACCAAAGAGTTCATCGCGTCAAACGCGGGCTCCTTGAAACGACTGCCTCGGCCCGGCGGCTGCACGGGCCACACTTCGAGACCGGGCGCCAAGTACTTTTCCCAGCCGCGATAAATCGCTGCTCCACCTCCAGCGTAGGGAAAACAGAACAAACGCAGCCGGGCCTGAGAATCTGGCTTCGCGCAGTTAAACCACGGCGTTGAAGATCGTCTTTGGGTCACACCTGGCATCAACTCTCCACCTCACGTTGAGTAACGACACGTTTACGCCGCCGCTTCGACCTTCTCGAGATGTCCTTCACCTGCGAGTGTTGCCAGGTCAATATTTGCGACACAACGCACCTTCGTGTAATCGAGAGTTAGACCACCAACGACACGCACTTTGCCGGTTCCTGTTTCGAAGTCCGCTCCCGTAATGTCAGAGGCATCCTTGTCCACTTTGAACCCCAACTCCGTTCCGCCCTGCGTCTCGGTAAACTTGACGCGCACGTAACCGTTCTCGATAGCGTCTTTGAGCGCCTGGACTGTCGGCTCCGGACGTTGGCTGACGACGATCTTGTGATCGCCGATCGAGAGTCGATCAACCAGGCTTGGTCCTCGCGGAGTTGAATCTGCCGGCGGCGGCGGCGGATTCTTCGCCATCTCGTCCATCTTCTTCCGCAGGCTGAGCGGCCGCATGTCGGTCCACACCTCCTTGATGTAGGCAAGACATTCCGCTTTCGGACCGACTTTCCCGACGTCGCTCCAACCGGGCGGGTTCTCGCGATATTCGGGCCAAATCGAATATTGCTCCTCGTGATTCACGACCACTTTGTAAATAGTTTTGTCTTCGTCTTCGTTGTAAGACATGTGCTCTTCTCCTTACTCTCTGAACATGATCTTGTTAGCTGCTATAAGCGACAGCGGCGGCGGGGAAACTGCTGCTTTGAATGTCAGCGCAGATCTGCCGCAGGTTGTTTTCGGCTTGGGCTCTGTCGGTGACGATCTTTCCGCCTCTGGGTAGTCCGATCTCCATCGATAGCAGATCGCCGCAGGCGCCCACGAAGTTTTTGATCTGATCCACGGTGAGTCCTTTTCCTTCGAGATACGGCAGGATCCAGAAGTCGAAGTCGTACATCGGCAGCCAGGTCGAATTACTCACGGTTTTGAACAACTTCAACACCATTTCACAACCCTGCTCCCAATCCATCGTATTGTGGCGCCACTTATAGCCGAAGCCGTTGATGTTGTGGACGTCTTTACTCTTGGAGTAGATCGGCGCACGCGGATTGTTGTACCAGATCTCGCCGCGGAAGAACGTTGGACCAGCATCCTGCAAAAGCTGAATCGTGTTCTCGACGCTTCGTTCAGTTTCACCGGGGAAGCCGACGATGAGCGAAGCAAACGTCATGATGCCGCTGGCGTTGAGCAACTTCATGCCGCGCAGGTACTGTTCCGGCGTCGCCACCTTCTTCATGATCTTCAGCACGTCCGGATCGCCTGATTCGATCCCAAGAAACACGCCGCCGCAGTTGCTGCGCGCCATCAGATCGCAGAGTTCTTCGTCCATGATGTTGCAGCGCAGGTAGGAGTACCAACGGAAGGTGAACTGATTGCGGATCATCATGCGCAGGATCTCTTTGAAGCGATCTGCGGGCACGTTGAACGTGTCGTCGATGAATACAAGGTTCCTTACGTTGGATCGTTCCTGGATCTGCCGCAGCTCGTGTTCGACCGACGTGATCTCCTGTGGCACCCACTTCCCTGCGCGCACCGGATAGTCGCAGAACGTGCAACGGAACGGGCAGCTCAAAGCCGTTCGTGTTTGCAGGGTCGAACCGAGATTCTTCGTGGTGTAGTTGTCCCAGTTGATCGGCGCTAACGAAAACTCTGCTTCAGCGCCGGTGAAAACAAACTGTCCATTCCACTTGATGTAGCAGTTTCTGACTTTGCTCAGATCGTTGCTTTCTCTCAGTCTGAGCAACATGTTGGCCAGCGTTTGCTCACCTTGTTTTTGCTGGACATAGGCGTCGCTGCCAATGTCTTCGAGAATGATTCGGAAGTCTGCTTCCTCGAGATGATAGGCGAGATTGTCGATCAACGGTCCACCCACGACGATGAACGAATCGGGACTCTTCTCGCGGACGAACTTCACCACCTCCTTCGCCACGAGCGGCGTGAGGTAAAGAGTAGTCGTCAACGCCACGACCTTTGGCCGGCGGCTCAGGAGCTCGTTCAACTCGTCTCTTTGCGAATAGAAAAAGCTCGAGAAGTCGGCGTCGATGCCCAGACCAGAAAGAAAGCTGGCCAGGTACACAGGCGCGACCTGCGTCATCTCGGTCCAGTGCAGCCGCTGATCGCTAAGGTGGTTGAGCACGTTTAGATACGGCATCTTCTGACCATCGAGGGTGATGAAATCCATTCGGAGGTTGCGATACTCGCCCGATGTGAGGCCCCGCGATCGCTGGAGGTTCTCGTGAAAATCAAACCCCAGGTCGTAATGTCCGAGGATCAGACACTCCAGTTGCTGCTTGTTGGTAAAGGTCGACTGATTCATTACTACTCCTTTGTGCAGTCTTACGATCAGGTTCGCTGCACTGCCTTGAGATATGGAAAGTGTGGCGTGGTCAGTTGGATGCGGGCGTTGTTGACCAATGCGAAAGTTGGCTTGAGGTCAAGGGTTTCCAGCACTTCGCGAATAGTTTTGTCGTGACTGACCTCTTTGAAGATACTGCGGGCCGTTTGGTCTACCGGCACACGAGGACTCGGGTGTGGAATAGGCGTCGCACTAAACTGATAATTACCATTGCCACCAACGTAGTTCTTTATGACCGTGCTATATCTTGCAAATCTCGTATTCAGAAATTCCTCGCAAACTTCTCGCTCCGACTTTCTGCGAATACTCGAATTCTTTCGTTGGACGTAGAAGACAAGACTCGGGGAACGTTCAACCATCAGAAGGTTACTAATTTGCCAACGCGCAACGTCCGGCAGGTTCTCGTAATGACGCGCAGCTACTTCGTTAGCAAACTCCAGGTGCCAGTTCATTCTCCCTGACTTATCAAACACGTACACACATGGAAGAATTATCTCCAGGCCTGCCGTGTGCAGCAGTGCCACGAGAGATTCGACGGTGTAGCTGTGTTCCACCGGTTGCAGGAAAGAGTCGGCGAGGTACTCGCGTGATTGGTGCTTCTCCTGTTTCAGGTAAAAGCTCATCGTGTTTTCGACAGGGAATGTCTCCATCAGGTCTCTGGTAACTTCCAACTGCTGGTCCAGATCGATCTCCGGATCTTCCATAAACAGATAACGCATCGCTTTTTGATAAGCGGTCGTGAGTATCCGGTGATAGTAGTTGTAAACGGCCAGTTCCAGAACGCCGTTACGTTTCAGGGCTGCTGCGAGACGCACCAGAGGAATCGCCGGATCGGCGTTGTGATGAATCACGCCGGTACAAATGATGTAATCAAACTCCTCTTGATAATCTGCTTCGTTGATGCTTTGCTCTTTCACCGTCACGTTCTGCGCGTCCACTTGAGCGAGGTTCGTTTCGCAAACCGCAAGCGAAGGAGCCGAAATATCCGTCGCTATTATTTCGGATCCAGGAAACCTCAGCGCGGTGAGCGTCGCCTGATTGGAGCCACAACCCGCAACCCAGATCCGCGGACGCGGCTGTATCCGTGCGTGTGTAAAATCGCCCAGCTCCTGGTTCAGAAAGACAGTCCCGCAGTGAGGATCGGCGTAGGTCGGATATGTCATCTGCGGCCACGGATAGGTGATCTTTCCGTAAAACTCCCGATTGGCCGCATCCACCGCGGGCTGCGATATAGCTCCCATCAGGTTGAACAAGTCGCGATTGGTGGCCATCTCTGTTGCCTCAAGCAGATACGGTTTGAGCCTGCGTTTTGACCCTGTAGCTAACACTTTCCGGCTTCAGGTAGTCGTCGAGCCAGGCGGCCGCGGGATCACTGTCAAATATCATCACGCGGCCGCAATCGACCGGGTCTGGCGCGCGGTGATAACGAAACACAATTTTTCCATCCAACTTTCCTAGTACCTCGACTTTGCCGGTGCGATGCGACATGCAGAGTCTCGCGTTCTTTGCGAGCCCCGCCAGCCGGCGCCGCGCTTCTTCAAAAATCTCGAACGCTTTTTCGACCGGCACCATGTACGGTTCATTGCCCAAGGTGGGACGGCAGATGAAGAGGTAGTAAGGCACGACGCCGTTGAACGAGAGCCGGCCGAACAGCTCGGCGATGATCTCCGGTTTGTCGTTAACGCCGCGGATCAGCGGCGACTGGTTAACCGTGATCGCACCCGCCTTTTGCAATAGCTGCAAGCCCTTGAGTGCGGGTTCCGTTAACTCGCGCGGGTGGTTGAAGTGGGCCATCACGAAGATCTTGCGATCCGGCAGACTGTACTGACTCAACATTTCCAGGAGTGAGGGGTCGTTGAGAATGCGATAAGGATCGAAAGCGGTCATCTTCGTGCCGATGCGGATAATGCGTACGTGATCGATGTCCCTGAGCTGTTGAATAATGCGGCCCAGTTTTGCCGTAGACATGATCATCGGATCGCCGCCCGACAGCAGTACGTTGTTGATTTCCGGATGCTGCCGAATGTATTCGACGGCGTCCGTGATGTCGCTGGTGACCTCGTCGTTGTCGTCGGTGAAAAGTCGTTTGCGAAAACAGAAACGACAGTAAGCGCCACAGACGTTGTTCACCAGCAGCAGCGCAGTGTCGCCGTACTTGTGTTCAAGACCTTTGACGCGGGTGTAAGAATGCTCGTCCGAAGCATCTAACTCGCCAAACTCTTCCATCTCCTGCACGTCGGGCATCACGATTCGTCGAATCGGATCATCCGGATCGTTCCAGTCGATTAAGGATTGATAATAGTCATTAGTGCGGAAGGCGAATTTCTCAGCTACGGGTTGGAGCTGCTGCCTCTCTTGTTCGCTCAACCCTTTAACCTGGTCAAGCTTGTTGACGTACCGAGGTCTGCCGATATTCACGAGATCCATGAGGGTGCTCCTTTATTATTGCTGGACCGGGAGGAGTTTTGACAACGAAAAGCCGGACGGGTTAAGCAGCAGCGAGACTACGCGGTGCGTGCAGTTCTTGTAGTGAATGCACGGTGGTTTGGTTGTTGTTTTGGGCGCCGATTGCCTCAACTATTGCGCGCGCGCCCGTTATGGTTGTGACACAGGGAATGTTGTACTGGAGCGCGGCCTGACGAATCTCTTGTTCGTCACGATGCGAAACGCGACCCAGCGGCGTGTTTATGATCAACGCGACTTCACACTGCTTGATGTGGTCCACGATATTGGGACGACCCTCATTAACCTTGAATACTTCTTCAACTTCGAGTCCGACCTCGCGCAACCGCGCGGCCGTGCCCACAGTTGCCCTCAACTTGAATCCCAGTCGAACGAGACGGCGAGCGAGCAACACTGCCTGACCTTTGTCGGCGTGATTCACACTGATGAAAGCAGTGCCGCTCGTTGGAAGCGTCAGACCCGCGGCAGTCATCGCTTTGCCGTAGGCTTCGCCAAACGTATCACCGATTCCCATCACTTCTCCGGTCGAGTGCATCTCCGGTCCGAGAACGGGATCGACTTCCGGAAACTTTCCGAACGGAAACACCGGTGACTTGACGAAGAACCGCGACACTGTCAGTTCGTCAGGGAGGTTGAACTTCTTCAAACTCGCACCGGCCATAACAAGCGACGCAATACGCGCGAGCGGAACACCAGTCGCTTTCGAAACGAAGGGAACTGTTCGTGAAGCGCGCGGGTTTACTTCGAGCACGTAAACGCGATGGTCCTTGATCGCAAACTGCACGTTCATCAGACCACGCACGCCGAGCGCGCGAGCCATTTTGCGCGTGTACAAACGCATCGTCTCGACGTGTTCCGGTTCGGTGCGTACGGCAGGCAGCACGCATGACGAATCGCCCGAGTGAATGCCCGCTTCCTCGATGTGTTCCTGAATGCCGGCAATGACGCAGTCGCTCTCATCGGCCAGCACGTCGACGTCAAACTCCACCGCCTGCTCGAGAAACTTATCGATCAGCACCGGACGATCGGGAGCGATTCCCAAGGCAGCGCGGACGTAATGGTCCAGGCTCTCTTCGTCGTAAACGATCGCCATCGCGCGGCCGCCGAGCACGTAACTTGGTCGCACCAGCACCGGATAACCGAGACGTCTGGCGACTGTTCTCGCTTCAGCCCCGGTCATCGCCATGCCGTTCTCCGGCTGCGGGATCCCCAGCCTGTTGAGCAACGCGCCGAATCGTTCGCGGTCTTCCGCGAGATCGATTGAATCAGGCGAAGTACCGATGATCGGCACGCCCGCACGATGAAGCGGCATCGCGAGATTGAGCGGCGTCTGCCCGCCAAACTGCACAATTACACCCTCGGGTTTCTCGACGTCCACGATATTCATCACGTCTTCGAACGTGAGTGGTTCAAAGTAGAGCCGGTCTGACGTGTCGTAGTCAGTCGAAACCGTTTCGGGGTTGCAGTTGACCATGATCGTTTCGAAACCCGCTTCACGGAGTGCAAAGGCGGCATGGCAACAGCAATAGTCAAACTCGATTCCCTGTCCGATCCGATTTGGGCCCGAGCCGAGAATCATGATCTTGCGTCTATCGGTCGGCGCTGCCTCGTCTTCGGTTTCATAAGTCGAGTAAAGATACGGCGTGAACGACTCAAACTCAGCGCCGCACGTGTCCACTCGTTTGTAAACCGGCTCGATGCCGAGACTCTTGCGATAAGCTCGCACTTCGTCTTCCCTGCGTCCGGTGAGATAAGCGAGGCGGCGATCCGAAAGGCCCGTCTCTTTGAAGGACGCAAGGGTTGACGCGGAGATCTCTTCGAGTTCGCGTCCTTCGACCTCCTGCTGCGTTTCCATCACGGCGGAGAGTTGGTCCAAAAACCATGGATCGATACGCGACAGCCGATAGATCTCGGAATGCGGCATTCCCTTGTCGATCGCGTAACTGACGTAGGAGAAGCGATGCGAGTTGGGCCGCGCGAGTTTTCGTTCCAGTTCGTTGAGCGGCACGTCTTCGAGCCGCAGCGGATTGACGGACTCGAGCGAACGCAATCCTTTGAACAGCGCTTCCTTGAACGTGCGCCCGATCGCCATTACCTCGCCAACCGATTTCATCTGCGTTCCGAGCTCGTCCTTTGCTTCCGCAAACTTCTCGAAGTTCCACTTGGGAATCTTGGCGACGACGTAATCGATCGTCGGCTCGAACGAAGCCGGTGTCTTCAACGTGATGTCGTTCGGAATCTCATCGAGCGTGTAGCCGACCGCGAGCTTCGCGGCGATCTTCGCAATCGGAAATCCGGTCGCTTTCGACGCTAACGCTGACGAACGCGAGACGCGCGGGTTCATCTCGATGATCTTGACGTCGCCGTTTTCAGGATTAACGGCAAACTGGATATTTGAACCACCGGTTTCCACGCCGACTTTGCGCATGCACGTGATCGCCATGTCACGCAGACGCTGGTATTCGAAGTCGCTCAGCGTTTGCGCGGGCGCGACGGTGATCGAGTCGCCTGTGTGCACACCCATCGGATCGAAGTTCTCGATAGAGCAGATGATGACGACGTTATCCGCGAGGTCGCGCATCACCTCGAGCTCAAACTCTTTCCAACCCAGGATCGACTCCTCGATCAACACTTCGTGAATCGGCGACGCCGCGAGGCCGCGCCGCACGATCTCTTCAAACTCTTCCGGGTTGTAAGCAATGCCGCCGCCAGTGCCGCCGAGTGTGAACGAAGGTCGAATGATCGCGGGATAGCCGGTCACTTCCACTAACGGTTTCGCGTCTTCCCAGCAGTTAACAAAACCGCCGCGAGGCATCGGCAGTCCCGCTTCGTCCATCGCCTGTTTGAACAACATCCGGTCCTCAGCGATGCGAATCGCTTCGCGCCGCGCGCCGATGAGTTCGACGTTGTACTCGGCGAGCACAGATGAATCGGTAAGCGCGATGGCGAGGTTCAGCGCGGTTTGACCACCAACCGTCGGCAGCAACGCGTCAGGACGCTCGCGCCGAATGATCGCTGACACGGTCTGAACGGTCAGCGGCTCGATGTAAGTGACGTCCGCCGTGTCCGGGTCCGTCATGATCGTCGCAGGATTGGAGTTGACGAGGATCGTGCGGTACCCCTCCTGCCTCAGAGCTTTGCACGCTTGAGTGCCGGAGTAGTCAAACTCACAGGCCTGTCCGATAACGATTGGACCAGAACCGATGATCAGTATTTTGTGTATATCAGTGCGCTTTGGCATGCGCGTTTGTTGAATGCCACAGGCCGCCGGTCGCGGCGTTGCGGTAAGGAATATGGTTTACGACGAGGTAGTCCGCGGTCGACGCAACCACGCAGCGCGCAGCGTCAACGGGAGTTTCAACCAACGGCTCTCCGGCGCGATTGAATGAGGTATTCAAGAGCATCGGAATGCCGGTGATTTTGGCGAACGCCTGAATCAACTTGAAGAGCGAGGCATTGTCCTGCTCGCGCAGCACCTGGTAACGCGCCGAGCCGTCCACGTGAGTTACACCCGGAATGATGTCACGTTTGTCCTTGCGAACATCCGCTACGAACGACATGAAGTAACTTGGATTCGACTCTACGAAGTATTCGGACACTGCATCACGCAACACGACCGGCGCAAAGGGCCTGAACGACTCGCGTCGTTTTATCTCGGCATTGAGCCTGTCGCGCAGATCCGTTCGACGTGGATCCGCGAGAAAACTGCGATGGCCCAGTGCCCGCGGTCCCAGTTCGGCGCCGCCCTCGTACCACGCAACGACAGCGCCACTCGCGAGCTCCTGGGCCACCGTCTCGTAGATGTCCTGCTTCTCAAAACACCTCTTCAAACCTGATTCTTCGATCGTTTGCGGCTCGTGAGAATAATCGCGACCGAGATAAGCGGGATTCGTCACCGGCTCGACGCCGCCGTTGAGTGAGGCGCCGTAGAGAGCACAACCGACGGAAATACCGTCGTCTCCCGGACATGGCGGCACAAAGATCTCTTCGAAGTCTGTCTCTTCAGCCAAACGCGTGTTCGCGACACAGTTCAGCGCCACCCCGCCGGAGAAACACAGTCGCTTCAAACCAGTCTGCTTTTGGATCCAGCGCGCGTGTTCGAGAAGCGCTTCTTCAGTTTCCCACTGTAAACTGGCGGTAAAATCAGTCAACAGGGCGCTCTTGTAGTTGGAAGAACGCGTGTTCTGGCGCCAGCGATCGATGCGGCTCTCGAGCGCGGAACGTTCCTGCGAAACGGAACGAGTGAAGACGCGCATGTCTTCCGGACCAGTCTCCTCGAAAAATATCTTAGTCGGATGCGGACGCCCGTACGGCGCGAGTCCCATCGTCTTTCCGGCATCCAGGTAATCGCCGAAGATCAACTTCGACGCGTGACCGTACACAGCGCCAATACCGCACCAGTGTCCGATAACCTTTCTCAGAACTTCGCCGCCCTTGTCGTTGAAGCGATAGAAGCTTTCGAGCTCGCGCGAGCCGTCGCCTTCAAAAGGCGAAAGATTCTGGACTGCTACCGAGCCGGCGGCGATCTTCTCGGGCTCGGGACCCGTGCAGTTCTCCATCATCGCGCCGAATGGTCCACCCGCGCCGTCAACGATCAGCACTGCGGCTTCGCCTTTGAAGGGCGACGAGTAATAAGCGCCGCACGCGTGGGCGAAGTGATGGGGAACCGGCAGGAGGGGACGGGTACAGAGATCAAGTCCACCTTCGGTCATTAACGTTTTATAGACCTCGTCCGCCGGAGCGTGATCGGTATGACTCCAAACGATCAGACCGATATCGTCGAGCGTCAACCGGTTTGCGTCGAGGCAATACTGAATCGCAGGCGTGAGATCAAGACGGCAGCCGCCCCACCTGATGCCGTCGCGCTTGATACGCGTCACACGTTCGCGGGCGATCGCGGATTTGAGTTTTCCGTCCATCACCAGCGCGGCCGAAGCCTCATGATCGCTGAAGCTGAGTCCGAGTACGTTCATACACGATTCCCTTCTCTCCGTGGGATCTTCGAAGCGAAAAAGTTTTAGTTGAGATTTAGTGAGCTGCGAGACGGCGTCATGGTAGGGATGACGCCGTCATGATCATGATTCCCGCAATACTGCCGCCGGATCCATTCGCGCCGCCCGGCGCGCCGGCAGGAACGAAGCGAGCAAAGCCACGAAGACCAGAATCGCTGAAGTGAGCGCGAACACAATCGGATCCGTAGTACTCACGCCAAACAACTGGCTTGAAATTGCGCGAGTAATGCCCCACGATCCGACCAAGCCGAAACCGATACCGATTGCGCCGAGCACCAGACCTTGCTTCAAAACGGAGAGGAGTAGCCGGCGTGGCTCGGCTCCGAGTGCCTGTCGAATAGCGAACTCAGGCGCGCGGCTGTTAACGGAAACTGACATCACACCATACGTTCCAATCGCCGCGAGCAAGAGTGCGATGACGCTAAAGACACTTAACAGAAAATTGATCAGACGAAGCGCGCCCATGCGTTTCAGTATGTTCTCGGTCATTGTAATGACGCCGTAAACGGGCGCATCAGGGTCGAGTGCCCGCACTCGTTCGCGAATCGCCGGAGCAATGCCGCTTGGATTATCACTATTCACGATCACGTTCATCCGATTCTGATCGCGAGTCTGCCCAAAAGCGAAACCAAATTGATTTGCGGTGAAGTAAAGGTGTGGCAGCGCATCAGTCGCGAGATTTTGTTCTTTGACGGTTTCCACCACTCCGATGATCGTGAACCACGTTTCCTCACCCGACGGTTGAATTCGTTTACCGAGCGGGTTACCGCCTGGCCAGTAGGTTTGGGCCACGTTCCGATCGACGATTGCAACGAGACGTCCGGCGTCTGTTGCGGGATCGTTAAAGATGTCTGATTCATCAAAGTCGCGGCCATGAAGCAGTGTTATGCCCATCGTTTTGAAGTAGCCGGGACTGACGACTTTATTCTCGGCCTGGGGTACGACACCTCCGGGATATTCGACACCTTCAACGAAGTGACCATTGACAGCTTGCCTGCCGCTGAACGGTACGTTCGATGCGAAAGCCGCGTTGTTTACACCCGGAACGGTGCGCAGATCGTCAATTAACGCCTTGTAGAACGCCAGCTGTTGTTCCGGGCTGCCTTTCTTTTTTGACACCGGAATAACCATGGTCAGCAGCTTGTCCGCGTCAAATCCAGGTTCGACCCGCATCAGGTTCTGGAAACTCTTAAGAACTAAGCCGGCGCCGATCAGCAACACCAGCGACAAGGCCAACTGCACGACAACCAGCGATGAATTCAGCCGGCGGCTTCCCTGGCTGGCGCTCCCCTTTTGTCCTTCCGTCATTCCACCTTTCACTCCCAGCCAATAAGCTCTAAAAGCGGGAATGAGTCCGAACAGTAGACCAGTAGCCAGTGTCGCCGCCACGGTAACTACCAGCACAACTCCACCAATCGTCGCCTCTTGGATACGCGGAATTCCTTCCGCATAGATCTGCGTGAGTGCGCGCAAACAGAAATAGGCGAATAAGACTCCCGCGGCGGCGCCGACGATTGCCAGAACCACACTCTCAGTCAGGAGTTGTCGAATGATCCGTCCGGGCGACGCGCCCAAAGCGAGTCGTAATGAGATCTCGGAGGTGCGTCGCGTGGCGCGACTTAACAGCAGGTTCGCAACGTTCGCGCAGGCAATTAGTAGAACAAAACCAACGGCCACCTGAGCTATGAGCAGGCGGTTTCTGACATTGCCGACCATGTGTTCTTTGAGTGGCGTCACAATCGTCTTCAATCCTGCGCCTGGAGGAGGTGGACTCTCGCTTCTGATCAACTTGGGGTTCTCAGTAGCGGCGTGCAACAGAACAGATGTGGTATCGGCAGTAGCCGCTTCCACCGCAAGCCCTTGCTTGAGTTTGCCGACAGCGATCATCGTGAACGGTGTATAGGCCTGAGGGTTAAGCACCAGTGGTGTCCACAACTGAATTTCAGGCGACGGAAACTGAAAACTGGCGGGCATCACGCCAATCACCTGAACGGGAACGTCGCTCAACGTAATCTGCTTTCCGACGATCTGAGGATCGCCGCCGAAACGGCTAAGCCACAGAGTGTGACTCAAGACCGCAACGTTTTCCTTACCGGAGGTTTCTTCATCAGGCGCAAAGGTGCGGCCACGTTCGGCATTCACGCCAAACACGTTAAAGAAGTCCGCTGTCACCCTGCTAGCCTGAACAAATTCCGCACTTCCAGAGCCCGTTAAGATTGTTCCGGTGTTCTGATAGATGGCGAGCGCGTCGAACGAATGATGACCACTGCGATGTGCTGCAAACATGGCCTGTGAAACGCCCCAGGTGCTCAGGCCTTTCTCGGGGTATGCGTGGATCATCCGCACGATGCGATCCGGATCTCTGAACGGCAGCGGATTCAAAAGGATACGTTCGACGAGCGTGAACACAACGACGTTGGCACCGATGCCCAAAGCAATAGTGAAAGCCGCTACGATTGAGAAAACCGGATTTTTGAGTAGTGAGCGGAAGGCGTATCGGATGTCCTGCGCCAGATCAGCAAACATCGTATTTGATACCTCCAGTAAGGATTGTGGCTGAGGATAATAACACGGACAGCCCTATTTCCCTTTACATCACGGGCGCAGCAGCGGTCGTGATCAGCGGTTCGTCGCGAGTGACGGATTGATCGTATTCGACCCGCCCTGACTCGAGTTTGATCAGGCGATCGGCTAAACCGTAATAGCGATCGTCATGAGAGATAACAATGACGGTCTTTCCACGGCTCTTTAGTTCCGGCACCAGCTCGTAGTAGAAAATTCGTTTGAATTGCGGGTCCTGATCCGCAGCCCACTCATCAAAGATGTAAATCGGGCGATCTTCCAAATAGGCATTTAAAAGAGCAACGCGCTTTCGTTGACCTTGCGACAGGTCGATAGTTGAGAGGTTTCCGTTTTTGACCGTCAGCTTGTGACTGAGTTGCAGCAGGTCGAGATATTTTTGACTCTCGCCATCAATGTCCTTCGCTTCAATGCCAAAGAGGCGTTCGAATAAATAGAAGTCGTAAAACACCGCTGAGAACTGTTGCCGGTAATCGTCGCGATCGGCCATCGTCACTACCTTGTTATCGACGCGAATCTCTCCGGATTCAGGTTCATACAAGCCCATCAGCAACTTGACGAGGGTGGTCTTCCCGCTGCCATTACCACCGATCAGGAAGATCAACTCGCCCGCTGTCAACGTCAAATTGATCGGCCCGAGCTGGAACTCAGTGTTGCCACCGTCCTGCCGGTACGAATGCGTGACATTGACGAGATCCAGTCGTTGCCAGTTCGTATCAGACGTCGAGCTCAACGCGAAACTTTCGCCTTTTGTGGCGCTGAGTGAAAAGCCCAGTTCCTCAATCCGTTCCGCCGCCAGGTAGGCGCGCTCCAACGCTGGTATCTGATTCAGGAACATGGTCAGCGGCGTGATCATAAACAGGACCGCCAGCGTGTAACCGATCATCACCTGCGGCTCGATACTGATAAGCAGCGGCGTGACGAACAAGAGTACTCCGATGAAGATGAAGAAAAGTATTTGTCCCCAATTCGAGACGGCCATCGCGATGGCGTTTCCCTTGAATCCATTGTCGCGCAGACCGGCTGCGGCAGGGTCGAGCTGTTCGGAAAAGAACGCGTCCCGGCGTCGCCGATTCAACTTCAGCTCCTTCGTGCCAACGATCACGCCGTGAAACGCCTTGTACATCGCGTCCCACTGTTCGCGCATCACTCGGAAGTAGCGAAAAGCGCGCATCAACGGTAATTGATGAGTAAGTAAACCGATGGCCAGGTAGCCGAGCATGATCAGCAGGAGTTTCCACGACAGCCATCCAAGATAGACCACGCAGCCTGCCATCATCGCGAGTTGCGTCAGCATCTGCGGCAGAACCGTCACCAGTTCGATCACACTGCCGATATCCTGCGTAACTGTCGCAAGCAGCCGATGGGCCCCGAGTTTTTCCAGTTGCCGCAGTGGCGCCGCCAGAATTTGTCGCGAGAGTTGAATGCGCAATTCATACGACGCCCTCGACGTGAGATAGAGCAACAGGATCTGGGAAGCGAATCCGCAAAGTGGAATCGCGAGACAGAAGAAGGCAAACGACCAAACGGCGCTCGATTGTGAGCTGACGTCACCGCCCAAAGCTCGCTTGATGAGCGCGATGAGCATCGTGTAGCCGACGCCGGCCAGGAAACTCGTCATTACCGCGAGCGCAATCAGCGTCCGCGAGTGGCGAATGCCCTTCGACCACTTGCCGATGACCGCCAGGAGTTTGAGTAGATTTCTCATCACTTGCATTCCATTGGTCTACTGGGTTGGGCCATTGCGCCGCGCGTTGGTTTCTTCAATGCATTGAAGGAGCTGCTCGCCCAGCACCTGAACATTTGGCTCGCGCAGCATCGAAAAGTGATTGCCGGGCACGTGATGGACATCCACACCTTCCGTCGCGAGGCCGCCCCAACCTTTCAAGGGATCGAACGTGGCTAGCTTCTCTCCGACGTGTTTGGGATCGTCTTTAATGAACGTTATCTGCTCAACTTCGTTTGCCGGGCAGAAGAGTGTGATCCGGCCCTGAAAGGGTCCGGGCTTATAGCGGCGCATCGTATTCGCGTAGATCTTGAAGGTGTCGAACACTTTGCGAAATTCGACGAGTGTAATCTCCGTCGGCACCACCCCGGCGCGTCTCGCTTCCACCCACAGCTGGCGAAGTTGGGCCATCTGCGGCAACGGAGTCGCGGACGGTGAGCGCTTGAAGTTCTCCTCTGTGAGTCCCAAATCGAAGGCAAAGATCGACAGCAGGCTTGCCCAGTGGTAGTCGCGATCCTCAGCCTCCGGCACCGCCGCATCGAAAAGAGCCACCATTGCAACTTCCTGACCCTGCTCCTGGAGTTGCCGCGCCATCTCGTAAGCGATGAGCCCACCCATGGACCAACCGGCCAACCAGTACGGTCCGTCAGGATGAAACTCGCGTATCGCTTGAACGTACTCCGTGGCCATCGACTCGACGTCGGTGTGATAGACCGCCAACCCGTTCTCTGGTTCGCGCGGCTGTACGCCGAAGAATGGCTGATCATTCCCGATATATTGCACCAGCTCCTTGTAGCACCAGACGTTCCCGCCACTAGCGTGTGGTCCAAAGAAAGGTGGCCGCGTTCCTTCCGGACGCAGCGGCACGATCAGTGACTGAAAAAGAGCTTCTCTGCCGTGTCCGATCAATCCCGCGAGATGTTCGACCGTCGGATCAGCGAACAACTCGGCCATCGCCACTCGCTTGCCCAGGCGTTCCTCGACACGTCCGACAAGCATGATCATCTGCAACGAATGGCCACCCAGTTCGAAGAAGTTGTCTGTAATGCCAATCGGGTGCAACTTGAAGAGCTCTTCCCAAATATCGACCAGCTGCTGTTGCAGATCGTTTTGGGGCGCCACGTACTCTCTGGAGGTGCGGCTGAGCGAAACCTGTGGCGCAGGCAATGCTGCGCGGTCCACCTTGCCGTGGGTCGTCAGCGGCAGAGCTTCCAGCGGCACGTACACCGACGGTACCATGTACTCCGGCAACCGCTCCTTGAGATAGTTGCGCAACTCGTCGCTACCGGGCGCAGTTTCAGACTCGGCTACAAAGTACGCCACCAGGAATTTCTGACCGGCTGTTTCTTCTCGCGCAACGACCACGGCCGCTCGCAGGGCCGGATGCGTCGAGAGCACTGCCTCAATCTCCTGCGGCTCGATGCGATAACCACTTATCTTCACCTGATCGTCAACGCGGCCGAGAAACTGAATGAGACCGTCCTTCAAGTAGCGCGCAGCATCACCCGTGCGATAGAGCCGGCCACCAGGTTGTGGACCGAACGGATTGGGCACGAAACGCTCAGCGGTGAGATCCGGCCGGTGGTGATATCCGCGTCCGAGACCGTGGCCGCCTATAAACAGTTCACCGCGTTCACCAATGCCCGTCGGTTGCATGGCGTTGAGAACGTACAGCCGCGTGTTTGAAATAGGCCGCCCGATTGGCACCGAAGTCGCCGGCCGATTTCTTTCAACGCGGTAAGTGGACGCCATCACTGTTGACTCAGTCGGTCCATAGCAGTTCACGATCGAAACGTTTTCGATCTGCTCGAGTCCCTTTTGCAGCAGTGTGGGAGACAACGCGTCGCCACCGGTAAGTAGTTGCCTCACCGCGCCGATGGTGGTCACGTTCGTATCGACAAACTGGTGAAACAGTCCGGTGGTCAGGAACAACGTCGTGACCTGCGTGCGGGCCACGAGCTCTCCCAACTCACTTAGCGACGGCAAACCAGGCGGGTAGACCACCAGCCGCGCGCCGTTCAAAAGAGCACTCCAAATCTCAAACGTGGAAGCATCGAAAGAGATCGGGGCGAGGTGCAGGAAGATCTCTTCTGCATCCAGTTTTGCGTAATTGGCAGCCTTGACGAAGCCGACGATATTCCGATGAGTGATGCCCACACCTTTCGGGGTTCCCGTTGATCCGGAGGTGTACATCAAGTAGGCGAGACTATCCGGGTTGAAATTGGTTTCGAGATCGCTAGAGGACTCTTCGATTAACTGATCAACCTTCACCAGCGTGAAGTTGTTTTCTCCTAAGGCAGTAGCGTTGGCCGTTGTCGTAACCAGCGTCCTTACGCCCGCATCTTCCAAAATGAACGCAGTCCGTTTCTCCGGATCACTCAGATTAATCGGGACGTAAGTGCCCCCCGCTTTCGCGATGCCGAGTAGCGCTACAATCAAATCTACCGATCGCGGCACCATCACGCCGACAAACCCTTCCGGACCTACCCCTTCACGTCGCAGTCGTCGCGCGAGGCGATTAGCGCGTTCGCTCAGTTCGCGATAAGTAATTTGTTCATCCTGAAACTCGAGCGCGATCACATCCGGGCGTTGGTGAACCTCCCGTTCGAAGAACTGGTGGATACAACCTTCAGGCACGGGAGCCGCCGTGTCGTTCCACTCCTCAACGACCTGGCGATATTCTGTTTCATCCAACAGCGACAGTGTTGTCAGTTCACTGTCCGGTTCGACCATGGCCTTCTCAAACAGCTGTTCAAAGTGATGAACCATGCGCGAGATGAAAGACGATTCGAACAATTCAGGACTGTAGACGAACCAGCCCATCACTCCGTGTGGCGTATCGCGGAGATGGACCTCGAGATCAAACTTCACGTCGGCACTCACCGGCGCACCGGCCGGCAAACTCACTTTGGCCAGCGACAATTCCGGCGCGGCATTCTGAAACGCAAGGATCGCCTGGAAGATCGGGTTTCGACCCGGCGAACGTCGCGGCTGTAATTCTTCGACCAGTTTGTCGAAGGGCAGATCCTGATGAGTGTATGCAGCGAGTGAAGCGTCTCTCACCTGAGTCACCAGTTCTCGGAACGTCGGAACTTTGCTGAAGCTGGTCCGGATCGGAATCATGTTGACGAAGAATCCGATCATCGTTTCGAGTTCAATGCGGCTGCGGCCTGCGGTGGGGGTTCCGACCAGAATGTCGGTCTGGCCCGTATACCGCCACAACAGAGCGTGGAATCCGGCCATCAGTGTCATAAAGAGCGTCGCGCCTTCCTGGCGGTGAAACTCTCGCAACCACTGGGAGACTTCGTCTGAGAAAATGATTGGTTGTTGTGCGCCGCGGAGTGCGCGCGTCGTTTGGCGTGGATGGTCTGTCTCCAGCTCCAGCAACGTCGGCGCGCCTTCGAGTTGCCGTTTCCAGAAGGCAACCTCCTCCTTCAGGACTTGACCTTGCAACCAGTCACGTTGCCACCGCGCATAGTCCGCGTACTGCACTTCGAGTTCAGGCAACGGTGACGGCAAACCCTGCGCGAACGACTGATACAGAGTTTCCATTTCGTGCAGCAGCACACCCATAGACCAACCGTCCGTCACGACGTGGTGCATATTCAGCAGCACGAGAGACTCTTGTTCGTCCACGCGGATCAGGTGCGTCCGGACCAGTGGCCCGCGCGCGAGATCAAATGACCGCAGAGAAGTTTCGTCCTTCAAACGCGCAGCTACGAGTTGCTGCTCCTCAGGCTTTAACCCGCGCAGGTCGACGAGGGGCAACTCGATAGCGGCAGGAGGATTGATCGTTTGCACCGGCTCACTTCCCATGAGGGTGAACGTCGTGCGCAACGCTTCGTGACGCCGCACAACTTCACTCAAAGCCTGTTGCAGCCCACCAATGTTTATCTGAGCGTTGACAACCATTTCCGCCGGCAAGTTGTAAGCATTGCTGCCGGGCATCAACTGGTTCAGGAACCACAAGCGCTGTTGTGCATACGACAACGGTATGCGGTCGTGGTCCGGCAGCGCTTTGAGTGGCGGCGTCGCGATGCTGGCGCCTGAGCGCATCGCCTGTTCGATCCGTTGAGACAGGCCGGCGAGAGTGGGCGACTCGAAGAGGCTGCGGAGAGGTAGTTCGACGTGAAAACTCTCGCGGATACGGGAGGTGATACGCGTGGCGACCAGCGAGTGTCCGCCGAGCCAGAAGAAGTTGTCATCAGTGGCGATCTGGTCCAGGTTCAACACCTCGCGCCAGATCGCGGCGAGCGCTTCCTCGATCAGTGTCGGCGGAGCAACAAAGCTCTGCGCCGTATCGAGTCGCATTCGTCCGGCGTCCGGCAATGCGGCGCGATCAACCTTGCCGTTAGGCGTCAACGGAATTTCATCAAGCAGCACCCAACCACTCGGCATCATGTAGTCGGGCAGCTGTTCTCTCAGGCTCTTTTGTAGTCCAGACAGCGACAGGTTTGCGCGTGGCTCGGCGACGATGTAAGCGACCAACCGTTTGTCTCCCGGCCGCTCATCTTTATCGAGGACGACGGCTTCACGGACCTGCGCGTCCCTGCGCAATGCGGCTTCGATTTCCCCCGGCTCGATGCGGTGTCCACGAATCTTCACCTGATTATCAAGCCGACCCAGGAAGCTGATCTCGCCGTCGGGTCGATAGCGCGCGCGATCGCCGGATCGATACAGGCGAGCTCCACTTTCCCCGCTAAACGCATCCGGCACGAACCTCTCGGCCGTCAAATGCGCATCTGACAAATAACCGCGGGCTACGCCGGCGCCACCAATTACCAGTTCAGCGGCAACCCCAAGTGGCACTGGCTGATGGTTCATGTCGAGCAGGTAAGTCTGTACGTGGTCGAGTGGACGACCTATCAGCACTTCAGTTGAGGACGGCTCGATGCGATGCACGGTCGTATCAACCGTGCACTCTGTTGGACCATAAACGTTGAAGAAGGTCGTGTGTTTCCTCCCAGCGAGTAGTTGCCAGGTCTCGTCGTCAACCGCTTCGCCACCGACGAGCACCAATGAAGGCGCTTTTGAATAACTCGCGAAGATTTGCGTCGCCAACATCAACCGCAATTGCGACGGCGTGCAATCAAGAACATCGATTTCCTGAAGCTTGAGGTAATTGACTAATGCGTCGCCGTCTATGCGAACTTCCTCAGGAATGATGCAGAGTTCGTGTCCGTACAGCAGTTGGATCAGTTGCTTGACCGAGGAGTCGAACATCAGCGGCGCATTGACGCTAACGCGTCGTGGCGACGAATCCGCGGGATAAACCCGCTTGCGCAATGAGACGGCCAGGTTCACCACCGATCGGTGCTGGACCATCACGCCCCTTGCGCGACCGGTCGATCCTGAGGTGTAGATCACGTATGCCAAATTCTCGCCGGTGATGATGCTCGCGGGCGTCTCGTCGGATTCCGCCGCGATGATGGGCCAATCGGTATCAAGACAGATTACTCGCGCTTTGTGTTCCGGCAGCATTGTGGCGGTACGTTCGTGAGCCAGGATCACGCCCGCGCGTGCATCGTTGAGTACAAATCCCACGCGGCCTTTCGGGTGTGCCGTCTCGAGCGGCAGGTAGGCGCCGCCAGCTTTCAGCACGCCGAGCAACGCAACGATCAGGTCTACCGATCGCTCAAGATACACAGCGACCGGAGCTTCCGGCCCAACTCCTGCTCGGCGCAGGTAGTGGGCCAATTGGTTCGCTCTGCGATGCAGATCCGCGTACGACAACTGGTGGTCCTCAAAACTCACCGCAGCGGCATCCGGGGTTAGTTCAACCTGCCGGTCAAACAACTCGTGAACGCAGACATTCTCCGGCAACGATTGGTCCGTCGCGTTCCACTCCATGAGCATCTGCCGGCGCTCGGCGGCACTCAGCAGCTCGATCTTTTGCACTGATTGTTCAGGATTCGTCACTACGGCTTCCAGAACCTGAAGCAGGTGGGCCGTCATGCGCCTGATCGTGCTTTCGTCAAACAGATCCGTGCTGTAACCAAGCGAACCCATCAGCCTGTGCTGCTGTTCCACTACCTGGAGCGTCAAATCGTTCTTCTCAGTTCCATAGTTGAGCTCGAAGGTGGAGAATCCAAGCTCTTCGTCGACTGGCGTGGACTGCGCATCGTTCTGGAAGACAAACATCGTTTGAAACAACGGTCCATGGCTGAGCGTGCGCTCCGGCTGTAGTTCTTCCACCAGTTTTTCAAACGGAACATCCTGGTGTGTCTGCGCTTCGAGAGTCACTTCGCGCACGCGGCGCAGCACCTCGCGGATACTCGGATTTCCGTGCAGCCTTGTGCGCATTACCAGAGTGTTCACAAAGAACCCGATCAAATCTTCTATCTCGACCCAGCGGCGACCAGCGATCGGCGTTCCCACCGGAATGTCGTTTTGTCCGGTGTAACGGGCGAGCAACATCTGGAACGACGCGAGCAACGTGATGAAGAGCGTGCTCCCTTCGGCGCGACTCAAAGCGCGGAGTCTTTCAGTCAAGGACGGCGGCACCTCGAACACGACCGCGCTTCCCGTCAGCGACAAAGCTGACGGACGTGGCCGATCAGTCGGCAGGTTCAACTCCGGAGGAATGCCCGCCAGCTGATTTCGCCAGTACGAAAGTTCTTGCTTGAGGAGGTCGCCTTGCAGCCAGTTACGCTGCCATCGCGCGTAGTCGGCATACTGAATCGGCAGCTCCGGCAATACCGCGGGCTCACCGTGAGCAAGCGCTTTGTAAACGCGCGGCACGTCGCGCAGCAGAACGTCGATGGACCATCCGTCGGAAACGATGTGATGCATCACCACTAACAGCACGTGGTCGTCGTCGGCCAGGCGGAAAAGAATGGTCCGGAATAGTGGATCCGAGGTCAGGTCGAACGGACGCTGACCTTCAGCGAGAGCGAATTGTGTGACCACAGATTCGCGTTCGGCTGGCGCGAACTCCTGGAGATTGATAATCGGCAGCTCCTGGACACGACTGTCAGCAATGACCTGAATCGGATCGCCGTCTACGTTGACGAAGTTTGTGCGCAGCGATTCGTGACGCTTCACTGTCTCGTTAAGGCTCTGCTCCAGAACAGGAATGTCGATCGGGCCGCGCACGCGGAAAGCGACGGGGATGTTGTAGGCAGTGTTATTGGGAATTAACTGGTCAAGGAACCACAATCGCTGCTGCGCGTAAGACAGCGGCAACTGTTCGAGCGTTTCAACTCGCTCCAATGGCGGCGTCACAAGCGTGCTTCCCGCGCGGATTGTCTCTTCAATCCGTAACGCAAGGTCTTCCAGCCTCGGCCACTCAAATATGGCGCGCACTGGCAGCTCCACCTTAAAACTTTCTCGCACGCGAGAGATGATCCTCGTAGCCAACAGGGAATAGCCGCCGAGCGAGAAGAAGTCGTCTTCCCTCCCGATCTGCTCGACACCGAGCACTCGCGTCCAAATGCCGGCGAGGATTTCCTCCGTCTGCGTTCGTGGAGCCTGAAATGCCGAGCTCGATTCCTGCCGAGCTCGATCGGGATCCGGCAACGCTGCGCGATCGACTTTGCCATTCGCTGTCAGCGGCAGTTCATCCAGCCGTATCCACGCGCTCGGCACCATGAAACCAGGTAGTCGCTCCTGAAGGTACCGCTTCAACTCGTCACCGCTAGTGGCTGGTCCGCCGTTTGTTACAAAGTAAGCGACGAGACGGCGTTCACCATTGGATCCTTCTCTTGCGAGCACGAGGGCGGTTGCTACCGCTGGGTGGTCGGCGAGTACCGTTTCGATCTCACCGGGTTCGATTCTGAAGCCGCTAATCTTAACCTGATTGTCCACGCGCCCGAGGAATCGAATCAGTCCCTGGTCCAGGTAACGTGCGGCATCTCCAGTGCGGTAGAGCCGGCGCCCCGGAACAACCGCATATGGATCCGGCATGAAGCGTTCCGCCGTGAGGTCAGGCCGGTTGTGATACCCACGTCCGAGTCCCTCACCGCCAATAAACAGTTCACCGCGTTCACCGACGCCGGCAGGTTGAAACGCGTTCAGCACGTAAGCCGTCGTATTGGAAATCGGGCGGCCAATAGGCACTGACGGTCCGGGGAAATCCGCAGTGATACGGTAGCAACACGCAAACGTCGTCGTCTCGGTTGGTCCATACCCGTTGATCAAACGGCACCCGTTCATCTGGTCCAACGCCTTGCTGACGTGAGCCGGAGACAAAGCTTCACCACCGGCCAGCAACTGCTGGAGCGTCTTCATCCGTCCGGCGTCGCTGTCGACCAACTGGTGGAACAGTCCGCCGGTCAACCACAACGTCGTCACCTGCTTTTGGTTGACGAAATCGGTGAGTTCGGCGAGTGAGGGCAGGTGTGGCGGAAACACGACGAGCCGGGCGCCGTTCAGCAAACAACCCCAGATTTCAAACGTTGAGGCATCGAACGAAACGGGCGCGAACTGGAGGAAGACATGGTTTGCGCTTAGGTCCGCATAGTTTGCGCCTCTCACGAGCCGAACGATGTTTCGGTGCGTAATGCCAACAGCTTTGGGCGTTCCGGTTGAACCGGACGTGTACATCAGGTACGCGAGATTATCGTAGGTGAGATCCGTTTCCAGATTCGTACACGCTTCTTCGATTAACTGGTCAACATAAACGACGCTTACATCCCGGTCTCCTGGTGTCTCTTCACCGTAGCCCGCGGCCACCAGCGTCGTCACACCCGCATCTTCCAAAATGAACTCGATCCGCTTCTCCGGATCATTCAAATTGATCGGCACGTAAACGCCACCCGCCTTCGCGATTCCGAGCAACGCCACGATCAAATCAACGGATCGTTCCAGCATGACACCAACAAATACTTCCGGACCCACTCCTTCACGTCGCAACCGTCGCGCAAGACGATTGGCCCGTTCGTTCAACTCGCGATAAGTAAGCTGCTCATTCTCAGACTCAACTGCGATTGCGTTCGGCTGTTGTTCTGCCTGCTGCTCGAAAAGTTGATGAATGCACGCTGTGGGCAACGCGACTGTCGTGTCGTTCCAATCCTCGACGATTTGTTCATACTCCCTCTCCTGGAGGAGCAAGAGGGTAGACAACCTTGCCGTGGGCTGCGTCACAACCTTCTCCATCAGGTATTGGAAACGCTGGACCATTCGTTCGACGAACGCGGGCTCGAACAGGTCGGCGCTGTACACAAATGAGCCTTTAAGGCCGTTTGCGGTGTCCTGAAGATATAGCTCGAGATCAAATTTCGTTTCTGGGCGCGGCGTGGCTCCGACGGGCGCGCTCACACCATCCATTTGCATCGTGGGCTGTTCGACGTTCTGGAGTGCAAACACAACCTGGAAAATCGGATTGCGACCCATTGCTCGTTCCGGTTGCAACTCTTCAACGAGTCGTTCAAACGGAACATCCTGATGCGAGTAGGCGCCGAGGGCCGCTTCCCTCACCTGTTTGAGGAGATCCGCAAAGCTCGGATCGCCGTCGAAGTTCGTCCTGAGCACGACCATGTTGACGAAGAATCCGATCAGTGGCTCGAGCTCGGCGCGGCTACGGCCGGCGATTGGCGTCCCGATGAGAATGTCGTTTTGACTTGTGTAGCGACGCAGCAGCACGTGGAAACCGGCCATCAACGTCATGAACAACGTCGATCCCTCACGCCGGCTGAAGTCGCGCAAGGCACGCGACACCTCGGGTGAGAACGCGACCGGAATGTTCACCGCCAGTCCGGTACGGATTGCGGCAGGCGCCTGCTCGCGTTGCAAATCGAGCAACGTCGGCGCACCTTCCAACTCACGCTTCCAGTAGTCGACCTGCGCCTCGAGTACTTCGCCCTGCAGCCGTGTGCGTTGCCACGCAGCGTAATCACTGTACTGGACGTCGAGTTCGGCGAGCGGTGACGGTGAGCCAGTGGAGAAGTTTTTGTAGAGGCTCTCCATCTCGTGTAGCAGCACTTCCATGGACCAGCCATCACTCGCGATGTGGTGCATGTTCGTCAACAACAAGTACCGATCGGCGCTGAAATGGAGCAGGGTCATCCGCACCAATGGTCCGGTCGACAAGTTGAATGGCCGCAGTGCGTCCTCGTCTTTTAAGCGCGTCGCGTGAGCCTCCTGCTGCTCGCGGCTTAGAGACCGCAAATCAACCAGTGACAACTTCACCGAGTTAAGCGGCCCGATTATCGGCCGCGGCTGACCAGCTGCGACCTCGATCGTGGTTCGGAGCACTTCGTGCCGCCGCACCACTTCAAACAGCGCCTGCTCGAGCGCAGATACGTTCAGATCCGCGCTGATATACATTGCGATGGGCAGGTTGTACGCGTTGCTGCCCGGTGTTAGCTGGTCCAGGAACCACAGGCGCTCCTGTGCGTGCGACAGAACCAGCGGTTCATCTGCAGACTGGCGATGTAGGGACGGCGCTTCCAGCGCAGAACCCGCTTGTATCAAGCGCTCGATGCGTGTCGCCAACTCTGCGATCGTGGGTGATTCGAACAGAACACGTACCGGTAAATCGACGTGGAATGCATCGCGAACGCGAGAGGTGATGCGCGTAGCCAGCAACGAGTGACCACCGAGCCAGAAGAAGTTGTCGTTTCTCGATACGCGTTCGAGATTCAATACCCGCTGCCAGATCGCCGCCAGTAGCTCTTCAACCAGCGTCTGTGGAGGCGTAAACGTCGAACTCTCGACGGCGTGTTCTACCTCCGGCGCCGGCAACGCCGCACGGTTGATCTTTCCGCTCGGCGTCCGCGGCAGATCGTCGAGGGTGATCCAGTCGGACGGCGCCATGTAGGCGGGCAAACGGTCTTTAAGCCACGCCTTCAGGCCGTGTATATTTGGCGGTGTTCCTGCTTTTCCGACGACGTACGCAACAAGACGTTTTTGTCGCGACGCGTCCTGGTGAAGCGTAACGATGGCGTGAACTACGTCTGGATGTTGTCTCAGTGTCGCTTCGATCTCACCTAACTCGATGCGAAAACCACGAATCTTGACCTGCGAGTCGATGCGGCCCAGAAATTCAATCGTGCCCTCGGGCAGATAGCGGGCGAGATCACCTGTGCGATAGAGGCGCTCGCCTGAACCTGCATTGAAGGGATTGGGAACATATCGTTCTGCCGTCAAGTCCGGACGATTCAGGTAACCGCGGGAGAGGTTCGTGCCGCCGATGAGCAGTTCTCCCGCTACCCCGACCGGTGTGGGCTGCAGGCTCGAATCGAGGATGTAGATCTGCGCGTTCGCAATCGGTCTTCCAATGGGAGCGTGCGTGGGCCATTCGTGTGGCACTCCGCGCAACTCATGTTGCGTTACGACGTGAGTTTCGGAGGGGCCATAGTGGTTGTAGAGCCGAAAGCCCAGCCGCTCGCTTAGCTGTTTGATTTGAGTGGTGCACTCCAACTGCTCACCCGCCGCAATTACGTCACGAAGACTTACGGGCGCGGTTCCGCTCTGCTCAGAAGCTTCAGCGAGATGTTGCAGATACACAAAGGGCAGATCGATGCGTTCCACCTGCTCTGCCGTGAGGAATGCGAGCATCCGGTTGACGTCGTGGCGCTGCTCGTTGTTGACCAGGAGCAAGGTTCCGCCCGAACACCACGTCGTGAAGATCTCCTGGAAGGAGACATCAAAACTCAAACTGGCGAACTGGAGTGTTCTTCGCGATTCGGGAAATTCCGTTATTTGCCAGCACACGAGGTTGCCGAGCGCGCGGTGCGTCATGGCGACGCCTTTGGGAACGCCCGTCGAACCGGAGGTGTAGATGACGTTAACGAGGTTCTCCGGATCAATTTTCACCGCGGGCGCGCTGCTGCTGTGCGTCGCAATCTGCTGCCAATCTTTGTCGAGGTACAGAACCCTGGCTTCGATTTCGGGCAGTGTGGCTGCTAACGTTTCGTTCGTGAGCAACACTAAACAGTCAGCGTTATGGAGCATCAGGCTGATACGTTCAGCTGGATACGCAGGATCCAACGGGACGTAGGCTGCGCCCGACTTCAACACGCCGAGAACTGCTGTCACCATCTCCAAACCGGGTTCCAGACAAATGCCAATGCGGGTGTCGGCGCCGGCGCCGAGAGCCCGCAGATGATGGCCCAGTTGATTTGCTCGCGCGTTTAGTTCGCCGTAGCTCAACTGCTGCTCGCCGAACTGCACTGCGGCGGCATCCGGAATAGATTCGACCTGCTTCTCAAAAAGGTTAAGGAAGGAAAACTCATGCCAGGAGGCCGCAGTGTCATTCCATTGCGTCAGCACCTGCGCTTTTTCCTCTTCGTCTAACAACGCAACGTGCGACAGTAGCTGGTCCGGATCAGCCGTCATTGCTTCCAGCAATCGTTGCCAGTGTCTTCCCAGCCGCTCAATCGTCGATCGATCAAACAGGTCTGTGCGATAGCTGAGTAGGCAGCCCAGTCCCTCAAATCCTTCAGAGATCTCAAACGTCAATCCAAACTTCTCTGTAGCCGGGAGCAACTCGAGGAGGCTGATACTTATGTCCTGCATCTCCACCAGGGTTCGCGGCTTGCTCGTGAAAACGAACATCACCTCGAACAATGGTCCATGACTTAGACTTCTTTCGGGATGGAGTTCCGCGACCAGTTTTTCAAACGGCAGATCCGCGTGCGTTTGTGCTTCGAGGACCACCTCACGCACACGATGGATCACCTCTTTCAAACGCGGGTTCCCGTCGAGCCTCGTCCGTACCAGCACGGTATTCACGAAGAAGCCGATGAGTGATTCGGTATCTACCGAGCGCCGTCCAGTCACGGGTGTCGCAACAACGATGTCATCCTGGCCCGTGTACCGCGAGAGCAGCATCTGAAACGAGGCCAGCAACGTCATGAACAGCGATGTTCCTGCCGCTCGCGTCAGTTCCCGCAGTTTTTCGGCCAGCGCTTCCGGCACCACGATGGGTAACGCATCACCGTCGTAGGTCATCACCGGCGGCCGCGGACGATCGACCGGAAGATTCAGCATCGCAGGGCTCTCGTCCAACTGTGTGCGCCAATACGAGAGCTCTTGCTCGAGCACTTCGCCACGCAAGTATTGGCGATGCCAGTGCGCAAAGTCTGCGTACTGTATCGGCAACTCCGGCAGCGACGATGATTCACCGCGATTGAAGGCCTGGTAAATTTCGCCGACTTCACGCACCAGGAGCTGTTTCGACCACTCGTCAATGATGATGTGGTGCAGCAGCACGAGCAGCACGTGCTCCTCTTCTGCGACGCGGATCAGCGTCGGTTGAAACAGCGGACCTTTAGCAAGGTCAAACGGCCGCACGCTGCCCAGGTGAACCAATCGGCGCACGGCGTCGCGCCGTGCCGGTTCCGGCAACGAAGAAACGTCTACGAGCGGAACTTCGAGATTTTGCCCGGGGCTGACAAGCTGAACCGGCTTTCCATCGATTGCAACGAAGGTGGTACGTAGTGACTCGTGACGCCGTACTGCCTCGCTGATACTGTGGCTGAGCGCGATAAGATTCAGTCGGCCCGTGATCTGCAAAGGGATGCTAACGTTGTAAGCGGTGCTCTCCGGTTCCAACTGATACAAAAACCACAACCGTTCCTGCGCAAACGAGAGGGGGGCCGGTTCGTCCGCCGGACGCGGGGGAATTACTCCCGCCGGCGTTTCTTCAGCAACAGATCTGTTGAGGAGTCGCTCAAGCTCCTTCTGCTTGAGTGCTGACAGCGCTTCGCGACGAGACGCGAGTTCTGATCTGCGACGTGCGAGTAGGTCGTTTGTTTCTGACATGTTAGGTCCTAGGCGTGATGTGAGGAGATCGTGCTATGCGTCCTGGCTTAAGCGCGTAGTTCTTCTGCGCGTGCTTGCATCTGTTGGAAGACATGCTCGAACAGGGTTGTCACATCGCCGAGACTTTTGAGGCCGCGCTCAGTAATGCCTCCGGGCGTAGCTACCTCACCTGCCAACTCCTGACTGCCGGCGCCGTTCGCTAAAAGTGACTGAATCGCCCGCAAGAAGATCCTGCGTCCGACCTGACTGGCCGATTGGTCCTCCAGCCGTTGCAGACCTGCGCTTGCAGCCGCCTGAACTGCGCTCACTACCACCACCGGCCACGACGCACCGAGCAACGCGATCTGCGAAAACACCTGCTCATCTTCCACCACGTCGATATCGCCGAAACATTCGAGTTCCGCTTTTGCTTGCAGCCATCGAGAGAGCGGCAGGCTGGCTGGTCTTAAGGCGAGCATCGGAATCGATTTAACTCCATGGATCAAAAACGGCGCGACACAAAGAATCGTTGCGCGAGGAAACAGTTGTTGCAGTGACGACGAAGCGAGTGAAGCGGCGGCGCTGAAAACATTTCCCGTAAACTGTCTCGCTTGCTCGTTGTCACCTGCCAGCTTCAGTAACGCGTGTCCCGGGATCGCGATCACTATCGATTCTGCTTTGAGCAGTTTGGTCCAATCCGTAACCCACTGACCTTCGGCAACGCGTCCTTGCGCGTGTGCGCAGTACCCGCTTCGACTCCAAATCAGCGGAGATTGGCGGGCGCGCGCGTGCCATGTTTTCGCGATGGCCGACCCAAGACGACCCGCGCCCAACACTCCTAACCGAATTCTCATGTCCACCAGATCAACTCGTTGTTCTGATTGAGGCCCATGAAGCACGTAAGTAACAAACGGCTCTTCGGAGAAGTAGCATTGCCACGGAGAACCGCATGGACCAGATTGCCGTTGATGACGCAAAGATCACCGGTCTCAACCGCCAACGTGAGTGAAGAATGTTCCTCCAACAACTCAGCGGGGTACGGAAAGCCAACGCCGCTCAACCCGAGTTCCTCGACAGTTTCGGCGTCCGGTTCAACGTTCCAGACTCGAAGCTGTCCGGAGCCCTGCGGCACGGCCGCGTAAACGTTTACCGCCATCACCCGGCTCACTTGCTGGATTTCAAAGTTTGCTTGCATCGGATCTTTCACCTGCGCGAGATCGTCGTGTGGTTCGAGCAGGAAAGTACCGAAGTTGTTCCAATACACCGCCTTTGAGTCGCCGGCCGGATGTTCGTTTTGACTGGCGGCGCGAACGGTAATCCTGCCTGCAGCATTCACGGTGTGCCGGAACTGCGCGACAGGATTCACGACTCCGGCGTACAACTGCTGGACGTCGTGTCTGCACGCGAGAACCTCTTGCAAGTACTGCATAGTCGGTTTGCCATAATGCGACGCGCCGATCAGATACGCTTCGACACCGTCTTCACCTTCGCCATAACGCGGCACTCTGGCTGGCGACGCCCAAAAATTCTCGACGATACGCCGGCACGCATCAAGCGGCACGAACCCATGAACGTGATAAGCCGCGAGCTTGCCGCTGAGCACTTCGAAAACAGTCGAAACATCAACCGGTCCAGCGGTCTCGAGCACACGAAATGCGCTTTTCGCTAGTGAGGTTCCAGTTATTCGCCGCGTTGTTGTTAACATCGGTTTAGCGGCCGGCCGCTGCGTTCGAGAGCGTGTTTGAAGTTGGTTGCGATACGGCGGGAACTATGGCCGGACGGCTCCGGTGCAATAACTCGCGATTGCGATGAAACGCCCCGAGTATGGCGGGTACCGGACTGATGATGCGTTCCACACGTTCGAGCTTGTCGCGATATTCACGCCTGACTCTGGGCATTTGCGTCCAATGGGCCAGCGGACGCAGGTGGTGCTCCTGGTGGTAGCCGTCGTTGAAAGTCAACAGGTTGTAAAACAAACCGTAGTAACTCACCGAGTTTGCATAGCGATTCGCAGGCGCGGCGCCGTAGTGTTCGTAATAGTTTTGTACATTGACAACAGCGAGCGACAGGAAGATAGCCGGCAAATAGCAGAGCAGGACCCATTGCCATGAGATCGTGACGAACAGGCATAGCGCCAGACAGTGGGCCAGCCGGTCGAGTTGTACCTGGCGCAACTCCCATGCGCGCTTCGTAGCCGACTTCGCGAACAATGGCAGGAGTTCGGTCTCCCGCGGTCCAACGCGCCAGAACCTGGTTACCGACATCAATGCGCGGCCGATGCTCAAGCACGTTTCGATCGCTCCGACAAATGCATACCGGAACGCGCTCACGTGCTCGCCGCCGATACCATCACGGTAAGTCGAAGACAGATCCTGCGTCTTACCATCTGCTTGTTGCTGATCGTTGTTGTAGCGATGATGGTTGCGAACGTGCATCAGTTCGTACGCTTGAACAGACTGCCCGATGTTGATCGAATTGAGCATCGAGACGAGTCGATTCAGCAGTGGCGACCGAAACCACGGAGCATGAGTGAACAGATGTGAGACGACAATGATGTTGTACACCGTCATCCCAACGAGGAGCACGAACCCTGCTGTGCGCACGATTGCCGGCACCGCGTTCCAGGCGATGGCGAACAACAAAGTCGTGACAGCCTGCGCAATGCTGAGTGCGAGCATTATGACGTCCAGGTGACTGTGTTTCCAGATCTTCATAACGCCGCCCCATCGAGTAAGTACGACTCCAGTTTCCCACGACGGCGGACGTCGAGAGTGGCGCAATGGAAAGATCCGCCAAAGGTATTGAAGTTTCGGAAATTGCAAGGAATCGGCTTGAAGCCCCACTCTTTGAGCGCGGCTATCATCGGTTCATCCTGGCGCTCAACCATCACCCGCTGTTCGTCGAGCGAGAGAATGTTCATGTTGATCCACTTGCTCGTCATGTAGAGGGTGTGCTCGTCCGGGATGACCGGATTGGGCGCCTCGAACACTTCCCAACCCCTGAAGATCTGCGGGACTTCCGGGACGCGTTCGCGATTGATCAGCAACTTGCCGGGCGCCAGCGGTAACAACGTCGCATCGATATGCATCGGGTGTGAATCGTTAAACTCAAACACGTGAATCCGGTAGGTGTCGCCCAAATGCCGGCGGAGCCACTCGATGCCGAATTGATTGGTGACGTTGCTTTTCTGCGCGATTACGTCGCGGCCGCAACGAACGAAATCAGCCGCATCAAAGGTGGGTTCGAATTCCGTGATAACGAAACGCGCCGGTTCGTTCTCTTCGGGTTCGGTCCAATCGTAGTTGTACAGTTCGTCTTTTAGTTCCGGGCCAGGCGCCGAACTCCATCTCGCACCCTGTTTGAAGTACTCCTTGAGGAGCGGTTTGAAGGCCGCGGTGCCGTAATGGCGTGAACGCCACGCGAGCGGGCATTCAATAATGTCTTCGCCGATTACCAGCAGCACGTCGCGCGGCATAGCGTCGTACAATCCGGTGCTGGTCCATCCCGGGGCGCCATATTCCTGAAGTTGATCTGAAGGCGCCGGCCGCCGCACTCTCACACCTTCCCCTTCAAGAATGTGCACGAACTCTTCGAGCTCTTGCTTCGCGAGTGCGAGCTGTTCGGCAGGAAAGGGCTTGCCCGCGTTCTCACGAAAGACCGGCCGTTGATTGTGCGGCAGCGGTGCTTCGACAGCGATGTGATAAGGTGGAAAAGCCGCCCCATCGACCACGCCGACTATCACTTCTTCAAGTAGATCCCACTCGTTGTATGAACTGACGGGAGAGTGAGCGGCTCCCGCAGCGGTGACGGTAAGTGTTTCCATGATGTTGCTGAGGTGAAATTCAGGCAATTGCCACGAGCGAGGTGGATTGCGGCCAGGCTTTTGCTGCGGCGATCATGTTTTCGAGATGTTTTCGTTGATGCGAACGTTTCTGTTCTTCCGGAAGAGAAGCGATCTCCAGGGTCAGGAGTTTGTGCGCTTCGTTCATGAACTGCTTGAACTGCGCGAGCGTTATGCCCTTGCCCATGAGGTAAGGAATAATCCAAAAGTCGAACGACCATTGCGGCAACCAGATGGACTCCTTGACCGTCAGAAACATCCGGTCGATATGGTCCATGGCATCGAGACTATCCATCGTGGCGTGGTTCCAAACAAAACCTTCACCCTGGATATTGAACTCCTCGCGTCGGTTCTGAATCGGTGTCCCGGGTTCGCAGTACCACATTTGTGACCGGTAGTAATCAGGTTTCGTCTCGCGGATGAACTCGATCGATTCCTGGACGGTTTCTTCAGTCTCACCCGGAAAACCGGTGATCATCGACGCAAACGTCAGGATGCCGTACTGCCGCAACCACTCGATTCCCTTCGAGTATTTTTCGACTGTCGCTGACTTGTTCATGTTGGTAAGAATGGCAGGGGAGCCGGATTCGACGCCGAGGAACACGCCCTTGCAACCACTCCGGGCCATCAAATCGATCGCTTCTTCGTCGGAGTTGCTACAGCGAAAGTAAGAGAACCAGTTGAGGTTGTATTTCTTCCGGATCATCAACCGGCAGATCTCTTTGAAACGCGGGAACGGAACGTTAAAGGTGTCGTCGATGAAGACCGCGTTCGCCACGTTTCCCAGCCGCTGCATCGAGTCAAGTTCCGCCTCGATCGCCTCAATGCTCGCCAGGCTCAAAGCTCCGGCTCGAGTCGGATAATTGCAGAAGGAGCACTTGAACGCGCAACTCCGGGCAGTTCTCGTCTGAATAGTTGGTCCGAGATCCTGCTCCGGAAAACCACCCCAGTCGATAACGTTTTCGTCCAGTGAGTTATTTTCGATAAGCACGTTTGTGCGACGGAGCGCGCCTTTTTCAAAATACGCAAGATTCGGCACGGAACTGAGATCACCGCCGTTCTTGAGGCAGGCGACCACTTGAGACAGCGTCAGCTCGCCCTGTCCTTCGATAACGTAAATATCGGCTCCAATGTCTTCGACGGCCGTCTTAAATTCGTCCCCGCGGAAATTCCGGTGGTGATTCGAGATCAGCGGTCCACCCACGACAATTTTTACTTTGCGGTTGTGCTGGCGGATAAACTCGACCATCTCATTAACTGGCAAGTTGACCACGTAGAACGTCGTCGTGATCGCCACGCATTGTGGATCTTCTGCCAGGAGGTCGATTAGCCGCTGTTTCTCGTATTGAAAGAGGTTGATATATTCCGTTCGCAGGCCGTGGCGCCGCAGAAACGCTGTCAGATAAGCAGCTGCAAGATTGGGAATGTCGCCGGACTTATAAGTCTCTTCGAGGGCGGAACCGTTGCCGCCACGGGCCGCGGAATGAGCATGGTTCATGAGCCCGACGTAGTCGAGTTTCTTCTCGCCAAGATCCACGAAACTGAATTTCAGATCGCGATAGGCTTCAGTGTTCTCTCCGTAGTTGCGGAGAAACCTTTCATAACGGTCAAAGGGGATCTCGTTATACCCGATGACCACACAATCGAGTTTCGAAGCCATCTAAATTTTCCTTCAGTAGGTTGTGAGAGTCAGGCCACAGCCGAGGAGATTGCGACTTCTACGCGCGCGTGAGGGTTTTTTGCTAATTGCCCATTGCTCGCGACAATGAACGAATGTATTTCGCCAAAGATGGGGTAAAAGTTTGGGAGGCGGTGCCGACATAAATCGCTGGTCGCCGCGCTGAGGTCCTCATCACTGTAAAACTCCGGTATGGGCCAGCGCACGATCACTTCATTCAAACCATCAACGATGTCCTGCGGCGGAATATTGATTTCCCAACTACTCCATTGCGCGTCGATATCAAATTCGACTTCATGCTTTCCGTTTAAGGCAACCGATATCTTGCGGCGTTCAGTAGTGGCTCGTGGGAGCCGGCAGGTCAGTGACAAATTGACGGTGCAATTCGCTTCGCCAACAAAGACGAATCTCGAGTGGGGCCAGAAGGCCCGGTAATACTGCCGCTCGGAACTGACGCGCGAATTCGGGTCAAGCCCTTGCAACTCCTGGGGCTGATCGGCGGAAGAACAGTAGAAGTAGTCCAGCAGATCGACGTCGCGCACCCCGACGCTGTGTTCCTCGCGATAAAGGCGCTCAATTTGTTCGCGAGCCTCGACGCCAACGTTTTCGAGCGCATCAACAATCGCCTGGGTTAACAGTTTGTCCAGCCGCTTTTCGTTAATCCGAAAGATATAACGATGAATCAAGGGCGAGCCCACACGGAGGATCTGCTCTTCCGCTTCACTCATGCGTGCCGGCGCCCACTTACGGAGTTGAAGATAGATGTAGTTGATCATTAGTCCGGCAACGTGCGGTGAACATTTCAGCGCGCGCGCGCAGAGGTGATGGACAACGTCATACGATTGCCAACGGTGGGCGTTGTGAATCGCGGCCATCAATGATGCTTCGGCTTCGGTCTCTCTCGACGGCGCCACGCGATCGTTTACCAGGACATACCACGGAAGCCCGACTCCTTTGAGTGACTGCACGACGCAGGATGCAGCCGCGCCCATCGCGACCTGAATGCCTTCAGTTGTGAGGTGACAGTAATCCAGGAATAAACGCCGTCCCGGTATTTCGCCATTCAAATGTTGTTTGAAGAGCGCCGGCAGATCGACTGTTTGATACTCGTGTTCGCGCATAACTTCGCGAATGGCATCCTGTGTCACGTGATGTGATTTGGGCGTGTACATCATCGAGGAGTCCCACGCGGCTGCGTCGCGCGCCAACTCGAGATACTTTCTTTGACCGTCGACGTCGTCCGCACGCCGGCGACACTGGGCCAGCAGGTAATACCCGGTCACGCAGACGCCCTGATCGACGTCAACCATCGTCTTTGCCAGGGTCTCTGCCGTCGTGTAATCACTTTCGCTGACTGCGTGCTGCGCCTGTTCGTAAAGACTCAGCCATTCGCGGTTCAGATCCTCCGGCAGGTGCGGCGCATTAGTCGACGGCTCGCGCCAATCACTCAAGTTAAATTCGGGGATAATCCATACGAGCGGAATGCCCCTGCTCTTATATGCCGAAGCGATGTCACTGACCGTGCTTCTACTTCGCCGGAAAATATATTCGTCACAACTTCGCTTCAGGCCCGCAATTCCTCCGGTCGCGATTGCCTTGTCGGTTTCCGCAATGTCCTGGAAGGTCGGCGGCGCCACACCCCAATTGTTGCCGGCGAATACAATCGCGATATCGGGCTCGAGCTGGAGCGCCGCGAGTGCGAGTTCTCGCACTTCATACCCGAGATTGGTCCGTGCGAGATCGATGACATCGATCTCTCCTTCACCAAACTGCCCGTCGAAAATCATTTGTAATGCCATGGCGGGTGTGAAATCGGGATCGTAGAGATACCCGCGAGCAACTGACTCACCCATGAACAACACGCGTGGCTTTGTTCCCTTGGGTTCGATACGTGCGATGTTGGCCCACAGGGGCCACTCGTCCATTGCTTCGAGGCGGCGAACAAAGCTGGTCTTGCGATTTTCTGTTTTACGTTCCCAGATCCCGATGTGACGAGACTCTGCCGGTGCTACGGATGGCTCGCATACGTAGGCCGTGGGGGGCGGATTTGGCTGAGTGATCTCGCTGGTTGAGTTCGGTATCAAACCAGAGAGCCGCAGCAGGTGAATCAATTGTGCGGCATCTTCCGAAGCCGCAGTTCGCGCGACGCGGTCGGCGAAAGGTTTCAAAGACTCGGGAGGGCGATCCATGTCTTTATTCCTTCGGCAAAGTGGATTAGACCATCGTTGGCACGGGGGCCAGCGAACTGCTGTTAAATATTAGTTCTGGATAATTTTGTCTCCGATGAGGTGAGTTTTGTCTTCCTGAAAATGCGAAATTACGCTACGGCCTGAGAGACTGCGACCTCGAACAGTTCGGGTGGGCTTTCAGCAGCATGCGCCACGCTCGAGGCGGTGAAAATATGTACCTCGCCGTAGATCGGATAGTACTCCGGGTATTTCATCTGACACAGCTTGGTGATCACTTCGTCAAGCGCTTCAGCAGTACGAAACTGCGGAATGGGCCAATGTATCTCAATTTCGTTAACACCGTCGCGAATGACATCGCCGGGAACGGTGATGTCCCATGAGCTCCACGCCTTAGTTAAAGTCAAATCCCCCTGAGGCTGGCCGTTGCAGTCAACCGAAATGTTGCTTTCATCCATTGAGTATTTCGGCAGCCGGCAAGTCAATGAGAAGGTGACCGGCAAACCCGCTTCGCCTACGAACACAAACTTCGAGTCGGGCCAGTAAGCGCGGTAATAACGCGGATCGTAGTCGACGCGAGCCAGTGGCCACGTCAGGCCTTCGTACTCATGGGGCTGGCCGGCCGAGAGGTAGTAATAAGGGTGCAGCATATCAGTCTCGGTGTTACGGGTACTGTGTTCCTCGCGGTAGCGCCGCTCAAGCCGCTCCCGAGCCGCGATGCCCGCTTCTTCGAGTGCGTTCGCAACGGCGGTGAGCAGTACCTTGTCCAGCCGCTTGTCGTTATTCGGAAACAGGTATCGATGGACCAGCGGTGACCCCAAACGGAAGATCTCTAATTCCGCCTCGCTCATGCGCAGGGGAGCTTTGTTGATCGCCTGGAGGTCTATGAAATAGAGCATCAGGTCGGCGATGTGCGGCGAATTTTTCACTGCTCGCGAGCAGAAATGGTGGACCATGTCGTAGCTTTGATACCGATGCGCATTGTGAATCGCGGCTAAGAACGACGCCTCTGCTTCGATTTCCGGTGACGGCGCAACATCATCGCTGACGAAGGTGTGCCACGGTTGCTCGACGCCCTTGAGCGCACGCGTAACACAAGAGGCTGCGTAGCCCATTGCGATCTGAATCCCTTCGGTAGTCATGTGACAGTAGTCGAGGAACAGGCGATTGCCCGGGATTTCGCCATTCAGGTACTGCTTGAAGAGCACCGGCAGATCAATTACCTGCGCGCCGTACCTGGGCAGTTCTTCACGCAGCACCTCCTGAGCGATCGTGTAGTTTTTGGGGATGTACATAATGGAGTTGTCCCAGCTCTGCGCGTCGCGCGCCAACTCCAAATATGTCCTCTGCGCGTCGACGTCGTTCGCCAATCGCCGGCACTCGGCGAGTATGTAATAACCCGCTGCGCAGATCCCCTGGTCCAGCTCGACTATTCTGGTCCCAAACTGCTCCGCCCTTACGCGATCGCCGTCGCTGAGAGCTTTGCGTGCTTCCTTCATCGCGGCGATCCACTCCCGATTTCCGTTCTCCGGTAAATATGGAGCACTGGTAAACGGCTCTCGCCATTCAGCAAGATTAAACTCAGGAATGATCCACACGATTGGAATGCCACCGGCCTGGTACTCCGAGAGCACCTCCTTAACGATGGTTCTTCCCGTCCGCTCGATGTACTCGTCGAAGACGCGTTTTACTCCAGCCATGCCTTCTTTCGCTATCGCGTCCTCCAACCTCGCGACATCGTTGAACGTAGGTAACGAGGTCTTCTTTTCCCAGTTGTTTCCGGCGAAGAACACGACGATATCCGGCTCGAGCTGGAGAGCAGCGAGAGAGAGTTCTCGTATCTCATAGCCGAGATTGGTACGGGCGAGATCAATCACCTCGACCTGGTCCTTGCCGTACTGTTTCTCCAGCATCATCTGTAAAGCGATTGCGGGTGTGAAACTGGGGTCATAAAGATATCCGCGCGCCACCGACTCGCCGATAAACAACACCCGCAGTTTAGATCCCTTTGCCTCAATGCGTCCTACGTTGGCCCAGAAGTGCCAGGTCTCCATCATGTCGATCCGCCGCACGAAACTCGCCGTGCCGTTCTCTTCGCGTCTCTCCCAGATACCGATCACCCTGGACTGCTTTGGCGTCACTCCCGGCTCACTCGCGAAGACGGTAGTCGGCCGGTCGTCAGCCCCGAAGTGCGCGATGCCGTGGCCCTTAAAATCTCCTGTCAGACCGGCCATTCGAAGCATGCGAACGAGTAGGTCGGCCTCGTCAGAAGCGGCGGCTCGTGCGATACGGTCGGCGAAGGATTTCAAAGATTCAGGCGGACGTTGCATAACGTGAACTCTCTTTCGAAACTGGTTTAGAGCATGGTGTAGACCGAATGTTCAACGACTCGTTGCGCGTCCGTCGGTGCGCCGCGGGCGAAATGGCCCAGGCTTTCCCAGAAAGCCGGAATACCCGATCGCTCGAGCACGAAATCTTCAATCACCAGCAGGTCGATCTGCGAACGGTTGAAGCATCTGACCGCGTCGACAGGCGTGCACACGATCGGTTCGCCCCGCATGTTGAATGAGGTATTTAAGAGGATCGGGCAACCGGTGCGGCGGTAGAACTCCTCCAGCAGCTTCGCAAACCGAGGATTTGCATTACCGTTAACCGTTTGGATACGCGCGGAGCCGTCGATGTGAGTGATTGCCGGCAAGTCGATCTCTGAGATCACGTCGCACGTTTCGAGCATGAACGGCGAAGTGTGATTGAGAGCGAAGTGGTCTTGAAACGCCGACTCCAGCACAGCCGGGGCAAACGGGCGGAATGCTTCTCTCATCTTCACCAAGGCGTTGATGCGATCGCGCATTTCCGGGCGGCGCGGGTCCGCAAGGATTGATCTGCCGCCCAGCGCGCGCGGCCCAAACTCCATCCGTCCCTGAGACCAGCCAACAACCTTCCCGTCAATCAGACGATCGACAGTGAAATTGATCAGCTCGTCTTCCTTGCCACGAAAGTCTTCAAACTTAGCCGAAGATACTTTGAGAAACCGGTAAGCGTCGGAGACTGAATTGGTCGGTCCAAAATAAACGTGCTCCAGTCTCTTTACGGCCGGCGGCTCACCCGTAACTCGCACGTGGGCCAGTGCCGCAGCACCCACGGCCCCACCCGCATCACCGGCGGCCGGTTGCACGAAGAGCTGTTTAAATGGCCCTTCCCGCAAACAGCGACCATTCGCCACGACGTTCAGCGCCACACCACCCGCCATGCAGAGATTGTCGCTCGGGTACTTCGAATGCAGATATTGAGTCTTCTCCAGCAGTATCTCTTCGAGTACGACCTGCGCGCTCTTGGCAACATCCATGTGGAACTGATTCAGTTCCGATTCCGGCTCGCGGGGCGGTTGGCCCAACAAGTCAATTAACTCCTGCGTGTACATGCGGTCTTCAGTGAGGAATCCAAAGTACTTCATGTTCAGCCGGTACTGGCCTTCGGACATCACGTCGACCAACTTGCGAATCTGGTCCGCGTATTCCGGTTCACCGTAAGGCGCGAGGCCCATCACCTTGTACTCGCCTTCGTTCACTTCAAATCCCAGGTAGCCGGTGATGGCGCTGTAGAAGAAGCCGAGTGAGTCCGGGAAGTCGACCTGTTCGAAGCGCTGGATATCCGGTCCTTTGCCGAATCCGTACGTGGTAGTGGCCCAATCGCCAACGCCGTCCACAGTTAGAATGGCTGCCTCATCGAAACCCGAAAAATAGTAACTGCTGGCTGCGTGAGACAGATGATGATCGAACACCTCCAAACGACCTTGATAACCCATGATATCCATGATCATTTGCGGTGGTTGCGGTCGTGAAAGTCGATCGAGGATCGCGTCCCGGCGCGTTGGCGGAAGGTTAGGCATGAACCCCATCCAGACCTGGCGGCCGAGCTTCAGGTACGGATCTTCGTAGTAACCAACACAGTCCACATCCGCGATCGTGATGCCGCCCTCCTGAAGACAGTAGAGGAATGCTTTCACGGGCAACGATTTGTCGTTCTTAACGCGTGAGAATCGTTCTTCCTGCGCCGCGGCAACCAGAACCCCATCCTGCAACAGAGTGCACGCCGAATCGTGATAACCCGCCGAAATTCCGATGACATTCAACTGGCCCTTTTTGGCTCTGCGAGAGAGTGTCGCCGTCGGGCGGTAATTACCGTTACCGTTACTGGCATCGTGGTTGATCATTATGAAACTGCCTCCAACTTTTCTATGAGCGCTTCTTCGATTGATAGTGCGAGCCCGGCGATCGTTGGTTGATCGAAGATCACACGCATCGGCAGGTCGATATCGAAAGTCTGGTTTATGCGATGAATGATCTGGGCGGCGAGGAGCGAGTGTCCTCCGAGGTCGAAGAAGTTCTCCTCGATGCCGATACGTTCCAGTGACAAGACTTCTGACCAGATCGCGGCCAGGCTAACTTCCTGCGGCGTGCGTGGAGGAGTGTACGTACGCGGCAGCTTCTGCTTTGCCTCCTCGAGCGAAGGCAGGGCGTCGTAGTTGATCTTGCCGTTCAGCGTCAGCGGTAGCTTGCTCAAGTGCACAAAGAAGTTCGGGATTGTGTCGCTGATGAGGAGCTCGGAGAGAAACTCGCGCAGTTGTGCCGTCTCGAGTTCCTGCCGCGACGCATAATAGGCGACCATTACCTTGTGCCCGTGCTTGTCTTCGGTAATCACTACCGCGCTGTCTCTGATCTGTGGATGCTTCTTCAACGCCAGACGAATTTCATTGAGCTCGACTCGATAGCCATGAAACTTCACCTGCTCGTCCTGCCGTCCGAGATATTCGAGATCGCCTGACGGCAAGCGCCGGCATACATCGCCCGTGCGATACATTCGTTCGCCGCGCGTGAACGGATTTGGTATGAACCTCTCAGCCGTTAGCGACGGGCGGCGCAAATACGCCTGGGCCAAACCGGCGCTGGAGATAAACAGTTCACCGGTAACGTTGGTGGGAACAAATTGTAACCACTTGTCGAGCAGGTAGAGATTCACGCCCGCCGCCGGACGTCCGATCGGCACGTTGCCGCTTGTGTCGTTGGCCGGATCAAACTGGTAAATCATGCACCCGACAGTCGCTTCTGTTGGTCCATACTCGTTGAAGATCTCAACGTCCCCGCCGAAGCTCTCGTGGACTTGTCGCGTCAACTCGGTACCGAGAGCTTCGCCGCCGACGATCAGGCGTTTGACGGTGCTTCGTCGATTGTCCACGTCTTTGATAAGCGTTAGATGACTCGGCGTCAGCTTGCATATTCCGACCTGGCCGTCAGCCAGGATTTCTTCGAGCAGGGCATCCTTAGCGTCGCGGCGGAAGATCGCGACCTTGTTACCAGTAATCAGCGGCACATAAATGGACGTCACGGTTAGGTCGAAGGCCAGCGAAGAGTAAAGCGCCAAAGCCATATCGTCTCCGCGCAAGTAAACGTCGCTAGCCCACCGGACGTAGTTCACGAGCGAGCGGTGAGAGATCTCGACACCTTTAGGTTCTCCCGTCGAGCCGGAGGTGTAAATGACGTATGCGGGACTGTCCGGACTCACCTCCAGGTGAATGTCGCGGTCCGGTTGCCGTGAGATAGTGGACCACTCGCGCTCGAGTGTTTCCTGATTCAGCACTGCCGCTACTTTAGCGTCCTCGAGTGCATACGAGATGCGTTGCGGCGGATGCTCAGGATCGAGAGCAACGTAACCTGCTCCGGCCTTGAGAACTCCCAATAATCCGATCAACTCTTCAAATGAATGCTCCAAACAGATCGCAACAAAATCGCCCGGCTTGACTCCTCGGGCTTGCAGGTAGTGCGCGAGTTGGTTGGCGCGGCGATTGAGTTCCGTGTAGGTCAGAAACTCGCCGCGAAAAGAGGCCGCGATCGCATCGGGCGTAGCTTTCATTTGCGCATCGATGAGTTGGTGAATACAAACATCTTCACGCGATCCGAACTGCGCGCGCGTGTGGACGACGAGGTGCTCGGTTTCTTCAACGCTGAGCATTGGCAAGTCCGAAAGTTTTTGATTCGGATCGGCGATGATCGACTCGAACAGATTTCGCAGATGAGAAATCAGTTGCACGATGGTAGACCGATCGAAGAGGTCGGCGTTGTACTGCACCGCGCCTTGCAACCCCTCAGCGCCCTCGTACAGATCCAGTAGTAGATCGATCTGCGTTGTCGTGACTTCTCGCTGCGGCACGCTCAGGGTCAACCCAGCCAGCGCCATTTCGGTCAACGTAGGTTGGTTGTGAAAACTGAAAACCGCCTGGAATAACGGCAGGTAACCCGCATTCCGTTTCGGCCGCAGCTCCTGGACCAACTTCTCAAATGGCGCCGCCTGGTGTGCGTAGGTTCGCAGCGTCGTTTCCCTTACCTGATTGAGCAGCTCAAGAAATGCCGGATTGCCCGAGCAGTCAGCGCGTAGCGCAAGCATGTTTACGAAGAACCCAATCAAGGGCTCCACTTCGGACCGTTCGCGGTTTGCTACTGTCGTACCGACTACGATGTCATCCTCGTTTGTATAGCGGTAAAGCAGTGTTTGGAACGCCGCGAGCAACAACATGAACATTGTCGTGCCCTGCTTCTGACTCAACGCTTTCAAGCGTTGCGAAAGCTCGGGTGACAACGTGAACGATTCGGCGGCGCCGCGATACGTCTGCACCGGCGGCCGCGAACGATCGGTGGGCAGGTTCAGCAATGGAGGTGCGCCCGCCAATTCTTCTTTCCAAAAGTCGAGTTCGCGTTCGAGCGCCTCACCCTGTAGTCGCTTGCGCTGCCAAACCGCAAAGTCACCGTATTGCACCTTCAGGTCCGGCAACGGCGAAGGCTCGCCACGGCTGAATGCCTGGTAAAGAGCCGATACTTCTTTGATCAGTATTCCGCGCGACCAGCCGTCGCTAACAATGTGGTGCAAGACACAAAGAACTGAGTGCATCTGATCCGAATGGCGAACTATTGCCAGCCGTACCAGTGGTCCTGTCTCGAGATCGAAAGGTTGGTCCAGGGCGAACTTCGCCAGGTGCGCATCAATCGCTTCGCGTTCAGTGCCGTTGATGTAACTGAGATCTACCGTCGGCAGCGACAGTCTGGAAAACGGATGAATGAGCTGCACCAACTCGCCGTCGATCACGGGAAACGAGGTGCGAAGGCTTTCGTGTCTGCGACTGATCTCATTGAACGTCTGTTCCAGCGCCGCCCAATTCAATGGACCATCCAGTCTCATTCCCAGATCGACATGAAAAGTAGACGTGCCCTGCGCGAGTTCTTCCTGAAACCATAGACGCTGCTGAGCAAACGAGAGTGGCAACTTGCCGTCGCGTGAGACTGGTACTATCGGCGACTCGGTGCTTACGTGTCCTTCGTTCAACCTGGTCTGAATCTCCGCCGCAAGTTGACCAACCGTCGGCGCTTCAAAGATGCTGCGGACAGTCACTTCGAAATCGAAGATATCTCGAATTCTGTGAACAACCTGAGAGGCGAGTAGTGAGTGACCGCCGAGGTTGAAGAAGTGCCCTTCACGGCTGACTGCCGGCAGCCGCAACACTTCACACCAGATGCCGGCAACGATCTCTTCGATCGGTGTTAACGTGCCCGCTTCGTCTTCGCGTTTGGTTTGCGTTAACTCTAAGGCCGGCAGCGCTTTTCGATCGATCTTGCCGTTCAACGTGCGCGGCAGTTCGGCCATCTCCACGAAAGCTGAAGGCAACATGGCCGGCGGTAGCCGTTCCGCCAGGTACTCCCGCAGTTGACCGCTGCCGGCGCCGTTGGTCGAGGTGAAGTAAGCGACCAGGAACTTGTTGCCCTCAGTATCCTTCCGGTCAACGACTGCGACATCTGCAACCGCCTCGTGTGCGCGCAAGAGGTTCTCAATCTCGCCGAGTTCTATTCTTACGCCACGAATCTGGACCTGCTGGTCGCGCCGTCCGAGATACTCGAGGTTCCCGTCTTCCAGCAGCCGGCCGTAGTCGCCCGTTTTATGGACCAGGTCGGTTGGATCTTTGCTGAACGGGTTTTGGACAAATACGGCATCGGTGAGTTCCGGGTCGCCGTAGTAGCCAAATGAGCGATACGGCGTGCGGATGTAGATTTCCCCTACTGTTCCTTGCCGGCAAGGCTTACCAGCGGCATCCATCAGCATGACCGCGGCGCCTTTAATCGGTTTGCCGACCGGGACCGTGGGCCGCTCCACGTCCTCGCGTCTCACTTCGTACGCAACCTTTGCGACGCTCGTTTCCGTGGTGCCGTAGATGTTAATCAGCTTGATGCGGTCGCCAAAGATCTCGATCCAACGTTTCACGTCAGCCGGATACAGCGGTTCGCCCGCCATCACGACGTACCGCATTGCTTCAAAGTAACGACTGTCCAATTTCTCGTTTAGCAATGAACGGAACACGGAAGGAACACAATGCAACACCTCGAGCCGGTTGTCGTCCAACCATTTGACGAGCCGTTCGGGATCAGCAAGGATGTCGCGGCTTTCCGGCGCGCAGACCGTCCCACCTGAGCACAATGGCACGAACACATCTTTCAAAAATCCATCAAAACATGCAGACGCCAGTTGGCTTACACGCGTGCCGGGTTTGGCCCCCACTGCTTCAATCTCCCAGCGCACGAAGTGGTCGATTCCCTTCAAGCGGCCGAGGATCGCTTTCGGTCTGCCGGTTGATCCCGAGGTGAAATAGATTGAGCAAGGCGCTTCCGGATCACTCGGCACACGGGGCGGATGTGTCTGCTGAAACTCTTCGTACGCGGTCAACACTTCGAGTCCTGCATAGTCATTTGGCACACGTCCGTCCAAACAAATCACTCGCGCAGTGCCACTCAGACTGTCACGCAGGTTAACGAGCTTTTCGAAGTGCTTCGCTTCGCAGACGTACCAATGCGGCTCCACTTGTTCACTCATTACACGCAGACGGCCTTCAGGAAACGCCGGATCCAACGGCACAAACACCGCACCCGCTTTCAATACGCCCAGAATGCCCGTGATGATTTGCACCGGATCGCCGGCCAGTAGACCAACCATGGTCCCTTTTCCGACACCGCCGCGGACCAGGAAATTCGCCAGCCGGTTCGACTCCGCTTCCAGGTTCGCGTAAGTCACACGCCGGCCGCTGCGCTCGATAGCCACTTGCGGCCCAAACTGCGCCGCCATGCGGCCAAACATCTCTTGTACGCTCTCGTAGCTCATACTCAATGGTCAGTCATCGCCAGTAAAATTTTTCGCGGACCAGAGAAAGGCATTCGCCCGTGACAAACCAGCACGTTGTCTAACATCACCACATCACCCTGGCGCCACGGCGAGACGGTCGCTTGCCTAAACATCGTGTCGCGGATGTGCTTCAACTTCGCGATATCGATCGGCGTGTTGTCTCCGAAGAGAGAAGTTTGCGGTAACTCGTCTTCGCGGTTTCGAAAAGAGTTGAGTAACGACTGGTAAATATCACTGGGATAGTCGGAAGGATGAAATTGTGGAGCCTGGTTGAACCAGACCTCCTCGCCCGTGCGTGGATGAGTGATGATGCTCTCGAACGTGTTTTCAAGTCTCAACCCGCCGTCGGCTTTCCATTCGTAATCGATCCTCATATCGCGGCAATAAGCTTCGACTGCCGGTTTGTCAGTCGTTTGAAAGGTTGCTTGCCACGACAACCCGAAACCGTTGCCGCCGTGCAGATTGCGCAGGTACTTGATGCGCCTGGCCCTAAATTCCTCGACTACGCCCGGATCGAGCGCTTTCAGAATCTTGCGGTTGTCCGCGAGCGGAGTTTCGCCGCCTTTACCCGGCTCCACAACACAGCAGAAGTAGAGACGCGTCGGAAATTTATGCGAGTACGCATACTCGCTGTGCATGGAGAGCTGGTACTCAGCCGGGTATTCCGTCGAGGTATAAATGCCGGACGTGATCTTCGTGCGTGGTCCATTGTCGTCCAGGCAATCGAGCAGACCGGGTGCGATTGATCGCGTGAGTCGTGCAAACGCGGCCGGCGTATGGATGTCGAAGCCGCGAAAGAGGATTGCCCCGTGCTCGATAAGTTTCTGGTCGACGAACTCAAGGTTGTCCTGATACCAGGAAGTGAGCCAGCCCGGTTCAGGACGCCCGTTAGTCGAGTCGTACTCGATTACAAACGGAACGCTATGTTCCGGATCCAAAAGACCCGTCTTAATCATGACTTTTGCCTTCTGCCTGTGGCTTAGAACTCGATATTGGCGATTGCAGCGGCGCCGGCTTGTGAGACAGTCGCAAGGTTCTTTTCGGGATCGGCAGTCATCAGCGTGAGCAAATTTATGTAGTCATCGAGCATCTGAGCCGTCGTCTGAGCACTGAAGATCTGATCGTCGTAGTCCATCTTGCCGACGATTTCGTCATCGACCTCACCGAGCGACAGCGACAGCTCGAACCTCGTCACTTCCCTCGCCTCTTCGTACCAGCTGGTCTCCAGACCGCTCATGTCGAGTTTCTCTTTGAGCTGCTTCTCGAACTGGAACCAAACGTCAAACAGACGCTCTCGCTCCTCACCACGCCGTGCTAGATCTTCCCGGATCAGTTCCGGCGAGACTTGATAGCTGTACGCGTCGAGGCACACTTGTCGCACCTGCCTCATGACGTCTCTGAAGGTTGTTGTTCCAGACAAGTTCACGCGCAAGACGAGTGTGTTCGCAAGAATGCCAATCACCTTCTCCGCTTCCACGCGCTCGCGATTCGCATAGACCGAGCCGACTACGATGTCTTCATCGTCGGTGTACTGGTTAAGCAACAAGATAAACGCAGCGAGCATCGTCATGTAAACCGTCAGACCTTCACGCCGGCTCAACTCACGCAGCGCCGCGGTCAACGCCGGCGACAACTTCACTTTCTGGTGTGTACCGCCAAACTTCTGCACCTTTGGACGCGAACGCGCCAATGGCAGGTTGAGACGTGGCGGCGCGTCCGCCAACTGTTTGCGCCAGTAATCCAGTCGCTTCTCCAGCTCAGCGCCTTGCAACAACTGCTGTTGCCACACTGCGTAATCAACGTACTGCACGCTGACCTCCGGCAACGGTGAAGGCTGGCCCTGCGTGAATGTGGAGTAGATCTGGCTCATGTCGGCAACGATCACTTCAAACGATTGTCCGTCGCCGATGATGTGGTGCATGGTGCAGATGATGATGTGCTCGTGCGGGCTCATCCGCAGCAGTTTCGGCCGCGCCAGTGGTCCTGTGGCGAGGTCAAAGCGGTGCAATGTCTCCAGCTGCGTCAATCGCGCCGCCTCCGGTTCACGCTCTTCACTCGGTAATCTGCTCAAATCGATTAGGGGCAAAATGAATATGGTCGGAGCTTGAATCACCTGGACAGGTTGTGCGTCCACTTCCGGAAACACCGTGCGCAACGCTTCATGCCGGCGCATGATTTCGCTGAAGGTCTGCTCAATCGCAGCAACGTTCAAAGCTCCATTCAGTCGTACGCCGAGAGCAATGTTGAAAGCGCCCGAACCACTTGCAAGTTGCTCAAAGAACCACATGCGTTGCTGCGAGAACGACAGAGGCAATTCACCCTCGCGCGACACTCTCGCGATCGTAGTCAGTTCGCTCTGTTGGCCCTGACTGATCTGGTCCTGAATCAATCGTGCAAACTGCTCGAGTGTGGGTGCTTCGAAGATGCTGCGAATCGGCACTTCAACTTTCAGACATTCACGCACGCGGGCCAGTACTTGCGTCACCAACAGCGAGTGTCCACCGAGATTGAAGAAGTTGCCATTACGTGCGATGGCCGGCAACCGCAACACCTCGCACCAGATTCCTGCGACAATCTCTTCGATCGGCGTCATCTTTCCCGCTTCCAGCTCGCGTTCAGCCTGCAGCAGTTCCAGATCGGGCAGCGCCTTGCGATCGATCTTGCCGTTGAGCGTGCGTGGCAGTTGGTCCAACTCGACAAACGCGGACGGCAACATTGTTGGTGGCAGGCGCTCAGCCAGGTACTGCCGCAATGGATCAGTGCCCGTGCCGTTGGTCATCGTGACAAACGCCACCAGGAACTTATTTCCTTCGGTATCGTCGCGATCGATCACCGCCACATCAGCGACCGCGTCGTGGGCGCGCAACAGGTTTTCAATCTCTCCGAGTTCCACTCTCACGCCCCGAACCTGCACCTGCTGGTCTCGCCGGCCCAGGTGTTCGAGATCGCCGCCTTTCAGTATCCGGCCATAATCGCCCGTTTTGTGCACCAGGTCGTCCGGGTCATCACTAAACGGATTTTGAATGAAGACCTCCCGCGTCAGTTCCGGCGCACCGTAATAGCCGTGCGAGCGATACGGCGTGCGGATATAGATCTCGCCAACCGCGCCCAGTCCACAGAGTTCGCCGCGCGAATCGACCACGAGTGTTGGCGATCCATCGATCGGCTTGCCGACGGGGATTGACGGCCGCTCGACGTCCTCAGGTTTAATCTCGTAAGCGAAGTGAGAGAGTGTTGTTTCCGTGGTTCCGTAGATATTGAACAGTCTGATGCGGTCGCCAAAGATATCGCGCCAACGTTTCACGTCAGCCGGATACAACGGCTCGCCGGTCATGACCACGCATTTCATCGCTTCAAAGTAGCGATTGTTCAGGCCCTCATTCAACAACGCCCGGAACACAGACGGCACGCAGTGCAACACTTCCACCTGTTCGACGTCGAGCCAGTCCGCGAGAGTCCAGGCGTCGAGAATGATGTCACGACTTTCTGGCGCGCAGACCACGCCCCCTGAACACAACGGCACAAATACGTCTTTCAGAAAACCGTCAAACGATGGCGAAGCCAGCTGACTCACGCGCGTGCCTGGTCCAGCACCGACTGCTCCGATTTCCCAGCAGATGAAGTGATCGATACCTTTCAAGCGCCCGAGAATCGCTTTGGGTTTTCCGGTGGATCCGGAAGTGAAATAGATCGAGCACGGCGCGTCCGGATCACTCGGCACATTCGGATTTTCGCTGTGTTGATAAGTCGCGTAATCGCTATTGTCCAGACAGACAATATTCGCGTCAGCGACTATTTCTCCGCGCAACCGGGTGAGTTTTTCAAGATGCTTCGATTCGCTCACATACCACTGCGGCTGCACCTGTTCGCTCATCACGCGCAGCCTGCCGTCGGGAAATGTTGGGTCCAACGGTACGAACACCGCGCCGGCTTTCAGCACACCCAGAATGCCCTTGATGATCGATACCGGGTCGTCACTCAGTAGACCAACGATCGTGCCCTTGCCCGCGCCTCCGTCGCGCAAGAAGTTTGCCAGCCGGTTCGACTCCTGTTCCAGCTCTGCGTAGGTGGTCCAACGCCCGCCACGTTCGATAGCGATCTGCGGCCCAAACTCCGCTGCCATTCGGCTAAACGTCTCTTGCACGCTTTCGTAGCTCATCTGTTTTTCCGGTATTTTGCTTAATAAGCCTCGAGGCTGGCAGTGAAGCTGGAGCTTAGCTGCTCGATTTCATCGGTGGTGGTTAGCGAGACGGTAGAAATCTCGCCGTTCGGATTCGCGACCATCAAACTGAGAAGTCGAACGTAATCGTCGAGCATCTGGGTCGCTGTCTTCGCCGTGAACATGTCCGCGTCGTATTCGATCGCTCCCGACAGTCTGTCGCCGTGTTCGGTAAATCCGATCGACAACTCGAACCTCGTGACTTCCTTCGCTTCGTGGTACGGAGCGACCATCAGATCTTTCATCTCGAATTGTTCCTGCTTCGGCCTTTCCAACTGGAACCACGCGTCAAACAGCCTTTCAGGCTCCTCGCCTCTCTTCACCAGGTCTTCACGGAGCAATTCTGGTGGCACTTGATAGGTGTAAGCGTCGAGACAAACTTCCCGCACACGCTTCATGACATCGTGAAAAGTTACTGCGCCGGACAGGTTGATTCGCAGGACGAGCGTATTGTTCAGGATGCCGATGAGCTTCTCCAGGTCCGCTCTTTCACGGTTGGCGTAGATCGAACCGACCACGAGGTCGTCATCACCCGTGTACTGTTTCAACAGGAGCACAAAAGCCGACAGCATGGTCATAAACAACGTCATGCCCTCACGCCGGCTGAGTTCTCGTAACGCCTCGGTTTCCGCGGGCGAAATGTGCGTCGCGTGTCGCGCGCCTTTGAAACCCTGCGCTTTCGGACGCGAGCGTTGATGGGGCAAGCTGAGTTGCCACGGCGCATTCGCCAGCTGGTTCCGCCAGTACTCCAGACGCTTCTCCAACTCTTCTCCCTGGAGCCATTGCCGTTGCCACGCCGCGTAGTCAACGTACTGCAAGCTGAGCTCCGGCAACGGTGACGGTTGCCCCTGGTTGAACGCTGAATAGATCTGGCTCATCTCTACGATGACTACTTCGAAGGATTGCCCATCGCCGATGATGTGGTGCATCGTGCAAATAATGACGTGCTCCTTCTCATTCAGGCGAAGGAGCGTGGGCCGCACCAGCGGACCGCTTCCGAGATCGAACAATCGGAAAGTTTCCTCCTGGGCCAATCGCGCTGCCTCGCGCTCAGCCTCGCCGTTCGCCAGAGAGTTGAGAGCCGCAACCGGCAACTTGAACGGCGCCGGCGGCTCGATTATTTGCACAGGTTCGCCGTTTAATGCGCCAAAGACGGTCCGGAGGATTTCATGACGGCGAATAATCTCGCCGAACGTCTGTTCCAGCGCCCTCACGTTCAACGGACCGCTCAACCTCACGCCCAGCGCGATATTGAAGGCGCTCGTCCCGCTCGAAAGTTGCTCGAAAAACCACATACGCTGCTGCGAAAACGAGAGCGGCAGTTCCGCTTCGCGCGACACGCGGGTTATCGGCGGCAACTCACGCCGTCCACCCACGCCGATCTGCTCTTCGACCGCGGCCGCAAACTGTGCGAGCGTCGGCGCCTCGAAAAGACTGCGGATCGCCAGCTCTACTCCAAGGTACTCGCGGACGCGGCTCAACACCTGCGTCACCAGCAGCGAGTGGCCGCCGAGATTGAAGAAGTTTCCATTGCGCGCGATCGATGGAAGCCGCAACACCTCACACCAGATACCGGCAACTATCTCTTCGAATGGCGTTAGACTCCCACCTTTGTCTTCCGCTTGAATTTGCTGGAGATCGAGTGCTCGTAACGTCTTGCGATCGATTTTGCCATTGAGTGTGCGTGGCAGTTGGTCCAACTCGAAAAAAGCTGACGGCAGCATCGTCTCCGGCAACCGCTCCTCGAGGTATCGGCGCAACGGTCCGCTCCCCGAACTGTTATTCATCGTCACGTACGCAACCAGAAACTTATTACTCTCCGCATCTTCGCGGTCCACTACCGCGACGTCGGCAACACCGGAGTGCGCACGCAGCAGGTTTTCGATTTCGCCTAATTCGACTCTGACACCGCGGACCTGGACCTGCTGATCGCGGCGTCCGAGAAACTCCAGATTGCCGTCTTCCAGCAGTCGTCCGTAGTCACCGGTTTTGTAGAGAATGTCATTGGGGTCGTCGCTGAAAGGGTTCTTGATAAACACTTCGCTCGTAAGCTCCGGCGCACCGTAATAGCCGTGCGAGCGATATGGTGTCCGAATATGGATCTCGCCGACTGCTTCACCGCGGCAGAGTTGACCGCGAGAATTGATGAGCAGGACCGCGGAACCTCTGATTGGCTTGCCGATCGGAATCGACGGCCGTTCCAGGTCTTCGGCCTTTACCTCATGGGCGACCTTCAACACGGTCGTCTCCGTCGGTCCGTAAACGTTCAGCAGTCTGATCCGGTCGCCAAACACGTTCATCCAACGCTTGACGTCGGCCGGATACAACGCTTCGCCTGCGAGCACCACGCACTTCATCGCTGCGAAGTAGCGGTCGTTCAATTCTTCATTCAGCAACGCCCGGAACACAGACGGGACGCAGTGCAACACTTCGATATGCTCGATATCTAACCAGTCAGCCAATTGCGCCGCATGCAGCAGCATGTCGCGGCTTTCGGGTGCGCATGCAGTTCCGCCGGAGCAGAGCGGAACAAACGCGTCTTTCAGAAACCCGTCAAAGGCCGGCGACGCCAACTGGCTCAGGCGCGTGCCTGGACCGGCGCCCACTGCTTCGATCTCCCAGCGCGCGTAATGATCGATGCCTTTCAATCGCCCGAGAATTGCTTTTGGTTTGCCGGTGGAGCCCGAGGTGAAGTAGACGGAGCACGGCGCGTCAGGGTCGCTCGCTACATCCGGACGTCGGCTATCCGTGTAACTCGTGTATTCGCCATCGTCCAAACAAACGATCTTCGCCTCGCGGCTCGTCACAGCGCGCAGCTGGTCTAACTTGTCGAGATGTTTTGTTTCGCTGACGTACCACTGCGGTTCGACCTGCTCACTCATCGTGCGCAGCCGTCCTTCGGGGAACGTGGGATCGAATGGTACGAACACGGCTCCTGCTTTCAGAATTCCCAAAATACCCGTAATGGTCCGTGCTGGATCGCTCGTTAGCAGGCCAACCATTGTGGCCCTCGTGGCGCCGCCCTCGAGCAGGAAGTTCGCCAGCTGGTTTGACTCCGCTTCCAACTCCACGTACGTAACGCGGCGACCGCCGCGCTCGACAGCCACACGCGGGCCAAACTCCGCGGCGGTGCGACTAAATAAATCCTGTACGCTCTCGAAAATCATAATCGCCCGTCCGGATTCGCCACTGCTTCTTCCAACAACCGGATGTAGCTCCTCACCATTTCCGTCATCGTTTCGTCGTCGTAGAGGTCAGTGTCATATTCCAGCAGACCGGTAATCTGGTCTTTGACTTCACCAAGCATCAGGGACAATTCGAATTTCGGTTCTGCCTGATGTACTCGATACCATTCTGTTTCCAATCCCGGCATCTCTAGTTTTTCTCGTTCCTCACGTTCAAACTGGAACCACACATCGAAGAGACGATCTCTGTCCTCGCCGCGCGTCGCCAAATCCTCTCGCAACAGCTCGGGCGTTAACTGGTGACTGTAGGCGTCGAGACACATCGCTCGAACGCGTTTCAATACTTCACGAAAACTCTCAGCCCCGGCCAGGTTCACGCGAAACACCAAAGTGTTCGCGAGAATGCCAATCACCTTCGCGGCTTCGGGGCGTTCACGATTGGCGTACGTTGAACCAACAACGATGTCGTCGTCACCGGTGTACCGCTTCAGCAGCAACACATAGGCGGAGAGCAGAGTCATGAGGAGTGTCATGCCCTCGCGCCGGGTCAAGTCTTTCAGTTTTTCGACTAACTCCGGCGAGAGATCGAGTGTTTGACGCGAGCCTCTGAATGCCTGCACTTTTCGACGAGTCTGTCGTTGTGGCAGATTCATGCGCTCGGGCGCATCGGCGAGTTGTTTCTGCCAGTATGCCAGACGACTTTCCAGTTCTTCGCCCTGGAGCCATTGCCGTTGCCACGCGGCATAGTCGACGTACTGCACACTCAGATCCGGCAACGGTGATGGACGGCCTTCGCTCAATGCTCCGTAAAGCTGGCTCATCTCCGCGATCACCACTTCGAATGACTGACCGTCAGCGATGATGTGGTGCATCGTGCAGATGACAATGTGATCGTGATCGTTCATCCGCAGCAGAGTGGGTCGCACCAGCGGCCCTTTCGCGAGATCAAAACGACGCACAGCTTCCTGTTGGGCCAACTGCGCTGCCACTTCCTCTTTCTGCGTTTCAGAAAGCAAGCCGAGATCGACTACCGGCAGGTCAAAACGGGTGGGCTCCTGTATGACCTGGATCGGCCGATCGTCAACTGCGGGGAAAATTGTGCGCAGGCTTTCATGCCGGCGAATGATCTCGCCAAACGTTTGTTCGATGGCCGTTTGGTTCAACTCTCCCCTGAGCCTCACGCCCAGCGGAATGTGAAACGAGGCACTGCCGCCGGCAAGGTGCTCGTAAAACCACATGCGCTGTTGCGAATAGGAAAGCGGCAGTTCGCCTTCACGCACGACCGGTTCGATCTGGCCCAGCTCACCTTGTTTACCTTCGCTGATCTGCTTAGTGATCAGCTCCGCAAACTCTGCCACCGTGGACGACTCGAAGAGACTGCGAATCGGCAACTCAACGTTCAGAATGTCGCGCACACGCATGATCACATGCGTCACGAGTAGCGAATGGCCGCCGAGATTGAAGAAGTTGTCGCCCCGGCCAACAAGGGGCAGTTTCAAAACTTCACACCAGATACCGGCGACGATTTCTTCCACCGGCCCGCGCGGCGTCGCATCTTCGATCCGGCGCTGGCCTTGCAACACCTCCAGCGCCGGCAGCGCTTTGCGATCGATCTTTCCGTTCAGCGTGCGCGGCAGTTTGTCCAGCTCGACGAACGCCGAAGGCAACATGGTCTCCGGTAACTGTTGCGCCAGGTATTGTCGCAAGACTCCGCTGCGCGTTCCGTTCGCCATCGTCACATAAGCGACGAGAAACTTGTTTCCTTCGGCATCGTCACGATCGATCACGGCGACGTCGGCAACTGCGTGATGAGCACGCAACAGGTTCTCGATCTCACCCAACTCAACGCGCACACCGCGAATCTGGACCTGTTGATCGCGGCGGCCGAGATGTTCGAGATCTCCGCTCTTGAGAAGGCGGCCGTAGTCGCCGGTCTTGTGAACGATGTCGGTCGGGTCGTTATTAAAAGGGTTGGGTATGAAAACCTGTTTCGTGAGCTCAGGTTCGTTGTAATACCCGAACGAGCGGAAAGGAGTCCTTATATAAATTTCGCCAACATCGCCGACGGCACACGGCTGGCCATGCTGATCGATCACCATGATCGCAGAGCCTTTAATCGGTTTGCCGACCGGGATCGACGTACGCTCCACGTCCTCAGGCTTCACTTCGTAGGCAATCTTCGAAAGACTCGTCTCGGTGGTTCCATAGATATTGAAGAGCCTGACTCGTTCGCCAAATACGTCCATCCAGCGCTTCACGTCAGCCGGGTACAGATGCTCGCCGGTCATCACCACGCATTTCAGCGCTTCGAAATACCGGCTGTTCAGTCCCTGATTGATCATCGCGCGAAAGACTGACGGCACACAGTGCAATATCTCCACCTGCTCGACGTCCAGCCAGTCCGCCAAACTCCACGCATCGAGGATCACATCGCGGCTTTCTGGTGCGCACACGACGCCGCCCGAGCACAAGGGGACAAAGGCGTCCTTCAGAAACCCGTCAAATGAAGGAGCAGCCAATTGACTCACCCTTGTGCCCGGAGCGGCGCCCACCGTTTGGATCTCCCACTTGATGAAATGGTCGATCCCTTTGAGCCGCCCCAAAATCGCTTTTGGTTTACCTGTCGAACCCGACGTGAAATATATCGAGCAAGGTGCGTCGGGATTCGATGAATGAAATATGGGCCTGTGGTTGTGGTTATCCGCTGGCGGCAACTCGTCAATGAGGATGAGTTGCGGCTGCGTCGACATGTCCGCCACTACCTGCTGAAGCTTATCGGCGAAGCGTGAATGAGTGATGCACCACTTCGGGGCGACGGTTTCGAACATCACGCTCAGCCGCTGTTCGGGAAACGTCGGATCCAGCGGACAAAACACGCCGCCCGCTTTCAACGTCGCCAGGATAGACTGAATAATTCCTATCGAGTCGCTGAGAAAGATGCCGACGATAACCGCATCAGCCACGCCCTGATCCGCAAGCACGTACGTGAGGCGTGTCACCTCGGCTTGGAGGTCACCGTAGGTGACACGCCTGGCTCCGTTGTCGATAGCCAGAGAACTGCTGAACTTCGTCGCGATCTCCTCAAAGAAATCGTGAACCGCCGCGTAATCTGTGACTTGCGTCACACTGCTTCCGTAACTCACAACGAATCTCCAGGTGTTAGTTCAGATCGGGTAGGTCGAATAACTCGAGAAAGAGGCCGAAGGTGAGCACCACAATCAACAGATCGTCATCCAGAGTAAGAGTCAGTTTGAAATCTTTTTGCGAGTACTGCTTTTTCAGAAATTCGACCGTGTCCGGATTGAAGTAGCCCTGCCGCTTGATTCGCTCGTAAGAGAGCAGGTCGTAGACCCAGTCGATTTTTTGCTGGAGTAACGCTGGGCTTCCGGGTGCCACAAACCCAAACTTCTCACGGTCAACTATCTGTTTGGGAATGAGGTCTCCTGCGGCTTTCTTCAGAATGTATTTCTCGGTGTACCCATTGAGTTTCAGATCAGGAGGAATTTGCGTGCAGAACTGGACCAGGTCGATATCAAGAAACGGATAGCGGGCCTCGATCGAGTTTGCCATCGTCATGCGATCGCCGTGATCTGCGATCAGGTGATGACCCAGGCGCAGTTTGAAGTCGAGGTACGAGCGCTTGTGAAGCGGATGCCGGCCGCGTAGTCTGTCCTTATTGATCACGGGAAAACTTGAGCACTCAAACTCGTTCAGACGCGCGCCGATATCAGACGCGTAGAGGGCCTGTTTCACTTCGCGGAACGGGTACTCGTCCTTCTCATAATAAAGATCCCGATCGCCCCAGAGCTTCTCGCGGATTTCGTCGCCGAGGATCGTCTCGAGATCCTGACTCTTGCCGGTGCCGGATCTTCCTTTGTCAAAGCGATAGCCGACGTAACCGGCGAACAGTTCATCCGAGCCTTCACCGTTCAGAACGACCGTGACTCCGGCCTTTCTCGTCTCGCGTGAAAGAGCGAGGGACGCCGTGTTGTAAGTCTCCTTCAACGGGCATTCCGAATGATAGACCGCGTCTCGCAAACGCGACGCGATGTCGGCATCGTTGAAGGGGATCTCGTGATGGATCGACCCAACAGAGTCTGACACGAGTCGCTGGTACCTGGCCTCGCACAGCTTCTCGTCGCTGAAGCTGATTGAGAAGGAATGTCTTTGCACGTCAGGCGACACGCGCCCGATCATGGCGGCAATCAGCGATGAATCGAGTCCGCCGCTCAAAAAGAACCCCACGGGAACGTCTGCCTGCAAACGGTATCGCACGGACTGTTCGAGCCGGTCGCGCAGCGTCTCCGCGTAATACTGTTCAGACTTTCCATTGGCGCTTTCACTCGCTAACGGATAATCGAGATCCCAGTATTCTCTGACGCTTACGTCATTGTTTCTCACCACGATGTACTGACCGCTCGGCAGGCTATGAATGTTGCGAAAGAGAGTCTGCGGACTGATCGCGCCCGGCAGCGAGAGTACCTGGTCCAGGCCGGTCAGGTTCACTTCCCGCGGTACGCTCGGGTGTTTGAGTATCGCTTTGATCTCAGAGGCAAAGATGAAGAACCCGTCAACGACCGTATAAAAGAGTGGGCAAATACCGAACTGGTCCCTCGCCAAAAACAGCGTACCGTCTTTGCGATCGTAAATCGCGAAAGCAAACTGGGCATTCAGTTTATTAAGAAAGCCCACGCCATTCTCTTCGTACAAGTGGACGAGCACTTCGACGTCAGTCTTCGTGCGAAAACTGTGGCCCTTCTTTTCCAGCTCACTGCGCAATTCGAGGTAGTTGAAGATTTCGCCGTTGCAGCACAGCGCGAGCGATCGATCTTCATTGAACAATGGCTGATCGCCCGTCTCCAGATCGATGATCCGCAGCCGCCGCGTACCAATGCCGGCATCAGGCTCGACGAAGTAGCCGCGCGAATCCGGACCACGATGGATTAGCGCGTTCGCCATTTCGTTGAGCACCCGCTCGTCAACACGGCCGGCGCGATTTAAATCAACGTAACCAACTATTCCGCACATTAGAGACTCGCCAGGCTTTGATTAAAGCTTTCAATGAGAAACTGCCGCTCAGTTTCAGCGTGATAGGAGATCGAAGAAAGAGGATCGTCGGCACGGCTCATGAGTTCGCGCAGTATTCGTTCAAGATATTCATGCATTTGATCGATAGTGGCATCGTCAAAGCGGCTGCGCATGTACACAAGGCGCAAGTGCAAGCGAGCACCCGGTTCGATCACCAGCGCTAGGGGAGCACTGTTTCTTTCGATCAAACCAACTTTGATCACTTTTATGCCCGCTGACTCGGGCAAATCGACACCACTCGGGAAGTTCTGGAAAACCAGAACGCTCTCAAACAGCGGCTGGCTGCGCGGCATGTCACTCCAGCCGTGAATGTCCGGCAATGAACAAAATTCAAAACGCCGCGCTTCGGCCTGCTGTCGCTGAAGCTCCTTCAACCACAGCACAACTTTTCCATTGAGCGGCACGAGCACGCGCGCCGGCAGGACGTTCACGAACACACCGACGGCATCAGCTATTTTCGGGATAAAAGCGGAACGGCCTGATACCGCACTGCCGAAGACAACGTCAGTGGTGCCACTGCGCCGGCTCAATAGCAACGCCCATGCGCCTTGCAGCAGCGTGTTCAGCGTCAACCGGTGTTGGAGTGCAAAAGCACGCAGGTTCTCGGTGGTTGCTTCGTCCAGCAGCAGGACCTTTTCCTTGAACTCCGGCTGTTCGGCGACGCCTGCCAGCGGCATTCGGTCGTAGACCAACGGCGTGGGAGTGGTAAACCCCATCATTGTCTTGCGCCAGTAAGCCTCGGCCTGGTCCTGAGGCTGTCGTTGTTGCCATTTTATGAACTCTCGATACGGCAGCGGTGGCTCCAAATCGATCGGCTGTCGAGTGCAGAACGAGTGATACAGCTTGAGCAGATCTCTCAACATCACCTGCATCGACCAGCCATCCATCAGCAACAGGTGAAATGACCAGATGAACTCGTACAGGTCTGAGTCCGTGCGGATCAGCGTCGTACGGTTCAACGGTACTCGCTTTAGATCGAACCCCGATTGAAAGTCCGATTCGAGAAACTGCTCCACTCGCGAGGACGTTTCCGCCGGCGAGAGCTCGCTCCAGTCGTACATCATCCATGGCAACGGCACCTGCCGATAAACCACCTGGTGTGGTCCATTCAGGCCCGATAATAAAAAGGCCGTTCGGAGGATCGGATGGCGATTCATCACCGCCTGAAGCGCTTCCCTGAACGCCGCGAGATTCAGTTCTCCGCGCAAGGTGTATCTTTGCTGGTTCAAATACATGCCGGCTGTTGGTGAGTCGAGAACGTGAAAGAGCACACCTTGCTGAAACGGCGTGAGAGGATACACGTCCTCAAACTTGTCTTTTAACGCGGTCGACATAGGCCCGTGGTGATCCTTATTCGTACCGCAGGGCATTAAGTGGATCGACTTTGGTCGCACGTCGCGACGTTGGCGCCGATGCCTAACCCAAGGGTAACTACAAGTATGGTTGTGAAGATTGGATTCTTTTTGAGTAAGCGAAGACTGAGGCGAAGGTCTCGGAGCATTTTGCTACCTCCTATTCGTAGCGGAGAGCTACTAGTGGATCCACTTTTGTGGCGCGTCGCGCCGGAAGAAGGCATGCCAACACCGCAACTGAGGTCATCAGAGAGGCGATAACGGTGTAGGTGATGAGATCGGTGGCACTAACGCCGTAGAGTAAGTTGGCTAACAGACGGGTGAGGCCGAGCGCAGCGAGTAGACCAAGCGCCACGCCCAGCAGGGCCATTTTCATTCCGTGACCCAGGACCAATTTGAAGATGTCTGTACGTTTCGCTCCTAGAGCGAGGCGAATTCCGAGTTCCTGCGTACGTTGACCGACGAGATAGGAAATCACACCATACAGTCCGATACTCGCCAGTACGAGCGCGACGACGGCGAAGACCTCGAGCAGGATCATTAACGAACGTCGATCAGCCAGGGCCTCAGCAACCGTCTCTTTCAACGTCTGGGGCCGGTGGATCACGTTCTGACTGTCGTGATTGTTGATGGCCTGTCGGATCGAAGCGAATGGAACTTTTGTTCCTTCGTCGACACCGACCAGGATACGTATATCCTGCCAACGGCCATTGACCTGCCGGAATGGCTCGTAGAATTGCGCTTGCAGCGACTGCGAAGTATCCGAATCGATGCTCCAGTGGTTCACGTGACCCACGATGCCGACGATTCGCTGCGGTTCTCGGATTTCCTGTTTGATGTATTTGCCGATAGGATCTTTATCGCCGAAGAACTGGCGAGCGAAGACCTCGTCGATCACGATGACTGGCTCGGATCGATCGTCATCCTGATCGGTGAAGAGCCGGCCGCGCTTGAGCGGAATACCCATTGCCGTGAAATAGTCGGGTTCGACTCGATAGTCCAACGCGTTGAGCAAGTCAGCCGCATTGGCGGGTTTGGGCTGCTCGTTAAGCCAGAACGAAGCGTCTTGCTGCGCTAGCAATGGAAATGCACCGCCTGAAAACGAAACCGTGCGGACTCCCGGCAACGACTTGAGACGCTCAGTTATCTCTCGCGCCTTCGCGCGAGCTTCTGTGGGGTCAGCAGTCCTCAATGCCGGAGACAGGTTGATGGCGAAGGTCATCAGGTGATCGCCGTACCGAAATCCCAGGTTCACGTTCCACAGTGCCGCGATACTGCGAATCATCAGTCCCGCGCCGATCAGCAGGACCACTGCCAACGCTACCTCCACCGCGACTAGCGCGCCTTGTGCGCGTGCCCGCGCACTGCCGGTCCTGCGCTCACCTTCCTTCAACGTTTGTGCTAAGTGCCATTGCGAAAGTCGAAGCGCCGGCGCAACCCCACACAATACTCCCGCCAACACTGACACGGCGGTCGCAAAGATCACCACGCGCGAATCAACGCCAACTTCCAACGCGCGCGGGACAGATGCGGGAAACACGGCGAGTGCCGCACGCGTGCCCCAGGCAGCCAGCAGCAGTCCCAACGCGCCACCGGCTACGGCAGGCACCATGCTTTCAATCAGCGTCTGCCGGAACAGGCGGGCGTTGCTGGCGCCCAGTGCGGTGCGAATTGCAAATTCACGGCTGCGGCCGGTCGCGCGAGCGAGCAAAAGATTGCTGACGTTTACACACGCGATCAGCAATACGAACCCAACCGCGCCCAATAACATCCACAGCACTGGTCCACTGTCACCGATCACTAATGTCCTGAGCGGTGACACAGTAGCTCCCTGGCCCTTGTTTGTCTCTGGATACGCGTCCGCGAGATTTTTCATGACTCGGCTAAGATCCGCTTGGCCCTGTTCGATCGGGACACCCGGCTTGAGCCGGCCGACAGCCCGCATCGCCAAAGCCGCGGTGCGGCTCTTCAGCGACCGAATATTCGTGTGGCCAATCGGAACGAAGACGTCATCCGTTCGAAAGAAAGAGAAGTTAGGCGGCAGGACACCGATGATCGTGTAGGCCTTCTCATCTATGTTCAGTGTTTTACCTACAACGTCCGCTGACCCGGCAAACTTGCGCTGCCAAAAGTTTGTACTAATCACGACGACTGGCTGCGATTCAGGCTGGTCCTCGTGCAACATGAAAGTTCTTCCCAACACAGGCTTGATACCGAGGACTGCAAAGAACTCCGCCGATACATGTCTTCCGTCAACACTGTCTGATCCACCAACGTCGAAGAGTCCGAACGTGTGACGGCGAAAAACAGCCATCGAAGAAAATGTTTTGTTCTGGCTTTGCAGGTCGAGAAAATTGAGATAGGGCAGGGCGCCCATCTCAAAATTCTGTTTGCTCTGCGAAATGACTACCAGCTGGTCAGGGTCCGGATATGGAAGCGGATTGAGTAGCACGCCGTTTACGACAGAAAAGATGGCGACGTTAACACCGATACCTAAGGCGAGTGTGAGTACTACGATTACCGAGAAGAGCGGATTCTTCCTGAGTATGCGTAGACTTAGGCGCAGGTCTTGAAGCATTCTTTTGTTCGATCTTTCCGGGAGACAAAAGGTGAGTTTGATGTTCCTTAGGCCGCGCTTTGAGCCGTCTGTGCCGGCTTAGCGATCAGGTCGAGTCCATCCGGAACCGCGAACCGGAGCTCGGTACTACAGAAGTCTTTCCACTGATCGGTCACATTGTCGAAGATCACATCCTCACCGGTCCAGATCGACTTCGTGACCGTGTAGTCCTGGTGCAGAAACACAACGTCATCATCAGCCAGCGGTTGCGTCTCGGTCCACGCCGCGTAACGGCGAAGATCACCGACGTGAAACGCGGTGCAATACTTGCGATCTGATGGCGTCGCTTCTCCGCCTTTCGCTTCCGCTTCCGCGCGCCGCAAACGCTTCACCACTTCGGCGTGTCCAGCCGCGAGAGCGATCATCTGAGGCGTTCGCAAATCGCGTCCTACCGCAAGCGGATCGGCACCGCGTTCGAGCAGGAGTTCGACGATCTCGAGCTGACCGCTGCCGGCCGCCCAGTTCAGCGGCGTCCAGCCTTGCTTGTCTTGCTGGTTCAGCTCGGCGCCGCCGGCAATCAACTCCTCAACAGAAGCCCGGTTGCCGGATTTGATCGCCTCGATCAGTTCCATCTGACTCATAACCTTTCCTCCATCGGTTGCTGTTTAGGTAAGCAGTTTTTCTACTCGCGTAGATAATTGGGAAATGCTGGGAAACTCGTACACGTCATCGAGCTTGACTGCTGGATGCAACTCCTCACGAAGCCGGCGGAGCAGCCGAATCGCAGTCATGGAATCACCGCCGAGTTCGAAGAAATTTGCTTCAACACTGATGCCCTCGACTGCCAGCAGTTCTTCCCACATCGCTGAAATTCTTTCCCTCACCGTCGATGTATCGGGTGCTGCTTGCAGTGTGGGCTCCGCGTTCAAATTGATGAGCGACTCCAGTTTCACTCGATCGACTTTGCCGTTCGGCATCAGCGGTAAGCGTTCGAGGCGGTGAAACTGGGTGAGCGACAGCACCTGCGGGAGAAGCCGATCCCTGGCAAAGCTCCTGATGTCTTTCTCCGTTACTTCCGGTCGTTCCGTCGTGAAGAAACACCCGATTACGCCGAGGCCGTCTTGATCGGAACTGCTGGTCGCGACCACCGCGACGTCACTTATGCCCGTGTGTGCTGAGAGCGTGCTTTCGATCTCATTCAGCTCGATTCGATAACCGCGGATCTTGACTTGCCGATCTTTTCGGCCCATCAACTCAAGGCTCCCATCGCTCAGCCAACGTCCGAGGTCTCCTGTGCGGTACGCTCGTCTTTGCTGTCCCTTGTAGTCGAGGCGGCAGAATGGGCCATCCGGTGCTTGTGCCGTATTGAGATAACCACGAGCGAGCCACTCGGAAACGATCACAATTTCGCCAGTCTCTCCTGGCGCGGCAGATCGATTGTTCTCGTCGAACAGCAAGATATCGGTATCGGCGATCGGGCGGCCCACGGGAACGTTGACGGAACCCGGCGACTTCATCTCCGGAACCCGATAGCACAACTTGATCACGGTCACTTCTGTGGGGCCGTAGAGATTGAACAACGCGATCTCGTTACCGAATTTTTCGCGCCATCCCGCTATGTCTTCCCACCTCAGCATGTCGCCGGAAATCAAAACCGCGCGCAGAGATCGAAAGACGTCCCGGTCGGCTGGCGTTTCAGGCAACTGTAGAATCGATCGCAGCAACGTTGGTACACAGCACATCAACGTGATCTTGCTCTCGTGTACCCACTCAACAAGCTTCCGGGCATTGATCACGGTGGTCCTATCGCCGATGCAAACCCGCGCACCACACAGCAACGGCACCAGCAGTTCTTTGAGCGAGAAGTCGAACGACAACGGCGCCGCCTGACTAAACCTGTCAGCTTGAGTAACCGCAAACTCTTCGGCCTGCCAACGCAGATAGTGAATCAGGCTGTTGTGACTGCCGACCACGCCTTTGGGCTTTCCTTCGGAGCCTGACGTGTAGATCACGTAGCAGGTGTCCGGGTCAATCTTAGGATTGCGAAAACCTTCGTGGTTCAGCACGAGATGGCCGTTTGACCGTGGATCTCCGACGACGATTCCAGGCGCTGAAGTGAGGTTGATTTTGTTTACCGCATCCACTACGCCCGGCTTCAACGATGTATCGGTAAGGACGATCCGCGGAGACGAATCATGGATCATGCTCTCCAGCATCTTTGGCGGCGTGGTTGGATTGATGGGAACGATGATGCCGCCGGCTTCCCAGATCCCGAGTATCAGCGGAAGCGTCGCCAACGAACGATGCTGGAAAATCGCTACCGTCTGGCCCGGCATGAGGCCCGACCTTCTCAACTCATGGGCGATTTCCAGCGCCTGAGTTTTCAGTTGGTCATAGCTCAGCCGCGCGCCGTTGTGTTCTACGGCGACGGCATCAGGTGTCCGGTCCGCCTGATCGAAGATGAGTTTTTCAAGTCGCTGCATAACTGTGTGCTGCGCCGGTTTGCCTGATGACAATGACGTCGGACATGAAATCCACAGGCTGGATCGAGAAGACGGGTTGAGCCATTTGTTCTCCGATCATGTCCGGTTCAATGTAGGCATCCATAAGCCTGCTTCTCAACACGATTCCGTGCTCCAACATCCACTTCAAAGTACTCTGCAGGCAGCTATGAACCGCCGCTGGAAGTGATTGTTGAAGCGCCTCGAGGGTGATGACCGGTTGTTTTTTGAGGACCGCTAGTACGGCCTCGGCCGTCTGCTGATTTGCCTCAGGCATCACCACTTCCAACGGGAAGATCGGGTCGTCCAGCTTGGCCAGATTTCCCTCGATGCGAACAGGAGTCGCGAGAACCAGGACCTGATCGGGATTAAAAGGTTCGTCAGTTGTGATGGTGTTCTCGGTTGTGCCGGTGTACGGACCAATCAGTTCCTTATACATCTCAAACGACTTGCGGCCGCGCTGAAACGACGGTGCCGAAAATTCATTGGGCAAACACTCGCGCCAGTACTCACGCGCGAAATCCGTCAGTTTGAGCGGCTCGCTCGGGCCATGGCTCAGTCTTTCAGCCTCGGCGACGAGCGCTTCGAGATTTTCAGCGTAAAGAGCCGGCGACGACAGCTCCAACGCATAGCTGCGGCTGCGCTCGCGAAACCGGGCAAGCGTCTCCTCATCTTCGAGTAACGAGATGATTCTGTTGACCGCTTCCCACCAATTGAGCTTAACGCCTGAGCCCGTGACGACAGTGCTGATCTGATAGCCTGTCTCGCCGTGCTTGATCGTATCCTTCAAACCGCCCCAGCTCGTTCCGATCACGGGAGTGCCGCAGGCCAGAGCTTCGACCTGAGCCAAACCAAAATTCTCATCGTGGTGAAGCGTGAAGTTGACGAGAACGTCGGCCATCGCATACAGGTCGCGCAACTGGGTGGAACCCCTGCCGCCGATGAAATGCACCTGGTCTTGTTTGATCCGAAGTTGATTCATCAACTTCATTAACATTCCCGTACTGCTTAGCGGATAGACCCCCATAGCCGGAAACTGAATCACCACCGGATCGCCTGCTACGACCAGATGAATGTCCGGCACCAGGTCCTGTAACACACTGAAGATTCTGAGTAACGTATGGAGATTCTTCTCGAGGCTGATGCGGCCGCAGTACAGCAGGACCTTATCGCTGGGGTTGAACCGCATCTCTCCGCGAATCGCTTCTCTTTGTTGCTCATCGATCGGACAGAACGTTGATTCGTCGATCGAAAATGGGAGCTTTCGAATCTGGGCATTGGTGAAGAACTTGCTGGTGATGCCGACGTCGCCATCGCAATTGCCGACTATAATGTCCGTCGTTCGCAGGAAACGCGCCCACGTGGACATTTCAGCAGCGCCCCGGGACATGGTCCCCATTAAAAACCCAAGCAGCGGAGGGTGGCGGTTAATCTGATCCCTGGCGGTCAAGATCTTTTCATCGATTCTTCCCGCGATCAGATCGCAGTTACCCACAAACTCTTCATTCAGCGCGTTCTGCTTACTCGTTGACGCGTAGAAGTATTCCAGCGGACGGCGAACGATTTCGTGGTGTCGCGCGAGCGTGTGTTCAAGCACCTGAAACACGCTCCTAACGCTCACCATGTTGATCTCGTCGGGAACGATTCCGATCCGCATACGAAGCTCTCCTGATGGAGACGTCAACCGATTCGTTTGTAATTGTTTTCTGAGGATGGCGGACAAGCTACCGCCATTTAGGACAGGTGAATCCTACGTCTTGCGACTAGCCGCGATTCGGGGGCAGAGTATCCCATGACAACCAGGCTGTGTCAACCGCTTATCCCTAACATGCTTTCAGCACCAACACACTGCGAGTTGCGCGCGCGATTGCCCTTTCGTTAAATGGCATAAGGCGTGGAGTTACGTTGCGCCATTCGTCTAACTGATCTTCGCGCTGCACGCTGGAGTGAACGCCCGATTCGCCGAGCGGCAAGCAGAGTCGCGTCGCATCCAAGTCGCTTAGATCGACTATGAAGCGCATTGAGACTCTGGCGCCCGCGTTCACGGTCGGCATCGAACCACCCGTGTTCTGAAGAAACGTTTTCGTTGCGAACTTCGCGCCGATAGGACCAAGCTTTTCGAGTGGATGCGGAAAACGCACCGGGGCCAACCGGCCCCACGTCCACCGATCACGATCGGGACCAAGTTTCTCCGTGAGCTTATTCACGGCTTCGCGATAACAAGCCAACAGCAGCGACTCGTAATCGGCGAACTCAGCCGGTAACCACGACTTGGGACGCTGGATGATCAAACGATCCACGAACGTTCCTTCATTGCGCCACTCGTACAATTGCGCGCGCTCACTTCCAAGTGTGGCCGCAAGTATTCGATTGCGAAAGGCTTTGCGCATTTCGACAACGAGCGGCAGGACCGTCGCTTCCGTGTCCGAATAGCCGTTCCAACCGCTGAGTTGGTCTACGATCTCGCTCCACTCTCTCGATGTCTCCAGCGATCGTTGACCCAGCTTCACGATCTCGGTAGCGAAGATCGCGTCGGGATACGAATATGTGTCTGCTTGTATCGAGCAGAAACCTTCGACGTCGAATTGCGATTCGGCGTGCAAGCGCTCGTGAATGCGTCGCGCGCGATACGGCACGCGCCAGTTGTGCGTCAGATGATGTGGATAAGCGTGGTCCACGATTCGTTGGTTGGCGCTCACGATCATTGCGGATGGTGGATCGAACGCGTGTGGCAGTTCCTCGAAAGGCACCCAGCCGATCCACTCACCTTCATCAGTCGTGCCGTCGTAAGGCACACTTCCGTCCCCGCTCTTTCTGACAGGAATGCGACCGGCGGCGTAGTAACCGATGTGACCCGCGGTATCGGCGTACGTGAAGTTCTGCGGTGGACCACCATAACCACTCACCGCGGTGGTAAAGTCATCCCAGTTGCGCGCGTGATTGAGGCCCAGAAACGTGTCGAGATCTATGATGTCGTCGTCGAGCGCAGTCCAACGTAACGCGAGACCAATCGAATCCGTTTGAAAAATGACTGGACCATGACGCGTGACTTTGACTTCGACCTTCGTCGGACTGTTTCGCGAACCATTAGGTCCACTGCGTACCGCGATCTCTTCTGTTCGGATTTCCGCTTCGCGCCAGCCGTCCGGCGTTCTATACGAACGCGGGTTCTCGGTGTCGAACTGTTCGATGTAGAGATCCTGCACGTCGGGACAGAGATTCGTAATGCCCCACGCGATCCACTTGTTGTGCCCGATCATCACCCCGGGTACTCCCGGCACGGCGACTCCCGCCACACGCTGATCTCCGGTGCTCAAATGCACGATGTGCCAGATCGAAGGCGAAGTCGGCGGCAGATGTGGATCGCTGGCAAGCATCGGCTTACCGGAAACCGTTTTGTCACCGCCGACGACCCAACTGTTACTGCCGATTTCGCTATCTCCGTTTGTAACGGCGCGAGCGCGACGCATTCGTTTCAAAACTTCGGTGAGGATCGAGAGTTCCGTGTGGCTGAACTCGCGTGATTCAACCGCGGCCGATTGTCGTCCGTCGATCAAGTCCAACGGCGAGGTCTCGGGCAGCAACGACGCGACTCGTTCGGGTGGCAGATCGCTCAACAACGCGCGCAAAAGATCGGCCTCGACGGTGAAAGATAGTTTCTCGGCAAACAGTTTTCCGAGCGCGAGCGAGTCAACGGGCGCCCACGGTTTTGGCTGGTATTGCAGTACCTGGAACTCGAGTGGCAGTGATTTCGCATCACACCGGTCGATGTAAGCGTTGACGCCGTGGGCATACGCATCGAGCACTTTGCGCGTGTGATCTGATGCGCGTTTCCACAACGTTTCAGCCACATTTCTGAACCCGTAAATGCGATGCAGCTTGTCTACTTCCAGCGCGCCCGAACCGGTCACTTCGGCGAGCTCGCCACGCGCCGTGCGGCGCAGGAAGTCCATCTGCCACAGTCGATCTTCAGCGGTCGCGTAGCCTTGCGCGAAGTAGAGATCCGCTTCGTTCGTGGCTTCGATAAACGGAATCCCACGCTCGTCCCGACGAATCTTAACCTCCTCGCGAAGCCACGGGGATCTGACGGATTCCGTGCCCATCTGTGGTTTCATAAACTAAAACCGGATCAACTCTTCAACACTAAACCGCACCAGGTACGAGTCTTCGTTCATCGGGGCGACGGCGGGCGAAAGCACCTCGAACGGCACTCGCAGCCGTTCCAGTTCCTTCCTCAAACGTGCGACCACGAACCCGTAAAAATGAGTCTGCCCGCGCTCAGCGCAATGACGGCACGCCGCCTTGATTAACTCAGCCAACACTCGCTTGCCGTTGTGCGACGGTTGCGAAATCGCGAGCCGGCCAAACTCCACGCCGTTGACCTTGTCGTATTTGAAGTCGTAGTAATCGTCAATGGTCCATTCTTCACCGGCAATGATTCTCACGGTGCCGATGATCTTGCCCTCTTCATTGAACATGACGACGTGTGTGGCCCGTTGATCGAAGCCGTCCGCGCTCCACTGGTCCAACTGGCTCGGATCGCGCCCGCTGTTGGCATAGGTCTCTCGCCTGAATTTAACGATGTCGGCGACTAACTGCGGATCGAATTCAGAGATCTTGATCATGATTCCCTCTTCACGTAACCCATGCGGACAAAGATCTGTCTACTCGTGTCCGTAAAACCGGTGCGGCCGTGCATGTAGCGTGAGTTGTCGAAGATAAGAATGTCTTTTGCCCGCCAGTGCGTGCTGTGCGTGCGCTCGTTGGCGAGGTTCGAAATCTCTTCCAGCATGTCGGCCGGAAACGGCTGCCCGTCGCCCATCGTCGGCACGTACATGTGTTTCGGATAAAAATCCGTTGCCTGGCGATAGTGATAAATCAGCAGCGAGTTGCAGAAGGATCGCCTGTTGCCCCATTTTGTCGGGATCACGCATAACGTTTGAAAAACGCCGTGCAACGTGTCGCCTTCGAACTTCGCTTCGAGTTGTTCCCACGGCGCGAGCCTGCCGTTCAGCAAGTTGAGACGCTCTATCGCGGCGTCCTGTGTGCCGGCGCCGAGTGCGGCCATCCACCGCTCCGGCGGCGCGCTCCAGCTCCAGCGGAGGATCGCGTCTTCGACAAACTTGCGAACTTTTGGAGATAAAGCATTGAGCAATTCGACGCCGTCACAGAGCGTTGTTTGTCCGCCTGTGTCGTCCGGTCCGTTCATATCGGCTGGTTTGACGCAATAGAGCATCAAGAGATCAGGACAGCCAGGCGCGTACGAGCCTTCGCGATGTAGCGGAATGTAGTCCATTCCTTTGTTGACGGTTGAGGTAGTGCCGTCGCGGTTCACGACGTCACGCTCGACGGTGGTGCTCGTGCTGTGATGGACCATCGGCGTAATCAGCTCATTGCTCAACTCTTCGAAGTCACTGACCGCGCCGCCGGCGCGAATAACGATCGCACCGTGTTCCTTGAGCGCCTCACGCACTGCATCTGGCTCGCGTGTGTCGAGAATAGCGATACGTTCGGTTGTGTTCTCTTGGATAGCAGAAGGTGTAGACACGGATTTTCCTCCCGACTTACGAATGTGCGGCGGTGGTGGCTAGAAGGGCTGCTTCGGGTTGATGAGCGTTGCTGAGGTCGCGCAGGACGACGAGGTGGTCCAGGCTTTCGAGCACCGAATCGACGTCAACGCCAAAATCGATCAGACACGCAACCTCGTCCACGCCGATCTCTTTCAACCGCTCGATCATCTTCATGCACGACGCAGGCGTGCCGATTAGCGACGACGTGCGGTAATAACGTTCGAACGCAAACGCCGCCATCTGGTCTTTATATTTTTCCGGGTCGTCATGCTGTTTGATATCGACTCCGAGATTAAGACTCTGCGCGCCCGTCTCGATCAGATTCATGTGCGACTTGAGATATTTCGTGAGCGGTACACGCACCTTCTGCAACACCGCGTCGGCATCTTCGCCGATATACGTGTGCATCATCATGGTGACTTTTCCGTCGCTGGCCTTGTGCCCGTGCCGCACGAGCGAATCACGATAGAGCTGAATCTTCGGCGTGACTTCTTCAATCGATTGCGTCAGCAGCGCGGTTAGTACGTGAGAACCAAGCTCGCCCGCTTTCTCAAACATCTCCGGCCCACCGCTACACGTCAGCCAGATCGGCAGTTCCGGATTGATCGGCTTCGGAAATATTCGCACTTCGATCTCTTTCCCCACACCGTCGCGTCCGGGGATCGCATTGCCGCGCCACAACTCCTGGACCTCTTCAATCCCGCGAAACATCTCTTCCCTCTTCACCGGATAGCGTTCAGGGAAAAACGCGAAGTCGTTCGGCATCCAACCCGAGGTGAACGAGAGCCCCACGCGACCCTGCGAAAGGTTGTCCACAACGGACCACTCTTCAGCGACCCGTAACGAGTTGTGCAACGGCAGCACCACGCTGCCCGCTCGCAACTGCACGTGCTTCGTAATCGTCGCAAGCGCGGCGCTCAACACCGAAGGATTGGGATAGAGTCCGGCTTTTTCGTGAAAGTGACGTTCAGGCGTCCAAACGGCCGTGAGCCGGTGCCGATCGGCAAACATCGCGCCTTCGCGGTAGAGCCGATACTTGTCTTCACCGTAAACCGCGTTGTCGTCGGCAAAATAAAACAGACTGAACTCGAGCGGCTGCTCAGCTTGCGGCGGTGGTTCGACGCGTGCGGGTTCAGAACGCTCCGAGAGATACAACGCCGGGAACGCAAGCGAAGCGAGCGTGTTGTGCAGACTGTAGATCAAGCGAATCGCAGTACGTTCAGCGTCTTCACACTGCGCGTGCAGGCGCAACGACGACTCATGGCCCAACGCGGCCTCCAGGCGGAGCGGAATGTCGTTCGCTAGACCGGAGTTCGCTATTCCTTCGATCGTGAGTCCTGCTTCTTCCGTGTTCGTCTTTTCACGAACGATCAACGCGTTATCAAACATCGGTTCGCCCGCAGCGAGTTCGAGCCACTGCCGGATCTGCGAGTGCGACACGTGCGCGTAACGATTCAACTTGCCGCGGGACTCTTCGAGGCCGGCGAGCCACGACGCCATCGCTTCGCCACCTGTCAACACAATCGGCAGCGGCAGAACATTTGCGAATAACCCGAGCGTCTGTTCCGACGCACGCAGTCCACGCGGCCGCTCCTGCGCTGCGACACCAACACAGATCTCGCTACAGTTTCGTTCGCGCATCAAAACGATGGCCCACGCGCCCATCAGCAACGTTTCCATCGAAATCCCGGCCTCACGCGTAAAACTCTTCAACGCTTCCGTCTGCGGAGTGCTGAACTTTACCTCTCGCGAAGCAGAGTCGGTGGCAATCGCGCTCCGCCGCGTGGCAAATGATGAACGTAGCGAGAAAGAGGCGAACGCATGACGCCAGTAAAGTTCAGCGCCGCTGAGATCCTGTCGTTCAACCCACGCAACGTAATCGCGAAAACTCGGCGCATCCTCAAGCACGCAGTCAGCGTTCTGCACCGCCGCGCCATAGGACGCCAACACTTCTTCAAACAACAATTTCACCGATCGGTCGTCGAGCAACACCGGATGATAGCTAAGCAAGACCTCGTGCGAAGTTGGGCTAACACGGATTTCTTCTAATCGAAACAGCGGCGCACGCGGCAGATCGAACGGGTGCTGTGGCTGAGCTGTGTCTGGATCGCGCCGCTCATAGATAAGCTTCACCTGTTGTCGTACGACCTGCACCGGCTCTTTCAGTTCCTGCGTGAGGAAGCATGTGCGCAACATCGCGTGACGCGCCAACACCTGTTGCCACGCACGCTCAAACGCGTCGCTGTCCAACTCGCCCTGAATCTGCCAGCGAGCCTGCGCAACGTGAGTGTTGCGCAGGGTTTCACGCTGTACCGGGGTGAGATGATAGACGTCTGCTACGTTTTTCATTCGACTGCGATCAGTATTTACGACAACTTCTTCGAACTCGGCGGCGATTCAGTGAAGGTGATTCAGATCAGCGTCAAGATCAACGAGGCTGGTTTGCAGTTCACGCCGCAGCAACTTTTTCAGAGCCAGACGATCGCCGAACTGGCTGCGATCCTTGATCCGTCGCAGGCGCAACCGCTCGCTATGGCTGCGAGTGCTGCTGACGGCGCCGGCGACGCTGCCGACCAGCGGCTCGCAGGTTTCAGCGAGCAGGAGTTGGAGAAGATCGCGATGCTGCTCGAAGAAACGGATGAACTCAACGAGTCAGGGCGCCTTCCGCCTGCGCGCCGTTCTCCGTCGTTGCTTCAACCGCGTTATCTTTGCGTGCACTCGTGCCCGCAAGCAGCTTGATCGTTCCTGTTGCATCCTTAACTCGCTTTTGACTAAAACTTTCGATAACTACTCGTTCCACACCTTCCTCATCGAACAGAGTGATGTCGAACGTGATGGTCTCGTTTCGAGAGCCACTGTCTTTCGCCCTGATGTAAGCGTGAATGCGCCGCGGCAACGGACCTTTGATTCGCAGCCGCTTGTAACGCATCGGCAGGTAATGTCCTTCGCTGACGAGATAGTGCTTGGCGGTTCCGGTCGCGCGATCCAGCAACGCCGGATGCAGTTTCAGGTAATCCATGTCGGCCGCGAACATCTCGGGCAGTTCGAGTGTCGCCAGTAGCTCTTTGTCGCCGAGATAAACGCGCTGGAGACTCTGCCAACGTGGTCCAAGATCCGGATCGATCTCATCGTCGTCGCGAATGACTATCTCTTTGCGGTTGCAGCGTTCGATGATTGACTTGAGGTTCTCCTGCGCCGGTGGGTCTGTATCAACGTAACTGATCTTCCCGATCGAGAACGGCTGCCATTCGTCCGCTGCGCCGTTTTCCGTAGCGGTCGGTTTGCTCACGACCTTGAATGAGAAGTCGTAGCCAACTTCGTCGATGAGAATGCGCACTTCGCGAATCTCGTCATCGCGCAACGCGAGCGGCGCCAAAAAGAAGGCATCACGAATCTCCAGTGTGCCCTGGCGTCCGTGCTTTTCGACCACCGCCCGCGCCATTTCGAGATACGCGGTGCCGGGCATCACGGCCGTGCCGACGATGCGATGATCGTCGAGCACCCAATGCTCCGTGACGCTGAAATCGGTGCCGTAGACCTGTTCGCCTTTACCATTCGTGATTTCGCGATGAAGCAGCGGATGACCGTTCACGTAGTGTCCGTTGCCGTTGCTGTGTTCGGGCCGGCGCGGCGTAAACTTTTTGCTTTCCGCTTGCGCGGCTGATTTGACGAGCATGCCTACGGATTGCCACGCGTCCCAGTTGACGGAGATCGTCGTGGCGCTGTCCGTCGCTTGTTTGTAATGAGCAAAGGCATCGAGATAAGCGTTGGCAGCGCAGTAATCGACGTTGCCGAAGCCGCCGAGAAACGACGCGCGCGACGAAAACACGGATGAAACGCTTCGGGTTTGAAACCGCACGGCGCGAATGCCTTCGCGAACCGTTCAAACGTCGCGGGGCGAACCGGAGGAGCAGTACGGTTTTTCGGTGGCGTTGAGTGAGATCAGTTGCCGTCCGATGACCTGCGCCTTGCGATGAAGATCGCTCCAGGTGAGACTAATTCGTTCCGCTTCACCTTCGCCGAGGAACGTGTAGGCCACACGCTCCGCTTGAACACGCGCTCTCCATTCGAGCAGGTCCACCAACGTGACGGACTGCGCGCCAACACCGAATCCCGGATCCGGGCTTCCAACTGCCAGGCTGCTCATGAAAATAATTTTGAGGTGAGAGTTTGCGGGCTACCGCCATTTAGGCCAAGGTGAGTGGCGCTGGTGCTTCTGGGTTCTCTGTCCTGTCGGCGAGGGACGCAAGTATTCCATGACAATGATAGTCTGTCAACAACGAAGTGCGGCGGAACAATTGTGAGCTAAAGCTTGTAATGATTTACCGAATCGTTTATTCTGGCCGCCCGTTAAGTTCAAGGAACATCACTGATGCCTCAGCCTCAAACGAAAGGAAACACCATGCAAAGACTCGCAACGCTCTTCTTTGTTTTACTCCTCGTGTCCGTGGTCCAACTCGGCGTTCAGGCGCAGGAAAAGGCTCCGGATAAAGCGCCCGCGGCGACGTCCGACGCCGAACAGATCAAACAGACAGCACTCGATTACATTGAAGGCTTTTACGAAGCCGATGCCGCGCGCATGGAGCGTTCGCTGCATCCCGAACTGGCCAAGCGAATCGTCAATAGGGACGACCGGGGGCGGAGTACTTTTAATCACATGGGCGCTATGCGCCTCGTGCAGTTGACGCGTGTGAGTAGCGGCAAAAACATCCCCAAAGAGAAGCAACAGAAGGACGTTATCGTGCTGGATATCTTCGGCAACGCTGCGAGTGCTAAGGTCGTCGCTGCCAACTGGATCGACTACATGCACTTGGCAAAGTGGAACGGCCGGTGGGTGATCATCAACGTGTTGTGGGAAAACAAGCCGGCTCCGGCCGCCGCCGCGAACTAGTTGCAGCAGTTGAGCTTGCGGCCTTATCGAGACGGGATCTGATGACGTCGATCACCGCCCGGTAGACGTCCAACTGCTCTTCGTCACTCAGGCGAAGAACGTCAGCCATGACGATGCGGTCGATCGCGCGGCGCTCGGGTTTGATGTTCGCGAGGGATACTTCGTCCGGCGCTGCAGCGATCTCGTTGAAGAGTGATTCGGCGTCGGTCTCAGCAAGTCGGTCAAACGCAGCGATCAACTCGGCTCGCTGAGTCTCTGAGATGATTTTGGGATCGATAATCGAGAGCGACTCGACCACTTTGACGTCGATGTCCGCGATCGCCTGTGCTCCGGTTAGTTGTCTTGCCGAGAACTCCACGAAGAAACGCGATAAGGTCGAGTTCAATAATGCGGCGAGTAGCTTTGTGTCTGCTGGTTTGAACGGTGTAATGCCGTAAAGCTTCTTGTCCTCATACACGCCGTCATTGAGAAACACCGGCATGCGCTCACCGATTTTGGCGGGAAAGATCAAAGGCGCGTAAGGCCAGTTGGCCGCTAACATGTACCATGAGTCTGCGCCACGAGAAGCGCAGGTCGGCCGCTCGTGATAACGTGCTTGTTCGCCACCGTTTATATGGGCCAACAGATGTGTGAGCTTCAGTTCGGTTTTTCGTTTGTGACAGACGATTATGTGGTTCGACAGTTTGCTGCGGTCTAACCGGTAACCTTTCACTTCCTTGAGCGAGAAGATAACTGGTCGAAGAAACTCTGCTTCGATCTTCAGCCGCTCCGCTTCCTGTGGCGTCAGATAAAAGAACTCGTTCGCGCCTGTCTTGATCCCGAACCTGACTCTGGCTAGTGATTGCAGTTGGACCAGCAAGTCACGGTTCTTATTCAAGATCGAGAAGAACACTTTTGGCGCGCGTATATACTTGCCCCATTTCGATCCGGTGTAGGTCGATGTTCTTGCGTTGTAGCCTTCGCGTAGCAGTTCGCCCTGCTTCTTCGGGTAGACTCGCAGTTCGTCATCTTCGTAGAAATGTGCGTGGTCCAGGATCGTCTGGCGCAGGTCTTCGATCGCCACGAGGCGCCCTAGCTGCGTGTCCGATACCTCGTGCGCGAGTGGAATGAAATGCTCCAACGGTTTCTTCAACCGCGCAAAGCTCACAAGATTTTCATTGCGCTCCTGCTCGTCATCGCAACGTTCGAGAATGACGATGCACGTATTCACGTCCGCTTGCTCGAACCAGCGCTCCACCTTTGACTCGATGATCGCGACGATCTTGTAGTTCTGAAGAAAGAACTCCTGCAGGCCACGACCATATTCCACGTCCAGCCACGAGTTCGCCACCATAAAACCAAACCGCCCGCGAGGTCGCAAAAACTTCGTCCCGTGGACAAAGAAATAGGTGTGCAGACCCGCGCGCCGGCTCAAGTCGGCCATCTTCTTGCCGTGGAGGTAGAGCGCGTTATTGATTAGTTTGTCTTTGTAAACGGCGACCCTAGGTGCGATCTGCGTAATGCTCTCCTGCCGCGTGTACGGCGGGTTTCCGACAATCGCGTCAAAGTCACCCGGAAATCCATCACCGGCGCGCAGCTCGAAGAAGTCTGTCTGCAACACATTCGGAGAGGTTTGATTCGGAGCGTTAGCCGCCAGCCTGTTTGCTGCAACGCGAGCCGGCGACTCAGCGAGTTCTACTCCCCAGATGGTCGACAATAACTGCTCGTGCGACAGCGGAGGGTTCAACAATCGCTTTTGCTGGTATGCGCGTAGCAAAAACACGCCATCGCCACACGATGGATCAAGCACTTTGTCGGTTGCGTCGCGCAGACAAAACTTCAGAATGATATCCGCGACGTCGTCCGTCGTGAAGAACTGCCCTAAACGACGCTTTTCTGACGTTGCAGTGGGCGCTTCTTCGAGGTTAGTGGTCACGGATTGAACTCACGAAAATGAGAAGGGGCGTCCGATAGCGACGCCCTAACTTATTGATTCTTAATGGTGCACCCGGCACGACTCGAACGTGCGACCCCCTGATTCGTAGTCTTAATCTAACTGTTTTCCTCAGTTTTGCTAACAGGGCGGCATGGCCCACAGAACCATCCGCCCTCTTACATCAGCGATAAGCGTCTGGCAAAGCGTCAGCCAATTGTCGAACAATATCATATGGCATAGTCGCATGTATCGGCGGGGCCGGACGAACCATCCTCGTAGGCCGTAACGCCAAACTTGACGCGAAAACCAACGTTAGGTATGTGCTCGAAGTCGAAAGACTTTTTATCAACTTCAACGCGGATAACTTCTTGATCAGCGGGCATATTCTTCTAGCTCCTGAGTTGAGTTGAATAGCGAGACTATTGCTCGCCTTCGCGCAGCTTGCGTTCAGCGCTTTCTATGCTTTCCGCGATCCGCTGGTTGACTCGTTCGATTTTGGCGAGGCCCTCGGGGCTTGGCGTTACCAGCCAGAACGGGCCTTCAGGGTCTATGAGAATCGCGTCAGTGCCTCTTTTCTGAATATCTCGTACCTCGCCTATGTTTTTGTTGGCGTTTCTAAGATATAGTGCCGTTTGAGTATGTCTCCGTATCGCCTAGTTTCGTTGACCTTGCACACTTAATGAGTTCATATTTTCGGCGTAGCACTCAGCTACTCCTTGATGGCATATAGCATGGTCGCCGGGGCTAAAGGCTGGCCACGGTCTCCAGCCATCGGTAAGGCACGTTATGCATTCTCCGCCTGAGTCGTTAAAAACTTTCGCTAATCGCATAGCGAGGGCGGCCGTTTCCGGGAACGCCGCGCAGGTTATCTCCTGGTTGCGCATAGCAGGTCTTTTGGGAGCGCCGACAACCGATCCCACTAATACATCCCGTGGTGTGAGCGTCGTGGATTTAAACGAGGCCCCTGCTAGTACGCCGCCAGAAAGTTATGGCTATCACGTAGGGATCTGGGAACGCGAAGTCGTGAACGGCAAAGTCTCTTTTGTGCGTCGCAGGGAGACCGGGCCCGAATGGCGTTTCTGGGCAGACGTCGATCGCATTGAGCCGAAAAGCGAAAAGACGCGCGTGTTATTGATCGGAGAATCGGTGGCGCGGGGCTTTCTGTACGATCCCTTATTCAATCCGGCGATGGCGCTGCAGATGATCCTCGAGTCGCAGTTTGGAGCGGGCAAAGTAGAAGTCATCGATCTGGCGCGATCGAATCTTGGCTTTCAGATCCGCGAGGTCGGCATCAACGCGCTCCAAATGGAGCCTGATGTCACAGTAATTTTCGCTGGGAACAACTGGTACATAACTAATCCGCTAATGTCGGAGATTGCCGAAATCGACGAAGCGATCTCGAAGCAGGGAATCGCGGGAGCAAAGCAGGTGGTCGAAGCGCAAATCGCGAGACATGCGAGACACATCGTCAGCGACCTCTCCGCTGCCTATGAAAGCAAAGGCATTCCGTTAATTTGGATCATTCCGGAATTTAATCTGCGCGACTGGCGCGACCCAATAACTAATGCGCCTTATCTCGTCAACGGTCTAAACAAAGAGTGGCTTGACTTGATGGAAGAAGCTCAGAGTGCCTTGCGCGATCACGAGGTCCAAAGGGCCAGACTGTTGGCGGAAAAGATGATTGAGATCGACCAGGGCGTCTGCGTGGCGGGGTTTTACATTCTGGCGGAGTGTAGCCGGAGAGCCAACGATCTCGAGGGCGAGTGGAAATATTTGACGTTGGCGCGCGACGCTACAAGCTGGAACGTGTCAAGGCCGATCGTACCCAGGGCGTACTCTGCCATGCAGGAAGCTGTGCGCGATCAAACAAGCAGATATAAGAATCAAGTTGTTGATTTGCCGGTACTCTTCAGAGAGCATCTCAATGGCGCAATACCGGATCGGCGCTTGTTCCTGGACTACTGCCACCTGACGACTTTAGGAATTCAGCTTTCAATGAGGGCCGCTGCATCCTGTGTGCTGCGCGCACTGAAGGGTATTGACATACCCTGGCACGCGCTGGGGGGAGAACATGTCGCTCCGACACCTAAGATCGAAGCTGAAGCCTCATTGCTTGCCGCGATCCTGAACGCTCACTGCGCGCAGCCATATGACGTGGTTCACTACCGTTGTGTGCGTGCTCTCCACCACTCCCGGCATATCGCACAGTTGATGCTCAACTATATGGACCTCCAAACCCGGATCTCAGTCCCCAGGCGGATGAGTGAAGCCGAGCAAGAGATCTGGAAAATCGGATCGCCACTGATGTTAGGTTTATTGGACTGGAATAGAAAGCGGCTGGACAGCTCGCTCCTTAACGCGATGATCGATGCGCTCAAGGAAGTTGGGATCGAAGCTCGCGAGCGGGTCGAGCAGCTCTGTCGAGAGGAGCACAGCATCGCCAGTGCCGAAACCAATCTGTTGGACTACTACTATTGCTCCGCGGTAGACCAGTCTCAATCCTTGATGTGGCTGAATTATAGCGCCGATAAAAGATTTTGGCCTGACGCCAAGTACTACCGGGCCTACTTGCCCGAGTCAAGGTTCATCTTCGTCGGTGAGGCGAGTTGCGGGGTCCACCTCTGTTTGACATGTCGCTTACCCAAATCAGCGGCGCGCGAAATGTCGATCGGGATAATGCTTAACGGGAAGCTACAGGGGGAAATCGTCGCCGGTTCAGAGTGGGGCACCTGGGAGGTGAACTTTCCTGACGCAGTCGTGCAGGAAGGCTTGAATGAGATCGTGCTTTGCTGGCCCAGGCCTGAGTTTGAGAGTGCCCAAGCGCTTGAAAAAGCCAGACTGAATCTGGTCGAAAGCAAGTTTCCTGATTTCTATCCCATTTTCGGAGAAATACATTCGTTCACAGCATCGGACGAACGCCAAGTCTCAACCACCTCGGCATCGCAGGTAGAATCTCCCCTGACCGAAGTCGCGTAGATTCAGATACGCCGAAGGCGTTGGCTAATGCAGCCCATCTATGAAGCGGTCTGCGTTGGCGTCGTCGAGGGTAAGCACAAATGCGCGAGGCACTAATTACTATTAAGGGAAAAGAGTGCCATGTCTTATATAAGGTTGTAATTGGAGGCGCTTAAACTGCAAAGACGAGGAGCGGTCTAATAACTTTTTTGAGAAGTCTTTAAGGACTTCGACGCGAAGGTGGTCTACTCTACCCGCGTCCCCTCTTTCAACATGTTGGGGTCAGGTAAGCCAGAAGGCCGATCTAGTGTCGGCCTTTTGGTTTTTGCGGTGGCGCTTTGCGCAAAACGTTTCGGTCCCGAACCGCAATACGTTACTTTATGTGTGAACCGTTGGATTGAGTTTTGCCCGTGACACACTTTGTTCTTTCAACGTCTATTAGTTACATTCACCTGCTGATTACCGACACTAACCTGCTGCGCATTCTGAATAACGACCGGCGCATAACGTCTCAGATCTCTCAGTTGTCGCAGCACTCGCAAGAATTGCCGGTTATAACCATTCGCAAATCTGTGCGCTTGGTCCACTGCATCAGCTTCCAATTGATAAGGTGACTTCCAGCCGCTCGATGCGTAGCGCTTTAGTGACTCTCGCTGATCATTGTGAACACCTATCGCTCGATCATGAGCGATCCCGCACCAGTACAACTGAAGCGAGAAAGCGACTGCCATCATTTCGATCATCGCTGATTCGATGCCGCCTAGAGGCTGCCACTGGTCCACGAATGCATCACGGATTGCGAGATACCGCGCACGCTCAAAAGGATCGGCATTGTGGCCAACGACTTTCGCGCTGCGCTTACCACTTTCTAATTCATCGTCTGCCGCTTTTAGCACTCGCGTCCAAAGCGTCAGCGCGTCGTCAGGATTGACTTCAGCAAGGGCCGCTATGTGTCCCCAAGTTACTTTTTGCGGCTGCATCCCGACATTTCAAACGAAAGTGTGTCTCGGCGAGTATCTTGAAGCGTGGCTGAGCACAGTTGCGAAGCCGCGAGTCGCGGAGCAGACATTCGATAGTTATCAATGGCCTTTTGGTACCAACAATGACGACGTCTTATTCTCATTTTCGTAAGGGCCTGAAAAGTTATTGACTTCCCATACTGCTTGGCATAGGATGCCCGCGGAAAGCAGAAATTCAGAGTTGCCCTCGACGAGTTGCCATACAACTTCCGGTTCTGCTTCTACTTCGCTTAACGAATCAGAGTTTGCTTTGTCTCTAAGCCATCCTCCGGCTCAAAGGGCGGTAGCCCGTTTTCTTCACACATACAAAACCGTCTCTCATCTCGCACGGATTAGGTTGTACCACCGATGACCGCTTCTGCGACTGTTGGAGGAGTGCGTAAACCCTACTGACTTGTTTCACATTGTCGCTACCGTCTAGGAGTCACGCCAATGGTTACCGATTGTCTTATCATCGGATATAACGACGGGTGTCTTGAAGATGAGATCCGTAGTCTGCGCGCAATGGGAGTGGACCATCCGAACTACCGGGATCTCAGCCTCAACATAATCGAATATGAAGGCCGGCCCTACCGGGCTATGGATATCTTCAATCGCTTTTACTACGAAGGTAGAGCTCACACAAAAGGCGACAGGAGATGGCATAACGCGGACGTTCCCTGGATGGTCATACTGTACCTCAGTACCTATCTCAGGAAGCGCGGTTTCACCGTCGATTACATCAATCTGTTCCAGCTACAGAAGGACGAACTCAAGGAAAAACTCCGCAATAACGAATACCTGACGACGGTAATCACCACCACCATCTACAACTTCGATACACCCATAATCGAAGCAGTCAACTTCGTCAGAGAGCACAATCCGAAGACTAAAATAATTGTCGGCGGACCATACATCGCGAAACGGTCGGAGACGATGGAGGCAGCCGATTTGCAGGCGATGTTCACTTACATCGGCAGCGACTTTTATGTGCGCAGCCGTGAGGGGGAACAAGCCCTCGTCAAGATACTTCACGCCCTCAAAAACGGCGGCAACTTTGCGGCGATTCCGAATATCGCCTTCAAGAATGGCAACAGCTTCGTTCTGACGCCCTCGCAGCCGGAGCTGAATCCGCTATACGAAAACCTCATCGACTACAGCCTCTTCCCAAAAGAGCTGATTGGCAATTATGTCAATGTTCGCATTACGAAAGGCTGTCCTTTTGCCTGCGCCTTCTGTTCATTTCCGTTGCGCACAGAGAAATACGATATCTCGCGATTGGACTACATCGAGCATGAGCTGGATGCCATTCGCGAGGTCGGGACCGTAACCGGAATGTGTTTCGTTGACGATACCGTCAATGTCCCGCTGCCCACCTTCAAAGAAATGTTGCGCATGATGATCCGTAAAAACTACGGTTTCAAGTGGCACTGTTTCTTTCGCGCTGATTTCTGTGACGAGGAAGTGGTCGACCTGATGGCGCAGTCCAATTGTGTGGGTGTTTTCCTGGGTCTGGAGTCGGCAAACGACCAGATTCTTGCCAACATGAATAAGACTCCGCGGAAGGAGCACTATCTCCGTTCCATACCACTCTTCAAAAAGGCAGGCATCCAGGTCTTTGCATCTGTCTTTTTCGGGTTTCCCGGTGAGACCTATGACACCGCACAGGAAACCATCGACTTCCTGCATGAAACCGAACCGGACTTCTACCGACCGCTAATCTGGTATTGCGATCCGGTAACTCCAATCTGGGCAGAGAGAGACAAGTACGGCATCAAAGGCTATCACTTCTCATGGTCCCACAACACCATGGACGTAGCCACGGCCGTCCACCTTGTCGAGCGTTGCTTCATGAGTATCGACACGCCTGTCTGGGTGCCCGATCCCGGCTTTAACTACGTGTCGTCGTACATGCTTCAGAATCGCGGCATGACGTTCGATCAAATTAAGACGTTTCTGAGGTGCTTCAGCGCCGTCATAAGAGAAAAGATTGCACAACCGAATCGCACGGAAACTTCGCCCGGTTTGATCGAGAACCTCAAGAGGGCTTGCCAGTTTGATCGTGTGTTTACAGATGAACCTGCCAATGTGCCGATCTTCTCAGCGGAAAGTTACCGGACGGCGGAGGCTTTTTACTGCAACGAACTCGGAACCAGATCATTCGGTGAAGAGATCGCCGAAGACAAACAGATTCTCACCCGTGACGACTGGAGAATCACTGACTCGCTGAACGTGAGCAACAGCCTCGTGCAGCAACTAACGACGGACTGCAACGCCACACGCGCGGCGACTTTGATCGCTGTTTACATGGCAACGCTGTGGCTTGCCGAAAACCGCAAAGACAGTACGGTCGTGCTGGCGCTGGAAGACTCTGAGATTTACCCGGTGCGTCTTGCCGTGCATCCGTCAGCAACATTTCTCGAGGTTGCCCAGCTTTGCCAGAAAACCATCGAGGCGGCGCATCGACATAGTGTGTTTGCGTTACCCGTGATCCTGAGCATGCGCGGGATGCCGGCTTCGCGCGTGTCACATCCGATCTTCAAAGTCGCATACCTGGAGAGCGACACGATTGTTGGCCCGGAAGCACGCTTGCGGTATCCATCGTCAGCATATCGGGGGCTGGACCTGATTCTGGCCGTCTCTCCCGGCCGCGATGATTTAACGCTGCGTTTCATTTATTCAGCGAGCGCGCGCGAAGCTAATGCGGTCGAGAAACTGCGTTCGACGCTGGAGCACGTTTTGAAGACCGCAACTGACGACCCCGAAACCGGAATTTATCAACTCGGCGCGAGCAATCGTTCAACTCAGGCAATGCTTTCGTCAGAGCATGCTCCACAGTTTGCTTTTTAATCTTTGTGTTCCGTTAGGCAAGGAGTGAGATGACTACACAAACTCAAGTGCTGGCCTCGGAGATGAAGCCACCTGCAAAAGAGGCCTGGGACAGCGCGCATATTACGGGACTGCCGATGTATCACACCCGGCTGAGCATGCGCGCTGAGGAGACGGCGAGTCTTACCGTCGAAATGCCTGGTGATTTGGCTGAAAGACTTCACGTTGTTACCAAAGGAGAGTTGCTGCTTCAGTATGCTGCGGTCCTCGCGGCCGTACACGTTTGCCTGTACCGCTACACTGGAGTTTCCCGGAATGTCACCGGCTGTCCCGCAATGCTCACCGGAAATGGCGCATCAGACGGCGTAGTTTCAATCGATGTCGCTGTCGATGGTCAGCTAATCTTTCGCCAGTTGCTGCTCGATGTTCGGCAGGCGATCCTGGATGCGTACGCTGAAGCTGCGCCGGATCGCCGCTCGCAATTTGCTGTGACCCTCGAAGTTCCGGGCCTGCATCAATCGATGCCTGACGTCTCCCGGGATCTGGCGCTCAGGCTGGACACTCAGTTCGGACGACCGGCTTTGCATGCCGCTTATAGTCCAGGCTTGTACGACGAAGTTACCGTGCGACGTTTCTGCCAACACGTGTTATGCATCCTGAGCTCGGGTTTGCAGAACACGAACACTGCCGTCTGGGAACTGGAGATCCTGACTGACGAAGAGCGTGACCAGCTATCCGCCTGGAACGACACCTTCGCCGAATATCCAAAGGACAAGTGCGTTCATCAACTATTCGAGGAACACGCCGTCAATTCGCCTAACCAGATCGCGCTTGTATTCGGCAAGCAGCGACTGACGTATCGAGAGCTGAATGAACGCGCTAATCAGGTTGCGCATTACCTCCGGCGCTTGCACCTCATTCCCAACACCCCGGTTGGCGTCTTCCAGAATCGTTCCATCGAACAAGTGATCAGCGTGCTGGGCATTCTGAAAGCGGGCGGTGCTTATGTCCCATACGATCCAACGTATCCAAAAGAACGCCTGAGCGCGATGTTTAAAGATCTGAAGGTGAAGGCCGTCCTTACGACTGAGGGCCTTCTGGATCGGTTGCCGAAGCTTCGCGCACGCGTCATCTGCCTGGATCGTGACGCCGAGGGGATTGATGCCGAGAGTCGCACGAATCCGATGCGTGTCGCAGAGCCATCTCACCTGTGCTACGTGATATTCACATCGGGTTCGACCGGCCGGCCCAAACCGACCGCGGTCTATCATCGCGGCTGGACTAACCTGCTGCACTGGTTTGTTACTGAGTTTGGCATTACTGCCACGGACAAGACGCTGGTGATCAGCTCGATCAGTTTTGACATCACTCAGCGAGCCATGGCCATTCCGCTGATCAGCGGCGGAGAATTGCACCTGGTAGCCTCAGATTATTACGAGCCAGAATTGATTTTGAACACGATTGCCACAGAGCAGATCACCGTCCTGAACTGTGCTCCGAGTACTTTTTATCCTCTCGTTGAAACCACACCAGCCACGAGTTATCAAAGTCTGCGCTCACTGCGACGCCTGTTCCTTGGTGGTGAAGCAATTTCCGCTTCAAGAGTTAAACCATGGGCCACTTCGGCGGAGTGCAAAGCCCAGATTGCCAACGTGTATGGCGCGGCTGAGTGCTCGGATGTCTCGAGTTTCTATCGCCTGTATGACTACGATCGCTACGTCGAGACTTCTGTACCCATCGGTAAACCGATCTGGAATAGTCAGGTATATCTGGTTGACCAGAACCTGAAACAGGTACCAATCGGAGTGACCGGCGAGATCTGCCTCGCCGGCGACGGTGTCGGTAAAGGGTATCTGACGGATCCCTTTTTGACTGCACAAAAATTCCTCAAGAACCCGTTTGCGAAATCACCCGACGAGTATTTCTACCGGACCGGAGATCTCGGACGCTATCTACCCGATGGAAATCTTGAATTCAATGGTCGCATTGACCATCAGGTGAAAGTGCGTGGGCAACGAATCGAGCTCGGTGACATCGAAACCGCCCTGCGGCAACATGCTGAGGTGAAGGAAGCGGTAGTAGTTGACGCACTCTACGCGCCTGGCGATCAACGCCTGAACGCTTATGTCGTGCCAAATCAAAAAGAGTATCTGACTTCAGCGAATGGATTGATCGACTCGCTGCGTACGACGCTTGCCACCAGGCTTCCGCAATACATGATACCCAACGATTTCCTGCTTCTGGAAGAGATGCCGTTGAGCCCGAATGGCAAGATTGATCGCAGTGTGCTGCCGGTCCCAGTTCGTGTCTCTTCTGGAAACGGCTCTAACAGCGAACTCACTACGACGGAGCAGGCAGTTGCGGACTTATATGCAAAGCTTCTGGGTACAACAAACGTAAGCGCGACTAGCAACTTCTTCGACCTTGGCGGTCATTCGTTGCTGGTCACGCAGATCCTGGCCCAGATCTCACAAACGCTTCAAATACAACTCGAGCCGCCGGACTTCTATGGGGACCCCACGGTGGCCGGTATCGCCCGGCACATCGATGCCGCAGCTACAAAGGAGCAAAGTTCAACGTGACTGCGATCGCGATTACCAATCAGCTGCTGGTGCATAACGAGGAACGACCCGACGCTGAAGTACGTCTAATCTGCTTTCCTTATGCGGGCTCCACTGCGCAATTGTTCCTGCGCTGGAGCGATTATGTGCCCGAGTGGATCGCGGTCAGCGGTTTTGAAATGCCGGCTCATGGCCGCCGGCTCTGCGAAAGCAAAGCAATCGACGATCAAACAGAAGCGGCAACCTATATCGCCGACGCTCTGATGGCTCTGGTGGATCGGCCTTATGCTCTCTTTGGACACTGCCTCGGGGCCGCGCTGGCCTACGAAGCAACGCGAATACTGCAAAGCCGCGGGGCCCCGCAACCGCTTCATTTTTTCAGCTCCGGCGCCCGCGCACCGCATCTGGGACTTCCTATCGCAAACGTCAATGAGATGAACGACGAGGACTTCATAGAACATTTTGGAAATGTGTATGGAGCGCCGCTCGGCTTATTGAACGATCCGCACATGCGACCATACGTCCTGCCCATGGTGCGAGCTGATGCCAGTATGACTCAGAACTATCATTACGATCCCGGGCCGCCTGTAACCTACGGCATTACGGCGGTGGCGGGCGAGGACGATCCCGATGTGGATTTGGAGCATTTGAACGAATGGGGCCGGCACACGACCGCGAGCGTAAGTACGCGACTATATCCCGGGAATCATTTCTTTTTTGTTGAAGGTGCTGCTCAGCTACTGTCGGATTTTACCAGCGAAATTGAGTCGCAATTAACATAGCAAATCGAGTCAGAATTGAACGGCAAAGACGGAATCCTTCATTCAGAAACTCACCAACCCACTCTTGTATGCATTCCCACCTTCTAGAACGGTCCTGATAGATCGTCCGCTTTAATTCTCAACTGCGGAGCGCCCAGCTTTGCGAATGATTTCGCCACGGATCATACGGATAAATCCGGATTTTATGCGTGTTCATCTGTGGCTAAATTCAATCTTGCCGAGCCTGAGGAAATATGGTTTCAAATTTCGGTACTAACGTGCCAGTCGAGGCGTCACGTATATGGGAGATCGACCTGGGTCAGACTTTGGTCGAACTCCTTCGCAGGCGACTCCCCGACCAGTTCAACCGCACGGCTTACACTTTCCTGGTTGACGGCGAGACTGAAGAAGTCAGCCTGACTTACGGAGAACTGGACGTTAAGGCGCGCGCCATCGCCGCGCGGCTGCAACGCTTAGCAGCACTCGGTGAAAGAGTGCTGCTGCTCTATCCGCCGGATCTGGAATACATCTCCGCTTTCTTCGGCTGCCTCTACGCAGGGGCAGTGGCTGTCCCTGTCTTCGCGCCTCGCGCGAACCGTTCACTCTCTCGCCTTCAAGCCATCGCTGCTGACGCTGAGGCGAAAGTAGTGCTGACGACGTCAGCGGTTTTCTCTCGCATCGAACCTTTTCTGGCCCAAATCTCTGAGTTACAGGCCATGCATTGGCTAGTGACCGACAACATCGATGAAGAGACGGCGCAGGATTGGAAGGAACCATACATCGACGGCGACACACTGGCATTCATTCAATATACCTCCGGCTCAACTGCCTCGCCGAAGGGCGTCATGGTGAGCCACGCCAATATTCTGCACAACGAAAGGATGATTCAGAGTGCTTTCAGGCAAACCGAGCAATCAGTGATTCTTAGCTGGTTGCCGCTTTATCACGACATGGGCTTGATCGGTGGTGTGCTCCAGCCGCTCTATGTTGGCGCGCATTGCATATTGATGTCGCCGGTCTCCTTCCTGCAAAGACCCTTACGTTGGCTGCAGGCGATTTCTCGTTACCGCGCAACCACCAGCGGTGGTCCAAATTTCGCCTATGACATGTGCGTGCAAAAGATCGATCCGGCACGTCGCTCGGAACTCGATCTAAGCAGTTGGAGTGTAGCTTTCAACGGTTCTGAGCCTGTTCGCGCAGAAACGCTGAAGCAGTTTGCGAAGGCTTTTGAGCCTTGCTGTTTTCAGCCGGAAGCTTTCTTCCCATGCTACGGGTTGGCTGAAGCCACCTTGTTTGTCTCAGGTAATCCAGTAGTTAGACCACCCGTAATCAAGATGTTTGCGGCAGAGTCGCTGGCTAAACATCGCGTCGAAGAGCAGGCGGCGGATGCGGATGTTGACGTACAAGAGTTGGTGAGCTGCGGTACGACCTTGCTGGGCCAGGAAACATTGATCGTTAACCCGGAAACCTCAACGCCATGTGCGCCGAATGAAGTGGGCGAGATCTGGATCGCGGGCGACAGCGTGGCGAAGGGCTACTGGAACCGGCCGGAAGAGACGCAGAACATCTTTCACGCACGCCTCGCGGGCGTGTCAGGCGAAACGCTCCTTCGCACCGGAGACCTCGGGTTCCTGCACGACGGTGAGTTGTTCATTACCGGGCGCCTTAAAGATCTGATCATTATCCGCGGCCGCAATCTCTACCCGCAGGATATTGAGCAAACGGTGGCGGAATGTCATGCAGATCTGCGACGTGGAGGTGACGTGGCCTTCTCCGTCGAGGTGGAAGGCGAAGAGCGTCTGGTCATTGTGCAGGAACTTGAGCGCCACGCCGCGATAGACGTTAACGGGCCAGACGTTAACGCGCTGGTCCAGCGTGTGCGGCAAGCGGTAACCGAGGAGCATGAGGTTCAGCCGTATGCGATTGCGCTCGTCCGGGCAGGCAGTATCCCAAAAACTTCAAGCGGCAAACTTCAACGCCGTGCCTCCCGCGCGATGTTTCTGTCCGGGAGTTTCGAAATTCTTGCAGAGTGGCGCGACGAGGCGACACAGACCGGCGAAACGTTTCTCGCCGTACCCGCTGTCGAGCCGGAGAGTGAAGAAGACATAAAAGAATTTCTTAAGTCTCTCTTCGCAACGCGTCTGGGAACAGTCGCCCTGGAGGTTGACGTTGACGAACCTGTTGCCAGGTACGTGCTTGATTCGTTACAGGCCATTGAGTTGATGCATGCCGTTGAAGTCCGCCTTGGCATAGTTCTACCGATGACGAGCTTTCTGCAAAGCCCGAGCATCACTGAACTGGCCCGGCAGGCAATGAAATACCTGACAGCTAAAAGGCTCGCCGAAAAGGAAGCGCCGGCTAACGCCGCCCTCACTACGATCCTGCCGGACACTTTGCTGACGCACCGCCCGTCATACGGTCAGCAGGCACTCTGGTTAATCGCCGGCCTGGCTCCTGAAAGCGCGGCCTACAACGTGGCCTCGGCGGTGCGGATTCAGAGCGAGGTTGAACCAGGGGCGATGCGGCGGGCATTCCAAAAGCTCGTCGAGCGTCATCCTGCTCTACGCACCACATTTAGCGACATAGAAGGAACACCAGTCGCCGTTGTGTGTGAGGAGGTAGAGGTCAGCTTCGATTTTGAGGAAGTGCCTTCATGGAACGCAGAGGTATTGAACCAGCGCCTCACGAAACTGGCGCTTCTCCCGTTTAACCTGGAGACTGGGCCACTGTTTCGCGTAAATCTCTTCAAGCTATCCGAGGAAGAGTATGTGTTGATGTTGGTCGCGCACCACATTGTGGTTGACTTCTGGTCTCTGGCGATTCTTGTGCATGAGTTGGGCGAGCTGTACGAAGCGGAACGACACGGTCGTGCTGTGAGTTTAGCGCCTATCTCAAAGACCTACGCGGACTACGTGGGCTGGCAAACGGAGATGCTCGATGGACCAGAAGGCCTGCGGCTCTGGGATTACTGGAAAAAGCAACTCGGAGGGGCACTGCCAGTGCTGAATTTACAGCACGACCACTTAAGGCCCGCTGTTCAGACATATCGTGGGAGCTCTTACAACTTCGTGCTCGATGTTGTATTGACACGGCAACTCAAGACGCTGGGAAAAAATCATGACGCCACGCTTTACATGACATTGCTCGCCGCCTTTCAGGTGCTGCTCTATCGCTACACCGGTCAGGAAGACATTTTGGTGGGCTCGCCTGCTGCTGCGAGAAGTCGGGCCGCCTTCTCAAATGTCGTGGGCTACTTCGTCAACCCACTCGTACTGCGCGCGGATCTTTCAGGCAATCCGAGTTTTACTCAATTTTTAAGTAGTGTTCGCCGCACCGTGCTTGATGCCTTTGCGCATCAGGACTATCCGTTTGCTCTGCTGGTGAAACAACTACAACCGGAGCGGGATGTAAGCAGGTCTCCTTTATTCCAGGTGACCTTCGTCTTGCAGCAAGCACAACTACTAAAAGAACAAGGGCTCGCAGCGTTCGCGCTGGGCCAGGCCGGCGCTCCACTGAGGTTGAGCGAACTGGCCCTTGAGACTATGGCTCTAGAGCAGCGCGTGGCGCAGTTTGATCTGTCGCTCGTCATGGCTGAAGTAGGAGGAGGACTGCGGGCCTGTCTGGACTATAACACCGACATCTTCGACGAACCCACAATCGTGCAGATAGCCCGGCAATTCCAGATTTTGATGGAGGGTATCGTTGCTGACCCGTGGCAACAGGTTTCGTCACTGCCATTGCTTTCCGATGAAGATCGGCGACAACTATTGGTGGAATGGAATGATACCGCCAGAGACTATGGGCAGAAGTCGTGCATTCATGAACTCTTCGAGGAGCAGGTGGCGCGCACGCCGGAGCAGGTGGCAGTGGTAGTCCAGGAGGAAAAGGTCTTCTACCGCGAGTTGAATGAAAGAGCAAATCAACTGGCGCATCACCTGCGCTCACTGGGTGTTGGACCAGAGGCTCGAGTCGGAATTTTGCTGGAGCGCTCGGTTGAGATTGTAGTAGCGCTGCTGGGAGTGTTGAAGGCCGGCGGCGCCTACGTGCCATTGGATCCGGAGTACCCGGCTGAGCGACTACGGTTCATGATGACGGATGCAGAAATCAGTGTCCTGTTGACCACGGAGCGATTGAGCAGCCTGCTGCCAACGCATGATGCTCAGGTGATCTCTCTGGACAAAGACCGTGCGCAACTGAGCGCGGCGCAGGTTAGTAACCCCCACACAGCGCTGGTGGCGGAGAACCTGGCCTACGTCATCTATACCTCAGGTTCAACCGGGATGCCGAAAGGCGTAGCGATCACCCACCGGAGTGCGGCCACGATGTTGCATTGGGCGCAGGAGACATTCAGCGCTGAACAACTGCGTGGAGTCTTAGCCTCAACCTCGATCTGTTTCGACCTGTCGGTGTTCGAGATCTTTGTGCCGCTCTGTGTTGGCGGCAAGGTGATCCTGGCGCGCAACGCGCTCGAGTTGCCACAACTGGCGGCCAAAGATGAGGTAAGCCTTATCAACACAGTGCCTTCAGCGATAGCGGAATTGATCAGAAGCGGCGCGGTGCCCGAGACGGTGCAGACGGTGAATCTGGCGGGCGAGGCTTTGAAGGCCGAACTGGTGAAGCAGATCTACGAGCAGAGCAGGGCGACACAAGTGTGGAATCTGTACGGGCCAACCGAAGATACCACTTACTCGACCTATGCGTTGATTGGCAAAGACAACAACGGGCGGGTTCCGATCGGACGGCCCGTGGCATGTTCACAGGTCTACCTGTTGGACCAACAGTTAGAGCCCGTGCCGGTGGGGATCACGGCGGAGTTGTATCTGGGGGGCGAAGGGCTGGCGCGCGGATATCTGCGACGGCCCGCGTTGACGGCGGAGAGATTCATTCCCGATCCGTTTGGGCGGGAGGCCGGCGCGAGGCTGTACCGGACGGGAGATCTTGCGCGTTATTTGCCGGATGGAAATATCGAGTATCTGGGGCGCGTGGACCATCAGGTAAAGATCCGCGGGTATCGCATCGAGTTGGGTGAGGTCGAAGCGAGATTGGCGCAGCATGGCTCGGTGAGAGAAAGCGTGGTGTTGGTGCGCGAGGACGAGCAGCGCGGAACACGTTTGGTGGCCTACGTGGTGGCGGCGGCAGGGAAGAGCGTGAGCGTGTCGCAACTGCGAGAGCATCTGCGGCGAGAGTTGCCGGAGTACATGATCCCGGGACAGTTCGTGATGCTGGACCAAATGCCGTTAACTTCAAACGGCAAGCTGGATCGTAGCGCCCTATATGAACTGGACTTGCTGTCGACCCCAGTTGGACTGTCTTACACTGCGCCGGCTGACCAGCTCCAGGAGATGTTGGTAGAAATCTGGGCCGCTGTCCTCGGCATCGAGCGGGTTGGCATCAACGACAATTTCTTTGATCTGGGAGGCCACTCGCTACTCGCCGCACAAGCAATGTCGCGCGTCCAGAAGGCTTTCAAAACGGAACTCCCGCTACGTCTTCTCTTCGAGTTCCCAACCGTCGCTGCATTTGCCGAGCAGATGACAGCGATCCGCAAAGATGAGCTCGCCAGTCCTCCACCTTTCGAGCTCGTATCGAGAGAAGAAGATTTACCGCTCTCGTTCGCACAGCAGCGGCTCTGGTTCCTCGATCGACTTGAACCCGGGTGCCACGCCTATAACATGCCCGGCGCGGTGCGAATCAGCGGCTTGCTTGACCAGGCGGCGCTCGAGAAAAGTTTGGAAGAGATAGTGCGCCGGCACGAAACACTCCGCACAACCTTCCCTTTGCGAGGTGGAGAACCGGTTCAGGTCGTCGCCGCTCCGGCACCCCTAAACCTGCCGGTAACAGATCTTCGCGAGTTGCCACTCGGCGAGCGTGAAGCGCAGTTCGACGAGATTCTGACGCGCGAAGCCCATGAGCCGTTCGACCTGGCGCGTGGTCCATTGCTGCGGGTCAAGCTCGTGCGCCAGGCCGATGATGAGCACGTTCTCTTAGTGACGATGCACCACATTGTGTCGGACGGCTGGTCGCTCGATCTCTTTCTGAAAGAGCTGGTGATCCTGTACCAGGCTTACACAGAAGGCATGGAATCGCCAGTGCCTCAGTTGCCGATTCAATACGCGGATTTCGCAAGCTGGCAGCGAAAGTGGTTAAAGGACGAAAAGCTCAGTTCCCTGCTGGCTTACTGGGTGAAGCAGTTAAAGGGAGCGCCGCCGGTGGAGTTGCCGACAGATCACTTGCGTCCGGCGGCGCGCAGCTATAACGGTGCTAAGCAATCCGTGATGCTCCCTCAGAGTTTGACCGACAATCTCAAGAGGCTGAGTCGTGAAGAGGGTGTGACTCTGTTCATGGTGTTAGCGGCGGCCTTCAAGGTGCTGCTGTACCGCTACTCGGGACAAATGGACATAGTTATCGGAACAGTGAGCGCCAACCGCAACCAGGCGGAGATAGAAGAGCTCATTGGAGTCTTCGTCAACCCACTGGTGCTGCGCACCGATCTTTCTGAAACGCGCACTTTTCGCGCGCTCCTCGGCAAAATTAGAGAGACAGTCATTGATGCTTGTACTTATCAGGACCTGCCCTTTGAGAAGCTCGTTGAGGAACTACAGCCTGAGAGGGATGCCAGCCGCACACCTCTGTTCCAGGTGATGCTGGCCCAGCAGAAACCATTGATGCCGGAACTCGAGTCTGCCGGCGTCTGCTTCCGGCCCCTGGAAGTAGACACGACGACGGCGAAGTTCGATCTCATCTTGTACTTTGCGGAAGCGGATCAGGAACTGCGTCTCACGCTGGAGTACAGCACTGATCTTTTCGAAGCGGCGACGGCCAGGCGCATGCTCGGACATTTGCAAACGTTGTTGGAAGGCGCCGTGGCAAATCCTGACGCGGAGATTTCCGAGCTGCCATTGTTGAGCGCCGATGAGCATTACGAACTGTTGGTGGAGTTCAACGATACCGCACGAGACTCTGTGCCGGCGCTCGGCCCTCATCAACTATTCGAAACTCACGCAGCCCAGACACCCGAGGCGATCGCGCTCGTCTTTGGGGAGGAGAAACTTTCTTACGCGCAATTGAATCAACGGGCTAATCGACTCGCGCGCTATCTGCGAGAGTTGGGCGTGGGACCGGAAGTGCTGGTAGGCATTTGTCTTGAACGCAGTATCGACATGGTGGTGGCGTCGCTCGCAGTACTCAAAGCGGGTGGGGCGTATTTGCCGCTCGATCCCGGCTATCCGCAAGAACGTCTCGCGTTCATGCTGAGGGATGCCCGGGTCGCGCTGCTGTTATCCACGCAAAGCGTGATCGAACACTACCAACTGAACTTTGAGAATTTGAGATTGATTTGCCTTGATACGGAATGGAACGCCATTGCCAAAGAGGGTAGCGAAAATCTGCGCGGCGGCTCCGGACTGGATAACCTTGCCTATGTAATTTACACGTCAGGGTCAACTGGACAGCCCAAGGGAGTAGAAATTCCGCATGCCGGGTTGCTCAATTTGTGCGCCTGGCACTGGCGTGCCTATCACGTTAGCGCAAGTGATCGCGCCACGCAGTTGGCGGCGCCGGCCTTTGACGCCGCGGTGTGGGAAGTGTGGCCATACCTTACCGCCGGCGCGAGCCTTCATATTCCGGATGAAGAAACATTGCTCTATCCGGGAAAGCTCCTGGAGTGGCTCGCGGCGGAAGCGATTACGATCTGCTTTATGCCCACGCCGCTCGCAGAGGCGGTTTTGGAAGAACCCTTGCCAAATCAGTTGGGCCTACGCGCGCTCCTGGTCGGAGGTGACAAACTCCATCGCCGGCCTCGCCAGGCGCTTCCTTTTATCCTGGCAAACAACTATGGACCAACAGAAAACAGCGTGGTGGCTACCTGGACGCCAGTTACGGAAGAGACTGGAGGCAATGTCGCGCCACCGATTGGCCAGCCGATCGCTAACACTCAAGTCTATATTCTTGACCGCAATTTGCAGCCAGTTCCAATCGGCGTAACAGGTGAGCTCCACATCGGCGGTGTTGGACTCGCGCGCGGCTATCTGAACCGACCAGAGTTAACCGCGACGCACTTCGTTCCTCATCCGTTCGCGACCACATCCGGAGCGCGGTTGTATCGCACGGGCGATCTCGGCCGCTATCGCGCCGACGGCAATATTGAGTATCTCGGCCGCATGGATCATCAGGTCAAGATCCGCGGCTTCCGCATTGAGCTGGGCGAGATTGAGGCAGTGCTTGTCGAGCTCCCCATTGTTCGAGACGTGGTGGTGCTGGTGCGCGAGGACACGCCCCACGATATACCCAACGACAAGCGCATCGTCGCTTATGTTGTCCTGAACGGCGAGTGTGCTACACCCGCTGACGAGTTGCGGCGGGTAATTAAAGAGAAGCTGCCGAACTTCATGATTCCCTCTGCGTTTGTTGTGCTCGAGGCAATGCCTCTGACTCCGAACGGCAAGATTGATCGCAAAGCGCTGCCGATTCCCGATCATGCACGTCCTGCTATCGAAGAAGCTTTCACTGCGCCGCGCACTCCCATTGAAGAGATGATAGCCGCCATCTGGTCTCAGACTCTAAAGCTGGAAAAGATAGGCATTCACGACAACTTCTTTATTCTGGGAGGGCATTCTCTGTTGGCTACTCAGGTCGTGCATCGTGTGCGCGAGACCTTCAACGTTGCCTTGCCGTTGCGGCTCTTTTTTGAAACCCCCACGGTCGCCGATTTGGCCGCCTACGTCGCGCACACCCAGGTTCGAGAGGCCGACGACGCAACGCTGAGTGCGGCTCTGGCGGAACTCTCGCAGCTTTCGCCGCAAGAAATGGAATCGCTACTGAATGCGCCTCAAAATTAGTGAAGCACAAAGAAGCACAAAAAACACAAACACTTTGACTGCTTTTCTTGTGCCTCTTTGTGGCTAGGGAGCTCTCATGAGCAAGCTTACTGAACAGATCGAAGATCTCTCACCACAACAACGTGACTTGCTGGTCCTTCTGCTGGGCAAGAAGAAACGAGAGGTAGCCGCTCGGTCGCAGATCGCATCCGTGAGCAGGACCTCTGACACCTTTCCGCTTTCGTTTGCTCAACAACGCCTGTGGTTTATCAGCCAGCTTCAGCAGGATAACGCTTCCTACAACGTGAGCGCAGGCGTGCGCATGGAAGGGCCGCTCTCCGTGGCAGCACTGGAACGAGCCTTTGGTGAAGTCCTGCGCCGGCATGAATCGCTGAGAACTGTTATCCGGCAAGTTGATGGGGAGCCGGTACAAGTCATTACCGGCCCGCCGGTTTTCCGCTTGCCGAAGTTTGACCTGCAGATGGTTCCTGCGGCCCAGCGGGAAACAGAAGCACAGTTGTTACTCACGCTTGACGCTCAAAAGCCCTTCAACATTGAAGACGCGTCACTGTTTCGCGCTACGCTGCTGCTCCTCTCCCCACGAGAGCACATCCTGTTATTGACCATGCATCACATCATCTCCGATGGAATGTCCAGAGGAGTCCTCGTGCGTGAGCTGGTCCAGCTCTATGAGGCTTTTGCAAACGGCAGGTCGTCCACGTTGCCCGAGTTGACTATCCAGTATGTTGATTTCGCTGCCTGGCAGCGCGAGTGGTTACAGGGAGAGGTTCTCGATAAACAAGTATCGTACTGGAAGGAAAAACTCGCCGGAGCACCGTCGCTGCTGGAGTTGCCCGCAGATCGCCCACGTCCACCCGTCCAGAGTTTTCACGGCGCGCGACAACCAGTCGTAATACCGCAGGAGCTGACCGAGTCTCTGAGGGAACTTGGTGAGTCACAGAACGCGACGCTTTTTATGACCCTGCTGGCGGCCTTCGAAGTACTTCTCTTCAGGCATACGGGCCAGGACGACATCGTTGTCGGTGTTCCCATTACGGGGCGCAATAACCCTGAGCTTGCAAACCTGATCGGGTTCTTTATCAATTCGTTGCCAGTGCGCACAGACCTCTCCGGAAATCCCACTTTCCGCGAATTGTTGGGGCGAGTGCGCGAAGCAGCCCTGGGTGCTTACGAGCATCAGGACCTGCCGTTTGAAAAGCTGGTGGAAGTTAGCCAGCCCGAGCGAGACACCAGCTACTCACCGTTGTTTCAGGTAATGTGCCATCTCGATAACACAGGCGCTCCCGCTTTAGCTCTCCCCGGCCTGAGGTTGACTCCGCTCGACGCTGACACCGGCACCTCGAAGTTCGATCTCACGCTCGATTTGGGTGAATCGTCGACGGAGCTCAAAGGGTGGTTGGAGTACAGCACTGATCTATTCGATGACGTCACCATTCAACGTTTGTCAGAACGCTTCCAGATCCTGCTCAAGGCCGCGGTTGCTGCTCCGGATACGCGCATCGCGGCGCTGCCTTTACTGAGCCCGGTGGAAGAAAATCAATTAATAGTTGGATTAAACCAAACGGCTGAAGTCTTCCCGCACGCTCCTTGTCTACACCAGATCTTCGAAGCTCAGGTAGAACAAACTCCAGCCGCCACTGCCGTCAGATTTGAAGGCCAGGAACTAACCTATGCTGAACTTAACCGCCGAGCGAACCAACTCGCGCACCGCCTGCGGAAGCTCGGTGTTGGACGGGAAGTGCTGGTGGCGATCTGCATGGAACCTTCGCTGGACTTACCCATCGCGCTGTTAGCCGTCCTTAAGGCAGGCGGTGCTTACATCCCGCTTGATCCTGCTGACCCGCGCAAGCGCTTGTCTTTCATCCTGGAAGAAACAGGCGCCCCGGTGGTGTTGACGCAAGAAGGACTGGCAGACAACCAAGCCTTCGCAGGGGTGCAAGTGATTCGACTCGACCGCGACGTGGAAGTGTTTGCAACAGAGAGCACGGAAAACCTACCCAGTCAGGTGACGGGTGAAAACCTGTGTTATGTCATCTACACTTCTGGTTCCACCGGCCAACCGAAGGGTGCAATGTTGCACCATCGCGGGGTCCGCAATCGTCTGCTGTGGGGGATTACGAACTACCAGCTGGGCCAAGGTGATGTGGTGCTGCACAAGACGCCGCTCACCTTCGACGTCTCGGTGTGGGAGATCTTCGCGCCGTTGTTAAGCGGGGCGTGTCTTCTCATCGCTAAAGCCGGTGGCCATCAGGATCCTGTCTACCAACTCGAGTTGATGGCGCGTGAAAAAGTGACGCACGTAGATTACGTGCCCACCATGCTGGAAGTGTTGTTGGAATTGGAGGGACTGGACGATTGCGACAGCCTCAAGATCGTGACGTCTGCGGGCGAAGCGCTGACGCGAGAGTTGCGAGACAGGTTCTATTCGCAGACGAAGGCGAAGCTGTACAACCTGTACGGGTCGACCGAAGCGTCGCTAGCTGTCACCTATTGGGTTTGCCAGGCGGACGGAAAAGAACGGTTGATTCCCATCGGCCGTCCGATGAACAACGCGCGGATTTACATTTTGGACAAACATCTACAGCCCGTGCCGATCGGCGTTGCAGGTGAGTTGCACGTCGGTGGCGTGGCTCCGGGACGCGGTTATCTGAAGCGGCCGGATCTCACTGCTGATAAATTCATCCCGGACGCCTTCAGTGAAACGGGAGGCGAGCGCCTGTATAAAACAGAGGATCTTGCGCGCTACCGATCGGACGGAGCCATCGAATTTCTCGGGCGTCTCCATCATCAAGTGAAGATCCAAGGGAGGCGCCTGGAACTGGTTGAGGTCGAGGCGTCGTTGTGCCAACACCCGGGGGTGAGAGAAGCAGTCGTGCTGGCGCGGAAGATAACTGCCGGAAACAAATCTCTGGTGGCCTATGTCGTGAGCAAGCAAGAGCCGCCGCCCACGGGGGATGAACTGCGAAACTACCTCAGACAAAAATTGCCGGAGTACATGGTGCCGGCGGCCTACGTGGTCTTGACCGAACTACCGTTGCTGTCCAACGGCAAGTTGAACCGCCGCGCCTTGCCCAGGCCCAAAAAGCTGCTCTCACAGCCGGAAGCGGTCTACATGCCTCCCGAAAGCGATTTGGAGCAGACCATTGCCTCTATCTGGCAGCAAGTCTTCAATATAGATAGAGTAAGCATCCACACTAACTTCTTCGATCTTGGCGGAAACTCACTGCTAGTGACGAAGGTCCATAGCAAACTGCGCGCGGCCCTGAATAGTGACATACAGGTAATCGAGTTGTTCAAACACTCGACGATTCATTCCCTCGCAAAGTATCTGAGCGAAACAGGAGATTCACCCGTACTCATCGACCGGGGACGCGAACGGGCCAACCTGCGCAAGAAATTGATGAAGCGACGCCGAGCCGCACCCGAGTCGGCACCAGTGCGAGTTTAGGGAGCTTTGCACGAAAGTTGACTTTAAACTCATCGCTCCATCAGGTGGCAAAGCCGGAGTTGATAGAGTCAGTTTCAGGATCGGGTCTTGGTTCAAGACGGTATCTGACATCCGGCGGCAAAGCCGCAACAAAACGCGCCTTATGACTTTTGGTGCAAGCCAGTTTAGGAGTAGTACATGAGTAATACAGAGATCGAAGAGGTTGACGGAATCGCCATCGTAGGCATGGCGGGACGTTTCCCCGGCGCGCGCAACATCGATGAGTTCTGGCGAAATTTGCGCAATGGCGTGGAGGCGATCTCCTCATTCACTGAGGAGGAGTTACGTTCCGCAGGCGTTGACTCTGCGCTGCTTAATGATCCCAGTTACGTGCGGGCAAATGCGACAATTGAAGATACGGAGTTGTTTGATGCTTCCTTCTTTGGCATCAACCATAGAGAAGCCGAGATCATGGATCCGCAGCACCGCTTCTTCCTGGAGTGCGCGTGGGAAGCACTGGAGAATGCCGGGTACCATGCGGATTCCTACCAGGGACGCATCGGCGTTTACGCCGGACACGGGGTGCCCACCTACCTGTTATCGAACCTCTATTCCAACCGCCGGAGTCTTTGGGCTCTCAGTAACACCCAGACCTTTATCGGCAACGACAAGGACCACCTATCCACGCGCGTTTCTTACAAGCTGAACCTCAAGGGTCCAAGTCTAAGCGTGCAGACTGCATGCTCAACTTCTTTAGTTGCGGTCCATGTCGCGTGCCAGAGCCTTCTTAATGGTGAGTGCAGCATGGCGCTGGCCGGCGGCATCACCATCTGGGTCCCGCACAAAGTTGGCTACAAGTATGACGAGGGAGGGATTCTATCGCCTGATGGTCATTGTCGTGCCTTCGACGCGGCTGCTAAAGGAGCAGTGAACGGCAATGGCGTGGGCGTCGTGATACTCAAACGGCTGGAGGACGCACTCGCCGACGGCGATACCATCCACGCAGTAATTAAGGGCTCCGCTATCAACAATGATGGCTCTCAGAAAGCAGGCTATACGGCGCCGAGCATAGAGGGGCAGGCTGCTGTGATCAGTGAGGCGATGCACATGGCCGGCGTTGATGCCTCGACCATCACTTACGTAGAAGCTCACGGAACCGGGACGGTGATGGGCGACCCCATCGAAGTTGCAGCGTTGACGCAGGCGTTCCGCGCCGGCACGCAGGCGAAGCAGTTCTGTGCGATTGGCTCTGTAAAAACCGGCATCGGGCATCTGGATACAGCAGCCGGTGTGGCGGGATTAATTAAGACGGTACTCGCGCTCAAAAACAAAGAGCTTCCGCCAAGTCTCAATTATCAACAGCCAAACCCCGTAATAGATTTCGCGAATAGTCCTTTCTACGTGAACTCCACACTTAGCGAATGGACCACCAACGACGGTGCACCCCGCCGGGCAGGCATTAGTTCGTTTGGGATCGGCGGCACAAACGCTCATGTGATAGTCGAAGAAGCACCTCAAGTGGAACCTGCCGGAACAGTCAGACCACTGCACCTGATCGTTTTGTCAGCCAAGACCGGCATCGCTCTTAAGACCAGCGCTCGAAATCTGGCGCAGCACTTGAAGCAGCATCCTGATCTGAATATCGCCGACGTGGCCCACACACTTCAGCTCGGTCGTAAAGCCTTTGACCATCGCCTGGCTTTTGTATGCAGTGATCTCGAAGAGGCTTCAGGGGCACTGGAGGCTCAGGATGAGACACGCACCTCTGTTCAGGAAACAAATGATCACCCGGTGATGTTCATGTTCCCAGGACAAGGAGCCCAGCATGTCAACATGGGAGCCGAACTGTACGACACCGAGCAGGTGTTCCGAGAGCAGATCGACCGCTGCTCAGTTTCACTTCAAGCACACCTGGGCCTTGACCTTCGCACTCTCCTCTATCCACAACCTGAAAAGGTTGAGGAGGCCACAGAACGACTCAAGCAGACAATGTTCACGCAGCCGGCGCTCTTTGTCGTCGAGTATGCACTGGCCCAACTATGGATGAGTTGGGGTGTGCGCCCGCGCGCGATGATCGGGCATAGCATCGGTGAATACGTGGCAGCGTGTATAGCAGGAATCTTGACGCTGGAAGACGCTTTGAAGCTGGTGGCTGCGCGCGGTCGTTTGATGCAGAGCGTTCCGGGCGGCGCTATGACCAGTGTCTCGTTGGCCGAGGCGGAACTTGCTCCGCTCCTCGATAACCGTGTGGCTATGGCCGCAGTCAACGGTCCTTCGTTCTGCGTCATTTCCGGCGAGACCGAAGTAATCGAAGCGCAGGAAAAGTTGCTCAACGATCGTGGATATCTTTGCCGTCGTCTGCATACTTCGCACGCTTTTCATTCCGGGATGATGGATTCGATTATCGAACCCTTCGTGGAATTGGTGAAGACGGTGAAACTAAGTCGTCCAAAGCTACCTTACATTTCGAATCTGACAGGGACCTGGATTACGGCAGATCAGGCGACGGACCCGCATTATTGGTCACGGCATCTGCGCGAGACAGTTCGGTTCGATGCCGGAGTCCGTGAGTTGTTGAAGATCCAGAACTCGATTTTGCTTGAAGTTGGGCCAGGACGCACATTAACAACCCTGACGCAAAGTCATTTACAACAAACCGGCGCACGCAGCGTTCACTCTCTCCCCGGCCTACAAGGGCAAACGTCAGAGCTACGCACGATGCTCGATGCCGCTGGAGCACTTTGGCTGGCCGGTCGTCAACTAGACTGGGCAGGATTCTCGTCCGGGCGAAGACAGCAACGAATACCGCTGCCTACTTACCCTTTTGAGCGCAAGCGCTATTGGATTGACGCACAACCACTAGATGTCAATGTCGAGCCGTACCAGACGCGCTTAAACAAGCGCGCAGACATTTCTGACTGGTTCTACACTCCGCTATGGAAACAATCGCCAGCTCTGCCTTTGGATTGGGAAAACGGGAACAACCAAACCTCACGCTGGCTTGTGTTCATCGACGGGGCAGGACTTGGCCCCCAGATTGTGCAGCGTCTCGAACAGGCGAAGCAGGATGTGTTTATCGTGCAAGTGGGTGAGCAGTTTGAACAACTGAGTGATAAGACGTTCACGATCAACCCGGAGCGTGCTGAAGATTATAAGCTTCTGTTAAAGGAACTTGCCGGCATAAAAAAAGCTCCCGAGCGCATCGTTCACCTTTGGAACGTAACGCCGGAAGGTGAGTTCCGGCCGCGCTTCGAGACTGACGAACTATCACTGAAGCTCGGCTTTTACAGCTTGCTGTTTCTTGCCCAGGCTCTGGGTGCTCAGGCTTCCACGCAGCAGGTTCATATCGATGTTCTTTCCTCCAACATGCAGAGCATCGCGGGCGAGAAGGAGTTGTGTCCTGAGAAGGCGGCAGTGCTTGGGCCGTGCAAAGTGATTCCACAGGAATACCGCAACATTACCTGCCGCAGCATCGACGTTGCCCTTAGTGAAACCGGCAAGGCGCCAGCGACCAGACTCGTCAACCAACTGATCGCAGAACTTGCACGGCCACTGCCTGATGCCGTCGTTGCGTATCGCAATGGCGCGCGTTGGGTGCAGTTTCTAGAGTCGCTGACTCTGAAAGCGCAGGATGGACCACCAACGCAGTTGCGTGATGGCGGCGTGTACCTGATAACCGGCGGCTTAGGTGGTATTGCGCTCGAACTCGCTATTTATCTGGCGAAAACTGTGAGGGCTAAACTGATTCTCGTGGGACGCTCGGAAATGCCTCGGCGAGCGCAGTGGGAGTCGTGGCTTACTACGCATGATGCCGGCGATTCCGTCAGCCAGCGAATAAAACGATTGCAAGCGGTCGAAGAGCACGGCGGAGAGCTTGTGATCCTGCGCGGCGATGTTACCGATCGCAAGCGGATGCAGGAGGTAGTCGCAGAGATCCACCAGCGCTTCGGCGTTATAAACGGTGTAGTGCACGCAGCCGGAATTGGAAGCGGTGGGCTGATTCAACTCAGAACTTCACAACAAGTCGCTGCTGTTCTCGCGCCGAAGGTGCAGGGACTCAGAGCTCTTGAGTTTGCGCTCAACGAAGTTGACCTCGACTTCTTTTTGCTGTGCTCGTCTCTCACTGCCGTGCTGGGCAGCATCGGCCAGGTGGATTACTGCGCGGCAAACCAATTCATGGACTCGTTCGCTCGCTACGACACTCTCCAGACAGGCAGACATACCATCTCTGTTAATTGGGATGCATGGCAGGACGTCGGGCTTACGATTAAAAAGGCAGAATATTTCAAACGCACAGCGGAGCCGGCTTTCACTTACCGGAAGGTCGATCACCCTTTGCTGGGTGAATGTATAGACGAGAGTCCTGATCGCAAAGAATATTTAACCCAGTACAGCGTCGCTCAATTCTGGACTCTCGATGATCACCGGTTTGAGGGCCACGCGTTGTTGCCAGGCACCGCTTACCTGGAGATCGCGCGAGCGGCCTACGAAGAATACGCGAAAACGAGTGCAGTGGAACTCACTGATTTTCACTTCCTGAACATCTTTCATCTCGGAGACAGTGAGATCAAAGAGGCGCACACGGTGCTCGAAAGAAACGGACGTGGCTTCAAATTCGTCGTCAGGAGCAAGACCAATCAGGAAGACGATACCTGGCAGGAGCATGCTGTTGGCAAGTTAACGCAGGCAGCACCGGGAACAACTCAGAAGCACGACCTGAAGGAGTTATTAGAGCGGTGTGGAACGGAGGTGAACCTCCAAAGCGACAGGGTTACGAGTGGCTACGGCCCGCGCTGGCAGAACTTGAAATCGTTGTATCTCGGCACCGATGAATTGCTCGCACTCATAGAACTGCCCGAAGAATTTTCCGCCGATCTCAAGAATTACAAGCTGCACCCGGCGATCCTCGACGTCGTGACCGGTGCTGCGAAGTATTATCTGTCAAATGGAGCTTCATATCTGCCGCTGTCGTACAAAAAGGTGAGCATACACGCTCCACTGTCACAAAGACTGTATGCCCATGCCAGGGCGGGAGTTGACAATCAACAGGGCAAAGAAGTGCTGACCTTCGATGCTGAGATAATGGACGAACAGGGGAGAGTACTGGTCAATATCGAAGGTTTCTCCGCCAGGAAAATTAGCGACTCTGCCGCAACCATGAAGGCCGTGGCTGATCAAAACGGCAACCAGGAAAGTTCAGTCGCATCGTTGGCGGAAGCGAGTCGAGAGAAACCCGTGGACCATGGCGCTGTCAGCCAGGCGAATCTCTTTGGTGGGCTAACTCAGGACGAAGGACTGAAAGTGTTTGGCCGCATCTTGTCCAGCAATCCATTGCCGGCGCAGGTAGTTGTTTCGTCGACCGATATCCACGCCTTGATTGAGCAGACCAGGGAATTGATGCAGGGGAACGTCACTGCACAGGTAAAGAGTCTTAAACCTCTAGCGCCGAAATCTGTGCATCCACGTCCTGAAATGGCGACACCCTACGTCGAGCCGAGAAGTGAGCAGGAACAAATGCTTGCCGAAATGTGGCAGGCGTTCCTTGGGATCGACAAGATCGGCATTCACGATAACTTCTTCGAGCTGGGAGGCGATTCTGTTGTCGCCATTCAAATCATCGCCCGCGCCAACGAAGCGGGGCTTCAGTTAAATCCTCAACAACTCTTCAATAGCCCGACCATTGCCGGATTGGCAACCATCGCCGATCAGCCCCCCGCCACGGGCGAGTCGTCAGGCGCCGATGACTACGCAGCCTCCCCATTTGAAATGGGGGCACTGGACGAACGTCAGTTAGACATTTTAGCCAGGTTGCTTGACGACTCAGACGAGGTGGACACAAATTAGTCTGAACCTGGCGACATCGCTCGCGAATTGGAGGTTGCAGAGGGGCCCGTCATGCGCCACCACGAGGAGACACTGTCAACTGTAGAACCCATCTATGTTAATCCCAACGGTGGGCTCGCTTCGCCGCTTAAGCAAAAGCAGATGATGTTTAGTCTCTTCTACTTGTCCACGGTTGACGAACTGCTGACCGGCAGGCATTGCCCGCGCCGAACAGAACGGAAACGGCGAATGGGTATGTGGCGCCGCGGACTCCGGTAGAGGAGCTGCTGGCAGGCATCTGGGGTGAAGTGTTACGCGTGGAGCGTGTCGGCCGCAACGATAATCTATTTGAACTTGGCGGCCACTCATTGCTGGCGACGCAGATCATCTCCCGTGTCCGCGAGGCGTTCGGAGTAGAGCTCCCGATGCGAAGCACCTAAAGAAGTCCGCGAGCGTGAAGCGCGCCGCCTGGCGCAGCAGGAAGCGCAACGCCCCTTCGACCTTGTGCACGGTCCATTGATCCGTGCGGGACTGCTTGGACTCGGAGAGCAGGGATACATTGGTGTTGTTGACGATGCACCATATCGTTTCCGACGGCTGGTCCGTGGGTGTGCTGCTCAACGAGGTCTACACACTCTATGCCGCTTTCCTTAGTGGCAAACCATCACCGCTGCCGGAGCCAGTGATCCATTACGCCGACTACGCTATCTGGCAACGAGAGTGGCTGCAAGGAGAGGCGCTGGACAAACAGGTGTCTTACTGGCGGCAGCAGCTACTGCATGGCTTCAATGATATTGCGGCGCAAACTCTGCCGCAGGATCTATGTTCGCACCAGCTCTTCGAAGAACAAGGAGCCCGGACTCCAGAGGCAGTGGCGCTGGTCCATGAAGGCGAGCAACTAAGTTATGCCGAACTGAACGGGCGCGCCAACCAGCTAGCGCATTATCTGCGCCGCAGCGGCGTAGGAGTGGAAACGGTGGTCGGCCTCTGTCTGCCAGGCGCATCAATCAGATAGTGGCGTTGTTGGCAGCTCAAGAGCGGCGCTGCTTATCTGCCCGTGCACCGGCCGTGGGGTAGTCAGAACAATAATACTTTTACAGGTGAAACGAAGGAGAACAATTGAATGAGTGTCACACAAGTCTCGCTGCAAGAATCGTCGCTGCAAGCATATCTGGATGAGGTCTTCCAAGGCATATATACCGAAGATGAGTTTAGAGAGTTACAGGAATCAAGTGTGTATATGAACGCCTTGGCTGGTGACTATTGCAAGCCGAAGGACACGGGCGGCATGGAGGAATGGGCAATTAAGAACCACCCCAATGCAGTTCAAAACCCGGTCTACTGCGACTGGTATCACGGTACGTGGCAAATACTGCGTTTGCTTAACATGGTGGCCGTCCCCAAATGGTATCCCTTTTATCGCGATACCTTAGCTGACGCCTTAACTCGAGTGAAACGCCCGAACGTATTGATCTCTGCCGCAGCTGATTATGGCATGCTTTGTACGCTGCACCAGGCGATTGAACATGCCGGCGTCGAGGCCGATATCACCTTGATCGACATCTGCCAGTCTCCGTTGGAGTCGAGCGAGTGGTACGCCGCACGACATGGCGTTTCGCTGAAGTGCAAGGTCGATAATCTGCTGAGCTCCAGCATTCCGGAACATGGTTACGATCTCGTCGTTACCGACGAATTCCTGACGGTGCTCAAGGATCCTGACAAGCCAATCATTGTGAAGCAATGGCGAAGGATTTTGAAACCTGGTGGATTCCTGGTAACCACGGCGATGCTTGGCAACCCGACAACGATGGGACTGCGAGAAAGTTACGCGGCCAAGGCCCGTGAACGGCTAAAGCAATATGGTCCACAGTTGTTTCCCAATTATTCGACCGAGTTAGAGGAAAGGCTAATCGCGAATTGTGAGCGGTTTGCCTCTTTTCACACGCGTCACATGCTGCGCGACGAGAAACAAATTCGAGAATTGTTTACCGGCGCAGGGTTCAAGTTCCAGGTCCTATCAGAGGTAGAAACACCTGGTGAGTGCGTCAACCCAACCTATTCCTTTCAAATCGCAGCCACTTAAGATCGCGGTCTTTTAATTCCTGCCCGTAATTTGGGTAGGGCTTTGAGGATCGTCCCAAGTGACGTTGTTCACCTTGAGTTGTTTGCGTCCGCAGATGCAACTGTGGAGCGTTAACACCTATTGAGGGAGGTGTTTGCTATGGCGATAAACCGAAGAGCCGATGCGCGAGGAGGCATGTAGTGCAGACACGATCATTCGCGACGAAGCTGCATTGCGTGAACCTTACGTCCGTGAAGGAGAGCAAACCCTAACCAAGATTATTGACGCGCTGAAAAGCGGGACTGATTTATCAACGGTTAAAAACATCGCCTACCTCGACCTCGCAGAGTTTTCTGAAACAGTCTCCAGCACGAAAAACCGGTCTCTTTCCGCTTGTGCTTCATTCTTGATTAAAGGTTGTACCAATGTCTGAGGCAGAAATTGGTGTTTCGATTGTAATCCTTGGCATATTCCTTTTGGCTGCGCACGCCTTTGGATATGTTTTTGAGCGTCTTTCGCAGCCGAGGTTGATTGGAGAGATTCTGGCGGGAGTTGTCTTAGGTCCGTTCGTACTAGGGAAGATCGCTTTGCCGGGATTTACGTTTCTCTTCACGAATCCCATTCTCGGCGCAGACAAAACGGGACTTGTGCTTTCTTTGGTTTACTGGTTGGGCCTACTGTTGCTCATGTTTATTTCCGGGAGCGCAGTGCAAGGTCTGCTATCAACGTCAAACCGGCACGAAACAGCGTGGCTGCTTGGAATTGGAACGCCGTTGCCGTTTGCCTTCGTTATGATCATTGGCTTGCTCGGCGCAATTCCCATGGATTCGCTGATCGGTGTGCATGGAACGAAAATGTCGACTTTGTTGGTGCTGGCCAGCGCGGCAGCAGTAACGTCGATCCCCGTGATTTCCCGCATTTTTAAAGACCTCGGAATACTTCACACTCGCTTTGCAAGCCTGATCCTCGGAACTGCCATGCTCGAAGATGTCGGTTTGTGGGGAGTGTTAGCAATCGCCACCGCATTGAGCGATCGCTCGTCTGTTGTGGGCGGTTTGATAGCAAGCAATACCTATCACGTTGCGGTCACCGTTATCTACATTGGGTTTGCCATGCTAATTGTTCCACGGCTTCTCAAAAGGATATGGCGTTTTGACGATAGCGCAGTGTCGCAGCATTCGCTTGTCGCATATGCGATTGCACTCCTTTGCTTTTTCGTCGGGGTCGCCGCAGGCTTGGGTGTTAGTACCGTTTTCGCCGCGTTCCTGGCTGGTTATGCACTAATTAACGGAGTGCGGGACAGGGAGAAGTCTGAACTGAACGCCGCCCTGCAAGCCATTAAGTCAGTTGCTTTTGGTGTGTTTGTCCCGATCTATTTTGCAATCGTGGGTTATAGATTGAGTTTTGGTAACGACTTCTCGGCCGGCATGCTCTTAACCTTTTTGTTGGGATCATCTCTCATAGTGCTTATGTCCGTCGGCCTTGCGGCTAAACTCGCCGGTTTCAGAGGTTTGGACATCGTTAATTTGGCGATCACGGCTAACGCGAGAGGTGGGCCTGGAATTGTTTTGGCCACCATTGCGTTCGATGCGGGACTGATTAGCGGTGCGCTTTGTACCACCCTCGTCATCTCGGCGCTTTTTACCTCTCAAATGGCGGGTTGGTGGTTGCGGTTCGTACTGCGCCGCGGTTGGCCGTTGCTTTCGACGAACCCCGAGGAAAAGGCTGCTGACTTCAGGTTGTCACCGGCAAGCCGCCCTCTGCTAACCCCCGAGTTCGATTTGTGCCGACGTGGATTACTGCGCCGACCCTCATCGGATTCTTAATAACTGAATAGGCCACCGGGGCTTGAAAACCCTGATCGCCACTCAATTTTACGAGACGCCTAGCCGTGAAAAGCAGGCCGCTTGTAGCTTGAGTGGTTTTTTCGTTTTTAGGGGGAGATGCGAATAGCGTCTATCGCGCTCCGCCGAATTGAATCGAATGAATATCAACTCGTATTGCGCAGAGGTATCAGTGTCGAACGAGTCGTTGCCGCGCTTTCTTGAAGTAGCTGAAGTGGCCGCATTGCTTCGCTGTAAGCAGCGAACTATCTATGACATGGTCGAGCAGGAACGCATTCCATATCGAAAGGTTGGTGTGGAAGATTGTTGTTCGATGCTGATGAAATCATCGAGTGGACCAAACGAAAGCGTTAGAGACTTGCTTCTCGGTCGCTGCGACGAATATATTGCGGGGCGTTCTTCTGGTTGCAACCGGAAAGGGGAACGCACTTCCATCTCTTCTTTCACTGGCAGATGTTCCTGCAATGAGCGATAGAAGCTGGCGCGACTCACTTGGGCCAATTGACACATCCGTCGATACTCATGCTGCCTTGCAAGACATCACTTCCCGGATTTGGTCGTAAATGCCTTCTCGCCAGAGCCGCCGCTCTGCTGGCGTCGAGCCTCGACTTTTTGCAAGGCACCTTTGAAAAAATCTAGTTCCAGAGTTTTATCGGCCAGCACTCGCTTGAGTCGACTGACCTCTTTGCGTAGGGTGGACTCACGCGAGTTCTGTGGTGGCGGCCACTCACCCTTATCGACGGGATCGAGTTGATCGCGCCATCGGTACAACAGCCGCCGATGGACATCCAGTTCTTTTGCCAGCGCCACGATGTCGTCGCACTGCTTCATCCGCTCGACGCACATCCGCCGAAACTCATTCGAATACCGGCCCACTCGTCTCTTTGCCACTTGCAGCTCCTTTCTCTGCTAAGTGTGCCTAATTCGAGTGTCCCAATCCAGGGGTTCAGTCCAACAGCGAGCGGCGGAGTTGTTCCCAACGATTCTCGAGTGCGCGCGACGCGCGCTTGAGGGAGACATAGAAGACCACGAGGTAGATGAGCAGCAGCAATGCGATCCCAGGAATGGCGCCGCTAGCCCACAGCGCTTCGCTTCCTGCACGCGTAAGCAGGAACACAATAATTAGCGCGGGGATGCTGCCCGAGACCATGCCCATCAGCGCGTCGACGGGCGAACCGCCGGAGGCAAAGCGATAAAACTGCATCTTGAAAGGTTGTTTGACAGACATCGTGTTGCCAATTGAAGCGTAAGCGAGCCACACGACTATCAACTCCACGAAACCCAACACAACAGCACGCGTTCCGAGTTTCCAAAACGCGAGCGGTACCAGCGTCATATACAACGCGATCATTACCGCCGCGAATGCGAGATTTTTGCTCAGCAGCTTTTCCCTGGTGCTGAGGGGAAGCAGCGTGTAACGATCCAGTCCGAGCGAGCTATCGAGGCCGAACGCGTTAAAGGCGAAGTTCAGGCAGAGCGGGAACAAAAACGCGACGACAAGGAACAGGGCCACTGCGGAAGGCGCCGGGTTGGACACGAGGTACACATTGAACAAGATGACGACCGGCAGCGCGAGATAAAGATCAAGCAGACGACTGGCGTACCTGAGATCCTTTTTGATTAACCCGCCAAACTTGCCGGGCAATTGAAGCACCCCAAAAAACGTAAATGCCTGAGACCGCCGAGCGGCCCGCGGGTGCAACGTAAACTTGAACGTCCAGCGCGCGAGCAAGGCAAACAAGACGGTGAACAAGACGAGCACCCCAATCGAACTCAGCGGCGTTGATGAAACTGCCGCGTCGGCAGCCAAACGATGAGGCAGCAACGATTTCAACGAAGCCGACCACTCCGCGCGCTTGCCCAGCCAAACAAAACCACCAGCGGCGATCGCGACCAACGCCGCAACCAACAACAGCTTTCTCGCCAAACCGCTGTGCAATAAATCCGTGACGGTCAGACCGACGAGGAGTCCCAACTGCAGAAATATCAGGAGGGCAATGATGCCCATAAACGGATGCGCGGCCAGCGCAAGGGGATATGCCAGAGCCAACGCGCCTGCCATGATGATCCACGCCAGCGGCGAACAGAAAATCGAACCCAGCCGGATTGCGAAGAGTTCGGTTGTGGTAAGCGGAAGATGGACCAGTCGAATCGGTGTTATCGATCGTTTGGATTCGCCCATCACCGGCAACATCCAAACCAGAAACACCACGATCAATAACGCCTCGTAACGCGCGGTTTCACCGTTCGCAAGCTGGTTCGCGGCGAGTGGGAGTTGTTGAAAGTACCTGATCGCGCCGAGGCCGGCTAAAACAATCAGCAAACCGACATTCCTGGTCGTGAGATTCCCTGTCAGGCGGAAGCGACGCCGGTAAGCACGCCACTGACACTGAAGCACTGTCGCTACCCGATCCATTCAAACTCCTCGATCGGACGTCTCGTCACGTATTGAAAATAGATGTCTTCGAGTGTCTGACCGGACCGAATCGTCTCTTCCATCGTTTGTTTACAAACGAGTTCGCCATGCACGACGAGCGCAAAGCTATGGACCAGTCGTTCAACGACTTCGAGAATGTGCGAAGTGAGAAAGATCGTAATTCCCTTGCCCGACATGTGAAGCAGTAGATCCTTGATGCTGCGTGAAGTGACGGGATCGATGCCTTCGAACGGTTCGTCGAGAAACAGCACCTTGGGATTGTGCAGCAGCGCCATCGCGAGCGCGCACTTCTTTCTCATTCCAAACGACGCCAGTTCGACGAACGTGTGGCGGTCGATCCAGAGATCGAGATAGTTGAGCAGTTGTTCGGCGCGGGATTCAGTTTCCGCTCCACTGAGACCGTAGATTGGGCCACACATTTTCAGGTGTTCCCAAATCGTCAGCGAGTCAAAGAGGGCAAGGTCTTCCGGCAGGACTCCGATCTTCTGTTTGATTGTGAGCGAGGCAGTTCGGATGGACGATCCGTCGATCCAGGCGTCCCCGGCGGAGGGCTGCAACAGGCCGGTGAGCATCTTGACCGTGGTTGATTTCCCACTGCCGTTCGGTCCGAGAAAACCGAAGATGACCCCGGGCGGTACGTGCAGGGTCAGGTCGTGAACCGCCACGAACTCGCCGAAACGTTTTGTTAAGCCACTGAGCTCGATCATCAAAGCGGGAATATAACATTTGATTGAGCTTATCGTGCGCTGTTAATTAGACTCTTGACCGAAAATGTCACTCGTACCGCAACGCCACTGTCGGATCGACGCGGGTCGCCCGGCGGGCCGGGATGTAAGAGGCCAGTGCGGCGATCAGGACCAGCAACAGGGCCACACCCGCGATTGTCAACGGATCGTTGGGACTAACCTCAAACAATAGTGAACGCATCGTCCGCGTGAGCGCAAACGATCCGGCGAGACCGATCGCCGTGCCGATCGCGATGGTTAACAACCCTTGCGCCAACACCATCCTCAGAATCGCACGTGGCGTTGCGCCCAACGCGATTCGCACCCCGATCTCGCGCGTCCTTTGCGCCACCGAGTAAGCCAACACACCAAACACGCCGGCTATCGCCAGCAACAATGCCGTCAGCGCAAACACCCCGACCAGCAACAGATTAAACCGGCGCGTGTTAACCGACTCCGAGAAGACCTGCGCAAACGTGTTTAAGCGCGGCGGCACGGTGTGATCGATCTCATTCAAAACGCCGCGCGCGGCGCTGAAAACGGCAGTCGGATCAGCACTGGTCCGTAGCACGAGGTCAAACTGATTTGCACTCCGCGGACGCTGCCGGTAATTAACATAAACGGTTGGCCGCGGCTGCTTCTCCAAACCGTGTTTACGCACGTCGCCAACGACGCCGACGATCGTGAGCAGACGCAGGTCGCCGTCCATGTTCCCAAACTCGATCGTCTGGCCAAGTGGATCCTGATTGGGCCAACTCTGCTGCGCGACTGCTTCGCTGATCACGGCAACGTGCGGCGCGGCCGGCCCATCCGACTCGCTGAACCAGCGACCGCGGCGAAGCGGAATGCGAACTGTTTCAAAGTAGCCTTCACTCGCGATGACGTAATCAGCGTTACCGGTGCGCGTTTTATCGCGAAAGAGGTCTTCCATGAACTTGGTCAGGTCGCTGATGAAGACCGGATCGGGATTGTCGTTCATAACGTTCGCGCTGCGTTCAAGCAGTTCGCGTTGGGCGGGCGACAACTGTTGTGGATTGATCTTGGCAAACGTTCCGTCGGGGGAGTCGGAAGACTTCAGCGGGAGCACGTTTGTCCCACCGACCGCTTCCACGCCAGGCAAACTTCGCAAACGCGAGATCAATTGATCCAGAAGCTGGACTCGTTGTGCGTCCGTGCGCGTTCTCATATCCGGCGACTTGAGCTCCAACGTCGCGATGCGTGCGGTTTCAAACCCCGGATCGACCGACAGCACGCGCAACATGCTGCGTCCCAACAGTCCGGCGCCCGTCATCAAAATGAGCGTGATCGCAACTTGCCCCGCCACGATCAGGCGACCCGTACGACGGCTGCGAACGCTAGTTCCCTGCCGCCGTCCGCCTTCGACCAGCGTCGTTTGCACGTTCCCCCAGGTCGCGCGCAGTCCCGTAAGCAAACTCAAGGTAATCGCGACCACAAACGAGAGCGCGATCGCAAACAAGAGCACCGGCAGATTTACTGAAACCTCATCGAGCCGTGGAACGTCAGCAGGCGCGAGCGCAAGCAACAGCCGCACGCCAAAGTAAGCCGCGAGTATTCCCAGTCCTCCGCCGACGAGACAAAGCAGCAATGCTTCTGCGAGAAACTGCCTGATCAAACGCCAAGGCGAAGCGCCCAACGCAACCCGCACCGCGAACTCTCCACCACGCGCCGAGGCCTGGGCCAACGACAGATTCATCACATTCGCGCACGCCACCAGTAACAGCAAACCAGCAACACCCAACACAATTAGCAACGTCGGCCTCACGTCTCTGGTCAACGCATCTTTCAACGGAACGGCAGCGACGTTCACCATGTTTTTCTCTTCGAGTCGATACTGCTGCGAAAGCCGTTGCGCAATCGCCGTGAGGTCAGCTCGTGCCTGATCGAGCGAGGTGCCCTCGCGGAGACGCGCCACAACCGGCCAGTTGTGCGCGGTGCGGCTCGGCAAACGCGCCTCAATTTCGCGCGGCATCCAGATCTGGCTGTCATCAGGAAAGCGAAACCCGGGTGGCAACACGCCGACGATCAAGGTGGGGTTGTTTGAAATTGTGAACTTCAGCGTTTCAAGGTTTCGCGTTTCGTTGAGGCGGCGTTGCCAGTAGGAGTAGCTCACCAGCGCAGTTGGAGCGGCGCGGAACTGTTGTTCTTCGGGAGCAAAGAGCCGGCCCATGACTGGCTTAACACCCATCACGGAAAAGAAATCGGCGGAGACATACGCGACACGAACGCTATCCGGTTGATCGTTGAGCGAAACGGGGAGTTCGACGGAACGCATCTCGGCCATGCCCTGCAACGTACTCGACTGCGCGCGGATGTCTTCAAAGTTCGGATCGGCAAACTGCATCGGCCTGTTGCGCGCGCTCATTTCCCACAATCGCACGATCTGTTCCGGCTTCTCGTACGGAAGCGGCTGCAAGAGCACGCCGTAGACCACGCTGAAGATCGCCGTGCTCGCGCCGATGCCGAGCGCGACGGTGATGACTGAAACAACGGCATAAACCGGACTTTTTGTCAGCATCCGAAATGCGTAACGGAGGTCCTGGGTTAGATCTTTGATCACGGCGAGTCTCCCGGCTTGGATTCGATCTTGATCACGCGGCGAAGAGCGTATGGTACTCCTCCGACCCGTGCATAACCAATACCAGAGTTTTGCCGTTCGTTTTGCCGAGGATGAGGTTGATCGCAGTGTCCCGGCTTTCCGGATCGAGATTCGCGAGCGGCTCGTCGATGATATACAGGTCCGCGGGTTCTGCATTAGTGAACGATCTTTGAGTGAAAGGACAGGCGCGAAGATTGAGAGCCGGTTTCAGAAGCACAGATCCTCGATGAAGGAGAGACTTGCCGCGCCGCGCAGATTTCAATCCACTTTCGCGAAGGCCGACAACGCTGGTCCTTCCAACCCAAACACTTCCGGGTTCTCGCCGATGATCGCGGCGGCGATGAAACTCGGGACGTAGCCGGCGGTCTCGTTGCGGAAACTTGGATCCAGCGCGTCCCTGTGCGCCAACAACGTCCAGAAGTTTCGCGCATAATTTTCTGTGCCTCGCAGTCGCCGCAAGCTGTCGCGCACCCATTGCGCGCCGCGGTTGTAGCTCAGCAACACTAATGTCATGCTCTGCGCGTCTTCGCCGAGTTCGGCCATGTGATCGGCAATGTAGTGCGCCGCCGCTGGCGTCATCTTCTCCACGTCGCACATCTCTTGACGAGAAAGGCCGTACTGTCTCGCGCTCGAGGGCATGAACTGATACAAACCGTTCGCGCCAAAACTACTCTCATAACAAGGTCGATAACTCGACTCGATCACGGGCAAGTAGATACCGACGATCACGGGGACCTTTCGCGCCGCGAACGAACGCGCAATCAACGGGACGTACGGACGCGCGCGTGCGTAGATCGCTTTTGTGCTGCCGGAATCGTTACTCGCCGGCGCATCCATGTTCGAAACATAGCGATCGACGTAGGTTTTGATCAGCCGTACCGCACCATCATCGAGCTTTACGGGCCGATCACCCATCATCCCCGAAATCCGTTGCTCTTGCTCAGCAACGAAATCCAAACGTTCACGCTCGGTCATTTGCGTGTACAGCTTGCGTGGGTTGGCAGTGGGCGTGATCGTCTCAGAAGCAGCAGCTTGACGGCGATTCACAGAGCGCCGGTAAAGCATCGTTCCGACAATTGCCATTGCCAGTAACAGGACGATGGCGAACATCGCCGCCGGTTTGATGCGCTTAGTCCATGTCAACGCTTCAGCTTTGACGATGGCCGGATTCGCAAGCTGGCGGCGCGCACTCTTCAAATCCACTAACAGCTCGCTCACCGTGCGATAACGTCCGTTCACGTCCTTGCACAAACACTTATCGACAATCGACTGCAACAGCGGAGCGGACAAAACGTGTTCACGCGCGACTTCGGACAATCGCGCAGGGGGGCGATCGAGAATCGCCACCATCGTATCCATCCGTGTCGCGCCGCTGAACGGCAATCTTCCGCTCACCATTTCATAAAGTACGACGCCAAGACTCCAGATATCAGTGCGCTCGTCAACGGCAAGTCCACGCGCCTGTTCGGGTGACATGTAGTTCACCGTTCCCAAAACCAAACCCATCTCAGTCTGCGTGACCGGCGCCGCGGTCTGGTGCAGAAAGTCCGTCTTGGGTTCCAAAAGTTTCGCGATGCCGAAATCGAGAATTTTCAGCAAGCCGTCGTGACGGCGCATGATGTTTTCCGGTTTGATGTCGCGATGCACGATACCCGCGGCGTGCGCAACCGCGAGCGCTGAAGCGACCTGTTCGACGCAATCCAGGATCTCTTCGAGCGACAGTTTCTGCTCGCGCATCAACTCGCCGATCGTCTTTCCGTCGATAAACTCAGTAGCGATGAAATACACGCCATCGCTTTCTCCAACTTCGTGAATCGTGAGTATGTTCGGGTGATTCAACGCCGACGCAGCTCGCGCTTCACTTTGAAAACGCCGTAAGCGCGTCTCGTCCGACGCGAAATAAGCCGGCAGCAACTTCAACGCGACGAGGCGACTGAGCCTCGTGTCCTGGGCCAAATACACTTCACCCATTCCGCCTGCGCCGAGCCGCTCGACGATTCGATATGGACCAATCTCGCGCGCAATGTCGCTGCGAGCATCGTCGCCCAACAACACGTACGCGTCCTGCGCGATCGCTGGTTGCTCGATGAAATCACCCGCCTGTTCATAAGCCGCGATCAACGTCGTGGCTTCCGCTTTCAACTCTTCGTCGCCGCCACAGGCAGTATCAAGAAATGACGCACGCTGTGGCGGCGGGCGATCCAGCGCCTCCTGCAAAACCACCTCGATCTCTTGCCAGCGTTCCTGCTTCATTCTGCTTCTGCTTTCAATCGTCGATAGAGCCACGCCTTCGCTGCACGCCAGTCGCGACGCACAGTCATTAGAGAAACCTGCAACACCTCCGCGGTTTCTTCGAGGCTGAGTCCGCCAAAGTAACGGAGCTCGACGACGCGGCTCTTGCGCGAATCGAGTTCGGCGAGTTCATCAAGAGCTTCTTCGAGCGCAATGAGTTCAGCCGCGCGCTCGAGAGACATCGCGGATGCTTCTTCCATTGGAACCTGTCGCGCTTCACCTCCGTGTTTTGTGTAACGCCTCCGCCGCGCGTGATCGATCAAGATGTGACGCATCACTTTCGCGGTCACGGCGAAGAAGTGTGCGCGGTTTTCCCAAACCACGTTCTGACCGGCCAGACGAAGGTACGCCTCGTTAACGAGTGCGCTCGTTTGCAGCGTGTGGCCGGCACGTTCGCGCTGAACATAACGGTGCGCGATGCTGCGTAGCTGATCGTAGACGAGGGGCATCAACGATTCGAGCGCAGCTTCATCTCCCTCACGCCATTCGACGAGCAGAGCCGTCAGGTTATCCGCGCTCAACGTCTTCATTAGACTCGGATTCTAAGTAGAAAATAATTTTGCGCAACATGAACAGTTTCGCCGTGTTTTCTCGCTTACCAGCTTGTAGATGAACACTTTTCTCAACTTTGCTCGCTTAATAAGTTGAGGAGGAGAATATCAAGCAATGAAAACTGAACGAATCTTTATGTTATTGGCGAGTGTGGTTTTGTTAACTGTGACGGCGCTGACCGCGAGCGCTCAGACGGTTCAACCGGGCAAACGGTACGAAGACATGTCTCGTGCTGAGCGGCTCGTCTTTGTCGGAGAGCGAGCGCGGCACATCGCGCGAGAGATTTCCGGGACCGATTATCAATTCACGACCGACTTCGAGAGAGACATTCTGAAGGCGGTGACGCATTACGCCGAGCGCATCGGCAAGGGCGGGAAAATCGATCTGCGCCTGGTCCTGGAACGCGGACAAGCTCAGGCGCCGACGGTGAATGCGGTGTTCAGAGCACGCAACGTGTCGCCGCTGATCGGCCTTTATCTCGCGTGGATTGAATCCGAATACATGAACCTCGAATCACGGAGTTCGACGGCAGCGGTAGGAATGTTTCAGTTCCTTCCCTCGACTGGAGAGCGCTACGGGCTTACGGCCCAGGACCTTTTGGATGTTGCCAAATCCGCCGATGCCGCCGCTCGGTATATCACGGACAGTGTGCAGGTGTTCAAGGGTGATCCGATGAAGGAAGCGCTGGCGGTGCTCGCCTACAATCGTGGCGCGCAGAAAACCACGCGCGAGTTGAAACTGTTGCTGAACGAACAGAACAGACAATGCAGCATCTGTGCGCTGACTGCGGATCGAAGCAAACGCGACGAGACGTTTGGATCGGAAGGCGTGTTCTACGTTCCGCGATTTTTTGCGGCGGCGATCATTGGTGAGAACCCGCAAATGTTTGGATTGCAGATGCAGCCGTTGTCGTCTCACTGAAGCTGACGGTTCTTTGCGCGTTTACGGGGAGGTTGAATCGGGCCGGCTTGGTCTCGCACCACAAGCCGGCCCGTTTTTATTTTTCGAGTATCTGAGCTAAAACATCGTCGGTCGTGAGAACACGCATGCTGCCGATCTCGATACTCGATCTCGTTCCGGTCATCCTCGGTGAAACACCGCGGGAGGCGCTGCGCAAAAGTCTCGATCTTGCGCAACACGCTGAGAAGCTTGGTTACAAGCGCTACTGGGTCGCCGAACATCACAACATGACCGGCATTGCGAGCGCTGCGACTTCGGTTGTGATCGGCTATCTCGCGGGCGGCACGTCGACGATCCGTGTTGGTTCGGGCGGCATCATGTTGCCGAACCATTCGCCGCTGATCATCGCGGAACAGTTTGGCACGCTTGAGTCGCTTTATCCGGCACGGATTGATCTCGGTCTCGGGCGTGCGCCGGGAACGGATGCGAGAACGTTGCGCGCACTGCGCCGGCCGCCATCGCGCGCCGAAGATTTTCCGGATGATGTGGTTGAGTTGCAGCGGTTACTCGCGCCAGCGGAGTCTGGACAGGCGGTGCGTGCAGTGCCGGGCGCCGGGACTGAGGTCCCGATTTGGATGCTCGGATCGAGTACGTTTGGAGCAGAGTTGGCGGCGCAACTCGGCTTGCCTTACGCGTTCGCGTCGCACTTCGCGCCGGACGCGCTGTTACCCGCGCTTGAAATCTATCGCGCAAGGTTCAAACCATCGAAACAGTTGGACCATCCGTATGCGATGGCGGGCGTTAACGTCGTAGCTGCTGACACCGATGAAGAAGCACGGCGACTGTTCACTACGATTCAACAGTCATTCACAAATCTCGTCCGCGGCGCGGGCGGCAAGCTCCAGGCGCCGATCGATAATATCGACGACTACTGGACACCCGCCGAGAAGCTCCACGCGTCGCACATGCTGAAGTATTCAATCGTCGGTTCGGCTGAAACCGTTCACCGCGGTTTACAGGACTTCGCGGCGCTGACAAACGCGGACGAGTTAATGATCGTCACAAGCCTCTATGACCACCCTGCACGCTTGCGGTCGTACGAGATGGTGGCTGAAGTGTTTGGTAACAAAGGGTAAGTAGCATGAAAAGCTATCGCAAAGAACTGTGGTTCAATGTGCCGGGTCGGCGGGCGTTTATCAACATCACACCGCAGGTTGACGAGTGCCTTCGCGAGAGTGGGGTGGTTGAAGGCCTGGCGCTGGTTAATGCCATGCACATAACAGCCTCCGTCTTTATCAACGACGACGAAAGCGGGCTGCACCACGACTATGAAACATGGCTCGAACAAGTCGCACCGCACGAACCCGTGAGCCGTTATCATCACAACAGAACCGGTGAGGACAACGCGGACGCTCATATCAAGCGCCAAATCATGGGCCGCGAAGTTGTAGTAGCGATCACGCGCGGTCAGTTAGACTTCGGCCCATGGGAACAGATCTTTTACGGCGAGTTCGACGGCGGCCGCAAAAAGCGCGTGCTGGTGAAGATCATCGGCGAGTAATAGTTTTCGGAACGCGGAAGAACCTCAACCGTGTCAGAGAGACTGACACCGCATTAGGCCAAAAGAACCATCGTAGTCGAGATTAGCTCATGACCATCAAAGTCCGTGGAGTTTGTGTGCTGTTGCAGGTTTTTGATATGCCCACGTCCGTGCGGTTTTATCGTGATGTGCTTGGATTCGAAGTAATCCAGACGTCGCCGCGCACTGGAGATCAGTTCGATTGGGGATGGCTGCGGCTCAATGACGCCGACATTATGCTCAACACCGCTTACGAGCAGGAGTATCGGCCGGCACAGCCTGACGCCGTGCGTGTAGCTGCGCACAGCGACACGTGTCTGTACTTCAGTTGTCCCGACGTCGACGCTGCGTATGAGCATCTGCGAGCGCATGCCATCAACGTCGATGGGCCGAAGGTCGCGCCGTACGGCATGAAGCAGTTATACGTGAAAGATCCGGATGGTTATGACTTGTGTTTTCAGTGGTCCGTGGATCCGGCGAATGATCTAAATGGTTAAGCACCTACTCGGCATCGTAGCCGCGATAGCACTGCTCATTGCCTGCACGCTTCTGCCGTTCCTTCCCGGCGGCTATGACCCTGTGGCGATACCGGTTTCGGCAATGGCCCTCGTCGCCGGCGTGCTCGGATTGGTGCTCGTACCGTCCGGACTGCTCCTGATCGCCGCCAACTATTCACCAGCACTCGCCCAACGCCGATACGCGCTCTCGCTGCTCGCATTGGTCGCATCATCGCTCGTGTGGGGCGGCATCTTCCTGGCCGGGCTTGCGTACAGTTTCGTGTTGGCTTTCGCCGTTTTCATTCTGTGGATCTTCACGACATTCAAGACGTGGACCAGATTGCGAACAACCGGCGGCTTCAGTGCACTTCCCTACTACCTCGTCGCGGTCCCGATCGGCACCGTGTTGTTACAGTTCACTTTAATAAAACCCGCCGTCGAGTACAGCCGCAACCGCGCCATCCGCAACAGCGCACCGCTGATCGCCGCCATCGAACAGCACCACGCCAGTCAGGGCCGCTATCCAACATCGCTGCACTCAGTCAACCTCGACTTCCATACCGGTGTCATCGGCATTCCTCAATACCGTTACGAGTCGCGCGGTGACAGCTACAACCTCTTCTTCGAACAGTTTACTTATAAACCCGGCGTGCGCGAGTTTGTCATGTACAACCCAAAGGACGAACACGTCATGACGAGCCACGCGATCGACTTACTCGAACTCACGCCAGCGCAGTTAGCACTCGAGCACACGCGCGGACATAACGCTCGTTTCGATACGGAGCATCCACACTGGAAGTACTTCTGGTTTGATTAACACCAGGGTTAAGAAGCCATGACCATGACAACGCGACAACTCGTTCCAATGGCTTCCGTCGCTGACGTCGAGCGCTCAATCACGTTCTACGCGCATCTCGGTTTCGAAGTCGGAAACACCTTCACCCCACAGGACGCCACGACGCTTTCCTGGGCGTGGCTTTACTCAGGCGACGCACAGTTGATGTTATCGAAGGCAGCGAAACCGACCCCAAATCACCATGCCGTCCTCTTCTATATCTACACCGACGACGTCGCGGCGGCGCACGAGTTGCTCGCCTCAGCCGGCCTCAACCCAGGCGAAATCAAAACCCCGTTTTACGCACCACGCGGCGAGTTTCAGCTTTTCGACCCGGACGGTTACGTCCTGATGATCACCCACACGTAATTGCCACGTACACGTGATATTCACGTATGAATGAAGGTACGCCAGCGCACCGAACTCACACGGCTTCATTGATACGCTCCTGACCGTTCCCCTGTACAACTAAATATCTTTGAGGAACTGTATGAACAGAAAAACGCTGCTGACACTGGGCGCGGTCCTATTGTTTTTGGGAACCGCGGCTCTCTATCCACAAACGAACGCTCTCGCTCAGGATGCGTACGTCGGCCGCACCATAACAGGCACAGCCTACTTTATCGGTGGTCGGCGGCCTGCACGATCGATGCCGTTCAGACTGATCGTCAATCGACTCTCGACGCCGGACGAAGTCAATCAACTGAACTCTGCTCTCCAATCCGGTGGCGAAGAACAACTCATGCGCCGATTAGAGCGCATGGATGCCGGACGAATTGAAATCGGGACCGGCATCGGCGTACCGGCAAACTTCATTATCGCAACCGACGAGGGCGAGGGCCGCACGAAGCTTACCGTCCTTTATCAGCGCGACATACGGTTTGGCGAACTACGCTACGGGACACGCAGGAGCGACTATCGCTTCGGTTACGCGGAGCTGCACGTTGGCCGTGGAGCGAACGAGGGCATGTTGATACCAGCAGCTCGGGTCCGTTTGCGCGATGGCAACACATGGGAAGTTGAAGATTTCGGAACCTTCCCTGCAAGACTCATGGGCCTACAGGTCCGCGGCCGCGGCCGTAATTCGGTAGGGTAGCAGCTTTCAATTCAACAAGGAGGGTATGCAATGACACGCCAGCAATTAACTAAACCGATCTACATTTGGGTGCTAACCGCACTCATTGCCTGTGGGCTATGGGTCGTCGCCGGAAAGGCCGGAATCAACATTCACCAGGGCCAAAATTCCAACAACCAGAACGGCAACCAAAACGGCAACAGTAATAACAGCAATACCGGCAATACCAACACCCGAAACACCAACACCGCCAACTCGAATGCCAACCGAAACCAGAATCGCAATGCCAACACCAACACCGGTGGCGGCGGCGGCATGGCGGGTATGAGCTCGCAGGATCACAAATTCATCATGGAAACTGCTATGGGCGGCCTGAAGGAAGTGGAGCTCGGCCGCATCGCCGCGCAACAAGGTGCTAGTGATGCAGTGAAGCAGTATGGCCAACGAATGGTGGACGATCATACGAAAGCGAACGCCGAACTCATGACGCTCGCAACGAGCAAAGGAATGACATTGCCGACAGAGCTTGACGCAAAACACCGCGCGGATGTGACAAAGCTTTCAGGGCTGTCAGGTGCGGCGTTTGACCGTGCGTACGCGCGGATGATGGTCAGTGATCACAAGAAGAAGGTTGACAACTTCGAAAAGCAGAGCACAAGAGGACGTGATCCCGATCTAAAAGCTTTCGCTACTACAACACTGCCAACAGTCCAGGAACATCTCCAGATGGCGAGGGCGCTGCCCGGCGCCCCAGGTGGTGGCGGCGATAACACAAACGCCGGTGGCATGAGAAACAGCAACACTGGCGAAACCAGAAACAGCAACAGCAACCGGAACCGTAACAGCAACAATTCAAACCGTCCGTAGTTTGTGTGCTGTTGCTGTGTAAAGAAGCGCGGTGCGCGTCCGTTCGGGCGCGCACCGCATTTTTGCGCCCGCATTAAGGCGAGTTACCGATCCACAGAACTTACCGGTCCAGCAATCAAAGCAGTCTGCGGAAAACCGACGCCCGTATACGCCTGTGTTCCGGTCGTCGTCTTCGCAGACGCCGCGCCGGTCGTGCTCGACGTCGGAGCACTGCGGACCGTACGAATCTCGCCAGACTGCGGTCCGGATGTGAGCTTCAACACACGTGGGGCCAGCTCGGGCTCGAGCGGCAAATTGTGACCTGAACAAGTCATTGTCGTACCGCTTGACGTAAGCGAGCAACCGAGATTGGTAGTAGCCTGCACGTCATTGGTGTCAAACGCCGCGGGGTTCCACGGGTTGTATTTCTGCGGCGCTTCGAGGTAGTTACGCTGAGCGATTACCAGTACGAAACTAAGGAATAGATTTTTGAACATACTACCTCCTAGATGGTGAGTGACTAACGAGTTAATGTCTACGGGAGGAACTTAACTCTGGGCAGCGTATGTTCTTTTGGGTCGGGGAATTTGGGTCGGGGAAATCGTTTGAAGTGGTGAGAAAACGATACGCGCGCTCATGGGAAATCTCAAGATTTTTGATTAAGATGCGCATCAATGTTGTTAACACTCAACCGACTGTTAGTCACTACCTTCGTGGTGTTGTTCGTGTGCCAGTCCCACGTCGCTGCAAACGCCGACGAGGATCCGCTGGCGAGACTCGCGCGCAGCGTCACGATCTATCGTGATACTTACGGCGTGCCGCACGTCTTCGGCCGTACGGATGAAAGCACCGTGTTTGGCTTTGCTTACGCGCAGGCGGAAGATAACTTCTGGCGCGTTGAGGAAAACTTCATTTTCTCTTTAGGTCGAGCGTCGGAGTTGTATGGCGAGAGAACTCTCGATCAGGATCGACTTAATCACGCACTCGAGATTCCGCGATTAGCGCGCGAGGAATACTCGCGCCTCGACCAACGCATGCGCGCGTTGTGTGACGCCTTCGCCGCGGGTTTCAACTACTACCTCGTGCGTCATCCCGAAGTACAGTTGCGACTGCTGACACGAATTGAACCGTGGTACACGCTCGCTTTCATTCGTTACAACTATTTTCAGAACGGTTTCGCCCACGATCCAGCTCTACGGCGAACGCAACTGCAAACCGCCGGGCTCGACATCGATCTAAAACCGCATACGGGTTCGAACGGTTGGGTTGTTGGTCCATCGCGAAGCGCCAGCGGTCACGCGATGCTCTTTATCAATCCCCACCTGCCATTCTTTGGTCCCGGCCAGGTTTACGAAGGCCACGTTCACAGCGATGAAGGTTGGAATTTCACCGGTTACACACGTTTTGGATTTCCGATGCCGTATGTCGGTCACAACGAAAACGGCGGTTGGGTGAGCACTGACAACGCGGCCGACTTGACGGACATTTACCTCGAAACGTTTGACGATCCCGCTCGTCCGCTCGCTTACAAGTATGGCAACGGATACCGCACGGCCACGGAGCGCGTTGAAGAGATTCGCGTCAAAACGGCGAACGGTCTCGAGACCCGCAAGTTCACGATGCGCAAGACGCACCATGGCCCAATCGTGGCCGCGCGCGACGGCAAGCACCTCGCGTTACGCATGGCGAAGTTTGAATCCGACGGTTGGCTCCGCGAGTGGTACGACATGACGCGCGCGAAATCCCTCGCCGCGCTCAAACGCGCGATGGCGCCGTTGAATATGCTCTTTGGCAACGTGATGTATGCCGATCGCCAGGGAAACTCCTGGTATCTCTACAACGGCGCCGTGCCGAAGCGCGATCCGCGTTTCGATTGGACCAAGCCCGTGGATGGCAGCGATCCGGCGACCGAGTGGAAGGGCTATCACACGATGGACGAGTTGCCGCAACTCACGAATCCCAAAACCGGTTGGATGCAAAACTGCAACACCACTCCGTTTCTGTTGACGAGTGAAGGCAATCCCGATCCCAAACAGTTTCCAAAATACATGGTCCAGGAGGGCGACAACCCGCGCGGCGCGATCTCACGCGAGATCCTGGCGAGTAAAGCAAAGTTTACGTTTGACGAGTGGCGCGGCCTTGCGTTCGACACGCGTGTGATGAACGCGAAAAAGCTCTTACCCGCGCTGCTTACGGCTTTGAAAGGAAAGACTGACGGGAATACGCGGCTTGGTGAGGTACACAGCGTGCTGGCTCAGTGGAACCAGCGTAGTACTAACGAGTCGGTGGCGATGACGTTGTTCAGCCTGTGGCACGAACGCCTCTCACGAGATGGCAATCCGGGCTCGAGCCCGATAGACAAACAGTTGGCCGCACTGAACGAGGTCGTCGATCAACTGGAAAAAGATTTCGGAACGTGGAAGGTCGCCTGGGGCGAACTCAGCCGGCTGCAACGCATCGACGAAAGCAAAGATGAAGACTTTCTGGATTCAAAAGCAAGCCTCGCCGTGAGCGGCGTCAACGGTAACGACGGCGCAGTCTTCACGTTGTGGGCGGTGCCAATGCCTGGACAAAAACGACGATACGGCGTTGCCGGTGGATCTTACGTTAGCGTGGTCGAGTTTGGGCCGAAGGTTCGCGCGCTCTCAGTTCACACGTTTGGCGCGAGTGCGGATCCGAAGAGCAAACACTTCATGGACCAGGCCGAACTCTACGCGCGTGGCGAGTTTAAACCTGCGTGGCTCACACTCGAAGACATCCGCGCGAACCTCAAAGCCTCGTACCATCCTGGCGAAGAGCGCCGTAAATAAGAACTACTGCTTCTGCGTCACTTCCTCGCTTAGTTTCTTCACGACCTCGCGTGCGGCCGGCGCGTTGGGAAAGTTCGGATCGACCTCCAGCGCCTTCTGGTATGACTGGAGTGCCTTCAGCTTGTCGCCTTTTCGCAGGTGAAACTCACCGACACTATCGTAAAGGTTGGCTTCTTTCGGATAAAGCGTGATCGCAGTCTGCAACAGCGCGATCGCGTGATCGACCAAGCCCGCGCCGGCCAATTGATAGGCGACATTGTTCAGCCCCGTTGCGCTGGCCGGCCCGGGGTTGAGTGAAACAGCCTTCCGCAGTTTTTCCTGACCGCCGGCCGCGTCGCCGCTCAACACCAAAGCAAGACCGTGAATAAAGATCGCGCCGTGGGTTTCAGGATACAGATCAAACGCGAGCCGTGATGTTTTCAACCCTCGCGCCAAATCGCCGGCGAGGATCGCCTGTCGCGTCACTGCAAACAATGGATCGACAAGATTGGGATAGATGCTTGCGCCTTTGAATGTTTCGCGCAGATTCGCTGCCACCTGATCCAGGTCGGTCGCCGGCGTAAGCCAAAGCTTGCGCACGTAGTCGGTGTTTGTCTTGCGCCAATCACCTGCAAGCTCAGCCAGAACCGTATTGAGTTCCGCGTTGACTGCCAGATCTTTCGCTGATTCGGCCTTCGCCACCGCCAGATAATCTTCTACGAAAGCGAGTCCACCCGACGCTGCGTACGAATCGAGTTTTGTCGCGCCGTGTTTCTCGGCCAGCTTTGCGGCCATGTACGACCCGACTTTCGTGAACGCTTGTTGCGCAACTGGATGTGCGCCCTCGCGAATCTTCTTCGTTGCTTCCTGCGGATTCGCCTTGATCTTGTTTAGATCGACAGACTCGTTGAAATAAGCGAACGCTTTCGCGAGTTCGGCCGCATCCGTCGTCATGGGTTTACCGAAACGCTCGAAGTAAGCAAGACCATAGTTGAACGTGTTGTTGATGGCGTCAGTCACCGCAGATTTCGCGCGATCGACCGAGTAGAACGGTCGCATGACAGGCGACCCGGTCACGAGATGAAACAGCCGGTCGAGATAGACAGCGGGATCCCCGCTTTCAAAGTTTAATGCTGCGGCAAACGCAAGCTTGCGACTCGGCAGAAGATAGAGCAGTGTTGAGGTTTCCTGTTGCCCGCCTGAATGCGTGATCATGTAGCGTCCCGCAAATGGCATCGTGTCCCAACCCATCGCGTAGTTCGTGAGCCGTCCATCGCGCGTGGCCATTGAGGTGGTCGCCGTGATCATCGCTTCGCTGCTGAGGAGTTTGCCGTCGATGATACCGCGCGCAAACTTCAGCAAGTCGGGAATGGTCGAACGTGTTCCGCCACCGCCGAAACGGCTGCTGATATCAACAAACTCCGAGTTCTTCACCTGTCCATTTATCAAGCGATAACCACGGACACGATTGGGAATGACGTCCACTGGATCGTCGAGGCGCGTGTCAGCCATACCGGCCGGTCCCCAAACGTTCTGCTTCATGTACTCGCCGAACGACAATCCGGAAGCAGCCTCAACGATCGCGGCGAGCAGGTTATAACCGTAGCTCGAGTAGTTGTAACGTGTGCCAGGTTCGGCTACGAGATCGAAATCCTGGAAGATCGCAATCGCTTCGCGCGTCGACTTGTGCTCCTTGATATGCAACTCGTTAGCGGAGTTTTTGTAGTGACTGATGCCCCCGATGTGACCGAGGACCTGGCGCACCGTCACGGGCCACTGCTTCTTCGGAAAGTAAGAAATGTAAGTTTGCACTTCCGCGTCGAGATCAATCTTTTTCTTCTCGACGAGTTGCATGATCGCGACCGCGGTCATTGATTTCGACACCGACGCGAGCCGGTACGCTGACTCGGGTTTCGCAGGCACCCGGTTCTCGAGATCGGCGAACCCGTATCCTTTCACCCAAACGAAGTCGTCTTTTATGAACCCGATGGTTAAGCCGGGTGTTTTGTCGAGCTTCATCTGCTGAGCGACGAACTCATCAAATTGCTTCAGTTCGTCGCTGTATTGGGTGGTGTTTACCGTCGCGGCTTGTGCTGCGGGTCGAGTTTGCGCGAGCGCGGCGAAGTTCGGGCCGCTCCGGCTAACAACTGCGACTTGCAGCACCAATGCGAGGAGCACAATTCGGGTCACGTGTCTCATCAATGATTCTCCTGTGTTTCGTAAGCTTGCGGTGGAGGAATTGTTATTGCTTCAACTGATAGAAAAGCTTGTCGTGCCTAAGATCATTTTGTTCGACCGGTGTTCGGAGAACGACTCCCAGGCCAAGCGTGGTAACGCCCGGGTCGGTTGGGTTATTGCGATCGGTTCGCTTCAAAAACACACCCTCGAACGCTTCTGTTGTTCCGTCCTGATAAACCTTTGACGCCGTGAGTAAGGCTCCCTCGATCCTGACATTCTCGAGATTGAATGTGCGCGACTGCGGCACTTTTTCAGAGCCGGTAGCCTGCACCCTGCCGTCACTTCCCACCTGAATGTTAATCAAAGACCCGAGATCCGCCACTTCGTAAGCGCCGGCGTAGTCTCCAATGTTCGGCTTAACGACAGGCTCGCTGCGAACGTCCTTGTACTTTTCGGTTCTGACGCCGTACTTCTCTTTCACCTTATTCTTATGTTTGTTGAAGGCCGCGGCGATTGCTTGCGTTTTGGTTGGGGTGGAAGGTTGCTGCGAAACGACGTTAACAGCACAGACTACAAACAATGCGCTCACAACCAGGATGCGCATAGACTACCTCCTTATTTAGAGCCACGTCCAAAAATATAAACACCATCTGCGGCTCTGTTGTGGCAGGTTTGTAATCTCTGGCTCTACTGGTTAAGGCTGAGCGCCTGCTGCCGAATCATTGCGTAGACTTGTTGAAGTGCGGCCGGCACGCTGGCGGTTATGTTTACTGCGCCCGTAGGCGTCAGGGTTTGTCCCTTTTCCAGGTAATTAGACAATTAGCGCAGGAATCTATATAGCCAACGCCTAAAAAGGCCGGTTAAAGTATCAGCATGTTTTTACGATTCCTACTGACAATGTCGGCGCTGTTGGCGTTTCAGAGCTTTGTTGTCGCTCAAACTCCGATGCCCACTCCGGCGCCTACGCCGAATATCAAACCCGAATCCTACATTCCACCGCGGCCGCGCGGACGCACGAGACGCGTCGCGTCATCGCAAAGGCTTGCTGAGTCGATCCAGGAAGCGCAGGACGATCCGAATACCACGTCTGTACACATCTCTGGCGGCGGCTCGATTCAGCGTCCGGTAATAATCAAGAAGTACACGACGTTCGATAACGCGACTTATTCCTGCGACGTAAAACCTGAGAACACGATCTTTCGCGACGTATCGATCACGGATTACGGCTGCTTTCTTGTTGGGGATAACGTTTATGTCGGCGGAACGTATCGCCCGCCGCAAACCGTGCTCGACTATTTCAAATCCGGTGACGGTCGCAATCCAGGCGATCGCTACCTTCTGGCCGTTCAGGCGTTGACTGCGGAACAGTTAGCGGGAAACGGAACGACGATTCTCGAACCGACTTACGTCAACCAAACGATCCCGGCGGTTGAGGTGTTTCAGGCGTTAGGTGACGCTTGTTGCAGTCACACAGGGAAAGCAAACAACATTACGATCCAGGGATTCAGGATCAAGGGACGACAAACGATTTACGACGGCGGCGTGCGTTCCACGATTCTGCTCGGCAACTGTGAACGATGTGCGGTGATGGATGTTTACCTTGAAGACACCGCTTCGATCGGAATAACAGCGGGAGGCTCGGCCCTTGAGTCGAAGCGTCCTGATGGCGGCGTGAACAAGGATAACTTTGCGCGCGAGATCGTGTTCACGCGAAACATTTTTTCGGGCGTGGCAGCGGCGAATACCGCAACGATCAATACCGAAGACGCTTTTGTCTTTAACAACTACGTTCGCCGCCCCGGACATCACAATCCGCGATTTGGTGGCGGGGTGTGTGGTCACGATCACGAGACGAACAGTCCGGCGGATCACACGAGAAACATCTACATCTACAACAATCTTTACGATTACGAAGGCGCTCACCAGGACGCGGCGGGCAGCGCGATCTGTCTACAGGATCCTTACACCGGACGAAATCGCGGACGAGTTGTCGCGGCGAACAACGTGATCATTGGCGGCCGCAACGACCGTCTCTACAGGTTTATGAGTAACGGATTGTTTCTCAATGGGATAAGAGAATGCGAGATCATCAACAACTACATCTTCCGCACCGGACAGAACGCGATTCAAATACACGGCATATCGAACTGTCTGATCCAGGACAACATCTTCGACTCGACTGGAGGCGGCGGCACTCCGTCGTTTTGGTCCACGGGGATGAAGGAGACTATCGTGCGGCGCAATCCGTTCATCAAGCGAAATATTGAGATCAATATGGAGGCTGGGTTTATGGAGATTTGTGGCGAGAGGAATCAGTATATCGACAACGTGATTCCGGGTGTTGAAGGACCAGCGCCTCCGACGCGCCGCTGTCCGTGATCGGATTCCATTTGCTTTAATCCGTGTCTGAGTGAAGATGCCCTTGTTAAAAATACGAGAAGAGCAACCTGAAGATGTTGCGGCCATTCGCGAAGTTAACAACCGTGCGTTCGGTCAAGACCAGGAAGGCAACATCGTCGACGCGCTACGCTCCAACAGCGCCGCACTGCTTTCCCTCGTCGCTACGGTGGACGGACAAGTAGTCGGCCACATTATGTACAGTCCGATAACCGTAGGCGATGCGACGAACTCCGATGTCGCGATCACCGGCGCGGCACTTGGCCCAATGTCCGTCCTTCCGGAACACCAGCGCCACGGCATCGGAACCAAACTCGTCGAAACCGGAACTCAAAAACTTATGGCTGCCGGTTATCCCTTCATCATCGTCCTCGGCCACGCGAACTTCTACCCACGCTTCGGCTTCAAACCCGCGAGCACTTTCGGCGTCAGATGCGAATGGCCCGTCCCAGACGACGCCTTCATGCTACTAGTCCTGGACGAGACAAAACTGCAAGGCGTTTCCGGCCTGGCCAAGTACCGCCACGAATTTTCCACCGTTTTCTAGGAGCATTGGATACATTTTACAAGTTCCACTCGGGGCTTAAAGCAACCTCTTCCAACTCTCCGGATCGCGACGTAGGTCCATCACTGAAACGATGAGGATCTCATCAGTGCGGATTTGGTAGATCAACCCGAAGGGAAAACGATGAGTTCGGCAGCGTCTTGTTCGTTCGGATAGCTGATGCCAAGCTGTTGGGTTTTGAAGAATGCGGTTACGCGCAGCCTCAATCTCGTTCAGGAATGTTCCTCCTAAACCATTTTCACGCTGCTCGTAATAGAGGGTGGCCTGCCTCAACTCCGTGAGGGCTGAGGACGTAAACCGGTAGCGAGTCATTTCCGCAGAGACGAGCGCAGCTCTTCAAGTGCAGACGGTCCGTCGACGGTCTGCAACTCGCCTCGATCAACTGCATCGATCCGCTCCTCCGATTCAGCGGCCCAATTTGCCTCAAGCTGCTTTACGCGCGCCTCATCGAGGCTCTCCCAGAGAATGTCGATTAACATTGCTCGTTCTGTAGAACTGAGGCGGGAAATCTCGTTTTGAATAGATGCAAGACTCATGCGTGAATCATTGGACTAAACACCGAACCCTGTCAAGGATGGTTTGAAACCCCAAGCTGCAACTTATTCTGCAGTATATCTTGTTTCTACCAGGCGGGTATGAAAGACTTGTCAGGGATCGAGGAACGCAAAGTTGTCATGGCACTACCAGGGCCATTTTCATCTAGAACTCAGGCTAAGCGACATCAGATCGCTGACGACTTTCCTGAAACCGCCCGCATCGGTTTGCTCCACCTCGTACGCGATCTTATTGACAAAGGGTACATTGGAGGTTGGCCCGCAGTTATCCGGGAATTGCAACGCATAGCTCGGGCCACGCCTGTTGAATATGGCAGCAATCGCACGGAAGAATTTTATGTTGAAACCGTTGAGGAACTAATCACTGCCCTGCCTTGGGAAAAGGTATATGATTTTTGTGAACGCTTACACAGCTACCTTGCTAAGGATGCGGGTTATTACAACGACGACTACGAACAAGAGTTTATTATCCGAACACCAAAAAGTGAGGTGCAAGAATTTATAACCTCCGAATTGCAGCAACTTTTTCATGAAGAAAAACTCGCCTTTGATTTCTCCGATGGCTCCGTTCAGCGCCGCGGCAGAAGGCATACCGCTGAAAAAATCACTAAAGCACAAACCGTGATGGGAGACCACAGACTTGTCTCCGCGCTAACGCATTACAACAAAGCACTTCAGTTCTTTCGTAATCCACCTTCAAAGCCCGACTTTGAAAACACTGTCAAGGAGGCCGTCTGCGCGGTCGAGGCAGCAGGCAAAGCTCTCTTTCCCACGTCGAAAGCCACAAAACTCGGAGACCTCATTAAGTGGCTGGCAAACAATAAGGATCTTGAATTCCCAAAAAGTATTTCCGTAACGTTCGCGGGTTTGTACGGATTCCGAGGCAGTGGAGAAGGAGTCGCACACGGAGGCACCGAAGGTGGAGCCGCCACGGCCGAACTCGCAGAATATGTATTAAGCGTGGCTGCCTCTCAAATCATCCTTCTAGTTGATCTGGCGCAAGCGAATGATCAGGACGTGCCGTTTTGATCAACTCGCGAATCGAAGCAGATTTTGATCGGTTGGCGGTCATGGATGAGGAGGGGTGGACGGCGAATAATCATTATCACCGTCTGCTGCTGAGGTATGTTCCGCGGAATTGTCAGAAGGCGCTGGAGATTGGGTGCGGGACCGGGAGTTTTGCGAGGCTACTTGCAGGACGGTGTAAGCGGGTCGTAGCGATTGATCTGTCGTCGGAGATGATTCGGGTCGCGCGTGCGAGGTCGGCGCAGTTTGAGAATGTTGAGTTTGAGTTGGCGGATGTGATGACGTGGGAGTTTCCGCGGTCACAGTTCGATTTCATCTGTTCGATTGCTACGCTTCATCACCTCGAGCAACGCGAGTTGTTGGTGAAGATGCGCGACGCGCTCAGACCGCGAGGCGTTTTGGTGATCATGGATCTCGTCGGGTCACAGGGGTTGAGGGAACGCGTGCTTGACGTGCTTGGGTTGGGTGTCAGTGGGACGCTGCGACTGATTTACAACGGGCGACTGCAACCGCCACCCGCGGTTCGCAAGGCGTGGGAACAGCACGGCAAACAGGATCATTACTCGACAACAAATCAGATACGTGCGCTTGCGGATGAGATCCTGCCCGGCTCGATTGTAAAGAGACGTTTGCTGTGGCGGTACACACTCTTTTTTCGGAACCACATACCGGACACATCGTCGTCGATGACCTGCAAGGAAGAAGATTGAGCCGCGACGGTGCAAGAGGCGATGGCGCACAATAGGCGCTTACGCGATTACACAAACCTTCCGCTCGAGATTTTTGTGATCTCGCTCAGCATCCTGCCTTTCTTCCTGCTCGCGTATTTCTACTCCGCTTTACCTGACCGCGTTCCCTTGTTCATGAAATTGAATGGCGAGGTGGCCGTCTGGGGAGAGAAAAGTGCGATGTCTGTCTTTCGCGTGCCTTTGATGGCTGTGGTCACGCAGGTTTTTTGCTTGTTGATGAAATACGGCGCGGTGCATTCACAAGCGGTCGCGCCACTCGCGCTTGATCACTCTGCACTTCAAGAACGATATCTAAGTCTCAGCACGGGTGTGTGGGATTGGTTTCGGTGGACAGTGGCATTCAAGATGAGCGCGGAATCCTTGAACACCATTTTTCTCAGTATCGCTAGATTCAACTTTCTCTCGCAGCCCGCATTTATCATCACGGTAGTTGCTACGTTGATCGGAGTTGCAGGCGCACTCTTTTATCTCTATCGACTGCTCGGCGTTGCGCGTGAGATGAAGAAACAGTTTCCGAATGAAGACGTGAGGAGGCCTGTCGATAAGCGACTCGTGTATGCTGGCGCCTTCTACTTCAACCGTTCAGATTCGGCTTTGTTCGTGAGCAAGTACGGGTTCAATTTCGCAAACGTGCGGGCGTGGGTATTTATCGCCTGCGTAATCGCGTATCCCTTGCTGGTGTTTTTGCCGGGCTAGCGTCGACGCTGGTCTAGGATTTGCCGAACATGTTGCCGATCTTCGACGCTGCGTCGCCGAGCTTGTCAGTCATGCCGCCCGCGCCACCCAACACGTTATCGACCTGTCCAGCCAGCGGCGCCGGCAACTTCTCTTTCAGAAACCCCGCGACCGTGTTTACGGCAGAACGCGCCTGGTCTTCTGAAATCCCGGTCTTCTCAGTTATGCGTTTAATTAGTTCGTCCATGGGGAAAGATTCTAGCGCCACTTTGTGATAAGGTAAAACGCAAATGCCTAATGATTCCGGCCCAATGAAGTGTTTTGGAGTTGGACGAAACCGCCTATGGTCCGCCGCGGCTCTTGCCTGTCTTTTCTCGATTAGAACCTTCGCACAACAAGCTGAGCCGGCGAAGCCAGTGATCGTCCAACCCGGCGCGCCGGGCCAACCGACACGCACACTGCCACCCTCGACACGCGCCACACTTCCGCCAAAATCACGGGCGGACGTAGAGTTCATGCAAGGCATGATCATGCACCACGCGCAAGCGGTCGAGATGACGGCCCTGATCGTGTCGCACACGGAGAACAAGGATATCCGCTCACTCGGCGAGCGCATCAAAAGGTCGCAATCAGACGAAATGAAGTTTATGCAACGGTGGTTGACCGCTCGCGGAGAACCCACGTCAATGCCGATGCACCACATGCCGGGAATGGATATGTCGAAGCATGAAATGCTTATGCCCGGAATGCTCACGGCAAAGCAGATGGACGCGTTGAGAAACGCAAAGGGCCCGGAGTTTGACAAACTATTCCTGCGCGGCATGATTCAGCACCACAACGGCGCTTTGACTATGGTGAAGGGTTTGTTCGACACTGCCGGCGCCGGTCAGGATGCCGAACTCTATAATTTTGCGACCGAGGTCGACAGCGGCCAACGTGCTGAGATAAAGATTATGCAAACCATGTTGGGTGAAAAGCCCTAAAGAGGAAAATATGAATCGAGTCCAGAATATAGCCTTTCGTTTATTTATAACTGCCTTCGTTTTTTGCTCGTGTTATACGACCGCGACGCTCGCGCAAACGCCAACGCCATCACCCTCACCGTCGCCTACGGTGGAGGTGAAGGTAGAAGCGAAACCCGCCGACAAGGCAGCGCAAGCAGATCCGTTTGCTCCAGAACCGGCTGGACCACTGCCGGCGGGCATGACCGGCTCTGACAACAACGATCCGCGCGCCAAATTAACGCCCGGAATTTTCAATGCGGGCGAAGCAGCGATGGGCCTCAAGCATGTGTTGCTGCTCAAAAAACCCGACGTCTTCCAACTCGGTTCAGACGATCCTAACGATCCAAAGGTGCAGACGACCCTGGGCCAGTCGGGCACCCCAATGTCCGAAATAGCAAAGATGCCAAAGGCAACGCAACTGGTGATTGCTCAGCTCGCGTTCGCAAATTCGGATATGGCCTTTCAAGGCAATCACCTCTTTCAGGGAAACTTCTACGGCTTAAACATCGTCGACATCTCCAATCCGGCGAAGGCCAGGTTGCTAAGCACGATCGTGTGTCCAGGCGGACAGAACGACGTGTCGGTTTACAAAAACCTGCTTTTCATGTCAGTGGAAGCCCCGAACGGCAGACTTGATTGTGGAGCGCAAGGATTTCCGCCATCACCGGCAGCCGCCACACCCACGCCCACTGGACCAGACGCCAAACCGCCGCTCCCGGCGGCACAAAAAGATCGTTTCCGCGGCGTAAGAATTTTCGATATCTCCAACATCACTAAACCGAAACAAGTTGCAGCAGTGCAGACCTGCCGCGGCTCACACACGCACACGCTCGTCGTCGATCCGAACGACAAGAACAACGTTTATATCTACGTCTCCGGAACTGGTTTCGTACGACAGAGCGAAGAACTCGCCGGTTGTTCAGATGAAGCGCCGGACAAGGATCCGAATACAGCACGATTTCGTATCGACGTGATCAAAGTACCGCTTGCGTCGCCGCAGGATGCGAAGATTGTTTCGACGCCTCGACTCTTTGGCGATGACACAAAGCTGAACGCTTTGAGTAGCGGTGGTTCTCATGGCAAGGATGGACCAGAGAAACCGACTGACACTGACCAGTGCCACGACATCACGGTGTACTCGGCGCTTGGGCTCGCTGCCGGCGCGTGTTCCGGAAACGGAATCCTGATCGACATCAAAGATCCAGTGAATCCAAAACGCCTCGACGCAGTGAACGATCCGAATTACGCGTACTGGCACTCGGCGTCGTTTTCCAATGATGGAAAGAAAGTTTTGTTTACCGACGAGTGGGGCGGCGGACTCGGTGCGCGTTGCCGCGCGAACGATCCGATCAAGTGGGGCGCTGATGCGATCTTCACCATACAGGACAACAAGCTGAAGTTCGCGAGCTACTACAAGATGCCCGCGGCGCAAGCTGACAGTGAAAACTGCGTGGCCCACAACGGAACGCTCGTTCCGGTGCCGGGTCGCGACATCGCGGTGCAAGCGTGGTATCAGGGCGGCATCTCGGTCGTGGATTTCACGGAGCCGGAGCGTCCGATGGAAATCGCGTATTTCGATCGTGGCCCGATCTATCCGAACCTGCTCGTGCTCGGCGGTCACTGGTCGTCGTACTGGTACAACGGCTACATCTACGCGTCAGAGATCGCGCGCGGTTTGGACGTGTTCGAACTCACGCCGACGAAGAACCTGACGCAGAACGAGATCGAAGCTGCTAAGTTGGTTCGCGTATCTGAGTTGAACGTGCAGAACCAGCAGAAGATCGAGTGGCCGCGGAAGTTAGTCGTTGCGAAGGCTTACATCGATCAGTTGGAGCGTTCACAAGGTCTGCCGACGAACCAGGTTCTCGCTTTGCGGAAAGCAATTCAAGGTGCGGAGGCTATGAAGCTGAACGCGACGGAGTTAGCGAAACTCAGAAATCTCGCGCCGCCGCTGGAAGTTGCTGCGAGAGCTGCGAATCCCGCGGACACGAATCGTTTGCTCGCACTCGCAGACATTCTGAAGCGACCGGAGCATTGATCAAAAGAGCTTTGGCGATGCCGCCGGGAAGCACTTTGCCGCGCGGCCAGGTACTTCCGCGTTAGTCAGTCGGGCGGGTTACTTCTCACGGAGTTTCTCGCCTTCGCTCTTTTTGGGCGTCAGGGTAAGGTCTTTGTTGAGACCCAGTTTCTCCTGGATGTGCGGCGAAGAACCGGCCGGCGGATAACCCAAACCGGTTCTGATCTCACGCCACTTGGCTTTTAGATCCTTCTTCAGATGCCCGGGCGGTTGGTAGCCATAGGCGCGAAACTTCCCGGGCTCGACTTTTCCCTTCGCGCCGACGAAACTCGCGAATTCACCACACCAAGCGTCAAAATCCGCAAAGACATTCGTCTGCGTAGCCATATGTTCAGCCTGGTTCTCGCTGTATTTTTTGCCTTTGCCGAATTCCACATAACGCCACAGATTGTTCGGTACTTCGATCCCGCCATAGCGACACTGCCAAACGAACGGCGCATAAGCATCACGCTCGTTCTCGAACGGCTCTTTCTCGGGATCGAAATAATCCTTGTGACGCAGGAGCTTCGGCCGGCCGTGTTCATCCAGTTCATCCGCTCCACCATCGCCGTAGCAAAAGAAACCGGCGGTGCGGCCCTCGAGATGATTAACACTCAACTCCTTCCACGCCGGCGAATGCTCAAGTGTTTTTGCGAACTCCGCGTCTTTGTGCTCGATCAAATCTTCGCGCGGATTGCCCCCGTTCATACAGACCAGTCGATCAAACATTAGCTTGAGGTTACTGCTCGGAGCATACCAGTTGATTGGACCAATGATGGCCCAGGCATCCGCAAGATCCAGCCGTGCGTACAGGTCGAGGTTCCACATCAGGTCAGGCTCGAAGCCGCTATTCTTCTCGTAGCAGTTGCAGGGCCAGACACAAAGGGCCATTGCCGTTGAAACACAGGCATTGCAACTCTGAATCTGCTCCCGCCCGAAGACATTTCCCAGGTCTTCGTAATCTATTTCCCATTCCTGCGGCAACAGCTCGGCCATTCGCAGCATTAATGTGCGCGACTTTGAATCAACACCGGGACAGTTATATTGCCGTCGATCTGAACCGGAGATAATGAGCACACGAAAGGGACGTTCGGAAGTAGGTAGCTTGCCGCTGTCATCGTTGGGTTTCATCGCGATTTCCCGGGGACTGGCGGGCCAACAGTTATGAGGGCACTTATGAGGGATTGTTGCTACGGAAAGCTGTCGTTTTATTTACGAATTGTTCTGTACGCCACCGTTGGACCTTTTTTGTGCTAATCACACGCAGGGAGAAGGTGTGACACAAAAGAAACTGCCGGGCTGGTTCAGTGGCTCTTTAATTGTGTGCTCGTTTGCGTTGCTATGGCTGCTCGAACGCCGGCGTCCGCTCAGACGCGCGGTCGAGCCAAAGGGAGAAAGAACAGCGCGCAATCTTGCTGTTGCAGGTTTGGCTGCGGCGTCGCTTCAGCTCGTTGAGCGACCAGTTGTTGAGCGATTAACAGCGCTCGTTGAAAAACGCCGGTGGGGCCTTCTAAAACTTTTGCGTCTGCCACGATGGTTGGAGGTTGGGCTGGCACTGCTGCTGATGGACTACACGCTCTACCTCTGGCATGTGCTCAATCATCGCGTGCCGTTTCTCTGGCGCTTTCATCTGCCACATCACGTCGATCTCGATCTCGATTCGTCAACAGCCCTGCGCTTTCACTTTGGTGAACTAATTCTCGCATCCGGTTGGCGCGCTGCACAGGTCACTGTAATCGGCGTGTCCCCCGTCGCGCTGTCCGTATGGCAAACCTTCGTGCTGCTGTCGGTTTTGTTTCATCACTCCAACGTGCGTCTGCCGCGAGAAGTGGAAGAGAAAGTGCTACGCGTTTTCGTCACGCCACGCATGCACGGCATTCATCATTCAATCGTGAAAGAGGAAACCAATTCAAACTGGTCCAGCGGATTCACAGTTTGGGACTGGCTGCATGGCACTCTACAACTCGATATACCTCAGGAAAAGATCACGATCGGCGTTCCCGCGTATCGAGAGCCCAATGAAGTTACGCTCGAAGCAACTCTTGAAATGCCCTTCGTCAGGCAGCGTCCAACCTGGCTCGTGCCCGGAGATGGACAGCCAACACGCACTCCCTTGCTCGCGATGAGGACCGAATGACCGAGCAACCCCGGCCGCGGCAAACGTTACTTTCAGTGATCATTCCGACGTTGAATGAAGAAAAGGTCATCGGGAGAACGTTGCAAGCACTGTCAGGTGAGTCGTTCACAAGCACGGAAGTGATCGTTGCTGATGGAGGCAGTAGCGACGCAACCACCAGAATCGCAGAACGGTTTGGAGCGCGTGTCCTGAGTTGCGAACGCGGTCGTGGTCAGCAATTGCATAGCGGCGCACAGCACGCGACGGGTGACACGCTACTGTTTGTACACGCAGATACTCGTTGTCCTCCGCAGACGCCAGACCTGTTAGCAAAAGCGTTGTCTGATCCGGCGATAATCGGCGGGAATTTTGCGATCAGATTTGACGGCGAAACTCGTGCGGCACGATTCATGACCTGGTTTTACCCACAACTCGGAAAGATCGGGCTTTGTTACGGCGACTCGGGAATCTTTGTGCGTGCTGCTATTTACCATGAGCTCGGTGGGTTCAAGCCGATTCCTCTTTTCGAGGACGTGGAGTTTGTTCAGCGTTTACGAAAACGGGGACGAATGGTGCATATACCCGTTGCGGTTGTAACTTCGTCGCGGCGATTTGAAGAGCGCGATTTCGTCTGGACATTTGCGCGCTGGTCCATTCTGCAGGCGCTCTACTGGTTGGGCGTGTCGCCGCGCGTACTCAGTCAGTTTTATTGAGTAACGAGGCGTGGTCCAGCACCCAACGGTATGTTTGCGGCGCGCGACTTTGAGCGTCGGGGTCTGTTCTGAGTTCGTTTGCGAGAAACTTTAGATCCGCGAAAGTGTCAACGTCGTACGAAAGCGGCAATGTAAACCGGCGAAGGCCGAGTTGTTTGATATTGCGAACGGTTTGCTCGAATGTTAATGGCGAACTCCAGGTAACATTCCGCAGGACTGCACTGTCAGGGTTGCGAAAACCGATGAGGTAGTAACCGCCGTCAGTGGTTGGACCGAGAACGATTTCGGCGGCGCCGCTAGTCAAAACGTGGAGTGCGTTCTCGATTAACGACGGTGGAAGCGTAGGGCTGTCGGCGCCGAGAACAATTATCGGACTAAACCCGAGATCGTGGGCGTGGTTCGTGGTTGAATCCAGTCGCTCTCCGAGATGTGCGCCCTTTTGTTCGAGCCAGAGCAGGTTTTTTGGCAGCACGGGTTCCAGCACACTGCGGCCATCGGCGGGTGTAAACGCAACGATCAAATTGGGGCTTACGGTTAATGCGGAAGTTACGACGTCCTGCACAAAACAGAGCGACAGCGCTGCCGCATCGCTCTCAGTGAGCGGCGGCGTCAGCCGTGTCTTCGCAAAGCCCGGCAGCGGCGCCTTAACCATCACGATGATCACAGGAGTCATTTTGCTATGGGATATTACAACGAAGAAGATCTAAATCGATTTTCTGAAGTGGGCAAACAGAGACCAGACCTCTTTGAAAAGTTCATGTCGTGGTACGAGGCATGTCAGGCGGATGGCGCTCTCACGCGTCGAGAGAAGGCGCTTATCGGTCTTGCGGTCGCGCATGCCATTCAATGTCCATACTGCATTGACTCTTATGCGCAAAATTGTCTGGAAGCAGGATCGAACATCGAGCAAATGACCGAGGCGATTCACATGGCGTCCGCCATTCGTGGCGGCGCCAGTCTCATCCACGGACTCCAGGCGCATAGTTCAGTTAACAAGGTGTCGATGTAGGGTGGCGCAAAGTCTTCCTGTTCTTAATTCCGACGCGGCAGCCGCAACTGTCAACTTCAACGACAAGCTGGCGGAGCACGGGTTAGAGCTGCGAGGCTCGACTATCGAGACTTTGCAAGTCAACGTCGGCAAACTCTGCAACCAGGCTTGCAAGCACTGTCATGTGGACGCTTCGCCTTCACGCACGGAAATCATGACGCGCGAAATTGTAAATCTGGTGCTCGATGCAATCAGGAAGTTCCGCTTCAAGACGGTGGACATTACAGGAGGAGCGCCCGAGCTCAATCCATCGTTTCGCTATCTTGTAGCTGAAGTACGTTCACACGGATCGCATGTAATCGTGCGTCATAACCTCACTGTGTTGTTCGAACCCGGGCAAATGGATCTCCCGGAGTTCTTTCGCGATCATCGAGTGGAGATCATTTCTTCCCTTCCCTACTTTCTGGAGGACCAGACGGACGCACAACGCGGGAAGGGTGTATTTACGAAATCGATCCAGGCTCTGAGGCGATTGAATGAAATCGGTTATGGCATGGACGGCGGCGAGCTCCGGCTGAATCTCGTGTACAACCCGGTCGGCGCTTTTCTGCCACCATCGCAGGCCAGCATAGAAGCCGACTTCAAACGTGAACTACGAACCCGCTACGACGTTTCGTTCAACCAGCTCTACACGATCACGAACATGCCTATCAAACGCTTTCTCGAATACCTGCGACGCAGTGGGAACGAGGAACGTTACAGACGCAAACTCGTCGCAGCATTCAACCCACAAGCCGTACCCGGTTTAATGTGTCGCACGTTGATCAGCGTAGATTGGACCGGACGCCTCTACGACTGCGACTTCAATCAAATGCTCGACCTGGGCGTTTCCTCCGAGTTGCCGCAATCAATCGCTGATTGGGACCCCGCTAGATTCACGTTGAGACGTATCGTGACTGGTCCACACTGCTTTGGCTGTACCGCCGGCGCCGGATCGTCGTGCGGCGGAACGGTCGCATGACACACTTCACGGCGCGGGGACGGCATACTTGATCACGTGGTCGCGGGCGATGACGAAGAGTTCGTTCTTGTCGTTGAAGACCATGCCGAACGCCACGCCCTTCAACGTGAGCAGCGTCAGGAATCGGCCGTTAGCGTCAAAAACTTGAATGCCTTTGATATCACCGACGTAGACACGGCCGAATCCATCCACCGCAATCGAATAAGGCGCGCGAAGTTGACCGGGCTGATCGCCGCCGCTGCCAAACCGATTGCTGAACTTTCCATCGCGGCCAAACTTGAACACGGAATTATTGAACGTGCCGAGTGCGTAAATATTGCCCTGCCCGTCGACGGCAACTCGCGTACTCAACTCCGAGTCGCCGCTGGCGCTGCTGATCGCGGCGGGAATGGTCCGTAGCACTTTGCCGTTCGCGTCAAACGCTACGATGTCGTCTCGATTGCTATACCACGCAGTTACTAGTCCACCATCGGCCGCCACCGTAACGTCGTCAAAGCCGGATCGTTGGTAATCCAGTTCGCCAAGGTGTTCGCCGGTTTCACCTCGATAACGATGGATACGGCCGCCGTGTACGGCATAAACCATACCTTTACGATCGGCGGCGAGCCCGCGCAGAATCGTCTTGCGATCGCCGATGGTCCATTGGCCGACAAATTTGCCGGCAGGATCAAAAACCTGAATGCGCCCGCCGCTGTATTCGCCGACATACATTCGTCCCGCGCCATCGACAGCGATACTGCGTGCGTCAGTAAACATGCCCGGACCGATTCCTTCGCTGCCAAACCTGAGCAACTCGGTTGCGAAGCTGTTGGTGCTCTCCTTCTTCGGAGCAGTCTTTGGCGTATTGGGCCTGGACGGGACCGAGGTATTCGAGTTACTAACTGCGCGGCTAACCGAGTAAAATGCAGGCGCCAATATTCCGAAGGCAGCGAGTCCGATAACCACCAAAATGAGGAGCGGGATCGCCAGTAACAACCAAAGCGATTTCGGAAACTTGCCTGAGCCGAACTGAATATGCACCACTCGCGCCGGCTCGCCCGCGAGCGCATTCGGCGCGATTAGATGGCTGTGACAATAAGCACAGCGCAGGGTTGATTTCGTATTGTTGGGATCCGCGGAACGCTCGAACGCTACCGGCGCTCCACACTTGGGACAGTCGAAAGTTTGAGGCATATGTCTAAACTAAGAATTTTTGTGACTACCGTCTTACTGCTGCATGTTAGCGCCAGTTACGTTCTGGCCCAAACAGAAAATATCACGCGCCAGGAAACATTGCGTGGCTCGATCACCCCGGAACGTGAATGGTGGGATCTGCTGCATTATCACCTGCAAGTGGAGTTTTTACCGGAGACCAGAAGGTTGAAGGGATCGAACACGGTTACCTTCAAGACCGTGAAACCCGGGAACAAAATGCAGATCGATTTGCAGCCGCCGCTAGCAATCACCAGGGTCAATCACGGGACGTCGCAACTCAAGTTCGAACGAGAAGAAAACGTTTATTGGGTTACGTTTGAAAAGGAGCTTGCGAAAGGCGTCGAGAGCAAGATCGAGGTCTTTTACGAAGGCGTTCCGGTGGTAAGCAGAAATCCGCCGTGGGTTGGCGGTATTACGTGGGGGCGTGATGATCTTGGAGAGCATTTCATCGTCACGACGTGTCAGGGAATCGGCGCGAGTATCTGGTGGCCCAATAAAGATCACGGCGCTGACGAACCCGATCGCGGTATGCAAATCAGTGTCACCGTGCCGCAGAATCTGGTTGCCGTTTCAAACGGCCGCTTGAAAAAGACCGGCCATGACGCTGCCGCAAAGAAGAAGACTTATCACTGGCAAGTCTTGAATCCGATCAATAACTACGGAGTCAACGTCAACATCGGCAACTACATAAACTTTTCTGAAAAGTACCAGGGCAAAGGCGGCACGCTGGATATCGAGTACTGGGTGCTGCCTCATCAGAAGGAAGCAGCAGTCAGACAATTCAAGGAAGTACGGCGCACACTGGAGGCGTTCGAGCATTGGTTTGGGAAGTATCCGTTTTACGAAGATAGTTACAAGCTGGTGACGGTTTCGTATCCCGGCATGGAGCATCAGAGTTCGGTTACTTACGGCAACTTGTTTAAGAATGGCTACATGCAGCGCGATCCGTGTGGCTGCGGCGTCGGTTTCAAGTTTGACTTCATCATCGTGCACGAATCCGCGCATGAGTGGTTCGGCAACAACATCTCGATGAAAGACGCCGCCGACATGTGGATTCATGAGGGCTTCGCGAATTACACAGAGAACCTGTTTGTCGAATATCACTTCGGCAAGAAAGACGCGGAAGATTATGTCGTCGGCACTCGCCGCGGGATTAGAAACGACAAGCCCATCATCGGTGTTTATGAATCAAACCGGCAAGGTTCAGGCGACATGTATCCCAAGGGCGGAAACATGTTGCACACCATTCGCCACGTCATCAACGACGATGCGAAGTGGCTCTCGCTCATGCGTGGTCTAAACGCTGACTTCTGGCATCAGACCGTTACGACCGAACAGATCGAAACGTACATCAGCACGAAGGCCGGCGCGGATTTCAGCAAGGTGTTCGATCAATACCTGCGGACGACGAAGATTCCGCTGTTGAAATACAGCGTGAACGGCAAGACGGTGACGTTTAACTATGACCGGGTTGTTAAAGGATTTGCGATGCCGCTTCGCGTGAATATCAACGGGAAAGAAGTCGTAATCAAACCGACTGAGGCGCCGCAAAGTTATCAACATCCCGAAGAGATTAAAACGTTTGAAGTCAATCGAAACTTCTACATCGACGCGGACAAGAGCAATCTCATCACGGTTTCTCCGTGAGTTCAAGTTCTTCGAGATCGACGACTTTGCATTTGATAATGCTGCCAAACTTCGGTGGGAGACAACGATGAAGCTCATAGGTCTGACCCCAATTCTAAACGTTTCGAACGTGCCGGAAAGCTTTGCGTGGTTTGAAAAACTCGGCTGGCACAAGGCTTGGGATTGGGGCGATCCCCCGACCTTCGGCGGCGTCGCTTGCGGCGAATCCGAAATCTTCTTGTGCGAGGACGGGCAAGGTGCTCGCGGTGGACCAATGCCGCGCGAACCCTGGGACAACCAGGCCGGTAGCACCTGGATGAGTTGGTGGCTGGAGACGACGGCCGAAGTTGATGCCGTATATGAACTCGCGTTGAAGCTTGGCATACCTGCTCCGTGGCCGCCGACGGACATGCCATGGAACGTACGTGAGTGTCACATTCGACATCCTGATGGCCATACTTTCCGCGTGAGTGCACATTTAACATGCGAGTAAAAACTATTCTCTTCTTCGCGATCTGTCTGCTCTCGGCCGTTGCGGCTCACGCGCAGACTGCGCTTAAAACCGAGCTCCAGGCCAAACTCGACGAGTGGCACAAGGCTGGGACTTTTCCTGGCGCAACGTTCGGCGTGGCACTCGCGAACGGCGAATCTTTCGGCCTCGCGGTCGGGGTTTCAGACCGCACGACCAAAACACCGATGAAGCCGACCCATCGAATGGCCGCAGGCAGCGTCGGTAAAACGTTTGCTGCCGCAACTGCGTTGCAGTTGATCAAAGAAGGCAAGATCGGACTCGACGACAAGATTGAAAAATACCTCGGACGTGAACCGTGGTTTGCGCGTCTGCCGAATGCGAAAGACATCACCGTGCGGCAGTTGATGAACCACACGAGCGGTCTCGTACGTTATGAGTTCAAAGACACGTTCACGAAAGACCTGACAGCGAATCCCGACAAGGTATGGAAACCCGCGGAGCTCGTAGCCTATTTGCTTGATGAAAAAGCACCGTTCGAAGCGGGCAAGGGTTGGGACTATTCGGACACGAACTACATCGTGTTGGGAATGATCATTGAAAGGGTAACGGGCCGGAAGTTCTACGACGAAGCAAACAGACGCGTGCTTAAGCCGCTGAAGTTAACTGACACGATTCCCCAGGATGGACCACGATTACCAAGACTGGTCCAGGGTTATGCGGGCCCGAACAATCCATTTGGCGGCACTGACGAGATGCTCGTGAACGGGAAGTTTGCGATCAATCCGCAGTTTGAGTGGACGGGCGGCGGCTATATTTCAACGGCTCACGATCTCGCACGTTGGGCCAAAATGCTATACGAAGGAAAAGCTTTCTCGCCGGATCTGCTGCCGCAAGTCGTTGACGGTGTCGCGGCGCCGATGCTCGGACGTGAAACGAAATACGGTCTCGGTGTGATCATCCGCAAAACATCGGTCGGAACAGCCTACGGCCACAGCGGCTTTTTCCCCGGCTACATGACCGACATGATGTACTTCCCGGAACACAAGATCGCCGTCGCAGTGCAAGTGAACACGAGTGTCGGCCGCAGTCTCGGCAAACCGCTGAGCAGAGTCCTGGTTGAAGCGATGGAAGTGATCCACGCCACCACCAGTCACGAAGAAAAATTTGCCGCGGATTACCGCAGGTACTTTTTGAACCAGTCGAGCGTGCGTGTCCACGCGAGTTTCGCGGCCTCTTCGTCGTAACGCGGCGTCGTGTCGTTGTGGAAGCCGTGTTGTTTACCGTCGTACATGTGAAGTTCGTAGACCTTGTTATTGGCCTTCAGCGCTGCCTCGTAAGGAGCGATGCCTTCGTTGATCCGCTGATCGTTGCCGGCGTATTGAAGCAACAGCGGCGCTGAAATCTTTGGCACATCATCAGCGGCTGCCTGGCGTCCATAAAACGCGACGCCTGCGTTTAGATCCTTACCCAACCGCACGGCCAGTGTGCTAACCATTCCGCCCCCAAAGCAGAAACCGACCGCGCCGAGTTTGCCGGTTGAGTCGGAACGTGCTTTAAGCCACTTCGCCGCCGCCACGAAATCTTCCGTCATCTTCTTTCCGTCAACTTTGCGAAACGCTTCGCCGCCTTTTTCGTCGCTACCCGGATAGCCGCCGACTGAAGTTAACCCGTCGGGAGCGAAGGCGATGAAGTTAGCAGTTGCAAGCCGTCGCGCAACGTCTTCGATGTAAGGGTTAAGTCCGCGATTCTCGTGGATGACGAGCACGACTGGATGCTTACTTTTTTTCGCGGGCCGCGCGAGATAACCTTTGATCGAGCCGTTCCCTTCCGGCGATTGGACCGTTTCGTAACCAACCTTGATGCGTTTGTCGTCCGGCGGGACCTGCTGCGCCCACGCGTAGTTGGGCCTGAGACTCTCGAAGATTGAAGCAACGGTCAAACCGCCAACGGCAAACTTCGCGGCGCGATCGAGAAAATTGCGCCGGGTGATGTCGCCGTGCTGGTATTCGTGGAAGAGGTCCAACAACTCCTGTGGGTAATCGCTTGCTACTTTGCGTTCCATCTTGTCTCCTTGTATTTAGCGGGATCTGGTGCAGTTTACACAAACGCCCGGTCGAGTGCCTATGATTCCGTTAATAGAAGCTTGCACTCAACGCCGCGCTGACGTAAAAAGTCTGGGCAGTGGCAGAACTTTCCCCCGGAGCTACTCTCGCCCGCTATCGCATCATCAACAAAATTGGTGCGGGAGGTATGGGTCAGGTGTACCTCGGGCACGATATCGAGCTCGGCCGCTCGGTAGCCTTGAAATTCCTGGCTGAGGACTTCGGCACCCATCAAGGACGCCTCAAGCGATTTATCCAGGAAGCAAAGGCCGCTTCAGCACTCAATCACCCGAACATTCTTACCGTCTACGAAATCGGACGTCACGACGAGCATACATTTATCGCTACCGAGTTTGTTGAAGGCATCACTCTGCGGGAGCGGATGCGACAGCGACTCAAGCTAATCGAAGTACTCGACATCGCAATCCAGATTGCTGCCGCACTAGTTGCCGCCCATGCTGCCGGCATTGTTCATCGTGACATCAAGCCCGAAAACATCATGGTGCGGAAAGATGGCCTCGTGAAGGTGCTCGACTTCGGCCTCGCCAAGCTCACCGATAGGCACGAGTCGTCAACCGGATCGGAAGCAACGACGTTTGCACTAGTGAACACAGAACCGGGCACGGTGCTGGGAACCGCCGCCTATATGTCACCTGAACAGGCTGCCGGACGTGAGGTTGATGCGCGTTCGGATATCTGGAGTCTGGGCGTAGTGCTATACGAGATGCTCGCGCACCGTACGCCATTCGAGGGCGGATCGAAAAGTCACATCATCGTGGCGATTCTCGACCGCGAACCATTGCCGATAACTCAGCTCGCACGTGCGGTCCCTGAAGCGCTTGAAATAATTATCTCTGAAGCACTGACGAAGGATTTGGAGGAACGTTGTCAGACAGCGAAGGAGATGCTTGGCAAGTTGAGACGGCTGAAGCAACGAATCGAGTCAGCCGCAATGCTCAGTGCTGCTTCTGACAGCAATCGTTCCGCTACACGGCCGTTGGAGACGCCGGAGGCCAGTTCGAACCCGTCATCAACCCCGCTGGAAAACGCCACGGTAGACCAGACCCATCGCTCAACAATGCGGTCGGGAGATACGCTGGTCGCCGAGGCGGAATCCACGCGGGCGCCAGGTAGCTCTAAAAAGATCTTCGCGACATTTCTTGTAGTCGCTTTGGGCGTCGGCGCGGTTAGCATCGCACTATACTGGGTCCTCAGCCGGCCGAAACCGTTGGGACCAGTAAAGATGACGGCGCTCACCACCGGCGGCAAAATTAACGGGGAAGACATCAACGGTCAACTCTCGATCTCACCCGACGGCAAGTACGTCGTCTGCGCGGCCAATGACATTAAACAGCAAGCTAGTTTGTGGCTTAGACAAATTTCGACGAACAGCCTGGTGCGGATCGTTAAGCCCGAGAACGGCGCTTACTTCGCCACTACCTTTTCGCCCGATGGAGAACTGATTTACTACGTCGCGGCCCTGGAAAGAGACGGGTTCGTACCATCGCTTTACCGTGTTGGGGTGTTAGGCGGCGAACCCACAAAGGTTCTCGATCGTGTCTTCAGTGCAATCGGGTTCTCTCGCGACGGCAAACAGTTCGCTTTCGTGCGCAGGAACAACGACGACATGGCGCTGATGATTGCAAACGCCGATGGAAACGGCGAGCCCAGGACCATAGCCACGGTCAAACAGCCAAATGGATTTTCCACTGCTGGACCATCGTGGTCCCCCGACGGCCAACGCATCGCAGCCGGGATGTTTAACGGAACCGGCGCAGGCTACTCAACCATCGTCGAAGTCCCCGTCCAGGGCGGAGAGCTTCAACCGTTGGGTACGCAGAAATGGGCCACCGTGGGTCGAGTCATTTGGCTTGCCGACGGTAGCGGTTTGATCATGACCGCTCAGCCCGAGTTTTCATCTATCGGCACGCAGATCTGGTTACTTCCTTATCCCGCCGGTGATGCACGCAGAATAACAAACGATTTGAATGGTTATGGCGAAGTCAGCCTCGGCTTAACCGCCGACTCAAACACGATCGCCACGATCCAGCAGACGACCTTGAGCGGTATCTGGATCACTGCTGCGAACGCAGACCAAAGTCAGGGGCAGCAGATTGTGAAAACAAACCTTCCCGACACAGTTGCATGGACAGCTGATGGCAAAATTGTTTACGCCAGTCGCACTGGAGAGAACTGGGACATCTGGCTAGCCAACCGCGACGGTTCCGAAAGCAAGCAGCTAACAGCCGACGCCTTCATCGATCAGCAACCATCAGTTTGCGCAGATGGTCGACACATCGTTTACCAGTCCAATCGCTCGCACAGCCGAAACCTGTGGCGAATGAATTTCGACGGAAGCAGTCAGAAGCAACTTACCGAAGGGAATTATGTGGATGCATCTCCGGTGTGTTCGCCCGATGGCCGATCTGTAGTCTTCATGTCGGGCAGGTCCGGCACATGGGCTATCTGGAAGGTTGGCATCGACGGTGGAACTCCGGTGCAATTGACCAACCGCCCATCAGAGCTTCCAACAATTTCTCCTGATGGTAAAACCATCGCCTACTTCTACCGCGAGGAGCAATCGAAGGACCAACCCAAACTGTCGCTTATTCCTTTCGAAGGCGGTGCGCCACTGAAGACCGTGGATCTTCGCCCTTCCGTGCAGCCGATAGCGTTTGCGTGGATGCCCGATGGCCGCTCCATCGCGTACCTCGATAACGCTTCGGGAATCTTGAACGTTTGGAGCCAACCCCTTGACGGTGGCGCGCCCAACCAGTTAACCAACTTCAAATCAGAATTTGTAACGAGTTTTGCCGTTGCCGCTGACGGCAAAATCGCCGCATATCGCGTTTCCGCAACCCGAGACATCGTCCTGATCAAAGACTTCCGATAGACCCACGAACGGTTCGTGCAAAGGAGCCTCCCAATGAAAGAAAAAGAATGGACCATCATGATCTACATGGCCGGTGACAACAATCTCGCAGTTGACATGGCCTATGCCATGGAGCAGATCAAGGGGGTTGCTGCCGCAGGCGCTGACAGCCCGAATCTTTTTGTTTATTACGACGGCAACTCACCGGCCATCCCCACCCTGTATTGTGATTTTTCCGAACCCGGTAAACCGCGATACGTCCGCTCATACAAAGTACCGAACAAGCTTTACGGGGTTACTAAAAAACACAATGAGAATGCTGCCGACCGTCTATCTATCGTCAATTTCGTTGACTGGTGTCTTAACACTGTCGAAGTTGAGCAGGAGGGGAAGATCTCCTACGGACGGCGCGCACAGAAGTATGCGCTGATATTCTCCGGCCACTCTTTAGGTTTTCAGGACATTGGTTTGTTCAAAGACGAGACGACGGGCAAATCAATGAAGATGTCCGACTTTTACACAGTCCTTCAGAGACTCACCGATGCGCCGGAGCAACTGGAAATCGTGGCGAATGCAAACAAGCTCAAGGACGAGGCTCGAGCGATCGAAACAACGCCGCTGATCGGTCAGAAGCTGGACCTCCTCGGCTTCGATAGTTGCGTCATGGGAATGCTGGAAGTCGGGTATCAGTTCAATGATGTAGCCAAGGTGTTAATCGCGTCGGAGGGTAGCGTCCCAAGCGCGGGCTGGACCTACGCCAAGATACTCGGTTGTCTGACTCGCGAAGACGGCCGCAACGTTGACGTCCGCAGTATAGGCGAACTCTTTGTCAGACAATTCATCGAAAGTCAGGATTCGTATACGGTGGGTGGCGTGTCGGTAGATATGGCAGCGTGGGACCTAAGCCGATTCCCGGAGTTGGGTGACGCCTTCGATGCTCTGTCTGAGGTTCTCGTGGCGTGTTTTGAAGACCCGAATACTCGCATTTGTCGGCAGATGGAACGAGCGATTCTTAAGGTGCATTGGAAGTGTCAGTCATACATGTTCGATCAAAACGTTGATCTGGGCGACTTCTGCGAACTGCTGTATGACGAGTGTGGGAGCATCGCGGAAGAGCTTGGCGAAGGGGAGGACGCCGATTTCCTGAGGCAGGTGGTACAGGAACGATGTGTTGAGGTTCTGGCAGAGTTGAATCACGCTGTGATTCTGAGTGGATTCAGCGGCGGAGGTTATCAGTACTCGAATGGTGTGTCAGTCTTTTTTCCGTGGTCGCGCGATGCTTATGAAGTGTCCAAAAAGAACTACGAGAGCCTTTGGTTCACGAAGGATGTAAAACGGAAACAGCTTTCGTGGGCAGACTTTCTGCGAAAGTATCTTTATGAAGTTACCTTACGCAGATGTGAACTGACGAATGATGACCCTCCGGAGGGAGCGAGATACAGGTACAACTCAGGTGTGATATTCGATGAGCGGTACGACGCAGGCACGTATCTTGGTGCCGCGATTGGAGACGTGAAGATTGCCGGTCAGGAGGGTACGAAGATTGCCGGTCAGGAGGGTACGAAGATCGCCGGCCAGGAAGGGACGAAGATCGCCGGTCAGGAGGGTACGAAGATCGCCGGCCAGGAGGGTACGAAGATCGCCGGTCAGGAGGGGACGAAGATCGCCGGCCAGGAAGGGACGAAGATCGCCGGTCAGGAAGGGACGAAGATCGCCGGTCAGGAGGGTACGAAGTTGGCAGGCGGTGGCTCAAGCCGTTTCTTTGAAAGTTTACGTCTTTTCAAAAATATAGAAAGCCGCTGGGACATTTCCGGTTTCACGAAGAAACCGAAAGCCCGACCTCTAAAGTAACGGCCGAGGCAAGCACGTCGGGGGTGAACTAATCAAAACCTCTTGGGGGCATCGACGCGGATCGCTGTAGCCAGTTATCCGCGGGATATTTTGCTTCAGCATCGATGAGGTGCAGCGTGTACGCATGACGCGACCGCTCGGATTTGTTTTCGAAACTGCGGTGCGGTAACAGTCCGTGCAGAACGATCAAACTCCCCTTCGACACTTCGAGTGGAACCAGGTCGTTTTCAGGCCACGGTTTGGGATCGTAGACTTCGAACTTCATCCCCTGATCGGATCTTAGCCAGCGGGATTTCAGACCGCTTCGGTGCCCGCCTGGAATCGCCCAGAGACAGCCATTCTCGACCGTCGCGTCCTCCAGAGCAAACCACAAACCGGCGAGTTCGAGTGGTTCTGTGTATAGAAAAGTGCTGTCCTGATGACACGTCACTTCCCCGCCGATGTTCGGCTGTTTGAAGATGTACATCGATTGCAGCAGCAGCGGCTTGTCGAAACCGAGCGCGGTGGCGAGTTCTCTTACATTCGCATCGCGTGAGAAGCGATCGAAAAACGGATCGAGATCGTGAAGAGCGTGTCCAATCTTGTTAATCGACTTTTTCTTGGGATACTTGAGCGAGCCATCGGCATTGAAGGCGTTCGCTTCCAAGAAGAAACGAATCTTGTCCCCGGAAGTAAGGAAGTAATCATCCGTTAAGCGGTTCTGTTCGTGCGTAGAGAAAATCGAAACAACCTCCGCGGGATCAAACGCATCGACCAACTCCTCAGCACGCATGCGCAAAACATCGCAATCGTTGTGGGATGCAAAGTTTTCGATCACGAGAAAGCCGTCGGCGGTGTATTGTTTTAGAAGTTGCTGAGAAAGCATCGTCAGATCGTGTGACCAGTATATAATCACCCGTACCTTACCCGTCATTCCATTAGCAAGGAAAAAGCAAAAGTGAGTGGAGAAAAATTCGCCCAGGACATTCACGCGGAAGAACGGCGCTCGGAGAAGTTCGCGGTTAAACGGTAGATGAGGATCGGACCATGCATACTGTTTGACCCTGCCGTGTCGCTCGGCGGCAAACGTTACCCAAACGATTCCGTCCCGATGACAAGGCACGATTGGCAGAAACTATGAACCGTGGTGGGGAGAGTTCGTGAGCACGAAACGCCATCTCGATCCGTCCGCTATTTTGACGCCGGGACAGGGAATCTTCTAATGAATCTAAAACTGAAAACTCTAGGTTTCTTTGCGGCACTGTTTCTCTTTTCACTCGCGCAGGCGCAAACACCGCCGGCAGAAAGAAAAGAGGGCGATCTGAAGTTCGAGCCGTTCACGATTCCGTTCGAAGGGCAGAATGTGGCGGGTGAGTTGGGACGCCTCGTCGTGCGCGAAAACCGCAGCAAGCCCAAGAGTAATTTGATTGAGCTGACGTTTGTCAGGTTGAAAAGCACGGCGGAAAAGCCCGGGTATCCCGTTGTTTATCTCGACGGCGGACCGGGATCTTCGGCCATCAATATCGCCCGCGTGCCGGATTACATGCGTGTGTTTATGAAACTGCGTGAAGCCGGCGACGTCATCCTGTTGGACCAGCGTGGAATCGGACGATCGAAACCGAATCTTACGCGTCTCGCCACCGAATCCTTGCCCGTCGATGTGTTCTCAAACAGTGATTCCGCGCTGCGTGCTTTTAAAGAGAGGGCAGCGGAAGCAGCGAATTATTTCCGCAGCCAGGGCGTTGACATCCAAGCCTACAACACGATTGAAAGCGCACATGACGTCGATGATCTACGGAAGGCATTAGGAACCGAAAAACTAAACCTTGTCGGCTTCAGCTATGGCACACATTTGGGGCTCGCTTGTATTCGGTATCACGGCGCGAACTTGAATCGAGTCGTCTTGATCGGAACTGAAGGGCCGGACCATACAAACAAACTGCCTGCGACTTCGGATGCCTCGCTGAAGCGACTGTCGCAACTCGCGGCGTCTGCGCCTGAACTCGAGGGCAAGGTTCCCGATCTTTTCGGAACGTTACGAGAAGTTCTGACACGTCTCGAGAAGCAGCCCGTAACTGTGGAGGTCACGGATCAGCGCACCAAAAAACCGGTAGACATAACGATCGGAAAAAGGGGGCTTCAGTTTCTCATTATGAGAGATCTCGGCGACACCAATGACCTGCCGATCTTTCCCGCCTGGTTCTACACCATGCACAAGGGCGACTATTCGATTCTGTCGAGATTTGCAGAGCGACGTTACAACCAGTTCGGCGGCGGGATGTCGCTGATGACGGTCGTCATGGACTCTTCGTCAGGTACGACGAAAGCACGGACGGCGAAGATCGAAGAACAAGCAAAGACAGCATTGCTGGGCCACATGGTTAACTTTCCCTTTCCGGATGTTGGCGACGCAGTGGGAAATCCGGACCTCGGTGACAAGTTTCGTTCGCCGATTCACACGAGAGTTCCGACACTCTTCATCAGTGGCTCATTCGACAACAACACGCCGCCGTTTCAGGCTGACGAAGTGCGCCGAACGTTTCGCAACAGCACGCATCTCGTAGTCGAAAACGCGGGTCACGAAAGTATGCTCGTCGATGCGCGCGTTCAGCAGACGATTGTCGAGCATTTGCGTGGCGGGGATGTAAGTAAAACAAAGATCGCGCTGCCGCCTTTGAAGTTCAACAAGATCGAATAAACATTGAGACGCAGCCTCTCCTTACCATCGCCGGCCCTGCTGTTGTTTGGCGCTACGATTTTCCTCAGCGCCCTCTTGTTGTTCTGGATCCAACTCGTAATAGCGAAGATGCTTTTACCTCGGCTCGGCGGAACGCCGGCCGTGTGGAACACCTGCATGCTCTTTTTTCAGGTGGTGCTGTTGGCCGGGTATTCTTACGTGTTGATGACAACTTCGTGGATTGGTGTTCGCAAGCAGGCGGTCTTGCAAATACTCCTCCTGCTTCTTTCAGCGCTTTACTTGCCTTTCACACTCGCTGGCGATCTTGCTTCCGTGGGCGCGCAAAACAATCCTGCGCTTGCGCTCTTCGTTTACCTGTTGGGTGCCATCGGGCTGCCGATCTTCGTGATTTCAACCACGAGCCCGTTACTGCAAAAGTGGTTTTCACGCACGGAGCATCCGTCAGCGAACGATCCTTATTTTCTGTTTGCCGTTAGTAATACGGGCAGTCTCATCGGCTTACTAAGTTATCCGTTTCTGCTGGAACCGAGTCTTAAGCTGTCGGTTCAGAATCGGCTATGGGTTGTGATCTATGCCGTGTTTGCGGTGTTGAGTTTGGGTTGTGTGGTTGTGCTGTGGCGAAAGGCACGACCAGCGGAAAGCGAAGAATCTCTCGTTGTTCAGGGCGCGGAAGAAGCTCACATTTCGCTAAAGCGACGTTTTTACTGGGTTCTGTTCGCGTTTATTCCTTCGAGTTTGCTGTTCGGTGTCACGAGTTACATCACCACTGAAATCGCGCCTACTCCGCTGCTATGGACGATTCCGCTCGCGCTTTATCTCGTGACCTTCGTTCTGGCGTTCGCGCGCAAGCAGTTCGCTTTCGAAGGACTCACAAGTTACGCGCTCGGCGGCTTGGCCCTGCTACTCACTTTGGTGCTCGCAACCAACGCGACTGAACCGACCGGGCCCATCGTGCTGCTACATCTCGCGTTCTTCTTTGTCGCCGCGATGCTCTGTCATTACAAGTTGGCGAGTGATCGACCGTATGCGGCACGCCTTCCGCAGTTTTACTTGTGCATTGCTATTGGCGGGATGTTGGGGGGACTCTTCAACACCTTAATCGCTCTGACGATTTTCGACACTATAGTTGAGTACCCGTTGATGGTTGTCCTCGCCTGCTTGGTACGGCGGCGTCACGACAGCAATGAAGACTCCTCCCGCGATCGTTTGTTCGACGTTGTTTTGCCAGCGGGCATGGGCCTGCTCACGGCAACACTGGCGCTCCTTGTCAGTAGTAGTTATGACGTCAGCGAAGTCGCAGCTATCGCTGTTGTTTTCGGGGTTCCGTTGATATTGATCAATCACCGTTTTCGAAATCGTCCGGTGCGGTTTGCTTTGGCTCTTGGCGCGGTGATGCTTGCAAGCATCGTGTACTCCGAAACTGACACCCGGACCTTGCACGTTGAACGCAATTTCTTTGGCACGTTAGGTGTGAGAGACGATCCGGCAAGCGCAACGCGCATTCTCTACCACGGCAACACCATTCATGGCCGCCAGTTTACAAATCCGATTAATGAGTGTCACCCGCTCTCTTACTTTCATCGCGACGGTCCACTCGGGCAGATCTTCAGAGCGTTCAATTCCGATCCTGGTTCACGCAATGTGGCGATTGTCGGACTCGGGACGGGATCGATGGCCGCCTACGCACTTCCCGATCAGGACTGGACCTTCTACGAGATCAATCCGGCGGTTATCAGCATCGCACAAACGGCAGACTACTTTACTTACTTACGGAATTGCGCTGCTGCTCCAACAAAAATAGTTTTGGGTGACGCACGCCTGCAGTTGCAGAACGCGCCGGACCAGCATTACGGCCTCGTTATTCTCGACGCCTTCAACTCCGACGCTATCCCGGTACACCTCATAACCCAGGAAGCGATCGCGCTTTACATGTCGAAACTGGCGCCCGGTGGGATGCTCGCGTTTCACGTTTCCAATCGCAGTCTTAAACTCGACGACGTTCTGGCGGCGTTGGCCAAACAGAACGGTTCGCTGAGCGCCGGTATAGTCGATGCGACGCAGGATCGAGTGGCAGGCAAGGATCCGTCGGAGTGGGTAGTGATGGGACCACGCTCGCCGGCCTTTGAAGTTTGACCAGAAATCCACGCTGGCGATCGCTGCAAACACGAACAGAATCTGACGCCTGGACCGACGACTTCTCGAATGTCTTGCGTGTGTTCAGGTGGTATTGAGCGTCGAAATAACTCGGTCCTCTTGACGTCGGCTCTACTCAGCGAATGTGTTCCCACGGTTGGGCGCGGCCAAAAGGTCATTGGAATACCGCAAAAGCGCTCGTGAAGCTTTCGGTGGCAGTCAAGACCAAAGCCGTCGAGTCGAGAGTGAACTCGGCGTCGCACACCTGGTTTAAGACCATTCGTCTCACATTTGATACCGTTCGCGTATCGCCTATTGCCATTCGATCGCTTACGGCTTAGCATGCGCCGCGAAAAGGAGACCCCTATGAAACTCAGACTTCTTATGTTACTTGCTTGCTTGCTGTTGTCGTCGACGCCGAGCTCGGCCCAATCGCCACCGGAAAAAGCTCCCGATATGTCCACTGAACTCCGCAACGCTTTCAACGAAGTGAACGGCTGGGTAACGAAAGCCGCGGAAACCGTTCCCGCGGACAAATACAACTATCGTCCGGTGGACACGGTGCGCACGTTCGGCCAGTTGATCGGGCACATCACTGATTCATACAACTATTTCTGCGCGCAGGGCGTGGGTAACAAAATCGAATGGTCCGAAGCAATCGAGAAGGGCGGCACCGACAAGGACACGCTGCTTCCGAAACTGAAAGAAGCCATCTCAAAATGTAACGCCGCCTACAGTTCCAACAACGCCCAACTCAGACCGTTGTTCACAAACGTGGGCCATACGAGTCTGCACTACGGCAACATCATCACGTACATGCGGATGATGGGTCTGAAACCACCGTCGAGTTAAGCTCCCGAGTTAGGTGCCGATGCCCTAACTGAACGATGTTACCCTCGCTTCCTGGATTGTTTGTGTGGTATGCCTAACCATCTTCGGCCGATACTCTGCTTCGCAGGCCAGGCCCTTGCGAAAGATTGAAATGGAATCAAGAGAGAAAAGTTTTTGGGACACTTCAATTCATTTCAGCTGACACTGGGTCTGGCTGTACTCTTGCTGGCAGCGACCGCCTTGATCTCTGTGAGTTTCACTCAGCTCACATCTGTTGGACGCAACAAGGTCCTGCCGCCGAGCATTTACCGCGACCTTCAGGAGGTGCTCGCCATCTCTGAGGCACAGATGAACAAGAGGGCTTACTCAATGGTGGAAGAGGCGAGGAAACTTTTCCCCTTACCTGATACTCTTGCGGTGCAGAAAGAAAAGAAGCTGGATCTCATTCTGGCAAAGAGTCCGTGGCTGATGCACGTCTTTCTTTTCGATGAAAAGGATCTAATCTTTCGTACGCAAGCCGGCCTCATGGGCGACAGGTACGTGCGTGACGAGCATGAGAACCTTGTCAAATCTTATCCCCTGTGGCTTGGCAGCAAAGAAGGCAAGTCGTTAGTCAAAAACATAAACAAGAAACCCAGTCGCATTCTCTTTGACTCATCTCAAACGAAGCGCTCGGATGGCCCGGCTCTCTTGCTCTCGGCGTTTTTCACCTTTCCCAACGACTCAAACAACAGAGTGGTAATTGCCGGGACTTCGTTCGACCCAGATTATCTAAAGAATACTTTCTTTCCCGAAATGCTTGAAGAATCAATCAGCCAGACAGGACTCGATCAGAGCACAAATCCTTTGGCAATGGTGATCTATCCCCTCAACTGGTCAGAAGGGCGCGAGATAAAACCGCTGGCTGGTTCAGTTCGCTGGGGTGAAGGAAGGCCTGAGGTGACGCTTAAATTAGACGAGGTTTTTCACGGGCTGACAATAGGAATAAAGTTTCAGCGCACAAGCGTGGAAGCTACAAACAAACCTTGGGTGTATCGCGGTTTGTTGGTATGCGGGATTCTTTTGTTGCTGATCACGGTCAGCCTTGTGGTGACCAAACACTTGGTCAGCAAGACGTCCTGAACACAGGTTTTGTGTCCAGCGTCGCGCGCCGAGTGGCGTACGCCGCCAGGTGTGTTCATATCAGCAGCTTTTCGCCTGGGGTTAGAGCTTTGCCGAAAATCCCAAAAGACAAATACCTAACACCGGCATGTTTTGTCCATATCACAGTACCCGCTCCCGCACATGTTACAACCCCAACAGCACATGTTTCCTGGGATGCATCGCGGTCGCAATTGTGCCTGTACAGTAAGCTGCGTTAGGGACAAGGCAGAAGTGGATACCAGCAATGCCAGAATCGAAAGTTTTAGCAAAAGCCCACTGAATTTTTTCATGATCATTTCTTCTCCCTTCCAAGTTACTTGATGGTCACGGCCTTTAGCGTCAGAGATTGCTCAACATCGCGCCAGTCGTCTGACTCTATAACTCCTATCCAGACCTTTTCCACTCTGCCAAGAGAATCAATCAATACTGTTTGCGGCGTTGCATTTATCCCGTAGGCCACTTTGGTCCCAGGGTCGATTTCAGCCATGACCGGAATATTCGAAAGCCCATTTTGATCCAAATATTCCTTAACACCGTCAGACACAACTGAAACCGCAACCAGGCGGTACGCATTTCTATCAATACCCTGAATTATCGCTTTCCAATTCGGCATATTCTTCGTGCAGAAGCCGCAGCGAGGGGAAAAAACAAGAAGCACTGCTTTTCGGGAATCCTGGCGATAGTCTACCGTGAATTCGTTACCATCCATATCCAAGCCCGAAAGCGGCGGGATTAAATTTCCCACATTAAGCAAGCCTGAATTGTTAGCCGCAGCGGTTAATGTCCTCTTCAAATTCTTATTTTGAATTATCAGGGCCGTGTTCAGAGCAAGCAATATTAGTATGAACAGCCCAAGCAGAATGCTTGTGCCTCTAGTTATTGTATAGGTGGGACGTGACTTCCACATTGGATTCTCCCTGCCAATGTGTTCGGACGTTAATCGCTACCGCACGGCATAACGATTGGATTGCAGAGGTTCACGCTATCGTTGCTGTCGCTTCCGCAATTTCAAAGCCGTGCAAGTCTACACCCTTCTCGAGCCATGTAGGTAGCCACCTCAAGAGGGCTGAGAGTGACTACCGCAAAGAGAGATGGCTGGAGTGCCTGTAACCGTTTTGAGCTGCGGCGTCTCCAGGCGTTGTTTCATTAGCCTACGGCTCGATCTGGGCCCAACACCTCCACCGTCCCGGGACCGCGGAGCACGCGTACGCCCTGAACAGCGTTGGTCAAGTCGCTACTCTCGAGCAGAAAGACAGAAACGCCGAACGTCGCCACCGCCGTAACACGCCACCCGCCGACGCTTCGGTCGACGATGCGCTGTGAGCCATCGGGATCGATGCGAACAACCTTGCCGATATCAGGGAGTGCCGTATAGATGCGTTTACGCTCGTCGGCTGCGATACTCCAGACCCGCGGTGCTCCAGTCGAGTTCCAGATCTGCGGCTGGATTAGCTTGCCATCTAACTGGGCCACCAGGTTCACCACGCCGTCTCTCCCCGCACGCCGGAGGTAATTGCCGTCCGAGATTAAGGGTTTCATCGGCCGCCCAGTGATCGGCGATGACCTGCTGCAACGGTGGTTCACCCTTCGCGACTTCCGTCGAGCCCCGGAAGCGTCTGTGGTCCCGTTAGCAGATCGTTCAACGATCTGTGCGGCCTTTTGGAAGATGAGCTCGCCGTGTTTGCCGACTGCAAAAACTGGGGCGGCAACCTGCGACCCCTCGGCGATCTTGACATGCTTGCCGCCGTCGAGAGGGATGCGAAAACCGGAAACATTTGTACGCGCGCATCGTTCGGCAATAGTTAATATTGAGAAGATCAAAGAGATCTATCCGCGTTCCAACGGTGATCAGGATCTGGTTCTTAAGAACGGGCAGCAGCTAATGCTGAGTCGCAAGTATCGGGACCGGTTCTTTGCGGCGCCGGGAGATTTGGATCAGTCAGAGCACCGACCAGCACAGCTATAGCACTTCTCATCACAATTCATTGGTCACGGCTAAAATTCTCTGTAAACTGGTCCGGTCAAACATGAACATACCGCTGTTTCCTAGGAAAACTTCTGGCTCCCGCGCTGACTATCTGGCTCTGCTCCTTGCACTGATCACGTTAGGGACAACCATATTCCACACCACGTTAGACACATCGAAAGCGCAGACTACGCCGCAAAGCTTGCCAGCGCCGCAGTCGGTCGCTTTCGTCAACGTGAACGTTGTTCCTTTTGATCGCCAGCGAATTTTGGAAGCGCAGACAGTCATCGTGCGTGACGGTCGCATTGCGCAGATCGGTCCTGCGGCGACTATCAAAGTGCCTGACGGGGCGATCAGGATCGATGGTCGCGGCAAGTACCTGATCCCTGGCCTGGCAGACATGCACGTCCATTTATCTCCCGCCGCCGGCCGGGCCGAAGATCTGGCAGGTCAGCAGTTTCAATTGTTTCTGGCGAACGGCGTTACCACGATCAGAAACATGATCGGCAAACCCGAGCATGTGCTGTTGCGCGATCGCGTAGCGAAAGGCGAATTGCTGGGCCCGACCATTCACACTGCTGGGCCGCCGCTGCTCGGCAACATGGTGTCGTCGCCTGAAGCCGGCGAGCGCGTCGTCGTCGAACAGAAAAAGACGGGCTACGACTTACTGAAAGTTCACGAAGGATTATCGCCGGAGACTTATGCAGCGATCGTGGCGACTGCAAAACGCGTGGGCATCCCTCTTGCGGGACACGTCACGGCGACAGTTGGTTTGAAACGCGCGCTGGAAGCACAGCAATCATCCATCGAACATTTAGATGGATACCTGCAAGCAATGGTCGCCGAGAACTCGCCGGTGGCGGCTGGGCCGTCGCAACTCGTGCTCGGACCAGTGCTCAAACACATCGACGAAAGCAAGATTCCCGCGCTCGCAGCAGCCACACGCAAAGCGGGTGTGTGGAATGATCCGACGTTGACACTGTTCCAACTGCTAGTTTCCGACGCTAAACCTGAAGAATTTTTGAAATGGCCTGAGATGCAATACATCCCGGCGACGATGCGTGAGTCGTTCGCCAAACAGAAGCAGTCAACGGCGAATATTCCCGCTCCGAGCAGCGAGCGGCAGCGTTACATTGAACTGCGTAACAAGATGCTGGTTGCGTTACACGCAGCTGGGGCCAAGCTGCTGATTGGCCCGGATTCACCGCAGTTCTTTCTCGTGCCTGGCTTCGCGACGCACAGAGAACTGCAGAGCTTCGTCGAAGCCGGTTTGACGCCTTACCACGCGATCGAAGCGGCCACGCGGAATCCGGCGGAATACTTCGCCGAGGTCATGAAAGCGCCGCGCGACTTCGGCACTGTTGAAGTCGGTCTGCGCGCCGATCTGCTATTGCTCGACGCCAACCCGCTCGAATCTGTCGCTAATGTGTCGAAGCGTGTAGGCGTGATGGTGCGCGGTCGTTGGTTACCTGAAACTGAGCTGCGCAAGATGCTCGAGACTGTAGCTGCACTCAATCAAAAATAGTTCGTTAGCTTACAAGGAGAAGTACATGAAACACATCATCACAACAGCAGCCGCGGCCGCTTTGGTTATAGCGGTCTGCGTGGCCGTCGCTTCGGCGAAAGCTGATTTTAGCGGCACGTGGATTTTGGACAAGACTAAGAGCGAAGGACTGCCTCCCGGCTTGAACCAGACCATGACCGTCGTTCAAACGGGCGACAAGCTCTCGCTCGAGACTAAATTAATTAACGACGAAGGAGAGCGAGTCGTCTCCGATAGCTATATGCTTGACGGCAAAGAGGCGGAGTTCACTCCCCAAACGCCGAACGGCCCGGCCGGCAAGGGTAAGCGGACTGCTAAATGGTCGGCTGACGGTAACGGCATCGAGGTCATTGAAAACTCAACCTTCGACGGTCCCGAAGGCCCCGTGAATATTCAGATGACCCGCATCTGGACTCTCTCAGCTGACGGCAAGACGTTGAAAATCGACCTAACCGCCGACGGCCCGAACGGCAAACAACAAGTCAAACGCACGTTCGTCAAGAAGTAGGATAGACAATTATCGCGACTTGTTTCGCGGACAAATACCGGAGATTCACAGAGAGCCCCGCATGCGAAACGGGGCTCTCCGTGCGTTGACACAACTGATTACATATTTGAGCGGCGCCGCAGAACAGTGTGCCGCTTACTCTGCTACCAAGTCGTCGACCTAAGGCTCGACCTGGCCGAGTAACTCCATCCTTCCAGAACCGCGGAGCACCCGCACGCGCTGACCTGCGTTAGTTGAATCGCTACTCTCGAGCAGAAAAACAGAATCACCGAACGTCGCCACCGCCGTGACACGCCAACCGCCGGCGCTCCGGTCGATGACGTGGTGCGAGCCGTCGGGATCGATGCGAACAACCTGACCAATATCAGGAACCGCCGTATAGATGCGTTTACGGTCGTCGGTCGCAATACTCCAAATCCGCGGTGCTCCAGTCGAGTTCCAGATCTGCGGCTGGATCAGCTTGCCCTCGACTCGAGCTACCAAGCGCACAACGCCGTCTCTCCATACGCGCCGGAGGTGTTTGCCGTCGGAAAGATAAAGTGTTTCATCCGTCGCCCAGTGATACGCGATGACCTGCTGCAATGGTGGTTCGCCTTTCGCGATCTCCCCGGATCCGCGGAACGGTTTCGTGGTTCCGTCGGCAACCCGTTCTACGATCTGCGTGCCCTTTTGAAAGATGAGTTCACCGCGTTTGCCGACCGCAAAGACCGGCGCCTCAACCTGCGACTCCTCGGCAACCTTGACGTGCTGGCCGCCGTCGAGAGGGATGCGAAAAAGCGCGCCGCCCATCTCCTGAAACGATTCGGAATAAACCTGACCGTCGAGGCCGCGCGTGGTCCAATGTGCGTGAAAGTTCTTCACTAACGCCCGCGGCTTGCTTCCCTTCTCCAGCCGCCAGATGGTGTTGTACATCGAGTCGCCGAAGATCACGGTGTTTGCATCCACCGCGATGAGCCCGCCGCCTGGATGAGCTGCCACAGCGACAGGAAGGATGAGAAGGAGCAGCGCCCTGATAGCTTTCATTGTTTGAGGTTCTCGATAGTAGTTAAAAGACGCTACTTCACGCGTACGAACGGCATGTCGCGCATGCGCGACGCTCCGACGTGCATACCATCGACTTTGCCATTCTTGTCTCGTGTGAACCAGATCGTGTTTCCCTGCACGATGAAATGATCAGTGTATAACGGCTGCATCGGTAAACTCGTCGCCGGACGCTGTTTGATGAACGCCTTGTCACCTTCGACGGCCACCGTGATCGTTGCTCCAGCCTCTTCGCTGAACCAATCTCCTTTAAACGAGGTGAGGTCCGCCGGCGCCGGAGTCCACTCCTTTTCGAGAACGAAACGTGTGACTTCACCATTCGAATCGACGGTTTCAGCAGACAACGGCTTGCCGTCTTTATCCAGCGTAAACTTCAACTGATTGCCGTCCGCAGTAAACTGCCCGCCTCCCATTGGTACAAGACGCGCTCCGCGCCATCGCGAAACACCGTTTTCAACCACGAATCTTGCTGGACCGTGTGTCTTTTTGTTTCGCCAGATACCGACAAACTTGTTCAGCTCGTCTTCTGAAATCTTGGCTGCTTCGGTCTGCGGTGTTTCGGGAAACGGTCCGAAGATTTCATCCGTGATGCTTGTGGCGATCCCTCCGGCACTCGGTGAAGTTCCGTTACACATGACACCGACCGAAACCTTTTTCTCTGGGTAACGCGCAAGAAAAGTTTGATAGCCGGCAGTCGCGCCGCCATGCGAGACGTCCTTCAGCCCCTTGTACGTACCGACGGTAAGCCCGAGCGCGTATGAAATTTTCCGGCCGTCATTCAGCACTCCGCGAGTTTCGAGTGCATTGACAAGAGGTGCACCCAGCGAATGCGAATCGAGCATCGCGTTCCATTTCATCCAATCGCCGACCGTCGTAAGCATACCGCCGTTTCCATAAACATTCATGAAAGGCATATTGAGTCGCCACGGTCCATTGCCTGGACGCGAATACGCTTGAGCGCGGCCTGGGACTATTCGCTGGTAGTCGTCGCGCCACGAGCTGTTCTTCATGCCGAGTGGTTTGAATAACCGCTCCTCGACGAACGCCGGGAACTTCTGTTTCGAAACGCGCTCGACGATTATCGCGGCGAGGTTGTAGCCGCTGTTCGAATACGAGAATTCCGAACCGGGAGTGAAGTCGAGTGCACGCTGATGAGTAATAACGTCGAGTGCGAGATCCTGAGTGATGACTCGTTCGCCGCGACCGGCGCCGGTGAGACTCAAGACTGTGCCCCAATCGCGAAGACCGGCAGTGTGATTCAAGAGATGCCTGATCGTCAGCGGAGCACCGTAATCTGGAAGTTCGGGAATATATTTCCTGACCGGATCGTCGAGACTGAGCTTCCCATCCTGTTGCAGCAGTACGAGCGCTGCAGCAGTGAACTGCTTCGCAACCGAGCCTGATTCAAAAATAGTTTGAGTTGTGTTCGAAACGTTGTGCTCGAGGTCGGCGAGTCCGAACGCCTTTTCGAACACTACCTCTCCGTTGAGTGACACCGCCGCAGCGCAGCCGGGCGCGGGTGCGACGTACGCCTTGGTAACCTTCTCAAACGCTCGCTCAGCCCCGGCTACAACTTTCGCTTTGTCAGGAACTTGGGCCGAGGTTGTGGTTGAGAGAAACGCGATGGCGGCCAGGGCGAGTAAGAAGCGGTTTCTGTTCATAGAGTTGGTCCTTGTCTTCATTGCGAGGTTGGCTCACGTCTACCCGCGTAGCATAGCGATTCGGGAAGGCACATGTCACCGAAACACCGATGGGCAACCTCGTAAACGGGCTTCTGAGAGAACGAGCGAAACGAAACGGAGGTATCCGACATATACATCGTGGAGGTCATTTCTTACCGCAAACTACCGAAGGAGCAACTCTGATGACTACCCCCAACGCTTCCCGACGCGCCCTCAAGTATGCCCGGATTTTTCTTGTCTCTATAACGCTCTTGTTGGCTATCAGTTCAAAAGGTCAAGCACAGTGTCCCGTCAGCTCCCCCTCCCCCTCGCCCTCACCCTCGCCCTCGCCGGCAGCCTCGCCGAAAGCATCGCCAACACCCTCACCGAGTCCGACACCATTTCCCCTTTCGATAAGGAATGTGAAGGTTCCGGGTGACGCTTCCGGTGCGGCAGGGCTCGGCGACAAAATTATCGTCGAGGTGAACTGTTTGAAAGAAGAACTCGCCCGACAACAGAATCCCCAAAACGGAGTGCCTGCGCAGGAACGGATCGATCCAAAAAACTTTGTGCTGTTTTTGGACCAGATCGAAATAAAGGACCTTCATCCTCTTGCCGTAAATGCCGAGCTCGACGAGCTTCATTTTCAGCTAAGGCGCGACTCGGAATCGCGCGATGCTTGGCAAAACTTCTTGTCACGGCCCAAAAGCGAGACCGTTTCCGTCGATGCCAGCGTTGGTCTGGAGGGCAAGTCGCCGCTAAAGGACGCTAAACCTCTTCTGCTCCGGGTCTATTGGGATGTCCTTTTCAATGTCGGTGTGGCGTTATTTCTGGCTACTCTTGTCGGTTTCCTCATCGCTGCAAAAAAGACCACGATTATTCGGGATTCAGGGCCACCAAATCCCACCGGCGGTCCTCTTAAGCGTCCCTACAGTTTGGCCCGAACGCAAGTCGCCTGGTGGTTCTTCATAATCCTTGGGTCCTTCCTGTTCATTGGGTTAGTCACGTGGGACCTGGACACGATCACCTCCTCGTCGTTAATCCTCCTGGGAATCGGGACGGGCACAGCACTGGGCGCTGCAATGGTAGACGCTAACAAACGTGAAAGTAGCGATACTGATTTAGAGACACTCAGGCCCAGAGAGGCCAGGCTTGCTGCCTCAATTGCGGAGTTGAAATCAACGATAGTGGATGCCGAAAAAGTCGCGCTGGGCGGAGACCCGAGCCTGACCGCCAGCCTGGCTTCGCGGCGCACGGAACTAGCGACAATGGAGGCCGAGTTGGAGCAAGTCAGATCACAAGTAAACGAGGCAGCTTCAGGATTACAAAAGCCGGCATCTGAGGGACCCATCATGGACCTTCTCAGCGACGTCAATGGAGTGACATTTCATCGGTTTCAGATTCTGGTTTGGACCATCGTGCTCGGCCTGATCTTTATCTATTCAGTCTGGACTAGTCTCACGATGCCGCAATTCAGCGAGACGCTACTCGCCTTGATGGGTATCAGTGCGGGAACGTACGTCGGGTTCAAGATACCCGAGCGGCAGACTGACGCCCGAGACGTAACTGATGTGAACAATGCTGGTGTCAATCGATATGACAATGTTCAGTCAGACGCAGACACTGATCCACAGAACGAAGAGGAAGGGTGTTAGCTCATCGCGAACCCTGATGCTGCATTACTGAATTCTTAGCAAGACTACCGATCAATGAAAGGAAAAACGCTATGCCTCCTCCCCCAGCACCGAGTCCAAACACAACGCTAATCCCTAACATTGAAGTTGGGCTCCCGTATTTGCGTACTGGTACACCAGCGGACCGGTTTAAAGCTCTGCGCCAAAAGATCATCAACGCAGCCGGCTTCGACTTCCTGTCAATATTCGGCGATATGATGCGGCATAAAAACTTTCAGACGAGCGAGGCTGGTGTTGCCAATAAGTCGCGGCACAAGTGCGGCGATGCCTTTGATTACAACCAGGGAGATCCAAGACTCGTAGTAATCAAAGATCTACGCGATGGCGTTACCTATTTTCGAACTTATCTGAGGTGCGAAAAGCAGGATGGTACCCAGGGCGAGTTAATGGCGCCGAACGGCGGTTCACCGAAGTTTTACTGCGACTTTACGTCGATAGCTGAAGCTTTCGGGTGGCATCGCATTCGAGCACAGCGGGGATGGCCGAACGTTTGGAAGAAGCGCGAATTCTGGCATTACCAATTGACTGAAGGGTACACCTTCGATCAAGGGATGCAGCTTTTGTACGGCGATGCCTCTGCGGTGCCACTCGCGCCGGAGTTGCCGACAGTAAAGCTCAATGATCGCGACGATGAAACCGTTTTTCACAATTCACGACACGTGCGTCAGGTGCAAGCCCAGCTCTATGTACTAAAACTCCTACAGCCGCTGAAAGAAGTTGATGGTGTGTTTGGACCGAAGACCCAGGCGGCGGTGAGCGCATTTCAACAAACAAAGGGAATCACACCGACTGGCATTGCCGACACAGACACGCGCCGCAAACTACTGGAAGCTGTGCTGTGAGGTGAAACAGTTCGGACCGGACATCGCGACCATCATTGCCGGTTTTTAATCAGCGCCCGAACAAACTTGGATTATCTCTGGATTCTGGTTCGCACGCCTCAACTCGACGAGCAGCTTTACCAGCAGTTGCTCACGAAGATGGCGGCGCGTGGCTTCGAAACACAAAAGATGATTCGAACGTCGCACCTAACGGAGGCAGCGGTCGAATGAAGAGTATTTTGCGTCGTTCAAGTCGGCATTGGTGTTCTCTAACGTTTGATTACTCGTCACCTGTTGTTACTCGCAACTAGGCCCATCCCTAACTTCAATTGTAGGTTCTGATGTTCGGCCTAAAGGTCTGTGAGAAGCAGGTTTCCGGAAAGCTTGAACTCTGTTGATCGGGACTTAGCAATCCCGGCCACGTGGCATTCGACTTGAAGTCATGAATTGCAAGCATCTCCTGCGGATGTTTTTGTTAATAGATGCCCACGAGGTCGCCGTCTTTTGCGAGCAGGGTCTGAAACTTCAATTGACCGCGATCGTGCCCAACACAAATCATAAATAGTGGCACTACGACCTTTTGGTTAACTCTCACCTGATAGTAGAAGCTTTGCGAAACTTCGGCATCTTCCGAGGCAAGTATCTCAATCGAGCGTCCTTTGCCGACGTCGAAATTGGTGATCTGATACTCACCTGAGGCTCCGGTGCAGGAAAGCGCGAGCAATATCACCAGACTCAACTCTAAGAGAGCAGTCGTGTAGGACCAACTTCTTTCTTTTTGGTTGCTCGCCACGAAGCAGTCCTTACTCACGCATTCGCGCTGCTTTGCCGTTTTGAATTCGAAACCTGACAAACGCATCGGGCACTTCAATACGCGGACCCGAGGCTGCAATAGACCTTCCCTTCCTGCAAAGCGGGCGGCGTTCCGGAGCTTGGTACGACTTGTTCGAAACCTCCTGGCAGCTCACCGTAAGTTATAGATGGCAACCGGTTAGCAGAATTATCAGTGCCGGACTCCGGTCGGATTTCCCAAAGGACTCGTTTGTCGGCTGTGCCATCACCTAGCTCGTACACGATGAAGAAGGCGAGTTTGTCGCAACACTCAGCAAATGGACCGGCGCTGAAAGTGAATACGGGCGGGTTAGTATCATTGATTGACACGGACAAGGAGTTGCAGCCGGAAACCAGCAGCATTAATGAGAGCGTGGTTATGCCGAGGTGGAGACGAGATTTCATCTATCTACATTCAAGCTGGTACGACTGAAGGAGACTTGTCGCTTCGGTTCCGGGCACGTGACGTTCACCTGTACTTCTCGCGCGCCTTTGGGCCTTGACGCAAATTAACTCAAAACACTGCGCTATAGCTCTCCTTGCTAGTTCTGTGGCAATCATTACTCGCTTGCTTCAATACCAGCAAATACTGCCCGGCCCGTTGAACACGATCGTGAGTCTCTTAAAGTGATTGATTCATTCGTTGCGATGGGCCAGCACGTTACAGAATCTTAAGGCGTCCTCGGTCATCTTACTATTATTAAAGAACACGTAACCGGCCCTGGATTTAACAAGTGATGTCGCCAATTCCTTAAGTTCACCCAGCTCATACTGGTAACGCCAGCCACTCCTGCCGTGAAGTCGAAAGTAGTATTTGTCCGGAGTCACAGTCGTTCCAATGAATGGATCGACTACATGGCACAATTCAAGGCTTACACAAATCGATCTTACTACCCCTGCATCCCAATCTCCGCGCGGTTCCCAGCACAGATTGAGATCCTGTCGATCGATAGAGCAGAAGAATTTTTCCATACTGGCAATGTTCTCTGCGGTCTGTTTGAAACTGGCCGGGCACTGAAAAAGAATTGTTCTGGCTTTTAGCACCTGTGCCGCACCGAGCGTCGCTTGCCAGGCCTCGTTCACTATTTCCGTCCTCTTGAAGGACCCGGCTTCTGCCTTCTCAGTTTCGGAGAGTTTTCGTTTGAGTCGCCGATACGTAGGGCTCTTGGCCTCATGAGTGATCAACTGCCAAGCCTTCAAAGTGAACTCGAAGCCGGCCGGCATTTCCCTGCGCCAGCGGTTCAGTGTCGTGAGTCGGGGCGGTTCGTAAAAGGTATGCTGAACTTCCACACATGAAAAGGTGCGTGCGTACTCGGCCTGTGCCACACCGAAGCCGCATGTGCCGATCTTTGTTTTGCCTGTTACCTCGTTGCACGATTGATCCGGATGCAAGCTTCTGACTGGTCCACTGCTTGACATAAGTGATCAAGGGGATGGAGTTGCCGGCGTGTAATAGATGCCCGCGCCCGGGCCTAATGGCAGTCCCAACAGATACCAGACGATTAAGAGCAGCGTCCAGAGAACGAAAAAAGTCACTGAGTAAGGCAACATTGTCGCCATGATGGTCCCGATCCCAGCACGCTTATCGTATCGCTGCGCGAAAGCAACAACGAGGGGGAAGTACGACATCAGGGGCGTGATGATGTTCGCGACAGAGTCGCCGATGCGGTAACCCGCCTGCGTCAACTCCGGCGAGTAGCCGAGGAGCATAAACATCGGGACGAAGACCGGGGCCATCACCGCCCACTTCGCGGAGGCGCTTCCCAACACAAGGTCTAGCAGCACCGTGATTATGATGAAAGAGACGATGAGCGGAACACCGCCGATACCTGACGAACGTAAGATCTCAGCTCCCTTGACGGCCGTAATTACGCCGAGGTGTGTCCAGTTGAAGAAGGCCACGAACTGCGAGGCGAAGAAGGCGAGCACCAGGTATAGCGCCATTGTCGCCATCGCCTTCTCCATTGCCTTCATTACGTCAGAGTCGCTGCGAATTGTGCCTGCGCCGATACCGTAGGCCAGCCCCACGAACGTGCCGCCGAAGAAGATGATCGCAACGATGCCTCTAAGGAAAGGCGAATCCAGAACGCCTCCCGTCTTCAGGTCGCGCAAGAATCCGTTCGCGGGCACAAGTCCCAACAAGATGACCGCGATCAGCACAAGCGCCATGGCGAGCGCGCACCGCAGCCCGCGCTTCTCCGCCGCGCTCAGCTCCTTCAGTTCCTCCGGCTTCTCATCGCCACGGTACTCGCCGAGCCGCGGCACGACGACCCGTTCCGTGATGAACGTTCCAGCCAGCACAATGAGGAAGGCCGAGGTGGCCGCGAAGTAATAATTGGCGGCCGCTGTGACGACGTAAGGCTTGTCGAGAATGCGCGCCGCCTCTTGTGTTATGCCCGCGAGCAGAGGGTCGGTTGGTCCAAGAAGGAAGTTCGCGCAGAAGCCGCCGGACACCCCCGCGAACGCCGCCGCCAGTCCCGCTAGAGGGTGTCGCCCGACGGCGAGGAAGATCATCGCCCCCAGGGGGATCACCAGCACGTAGCCCACGTCGCTCGCCATATGCGACAACACGCCGGCGAAGACGACTACCATCGTGAGCAGGCGACGCGGGGCCGATAACACCACGGCGCGCAGCGTCGCCGAGATAAGCCCGCTCCCTTCGGCCACGGCAATGCCGAGCATCGCCACCAGGACTGTGCCCAACGGCGCGAACCCCGTGAAGTTCGTCACCAGCGAAGTCAGAATGCGGTGCAGGCCGGCCAGCGTCAGTAGACTCTCTGCGCGGACGACCTCTTTTGTACCTGGATGCACAACCGATACGCCCATCCACGCGGTGACGGCCGAAAGGATGATGACGAGCACGGCGAGAATCACGAACAATGTAGCTGGGTGCGGGAGGATGTTGCCGGCTCTCTCGATGGCCCCGAGAAAACGGTTCAGGAAAGAGTCTTTGGCGTCGAGTTCGACGTCTTTGCTAGCTGTAGTTTTCACGATCGCCATTGTTCATCTGTATTTCTCACGAGCCTTTTGGGCCTCTTCAATACTACGAAACTTGAACACGCCGCGTGGATACTGCTTGGGTGCGATGGCCCACCAACGAGCACAGTGTCGCAGGAACCGCTCAAAGTGTGAGCCTGGCCGCTCCGGAACCGGCGCTTTGTTCATTTCTTCGATCGAGCGAAACTTCTGTACTCGCTTTTCAGTCTTCATCTTTCAAACCAAAGCGTTGTTGTAACGCTGCTGCGTCGGTCCGGTCCAACGCGCGGACAGTGCCCTTCTTCAACCGGTAAAGCGCAGCCGGTGTTGCGACACGCACTTGTGTACCGTCAACCTCTTTAAGTTCGGCGTCAACTGTTTCAAAACTCGCAACCTCGCCTAGACGGGTCATAACGTCGAAGTATAAATCGCCGGTGGGCGGAACGTAACGCACGGCTGGATACTCGCCGAGCAGATCCGTTGACGAGATGTCGTCGATGTTCGGATCACCTTCGTACGCCAGGCGTAATGCCGCGCGCAACTTCTCGATATTCTCCGGCGTCGCACGAATGAATAGATCAAGATCTTCCGTCGCTCGAACAAGGCCGTGAAAGCCCATCGCGGCTGCGCCGATGAGCACGTAGTCGAGTCCGGCTGACTCAAATGCTCGGAGCACGCGCATGACTTCGTCTCGGTCCATGCAGTTAGCATAACGGAAAGGATGATGAGGAGCACGGCGAGAATGACGAACAATGTAGCTGGGTGCGGGAGAATGTTCCCGGCTCTCTCAATGGCTCTGAGAAAAACGATTCATTAAAGAGTCTTTGGCGACGATTTCGACTTCTTCGCTGGCTGTAGTTTTCACGTTTTCTCTCACACCGTAATTTGCGCGACCGCCGCATGCCGCCGTTCGCGTGATCCATAAAGCTCTTGAGTTTGTATCTTAGTGGTCCTGGCGTTGCGAGCGGGTGAAGATGGGTTACGGACTTCGTTGGCGTGGGTAAAGGGATCAGCCCAGGTGCTGGTGTCGTAATGGACGCCAATCACAACCGCCTTACTCGGGCTTACGATCGGCCACTCTTCTTCGGCTTTGCTTTAGGCTGTTGTTGCGCGTGCTGCAAACACGAATCTGCCAACGCAAGGATCGACATAGCGCGCTGAAGTTTGTCAGTAAGAGCGCTACTTTGAGAGAGGGAAATGTCGAAATCAAACTTTGCCATTTCACGGAACGCACTTTCCGGATCTAAGCCCGGCATGTAGAACTGTAGAGGATAGTGGCCTGAGCTGCCTTTTCTTTCAACCGATTTTACCTGAGTTTGATTATCACTGAAAAAATCCGGTGTCTCGATGCGGTTAATAGAATTGACAGCGTCTGTCAGCAATGAGATTGCCGCGCCAGGATCGATTTTGGTGTAAAGGTTAGAGGCCGTTAATAGTGTGCGTGCGGCAAAAATTGTAGCTCCGGCCTTTTTTGCTTCAGTGACCGCCTCATCAAGTATTTCGCGCGCATGAGTTTGCATCTCATTTCTGCTAAATAGTCCCTTGGCGATCTCGATGTGAAGATAAGCGCGTTGCTCCACGCCTTCAACCTGAGATGCAAGTTTCTCCGCCTCCTCAAATTGTTTATCTTTCACGGCGGCAGTGGCGCGGCGAAAGTAGAGCCACTCTAGTAAACGGGTGCGTAGATTTGAATCGCTAATCTTGTCAATCGCCTGAATCACTCCCGCGAGACTCTGCTTATCGGAGGATGCACTCAAAACTGCTTCAGCAATAAGTTCGTCCCGCCGGTTTACACCCGATACTTTCTGTGCTGCCTCGATCTGTTCATCAAAAGTCGTCTCCGGCATGTTGGAAACCTCACGGCCGGGTTGTGTAAGCAGCTTCTGAGTGTCGGCCGAAAGGGACACCAAAATTTTCTCTCGTGCCTCCGTAAGCCCCGCCAATAAATCAGGCAGAGACGCTCTAATCTGAGGTTCAAGTAGTATCAACCCCTGCAACAGATGTGCTACCCCAGGTAACATATTTCCGCGCGGATCTCGATACCTATCACGTTGATCGAGTGGCCTTTCCAGTTCTTGCTGCGCTCGTACCAGCAGCAGTTGGACGAACTGCCGTTGGAGGGATTGGGCGATAACGAAATTCGGCGGAACTTCGTAAGCGTTGAACGTGGGTGTGTTGACCGTTTCTCGCCAGGCAAACGGATATGCCTGTAAGTAGAGAAACTCCCGTAGGGGTTTGTCGCGGTAAGCGCCGAGTGCCTGAGCGTAGAATTGATCGGCTGCCCGCTGATTAACTTCAGCGAGCCCGTATAAAAAACGAGTTAAAGCGCCAGTAGCGGGATAATTAAGACTAGTCGTGGCAAGATCAAAGGCTGCTTTAATATCGGTAGCGATCAGTTGATTTGCGGAATCGAGCAGCCTTTCCGCGGTCAATAAGTCGCTAAATGAGTTTCTAGTTGGGGTTCCCTCTCGAGCTTCGGTATCCAGTTTCAGCATTTTCTGCGTTAACTCTTTTGCCCATGCGGAATCGCGTTTAGTCACCGCACGAATCACTACATAACGCTGATCAGGAATTTGCAATCTCAGCATTAACGATCGAGGGCCTTTCTGCTCGTTCTCTTTTTCGTTCTCTGTGGCTAATTCAAAGGCGTCGGTAAAGGCTGCGCGCGCCCTCTCCTGCTCGTAAGGCCATAACATATCCGCGGCTCGAATAAGCACGGCAATGCGTGGGACGGGTTTTTGGAACGTCTTAGTGAGGTCGATCTGCTGCTTAATCATCTCGACCGCATTGTCTCGGTTACAGAGGGGGGACTTTCCGGATCCTGCGGGTTTCGATTGCGCGGAAACTCCACCCGCGATCACACCTTGGATGCAAACGGCGAGGATTACCCAATGAAGGCTGATCGCGATCTTTCGATCGGCGTAGTTGTTGATAATTCGAGAACCGCCAGGACAACGCATACTCACTTACCTGCCGACATCACACCCGGCAGTTGGATCCCAAAATAAGCTTCCACTTCGGAACGCAAATCCTCAATATAGGCGCCCGACCATACTTTTACGATCTCACCTTCTGGCGAAACGACGATCGTCTGTGGCGTACTTCCGAGGCCGAGCGATTCAACTGTCTCGGCTGGCAGTCGAGCATATACTGGGAATTTGAGTTGATGCCGCTCAACGTATTCCTTTAATCCCGATTCATCCAGCGAGAGTCCGACAAACCGGAAGTCGTTCGCTTTCGCGTCCGCCAGCCTGTTAACGTTCGCCTGATTGCGACGACACCATATGCAACTGGGCGTTATCACATAAAACACTGTGGGTTTGTTAATACCCTTGTAGGCAATAGTAAGAGGCTTTCCCTCGAGATCTACCGCATTAACCGGATCGACCTTCATTCCAGCTACGGCTTTCACGGTATCCGACTCAACACCGCCCTGCTTAACCTTCCACCCTAAATAGACGTTCAGAGACAAAGACGCCACTAAGAGCAGCAACAGAAAAGCATCCGGCCGGCTCCGCCGGACGGGAGAGTTTTGCATGCTTGGGTCAACACTGGTCATCTTCTTCGCATCCGGTAAGAGAGTTCTATCAGTTACATAACCTACCGCGCGCCCCCTGAACAGCAACTCTGTCCGGCCTATTGATGCCAGATCGCGTGTTCGTTGAGCACGGTGGGTTCACGATTGGGTGTCGCCCACGTATGCTTGCGAGTGCCCCTGACAGCAAACGGCAATCGTGGGTGTAGTCACTCGTTACATTTACGGGCGACTAATCTTGCGAGTGGTGGCGGACCGTGCCTTCAGTTTTGAGGCTAGTCCTCTATACAAATATCCACGCCGCCTTGACACGGGCAGGTGCGGTCGTCGCTCCATTCACAACGAGTGCATACCCCATTCTGACTCATGCAGACGCACCGCTGGCCGCCATCACATTTTCCACTCAGACCTCCGCCGCATGTACAGCTAGCGGCGTTAATACTAGTGGGCGCAAAGGTGATGTAAACGCTTAAAGCCAACACACACAAAGCAGTCGCCACTAACCTCGTCAGCGTTATTCTTTTTGGTAGGCTCAAGAGATTTCTCCTCGGTGAGCTGAGTTTGGGAGTTTATGAACCTGTTGTAGCTGAAAGTCAATAAAAATTTTTAGCAGGCTTGGCGAGAATCGTTGCGAACGTCTGGCAGTTGTAGGCGCTTTATTCGTTGGAAAGGAAGAGCCCTGGATCAATTCTGGAGCTGTGTAAGTCTCCCGCGATCATGTCCACGAATTTATAGAGATTTCGGGTTTGTGGGTTAAGAGATATTCCCTGGGCGACAGGTCACCCAGAGCGTCATGTGGTCGTTCTTCGTTGTACTCTTTCAACCACTGCTCGGTTTGTTCACGTACTTCCTGCAAACTGTGAAACACAAACATGTCGAGCACCGCTTCACGATAGCTGCGATTGAACCGCTCGATAAAACCATTCTGCATGGGCCTTCCTGGTTTGATGAACTCGAGCGTTACGCCATGTTGCTCGGCCCAGTCTGCCAATGTCACGGAGATCATCTCTGGTCCATTATCTAGTCTCAGCTTGAGTGGGTAGCCGCGTACAGCGGCTATCCGCTCAAGCGTCCGCACCACGCGGCCTGCGGGTAAGTTGAAGTCCACTTCGATCGCCAACACCTCGCGATTGAAGTCATCCACGACGTTGAAGGTGCGAAAACGCGGACCACACCACAACGCATCGCTCATAAAGTCTGCTGACCAACATTCATTCATCGTCTGACTTGCTGACAGCGGCGCCGGATTTCTATTTGGCAGCCGCCGCTTGCCCTTGCGTCGTTTGTTCAATTTCAGGCTGCAATACACGCGATAGACGCGTTTGTGATTCCAGCCATACCCCAGTCGCCGCAACCGCTTGAATAACTTCGGGAAACCCTGCTCGGGTCGGCCATGGGCCAACTCCAGCAGCAACTCGATCACTTCGCCATCACGATTCGGCTGCGGCTGGTAGCGATAAATCGAACGGCCCAGTGCCATTACGCGGCAGGCCAGGCGCTCGCTGACTTTGAATTGTTCACGGATGCCGACAATCAACTTCCTTTTGACCGCCGGCTTTAGAGCTTTTTTGTGAGCACCTCTTTCAAGATCCGATGTTCTAAAGACAGCTCGGCATACATGGCCTTTAAACGCCGGTTTTCTTCTTCCAGCTCACGCAAGCGGCGAATATCCGCGGCTTCCATACCACCGTACTTCGACTTCCACTGATAATAGGTGGCTTCGCTGATCTCGTGCTCCCGACAAACGTCTCTGACGGTCCGTCCTGCTTCCACCGCTTTCAAGATCGTAATGATTTGGTTCTCGCTGAATTTGCTCTTCCGCATCAAGGCCTCCTGGCGTCATACTCGCCCGGAAACCTCTATTTTTCAACGGATCGTTTTTGAGGGGTACTTACAGAATCAAACCTGCAATGAGCTTTAAGATCGTTGACTTTCCAGACCCATTTCGACCCATCAGCATTAATATTTCGCCTGGTTCAACCGTAAGATTGAGATCCGTAATACGGTGTGAGTTCCGTAACTGAATTGAACTGCGGACAACTGAAGGGTTGAAGGCTTCAATGCGGAGTCTAGGTCGATACTCTCGTGATTTTAATACATAAGTATAACTTATACACTCGTTGCCAACTTCCTTCAATAATACTCTACAGTAACAGTCTCAATTCGATTAAGCCCCGGCGGAGTTGGTGAAATCGAGTTTATTCGGTATCCCTGTAAGTCCAGAAATAGCACGAAGGATGTAAGCTACTTGATCTAAGTTTCGCGCGAATCCAACGAGCAGAGACCTGAAGGTCAGCCTTTTATCCGCTTGAAGAATAATGCTACTTGACGGTCGGTGAAAACTCATATTTGACGCTTCCTTTTCCGATGACTCTAATCTTTTTGTTTCCTTCTTTCGAAAACGGATTTGGGAGAAGTGTCGCAGCGACCCGTTTTGGGTCGTTAGCATAAGCTATATAAAGAATTCGATATTTATTGTCCCGGTCTGCTTTGTACCGCTGGGCTGTTGCGATCTCGGTGGGCCCCATTTCGAAGAATTGCGGATTGCCGGTGCTCGCCTTCACTTCGTAATAGTACGTAGTGGAAGTCAATCGCACTTCAAAGTCATAGCCGTGATCGTCACGGCCGGCTGAACCTCCGCAAATGACATTCCGATTGGAAGACACCCAACAATTTTCATCAATTTCCAAGTTGTGCCGTTGCTTGTGAAAAGCCTTGATCCACCCAAATGCCCATTGCTCTCCAATAAAACCGATCGCGCTTTTCTGTTCATCGGACATCATCGATTCGGTTGATTTTTGCGAACCTGATCCGAAACCATAGCCGCTGCCAGAACTGCTGCTGCCTCGTAATAGGACTGGTAAGTCGGCTAACGATCGAATACTTGCATCGATGTCGAGAAAATTCGCTGCATTCGTAAGCTGATCTCTCACGATCTCCAAAAGCGTTTGATAGTCTTGCACGAGCGCTGAAGCCTTCTGTCCCGCAAAAACAATTTCGTTTCGTTCCTGCCGTCGCGCTTCTCTATCGCGTTTTGTGTCTGTTTGAGCTTGCGTAACAGTATCTTCCGAAATGCCCCAAGCCGGCAGATCTGTGGTAACAGGTTTTCCCGCCGGCCAATGTCCTGATTGGTGAAGCCAAGCAGCTATTTGGTCATCATCGAGCAAACGAAATTCGAGCCAACCATTCCCTTGCCCAATTTGAATCAGTTCGAGCTTTGGCTTTTCAGGATCGAACCAAAGGCGCCTAACCAAATCTGTAACAGCATCCTGTGTAGATCTCACCCATGCTGATACGGCCGAACCATATTTTTGAGCAAAGTTCCTTAATGCTCGGCCGTTCTTCTCCCTGCATTCAGTCAAATCGGGCAACTCGGGTGTTGTACCGGCGGTTGACACGCCTTGTGAGAGCAGCCATATTTCGATGCGCTGCTCCATTATCTCTTCTGGGAGTTCATCGTATCGTTCAAACCAGTCAGCATCCGGCTCAATTGTTTCGGCTTTACTGCGGAGTTGAACGTAGCGGGAAAGATCCCCCAACTGATCAAAGTGATCAATGAATGCCGGTCTCATTCGAGCGACAATTCTGGTGTTATGTCTTGTGAGGTGAGCACGAAATTGCATGCGATGCAATTCCTCATTGTTGATGCGTTTGAACCTACCGTCGAAACCTCCTAAGGCTTCATTTAATCTGACCAGATCTAAACTGAATACTTGTTTCAGGCCTGTGATATCTGACACGGTACCAAGTTGTGCAAGAAGTTGTCGTTCCTCCATATTGAGAGCAAGGGACACGGGCTTCAATGCTTGGAGAACGACTTCTTCACTGAGATCCTCTTGGGCATCCAATTGCACTAACATGTCAACAGCAGGACTTAAATCCAAATAAGCGGCCAGGGGTTGGGCAAAATATATGTGCGACGAAAAATCCAGTTGAGTGTAGCGCCTAGTTTGCTGCACATGTTCAACCTCGATTCCGAGCGCTTCGGCTAAATCGTCATCATCCGCTCCTACTGTTTTGTCGAGCTGTAACTTCGCCAACCTTAGTAACGCCGCCTCGAAAGCGGTTGCTAATGCTTTTTGATTCAAGGCCATTGCTAGTTGAGTGGCAGTTCCAGCAAGTATGTCCAAGGTAGCTGTTCCTGCGACGGCCTCGAGAATCAAAACAGTTGTTGATCCTTCCCGAAGAACTACACCTCCTCGGACAGCTATCGGCAGATTGCTGATTTTTCCGTTCATGCTGATTTGCGCTTTTTGCGCGACCACCACCCTCAGGTTCTCGGCTGCGTGTTTCAGCTTCGTCAAGGTTTTCTGAGTGCTATGAAAGAATGCGCCGCCTTTATATTCCGCTGCACAAATAAGGAAATCCGTGATCCATCCACCAAAAACATCGCGTAGGAACGGCGTTTTTGTATTGGATTCGAAACGGCAACCGTCCACATGCACCTCCAATGGCACTTGAGACATTCGGCGGAAGCGTCCTTGAGATAGTTTATCAAGCACAATCCAGGAACGTTCGACATCTTTAACGTCAAAATCAAAGAGTGGTTCTTCAAGCTCACTCAATAATTGCTTCTTCGCGTTATCGTCTTGGTCAACGAAGTATGCAACAGCCACATTGTGGGCATTGTCAGTTTGGGCCACCGACAGCGCCTCGATAGAATCGCCAATACGGATGGGAATCCAATCAATATTTATTTTTGTCTCTTGTTGAAGTGCTGTGTTCCACGTAGTAGAAAACAACTCGGAAAATCTACGCACATCAGTGTCTTGGTCCAGCTTATCTTTTGCGGCCTGCGCGAACACGCGTAACGCTCGCCCTGCATCGCTCGGGTTGTCGAGCACTCCCAAACCTCCGCTGGCGCGCAACCAAGCTAACCCATCCTCCGAGCCACGAACTACTGAAGGCGAGACCAAATCAACAAAACGTGGAGGCCTCGGGTCAAAGTCTTCCGAGGATAGCCAAGCGTTACTGACACTCACAAAGCGTATTTCATTGCCGCCACGTTGGACAGGCAGCCACCATGCCTGAGTAAGAAATGATTTAAGAGGAGTGGGCCAACGCACCTCATTGCTTTGAGAATGGAGTGGCCGGAATACTCGGAACGATTTGTGCTCTTTTTGTAAGTGTGGAATCGCTTTCAAGATCTGGAATGCGTAGTCGCGCCGTAAAGCCTTGTCGGTGAAGCTAAGCGATGCTCCTTGGCCAGGAAATCTCCACGTTCGCAATTCAGCCCGATAATTTGTGTTGGGATTCTTGAGGGCTGAGAATAAAGCTAGATCTCGTGCCCAAATCGCTTTGCTCTCATCGTCGAGATCGACAGAATGAACGATGACATTATCAATGGAATGTCCTATCGAGTCCTTTTGAATCTTATTCTCTTCTCGACAAACGGGTCGTAAGCAGTCCAAAGATCCTGTCGCAAGCAGGAAACGCATCCAATCATCCTCGGTGCCGAACTGCACTGGCCAGTCTTTGTAACTTGGCAAGAGGCATTCCCTAGCTTCGGTGAACTCTTCGGAGCTATCACCAACTTGTCTCAATAGCTTTTCCAGGAGTCTGCCGTTTGCGGTGGGCCATCCTACTCCAATCAAAGTCTTTTCTGCGAGTTTCCAACCACCTCTTGTAGGCAATGCAAAACGCGCACTGCGAGTTTCCTTTTCTGATATGGCTCGACCCGTTAACCAAAGACGAAATGACCATTCCAAAGCCAACTGTTTCGTACTGTCTGCGCGAGTACTTCGCGTAATTGTGGCGAGCGTGCGCAGAACCTCTCGTGTGTCGTATTCACGAACGAGTTTAGCCTCAAGAAAGAAAGTACGACCCGGTCGATAGCCATTTGTATCAGTCCATGGTATCTCCGCGCTAAGAAATGCGAATCCTTGCTTAAGAGAAGCGGGCAGCTTCTCAAGCGGGAGCGCTGGGCCATCGGAACTCTCCTGATCCTCTCCGACGTCTCTCATGAGTGCAGGTGGGAAGTAAATATCAGGGGTTCGCCTCCTACCGCTACCCTCACTATTGGGTGAGCTCGCTATCAAATCGCCCGAGGCGCTCAATAAGAATTGTTTCCCAAAAAGGACTGATGGCTCTGAACGCAAATGCTCAGCAACTTCATCGTACAGTTTCGCCCAAACTTCTGCAGACACTTTGGATGCAACCAATTGTTTGGCAACTTTCTCAATCCAGTTTGCAATTGTTTCAGATGACGGTTTGAAGGGCTCGTTTAAGAGGCGAAAAAATTCAGTGAGGGATTCTCGCTGCTTGGCCAATAAAGATGGTAAGAGAACTGCATCTCCTGTGGCTAACGAGATTGATTCCGGAGAAAGACAAGAATTGACTGGGGCGTTCCAAATATACGTCTCAGAAGCAGCTTTCCATTTCACTACTCCGTTGTGTGACCAGGTCGGTAGTATTTGTCGTTCGACAATTTCTCGGTCGCCCTTACCAAAAGCACATTTTATATCGTTGACATTAGTACCTCTCCAGCATAGCAAGTCAACTACGGCTCCAGGCGACTCAGGCCAATTCTTGTCAATTAAAAAGTCTATTGTATGTCGGCATAAGGTAGCAGCTGACAAAACGAATAGCCGATGAAGGCTGATATTTAAGTCCACGTTTCTTCGATCGATCTTTGTATAGAAGTTGGCATTGATGTATCCCGAAAAAGGTGATCGGCCCTCCTCACCCAAAGGCAAGAAGCAGTAAAGCAATCCCTTTTCAACAGGCCGATTGAGTCTTATCGCAATATTGACGCGGGCCGTTCCTTTCCAATCAGCCCAGCTCATGGGTATTTGCTTCTTTTCCAAGCTCTCATTGAGCGCAGTTCGAAAAGCTTCAGTCGGGACATCCATGCTCGTGATGAGAAATTCATCCGAGCCGATGCCTAACCGCTGGATTTCAATTCCGCGCAAGTATGACCACTCGTCCAACTCTCTGCGCTCTAGGACATGTTGTACATCGGGTTCGAGTTCTATCGTGATACGGGCGACTCGGTTGAGGAATAGATGCAACGGCGTCTCCAGATTGATAAGCCAACGTATCTGCTCAACTACTGCTGCATGTGCTTCATTGGATTGCAACGGCATGCGCACGACAGTGGCAAAACGGCTTTGAGCGAAGCGGTCCACCAGACCTGGACGACTCGTCGCAACAACCGGCAAAAACCAACTGGGCATGTTCTCCCATATTTCCGCAGCGAGATGTGATTTACCCAGACGCTCCAGGATTGCGTCGAGATCATTAAGGGTTACGAATCTGAAACAGTAGCCGTTAAAAGTGCCGGACTGATTGCTCTTCCTCAATACCGAATAAATCTCAGGCCACTGACAGATTTGCAATACGCTGCGGAAGCCTAGTCCTTTATTACCGATGCTTTCATTTACGGGTTTACTGCTAAGAGCGATGTTTGTGATTGATTCGAAGTTCTTGCCCTCGAAGCCCTCGCCTCGGTTTGCTACATATAGACAGCCAAATGGTCCTTCGTCAGGGGCTAGGACAATCGAAATCTCCCCGTCAGAGCGATCCATCGGGTGAGCATCGTGGGCGTTCTGAATCAACTCGACTAGAAAACGATTACCGTAGTCGTCGGAGATGTTCAGTGAGAGATTACGGGCACCTTCGTGAATTCGTGTCTTTCCACGCCCGGCGAGATAGGCTTCGATCTCGTCGCCAGTCTTTTTGCTGATATGTTCATTAGGTGAGAGTTCAGAAGAGACGGATAGCAGATTCCTCACATTTTTCAATTAAATGCTCACCTCCCCACAAAGAATAGTACGGCTGGAGCGCTCTAAAAGCGAGAGTTAACCAGTCTCAACGTTCTGAACCACACGGTGGGGTAGCCGCGAAGTCTCGGGCGCCAATTGCACAAGAATGAACATCCCAGATTCGTTGATACACTTCTATTTTGGTAGACTGAAGAATATTCGTACTAAGAATTCCTACCAATGGGTTTACTCGCAGCTGCAATCGCTAAAAGCATTGGAAGACAGTTGACTGAGCTCGGGAAGTCGGGCTTGAAGAGACTGCTGAAGGAGCCGCTCGTTCAGACGGCGGCTACAAATACTCAAAAGCATCATGAGGAAATCGAAGTTCGCGAAGCACTAATCAAATGGTCCAAGACCGACGGTTTCGTCGAAGTCTTGACAGACTTGAAAGAAGGGGCAACGCAGGACCTCGCTGCCGCAGTACCACAATTCATCGAGAGCACGGAGTTTTATGATAGCGATCAAACGCAAGACACTGCCCTTCGCGTAATTGAAGATTTCCTAATTGAAATCCTCGACCAATTATTCAAATCACCTGACGGATTACGCGTCCATGCTGATAGGCAGGAGGTCCTACAAAGTGAGGTTAAGGCTCAAATCACCGCGGAAGCTGATCGGATAATCGGAACCTTAAGAAGGGCACAAGCTATTGACATTGATCTACGGCAGGTTTCTCACGCGGCTCACACTGTCACGCATCGATTAGCGAACGAGCTTATTGACAATCGACCAACCATTGTCCGCGAACTGTTGATGGAAAGGTTAGATGGTTTTCTTGCATCTCCCGCCCGTTACTGCTTGGTGTTAGGACCGACAGAAACCGGGAAGTCTATTTTACTGGCGTTGGAGTCCCGACATCTGATCGAAATTGACTGGGTTACGCTATTGCTTAGAGGACGCTTTTTCTCGTTGAAATACGCCTGCGATACGCTGGCCCAGGAACTGTCTTTGGGAAATCCTCCTTTGTCATGGCCCGATATCATAAGACCATGGACTAAAGGTGCGACTAATGTTCCAGGCTTCGCGATCTTATTAGACGCGGTTGATGAAGCTGATCCAGACGAAATCGTGCGCCAACTGTCCATGCTGCATGACTCGTTAACTGATACTCCTTTAGAGCAAGTCAAGATTATTATCTCGTGCCGCGACTTCGCATGGAACATCCTTGGTCGTCATCGCTTACTCCCTCAATACGAGGACTTGGAAGAACTTCAGCGCCGTAGTAATCGGTCATCCATAACGATCCATGTTGATGATTTTACACACGACGAGCTAAATGATGCCCTACGCAAGATTGGAGCCACTGAGCTCCTGACTGCTGGGACATACGGTGAGCGTATCGACCGACATGTTGCGACGATGCGAGATTTGCTTAAGCATCCTGGCACCTTTGATCATTACGCAAACCTACATGCCTTAGGTGAAATTTCACCTCACCAAAGTCTTACATGGAGCGAATTGCTGGCAAAGAGAATTCGCGCGTCACTTCGGAACGCGGCATCCGATTGTCCACTGGATGGGGATAAGTTGTTTGAGTTGCTGGTGAAGTTCGCTGCTCTTTGTTGGCAGCACCACTCCCGTGACTTTCAGCTCGAAGCTCGCGTTGTAAAAGAGGCTTTGCCAGAATTCGACGATAAAGGTTCTGCACGACGTACACCTCACGAGGCTTTACTATCGGCAGGGATTCTAACCGAATCAAGTGAGGTCTCCCGAAAGATGATCGGATTTCGCCCTCCAGGAGCGGGTCCATATTTTTTGTCGCATGAACTAGCCCGTATAGCCGCTGACAAGACTACGGAAAACCTGCGAGAACTAGTTGTTAGTTGGGCCAAGGAGGCACGATTTTCCTTAACAACGCTCGACGCTCTCCTGGCTTGGATAAATCGCCTTGTTGATGAAACTCCCAGGAGTACTGTTCTGCAACAGGTAGTTGAGATCCTCGTGGAAGACTTCCACTTTACGAGCAAGTCTCTTTTCCCACTGCTGAGCCCATCTGTCATTGGCGTCATTTTTGAGATTGTGAAGCGTGAAGGATTTGATCGGATTTACTTTTACAGAGAGGCCATTCAGGGCTTTAGAACTGCGCCGGAATCCTTGGCCATCGTACGTCGACATTTACACGATCCTAACCCCGTGGCTCGACAATTGGCAGCAGCGTTGGTGGGAATGCATCAAGATTCGCAATCGCAAGCAGATCTGATGAGTCTCTTGGAAGACTCTGAAGAGAGCGTACGCGAAGCGGCAGCTACCGCATTCGGCCGTTTAGGACGGCAAGCAGTTTCAAGATTGGTGGGGGTTATAAAGGACTCTTCGCGTTTGGCAGAGATTCGCAGTCGCCATCTCTATGCTTTACGTGGGATAGGTTTTTTTGATGAGCAAGTGTCGAAAGCTCTAGCGCATTGCCTTGAGGACGATGCGAACAGCAGTTCTAGTCTAGTGACAAATGCTCTCCTGACAGCTGCACACCTACGAGACAAAAACCAAGTGCGTTATGCCATTCGGGGGCTTGGCCACCCAGACGAACAAGTCGTTAACGCGGCCGCCTATTATCTAAAGGAAGTGCCTACGCCAAAGGCTTTCGAACCCCTATGTGAGGCTCTGCGGCCTAAGGTCGACGCCAACGGAACTAGAATCAAAAGGTATTGGACACCACGGCAGCTTCTCGCAGCCTTGATGGAAACAGATAAAGCGAAAGCAGAACCGATCGCGGTTCGGCTTATTCAGGAAGGATTGTTGGGTGAGGGTGAACTACATCGAGCTCACGCGATCCTGGCGGCTGAGTCACTTGAGATTGCGCCTGCTCAAAGGATCATTTTGGAGAATCTCGCTTCAGAACTTATGGCACCGACTCGTGGTGGCAATGTCTGGTTGAGCTCTCAAGTGTTTGGAAGGGCGTGGTTACCTGAACATATAGAACTAATGTCAGAGATCACGTCCGAACTACTTAATAAGGGTACTGACTTAGCCCAATTGGTTGTTGATAATCTTCTGCCTATGGTTGCGCGATTCGATGAATATCCGGTGGAACAGAGTCGCGAAGGGGTTTCAGATCTTTTGGCAGTGGTAAAGTGTCAGGCGTCCACATTTGTTACGGCCGCCAGTCAATTTCTGCAAGAAGCAAGAACGATTGTAGCAGCGGAAGTGTGTGAACTTCTCTGGGTAGCGGCTGATCCGCGGGCCGAAGCAGCTCTTTTGGATCGAATGCATCATCCGGTCGCTGATGGCCCAGATGTGTGGTACGAAACCGGACAAGCAGCACGCGCTCTTGGTACGTGTGGATCCAGACGTGGCGGCGAAGCGGTGCTCGACTATTTGCGATCCTCAGATTCGGGATCTGAAGACTTTGCGGAGGAGGCGCTCTGTCCGCTTATTCAAAGCGGTGCTCTTCACAAAACAGAACTCGTTATTATGGCGCAAGATGATTCCGTGGGGATTAATAGTAGACTGATTTGTCTAGAAACATTGGCTCGACTTAATGCTGAGGAACATCGGGCTGTCTTTGAAAAAATTGTTCTCGGGACGGCTGAAACATCGTTGCGGAGATATGCTGCCAAACTCCTGGGTTCCAGCCAAGATAAATCGGTTATACCGACCCTAATCAAGCTGCTTCGTGAAGACAACGATCTCTCGGTTAAGGCTCAGGCGGCAGAAACGTTGGGCCGACTTGACGCTCGCGAAGCAATCGCCGATATAGAGCGCGCAGTAGAGGACAACCATGCCCCGCAGTACATTGATGCACTCGCGCGTTTCCGATCCCATCAAATCGTCGATGTCTTAATTGACTCTGTTTTCACAAGTCATCGCGAGTTCCGATCCACCTATCTACGTGCACTTGGCGCATATTGGGAGGTTCCGAAAGCTCAACGTGCGATCATGGAGCAGTTTGAAGACTGGTCTAGTGACGAGTCGAGACGTTATGACAATCAGAGTCATCTGATCGAAGGATTGGTGGCGCACGAGCCAAACGTTATGCTTCATCAGGTCAATAAGGCATACGACATTGGATATCTCGGAATCGGAGCACGTCAGACTTTAGCCCACCTCATTCCCAAACTGTTTATTGCCAAAGATGTAGAATTACCAACACTAAAACAAACTATAAAACGGCTGCTATGCGACCGCTACTTGCTAACGCGCGAACTTACTGCAAACTCATTGAAACAAACGAGCACAGCTCTCTGTCAGGAATTATTCGGTGAGCTTTATGATCCAACTTCGGACGAATGGACCAGATCGTGTGCGATATCTATGCTCGGGTTTTTAGAGTTCGGTGATATGCATATTGAGTCTGCTCGGTACGCGAGCGAACTTCTGGTTCGCCAAGCTGCCGACGCAGCGAAGACCATGCAACTCAAACATCACCGATTAGGAACACACATTAGTCGCTTTGGATCAGGGGCCGCAATGGCACGACTGTCGTCATACCTTTGTTTAAAGGAACAAGGGGACATATCTACAGTACACGAATTGCGCCACTTTGCGCCGCAAGACCCTTTGGCCACCGTTTTCGTGACTTCTGTGACTAAGGCCATCAGTGAGAGATTGCGTGAACAGTACCGAAAACGTGAGGAGGAGGAAAAAAAACGTTGGGATACGCGCGGAACCATTTGGTTTCAGTAATGGCAGAAGTAGTACCCAAAGCAGAAGATTAATATTCATGAAAGTGCAGTTCGATTCAACTTGGTTTCCTGAGCCGGCTCTTCCTGACGACACATATGCCAGCAGAGGAGAACATACTTTGGAATGGCTTGCGCGGTCGACTGTTCCACGAGCGAGAGCCTGCCGTCGCTTTCTAAATCAGCACATTTCTCACTTGCCACTATCCAATCAGGATAAGTTCGTTCATGACCTGCGAGAAAGATGGCAGAGCGCTTTCTTTGAATTGATGGTAGCTCGTATTCTTCAGGAAATGGGAGGCAGTATCGTTATCGAAGCTAGTAATTCCGACGGTCGAAGGCCAGACTTTATTGCACAATTCCCCGACGTAGCGATTACTGTTGAGGCTAAAGCTCCGATCTTTGACGGAGCCGTAGGTGTGGAATTGAAGAACCGAATCCCGTTGCTTGATTTCATTGAATCTAAGGCCCCTCAGGGCTGGCGCGTGTGTGTCTACGAATTGCCGAAGATTGGACCAGCAGACTCGAGAAAGAATTTTGAGCGTACAGTATCGCGAATGTTGGATGTTGCTCCACCTCAGGACGATGAACCGGACCGGGAAATCAGTGTTGAACTGCCAACAGGTATGGTCCATCTGCATCTGTTTCCGACAACAACACAGAGCGAACGCCTTGGATGGGAAGCGCCTGTGAGTTTGATTGACAACTCCAAGGAGAGAATTCGTCTGGCCGTAAGAAGGAAACGCAGGCAGGTCCGTAATTCGGAAACACCTGTGCTACTCGCGATACAGGCTTCAGGTATTTGTAGTGATTTTGAGGATTTTGATATTGCGCTATTCGGAAGCAGTTACGATCGGTACGATGAGAATCGCCGATTGGTGGAAACAGGATTTATGCCAGACGGCGTTCTTACAAATAAGAGTGACAAGGCTCCTACGCTCGCTGGTGTCTTGGCATTTTTGAGGGTAGGGTTTCATGTCTGCGTTGGTCCAGTCTTTTACCCTCACCCGCGCTTTGCGGGAAAGTTTCCGACGGCATTACTGCAGCTTGAGCAGCGCTTCTACAATGAATCATTCAATCGGATCCAAGTCGAGCCGCCAATCATGAACGACTTGATTGAAAGACTTGATCTTGTCAAAGTGTAAGAACTGACAACAAGCCTCACGTCGAAGAGTCTGCGATTACGCTAGATGTTGCGTGGACTGAGTCCTCGAAAATCATAGCTATCCTTTCTACCACATCCTTCGATGTTAGCTTTTGCGCTGCACTCGTGTAATAGGTCCTTTCAAGCCTGCTTAGTTGAATAAAGATTTAGTACTGATTAAGGGAGTCCTTTTCGCTGAAAAAGCCATGACAGCGTTCCGAACTGACAGGAAATTGTCGCGAGAAGCCAAAGCAAATTCGAGTTAGAGCGCCGAGCACGACGTTGTATAGCTTGGAACCAGACATTATTGAAAGAGATCATTCAGTTTCTTAACCCTCAACCACCGAGGCCCTCAAAACTGGCATGACCAGCGGCACTGCTTCTGTTGCTTGTAGGTTTCTCAGCAAAGACTTCTCTATTGGCCCGGCTGGTCTTGATCACGAATGAGTGCCGAAGGCCGCATCGTAATTGTGTCTCGTGCAATCCCCCACTAAATAACTCTCTTTCACGAAACCGGAGATCGCAACAAATCTCTGAATGTCAGATGGCCCTGTGCCATCAGACGCTCAACCACATCCTCAGCTAACCTCTGCGCGGTGAAGTCACCACTTTTCAATGCGTCAGCGATAATCTTCTTAGCGCTGTCTTGATAATCGAAAACTCGCCAATAATCTCTCGCCGTGCTGGCCAAGAGCTTAAGACATTCAATAGGCAGAATGGGATTCGCAAAACTTTGCGTCGCGAGCTGTTGAACTACCTCACTCTCATCCTCAATCTCGCCAGTAGTCCTTAATGCTTCGTACAGTTGTTGAATAGCCCAATTTTTCTCAAACTTGTTCGACGTAAACCAAAGGCCGAAGGTCGAAAGCTCGCCTGCCTGACCAATGGTAACTCTCCATTCCCAGAGACTCTGCAAACGGTCGCGGATCGATGCAGCAACTTCGTGTTTGGAATTTTTTAGACTATTACCGACGAACCACATTGCATAACTTGCTAACTGAGTCGGTGCCCGCTCGAAAAACTTCTGTAAGAGCCCTGAGTCGCCGAAATCCAGCTTGCCCCTCCAATACAGCGCCATGACATGGCTGGCAAGACTTTGACTTGGATCTCCATACGAAGGCTTCTTAATAGATTCTCGACCCAGCCTTTCAATAGCAACCGCATACTCTTCTTGAAGAACGTCAAATGCTTCATCGTAAGGTTGACAAAAAATGATGTAGGTAAACCAAGCTACGACGCCGTATTTTGCTAACGACTCGTCTTTCGGAAAAATCTGAGCGAGTTTTCCGATGGTCCACTCTTTATCCAGAAAAATGAGCCAGGGAAGCCATTGACCATACACTGCTCTGATCGCGACCGACGGATCTTTTTGAATATCCAGATGGTCGTCCAGCACTTTCTGTAATTCCGGCATGTCCTGAAACCCACGGTTGATGGCCCCCTTACCTTCACCTTCCTGAAGGGCACGGCGAACCCAGAGTCCGTATTGAATCACTCGGTGCATGGCTTCGCCGCGCACCGAATTAATCGACAAGGTTGCAGGATCTAAGCCGTCCCCGTACTTTGCTTCGTATTCCACTGTGGGATCGGGATCAGACGTGAGCACCTGAAGCGTTTCCCAAGTGAGTTCTCTCAACGAAAATGGGATTTCGGCTGGTTGATTGTTGAGGCCCTTCGTAAAGAGCGACAGAGTCTCTCGTTTTAGAGAGGAGTCATATCGAGCTTTATCTGCCTGAGTCCGACCAACGATGAAATCGTGGCAAAGACGAATCAAAGGTTCCCAAGCCACAGTCCAGCCGGCTTCAATACCCTGGCGGATTCCCGAGATAATGCTTTTCAGGTACGCAGGATCTAATTCGGCAAACTGTGAAGCGTTTGTTGCAAATCGTTGCGGCTCCGACTGAACCGCGGCAGCCAGCGAGCTTGCCAATGCAAATTGCGATTCCGATCCCGTTTCAGGTTTCCAGTTTCGCAAGTAGCTTACGAGCTCAGGGATCCCGATTGATCGCAGCTCTTCTATCGTTTTCGGGCTTCGCCCAGTTTCAACATCCTCTGCTAAATATGGTGTAGCTACAGAGACTTCTGGTTCTCCTAACTCATCGACGAGCGCTTGATACTTTGTCGTCCATTCCCCAGGTAATGCCAATTCAATAATCTTCAGCCGATCGCGTTTCCAAGTGCGAACGTATCGCTGGTAGTCTCCTTCAGTGGTATCTTCACCAAAGAATCTCCGATGATCTGCAAGGTCTGAGAAGGTCCGCAATGGGCCCTTTTCAATCCAATTGAGGTAAAGATTCTGCTCTTCACGAAGTAGTTCACCAAAGTGGGTCGCCGCCAAAGCTTCCCATTCAGCACCTGAGTCCAAAAGTCTTTCGTCCGTTAGGTGTTGTTTGATTAGTGCTGTCGCCCGTTCCGGGTACTTTCCCATTAACCAAAGGCTCAGTCGCCGAAAGATGTTCCACCGTCGCTGTTCGAGAATGTTTACTATAGTGCCAACATTATCGGGATTTTCTTCTGCGAGTGTCTCGACCGCTTTCTTTGTCGCTGATACCAATGCATCTTTAAGCCCCCTGTCCTGGCCGGCCTCAAGCGACGGGCGCCAAATGTATGAATAATCTTCGTTTCGGTTTTCGTCTCCATAGTCCGTCGAAAGAGTAATCGCTTGCTCCAATAAATCACTTAGAAGGACGAGACTATCGAGACCACCCACAGCTACCAAATCTTGGACCGTCTCCCTCAGAACAAGCTCATAGTCGAAGTACTCGATGAGTGTGATTGGCTCTCGTGACAGGGTGAAGGGACTGGACGCCGCGTTATCCGCCGCACGCGGATCAGGTAGTATTCGCAGGAGACTGCGGGCTAAATTGAGAGAGGACTCCTTCTCGCCACCTTTCGCCAAGTGCGATATGAGCTTGCCTAGTGTGGCGAATGCATGAAACCCCAGTACCGTTCGATTCTGTTCATCGAGCCATACGGTCTCTTTATTCGCGACTTCAGATGCGAGCGGAGGCGGCATTGCAAGCGCTGCACGCGCAATGTCGTAATGAACGGACACGTTAGCTGTTGTGCGTACTGTCAACAACACCGTAAGCACGTCACTTGGTGCAACTTGAGCCATCCGCACCAAAAACTGAATCTCAGGCCACGTGGGAAAACTGATCGTGGACTTTTCGTTGTCGACCGTCGGCTCCGGTGGGCGAAGAAAGAATCCTCGTTGGTTAAGTGGTTCTATCCAAGCGGGGTTCTGCAGGGTTTGAAAGGCGTATTTATACAAGGTGGGATCTTCAATCAAGGCAACGAAGCGATCCACCGTAGCGTCAGTGACCGGCCCGGTCATTAACGAGTCACATTCTGCCAAAAGGGCACTGAACGGCTTTTCGGACATATCGACGTGTAATCAGTTCATACCAAATGACGGCGTCAAGGGCGCTGGACGGCTTTTCAGGTTACTCTGAACCAGCCAAGTATTTAATAATTCTTCAAGTCCATTGTAATCCGGTAGCGACGAGTCGTAGTAAACGGGCTCGATGCCTAACGACTTGATTTGTTCAACCCAATTCTCATCCCACGCGCGATCACTTGCAGTTCCAGACGGAGCGCGGACTAAGATATATCTTCGCTTGTTGCTGCCGACTTCTGCTCGCATTCGCATCGCTTGCTCTAGAAGCTGACTTACGTAATGTTCCGTTGGGTTAAACCCGACAAAGATGATGTCCTCGTAGACAAACAGATTCAACAAAAACCCAGGGAGAAGCGAATCGCGGTAAGCCTGCTCGAACGAGCGACGACCCAATACGAGTCTACAAATATTTGCGTTCACGTCATCCGCGCCAAAGTAGCCGTGGATATAGAATATTCCATTGGAAAGTCCACTCGAAAGAGGCAGATCAGGATAAATGTGTACGTGCGTGTATTTTTCGGCGCTCCCTTGAAAACGGATATAGGGATCGAAATTGGTCGTAACCACGGCTTTCAAATTGAAGCTATGAATATAGTGTAGTGCTGTTCGCGATGAGCTGGAGTGTTCTGGGAGTATTCGTCGCAGTACCTGATTGCAGCCAGCTTCATCTTTCGCAATGCAATCATCAATCAAATCGGGATATCTGGCTGCAGGAATGCCATCGTCAAAAGTCACGCCGGATGTGCTCGCGATTTCTCGAACGAGATCTTTCCAGGTTCCCGCTGGCGGATTGCTCACTGCACTTCCGAGAAACGCCACACAGGCATTCGGTGTGAGTAGAAGCTTCTTTGCCGCCTCACTTTCGGGGGTGCTAGGTAGAACCATCCGGGGACACATTATATAGACGGGTAGGTCTTCTGTCTCATGAGAGGCACAATCACTCGGAATAAATCGAGACAGGCCGACGTTGCAGTGGTTCGTGAGTCGTGAAGGACACTAAGTTCAGCAGCAGATCTGCTACCACCTGTGCAGACTGGGATCGAGTTGGGGTACACGTTGACTCAATTCTCTATGGTCTACCTGCGAATAAACTTAGCTAGCTTCGACAATGCAGGTAGTCGATATGAGTGGGAGTTTATTACGGAGCCAATGTTCCCAATCTGCCGAAGCCACAGATGGTGTAGGAAATCTGGAGCGGGTCGCCTCTGCTTCCGCTGCCAACTCACGTTTCAGTAGCCGAGGACCGGTCCCGACAATTCGGACAATGGAAACTACCTCCGTAAGGCGGCAACCATTCGATTCCGACATGCGGCACCAACCAAAACATAAACATTGTGAATAAGGGATTTGTACGCTGCACATAATGCACGTAATGCCTGTACGTTGTTGAAAATAAAGGACTTGGTGCCGAAGGGGGGACTCGAACCCCCACGAGTTGCCTCACACGCCCCTCAAACGTGCGCGTCTGCCAGTTCCGCCACTTCGGCATGAAGTGAAGCGCCTTGGAAGGCTGCGGCCATTATAGCCGGAATGTTTTCAAACGAACGAGCAGCGTTAGATGCAGAACCAACGTTAGCTACTGCTCGTGCGATTACTGCTATCAAGACTTCTAAGCCGCGGATTAAACCGCAACCCGCGGATTCAAACCTCACATCACTGAGTTGCCGCAGGTGAAGCTGCGGGTGTCGCCGGTGGTGTTGCAGGTGACGCTTCTTGCGGTGGCGCTTGTTGCGCCGGAGCTGGCGTTGGGCTCGGACTCGCTACTGGCGCGGCCGGCGTTGATTGCAACACCGAACGCGAGCCGGTGAACACCGGCAAGCCCAGCATCAACGCGATCAGCATAAATGACGCCGCGGCGCCGATCGTGATCTTCGCCAGCAAACTCGCGGTGCCGCGCGGGCCGAATGCCGTGCTCGAAAGCGTGTTTGAAAAGAGCGCGCCCGCGTCTGCTTTGCCTGGTTGCAGTAGGATCACCACGATCAGGATCAAGCACGCGAGAACGAATAGGCCGTAGAGAATGTAAGTTAACAAATCAAAACGCTCCGTTAGGATTCCACGAGTCGAGAGCTCAAACGTCGTAGGGGAAAGAACATTTCAAAACATTTGAAATCCAAATCTTAAACCCGAGAACCACTCGAACCCGAGAACGCACTCGAACTCGAGAATGCACTCGAACCCAAGAACTCACTAAACCAAATCTCAAACCCGATAGTTCACGATCTGCGCGAAACTATCCGCTTTCAAACTCGCGCCGCCAACCAACGCGCCATCGATATCCGCTTGTGCCATCAAACCCACGATATTGTCCGGCTTGACCGAGCCACCGTACAGAATCCGCAGCGCATCGGCGGCGTCTTGAGAGTGCCTATCCGCGAAAACGCGCCGGATAAACGCATGCATTTCCTGCGCTTGCTCCGGCGTCGCTGTGCGTCCAGTACCGATGGCCCAAACGGGCTCGTAGGCGACGATGATACGGTCGAGATCTGAGGCTGTCAACCCGCCGAGCCCGCCGATTAACTGTCGCGAAACAACGTCTTGCGCGCTACCCTCTTCGCGTTGCGCAAGCGTTTCCCCCACGCACATGATCACACTCAAGCCCGCCGCCAGGCCCGCCTGCACCTTGCGATTTACCTGCTCGTCCGTCTCGGCGTAGAACTGTCGCCGCTCGGAGTGGCCAACAATCACATACCGAACCCCGACGTCGCGCAACATAAACGCGGCGACCTCGCCCGTGTGTGCGCCTTCTTCTTTTTCAGTCGAACAGTCCTGAGCTGCGACCTTGATGTTCGAGCCTTCGAGCCGGTCGCAGACGGTTTTGAGCGCGGTAAAAACAGGCGCGATTATGACTTCGCAGTGGTTTGCGTTTGCGACGAGTGGTTTCAACGCCAGCGCGGTGTCAACCGAGTCGCTGAGCGTTTTATACATTTTCCAGTTTCCGGCGATTACAGGTTTGCGCATGGTTCGCTAGCGTAAGTAAGAAGGAACAGGGATAAAAGAACCGATTTCAAAACCTATTTATCGGATAAGGCGGCTACACCGGGCAGCTCATCCCCGGACAAAAATTCCAACGTTGCGCCGCCGCCGGTTGAAATGTGCGTAATGCGATCGGCAACTCCCGCGCGCGACACCGCGGAAACAGAGTCACCGCCACCAACGATTACGGTCGCGCCGCGATCCGCCGCCTCCGCCACGGCCTTTGCGACGCCGACAGTGCCTTCATCAAACGGCGGCTCTTCAAACACCCCCATTGGACCATTCCAGATGATCGTGCGCGCGTCCGCTAGCGCTGACGCAAAATGCCCGACCGTCTCGACGCCGACGTCCATACCCACCAAACCGATGTTCGTAAACTCGATTGGTATCGTCTTCGTTACGATCTTCTCTCCTTTAACCGGCTCGTAACTATCAACCACCTGGTGGTCCGTCGGCACCAAAAACTGAATCCCCTTCTCTTCCGCGCGCTTCTTGATCTCCAACGCCGTTTGCAGCATCGAGTCTTCAACCAGCGACTTGCCAACCGTAAAACCTTCCGCTTTCAAAAAGGTGTAAGCCATCGCGCCGCCAATCAAAAGTTTATCGACCCCTCGATCGATCAGCGCGTTGATCACGGGAATCTTGTCCGAAACTTTCGCGCCGCCGAGTATCGCCACAAATGGATGTTCCGGATCAGTAATAACCCGGCCGAGATACTCGAGTTCCTTCTCCATCAGAAACCCAGCCGCGGCTTTCGACACGTGTCGCGTAATCCCAACCGTCGAAGCATGCGCGCGATGCGCGGTGCCAAACGCGTCATTCACGTAAACATCGCAGAGCGACGCTAACTGCTGCGAAAACCCATCGTCGTTCTTCTCTTCTTCAGGACGAAAACGAAGATTCTGGAGCAACAACACGTCGCCATCAGCCAACGCCGCAACTGCCTTCTCAGCCGGCGCACCAACACAGTCCTCGACAAACGCAATCTGCTTACCCATCAACTGCGAAAGATGTTCAACCACCGGACGCAGACTGTACTTGTCTACACGTTGACCTTTCGGGCGTCCCAGGTGCGACGCGAGAATCACACGCGCGCCGTGCTCGATCGCGTATTGAATCGTCGGCAGTGAGGCCTTGATACGCGAGTCGTCACCAACTTTCCCATCCTTAATAGGAACGTTGAAATCGACTCGGATGAAAACGCGCTGGCTCTGAAGCTGAAGATCTTTAACGGAAAGCTTCACAGGCCTTTCCCCGCGATGTACTTGATCAGATCGCGCACGCGGCACGAATAACCCCACTCGTTGTCGTACCACGAAAGCACTTTCAACATCCGGCCGCCGATCACCTTCGTGTACTCCGCATCGACGATCGACGAATTTGAATTGCGCTTGAAGTCACTCGAAACCAGAGGCTCCTCGCAGAAATCAAGAATGCCGCGCAACTCTTCGTTCGCCGCATCCTTAAACGCGCGATTCACGTCTTCCGCCGTCGTTTCCGTTTCGAGATCCATCACCACGTCGACAAGCGAAACGTTCGGCGTCGGCACGCGCACCGAGATCCCGTCAAACTTCCCTTTCAACTCCGGCAACACGAGCGCTACTGCTTTCGCCGCGCCCGTGGAAGTCGGAATCATCGACAACGCCGCGGCACGCGCGCGTCGCAGATCCTTATGCGGCAGATCGAGCAGTTGCTGATCGTTCGTGTATGAGTGAATGGTGGTCATCTGCGCTGAACGAATACCAAACTTCTCGTGCACCACTTTCGCCACTGGCGCGAGACAGTTAGTCGTGCACGATGCATTCGAAATCACGTGATGCGACGCCGGGTCGTAGTTCTCTTCATTAACGCCCAAAACGATCGTGATATCCTCGTTCTTCGCGGGCGCGGAGATGATCACCTTCTTCACGGTGCCGCGCAGATGCTTGCGCGCGTCTTCGGCCTTAGTGAACAAGCCGGTTGATTCGACCACGACTTGGGCGCCCACAGATTCCCAATCGATAGCAGCAGGATCTCTTTGCTGGAACACGCGAAACTCTTCGTTTCCTACCTTGATTCCGTTTTCCGTCGCAGTGATCTCATGGTCCAGGTTGCCGAGTACTGAATCATACTTCAGCAGATGCGCCAGCGTTCGGGTGTCGGTGAGATCGTTCACCGCTACGAAATCGATGTCCGGATCGCCGAGTGCCGTGCGAAAGATATTTCTTCCGATGCGTCCGAACCCGTTGATACCAACCTTTACTGCCATTCTCGAAATCCTCCTGCCGTTGAGTCGCACACGTGTGCCGTTTTTGGGATTAGATCTGTTGCGATTGTGGGACAAAGTCTCGCCTGTCGGTATTCATAGTGTCAAGCGAGCTTTCAAATCCGTCAAAATACGCGGGACATTTTATGAAACTGCCCTATTACTGGTAACGTAGTAAAGTCTTGCTGCGCGGACCTTCATTTGCCAGAATGTTTCGCTCTTTCTTCTCCACACGCAGTGGGAATTGGAAGCAATTACGTTAAGGAGCTTTTCGTCTGATGTTAACTCTGTCTCGTACTTTAGTTAGAACTGTGGTTCTCGCCAGCGTGGTGTTTGCCGGTACCACTGCCGCAGTCGCGCAAACGCCGCAATCGACGCCGCGACCGACTCCGCCGCAGGGTGACCCGACGCGGCCGCCAGGGCAGACACCAATCCCGGGAAATCCAGTGCCGCAGAATCCCACTGCGCCTCCAGGTCCGGTGCGAACGAGTCCGACGACCGCGCCCGGAACTACTCCAGTGCCGAGTGCGACGCCAATTCCGCAGCAACCTGCGGGAACCGTGCCGGGTGGCACCACACAGGAACCGATCCGCGAGCCGAATATTCCGCAGTTCCAGGCGCGGCCGTTGCCGCCGATTCCAAGCATGACTCGCCTCGGTGTCGGCACGGAGACAATACCGCTATCGCTGAACGACGCGATCAAACGCGCGCTCGAGAACAACAACGATATCGAGGTCGCGCGTGACGACGTTCGTTTCGCGGAGACTCAGTTGCGAGCACTCGAAGGAATCTTCGATCCGGTCTTCTCGATCACGCCGCAGTATGACAAACGGATTTCGCCGCAGCAGAGCTCACTCGGTGGCGCCGCCAATGGCGGAACGACGAGCACGACAACATACAGTTGGAATCCAGGTGTCCTGAAACAGTTTGGCCGCGGTGGTGGAAACTACTTCCTCCAGTTCGACAACAATTACACGAACACCAGCAACAGCTTCAGCTTGCTGAACCCGTTCTACTCGTCGAACCTGTCGTTGACGTTTACACAGCCGCTGCTGCGGGATCGTTCGATTGATAACAATCGACGGCAGATTCGCATTCAGCGTAAGCGTTTGGACCAGACCGACGCCGATTTCCGCCAGCGCACGATCGACGTGATCACGCGCGTGCAACAGGCGTACTGGGAACTCGTCTTCGCGCTGCGCGATCAGCAGAACCAGTTGGCAAACCTGAACCTCTCGCGCGAGAGCTTGCGCAACGTCGAAGCGCAAATCGCCGCCGGCGCCAAGGCGCCACTCGAGCGAGCTGAAGTGCAAACGGAGCTCGCGAATCGCGAGACTTCGCTGCTGACAGCGGTGCAGAACGTCGCGATCGCGGAGAATAATCTCAAGGCTTTGATCTTCAAGGATCCGAATAGTCCTGACTGGTCAGCGCAAGTCACACCGACTGATGCGCCGAAGTTTGACACGACGCCCGTGAATCTTCCCGATGCGCTGAAAGCTGCGCGCGAGAACCGGCCGGAGCTGCGACGGTTGCGGCTGCAAGGCGATATCAACGATATCGACATCTCATTCTTCAGGAACCAGACGAAGCCGCAGGTTGACCTTGTCGGCACGGTGGCGCTCACGGGTCTTGCGGGTACAAGTGTTGCCGGCGTGTTGCCGCCGGGAACGCAAGTGCCGCTAATCGGCACGAACTTCGAAACGAACGCGTCCGCGTTTCTGTTGAACCAGATCCAGGCCATTCAAGCGGCGCAGGGTCTGCCGGTCGCGGTTACACCACTCGTTAATGCGCAGGGTGGACCAAACACAACGCTGATCGGCGGTTACCCGCGAACCTTACGCAATTTGTTCACGGGCGAGACGCGCAACGTCACGGTTGGCGTGGCGATCGCGATACCGTTTAAGAACAAGACCGCGGAAGCAAACCTGGCCGGCGCTCGCATTCAGAAGGAGCAACTCCAGGCTTCCACGCGTTCGCAGGAGCAGATCATCGAGGTCGACGTGCGCAACTCCGCGCAAGCGGTTGAATCAGCTCGTCAGCGTGTGTTGTCTGCTCGCGAAGCACGTACAAATGCGGAGTTACAGCTCGAAGGTGAGCAGCGTTTGTATCAGGTTGGACGTTCGACGACGTTCCTTCTGTTCCAACGTGAAAACGCGCTCGCGAACGCGCGTGCCTCAGAGCTCCGCGCCGAGACGGACTACAACAAGGCGATTGCGGATCTGCAACGCGCTACGTCCACGACGCTTCGCGCCAACAACGTCATCGTCGACGCACCTTTAGTCCCGTAAAGGACTTTCGAAACACCACAAAGAAGCACAGGAGACACAAGTCTCTTGTGCTTTTTGTGCGTTTTGTGCTTCTTTGTGGCTGGATCGGATGAAGATCAGCGCCACCATCATCACGTTCAACGAAGAATCAAACATAAAAGCCGCGTGCGAATCAGTGGCGTGGGCCGACGAGATCGTCATCGTCGATTCAAACTCCGCCGACAAAACGCGTGAGATCGCCGGGTCGTGCGGCGCGCGTGTGATGGTTAATGCGTGGCCGGGGTTTGCCGCGCAGAAACAGTTGGCCGTTGAACAAGCGCAACATGACTGGATCTTCAGTCTCGACGCGGATGAACGTGTTTCCGATCCACTACGCGAGTCGATCCGGGCACTCAAAAACGAGGCCGAGCCAGCGGACGGTTATCTGATCTCACGCCGCACGTTCTATCAACAACGCTGGATTCGCGGCGGCGGCTGGTATCCTGATAAACAGTTGCGCTTGTTCAACCGCAGCAAAGGGCGCTGGAAACAGCGTCACATTCACGAGTCGGTCAGCATGGACGCGAACGCACGCGTGGGCCAACTCGCCGGCGACCTGCTCCACTACACATCGCCAAACGCCGCGCATCATCACCGCATCATTGGCGAGCGGTATGCGCCACTCGCAGCGCAGCAAATGTTTGAAGAAGGACGGCGCACGTCGGTCTTCGGCGTGGCTTCTGCCGGGCCGGCCGCCTTCATTCGCAGCTTTATACTCAAGGGCGGCTTTCGCGACGGGTTTGCCGGTTTTACGATCGCGAGCTTCGCAGCGCATCATTCATTTCTGAAACACCTGCTGCTTTGGGAAAAACAGACCACGAATAAAAACGAAACGAACAATGCCAGACCTTAGTCTAGTTCCCCCAGCCTTCGGATACATTCTTGCCGCAGTTTTTGGCGCCATCATCGGCAGCTTCCTAAACGTCGTCATTCATCGCGTCCCGCTCGAAGAGTCAATCGTGTTTCCTAACTCGCGTTGTCCTTCGTGCGGTGCGGTGATCGCGTTCTACGACAACATTCCGGTCGTCAGTTGGATGTTGCTCGGCGCCAAGTGTCGCGGTTGTAAAGAACGTATTTCGTTTCGCTATCCGGCAGTCGAACTGCTGACCGCGGCGATGTTTGTCGCGGTTGCCTGGCACGTTGGTCCAAGCGCGGCGTTGCCGTTCGATCTGATCTTTGTTTCCGCCGTGCTCGCACTGATCTTCATCGACGCCGAACACATGATCCTGCCAAACGTGATTACTTATCCGGGCATGGTGTTCGCGGTCGTCGCCCGCATCGCCATTCCCTATCTGACGGGTACGCTGCATTTCGACGATCTGCCATGGTTGTCGCAAGGCATGTTTGCCGGCATGCCCGTCTGGGTCACTTCACTTGCCGGCGCCGTAATCGGCGCGTTGATCGGCGGTGGATCGTTGTGGCTAATGGGTTGGACGTGGGAGAAGTTGCGCGGCATTGAAGCGATGGGCCTCGGCGACGTGAAGATGATGTTCATGGTCGGTGCGTATGTCGGTTGGCGGCTGACGATTCTTACGATCTTCGTTGGCGTGTTGACGGGGTCGATCGTTGGTGTCGCACTCATGGCGCGCCAGCGTGACGGAAACATGCAGATGCTCTTGCCGTTTGGGATCTTTCTCGGGCTCGGCTCAATTGCGTCGCTGTTGTTTGGGACGCAGTTAGTTGAGTGGTACGCAGGACAGTTCCGGTAATCGATAAAGGATGAAATACCGCAGCCGCTTCCAATCCGGCTTGACGATGCTCACCGGCCTGTTCGTGCTGGCGGCGCTGTTTGCGATCCTCCTTTACGCACTCACGCCGGAGACGCCGGTGGCGCGTGGCCCGATTCTCCTCGCGTCGTTCATTGCGATACTGATCGGCAGCATGCTTTGCATTCTGTTTCTGCTGCGCTGGTTGTTACGTCCTTATATTCAACTCGTCGGCGAAGCGGAACGTGCGTCCGCTGCGAACGAACTACTCAAATCGCACGACGAAGCCGAGTTTGTGCTGGAAACGTTTCAGTCGGTCGTCGCGCAATTGCAGGAACAACGCAAGGAGCTCGAACAACTCAGCGCGGAGGCACGCGAACGCGCGAGTTCCGCCGAGAAGTTTAGCGAGCGCATTGTCGCGAGTTTACCGTCGGGACTCATCGCGTTCGATTCCGGTGGTTCGTCGATGGTCATCAACACACCAGGACGAACATTGCTCGGTGTCGACGGCCGCGCCCTCGGCGAGTCGTACGAAACACTGCTCGCGAATCACGTTGAGCTGTCGCAAATGGTCGGCGACTGTTTGCAAAGAGGAACGATCTATCGCCGGTCGGAAATCGAAGCGCGCACGCCGGAAGGCGAACTGCGACGACTCGGCGCCACGATCGCGCCGATCGAATTGCCACCGGATCGTGGGCCACGCGGGGCGTTGTGTTTGTTGACGGACATCACGGAAGTCACGGAACTGCGCGAACAGGTCGCGTTGAAGAACAACCTGGAAAGCCTCGGCGAGATGTCCGCGGGTCTTGCGCACGAGTTCAAAAATGCGATTGCAACGCTACAGGGTTACGCGCAGTTATTGCAGAGTCTCGAGTTGAATGACAAAGCGCAGGTGGCGGCGGCGTCGCTGTTGAATGAGGTGCGTGGCCTGGCGACGATGGTGACGGCGTTTTTGAACTTCGCGCGGCCACAGCCGTTGCAGTTGGAAGAAATAGATCTTCAGCATTTGGTTTTGGAATGTAAGACCGACCTGGCCTCCCTCTTCGAGGAACTCAAGGTTAATCTCGTTACTGACTCAAAAAGCAAATTAATTGTCCGCGCAGACGAAAGGATGCTGCGGTTGGCTTTGCAAAACATAATCCGCAACGCTGCTGAAGCAATCCCCGGCGACAATACTCAACGGCAGGTCTTAGTGCGAACAACAGAAGAGGTGTCTTCGGCGGTGATCGAAGTGAGAGACACTGGAACGGGGATTAAAGCGGATCAACTGCAAAAGATATTCATTCCTTTCTTCACCACCAAACCGAAGGGCCACGGCGTCGGCCTGGCGCTGACGCACCGAATCATCAGCGAACATGGTGGAACCTTGATGGCGGCGAACGCAGTAGACGGCGGCGCGGTGTTTACGATCAAAATTCCTTTGGAAAATATTCGCGCCAGCGACGATCAACCAGCGCCGCGATATCCGGCCGCACAATAAGTTCATCCGGAAAACCCGGCTTCATGCGCGCGTCGATCACGATCGGGGCTTTGTAGACAAGATGATGCCGCTGCACAGTTGTTTGCGACGCGTAGATATCAGCCGCGGGTTCGAAGCGCGTCCACGTCGCCCAGAGAAAGTCCGCAATAGATTTGGCAGTATTTGCCTTGTCATGTAAAACGACCAACGGCCACTCGCTAAACGCATCGTCCTTAGCGACGCGAGCCGCTAATGTTTCGTCCTCCGCAAAAGAAGCTCCTTCGACTACCAAACACCCACCACAAAAAACCTCCGTGCGTGAAACATAACCCGGCAAGTGCCCTCTAAATTCACGCGGTAACGTGCGAATCGCATCACCCAACCCGAGCATGATCGCCTTACTGCCTTCGTTAACCTTCCCACTCGTGTAATCGAGCGTATCCATCGACACGTTCGAGAACACAAACAGATCCGTCTCCGGCCGAAAACGTTCGAGCACATGCTCCAACAACCGCGGGAAATCTTTCAAATCCCGCGGCGTGTCGGTGAGTAACAGAAACTTCGTTAACGAGAGCTGTCCTTCGCCGAGAATACGGAAACCTGAAACCAACGCCTCGCGACCATATCGCTCACGCACGACCGCCGCGCACAACGAATGAAATCCCGTCTCTCCATAAGTCCAAAGATCGCGCACTGACGGCATCACGAGCGGAAATAACGGCGACAAAAGCTTCTGCAAGTAATCACCGATGAAGAAATCTTCCTGCCGCGGCTTGCCGACGACGGTTGCTGGATAAATCGCGTCACGCCGGTGGACCACCGCGTCGCAATGAAAAACGGGATAATCGTGACGCAGTGAGTAGTAGCCGTAGTGATCTCCGAACGGTCCTTCCGGTCTTCGTTCGTGAGGCGGCGCGTGACCCACAAGCACAAACTCCGCTTCGGCGGCGAGTCGATGTGCGCCAGCGATCGGATTCGGCGTCATCTTCAGTTTTTCACCGGCGAGCAACGAGGCGAGCACAAGCTCAGGTACGTCTTCCGGCAGCGGCGCGATCGCCGCGAGGATCAACGCCGGTGGACCACCGAGAAACACTGTCACCGGCAACGCCTGATTCAACTTTTCCGCCTCGTGATAATGAAAACCGCCGCCCTTTTGAATCTGCCAATGCAATCCAGCCGAACGTGCGTCGTAGATCTGCATCCGATAGATGCCGAGATTGTGTTTTCCCGTGAGCGGGTTTTCCGTGTAGACGAGTGGCAGCGTGATGAATGGTCCACCGTCTTCCTGCCACGTCGTGAGCACCGGCAACTGATCGAGACGCGCGGGTTTGTCGACGACTTGTTTGACTGGCGCGCGGTTTGTGTTCCGTGTTCCGAGTTTCAACAAATCAACCGCGACTGAACGGCGTTTCCAAAGTTCGGCAGGTTTGGGCGGCAGCAGCGACTCTGCAATTTGCACCGCCTCGCGCACGAACGCTTCCGGCTTTGGTCCAAACGCGAGATCGATGCGACGCTCAGTGCCGAACATGTTCGTCACCACCGGATACGGGCTGCCTTTCACGCGGTCAAACAACAACGCCGGGCCGCCCTGTTCGATGACGCGCCGATGGATCTCGGCGAGTTCGAGGTAGGGATCAACCTCGCTTTTGATGGTGATTATTTCGTTTTCTCTGGTTAAGCGATCTAGAAATGTGCGCAGGCTCGGATGCATCTAGGGTTTGTCCGCAGCCTTCTCGACGGTCCGCGGGCGCGCGCGTGTAGCAGCCGCCGGCTCGCCGAGACGCTTTTCGATTTCGTCGTGCGCACTCTCGGCCGCTTCCGCAACGTAAGGCTGATGCGATTCACGAAACGGTTTGATTAAGTCGAGCGACTGAGTGTCGCCGAGACGCGCGAGAGTTTTCAGCAGACCGGCGGTTACGCGTGGTGGGTTGTTTGTTTTTTTCAGAAACGGGTAGAGCAGATCGGGACTGTCGAGTTCTGAGAGATATCCGGTTGCCTGATCCTGCCGGTCGGAGTCGAGGTCTTTAACGATGCGATATAAAGCTTCTTCGCGGCCCATGCGATAGAGCGCCCAGTCGAGGGCGAGACGGACTTCTTTGTTGGATTCCTGGAGTTGATAGCCTTGGACGAGTTTGCGTTGATCGGTGGCGGCGAGACGCGCGAGTGCTTCGGCGCTGCGGCGGCGCAGGTTTGGATCTGTGCTGCCGAGTTGTTTCGCGAACTCGGCAGGGTTGGAGCGTGCGTCGACGCCGTCGAATGGGACTGTTGTTTGTCCGTACGACACGCTAGCGAGAAACAGGAGGACACAGATAATACGGATCATTGCTGCTGCTTCTTTCTGAGGAGAGCGGTGTTCAAATCCAACTCCGCCACGGGAATTACTTCCACGTTGGGATACTTCTTTTGCAATTCAGGGAGAAACAACTTGGCGTTGCCGACGATGACGATGTTGCTGGTCTTCGCGTCCAGCCGCGTGCCGGCAAACTTCTGGACGTCTGTCGTGCCGATCGCCTGCACATTATTTATGTAGCGATTGATCTCGTCCAGTCCCAAACCGTGCAGCGCCAGCGACGCGATCTGGCCGACGAGTCCACCCGCAGTTTCCAGGTTGCGCGAAAACGTTCCGATGAGTACGGCTTTGCGCGGCGTCAATTCCAGTTCAGCCGGCGGCGCACTCGATAGACGAGCGATCTCGCCGAGCAATAGATCCGCCACTTGCGCGCCCGATTCGTTCTTCGTCTGAGCGGAAGCAACGAATGGACCAACGTCGCGACGCGTGTCCAACTGACTACCAGCGCCGTAACTCAAGCCGCGCTTGATGCGGATCTCCTGATTCAGTCGACCCGAATAACCACTCAAAACTGAATTAGCGACGATGCCGCGGAAGTAATCGGGATCGCGGCGATTGATGCCGGTGCGCGCGAGATAAACCGCGGCTTGTCCGGCGTCGGGTTTGTCGATCACGACGATGCGGCCAGTCTTCGGTGCAGCCGTGTTCGCCGCAGTGCTGGCAGTTGGCAACGGATCAGTTGGTTTTTGCCAATCGCCGAAGTACTTCGTCGCGAGCGCGAGTGCGTCTTTGCCGTGGATGCCTCCGCCGATCACGAGAATCGCGTTGTCGGGACGGTAATAACGGCTGTGCATCTTCGTGATGTCCGCGCCGGTGATGCGCGTCAGCGATTCTGTCGTGCCCGAGATCGGATGACCGTACGCCGTATCGCCAAACACGACGCGCGCGGCGACGAATCGCGCGATCGAACCGGGCTCGCCGAGCGCCAGCGTCAGGTTGTCGAGATACTGTTGCCGCAGCCGTTCGACTTCTTCGCTCTTGAACGTCGGACGCCGAACCACGTCAGCAAGAATCTCCATCGCCTGCGGAATCTTCGAGGCCATCACGCCGACAGTCGCAAACGATGAATCCCAACGCGCGCCGGATTCGAGCGAACCGCCGAGGCGCTCAATCTCCTGCGCGATCTTCGTCGCATCGCGACTCTGCGTTCCCTTCGTCAGCAGGTTCGCGGTCATGTCCGCGAGACCGGCGAGCTCTTGTGGATCGATCTCTCCACCGTTTTTGATGAGCAGTTGTGCGGAAACGAGTGGCGACTCCCTGCGCTCGACAACGATCACGCGCAATCCGTTGGGCAGTGTCTGCTCGACGGGTTGCGGAAACGTAACTGAACGCGGCTGCGCCGGTGGCGGAGGTGTCGCTTGCGGTGTTTGCGCGCTTACGCCAACCGAAACGAGCAATAGAACGAGTAAGCTGGTGAGTATTCGCGTTTTCATTTTCTCACCTCCGCCGCGGGCTTGGCGGCTTCGGGCAGGTAGTACAACACCAATCGGTTCTCATCACCGAAATACTTTTTCATCACGCGTTGCACGTCCGCGGCAGTAACCGCTTGCAAACGTGCCAGGTCGGTGTTCACTCGCGCAGGATCGCCCAACAACACTGCTGCTTCGCCAAGCGCGAGGGCTTTGCCGTTGCTCGTCTCACGCTGCCGCAACTGGTCAGTGATGATCTGATTCTTTGCTTTTTCGAGTTCGGCTGCCGCAACCGGCGCATCCTGAAGTTTCTTGATCTCGGTTAACAATGACTTCTCCGCGTCTTCGACTTTCTTTCCTTCCGACAACACCGCTAGCAAAACAAACAAGCTCACATCTTCACGGGCCTCAAAATTCGAATCAGCTTCGACCGCGAGTTGTTGCGTGTAAACCAGCGAGTTGTAGAGCCGCGACGACTCTCCCGCCGAAAGAATCGCGTCGGCAACGCGCAACGCGTCCGCGTCGGGGTCGCCCTGGCGCGGCGCGATGTAAGTCAATCCAACGGCTGGAAGATCGTTACTGCCGCGCTCGGTCAAGCGCATTTCCTTCTGGCGCGCGGGCTCTTTCGTATTCACGCGCGGCAATGGTTTGTTCGGTTTCGGAATTGGCGCGAAGTACTTGTCGACCCACGCGTCGAGCTGCTTCGGATCGAAGTCACCCACGACGACAAGCGTCGCGTTGTCCGGCCGGTAATAAGTCGCGTGAAACGCCTGCACATTCTCGAGTGACGCCGCGTCGAGATCCTCGATACTGCCGATCGTCGGCCGTTTGTACGGATGTTCCACGAACGATTTCTGTTGCAGGAGATAGAAGAACTTCCCGTAAGGCGGCGCAAGCACACCTTGCCGGTACTCTTCCTTGACGACGTCGCGCTCGGATTTGAAGTTCGCATCGTCAACGTTCAAACCGGAAAGACGATCGGCCTCCGCCCAGATGAGAGTCTCGAGATAATTCGACGGCACGACTTCGAAATAGACCGTCACATCGTCAGACGTGAACGCGTTGTTGAAGCCGCCGACGTCCTCGGTGAGTCGGTCCATCATCTCGGACTTCATGTTCTTCGTGCTCTTGAACATGATGTGTTCGAAAAGATGCGCGAACCCACTGCGCTGGTTTGGATCGTCTTTGGAGCCGACGTGGTACCACACCTGGATCGCCACGGTCGGGCTCGATTGATCCGGCGCGCTCAATACGCGCATGCCGTTCGGCAGCGTGCGGTCGGTGAACTTGAGCTGCGGCATTCGCGTTTGCGCGAAGCCGTTCAGTTGAAGAGCTGTAAGCAGAAAGAGACCGAGGATTAAGCGGGACGGGATACGAACCATCTAGTGTCTCCAGTGTGTTGGCTAATCGATATCGAGTGGGTTGCGATAGGGCTTGTCCTTATCTTTGTCAGCCCTCTTCATTGCTTCCTGAAACTTCTCTTGCAGGATGCGATCGCGATCCTTCATCGAGCTGAGTTCCTGGGTAAAGATCTGTTCGCGCACCTGTTTCTGTTTGTCGAGTCCCTTCACCATCTCGTCAAACGAGGCGAGTGGTTTGGCTTTCTCTTCGTGGGAAATCATCGCGCCGGTTTGTGCGTCAATCGTCAGAGTCGCCTCGCAACACGGACAAATAATAGTAAAGCGTGAATTGTCTGCCATTGGCTAACTCCTCCTTCGCAAGGCAAATAGTATAACAGCCACGGATCGATCCGTCTCAATGACGTTCGTCCGTGGCTGTTCGGGAGTTCCGGCCCCTTTCGTAAGCCAGTTACTGATACGACAGTGTTATGGAATTACTTTTTTAACTGCTTTCTTGGTTGCACTGCCGGCGGCTTTGGCGCCTTCGACGGTCTTGTCGCCTACAGTCTTTGCCCCTTCGACTGTCTTTTCGCCAACCTTCTTACTGGCGCTCACGGTTTTGTCCTTGGCGTCTTCGGCCTTGTCACCGGCTTCGCCTATGACGTCCTCAGCTTTGTCCGCAACGAAGCCCGCCGCATTTGCGAGGGTCTCACCAGTGGCTTCAAGCACGTTCTCAGTTGTGCTTACGACGCGCTCTTCGCCGCTCGGGGATGTCGCTCTCACAGTGCGCTGTCCGTCGCGAGTCGTTACCGTGACTTTTGAAATTCGCGGATTGTTCCTGAAGGTTCTGGTTTCCGTTCGCACGCCGCTCGCATCTACGCTCGTCGTGATCTCCGAATTGTCCGGGCCGGCGGTCGTCGTCGGACTGGCTGCGGCAGTGGCTTGGGCATTAGCGTTGGCGTTTGCTGCGTCTTGCTGGGTGCAGCCGGCCGCGAGTGCCGCAAGCATTACTATCATCAATACCAAACTGATTTTACTCACGCTTTTCTCTCCTCCTAACTGGGTAAAGCTGTGTACGCATGTCGCAACCGACGTGCCAGATAGCTACTGAGGGCCGAAGTCGATACTCAAGTGCAAAGTAAGACGCCCGCCGGGATTTCCCCGTTCAGTTACGATACGGCACGCGTCGAAAACCCGCGATCGCTTGATTTTCGATTGACTTTCGCTGGGAATTACTTTAGAAGCACACTACACACAAGCCGCCAATGAACTTTCCGTTCAGGGCTTCTATTTGAGACCGACTTCATTGACCACTAATCATAGTCGAGGAGTTTTTTGTATGCGCAGACTGCTTTTTGTTGCTCTAGGCGCTCTTTTTATTACCGCTGCTCTGCTTCCGACGCAATCCCGTTTCGTGGTGCGCGCGGTGTCAGACGGCGAACGCCTCGCAATGCTCAGCAAGCCCGCCGTAGTTCGTATCGTTGACGGCGCCGCCGGTCAGATTCTGTTTCAACCACCCGGTTACACGGGGCAGGTCTATAACGTTTCCGCTATCTCTCTCGGCTCGGGCTTTTTCATCAGTCCGAACGGCTACATCGCCACCAACGCTCATGTCGTCTCCACGACTAAGGATGGTGAACAAAAAGCCAAGGAGATGCTGTTCGTTCAACTGGTCCACCAGATCGCGCAGCAGTACGGCAAAGACCCGCGCAGCCTGAACACTCAGTTCATCGATCAACACAGCCAGTTGCAGAGCTTCAATCTGTTTCATCACGTGATCATTCCCGACGGCAGTGCATTTCCGTTCGAGATCAAATCGTACGGCGCGCCGACCGGCGAAGGTAACGACCAGGGCAAAGACGTAGCGGTTATCAAGATCGAGGTCAAGAACGCTCCGGTTCTTAAACTCGCTGACTCGGATAAAGTCCAGCTTCAGGACCACGTAACCGTTATCGGTTATCCGGGCGCTGCCGATACCTTCAACTCCGGACTGCTCAGCAGCCGCTCGGCCCTCGAAGCGACGATTAATGACGGCAAGATTTCAGCGAGGAAACAGGCGACCAGTGGAGCGCCCATATTGCAGACGAGTACGCCTGCAACACACGGCAACTCCGGTGGTCCAGTCTTGAACGACGCTAACGAAGTCGTGGGACTGTTGACGTTCCGCGGCGACACGGTTAACGGCCAGGAGGTATCGGGCTTCGCGTTCATCGTTCCGTCAAATACGGTGATGGAGTACGTGAAGAGTGCGGGCTCCAGCAACGACCAAGGCCCGACTGACAAGGCCTTCCGCGAAGGCCTCGAACTTTATTGGGGGCAGTATTACTCGTCGGCGATTCCGAAGTTTGAAGAAGTAAAGAGACTGTTCCCGCAACACTCGGAAGTCGATCGTCTGATTCAGAGCAGCCAGCAGGCGAAGGCCGAAGGAAAAGAAAAATCCAGCTTTCCGCTGTGGCTCGTTGGCGTAATTCTTGGCGTGCTCTTCATCGGACTGCTGCTGATCCTTATTATTGCGGCTGTGGTCATGATGATGCGCCGTCGTCGCAAAGCTGCGGCTGGTTCATCGGGAGCGACCGGAAGCGGCAGAGGACATCATGCGCCCACGCCAACACCTTCACCATCGCCGGCCGTCGCTCATTCCGCACACGCGGGAAATCACAAACCGACGCCCGCGCCGCCACCTCCAGCACCGAGGCCGATGCCGATGGGCGCCGGCGATCAGGGCATGACTGTTGACCTGTCGCGGACAGTGGCGATCACAGCTGACGGCGATTCATTCCCGAAGAACTACGGATCGATCCAGTTTGTTTCCGGTCCGCTTTCCGGACAGAAGTTTCAGGTGCGGCAGGACGGCGAATACATCGGCCGCGACGGTGGCTCGGCACAGATCGTCATCGGCGATCCGCGGATTTCGAAACGTCACTTGTGGATCGGCGTCAAGAACGGCCGCGTCGTGATCGAAGATCAGAATTCGCGCAACGGAACGTTCGTCAACGATCCCAAGTCAACGCGCGTGACTGAAATGCCGCTTAACGCGGGCGACACAGTAATCCTCGGCGAGTCAGACGTCGCACGTTTCGAGTTCCACGCGTGAAGTTACTCGCGTGAACTTACTCGGTGGCTTCTTAGCTGACTCTGGTGTCCTTCGGAACCGAATCGAATAACGAAACGAGCATATCGGCGGGCAGGGGTTTACTGAAAAGGAACCCCTGTATCTCGTCGCAGCGCAGCAGTCGTAAGAAACGTAGCTGTTCTTCTGTCTCCACGCCTTCCGCAACCACTTTCAAACGCAAATTGTGAGCGAGTGTAGTGATCGCCATGACGATGGCGGCATCGTCCTGATCGGTCGTGGCATCGCGCACGAACGACTGATCGATCTTCAAGGCGTCGATGGGCAGACGCTTCAGTGAAGCGAGTGAAGAAAAGCCGGTGCCGAAGTCGTCGATGGAAATGTTGATCCCCATGTTCTTCCAACGCGTGAGGACCTCGGCGGCAAACTCGACGTTCTGCATGATGGAGCTTTCGGTCAATTCCAGGTCCAGATAATGCGGCGCCAGTCCTGACTCGTGAAGTATGCGAATCACCGTCTGCGACAGATCCTGATCGTGAAACTGTCTGGCGGAGATGTTCACCGCAATGCGAATCGGCGCGAATCCCTGCTCCTGCCAGCGCCGGTTTTGTTCACAGGCTTTGCGCAGCACCCATTCGCCGATCGGCACGATCAAACCAGTGTCTTCGGCGAGTGGAATAAACTCCGAGGGAGAAACCAATCCAAACTGCGGATGCTGCCAGCGCACCAGCGCTTCGACGCCCGTGATCGCTAGCGAATCCACCGACACGCGCGGCTGGTAATGAATCAAAAACTCTTCGTTCTGAATCGCCCGGCGCAGGTTCGTCTCGAGCGCCAGCCGGCCTGCGGCCAGTTCGTGCATGTCCGCGGTGAAGAACTGGTAATTCGCGCCGCCCGATTTCTTCGCTCGATAAAGCGCCGCGCCCGCATTCTTCAAAAGCGTTTGCGAATCTTCGCCGTCAAACGGAAACAGACTCACGCCGACGCTCGCCGTCGCATACAACTCGTGGCCCGGCAAATCGAACGAAAACCGCAACACCTGAAACAGCGAACCGATAGTTTCGATCACGTCTGTGGTGCCGCCAATCCCCATTCTCAGGAGGGCAAATTCGTCGCTGCCGAAACGCGCCACTGTGTCTGTTCTGCTGATACAACTCTTCAAGCGTTCCGCAAACTCGCGCAGCAGACTGTCACCCGGACCGTGACCAAGCGAGTCGTTCACTTTCTTAAACTGATCGAGTGAAATGAAGAGCACGCCGAGTAACTGGCCCGACGCTTTGGCAACTGCAACAGCTTGCGTCAGGCGATCTTCAAACAGCGCGCGATTCGGAAGTTGCGTCACGGTGTCGTAGTAAGCAAGCCGATCGACTTGCGCGGTACGTTGTTGCAACAGCTCCTCGATCTGCTCCTTGTAACGACGCTTCTCCTTCAATAACTGGCTGTGCTGTAACGCGCGCTCGACGGACGCTTCGACGTGTCGCAGATCGATGGGTTTGGTAATGTAGTCGAACGCGCCGGCGCGCAAAGCGCGGATCGCAAACTCGAGGTCCTGGTTACCGCTAAGCATCACGACGACCGTGTCCGGAGAAAGCGTATGGACTCGCGGCACGAGTTCAAGACCGCTCATCCCGCCCATGTCGATGTCGCTGATAACGAGATCAAAGGTTTGCTTTGACAGCGCTGTGAGGGCTTCTTCGGCTGAGCCGGCGTCGCTACAGTCGTAAACGCCGCCGAGCAGATCTACCAGTAGTTCCCTGATCTGCTTTTCGTCGTCGATGATGAGGAGTTTTGGTTTCGAGTTGTGGCCCGCTTCCATCGGTTCGTTAAAGTCCCTTGCACATCCCCGGCACCCACGGTTCGCGCAACACACGATCGTAACTCGCCTTAACTTCCGCGAGGCTCCAGCCCTTTCGTTGCCAGATCGAGCCGTCAGCGTATTCCACGCGATTGATCAAAACCTGTTCCTTGAACGGATTCTCCGATTTATTCGCCAGCGTGCTGACGTTTACGACGTCGCTCGGACCGGAAAGACTAAAGGCTTCCAGTTCCTTGCTCTTGTCGCCGGCGATGTTCACGCCGCAGAGAAACTGCCGGCGTGCAACCAGGGAGGGATCCGCCGGATCGTGAAACTGGTACTCCCAAAATACGATCTCCACTACCTTCTTGCCGGGGTTCTGGACCTTGAGGCGATACGTATAGCCGTCGGTCGCCTTTGGCTTGACGGTTCGCGATTCCTGCACGCTCTTTTCCATTGCCGCACTTCGTCCATCGAGCGTGTCGGCGTTTGGATCTCTGACGCCTTGCGGATCGTTGATGCGTGCATTGCGAGCGAAGTTTCTATTTTGCGGAATCATCGCGCGCGCGGGCGTGGTTCCTTCGTTCGGCGGCGTTTCGACCGTGCGCCGCGTCTTCGACCATTTGAAGTTGACGACCGTAAGAGGTGAACTCTCACCGTTCGAGTTCGCACCCTGGTAAGGAATCAGGAGACCGAAAAGAATCGGAAAAACGAAGAGTAGCTTCATGGCCCGCCTCCGCTAATCACAAGTTCCGGTGAGTATGCGCCAGTTACGTTCGCTATTCAACCTTTAGAAAAGAAATTCTTGACACGCGGGCTGCGGTTGTTTATAGGAAAGTAGTTTCTCGACTTACCTCGCTCTCTTAAGGCTCCTCTCTGTCCCCGTAAAACTTCAGGGATGATCCTTTACCCACTCAGCTCTGTCGGCGTTGCTTTTTGCCGATTAAGGAAGGCTTCACAATGAAGAATCTAAGACATCTACCCTCAATAATCTGTTTCTTGTTCGTTCTCGTTTCAGGAAGTACGGCGTTTGCCCAATCAACCGACGACCGTAACCAATTTGCATCCATCACCGGAATGGGCTCAAGTGTCAGGTGGGACGTCGCTGGTCCACATGCGGCTGTGACCTTGACCGTTTCGTCGCCCGATGGGCAGGTTTTTACGAAAGAATTTGCGTCCGGCAATGCGCCGGAATTTCGGTTGACTGACGCAAGGGGCGAAAGACTTCCCGACGGTCAGTACACCTACGAGTTGCGTCTGACTCCGATCATTGCCGCGGACGTTAAGGAAAAACTCAAGGCAGCCCGCGCAAAAGGAAACGCCGATGAAGTGCAACGCGAGTTGCGCAAGCGCGGCGCACTGCCGGCACAGGCGGCGGTTCAGGCTGGCGGTTTTACGGTCGTGAACGGCGTTGTCATCGTCGCGGGAGGTAGCGAAGGTGCGCGACAAAGTCGAGCCGCGTTGGACCAACCAGAACGACGGGCAGCGCCTGTTGCGCCGGTTCAATCAACTGGCCGCACGAACGTCAAAATTTCGCGGCACCACCCGCGCTTCATGGTTTTCGTTCAAGTTATCCCTGACGATCTGGTTGTCCAGGGCAGCATCTGCGCCGGGTTTGATTGTGTGAGCACGGAGAGCTTTGGTACTGACACCATCAGGCTTAAAGAAAACAACGTACGCATTCAGTTTGACGACACCAGCAGTTCGGCAGGGTTTGCCACCAACAATTGGCAGATCAGAGCCAACGACCAGCCAAGCGGCGGCTCGAGTTTTCTCGGCTTCGTAGACCAGGGCAGTACCGGAGCGGGTGAGACAGGCACCATCGTCCTCGCCGTCAATGCCGGTGCGCCTGCTAATTCAGTCAGAGTTGCGAGCAACGGCAAGGTGGGTTTCAGAACCGCGACTCCGGTGCTCGATATGCACGCAAACACCAGCGACACGCCGGCGATTCGCCTCGAACAAAACAACACGGGTGGCTTCACTGCGCAAACGTGGGACATCGGCGCTAACGAAGCAAACTTCTTTATTCGCGACGTGACTGGTGGTTCGCGACTCTCGCTTCGCATCCGTCCAGGCGCACCAACGAGCTCGATAGATATCTCGGCCAACGGCAACGTCGGTTTCGGCACAGCCAGTCCGAGGGCGCGCGTCGATATCAAACAGATCGAAGATACGTTCATCGGCGGACTGCACCTGCGACGCAGCACGACGAACGATACATGGGCGGTCGCGACGGGAAGCGACAACAATCTTTACTTCGGCTACGCGAACGATGCCTCTCTTGGTGACGCAACGGCGGATTTCGGCGTGGTTCCGATGATGGTGACGACGAGCGGTCGGGTCGGCATCAACACCACTGCGCCGGATCAGCGTTTGTCGGTGAACGGCGACGCCAGTAAAACCGGCGGTGGCTCGTGGTTGTCGTTCTCGGATGAAAGATTGAAAAACATCAAGGGCAATTTCAACAGCGGTTTGAAAGCGGTGATGCAGTTGCAACCGCTGCGTTATCAGTATCGCGATAACAATGCCGTGGGTGTCACACCGAACGGCGACCACATCGGATTTTCCGCGCAGGCAGTGCAGAAAGTCATTCCGGAAGCAGTGACGTCAACCTCGACCGGATACCTGATGGTTAACAACGATCCGATCATCTGGACCATGTTGAACGCCATCAAGGAACAGCAGCAACAGATCGAAGAACTCAAGCAGGAGGTCGGTCGTTTGCGTGCGAAGACTCGCACCTCTTCACGCCGGCGCAAATAGCTGGAGCTGGAATTAGATTGAAGGTTTGCAGGGTGGCGGACGCTCGCCACCCTCTTTTTTTAGTTGGGGTTTGCCGATTTCAACGCCAGAGTGTAATCGGCCACAGTCTGGCAGGGTTTCAACTCGATCTCTGTTTTCGCTGCTTCTGCTTCGCGTCGCAGCCGTCCGCGGATCTGGGTTTCATGAGGCAAACGTAATTTCGTCAATGGCGCAGCGCCGTCTTCGGTTTCGGCGCGAGTGACGAGCCAGTAGCGGCCGGGCGCGACGTTACCGAAAGTAAACCTTTTCTCCGGAGACACGGCGGAACCGAAGAACCGCAACACGTCGTCAGCTCGTTCGCGTTCCAACGGAACAAGATAAACCCACAGTTTCGCCGGAACCATCTCGCCTTCTCCCAGCGTGAGCTGACCACGCAAACCCGCCGCTCCCTGTGCCAGCGTGATTGTCAATCCCGAAAGACGATCGCCGGGTTTCACACTGGTCCATACGCGAGTGGTATCGATCGGCTTCGTCGTTTTTGCATTCGGCGTCAACAGGACCGACTGCACATACCAGTAACGCGACACGCCGCGTGGAATGAAGTGATATTCGCCCGCCGCGAGATTTAGCAATTTAAAATTGCCTTCCTTATCCGGAGAGACCGGTCCGCCTAAAGACCAGAAAAACTGCGGTACCTGTTTCGCTGCTTCGTCCTCTTTGTGCCACGCCGCCACCGACAGCTCGTTGAAAACGGGCGCAGTCTTTCCAGCGCATTCCGGAGCTTTTGATTCTTCCAGCACGATACGACCAGCAACCGAACCCAACGGTCTGGTAGACAACTCGATGCCCGTGACGTCAGCGCCTCTTACGTTTATTCGTTTAGCGTCCGAGTATGTCGGCCCCTCGTTCCGCAGATGCGACTGCGCGTACACGTAGTAGTCTCCGTCCGGAACTCCGGTGAACATGAACGTGCTAGTCCCCGGTTGTTCATAAACGGTGCTGCTCCATGGAATGCTTGTCTCGTCCGCTGTCGTTATAGAGACCTGGGTTCCCGCAACGCTGTTTTGCGGCAGATTCACGCGTCCGCTGACAACGCGCGCCGGTTCACCGCGATAACGAATATCAACGCCGCCAGTCTCTTCCCCGGTGCGAATACTTATCTCCGCCGCGTTATCGCGTGTAGCCGAGGGAGCATAAGTAGGCGCGTCGCGATCAAAAGGATTGAAATTTCCGTGTGAGTAGAGAGGACTGCCACCCGCCATGACTACGTAGGTGCCCGTCGGCAAGCCGTAGATGCGGTAGACCCCACGATCATCGGTGGATTTTTCCCGCCGGTAACCGGTGCGCAGCAGTCTGCCATTGATATCGCGAATCATCTGCACTCGCACATTCACGCCGACCACAGCCTCGCCGTTGGCGTTGACTACAGATCCGGTGACAACGCCTCCCCTGATCAGAGTCAACGTTACTGTATCGCCGATTCGGTAAGTCGTAACCGGTCTGACGGTGCTGTTGGGATCACGGAACGGAAGTGTGTACGCGGCCATCGAGGCAAAGATCGTGTAGGGGATCGCCTCCAGACCGCTGACGCGAAATGCGCCGTCGCGATCCGTGGCGACAGCTTGCTCCGGCCGCGACGAGCCGGCAGCGCGAACCATGACCATCGCATTAGGCAACGGCTGGCCGCTCTCATCGACGACTCTACCCGTGATCGAGCCGGTGACAGTCGCGTCGGTAGATTCAGGTTGCGGGTTGGGTTGCTGCGTCTGCGCGACGGCTGATAGCGCCGCAAGCAGCAGCGTCAACGTGATTGGAATTGCGCGCGAGGTAAACACCTATGGTCTCTTGGGCAAGGAGCTGAGATCGAGAGTGAAAGTTACGTTTGTGACTCCGGCTGCAACGGCTACCTCCTGTTTTTTCGTAGGCGTCGAGCCGCGCGTCCCCGGTATGTACACACCGGCGTGTAATTCGTAAGTACCGGGCATCAATCCGTCGACCACAAACTGTCCGCGAGCATCGACTTGGATTGACGCACTCGAGGCAGAGGCGATCGTGCCTGGTTCTTCACCCAGTTTCTGGATCCAGACGGAGAATTGCGCATTCGGCGGCAACGTGCCGTTTTGAACTTCGATCGTTCCACGAATCGAGGCGTTCGCATACGCGGCGATAATACGAATGCCGGTTACGTTCTCGCGTTCTTTGATTTCAATACCACGGGGCTGAATGACACCATCGCGCTCCACGCGCAGAATGCGGAACCGTGAAGAGGACGAGATGTAAAAAGTCGCAGTACCTGCCGCGAGGCCGCCGATGCGAAAGCTTCCATCCGGGGCGGGACGGGTCGAGTGGCCCCATCCTCCCCGCTGAGAACCGGAGCCCGCCACGCTGACGCCCATACCCGTCTTAATTAGCTGGTCGCGTATGACTTTGTCTTCGTTTCCCTCCAGAATTACGACACCGGAAACACTGCTTGCTTTTTTCGTAATGAGGACCAGCCCGGTGACATCCGAGTCGGTAATCTCAAACGGCACGTGGTCGGCGCGCATTTCAGAGTTCTCCTCCGACCGTATCATCGCCGCGTACTGGCCTGGCGTGAGCTTGTCGAACTTAAACTCTCCACGCGCGTTCGAGACTGCTCCGGTGCTCATCGAATGCGTGCTGCTCGAACTGGCAAAGTGCGTAATTGCATAAGGAACGTTCGCTACCGGCTGGCCCGCTTCGTCGACGATTCGACCGCTCGCGGTGTAGGTGGTTACTGTGCGACCGAGGACGATGTCGATGTTCGTGGCTTCACTTCCTTCGCGGACTTCGATGACGGTGGCCCGCGCCTGGTCGGCAACGTTCGGATGGTAGGTACGCCTGTAAGAAGCCGGGCGGTATCGAGCGCCGAACGAGTCATCATCACCGCTGCCGGCAGCGACTTTATACTTACCGGTTGGTATGCCGAAGATGCGGTAAACGCCGCGGTCATCAGTGTTGCCGTTCAAGTACGGGTATCGACTACGACCACGATCGCCCGCCCCCTCGGAAAACAGCGCCACTTCCTGTTCGATCAGCGGCCGGCCGTCCGCATCAAAGACCTTCCCCGTAACTACACCTCCGCGCGTGAGCGCGAAGTCGACGTGCTCAATAGCCTCGCCTTTGCCGATAATCAGACTGCGCTGAATGCCAGTGGCGTCCGGTAGAACGAACCCGGGCGCACTTACGGCCATGTAATAGTTTCCCGCAGGGACCTTCGTGATGCGGTATTCTCCGTTGACGTCAGTGACCGCACGATGCGTCACGGGCTGCTGGCGTGTCGAGTCGTTCAAACTCAAACCGACGGCGATTCCCGGTACGGGTTTGTCTTTGATCGTAATCCGGCCACTGACGGTGGAGGACGGTTCTTTTACAGGCGCGGTCTGCGTCTGCGCGCGCGCAAACAGCGCCACGCCGAAGATGACGAGAATGCCGGCTATTGCCTGGCGAGTTGAGGACACCATAATCAGTGAGTCTCGCCTTTCACGAGGAGCGCCAATCATAACGCAAGCGCTCCGCTTTGTCTTAAGAAGTTATTTTGGTGGCCCCGGCATTAACTCCGGATTGAATAACCCCGCGACTCGGTGGGCGAGTTTTGCCGGATTCGCGCGCGCCTGGTTGGCAAAGACAACCACCGTTAACTTGTCGTCAGGATAACGCGAGATATGCGCCTTGAATCCCTGCCACGCGCCGCCGTGTTCGATCATGCGGTGCCCGCCCACCGAGCCCAGGGCCCAACCAAAACCGTAAGGATGTGTCTTGCCATCGTTCAACTTCACCGGCGTCCACATCTCTTCCAAACTCGATCGCTTCAGTAACTTCTCCGTGTAAAGTGCCGCGTCCCACTTCGCCATATCGTAAACCGTGAGATACAGCGCGCCGTCCGCAGTCGTATTCAACGACGGTGACACCCAATTCTGATTCTTCAGTTGTCCATTCGCGAGTCGATAACCTGCGGCACGATTCGGCACGATGTCGGCTTCACTGATCACGCGTGCCGTCGTCATGCCCAACGGCTGAAACACGCGCTCCTGCAAAAAGTCGCCGTAGAACTTGCCGCTGACTTTGTGAATCAACACGCCGAGCATCACGTACGCAAGGTTGCTGTAACTCCACTTCTCGCCGGGTTGAAACGCGAGTGGAATGGGCTTGATGCGTTGATACAACTCGTCTTCGGTGTAATCGCGACGCAGATCGAAATCCCGCGGATAGTCAGTCATGCCGCTCGTGTGCGTGAGCAGATGCCGGACGGTAATGTTTCGCCACGTCTCCGGAGCGTCAGGGAAGAACTTAGTGATCTTGTCCTCGAGACTGAGTTTGCCTTCTTCCACGAGCATCATCACCGCGGTCGCAGTGAACTGTTTGCCCATCGAACCTGACTGAAAGATCGTCTCCGGCTTCACCGGCGCCTGGTGTTCGACATTCGCCATACCGTAGCCACGGGCCAGCACGATCTCGCCATTTTTGATTACCGCCAGCGACACGCCCGGTATCTGCTGCGCCAGCATCTCGGCGCGAATGTATTCATCGACTTTATTGGCGACGCCGTCCTGCGCGAGACAGGTGAGCGAAAAGGTCAGCAGCAGCGGGAGTAGTAGTGATAAGCGTCTCATAGGCCTTGTGTGGACAACCGACACATTTTGCGACTTCAAACCATTAAGTCAAGGGGATATCCTTAACTGACGAATACGAACTCCCACCTGACGGCAGAGACACTCGAGAGGCTTGTCATGAAAGAAAGACCCGAAGAAACACCTGCAACGTGGCTCAACCTTGCAGATGCCGCATCCGTGCCCGACGAAGCGGTGGACATCTTAGCGCCGTGGCTCCACGAAAACTTTCCTCCACCTGGCGAACCGACCGAGGCCCACGACCCTCCACTTCGTAGCGACGACACTCCGCCGGCGGAACACCCCGGAATCCCGCTTCAAGCCGGTCCCTCCTGCCCGAAGCTCTATTACTTCATGCGCGATGATCCGGGTTGCGGAGGATTGCCCGGCGAAGTCGCCGAGCGTGCGCGTGCCTACCAGTTGGCGGCGATTCGCGACCCCAAGGACTGGACCAGCATCACAGGTGGTAATGGCGCGAGGCCGATGCGCCAACCCTCCGCGATGTCAATCTTCCGCTTGCTGGCCCACTACGCACACCCTGAGCAATCACCCGATCGAGACAAATTGCTGGCCGAGTGGCTGCACTTCAATACCGATGATCCAAACGATGTTGAACAATGGGCAGAAGGCGCCGACTTTGCGGTGAACGGACTACTGCGGCTGTTGTTTCTCTACGGGAACGCAACTTTGAGCGATCCAACCCAGCCGGGGGGCGTCAAGCCGCTGATCCCCTGCGAGCTACAGCAGGAGGCGGTGACCCAGCTCCTCCGCTTCAAGTATTTCGGAGACGAACCCGCACGCCACCCCGATCCGACGCACTCCGAATGTTACTGGTCCGAAAACCATCAGCTGCTGTTCGCCACGGCCGAATACCTCGCTGGTCAGCTCCTGATCAGCTACACATTCGAGCCGTTGGTGAAAGCAAGGACACCGGGCGGGTGCGCAACCGCCCCTGGCCCGTGGGAGCAGCAGCCCCTCAATATCGCCTGGGCCATGTCCGCCGGCGACAGAATGGCGCGCGCCTATCCGCGCCTGGTGCGCTGGCTGGACCACCGGCTGATGTTCGGCTTGTCGGAGTGGACCTCCCCGGTCTACTTCGATTGGGACATCGTAGCCCTCCTCAATCTGATTGAGTTCTGCGACAACTCAGCCATCGCGACCAAGGCCGCGATGGTGCTCGACATCGTCCTCCTGGAGCTCGCTCGGTTCGCCGGTCACGGCCAGGGTGTGGGAACCGCCGGGCGAGCTTATCCCTCGCACAAGTACACCGGCTGGGGTGCTTCGGTATGCGACACACTCCAGATCCTGTTTGGGAAGTGGGAGGTGGACCAGGCGGCGGAAGAGATACTGGAGACCTGGCGTCTCCAGAATGTACTCGAGCGCTGGAACAAAGATCTCCGCGACGTGACTATGGCCGCTGAAAAGTGCGTTGAGGAGCTCGGCCTCCAAGACGGCGAGGCCGTGATGTACATCGCACAAAGGGTCGAGCCCTGGAAACTCGCCAACCCGCTCGATCAGACTCGACGCGCTGCGCCCGGCCTCAGCATCTGGAACGTCGCCGACTGCGCAGGAGCGCACTCGCTCGCGACATCAAAACGCTACTGCATACCGACGGCGATCTTCGGCTACGCAAACCCTCCGCGCGTCGGGCGCTTCGAGCGCAGCCGAGTGTCGATCGAGTTTGAGGAGGGCGAACAGGAGCACGGCATCGGGTTCACAGGCCAGCGTAACATTTTGGACTGGTGGGCCCGCGGCGGGTTTGGTGCGCCGCAGACCATCGTTGGCTCTCGCGATCTCGCGGTGGATTGGAGGATGCAGAAAATCTCTCCGTTCTCCAAGATGCCTGGACTGTTCTCGCTGCCGGACGCGGCTCTGATTTTAGGCGCGAAGCTACTCGACGTCGAATCGCTCGGGTCCTGTCTCACAACTGCGAACCTCTGCGTCTGGCGGGAGCATGGCGCCACCTTGTCGTCCGTGCAGAAGTTCCGGTTTGGTCAGGTCGGCCGTCAGGCGCAGATCTGGCAGGCGACGCTCGGCCCCTATGTCACCGTCTGGAGCACCTATCCCGCCGCGGAGTCGTCGGAGAAGGACGAAGATGGACCATCGTGGTGGGGCGGCAACGCTGCGCAGCCGCGCGTAGTGCAAAGGGACGACGCCCTGATCTGCATTCACGATTCGACGCTGCTTAGCTATACCAACTTCAAGTACGGCCACCGGAGCCACGCCTGGTTTCCGGTACCTCTCTTCCACGAGGCCCAGGAGGTTCGGCCCGACCCGGAGGATGAGGACCGTTCGATCCGCATGAACCTGCACACCGGCGCAGTATGGACCGACCCGCTGGGTGTGAACGCCGAGCGGGGCGGCGTGTGGTGGTTCGGCCGCCGCGACAACGGATACATAGGGCTCTTTAGCGCGAAGGACGACTGTATGCTGCTCAGAGGTCGAGGTCAACGATGGGCTGACCGGGAGATTCTCTGCGATGACCGGGTTAACGTGTTCATCTGCCAGGTAGGCAGCGAGGAGCGATTCGGGACTTTCCACCAGTTCATCACCGCTTGTGTCGCAGCGGAGATCACTATTGGACAGGGCGTTTATCAACCGTCCAATCCGTTTGTGGACATACACTGCAGCTACGACGTGCCTAATGGCCGCCGCCTCTCAATCAACCTCGAGAAACGCTTCCCTGCATGGCATGGAACCGATTTCTGGGACGAGCGCTTTCCGCGTTGGGAGACTCCGTGGTGCCGTGTGTTATGGCGACAATATCAGTACACGATCAGGTCGGAAGACCGGTTCGGCGCTCCGCTCGAGTTGATGCACGATTGCGTCAACGGGATCCGCTCCGGCCATGGACTTTCTCCTTGACGGAGCCATTTGCAGCGAGACAGAGGAAGTAATTATTATCGCGGTCGATGATCAGCGCTAAACGCCGGACCACGTCTCGTTTCATGCGCACGGCCGTCCTGGTCGGCGTCATCGCCTGTTTGTGCTTTTCCGTTGGAGAGGGTTTACGGTTGAGGCCATTCCCGGTCTCGACGTTCGCGGAGTGCGAGGCGACGAACCCTCAGCTTTTCGCGACCGCGTCGTATGATCCTTCGCTTTACAAGTATGGTCCATTAGACGTACCGGCGCGGGTGCAGAAGCCTGGCAAACGACAAGTGGTCGATTACGGGAACGCACCTTCCCAAACCAGCCGCGAGCTAACTGTTCAGCAGGTTCTCCTCTCAAGTGCCTACGGACCTGCCGTTATTGTTGCACTTTCTTTCGAATCACACCTCTCCGGGCGCGCGCCGCCTGCGAACTCTTAGTCCTCGATCAAAATCGGTATATTAATCGCACCGTTCAACGCACTACATAAGGAGTAGATGCTAGGTGGAAACGCTTGACTTCTCTCTGTCCATTGACTTTCTGTTGCTGGCGGCGGAGCCCTCCGCCGGGCATGGACCTGGAAATCTGCTAAACAATATAGGGTTGTGCGTCATAGTCGCCGCGATCCTCGCCTTCGTAGCCAACAAGCTGAAACAACCCGCTCTTCTCGCTTACTTGTTGGCCGGCGTCTTAATCGGTCCTGAAATCGGATTCAGGCTCATCACCGATCACGCAACAATCGAAGTCATTTCTGAAATCGGCTTAGTCCTTCTGCTGTTTATCATTGGTCTGGAGATGGACCTGAAGAAGCTTCGCGCTTCGGGCAAGCCTGTCATAGCGACAGGGGTTACTCAGTTTCTGTTGTGCGTCGCTCTCGGCATTCCCTTTTTTCTATTGCTGGGCTTTCGCATTGGAGATGTAAATGCCGTTGGCGGCGAATTTGGGCTTTTCTATATGGCGGTTGCGGCGGCGATCAGTAGCACGATGATCGTAGTCAAACTGCTATATGACAAGTTTGAGTTGGACACGCTACCCGGTCGCATCACACTTGGGATTCTGGTGTTCCAGGATATCTGGGCCATCATTGTGCTCGCGCTGCAACCCAACCTGCGCAACCCGCGGTTCACGCCCCTTGCTGCCTCGTTCGGAAAAGGGATCGTGCTGGTTGCTGCGAGTCTGTTGATCAGCCGTTATCTGCTTCCGTATCTATTCCGGTCCGTGGCAAAGATTCCTGAACTGGTTTTGCTGATGGCGCTTGCCTGGTGCTTCCTCGTCTGTGCGGCCGCAAGCTATTCCGGACTATCGCGAGAGATGGGAGCTCTGATAGCAGGTGTGGCGCTTTCGACGTTTCCGTATAGTCTCGATGTCATTGCCAAAGTCATCAGCATCCGGGATTTCTTTGTCACATTGTTCTTCGTCGCCCTGGGCATGAGAATCCCCATGCCTACGGCTTCCATTCTGGGCCTGGCTGCCGTCACATCTGTATTCCTGATTGCAAGCCGCTTCGTCTCAATCTTTCCCGTGCTCTACTTGATGCGCTACGGTCACCGCGTGAGCCTTGTACCGGCTATCAATCTCTCGCAGATTAGTGAGTTCTCGCTGGTGGTAGCTTCTTTGGGTTTGGCGTTCGGACACATTAACAGTCAAACCGTGTCCCTGATCATATTTGTCTTTGTGATCACCTCAACCACGTCCACTTACATGATTAGCTACAACCACCAGATCTCCCGGATTTTGAGCCGAATGCTTTCGACCTTGCGTCTGAAGGATCTCGCGAGACCAGGCGCCGGCGAGTCTCCGGTAACCGCACCTAAGCCGATTGTCTTCCTCGGATTCTTCCGCGAGGCAAGTTCCATAATTCATGAGTTTGAACTCAGCAGCTCCGAAAACGGTCGCCACTCTTTACTCGACGACATTCTGGTGATTGACTTCAATCCGGTTGTCTATTCCGAGCTGAAGCGGCGTGGCGTTGAATGTATCTATGGCGATGTAGCTCACATGGAAACGCTACACCATGCAAACATCCACGAGGCGGAACTGGTGGTTTCGACGATTCCCGATCAAATTCTAAAGGGCACTGACAACGCGCGGTTGCTAAAGAAGATTCGACAGCTCTGTCCCCATGCCCGAGCGATCGTAACCGCGGATAGTCCGCAGAAAGCGCTCGACCTTTATGAGCGCGGCGCGGATTTCGTTCTTATCCCCAGCATGCACGGTTCGGCGCAGGTAGCGCAGATCATTGAGTCGGGATTACGTGAGGGATTGGACCGCGTGCGTGCTGAACAGATTGCGCACCTGAAAGAGCGCGATGAGGTCTTAGCTTAGCTATGCCACATTCTCCTCCATTGCTACAGGACTTACTCGTGCTATTGCTTGCCTCTGTCCCGATAGCATTCATCTTTCACCGGCTGCGCTTGCCCACCATAGTCGGGTTCATGATTACAGGGGTTCTGATCGGACCTCACTCACTCGGACTAATCAAGGATGTCCACGCCATTGAGGTGCTTGCTGAAATAGGTGTAGCACTGTTGCTATTCACTATCGGCCTGGAATTTTCCTTACGTCGCATGCTCGAGATGGGGAGATTGGTGCTGATCGGCGGAGGCTTGCAGGTTATTCTGACCACTCTTTTGGTCACTGGGTTGGCGTATCTCCTCGGTCGTCCACTCAATGAAGCGGTCTTCTTCGGTTTTCTGTTCGCACTCTCCAGCACGGCAATCGTACTCAAAAGCTATATCGATCGGGCCGAGATCGATGCGCCGCACGGAAGGGCCTGCGTTGGCATACTGCTCTTTCAGGACCTCAGCATCGTGCCAATGATGCTGATGGTTCCTATTCTGAGTGGACGCGAAGGTTCGGCTGGAAAAATTGCTCTCACGCTGGGCATTGCTGTTGCCGTCATTGGAGTTATCGTCTTCGCCACGCGAACCATAGTGCCTTACTTGCTTTACCACATTGTCCGTTTGCGCAGCCCGGAAGTGTTTATCATCTCGGTCGTTCTCATGAGTCTCGGCACCTCCTGGTTAACGTTACAGGCCGGATTGTCACTCGCGCTCGGCGCTTTCATCGCCGGCATAGTGCTTTCGGAATCTGAGTACAGTCATCAGATCGTGGCGGACATCCTTCCTTTCCGCGACGTCTTCAACAGCCTCTTTTTTATGTCCATCGGCATGCTCCTCTCATTGAGCGCCCTGTGGGCGGATGTCTTGATTGTGTTGGCATGGGTTGGTGCACTGACGGTGGGCAAGGCTCTGCTCGTGCTCGCGGTAATGCGTTTACTCGGTTATTCATTGCGCGTCTCAACGACCACTGCTTTGGGGCTCGCGCAAATCGGTGAGTTCTCTTTCATTCTCACCAAAGCGGGTTTGCCGGAAGGACTGCTTTCCGAACCGGATTATCAACGGTTCCTGGCCGCTTCGATTCTTTCAATGATCGCGGCGCCCTTTCTCATCAAGGCAGCTCCACGCATCGGCTACGCTCTGCAATCTGTATTCGCACGTGGCTCATTACTTGAACCATCGGTGACTGGATTTAACGCGCAGGAGCCCGACCTTCGGGGACATGTCATCATCATCGGCTATGGTTTGAACGGCCGGAATCTGGCCAGAGTGCTTCGCCGAACGGGCGTTCCGTACCTGGTAATGGAATTGAATGCCGAAGCAGTTCGCGAAGCGAACGAACGGGGAGAGCGGATTGTCTACGGCGACGCGACGCGCAAGGAAGTCCTGCATCATATCGGGCTGGAACAGGCCCGGATCATCGTGCTGGCAATCTCAGATCCCGTAGCAACACGCCACACGGTTTTTCTCGCCCGTCAGATGAATCCTGATATTCATATCATCGTTCGCACACGCTACATGGCGGAAATAACAGAACTGCGGGAACTCGGGGCCGATGAAGTAATCCCCGAAGAGTTTGAGACCAGCATCGAGATCTTCTCACGCGTGCTCAGAGAGTTCGGCATCGGCCGTCACGTTATTCAACGTCAGATCGCAGCGATCAGGAACGAAGGCTATAACCTTCTGCGCATGCCATCGCTGCCGGTCGTGGACATCGGTGAGATCTCCGACGCGCTTAAATCCGCCGCCACCGAAACGCTGTCCGTCGAACCCGATTCAACGGCGGTTGGGAAGACTATAGGGGAATTAAAATTAAGGAAGAAGACGGGTGTGACGATTATCGCAATTACTCGCGACGGTCATACGGAGATCAATCCCGGACCTGAAACTCGAATTCAGGCTGAAGACGTGCTGGTGTTACTTGGTGGCGAAGAGCAAATTGATCAGGCGATTGGAGAAATCAACGGTGTGCCCGAGGCTGTTTGAAGAAAAGCGCGTGAGTTGAGGTCAGAGTAACGCCATAGCAAGGAACGCAAGCGGGATGTGCAAACCGTTCGAGCACATCCCGCTGAGTCAGGCACAGCCTCACTACAGAACGCGTCAATCGTAGAACACGAGCGCCCGCTTCGTTCTAAAGGCACCAACCAGCCGCACCTAGAAGATCTTCTTAAACGCGCGGGTTAACCAGTTGCCCGATTTCTTCGCGCCCTCCACGCCTTTGTCCTTGACGTCACCGGCCTTGTCCGCAGCCTCGCTACCTATCTTTTTAGCTCCCTCTGTGGCTACCTTGACGCCCTTAGCCGTGGTGTCCCCTACGTCTTCGGCTTTGTCCCCGGCTGCATTTACAGCCTTCTTCGTCGTGTCAACCGTCTTGTCCTTTACGTCTCCCGCCGCGTCACCAACTGCGTTCACGCCCTTCTTGGTGGTGTCGACGGTCTTGTCCGTGACGTCTTCCGCTTTATCAGCAGCGTCTCCCGCGACGTCTTTTGTCTTCTCGCCCGCCTTCTTGGCACCCTTTACGGTCGTGTCCTTGACGTCGCCGGCTTTGTCAGCAGCGTCCCCCGCGACGTCTTTTGTCTTCTCGCCCGCCTTCTTGGCGCCCTTTACGGTCGCGTCCTTTACGTCTCCCGCTTTATCAGCGGCGTCTCCCGCGACGTCTTTTGTCTTTTCACCCGCCTTCTTAGCGCCCTTTACCGTCTTGTCCTTAACGTCGCCGGCTTTCTCAGTGACCTCCTGACCCGCTTCTTTCGCTTTATCAGCGGTTTTTTCCGCTGCATTTTTGTCTTTGTTCTCAGGTTTTTTATTTTCCTGAGCGGCAGCCGCATCAGCCGTTGCAAACAAACACAGCGTACAAAATGCCGCTAACAAATCCTTGCGCATCTTAGAACCTCCTCATGCAATGAAACCAAACGATTTTTCTACCAGAACATTCCCCCGCGCAAACGTGGTGCCATGGCAGAAAGCGCGAAACCCGGGAGGCCAGGGACGAAAAACACATCCTTAGCACAACTAATGTTCGATAACGTACCGACGGTTCTACGCACGCTCCCTAAACTAAGCCTGCAAAATCGAGTCCAGGGTGCGACGGGGGTTGTTAAACCTGATCACGGCACACCCGAACATCGTGATACGTCCTGGGCCCCTTGCAACGCCGGACACTCTCCTACAAGCAATTAAATAAGCTCGATCCAGGGAATTGTTATGTCCACTAGAAAACTGTTTGTAGGGTTGTCAGTAGCTCTGCTGATAACACTCATTTCCACCTCAGCTCGCGCTGACACTTTCACATTCACAAACTTCGGTGCTTTCAGCAGCTTTTCCAACGCGAATGGTCTGACGCAGGAGAACGTACTGACACCCGGCGCCGCCACCGGCACTACCGTGTCGGGGTTCACGAATCAGACGGACACTCAAGTCAATGTAACGTCTTTGACCGCAACTCAACTCAGTGTTGCGGAAGCAAATGGTCAAGCCATATTTACCGGCATGAATGGCGCGGCAATCGGAACTGGTGGCTTCACCATTTCACTCGGAAATGGTCAGGCGTTCACCTCGCTCGCGTTCAATCTGAACAATGTCCAGGGAAACACGGGCACAGTGACGATCACGACGCTCGAAATTAACGGCAACATAACGCAGACGCAGTTTTCGCTCGCCAACGGTTCGAACTTCTTCGGCGTAGCGGCAATCAGTGGTCAGCAAATTTTTAGTGTTACCGTCGGTCCTGGTGTGGCCATACAGGATCTGAGACAGGTGCGGATAGGCCCTGCCTCTCAAGTCCCGGGCGAAATACCAGAGCCCGCAACGATGGTGCTCTTAGGAACGGGCCTACTTGGGATTGCTGGTTGGGCGCGACGCAAGGGATCGATACGCTAAGCATCGCCCTTCGCGAAAAGTAGAAATCCAACTTACGGTAGCGCGGCTGAGTACGCCGGGTCCTCGTAGCCAACGAGGTACCCGGCGCTCGGCGTGTCCAGAATCTTCGCCGATCATCAGACGGCGCGACTTAGTCCTTATTGCGAATCCGGCTTCTCTTCTACTACTTTGAAGCCAGTGCCGTTGATGACTTCGCGAAGCTTGGCTTCCGTAACCTTCTCGTCGTCATATTCAACTACGGCTTCTTTTTTCTCTAAATTAATGTCAACCTTCTCCACGCCGGCCGTGGCTTTCAACGCCTTCTCCACCGAACCCGAGCACTTCGCGCACTTCATTCCTTCAACGCGAATAGTAGCTTTCTTGGTAACCGCCAATGCGCCCACAGACGTCAAAGCGATCATCAGAAACGCAGCGATAGCTAAACCAACTCGTTTACTTTTCATTTTCAAGCTCTCCTAAGAAAAACGGATTTTGAGTAACAGCGAGGTATAACACTTATTTGAGCAGCGGTCTGATCTTCTGCTCAAACTCCTCCGGTAACAGGATGCCCTCGATAATATCCCGAATTCGTCCATCCTTACCAATGACAATCGTGATCGGTAGTGCTTCGCTCTGGGTAAAGCGCGACGTCATTTGTTTCGTTCCAAGCGCAACCGGATAATTCACCTTTGCTTCTGAAACGAAGCGGCGCACTTCTGTGAGCGTTTGTGGTGGGTAAGTTACACCGATAACCTGCAATCTTTGACGGTATGTTCTTTGCCATTTGATAAGTTCGGGAATCTCCGCGCGGCACGGTGGACACCATGTGGCCCAGAAGTTAAGCAGCACAACCTTACCTCTGTAATCAGACAACCGAAATGCACGGCCGTTGATATCACGCAGATCGAGGTTCGGAGCTCGCGTCGTCTGCGCCGTTGCGAATCCGGAGATTAGCAAGAGCAACAAAGTGACCGTGACGCCCCTCATTTTTGGCACTAGAACAGGTACCTCACGCCAAGCAGGATATTGCTGTCGGTCCGCAGCACGATGGGGCCGGTGTTGCGGACAACGGGGAATTGATAACTTCCTTCGATCACGAACCTAGGCTTTGATGCATATTGAAGTCCCGGCGACAGGTAAAATTCTGTAGAACGACTTCCCTCCACTGCTTGTCCGTTGACACGACCTGTTCCGCGATGAATGAACGTTGTTTCGAGGATCAGAAATAACTCTCCACCCGGTTTGCGATCATCCCTGGGAAGTACGTATTCGAGATCCGTACTGACACGCTGCTCGTGGCCCATGCGAAAGCCGTCGCGTTCAGCGCGAACGATGACCTCCGCATTCCCGCCGAAGATGAATCGACCTCCCGCCTGAGAAAACGCGAGATCAACGTGCGGAGCTAATCCGCCGTTGATTGGTGTCAGTTGCTGCCTCACGAACTCGGGTACATTGAGTTGTGCCTGGGTGGGAGCAGACTTTTTGCCCGTGGGCATTTCAAGTCCGACGCGAAGCGCTGCTTGCCTGTCTCCGTACGTCTTGACTGTCCGGAAGAAGCGATACTTGGCCCAGGCTGTAATGTTCCCTAAACCAAATCCGGAACCGGAAGAAGTGTCGTTGTCGAAAGCAGTGCGCGCAAACGGGATTTCGAGTTCCAACTGAAGTCGCGGCGAGGGTGTGTAGGAAACGCTAACGTCCATCATCTGACGAGTCACTTCCAAATCACCCAGATGCTGCTTGATCAGATAAAGACGCGGAGTAACAGCGCCTCCCTTGTAAACAGTCAGTCCCGGTGAGGTGACTCGAATCGGAGCAAGCGGTCTTGCATGATGATTTGTCAGCGGATCTCCGGCTTCTTCAGCAGACGGCTGGGAGTAGCTCACGGTCGCGAACACACCGAATGACGCCTGACGATAACCACGCTGTCTCGCAGCAGTCTTGACCATCGGCGAGATCGCTTCATGTGCGCTCTTGCCCGTTCCGATCGTTTTCCAATCACCTGTGATCTCAACACTCGCGCCGGCACTGGCACCCGCTACTACTTGATCGACGTTAGGACCTTGCAGCGCAAAGTGTTGTCCTGAAGGTTGAACAACGATGGACCATCCTTTCTCATCTTTTGCTAACACTCCCGCAACCGTTAGGTGGGCTGCGTCAAGCGTATAACCCGCCTTCTTCAACGTTTCCTTCAAGGCCGCGAACGACACGGGTTTGTCCGGTTTAGGTGTAAACACACCTAACCCCTTTTTAATGTCCGTTACTTCAATCTCTTTCAGTTTTGGTGCGTAATCGAGACGGCTCACGGCCTTCTGAATGTTGTACACTCAATTGCCGCAGAGATAGCCCCCGATGTGCATTTCAATCTTTTTCACCTGCGCTCTTGCATCATAAGCGCAAAGAAGTGTCACGGTTACGATTGCCAAACAGACTACTTTTCTCACTGTGTTTATCCTCATTCAGTCAGGTTAGAATTTTTCCATCCCACATGGCCTACGTTGTCATTGAGCATCGATGTTAATGCACGTACCTCCGCGCGCAACGCCGCGATCTCATCGCGTAGTACATTGATCTGTTCGGCTCCGGCAACTTCAGCCTCCTCGTTCGCAGCGTCGCGCCCGATAAAGAACGTCGCGAGCATCGCCGTTACATAACCGAAGACAGCAAAAGCGAAGACGGCTAAAGCCACACAGAGCACACGTCCTTCCGCAGTGCGTGGAAAATAGTCGCTGCCCATCGTCGTCATCACCATCGCAGTCCACCACAGCGCCGACCCGTAGTCGCGTAGCGGCGAATTGGGCTGCTCGTTCTCGAAGGCGTACATCCCGGCGGCTCCGATGAGCGTGACAACGACGGTAAGCGCGATCAGGTAACCGGCGCCACGCCTTCTCATAGCGTTCTTGAGCGCACGCATTCCGCGATTCAAAGAACCGGCTACGCGGACGAGCCGCAAGCTACGAGCGGCGCGTGCCGCACGGAGCACGCGCACCACGCGAAAGATCCGGAAAACGCGCAGCGCGGGGACTGCGAGTGCGATAACCGTTAGCCAGTTTGCTTTAAGGTAATCAGATTTATCCGGCGCGATCGTAAATTTGAGCACAAAGTCGCCGATGAAAACGATCCAGATGACGGTATTCGCCGCGTTAAGGAGATCGCCTTCGCCCCACAATAATTCGTACACGAACATCGCGAGCCAGATGAAGCCGAGCACCACTAGTGGTGTCTCCAGCGACTCGTCGAGTTGATCGAGTAGTTGCCTGCGTTCGTCGTTCAGTAACTCGCGTTGTGGCGAAGTGCGGTCGGTGTTGTTCATAGTTCTCTTTTGCATACAAACTTCGCCGCAACGTGGAGACGCACGGCTACGTTGCAAAAAGTGGAAGTTTACCAGAGGAATTGGAGCGGGCGACGGGATTCGAACCCGCAACCCTCGGCTTGGGAAGCCGATGCGCTACCGTTACGCCACACCCGCTCAAGTAATGGGGGACAAATTAATATCACAAAGTCCGGCGAGTTGAACACCGCCAGCGCAAGTGAACGGCGTCAGCGCAGGTAACGACGCAGCACTTCGTCCCAACGTCCCTGCGCTTTGAGGATCAACTCGACTGCTTCTCGCACCGCTCCGTCGCCGCCACGTGCGGTGGTGACGTAGTGTGCGTGTTCGCGTGTTTCGCGCGCCGCGTCCGCCACCGCAATAGCGAGACCTGATTGCAGCATCAACGGTATGTCGTTGAGATCATCGCCTGCGAACGCGACTTCCGCGTTCGTCACTCCCGCTTCCGCTACAATTTCGGCAAACGCCTGCTCCTTGTCTTCACAACCCTGACGCACAAACCTCATCCCTAAACGATCAGCGCGCCTTGTTACGGCAGACGACACACGGCCGGAGATGATTCCCGATTGCAGCCCCGCTCGATGAAGTAGCTCAAGCCCGAGTCCGTCGCGGGTGTGAAACATCTTCTGGTCGTCGTTATTCTCAAGGATCCAAATCCGCGCGTTGGTCAACACGCCGTCGCAGTCCATCAAAAAGAGCTTGATGCGCGCCGCACGTGACTGCACTTCGGAATCGTTTGTGGCCACAGATTAACGAACCTCAAACAAGTCGATGCCCGACAACTTCAAACCACTCGGCGTTCGCGCGAGCATCAGCACCGCCGTACCCGATCCCACTGTACCCAGCTTGTTCAAACGAATCTGCACGTCAGCCGCAATCAAATCAGCGTTCAGTTGCTCGGTGCGCACCACCTTCGTTTCCCACGCTTCCGTGCCGATGCTGGCATTCACGAACTTCACCAACTCACCGGAAACAATCTTCGACTCGAGCTCGGCTTTCTTGTTACTCACTACTGCCTGCGAAAGCTGCGTCACAAACGCCTGCACCGCCGGATCCACAGCGGGCGCATTGTTCGCCGCCGCTTCCGCGCGAATCCGGGCCAACCGCGCTGCCAACGACGACGGATAATCACGACTCGCAATCACCGCGTCGTTAAAACGCTTCGCGGCTTCGGCCGCCTGATTTCGTTTCATCGCAATCTCGCCCAGACCGATGTTGGCCCACGCGAGCGTCGACGTAAACGGCAACCCTTCCTCGAGCGCGGAACGAAACAGCTTCTCGGCCTCGTCAAGTTTGTTCTGACCGAGCAACGCTCGCGCAAGCAAAATACGCGCTTCCTGAAAACGTGGCGCCGAGTTCAGCATTGCGCGCGCCGTGGCTTCAGCTTTGACGAAGTCCTGCCCGCCCAACTGCAACGTCGCTTCGTTCAAAGCATCAGGCAAATCTTTGGCGCGCGGCATCATATCGTTGCCGTAATCCATCTGCGGATAAAACTTCTCCGGATCGACCTCCACTCGCACGATCTTCGCGGGCGTCTTGAACACTGCTTCGCCAAAACCTTTCGCCGGCACTGTCGCTTCCGCCGTTACGACTTCACCCCGATCGGTCGTCGCCGCGACGGTCACGTTGACGTCGATCGATCCGAGGTTACGCAACGCCGAAACCCAATCCGCTTGCCGCTGCTGCGGCAAACCCACCATCAGATCGGTATCGATAACCTGATCGAGCTGCTGGTCCACCAGGCTCTTCAAGCTTTCGCCACCACGCGCGACCAGCGCCTGGCGGAAACCAGCCAACGTCAACCCCGCCTGCTCGGTCTTCCCCGCCTGGAGCGCGCCCTTCAAGACTTCTACAAACACGGCGTGGCCCAGCTTACGATCCACCAACCGCCAGAACATCGCGCCACGGTTCGGCACCGATCCGAAATAAGTACTGTCCAACTGGCTCGCACGCGCGAGTGGTCCATCGCGTTGGGCCACCGCCGCATACGCGATGCGCTCGCGATACAACTCAGACTGCACCGCGTCTTTCCCAAACTGCTTCTCCAAAAACTGCGTCGCCAGAAAACGTACGAGCCCATCGCGCAAGACGCCACTTCCCTCACCACGTACCGGCGTCTGGCCACTGATCCACAAGCGCGCCACAGTCTCCGCCACCGAAAGCGCAGTCGCCCCATCGATCTTCGGCAAGCGCAACGTGTCAGCATCAATCAATACCGTGCCGCCATCGCTGAAACCAACACCACGCCGCACCGCCACCAAACGCACGGGGACATCGGGCGCCGGTCCAAACGTTCCCGCATAGAACGCACGCGCAGCGCTCGTGAAGGCGATCAACGATTCCGCACGCTTGCGCTCCTCCGCGCCCATGCCTTTTTCCATCAGCACGACGACGCCTTTGCCGTCCGCAGCGCCCTCAACCTTGTCCCAGTCGCCCTGAACAAAAAACGGTTGGCTATGGAGCGTCTGCTCGAACGCGATCGATCCACCGGACGCATTCTTTTCAACGCCGGACGAGATCACGTTCGGCAAGTTCACCGACAGACGAAACGGCGCGGTGTCTGCTCCCCGCACGGTGTAAGGCGTGTTGGGCATGGGATACCAAAACGCGAGCGGCAGAAACTGCGTCCCGATCGGACTGATCGCGGAGAGACCGGTGTTGCTCTCAACAGGTAGCGCATAAGTCACCGTCACTGACGTCGAACCATTGGGCGCAACTGCAGCCGGTAAGGAGATCTCGATCTTCTGTAAGTCTCCGCGCGGCTCCGTACTTGGACGAAACGTCGCTGCTGCTCCAGCCACAGCCACCGACTTCACGCTCGCTTTGGAGTTCAAACGCACGGTGAGTGTTCGGCCCGCACTGCCGCCGACGTTCGTCGCATTAAGCGTAGCGACGGCGTTGAGCGTGCGCTCCGCTTGTTGCACGTTAGCGGCAACGTCAAACGAGTTAACCTGCCAGACGACCGATGCAGTTTGCGCAGCCGCGGGCGCGCAGACGCACAGCATAAAGATCAGCGAAAGAAACGTTTTCATAATGAAGAGAAACTTATGTGGATTAATCTCGCGTCGCGTTTCGCACCAGCTCGTGGATGTCGCGAATCATGAACAGCAGCGCCTCGAGACGAGCCAACGGCAAGGCGTTTGGGCCGTCTGACAGCGCTTTTTCCGGGCAATCGTGAACTTCCATGAACACGGCGTCCACTCCGCAAGCTACACCCGCGCGCGCGAGGGGTTCGATGTATTCCGCTTGACCCCCGGTTGCATGTCCTAGCCCCCCGGGCAGTTGCAGCGAATGCGTCACGTCAAAGACGACCGGCACGCCAAAGCCGCGCATAATCGGCAGCGAACGCATATCCACGACGAGATTGTTGTATCCAAAACTCGCGCCGCGCTCCGTCAACAACAGCTTTTCACAACCAACTTCACGAACCTTATCGACGATGTTTCGCGCGTCCTGCGGCGCCAGAAACTGTCCCTTTTTAACGTTGACTGCCCTGCCCGACTTCGCAGCCGCCACGAGCAGATCCGTTTGCCGGCAAAGAAAAGCCGGGATTTGCAGCACGTCCGCGACCTGCGCCACCGGCTCAACCTGCGAAACGTCATGCACGTCCGTCAACACCGGAACGCCGAGCTCTTCCTTGATCCGTTGCAGCGTTTCCAACCCCGGTTCCATTCCGAGTCCACGAAAACTGCGAATCGAAGAACGGTTCGCTTTATCAAACGACGACTTGAAAACAAAATCGAGACCGGCCGCCTGCGCGCGTTGCTGACACTCGCGCGCCATCATCATCGTGTGCTCGGGCGTCTCGATGACACATGGCCCAGCAATAACCGTGAGCCGCCCGTCGCCAAACGTAGCCTTCCCGACACTAAATGCTTTAACGCTGCTCATCACACCACTGAGTATACGTCATCCATTTTTATCCGTCTTATCCGTGGCCCTTGTTTCTCTCAACTTCGAGATGTCCACCACCAGGCGTCCCGACGGCGATTCCAACCCCGCACCGCGCAGCGCTTTGATATTAGGCGCACTCGTGATCGCCTGATGTTCCAGCCCAAGCCGTTCCGCAGTCTCGAGTAGTTCCTGGCGAACTTCCGCGGCGTTCGCCGGCCGCGCTTCGGGCTGTTTCTCCAACGCATGCAACACAACGCGCTCAACGTCTTCAGGAATCGCCGCCACGATCTCGCGCGGCGCACGTGGCGGATCGTTCGCGTGTTTCATCGCGATCTCGACCACTGAAGTTCCGGTGAACGGCGCCATGCCGGTCAACATCTCGTAAAGAATTATTCCCAGACTGTAGACGTCCGTTGCAGGTGTGATTTCGCGGCCTTCGTGTTGTTCGGGAGACATGTAACGCGGCGTGCCGATCGGAGTTCCCGGCAGCGTCGTCGCGCTTGCGTCTTCACCATCGAGCGTGTCGGCGGCTAGTTTCGCGATTCCGAAGTCGAGCACTTTCACCATCGCCGGCGCATCGGCACTCTTCGTCACCAAAATGTTCGAAGGCTTCAGATCGCGATGAATGATTCCTGCTTCGTGCGCGGCGGCAACCGCGGCCGATGCTTGCAGCATGATCGAAATCGCACGCGCGGTTTCGAGCGGGGCTTCTTTGCCGAGAATCTCGCGCAGCGTGTAACCCCTGATCAACTCCATGACGATGTAAACCAGACCATCGGGAGTCTGGCCGAAGTCCGTCACCGAGACAGCGTTCACGTGATGCAAACGCACCGCTGCGCGCGCTTCGAGCTGAAACCGCATACGCGCCGCTTCGTTTTCGACAAACCGCGGATGCAGCACTTTGATCGCCACCGGACGGTCCATCAATAGATGGCGCGCCCGATAGACGGTACCCATACCGCCTTCGCCGAGACGTTCTTCGAGATAGTATTTTTCGTCGAGAGTTTGATTTGTGAGTGGATCGTTATTTTGCAATCAATCACCGCTGGTGACGCTTACACGCTCGTGCATCACCAGGTCGACCTCGCCATTCTTCTCCATCGAGGTCTCTGACTGCAAACGATTTTCGTAGGCAGCGCGAACGAACGACGCAAACAACGGGTGGGCATTGAGCGGTTTTGATTTGTATTCAGGATGAAACTGGCAACCGACAAACCACGGATGCACTTCGCGCGGCAGTTCGATCATCTCCACAAACTTTCCGTCGGGCGACACGCCGCTGAATACGAGTCCGTCGCGTTCAAGCCGCTGCCGGTATTCGGGATTAAACTCGTAACGATGGCGATGACGCTCGCTGATCTCCTCCACGCCGCCGTAGATGTGGCGCACGAGTGAACCGGGCGCGAGCCGGCACAGCCACGCGCCGAGTCGCATTGTGCCGCCTAACTCTTCGACATTAACCAGATCGCGCAACTTGAAGATGATCGGGTGCGGCGTGTCGGCGTCGAACTCTGTCGAGTCGGCGTCTTTCAATTCACAAACGTTGCGCGCGAACTCGAGACACGCGGTCTGCATGCCGAGACAAATACCGAAATACGGTGTCTTCGACTTGCGCGCGTAACAGATCGCGCGAATCATTCCCGCGACACCACGTTTACCAAAACCGCCGGGAACGAGAATCGCGTCGAAGTCGCGCAGACGATCTTCGTAATCGTCGTCCATCAACTCTTCCGACTCGATCCACTTCACGTCAACGCGCAGATTGTTGGCCACGCCACCGTGCGTCAACGCTTCGCGGAGCGATTTGTACGAGTCTTCGAGCTCGACGTACTTGCCGACGATGGCGATCGAAGCGTCACCGCCGGAAGGATCGCGAATCGTCGCCACGAGTTCGCGCCACTCGGCGAGATCGGCTATGGGCGCCTGGCCGTGCAAACCGAGTTGCATCACGATCAGATCGTCGAGACCTTGTTCGTGAAACGCGAGCGGCACGTCGTAAATCGTATCGACGTCCTGTGCGCTGATCACGGCCGACTCCTTCACGTTACAGAACAGCGCGATCTTGCCGCGCAATTCGCGTGACAATGGTTTCTCCGAACGACACAACAGGATGTCAGGCGCGATACCGATCTCCCGCAGGTCGCGCACGGAGTGTTGCGTCGGTTTTGTTTTCAGTTCGCCTGCTGCGGCGATGTACGGCACCAGCGTGACGTGAATAAACAACGCGTTGCCCGCGCCTTCTTCGTTTCCCATCTGGCGAATCGCTTCCAGAAACGGCAGCGACTCGATGTCGCCGACCGTACCGCCGATCTCAACGATCACTACGTCAGGCTGGTCCTTTTCCGACACCTTCCGCACGGCGTCTTTGATCTCGTTGGTGATGTGCGGGATGACCTGGATCGTCTTGCCGAGATAGTCGCCGCGGCGTTCCTTTTCGATAACTGAAAGATAAATGCGTCCGGTGGTCCAGTTGTTGGCTTGCGAAAGATGCGCATGAGTGAAGCGTTCGTAATGGCCCAGGTCGAGATCTGTTTCGGCGCCGTCGTCGGTGACAAAAACCTCGCCGTGCTGGAAAGGTGACATCGTGCCGGGATCGACGTTGATGTAAGGATCGAGTTTGATGAGCGCTACGCGCAGACCGCGACGCTCGAGCAAACAGCCGATCGAAGAAGCCGCGAGGCCTTTGCCCAGACTTGAAACGACCCCACCCGTGACGAAGATGTATTTAGGCATTTGGTTTTTCCCGTTCGGAGTTTTTGTCTTCGTTAGCTGCTGACCCGTATTCCTCGTCCGAACCGCTTCCAGCTTCCGGCGGTTCACCCGAACCTTGTTCACCATCGTAACGACCCTGCTTCAAATCCTCGAGTACTTCAACTGCCTTTTCCTTTGAGGGATCGAGCGCTTTTTGGATACCGACCAGGCCCGCGCCGAGTAGTCCTGGTCCTTCCTGCGCGCGACGCTCAAACTCCTCGGCCGAAACGTCGTAAGGCTTGCTGAGTCGCGAGAGGCCAAACAAACCACACAGAACCAAAAACCCGATTATTGCCAGTCCTATCCAGTCGTTCATGCGCTCAACTCCGCTTCCACTTTTTGCAGGTCCACCAACGTGTCTACTCCAATCGACGTACTACACGCCTCGATCACCTTTATCTTGACGCCATGCGCGAGTGCGCGCAATTGTTCGAGGGCTTCGATCTGTTCGAGTTCCGTTTGCGGCCAACGCGTGAACTCGAGCAACACCTCGCGTCGATACACATATAATCCGGTGTGCTTGCGAAAAAGTTTCAACAACTCGGGCTCTTCTGCCAGGGCGATGTCGGGCGAGCCGTGTCGCTTCACTGCGTCGCGCGGATAAGGTATCGGTGAACGCGAGAAATAGACCGCGTTGTCGTCAGCGTCAACGACGACTTTCACCAGATCCGGATCGAGCAAATCGGCGACTGATTCGATCGGCTCCCACGTCGTGACAATCCCCGCGCCGCTTGGTTTGCGAAGTTCCGCACTCATCACCTCCACCGCTTTTTCGATCGTCTGGGGCGAGATCATAGGCTCATCACCCTGCACGTTGACAATGATTTCCGCGTCGGGAAGCGCGGCCGCGACTTCAGCGACGCGATCCGTGCCACTCGCGTGTTCGCTGCTCGTCAACATCGCTTCGATCCCGCGCGCGCGAACCGCGTCAACGATCCGTTCGCTGTCGGTCGCAACGATCACCCGATCGACGTTGCGCGCCGCGAGCGCGCGTTCCGCAACCCAGCAGACCATCGGCTTTCCCGCGATCTCGATCAACGCTTTTCCGGGCAGACGAGTAGAACCGTAACGCGCGGGAATGATGGCGACTGTCTTATGTTGGGAGTTGTTTTGAGGAATGTCGCCCGTGTGATTCACGGGGCAACAGATTAGCCTGTGGCACTAAACACTGTCAACGTAACTCCGGTGTTCCAAATGCCACATCCCGACTTTCGTTTTAGCGTTTGCTCCGACAGTCTTAAAATGAGATTGGAACGCCGCAGCGTTCGGCTCTCCCGATTGAAACGCCGAAGGCGTTCACCAATTTCAGCCCATCTATGAAGCGGTGTTCGCTGTCAAGAGATCTGTAGGACAGACTTCGACCGCGACGCCGCAGCGCCTGCGTTGCTCTGTTACTGCTTTTTCG